>NZ_CP074570.1 GCF_019900845.1 Paraneptunicella aestuarii | reverse complement strand
TTCAGCTTTTTTCGTCGTGGTGATTTTAGCAACCTTGACCGTTGTCGCTTTTCGCGTATTACCATTTTGGTTACTTGTAGTTTGAGTAGCACTATCCGGTCTATCTGCAACAGCGCCTATGCTTGCGCGTCTTACTACGTCAAATTTTAATTGTGGCGCTTCAACACCACAAAACTCATCAAACAGACCAACTATCTGATCAACGTACTTATCTCTAACCCAATCTAATACGAAGCGATTAGGCGCCAATAAAGTTAGCAAGTTATCCTGTAATTCAGCCTGTAACGGTCTAATCCACATACTAAACTGCTGAGTAGGTAGATCTTGCTGCAACCGATCCAAACATTGATTCCATAGCGTGACAGACAAGGTGGAGCCTCTTGTTATAATTTTGTTTATTTTTAAGACAATTTGGCGGGACTGTGAATAAATTCGTTATTTACGACTACCTTTTAATACCCACCTGTGAATTATTAACCATAACAGGTTAACACTTCAATCTTGATCTTTTTGTAAAATCTGTTCCTGCCAATTTATTAGCCTATCCCTTTGTTTTTAATAAATTTAAATATTTCACCAGAAAAATCCCATGAACAAACTATGCATCAAATATAAGACTCATACGGTATATTTTAAAATAACTTTAGATTAAAACATAAATCCTTCTGTGGATAACTTGTTTATATGTTTTGGATAACATTCACGTAGCAATCTTTGCTCTGGATAACTCTGGTTCATGAAATTCACTCAAGTGTAAATTTCACTATAAAAACCAAAGAGTTGAATTAAATAACAATGACAATCAGAAAAGTTAGCACTCGGAGGTTTTGCAGCACTTTTAATTATAAGCTAATAAGCAATCGTTAATATGATCAAAGCGCTATAGATGAAGTCTTATTCAATAATAATTGGATCAACCAGCTTCCTAATAGATAAACAAGGCTTTTATGCTGCTTAATACAACAATTACTGATTATTAGGTGTTGCTCCTTATAATTGAATTGTGAAATGTTTTTATACTGAATTTCGATTAGCCCTATTATTTTTCTGCCACTTTACAAATAAAGCAGCCCTATTTTTAATTAATCGCCTCAGAATCCTTTTTATATAGGGTTGTTGAAGAAAATAGCGTTGACTTTTCGAGCTTTCGTCTATATGATTCGCGTCCTTTTTACTGGTGCGCAAATATCAGTAAAAGTATTTTAACCAGTTTGTGCAATGGATAACGGCTATGAAAAGAACATTTCAACCTAGTAACTTGAAGCGTAAACGCTCACACGGTTTCCGCGCTCGCATGGCGACTAAAAATGGTCGTAAAGTACTTGCAAGACGTCGCGCTAAAGGTCGTGCTCGTTTATCTGCCTAGTTAAATGTTATCAAAGTGGGTAGCACTCATTTTTCGAGGGAGTTAAGACTTTTAACTCCATCCCACTTTGAAAACGTTTTTAGTAACGCAATTCCTGCTGTATCTCCCTTTCTTACTCTTCTCGGTAAATCTAATCAATGTGAACATCCAAGACTCGGTATTACTGTGTCTAAAAAAAATGTGCGTAAAGCACACGATCGCAATCGATTAAAACGCCTGATAAGAGAAAGTTTTCGTTTAAATCAACACGAACTACCCCATATAGACATTGTTGTCGTGGTAAAGCGTGGGTTAGATGAACAATCCAACGAAGAAATTTTCAGGCTATTAAGTAAGTTATGGAAAAAATTAGCAAAGCGTTGCGATACGTCTTCATCTTCCCAATAAAGCTTTATCAGAAGCTAATATCACCGTTACTTGGGTCTAATTGTCGATTCACGCCAACCTGTTCTCAATATGCTATTGAGGCAATTAAATTGCATGGAATTGTGAAAGGGACTTGGTTAAGTATCAAACGCATATTAAAATGCCACCCTTTGCATGATGGCGGGCATGATCCCGTCCCCCTTGGTAACACATCCTGTAAACATACACACAAAGAAAAGTAATTATGGATTCTCAACGAAGTATTCTCGTCATTGGATTGTTTGCCCTTAGCTTTATGCTATGGCAACAATGGAACCTGGATTACGGCCCTAAACCTGTGCAAACAGCCCAGGTCGGAGGTTCAGTCCCTACTGCAACATCCAATGGAACAACCGAAGATGTCCCTGTTTCAGAAACAACTGACTCGGCCACGCAAGTTATCGTTAAAAGCGCCACTCAAAAAACCATTGAAGTGACTACCGATACTTTGCACGTTTCAATCGATACTCGAGGCGGTGACGTTGTAAAAGCACAACTTCGTAGATATCCACTTACTCAAGGTTCGCCTGAACCTATCACTATATTAAATAACGACCCTGCTTATTTATATATCGCACAAAGTGGTCTTATTGGACGTGACGGCCCAGACGCCAGCGCTAAAGGCAGACCGGTATATAGATCAGAACAAGATAGCTATCAAATGACAGGGGAAGAATTACGTATTCCTCTGCAATGGCAATCTGATACAGGTGTGGTTATCACTAAGGAATTCATCTTCAAAGCAAATAGCCATGCTATTGAAGTGACTTACACTATCAATAACCAAACAGATGAAACGATTGCGCTGCAACAATATGCTCAGTTGAAACAAACAACTCACCTGCCAGAAGAAAACAGTATGTTTATGCCAACATACCGTGGCGGTGCCTATTCAACAGAAGAAGACAGATACACCAAATATACCTTTGACGACATTACTGATGAAAACCTGAAACTGACCACAAAAGCCGGTTGGGTAAGTATGTTGCAACATTATTTTGTGTCAGCCTGGATCCCACCACAAGATCAAACCAATAATCTGTATTCCAGAGCCTTAAACGGTGGCTACGCCAGTATTGGTTACACAGGTGAACCTGTAGCAGTGGCACCAAAACAAGCAGCAACAATCACCAGTACCTTATATGTAGGGCCTAAAATTCAGGACGATATGGCAGCCTTGGCTGAGAACCTGGATTTAACCGTCGATTACGGTTTCCTATGGTGGTTGGCTCAGCCACTATTCTGGTTACTTCAAGCCATTCAAACCTTTGTTATCAACTGGGGTTTTACCATCATTGTTATCACTATACTGGTTAAAGGCGCAATGTATTGGCTGACCAAAGCTCAGTATGAATCCATGGCAAAAATGCGCGCGCTACAACCTAAAATGCAGGCATTAAAAGAAAGATTTGGCGAAGATCGTCAAAAAATGTCTCAAGCCATGATGGAGTTGTACAGAAAAGAAAAAGTAAACCCAATGGGTGGTTGTTTCCCATTACTGCTTCAAATGCCCATTTTCCTTTCGTTGTATTGGGTACTGCTGGAAAGTGTTGAACTTCGTCATGCAGACTTTGTACTTTGGATCACAGACCTTTCGGTACCCGATCCATTTTTCGTGTTGCCTGTATTAACAGGTGTCACCATGTACATGTTGCAACGTTTACAACCAATGACGATTCAAGATCCAATGCAACAAAAGATTATGCAATGGATGCCTGTTGCAATGAGTATTTTCTTCTTCATGTTCCCGGCAGGTTTGGTTCTATACTGGTTAATCAGTAACGTAATCACATTGGTTCAAGCCAAAATGATTTATTCTGCCATGGACAAAAAAGGTCTGAAAAGATAACGAAACTCAATCAAGAACTTAATCAATTTTACTTGAGGATAAACAATGCCATCTTTTGATATTGTGTCAGAACTTGAACTTCCTGAGTTGCAAAACGCGGTGGATAATGCCAATCGCGAATTAGAAACACGATTTGATTTTCGCGGTGTAGAAGCGTCATTTTCCCGCAAAGACAATGTTGTGAGCATGATTGCAGAAGCAGATTTTCAGCTTAATCAAATGCAGGACATTTTGCGTAACAAGTGCGTAAAACGTAATCTGGATACGTCTTCTATGGATCTTCAATCCATCGTTCACTCAGGAAAGACCTACAAACAGGACATTATCTTCAAAGAAGGTATCGACAAGGAAACTGGCAAGAAAATCATTAAAGCGATTAAAGATGCCAAATTAAAAGTTCAAGCATCTATTCAAGGTGAACAAGTACGTGTTACCGGGAAAAAACGCGATGACTTGCAAGAATGTATTGCACTAATCAAACAATCTGATCTGGGGCAACCTTTTCAGTTCAATAACTTCCGCGACTAATCATACTGGGGAAAACAGCAATGGCAGATACACATCTTGATACCATTGCTGCCCAGGCAACAGCGCCAGGGCGAGCTGGCGTTGGTATCATTCGCGTTTCAGGTTCCAAAGTACCAGAAGTCGCTCAAGCAATATTGGGCTACCTCCCTATTCCACGCCATGCCGATTACACTGAATTCACTGACGAACAAAATAACCTGATCGATCAGGGCATTGCTATCTACTTTAAGGCTCCTCACTCTTTCACTGGCGAAGATGTATTGGAATTTCAAGGTCACGGCGGCCCGGTCATTTTAGACATGCTATTAAAGCACATTGCCAATGTTCCTGGAGTTCGTTTGGCAAACCCCGGGGAATTTAGTGAACGTGCTTTTTTAAACGACAAACTGGATCTGGCTCAGGCTGAAGCGATATCGGATTTAATCAACGCAAGTTCAGAACAAGCCGCCAAAAGTGCTCTACTTTCGATGAAAGGCGAATTTTCCAAACAGGTTAATGAGCTGGTAGAACAAGTCACTTTGCTACGTATGTACGTAGAAGCCGCTATCGATTTTCCGGAAGAAGAAATTGATTTTCTGGCAGACGATAAAATAAAAGACGACCTAGCCACCATCGTCTCAAAACTCGAGCACACATTACAGCAAGCCAAACAAGGTAGTTTGTTACGTGAAGGTATGCATGTTGTTATTGCAGGTAAACCCAATGCAGGTAAATCCAGTTTATTGAATGCCTTAGCTGGTTATGACGCAGCGATTGTCACTGATATTGAAGGCACCACCCGCGATGTATTAAAAGAGCACATTCATATTGATGGAATGCCTCTACATATTATCGACACCGCAGGTTTAAGAGAAAGTCCGGACAAAGTTGAACAAATCGGTATAGAAAGAGCCTGGCAGGAAATGAACAATGCCGATTTGATTCTGCTTATTCAAGACAGCACTTCTACTTCTATAGACGAGAAAATCGAAATCCCGGCATTTGGTGGACAGCAGTCCGACTCCCTACCCGATATCACTGTTATTAGAAATAAAGCGGATCTATCAAACGAACCTATTGGTGTGACTGAACAACAAGGGTATCCCGTCATTACCCTGTCAGTAAAAGACCAATCTGGCATAGAACAGCTCAGAGAACATTTAAAGCAGCGTATGGGTTACAGTGGCAGTAATGAAGGCCAATTCATGGCCAGACGCCGCCATATCGATGCTTTGCTGAGCGCACAAGAACATGTACTTATAGGCCAGGAACAATTACTGGCAACCATGGCAGGGGAATTGTTAGCAGAAGAATTACGTCTGGCACAACAATCACTCAGCGAAATTACCGGCGAATTTTCCTCAGACGACTTACTTGGCAGAATTTTCTCTTCGTTCTGTATTGGAAAATAACAAGGTAAAACAAAGGAAGCAAACATCCAGCTTAAATTAAAAAAACCTGATTTATTCACTTTCCCGCTTTATTTTAAAAGCCAGTCAAGCTAGAAATCGCCCGAAGGGTTGCGAAGCAAGGGAACCCGTTTGCGGGGTTCCGATTTTTGGTTTCACGGGATTTGAAATAAGTGGTTACCCGTTGATATATAATTTTGTCATTTGAACTTAAAAAATTGCTTCTCAAGCTTAGACTGCTATGCTATCAACCATTAAATAATATTTAGGGGCTAATGGTGATCAAGTGCCATCTCGCAAGGCTCATGGGTGAGCGCAAAATGCGAATAGCTGACGTGGTCAGAGAGACAGGTCTAAGTAGAAACACAATTACCTTACTTTATCGAGAAACAGCTCAGAAGGTAGATCTGGTTGCTCTAGATAAACTTTGCTTTTTATTTGACTGCGAACTTCAGGAGCTTTTAGAGCAAGTAAAGACTAAAAGCTCGTAATTAGTTGAATCCTTCTAGATACAATAAACTTTGTCCAACATTATAAAATGAATAAACGATGCTGACACAAAGAGACATTCTGGTAAAAATAAATACACCTTTAAATGAGGTAGATTATACATGAGTAACTCTATTTTTTCGTATGGCAGCCGTTGGTTGAAAGCAGACTTCCACCTTCATACACGCGCTGATAAAGAGTTTACTTATAATGATGATCAAGACCGTTTTGTCAGCAATTATGTTGAAGCTTTGAAAATGGCTAACATAGGGTTAGGTGTGATCACTAACCATAATAAGTTTGATGCAGATGAATTTAAGGCATTGCGCAAGAAAGCCAAAAGGTCAGACATTGGTTTGTTGCCCGGTATTGAGCTTTCCATCAAGGATGGCCAGGCTGGTGTGCATACCTTGGTGGTATTTTCGGATGAATGGTTTAACAACAATGAACAAACCAACCATATTCAGACGTTTCTTAGCCTGACTTTTGCTGGTATTGCGAACTTTGAAGATGAAAATGCGCGTTCGAACCACGATATTGTCGGCACTGTTAGAGAGTTAGATAAATTCCATAAAGATTATTTTCTCATTTTTGCTCATGTTGAAGCTCCAAATGGCTTATGGGGCGGCCTTGCTCCGGGGAGAATAAAAGAGCTATTTGATAACGAGGTAGTAAGACGCAGAGCATTAGCTTTTCAAAAAGTGCGCACCCGTGATGAGCGCGTGAAGGTTCAGCAGGTATTAGGTAATTTATACCCAGCGGAAGTTGAAGGTTGTGATGCTAAAAACCTTGGAGATATGGCGGCTCGTAAAGAGGCAAGTTACCTAAAACTGGGTTCATTCAGCTTCGATGCGGTTAAGTTTGCGCTGCGAGACAAAGCTTCCAGAGTCCGTGCAGAATTGCCCAGCTATAAGCATTCTTATATTCAAAAAATCCGCTTTGAAGGGGCTGGTACCTTGGGCGGTACCGAAATTTGTCTTTCGCCTGAGCTCAATACCCTGATTGGCATTCGTGGCAGTGGTAAATCATCCGTGTTGGAAGGGGTACGTTACGCGCTGAATATTCCCTTTGGCGATAAGTCGTCGGATGTGGAATACAAAGAGGGGCTGGTAAAACACTTGCTACGTAGTGGCGGCAAAATTACCATCGACGCCATTGACCGCCGCGGCCAGTCCTATCAAATCCGCCGTATATTGGGTGAGCGCCCCGATGTGTATGTGAATGATCAGTTGCAACCGGGCGTGTCGGTGCGTGAAACGGTATTGCATCAGCCGATTTATTTTGGCCAGAAAGATCTTTCCAGCACGGGCGCTGGCTTTGAAAAAGACTTGATTGAAAAGCTGCTTGGCGAGGCGTTGGTGCCCGTTCGACAAAAAATTGAGCAAGGCCGCCAGCAGGTGGTAGTTGCGATAAATCAGATTAAAAGCCTCACCCGAGCGGCAACGCAAAAGCAAGAATGGTTGCAGAAAAAGCAAGATGCTGAATTTAAGCTCAAGTTCTATCAGCAACATGGTGTAGAGACCAAGCTGCAAAAGCAAATTGATTTTGACCGCGACGAACGCAAAGCACAGCAAGTCATTCAAGGTGCTGAGCATTATCTTTCGGAGCTCGATAGTTTTGTCGCCAGCTTTGAAGATGAGCTAAAAAATCAGGCGTTGTATAAATCTGCCCAAAATCAGGCATTTTTTGATGACTTTTTTGCTACCTACCAGCAGTTGATTGCTGGCTTTGATGGCATCAAGCAAACGGTGCTAACGGGTCACGGTACGGTTGCTCTGTTACAGCAGAAGCTGTCTGATTTTGTGCAAAAAAAGCAGACACTGAAGGAAGAGTTTGCCGAGATTGAACGCAAACTGGCCACAGAGCTTAAGCAAGCCGGTGCTCAGGCAATTAGCCCGCAGGAGTTTAAACAACTTAAAAGCTTGTTAGACCAAGCCGAGCATATGTTAGCCGCGCTAGCCAAGAACGAGCAGCAATATACGAATTTGAATCAATCCCTGGAACGTGAATTAGCACAGCTTAATGAGCTATGGCTGGAGGAGTACCGCACTATTGAGCAGGTGCTGAGCAAGATCAATCGGGTTGATTCCCCCCTTAAAATTGTGCCGCAATTTAAGGCAAATAAGGCTGCCATGCTTAACCACATCCAGGATTTATATCGAGGGAGCCGTATTCGAGAGGCAACGTTGCAAAGCGTGGTGGATGAATACAGTGACTTTGCATCAGCCTATCGAGATGTTGAAAAACTGAAAAGCACGCTTGGCGGGTCTTTTGATACCTTCTGGCAGTATTTTCAAGACAACCTGGAAGCCTTATTAACCTGGCAAGTACCGAATGTGTTTACCATCGAGTATCACGGCAAAGCACTGGCGCACCACTCATTGGGTCAACGGGCATCGGCGTTGATGCTGTTTGTGTTAAGTCAGCAAGAAAACGACGTGGTGATCATTGATCAGCCAGAAGATGATTTGGACAACCAAACCATCTATGACGATGTCATCAAGCTGATTAGAAAGCTTAAACCTTCAACCCAGTTTATATTCGCGACACACAACGCCAATATTCCAGTGCTGGGTGATGCTGAACAGGTGATTGCCTGTGAGTATCAAGATGACCATATCGCGTTAGTTAACGGCAGCATTGACTGTGCTGAAGTTCAGCAACGCATTGTAAGTATTATGGAAGGTGGTGCCGAAGCCTTTGAGAAACGTAAGCAGGTATATGAAGCATGGAAACCGAAGAACTCTTAGCCATTATTGCCAACGGTGAAGACTCAAGGCATCAGTTTAAAGCCACCATTAATAATGAGAACTCATTGGCCTCTGAAATGGCCGCATTTTGCAACTCTAAAGGCGGCTACATTCTCGTTGGTGTAAACGACGACGGATCTATTTCAGGTTTGACGGACGAAAATATTCGAGAGCATAACAAGCGGATCTCTAATGCTGCATCTAATAATATTAGGCCAGCCATAAACCCAATGACTCAGAATTTCACTTTGCCAACAGGGAAGGTGCTGTTAGTCACCGTCGAAGCGGGTTTGAACAAGCCTTACATGGATACTAATGGGTATATCTGGGTTAAAAGTGGATCTGACAAACGCAGAGTGACCGCACGCGAAGAACTCCAAAGAATGTTTCAAGAAGCTGCACTGATACATGCTGATGAGATCCCTGTTGGCGGAAGTTCAGTTGCAGACATAGACCAAGAGTTTTTTGACGCATTTTTTGAAAAGGAATACGGCGAGCGGGTTGAAGACCAATACGTATCTCGCGTGCAACTGCTTGAAAACATGAATTTGGCAAAGAACGGGCAACTCAACATCTGCGGCGCCTTGTTGTTTGCATCACGACCACAAATACGCTTACCTATTTTTATTGTAAAAGCGGTGGCCTTTCCGGGTGTTGATATCGAAGACGAGCAGTATATCGATAGCCAGGATATTAACGGCAAACTGTCGGATATGTTCCAAAAGGTTCTGGGTTTTGTTCTGGCCAATATTCGCCATGTGCAGAATGAACAAAGCATCAACTCTGTAGGTGAACCAGAAATTCCGCGAATAGTGCTTGAAGAGCTTATTGCTAATGCGCTTATTCATCGCGATTACTTTATATCCGCTCCGGTTAAAGTTTTAGTGTTTGCAGATCGAATTGAAATCGTGAGTCCCGGTCACTTGCCCAATAACTTAACGATAGAAAATATCAAAATGGGCAACTCGAATGTTAGAAACCCGATTTTAGCGTCTTTTGCCCCTAAAATTTTGCCTTATCGAGGACTTGGCAGTGGAATAAAGCGCGCAATTAAAGCCTATCCTGATATTGAATTAATAGATGACCGAGATGGCAATACTTTTAAAGCAATCATTAAAAGGCTTGGAAATTAGAAATGAGTCACTCTTCAAGGCCACTGCTCATGATGCCTCGACACTTTTTTCATCATTAGATCAAGAGCATAAGGCTATGTTTTCCGAAGCTATTTTTAGAAGAAAGTCCTTAACTTGGAATGATATAAAATCGTCAGATCGCCATGGGCTCGGTACGGAGAAAATACCTAAAACTTCGATCAATGCGCCTATTCCTCGCTTCAAAACAGAAGATATAGAAAATTTCTTAGTATTTAGGTATCACGGTAAGGATCCTATGGTCGGATATAGACAAAAAGACATTTTCTTCGTGCTTTGGTTTGATCATAACTTCACTCTGTATGATCACTAAATTCTACTATTTCCCTTTTTACTTTCCATTTTCCCAAACAACTCTACAATGCCGTGCTATCAATGAGTAATCACTGAGCTTGCTCACAATTATCAGGATCAGAAGTTGGGATCAGTTATGCTACCTGTACAAATAATCGTAGGCTCCATGCTTGGGGCATCTGAATATGTTGCGGATGAATTAGCCGCTACGCTGGAAAATGCGGGTCATAGCGCAACGATTCACTTACAACCAGACTTATCAAATATTCCTCAGGAAGGTTTGTGGATCATCTGTACTTCCACCCATGGAGCCGGGGATCTTCCAGATAATATCCAACCATTTTCCGAACAGCTTGCAGACCAAGACTTATACGCCGTTAAATTTTCTGTGGTTGGATTAGGCGATACCAGCTACGACACCTTTTGCTATGGTGCCAAGCAAATGCAAAAATTACTTTCTGACAATAAAGCGCAATTAGTCAGAGAGCCTGTACATATAGATGTTTTGGAATTCCCTATTCCCGAAGAAGCTGCGGTAGAATGGTTAAACAACTGGATTGAAGAAAACCCCGACCTGGTCTAGCAATTAATGAATGAACCTGAATTACAAGCACTTAATGGTAGCATCAGCAACGATGCCAGAGTGCTGTATTGTCTGGGAATTCGCCCTATTGCCGATGCAACAACAGGCATAACAAACGAACTCAACTATAAACAGCTCACTAATCTGCTTAATAGCACTGAAGAAAAGTATACTCGTGGCAGGCAAATCAATAGGTTGATTCTGGAATTGCAAAATCATGGTTTAGTGAACTTCACCAGTGATATTGCTGAAGACAAATCCTTCAATAAACAGAAGCTATTGCTGCCCTTAATGGTACTTCCTGAAGATGATTATCATAACCTGCACCATCAAAAAACAGGGATGAATCGAGACTGGAAACCTAATCAATCGCTGTATCAGGATTTAGCGCAACTAGTCGGTATCATCGAAAAAGATTACTATAAAGACGAAGTGGGAGAGTTTGTGGCTTATTGGATGGGTCGTCCAGACTCTCTATTCAGTCAATTCCAATGGACACATAAGTTTGTTCAACACATTAAAAAGAACCGTTTGGCTATTGGTTATAAACCCACTCAACAACTTGCTACTCAGCTTGTGAACAAAAAAGCTGAGCTAATTAGCGACGACAACACAAAGAAATTGGTAGAAAAATACAGTGGAAAGCATCAACGATAAAATTGCCAGGTTTGCCAAAACGTTGGGTAAAAAACCCTCAACAGGCAAACCAACTGATTATCAATCATTGCGTAAAACTTATGATCTTCTTGCCAACAACGATGTAAAACGTCTACAGCAAGAAGCCAGAAAAGAACGCATAGCATCACTTCATGGTCGTTCCGACCTCAATCCTAAATGGGTGTTTGATACATTAGAACTCGACAGTGAAGATGTCATAGAAGCAGTAAGCATTGCTCAAAGCTTCATTGCTGCTCACGACGACCCGGTTTGGCGACAAAGCAGTGCACATTTAATGCTGTTTTACGGTGATTACGGACGAGGCAAATCACACATTGCGGGCGCTATTGCTCATGAGCTGATTAATACATACGAAATCACTGTGCTTTATCGCCAACTGTCTAGCCTGTTGGAAATGCGCCAGTCTTCGTTTGATTTCTCTGCACAAGACAATGCTGGAGAGAAATTCCGTGAGATCAATCGTGATCTGTTAGAAGTTGATCTGCTTATTCTGGATGAAGTGTGTGTTAACGAATCCATGCTTAAAAAGAATTCGCAAAGCTGGCTAGGTAACCTGTTGAGGCAGCGTCTTGTTGAAAAGAAAAACTGCATTATGATTACTAACCACAGCTTGCCTGAATTAGAGAAAGCACTAGGCCCGTACTGTTTCGAATCCATTAAGGAATACGATACCTACAAAGTACAATTCAGCGGCCCTAGCCGACGCAAGCCTTTAGAAGACGACTTTTACTATTCAACGTGATAGCAACACACTACCTCATATTCCAATCAGGGAGTTAATTCACTGACTCCCGCCCTACCACATACAATTTAACCCCTATCAATTTCCTCAAAGTTGCAAACTCGAGGACAAATTCAGATCTTAATTTGTCGTTTCAGAATATTTTTCATTCATTTTCACTCAACCAAAGTGCTTAAAAATAAACCAACCACCATAAATTTAATCACTTCAACCACAATACAAAAAACTGATCGCTTATTGATCAATCACTGATCGAACAATGATCAATCAATCGGCAATTTTCCTCGTTGTTCAATAAATTAGCGGTTTTGGCTATGATCAAAAGTTATCCACTTCTATGCACAATGATCATTATTCACACACTGATCTCATATGTAGCAAGCGATCCAATGATCAAGTTTTGATCATATTCATTGCTTATCCACATTTTGATCTCAGGTTTGATCTGAATGTGGATAAAACACTGGAAAACCTCTGTTAAACCTATTTTTAAGCCGTGATCAAAATTTGATCATTTTTCTCATGTGGATATTTCCCCAATTTGATCCCAGGTTATACGCGAGTTGATCAAAGTTTGATCACATTTTTTGATCTTGGTAACTTTTTGATCTCTTTAATTTTTTTTAAGTTAACCACAGATATCCACTGCTTTAATAATAGAAATAATAATCTAAGACATTAAAAGATCCTTTTTGATCTTGATTTGGTGCTTCTCTCAAACCAGAAATTTATTCATTTCCCAAAACGTATTTTCCATTTAAAATATTCGCCCTTTTTTTGACCAGCCGTCTAAAAAGACCATTAATCAACCAATATGTATGTGAAGGTAAAAGTAAGATGTTCTATGCACAACAATTTGATGTGATCGTTGTTGGTGGAGGCCATGCCGGGACAGAAGCTGCTTTGGCATCTGCTCGAATGGGTGCAAATACCCTATTGCTATCCCACAACATTGAAACGTTGGGACAAATGTCTTGCAACCCTGCCATTGGTGGTATTGGTAAAGGTCACTTGGTAAAAGAAATTGATGCGCTTGGTGGTGCTATGGCCACTGCTATCGATTTTGGCGGTATCCAGTTTAGAACGCTTAATTCCAGCAAAGGGCCAGCTGTACGTGCTACACGCGCTCAGGCGGATCGTGCTCTATACAAAGCAGCAATTCGTAAAATACTGGAACAACAGGAAAACCTGACGTTGTTCCAACAGTCCTGTGATGATCTGATTGTTGAAAATGATCGTGTCACAGGTGTTGTCACCCAGATGGGAGTGAAGTTTAAAGCCAGTACGGTTGTACTGACGGTAGGTACTTTCCTGGGCGGAACTATTCATATTGGTCTGGAAAATTACAAAGGTGGTAGAGCGGGCGATCCTCCTTCTATCGCATTGGCACAACGCTTAAGAGAGCTACCCTTCCGTGTTGATCGTCTAAAAACAGGAACGCCTGCGCGTTTGGATGCCAGAACGCTGGATTTCTCTGTTATGCAGGAACAACCGGGTGACAATCCAACGCCCGTATTCTCTTTTCTGGGTAATCGTTCTCAACATCCAACCCAGATCCCTTGTTACATTACTCACACTAATGAACGTACACACGACATTATTCGTGGTGGTCTTGACCGTTCACCTATGTACACAGGCGTAATTGAAGGAATTGGCCCGCGTTATTGCCCATCCATTGAAGATAAGATAATGCGTTTCGCGGATAAGGATACGCATCAGATTTTCGTAGAGCCTGAAGGGTTAACTACTAACGAAGTTTACCCAAATGGTATATCAACCAGTTTGCCTTTTGATGTTCAGGTTGAATTGATCCATTCTATTCGCGGTTTTGAGAATGCTCACATTGTGCGACCTGGTTACGCAATAGAGTATGATTTCTTCGATCCACGCGATTTAAAACAAACACTGGAAACCAAGCATATTCAGGGATTGTTTTTCGCTGGTCAGATAAACGGTACTACCGGTTATGAAGAAGCAGGTGCGCAAGGTTTATTAGCAGGTGCAAATGCTGCGTTGCAAGCACTACAAAAAGATCCTTTTACCTTGCGTCGTGATGAAGCTTATATCGGCGTATTGGTTGATGACTTATCAACACTGGGAACAAAAGAGCCTTATCGTATGTTTACCAGCCGTGCTGAATATCGACTATTGTTGCGTGAAGACAATGCTGATATTCGACTGACTGCTAAAGCGAGAGAGATTGGTTTAATCGACGATTATCGCTGGCAGAAATTTAGCGAAAAAGTTGAAGCTATTGAGTTGGAAGTTCAACGTTTACGTAGCCAATGGGTACATCCTGCTCACGAAGCGGTTGCTGAATTGAATCCTCATTTGAAAAACCCGGTGTCTAGAGAACATTCTCTGGAAGAATTGATCCGTCGTCCGGAAATGACCTATGAACGCTTAATGCAAATTGAAGCATTTGGCCCTGGTTTGGTTGAACAAAATGTTCAAGCTGCTGAGCAGGTTGAAATTCAAATCAAATACGCGGGTTATATCGAGCGTCAAAAAGACGAAATTGCTAAAACGCAGCGTAATGAAAATACATTGTTGCCAACGGATTTTGATTACAGTGTTATTTCCGGTTTATCCAATGAAGTGGTTGCCAAGCTAAAAGAAGCCAGGCCGGAAACCATTGGTAAAGCATCGCGAATTTCAGGTGTTACGCCAGCTGCCATTTCATTGCTGCTAGTGTATTTGAAAAAACAAGGTTTACTGAGAAAGTCCGCCTGATGTTTCCTATAGAAAAAATTCAAACAAAACTGGCTGATTATTGCCAATCGCTGCCTTTTGATGTCAGCAATGAAAAACAACAGTTGTTGGTAAAGTTTCTGGAAATGATCCATAAATGGAACAAAGCCTATAACCTCACATCAGTACGTGATCCACTGGATATGGTCGCTGTGCATTTAGTGGATTCAATTGCAGTAAGTCCTTATGTGCAGGGAAAACGTTTTATTGATGTAGGTACAGGGCCTGGATTACCCGGTGTGCCTTTATCAATCATGTTACCTGACAGTCATTTCGTATTACTGGATAGTCTTGGCAAGCGAATTCGATTCCTAAAACAAGTTGCTTTTGAATTAAAACTTGCCAATATAGAGCCCGTGCAATCCAGAGTAGAAGACTACACTTGTGAGCAGGGGTTTGACGGTGTTATTACCCGTGCTTATGCGTCTATCGACGATATGCTGAATTCTTGTCAGCACTTGGTAGATCAAAACGGCGTATTCATTGCCTTAAAAGGCCAATATCCTGAACAAGAAATCCAGGCTATTCCTGAAGGATTTGCATTGCAAGAAAGTCATGTCGTAGAAGTGCCCGGATTGGAAGCACAACGACATGTCATAATGATTAAAAAGCAATAACGGGAAGGTTCACGTTGGGTAAGGTAATCGCAATTGCAAATCAGAAAGGCGGTGTAGGTAAAACCACTACTGCCATCAATGTTGCAGCGTCTATGGCTGCAACTAAACGCAAAGTATTGTTGATTGATCTTGATCCACAAGGTAATGCCACTATGGGCAGTGGTGTTGATAAGTACGGCGTTGCTTCAACGGTATATGAGTTGCTGATTGAAGAACAGCCTATTGAAGAAGTCATTATCCAATCACCCACCGGAAAATATGATCTCATTGCTGCAAATGGTGATGTAACCGCTGCAGAGATCAAGCTCATGGAAGTGTTTGCCCGGGAATTACGTTTACGTAACTCTTTGCAACCCGTTAGAGATAAATACGATTTTATTTTTATTGATTGCCCACCATCTTTGAATCAACTCACCGTTAATGCAATGGCGGCTGCCGATTCAGTATTAGTACCAATGCAATGTGAATATTTTGCCTTGGAAGGATTAACAGCCTTGCTGGACACCATTCAAAAATTGGCATCTGTAGTAAATCCGGATTTGCGAGTTGAAGGTGTGCTAAGGACTATGTACGATCCCCGCAATCGTTTGGCCAACGATGTTTCTGAACAACTAAAACGTCATTTTGGTGAGCAGGTATATCGTACTGTTATTCCAAGAAATGTACGTTTGGCTGAAGCGCCAAGTTTTGGGGCACCGGCTATGTATTATGAAAAGTCTTCTACAGGAGCCAAGGCATATTTGGCACTGGCAGGAGAAATCCTTCGCCGTGAGAGAAAAGTACAAACAGCCTAATTCAACTGAGGGTTCAATTAGTGGTGTTGTATCAGGTCTGTTTCGAATAAAACGATAGAGGAAATCATGTCAGCAAAGAAAAGAGGTTTGGGGCGTGGATTAGACGCCTTGTTAGCAACCAGTCAGCAAAGAGCTGCTACAGACGGTGATGTTGAAACGCTGGCACAAAAAGGTGAGCTACAGAAATTACCTGTTGAATTTTTACGTCCAGGTAAATACCAACCTCGTAAAGACATGGCCTCTGAGGCACTGGAAGATTTAGCCTCGTCTATCCGTTCTCAAGGTATCATTCAACCCATCGTGGTTCGTAAGCTGGCAGAAGAAAGCTATGAAATCATTGCTGGTGAGCGTCGTTGGAGAGCGAGTCAAATTGCAGGTTTGGATGTTGTTCCTTGTCTGATTAAAGACGTTCCCGATGAAGCCGCAGTTGCGATCGCTCTCATTGAAAACATTCAGCGCGAAGATCTAAATGCCATGGAAGAAGCACAGGCATTGCAACGTTTAATGAATGAATTTGATTTAACGCATCAGCAAATTGCCGAAGCTGTCGGTAAATCACGAACCGCTGTTACCAATATTTTGCGTCTGAATAATCTGAATGATGATGTGAAGCTAATGTTGGAGCATGGTGATATTGAAATGGGCCATGCCCGAGCTTTGTTATCCTTAGAAGGAGAACAACAAAGCGAAGCTGCACGTGTTGTTGCCAATAAGGGAATGACAGTTCGGGATGCTGAACATTTAGTGCGTAAAATGCAGCAACCTCAGCAAAAAACCAATGAGAAGTTAGTTGACCCTGATGTTAAAAAGTTGGAAAGCTCTCTTTCAGAAAACCTCGGAGCCCCTGTTTCCATTAGCCACAACGCTAAAGGAAAAGGGAAATTAGTTATTAATTTCTCCGATCTTGATCAACTAGACGGTATTCTGGCAAGGATAAAGCACGAAAATTAGCCTCGTTGATGATTTGTTACACAGTGGATGTTGCTTGTTAAGGTTAATTTCAGTTTTTGAGCTTTTTTGTTGAAAACCCAGTGTAAACCAGTATACTTTTCGCGCCTTAAGTGTCAGTTTGGAAACAACGAGGAATTTGGTGCTATCAGTACTGGCAAAACCAGGTATAGAAATTGCGAAGAAAATGTTGGTGTTGCAATTCCTGGTCGCTATCTTCTGCACCCTCATGGCCTGGTTATTCATCAGCGGCGTTGGCGCAATATCTGCGTTACTTGGGGGGGTGACTGTCATTCTTCCTAATCTGCTGTTCGTAACCTACGCATTCCGTTATGCAGGTGCCCGTCAAATTCAGCTTGTTTATAAGAGTTTTCAAAGGGGTTCCAAACTAAAACTGGCTTTAACGATAGTTCTATTTTTATTGATATTTCGCTGGCCTAATGTGCAGGCTATGCCTTTGTTTGGAACTTTCGTATTAACCATGCTTGGCCAATGGATAGTGACTATAAAAAGTCGTGATTATTGAGACGTGTGAAGCGCGTGTACTATCTGGCGAGCACTAAAAACAGCACAACCGAATTCTAAAATACAACTTGGGTTATATAAATGGCTTCTGAAATCACTAGCACTGAATATATCCGACACCATTTGACTAATGCTGCCATGTGCAACACCGATTCTGGTATTGCATTTAACAAAGCTTGTGAAAATGCAGGTTTTTGGACTTGGCACATTGACACATTGGGCTGGTCGGTCTTCTTGGGTATCCTGTTTTTGGTTATGTTCCGTTCTGTTGCGAAAAAAGCAACGTCTGGTGTACCAGGAAAAATGCAGGCATTTGTTGAGATCGTGGTGGAATTCGTTGATAGCAACGTTAAAGATACCTTTCACGGCAAAAATGCGTTAATCGCGCCGCTAGGTCTGACTATTTTCGTTTGGGTTTTCCTTATGAACCTGATGGATTTAGTTCCTGTTGATTGGCTGCCGTGGCTTGCTGGTCAAATCGGTTATCATGGCTTTGGCGTTGATCCTCACCATGTTTATATGAAAGTCGTACCTACTACTGACTTGAACCTGACATTTGCTCTTTCTATCAGCGTCTTCCTGTTGATTGTTTACTACTCAATCAAAGTGAAAGGTTTAGGCGGCTTTATGAAAGAGTTAACGTTCCAGCCTTTTAATCACTGGGCGTTTATTCCAGTTAACTTCATCCTTGAGTCTGTTACCTTGATTGCCAAACCAATGTCATTGGCACTGCGTTTGTTCGGTAACCTTTATGCGGGTGAATTGATCTTCATTCTTATTGCCATGTTGGGTATGTATCAGCTTCCGCTGCATTTCCCTTGGGCAGTTTTCCATATTTTGGTCATTGTGCTTCAAGCCTTCATCTTCATGATGTTGACTATTGTGTACTTGAGCATGGCGCACGAAGACCACTAATAACGTAAGACAAGAATTAACACTTTAACTTTTAACTTTAACTTTTAGAAAATAATCGGAGACATACATGCTATACATTGCTGTTGCTTTATTGATTGGTATGGGTGCCCTTGGTACAGCTATCGGTTTCGGTATCCTGGGTGGTAAATTCCTGGAGTCTGCTGCCCGTCAGCCTGAACTAGCACCTCAACTGCAAGTAAAAATGTTCATCGTAGCAGGTCTTATTGACGCGATCGCAATGATCGGTGTTGGTATCGCCCTATACATGTTGTTCGCGTTGCAAGCTTAAGAGTCTGTTTATTAATTGCGAATAACTAAATAGGAGGAGCGGTAGTGAACATTAACGCCACTCTAATCGGGCAAGTCATCGCTTTTGCTGTTTTCGTTTGGTTCTGCATGAAGTACGTGTGGCCACCATTGTTGAAAGCAATCGAAGACCGCCAAAAAACCATTGCAGACGGTCTGGCAGCTTCTGATAAAGCTGAAAAAGACCTTGTATTGGCAAGAGAAAAGGCAACTGCCGAATTGAAAGATGCGAAGGCTCAGGCAGCTGACATTATTGAGCAAGCTAAAAAACGTGCTTTACAAATCGTTGACGAAGAAACGCAACGTGGACATGAAGAGCGTCAAAAGATTATTGCCCAGGGTCATGCTGAAATTGAAGCTGAACGTAACCGTGCAAAAGAAGAACTGCGTAAGCAAGTTGCTGCATTAGCAATGACTGGCGCTGCGAAAATTCTTGAGCGTGAAATCGACGCAGCTGCACACAGCGACATCGTTGATAAACTCGTAACCGAACTATAGGGATAGAGCTATGTCTGAATTGACAACCGTTGCTCGCCCCTATGCTAAGGCTGCGTTTGATTACGCTCTGGATAACAGTGCGGTTGGCAAATGGCAAGAAATGTTGATGTTTGCTGCGGAAGTAGCAAATAACGACACGATTAAAGAGCTGGTTTCCGGCTCTTTGGCATCTGAAAAACTTGCCAGCTTGTTTAATAGCGTTTGTGACGACCAGTTAGATGATAAAGGCCAAAACTTTATCAAGGTACTGGCTGAAAACAGACGCTTGCAAGCATTGCCAGAAATTCTGTCACTGTTTAACGAGTTTAAAGCGGAGTACGACAAAGAAATTGATGTAGATGTGAAATCTGCAACTGATTTGTCTGCCAAGCAGCAAGAAGAACTTGGCGCTTCACTTGAAAAGCGCCTTGCACGAAAAGTTAAGCTGCATTGTAGCGTAGATCCCTTATTGGTCGCTGGCATGATTATCAGAGCTGGTGACACTGTTATCGACGGTTCTGTGAAAAGCAAACTGGGTCGATTAGCAGACGCGCTACAAGCATAACGGGGAAAAGAGCATGCAACTGAATTCCACTGAAATTGCAGAACTGATCAAAAAACGTATTGAACAGTTCGAAGTAGTAAGTGAAGCTCGCAACGAAGGTACTATTGTCAGCGTAACTGACGGTATCATCCGTATTCACGGTCTTGCAGACGTAATGCAAGGCGAGATGATTGAGCTTCCAGGCAATCGCTATGCAATTGCCTTGAACCTGGAACGTGACTCCGTTGGTGCGGTAGTTATGGGTCCATATGCCGACTTGAGAGAAGGCACTAAAGTAAACTCTACTGGTCGTATCCTTGAAGTACCAGTTGGTCGTGGTTTGTTAGGTCGTGTTGTAAACACACTGGGTGA
Organism: Paraneptunicella aestuarii; assembly: GCF_019900845.1. Lineage (NCBI taxonomy): Bacteria > Pseudomonadati > Pseudomonadota > Gammaproteobacteria > Alteromonadales > Alteromonadaceae > Paraneptunicella > Paraneptunicella aestuarii. The sequence goes on along the minus strand of NZ_CP074570.1, from coordinate 4,893,061 downwards.
GCCAATTGATGGTAAAGGCGCAATTGATTCTGATGGTTTCGAACCAGTAGAAAAAATCGCACCTGGCGTAATCGAGCGTAAATCAGTAGACCAACCTGTACAAACTGGTTATAAATCCGTTGACTCCATGATCCCAATCGGTCGTGGTCAGCGTGAGTTGGTTATCGGTGACCGTCAAACTGGTAAAACAGCTTTGGCAATCGACGCCATCATCAACCAGAAAAATACTGGCGTAAAATGTATTTACGTTGCTATCGGTCAGAAAGCTTCAACTATTGCTAACGTAGTACGTAAGTTGGAAGAACACGGCGCTATGGCTCACACCATCGTTGTTGCTGCTTCTGCTTCTGAGTCTGCGGCATTGCAATATTTGTCTGCTTACTCTGGTTGTACTATGGGTGAATACTTCCGTGACCGCGGTGAAGATGCACTAATCGTATATGATGATTTGTCCAAGCAAGCTGTTGCTTATCGTCAAATCTCATTGTTGTTGCGTCGTCCTCCTGGTCGTGAAGCTTATCCTGGTGACGTTTTCTATTTGCACTCGCGCCTATTGGAGCGTGCTGCTCGTGTTAACGCTGAGTATGTTGAAAAGTACACGAATGGTGAAGTGAAAGGCCAAACTGGTTCTTTGACTGCACTTCCAATTATCGAAACACAAGCTGGCGACGTATCTGCGTTCGTACCAACTAACGTAATTTCGATTACAGATGGTCAGATCTTCCTTGAGACTAACCTGTTCAACTCTGGTATCCGTCCTGCTGTTAACGCAGGTATCTCGGTATCTCGTGTTGGTGGTGCAGCTCAGACCAAGATCATTAAGAAACTGGGTGGTGGTATCCGTTTAGCACTTGCTCAGTATCGTGAATTGGCTGCGTTCTCGCAGTTCGCTTCTGACCTTGATGACGCTACTCGTGCTCAATTGGAACACGGTGAGCGTGTAACCGAGTTGATGAAACAGAAGCAATATGCTCCTTTGTCTATCGCAGAGATGGCTGTGTCATTGTTCGCTGCTGAAAAAGGCTTCTTGAAAGATATCGAATTGAACAAAGTTTTAGACTTTGAATCTGCGGTACATTCTTACATGAATTCTGAAAAAGCAGACCTGATGGCCAAGATCAACGAAAGCGGTGATTACAACGGCGAAATTGAAGGCGCATTGCAAGCCGCGTTGGAAAACTTTAAAGCAACGCAAACCTGGTAATGCACGGGCCTCTTGAGTTCTCGTAACACAAGAGGCTGTTTAGCTGTAAACGCTGGAGAAGAACATGGCTATTGGCAAAGAGATAAAAGGCAAAATAGGCAGTATCAAAAATACGCAAAAGATCACCAGTGCGATGGAAATGGTGGCCGCTTCTAAAATGAAGCGCGCGCAAGAGCGTATGTCTGCTAGCCGTCCGTATGCCACTAACATGCGAAAAGTAATTGGGCACCTGGCTCATGCTACACACGAATATAAGCATCCTTTCCTGCAAGAAAGAGAAGTGAAACGTGTTGGCTATATTCTTGTTTCTACAGACCGTGGTCTGTGTGGTGGCTTGAATACAAATGAGTTCAAGGCAGCAGCTCAATCTATCAAAAAGTGGCAGGACAAAGGCGTCGAAGTTGATTTTGCAGCATTAGGCTCCAAAGCAGTTGGTTTCTTCAACCGTTTTGGTGGCAATCTGGTTGCTGCTGAGTCAGGCTTGGGCGACAAGCCGGCATTGAACGATATTATTGGTGTTGTTCGAGTTATGCTAACCGCTTTCGACGAAGGCAGGTTAGACCGCTTGTACCTGGTGTATAACAATTTTGTAAACACCATGTCACAAGAGCCCAGAATCGAACAGTTATTGCCTTTGCCAAAATCCGAAGACGATAAATTAAAGCACCATTGGGATTACATTTACGAACCGGATCCAAAACCCATTTTGGATGCATTGTTGGTTCGTTACATCGAATCTCAAGTGTATCAGGGCGTGGTAGATAATATCGCCTCTGAACAAGCTGCGCGCATGGTTGCAATGAAGGCGGCGACAGATAACGCCGGAAACCTGATTAACGAATTGCAACTGATATACAACAAAGCCCGTCAGGCGGCGATCACGCAAGAAATCAGTGAGATCGTTGGCGGCGCTGCGGCTGTATAAAAGCAGTGGTGTAGGCAAAGGTTTAAAAATTAATGAGGACAAATTATGAGTCAAGGTAAGGTCGTCCAAGTTATCGGTGCTGTTGTGGACTTAGAGTTTCCACAAGAAAGTGTACCGAGAGTATACGACGCTCTTAAAATCACCGACGGTGATTTGAAGGGTTTGACCCTTGAAGTACAACAACAGCTAGGTGGCGGTGTTGTACGGGGTATCGCACTAGGTACTACAGACGGTCTTCGTCGTGGTACTGTTGCAGAAAACACAGGTGAGCCAATCAAGGTTCCAGTCGGTAAAGCTACGCTAGGCCGTATCATGGACGTATTGGGTAACCCGATTGATGAAGCGGGTGACATCGGTGAAGAAGAAAGAATGTCAATTCACCGTGAAGCACCAAGCTACGAAGATCAATCTAACGCCGTAGAATTGTTAGAAACAGGTATCAAGGTAATCGACCTTGTATGTCCGTTCGCTAAAGGTGGTAAAGTTGGTCTGTTCGGTGGTGCCGGTGTAGGTAAAACCGTAAACATGATGGAGCTTATCCGTAACATCGCAATCGAGCACAGCGGTTACTCAGTATTCGCAGGTGTTGGTGAGCGTACTCGTGAAGGTAACGACTTCTATCACGAGATGAAAGACTCCAACGTACTAGACAAAGTATCTCTGGTATACGGTCAGATGAACGAACCTCCAGGTAACCGTCTTCGCGTTGCTTTGACAGGTTTGACCATGGCGGAAAAATTCCGTGATGAAGGCCGTGACGTACTATTCTTCGTAGATAACATCTACCGTTATACCCTGGCCGGTACAGAAGTATCAGCATTGTTGGGTCGTATGCCTTCTGCGGTAGGTTATCAGCCTACTCTTGCTGAAGAAATGGGTGTACTACAAGAACGTATTACGTCAACCAAGACTGGTTCAATCACATCTATCCAGGCTGTATACGTACCTGCGGATGACTTGACTGACCCGTCACCAGCAACAACCTTTGCTCACTTGGACGCAACAGTTGTACTTTCTCGTGACATCGCAGCATTGGGTATCTACCCAGCGGTTGATCCACTAGATTCAACTTCTCGTCAACTTGACCCACTCGTTGTTGGACAAGAGCACTACGACACTGCACAAGGCGTTCAAACAACGTTGCAGCGTTATAAAGAGCTTAAAGACATCATCGCCATCCTGGGTATGGACGAATTGTCAGAAGAAGACAAGCAAACAGTATCTCGCGCTCGTAAGATCCAGCGTTTCTTGTCTCAGCCGTTCTTCGTAGCAGAAGTATTCACCGGTTCTCCAGGTAAATATGTATCTCTAAAAGATACTATTTCAGGCTTTAAAGGCATCCTGAACGGTGAGTATGATGATCTGCCTGAACAGGCCTTCTACATGGTTGGATCTATCGAGGAAGCAGTAGAGAAAGCCAAATCAATGTAATTTGAGGTGATTTCCGGTTAATTTTTCCGGTGTCCGTGTCGAAGGTGCTCATTTACTATTCGTAAACTGCGCGCCTTCTCCTAAACACCAAAAGAATTTCCTCGGAGTTTAAGATCACTGAAAAGAGATATTGGTATTAGGTTTCTACTGATTTTTGAAACAACCTTTTGGAGGGTACTATGGCGGCAATGACAGTACATCTGGATGTGGTAAGTGCGGAAGAGCAGATTTTCTCTGGTCGCGTTGAAACATTGCAGGTTACAGGCAGCGAAGGTGAGCTGGGTATTCATCCTGGTCACGCACCTTTAATTACTGCTCTTAAGCCCGGTATGGTGCGCTTGGTAAAACAACACGGCCATGAAGAGCTGATCTACATCAATGGTGGTGTTCTGGAAATTCAACCAGGCGCTATCACTGTATTGGCAGACACAGCTATTAGGGCAGAAGACTTGGACGAACAAGCAGCTACTGCAGCCAAAGAGCGTGCTGAACAGCACATAGCTAACCCTGGCGCTGACTTCAACTATGCTGAAGCAGCAAAAGAACTGGCTGAAGCGATTGCTCAGTTAAGACTGATTCAAAGTCTTCGCAAGTAATACAAGTTTATAAACGCTTAAAATGGAAAACCCCGATGTTGCTAAAACATCGGGGTTTTTGTTTTTTTATTCCATAAAAATGTAAATTGGGTATTTTTTTGCAGTTTTAAAAAATGTCAAACGGTGTGATTATTAACCTTCATGCTGATTCGTTTAAGTTGGGTCGGTATTGATATACTGATTGGGTGGTACTGTTATTTTGAAGATGATTTTAGGTTAGTCTTTTCAGCTAAAATATGATGTTCCGCCTGTTGCATATATACGGTTTTTAGGATGGCGGAATGAAGCTATTACTCCATATTATTATTTGTCTACCTCTAATTATTTATACTCATTTTAGTTTTGCTGTACAGCAATGCGCTCCAGCACCATCGGGATTAACCCATTGGTGGACTGGCGACTATTCCGGAGAAGATAAAATATCTGGTGCGACCATGACCTCGGTTAGTGGTGCTGGTTTTAATACCGGTTTTGTGGGCGGTGCATTTGCTCTTGATGGCACCAATGATTACTTTCGATCACCCCCTTTACTCTTGGAGCAAAATTTCACGCTTGAGGCGTGGGTTAATCTTTCTCCAAAGTCGACAACTGACTGGAGACAAAATCAGAGTATCGTTACTCAGTATTCTGGGGGCAATGGCCCTTATATTATCTGGGAAGCTAATCCGAATCTTACCTGGTTAGGTTTCCATGATGGTTCCTGGGCAGGTACAGGTAAGACTTTTACTGGTGGTTGGCATCATATTGCGGTGACCAGAGATAAGCTGGAAGGCAAAAAAAAGATATACGTTGATGGTTTGCAAGCGTCGTCTTCGAATATAGGTAGAAATTCACCTATTACCAGACCTGTATATATAGGTTATGCAGGTGACTATAGCAGATTCGCTAAAGGCTATATTGACGAAGTCAGTTACTACAACCGCGTATTGTCTCTGGAAGAAATACAGTCAGTTTATAACGCAGGCTCGGCTGGGAAATGTACACCTTCCAATGACACTGTCGCGCCAGTCATTGTCAATAGAACCATAAATTATGATGCGATTTATACCACGGTTTCCGGAACGGTCACACTGGATGAACAAGGTTCTATAGAGGTCATTGTCAAAAACGAAAGTACAGGTGATGTTATTTCGACGAGTAGCACTAATTCGTCAACATCTGAGCCATTTACCGTTAACTTTGAAAATGTTCTAGGCGTACCTGTACCTCAAATTATTCGGGTGACACTAATCGCTAAAGATTTGGCAGGTAATACAGCTCAGGAACAATCAATATTGTTACTGACCGACTATACAAGTAGTAGTGTAATCGAGCCGTCTTCCGGTATTTCACTGATTATCAATGGCGAGATTGTTGATGTTTCTTCGTCGTTAGTTGATGGTCGTCCTGTATTTCAGTTAACCAACAATGAACCTGTTGATTTGGTATTTACGATTTCACATCAGCAAGCGCTATCCTTGTGTGGGCAAGGCAATACCTGTGTTGTTTATGTGAATGGTCAACCTGTTGAAACATCAGTTTCTACGCTGTCCAATGGACAAGTTCAGTTTACAGCACCCTATTCCGGTACAGGTGAAGTGCTTCATGTAGAACTTGGATTTGATGCCAGTTATGGTGGTTCAGGTATAAATCAGGCCACAGACCCAAACACAGGCAATCAGTTTTCAGCTACGGGAGACATTGTTCAAACCACGTTAAATTCTGATGCGATTGCTGTGATCACTGCGGGTTCTACTGGTGGACAAACCGAAGTGTCGTTCACGCTTTCTTATGAGCAAGATCTGTTGCGTTGCGCAGGTTTACCAAATGCGTGTGTTATACAGGAAAACTTCACCACAGATTTAGTCACAAGTCGCACAGTTTTGCCAAGTGGCAGCGTTAAATACGCCACTTCCGTGACGCTTCAACCCTATGAAGTAAAGCTATATTCCTTAAAAGTGTTAGATGTACAGCCGCCGCAAGTTGGCGATATATTTATCTCAGTACCATTTATTCGAGGTGGTGAAGAAGTTACGTTTAGCATCAGCATTACCGACAACACAGCAATTCGACAAATTCTTTGTCGCTATACACTTCCTGATGGAACTGTTATTGAAACGGTTTACCCGGGATCTGATTCTTTATCATGGTCATTTACTCCACCCAGTGTGGGATCTGGCTACATTGACATTGAACTGGTTGTCACTGATATAGCGGGTAATACTGTGGTAGTTACACCCGTTGATGCACAAACCGGACAACCTGCTTCTATATTGCTGGACAATGATGCTCCTGTTATTGCCATGACAGAAACACCTATCGTTACCTCTAAAATATTCGACAGCATGCCAGTGGCTGACCGTAATGAATGTGTGCAACTAAGTGTGTTTGCCACAGATGCCACAACCGCTGTAGAAAGCCTGACTTTTGTTATTACTCAACCAAATGGCGAGGAAATTCACATAGAAGGTCTTTCTGCACAAATTCCCGGCTTGTTCACTGGCGAATTGTGCCTTAGCACTTCGAGCCAGGGCGGATTGCACAGTGTTCGATATGATGCCGTAGACAGCACAGGAAACACTATTAGCATTGAATGTGAAAGTTTCCATGTAAATAGCGCACCTATAGTTGATGCTGGCGAAGATGCCTGGGTTGCGCCTAATGAAGATGCGGCGTTTAACGGCAGCTTTACCGACCCTGATTCCAATGATACTCATACCATTGAGTGGACAATGGGAGATGGTAACGGCGCCACAGGTACGTTAACTCCAGATTATAGTTACTCTCAGCCAGGCATCTATATTGCTACTTTGGTTGTTACGGATTCGTTTGGAGAATTGGGATCAGATGATCGAGTCGTCTATGTCACCGGGAATGGCATGATTGGTGATGTTTGCCGCGAAGAATTTTGGGAAAAACAATTTAAAGGCAAGAAACATAAAGGTAAGAAAGGAAAAGGGCATTGGAGTCATAAAGATGACGACGATGAAGACGACGAAGATGAGGATGAAGACAAAGAACACCATAAAAAATGCAAGGCCAAAGAAGAGGGTGTTAATGCGATTTCCGAGGAAGAGCTTATTGCCTATATGTCTCTAATTCGTGCGGCTTCAAGCTTCTTTGATGAGTTAATGCCGTTAACTACCATAGAAGATGGTCTTGGAATTCTTAAAAAAGCAAACAAAGAGCATGAATCTTTGCGCAGAGATGCCATTGAACAGGCTTTGGTTGCCTGGCTCAATTTCGCACATGGTGCCATTCGCATGGGTGACATGGTTAATGTCGACCATAAAAGGAATGAAACTGATATGACGTTTAAACAAGCCATAACAGAAATAGAAGCCGTACTGTTAAACCCTGATGCCAGCAAACAAGAATTACGTAAGGTGACTCGAATGGCTGAGTGGATCAACAAAGGTTAGTCAGCCATAGCCTTTATTTAACCCCATATATGGTTTCCAGAGCCAAACATAAAACGGATCCTCTAAGTTTATGGATAAATCGGCTTGTGGCTCAACGAGGACACAATAAAGCATGTGTTGCTTATGCCAATAAAATGGCAAGAATGGCGTGGGCAATCACGGTATCTGGCGAGCAGTATCAGCCCGCTTAAAAAGTAAAACTCTCTTCAGCAAATTGCGAAGGTTGTATTAATAGATGACATAACAGGTCAAACCGGCATTGTGAAAACCTGATAACCCCAGCGGTTAATAGAGCGACGAGCTGATAAGGTCACAATGTGCGTTTTACATCAAGGCCAAAAGCTGACAATAAAGAAGCTTTATAAACAGGCCGCATATATGGCAGCAAACCTGTCCCTGTTATCAAAAAATACATTCTTGCAATACGGGAGGAGACCATATATGGGGTTATTTAATAAAACCCCGTTCCGGTTAGCTGGTTCGGGGTTTTTTTAATGCGCTGGATATAGTGCGTTGCTTTTTTAACGAATTCTCTAGTGGCTCTTCGAATACCCTATATCCCCTTCAGAGGATATTTTTGCAATTATCCCCTTTGGGGGATATTGAACCATTTATCCTTTACAGGGGATATCTATTGATTTATCCTCTATAAAGGATAAATTAGGTTTATGCATATGCTTATATTTCTTGATGGTGTATATAGTCCGGTTCAATTAGCGAATAAGCTGAAGCTGTATCGGGAGCAGAAAGGGTGGACACAAACCGATATTGCTAAACGCATTGGTGTGAAGCAATCCACGATTTCAAATTTTGAAAATCACCCCGACAAAACTCAGCTGGCAACCTTGTTCAAGATTATTCAGGCCATGGAAGTGGTATTGCAAGTGCATCTCCCCTTTCCTCCGGGAGATGAATTAAAGGCAGCCAATGATGTCATTGACGACGAGGATAATTGGTAATGAAGAAGCTGTTGGCCTACATGAATAACGAGTATGTGGGAGAATTGATTAAGTTATCGAATGGTGCACATCAATTTACCTATAGTGAGCAATGGTTGTTGTCTCCACGTAGCCGCCCAGTTTCTCTTTCCTTACCACTAAGAAAAAATACCTATACCTCTGATAAGGTCATCAATTATTTTGATAATTTACTTCCTGATAGTCCTTTAATTCGGCAACGGGTAGTTGCACGTTATGAAGCTGAATCTGCACAGCCATTTGACTTGTTGGAAAAAATAGGACGAGACAGTGTTGGTGCATTAACGCTTCTTCCGGAAGGAACGTCGTTTCAAAACAACACTCTGAATTATGAAGAGTTAAATGATGCACATTTAGCGAGAATTCTTTCAGCTTATAAGGCTCAGGCTCCATTAGGCATGTTGAAGGAAGATCAGGATTTTCGCATTTCCATTGCTGGCGCTCAGGAGAAAACCGCATTACTTAAAGTAAATGGAAAATGGTGTTTGCCTAAAGGGAATACAGCGACAACCCATATTATCAAACTCCCCATTGGTGAGATTAAACAACCAGACGCGACTCTGGATATGAGTGATAGCGTAGAAAATGAATATTTCTGTATTAAATTGGCAGGTGCGTTGGGGTTTAGCGTGCCGAATGTTGAAATTGTCAGAGTAGGAAATATTAAGGCTTTGGCGGTTGAGCGTTTTGATCGACGCTGGAATAAAAATAAAGACTGGATATTGCGTTTACCCCAGGAAGATATTTGTCAGGTTCAAGGCAAGCCTTCGGCCATTAAATACGAAAGCGAAGGTGGAGCAGGAATAACGGATGTAATGGATATTCTGATGGGCTCTAAAAACGCTTTACAAGACAGAGAAACGTTTATGCGTTTTCAGGTGTTCCAATGGATAGTGGGGGCAACTGACGGCCACGCCAAGAACTTTTCTCTCTTCATTGAAGCAGGTGGAGCATACCGTTTAACGCCTTTCTACGACATTCTGTCAGCCTTTCCGGTTGTGGGTGGTGTTGGGCTAAATATCAGAGACTTAAAGCTGGCAATGGGATTGAAGGCTTCCAAGGGCAAAAAATACAGAATAGATGACATTTTTCCACGGCATTTTCTGGCAACGGCGAAGCAAGTCGGGTTCAGTCAGGAGCGAATGCAGGAAATAATGGATGAGTTGGCTGATTGTTTTGAAGTTCAGGCCAAAAAAGTATTGAGTGAGTTGCCTGATAATTTCCCTATCGCGATTGCTGACAATATAGTGGAACATTCTCTAAAGCAGGTGAAACGATTGCAGAGAAAATAGGCTACTCGTTGTTATGAGTAGCCTGTGTGTTCTTTCTATTTCAAAGATGAGTTTGCTTCTTAATAGTAACCGGAAGCACAGTTGTTCATTGTTCTTTCAACCGGTGTGCTATAGGCATACAGGTTGCTGATAATTTTCTGTTTGGCAACGAATTGATAAGTTATGCCATCCGAACAAGCAGATATGCGTCCAGAAGAACCGAATGTACCTATTAATGTTGATGAGGTAGCGGAGTCCTTTCTGTAAACCATAATGGCATCAGCACCGAACATGGAATCAGCAAAAAAACTGAGGTGTGGTCCATTTGCTTCAAGTTCAATTGAAGGTGCTAAATGTCTGCTGGTGAAAGACAGTTTTTGTGTTAATCGATCAATATCAATATCCAACACCAGACCATATTTACTCAAGCCTTGCGCAAATACTTGCAGCATTTCAATGTTCTTCTCGGAAACAACACCCTGAATTTTATCGAGTAGATTGTTGTATAACTTCTTGATAGAGAAAACAGAATCGCCCAGTGAAAGATCGATTCTCTTATCAATTTCTCTCTCAATGACTTTTTCCACTTTAGGATTAATGATCAGGCCGTCAACACCTAAAGTATCAGCGATAAAGCCTAAAATACCGCTGCAAGAACTGTTATATGACTTAACATCATAGTCGATAACGATATTGGAAATGTCCCCGCTGGTTGAATTGTATTTGGCGGATACCCAAAACTTGTCCAGGTCGGCATCAAATGTAACGGTCGGACAAACAAGGCCTTTCAGTCCATGAAGGTCATACTTCATTTTTTTAATGCCAAATCCAATGTTATTGACTTCAAATTTGATATTGCTGGAATTGTGCTTGAAGCTGGCTTTTATCTTATCGAAATTAACGTTAATACCACCAATACTGATAATATCATCATCCACCTGAGCCAGTTCATTTAGCAATGACGATTCAATCTGGTCTGCCACTAAACCCAGGTTATTCAAGACACTTTGAGCAGTGGTCGCAAGTTGCCCGTTAGTGTTCAAGGTTTCTGTGGGAATCGAACTTTGGGTAGGTAGCTTGGTATCTTTAAATATAATGGTCGGTGCTGATACCGCATTAAAGGAAAGCAGACTCACTGCTGCTATCAGAATTTTTCTAAATGTCATAAATTACCTTTACATAATGCAAAATCAAAAGGGGTGCTAGTCTAGTTTTGCTTCATGTAAACGGATAATATTTTTCTTGTATATCTATAATTATTGGGATCTGAAACGATTAATTTTAAATAAATTGGATACGTGTATCTGATTTCCATTTTGTGAACATAGTTATTTCAATAAATAAAAATGATAGAGCAGTTTTATCGAAATGCTGTTTTTGACTTGATTACACCCATCATCTCTATTTTAAGCGTGAAATAACATGCATTAAATATCTTATGTGTTATATTTGATTCAATAATAAGCAATATTTAATGTGCTTATAAAGCTTCATTAATATATTACTGAGTGTTTTTTAATGCATAATAAAACTGACGAATTGCTAAAATCTCTTGGTGAACTGGTACAACAAACACGTTCGCTTACCATGGATCAGGAAGAGCTTGGTAAACGAGTTGGATTAAGTCGTTCCACTATCTCTGCTATTGAACGAGGAAAAGGGGTTAATTCCAAAGCCTTGTTGGATGTGCTCGTTTTTTTAGGGTTGTCCGGCGAACTGTTAGCCGTGATTGAAAAACGACAATCGTTAGAAGGAGAACAACGTTTCCGTAAAGTCCGCAAGACTCATGAGGAATTGTCGAATGACTTCTAAAGCCTATGTGTTTGTTGATGGTCTGGAAGATGAACCTGTCATTTGTGGAGTGGTTACACTCAACACTCACCGGGGAATTGGCGAATTCCGTTATGGAAAAAGTTATTTAGAACGCGATGATGCTTTTCCGTTAGATCCCATCAACTTGCCATTGTCTGACGCCCTGTATACAACCACGGAACATCATGGTCAATTTGGTGTATTGAGCGATGCCGGGCCAGACAGTTGGGGCAAAAAAGTGATTTTGTCTTTGCACAACACCAAGCCCAGCAATGCGCTGGAATATTTATTGGTTGGGGCAGGAATGGGCGTGGGAGCGCTAACCTTTAGTTTGTCTCGCACGGCTTCAAAACCTAAACATAACAAAAATAATGTGGGTGACATGCCTATGTTGCTTAAGGCAAAGGATGCCATCCTTAACGATGAAGCTATTCCGGCAGAAGCTAAAAAAGCCTTTGAATGTGGTTCCAGTATGGGCGGTGCAAGACCTAAAACGACGGTTACCGACAAGGGTAAAACATATCTGGCAAAATTTAATCGAGCCGATGATTTGTTCAATCAAGTAAAAGTAGAACATGCCAGTATGTGCATGTTAAAAGAATCAGGTTGTAGGGTAGCACCTACTCGTGTGCTAGCAACAACCAATGGTGATGTATTATTAGTGGAACGATTCGATCGGGCGAGCGAAAAAATAACGGATTCGATAAAACCAAACCATCATTTCATTAGTGCCAATGCGCTCATAGATATGAGCAGGGTTAACGACAGGGCACTAACCCAACAATACAGCTACGGCTACCTCGCGGAGTTTTTATTAAGGCATAGCGCCGAGCCAGAAGATGCAATAGAGCTGTATCGCCGCATGGTGTTCAATGTGTTGATAGGCAATACCGACGACCATACTCGAAATCATGCCTGTCTGTATTCTTTCGCTCATAAACACTGGCGCTTGTCGCCCGCCTACGATGTATTACCCATCAATAACAGCAGGCAGCATAGCCTTGGCATAGGAGAACAGGGGCGCTTAGGCAGCGAGGAAAATTTGTTGTCTCAATCAACCCGTTTTGGTTTAAAAGCATTTAAAGCCCAGAAAATCCTTAATCAAATCAAAGAACTGGTCGCTGAATGGCCGACATACTTCAAACAACATGGCGTTGGAGACGGAGATTTAGAACGGCTAAAGGCTGTGATCCCGGAATCTGTCATTTGAATTCATGGATGCGCTAAAGTCACCCTGCTTATTCTGCAAGAGTGCTTGCATGGTTACTGTAATTTACTAGCTTTTTCTTTCACCTTTTCCCAACTGCTTTCTACATCTTCCCAGGTGCAGTTGGTATGGCCTATGGACCAGCGTATCACGCTTTGTCCGTTGATAACGGTTCGGGTGAGGTAGGTGAAACCGTCGTCGTTGACAGCTTTTATCAGGGCGTCGTTGAGTTCGTTACTCTCTGTATTATCATCATCACCTGAATTGGATAAGGCTCGAAAAGTGAAAAGGGCAAAACGAGGTTGCGTGATAAGCTCAAAGCCTTCGGTGTTATTGATGGTTTCAGCCAGTTTTTCAGCCCATTGAATATGTTGGCGAATGCGTTGTTGGATCTGTTCCGTACCCTGCCCGCGCAAGACAAACCAGACTTTTAATGCGCGCATTCTGCGACCGAGTTGAATGCCCCAATCGCGATAGTCGGTAACGCCCTGATTGGATTTCAGATATTCCGGCATGATGGTGAGCGTGCGGATTAATGTTTCTTTGTCGCGAACAAAGTGCGCTGAACAATCAAATTGAATGCCCATCCATTTATGAGGATTAAAAACAAAGCTGTCGGCGTGTTCAATGCCCTTCATGAGATGCTGGTATTCTTCCAATATCAGCGCACTACCCGCCCAAGCGGCATCGACATGCAAATACAAACCTTCTTCGCGAGCCACATTGCCGATTTGCTCAAGTGGGTCGATAGCGCCCATTCCCGTTGCGCCGATACAGGCAATAATACCTGCTGGAACAAAGCCTTTTGATCGGTCTTTCTGAATCGCTTGTTCAAGTGCTTTTGTGTCCATGCTGTGATCGTCGGTGGTGGCAACAAAGTGAATATGTTCGCTGCCGAGTCCTGCCATTTTCATAGCCTTTTCAATGGAAGAATGAGCTTCACGGGTGACGTAAAATTTCAAAGGCGCTTGTTGGTATAAACCGGATTTATTGGTGTGAAAATTAGTAGCTTTTTCTCGGGCGGCTAAAATCGCACAGAACGTCGCGCTGGAAGCGGTGTCTTGAATTACGCCAGACCAATTATTGGGAATACCGACCATTTGCCCCAACCATTTCATGGTTTTCTCTTCCAATTCGGTGGCCGCTGGAGAGGTTTCCCACAGCATACCGTTTACACCGAGAGCTGAGATCAACATTTCTGCCAACTGGCTTTCCGGTGTGCTGTTGGCTGGAAAGTAAGCAAAAAAGCGTGGATGCTGCCAATGAGTGATACCCGGCATAATGACATTTTGAAAATCACTGAAAATGCTTTCAAAGGATTCACCTGCAACAGGTGGTATGTCGGCAATTTGTGCCGCGATATCGCCGGGTTTTACCTGTGAACGTACCGGATATTCACGCACGTTTTCCATGTAGTCAGCAATCCAATCGACGAGTTCATGGGCGTGTTTGCGAAAATCCTGATTGTTCATGGTGTAGAGCCTTGTTGTTCTTATAGATTTGGAATTGCGATGTTAATAGAAGTCGGTGTCGGCATCCATAGCTTGATGAAGTATTCTGGAATTCTTAAACAAGGCTTTCCAGCGAGAACAGGTCGATGAAGGGAATAAAATCTTTGTCTGAGTGTAACAGCGGGACATCATTTTCCAGGCAGTATGTTGCAATGATAATGTCGATGGTTTTCCGGATAGTAATACCCTTTTTTCGCAGAGTTCTATAGTATTCAGAGGCTTTTATCGCCAATTCAGGATTGCATAGTGAGTGAAGGTCTAGCGCGGTGAGGAGCTCTTTTGCGGTGTTGTAGTCTTTATCGAGTCTAAAGCCGCTCAGAATTTCCAACAAAATAAGATCACCCATGATAATTTCGTTGTGACCTAATGCGGCGTCTAAATAATCTGTTTGTGGTGTGATGTTGCCGTTGAAATAGTCAATCCAAACTGATGAATCGACTAGAATCATAGTGTTTTGCCTGATGTTCTTGAATCGTCCAGATTGCCATCCCATTGCAATTTACCTCTAAACTTCCTTATTTGTTCCTGTTTTTTCAATTTCACCATAAGGGTGAGTGCTTGTTCAACCGCTTCTTTTTTTGTTGTTAAGCCGCTGTATTTCAAGGCATCGGCCATAAGTTGGTCGTCGATAATAATGTTGGTTCTCATAACTGCCCGTACCGATATAGTTAACCTGAATTCAGGTTTTTATGTGTATAAATGTGACACTTTATACACATGTTGAGCCTGTGTTGATTAATTTGCAAGCGGTTTTTATTCGACTTGAGAGTGATGATAAAGGGTATATCAGGCTGTTTTCTATCGTTTGAAATAAATAACAGCCTGATTTTAGAGGGATAAAATGAAGATGCTAATTCGTCATTTTACTCGCTAACTTTGCCATTTCCGCTTCAAAGTCTTCAAACTTCTCGTCTAGTCTTTTCAGGTTCGTGGCTTTGTCTGCTTCGCTCATAAAAGAGTAACGAATACTGTTGTAGACGTATTCCTTTATTTTGCTGTAGCTGGGCTGGTAGCGTGATGCCAGTAAGACGAATTCATTGGTCAGGTTGTTGCGTGACACACCAGAGTCATCGGTTGAGATAACCATGGGTACACCGTAGGCGGAGTAGATCAGGTAAGGGTGTTCCTGGCCTTCTACACCTAAAATAAACTCGTTGCTGGTCAGGTTTATTTCGATAGCGGCGTTTTGTTTCAGGTCTTCCAACAATTCCAGTGAATGAGTTTCATAAGGCAGGTCGATACCGTGTCCAATGCGTTCTGCTTTGGCAATGTCTCTAGCTTCTTTTATATGAAACATTAGGTCTTTAGGACGCACCATGCCCAAGGTCAGCTCACCGGCGTGTAATGCTCTATTCACCTTGGGGAATTTGTGATGCAGGTAGTTGTACATCTGCATGTGCAAGGTGTAATCCATGAGAGCAACATAGTTGTTCTCTGGCGCAACGATATTCACACCTACAATCAGTGGTGACTGGTTGCTGGCGATAAACCCTGAATACAGTTCTGTAAATACTTGCAGAGGATCTTGTACCCGCGCGGTATAGGTTTGATAGCGCATGGTGAAGTTGTCATCATCAATGTTTTGATGGATGTTGGCGACATCATTGACAAAATCGCTCACGGCTTGATTAAACCCGGCTTTACTGCTCAGTGTTTGGCTGATTTTATCGAACAAAGCGTTGGCTTGTTCCTGGGTTTTTACGTTGCGAAGCGCCTGAATAAGCTCTGCTCGTTCCGATGCTGAGTAAAAGTTCTTTGCTTTGGCTGCAACGCGGCTGTACATGGTTTCGATGTATGTGACATTTTCTTTTAATGCACGTTGCTTGATTATTTGAACCCCGATATCAGCATATTCATCTGCAATAGGGCCAAAATAGCCGAAAGTATTGAAGAAGTTGCTGTCTGGCGGTGGTTGATCATGATAGTGATTGTCGTAATCTTTGTCTGACCACAGGGTTAGCAGCTTTCTAAATAAGGCATCTTCTGCCAGTAATTCCGCAACGGTTAATGCAGCACAGCCTTTACCGGAAGGTTTGTCGTCTTTAACGATCGTTAAGGTGCAGGAATCAATGCGCCAGTTTTTATTCTCGACCCAATCGAGGTAGGTTTCTGCGTAGATTGTGCCGGAATAGTGGTGATGAATGTCGCCACCTTTGGGCATCTTGGTCATAAACAGGTTTAACTTGGCGATATCGACATCATCTTTGGCTACGATGCTATCGTAAAATTGTTCTGTTGCCTGAAAAGTATTGTTGGTATTTTTGTGGGAAGTTGATGATGTTCCCGTGGTTGAGCAGCCTGCAAGGATTGAGGTGCAGAGTAACAAGGTGCTGAAGGTTGTTCTTTTTGTAAATCTTGTCATTGAATCTCCTGTAAGCAATTTTCGAGTTATTATAATACGTTATGCCTTGCTAAGGGATAGCAATTGGTACGATCTGTTGTGTTAAAGAAAAATATAGACCATAGAAGGGATATTGAAACAGACTTTTGTTGCATTAGTGGGAAAAAATATCGCTTGGTATTAACCATTAATTTCCATTGACTACCTACCTTGAATAATCCGCTAAAGGTCGCATGCGCCTGAACATCCAGCATTCATGTGTGCTACCCTGCTGTGGATTTGATTTTCTATGAGTAACAACATGAAGTATTCGGCATTAATTCTTTCGTCTTCTATTTTGTTTTCCAGTGCAACGTTAGCAGGAAAAGAGGCATTTACTTCCGGGCCTGTAATAGAAGGTTTTGGTGAAAATGCACCAGTGAAACAAACTCATCCTGTATCGGCGAATCAGAAATTCAAGATTGCTTTCGATATTGCGGATCAAGGAGATTCAGGCGCTGTAAATCGTAAGATCAATAGCTTGGCGCGTTTTATTAATATGCAAGCAAGAGCGGGCGTTCCTGTAGAGAATATTCAATTAGCCATGGTTATTCACGGCAAAGCGGGTTACGACTTCCTCAACAATGCAGCCTATAAAGCAAAGTTTGGTGTCGATAACCCTAATAGCGAATTGCTCAAGCAATTAGTGGCAAATAACGTGAAGTTTTATCTTTGCGGACAAAGTGCGGCATTTTTAGATATTAAGCAAGATATGCTGGTTGATGGCGTGGATATGGCGCTTTCGGCGATGACAACTCATGCTTTATTACAGCAAGATGGCTATACCTTAAATCCTTTCTAAAGCTGATTACTTGAGAGACTGCTTTAGTGCAGTCTCTCAATGTATTTTTGATATAGCTTACGTCTATTTTCCCGTTATCTGTTGCTCGGTTTTTATAATCATGCTCGGGATCATGGTTTCTGAGAACCCGGCAATAAAGCACCAAATCACCAGTAGTGAATAATTGGCATCATCATTCACTATCAGCACTGAATTGCCGCCATTTCCCGTCACAGGTGTAAAGGTTGGAAACAGGTTTCCTTCCATAATTCCTGATTGCAGAAAGTAATACAAAATTAGTCCACCACCTATTCCTGTCACGATTCTGGACGCAACATAGATGCTACTCTGCATAATATACAGCCCTTCGGGAGTGGCATGAGAAATGCGCTTACGGATGCTGATAATCATTGTGAAGGCTGCGCCTAAAGCGCCGGAACTCAGTGCTGCATAGATGTCTAATGCCCTCCCTGCCCCCTTACCTATCATATATAAGCCTTCGCCGAAGGGGGGAAACAAGCTGGGTAAAAAGAACATGATGAAGGTGAAAATGAAGCCGTATCCCGCTTTTGTCCAGACGTTGTAGATAGTTTCCTGTTTTACCAGAGTATGTTGCTGCGCCCATTGCAGGTCTTCGATGAGTTTACTCAATAAAGCCTGTTTTTCACGATTGGATTTGGCTTGTTCAATCTTACTGCTGTAATGACTTTGCAGACTCGGTTCCAGTACATGCACCTGAACCAGTTTGTGTTGCAATGTTGTATCTAATAATTCGTCATGTAGTAAGGGAACCAACAGTTGTTCAATGTGATAAATGTTGCTTAACGAGGGTTTGTTACTGAAAAGTTCCGTGATCTTTTCGATTGTACTTTTGTGTTTTTCTATTACCTGCTCTTCTTTCTGAACCTGCTCGAAAGTGACTTGTAATGACAATAGTAACTGCTCAAGAAAATCGTCCTTTTTATAGCTCAGCATGATCTATGCCTATATTTTTGCTCGAAAACACTTATCTATAACAGAAAAACGCCAAATCGGGTAATGATTTGGCGCATTCATTTCAAAACTAAGGTTGGAGTCAGGAACAGGAGTTACCTGACCCCAAGTGTGACAAACGTCATATTCTTAAGGACAAGTGCCCAGATTCCAGTTGCTGCCATCGGTTGAGTACAGGCTGTTCCAACCCCAGGTTGAACCAGACATTGCTGCGTTTGTACCTTCTGCGAAGTAGTCAGGAGCCATTGCGTTACCTGTGCTGTAAGCTCTGCCTGCTACTTTGTGGTAGTAGTTGTAAGTTGTGAATTCTTCACAAGTACCACCTGAGCCGCCGCCAGAACCACCGCCTGAGCCACCACCAGAACCGCCGCCTTGACTACCGCTACAATCTACCGCAGGGCCTTTACATGATGCATCGTTGTCTTGCCATATACATTGACCTGAGCCGTTAGATTCTTCAGTCAGTTTAAACGCTGCTGTGCCGTATTCCAGATAGCAGGTTGAGTATTCAACATAAGATAATCTGCCTGCAGAAATATGCTGATCCAATGTTGCAGTTTGGCCTGCATCAATAGCAAAGGTAATGCTGTCATTGCTTGACAAGCTGGTAGAGTCTGTCGCTGTTACCGTTGCTGTGTTGCTACCACCTGGCAGGTTACACTTCTCTGCACTATAACTGGCTTGGTCAACGGTTGCTGTTACATTGCCATTAGAGAATGCAACAACAACAGAGCTCAGGTTCTGATTCACATCAGCAACTGTGCCTGTGACAGTGGCGCATTGTTTATTCACTGATACAGCAATGTTGCTCAATGTTGGTGCTGTTGCTGGTGGAGGTGTACCTAAGTAAACCGTTTCAACAACGGTTTCACCGTCTTTGCCTTCGTTGTCTGTTGCGGTAACAGTAACGTAGTACAAGCCATCAGGAAGTGATGCGCTGTTAATTGAGAAGTTGCCATTGCTGTCAACACTGCCCGATTTACCGCTATTGTTTCCGTTCTGATCATCGAATAGGGCATTAATGGCAGAAACACTGCCTTCTGCATCCACTGCTTTACCTGTCAGGGTAATGACACCATTGTTGCCGGAAAGCTGAATGTTTGAAAGTACAGGGCCTGCGTTGCGATCAACACGATTGTTGTACTTGGCGAAGTATTCACCCAAATAATCTGCATAATTGATACTAGCGGAAGTAATGTAAGAGCCGCTCGCGCCTGCGCCGCCAGACCAGGCATGTGTAGCATCGTCAAGCCAAAGCTTCGATACGCGACCATCTTGCCACAAGGTTTCACGTGCGGTTTTGGTGCCTTCAGTAATGGTGGTTGTGCCAGACAATTGGCTTACGCCATAAACACTCGCCATGCCAGATGAGTTTTGATCCAGATAGCAGGTGTTAACTGTGGTATCGGCATCGCCGTGGGCAATAGAAGCAACTTGTGTTGAGAAATGGCTTGCATAGCTGCCAGCGTATGAGCGACAACGAGTGGCAACATCCGCTGATTCACAGGTACTGATAGCACCGCTGGAACTGGTTCCTACGCTAGGGCCTGCGCTGATACCCATACCTGCGAATACGTCTGGTGCGATACAAGCGGTAGTGTTCGCAAAGGCTGCGCCAGAAGATAAACCGGCAATATAAACCTGATCCGCATCGATGTTGTATGACGCATCAGCCACCATAGTATTGGCTAAGGAAATCAGGTTTTTGTAGTCACCACTGGTACGTGATCTTGTGCCTTGCCAGTATGACCAGCAGCTATAACCTGCTTTATTCATTGCATCTGGAACCGCAATGACCATACCGTGATTTTCTGCTGCGGTTTCAAGGTTAGCGGTAAGGTAGGCATCGATGGACTGAGTACAGCCGTGAAGCACTAACATCAAAGCCTTACCATTCCCGATAGAGGAAGTGGTATCAGGAGTATAGATATGTACTTTGTTGAATCCGCCTAATGACTGATTATTCTTCCAGCTACCCGCAAGGGCTGGCTGTGCTGCCAAAGCAAGGGTTGTTGCTAAGGCAAGAGGCTTTAATAAAGCCATTCTTGATTGATTGGTTCTCATCTTCTATCCCTCGTAACTGTTGTATTGCAACTGTTGAGTTGTTGTTTTGGACAAGAAAATGAATTCCGTAGCGAGTTACTCTTGCTAATGCAATGATGCTTGAATGCATCCGCCTATCTCATTTTTTGCCACATGCACAAATTAGGGGATTTTCATTCACACTTCATTAACACTTTAGTACAGTTAGTGACCAACTATTTTCACTTGTGGTGAGTTAACTATGAGGGAAGTTACTTCTATTTGAGAGGGATTAGCCGTTGTCGCGTCTGGCTTTGCTTAATATCTCTTGCATTAAATTTGATGACTGTTGTTTCGATAAGCGTTGCTGCTGACCATGCTGATTACGTGCCGTAACATCGGTAAACATAGGGTTTCTTACACTAGGAATATGATCTGCTACATCTTGTCTTGATGGAGCATTGCCATGTACTCCTTTAGCTGTTGGTCCAGGTACTTGGCTACCAGCGTGTTTAGAATGCTGTGGACGCCTTTCAGCATGTTGTGCAGTTAAATTGGATACATGGCTTCTTAATGCGGTTGCTTCATCTTTATCAATATTTCCTCTGTGACCTTCTGTTAGATGATCAAAAACTTTTCGTCCGCCAATGTAAATTTTAAAACGCGCTGCCTTTAGGGTGCCGGCATGCTCTCCACTATCATGAACATAACCAGTCGCTTTAAAGCGAACTTGATCTCCGTGCTTTTCTCGTAAACTCTTTAATCCTGACTCAATGGCGAGAAACTCAGTATTTTGATGAACACTTGCTGCTTGAGCACTTAACTCATCGTTAGGGCCATGTAATGATCCTGCGACCAAATGAGATAGTTCTGCACCCCATCTGGACTGTGAATTGTCTAAAGGAGTGAACCCGGATTTTGCCATTAGTTGATTGCTCAGGTGGGTACGAACGGCTTCTGAATCCGATGGCCAAGCGGATGTGCTTCGTTGAGTTGTATGAACCCCAATTCCCGAAGTTCTTCCTGTGCCATTGTCTTCTCTGTGACCTTTCCAATGAATTCTGACAGTGCCTTGCTTGTAATCTTTGTTGTTAGATAATGAAGAAACTCTTCCTGTGTTGGCGATTGTTGTTGGGTTACCATCTGTGCTGCCCCTTGCTCGCATAGATAACATTGAACCACCAGTATGCCGTGGATTATGTTTTGGAAGTTCTATAAACTTTACTTTTTCACCTCGTTTAGATAATTGGTCAGCAGATCTGCGGGTCATCATTTGCGGCTGCATATCTTTGCCAACAGCAATTCCCATGCGGTCGGAATGCCTTTTCATCCCACCGGAAGTAGGCGCTCTGAAGGTTGATTTTAGCCTTTCCTGAATTTTTTCTTTGGCTTTCTTTCGTCCTTTGTATGCAAGGGAGTGGGGCAAGAGATATCCATATAATATTGAAAGAAGAGAACTAATATAACCGAATAGAGTAAAAAGTAAACGGTGAAGTAGGGTTTGCTCCCATCCTTGGGAGGGTTTCCTTATTTACTATGCATGTTCATATAGTCAATGGTTAGATTCGACAATAATTCAACACCCAGATTCATGCCGCTGTCATCCACATAAAATTCAGGTGTATGATGAGCTGGGGCTTGATCCATTGGGGTATCCAAGGGTTTACCGCCAACAAACAGATATAGCCCTGGCACTTCTTTTTGGAAGAATGAGAAGTCCTCAGCACCAGTAATGGCATTGGTATTAATGACATTGTCCTTGCCTGCGGTTGCTTCTAATGTAGGCAGCATCTTATCCATTAATGATGGTTCATTGAAGGTAATTGGATAACTGTAATCCAGAGGCAGAATAACCTCGGCAGAAGCGCCCATACTTTCAGCAATTGCGTTCACTTTACGTGGAAGAGACTTGTAAATGTGCTCTCTGGCTTTTTCGTTGAGTGTGCGAATAGTGCCAACCAGTTCCACTTTATCAGGAATGATATTGGAACGAACGCCACCATGAATAGAGCCGATTGTGACAACAGCGGCATTGTCTGTTAGTTCCAATTCGCGGCTGACCAAGGTTTGCAGCCCCATAATGACTTGAGCTGAAGTAACGACCGGGTCAACACTTAGCCAAGGGTATGCGCCATGAGCTTGCTTACCATGTATGACTACTTTAAATGGATCAACCGCTGCCATGATGCCGCCGTGACGGTACTTAACAGTGCCAACGTTAGTACGCGCATTAATGTGCAGGCCAAACACCACATCAACATCTTTCATGACGCCTTCTTTAACCATCACTTCAGCGCCGCCAGTTTCACCTTCTGGTGCACCTTCCTCGGCAGGTTGAAAGATAAACTTCACTTTACCTTTTAGCTGGGAACGCATTTCACTTAGGATGGTTGCTGCGCCCATCAGCATAGCCATGTGGGTGTCGTGACCACAGGCGTGAGATACAGGGACTTCCTTACCGTTGAACTCGCCACGAGCCTTGGATTTCCATGGCAGTTCGCTGGTTTCTAATACCGGCAAACCATCCATATCGGCACGCAATCCTACCGTAGGACCAGGATTACCAGAATCCAAAATGGCGACTACACCTGTCTTTGCGACACCCGTTTGTACGTCCATATTCAGACTGCGCAGGTAGTTGGCAATGTATTTAGAGGTTTCAAATTCCCGATTCGATAACTCTGGATGCTCATGAAAATGGTGGCGCCATTCAATCACTTTTGACTCAATTTTTGACGCTGAAGCGGCAACATCAGATGTTGCTGAGTAAGCGGCAAATGCCGGTAAAGCTGAAAGAAGGGCAAAGAGATGTTTATACTTCATAGTGTGTTCCTGATATGCCAACCTTGATGTTGGGGAAATCGTGGCTAATGAGTATATATGAGGAAGGGAATAGTGCTCAATTATTCGCTACTTGCTGATACGATGAATGCGCTAATTGATGCTATGAAGTGCAGATTTTGTAGATATAAAGAGCTCTGCTGTGATTTCAGAGCTCTATGATTCTGTTCAATTGTTCAGTTCAAATTAGAATTTGAATGCAACCGCTGCAGTGATGAAATCAGAGTCGTCAAATTTGGTGTAAGAAACAGAGAAATCTCCGTAGCTGATACCTGCACCGTAACCTGTTTCAGATTCACTGTCAGAAGCACTAACTGTTACTTCGCCAATAGTAAGAGATGCATTTGTCTTTGCTCGCGCATAAGCTAAACGACCAAATACTGCTAGTTCGTCATTGATCATATAAGTAGGGCGATAGGCAATGCCATAGTAATTTTTGACATTCAACTCTAGAGTAACATCGCCATCTTTGATCTTGTCAGAGCCGTGACCAAATCCAAACATTAATTCCGCTTTATGTTGGAAACTATCTGCGGGATTGAAGTTATAGCCAGCAGTACCTGAAATAGCCATTTGTTCAAAGTCTCGAGTACCATCAAAGTCTTCAGAAAGTGAAGAAACGCCTAATTCAACATAGTAATTTTCATCAGCTGCAAGTGCAGAGGAAGAAAGAGCGGCTAGAGTGATTGCTAAAAGTGTTTTTTTCATCCGTTTATTCCTTAAATAAAAATTCCAAGTCTGGCTCGAGCTCGAGTAGGAAGTGAGCCAACCTATTGAGAAGTGCTTAATGAAGTTTTGCCCTGAGAGTTATAGTTCTACAAGGGAAAACGCAGGGATGATAGAGAATTTAAATGGATTGGCAATAGTATTTTTAAGAATCTAATGTTTGGAAACACTTTTATATAAAGAATTTACATGTTTGTATTTAACCCCAACTCGCGATAAGACGTGGTGATAAAAACAGTTAACCCGTTGTTATAGATATAATTATTTGGAAATGTTCAAAAACACTTCCTTATCCCGAGTTGGGGTTATTTAATTAGTTGTTTCTAACGGATTGATAATTTGAATAAACATGGTTGCACAGTAAAGTTTTATGATAGTAGTCACTTAAATATCATTTATGCTTCTAACACACTAACCATCCAGGACATGCCATATTGATCTGTAACCATTCCGAATAATCCTCCCCAAAAACTGGGGGCTAATGGCATGGTGATTTTGCCATTCGTTGCCAAGCCTTCCATGATTCGTATGCCTTCTTCTTCGGATGCAACATTGAATGACAGTGAAAAGCCGGCGAAATTAGGTTCTCCCGCACAATCCCCATCTGATGCCATCAATGAGGTGTCACCTATTTTAAAATTGGCGTGCATAACCTTATCTCCACAATTGGGTGGACAGATTGACTGGTCGGGGCTCTCATCGTACTTCATCAGCATGGATACTTCTATTCCCAATAGATCCTGATAAAAAGTAAGTGCTTCCTCACATTTTCCGTTAAAGAATAAATAGGTTTCTACATTCATCGAATCGAAGTTTCTGAAAATATTTATTCCGGATCATAGCGCTATAGGTAAATGAAGTCATGATGTCTAACGATTTTCCTTACTAAATTCATGGATGATTCTTCTAAATGGCTGTGTATAATCTTTTACTTGCAAAACGACAGAAAATTTTAATGACAAGCCGGGCGCTAGGGCTAAGCAATTTGCTCGGGCTTTATGCTGCCTGCCAAACAGGAAACCCATATGAGTCATACAATCCAGGACTTATTTAAGAAAAATGTTGAGTGGGCTGAAAGTGTTAAAGAACGCGATCCGGAGTTTTTTGACAAGCTTTCAGGGCAACAAACACCTAAATTTCTATGGATTGGATGTGCAGATAGCCGAGTGCCGTCTACACAAATAGTGGATTTGATGCCGGGTGACATTTTCGTTCATCGAAATGTTGCCAACGTTGTAGTACATACCGACTTAAACTGCCTGTCTGTTATGCAATATGCCGTTGATGTCCTAAAAGTAGAGCACATTATCGTATGTGGTCACTATGGATGCGGTGGTGTTGCAGCTTCATTAGGGAATCAGCCTTTGGGGCTAATCGACAACTGGTTGGAACATATCCGTGATGTTATCGTTACTCACAGTGACGAATTGGATAAGCTTTCTGGACAGGAAAAAGTTGATCGCTTATGTGAATTAAACGTATTGGAACAGGCAGAGAATGTTCGTCGTTCAGCAATATACAAAGGAGCGATAGCTCGAGGTCAGAATATTACTATTCATAGTTGGATATATGGTATTAAAGACGGCTTGATAAGAGCC
Organism: Paraneptunicella aestuarii; assembly: GCF_019900845.1. Lineage (NCBI taxonomy): Bacteria > Pseudomonadati > Pseudomonadota > Gammaproteobacteria > Alteromonadales > Alteromonadaceae > Paraneptunicella > Paraneptunicella aestuarii. Next base: position 4,867,385 of record NZ_CP074570.1, on the reverse strand, counting down.
CTTAGCTGGTAACCAGCTGGTTGAATGGAATGTAAGAAAGGCGCTAATTTGAGCGCCTTTTTTATAATTATCGCGAGCTCTAATTAGCTTTCCTGATCCGAACTTTTTGATTCGTACTTCATTTCTCTGCCAAGCAGCGACATTGCGGCTTCTTTCAGAGGTTTGTTTTCGTAAAGCACTTGATAAATTTGCTCGGTAATCGGTACTTCAACCTGGTTTCGTTGCGCCAGAATATACACTTCTTTGGTATTTCTATAGCCTTCTACAACCTGGCCTATTTCAGCAATCGCTTCATCGACCTTTTTCCCTTGTCCAAGTGCCATACCAAAGCGGCGGTTACGGGATTGGTTATCGGTACAGGTAAGTACCAAATCGCCAAGTCCAGCCATGCCCATAAAGGTATGTGGATCGGCGCCCAGTTTGATTCCAAGGCGGGTCATTTCTGCTAATCCTCGAGTTATCAAGGCCGTGCGTGCATTGGCACCGAAACCCATGCCGTCGGATAAGCCAGCACCAATTGCAACCACATTTTTAACAGCCCCGCCTAACTGAACACCAACTACATCGGTGCTCTTATATACTCTAAAGGACTTCTGGCAATGCAGTTTATTGGCAAATTCTTCCAGGAACTGTTCATCTGTAGAGGCAAGCGTAATGGCTGTGGGCATTCCGGCCGCCATCTCTTTGGCGAACGTTGGACCTGAAAGTACGGCCATTGGAATATCACCCAGGCATTCTTGTGCCACATCTTGTAGCAGCCTACCGGTTTCAGGCTCCAAACCTTTGGTTGCCCAGATGATGCGTTGTCCTGGTTTAATGATGGGTTTTATCTGCTGAAGTAAATCGGCAAAGGAATGGCTGGGAACGACGATGAGAATATCTCTGCTATAACTTACGGCTTTTTCCAGATCGGTTTCCACTTGCATGGCTTCTGGAAATTCAAATCCGGGCAGATAATAGGTATTGCTTCGAGCTTGCTGCATCGCCAGCATTTTTTGTTTGTCTCGTCCCCATAGCTGTGTAGGAACCTTATTGCGAGACAAACAAAACGCGAGAGCAGTGCCATAAGACCCTGCTCCCAGTACCGAGATAGTCTCGTTATACATTACGTTTTCAGACATAAGTTTTTATGCCTTTAATTATGCGTCTAGCTGTTGGCCTTCTTGAGCGGCATGTTCTTGCTGACGTTTTTGAACATATGCTGCAAAGATAGCATCAAAATTCACTGGTGCCAGATTCAGAGGAGGGAAAGTCCCTCTGTTGACCAGATTAGAGATGGTTTCGCGTGCATATGGGAAAAGCATGTTCGGACAGAATGCTCCCAACATATGAGGCAATTGCTCTTCTGGAATATTTTCAATAGTGAAAATACCCGCTTGTTGAACTTCACAAAGGAATGCTGTCGTCTCTTCGATTTTTGCTGTTACTGTGATGGTGAGTACAACTTCGAAGTTTACTTCGTCCAATTTAGTGCTTCGGGTGTCAATATCCAGCTTGATTTCAGGTTTCCACTCTTTGTGGAAAATAGCCGGGGAATTCGGTGTTTCAAACGAAATGTCTTTGCAGTAAATGCGTTGTAATGCAAATTGAGTTTGAGGTTGGCTTTCTGGCGCACCTGCACCGTTTGTCAAATTTTCTTCAGACATGGTTTAAATCCTGTTTTACGATCCCACAATTCTAGTCGGCTAGAAGTGGATCTAACTTTTGTTGTTCTTCAAGCGCCATCATATCGTCGCAGCCGCCAATGTGCAGATCGCCACCAATGAAAATTTGAGGAACGGTGTAGCCACCATTTGCTCTTTCAATCATGCCGTCACGTAATTCTGGCTGCTCGTCAATTTTGTACTCTATGTATGCCACATTTTTACTGTCTAAAAGGGCTTTGGCTCTTTTGCAGTATGGGCAATGACCCTTGGTGTATATCTCTACTTTTTTCATTTGATTCACTTTTTAACCGGTAAACCTTCACCTTGCCAGGATCCCATACCGCCTTTAAGCACTGAAACCTTAGCAAAACCAGCTTTTAGCATTTGCATGGCGGTACGTTTAGCAGACATACCCATAGGGCAGACTACAATAATGGGTTTGTCTTTAAACTTTTCAAGTTTGCTGAAGTCGCCTTTAGTGACTGATTCTGCCGGAATCTGAGTAGCGCCAAGGATGTGACCCTTTTTAAATTCTGCAGTAGGACGTATATCCAATACGACAGCATCTTCCTTGTTTATTTGGCGAGTGGCTTCATGTGTGGAGATTTCTTGCAATGGCGAGAAAAAACTTACGACATAGCTGTATATCAGTAAGCAAAACAATACCACCCAAGCGGTTGCCAAATAAGGATGATTACCGATAAACTCAACAAGCTGTTGCATAGTTAAAAGTAGCCTTACGTTAACGTCATCTGAAAAAAGTCTGCAAAGTATATAGAAATTGCCAGCAGACGCTAGTTTTATAAGGCCATAACTTGGTTTTCTCTGTACCCTGACAATAACAAAATGAGACAACGTAGCGGCGCAGAAATCATTTCTTTTTGTGGAATGAGCGCAATGTATTTTCACTGGACGGCCTTAATTTTAAAGGGCTGGCACAGTCGTTTCGATTTGTCAGGCTGTCTACTAAATTAATTCATTTAGCACTTTGTGGAGACGAAATTCATGAATCCGGGAAAGAAACCCTTGGTATTGTTGATTTTGGATGGGTGGGGTTACCGGGAAGAGACCGACAATAACGCGATTGCCAATGCTGCAACGCCTGTGTTGGATGAGTTATGGCAATCATGCCCTCACACGCTTATCTCTGGATCCGGGCTGGATGTTGGTTTGCCTGACGGGCAAATGGGAAACTCTGAAGTCGGGCACGTAAATTTAGGTGCCGGTCGCGTTGTTTATCAGGATTTCACACGCATTACCAAGTCCATTCAAGACGGGGAGTTTGCATCAAATCCGGTTATTGCTGGCAATATTAAGGCCGCTGTTGAGAACGACAAAGCGGTTCACATCATGGGGTTGATGTCACCTGGTGGCGTTCACAGTCATACAGATCACATCTTTGCATTGGTTCGCGCAGCGGCAGAACTAGGTGCTAAAAAGATCTATTTGCATGCCTTTTTGGATGGTCGAGACACGCCACCAAGAAGTGCGGAATCATCGTTGAAACAAGCTGATGAACTATTCGCTGAATTAGGCGTGGGTAAAACTGCGAGCCTGGTGGGCCGTTACTATGCCATGGATCGTGATCAACGTTGGGATCGCGTTCAGGCTGCCTACGACATGCTGACTCTTGGCAAGAGCGAGTTTCAGGCGGAGTCAGCCATTGCGGGTTTGGAAGCGGCTTATGCGCGTGGTGAAAACGACGAGTTTGTTAAAACTACCTTGATTGGTGACGCTGCACCTCTTGAAGATGGTGATGCGCTCTTCTTTGCGAATTTCCGCGCTGATCGTGCTCGCCAAATTTCTCGCGCTTTTACTGATGTCGACTTCTCTGGCTTTGAACGTAAGAAAACGCCAGCGTTGTGTGCCTTTGTGACCCTAACTCAATTTGCTGCGGATATTAAAGCGGCGGTGGCTTTCCCGCCAGAAGAACTGAAAAATGTCATGGGAGAATGGTTAGCCAAGCACAATCGCACGCAATTGCGTATCTCTGAAACCGAGAAATATGCGCATGTGACCTTCTTTTTCAGCGGTGGACGAGAAGACTTATATCAAGGAGAAGAACGTATTCTGGTTCCTTCTCCAGACGTTGCTACTTACGATTTGCAGCCAGAAATGAATTCGGAAGAATTGACCAATAAGCTGGTGGGCGCCATCGAATCGCAGAAGTTTGACGTGATAATTTGTAATTATCCAAATGGTGACATGGTGGGTCATACCGGTGTCTATGAAGCCGCTGTCAAAGCTTGTGAAGCCGTGGACAAGTGTATAGGTCGAGTCGTTGAAGCATTGCGCAAGGTTGGCGGTGAGTGTTTGATTACTGCCGATCATGGTAACGCGGAGCAGATGGTTGATCACAATACTGGACAAGCACACACTGCACATACCAGCGAACTTGTACCTTTCATTTATGTTGGTCGTAGTGCCCTGCCTCGCGAAGGAGCGACGCTTAGTGATGTAGCACCAACCATGTTGCATCTAATGGGTATGCCTCAGCCAGACGAGATGACCGGCAAACCCATTATGACGTTACAGGACTAACGAGTAAGGACGCTTCCTTAATTTATGAAGCCTACGTTAAATCTGAGCAGAGTTATGCAAACACCACAGCGGTTTTCCCTGTGGTGTTTTGCTGTAGTTTTGGGCTGGGGATTATGCGTTCATAGCACTATTGTTCGGGCACAGTCGAATGAGCCCAATGAGCAAGAATTGCAGCAAATTCAGAATCAGATTAAGCGCAGGCAAGAGCAGTTGCAGGAGCAAATGTTATCTGCACAAGATCTGCAGAATCGTTTAAAAGCAGCGGAATTAGAGATTTCCCGTTTGTCTCAGGACATTGTGGTGAGTGAGCGTATGATTAAGGATAATCAGAAGGAACAGAATACGCTGATCAAAGAGAAAAATGCTCTTTTGAAAAAGAAGGAAGAACAGCAGGCATTACTGGCAAAGCAAATTCGAAGTGCTTACATGCGTGGTAATCATGATTACACCAAAATGCTATTAAATCAGGAAGATGCCGGGAAGTTTGAGCGTATGTTGGTGTATTACCAGTATTTGAATAATGCTCGCCAAAGCGAAATTGAGAGCTTCCAGAGTCTGGTTACTCAGTTATTGGATGTTGCGACAAAGTTGAAAGCAAATGCTGATCAACTAAAACGCGATAAGGCTAATTTGGAACAGCAGCAAGTTGTGATGCGTTTACGTCAACAAGAAAGGGAATCGACGCTACAAGCGCTGCAAAAAACCATTAACAACGAAGCGGCTCATATCGAGCAACTGCAAATTAACGAACAGAACTTGGTTCAGGCCATGGAGGCCGCCCGTAAATCTCAGGAAATGGCAGATCAGGAGCTTCTGGGGTTGGAGCCGTTCAAAGGAAAATTGCTTCAACCTGCCGATGGCAGATTGAGAAAACTCTTTGGTAAACGACGCCAGGGACAAGTCCATTGGAAAGGAGTGTTAGTCTATGGCGATGCGGGTAGTCCCATCAGTGCTATTCATCATGGCAAAGTCTTGTTTGCCGATTGGCTCAGAGGGTTTGGCTTGATGATTATCGTTGACCACGGTAATGGTTACATGAGCCTGTATGGTCAAAATCAAGCTTTGTTAAAGCAGGTCGGAGACCGTGTTGAAGCCGGCGAAACTATTGCCCTGTTAGGCCAAAGTGGAGGTCAGTCAAGACCTTCACTTTACTTCGAGATCCGGCACAAAGGCCAGCCTGTTAATCCAGCCAACTGGTTGCAGAAATAATTGCAAAGAATCGTAAAGATTAGTGGATTATGCGATCGTATTATCTATAATGTGTTCTTGTTTGGTGTGGTAAATATCCCATCAACAATTTTCCAAAAGCTTCGGAGTGTTGGTTGTTCGTGAACGAACGCTCCTGAAAGAAAAGAGCTTATAAAAGCCGTGCGCAACAACAATATCTGCAGTGCAGCCATACCTTTTGAGTGTGCGCTGCACAAAGCAGAACCGAAAACGTTTGATCATATTGAACGTAAAAAAACGCTAACAGGAAAGCTGGTCTCCTTAATCGGAACTGGTTCATTTTTGTTGGCGTTTTTTTTGTTAAACACTTTTTCTTTCAGAGCTGTTAAAAGTGTTTTGATTGCTTTGGGTTTAGGCTTTGCTAGTCTGGTGAATGCCTCCACTATTGCCTTGATCATTGATGACATTGGTAACAAGCCTGAAGATATTCGAGCCTTTTCACTTCCTAGCGAAATCACCTTCGCGATATTGCCTCATACACCGTACTCAATGCCTTTTTCGCAACTGGCTGAGCAACAGCAAAGAGAAGTAATGTTGCATGTACCGATGGAATCTTTGTCGGGCAAAGAGTTAGGACCAGGAGCGTTAACCTCAATAATGCCGCCGGAGATGATTAAAGAGCAACTGGAACAAGCTCATGCCAGTGTGCCGAATGCCATTGCTATTAATAATCATATGGGTAGCAAATTAACGCAGTTAACCTTACCTATGACGGCGACGATGGAGTACCTGCAAACTAAAGGTTTGTATTTCGTTGATAGTCGAACGACGCGTTTTAGCCGTGCTGAAAACATCGCTCAAAAATACGGTGTGCCGAGTTTACACCGACATGTTTTTTTAGATCATATTCCAGAACCTCGACACATCGAGACTCAGTTTAAGCGTTTGAGAGGAATTGCCAACCGCGATGGTTTAGCTATTGGTATTGCTCATCCATATCCACAAACATTGGCTTATCTCTCCAAACATTTACCCGAATTGGAAAAGGCGGGTATCAGGTTGGTTCCTCTCAGTGAATTGATGTTTGATAAACAGCAACAGCTCGCAATGAATAAAGCGGAAGAAAAAGAAAGTCCGGTTGTTGCAGAAGACGAATAAGCTTTAATCTCTCTTTTATACCCTCTTATCTTGTACTATTTCTCGAAATATTCTTTTAATGAATTCGCCCGAATTTAGCCCAATTAAGATTTGGTTTGATGTAAAAACTTGCACTACAATAATAATGTTATATTATATCATCCACTCAAATTGAGATGGTTTAAACGTAAGGTATCATTTTGGCACAAGGTAATACTCGCATATTAGACAAAGTAGGCATTTGGGCATCTAGCCTGTGTGCTGTGCATTGCTTGTCATTGCCAGTATTGTTGCCAATTGCTCCTTTACTTGGCGCCAGCTTTTTTGCTCAAGACTGGTTTGAGCGTAGTATCCTTATTGTTTCCCTGGTTGTGGGTTTTTGGGCAATGCTGGTGGGGTTTTACCGCCATCACCGTCAGATTTCTCCTCTGATTAGTATTGCGTTGGGTGGGATGATTTACTGGAATAAAGATATTTTCGGTGAGTCTTTCGAGCCTATCACTATTGCCATAGGCGCTATGCTGATCGTTGCGGCTCACGTAACCAACTTAAGACTTACTCAACAAAGCAAGAAGCGTGCTTCCTAGTTTTATCGATCTCAGATTAATCTGTATCACTCTCTGAACTTCTATTTCTACAATCTGTCTATAAGGCTAGTAAAATCAATGTAGTAGCCTGTTAATGCAGTTGGTCGCCACTCCTCTGGACTTTTCTCCTAAAGCATCCCAAAGTCATGGGTGGTTGTACTTTGTTGTTATTTCTATATTTCTACATTTGGGTTTTGTTGCGGTTATTCAAAATCAGGTGAAAATAGGCGCTGTTCTTACGCAGGATAAGCCTCAAGAACCCAAACCGATTGAAACTTACTTCGTTACTTCTGCCATGCTTGCTCCCCCTAAATCTGAACCTGTCCCTGAAGTTGTTGAAACGATTCCGGAAGAAAAAAGCGAGAAGATCGAAGATAATTTACAAGAGGTGGAAGAAGCAGAATTACCTGCAATTCAGTCTTCTTCTTTACCCTCTTCATCCCTTTCCACTGAGGAAGAGGAGATACAGGCAAACTCTGAAGAGGCTGAGCCTCGCTCATCCAGTCGAGCCTTTAGCTCTACCCAATCGTATTTTAATTCTATGGCAGATAATAAGCTTAGTGATATCGCCAGGCAGGAAGCTCAACAGTATCAATACAATCAGGCGCACCCTCAGGTTGGAGGAGCTTTGGGGTTGGATGGTTCTGGATATTCTTCTTCTGGTGCGACGGTTCAATATAAAGCGCCTAAACCTATCGCTGTGGATTGTTCCAGTACAGTGAAACAAGGTTTGAGTATATTGAGTACCTTAACTGGCGGTCATATTCGGTGTGCGGGAGGAGGTGATATCGACAGCTTTATTGATAAGAGAATGGAAAAGGAAGATTTACTGTCGCCTAAAAAGAACAATACTCGTTAACGAGAGCTATTTGGGCAAAAGCTTGTTTAGGAAAATCGCAGTGTTAGGTTTAGATAGTGACTAATGTCGCCCATTTCTCTTCTGAAAACTGATGATAGTAACCTTTCACTATTAATCCGGGCTGTATTGCAGGACATAAATCTTCTTCGACACGGAATGTAATTTCTTTCTTATCCTGATCAAATGAAAGAATTTCTACGGCGTCAAAATCAAAATAGCGTTTTACTTGAGGATAGGCGGCTTTAAAGAAGCTTTCTTTAACGGAAAAGACCAGGGTAAATACTTCTTCCTGGGTAAGACCTTCCTGTTCCAGAATAGTGCCAGCTTCTTTTGGCATAATGTGGCTGCAGATCTTTTCCATCGTGTCGGTGTTGACGAGGTTTTCAATATCAATACCCAGCCCTTTAACATCAGGATCTTTCGTCACTATGGTTGTGGCACAGGCTGTGGTATGGCTAATGGCTCCCAAGGTGGTTTCCGGCCAGAGAGGTTCACGCTGTTTACCGACGGGGATAAATTCAGGAAATTCGCCAACCATTGCCAAGGCTTTTAATGAGCAATAGCGGCCTGCAAGAAACTCTGCTCGACGTTTAACAACCGACTTCTTGACTGTGTCGGGGAAATGCACTCCATGTGAATCAAAGAGGTTATCCTGGTATGCGTCTAAATTAAATTCACAGTAGTACTGAATTAAATTTGGACGATCCCACCATTCTACCTGCCCATGATTACTTAAAAATGGTCTGTGCATGGTAAATAACCTTACGCCGCTTCGAAAAAACGCACCTTACATTGTTTGTAAAATGGTGCAATGAATTTATAAAAAAATCAGGGAAAACCCTGAATTAGACTTAAACACGCTCAAAAATTGTAGGAAATTACACAATTTATTGACATTTAGTTTACATTTAATCCGTAAACCAAACTGTAACTAAAATTTACCATGATAGCTACAGCTTAGTAAATGCTTGCTATCTTTTTGCAAACGGAGGGATGACTGAGGCGATTTTAGAAAGGTCTCTGATATTGGCACTTGGAACCGCGCCAGCAGCAACCGCAGTGCCGGGCATACCCCATACAACACTGGATTCTTCATTTTGTGCGTAGGTTTCACCGCCGGCATCAAATATGTGTTTTAAGCCACGGGCACCATCGTTACCCATACCTGTAAGTATGATCCCCATTGCATCGTTTTTCGCTTCTTTGGCGACGGAATCGAATAACACATCAACACTGGGCTTATGTCTGTTTACTTTTTCCCCATCTTCAATAATGCATTGGTATCCTACTGCTCGACGTTTAATACTGAGGTGTAGTCCACCGGGAGCAATGTAGATATGCCCGGGTAAAATACGTTCTTTGTCTTCGGCTTCCTTCACTGTAACCGGCAAACACTGGTTTAGCCTTCGGGCATAGGATTGAGTAAACCCTGCGGGCAAATGTAGGACAACAACAATGGATTCACTGCCTGAAAATTTAACGGCCTCCAGCAAAGCTCTAAGTGCCTCCAGTCCTCCAGTTGAACCGCCAATGGCGATAATTTTATTGGTCGGTTGGGAGGGAATTTGCAGAATCCGAGCTCTTTGAATATCAATGGGCTGGTGTTTTACATGCTCTTCAGCTTTTAAACGGTTTTGATAGGCCAAAAGCTTGGTTTTGGACACGCTGGCAGCGGTAATGACTTTGTTGATAATAATGTCGCGGTAATCGGCCATCATTTCACTGATATTATTGGGTTTCTCGATAAAATCGATAGCGCCTAACTCCAAGGCTTGCATGGTGATCTGTGAGCCTTCAGATGTCAGTGTAGAAATCATGACTACGGGCATTGGCCGTAAGCGCATCAGGTTTTTCAGGAAGGTAATGCCATTCATCCGTGGCATTTCCACATCTAATGTAATCACATCGGGGGAGAGATCTTTGATCATTTGACGAGCTTGATGAGGATCAACCGCACACCCAACAACTTCAAGCCTGGGATCTGAATCCAGAATGGAAGTAAGTAATTCGCGAATTAACTGTGAGTCATCAACGATAAGTACTTTTATTTTTTTCATTCTTTACCTAATCAAACAGGTCTATATCACCTGTGATCTCCTCTTGTTTGCTCAATTGAGTAGAGTATTTGTTCTCACGAGCAACGATGGTGTCATTATGCATGTGTTGTAGCCGTTTAACTTTAACTGAACCCTCTAACGGAAAAAAGACCACTTTTCTGGGATGAGGCCCTCCCAGGTCAGATGCTTTTAATTTGTAGCCTTCCATCGTCATGAACTTATGTAAAAAAGAAATATTACGCTGCCCTATGGCGGTCATATGCTTGATAATTTGCCCGCCGCCAAAAGCTTTAAAAATCAGACGACTTTTGTCGGCACCATTACGGAGCAAATCATTAACCAATCGTTCCATGGCAACATCACCATAACGGAATGATTCACTTAATAATCCCATATCATCCTTGCGGCTACTGGGTAACATAAAATGGTTCATACCGCCGATGCCTTGTACTGGGTCATAAACGCATACAGAAATGCATGAACCAAGTACGGTTGTGATCACTTCCTGTCCTGTTGTGACGTAATATTCTCCGGGAAGGATCTTGGCTGCGAAAGTATTGTGATGCCTATCCCAATAGCGATTGACATGTTCAAAGCCTGGTAAGCAGGTTGGGGGAGAGGGTTTGTGATGGTGCATGGCTAAACCCTATTTTCTACGCTTACGATAAATGGTCTTGCCGACATTATCGAAGTCTGAGTTGGTTTTACTGATCGATTCGGAATGTCCAAGAAACAGCAAACCTCCTGGCACAAGGTGTTCGGCGTATTTTTTAAGGATTTGATGCTTCATGTCATTTTCAAAATAAATCATAACGTTTCGGCAAAATATGACATCAAAGGGCTTATCAAAACGCCAGTTATTGATCAGGTTAAGCTGCTTAAACTGCACCAGTTCTCTATAAGGCTTCTTTACCCGGCACTTACCTGAATTACTGCCAACGCCCCTTAAAAAATAATGTTTCTTGGTTTCCTTGCTGTATTTCTCTATTGCCTTAACGTCATAAACGCCATTTGCTGCTCTGGCCAACACATTGGTATCCAAATCGGTGCCGACCAATTTAAAAGGGATTTTGTGTTGTCGTGCCAGCTCGTATAAGTTGACGATAATGGAATAGGGTTCTTCTCCGGATGAGCAGCCTGCAGACCAAATCGACAATGAATGTATTTCGTTAGCTTTAATCCGCTCTTTTAGATATTCAAAATGATGCGCTTCCCGATCAAAGGAGGTGACATTGGTAGTGATCGCATTAATGAAATCAATAAACTCTTCGGGATCTTTATCAATGAGACTCAGGTATTCATTAAAGCTGTTTAGCTTTAATAAGCGTAAACGCTTGGCTAAACGCGCATAGTACATCTCGTACTTGTCATCAGTGACATGAATACCTGAGTAGGCTTTGGCTTTTTGGCGTAATAGATCGAAGTGTTTACGGGTAAAGCCAAATTCTTTCTTTTTATCATCTTGATAGTTAGGCTGCATGGACGAACGCCTTAAAGTAGTCTGCCAGTCCGGCTTGTACAAAGGCGTTGTCCAGTTTGTCGGGTACATCATCCAAAACGACCTGGCAGCCATTTGAAGTGAGTTGTCTTATTAATACAAAGAGTAATTGCAGGCCGGCAGCGTCGATATCCTCCACCTGACCTGCATTGATATTCAATTGATTGAGATTGTCGATTTCAGCGAGAAGTAGCCACTCTTTATGTAAGGATTCGATAGATTGCACCATTAATCTTTCGGGAAGGAAAAGCTTGCCCGTGCGACCGTTTTGCTTAAATTTGTTAATGGCAACAGTATCTTGTTGATCTGATGGTAATGAATCTTCAGGCGCAGAAATATTCTGCTGCATTTCATCTTCTTCAGAATTTTCATGCGCAGGTGTGGGTTGTTCATTCACAACCGTACTTGAGTTGTCTTGTTTTTCTAACTCATCGTCTTCAAGCCATTCCAGGGGATCATGCCCCAAGCGGCTCTCTTCGTCGTGATTCTTCTGACTCATCTAGCGATTCCTCATATTGAGATATATGCCTTGCCAGTTGTTCAAACTCTTTGCTGGAACTACTGTTTGGCGCATACGCCATAATGGGTTTTCCATAACTGGGGCATTCGGCTAAAGCGGCTCGTTCCGTAATCTGCACAGGTACGAGAGATTGCTTAAAATAATGCTCCAATTTTTTCATCACATCCTTCGTCAAACGACGAGTCTGCATCCTGCTTACCACTATCCAGCGATGTTGATATTTACCCAATACCTTTTCAAAATTCTTTACTGTCGTCAGTAGCATGGATAACCCCGACATGCCGAAGTAATCTGGCGTAACCGGAATTAATAATTCATTCGCTACGGCGAGAGCATTAACTACCAAAAAGCCCGATGATGGAGGGCAATCCAGTAGTATAAAATCATAGTCTCGAATTTGTTTTTGCACCGCTTTTTTTAGCAGTAGCCCTTTCCCTTTCCCCATCGGAATAGATTCCATCCTTTGCAATCCTGGCCCTGATGGAACGAAACTTAAGGTGTCTGAAAGATCGACAATAATCTCGTTGAAGTTATGGCTGCCGCTAAGCAATGAGTCGATGCCGGGTCTTTTATTCTGAAAAAAACCATAGCTTTGACCCAGATGTCCTTGCGGATCCATATCCAAAACCAATACACGACTACCTTGTTCGGAAAGTGCGTAAGCAAGGTTTGCACATACGGTGGTTTTCCCCACCCCACCTTTTTGGTTAACACATGCGATAATGCGCATGGGTTACACTGAAATTTGTTCGTTTTTTACCAATGCCCGAATATCCGTCAGGGCATCTGCTTCCAGTATCGCGTCGAGGGCTAATACGACGACAATATTGTCATCGTGTTTAAACATACCTCGAATAAAACTGGTATTTACTTTGGCTCCGATGTTAGGTGATTTCCTTAAATCCTTTTGTTGAACCGCAATAACATCAGAGACTGAATCAACCACAATGCCTAACAGCATCTGCTCGGTATGGTGCTCGACCAACATGACAACAATGACGGTTTGCGCAGACACCTTGTCATGTTGATATCCGAACATTTCTCGCAAATCCATGACTGGCACCATGGAATTACGAAAATCAATGACACCAACACAATATTTGGGCATGTTCGGCAATTTGCGATACTTGCCCAAGGCTCTTATTTCTTGAACCTTGGTGATATCAATGCCGTAAATGTCTTCTGTGAGAGTGACACTTAAGAGCTGTAATTCATTGCTGTTCATATTCTGATGCTACGTCCTTAGAATTCCTGCCAGTCATCGTCAGAATCGTCATAAGACGAAGATATTGGAGCGCTGGCCGATGTGCTTGGTTTGCTTACTTTCGGTTTTGGTTTTGAGATTGGCTTTGATCTCGCTACCGGTGGTGCCGCTCTTGGAACCCGAGGCGCAGCACTTGCTTCACCATCAAGTTGGAAGAAGCTGACAATTTCCACCATGTCGTCGACTTGTTGTACCGATGATTGGCTGGCAGAAGAAGCTTCTTCTGCTAATGCTGCGTTTTGTTGCGTTATATCATCCAACTCGGCAACCGCCTGATTCACCTGACCAATACCCGCGGCTTGCTCATTGGTTGAATTAGCAATATCAGCAATGAGTGTTGAAAGCTCGTCTACATGAGTCAGAATATCTTTCAGAGCCTCACCGCATTTATTAACCTGATCGCTACCAGTGTTAACGCGAGCAGAGCTAACGTCTATCAGTTCCTTGATCTCTTTTGCTGATACCGCTGAACGTTGCGCCAAATTCCGTACTTCGTTTGCTACTACTGCGAAGCCTCGGCCTTGTTCACCCGCTCTGGCGGCCTCAACCGATGCGTTTAATGCTAACAGGTTAGTTTGGAAAGCAATGTCATCAATCACACTAATGATTTCTACAATCTTGTTAGAGCTTTCTTTAATCGCTGACATTGATTGTACAGCTTCGGTAACAATGGATTCACCGTTACGCGCTTGCTCTCTAGCACTATTAGCCGCCTGATTTGCTGTTGTCGCATTATCGGCAGTGTTGCGCACATTACTGGTTAGCTGCTCCAGGCTGGCTGCGGTTTCTTCCAGATTAGAAGCCTGCTTCTCTGTGCGATCTGAAAGTTGATCATTACCAATAGAGATCTCATGGTTTGAAGAGCGAATAGAATCTGTTGCTAGTTTAATGTTGCCAAGAACCTCATTAAGTTTGGCTACGGTGTCATTAAGAGCTGTTGCCACTTCGCCGAAATTACCTTGGTACTGGTTATCAATGCTGATATTCAAGTCACCAGTAGACAGTTTCAGCATGGCTGCGCTGACATCTTTGACGAAAGCATTGATGGTTTGCGACAGGTCATTCAAGCCATTAGACACGTTCAGGAAGAAGCCATCCTTACCTTCTGTGCTAATCAGTGCGCCGAGTCTGCCTTCGCTAACATCCGAAACCAGTTTTTCAACTTCTTGCTCTACGATGACTTGCGCCGTAATGTCGTTCCACTCAACCACTGTACCGATTCTCACACCCGCTTCAGATTTAACCGGTGTTGCAATCAGGTTGAAGTGTCTGCCTCCGACAATGATCTTGGTTTTATATGGACTTTCCAGTTTGGCCAGCATCATACGTTGATGTTCAGGGTTTTTGTGGAACACATCGATGTTTTTGCCAAGCAGGTTGTCTGGGTCAAAATGTGGTAAATCCTTACGAATATCACTGGCAGCGTTACGCAGCATTCTAACCACGGCCTGGTTCAAATAAACAATGACCAGATTGTCGTCGGCAACCATGATGTTATTGGTTACGTTGTCCAAAGCTACCTTGATCCTGGCGTTCTCTTTGGCAACGACTTCCTGTTGTTTCAGGAAGGTGATATCTGCCCACTCCAGAGTCGTGCCTAGTCGGTTGCCTTGTTCGTCAATAACCGGGTTTGCGGTTAGTTTTAGGTGTATATCAACGAGAGTGATTTCGGCTTCATAGGTGCTGGTTAATGAATCTAGCACTTTTCTTTGATGAGCCGGGTTCTTATGAAAGATATCAATGCATTTACCTAACAAATGGTCGGGGTCAAAATCGCTACGGATAGTACGGAACTTCTCAACATACTTGTTCATCATAGTGCGCAAGCTGTCGTTGAGGTAAATGATGTTGTAGTCTGGATCAGCCAACATTACGTTGGTACTAACGGAACCCAATGCTGTGCTGATGCGTTGGTTTTCTTTACGTAATTCCTCAGCCGCAGCTCTGTCCGACAAATCTTGCCATTCAACAACAGTACCTGTACGCACTCCTTCTTCTGAAACCACTGGGTTAATGGTTAAACCGAAAAGAAGGTCGCCAACCGAGATTTCTGAACTGAACTTGCCTTTCAAGTTATCAAGAATGTTACGTTGATGTGATGGGGCTTTGTGGAAAATATCAATATTGGAACCGATCAATGTTGACAATTTAAACCCTGAAAAATGAGCTGCCAATTTTGCTTCGTGGGTAGCTAACATGCTTTTCAAACTGTCATTCAGATAAACAATATTGTAGTTTTCATCGGCAAACATTAGATGGGTAGTTGCTGTTTGAACCGCTTTCTCTGATGTTAGATGTTTTTTCTTCAGAGACGCATATTCCCTCGTCTGGTGGGTGTGGGTTTCTCTAATCGCACCCAGTAATTCCGTCAGGGATTGATTTGCAGGAGCAAACTCAGGGCTACCACCAATAGTATCTTCCGGGAGATTATCAACATCTCCTTTCTCAAGTTTAGCTGTGGTGTGACGAAGTTTGTTGGCGAGGTTTTGAACCTCGTCGGCATTTCCCTTTCCTGCATTTTGCCCACTCCATACAGCGATGATAATACCGACAATGGAAACCGCTAAAATCATTACGGTAAATTGGCTGTCGGGAGCGTTTTGCCAAGCAAATGCGATATTGATTAAAAAGGCTAAGGCGATTAAAGCTGTAGCCGTCATTGTTTTGTTACCCATCATTTATGCCCTTACGTTTCCCACAAAACGTTATCGTTATTGTTAAAACTCTAATTCCAGTAAAGTATCGGTGTTCAGCAAGATGATCATGCTGTTGTCTTCATCTGCAATACCCGCCACAAAGCGCTTTTCTATTGCCAGATCAAATTCTGGTGATAGTTGGCAATTTGTACTGTCTGTTTCTATGACTTCTGAAATTGCATCTACCACAATTCCAATGGTTTTATGCCCTTCTGCCAGTTCCACATCCATGATGAGGATAACGGTCTCGGCGTCATATTCTTTTACTTCAAGCCCAAGTCGTTTACGAAGATCGACGATAGGGACAATAGCGCCGCGCAGGTTAATTAATCCTGTGACATAGTGCGGCGCATAAGGAACCCGTGTGCAGGGTTCCCAAATTCTGATTTCACGTACCTTCAGGATATCGACGGCGTATTCCAAATCCGATAATTGAAAGCTCAGCCATTCGGACTTGGTCTCTAAATGGGAGCCGAATATTCTTTCCTGAATATCATCATCATTTTGTTTGCTATGGAGTGAAGCTTCGGTATTCATCTCAATGCATCCTCACCCTGGAAATTAGTGCACCTACATCAATGATAAGAGCAACAGAACCATCGCCTAATATCGTAGCTCCTGACAGCTCGCTGACTTTGGCGTAGTTGGCTTCCAGCGACTTCACAACCACTTGCTGGTGGTTAGTGAGCTCATCCACTAAAATGCCGGCTTGTTTACCATCACTTTCAACCACCACCACCAGATCTTGCTTGTCACTTTCTCTTCGTGGACAACCAAAGGTATCTACCAGATTAATAATCGGAATAAAGTTGCCTCGCCATTTGAACGACACACTTTTATTTCCGACCCGGTTAATGTCTTTGGGCTTCATCTGAATGGATTCAATGATAGACAACATTGGAATAATGTAGGTCTCTCCGCTGACTTTAACCAGTTGTCCATCCAGGATAGCCAAAGTGAGAGGTAAGCGTATGATGAAGGTAGTACCTTCTTCGGGAACCGATCTTACGTCGATAGTACCGCCCAAGGCTTTGATATTACGTTTTACAACGTCCATGCCCACGCCGCGACCTGATAAATCAGTGACTTCCTGAGCGGTGGAAAAGCCGGGAGCAAAGATTAGTTCATTAATTGCTTGTTCGTTCAATTGATTATCAGGGGCGATAACACCTTTTTCTATGGCTTTCTCTCGTATGCGATTGGTGTTCAGTCCTGCTCCATCATCAGATATTTCGATAATGATATTGCCAACCTGATGGAACGCTTTCAGTGTTACCGTTCCTGTTTCTGGTTTGCCTTTGGCTTTTCTTACTTCTGGCATTTCAATGCCGTGATCGACGCTGTTGCGCACCAAATGCACCAGAGGGTCAGTGAGTTCTTCAATAACGGTTTTGTCGACTTCTGTCGTTTCACCAATAATCTCAACCGCGATGGATTTATTTAGCTTTTTCGCTATGTCTCGCACCATGCGCGGGAAGCGGCTGAAACAGAAATCAATGGGCAGCATTCGGATCCGCATCACACCTTCTTGCAGGTCTCGAGTGTGCCGCTCTAACTGAGTCAAACCTTCGGTCAGTCTTTCAAATTGAGGGTATTTCTCGGAGTCGCCATAAATGCTCAACATGGATTGAGTGATAACCAATTCACCTAACAAATTGATTAAGCTGTCAATTTTTTCCAAATCAACGCGAATCGATTGCGACGTTCGTTTTTTGTCTGAACTTGTGGCTGGGTCGTTAGCTGGTTGAGGTACTGCTGCCTCAGAAGGCGCGGCCTTAATGGGAGCGGTAGTTACCGTTTTTATTGGTGGAGTTTCAGGCTCTTCTCTAACCTCGTTTTGTTGATTCGAGTTCGCTGTACTTTGCTCCAGAGTTGCCCCAATTGGCTTGAAAGTCAGATCTGCTTCGTCTTCTATCCAAAGGAAGACATCATCTAACACATCTCTATCAACATGCTCGGTGGGAGACAGCAAGATTTGCCATTGAATATAAGTTTGGGTGGGATCCAGCTCCCGTAAATTAGGCACTTTACTGACGTCGCATTTGGTTTTTAATTTACCAAGTTCAGCCAGTTCTTCCAGATACCGAAGGGGATCGTTTCCCGTAGATAAGATTTCTGGATGAGGTATGAAGTTGATCTGCCAATCAGTATGAGGTTCATCATCTGCGGATTCATGCTCATCTTGAGTCTTGTGAGCTGCTGCTGATTGAGGTGTTGCTTTGGGCATGCCTAAAAGGCGTTCTAGTTCATTGCGGATCTGGAGCATGCCCTGCTCGTTAATCGGGTCTTGATATTGGTAATGTGCAACCAGATTGCGCAAAATATCCAGAGATGAAAACAGGCAGTCAATGAGCTCCTGAGTCATATGGATTTCGGATGATCTCACTTTATCAAGAAGTGTTTCCATGACATGGGTAAACTCGGTCAGCGAGCCCATGCCAAATGTAGCGCTCCCCCCTTTCAGCGAGTGGGCGGAACGAAATATGTCGTTAATCATTTCCGGATCTATGGCTGTATTTGACTCATTCATGCTGAGCAAGTTGCGCTCAATGGCGTCAATTGCTTCTGCACTTTCTTCAAAGAAAACCGCTCGGAAACGCTCTAAGGGGTCTGTCATACGGCCACTCATCTCCTATGGCATAGCGGATGAAACTAGCGTAAAACCTTTCTTACAACAGCGATAAGTTTTTGTGGATCAAAGGGTTTAACAATCCAACCAGTGGCACCTGCTGCTTTACCTTCTTGTTTTTTATCTGTACCTGATTCAGTCGTTAACATCAGTATAGGAGTAAATCTGTACTTTTCTTCTTTTCTTACATTGGAAACAAATTCTATTCCATCCATGATAGGCATATTGACGTCGGAGATTATGAGATCAAACTCACCAGTCTTAGCCTTGTCCAGTCCTTCTTTACCGTTGACCGCTTCCGTCACATCAAACCCTTCACCTCGAAGCGTGAAAACTACCATGGCACGCATCGATGCAGAGTCGTCAACTGTGAGAATTTTCTTCATTTATTATCCCTCGGTAAAATATATTCGCTATAAACTGATAATTTCACACACTAAATACTGTAGCACAAAGATTTTTTTTTTATGAATTCTATTATTTTTTTGCGCCTATTGGACTCAATAGGCTATGTTAAATACAGGATATTGAAAGGGTTAAAGATGGAATTAAGCTAACCTTTATTTACGATGAATATTTCCATGGTTGATTTTTAAGGATAGGAGAGCTTGGTGAAGCATGACATTTTAATCGCTGATGATGACGAGCATTTGCGAGAAGTTCTTGATTTGATGTTTCAGGATAGTTTCAATATCCACTTTGCTGAAACGGGTCAAGAAACCATTGATGCTATTCAAAAACATCATTTCCATTTTGTTATTCTAGATATTCACCTGCCTGGTAAATCAGGTATACAGATTTGCCGCGAAATTTCCAAGCTTGAGATCGCTTGCCAACCTCAAATCGTTATTTTAAGTGCTGATAGTAATGAGAAATTAGTACGGGAAGCCTACGAATTAGGGGTTGGTGATTATATTTGCAAGCCCTTCAATGTCACCGCTTTTAAAGAACGGATGCTGCGTTTTTCCAGAGATATCGACAAAATTAAGGAGCTGGAAAACAAGGATGGAGACATTAAAGGTATGGCTGAAACTGCCATGTTACAGGCCGCTTCCTATGGTAGTGGTTTAGAACTCATTTCTCGATTAAACAATTGTCGTACACCGAAATCTCTGGCCAAAGAAATAATGTCCCATCTCTATCACAAGGGGTTTCATACGGCTGTTCAATTACGCTCCCATTCAAAGGTATATAGCTTTGATGTGGATGTGAGTGATTGCAGTGATATTGAGCTTCAAATTTTTGATTTACTTAAAACACACGGACGAATCTACCATTTTGGGAAACGTTCAATTTTCAATGACGAGCATGTTTCTATTTTGGTAAAAAATATGCCTTTAGCAGGAACTCGCTCCTATGACGCCTTACTGGATTTGGCTGCCAAATTAGTGCCTGCGGTTAATGCCAGGTTTATTTCGTTATGTGAGCATCATGCATTGCTTGAAACCAAAGCGGCATTGGGTAAAGCGATCGCACTTGTTGCTGAAAACGTGGCAAAGATGGAAAAAGAAAAGCGTGAAATGATGCAGGCCATTGAAAGTAAGGTGGCCATGAGTTTTCACCAACTTCATATGGACGAAGAGCAAGAGCAGTATTTTGTTGAGTTAATAGAGAATGAAATTCGGCGTTGTGAGACAACTGAGTATCTGGATGATATTCAGTCCAGTATTGCCGAATGTATGAAGTTTCTTGAAGATGTGGATGAAAGCGATCACCATGACAAAGACGACGACCCCGATATTAATCATGATATAGAATTGTTTTAGTCTCTATAGCAATCTAATTGATGCCTTGACGTGAATCAATCTCTTAGGGTCTGTTGACCTTTGTTCATAATTTATGCAGCTGACAATTTTTGAGTCAGACAATCGCAAATGAACGAGTCTAGTGGGCCTAAATGAGTGAAATTTGTGAGCAGTATGGCTCAAAAAGGGGCGCTGTCCCCTATCTACTCAAAGAACGGTTTGAAGCTAAAATTGCCTGCCCCGGCGTTGTTAATGACTTATTTGGATTGCCAAACAGCGTCATTAACGCCTTGGTTCAAACAATTTTATCGTTCAACATAAAAAATCAACAAAGGTCAACAGACCCTAGGGCTGTCCTTACTTCCTTGTACTATCTCAATTGCCCGGAATAAGCCGCGATGATGTCTCTGGCTTGTTGCGGGTAGTTACTGAAAATTCCATCGACTCCCCACTCCATCATGCGCACAATGTCTTGTTCCTGATCAACAGTATAAACCAGCATGTGCATGCCTCTGGCTTGAGTGTCTTTAACGAATTCCTTGCTTAAAGCATTAACGTCTGCGTGAACAGAATTTACTCTGAGTTGTGTTGCGAAGCTGGCGTAATCTGCTGGCAAAGATGCAGTGAGTGCGCCAATTCTGATATTCATGCCCCAGGTAGATACGGTTTGTAGTATATGGTGATTGAATGAGGAAATAAGGAGTTGCTCAGGGAAGAAACCATATTCGGAGGTTGACCGATGTAAAACTTCTTTCAACTCGTGCAGATGCTCCAGCGTTTTAAGTTCGATATTGGCCTGACAACGTCCACCGATACATTCCATGACTTCGTCTAAGGTCGGTACTTGTTGATTGTAAGGTAATACAATCTGTTTCAGCTCAGCTACGGTATGTTGTGCGACCCAAACTTTTTCATTTAATTCGTTTTTGATCAAGCGATCATGAGTCACAACCAGACCGTCTTTTGCTTGTTGCACATCGAACTCTATACCGTGAGACTGCTGTTCGATGGCCTTTTCCATTGCTAACAGGGTGTTTTCAGGGTAGTCGCCGCTAGCGCCTCGGTGAGCAAATACGAGCATAAAAGAACCTTAATCAGCTTTTGATTGTTGATGTAATCGGTGTGTGTTTACGGTTTCATAAATCGCAGCACTTAACACCAGTAAGCCACCAACCAGAGTTTGCCAGGATGGATTTTCTGACAATATCAACATTGCGAAAATAACGCCATAGAGAGGTTGAATACAGGCAATCAGTGAAAATGTTTTTGCGCGTAAGTGCTGTAAACTTGAAGCGATTAACGCATGGGGGGCAGCTGTACACATAGTGCCAAGCAAAATAACTAAAAACCAGGTGTAGCTGTCGGCGTTGGCAATGTCTTCCGAAATAAAGAACGTTAAGCTGAAAACCACAACGAGAGCTTGAATCATCATGGCATGGGAGCCTGAATAATGGGTGAAATGTTTGCGGTGTACCAGATTGCGCAGAGCATAGAAAACCGCAGAAATAATACCCAGTAAAATGCCGACCGTAATGTCATTGTCCAGTGAGACTTCAGGTACAATTAACCCTATTCCTACGAAAACAATCAAGGCACTGGCAATATCTTGCCAAACCAGTTTGATAGGTTCAAAAAAGGGTTCCAACAACACAGTGATCATAGGGAAGGTAAACAGGGCTATCATGCCAATGGCAACGGTCGAATATTGCATGGCTGCAAAATAGGTGACCCAGTGAGCGGACATCATCAGCCCAAGCAGCAAGCCCATCCAGTAGTCTTTGGCACTGCGAAGCCGGATCGATTGCCCGGCAAATTTGAGCATGGCAAACAGAGCGACGCAGGCAACGACGGATCTTGCAAAGACTATGTCCGTCGCCGACATGGGAATGAGCTTGGAAAAAAGCGCCGTAATACCCAGCAGGAATACCGCGACGTGTAGTGAGACCAAGCTCTTTTTGATGTTATCCACTATTTGGTGCTACGAGTGTTTTCAGTCTTCGCTTTTGCTTAAAAGCGTGCCGTTGCGTTCGCCCATACGGGTTGAATCCCCTGGGTTCACATCGGCGAATTTGATCATGTCTGGTTGATACAACATGACAACCGTCGAACCTAATTTGAAACGACCCATTTCATCACCCTTTTGTAATTCAATACCGTCTTTTTCAGTATAGCGGGTGTGTACGACTTGATTGCTCACATTTGGTGCGATCGTGCCTGCCCAAACGGTTTCGATGCTGGCTACGATCGTTGCGCCGACCAATACCATTGCCATCTTGCCATATTCGGTATCGAAAATAGCGACAACGCGCTCATTGCGGGCAAATAATCCCGGCACATTCGCTGTTGTGAGAGGGTTGACCGAGAACAGTTCGCCGGGAACGAATACCATGTCGGTAAGCTTGCCTGCAACGGGCATATGAATTCGGTGATAGTCTTTCGGTGACAAGTAGATAGTCATGAACTGACCGTCGTTAAAATGCTCTGCCAGTTGCTTGTCTCCACCCAACAGGGTTTCTGCAGAATAGCTATGACCTTTGGCTTGAAAGATTTGCCCTTGTTCTATTTTGCCAAATTGGCTGATCGCGCCGTCTACAGGAAACAACAGCGCATCTTCGTCAGGGCATAGAGGCCGAGCTCCGGATTTTAGCGGACGAGTGAAAAAGTCATTAAAGGTGGCGTAGTCACTGGCATTTTCCTGTTCAGCTTCCGCCATATTGACATTGTACTGCTTGATAAACAGCTCAATGAGTTTGGTGGTTAGCCATCCGGCTTTAGCAGCAGCAAGTTTGCCAACAATACGTGATAACAGGTGCTTGGGTAACACGTACTGTAATTTAACTTTCAAAATATCTGGTAGCACTCGAATTCCTCGATTCAAAACGAAAAGCCCGGCTCAAAAAGCATCAAATCTACATTAAAGCTAATTAGGGGCTATTTAATAGGCTATGTAAAATTGCCCGCGATTGTACCCTATTTTCTTTTGGGTGTAGAGAATGACGGGCGTTGCTCTTCCATGCCATCCAAAATGCTGAGATAACTGATGTATCGATCTTCGCTGATTTTTCCTTCTTCGACTGCTTCACGGATCAGGCATCCGGGGTCGTCTCTATGTTTGCAATCGCGGTATTTACAGCCTCCGATATAGTCGCGGAATTCTTTGAAGCCCCAGGTGACTTTCTCGTCTGGCAGGTGCCATAGTGCGAATTCTCGCACTCCCGGAGAGTCGATAAGTTGGCCGCCTTCTGGAAAGTGCAGAAGTTTGGCTGCGGTAGTGGTGTGTTGACCTAATCCTGAATTAAGGGAAACTTCACCAACTTGCTCATTCACATGAGGTAAAAGCTCGTTGATCAGGCTTGATTTACCAACACCGGATTGCCCTACAAAGATACTGGTTTTGTCTTTCAGCAAAGCTTGTAATTCGTCGATGCCCTGCCTTGTTTCGCAGCTAACCATGTAAACCTGATAGCCGATGTCTCGGTAGGTTTGCATGTCTTCTTCAATATATTCCAGCTCTTCTTCGGAGGCTAAATCGACTTTGTTCAGCAAAATAATCGGAGGAATAGCGACATCTTCGGCTGCAACCAGATAGCGATCGATAATATTTAACGAAAGCGCTGGTAATAAGGAAGACACAATAAATATTTGGTCGATATTGGCTGCAATGGGTTTGATGCCGTCATAGTAATCCGGGCGGCTGAGTAAGCTGCGTCTAGGTTTTACAGCTTCGACAACCGCGTTTAATTTTACTGAGCTGTCTTTGGCTGGGCGAAAAATGACTTCGTCGCCACAGACCAGGCTGTCGATTGTGCGGCGGATATGGCAACGGTAAATTTGGCCTTCGGCATCTTCAACATCGGTATGCTGGCCGAAACGCCCGACAACCAAGCCTTCTCTTTCTGCGAGCAGGGTGTCGTCTTCAGGCAATTGTTGTTTTGCGTCGATTCGCTTTTGCAAATTTCGACCAACTTGCCGTTTTTGTTTGTGTGTCAGTTTGTTTCTTTTTGCCACTTGGATACTAAATTGAGTATATTACGCTTTAACATTAAGGAATGTGGAGTGTGCTTTGGGTTGTTCCTTTTACTATGTCCTTTTGAGGATGTCATTTTCAGAGAAACCCTGAGTAATTAAGCACTAAAGTTTGTTAGTCTCCACCTGACTCCTGTTGCAAATACTTACTGCAAAAATATGTAAAGAGTAAGCCGCTGTTTCTGGATGAAATCAGGACTGTAATTTCAAAGATAGGCATAGTAACCATTGGTAAGACGGATTGCACCTAAATACTGTGTTTGCGCTGATCAAGGTATGTTAAATGTCATATAGTGAAAATAATCTGGTTTGGATTGATATGGAGATGTCTGGGCTGAATCCCGACACTGACAAGGTGTTGGAGATTGCATCTATTGTGACTGATGCGCAACTCAATATATTGGCGGAAGGCCCTGTTATTGCGGTTCATCAAGGTGATGATGTGCTGGACAGCATGGATGAATGGAATACCAATACACATGGCAATTCCGGCCTGATTGCTCGATGCAAGGCAAGTTCTGTTAATGAAGACGCCGCAGTACAGCAGACGTTGGACTTTCTAAAGCAGTATGTGCCTGTGGGCGTTGTACCTTTATGTGGTAATAGTATCGGTCAGGATCGTCGCTTTATGGTGCGCCACATGCCTGAGCTGGATGAGTTTTTCCACTATCGAATGATTGATGTCAGCACAGTTAAAGAATTGGTTCGTCGTTGGAAGCCTGAGATCCTGGATGGATTTACCAAAAAAGGCAGTCATCAGGCGCTTGATGATATTCGGGAATCCATAATGGAATTGGATTACTACCGTAAGCATGTTTTTGTAATTTAATTGCAACAAAGTTGCTGAATTTTTGTCCTATTTTACGTGAAACCGGTCGGATGGTGGCTTATTTGACCGGTTTTGTGCAAATCGCAAGCAGTCGAAAAAAAAATTGCAATTAATGCTTGCGTCCAACTTCTAATTTTGTAAAATGCGCAGCCGCTGTCACAGAGAACTTGTTCACCAAAAAGTCCTCAATTAATAGTGAAAGCGACTAGAATTCATTTCTATGCGGGAATAGCTCAGTTGGTAGAGCACAACCTTGCCAAGGTTGGGGTCGCGAGTTCGAATCTCGTTTCCCGCTCCAATTTTCTTCTTATTTTTATCTTCAATAATCAATTAAATCATTCGTTATCAATCCCATCGTAGCGTTCATTTTGGCTTGTTTTCTTTAAACCCAATAATCAAAAGAGTGGATTATTTATATCCTTATTAATTCTATGGGTTAAACTTGCGTCTGATTTAAAAAGGATACTATTTCAAGAGCTTTAATAGGTAAGCAATTGCTCCGTGTTGCTTGTTCTTGATTAAAGTTGTAAATATAAGGGATTACGTTTGTTTTTACCCTGTTTTGCTTTGTATGGCAGTGCATTAAGTTATCTGTGGTAGATTTTGTGGGCGGATGGTTAGAGTGTTGTCGATTATAATTGGCTAATGTATTTGGCCTTGGGAGTTATAAATGAAGCTGCATCCTTTGCCGACTATTCCTTTAAATTTTAATCTAGGTTTTATTGCTGCTTTTTTCGCTTCTTCCTTTTCTCATTTCGCCTATTCTCAGGCTGATGATGCTGAATTGAGAATGGAAGTTGTTCAGGTTACTGCACTAAGAAGAGCTACAACGGTTGAAGATACTGGTATGTCGGTGTCTGCGGTTGGTGGGCAGGAACTTCAGGAGCGAGCCGCTCTTAATTTTCAGGATTTTATGCGTACCTTACCCGGAGTGAATTTTTCTGAAGGTGCGGCTCCTGGTGAGCAAAATATCATCATTCGCGGGATCAACTTTCCAAGCAACCGTTTTCAATTACCTACCGTTGCGGTTTATCTTGATGAAATTAATCTCTCCCAGACGGGCAGAAACCCGGATATCGATCTTATTGATATGAACCGTGTCGAAGTGCTTAGAGGCCCTCAAGGTACGTTATATGGCGGCAGTTCAATGGGTGGAACGGTTCGTTATATTTCCAATAAAGTCGATCTGGAAATGCAAGAGGGCTGGGTGCAAGCTGGCCTGGAGCAGATTAGCGAAGGTGGATTGGGGAACAAGGTTGCCTTCATGTACAACCAGCCATTGAGTGATACTGTTGGTGTTCGGATGGTGGGGTATCGTAGAGATTTATCAGGCTGGATTGATAACGTTGGTTTTATCCATACCGGTGATTATTCCCTTATTGATGACAGTATTGCCAAAGACGATATTAACGATGAACTTACTTGGGGCGGTAGAGTGGCTTTGCGCTGGCAGCCAACGTTACAGTTCAGTGCCGACCTTATGTATTTGGTGCATGATGCTCAAGTGGGCGGTTTGTCGAACTGGAATCCTAATTTGATCGATGCTGGTTATGGTGAATTTAAAGCGGCTGTAAGGGATCAGGAATCTTATTCTGACGATAACGAAGTTTTGAATCTGACCATTTCTTATGATGCTGATTGGGGCAATGCTACCTGGATCTCAAGCCGCACAAACCGTGACTATATGCGTACCGACGATCTTTCCCGTGTACGACAAGGATTAGATTGGTGGGTGGGTGACTTTAACAGTCAGTTTTCCTATGCGCTGGATAGTCAAACCGATAGTAATGGCAATCCAACCAGCTCTGTGAATCTGCGCCCTATTGATTATCAGCTAACTTCCCATGAATTAAGGCTGGTGGGTGATGCTGTGCAATCTCGCCTTAACTGGGTGTTTGGCGGCATTTATTCGAAAGCTGAAAATAATTGGAAGCAATATGAGATTTATGATGGTTTGAGTTCGGCTTATTCCGCCTTTATTCCTTTTGCCTGGGCGTCTGATTATCAGGCTGCCGCAGAAGAAGATCCGGCTAAATATGGTGTGATTGGTTCAGATACGTGGTTTTACACTAATCGTGATGAAGCGATTACGCAGCGTGCGGTTTATGGCAACCTGGCTTTCAACGTTGACGAACGTTGGGAAGTGAGTGGCGGTCTGCGCTGGTTTGATGTCGATATCAGCAATGATTATGTTCAGGCGGGCTATTTTGGGGGCACTGAGGTTGCATTAGCAAGTACGGATTATTCCGCCGGTGTGATCAGCGAAGATGAGTTAAATGCCATTATTGCGGCTAACGTTGCTTCAAATTACACCACTGCAGCCACATTTAAGCAGCAAGAAGATGGCACGCAGTTTATGCTCAACACCTCTTACGATTTTGGTGACACCCTTGTTTACGCAACCATTGCTGAAGGCTACAGGATTGGTGGTGTGAATCGCTCATTTCCAATTAGAGATGGCAGCTTCCCTGTACCGCAAACCTTTAATTCCGATTCATTATTATCGAAAGAGCTGGGTGTGAAATCTCGCTTATTAGGTGGCAATTTGGCGATTGATGCCGCCATTTATGATATTGACTGGGATGATATTCAATTTGCCTTAATGGATCCTGTGACCAGCTTTGTATTTAACACTAACGCCGGGCAGGCAAGGGTTAGAGGGCTGGAAATGGGGGCTCGTTGGCAAATGACAGATAATCTGCAAGTCGATGCAAATGCGACCTTTTTGGATCACGAAGTAAAAAGCCTGACTGAGGATGCGAAAAACCGCGGTATTGAAGAAGGTGATCCTTTATTGGGTGTCAGTGATGAACGATTTGCTATCGGACTGAAGTATCTATATGACTTACAAGGCTGGGACGGTTTCGTTCGTTTGGATTATCAATATACCGGGGGTTATCTGAATCGCTACTCCGAGCAG
This sequence comes from Paraneptunicella aestuarii, assembly GCF_019900845.1. Lineage (NCBI taxonomy): Bacteria > Pseudomonadati > Pseudomonadota > Gammaproteobacteria > Alteromonadales > Alteromonadaceae > Paraneptunicella > Paraneptunicella aestuarii. The sequence goes on along the minus strand of NZ_CP074570.1, from coordinate 4,839,264 downwards.
GGCTCTGCGCAAGTCGATATCGATACCGCTCACATTGACAGTTATGGTCTGGTGGATTTCACAACGGGTATTAGTGCTGAAAATTGGGAGTTTCAGCTCTATGTGCGTAATGTGTTCAATAGTGACGATATTATTTCTCAGGATTTAAGCCGCGTCTCTTTTAATGATGGAGCTTATGCCAATGTGACTGGCGATCCAGGAAGAGTTATCACGCTTAAGCCTCGCACTATTGGGGTGATTGCCCGCTACTTATTTAACTAGTCGGTTTACCTCATGAGCGGCTGGCTTGCCTGGCGAGCCAGCGCTTGATTTTTAGTTTTAAATTAACTGCTTATGTTTTGCTCGAATTGTCCGAAAATCCCATCATTTTCAACAAGTTCGGTTAATTTAATAACAATTTTTGATATAAAGTTATAGATCTAATACTTTTCTATATAAAAAATTCTAAAAATTTCTTATTTTTGGCCTTAAAAGAAGGTTGACTAGCTTCTAAATTGAGCCTAAAAAATGCGTATGCACAAGCCGCGCTTTGCACTGGTGTATATTTAGTCAGCCAACCAACGTTAACGATCAATATTTGTCCTGAATATGGTTGTTGAACGAAGTGTTCACATAAATTCACTAAGTGCATTTCGGGCAATATTGGAGGGGTAAACTCCCCTATTTTGGCTTGCTGTTTTGGATGGTAACTACAATTCTTTTGTTGAGAACATAGCAATGGCAAAAGTAACTAGAGAGCAACTGCTTACAAGATCCTACCAGGATCCCAAGAATTACCCTTACGGGTTTGCAAGATCAGGCGATTTCTCAATTTCAGAGAGTAAAGCGCTATCTCAATATGGGAATTTGATTTGTGCTTTATTAGACGGTGAGCTTGACTGTAACTGTAAAGAAGATAAAGGACTGCTGGCAGTTGCTTTAGGAGAGAAGGCTCCTGAATCGGTAGCTGAACGTGCTTGGTCAAAATATCAAATGCGCGTTAATCGCCCGAAAGCAGGCAGCATTTATGGAAATAAACCTAATCACTCAGACGAAAAGATCAGTCGTGGTGGCGGTGGCGGCGATGATGATGATCTGGATGATTCACCACTCGATGATGATGTAGTGTTGGATGATGAGGATTAACCAGGAATTGCGTATAAAGTCTAAATCCGCTTTTATTTTGTAAAAGTGGATTTAGACAAAAGACCGCTGCTTTACTCAACTAACGGTCTGTATCTTTGATATCTAATGAATATACTATTGATTCAAATCTGGTAATGTGTCTTCATCAATACGCTTAACTGCTCCAGCCTCAATTTTCTTGCCACTTGCAGTACAGTAATATTCTGAATTGTGCCCTTTGCAGTTTTCATCACCTTGAATGGGGACTTCACCGTATAAAAGCACTTTTGTTGACGCTCTTTTATTGCCTATATTGGTTTTAACTGGAGCATTGTTAACAGTGTGAGCTTTGTAAACCATATTATGGTTACCTGCTCTGCTGTAAAAGTTATCTGCTTTTGCTACAGCATCGCCAAAAGTAGGCTCAAAGAAGCTATTGTTATTCGGTGGGTCAATTTTATATATTGATTCAGCAGATTTCCCGTCAATAAAGATGTCTTTGCATTGCTGATCTTTATCTGTTTCAACATATTCCTTACAGTAAGGATTATTACTATCTCCGACAAAAGTGGGACTAAAGAAATTGTTTTGATTAACCCAGCCATAATTGTTTTTGGAGCTAATAGCAATGTCTGCATAATTGTTTGTGAATTGCCCCCCAAAAAAAGAGTTGTAGGCAACGATACTTTCATATGAACAGTAGTCGTTGCTTGTCGATGGTGTATAGTCGCTGCAAGTATCAGCAGGTACCATTGCCAGCCCTATACAAAACCCTGATATTTCATTCAATGATGTTTGCAATGCTCTTCCTGCCTGAATTTCAATGCCGATATTTTGAGTGTGATCGCTTCGCGTTGCTGAATCAGCAGGTATCGACTTTTCATATATTCCAGGTGAAGGATGGAGGTCACCATTTTGTATACGACTGACGTAGTGGCATCGTCTTACATCATCTTCATTGTAAGATGTCATATTGTAGATTTTGGGAAATTTAATGTAGCTACTCTCTATAGGAATATTATCGCCATTATAGGTTTGTCCTTGTAGGCTAATAACCGGAAATGGATTTTCTGTACCGTAATTCACAATAAATGTGGCATTGGATAAATCCAGGTCGATTGAATAGCGCTTGTTAGCGATATCAGCATTATCTAATTTGATAATGACGCTAGAATTGAGGTTAAAACAACCTGACAATTTATAAGGCAATTGAGAATCAATCGCGTTATTGATGTCGTTTGTAATTTCAGATGCATTGATATCAATACATTCAGCTGTGTTGGGTAGAGCAAACCCAGCGTAGGAAGTCAGCATCAATGATGATGCTAGCAATAGTTTAATTGAGCTATTCATTGTTGTTTTCCTTAATCTTAGTACTGACATTCAATTTCTTGAGTGTTGTCTTCCCAAATCCATACGTTACCAACACTTTTAGATAGCCACCCACGTACGGCATTATTGGATGAAGTGGCAATATTCTTGGTACAAATATTTTGTTTATAGCTACTTGTTTCATCGTTTTTTCTGGCATCAATAAACGAACCATGGTCATAGCCGGATAAAATAGTATTGTTCGAGCCGGAAAGCGTTACTTGTGCTTTGCATGGAAAACTCTCGGAACATTGCGCTACGTCAATGTTGACGCCTTCCCACCTTACATTTATAAAGTTATTACTGTCCCCGTGGATATGAGCACGAGCTTCAGTGGTTTGTCGCGTACCTTCCATTGACGTTCCAAACCAGGTGTTTTCGCTAATGCAGGCACTATTATTGGTATTCATAACCAAGTGTGCTGAATCAGAAGCCCAATCAGTCTTTGCATCTACTCCTCGAGCCAATTGACCACCGAAGAAACGATTACCGGAAATAGTCAGCGTGGTTCCATCTGAACAGGATGTCGCATCCAATATCATGTTTTTCTGAAAGAAAAAATGTTTGCCCAGATAAAACAAGTTGTTGTTAACCGAACCATCAGCAGAACTTATCAACATTGATATGCCATTCAATGTCTCACTATGTTTAATGTGTCTTGTATAGATTGTTGAGTTAGATACGTTAGTTACTTCAAGTGCAGCAGTGTCAGTTTTAATTTGATTTAACAACTCAGGGACATAGACAACTCCACCCTGAAGTCCGCTAATTTTGAGCGTATAATTTTGAACGTTAACAGATGCTCTCCGACCATCCATACTTCTGCTTATTGTAAGATCTTGGGTTAATGTGCCTGAGCCGTAGAGAATAATATTTTTAGTACTTGAAACTGTTGTTAGCTCGCTTTCCCAGTTTGAGTCGCTGACATCAATGTATTTACTTGTTTCAGTTCCAATTTTAACGTTTTTAGTTACCAAAGGTGTGCCTGGGTCGCCACATGTGATAGAGGCGTCAAATTCCTTACCATTACGAGCTGGCATGTATAAAGGTAGTAATTTACTACCTGAGCTGGTAATGCTTTCTGGCGTGCCGTTGTCAATGGTGAGGTAGCAATTGTTTGCATTACTGGTTTCCCAGTTCAAGATAACCCTTTCAAAAGGTTCAATGTAGCCATGACCTTCACTATATCCTACGGTTATTAGTCCGCTTGGCTGTGGAGGAGTAACCGCGTCAACAGTAACGATTACAGGGCTGGTACACAATGTTTTTGGTTGCTTTACACCACCCAGAATGTCTGTCAGGCATAACATTAATTGGTATTCGTGGCTTGAGGTTGAAGCTGAGTTATCAACGAATGAGGATAAATCACCTTCCCCCAGGTAAATATCCGATACTGTGTTACCGTCAGAAATAGTAGTTAGATAATACCCCAGCTCTTTTCTGTTGTTATGGTTGTCTTGCAAGAACTCATTCCAGTTTAATTGAATTGATGTATCGCTTAATCTCGTAGCACTAAATCCGGTCGGTTGAGGCAATGGATTTACTATTAACAATTCTTCATCTTCGGAGCTATATACCGGGAATTGGTTTTCGCAACGAATTTTCTTGAAAGTATTTATTGTTCTTGGGGGTACTTCTTCGGCAGGAGTGCTAGGCCAAGAACCACTTGTTGTCTCTATTACAGTTTCATCTCCAGCACTATTTACGTTATAACAAGCTGTTGCGTTTGAAATAGACCAGTTTAATGTTGGGATCTCACCAACCCATACAGGATTTTTGCTCCAGCTAACATCCACTATTGGCAAAGCGATAACGCTCAAACTGACTTGTGCTGACTTACTTCCACCTCTGCCACTACAGGTTACGGTTTTGCTATAGGTACCAGTCGAGCCTGGAGAGTAGTTAATTGAACCTGATGTACTGTAATTTTGGCTATCAATAGTGCAGTAATCTGCATAGGTAGAAGACCAGCTTAATAGGGTTGATTCTCCTAAAGCTAATGTTGCAGAACCAAAGGAGGCAGATACTGTAGGTGTTGGGTAGTTGACTACACTTGTGGATGCGGAGGCCGAACGACTACCTCCAATATTTGAACAACTCACTGATTTGGAAAATGTTCCTGCACTACCTGGTGTATAGGTTCGATTGCCAGAAGTTGATACAGAACCACCATCTAATGAGCATGAGCTGGCGCCTGAAGAACTCCAGCTAAAAGTGACAGAATCACCAACATACATAGAGGATTTGTTAAAGCTTGTACTGACGCTGGGTGGATTAGGCAAAGCTAGTACCGTCAGTGTGGCTCCTTTGCTTGTACTTCCTGCAATGTTAGTACATGTAAGTGACTTGGTTTGGGTGCCTGCTGATGTTCTGGGAGAAGACGTCCAGTTCATCGAAAAACCGGCTGATGCGCCGCTCTGATCCACGCATGAATCTGCACCAGATACGCTCCAACTTAATGTTGAAGTTTGACCTACATACACAGTGCTTGGAGACCACGAAATGCTAATGCTTGGCTTTGGAGGTAACGCTTTTACCGTTAAGCTTGCACCTTTTGTCGTTGTGCCACCCGGACCTGTGCAGGTTAACGTTTTTGTTTGAGTTCCAACCACGGTTCTGGGAGAAGACGTCCAATTCATCGTCATTCCAACGGAACTGCCATTTTGGTCTACGCAACTATTAGCACCAGTTACATTCCAGGCAAGTGTTGAGGTTTGACCTACATATATCGTCGAGGGTGACCAGCTAATGCTTATTTGTGGGGCGGCGGCTAAGGCCAGAGGGCTAAATATAAATAGAAATGCTGCTAAATAACTTCTGATTTTTAGCATAACTAACTCCTTTATTTCCTTGTTTTTACTTCTTCCAAAACAGCAGCCCGGATAATATTCCTATAGTAGTGGAGTCAATCTTTAACTGCTTATTGGCGCGCTTTACTAGTTTAGTAGCGGCGAAATATTATCACATTGTTACACTTAATAAATATTGGTGCAGAAAATGAATTTGGAAACCACATAAGAGGTTATCTAGGGTCAGTGTGGACTTTTCTTTTTTCCCGGTTTTATTCCTGAATTTGTCAGGAGTTTGTGATCATTTCTGAAAATCCAGGTGTTGTTGATTAGAGAACTCTGGCAATATCAAGCGAAACAAGGAAGAATGGCTAGAATTGTAAACACTTCTAACTTAGTCTGACTTAATACCTCGATTTTTATCTTATGCTATTACTCTTCACTTTTATGTTTGTGGCTATCGCGGTTTCCTTTATTTGTTCCATTATGGAAGCGGTGTTGCTGTGTATTACTCCGAGTTATATTGCGACGTTGCAGAATGAGCAGCCGGATTTGGCGGAGCGTGTAAAGTCGTTAAAAGCGCAAATTGATCGTCCTCTAGCGGCTATTTTGACGTTGAATACTATCGCTCATACGGCTGGAGCTGCTGGTGTGGGGGCTCAGGCTGCTGTCATATTTGGTGATGCGGCTGTGGGTATTGCTTCTGCGCTAATGACGTTATTGGTACTGGTTTTTTCAGAAATTATTCCTAAAACATTAGGTGCTAATTATTGGCGTCAGTTAACGGGCGTAGTGAGTGCTTTGTTGATATGGCTCATTCCTCTTCTAAAGCCATTTGTTTGGCTCAGTGAGCAGCTAACCAAGTTGTTTTCCACCAAGAAAAATGAAGCTGATTATATTCGTGCAGAAATAGAAGCGATGGCGAATCTGGGCTCTGAGGAAGGTGCGCTTGGTGAAGATGAATCAACATTGATTAGTAATTTACTAAGATTTCGCAATGCCAAAGTGACAGACATACTCACTCCTCGCAGTGTTGTTTTTAGAGTGCATAAGGATATGACGGTTCAGGAATATATTGAAAAGCATGGCTCCGAGCCATTTTCCCGAATACTGGTGACAGACAAGGATGAAGACGACATTACTTCCTTTGTTCTTAAGAACGATATTTTGCTCGCATTACATCGATTAGAGCCCGGTTTTAGAATCGCTAAGCTCAGTAAACCTATATACATAGTGCCGGAGACCATTGCGCTACCCAAGTTGTTTTCTACTTTCCTGGCTAAGCACTTACATATCTGCCTGGTTGTTGATGAATATGGCGACGTGCAAGGCATTATCACTCTTGAGGACATGCTGGAATGCTTGCTGGGTGTGGATATTGTGGATGAACGGGATCACATTTCCAATATGCGCGAAAAGGCCATTCAACAATGGCGTCAGCGGATGGAACAGAATGACAAGCTCATTGATGACTTTGAAAACAAGGAAGGAAGCCAGTAAAACCGGCTTGAAGTTAGAGTCCGTTTGTTAGGGCAAAACAATATGCTTTGTTATGTCCTCATAGGCTTTTTATGTCTTGGCTGAATAACGATTTACCCAACCGTCAGTGGCGGCGGTATGTCTTTCTTCGGGCTTGGGATCACTTCTGGTTCAGGCTTTGTTTTTAACTCTGTTTCACGCCATTTTTCCAGCTCTTTAATACGCTGTAATAGCTCGCTGGCAATTTTGTCAGCGGCGGTGAGTTTGCGATCCATTTCAAGAATCTTCTTATAACGTTCAGCATCGACTTTTTGCAGGTCAGCAATGTTCTTATTGACGCCTTTGGCCTCGTTAATTTGCTTATCGAGTTGCTCTTGCAGTAAGCCAAAATTAGCGGTACTTGCTGTTAGCTCTGCCTGTATGACTTTAAATTGTTTTTCAAAGTCTGCGCTGTCGGTGTTCATGGTGTCTAGCAGGTCAGTGAGCTTCTTGATGTCTGACTGATTACGACGCCATGCTGAGGCCCATAGCTTGTCCATTTGTTCCCAAAGCTCTTTGCTTTTTGCGTCGAGTTGGCTCACTTTTGCTTGCAGTGCTACGGCAGATTCACCCATTTCTTCGCCGGTTGCAGAAAGTTGTCTCTCCAATTCAGCGATACGTTGTTGGGCGTTGTCGAGTTGTTGCAGGTTTTTAACTTGTTGTTGGTACAACCAATAGCTGGCACCAAACGCAGCAAAAATTAAAATGAGCAGAACGGTTGTCCATACGGGTGATGGACTACTGCTGACCTTTACCTCAGAAGTGCTGCTTGATGTAGTTACTTCTGGCTCGTTAGAGGTTTTATATTTGCCTTTACTTCGGGATTGATGGAATGCTTCCCGGTCTTCTCTGTCCAGAGTAATTTTCGGTATGTCGTCATCAAATCTATTTGAGGGCATATCTAGTCTCTATCGCTGGTTTGTCTGTGTTATCCGAAAGAATGAGGTGCTTGTGTTGATAATTCTGGGCTAATTAACCGCAACCTCAATCATCATCTTATCCTTTTAACAATTGTGCGGCTTGCTTGGCAAAGTAAGTAAGAATGCCATCAGCCCCTGCACGTTTAAAAGCTAACAGGGATTCTAATATAACAGGTTCTTCCTGCAACCAGCCATTGGCAAAAGCCGCCTTGTGCATGGCATATTCGCCGCTTACCTGATATGCAAACGTTGGTACTTTTAATTCGTCTTTACAGCGACGCACAACATCCAGATACGGCATGCCTGGCTTCACCATAACCATATCCGCTCCTTCTTGCAGGTCGAGCTGGATTTCACGAATGGCTTCGTCGGAATTCGCCGGATCCATCTGGTAGCTCTTTTTGTCCGCACCTTTTAAGTTGCCGGCTGAGCCGACGGCGTCACGAAAGGGGCCGTAATAGTGAGAGGCATACTTGGCAGAATAAGCCATGATGCAGGTGTTGATATGTCCGGCCTCTTCCAGCGCCTTACGAATTAAACCAATGCGACCATCCATCATATCCGATGGTGCGACGACGTCTGCCCCGGCTTCTGCATGAGATAAAGCTTGTTTAATCAGGACTTCACAAGTGGCGTCATTGAGTACATAGCCTGATTCGTCGATGAGTCCATCTTGGCCATGTGATGTGAAAGGGTCTAAGGCTACGTCGGTAATCACACCTAACTGTGGAAAGGCTGCTTTTACTGCTCTAGTCGCCACTTGAGCCAGCCCTTCCGGGTTGTAGGCTTCTTCTGCGCCGAGCGATTTTTTGTCTAATGGTGTAACCGGGAAAATCGCGATAGCCGGAATGCCCAAATCAACAAGCTGCTGGCACTCTTCCAACAATAAATCGACAGATAAACGTTCAATACCCGGCATGGAGGGAATGGCTTCTCTTTGGTTGCTACCTGGGAGAATAAACATAGGGAAAATCAAATCTGCCACAGTAAGCTGGTTTTCAGCCATCAACCGACGAGTGAAAGTGTGTTTGCGCATGCGGCGCATTCTTGAATATGGAAAGTGTTGCAAACTATCTGCTCCTTAATTGGATCGAGCATACCGCCGTTGTTGGTCGGTAATAAATTATAGTTACTACAGGTATTAGCGCTATTGCTCGTCTTCCTGATGATGCTGATTATCAGGTTGCTCTATGGCTTTGTAAATGACTTGATTTCTACCTGCTTCTTTTGCGTTGTATAAAGCTTTATCGGCTGTGTCTAGCAGCAGTTCTTCAGCTTGTTCTGCTGATACAATGGTACTGCTGATGCCTGCGCTAATGGTTAATGGTATTTCGCCACCACCATATTTTACCGGGTGCTGTGCAACTAGTTGGCGAATTTTTTCAATTAATTGTATTGAACCTTGTTCGCCAGTGTCTTGCATAAGCACTGCGAATTCTTCGCCGCCGTAACGACATACCACATCTCCCGGGCGTTTCAGATTTTCCTTAATCAATTTGGCAACATGTCTTAAGCATTCATCGCCGGCTAAATGACCATAAGTATCGTTCACTTTTTTAAAGTGGTCGATGTCGATCATGGCGACAGCTAATTCAGTTTGGCCTCGGCGGCTTAAGCGCATGTCAGCCAGGTATTTCTTGTCGAAGAAGCGACGGTTGCGGATCCCGGTTAAAGCGTCTTGCGTGTTGCGCTCTTCTAATTCCTGATTCTTTTCTGCTAATTCTCGCAGCGCAATTTCGAGCTCATAAGTGCGTTCCTGGACGGCATATTCCAGATCTTCATTGGCTTGTTGCTGAATGGCGATGGTTTCTTCACGAGCTGCCAGCACTTTCTTGTCTTGCTCCAGCGCATGTTCCCGAGCAGCGAGAAGAAGTTTGGATTGTTCGCTGTAGCTGCGGGCTAGCAGAAGGGCTAACAACAGAGTTTCAATGGCTGCGCCCAGCATAAGCATGTAGCGGGAATGCATTGATGTATCAAATATCTGCAAGCCCTCCAAACAGGCGAACAAGATGCTGATAAGCAAGGTGAACCATGCAAACACATAGACTTTACTGACGATTAAGCCTTTATACCAAAGCCAGATGCCCGCTGCGAAAACATAAACCACGACAAGGGTGACGAATGACAGGAACACCTGCGAAATAAAATAGGATTCTACGAAAAAGCTGGCAATGAGGAAGCAGAGGAAAAGCCCTGCTAATCCGAGAAATGAGCGATCGATATTGACACTATAGCGTGATAAATCCAGCAGTTGCCTAATGAAGAGCAAAGCAAACGACAGTGTGGCATTGGCAAATATCCCGATGCTGTGGTTTTGCATCCATATGCTTCCCGGCCAAAAGTATTTGTAAGCCATGCCATGCATGCTGAATAGCAGGAATGCCACTGACATAACGTAACCTGTGTAGAGCAAGAAGCTCGCTGCGCCGGTATTGATGAAAAAGAAGAAGTTACTGAGTGCCATCGCTAACATGAAGCCAAAGAACAGCCCCATGGCAACGCTATGTTCACCGTTAAAAACCAAATAGTTTCGTTCTCGCCACAAATTTACCGGTAGTGCGGCTGGTACGGAACTGTTGAGTTCAATATAGGCCTGAATTGGCACTTCTTTGTCTTGCGTGGGGACTGGAAATAAAAAACGTTCATGAGCCAACGCTCTACTGCGAAAGGGCATTTGATCGCCCGTGTTGTAATTGGCTAATACGATGTCTTTTTGGATAAACCAAACGCTGAGATGATCAAGCTGAGTGTAGTCTACTTCGAGCAGCCAATTATCCATGTTATCCAGATAAGGTAGCTGCATTCTCAACCAATAAGTGTGATTGGCTGTGGGTAAGGTGAGTGTGTCGGTTTGCTGGCTTGTCCAGACTTCTTCCCCTAGCTCCAGAATGTCTGAGAGCTGCAATTCCGAGCTGTTTGCCTGGTAGTAGTCAATGCCTCTACTGATGGTTTGATCGGGAAGTGAAGTGATATTGGCTTGGTAGGTAGTGACAATTCCCCAGATACAAAAGCACAGCAGTAATCCCATTAACCACATTGGCATTTTGTCATAGAAATTGTTAAGACGACCGCTCGCCATTAGCATTTCGTGTTATTTCTCCAATCCAAATAAAGTGATGCTGTTTTGATAGCTGGCATGGGCGATATCTTGCAGCGATAAGCCAGCATGTTCTTCTTGTTCTAACAATATAGCCGCGAGTTGCTCCAATATGTGGGGCAAATTTTCCGGTTCATTTCGTTTTGACGATGATTTTAGCGTTTTCGGCATTAAGTAGGGAGCGTCGGTTTCTAATAGCAAACGGTTTAGAGGTAAGTGAGTAACGGCTTCGCGCAATTCCTGACCGCGCTTGGCGTCACATAGCCAGCCTGTAATACCAATATAGAAATCTAAACCCAGATAAGCTTTTATTTGTTCGATGTTTCCCGTGAAACAATGGACAACGCCACCCACTAATTTTGAACGGTATTTTTCCAGTAATTTGATTTGCTCTTCAAACGCATCTCGTTCATGCAAAAATACCGGCATTGCTAAATCGCAGGCTATTTCTAATTGCGCTTCAAATACCGCGAGCTGAATGTCTCGCGGTGAAAAGTTGCGATTAAAATCCAACCCGCACTCACCAATCGCAACCGCGTTACTGTGGCTGGCAAGTTGGATGATTTCTTGATAAAAGTTGGGTTCGCCTTTTTCATCAACCGCGTCTTTCGCGTAGTGAGGGTGAATACCCACTGTAGCATAACAGTGCTCAAGCCAGGAATCACACATTAACAAGGCGTCTTTGCTTTCTGCCATATCGGTTCCGGTGATAATTAATTTATCGACCCCGGCATCGAGTGAGCGTTGAATGGTGGCTTCCCAATCATCGTTGAATCGGTTGTTGGTCAGATTGACACCTATATCGCAAAGACGCATGGTAATCCTCTTTCGGGCTTTGTCGCGTTACGAGCTGCGAGAAACTCGAATCGGCTTGGATGAACCGGATTTTCTTAGCAAGAATGAACCTAACATGCCTTTTTCGATAACAACAGAGTCACCCGGTTTCAATCCCAAATACTCGTCATCGGTTTGTTTCCATTCCTGACCATTGTCCAGCGTAATCGTCATTCTGCCACGACGATCTTTATCCACTTTGGCGACAGAGGCGTTAAGGGAATCAATATCTTCAACGGGTGCTTTTATACCAAAATTGCTTTCGGGTGAGGCTTGATTTTGGCGACCAAAACCTGCGTCATTGTTGGCCACTTCTGTTGGCTGGTATTGACGTGCGGGTGCTTGTAAATTGCTTGGAAGTTGGCTATCGGCGTAGCCTTGAGCTTGTTGATTGAGCTTATCGTAACAAACCAGTCGTTTCAGGCTGTTGTCTACTTTGCTGCATTTGTTCATTGCATCAGCTAAGGATTCCGCTTGCGCAGATACGGAGGCAAATGCCAATAACAGGGTGGCAAGGCCAAATGGGTACTTCATGATATCTCCTGATCCTCTTTTTCTTGTGTATCGGACTGTCCGTATAGACCGCCAGCAAAGACACCAAGTTCAAATAAAATCCACATTGGAATAGCCAACAGGGTTTGTGAGATTGGGTCTGGCGGTGTCATTAGCATTCCTACCACAAATACAGAAACTATGACATAAGGGCGCTTTTCTCTCAGGCTGTCTGGCGTAGTAAAGCCTGTCCAGCACAGTAAAACTATGGCAATCGGGATTTGAAAGGAAACCCCAAATGCAAAAAACAATTTTAATACAAAGTTCAAATAACTATTGATGTCGGTGTTAATTACGACGCCTTCAGGTGCTACACCCACAAAAAACGGAAAGGCCAACGGGAAAATGACGAAATAAGCGAACGCGATACCGGCATAAAACAACAAGCTGGAAGAAAACATCAAGGGGGCGACAAGGCGCTTTTCGTTCTTGTATAGTCCCGGCGCAATAAATGCCCAGCATTGATAAAGCACATAGGGTATTGCAATGAAAAATGACAATACCAGAGTCAATTTAAAAGGAGCGAAGAAGGGAGAGGCCACGTCGGTTGCTATCATTTGAGCGCCTTCAGGCATGGCATCAAGCAAGGGTTTTGACAGCAAGGAATATAAATCCTGAGCGAAATATGCCAAACATAGAAATACCAGCAATACGCTGAGCAGTGATCGTAATAATCGGCTGCGTAGCTCAATCAGATGGGCAATAAGAGGTTGAGTATCGCTCACGTTCCTTGATCGTCTTTTTTATTGTAGGGTTGGTTTACCGATGCTGCCGCTTCTTTAAGTTCGTCTACGGATGCCTGGATCTCTGGAGACAGGTTCTTAAAGTTTTGTTCTTCAGCTTTTTTCAAATTGTCGTGTAATTCCTGAATATGGAGCTGATGCTCAATCTCGTTGCGAAACCCGGTCGCCATATTCTTGATATTACGAATGGTTCTGGAGGTGCTGCGTATTGCACCGGGAAGGCGCTCAGGCCCCAGCACTAATAACGCTATAACAGCGACTACGACTAATTCCAGAAAGCCAATGTCAAACATAGTGGTAATGTACTACGAATGCTTTTGCTGTTCGTTTTCTTTGCTTTGAGCTGTGTTTTGTTGGGATTTATCTTCAACTTCCTGACTTTTCTGGAAATCAGCGTCTTTCTCATCGGTCTCAGATACTGCTTTTTTAAAGCCCTTTACTGCTGAACCCAAATCTCCACCCAAAGTACGCAGCTTCTTTGTGCCAAACAATAGCACTACGATCACAAAGATAATTAGCAATTGCCAAATGCTTATGCCGCCCATTTTCGACTCCAACTTAAAAAATTATGGCTATTATACGTAGCAAAAAGAAAAGGTCACTGCATTTAATTGCTACAGTTTAAAGACAGGGGCGATTTGAGCACACACTTTTGACAACAGAATTTATCTGATATGGTGGTGTTTTAGTTAGGACGCGTTCTGGTATTGTTCTGGTATTAGTACGCTATCAACTTGTTACCGCTGTAATTCATTTCTTATATCTTACGAAGGGGGAATATTGAATAGAAGCCTGGGGGTACTACTTTTATCTATTTGTGTGCTGACATCTGCGCCTTTGACTGCGCAAGAAGTGCATGAATATCCTTGGCTGGACGATATTCAAGAAAACGTAACCTATTCTGTTCATGAAACCGCTAACTGGTTTGACAATTTTTTTGTGGACGAATCCAAACCACCTACTGAGACTGCTCACGGAAGTGCCCGCATTCAATTAGCCTGGGAACCCAGAACCAGAGACATTATGGAGTTCGAATCCCGGGTAAGAATAAACTGGAAGTTACCCAACCTGAAAAATCATGTTGATGTGGTATTCAGCGATTACGATGAAGAATTAGAAAAAGCTCCTGTTAAAGCGGCTCAAAATGATGTTATTGCTGATCAAAACCGCTTTAATTTGGCTCTACGCTGGATAGGCATGCATGATGAAAAGTCGGTTTGGTCTCATCGGGTTGGCGTTGGCCGGAAACTACAGCCTTTTGCCAGAACTCGTTATAGCCATATATTTGATTTGCAATCAGGAAATTTTATTCGCACAGAAGCTTCCGCGTACTATTATACTAAGGATGGATTAGGGACTCATTTAGGCTTGCAGTATGAACATGGATTAAATGAACGTTCTGTGATGCGTCTCGATAACAATTTTTATTATCGAGAGAAAACCGATGATTGGTTTTGGCAGCATGGTTTATATGGCATGACGCAATTATCAGAAAGTTCTGCTTTAATCTGTGGCCTTTATGTTGAAGGTGAAAGCAAACCGAATTATCAGGTTTCGCAGTATTTAGTGAGTTCTCGTTGGCGCAGAAATGCCTTAAGATCCTGGTTGTTTTTTGAGGTTGAGCCATTTGTTTTATGGGAGCGAGATGAAGGTTTCTCTGCTTCTTATGGAGTTGCATTAAGGGTTGAAGGATTTTTCGGCCATCCCTGACACGGGTTGGGCTTGTAGTTAAGTTTGTTGACCATACATTGTGATTCAATCATCGAGTGATTGGCTCGTTTTATGACATGTAAAAGAGAAAGGTTGTCCATTACATGAGTAATTTTGATGACATTCGCCCTTATAAAGATTCCGAAGTTCGGGCGGTGTTAGATCGTTTGGTCAATGAGCCTGAGCTTATTGAGACTATTTTGCGTTTCAAATTTAACGGTGTTTTGTCGCGTATTTTTCGTCCTCTAATAGAGGCTTACCTGAAATACCAACTCAAGCGATTAGTGCAGAATTTTAATTCTGTACGTGACTTGCAGGTTTACATAGAACGTTATGTAACACAGGTGATTGAAGATACCACCGACGGCCTGACCACTAAGGGCTTAGAGGCGCTTGATACTAAAAAGCCGCATCTGTTTATCAGCAATCATCGCGATATTGCGATGGATCCCGCTTTTATCAATTACATCTTGCACGCAAACGGTATGGACACCATGCGCATTGCCATAGGCGATAACCTTCTGGGGAAAGACTGGATTGCCGATTTAATGCGTTTGAACAAAAGTTTTGTGGTTAAACGTTCTGTGAAAACCGTGCGCGAAAAGCTTACGGCCAGTAAGCAACTTTCCCACTATATGTATGAATCGGTAACACAAGACAACGCTAATATGTGGATTGCCCAGCGTGAAGGGCGAGCCAAAGATGGCAATGATCAAACCAACCCTGCGGTTTTGTCGATGTTGTTATTGAACAAGCCCAAAACCATGCCTGTTGAGGATTACCTCGACGAGCTGCGCATTGTGCCAGTGTCTATTTCCTATGAATACGACCCTTGTGACATTGCCAAGGCAAAAGAGTTGCTGAGCCATGAAGAATCAGGCACTTATGAGAAAGGTGCTCACGAAGATATTCAAAGTATTGCTAAAGGGATAACCGGGAAGAAAGGGCGAGTTCATATCGAATTTGGTCAGCCTTTGGAATCAAGCCTCGAACACCCATTGGACTGCGCCAAAAATATTGCCGAAGAGCTGGATCGTCAGATCCAGGGCAATTACCGCATTTTGCCCTCTAACCTGGCTGCCGCTGCAATGTTGGGGTATGAATTCAGTGATGATGAAATTGCCAGTCTCGACATAGACTTCCCCATCATCGAAATGCATTCTTCAAAGGGAAAGCTTATTGAGCGATTTAACCAAGAGCCAAGAGCACTGGAAACCAAAATCTTTCAAGCCTATGCCGCACCAGTGTTTAACAAACTAAAGGTGATCAAAGAGGGAAAGGCTAAAAGTGTTGAATTGGCGTCTTCTGTAGCAGGGTAGATGTGCCCTGCTTCAATTCCAATCAAATACTACTTCGCATGATACAGGTAGGCGCGTATCCATAAGCCTACGCCTACCAAGCCACTTCCGATTGTGTAACCCCAGTGCAGGTTGTGCAGGGGTAACAGTAAGCTGGCGATAAAGAAGGTTGAGCCCAGCATGGTGTAAAACTGGCTTTTACGAGATTGTTTTTGTAGCTTGGCTTGATGTTCAAACCAGATGCGTTGTTTTTCTGGCAATAGTTTTACTTGCTTTAGTGAGTCGTAAACAAGATCCGGGATTTCCGGCATTTTTTCCGTCCAGAAGGGGAAGTTGGAGTAGATCTTGTTGTACATGGCTTTGAACCCGACCTGCTCTTTCATCCAGTTTTCTAGGAAAGGCTTGGCGGTTTGCCAAAGGTCGAGTTGCGGATAGAGCTGTCGCCCCAAGCCTTCGATATATAGCAGGGTTTTTTGCAGCAGTACCAGTTGGGGTTGCACAACCATGTTAAATCGACGAGCGGTGTTAAACAGTTGTAGCAGCACTTGACCAAAGGAAATCTCGGCTAATGGCTTATGGAAAATCGGTTCGCAGACGGTACGGATAGCCACTTCAAATTCGTCGATATTGGTATTGAATGGCACCCAGCCGGAATCAACATGAAGCTCTGCAACCTTGCGGTAATCGCGATTAAAAAAGGCGACGAAATTCTCTGCCAGATAACGC
The DNA here is from genome assembly GCF_019900845.1 of Paraneptunicella aestuarii. Lineage (NCBI taxonomy): Bacteria > Pseudomonadati > Pseudomonadota > Gammaproteobacteria > Alteromonadales > Alteromonadaceae > Paraneptunicella > Paraneptunicella aestuarii. The sequence continues at coordinate 4,822,602 of NZ_CP074570.1, read as the reverse complement.
TTATCTTCTTTGTTTAGTGTGCCTACAATGCCAAAATCTATTGCAATGTAGCGCGGATCTTCCGGGTTGGTGGCATCGACGAAAATATTACCAGGATGCATGTCGGCATGAAAAAAGCTGTCGCGAAAAACTTGGGTGAAGAACACTTCAACGCCGCGCTCAGCCAGTAATTTCAAGTTAACGCCCAGCTCTTTCAACGTATCAACTTCGGCGACCGGAATTCCTTTGATTCTTTCCATTACCAATACGTTGGTGCGGCAGTAATCGGCATAAATATGGGGCACGTATAAAGAGTGAGAGTTTTCGAAGTTTCTCGCTAACTGAATACCGTTAGCTGATTCACGCATCAGATCCAGTTCGTCAATGATAGTTTTGCGATATTCTTCAATGACTTCCACGGGACGTAAGCGCTTGCCATCGGGAAGTAGCCTTTGAGCAATAATGGCAAAGGCGCGCATTAGTTCAATGTCGGCAGTGATGGTGTCTGCGATATTCGGGCGAATAACCTTAACGACGACCTTATCGCCATCGGTACGAAGAGTGGCAGCATGAACTTGTGCAATTGAAGCGGAAGCCAGTGCTTTGGTTTCAAATTCAGAGAAGAGTTCGTCAAGGGAGCCAAGTCCAAGTGATTTACGGATTATCTCAGAGGCTTGTTCGCCATCGAAAGGTTGCACTTTATCTTGTAACAGGGTGAGTTCATTAGCGATATCGGGGGGAAGAATATCGCGTCGAGTTGAGAGCATCTGCCCGAACTTTACGAATACAGGCCCTAATGCCTCTAACGCTAATCTTAAACGTTCGCCACGAGGGCGATCTGGGTAGCGATTGCGCATCCAGAACAGACACATTTTCAAAAACTGCATGTACCAAGGCAGGAAACGTTGCGGGATCCATTCATCCAGTCCATGCTGCAACAAAGTTTTTGTAATGGTGTAAAAGCGTTTGATTCGCACGAGCGTTGTATTCCTGAGGTTATTAGCGATTGTTTATCTTATTAGTAAGCGAAGCGATTCTGGCTTCCAATTTGCCGACATCAGAGCGAAGTTGGCTAACATCCTGTATGAAACCCTCCATTGCTATCGGATGAGGTGCTAGCTGTTTCTCTTCTATAGCACCTTCTCTGACCATATTGCCAAGTTGCTGTAAGCGAGAAGACAGGTGCGATTTGATACTGTTCGCTGTCGACCAAATCTGGTGTGCAGCGACGTCGCCAACATAGCGTGATAATTGCTCTTCCCAATCAATATCCAGATCTTTAACCAGTACACTAAAATGCTGCGCCACATGAATGTCACCATCCAGCTCTAAACGCTTTTCTTGAATCAGTCGTGTGATCTGGCTGCTGTCTTGAAGCTCTTTTAGCGTATCCAGACTTAATTTGATGTGGCAGTCTGGCGCTGTATTTGGGCTTTCACCACCCCCATCCGTTAATACATCAATATGGGATGAGAAGGCGAAAATGAGCGGCCAGGGGAATTCTTTCACAGTCACTTTTAAGTGCTTACCGTTTAAAGGCACAAGCCTTTGTGCCGATTGTTCGTCTAGCGCAATGAGCTTGTTAAATGCAGTTTCTATTGCCGCTGTAAACAGTTGTGGTGCTGGCATTAGAATTTAAAGCCTCTGTGCATTGCAACGATGCCGCCGGTCATATTGTGATAGCTGGTTTGTTCAAATCCTGCGGCTTCCATCATGCTTTTCAAGGTTTCTTGATCGGGATGCATGCGGATAGACTCTGCCAGATATCGGTAGCTCTCGGCGTCATTGGCGATGAGTTTGCCCATATTCGGTAACAGATTGAAGGAATACCAATCGTAGATCTTGCTGAAATTTTCATTGGTCGGCTTGGAGAACTCCAACACCAATAAACGGCCGCCTGGTTTCAAAACGCGGTACATAGAGCGCAACGCTTGGTCTTTGTCGGTAACGTTACGTAAACCAAAGGCGATAGTGACTAAATCGAAATGATTGTCCGGGAATGGCAAGTGTTCGGCGTCGGCTTGAACCCATTCGACATTACCCGTAATGCCCATATCGCGTAGACGGTCTCTGCCTACTTGCAGCATACTGGCGTTAATGTCTGCAACGACGACTTTTCCTGTACTACCCGTTAGTCGGGAAAACTTGGCTGCCAGGTCTCCAGTGCCACCTGCCAAATCGAGAATGGTATGACCGGGGCGTACACCACTGCAATCTATGGTGAAGCGTTTCCATAGTCTGTGAATGCCTAACGACATCACGTCGTTCATTAGATCGTATTTATCAGCAACAGAATGAAAAACTTCTGCAACCATTGATGCTTTTGCTTTTTTATTAACTTGTTGGAATCCGAAATGAGTAGTTTCAGAGTCGGTAGCCTGGCTATCGTTGTTCATTATCTTTTACTCTAACGTCCTATACTTTGGGCGCATTGTAGCAAAAATTAGCGATTGCTTAAGCGGCGTTTGATGTAATATAACTTGAATATCGGTGAATGGTTTCAGAAAACCAGTAATGTAGTATTTTTTACATTTCTGGATAATTTTTATTCTGCATCCCTTTTTAAGAACTAATATTAGAGAAGACGGTGTTTTTTAATTTGGACATTATCCCTATGACTGACTGCTCAATATGCATTGTGGAGCCTGATGAAATTGAACGAGAAATTCTTGAAGGGATCCTCGCGGAAGAGGGAAAAATAAAGTTCTATAAAGCAAGTAAAGAGCTGCTTGCTGATTTGTCGACCGTGAGTCCTGCCTTGATAATAATGGAAAAGCAGTTTGGTGAAGAAAATGGATACGATGTCTGCCGAACCATTAAAGAAGACTATTCTCAGTGTGATACCAGCGTTCTCTTTCTAACCAGTGTGGTCTCTGTTGACGAGCGTTTAAAAGGATTGGAAGCTGGAGCCGACGACTATCTTACCAAGCCCTATGATGTGATTGAATTTGCTACCAAAATGCAGGCGGCGAGAAATCGTATCACCAAGAAAGCCGGCTTGCGTGCTCAGCTTAATTTGGCCAGCAATACGGCAATGCAGGCCATGTCAGCACAAAGTGAGATGGGCAGCGTATTGCAGTCAGTTCGGGCAATGAATGAAGCCAACGACTTTGATTCTGTCTGCGATGGTTTGTTTGTTGCTTTACGTGATTATGGATTGAAATGTACCGTTTTCTTCAATCAGATGGGCGAAGACATATTTATGCCGACACCTGGCCGGCAGGCTACGCCGATTGAGCAGGAAATCATTAATATGGTGCGTGACAAAGAGCGGGTTTGGCAGCGTGAGAAACGAGCCTGTTTCAATTTTCCCTATAGTTCTTTGTTGGTATTGAACATGCCCGATGACGAAGATCGTGCTGGCAGACTTCGAGATAGTTTGTGTTTGGTAATGGAAGCGTACGATGTCCGTATTAACAACCTGAACCAGCAAAAAGAATTAATGGATGCCCAGAAATGGCAAAGCTCGGTTAAAGAAATCTCTCAGTTGCTGAATGTGGCTTCTAATCAGTTGCAGGGCAGTATTGGGCAAAGCCACCAAACGCTTAAAAAGCTGGTGGATGAATTGTTTGAGCTATTACCAAGATTGGGACTCGAAGAAGATCAGGAAGAAGGTATTCACCGTATCGTTGACGATGCTTTTGCCAAACTGAGTAAAGAATTAGAGCAAACGGAAACGACTCGCGCCGTCTTCGGGAAAGTTCTCGCAAAACTAAACAAAATGTAGTTTTGTATCTATAAGCTGACTATTAAAAGCGACATTAACGTTGTAATGATGACAAGTAAGGCAATTGTCGCTTATTCAAATTGACGTACTCTCCTGCTTGAGTACACTCAGTGGGTATCAAAGGCTGAACTCTATTCGAGCCCTTGAAGGGAAGGGAGTTGTATTGATGAGGTAATCCAGGTTTTGGACCCTGCCAGAATGGTAATGCAATACTCTCTCAGCAGTATTAACCCCAGTAATGCCCAGAATTATCATGACCACAATGCCTGAAGAAAAGAACACCTTGATCCTTAATGTGACTTGTCGTGCCGGAACCGGTGTCGTGGCTGCAATATCCGGATATTTGGCCGACAATGATTGCTATATTTGCGCGCTTGAACAATTTGATGATGAATCAACAAACAAGTTCTTCTTACGTGCGGTATTTCGCTTGCAGGCGGGTTCACCTGATATCGCTACATTAAAATCCGGCTTTTTCGGGATAGCCGAGAAGTTTTCCATGCAATGGAATATCTTTGATCCTTCAGTGCCCGCCAAGGTGCTGATTATGGTGTCTAAATTCGATCACTGTCTGGATGATTTGCTGTACCGCCGTAGAAATGGTGAGCTTAATATGGAAATAACAACGGTTGTTTCCAATCATCAGGATTTAAGACCCATGGTGGAGCGTGAAGGTATCCGCTTCATCCATTTGCCTATCACCAAAGACACCAAGGCTCAGCAAGAAGAGCGTTTACTTGAAATTATCGAAGAGACTGGCACGGAGCTGGTGGTGTTAGCTCGATACATGCAAGTGTTGTCCAATGATTTGTCGATGCAACTTGCTGGACGCTGCATTAACATTCACCACTCTTTTCTACCGGGTTTCAAGGGAGCAAAACCTTATCATCAAGCCTATGATCGCGGTGTAAAAGTGATTGGTGCAACCGCTCACTATGTGACATCTGATTTAGATGAAGGTCCGATTATTGAACAAATCCTCACGCGTGTTGACCATAACTATAAACCAGAAAATCTGGTTAGAGTTGGACGTGACAACGAGTGCATGGCGTTGGCAAAGGCAGTTAAATATCACATTGAGCGCAGAGTGTTTCTGGATGGCAATAAAACGGTTGTCTTCCTGGGTAGTTAATCCATATCAATCATCCTCATACCGTATGCGCCAAGCTTAAACAAAAGTAAAGCTTGGTGTGACTTCTACTTTTATTCTTTCTAATAGTTTGTAAAGTGTAAAAATTTACCTTTGGTTACAATGTAAAAAATTATCGGACTTGTTTATTATTGAATCAGATGGGTAGTATAAGCTCGCTTATGAAAAGCGGCTCTTAAATAATCAAGGAATAGGAAGACGATTATGAAATTTAGTAAGGTTACTCTCGGATTATTAGCACTTCTTTCTGCAAATACGTTTGCTGCCACCGTTACCATCAACAATGCTGATTTTGATGCTCAAGCCTCCTCTGATGGCGATATTCAATTTGCTGTTCAAAGTTGGGTTTCAGAAGCGGGTATTACGGGTATCTACAATCCACCCGATACTGTGTTTACTGGTGAAGCTGGCGATGGTTCTCACAAAAACACATTGTTTCTTTATCGTAATGCCAAAATTTCGCAAACATTAAGCGCAACGCTTGAAGCTAATACGGATTATGTATTGGAGTTTGATATCGGTGAGCGTTTGGATTACACAGTGCCAAATTACACCGTGACGGTTAAAGCCGATGATGAAGTTTTACTGCAATCTATTAACCCGATTTTCCCTAGTCAGGCTGGTACATTCTCAAGAGCTACGCTTGAATTTGGCAGTGAAAATGTTCCCGGTGTTGGTAGCAATATCGTGATTGAAATCGAAACTTACGGTGATGGTCAGGCGCATTTCGACAATTTCAGTTTAACCTCGACTGCTGGGTCTGCAACCGGTGTGGGCGGTAACCTGGCTGGGTTGGGGTTTACTACAGTTGCGCATGGCGTTACCAGAAGGTATGACGTTGGTAGCTATGGCTCCACTATCACGATAACTCAAAACTCTGAAAACAATTTGCCATATATGACGTATGCTACGGGCGGACGTCTTCAATGTAATGAAGGCTCCGTTTTAATTGAGGCTGGTGGTGGATTCACTCCAGAATCCGGGCTTAATCAACCAAATATTTTTTATCAATGTGTGCTTTCCCATCAACAACCATAACCAATAAATTAAAAGGGGGCTATTTCTAGCACCCTTACTCCATTATTTAACCTCAGCTGCGCATAAGAAAGCGTTTTGAGTCGGTTATTTTCAGCGACTTCTTCGTTAAGTTTACTTGCAATAGTCTCGCTATTGGCGCGTAAACTCGCCTCGAATTCACTAAAAAGTAACGTTCCTCAAAATATTCTAAATAGCTGTTCCAAACTATCAGTCAGCAACAGAAAGTTTTGAGCAGACCCTCAGCCGCAGGGAAGCGGCTGTGGAGCCTCAATGGATTGATTCACGGCGAGTCTGCGATAAATTTCTGTGGCTGACTTGCAGTTAAGCACACTTATTTAGTGCATAACGGGACTCATATGACCAATAACAGTTTGAAATATATTGAGTTTCATATTGTTATTGTTCGCTTTCTTATGCGCAGCAGAGGTTATTTAATCAAGCGTATCTCAAGGCTCGGCTAATCTTCCGGCATGATGTTATTGTCACCCGATGAATAGGAAACGATTCGGCTGATTTCCTGTAACGAGCGTCCACTTTGCTCTCGCCAGATATTGAAAGTCTGTTGGATGGCTTCCTGACTGCGTTTTGAAGTGCTTGAACCTGAAATGATATCGTGACTTTTCAGGTATCCTTCCACATCTCGGCTAAGCAGGAAAGTGTCTTTTCCTAATGCTCTTAGTGCATAAGGGCCTGTGTTGCCACCGAGTCGGGCTCCATGCTGTTTCAAATACTGCCAAAGCCCAATAATGTCATTTTCAGGCCACTGGGCTATAAAGTTGGCAAAACTACCGTGGGATTTCTGCACATCTGAAATCATGATGGCATTGTCGCGAATGGTCATGACTTTGTTCAGGTTGCGAATAATCGCGGGATCCTGTGCTTTCTGCTCAAACATTTCATCTGACAACAGCAGCATTTTCTCTATGTCGAAATTGAAAAACAGGCGTTCAAATTCAGGCCATTTCTGTTCGACTACACGCCAGACAAAACCGGACTGAAAGACTTTTTTGGTGAACTCAGCCAGGTAGCGGTCATCACCCAGTTTCGCTAACGCGTCCGACGAGAGCGGCTGGCTTAACATGGATTCCAGCTTTGCTTCACCGCCCTTACGCTCGGCTGCCCGAGCGTAAATAGCATCAAAATGTTCTGCTGGCATATTACTGGATCCCGCTGTGTCTCAGTAGTGCGTCGATTTCGGGCTCTCTTCCTCGGAAAGCTTTGAACAAGTCCATGGGTTCTTTACTGCCGCCCATTTCCAGAATGTGGTGCATAAAGGATTCACCCACTTCGCGGTTGAAAATGCCTTCCTCTTCAAAACGGCTATAGGCATCTGCAGACAGCACTTCCGCCCACTTGTAGCTGTAATAGCCTGCGGCATATCCACCAGCAAAAATATGTGAGAATGAATTTTGGGATCGGCTAAAGGACGGTGGGATTACCACGGATGTTTCTTGTCTCACTTTATCCAGCACTTCTTGCACGTTCGTTGGTGGGTTTGATTGATAATGTTCATGCAAACGGAAATCGAACATAGAGAACTCCAACTGCCTGACCATTTGCATGGCTGCCTGGAAGTTTCTGGCATCTAACATGTTTTTTAACATGTCATCTGGCAATGGTTCACCGGTATCGTAGTGTCCGGAGATAAAGGAAAGCGCTTCTTTCTCCCAACACCAGTTTTCCAGAAATTGGCTTGGTAATTCAACGGCATCCCAAGGTACGCCGGAGATGCCAGAAGCGCCAGAGACATTAATTTTAGTCAGCATATGATGTAAGCCATGACCAAATTCATGGAACAGGGTGATGACTTCGTCATGAGTGAATAAGGCTGGCTTGCCATCAATCGGGCCGCTGAAATTGCAGTTTAGATAAGCGACTGGATATTGTTGTGAGCCGTCGGAGCGTTCACGGCGCGATATGCACTCGTCCATCCAGGCTCCGCCTCGCTTGCGTTCTCTGGCGTAAAGATCGAGGTAGAAGCTACCGCGTTTTTCGCCATCTTTGTCGGTAATATCAAAGAAGCGCACATCTTTATGCCATACGTCGATGCCTTTGCATTCTTTGATTTTGATACCGTATAAGCGTGAAACCACTTCAAATAAACCGTTTATCACCTTTTCTTCCGGGAAGTATGGGCGCAGCATTTCGTCTGAAATACTGAAAAGCTTGTGCTTCAATTTCTCTGCGTAATAGGGAATGTCCCAAACTTCTAAATTGGTGGCACCAAAATTCTCTGCAGCAAAATCGTAAATTTCTTGTAGCTCACGTTTTGCTTGTGGCAATGAACGCACTGATAAGTCGTGCAAGAAGTGGTTTACCTGCTCAGTGGCTTCTGCCATTTTTGTGGCAAGCGACAGAGCTGCGTAGCTGTCAAAGCCAAGTAATTTGGCTTTTTCTGCCCGTAACGCCAAAATTTCGTCGATTAATGGCGTATTGTCCCATTTGCCAGCGTTAGGGCCTTGATCGGAGGCTTTAGTTGACATGGCGGTATACATTTCGCGACGTAGCTCTTGGTTGTCGGCATAGGTTAATACTGGCAAGTAGCTAGGGAAATCGAGTGTAAACAACCAGCCTTGCAAGTCTTTTTGGCGAGCTGCCTGCGCTGCGGCTGCCTTTGCGGTTTCGGGGATACCTGCCAAATCTTCTTCGTCTGTTACCAGTTTTGTCCAACCTAAAGTGGCATCCATCACGTTATTACCAAAGTTTGAAGCGAGTTCTGAAAGGCGAGCTCGAATTTCTCCAAAGCGCTTTTTCTTATCATCAGGTAACGCTACGCCAGACAATTCAAAATCGCGAATGGAGTCGGTAAGGACTTTTTGCTGAGCCTCATTGAGAGAGGAGAAACTGGCGTCGTCACGAATTTGGCAGTAGGCGTCAAACAACTGTTTGTGTTGGCCTAACCAGGTACCGAATTCAGAAATTAAAGGTAAGCAGGCATCATGGGCTTCACGTAATTCGTCTGTATTGACCACTGAATTCATATGCGACACCGGAGACCAATATTTATTCAGCTCATCCTCTACTTCGTCAATTGGCGTAATCAGGTTTTCCCAAGTGAAATGATCTTGTTTTAACTTTTCTTCAATCGTCGATTTGCATTTTTCGATTAGGGATTTTACTTGTTCAACAATATGTTCTGGCTTGATTTCTGAGAAACGAGGCAGGTCGGTATGGCTCATTGAGATGTCCTGAATTTATATTTGTCTTCTTTACCCATTTATAGGATTTAAACGGCAAAACTCAAGCAAATTCTGCTCCTTAGATATCAAAAGATTGTAAAAGTTTTGTGAGCATTAGACCTCTGGATGGCTAATACTTTAGTTTAATTCGGTATAAATATTAACCTTTAATTGTTGTTTGGGGTTGTAAATAATAAACAAGAAAAATATTATCCATTATTAAGTTATTTCTATTTTTGTCGATAAGAACATATTCGAGGCGTAAGGAATGTAACCAGCAGTACATGGGTGTAAATTTATAGGAAATTTTTTACACGTTTGGCATGAATACTGCTTTCTTCGAGTTGGGTGCCGGAAATGGGCTTATTTAGAATACAACAAGAAAGGTGAGTAATATGTTTGACTTTGCTGTAAGTATTATCCTTCTGTTTTGTGGTGTTTCCTTATATCGTTTTATTGGTAAAGAAGTAAACAAGGAAGACGCGAACTTTTTCGCTTAGGTATTCGCTTAATGTGTAGAGGGCATAGAGATTTCGGGCTATGCCTTGTTCCATTGGAATGGTGGATCGCGAACAAAAAAAGAGGCACCGAAGTGCCTTGGAGTGAGTGTCGTGAAACGCAAATATTAGCGTAGAAGGAATGTTTAAAACTGGCGTTTGCCCTTTTACTTGATATCAATTTTTCGTTGTTTCTCAATTGATTCTTTGGGCTTTGCAATCATTACTGTCAATAAGCCGTCTTTATAAGTGGCATGTATTGATTCTTCATTTGCAATTTCAAAAGGCAATGGAATAACGCGACGGAATGAACCGTAAGTACGTTCAATCAAATGATAGCCTTTGTCTTTTTTCTCTTCTTTTTCGAATTTCTTTTCACCGTGTAACACTAGCGTATTGCCGTGCATTTCCAGATGAATGTCTTCTTTTTTCATGTCTGGTAATTCGGCTTTAATCTCAAAGTGCTCATTGGTTTCTGCTACATCAACAGCCGGCTTCAAAAAGTTCGTCGAACGCTCATCGTAAGGGTTAACCTCTGGCCAGTCGGTAAAGAAATTTTCAAACACCTTGTCAATTTGGTTACGTAGTGAACTGGGGGAGTGGTTTTTGCTGCTGTGAAAAAGGTTAGGTAAAAAACTCATGTTCATCTCCTCTGTGATAACGGTTATCAGTGCGTGAATTGCAATGTGATGTGTTACCTGCTCGATACAGTCTTGTTCATGAATTGACCTTTTTCAAATGATGGCGGCGGTTTCTTTTGTTATAGATCAAAAAAGTGAATGTAGAAGAGAATAATGAGGCAAATAATTACCCGTTGCCGGTGTGAGATTGCCTCTTTCTGGTATCTTTCAATAAAGTTAATCAACCCCATATAAAAAACCAATTTGCATTTCTCGGTGAAAAATCCGAAGTTATGCACAGGCAAACCAAGAATGAGATAGCAATGGCTGATTTTGATTATATTTGTATAGGTGCGGGAAGTGGTGGTATTGCTTCGGCAAATCGTGCCGCAATGCGCGGAGCAAAGGTTGCTCTGATAGAAGGTAAAGTGGTTGGTGGAACCTGCGTCAATGTTGGATGTGTACCGAAAAAAGCCATGTGGTTTGGGGCTCAGGTTGCTGAGGCAATCAAGTTGTACGCACAAGACTATGGCTTTGATGTCACGCTGAACAATTTTGATTGGAAAACTTTGGTTGATAGTCGCGAAGCTTATATTGATCGTATTCATGGCTCTTACGACAGAGTATTGGCAAAGAATGGCATCACTCGTATTGAAGGTTACGCCAAGTTTGTGAACAACAACACGGTGTCGGTAAATGGTCAAGAATACACAGCTGATCATATCCTGATTGCAACAGGTGGTAGACCCAACTTCCCGGATATTCCCGGCGCTGATTTAGGTATCGATTCCGACGGTTTCTTTGCCTTGCAAGAGCAGCCAAAACGCGTTGCGGTTATTGGTGGGGGTTATATCGCTGTTGAATTGGCTGGCGTATTACATTCTCTAGGTACGGAAACCCACTTGGTGATCCGTCATGATCGTCCGTTACGTAATTTTGACGAAATGCTGAGTTCTACATTGGTGGAATTTATGACACAACACGGCCCGACTCTGCATCCTCACTGCACTTCTGAAAAGATAGAGAAGAATGCTGACGGAAGCTTGACACTTTCTTTTACCAATGGCGAATCTTTGGTTGTCGATGAAGTGATTTGGGCGATTGGTCGTTCTCCTGCCGTACAAAATATTGGCTTGGAAAATACTGATGTTGAGTTGAACGAACGCGGCTTTATCAAAACCGACGAATTTGAAAATACCACCGCCAAGAATATTTATGCACTAGGCGATGTTAACGGCAAGATTGAGCTAACGCCTGTCGCAGTGAAAGCGGGTCGTTTGCTGTCTGAACGTTTGTTTGGTGGTAAGCCAGAAGCGAAAATGGATTATTCATTGGTTCCGACCGTCATGTTTAGTCACCCTGCCATTGGTACGATTGGCTTAACTGAAAAACAAGCCAAAGAGCAATATGGCGAAGATAATATTAAGGTCTACAACAGCAGCTTTGGTGCGATGTACACCGCGGTGACTCGTCATCGTCAAGAAACACGTATGAAGTTGATTTGTGCCGGCGCTGACGAAAAAGTGGTTGGTTTGCATGGTATAGGTTTGGGTATGGATGAAATCCTGCAAGGCTTCGCCGTCGCCATTAAAATGGGCGCGACCAAAGCTGATTTTGATGCTTGTGTGGCCATTCACCCAACCTCTGCGGAAGAGTTTGTTACTATGTAAATTTTTCTCTGGAAAAGCGAAACCTTACATTTGCTAACTCTAAATAGCAGTGTTTAATTGTCAGTCACCCATAGAGATTTATCGCAAACTCGCCGTGGATACTTCCATGTAGGCTCCTCAGCCGCTTCCCTGCGGCTGAGGGTTTGCTCCTAATTCTCTACAGGTGACTGATAGTTTGGAACAGGTATTTAGACTGTAGGTTTTTGTAATTACATTAAGCCGCTCCATTTTAGGTAAAGGAGCGGTTTTTTATTATCTACTTCCCATTAGCCCCTAACTTACTGATTCCTTTGTATTTGATCTTCCACAAAACAAGATAATTCGCTTTCTTATATCGTTGTATACTGCTGTTAACATGAGTGAAATGCTTTGTATTAGTCAGTAACAACGGTGTGTTTAGCGTCTGTTTTTGGTATTGAACTGGATTTAACTGCCATACTTCTTATTGGCATCATGACTTTTTGTCAGTATTCGATCGTCTGCGACGTTTGGAGCCATTATCGTTGTTGGAAATTTGGTTGCCGAGAAAGCTGAACTGCAAGAAAATATGACGACGGAGCCTAACGGGCAAGTTAACGAATCATAAGTAATTCAATAAAAGAAAATAATAAAAGGTAACCTGAATTGATCATTGCGATTGGCACATTGCTGGGTGGAATAGGCTTGTTCTTGTTGGGAATGCTGCATCTTACTGATGGTTTAAAACAATCGGCAGGAGAGAAGCTGGAACATTATTTATATGCTGGAACCAATACCAAAACCCGAGGTTTTATTTCTGGCTTTACCTTAACTTCTCTCGTTCAATCTTCCAGCGTGGTTACTGTGGCTACCATTGGTTTTGCCAATGCTGGACTGCTTACTATGGGGCAATCGGCCTGGGTGGTATTTGGCAGTAATGTTGGCACAACAATGACAGGCTGGATCGTTGCCCTGATCGGATTCAAGGTAAAAGTCGAGATCTTCGCGCTTCCGTTAGTGGGTATTGGTGCTTTCTTGCATATTCTCTCTCAGGGAGCCCGTTTAAAAGCGGTTGGCAGTGCATTAGCCGGATTTGGTTTGCTGTTTGTTGGTTTGGATTTACTGCAAAGCGCATTAGCCGATCATCAGGGAAGCTTTGCCTTTGTGGATGCTGGAACATTCGATACGTATCACGTCATGATGTTTATTGGCCTCGGTATTGTTATGACAGCTGTAATGCAATCATCCAGTGCTTCAATGGCAATGATTTTGACGTTGGTTAATGCCGGAACTGTGCCTCTTGAGTTAGGCGCTGCTGCGGTAATCGGTGCTAATGTTGGTACAACTTCAACAGCATTATTGGCAACTATTGGTGCAACACCTAATGCTAAACGAGTCGCTTGGGCACATGTGATTTTTAATCTGGTTGCCGGTACAGCCGCATTATTATTATTACCGTTGGTATCTGAAGTATTCTCGGAAGCTTATGAACAAAAATTGATGGGAGGAAATGCGGCATTTTGGCTAGCTGTTTACCACTCCTTGTTCAACGTGATTGGCGTGCTGCTAATGATACCTTTGGAGCCGAAAATATCACATTTTCTGAGAAAGCGATTTATATCGGAACAACGAGAGCCTTTGAGATTACGATATGTTGACAAAACAACGCTGACAATGCCCCCCGTGGCGGCTCAATCTATTTTGCTGGAACTGAAAAACCTGCATTCGATGACTATCTCTATTTTGCAAAATACAGACAAGAAATTGGCGTTAAAAGAAGTCGATCAAATGGAGCGATTATTAGCGAAATTAGATGATTTTGTTATTCAGCTGTTTCGTCAGCCAATGGCGGATGAATTGGCGCATGTATTGAATTTAGAGATAAAGTGCAGCCAGAATCTGTCTAATTTGTTGTTTATGGATCGGGATATATGCAAAAGCGAGAAGCTGGATGAGGATCCTAAACTGTTAGAGATATTCGACCCTTTGCTCGGCAGTTACAACTTGGCAATTGAACACTTTCGCGAACCCTATTCAAAGGCCTTGAGCAAAGATGTTTCACAGTTAGTTTCAGTTGTCGATGAGACCAATGAAAAGCTGCTTAAACATATTAAGAGTGCCTCCGTTTCTGGTGCGAATATTCAATTTGCTTTTAACGTACTTGGGCATTACAAACGTATTGTTAAGTTGCTGGCCAAGGCAAGCCGCCGTATCGCTGAAATTGAGAAATTGTTGCGTCCAAGCGATATCGAAGAGGCTATTCAAGAAACGATCAGCGAAGAAACAACAAGCAAAGAAGCAGGCAACGAAGACGCAAGTATTAAAGATGAAAAATATGCGTCTACTCAGGGGTGAGTGCATCTGTGCTTTATAACGATAACGCGAGTTTTTCCTCTATCGATTGCAATATTGGAATTGCTGCCTCCAGATGCCTTTCCTTAATCACTTTCCTGGCTTCATTGAGTTGAAGGCGGGCTTTTTGAGGTTCGTCTTTTAGTGAATTTAGTTCTGCCAAATCCAGAAGATTTTGCACTTCACCATAGGGGCAACCCATTATTTGCTGGTAGTTGAGCGCAGTATTAAATGCTTGTTCGGCTTCATTAAATTTTTCCTGCTGTTGCTGAAGTTTTCCTTGTAATGAAATGACGTAAGCAAGGTATAGCCAGTCGTTTTCAGCTTGAGCATGTGTTTGCGCCTGTTGTAACAAAGATTCAGATAATGAAGCGGGTTTATGGTCAAGGTAAAGACTGGCAAGAAGGTACTCAAGCCTGCCCTGATACTCAAAAATGCGGGTTTTGGTTGCATTGGCGAGCGTTGTTTCTAATGTAGTGATGGCATCATCATATTGCTCGTGAGCAATGAACGCTTTTGCCAAATAGTATTGCAGTAGATGATTGTCAGGCTCGTAAATAATAGCGGATTGAAAAATGGGAATCGCCTGTTCAGATTTTCCTGACTTTAATAGCTCAACACCTTTGGCGAGCAGGCGATTGTTAAACTGGCTTGTGGAACTAAAGGGATGAGTTTGAGAACCGGTTTTTTGCAATATGATCTTTTCTGATACTTTGCCAAGAAGTTCATCCAGTCTAGCTCCCACCTCAACGCCATCGGTTTCCGTTTCACGACTATGTAAGCGATATATCAATTCATATTCACCAGGAACGCCATTGATCAACAACTCAATGATCATTACTGCGCCCGAGCGTTGGAACAAGGCTTGAATATCCTGTTCGCTGTAGGTTTCTCCATTTATATTGGCGCGCCGTAGCAGATCAAGTACATCTTCTACCTGCAATACCGTGGACGGTAATTTATCGCTCAGTTGCCCAATAACCTGATCCATTAACCCTAGCCTCATCCAGGATTCGACCTGCGTGGTTTGGCTGGTTTGTACAGGTAGCATGATGACAGTACCTTGTTGGATAGACTGTTGGGTTGGCGCTGATATAGTTTGCTTGCTGGCAATCATATTTTGAGCTTGCCAAATTCCCAAACCTGCAAGCATGAGTATGGGAAGAATGTATATAAAAGCAGGTCGAGCTTTTATATTTGGGTTGGTTTTAGGTTCTGGCGTTGGTGATGTCGCGCTAACTTCTTCCAGTGTTTCTACATCTGCTGTCCATGCATAGCCTTTCTTGGGGTAATTTGTCAGTAGGTTTGGAGTGGTAAAGGCTTTTCGTATCTCGGTGATAGATTGAAATATCACTTGTTCTTCGACCACACTTCCAGCCCATACGGTATCTAAAATATCTTGTTTTGAAAATATTCTGAGAGGTTCTTCCAGTAGTAATAGAAGCAGCTCAAAGGTTTTGGGTCTGAGGCTAATGCTTTGTGCTTCGCTGCCATCAACTCTGATTTCCCGAGTGACAGGATTGATGATGTATTGATGGGTTTTTATTAAGTGCTTCAATGTATCTTTATGTGTTTAATCGAAAGCTAAAGAATACCTCAGAAGGCTCTTGAGAAGAAAAATAATTCCTGTAACAGAGTAAAACTCTGCTACCAGTCCTACCCGAAAGATCAACACGCTCAAGCTGTTCATGGCTATGTGTCGTGCTACACTTCATCCCAGTATTATTTACCTTTCACACTCATTGAGATACGAGGACAAGCTAATGAAAAGGGTTGCAGTGATCCTGTCTGGTTGCGGCGTTTACGACGGCGCGGAAATTAATGAAGCCGTTCTAACGTTACTCCATATTGCTAAAGCGGGTGCAAGTTATCAGTGTTTTGCGCCTGATATGGAACAAATGCATACCATTAATCACCTTACAGGTGAAGAGATGACGCCAAACCGTAACGTACTGGTGGAAGCTGCAAGAATCGCTCGCGGCGACATTAAAGCGGTGACAGAATTAAATGTGGCAGATTTTGACGCGCTGATTTTACCGGGTGGTTTCGGTGCTGCGAAGAACTTATCGAATTTTGCGGTGAAAGGTGCCGCGGCTGAAATGCAATCCGAAGTGCTAAATGTCTGTAAAGCGTTTGCTGCGGAGGGTAAACCGGCAGGTTATATCTGTATTGCGCCTGCTATGATCCCTCTTGTGTATGGCCCTGGTTCAAAAACCACTATTGGTAATGACGCTGACACGATCAAAGAGATAGAGGGATTAGGGGGAGCGCATGTGCAGTGCCCGGTTCAGGATTTTGTGGTGGATGAAGACAATAAGGTTGTCAGTACACCGGCTTACATGTTGGCTGGCTCTATTTTGGAGGCTGATGAAGGTATTAGTAAGTTGGTAGCTAAAGTGCTCTCACTTTGTGAGTAATTCCGTTAGCCATAGCTGGTGGTTTGAGCTTTTGGTTGAAATAAGCCGGACACGGAATTTTGTTCGGCTTTTTATTGCAGGAATTTCGGCAAAATATTCTTTTGTTGTATACACTTAGTATGAATAGGGTTATTTACTGCTGTTCTGCATGAGCTGTTCTTTTGCTCGTCCTTGTTTGTTAACCCATGCTGTTAGAAGTAACCGTTTTGTGACCTTTGTGCTGTTTGTTTTTTGCACAATTTTGTTAATCAACTAAACTGTACGATAAGATCATTTATTGGCAATAAATTTGCCAATAGTACAATTTTGACTATGACTGCATTTGACGATTTCATTGAATTACTACGCTTAAAAGTCGATATCTACCATAACGCTAAAGTGTGTGGTGATTGGCTTATTCAAGAGCACGAGCCCGGTAGTACCTGCTTCCATGTTGTGACGACAGGAAGTTGTATGTTGGATGTTCCTGGGCATATCAAAACAGAATTATACGAGGGGGATTTAATAATCTTTCCCAAGGAGTTGGAACATAAATTGTGGCCTGTTCATCCTCAGGAAGGAGAGCAAGCTCATTTGGAATATCAGTCCAGGCGAAGTGGCACTGGACTGTTGTGCGGTGGCTTGAAAGTCTCGCATTTGCATCAGAACAAACTACTGGATGCAATGCCTTCAGTATTGCTTATTCGTAGTGGCGACTCCACTCCCTGGTTGAAGAAGCTGACCAAGTTGCTGGTGAGTGAAAGCACTCAGTATCAAACCATGCATTCATCAATCTTGAATCGCTTGTCTGAGCTTTTGTTTATTTATGCCCTACGCCATTATTTGCAGGGTAGTTCTACTCAAGCCAGTCTATTGAGTTTGTATATTGACCCTAAAATATCCAAGGCGTTACAGGCTTTTCATAACACGTTGAGCGATAAATGGAGTTTGGCGTCTTTGGCGAAAGTTGCCGGCATGTCCCGCACTGCGTTTGTGAAGGCGTTTAAAGATGTCAGTGGTTGGACGGCCAATGAATATATGATTTGGTGGCGTTTACAAAGTGCCTGGGAATTACTAACGCAAGGATATTCGGTAAGTGCAGCGGCAGCTGAAGTGGGTTATCTTTCTGAAGGTGCATTTTCTCGAGCATTTAAAAAGGAGTTTGGTATTGGTGCAGGGAAAGTCAGAAAGCTTGATTTATCAGAGGTTTAATTGGAATTTAAAATTTAATAAGAAAAAATGCAAACGATTGCAAGTTGCCTTGATTGTATGCCAAGATGGAAAAATATTTCCTATTGGATGAGTGGTTATGGCAAATTCAAGAGCGGTGTTAAGTGCTCCGTTTGTTAAGTGTTCTTTCTTCTTTTCAGCGTTTCTTCTTCTGGTTATGTCGGGATGTTCTGCATCTGACGCTGTTAGCCAAAAGGAGCATGCTAGAGCTACAGAAAAACCGTCATCTGAACTGAATTTCACTTTGCAGGAAGGGCGCAATTTAAGTGCTTTCTATCGCAATGGCTCTGCTGCTGCCCATGTCATTATGTCGAATGGTAATCAACCTCGCCTGATTACTGCCTTTCCAGCGGGAAATTCTGGTATAGGGCTTTGGTTTAATCCTGTTGTAAACAAGGTGGAATGGCAGATATCTCAGCCGCTGAAAAACTGGCAGTTTGTAGAGCAGGAGCAAAGCTATCACGGCATTGATACTGAATTGACGGTAACAGGAAGCGCTCTGGAGATACGTAAAGTCGTGATGGGAAGTATTCGAGTATTACGTGAATATCAGCGCATTGCTGAAGTGCCTGTGAATGTGGACGATGTCTTGATTGGTGCTCATAAAAAACACATCAGTTGGCATCGAAATCGTCTTGATGGTCAGGCTGGGTACAAGGTCAGTATTGATGTGCTGGAAGGTTCTATCGCATTAACGGATACCGGTTACCAATTACAGTTGTCTGAACAGGGGGTTTTAAGAATGAGGTTGCGTGCCGCGACTTCGGAAACCCCTTTAACGCCTTTGTCACCTCTTAAGCTTGAGTACCAAAAAGATGCCGATCCAAAACAACTGAACTCGCTCAATTTCCTCACTTATCAAGAAAAAATGCTGGCGGGTTCCTGGCGATTTCTAACCTATTTTGGGCGCGACACCTTGCTGTCGTTACGTATGTTAATGCCTGCTTTAACCGATGATGCGATCGAAGCGGTGTTGAGTTCCGTGCTTGAACGAATGTCTGAGCAGGGAAGAGTCGCTCATGAAGAAGATATTGGTGAGTTTGCGCTGTTAAGACATATCAAAGATAAACAAAAAGAGCAGGGTGGTAACGGGTCATCGTCTTTTAGCGATTCCCCTTATTATGATTACGATATGTTAGATGATGATCTCATGTTACTGCCAATTATCAGTAAGTACCTACTATCTATTGATGGCCAAAAAGCAAAAGCCTTTCTGCAAAGAACACGTTCAGATGGGCAAGGATTAGGGGATTTGCTCTCGCTCAATTTAAGCTACGCGGTAAATGCCGCTGAGGCTTTTTATCAGCAACCGGATTTATTACACCTGATCGGGCTGCCCGATGGCCACTATGATGGCAATTGGCGAGATAGTGAAGAAGGATTAGGCGGTGCTAAATACCCGTTTGATGTTAATGCGATATTGATGCCTGCGGCGTTAGAGGCTGGAGCTCAGCTACTAGAAAAAGGGCTGTTGTCTGTGTCGGATACAAGCTTTACGGCTCAGAAGCTACGTCAAATGGCAATGCATTGGCAGAGCAAGGTTCCTCCTCTCTTTGAGACGAAGGTTTCTCAATCTGTCGTAGAAGATAATCAGAAAGAATACGCCAAGCGATTGTCTGTGTCCGTTTCTGGAAAGCGAGAGGCCGAGCCTGCTGCTTTTTATGCCTTGGCATTGAATGAAGACGGCAGCCCATTGCCAGTGATGCATTCCGACACCGGTTTCATGTTGCTATTTGGTTCTCCATCCGAATCGCAAATAAGCCAGATTCTTAAAAATGTGCAGTCCCCGTTTCCCTATGGCTTGATGACACCGATAGGCATGCTGGTTTCAAACCCTGTTTATGCAGGTGAAGAAATTCAGCATTTGTTTGGTCGCGATAAATATCACGGCATCGTGGTTTGGTCTTGGCAGCAAGCAATGATGTTGGTTGGTATTGAACGGCAGTTAGAGCGAGATGATTTGACTAAGCAAGTAAGAGCTGAATTGCACAAAACCAAAGATATGCTTTGGCAAGTTGTGAAAGATACTGAACAGCTTAAATCGTCTGAGTTGTGGAGTTGGTCGGTGCAGGATGGACAGTATCAAATGGAAGCATTTGGACAGCGTCGTTCAGACATTACGGAGTCAAATCCAGCTCAGTTGTGGAGTACAGTATTCCTTGCGTTGTAGCAACGCTTGGATGAGATTTATACTTTGTTAGAGACCACTTACATAGATCACTATGCTACGCAGTCTCTGCCTCGTCTAAATCTCATCCAGGCTGTTGCATAATTGATCACGAAAGTTCAACTGCCTCCAAGATCAAAACTAAAAATTATTTGGCTTAATTTATTGTAATTAGAAAAAGTTGCACAATACTTAATCGCTATGAACTATTTTTCACCAAAATTAAGGGTTGAAATTTGCTACTCATTGCTGATATTTTGCGCGGTGTGGAGTTTGTAACGCAGGTATCGGTAATTTTCGGAGCAATTTTCGATATAGGTACCCTAAGGCGAGGAGTATTACTGTGGCGCACTCAGGTTGGATCATTAAGCCATCTCAATTGAATCATCTTTACTACTGTCGAGAGTTATTCTTGATTACGAGTAGTAAGGAGTTTGCTCTATGAGCATCTACGCAATATTGGTTGGTTTGTTTGTCGCGTTGATGCTTGTACGGCAAGGTTACAAACTGCCATTACAGAATCATATGTGGTTATACTCTGCCCTCTTGTCTTCTTTCCCTATCTTCTACTGGTTGTTTGCTTTATACGTTTCTGATTACGATGCCTTTTTTCAGGAATTCCTGATCGGTTTATGTTTTCTGGCTTGGGCTATGTTGGGAGCTCGGATTAATCCGTCTTCTGGTATCCTTGTATTAGCGATGGGGTTTACTGCTCATGGTCTATATGACATTGTTCACGGTTCTTTTTTCGTAAACGATGGGGCTCCTGGCTGGTGGCCTGAGTTTTGTGGTGTTATTGACGTTGTTATCGCCTGTTACCTGGTGTTTTTAGCGCTGAAAATTGAACCCGATTCTGAAAGTGTACAGGATTTCTAGTCAAGCTCTGCTAACGGCAAGGCTTGTCTCGGAATCCCTTTAATTCTGATACCGGTTTAAAGCCTGCTGCCTCGGCGTCCGCGACGTTATCTGCCGGGATCTTATATACATTCAGCTTTCCACTTGGCGCGCCACAAACCATAGGGCGCATCATGCCATCATCACCTTTTTGAGCGCAGCTCACGTCAATGCCTAAATTTTCCAGCTCCAACTGCATTGTTTCCAGCGTTATTCCGTCTTTGGCGCACTGAGTTGAATTGTCGTATTTGAATACTTTAACAAAGTCAGTTGATTGATTTTCTGCCGGCATAGACACTTCTGGCTTTGCTTGAGCGAATACACTCAATGACAGCAAATTAAAAGAAATCGATATGAATAATAAAGATAGGTAACGTTTGGGTATCATGAGCACTAATATTATCTGGGAGAGATTAAACCTATAGTGCCATTAAAATTTACCCTGTCAATGAATGGACTGTAGAGAAATGGTTGATGTTCGGTTCAGTTTTATATGTCAAACTGCCAGGCAAATTCATCTGGGGAATCGGTAATGAAGTATCAAGTTTATGGCGATATGTTGTCAGGCAACTGCTACAAAATTAAGTTGTTATTGCAGTGGTTGGGAATTGAGCATGAATGGATACACGTCGACGTCTTGACTCGGGAAACGCATACCGAGGCCTTCCTGGCGTTAAACCCTAACGCAAAAATTCCTGTTTTGGTGATCGAGGATGAAACCGGGAAAAAGGAAGTGCTCACAGAATCCAATGCTATTTTGAATTATCTGGCTGAAGGCACGCCTTATCTGTCAGACTCAGGCTTGGCAAGAGCCAGGGTTCTACAATGGCAATTCTTCGAGCAATATAGCCATGAGCCCTACATTGCTGTTGCTCGATTCATTAATAAATATCAATGCTTGCCGAAAGAGCGCGAAGAGGAATATTACAGCAAGCAAGAAGGTGGACACAAAGCGCTAAAAGTGATGGAAAAGCAACTGGCAGCAGCGCCATTTTTTATCGGTGACAACCCAACGATTGCAGACATCAGCCTATATGCCTACACCCACGTAGCCCACGAAGGCGGCTTTGATTTAACGCCATACCCGCATATTCAAGCCTGGTTAAAACGCGTAGAGCAAGTGCCGGGATATGTGAGTATGGAATAACGGATTGGGGATAACTCAATCTTTCGGTTTTAATATTTACCGATATTTAATTTCATTTCTATGAAAAAACAGTAACATACAAACTTTTGGTTTGTATGGTAGTAGTAATGAACAGTTTAAGTGGTATATGTTCATTTTATCTGGAAGTTTGTACCAGAAATAAAAATCTCTCGAAACACACGTTAAAAGCCTATCACATCGATCTCGAACAATTTTCCGATTGCGTTGGTAAAAATCTCGAGATCGAGTTGATTACCAAGCAAGAATTGCAGAAGTTTCACAATTATTTGAGTGATCAAGAATTATCACCCGCCTCAATTAAGCGCAAATTGGCCTGTCTTCGTGCCATGTTTAAATGGCTTGAACTGGAAGAAGTTATTGAAATAAACCCATTTCATAAATTTCGCACCGACATCAAATTCCCCCGAAAACTCCCCAAAAACGTACCGGCAAAAGACATCAATAATATGATCCAGCAATCCAAAATAGAGCTCGGATTGAAAAAGTCAGATGCCTACAATTACCGGAAAATCGCCCGGCTAATTGGAACCAAAAAATCACTGAATAAGCTCACTACATTAGTGGCTGTTGAATTAATGTTAAGCACAGGAATTCGGGTTGGGGAGCTGTCGGGAATTACATTGGATTCTGTCGATGTGTATGAGCGGAAAATTAAAATATTCGGCAAAGGTGCGCGCGAGCGATACGTGTTTATTCCCGACGAAGAACTGTGCGAACTGATCTATTCCTACACACAATTACGCCAAATAGCAGAACCCGGAAATAACAACTTATTGGTCAACAGCCGAGGCCAACCCGCATCAACCCAATTCTTAAGAAAGCTCGTCAAAGAAATCGCACAACGCGCCTTTACCAAACAAAAAGTCACCCCCCACATGCTGCGGCACAGTGCAGCCTGTGAACTACTGGAATCCGGCCTGGATATCCGCTTTGTACAACGGCTGTTAGGCCACAGCAGTATATCTACCACGGAAATCTATACCCACGTCAATGACACGCTTTTGAAGGAAAAAGTGTCTCAGGCGAATGTGAGAGGGAGGGTTGTGAATTAGTACGCATAACTAGGAATTATGGCTCTTTTAGATATTGCTGTTGCAGTATTTCTAACGATAATTTTAATACTTGGTGGTTATCAAATTTATTTTCTTCCTCAAAAATATCCTTTGAAGTCCGCGAAGAAATTGCAGATTAGTATTGATGAAAAAATCCCCTTCAAGCCTCGTTGGGTTTGGATATACTCTTTTTTTTATTATCCTTTTATCTGTTCGATAGTTCTGACTGTAAAGGACTTGAAGCAATTTTGTTATATAGGTCTTAACTTCCTGCTACTACTTTTTTGCCAGCTCATTATCGCTTATTTCTTTCCCGTAAAAACACCGTCACATTGGAGAGAATATGATTCGAAAAATTCTTTATCTGAACGATTCTTAGGAATTGTTCATCATTTTGATAAGGGAGGAAACTGCTTCCCATCAATGCACGTAGCTACATCAGTCTTAACAGCCCTGCATATAACAAATAATTTATATGCTTCCTTTTCATCGTATATTTTTCTCATATTTCTTATGCCAGTTTTGATATCTATGAGCGCCCTATATACAAAACAGCATTACTTGGTTGATATACCTGCTGGCGCAGTTTTGGCTGGGGGGCTATTTATGGTGCATTTGGGTATTTATACTGTTTGAGTAGAAGTGAAGACCGAAAGTAATTTATACATAAGTGTAAATAACGAAATTGCAAAACTTATGTTTGGCATCGTCAATGTTTTCAGCTGAACAGGCCATACTTTTAAAATGTTACTTAACTTCTCTGTTTTATCCATTGAATCAGCAGCTTTTAGAATATTGTCTAGTTTTATAGATTGCCAGTTGGTGCTAACAGCGTTGTTTAAAAACCGTCTTTCTACTTCATTTGCACTTTTGTTGACTATAACTTCCTTTTGAGCTGCCATGATTTTATGCAGATGAAAAAATGGAAGAGCCGAACAGATCCCTACCAACAAATATGGAGCAAACAACCAAACCCGCCTGCTTTCATCTATTTCAAATTGAATATAATCTCTAAACATAAAAATAATCATGACCAAGAATATAGTGGTTATAGCGTACATAACTTGGACGCAGGGATATATTGCAATTGCAATGCTTCGATGAACTTTCGTAGACAACGATATTCCAAACTCCTGTATATTTCGCTCCCTTATATAAAGAATGTATTGGCCATATCGTATGCAATTATAAAACAGAAAGGACATGTATAATGCAGTCCAAAAAAAGATAAAAATACCCGTTATTGAAACTACGGCTTTACCGTCCCCATCGGGTTCAAATGCAGCTGTGAAGAAATTGCCACCAATAAATCCATCAAAATAGAAATACATGAGTGAACTACCGATCATAGAAGATAAGACTGTAAGTCCTAACTTATGGTACTTTGAAAACGCCATTTCATTTTGAAAGTAAATGGAAGACTGCTTATATCCGTTTTCAGCATTCAGTAAAAAATAAATGCCTAGAGGGTTTAATAAAACAAAATTAATAATTGTAGAGTAATTATTAACATAGGCATGTTGAGTGATGTTTATCCCATTTACTACTTTGAGATTATCAACCAATAATGTCCCTTCAAAAAAGCTCGAACAGACAACAGATAAGCTAGATGCCAAGCAATAACATAAAGAAATAAATATTGGGCTAAACCGGCTTAAGGAATTCATAATTCCTAGTTATCCTTTCAAATTAATTGTCACATGTCTTTTAGGGCAACTTGATCTGCACTGTAAGTGGCAATGCTAAAGTTATGTAGAGCATGGGAATTTGTTAGTGTTCAGTATCTGGTGCTCAAACTCTTTCATTCGGGGGGAATTTGAGTGTTGAACTCTATGTTTGAAATGGATTTAATCATAACCACAATGACGGGTCAATAAAGGTGTGATAAATGCTCATTTATGGTCTGTCGGTGAGAGGTTGTAAAAAATGAGGGCTTAAATCACCCTCACGCTCACTACGCTTTCGATCTGTTTGATAGCCTCAATGGCTTGTGGGTCGGGCTGTTGCTCGACGTCGATGATGTTGTAGGCCAGGTCGCCTCGGCTTTTGTTTACCATGTCGAGTACGTTGGCTGAGTATTCTGCTAATATGCCTAATACATTGCCCAATACGCCGGAAACGTTTTGGTTTGCGAAGGTAATTCTGACGCTTCCCGGTGCTCTTTCCATTGCAATGGCGGGGAAGTTCACTGAATTTTTAATGTTGCCGTTGTGCAGGAAGTCGATAAGTTGGTCGGCTGCCATAACAGCGCAATTTTCTTCTGCTTCGGTGGTGCTGGCACCAATGTGTGGCATAGCGATAACGTTGTCTCTGCCTAACAGGATTGGTTCTGGGAAGTCGCAAATATATTTAGCTAGCCCACCTTCGCCATCCAGGCTAGTGATGACAGCATCTGCGTCAACAATGGCTTCGCGTGCAAAGTTAAGTAGCACTGCGCCAGCTTTAACTGAAGCAAGAGATTCACTGTTGATCATGTGCTTGGTCGCTTCGATAGCGGGAACATGCAGAGTGATGTAGTCAGATTTGGATAACAGGCTTTGCAGATTATCCATTTTTTCTACCTGGTTAGGCAAGCGCCATGCAGCCTCTATAGAGAGCTTGGGATCGTAACCCAATACATTCATGCCCAAAGCTAATGCCATTTCTGCCACCATGGATCCGATCGCGCCTAAACCGACAATACCCAAGGTTTTTCCGTACAGCTCTTGTCCGGCGAATTGTTTTTTCTCTTTTTCCATGAGAGCGCCCATTTCAGCCGCATCGGTGATATGGGTTTGTTCCTGCACAAATTTCATGCCTTGAGCAATGCCTCTGGAACCCAGTAATAAACCTGAAAGTACCAGTTCTTTTACCGCGTTAGCATTAGCGCCGGGAGTGTTGAAAACAACAATGCCTTTGTCACTGTATTCTTGAACTGGCACATTGTTCACTCCCGCTCCCGCTCTGGCGACCGCCAATAAAGAAGGTGGAACGGCTTCATCGTGTAATTTGTGGCTTCTTAACAAGATCGCTTCTGGATGTGCGATATCGCCTCCCACTTCAAACTGCTCACGTGAAAAACGCTCTAAACCCTTTACTGAAATTCGATTGTAAGTTTTTACTCGAAACATATCGGTCGCCCTTATTTGGATTAGTGTTACTTGGTCACTTCTTCATAAGCCCAAAACAGCCAAGGCATTAATTTTTCTACATCAGATGGTTCAACGGTTGCGCCGCACCAAATACGGATACCCGCAGGTGCGTCGCGGTAAGAAGCTACGTCGTAAGCTACGCCTTCTGCTTCTAACAATTTCACCATGGCTTTTACCTGATCGGCATTAGCATCGACACTTAAGCACACGCTGGTGTTACTTACTGTCGCGGCATCTTTGGCGAGGAAACTGATCCAGTCATTTTCCGCGATGAACTTCTTAATCGTTGCCAAACTGGCTTCTGAACGTTCAATCGCTGCACCGACGCCGCCTAAATCTTCGACCCAATTCAAAGCGTCAAGGTAATCGGCAACACACAACATAGAAGGAGTATTGATGGTCTCGCCTTTGAAAATACCTTCAATCAGTTTGCCGCCTTTGGTCATGCGGAAGATTTTCGGCATTGGCCATGCTGGTGTGTAGCTTTCCAGGCGCTCTACTGCGCGAGGGCTAAGGATCAGCATACCGTGAGCGCCTTCACCGCCCAGCACTTTTTGCCAGGAGTAAGTTACAACGTCGAGTTTTTCCCATGGCAAGTCCATCGCGAATACCGCAGAAGTGGCATCACAAATGGTTAAGCCTGCGCGGTCATTGGGGATCCAGTCACCATTCGGTACTTTGACGCCTGATGTTGTCCCGTTCCAGGTAAATACCACGTCATTATTGAAATCAACTTGAGACAAATCTGGTAGATCACCGTAATCGGCAGAATATTCGCGAACATCTTGCAGTTTTAATTGCTTCAGAATGTCCGACACCCAACCGCTACCAAATGATTCCCACGCAAGAACGTCGACGCCTCTTGCCCCTAGCAATGACCATAGAGCCATTTCAACAGCGCCTGTGTCTGAGGCGGGAACAACACCTACTCGGTAGCCTTCCGGCAAACCCAGTAGTTCAGCGGTTTTACTACATGCCAACCCTAACGCTTGCTTGCCTAAACCCGAGCGATGCGATCGTCCCAGGGTGGAAAGATCAAGCTTGCTGACATCATAGCCAGGGCGTTTGGAACAAGGTCCAGATGAAAAATGCGGGTTGTTCGGCTTAACGCTAGGTTTCATTGTGCTCCTCTCTTTTTTACTGTGCACAGAATGCAATGTGGGAATGGCATCATATTCGGGGCGCGTGACCCGATACAAGAACCATCTGGTACTATTTAAAGCATATGAGAATATACGCCCGCTATTTGGAGCGGAAATACACCTGATGTGCTGTAGAAATGCGCGTTCGATTGTACGCCATTCTTGGCGTTATGTAGTGTGGTTTTTCAAAGGAAAGTGAGATTAAGATAGGGGATATATTACCTGTAGAAAATGATAAGCAGACCCTCAGCCGCAGGGACGCGGCTGCGGGGCCTACATGGATGTATTCACGGCGAGTCTGCGATAAGTTTCTACAGGTGACAGATGACTGCAACCGTTGTTTAATTAATCGTAAATGTAATAACTACGAATTAGTTTGCTTCGCGGTTGTGATATTCCAGACACATTGCCACTTCTTCCTTTGAGCCCATGATCACCGGTACACGTTGGTGGATCTCGGTCGGCAAAATTTCCATGATGCGCTGTGTGCCCGTTGAAGCTTCACCGCCAGCTTGTTCCATCAAAAATGCCATAGGGTTAGCTTCGTATAACAAACGCAATTTGCCTGGTTTGTTTGGCTCTCGATAGTCAAACGGATAGGTGAACAAACCGCCGCGAGACAAAATACGGTGAATGTCACCCACCATCGCAGCAATCCAACGCATGTTGAAGTCTTTACCGCGAGGGCCATCTTTACCTGCCAACAAATCAGCAATGTAATCCTGCATGGGTTTTTCCCAATGGCGCTGGTTAGATGCGTTAATGGCAAATTCCTGTGTTTGCTCTGGAACCCGAATGTTAGGGCGAGTTAACAGGAAACCACCATGGGTTTTATCCAAGGTATAACCGTGAGTTCCGCGTCCCGTGGTTAAAACCAACACTGTCGATGGGCCATAAAGAACGTAACCAGCGGCAACCATCTGAGTTCCTGGTTGCAGGAAGGCTTGGGGATCGTCAGGTTCCATCCATTGTGGTGCGTGTTGGATAGAGAAAATCGTACCAATCAAACTATTGATGTCGATGTTCGACGAACCATCAAGAGGATCGATGCTGACCAGATATTTACCATCAGGGTTACAGCCAACCACCGTATCTTCTTCTTCCGAAGATAAGGCTTTAACGTAACCGGATTCGCTCAGGATGTCTTTCAGGATTTGGTTAGAGATAACATCCAGTTTCTTTTGTCTTTCACCCTGCACATTGTCACTCAATGTTGACCCCAGTACACCAGCGAGTTCGCCTTGGCTAACCCGGAAAGAGATTTCTTTACATCCGGCCAGTAAGGTACGAATCAACAGGATCAGTTCGAGTGGGCACCCGTCTTCTTGCAGTTGTGAATTTAATCGTTTCATAGCGTGGAATAACCTTTGCTTTTTTGTGTCTGTAGGGTTACTACCTGTTTTTAAGTTTTATTATTTAAGGTAGTTGGGTTCGGCTGCATATTGTACTGTATCTGCACGCTTTGAACATCTTTGAGCTGCATTTTTACTGGTCTGGATAACAATTTTCCCAATTATCCAGCCTAAATGGGTTTTGAGAGCCTGATGTAACATTGAGGGCAGAGCTTTGCTCTGTTAGGCTACGGTCAATTTTCTAATGACAGTCATTTTATGCACATACATATATTAGGTATTTGTGGCACATTTATGGGCGGCATTGCTGCCTTGGCAAAAGAGCTGGGCCACAAGGTTACTGGTTCCGACCAACAGGTTTACCCACCAATGAGTACGCAACTTGAAGAACTCGGTATTGAGCTTTTTCAAGGCTATGAGGATTTGTCTCAGTTTGAGCCTCAGCCAGATATGGTCGTGATTGGTAATGCCATGTCACGCGGAAACCCAGCCGTCGAGTATGTGTTAAATTCCAATTTGCCGTACACTAGTGGGCCTCAATGGTTGCTGGATAATTTGCTGCAAGAGCGATGGGTGTTGGCTGTGTCGGGAACGCATGGCAAAACCACTTGTAGCAGTATGCTTGCATGGATTTTGGAAGACTGCGGTATGCAACCCGGCTTTTTGATCGGTGGCGTACCGGAAAACTTTTCAGTATCTGCCCGATTAGGTGATTCCCCCTTCTTCGTGATTGAAGCCGATGAATATGACACTGCGTTTTTCGACAAGCGCAGTAAGTTCGTTCATTACCGTCCGAAGACGTTAATTATTAATAACCTGGAATTTGATCACGCGGATATTTTTAACAGTATTGAAGATATTCAACGTCAATTTCATCACTTATTACGCATGGTTCCAGGCAATGGTTTGGTGTTGTCCCCTAGCGGTGTGCAAACCATAGAGCAAACCTTGGCAAAGGGCTGTTGGAGTGAGCAGCAGCAAGTTGGTAAGGAATGGCAAGCTAAACAGCTTGATGAAGCTGGCAGTGAATTTGAGGTTTATTTCAATAATGAATTAATGGGCATTGTGCAGTGGTCTTTGATTGGTCAGCATAATGTGAACAACGCTTTGATGGCGATTGCGGCAGCGCGCCATGTAGGTGTTCGACCCAAAGATGCCATTGCAGCGTTAGCCAATTTTAAAAACGTGAAACGCCGTATGGAAGTGAAAGGTAAAGCGGCTGGCGTTACCGTTTACGACGATTTTGCCCATCATCCCACCGCGATTGAGACAACATTGGGTGGCTTGCGAGCCAAGGTGGGGAACGAGCGTATTATTGCCTTGTTGGAATTACGTTCCAACACTATGAAAGCCGGTTATCACAAAGATTCCCTGCTACATTCTCTGCAAGCGGCTGATGAAGCATTAATATTCCGCCCTGCCGATCAGGATTGGGAGCTAGTGACTAATAAAGAAGAAAAAACAGCTACTATATTCAGTGATATGAATGAGTTGCAGCAAGCTGTTCTGAGCAAGGCTAAGCCGGGCGACCATTTATTAGTAATGAGTAACGGTGGATTTGGCGGCATTCACGGAAAGTTATTGCAAGCATTGGCAGAGAAACAATAAATGAGTAAGCAAAAAGAAATCACATTGGCTTTCACTGGCGCTTCTGGTGCTCCTTATGGCTTGAGGCTTTTACAGGCTTTAGTTGCTGCAGATTATAAGGTTCATTTGTTGGTTTCTTCGGCTGCTCGTGTTGTGTTTGCGACAGAGCATGAAATGCAATTGTCGGCTAATCCTGAAGCTATGCAGAAAACCTTTGTGGAATATTGCCAGTGCGAAGATGAGCAAATAAAGGTGTATGGCAAGGAAGAGTGGTTTTCTCCTGTTGCTTCTGGCTCTGCTGCGCCCAAGCAAATGGTTGTCTGCCCTTGCTCTACCAGTACCTTGTCCTCTGTTGCGACTGGAGCCAGTAACAATTTAATTGAACGAGCGGCTGATGTTGTGATTAAGGAAAAAGGCCAGCTCATCATGGTTGTGCGGGAAATGCCCCTCTCCAGTATCCACCTACAGAATATGCTTACCTTAAGCAACTTGGGCGTAACAATGATGCCAGCCTCTCCCGGTTTTTATCATCAACCTAAAGGTGTAGACGATCTGGTGAATTTTGTTGTGGCTAGAATTCTGGATCATTTGGGTATTGAGCAAACCCTGATGGAACGTTGGGGCTATAACAGCTCTGATTAGTTGCGGCTATAAACTCCCTTGGCTTTCGGTATCAAGTAATAATATTGCAGAGCAATTTCAATCAAACTTTCATATTGGATGAATTCATCGTTTTGTTACAGAAACAAGGCATTCTGTGTGCAAAACTGCGCTCATCTAATGGCAAAATGACGGCCTAATACGATTAGGCTGTATGACAAAGATTAAAAACAATAATTAAAGAGGCTACTTTATGAGAATACTCCCTTCACTCGTGCTGACCTGCACAGTTATCAGCTCTCAGGTTTTTGCCTGGGGGCAAACTGGGCATCGTGTAACGGGCGAGATTGCCCAGGCACATTTGACAGAGCAAGCACAACAGCAAGTTAAAGCCATTTTGGGTACGGAAACGTTAGCGCAGGCGTCGACCTGGCCTGATGAAATGCGTTCCAATCCGTCTGAATTCTGGAAAAAAACAGCAAGCCCCTGGCATTACGTCACCGTTCCTAAAGGCAAAGAATATAAAGATGTTGGCGCTCCGGATGAAGGCGATGCTGTTAGCGCTTTGGAGAATTTCAGAGAGGTTCTGCTTAGCGAAGATGCATCGTTAAAGGAAAAGCAAAAAGCACTACGTTTTATTGTTCATATTATTGGCGACTTACATCAGCCACTACATGCTGGCAATGGTACTGACCGAGGTGGCAATGATGAGAAAGTCGAATTTTTCAAAGAAGACACAAACTTACATCGTGTTTGGGATAGCGGTTTGATTGATCGTCAGCAACTTTCTTTTACTGAATGGGCTCAATGGCTGGGAGCAAGTATCACTGATATAGAGAGAAAAGCTTGGGCGAGTAACGACCCAATGGTTTGGGTTAAGGAAAGCACGGCTATACGAGATCAGATTTATCCAAAAAGTGATGACATTAGTTGGGATTATTCTTATGAAAATATTCCAGTTGTTAGAGCTCGTTTAAAGCAAGGTGGAATAAGAATCGCTAATTATTTGAACACTATTTTTGAAGGTTCAAAAGTTACTCAATCCAAAAGGTAAGATATACCCCTTTGTCTTTGTAAGACATGTCTTACATCTGTGTAGGAAATGCGGGTAATTTGGTGTATGTCAATGGTAGGGTGCTTTTTGCAAGTCATTGATAAATAATGGTTAAATTTAAATTCAACCCGTAATGAGTTGTAAATTTACCGTCTAATTTTGAGAGATCGGGATAGAAAAGGATTTGGAAACACTTATAGTTACTCATGTCACAAGGAAACACCGAGGTCAGGAAGAACATCGGGACAACTTCAGGAAGAAGAATACTGTTAGAAGGAAATAACAGTGATAAAAGGAAAATTGGTCAGGATAGAAAACAGGAACACATTCAAGGTTGAATGTCTTGCTTAGGATTAGCGAGAAACAGGGAAAACAGGATATTAAGTATTTAGGGACAAGGATGGATTCAAGGAATGAATTTCTCGGACAGGAAGGCCGGGAAGGTCAAGGTAGACAGGGAAATAACAGGATGTAATGGAAATGGACCCATTCACGGATGAGTGCCCCTTTCAGGATGTAAAGGGAAAGCTGGGAATAGCATAAACATGGAAATGGAACACACATAAGGATATGTGCCTCAAACCAGGATGTTTGAGATATAAGGATGAAAATGGAAAACATGGAGCAAGGAGCAGTTCAGGATGAACACTTTGATCAGGAGATTGAAGGTTTTCAGGAAGAATAAGGACAATTGGAAAGTGTTCAGGGATGGAATGGTTAAGGATTAAGGACACATGCAAGGACGTATGCCCCAACAGGAAACGTTGGGATAAAAGGACTAAATGGACACATTAAGGATTAATGCCCCTTTCTGGATGGAAGGGATCGCTGGAGCTGTAAGCAGACGGAATTGACTTGGAGCACAAGGGCGATGGACTGCCGAGAGGGAAATTGATTTTCGGGCGTGGCTGTATTTTTAGCCTATGTAGATATAGCGCACGCCTCATGTTTCTACCGTATTTGTTTTTTTGCCTACAGAAGTAACACTTTTAGACCCCTAACTATCACTTCGATAGTTAGGTTATTTTTTATTGGCTTCCCGGTTTTTTCATTCACATCACCTTTAATTAACGTGATGTATCGAGAGTGCTTCCATTCGTTTTTTTCAGCCCTGCTTTAGAACTCTATTATTAGTCCTGTTTTTTTAGCTTTTGAGCAAATGTCTTTTTAAACTTCGCCAGTTTTGGCGCAACCACCATATTGCAATACTGATTTTGCGGATTGTTTGAAAAATAATCCTGATGGTAATCTTCTGCGTCAAAATATGAAGTTAGTGGGGATATCTCCGTGACGATTGGGTTTTCCCAAATGCCTTCATCTTTCATTTCCTGAATGATCTCTTCAGCACACTGTTTTTGCTCATCGTTATGATAAAACACAGCGCTTCGATATTGAGTACCTATGTCGTTACCCTGGCGGTTTAGCTGGGTTGGATCATGCAACGCGAAGAAGATTTCTAAAACCTGACGGAATGATAATTTGTCTGCATCAAACTCGACTCTTACCACTTCGGCGTGTCCTGTGTCGCCTGAGCACACTTGCTCGTAGCTTGGCTCATCGACATGCCCGCCAGCATAACCAGAAATAGCCTTCACCACACCATCAATGCTGTTAAATGCGCTTTCAATACACCAAAAGCAACCGCCACCCAAGGTAGCTTGCTGAATATTACTCATGTTTGAACCTGATTCGATTAAATTTGCTTGCTTGATAATACTGATGATGGAACCAGAATACTTCCATTTTCTTTCATCTTAATCTGATTTACATCGTGCGTTAGAGGTTGTCCTGTATATATCTGTGAACAAAGTGTTATGTACAGAGTTTTCCTTGGTTGTAAGCCAGAGTGAACTTATTTTTCCAAGCATTTCACCACATTTGAAAAGACATTTTGTAAGGCAATTGTTAACATCGCTGTCGAAATGTGACGCTGGTAATAAAAACTGGCTGAATTATAACAAAAATAATTGTATTGAAAGGGAGAGGGTATGAGTGCACCTCGTGAACAGTTTGGTTCCCGACTCGGTTTTATCTTAGCTGCGGCAGGCTCTGCAGTAGGGATCGGGAATATGGTTGGGTTCCCTGTCGCTGCAACAAAAAACGGTGGCGGCGCGTTTTTGCTTATCTATGCAATTTTTGTATTTTTTATTTGTTTGCCTGTGATGTTGGCAGAAATGTCTATTGGTCGCCACACGCAAAAAGATCCGCTTGGCGCATACAATAAAATTTCAGGACACAAACAGCCCTGGACGATGGCGGGTTGGTTGTCGATCATCACCCCCTTTATGATCGCTGTGTTTTATATGGTGATCACCGTCTGGATATTTGGATATCTTT
This sequence comes from Paraneptunicella aestuarii, assembly GCF_019900845.1. Lineage (NCBI taxonomy): Bacteria > Pseudomonadati > Pseudomonadota > Gammaproteobacteria > Alteromonadales > Alteromonadaceae > Paraneptunicella > Paraneptunicella aestuarii. The sequence goes on along the minus strand of NZ_CP074570.1, from coordinate 4,788,322 downwards.
TTAATTCAATGATTGGAAACCTGGAGTTTTTGGCAAAGCCCGACACCTTTGGTAACTTCATCAATTCTTCCGACATCTTTATCTTTTTGGCTGTAGTAACCGGTTTGGTTTACTTAATATTGCTGGGGGGCGTGCAAGAAGGTATTGAGAAAGCGGCGAAGTTACTTATGCCGACTTTGTTCTTCATGCTTATTGGTATGGTTATCTTTGTACTGACACTAGATAACGCATTCGCAGGTGTTGAGTATTATCTAATCCCTGATTTCAGCAAAATCACTGCATCTACGGTGAGTGCCGCACTATCGCAAGCCTTTTTCTCTCTATCTTTGGGCATGGGGATCATGATTACTTATGGTTCTTATTTAAACCGTAGTAATGGTGTGCCTGGTGCTGCGAAAATGGTGGCCTTGACCGACACAGCCGTTGCTTTTATTGCCGGTTTGATGATTTTACCTGCGGTGTTTTCTTTTAACCCTGATACCAATACTGCTGATTTAAGTGATTCTTCGGTCAGTATGATCTTCTCATTCTTGCCCAAGATTTTTCTGGCACTTCAGTCTTCTATTGGCTATACCGGCGCAAGCGTTGTGGCTTCTGTGTTTTTCTTGTTGGTGTTCTTCGCGGCGATTACATCTTTGGTTTCCATTTTGGAAGTACCCAATGCCGCCTTGATGGACGAGCGTAATTTAGATCGTAAGACTTCATTGTTGGTACTGGGCGTTGCCATGCTAACCCTGTCGATTGTTTCCATTACTTCCTTTGGCATGATGGACTTTTTCACCAGCTTCGTTAGCTATGCGGGTCAGAGTAAGTCATTTTTTGATGTGCTGGTGGATGTGTTCTACGACACCATTTTGCCATTCAATGGCTTCCTGATTTGTATCTTTGTTATCTATCGTTGGAAGCGGGCGAACTTTAATGCAGAGCTGGATCACGGTGAACCAAGCTACAAAGGCAGTTTTTATGAAAAGTACGTTGATTTCTCGGTCGGTACTTTTATCCCCGCGATTTTATTGTTGATCTTCATTAACACTGTTGCCATTAAGTTTTTTGGCACGGGTTTAATTGGATAACATTCAAATAGTTAGAGACTACTTACTGGTTAAGTTAAACGTTAAGTGGTCTCTAACTCTAATTTTCATCAAATCATATCGTAAGGACTGGGATAATCCAGCGTGATCCCCAGCTTCTTAATGGTGTTTTTAGCCTCAATTAATTTGCCAGAAATTGAATCCGAACCCTCTGGTAAAAACTCTGGTTTCGGCAGATTAAATCTTGCCGCAGCCCATTGATAATACTCTTTTCGCGTCGGATGTTCTGTCGAGCATAGGTGCAATGTTTGCCCCCATATATCGTTATCAATAATTGCTGATATTGCTTTTATCACATCGTTTCGATGTACCAGATTAACAACCTGGTTCGGGTGAGGAATATCCAGTTTTCCTGAAAGACTTTTGGCTGGATGGCGCTCCCCACCTACTAAACCGGCTAATCGTAGAATGGTCGCCTTGGCTAATCGCTGTCTAATATAATTTTCTATCTCGACATGGGCTTTTCCCGAGGGAGTGCCTGGAGCCGTGCTGGTGGTTTCTGTAATGGTTCCTTGTAAGTCGCCATAAACAGAAGTTGTGCTAATAAACAATAAATGAGTTGTGCCCAGTATAACGAGTTCATCGATCAGTTTAATCATATTGGCGACGAAGGTTTCAGGTTCCAGGTTTCGTCGTCCTGGTGCGATATTGATGATGGCAAGGTGATGCTCATTTTGAACTTTATTAACCAAGGAAGACTGAACCGAGTTGCCTAATTCAAATTGGCTGGCTTGCCAGCCTTGTTGACTCAAGGTTTGTACTTTTTCGTTGCTGCGCGCAGACAGGCAAATTGACATGCCAGAATCGCGCAAATGTTCTGCGAGAGCTTGGCCTAACCACCCTGCGCCTATAATAGTTACCGAATTAATCAATGGATCCTCTTCAATTGCAATTAATGTGGGTTTTCACGCTTCCAGATTAGACAAATATTGATCTAACCCACTATATTTATCCCAGTATTACGGCATAATAGCCGTCCTTTTGACTAATAGGATACGCAATATGGGCGATTGGGGTTCTGCATTTTTATTCGGCCTAATGCTAGTGGCATTCGTTTTGGGATTAAGCAGCATTATTATGAGCTTTTTTCAACCGGTTAGTGATAGTGCCATTAAACACCGTATCGAGTACGGATTTTTTGGCGTATCTGGGTTAATCGTTACTGCATTGATGCTTTACGCGATTAGCTAATTAGGCTTTAACTCAACCATCAGGTTGAATGCCAACGAGATTTGGCGACTGGGCGGTGATTAAGCCGCTATGCAGAAAAATATAGAAAATATAAAAAAAAACGGCTGATAGAGATATCAGCCGTTTTTACTTTTTCGAACCAGATTATTTAGATGATGTAAACGGGGGTGTCTGCAATGATACTTCCCTGTCTAACCTCCGCCTTATAGCTTACCAATCCACATTGAAAGCGTCCTTTGCAACACATCAATCTAGTTCACGTGATAAGTGTCTATGCCCAGCATTTTATATAGGTAGCAAACACCTGTTGCACACGAAACCCATAGTAGAGAACCAAGTACCAGTAGCGCGATGTTCACCATATCGGGTAAAACCTGCTCAACAGCCAAGGCAAAAAATAAACAAGCAATAATAGAACGAACAGCAGTATCCATTACACCAACATTATCTCGATCAATCATGTAGATTCTCCTACAATTTACTTGCGTTCAGTATGGCAAATCCCGGTTTGATTAAAATTGATACGGATCAACAAAACCGTTAGCCATATTTTTTCTTAAACGCAATCTTTGAAAAAGAAGAACAAAAAGTAAGTGTAGTTTATTTTCTGGCAGTCGCAGTTTGGAAAGCCTATATTTGATCCAAGCGGTCACCTAAACAGAGGAAAAGCTGAGCGTGGCAGATTCTGATGCGGGATTATTCCCCAATATCATGTTAATTGACGACGAAGAACTCACCCAAACCTTGATAGCGCATATGCTCAAGGAAATTCACTGTGGCGATATCATGGTGTTTGGCGGGTCAGAAAGAGCATTACAAAAATTGCAAAAAAACCAGGGTTACTTCGATCTGGTCATCAGTGATTGGGAAATGCCGGGCATGAATGGCCTGGACTTTTTGCGTGCATTCCGTCAGTTCGACAAAACCACCCCAGTTTTAATGGTGACCGGGAACACTTCTCGGGAATTAGTGGTCGAGGCGATTAAAGCGGGTGTGAATGATTTTCTGGGTAAGCCTTTTACGGCAAAAGACTTACTGGCAAAAGTGAAGAAACTGGTTAAACAAAAAGCTGCTGCTGATTTATCAAAAGGCTTTGATGAATAGTCTAGCTTATAGCAATCAAGAACAATTCCGCACTAGGCACAGCTAAAATAATCATTACAATCTGATGCTTGATACTGAATCATTAAAAAGGGCATCCCATCATGGATTTTTCTCAAACTATTTCCCGCGATAACACCTATTCTCTCAAGTGGCTTAAATATCAGGGACAAGACATACTGCCGATGTGGGTTGCTGATACCGAATTTAGCTGTGCGCAGCCCATTCTGGATGCTCTGCATAAACGTGTCGGTCACGGCATTTTGGGTTACACCCATCCGAGCCAATATGCTCCCGCCAATGAAGCCGTAAAACACTGGTTGAAAAAGCAATACAACTGGGACATTGAGCTGGAATGGATCGTTTGGACACCGGGCGTTGTACCTGCCTTTAATCTGGCATGCCGCGCTTTTTGTGAACCGGGCGACAAGGTTATGGTGCAAAGCCCTAATTACCCGCCCATGTTAGCCGCACCAGCGATCAATAAAATGGAACGTGTTGATATCGACACCGTTGAAGTGGATGGTCGTTGGACATTGGACTTCGCGCAATTAGAAAAAGAAGCGCAGGATCCGAAAGTGAAAATGTTCATCCTGTGTAACCCGATGAACCCGGTCGGCTCAGTGCTTACCGAAGCGGAGCTTAAGGAAGTGGCGCGTATTTGTCAGGAAAACGACATCTTCCTGTGCTCCGACGAAATCCACTGCGATCTGGTCTTGGATCAACAAGCCAAGCATATTCCTGCGGGTACTTTAGCTGGTGTTGAAAGCCAAACCATTACCCTGATGGCAGCCAGCAAAACCTTTAATATTGCAGGTTTAGGCACGTCATTTGCGATTATTCCCGACGCCAAACTGCGCTTTCAATATAATCATGCCGGAATGGGGTTATTGCCTTGGGCGAACATTATGGGCTTGGTGGCAACGGAAGCCGCCTTTACCGAATGCGATCATTGGCACAAAGTCTTGTTAGATTATTTGCGTGGCAACCGCGATTACCTGTATCAGGAAATCAATGCCATTGAAGGATTACGTATGTTGCTACCGCAAGCGACTTATCTGGCTTGGGTTGATGCTTCTGGTTTAAATGTGCCACTTCCGCAGAAGTACTTTGAAGACAAAGGCGTAGGCCCTTCACCGGGCGCAGACTTTGGCAATAAGCAGTTTATTCGCTTGAATTATGGTTGCCCGAGATCGCATTTGGAACATGCTATTCAGCGTATAAAAGCTTAATTGACAATCTATTCTGCATAAAAGTGTTAGGTTATTAGTCACCTTTGGATAGTTTTAAGCAGACCCTCAGCCTGACTTTCAATTTTGTTGACGCGGCTGTGGAGCCTCCACGGATGGAATTTCGGCGAGTCTGCGTAAACTATCCCAATGTGTTAAGCAACGGCACTGCTATTTGTTAACATTAATTTAATGCTAAAGACTGTTGGCTATCAAACTCCCATTCTACGAGCGATAGTTGACGTTTGACCGCGCAGCGTCTCAAGTTTTTGGCTGGAAACCACCTGCCCACCGTTTTTATGTAACCTCGCTGCATCTCCTCGGCTATTAGTGTGAACCAAACTGCCTCCGCCATGCCCTTGGAAACTCGCTTCATGATGAAAATAGCCTTCTCTTGGCGTGTGATGTCCACCATGGTGAGCTCGTAATTCTCGGTATTGAGTTCTAGTGAGACCTGTTCCTTGCGCTCTTAAATCTCGATGAAAAGCTACCTGCTGATCTTTGGTTTTAAAAAACGCATGGGTGGTGTGTTTGCGGATATCCTGAACTTTTGGCCCACTGTCATGCTCTTGACGTAACCTGCCTGAACCATGATCTGTGCGGAAATACATAGTGGGCTGACGTGTTCCTTCCTGCGTCGCAAAACGCAAATTCTCAGAACGATAAACCTGTTGCGGAGTATAGGGCATAACGCCTCCAATGCTTTGAATTCAAGAGAAAATCAGAAGCAATATTAGTGTTGAGTGAGTCAAAAAAGCATTGCAGCAAAATGGTTAAAATTCAAGCGAATACTAAAAGTTAGCTTTGGACTATTTTGCCTAATCATTTGGTTTGGCATTTTTGGTATGTATTTCCTTACTTTAAGGAAATAAATATTGGCAATTGATGGCGGTGGTGCGCGGATTCAACTCTCAAGTGCAACACTCAACCAATTAAGCAGCATTCAGCAGTTCATCAAAGACAACTGCTGGCTGCCTGAATCCGAGGCACTTCCTCGGACGTAAATTTATCTGCTTTTCGATTGAAGACAATTCTTCATCACTGACTGTCGTCAGATCAGTTCCCTTGCGAATATATTGTCTCAGCAAACCATTAAAGTTTTCATTCAATCCTCGCTCCCATGAGGCATACGGATTGGCAAAATAGATATCTGTCTTTAATGCCTTTGCAACGGTTTCGTGGTCACAGAATTCTGTACCATTGTCTGCTGTAATGGTTTTAACCGAATCGGTATAAGGGCGTAACATATCAGTCATGGCTAGTGCGACATCTTTCGCATTTTTGCCACTCACTTTACGCACTAAATAGAGCCTGCTTTTGCGCTCAACAAGGCTCACAATCGCCCCTGTTCCTTGTTTACCCAGAACAGTATCAACCTCCCAGTCTCCGAAGCGTTCCTTTGTGTCAACCACTTCTGGCCTGTGCTCAATACCAACGCGATTTGGGATGATAGTGCGTTTGCCTGAACCACCTTTTTTATACTTTCGGTGTCCATGTCTTAACTGTTTAAAAAGCTTTCCTCCGGCTTTTTTATCCTCATAGATAAACTCATAAATCCACTGATGACTTACTCGATATCCTGTCAGATCACCCACACCAGAAATTTGCTCTGGACTCCATTTAAGTGACAAACAGTACTCAACAAAAAAGCGCGTATCATCGGGTATCCCACGTTTACTTTTATGGAGGTGCCTTTCCATTGTTATTTTATGGGCAGTCTCTGCACAATAACCTGTTTCAGAGACATTGCGCTTAATTTCCCGACTCACACTACTTTTGTTCTTGCCAATCTGAATGGCGATATGACTTTGGCTAAAACCTTCTCGCAATAATGCTTCGATCTGATATCTTTGACCCTCGGTCAACTGCTTATAACTCATGGTAATACTCTAATTTTTGGCGACTTTAGAATACCACCAATAGGCAGTTGATCGTCTATCACCATGCAACCATGAGCGTTGCACTTATTTTATGAAATAGCGTGTTTTGCGCCATGATGGGGTTCATACTTACTCGCTTATTTACTTGAGCACTCGTTAAAAGCAGCTAGCTAACATTAGCCAATTAACAAAAGAACAAAAGAACAAAAGAAAAAGTCCATGGAGAAACTAGAACCTATCCCAATTCCCGAAGACTGGGAGCTGACAATAGATGATTTGCCGTCAGAAGGGCAGATCCGGATGCTGTTGCAGCAAAAAGGAAAAGATAAAAGGAGAAAAGCGCTGGTTGCTTATGCTTGGCGTGCCAGTTTGCGAGCCTTGCCTTTTGTCACAGCAAGATTGAGTCTGAGTGAGATTTGGCTGAAGCGTACAGTGTTGCATATTGCTGCCGTGGTCCGTGCTAATATTCTTTTGCAAACCGTTTTGCGCGAAAATCAGGGCGTTAGCGTTGATTTTCGCGGCGCCGCCGACGCCGCCAAAGCCACTCATGCCGCCTACGCCGCCTACGCCGCCAAAGCCGCCGACGCCGCCAAAGCCGCCGATGCCGCCGATGCCGCCGATGCCGCCGATGCCACCTACGCCGCCAGAGCCGCCGCCGACGCGGCCAAAGCCGCCGATGCCGCCTACGCCGCCAAAGCCGCCAAAGCTGCCGACGCCGCCAGAGCTGCCTATGCCGCCAGAGCTGCCGATGCCGCCGCCGACGCCGCCGCCGACGCCGCCTACTCCGCAAGATCATGGATATTAAAATGTAGTATCCGTGATTTTAACCATCTATTAAGTCATGACCCTGATTCTCTTTTTTCTCAGCCTCTTTGGTATGAAAATAACCAGTACGAAAAGAGCCAATATAAAGAAAGCCGAAATCAAGAAGATAAGAGCGAAGATCAAAGCTTTATCGAATCTATTCATCGGGAGTTTTGTCAGCAATTAGAAGAATTGGATTTAGGTTTTCTCGCTCAAGATGTGCAAACACTTTGGTGTGGGCAGTTGATTGAGAAAAATCGCCTTCTGCGTTATTGCCGAGAAGATGTCAGTGATGAAGTGTGGGGTGATGCCAAGTCGTTAAGGCTTTTTCTTCAGGGAGATGATCATTTAAAAGCGAATCCCATATTTCGCATTATGTTAGTAGGGCCGGGTGGCGCGGGTAAAAGCTCCTTACGAGATCTTATTCTTACTCGCGGAACTGCATCATCGCAACCAGCGACAACGGGAATAGTCTGCAAGGAAATTAATCAGGAAGAACTGAACGACAAGCATGGGCGCGTACTTGCTGATATTGAAGATAAAAATCTGGAATTATTACTGTGGGATTTTGGTGGGCAGAGCATCTTTCACAACCTGCATCGCGGCTTTATGCGCACCGAAAACTGTGTATATGTGTTAGTAGTCGATAGCCGCCATGAACAAGCCCCCGATGAATGGTTAGCGCAAATTCGAGAGCATACAAAAGAACATATTCAAGAGCATCGTACAGGAGAATTCCCGCAAAGCGATGACATCGACAAGCCTCAACAGGTTGGTAAAAAAGTCGAAGTGCTATTAGTCACCAATTGCCATGAAGAAGTATTTCGTGAGCAAAACCAAAACCGCCTGATTAGAGAGTATCCAGAACTCCTGGACAAAGACTCCTTTATTTCATTTTCCTGCATCGACCCCGACGATAACGAGGGCAAGTTTAATGAGTTTTTACGAAAGCTGGTGAACACCTGCATTGAAAGCCAGTATTCGATCTCTCAAGATGCGCATAAAGCGATTATCAAATTGAAAGAGGTGTTTTCAGACGATCACTTTGTGCCCAATCATGAGCTGAAAAAGGCACTAGAAGTTGAAGGGGATGAGGAAGAATGGCTGCGGATTAGCTCCAAGCTGGAGGGGTTAGGCAAGATAGTTTCAAATGGCGATTCAGATTATTGTTTAGACCCGGATTGGGCTGTTAAAGAAGCCTATAGAGTAATTAATCATTCATCACTAAAGGATAACGGTGGTGTTGTTGGTAAAGCGAAGTTACGTGATGAAATAATCGGTAAAAATGTTGATTCTGAAAAGTTGATTGCGTTTTTGCAACAGCATAAAGCAATGCATATATTTCGAGTAATGATGGAAAAAAGGTGCTTTTTTCCAGATGCCGCTCAGTTTAATGAACCGGATATGCACCATGCATTTTTAATGCGGGAAGAGAACAAACACCCTTTAATGATTCAGTATTCCTTTGATTCTATTCCGCTGGGATTTCGCAGCCATTTCGTTGTTGGGCTATTTAAAACGCACTCGTTTGATATAAGGCTACCTAGCGATGTGTGGACTGATGGAGTGTTTGCTAGCTGGAAAGGTGGCAAGATCAAGACACTGATCGAATACTCCTTTAATAAACAAGCAATTAATATAAAGTTTTTTGGTTTTGATAAAACAAAGGATATCGCCCTTCCGCTGCAAACATTGCACGAAGTGATCGCGGAGTTAGCACCCGAAGCAGTTCCTATATTGGCTGACGGCTTTAGCCAATTCACAGATGACGAAAGAGAACAGATATTTAAACATATAGAGGTTTATAAAAAGCTGGAAGTGAATAAGCATCATGTTGAGCCTGTTAAGGAACAAAGCAACAAGACTCGCGTTTTATTTATTTGGGCTGCGATTGCTGGGATTGTTAGCACAATTGTTACGGTATCCGACTCGAAATCAGCCAAGGCACTTGCGATATCCTCCTTGGAATCAGTTAAAGCGTTCATTTTCAGTTTTTTCTGACGATATTCTTGCTAGATGGTATCCATAAGGATACTATCTGGCCTTATGAAAAGGATTTTAACTACCCATTATTTTGATCGTTGGTTCAGCGAACTCAAAGACGTGAAAATAAAAGCGAGGATCAATGCTCGTTTGCGTCGTTTAGAAAGTGGTCACATGGGAGATATAAAAGGACTTGGCGACGGTGTGAGTGAACCCAGGTTTTTCTTTGCAACGGGCTTTCGTATTTATTTTACGGAACGTAATGGCGATATCGTGATTCTACTATGTGGTGGAGACAAATCATCACAGAATAGGGATATCGCTAGAGCAAAGAAAATGTGTGCTAATTTGGAGGATTAAATAATGAAACTCTCAGAATTAAATCATTGGGATGTTCAAAATTATTTGAATTCTCCTGATGATATTGCGGCCTACCTTGATGCCGCGTTACAGGAAGATGATCCTGACTTTTTTCTTGTTGCTGTGGGTGATGTCATTAAAGCATTAGGGGCAAAAAGAATTGCTGCGCAAATGGGGCATGGTGAAAAGAGTTTGTACAAATCTATCAAGCCTGGAGCCAAACCGCGTTATGACACGGTTTTTAAAATGCTCCATGCCCTCGGTGTTCGAGTATCCATTACCGCGACTACCCACTGATTTTCACACGTTGTAATTTAAGGATAAATAAACCCGGTTGCTTCCTAAAACCGGGTTTTTCGTATCAGTTACCTGCATTAAGCTCGCTCTAAAACTTCCGGCTCCTAGTCTCAACTACGGGCAACAACCTGGAATCAAGCAATGCCGCAGTTCGGTGGCCTAATCCTGCCAGATAATCCTGATTGGATGCGAAGGCCATAAAGCTTTCAAGTGAGCTTTGTTTTACCACCATCACCTTGTCCCATTGTTCATCGGGTGGGCCTATCAGGTATTTGCCGCCATCGCCTAAAAATAGAAGTTCACCGCCACTTTGTTTTAAAAAGGGTAAGGTGAAATCAATGTATTTTTGAAAAGCGGCTTCGCCTGAAATTGGCGTTTCTGGAGCGAGTTCCGGGAATTGTGAGTAGTCGGCGATATCGTTAAAGCGCAGTAGGTTAAACATGACCACTGCGCCGCTGATATTGCGGCTAAATAAGGCGGCTCCCGCTTCTTGAGTGGGTTCTAAATAGTGTTTGTTCATGGCCAGACTTCCCGTTAGCTCGCTGAGGCGATTTTTCTTGCGCTACGTTTGCCGTGATAGGCGTGGAATTTCTCCAGTGCATTTGATGTGGAGACATCAAAATCAATGGCATTCCAAACCGGGTCGTCGGGGTCGAGACCCAAGCTGGTGATGTAGTCGCCGGAGGCAACGAAGTATTGGCCTTTGTAAGTAAGCAGGTAGCCGCCGTGGTTGTCTTTGTGCTCTTTCGCTTCTTTGTAGGTGCTAAACCAGTGGTTTAAAAAAGCGGACATGCCGGGATACCAGTAGGTGTCGGTGGCGTTTTTACATGACGTCCAATCGGCGTAGCCTTGTTCTTGTGCAACCAGGTTAAGGGCGTCTTTGCGTTTAATATTTTGCTGTTTCGATAGCCAGCGAGCCTTTGCTCTAAGGCGAATTATGGGATTCATACAAACCTCTCATTGTCTGGGATCTGTTCGCGTTAAACCCATGAAAAATTTGTAAATTGTAAGAAATGAAAATGAAGTGACTGTGATGGTTAATCGTCTTTTGCGAACTCAGGCGCCTTCGTACACCTGAGCGCAATGTTAACCAGCGGATTATTATTGAGCAAGCAAATTCTGGTGTTCACTTAAGTCTAGTCCTTGTTCTACAACCCAGTCATCGTTGTAATAAGTGTTTAAATAGCGTTCACCGCTGTCGCAAATCAGGGTGACAATACTGCCGGTTTCGCCTTGTTCCTGCATCTGTTTTAAAAGCTGTAATGCCGCATAAACGTTAGTGCCTGTGGAACCGCCGCATTTTCTACCTAGCACGGTTTCCAGCCATCGAATGGTCGCAATGGAGGCGGCATCGGGCACTTTCACCATGTGATCAATCACATTGGGCTGAAATGAAGGTTCTACCCTTGGGCGACCAATGCCTTCAATTCGAGAGCCTTTATTGCTGGTGATGGCGGGATCTCTATTCAGGTAATAATCGTAAAACACCGAGTTCTCCGGGTCGGCGACCATTAGTTCGGTTAGCAAGTGATATTCCGGATGCAAGCGTATATAGCGACCGATAGTGGCAGACGTACCGCCGGTTCCAGCGCTCATCACTATCCAGCGTGGAATAGGAAAGCGCTCTTTTTGCATTTGTTGAAAGATGCTTTCGGCAATGTTGTTATTGCCGCGCCAGTCAGTGGCGCGCTCCGCATAGGTGAACTGATCCATGTAATGACCGTTCAATTCCTCTGCCAGTTGATGCGCTTTGGCATAGAGTTCGCTCGGTTCTACCTGGCAGCATTCACCATTGTAAAACTCGATCTGCCTGATCTTCTCTTTCGCTGTATTGCGAGGTACAACAGCAATAAATTTCAGCCCTAACAGGCGAGCAAAATAGGCTTCGGAGATCGCCGTACTGCCGGAAGATGATTCAATAATCGGCGTATCTTGCCCAATATGTCCATTGCATAAGCCGTACAAAAACAAGGAACGCGCCAGGCGATGTTTTAAGCTGCCGGTTGGATGAGTCGATTCGTCTTTCAGGTAGAGATCGCATCCGGGAAATTGCGGTAAATCCACTTTGATGAGGTGGGTATCGGATGAACGATTGTAATCGGCATTGATCTTTTGAATGGCGTCGGCGACCCATTGTTTATCGTGTTGTTTCATACTGCGCTGCTGGTTGTTTTACGTTTTTTACTAATTTGGATTACTGCTTGGAGAGTCTATCTTGAAGCAATTGGTTCAAGATTTGAGTATAACACTGAATGCGGGAAGCACCTTACCTGAGCAGATAAGCCCAGATAAGGTCTGGTTCAGACTATTTAGGCCGTTTACAGTTTGTCACTGGAGAATGCGACGGCGGCATCTGCAACAAAACTGACCTTAATATACTTGGCTTTATCGTTGCCCCAAATACAGCTTTGGGTTCCCAGGGTTGATGAACATTCGTCATGGGAACCGATGACTTGCTCGACTTCTTTCAAGCTCATGCCCATGCTGAGTTTGTCGTAGTTTTCTTTGTTGAGTTTACTGCAACCTGTCAGTAACAAGGTGGCTGAAACAACACCTGCCAGCGTTAGCGATTTTTTATTGAACATCCGATATGCCTTTTTCAATATTATCTTTATTGTAAATTGACGCTAAAAGTAGCAAAAATTCTAATATGTAGGCAATTTTTTCTGTAAACCTGTGATTATTTATTCAGAGGCTCTTGCCGAGCCCTTATAATGCGCAAAACCAAAGCAGAAAACGTATGGAGTAGGCTATGAAAATATCTGTTGAAATGAGTTTATACCCACTGGCTGACGAGTATTTACCGTCGATAAAAGGCACGGTTGAGCGCTTGAATGCAGCTCAGGATGTATTGGTGAAAACCAACGCCATGAGCACTCAGATTGTGGGTGAATATGATCGGGTAATGGCCTTGATAAATAAAGAAATGAAGCGTTCTTTTGAAGAGATTGGAAAAGCGGTTTTTGTATGTAAATTTATCAATAGTGCGTTGGATATTTAGCTTTCGACTCTTTGGGCAATAGTTGAATACTCGATGAAACTTTTTCCAAGACACGCTTCGGTTTTCCGGCTCATTGTTGATACTTATCTCTTTCGTGCCTACTTGAAGGCGTTAATGCGTATGGGGTGTGATAACTTAAACAGAATGATGTGTGATAACTGTTAAGCCTGTACTCTAAAATAATCTCTTTAATTTCAATGTATTGCTAAGTCTTGTTAATTTTTTTTCAGATTTTGTTATTTTTTCATCAAGTTTTTTTAGCAAATAACGATAACTAAACTGAACAAGACTCAGGTTTAAGAATGATGACTGTAATGCAAGCAAACACCTCACAACAAAGCGATCAACTACCTCTTGATGCGCTGGCTGAAAGTTCCGTCTTACCGGGCGTTGCTGAAGCCGAATTACCGTTTGCATTACCGTTCAATGTTCCGCGTGAAATTATGGAGAAGTTACAGTCACGTTGAGTGTTGCTCATAAACTCATGATTTGAAGAACGGGCTTTACCTCAAGCCCGTTTTTTATTGCCCGCTAAAAACTGACTTATCCCCAATTCTGGTTAACTGACTTCCGAATTTGCCAGCACCTCTTGCCTATGGTAAAAAAATCCTTCACCGTAATGCAGTCTGTGGTGTTTGAGTTCAGATTATTCTGATTCGACAGGTACTGCTAATAATGACTCTGGAGAACATATGATTATAGAAATTGACGGGCATAAATTTGATGCAAGATTTGAAGAGCAAAATTCACCTGAAACTTGCGCATCGTTTAAGAAGGCAATGCCCTTTGAAAGTCAGGTTGTACATGTTCGCTGGAGCGGTGAAGGCATGTGGATCCCGTTAGGGGACAGAGACTTTGGTGTCGGTTATGAAGATGCCACCAGCCACCCTACGCCGGGGCAAATTATTTTGTATCCAAAAGGCAAAAGCGAAACTGAAATCTTGATTGCTTATGGCAGCGTGAGTTTTGCCTCTAAAGCGGGAGCACTTGCAGGTAATCACTTTGCGACCATTACTTCCGATTTGGATAAATTGCGTGAAATCGGCATGTCTACCATGTGGGAAGGCGCCAAGAGCATTAAGTTTATAGCCGAATAAACGACATCAACTGTATTGTCCATAATTCGGTCGTCCACATCAATTGGCTTATGTGGATGACCGTTTTTGTATCAGCCTCAATGATTAACTCCTTGTTTCGATAAACGATCGGCTAGATTTGATCGTGATTTGTTGACACAAGCGTTAGCAAAACAACCATGCTTAAATGGAATATCGAATAGCGTTTTAGTGCGAGTTTTCTTCGCATAATACTTGCCAAATAAATCAGGGGCGTAGGATGATACGAACTGCGAAATGTTGTTGTGGGAAAACCAGTATCAGGGTTTCAGGTGAACCAAAGGTTCATGCGGTTTGTCATTGCTTGAATTGCAAAAAGAGAACTGGAAGTGCCTTTGGCATTTCGGCTTATTTTCGTGACGAACAGATCCAGCAGCAAGAAGGTGAAACGTCTATTTATCAGGTTGATAAACCTTCCAGTCAATATCGGCATTTTTGTCCTCATTGTGGCACTACGCTGTTCTGGAAAGTGGAGCTTTTCCCTGGTTTAACGGGTGTTGCTGGTGGCTGTTTTGCTGAACAACCTTTGCCAGAACCTGTGTATACGGCTTCGAATGAGCATAAATTGGATTGGTGTCGCTTGCCAGAATACTGGAAGACATCCATTCAGCTAGAAGATTTTACTGACTAACTTAACGACAGAACCTGTTAACCCGGATTCAGATGATTAATGTGGAGAAAACCGAGTGACCAAGACAATTCAATTTTGGGACAAAATGGCTATTCGAAGTGAAAAGCAAAATGATTCCGATGAGGGTAAAGAAAACAAAACCATTGATCGCACAATCAAGCATTTAAATTCAGAACAAAAAGTATTGGATTTTGGTTGTGGCATTGGTGGTAATACGTGTGATGTGGCAGAACATGTTCAGCATGTTGATGCCTTTGACTATTCCCCCGAATCTATTGAAGTTTCCAAGCGTAAAGCGCAGCGCCGAGGCATTGCCAACGTTGATTTTGCGGTTACTGATCTTTATGACGAGCGTTATCAGGAAGAAGGCTACGATGTGGTTATCGCTTACAACATACTGCATTTGATCGATGCACCTGAAAAAGCTGTGCAACGCATTAATAAGCTATTAAAACCCGGCGGTTTGTTGATTTCTGCAACGGGTTGTCTTGGTGAAAAGAAATCCTTTTTCCGCATGTTTTTATCTTTATTGAGTAAAATTGGTGTGGTTCCACCGATGACATCATTTAGTATTGCCGAGTTAGAGAATCTGGTTACCAGAGGCAGTTTTGAGATCCTCGAAACGGAAGTGCTGGACAAGGCTCTAACAGACTATTTTCTTGTGGCTAAAAAACAATAAAGTGACGCTATAAATATGGAAAAACACATCGCTTGTTTAGTGAAAGCTCTGGATCAAATGGCGCTTCCTCACCGCTATATCGATCGTGAACAGAACCTGGTGCAAGTGACGTTACCTTGGGGAAAAGAATATTTTCAATTGAACAAAACCCCGTTCAACAGCGAAGTGGTTTACCATTTATGCCGCGACAAAATGCACACATACGAAATTCTTAATGAGCATATTCGTATGCCCAAAACTCTGTCTTTCCTCGATTCCACAATACCTGCGGAGTATCGCCATTATTGCCAATATCATTCTACGGAGGAAATGGTTGAGGCGACGGCCGAACACTTTGATTTCCCTGTGGTGATAAAACGTAATGCCGGAGCATTAGGCAAAGGTGTGTTTTTATGTGAAGACAAAGAGCAAGTTCGTCAGGCATTAGATAAAACCTTTGATCATCATTCCAAGGAATACGATTTTCTGGCTTTAGCTCAGGAATATGTTTCCAGTAAATTAGAGTATCGATTGCTATGCGCGTTTGGGGAGCCAGTATTGGCGTACCAAAGAGGTAGCAAGGAAGGGTTCAATTTACGCTATTGGGAACAGGACGAAATTGCTATTCAAGTGCATGATGAGTCCCTCATTCAGGAGTTATACGAGTTTGTCCGCCCTTGTTATGAGCACATTGATTTAGGTTGGGTTGGATTTGATATTATTATGGGGCACGACGGTAATTATCATCTGATAGAGCTTAATTCCTCGCCTAAATTTAATAACTTCATTAATAACAATGAGTCACAGCAAGTTGTGGATTTATACGTTCGTGCAATGACGTTATTTATGGCACGACGAGGTGTGTCTTAGGCTTTTGTCTATCGAATCTGAGTCACGCTACTTACTATTGCCTGTGGAGGAACGGTACGCAACACGACGATTTTAGGCAGAAAGTGGATTAACACGACTTACCTGACTAATTGATCATTGATGATGCGTTCTATTGGAGGGGGCTCTGTAAGCAGCCGGTTTTGCATCATGCTGGCGGTAAGTTTCATCAAGGTTTGATTAACCAGGGCTTTTTTTCCAGACAACATGATTTTGTTTTTCTCTTCGCCAACCAATTCCAATCCTTCATAGCTGGCGAGCACTTCCTGTGGTGAAATGTTTAATCTTTTTGCAATGCGTCGTGATGCGTCCCTGGGCTCATTGAACATGTACTCAATGGCTTCGAACCAACCCTCTGCAAGTGACTCTGCCTGATGGCGATTTTTTCTTAGGTAGCTTTTTCGTATCACTAGTACATCTATTATTTCTCCTGGAATATTCCGGCTACTGAATACCTCTACACCGTCTTTCTCCAATAATTTGGTTCGTACAGGTTCGAAGGTGACGACAGCTTGTACCTGATTGTTGTTAAAAGCGCTTTCGTGATCTGAAACACCAAGAGGAACGACCTCAATGTCTTTAGGGGTCATATTATTGATTTCTAGCGCTCGTGATATGAAATAGGCTCCTAGAGCTGTGCTTTCTACGGCTATTTTTTGGTGTTTCAGATCTTTGAAATGAGAGAATTCCGGTTTGGCAACAATGACGTCGGCACCTTTGGAAATGTCCAAAACCAAGACCACTTCAGCCTGCATGTTGTCTTGCCAAAGTGAGATAACTTCATCAAGTGTGAGAGCTGCGGCATCAATGGATTGGTTTCTGAAAGCTCGCATGACTTCACTGGAAGAGTTGAATTCGGTCATTCTGACCTCTGAGCTGTCCCAATATCCCAATTCTGCGGCGAGATAGAGGGGCTCATAACCCGGCCACAAGTTTGTACCCACACGCATAGGCTCTTTGCTTTCAGGAGCGCAAGCGGTCAGTAATAACCAGAACAGAAACAAGTTTAAAAAAACAAATAACTTTTGCATGAGCACACCTCTCAAACTGAGCTCGGGTATTTCTGCAAATGAGATACAGAAAGCAATCAGCTTGAATATGTACACCTCAGTAAAGAGGGGCATCTTATTCAAGCCTAGACAAAGAGGGGGGCTTTTCCACCAATTGAAACCTATTCTTTAGTTGTAGAACGGTTATGTTGTTGATGAAGGGGGGCAGGATAACTTACAGGTGCCTAAGTTTTATAGTGGTGATTCATTTTCAGTTACTATCACCATTATATTTGAACCCCCCTCTTTAATTCAGAAGAATTAAGGAGTGCTAAACGCACTCCTTACCCATTCCGGTAGATATAGCTGTAGCCATTCAATGCCGGGGTTCCGCCCAAGTGAACATAAAGCACTTTTGAGCCTTGTGGGAAGTAGTCTTTGTTAACCAAATCTATCAATCCTTGCATTGATTTTCCTTCGTAAACCGGGTCGGTGATCATCGCTTCGGTTTGCGCTGCCAAGCGCATGGCATCGTTTGTTTCTTTGCTGGGAATTCCGTAGGCAGGGTAGGCGTAATCCGGGTTAATGTGTACGTCTTCTTCTGTTATTTCGGACTCAAGTCCGATCAACTTTGATGTGTTTTGAGCGATTTCCAATACCTGGGCGCGGGTTTGTGCAAGTGTACCCGATGCATCAATGCCAATGACTCTACTGGAGCGGCCTTCGGGTTTAAACCCAACAATCATGCCGGCCTGAGTTGAGCCGGTGACAACACACACAACGATATAGTCGAATTCAAATCCGAGCTCTTGTTCTTGTTTTTTCACTTCTTCGGCGAATGCCACATAACCCAAAGCGCCGAATTTGTGCATGGATGCGCCTGCGGGAATACCATAAGGTTTGCCTCCAGCGTCTTTCACTTCCTGCAAGGCTTCTTCCCAGCTCTGGCGGATACCGATATCAAAGCCGTCGTCGACGATGCGTGAATCTGCACCCATGAGGCGTGATAGTTGAATGTTGCCGACACGGTCGTATACGGCGTCGTTATGAGGTACCCAACTTTCCTGAACTAATCGGCATTTTAGCCCCAGTTTTGCGGCAACGGCGGCAACCATTCTGGTGTGGTTAGATTGAACCCCGCCGATTGAAACCAAGGTATCTGCGCCCGAGGCAAGAATATCTGGCACTATGTATTCCAGCTTACGTAACTTGTTGCCGCCCATTGCCAGCCCTGAATTACAGTCTTCACGTTTGGCGTAGATCTCAACTTTTCCACCCAGGGCTGCGCTAAGTCTGGGTAAATGTTCAATATGAGTTTCACCGAAGGTTAGAGGGTAACGCTCAAAATTGCTTAGTAAACTCATTATTCCGACTCCTGTTGTTGGGTCATGTAAGAAATAGTCTGTTGTTTTGCATCTTCTAAATGCTGGCGCAATAGGCCAAGGGCTTGTTGAATTCGTCCTTTACGACACGCTTCCAATAAGTCCCAGTGCTCTTGCTGTGAATGTTCCTGTTGCTGCATGGTGTTGAGGTAAAGCAAAAGATAACGAGCAACGTTATTGTGCAGAACAGAAACGGTTTCCAGTAGTTTGGGCATCTGAGCTGCGCGATAAATGGTGCTATGGAATATCCAGTTAAGATTTGACCATTCAATCGGGTCATCAGAAGCTTCAATCAGCTTCAATGTGCTTTCTGCGGCAATGAAGTCTGCGGCAGTCAGTTTAGGAATGGCTCGCTCTAAGGCTATTGCTTCCAGAGCCACTCGCATTGTGTATATTTCGTCTACTTCGTTGGTTGATAGTTCAGAAACAATGGAACCACGGTTGTTTAAGAAGGTAACCAGTCCTTCATTCTGTAATAAGTAGAGCGCTTCTCTGACAGGGATCTTACTGACGCCAAATTGACTAGCCAGAACATCCTGTTTCAATGCCTGCCCGCTTGGAAACTTTCCGGAAATAATGGCGTTACGGATCTGATCAGCCAGTATTTCGGAAGTGGTTTTGGTTGCTTTGGATAATGTTTTCATGGTCGGATCGTATAATCGTATACGATTTTGTTCAAGCATTAATTTTTCCGGGTGATTTTTTAGATAGAAAGAAGCTTTAAATATTTAATTAGAAGCCTGTTTAGCGACGTTATCTGTGAAATTACATTAATGAGAAATATTTTACTTTCTCCGGTGTAACGAAGCGTGTACTCTCTTTTGTAACGCTTTAGAGCTGTAGGTTTTGGGTCTTTAGCATGAGGTAAAACTGTAATAATTCGTTAGAGTGAATATATGTCACAATTTGTTCCTTGGGACAGCCAACCACTGGATGAATGGGCTGAAAAATATGCAAAAGGGAAGTTTGTAGAGTTAGGTGGTCGCCAAACTCATTATCTGGAAAAAGGTGATGGCAAAGAAGGCGCTGCGCCAGTTATTCTTCTGCATGGCTTTTTCTACGATTCATATATGTGGCATGAAAATATTGATGCGCTTGCTGCTGAGCATAAAGTGTATGCGCTGGATTTATGGGGGTTTGGTTACAGCACTCGTGAGCCGCTGGATTACGGTTATCCCTTGTATGAAGAACAAGTATTGCGCTTCATGGATAAAATGGGCATTGATAAAGCGACATTGGTTGGGCAATCAATGGGCGGTGGCACCAGCATTCTATTTGCTCTTAATCATCCACAACGAATTCATAAGCTGGTATTGGTTGATGCTGCGGGTCTTCCTAATAAGCTGCCGGCTGCAAGTAAACTGGTGAATATGCCTGGTGTTGGCAAGTTTTTGATGGGGTTAAAAACCGACAGTTTACGGCGTAAAAGTCTGGGTGATTTCTTCGTTCACAACAAGCATCTTATTACGGATGAGTATTTTCAAAATGTCACCCGCTTTCATAAGGTGGCGGGTACTACGGATGTGTTGTTGGGCATTCAGCGTCGAGAATTTTTCGATAAGCTTAGTGATGAGATCCATCATTTAGGTGACTTATTTCTGCCAACCCTGATTATTTGGGGGAAGCAAGATCGCGGCGTGCCCTTTACTCGCGGTGAAGAAATGAACACCATTCTGCGCGGTTCCAAGTTAGTGATTTTGGATAAGGCTGGGCATGTGCCTAACTATGATCAAGCTGAGCAATTTAATCAGGTCGTGCTTGATTTTTTGCGTACCGAGAACGAATCCCGAGCCGCAAAAGCCTCTGAGTTAGAAGTAACAAATTAACTTCAAACAGGTTGATTCTTAAAGTTTATCTTGTGCAAGGGAATGCTAAATAGTCGCTTTGAAACCTGCTGTTTTCCTTCCATTTTGCCTGTTGTGTAGGCCGTTTGATTTTTGTCGAGGCTGATATGTTTGCTTCGAATCAATCGTCTCAATGTTTTTATTTCACGAGTGGATGGTTGAAAACTTCAATAAACAATTGTGAGACATAGTTATGAATAAGAAGACAAAATTAGGTGCAGTGGTTTTGCTCGGTTTGCTTATTGCCTTTACTCAGGTTGATTGGTTTGATGATGCGTCACAATTTGTTCCTTGGGACAGCCAGCCACTGGATGAATGGGCTGAGAAATATGCACAAGGGAAGTTTGTAGATTTAGGCGGTCGCCAAACTCATTATCTGGAAAAAGGTGAAGGCAAAGAAGGCGCTGCGCCAGTTATTCTTCTGCATGGCTTTTTCTACGATTCATACATGTGGCATGAAAATATTGATGCGCTTGCTGCTGAGCATAAAGTGTATGCGCTGGATTTATGGGGCTTCGGTTACAGCACTCGTGAACCTCTTGATTACGGTTATCCCTTGTATGAAGAACAAGTATTGCGCTTCATGGATAAAATGGGCATTGATAAAGCGACATTGGTTGGGCAATCAATGGGCGGTGGTACCAGCATTCTATTCGCTCTTAATCATCCACAACGAATTCATAAATTGATATTGGTTGATGCTGCGGGTCTTCCCAATAAACTACCCGCAGCGAGTAAGCTGGTGAATATGCCCGGCGTTGGAAATTTTTTGATGGAGTTAAAAACCGATGCCTTACGACGTAAAAGCCTTGGCGATTTCTTCGTTCACAACAAGCACCTGATTACGGATGAGTATTTTCAAAATGTCACCCGTTTTCATAAGATTGCCGGCACTATTGATGTGTTGTTGGGCATTCAACGTCGAGAATTCTTCGATAAGCTAAGCGATGAAATTCATCGTTTAGGCAATTTGTCTTTACCAACCTTGATTGTGTGGGGAAAAGAGGATCGTGGCGTGCCCTTTACTCGTGGTGAAGAAATGAGCACCATTCTGCGCGGTTCCAAGTTAGTGATTTTGGAGCAAGCGGGGCATGTGCCTAACTATGATCAAGCTGAGCAATTTAACCAAGTGGTACTCGATTTTCTGCGTACTGAAGAAGTTGCCAGAGCAGAGGTGGTTAACTCACTCTAAATAAGAGCACATAACTGCAAGTCACCCACAAGAATTTATCGCAGGGAAGCGATGGTTTAACGGTTAAATGCAATAGCCTCACCTTGCTTTCTATACCTTTCTACCCTCTATATTTCATCCAGACCGCTTTCAGCCAAGCCTATGAGGCTAATCAGCGCATTTCAATATTCCCCGGTAACAATAAAATTACGGAAATGTTGCATATTTATTACAAATTTTATGTGTCTTCCTTATCTTTCAATTACTCTGACTTTAGCTTTGTAAGACAATATTTAAATGGATTTGATTGAAATGAATGACAGGAAAAATAAATTAATATATTTATTCATGAATGTTGCATAAATATATTTTACTGGTAGTATGCGCAGAAACCTTGACGAAGTAGGACATCTAAGCCATAGCTTAGATAGTAGTCTATTCCCTTAGTTAATTTTAAATAGATCGATTTGGCACAATGAAACACTCAGCTTTACACATGTTTGCACAATGTTCTGATTTACTTCAGATGCTGTTTGTTTGTATTGCGTCAGGTGGTTTTATGCATCTATTGATTAACTTGGTAGGCAAGCAAACATCTTCACTACATTCGTCGTCTCTGCCTGTCACTCTCATTCGACGACGATAGTCGAAATTCCCATTTAGATTTATCCATATTAAGACCGAATAACCTTTTCGTTACCAAGCGAATGATAACAATCAAGAGTGAAATTATGTTGCAAAGTGCCATTATTGGAGCCAGTGGATATACCGGAACCGAACTTGCCAGACTGATCGTGCAACACCCGAATATCAGTCTGCATAGCGTGTATGTATCAGAAAATAGTTCCGATGCCGGAAAGTATTTAAATCATCTGGATGGGCGACTGTCAGAACAGGATTTTGAACAGCCTTATTTGGCACTGCAATCTATTAGCGAAGACACGCTGGAAGTGTTGGCGGATCAGGTGGATTTGATCTTCCTGGCGACGCCTCATGAAGCGAGCCATGACTGGATGCCCAAACTATTAAGCGGCAAAGCCAAAGTGTTGGATTTGTCTGGTGCATTTCGTTTGGCGCAACATGATCTTTACGACAGTTTTTATGGTTTTACTCACCAATATCCCGATTTGCTTGAACAGGCGGTTTACGGCTTGGCTGAGTGGAATGCTAAAGCGATTGAAAAAAGTAAGCTGGTGGCGGTTCCAGGTTGTTATCCTACCGCTTCCTTGATGGCACTTAAGCCTTTGATGCAAGCCGGGTTACTGGATGCCGATCATTATCCCATTATCAATGCCATTTCTGGCGTGAGCGGAGCCGGTAGAAAAGCCACTATGGGCAACAGTTTTTGCGAAGTCAGCTTGCAAGCTTATGGTGTGTTAGGACACAGACACCAACCTGAAATTGCCTCTCATTTGGGCGCAGAAGTTATTTTTACTCCGCATTTGGGTAACTTTAAGCGTGGCATTTTGGCAACGGTTACGGCGAAGCTGAATTCTTCTGCCAACGTCGAGGTCATTGATAATGCCTTTAATCAAGCCTATGCCGACGAACCTCTGATTAAACTTTGCCAGTCGTGGCCGAAGTTGGATGACGTTGTGCATTCTGCGCAGTGCCATTTGCATTGGAAATATGATGTGAACTCACAGTACATCGTTGTGACCAGTGCCATCGACAACCTGCTAAAAGGCGCAGCTTCTCAAGCTCTGCAATGTGCCAATCTGGTCAGTGGTTTTGCCCATCACACCGGGCTGTTAGCGCCATCTCATCAGGGGGTTGCTCATGGCTAATCATACGCCTTTGGTGATCAAGGTTGGCGGTGCGTTGTTAGAAGATAAAACGGCTGCAATCCATTTTTTCTCTACGCTAAAGCAACTTATGCCAAGCGTACCTCTGGTGTTGGTGCATGGTGGTGGAAACAGTGTTGAAAACCTGCTGAAAGCACTGGGCTTAACATCGGAAAAAATCGATGGTTTGCGGGTTACGCCAAACGAACATTTGCCTTATGTGGTAGGCGCTTTAGCTGGCACGGTTAACAAAACGCTGTGTGGATGGGCGATGCAGCAAGGCATCGTGCCTGTCGGGTTGTCATTGCTTGACGGCGGCATATGCACAGCAACGCAGCTTAACGAAAAATTGGGAGCTGTTGGTACTGCAAAAGCCAATGATCCTCAATTGTTATTGCAAGTCTTGGGCAATCAACAGCTACCCATTGTCAGCTCAATTGGTGCTGACGCAAACGGACAGCTATTGAACGTTAATGCCGATGAAGCCGCTGCGGCTATTGCTCATGCGCTAGAAGCTAAACTTGTACTTTTGTCCGATGTGCCTTGTGTGCTTGATGCCGACATGCAGCCTATTGCTGAGCTGAATTCAAAGTCTATTGAGCAGTTGATAGCGCAAGGCGTTATCAATGGCGGCATGGCGGTAAAGGTGAAAGCTGCCCTGCAAACCGCGAATCAAATTGGTAATCCTGTGATTATCGCTTCCTGGAAAACGCCTGAACAATTGCTTGGATTGATTCAGGGGGAAGCCGTTGGAACCACCATTCACAGCGATGCCGAAAGCAATGCGGAAAATATCGCTGAGTATCAAATGAAATTAAGTAGTGAGACCAAGTAATGAAACGGGATTTATTAACTTTTGAAAATTGGGAATCGGGGCAGTTGACCGAGCTTTTGAGTCTTGCTCTTGATGTAAAAACAAACCCTGCAAAATACAAACAAGCGTTGGCGGGAAAGTCGGTTATTGCCTTATTCGAGAAGCCGTCGCTAAGAACCCGTGTCAGCTTCGATATTGGTATCAATAAGCTGGGCGGGCATATGGTTTATCTCGACAGCCAAAGCAATAACTTGCAAGGCCGTGAAGATGTTGCAGATATGGCTGCCAACATGGCTTGCTGGGGCGATGCCATTGTTGCCAGAGTGTTCAAGCATGAAACCCTGAAGATCTTCGCAGAATCTTGCCAGATCCCGGTCGTTAACGCTCTTTGTGATTTGTACCACCCGTGTCAGGCATTGGCTGACTTTCTGGCAATGCACGAGACTTTTGGTGACGTGAGTAAAACCAAACTAGCGTACTTTGGTGACGGAAATAACGTTACGCATTCACTAATGTTAGTCGGTGCTCACTTGGGTGCAGATGTTGCTGTAATCACACCAGCAGGGCATGAACCTGTGCAGTCTGTTGTAGAAAGTGCTCAGGCTATTGCTGCTAAAACCGGAGCGACCATTACGGTCAGTAATGACATTGCTGCCGCCGAAGGGGCGAATGCTTTATACACCGACACCTGGATTTCCATGGGTGACGACACGCCACTGGACAAGATCAAACAATATTTTATGCCGTATCAATTGAATGAACAGCTGTTGGCTGACACTGGGGCGACCCATGTAATGCATTGTCAGCCGGCGCATCGTGATTTGGAAATCACCGGAGAATTAATGGACGGCGATAAGTCTTTGCTGTTGCTTCAAGCCGAAAATCGTATGCATGCACAGAACGCCATTCTTATTACCTTATTCGGTCAATAAGCCGGCAGTAACGAATTAAATAGTATTTTTTAGGAGCTTTATTCATGGCCATTGCGAAACCCAAAAAAGTAAACAAGGTTGTCCTCGCCTACTCTGGTGGACTGGATACATCAGCCATTATTCCGTGGTTGAAAGATAATTATGATTGTGAAGTGATTGCCTTTGCGGCTGATGTGGGTCAGGGCGACGAAGAACTGGAAGGCTTGCATGATAAAGCTATTCGTTCAGGTGCGAGTGAGTGTTACATCGCTGACCTGAAAGAAGAATTTGTGTCTGAATACATTTTCCCGACCGTGCAAACTGGCGCGGTTTACGAAGGTGAATACTTGCTGGGTACGTCTATGGCGCGTCCAGTGATCGCCAAGGCTCACGTTGAAGTGGCAAAGAAAGTTGGCGCCGATGCGTTGTCGCACGGTTGTACCGGTAAAGGTAACGATCAGGTGCGCTTTGAAGGTGCATTCGCTGCTTTGGCTCCGGAGCTGCAAGTTATTGCTCCTTGGCGTGAATGGGATATGTCTTCAAGAGAAGACTTGCTAGCGTATTTGGCTGAGAAGAACGTACCAACATCGGCTTCTGCGACCAAGATCTACAGCCGTGACGCGAACGCTTGGCACATTTCCCACGAAGGTGGTGAGTTGGAAGACCCTTGGTGTGAGCCAAGCAAGCAGGTTTGGACGATGACCGTAGATCCGGAAGATGCGCCAAACAAATCAGAAAGCGTTACCTTAAGTTTTGAACAAGGTATTTTAACCGCGGTTAATGGTGAATCATTCAGCCCGTATCAGGCATTGGTTAAGCTAAATACCATTGCCGCTGCTCATGGCGTGGGTCGTGTCGATATCGTTGAAAACCGCTTGGTGGGTATGAAATCCAGAGGTTGTTATGAAACGCCTGGAGGCACAGTGTTGATGAAAGCGTACAAAGCGTTGGAAACACTGGTTTTGGATAAAGCGTCTCTGAAATTCAGAGAGCAAGTGGCGTTAGAGTTTTCTCACGTATTGTACGACGGTCGCTGGTTCACTCCATTGGCTGAATCGTTGTTGGCGGCGAGTAAAACCTTTGCTCAGCAAATCACAGGCGATATCGTTGTGAAATTGTACAAAGGCAATGCTACGGTTATTCAACGTCGTTCACCAAACAGCTTGTACTCAGAAGATTACGCTACTTTTGGGGCTGACGACGTATACGACCAAAAACATGCAGAAGGTTTTATTCGCCTGTACAGCTTGAGCAGCAGAATTAGAGCGTTCACCAATAAATAGCTAACGAGATAAGAGAAAAGAGGAAGACCACCATGGCTTTGTGGGGCGGACGGTTTAAAGAACAACCTAGCGAATTATTCAAATCATTTAATGATTCCTTACCCGTGGATTATCGTTTAGCCACGCAAGACATAGAGGGGTCTATCTCGTGGTCACGCGCATTACTGCAAGTAGGCGTGTTGAGTGCTAAAGAGCAACAGGATCTGGAAAAAGCGCTCAATGAACTATTGCAAACAGTGCAGGAAAACCCTGCCTGTGTGCTGGAAGTGCCAGAAGGTGAAATGAGCGCCGAAGACATCCATAGCTGGGTGGAAGGCAAGCTCATCGCTAAATGTGGTGACTTGGGCAAGAAGTTACATACTGGCAGAAGCCGTAATGATCAGGTCGCGACGGATCTGAAATTATGGTGTAAAGCTAGAGGCGGAGAGTTGTTGCAGGCTCTGGTTAACTTGCAACAAGCCATGCTGGATCTGGCGAACAGAGAACGTGCTACGGTTCTGCCGGGTTACACCCACTTGCAAAGAGCTCAGCCTGTGACTTTTGGGCATTGGTGTTTGGCCTATGTCGAAATGTTCGACCGTGATATCAGCCGTATGCAAGACGCGCTTTATCGCGCCGACACATCACCTCTAGGTTCTGGTGCGCTTGCGGGTACAGCTTATCCGATTGACCGACATGCTCTGGCTCAGGATCTGGGTTTTAGACGCCCAACCTTGAACAGCCTGGATGCGGTATCGGATAGAGATCATGTGATTGAATTTATCTCTACTGCCAGCATCAGCATGATGCATTTGTCTCGTTTTGCAGAAGATCTGATCTTCTACAATACAGGCGAAGCCGGGTTTATTGAATTGAGCGATTTGGTTACGTCGGGTTCGTCGTTAATGCCGCAAAAGAAAAACCCGGATGCGCTTGAGCTGATCCGTGGTAAAGCCGGCCGTGTATGCGGTTCGTTGAGTGGCATGTTGATGACCATGAAGGCATTGCCTTTGGCCTACAACAAAGACATGCAGGAAGATAAGGAAGGCTTGTTTGACGCACTGGATACCTGGGAAGCCTGCCTGCAAATGGCGGTGTTGGTAACAGAAGGCTTGAAGGTAAACAGCGCAGCAACTTTATCAGCAGCACAGCAAGGTTACGCTAACGCCACTGAATTGGCGGATTATCTGGTCAACAAGGATATTCCATTCCGTGAAGCTCACCATATTGTGGGTGAAGTGGTATTGGCTGCGATAGCAGAAGGCAAGGCGCTGGAAGATTTCACTTTGGCTGAATTGCAGACATTTAGCGACAAGATCACTCAAGATGTCTACCAACATTTGACGATTGAATCCTGTTTGGATAAACGTCAAGTTGTGGGCGGAACGTCACGTGAGCAAGTTGAAAAGGCACTGCAAAGCATCAAAAAAAGCAGTGATGATTTAGTTGCCAGCCACGTTACCGGCAGCCCTGCGGTTGAGCAAATTAACCTGGCGTTGGGGCAGGTTCAGCAACGTCTGAACGCGCAAAAAGCGGCTGTAATGTCGGTACGTCGCGCAAAAATGACCGACGTGGAAGCGATTGAGCATATCGTTAACTACTGGTCTGAAAAAGGCGAAACGCTGCCCAGAACACGCTATAGCATCGTGCATGATATTCAGAACTTTGTAGTCGCCGAGCTGGATGGCAAAGTGATTGGCTGCGCTTGTTTGTATATTTATCAAACCGGACTGGCGGAAGTGCGTTCAGTGGGTGTGTTAAAAGAAGCCCAAGGCCATGGTCAGGGTAAGGCGATGGTGCAGTATTTATTGGAGCAAGCCAGGCACATTGAACTACAGCGCGTGATCGTGTTGACTCGTGCGCCCAAGTTCTTCGAAAAGTTAGGGTTTGCCCACACTCCGATGGACAGCTTGCCTGAGAAGGTAATTAAGGACTGTGATATTTGCCCCAAGAAAAATGCCTGTGACGAAGTGTCGATGGATTATCTGGTGAAAACCACCAATACCCAATTCGCTGAACAGGAACAGATCGAAGTTCAGGTTAAGTCTTAGTTGGGGTGGGTGTTTGTAGAGCTATCTGTAGAATTTCCTCTAGAAGTTTATAAGCTTATATACAGCCGCAGGGACGCGGCTGTTTAGGGCATTTAAGTCATGGCACTCCCGGATTAATTAATGCGAACAGTAAAGGTATTTTTCGCAAGCCCTTTACCTGCAAGTATCTCACTCTTTACCGACAAATCAAAAGCATGAGCTTTAGCAACAATGCTGGCAACATATAAACCTAAACCATTACCTTCTATTCTACTCCTTAAAGCCGATGTTGATCTAAAACCTCTATCAAATAAACTAGGCAGTTCGTCTTTCGGTATTAAATCACCAACAGAGATAACATTCATAGTTAAATCTTTGCCATTTTCTTCAAAATGAACTTCAACATCATTGCTTTTCCTATATTTCAATGCGTTTTGAAGTAAAGATAAAGGGATTATTTTAAATGACTCGTAAACACTATGTTTATTTTGAACTCGACCATTAATTTTAATCTTAATTTTACCCTTGTTGTTTTTTGAATGGCCTAATACTAAAGATATTTTGTGAAGCATGCTGTATATATCCGTGGCTCTTTTATGGCCAAAGGAAGCGCTTTCTGGATTAAAGTAAATGAGGCGGGTGTCAAGTGAGTCTAAAAGCATAACGCTTGTTTTATGGAGGCTTTTGAGATCTTCTGGTGCAGCTTCAAAACCACTACATTGAGAATTCTTTGATTTATTAACAAGTCGGTTAGAGTAAAAATTAATTTCATTTGCCCATTTTGCAAATTCATGGAATTGGTCAAATTTATCTTTTGCTATTTTATTAGCAAGTTTATTTATTGATGAGAGTTTTGATTCAATTTCAGAGAGCCATTTGTTTATAGCTGTGATTGATGTTTTTTGAGGTTTGTGCTTTTTAAATGGCTTTTTTGAGTTGCTACTACATATATAAACCCCTGAAATGACGAGTCTGCTCCCACCAATAATTTTAGATATATGGCTTAATCCGTGCTTGCATTTATAGATTTCTTCAGATTGTTTTTCGTTTAAACAAGAGTTATCACATGTCGGTGATTTGGTGATTTTAGTTCCATCGAAAAAGAAGTCATCGATGTACAAAGGCCAAGGGGATGTTAATATATTTTCTTTGAAAATGTCTTTAAGCATTATTTAAACGATCCTTCAAACGATTAACTTTGTTAAGAATGTCATCTGTTTTTGTTGTAGCAAATTTGTGCAAAGTTATTTTTAATTCTTGGCTTTCTATTTCATTTTTTAAATAATAAATAATCATTGAAGAAATACTTTTTTTCTTTCTCTTGCCTATTTGTAAAGACTCAATGTCATTATTTAATAATTCCGCAATGTTATTTTCATCATAGAAATTTAATTTCAATTCACCAATAATTTCTCTGATCTTATACTCATCAATTGGCTTTTTAATATTATCATCGCAGGTTCTAAAATAATCGTTCAGTTCTGTATGGAAATAACCAGAAGAAACAGCAATGACAGGGACTAACGGCCGAATATTTTTTATTATTTTTATTAACTTTGCACCGCCTTCCTCTAAATCTTCTTTAACAACGCCTTTAACATCTAAAAGAATCAAATCATGCTTTGATAACTCTTCCGCCTGAGAAAATGAAACTGATTCAAAAGTTTTAACCCTATATCCTAAGTTTTGTATGTAACTAATGGGGTAGCTGTCTAACTCATCGTCAACAATTGCGATAGTAAAATTATTAGAAAGGTTTTTTGAACGTATGAAATTTGTAACTTTCTGGAATTTAAAAAAATTCACTATAAATTCAGGTTTTACTGCCCACAAGAGTACTGATAATGCTAGTCCTGCAATAGATAATATGATTCCTATATTTTGCATTTATACTCCGTAACTTATTGAGCAAATATAACGCGCTTACTAAGCGGAAAATAAAGGTTGATTATTATCTCGAAGTGATGGGCACCTTTATTTTCCGTTTAATTAATTTGTTATAGGTTAATCTTTAAGCCACTTATACAGACCGTAACCTATAGCGCCTACAACCAATGGTGCGGCAGCTGTTATTGCTAAACCTGTTGCCATTCCTCCACCTGCAACAGAACCAATCGCGGAAAGTCCGGAGGTGATACCTGTCGCCCCCAAACCTGTAACAGTCCCTGCACTATAAACTGCGGTAACAGATCCTACAGCACCTGTTGCAGCACCTGCTCCGGCGGCTTTAATTCCATTATTTTCATTGCTCATATAGCACCCTTATATTGTTCAGAAAGTATTAAAAAGCTAGATAGCTTAGGTAAACCTCTAACAGTATATTACTGCGAATTCAAGGTATGCTCGTTTTGGTTCAATACCATTCGAGTCAGTAATTCGTATATTAGTCAATTTTACAGATAGGTTAATGTAATAGCCATATTTTATTCGTATGGAATTTCGGAGAAATCAAGAATTAGAATTTATGTGGATCTCTGCAACGCGGAAATCGAGCCCGAAATTCAAAAACGTTCAGAGGGAAGGCATGGAAGTTAAAGCAAGGGAAAGACTATTCCCTCGGATTACTAAGAATTATAGGGGTTTAAGGTAAAATTCAAGATAAGAGAGTTGCTTTAGGCTTTTTGACGAACGGTTCGTTTCTCAAATTCGTCAAATGTGACATCTTCGAATTCCGGAGTAAGAGCCAGCGCAAGAGCGCGGGCGCGATCACAAAGCATATTGGCACTATATATATGGCTTCTATCTTCTCCTTCGTCATCCCATTGCGTAAGCAATAATTCGGCACTATCCAAACATTGTTCGGCGTTGCTTTTATCAATACCATCCGGCATAACATTCACCAGTTGACGCAAGCTTTTAATTCGCTTGAAAACCTTTGTCATTTGCTCACATGAGTAACGTCTTTCAAAACGCTGACTAACGCGAGAAAAGATATCTAAAGGTAAGATTGATGCGGCAATAACCAAGAAGTTGGTGCTTAATATGAACATATCTCTCACGTTCCATAGCCACCAAGCACTTTTAATATCGTTATTTACGGACAAGGCTTGGTTAAGTGCTATTACGTTCCTGTCGATATGCATCGCGATATTAAACAAGACCTCAATAAGGTGAAGTCCAATAGCAAAACTCAGGGGCCAAAGCAAAATGCGAGCCCCAAACTTTGTACTTAAGAATAAAGTCAGGGCAATGGCACATGATACCGCAGCCCAATATAAGTAGTAGATGCTTACAAGGTTATCTTGCGGCAATATCCAATTAGTATAAATTGTCTGCGAAATCCCAAGGCTTCCAGCCATAACCAAACATAAGAAAAACGTCGGTTTATGATCTTTTCTGAAATAGAAGTTGTAAACAGCAACCAACAGAAAAGCAATCGCCCATACGTTGCCGATAATAAATCCAATAGCATAATCAAGCATACTTACTCTCGTTACTCTATCGGCATATAAACATCACTACCGATAATGATTAATCGTTACCTGTCCCAGGCGGATGTCCAACTCCACCACCCATTATCGTGACAGGGGGATCGCCAACACCACCTGTTGTTGTGATGATATCTGTGTTACCTGTACAGAAAATCCACCAACAATATGATTGAGTCGCGCTTTCATTCAAACTTTGAATATCTTCATTTGCCGTAGCTAAAACGGGTGTTAGCAGGAATGCCAACATGCAGATTATTTTTCTCAGGTTCATATTTGTTACTCCCAAATCATGCTTAACACCCCCTATGGGTGGTAAGGGTAACAATAATAACCTGATTTAAATTAAGAGCAAAAACCAAGCAGTTCCAGTTAAATACTGGCAAAACGCAATTAAACTGCCTTATTCAAAGTCAGGTAAGAATAATAACCGCATGATAAATTTATGGCAAGGGTGATAAATAAAAATTGATTTAAAGATTGGCCGCAATCAAAAATGATAAGGAATCAAAACAACCATTCTAAAAAATAGAGCTTTTACTTCTCACCGAGAAAGAACTCCGCCATGGTAACGTGGTGGAGATGCGCATTGCGCACCAATGTTTCAAGGAATGACAAACTATAATTCCCACGATTCACATAGTTGATAAAACGTTGTAGTTCATTGCTATTTTCAGCATCCTCACCGTAGACAACCTTATAAAACGCTTTATATCCGCCATAATAATCTTTCAGTTTTTTTGCGAATTGACGTGCTGGATGCTGAGTAGCCAATGAATGTCCTCCTAAAGAAAGCAGCACTATATTGAATGCTTTGAAAAAGATCAAAGCTGAACAATTACCAAATCCACTTTAATTTTCGGTGTGGGTGGTTATAAGCCCCCTTTTATGTTTTAAGATTACTCAAACCCCTACCAATCTTCCTGAGCTTACGGGAAGATATCGCTAAATTAACTCTCAACGTCAAAACAACATCCCATGAAATCATTACAAGGGATCCGGGTTCTGGATCTTTCTCGTGTTTTAGCTGGGCCTTATTGCACTCAGATGTTGGGTGATCTCGGTGCTGAGATAATCAAAGTGGAACGCCCGGGGGCGGGTGACGATACGCGCTTTTGGGGGCCGCCTTATTTGCAGGATGATGAAGGGAACGATACCTCTGAGAGTGCGTATTACCTGAGTGCGAATCGCAACAAGAAGTCATTGGCGTTGGATATCAGTACCGAAGAAGGGCAGGACATTATTCGTAAGTTGCTGCCTTCTTGCGATATTTTGGTTCACAACTTCAAGGTTGGTAGCCTGGAAAAGTACGGGCTGGAATACAATCAGCTTAACGAAGCGTTTCCGCATTTGATCTATTGCGCGATTTCCGGCTTTGGTCAAACGGGCGAAATGGCTAAAGAGCCGGGCTATGATTTCTTAGCGCAGGCCATGTCTGGCTTGATGGCGTGTACCGGTGAAGCGGGTGGTGAGCCGATGAAAGTTGGCGTTGCGCTTAGTGATGTGATCACCGGGTTGAATTCAGCCGTTGGAATTTTAGCTGCACTGAATGCTCGCCATCAAACAGGGCAAGGGCAGATGATTGATGTGAGTTTGCTGGATTGTTCTATCGCCAGTTTAACCAACATTGCGCAATATTATCTGACTTCCGGTAAGCCTGCGCCTCGTCAGGGTAATGCCCATTCCACCATTGTGCCTTATCAAACTATGGCGACAGCCGATGGCCATTTCATTTTAGCTGTGGGAAATGATGCACAATTCGCACGTTTCTGTCGGGTGATTGAGCGTGAAGACATTGTTGCCGATGTTCGCTATGCCACCAACGCACAGCGCGTGCTCAATCGAGAGGCATTACTTGCGGAGATATCGCCGATTTTAGCCGCTAGAACAACAGCCCATTGGCTTGAAGCGTTACGTGCTGCTAATGTGCCGTGCGCGCCAGTGAATACGATGGATCAGGTATTTGCCATGAAGCAGGTTCAGCAACGAGACATGGCGATTACACTACCTCATTCCTTAACATCGCAACCGCAACAATTGGTTGGATCGCCGCTGAAACTGTCAGAGACGCCGGTTTCCTACGATTTACCTCCACCGACCTGCGGGCAGCACACGCAAGAGGTGTTAGAGACGCTATTGGATATGAGCGCAGAAGATATTGCGCAACTGAAAGAAAAAGGTGTGGTTTAAGCATTGTTGAATGCTTTGGGGATTGAATGCTGTGCGCATTTAATTCAAGGCTGGGAAATCCAGCCCTGAATATTAAGATTTATTGCTTCAGGATTCGCTTGGTTCTTCCGGAATGATCCAATAAATGCCTTTAAACTCTGCGACTGGAACGTCACCGTCCTGGATATTTACGGTCACATTTAAACGACATTTTTTGCCACGACGTAGATATTCGTAATCCCCAGACATGGTTTCAATGTTACATACGGCTCTGGGTTGAGAAGTCACGGGTTTGTGGTAATGGATATTGCCATCGCCCAAGACAATTTCTCCGCTTAGCTTTTTCTGCTTGAGTTGCAGGAAAATCATGCCCCAACCGGTGAGTGTCGCTAAAGAGAAGATACTACCGGCAAACATGGTGCCGTGAAGATTAATATTCTTGTTGAGCGAAGCGCGGACTTCCAATGTTCTACCTGAATACTGATGCAGTTTGATTCCCATATGCTCGGTAATGGGAATGGTTTCATACCAGGTTTTTTGTAGTTCTTCACACCATTTTGGGTGCATTCTCAGCGCAGACTTGTCTTTGATGCGCTTGAGCATTTGTTGGCGTTTTTGTTTATCCAGCTCTTTCGGGGCTTGTTCCTGAATTTCAAAGCCGCAGTGACGGAAGAACTCTACAGAGGTTTCCATGCTGTTAGTGACAATACGTTCAGCGCCCTGCTTTCTTGCGACATCTTCTAAAGCAGCAATAATCAGCTTACCCAAGCCTTTGGTACGCATGTTTTTTTCTACGGCAACGTGCTTTATTTGCGCTTCTTCTGGCGCGTTCAGGTGTATTCGTCCAACAGCAAGTACGCGGCCTGAATTGTCCGTTATCATGCGATGTTCGCTAACCGACTCATACTCATCTTTTTCTGAACCTTCAGGTAAATTGAACGGTTCTCTGAGTATTTTCCAGCGAAAATGGAAGTATTTTTGTAATTCCTCTTCACTACGAGGGATCTTAACGTTATACACTAATAACCCTTTTA
Organism: Paraneptunicella aestuarii; assembly: GCF_019900845.1. Taxonomy (NCBI): domain Bacteria; kingdom Pseudomonadati; phylum Pseudomonadota; class Gammaproteobacteria; order Alteromonadales; family Alteromonadaceae; genus Paraneptunicella; species Paraneptunicella aestuarii. Next base: position 4,753,275 of record NZ_CP074570.1, on the reverse strand, counting down.
ACTTGCAACAGACAGTTTCTGAAGTCTTCTACACTAAATATGGGCGAATCAACACTGTTCAATATTGACCACCAACTTATCAATGCTCGCATTGTTAACTTTGCCAAGCATGATTCAATCAACTTATCTGTTCATCAAAATGTTCAATTCCAGTGGCTGGAAATGAACAATACTGTACAGACGGTAATGGATCTAACCACACCTTATAAGCCAGTTCTACCACATATGCACGGAATGTTGTTAGCCCTTTATTATATGAGCAATCCGAAATCTGTATTAGAACTTGGGCTTGGAGGCGGTGCGCTACAACGCTTTTTCTATCATTATTTTCCCAAATGTCAGATGACGTCTATCGAGTTGAACAAGAAAATTATCGAGTATTTTTACGATTATTTCTCTGCAGGTTGGAAGGCAGATAAAAAGCATGTCGTTAAGCATCAGGATGCGCAAAAAGCGGTTAAACAATACCGGGAACAAGATTTGCTTTTCATCGATCTTTTTTCGGGTTACTCATCGCCTGATTTTATGCATCAAAAAGCCTTTTTTGAGGATTGTGTTAAGGCATTGTCTAAAAAGGGGTTATTGGTGATTAATTTGCTACCGATATCGGAAATTCAAACTCTGGATATTGAGATGCTTCTTGCTGATATCACTGGTTTTTCACCACAGATATACAGTATTCCTCAATATAGGAATCGCATTTTTATTTGCGGGCATCAGAAACTCGCACTTTTGCCCTTTGATCCTAAATTGCAGCAGATGTGCGCACGTTTTCATCTTAATTTGATGAATATTGTGCAACTTAAATAATCCCATCAAATTGATAACTGAAAGGTGACGGGGCCATCATTTTGCAGATGTACTTGCATGTCTGCGCCAAATTGCCCTGTTTCGCAGGTCATTCCGTTCGCTTTTACCTGTTCCACAAAATATTCATAGAGGGCTTCTCCCTGTTCAGGTGTTGCTCCTCGGGAAAATCCAGGACGGTTGCCTTTGCGAGTATCGGCAACCAGGGTAAATTGCGATACTACCAGAACCGAGCCGCCAGCCTGCTGAACATTCAGGTTCATTTTTCCTTCATCGTCAGAAAATACGCGATAATTTAGCACTCGTTCGCAAAGCCGGGCTGCTTTTGCCTCGTCATCTTCTCTTTCTACGCCTAATAGCACTAACAGTCCGTTATCTATAGCACCAACGACTTGCTCATTGACCTCAACACGCGCATATTTCACTCGTTGAATTAACGCTATCACTTACTTACTCCTCGAACCTTAAGCTACATTCTAACGGACACAACTAGACATGATTTTTGTTTGTATCTCAATAACTTTTAGACTAATTTGATAAAAGCCATCAAGCAACGAGACTGATGGTAATTCGTTAACGTATTAAAAGGAGATACTATGGCTGGTCAAGGTTCAGGTGGTAATGTCATCGCGGCAATATGCAATGTCTTTATGCCAGGATTGGGTCAATTAGTACAAGGTCGATTACTAAAAGCTATCATGTTCTTTTTGGTAACCTGGGCATGTTATGGCTTGGCATTCACAATCATTTTTATATTTTTGTGGCCTGTCGGCGCGATTTTTCATCTGTGGTCTATCATTGATGCTGCCAAATACAAATCCGGTAACGATTAGCGAAGCCTATGATCCGAATCATCCTTTTTAGCTTATTCTTCACTCTGGCAGGATGTCAGAGTGCCTATTATTCTGCCTGGGAGAAGCTGGGCGTTGAAAAGCGCGACATTCTGGCTGACAGGGTGGAATCTGCAAAATCTGCTCAGGAGGAGGCTCAGGAGCAGTTTACTGATGCGCTCGAACGCCTCAGTACCTTGATTTCCTTCCACGGCGGGGAATTGCAAGATACTTACGAAGCGCTGAAAGACCAATACGAGAGCAGCAAAAGCAGTGCGGAACGTGTTGGTGCGCGCATCGACAGCATTGAAGATGTGGCAGAAGCCTTGTTTGATGAATGGTCGACTGAACTTGAGCAATACAACAACGAATCGTTGCGTCGTAAGAGCGAACAACAGTTGCACCAAACCCAGCGACGTTATCAACGCTTACTTGCAACCATGCGTAAAGCCGAAGCCAGTATGAACCCTGTGTTAGCGACTTTGCAGGACAATGTGCTTTACCTAAAACATAACCTGAATGCCAGCGCGGTTGGTGCGTTGCAAGGTGAGTTTGAAAATATCAAAAAGGACATTGAGCAGTTAATTAAAGAGATGAACAATTCTATTGCTCAATCGGATGAGTTTATTAGTTTGATTAAGCAGAACTAGCAACTGCCCTCATTGTTTGGCGAAGAGTGAGTTTACTTCGCCAAAGCTACCCAAAGACCTTTCGTTAATTCATCCAGATCCGACGGCCTGAGTTCAAATACGGAATTAGGGGTTCCTGCTGCTGCCCAAATCGTCTCGTATTGCTTCAGATCGGGATCAAGAATGGTGGTGATATTGCTGCTGTGGGCAACCGGTGGCACACCACCAATCGCAAACTCTACCTTTTCTCGCACATAATCTGCATCGGCTTTAGCCAATTGAATACCGGTTGCCTGCTCGATTTTATCGGTGCAAACCATGTTGGTGCCAGAGGCTACGATGAGCACTGGCTCGTCATTTTGTTTGTTTTTGAAAATTAAGGACTTGGCGATTTGGGAAACGGAACAGCCTATGGTGTCTGCGGCTTCTTGTGCAGTTCGAGTCGAGCTTGGCAGTTGCTTAACAACAAACTGTTTGCCCTTTTCTGACAGGTAATCCTGTACTCGTTGAGAAGCTGCTTTTAGTTGTTCGCTCATGATTTTTCACAACTTCAGAAATCAGGTTTTCGCTATTTTCTCTATTTGTACGGTAACGATGGCTCCAAGTAGCACAATCGTCCATGACAAATAAACCCAAACAAAAAGAATGGGCACGGCAGCCAATGCGCCATAAATGATTTGATAGGAAGGAAAGCCAGTCACGTACAGGGCAAATAACACTTTTCCTAATTCAAACAAAAGCGCTGCGAAAATCGCCCCAAATGCGGCGTGTCGAGCTTTAACCTGTTTATTGGGTACGACCATGTAAACGCCAAAGTGAAAGGCAAAAGAGATTAGGAAGGGAGTGAGTTTCAGAAATGCTGTGCCTAATCCCGGAGTATATTCATCAGCAAAGGCTGTGAGAGAGACCAGATAAGAGCTGATGGCCAAACTGCTGCCAACCAGAAGTGGGCCTAGTGTCAGTACCATCCAGTAGATGGCAAAGGTGAATATTGGGCGTCGTTGGCTGGGTGTGCCCCATATCTGGTTAAGGGATTTGTCGATATTGGAAATTAGCAATAAGGCAACCGCCATTAGCACTAAAATACTGATCATGCCCATTTCCGAGGCGTTACCAACAAACTCGCCCACGTATTTTTGCACCACATCGCCCGCGGCAGGCATAAAGTTGGTAAAAACAAAGGATTCTAGTTGCCCGCGAATACCTGCAAAAGCAGGGAAAGCAGACAAGATAGCGAAGAAAACAACAACGAAAGGAACCAGAGATAACAGGGTGACGTAGGCTAAGTGCCCTGCTGTAACACCAATGCGGTCATCTCTGATTTGATTAAGGCATCCTTTAATAAAGGCAAACAAGGATGCCCTATTGGTTAGCACGCCAACGATGGAAACGATTTCTTCAGTAGCATTGTCATCATCATGACCATCAACATCAACAGACTTATTGACAGTGTTGTTGCTGTCAGTGCTGCTGTGACCGTCTTTAACGATGCTGGTAACGTTTCCTTTATTTTGACTACCGGATTTATTCTGGTCGCCTGAATTGTTCGTTGGCATTGTATCCCTATGGCTATTTACTCTGGGCGAACTCCCAAAATATGGCAAATTGCATAGGTGAGTTCGCTACGGTTCAGGGTGTAGAAGTGGAAGTCTCGTACCCCTTCTTTTGCCAATACTTTCACCATGTCCATAGCGATGCTGGCACCAAGCAGGTTACGGGTGGTTTGATCACCGTCATCCAAGCCTTCATACATTCGATGCAACCAGTTTGGCACATGAACATTGGTAAAGCCAGCGAAGCGCAACAGAGTATTATAGTTAGTGACAGGCAAAATACCGGGCACTAACTGAATGTCTATGCCTGCTGCAGCGGCACGATCTCTAAATCGCAAGAACACTTCAATATCAAAGAAAAACTGTGTAATTGCCTGATTTGCCCCGGCTTCTGCTTTACGTTTCAGATTTAATAAATCGAATTGAGCGTTAGGCGCGTCGGGATGAGTTTCAGGGTAAGCAGCAACAGAAATGTCGAAATCTGCCACACCTTTTAGCAGTTCAACCAGATCGGCTGCGTAAGAGACTGGCTCTGTCATACCTTCCGGCATGTCGCCTCGAAGCGCAACAATGCGGCGAATACCGTTGTCCCAGTAGTCTTTGGCAATTTGTTTTAATTCGTCGGCTGTCGCATCAATACAAGTTAAATGCGGAGCTGCGGTAATACCGGTTTCAGTTTGAATACGCTTAACCACATCATGGGTTCTATCCCTTTCACCGCTGTTGGCACCATAAGTGACCGACATGAAAGATGGTTTTAATGGAGCCAAACGTTGCACTGACTTCCACAAGGTCTCTTCCATCGCTTCATTTTTTGGCGGGAAGAATTCAAACGAAACGTTGATATCCTTTAATTCAGAGATTGATTGGTTAAGGGCGTCGATACCCTGTGCATAGGAACCCATGTTAACTCCAACTTTAGACGTTTAGATGGCTAAATACTGCTACCAATTTAATTACCATTTGGCGAGCCGTCAAGCAGTTTAGACATCTAAATTTGACTGACGACCTGTAAAGATTACAATTCCACTCAGAATAAACAGCATTGGGGCAATTTAATGGCAGAATGGAATGGTGAGTATATCAATCCCTATGCGGAACATGGTAAAAAAAGTGAACAAGTTAAAAAAATTACCGTATCGATTCCGCTGAAAGTATTGAAAATCCTGACGGACGAGCGTACTCGTCGCCAGGTTAACAACCTTCGCCACGCAACTAATTCGGAATTATTGTGTGAAGCGTTTCTGCACGCATACACTGGGCAGCCGCTTCCCGATGATGATGATTTACGCAAAGATAACCCGCACAAATTACCTAAAATTGCGCGGGATACACTCGTTGATGAAGAATTTGAAGAAGAAAGCGAAAGTTAGGATCTTTCTCGACTTTCCTGTGTTTGAGGCTATTGGGGCTAATAGGATTTAGCCCAGCCCCAAATCTCGAGTCATGTTTTCATTGCGATCACGATGAACGATAACATTATCTTCAATGCGAATACCGCCGTAAGGTCTAAACGCATCAACCTTATCCCAGTTCACATATTTTGATTGTGGCGTCGCTTTTAATTCTTTTAACAAGCTGTCGATGAAATACAACCCGGGTTCAATGGTGAAAACCTGATTCGGTTCGATCATGCGCGTACAGCGTAAGAATGGGTGCTCTTCCGGTGCGGGTTTTGGTGTGCCGTGATCATCGGCGACCAATCCGGTGACATCATGTACCTGAATTCCGAGGAAGTGGCCAATGCCATGCGGGAAGAAGGTTTTAACCAATCCTTCCCGTAGCACATCTTCCTGAACCAGATTAACAATGCCGAAATCGGTGAGTAACCCTGCAATTTTACGATGTGCAGATAATTGAATATCGGTGTAGTCACGGCCAGGCTGCAATTCATCAACCAATGCCAGCGTTACCTTGTCCATTTCGCGAACCAGATCGGCGAATTCCGATTTTTCATCGAAGGCATAGGTGCGAGTGATATCAGAAGCATAACCGTTAAAGGTTGCACCGGCGTCAATTAGAAACGAGCGATGTTGCGCAGGTGCGCTTCGGTCTTGCACAGTGTTGTGTAGAATCGCCGCGTTTTCGTTAAGTGTGACAATATTGGTGTAAGGTACTTCATTTTCACCGTGGCGCGTTGCCATCAGGTACGCCAGATTGATCTCAAATTCGCTTTTCCCTTGACGGAAAGCTTGTTCTGCTGCTCTATGGCCTGCCACCGCAATGGCTCCGGCTTCGCGCATACAAATTTGTTCATATTCGGTTTTGTAGCTGCGCTGATATTGAATGTAATGCAGCACGCGATCGGGATTAACCAAATCAAAACCTAATGCACGGGCAACCTCAATGTACTCGCCCATGTAAGCGTATTTTTGTTTGTCGTAAGGAAGATACTTCTCGACCGCTTCTGGTTTTTTCAATAAATGAATATCAAATTCACTACACCAGAAATCATTCGGCTCTTGTGGCACTTTGTGCCAAAAATCGACTGGGAGATAGAAAATTAACTTGGGTTTGGATTCGCCATCCAGAATCAACCAGCAATTAGGATTATCGACAACAGGCAACCAGGCTTTGAATAGCGGGTTGGCTGAGAAGGGATAATAGTTGTCATCAAGGAACTTGCGTTTTGCTTGCCCTGAATGGATCACAATACCGTCAATGCCTTCGCGTTGAATCGCTTCTTTGGTAATGTTTTGCAATCGTTGAATGTGTTCTTTGTAGCTATTTTCTAGTTGTTGAACTGTCATTAGATACCCGATAAAACTGAATGATTAATGAGACACATACTATCATAACCCCTAGTCGGGATAAGGAAGTGTTTTGAGATGGCTGTTTTTTGCCACCACTTCTTATCCTGACCAGAGGTTATCATATACTTGCCTTACCCTTTAAGGCATGGGAGTAACAAGTATTTACCGAAACGTACTGGAACTAAAAGCTGCCAGATTGAGGGATCTTCATGTGAGTGAAGTCTTTAAACAGGTTTTCTTCCTTCCCTAACTGCTGCAAATAAATCTGCTTATAGGCCATAACGGCTTTGACATAATCGCGAGTTTCTTTGTAAGGAATGTTCTCAACCCAGATATCCATTGGCATAGTGCCGTTCTCTGGTAGCCAGTCTTTTACACGACGCCAGCCAGCATTATAGGAAGCGGTGGCAAGAATCGGGTTGTTATCCATGCGATCCATTAAATAGCGCAGATATCTTGTACCCAATTGCACATTGAAGTCAGGATCGTATAGCTCTCTGTTTTTTACTTTGTCTTTTTCCAGATAGCGAGCCGTTCCTGGTAGAAGCTGCATTAAGCCTCTAGCGCCTGCTCCAGAATTAGCATCGGCCATAAATGAACTTTCGCGACGAGCGATGGCAAATGCCCAAGCTGGGGAAATATTGTTTTGCATTGCGCTGTTTTCAAGCGTGTCTCTATAAGCCAAAGGAAAACGACGGGAAACATCATCCATATAGCCCGCTTTGGCAAAAGTTCGAATGGCCTGATCATGCCAGCCCCAGCTATCGGCGAGAACAGCAGCCATGTTCTTTTGCTCTTCGCTTAACAAAGATACCAGATAACGCCACTCTCTGCGGGCACTGGTAAACCGCTTTAATTGCAGAAATTCATAGGCGCGTAACGCAGCAGGATGGTTAGCGATCAGTAGTAACTCCTGCTCGGTAAAGCTGAGGGGCTTATCGACGATAGAAGGCGCTTTGTCCAATTTGCCGCTGGCCATAAACCCATAATAATCGCGTTTTTCCGACAGGTTTTGAAATTCTATGGTGGCTTTGTCTTTTGCTTGCAGCTCTTCCAGGGTGCGCGCAGTCCAATATTGGAATGACTCCGAATCGGTTAAATCTTCAGGTGCAGAGTTAATGACTTCCATTGCATGGTTCCAATCCTGATCCCTTAACACATGAGCCAAATGCCAGCGAAATAGTTCTTCGTCGGACGTTAAATCATTGGCGCGTTCTAGCCATTGTTCTGATTTGGGGTGATTTACGATAACCAGACCCAGTGCGAATCGCTCAGTAATCTGTTTTTTCTGTTCATCACTAAAAGGGAATTGGCGAGACAGGCTTTCCCAGCTTTTCAGTGCTAAATCTCGTTCTTTCCATATCAAACGTTTAAGACCATAAGACAAAATTTCCGTTTCCAGTTGTGGCAACTTGCCCGGGAATCTGGTGGCGCGGCTGACATAACTCGGAGAGCGTCTTACTTTCATCCATAAATCGGCTAAATACTGTTTGTTTTCCGGTAATAGGGTTTTCAAATAAGGGATTAAGGTGTGGTTGCCGCCATCAGCTGCCAGCTTTAGCCGTTCGTAGACCATATCCGCAGTGCGCCGTCCGGCATTTGTCCATTCATCAAACACGTTGTCGCAAGCTTTAGGCTGTGAATTGCCTACTAGCCAGAGCTCATCAATTTCTTCCAGAGCAGCTTGGCGTAACTCGGGTCTGGCGAGCCTGAACTCAATGTTATGGCAGCGTAAACCGGCATCACCAATGTCTCGGTAATAATGTAAAAACATGGCTTGTTGATTTTGCCCTGCTAAATACTTCAGCCACTTCATTCTTAAGGGCCTGTCTAGCGGTGAGCCTTCATACTTGGTCAGGAATTCATCTATCTTGGTTTTATTCGATAAAAAAGGGTAACGCATTAGCGTTTTGAGATGAACGTAGGGAGCCAGGGGATAATCCTCTAGCTTCTTAATGAGAAACTTTGATTCATTACTATTGGGACTGTGAGCTATGGATTCTGCGCGTGAGAACCATTTGCGGAGCTGTTTAAGGTCTTCTTCATTCGTTTCAGCACAAGCCAACCCGCTATATAGCGTCACAAGCACTAAGAAGAATAATGAAGGCATTTGTCTCACATTGGATCCCTTTATAAATCAGGTCTTCAAAACATAAGATTATCCGGCTCAAGTTGCAAGAAGCATCTATCAAACCAGGTATTAAAATTCACATCAAAGTAGATAAATTTTAGACGAAAATCAGTGATGCAAACGAGCAAGGTTTTCGGAAAGTATTCGGTAAATATTAAACTCTAAAATGTAAGTGTTATTAATTTTAATAACTATAATGCTGCTATTTTTTGCACAAAAGAAAAAATGAATGCTGTTCAATTAAATATTTAACCAAATAAAAACAATGGTTTATAAATGTGAAAAAGGTGATGTCGCATAAGTATAAAAAGCTGTCGCCAAGTTCATAACTGTGATCTTGGGAATCGGGGTAGAGTGAACGAACTCACGGAGTTTTCGAGTCGAATGATAACTACCAAAACATAAACGTCATTCGCTAGGGTTAGTCCCTAATAACGGAGTATGTAAAGCGAGAAAACCCAAATACAAAGTTGGGCAAAATAATCAGTGTTGAAATTGAAGGAAGTAGTTAAGATGAAAAAAGCTTTTACATCTACTCTTATGGCTGCAGCAGTTGCTACAGCATTCTCTGCAAATGCAGCTAACGACCGTTACATCATCCAGGTAGACAATGCCGGTAAAGGCATTGTTAAAGCCTTGGCTAAACAATCTGGTGGTGAAATCCAACTAGATTCAAACGGTTTTATTGCTGCGACATTCGCAGGCAAATCGTTAGATCAAGTCAAAGGCTTGATGAACAACCCTCACGTTAAATTGGTTGAAGAAGATTTCGTTCGTCGCCCAATGGCTGTTTACAGCGATGACGCTGGCGATCCTATGGTTCAACAGGTTACCCCTTACGGTTACTACCAGGCAGAAGCAAATCTGGTTAACTTTAATGCTAATGCTGGCATGAAGGTTTGTGTTATCGATTCCGGTCTGGATCAAACTAACCCTGACTTCGTATGGAGCCGCATTACAGGTGACAACGATTCAGGCACAGGTAACTGGTTTGAAAACGGTGGCCCTCACGGTACTCACGTTGCTGGTACTATCGGTGCGGCTGACAACAGCTACGGTGTAATTGGTATGGCGCCTGGCGTAAATATGCACATTATCAAGGTGTTTAATGCTGCTGGCTGGGGCTATTCTTCTGACTTGGCTCACGCGGCTAACTTGTGTTCTGCTGCAGGTGCAAACCTGATCAACATGAGCCTGGGTGGCGGTGGTGCAAACGCGACAGAAGAAAACGCGTTTAATGCATTCCGTGACGCGGGCGGTTTGGTTTTGGCTGCTGCGGGTAACGACGGTAATGATGTTGCATCATACCCTGCTGCTTACTCTTCAGTGATGATGATTGGTGCTGCTGATGCCAACAACAACATCGCTGATTTCTCTCAATTTCCTACTTGTGTTACAGGTAAAGGCCCCAATGCGAGAACTGACGATACTATCTGTGTTGAAGTTGCTGCTGGTGGTGTAGACACTCTATCTACTTACCCTGCAGGTATGGCGACATCGTCTTCATTCAGCGCTGATGGTGTTTCATTTGCATCTTCTGCAATGGAAAACTTTGGTTCTGCCACAGGTGCCACTTACTTCATGGGTACAGCAGAAGCTGTTGACTCAGCTGCTAATGGCAAGATTTGTGTTATCGACCGCGGTAACATCTCATTCCACGATAAAGTTGCTAACTGTGAAGCGTCTGGTGGTATTGGTGCCGTAGTTATCAATAACGTAGCTGGCATGCTTTACGGCACATTGGGTGACCCTAACACAACAACTATTCCTGCTATTGGTGCAGCTCTTGAAGATCGCGCGGCTATTTTGGCAGCAAGCACTGCCACCGTTGATGTTGTAACAAGTGACTACGGTACTATGAGTGGTACTTCAATGGCGACACCTACAGTAACAGGTATTGCAGCATTGGTTTGGTCTAATCACCCAACCTGTACAGGTGAAGAGATTCGTGCAGCGCTTAAAGCGACTGCTGAAGATCAAGGTGCAGCTGGCCATGACGTCAACTTCGGTTACGGCTTGGTAAAAGCTGGCGCTGCTAATAATTACCTGACAACTAATGGTTGTGCTGGTGGTAACAATGGCGGTGGTGACTTCACCATGACAGCCAGCGGTTACAAAGTTCGTGGCTACCACACAGTTGACTTGAGCTGGGCTGGCGCAACTACCAGCAATGTTGACATCTACCGTGATGGTCAATTGGTTGTAACAACCGCTAACGATGGTGCTTACACCGATAGCATGAATTCTAAGGCTCGCGGCGTAACCTACACCTATCAAATTTGTGAAGAAAGCACTAGCACTTGTACAACAACGGCTACCGTTTCCTTCTAAAAACGATTGAACAACACTACTGTTGGGGCGGGCTTCGGCTCGCCTTTTTCGTTTTGGCTTTTACCTATTAATTTAAAGTTCCCGTTCTTAAAATATTTCTCTTTTCCGTTTATTCATTTGTAACCTGCGGCAGGCAATTCATCTCTTGGTTTGATTGCCAAGATAGTCAACCGTATTGCTTATCAGTTAATGGCTACATTCCAACCTCACAATATTCCAGATTATTTAGTGTGATGCTTGTTCTGGTTCTAACGGTGCTTGGAATTGAATGAATAAATTGTGGGCAGAGAAAATCAAGCGCTCATTCGGAGCGTTAAAAACGCCAATCACGAGTCCATAAATATTACCTAATAGGTGCTTTTAGGAATAAATTAATTATTAAACGGTGTTTATATAAAAATATAATCATTATAAATCAATTGTTTGCGGTTAATTTTTGATGTTGTCGCAATATTGATAAACTTTGTCGGCGATTTCCTAACGCTACCGATTTAACAAGACTAAACTGGGAACATCTCAAGGCAGTCAGAGAAAAGTGTTTAAAGAATAACTACCAAATTCTGACACTTCCCTTACGGAACATAAGGGCACAATAAAAATCAATTCAAATAAAAATAAGTCCAGTATTCAGATGGGCAAAGCAATTAAGTGTTGAAGGAAATTATAGGGACGTAATTAAATAAAACTAAAAATAACGAGCAGCACTTGCGATTGAGCAAGTGCTGCATATAACTCCCCCTACACCAGCACCGCTGTATCACCCTCTTCAGGCCATTTTTCCAGAGCAATTTCCAATCAATTTCACATCAAGTAATGAGAATCTGCTAATAGACGGATTTAGATAAGTGTTACTACATTCTGCTTTTGAGGATGCCCCTGAAATGAGTTGCGAACAATAGGGTGACTATAGACGCTGCAAGGATATTGATTATAGCTCGTCGTGGATTGTGCAAGACTCTGTTTATTGCGGAGCGTATTTCGCACATAAGTAAAGATTTGCCGGTGAAATTCGAATATTCCTATAAATAATCGTGGAATCACGAAAATGAGAAACTGTACTGAAGTTTAGTTTTCAACTGAAAATTCTATCTTTTCTGATATGTATGCACGTTTTGTGGTTGGATTTTAATCATTTAAAAGATTTTAATATATGACCATTATTTATTAATTTAAATAAAGCCATAAAAAACAATATCTTATTTTTATTTCTGCGCAATGTCGCCTGAGTGATAAAACCTGTCGTCCATTTATTAACACATATGCATAAATATCCCTACAATTTACTTCTATCGCAAGGGTTTATGTGTCGAAGCGTATTACGCTGAATTACTAGTACGCTTGTTTTTAGGACGAAAAACAGTTCATCAAAATTAATGCTCAAACATATGAGCAAAGAAACAATAGTGTTGAAGGAAAAGTATAGGGATATACATTGGACGAAGCTTATATTACAAATGTCATAAGTATTGCGGCACCTACCTCGGTAAGTGCCGCAATTTTCGTTTAAGAGCTTTCAAACTCCTCAGTTAACAGCTGTGAATTATCAATATTGTTCGATTCTTTTCGCTTATAGCGTCCCAACCCTAACAGTACAGGGATCAATATTAGTGTAATGGGCGTTGCCAATAGCTCACCAAACACTAATGATACCGCTGCAGGTTTTAAGTATTGTGCTTGCTCAGAGGTTTCAGTGAGTAACGGTAGCAGGCCACAAACCGTTGTTACTGTTGTCAGGAAGATTGCCCGCATACGACTTTTTCCTGCTTCGATAAGTGCGTCTTTGACTTCCATTCCTGAGCGGTAAAGTTGATTAAAACGCGTCATTAGCACTAAAGAGTCGTTGATGACAACGCCTGTCATTGCCATCATACCAAACATCGATAATAAGCTTACTGATAGTCCCATTACACCGTGACCATAAATAGCGCCAGCGAATCCGAAGGGAATAACCGACATAATAATCAATGGCTGCCAATATGATTTAAGAGGTATCGCCAACAAAACGTATATCAGCAGAATCGTCATCAGCATGGCTTTTTGAAAGCCTGCTTGTACTTCCAGTATTTCTGCAAATTCTCCTACTGCCTCGATTTGGACTTGAGGGTACTTCTCCTTAAGTTCTGGTAATAATTGGCTTTTTACTTGCTCCCATACTTCTTCCGGTGAAGCTACTGAGCGGTTTTGTTTCCAGTAAATGCTGACAACTTCATTTCTATTTCGACGATAAAGCACTTCTGGTTGTCGGCTGTATGTGAGGTCGCTAATTTCGCCCAAACTCACGTAGCTATCTTTACCGAGATATACAGGCGTTGATTTTAGTTGTTCGATTGAGCGCTTTTCCTGTTCAGGCAAGCGGACTTTAACGGAGACTTCTTGACCTTTATCCAATAGCCGATGTACTTCGATTTCCCCGAAAGCTCCGCCAACCAAAATGGCGAGTTGACGTTGATCTATGCCCAACTGAACGCCTCTTTCATTGAGCTTAACTTGCAATTGTCTTTTCCCGTCCTGAGAGTCATCGAATACATCATTCACGCCGGGCAAGGAGCGCAGGTCTTCTTTTAACTGTTGTGCCACAAAGCGAGCTAAATCACGGCTCTCTGCAGACACTGTAATTGCTGTGCCACCCGCTGGTTCTTCTGCCAATGTGAAGTTTTCGGCATAACTGCCTTCTATCTGCCCTGTATTTTCGCGCCACACTTGCAGGAATCGATCACCGGGAATGTCTGACAGAGCGGTTTTAGTCAATTCAGCAGTCAGTTCTATGACTTTGCCATTTTCCATGGAAATTAAATAACGCTGAACCGGCTCGCTATCTAATCCATACTCTTGCTGCAATTGTTTGCTGGTTTTGACGATAGCGGCCTCTAACCTGGGGATATGGCTTTGTGTTAACGATAAGGCTGCATCTTGAGCCATGGTGACTTTTAAAGTGGCATATCGTCCGGGAATTTCAGGAAAAAAAACGGAGCGAATGTGTCCTTTCATCAAGGCGCCGTAAGCTAAAAGCATAATAACCACAAACAAGGTTAGCGCGCTGCCTTTGTTGTGTAATGCGAGTTTTAGAACTGGCTGGTATACACGGAGTGAAAACCAATCTAGTCCTGCCATACATAACTTACGGGCAGTATGCAGAATTTGTGTGTACCAAGGCTTGGTTTTTTGCTCAGAATGCATGGGTAAGCAAAGGTGTGAAGGCAGTATAAACTTGCTCTCTATTAATGAGAACGTTAGCGCAAAAATAACGACAGCGGAAAATCCAGCCAGCACTTTAGCCAATTCATTCTCAATCCATAGCATGGGTGAGAACGCTGCGATGGTCGTGAGAGCGCCGAACATGGTCGCTATGGCTACGGAATTAACACCATGCCATGCGGCCTCTTTTGGATTCCGGTATTTTTGTCGCGCCTGGTGGATACTTTCACCGACTACTATTGCATCATCTACTAATATACCCAACACCAGGATCATGCCAAATAAGGTGATGTCATTAATACTGTAGTCAAGAGCGGGTAAACCCATTAGCCAAACAGTGCCCGCGAGTGATACCGGAATACCCAATGCAACCCACAGAGCCAGTTTTACTTCTAAAAATAATCCTAAAAGCAGGATAACTATCAGCAAACCTTGCCAACCATTTGTGCCTAACAATGATAATTGTTCTTCAATGTAAGGAGCCATGTCTGCCATTACTGTTGCATGGATCCCGACAGGTAGAGTAGGTTGAAGTTCCTGTAATGTGTTATCAATGGCTTCACTGACTCGAAGCAGGTTGTCTTTCTGACTGGTGGAAACCATTAAGGCAATTGCCTGTTTACCTTCAAAGCGAACAATACTGTCGGTTTGTTCAAAACTGCGTTTGATCGTGGCAATGTCTTTGAGCGTTACGTTTGACTCTGGGGTGACGATAATGGGTAAGTTTTGCAGCTTTAATAGATTGTCGGAATAGCTGTCGCCTCGCAAGGTGATGTTGCCTCGGGCGGTTTTAAGTTCACCACTTCGATAGTTAAACGACCATTGATCTATTCGCGTTGCTAAATCTTCAATGTGCAGGTTATAGCGCTGCATTAGAGCCTGGTTTGGTTCAATCACTAATTCAGCTTTACGCTTACCCAGGTTGGTAACTTTAGAAATTTCCGGGTGCTTTTTCAGGGCGTTTTGTACGCGACTTGACACTTTCTGCAACAGATGCGGATCATCACCTCCATAAACCAATACAAATGCGGCCAAATTACCAAACTCATCTCGGTAAATCTGAGGGCGTTCTGCTTGTGCTGGAAAGCCGACGATAGCTTCTATTTCATTACGAATGTCTTCCATTAAGCGATCGAGCTTTACGCCCGTTTTCTTCTTTACTGTTACCTCGGCATAACCTATGGAAGATTGGCTCATTATGCTTTTAATTCCTGGCACCCCACTAATAGCATCTTCGATACGTTGAGTTATGCCTTCATCAACCTGTTTGGGAGTACCCCCCGGATAGACTACAGAAATGATGAGCTGTGAAGCCGGAATTTGAGGAAAGCTCTCAATTCGCAGGTTTTTAAAGCTTAAATAACCTGCTACTAATATGAACGCCATCAGTAAGTTTGCTGCGACTGGGTTATCCAGAAACCATCTTGTTAATGCTTTCATTGTTTAGTTTTCCAGTACGTTTTCTTGAAAGGCGTTTTCGGAATTATCTTGCGTAGCAATGGCTCGCTGGCCTTGCAACATGGTGCTGAGAGGAAAAAGAATCAGATTTCTTGGCTCTGATGGTGAGTTCAGGTAGCGGTACTTCACGATGTCAGGTAGTTCTTGCACAATTTCTACTTCTTCAAGCAATAACTGCCCATGCGACAACGACCATACCTTGCCATCCTCAGTTAATACAGAGGCCGGAGCTTCAACCACATTATGCAATTCAGTACCATTGAACAACACTGTCACCTGCTGATTTGGTAACAAAGGCAAATTGGTGTTTTCTGTTTCGTAGGGATTGGCTACTTTAAGCACTATGCTGCGTTGACGGGTTACAGAATCCATCGTTGGATTGGTGTAACGCAAACTTGCTGACCACTGTGAGCCGTCAGGAGCCATAACAATAGCTGTGTTTGTTTTATGTGAACTGAAATCAGACAGTGTTCTAATTCGTTGCCAATCTTTCGCAGACAGCTCCACCTTGACATTAAGTTCTGTGCTAGAGGCCAGTAAAAATAAGCGTTCGCCTGCGTTTACCCATTGCCCGGGAGTAATGGTTCTATCTATGATCACCGCATCGAAAGGTGCCTTTATTTTAGTATCTTGCCATTGCTGCCAGGTCAGCTTTTCTGCTGCCAATGCCGCGGCCAATTCTGCTTCTGCAGCAGTAATATGAGGTTCAAACTTTCCAAAAGCAGATAATTTATTGCCATTATCCATTTTACTGACGACATACTGCTCATGTTTTAAACGTTCTACTTCTAACTTTGCCTGCTCAATTTTTGCCTGCGCGGCTCTATGTTCGGCCACATAAGCCGTATCTTGAATTGATAATAACAAGGCATCCTTATTTAGTATGTCACCGGGTTCAGTGTGTTCCGGTAGCTCACTAACTCGCCCACTGACTGCGGCAATAATTTCTAACGGCCAGTGAGCTGAAGTAAGACCGATGGCTTCGATAGAGATATGGGACGTTTGTGGAGTTACCGTTTGTACTGTGACGGTATAAACGGGCTTATCATGCTCAGTAGAGTGTTTATTTTCAGGTTCATCCAATGTTATCCATAAGACAGTGAGTAACAGAGAAACAGCAACGAGCAGCCTCCATAAATTGTTCCGTAGATTCATACCCAACCTCAAATAGCAGTTAACTTTTTGTATTTTATGAAACAGGTGTGTATCATAATTTCTTGAAAGATACGATACAACTGTGTTTCATAAGTTTGGTGGCGGAAAAATGTTTAAAATTGTCAAAAACCTCGATGCAAGGGCGAAACGTTCTCGTGACGCTTTGCTTAAAGCTGGGTTACAACTACTGAATAGCAATAAGGAAGCTTCACTGAGTGATATTGCCAATCATGCGGGGGTGGGGCGTGCCACGCTGTACCGACAATTTGAGACACGAGAGCAATTGATTAAAGGCATTGCGATTCATTGCTTTAACGCAATTGATACTGCTTGCTTGCCCATCAATAGGAAAGCCAAGTCAGGTATCGACGCTATCAGACTTACGTTTGAGTACGTAATTCCGCTAACTCAGGAGCTACAATTTTTAATGAAACTGGACACCCTCACCGAGGACGATCCAGAGGTGCTCGCCATATACAGGAAGCAAAAACAGGAAACCGTTGAGTTGGTGGAATACTGTAAAAAGGAAGGCAGCATAAGTAATGATTTTCCAACTGTCTGGGTGACGAATTTGATCGAAGGGTTATTTTTTAGCGCCGCATTAACGATGGAGGAATCCATGGGAGATGGACATAAAGTGTTTACTGCCAAAGAACTTGCTGAACTGTCGTTTAAGAGTTTTTGTAGAGGCGTGGGGGGCGATTAACTCGAATCAAGCATGAGGCGGCCATTTGTCAGTTGATGACGTTTAGCGTATCTAAACCGGTTCTGTTGGAGTCAAAAAATCCTCAAAAAACCAGGCTGCTAGCTCATGGCGTCCTTCTAACCCTGCTTTGGCGTAAATAGCGGACGCTTGTTGGCGCACGGTTTTCTCTTTGGTGTTTCGTAGCGTTGCTATTTCCTGAAAACTCAAACCTTTAAGCAGTAAGGTTGCTACGTCTTTTTCGCTCTGACTGAGTTGCCATGCTTCCAGTTGATTCTGGATAGCTTCGGAATATTGATGGCGAGCCTGTTTAAACTGCTCGGTCATGTTTTGCAGTTTACTTTCAGTGTCGCGCAGATCTTGAGACAACGTACTCAAGCGTTTGGTTCTGTGACGCATTTCAATAATCAGATACACAGCCAAAACCCCAGAGACCAGTACGATAAAACCTTCTTCAAAAATATGCCAAAGCGGCACTTGCAAGCGAGTGTCGGTGATTACGTCCAATAGATTCAACACCATGATAATGAGCAAGCTAATGGCGAGGATTTTGTCTTTCAAGGGAATTCTCCAGGGTAATTTTTGAATCAATTTCAAGCGTAAACACATTACTAAGGATGGATAATTAAGCCAATAAAATCATATATTTAAACGCTTTAGGACACATGCCCGATGATCAATTTAGTCGATTCATAGATGCTTGCGGCAAGTATAACTGCAAGCGTTTTTTATTGCAGTTATAGATGTTCAACTCACTTGTTACAGGATTTTATTGAACCGTGAATGTGCCCAACTTTTTTTCAAATTTATCGTCTCCGGTGTTCTCTGGTAGCAGAGTTTCCGGGGTTAAGGTCGTTCTATTGAATTTCCTTGCTTTGATGTTTATGGGCAACTCCGCATATGCGAATGAATCCATTGCCATTAAAGATCTTGGAAGTCTGGAACTGGAATTTACACAAGTTAAAACTGCTGATGTCTATAACGGGCAACCGCTTTCGGCTGAAGTAACCTTTTCAATGTCGCAGCAATTTTTGATTACTGCTCCTTTCCAGCCACAACGTGTGGATATGTTGTTTCCGCATGGAACACCTGTGAAGCAAGGGCAGATTATTGCTACCTTATCAGGCAGTGAAGTACACCATTTTCAGGAACAGTTGGCATCTCAAGAGTTTGTGTATGGCGTTTCTTTGAAGCGTTACAACGAAGGCAAAAACCTGTTTGAGAAGGGGGCGATTAGCATTCATGTATGGTCTGAGATTGCGGAACAGTACCATGCTATACGTATCGAACTGGGTCATTTGCAGCATTTCTCTGAGCTCTTAAATATAGACAGTGCTCATATGGACACTGCCAAGTTGATGGCACCTGCTGACGGGATTTTGTTTTATCCGGAAATGTTGAACCTTGATACGATGGATCCTGTTTTGGGTGCAATTATTCCGGCAGACAAAATTCGTTTGGCTGTTGCAGCTCCGGTTCAACTAGCTGGACAGATAGAATCAGTAAGTACACGTTTATGTGCCAATATGCCGATTAAAATCGAGAATATGGAGGGAACTGCAGAGAACTTCCATGTCAGTTTGTGGTCGGAACCTTTACCTGAATCCTGTTCATTAAAGCTTGGGCAAACATTACGTGTTGTTCCTCAGCTTGAGCAAGCCTCGATGTTAGTGCCTCAGTCTAGTGTTTTTAATTGGCAAAATAGCTCTCATGTTTTAGTCAAACAAGGCAACCAAGTGCAAGCAGTTCCCGTTAATGTGTTGGCTTCCAATAGAACGGTGAACCAGGTTGCTCAGTATTATCTAGAGCTCAATTCTGCACTGACAAATAATGAAGTGTTAAGCCGTTCTGTGAGTGCCGTTCAGGGAATGATGGCTGGTATGGGAGGCGAATAAATGTTGGATCAGATAGTCCGCTTCTCACTGGTACAACGTGTCTTCATTATGGTGGTGTTCGCCATTTTGGTCTCGTTAGGGGCCTTAGCCTGGAAGAAAATCCCGATTGATGCGTTCCCTGATATTTCACCGACTCAGGTGAAGATTATTGTTAAAGCGTCGGGTATGACTGCTGAGGAAATCGAAGCGCAGATCACTCGCCCTATCGAAACGGAATTGTTGGGTATTCCCAAGCAAACCATTTTGCGTTCCACAACCAAATACGCCATTACTTCCATTACTCTTGATTTTGCAGAAGGTACCGATATTTATTGGGCGCGCCAGCAAGTCAACGAACGCTTGAATGGATTGTGGGCTAGCTTGCCTGATATTGCTGAAGGTGGAGTTGCACCAATGAGTACGCCGCTTAGTGAAATGTTCATGTTCAGCATCGAAAACCCTAACTTGTCATTAATGGAACGCAAGCACCTGCTGGATTGGCAAATTCGTCCGCAGCTTAGAACTGTCGCGGGCGTCGCTGATGTAAACATTTTGGGTGGCTTTACCAAAACAGTTCAATTCACGCCTGATACTGTGGCGATTGAATCGGCGGGTTTAACGCTGCAAGACATTGCTGACCAGGTTCAAATGGCTAATACCAATGGCAGTGTGGGGCGAATGGATATTGGTACGGATTCCATGATTATTCGTACCGAAGGGCGAATTCAGGAAGCCCATGAGTTAGGCGATATCGTCATTACCAATCTTGAAGGGTTTCCTATTCAGTTGAAGCATTTAGGGGAAATCAGCATTGGTAGTCTGGCGCGATATGGGGCGGTAACCAAAGACGGTGAAGAAACAACCGAAGCTTTGGTTGTAGCGCTGAAAGATTCCAATACTGCCGATGTTGTTCGCGGTGTTCGTGCCAAGTTAGAACAATTGCAAAGCACTCTTCCTCCCGGCACAAAACTGAATGTGTTTTATGACCGTAAAAACCTGATTGATACAGCAGTGAACACTATTACCAGTGCGTTATTTGAAGCCATTGTATTGGTTATTGTGTTGCTTGCTTTGTTCTTGGGGCATGTGAATGCATCATTGGTGGTGTCTACCTCTATTCCTATTGCGGTCATTATCACTTTTTTGATGATGAATCAGTGGGGGTTATCGGCCAATTTGATGAGTTTGGGGGGGCTGGTAATTGCCATCGGTATGTTGGTTGATTCGTCAGTTGTAGTTGTTGAAAACATTGTGACTCAACTCAACAAAAATGTGCCTTTGCCTAGAATGCACCTGATTTTCAGAGCCTGTAAATCTATTGCCAAGCCAGTGGTTGCGGGTACTGTGATTGTTATTGTTGTGTTTATTCCTTTGCTAACCTTAACCGGGCTGGAAGGAAAGCTGTTCTCACCGGTAGCGTTGACCATTGTGTTTGCAATGACCGCTGCGTTAATAACGTCTTTAACTATTATTCCCGTTTTTTCATCTTTGTTGATTCGCTCTGGTGGTATAAGCACACCTAAGTATCTACAGCGGTTACAGCAGCTTTATTCCAACTCTCTGGATAAGGTTTTGCATCGCCCAACGGCTTTTATTGTGGTGGTAATGTCTTTGTTGGTGCTCAGCCTTGGGTTGTTCACTCAGCTTGGCAAAACCTTTATGCCCGTGTTGGATGAAGGTGACATCATTGTGCAGTTGGAAAAGTCGCCCACCATTTCTCTTAATGAATCCATTCAACTGGATCAACAAATTGAGAAAGCCTTGATAGCTGAAGTGCCTGAAATTAAGCAAATTGTGGCTCGAACGGGATCTGATGAATTAGGCCTGGATCCTATGGGATTAAACGAGACCGATGTGTTCATGGAACTGAATCCCAGAGATCAATGGCGTTTTGAAACCAAAGCTGAGTTGGAGCAAGCCATTCGTGAAGTGGTGCAGCGTTATCCCGGTATCAACTTTGGTTTTACTCAGCCTATTCAAATGCGCGTGTCTGAAATGCTGACCGGAAGCACTGGAACCGTCACCGTAAAAGTGTTTGGGGAAGATATTCCGACACTGGCAAAACTGGCGGAAGAAATCTCGCATACGGTAAAAAGCACCACTGGCAGTATCGACGTTCAAATGACCTTGATTGAAGGTGGCGATTATCTGAACGTGGTACTGCATCCTGAAATAGCTAGCCGTTATGGCATGACAACTTCTGAGCTTTCGAATTACCTGCGCGTGCAGATTACGGGCGCAAAAATCAGTGAGTTGATTCAGGGTAAAGTGAAAACTCCGATCATGTTCTCAAGCCAGTACCAAGGCATACCTACATTGGCCTCTATTGAGGAAATTCGCAATCTCAGCGTTTTGATGCCCGAGTCAGATGTGGTGAATAGCGAGCATAGTGGTCGTTCTGTATTGCTGAGTGATATTGCCGATATCAAATTGGCGGAAGGGCCAGCGATTATCGAGCGTGAAAATGCGCAACGTTTCGCCGTTATTGCTACCAATGTGCAAGGGCGTGATTTGGTGGGGTTTGTGGAAGAGTTGCAGGCTAATGTGTCTCAGCAAGTAACGCTTCCGGCTAACTACAGCGTTGAATATGGTGGTGAATTTGAAAACCAGATCCGTGCGACTAACAACCTGCTAATGGTGATCCCTGCGGTACTGCTTCTGATAGTCATTATTCTGTTTGGTACTTTCCGTTCCTTAACCAAAGCGGGGTTGATTCTCGCGAATGTTCCTTTTGCCTTAATGGGCGGAATTTTTGGTTTGTATCTCACAGGTGAATACGTCAGCGTTCCAGCATCCATCGGGTTTATCGCCTTGCTTGGCGTTGCGGTTTTGAATGGTGTGGTGATGTTGTCTCACTTTGAAGAAGCCAAGGCGAAAGCGATTCCTTTGACTACGCTGGTGATTACCGGAGCTAAAGATCGTCTTCGTCCTATTTTGATGACGGCTAGCACAGCCATGTTCGGCTTGATGCCTTTGGTGATGGCAACAGGCCCTGGTGCTGAAATCCAAAAGCCGCTAGCGATTGTGGTGATTGGCGGGTTGTTCTCATCAACATTAGTCACCTTGTACTTTTTGCCTATTCTCTACTTCAAACTGGAGAATAAAGCGGCTCATAAGCTAACGCTTTAGGAGTGGAAATGATGAACCAATCTCAGATGTTAAGCGTTGTGGTTGATGAAGCCAGCCGTGATGGTGTCATTGATTTGCTGATGACCATGGATGATATTTCAGGCTTTACACTTTCGACCGTAAACGGCTTTAGCCGCGAGCATTCACAATACGATATCGCGGAACAGGTTGCGGGTTATCGTCAATTGTTCCGCATTGATATTCTGCATGAAGCCGAGCAATACCAAGCGTTACTCGCTGGAATGAGGGATTTGAAAGCTGCCAGCAGCATTCGCTATTGGGTAACGCCGGTAATTGAAACAGGAAAGTTATGATTGCGAGATACATGCATGGAAGACTTTTGTTTTTGTGATGCTTTTTCGTCCCCGCCGCAAGGAAGCGGCTTATCTTTCAACATTAATCTTTCTTTATAACTTTAAGCGTCAGTCTGGTTAAAAATATTCACTAAATTTCTGGTCAAACCAGTTCCAAAAAATACCCTCTGTGTTATTGTAAACGCTTTCATTCGTGTGGCAATTTTATTTCAATTAACCCGGGATAATGCAATGTTTAATACAATACATCGAGTTTCACGGGCATCATTAATAGCTGTAGGTGCTTTAATTTCATTGTCTTTTACTGCGAAAGCAGAAATTACGTTTCCTTCGTCGACCTTTGAAAACCTGGATTATGGTTTGTATTGGTTCGATTATACGAAGGCTGAAAAGGCTATTCCTGGTCAAGCTAATCCTTATTATGATCCGAATAAAAATACGGTTTTATACATCCATGGTTGGCAGAATGGTTCTGTGGATGCGAACCGGCGAGAAACCTTGGATCGCAGGAATTCAGGTGGCCCAGCAATGGATTTATCACAGTTTTGGTTGGATCGTGGTTATAACGTGGGCATTTTATATTGGAATCAGTTTGCTGATGAGTCAGAAGTGAAGGATGCAGAGTCAAAAATTTATTCCGCAACAGCACGTCAGGGGATGCGATGGAAAAGCTCCGTCAGTGGCTACCAGGCTGGGCCGAATCAATCGGTAACGCAGCTATTAACCCAATCTGTTCTGGACAATATGCAGGGGTATAACGGCAGCGAATTACGTATAGCAGGGCATTCATTGGGAAATCAGTTGGCTCTTAATATTGCTTATGAATTGCGCTTTAACGCTAACGCGAATTTGCGTGCTGACAGAGTGGTGTTACTCGACCCATTTTCTTCGAATTGGGGTAAGGACTATTTGGGTGGTAAATGGACTGGTGAAGTGTCCAGAGAATATGCTTTTGAATTAAAAGCTTTGGGTGTGGCAATTGAATCTTACCGTTCCTCTCCAACTTCTGGTACGCCATTTGTAGGTGATGCGAATATGGCGATGATGAATGAGCTGGCCTTCTCAGAGCTGAAACCTTGGAATTTCGACTTTTGGCAATTGGCAGAAAAGCATGGGGCTGCAGTTACCTGGTATTTTTGGTCGAAGAATTTTTCTACTTTGGACATTGCTAATGAAGCCCTGGATGCCCCTTCTGCTGCTTCGAGTACCAGTCAGATAAGAGTTCTTATGGATAAGAATTGGAGCTCGAATCAAGATCTCGGTGCTTATACTGAATCCCCTGCAGATGATACTTTTACCAAGAAATCTCGCTAAAACTTTTTGAAAAGAGAAAGGTGGGTTAGTTCCATGTTGGCTCTAACTCACCCCAATACCTGAAAAACAAAACTCTTTGTTTTTAAATTTATTACCTTAGCTACTTTTACCCCTTCTTTATCATCCAAAATTTTCCTTTCCAGCTTGGATATGGCCTAACTTTTGCTACTTTTAAGTAATAAACTGATCAGCTTAAATTTTATTGGACAATAATGACTCATATCGCTAAATCACTAGTGCATTTTTGTACCACCAAACCCAAGACAATCTATTGGGTTCTGTTGTTGTTAACGTTCGGAATCGGTAGTCAGATTCCTCGTATTCAGATCGACACAGATCCAGAAAACATGCTGTCTGCAGACCATCCTTCCCGGGTGTTCCATAATCAGACAAAACGCAATTTCAATATGTACGATTCCATTGTTGTTGGAGCCGTAAACACGCAAAGCGCAAAAGGGGTGGGTGTTTACAACCAACAATCCCTGACCGCAATGCATGACTTGGTTGTGTCAATTTTGTCAATCGACGGCGTTGTGTCCGCAGATTTAATGGCGGTTTCAACCGTTGATAACATTTCTCAGGAAGGGGAAGGAACCATTCGCTTTGAATGGATGATGAAAGACGCTCCAACTTCTGAAGAAGAAGCCTTGGCGGTTCAGAAGAAGATTGAGCGCTTGCCTTTGTTGTACAACACATTGGTTTCTCAAAACGGTAAGGCGGCAGCCATTTACGTTCCTATCGTAGATAAAAATGAAAGCTATCGTATCGCCGAAGAAATCCGCGGTCATATCAAAGAACTGGACTCAGTCGACAACTGGTACATCACAGGTTTGCCGGTGGCAGAAGACCAGTTTGGTTTTGAAATGTTTGTGCAAATGGGTATTTCAGCGCCTTTGGCGGGCTTAACCATTTTCATCCTGTTGTTCCTGTTTTTCCGCAATATTCCATTGATTACCGCGCCTATGATTGTCGCAATGGCGACGGTTATTGTGACTATGGGCTTGTTAATTGGTATGGGCTTTACCGTGCATATCATGTCTTCCATGATCGCTATCTTCCTCATGCCGATTGCGGTGGTGGATTCGGTACACATACTCTCGGAGTTTTCTGATCGTTATAAGCCAGGTGAAAACCTGCGTGATGTGGTTGAAGAAGTCATTGGTCACTTGTTCACACCTATGTTGTACACCTCAATCACGTCCTGTATTGGTTTCTTCTCCTTGATGCTGACTCCTATTCCGCCAGTACAGATTTTCGGTGCTTTCGTTGGCTTTGGTATCTTGTTCGCGTTTTTGGTGACTATCACCTTTATTCCTGCTTATTTGTCGCGTATGAGCGATGAGTCTTTAGAAAAGCTACAAGCGGCATTGCACGACAACGAAGATGGTTCTCGTGTTGCACAGTTTGCCAAGTTCCTGGGTCGTATTGCGAATAGCCATCAAGGCGCTTTGCTAAGCGTTTTCGCTATTATTTTCGGCATTTCGGTTTGGGGTATTACTCAAATTCAGATTAACGATAACCCGGTACGCTGGTTTAAAGCAGATCACGAAATTCGCGTTGCCGACAGAGTATTGAATGAAAACTTTGCAGGAACCTATGATGCCTACCTTGTCATTTCTGACAACAATAATGTCAAAACTGGCATGGGTTTATTGACATCTGAACAAAATATGCCCTCTGGATTAGCTGATTGGTATACAGAAACAGAAGCCAGGTTGTCTGCATTGCCAGAACAAGAGCAATTACAGCAGTTGATTATTGCGATTGATGATCAGTTGTTTGCGGCTGATTCTGACGATCAAATCGCTTGGTTGGAAACTTTGTTGAAACAAGCTGAACAGGCGACTAACAACTCGAAAACGTTCCAAAGCCCAGAGCTATTGGCTTACATGAGCAAATTACAGGACTATCTGAAAGATTCCGGTTTGGTCGGTAAATCCAACTCATTAGCTGACGTGGTGAAAGTGGTGAACCGCGAATTGCGCTCAGGCGAAGACAAAGATTATCAATTGCCTAATTCCAGCAATGCGGTTGCGCAAACCTTGTTGCAGTACCAGTCGTCACATAGACCTAATGACTTGTGGCACTTTGTTACGCCAGACTACCGTTCAACTCTGATTTGGTTGCAGCTGACCAGCGGTGACAATCAGGATATGACCAAAGTTGTCTCCTTGGTTGATGAATACGTTAAAGCTAATCCTCTGCCTCAAGGTTTGGATGTGGGCTGGGCTGGTAAGGCATATCTGAACGTGGTGTGGCAGGAAAACATGGTTGCCGGTATGTTGAATAGCTTGCTGAGCGCCTTCGTTACTGTATTCATTATGATGGTATTCCTGTTCCGTTCCGTGGTGTTTGGCTTTCTGGCCATGTTGCCGCTGACCATTACCATTGCCTTCATTTATGGCCTAATCGGTATTGTGGGCAAAGACTACGACATGCCAATTGCAGTGCTTTCAGCATTAACCTTAGGCTTATCGGTAGACTTTGCGATTCACTTTCTGGAGCGTACCCGTTCTGTGTTTAATCAAACCGGTAGCATTAAAGAAACCTTTACTATCATGTTCGATGAACCGGCATCGGCCATTACCCGTAATGCATTGGTTATTGCGTTGGGCTTCACTCCGTTGTTGTTCGCACCTCTTGTGCCGTACATCACGGTAGGCTTTTTCCTGGCAAGTATCATGGCCATTTCAGCTTTGGTTACGTTATTAGTATTACCATCAGTAATGACCAAAGCAAAAGGCTTGGTGTTTGGTGTGAAGTCTGACTCGTAGTCCGAGACACTGCTATTTAAAGAAATTGGAGTCTGGAATGAAAAAATTAATTTTATCCATTGCTGCAGGGTTGGCGTTTGCTCAAGCTGCCAATGCTGAAGTGAATGTACAAGACATTATTACCAAGGCTGAAAAAGCGGCTTACTATGCTGGTAACGACGGCAGTGCGGAAGCACGTATGATGATTGTCGACGCCCAAGGCCGCAAACAACTACGCCAGTTTACTATTTTGCGTAAAGACGTTGAGGATAATGGCGATCAGCGCATGATCGTATTTTTCTCTCGCCCTACTGATGTTAAAGACACCGTTTTCCGTGTGGAAAAGCACACTGATGCTAGCCAGGACGATGATCGCTGGTTGTATCTTCCAGCTTTGGATCTGGTAAAACGTATTTCAGCGGGTGACAAGCGCACTTCTTTTGTTGGTTCGCACTTCTTTTATGAAGATGTGTCTGGTCGTGCTGTGACTGAAGACAATTTCACACTCGAATCTGAGGACGATCAGTTCTACGTGTTGAAGGGCGTGCCTAAAAATCCTTCCAGCGTTGAGTTCACTCATTATGTTGCTTCTATCGATAAATCCACCTTTTTACCGATGCAGATCAACTTCTATAAGAATGACAAGAACTACCGCAAGGTAGAAACAGTCCAAGTAGAAGAGATCGGCGGTTTCCCAACCGTTCTGCGCTCCAAGGTGTCAGATCTGGAAACTGGTGGTTATACCTTGATGGAGTTTCGCAATATCAAGTACGACATTGATTTGCCAGACAGCGTTTTTTCAGAGCGTAGTTTGAGAACTCCACCAAAAGAGTGGCTTAAATAGCCTTCACGATTAGAGGAGCATTTACGCTTACATGCTGAATACGATGAAAATGCCATTCAAGAGTTCGCTTATTGCGAGCTCACTTTTACTTGCTGCATCTGCGGCGGTAATCCCTGGTTCTGTCCTTGCTCAAGAAAATCAAAAGCAGGAAAGTCAAAAACAGGAAAAGGACGAGTGGGCAGATTTTGACAGTTGGGGTGATAAAGCGCCTGCAAAGAAAACCGAAACTCAGAGCGATGAGTGGGGGGGCTTTGATAGTGGAGATTTTGGTAGTGGAGACTGGGGTGATTCCGCTCAGTCTGATGGTGGTACTGGCACAGGTGATGATTGGGATTCATTTGAGGACTCGAAGAGCACTCGTAATCCGATTACCGGTTTTGTTGAAGCCGCTTATGGTCGTCGTTTGTCATTGGATCCTGCTATCGACAGGCCACAAACACTGTCAGATTTACGTTTTCAGTTTCAGTGGGATTATGACCTTGAAGCGTCCACCATTAAGACTCGCGCCGACCTGTACTACGATGGTGTGAAGAACAATACCGAAATTCAAATTCGTGAATTGGCTTGGCATGGTTCCCTAGCGGGATTAGGGGATTGGGGATCACATTTTGATGCCAAAGTAGGGCAACAAGTGCTGACCTGGGGAACCGGTGATTACCTGTTCTTGAACGACTTGTTTCCCAAAGATTGGCAGTCGTTTTTCTCCGGGCGTGATGATGAATACCTGAAAGCGCCGTCGTTTTCGGCCAAGCTGTCGGGTTATTTTGACTTGTTCAATTTCGACTTCGTCGTAACGCCGCGTTTTACGCCAGATAATTACATTAACGGACAATATTATTCATTTTTCAGTCCTCAAGCGGGGCAGAACATTGCGCCTGAATTTGATGTCCCAACGGCAAACCGCCCAACCAATGCCGAATATGCAGTGCGTTTATATAAGTCCTTTGATTCAACAGAAGTGGCTCTATATGGCTACAGTGGTTACAGCCCTCTACCAGAATCGGCTGATGTATTCGGCAGACCTAAATTCAGTGACATGAACGTATATGGATTCAGTGTGGTGAGCCCGTTAGGTGACGGTATCGCCAAGTTCGAGTATGCGCGTCAAAACGCATTGGAAGATCCCAATGGTGATAATCCACTTGAGCAGAATTCCATGTCTAAGGTTTTGGTTGGGTACGAACAAGAGTTATATCCCAACTTAACCGGTTCATTGCAGTGGTATATGGAACGTACCCACGACCATGACGCATTGGTTCGTACTTCGCCCTGGCCTGAATATGAGCAGGAAAAAGTACGCAATGTGCTAACAACACAAGTGATTTATCGAGCTCTGCGTCAAACGTTGACGCTGAACTTATTTAGTTTCTATTCTCCGACTGAAAAAGACGGGTATACGAAGTTTCGGGCGAGTTATAGCCCGGTTGATGATTGGAGCCTGTCATCAGGTTTCAATTGGTTTTACGGAAAAGACAAACATACGTTCTTCAACCAGTTTGAAGACACAAGCAATGTCTACTTTTCCTTTAGATATTTTTATAGTTTCTGATGAGATAAGAGGTTGATTACAATGTCAGCAGAAAGAGCCCTTACCGCTTTTGCAGGCTTTATGGTTTTACTGTCAGTCGCCCTGACCTATTTTGTACACCCGGGATTTATGTGGTTCACCGTATTCATTGGTGCCAACTTGTTCCAGCAAAGTTTCACCGGCTTTTGCCCAGCGACCATTGTGCTGCGCAAAGTGTTTGGTTTTAAAACCGAGAAAGAACTGGCTTTGAGCGGGAAGTAAAGTCAGGTTTTAAGTTTGTTTTTGAGAAAGGGAGTAATGTTTAGTTGCTCCCTTTTTTGATCCTGAGACTGTGAATAATTTTCAGATTACGTTGTTAATCCTTCCTTAAAACTGTCTCTTAGTCACCTCTTCTTATTTCAGATAGATTTTATTCATCAATGATAATTAACTCCAACTCGGGATAAGACGTGGTGATAAAAATAGCCATCTCAAAACACTTCCTTATCTCGAGCATGGGTTAATTATGCTTTGTCATTTCTTTGGGTTTCTTGTATGACACGTCCTTCGGACGCGCCAGTTACTTTTCCCAAATTAATAAATAGTCAGCTGAACAAGAAAAGTAACCAAAAGAAATCAGCCCCAACGGTTAACCTATTCCTGTGCTTCTCGAATATTAAAAGCCGGTCTCACGGTGCATCCATGCACCGGGCAGCCCTAATTCATCATCCCTGATGAATTGCTTTTAATATTCTTGCGTTTTGCTAATTTAGTCAGGGGGTTAACCGAGGGGGAACAGGCCATTCTTCAAACGTCATACCACGTCAAAGAGAATAAGGTGACATATAACCTTTTGTATAAAACGTAAAACGATTAAAAGACCATTCATTCGACTTGTGACGAAGAGACAGCCTTTAAAGAGGGGGAATAAACTATTCCCAATTTTCAAGGAGATATTGGTTGAGAGCAAATCACCGCAATTTCAAACCATATCGCTGCAATTTACGATATAAAGTTCGGGTACTGACTCCCAGAATCCTGGCTAATTCGTCCGGAGTTCCTTTAAATTCATCACAGACATTTTTCAGATAATTCTCTTCGGCTTTCTCGAGCGTGACGATGTTGTCTTGTTCTGCTTCCGGAGTAAGTTGCTTTGACATGACTTGTGGCGGTAAATCGTTTTTATGAATCTGGTTGTCATTCGCAAGCAGTGCGGCTTGTTCGACAATGCTTTTCAGCTCGCGAATATTGCCGGGAAACGGGTAATGGCAAAGCATTTCCAGCGCGGCAGGTGAAAAGGTTTTGTGCTGGTGTTCTGAGTGATTCAGGAAGTGATATGCCAGCTCGGGAATATCTTCTTTGCGCTCACAAAGAGAAGGCAAGTGAATGGGAAAGCCTGCAATGCGGTAATACAAATCCTGACGAAACTCGCCTTTTTCCACTAATTCCAGCAAGTTTTTGTGGGTTGCGCAGACCAAGCGAAAATCAGATTTTTTCTGGGTTAACCCACCGACAGCTCTAAAACTCTGCGTTTCCAACAAACGGAGCAGTTTCACTTGCATATTCAGTGGCACATCGCCGATTTCATCAAAGAACACCGTGCCACCATTCGCCACTTCAATTAAGCCTTTTTTACTGGCATTAGCACCCGTAAATGCGCCTTTTTCGTAGCCAAACAGTTCAGATTCAAACAGGTTCTCGCTTAATCCAGTACATTCAATGACGACGAAAGGTTTGTCTTTACGTCTACTTGAGCTATGTAGGGCTTGAGCGACGAGTTCTTTACCTGTGCCAGTATCACCCTGTAAAAGAACGGAAATTTCTGATTGTGCCGCCCTATTAATCTGGTTGAGCATGTTTTTAAAGCTGGGGGAAACGCCAATCATCTTATTGGTTTGGGACTCGGCTGCGGCGTAGTTAATTTTGTCCAGAATTTCTAAAAAGCCGATAGTGATACCCGTGTCATCCATTACTGGCTTCATCAGGATATCGCAATAGGTTTTCCCTGTGGCTGTGGTATGGATATGCACTACGCTGGTGTTTCGCTGGGTCTTGCTGCATTGTTGTAGAGGGCAGTCTTCGCCATGTTTGTCGCAGGGTTCATCGTTTTTATGTGAGATTTCGAAACATTTGCTGGTGCCTATCAATACTTTGGAATCATAGGTATCAATATATGCCTGGTTAACGGCCTGGATCACATAATCTGGCGTGATAAATATGGCGGGTTTGTCTATGGCATTGATCATCGACTGAACGACAGATGCATTCATTCTGGGGCTCCATTAGCACCATTTTCGTTCTTGTTTTGGGTGCTTTTGTCATTTTTGGCAAAATTTCAAAAATTATATGACATTAATGTCATTAAAAACAGCTTTAATATTTACTCATCCTTCCACTGATTATAAAAAATTTATTTAATATTTCTTTTATTTCAATGAATTAAATTAAATTTCTATTTTGGCACGGTTGTTGGTTAACAAATCGTTCACATTTCGAACTACGCTTAGTAAAGCGTGGAATCATAAATCAGCGAGAACGTATATGGCCAAGATCGTCGTTTTAGGAGCAGGCACTGGCGGCATGCCGGCAGCATATGAAATTAAGGAAGCGTTAGGAAAAGATCATGAGGTACTTGTTGTTAACGAACGCCCTGAATTTCGTTTTGTTCCTTCGAACCCTTGGGTTGCCGTTGGCTGGCGGAATTCTGAAGCCGTCACCATGCCTATCGAAAAATACCTGAATAAGAAGAAAATCAATTTTAAGTGTGCCCGGGTAGACAAAATTGATGCTGAAAATAACTTTTTGCTGACCAGTGACAATGAGCAAATTGACTATGATTATTTGATCATTGCGACTGGCCCAAAACTGGCTTTCTCCAACATTCCTGGCGCAGGCCCGGAAGGTTTTACGCAATCGGTATGTACGTTGGATCATGCTGAAAAATGTTATGACGATTTTGAAAAGCTGGTAGCGAACCCAGGCCCCGTTATTGTTGGTTCATTCCAAGGGGCTAGCTGTTTTGGGCCCGCTTATGAATATGCCTTTATTCTTGATAAAGCACTGAGAGACGAAAAGATCAGGCACAAGGTGCCCATGTATTTTGTCACCAGTGAGCCTTATATTGGTCACTTGGGATTAGGTGGTGTGGGCGATTCGAAATCCATGTTGGAATCGGAGTTACGTCATCGCAATATCAAGTGGATTTGCAACGCCAATGTTGATGAAGTGAAAGAGGGCAAAATGCTCATTTCTGAACTGGATCGAAAAGGAGAGGTTGCGTTCTCACATGAATTGGACTTTAACCATTCCATGTTAATTCCTCCTTTTGCTGGTGTTGATGCGGTTGCGAATGTTGAAGGACTGTGTAACCCGAAAGGGTTTGTGATTACTGATGAATATCAGCGTTCACCCAAGTATCCGAATATCTTTTCTGGTGGTGTCTGCGTGGCTATTCCGCCTGTTGAAGCGACACCGGTTCCCACAGGAACGCCGAAAACGGGTTATATGATAGAAACCATGATGACGGCAATTGCCCATAATCTGAAATCCATTGTGGTGCATAATGAGGTTCCCAAAACAAAAGGAACCTGGCATGCCATTTGTTTGGCTGACATGGGAGACACCGGGGCTGCATTTGTTGCAATGCCACAAATTCCGCCACGTAACGTAACCTGGTTTAAGAAAGGCAAGTGGGTGCATTTGGCTAAAATTGCCTTTGAAAAGTATTTTATGCGTAAAATGCGTACTGGGGTGAGTGAGCCCGTGTATGAAAAATATGTGCTCAAGGCGTTGGGTATCGAGCGGCTTGAAGACGAATAACACTCAATTAAAGGTGGTTATGAGAGTGATTAAAACTGTAGTTGCTGCGCCTGCGATTGTGGCATTAGGTGCAGCTGTTACCTTACTCAGTCATCAATTGATGGCTGAGACAGAGGTAAATGCTCAAGATGCTTATCTTGATAGTGAGAAAAGTGTTTTGGAGCAGGCGGCCAAACAGCGTATTGGCAGCTTTGCCAAAGAGCTGGGGGGAACATTAAAAACAGCATTGGCTGACGGTGGCTTTCCTCATGGTGTATCCATGTGTAAGGAAAAAGCACCCGGCATTGCCGCTGCTTTGTCTACGGATGGCTGGCACGTTGGACGTACCAGTTTAAAAATCCGTAATAGCAGTAATGCACCAGACTCATGGGAGAAAGCTGTATTAGAAGGATTTGAACAGCAAAAAGCGGATGGTGCGGCTTTCTCTTCATTAGTTCATAGTGAAATTGTTGAGCAGGATGGAAAACGTACCTATCGCTATATGCAGGCTATTCGCGCGGGTGAGTTTTGCCTGTCTTGTCATGGCGCGAGTGTAGATCCTTCGTTGGTCGAAAAAATTAAATCCGAATACCCCAGTGATCAGGCTACAGGATTTGCTGCCGGTGATATTCGTGGGGCATTCACAATTACCAAATCCTTGTAACGAAAGGCTAATGACTGCTGCTACTTCTCGAAGATGACAGCATGTCCAGTTGTTACAGCCTTTTATAGACCTTTAGCAGACCTTCGGGTCTGCCTTTTTCTTTTTTAGTCTATCAAGGCACTTTATACCAGCGCTGCACCGATGGGTAAGCGCTTGGTTCATTATCAAATACCAGTAAAGCTGTTCTTAAAGAGCGCATATCGTTGTTTTGTTGCAGCATTTGATAGTGGCGAACTCCGAAAGCATTGCGTACTGACTCATTGTAGTTGGACAGTTGCTCCTGAAAGCATTCGTCATAATAGACTGAATACGAGCTGCATTTTCCAAGGCCATAAACCATATTGATGGAGTTGTTGCTGTTATATTTCCAGCGATCTTGCCAATCCGGTACTAATTCACTGTAGTGCAAATCGGCGCGTCCGGATTCATTCAGAATAAAGGCGTTTTGTTCCAGATTGCTGGTGGAGTGAAAATGTACGTTTTGATATTCACCTACCCAATCAGATTCTGTCATTTGCATGGATATATCAAACTCCACTTCAAACCAGGGGTAAGCCCATGTTTGCCCATCAATGTCGTAACCTGCCAGATAAGTGACTCCGTTAGCGTCACTGAGTAATTGGTAATTGTGCGTTTCACCCTCTTGCGTTTGCAATGTCAGTGCTCCTTGTTCAAGGCTCCAACTGACACTTTGAGTTGCAACATCTGCATTGCTCTCACTCAAGTGAAATTGCAGGTTCGCTTCGGATTCACTGACTATTTCCAGCGTGTTAGCGCCAAATACCTGCATGTTAATGCCTGAAATGGATGCCGTTGCTTGAGCGATAAAGCGAGAGGCTATGTTCTGCCCAGTCGCTAACGTCATTTCTGTCACAGGCGTAAGCGGTTTATAGACAAAGGTGGTCGTAATGGGGGTATTGAGGAATGCATCCAGACCATCAAAATCGACATGGTTGATGTTGGCATCTTCTTCGGAAAGAGCAGGGATTAACGTGACTTGGGCTAATACTAATTGTTCACTGGCATACAGCGCTTGTAATTCAGTGGGATACAAGTCAAACCGTAGTCCGAGGAACGCACCCGCACTATTGTTATACCAGCTGGAAATGAAATTATCGTAAGCAGGTACTTGCACTTCAGGTTCGTCAAAATAAATCGATTGAGTATCATCAGTTTCCAGTTTTCCCTGAACTGAGATGGGTAGGGTCTGCCCTTTGACTAAGGCTGTGCCGTTCAAGGTGAGGGTGTGTTGTTCGAGATTGATTTGCGAAACGACGCTGTCGGAGGTGGCGAGCGCCATGTAATACCCGGCATTTAATGTTACCGATTGGACTGATGATGCATTGATGGCCTGAGCTTGATCGCCCTGTTGTAGTAGCCAGCGTTGTTGAACGCCAGTTAATGTGCTGTTTTGCCCCTCTTTTTGAGCAACGACTCGCATTTGCCAGCTTTGAGTTGCTTCGCATTGTGAGCAGTCCAGAAGGTAGGTATTGAATGTCAGTTGGTAGTCATTGTCTTGCTGCCAGCTCATTCTAAATAGCTGCTCTTGAGCATCGGAATACAGTCCGTTCCCGGCGCTAAACAAGTGGAATGTTTGTCCGTCTTGCAATGCCCAGCTACCGAGAACAATGTCTTCATTCAGTGCAATGTCTTGATAAGCTGTGGTGTTGTCTTGCACTGAAATGTGTAATTGGTATGAATTGGAGAGCTGACCATCACTCAGGGTAAATGTAACGTCATAGTCTCCAATATCGAAAAAATCAGGCGTTGCTGTAAATAGCAGTTGATTGTTCGTGAGCTGCCATTCTAACCACTCGGGTTTATCTGCAACGGAAACAGTTAATGCATCACCCTGCGCATCGACAGTGGTTATCTTAAATTCACTGGATGTTGCTGCCGAAGCGGTGAAGGATAGCGAACCTGTTGCAATCGGTGCGGAATTCGAACGAGTGGTGGCACTAAAGTTATATTCGCCACCCAGATCGCAAGAAACAATGCCTTGCAAGCTTAGTGTGATTAATACATATCGGAATAATTTAGTCTTCATACTTTGTTGCATGTGGAAGTGAAAATAACGGAGTTTATTCAATTATGGCTTATGTATTGAGAACCGGAAAATATAGAACAACGTTTTGTTTGTCTGTTCCAATTTGTTATTGAAATTTTGATCATGTTTAAGCTGCAAACCTAGATTGTTTTATCAAACGCCAGGATTCTATGAACATTATCCATAGAATGCATGCGGTTAGTGCTTGCGATAAGTAGGTGTAATTATTATAGAGATAAAGAATATTGTGCATTCCGAATACATGTCTAAGCATGTATTCGGATAATTTTAGGGATTCTAGAAATATAAATAAATACATGACCACCAGTATTTTTCTATCAATGCTTTTGGGCATGATAGAAACGTCATGTCCAATAAATTTGTTCCACAGAAATACTCTATTTCTTATTAAATAAATACTCACAAGCGTTTCGAAAATCATGACAAGTGGCCAATACATGGTAGGAATGACATAGCCAATATCTATCCAGTGCAGAATGGCAGCTTCTATTATCAACACAAAAAGAACCACGAGTTTTGATAGTATTTGCTGTCGATTCAATGAGCAAATCAGAACAATGCAGAGTAAATAAAATTGGTGATACCAAAGTTCCTGGTACCAGAATGTATTAGATTCGATTGCCCAAATTACCTCTTCAAAAATCCTTTCATATAGAATAATACTGGCAATACTAAAAATGTTTTTGTCTAGTTTGAAACTGAGGAGTGCAGTGGCAATTAATACGAATACAATGGCCCTATCAAAAACCATAGGATTACCGTAAGAAAGAATAAGAATTGCAGCAGTAATAGCTAAAGTGACATAGGTTGATAACTTCTTGAATCCGTACTCCAACAACATATTTAAACTTCCTGTGATGGATAGAGGGTTTCCAGGATCTTACTGTTACAGCTTGTCATTGATCAAGCATTTACGGATTTACGTTTAACCTCGACAGAAAAAGGGTATGCGTTTGAGCGCGAACCTGCTTATACTTGGCAGCAGATGGTTCACCATATTGATTGAAAAAGAGAAAATTCATTTCATGCAACGCATCAATACAACATTAATCATGGTTGTGATATTGGCTTTTTTTAGCCAATCGGTTGCGGCGTTGCGTATGAATTGTGTTCATGTTGAACATGGTGAGCAGCATTCTCAGTCTTTTCAAGCTGGGAACTCAAATGCTGACAATATGCATTCCATGCATGGCATGATGGATCGCGGCTCTGATAAAAGTGATCATTCTAAGATGAATTGCTGTGATGATGGAACTGATGACTGTTCGTGTCTTGACGCAGGTTGTGCAAGCTTCTTGCATTTTGTGAACTCGAAATCTCCCACGGTTTTAGCCGTGAACAGTAATCCCAAGCTGGATTTTTATCTTGAGCAGTATTCGCTGCCACCGCCTCATTCCCGATTACGTCCCCCGATAACAACTATCTAATCTGTTCTTCTTTTATGGAGTGAAAGTTTTTAGCAGGAGTGTTGTGCCTGTTGATTTCTTTAACTCGTTTCATTTATATGAATTTTCTATTGGCAGTTAATAGTCATGATTGCTGGTAGTACGCTTGAGTAATCAAGCTCAGTTTGATGGAACTGATTATGATTGATGCTATATCGTCAAACAGAGACAAGCTAAAACGCACAATAATACCTGTATTTTGGGGTCTGGTTATTAGCCTATACAACCCCCAGGCTTTAGCTGAGAGTGCCAGTGTCTTAGGTTCGTCCAGGGTTCTGCATTTGCAAGATGCTATCAATATGGCAAAGGACAATGACCCCTGGCTTCAAAGCAGCCGCTACAAAGAACAAGCGCTACAGGCTAATAGTCGCTCTGAGCAAGCGTTACCGAATCCGAAACTGACATTTCGTTTGCAGAACCTGCCAACCGACAGTTTTGATTTTTCTCAGGAAGCCATGACACAAGCGCAACTGGGTTTTTCTCAGGCATTTCCACGAGGCGATACGCTGGAGCTGAAACAGAAACAGTGGCAACAGCTAAGTGAACAGCAACCGGTTTTACGTGATGACAGAACGCAACAGGTAACAATGGAAGTGACGCACCGTTGGCTAGATGCTTTATTGGCTGAACGCTCAATACAGATCATTCAACAAGATGCGAATTTGTTTAAGCATTTGGAAAGTATTGCTCAATCCAGTTATCGCTCTGCTATTGGTAATGTGCGACAACAGGATTTAGTTCGAGCTCAGCTAGAGCTGACGCGACTGGATGAGCGCTTGTTCAAGCTACAAGAACATCGCGATGTTAAGTTGGCAGAGTTAGCCCTTTGGTTAATGCCAGAGGGTGACAATGTGAGTCATTTCTCAAGCTTCTCATTACCCGAACAATTGCCCGAATTGAACCTGACAGATGCCGCGCAACGTGTTTTTTCTGAAATGGATGTGCGCCCTCATGATTATGAATTTATTGCTCAAACGCTGCTGGCTCATCCCAAAGTGGCTAGCGTCGAGAAAGTCATTCACGCCCAAAAAACCGGTATTCAAATCGCACAACAGAGCCGTAAACCACAGTGGAGCATGAACGCAACCTATGGTTATCGTGATGAAGACAAGCTAGGCCATGAGCGTGCCGATTTGTTGTCTGTTGGCGTGACAGTGGATATGCCGTTGTGGGATGACACGCGTCCTGAACAGCAAATTCAGGCGGCGATATTCAACGCAGAACAAATCGAAACAGAAAAACGTTTGTTAGTACGTACTTTGGCTTCAAGTGCTTTGCAGCATATTAAGAATCTGAAAAATCAAGAGCGCCAGTTGTCGCTCTATGAAAACCAATTATTAGCGCAGTTACATCAGCAATCAGAAGCGGCTTTAGCGGCGTATACCAATGACGATGGTGATTTTGCTGAAGCGGTTCGTGCTCAGATCGACGAGCTGAATGCGCGGTTAGAAGTGCTGACCTTAAAAACTAAACGGCTCAAAAGCATTGCTTCATTGAACTATTACTTTTCCGGGGATCAACAAACCGATTCCGATGCATTGAATGGGAGCGCTAACAATGAATAGAACTCATTTGATTGTTGCGGTATTGAGTGCCGTGGTTGGCTCTATACTCACCGCCGCTTTTTATCCTTCGAGCAATGAGCACTCAGTATCAAAAAGCGATAAGGCCAAACAGCCTTTGTATTGGGTTGCTCCTATGGATCCGAATTACAGGCGTAGTGAGCCGGGAAAATCGCCAATGGGAATGGATTTGGTTCCGGTTTATGAAGAAGATTCTTCTTCTCAACAGCCAGGCACAG
This sequence comes from Paraneptunicella aestuarii, assembly GCF_019900845.1. Classification (NCBI taxonomy): domain Bacteria; kingdom Pseudomonadati; phylum Pseudomonadota; class Gammaproteobacteria; order Alteromonadales; family Alteromonadaceae; genus Paraneptunicella; species Paraneptunicella aestuarii. The sequence goes on along the minus strand of NZ_CP074570.1, from coordinate 4,714,219 downwards.
TGTCGATTTCACCGAATGTGGTGAACAACCTCGGGGTTCGTACCAGTCCGGTGCAGTTTCAGCCTTGGGAAGCTGACATTAATACCGTTGGATATGTGAAATACAACGAAGATCATCTTATTCACATTCATCCCAGAGTGTCGGGTTGGGTTGAATCATTGAATGTTAAAGCCGCAGGGGAACCCGTTGAGCAAGGTCAGCCTCTGTATTCTTTGTATTCTCCCGAATTGGTCAATGCGCAGGAGGAATATGTTCTAGCCAGAAAAAGTGGCAATCAAACTCTGATGCAAGCAGCGTTGAATCGTTTGGTTGCACTGCAATTTCCAGAGTCAGTATTAACTCAACTGCAAAAACAGGGGAAAGTGCAACAAACCGTTGAGTTTAAAGCGCCTCAATCGGGTGTTGTGGATGCATTGAAAATTCGCGAAGGGTTTTACGTTAAGCCCGGTACAACCTTGATGTCCATTGCTTCTTTGGATGAAGTTTGGGTGGAAGCGGAAGTGTTTGAACGGCAGGCTTCCGATGTGTATTTGGGAATGCCGGTATCTATGACATTGGACTATTTGCCCGGAAAACAATGGCAAGGCCATTTGGATTACATCTATCCCAAGCTGGACGAGAAACTACGAACATTGCGAATTCGCTTGCGTTTCGCCAATCCTGAAGCTCAGCTCAAACCCAATATGTATGCTCAGGTGACGTTGCATGGCACAAAGCCTGAGTCTGTTTTACAGGTTGCCAGAGAAGCGGTTATTCGTACCGGAACTCAAGACCGTGTTGTGTTAGAGCTGGCTTCGGGTCAATACAAGTCGGTGATGGTCGAGATTGGCAGGGTTTCAGACCGTTATATTGAAATCCTGTCGGGTCTGAATGTGGATGACAGAGTTGTAACATCCGCTCAATTTTTGCTGGATTCTGAAAGCAGTATCAGTTCTGATTTTGTTCGTATGAGCCATGATGAAGGCATGTCGTCAGCAATGGATGCGTATGAAGATACGTCATCAACAATCAGCCAGGCCACAGTCAATGGTCTGGTCAATCAGATCGATACTGCCAGTCGCACCGTCAACATCAGTCGTGAAGCCATTGAAAAGTGGCAACGTCCGGCAGCAACGATGGATTTTCAGGTGAGTGAGGATGTCGATCTCAGTGAGATTAGTGCAGGTACTCGCGTTGAGTTTACCTTTGTGATTGATGCTGGCGACTTCATCATTATCGCTATTCATCCCTTGGTGAATGGAGGTCAATCATGATTGCCGCCATCATTCGCTGGTCGGTGGCAAACCGCTTTTTTGTGCTATTGGCAACCGCGATGCTAATCGCTGTCGGGCTCTACTCGGTGAAGCAAACACCAGTGGATGCGATACCAGATTTGTCTGATGTTCAGGTGATTATTAAAACCAATTATCCCGGACAATCGCCGCAAGTAGTGCAAGATCAGGTCACTTATCCGCTAACAACAGCAATGTTATCTGTACCGGGGGCAACAACGGTTCGAGGCTATTCCTTCTTTGGCGATTCTTACGTGTATGTGTTGTTCGAAGACGGTACGGATCTGTACTGGGCGCGTAGTCGCGTGTTGGAATATTTGTCGCAAGTGACTCCCTTGTTACCTGAGTCAGCCAAACCGCAGTTAGGGCCTGATGCAACGGGGGTGGGTTGGGTTTACCTTTATGCCTTGGTGGATAAAACAGGAAATCACGACATTAGCCAATTGCGCGCTATTCAAGACTGGTTCTTGCGCTTTGAACTGCAAGCGGTGGCTGGCGTGTCGGAAGTGGCTACCGTCGGCGGTATGGTCAAGCAATATCAGGTGATTGTTGACCCACACAAGCTGCGCGCCTACGACATTCCGCTTAGTCATATTCAAATGGCGATTAAACAAGGGAATCAGGAAGTGGGGGCGTCGGTTATCGAAATGGCGGAAGCCGAGTATATGGTGAATGCCACGGGGTATATAAAAAGCCTCGATGACCTTGCCAATATTCCTTTAGGGCTGGCGGATCAGGGCACTCCTCTGCTGTTAAAAGACGTGGCCGACATCAAGTTGGGGCCTCAAATGCGCCGTGGTATTGCTGAACTTAATGGTGAAGGTGAAACGGTCGGCGGCGTTATCGTTATGCGCTTCGGGGAAAATGCGCAGCAGACGATAGAGGCCGTGAAAACCAGATTGGATCAGCTACAAAAAAGCTTACCCGACGGTGTTGAGTTGGTGACAGTTTATGACCGTTCCGATTTGATCCAGCGAGCTGTTGATAATTTATGGTCGAAGCTGGCAGAAGAGCTGTTCATTGTCGCGCTGGTCTGTGCTGCATTTTTAATGCACTTACGTTCATCGCTGGTGGCTGTGATCAGTTTGCCGCTGGGTATTCTGGTTGCTTTTATCATCATGCATTGGCAAGGAATTAATGCCAACATTATGTCGTTAGGCGGCATTGCTATTGCCATTGGCGCGATGACCGACGGCGCTATCGTGATGATAGAAAATATGCATAAGCATATGGAGAAAACGCCATTAACCGATAGCAATCGCTGGAAAATTGTCGCGCAGTCAGCCACGGAAGTGGGGCCAGCATTGTTCTTCAGTCTACTCATCATAACTGTAAGTTTTCTGCCTGTTTTCATTCTGGAAGCACAGGAAGGCAGAATGTTTGCACCATTGGCTTATACCAAAACCTATGCCATGGCTGCCGCAGCCGGTTTGTCGATCACGTTAATTCCGGTGCTGATGGGCTTGTTTATAAGGGGTAAAGTGATTGCTGAGCATCTCAATCCTGCCAATCGTTTACTGCAAGCCATCTACATGCCGGTATTAAAAGCGGTATTGAAATTTCCAAAGAGCACTTTGGTGTTTGCCGTGGCTTTAACCATTGCTGGTTTCTACCCTTTGAAACATATCGGCAGCGAATTTATGCCTTCGTTGGATGAAGGTGATCTTATGTATATGCCTACTACCTATGCGGGTTTGTCGGTGGGTAAGGCAAGAGAATTGTTGCAGCAAACCGACAAGCTAATTCGCACTGTTCCGGAAGTAAAAAACGTGTTTGGCAAAATAGGCCGCGCTGATTCTGCTACTGACCCGGCTCCTTTAACCATGATTGAAACCTTCATTCAATTAAAACCCAAGTCGGAATGGCGCGAAGGCGTAACGACAGAATCTTTGCAAGCTGAGCTGGACAAGCTGGTGAAAGTGCCGGGCGTGACCAACGCATGGGTGATGCCCATTAAAACACGTATCGACATGCTGGCTACCGGGATTAAAACGCCGGTTGGGATCAAGATCGCAGGTAAGGATATCCATACCATTCAGAACATTGGTGCAGATATAGAACGCATCTTGTCAGCACTTCCTAATACAGCGTCTGTTTATTCTGAGCGAGTCGCTGGTGGTCGTTACATTAAGGTGGATATTGATCGTGTTAAAGCGGCTCGTTACGGGTTGAACATCAGTGATATTCAACAGGTGGTTGCGACGGCGATTGGCGGCATGAATATCACTCAAACCGTTGAGGGTTTGGAGCGTTATCCGGTGAACTTGCGTTATCCGCAGGCGTATCGGCAGTCTCCAGAACAATTAGCCTTGCTACCAATAGTGACTGCAGGTGGTATGCGTATTACGCTCAGTGATGTTGCGCGTGTTTATATTGAAGATGGCCCTCCTGCGATCAAGAGCGAGAATGCACGCATTAACGGCTGGGTTTACATTGATATTAAAGATGTGGATGTCGGTCGATATGTTCAGGAAGCACAAGCGGTGTTGGCTGAACAATTGTCTTTGCCGCCGGGTTACAGTGTTACATGGGCGGGGCAGTATGAGTATATGCAACGCGCTCAGGAAAAATTGAGTTATGTGTTGCCTCTTACGCTCGCGATTATCGTGATCCTGCTTTATCTCAACTTCCGTAATTTGATTGAAGTCTGCATTATTATGGGCACTTTACCTTTGGCGTTGATCGGCGGCATCTGGCTACTGTATTGGCAGGGGTTTAATCTGTCGGTAGCTGTTGGTGTGGGGTTTATTGCGCTTGCGGGCGTTGCCGTGGAAATTGGTGTGATCATGCTGGTGTATTTGAATCAGTCTTTTCGAGACATGATGGAAAAGCATCAACAGTCAGGCACAACACCAGACATACGAGAATTACACCAGAGCATTTTGCATGGTGCGGGTATGCGAGTGCGCCCGGTCATGATGACGGTGGCAACTGTCATGATAGGTTTGCTGCCTGTTATGTATGGTTCTGGAACCGGTTCTGAAATGATGAGCCGAATTGCTGCGCCTATGGTGGGCGGCATGGCGAGTGCGCTGGTTTTGTCGTTATTGGTGATCCCCGTGGTTTACCTTATGTGGCGAGCCCGCAGCCTGAATAAGCCATTTAAATAAAAGAGATTAAATAATGAATAAACTGACTGGAATAACGAGCGTTTTATTGTTGAGCTTATCTTTGTTCAATGTGGGAACTGGCTTTGCCAATGATGCTCCTGAGAATACTCCCGAAGAGACCCCTGAAAATACTAAAACAGAAGCTATGTTTGTTAATGCGGATTCTCTGCCTGGAAAAACCGTCACGGCATTTCATCAGGCTTTGAAAGCCGGAGACGCGACAAAAGCGCTGTCCTTGCTTGATGATAATGTACTGATTTTTGAAGGCGGGGTGGAACGCTCAGCAAGTGAATATGCCTCACATCATTTAAATGCGGATATTCACTTTTTAGCCGACGTTCAAAGCACAGTGCTGGACCATCAGGTGACGATCGCGGGCGATTTGGCGATTTCTATTCAACGCAGTCGTAAAGTCGGTCACTACAAAAGCAGGGACATTGATTTTGAGAGTTTCGAAACCATGAGCTTAAAACGCACCAATGACCAATGGAAGATTACGCATATTCATTGGTCTAAGTGATTGTTCACATACATGGCCTTTATTTGTACTAGCTCAAGCTTGAGCTGACAGGGCTAATTTGCGATATCTTATTCCGCCATCGGTAGAAACTTTGAGCAGACCCATAGCCGCAGGGATGCGGCTGTGGAGCCTACATTGATGTATTCACGACGAGTCTGCGATAAGTTTCTATTGATGGCGCATACAGAATCTATTTTAAGCGCATACTTTAGAGCGGCAGTCTTTAGCTGGACTCGTTTATCCCTCTTCCCACTCTTTTTCCAAATCCTTAAAGTGCTCAAGTTCGTATTCCAGAATGCTTTTTGATGCTTGTACACACTTCTGGCCTTCAGCGATTAACTCTTCGGCGCGATGGAATTCCATAATGCCGTAACGTCCTACTTTGGGTTGCAACAAAATGTCAGGTGGCTCGCCTGCCAATCGTGAACGTGTGATGCGATCCTGCATAATGTCTATACAGCCAGACATTACCGCAAATACGCCCGGTGCTTTTTCTGCATGTTGTTTGTCGGAGAATTGCTGCAAGTATTCTTTACTGTGCGAGAGCAATTTGGCGAAGGGATTTTTCTCTTCATGCATATCGTGCCCGGCGACCGCCATCGAATCTACAATGGGCATTTCGAACACTTCTTCTGGAACCGGCGGCTCTACTTTTTTTATACCGTTGCGAGCAATTCTGTGGTGAGGTTTGTCGGAATTCAAATCGATGGCAATAACAAAGTCCGCTCCTAATGCTCGGCACATGGAAACCGGGATAGGGTTAACGGTAGCGCCGTCTACCAACCACTGACCATTATGATAAGCGGGAGCCATTAATCCCGGAATGGCGCACGAACATCGGATGGCGGCTTTCAGTTCACCTTCCATCAGCCAGGTTTCGCGCCCGGTTTGTAAATTTGTTGCAACCGCACCAAAAGGTATTTCCAGGTCAGCGAACGTTAAACCGCCAAGCGTGTCGGCGACTTTTTCAAAAACGCGCTGCCCGCTCACCAAGCCGCCTTTACCCAGCCCCCAATCAAGTAAACCTAGCACCTGCCAATTGGTTAAGCCTCGAACCCATTCTTCCAGCTCCGCCATTCTGCCACTTGCCAAGGCTGCGCCTACTAATGAACCAATGGATGTGCCGGTAACAACATGGGGTTTAATGCCCATGCTCATTAATTCTTTGATAATGCCAATATGTGCCCAGCCTCTTGCGGCGCCACTACCCAACACAATGCCCAACTTCACGCTAATGTTCTCCAGGTGACTCATCATGATGTACGATGATTTAGTCACTTAATAGGTACAAATTATTAAAACAAAAGATGTCTGCAAATTATTACAAAGTAAAAGATTGCAGGTAATATTAATACATCTTCAAATGCAACACGGCAGATCCATTGCTAATGCAACATATACATCTGGAACTGGCACTGAACGCCAAATTAGAAAAGGTTTATCACGCTTTTATTTCGCCTGACATGTTGCAGAAGTGGTTTAATCCTCTTGGGATGACAGTACAGCAGGCCATGTCTAATTCTATTATTGATGGTCAGTTCCGCTTGTTGATGACTGACCCTGCGGGTAATCAACACATTTTGGTTGGACGTTATCAGGAAATGAAAACCAATGAAAGTTTGAAATTTTCATGGCAATGGCAGGACGAGCCTCATCAAACTCAGGTTGTTCTGGCGTTTTCTGCCATCAATGACAGCACAACTCAGCTGATACTGGATCATGGTGAGTTTGAGGATGAAGAAGACTTCGAGTTACATTGTCAGGCGTGGATGGATTGTCTCGATCAATTATCAGTCTTGCTTGGTGCTGTGTAACACCACAATACTGTGGCCTGTGGTTGCCACCAACCCTTGTTCTTCCAGGCTTTTTATCACTTTACCCACCATTTCCCGGGTACATCCCACATTGCGACTTAATTCTTGTCGTGTCACTTTCAACAACGTGCCGTCGGGGTGAGACATGGACTCTGGATCAGAGCATAAATCCAACAAACAGGCTGCTACCCGGCCTGTCACGTCAAGAAAGGCAAGGTCAGACACTTTTTTCGAGGTTGAACGTAAGCGGTTGGTTAATTGTTGAGAAATGGTATACATCAACTCAGGATTTTCGCTGGAAAGCTTGCCAAACTTTTCATAACTGATTTCGGCAATTTTACAGGCTGTTTTAGCTCTTATCGTGGCACTTCGAAGCTGATTCGGATCAAATAACCCCATCTCACCAAAGAATGAACCCTGATTAAGATAGGCCAGAACGATATCTTTATCATTTTCGTGTTGACGGATCACCGACACGGAGCCTTTAAGCAACAAGAATAACTTGTCGGTTTTTTCTCCCTGACGCACGACAATGCTTTGTCGTCTGTAATCCTTAATGACGCAGTGGGAGAGAAACTCATCCAGATTCAGATCTGGCTCTTGATTTGTGTTTTTTTCAATTTCCACAGTCGATGTACCTAAACGGAAACAGCATTAAATACTATCAGAACTTTACTCCGACACCAGATCCTGTCAATCGTCAATGATAGAGAAAGTGCTATCGGGATGAATGGTTACTCTTTGAATTTCGGTAATTTTTAAACAAGGTTACATATTCCTACATATTTTTCTTCGGATATTTTGACCAATTAATAAGCACAATGAAGGAAACTGATCTATGGTTACTATTCCTCTGTGACACGAGCCGACATGGGGTCATGAACAGCAATCGCATTAGTTAGTTTACCTGCTTGGAGACGATGAATGTGAAGGAGAAATAGAGCGTGAATTTATTGCTGATAGATGAGTCACTAAATTACTGTCATCAAATTGAGCGTTTGTTTTCTGATGCCAGTTTCGAAGTTAATGCCAATTTTGCCACCAATATGGAGCAGGTTGCCAACACCGTTAATTCTCAGGTTTTTGATTTAGTCATTCTTTCCGACAAAGTTGAAGACTGGCGTGGATTAGAGCTTTTGTTGGAAGTGAAGTACAACGTTAAATCTTCTAAAACCGCGTTGATAGTGATCAGTGAGAATGAAACCGACGGTTATATTTTGGATAACATTCATGCTGGCGCGCATGGCTTCATTCCTAAATCCGAATTAAACGCCAAGTGTCTTCGGCGTGTGGTTATTCAAGCCAAAGCAAGAAGCTCTCTGGAAGTTAAGCTGAATGAAAGCTACGAGAAAGTGAAGTTTTTGGCTGAGCATGATTCCCTTACAGGTGTGGCTAATCGCTATATGTTTGACTTGTCATTGGTCAATGAAGTGGAGAAACACCGTAGCAAGAAAGCTTGTTTAGGACTGGTTCTGATCAATATCGAACGTTTTAAAATGATCAACGACACCTATGGGCATCATGTTGGTGACATGGTGTTAAATTACCTGACGGATGCTATCAGCGATATTCTTAAAGAGGGTGAGATGCTGTATCGCTTGGGGGGGGATGAATTTGCCATCATCCTTACCGACTTACACTATGCTCATATCGATGGCATTGATCAGCGTATTTTTGAAAGATTGGCTGAACCGGTAAATTACAAGGATTGGAAAATAAAAATCGATGTGAACATTGGCGCAGCGTTCTTTCCTCAAAATGCAGATGATGCACAGCAACTATTACGCAGTGCCGATATTGCTGAGTATTGTGCGAAAAGCATTGGTAGTAATTCAATTTGCTTTGTCGATGATGATGTTCAAGAGCAGTTTCGGGAACGTTACCAAATAGAAAAAAGGCTATTGAAGGCAGTAGAAGACAATGAGTTGGTGCTGCATTATCAGCCAGTGTTGTCTTCTCAGACTAAGAAATTAGTAAGCTGTGAAGCCCTGATCCGCTGGGAACATCCTGATAAAGGACTTAAATTTCCTGATTATTTCATCAATATCGCAGAAGAAACTGGCCTTATTGTTGATATTGGGCGTTGGATTATTAATGAAGCGTTGTCTCAATTACGCAGTTGGCAAGATGCCTACCAAACCGACTTGATCATGGCACTCAATATTTCGCCTCAGCAGCTTTATGATCGAAGCTTGGTGAGTTTTCTGGATAAAGCTCTGGCCAAATACAATCTGAGTCCAGATAAGATTGAAATTGAAATTACCGAAACCGTTCTGTTGAAGAATACTAACGAGATACTCAAAACTTTAAATGATTTGGCATCAAGAGGTTACGGTATTGCGTTGGATGATTTTGGCACTGGGTTCTCTTCCATCCAGCATTTGCAAATGTTTCCAATATCAACCGTTAAGGTTGACCGTTCCCTTATGCCGGGTAGTGATGGCTCTAACAAATCTCTGTCATTGTTGAAAGGGTTAGTATCGATGTTGAAATCTTTGGAATTGGACACCGTTGCTGAAGGTATCGAATCCATTGAAAATGTTGAGCTGTGCAGTTCGCTCGGGGTAGAGCGATTACAAGGCTATTATTTTAGTAAGCCCATACCCGCAGACACATTTGAAGAAACTTTACTTAATATTAGCAGCCCTAAATTTGCCATGGGATGACGTATCGTAAAATGAAGGCTCATAACGGTTTGCTATCGATTTCCTCCTGAGGCATTGCCCGCTTTATATTTTTATATGTCGTTGCGGGCTTTTTTCTGCCAATGCTAACTTGTTATTCCAAAGGAGATTGATAGCATCAATTTTTTGATTTGAATAATCGGACTTCACACAAATCATGCCCCAGCCTACCACTATGACAGATCATTTCATCCCGGTTTCGGATACCCATACTATTCGTGTGATTGAAGTGACTCACCCGGCGAATGACCAATCGGGGCCATATGTTGCGTTTATGCATGGCGGCCCTGGTTCAGGGGTGAATCTTGAACATATCGATTATATCGACTTTAGCTATTTCAGAGTGCTTTTAATTGACCAGCGTGGGGCTGGGAAAAGCACTCCTCTGGGTGAGTTACGAGAGAATAATTTGCAATTGCTAATCGACGATGTCGAATGTGTTCGAGAATATTTTGATATAGATTGTTGGTACATTACTGCTGGAAGTTGGGGAAGTACCTTGGCTCTTGCCTATGCAATAAAGTATCCGCAGCGCGTTCAGGGAATGATTCTACGAGGTGTATTTCTGGGGCGAGAGCAAGATACTCAGTGGTTATATCGGGCTGATGGTGCCAGTCGGTTCTACCCGGAACAGTGGCGTGAGTTTAGTTTGCATAGAGAATGGAACGACAGTAAAGAGCTATTGCATACCTATTCTTCAGATTTGGCAAATCAGGATGTCGAAACTCGTTTAAATGCGGCATATCGTTGGATCTGTTGGGCATCAGTTTCAATGGCTATACCTTCAGCGTATAACGAATTAACGATGCAAGATAAACGCTCGTTACATGCAAAAGCGAGCATTATGTGCCACTTTTTGTCGAATAAATGTTTTTTACCTACATCGAATTATATTTTGGAAAATATCGCTGCAATTCAAACTATCCCACTATGGATTGTCCATGGTCGTGAAGATGTGATTTGTCCTCCTGATATAGCTTGGACATTGGCTCAAGCTCACGGAAGTGCTCACTTGCAGTACCTCGACAACGTAGGGCATTCCCCAAGTGAAGCAAAAACTCGCAGTGCCTTGATGAATATTTTCAATGAATTAAAGGAAGCAATGGAAGCTTGAAATAGTCCCGCTCATGCCACTAAAACAATGCTCATCGCTGCGTTAATCAAGGCAATACTGGCTGAAAGACCGCATAGTGCTAACAAGACAGGGCGAAAGCGGTTGTCTACCCAAGGGCGTAAACGCTTGCCCAGATAAAAGCCTAGCCAGGCGATGGGTATCATGGTTAGCGAGGAAATCCATAATTCAGTGGTCATCAAATCCATTGTCATATAACCAATTAACGACACAATACAGCTGTACACAAAATATGCCGATAAATTGGCTCTGGCATGATGCCCTGCACTGTGTTGCATGACTAATGCCATTGGGGGGCCGCCGATACTGGTTGTGGTTCCAGTAATGCCCGACACAAAACCTGCAATGCTCATATTGGTTGTCGTTGATGGAAAAGGTTTCAATTTTAGAGTGACTAAAATCGCCAGCATAACCATCCCCGCGACCAGTATTTGCAGCCATTCTGTGTCTAAAGTCATTAATATCCATGTGCCGAGCATAGTGCCAGGAATTCGGCTGATCATGGGAGGGACGATTTGACGCCACTGTACATGTTGGCGTTGATTCCATGTATTCCCCAAACTGAGCACTAATGCGGTAACGGCTAAAACATAAGGCACCCAAAGTGGATTAAGCACAACAATGATTGGAGCTGCAACCAGTGCCATACCAAAACCAACCGCGGTTTGTACGGTACAGCCTAACAACAATGCAACAGCACTTAAGCACCAGGTAAGATCAAACATGGAATTTCAACAGGGTGATAATGGAAATAACCGCTTTATTATCGTTGAATAATAAATCGCTGACCAGTGTTCCCCTCGCACAGAATCCCGCATTCATCGTAACGATCCCTAAAAATAGTCATTTTTTACCCCCTGTTTCAAATGAAAAGGAAGGGGAATATTGAAATTCAAAATCAAGTTAGGTGGAGAAATAACAACAAGTTGCCTACGCTTTAAGCTATCAGGAAAAGTAAATCAGAGTGTAAAAGGACACAAGTTCTCATTGTTATTAGCAGGAGCTATGCAGTTTGCAGGTATTAGCTGTTAAGTAATGTGAGTCGTGGGAGTAATGGGGAGTAGTGAGAGTCGCGATGTATACAAATCAGCTCTTTAAGCGGGCTATACAGGTCACGCTGATAGCAACTCTAATATTCATCAAGGGGTGTTCCCGGGTTGATGTTGATGAACCTTTGCGAGTGGGTATTTCGCCGTGGCCAGGCTTCGATATTATTTACTATGCAGAATACAAAGAGCTTTTTAAGCAGGCTGGACTGAATGTTCAGTTAAATCGTTTTGATAATATGGAAGATTCATCTCGAGCATTTCTGCGAGGGCAATTGGATGCTGTCTACTCTTCTTCGTGGGACGTCATGCAATTGCCTATCACGGAAGATGATATTCATGTTGTTCTGATAACCAACATTTCATCAGGTGCCGATGGCATCGTTGCTGCACCTGATATCAAAAGTGTCAAAGATCTTGTTGGCAAAAAAGTCGCCTGTCAGGTGGGGGTTGTCAGTCACACCATTTTAATGGAAGCCTTGCGCTTACATAGCATTGACTCTGATCTGGTTGAACTTGTTGATGTGAGTAATGAGTTGGGTCGAGAGATGTTGTTGAGAAGAGAGGTTGATGCTGCTGTGTTATGGGAACCTTTATTGTCAAAAACAGCAGAACAGCTGGCAGGGAACATACTTTTCACGACCAAAGAGATTAAAAGCGATGTAGTTGATAACTTGCTTACCCGTAAAAACATCACGGATGAAAAACGGGAACAGCTGAAAATATTTGTCGCTATATGGTTTCAGATTATTGATGAAATAAAGAAAGATCCTGAATCGGTTCTTACCGAAATTGCTAATTATATTGATGCCCCCCCGGATGAATTTATTAAAGGTTATGAAGGGATGACCCCCGGTGATTTGGCATTGAATCATACAATGTTAGGAGAAGCCGGGGAGTTGAATAATGTGTTTAACAACTTGGCTGAAACCATGTCGTCTTTTACACAAGACATTAACACCAACGTTTACAGCAGCCCTGAATACCTTCCCAAGCAGAATTAACGAGACCCTATGGAAACGCAATCTTTTGTGCAGAAAATCAAGTCTTATATAACAGGATCCATTACCCGATCACTGTTGGTATTACTGATTTGTGTTTTGATAGTGGTCAATCTGGGAATTTTGTTATGGCAAGATCGATTTGTTAACTCCTCTATTGAAGGCAGAACGAATGAGCGCATTACCGAAATTGCCAATGGTATTGAATATGCTACCGAGATTTTGACCGTCGATAATTTGCCTCGATTGCGCCGCATGATGCAGAATTTTTCAGCCAGTCAAGACATCAACATGATTGCAATCTTTGATCATTCAGGCAAAGCCATCGCCATTAGTGACATCCAATTCAAAGACAAGCACTACGCAGAAATATTCGATGTAGAGCAAGCCAATCTTATTGATACTCTATACAAATCCACGCTATTTACACCTGAGATTGTTTCCCTGTTTCGAGACGAGAATCACATTGAATCCCGAATTATTTTAAGAGAATTGAGTGGCCCTTTGATTGGCCCGGCGGGAACCAAAGGGGTGGTTTTTGTCAGTTTCAACATGTACCGATATCAGCAAGAAAAAATGGAGTTTACCAATTACACACTGCTGTTCTTTTTCCTTAACTTGTTAGTGATTGGAGCCATTATTCATTATTTGCTGAAAAATCAGCTCTATGTACCGATTAATGCTTTGCTTGATGCCTGTCAGGAATCGGTAAAAACAGGCAATTTTGTGCTTCCCAAGCGATTGCCCAAGAACGAAATCGGGCAGCTTGCCAACGCTTACCATTGGAGTATGGAGAAGTTGCAAGAAAGTAAAGCAGAACTTGATTTAGCCAATGAAAAAATGCAGGCCACGTTTCGTTCCGTTCAAGATGCCATCATTACTATTGATACCAATGGTATTGTCCTGTCGGCTAATCAGGCCGTGTTACCTATGTTTGGCTTTTACCCGGAAGAGTTAATTGGACAAAACGTGAGTGCCATTATGCCAGAGCCGCATCGTTCAGCTCACGACGACTACATGAAGATGTACAAATTGACGCGAACACGGAAAACCATTGGTAAATCGCGCAAATTGGAAGGACGCAAGCGCAGTGGCGAGATATTCCCGGTTATGCTTAAAGTCACAGCGGGGAACGCCAACGATCAACCCTTTTTTACCGGTGTTATTCAGGATCTCACTGAACTGGTTAATGTAGAACAAAAGCTGGCAGAAAATCAGGCACTGTTTGAAACGGCCATTAATGCTTCAGTTGTGGGTTTTGCTATTCAAGATCAGGAAGGTTATTTCATTGAGGTAAATCCTTCTTTACCAAGACGTGTTGGCTACAAGAAAGAAGAATTACTGGGCATGCATGTTTGTGATGTGCTGGTGGAAGAGCATCGCCCTGCCATGAAGAAAACCCTGGAAGACTTGCGTACAGGAAAAACCAAGGAATCCAGAGAGCCTCGTTTATTCCTGCATAAGGCAGGTAAACATATTTGGGGCTTGATGTCGTGCTCTATTGTGCGTTCACCGGATAACAAAAAGTCGTTTATTGTGACTTATGTGGTTGATATCGACAAAGAGATCGAATTGACCGAGCGTTTGGAAAAACGCAATGAAGAACTGCAAAAAAGTAATGAAGATTTACATCAGTTCGCCTATATCGCTTCCCATGATCTGAAATCGCCACTGAATGCCATTGGTAGCATTGTCGGTTGGATCGAAGAGGATTGTGGCGACATCTTGCCGGAAACATCTAAAAACCACTTTGAAATTCTTAAAAATCGTTGCGACAGAATGAAAAGGTTACTGAATGACTTACTCAGTTATTCGCGTATTTCCAAGTTGGATTTTACCGATCAAACTTTTCAGCTGGGAACCTTGGCAAAAGATATTTTCGATATCTTGGATAACTCAAACAAATTCACTTTGGATGCTGAAGAGTACGAGCTAACGCTACCTCGAATTCCTTTTGAAATTGTGTTACGCAATTTGTTAAGTAACGCTATTCGACATCATCACAAAGACACTGGTCACATCAACGTAAAATGTCAGAAAGATCATAAAAATTATGTGATTAGTGTTATTGATGATGGCCCGGGTATTCCTCCCGAATTGCATGAAAAAGCAATGGAAATGTTCCAAACGTTGAAGCCCAGAGATGAAGTTGAAGGCAGTGGTATGGGGCTCGCTATTATCAGCAAAATTCTCGCCCATTTTGGTGGCTCCCTCGTTATTCATTCTGATGGTAAAAACGGCACTGAAATGCGCATCATTTGGCCGGTTCATTGGAAATCTATCATGTCCCAAAAAAATAATAATAGTAACGGAGACAGTGACGTTGAAGATATTGATAGTTGATGATGATCTGGTTGATCGCGAGCATATAAAGCGAATACTGCGCTCTGATGATCCTGCTCATGAGTTTGTTGAAGCTCATTCACTGGAACAAGGATTATCTTACCTTAAACAGGATACCTTCGATTTGGTATTATTGGATTATCGAATGCCTCCCGGTGACGGCGTTTTGTTGTTGGATGAGTTACGCAAGCCGCCGATGAAAAACGAGACGCCTATTGTTATGTTGAGTAATTCGGAAGACATTGAACTGTCTCAAGAATGTATCCGTAAAGGCGCACAAGACTTTCTGGTGAAGGGCAATATCAGCGTTGCTGCGCTGAAACGAGCCATTGCCCATGCCAAAACCCGCTTTGAAGAGGAAAAAGTCCAGCATCAACATTTTGTTGAGACCAAGAAAATTGCTGAGCGCGACTCGCTAACCGGGCTTGCCAATCGCTATCTGTTCGAACAGGCTTATGCCATATATCGTTCCAACGCCAAACGTAAAGACACCCAAATTGCTATTATCATGTTTGACCTGGATCACTTTAAGCAAATCAATGATTCCTGCGGACATGCAGTGGGTGATGAGGTATTGAAGCATGTAGCGAAACGAGTGCAAAAAGTTATTCGAGGTAGCGAGGTCTTTGCCCGATTGGGAGGTGATGAGTTTGTGATTCTCTTGAGTGGCAAGTCTTCCGGCAATGAAGCCAGTAATTTGGCTCGTAGAATTGTAAAGTCGCTGAGTGAACCCTTTGATGTTGGAAAACGCAGGGTAAACGCAACGGCAAGCGTGGGTATTGCTACAGATCTTGAGGGTCATGATGATCTGGACAATATAATGAGACATGCGGACATTGCGCTATATAGGGCGAAAAGAACGGGTCGCAATCAAGTGTGCTTTTTTCAACAGGATATGCAGGTTGAATTTGAAAAAAGCTCGGTAATGGAAATAATTCTGAAAGAAGCGCTTTATAATCAGCAAATAGATGTTCATTTTCAGCCCGTACAACATCTTGCTAATCGCAATATCGCTGGCTATGAAGGGTTAATGCGATTACACAAAAGTGATCAGATACTAGAGGCAAAAGAGTTCATCAATTTTGCGGAAGAAACCGGTTTGATATGGGAGATTGGTCGTTGGTCGATTGAAATGGCTATCGCGACTCTGCCTAATCTTCAGACTCGTGCCAGTATTCAATTTATTTCTATTAATTTATCTACTCATCAATTGGTTGATGAGACCCTTTATGATCATATTTGCTACTGTCTGAGAACCTATGAGGTTGATGCCAGCCATGTTGTGTTTGAGATCGACGAAAAAGCGCTGTTACAGGGGGGGGGAAGGCGTCGTCAGTGCTTGCAATCTATAGCTGATCTTGGTTGTCGTTTGGCGTTGGATAATTTTGGTGCTGGAGTGTCAGCTATTTCTTGTTTAACCGATTTCCCCATTAGTTTGGTGAAAACATCTCCTCATCTGATTCAGTCCAATTTGAAACGGGATAGAGTGAAGTTGAAGGGTATTGTACAAATGTTACATACTCTCAACATCGAAACGGTTATTAAAGGCATTGAAACGGAAGAACAGCATAAGTTTGCAGAAGAGCTGGCGGTGGAATATGTTCAAGGATACTACTATGGGAAGCCGAAGCCGATTGCTCTTGGCTCTATGGACGTTAAGTAGCATGAGCTAGTACACATGGGCTGTGCATAAGCAATCTGTCGGTTAATCGCGCTCTAACAACCGTATAAATTCCTTTGCTGGCATCGGGCGATAAAACAGGAACCCTTGCAGATAATCAATGTTCAGCTCCTCTAAAATCGAGCTTTGCTGAGTATTCTCCACACCTTCAGCCACTATTTTCATTTTCAATCCATGAGCCATATGTTCAATTGCCTGGATTAGCAAGCGAGCTTCTTCCTTGGTTGCCACATCATCGACAAACATTTTATCAATTTTAATTTTGTCGACAGGTAGCTTAATGAGCTGACCTAATGATGAGTACCCTGTGCCAAAATCGTCGATGGCGAGCGAGAATCCCATATCGCCAAGTTTTTGTAGCACAGATATACCGCTTTTGAAGTTTTGAACGATGGCGGTTTCAGTTACCTCCAGCAAGATGTTTTTGGGGTGAACCTTATAACGTTCAGCGATAGCTTTAAATGTTTCCGGCAGGTTAATATCATCTAATTGAAACGCTGATACGTTCAAGGATATATACTCAAGTTCTCCGATTTCGACTTTGTCATGCCAGGCATGTAATAACTTACAGACTTCCTCAAAAGCGAACAGTCCCACTTTTTTGATTAACCCGGTCATTTCTGCAATGGGAATAAATATCGCTGGCGATATCATCTGATCATCGTCTTGCCAACGGCAAAGGGCTTCCGCTCCAACGATGCGAACTTTTTTCATATCTACAATAGGCTGTAGATACATGGTTAACTTGCCTTCGCTGATAGCGCTGGTGAGCTCTTTAGCGACCTTTACCTGAAGGCGAGATTGTTCATGCAGTTGGCTGTCGTATTGCATCCAGCCATCGCGCCCCTTCTCTTTTGCCGAATACATGGCAACATCTGCATTTTTCAGAAGATCATCCGGGCTATGAGTACCCCCGTAGCCCATTGCTACCCCAATGCTGGCACTGGTATGGATCTCAATACCGTTGATAACAACGGGTTGGCGCATAATGCGAACAATGGATTCAATGAATCGAGACATATCTTCAATGTCTTCGGTACTGCGTTCGCACAAGATCAAAAACTCATCGCCTCCGAAGCGCGCTACAGTGTCTCCAGGGCGAGCCGTATTGATCAGGCGTACAGACATTTCCTTTAGAAGCAAGTCACCAAAATCATGTCCGTAATTGTCATTAATAAATTTGAAAGCGTCTAAATCAAGAAACATCAAAATGACAGGCTTATTGCTGCTGGAGGAACGTTCCAGCGCTTTTTCAATGCGCTCTCGAATCAAGGCACGATTCGGCAATTGAGTTAAAGCATCGTGAGTGGCGCTCCAAATCAGCTGTGATTCATAGCTTTTCTGATGGGTAATATCCCGAATGGTAACAATCAGTTTGGTTTCACCTGCCGATGTGATTTTGGCAATACTGGCTGTCATCGGAAATTCGCTGCCATCGCGCTTGTATCCATACAACTCTGAGCGTAACGACATTGCTTTTTCATTTTGAGCTGAATCTACAAATTTGGCGATATATTCACTGTGGCGAACGCGAAATCTGGGAGGAATTAGCAAGTTAACGCTATGATTTTTCATCTCTTCATGTGGGTAGCCAAACAGCTTGACCGCAGTTTTGTTCGCGTTCAGTATTTTTCCTTTATCTGAGGTCACAATAATTGCAATGTCGGCGGTGTCGAAGGCTAATCCCAAGGTTGAATGGTTGTGAATTTGAAAATTGGTAAAGATGGCGATTTCAGCCACACTGCTTTCATTGGTTAATAGTTCAAATTTCACTTTGTCGCCTAAGCCTTTCCGTATCAGATGTTCAGGCGAGCGGATAACGCAGCGTACTTCATTTGTTTTTAATAACTGGATGACTTCTTCGTTTTTTGCCAATTCAATTAATAGGGCGTTTTCCACATTGGAATAAAGCGCACTTAATATTTCACCGGTGGTGGATTTATTGATTTTGACTATGCCCAATATATGCCATGACGAAGGTTCTTCTTTGAACTTGTCTGCGCTATCCTCAGCTTTAACGGAAAAGCTATCCAGATAGCGAGCAGGAATTCTGGGTTCTATTTCGCCAAAACTTTCAATGATTTCAAACTGACCATTAGGTAAGCAGCGAGAAAGGTAACTGTTTACCGAGGAATGATGAGTCGATGGTTCCATATGCAGAGTACCTTGCAGCCCATTTACCTGAATATGGAGTAGTGCTTCTACAACTGCCTCAGGTTCGGTTGTACCCGCTAAATTCACTGCATTTGCATAGGCCATAACACAATTGTAAGTACCTTCACCAAAATTAGTCAGGATGCCATTGCCATTAGGCCAAATGCCATTTACATCTGGAAGTTGTGCCAATTCTTTCAAATATTGATGATTTTTTTCGGTATCAATGGACATGAAATAGGTATTACTGGAATAGAAGCCTTCTCGAACATGTTCGGACAGGTTTGAAACCATCGCTTCATCGTAGTGACCCATGACCACCGTGATTTTTTCTTTTAGTCCTAACTGTGTGAATTGAGTCAGCAAATTGATTTGATCATGACCAGCAAAATAAGGAACAAAAACGTCAGCACCAGAACGCTTTACCTTCTCCAGTAAAGGATGGAAGTCAGAAGTGCCAAATTCAAAATACTCTTCGCCGACAATTTCACCACCGTAATCATTCAAGGCGCTTTTGGCGGCATCGATTGAACCTCGGGGCCATTCGTAGTTACTTCCGGCAAAATAAAATTTGGGGCCGAATCGCTCAGCCATATAAGGCACCATTTTATCAATTTGCTGATTCGGTAGGGCGGCAAAATTAAAAAAATAGCGACCACTAATACTGCCTTCGTAAAATGAAAAGTTCAGGTAGGGTATCTTCTTGTAGTTTGCGACTTCATAGTTGACCGCAATACGCGAATTAGAAAGTAGATTACCGATAATGGCATCGCATCCATCTTCTTCGATCAGTTTTAATGCGCAAGGTACGGCTGTGTCGGGCAAGCTTCCGTCATCACCAATAACCAATTCCAAAGGACGTCCTAACACGCCGCCGAGACGATTTATTTGATTACATGCAATGATCCCTGCATGAGATATTTCTGGTCCGTACAATTGCACCAAACCGGTTAAAGGAGCCATTAATCCGATTTTTACCGGAACATCTTTTTTCATAGGTAGTTAGCGCTCACCGATTACATCCAATAAATGCAAAATACAATAGAGAGTGTATTACTTATACTGAGCTCAGGTTATTTGGTTTCCCTGACGTGGAATAACTTAAGTGTAGCAGATAGATGAAATTTGCCGCTTTTGATTCAAAAAAATGAAAAGGATATTTCCGGGGCTGTTGAACATTGGGGAGCTATGTTGTTATGGAGCACTGCGCATAACGTGATTATGCGCAGCTCAGGTATTTAGTCTGCGACCATCAATGCACGATATTCGTCATAGGCGAATTGATCTGTCATGCCGCTAATGTAGTCCTGCAGTAAACGGCAGCGATAATAAAATTCCAGTTCATCATTTTTATCTGCGACAGCTTGTTTATAGGCTCTTAAATGTTTACTGGAGAGCTTTTTGTAAAGGCGTTTCTCGAGTAAGGGAGCCTGTTTTTTCTGTTCTGCGACAGCATCGAAGGTGCTGCGATCTAACTGGAGCAAAGGCTGATAGGCATCCAGTAAGCCTGTGATCACCTTGTAACCTCGTAACTCCATCGCTTCTACTTCCTGATGGCAGAAAGCGAATTTGAAGGCCACGTTTTTTAGCGATTCGGTAATGGCATGAGCGTAGCTCTCATCTTCCAGCAATGCCGCGTTAAATGTACCGCTGTATACTTCGTTGATGTGAGTTTTAAACTTGTCCGCTGCATGTTTTACCAGAGGATGAATAACCCCAACTCGAAAGGCGATAAAAAACTGGCTGGACGGGCAAATATTGTCTTTTTCTTTGGCTTGATTCGATTTGCGTAAGATTTCTCTTAGATCCAGAGCCTTGGGCACGGCAGGGGAGAGTTTATATTTGTCGATTAGCGCTTCAAATTCCTTTATCAGTGCTGACTGTAACTTGTCTAAATCCAGAATATGCTTTTCCACTGCATCTTCCAGATCGGCAATACAATAGGAAATATCGTCAGCCGCTTCCATGATGTACGACACCGGGTGACGGCAACCTTCTTCCATGTCTAGCGCTTTACGCAAGTCATTTACATAACCAGTTTCACTGAAGTAATAACCCACTTTCTTTTGCAGATAATGCTGTGGGTGAGGCTTCTCGGGTTTGACGTTTGTGCCACAGCGGGTGTATTTCAGAATGCCCGACACCTGGGTGTAGGTCAGGTTTAAATTCAACAGCGTATGAACTAAACGAATGGCTTGGGCGTTGCCTTCAAAATGACAAATATCACGAGCCAGTTCTTCATTTAGCTGGATTGAACCTGATTGGCTTTTGGGATAACAAGATGACAGGTTTTTCCCAAACCAATCGTTGATTGCCTGTTCGCCAAAATGACCAAATGGAGGGTTGCCGATGTCGTGCATCAGGCAGGCCATTTCCACCAGGCTTTCCAGATGGCGTTCCAAACCTGATAATCCATATTCTTTCTGTTCTTGTTCTGTCAGGTTGCGAAAAATGGTTTGCACGATAAAGCGCCCAACCTGCTGCACTTCTAACGAGTGTGTTAGCCGGCTGCGTACCGCAGAATTGCGTTCCAGAGGAAATACCTGGGTTTTTTGCTGCAATCGACGCACTGCCGCTGAGTTGATAATGCGACCTCGGTCACTTTCGAATCGGGTGAGTGGAACAACTTCCTGAGACTGCTGATTATTGGCAGATGGGCTCATGTAAGGGCGGGCATCTGTGATTTTTTTGGCAAAGTTCATGAGTGTGATTGTCAGTCTCTAACCGGATTAATGGGCTTATCGCATGCGCCTCGTATACGTCTTTTGCGCATGTTTTTTTGCATTTCAATGCAGCCTTTTTAACTTAGAATACTGACGTCTGCAAGTTTGTGTATTACTTACCCATTTAAGCCTAAGTGAACAAGAATGCTGGCAACATAGCCCAGTGCTATTACGGGAGTCCATTTCAAATGCCCCCAAAAAGTGTACTGTCCTCTTGCTTGCCCCATCAAGGCAACACCGGCTGCAGAACCGATGGAAAGCAAACTGCCGCCAACGCCTGCGGACAAAGTTACCAGCAACCATTGGTATTCTGGCATATCGGGTTGCATGGTGAGTATGGCGTAAACCACGGGAATATTATCCACGACGGCTGACACAATACCGACCAGACTATTGGCGATGGTGAGCCCGAATTGACCATAAATCATTTCCGAAGCCAGTCCAAGATATCCAATAAATCCCAAGCCGCCAACGGCCATGATGACGCCGTAGAAGAAGAACAAGGTATCCCACTCGGCATGGGCAACTTTAGCGAACACATCAAAATCGTAGGGGTCATCAACACTTCCCGGAGGGTTGTCTGCCTTGTGAACCCATGCCCGAGAGCGCTGGCGTAACACGTAGCCGTACAATTTCAGATAAGCAAGCCCGGTTAACATGCCGAAAACGGGAGGGATCCCCAGCATAGAATGAAAGGTGACGGCGGTTGTAATCGTTGCAGCAAAGAGCAAAACGATAAGGCGTCCACCAAATTTAATTTGTTTATGCGGTAATCCATGCTCTGGAGGAATGGAATTTGGAATGGCGTATTGCATGATCAGCGCAGGTATCATGAAATTGACCACGGCTGGTAAAAATAACTGAAAGAAATCCCAAAAAGAGACCATGCCTTTTTGCCAAATCATCAAGGTTGTGATGTCACCGAAAGGGCTGAATGCTCCTCCCGCATTGGCAGCAACAACGATATTGATGCATGAAATCAGGACGAACTTTGAGCGTCCGTCTGATACGGCCATGACCACGGCACAAAGAATTAAGGCGGTGGTCAGGTTATCAGCAACCGGTGACAGGAAAAATGCGAGAAGTCCTGTAATCCAGAATAGTTGCCGATAGGTGTAATCATGGGCGATTAACCATAGCCTTAGAGCATGAAATACACCCCGCTCCATCATGGCGTTGATATAGGTCATGGTGACGAGTAAGAAGAAAAATAACTCAGCATATTCAAGGAAGCTATGCCTCATGCCTACTTCAACCAGCTCTGTTGCGCCATGAGCGCTAAAGAATATACCAATCAAGACCCATATAAGCGCGGCAGCCAACAACATGGGTTTGGATTTACGTAGCTTGAGCCGCTCTTCTAAAATGACCAGTACATAGCCGACAAAGAAAATCGCTAAACAGGCATATCCAACCCAGTGATGGGTTAATAGCGCTGTAATTTCACTAAATTCGGCAACCGTTCCGTTGCCGTTGAACATCGTCATTTATTGTTATTCCTGTTGCTTTCTTGATGTACGTCAACCTGCCCGGATAAACGGGTTGCTAGGATACCATCACTCTATTAAGCAAGTTACTTTCTTGAAAGATTAATGACCGAAACCACTCAATCAATTACTCACCTTACCCGTAAATATAACCAAAACGGGCCGAGATACACGTCATATCCTACGGCATTGGAGCTTGCGAAGGGCGTTGATGATTCGCATCTTGTTCAAGCATTACAGCATTCTGAGCACAATGATGTGTCTTTATATTTTCATATCCCGTTTTGCCATCAGCTTTGTTACTACTGCGCTTGCAACAAGATGGTAACGCGCCAAAAAGAGAAGGCAGAGCGTTATCTCGGTTATTTGTTTAAGGAAATTATTCAGCGTAGTGCCTATTTGAAAGACAAGCAGATTTGCCAGATCCATTTGGGCGGTGGTACGCCTAATTTCCTGCGTCCAGAACAGCTTGCTTCGCTATTGGAGACCGTGCGTCGCTATACCAATCTTAAGCCGGGTGCGGAAATCAGTATTGAGCTGGATCCGCGACTGGTTCAACAGGGTGATTTAAAGGCTTTGCGTGAAGCTGGCTTTAATCGTATCAGCATGGGCATTCAGGATTTTGATCGTTCGGTACAGCTTGCTATCAACCGCGTTCAGGATGTTGTGGATGTGCAAGACATCATGGCAGAAGCGCGCCAGATTGGTTTTGATTCGGTCAATATGGATCTGGTTTATGGCTTGCCCCATCAAAGCTTGAACACTGCCGAGTATACGCTGGATTGCATAGAGCAGTTGCAGCCAGACAGGCTGTCTTTGTTCAATTATGCTCACATGCCCAGCCGATTTGCGGCGCAACGTAAAATTAAAGATGAATGGCTACCTTCAGCCGATTTAAAACAGGAAATGCTGGAATATGCCAAGGCAAGGTTGTTAAAAATGGGGTATCAACATATTGGAATGGATCACTTTGCCAAAGCGGATGATCCACTGAGTATCGCTCAGCGGGAAGGGCGTTTGCATCGAAACTTTCAGGGCTATACGGAACTGGATGAGGCTGAATTGTTAGGGTTTGGAATCACTTCTATCAGCCAGGTTGGGGATGTGATTTGCCAAAACCATAAAACCTTGCACGACTATTATCAGGCCATTGATCACATTGAGTCAGGACACGATGCCAATATCGTGGACAAGGGAATTTTGCTGAGTAACGATGATCATGTGCGAGCTGCGGTGATTAAGCAGCTTATTTGTCATTATCAGTTAATGTTTTCTGACATAGAGAAAGCATTCGATATCCAGTTCAAAGAATACTTCGCAGAAGAACTGGAGATGTTAAAGCCCATGGTGAATGACAGGCTGATCAGCATTGATGAGCAGGGGATTCTGGTGGCTGAACAGGGAAGGGCTTTTATTAGAACAATGTGTATGTGCTTTGATGTGTACCTACCTAAATACCGCCGTACTGCGGCTTTTTCAAAGGTGATTTAAGCAAGTTGCTATAGGGTGATTGAGTGAAACTGGCGTCACCCTGAATTTATTTCTGTCTCTTAGTCACAAGTCGAATGAATGGTCTTTTAATCGTTTGTGTTTTATACAAATGGCTATATGTCACCTTATTCTCCTTGACGTGGTATGAAGCTTGAAGAATGGTCTGTTCCCCTCGGTTAACCCCGAGCATCGGAAGAATATTGAAAGCAATTCATCAGGGATGATGAATTAGGGCTGCCCGGTGCATGGATGCACCGTGAGACCGGCTTTCAAGATTCGAGAAGCACAGGAATGGGTTAACCGTTGGGGCTGATTTCTTTTGGTTACTTTTCTTGTTCAGCTGACTATTTATTAATTTGGGAAAAGTAACTGGCGCGTCCGAAGGACGTGTCATACAAGAAACCCAAAGAAATAACAAAAGCATAATTATCATTGATGAATAGAATCTATCCGACATAAAAAGACGTGACTAAGAGACAGAATTCATTTCAGGGTCTTTTCACAGTGAGCAATAGATGCAGATAGTCATCAGCATGAGTACGCCCAACAGGGTGAATAATCAGCATGGTGCAAGTCCATGTCGGAGCAAGCCGAGACTCCGTAGCTGAACGTAACTGCGTAACCGTGAGGTTGGGTGGAGAGTAACGGGAAGCGAACTGTCGGTCCGTAGGATAACGAACCTGATTCGGTTTGATGTTGTGACGAGCTTCCAGATGCATGGCGAAGTCTGAAACACACTTATCACGCTATGTCGGTGGTGAAAGCGATGATAAGACAACATCGGATGGTTGAGGATGGAACGACAAGACGGTTATTTATCTGGACTGGGGAGCTCTCTGTTTGGAGGTGACTGAACAGAGTAGTCAGAGCCCTGATAGTACCGGTGTCTGAATTTTTTTCGGATGAGACGAGTGGTGAGCAAACCCACTCTTAGGAAAGCGGGGCAGGAAAGTAGATACGTAAAGAGAATATTGGTGGATAGTGATATGCCCTTACCAGTGCCAATAAAGGCTAGACGAGAGGCTGAGACCCAGCAGGACTGGGTCGACACATCAATATGGTCGGCGCGTATGCTGGCGGCGCTGGGTAACGGCGTCAAAGGAGGCAAGTGGTATAGCCTGATGGATAAACTGTGCCGTCATTCAACACTGCACCCGGATAAAACCCATCTTGGGAACTGCATGGAAAAAGGTCAGGGTTTTGACTTTCTGGGCTATCGGTTTGAATGCGGCAAGCGTTTTGTACGCCGTAAGAGCTGCAAGGCACTGAAAGACAAAATCAGAGAAAAGACCAAACGAACGCAAGGGAAAGCGGTGGTGCAAATCATACGAGAATTAAACCCAATTCTAAGAGGATGGTTTAATTACTTCAAACATGCAAGAGCGCGGATATTCCAACTTATGGATGGCTTTATCCGACGTCGTCTCAGAGCCATTAAACGAAAACAGGAAAAACGCCCCGGTCGAGGACTAACACTCGAAGACCATAAGCGTTGGCCTAATGCCTACTTCGCAAACCTTGCCTTCCGTCACCCTCGCGAAAGCGGGGGCCATTTGCTTGACGATGAATCAAAGTGCAAAACTCAACCTGTTAGCATTGATTTCTCTACGGCGGAGGTGGATTACTGCCTTCGAAGGAATGGTTATGGGAATGACGACAGCAGAGAGTTACTGCCTTAATTCGCCCGCATATTCTCAAAACTTTACATTTGCATAGTCACGAGTAAGGAAAAATTAGTTGCTTGCAATAAATGAGATAGTATGGATAATCCGCTTCGCACGATCAGTAGCAGGATCTTTAAATAATTGTTGTGCAGTAAAATCTACATTAAAAAATAATAACATGACAAAATAAAAATTTTTCTCACTCTTTTTGCCTTAGCTTTTGCATCATCTGCTGTTTCAGCATCTTGTACCAAATGTATCAAATTAGACGATGGTTCTTGGATGTGCGAAGTTTGTGAAGATGATAGCCTGACGCCAACACCTTAAGGAAAGAGATGGTGAAAAAAATACTAAAGTTGACATTACTTTCTGGTTTGCTTCTTTTTACAAATGCAGCGTTCGCAGACTATAAATGTAAAAACTGCGTAAGAACTATGGGTGGGTATATTTGTCAATCATGTGAAGATGATTCACTTAATCCAAATCCCTGATTCGTAACTTACCAGAATCTTTACTTGTTAAAATGATAAAGTCACAGTTAATTTTTATACGATTGTGGCTTTGATATAGCCCCTTCTAACTACATAGAATCAAAGTGAAATACTTCTCTCTAAGCCTGCTAATACTTATCTTTGTGATTTTCAGTCTTAATTTTAATAATCATCACCCTTTACCAGATAAAGAAAGCGGAACTACTAAAAACTCAATTGAATCAAACAATATTCTGAATGTCGATAACTCTCAGACTCTGAATGAGGAGAAAGAGGAAGATCAAAAAACATTAATTAAGAAAAAAGATGCTTCCTTAGATGTTCATCCCCAATCTGATGCATTACTAGAATCAAGGGCACAAATGTCAGCAAGTCAGGTTAGAGTGCTGGATGAAGGTGAAATTTTATATAAAAAGTTCAAGGAGATTTACGAGTCCGAACCTTTTAAATTTAAAGTTCTCAATGATGGAAAGGATATTATTAGGGCCAGAATTCACCCAAAAGGTGACCTGATAATAACCCATACTGCTGTTGAAGAAATCCAACAAGTTATGTTTGATAAAGATTCATATTTAGAAAAAACATCCTCTGAAATGAATGAGTTAGATAACACCAGCGAAGCGGCGGCTCAAAATATCGATTTTGTCACTAGTGTAGTGATGCCTTTATCTACCGAATTTGATTTAACTATTTATAGCTTTTCATGTTCTGCCTCGAACTGCATACTTCTTGCCAGCTATTTGGAAAGGGAGAAGGCATTAGAATTTGTCAGAGCTATTGAAAATGAAGAGCGATATGTTATTTCTTGGGCTTACCCAATCAGGCATACAAATACAGAAGCTATCATGCTGAAATTTCGATAACTAAGGCGAAGGACTTTAACTATACAAAAATTTACAAGGACACCCACCGCATCAGGGCGAGATCCCACATATTTAATCAGGTTATTAAGTTTAAATATTGAGCTACTGTAACATCAAAGTAAGGAAAATAATGCTGAATACAGTGTGCGGTTGAACAAGTTCTACACGCACTAACGACTGAAACTTTAGATTATTATCCGTTGATTAGTTATTGAACAAAGTGGAATCCCGCCCTGCCCACCGCATAACGCCACAGAAATAAGTTCGTTGCTGGCGAATATCTATTTGCACGAACTGGATTGTGAAATGGCTAAGCAGGGTTTTGACTTTCTGGGCTATAGGTTTGAATGCGGCAAGCGTTTTGTACGCCGTAAGAGCTGCAAGGCACTGAAAGACAAAATCAGAGAAAAGACCAAACGAACGCAAGGGAAAGCGGTGGTGCAAATCATACGAGAATTAAACCCAATTCTAAGAGGATGGTTTAATTACTTCAAACATACAAGACTGTGGATATTCCAACTTATGTATGGCTTTATCCGACGTCGTCTCAGAGCGATAAAACGAAAACAGGAAAAACGCCTCGGTCGAGGACTAACACTCGAAGACCATAAGCGTTGGCCTAATGCCTACTTTGCAAAACTTGGGCTTTTCACCATGAATGAAGCGTGGGAAAGAGCGAGCCGGTCCCGATGTGGAAACTACTAACTGGAGAGCCGTATGCGGGAGAACCGCACGTACGGTTCGGAGGGAGGGGCAGAAATGTCCCTACCCCTATCGAATCTATCTGGGGTATTGAATTAAGTGGATGCTTCGCGCAAGTTAAATAACTCTAACCTCGCTTAATCGCTCTGCCCCCGTCTACTCTGACACATGACCCCGTCATATAGTGGTTTTTCAGAATGGCATTGATCGCCATTAAGACAGGCTTAAAGCCGTGCTCCATCGGTAATAGCGTTTCACTGACAACGGTTTGTTTCTCTTGTTCCGAATGTTCCTCTAAAAACATCATGGGCCCCGGAGCGATACTATTCACACGAATACCCGGTGCGAACTTCTTGGCATAGCTCTTATTCAAGTTTTCCAGCCCTGCTTTGGTCGAGCAATACATGCTATAGGCTTCGTTTGGATTGTCGGCGTAGATATCAGTGATATGAATGATATTTCCCGCTGTTTGTTCGTTAGCTAATAGCTCTGCGGATAATTCGTTGATCGCCATAGGCACGCGCATATGAACATGGAACAGTTGTTCATAAAACGCAAAGGCATCAAGCTTGTGTTTATCATCCTGTTCAAAGACAGAAGCATTATGAACAACCGCCTGTATCGTTCCGAATTGCTGTTTAATTTGAGTCAATGCGGCCGAGAGTTCTTGTTGGCTATAAGTGGGCAATTCAAACTGGAACAGGTGCTTTGAATCGAGATTATTCAGGGCTTCTGAGCCAGAGCGAGTGAATGCAATAACATTCCAGCCTTGTTGCAAAAAGGCTTCGGTCAGATAGAGCCCTAATCTTCGTCCTGCGCCAGTAATAAGGATGGTGTTCAAAGTGGTGGAATTCCTGCGTTCAGGTTGCTCTTCATGTACTCGCATTATATTGGGGTGAATGATTGGCTTATGCAACTGTATCCAGGCAATGCATAGTCAGAAAACCATATCCAGAAAATAGCATCAGCTTAGATCGCAAAGGCTGAAAATGATTTCTCACAGCTTAACACTTTCTTTTTAAGTGTGTTAAATGGTGAATTTGAAGGTTCGATTTGATGGCGTGTCTCGAGTGTAGTCGTTTCATGCTGAGCATATCGAGCATTGATAATTCCAGCGAAAGTATTAGTCTTTGTTGCAGTCTTGATTAGCTTTTCGTTTTCGGAGAATTCCCATGCATATCGTTTGCCCATCCTGTAGCGCGACCAATAACATACCGGATGACAGATCTCATCTGGATGCCAAGTGTGGCAAATGCGGTGCGCAGTTGCATACTCATAGCCCTGCTGAATTAAATGACAGCAATTTTTATCGCTATATCGAAAAGAACGATATGCCGGTATTAGTGGACTTTTGGGCTTCCTGGTGTGGCCCTTGTCAGATGATGGCTCCTGCTTTTGCCAAAGTAGCCGGCGAAACAGAATCTATTTTGTTTTCCAAGGTGAATACCGAAATCGCACAGCAAGTGAGTGCGGAATTAGGTATTCGCAGTATTCCAACATTGATTTTATTTGCTGGTGGCAAAGAAGTCGCGAGAATGAGCGGCGCAATGTCAGAAGTGCAATTAAAAAGCTGGATAGTTCAAACGGTACAAGCTCATTTTTAAAGAAACCTTATTAAATTAATAATTAATTTAATCCTGATCGTTAAAAAACATTTTTTAACAAATTAAATGTTTTGTTTTTAATTTTGAGTTTAAATTTTACCGTTTTTTACTTTGGTTTTCTTTTGAGAACTTTTCATTAATTACATTTTCATTGTAACCTTTAATTAAGAAATTGCTTGTTAATATTAGGGGGTAAGCACTACCTCCTATTTCTTTGAAATGCTGCTTGCTGATAATATCCTTGTCTACGTCTAAAAAGGTGTAGCTAACGCCTAGTTTATCAAGGGAATCCTTGGTCTTTTTGCAGAACTCACACCACTCTACGCCATATACTTTAACGTATCCAGGTGCTACATAATATTCAAAATTTCCATATTCGATCATGGAATTCTCATGCCATTTATTTGTTAAAAAAAATGTCAAAATTGAGAAAAATGAAAAAAGTGAAATTATTTTAATGGTTTGTTTTAGGATAAGCATAAAATATTTTTTGGTGATTGACTTCTATAAAAACAACGATATATTGAAAAAGGATTATTTACAACAAATGGAAAACAAAAGGAAATTCTTATGAAAAAGAAATTAATATTGGCATTGGCTATTGTTGCGGGTATTTCTTCAGGAGCGCTTTACGCGAAACCACCGGTTTCTGAATGTGAAGTTAATTGCACTGATTTTTGCCGTTACGCAGGATTATGCGGTTAACTTGATTACTACAATAAATAAAATTTAATTTTATTTACAATTTCAGTAATTAAATAAAGCTCAATATAAAAAGCCCGACGAGACACACAATCGTCGGGCTTTTCTCTCTCATCACATTAAGGCTCAGGTATTAAACAAAAGAGACAAGATCAAGGAGCATCTATTATCTAAAATGTATTCGTTACCTGAACCAATATGATTCTTCTCTCAAGCAATAACCTTAATTAAAGCTCTGGCCGTTATTCAGCTGACCGGAGGTGTTAGACGCCGGGTTTTGCCAAATGAAGTCTGCGTAAGTTCTACCACTGCCAGACAATTGCAATGAACTGCCCACTGCTGTGCTGGAGGTTTCGCTAACGCCGACATTCTCGGATGTCATGCCTGTTGCTGCACCACTGGTTGCAGTTAGCGTACCTTCGTAGCTCAGGAACTGAACCACTTCGCCTGCTGCGTTGACCAGAGCGATGCCGTCAGGTGCGCCATTTTGCATTCCGGTGAAGGCAAAACTGGCGGTGCCAAAGCCATTGCTTTGATTAACGATGCTTCCAGACAAAGAAACCGTTTTATAAACACTGCCGTCTGAACCGTTGTAGCCCAACAATTTCCAGCCTGTTAAATCAACACCCGCAGTGCCTGCCACTTCAACGAACTCATTGGTATCGCCGCCTTGGTTGTCATAATGGAACTCGTTGATCCAAACGTTGCCACCTACAACCGGAGTATTGGTTGTCGCTGAAGCATCTGCGCTCATTGCTGATTCGTTGTCGTTAGTGTCTACCGCTGAAATGGCATAGTGGTAGGTGGTTGAATCGGTCAAACCTGCATCGGTATAGCTTGTTGCTGTCAACAGAGCGGTATTCAGTTTGGTATAAGTCGCAGCGCCATTATCACGACGATACAGGTTGTATCCCGCAAAATCTGATTCTGTGTTGCCTGACCAACTCAATACCACTTCCTGATCACCACCCGTAGCAACCAGATTCATGGGTACTTCTGGAGGAGTGGTATCAACGGTGCCGCCACCTGCAAATGATTGACCATTATTCGGTAGGCCAGCCGTGTTTGCTGCTGCCGCTTGCCATACGAAATCGCTGTAACTGCTTCCAGTGCCAGCCAATTGCAATGAATAACCTACTGGTGTTGTTGTGGTTTCTGCTACGCCGATATCTTCAGACGTCATGCCATTGGCTTCACCACCAACAGCAGTAAATACACCTTCGTAACTAATTAACTGCACCACGGCGCCAGAGGCATCAACCAAGGCTAGACCGTCAGGAGAACCATTTTGCATGCTGGTAAAAGCGAACTGCAAAGTACCATAACCATTGGCTTGATCCGCTATCACTCCAGATAAAGTCACGGTTTTATAGGATGAGCCGCCGTTTCCGTTATAGCCAACGATTTTCCAGCCTGTCAGGTCAGTACCTGCGCCACCGGCAATTTCTACAAATTCACCAGTGTCTGTACCGTCATTGTCGTAGTGGAATTCATTGATCCATGCTGTGCCCGGGTTGCTACCGCCACCGCCACCACCGCCGGTGCTGCCATCGGTTGTTGCTGTCGCTTGAGTGCTGTAGCTGGATTCATTGAATGATGTATCAACGGCTGAAACAACGTAATAGTAGGTACTTCCTGCTGCTACGCTATTGTCGGTGTAAGCTGAGGTCGTCACGGTCGTCGTGTTCACTTTAGTGAATACACCGTTAGGTGTTGAACGACGATAAACATTGTAGCCGCTCAAATCCGCTTCACTATTCGCAGTCCAGGCCAGTTCTACGAAGCCTGCGCCGCCAGTGGCAGATAAGTTAGTGGGTGCTGCTGGTGGCGTAGTATCGCCAGTTCCGCCGCCGGAACAGGTGTTTTGGAACACACACGCTACGTATTCCGGATGATCGATAAAGGGGTTACGGTTGCCTTGATGGGAATAAACGGCGTCATTACGGCGACGTTCGAAATCATCGACCGGATCTTCAATGTGCCATTGCAACAATACCGATTTAAGACCCATGTAAGCGACGGTTTGGTTAGAACCTGTATTGGACTGTTCTATTAACGCTCTATCATCGGTTAAGCGTAAATCGGGTTCAGCAATGCCAGTAATGCTATGTGTACCGCCTTCATAACGCACAGCCATATACATCAAGGCACGGGCAACGTCACCACGGCGACCACGCCAGGTTTCCCATGTACCCGCGGTGAATGAACCTTCAGTCCAGTTTGAGTCACTGGAGCTTCCGCCACGGTTATTGTTAAAGTCGGTGAACTTTTCAGTACAGGCTGAGCTACAGAAATCGTAGGGTTTGTTGCTACGGCTGCTGTTGTAGCCGCTGTCAGCAATAAACAGATGATGAGTATCTGTGTAAGGGTAGTTGTCGCTACCATCTACCGGGAAACCATAGGATTTTGGCCAGGAGTGTTCACGGTTGTACATGGTATTGCCGCCGCCCTGTTTCGGGTAAGAGGCGTTTTTATAGATATCGATAACGTTGTTTGTGTTGTCCGGATCGGTATCTGCCTGTTCCAGGATATCCCAGGTATCTGTGGTACTGGCTGTGTAAGGGAAGCGAGTATGGTCATCAATAATCTCATGTAGAGATTGATGCATTGCTGTACTCGATGACATGTTAACGGAATTGTAGTATCCCGCCGGTATGGCGGCTTGAACGCTGGTTGAGACTACAAACGTAGCCGCAATAGCGCAAACCATTTGCTTGATGTTTAACTTGTTCTCTGTCATTAGGTGGCACCTATGTTTATCTTCGGCTGTTGCCGCATCGCCGAAGTTTGATGTTTATATTTGTTTTTCTAATCAGGATGCCTGTTGAAGTGACTCGCTTACTGCGCGAACCCTGGATCAGGCGCCTGTTTCTAAATCACTTGATACCTCTCACTACCGATATGAGAGTTGTGCTAGTCCGTGCCTGAATGACTCTGGAAAGTTAATTCACTGCCCATTTCCAAAGCTTTTTAGATAATAAAAAGCCCGGTAAAAACCGGGCTTCTTTCGGGGAACTACTCTACTTCAAGAGACGCAGAGATTACGTTAGCCAAGATGCTGTACACAGCAGCTTTAGCTCTAAAGGATTCCGCCTGAGCAAGCAGCTTCTCTGCCGCTCGGGTTTTGCCTTTTGCCATCAGTGCAGCCGCTTTCGCTTCCAGCTTGGCAGCTTTTTCAGTGCTGCTCTTTCTGTCAAAGCGATATTGCTTACGTAATAGCTTTTCTTCATTGCGTTCAGACAGTGCTAGTTGACGAACAACCGTGATAACTTGCGTGTCTGTACCGTCAACGGCGAATAGGGTCGCGTCTGCCAAACTTTGATAGATCGCCGACTTCGCTTGTTTTTGTATTATAGAAGCCTGTTTGCGAGCGATCTTCTCAGCCTTTTTCTCCGGATCCAAAGCGGCAATTTCTGCTTCCAACTTCGCGATTTCTCTTTGCCACTTCGCAACATCTCTCAACCAATGGTTGGCACGCGCAGTGAAGTGCTTCTTGTCATGGTGCGACAAGCCGCTTACTGGCGCGATTTCGATGTCGGTCAGATTCGGATCGAAAGGTTTTTCAAGATTGATAGACACGATAACCGGGTCGTGATCCGACGAACGGTAGGCGTCTGCTGCATACAGGCTGACCAACTGCTCGTCAGTTTTGTATTCGGTGTTGTAGTCTAATATGCGAGGTTCATCAGTGTTGATGTGCCACTCAGTCACATCTACTACCTTGTCTAACATGAAAGCGTTAGCCAAAGCGTGATCCAACTGACCAGATTCACCAGAGTAAACATAGCTGTAAGCGTTTTCGATGTTCAAATGTTCGAACAGATTAACGAAACCGTTGTCAGCAAATGCTGTTAATGGATCTTCTTTCGCATAAGAGTTTAAGTCACCCAGTGCAATCACAGGCATTTCAGGGAACAATTCGTTCAGCCATACACCTGTTGCTTGAGCTGCATTGGTACGACGCAGGTTACAATGGCCTTGGCCGTCACCTTTGTCGGCATCACCTGCTGCCGCACAAGTAGAGGAAGTGCCTTTTGATTTCAAGTGGTTGATAGCAACGGCAAGGGTTTGCTTGTTTTCCAACAACATGAAAGCTTGAGACAACGCAGGACGGTTACCATAGTCAAGGAACAATGGTTCACCATCTTCACCCACGATAGAGTTTGAGCTATCCAGAATCTGTGCATCGCCAACCGGAGCCACAACAGAGCTGCGGTAGATTATGCCAGAAGCAATCGCGTCAGTACCGACCTGAGCAACGCCAGGGTTTACGTATTGCCACTCGTAGCCAGGATTTACTTCGTTCAAGCCAGCAACCAAATCTGCAATTGAGCTGTCTGCACCGTAGCCGTCGTTTTCAATTTCCAGCAAGCCGATAATGTCAGCATCAAGAGCAGAAATTGCCGCGAGGATCTTGGCACGCTGACGTGCAAATTCTTCTTCTGTGTTTGCACCACGAACGTTCATGGTATTGAAGTAGTTCAGTACGTTGAAGCTGGCAATGTTCAAGTTGCCTTCTGCTTCTAACTCAGGTGCGATAGTACGAGGGTTAGATGCTGTGAACTGAGCTTGATCAATTGGGTAAACGCGGAATTCACCGTAAGAATAGTGCAGTACACCTGCAGACAAGGTAACAGTGTCACCAACACGCAAAGTATTGCTTGCGGTTAAACCACCATTCGGGAAAGGAATTGGCGTTGGGTTTTGAGCGTTAGAACCGTCGTCCAAAACAAGAGAGTTTAAAGCGTTCTGAGCTGAAACGGCTAATGCTGCTTCGCCTGGCGCTGCTACTTGGGTTGGGTTCATACGACGACCGTTAGACAGGGTTACCTGACCATAACGACCCAGATTATAAGTATCGTTTACTGTTAAACCATTGAAGTTAACAATCATACCTTCCATTGGTTCTGCACTATCGGCAGCCGCAAATGGCAGGCTTAATTCAACAGGAGCTGGCAATGCCTGGCCTGACGCACACACGGTCAATGCGGTTACATTGCTCAATTGGGTCATATCGTTGTATTCACCAACAGACGCTTTAACACGTACGCGATCACCTACTGTAATCGTTTGAGCTGCGCTGCCAGTGTAAACGAAAATACCCTCGGAAGTGGCTGCATTGCCATCGTCTTCACCAACCGCTGTTTGCAGGTAGAAACCACTGATACCGGCTTGCATGTCGGCAGTGACAACCGCTTCAACTTCATGCTCACCTGTTAAAGTAGTGGCTGCGCCAGCACCTTGAATGGTGTGAATAGCTGTGTATTCAGTACCGCAGGTTAGCGTTGTACCAGTGTCGCCACCTGTATCACCACCAGTAGAACCGCCGTAGCTACCTAAATCACTGAAATCATCATTGCCAAAGCCTTGCCATTCAACCGCAGGGTCAAATGCGTCATCAACAATGGTGTCGCCAGCAGTCACGCTCGCTAAACGGCGTAATGTGTTGTTGGCAGTAGAAGAGTCGCCTATGCCCCATGCGGAACCTGGATCAACACCAACCTGACCAAATGAATCAATGGCTACGCCATCTTTATAAAGAACGTAAGCGTCGTCACCGTTGTGGCTGAGTGAACCGGTAATTTGGTCTGCTACAGCAAGAATGGCTGCATCGGCACTGGAATGTGCTAAAACAAATACGTCATTGGCTGCGATAGTGCCTGTTAATCCAAGATCGGCAGGCGTTGTGCCTCCATTAGAGAAACGTGCTAACGAGTAGCCGCTTGCTGCCAAATCAATGTCTGCGCCTGTAGGGTTATAGATTTCCAGCGCTTTGTTATTTGAGCTGCCTTCTACATATTCAGAGAAGTACAGTTCGCCAGCTCCAGTATCGCCGCTTCCATTGTCGCCGTTGTCACCACTACCTGTATCACCAGTGATGACTTCACCGGAAGGGAGAGTGATAGAACCTGCGCTGCTGGTGATTTCAATATCATCAACATATAAAGAACCAGTAGTAAAATCCGCGCTGTCGTAAACACGGAATTCAACAACCAAGCCGTCGCGAGTGTTGCTGCTGGAATCGAAAGTCCAGGTGTAGCTGATTTGCTGCCAACCTGAGCCGTCGGTATATGTGCTGTTGCCGCCAGCTGAACCGGCGTAAGAATCAATGTTGCTAGCGTCGTTAGTGTAGTGACCCCAGATGCGACCGGCAGGGCGATCCGCTGCGTCGTCGTGAACCCACATGCTTACGGTAACAGTGTCACCGTCGGTCAGGCCATTAACCCAGGCGACAAAACTTTGTGGCGTACCATTATCGATAGGGTCTACATCTTCTACTAAAAGAGAATAGCTACCCGTGTACGCTTGTTGCATTGAGTTGCTGTGTTGGATGTGATCCGCGCCATATTGCCCGAGCACGGTACTGCCATCTTCCCAGCCAAAATTTGCAGTTACTGCTTGAGCTTGTGTAGCCGCAAGAACTGCCGCCGCGATTACACTGATTTGTTTTTTCATTGTTTCTTCCAAACGTTGCCTAACATGAACGACCATTTGTTTTTTTCTTATAGAGCGCTGATTTATTATTTTTTCATCTAAGCGCTGTCCATATTCTGCACACATTGATTAACGCAGGAAGGTTTGAAAAAAAATCATAATATGTCGTTATTAAAGCTTTAAAAACAAATGCTTATATGGTTCCGGTAATCTTACTTATTGTTATGAGTAAGAATCCGCGAAGAGTTTTATTACTCAAATCGGGTTAATATTTAACCGTTGTCAAATTGTTGCAGATTATTGTCAACTGTAACTATGTGTAATCATGGTGTTATCTTGTGGTTGTTATTTGTACAAATTGAGACGTTCTTATCTGTTGTGGTGAATAGAAAAAGATCCTTGAAATACAATATTTGAATTCCAAAAACACGGATCGTTAACAGGCTTTTCTCCATATACCAGGCCATATAGTGACAACAATATATACAAGAACAAAAAAGCCCGGCGTTTGCCGGGCAAATCAAACAGGGATGAATCAAGCAATGACCCTTACAAATCCAGAGAAATGACGACTGGATCGTGGTCTGATGAACGATACGCATCGGGTGCATACAGGCTATTCACTTGAGAAGCGGTTTTAAACTCAGTGTTATAGTCCAATACCTTCGGTTCGTCGGTATTAATATGCCACTCTGTGATATCAACTACTTTTCCAACCAGAGCGGTGTTGCCCAGTGCGTGATCTAACTGGCCTGATTCGCCATTAAATACATAGCTGTAAGCATCGGTTTTATTGAAATGTTCAAACAATTCCGTATAACCATTGCCAGCCAAGGCCATAATAGGATCTTCTTTGGCATATGCATTCATGTCGCCAATCACCAGCACTGCATCGGAAGGGTACTGGGCATTGAGCCAGGTTCCTACAGCTTGTGCCGCATTGGTACGGGTCACGTTACAGTTACCTTGTAAATCACCTACATCCGGGTCGCCCACATCATCACAGGCTGAACCTTTTGATTTAAGGTGATTAACAGCAACTACAACACTCTGCCCATTGGCATTCAGCGTGAATTTTTGCGCCAGAGTTGGACGGTTTTTAGTGTCGAGGAACAGTGGATTCCCATTGCCATCTTTTGGCGAGTTACCGCTATCCAATATTTGGGCACCACCTGTTGGGGTAACGACAGAGCTGCGATAAATCAAGCCAACTGCAATCTGGTCTGTACCAATTGCGCTGACACCAGGGTTGATGTAAGCCCAGTTATACCCAGGGTCGGCTTGATCCAACGCGTCTACCAGTTCTTTAATTGAGCTATTGTTGTTGTAGCCATCGTTCTCAATTTCCATTAAACCAATGATATCTGCATTGAGTGTCGACAAGGCTGCAACGATCTTGTCTTTTTGGCGATTAAATTCTTCAGTGGTATTTGCGCCGCGCATGTTTAATGTATTGAAGAAGTTCAGTACGTTAAAGCTGGCAATGTTCAAATTACCTTGTGCGGTCAGGCTTGGTGCAATTGTACGAGGGTTAGACTCAAAGAATTGCAAGCCACTGACCGGAAACACGCGATATTCACTATAGGCGTAGTGCATAACACCTTCCGCCATTGAAACAGTATCGCCTACACGTAGCGTGTTGCTTGCCGTCAATTCTGGTGCCGGGAACGGGATCACTGCTGGATTCTGGATCGTGGAAGCATCATCCAGAATAATCTTGTTCAAGGCATTTTGTGCTGCAACTGCGTTAGCGGCTGCGCCTGGAGCGGCAACTTGAGTTGGTATCATGCGACGACCATTAGACAATGTCACCTCACCGTAGCGTCCCAGGTTATAGACTTCGTTAACGGTTAATCCAGAGAAGCTGACCAGCATGCCTTCATAGGCTTCTGCGCTATCTGCGGCTGCAAAAGGTAATGAGACAGGCGTTGCGGCTGGTAAAGTCTGGTTTGATGCGCAAACGGTGACAGAGCTAACGGCTCCTAATTGTGTTAAACCAAAGCTTTCGGCTGGTGTCGCAACAACACGTACTCTATCGCCAATATTAACGGACTGAGGACTGGTTCCCGTGTAGACAAACACACCTTCTGATGTACTGGCATCGGCATCTTCTTCGCCAATGGCACTTTGCACATAGAAGCCGCCAAGATCTGTCTGAACGTCGTGAGTGACGATACCTTCAACAGCCAATTCGCCCGTTAATGGTGTTGCTGCTCCTGAACCCTGAACCTCGTGAATTGGGGTGTATGGGTCATTACAAACGGTTGATCCGCCACCCGTTCCACCTGAACCACCGCCGCTACCTCCACCGGAACCAACGAATGAACCTAAATCATCAAATGCGTCATTGCCTGCACCTTGCCATTCTGACGCAGGGTTAAATGCATCGTTATAAATCGGATCGCCAGAGGTTGTGGAAGTCGAGCGGCGCAATGTGTTATTGACTGTTGAACTAGTGCCACTACCCCAGGCTGAACCGGGGTCAACCCCTACTTGTCCAAAAGAATCAACTGGCGAACCGTTTTTGAATAATACGTAAGCATCGTCACCGTTATGGCTAATAGAACCTGACAGCTGGTTGGCAACATTCTGGATTGCTGTTGCGGCACTGGTGTGTGCTATCACAAAAGTGCCTTTGGCGGGCACTGTACCTGAGAGTGAGATATAGGCTGGAGTTGTCGTTCCGTTGGAATATCTGGCAAGTTGATAACCTGCGGAGGATAAATCTACAGCAGTATCCGCGGGATTATAAAATTCCAGTGCTTTGTTGTAGGAACTGCCTTCAACATACTCTGAAATAAAGAGATCATTTGCGAACGCCGATGAGATTGCAAAGGTTTGTGATGCAGCACAGACGGCCGCGGCTATCATACCGATTTTAGTTTTCATTTTTTCTACCTTCAATTTTACACTTGTTATTTCATGCCAATATGTTGTTTTTATTTGGCATATGGTTTTTTAATAATTTTAATATTTGTTTTTTTAATGCTTTTTAATGAGTTTTTTCTACATTTAAGCGATATTTGACGGTATTTCGTTAAACATGCTTAGAAATATACCTATGGCTCATTGAGTATAATTATTTTACCTTGACTGAATTATTTCAATTCTCTTATGGCATTTTTTAGACGAATAAAATTGTGAGGAAAATTCAATTTGAATTGTTTACTATTTGACCAATTGGTCAGGAAATGCGCGCAAGGCTCGTCCTGTTTGAGATCTCTTTATTTGAGGTGTCTTAAACGTTTAATTTATGAGTTGAGAGCTATAACCTTCAACGACCCAGTTAATCCTGAATAATGGGGAAATAAGTGAAGGTATAAGTAAAATAAGGGGGAATTTTTAATCATAAAAATTGATTAAATTTTTGGTATTAATTCTAGTTTTGAATGGTTAAGCGGAAAGGCAGGAATCAACCAGCACAAATTGGGCACTGATCATAATGTTGGATGTACATTTCACGCCATTGGCTTGTCGCGGCATCAAAATGCATCAGTTTTCCTGCTTGAACATTCGCTACGCCAGATAAAAGCTTTACGGCTTCCAATGCCTGCATGGCACCGATGATACCGACTAAGGGCGCTAACACTCCGGCCTCCATACAGGAAAGCTCTTGCTCTCCAAACAGCCGGCTATAGCAGGCATAACAGGGGGACGGTGGTGTTGAATCTGGAATAAAACAGCAAACCTGGCCTTCCATGCGAATGGCTGCGCCTGTAATTAAAGGGGTTTGTGAGTCGACACTCACCTCATTCAGTAAATTTCGGCTGGCGAGGTTATCGCTACAATCAACAAACAGGTCAACTTCCCCTGCCAGCTTTATCAATTCAGCTTTATTAAGACGATGCGTGAAGGTTTGAATGTCACAATCGCTATTCATGGCTTGTAACCTTGCCTGAGCCGAGTGAACCTTGAACTCACCCACATTATGCTCAGTATGTAGAACCTGACGTTGTAGATTGGATAGTTCTACCTTGTCGTCATCCACCAGAATCAGATGACCGATTCCGGCGGCGACAAGATATTGTG
Source organism: Paraneptunicella aestuarii (assembly GCF_019900845.1). NCBI lineage: Bacteria > Pseudomonadati > Pseudomonadota > Gammaproteobacteria > Alteromonadales > Alteromonadaceae > Paraneptunicella > Paraneptunicella aestuarii. The sequence continues at coordinate 4,673,272 of NZ_CP074570.1, read as the reverse complement.
CAACAGCACATCCCAATCCACCCACTCCGATTAAAAGAACCCGGGAAGCGAGTAACTTTTCCTGACCTTCCCAATCCATCGTCGGCAACATGATGTGTCTGCTATAACGGGTTGCTTGTTCTTGAGTGAGTGGTTTCATTCGGGGAATAGACTTAAGCTTTCTTAACGAATTCCGATTTTAGTTTCATGGCTCCAATGCCATCGATTTTGCAATCAATGTCGTGGTCGCCGCCGACTAAACGGATGTTCTTCACTTTTGTGCCTACTTTCACTACAGATGAAGAACCTTTCACTTTTAAGTCTTTAATAACGGTAACTGTGTCGCCGTCTTGTAACACATTGCCTACGGAGTCTTTGATCACAGGTGCGTCGTCATCTGCACCGGAACCGTCCGCAGACCATTCATGACCACACTCTGGGCAAATAAACAGATTTCCATCCTGATAGGTGTACTCAGATTGGCATTTAGGACAGTTTGGCAAATCAGACAATGTCGTTTCCTCTTAATAAATGAAGTGTCAATTGTGCCACAGGGTTGAAAGATGCTGCAAAAAGTTGTTGTATTAAGGCATCTTTGAGCTCGTCCATTTTTTTATGCGCCCTATTTTTCTTCCTGTTCGACATACGTTGTTGCTGTTAATACTGATATTAGCAATGGCAGCCTGTGGTTCAAATTCTCGAACCAGCAAAGTACACGGGGTATTTATTACCAGTATTAAAGCGGATGGCACAAAGCTCTTTGTATTCACGTCTCCAGAGGGCGGTAAAGGTGTGGGGCATTATAGCCATCCGGGTTTGATGGAAAGACAAGCTCCGGGGCGGCAAGGAATAGCGCATCGTGAAAGATTGCAGGATCTGATCATTGAAGCCTTAGAATTGAGATTAACTCAAAATGGCTATTGTCGAGAGGGTTATATCCAATTAGGCAGCTATATAGAGCGAGGCTTGTTTGAAATTCGCGGTGAATGTAATGAGGCTGCTACCGACGCGGATCGTAAGCAGTTTTAACAAGTGCTCACTCTTTTCGGTATACCGAGTATTATCGTCATGCTGATGAATATCCGCATCTCTCATGGTTTCTTTCATAGGTGCTGAAATCAATTCAGCATGCAGTCGATTTCTCAAGTGATCATGCCTGTTCTTTTTTCTACGCCATTAGCAATCCAGGCTTTAAATCAGTGATTTAGAAAAGTGGATTTTGTTGTTATCTGGATTAGAACGTTGCTCAAAATTCACGATCTTGTAGTGTTGTCGTAACAACATGCGCATCATGGACGGGAAGCGATTAGTGGATGCAACACTGATAATCTGAAAACCTTGAGTTTTCGCCCATTGTTCCTGAGCATTGAGTAAGCCATGTGCAACGCCTTTACCTCGATGCGTCGGGTTCACTGCTCCCAGCCAACTATAGAATTCCCTGTTGTTTTTACCGTAGCCAATTTTAAACCCAACCACTTCGCCGCAGTCATAGGCGGCGAGGATCAAATGAGGTTTGCCCGCTAGCCGTTTCTTCAAGTCGGCTAAGCTTTTGAAATGAGAAAACTCAGGGATGGAACGATACACTTTTACAATTTCGGCAATCGTCGCTTTTTGATATTTATAGCTCATGATAATGCCCTCTATCGTTCAGAGTGCGTCTGGATGCATTAGCCTCGTCTATTAAAGACGGCTTTAAATGTCGTGCCTTCATCTATCCAACTACCTATAGATCATACTAATGGATTGACTCAGCAGAACTGAAATGATTGTCAGCAATCATTCAGAGGGAGATATTCCCAACTGCTAACATCTGCAATGTATTGATTGCAGAATGTACAATTGGTTAATAATACATCAGCCGTATAGTGCAAACCATACGGCTGTTGATTGTTTTTTATACTGTTTTGGCACAACCAGAGAATCTGTTGTGCCGCAGTCTTATAAAAGGCGGGTTGATTTACTCGCTCGTGTTAAAGAGCGGAAATACTATCGTGCTGTTCTTTTAGCTTGTCCATCTGCATCTTGAACTCTTGCAGTTTGGCTTTTTCCTTTTCAATGACATCTGCTGGAGCCTTACCTACAAAGCTTTCATTCGACAGCTTGCCTTCAGTGCGAGCATAGTCTTTGGATATTTTATCCAGAGCTTTACTAATACGCGCTAATTCGGCTTCTTTATCAATAAGCCCTGCCATTGGAATAAGCACTTCCATTTCGCCTACCAAAGCCGCTGCCGATGCGGGTGCTGCTTCGCCTGAGGCTAATACTGTCACTTGCTCTAGTTTGGCTAGTGTAGACAGGAAGCTGTGACATGTTTTCACGCGACGCTGATCTTCTTCTGAAGCATTGCGAAGCAATACAGGAACGGGCTTGTTTGGAGAAATATCCATTTCACCACGAATGTTACGAATACCCACAATAAAGGTTTTCAGCCACTCGACATCTTGCAACGCCTTGTTGTTTTGCTTGCTGTCTTCGATAATCGGGAAGGCTTGTACCATGATGCTGTTCACATCGCTGACATCGGTAAGTGGTGCAACACGTTGCCAGATTTCTTCCGTGATAAATGGCATAAATGGATGCAACAAACGTAACAGGTTTTCCAGTACATTAACCAAGGTATGGCGAGTGCCACGCTTTTGCGCTTCGCTACTGGTATCGCTGTTAAGCACAGGTTTGGTTAATTCCAGATACCAGTCACAGAACTGGTTCCAGGTAAATTCGTAAACGGTTTGAGCGGCGATATCGAAGCGATATTCCGAAACCGCTTGTTCGAAGTCTTTTACTGCATTTTGGAACTTCGCCCAGATCCATTGATCTGCCAGACTTAATTCCATTTCTCCGCCTTGTTTGCCGGTATCCTGATCTTCTGTGTTCATCAGCACGAAACGTGATGCGTTCCATAGCTTATTGCAGAAGTTACGATAACCTTCAACGCGACCCATATCGAAATTGATGTCGCGGCTGGTTGAAGCCATCGCCAGGAAGGTGAAACGCAAAGGATCTGTGCCGTGTGCAGCAATACCTTCAGGGAACTGCTTGCGAGTACGTTTACTGATCTTCTCTGCCAATTGGGGTTGCATCATTCCGGCTGTGCGTTTGTTCACCAGGGAATCCAGATCGATACCGTCGATCAAATCGATAGGATCGAGGACGTTACCCTTGGATTTCGACATTTTATTGCCCTGTTCGTCGCGGATCAGGCCAGTAATGTAGACTTCTTTAAATGGGATTTTGCCAGTGAACTTCATGGTCATCATGATCATGCGGGCAACCCAGAAGAAGATGATATCGAAACCAGTTACCAACACAGATGAAGGTACGAAGGTTTCCAGTTCAGGTGTTTTTTCTGGCCATCCCATCGTGGCGAATGGCCACAATGCTGACGAGAACCAGGTGTCCAGAACGTCGTTGTCTTGTGTTAATGCAATATCTGCTGACAAGCTGTGCTTACTGCGCACTTCTTCTTCTGTGCGACCCACGTAGACATTACCGTCGCTGTCGTACCAGGCTGGAATACGGTGTCCCCACCATAATTGACGGGAAATACACCAATCCTGAATGTTGTACATCCATTGGAAATAGGTTTTGCTCCAGTTTTCCGGTACGAATTTGATGTCGCCGTTTTCTACCGCTTCAATCGCTGGCTTGGCTAATGGTTCTACTTTTACATACCACTGGTCGGTCAGATACGGTTCGATAACCGCGCCCGTTCTGTCGCCACGAGGCACTTTAAGTTTGTGATCTACAACCTTAACCAATACGCCGGCGGCATCTAATTCGGCTACGATTTTCTCACGTGCATCGAAACGATCCAGACCCCGCAAGTGCTCCGGCGCTTCGTCGTTCAATTTGGCATCGGCAGTGAAGATGTTGATCATCGGCAAGTTGTGACGCTTACCAATTTCATAGTCGTTGAAATCGTGAGCTGGAGTGACCTTTACACAACCTGTTCCGAATTCAGGATCGGCATGTTCGTCGGCAACAACCGGGATTAAACGGCCTGTAATGGGCAGTTTGATTTCTTTTCCGATAAAGGCTTGGTAGCGCTCATCTTCCGGGTTTACGGCAACGGCGGTATCACCCAACATGGTTTCTGGACGAGTAGTGGCAACAATCAATTCGCCACTACCGTCTGCCAATGGGTAGCGCATGTGCCACATGTGGCCGTTTTCTTCTTCGTTTAATACTTCCAGATCGGAAACCGCTGTGTGAAGAACCGGATCCCAGTTAACCAGACGTTTGCCGCGATAAATTAAGCCTTCTTCGTGCAACTTAACGAACACTTCGGTAACGGCTTTGGACAGGTCTTCGTCCATGGTGAAGGCTTCACGATTCCAGTCACAGGAATCGCCCAAGCGACGCATTTGGCTAGTGATAGTACCGCCAGAGTGCTCTTTCCATTCCCAGATTTTTTCAACGAATGCTTCGCGTCCCAGATCGTGACGGGTTTTACCGTCAGCAGCCAGTTGACGCTCTACAACCATTTGGGTTGCGATACCTGCGTGGTCTGTACCTGCTTGCCACAAGGTGTTGTCACCTTTCATGCGGTGGTAACGGGTTAAGGCATCCATAATGGTATGCTGGAATGCATGCCCCATGTGCAGGCTGCCCGTTACGTTGGGAGGTGGTAGTAAAATACAGTAAGGACTGCCAGTGCCACTGGCTTCAAAATATCCTTTGCTTTCCCAATCTTGGTAACGTGCTTGTTCAATATTTTGCGGATTAAACGTTTTATCCATTGTTATTCTCATTAATCTGGTCGGCGGGGATGGTATTGAGTTCATACCCTGCCGCACGATAGTGTTTGTAACGTACTCTTGCCTGTTGTTTTTGAGTCTCTTGCGATGGGACGAAATCGTAAGCGAATTGGAAACGATTCGCGAACGATGGAAAGAGCTCGGCTAAATTGATCAGTACAGGGCTGTTTACACGAGGTGGCGATTTGCCTTCCTTATTCCAACTGATTTCAACAGGTGAGTTTCCTGCACCTTCTCCAACCAGGTTATGGGGAACAAAAGCATCAACAGGACGTTGCCATAGCAATTCGTCGAAGGCTTCCGCTTGCTGTTGATCCTGACATTGCACCCATACTCGTTGGCGGTTGCGATAACAACGAGCAGCCACATCGCAAGCATAAGCCAGCAATCGTTGTTGTTCGCTGTCGGCTTGCGAAGTTTCTTCAGGCAAAAGATAAAAAATAGCTGCTGGCATGGTTTAGTCTTCGGTCTCTACACCAGCTTTATTCATCACATATTGAGCCAGCATGGCAACAGGACGACCTGTGGCGCCCTTTTCCTTGCCGCCGCTAATCCAGGCTGTACCAGCTATATCCAAATGCGCCCAATGGTATTTGCGGGTAAAGCGAGACAGAAAACATGCCGCAGTGATCGTTCCGGCAGCGCGTCCGCCTAAATTGGACATATCTGCGAATGGGCTTTCCAATTGCTCCTGATATTCATCCCAAAGCGGCAAGCGCCATGCGCGATCACTACTTTGCTCGGAAGCATTGATGAGTTCATGAGCCAAAGGATTGTGGTTACTCAGCATACCTGTCGCGTGTTTGCCCAAGGCAACGACACAAGCGCCAGTGAGCGTTGCCACATCAATGACCACGTCGGGGCTGAAACGTTCTACATAGGTAAGGGCATCGCACAACACCAAACGGCCTTCGGCGTCGGTATTTAATACTTCCACGGTTTGTCCTGACATGGTTGTCAGAATGTCGCCCGGTCGGTAAGCATTCGCGTCGGGCATGTTTTCACAGCCCGCTAATACACCAATGACGTTGATCGGCAGTTTCATTTGGGCGATAGACTGCATGGCTCCAAGAACAGATGCGGCGCCGCACATGTCGTATTTCATTTCGTCCATGCCATCTCCTCCTTTCAGAGAGATGCCGCCTGAATCGAAGGTGAGCCCTTTACCCACCAGCACGACAGGGTTTTGGCTTGGTACGCCGCCTTTGTAGTGCATAACAGTCATCATCGACTCATTTTGAGAGCCTCGTCCGACAGCCAGGTAGGAATTCATATTCAACTCTGCCATTTGAGCTTCATCAATCACTTCAATGGTCAGGTTGTCGTGCTGTTCTGCAATTTCCATTGCCTGATCACGTAAATAGGCTGGGTTGCAAATATTGGGAGGCATGTTGGCGACATCTTTCGTGGTTTTGATGCCAGCAGAAATTGCCATGCCGTGTTCAATCGCTCGCTCACCGGTTGTGAGTTCACGACGGGTAGGCACATTAAACACGATTTTACGTAGAGGACGGCGAGCTTCGTCTTTACGGGATTTCATGGCCGTAAAGTTGTACAGCGCTTCGTTGGTTGTTTCAACGGCGTGACGTACTTTCCAATAGGTGTCGCGACCTTTTACATGTAATTCAGTCAAAAAGCAGACCGCTTCCATTGAACCGGTTTCATTGAGTGTGCTGATGGTTTTCTTGATGATTTGGCGATATTGACGTTCGTCTAACTCACGCTCTTTGCCACATCCTACTAATAAAATGCGTTCGCTTAGCACGTTAGGAACATGGTGAAGTAATAGCATTTGTCCGGCCTTGCCTTCCAAATCGCCACGGCGTAATAGATTGCTGATGTAACCTTCGCTGATGATGTCCAATTGTTCGGCAACGGGTGTTAAACGTCGGGGTTCAAAGACACCAACAACAATACAGGCACTACGCTGCTTTTCAGGACTGCCGCTTTTTACATTGAATTCCATAGGGATTCCTCAAATAGCTCGACGCCAACCTCACTGTTTACTGTCGGGTTATTGCTATAATTAAAAACTGGTCATTGATACGACATATCCAATGGAAGGATAAGTTATTGTTTGCAATGCTCAACTCAGGCAGAGATAATCACTACGCCCGGAGTGCTTTAGCCCTTAAATTTCAACGTCCAAAGCCATGATGATAGTGCTGAGTGACGCTGACCTATGACCAGACAAATATATAAAAACGGTAAGTTTACTTGAAATTTCTAGGCATTCCACTAAAAAACCCTGTTTTCTTGCTTCTCAAACACTAAAATCAGGTGTTTGGGGGCGCTAAATTGATAGGCCAGGAGATAACGTGTTACTACTGAAGTATCTACTTCGAGAAACCATAAAGTCACAATTTGCTGTATTCCTGGTGTTAATGGCCATTTTTATTACTCAGCGCTTTGTGCGAGTTCTTGCTGATGCCTCTGACGGCGATATTCCTGCCAGTTTGGTGCTTGGTTTTTTAGCATTAAAAATGCCGGTTCTGGCAGCACTTATTCTTCCTTTAAGTTTTTTCCTCGGCATTATGTTGGCGCACGGGCGTTTGTACGTTGATAGCGAAATGACAGTGATGAGAGCCTGTGGCGTTAGTGAATGGTATGTTGCCCGAGTGATGATGGTGTTGGCCTTGCTGTTTGCTATGTTGACGGGGGTTCTTACTCTGTGGATAGCGCCTTTGTCGGTAGAAACCCAGTATCAGTTGGAGGATAGAGTCGCAACAGAAGCGGGCTTGATAGCGTTGATTCCGGGTCGTTTTGAAGAAACCTCGAATAAGCGCGCGGTGATGTTTGTGCACGATATCACCAGCGACAACAAATTGCAGAAAGTCTTTTTGGCGCAACATGATGCTGAATCGGCGAGTCAGGATATTCAGGTTGTTTACGCTGAAGGTGGCTATGTTGAAGAAAATAAAGATGGTTCCCAAAAGTTAGTGCTGACTAATGGTTCTCAGTACGAAGGTGAAAAAGGCCAGAATGATTTTCATATCGTTCAATTCGAGAAATATCAGATTCAGATCGCAGAGCAGGAAGCTGAACAGCAACGGCGCAAGCTCTCGGCCTATCCAACGTCGCAGTTATTAGAAGAAGACTCGCTTGCTGCTACAGCTGAATTCCAGTGGCGTTTGGCGATTCCTCTATCTATCCCGTTTCTGGTGTTGATAGCTGTTCCTTTGAGCACCGTCGATCCGCGTCAGGGTCGATTTGGCAAGATCTTTCCGGCTTTGTTGTTGTACCTCGGTTATTTCCTGCTGATGATGGCGAGTCGAAAGGCGTTGGAAGATGGCAAGATCCCACCTGCTTTGGGCGTGTGGTGGGTGCATATGGTTATTCTTGCCATTGGGGCGCTCCTGATCCTGAAAGAGCGATCATTTGGCGTAAGGATTCGAGCTCGTCTCAGAGGGAAACATCATAATCAGGGGGAAGGACATGTTTAGTATTATTGATATGTACCTTGCAAGAACCTTGCTGGGTACGACTTTCGTTAGCCTTTCGGTTCTGATTGGGTTAAGCGGTTTGATCAAGTTTATCGAGCAACTACGCCATATTGGCAGTGGTAGCTTCGATATGACGGTTGCCGGCGTTTACGTTTTACTGAGTTTACCTCGTGATATTGAGCAGTTCTTCCCTATGGCAACCTTGTTGGGAGGCTTAATTGGCATGGGGCTTCTGGCCAGTTCCAGCGAATTAACAGTGATGCAGGCTTCGGGCATGAGCCGTTTAGCCATCATTAAATCGGCAATGAAAAGTGCGTTGTTGATGGTGCTGTTTATTATGGCATTGGGGGAATGGGTTGCGCCTATGACCGAAACCAAAGCCAAAGAAATTCGAGCTCAGGCGATTTCCGGCGGTAATTTGTTCGCGTCGGACAAGCTGACCTGGGCAAAAGACGGTGACAAGTTTGTGAGTATTGGGGAAGTGGTTAACAGGGATGAACTTCGCGATATTACGATTTACGATTTCTCTGAAGATTTACAACTCACCACTATTACCACTGCAAAATCAGCCACTTTTAACGGCGAAGAGTGGCAGTTGAAAAGAGTGGGCAGTACACAAATTGGTGAGCAGATAAAGAGTTCTAAAAAAACTGAAGAGCAGTGGTTATCAAGCTTAACGCCCGACAAGTTGGGGGTAGCGATCATTAAACCGGAAGCGTTATCCATTGAGGGCTTGTACAGCTATATCCAATATCTGGAAAACAACAGTCAGGACGCTAACCGTTATCAGCTGGCATTCTGGAGGAAACTACTGCAACCGGTCTCGGTTGGAGTCATGCTATTGCTGGCGTTATCTTTTATTTTTGGCCCGCTACGCTCAGTGACAACAGGAGCCAGAATTATATTAGGTGTGCTAACCGGCTTTGGCTTCTTCATTGTTAACGAAGTTTTTGGGCCTTTAAGCATGGTATACAACTTCCCGCCCGTGCTCGGAGCATTAACACCGAGCTTATTGGTTGCATTGTTTGCGTTGCAGATGTTGAAGCGGTAAGTGAAAGCTTGGGAGGCTTAACCTGCCTGAATGTTTGCAAATGGTGTTAATCGGTATACTTCGTAACTAATTGATATTATAGATTTATATTTTATTTTGATTGAATGCCCGTTTTATCAATTTTTACAACGATTGAGACCGATTTGAAAATCTGGGCACAGAAATTAGAGTGTTTTTAGTGTTATAATCACACTTTTGTAGGCGTTTTTGTCGTAACTTTTATTGTAATTTTAGAACCGTTTTACTGACCATTTCCGCGATTTGAGAACCGATACTTTCATCGAATAATTCAGATGCTTCAGTGAAGGTTTTCTCTAGACAGTGTTGATCTTTGTTTATATTTCAATCGCAATACATTGGTAGCCACATCATGACAAAGGCCAGAGCGACTATGCTGCGATAGTTCCTCGCCAATTTGTCATACCGAGTGGCAACGGCTCTGTATTTCTTTATCTTCATAAAGGCATTTTCAACAAGGTGTCGGTACCTGTATAAACACCAGTCCATTTGGCTATTTCCGATGCGGCTATTTTGCTTCCTTGGTATCTGCGATTGACTGCCCTTATTTTCGATAAAGTCCCTTAAAACCTCGCTGTCGTAGCCCTTGCCTGCAATAACATGCTGTGCCGTAGATGCATGATTAATCAAACTCTCTGCATGGACAATATCGTTAACTTGACCACCCGACAATTCAAAATAAACTGGCAATCCGCCGCTATCGACAGCCAAATGGATTTTAGTCGAGTTACCGCCTCGGCTTTTGCCTATTGCTTCTTCGTCTTTGCGACCACTTCGAGCACTATCCTGATGGGCTTTGACAATACTGCCATCGATGAACAGCCACTCTGTATCACTTTCCTTCGCCAGAGTGCTCAACAATTTTTCTAAAACACCTTTTTTCGACCATAAGTTAAACCGCCGAAAAATGGTATTCCATAGACCAAACTCAGGAGGTAAATCTCGCCACTGTATACCTGTGCGCATTCGATAAAGAATGCCTTCCAGCGTATTTCTGTGTTCATATTTATTGTAAACCCGCCCACTTTCTTTGAGCACATTTTTTAACTTTTCCCAAGCATTATCTGTTAGCATTGTTCGTGGCATTGCATCACCTTCGGTATAACGATTTTTGGCGAAACCATTATACCTTGATGCTATGCCGATTGTTTTTTACACAAAGATCAACACTGCCTAGAGAAAATATTTGTTTTTTTCAACCTGATGTGGATTTCGAAAAAGTCCTACGAGTCGCTAAATTGGCTGCAATTCACGATGACATAATGGCAATGCCAATGCAGTATAATTCGTTAATCGGGGATATGGGCACAACTCTGTCAGGAGGCCAAAAACAAAGAGTACTTTTAGCAAGGGTGTTATATCGCAATCCGCAAATATTGTTTCTTGATGAGGCAACTTCCCATTTAGATATCAAAACCGAGTCACTAATCAATGAAGCGGTAAAGCACATGAATATTACGAGGATTATCGTGGCACACCGGGCCGAAACTATACAATCGGCGGACCGAATAATGATTCTGAAAAATAAGAAATTGACCGAGATTAGTAAAGAAGAATGGCGGGACAAAGTTTCATAGGCGTGGATTTTGAATCATTCTCATTGAATTTATATGTGATTTTTTAGACTCCAGCTGCAACCAATATGATGCAAAAATACCTAAAATCAATCCTGGAAGCTCTAATTACTAATTAAGATCGTTTTGGAGGAGTACTTCTTTCCCGATAATGAGTCAATTAATATACGATAATTACCAGGAGGCAGATATAAGTTAGCAATAGATTCACTGTCTTTAAGCAATATTTGATCCATGGGAATTGATTTTATTCCTTTTTCATTCCATTCGTCTTCAATGACGGCTTTAACTGCGATAGGCCTTTCCTTCGGTAAATGAGTAGCCCTATAAAGTTGTCTGTCTTTTTTATTAACTAACCAATTTGCTCGTCCATTAACTATTTCCTCTCTGGGATGGAATACCGTTAAATCAACGGCTTCAGAATAGCTAGTTGAAACCAACCATTCGTCGTTTTTATTCTTAAATACAAGTGATTGAGTTTCAAGATAAGGTTCAACAAATTTGTATGTGGGATCTGTTAGTTCATCCTCATAACGAGCAGTGCCACTGACCTGGTCAATTGTTAACGGGTCGATGCCAGTAAACTTCTTAAATTGCGCTGCCATCCATTCTTGTCCTTGAGAGCTTACATTTTCTTTTATGTGACCATATCCCGCATAAACTAAAATTTTTGCATTAGGCATTTTTTGCAAAGCTTGAGCTATATTTTGGGCTTGCTCAAATTCTCTTTTATTACCAGCCGCTTCGTACTTAACAAACTTATAGCCAGCTAAAGCTGCACTTCTAATGAAATCGCCAAATTCTGGATCTGAAGTATAAACACCTGTTTCAATTGTTGGGTATCCGGACGACTTTAACGAACTTAAGTCAGAAAAGGTTTCTGCTGCTATGTGAGTAAATCCTATTTTTCTGAGCGCTAAAGCAAGGTTTTTAGCAAAAAAGCGGTGCATTGAAACATGATGGGCTTCATTTATCATTACTATTTGATGTTCCTTTGCGATGGCAACAATTTTTTCTATGGCTGCGAATTCTTCTAAATCTACTGCCTTAACAGATAGGTTTTCACCGCCTTTCTGAGATTTGTTCTTGCTCCTAGCCAGTTTGTCTCGATCAAATACTAATTGAGAATCGGCTTCCAGACCCAGCTCCGAATTAAGTACTGACAAATCATGCGCCATAAGTTGTTCTGAAGAAAAAGTAAGTTGGCCATCAGGAGTTGATATGGTGATCGGTTTCGGGGGGCTTTCAAGTAAATTATGTAAAGCTTTTAGCGCGCAATTGCTTCTACTCTGTAGTTGATTTCGATTGCAATCCTTATCTATCAACATTTCATCAGCGAAACTACTGGTAGCTAAAATTATCATACTTATCATTGTTAATAGTTTCACTTCAGTTCACCTTTTAGTTCAGGAATGTTACTAAATATCACTTATATAAATATAAAAACATCAATCAATTTAGACACCTAAAGGTGCTTGACTGGTAAGGCTCAAGCTAAATTGAAGGGATTATTTTTGATTGCTTGGGTGTTCCTTTCTGCCCAGCAACCAATTGGCAGCCATTCCCGAGAAAGTGCCAAACAGTCCAATGCCTGCGACACATAAAATGGCTGCGACAATGCGTCCGCCAGTGGTGATAGGGTAGTAGTCACCATATCCAACCGTGGTTAGGGTAACAAACGCCCACCAGATGGCATCTTCGGCACTTTGAATATTGGAATTTGGAACTTGTCCTTCGAAATGCAAAATACCAATTGGGCCTAAAGCCATAAGCAGGAAAGTGATCACCAAGGCACTGGAGAAGGCCAGTTCAGATCTATCTCTATCAACCAATTTAAGTAATACGGTATGCACATTAAGGTGACGCATTACTTTAATGACACGGAATATCTGAAAAATCCGCAAAAATCGGAATTCTTCAATGACCGGGATACTGGCGAGTAAATCGATCCAACCCCATCTCATATATTGCAGCTTGCTTTGTGCGCTGAAAAATTGCCGCAAAAAGTCGATAAAAAACACGAAACACACGACAAAATCCATGTAATAGAGAATTTCTGCCACTCTTTGTTCGAGTGCCATGGTGAGTTGCACAACCACTGATACAATCGAATACAAAGACAATACCAACATCAGTAAATCAAACAGTTTTACTGGTGCTTCTTTAAGCTGGGACTGAATTCTGAAATGCATAGTTCGATTGATATTGGTTTATTGAGTCATAACGAAATATTGCCCAAGTATAGATGATTACACTTTAAAATTGGCCATATTGTTTGGGTTAATTCTATTAACCCTGCTGTTTTAATCGGTAAATCTCTGCAACCAGTTCTGTGCGGTCAAAATACACTTCGTTACGGCGAATTTTCCCTTGTTCGTCGAACTGCACAAAACAAACGCCAATACATTCGATTTTTTTATCGCCAACGGGGATCACTGCGAGCCATTTATTGAGAAAACCACCTTCCATGGGAATGGGTTCAATTTGAGTCCATACCCATTCAGGGGTTTGGGCTAACAATTTTGAGAAGTAAGCTAACAGCGCTTCTTTTCCCTGAACACCTTTAGGGATGCCTGGGTCGAGGTAGAATGCATCGTCTGAATAGAAATCTGCCAGTTTTTGCGGGTCGTTGCCTGTCCATGCTGGGAGCCAGCGTGAAGCAAATTCTCGGGCTTGGTCTTTGGTTAGCATATAATCTCTACTCTTATCTATTTGCTTTCATATTAACGTGATTGCCACAGGAAAAAACTGACGAAAAGTGACAAGGTGTTTGCTATAGCGAGCAGAATAAATCAGGTTAGATATGCTTTAACGGCTTCACTCCCCATTCCACACAGCGCCAGTTGGCTTCGTCGTCTTCTTTTTCGAAAATGCAGATGCCACCAGTGGTTACTTTAATATCGTGTTCAGCGATAAAGCCTTCAAAATCTCCTGTAATAACAGGGGCGAAGCGAATAGTGCCATTACTGGAGACTAATAAGACATTTTGATTTGGATGCTCGGTGGCGATAGATTGACTGAAGTCCAACCATGATTGTTTCAGCGCTTCGACATCTACCTGCCAACCCGGAGGCGCGATAGCCTCACGGTTCCACTTTTCTATGATTAATTCCCCGGCTTTTAAGTCACCATTACCCAAGCGCAGCATGACTTGTTCTTCGGTTTTGTCTTCGTCGGGACCGTAATCAATTTCGTTGAAATTGTGTTTTACCTGAATTGCGGAAGTGTCGAATTCAAGGGCTTCACAGGCCAATTCGGCTGTTTGAATATGACGCTTCAAAGGGCCACAATAGACGGCATCAATATTGATGCCCAGCTTCAACAAGTACCTGCCAATTGCGTTGCCTCTTTCATTTTCTACCAAGGGTAAATCGGTGTTTGCGCCCACTCGTGTTGGTGTTTGCTCTTTAGTGAAGGTATTTCCGTGGCGGGCAATAATCAGTCTGGTTGTCACTGTTCTTCTCTTGTCTGTCTGATCTATTTATTGATGCGACTCAATGTAGTGAACCGGCATTATAGACTCGTATTCGGGTAAAAGTGAGTTTAATGCCTGATGGCGATCTTCAATATATGCCTTGGGAGTATGGCGTCCAGAATCTCTCTGCTGGTTTGAGCTAGCCCGCTGATAAGCCTGTTCCAGGCTGATTTTAAGCACTTGCATTTGCGTACTGTAAGCAAATTCTTGTTTGATGATGCGATATAAATTCACATGTTCTTGTAGCGCTGAACTATGCTCAAAAATAATCGAATGCCCTTGCTGGATTGCTCTGGAAAGTAGTTCATAGCCCGCAATTCGGGCGACTAATTCAGTGTTGAGAAAAGCCGTTTCTGCGCCATTGTTTAACATCAAGCGTTGATATAAGGGCATGGTTTGCATTATGTCATCGAAACTGACGATACAAGAGGTGTTTTGCTTCAAAAGGGGGCTTATATGAGCCCTGATATGAGTCGATTTTCCGGAATAGGGTATTCCGGCAACCACTAATAGTTCAGGATTATTCTTTGTCGTAATAGCCGGTTTAATCTGGCTGAGCTTTTGGTTAATCATCGTTTCCAAAAGCTCACATGCTTCAATAATATCTGGTGAATCCATGCCAGATGAAATGGATTCAAATGCCTTATGGATATCCTTGTAGTGATATCCCGTAATTCGGTAGGCAATATCAGCGAGCATTGGTATTTTTGAGCCTATAAACTTAAATCAAACTCACCACATTCGGCGATAACAGCTTCGGCTCGTTGAATATCTTCAGGGCTGTCAACGCCACTCATACCAATGCGACCTTGATAATCAACTTCTACCATCTTGACAGGAATACCATGTTCCACAAAGCGCATTTGTTCCAGACCTTCCGGTTCTTCATATTGGCCGGGTTCCAAACCAAAATATTGCTCTAATGCATCGTATGTGTAGGAATAAAGCCCAATATGGCGTCGAACGGGAGGCTTTTCCATGGTTTCGCGTAGTTTCTTCTCTTTACGCATGGCGGGCAAGATCAACTTGCTAAATGTGAGTGCATAGCCATGCTTATCAATTTGCACAGTAGTGCCGCTGTATGGTGTGACTTTTTTGGTTTCGCGTAATGCATCCAATTCATCCCAGGAAAGGTGTACATAGGGAGTGAATACTTGTCCTGCATCTTTTTCTGTCTCTTCTTCTGTCTTTTCTTCATGACGGCCTTGTTGCCAATCTTGAATGAGCTTTTCCAGAAACCAGGGCGGGCAGAGGGGGTTGTCACCTTGCAGATTAACGATGAATTTAGGACGAGGCTGAGTTTCTTCGATCTTCTGCACGGCATCCCAACAGCGTTCGGTTCCGCTTTGGCAGTAATCTGAGGTCATGACGACAGGAATGGATTCTTCAAGGCAAAAAGCTTCGATGCGTTCGTCGTCTGTTGCCACTACATAGGCGCAGTTATGCATTTTTTGGGCGACATAGTTAGCAATGTCTGCGACACGTTTAAGCATTTCCTTGCCTGCTATTTTTTCCAGCGGCTTTCCCGGTAAGCGGGAACTGGAGTAGCGCGCAGGGATAACAATCAATACATCACTCATAGTCAGTCTTCCTAATATAACCGATTAAATTTCTTTCCAGGCTTTATGATCATTTGCCGCTTTAGTGAGTACCAGCATTTCGGTCTTGGCTAAACGGTCTTGCAATGATTGTTTGTTTTTAATGTCAAATAGCACCAGAAGAGTGCCAAGTCCGCCTAATGAAGCGATGATTCTATATAGCGCCCGAGTGTAGGTTAGCGGCCTGTCATCCGTACTAAATAAGCGCATACGCCAGGCTCTCATGCCTATCGTTTGCCCGCCGTTACGCCAAAACCACAGGAAAAAACCAAGTACCCAGGCCGATACCCAAATGCGGATCGTATATTTAAAGGGTTCCGAATGCTGAATAACGTCACTGACATGTTCATAGCCGTGTTTATCTAATACGCCATTTTCCAGCAGGAGCGTCATCGTGACTATCATTACCATGGCGGCAACCATTCCAACGGCAACGGCCATCAGAATGTCGTATACCATTGCTGCCAAGCGACGCATAAATCCGGCTCGTGGAAACATTGGTGTATTAGCATTTGTTTTTTGTGGTTTAGATGACTTGGTCTTTTGGGCTTTTTTTGCAGACATACTGCTCGATTTCTAAAACGTAAATTGGGCGTATTCTAACAAAAAATGAGAGCTCTGTTGTTGCTTAAATAGGCTTAAATTTGGAAGTTGTCTGTTTTTTGAGGAGATGGGGAGAAAATGAGATTGAGTTCAGCAAGAACTCAATCTCATCAAAGACAAATTAGAAGTTTCTTCTAACAGTAATACCGTAAGTACGAGGCTTGGTGTAAGCGATCTGAGTGTTTCCGTAGAAACCAGATACGTCGAAACCAATGATGCCATCGTCTTCGTCAGTCAAGTTGTCAACGTATACAACTACGTTCCACATATCTTCAGAATCTTTCCAGGTCAGGTTAGCATTCGCTTTGAATTGGCTATCCAATTTATGAGCTGTAAAGTTTCTGGCGTTGTGGAAAGTCTCAGACTGATAGCTACCGCTCAATACCGCAGCCATATTGCCTTCACCTACGCTCCAGCTATAACGGATCATACCAGAGGCTTGATATTCCGGAGTATATGGAGGAGTGGTGTCTCTGAAATCGCCGTCAGCAACTTGCAGGTCTTCAACAACAGCATCAATGTATGAAGCGTTGAACATGATATCCAGACCTTTAGCAGCATTCAGGAAGATTTCGATTTCAGCACCTGTGAAGGTGGCTTCTTCGTTGAATACAACACCTGCGTTGTTAACCCATGAGAACGACTGGTAGTCAGAGTAATCATAGTAGAACACGCTGGAGTTAAACTGCATTTTGCCTTCCATGAATGTCAACTTGGCACCCGCTTCGTATGACAACAACACTTCTGGATCGTATGAGCTATAGCCACCGAACAATGGAGCGTTAAAGCTACCCGCTTTTACACCACGGTTGATACCGAAGTAATACAGCGCATCATCATTTGGTGAGTAGTCCAACTGAACTTTGGCAGACCAAAGATCCTGATTGTTTTCAAGGTTAGCTGTTTCCAAAAGTGTGCCGTTGGCATAATCAACTTCAACCAAACGGTCATTGGTGTTGGCATTCTGGATAACGCGGCCTTCTAATGCCTTGTCTTCCTGAACCAAACGCGCACCAGCAACCAATACCAATTCATCAGTCAGGTTATAGTCGATTTGACCAAAGATTGAGTATGAATCAGTGTCGATGTTGGCAATGGTGTTTGCTTCTTCACCAGCAAGGAAGCCTGCAGTTGGAGAGGCCGCCAAGCCTTGAAGATAGTCTGTTTCGATGCCCAAATAGAATAAACCACCTACCCACTTATAATTGTCAGTCGAACCAGAGAAACGGAATTCCTGGCTCAATTGAGTGGTTTCACCGTCAGATTGGAAAATCAGTTCTGGTGAAGCGGTTTGGTCAGAGTCCAAGCCTACAGTACGAGTGAACTTCTTGTAATCTGTCACAGACACGAAGTCCATGTTTTCGAAGAAGTAATCGATAGTTAGCATTAAACCTTTAGAGTCGAATTTGTTTTGATCGTCAAAGGCGAAGTCTTTGTTAACCTGTACGCCACTGCCATCAGGGTCGATGTTCCCATTGAAATCAGTGCCAACACCTGGGCGGAAAGGGTTGCCATCAAAGTTACCGTCAACACAATTGCCACCTTGAATACGGTCACAGCCCATAGGGTCATCAGCTGCGAAGATAACGTCAATTACATTACCGTTAGCATCAAGAATCTCAGTGGTGTTAACAACCTGATAAGGGCCTTCTGACTTAACGGTATCTGACCAGTTACCCGCTAATAGAGCTGTACCGTCTTCACCCAAGTCAAATTCTAATTGGGCACGGATAGCTTTGGTGTCATCGTTATAGCCGTCTTGACCACCGCCGACAGAACCCAAGCGAGGATCAGGATCTGCACCGTCTTCGTAGATGTTGTCCAAAATGTTATCCATTTTGTTTGTCATCAGGGCGAAACGACCGCGAACGGAGTCGCTTAACTCACCAGAGATAGCGGTTTCAAAGCGAAGCTGACCGAAACGTGCAGCTGTAAATTCTGCGTAGCCTTCGGTGTACTCTGTAGGCTTGGCGGTAATCGTGTTAACCAAACCACCTGTCGCGTTACGACCAAACAACGTACCTTGAGGGCCTTTCAGGATTTCAACACGTTGGATGTCGAACATACCGAACGTTTGTGCCTGAGTGCTTGCCAAGTAACCACCGTCTACATATACCGCAACTGGAGCTTCTGCGATGTCAGCGTAGTCGTTTTGAACAACACCACGGATGTTGAAGATTGAACGTTGACCACCCAAGTCACCCGCTCTGGACACGTTAGGCGCAAAATCGATTAAATCGATGCTGTCTTCTATACCGTACATCTCCATTTGAGGAGCGCTAAATGCGGTAACCGCGATACTTACATCATCCAGAAACTGCTCACGTTTTTGCGACGTTACAGTAATTTTCTCGAACACGCTGGCATTAAAGTCAACGCCTTCAGCCGCTGCCTCCTCGGCATGGGAGAGAGCGCTCGCAACACTCAGGGAGAGCATAGAAATAGCCAGGCAGCCTTTACCAGCCATCTTGCGAAGAGAACTTGTCTTATTTTGCATAAATTATGTTACCTGCATTAACTATATTGTTACGCATCATTAAACTAACTCGATGCACTGACGGAAAGCTGTTTACAGCTCAACTCCCAACAACACCCGTCTAGATTGAATATTGGAAGGATCAATTTTTTATCTTAATACTTTGAATTTCAAATAACTACTACTATTTCCTTAAACTTTAACTACAGATATCTGCTGTTCATGCATTTTAAATTCAGATATCTGCATAGATATATTTCGAGCCATATCGGAATATAAATCAGATATCTTTTTTTCACCTTCTGTGTTTAATGGAAGGGGGCTTCCTGCATCACCCATTTGCCTGATCGCTGCAGATAGAGGGAATTTCTGTAAAATATTTGTTAAATATCTTTTTGCAATTTTATCTGCCCCGTCAGCACCGAAAATATTTTCCTTATGTTGGCAATTTGAGCAAGTGTGATAGCTCATATTTTCGACTATACCAAGTATGGGAACATCGACCTTTTTATACATTTCTATACCTTTAATGGCATCTGCGAGGGCGAGATCTTGTGGTGTAGTGACGATAATCGCAGCACATACGGGGAGTTGTTGAGCTAAAGTCAACTGAATATCACCTGTGCCCGGGGGCATATCAACGATAAGATAATCAAGTGCTTGCCATTGCGTTTCTTCATAGAGTTGTTGAAATGCCCGGCTAGCCATCGGGCCTCGCCAAATATTCGCAGAATCACCATCAACCAGATATCCGATAGACATGGTTTGAATATCGTGAGCCATAATGGGCTGCATTTTATCATTAGGTAAAACTTGCGGTTGTTGATTCACTGTACCCATTAAGATAGGAATGGATGGGCCGTATATATCTGCGTCTAAAATACCAACCTTCGCGCCTTCTCTTTGTAAAGAAATGGCTAAATTAACAGCAGTTGTTGATTTTCCAACTCCGCCTTTTCCTGATGAAACGGCAATTACATTCTTAACAAAGTCAGGCTGCAATCCTTTAACGGATTTGATATCAAAGTTTAATTCTTTTTCAAGGTTATTTTGTGAGCAGAATTCACTGAAAATATCTTTACCATATTGGTTAAAAATGCCTGAGCATGCAAAAGGGATAGTAAGTATTATTTTGTCACTTTGAATTTCAATGAAGCTTTCGGTTTTTTCCGGGGATGAAAAATATTGTGGTAACCGTGTGTGTAGAATCTGAGCTAGTTCTGTTTTTAGGTTCTGCATAGATATAACGTGAAACTTCTGTAATTCTTCCTGAAGCCTGCTTACTAATGTCGTTTACATGCTGTTCTTGATATGAACGCATTACGGCAGGTCAAATTTTAGATAAAAAAAATGATGTAACCATAGGCTACATCATTTTTGGAAGAAATATTACCGAAATTTGACTATTGTGCAGCAATTGCTTGTTGTTTCTTCAGTGCGTAGTAGATCAATCCGCCCATTAAAGAGCCAGTGAACCATCCGTAATCATAGAACCAGTGCATATTACCTGTCAGGATGCTGTACAGCGTTAATCCTACAGGTATCAGGAATGCAGCCATACCTTGGTAGTTAACATCAGCATATCGACCACCACGCTTGTATAACGACACCAAATCCAATTGTTGTTTATTCACAATGAAGTAATCAACAATCATGATTCCGGCAATGGGGCCTAACAAGCTTGAGTAGCCTAACAACCAGTTCGAATATAAGGCTTCTACGCTGACATCAGATTCAATCCAACCCATCTTCTTCAGTAATTCCCAACTCATCATAAGAATGCCGATGAAACCTGTCAGGAATACACCACGTTTCTCACCAATGTATTTAGGTGCGATGTTTTGGAAGTCGTTGGTTGGCGAGACAACGTTCGCTGCACTGTTAGTTGATAATGTCGCAACAATAATAAGCGTCATTGCGATGGCAACCAACATAGGGTTGTCGATTTTGCCAATCAGGTTGATGGGGTCAGACACCGTTTCACCAACCAGGCTCATCGAAGCAGAGGTCAATACCACACCAAGGGCTGCGAAAAAGAACATGGTTAAAGGAAGGCCAATAGCTTGACCGACAATCTGATCTTTCTGAGATTTTACAAAACGACTGAAGTCGGGAATGTTCAAGCTTAAGGTTGCCCAAAAGCCAACCATTGCAGTAACACCAGCCATCAGGTAAGGGGTTGCAGAAGCATCTTCTGGACGATTACCTTTGGTTGCCATGATCTCGGCCACATCAATTTGTGGCAGAGCCCAGAACATTAAGCCTAATCCAACAGCCAATAACAGAGGCGCTGACCAGCTTTCCAATAGTTTGATTGAGTTTGAACCTTTTACCACAACAAATACGTTCAAAGCCCAAAACATGAAAAAGCCGTACACTTCACCCGCGCTACCTAGTGCTGCCCACTCTGATGAGACACTGGACAGCAATAAGTGACAGGCCACCCCGCCAAACATGGTTTGGATTCCGAACCAGCCGCAGGCAACGACGGCTCGGATTAAACAGGGCAGGTTGGAACCATATAAACCGAAAGACGAGCGCAACAACACGGGGAAAGGAATTCCATATTTCGTTCCCGAAAACGCATTTAAAGTCAGAGGGATTAACACGATAATGTTGGCCACTAAAATTGTCAGCAGAGCCTCAACTACCGATAAACCAAAATAGGCAGTCAAGACGCCACCAAGCGTATAGGTAGGAACGCAAATAGCCATTCCCACCCACAGGGCAGCAACGTTCCCTTTGTGCCAGGTACGTTGTTCAACTTTTGTGGGTGCCAGGTCTTCGTTATACAAAGGACTCTCTTTCAAGTCATCCATTGCATTCAACTCGACAAATTCACCAACTTTTACTGCTACTGATTTCACTTCTTGTCTGCTAATTAGACGTTGTTCCATAAATCCTCCTTGTACACCTGCAATCCGGCAGGGTTTGCGCACGTTTAACGATTAAACCGCGGAGATAATTAAATTTCGGTTAGTTTTTGGTATGTTTCTGGACGTCTGTCCCGATAGAACTGCCATACCTTTCTAACTTCATCAATCATGTCCAGGTCGAGCGTTGAAATAAGCAATTCGTCGTTATCTTCAGAGGCACAATCAATGATTTCGCCACGAGGATTAACGTGATAGCTACTTCCGTAAAACTTTCCAATATTCCAAGGTGCTTCAGTGCCTACACGATTGATACAACCCATAAAGTAGCCGTTTGCTACTGCGTGAGCGGGTTGCTCCAATTTCCACAGGTACTGGGACAAGCCAGCGACTGTTGCTGAAGGGTTATAAACAATCTCTGCACCGTTTAGACCTAAAATACGGGCACCTTCAGGGAAATGGCGGTCGTAACAAATGTAAACACCGATTTTTGCATAGCGCGTTTGAAATACAGGATAGTCCGAATCTCCAGGTTTGAAAAAGAATTTCTCCCAAAAACCATTGGTATGCGGAATTTGCTTCTTACGATATTTGCCCAGATAAGTACCGTCTGCATCAATTACGGCCGCTGTGTTGTAGTAAACACCCGGCTGCACGTATTCATACAGAGGTACGATGATGACCATTTCATACTTCTTGGCATATTCTTGCATGATGGCTGTTGTCGGGCCTGGAATTGGCTCGGCAGCATCATACCAGCGCGGGTCTTGCGACGGACAAAAGTAAGGCCCGTTAAAGATCTCTTGTAAACACAGAATCTGAACGCCTTTTTTACCCGCTTCTTCAATAAAAGGGATATGATGCTCAAGCGCAGCTTGCTGTATTTGCTTAACTGGTAACGACTCATCATTTAGCGGGTTGTGACATTGAATCAATCCGCTTACAACATTTCTTGGCATGACGTACCTCCGTTATGCTTCTTTTAATCTATTCCCAACAATTCTTATTTAGCTACGCGATATGGGTTGGCTGGATGATGCTCCCAACTCACATAAGGCTTACCTTCGTTCACTTCTCGCATCTCGATAACATTCGGTTCAGGACAAGTGATATGGCACAGGTTACAACCTACGCATTCGTCTTCGATAACGGTGTATTTCGATACGCCGTTACCTGCATCAGTTTTGGCAATGGCCTGATGCGATGTATCTTCACAAGCAGCAAAACAACGACCACAGTTGATACAGTTGTCTTGATTGATATGAGCAATACGCTTGTAGTTAATATTCAGGTTTTTCCAATCAACGGTATTTGGAATGGCCTTACCACGAAAATCGTCGATGGTTTTGTAGCCTTTGGTATCCATCCAGTCGCTTAAGCCGTCGCACAGGTCTTTGATGATGTCGAAGCCGTATAACATGGCAGCAGTACACACTTGAACGTTACCTGCTCCCAGAGCGATAAACTCCGCCGCATCACGCCATGTAGACACGCCACCAATACCGGAAATAGGCAAACCATAGGTTTCTGGGTCACGAGCGATTTCCGACACCATGTTCAACGCAATTGGCTTAACACCGGGGCCGCAATAACCACCGTGAGTGCCTTTGCCGTCAATAACCGGCTCAGGAGACATGGAATCCAGGTTTACCGAAGTAATGGAAATAACGGTATTGATCAGGCTGACGGCATCAGCGTTACCACGGTTGGCAGCTCTGGCTGGAGCGCGAATATCACTGATGTTCGGCGTTAGCTTAACGATAACCGGAATGCTGCAATTTTCCTTACACCAACGCGTTACCATCTCAACGTATTCAGGCACCTGACCAACCGCAGCACCCATACCGCGTTCTGGCATACCGTGAGGGCAGCCGAAGTTCAGTTCTACGCCGTCAGCACCCGTGGCTTCGATTTTAGGCAAAATGCGTTTCCAGGCGTCTTCTTCACAAGGCACCATAACGGAAACAACCACTGCGCGATCAGGCCAGTCTTTTTTAACTTGTGTGATTTCGTCCAGATTCACCTGTAATGGGCGATCAGTAATCAATTCGTTGTTGTTGATTCCGATAACATGACGATTTTGCCCGTAATGAGCAAAATAACGGGAAGACAGGTTAATGGGAGCCGGGTCTTCACCCAGTGTTTTCCATACTACGCCACCCCAACCAGCTTCAAACGCACGGATAACGTTATATGCTTTGTCTGTTGGAGGTGCAGAAGCCAACCAAAACGGATTGGGGGACTTAATACCTACAAAATTACTTGTTAAATCAGCCATAACGTCACCTTATTATTGTTCTTGTAGTTGTTGATGAATTGCGAGAGCTGCGCGTTGACCGTGATCAACAGCACCAACGGTCAAGTCGTGACCTTCAGTACAATCACCGCCCGCAAAAACGTCTGGCAAAGAAGTTTTGAATTGCGCGTCAACAGCAAGTTTGCCGCGTTTATCAAACGCTGGAACTTCCTTACTACCTTCAAAAGGAACTGGCGTTGCTTTTTGACCGATGGCTTTAAATACCACATCACATGGAACATGAATGATTTCATCTGTTGTGACTAACTTGCCGCTATCGTCGGTGACTGTGCGCTTAAAGTTCATACCAGTAACACCAGACGATTCCCCGAGTATTTCTTCAGGCTGTGCATTTAGAATAAAGCGTACACCATGTTGCAGAGCCAGTTCTTGCTCATGCTCTGAAGCACCCATGGCTTTGCGATCACGGCGATAGACGATAGAAACCTCTTCTGCGCCGAGCTTTTTGCTCTGCACTGCGATATCGATCGCTGTCATACCTGCACCGATGACAACGATACGTTGACCTACAGGAAGCTCGGCAAGGTTTTGGGTTTGGCGTAATTGACGAATATAAGCAACGGCATCTTCGACGCCTGGCAAGTCTTCACCAGGAACGTTCAGGCGGTTAACGTCGCCCATGCCAATGCTCAGGAATACGGCATCATGTTGTTCGCGGATCTGGTCTAGCGTCAGGTTGCTGCCCAGAGGTGACTCGTACTTCACCTCAATGCCGCCAATTTGAAGAATAAAATCCACTTCTTTTTGAGCGTAGTTGTCGACCAGTTTGTACTGGGCGATACCGTATTCATTCAATCCGCCAATTTTTTGTGAGGCTTCATAAATAGTGACTTGATGACCAAATCGAGCCAAACGGTGGGCACAGGCCAAACCGGCAGGGCCACCACCGATGACAGCAACATGCTTGCCTGTGTCAGGTTCGCGAGTGAAAGGATAAGGTCTGCTGGTATCCAGATGATCGACCGCATAACGTTGCAAGCGTCCAATTTGTACCGGCGCATGTTCCTGTGTATTACGCACACAGGCGCCTTCGCACAAAATTTCGGTAGGACATACTCTGGCGCAACTGCCTCCGAGAATATTGGCCGACAAAATTTCTTTTGCCGCGCCATGAGGGTTACCAGAGTTAATCTTGCGAATAAACTGCGGAATATCAATGCTGGTTGGACACGCCTTTATGCAAGGTGCATCGTAGCAGAACAAACAGCGCTCACTGGCTACCATAACCTCTTTTTCGGTTAGTAGCGGTTTAATATCTCCGAAGTTCTCGACAACTTCGGATTCCAATAATCGATTGGATTGAATGCCTTGCTTCAAATTATTTACCCTTTTTAATTGTAGTTTTGAATACACAATGAGCTACGACTTGGCTACTCTCCCCAAAATACGAAATTCTTCGCTACTTCCTAGCTGGGAAACGCAAACTGCGTTCCTTCACGCACACCTGACGAAGGCCATCGTTGAGTAATGGTTTTACGACGTGTATAGAATCTTACAGAATCAGGACCATAGGCAGACAAGTCTCCAAACAACGAGCGCTTCCATCCACCGAAACTATGGTATGCAGCAGGCACAGGCAGAGGAACATTAACCCCAACCATGCCTACGTTAATGTGATCTGAAAAATAACGGGCAGCACCACCGTCCCGTGTAAATATGCAGGTACCGTTGCCATATTCATGATTGTCGATCATATCCATGGCAGTTTGCAGGGAATCAACCCGTACCACACACAACACAGGGCCAAATATCTCGGTCTTATATATTTCCATATCCGGTGTGACATGGTCAAATAAACTACCGCCCAAGAAGTAACCTTTTTCATGCCCTGCGACACTAAAGTCTCGACCATCAACCAGTAATTTGGCTCCTTCATTCACACCATTGGTGATCAAACCCGCCACTTTTTCATAATGTTGTTGAGTGATTAATGGCCCCATTTCCTGGCCATTTTCCAACCCTGGGCCAATGCGCAGTTCGGAAACGCGGCTTTTCAGATCGCCGACGATTTGATTGGCAACGTCATCGCCAACACATACTGCAACGGAAATCGCCATGCAGCGTTCACCACAAGAGCCGTAGGCTGCGCCCATCAAGGCATCTACCACATTGTCTAAATCGGCATCTGGCATGATGATGGCGTGGTTTTTCGCGCCACCCAGAGCTTGTACGCGCTTACCGTTGGCATTACCTTTTGAGTAAACGTATTCAGCAATCGGTGTTGAACCGACAAAGCTGACGGCTTGAATATCGGGTGATTCCAAAATGGCATCGACGCATTCTTTGTCGCCATTCACGATGTTGAATACGCCATCAGGCACACCGGCTTCTTTTAGCAACTTACCAATAAACATGGGGGCACTAGGATCGCGTTCAGAAGGTTTCAATATGAATGTGTTGCCACAGGCAATGGCCATTGGATACATCCATAAAGGCACCATGGCCGGAAAGTTAAAAGGAGTGATACCTGCAACCACACCTAGCGGCTGGAATTCAGACCAGCTATCAATGCCAGGGCCGGTATTGCGCGAGTGTTCGCCTTTTAGTAATTCTGGCGCACCGCAGGCATACTCGACATTCTCGATACCGCGGCGTAATTCACCCATGGCATCATCGGTGACTTTACCGTGTTCTGCTGTGAGTAAGTTGCAAATTTCTGCTGCGTTATCTTCAAGCAATTGCTTGAAGCGAAACATAATTTGAGCGCGTTTTAATGGTGGAGTGGAGCGCCATGCTGGAAAGGCTGCTTTTGCAACAGCAACGGCATCTTCCAGTTTTTCTTTCGACGCTAAGGCAACGCGCCCTGTGATTTCACCGGTAGCAGGGTTATAGACGTCCTGATAGCGAGCTTGCTCGTCTACCTCTTGTCCGTTAATAAAATGCGTAATGGTATTCATATCATCTATTCCTAACTACTCGATTACTATTCAGTTGCTAATATCGCGTCGTGCAATACGTTAAAGGTGTGATCAATTTCTTCTCTCGTTGCTGTGAACATAGGGGCAATTTGTATTGTGTTCGCACCACAGCGAACAAAAACACCAGCGTCCCAACAGCGACGGAAAATCTCAAAGGGGCGTTTAGCGGGTTCATTACCATTGAACGATGCAATTTCTAATGCGCCGGCCAAACCGAAATTGCGAATGTCAGCAATATGTTTTAGTCCCTTCAAATTATGAATTTGTTCCTCGAAATAAGGCGACATTGCTGCCACTTTTTCCGACATCTTTTCTTTTTCAAACAGATCCAGGGCTGCTATTGCTGCTGCACAAGCAACCGGATGACCTGAATAGGTATAACCATGTGGAAATTCCAACATGTATTCAGGGCCACCGTTTTCCATAAAGGTGTTGTAAATGTCACCTTTGCTAACCACTGCGCCCATTGGTACTGTGCCGTTGGTAATGCCTTTCGCCATGGTCATAATGTCGGGCGTTACGCCAAAGGTGTCAGCTCCAAAAGCTTGACCGGTACGACCGAAGCCAGTGATAACTTCATCGAAAATCAACAATACATTGTGCTTGTCGCAAATTTCACGTAAACGCTGCAAATAACCCACTGGCGGAATGATCACTCCCGCAGAACCGGAAAAAGGTTCAACGATAACCGCTGCTACGTTGGAGGGATCATGCATGATCAGCATGTCTTCCAATACGTCTGCTAAATGAGCGCCAGTCTCAGGCATACCTTTTGTGAAGCGGTTTTCTGGTAACAGGGTATGAGGCAGATGCACGGCATCGACACCTTGACCATACAGCTTTCTGTTACCTGCGATACCGCCAACACTGATACCGCCGAAGTTCACACCGTGATAAGCCAGCGCGCGACCAATAAAACGGGTTTTTGTACCCTGGCCTTTTAAACGCCAATAAGCGCGAGCCATTTTCAGTGCCGTATCGGCAGCTTCTGAACCTGAATTGGTGAAAAACACATGATCCAGACCTTCAGGCGTAATGGCTTTTACCTTGTTCGCTACTTCGAACGCTAAATCATTACCAACCTGAAATGCAGGTGAGTAATCCAGTGTTCTAATGCCTTTCGACACTGCATCAACAATTTCACTACGACCATGACCCATGCCAGTACACCACAGCCCGGAAAAGGCGTCGTAAACTGTTTTACCATCCTGGGTCGTGAAATAATTACCTTCTGCACCTGTCACAATAATTGGATTTTCTTTGAAATACCGATTTGCGGTATAAGGCATCCAAAATGC
This sequence comes from Paraneptunicella aestuarii, assembly GCF_019900845.1. Classification (NCBI taxonomy): domain Bacteria; kingdom Pseudomonadati; phylum Pseudomonadota; class Gammaproteobacteria; order Alteromonadales; family Alteromonadaceae; genus Paraneptunicella; species Paraneptunicella aestuarii. The sequence continues at coordinate 4,644,892 of NZ_CP074570.1, read as the reverse complement.
TTCGAGTGATTCTTTATTCGGTAATTCCGTTTTTGATGCTGAAATGTCTGCCATGAAGCTCTCCGTTGTTCACTTGTCGATCGTTAATTCTATTTGCTCAAGTGAGTCGAAATACTAGTTTGGAAAAATTTGACCAATTGGTCAAGATTATAATGAGTTTATTCTTGGATTTATTTTTAATCCATATTAATTTATTAATCTTTACTTAAGCATTTTCTAAACTAAAACATACGTATGAGCAGAAATAACAAAATAGCGCCACAGCTGAGTAATTTTGATATTCGGTTATTGCGTGTATTCCGCACAGTAGTTGAATGTGGAGGCTTTTCTGCAGCGGAAGTCGAGCTGAATATCACTCGTTCTGCGATTAGCATTAGCATGTCAGACTTAGAAGAACGTTTAGGTATGAGATTATGTCAGCGAGGGCGGGCTGGTTTCTCATTGACCGAAGAAGGAAAATTAGTTTATCAGGCTAGTCAGCAGTTAATGACTTCCCTGGAAGATTTTCGCTCAAAAGTGAATTTTATTCATGAGCACCTGACAGGTGAGCTGAATATCGGCATAACCGATAACCTTGTCACCATTGAGCACATGAAAATTTCCCATGCGCTTAAGGCGCTAAAAGAGAAAGGGCCTGATGTTGAAATTCAGATCCGCATGATCCCGCCAAATGAGATTGAACGCTCTATACTGGACGGCGGATTGCATGTCGGGGTTGTCCCTAACATTCGTACTTTACCCGGACTGCAATATACCGAGCTGTATAACGAAGAATCCCTTCTTTATTGCGGCAAAGAGCATGAGTTATTTGATATACCCGAGGAAGAAATTACTGAACAACTGATCCAGCAACATGATGCCGTTGCTCCTGCCTACGCGCAATCAGCGCAGACCCGATGCCACTATCAAAATCTAAAAACCTCTGCGACAGCAACCGACAGAGAAGGGGTTGCTTTGCTCATTTTGACAGGAAGCTATATTGGTTATTTACCTACCCATTATGCGAAAAGATGGATTCAAGATGGAAAAATGCGGGCGCTTAATCCAGAGCAATATAATTTCGTGACTCAATACCGCACAGTGACCAGAAAATGCAATAGACACAACATGGTGTTGGATACTTTTTTACGAGATGTACACAAAGAAAATTACGTTTAAGGGTTGTAAAATATTTCACCTTGAACAATATTAGTTTTGGAACAAAAAACATAACGCCAAAAGAAGCGATGTATTTTTCAGTGCGTTCATATCTATTCAGGCAGATTTTAGACTTTTCCTAATCTTGGCCTGTTTCAGCATTAGTCACAATTCTTCATCGGTAATTGTTGATAAAAAGTGTCGATATCTGCCTGATTTTATCGCTTCTAACATGGTATTTAACCGACATCGTGGAGTTCACATGGCAATTTTGATAAAAGGCGGTGAAGTTGTCTCGGCAGATAAAAGTTATCGAGCAGATGTTTACTGCAATAACGGAATCATTGAGGCAATTGGGGAGAATCTGGATGTGCCTGCGGGTACAGAAGTCATCGACGCAGGTGACTTGTTAGTGATGCCTGGCGGCATCGACCCCCACACTCATATGCAACTTCCCTTCATGGGCACAGTTGCCAGTGAAGATTTCTTTACTGGCACCAGCGCTGGTGCTGCTGGTGGTACAACGTCCATCATAGATTTCGTTATCCCAAATCCACAGCAGCCGCTTATGGACGCTTACCATCAGTGGATGGAGTGGGCTGAGAAATCTGCGACAGATTATGGTTTCCACGTTGCTGTTACCTGGTGGGACGAGTCAGTGTATGAAGACATGGGTAAACTGGTGCACGATCATGGTGTGAACAGCTTCAAGCACTTCATGGCTTATAAGAATGCCATCATGGCAGAAGACGAAACGCTCATTAACAGCTTTACTCGCTGTTTGGAATTGGGCGCTATGCCAACGGTTCACGCAGAAAATGGCGATCTGGTTTATCACTTGCAACGCAAAATTCTGGAGCGTGGTATCACTGGCCCTGAAGGCCATCCATTATCGCGTCCATCTGAAGTGGAAGGCGAAGCGGCGAACAGAGCCATTCGCATTGCCCAGGCGTTGAACGTTCCTCTGTATTGTGTTCACGTATCTTGTGAAGAAGCGCTACATGCCATTACCGATGCGCGTAATAATGGACAGCGCGTATATGGTGAGGTCTTGGCGGGGCATTTGGAAATTGATGATTCGGTTTACCAAAACGAAAACTGGGAATATGCAGCAGCTCACGTTATGAGCCCGCCATTCCGCCCGAAAAAGCACCAGGATGCACTCTGGAAAGGGTTACAATCAGGTAATTTGCAAACTACAGCAACCGACCACTGCTGCTTCTGCGCAGACCAAAAAGCCATGGGTAAAGATGATTTCTCCAAAATCCCGAATGGTACAGCTGGTGTCGAAGATAGAATGTCGGTACTTTGGGATGCGGGCGTGACGACAGGCAAGCTGACACCCAACGAGTTTGTGGCTGTGACTTCCACCAATACGGCGAAAATCTTCAATATGTATCCACGTAAAGGAGCCATTGAAGTAGGAGCTGATGCTGATATCGTGATTTGGGATCCAAAAGGAACTCGTACTATTTCAGCAAAAACTCACCACCAAAACATCGACTTCAATATCTTTGAAGGTCGAACTGTTACCGGTATTGCGGTACACACCTTAAGCCAAGGCAAAGTAGTCTGGACAGAAGGTGATTTACGTACCGTGAAAGGCGCAGGTAAATATGTGAAACGCCCGGCGTACAGCAGCGCATTTGAAGCTGTGAACAAAATGCGTATTCACAACGAACCTAAAGCGGTAAAACGCAGCTAAATTCAGTCTGTGTTAGCAACCATTATCTGCCAACATATGCAGATAATGGTTGTTTGTAGAGAAAGATTTGCTCAAAGTGCTGCTTTTTGCAGCACTCCGTAACCCAAGTGTCAAAATAAACAAAAAAACAGTTGACTTAAAACCCCAGAATCCATTTAATATGCACCGCTCACAAGGGAAGCCAATCACTGAAAAATAGTCAGTTTGGAATCACTTGCAAGAGCACACAATCTGAGATGCCAGAGTGGCGAAATTGGTAGACGCAGCGGATTCAAAATCCGCCGGTAGCAATACTGTGCCGGTTCAAGTCCGGCCTCTGGTACCATCTCACAAGAACCTGCTTAACGCAGGTTTTTTTGTTTCTGGAGCTGGAAAAGTCACCGGAAAAACACCTTCAAAAAGCGACCATTTACACTCAAAAAACACCCGAGGCGACCACTTGGCGACCACCTTCACTCATTCAATATCAACTCTGCCATGCCATCCAGTTTGCCTTTAACCGTTTCCCAGTCGGGCATTTGTCGCGACAGCAGGCGATAAAATTCGGGGCTGTGGTTGTGTTCTTTTAAGTGGCAAAGCTCGTGTAGCAGCACGTAGTCAATGCATTTTGTAGGGGCTTTCACCAAATGCGGGTTGAGTGACAAAAGCCCGGTAGGTGAACAGCTTCCCCATTGCTTTTGCATCACCAGCAATTTCCAGTTTGGTGCGGTGTTAACCCAGGGGGCTTTTTCTACAACGGCTTTGAGTCTTCGTTCAAACACGACGAGAGCCTGTTTTCTGTACCAGGCATTCAGTTGCTCTTTGACCAAACCCGGGTTGGCGGGATCGGAATAAACCTTAAGCTGCCCCCCAACCAGTTTTACCTGCTTATCAGCGGCTTCAAGCACTTTTAATACATAGCGTCGTCCCAGATAGAAAACCGACTCTCCGCTCACATAGCAACGAGGCAGCACATGCTGTTGCCTGGCAAGCGCCTCGCTACGGTGTTGCAACACCCATCTTGCCCTTTTTTGCAGCGCTTGCTTCACTTCCTCGGTGGAAGCCTTATTCGGGGCGTCAACCTGCACATCGCCATTGGGGTGAACATGAATGGTGACTTTTCTTTTGCTATCGGCAACGGCATGGTCGCTTCGACATAAGGTGAATCGAATAATGTCATCGCCGTAACGAATTTCATGTTCGGTGATCATTTGCGATTGAACCCGGCACGCATGATATTAATCACCTGCTCAATAATGTCTTGTGCGCGATCAAGGCCAACAAGGGCAAACAGGCGCGGCAAAAGAGCCCGTTGTATCGCCGATTCAATACCCAAGGGATTCAACGAGTTTTCTGCAACGGCGTCGCGAACGATGTTTTCTACTTCAAAGGCTTCTGTGATCAGCGACGCTTGGGTTTCATCATCAAAGTGTGTCAGCTCTTCGCCCAAGGCTAACCTGAACGCACCATAATAGGCCTGGGCTTGTTTATTGTTGGCAAAGGCGGGTGGCATGTCGGGAATGTCCCTGGCCTTCATCTGCTCTTCGGCCGTTTTAAAAATCGCATACTGTTTATAAGGATGATCAAATAAGGCTTCCGCTTCCAGAATGGCCTGTTTTAACAGCTCGGAAAAATATTGTTGCGCGTAGGGGTCTGCGGCAAGCTCCTGCTCTATGCTTTTTTTCAAACGAGTGCGAATAATATCGGTTTCGTTGCGGGTTTTTTCTTCATTCCAACTTTCAGGCTCTTCCCTGCCAAGTTCACTCACCACATACACGCCGTCGGGCTCCGCAATCGCGTTAGCGGTCACATCTTTATTCACCAGCTTACGGATTTGCTTCTCGTAAGTAGAATAATCAATGGTTTCCAAGGCATCCTGACGGACGATTTTTCTAAGATCCAGGAACCATTTCAGGTCGCGCTTATATTCTGTTATCCGGTCTTCAGAAAATGCCGAATCTTCAAAAAAACTGCGGGTCGATAAGGCCACCTTCAAGCACAAACCAAACTGGGTTAGCGCGTCGTAAAAGTCTTCCCGTAATTTCAGGCGAGCATCATATTCAACGCCTTCGTTATCTTTTTGATATTTCGGCAGCAAAACCTGTCGATACTGTTCAATGTCTTGTCGGTTAACAACACTCGCAAAAATTGCCCAAAGCGCAGCATGTAACTGCGGCAAACGCCGGTATTCGGTATTCACATCAGCATACATGGCGTCGATGTCGTTCAAGTCAAACCCGCCCTGAGTACGCTTTTCCAAATCTTGATACTTGGCAATGGCGGTATCCAATTCTTTCAATATGCCGCGATAATCAATTAGTAAGCCATATTGCTTTTGTTCATGCAGACGATTTACCCGTGCAATGGCCTGGATCAGGTTGTGTTGCTTTAAGGGCTTATCAATGTAGAGCACCGAATTTCTGGGTTCATCAAACCCGGTTAACAGCTTATCAACCACAATTAAAATGTCGGGTGCGCCTTCGGTGGCGAAGTCTTCAATGACCTTTTTTTCATAGGTATCAGCGTCGCTTTTAACGTTGTCTTTCCACCACTGCTGGATCTCGGGCAGGGCAGACTCATCAACCTTTTCATGCCCCTCTCGGGTATCGGGAGGGGAAATCACAATGGCACTGCTGACCAGGCCAATGTCATCCAGAAATTTTTTATAGCGGATCGCCGAAAGCTTGGAATCACAAGCCAATTGCCCCTTTAAGCCCATATCCAGCGCTTTGAAGTTGTCATTAAAATGCGTGGCAATATCCCAGGCAATTAACTCCAACCGCCGTTCTGCGCCATAAATAACCCCTTTGGTTGAGAACTTCTTCTTGAGATCGGTTTTTTGCGCTTCCGACAAGCCTTGGGTGATCTTGTCAAACCAGGCGTCGATAGAAGCCGCATTCACATTCAGTTCGGGCTTACGCTCTTCATATAAAAGCGGCGTTACCGTGCCATCTTCCACTGCCCGTTTCATGGTGTAAGCGTGAACAATAGGGCCAAACTTGTTGGTGGTTTTGTCGTTTTTAAGCAGCGGCGTTCCAGTAAAGGCAATATACGAGGCATTCGGTAATGCCTGGCGCATTCGCTCGTGGGTTTCGCCCCCTTGGCTGCGATGCCCCTCGTCAATTAACACAATCAGCTTGTTAGACGGGTTGTGGCATTCTGGCAGTTTGGTCGCGCTGGTAAATTTGTTAATGATAGTGAAGATAATGCGCTCATTACCTTCGCCAATGCGTTGCGCTAACTGTTTTCCGGTTTTGACCTTGGCCAGCTCATCGCCTTTCTTTTTGCTGGAAATGTCGCTGCCAAAAGCGCCGCCGGTTAGAAAGGTTTTTGCTAACTGCGTTTCCAGATCAACCCGGTCTGTAACCACAATGATCCGGCAATCTTGCAACTCATTGGCAAGCAACAACGCTTTACACAGCAACACCATAGTGAAGGACTTGCCCGAGCCTGTGGTATGCCAGATCACGCCGCCTTCGCGGCTGCCGTCGGGCTTAAACCCGGAAATTTGCTTGATTAAGGCTTTAATGCCGAAAACCTGCTGGTAACGTGCGGCGATTTTGCCGACTTTTTTGTCGAACAGAATAAAATAGCGCACAAACTCCAATAATCGCTGTTTCGATAACAGGCTAATGATCAGCTTGTCCTGATTACTAGGTAGTTGCTCTTTCGACCACAGTTCTTCGAAATAACGAGCGATTTTCTCCGATTTATCGGCAAATAACGCCTGTTTTTGCTGTGCTGGTATCGGCGTGTTCTTGATGTCATGAAAAACACTCGGCGCCAGTTCCTCTTCGTCCCATTTAGCCCAAAACTTGGCTTCGGTTTCGGTGGTGCCGTAACGCCCTTCGGTCATGCTAATGGCCAGCATTAATTGGGCATAAACAAACAGTTCAGGGATCTCATCCTGCTTTTGGTTACGAATGGTCTGGCTAATGCCTTCGTCCACCATCGACTTACCCGCATTGCCTGAATCGGGGCGTTTCGCTTCAATGACTACGAGCGGTATGCCATTCACGAAACAGACTACATCCGGGCGGCGAGACTGGGTTCCCGAGCCGTTTAACACCTCGAATTCTTCGCTGACATAAAACAGGTTGTTGTCGATATGTTGCCAGTCGATGAGGGCGACATTGGGCTGGTACTTTTTACCGTCGGGCATAAACTCGGTCACGGTGATGCCCAGGGTCAGGTCGTTGTAAAGAGTCTGGTTTGCTGCCATCAAACCTTCGTTAAGCCCGGGCGAGCTCAGTTTACGCAAGATCTGGTCAATGGCCTGAGCTGAAAGCGGGTAGGTTTGCCCTTTATAATCAAAGGTTTTCTTGCTTAAGTAAGCAATTAATTGCGGTTTTAATAATACTTCACGGCTTGAGCCGCGTAGCGCCATACAGTCACTTTGTGAGATAAACTGCCACCCCAAAGAGATTAACGTTGCAACAGCCGGAATATGGCTAGCGTATTGTTCGTTGGTATTGGGTACAGTCATCTGCGTTCCTTTTACCTTGCCTCTAAATGTTTCTGCTCTTGCTACTGCTTTAAGAGTTGTCTTGTTTAAGAATGTCCCGAAGGGCTTGAATGTTAATCTCAGCGCCTTCCTGTTCTTTCAGCTTTCTGCGATGGCTTGCATATTTCTCGAACTCCAGACGGGCTTTTTCATCGGCGGCTTTTTTGCTGATGCTGCCTTTACCTTCAAGTACATCCCGACTGTTAAATGCCAGAAACTGATCCAGCTTTTCCGCCCAATCCTGCAAGAATATCTGCTTTCTTTGCATGGCCTGATCTTCGGCAAAATCGAGCCACATATTCACAATGCGATTCAGTGCTTTTATTTCGTCTTCGGTCAGGTAGTTTTTGGCAATGGTGACATCCGTTTTTCTTACTTCATCGCTTTTAAAACTGGTGAGTCCAAGGTTGGGTTTGTTGGCGTCAATGCGAGTGCTAATAATTTCTGCGGCGGTTAAACCCGTGCTGGCAAAGTGCAGTTTGTTTTGTATGGTTTGAAAGAACCTGTTGGTGTCTTGTAGCGAAGGCTCATAATCGGCTGCCATGGTGAAAATGTCTTTCACACGCAAATACACCCGGCGTTCACTGGCGCGTATATCGCGAATACGTTCCAGTAATTCGTCAAAATAATCCGGTACAACAGAATGGCCCACTGGCGGGTTTTTCAGACGTTCGTCGTCTATAACAAAGCCTTTAACAATATACTCCTGCAAAGTGCGGGTAGCCCATTGCCTGAATTGCGTGCCTTGTGGCGATCTCACTCTGTAACCCACAGCTAAAATCAAAGGCAGACTGTAGTATTTAACGTCATAGGGTTTGCCATCGGCAGCAGTTGTTCGGTAAAACCGAACAACTGAATCTTCGACCAGTTCATTGGCTTCAAAAATATTGGAAATATGTTCGCTAATGGTTGATTTTGCTTTGCCGTAAAGCTGACAAATCATTGCCTGCGAAAGCCATAAGGTATCGGATCCAAAGCGACACTCAACCTGAACCTTGCCATCTGCGCTTCTAAATAGAATAAACTCGCCTTCCGGAGCCTGGGCTAATTGGCTTTCTTTCATCGCTTATCTCCCAAGGTGAAAAGCCATTAATGCAAACAGCACTTTTTATACTTTTTACCACTGCCACAAGGGCATGGATCATTGCGCCCTGTTTTGGGCTCTGTTCGTACTTCCGGCATTGGCCTGTTTAATGCTCCTTCTATTGAACCTGGCGCTCGCTGTTGCAGAAAATAGTGGTACAGGGCGGCGGCGGCTGGTGCGATAGCATGGGTGAGTTCCTGATGCTCTTCCATAGACAAGTTTTCCACTACGTCAAAGTTATCTTCCAGACCAAACAGAGCCACCATATCCAGCGCCATTTTTAGTTCCTCTGGAAGTTCCGACCATTCTGGCCAATCACCCAGTGTCATTCCTCTTATGTAACCAAAGCACCATTCTTCCGGGATGAGAACCGGGTCTCCGCCTTCTTCTGCGGGTATGCCCATATCGAATAAACATTCAAATTCATCGGGATAATGCATCAACATATCAATGTTATTATTCATATTTCGCATTACCAGCGACATAAAACGCTGCACTTCCTGTTCACTTTCCCATTCTGGCTCATTACCTGCGCCGCCCCATATTTCCGGCATCCATTGGCTGGGAAGCAGCATATTGGGGCCCGATACTATCGCGGTTAAAAAGCCATCCAGCTCAGAAGCGCACAAAATGGAATCATCGTTGCCATACTTTTCGAGTATATCTTCAATAAAGGTCAAATCATCGTCTTCTAGTGGTTCTGAATTCATGCGGCCTCCTCGACCTTAACCCGGCGTTTGCCAGTGAGTAGTTGTTGCATTAGTGCTTGTTTTTCTTGTTTTAATGCCGACAGTTTTTGTTTCAGTGTGTCGATTTCCTTGTCGGCGGTGGAAAGGACATTAGCGATAGCGGTTTGTTCTTTGAGTGATGGAACATGAATAGGCATTTTTTGGAACATCGGTAATCTAAGCGATTTTACTGTGCTTCCTACGGCTTGTGACAAAAAATAGCTACGGAAATAATGTATATAGTAATAAATAAACTTACCTATCGAATTTTTAAAATCCATTATTGCGTAAGTTCTTTGGTGAAGATCAAATTTCCCTGAAAAGTGTTTGGGTATGAAGTCTTGCCCTTCTCCTGGAACAATAACGGCCTCGGTGTCGTATAAGAATTGATTACTGGTTCTAATGTCCTCTGAACGATCAAAAAAAGCAAACTCCCCATCCAATATGGAATCTTCTCTGTTAGAAACCCCCGTTGTTATGAAACTAACATCACCTAGCTTTACTTTTTCCCAACGCTTTTTGTAAGGAATACCCCATTCATCCAATAAGCGCCTTTTCCCTGTAAGCAATTGCTGCATTAATGCTTTTTTCTGTTGCTGGCTATTGGTAAGCAGCTTTTCGGTTGTTGCAATAGCCTTATCCCAAGTGGAAAGGATTTGAGCGATTTTTTGTTGTTCGGGTAAGGGGGGAACAAGAATTGGGAATTTTCTAATTTGTTGAGGACTTATATGGGGGACTGCGGTTTCTGTTTGGACGGATTTCACATACTGCTCAAATTGATGACCAATAAATATTTGTTTCAGAAGGCTTTGTTCAAAATTATTTTTTGCTCTCACTCTTGATACACGTTGAACTAATAAGCAGGGAAGATCTTCTAAAGTCACCGGCGCTACTTTTAAGCCACTAGAAACCCATGTACGATCCATAGCAATTACTATATCTCCTTCATTCAAATGAAACTTATTAAGAGAAGGATAATGCTCTTTAGGCCATCTCTTTGCATTCTTCCAACGTAATGAGCCTGAAGTTATATTGTCGCCGCGTAATAATTTGATGTCGTGTTCGAGAGTTGTGTATTCAGAGCTTTTAAAAGCAAACCCATTAACTAACTCTATATATTGTTCTATTGCACCATATGTCCACCCTTTAGGCACCATAACCTTCCCTCCCTTTTGCATTTAATAGGCTTGTTTGCGCTGTTGCTCTGGATGCCGGGTCGAGCCTGGTATGACAGGAGAGGGGCTCCGGGTTAAGCAATGCAGGGTGTGTGAGAGATGCTGAAACAAGTTCAGCATGACGATGATTAATGTTGGTATGGCTGTTGGGAGATGCTGAAACAAGTTCAGCATGACGACGGTTTGTGTTGGTATTGCAAGTTAACATGAGATTGTCGATTTCTTGGCTACTACCAGGTGCTGAACCGACCATTTTCCCGGCGTCGGCAAAATGGTATTGACTACTCATAACCCAGCTCCTTTAGGTAGCTTTCCATTTGGGTTTCCAGTTCCTGTAGTTCGGCTTTTAGCGTTAGGCGTTCGGCGCGAACGGCCATGAGGTCGATTTCCTCTTCTTCTTCAAAGGTGTCGACGTAGCGGGGAATATTCAGGTTGTAGTCGTTTTCTTTTAGTTCATCCAGGCTGGCGACATAGCTGTATTTGTCGATGCTTTCACGGCTTTGGTAGGTGGCGACGATTTTGGCGATGTTGTCGTCGGTGAGCTGGTTCTGGTTTTTTCCGGCTTTAAATTCGCGGCTGGCGTCGATAAACAGCACGTTGTTGTTAGATTTAAAGCGACGGAACAGCAGAACGGCGGCGGGAATGCCGGTGCCGTAAAACAGCTTTTCGGGCAAGCCAATAACAGCGTCTAACATGCCTTCTTCTATCAGCCTTGTGCGTATTTTGCCTTCGCTGGCACCGCGGAACAGTACGCCGTGTGGCACGACTACGCCCATTCTGCCGCCGTTGCCTTTGGTGGCGGGTTTAAGTGTTTCTACCATGTGGCTGATAAAGGCGTAGTCGCCTTTGGTTTTGGGCGGTAAGCCGCGTTTAAAGCGGGTGTGTTTGTCGTCTTCGGCGACTTCAATGCCCCATTTTTCCAGAGAGAAAGGCGGATTAGCCACCACCACATCGAACAATTTTAACTTGCCGTTGCTGTCGAGCAATTTGGGGTTGCGAATGGTATCGCCCCACTCAATTTTGTGGTTGTCGATACCATGCAAAAACATATTCATTTTCGCCAGCGCCCAGGTGCTGCCAATGGCTTCTTGCCCGTACAGCGCGAATTTTTTCGAGCCTTTATGTTTGCTTTGTATCTGGTTGGCGCATTTTAATAACAGCGACGCCGAGCCGCAGGTGGGGTCGCATATTTCATCGCCTTCTTCCGGGGCGACTAATTCGGCGATCAGCTCCGACACTTCTGGCGGTGTATAGAATTCACCGGCTTTTTTGCCCGATGTTGCCGCGAAGTTTTTGATCAAAAATTCGTAGGCATTGCCAATGATGTCGAGGTTGCCCACGCGGGAGGGACGCAGGTTGAGTGAGTCTTTGGCGAAGTCTTCCAGCAAGTGGCGCAGAATGTCGTTTTTCTGGTGTTCGTCGCCCAGCTTGTTGGAGTTAAAGCTGATGTCCTGAAACACGTCGGCCAGCTTGCTGATGTTGGCATCTTCGATGGCGTGTAGTGCTTTGTCGATACGCTCGCCGTTGCCGGGTTGATGGCGTTTGTCGTAAAGATGATAAAAACTGGCCTCGGCGGGAAGCACAAAGCGTTCGTTCGACATCATGGCATGGATAAGTTCAGGCGCGTCGCCGTACTGCTTTTTGTATTCGTCGTAGTGGTCTTGCCATACGTCGGTCAGGTACTTAACGAACAGCATGGTCAGTACGTAATCTTTGTAAATGCTTGGATCTACTGTGCCCCGGAATGTGTCACACGCCGACCATACGGCTTTGTTGATACTGTCCTGACTGACTCTTTCGCTCATGTTTTTGTTGTTCCCGATATTCGTTGTTGGTGTTCAAGCCTGGGTGAACAGGTCATTGGCTATGCTTGCCAGCATCTGTTCGCCGTTATGGATCAGCGCTTGTGCGGCTTTGCGTTCTTTTAGTATCAGCGCGTTTAAGGCCAATATTGTGCGCTGTTTTTCCAACGATGGCACTATTATTGGCAAATCGGCTAACACCGACGCTCTGATGCTTTTGCTGCTGGTGCCTTCGCTGTTTTTGTCCAGATAACGTTGGCAGGGCGGCTGGTTAAGCTGCCACATTAAAAATTCCGGTAGTAAGGCTTTTGCCAGCGTTCTTACCACATAAAACTGGGGTGCTGCGAGTGCGACTGTATTGGGCGGGATGTCTTTAACCAGAACCGCGTAATAACGATTACCTCGCGCGGCAATAAGAATATCGCCTTCCTGCAACCATTGTGGTTCGCGCTTTCCGGTAGGCGTGGTTGCTGTACAGGTATGCCAATGAATGCCGCCGCTTTCCGAGGTGTCGCGCATTTGCACCGCCAGAATAGCGCTTGTGGCTTTTTCGGCGATGGCTCCTCGAAAAGGATAACCAGCATTAATGGTTGCTATTTGGCTTAACGTCACCTGTCGGAGAGTCCTGTAGTTTTTAATCACTTCAACGCGCTTGATGCAATATATTGGGTGGTGCGTTTTAGATCAAGAAAATAGTTGCATCAATTGTGTTGATGCAAATAAAAAGGTGTTGGATTGGAATGTACATGAGCGTATGAGCTGTGGATAATACCGCCATTTATTGCAACCAGAATGCATGAACGATGATTTCGGAAGAGCAGTTATTAGAGGTCGCTGGCAATTCAACCTTTACCAAGGGGAAAAGCATTTTTCGCAAAGGTGATGTTGTTTTGCAGCAACAATCGGGCAGTGAAATATCGGGTATTGTGTCGGGTACCTATGATTACCGCGTGGGGGTGAGTATTAAGGATAATGGCTCCTGGCGTTGTAGATGTAATTGCCCGGCCTTTGATTACCAGGCGGTGTGTAAGCATTGTGTTGCACTGGTGCTGGCTTATAACGCCACACTGAACAATGAGTCATTTGAGGCAGAAGAAACAGAAGAAGAGCAGCCCGTCAAAAAGAAATCGGCTCCGAAAGTCAATAAAGATGCATTGCTGCAACAGTATATTCAGGCGCTTCCTGCCGACACTTTGCACAAGTCTTTATATGAGTTGCTTTGTGACAATAAACATCAATATGCCCGATGGATGAACAAGGCCGTTATTGCCTCTTCAAAGCAGGATTTTGGTTCGCTTAAAAAGCTGGTGACTAAATCGCTGCCGATTAAAGATATTTGGGAATACAGAAAGGTCGCTGAGTATTTCAATGCCGCTGAGCGGGCAATTGCTGATGTACTTGAGGCGGCTCGCCAACTACCCGCAGAAGAACATTTAAAGCTGATATTTTCCATTTACGAGCGTTTGAATAAAGTCGCTGAGCGGGTTGACGATTCCGGTGGTTTTCGTTTTGGCGTGCAATATTTGTTGTCTGACGCCTTACCTCATGCGGTGGCGCGTCAAACATGGAATGCGCAGGACAAAGCGCAATGGTTGTTAAGTCACCTAAATTCAGAGATTGAAGGTCTCCCGAAAATTCCCGGCGATTTTCAGCTAAATGACGAGGAAATGTCGGTATTTTTGCAAAACTGCCAGCAGCAGTTTGATGCCATTGCAGTGAATGCGGATATTCAAAAGCGCGAAATGAATTTTGATCTGCTACGACTGGGAGAAATGCTGTTGACTCATTTGCCTCAGGCAAAAGAGTTTAGCAACGCATTGAAAATCAAAAGCAAAATGGCATCCAGTTTTCACGACCTGTTAGCGATTAGCCAATTTTGTCTGGATAACCATGATGAATTTCAAGCAGAAGACTGGTTGTTGGCGGCGCAAAAAATGGCAACGGCAAACCGTTATCAAAATGAGTGGGATGCTCAGGCGATTAAAGTCTATGCGGCTTTGGGGGATACCCAAAAAGCCTGGGCCATTGCATGGGAACAGTTTAATCGTTACCCGGGATATTATTCATGGCAACGGCTTCAACGTGCTGTTGAGATTATGGGGTGGCAGCCCGATACGTTAATGTCTGATGTGGAGTCGAGCTTGTTGGCGCGAGCCAATTCTCAGACTGATAAGGCAAGGAAATTGGCGCGCATCAGCGTTGGCCAAGACGATATTGTTCACTTTTATCTGGATGAGAATGCTTTCGATAAGGCGGTTAATTGGCTGGATAACAACAAGGCTGGCGAAGAAGTATTGCGTATGGCGTCGGTTAAGTTGGCCTCTGACTTTCCTGAAAAAGCCATTCAATATTGTGCGAGAGCCTTAACGCTGGTGTTGCAGCAATCTAACAGTCAGAGCTATCACGAAGCCGTGTCGATACTAAAAAAATTGCGGAATCAGTTACCCGACAACGCTGACATTCATCAGCAATTTGCCGACTTGATGGCTGATGTCATTCTGCAAAATAAGCGTAGACCGAATATGATGGCGTTGTTGCGTAAGGAGTTTGAGGAGTATTTTTGATGTGTTGAATTGCCTGTTAATTAGCCCACATTAATTGGCTCAAGAGCGAAGGCGTTCAAAACCAGAGCGAAGGCGCTTAAAACCAGAGCGAAGGCGCTTAAAAACAAAAACGGCGTCGTTCTGAACTTGTTTCAGAACCTCGGCGCTTTATTATTTGCTCTTTCTATTCTTTGATCTCACTCGTCTATTCATTGCTCTCACTTGACACCCATTACGCTCGTACTTAAACAAACCCAATAACATAAGCTGTCTCTTAGTAACAAGTCGAATGAATGGTCTTTTAATCGTTTGCGTTTTATACAGATGGCTATATGTCACCTTATTCTCTTTGACGTGGTATGAAGCTTGAAGAATGGTCTGTTCCCCTCGGTTAACCCCCTGACTAAATTAGCAAAACGGAAGAATATTGAAAGCAATTCATCAGGGATGATGAATTAGGGCTGCTCGGTGCATGGATGCACCGTGAGACCGGCTTTCAATATTCGAGAAGCGCAGGAATAGGTTAACCGTTGGGGCTGATTTCTTTTGGTTACTTTTCTTGTTCAGAGACAAGAAAAGTAACTGGCGCGTCCGAAGGACGTGTCATACAAGAAACCTAAAGAAATAACAAAAGCATAATTATCATTAATGAATAGAATCTATCTGACATAAAAAGATGTGACGAAGAGACAGATAACATAAGCGGCTATAAAGACTTCCTCAAACTCACCACCACCGACTTATAAGCCGGTGTGTTACTTTTATCGGCTTTGCTTCCTAACGTTATCAAGTCGTTAGTTTCCGGGTAGTAAGCGCCAACACTGCCTTGTGGGATAGCGTATTCAACCAGTTGGAATCCTGTGATGGTTCTGTCTGGCTCGTCTTGCCAATGCGAGGTGATATCTACCCTGTCTCCCGCTTTTAAATTTAGCGAAGCAATGTCGTGCTTGTTAATAAACAGCACTTTGCGAGTGCCGTGAATGCCTCGGTAGCGGTCGTTGTCGGTGTAGATGGTGGTGTTGAATTGATCGTGACTACGTAAGGTCATCAATATAAAACAGCCTTCTGGCACATCAATGGGTTCAATGTCGTGGCAGGTGAAGTTGGCTTTGCCTGTGGCGGTGTCGAAACGTCGAGCATCGCGCACGGCGTTGGGAAGTTGGAATTCGCCTTCTTTTTCTATGCGTTGATTAAAGTCCTCAAAACCGGGGATAACCTTGGCGATATGGTCGCGAATGTGTCGATAATCCTGCTTGAAGCTAAGCCAGGGAATAGTGTTATTCGAGGTTCCTCTCGTAGCAAACACCTTGTCTGCGAGTTCGGCAATAATCGCCACTTCGCTTTTTAAATGCTCCGATGCGGGCGGGATCTTCCCGTAAGAGGTTTGCACCACACCCATTGAGTTTTCAACGGTCACGATCTGAATGCCGCTTGCTTGGGTGTCGATTTCGGTTCGACCCAGCGCTGGCAATATTAGTGCGCGTTTTCCGTGGTACAGGTGCGAGCGGTTTAGTTTTGTTGAGACTTGCACAGTAAGGGAACAGTTACTTAAGCCTTGCCCTACACGTTGGTTGTCGGGCATGGCGGAATAGAAGTTGCCACCCATAGCAAAGAAGACTTTGATTTTGCCGCTGAGCATGTCGTCTGCGCATTGCACGGCATCAACGCCATGATGTTGCGGGGGCTGGAAATGGAATTCCTGTTCAATGGCATCAAGCAGGGCTTGTGATGGCCTTTCCCAAATCCCCATGGTGCGATCGCCTTGCACATTACTGTGTCCACGCACCGGGCAGACTCCGGCTCCCGGCTTGCCTAAATTGCCACGCAGCATGAGAAAATTGGTCATCATCTGGATATTGGCCACGGCGTTTTTATGTTGCGTCATGCCCATTGCCCAGCAGCAAATGGCGCTGTCGGCTTGCATGTAGAGCTCGGCGGCTTGAATGATCTGTGCTTTGTTGATGCCACTGACCGTTTCTATGGCTTGCCAATCACTTGCTTGTATTTGTTGCTTAAATGCGTCGAAGTTGTAGCAATAAGATGCGATAAAGTCGTGATCAAGCACATTGCCATTAAGTTCGTCCTGTTCCAGCAGGTATTTGCACAACCCGGTTAATAAGGCCACATCGCCGTTTATTTTCACTGGCAAATGCAGGTTGCGAAGTGCTGTGCCAGCACCTATTACGCCTTCTATTTCTTGCGGGTTTTTAAAGCGTTTTGAACCGGTTTCGTCTAATGGATTGATGGTGATAATTGTCGCGCCATTGCGTTTCGCTTTTTGCAAGGCTGATAGCATTCTGGGGTGGTTAGAGCCGGGATTCTGCCCAAAAATAAAAATAGCTTTTGAGTGGTGCAAGTCTTCTAGCGTGACTGTGCCTTTACCGACGCCGATGCTTTCTTTTAGCCCGACGCCGCTGGATTCGTGGCACATATTGGAGCAATCGGGCAGGTTGTTGGTGCCGAAGGCTCGAACGAAAAGTTGATACAGAAATGCCGCTTCGTTGCTGGTTCGCCCTGAGGTGTAAAAAGCCGCTTCGTCGGCGCTGTTTAAGGCGTTAAGTTCGTCGGCAATAAGTTCAAAAGCCGCTTCCCAGGAGATGGGGCGATAGTGTTCAGAACTTTGGTCTAAAAATAAGGGCTCGACTAATCGACCTTGATCGTTAAGCCAACGGTCTGATTCAGCTTTGAGTTGTTCTATATTGTATTGAGCAAAGAATTCAGCATCGGCGCGTTTGCGTGTGGCTTCGTCGGCAATGGCTTTGGCTCCGTTTTCGCAGAACTCAAAGGTGGCTCTGTGGCCTAATGGGTCTGGCCAGGCGCAGCCGGGGCAGTCGAAGCCTTGTTTTTGGTTGGCTTCCAGTAGCAATTTTGAACCTTTGATTGCGCCCACTTTCGTGCCGACATTCTTATATGCTGAAATGACCGCTGGTACGCCCGCCGCCCAGTCTTTGGGAAGGCTGACGGTGATTTTTTGTGGAGGCGTGTTTTCTTTGCTCATGGTCTTTTCTGAAAGTTGTATTTAAACATAGCGGTTTATTTTATTGCTGTTGATAAACCCATAAAGGCTTATATCTGCTTCTTTTGCTAATTCAATGGCTAAGCTGCTTGGCGCGCCAATGGCGACGATCATCACTATGCTGGCTTTCACGGCTTTTTGCACCATATCGAAGCTCACTCGTCCGCTTAATACAACACCGTAGGATGAACTCGAAAATTTTTCGTAATGCGCACCGATGAGTTTATCCATGGCATTATGCCGCCCGACATCTTCGCGAACATCCAACAGCTTACCTGTTGCATCAAACAACCCGACACCATGTACTCCGCCCGTTGCAGCAAATAAGGGTTGGTTTTCTTTGAGGTGATGGGTAAGTGCGAATATCTGATCGTTATCCAGGCTTATTGGGTTCAAGTTAATGCGACAGTTAGCTTTTCGCTGGCTTTGATGCAATTCATCCATCAGGTTTTCAATCTGCTTAAAACCGCAAACGCCGCAACTGCTGCTGATTATTTCACTGCGCGCTAGCTGAGCTATTTTGTCTTGAACGGCGTCTTTTAAGGTCACGATAACGCGATTACTTTGCCCGGATTTTAAGGTCTCGGTTCCTGTATGGCGAATATCTACAATATCATTGACCGATATCGACGCGGTTGAGAGCAGCCAGCCTTTCACCAGATCGAGATCATCACCGGGAGTGCGCATGGTGACAGTAAGCGGGAAAGGTTTATCTTGCGATTGTGCGAACTTAACCCAGATCTCTAAAGGTTCTTCAACGGCAACCCAATCGGACTTTTGTTGCCACGTTTCTTGCTGCGAAGGCTGTTTGAGTTGCTGAATGGAAACCGATACTGAGTCGTTTGCTATTTTGGGCACAATCATTGGTAACGGTAGAAAAGAATGCACCGATGTTAGCACCTGCATAACAAAATCGTAAGTGAGCTGTCTGTTATTCCTTTAATACAAAGCACTGGTTTGCAAGGAGAGCATCTATTACACTTTGCCTACCTACTGGTCATACCACGCAATTGCCATGGACAAGTACCTACAAGAAACTCCCGAATTAGATTTTTCCCATCCCGGTATTCAAGAACTTATTTCCCGGGTGAAAGCCAGTTCAAACAAAGAGAAAGCGGTGGAGCTTTATTACTTGGTGCGTGATGACATTCGTTACAACCCTTACACTTTTATTGATGGTGTGCCGTCTCTGACTGCCAGCTATGCGGTTGAAAAAGGCGAGGCGTTTTGTGTGCCTAAATCGGCATTGATGGTTGCTGCGGCGAGAGGTTTGGGCATTCCGGCTCGCTTGGGCTTGGCGAATGTGCGCAATCATCTTTCCAGCCCTAAGTTATTGGAATTACTGCGTTCTGATTTGTTTGTGATGCATGGTTACGCAGAATTATTTCTGGATGATCAGTGGGTGAAATGTACGCCTGTTTTTAATGTGGAGCTATGCCAGAAATTTGGAGTTGTGCCTTTGGAATTCGATGGTGAAACGGATTCTATATTCCATCCTTACACCGAGAATGGGCAGAAACATATGGAATATGTGACAGATCACGGCACATTTGACGGTGTGCCCGTTGCATACATTATGCAAGCGGTGGCAGAGGCTTATCCGCACCTTACTGAGCAAGAAGATTCTAAATTGCGAGATTTTGCCAAGGATTCTGCTTTCGAATAGAGGCTTTTTTCTTTACTCGTTTTCCTACACTTTTCAAGTTGTTGCCTTTATTTTTAGGAAAGCATTCCCATATAGGTAGGGTACTTTCTTGTGCGTTAACTTTTCTTTTGCGACTAGTATTTTCTGCAATGAAGAGTCACCTATAGAAACTCGTCGCAGACTCGCCGTAAACCCATTCTTGGGGAGCTCCACCGTCGCTTCCCTGCGACAGTGGGTCTGCTCACAACTTTCTATAGCTGACTAATAGCTCCGTGTAGCTATTTAGATGGGCAAAATACGTTAGAGAGAGATAAATAATCCTTGGGCGTGGATTCAAGTTGCACCACATTTTTCCCACTTTACATAAATAAAGCGAGGCTTCACTGTGTCTGATCCAACCTATACACCGCCGAAAATCTGGACTTATGATGATGAGAATGGCGGGCAATTCGCCAGCATTAATCGCCCTACCGCCGGGGCGCGATTCGAAAAGGAACTTCCCCGAGGCAAACATCCCTTCCAACTCTATTCCCTGGGTACGCCTAATGGTCAGAAAGTCACCATTATGTTTGAAGAGCTTTTAGCCAAAGGCTTTAGCGATGCGGAGTATGATGCGTTTTTGATCCGTATCTTGGATTTGGAACAATTTGGTTCTGGCTTTGTTGATATTAATCCCAATTCTAAAATTCCTGCCTTGCTGGATACGACAACGGATCCGGAAACGCGCGTGTTTGAATCGGGTTCGATCTTGCTTTATCTGGCTGAGAAATTTGGTGCTTTCATTCCGCAAGACCATGCTGGCCGCACAGAATGTTTAAACTGGTTGTTCTGGCAAATGGGCAGTGCTCCATTTTTGGGCGGAGGCTTTGGGCATTTCTATACGTATGCGCCAGAACGTTACGAATACCCTATTAACCGCTTTACCATGGAGGTGAAAAGGCAGTTGGATGTGTTGGACAAACAACTAGAGAAACATCAGTATATCTGCGGTGATGACTATACTATTGCCGATATGGCAATCTGGCCTTGGTACGGCGGTGTGGCGAGTGGCGCGGTATACAATGCAGCCGAGTTTTTGCAAACCCATGAATATAAAAATTTGATGCGTTGGACGGAAGAAGTGGGTTCAAGAACTGCGGTTAAGCGTGGTCGTATGGTGAATCGGGTGTTCGGTGAACCTCATGAGCAGTTGCTTGAACGCCATGATGCCAGCGATTTCGACACTAAAACCCAGGACAAAATGTAAAACCTGGTATTGAATGTGTGACTAACATCCCGGAATTTGCTTATTCCGGGATGTTTCAATTTGCAGCGGCTTATTTACCGATTAAGCGTAGGAATTCGGTACGAGTTGCTTGAGATTCGCGGAATGATCCAAGCATGACTGATGTGACCATTGAGGAATTCTGCTTTTGTACGCCGCGCATCATCATGCACATGTGTTTGGCTTCCATGATCACACCTACACCACGCGCTCCTGTGACTTCTTGCACTGCTTCGGCGATTTGTTTGGTTAGCCCTTCCTGAATTTGCAAGCGACGAGAGAATAGATCGACGATACGAGCAAACTTGGATAATCCTAACACTTTGCCGTTTGGGATATAGGCTATGTTGCAGCTCCCAATAAAGGGTAAAAGGTGATGCTCACACAAGGAATAGAATTCGATACCTTGAACCACAACCATTTCGTCGGTGTCAGCTTCAAAAATTGCATCATTGATTACTTCTTGCAATGACATATCATAGCCAGCGGTGAGGAATTGCATGGCTTTGGCAGCACGTTTTGGTGTGTCGATTAGCCCGTCACGAGTTACATCTTCGCCTAAAAGGGTAATAATATCGCTGTAATGTTCGGCTAGTTTGTCCGTCATGAATCGTCTCAAATCTGGGGCGCTTCAGCCCGTTAAATCAAGGGGTAAATTACAAAGCCGGGGATGATAGCATGAAAGCGGCGTTACAATATAGCGCTAAGCGTTCTTACTGGGTGGTTCAGGATAAGATGAAAACAAGCAAATTATCTCGCTGGTGGCATACCGATTGCCCTACTTGTCGTCGTTGGCGGTTCATCATTTTATGGGCAGTGATGATGTTCGTTGTCGTGTATTTTTTCTGGTTATAGCGTATGGATGATGTCATTTATATTCGGGCACAATCTAAAGGTGGCGGCCTGACGAGTATCGCGATTGGCGGTGTGGCGCTTATTCTGGGGACAATGGTTCTTAGTTGGTTGCCTGTTGAGCTGCGTTTGATGGGAATTTTCATCATCTGTGGTGGCTTGGTTGCCATACTCATTGGCTGGTTTAAGCTAAGAGAGCCCGATCATAGCCTGCATCTTTCTCGTCAGGAAATGCGATATCACCATCGACATGGGCAGTGGTATTTACATTGGGACAATATTCAGCGTTTTGATGTGCCCAGTGTTTACGTTGATTTGCAACACCATCCTTTGGCGGTTGTCGGCATTCGGGTGAAAAGTTACGAGCCTGTTCTGGAAACGATGTCGCCGCGTTTAATGAATAACATTATGACAGAGCAACGTTCCTTGCTGCTGCAAGCGATCAAGGAACAGATGAAAACCCAGAATGATTACAATGACCATTTATTGGAAGACGATAGATACACCTCTGAAAGTGGTAAGTTGTATACCGGGTTGCAGGCTATGTTTGCTAACAGAATGACCAAGCTGCGGGAAACACTGGGCTATGATTTATTCATTAATGTAGCGGAATTGGATCGCTCTACGGAAGAGTTTGTGCAGCTGCTTCGAGAATGTAAAAACAAGGTTGCGCAGGAAGATTAAACGCCAGCTTGCGCGAACCCCTTGATGGAGCACTACAGCCGCCTCCATGCGGCTGTACATATTGTTCTATATGGCGTTGGTATTTTTTACCTTGTTAACTTTCCTGTTTCATTTTCAGTAAGGCGTCAACCGCCTGTTTAATACTGGGGACGTAGCGCATTGCGTCATCTATATCTCCCAGTTTCAGGCATTTTTCACATTCTGCGCATAAAAACTGTAGCTTTGGTACACCGGTGTAACAAGATGCGCCATGTAGCCTATGCACAAAATGTTGCATTTCTTTCCAGCGTTGATTTTCAGCATTGTGACTGATTGCGGCAAAGGATTCCGGTAACTGCTCTACAAAGTCATAGAACATTTCGTTCGCTATCGATTCGTTACCATTGGCGCGACCGACCGCAAGTTTCCATTCAAAGTCGGGTAAATCTGAGGTGATGGGGCCTTTTTCTTCAACGCCTATACTCCATCGTTTGATGGTATTGATTAAAGAACCCAGATCGAGCGGTTTTGCCAGATAATCATCCATCCCCGAATTTAACAGGCGTTCTTTTTCTTCTCTGAATGCGTGGGCGGTTACTGCGATGATCGGTGTGCCCTGGTTGATTCGAGTACGGCGAATACGTTTCGTGGCCTCGACACCATCCATCTCAGGCATTTGAACATCCATTAGAATGAGATCGAAATCTTTGCTTTCACACAGGCTAACGGCTTCTTTGCCACTGTAGCAAAGCACCAAATCAATCGGCGCATCAAGCAGCCAGGTTTTCAGCAGTTTTAAATTCAGTTCCATATCGTCTACGGCTAACACGCTAATCGCGGGCAATGAGGCAAGTCGTTGTTGCCAGATATCGGCATCGTCTTGCTCTTCCTGTTCGAAGAAATGGGTTAACCGAGACAGTAATAACGGTTTCTCAATGTAGCGATTGAAGATGTCATGCACTTGCGGGATCGCGTTAATGGAATGATGGTTGTCATGAAGTAGCACCTTATCGTTCGCCGGAAACAGCTTGCACTGACGTAAGTATTCACTTTGATTGATTCCATTTAAACTTAGGGCATCCACTAGCAAATAGTCATATTTGTTATGCAGGGATGCCAGAAAATCCAGACTTTCTGCGGATGTGACTTTGGCACCTAAATAGGTGAGTAACTTGGCTTTGCTGCGTCTTGCTAAAAAGTCTTTATCCAGAATGACCACGGTTTTGTCTTGCCATTGAGGATCCGGCATCATGTCGTATTCTTCGGAGGCTTGCTTGCAGGTAAGCGTGACTTTAAAACTACTGCCAACGCCATAAAGGCTTTCAAAGCTGATGCGACCTTTCATTAATTGCACCAGTTGTTGGCAAATCACCAATCCCAAACCGGTTCCCTGATAGGAGCGGGTTAACGCTTCGTCAAGCTGGGAAAAGGCGCGAAACAGTTTACTTTTGTTCTTGTTCTCAATACCAATACCGGAGTCTTCTATCAGAAATTCCAGTTGGTACAGTCCGTTGTCGAGTGCTTTTCCACGCACGACCATATTGACATAGCCTTCCTGGGTAAATTTGATAGCGTTACTTAACAGGTTGGTGAGTACCTGTTTGATACGTGCCGGATCGCCAACCAGTTTTTGCGGTAGCGGGCAACTGTCGAAACCAAAGAACAAGCCTTTTTTTCGAGCCGCTTTCGAATTGACAAACAGTAATTCTTCGAGCAATTCAGTTGGGCTGAAATGCTCTTGGTGAATGCGCAGTTTTCCGGCTTCTATTTTAGAGAAGTCCAGAACATCATTCACAATAGCCAACAGGTTTGTCGCGGAAGTATTGATAATTTGAATATGTTCCTGTTTATCTGCCGGAAGTGACAGCGTTGAGAGTTCTTTGCTAAAACCCAGAATGGCATTCAATGGTGTTCTTATTTCGTGGCTCATATTCGCCAGGAATTGCGATTTAATATGGCTGGCTTTTACGGCGTCTTTGCGTGCAATGTCTAAACGGGCGTTTTGCTCTTCGATTAATTCCAGATTATTCATGAGATCTTCTGTGGCACTTTGCACGTCGGTTTCCAGCTTATGGCGACTTTTCTCCAGTATGGCTAAAGCGAAGAACGCCGATTCAATGAATACGCCAATTTGGAAACAATAGGTGGTCGCAAAGTTAGAGGGAAGATATCCAATAAGGCCTAATAGTCCTACAAATGCGCAAGAGAGCAGTATTGTCCAGGCGAAAACAAAGTATCTGGCGGGTTTGTAGTGGTTTAAATAGCTTTCTATTCCTGCTCGGAGATAACTAAATATGGCGCCTATGCTAATGAAGTAAACAAGGTAGTTTTGTACTTTAGATGGGAATACATCAATAGCGGAAATGATTACCAGGAAAAATTCTAAGCCCAAAAAGATTTTCACTAATTTGGTGGCCTTTGGTGCGGAATTGGATGCTTCTAAAAAGGAAAGCGCAAAACACCCTGCACTAAAGGCCATCAGGGAAAAGACCAGATCGGTATGGGTCATGAGCCACTGACTGGTTGGCGAATTAAGAAATAAATGAAGATGCCCACCCCAAACCAGTTCAAATAAAATTGCATTGATGAGATAGAAAACGTATGCAAAGAGGCTACTTTCGCGAGTGTTAATGAATAATACTACGCTATACAGCACAAGCATGAACAAGCCACCGTAGTAGAAACCCCACATGGTTTGATCCACGTTCATGACCAGATTGAAGTGCTTGCCGGAATAGATATCAATGGGAATGACTCGGTTGAGATGAGGGTTATATACACGAACATAGAGGTCGTAGATTGGCCCTTGTTTCATTTGTATTTTGAAAACAGGGTATCGTTTGTACTGATTATTGGTGACTTTTCCTTGCTTACTTTCAAAAATAACTTCGCCGTCTTCCAGCAAATAAAAATCCACGTTGTCATTTTGGGCAAAGCTGACATCAACAACCCAAAAACGCATATCAGATTTATTTACTATTTGAGAGTAAAGCCATAATCCTTTCTCACTAAGGCCATAGTTAGGATTATCTGAGGTGGGCTTATAAAAGAGATTGTGTCGTTGTACAACTTCATTAATTTGCCAAACACCATTAGGCTCTTCCAATATTTGAGCTTTGCGGTTAATAGAGTAAGACTTATTGACGTCTACCAGTTCAATTAATGATTGGTTTTGCCCCATTACACTTGGTGCCCAAATACAGGCTACCCAAAACAACAAATGGACTATTCGGCGCATTTTAATTTCCAATTTCCCCTTACTGCTAACCCGATCAGTTGTTGTCTGATTGAATTAACTAAATCGATAGTTCTCTAATCCCACACCCAAAAAAACGACTAATACTGCGATACTCAACACAACTACATTTAACTGTTGATGTTACGAGTGCTCTGAACATTAGAGGGGTTTTCATCTAAGTTACCTTAAAGACCTTTGAATAACAAATATACGATGTAAATTCGTATTGCCAGATAGCTTTATTTACCGGGGTTGTAGCTATTTAAGGTTAGTAAATAATCCCTTGTGAACTGTGTGTAAAAAGAAGTGATGAAATGTATCATTTGTTAATGCAAATTCTCACTTGTGAAATGGCACTATTGTGCCCACAATGAAATGCAAAAATCGTCCGGATTTTCTATTAAGAGGCTATGATGAAATACCTGTCAATGTTGGCACTTTACTGCCTGTTTTTAACTTCTGCCTGGTCTTTGCCATTGGAAAAACTCAAATTACCCGAGGGATTTGAGATAAGCCTTTATGCAGAAAATGTTGATAACGCGCGGCAAATGGCCTTGGGTAATAAAGGGACTGTGTTTGTGGGGAGTCGCAATCCGGGAAAAGTGCATGCGGTGGTTGATGCCGATGGTGACGGTAAAGCGGAAAAAGTCATTGAGATTGCATCCGGTCTGTTTATGCCTTCAGGCTTGGCCTTCAAAGATGGAGACCTGTACGTTGCTGAGGTCAATCAGGTTATCAGGTTTGCCAATATTGAAGAGCATCTTTCCAATCCTCCCAAACCGGAAGTGGTTGTCGCTAATTTACCTAAAGAGAGACATCATGGCTGGAAGAATATCGATTTTGGCCCTGATGGTTGGTTGTATGTGCCTATTGGAACACCGTGTAATGTGTGTATGACCCAAGGTTCGAAAGATTTTGACGATCCTCGTTTTGATTCAATCTTGCGCTTTAATTTGAAAACCGGGCAGCAAGAGTGGGTTGCAAGAGGTGTGAGAAACAGTGTTGGCTTCGACTGGCATCCAAAAACGGGGGATTTCTGGTTTAGTGATAATGGTCGCGATTGGTTAGGTGATGACCTTCCTCCTTGTGAAATTAATCATGTGAGTGAGCATGGGCAACATTTTGGTTATCCCTATTTCTTTGGTAGTAGCGTTGCCGACCCTGAATTTGGTGTTGGCAAGAAAGCTTCAGATTATCGCGCGCCGGCACTGGATTTACAGGCTCATGTAGCGCCTCTTGGTATTCACTTCTATCAGGGACAACAATTTCCTGCCTCTTATAAGGAAACCCTATTTGTAGCAGAACATGGCTCCTGGAATCGTTCCAAGAAGTCAGGCTATCGAGTCATGATGGCAACAGTGAAAAAAGACAAGGTTGAGAATTATCAGCCCTTTATTGATGGCTGGTTACAAGCAGACGATACCGCTTGGGGACGTCCAGTTGCCTTTTTGCCTATGCCTGATGGAAGCTTGTTGTTGTCGGACGACTTTGCAAATGTGATTTACAGGATCACTTACCGTAAGTAACATGCCCTAACTAATTGTGTGTAATGAAGCGTTTCTATTCACCTATGCGTAAGGCACACAATACATTGGAAGCTCAAGAATAATTAAGGGTTAACGCTAAAAGCTACTATGAGCCAAGAAATCACTATTAGCGCCGAAGGCGTAGAACAACTCCCCATTCGTAAATTTACCGAAGATGCGTATTTGAATTATTCCATGTACGTCATCATGGACAGGGCGTTACCAAATATTGGTGATGGCTTAAAGCCAGTACAGCGCCGTATCATTTATGCCATGTCCGATTTGGGCTTAAGTGCCACTGCCAAATATAAGAAATCGGCGAGAACGGTGGGGGACGTACTGGGTAAGTTTCACCCGCACGGTGATTCGGCCTGTTATGAAGCTATGGTGTTAATGGCTCAGCCATTTTCGTACCGATACCCTTTAGTTGATGGGCAAGGAAACTGGGGAGCGCCTGATGATCCCAAGTCTTTCGCTGCCATGCGTTATACCGAAGCGCGTTTGTCGAAATTCAGTGAAGTTCTACTACGTGAGCTAGGGCAGGGAACGGTCGATTGGGTTCCTAACTTTGATGGCACATTAAAAGAACCTAAGGTTCTGCCATCAAGATTGCCTCATATCTTACTCAATGGCGTTACCGGTATTGCTGTTGGTATGGCAACGGATATTCCGCCACACAATGTTCGAGAATTAGCTAACGCTTGCGCTGCCTTACTGGATGATAGTAAAGCTGACCTTGCTGAGATCATGACCCATGTGCAAGGCCCTGATTATCCAACAGAAGCTGAAATTATTACGCCCAAGGCCGACATCGTTAAGATCTACGAAACAGGCAAGGGAAGCATTAAGATGCGCGCTGTTTATCATGAAGATAATGGTGATCTGATCATTACAGCGCTACCGCATCAATCCTCGGGTGCCAAGATCCTTGAGCAAATTGCTGGGCAGATGCAAGCCAAGAAGCTACCAATGGTTAGTGACTTACGCGATGAATCGGATCATGAAAACCCTACTCGCTTAGTCATTACGCCACGCTCTAACCGTGTTGATACCGAACAGCTGATGCAGCATTTGTTTGCCACAACGGATTTGGAAAAGAGTTATCGCGTTAACCTGAATATGATTGGCCTGGATGGTCGTCCACAAGTTAAGGGCTTATTGACCATTCTCAATGAATGGTTGGCTTTCCGCAAAGATACCGTCACTCGTCGTTTGCAATATCGCCTGGAAAAAGTGCTGGCTAGATTGCATATCCTCGAAGGTTTGATGATCGCCTTCCTCAATATTGACGAAGTGATTGCCATTATTCGTAACGAAGACAAGCCTAAACCTGTTTTAATGGAACGATTTGGCCTTAGCGATACGCAAGCTGAAGCCATACTCGATTTGAAGTTGCGCCATTTGGCAAAGCTGGAAGAAATGAAAATTCGCGGCGAGCAGGATGAACTTGAAGCTGAGCGTGAAAAGTTAGAGCAATTGCTGGGTTCCGATCGCAGGCTGAAAACGCTGATTAAGAAAGAAATACTGGAAGATGCCAAAGAGTATGGAGATGAACGTCGATCTCCGATCGTAGAACGCCATGAAGCGAAAGCGTTGTCTGAAAAACAATTAGTGCCTTCAGAACCCGTCACGGTTGTGTTATCTGAAAAAGGCTGGGCTCGTTGTGCTAAAGGTCACGACATTGATGTGGTTGGTTTGAGTTATAAAGCCGGCGACAATTTCCTCAGTGCAGCCAAGGGACGTAGTACCCAACAAGTCGTATTTTTAGATTCCTCAGGTAGAACTTTCTCCTGCGATGCTCATAGCCTGCCTTCTGCAAGAAGCCAGGGCGAGCCGCTTACGGGTCGTTTTAATATGGTTGCCGGGGAACAATTCGAGCACGCCATTATGGGGGCTGACGAGCAGAGTTATTTAATTGCCTCTGATGCTGGCTATGGTTTCATTGGAAAATTCAATGACATGGTTAGTAAGAATAAAGCCGGTAAAGCCTATCTATCGTTGCCCCGAGGTTCAAAGGTGATCCCGCCTCAGCGAGTTGTGAATCTGGATACGGATTACTGTTTATCCATTACCAACGAAGGTCGAATGTTAATGTTCCCCCTACGGGATTTGCCTGCTTTAGGCAAAGGGAAGGGGAACAAGATCATTAACGTGCCCAGTTCTCGTGTTCAAAGCCGGGAAGAATATGTGAAACTTATTGCGATTGTGCCCGAAGGCGCTTCGGTCAAACTTACTGCGGGCAAGCGCCCAATGACCCTGACGGCAAAAGATTTGGAATATTACCGTGGTGAGCGAGGACGCCGTGGTAGCAAGTTGCCGAGAGGTTTGCAGAGAGTCGATAGCATAGAAGTTGAATATACTATGGCGGGTCAGGCAGAAGAGGATCTTGCTGAGCATGATAGTGAACTGCCAGTGTCACAGGTTAATACTTCGGGTGAAACGAACGATATGCTGGCTGATTATTCAGATGATGTGGATAGTAACGAATAGTTAAGGAAATAAAGACTAACCCGGGAGTTGTTTACTTCAAGGCTATTTCGAGATTCTTTCGATGTTATTGAGAGATAAATACGGATTAACTCGACTGAGCTACTAAGACTCTCCGGGTTCCTGATTTATCAGGCGTTCGTTTTCTCTCAGTAATACGGAAATCGCTTGTGAAAAGTTGACGCCTATTTCGTCCCACCGAATAAGTAACTCTTCAGCGCCAAGTAAAATATTAAATGCCTCTTTTCTAACTTCACCGTCAGGTAAACCAGACAAAATTTCATCCTGTTGATTGAGCTTATCCAACAGTTCCTGGTAGGCTTTAGAATAGACATCTTTTTGCACTTGCTTGACTCCCTTTCTGTATCGTTCAGTCTATATCTCGCAAAAATACTTACTTTAAAAAGGCTCCTATACATTTAACAGAGCTATTTTGTTACCTCACTCATTATTTTGGGTTGATTATTTCGGAGGTGATAATTTCGATTTTGATACTAAAATATCTATTTGATTATAAAAGATTTCACATAAAGATATTCTTATGTCTTCAGGTAAAATTTGTGCAAATAAGTGCTTGGGGTCTGAGTGCACATTTAATAGAATGCTAGCGTGTAAATTTACCCGGGTATAATACATTGAACGAAAAAGAATTTGGGCAGTGGATAAAATCATTAAGAGCACCCCACATCACTCGTGTTGCCATGGCAAAGAAATACGACTGCCATCCAAATACGTTGAAGTCTTATGAAAATTCAGGCCGTTTACCTGATGTGGATTATTTGGTCGCACTATCAAATGAAACGGGCTATGACTTCAAAGAGCTTGTTAAACAAAGAGTCATTGCCAGATTTAGTTCTAACAATATCCTGGATCAAAAGACTGTCTTGCAAGTTT
This sequence comes from Paraneptunicella aestuarii, assembly GCF_019900845.1. Taxonomy (NCBI): domain Bacteria; kingdom Pseudomonadati; phylum Pseudomonadota; class Gammaproteobacteria; order Alteromonadales; family Alteromonadaceae; genus Paraneptunicella; species Paraneptunicella aestuarii. Next base: position 4,614,650 of record NZ_CP074570.1, on the reverse strand, counting down.
GTGAAGGTGCAACAGAATATACCGCTCCTCACTTACCGCCACTTCATCATGATTGGACAGCCGTTGGGAATGCGATGGAACCCACAATTAAGGAAGGTGCCAGAGTCATATATGACAGCAGTGAAACAGAACTTCAAGATGGCAAGATGTATATGCTCAAAATCAATGAGACTGTCTGTATTCGCCGGGTGCAACTGACACTTGAAGGCGGTATCAATTTGCTGAGTGACAATAACAACTACCCGCCTCAGACATTATCCAAAGATAAGGTAAGTGTATTGGAAGTGCTTGGTCGAATCACTTCTATCACTAACAGCTATTGATAGAATTATCACAGCCTCTTTTATTTCATCCCTGATATTGTTTTTCTTGTAAGCATAGCCCGCAATTGACGGACTATGCTTCATCTTTCATCAACTATGGTGGCTTTGAATTGCCCCCAGTTCTTGACCTGTGGCGCTACGATGCATGATGTCTGTCATCAGTTTATGGCAATCCAGACCATAACCACGACATAACTGCAAAAACTGGTTGATATTAGGCGCTCCTACATTTTTTTCCCAGTTCATTATCGTTTTGCGCGTTTTTACTCCAGCTAACTTGGCTGCTTCAGAAATTGTCAGTCCAGCCTGTTTGCGGATTACTTTCAGATCTTCACCTTTAATATACATGATTACACCTCATCCATTCTTTGGTCACTATTCAAAATAGAAAATGACACTTTGGGACACATCTCCATACAACCCGGGGATAATAATACATCCTTTTTTAAAAAAAACAACCTTATTGAGGTATAATAATGTCCTTTTTGTAATGTGCTTAGAAGGCATCTTCTATAATGGGTAAGGGATGTTGAGGCAGAGAGAGAGCCTCTAGAGCCTTTCCTTAGTGGGCTACCTAGATGTAAAACGATAGACTTCATCAGATCACTTATAACGTTTTTCTGCTTAAACCCAAAAAGACAATATAGTATCTTTTTTGTTGCGTAGTTATTCATGTTTATCCTCGTTGTTGTTATGTTTATAGCTGTTATCAACACTTAATCAGCCATGCTGCAGATGAGAGCGCAATGAGAATGACTTTCTGTGGGTGGGCACATACAGCGTTAAAAGTCGAAATCAAGACGTTCTCGGTATTTATAATTTTTTATCGCTGACTATGTTTGGTGAGCGTGATAACTGCAGAATCTGGATGGATTCAGATCACTAATATCTGGATGTCAATGTAGTGATAGATACCAATGGTAGATAAAATCACTATTAGTTATATGAAAATAAACTCCCTCACCGAGAAAATAAACTCAGCTTGTTGAAGTTAACAACATTACATGAAGTCGCTATTTTCATTGGCTTTACCGTCTTTTTTTACCAATTTTTCATAATTTTTGTGATCATTGGTTAGTATTTTTAGCATCCATGTGTTACTTTTTTGCCGTCGATTTCGCCTAATTTAGTGACATCATCGATCCTTCAAACAGAACCAGCAGTTCAATAATAGAACTATTGGTTGATTTTTGTAAAGAGATTTATGCCATTGGGTCAACTAATGTGGCGATTTGTTAATCACATATTACAATTTGAGAGATTAATTATGGTGGATGGAATAGCTAATAATGTGGGATACACCGTTTCCAAACATAATGTTAGCGGCGTTTCGGTAGCTGAAAATAAAAACGAGATTTCTAATGTTGCCAATAATCAGACTGCTGATGTGGTAAATGTATCGGACAAAGCGAAAAGTCTATTTGCTGCAGAGCTGGCTTTGCAAAATGGCCCGGGTGTTCGCCCTGAATCCCGTACTGGTGGTGTCGAGCTACAAAATGGCCCTGGCGTTCGCCCTGAATCCCGTGCTGGTGGTGTCGAGCTACAAAATGGCCCGGGTGTTCGCCCTGAATCCCGTACTGATGGTGTCGAGCTTCAAAATGGCCCTGGCGTTCGCCCTGAATCCCGTACTGGTGGTGTCGAGCTACAAAATGGCCCTGGCGTTCGCCCTGAATCCCGTGCTGGCGGTGTCGAGCTGCAAAATGGCCCTGGCGTTCGCCCTGAATCCCGTACTGGTGGTGTCGAGCTACAAAATGGCCCGGGTGTTCGCCCCGAAGAATATTCCGGTGATGTGGAAATACAGAATGGACCTGGAGTACGACCCTAGTGGAAGAGTTGCTATTTCAGTTATATAACAGAGTGACCTTTGTTCATATCGCTGTACCAGTATTGGCACTTATTACAGGCAAAAGGTTTGGTTCATTTTTGTTGACCAGTTTTATTATTGCCGCGTTTGATGGTTATATGAATCATTTAAGCCCGGAGCTACTGGTTATTGCTCGGGGGGGAGCGGTTCCTCCCGAGCTTCCCCATTATCCTCTTTATTGGTATGGAACCTGGGTGATTATCGACATGATGGCGATTGTCAGTATTCGCTATGGTCATAAGTTAATTCAGGAGAAACTGGGCTTCCTCGCCAAAGCTTATATGTTGGGTTTGTTATGTATGATTGCATTGCAAATCGTAGGCTATGTTGACAGTGTGTTCTTTCATAAAACCGACACTATTACATTGATTTATAGTGTTGGGATTAATGCAATTAATATCGCAATTGCGCTTTTGATGATTTGGCAATACATCATCCTTACAGTAAAGGAGACGTTTCGATGGCAAGCATCTTCGTAACCGTTTTTCTGTTGGCGTTGTTTGGCGTTGCGATCTTGATTGTGTATCTTTCTTTTACTGATTTTGAACGCGACAAAAACAAGGCGGAAGAAAAGATCAGAACAAGACTTGCGCCTAATATTGCTCAGTCTTTATTGGTGGAATTGGATGAAATGCATAATGAATCTGATTTTGTCGTTCAGTGTGAACGGCACAGCCTATGGAAAAAGAAAGTCACGGCTTATGTCAAAGGCATAGAGTCTGCGACCAATGATGCTAACGTTGTCAAATATCCTTTTAATAAACGGAATAATAAATAACACACTTTTCGGTAATATTTGCTACCCTTGTTGGATTGAGGTGAAAGGTTGCCTCCGGGTCTAATTGTGGTGAAGGTCATAGTACAAGCTATACCTCAAATTCAGGAATAACCTGTAAACTTAAAGGATACAAGGGTGCAAATTTTATCAGTTCTCATACTACTTCTGGTGTTCATATTTGCTGTTGCTAATACTTGGCAAGCTATTAAGTATAAGCCACAGAATACAGCTCAAAAAAAATCCACTATCCAGTCTCGCCCACTTCCCCATACAGCGCAGAACTTAATTTTGGAACAGGTTGAGTTGTGGGAGTATTCAGGCCCGCGTACCGGAGCCTATTATGCAAAACAGCAAGAATGGACTGCCAGAGCTCGCCATTATGTTGAGGGAATTAAACATCACGCACTTTATCAAACCGAAGAGCAAGATAAGCTGCGAAAGAATCTTTAGAGTTGGTGATTACGACTGGGTTCAGAGCTTTCTGTTATACTCAGTGCCTTGGTGAAGGCTCGGAACATTTGCTCTGGCGAGCTATTGTTATTAAAGGTGATCAAATTAAAAACGGCTGCTTGTTCAAGCGCGTCCACAAAGGCTGTTTGTAGTTCCTGTTTGCTGTAAAAGCCACTGTCATCAGAGCATGAAAACGATTGAATCAGCTCAGCCTCATCAATTCCATATATTAGGTAACTAATTGATTTGCTGGTTAAGCGAGCTAGATGAATCAGATTATCCCAGTCTGGAAAAGATTGGCCTCTAAGCCATTTGTGGAAGGTTTTTTCTGAAAGATTGACGCCTTTGCTAGAGTAATAATCTTGTAGCTGCTTTGGTCTTCCTCTTTGTTTCCAGCCTAGTATGTCGAGGGAAAGATGTAGTCTTTCTGCGAACTGTGATTTTGAAATTATGTCTACCATAGGTTCCATAATACCCTTGTTGGTAGATTATGTCTGTAGCTAATTTATTAATTAACCCGATTATTCATTGATTTTATTTATCCTGTGTCAGAAGTAATGCGGTTAAACAATGACTTTTAAGATGTAGCTTATCTTATGGTGAATATAATTGATTTTAAGTTCCTGCCGTGTAACTGAGCCTGGTTTGGGTTAAATAAAAATATTTATCAGGACTGCAATTTACAACTGACTTTTTCTCGTGAATCGGTTAATCTCGTCTCCCTTAAGCAATTTTCGCTTCCGCTTTTTCAGGCGCTATGATGCTTTTACCACTAGAATAACTGTTACGGCAGTTAGTATTACGTGAAAGCAGAATACTTCCTAAATTTTGGTGAGGCGCTTAAGATTCATCAAATCATTTACTTTATGACATTCTGAGTAATATACGCTTTAGATGTTATTTGAGGCTTAGACAATGAAGAAAAAGCATTTTCGAGATGAAGAAGACGCCAGTATTGATATGACACCGATGCTTGATATCGTGTTCATCATGCTGATCTTTTTTATCGTAACCACTTCCTTTGTGAAGGAAGAAGGGCTCGAAGTTAATCGTCCTGACAGCTCGGCTAACTCCAATTCAAAAGCTAAAACTGTGTCGATTTGGATAGATGAGCGCGGCATGATCTATATGAACAATCGTCTCATTGATTCTGAACGCGTTACCGCAAATATTCAAAGCTTTCTCGCTGAAAACAATACTGATTCAGCAGTGATTAAAGCTCACAAAAAGACCAAGCACGGCACGGTTGTTAAAGTATTAGACCAAGCTGCTGAAGCTGGTCTGCATAAATTATCAGTTGTTGTAGATAATTAGTTATTTAGGGCGGTTCCCATTATCGCCCTAAATACATTTTTATTTAAAAAACCACTTATTCAACAGCAAGTTAACTTCCCTCTGTGTTTTTGCGTATTGCAGTATAAATACCATTTGTTATGCTAATCTTTCTTTGGCAAAAGCTCTGTGAATGGAATTTTTGCGAGGTTTGAAGTATTGATGGGGTAGCAAATTTTCACCGTAAGTGTGTTTATTGTTGCTTGCTCCGCGGGCTTTAATCAAATTCTTCTGTTTATACTAAGCCTCATTTTGAGCCGTTTTGATTTAAATCGGGCAGCTTTTCTCCGGAACGTTCTCAACAATTAATTTTGGATACGCTTGGAGCAAGTTCATGGCACAGTGCCTATGAACGAAAATTGCAAACGATTTCAATGCTTGTAATGTACCCCATGCGTCCCAATTATTATGGTTTAACAGAAGTCGAAATGATTTTGACGGCATGTATTGGAATTTATAAATGTGCTCTCATGCTGGGCTAACCAATTTATCAGGAAACTACCATGACTGATCTGAGCAGAAAACCTATTGCTGTTATTAAAGTAAACGGCGATGTACTGTTGGATGACGAGGAATTACAGGGGTTGGTAGGGAATGTAAAAGAGTTAGTGGAAGATGATTGGAATGTTGTGTTGTTACATGGTGGAGCAAGCCAAACTAACGCTCTGCAGGAAAAACTGGGCATAACGACCAATCAGGTCGCAGGGCGTCGCATTACCAGTAAAGAAGACCTTAAGGTTGTAAAGCAGGCAATTGCTGGTGAGGTTAACGTCGATCTTGTTGCCGCTATGCAAGCTCAAAATGTCAATGCATTTGGTTGTCATGGCGCATCAGGTAAGCTCATTCAAGCTGTAAAACGTCCACCAAGAATGATTGAGGGCGAAGAAAAAGCGATAGATTTTGGTGAAGTAGGTGATGTAACCCGAATTAACTCTAAACTTCTGCAAAATATGCTCTATTTTAATCTTGTTCCTGTAATTGCGACCTTGGGCATTAGCGATGACGGCAAGATCTATAATATCAATGCCGATACGACCGTGGTGGCCATTGCAAGAGCTCTTCAAGCCGAGTTGTTGTTATTTACCAGCAAAAAAGGCGCTATTTATAAAGATATCGATGATCCTGAATCTCGAATTAAAAAGATTACTCGAGCTCAAGCAACTCATTTAATTTCGGATGGAGTCTTTCAAGGCGATACTATTTTAAATTTTGAGGAAGCGATGGGATTGCTTGATTATGGTGTTGAAATGATAGGTATCGCATCTTCCAGGGAACCGGGCACTTTCATTGATGTTGCAGATGGAAGAGGCCATTTCGGTACTTTGATTACCGACTAGAATTCATTACTGGTTTATTATTTCTATTGAGAACAAAAAAACGGCTAGTTCATTGAACTAGCCGTTTTTGTATTCGTTCTTATGTTGGATTTAGTCGTACAGAAGACTAAAACTTCAGACCAGGGTTTAGGCTGTCTGGGAATTGAACTTCGTCTAATTGCATCGAAGCTACAGGGTATGAGCAATAATCAGCAGCGTAGTATGCGCTGGCTCTATGATTACCACTTTCACCGATACCACCAAATGGAGCTGCACTGTTTGCGCCAGTAGTTGGTCTGTTCCAGTTGACAATCCCTGCGCGAGAACGCTTCAGGAATGTCTCAAACAGTTCTTTGTCGTCACTGATAACACCGGCTGAAAGGCCAAATACTGTGTTATTCGCTTCATTGATCGCATCGTCGATGTTGTCAAAGCGAATCACTTTCAATAATGGGCCAAAATGTTCTTCATCAGGTAATTTATCCAGAATTGAGGTGACATCAATAATACCCGGAGTCACAAATCCTGTCGCTGTATCTGTGTGCTCAAGCTTCACTAACGACACGGCTCCCAAATCCAGTAGCTCTTGTTGAGCATTAACCATCATTTTTGCTGCGTTGGCTGAAATCATGGCGCCCATGAAGGGTTGTGGGTTTGCATCGTAATGACCGACCTGAATATTGCGTGTGACTTCAATCAAACGTGCCAGGATCTTGTCGCCTTCCTCTGAGTTTTCCAGGAACAAACGACGAGCACAAGTACAACGCTGGCCTGAGGTAACAAAGGCTGATTGCACAATGTCGTGAACCGCACCGTCAAGGTTGGCAACATCTTTAACGATAAGAGGATTGTTACCGCCCATTTCCAGAGCCAGAATTTTTCCTGGATGCCCGGCAAATTGTTCATGAAGCAATTTACCTGTGCGTGAACTGCCAGTGAAGAACAAGCCGTCGATATCTGGGTTAGCGGCAAGCGCCTTACCAGTTTCAACATGCCCTTGAACCATGTTCAGAACGCCCGCAGGAATACCGGCTTTTTCCCATAGTTTTACGGTTTCTTCGGCTACTTTAGGGGTCAGATCACTTGGTTTGAAGATGACTGTGTTACCAGCAATCAATGCCGGAATGATATGACCATTGGGTAGATGCCCTGGGAAGTTGTAGGGGCCGAATACTGCAACGACACCATGAGGTTTATGCATAATATAGGCTTTACCTGCGGGCATCGGATTTTCGACTGTGCCTGTGCGCTCGTTAAATGCTCTAACTGAAATCGCTAATTTTGCAGCCATGCCGACGACTTCAGTGACACTTTCCCACTCAGCTTTTCCCGTTTCCTGAGCAATGATCTTGCCTAAACGTTCTTTGTTTTCACTCAGTAAATCAACAAATTTCTGGATGATGGCGATACGTTCTTCTGCACTACGAGAGCTCCAGCTTTCAAAGGCTTCACGAGCAGCTTTAACGGCACTATCTACCTGACCAGGGCTGGCAGATTTTGCCTTCCAAATAACAACATTTTTGGCGGGATCGACCGATTCAATATCGTGTCCTTCACCAGAAACCCAATGTCCTGCAATTAAGTGAACTTCTGCCACTTGCTAATCTCCACTAACGATTGGCGCAAAACGGATGAATTCACCATTCTCGACTTTAAGTGCCGACGCAGTTTTATCACTAATGCGCACAATCTGATTTTCTTCATCTACTTTCAGATTCAGCATTGCTGCTCTGAAATCTTCAAGTTTAGTATTAATCGCGAAATATTCTGGTTTGCCTTCCGCTATGCTTGAGTCAATGCTTACAGGTAAACGGCGACTCAGTCGAACTGTCCGAATATTGTCTATGTCTGCTTCTATACTAGGGCCTGCATCGAAAATATCGACATACCCTGAATAGGTGAATCCTTCGGATAGCAATAATTTCAGCGCAGGGCGAGTTCTTTCGTGCACTTCTCCAATCACAGCCTGCGCTTCTTTACTGAGCAGGTTTACATAGATTGGATACTTCGGCATTAACTCGGCAATAAACACTTTTTGCCCAACACCTGTCAGGTAATCTGCCGTTGGGAAATCCAGAGAGAAGAAGTGCTCCTCTAACCATTTCCAAAACGGTGATGAGCCATTTTCATCACTCACGCCTCGCATTTCAGCAAAGACTTTTTTCGTGAAGCGATTACGGTGTTCTGCTAAAAACAGAAAGCGGAACCGAGACAGGAAACGGCCATTGTGACCTTCTCGAGCCACTTCACGTAAAAACAGTGTACAGATCTCCGACATTCCCGTGTAATCGTTACATAGGGTCAGTGTTTCTACTTCGTTGTGTACACCCAACTCGCGAGAAGAGTGTACAACTATACCGTGATGGTAGGAGTAGAATACATCGTCAGTACCCACTGCTGCTTCTATCCCTGCCGTTCCTACAACCTCACCGGTTTCAGTATCTTCCATCACGAACAGATAATGCTCCGAACCGGGCTTATCCACGTGTTTGGAAAACGAATCTACTGCGCGGTCGATTTTGCCTTTTAAAAGCGTTTCATCAACCGGTAGGGAGGTGAAGCCTACTCCGGATTCCACTGCTATGCGGTTCAATGCTTCGTAGTCATCCTTACGGATAGGGCGCATGATTTTCATATCAGGTCGTCCTCTATGTGAGTTGGGATCAGCCTTGAACTACTTTGGCAACTGCTTTTTCGAAACGAGCCATACCTTCTTTGATGTCTTCTTCCGGGATAATCAAAGATGGAGCAAAGCGAACAACGTTTGCACCAGCTACCAGGCTCATCAACTTCATATCCGTTGATGCATTAAGGAAATCGCGTGAACGACCTTCATATTTTTCATTAAGAGCACAGCCGATCAACAAACCTTCACCGCGAATTTCGCTGAATACGTTGTATTTTTCGTTAATCGCATTTAATTCTGCACGGAATAGCTCTGCTTTTTGTTTAACACCGTCCAGTAACGCTCTGTCGTTGACAATATCAAATACGGTTTCCGCTACTGCACAAGCAAGGGGGTTACCGCCATAGGTACTACCGTGAGTACCTACTTTCAAGCTTGCTGCGATATCTGCGCGAGTTAACATGGCACCGATAGGGAAGCCGCCACCTAAGGCTTTCGCAGTAGATAGAATGTCAGGTGTTACACCTAATCCCATGTAGGCGTACAACTCACCAGTACGGCCAACTCCAGATTGAACTTCGTCAAAAATCAGCAGTGCATTGTGTTGTTCACACAACGCTTTTACGCCCTGAACGAATTCTTTGGTTGGGCTGATGATACCGCCTTCGCCTTGAAGAGGTTCCATCATCACGGCACAGGTGTTGTCGGAGATTAACGCTTTTACGCTTTCCAGATCATTGTAAATTGCGTGATCTACATTGCCTGGTTTTGGGCCGAAGCCATCAGAGTAGGCGGCTTGACCACCAACGGTAACGGTAAAGAACGTACGACCGTGGAAGCCTTGTTTGAATGCGATGATTTGGCTTTTTTCTTCGCCGTAATGATCCAGCGCCCAGCGACGTGCTAGTTTTAGTGCTGCTTCGTTTGCTTCTGCTCCTGAGTTGGCGAAGTAAACGCGCTCTGCAAATGTTGCGTCAGTGATCTTCTTGGCTAAACGAAGCGCTGGCTCGTTGGTGAATACGTTGCTTAAGTGCCATAGCTTTTCGCTTTGCTCTTTTAATGCTGCGACTAATGCAGGGTGGCAGTGTCCAAGACTGTTAACCGCAATACCGCCTGCAAAATCAACATACTCGTCACCATTTTGATCCCATACTCTGGAACCTTGTCCTTTTACCGGGATCATGGCTGCCGGGTTGTAGTTTGGGGCCATAACTTCGTCGAATAACTCACGAGTAACCTGCATTTGGGTCTCCAAAATTAAAACATCTACCAATTGGTATAAGACCTGAATCTATTAATGAGATAAGAGTATCTATGACAGATATTCAGGTTCATTAGTCAAAAAAGAAGCCGCATTATTCCAGAAATGGCGGCATTTGTCTTGTCTTGTTATGTCTTTACAAGCCTTTATTTTCAAGGGGTTCAGTAATTTTGCAGGAATATTGAATAAGTATACGCATCGTGTTGATGCGGGCTGCACTAGCGATTGATATTGCTGGCACCTGTCACGGGTTTCACAAAAATACCCTGCATGTTTATTTGCACAAAAATATTGTAATTTTTTGAGCTGTATGAGCAAAAGAAGGATAAATAAACTACATCAACTTCATATTAGGAGGAGAGCTGAATTGTTTATTATTCATCATCCATAGTTAGATTCAAACTGCGTAAGTCGGTGCCTTGTAAAGCCAATACGGTTGTTGCCGCCATGTGGAGTGATTTAAGAAAAGCTTTGGCTTCATCTGTAGAAATAAGCTTGTATCGTTTCAACATATTGTATTTGCTGTAGCCGTTGCCTTGTAGCAATACTTTCGCAATAGGGCTCATTTTTCCCCATGGTGTTTTTAAGGCAAATTCTTCCATCGCGTTGGCAATAAATACTCTGCGCATTCCCATATGGGAGATAATTCTTGAACTGAGTGATATGGAGTGTTTCCACATTAAAGAGAGTAAAACATCCGAAGTCGGGCCGATCTTGAGTAAGGCACTGTGCTCGTCCCTTTTTTGATCATCATGGGCTTCTATTAATGCTTCTCTATGTACTTCATCGAAGGTTTTGAAATACAGTTTTGTAATGATCAACTTACCGAATTCGTGGAACATACCCAAGATAAAAGCGTGACCAGGATCAACCTTGGATAAGGTGGCTATTCGTTGGCATGACACCGCAGAGCCAATGGCATGTTCCCAAATTTTGGCTTTAAAGACGGGATAGGGGTCGGTAATTTGAGGGATTGCACGTCGAAATACCATTGATGGAATAACCATTTTCAGATTTTCTATACCGAGAAAACTTAATGCTATACGTAAGTTTTCAACAACAACTACTCGTCCCAGACGATCGGTTTTGCGGTATTTGGGCGTATTAACCAGCTTTAACAAATCTGTGGCCAACCAGCTTATTTGGGCGACCAGAGGCTCTAATTTTGCTATTGATGTGGCTTTAACCGACAAGGTATCCAGCAATTCAGGCAAACCTTCATGAATACCGAGTTGCTTGGAATATAACTCTTCGAGATCTTCCAAACGTAGTTCAACGCGTTCACAGACTGCTGCGCTAATTTTATCCCGGACGCTTTCGACAAAGTTTTCTTCAGAGCGTTTATTTAGCTCCATGTCTCTTTTGGCAAGCTTTTCAATGCGCAGTAGATTACGACGAGCGTTAAACTGCTCTGACTGTTCAGCTTTGACTTTGCCTTCAACCTCAACACCAGCAACTTCCTGAGCATTTGATAAACCAATCAGCAGATTGTAGAAACGGTTATCTACTTCTTGATTAATGTCCATTCTGTCAGTCATCTATTCACTCTATCCGGGAATTAAACTCATTGATTAAAATGCAAAGAGCGAGCATTTATTTACTCGTTGCACCTGATGTTTACCTGCTCATTATTAAGCCACTTTTAACTGCTATATGGGGGATCAGCCCTAATAAACATAACCTGTAAGGTATAAAGTCATTCAGTTGCTGTCTTGCCTAACTTTACGTCAATATTCAGAAGTTACTAAATTTTTTACTTAGGTATTAAGCATAATACAAGTCATATAAGGGGTGCACTAATATTGAGCTGAAAACCAAAGGATTTTTAATGTTTTTGATAACTATTTCTCAATTTCCATAGATAAAGTGCATAACCTTGCTGATTGCGCAGAATGTTTTTCTTCCACTTTAACGATAACTTTAGAGATTATTGCCTGGAATTTGCTTTTGCTATCGCAATGAAGTTTTCAAGCAGTTGATGTCCATGTTCGGTTAACAAGGATTCAGGGTGAAATTGCACACCAAAGATGGGAAGAGTTTTATGCTCAATTGCCATGATCTCTTGGTGCTGCTCTTGTGCATTGTCTCCATCCTTTTTAACCCAAGCTGTTATATTGAAACATTCGGGTAATGAGTCGGCTGCTACGACTAATGAGTGATAGCGTGTGACTTGATAGGTTGGTGGAAGGTCTTTAAAAACACCTTGGTTGTTGTGGCTGATTCGAGATACTTTCCCATGCATTACTTTGGAAGCTCTTTCAACAGTAGCGCCAAAAACCTGAGCTATGGCTTGGTGTCCAAGGCAAACGCCTAACATGGGAATGTGATGATGAAATTCACGTATTGCTTCCAGGGTTACGCCTGAAGAGTCAGGTGTGCATGGGCCGGGGGAGAAGACTAAACAATCTGGTGCTAGCTCGGCAATGCCTTGTAAGTCAATGTCATCGTTTCTGACCACGACCACTTGTTCGCCAATTTCTTCAAAATAACGAGCTAGGTTGAATGTAAATGAGTCGTAGTTGTCTATTAGGAGTACCAAGGTTTATTGCACCTTATAAAAGCGTCGGTTCAAGCGATGAAAATGTCACGCCATGAAAATGTGCGTGGATGCAGGATGATTCATGGAGTTCACAAAAGCTGAAATTAGACCGTTAATCACAGCTAAACTCAAGTCTCTTGCTCATAAACATCCATACAAGCGCTACTTCGAAAGAGGCTTTATGTTTTCTGTCCTTTACATAAGTAATTTTAAGCTCACAAAACAGTTTATTTTTCGGTAATAAGTGAATCAAAAGCTGTTATGTTGTTTTGCACTATTATGGTTCAAAATGTTGAGAGGAAAAAATAAACCATATCGTTTTTCCATATGCCACTTACTTTGTTCTTAAATTTGAATTAAATGCCAGTAAAATGCGAACTTTAGAGGGGTTTAGTTCGCAAAAATGAAAAGTGTCAATTGGTATCACTGCATTATCTTGGTGCTTTTTACCTTTGGTTATTTCTGCTTTAAAACAGTTATTGTTAACTTCATCACTTTTTAGTGACTATAAGTCAGAGTTAAGTCAGATGGGCTTTATAGCTTGGGCTAATTTTATTCGGTTATAAAATTTGTCGTTCTTTGAGGATGTTAGTTATGCAATTGTCTTTACAAATCCGTTTAATGCTAGCGCTTCTTTTTACAGTGCTAACGTCTCTTATTATTACGGGATTTTTCACAGTATTTATATCGACATCTGAAATGAATTCAACTTTAGAACATCAATTTAAACAAGACTTGGGTTTTAAAAGAAATATTATGAAAGAGGAGGTGATGGGTTATTTTTCCATGATAGATAACCAAATTACTTTAATGGCGAGCGATAAAAGTATTGTGTCAGCAATCCACGACTTTACGCGAGCATATAATCAGTATTCAACTCAACGGTCTATACCGACAGAGCAACTCCAGAATTCGGTTCAGAGTTATTATAAAGACGATTTTGCGAATAAGTATGAAGAGCAAAACTCTGAGAGAATTAGTGTTCTAAATATGTTTGGAGGACTAAGTCGAGCCACTGAGTTGTTGCAGTATGATTTTATCAGTAATAATCCCAGTTCACTGGGCGAGAAGGATAATCTAAACGATCCTGGGTCGGTGAGCGACTATGCTCAACTACATAAACAATTTCACCCGGATATTCGTCAATTTCTTAAAACCTTTGGCTACTATGATATTTTCCTGGTCGATGCCCAGTCGGGAAACATCGTTTATAGCGTATACAAGGAGCTGGATTTTGCGACTAATCTGATTACCGGGCCTTATGCGGGTTCGGGTATTGGGAAAGCTTTCAAAAAGGCTCTATCTTTGCAATCAGGGGAAACCTACCTAACCGACTTTGAGCCTTACTTACCCTCTTACAACAATCCGGCGAGTTTCATTTCCAGCCCAATTTATGATGGGAGTCAGCTAGCCGGTGTATTGATTTATCAAATGCCCATTGATCGTATCAATAACATTCTTACCCAAAATCAGAAATGGGAAGAAATGGGATTTGGCTCAAGCGGAGAAGTGTATCTGGTTGGGGAAGATTCTCGTCTTCGCTCAGAAAGTCGTTTTTTCATGGAAAATGAAAGCGATTACATTGAGGCGTTAAAGCAAGCTGGCATTAAAGAGTATGAATTAATTGCTTTGAAAGGCACGGGTATCAGCTTGCAACCAGTAAATAGCGAAGGAGTACAAAAAGCACTGCAAGGGCAGAGTGGTTTTCAGCATATTCGTGATTATCGCGATGTTCATGTCTTGTCTTCTTACGCGCCAATCCAAATTGGTGATATGACATGGGCGATATTGGCTGAAATTGATTATGAAGAGGCTTATGCACCAGCCGAATCACTTACCAGAAGTATTATATCCGCGACAATTTTAGTGAGTGTTTTGCTTGCTGTAGGAAGTTTAGTTGTTGCTACCTTGCTTGCCAAAAGACTGCTGCGCCCTATTAACCGAATCGGCAATCATTTTGATGAGTTGAATTCAAATGAGGCTGATTTAACAAAGCGGCTTCCTCCTTCCGCTATTAAGGAAATCCGTCGCATTGGTGACGGATTTAACCTGTTTGTTGAGAAGATCCAGAGGGTTGTTGACACCATTAAAGGAGAAGCGGAATCCATCGCATCAGCAAGCGCGCAACTTAGCGTAACGACCAAGCAAACCAGTATTTCGGCACAGCAACAATATACTGAGGCGATGCAGGTGACAGAGTCCGTTGGTGAGTTCAATCGTTCTATTACGGAAATTTCCAGTAACTCAACTTCTGCCGTTTCAAATACCAACAAGACGCGAGAGAACACGCTTCAAAACACTAGTCGAGCTAATGATGCTGCATCTCAGATCCGAATTTTGGTAGAAGAAGTGAATGGTTCTTCAGAGGCGATGAGTAAGTTAGAAAAAGAAGTGGAAAGCATTAGTGGTGTGCTGGAAGTGATTGATCGCATTGCCGATCAGACTAACTTGCTGGCGTTAAACGCGGCAATAGAGGCTGCGAGAGCTGGAGAACATGGGCGTGGGTTTGCTGTTGTTGCTGACGAAGTGCGTCAATTGGCGTCAAAAACACAGGAAAGTACGATAGAAATTCAGAATAAGATTTCGCGTTTATCTACAGTCGCACATGAAGCGGTTAACTCTATGGAGAAGGCGTCGAAATCAGCTAATGGTGGTATTGAACTGGTTGAGTCGGTGAGTCAGTCCTTATCGCGCCTCAATGTTAATATTGATGAATTAGCTGGAATGAATGAGAACATTGCCGCCGCAACTGAGCAGCAGCAATATAATTGTGACTCTATTAATCAGAATATGATTCGGGTTATGGAATCGGTTACGCAGCTAACTCAGGCTTCACACGAAGTAGCGAGCTCCTCGGAAGAATTGACCAAAATATCCAGTAATATGGTATTGGTGACTCAACAGTTTCGGACTTAAGCTGGCTATATCGGGTTTGAAAACAAAAACGGGGATCTTAAATGGATCCCCGTTTTTTAATGCTTGAATAGTGTTTCAGTGCGTTTATGGTTTAGCGATAAAACCGATGGCTTCGTATACTTTAGCCAAGGTTTTTGCTGCTTTCTCTGAGGCTTGCTCAGCACCTTTACGCATGATGTCATTCAATGCCGCACGGTCTTCACGTAGTTCGTGATAACGCTGTTGAATGGGCTCCAGTAGAGCAACCACGGCATCAGCAACATCTGTCTTCAAGTGTCCATACATTTTGTCTTCGTATTCTGGTACTAACTGCTCAATGGATTTGTTGGTGCAGCAAGACAAAATAGACAACAAGTTAGAGACACCGGCCTTTTCTTGAGGGTCGTAATAAATACGAGCTTGTTCGTCGGAATCGGTGACTGCACGTTTGATTTTCTTGGCGACCTTTTTGGTATCTTCCAACAAGCCAACAAAGTTGTTGGGATTGTCGTCAGATTTCGACATTTTCTTATCAGGATCTTGCAAGCTCATGACACGCGCGCCTGATTCAGGAATGAATGGATCCGGTATGGTGAACAGATCGCCATATAGGTTATTCATGCGAGTTGCGATGTCTCGAGTGAGTTCCAGATGTTGCTTCTGGTCTTCACCCACTGGCACTTTATTCGCCTGATATAACAATATGTCAGCCGCTTGTAATGCTGGGTAGCTGTACAAGCCCACGTTAATGTTGGTGACATTTTTGGCTGATTTATCTTTAAACTGCGTCATGCGGTTAAGCTCGCCCATTTGGGTGTAGCAGTTCATAATCCATCCCAACTGAGCGTGTTCTGGTACGTGGGATTGAAGAAACAATGTGCTGCGCTCAGGATCAATGCCACAGGCAACATAAAGTGCTAATCCATCCAGGCAGGCCTCGTAAAGTTTAGCGGGATCCTGACGAACGGTGATCGCGTGCATATCAACGATCATATATAAGCAGTTGTGGTCATCCTGCATGTTTACCCACTGTCTCAGGGCGCCCATGTAGTTTCCAATCGTCAATTGTCCTGAAGGCTGGCAGCCACTTAATACAATAGGTTTATTCATAGTTCGCAACACTTAAATATGGTTAATGAGTTTAATGGGAAAGAATTAATTTTCGACAAGCGCCAATTCGGATCGCATATCGGCGATTACCTTACCATAATCTGGCGCATTGAAAATGGCTGAACCAGCAACAAACATATCTACGCCAGCTTCAGCAATGGCGCGAATGTTATCGACTTTTACGCCACCGTCAATTTCTATGTGGATATTTCTACCCGTTTTCAGGATTTTTTGTTTTAGCGCGTGAGCCTTTTCCAAGGTGTTAGGAATAAAGGCCTGTCCGCCGAATCCAGGGTTAACCGACATCAGTAAGACAAAATCCAGCTTATCCAAAACATAGTCGAGAACATGCAATGATGTTCCGGGATTTAACGCTAATCCTGCTTTGCATCCTGCATCTTTAATGAGTTGAATGCTGCGATCAACATGGTGGCTGGCTTCCGGATGGAAGCTGATGTAGTTTGCTCCCGCTTTTGCAAAGGCGGTAATTAGTTCATCTACCGGACTCACCATTAAATGAACATCGATATCTGCAGTAATACCGTAATTTCTCAGTGACTGGCAAATACTGGGGCCAAATGTCAGGTTTGGAACATAGTGATTGTCCATGACATCAAAGTGCACCACATCGGCACCTGCATTGATCACCTTTTGCACATCATCACCCAATCGCGCCAAATCCGCAGAAAGTATAGAAGGTGCGATTATATAATTAGTCATAAAAAACCCCTTGAATTAATCAAAATGCTGGTTTTGAAGCAATGATTTGCTGTCAAAATGCACTAAACCGGTGAAAATGTACTATTTTTGTGCAATGATAATTTTAATTTGCACTATGCCAATTATAAGAATCTGTACTCATTGAACAAGGAATAAGAAATTATCTTTATTTATCAAAAAGATAATCTTGTTTCGTGGGAATGCACGAATTCTGGTATGAATAGGCATTGCTTTTGCAAAACCTCGGTAGCTTTACATTTTTGAAACACACAACTTGAAGTACGGGGATTAACATGAAAGCAGTTAAGTTAAGTTCATTGGCAGCCTTGGCAATTACCTCTTTGGCATATGCTCAGGCAGCGTCAGCAGAGATAAGTGCAAACATTGGTTTAGTTTCTGAGTACCACTTCCGTGGTATCGCACAAACTTCAGATGCTTCTGCCAGTGCTGGTCTAGACTATGAAAATGGTGGATTCTACGTAGGTACATGGGTAGCTGATGTAAGCGATGGCCTGGAAGTAGATATTTACGGCGGCTATGGCTTTGAATTTGACAATGGTTTTGGTGCCAGCATTGGTTTTACTACTTATCAATATACAGGCGATTTCGATTCTGCTTATAACGAAGTTAACCTTGGTTTGAGCTATGGAATTGCTTCTATCGAATACTCAATCGGTACTCAATCTGATGATGCTGCATTAGGCATTACAGAATCAGATTACACTTTCTTCGCTTTGACTCTTGAACATGAAGGCTTCTATGGCACTTATGGTTCATGGGGGGATGAATTTGATGGCGATTATTTTGAAGCTGGCTATGGCACAGAGGTAGGTGGCTTTGATGTTGGCGTTTCGGTTGTTATCAGTGGTAGCGATCTGGATGACGATGAAACCATCCTGTTCAGCATCGGAAAATCTTTCGATCTTTAATTCCTTATTTAACTCGTAAATCAAGTACCTAAAGGGTATGCGGTGATGCACCACCGCAATACCCAACGACAGAAAAGAATTTAGCGTCACATTTCGCACCAATGTGACATTGACTCGGGGCAGTACGGATACTGCAAAAAAGGGGTGAACAAATATCCGTTAAGAGATATGTAGCCCCGCTCCAGATTTCCCTCAATATTTCTATTCTTTAGCCGAAAAACTTATACGTGAAATAAACTAATTCAGTATCAATTCATGCTAGAATAGCGACAATTTCAACCGCAATGTTGGGCAACTTTGATAAAAGCGTCGTAACCGGTTGAAGTTGGATAGGCCTTGAAGAGAAATTGAAATAACGGCGAAACACATGGCTTTTATTTTCCTCCGACTTAAACGGTTTACATTCTTTCTTGGATTATTCATTGATTTGACGGCAAGACGCTAAATTTTTGCGGCGAAATGCAATTGCTTAAAGTTTGTCCAAAGCTATAATGTAACCAAGTCTTACGTAGCGAGTTATTAATATGTTGAGTATTAGAAAACACAGCTTGATATTTTTCGGTGCTGCTTTTTTCACGGCAGTTGCTGTAGCTGATGTATCTGACTACGAAATGATTCGCTTATGTGATTGTGACGACCTGTCATTTCAACAACCTCACAACGAAAATTCCTCAACCACTAAAGAACATAAATCCTGTACCAAGGAGTCCTCCACTGATGTGAGTTGGCACTCATGGTTAGTTGGTGATAGCCGCTCCAAGCAGTTCCACTATCTGGATTTATTGGAATTGTTATTTAGAAGTGATGGTCGTGATTCAGAAAGTGCCCCGCCTTCCTACGAATAGTTCTGCTTAGCAAGGAATTCATATTGTCTTTTAAAACCTTAGTGTCTGTGGCTGAATACTGGCAAATACTGAAAAGTGTTGCAGCAAGCATGTTCGGCGTTCAAAGCGAAAAAAATCGTGAAATGGATTTTCAGAAAAAGTCTGTAGTGCCTTTTGTCGTTGTTGGCATTATCTTTGTGCTTATTTTTATTGCGACAATCATGTTCGTGGTGAATCTGGCCGTTTCCTGACTTTCCCTCAATGAGCTAAAACTGAAAAGGTTGGCATTGTCATCTGTTACTTGTTGTTGATTACCAGCAGTTCTTTGGTCTTTTCCTGTTGTATCTACCTGTTTGGTTAGTTTGTCGAGTAATCTCCTTGTTAGTAAGCTTTCTTTTTCTGGTAATGAATGTTGTAATTGGTCGTAATATATACCTTTTTGTGTGTTCGAGAAATTTGCACAACGCATACATTTGGCTGGTCTAAATTTACATTAGAAATAAAAATAGGGGACATTAACCTAATGTTAGTTTTTCCAATAAAACTGGATAGAAATATTGTTGTAGCTGATAAGTCTAATAAGAAGAGAATTAACACTGAAGTGTTAGATGCTTCTTTTTTATCAGGAAAGTATTTGTTTCTAGATTCGAAAAATACCCCAATAACAGTTAGTGGCTATGATTCCTCTACAGAAAATGGCGGAAAGGGACTTAGAGTAACCAATTTGTGCTCAATTGAAAACGGAGTCGTTTTTAAGCTTTGTCCAGCTTGTAGGGATGAACTTCCATTTGAAAGTTACAGTACCCGAACGACTAATGAACGTCGAGATCAAAGTGACTGTAAAGTTTGTAGACGTAAGGCTTCTACAGGGTAAAGAAATAAAGCCTTAAATGAAGTAAATACTAATGTGAGTTGTCACTATTTCGCCGGGATCATTATAAACCCGTGTTTTATAAATGTTTTCTTAAATTCCTGGTGTTTTTTTCCAAAGTAAAAAAATGCCTGTCCACGTGTATTTCCTGAGACGCTTTTTCTATCAGCGTTCCAGAAGCTGATCCGGTGATCGGTAAAACAAATAGCTGCGCAGCGATTAACAAGCGCACTAAACCAACGAGTATCAGTTGCATTATTAGCTAATACAATACCTTCAACAAATTTTCCTGCTTCATACTGATCGATAAATCTATCCACTGACCGTGCACACAGCCCTGCAGAGTATGGTGGGTTCATAAATACTTTGACTTCTTTGCCAACCTTCCAGTCGTGATCAAATGCACTATTGTCTACAGTGAAAATTTTTGCTGCACCAACAATTTCATTGGCTTTTTCAGAAGAAAATGGATCCAAATCAATAGTCCCTAATACTGTTCGTACTGATTCAATATATTCTACTGGGGTAAACCAGGAATCGGAGTCTCGCTTTTTTGTAGCTCCTGGTTTATTACCAATATAAGCTAATTTGTTTGAGTCAGCTTTAGATATCACAATTTACTCTAGTTTTTTATAGCATCACGAAATTTGGTGCATTCTATCTCATCATGTAGCTGATGTGCAGCTTGTTTAGGGGGGCACAGCAACCAAGTTTATAGATCAGTGCTTATTTCATCACACAATTAGATTGAAAATGAGTAAAAGGGCTATAACCCTAGATCAGGGGCTTATTTCTGTTCTTGTTCTGAAATAGGTTTGATGTTTCAAAACCCAACAGCCTTATCATCACCGCGTCTGTCGGCACCGCCTTCCAGTTTACCGTCGGGCAACACCAATATGGCATCTACTTTTCCAATAACAGGGAAGCGAGAATGGCGAGCTAACCAGCCCTTTGCGGTGAGAGCCTGCATCAGTTCCTCAGAAAAGCCTTCTTGTTCCATCATGACCATATCGGGTAGCCATTGGTGATGAAATCGTGGTGAATTAACGGCATCTTGCATACTCATGCCAAATTCATAAACATTTAGAATGGTTTGAGTAACGGAAGTGATGATCGTTGAGCCGCCGGGTGTGCCAACAACCATAGAGAGCTTGCCATTTTTCTCCACAATCGTTGGGCTCATTGAACTCAACATGCGTTTCTGTGGCTCAATGCTGTTGGCTTCTGCACCAATCAGGCCGTACATGTTGGGTTCTCCAGGTTTTACGCTGAAGTCATCCATTTCATTGTTAAATAGAAAGCCTAATTCTTTACTATATAGTTTGGAACCGTAACTCGCGTTGAGTGTGGTGGTAACGGCCATGGCATTTCCATATTGATCCACAATGGAATAATGTGTTGTTTCCATGCTTTCCTGAATTTGAATATTCCCGTGCCCAACGTCTGCTGAGCGCGTCGCTTTATCGAAGCTAAAGCTACTCATGCGTTTGTTTAGATATTCTTTATCCATTAACTCTTTGATTGGCATTTTGACAAAGTCAGGGTCGCCTAAAAAGTAGTTGCGATCAGCATAAGCCCGTCGCTCTGCTTCAACCAGCAAGCTAACCATTGGCACGCTATGATGGGGATACTGGCCAATGTTATAGGGTTCAATCATCCCTAATATTTGCGCAATGGTAATGCCGCCGCTGCTCGGTGGGCTCATGCTGGTTAGTGTGAGATCTTTGTAGGTATAAGTGATGGGGGCGCGCCAAACAGCTTCATATTTAGCCAGATCTTCCATAGTGATCAGACCTCGATTTTTCTGAATAAAATCGACAATCTTTTGTGCGGTTTTTCCCTTGTAGAATTCGTCTCTACCATTTTTGGCAATGCGTTCCAGAGTGTCAGCTAATGCTGAAAATACAACCTTGTCTCCCACCTCGTATTGCTTTGCGAATATCGTGTCGGAGCCGCTTACCTTGTTGATACTTTTGCGTACTTTATCCAGCGACGACTTAAAGTATGGGGTCATTACCACGCCAGATCTGGCTAAATCAATGGCTGGTTGCAGAAGGTCTTTCATCGGAAGAGTGCCGTGTTTTTCATGCATGGCGAAGATGCCTGCAATAGTGCCGGGTACACCAACGGCTTTAGCACCAAAGCGGCTTAAGCCCTCAATAACATTGCCCTTCTCGTCCAGATACATGTCCCGGTCTGCCGCTATTGGAGCTTTCTCTCTGTAATCCAGAGCGCCGACTTCGCCATTGGCTTTTCTGAATACGGCAAAGCCACCACCACCGATATTACCCGCCGATGGATATGTTACAGCAAGTGCGATTTCGGTTGCGACCATTGCATCGAAAACCGTACCTCCCTTTTTGAGAATGTCAGAACCAATTTTTGATGCTTCTTCACGAGCTGAGACAACCATCGCTTTTTCAACAACCAAGCCTGTTGGTTTTGTGGTGATCGGTTTGGTATTGTCAGCCAAGGTTAATGAAGAAAAAAGAATGAGGCAGAGAGAGATACGTGAAATGAGTTTCACTGACAGTTACTCCTATAAAAGCGATGTTTTAGGCAGAGCCTGATGTTAACACAATCAGTGCAACTGACGAGGCAAAGAGCGCTTTTAGGATTATATGGAAGATTTATAAGGCTATAAATTTCGCTCTATGAGCTATTGCGCAGCGAAATTACTCTGGATAACCCTGCTGAATCTCATCGCGGATCATGGCAATGGATTTGGCAAAGGGCGCACTTTGACGACTTGTTTGCGGTAGCTCGGAAACAGAGTCTCTGGCCTCATTTAGGCTTGCATAGTTCTTGCGGTATAGCACCACATGCCAGTCGCCACCATAGCGCTGAGTTTTGTATATCCAGACTTTGTCTGTCAATTTATTGTCAACAAGGTATTCATTCAGCACTTGGCGACTACTAATCCCTGATATTTGCAGTAAATAGCTCGTTTCAGGTAACGCTAATAAGGCGGTTTCATCAAATTGATAGGCCGGTTCGGGTTCGGCAGTAACAACTTGATTGGATGGGGACTGAGGCAATTCTTCAACAGAAACAATATCTTCCACCTGATAGTCAACGACGTCGTCTTCCTCTGTAATGGCTTCAGATGTCGCCGCAGTTACGACTGCTACAGGAGCTTCTTGAACGGATGTTGCAGCAACTTGATCTTGCTCGGACTGAGTTGGAACTGAGTTTTTTGCTTGTAATGCTTGCGGTATTGGCGGCCCTATCTCATTAGCGGCCTTTTCAGACTGAGTATTATCATAAGAATTAACGATAATTGTTGATTCAGTTATGGCTTCTTGAGGTTGTAATTGCATCAGTTTTTCCTTCGGTACTTGCACCAAAGATTCTGATTCATACAATTCCATACCGCCTGATTCAGTAGGCATTTTTTCTGGTTGTGGATTGCTGACCGATGATGAATTCACCCCTGATTTTGCTTGTTCTTCCGGTAAGTTAAGAGCTACAGATTGACGTTCCAATTTCCTGGACGCTTCTTGCCAACTGGTTACTCGTGCCTGATCTGCTGGAAGAGTGCTGCTTTCTAGTTTCTCACCTGATTCGTTCGACTGAGTCTTGGTTGAGTCTTGTGCTTGAGTTAGTGCTGGTTGAACGGTTTCAACCTTCAGGGTATCAGTTTCAGCTAATAAGTCTTTTGCTTTTTGCCAATCATCGTTGCTTCCTTCCACTTGTTGCTCTTTAACATCGCCCTGGAACAGGAATCCTGCAAATTCATTAATAGCTGATTGGGTCAGATCAAAATACTGCCAAATCAAAATGCCACTGAAACAGACAATGAATACACAAGCGGCAAGCAACCTTAGCCACCAGTTTGACCAGACTGATTTAGTTGGTTCATGGGTTAGCGCTCGTAATTTCAGGCGTTCATTAAATTCTTTACGCTTTGCTTTGATGTATTCTTCCAGATCACCTTCGATTTCTTGTTCAGATTGAACCTCGACGGTTTCACTGGTTAACAATACCGGCTTGTCATTGTTATTGGTGGGCAGCCAAGCTTTGGTACGTTCAGCCCATTCCTGTTCACCGAAAAGCAAGATATTGATTTGTTGCTGGTTTCTGGCAAAGCGGTTTTGTAAAACCAGATCCCAAAGCTCTCGCAGAATCTGGTCGGGTAATCGCTCTGCTCTCGTGATGGCAATTAATAGAGGGTTACGTTTGTCTTCGCGTGTTGAAATCAGTTGTAAAAGCGATAGATCAAGGCGTGGCGCATTGCCGAGTAATTGACGAGCAAACTCACTGCGTACATCTTCGTTAGTATGAAAGTTATTCCCGGTAATGTAGATGACATCAAGGTCGTCTTGGCGAGTGCTCAGAAAGGCTTCAACAAAATCTTTTTGGTTGCCCATGTGTTCGCCGCTGATAAAAACCATCTGCGATGAGTAGGCAACCAGGTGTTCCAGACGTTGAGAAAGGTCGGTATATTCATTTAATAAATTGTGCATATGCAAAACAACCGCCTCCTCTTTTGTTTAACTGGTTACAAGATATTGTGTAATTCTGCCTCGGAGACATCTTTGGTGACGATAGCTGCGCCAATACTCTGTGGTATGACAAAGCGAATATTACCTGATTCAACCTTCTTATCCCGACGCATGTGACGCATAAAGTCGTCGTAATTCATGTCATCTGGTTTCTTAATTGGAAGGTCAAACTTCTTCAGTAAATCTTCAATGCGTCGGAAATCTGTCTCTGATAGCCATTGTTTCTGCATTGCTACCTGTGAAGCAAGAACAATGCCAGCCGCTACTGCTTCTCCGTGAAGCCATTTACCGTAGCCTTGTTCGGCTTCAATAGCATGACCAAAAGTATGGCCTAAATTCAATAAAGCACGGATCCCTGATTCTTTCTCATCTTGCGAGACCACCTCAGCCTTAATTTCACAGCAACGACGGATCGCGTATTGCAAGGCTTCGGGTTTCAGTGCTTTAAGCTCAGATGTATGATTCTCCAGCCATGAGAAAAACGCCCCATCATAGATGATCCCATACTTAATGACTTCCGCCATGCCAGCAGCAAACTCGCGTGCGGGAAGCGTGCTCAATGTATTGGTATCAATAATGACGGCTTGCGGCTGATAGAAGGCTCCAACCATGTTTTTTCCGAGAGGATGGTTGATAGCTGTCTTGCCACCTACAGATGAGTCCACTTGAGATAAAAGCGTAGTCGGAACTTGAATAAAAGGCACGCCTCGTTGATAACAAGCGGCGACAAATCCTGTTAAATCACCTATTACACCACCGCCAAGCGCAATAATGGTAATGTCTCGAGCAGCTTCTATTTCCAATAATTGAGTGTTGGCTGCTTCAAAACTTGCAAAGCTTTTGTACTGTTCTCCATCAGGGATCACTATGGTATGGAGATCAAATTCTGCCCCAAGAGCTTGACGCAGCTTTTCTTCATACAATGCTTGTACCGTCGGGTTAGTGATAATAACCGCACGCTTCGCTTTGATGTGTGGTGATATCAGCCTTGAAAGAGAACTGATTTCTAAAGCGCCGGGCTCAATAGTGATGGGATAGCTGCGCTCTCCCAATGCTACGTGAATGGTGGACAAGCGCATATCTCCAATTTTAAAAGGGTTAAATGATACTAATTACAACCCGATTTGGCTGATGATTTCATTGGCCACTGCTCGGGCACTTTGGTCGTCGGTGCGAACGGTATAATCGGCAATCTCTTCATAAAGAGGATTACGCTCGCCTGCCAAATCTTTTAGAACGGTTTCAGGGCTATCTGTGTTTTGCAGCAAAGGGCGACGCTTGTCGCGTTGTGTTCTTGCTACTTGTTTATCAACAGTTGTTTCAAGGTAAACTACGATACCTCGTGCAGAGAGTCTGTTGCGAACAGATTTGCGGATAATGGAGCCGCCGCCTGTCGCTAGCACGATACCTTGTTTTTCGGTTAGGTCGGTGATTACTTTTTCTTCACGTTCGCGGAAACCTTCTTCGCCTTCAATATCAAACACCCAAGCTATATCAGCCCCAGTGCGGCGTTCAATTTCCTGGTCGGAATCAAAAAATTCCAGATGAAGTTGGTCTGCTAAATGTCTACCGATAGTGCTTTTACCAGCCCCCATAGGGCCAATCAGGAAAATATTACGTTTTTCGGCCATTTTACAATTACGTCAAAATTAATTTATTCAATGATGTGTCAGGAGAAACTAACCTCCCTCGAGATTTTCGAGAGCGGGATTATCTCAGGACTCGGACGGCATATGCAAGTTTTCCTCTGCAACTGGCCTTAATAAACTCCTTTTAGAGACAGAAAAATGCTCGCATAGCCTATAAAACAAGGGCTGAAGGCTTACAAATTTTATCCACAGCCCAAGCGTATTTTCATCGAAATAAAGCACTAAACGATGAAACTTACGCCAATAGTTACAAAAATGTTGGTGTATCTAGTGAAAATTTCACACTTATCAATTTTCCAGAATACATCAATGTGAATATATTTACCCCTAAAGTAAGTGGTTATAAGCTTGTTAATCCAGCCATAAATTGTAGCAGTTATTTATAATGCCTCAGTCAGGATTTTGGGTGTTACGAAAATCAACAGTTCGCGTTTATCGTTAACTTGCTGAGTGTTCTTGAACAGTTTGCCAACGATAGGGAGTTCTCCCAAAAGAGGAACCTGACTATTTGTGTCTGTTACGGTTTGTTGAAATATTCCCCCCAGCACAATGGTTTCACCATTTTCAACCAAAACCTGAGTGCTGATTTCCTGTGTATCAATAGCGACTGCCGGCCCTGTTGGCGTGGATACAGTTTCACCTCGGGTGTCTTGTGTAACGACAAGATCCAGAATGACACGATTGTCAGGTGTGATGTGAGGGATAACGCGCATACTTAATACCGCTTTTTTAAATTCCACTGAAGTCGCCCCACTTGATGTGGCCTGTACGTATGGAATTTCGGCACCTTGTTCAATATAGGCTTCATGTTGATTTGCCACAGTAATGCGTGGGCTGGCAATGATTTCGCCCTTGTTTTCTGTTTCCAGAGCAGAAAGTTCCAAGTCCAGAATCGTGCCATCAATTAATCTGGCAACACTAATACCAATTCGACCAGCAGGGTTGCTCACCGGTAAGTTAACATTCAAACGATCCGCGATTCCCGGAATTGTCCCGGCTGCAACAGCATTTGCGCCTTCCAATGAACCAGAAATCCCATCCGAATCTTGCTGATCAGTAAAGCCCCAACGCACACCTAGTTGTTCGTCCACACCGTCGCGTACAGTGACCATGCGTGATTCAATGAGTACCTGACGCACTGGAATATCAAGAATGCGGATTGTATCAATCGCTGTTGCAATAGATTCTTCGGTATCTCGAATAATGAGTGTGTTGGTACGTTCATCAACGGTGACTGAACCTCGTTGGCTCAATATGCTGCCGTCATCTGATTTTAAAATCGGTGCGAGTTCTGATGCTTTAGCGTAATTAACTTGCATATTGTGAGAAACCAAAGGAGCCAGATCGGCGACTTGTTTCTTTGATTGCAACTGTTGGGTTTCTCTTGCCGATAATTCCTCAGCAGGGGCAATGAGCAAGATGTTGCCTTCTTGACGTTGATCTAATCCTTTGATTTTCAGGATCATACTTAGAGCCTGATCCCAAGGTACGTTATTTAGAGTAATGGTGACGTTACCGGAGACAGTGTCCGTGGTAACCAGATTAAACCCGTTAACCTGAGCGATAATTTGTAATACCTGACGTACGGGAACATCCTGGAAATCGAGAGAGATTGGCGCACCGACATATTTCTGCGCCTCAGCTTCCTGTTCAGTCAGTTTTTCTTGTGGTTTAACGCGAATGGTTAATAAGTCTCTTTCCTTGGCATGGCTA
Organism: Paraneptunicella aestuarii; assembly: GCF_019900845.1. NCBI lineage: Bacteria > Pseudomonadati > Pseudomonadota > Gammaproteobacteria > Alteromonadales > Alteromonadaceae > Paraneptunicella > Paraneptunicella aestuarii. Next base: position 4,586,945 of record NZ_CP074570.1, on the reverse strand, counting down.
TATTCAAAGTCACCATCCATACGCAAGATCACGCGACTAGCGCGTGCGTCTTCGAAGGTTTCAATACTTTTAACCAAGGTGCCGAAATCAGCAACATTCAAACGATATAGCTGTTCTTCGCCCAAGCGAACACCGGGAAGATCGACGGCGATTTGATTGCCGTTCTTACTGACGATCAGTTGGTATCCGGGCTGACTAAATTTGATGATAGCTTTACCACCATTTTCACCATCACGTTGAAAATCAATATTATTTAGCCGAACGGCTTCATCGGATGGCATTGCTTTGCTGGTGTCTAGCAAAACAGGCTGTTGAACCTGGCTTACTCCAGGTGTTGCGTAAGTAAAAATGGCACTCAGCAAAGTGAAAATGATCACTGATCGCAATTCAAAGATTGGCTTCGAGCTGCGCTCCTTATAAGTCAACTCAGACATTATTATTTTCTCCAGTGTCGCTCGACATGGTGAGTTTCGAATTCTTCTCTTTCCAACACCCTGTGCCATCAGGCAGTAATTCGGTGTAGTAAATTGTGTTGTTTTCTATTTTGGTTATTCTGCCAAAGAAAAGACCAATGTAATCTCCAACGGTCACTTTGTGAAGACTACCGTCGTTAGTCAAAATAACAGCGAAGGTTTTCCCCATACTGGTGAAAAAGCCATGGATCGCTAAAGCATCAATACCGTATTTCTCCAGAGCCATCTTACCGCGTTTGGTGTCTGGCTGTAGACAATTCAATAATTTCGGTGCGGTAACTGCTACTTCATTGCTACGTAATCGTTGAAATGGACTGCGTAATTGTGCCGCCGAGTATTTGAATGCGGGCTTGGTTTCAAATTCTGGATAGGGTTCAATCCCTGTTTGGGGAGTGTTGGATACTTCAACAAGAAACTGCTCCAGATCGTCCATTTGGGGCTCACATCCTGCCAATAAAAAAAGTACAAATAGAGGTGAAAGGTTAAGTAACTTATTCATTAGTTACCTCCCTTTTCTTTATTTGAATCATCTTCCAGTTTTGAGGTGCGATAGGTTTTTGCTTGTAGCTTCAGCGACAATGCTTCCCCGTCTTCTTGCATTTCCAGATCATGTACTGTCACGATACGAGGCAGTGCAGCAATATCTGACAGGAATTGACCAAATTCATGGTAAGTACCAGTCACTTCCATTTGGATGGGAAGTTCGGCGTAAAATTCTTTTGGGATCTCCTGTTGCCAATTCAGTAGCCTAAAAGTAAGTCCGGCTGAAGTGCCAACAAAGGTGATGTCGTCCAACAAGCCTGGGGTTTCATTGCTGGTGGGCAAGGACTTGAGCATGGCGTCGAAGTCTTCTCTCAGTTTTTCCAGTTGAGCTTCATAGGCTTCCATATTGGATGCAATAGAATACTTGGAGCGGTAGCTATTGCGTAATTCCTGTTCTGTTGCATGAGCAATGTCCAATGCTGGAAGCTTGTCTTTGACCATGACAAAGTATCCAAGCACACCCATGATAATCGCTAAAAATAATGCGACGACAATTTTGACTTCAAAAGGCCATATTGCGATCTGTTCCGGATCCAGATCGTTCATTTCCTTGAGTTTTTCGAAATCAAACTTCATGACTTCTGCTCCCCTTCCGTGCTCAAGGGCTTAAATTCAGGTGCAACTTTAGGGCTAATCTTAAATGTGAGTTTAAAATCACTGCCGGCTTCGTTGGAAGATGCACCAGCAACAATGGATGACAGTTCATTATTGATAAACACCTCTGAGTGTTCCAGATTACGCATGAACTCGGAAAGTCGATTGTTGGACTCGCTGATACCAAGTACCTCAATACGATTTTCAGTACGTTTTAAGCTCTTAAATGCAATACCGGAAGGAACCAGTTTGGCTAATTCATCTATGATTTGTGGAGCAATATTGCGGTTGGCTTGAAGCTGTTCTATGAGTGCGATTTGTTGCTCAAGTGATTGCTTACTTTCTCTAATACTCTTTATTTTTGCTATTTTGACATCCAAAACCGCTATTTGTTGTTGCAGGAATAGGTTGCGCTTATTTTGGTTGTCTATGAGCTTATCGACAAAAGATGCAACTAAAAACATGATTGTCAGCATGAATACTGCAACGCCAGCAAGTACGCCGATGTATTGTTGTTTTTGTTTTTCTCTAAGCTTTTCGCGCCAGGGTAACAGGTTTATATGTGACAAGGGTCTAAACTCCTTATAGCTAAACCTGCCGCAATGGCAAATTGTGAACCGAACAGCGATGAGCTTTTGATGTCTTCGGATAGGATCATCGAATCCAATGGGTTAAACAGCTTTATAGATTTACCAAGATCGCTGGAGAGGTCATCGACCAATCCTTCAATAGCACTTGCTCCACCACACAATAAAAGTTGTTCTGGCAGAGGAGCATTAGATGCATTCTGATATAACTGTAGAGCTCTATTGATGTGCTGTTGAAGGTTACCTAAAAATTGCGGGTAGGTATCAAATTTCCAGCTCTCTGGAAGTTCATTACTATGTAATTGCTTGGCGGCAGTGATCTTGTCCAATCCATGCAATAAACATAAATCTGAAATCAGTTTGTCTACACCAAATGGAAACTCTTTGCTGTAGATAACTCTATTCCCTTGGATAACGGTAAGTTGAAGCTGACTTGCTCCCACACAAAAACAACAGTGAATTTTTTCTGGTTCACCAGAAATAAATTGAACCAGTGAATTGCCGAGCGCGTATCCTTCCATATCCATCACTTTGGGTTCGAATTCCAATTCTCTTAACAGAGTAATACGACTATCGACGATATTTTTGTGAGCCACACTGAGTAGTATGTCATTCTTTTCCGAGTCACTGTTATTAACACCTAGGACTTCGAAATCCAGATATACATCTTCAAGCGGGTAAGGGATGAGGCTGTCGGCTTCTAATTCGATCTGACCTTCCAGTTCTAAATCGGTTTGCCCTGATGGCATTTGTACAACTTTGGTTAATGCGGCTGCGCCTGATACTGCAACAGCGACATCTTTAACTTTCAATTTCAGGTTGTGTTTGATTTTACGAATGGCATTGCTTACCGCGTCAAAATCTTTGATTTCACGTTCAGCGAAAGCGTCCCCAAGAATGGGTTCACACGCCATTGCATTGACATGAAGCTGTTCCCCTTTCTTTTCCAATAGCAAAGCCTTGACATATCGAGTGCCAATATCGAGACCAAGCATTTGAGGGGTTTTAGCCTGAAAAAGCGTATTCAGCACAAACCGTTCCATCCATTGTTTTTATATTGTTAATTTTTAATATTACCTAAATCGGTCACATCTTTGGTTCTCTTTAATGTACTTAGGTATATTTTCCTGTGCCTTACCAAATACTTGTTAGCATCTGGACATTAAGAAAACCGGATAATTTGCTCTTTGATTTAGCATAGGAGGTAATATTGATTCGAGCAATAACTCATGTTCTAAGTCCAACTGGTACTATCGCTTTGAGGCCAGATTGGTTATGGAATAAAACACCTTTAACACAGGTCTTACCTGATCGATTTTGTCATTCAGGGGGCAGTAATTTCAGGTATGTTTGACTAAAATACTCGGGGTCAGTGAATAGGTATACTTATTCATAGCTTTTGATACGCAAATAACCGTTAAATTGGGTTAGAAAATCGCAATTTCCATGGCATCAACTAAATTGTTATATACAATACGACATTGTTAAAAACATTCTCTCTAGCGGACACCAGATAAGTAGTGAAATACATTAAAAGGTTAGTGGGCTTTGCTATTATCTCCATGGTTATGGGGGTGTGCGCGGTAGCTGCATTGTACTTCTATATCAAACCCGACTTGCCCAGTGTCGAGGTGTTGAAGGATGTGCGTTTGCAGACCCCTATGAAAGTCTATACTCAAGACGGGAAACTCATTTCTCAATTTGGTGTTAAGCGCCGTATTCCACTCGAACTGGACGAGGTTCCTGAGCAGTTAGTTCATGCCATTTTAGCCACTGAAGATAGCCGTTTCTTTGAGCATCCAGGCATCGATCCTGTTGGCGTGATGCGAGCTGTGGTTAATCTGGTGCTCACCGGGGAAAAAGGTCAGGGCGGTAGCACCTTAACAATGCAGTTGGCTCGTGGTTTTTTCCTTAGTCGGGAAAAGACCTTTTTACGTAAATTCAAAGAAGCCTTCATTGCTTGGCACATTGAACGCGTATTAACCAAAGAAGAAATACTGACTCTTTACATTAATAAAGTTGAGCTTGGACATCGAGCCTTTGGTTTCGGTGCCGCTGCTCAGGTTTATTATGGAAAAGACATCAAAGAGCTCAATCTTGCCCAAATAGCAACGTTAGCTGGGTTGCCAAAAGCGCCTTCCACGATGAATCCAATAAGTCGTCCCCAACGTTCAGTAATGCGCCGAAGAGTGGTGCTTTCGCGTATGTTGAGTGAAGGCTATATATCCGAGCAAGAATATTTAACTGCTGCGCAAGAACCGGTTACGGCAGAGCGTCATGGCGCTGAGATTGAGTTGGATGCGCCTTATTTGGCGAATCTTATTTATGAAGAAATGATCGCTCTTTATGGTAAAGAAGAAGCTGAAACCGGTGGCTATAATGTTTACGCGACCGTTCCATCAAAAATGCAAATTGCAGCGCGTGATGCGGTCATTGCGAATTTACATGATTATGATGAACGTCACGGATATAGAGGCCCTATCGCGCAATTATGGAAAATGCCTGAAAGTGAACCTGTGAAAACAGAGGGCACTGAAATGAGTGATGATGTTTCAGATACTTCTGACAGTAAAGCTAGTAGCAATTTAGATGATCCTTCATGGAATGAAGAGCAGATGTTGCAGTATTTGTCCGACAAGACGGAATACGATCCCTTAGTGCCGGCCATTGTCACCCAAGTCTATGAGCAAGCGGTTACGGTTCTGGATAAGTTTGGCGAATATCATTACATCAGTTGGGATGGTTTGGCTTGGGCTCGTCCTTTTATCAGTGATAACAAGCAAGGCAAAGATCCACAGTTAGCCAGTGATATTGTTTCTGCCGGTGCTTATGTGTGGATCAGACCTGCAAGCTGGAAAGGGGCTACCGAACAAGAATGGCAACTTTCTCAATTTCCCGAGGTGTCGGGTGCTTTAGTTGCGATCGACCCTAATAATGGTGCAGTGCGAGCTATTGTTGGTGGTTATAGTTTTTATCAAAGTCAGTTTAACAGAGCTACCCAAGCGAAGCGTCAGGTTGGTTCAAACATCAAGCCCTTTCTGTATTCCGCTGCACTGGAGAATGGTTACACACTGGCTTCCGTTATTAATGACGCCCCCATTAACCAATGGGATCGCAGTTCGGGTAATGCCTGGAGACCTCAGAACTCCCCTCCTGTTTATGATGGACCAATACGAATGCGTATTGCACTGGGTAAATCGAAAAACGTTGTTTCCGTGAGGCTGTTAAGGGCCGTGGGCATTGATAATGCTCGTGAGCACATGCGTCACTTTGGTTTTGAGTTGGCTGATTTGCCTCGGGATGAATCCTTGTCTTTGGGGACGGCTTCGCTAACACCGTTGCAAGTGGCTACGGGGTTCTCGGTTATTGCTAATGGTGGGTACTCAGTTCAACCTCACTTTATTGAACGTATCGAGGGGCAATTTGGTGAGTTTGTCTGGCAAGCTAATCCATCTACAGCATGCCCTGAATGTGTTGCAGGAAATAATTTAACAGCGCAACTTGAACCTGCAATTGAGAATGTTCCTCATCCATCTGAAAATGCCAGTAACCCTATTCCTCCTCAAGCCGAGCGAGTTATCTCTGAGCAAAATGCATTTTTGGTCGGTGAAATGATGCATTCTGCAATCACTGGTGGTGGTAGTAGTCGAAATAAAACATACTGGCGTGGCACCGGGTGGCGTGCCAATACTTTACTTAATCGCAAAGATATTGCTGGTAAAACAGGTACAACGAACGATGCTCGAGATACCTGGTTCAGCGGTTTTGGGCCGGGTCTTGTGGCAACATCCTGGGTCGGCTTTGACGATATGAACCGTGAGTTAGGGCGCACCTCTCGAAATAAATACTTGTTTAATCGAGTTTCTGAGCTGACAAAGCGTAGCCCTAATATTATAGGTAATGCGATGGTGGGCGGAGAAGATGGTGCCCGTGTTGCGCAACCTGCCTGGATTCGTTTTATGGATGTTGCTTTGGCTGATAAAGAAGAAGCCAGTAAGCATATTCCTGAAGGTATTGTCACTGTGCGTATTGATCGCACTACAGGCAAATTGACAAACAGAATTGATCACACCTCCCGATTCGAGTATTTCATCGCAGGAACAGAGCCACAGGCTTTTGTCGAAGAGCATGAAATTATTGATCCGGTAGGGGAATCTGAAACTGAACCTGCGGCTGCCGAAGAGATTTTCTAAAAATAACAATAGCGTAAAACGCATCGGCTTCCACAAATTAAAATCGCCAACTAAGCAAGTAGTAAGATGACCGACAAAAGAATAAGCGATCCTTTATATATTCCACATGCTGGCCCTGCATTGATTGAAACGCCATTACTAAATAAAGGTAGTGCATTTAGTACCGAAGAGAGGGTGGCGTTTAATCTGACGGGTTTGCTGCCACCAAGGTATGAGTCTATTGAAGAACAGTTAAAACGCTGTTATGCCCAATACAGCAGCTTTTCTGATCCTATGAACAAGCATATTTACCTGCGTGCTATTCAGGATAATAACGAGACCTTGTTTTATCGCCTGATACAGGAAAATATTGATGAGATGATGCCTATCATCTATACGCCTACGGTTGGTGATGCCTGTGAGCAGTTTTCAGATATTTATCGTAATGCTCGAGGCTTGTTTTTATCTTATAGCGATCGCCATCAAATGGATGACATTTTACGTAATGCGACCAAGCGCAACGTGAAGGTGATTGTAGTTACCGATGGTGAACGCATTCTTGGCTTGGGTGATCAAGGTATTGGTGGGATGGGTATTCCTATCGGAAAGCTTTCTCTGTACACCGCATGTGGCGGCATAAGTCCGGCTTATACTTTGCCTATTATGCTTGATGTGGGCACTAACAATGAGAAGCTCTTGAATGACCCTATGTATATGGGGTCTCGTATGCCGCGTATAGGCCAGGAAGAGTACGACGAGTTTCTTGATATTTTCATGAAGGCGGTACACAAGCGCTGGCCTAATGCTATGATCCAGTTTGAGGATTTTGCACAGCACAACGCTACGCCATTATTGAATCGCTACCGCGATAAATATTGCTGTTTTAATGATGACATTCAGGGGACCGCAGCCGTTACTGTAGGAACTTTGCTGGCCGCCTGTCGAAGCAAAGGTGCGAAGTTGTCTCAACAAAATGTTGTGTTTGTTGGTGCTGGCTCAGCCGGCTGTGGTATTGCAGAGCAAATCATTCAGCAAATGTGTGCTGAGGGCATTTCCGAAGAACAAGCTCGTAGTCAGATTTTCATGATGGATCGACTTGGCCTTGTGACTGAATCTACCCCTAATTTGCGTGACTTCCAACAAAAGCTGGCTCAGGCAAATTCTAATCTGGAAAACTGGCAGTTTGATGGTGAATATCCTTCGTTGATGGATGTCATGATGAATATTAAACCTGGAGTGCTAATTGGCGTATCTGGGCAAGCAGGGCTTTTCACTGAATCCGTGATTAAGGCCATGCATAAAGGCTGTGAGAAACCCATTATATTTCCATTGAGTAATCCTTCTCGTCAGATCGAAGCGCATCCTGAAAAGGTCATTGAATGGACAAATGGGCAAGCTATTGTTGCAACTGGGAGTCCATTCAAACCTGTTGAATTCAATGGAAAGATGTATCCAATACCACAGTGTAACAATAGCTATATTTTCCCGGGTATCGGATTAGGAGTGTTGGCTTCTAAAGCACAGCTGATAAGTGATGGTATGTTGATGGTAGCGAGTGAAACGCTTGCCGAATACTCTCCAAATGCGAATGGCGAATCTAAAGATTTGTTGCCACCGTTAAAAGAAGTGCCTGAGCTAAGCAAGAAGATTGCGTTTGCTGTCGCCAAGAAAGCGCAAGAAGAGCAGTTGGCTCTTGTTCTTGAAGACGATGTTTTGAAGGAGAAAATCGAGAAGAACTTCTGGAGGGCGGAGTATCGTCAATATAAGCGAGTGAGCATCTAGTTCTTATTCTGCAAAACAGACAATAAAAAACGGCGATTTATTAGAAATCGCCGTTTTTGTATCTGTCTTGTAAGAACGAGACTTGAAAAAGAAGAAGCCTTTATAGAATGGCTTCTTGAAGTTTCTTCATTGCATTCTTTTCAATTTGTCTAACTCGTTCAGCAGAAACCTGATACTTATCTGCCAAATCTTGCAATGTGGTTTTATCGTCAGTTAACCAACGAGTATTAATGATGTCCTGGCTACGCTCATCCAGTGTTCTGATGGCTGCATAAAGACGGCTTTGAGTGTCTTGATCCCAGTTTGCATTAATTACCTGAGTTTCAACATCTTCACTTTTGTCTTCCAGGTACTGTACTGGAGCAAAATTGCTATTTTCATCATCGTCAGCTGATAAATCGAAGGCTTGATCCTGGCTGCTCATACGAGCTTCCATTTGCAACACTTCTTTGGTGCTAACACCCAGTTCTTCTGCAACTGTTTGAACTTCCTCGTGGCTAAACCAACCCAGGCGTTTTTTGGCTTTACGCAAGTTGAAGAACAATTTACGTTGCGCTTTAGTGGTTGCTACTTTAACAATTCGCCAGTTACGCAATACGAATTCATGGATTTCTGCTTTAATCCAGTGCACAGCAAATGAAACCAAACGAACACCCACAGTAGGGTCGAAACGTTTAACGGCTTTCATCAAGCCAATGTTGCCTTCCTGAATTAAATCCGCTTGAGGCAAGCCATAACCAGAGTAAGATTTGGCAATATGCACAACGAAGCGAAGATGAGACATAATTAACTTACGCGCCGCTTCTAAATCCTCATTTTCCCGTAAACGGGTGGCTAGTTCCCTTTCTTCCTCTGCGGAAAGCATATTAATGCTGCTAACGTACTGCACATAGGCATCCAGGCTCCCACTTTGTGGAATGCTTAACGCCATTGTTTGCATGTTTGCGCTCATAATTACCTCTTTAAAATTTGCGCCCAAAGCTTAGCATAGGGGGCAATCGATCGCCAATATTATTCCTATAGGAAACTGGATTGACGGAATTCATTTCATTGCTTTGTTCGATATCAAAAAAAGCGTTTAGTTCCCTCAAAAAGTCTTATTTCAATCTCTGGAATGCGGTACTAGAATTAAGATTCTAATCACATGATTGGTTACATTTTACATGTGCCTGTTAAACGGTAACTGAACTCACCACTTTGGCATATTTTCAGGTTGGTATTAACGAAAAGCTATGCGGTGTAATAGGCTTATTCTTTGATATTCGTGACTTAATGAGGAATTGATATGTTCGCTTATGTAGCTCGTCAGGCTATTTTGGATCGAGATCTGGAGATCCAGGGCTACGAGCTTTTGTTTCGCGACGGTAAGCAGAATTGTTTTCCGGAAATAGAACCCGATGAAGCAACTTCGAAATTACTCACATCTGCTCATCTTACATTGGGATTAGAAGAAATAACCGAGGGCAAAACTGCCTTTGTGAATTTTTATGAAGATACATTGCTACATGGTTTCCCAACTTCACTGGATCCCAAGTTGGTGGTTATCGAATTGATTGAGACGGCTCCGATTACCGAAGGTTTAGTCGCAGCTTGTAAGCACATTAGTGGGCTGGGTTATAAGATTGCACTTGATGACCATAACTTTGATCCAAAGTGGGAAGTGCTACTTCCTTATACCTCTATTTTAAAGGTTGATATACGGGAAATGCCGATAGAGTTAACTCGAAAGCATATTCCCAAATATATAGAAAATGGCGTCAAGCTGGTGGCTGAAAAGGTTGAAACCTATGATGAGTTTCACGCGTATCGGGAGCTGGGATTTGACTTGTTCCAAGGCTACTTTTTCGCCAAGCCAGAGGTAATCCGCAAAAAAGAGCTCCCTGCTTCAAAAATGTCGCTGATGCAACTCATGGTTGAAAGTGCTGCCAAGGAAATGGATTACGACAAAATTAATAAGATTATTGAGCATGATGTGTCCTTGTCTTACATGCTGCTACGTTTCATTAACAATCCCCTGTTTAATAAGCGGCAAAAAATCTCGTCGTTACGCCATGCCCTTAATTATATGGGAGATGGTGAAGTGAAGAAGTTTATTGCTTTGTTGGCATTGGCTAATCTGGGTCAGGAAAAGCCTGGGGAGTTATTGGCAATGTCATTGATCAGAGCTAAGTTTTGCGAGTTGGTCGCCAAGGAATGCGGTGAATCTGATAATCCTCCCAAGGGATTTTTGGTGGGATTGTTCTCTTTATTAGATGCCCTGCTGGATAAAAGAATGCCTGATTTGATGCAAAAACTCCCCATTCTGGACGAATTGAAAGGGGCGCTTTGTGGGCAGAAAAACGCGCTATTTCTGTATCTTGAATTAGTGAAATGTTTCGAAGTTGCAAATTGGAATAAGGTTCGAGCGATTAGCAACCGTATCGGTGTGGAACAGAGAAAACTTCATGGCGCGTATAACCAGTCTATCGTCTGGAGCCATGCTATGACTTCATGTGTTAATTAATAAGCTTAAAGTCTAAGCGTTTACTTAGGCTCTATTTGTGCGACATAGCGACGTACGGATAGATGTGAGCCTGCTAGCCCCAACAAAATAGAAATGCCTAACATGCCGAACAAGACTGAAAAGTCTAAGCCGCTCAAGTGGAAGGATTGATTGTACAGGGCAATAACGGCTTTGATGCTGCTACTCATCCACCATAGCATTAACGCTACCGTTATCCAGGCGATGATCCCGCCCAGCAAGCCGTACCAAAATCCTGTATACATGAATGGTCGTTGGATAAATGCGTCGGTTGCACCGACCAGTTTCATTACCAGAATTTCATCGCGCTTATTATAGATATTCAAACGAATGGTGTTGCCAATGGTTAAAATAACCGACAAGAACAACAGTAACGCGACTAAAAAGACCAGTTCACGTGCGATCGCGACCACAGCATGTAAGCGCTCCAGCCATTCAATGTCTAGCTTGCCCACTTCGACTTCTCTTTCCTTCAAAAGCTTATCCAGAAGGTGTCGGGCACTGGAGGGTGTTGTATGTTTTTGCGTGGGATAAACCAAAATGACATTAGGTAAAGGGTTGTCATCCAGGTACTGCATAGCATCACCAAATCCTGATGATGAGGTAAATTCTTCTAAGGCTTTTTCGGCTGAAATGTATTCCAGTTTTTCTATTTCAGGCCAACTACGTAGCCGGGTTAACAGCTGTTGGATATCTTTGTTGTTGATATCTGAACGAAGAAAAATAGAGACTTCAGAAGCCTGTTGCCAATCGGCGCTCACGCGATCCAGGTTTTTAACCAGTACGTAAAGAGCACTGGGAAGTGTAATGCTCAAACCTAGCACCGCGATGGTCATGAATGATGCTAGCGGTGTTCTGGTCAATTCACCCAAACTGCTGATTGCCTGGCGTAAATTGTCATTGAAAAACATCAATAGTTTTTGCAGCGGCGATATCTTAAGCCGTTGTGCGCCACCTTGGCGTCTTCCCTTAAACAGCAGACTCATTCGTCTTCTCCTTGCCAGTTTTGGGTTAAACCATCGGTGATCATCTGACCTTGTTTCAAGGTTAGGGTGCGATATTTCATACGGGCGATTAAGCCCAGATCGTGGGTGGCAATAAATACCGAAGCGCCAGCCTGGTTCACATCTTCAAACAGACTCATGATTTCAAGTGACAGCGCGGGATCCAGGTTTCCGGTTGGTTCGTCAGCCAAGAGAATTGGTGGACTGTTTACAATGGCTCTGGCAATACCTACGCGTTGTTGTTCACCACCCGATAACATAATTGGCAAGTTGCGCTGTTTGCGTAGCAAGCCGACACGATCTAACGCGGCATGAACCCGTTTTTCAATTTGCTTGCGAGTATAGCCTTCGATCACCAGAGGCAAAGCAACGTTGTCAAAGACATTCTTGTCCATGAGCAATTGGTGATTCTGGAAAATCATACCGATATCGCGTCGTATGTAAGCGATATCGCGACGAGTAATGTGATTCAGGTTGTGACCGTTGATGAGCACATTGCCAACGGTGGGGCGTTCCATAAGGCTGATAAGCTTGAGCAGGGTGCTTTTCCCTGCACCTGAGTGACCCGTAAGAAAGACCATTTCTCCCGGCGCAACGTGAAAATTCACTCGGCGCAGCGCTTGCTGACCGCCGGGATAGGTTTTGCTAACGTCTTCGAATCGGATCATTATTTAAGCTTATTTAGTCGTTATGAGTGTCAAATAAAGCTTCGACAAAGTCTCTACTGTTGAAGCTGCGCAGATCATCGATGCCTTCACCAATACCAATGTAACGCACTGGTACTTTGAATTTCTCAGCCAGTGCAAAGATAACGCCGCCTTTTGCGGTGCCATCCAGTTTGGTCAAGGTGATCCCGGTTAAGCCGATTGCATCGTCGAATAACTTGGTTTGACTAATGGCGTTTTGCCCTGTGCCGGCATCAATGGTGAGCATGATTTCATGAGGCGCATTGGGCTCAATCTTTTTCATGACGCGTACGATCTTCTTCAATTCTTCCATCAGATGATCTTTGTTTTGCAAGCGCCCTGCGGTATCGGCAATAAGCACATCAATATTTCGAGCTTTGGCTGATTGCAAGGCATCATAAATCACTGAGGCGCTGTCTGAGCCTGTATCCTGCGCCACAACCGGTATTTTGTTGCGCTCGCCCCAAACTTTTAGCTGTTCTACTGCGGCAGCACGGAATGTATCGCCAGCGGCTAGCATGACTTTCTTTCCTTGCGCCTGAAACTGTTTCGCCATTTTACCTATGGTTGTGGTTTTACCCACACCATTAACGCCAACCATCAGGATAACAAAAGGTGTGTTTCCTGAATTAAGTTGTAGGGGGGCACTGATAGGCTCAAGCAATTCCGCCATTTGATTTTTTAAAACAGGATACAGTTTGTCTGCGTCTTTTAACTGTCCTCGTTCGGCTGATTCAGTTAACTTCTTGATAATATTGGTTGTGGTTTCAACGCCCAAATCAGCCATCAATAGCTGGGTTTCCAGATCCTCAAACAATTCGTCATCGATCTTTTTGCCCATGAACAGATTGGCAAAGCCGCTACCAATATTGGCTTTGGTTTTCGCTAAGCCTTGTTTTAAACGACTAAAGAAAGAAGGCTTTTCCTGAGGTTGCTCGCTGACTTCTTCAACTTTTTCCACTACCTCAGAAGGTGCAATTGGCTGGTTTTTAACGGAGTCTTGTTTTTCAATGTGCCCGGTTTCAATTTCCTTGGGTTCTACTGAAGCTAGCGGTGCGGATTCGCTCTTTTGCTCTGAAATGACTGCTTCTACAGCGGCAGGTGTCGCCACTTTTTCATCTGAAATTATATCGTTTTGTTCAGGAGTTACCTGTACTTGTGGGGAATTGTTGGAAATCTGTTCCTGAATGACTTCTGGTTCAGTTTGAGGGAGTTCCTGTCTGGATTCTTCCTGCTGTGGTGTATCTTGTGTTGGTTTATTTCGTTTCAGCCAACCGAAAAACTTGGACATAAACTCTGTAAATCCTGTGCGCAGCGTTAAGTTAAAGGGAATCGTTCGTAAAGTTATAGTAAGCTTTGCGGCAGATGATACCACAGGGGAATTCACACTCAATGCAGCACCGCAAAAAGCCTGCAAACAAAACAGTTCGGCAAGCCACTGGAGCCATTCGTATTATTAGTGGGCAATGGCGAGGCCGTAAACTACCGGTACTTGATGCAGAAGGGCTCAGACCTACAACAGATCGAACCAAGGAAACTCTGTTTAACTGGTTAATGAATGATGTTGCGGGACGTCGTTGTGTTGACGTATTTGCTGGAAGTGGCGGACTGGGATTTGAAGCATTGTCTCGAGGTGCGTCTCAAGTGACGTTTGTCGAATTAGATAAATCGGCATTCCAGATCATTGGTAATAATTTGAGAACGCTTAAGGTTGATGATGCAATGGCGCAAGTGTTTAACACCGATGCGCTTGCTTTTCTAAAGAGCTGTTCAGCTGAAAGTATCGATTTATTGTTTCTGGATCCGCCTTTTGGCAAAGGCCTGGTAGAAAAGGTTTTAAATCTTGTTTGGGAAAAGCAATTAATTGCTGCCGATGGCCTGATTTATGTGGAAATGGAGCAAGGTGCAGTGATGCCCACTTTGCCTGAACAATGGCAAGAACTGAAACTGAAAGAAACCAAGCAATTTAGTTATCGCCTAATCCATAAATGCGTTTGATCATCAACGCCTGAGTTTGCGAATTAGGCGAACATTACTAAGTGAGTTGGCAATAGCGGTTAGATTTCAATACCAATATTGCTGATACCTTCTTGTGTGACCATTTGGCGCAGGGCTTTAACGGTTTCTTTACTGCGCTTGGCATCTTTCAAATAATCCAAAAGTTCTTTTTGTGTTTCGATTTCCCACTGCATCAGAGGGTGAGCTTTAATTTCTTCACTGTTCGGCTCTTCTTCGCTGGTGGCATCAATGAAACTTTCCACTGTACCTTGAGATAATTTGCTGACGACCACGGCACCTTGTTCATCTTCTTTTTTCAACAAGTTAAACATGGCTGCCATCGACATCGCGCAATCTAAGGCAGGATACACTCCATAATGGTCGAACTGGTGTGTGTCGGGGGTGATTTCTTCCAACTTTTCCAACTGCACGTCAATGTTGACCTTCATCTTGGGGTCGATCACCCAGCTCCATAAAATTTGCAGTAGATTGTCCATAATTGAACTATCAGCAAACTCAGTCGCTGAACAGAACACTTGGTAGTTCGGAAGCATACGTTCAATAAGTGAGCATCCGAAAGCGATTGCCTTCCATTGATTTAATTCTCTTACGTCCTGAAATATTGTCAGTTTTTTATTCAAGGTTGTGCCATATTAAAAGTTAGTTAAAGCCGAAATGTAGAGAAACTCTTGCTTCTCAGCGTGAAAGAACGACTTTTCAAAAAAGTCTTTATGCTTACATTTCCACCGAGAATTCATGCGACTTGGCATTTAAGTTTCGATTATGCCTAAATTATGCTATGAATAAAAAGTGTAGGGGATATTTACTATTAAATTCCTCTGCAATTATTGCGGGAGTATTGTATTTCTCTTACAAATACTTCTCATCATTGTGAAGATGTTTTGGCGATATCTACAGGATATTGCTGTTGTTTCTAAATTTACAACAATGTATCTGGTTGGCATAACGAAATAAGTAGGTTTATATACCTGATAAGTACCAGATGGCTGTTTGAGGAATTTTCGATGAGTTTGATGACTGTTGAAGAAGTAGCGTCATATTTGGGAGTCCAGGACGTAAGGGTTGAGCGACTAGAAAGAGAGAGTCTGTTGGTGTCGAAAGACAAAGATGCCGACGGAAAACCCTTATTTGATAGAGAGGACGTCGAGAGATATAAAGAGTTTGCGCAGAGAATTGGCGGCATTTAATCTTCATCAAAAAGGCATTAAGATTTATTCTTAATGCCTTTTTTATTGGATTCTCTTCCCTTCTTTTTATTCCACGAGAATAAAAAGAATTCAGATTATTGTTTTAACAGCAATTCAGCGATGGTTCTGAAACCCGACGCTGTGCCCCCAGCTGAGCGCGTGCTGGTGGGGCTGTTCAAAAATGCTCCGGCTAAATCCAGGTGTACCCAGCCCTGCCCATTATTGGGAACGAATCGAGATAAGAATCCTGCTGCATTACTCGCGCCACCGCTGCCGCCACCTTTTTCCGCTCTACTATTACCGGTATCTGCGTAAGGCGATGGGCATTTTTCTTGATGAAATGGAGCAAGTGGCAAAGCCCATGCGGGTTCATTTACGCTATTTGCAAGACGCACGGTTTTTTCGCGTAGCTCATCGTCCATCGTGAAAACCGCGTTGTAGTCATAGCCTAATGCAACAATTGCAGCACCAGTTAGCGTAGCTGCGTCAATAATCATCTTGGCGCCACTTTCGCCAGCAGCTAAAAGGCCATCAGCTAATACCAAACGACCTTCAGCGTCAGTATTGAGGATCTCAACGGTAACGCCGTTTTTGTAGGTTAGAATATCGCCTAGCTTAAACGCGTGTCCGCTAACCAGATTTTCTGCACAGCATAGGAATAGCTTAACGCGCTGTTGTAAGCCTTGGTAAATAGCAAGCCCTAATGCGCCGGAAACTGTTGCTGCACCGGCCATATCGCATTTCATATAAGACATGGAGTCACTGGGTTTTAGGCTGTAACCACCGCTGTCATAGGTAATGCCTTTGCCAACCAATGCAGCAGACACTGGCGCATCGGGGTTACCTGTTGGATTGAAATCGATCTCTAACAAAACTGGCGGTCTGTCGCTGCCACGACCCACATTATAAACGCCAACCCAGCCAGCTTCTTTTAGCTCTTCACCTGTCCAGCGTTTGCAAGTGATATGATCACCCGCAATATCTTTCAGCCAGTCTTCTACTTTTTGGCTTAGGCTTTCCGGGAAAATATCTTCAGGTGAACCGTTGACCAAATTGCGTGCAAATTGGTATACCGCGAAACGTTTGCTCAGTTCATCTTTATTTTGATTTTCACACCATTCCACGCTGTTGTTTTTGGCTGGGGTATCAAAGCCAAGCGCGAAAGCCCACTGTTGTTCTATATTCCATTCACCAACCAGTTGAGCTTGTGAGCAAAAGCCATCCAGCTTTCGAGCGGCTTTTTGTATTTTTACCAGGGAGTCATTGTTATCGATATGGATGACAGCGGATGATTCTGTGAAGGAAACAAGGGCGTTTTTACCCCATTGCGAGGGAGCTGATTCTTGAGAAAGAGAAACCGAGAGTTTTGACATGCTCATTCCTATTATTATGATGCGTTAGTTTTCGTGTCGGGTTGAATATCAACCTAGGTGAAATTGTTCTTAATCTTATAACTCACAATTCAAGGTCACAACATGCGGTTTGAAACAAATCTTTTGCCTGGAACGTTAATTAAGCGATACAAGCGATTTTTTGCCGACGTTGAATTAGAGGACGGACGCTTGGTAACTGCACATTGTCCAAATACGGGGGCAATGACTGGTTGTGCAGATCCCGGGAGTCGTGTATACCTATCAGAACATAACAATCCAAACCGGAAATTAAAATTTACCTGGGAGATTGTTATTAATTCGCAGGGAGACTGGATAGGGGTGAATACACACAAAGCCAATATCCTTGTTGAAGAAGCGATTCTCGCCGGAAAGATCGATACCTTTGCCGGGTATGATAGCCTGAAACGAGAAGTAAAATACGGGCAAGAGCGCAGCCGCATTGATCTCTTCCTGCAAGGAGCTGATCAGTTAGATTGTTATGTTGAAGTAAAATCTGTGACATTGAAGCAGGATGGAATTGGGTATTTTCCAGATGCGGTTACAGAACGTGGGCAGAAACATTTGCGTGAATTGGTATCCATTGCGCAAGCCGGACATCGGTCAGTATTGTTTTTTTGTGTGCAACATACGGGTATTAATGAAGTGTGTGTTGCGGAACATATCGATCCCGCTTATGCGCAGTTGTGTCGTGAAGCACGGCAACAAGGAGTTGAAGTGATTGCTTGGAGAGCAGCAATTGATCCTGAAAATATATATTTAAATCAATCTCTTCCAGTTAATTTGTGAGATTTGTATTGAATTTCTCAAGGTCGTTGCCATATCACCGCTTTTCTCGATGAGCCGCGTACCGCGCTATGCGCCGCTGCCTTGACATATTTGCTAATGGGCTAATGTCTTGCTAGAAGGATAGCTTTCTGATATAGATACCGCCCTTAAGCTTTTAAGCTACTGTATTGCAGTTTAGGAGAATTGGCCTATGCCAACTGATAACAATTCAAAATCTTTGGGATTACTGGCGCTAGCAGGGTTACAGCCCTACCAGGAAAAACCAGACGAAGAGTATATGAACGAAGCGCAACGTGCGCACTTTCATAAGCTGTTGTCTGTTTGGCGCGACCAACTGCGTGAAGAAGTAGACAGAACGGTTCACCACATGCAGGACGAAGCTGCCAACTTCCCTGATCCGGTCGATCGTGCAGCCCAGGAAGAAGAGTTTAGTTTGGAGCTTCGCACCAGAGACCGCGAGCGTAAACTGATCAAGAAAATTGAAAAAACCCTGAAGCGTATCGAAGACGACGACTTTGGTTTTTGCGATGCCTGTGGCATTGAAATCGGGGTTAAACGATTGGAAGCAAGACCCACTGCTGATTTGTGCATTGATTGCAAAACAATGGCAGAAATTAAAGAAAAGCAATTGCTTGGTTAAATTCTACCTTGCACAAACAAAAGCTGCTTTAGGCAGCTTTTGTTGTTTTTAGCGATTAACGTTGGTGATTAATAGTAATCCCGATTGATGTGTTTCAATATCATCCTCTGTGAAAAATATCTGTATGCATTCATCTGAATCATTCCCGCCAATTCAGAGTAACAACGTAAGTAATGAATATCGTGGGCGTTTTGCACCATCACCTTCAGGAGCCTTGCATTTTGGTTCGTTGGTAGCAGCAGTTGGTGGTTATTTACAGGCAAAAACACAGCAAGGGAAATGGTTACTGCGTATTGATGATATCGATCCGCCGAGACAAGATCCTGAGGCAATCGATCTGATACAACGTAGCTTGGAAGCGCATCATCTATTTTGGGATGAGAGCATTATTTTCCAAAGCCAGCAAAGTCAGGTTTATGATGATGTTATTGAATGGTTGCAGCAACAAGGGCTTTCTTATTATTGCCAATGTACTCGCAAGCAGATTCATGCTGAGGGCGGCGTGTACCTTGGACATTGTCGAGAGCTGAATTTAGGTTCGCACGACCATTCAATGCGTTTTAGAAATGATGCCGAAAGCTTTGAGTTTACCGATGCATTATTGGGGCATATCTCATTCCCTAAAAATATTGCTGGGGAAGATTTTATTATCAAACGTAAAGATGGATTATATGCCTATCACTTGGCATCGGTCGTTGATGATATTCAATTTGGCATCACCGAGGTAGTCCGAGGCGCTGATTTGCTGTATCCCAGTGCTTGCCAACTAGCGCTGTTTGAAGCTTTACACGCCAAGCCGCCAAATATGTTGCATTTACCTGTTGCGGTATTTAGTCCGGGACGTAAATTAAGCAAGCAGGGACATGCGCAGCCGCTTAGAGATAAGTTGGCGTCAGAAAATCTTTATTTGGCTTTAGCATTTTTAGGACTTCCTGTTCCGGCTACAATCATGCATGATACGCCAGAAAATATTTTGCGGTGGGGCGCTGAAAATTGGCGTGTCGGCTCACTGTATGCTAAACCAGAGAGAGAAATGGCAAGCTTTCTGTCGCAATTTAATTGTGACCATTTTTCTTACTGATTTTTATAAAAAGTGACACAAATAGAGTCGTTTTAGTGCTGACTAATAATAGGTTAATGTAAGGTCTGTAGGGTGGAGGACAGAGCTATTATTTCAAGGGTGATAGACAAAATAAGAAAGGTACTGACCGATCAGGAACAACCTAAGCAATCGGAGCAGGATGCCACACCTGAGGTGATCCTCAAGGCGCGTATCATCCCGCGTGCTGAACATCAGATTTCCCGTGAAGATATCAGCGATAATGCATTGAAGGTGTTGTATCGGTTGCATAATGCCGGTTTTCAGGCCTATTTGGTCGGTGGATGCGTGCGTGACCTAATGTTGGGATTGCATCCCAAAGATTTCGATGTCGCGACTGATGCAACGCCTGAACAGGTGAAAGGCCTGTTCCGTAATTGCCGTCTAATCGGACGCCGCTTTCGTTTGGCTCATATTATCTTTGGGCGTGAAATCATTGAGGTCGCGACTTTCCGTGGGCATCACGTTCCAGAAGAAACGGAAGCTCCTGTTGGCAAGAAGGTAACCAGTCATCAAAATCAGCATGGTCAGTTAATTCGAGACAATGTTTTTGGAAGCATTGAAGAAGATGCCGAGCGTCGAGATTTTAGCTTCAACGCAATGTATTACAACATTGCCGATTTCACAGTTACCGATTTTGCTAATGGTGTTGAATCTCTGAAAAAGAGAGAAATTGTTCTGATTGGCGATCCGGAAACCCGCTATCGCGAAGATCCGGTAAGAATGCTGCGAGCTATTCGCTTCGCCGCCAAACTGAACATGAATATTGACTCTAAAACGGCAGAACTTATTCCTCAACTGGCTCCCTTGCTGGCTAATATTCCACCTGCAAGGCTGTTCGAAGAAGTGTCTAAATTAATGCTGTTGGGCAGTGGTTTGAAAACCTTTGTTTTACTACAAGAATACAAGCTGTTTGGGCAGTTATTCCCGCAATTGCAACCCTTTTTGGATAATCAGAAGGGCAGGGAATATCAGTTGCTGGAAAAAGTGTTGAGTAACACAGATAACCGCATCAATAGTGGTTTACGTATCACTCCAGCCTTTTTCTATGCCGCGAGCTTATGGTATTGCGTGGAAGATCGTATGCAACAGCATATGGGAGAAGGTGGCTTACCCGCTCACGATGCCTTTAATTTGGCGATTACCGACGTGTTATCGCGTCAGGTACAAAGGATCATGATCCCGAAACGCTTTACCACGCCTATTCGCGATATTTGGTATTTGCAGCAACGCTTGAGTAAGCGTTTGGGGCGCAGAGCCTATATTACGATGGAACATCCGCGCTTTAGAGCTGCATATGATTTTCTGCTGATTCGTTCAGAAATTGAAGGCGGTGAATTAACCGAGTTGGCGCAATGGTGGACTGAGTTTCAGGAAGCCGCCCCCGGAAAGCAGAAGAAAATGCAATCTTCATTGCGTAATAATGAGGGCGGAAACCGTCGCCGTAGCCGACCGAATAAGCCGAGAAAGCCTTCGTGAGTATAAGCGCTTTCATTGGATTGGGAAGTAATCTGGAGCAACCCGCCGAGCAGTTGCGTAGTGCCATCAAGGACATGAGCAATATTCCCGAGACCAATGTTCAATTGGTCTCGTCGTTTTATCTGAGTCGTCCTATGGGGCCTTCAGATCAACCCGACTATGTGAATGCGGTTGCTGAGTTGCAAACTGAACTGGATTGTCATTCTTTATTGCATGAACTGCAGCGTATTGAATTGCAGCATGGGCGAGTAAGAAAAGAACAACGATGGGGAGCAAGAACTCTGGACTTGGACATCCTTCTTTATGGTGATGAGGTGATTAACGAACCTGACCTCATCGTTCCGCATTATGGTATGAAGTCGCGAGAATTTGTTTTATATCCCTTGGCCGAAATCTCTTCTGAACTCATTTTGCCTTGTGGCACGGTTTTAAAAGAGCTTCTGGTTCAGGTGCCTGAAAACGGTATAAAAAGACTCCCGAATGAAATTGGCAATCCCGGTTAAAATCCGTATAGTGCGTGTTTTTTGATGATTGGGGCTAGATGATGAAGAAAGTAACGACTTCCACATTGCGAAAGATGAAGCAAGATGGGGAAAAGATTACGGTCTTGACCGCTTATGATGCTAGCTTCGCAAAATTATTTGACGAGCAAGGCGTTGAAGTCTTGTTGATTGGGGACTCACTGGGCATGGTACTGCAAGGTATGGATGATACCTTGTCGGTTACGGTGGACGATATCGCCTATCATACCCGAGCGGTACGCAAAGGTACGCAACGCGCTTTGGTTGTAGCCGATATGCCGTTCATGACCTACGCCACAACAGAGCAAGCTTATCAAAGCGCTGCTCAGCTCATGGCTTCTGGTGCCAATATGGTAAAACTGGAAGGTGGTGAGTGGTTGTTACCGACTATCGCAGGCTTGGTTCAGCGTGGCATTCCTGTGTGCGGACATTTGGGCTTAACGCCGCAATCCGTTAACGTTTTCGGTGGCTTTAAGGTTCAGGGGCGTTTACCTGAACAAGCTCAGAAAATGATTGATGATGCAGTCGCATTAGCTCAAGCGGGCATTCAAATGTTGGTACTTGAGTGTGTTCCGTCAGCATTGGCAGAAGCGATTTCCAAGGCGATAGATGTGCCAGTGATTGGTATTGGTGCTGGCGTGAAAACCGATGGGCAGGTGCTGGTTATGCACGATATGCTTGGAATTAGCGCTAATTATATGCCTAAGTTCTCCAAAAACTACCTGAACGAGCATGGTGATATCCGTGCTGCCGTGGCAGCTTTCATTAAAGAAGTTAAAGAAGGTGTGTTTCCTGGAACTGAACATAGTTTTGAATAATTATTTTGGGACAAGTCGTCGATACCAGCTGGGATGGTGCTAAATCAACGTAATATTAAAAAGTTATGCAAGTAATCAATGAAATCCTCCCGTTACGGGAACAGCGTAGAAAGTGGCAAATCGAAGGTAAGGTTATCGGCTTTGTGCCAACCATGGGAAACTTGCATGATGGGCATTTGGATTTGGTGCGAAGAGCCAGAGAAAAATGTGACGTGGTTGTCGTATCCATTTTTGTGAACCCAATGCAATTTGGGCCCAATGAAGATCTTGATGCTTACCCTCGAACCATGGACGCAGATTGCAAAGCGCTTGAAGCTCTGGGAGTCAACTGCGTATTTGTGCCTAAAGTCGAAGATATTTATGCTCGCGGTTTAGAGCAACAAACATTTGTAGAAGTGCCCGGCTTGTCTTACATGATTTGCGGTGCGAGTCGTCCGGGGCATTTTCGTGGTGTTGCTACCATTGTTTGTAAATTGTTCAACATGGTACAGCCCAATCATGCCTTTTTCGGCGAGAAGGACTTTCAACAATTGCAGGTTATCAAGGGAATGGTTCAAGACTTGTCCATGAATTTAACCATTCACGGCGTTCCTACTCGCAGAGAAGAAGATGGTTTAGCCATGAGTTCTCGCAATAATTATTTATCGGTCGAAGAACGTCAGAGAGCTTCCAGGATATATGAAACGATTAGCTTGGTAGCTGATGCTATTTTGCAGGGACGACGTGATTTTACCGCCTTGATTGCTGAGCATAAGGCATTATTAAATCAATCTGGGTTCAAGGTTGATTATATTGAAATTCGCTCTGCTTCGACCTTGTTACATCCAAGCCATGAAGAGAAAAACCTGGTGATATTGTGTGCTGCCTTTTTAGGAAAAACACGATTGATTGACAATATCCAGGTTGATTTGGATTAAATAACCTGAACTATTCAGGTTAAATAGGAATTCAAAAGGTATCGCTTTAAATACCAGCTGCATAAAAAGTATTCAGTATTTTTACGCTTTTTTTGGCTTTAGTGCTATATATTAAGGGTACTTCGGTCAAATCGCGATTTTTATGCAAGTACAAACAGTGAAGGGTAACTTTCCTTTGGATAGTATCGTACCCTTCTTTCAACCTATTATGGACATGTCAGACAATGTGGTCTGGAGCTACGAGTGTTTGGCTCGATTGGTAACCCAATCGGAGCAAACATTCTTGCCCAGCGAATTTCTACATTTAGTTGAAAATCAACGTTGTAGCAGCGAACTGACCCAAAGAATGTTCCATCACAGCGCTCAATACTTTAGAGATCGCAATACAGGCTGGAGCATCAATATCAGTGAGCGGGATGTGTTAGATCCTCTCACCACTCGTTTTTTAAGTGAATACCTTTCTCAATACCCGAATACCAAGCGCGTTAGTCTTGAGTTAATGGCGGAAACGGTTACCAAATACCCCAAAGAATTTAATGCCTTTCTGGTCGCCTGTAAGGATATGGATATTAAGTTGGTAATAGACAACTTCCGTAATGTGTCGGCGGGTATCACCGATGTTCTGGATATGCCCATTGATGGTATTAAAATTGAAGCGGATATTCTTGCCCGGATGCTGAAAGACAAGGTTTCTCACCGTTTACTTCGAAATTTGCGCTCCAAGGCTCAGAAAAACAATATTATTGTCATTGCTGAGCATATTGAAGATCAGGAAAGCCTGGCCGCAGTGACCTCTCTTGATATTCGTTACGGCCAAGGTTTCTATTTTAGTAAGCCGCAATCAAGATTAAGTTAACCCCATATATGGGGTTAAGTTAGTTTTATTTCATTTCTTCTTTTAAAACTTAATTTTGGCATGGGTTATTGATAAATAACCCATGCCAAAATGATTATAAATTTCATATTTTTGAAAATCCTCCCCTTAATATCAAGAGTCTTTTTATTGTTACCCTAAAGACTCCTAAATATCCATTTTGTTTTTTTTATTGATTTTTGATTAATAAAATAACCTTGTTGGTATTTTGATTTTACTGTCTAAAATAACAACTTTTAGCGATTTGTATTAGTTGATAATGTGAATTTAATATTGTTTGTATTTTGTTGTTTATGAATCGTATTTTATTTCTGGTTTTTATATTTATAAGTTTAGGCGCTAATTCTCAGGAAGAAATTAATAACTTGGAGCAGGGAGTTACATTTTCCTTACGTTCTGGCTTCTTAAAGCAAAATTTGGAAAGAATGTTTGAGCACAACAGTAACTATCAGTTGTTATGGGAAGTGAGCGACCGTCATGAGGTTCTGGTTGGCGCGGATGTGCATGCCAGAGATATCTATCATATGACAGATCAAATTATCTCCGCTTACGTAACACCAAAACAAATAAAAGCCCAGTTCTTTACCAAGAATAAAGTGGTTAGGGTTTATTACGCTGACAGATGAGTTTAATTTTATGTTGCTGAGAGTTTTTGTTGTCTTTTTTTCTCTGTTGTTAGCATCCTGTTCTAATTTGAATAGTCAAATATCAGAAATACAGAATCGTCTAGATGAAGTTAATAATTCAATTGAAAATAAGAAAAATAATAATCTCAAAAGGCTTAAAAACGTCCAGATTATAGATGCTTTTTATGCTCCCCCACTTTCTCAAAGTGTATTAAATAAACCTGGTTGGTGGTTTGAAGAAATTCCATTTATAAGTGGTCAGAATATTTCCTTATCTGATTTAATGAAGCAACTTGCAAAGGAATATAGCGTTTCTTATCAGTTCACCGAAGAGAGCTTCTCTGATAAAACCATTAATATTACTTTTCAAGGTGATGTTGGTGAGCTAATACGGCAGGTTGCGTCGCTTGCGAATTTACATTTTACATTAAAAGATAACTTAATTATTTGGCATCAATTTGAAACCAGAGTATTTGATGTCAGTTTTATTCCTGGTGCTTCCCAATATTCACTGGGTCAGCGTCTTGAGAATAGTCAGGATACAGACTCTTATCTAACATCGTCGGATACGCTGCAGTCAGATTCTGAAAGTATTCCTAAATCCGAAAGATCAAATTACTCAATGAACAGTGATATTTGGAATGAACTTAATATCACGGTAAAGAGTATCTTAAGCCCTAAAGGCATTCATTCGATATCTCAATCCAGCTCGACTCTTACGGTAAAAGACAAGCCTTGGAAATTGGATGAAATTGAACAGTATATCCAACGACTAAACGATAAGCTTTCCCAGCAGATCTACATCGATGTGCAGGTTATAGAAGTGCGCATGAACGATGGTATGGATTATGGAATTAACTGGGATATTGTAAAGCAATCAATGTCGTTGGGTGGAGCTGTAGAGTTTGGTACAGGTTTCTCCAACTTCGATGTGAATGCCCCTGTTACGTTAAATGCATCAATCACTGATGCCACATCACAGTATGCGGGCAGCTCATTACTCATCAATGCACTGGAAGAGCAAGGCCAAGTGAGTGTGGTCAGTTCTCCTCGAGTAGTCACCTTAAACAATCAAATGGCTGAAATAGCCATTACAGAGCAAATTACCTATCTTGCCTCTTCGTCATCCAGAACCACTGCAAATGTAGGGGCAGAAACCATACTCAGACCTGGAGTCGTACAAGCAGGACTGGAGCTTTATGTCTTGCCATTATTGGTTGGCGATGAAGTGCTTCTACAGGTGTTTGGCACTTTCTCTACCTTGCAAGATATTACAACCGTGGAATCGAACAATTCCAAGATACAAGCTCCGAACGTCAGAAATAAACGCATTTTACAAAAAGCCAAAGTGACTTTGGGCGACACATTAATGTTGGCTGGATTCAAGAACTCCCGCAATCAGGTAAAAGAGCGAGGACTGTTTGGTCAGCCTTGGTTATCAGGCAGTAAATCTTACGACCAACAAAGTAGCGAAATGCTCATCCTGCTATCACCGCACGTACTGAACGGCGGTACACGAACGGGAGAGCTCTATGGTCATTAGGTTTTCGTTGCTATGCGCATGTCTCTTTTTATTGGTTGGCTGTTTTGATTTTTTTGGTAAGGAAGAAAAGTATGATGGTTTGATCGAGCTGCTCACCAAAGATGGGACTAACGTTAAGATGGTCTTCGATGGGCTCCTGATAGATGCCAGTGACTATCAAGAGTTGCAGGGATGGGAAGTCAATAAAATCAAACTGGTTAGCAACCATAGCTTTTATTTCCTGAAAAATCGTAACGGCACGCTAGCCCAACTCCAAGACTGGGCCACCCAACATTATTTCTTTGTCAATGTCGATCATAACGGTACAGCTCTGGTTAGAAGTCAGAAAAATCTTCCTGTGCTTACGGAAGCAAAACTAATGAATATCTCGGATGTGTCGGCTTATTTGCTGGACGCATTCAGATTTACTTTACCCAATAAACCCCCTCCTCTTTTTGAAGAAGATGAAGAGCATAACGAAGCCTATTTTACCCGCATTGTAAGAATACAGTTGAAGCAATACTCATATCAGGACTTGCTGGACTTGGGGACTTTAATTGATGGCCTGCCTATTTCATTTTCATATGCAGAACTTGACGTCTCTGACTCTGAAGGACTTAGCGGAGAAATTAGCCTGAAAATGGTTGGAGTTAACTCATGAATAAACGTACTTCGATGATCCTGGCTGCATTGTTTGGGATATTTATCCTTGTCACCCAAGTCTTGGCAGACAAAGGAACGGATATACAACCATTACTAGCAAAAGTGCCATCACTTGATGAAGTCGAAGCCGCCGCCAAACTCATTAAAAACGGTTTATCAGAGAGTGAAGTGGCAGAAAATATCATCGCTGCCAATTCTTGGAGACAGCAGCAACTTGTTAACGATATTAATCGCTTAAAGCTGCAGGAAATAAAACAAAATCTGGAGCATGAAAAACTTCAAAACGAGCTAACCAAATTACAGGTTGAAAGACAGCATTTACTGGCGCAAAGCCAGAAGGGCGAATCAGAATCCGATCCCATTGCAAACATTTCTTTAACTTCAATATATGCAGACAAGCAAGGGGTTCTGAAGGCGACCTTAAAAACCCAATATGGAGATGTCACCGTCAGGCGAGGCTATAAGGTTTCGGGCTTGATAGTGAGTGAGATTGGAACTCAACATATCTTGTTACTGCATAAGGAAAAGGCATATCCCATGTATATCAATTAGCGGTACAAGGTAAGCGTATCGTCAATGAGGTGGTATGACGATTAATTGAAAATGAAGGATGATAATTATGATAAAGAAAAATAAGATCACCGCAGCAATACTGGTGGCAACAATAGGTGTTTCAACATCTGCAATGGCGGCTCCGCCAGCAGGCGTTGGTGGAGGAAATGGTAATGGTGGCACCGGAGGCGGAGGAAGTGTTATTGCTGATCTTGAGGCTGCCAACATTGTGCAGGATGGGCGTCTAGATGCCGCAGAAGCTCGCTTGGATGGACATGATGCTGATATTTCTGCAATCAATGCCGCGAATGGCGTGCAAGATGGTCGTTTGACGGATGCAGAAGGCCGTCTGGATTCAGCCGAAGGCCGATTAGATGTTGCAGAAAACCGCGCAACAGCAGCGGAAACTCTTTTAGATGGACACGATGCAGATATCGCTGCAATCAATGTTGCTAATGGCGTACAAGATGGTCGTTTGACGGATGCCGAAGGCCGATTAGATGTTGCTGAAAACCGCGCAACAGCGGCGGAAACGCGTATAGATGGACATGACGCAGATATCGCTGCAATTAATGTTGCTAATGGCGTGCAAGATGGTCGTTTGACTGATGCCGAAGGCCGGATCACAGCGACAGAAGGCCGTCTGGATTCAGCCGAAGGCCGATTAGATGTTGCAGAAAACCGCGCAACAGCGGCGGAAACTCGCTTGGATGGACATGATGCAGATATCGCTGCAATTAATGTTGCTAATGGCGTGCAAGATGGTCGTTTGACTGATGCCGAAGGCCGGATCACAGTGACAGAAGGCCGTTTGGATTCAGCCGAAGGCCGATTAGATGTTGCTGAAAACCGCGCAACAGCGGCGGAAACGCGTATAG
Organism: Paraneptunicella aestuarii; assembly: GCF_019900845.1. Taxonomy (NCBI): domain Bacteria; kingdom Pseudomonadati; phylum Pseudomonadota; class Gammaproteobacteria; order Alteromonadales; family Alteromonadaceae; genus Paraneptunicella; species Paraneptunicella aestuarii. The sequence goes on along the minus strand of NZ_CP074570.1, from coordinate 4,558,608 downwards.
ATGGACATGACGCAGATATCGCTGCAATTAATGTTGCTAATGGCGTGCAAGATGGTCGTTTGACCGATGCAGAAGGTCGAATTAATGTCACCGAAGGTCGTTTGGATTCAGCCGAAGGCCGATTAGATGTTGCTGAAAACCGCGCAACAGCGGCGGAAACGCGTATAGATGGACATGACGCAGATATCGCTGCAATTAATGTTGCTAATGGCGTGCAAGATGGTCGTTTGACCGATGCAGAAGGCCGTATCACTGCGACAGAAGGCCGTCTGGATTCAGCCGAAGGCCGATTAGATGTTGCAGAAAACCGCGCAACAGCAGCGGAAACTCGTTTAGATGGACACGATGCAGATATCGCTGCAATCAATGTTGCGAATGGCGTACAAGATGGTCGTTTGACTGATGCCGAAGGCAGATTGGATGTTGCAGAAAACCGCGCAACAGCGGCGGAAACTCGCTTGGATGGACATGATGCAGATATCGCTGCAATTAATGTTGCTAATGGCGTGCAAGATGGTCGTTTGACTGATGCCGAAGGCCGGATCACAGCGACAGAAGGCCGTCTGGATTCAGCCGAAGGCCGATTGGATGTTGCAGAAAGCCGCGCAACAGCAGCGGAAACTCGTTTAGACGGACACGATGCGGATATCGCTGCAATCAATGTTGCGAATGGCGTACAAGACGGTCGCTTGACTGATGCCGAAGGCCGGATCACAGCGACAGAAGGTCGTCTGGATTCAGCCGAAGGCCGATTGGATGTTGCAGAAAGCCGCGCAACAGCAGCGGAAACTCGTTTAGACGGACACGATGCGGATATCGCTGCAATCAATGTTGTGAATGGCGTACAAGATGGTCGTTTGACGGATGCCGAAGGCCGTTTGGATGTTGCTGAAAACCGTGTGACAGCAGCGGAAACTCGCTTAGACGGACATGACTCCGATATCGCTGCAATTAATGCCGCGAATGGAGTTCAAGATGGGCGTTTGACTGATGCAGAAGGTCGTATCACAGCGACAGAAGGTCGTTTGGATTCAGCAGAAGGCCGATTGGATGTTGCAGAAAACCGGGCAACAGCGGCGGAAACGCGTATAGATGGACATGACGCAGATATCGCTGCAATTAATGTTGCTAATGGCGTGCAAGATGGTCGTTTGACCGATGCAGAAGGCCGTATCACTGCGACAGAAGGCCGTCTGGATTCAGCCGAAGGCCGATTAGATGTTGCAGAAAACCGCGCAACAGCAGCGGAAACTCGTTTAGATGGACACGATGCAGATATCGCTGCAATCAATGTTGCTAATGGCGTACAAGATGGTCGTTTGACTGATGCCGAAGGCAGATTGGATGTTGCAGAAAACCGCGTAACAGCGGCGGAAACTCGCTTAGATGGACATGATGCAGATATCGCTGCAATTAATGTTGTGAATGGCGTACAAGATGGTCGTTTGACGGATGCCGAAGGCCGGATCACAGCGACAGAAGGTCGTCTGGATTCAGCCGAAGGCCGATTAGATGTTGCTGAAAACCGCGCAACAGCGGCGGAAACGCGTATAGATGGACATGACGCAGATATCGCTGCAATTAATGTTGCTAATGGCGTGCAAGATGGTCGTTTGACCGATGCAGAAGGCCGTATCACTGCGACAGAAGGCCGTGTGGATTCAGCCGAAGGCCGATTGGATGTTGCAGAAAGCCGCGCAACAGCAGCGGAAACTCGTTTAGACGGACACGATGCGGATATCGCTGCAATCAATGTTGCGAATGGCGTACAAGACGGTCGCTTGACTGATGCCGAAGGCCGGATCACAGCGACAGAAGGTCGTTTGGATTCAGCAGAAGGCCGATTAGATGTTGCTGAAAACCGCGCAACAGCAGCGGAAACTCGTTTAGACGGACACGATGCGGATATCGCTGCAATCAATGTTGCGAATGGCGTACAAGACGGTCGCTTGACTGATGCCGAAGGCCGGATCACAGCGACAGAAGGCCGTGTGGATTCAGCCGAAGGCAGATTGGATGTTGCAGAAAACCGCGCAACAGCGGCGGAGACTCGCTTAGATGGACATGATGCAGATATCGCTGCAATTAATGTTGCGAATGGCGTACAAGATGGTCGTTTGACGGATGCAGAAGGCCGTATCACTGCGACAGAAGGCCGTTTGGATTCAGCCGAAGGCAGATTGGATGTTGCAGAAAACCGCGCAACAGCGGCGGAGACTCGCTTAGATGGACATGATGCAGATATCGCTGCAATTAATGTTGTGAATGGCGTACAAGATGGTCGTTTGACTGATGCCGAAGGCCGTTTGGATGTTGCTGAAAACCGTGTGACAGCAGCGGAAACTCGCTTAGACGGACATGACTCCGATATCGCTGCAATTAATGCCGCGAATGGCGTACAAGATGGCCGATTAGATGTTGCTGAAAACCGTGCAACAGCGGCGGAAACTCGTTTAGACGGACACGATGCGGATATCGCGGCAATTAATGTTGCGAATGGAGTTCAAGATGGGCGTTTGACTGATGCAGAAGGTCGTATCACAGCGACAGAAGGTCGTTTGGATTCAGCAGAAGGCCGATTGGATGTTGCAGAAAACCGCGCAACAGCAGCGGAAACGCGCTTAGATGGACACGATGGTGATATTGCATTGATCAATGTGATCAATGCTGAGCAAGATTCGAAACTGTTAATACAAGGTATTATTCTTGATAGTCACGGCAGCCGCTTAACAGCTCACGATAGCGCTATTTCAAGCATTAACGCCCATAATTCAGTTCAAGATGTGCGTTTGAGTAATCATGATGGTGCAATTTCAGATATTAACGCCTTAAACAGTGCTCAAAATGATCGCTTGGATTCTCATGATAATTCCATTGACGGTATCAAGAATATAAATTTGACACAAAACGCCCGTTTGTCAGGCCATGACACGGCGATTAGCAACATTAATGCATTAAACAATACACAAGATAGTCGCTTGTCTGGACATGATAGCGCCATTGCGAGTATTCAAACTTTGAATAGTGAGCAAAGTAGCCGTTTAAATGCGATTGATGATTCTATTGATAGCATTAATAGCTTAAATACGACGCAGAACAATCGTTTGTCAGGCCACGATACCGCGATTAGCAACATCAATGCATTAAACAATACACAAGATAGTCGCTTGTCTGCGCACGACAGCGCTATTGCGAGTATCCAAACGTTGAGTAATCAGCAGAATGGTCGCTTAAATTCGATTGATGATTCTATTGATAGCATTAATAGCTTAAATGCGACGCAAAATAACCGTTTGTCAGGCCATGACACGGCGATTAGCAACATTAATGCATTAAACAATACTCAAAACAGCCGTTTAAGTTCGCTTGATGGATCCGTAGTGAGTATTAATAGCTTAAACGCGACGCAAAATACGCGTTTGTCAGAGCATGACACGGCTATCAGTAACATTAATACGTTAAACAATACTCAAAATAACCGTCTAAATACGTTGGACAGCCGCATTGATGCTCACGATACATTGTTCGCATCGCATAGCTCCCGACTAGATGAATTTGGTAATGTACTAATGGATTTGCAGGCTGATGTGAATGGCTATTCTGCTTCGATATCAAACCTTGCGTCTGTTAATACCACTCAAAACACTCGCCTAAACGGACATGATTCTACTTTGTCGAGTCATAACTCACGCATTAGTTCTAACACTAATAAAATCAATAATATAGAAGGTAAATTAGCGGGATATGATACAAAACTTGCGAATCATGAAAGTCGCATTACAAGCAATACAAATAAGATCAGTAGCTTGGAGTCTTGGAAAACTAGTGCCGTGAGTACATTGAGTGCCCATGCTAACAGGTTATCTTCACTGGAGACTTGGAAGAGTAGCACTGTGACTACACTAAACTCTCACAATTCAAGATTGTCGTCTTTGGAGAGTTGGAAGACTAGTGCATCTTCAGATATCAGCAGTTTGAAGACTTGGAAGACTAGTGCATCTTCAGATATCAGTAGTTTGAAGACTTGGAAGACTAGTGCAGCTTCAGATATCAGTAGTTTGAAAAGTAAAGTCTCTACACTTGAATCGTATCATCAAAGTAGTACAGGCGGTGGTTCTGGTGGCGGTGGTGCTGGAGGCAACTGTGGTTACTATGATCCTATTGACGGAGTCTGGTATCATTGCCCTTAACCCATTGTTATATAACACAACGCCCTCAATGAGGGCGTTTCTTTTCTGCTTAATATTCTTGGAATCTTTAGCTTAGCGTTGCCACTAACTGCCAATTAGCCTGCCCGCTCGCATTATACTTGCGTTCAAAAGCCGTAAAAGGGTCGGTCACATCTAACTCGTTAAGCTCTGATTCGATATTGACCACATCCAGCGCAATGGCAAATTCTTCCAGATAGGTTTTCCAGTTGCTTCGTACTTCCAGCCTGCCGCCGAGTTTCAGAATATCCAGAAAAGACGGCGAACCATGCCAGCGTCGCTGTACTTGAAGGGATTTGGGATAAGGATTGGGATATAACAGATAGTGTGCCGTTAGCTTCCAACCGGCGTTTACCGCTAGTCGCCAAAAGTCGATGACATCCGCCCGCCATATGCTGGCGTTTTCTGGTAATTCGAAGACTTTTTCGTGCTTTTCAGTGCGGACTCGGGACTTGTCCAAGCCAATGACTTTGGCATCGGGAAATAGCCTGCCTAAGCGTTGCGTACTCTCACCCACGCCGCAGCAGGAATCCATAATTAAAGGCTGACTGCCATCGGTTGCCCAATCGTCCAGCCAATCGCATACCTGTTCAAATGCCAACTGCGTATGTTCACTAACTGGTTTTTTAAACGGGTGTTCCAGATAGCGTTTAATCAGTTCGGGTATTTTTTCGTGAGGACCATCCTGATTAGTCGTGATCCTTCTTGAGTTTCCTTCCATTAGGCGCGAATTCCTGTTCCTTTATCAATTAATCGGTAGGCAATCCCAAGGAAAATGGCATTGAACACGACAAGCAACCCGACCGATGTTGTGATGTCAAAGTCTGATTGCCCTAAAAAGCCATAACGGAAGCCACTGACCATATACACGATAGGATTGATTTTGCTCACCATTTGCCAAAATTCAGGTAGCAATGACAAGGAATAGAACACTCCGCCTAAATAGGTTAATGGAGTGAGCACAAAGGTTGGAACAATGCTGATATCGTCAAAATTACGTGCATAAACGGCATTAATTAGCCCCGCAGTGGAAAACAGGCAAGAGGTTAAAAGCAGCGTGATAACGATGGCGCTAATGCTATAAATATTCAGATCCACAAAGAGCATGGAAATGCTGGTCACGATAATACCGATAAGAATAGCGCGGCTCATGCCGCCTGCCACATAGCCTGTAATGATGACCCAGGTTGGAACGGGCGATATGATTAATTCTTCAATGTTACGTTGGAATTTGGAGCTGAAAAACGACGATGACACGTTGGCATAGGAATTGGTGATCACCGACATCATAATTAATCCCGGTACAATAAACTCCATGTAGTTAAAGCCACCCATTTGACCAATCCGGCTACCAATCAGGTTGCCAAAAATGACAAAGTACAGCGACATGGTAATCACTGGTGGTAATAGCGTTTGTACCCAAATACGCATAAAGCGAGTGACTTCACGGCGCCAAATAGTGTTGAGTGCGATCAGGTTGCGGTTAGTTGCAGTGCTCATGATTACTCTCCTTTTTGACTCTTGGCGTTACGACCATCTTCGACCAAACGAACAAAGAGTTCTTCCAGACGGTTCGCTTTATTACGCATACTTAATACTTCAATACCTTGTTCCGAAAGTTGCTGGAACAAATTATTCATACCCGCTTCCTTGGGAACATCCACTTCTAATGTGTGATCATCAATTAAGCGGTACTCATATTTGTCGAGTTTAGGTGTGTTTGAGTTTGCAGAAAGATCCAACACAAAAGTTTCGACATTAAGCTTGGTGAGTAAGGATTTCATCGTGGTGTTTTCCACAATTTGACCTTTGTCGATGATGGCAATGTTACGGCACAACATCTCGGCCTCTTCCAGATAATGGGTGGTCAGAATAATCGTGATGCCCTGACGATTGATTTCTTTCAGGAATTCCCACATGGAGCGGCGAATTTCAATGTCTACACCCGCTGTTGGTTCATCCAGAATCAATATTTTCGGCTCATGCATAAGCGCACGGGCAATCATTAAACGGCGCTTCATACCACCAGAAAGAGTGCGCGAAGGGCTGTTGCGCTTTTCCCACAAATCTAACTGTTTTAGATACTTTTCGGCTCGTTCCGTGGCAATTTTACGTGGAACACCATAATAACCCGCCTGATTCACAACGATTTGTAGCAATGTTTCAAACTGGTTGAAGTTGAATTCCTGAGGCACTAAGCCAATACAAGACTTGGCTTCGACAAGCTCGTTGTCCAGAGAATGATTGAACACTTTCACATCCCCGCCCGATTTGTTGACGAGTGAGCTAATAATGCCAATTGTTGTGGATTTACCTGCCCCATTTGGCCCTAGCAAAGCGAAAAAGTCGCCTTTTTCTACTGAGAGGTCAATACCTTTCAGGGCGTTTACTCCACCAGCATAAGTCTTGGTGAGCCCTGTAATTTCAAGTGCTTTCATGGCCTGTCCTACTTGGGAAATTGTTCTTAAAATGAAGCTTAACGATGAATTTTCAAGGTTTAGCCTTAAAAATCATATTAAAGCATATAAAAACTGTGGTTATTACAGCAGGTTTATCGCTCATTATAATGGCTGCAAACATATCAAAACAGAGATTGTTCAAGAACAATTTCGCCTATTTTTTCGAATTATTTTATTCGTGTTAAGGTTGGGTTACTTAATTTCCAAATAATAAAAACAGGAAACTGATATGGCTCACCTGGAACCTCTTCCCGCTAGCACAACTCCGGAACTTGCTGATGACTTTGCCATTTTTGAACGCATTCTGGGATTTGTCCCTAATTCACTACTGACCATGCAGCGCAAGCCAGAGATAGTGCGTGGTTTTGGCGTTCTTACTGAAGCCGTAATGGCTGCTGATGGTGAAGTTGACCAAGGATTTAAACGCCTTCTCGCCCATTTCGCCAGCCGTGCCGCAGGTTGTCAGTATTGTGAAGCTCATTCACTGATTGCCGCTAAAATCCACGGAATTTCTGATGAAAAAGTAGCAGCTGTTTGGGAATATCAAACCAGCCCCTTGTACACTGAAGCGGAGCGGGTTGCTTTAGACTATGCGCTAGCCGCAGGTTCAGTACCAAATGCCGTTGATGAACCGCTCATGGAAAGAATGAAAGCCCATTGGACAGAAAATCAAATCGTCGAGATTTTAGGTGCAATTTGTTTGTACGGCTTCTTGAATCGTTGGAATGACTCAATGGCGACATCGTTGGAAAGTGCGCCCAAGGCGTTGGGGGATGAGGTGTTACAACGAGGCGGTTGGACGGGTGGTAAGCACGTTTCTGAGGGGGAGTTTTCATGATTTCTTTGTTGCTGGCTCTTTGTTGAGGGGGTCGCAATAGTCGTGCTATTGCTTCGCAAATCCGCCGCGAACTCGCAAAAACTATCGCATCAGAAATAGATTGAAGTGTTCAGGCAGTTTAGAGCTACATACCTGTTCCAAACTATCAGTCACCTGTAGAGAATTAGGAGCCTACATGGAAGTATCCACGGCGAGTTTGCGATAAATCTCTATGGGTGACTGACAATTAAACACAGCTATTTAGTGTTAATTGGTAGCTCTAAACTGCATACAAAAATGAACTTAAACCAGTGCGGTGTGGTGTGCGCCGTCTACGGGTAGCACTGTGCCGTTGATGTAGGAACCTGCGTCGCTGGCTAGCAGTAGCACCGGGCCAATCAATTCTGGCAGTTCGCCTAAACGTCGTGCCGGGATTTGTTTCTTCACATAGTATTGGCCTTCTTCTGAATTAAAAAAGGCTTCGTTCATTTCGGTTTTAAACCAACCTGGTGCGATGCCGTTTACTCGAATACCAAACTTCATTAAATCCAGAGCCATTGAGCGAGTTAATTGCAGAACCGCGCCTTTGGACGTTGCATAAGCTGAGTAACCAAAGGCTGCGCCGAAGGCCAAAACAGAAGCCACATTAATAATAGATCCCGGTTTTTCTGCTTTGATAAGTCGCTTGGAAGCGACTTGCCCAACATTCCAGACGCCTTTTACGTTAGTATCCATAACCCAATCAAATGATTCGTCTTCTGTTTTTATAAAGGGTTTGGGGTCGGCAACACCGGCGTTGTTGATGATAATGTCTACTGTGCCAAAGGTGGCCTCAGCTTGATCAAACGCGGTTTCGATACTGGCCTTATCTGTTACGTCCATTGCAACAGCCATGGCTTCGCCGCCATTGTTTTGGATTTGCTCTACATTACCTTGCAATTTTTCAACACGTCGTGCAGCTAGTACCACTTTTGCGCCTGCTTCTGCCAGTCCTGCTGCCAAGGCCGCACCAATACCACTTGATGCACCTGTCACCAGCGCAATTTTTCCATCTAATCTGAAGTTCGGGTTCATAGGGTGTCCTCTGTTAAATTTTTATAGGCTGTATGTTGATTCTGACAATAAGCCTAGAAATCTGTATTTGATAGAATTTGAGCGAGTTCACGTTTATCCATGCATTGACCTTTGTCCCATGTGCTTTTTAAACGTGACATAAGTTCGCCCATTTGTTGTTTTTTGAGTAACAGCTGTTGTAACAAAACATCGACTTCTTTGTATTTCTGTTCTAATCGAGACAAGATCTCGTCATGATTCAGTCCGTTTGCGGAAAATATCTTGGGTAATTCATCCAGGGAAAACCCAACACTTTGAGCAAATTTGATAATTTGCAGTCTATCGAGCGCAGCGTTGTCGTAGAGACGGTAACCGCTGGCTGTTCTTTCTGCTTTTGGAAGTAAGCCTTTTTGCTCGTAAAAACGTATGGTTGAGGTGGGTAACTCGCTGAGTTTTGCCAGTTCACCAATTCGCATAATGATGGCCTTGATAATTTGCAAATGCTATTGACCTTAAAGTTAACTTAAAGGTTATGCTCTGGCAAATCTAAACTTATTCTTTTTTGTGAGTTAGCGTATGCCCCATTCTGCTTTTGTGCCCTTTGAATTGCCTTGTGGCTTAACCTTGAAAAATCGTTTGGTGAAGGCTGCTATGGAAGAAAATATGGCGAGCGCCGAGCAGTTACCTAGCGATGAATTGATTCATTTGTACCGTACTTGGTCCGATGGTGGTGTTGGCTTGATCATCACCGGAAATGTCATGATCGATCATTTGGCAATGACGGGGCCGGGTGGGGTGGTACTTGAACAAGGAACAAACCTTGAACATTTCAAACGCTTGGCAACGGCAGCTAAACGTAACAATACCAAGGTATGGATGCAGATAAATCATCCGGGAAGGCAGGTGTTCAAGCGCATGGGGGGAAAGGTACTGTCTCCTTCCGATGTTGCTTTGAATATGGGTAAGCATTCCAAATTGTTTGGGCAGCCAATACCCATGACAGAAGAACAAATTGAGGATGTTATTCGTCGTTTTGCGACAACGGCTCAATTAGCCGAGAAAGCCGGTTTTGATGGCGTTGAAATTCATGCGGCTCATGGCTATTTGTTAGCTCAGTTTTTATCTCCTTTAGTAAATCATCGAGATGATCAATGGGGCGGAAGCCTTGAGAATCGAGCGCGCTTATTGTTGCAGGTGATTCAATCTATTCGCGCTGTAGTTTCTCCGACCTTCGCGGTGGCTGTGAAGCTAAACTCCGCCGACTTCCAACGTGGTGGTTTTGATATTGATGATGCAGAACAAGTGGCGGCCATGATGTCGGGGCTTGGCGTTGATGTGGTTGAGTTGTCTGGTGGAAGTTACGAAGCTCCGGCAATGCAGGGGCGCTCTGCTGATTCCAGAACGCTGGCACGAGAAGCCTACTTCCTCGAATTTGCACAGCGTATTGCAAAAAGCACTGATATTCCTGTTATGACCACGGGCGGCATCAGTCGCTTAAAAACGGTCGAGCAAGTATTGCATAGTGATATTGCGCTTGTTGGCATGGCAAGTGCTTTGGCATTTACACCTGATTTGCCTGCGAAATGGCAACAGGAGCCCGCAATGAAGGGCATTATTCCTAGAGTGAGTTGGCGAGATAAAACTTTAAGCGGTTTGGCTGTGATGGCAATGATAAAGCGTAATTTGCGCTTGCTTGGCAGTGGCCAGCCACCTTTAAAGCATCCTTCGCCCATATGGTCATTGCTGCTTGATCAAATTCGTACCAGCAAATTAACCAAACGGTATCGTACTCGATATTCAGAAGAGGTGGACTAAATAAGTATGCACAACTGTAAGTCACCTACAGAAATTGATCGCAGACTCGACGTGAATCCATCCATGGAGTCTCCACAGCCGCTTCCCTGCGGCTGAGGGTCTGCTTACTACTTTCTGTAGGTGACTGATTATTTGGAACAGTAATTTAGTGCAAGATCCGGGTCGTACTCTCATTAGTTGTTATGAGGTATGATGTGCGCCATTTTGTTTTATCTGGTCTAACGCATTCGATCATGTCCCGGGAATTTTTAAATAGTCTGAGTCCAAATCAGTCCAGTGTTGTGTGGCTAAGCTGGTTACGCTTTGGCTTGATTTTGCTGGTTTTGTTTCTTGGATTAGCTGCAACTGGGCAGAATGACGTCGATAGTTATCGTTGGCTGGTGGTGTTTTGCTACAGCTTGTTAGGTGTGCTGTTTGTTCTTTATCGGGATGCTTTTGAAGAACAAACCAACATTGCAATCAGTTTACTGGTTGATATTCTTTTTATCAGTTGGTTTCTCTATACCCATCAAGGCGTTATGTCTGGATGGGTTTCTGCTTTGTTATTTCCTGCTCTCATTGGCAGTTTGATTTGTAGCCGAAAAACGGCTTGGCTCATTGCTGGCTTAGCCATGTTTAGCTACGGCATTTTGACTTATCTGCACCTGGAAGAAATGTCCGATAGTTCGGCACAAGAAAATTCCATGCAGCACAGTATGCAAATGCAAAGTGAGCATCATCAGCATATGTCTCATTCATCCGAGCCTGCTCAATCTGCTATGGATCACACTGATATGAAGCATAGTAATATGGATATGAGCAGTCACATCGAAGGTATGATGATTACATTTTGTATTTCGGTTATCTTGCTCACAGGTTTTATTTCCCACCAAGCTGATTTGATTCGTCGCCACCAAAAATCGCTGGGAGAAATGCGAGAGAGGCAATTGCGTGAGCAGCAAATTATGGCGTTTGCCACGTTATCTGCGAATACGACTCATCGTTTAGCTTCGCCTATTTCCTCAATTACTATGTTATTGGAGGAACTAGCTGAATCTGAACCTGCGGGTGATTGGCAAGATAATGAGGTATACCTGCAAATCTGTACTCAAGTACAACGCTGCGAACAGATTTTACATAAGTTGGCAGCTTCTACTCGTGATTACGATCCAGATAAATTACGTAGAGATGCTATTCAAAATTGGTTACCGGAATTAATAGAAAGCTGGTGGGTGACGCGTAACGAAGTGCAGTACCAGCTCAATATGGGGGAAGACGTTAAATCGCTTCAGGTTGAGTACGATGACAATTTAAGCTTTGCACTGATGAATTTGCTGGATAATGCGGCGAATGCTTGTAAGGACTCTGCTAGCCCATTGGTCAAAATAGATGTGACTGCTGCTGAATCTGGTATCGAAATTTTGATTCAAGATAATGGTGCAGGCATTGAAGCTGGTAAGTTGACACAGTTTGGTCAGCGCTTCGTGAAAAGCGCAAGCGGGGGGCTAGGAATTGGAGCTGCATTGGCTCATGCCGCTATTCAACAAGCGGGTGGTAGAGTGTCGTTGGTGAATAGTGGCTCTGAGGCTGGTACTCACATAAGTGTGTTTTTGCCACAAACGCGATAGGAATTGATGAAGTGAATGAAAACAACAGTGGCGTGTTAGCAGTCCTTGACGATGATGAGGTGTTTGCTGATGCCTTGGTACGGCGTTTGATTAAGCGTGGTTATGACGCGATTGCCTTCTATCATATCGACCACTTGCTGGCTGATGAGCGGCAATTCGATTATTTGATTCTGGACTTAAATTTGGGTCAGTATTCAGTGCTGACGGGAGTTGAGCAGATCCGCCAGCAATGGCCAGATTCACGCATTGTTGTGCTGACAGGGTATGCCAGCATTGCCAGTACGGTTAGTGCGGTAAAAAAGGGCGTTGATGACTATCTTACCAAGCCCGTCAATTTCGAGCTTTTGCTGCGAGCTTTGCAGGGGGATGCAGCTGAAATTGAGGAAGAAGAACATTCCGTTATCTCGTCTGCTCAATTGGAATGGGAACATATTCAGCGAGTGCTTTTGGAACATGATGGTAATGTTTCTGCTACCGCCAGAGCGTTGAGTATGCATCGTCGAACCTTGCAAAGGAAACTGCAAAAGAAAGCGTCTTGGTAAATTATTTGCTTGTTTAAAGGTCTGGATATTAACCTAATAAGCCAGTGTTTAGGGTCATAAAGGCTGATAGCATGGCGGTAGACCGGTTCATTATGTTGGCTGGTATAAATCCCGGTTGTGTACTAGATTCGAAAGTGCTGCCTTTGTAAGCTCAATAGAGTTTCGGGTTTATTTCAAAGGATAACAATAATGAAACACACGCTTATTGCTTCACCTTTGCTGGCGTTGCTGACTTTCCCTGCCTTCACTACTTTAGCCGCTGTGGAAGGTTCCGTTACTGCTACATCGGATTACCGCTTTACTGGTGTGTCTCAAACTCTTGAAAAACCGGCCTTGCAATTGGATTTAATCGTATCTCATGAGCAAGGTTGGTATGGGGAATTGTTCCTATCAAATGTTGATTTTGTTGATGACAATGATCCTGGAGACTTAGGTGCAAAGCTTGAAGTTGATTTAATTGTTGGCTATGAACTCGAATTGGCTGAAAGCCGTTCGGCTGTATTTTCTTTAATCTCCTATCAGTACCCTGATACACATACCAATCTGGATTATTTGGAATTACTGATTAATTATCAAACCGCTTATGGAACCTTCAGTTTGGGGTACACAGACGACATATTTGCTCTCGATGAAAGCGGTATTCGCTATGAATATCACCATGGTTTTGACTTAAATGAAAACACATCTTTAGGCTTCCAGATTGGATATTATGATCTCGAAGATGCTCTGGAAGATAGTTATGTTTATTATGATCTCGGGCTCATCGTTAAAGTCGAAATTGTCGATCTTTCGTTATCTTTCAATGGTACGACCAGTTCTGGTCAAGATCTGTTCGGAGATGTTGCCGAAGATAAATTTGTCCTATCTGCTACCTATTCCTTCTAAATAGTATATTTGGTGTCCAATTTTATTTATTTTTAGTTCATTGTTTTTTCATTATTTCACTTTCCTTTGACATTATTGGTATTTTATATTTCCATTAGTTATTGTGTACGTTTCTCATATGTGAAATTATCGTACATGAAGTGTTGAAAGGTAATATAACTAATAAAAGAAAAAATAATTATGAACTTAGATCTCAATGCCATCCTTGAGCGGCTTCGGCACGCCTTTGATGTAGACAACAACTATCAGTTGAGCAATCAACTGCAAATCAGTCCCAGCACGATTAATGGCTGGGTTAACCGTAACCAAATTCCCTTCCAGGCGTGTTACAGCGCTTATGAACGAACGGGCATTTCCATGGAGTGGCTTATTACTGGTCAGGGGGCAATGCGTGCTAATGGCATTCAACCCGATGTTAGCCAGGACAAGCTTATCGAGGATTTTGCCTTCGTTTTAAAAGAAGGGGAGGATTTGGGTCTTCTGCTTATGGCTGAAGATACCACCCGTGAAGTCGCCGAGTTGCTCGGTCGAATGTTGTATCGTCGGTATACTGGTAACAAAGTGCTGCCGAAAGCGACCGATATTAAGCGTGCATGGGCATAAAAGGATTGGTAACGGAAAAACATAACTGGGAGAGCAAGCTATTAAACTGCTCTTCCAGTTATTATCGCTTATCTAGAAAGCATATTTAGCCATTAGTTGCAGTCGGTTCATGTCGCCATCGGCGCTGTTTTCCAGCTCACGTTTTGCAAAGGTATACTCTCCACCAAAGGTTAATTCTTTTGTGGGGGAATACATCAGGTTTGCTCTTACGCTATAGGTCTGCTCTGTCACTGACATTCCTGTCAGGTTCGTTGGATTATCAACTTGTAAGGTTGAATAGATGAAGCTGCTGCGTAACTTATCATCCCACCAATGACGATAGGCAATAGAGAATCCCATGGAGTCAATAGCTTCCAACTCATTATTGGCGTCTAATACTGCACCGTTTGCGGTATTTAAACCAACATATCGACCAAGGCCGCTGCCCCAGTTAACAACGGCTCGAATATCGTCCTTACCAACATTCATTTTACCGCTTAGTGATAAGCCATAGCTGCCAACACTGTCATCAATACCGCCGTTCACGTATTTCAATTGGCGAGCTAAACCCGCAATGGCGAAGTGTCCCCAGTCTCCTTTGCTTGTGTAACGGAGTACCAGATCCGGTGTGGAATTGTCGTCTGATACGATTCTGCCGCCGCCACCATAAGGTGTGATGGTTGATTCTGGGTTTTCCAGCGCAATATCGAAGCCATTCATAGAGTAGCGAATTTGAGCCTGGCGCACGAACACTGTGCCATCAGTAGTACCGATGAAGTCGACTGAGTCTGGCAGTGCGCTTACATCCATAAAGGTTGACCATGTCTGACCAAAGAGCCAGTTTTGGTATTTAATGAACGCGTGGCGCACACGAGGTGAATAACTGTTACTGATGCGCTCGTCACCATTTGGCGTTACTTGAAAATCGAATTCCAGTACACCGGTAATCTTCTCATTGTTTTCTAACATGGAATCGACGGTGAAGCGAAAACGGGATTGCTTGATGTGCGCGTCGAATTGGGAACTTTCTTCTGTTCCGCCGACAGGTGTTAGAGCTGGTATGTAGAAGTCTCTACCTATACTCCCAGCGCCTATGGTGCCATCGCTGTATGTGCTGGACATCGCATCTAACTTTATATAGCCACTAAATTTTACATTAGTACTATCCATTACGGCGGCATATGAAGGAGTGGCAAGCGCAAACCCTGCCAAACCTAATGCCAGTGAGTGTGTCATTTTGGTTTTCATTGTTAACCCCAGAGTTGTCTTTCGGTATTTTCATCATTCAAAGCACCAAGGTGCCTACTGCAGTCTGATATGGTTGTAACTACACTTTGAATTGACTTACCAACTTCTCTAAGTCAATGGTTTTCTTGCGCATGGCTTCGGTCGCCTTGCCATTATTTTCTGCAATTTGAGCGAGGTCACTGTTCTTGTCTGAAATAGCAACGATGCTCTTGCTTATCTCATTCCCAACGATACTTTGTTCTTTTGCGGCAGCAGCAATTTGAGTATTAACGTTTGTCATTGTTGCTACTGCGCCAGCAATTTCTGTTAATTTATTTGACGTTGTACGAATGCTTTGCTCAGCCAATTCACTACGTTTAATGCTTTCTTCCATCACTTTTACTGCAGATCTTGAACCTGTTTGCAGTTTGGTGATCATTTCCTGAATCTCTTCTGTGCTACCTTGAGTTTTACTTGCCAGATTACGTACTTCATCCGCAACAACCGCGAAACCTCTTCCCTGTTCGCCGGCTCTGGCCGCTTCTATTGCTGCGTTTAATGCTAAAAGGTTAGTCTGTTCGGCGATATTTTCAATGACCTGCAAAACGGTGCTGATATTTTCTATATCTCCGCCAACCTGAGTAACAACGGCACTGGCCTTGTTAATTTCCTGATTGAGTTTGGCCATTTCTTCGCAACTACTTTCAACAGTAGTCAGTGCTTCTTTACCGTGATTGTCGGCATCTCGCGCTGCAACTGCGGCATTTTCTGCATTGTGAGAAACCTGCTCTGCGGTATGTGACATTTCAGTTGTTGCGGTGGCAACCTGCTCAATGGATTTGTGTTGAGACATACTGCCTGAGCGAATTTTTTCTGCTTCTTTAATCAAGTTACTACTTTCGCTTTCAACACTGTATGCCACATCTCTTACTTTAGTGATTAGTGATTTCAGGGAATCTAACAATGAATTCACTTCATCAGCCAATGCGCCCATTTCAAAGCGATCTTTGATATTGAGGCGTTGGGTTAGATCTCCGTTACCCATAGAGATCTTTTTAATGGACTGTGTTATTTCAGCTAAAGGATTAATGATCGATCTGATGGCAATGAAGCTTAGGGAAACTAACACCACTAGCAAGATAAGGGATACGGTAATGGTAGCAGCAATAAGTCCGCTACGGGCATTTTCCAAAGAATCTTTAAAAATATCGACATAGGCGTCAATGCGATCAATGTATACACCTGTACCTATCATGAGATCCCACTTATCAAGGTAAATAGAATAGGAAAGCTTGGGAGAAGCTTGAGTTTGACCAAGGCGAGGGAAGTGGTATTTGACAAATTCATCACCGCTGCCCAGTTTGTTTTTACGACCAGCTTCAATCAAGTCTCTAATGAGGTAAACACCATTAACGTCTTTAAAGTTGTAATAGCTTTCTCCAACTTTTGCATTACTCATACCACTGAAGATTCTTATTGCATCTTTGTCGTAGCCGAAGATATAGCCATCTTCACCAAATTCCATACGCTTTAGCAGCTCAATAGCGCTTTCTTTATTACCATCATTCTCATATATGGGCTTTATTGTGGCATAGGCGATTTCTACAATAGTTTTGAGTTCATGTTCTTTAGTTTCATAAGCCGTTTTTTCAATCTCAGATACTTGCTTTTCAATAAGGGATTCCACTTGTTGAAAAATAATAAATAAAAGAATGGAAACGAGAATAAGTAGTGGAATGATCGAGATGGAAAGCAATCTTTGTTTTATAGATAAGCGGTCAAACATAAAATCCTCGCTTTAAGACTCACTGAACATTGTTGAAGGAAGTTTAACAGGTGATAAATGTATTCCCTGCAATGTTATTAATACACCTGCAATAGCTTTTTCTACACGTAAAAAGAAGCGTATTTTTCACTCATTTTGTGATGTGTTAATGTAATTCTTCGTATTAAAAGTAGAAGTAAATTACAGGTTTAGCAATATTGTTGAAAAAGTTAATTTACAAGTAGTTAACAGTTGTTGAGCGCGTTTATATCACAGGAGATATAAGGGGGTAATCTTTACATTGTCGGACATTAGTCTCAGTGTAATCTTTTTTCCGAAAATAAGAGATATATAAAGAAAGTGAAGTTAACTTATTGATATTCATTGTTATATTTTGATTTTTTGTTATTTTTTAAAACATTTTAAGTTTGGCTTTTATAGCTTTTTAATATATAGAAGTTGTAGGCGGTTTTCTATTTTTTCTGGTTATTCGGAATAAAAAGAATATTCTTTAGGTTTGTTTTTCAGGGTAAGTAATCAGTCCCTGTTTATAATTTATTCATCTTTCAATCTGTGATTTTTGAAATACATCATTATTAATTGTCAAGGCAGATTTAGCGTTTATTTTCCTGCGCATCTTTTCTGACTTATATGAGAATAAATAATCATTTTTTGTTGTCATAATCGAAGAAGCTTACAAGCGAACTTTATAAATTGTGAGGGCAAAAGCAGGTTTTTTTTCTGGCTAGCTTGTACACTTAAATTATCCATCAATGAGCATGTTAATATTTTCTGCTTGTTGGCTATCTTGCAAAACATTCCCGATGTAAAGAGTTTAATGGGTGTGAATGACGTTAACAGTATTAAGAATAGACTGATCAATCGGTTTTTGGTCGGGGCATTCTTTGTCATAGTTGTTGCCCTCGCCGGTTCTCTCTATCGAGCCTTTGAAGTTGGCTTTTTGCCCATAATGTGGGCGCATATTGTTATTTCTATCATTTTTGCTTTTGCCGCCCTATTTAGACATCGGCTTGTTACCGATTTGAAAGCCTATATCGTGGTAGGTTGCCTGTTTTTTATTGGTTCTACTGGTTTGTTTACGTTTGGGTTATCGGGGGCTGGTACTTTTGTATTATTAGGTTCTGTGATTTTTAGTCGCTTGTTTATTAATATCCGGGCGGCGGTGATTATCTCATTTGTTTCCGTCTTAATCATGGGTATACACCTTTACTGGTCTTATATGGGAGACTTGGTTTTCCCCAGAATTCCTCCCGATTACGTACTGACACCACAAGCCTGGATCAACAATATTACTGGTTTTGTATTCATTGGCATGGTGTTGCTGTATGTGGTGGATTACTTTTTTAATCAATTAGTTCGGGTTTCCGAACAACTACAGAAGGAAGTCGATCGAGGGACAGTAGAATTGGAGAAATCCGAGCTGATACTGTCTGCGGTATTAAACACTTTGACTTTTGGTGTGATGTGGAAAGATCGCAATTTAAGGTTCATGGGATGTAATCAACACTTTGCTAGAGAAGCAGGGCTGGTGTCGCCGAGGGAAGTCGTCGGAAAGACAGATTTCGATTTATCAGCCGATCGCAGATATGCCGAGCGATACAGAGAGCAAGATATGAATGTTATTGCTACTGGTCGCTCCATGCTAAATTTGCTCGAACACTTACGTGAAGAAGATGGTTCCGAGCGATATTTGATTGTTAACCGGGTTCCGCTACAGGATCGGCAAGGCAGTATTATTGGTGTTTTGGTTTCGTATGTTGATATTACCGATACCAAGAAAATGGAAATGGCACTTCGGGAAGCAAAATACAGTGCGGAACAAGCAAGTAAGGCGAAATCTGACTTTCTGGCAACCATGTCCCATGAAATTCGAACCCCAATTAATGGTGTGATGGGGTTGTTGGAATTAGTGTTGGATACGGAATTAACCGACAAGCAACGAGAGTTTTTAACCAAGGCTGAACTGTCAGCCAATACCCTGCTGCATATCATTAATCAGATACTCGACATTTCCAAAATAGAAGCGGGAAAAATGGAAGTTGAGAATGTGCCTTTTGTGCCAGCCGATATTCTGTCTCAAGTCAAAAATCAATTGTCACACATGGCTCAGAGTAAAGGGGTGACGCTGGATATCGTAGGCAAAGGACGTGTCGAACAAAAAGTGCTGGGGGATCCTACCAAGTTGCTGCAAATACTGATTAACCTCTGCTCTAACGCCATTAAATTTACTGAGCAAGGTGAAGTGCGTTTAACAATGGGAGCGTTACCGGGCAGTGGTGATGAGAAAGGGAAATTGAATCTGCGCATCGAAGTGCAAGATACCGGGATTGGCATCAAGAAGGCACAATTAGGCAAGCTGTTCGACAGTTTTACTCAAGCCGACAGTTCAACCAGTCGGCGTTTTGGTGGAACCGGTTTGGGATTGGCTATTGTAAAGCAAATGCTGGAATTGCAGGGTGGTAGCATTAAAGCGGTGAGTCAGGAAGATGAAGGCACCACGTTTACGTGTTTTATTAGCTATGACATGTATGAGGGTAAAAGTGTAGGGGTTGTTAAAGGTCAACGCACTAATCTGCAAGGACTAAAGGTGTTACTGGTTGAAGACAACGACATTAACCAGCTTATTACCAAGGAGATGCTATTTCTGGAAGGAGCATCTGTACAAATAGCCGATGATGGTGTCGAGGCGATGGCGTTACTGGAAAAGGAAGACTTTGATGTTGTTCTGATGGATATTCAAATGCCGAGAATGGATGGTATTGAGGCAATAAAGCTCATACGAGCGGATTTAAGGTGGCAATCATTGCCGGTTATTGCCTTAACGGCCAATGTGTTAAGCCATGAAGTAGAACTTTATCATCAGCTTGGATTCAATCAGCATTTAGGAAAACCTTTCCAGAGAGAACAGTTGGTTTCGGTTATCAACGAGGTATTGCTTAGTAGCAACTCGACGATCACGACAAGTCATTGATCAATATTTAATCGCTCAGGATTAAACGGCGTGAAATTTGCACTTTCTTTTGTCGATTAAAAATTGCTCTGATTAAAATTATCACTTTACCAATTTCGGTAATTGTCGATAACTAGACTAATACGACGGCTTGCTACGAGTGCTGAATTTAAATTATTCGGGAAAAATCATGCTGAGATCCTTGTTACTTACTGTTCTGATTTTGTTTGGGATGCCTGCTTATGCTGCTGAAGAAGTGAAAGCAGTGCAATTGTATACCCAAGATGAACTGATCCGCATGATTGAACGCAATGAACATCTGGATCGCGTTGTTATGGATCGTTGCCAGTTAGTTCAGGATATTGAAGCCCGAGCGGAAGTATTAAAGGTTCCTGCTTATCAATTTTTGTGGGGCGATATGCTGGCTTGGGGGGTCTGTGTTGATGCTAGTCCTGAGCGAGGCATTCGCTTCATGGAAGATGCTGCTCTGCAGGGACTTCCAGCAGCATTGGAGCAATTGGGACGATATTATGCGAATGGCAAGTTAGTACAAAAGGATGTTGAACGTGCTGTTACCTACCTTCGAGAAGCGAGTTCTCTAGGAAATCTCAAAGCTCAAATACAGTTAGCGGAGCTTTTTATCGCAGGCAATGGTAGCCCTTATGATTTCGAGAATGCCTACCATTGGTTGTATAACGCGATTACTGACGATAAGAAAACCCACGCAAAAATTGCGGAATGTTTGGCTGGTTTGGAAAAATTGATGCATCCCAAGGCTGTGCGACATGCACGCCGCCCACTCGATTCCTAATTTTCTTATACAGGTTAACAACGAAAATAAAAATATCGCTACTTAAATATCTGATGCTGGTTATAATTGGGCTAAAAATATAGCAGGAAAACCAGGTCTGCCCATTCCCTATGCAAGATGACCCTCATTTCGAACGAGAAAAAGCCAAGTACGACAAGCCTGTGGCGAGTCGTGAGTACATTCTTAATTTGCTCGACAAATACAAAACGCCGCTGACATTTCTGGAAATTTGTCATCTGGTAAGTGCTTCTACTGAAGAAGACCGAATCGCCATCCAGCGCCGCTTAAGGGCAATGGAGCGAGAAGGGCAAGTCATTTTTAATCGTCACAAGAAGTATGAAAGAGGCGAACCTGAGACCTTATCCAGAGGCAAGGTTATTGGTCACCGCGAGGGCTATGGATTCTTGCAATTAGAGGAAGGCGGTAAAGACCTTTATATCTCTGCTCAACAAATGCAATCGCTGATCCACGGCGATATTGTTGCAGCGCGCCTTGGAACAAAAGATTTAAAGGGCCGCAGAGAAGCGCAAATTGTCAATGTCATCATTCCCAGAACTGAGCCTATTGTAGGGCGTTTTTATATGGAGAATGGCGTTGCTCTGGTCATTCCTGACGATGCTCGCATTCATCATGAAATTATTATTCCACCTGAACATGTTAAAGGCGCTCGTCAAGGGCATGTTGTGGTCGTGGAAATTACGCAGCGCCCACGCAAGCGAGCTAACCCATTAGGGATAATCACGGAAGTGTTGGGTGAGCATATGGCTCCGGGTATGGAGATTGAAGTCGCGCTACGCACTTTTGATATTCCTCATGAATGGCCAAAAGAAGTTAAACGTGAGGTTGCCGGTGTTGCCGATACGGTTCCCGAGGAAGCTTACGCGGGACGTGTTGATTTGCGTGAAATGTCGTTGGTGACCATTGATGGCGCAGATGCTCGGGACTTTGATGACGCAGTTTATTGTGAACCTCATGGTGATGGTGGCTGGAAGCTTTGGGTTGCTATTGCTGATGTGAGTTACTATGTTCGACCTGGCACTCAGTTAGATGAAGAGGCGCAACTTCGAGGAAACTCAGTGTATTTTCCCGAGCAAGTTGTTCCCATGTTGCCCGAAAAGCTGTCTAACGGATTGTGCTCGTTAAATCCGAATGTTGACCGCTTGTGTATGGTGTGCGAAATGCACATTGGCAAAAATGGCGCACTGAAAGATCATCGTTTCTACGAAGCCGTGATGAACTCTAAAGCTCGTTTTACTTACACCAAGGTGTGGGACATTTTGCAGGGCGACCCGGAATTACATCAACGCTACGAAGCTCACGTTAATAATTTGCATGAACTGCATAGTTTGTACAAAGCACTGAAAAAAGCGCGTCGCCGCCGTGGTGCTATTGAGTTTGAGACTCAGGAAAGCAAATTTGTCTTTAATGCTCAGCGTAAAATTGAACATATTGTGCCGCTGATCCGCAATGACGCTCATATGATCATCGAAGAATGTATGATCATGGCGAATGTGTCAGCAGCGTTAACCTTGTTGAAACATAAAGCGGAAGGTTTGTATCGTGTTCACGACGAGCCAAATCCAGAACGAATTCAAAGCTTCCTGTCTTATTTAGCGGAAGTGGGCATTGAGCATAACCTTCGCGAAAGCGCGACACCAAGAGATTTTAGTGAAGTTGTTAAATTGATTGATGGGCGGCCTGACCAGGAATTGATCCAGACCATGCTGCTTCGCTCAATGCAACAAGCAGTGTATTCCAATGAAAACATTGGCCACTTTGGATTGTCGTTAAAGGCTTACGCTCACTTTACATCGCCTATTCGTCGTTATCCTGATCTGGTTGTGCATCGTGCTTTGAAAGCGATTAATGATAAAGCGCATAATCGTGAATCACTCACCGGTGGCAAGGTATATGCTGAAGCGGAAGTGGCTGTATTAGGTGAAGAATGCTCTATGACCGAGCGCCGTGCCGACGATGCAACCCGTGATGTTGCTGATTGGCTGAAATGTGAATTCATGCAGGATCATCTGGGCGATAGCTTTGAAGGTGTGATTTCTGCCGTTACTAACTTTGGGTTCTTTGTCCGTTTGGCTGAGTTCCATATTGATGGTTTGGTACATATCACTTCCCTTGGCAACGATTACTACCATTATGATGAAGTGAAGTTGTGTCTGGTTGGCGAAGCCACAGGCATGACATTCCGTTTGGGCGATCAGGTTACTGTTAAAGTGGTATCGGTCAGTCTGGACGAGCGTAAAATTGATTTCGTGCTGGATATGCCTATGCCGAAAGGTAAGAAGGCGGTAAGACGTTCTCGAACAGCGAGAAATGCTCAGCACGCGGACTCTGCGCGAAATGATTCTGGTAGAAAAGACTCTGGCAGACACGACTCGGGTCGACACGGTTCAGACCGTAAGGATTCCGGAAAGCACGGTGCAGGGAAAGGGGGTTCAGATAAACCCGGTTCCCGACGTTCTTCAAGTAAACGGGATTCAACTAAAGCTCGAAAATCCAGTTCTGGTAAAGCATCAAGCCATCGTAAGGGTGGCAGCTCAAGTAAGCGTAAGAAGAGGAAATAATTCTGTATGGCACAACATGAATGGCTATTCGGTATTCATGCGATGGAATCACTGCTGGCAAAAGAGCCAGAGCGTATTATTGAAATGTTTGCCTTAAAAGGACGTGAAGATCAGCGTCTGAATAATGTGATTAATGAAGCGCGTAGATTGGGAATTTCAGTTCAATTCTGTCAACGCAAGGCGCTCGACGATAAGGTGGATGGAGCTCAACATCAGGGCGTAGTGGCGCGAGCCAAGCCGGGTCGAGTGTTTGATGAAAAAGATTTGCAGAATCTGCTGGAAAATCAGTCCAATGGATTTTTCCTCGTTCTGGATGGCGTAACTGATCCGCATAATCTCGGTGCTTGTTTGCGTACAGCTGATGCCGCTGGTGTTCATGCGGTGATTGTGCCGAAAGATAAATCTGCCAACTTATCTCCTGTTGCACGTAAAGTCGCCTGTGGCGCGGCGGAGGTTATCCCTCTTATTCAAGTGACTAATTTGGCTCGTACCTTACGCGCAATGCAAGAAGCCGGTGTGTGGGTGATTGGTACTGCCGGTGAAGCAGAACAGCTTATTTATGACTGCAAACTTGATGGTGCATTAGCTGTGGTGATGGGCGCAGAAGGTAAAGGTATGCGTCGATTAACCCGGGAAACCTGTGATGAATTGGTGAAGTTACCTATGGCGGGAAGCGTATCCAGCTTGAATGTCTCTGTCGCGACAGGAGTGTGTTTGTATGAAGTCGTTAGGCAAAGATTAGGGTAAAGGTTGGAGTCGCAATGAGAAGAATGGGCATGAAACGCTATATTTCTACGTGTTTTGCAGCCATAGGCGCATTCACTGTAAGTTCGTCATTGATGGCTGAGACTCTCATTCACAATGTGAAGGGGTATAGCTTAAATGCTCAGAAACAGCTGGTTCAATTCGAAGCCTTGGCATTCGATGGCAACAAGATAACCGGTATCTATAAGAAAACACCTGAAGAAGGCAAGTTCGATAAGGTGATTGATGGCAAAGGCCAATCACTTTTGCCTGGTTTGATTGATGCGCATGGTCACGTACTGGGTTATGGAATGGCCTTGTCCAGTGTTGATCTGGTTGGTACCGCTTCGTTGGCTGAGGCGCAAAAACGCATTCGTGAACAATCACAAAAGAAGCAAACGGGGTGGGTGACAGGAAGAGGTTGGAATCAAGAACTGTGGACAAGCAAACAGTTTCCCACAGCAAAAGCCATTGATGAATATGTGTCTGAACGCCCTGTAATGTTGGCTCGTATCGACGGTCATGCTTTGTGGGTGAACTCAAAGGCAATGGAGTTGGCGGGCATAAGCCGCACTACGGTGTCGCCTGCTGGTGGCGATATTATTAAGGATGAACAGGGCAATCCAACGGGCGTGTTGATCGATAATGCTATGGATTTGGTCTACAAGGTGATGCCAAAAATCACGGAACAAGAGCGCCAGTTCTATTTATTGAAAAGCTTAAATGCGTTAGCGGCTACGGGCTTAACGTCGGTGCATGATGCAGGTGTAAGCCCGGAAGTCATCAACTCTTATAAAACTTTACAACAACAAGGCAAGCTACCTATTCGAGTTTATGCCATGTTGGCGGTCACAGCTGAGGGTGCAGACGATGTCTTGAAAGCCGGCATTTATGAATCGGACGATGGTATGTTGTCGGTTCGCAGTGTCAAGATTTCTGCCGACGGTGCATTAGGCAGCCGTGGTGCGGCTTTGCATCATGATTATTCGGATAAACCGGGGCAAAAAGGACTGCTGTTGCATTCTATTCCAAATTTGGGGAAATACGTTGATGCCGCCATGATAGCGGGGTTTCAAGTGAATATTCATGCTATTGGTGATAGAGCCAATACCCTGGTTCTGGATGAATTTGCCAAATGGCATAACGTGGCGGGTAAGGCTGAATTGCGTCATCGAATTGAGCATGCACAGATTATCCGGCCGCAAGAACTACCACGTTTAGCGCAATTACAGGTTATTGCTTCCATGCAACCAACCCATGCGACCAGTGATAAGAACATGGCCGAAGACCGTTTAGGAAAAGAACGTATTAAAGGCGCTTATGCATGGGCTTCGCTACGTGAATTGGGTGTAGTGTTAGCTGGTGGCTCTGATTTTCCTGTTGAGCCTGCAGAACCTTTCTTTGGATTACATGCAGCTGTGACTCGTCAGGACAGAAATAATGAACCTTTAGGTGGTTGGTATATAAATGAAGCCGTTGATAGACAAACGGCACTGGAAATGTTCACTTTTAATGCCGCTTATGCCGCGCATCAGGAAAACCTGATTGGTACATTGGAAGTTGGCAAAGAAGCCGATTTTATTCTCACCGAGCAAGATTACTTTGAAGTAATACCTGAAGACATCTGGAAGATTAAAGTCAATGAAACCTGGGTGGCGGGGGATAAAGTCCTTTAAGTGAAATTTTTTATTTCTTCTCTTGAAAATCCCCTCTATCGCCTAAATTTCGGTTTTGTTCCTCTACGGAATGTAATTTCATGTCCATTGGGTGGTTGTAGGAAGTATGGATATAAACTCAATCAATCTTGGGTGAATTTAAATGAGCAACAATCCTAACTGGCCATCAAAAACTGGTAACCCTTCTGGCCCGGGGCGCGGTAATAACCCCCCTAAAGGTAAGTAGTTTAATAGCGCTAAATCTGAATACCTGTTTTATTAAGAGTTCTTAAGGTTGCAGGTATCAGATGACTCATTCGAGCTAGCTTTAACATCTGCAATAGTAATAAATAATTTACTTTCCTCGCTTGCAAATTCATTGAATTTATATTGTTTATAGAACACCTTGGCATCAACCACTACCAGAGGAAAGCCCACTTGAATATTGGTTGAGAGCACTTTTGAGCGCATTTACAGAGGAAAAATATTGGGTTTCGCTACTCCTTTTTAAAAAGATGATGTTGGCTTTACTTGCACTCCAATCTAACTGAAATTACATTGAATGCCTTTTCAATTTACGTGTTGGTTAGGTTATGCAGATAGTTCAGGTGCAACCTCATAATGAGTATATCTACCTTAATTTAGCGCAAGCCTATGAAGCTGAGTTTTCGGCACTTACACATAAAATGCCGAATGCTGACGGTTTGTTTTCGCTAGATACTCACCTTAATGACAAAACTTTGGCATTTTTGGCCTATGAAAATGATGTGCCAGCAGGATTTATCGTATTGGCGTTAGAGCAAGTGCGCTCTTATGAAGTGTGTGAGTTCTATATTGTGCCTAGCTTTCGTCTGCGTCATTTGGGCATTAAACTGGCGTTTTCTATTTGGCAGAAGTATCCAGGAGCCTGGGTGGTAAAACAAATTGAAGGTGCTGACTATGCCACTACTTTTTGGCGCAAAGCCATTAGCGAATTTACTCAGGGAAGGTTTGACGAGGACAAATACCTTGATCCCTACTGGGGCTTGGTAACCCGGCAGGTTTTTTCTATTTATTAAGAAGCGTAACTCTTTTAATGTTTCTTACTCGGTACTTCAAGTGTGTTACAAGCTTATATTAACTATATAGTTGCTTCTTCAAGCAAAAACGATTCTCTTAAATTACCTGAAGCTATTATTACCTCTCAATCCAATAAATAGCTTTTACTTTCTCTCGATAAACGAATACAATCTGCGCCCGTTAACCGGCTTCATTTCGGTTATTTTTACTTCCAAAAGCACCTGTTTTTACGACATCAAATTAATTTGATATTTGATCTGTCTTTCACCTTTCTTTTCTGTTATGATTCCGCGCCCTTTTTGTGGGGGTATGTATAGAAAGTCGCCTGTTTTTAGGTGTTATGCACAGAAAAGCAACGACTTTTTGCTATCAATATTACTCGAGAGAGTTTTGATTTAAGCGGAGCACTAACTAATGATCCAAATGCAAACTAACCTGGATGTTGCCGACAACTCCGGCGCTCGCAGGGTTCAGTGTATTAAGGTTCTGGGTGGCTCTCACCGCCGTTACGCTGGTATCGGTGACATCATCAAAGTTACAGTTAAGGAAGCAATTCCTCGCGGTAAAGTTAAAAAAGGTGATGTGTTAAACGCGGTGGTGGTGCGTACTAAGCACGGTGTACGTCGTCCTGATGGATCTTTGATCCGTTTCGACAGTAACGCTGCTGTATTGTTGAATGCCAACAAGCAGCCAATTGGTACGCGTATCTTTGGTCCGGTTACCCGTGAGCTTCGTGCTGATAACATGAAGATCGTCTCATTGGCGCCAGAGGTACTATAAGGAGTCACGATAATGGCAAGAAAGATTCGTCGTGATGATGAAATCGTCGTATTAGCAGGTAAAGACAAAGGTAAGACTGGCAAAGTTGTTAAAGTTCTTACTGAAGAAAGCCGTCTAATCGTCGAAGGTGTAAACTTGGTGAAAAAACATCAGAAGCCTAACCCTCAGTTTGGCATCGCTGGTGGCATCATCGAGAAAGAGGCACCCATTCACGTATCAAATGTAGCGATCCTTAACCCTGCAACGGGTAAAGCAGATCGTGTAGGTTTCCGTGTTGAAGGCGACAAAAAAGTTCGTATCTTCAAATCTAACGGTGAAGCAATTTAATTAATTGGAGAAGACGATGGCGAAACTGCATGATTTCTACAAAGACTCTGTCGTACCAGCTCTTGCCAAAGAGTTCGAGTACAAAAGTGTCATGCAAGTCCCTCGATTGGAAAAAATCACTCTAAACATGGGTTTAGGTGAAGCCATTACAGACAAAAAGATTTTGGAAAATGCATCAAACGACATGATGCTGATCGCAGGTCAAAAACCTGTTGTCACCAAAGCTCGTAAGTCTGTAGCTGGTTTTAAAGTCCGTGAGGGCTATCCGATTGGCTGTAAAGTAACCCTGCGTGGTGAGCGTATGTGGGATTTCTTTGAGCGTTTAGTCTCAATTGCAATTCCTCGTATCCGTGACTTCCGTGGCTTAAATCCTAAGTCATTTGATGGTCGTGGTAACTATAGTATGGGCATCCGTGAGCAAATCATTTTCCCTGAAATCGATTTCGATAAAGTGGATAAGGTTCGCGGTATGGACATTACGATCACTACTTCTGCTAACACTGACGCTGAAGCAAAAGCATTGTTATCTGCTTTTAACTTCCCGTTCCGTAAATAAGGTGTAGGGTTATGGCAAAAGAATCAATGAAAGCGCGTGAAGTAAAGCGTGCAAAGCTAGTTGCAAAATATGCAACCAAGCGTGCTGAGTTAAAAGCAATCATTAGCGATGTAAACACTTCTGATGAAGATCGTTGGGCTGCTGTACTCAAGCTACAACAACTGCCACGTGATTCTGCTCGTACTCGTCAGCGTAACCGCTGCCGTGTTACTGGCCGTCCACATGGTTACCTTCGTAAATTCGGTCTGAGCCGTATCAAGCTTCGTGAAGCTGCGATGCGTGGCGAAGTCCCTGGTTTGAAAAAAGCCAGCTGGTAAGGAGTAGCAAATATGAGTATGCAAGATCCAATCGCGGATATGTTTACCCGCATTAGAAACGGCCAAATGGCTAACAGAATCGCTGTTTCTATGCCTTCTTCTAAATTACGCCTTGCTATCTGCAAAGTGTTGAAAGACGAAGGTTACATCGAAGATTTCGCTGTTGAAGGTGACGTTAAACCTGAACTGAATGTTACTTTGAAGTACTTCCAGGGCAAGAGAGTTATCGACACTATCGAACGTGTAAGCCGTCCAGGTCTGCGCATCTATAAGAAAAAAGATGAGCTGCCAAAAGTGATGGGTGGTCTAGGTGTAGCGATTGTTTCTACCTCAAAAGGCGTGATGACTGACCGTGCTGCTCGTAATGCAGGCATGGGCGGTGAAATCATCGGCTATGTAGCATAAGGGGAGGCACTAATGTCACGCGTAGCAAAAGCTC
This sequence comes from Paraneptunicella aestuarii, assembly GCF_019900845.1. Lineage (NCBI taxonomy): Bacteria > Pseudomonadati > Pseudomonadota > Gammaproteobacteria > Alteromonadales > Alteromonadaceae > Paraneptunicella > Paraneptunicella aestuarii. Next base: position 4,529,410 of record NZ_CP074570.1, on the reverse strand, counting down.
CTGTGGAAGTCCGCTCTGGTGTTGAAGTAGTCATCGCCGGACAAGGCGTCACAGTAAAAGGTAAAAACGGTACGTTGGAACGTGTATTCAACGACGCAGTAGAAATCGTTCAGGAAGAGAATCAATTGAAAGCTCTTCCTCGTGAAGGTTTCGCTGACGGTTGGGCGCAGGCAGGTACTGCTCGTGCTCTGTTGAATGCGATGGTTATCGGCGTTACTGATGGTTTCCAAAAGAAACTTGAGTTAAACGGTGTTGGTTATCGTGCTCAAGCTCAAGGTAGTAAGTTAAATCTTACTCTTGGCTTTTCACACCCGGTTGCTTACGAAATGCCTGCTGGCATTACCGTTGAAACACCAACTCAAACTGAAATCCTGGTTAAAGGCAGTGATAAGCAGTTGGTTGGTCAAGTTGCGGCGAACATCCGCGGTTATCGCCCACCTGAACCTTATAAAGGTAAAGGTGTTCGTTATTCTGACGAAATCGTTCGTCGTAAAGAAGCCAAGAAAAAGTAAGGGGTTAGTACGATGGATAAGAAAACATCTCGTTTACGTCGCGCTTCCCGCGCACGTTATAAAATCCGTGAACTGGCGGCTCATCGCTTGGTAGTTCACCGTACGCCTCGCCACATCTATGCACAGCTGATCACCCCTACGGGTTCAGAAGTGTTGGCTGCGGCATCAACTGTTGAGGCAGATGTACGTAACAGCCTTAAGAACACCGGCAACGTTGAAGCCGCTGCTTTCGTTGGTAAAGCGATTGCAGAACGTGCTTTGGAAAAAGGTGTTAAAGAAGTGGCATTCGACAGAAGTGGTTTCAAATACCATGGTCGTGTCAAGGCACTAGCTGATGCAGCTCGTGAAGCTGGTCTTCAGTTCTAGGAGTGATTTATGGCTAAAGTAGAAGTTCAAAATGGTGAAATGCTGGAAAAGTTGATCGCTGTTAACCGTGTTGCAAAAGTGGTTAAAGGTGGTCGTATATTCAGCTTCACCGCGTTGACTGTAGTTGGCGATGGCAATGGCCGCGTTGGCTTTGGTTACGGTAAAGCTCGCGAAGTTCCTGCTGCTATTCAAAAAGCAATGGAAAAAGCGCGTCGTAACCTGGTCACAGTAGAATTGAATGGCAATACTTTGCAACACCCTATTAAGGGTCGTCATTCAGGCTCTAAAGTCTACATGCAACCTGCATCAGAAGGTACTGGTATCATCGCCGGTGGTGCAATGCGTGCGGTTTTGGAAGTTGCTGGCGTTCAAAACGTATTGTCTAAGTGTTATGGCTCCACAAACCCGATTAACGTGGTAAGAGCAACAATCAAAGCGTTGACTGATATGAGGTCACCTGAGCAAGTTGCTGCTAAGCGTGGATTGTCCGTTGAGAATATTTTGGGGTAATTAAACATGGCTAACATGATTAAAATTAAGCAAACCAAAAGCTCAATTGGTCGTCTTCCAAAGCATAAAGCGACTTTGGTTGGTTTGGGTTTGCGTCGCATTGGTCATGTCGTAGAGCGTGAAGATACGCCTGCGGTACGTGGCATGATCAATAAAGTTTATTACATGGTTCAGGTAGTAGGAGAGTAACATGCGTTTAAATACAATTGCTCCTGCTGAAGGAGCCAAGACGCCCGCAAAACGTCTAGGTAGAGGTATTGGTTCAGGTCTTGGTAAAACTGGTGGTCGCGGTCACAAAGGTCAGAAGTCTCGTTCTGGCGGTACTGTGCGTCCAGGTTTCGAAGGCGGACAAATGCCAATCCAGCGCCGTTTACCTAAGTTTGGTTTCACATCTCGCAAATCTTTGTTTGCGGATCAGGTTACTCTGAATGAAATCTGCAAGGTTGAAGGCGAAGTAGTTTCACTTGAAAGCTTGAAAGCGTCTGGCATCGTCAAAAAAGACCGCCTGTACGTTAAAGTGATGAAAAGCGGTGAAGTTACTCGTGCGGTGACTGTTAAAGGTTTGAAGGTAACTAAAGGCGCCCGCGAAGCAATCGAAGCTGCTGGCGGTAAAGTAGAGGAATAACCTACCATGGCAAAACCAGGACTTGATTCAGCGAAAGGCGGTTTGAGTGAACTGAAGTCGCGATTGTTGTTCGTTTTTGGAGCAATCATCGTATTCAGATTTGGCTCTTATGTGCCGATCCCTGGTATTGATCCTGCGGTGCTAGCCGACCTTTTTGAACAACAGAAAGGTACTATTGTTGAAATGTTCAACATGTTCTCAGGTGGCGCGCTTGAGCGTGCCTCTGTGTTGGCACTAGGGATCATGCCTTACATTTCTGCGTCCATCATTATTCAGTTATTAACTGTGGTGCACCCACCAATGATGGAACTGAAAAAAGAAGGCGAGGCTGGAAGACGCAAGATTAGTCAATATACAAGGTATTTCACTTTGGTATTGTCTATCTTCCAAGCGATTGGTATTGCTACTGGCTTACCCAATCTGGTTTCTGGCTTGGTTGTCAATCCTGGTCTTGGGTTCTATTTTACGGCAGTTGTCAGCTTGGTCACTGGAACTATGTTCCTGATGTGGTTGGGTGAGCAAATTACAGAAAGAGGTATCGGTAACGGTATCTCTATCTTGATCTTCTCCGGAATTGTTGCTGGTTTACCTACGGCTATTGGCCAAACGGTAGAGCAAGCAAGACAAGGTGATTTGAACCTGTTGTTCCTGTTCTTCATTGGCATCGTTATCCTTGCGGTAACTTACTTTGTTGTCTTTGTTGAGCGTGGGCAGCGTCGCATTGTTGTTAACTATGCGAAGCAGCAACAGCAAGGTCGCAAAATGATGGGGACGCAAAGCACTCACCTTCCTTTGAAGGTGAATATGGCTGGTGTAATTCCACCTATCTTTGCATCAAGCATTATTTTGTTCCCTGGTACAATCGCCACCTGGTTTGGTCAAAATGAAGCGTTGTCCTGGTTACAAGACGTCTCTGTGATGTTGTCTCCTGGTCAACCTTTGTATGTCATGCTTTATGCGATAGCTATTATCTTTTTCTGTTTCTTCTATACTGCGTTGGTATTTAACCCTCGCGAAACAGCGGATAACTTGAAAAAGTCTGGCGCGTTTGTTCCGGGTATTCGTCCGGGTGAACAAACATCGCGTTACATTGATAAAGTAATGACTCGCCTGACATTAGCTGGTGCTTTATATATTACCTTTATCTGTTTAGTGCCCGAATTCATGATGATTGCGTGGAGCGTTCAGTTCTACTTTGGCGGTACATCCTTGTTGATTATCGTTGTAGTAATCATGGACTTTATGGCACAGGTACAAACTCATTTGATGTCTCATCAATATGAGAATGTATTGAAAAAAGCCAATCTTAAAGGCTACGGTCGCTAAGTTGGCACTGACGGAGTGATGAAATGAAAGTTCGTGCATCCGTAAAGAAAATATGCCGTAACTGTAAGATTATCAAGCGCAACGGCGTTGTGCGTGTAATCTGCAGTGAGCCTAAGCATAAGCAAAGACAAGGCTAAGCGGATAAAACTGTCCAGTTGCATTTTGTAGCTGGACACTTTACGCAGTATTTGAATGTTTCCGTTTCGATGGAATGCGTTCTGATTAAAATATTTGCAATTAATATGCCGGATAAGTATCCTTACGGGCTTTTTATCTGGCGACTAACTTATATAGAGGAGTGCTGTTAATGGCCCGTATAGCTGGCATTAACATTCCGGAACACAAGCATGCTGTGGTTGCAATTCGTTCAATCTACGGTATTGGTACGACTCGCGCAAAATTGATTTGTGCCGAAGCTGGTGTTGCCGAAACTACTAAAATTAAAGACTTGTCCGAAGCTGAATTGGATCAGTTGCGTGATCGCGTCGCACAGTTCACTGTTGAAGGTGACTTGCGTCGTGAAGTACAAATGAACATCAAACGTTTGATGGACCTAGGCTGCTTTCGTGGCATTCGCCACCGCCGTAGCTTGCCTCTGCGTGGACAGCGTACAAAAACGAACGCTCGTACTCGCAAAGGTCCTCGTAAGCCTATTAAGAAGTAAGCGGGGGAATAAGATATGGCAAAAGCACCAACTCGTACGCGTAAGCGCGTAAAACGCCAGGTAGCAGATGGGATGGCTCACATCCATGCTTCCTTCAATAATACCATTGTGACGATTACTGACCGCCAAGGTAATGCACTTGCATGGGCAACATCGGGTGGTTCTGGTTTCCGTGGTTCACGTAAATCAACTCCTTTTGCTGCGCAGGTTGCTGCTGAGCGTGCTGGTACCGCTGCACAGGAATATGGTTTGAAAAACTTGGAAGTGTTTGTAAAAGGTCCTGGCCCAGGTCGTGAATCTGCAATTCGCGCACTGAATGCGACAGGTTACCGCATTACCAACATTACCGATGTGACGCCTATTCCTCACAACGGTTGTCGTCCACCGAAAAAACGTCGCGTTTAATCGGCGTATTGTTGGAGAATAATCATGGCAAGATATTTGGGTCCAAAACTCAAGCTAAGTCGTCGCGAAGGCACAGACTTGTTCTTGAAAAGTGGCGTTCGTGCGGTAGATTCAAAATGTAATATTGAAACGGCCCCTGGACAACACGGTGCGCGTCGTGGTCGTCTTTCAGACTACGGTGTACAGTTGCGCGAAAAGCAAAAAGTTCGTCGTATGTACGGCGTACTGGAAAAGCAATTCCGTAACTACTATAAAGAAGCTGCAAGACGCACTGGCAACACTGGTGAAAACTTGTTGCAATTGTTGGAACAGCGTCTGGATAACGTTGTTTATCGTATGGGTTTTGCAAGTACACGTGCTGAAGCGCGTCAACTTGTAAGCCACAAAGCGATTATGGTTAACGGTCAGGTTGTAAATATTCCATCTTACAACGTATCAGCCGAAGACGTTGTAGCTGTTCGCGAAAAATCCAAGAAGCAATCGCGTATCGCTGCTGCTTTGGAGCTTTCTGAGCAACGCGAAAAACCAACCTGGATTGAAGTAGACGGAAAGGAAATGAAGGGTACGTTCAAGCGCATCCCTGAAAGAAGCGATTTGTCTGCAGAAATCAACGAACAACTTATTGTTGAACTTTACAGTAAGTAAAGTTGGCTAGTTAAAGAGAGGATACAATGTCGGGTTCTGTTACTGATTTCCTTAGACCAAGGTTAGTTGAGATTGAAAACGTCAATGCAACCCGCGCCAAGGTCACTCTGGAACCGCTGGAAAGGGGTTTTGGACATACACTTGGTAATGCGTTGCGTCGAATTTTACTTTCGTCTATGCCTGGATGTGCTGTGACTGAAGTAGAAATTGATGGTGTTTTGCACGAGTACAGCACCAAAGAGGGTGTGCAAGAAGACGTAATCGAAATCTTGCTTAACCTGAAAGGTTTAGCTGTGCGCCTTGAAGGCAAAACAGAAGCAATGTTGACGTTAACTAAATCTGGTGCAGGCCCTGTTGTAGCTGGTGATATTCAACACGATGGTGATGTTGAAATCGTTAATCCTGACCACGTAATCTGTACTTTGACCGGAGACGCTGAAATCAGTATGCGTATTAAGGTTGAAATGGGTCGTGGTTATGTACCAGCTTCTGCACGTCGTTCCTCTGAAGAGGATGACCGTCCGATCGGTCGTCTATTGGTTGATGCTTCATTCAGCCCTGTTGAGCGTATTGCTTATAATGTTGAGTCTGCTCGTGTTGAACAACGCACTGACTTGGATAAGCTGATCATCGATATGGAAACTAATGGCACTATCGATCCAGAAGAAGCTATTCGTCGCTCTGCAACTATTTTGGCAGAGCAACTGGATGCCTTCGTGGATCTTCGTGATATGTCAGAACCAGAAGAGAAAGAGGAAAAACCAGAGTTTGATCCCATTCTTCTTCGACCTGTTGATGACTTGGAGCTTACAGTACGTTCCGCTAACTGTCTTAAAGCTGAAGCGATTCAGTATATCGGTGATTTGGTACAACGTACCGAGGTTGAGTTGTTGAAAACTCCTAACCTTGGTAAGAAATCACTTACCGAGATCAAAGACGTGTTGGCTTCTCGTGGTCTATCTCTGGGTATGCGCCTGGAAAATTGGCCACCAGAAAGCATTGCTGAAAAAGAGTAATCTGATTACCTGTTAATCCGATTGTTATAGGAAGGGTAGAATTATGCGCCATCGTAAGAGTGGTCGTCAGCTTAACCGAAACAGCAGCCATCGTCAGGCTATGTTCCGTAATATGGCAGGTTCATTGGTAAAGCATGAAATTATCAAAACAACTTTGCCAAAAGCTAAAGAATTGCGCCGTGTACTTGAGCCTCTAATCACATTGGCCAAGCAAGACAGTGTTGCTAATCGCAGACTGGCATTTGCTCGTACTCGTGATAAAGAAGTAGTGGGTAAATTGTTTAACGAACTTGGTCCTCGCTATGTTGAGCGTCCAGGTGGTTACACTCGCATCATGAAGTGCGGTTTCCGTACTGGTGACAATGCACCTATGGCTTATGTAGAACTGGTTGATCGTGCTTCTGGTGAAGCAGTAGAGACGACTGAAGAGACTGCGGCAGAATAATTGCAGCAGAGCCAAATTAAAAAACCGGGCATAGCCCGGTTTTTTATTGCCTAAAATTCAAGAGAAGAATTAAGCCTATAGAGAAATAACAGTGAGCTAGTTTAGTTTTTGTCTTTATCTTTATTTAGAGTTTGAGCAACAAGAGCTTCCGAAGCACCACCTTCACGAGCAAAATTCGCTAAATCTTTTTCATTTACCCCTGCACTCTGCGCAGTTTCTAAAATCTTTCTGACATGCTCATCATCAGTAATACTTTCTTTCACCGCAGTGCTGATAACCTGTTCCGCCTTTCCTGGGAAAACCGCGAGTAATGCATCTACTATATATTCTCCAACGAAGGGAACGGCTTCTATTGCTGTAGCTAAAATACTGACGACATCATTAGGGTGAGATTTTGCTAGAGTTTGAACTATGGTATCTGCTGAATCAGGCTCAGTGATAACGGCAACTCTAACTATTTCTTGCAAATCCTCAGGGGTGCTATGAGCTGCAGCATTGACAACGAAATCAACATAGCTGGGCTCCGCGCTAATGGCAGTTTCCACAATGTTGGAGCAGCTTGTTATACCTTTATCAATAGCTACTTCGACAATAATTTGTGTTAAGGATGGTTCTGTAGAAATTGCAGCATGAATTATTTCCTTATACTGCTCAGGGTAGAGATCCAAAGCGCTACTAACTACTTGTTGAGTATGCTCGGGATAATGGCCTACGATACTCTTAATTGCTCGGCCTACAGACATGTTTTCCTGTACTTGTCGCTGAATGAATTCATCGCTTAATTGCTTATTTTCATTTTCAGCTATATCCGTAAACGCAAAAGCACTTCCATATATAGAGATACACAACGTTAATGCGAGAGTACTTTTCTTAAACATCATGGACAACCTTGAGTGAACCTTCATGCGCAAGCGCTTGTAATAATCGTTATTGCGATACCTAACTGCTAGCAAAATATCCGCATATCCGCGCTATCTCTGGTATGACTTCCATGGCGAGAAAAGGTTCACATGTTACACAAATTTAATAATTTAAACAAAAAATTTACAAATTACCTGTGTTATTGAAAAAAGATCACTTTTTTTGATTTCGCTACTTGACCAAATCAAAACTATTTGTAAAATGCACGCTCTCTTACGGAAGGGTGTAAAGCCCCATTAAGAGAACCTAAAAGATAGCAGTATTTAGTTATTTTTTAGAGAGCTAAAAATGTTCGGAATTCTGAAAATAAACTCTTGACACTTTTAGCTAGTAGCGTAGAATGCGCGTCCGCTTCGAGGGGTTCTCAGCCAAGGCTGGGAGGGTCTTCGAAAGCAACTGTTCTTTAACAATTCAATAAGACAATCTGTGTGGGCACTCGTTAGAAGAGTGCTAACCAAAAATTTATTATTTCGATATTTAATTGAAGAGTTTGATCATGGCTCAGATTGAACGCTGGCGGCAGGCCTAACACATGCAAGTCGAACGGTAGCAGGAAGAGCTTGCTCTTTGCTGACGAGTGGCGGACGGGTGAGTAATGCTTAGGAATTTGCCTTTTGGAGGGGGACAACAGTTGGAAACGACTGCTAATACCGCATAATACCTGAGGGTCAAAGGGGGCTTTTAGCTCTCGCCAAAAGAGAAGCCTAAGTGAGATTAGCTAGTTGGTAGGGTAAAGGCCTACCAAGGCGACGATCTCTAGCTGTTCTGAGAGGAAGATCAGCCACACTGGGACTGAGACACGGCCCAGACTCCTACGGGAGGCAGCAGTGGGGAATATTGCACAATGGGGGAAACCCTGATGCAGCCATGCCGCGTGTGTGAAGAAGGCCTTCGGGTTGTAAAGCACTTTCAGTGGTGAGGAAAGGTTGGTAGTTAATACCTGCCAGCTGTGACGTTAACCACAGAAGAAGCACCGGCTAACTCCGTGCCAGCAGCCGCGGTAATACGGAGGGTGCGAGCGTTAATCGGAATTACTGGGCGTAAAGCGCACGCAGGCGGTTTGTTAAGCTAGATGTGAAAGCCCCGGGCTCAACCTGGGAGAGTCATTTAGAACTGGCAAACTAGAGTCGTTTAGAGGGGGGTGGAATTCCAGGTGTAGCGGTGAAATGCGTAGAGATCTGGAGGAACATCAGTGGCGAAGGCGGCCCCCTGGAGATAGACTGACGCTCATGTGCGAAAGCGTGGGTAGCGAACAGGATTAGATACCCTGGTAGTCCACGCCGTAAACGCTGTCTACTAGCTGTGTGTTGTTTTATAACGATGCGTGGCGAAGCTAACGCGCTAAGTAGACCGCCTGGGGAGTACGGCCGCAAGGTTAAAACTCAAATGAATTGACGGGGGCCCGCACAAGCGGGGAGCATGTGGTTTAATTCGATGCAACGCGAAGACCTTACCATCCCTTGACATCCAGAGAATTTGGCAGAGATGCCTTCAGGTGCTCTGCTGCAGGTGGCTGTGTCGTCAGCTCGTGTCGTGAGATGTTGGGTTAAGTCCCGCAACGAGCGTAACCCTTGTCCTTAGTTGCCAGCATTAAGTTGGGCACTCTAAGGAGACTGCCGGTGACAAACCGGAGGAAGGTGGGGACGACGTCAAGTCATCATGGCCCTTACGGGATGGGCTACACACGTGCTACAATGGTAGGTACAGAGGGAAGCCAAGCAGTGATGTGGAGCGGAACCCTTAAAGCCTATCGTAGTCCGGATTGGAGTCTGCAACTCGACTCCATGAAGTCGGAATCGCTAGTAATCGCAGGTCAGAATACTGCGGTGAATACGTTCCCGGGCCTTGTACACACCGCCCGTCACACCATGGGAGTGGGATGCAAAAGAAGTAGTTAGTCTAACCTTCGGGAGGGCGATTACCACTTTGTGTTTCATGACTGGGGTGAAGTCGTAACAAGGTAACCCTAGGGGAACCTGGGGTTGGATCACCTCCTTACGAAAAGTTAGTCTTTTTTGACTGAGTGTCCATACAGATTGTTTTATTGAGAATAAGAGCAAAGAGTAAGTCGTACCTGTTTAAAGGTTTTCGCTTTGACAGCAGTCGTTGTTGGCGAAATAGGTTGCCAGCAATTTAGTCTTAGATGAGGCTTTGCGACGAATGAAGGAAGGAGTTTACACAAGGTAAATGACTGACTGAATGAGGAAGCAAAACGCGATATAAGACTAAAGAGCGCAGCAAGATAGGCCTGTAGCTCAGCTGGTTAGAGCGCACCCCTGATAAGGGTGAGGTCGGCAGTTCAAGTCTGCCCAGGCCTACCAAATCATCCTCATTCTTCGCTATTTGACTCGTCGCTTAGTGGTCTAAGCGTCCTCATCAAATGCCTCGAATGAAAAAGATTTAAATCTAAATAAACAGATACGGTTATTGCAAGTAGTTTCGTTTCAGTCGAGGCTTTTCGAGTAGCGAACGAAGGAGTTTACACTGAGTAAATGACTGAGTGAGATACGAAGAAAAACGACGAGTGAAGCGAAAGTAAGCAGCAAGAAAAATGGGGCTATAGCTCAGCTGGGAGAGCGCCTGATTTGCATTCAGGAGGTCAGCAGTTCGATCCTGCTTAGCTCCACCATTTCTTCCTACTTCTTTGTGCAAGAATCTTAATGAATTTATACGTTGTGTTTAAATTCATTAAGGTTTTGCCTTAAATGTTCTTTAACAATGTGGAAAAGCTGAAAAATCATCAAGTAAGTATTAAAGAATTAGGGTTCTAGCAAATTAGATATCCTATCTGACAAGAAAGCGGCGAAGTCACAGCTTTATGACTCTGAATTACTTAGGTAATTTGGGGTTGTATGGTTAAGTGACAAAGCGTATACGGTGGATGCCTTGGCAGTTAGAGGCGATGAAGGACGTGTTAGTCTGCGATAAGCGTTGGTAAGTTGACAAAAAACGTTATAGCCAACGATCTCCGAATGGGGCAACCCAATCCTTAGGGATTATCTGCACCTGAATACATAGGGTGTAGAAGCAAACGAGGGGAACTGAAACATCTAAGTACCCTTAGGAAAAGAAATCAACCGAGATCCCCTTAGTAGCGGCGAGCGAACGGGGGTTAGCCGATGATTATGATGTTAGTGGAAGGAGTTGGAAAGCTCCGCGATACAGGGTGATAGCCCCGTACACGAAGACATCATATTCACATATTAAGTAGGTCGGGACACGTGTTATCTTGACTGAAGATGGGGGGACCATCCTCCAAGGCTAAATACTCCTAACTGACCGATAGTGAACAAGTACCGTGAGGGAAAGGCGAAAAGAACCCCGGCGAGGGGAGTGAAATAGAACCTGAAACCGTATACGTACAAGCAGTGGGAGCAGACTTGTTCTGTGACTGCGTACCTTTTGTATAATGGGTCAGCGACTTATATTCTGTAGCAAGGTTAACCGAATAGGGGAGCCGTAGCGAAAGCGAGTCTTAACTGGGCGCTTAGTTGCAGGGTATAGACCCGAAACCCGGTGATCTAGCCATGGGCAGGTTGAAGGTTGAGTAACATCAACTGGAGGACCGAACCCACTAATGTTGAAAAATTAGGGGATGACTTGTGGCTGGGGGTGAAAGGCCAATCAAACCGGGAGATAGCTGGTTCTCCCCGAAAGCTATTTAGGTAGCGCCTCGGACGAATACCACAGGGGGTAGAGCACTGTTTGGGCTAGGGGGTCATCCCGACTTACCAACCCCATGCAAACTCCGAATACCTGTGAGTACTATCCGGGAGACACACGGCGGGTGCTAACGTCCGTCGTGAAGAGGGAAACAACCCAGACCGCCAGCTAAGGTCCCAAAGTTATAGCTAAGTGGGAAACGATGTGGGAAGGCTAAGACAGCTAGGAGGTTGGCTTAGAAGCAGCCACCCTTTAAAGAAAGCGTAATAGCTCACTAGTCGAGTCGGCCTGCGCGGAAGATGTAACGGGGCTAAGCTATACACCGAAGCTGCGGCAGCATACTTGTATGCTGGGTAGGGGAGCGTTGTGTAAGCCGTTGAAGGTGAACTGAAAGGTTTGCTGGAGGTATCACAAGTGCGAATGCTGACATGAGTAACGACAATGGGGGTGAAAAACCCCCACGCCGGAAGACCAAGGTTTCCTGTCCCATGCTAATCAGGGCAGGGTGAGTCGGCCCCTAAGGCGAGGCAGAAATGCGTAGTCGATGGGAAACGGGTTAATATTCCCGTACTTGTATGTACAGTGAAGGGGGGACGGAGAAGGCTATGCAGGCATGGCGTTGGTTGTCCATGTGAAAGTGTGTAGGAAGAGAGTTTAGGCAAATCCGGACTCTTAATTCTGAGGCACGAGACGAGCTGCTACGGCAGTGAAGTTGCAGATGCCCTGCTTCCAGGAAAAGCCTCTAAACTTATGTGCATACAAACCGTACCCCAAACCGACACAGGTGGTCAGGTAGAGAATACTAAGGCGCTTGAGAGAACTCGGGTGAAGGAACTCGGCAAAATAGTACCGTAACTTCGGGAGAAGGTACGCCTTTGATTGTGATGAGACTTGCTCTCTAAGCGATTGGAGGTCGCAGTGACCAGGTGGCTGGGACTGTTTATTAAAAACACAGCACTGTGCTAACTCGAAAGAGGACGTATACGGTGTGACACCTGCCCGGTGCCGGAAGGTTAATTGATGGGGTTAGCGTAAGCGAAGCTCTTGATCGAAGCCCCGGTAAACGGCGGCCGTAACTATAACGGTCCTAAGGTAGCGAAATTCCTTGTCGGGTAAGTTCCGACCTGCACGAATGGTGTAACCATGGCCACGCTGTCTCCACCCGAGACTCAGTGAAATTGAAATCGCAGTGAAGATGCTGTGTACCCGCACCTAGACGGAAAGACCCCGTGAACCTTTACTACAGCTTGGCACTGGACATTGACCCTACATGTGTAGGATAGGTGGGAGGCTTTGAAGCACGTACGCCAGTATGTGTGGAGCCATCCTTGAAATACCACCCTTGTATGTTTGATGTCCTAACTTTGCCCCATTATCTGGGGTGAGGACAGTGCCTGGTGGGTAGTTTGACTGGGGCGGTCTCCTCCCAAAGCGTAACGGAGGAGCACGAAGGTTGGCTAATCACGGTTGGACATCGTGAGGTTAGTGCAATGGCATAAGCCAGCTTAACTGCGAGACAGACACGTCGAGCAGGTACGAAAGTAGGTCATAGTGATCCGGTGGCTCTGTATGGAAGGGCCATCGCTCAACGGATAAAAGGTACTCCGGGGATAACAGGCTGATACCGCCCAAGAGTTCATATCGACGGCGGTGTTTGGCACCTCGATGTCGGCTCATCACATCCTGGGGCTGAAGTCGGTCCCAAGGGTATGGCTGTTCGCCATTTAAAGTGGTACGCGAGCTGGGTTTAGAACGTCGTGAGACAGTTCGGTCCCTATCTGGTGTGGGCGTTGGATGATTGAGGGGGGCTGCTCCTAGTACGAGAGGACCGGAGTGGACGAACCGCTGGTGTTCGGGTTGTCATGCCAATGGCATTGCCCGGTAGCTATGTTCGGAATCGATAACCGCTGAAAGCATCTAAGCGGGAAGCGAGCCTCGAGATGAATCATCCCTGACGGTTTAACCGTCCTGAAGGGTTGTTGTAGACGACGACGTTGATAGGCAGGGTGTGGAAGCGTTGTAAGGCGTTAAGCTAACCTGTACTAATTGCCCGAGAGGCTTAACCATGCAACCCCAAGTTGACTTAAGTAACGAATGTGAACGAGTAGCGCTTGGCGTTGAATGATGACTTCGCAAGTCTGATAGGATACTGATACTAGCGTCCTGATTCGAATTTGATGACAGCTTTTTTTACATTGTGACAGTTTATGCCTGGCGGCAATAGCGGTACGGTACCACCTGAATCCATCTCGAACTCAGAAGTGAAACGTACTAGCGGCGATGGTAGTGTGGGGTTTCCCCATGTGAGAGTAGCACACTGCCAGGCTCCTAATTTAATAAAAAAGCCCTTGTCGAAAGACAGGGGCTTTTTTATTTAACTGTGTATCTGGATGCTACTCGAACGTAGTGACAAAAACGTCGGGAGCGTTTTTGAACATGCTTTAGCATGGCCCTTTAGGGCGAGGGCTGGGACTGCCCGAGTAATACCAATCCCATTAAAAACCTAGCCATTTAACTGTGCCCATTTTCTGGTGCATAAAGAGATAACACGATGGGTATCTTTGACAAATGTATTCCAGGCGTCACTACATGCATCCACGATATCTTCATACCCTTCAAATATGCGATTGGATAGTGCGTGCTGACGAAGCCAACTCCATACCTGCTCAACCGGATTCAGTTCCGGTGAGTAGGGAGGAAGCTTTAGCATACGAATATTATCAAACTGTTGGATCGTGTCCTCTGTATGCCATCCTGCGCCATCCATGATGACGACAGCCATTCGCCCCGGTTTAGTACGTTCAGAAATCTGTTTCAAGTGCAATGTCATTGCATCCTTGTTGACCCACGGCGTTATGAGCGCTTCTGTTTCACCGGTTGCGGGACAGACAGCACCGAAAAGATAGGCATATTCAAATTGTTGCTGTTTGACTGCGCGTGGGCGACTGCCAGTTATCGCCCATAAACGAGAGGTGGTATTTTGCTGACCAAAGCGAGCTTCATCCTGAAACCATATATCAACATTGTTCAGAGACAGATGTCCTGGACAAAGTTTGATCACATTAATCTCCAGTTTTTTTAAACTCTTCCTGAGCGTTTTGCGATTGCTTAGGGTGTTTTGAACGGCTGGAAATCCATGAAAAACCCCATTGATGCAAGAGACGGTAAATGTTGGACATTTTATAATCCACATTCAGATGGCTCGATATCCAGGCTTGGATATCGGCTCCCGTCAGTCTTCCCCCAACATCAGAACGACTATGATATTCAATATAGCGAGATAGCTTTTTTATCTGTTCTGATGACAGCGATGCAGGACGACCGGGAGGAGATTTGGCATCCAGGCCATCAATTCCTTTATCCAGAAAAGCCGCTACCCATTTATTTACACTTGCCCTGCTGACCTTAAGTGTTCTAGCTATTTGTGCTTTGTTCATTCCTTCACTGTAATGAGCCAATGCAAGTAACCTGATCCTTTTAGCTGCGTTAGTTTCCTTTTTGGAAAGCGCTGTGAAATCTATCTTTTTTAGCATCTAATTATCTGTTTTGTCTTCACTGACTTAATTAGATCATATTTTTAATGGGATTGGTATAAGGTTAGCTCTGTAAAAATGCAGATTAGTCAATTACCGCTAACCTGCGGTGCTCATTAAAAACCCGGTAGATTAGCGGAAGGCTGCAAGCCTTTAACCACAAGACATTGAAGAAATCTCAGGACTGTTTTATTGTTTGCGTGTGGTGTTTTTGCAGAGGTTAGCGGAAATGCCACATTCAGCCCTTCTGTAATCAGTATCACAGAGGACGCTGTCGCACCCTACGCGGGTGCGTGAATTGAAACAGCGCTCCATCAGCGCCAACAAACTTAACAAGCCAGTCGCACCCTACGCGGGTGCGTGAATTGAAACCGTCACCATCAATATCAGGGTCGGCGTGGTCGCGTCGCACCCTACGCGGGTGCGTGAATTGAAACACAACGTCGAACTAGATAGTATGCAGATCCTTAGTCGCACCCTACGCGGGTGCGTGGATTGAAACCGCCGAAGAATCGGCAGAAGCTACTGCAAAGCTAGTCGCACCCTACGCGGGTGCGTGGATTGAAACCCCTGGATATGGGGTAAAAGGGGGCGGCAGTGGGTCGCACCCTACGCGGGTGCGTGGATTGAAACAGCCACACACCACCTAGCTCATCGGTGAGCATTGGTCGCACCCTACGCGGGTGCGTGGATTGAAACCCACGTGGATTCGTCATTCAATCGGTGAGAACCGTCGCACCCTACGCGGGTGCGTGGATTGAAACTAATTCGTCGTTTCCGGCTTGCGGTAGCAACTTAGTCGCACCCTACGCGGGTGCGTGGATTGAAACTACGGTGTTTGGATATATAAACCCATCTTCTGCTGTCGCACCCTACGCGGGTGCGTGGATTGAAACTAGAATCTAAAACCGGATACTCACTACTAAGTGGTCGCACCCTACGCGGGTGCGTGGATTGAAACCTGGAATGCGAGCCTTTCCCATTGTCATGGAGGGTCGCACCCTACGCGGGTGCGTGGATTGAAACCGTGGATCCTTCTTTGGGTGTGCAATGCAGACGGAGGTCGCACCCTACGCGGGTGCGTGGATTGAAACCATGCAATGCAAGGTGATAATGATGATGACAAAACGTCGCACCCTACGCGGGTGCGTGGATTGAAACCTTGTTGTCCCCAAGAACGAGCAAGAGCAAATAGTCGCACCCTACGCGGGTGCGTGGATTGAAACGTCTACCGAGAGCAGATAAATAAACTGCTCGCACTTGTCGCACCCTACGCGGGTGCGTGGATTGAAACTTTGAGGTAATCGTCCACCTTCACAAGCGCGTTGGTCGCACCCTACGCGGGTGCGTGGATTGAAACTCTTGTTGCTCTTACTGTGTACGCCATTAGAATTGTCGCACCCTACGCGGGTGCGTGTATTGAAACAAATCTCACAACACCTTGTTCATTCAGGTGCTGAAGTCGCACCCTACGCGGGTGCGTGGATTGAAACGCGTTGCAAAGATTGCACACGATACACGCCAGAAGTCGCACCCTACGCGGGTGCGTGGATTGAAACAGCCCTCCTCCACCAGAAGAATGTCCGCCCCAAAGTCGCACCCTACGCGGGTGCGTGGATTGAAACAAGCTGGTGAAGCAGTCGAAATAGTTTTTCTTTGTCGCACCCTACGCGGGTGCGTGGATTGAAACCAAATCTAAACTTTCATCGACTTGATGCTCAATGGTCGCACCCTACGCGGGGGCGTGGATTGAAACGAGGATCATTCTGATCCCACGCATCCTCGTTGAGCGTCGCACCCTACGCGGGGGCGTGGATTGAAACATTCTTTGTTTGCGCCGTTTTCGTCCACGGCCTCAGTCGCACCCTACGCGGGGGCGTGGATTGAAACGCCACCTCTATCAAATCACCATCTAAAATTCTAAAGTCGCACCCTACGCGGGGGCGTGGATTGAAACATAAAATAGATTGATTTTTAACCTGTGGTAAACAAGTCGCACCCTACGCGGGTGCGTGGATTGAAATCAGTTAACCAAGACGGTTCAATTGACCATGAAGAGTCGCACCCTTTGCTGTGCGATGATATTAATGCTAAGCCCTCCAATGTTATGAAGGGCATTACCTTTGAATGGATTAAGTCCCAGTTACCTGGAATCGAGACATAAGCTGCTCGAGTCGGTTAGCACTGCTATCAACTGAACTGGTGCCCAGGCGTACTTCAATCAATGAGTTTTGTAACTTCGAACTGATATGAGTCACTTGTTGGGCACTTTCTAATTGTTCGGTACCTTTTTGATTGATGTTGGATAATGTCGATAGGGTTTGAACGACTATATCCGATAGACCGCCGTCATCTTTGCTCACTTCTTCTGCCGTGCGTAATCCATTTTCAACACCTGCAACGCCAGATTCCATAATCTCTACTGCTTTACGAGCGTTTGTCTGTATAGCATTGATCATTTGGCCTATCTCTGACGTTGATTCAGCCGTGCGCCCCGCTAGATTTCTAACTTCGTCTGCTACGACAGCGAATCCTCTTCCTTGTTCTCCTGCTCTTGCGGCTTCAATGGCTGCATTGAGTGCTAGCAGGTTGGTTTGATTAGCTACCTCGCTGATCAGATCCACTACAGAGCCTACGTTGTTGGCATTACCGTTTAATTGATGGATAGTCTTTACTGAGTTTTCGATAGAAGCACGAATACTTTCAGTTTGATCCTTTACTGCAAGGAATTGACTTTTGGTTCGTTGAGCTGCTGAATCCAAGCCTGTGCGGAGCCCTTCAACTTCTTGTGAAGCCTCCTTAACACTGTGTAATTGCGCTTTTAATCGTTCGATTAACAATTGCATCTGTTGCAATACACTGGTTGCGTTATCACTAAACTCAGCCTGTTTTTCCACCAGAATAGCCTTGGCTTCCTTAACCTCGCTGGAGACCCCCATGACTTTACTGACGGTGCTGTCCAGACTGTCGATAAAGCTATTTATCCAGCGCCCTAATTCGGTGATTTCATCATTGGATTTGCTTCCAATATCCAAACGTTGTTTGAGATTACCGCCACCTTCTGCAATGCCTCGGATGACATCGGTCATTCTGTGCAGCCGACGTGAAACCCGAGATAGCCCTCGTTTGCTGTAAACGATAGCTGATGTGATAACAACGGCTGTTGTGGCTATACCAGACCAAAGCCAATTCCATTCTAATAATGAATAGCATAGCGGTGCAGTTATCACTGCCAGAAGATTGAAAAACAGGTACTGACGCATCAGGTCGTAGCTCAATGAGCGACCACGATAGACTTCTTCCAAATCTCCTTCGCACATCATTCCCCAACGATCCCTGGAGCCTGGGAGTGTGAAAGTTACTCCCTTACCGATAACTGGTATATGACGATAGTCAGAATACGCTGGGTAGGTAACAAATAGATTTTGACCGTTGCTGATGGTTTCCCTGACCCCCGGATGAAGTTCCCCCGTTGCGGGATCCGTAAAGCGGAGCTCCAGCTCGGTATGGTCTCGCACACTAACTATACCCCAATCGGTTCTAACCCCGTCTTTCAGATTGTCTCCCAGAGAGAATGTGCGATCTTCAAATCGTGAACGTGAGAGTGCTGTACCTTGCTGTATGCTCGGATCAAATTTCGAATCCACCATAAACAGATAGTTATCACCGGAATCCTGATAGATGTGTCCAGCCTCACGCTGAATGAGATCGCCGATAACATCATTGGGAACTCTGGCACAAAGACAGATTGACGAACCACTAGGTGCGGTTAATGGCAGGTAGAACATCAATGTCACGGCATCATGAAATTTGGAAGACGTTGGGCCGAGGTCTTTTGTCACTTGATCGATATAGGGGCCATGAAGGAATTGTGAGATAAAACCTTCTTCTACGGCTTTGGGATTGAGATCCTTTGAGCCGATGCGCTTTGGGTATGTTGACGTAATAACAATTCCCTCTTGATCAATAATAAACAGCTCGGATATATCGGAACTTTGCTTAAACTTTGATTGCAGAGTGGAGCTTTCGATTTCTCCATTGGGGCTGAACTGGAATTCATCCGCGACACTTTCCAGAAATTGCCATTGACTCGAGGCCCAATCTTGCAGGAGATCCTGACGAGTGGCTGCAATACCTTCAAAGGTTCGTTCTACAAAAGGATAGCGATGCTTATTGAGGAAGCATGACCAGCCTAGTGAGAACTTACCATTTGAACCAAACCATGGAAGCCAGGTTTTCTCTTGGGCGCTGAGTGACATATTTGTGCTCTTGATCATTTAATACCTCATTACAAGATTCACTTGGGAAGTCGAAGCGCCTTATCAGGTGCGTGTTGGGATACCTATCAGGAAATGTGCCAAAGATAATTTATTAGCCGTACTTATACGATTTTGAATAAAAATTTACTATTTTTTAATGGCATTTCGGTCTTTTTAACGATGAAGTTGAATTTAATTTTGATGGAAATGTGAACGATATTTTTTAGGCGTGCAATATTTTGGTGCTTACTTACGATCGCGCATCAATATTGTGCAATTAGGCGATGTGAGGAGAAAAGTCGCATTATTATCGAAGGTTGGTGAGTATAGGTTTTGGCTATCTGCTTTAATCATGCCTATTAGTGGTGCAATTGGTGTTAAGTGACTAATGGTGAAAGAAGAACCGCAAAAGCCTATTCCCATTGTTTTAGCAGAATCTGCGTTCACAGATATAATGCCGGCTTGCAATTGGATTTGTTCAGAGCAAACCGACACACTTTTGAGTTCTAGGTTATTGCTAACAGCCGTTGTTATTCGCTTACACGCTTAATATTCGCGCCAAGATTTCCTAATTTAGCTTCGATCTTTTCATAGCCTCGATCCAGATGATAAATGCGATCAATCAGGGTTTCGCATTCTTCTGCTACTAATGCAGCAATGATCAAGCTGGCAGACGCTCTAAGGTCGGTCGCCATAACGGGGGCGCCCTTCAACAGCGAGTCGCCCTTTGTGATGGCACTATTACCTCGCAGCTCAATATCTGCACCCATTCGGCGCAATTCAGGAACATGCATAAAACGGTTTTCAAAGATAGATTCTGTGACGGTGGCAGTACCTGAAGCGATAGCGTTAAGAGCAACGAATTGTGCTTGCATATCGGTTGGGAAACCCGGATGAGGGGCGGTATTTATGTTAACGGCTTTAGGCTGTTGACCGTGCATGTTTAGCTCGATCCAGTCTTCCCCTGTTGTGATTTCAGCGCCAGCTTGTTCCAGTTTATTCAATACTGCATCAAGCGTATCTGGTGCAGCATGAATGCATTTAACATGTCCTTTTGTTGCTGCGGCAGCAACAAGGAAAGTACCTGTTTCAATACGATCGGGTAATACGTGGTACTGGCAGCCGTGCAAGTTGTCTACGCCTTCAATTGTAACTTTAGGTGAGCCAGCGCCGCTGATTTTTGCGCCCATGGCATTCAGGCACTCAGCTAAATCGACAATCTCAGGTTCGCGTGCTGCATTTTCAATAACCGTTTGTCCGTCAGCCAGAGTCGCTGCCATCATTAAATTTTCAGTTGCGCCAACACTGACCATATCCATAAAAATATTGCAGCCTTTTAGTCGGTCTTTGACTTTGGCTTTAATGTAGCCACCTTCTACTTCTATCTCGGCGCCCATTTTCTCCAAACCTGCGAGGTGTAGGTTTACTGGTCTCGCACCGATTGCACAGCCTCCGGGAAGTGACACTGTGGCCTGACCATATTTGGCAAGCAAAGGGCCGAGCACCAATACGGATGCCCGCATGGTTTTCACCAGCTCATAAGAGGCGGTTTGGTTGTTAACGGTTTCTGCATTGATGAACACGCTTCCGTCATCCTGACGTTCAGCATGAGCTCCCAGTTGTTTCAGAAGAGCAAGGCTGGTGTTTACATCTCTTAAATCCGGAACATTGGTAAAGGTGCACGATTTGTCTGTTAACAGGCTTGCCAGCAGGATTGGAAGGGCCGCATTTTTAGCGCCGGAAATAGTGACTTCACCTTTTAGTGATACGCCACCATGAATAAGAAGCTTGTCCATTTACAGACCTTATTGAATAGAATTAATGTCGTCAGGAATTAAAAACATAATGCCATAATTACGGCTGTAGTTTCAGCAGTGTTACGTATATATAAGTTTAATGCGGGATAGAATCAGGTATCGGTCTTGTGTTTTTTAGATTCGATACTCTGTTTCTATGCAATTATGATTACGCGTCAGGCAAGATTAATTTTTTGTCACGTTGCCACTCTTCATCAGTAAAAGTACGAATTGAAACGGCGTGCAGTGTGCCATCTGCAATATGTGCATTGAGCGGAGCATAAATAGCTTGTTGCTTTTTCACTCGGCTCATTCCATCAAACATATTGCCAACAGCAATTACCTGAAAATGAGAGCCGTCACCTGTCACGTGTACTTCAGATAAATTGAGGTTTTGTTCAAGAATGGATTTAATTTCTTCTGGTTGCATGATGCTTAAACTGAAAAGTAAAACTGTGCCTATTGTAGCCCTAATATTCCATCTACGTCGCTTATTTTTGCCAATTTATAGATACTATCGGGGACATTTTTTAAGGTCATGGTGATTTGCTTTTTATTGCAATAAATACAGCCATTGACCAAACAAGCGACTCCAGCGGTATCTATATTCTCTACTGAAAATAAATCAAGAGTAATGCACTTACTCTTGATTGATTTGATTGTGCTTTCCAATTGTTTCCACAATGCAGGAACTGTCTCGTTATCCAATGAGCCTTGAATGGCATATTCATTCTGCGAGACAGTAACAAGGGAAGCTACATTCATTAGGCTTGTTCCTGAATGTCGTTCAAAACGATGGGGCGTTTATTTTTTTCTTCCATCATCTCGATAACTTTATCCAGTCCGTCCTGACGCAAGATAGATTCCAATTCACTACGTTTGCTGGAAACCATGCTGATCCCTTCTGCAATCATATCGTAAGCTTTCCACTCTTTAGTTTTAGGATTCTTACGCACTTTGAATGCAATTTTGATATCTGGGCGACCTTCCTCTTTTACCAAAGCTCTAACTGTTACGTCTTTGCGTTTGTCGTAGTCCTTCTCTGGCTCAAACTCGACGGTTTGATTGTCATATTGTCCTAATGCGATTGCATAGGTAGCGATCAGATATTTTCTGAAAACCTGAAAGTAATCGGGGATTCTCTCTGGAGGTACAGAACGATAGTGTTTACCTAATACCTTAAGGGCGGCAAATTGATAATCAATGTAAGGCAGCAGCTCTTGCTCTACAATCTCTTTCAGATGATCTGGATTTTTCTGAATTTGAGGCTGTTCATCCTTGATACGTTTAAATGTTTTACCTGCAACGACCTCCAGCAATGAATATGGGTTATCTTCCTCTTCTTCAGCGAAGGCACCAACACTGAATAGTAAAGATAACAACATGAGTAACGTTGATATTTTTAACATGGAGTGAAAGTTAGTTGTTTGCATTTGCAAGTTTATCCTTATGACTTTAATCATTCTTTTGACTAAATAAAAACTGACCAATCAGGTCTTCCAATACTAAAGCTGACTTGGTATCAGAGATATAATCACCGGGTTCCAATACTTCGATTCCTTCAAATGAAAACCCTGGTTGAAATCCGATATATTGCTCACCGAGCAAGCCTGATGTCAGTATCGAAACTGAGCTGGTATCAGGAAATCCTTCATATTCTTTGCTTATCACCAGCTCTACCACTGGCGTAAAATCTTCAGAATCCAGTTCAATATTGCCCACTCGACCAATAACAACACCACCTACCTTGATCGCTGAGCGGGTTTTAAGTCCGCCGATGTTGTCGAATTTGGCGAATAAGCTATAGGTTTCCCCATTACCACTCATTCCCTGATCTGCAACCTTCAAGGCCATCATTAGTAACGACGCAATAGCCAAAGTGACAAAGAGCCCGACTCCAATTTCAATTTTTCTTGATGTCACGTTATTCTCCTACTATTCCGTACCAAACATTAATGCTGTCAAAACAAAGTCCAAAGCTAAAACTGCCAAGGATGAATGCACCACGGTTTGCGTTGTAGCAGCACTGATTCCTTCTGATGTAGGAATGGAATCGTATCCTCTAAACACTGCAATCCAGGTGACGACAAAGGCGAAAACCAAACTCTTAATGATGCCATTTACAACATCGTCTCTAAAATCTACCGACGACTGCATAATCGACCAGTAACTGCCTGAATCGACACCTAGCCAATCAACGCCAACCAAGTGCCCGCCCAAAATACCAATAGCGCTAAAAATTACCGCCAGCATTGGCATCGAAATAACGCCAGCCCAGAAACGTGGAGCGATAACTCTGCGTAAAGGGTCTACTGCCATCATTTCCAAACTGCTCAGTTGTTCCGTTGCTTTCATTAAGCCGATTTCTGCGGTTAAGGCAGAACCCGCTCTACCGGCAAACAATAAGGCGGTTACTACTGGCCCTAACTCTCTGAGTAGTGACAGAGCAACCATTGGCCCCAAGCTTTCTTCAGCACCGTAATCTACTAGTACAGTATAGCCCTGGAGCGCCATAACCATGCCGATAAACAAGCCGGATACACCAATAATGAGTAAGGACTGAACGCCTACAATGTAAATCTGCTTAATTGTCAGTGGTGTATTCTTTATCAATTGAGGGCGAGCAAAAATAGCGCCCATCAATACGAAAAAGGCACGCCCCATTGTGGCGAAGGATTCAATGGTTTGGCGACCTGTTCGAGCAAAGAATTCCATCACAATGTTTCTCCTAATACGCTGGCGAAATCCTTGGCTGGATAATGAAATGGTACTGGGCCATCTGCTTCACCACGCAAGAATTGTTGTACTAGCGGAGAATCCGATTGTTCGATTTCTTCGGTAGTTCCTTCACCAATAATGCGTTTATCAGCTAACACGTAAACATAGTCAGCGATGGTCATTACTTCGGTGACATCGTGAGTCACGACTATGCTGGTCAGGTTCAGGGCATCGTTGAGTTCTTTAATTAACTTCACCAATACGCCCATTGAGATAGGATCCTGGCCGGCAAAGGGTTCGTCATACATAATTAATTCTGGATCCAGTGCGATCGCCCTTGCCAGCGCCGCACGTCTTGCCATCCCGCCAGATAGCTCACTTGGCATTAAACTCGCTGCACCTCGTAATCCCACAGCTTGTAACTTCATTAATACGGTGGTCTTAATCAGTTCTTCCGATAATTTCGTATGCTCACGAAGAGGGAAGGCGACATTATCAAATACCGACATATCCGTAAATAAAGCACCACTTTGAAATAACATGCTCATATCACGACGAGCTTTGAATAGCTGATTGCGGCTCATTTGAGCTAAGGAGTTGCCTTTAAAACGAATGTCGCCACTATCGGGTATCAACTGCCCACCAATCAACTTCAGCAAGGTTGTTTTACCTATCCCGCTGGGTCCCATTATCGCCGTTGTTTTGCCTTTTTGAATGCGCACGGAAACGTTGTCGTAGATTACGCGTGACCCACGACTGAAACACATATTGTCAATTTCAACGAGATTATCCATGCAAGTATTCGTTCCTGATCGTCAGTGAGGCAAAAACGTATAAGAAAGACGTTTGAGGTGCCACGTTAAGTATGGGTATTTTACGGTTTTTCAAGTCGGGAAAACAAAGTCAAAAAGTAACAACGTATTAGTTAAAAAATCGAATGATTTTAGAGGAGTTCCGGCAGTTAAATTTGAACATAAAAGGCCAATATGCATTGGCCAGGATTAAAACCTGACCGGGACACCCAAATTTCACAGTATGTTACATCAGTTCGGGAACCCTGTTTGTATAAAATTGTCAATTTATGGGTAGAAACACGGCAGATTGAAATAATTCAGTCATAGTTAATAGGCAAGAGGCTTACAATTTGCGACAATCGCGCCTGAAAAAATAATCACCAGTTAACTCAATAGATAACATGCTCGTAGAAATCGTTGTTTTTATCCTTGGCCTCATCGCGTTAAGTTGGGGAGCTGACAGATTCGTTTACGGCGCCTCTGCGCTGGCAAAAAATATTGGAATATCGCCAATGGTCATTGGTATGACTATTGTTGCAATGGGATCTTCTGCCCCGGAAATTATGGTAGCTGCGACGGCTTCCTACAGTGGTTCTCCGGATACTGCCGTCGGTAATGCCATCGGCTCAAATATTACCAATATCATGTTGGTGCTTGCTCTTACCGCAATGTTAAAACCTATTATGGTTCGTTCTGGAACCATTAAACGAGAATTACCTCTGTTAATGATCGTTTCCCTTATTGCTTCTCTGTTTCTAGCTGACTATATCTTTAAGTTTTGGGAAGGCGCCGTGTTGATGGTGCTGTTCTTTTTTGTCATCGGTGGATTGACCTGGTTGTCAATAAGAGCCGACAAGCGAGACCCTTTGGGCAGCGAGGTTGATGAAGAGTTACCGGTTAATGTTGGAACGGGCTTAGCTATTACGTGGGTCGTTGTTGGTCTGTTCATTTTGCCGATTAGTGCCAGTTATATGGTGGATTCCGCGGTAGTGATTGCGCGCCATTTTGGTATGAGCGATCTGGTTATCGGGTTGACCATTATTGCGATTGGCACCAGCTTGCCTGAGTTGGCGGCCAGTATTGCTGGCGTACTGAAAAATGAAGACGATCTGGCAATGGGTAACATCATCGGTTCCAATATTTTCAACATATTGGCGGTATTGGCGATGCCGGCACTCATTGCTCCGGGGGCTATTGACCCAGGTGCCATCGACCGGGATATGTACGTCATGCTCGGTGCTACCATGTTACTGGTCGCTTTTAGTTTCAATATTGGTGGCAACCGCAGTATCAATCGTTGGCAGGGCGGCTTGTTATTAGCTGGATTCGTGGCGTACCTGGTTGTATTGCTGCACAGTATTTAAGATGTTTACGACTTTTTAGAATGAATAATACTGATAATTACATTAACTCCGGTCTACGTGTACTAGAGATTGAAACCAAAGCCATAGAAGATCTTAAGCAATATATCTCTACAGATTTTAGCCAAGCGTGTGAAATGATGTTGGGATGTGTTGGCAAGGTTGTTGTTACTGGTATGGGTAAGTCGGGCCACATAGCTAATAAGATTGCTGCGACACTTGCCAGTACGGGAACGCCTGCATTTTATATGCATCCCGGAGAGGCTGGCCATGGCGATTTGGGCATGCTCAGCAAGCAGGATGTGTTGCTGGCCATTTCCAATTCCGGTGAAACGGATGAAGTGCTCGCTTTATTACCCGTAGTGAAGCGCATGGGGATCCGTATTATTGCCATGTCTGGGAACCCTGCCTCACGCTTGGCGGAATATTCAGATGTTCACCTTTGTATCAAGGTAGAAAAAGAAGCCTGCTCCCTTGGTTTGGCGCCCACATCCAGTACAACCGCGACTTTGGTTATGGGAGATGCGTTAGCCATCGCATTGCTGGATGCCAGAGGGTTTTCTTCCGATGATTTTGCGTTGTCTCACCCGCAGGGTGCTTTGGGACGCAAGTTGTTATTGAAATTGGCTGATGTCATGCACTCCGGTGATCAGGTTCCGATTGTGGATAGCAAAGAAACCATAAGCTCAGCTTTATTGGAAATTTCCAATAAAGGTTTGGGCATGGCTGCTGTTGTGAACGATGCCGGTCAATTTGAAGGTATTTTTACGGATGGTGATTTGCGACGCGTTATTGATGCTAAAGTTGATATCCATCATACGCCGATTGCTGATGTCATGACTAAAAGCGCGGTAACGGTCACCGCAGATATGCTGGCAGCTGAAGCGCTTAACATCATGGAAACCCGCAGTATCAATGGACTTGTGGTGTTAGATAACAATCGCATCCCTGTTGGCGCACTGAATATGCTTGATTTGTTAAAAGCCGGAGTCGCTTGATGCTTTGTGAATTCATAGTCTTTAACTCAGAGACACCACTTGTTGGTAGAGGGTGGCTATGAATCGCTTAACCGTCAGTATTCTTTTCCTGTTTCTATTGATTTTGCTATTAAATCTCCCCATGTGGATGGAAACAGACAAAGAACAGCAGACCGAAGAGGATGAGCTTGGTTGGCAAGCTAACTACCAGGCAAATGAAATGCTCAGTACCCTGTATAACAAGCAGGGGATGGTGTCACATAAGGTTTTCGCGACCAAAATGGAACATTTTGAAGAGCTTGGGTTCACAGTGTTTGAGCGTCCTCGATACACTATTTTTACTGAGCGAACAGAGTCGCCTTGGCAGGTGAATGCTCTGGAAGGTACTTTATACGAAGATAATCGTATTCAGCTGGAAAACAATGTACTGATTAAAACCTTGAATGACGAAGGTTTTGTGCAGCAGATTGAAACCAGTTTTATAGAAATAAATTTAACTGACAAGACCATGACATCCAATGAACCAGTGATCATTACCGGTCAGGATTATGTTATTCATAGCAATGGATTTGTCGCTAACTTATTAACCAGAAAGTTTGAGTTAATTGATCATGTTCAAACCGTATTTAACCCTAAAGCGGTTAACTAATATGTCATGTAAGCGAATGGCTAAAATGGCATTGGTATGTGCCGTAGCGGTCGGTTGCATTAGTTTGGTGCAAGCCGACAGTCAGGATTTTAAACTGCCGATTACGGTTGATTCAAAATCCCAGTTTGTCGATGGTAAAAGCAAGACATCTATCTTTAAAGAAGACGTTCATATCTCTCAGGGCTCATTGAAAATTGACGCTGAGGAAGTGGAAGTGAATGCTTCTCAAGGTGAAGGCAAAGAAGTTTTTATTGCTCGTGGTAATCCTGCTATTTACAGCCAAACCATGGACGATGGTTCTGACATTCGCGCCGTTGCCAATGAGATCCGATATCAAGTATCAAACCGCACGTTAACCTTAACAGGCGATGCAGAGCTACATCAAAACAGCAGCATGGTAAAAGGTAACTCCATCACTTTTAATCTCGATAAGCAGCAGCTATCAGCCGAAGGCCAAAACGGTGAAGAAGGTCGAGTTGTTACGGTTTTCCGTCCAGAAGCCGCGAAGAAAAAGGGAGAAGACAAAAAATAATGTCTACCTTATGCGCCACGCATCTCGCCAAGTCATATAAATCCAGACAAGTTGTTCGGGACGTTTCTATTGAAGTCAGTGCTGGGCAGATCGTTGGCTTACTGGGTCCTAACGGGGCGGGTAAAACGACCACTTTTTACATGATTGTAGGCTTGGTTCCATTAGACCAAGGGCAGATATTCATTGATCAGCAAGACCTGACACTACAACCTATGCATATTCGTGCGCGCCATGGTATTGGTTATTTGCCGCAAGAAGCCTCGATTTTTCGAAAATTGACCGTATATCAGAATTTAATGGCGATATTGCAAACGCGCAAAGAATTGAGTGATGAGCAACGTGAACAAGAAGCCGATGACTTGTTGGATGAGTTCAATATTGGACACATTCGTAACAATTTAGGTATGAGTCTGTCGGGCGGCGAGCGTCGTCGGGTTGAAATTGCCCGAGCTCTGGCTGCGAATCCTCGATTTATATTATTGGATGAGCCTTTCGCTGGAGTTGACCCGATTTCGGTAAATGATATAAAGAAGATTATTCAACATTTAAAAGAGCGTGGCATTGGTGTTTTAATCACCGACCACAATGTAAGAGAAACGCTGGATGTTTGTGAACATGCTTACATTGTGAGCCATGGTCAAGTTATCGCCGAAGGAAACGCAGAATTGATTTTAAACAATCAACAGGTCAGAGATGTATACCTGGGCGAACAATTCACGTTATAGTTAAACAATTGGAAGAAGCGGATAACAAAGCCTCGCAACGACCGAAAATATAAGCACCCAATATAGATGAAACCATCATTACAGCTTAAGTTCAGTCAACAATTAACGATGACGCCACAATTGCAGCAGGCAATTCGATTGCTGCAATTGTCTACGCTTGATTTACGTCAGGAGATACAGGAAGCGTTAGATGCTAATCCTTTGTTGGAAATTGAAGAGCATGACCACAATAGCTCTGACAACGAAAATGATTTCGACAGCCAGTTAGAAAAATTAAATGGTGATGATTATCCTGATACATCATCAGATTCAATGGATACCTCTGATGTACTGGAAAGTGCATCAATGCCTGACGAGTTGCCAGTAGACAGCACTTGGGACGAATATTACAGTGCGTCTTCAGCTCCCGCACCTTCTCCTATTTCCAGCGGCAGTGACGATGATTATGTCTATCAGGGAGAAACGGTCGATTCCATTCAGGATCATCTGCTGTGGCAAATGCGCTTAACCCCTTTCTCTGAAACTGACGAAGCTATTGCCATTGCTATTATTGATGCGGTTGATGATTCCGGATATTTAAAGATTTCCAGCGAAGAAATACTTCAGGGTTTAGACTTGGAAGATGTAGAGCTGGAAGAAGTGGAATGTGTTCGTAAACGTATTCAATGGTTCGATCCTGTTGGATGTGCGTCTCATACACCACAAGAATGCTTATTGGTTCAGCTATCACAATTTAAAGATGACACGCCTTGGCTGAAAGAAGCGCGTGACATTCTGAAAAATTTTTCAGACCTGTTAATGAGCAAAGACTTCCGCACATTAATGCGTAAGGCTAAGCTGAAAGAAGAGCAACTTCGTGAAGTGCTGCGGTTATTACAGACGTTAAATCCGCATCCCGGCAGTGAAATTAATCCCCAACAGCCGGATTACATTATTCCTGATGTATCGGTAAGTAAGAAAAACGGACGTTGGATGGTAGAATTAAACCCTGATAGCGTGCCAAAGCTGAATATTAATCAGCAATATGCTGCGATGAGTAAAAGTGCCAAAAGCAGCAATGATAGCCAGTTTATTCGCAATCATGTGCAAGAAGCGCGCTGGTTTATCAAAAGTATTGAAAGTCGCAATGAAACCTTGTTGAAAGTAGCCAATTGTATCGTTCAACAGCAACAAGGATTTTTTGAACATGGGCCTGAAATGATGAAGCCTATGGTGTTAAATGATGTGGCTGAAATGGTAGATATGCATGAGTCAACAATTTCCCGGGTTACGACCCAGAAATATATGCATACTCCCAGAGGTATCTTTGAGTTGAAGTATTTTTTTAGTAGCCATGTTGCTACTGAGAATGGCGGAGAATGCTCTTCAACCGCTATTCGTGCATTGATTAAAAAGCTGGTGGCTGCCGAGAATCAGGCTAAACCACTCAGCGATAGCAAGATTGCCGAATTGTTGGCCGACCAAGGTATTATGGTGGCTCGGCGAACAATCGCAAAATACCGGGAATCGCTCTCGATCCCTCCGTCTAACCAACGTAAGAGCTTGTTATAGGCTCGTTCCCAAAAAAGGAAGACGATCATGCAAATTAATCTAACTGGTCATCACGTAGAAATTACCGACGCATTACGCGACTATGTTGATAATAAATTTACTAAATTGGAGCGTCACTTCGATCATATTAATAATGTTCACGTGATCCTGAATGTAGAGAAGCTAAGTCAGAAAGCAGAAGCTAAACTACATATTGATGGCGGTGAAATCTTCGCGGCATCTGAACATGAAGATATGTATGCTGCTATTGATTCTTTGATTGATAAACTGGATCGCCAGGTTATTAAATACAAAGAGAAACTTAAAAAGCACTAATTAGAGCTTAAAGCAGTACCAGAAAAATGGATATTAAAGACATCCTTGCACCCAACGGCATTAAACGTGCCATTGGGTGCTCAAGTAAAAAGCGAATCCTTGAACTTTTGAGTCTGTTAGCCGCAGATGTGTCTGATGAAATAGACTCAGAGGAAGTTCTCACCAGTTTATTGAGTAGAGAACGCATGGGAAGTACGGGCATTGGGCATGGCATTGCACTTCCTCATGGACGTTTGCCCGGTTTGCTAAAACCTATCGCTTTAATTATTACCTGTCAGGATGGAATAGAGTTTGACGCTATCGACAATCAACCTGTTGATATTTTCTTTGCGATTCTGGTTCCAGAAAACGATACCACCGACCATCTCAAAATCCTCTCAGCGATTGCCAATAAACTCAACGATCGAGACATTGTTCGTAAGTTACGTAAAGCTGAGTCAGAACAAGCTTTGTATGAGGCTTTGGTATGAAACTGATTATCATCAGTGGTCACTCAGGTTCAGGAAAGACCATCGTGCTCAGAGCGTTGGAAGATCTGGGCTACTACTGTGTCGATAATATTCCGGTAAACTTGCTGCCAACCCTCACCCATACGGTTGAAAATGAGTATGAAGAAGTGGCGGTGAGCATTGATGTTAGAAACATTCCCAAAGATCCTGACGAACTGAACGAAATTCTTGATTACTTACCCACTAATTGGGAAGTGACCGTTGTCTTCCTTGATTCCAGTGACGATGTGCTATTGAAGCGCTTTAGTGAAACTCGTCGTCTGCATCCGCTTTCGAAACAAAAAATGTCTCTTACTGAGGCGATAAAAGCTGAGCGTAGAGTGCTTGCTCCAATCGCTGAGCGTGCTGATTTGTATATTGATACCGACAAGCTATCGGTTCATCAATTGGCAGAATTAGTGCGAGAGCGCATTTTGGGCAAGAAAAGCTCAAGATTAGTGTTGGTATTTGAATCTTTTGGCTTCAAGCACGGTATTCCTAAAGATGCCGATTATGTGTTTGATGCCCGTTTTTTACCCAACCCTCATTGGGAACCTGAACTTAAGCCATTAACCGGCCTTGACTCACCTGTTCAGGTGTTTCTTGGTTCTCAACCAATCGTTGCCAAATTTGTCTGGCAAATCCAAAGTTTAATTGCGACCTGGTTACCGCATTTGGAACGCAATAATCGCAGCTATGTTACTGTCGCCGTTGGTTGCACTGGTGGTCAACACCGTTCGGTATATGTCGTCGAAATGTTAGCTAATGTATTTAAAGCCTCTCATCCAGATGTACAAGTGAGACACCGCGAATTAAGCAGTTAATGCCAATCTACCCTGTAAGATTGAAGTGAGTGAGTGTATGAGACTGGAAAAGAATCTTGTTATTGTAAATAAACTGGGCTTACATGCTCGCGCTGCAACGCAGCTTGTTAAAGTCGCCCAACAGTTTAAAGCTGAAATCACCCTGATACAGGGAGACAAAACTGCTTCTGCCGCCAGTGTTTTGGGCCTGATGATGCTGGAAAGCTATCAGGGTAAAGAAGTGACGGTCGTGTCGGAAGGTGAAGATGCTGAAATGGCTTTAGCTGCGATTGAAGAGCTCATTACGGCAAAATTCAACGAAGAAGAATAACACCCGTACCTTTCTTGCTACACTTGTTATAGACTATACGGCTATAAGAGCAGGTTAAGCAGACCTAACCAACAAACGAATTAGTCAGATAAAACAAAACGTTGGCGAAGTCATACTATCGTCATCTGAATAATAATAATGAATTCATTACTCAGGTTTCTCATATCGGTTTTATCACATAATTAAACCTGAACTTCCACAAGGGATGACATGGCAGAAGCACTCGAAAGACAACATGTTGCCGAACAGCTAGAGTCGATTAATCAGGCTCTTGGCAGTGGTATGTATGTTCATGTCCGTAAGATGCTTCAACATATGGCTCCTGCTGATGTTGCCCTGCTTCTGGAAGCCTCCCCAATTAAAAGCCGTGCGGTGCTATGGCAACTCCTCGATCCTGATTTTCACGGTGACGTATTAGAAGAACTTTCGGAAGATGTACGTAACGGCATCATCCGAACCATGGTTCCAGATAAGCTGGCCGAAGCGCTGGAAGACATGGATACCGATGACCTTGCAGAACTGCTGAATGGTCTACCCGATAAGGTGGTGCAAGATGTTTTGCGCCGCATGGATACCCAGGATCGTGTTCGCGCTGAGCAAGCCCTCTCTTATGGTGAAGGAACTGCTGGCTTCATCATGAACACCGACACCATTACGCTGCGTCCGGAAGTCACAATCGACGTTATTTTACGTTATTTGCGGTTGAAGCGTGAAATTCCGGAAGGCACAGATACTCTCTATGTGACTAACCGTCATGACAAGTTGATTGGCACAATCTCTTTGCCGCGCTTATTGACCAGTGCTCCAGACAGCACGGTTGATGAAGTGATGGACGAAGAGCCACTGACCATTCCTGTAGATATGGTTGAAGGCGAGATTGCCAAACTGTTTGAACGCCACAACTGGATATCGGCACCGGTTGTGAATGAATCTGGCATTCTGGTCGGGCGTATTACCATTGACGACGTGGTTGATATCATCCGTGAAGACGCGGAGCACTCCATGATGAGTATGGCGGGTTTGGATGACGAGGAAGATACCTTCGCTCCCGTGGTTAAAAGTACCAAACGCCGTTCAGTATGGCTGGGGGTTAACCTTATTACTGCGATTATGGCCGCCGCTGTTAGCAACATGTTTGAAGAGATTTTGAGCCAACTGGCAGTGCTGGCGATTCTCAACACCATTGTGCCCAGTATGGGCGGTGTTGCCGGAAACCAGACCTTAACTCTGGTTATCCGTGGTATGGCCTTGGGGCATGTAGGCTCGGCTAACTCTCGCTGGTTGGTTGGAAAAGAACTGGCTATCGGATTATTGAATGGCTTGATGTGGGCCTTGTTAATTGCCTCGGTTGTTGCCATTTGGAAGCAAGATCTAACCTTGGGGATTATTATCGCTTTCGCTATGTTGATTAATATGGTGGTCGCTGGCTTGGCGGGTGCTGTGTTGCCATTGGCGATGAAGAAAGTGAATATCGACCCGGCATTGGCCGGTAGTGTGATTTTAACGACAGTAACGGATATTGTTGGAATCTTCGCCTTCCTTGGCACTGCGACAATCTTTCTTGTCTAATCCTTCTAAGCCTAAGCTTCGAGTTAATTCTTAGTTTTCCTGCTCTTGTTCCTGTAACCAGGATTCCAGAATCTGCATATCATGTTCGTAAGCCTGTTCCAGCTCTTCGACCCAGTCATGAACATTTTGCCACCAGGCCGGGTGGTCTCCTTGCTGGATTTGGTTCGCCACTTTCTGCACGCCAGTCAACCCAACTGAGCTTGCTGCTCCTTTGATTTTGTGGGCATGAGAACAGACTTCATCTTTCTCTTCGGCACTCAAACTCAGCTTCAGCATTTCCACATAGCCCGGCATACTCTGTTTGAATACATTTAAGCTGTTGATGACCATATCAATGCCAATGGTCTCTACCAGGGTATTCAATAATTCCATATCCAGAACCGCGCCTAACTTGTTCTCAATAGGCTGTGCTACTGGCTCTTGCTCGATGGCTGGTGGCTCGTGATCGGCAAATAACTGGTTGAATACCTGAATAACTCGGCTCTTCTTGATGGGTTTGGCGATAACGTCATCCATACCGTTATCCAGATATTCCTGGCGTGTTTTAATGACATTCGCGGTCAGGGCAACAATATGTGTACCACTGACCAGGTCTTCTTCATGGAACTTGCTGGCTACTTCAAAGCCGTTCATATCGGGTAGCTGAATATCCAGCAGGATCAAGTCGTACTGATTGGCTCTGGCTTTCTCCAACGCTTCCGCGCCGTCCATTGCCACATCAACATGTTGCCCCAGTTTTTCCAGCAAGGCTTTGGCGACCATCACATTCAGATGAATATCTTCCACCAGTAGAATGTTGAGTCCTTTGACTAACAACTTCTCTACCTTCATTCCTGTGTGACTCACTTCCACCGGTAATTCGACAGTAAAGGTTGTACCTTTACCCACCTTGCTATCAACAGTGATATTGCCATTCATCATGGACACTAATTGGTGACAAATAGCCAAACCAATCCCTGTGCCTGTAGCGCTTTTATGGTTAGGGCTATCCACCTGATAATACATGGCGAAGATTTTATCGACTTCGGAAGCCGGGATGCCAATGCCTGAGTCAGAAACTTGAAATTTCACCAGGCACTGATCATTCTCTGGTTGTGTGGCCGCAACGCTTAAACTTACCATGCCTTGAGGTGTGAATTTCACCGCATTAAATAGCAAGTTCCAGAGGATTTGACGTAGACGTGTACCATCCACTTCCACAAATTCAGGAAGAGGATCAACAATGTGTGTTTCGTATTTCAACCCTTTATCTGCTGCCAATAACTCGATAACGCTGCCGATTTCGCTGGCAAAATCGCTCAGAGAGACGGTTTTCAGGGACAATTCCAATCGGTCTCGTTCCAGTTTGTCCAGGTCGATAATGTCATTAAAGATATTACCAAGCGTGATAGCGCTGGCATAAACGGTACTTACCCAGTTGAACTGCTCTTTCGATAGCTCTGTGTCACGCAGCATTCGGCTTAAGCCAACAATGCCGTTAAGCGGCGTGCGTAATTCATGGCTAATGGTCGCGATAAAGGCGGTTTTGTCTTTGCTGGCCTTGGCGATAGCGTCTTCGGCTTGTTTACGTTCGGTTATATCTCGACCGAAAGCCAGTAAGCCTAAGCGCACACCATTAGGATCGAAAAATGGTACTTTACGCATTTCGTAGTAACGGCGACGTCCATCGGCAAAGCGCAACCAAAGCTCTTCGGTGATACTGGCATTGCTTTCCAATACCTCGTTATCACTGGCGACCACCTGGCTGGCTAATTCTTCGTCGTAAACCTCATGAGGGCTTAAGCCAATCAGCTCTTCTTCGGATTTTCCGGTTAGCTGCTCTGCGACGCGGTTACATCCCGCGAACTTACCTTCCTGATTTCGGTAATAAATCAAATCCGGTGAAGCATCAATAATAGAGCGCAAAAGGGTAGAGAGGCGTAACGCTTGCTGTTCTTTCTCCGAACGGCTTTGCATTTGGTCTTCCAGCTCAGCAAATACCTTTTCACGATCGAGCTGAACTTGTTGGCGCTTTTCAATTTCCAGACTGAGTCGATCAATATCTCCTCGTAATTGACCTGCTTCATGCTGATCTTGAGCGCGTAAACGCTCCAGCTCAGTTATCGCCATTTGCAATGACTCTTTGGAGCGCACTAATTGCTTAACCAGACCACTGAAAAACAGCAATACCCAGGGGGCGACGATTAGCGTCAAGATCACCGCAATAACAAAGTCTTCGGTATTGTTATCTGCAGACAGAAATATGCGCAATATATGAGAGCCCAGAACACTGAGGCCAAGCAAAATCATTAATAGTGCGAAGCTGCTTTTAAATGCGCCGATGCGACTAATCCACTGAGCTAAACGTAGCGCTAATGTATCCATATTGTCGTGTGGAGGAGACATGACCAAAACTCTCTATAGATAAAAGGGCAATAGAAAAAGTGCACGCATCCTATCAGGAATTTAAGTATGACCAAAGCATCAGCGTTCAGGAATTAATGAGGGCAAGTCATTTGTAAGGTGGGTACCTATGCATCAAAAGGGTATAACTATTTTATAGTGAGAATAAGTTTTAAGAATATAGGGTAGTAAGGTGTGAGTAGGATAGAGAAGAAGTCTCACATAATTGGCGCTTTTTTAGGATTTTATTGCACTATTTGGCTGCATTGCACCGGTTCGTAGCATTAAATCACTAAGTTTTTGCATTGAGGGAGAATTGATTTCTTAATTATAAGAATGTATGTTGTCTAGCCCAGTTTGAGAAATATGCATAAAGATTCGTACTTCTACTGGTTATTTAGAGAGCAAATTGCAGATGCTGTGGGGTTGTGCCACAGGCGTATTAGACGCGGACGTGGACAAGATGTGTGGAATTCAGTGTCGCAAATGCTCCAAATACAATCACAATTATAACAATACGGCAGAAACAGGATTTCGAGCTTGAATGATTGATCTCGACTATATTTGATAATGGTCGCAGGTAAATTGAACGCAAAACATATGCCAAACTCGAAGCATAGCGACAACTGATACTTTGAAAACCACTTTCTTACCCTACCCAGTCCATGGTTGAGGAGTTGAAGCTTAATGAAACTGTATCACCCGAATGATTCTCGGGATAATTGTGGCTTTGGATTAATTGCCCATATCCAAGGTACTGCCAGCCATAATTTGGTTAAAACAGCCATCCATGCTCTTGATCGAATGCAGCATAGAGGTGGTATTGCAGCTGATGGTAAAACCGGTGATGGTTGTGGTTTGCTATTGCAAAAACCCGACTCATTCTTCCAGGAAGTTGCCGAAGCGCATGGTTGGAAACTCGCCAAGAATTATGCTGTTGGCATGGTTTTTCTTAGTCAAAATGAAGAACGTGCTGAAGCTGCTCGACGCGCCCTTACCGAAGAGTTAGAAAAAGAAACCCTTGCAGTGCTTGGGTGGCGTGTTGTACCTACCGATCCTACTATTTTAGGGGATTTGGCTAGTGAATGCTTACCGCAAATTGAACAGGTTTTTGTGAACGGGCCACAAGGTTGGCGCGAGCACGATCTGGAACGCCGCTTATATATGGCTCGTCGCAGAGCAGAGAAACGACTGGCAGAAGATGAAGATTTCTATATTTCATCATTATCTGCACTGGTAACTGTTTATAAGGGTCTGGTAATGCCTAAAGACTTACCAACCTTTTATCTCGATTTGGCGAATGAAAAGCTGGAAGCCAGTATTTGTGTTTTCCATCAACGATTTTCTACCAACACATTACCCCGTTGGCCTCTGGCGCAACCATTCCGCTTTTTGGCACATAATGGTGAAATCAATACTATCCGTGGCAACCGTGATTGGGCAAATGCCAGAACCTACAAGTTCCGCACGCCTTTAATTCCTGATTTGCACGATGCCGCACCTTTTGTCAATGAAACCGGGTCGGATTCATCCTCGTTGGATAATATGCTGGAGTTGTTTTTAGCGGGTGGGATGGACTTGTTCCGTGCCATGCGTTTGTTGGTTCCGCCAGCCTATCAAAACGACAACACCATGGACGAAGACCTAAAAGCCTTCTACGAGTTTAACTCCATGCACATGGAGCCTTGGGACGGCCCGGCGGGGATCGTTCTAACCAATGGTCGCCATGTGGCGTGTAACCTAGACAGAAACGGTTTGCGTCCAGCGCGTTATGTCATCACGAAAGATGACATTATTACCTTGGCATCAGAAGTTGGTATCTGGGATTACAAGCAAGAAGACGTTGTTGAAAAAGGTCGTGTAGGCCCGGGCGAAATGCTTGCCGTTGATACCAAAACCGGAAAAATCTGGCGTAGCAATGAGATTGATGAAGATCTTAAGCAGCGCTTGCCCTATCGCGAATGGATCAACAAGCACATTCGTAAGCTGAAGTGCATCGAAGAAGTGGATCACAGCTTGTTAGGTAAACGTGCTTTCGATGACAACATGCTGGCCACTTTCCACAAGCAGTTCAGTTACAGCTATGAAGAACTGCAACAAGTGGTCAAAGTATTGGCCAGTGATGGTCAGGAAGCGGTTGGTTCTATGGGTGACGATACGCCAATGGCGGTTTTGTCCAGCCAACAGCGTATTATTTACGACTACTTCCGGCAGCAATTTGCCCAGGTAACCAACCCGCCAATAGATCCACTGCGTGAAAACCACGTTATGTCGTTGGCAACCTGTATTGGTCGGGAAAAAGACGTATTCAGCGAAACATCTGGATATGCCGATCGGGTATTATTTGAGTCACCCATACTGACTTATACCGATTTGAAACAGCTTAGAGAGTTTGATCCTCAGCATTACTATTCCGAATACATCGACCTGAACTACAAAGCTGATGAAGGTTTGAAGCGCGCGATTGAACGCATTTGTGACGAAGCTGAATACCTGATCAAACAGAAGAATGCCGCCTTTATTATTTTGTCGGATCGTCAAATTCGAAAAGATAAAATTCCTGTTCCAATGGCGATGGCGGTGGGTGCAGTACAGCGTCGTTTGATTGATAAAGCCTTACGTTGTGATGCCAATATCGTGGTAGAAACCGCTTCGGCTCGTGATCCGCATCATTTTGCGGTATTGCTGGGCTTGGGTGCTACAGCAATCTATCCATTCCTTGCTTATGAAAGCATTGAGCAAATGGTGGAAAAAGGCGAGCTGAACATTAGCTACTTGCAAGCCATTGTTAATTTCCGTAAAGGCATTAACAAAGGGCTATACAAGATCATGTCCAAGATGGGCATATCGACGGTTGCCAGCTATCGTAGTTCCAAACTGTTTGAAGCTATTGGTATTTCTAACGAAGTCATGGAACTTTGTTTTAAAGGCGTACCAAGCCGTATTCAGGGCGCAGGCTTTGATGATTTTGAACAGGATCTAATAAACCTTAACCGCGTTGCCTGGGTTAATCGTAAGAGCATCAGACATGGCGGCTTGTTGAAATATGTTCACGGTGGTGAATACCATGCTTACAACCCTGATGTTGTCACGACACTACAAAAGGCAGTTCAAACGGGTAATTACGAAGACTACAAAGTCTTCGCAGAACTGGTGAATGAACGTCAGCCTGCGCATTTCCGTGATTTGCTTGGTATTACTAAAGGGCATCAAGCGATTGATATCTCGGAAGTTGAACCCGCTGAAAACCTCTATCCGCGTTTTGATACGGCAGCAATGTCTATCGGGGCATTGAGTCCTGAAGCCCACGAAGCCTTGGCGATTGCCATGAACCGTTTGGGCGGTCAGTCTAACTCAGGTGAAGGTGGCGAAGATCCCAAGCGTTTTGGTACTGAACGTAATTCGAAAATCAAGCAGGTGGCTTCGGGGCGCTTCGGTGTAACTCCGCATTACCTGATGAATGCCGAAGTTATTCAGATTAAAGTCGCTCAAGGTGCGAAGCCGGGCGAAGGCGGGCAGTTACCGGGTGATAAGGTGAATAACTATATTGCTCAACTGCGCTTTTCTGTACCGGGCGTAACCCTGATTTCTCCACCGCCACATCATGATATTTACTCTATCGAAGATTTGGCACAGCTGATTTTCGACTTGAAGCAAATCAACCCGAAAGCCTTGATTTCTGTGAAGCTGGTTTCCGAACCTGGTGTTGGCACTATTGCCACGGGCGTTGCCAAAGCCTATGCCGATTTGATAACCATCTCTGGTTACGACGGTGGTACAGGGGCAAGCCCACTAACTTCGGTTAAATATGCCGGTTGTCCTTGGGAATTAGGTTTGGCGGAAACTCAACAAGCTTTGGTTGAAAATGGCTTGCGCCATAAGGTACGTGTTCAAACCGACGGTGGTTTGAAAACCGGACTGGATGTGGTGAAAGCCGCAATGCTCGGAGCAGAAAGCTTTGGCTTTGGTACTGGCCCAATGGTGGCGTTAGGTTGTAAATACTTACGTATTTGCCATTTGAATAACTGCGCGACAGGCGTGGCAACTCAAGACGAAAAACTACGTAGCGAATACTTTATTGGTTTGCCAGAAATGGTCATGCACTACTTCCAGTTTATTGCTCAGGAAGTGCGTGAGATTTTGGCCTCGATTGGTGTGCGCAGTTTGCAGGATATCATTGGCAAAACCGAATATTTGCAAGTGTTGGATGGCATCAATGCCAAGCAGAATAGACTGGATTTATCTCCGATTCTGGAAAAACCGGAAGAGGGTTCTCACACACGTTTGTTCTGTTCAGAAACCACCAACCAGCCTTTGGATAAGGGCGAATTGAACTTGCAGATTTTGGCAGATGCCAAAGACGCCGTGTTGAACAAGTCGGGTCAAACGCTGAATTATTCTGTGCGCAATACCGACCGTTCTGTCGGGGCTTTGATGTCAGGTTTTATTGCTGAGCATCATGGCAACCAAGGCATGGCCGATTATCCGGTGAATGTTAATTTAACCGGTACGGCAGGCCAGAGTTTTGGCGTTTGGAACGCGGGTGGTTTGCATATGACGCTTGTTGGTGATGCCAACGACTATGTGGGCAAAGGTATGACAGGCGGCAAGCTGGTCATCTATCCGCCTCGCAACGTGGACTATATCAGCCATGAAAGCGCCATCATGGGTAATACCTGTTTGTATGGTGCGACTGGCGGTAAGTTGTTCGCCGCAGGCACTGCGGGTGAGCGCTTTGCTGTGCGTAACTCGGGCGCGGTTGCTGTCGTTGAAGGTGTTGGTGACAACGCTTGTGAATATATGACAGGCGGCATTATTGTGATCCTGGGCAAAGTCGGCGTTAACCTTGGTGCAGGTATGACAGGTGGTTTCACCTACGTACTGGACGAGGACAATGACCTTGAACGCCGTATCAACCAAGAGCTGGTTGAAGCCTTGAGCATTGAAGACAAGAACATTTTGATTGAGCATTTACGTGGTTTGATTAATCAACATTATGCGGAAACCGGTAGTCGTCGAGCGTTGGATATTCTGACTAATTTCAATGAATATCTAGGTAAATTCCGTTTGATTAAACCTAAAACCAGTGACGTTAAGAGCCTGCTGGGTCATATCAGCCGTTCTACAGAAGAACTGCGGATTCAGGCACAGTAGGGAGGCAGAATAATGGCAAAGAATGTATATCAATTCGTAGATGTTGAACGTATCGATCCGCCGAAGAAGCCTATTGACGTGCGTCGTGCAGAGTTTGGCGAGATCTATCATCCACTATCGCAATCGCAAACCGAAGGTCAGGCCGATCGTTGTCTGGACTGTGGCAACCCGTATTGTGAGTGGAAATGTCCGGTGCATAACTTCATTCCTCAATGGCTGAAGTTGGCGAACGAAGGACGAATTCTTGAAGCTGCGGAGTTATCACACAAAACAAACAGCTTGCCTGAAGTCTGTGGACGCGTATGTCCGCAAGATCGTTTGTGCGAAGGCGCTTGCACGCTCAATGAAGATTTTGGTGCGGTTACCATTGGCAGTATTG
Source organism: Paraneptunicella aestuarii (assembly GCF_019900845.1). Lineage (NCBI taxonomy): Bacteria > Pseudomonadati > Pseudomonadota > Gammaproteobacteria > Alteromonadales > Alteromonadaceae > Paraneptunicella > Paraneptunicella aestuarii. The sequence goes on along the minus strand of NZ_CP074570.1, from coordinate 4,487,996 downwards.
AGAAATATATTACTGATACCGCATTCGCAATGGGTTGGCGCCCGGATATGTCGGAAGTGGTCGCGACAGATAAAAAAGTCGCTATCGTTGGAGCTGGCCCTGCCGGGCTCGCTTGTGCCGATATTCTGGTACGTAACGGTGTGAAGCCTGTGGTCTTCGACAAATACCCAGAAATTGGCGGCTTGTTAACCTTTGGTATTCCTTCATTCAAGTTGGAAAAAGAAGTGATTCAGCGTCGCCGCGACATCTTTGAAGGCATGGGCGTTGAGTTTGTGCTCAATACCGAGATTGGCAAAGACGTGAGCTTCCAGGATTTACTGGATCAATACGATGCCGTGTTCCTGGGAATGGGAACTTACAAGTACATGAAAGGTGGATTCGATAACGAATCGGCTCCCGGCGTGTATGACGCGTTACCTTTCCTGATTGCCAATACCAACCGCGTGATGGGTCTGGAAAAAGATCCCAACGATTACATCAGTATGGAAGGCAAAAAGGTGGTGGTGCTTGGCGGTGGTGACACTGCCATGGACTGCGTGCGTACGTCTGTGCGTCAAGGCGCGGAGCAAGTTATTTGTGCTTATCGCCGTGACGAGGAGAACATGCCTGGTTCTCGCCGTGAAGTGCAAAATGCTCGTGAAGAAGGGGTTGAGTTTCAATTCAACGTTCAACCGTTGGATATTGCCCTTGATGAGAATGGCAATACCTGTGGTGTGAAATGTGTTAGAACCGAATTGGGCGCGCCCGACAGTGCTGGGCGTCGCAGCCCGCAAACCGTGCCTGGCTCTGAACACATTGTTCCTGCGGATGCAGTCATTATCGCTTTTGGATTCCAACCCAGCCCGGCTAACTGGTTTAGCGACTTCGGTATTATATTGGATGAAAAAGGACGAGTGCGCGCACCTGCTGGTGGCAAATACGCATTCCAAACCTCTAACCCGAAAATCTTCGCGGGTGGTGATATGGTTCGCGGCTCTGATTTGGTGGTCACCGCCATTGATGAAGGGCGTAAAGCTGCCGACGGCATTATGGATTATTTGGGCGTTTGATAAGCCTGATTATCTCATGATTAAAAATTCACAAAGGGTTGCTTCGGCAACCCTTTTTTATTCTTTGCCAGCTCTGGTTAGTTAACCGTCTTAAGCTGCTTATCATGCAGTTTGCTTAATGTTGTCAGGGCAATGATCGCGCCAAGCATCGCAAACCCCATATCTGACTGGGTATCCCAGACATAGCCTTGGGTTCCCAGAAATGCCTCTGCTCCTTCCCCCGTAGCTAATGCCACCCACCATTCAATCAGTTCATAAAACGCACTAAAGGCGAGACAGAAACTGACAATAAAGAAAAATTGCCATGCATTTCCTCTGATAATTTTCTTTCTCAGAACAATTTCTCTAGCGATGATTGCGGGAACAAAACCCTGAACAAAGTGACCAACTTTGTCATAGTTATTTCTACTGCTGTCAAAGATATCCCTGATGTGGTCGAAAAGAGGTACTTCGGCGTAAGTGTAGTGCCCACCAACCATTAAAATCAGGCAATGAAATAGAATAAGGATATAAAGTAAGGGCGTTAGCCGAAAAGAACGATAGGTTAAAGCAAGCACGACAGCGCCTATGAGTGCAGGAAGAACTTCCATGAACCATGTGAATTGGTCTTTGGGATTTATCCCTGACCAAATCAATACTGCTGTGAAAGTAGAAATCCAAATTGCCGGCATCGTTCTGCTCCATGACAGATTAAACTTTTAATCTGTTTGCCATCATACTATTTTCTTACGCGTTCATGCATTTGCTATTTTGCGGCAGCAAGCTCTCACTGCTACAATTCGTGCAATTTTCTTTGTCAATTTTCAAAACACCTCAATGCAGCAATTATTACCTGAATGGCATACACAAGAAGCCGTGTTATTGTCCTGGCCTGATGCACAAACTGATTGGCAGCCTTGGCTTGCTGATGTGCGCCAGACTTATTTGAATATTATTAGTACCTTGAATGGCAACAACACACCGGTTGTGATGTTGATCCGGGAACAAGAAATCGAAGCTTGTCAGCAGCTTATTGCGCAGACGATGCCGGAATCTATTACCAAATTACTTCTGCTTCCTGCGGATTACAATGACACATGGATCCGCGACTATGGCTTTCTAACCTGTACGAAAAATGGTGAATTTCAGCCTGTGAGTTTTCGTTTTAATGGTTGGGGTAACAAGTTTAATGCCAGTAAAGACAATCAGATGAACGAAATGGTGTTGGCGACATTATGTCAGCAGCCTATGCAAGTGGTTGATTTTGTGCTGGAAGGCGGCGCGGTAGAAATTGATGACGAAGGCCATCTATTAACGACCGAGTTATGTTTATCCAACCCAGAACGTAATGGGCAGTTTGAACTACAAAAAAACCAACAGTTATTGCAACAAGCGTTGGGTGCCAAGCAGGTGACGATCTTTAAACATGGTCATCTGGAAGGTGATGATACTGACGGACATATCGATACCTTGGTGCGCTTTACCCAAGCCAAAGGGCTGGTTATTCAATCCTGTTTTAATCGACCTGACGACAGTCATTATGAAGGCTTAAGTGCTCTGGTGAACGAAGCGAAGGCTCAGTTACCTGAGCATAAAATTTTTGAATTGCCCTTGCCTTACATCGAGAATGAAGATGGTGAGCGCTTACCTGCTTCTTATGCGAACTATCTAATCAGCAATGGCGTCGTTCTGGCTCCCGTTTATGGCGAGAAGGAAGACGAAGCCGCGATTGAGGTATTAAAGCAGGCTTACCCTGATTTCACGGTAGTTGCCATTAATTGTCGCCCCTTGGTACAACAATTTGGCAGTTTACACTGCATTTCCATGCAAGTACCCTGCGGTACATTCAAACCAGAGATAACCCAATTAGCGAACTCGGGGATCCACATTTATGAGTAATTCAAGCAACCTGCTCAAAGTAGGCTTGGTGCAACAAGCTGTTGCTGATAACAACAAACAGGCCAACTGGCGACGTACGGCTGAAGAAGTTAAAAAATTGGCGGATGAAGGCTGCAAACTGGTGTTGCTGCAAGAATTACATAGCACCTTGTATTTTTGTCAGGAAGAGAATACCGAGTATTTCGATTTGGCAGAAACCATTCCCGGCGCGGCAACTGATTTCTTTGGTCAGTTAGCGGCTGATTTGGATATCGTGTTGGTGACTTCCTTATTTGAAAAGCGCAGTGCAGGCTTATATCACAACACCGCAGTGGTGTTTGACGGTAAAGAAGGGATGGTTGGACAGTATCGCAAAATGCACATTCCTGATGATCCGGGCTTTTATGAAAAGTTCTATTTCACTCCGGGCGATCAGGGTTTTGAGCCTATTCAAACCCGTGTCGGCAAGTTAGGTGTATTAGTGTGTTGGGATCAATGGTATCCCGAAGCGGCTCGTTTGATGGCAATGGCGGGCGCTGAGATCCTGCTGTATCCAACCGCTATTGGTTGGGATAAGACAGACACGCCAGAAGAGCAAGCACGTCAGCATGACGCCTGGTTTACTGTTCAACGTGGTCATGCCGTGGCGAATTCTGTACCTGTGATCGTTGCTAATAGAACCGGCTTTGAAGCTTCACCCATTGACGGCTATCCTGGAATTCAATTTTGGGGACAAAGTTTTATTAGTGGCCCTCAAGGTGAAGTATTGGCTAAAGCGCCTTCTGACGAGGAATGCAACCTTGTTGTTGAACTCGATATGCAACGATGTGAATCGGTCAGACGCATTTGGCCATACTTTAGAGATAGACGCATTGATGCATACTCTGATATAACCAGACGCTGGCGCGATTAAAATAATTAACCGACGAGTGTGATTTTCGGGTTTAATTTTGTTTAAACCCAATGATGTATAGATGTGAGTCGTGCTTGTCGGTTGTTGTACGGAAGCTGGTGATAAAATGCGACTCAAAATACTCAAACCCTGCTTGTTGGTTTTTACTCTTCTTCTATCTCAAGCAGGTTCGGCAGTGACTGTCGACGATGTTCATACGTTTACTCTTAAAAACGACATGAAGTTTTTGGTGATGGAAGACGATTCCATTCCCAATGCAACCTTGTATATTTTCTGGAAAGTGGGCTCTCGTAATGAAGCCCCAGGCACCACGGGAATAGCCCATTTTTTTGAGCACATGATGTTTAATGGAGCGAAAAAGTACGGGCCGAAAATGTTCGATAAGGTGATGGAAGCGCATGGCGGTTCCAACAATGCCTACACCTCGGAGAACGTTACCGCCTATATGGAATGGTTCCCGGCTGATGGTTTGGACAAGATGTTTGAACTGGAAGCAGACCGTATTGCCAGCTTGTCTCTGGATCCCAATATTGTAGAGAGTGAACGCGGAGTGGTGACATCTGAGCGTTTAACCGGATTGGAAAATTCCAATTATCGAACTATTTGGGAAGAGGTGAAGAGTGCCGCTTTTCGAGCTCACCCTTATAGTTGGCCTATTATTGGTCACGCGTCGGACATTGAAAACTGGACGATGCAAGACCTGAAAGAATTCCATCGAATCTATTATGCGCCGAATAATGCGGTTGCCATCGTTGTTGGTAACGTCAAGGCTGATAATGTAAAGCAATTGGCGAAGAAGCATTTTGAGTCTATTCCCAAACAGGAAGAACCCAAGTCTGTTCACACTGTTGAACCTGAACAGAAAGGGGAGCGCAGAGTCTATGTGCATAAGCCATCGGTGACATCCCCTAACATTATGATGGGCTATCATATTCCGGCGAACCAGCATAAAGACTTTTATCCCTTGGTACTGCTTTCTGACATTCTGACCGAAGGCAACAGTTCTCGCTTAGTGTCTAAATTGGTGCACGAAAATGAGTTGGCAATGGATGTTGGCACTGATGTTCCTGATAGTATCGACCCTAATCTTTTTTATCTTTATGCCATTGCCAGTCAAGGGGTATCTGCCGCTGAGCTGGAAACCGCTGTTCTCAAGGAAATTGCCCGTGTTGCAAAACACGGAGTAACAGAAGAAGAGTTGCAGCGTGCGAAAAACCAGCGTGAAGTCGCTTTTTATCGCGACATTGCCACTATCAGTGATCGCGCGAATTTGTTGGGGAACTATGAGATCTATCATGGTAGTTATCGCAAGATGTTCTCTGCTCCAAATGATTTTGCCAAAGTGACAGCTGCCGACATTCAACGAGTAGCGGCTACTTATCTCACCAAGAAAAACCGTACCGTAGGTGTGTTGGATTCCAGGGAGGATAGTGATGAATTTGATCTCTAAATATCGCGTTATTTCTTTGCTCTTGATTGGCTTTAGCTTTGTTGCCAGAGCTGAAACGACAAGTTTTAGTTTGCCTGATTATCAACAGTTGACTCTGGATAATGGTTTAACGGTTTATTTAATGGAACAACATGAAGTACCTACCATTGATGTGAATATTGTTGTCAATGCCGGTGCTGTTGAAGATGGAAAGCTGGCAGGTTTGGCTCAGGCGACAGCGCAAGGATTAATGTTTGGTACAGAAAAGCTCGAAAAACAAGCGCTGGAACAATTTCTTGAATTTCGCGGTGCAGAAGTTGGTGCCGATGCCAGCTTGGAATATAGCGCATTAAGTGCTTCTTTTCTGGCTCGAGACAGTAAAGATGTGCTGCCCGTGCTTGCTGATTTGCTTCAACGTCCGGTATTTAACGAAGAAGAATTCTCCAAGCACCAGAAACGTCATATTGATGAATTAATGCAACGTAAGGAAAGTCCCCAAAGTGTTGCAACCGATTACTTTCATCAAATGATTTACGCCGATTCGCCGTACAGTAATATCGTTAACGGTACTCAAGATTCCGTTAAACAACTCACGATCCAATCCTTGTGGCAGTTTTATCATTCATTCTATCGACCAGAAAATACCGCAGTTATTATGGTGGGAGCCTTCGATAGTAAAGATATGTTGCAGCAAATTAAATCCTTGTTTGGTCACTGGAAAGGCAAAGCACTTGAGTCTGAAAAATTACAAAAAGTGTCACTGAATCGCCCAGCAAAGTTAACTCAAAGCCGTGTGTTGTTAGTGAATAAATCCGATTCTCGCCAAAGCACCTTTTATATTGGTGGACATGGAATTGAATACAGCAACAAAGAATACATTCCTTTGTTTGTGGTTAATACCATATTGGGCGGCCGTTTTACTTCCTGGTTAAATGACGAATTGCGCGTTAACGCAGGGTTAACCTATGGTGCTCGTAGTAGTTTTAACGTTCATAAGGTGGCGGGTAGTTTCCACATATCAACCTTTACCGATACTAAAACGACAGAAGAAGCGATTGATTTGGCACTAAAAACCTATGCTCGTTTGTGGGAAAAAGGCATTGATGCCGAGACGCTAAGTTCAGCTAAAGCCTACGTAAAAGGCCAGTTTCCACCGAAATTTGAAACCAGTGAGCAACTCGCCAGTTTATTACAAGGCATGTTTATTTATGGCTACGACAAAGACTTCATTAACCAGTTTCAGGAAAAGGTGGATAGCCTCACCCTGAAAAAGACCAAAGAGCTTATCAACACCTACTTTCCTCAGGATAACCTGCAATTTATGGTGATTGGTAAAGGTGATGAAATCCGTGATGTGCTGAAAAAGTATGGCAAAGTCACCGAAGTGGATATTAATCAGGTGGGGTTTGAGGTTGCTTTTTAAAGTTTGTATTTAACCTGAGCCGCGCAGTTCAGGTTTATGTGCCGCGTGGTTCTATGCGGCACCTTCTCCCATTCTAAAGGCATTCTAAGACGAACTAAGACATTCCCTGAAATTTAAGAAAATCTACTGACGGAGCGAAGAAAGCCGCGCCCGTTTCTGCGGTAGTGTAGTCCATGAGCTTGTCGTAGTTGCCGTGGGCATCACCGAAGATCATGCTTTCCAGCATTTTGGTAAAAGGTTGTGGGCTTTTTGCGCAAGAGACAAAGAATAATCCCTGCTCTTTCATATCACCATACGGCATGCTTTGGCGTAGAATTTCAATGCTATTGCCATTGGCATCTTTCAGATTAGTGCGTTTGGTGTGAGCAAAGGGCTTTTTCATCTCGCTGGCAAATTCAATGTCGTCGGTTTTAGTGCGACCAAAGATTTCTTCTTGATGCGGTACATCCAATTGGTTCCATTTGCTCAAATTATGGCGATAGCGTTGGATGTGGATATAACTGCCACCGGCAAATTCAGGATCTTCATCACCGATAATAGCAACGTCGAGCTTGTGCATGCCTTTGGGGTTTTCTGTGCCGTCGACAAAACCGGTCAGGTCACGCCCATCCAAAAAGCGGAAGCCTTTAATTTGTTCGACTAATTCTACATGGGGCTTTAATGCGTCGTATACGGCGGTTCCCATTGCATGGCATATGTCTGCGCGATCAGCGCGCATTTGAATGAACAGGTCGCAAGGTACTACCGGGGCGTGTCGATCTTCACAATGCATGTCTGGAAAGGGGGCTAACTCTGCGGGTAAGAAGCCGGGGTACAATTCCATCCAGTAGTTACTGCCGATAGCAATCACACCCGACACCATTGCCTCGTAATGTTCGTCGTCATAGTGATCAAAAATATTGAGAATTTGCGCCAAAATACGGCGAACTTCTTCGTCATGATCTTCATGAACATTAAACATCAGGTAGAGTGCGTGCAGATTCGGTTCGGCACATATGCCTTTTTGTGCTTGCGGCATGCAGGGTTATCCAGTGCGTTGAATATATTGATTTTTAAACGGGCATCAGGTTATACCTAACCCGATGCCAAATTCAACTTACTTTTTAGTGCGCTGTTTGGTTCAGCGTATCAGAGGGGTTAATAACCTGCGGCGTGCCCGTCTTTACGGCTTTCCGAGGCACCGAAATAGACACCGGTTTTGGGGTCTCGCATGATGGCTTGGTAGCCGCCAAACCAGCCTGAAACTTCTCTTAACACATGGCCTTTTTCTATTAGTTCCCGGCGCGTACCTGCACTGAATCCATTTTCCAGGCTTACGTAACCGCCATCTTCCATGATTTCGCCTGTTGGCTGGCTTGAGCCGCTATGTAAAATGCGAGGCGCATCGCCAGCTTCTTGCAGGTTCATACCGAAATCGATCAGGTTCATCACGATTTGAGCGTGCATCTGTGGTTGAGCGCCGCCGCCCATTACGCCAAAACTCACCCAAGGTTTACCATTTTTAGTGATAAAAGCCGGGATGATGGTGTGAAATGGACGTTTGCCGGGAGCATAAGCGTTGAAGTGGTCTTCCTGCAAAGCGAAGAGTTCGCCACGGTTTTGCATGATGAAGCCTAACCCGTGTGGTGTCATGCCCGAGCCCATACCGCGATAATTACTTTGAATCAATGACACCATGTTGCCGTCTTTGTCGGCAGTGGTCATGTAGATGGTGTCACCTTCGTATGGGCCTGCGTCGTAACGTTTGGCTGCTTTGTTGGCGTCGATCAGTTGTTTACGTTGTTGAGCATATTTTTTCGAGATCAGCCAATCAACCGGGGTTTGGTTAAAGGCCATGTCTGAATAGTATTTGGCACGGTCTTCGAAGGCTAATTTCTTGGCTTCAACGAAGGTGTGGATGTATTCATCGCTGCCAAAGCCCATGCTTTCGACATCATAAAGCTCCATAACATTGAGAATTTGCAGTGCAGCAATACCTTGCCCGTTTGGCGGTAATTCCCACACATCATAACCGCGATAATTGGTGGAAACCGGATCTACCCAGTCAGAGGTGTGGCTGGCAAGGTCTTCATAAGACAAAAAGCCTCCTTGTTCTTTCATATAGGAAGCAATAATTCGAGCGATGTCTCCTTTATAAAAGGCATCGCGTCCACCACTGGCAATTTTTTCATAAGTTGATGCCAAACCGGGGTTTTTAAAGATTTCGCCTTTACGGGGTGTTCTGCCATTGGGCATGTAGGTTTCTCTGAATCCCGGATACTTACTCAATCGTTCGACTGAACGATCCATATAATACGCAATGAGCTCGCTAACCGGGAAACCGTCTCTGGCATAACGAATGGCTGGTGCTAGCACTTCAGACATAGGTAACTTGCCGAACTTTTTGTGTAGTTCAAACCAGCCGTCGACAGCACCAGGAACTGACACGGGTAGAGGGCCATAAGAGGGAATGCTTTCTAATCCAAGGGATTTAAAGTGGCTCATTTCCAAAGATTTGGGAGAGCGGCCGGAAGCATTCAGGCCATGTAGTTTTTTGCCTTTGGCATCCCAGACCATCGCAAACAGGTCTCCGCCAATACCATTGCCTGTCGGTTCCACTAAACCTAACATTGCGTTGGCTGCAATTGCTGCATCAATGGCGTTACCGCCTTGTTTCAGAATATCCAGAGCAACTTGTGTTGCCAGTGGTTGGCTGGTGGCTGCCATGCCATGTTGAGCGATGACCTCTGAACGACTAGCGAAATGTTTCCCGGTCACACGGTCATAAGCTTGTGCCGAACTCATACAAAAAAGCGCAACCATGAGGCTGCTGATAATTCTTAACATTCACTTCTCCCAACAGATCAATGCATTTCAATAACATAGGTGCATCAATTAAGTATGCACGGAATACTAGCACTGTTCATGAACTATGCCAGCATGAAGATAGGGATGGTATTTATTTGAGGTGATATGGCGGCAATTTACGATCAATTTGTGAACAAACAGTTTGAATCATTGTGTACGGAAAATAAAAAGCCCGGTTTTAGCCGGGCGAACTCTTAACAAGATCGGAGGTGGTATCCTTTGAGCCGATATTCCACAGGACAAAAATATCGGCGGAGGTACTTCTAATAATTTTAGTGCTATCGGAGTTAACTATAGGTTTAGCTTACTGACGTACACTGAAGTCTGGGTATGCTTCCAAACCACAATCTACGATATCCAAACCTTTATATTCTTCTTCTTCAGTTACGCGTAGACCCATGACTGCTTTCAGTACCAACCAGGTGACGAAGCTAGTGCCGAATACCCAGATGAAGATAGTGGCTGCGCCGATTAACTGACCAGAGAAAGTCACTTCGGTGTTAGTGAAAGGCACTACCATTAAACCGAAGAAGCCAACTGTACCGTGTACTGAGATTGCACCAACCGGATCGTCGATTTTCAGTTTATCCAGGCCAATGATTGAGAACACCACCAACAAACCACCTACAGCACCAATAATGGTTGCTTGTAATGCAGTTGGAGTAGAAGGTTCTGCAGTAATGGCAACCAGGCCAGCTAATGCGCCGTTTAGAGCCATTGTCAGGTCAGCTTTCTTAAACAGGACTTTGGCAAGCAATAGCGCTGCAATTGCACCACCTGCGGCGGCGGCATTAGTGTTAAGGAAAACCATGGCTACTGAGTTGGCATTGGAAATATCGCCCAGTTTCAATACAGAGCCACCGTTGAAGCCGAACCAGCCCATCCACAGGATGAATGTGCCCAACGTGGCTAATGGCAGGTTAGAGCCCGGGATTGCGTTTACACGACCGTCAGAGGTGTATTTACCTTTACGAGCGCCTAGTAGAAGCACGCCGGATAAAGCTGCAGCAGCGCCTGCCATGTGTACGATACCTGAACCGGCGAAGTCAGAGAAACCTAGGTCGCCAAGTGTGTACATACCGAATACCGCAGAGCCATTCCAGGTCCAGCTACCTTCCATTGGGTAGATGAAACCCGTCATCACAACGGCGAATGCAAGGAAAGTCCAAAGCTTCATACGTTCTGCAACCGCACCCGATACGATAGACATTGCTGTTGCAACGAATACCACCTGGAAGAAGAAGTCTGAAGCGCCAGAGTAAATCGCACCGCCTTCAAAACCGTCTTCACGACCAGCGAATTCAGCTAATGTACCTGCTACATCAACATCTGCAATGCCTGATAGGAACAGGGTTTTGTCGTACATGATCATGTAACCACAGATCAAATACATGGTGCAGGAAATAGCATAAAGAGCGACGTTTTTGGTCAGAATTTCAGTGGTGTTTTTGGCGCGAACCAAGCCGGCTTCCAACATGGCGAAACCTGCCGCCATCCACATAACCAATGCACCACACATCAGGAAGTAGAAGGTGTCTAGTGCATACTGTAAGTGATAAGTCTGTTCCATTATATAACCTCCAAATGGAATTAAATTGCGTCGCCGTCAGTTTCGCCTGTACGAATGCGAACTGCGTGCTCAAGGTCATAGACGAATACTTTACCGTCACCAATTTTGCCTGTTTTGGCAGCATCAACGATGGCTTCAACCAATCGATCTACATGATCATCCTGTATAGCAATTTCGAGTTTGATCTTCGGTAGAAAATCCACTTGATATTCTGCACCACGGTATAGTTCAGTATGTCCCTTCTGGCGACCAAAGCCCTTGACTTCGGTGACAGTTAAACCGTCGATACCGATTTCAGAGATGGCTTCTCGCACATCATCGAGCTTAAAAGGCTTTATGATGGCACTTACTAGTTTCATAACATCGCTCCCAAATAAGTGTGTTTGATCTTGATAACTCTTGTTCAGGATGTAACAAAACTTGTGCCATTAAATATATCTATTAAAAATCAATTGGTTATGAGTTTTGTGTAATATATTTCTTGCGATAATGCACAGATTTGGTGCGCATTAATTGTGACTTTGTTAGCAATTGGTGCAAAATTCATCAGCGGAAGAAAAAACTCCCGATTTCCTGTTGCTGACAGCTATCGAAAATTGGGAGTTCTAAAGTTTGGGGTGAAGGAATAGAGCCGAAATAGCTCGGCTCTAGAGGCTGGCTAACAGATCCATTTTTCCTTGGTAACGCTCACGTTCATCTATGTAGTCAGCGTTACGAGCGGCTTTTTTCATGTAGTAAAGGCTGCGTTCCTTGTCACCAAGGCCGTAATAGCTTTTGGCTAACCCGAAGTAAAACATGTGCTTGCTATTATCAATGCGAATCGCGCGTTTGTAGTGAGTAATGGCTTGCTCCCACTCTTCTTTGTCCAGCATTTCTTCACCCAAAATGTAGTGGTAATAAGGGTTCGCTTTTCGTTTTTCTTCGATGCGCGCCATGATCTTGTCTGCTTTATCGAAACGGTTTAGGCGCTTATGCAGCAAAGCCAGATTTTCCCATACTGTTAAATCATTTTCGTCTAATTTAATGGCGTGAAGAAAGGTCTTTTCTGCCCAATCATAATGTTCGGTCATGCGATATAGCGTACCCAGGTTTGTCCAGGATGACTGGAAACTTAGGTCGCTTAATATGGCACTGCGAAAATAGGCATAGGCTTGAGTGAAATCTTTTTGTATCAGGGCGTCAGCGCCTTTGTTGTTGTAAAACATGGCGATGATTCGATTCACTTTGGCATCGTTTTGAGGGAAGTGTTGCTTGCGCGCCAAAGGGTAGAAATCAACGATTTTGCCTGTTGCACTGAAATAATATTGATCCTTACCGACCTTGGGGGTAAGTCGTACGTTGATATGACCGTTTAAAAAGCTGTAGCCATCTCGACGTGTCCAGTATTCAGGAATTTGAACCTCCTGAAAGTCGACATTTAAGTCAGCTTCTTTTGCCAGGGCATAGGTCATAATCGACATGGAAAGACAGTTGGCAACCTTATTATCAAAGGTGTCGGCTGCGATGGTATTGGCATTGTTCAGGTAATAGAGATTGATATCCGAATGATCGAAAATGGCTTTTAGCAGCTTGTCTATTCGCTCCGCAGGATCTTTTTCACCGAGAAGTCGGCGAGCGACAAAGCGCTTTGCGTCATCATTCAATGCAAAAATTTGTTCGGGGGATTCGATAGTAACCTTGGTGTACTCTGGAAATGAGAGATCCAGAAATTGAGGAATGTTCTGCTCGCTTGGTACTTGAGTTGTCTGAGTTGATTGGCAACCCAATAGTCCCGCGCCAAGCACGAAAAACAGGAATAAACGTAGTGCTGTCATAGTTACCTCCACCCTTTATCTAAACTTAGCGGTTCTTGGCATGGCTCGCAATGTTATTCATCGCGCTGCTATTTGAGTTTATCCTATGTTGTTTTTTTAATATAAGACCAATATTTGCACAGAATGTTTCATTCTCCTGTCAGGTTTAACACTTTTCAGATGTTTCATAACGATAACTGCAATAAAAAAGGGAAGTCGAAGCTTCCCTTTTAAAACGAAGATGTGAATTCTTCTAAATCAATTAGTTGCCCCAGATTTCAGTAACGAATTCAGGATGGTCAACGAATGGATTACGGTTACCTTGGAAGGTTTGTGCAGCATTGTTGCGGTCAATCTCTTTTTGACTAACCGGATCTTGTGTATGCCACAGTTTCAACATTGCTAACGTCCAAGCTTCAAACACTTGCGTATTTGTGCCGTTGAGTACGTCATTTGAAGAGGTGCTGTTCGTTTCCCAACCTGCGATACGGTCTTCATAGCGCGTTGCCATGTAGAAGTAGGCGCGAGCCAGGTCACCTTTGAATTCATCAATTGGCTCAAAAACAGTACCTGTGTAGCCAATACCTGAACCTGTACCCAGTTTAGAACCGTTGTTTGATGTGTAAGAAGCAGAGCCGACTTCACCGTATGGGAAGCTGCTACGTCTGCCGTTTACATAACCGTCAGAAGCAAAGATGTGATGAACATCTGAGTTCATTGGTTCAATAGCACCACCAAACCAGCTACGAGGGAAAGAGTGCTCACGGTTGTAACAGTTGCCTTCACCGCTGTATGTGCCGCATTGATCAGTGCTCTTAATGTAGCTGTATGGGTCGCCGCCAGTTGGGTTTTCTGAATAGATGTCCAAAATAGTGCCATCATTTTCATAGTAACGGTCGATCTCATTCGCGCTATAGAAAGTCCACAGAGCGCTATACCCTTGGGACGTATGAGTCTTGATGATGTTGTGTAGTGCGGTTTTCAAAGCATAGCCAGTTAAACCGGAGGCGTTTTGGTAATAACCGGTAAGGTCGCCGGAACCACCGCCGCCGCCACCGCCGCTACCAGCGCCGATAGTAAATGCTTTGGTTTCAGAGCTGGTGAAGCTGCTGCCAGAAACCAGTGTTTGACCACCGCTGGTGATGCTGTAAGCACCATTACCGAAGCTGCAGCAAATGCCGTCGCCGTAACTATCGTAAATAGTGAATGTGTAGTCACCATCAGCTAAACAAAATTCTTCGTTGTAGCTGGTATTGCTAGCATAACCATTGCCAGAATATAGCGTGGTGTTGCTGCTGTCTTTTACGTCCCAGCTGGTTTCGCTGCCGTAGTTGTCTGTGGTCAGGCTGAATGTTGCAGCGGTATTGGCACAGCTGCCACCGCCACCACCGCCACCACCTGAGCCGCCACCAGAAGTATCAGTAGGTAAGAAGCTATCTACATAAACCACTTCAGAGCCATCGAAGCCAGTTTGATCATAAAAACGCAAACCCACTTCAAGAGTACCAGTTGTACTTGCCGTGTATGAATAAGTTAGCTCTTGCCACTGATTCGTGAGTGAATTATTGGAATAATTCAGGTAGTTACCAACATATAGGCGAGCCTGAACATTACCTTCAGTGTGATAAATGCGAACACTGAAATCGTAGGTTTGACCAGAAGTTACGTTGATAGTTTGACGGAAATCGGTTGAAGCCTGAGTTCCCGTGTTTACTGTAATTTTGGCTGATGAACTGCCTGTGTATGAGTAAGTGGTAGATTGGGCAACGCTGATACCAGAGTCAATAGTTGTCCAGCCGGTAGGGGTGCTGCCTGACCAATTTTCGAAATCACCGTTCGACACTTGTGCCATGGCAGTTTGACTACAGCATAATGCAATTAATGCTGCCGAGACTGTTCTTTTCATGTTTCTCTCCGCCTAATAATTGTTATTAATGTTTAAAAAAGCGGCGCACACTATATATGAGTAAAATGACAGTTTTTGTTATTTTTTATGTCAATACGCACGCTTTGGATAAATATTTTCTATTAAGTTGGGTAAAAAAGAAACAAATAATTACATTTTGAGAAAAGAAAATAAGACTAGCTAATAGCGTTAAGAAATAATGTTAAAGAAAATAGCTTTTGAGATGTTAGGGTAATTAAATTACAAGTTGTATGTTTTTCTTAATATTTTTTATTGGAAGACCCAGTAGTTTTAACTCATCTATCATAAGTTTCTTGTCATCAATATTTAAGTAACGTCCTAATTCCAGACGTTGTTTGTCATCAACCAAATGAACACAAGGGGGATCTTCGGGATGTCGAACTTCCATAATCAGCACTTTTGTTGCCTCTTTGTTTAATGTCCAACTTAAGGTTGGCGCCTTAATTCCTGATTGCACCAAAATGTGGCTTTCGGTCACTTGAACTACTTCTTTTCGATGAGTCATTTGAGTCACATAGTACATAACAAAGATAAGCAACCCGACTTCCAAACCGGCAAACGGCAGAATCAACCAGGCTCCTACAAAGGCCCAGGCAAAGGCAATACATAGGCAAACCGACGCGAATATCCACATAAGTAGCTTTACTTGCTTCCAGCTGGCTGATCGATTGGGATACAGCTCTAGGCGTGTTCCGTCGGTTACTTCTGTTTTAATTAGCATATTGGGTTGATTCCGGAGCTCGCTTTTTAATATTGAAACTTATGATAGATTTTCTGCTTCAGTATTTTTAATCTTAGCGCAGTGTAAAGATTAATTTTGATATCAACCAGGGAAATAAATTCAATGATCTATTCAGGTAGTTGCCATTGTGGCGGTGTGCAGTTTCAGGTAGAGGCACCCGAAGAAATTGAAGTGGAACATTGCAACTGCTCAATTTGTAGCAAGGCTGGTTATCTTCATCTTATTGTGCCTTTAAGTAAGTTTAAATTGCTGCAAGGTGAGGAGCTTATTAATACTTATACATTCGGTTCTGGAATAGCAAAACATACTTTTTGTAAGGTGTGTGGAATTAAACCTTTCTATACGCCACGTTCAAATCCTGACGGTATCGATATCAATGTTAATTGCTTGGATGTCCGACCTGTCAAAATTAATATTGTTGAATTTGATGGACAAAATTGGGAGGAAAATGCCCACGTATTAGCTCATAAATCAAAAGAATGATTAGGGTAATAATGTAGGAAAGGTGTCATCTATCCCTGCAATGAAAACGGGAATTAAATCAAAGCTGGAATTGTCGGTTCAAATAGGTAGATAAGTAAAAGAAAGGTCGCACTTGGCGACCTTTGTTAAAACACTTCAGTAATAAATTTCAGGTTTAAATGACCTAGTCTTTATTCTTTTCGCGTGATGCGCGTTTGCGGTCATTTTCAGTTAACAGCTTCTTACGCATGCGAATACTAACCGGTGTTACTTCAACCAATTCGTCGTCGTCAATGAATTCCATTGCTTGTTCTAATGACATTTTAATTGGTGGTGTTAGTGTTTGGGCTTCATCTGTACCCGCTGCACGAATGTTGGTTAGTTGCTTGCCTTTTAGTGCGTTTACTGTCAGGTCGTTGTCACGGCTGTGAATACCAATGATCATACCTTCATAAACTTCTACACCGTGTCCGATGAATAAGCGACCACGTTCTTGCAGGTTAAACAGAGCATTGGTAAGAGCTTTACCGGGAGCATTGGCAATCAATACGCCGTTCTTACGCTGACCGATGTTGCCACCTTTATAAGGGCCATAATGATCGAATGTGTGATACAGCAAACCAGAACCTGATGTCATGGTCATGAAATCAGTTTGGAAACCGATCAAACCACGGCTTGGGATGATGAAGTCAAGACGAACACGACCTTTACCATCTGGAGACATGTCTTTTAGTTCCGCTTTACGGATCCCAAGCTGCTCCATAACGGTGCCTTGGTTTGCTTCTTCCACGTCAACCGTTAGTGTTTCAAAAGGTTCCTGTTTTTCACCATCAATTTCTTTGATGATAACTTCAGGGCGAGAAACCGCTAATTCATACCCTTCGCGACGCATGTTTTCGATCAGGATACCAAGATGTAATTCACCACGGCCTGAAACACGGAATTTATCTGGATCGTCGGTTTCTTCAACGCGCAATGCCACATTGTGAACCAATTCTTTTTGCAAACGCTCCAAAATGTTGCGCGACGTTACAAACTTGCCTTCTCTGCCCGCAAATGGGGAGGTGTTAACCTGGAAGGTCATGGTTACTGTCGGTTCATCAACTGACAATGGCGGTAATGCTTCAACCTGACCCTGAGCACAAATGGTGTCAGAGATTTTTAACTCACCCAGACCTGAGATTGCAATAATGTCGCCCGCTTGTGCGCTCTCGACTTCATAACGATCCAGACCAAGATAGCCAAAGATTTGGCCGACTTTACCGTTACGAGTTTGGCCTTTGGCGTTCACAACTGTAACCGGTTGGTTGACTTTCACTGAACCGCGCGTAATACGACCAACACCGATAACGCCCAGATAAGAGTTGTAATCCAACTGGGAGATTTGCATTTGTAATGGGCCGTTCACATCGGTCTTGGGTGGTGCAACCTGATCAATGATGGTTTGGAACAAAGCGGTCATATCTTCGCCTTGTACGCCTTCTTCTAAGGAAGCCCAACCATTGATCGCAGACGCATAAACAACCTGAAAGTCTAACTGATCATCAGTTGCTCCAAGATTATCAAACAGGTCAAATACCTGATCCATAACCCAGCTTGGTCTGGCTCCTGGCTTGTCTACCTTGTTGATAACAACAATAGGCTTCAAACCTTGAGCGAAGGCTTTTTGCGTCACAAAACGAGTTTGTGGCATTGGGCCTTCCTGTGCGTCAACCAACAATAAAACGGAATCTACCATCGACATGATACGTTCTACTTCACCACCGAAATCGGCGTGTCCAGGAGTATCTACGATGTTAATTCGGTAATCATTCCAGCGAATGGCAGTGTTCTTTGCCAAAATGGTAATACCACGTTCTTTTTCAATGGCGTTGGAGTCCATTACACGTTCTTCTACACCGCCGCGGCTTTCTAATGTGCCGGACTGTTGCAACAACTTATCTACAAGTGTAGTTTTGCCATGGTCTACGTGTGCGATTATGGCAATGTTGCGTAATTTTTCGATCGAATCGTTATTTGCACTCATTCGAGTCATCTCTTAACTATAAATTTTCTGGAACTTCCAGACGTCATGAATTTGCAGGCGGCGGATTTTACAGCTTTACTTAACGTTTTGCGATGAACATTTGAGCTTTTTTTAGATTCGTCATAAAAACATCATTTTGTCGCAGGAAAGTGTGATCTTGGGGCAACGTCGGAAAGCAAAAAAGAGCGATGCATTGAAATGGTGCAATTGCGCCTCATGCTGGTGCATTTTGTTGCTGGGTATCTTGATTACCCTGTGGCAATAGCTTGATTTATAAAGGGTTTATTGTGTCACCAAGTTGGCACAAAATTCGCTTGATGCTTCATCAGTTCAGGAAAACGCATGATATCTTTCCGAAAACCAAATTTTGACCAAATTTTTCATGGTGTGGTGCACACCATGAGCTCGTTATCCATCTGGAGGAAAATATGTCCGTAGAAAACGCGCTGGATCTTATCAAAGAGAGCGAAGCCAAGTTTGTTGATTTACGTTTCACAGATACTAAAGGTAAGGAACAGCATGTTTCTATTCCTGCTAGTCTGGTAGATGAAGAGTTCTTTGAAGAAGGTAAAATGTTCGATGGTTCTTCAATCTCTGGTTGGAAAACTATTAACGAATCCGACATGGTGTTGATGCCTGATCCAAATTCTGCGGTTTTGGATCCGTTTTCAGAAGAAGTTCAAGTCAACATTCGTTGTGACATTCTTGAGCCTGCTACCATGCAAGGTTATGACCGTGACCCACGTTCTGTTGCCAAGCGCGCAGAAGAGTATTTGAAATCTACTGGTATTGGTGATCAGGTTTTCTTCGGTCCTGAGCCAGAATTCTTCTTGTTTGATGACATCCGTTTCCACACTGATATGAGTGGTTCTTTCTATAAGATTGATTCTGAAGAAGCAAAGTGGAAATCAGGTGTTGAAGTTGAAGGCGGTAACCTTGGTCACCGTCCAGGTGTTAAAGGTGGTTACTTCCCGGTTCCTCCTGTTGATTCATTCCATGACATGCGTGCAGCGATGTGTTTGGTAATGGAAGAAATGGGCTTGAAAATTGAAGCTCACCACCATGAAGTGGCAACAGCGGGTCAAAACGAGATTGCAACTCAGTTCAACAGCTTGGTAACTAAAGCTGACGAAATTCAAATTTATAAGTATGTTGTGCATAACGTTGCTGATGCATACGGTAAAACGGCGACTTTCATGCCTAAGCCAATTGTTGGTGACAATGGTTCTGGTATGCACTGTCACCAATCAATCAGCAAAGATGGCGTGAACATCTTCGCAGGTGACAAGTACGCTGGTTTGTCTGATGAAGCACTTTACTACATCGGTGGTATCATCAAGCATGCTCGTGCTTTGAACGCTTTCACTAACCCTGCAACTAACTCTTATAAGCGTTTGGTTCCTGGTTTTGAAGCACCTGTTATGTTGGCTTACTCAGCACGTAACCGTTCTGCATCAATTCGTATTCCACACGTAACCAGTGCTAAAGCACGTCGTATCGAAGTGCGTTTCCCTGATCCGGCAGCTAACCCGTACCTTGCATTCGCTGCAATGTTGATGGCAGGCCTTGACGGTATCAAGAACAAGATTCACCCTGGTGATTCAATGGATAAAGACTTGTACGATTTGCCGCCGGAAGAAGCAGCAGATATCCCAACAGTGGCCAGCTCTTTGGAAATGGCTTTGGACGCGTTGGATAACGACCGCGAATTCCTTACAGTTGGTGGCGTAATGAGTGATGACATGATCGACGCATACATTGCACTTAAGCGTGCAGATGTTGAGACATTGAACATGACGACTCACCCTGTTGAATTCGATATGTACTACAGCATCTAAGCTCAGTACCTTATCTTTTTAGAGAGCCCGTTTTTAGCGGGCTTTTTTGTGTTTGAATGTATGCCGGTTAATATCGACTGTGGTTATTAATCTTCATACATGGCTCGGGTTTGGATCTTTTACTTATCGGGAATTAGCAGCTACCCTATCGCCATTAACCTTTCGGATCATTTATCAGGCTGATGACTCATATTGTTCGCTATCTATTGCTTATTTTTCTTGTAGTCAGCGCAGCAGCTTACGCGACTATCTATAAGCGAACATTGGAAGATGGCACGGTGATTTATACCGATATACCTACGCCTGACGCCGTTCCTGTTGAGGAGAATCAGCTGCAACAGAATGTGATAGAAACGTCAAAGCCCTCTATTGGTGCAGTGAAAAGTGGTGCAACAAAAACACCTCAGGCACCAATACCCACACCGAAGAAAATCTATAAGCTAACAATTACCCATCCTCAACCTGAAGCCACAATACGCAACAATGCGGGCGCGCTGACTGTTTCAGGAAAGATCACTCCTAATGCAGGAGGTTTGTTCCAGTTGCTGATTGATGGTGAGGTTATGGCCTCGGCTAATCAGCCCCAATTCCAGCTCGAAGGCATTAATCGCGGGGCTCATAAAATACAACTTCGATTAATGGACAACAAAGGCAAGCTAATTGCATCTAGTCCAATACATCAAGTGTATTTTCATAGAGCTTCTGCACTAAACCAAGCCAATTAAGGGTTTCAAGAGCTCGGCTCTACTGTCTTAGTACAAGTTTTATTGAGGGGTGCACTTTTTTGGTGCAACCAGCTACAATTTGTCATTATGAGTAGAACAATAACGAACGAATTATTATTGGATAGCTTAAAAACAGCGGTATTGATTTTGAATCAAGAGCTGGTTATTCAATATGCAAACAACGCTGCTGAATCAATGTTTGAATTGAGTAAAAACCAATTACACAATCAGCCATTGTTGCAGTTTTTGGTTAATGATGATCTTAAAACAGAGCGTCTGCGTCATGCTATTGAGCATCATGAAAGCTACACCGAAGGTGAGCTACAACTGATCTTCAGCACTGGGCGACACTGTGTAGTGGATGCCATTATCAGCCCCTTTGATCGTTGCGATACTCCGGCTTTATTGCTGGAACTAATTCCTATTGACCACCAGAGAAAGCTGTATCTGGATAATCAACATTGGGCGCACCATAAAGCGGCAAAAGAATTAATTCGAGGCTTGGCGCATGAGATTAAAAACCCTCTGGGGGGCATTCGAGGTGCGGCTCAGCTATTGGGTAAAGAGCTTCATGACGAAGAGCTAAAAGAATATACCACTCTGATTGTTGAGCAGTCTGATCGCTTAAGAAACCTGGTTGACCGCTTACTTGGCCCGAATGCAGTACCTAAATTCCGTATGCAAAATGTGCATCGAATTATCGAGCAAATTCGCACGTTAATCAGTTTGGAGTGTGGTGACGGGGTTTCGGTAGAACGCGATTACGATCCCAGTATCCCCGACATGCTATTAGATGAGGACATGCTGCAACAGGCTGTGTTGAACATTGCCAGAAATGCACTGCAAGCGCTCGAAGGCAGAGGCAATATTTCCTTTGTTACACGTATTCAACGCCAGCAGATGATCTACGGAACCCGCTACCCACTCTGTGTGGAGATCAAGATCGTTGATGATGGGCCGGGCATTGCGGAAGAAATTCGAGATACCTTGTTTTATCCCATGATCAGCACCAAAAGTGATGGTTCTGGCTTGGGGTTATCTATTGCTCAATCACTGGTTGAGCATCACCAGGGCAAAATTGAAGTAGAAAGTTGGCCTGGACACACCGTTTTTAGCATTTTGCTTCCTATTAACAGACAGGAGTCTACTTCATGAATTCTGCACCAGTTTGGATCGTCGATGACGACAGCTCAATTCGCTGGGTATTACAAAAAGCATTGCAGGCAGCCAACATTGAATGCTTTAGCTATGAGAATCCAGAAGATGTGTTGCATCAAATTGAGATGGGAAGCTATCCCGAGGTGATTGTCTCTGATGTTCGCATGAAGCAAATGGACGGGATGCAACTGGTGAGTGAAGTTCATCGCATCCAGCCAGATATTCCTTTTATTATCATGACAGCGCATTCGGATTTGGACAGCGCGGTCAGTGCGTACAAAAGTGGGGCGTTTGAATATTTGCCCAAGCCTTTTGATATGGACGAAGCGGTTCATATTGTACAAAAAGCCCTGTCTCATGCACGTAGTCAGAATAAAGCGCGTAAACAGGAAGAGAATACCTTTCGAACCGAAATTATTGGTGAAGCTCCTGCCATGCAGGAAGTTTTTCGCGCCATAGGTCGACTATCTCGTTCCAGTATCAGCGTGCTCATTAATGGTGAATCAGGCACGGGAAAAGAGCTGGTTGCACAGGCATTGCATAAGCACAGTCCTCGTTCTGACAAAGCCTTTATTCCTTTGAACATGGCAGCAATTCCCGCCGAGCTGATCGAATCTGAATTGTTTGGTCATGAAAAGGGCGCGTTTACCGGAGCGCAAACAACACGACAAGGTCGTTTTGAACAGGCCAATGGCGGCACTTTGTTTCTGGATGAAATTGGAGACATGCCAGTAAAGGTGCAAACTCGTTTGCTAAGAGTGTTGGCTGATGGGCAATTCTATCGTGTTGGTGGGCATGATCTGGTGTCGGTGGATGTGCGTATTATCGCCGCGACTCACCAGGATTTGGAAAAGCTGGTTGGCGAAGGTAAATTCCGGGAAGATTTGTTTCATCGACTTAATGTTATCCGAATTCATCTGCCTACATTGTCTGAGCGCAGAGAAGACATCGTTCCATTGGCGAGTCACTTTCTAAATGCCGCAGCAGAAGAACTGAAAATTGAAACCAAAACCTTGTCGAAAGAAACCGAAAAGCTGATTGCTCAACTGGCTTGGCCGGGCAATGTTCGTCAATTGCAAAACGTCTGTCGCTGGCTAACGGTGATGGCGAGCGGAAAAGAGATCTCTCCTGATGATTTGCCACCCGAAATACAAACTCAACCTGCTACGTTAAAGACGGTCGTGAGCGGTGGAAGTTGGCAAGACAATCTCACGTCATGGGTGTTTGAACAATTACAGGCTGGCAAAAACAACATACTTAATGATGCTCAGGAGGAGTTTGAAAAAATCATGTTGCAGCAAGCACTTAAATATACTCATGGGCATAAGCAAGATGCTGCAAAGCGCTTGGGATGGGGAAGAAATACCATCACCAGAAAGTTAAAAGAATTGGGGATGTTGGAAGGACAATAAGGTATTTGATTTAGAAACGGCAATGTTGTTTGTTCTTGTTATCCGGTAAAGACGGGATATTATTGCCATAGAAACAACGACAGAGTTCATAATGAAAATACGCTTCTTTGCAGTAATTTCACTTCTGGTTAGCTTAAATTGCCATGCTGATATTCAGGCTTTATTAGTCGGTGTTTGGGGTTCTTCCGAAGATGAAGGCAAGACCTTCACCAGCTTTGATGAGTATACAAAGAAGGGGCAGATTTTGTCCTGGGGATACCTTGCGGAGATCTCACGTTATTTTGAGTTGGAAGCAAATTATAAAATTATGGGGAGTTCTCCCTATTATAGCTGTGTTGAAATCACCTATTCCTCCGAGCCTTCATTAGTTCCTGCTGGCGTTAAATGGTGCGATGAAATTGTCTATATAGATGCAGAGCGCTTTATCTATAAAAGTGATGATGGACGCTATAACACTTTGTATCGCGTGAGTGAGTTTAATCCTGCTCCCGAGTTTCGGGATAAGTTGTGAAATGACTTGGCTGTTTATGAATAAACGTGCTTTAAAGGACAACTGGGCATAAATTTTAATGCATCTGATTGGGTATTATTAAAAGCAGGGAGAGTAGGATATGACTAACAATTCAGCCCGCAGGGATTGATACATACAGTGTTGCTGCGCTACTGTTCCCCATGTCTTTACATCTCGGTGTCTATCATAAGGGCAAAGGAGTTCTATAAAAATACTTCTGGTTCTTTCCTTCTTACCCTTAAGTTCTTTCTCGTTAACTCATGATGTTGAGTTTGTCTCTTTCTTAAAAGGGAGTGACTCTTTCGATTTTCGCACTGGGGTATTTGAACGTTTAATTTGCAACAAAAATCAAAATAGTATTATCGCTTACGGAAGACGAACAACAGAACTTGTTAAGTTTAGCTCAATTGGATATACGGGGTGGCAATTCAGAGAATGATAAATTAACCCCATATATGGGGTTAAATTAGATAAAATATGCGTTAGTAGTTACCCACATGAAATTCATTATGGTAGCGGTATTGATAGTGTCAGAAAATATTGCGTCTCACATCTAAGTGATAGCGAAGCTTGGTTACAACGTTTTTTGTACGCTATTAAGGAAGTTCAAGATTTACTAAATTACTGTTCCAAATAATCAGTCACCTACAGAAAGTAGTGAGCAGACCCTCAGCCCTGCTTTGCACTTAATGAATCGGCGAAGCGGCTGTGGAGACTCCAGGGATGGATTCACGTCGAGTCTGCGATCAATTTCGGTAGGTGACTTACAGTTGTGCACACTTATTTAGAATCAAATTGCAGGTTTTACTAAACATTGCACATGGCAAGTTATTCAAAAGGGCGCAAAGCATAGTGTGTCTATGGAATCGATATGAAGTTGGTCGTTAGAATTGTAATCTCTATTCTTGTGGTAATGGTCGTTGCCTATTATGGCAGCGTATTTGTCATGCCTAGTGTTACCATAGTGAATAAATCAGGTAATGTCGTCGAGCAAGCTGAGGTCGCTTTACCAAATTCCAATTTGAACTTTGGCATGTTAGAAGATGGTGAGGTGAACACATTGCACTATTTTCTAAAACAAAGCGATGGTGTTTATAACTACCAATTCAAAAGTGAAAACTTAGTAATGCTTCGGGGTAGTTGTGGTTATGTTACTAATAATGAGATTCACAAAAGAGTAGTAATTACTCTTAATAAAAACAATGATGTGGTATGTGATTAGTCACATAACAAGCCAATTACGACGGGACAGTTAAAGTTTTTCTCAGTTCCGTTTCGCTACACAAGTTTAGCCAAACATCATCAGTCCCTTATTGGGGGGCAAAATGTCAAAACGAGTATGGAAGAAATAACATATAAACTCCCGTGGAAAAAATTCAGTTCGATTCTGAAATTCCCGGTGTGCAAAAGCAGGTAGAACTTGAAATAACAAAGGTACACCCTCTTTTTAGAAAGACGCCAATCGTAATAGGTCGCAGGATTGATAACGATGATGTGCTTACACGATTAAGCGATGGTTCTTATGCAAGTGTACATCTTGTTTGGGGCTCTGGACCAGAGGCTTTCCCTGAGGATTATCCCAGCTTTCAACTGTATAGTTCTCTTCAAGAGTTTCTTGCTGTAATGGATATTGATGCCGAAGATTATGAAGAATAAAACACTTAACAAGGCTGCCAAAAATTGCTTCACTTTGTAGCGTTGAACCTCATCAGGAGGACGTTTATGAGATACCAGAACTCCATTTTTAAACCCTTCTTGAAGGCGATGCTGCATCAGAATATCTAAATAGATCTTATACAAAGCCAAATTTTAATATTTTAACTGAAACCACTTTATTTTTTTTGGCATTGAACACACTGCTGTAAAAGCTGTTTCATGTGTGTAAGCCCTAACTTATTCATCAGCTTTATGTTTCGTTCTGGAATAGATTCCGGGTTGGTATATCCGGCTAGTGCTTTTTCCAAATCATCCTCTCGAATAATGTGCAGCATAGGATGGGGTGCGCGGTTGGTATAGTTTTCCACGTCGTTTGCCTCAGTACCTTCAAAGCTATATTCAGGGTGGAAGGTGGCTAGTTGATAAACACCTTCATAACCACATGCGTGCAAGACATCATTGGCTAAATCAACAAAATCCAGGTAGTCATCAAACTGACCTAATTCCTCTGGGTAAATAATTAAGCTTGTTGCTGTTTCTTTGTGAGTGTCCAGAAAATAAAACTCGTCTTTCAGGGCTTCCAATAAGGAAACAAAATCCATGCCGCGATAGGCTTGGTAGCGGATGGTGTTGTTGAGCACTTCGCGCCCGGCAAAAGGGCATAAGTTCAAATCGACGATGACGTTACTTACCCATTGCTGAGTTTGCGCAATAGCGATGTCTCTGTGATCCATAAATACTTTTATTGGTGTCGGGAAACGCCTATTGTAACCTAACTGGAGAAAAGTTTGCTTTTGAGAGGTGCCATGCAGAACAAAAGGATAAATCCACAACATACCTGGCTCGATGACGATGGTCACTACACGTCGGAATACTATTCTTTTGTTACCTTTTATCAGCATTTTATTGGTCAGGACAGCGAGCATCTTACCGCATCGGTTCCGCTAGAAATGATCTGCCGCAATAAGGGGGAAACCGATTGTAAAGGTGAACCCATATTTCAATTTTACACTCTCTATCGCCACGACATTGTTTGGGATGGCGACGCTGGGGAGGCGAATTCTCGCTGGAAGTCGGAGCGAGGTTGCGATATAGGGTTTCCTTTCGAAGTTACGGCTAGCTATATTCAATTTAAGGGCTGGTTGGGGCTCGATCCTTTTGAATGCAATAAAGACATGGCTTTGAGCGAAAATTGGGAAAACAATCACTTAACCGGCAAGTATTTCAATAATCAGGAAGATATCCCGGAGCTGCACAAAGCGAATCTCTTTTATAGCGGTTTGTTACATGGTGCAAACGGCGATTATGTGGCTTATCAGGACTTATTGCTCTGGATTGAGCAAATGAGTATGGTGAACGGCAAGAGCGTTAAGCCTCAGTTTGCAATTGGTTTCTTTGCTTTAGTGGATTTCGCTACCAATAGTCGAAAGCAAAAGCACAGCAAGGAGCTGGTGTTTTTTACCAATAACCAATTCGATGGATTAGGCGCTGAACTGATCGAGGCAGAGCAGTTTAGCTCTTATGGACTCTTTGTTTATCAAACAAAAAAGCTATGGTTAAATGCAGATTTTTGGGATTTGCTGAGAACGCTGTATTTGTGGAAGAACCAGAAAAATCCTACTGCTGGCTAATATGCAACTCGGTAATATTCACCGGTAACGTGAATATCTGGTCGTTTCGGCTGACTTCAAAATTCAAAATAGTGCCGGGCTTGGTTTCAGCCACCAGTTCTAGTGCGTGAGCTGCGCCTTCAATGCGAATGCCGTTGATCGAAAGTAAGACATCATTGGCTTCCAGTCCGGCTGCGTCTGCTGGGCCACCTGGAGTAATGTTCGTGATAGCTAATCCGGATTGGCCGGGAATATCATTGCCTGAAACACCTAAATAACCACGGATAACGCGTCCATTAGCAATGATTTGATCCATTACTTTTTTAGCTAATTTGTATGGAACAGCAAAGAAAACACCGGGAACATCTTTCACTCGGCGGCGGTTGTCCAGCGTTTTATAGTTGGCGTTGTTAATACCGATCAGATAGCCATTGCTATCAACCAAGGCGCCCCCTGAATTACCTTCGTTAAGTACCGCGTCGGTTTGAATGAAGTTGGCGTAACCTGCGACGTTGTTGGTGATGCGAGCTCTACCCGTTGCACCAACAATACCTTGTGTGATGGTTTGCCCCAGATTGTATGGGTTGCCAATCGCTAACACCAAATCACCCACTTGAGTGTGAGGATCTTCTGTTTGCGGGATCACTGGCGCATTTTCTGCGGAGATTTTTAGCACTGCCAAATCGGTTAGCCAGTCGTGTCCGACTAACTGAGCTTCGTAAAACTGTCCGTCATTAAGTACGACACCGATGTAGTCAGCATCGTTAATAACGTGCAAGCAGGTCAGAATGTGTCCGTGTTCTGTCATGATCACGCCAGAACCCAGGCTGGTTCGCTCGGTTGGGCGTCGATTATAAAGCAGGGAACGGGTGTCGTAGCTAAAACTATAAATATTGACCACAGAAGGGCCGGCATTATTGATGGCGCTACTAAAGCTGATTTTGTCTACATTGTAACGCTGCTCTTTTGACCAGGGAACTGACCAGCCGTCACCCGAGCGTAATTTGGGCATGAGCAATAACAGCAAGCCTGAAACGATCAAGCCCAGTAGGACGGATTTAATGAGGAAAGCTAGCCAATTCTGCAAAGTTAAGTCGCTTTATTGTTCTATTGTTGGTCTATTGTGGATCGACATCGTTCTCTGGATCTGGGACGCGAGAATAACATTGAATGAGGTATCAGAATAGCCTATGAGGCTACAATTCGCGACATGTAAGAGGATTTTTGTGAAAGAGTTCAAATAGATGGAGTGAATATGGTTGAGAAATAGTGGCTCCGGTTTGAAACCGGAGCCAGATATTGGATTAGCGAATGACCAGGTAAAGTGAAGAACGACCACGTTTAACGTTTAGTGCGATAACGCCTCGTTCGTTGTCATCCAGAGCTCGGCGTAACTCGGCGACGTTTGTCACGCGTTTACGGTTTACACCAATAATGACGTCACCTTCCTGCAATCCTAAGCGATCTGCATTAGAGCGACGAGTCAACTCGGTGATCGCAACGCCTTGCTCATTGTTTTCGGTTTCACCGTCTGCCAATGTCGCCCCGTCGAGTGCAGGATGAATTTCTTCTGCTGAGATATTTCGAGCAGTGAAGTCATCCAGTGTAACGCTGATGTCTTTGCGTTTACCTTCACGCAATACTTTCAATTTGACTTCGGTTCCTGCACCTAAAGTACCGATTTTAGCGCGTAATTCATTGAAGCTTTCAATGTTTTTACCGTTTAGCTCGATGATGATGTCGCCTGGTTCAATTCCGCCTTTGGCGGCAGCCGAGTCTTCGGCTACTTCGCGGACGAAAGCACCCTGATTCACATCAAGCCCCATGGCTTCAGCCAATCCTGCATCCACATTTTGACCGGTAATACCTAGCAAACCTCTGCGCACTTCACCGTATTTGATGATTTGATCGACCAGGCTTTTCATCATGTTGGCTGGAATGGCAAAACCGATACCGACGTTACCGCCGTTGGGGCCAATAATCGCAGTGTTGATGCCGACTAATTCACCTTTCAGGTTTACCAGCGCGCCACCAGAGTTACCACGGTTAATGGCTGCGTCGGTTTGGATATAATCTTCATACAGGTTAATGCCACCGGCGGTTGAACGGCCTAAAGCACTGACGATACCGGAAGTTACGGTTTTACCGATACCGAATGGATTACCGATAGCGACAACGAAGTCACCAACGCGTAATTTATCAGAATCAGCTAATGGAACTTCTTTAAGGTTATTGGGTTCGACTTTCAACAGTGCAATGTCGCTGTCTTTGTCTTCACCAATCTTTTTCGCTTCAACTTCGCGCCCATCACCCAAAGAAACAATAATTTCATCAGCGTTGTCGACTACGTGAGCGTTGGTGACGATATAACCTTCTTTAGCGTCAATAATGACACCGCTTCCCAAGCCTTTAAAAGGCTGTTCCTGAACTTGCTCTTTGGGCGCATTCGGGCCGTAAAAATACCTGAAAAGATCAGGTATCTGTTGCCTTATTTTGTGCTTACCTTCAACGGAAATGCTGACAATTGCCGGTGTCGTTTTTTCCAACATTGGAGCTAACGTCGGAACTTCATCATTATTGAGAAAAGGAAGTGCTGCCTGAGCAGGGGAAACCATTGCCAAGCCACTGACTAAAACTGCAGCGTAGACTGCAGTACAGGAAACTATTTTTTTCATTTGCAGTTTTTCTCCGTTTTTAAAATAGGGCGTGTTGATCTTTCATTGATAAATTTTGCTCTAAATATACGGATTTAGATTGTGATGCAGCCTTACTGGCTTAGTGAGCTAAGTCAAAAGGCTGCAACAATGAGTCAATTCCATACGGGTTGCTGCAAAATTATCTGTGAAAGATCAACACGCCCTTCAAGTGACTCCAATTTGGGGGCAAAGTTCCGGTCATCAAGAACCCGTTTTTTTTCGTTCAGATTCAGTTTTGGAAGAGCCAAACAAACCTGAATTGCCTTGAGAGTAATCGGGAGGCTGAAAACCGATGTCTTGAGAGGTGGTTTTGACCTCTTTTTGCTTGCTGCGTAAAAAGGTGGTGGCCTGATCACTGAAAAAGGGTAGTGAATCCCCGTCTTTCATGCCTTTGGTTTGAATAATGATGTCTTCGTAAGCATCCATTTGAGCTTGTAATGCATTACTTTGACGCTGAATTTCTTCTAACATTTTACGTGAATGAGATACGTGTATAAGCGCTTGTTCCGTGAGCAATTCTCGTTCAGATTGTTCGGTATGAGATTTGGTTTTTGCCTTTCCGGATTGTGTAAGAAAGTATTTCGCAACGAAAAAACCAACAATTGCCCCAACGACTACTAATAATATACCAACGAGCCAGTCCATATTTGTTCCTCTTAAACCAGTTTGACTACAACTTATGAAACTCCCTAGATGGCTGCTGAGCGTCTAAAATGATCAACAGTCACTGTGGTTCATAAAGTATAGCGGCTATTATCAGCATTATCTGAGAAGTGTTAAGCAGTTTCTTGTTACCAGTGATGATATTTATTCATGTATTTGCAGGAAAAATAAGCTCGTTCCGGGTTCACTTATTTCGGCGGCGCTCTATAATGCCTCTCCTGTCGATTTGTACCCCGGGGCTCACCCTGGTGAATGGGTATTTTCATCAATTTTATGTTTGGGGAAATTATGTCAGCCATGACGCCGTTGCAGAAATATAAGCAGGATTTGCAGCGCGATGATTTTCAATATGACGCCGCACAAGAAAATGCGGTGATCGAGTTGCAACGTTTATACGACGAACTGACACAACCCCTTTCATCTTCTTCCTGGCGCGACAAATTAAAAGGTGCGCTTGGAAAAAAAGTCACTAAGCCTGTTATTAAAGGCTTGTATTTTTGGGGTGGGGTTGGTCGAGGTAAGACCTATCTGGTCGATACTTTTTACGATTGCTTGCCCATCGAAAGAAAGATGCGGGTTCATTTCCATCGTTTTATGCATCGAGTGCATGAAGAGATGAAAGTGCTCTCTGGTGAGTCGGATCCTCTTAAGATAGTCGCGAAACGCTTCGCATCAGAAGCGGAGGTGATTTGCTTTGACGAGTTCTTTGTCTCAGATATAACTGACGCGATGATTTTAGGTACGTTGTTTGAGCTATTGTTCTCGCACGGTATTGTGCTGGTGGCGACATCCAATATTATTCCTGATGAACTATATCGTAACGGTTTGCAGCGCGCTCGCTTCCTGCCCGCAATTGCTTTGCTTAATGCCCATACCAAAGTGGTGAATGTCGATAGTGGTGTCGATTATCGTTTGCGAACTTTGGAGCAAGCGGAGATTTACCATTACCCACTGGATGAACAGGCAACCGCTAATTTATATGACTATTTTTCCAAATTAGCGCCAGAAGCGTGTGAACAAAAGCAACCCCTGGAAATTTTAGGGCGTGTTATTCAAACCATGAGTAATGCAGATGGCGTTGTGATGTTCGAGTTTGATGCATTATGTGGTGGCCCTCGTAGTCAAAATGATTACATGGAAATTAGCCGCTATTATCATTCGGTATTGCTGGCGAATGTGACCCAAATGAGCGCGCGAGTTGACGATAAGGCTCGACGCTTTATTGCCATGGTCGATGAATTCTATGAGCGCAATGTGAAGTTGATCATCGCCGCAGAGGTGCCCATTGATGAGCTATACACTCAAGGCCAATTAAGCTTTGAGTTTAAACGTTGCATTAGTCGCTTAAAGGAAATGCAATCTCACGAGTATCTGGCTCGAGAACATTTACCCTGATTGACGCTATATCCATTTTATTTCTTCTTTATTTTTAAAGACTTATCTGTATTTTCTACGCACAGCGAAAAATTGTTTATTTTTTCGCTGTTTTTTCCGCTTTTTGCATAGATAGGGGGTGCTTTTTACCTCAGAATCTGTATAATTCGCGCCCTGCCCAGTTACGGCTACAGGGAAAGTGCGTACAAATCAGGTTACTCGAAGGGGTGGCATAACTGATCATTAGGCGTCTCCAATTCGGATTGATGCCGGGTTGAGATAATAGACGAACGTCTGAATTTATTTGGGTAATGTTAAGATGAAAACATTTGTAGCTAAACCTGAAACGGTAAAACGTGAATGGTTTGTTATTGACGCAACTGATAAAACTTTGGGTCGCTTGGCGACTGAAGCAGCGCGTCGTTTACGTGGTAAGCACAAGCCAGAATACACTCCTCACGTTGACACTGGTGATTACATCATCGTTGTAAACGCAGAGAAAGTCACTGTGACTGGTAACAAAGCACAAGACAAGATGTATTACTCTCACACTGGTTATCCAGGTGGCTTGAAAGAAGTTAACTTCGAGAAGTTACAAGCGCATAAGCCTGAGATGATCATTGAGAAAGCGGTTAAAGGTATGTTGCCTAAAGGCCCTCTTGGTCGTGCAATGTTCCGTAAGCTGAAAGTTTACGCAGGTGGAGAGCACAGTCATGCTGCTCAACAACCTCAAGTTTTGGACATTTAAGGAGCACTGATCGATGGCTGATAATCAATATTACGGTACTGGTCGCCGCAAAAGTTCTACAGCTCGTGTTTTCTTGCGTCCAGGCACAGGTAACATCACTGTAAACAAACGCTCTTTGGAAGAGTTCTTTGGTCGTGAAACTGCACGTATGATCGTTCGTCAACCTCTAGAGTTGGTTGAATTGACAGAAAAGTTTGACTTGTACATCACTGTAACTGGTGGTGGTATTAGCGGTCAGGCTGGTGCAATTCGTCACGGCATTACTCGTGCGTTGATGGAATATGATGAAGCTTTGCGTCCAGCACTTCGTCAAGCTGGCTTTGTTACTCGTGACGCTCGTCGCGTTGAACGTAAGAAAGTTGGTCTTCATAAAGCACGTAAGAAGCCTCAATTCTCCAAGCGTTAATTCGTTTGTTGTCAATTGTCAAAAACCCGGACTTGTTCCGGGTTTTTTGTTTTTCTGGGTCGAAAAAGCACAGTATTGGTCGTTATTTTCTACGATAAGAAAAATGTCATCAATTCTTGAAATAATGTCCGGTTAAATTAATGCTCAATGTCTTTGGATAGGCTCTTTGCAGCTAAATAGTGCAAAATCCGATCAATATTAGTGCTTTTCATCAGGAATCCCTTGTGTTTCATGAGGGTTTTCTTTTATCATGCAGCCCGGGTAAAAACCGGAACAATATTTGTTACAGAGTCAGGAATTCACCCGTAGTTAGTCAAGGTTTTTGATTTATTGGTTTTTTGCTAGTAAGGATACCGGTTTGTAGCGCTATTGGTGCGTTTACATAAAAACACAGAAAGATGTGGTTCCAATAGTAAGCCGCTGGCGGGTTGTAGTCCGTATGCTTGGTATTCCTGAATACATTCGTATCAAATGAAAATAACTCTCTAAATCCAACCTTTGGGGAAAATTGGATGAGCAACGCGCCTGTAGATAATAGTCGGCGACGCTTCCTTACCGTAGCAACCTCGGTTGTGGGCGGTGTCGGAGTGATTGGAGCCGCTGTACCGTTTGTCGCTTCATGGAATCCCAGTGCCCGAGCTAAAGCAGCCGGCGCGGATGTTGAAGTAGATATTAGTAAACTTGAACCTGGTCAAATGATGCGTGTGGAATGGCGTTCGAAGCCAGTCTGGATCGTACGCAGAACACAAGAAATTCTTGCTGCGTTGGCCAATCATGAAGACCAACTTAGAGATCCTGCCTCTGACGTAGAGCAGCAACCTACATTTGCCAAGAACAGATATCGTTCTTTGAAAGAAGAATATCTGGTGTTGGTTGGTGTATGTACTCACTTGGGATGTTCTCCTCAGCACTTAAAAGATGGTGCATTTTCTGAGTACGTTGAAGGTGTGCCGGAAGGCTTCTTCTGCCCTTGTCACGGTTCCAAGTTCGATATGGCTGGACGTGTATTCCAAAGCGTTCCTGCTCCTACCAATTTGGTTGTTCCACCGTATTACTACATTGATGACAACCGAATCCTGATCGGTAAAGAAGGGGAGGTTGCCTAACATGTGGAAAAATCTTCTTGATTGGATTGAATATCGCATTCCAATGATGCGCGTTGCTAACATGCACGCTATTCAGTATCCAGCACCGAAAAACATGAACTTCTGGTATGTCTTCGGTTTCCTGGCAACTATCGTTTTAATCAATCAGATTGTTACTGGTATCTGGTTGACGATGAGCTTTGAACCTTCAGCTGAACGTGCTTTTGCTTCTGTTGAATACATTATGCGTGACGTAGAGTACGGTTGGTTACTTCGTTACATGCATTCGACCGGTGCTTCTGCTTTCTTCATCGTTGTGTATATGCATATGTTCCGCGGCATGATCTACGGTTCATATCAGAAACCAAGAGAGCTGCTGTGGTTGTTCGGTATGTTCATTTATCTGGCACTAATGGCTGAAGCCTTCATGGGTTACGTATTGCCTTGGGGTCAAATGTCATACTGGGGTGCTCAGGTAATCGTATCTCTGTTTGGTGCTATTCCTGTTATTGGACCAGATTTGGTTGAGTGGATTCAGGGTGACTATGTTATCTCTGGTGCCACATTGAACCGTTTCTTCGCATTACACGTTATTGCCTTACCTTTGGTGCTGGTTATTTTGGTGTTCTTGCATATCGTAGCGTTGCACGAAGTAGGTTCAAATAACCCTGATGGTATTGAAGTTAAGCGTCCAAAAGGTTCTGTTCCTGAAGATCAGCAAACCAAATTTGCCATGCATGAATACTACACCAAGAAATACGACATTATTGATGACGTAGTGCCTTTCTTCCCTCACATCGTGATGAAAGATATGGTGGCGTTCTGTTTCTTCCTGGCAGCATTTGCTTACGTGATGTTCTTTAATCCAGAAATGGGTGGTTACTTCCTTGAACATCCTAACTTTGAAATTGCTAACCCATTGAAGACTCCTGAGCACATCTTCCCTGTATGGTACTTCACACCTTTCTACGCGATTTTGAAAGCTGTACCTGACAAGTTGTTTGGTGTTATTGCGATGTTTGCAGCAATTATTGCCTTGTTCTTGTTACCCTGGATTGATCGTGGTCGTGTTCGTTCATGGCGTTATCGTTCAGGTTTGCACAGATGGAACCTGTTAATTTTCGCTGGTGTGTTTATCTTCCTGGGTTATTTGGGTGGTACTCCTCAAGCTAACTGGAAGATTGTTGCTTCTCAAATTTTGACAATCATGTATTTCGGCTTCTTCGGATTGCTTTGGTTGTACAGCAAAAATGAAGCGACCAAGCCATTACCAGAGAGGATCACCAAATGAAAAAACTATTAGCATTAGTTTGTTTGCTTGTTCCCGGCCTGGTATTTGCTGCCGGCAGTAATTACCCGCTGGATCACGCAGACTATGATTTAACGGATAAGGAATCACTACAAAGTGGTGCTCGTACGTTCATGAACTACTGTCTGGGCTGCCACCAAATGCAGTATCAGCGTTATCAACGTACATTTGCTGACTTGGGAATTCCTGACGAATTAGGTCAAGAGTACTTGCAGTTTACAGGTGAAAAAGTTTTCGATCATATGGAAAGCGCTATCCCTGAAAAGCAAGCTGCCAAGTGGTTCGGTGCGCCTCCTCCTGATTTGACGCTGGTTGCCCGTGTACGTGGTGCTGATTGGCTTTATACCTATTTGCGTACCTTCTATGTTGATGAGTCAAAAACTTTTGGCGTTAACAACAAGGTATTTCCTGACGTAGGTATGCCTCACGTATTGCAAGAATTGCAAGGCGTTCCTCGTATGACGAATGAAATGCAAATGGTTGATGGCGAAATGGTCGAGCGTTATGTTGGCATCAAGTCTGATGGTTCAGGTGAATTGAGTGCCAGTGAATACGACAAGGTGGTATTGGATCTTGTTAACTTCCTGGTATACACAGGTGAACCGATTGCGCTTGAGCGTCAAGCTATTGGTAAGAACGTTCTGATCTTCGTTTTAGTGTTGTTTGTCTTTGTTTTCTTACTGAAAAAAGAATATTGGCGAGACGTTCACTAATTTTGCTGAATATCTGTTAAAATACTGGGGGCGCACTATCGCCCCCTTTTGTTTTGTACATTATCTGATTTAAGTTTGATAGCTAAGTGATGTTGTCTTGCTGTTAGACTGCTGACAATCGAGAGAATATCGGAGGAGTTTTAATGGCTGTTGCCACAAATAAGCGATCGATTATGACATTGTTTTCAGGAACATTGGACATATACAGCCACCAGGTTCGCATCGTACTTGCTGAAAAAGGTGTTGGAGTAGAGATTAATTACACCGAGCCAAATAATCTGCCTGAAGATCTCTTTGAAGTAAATCCGTATGGCACTATTCCTACATTGGTTGATCGTGAACTCGTGCTCTATCAATCTAATATTATTATGGAATATTTGGACGAGCGTTTTCCTCATCCTCCACTAATGCCCGTTTACCCGGTTTCTCGTGGTCAAAGTCGTTTGATGATGCACCGCATTGAAACTGACTGGTACACACTGGCACACCAAATTTTGGCAGGTGATGGTGATGTGGAATCTGCGCGTAATGATTTGCGTGAGCAAATTTTGGCTTTGGCTCCGTTGTTTAATGAGCAACCATTCTTTATGAGCGAAGAATTTAGTCTGGTT
Source organism: Paraneptunicella aestuarii (assembly GCF_019900845.1). Taxonomy (NCBI): domain Bacteria; kingdom Pseudomonadati; phylum Pseudomonadota; class Gammaproteobacteria; order Alteromonadales; family Alteromonadaceae; genus Paraneptunicella; species Paraneptunicella aestuarii. The sequence continues at coordinate 4,451,443 of NZ_CP074570.1, read as the reverse complement.
GATTGTTATCTGGCTCCATTATTGTGGAGATTACCGGCATTAAACATTGAGTTGTCAGGTAATGGAAGCCGTGAGATTAAGGCTTACATGAACCGCGTATTCGAAAGAGATTCGTTCAGGGCGTCATTGACCGATCAGGAACGTGAAATCCATAACCCTCTTTAGGATAAGAATATGACACCCAATCAACCTTATTTGCTTAGAGCTTACTACGAATGGATTGTTGATAATGATCTTACCCCTCACTTGGCTGTTGACGCCGAAGTTGAAGGTGTTGAGGTGCCAAGAGAACATGTGAAAGATGGTCAAATTGTTCTTAATGTATCACCAACCGCGTGTGTCGATATGCAAATGGGGAATGAATGGATCATGTTCAATGCTCGCTTTTCTGGTGTATCGAGAAGGCTGGTTATTCCTTGTAAAGCGGTGTTGGCTATTTTTGCCAGAGAAAATGGTGCTGGCACTATTTTCATGCAACAGGATGGGCAATCTGCTGAACAGGGAGAGATGGAGGCCGAGGCTGTGGCTCAGGAGAAATCTCCAGTGTCTCAGGGGCTGAAAAGTGTTGATGGTAGGGAAGAAGTTGAAAGCGAAGGCAATCATTCTGCTGAACCACCTAAACCGCCAAAAGGACGTCCATCCCTTAAAGTCGTAAAGTAGAGCATCTACGGATACTGAACAGTGATATGCAAATAGCACTGTTCAAAAAAAGCCCGCGAAGTCAGCAATAAACCTCGCGGGCTTTTTTATATTTAATATGAGTCTGTTACAGGATTTCAAACACGTTGATGACCTTTACCACACCATCAATATTTCGTGTTATTTCGATAGCTTTGTCGGCTTGCGTTTGTGTAACCAAGCCCATCAAAAACACCTCGGAATCTTCCACTGCTACGTCAATTTTCAGGAAGTCGACTTCTTTGTCTGACAGCAAATTGGCGCGAACTTTTGATGCTAACCAAACGTCGTAGGCTTTTGTCGTCGCAGCTGTTGGAGAACCAATTCTTATCTGGTTGTGGATCTTGCGGATATTCGGAACGGTTGCAGCTGCCTGTTCGGCTTTGATGCGCAAGTTGCCATTAGGAGTCTGACCTAGTAATAACACGGTTCCGTTATACACATGAACACTAATGTTCGAGTTTTCCTTTAGCTCTTCAACTTTGCTGATTGCATTCTCAATTTTTGCATCAGTCGTGGCATCGTCAATTTGAGTGCCAATGGTGCGCTTGTCTTCACTCATGGTGACCGCGCTAACACCAACACCTCCAACAACTAAAGCTGCACAACCTGAAAGCAACGAAGAAGCCAAAAGAGTAATGGGTAAAACCAGCCCAATTCCTTTTATCCTGTTAGTGAGAGTATTTCCTTTATCTGGTCGAGGCATGTTATGCACCTTCTGGAAACAGGCTATCGTCAATGACTTCACAAAGGTTATGGATAACCAGCAAGTGAACTTCCTGAATTCTTGCGGTACGGCTTGAAGGAACCCGGATTTCCACATCTTCTGTACCTAAAAGACCTGCCATCTCACCGCCATCCTTACCTGTTAGCGCAACAATACGCATATCGCGGCTAACGGCGGCTTCCATAGCTTTAATCACGTTGCGAGAATTACCACTGGTTGAAATCGCCAGCAGGATGTCACCAGGTTGTCCTAATGCTCTCACTTGCTTGGAGAAAATTTCGTCGTAACTATAGTCATTAGCAATGGAGGTCACAGTTGATGAATCCGTTGATAGTGCCATTGCGGGTAGACTAGGGCGCTCACGTTCGTAGCGGTTTAGTAATTCGGAAGAAAAGTGCTGCGCATCACCGGCTGAACCACCGTTACCGCAACTTAATATCTTGTTTCCGTTTATTAGTGCTTCTACCATCATTTGACCGCCTTTAGCGATCACTTCGGGAAGCACCTCACTTGCTGCAATTTTGGTTTGAATGCTTTCGGTAAAATTGGCTTTAATCTGTTCAATCATAATGAGTCAGTATGTTTCGTTAGTTTCTTTTAATCGATATCCTATTCACGGCTTCAGACTGCTTTAAGCCATTGGATCTGATTATCGTCTATGGCGACCAGATCAATACGCATTGCTGTTGTTGCATGGTTTAATCTGACCGCTTTTAAATAGTGCAAAATGGCGCGCTGTACTTTTTTCCGCTTTTGTTCAGTGAAATACTCAGCGGCATAACCATATTGCTTTTGTTTTCGGTATTTGACCTCAACAAATATTAATTGTTCATTGTCGCGCATTATCAGGTCGATTTCTCCGCCCCGGCAGCGATAATTTCTTTCTATTAAGACTAATCCTTGTTCCAACAAATATTGGCAGGCTTTGTCTTCGGCGCTCGCCCCAATCAAATGAGAAAAACGGCGCTTAATTCCCTGAAAGTTTGACCACTTTGTCATCCCTGATTTGTCCCCATGGCAGTATTCTCCTTAATTGCTGCTGGTTATCCATGTATATTTCCCCGGTTAACCCGGTAAATCGGTACTGGGGGAGTTGTTGCAATGGCTTTAAATGTTCAATGACATTAAAAGCATCATAACCCATTGCAAACAAACGTAAATTGGTGTCTTGATGTTTTGGCCAAAGCGAGATGTACAACTTGTGTAACGAGTCGTAGTCGTGATCTGGCAACATCCAGGGCATATCAATAAAACGTAAATTGCGAAGATCTCGCATACTGTTCAGACTTTTTTGCGTACTGTAACTGCGAGATGAAGCAAATACAGGAAGAATATCGGCAAATGGACTGATACTTGATTCAATAATCGGGTTAATTAGTTCCGTTTGAGGGGCGTTGGCAAATATCACAACGGCATCTGCGTCACGTCGGTTGCGCTCAAAAGAATGTAACTCTTTTACCAGCAACGATTCTATTTCTTTGATTCTGGCTTTGCTGTCGGCTACATCGAGCAATGCGCTGATTCGATCGCGCATGTTCTGATTATTGTTAAAGGTAATCGACTCGACTTTATTCATTCCTAAATTTGTCCAGGTACGAACAAAGGCTTGTGACATCCTTTCAGCGGCCTGGTTTTCAGCCTGTATAAGTAAAGGTTTGGTTAACCCTGATTCAAATAAGTGCCTCGCCATTTGTGATGCTTCGTCTTCTGGAGACAAGGAAAAAAAGTAGTGCTCTGAGGATTCAACAAGCCCAGCTTCCAGAGATTCATTAACATAATTCAATGCTAGTGATGGGGACTGAATATAAGGAGAAAATTTGGCAATGTTTTCTTTTAATAATGGCCCTAATACAAAGTCTAATTCTGCGAATTGCTCGGTCAACAAGAGGTTATTATTGTTGCTGTCGATAAAAACGAGCTCGGGTAATGGTCTTGGATTTGCCGTTTGAGATTGACGTTGCTGTTCGTTGAAATAGGCTGCGAGAATACCCTCTTTCACTGCTAACCCCTGATTCTCCAGTTTTCCTGACAAGGGCAGGATCACTCCCATTTTTCCGGGACGAAAAATCCGGGTTGTAAGTGAATGAATCAGTGAGTCTGGTAGTTGTTGCGCCAGTTTGTGCCATGAGTGTCTCGCTTGCCACTCTTGTACTGCCATTTGCAGTTTATCTGGCTGAGTAGCATAGAGTCTTTGCATCAACAATAGCTGTAATGTTGGCTGTAACAATGTCGATTTTTGACTTTTAAGTTGTAGCTCTGTTAGTGATAACTTATCCAGCAATGACCAGATTTGCAGTGAAATTTGACCGTCTTCATCAGGTAATTGAGCTAAGGTTTGAGCAGCTTGCCACCATTGCTTATGTTGATTATGCAGGCTGGCTTGCAAGATTATTTTTCGCTGCATGAAAGCTGCGCTATTGGTGACTTCTGATAATGAACGTTCGGCTTGTTCATAGTCTTCTAAAGAAAAAGCGCACTCGGCATCAATCAGATAAGCTTCGGAGCGATTTTCTCCGCTCAGTTTAGGTGCAATAAGGGATGTAATAACCTGACTTTTAGGGCAGGAAACCGATTGGAACTCTATGGCTGCCTTCAGCAAGTATTCCAGACGTTGAATGCCAGAATATTGCTCGGATAACTCAACATAATCATTGGCAGTGAATGGTTTAGGTTGCTGAATCTCTTGTGTTTTTCCGGGCTGTTCTTGTCGTGGAGAAGTTGTGCGTGAAGGACTACTACAAGAGGACAGTAACATAAACAGGCACAGAATCAGCAGGCAAAGCAGGGCAGGGTATCTCGCCGGAAATCCGATGCTTCTCAAATTGTTGCGTTGAGCGTGATTGGCTGTCTGTTCGAGACTTGTCATATATCCAGAAATAATATTATTCCGCAATCTTGATAGAGAATGCTCATTGAGCTTTCGTATCATACCTTACATTGAGCGATTATCACCGTTGTTTGTGTAACATTCTGCGGTGTTTGTGTCATTGTTCTGCATTTATGTGCAAATTTGGCGCTAAAAATCAGTTTTTGCAACAATACCTACACGGCAAGTGCGCGCTTAGTTTAAAATGCGCCAGTTTAGAACTCAATAAGGGATGCATCCTGTGTCGTTAGGCAAGCTTTTCATCGTAGCAACTCCGATCGGTAATCTTGAAGATATTACTTATCGAGCGATATCGACATTACAACAGGTAGATGTGGTTGCGGCAGAAGACACTCGTCATAGTCAGAAATTGCTACAGCACTATGCCATTTCAACTCCGATGATGTCTCTGCATGATCACAATGAGAAGCAACGCGCCAGCCATCTCATTGAGAAGCTAAAATCGGGCGCTTCTATTGCGTTAATCTCAGATGCCGGTACGCCGTTGATTAGCGACCCTGGGTATCATTTGGTGAATCTGTGCCGTCAGGAAGGTATAGACGTTGTTCCTATTCCCGGCGCAAGTGCTGTCATTACCGCCATGTGTGCCAGCGGATTGGCGACTGATCAGTTTAGTTTCAGGGGTTTTTTACCTGTTAAACAAGTGGCGAAACAACAAGCGTTGGAAGTCTTGGCGGATGAAATCGCCACCTGTGTTTTCTATGAGTCCCCAAGACGAGTGGAAGATACGTTAACTGTGATTCGAGATTTGTATCCTGATCGGCACATTGTTATCGCGAAAGAGCTTACCAAACAGTATGAGACATTTGTTTCTGGTACGGCTCAGGATGGACTAGATTGGTTAGCCGAGGATCCCGCTCACAGCAAGGGCGAGTTTGTTTTGTTGATTGCTGGAGCTGACAAGGGCGAGCAGGATATTCCTGCGGAAGCCTTGTCTTTGTTGACGGTGTTGGCGGAAGAAATGCCATTGAAGAAAGCGGCGGCTGTTGTCGCCAAGCACTATGATTTGAAGAAGAACCAGTTATACCAGATTGGTTTATCAATGAAGTAAATTGAAGTGTAAGGCGTTGCCTATGAAGCAACGCCTTAGTTTTTCACTCTTTCACTGGCTTTGTTCCATATGTTCTGGAACTTTGAATAGGAAAAATATTCGTATGGGAACCAGCATTTGGGGATCAAATCCAGATGTTTACGTTGTTCATAGTTAGACCATAACTTACGTAAGATTTCTTCCAAACGTTCCTCGCTCATCTTTTCCAGCTTTTTACGCGCGACATTGAAGTACAAATTGTTCTCTTTACTAACGATTACATTCACACCAAAGGCATTAAAGGTCAGGTTTCGAGTGGCAACCCGGCATTCGGGCACTTCAATATTTTCCGGGAACAAGCCAACAACAATGGCATATTCATAACGATCCAGATCCTGACGATCTGAATCTTTTGGAATATAAGTGACGCCATAACCTTGTGGGAATACGCCGGTAATGGTGATCAGCGCGTCGGATACCGCCTTGCTATAAGCGCCGACTTCTGCGCCTTTATCCATGACCAATTTCACTCTTGGCAGGTGTTCGTAGGCGTAGTTATTCTTGGTCGACATCACAACTGAGCAATATACCTGCGGTACTTTCAGCAAGTTACCAATGCCTTGTTCCGGGTTAATAGCACTCTTTAACAGGATACGGGTGAATTTCAGCTTTTCCTGTTCTTCCTTATAGAAGATGTCTCTATCTTCCTTAGAGTTACCTTTGTAAGTGTCAATGCCAACGCCAAAGGTGACATAGCGTAAGGCTTGCTGATAGCTGACCTTCAATAATTGAGTACGTTCGTCTTTGTCTAATGCTCTGAATTCATCAAGCTTGCCGTCTGGCCCCTTTAATATAAGCTGGGCGTCCGGATGGTAATGCCCTACATCTTGAAATAGAGATGCAATAATTAATGGAATTTGAACATCGGTTCTAAAGGGCGAATGTTCTGGCTTGGACTGGTCTTTACTACTTTTCCAGATTTGATGTTCCTGATATTTCTGTAATACAAAGGTGTTGGTAATGAGTTTCTTTTCCAGCAGATAGTCTAGTAGCTTCAAACACAGGGCGGTTTTATATAAATGCTTGGTTCGCTGGTTCGCTTGCGCTATACCGTTGCCTTCAATGGGAGAGATAAGTTGCAAGGTTCCAAGCATTTTAGCTGTATTGTTATTGGCCTCTTCTTGCGTTTCACCATCCAATAAATCGAGAATTTCATTAGAGATTTTGACGACATGGTTGTATCTATGCTGGCGCTTCTTCTCTTGCTCTTGCTTTAGGCTTTGATGCATCTTGTTAGCTTTATCAAGCTGGCCTTCCAGACTTTTGGCTTTTTTTGCATCTGAATTGTTCGCCAGAGCGCTGTTTGATTCCTGAATATTCTGTTCAGCGAAAGCCAGTTGTTTTTCTACTTCAATCTGTTCCCGGAAGTAAATTATGGCTTGCTCATATAGAGAGTCTTGAACGGGTGTTTGATCATGTATCCGCTTAACGAGACTTTTTATTGCTTTAGAAAAAATCGAATCTTCTATTTTACCGTGAAGCATCTATGCGACCTTAAATTTATCTGGATTGCAGTTCGTTAACTTGATGAGATGATTGCTCATATACTCATATGTTCTGACGTTGTTACTACCTACATGACCTCTAAACCTCAGTGGCCTGTCAGATGACACCGAATTTTTACGTAATGGTTATGCTAGTCACAGTACTGCCTCCACCTGAATCCCCGACTCCAAACTTGCATCTTAGGGGTCATCGAAATTTGTTGCACAGGGGAAATAGGGAATACAAGACAAACTCCTACCTTTCATTCTCAGGTGCATCAATTTAGATTTAGCTTCCAAACTAAAATTTCACTCTTATTCCGTTCGTAAATAGAGCAAAGTATCGACGATTTGTTTGGAGCCCCATTATCTAGCATAAAGATTTCGTTTTACAACCCCTGATAATTGCTTAGAATGCGCCGTGGAGTTGGCCAAACAATCGCTGCCTCGCTACCTGAGTTCATTAAATAGTATAGTCAGTAATACCGTTTTTAATAGTGAGCTCAGGTAGCGAGGTGGAGGAAAGTCCGGGCTCCAAAGGGTAAGGTGCCAGATAACGTCTGGGCGGCGTGAGCCGACGACAAGTGCAGCAGAGAGTAGACCGCCAGCAGGTTTCGACTTGTTGGTAAGGGTGAAAGGGTGCGGTAAGAGCGCACCGCGCAACTGGTAACAGTTTGTGGCATGGTAAACTCCACCTGGAGCAAGACCAAATAGGGTTCCGTATGGCGTGACCCGCGTTGGAACCGGGTAGGTTGCTTGAGCCAATGAGTGATCATTGGCCTAGATGAATGATTGTTCTCGACAGAACCCGGCTTATCGGCCAACTCCACATTATCTTTTGTCTAGAGGGGATTTTTCAGGGCTTATTTGATTATCGGAAGTTATACGAATTAGCCGCTCTGTGATTGAAAAGTGTACTGCTTTTGGCATCCTTTTAAGGCTTAAAATGTAGTAAATTTTTTTTATAAAATTAACTTTTATACACTTTTATACAGTAAATTTTCTTCAAATTTGCCATTATTCTGCCATCAAGACCACGATGTTTGGAGTTGTACAATGATTAGTGATGGCGCTGAATATGGCAGAAAACTTCTTATTACCAGCATTATTCTCACGTCATTAACCGGATGTTTATCAACCGGCGCGCAACATCGTCCAATTGTTGATGGTGGTGATTTAGCTAACTATGAAACGGATTTGGCTGATTGCCAGAAAGTGGCGCAACAGCGAGACTATATTAACGAAGATACTAAATCTGATGGCATTATCGGTGCTGTTGTTGGAGCGCTATCCGGCATAGGCGAAAGTAAGGAAGACACTATTGCCGGAGCTATTATTGGTGCCGCCATTGGCATGGCTGGTGGTGCTTACGATGCCAGAGATGAAAGAAAAAAGATTGTGATACGTTGTATGCAAGGGCGTGGTTACAATGTTGTAGAGTCTACGAGCTAACTTCTCTTTTTCTTAAAACCCACTTCTTAATTTTGTAGCTGCTTAGGCCACTGTAATTTAAAACTCGCGCCACCAATTTCCGATTTTCCGATCGATACATTTCCTTTATGTAATTCTATATAGCGCTTTACTATCGCAAGCCCTAGTCCTATGCCGCCTGACGTTCTGTCTCGACTTTGATCCAGCCGAACAAAAGGATCAAACAGGTTGTTCCAGTTTTCTTCGGGAATGCCTGCACCATCGTCATTGATATGTACTGATACATGTTGTTGTTCATCAAGAATGACAACCTGAACATCTTGGTTTGCATAGCGTACAGCGTTGCGGATCAGATTATCGACAATACGGGTAATCGCGTCTTTATCGAAATCACAGAGAATGCTTAGGTTTTTGTCTGTAATTCTCCCTTCATCTGAGCAAAGTACAGAGAAGCGCAAGTTGGCATTGGGGGCGCGGAATTTATCGACAATGTTATTAATAACGTTCACCAGATTATGTTGTTCGATGGTGAGTTTCGGATCTTCCCGATCAAATCGGGCATAAGTCAGTAATTCATCAACCAGGCTGTCTAATTCTTCAATATTTTCATCCATGGTATCCAGATACTTTTGTCGGGCAGATTCCTCTTTTACATCTCGAACCATTTCCATTGCAAAGCGAATTCGGGCAATGGGGGTACGTAATTCATGGGAAACCGCATGAGATAACTCTTTATGAGATTTGATCAGGCGCTGAATACGATCTGCCATGGCATTAAAGCGGACAATCAATTCATGAAGCGGCCTTGATATATCCGTGGTGGCTCGAACTGAAAAGTCTCCTTTGCCAAACGCGGTTGCAGCTTTGGTCAGCGACATCAAACTTCTGGAGATGGGCCATACCCAGAGGAAAACCACAAAGGCAAGCCCGCCAAAGAACACCATGGTGTAGATTGCTGTCGGCTGGCTGGCTGTGCCGTTGATGATCGGCCCCAGTACGATAACTTGATGGCTGTCTGACAGTTTTTGAATGAACCAGCTTGTTCCTTCAATATCATTAAACAGGGTGACAATGCCGCCCATATTCAGATAATGCTGCTGTTCTTCGTTCATTTGCAGGTTTTGCCATGCTTGAGTGCCCAACTGCTCTTGGTTGATAAGGCTTACCGGGTAGCCAAAAGAAGAAGACACGGCATTGAGATAAGCCAAACGTTCGCCTTCCTGTTGGCGTTTTAGTTCTTTATTCAGTAAGAATAATGTCCCTTTGTGTATATCCAGATCGGTGGTGAGTGAAGCTTGTTTATCATAGCTATCAATGAATTGATCAATACTCCAGCCCAAACCAACAATGGCAACCGTGAGCAACAGGTACAATCGAAAAAACAGGCTTCTCATCTTTGCAGTTTACAACCTATGGGGCTTTTTAATTTTGCCATGCGTCAGAAACGAACAAGTATCCTTTCTTCCACACGGTTTTAATTTTTTGTGGTTTGTTTGAGGAATCATGCAGCTTTTTACGTAGTCTTGAGACCAGCATATCGACCGTGCGATCCAGGCCGTCGTAGCCAAATCCTCGCAGGTTGTTAAGCAAATCATCACGAGACAACACTTGATCAGCATGAGCAGCAAACAAACACAGCAGTTCCAGTTCGTTGGTGGTCAGGTCTATTTGCTCGTCACCAATAAACACTTCCTGCTTAATTTTGTTGATTGCTAACTGACCAAACTGAAAAATATCTTTGCTATTTTCGTCTTTGTTATTGCTTTCTGTTTGATGCGCTCTGCGTAATAAAGCGTTGATTCTGGCTAGCAATAAGCGTGGTTGAACCGGCTTGCAAATATAGTCATCGGCACCGACTTCTAATCCTACGATTTGGTCAATTTCGTCTGTGCGAGCGGTGAGCATAATTACGGGAAGGTCGGACTGAGCGCGTAATTCACGGCAAATATCCAGGCCATTTTTGCCGGGCAGCATAATATCCAGAATGACCACATCGGGTTGTTTGGCAAGAATTCGCGCTGTAGCAAGATCGCCCCGGCCTTCGATCGTGACTTTAAAACCTTGCATTGTAAAATAGTCTTCTACCAGAGAAGCCAGACTTGTGTCATCTTCGACCAAAAAAACATGACCCAATTCGTTATTTGCAGTTGTCATGAGTGTGTGATGTCCCTTTGTTTTGAATAGTATTGCAACGAAAGTGTATGAGCTGAAGAGGGAATCGACATTAAATAACGCTCTCAGGGAGTAAATGTTGTTCCGAGCCATCAATTACGCACAGAAATTTGCCTCAGACTCGCCGTAAATCAATCCCTTGAGGCTCCACAGCCGCTTCACTGCGGCTGAGGGGCTGCTTACAACTTTCTGTGCGTGACTTGTCGTTATGCTCACTTATTTAGATGTCGACGCTTTCAGATCAATAAAGCACAGTAAGGCTATTCTACCCCTTACTGTGCTGCTTGTTATGATAATTTCAACTTGCGTTAGAAGCGATATTGCAAAAACATACCGATTTCTTTGTCTAACTGAGAGTCTGATTCATAGCCATTCTTCAAGGTATCAAAATCTGTTTTGCTGATAAACACGCCGATATCCGTGTTGCGGTTCAGATTGTAGTTAACCCCAATGGTGGCTGAGTATGCATGATCTTGTTCAAAATCGCGCAGATCACGATAAGTGTAATTCGCCATCAGCGTTAGGTTTTCAACAATATTCTTTTGTACGCCTACAGAATAGAAGGTTTCTTTTCTGTTACTGACTACGTCGCCATTCCATAAGGTATAGCCAGCGCCAAAGTTAACGGCAAAGTCATCGCTGAAAACGTATTTACCTGAAATATCGAAACCATAACCGAAGGTTTCATCATCGCCTTCCATCTGGGTTTCGTACATGCCGTGCAATCCTGCACCAGCTGTTAGTTCTAAACCTTCTTTATTGCCCTCGCGAGCGAGGAAGCGATAGCGAAGGCCGGAGAAATCAAGCGTTAAGTCATCAGTGATACCGTAACCTGCATTAAAGCCCAGTTGCCATGAGTTATCGCCGTTGCTCTCTTCGCCGTAGGCTAGAGCACCAGTGATGGCGACTTCACCATCGACCAGCGTAATGGGGCGCAAGACTGGATTCGCAGGGCTTAAGCTATCTGCCAATACACTTGTTGAGGCGCATACCAGAGCCAGTGCTGTTAATAATTTTTTCATTTCCAAGTTCCTTAATGTTGTTACCCTGAATGGATTAGGTGCATGTTAAGGCGCTTCCCTGTCTTAATCTTTAAGGGTTATGTGGCATTTTGTCAGCGAGATGTAAAATTGCTTTCCAGATGTCAAAAATTGTTAAAGTCAGGTTGTTATTTGTACGAGAACAGCAGAAAGTCTGGAAATTAAATTAGAAAATACGCCAGAAACTACGGCGACGTTTGGCGCGCAGACGTTGTACCAGTGTACTTGTAACAGTAACGGTGGTTTTCGCGGCAATAGTACCGTTTTCGCCGCGAGTAAGCAGGTAGGTTTGATTATTACCCGCTTCAAAATTCACTTGTAACGTGCCTGACCAGTTATTGTCCCAGCAGCGCAATGCTAGTTTCTGTTCTGCTTCGCGCAAACAATAATGGCCTGCACGGGGTACTTCCCATATCAGCGTGGTATTCATGCTGCAAACGGTTTGCCCTTCTTGTAATTCGCAGAGCCCGGGGCTGGCGACTAGAGTTGGCACAGGCGTTTTTAGTTCAACGCCAGATGGTTTTTGTTCTGCCACATTTTCAGGCTCAAAAGCGCTATTGGATTCCTGAGCTAAAGTTGGAGATACAGCCAACATGGTGCTAAAGGCTCCAAGCGCACCAAACACTCTAAACAATATAGAGTGTCGCTTAATTTGCTTTGTTGGAAAGTGACGGCGTGGCTGCATATTGATTAGAACACTCTCAACACGCCAACGCTGATGTTATAGCCGTAATCGTGTTGCACAATGGGGCTGTTCGACAGGCTATCACCCACTGTAAAGTAACCTGCTGTGCTAATTACAGACCAGGTTTCGCTTAAGGGACGCTCAAGGTAGAGATGTAAACTGGCAACCCAGGTTCCCGACGGTTGATAGACTGGTCGGGTTGGCGTCGCTTCGTCCTCATCGATGCCATAATAATAATCCACGGCATTCTCACTCAAATAAGATAATCCTATCGTAGGCAGTATCATCATGGTTTTGGTATAGAAGGCTTTAGATACATTCACACTAAGCAAACTGCCGTTATGCTCCGATAGTATGTCGTGAAGCATACGAATATTTAAGTTTACTTCGTCGAAGCGATAACTCATTTCTATCCCGGCTTCCAGCGACGGATTGCGATTTTTAATGCCATCCAGAATATGGGTATCTTTTTGTTGATCTTCTCTAATGGGACCAAACCATGTGCCAGTGATCAGGTTAAATTGTATGTCTTTCGTGCGCTTTAGAGTGTAGCCGATGGTTATCGGGCGACCCATGCGAGGTGTGGATTCAATAAAAAAGTTCTTATAATAAGCTCCGCCGGATAGCCACAGATCCAGATCAGCATCGCTACTTTCGTACTTTAAACCGTCGATTAGGGTTTGGCTGTGCTTCAACAATAAACCCACATCTACTTCCCAATGAAAATCCTCTTCATTCACTGGTGCATTGGTGGTTTCGCTTTCTGTTGCATTGGCGTTGGCAGTAATGGATAGAGCAAGGCTAATCAGAAGCAATAGACAGGTAGCCAGCTTGTTTATTCTTGTCATTAGTGGTGCCTACGTTGGTTAATGCTTGAGTGACAAGGTGAAGAAATCTGTAAGGTGCTGAGTATCAACAAGGGCGCAGCCTTTAATCAGGGCGCTAATGTAGAATCCCACCTTCTCTTAGTCAAGCGGGCTATTTGTGAAGAAATGTGAAATATCGACGAATATGAGAGAAATAGATGAATTTGATCACACTTGAAGTAGAGCTGAAAACAAGAAAACCATCCCTGGCTATTTTCCCTGTCGTTGCAATTTGATTAATGATTCTCTTGAGTCAAAAGTAGTGATCACGTTGAGTGTGTGTGTTTTCATCTGGTTGTCAGTCAGCGGGTTTCAGGTTTCAGACTCTGTTTCTCTGACTCGACTCATGGATTTTGGACAACTTCTTTATCTCAATCTGTTAGTTAAATGTATTGTTTTGTCACAAATTGAGTTTTTTTGTGTTTTCACCCCTGTTTCTTACTTGTGTATCGCCGTATTTTTCGTAATCTAACGGCTCTATTCTTTTGCATAGAGTCTAATGGTTTGAGTCTTATGGCTTAACTGGTGCAGCGTGAGTCTGAGGTTTGGGTATGTTGAATTTTGAATGGCAAAGAGCGGTGATTAAAGTTGGGAGCGCTCTTATTGCGCCCGACGGTACTCAATGCAGCGCGAAATATTTATTAGCCATCGCCCGGTTTATTACCGAAAGCCGATTGCAAGGCAAACAGGTTGTGTTGGTGTCTTCTGGCAGCGTTGCCGCCGGACGCGCCAATGTAGCTACGCGCCATGCGCCGTCGATCGCAGAAAAACAGGCGATGGCAGCGATTGGTCAAACTCGTATGATGGCGAACTGGGCGCGCTTTTTTGATTTCCCTTGCGCGCAAATCCTTCTCACCTATGACGACCTGCACAACCGCACTCGTTATGTGAATATTCAAAACACCCTGCGCGAGCTGTTGGCAAGAGAAGCCTTGCCTATCGTGAATGAAAACGATTCGGTTGCGGTTAACGAACTTAAAGTGGGCGATAACGATAATCTGGCTGCATACACAGCACTGGTTTCTCAAGCCGACACCTTGATTATCTGTTCTGATATTGATGGCCTATTTACGGCAGATCCGCGTAAGAACCCCGATGCTACTTTGATTGAGGAAGTGGAAACCATTACTCCGGAAATTTTCAAACTTGCTGGTGGCGCAGGTTCCAGTGTTGGTACTGGCGGAATGAAAACCAAGCTGGAAGCGGCGGAAAAATGCAGTAAAAGTGGTATTCAAACGCTAATTGTAAATGGTCGTAAAGGCGACGTGTTTGACGCTTTATTAGCGGGTAAAGTCAAAGGTACGCTGTTTCGTTCCGGGCAAACCCAAGACAATGCTCGTGCTCGCTGGCTAAAGCACACTTTGAAAACTGCGGGCGAAATTCATGTGGATGACGGCGCTCGTAAGGCGATTACAGAACGAGGTGCTTCACTGTTACCGTCGGGGATTATCGAAGTTAAAGGTGGGTTTAAGCCGGGCGAAGCGGTAAACATCGTCTTTGATGGAGGCAATATTGCCAAAGGATTGTCCTTATATAGCTCTGACGATTTAAGTGCCATTAAAGGCTTACGTAGCGACAAAATTGAACAGGCCATTGGCTACACTTATGGTGAAGCCGTGGTACATCGGGATGATATGGTGCTGGTCTTTAGTAAATAAGAGCCTGGTAAATAGAACATAAAAAACGACAGAAAAATAACAAGAAAGTAGATAGAGCACTGACCTTAAGTTGTTAAATGGGCGATGCTGTGACAAAGCCAGTGCGAAAAGAACATAGTGAAAAGAATAGTTGGAGTAGTGAATGAGTTTTTCTGTTAAAGACGCCGCCAAGAAAGTCAAACTGGCGTCGAGGCAATTAGCCAATTTATCCAGTCAGGAAAAAGACGCTGTGCTTATGAGCGTAGCGGAGCAAATTCATCAACGTGCAGAGCACATCATTGCCGCGAATAAGCGAGACCTGCAAGACGCTGAACAAAATGGTATCGAAGCTTCCATGCTGGATCGCTTGATGCTGGATCATGCGCGTTTGCAAGGCATTGCCGATGCGGTGAGAGAAATTGCGGGTCAGCCCGATCCGGTTGGCAGTATCAATAATATCAAGCGCCTGCCCAGTGGTATTCAAGTGGGAAAAATGCGTATCCCGCTTGGCGTAATAGCCATGATTTATGAAGCTCGCCCTAACGTGACTATTGATGCTGCTGCATTGTGCTTTAAAGCCGGTAATGGCGTGATTTTGCGCGGTGGCAAAGAAGCACTTCACTCCAATCTGGCTTTGGCTGAATGTTTACATGCTGCTTTTGAACAGCATGGTGTTGCTGCGGATGCGGTTGTCGTTATCCCTGATCCTGACCGCGCCATCATGCAAGAATTACTTACCTTGAGCGATGACGTGGATTTGATTATTCCTCGCGGCGGAGAAGGTTTGATCCGCTACGTGACGGCAAATAGCCGCATTCCCGTGATCCAACACTATAAAGGTGTGTGTCATTTGTACGTGGACAAGGATGCGGATTTAGCCAAGGCGCTCAATATTCTCGACAACGGAAAAACTCAACGTGTTAGCGTGTGTAATTCACTGGAAACCTTGCTGGTTCACGAATCCATCGCGGCTGACTTTATGCCAGTGGTTGCTCAGCTCTTTGCGGAAAAATCGGTGAAAGTCCATGCGTGTGAAAAGGCTATTTCGTATTTTGATGGGGCCGAAGCCGCGACCGAAGAGGATTGGCATGTTGAATATCTGGCACTGGAAATTGCTGTGCGTATCGTCGCTGATTATGACGCTGCGGTCGAGCATATTCAGGAATACGGCTCAGGCCATACCGACGTGATCATCACTCAGGATTACAGCACCGCCAACCGCTTTACTCGCGAGATTAACTCTGCGGTGGTCATGGTCAATGCCTCTTCGCGCTTTTCCGATGGCGGACAACTTGGCCTGGGCGCAGAAATCGGCATTTCTACCAGCAAACTTCACGCCTACGGCCCAATGGGCGCAGAATCGTTGACGACAGAAAAGTTTGTCGTGTTAGGCGAGGGACAAATTCGGGGGTAGAGATTGCCCCTGACTTTTATTTGGATAATTCCTGCCATATAGAAAATGGCAGGAATGGCTTGTATTACATTTTATCTCGTCATGCTGATGGCTATCAGCATCTCTTTATTCCAAGTTTAAATCTATACACCTCTCGTCGTTCCTGTGAAGGCAGGAACCCATAGACTCAGTCGTTTGCAACGAAGTACTTTGGTTCAAATTCCGAGTTTATGGATCCCCATCTGCGTGGGAATGACAAATTAGTGGGGGCTTGAGCGACTAATGTTGTTTTTGGTCAAGCAGAACTGGTGAGAGATTCTGGCCTTCGCCAGAATGACGATGCTTAAATCCATATACTTCCCGTCGTTCCCGCGCAGGCGGGAATCTAATCTCGCTTTAATAGAACACGGGAGTCCGAAAATCCCAGTAGATAAATGCAGTTTTAAAAGCCTTTAAAAATATCCATTAATAAAATATGCTTGGTGGTATGTTAACTTGCTTAAAGGATTTCTTACCATGATGGATGTAGCCGTTCTATCTGCGGGCGTATTTATTAATCTTACTTACGACGTATTAAAAAACGGCGGAGCAATTATGGTTCCGCACTTAAGGGAAAAGCTAAAAGGTTGGATCTTTAGTGATGAAACCGCGACCAGCCTCTCAGAACTGACCGGAAACATTCCTCAGGAAGTGCGAGCAGATACAACTGCATTAACAGAGTATATTCAGTCTTCAAGTTTGTGGAATAAAGTCTTAGCAGACGTTAAGCAAGAGAATACCCAAAATAAGCAGGAAACGAATATTGAGGGCGATCTTCATAATCAATTTAATTTTCAGGGCGCTATACTTAATAATCCTACATTAAATTTCGATACTAAAGGGCAATCAACAGAAAGCGAGGTTGCTCCTGCAAAAAAGTCTTAACCACTTGCCCTCCTGAATGCCCTGACTTTGTTGGACGGCAAGTGGAACTGGATGCTTTAAGCGAAGCCGTTGTTAATGAAAAAAACAAGAATTTAGTATTACTTTCCGGTTTAGGGGGCATTGGTAAATCTACGCTTTGTGCCCGGTGGTTTAATGGCGTTGCTTTATCTCACTTTGATCATATTGCCTGGGTAAGTTGTAGGGACGGCATAGAAACCGGTTTGTTGGGAAGTCAAATTTATCAGCGGCTGAAAATAGAAGATGATCCTGCCGTGCTTATCGAACGTTTTGGTCATTTCACTGGAAAAATTCTCTGTGTTCTAGATGATATTCGTGATCCTGATGATCATCTGCTTCACCAATTCAAGAATATAGGTCATGCAGGTTTTACCCTAATAGCCACCTCTCGACAAAAACTCCAGGGGTTTGTTGCCCAGCCTGTAGGCTTTCTTTCTAAAGAACATTGCTACAAGTTGTTTCAGTGTTTTTATAAAACTGAAGAAAGAGAATTGGTTGAGGTGCTTATTGCTAAAGCCGGGCAACATACGTTAACGATCGAATTGATCGCAAAAACGATGGATGCCGGTGAGCTTAAACCGTCCGAAATGCTGGAAAAGTTAAAGCAACATGGTTTCGATTTGAGTCATGCACTGGATGAAGAAGCTGATTACCTAAAAGATGGTAAGGATCATACAGAACACCTGACCGATGCATTACGGTCATTATTTAATATTGCTGAGCTGGATGAAAGGTATCAGCATATTTTATTTTTATTAGGGCATTTTAATGGTGCAGATTTTGATAAAAAGAGAGTCAAAGAGTGGTTCCAGCTAGAGAGTCTTAAAGAACTTAATCAGCTTGAGAAACTAGGATGGATTGCTAGAACTGAAGATAGACGTTATAACCTGCATCCAGTTGTTTCGGATGTTGCCAGACAACTATTTAACACGGGGAATGAATCTGGTTCGTTAATATCTGTTATTCAGGAAAAAACATTAGATGCTTATTTAAAGCAAATAATTGCTAGTTTGTCTGACGAACATTTTAACAGTCGATTTCCCGGAGATTTTCATTTATTACAGCCTCTACAACAGTTTTTCACCTACATCTTTCATAAGAGCAGCACTTTTGCGCTGGCATTGCACCAAACGGCTTATCGTTTTCAATATCAGGGCAGCTACCTTCATGCGTTGCCGTTGTATGAGCGAGCGTTAGTTATTAGGGAAGCGGTATTGGGTCCCGAGCATCCAGATGTCGCGACGACGTTAAACAATCTTGGCGGTTTACACAGAGCAATGGGAGCGTATGAGAAGGCGTTGCCGTTGTATGAGCGAGCGTTAGTTATTAGTGAAGCGGTATTGGGTCCCGAGCATCCATCTGTCGCGACGACGTTAAACAATCTTGGCGGTTTACACAGAGCAATGGGAGCGTATGAGAAGGCGTTGCCGTTGTATGAGCGAGCGTTAGTTATTAGTGAAGCGGTATTGGGTCCCGAGCATCCATCTGTCGCGACGACGTTAAACAATCTTGGTGGTTTATATGAATCAATGGGAGCGTATGAGAAGGCGTTGCCGTTGTATGAGCGAGCGTTAGTTATTAGTGAAGCGGTATTGGGTCCCGAGCATCCAGATGTCGCGACGACGTTAAACAATCTTGGCGGTTTACACAGAGCAATGGGAGCGTATGACAGGGCGTTGCCGTTGTATAAACGAGCTTTAGCTATAATGAAAATAAAGTTAGGTCAGGAACATCCTCATACAAAAACTGTAGCTGGAAACTTTTTAATGGTTATTCAGTCATTTGTTGAAAAATTAAAAAGTGGTGAAGTGGCATCAGATTTTGATGTTCAGTCTTTGGAGTCGGATGTGCTTTTGGCATGGCAAATTATCAATGTAGAGCAGTCTGTGTAATTTGGTTTGAATGCGTCTGATTCTTTCAAGAGGTATATAGGTACAGGCCATTGTTTAGAATATTGTTTTAGGTTAATAAGTTACGCGATACCTTACGGCTTTTAAACAAATGATAAATGTAATAGAGGATTGAGGTTGTGCCTTGGATGATTTGTTTAAAAGCCGTATTTTTCTGGTGTTTTTTTGCTACTTTTTATTGAATCTTATTCAACCAGATTCACTCGTCCACCAACGCGAATAAGCTCGCATCGGCGCTGTTGTCTATCATCTGATCTACCTGCTTTTTCGCTTTTTTAAACTGGCTTCGTAGGTGTGATTTTAAATGCGATTTGGGATGTGATTTTAAAAGTGAAGAGCCGTTGTTTTTTGGTTGGATCATTACTGCCATATAGAAAAACGGCAGGAATGGTTTGTATGACATTTTATTTCATCATGCTGATGGCTATCAGCATCTCTTTATTCCAAGCTTAAATCCATACACTTCCTGTCGTTCCTGCGAAGGCAGGAACCCATAAACGCAGTTGCTTGCAACGAAGTACTTTGGTTCAAATTCCGAGTTTATGGATCCCCATCTGCATGGAGATGACAAGCTAGTGGGGGATTGAACTACTAACGTCGCTTTGGGTCAAGCCGAATTGGTGAGAGATTCAGACCTTCGCCAGAATGACGATATTGAGTATAAACATCATCTGGCTTAATGCTTCTATAGCGTAAGGTTTATATAGAACAAAACTGATATAGAGAATGAGCGTCATACTGAGTTTATCTCAGGAGCTCTATCGACTTAATTTTTAGGCTTATTCTTCGCCAGCCAGCGATCCAGTTCGTTGGCGAATTCTCGTTGTTCGGTTTGGCTTATGGGGGGGCTGCCGCCGGTGTCTACGCCGCTGGCGCGCATGGTGTCCATAAAGTCGCGCATGTTCAGGCGTGATTTGATATTGGTTTTGGTGAACATCTCTCCGCGTGGCGCAAGTGCCAGGGCTCCTTTATCGATAACTTCCGATGCAAGGGGGATGTCGCTGGTGATAACCAAGTCACCGTCCTGGGCGCGTTTGACGATTTCGTTGTCGGCGATATCAAAGCCTTTTTCTACCTGTACAAATTGCGTGTACGCGGATGGCGGTAAGCGCAGGTAGGTGTTGGCGACAAAGGTGATATGAATGTGAGTTCTGTCTGCTGCTCGGCATAGGGTTTCTCGTGCGTATTTCGGGCAGGCATCGGCATCAACCCAAATTTGGGGCGCTCGTTCAGACATTTGGGTTCTCACTTTGATGTTGCGCATACTGTTCTGCGCGAGTGTTTATGTCTTCTTGTGAACTTGACTTCCAACCTTGTAAGTTATCGCCCACTAACCCTGCTAGCATCTCAATGTGTTGGTCGCTGCTGTTTAGGCAAGGAATGTATTGATAGTCCTCGCCCCCCGCTTGCATAAAATAACCGCGATTTTCTACGCCGATTTCTTCAATGGTTTCCAGACAATCTGCCGAGAAGCCCGGGCAGATCATTTGCACGGATTTTACACCTTGGGCTGGCAGTGATTTCAGGGTTTCGTCTGTGTAAGGGCGTAACCATTCTTCGCGTCCAAATCGGGACTGGAAGGTGGTCATGTATTGGTCTTTGGATAGCCCCAGTTTTTCAGCAACCAGGCGTGTGGTTTTGTGGCATTCGCAATGATACGGGTCGCCATTTTTCAGGTAACGCAGTGGAATACCATGATAGGAAAAAATCAGTTTATCGGGCTTACCATTTTGCTTCTGGTGCGCTTCAATGCTGTTGGCGATGGCTTGAATATAGCGCTCATCGTCGTGATAGTGGCTGATAAAGCGAAAATCGGGCAACCAGCGACGAGTCGTGAAGTCGTGGGCAATAGCGTCGAAGGTGCTGCCAGTGGTGGAAGCGCAGTATTGCGGGTATAGCGGTAACACGATCAGTTTGCGAGCACCGCGTTTTAACATGCTGTCGATCACATCACTAATGGCGGGGTTGCCATAACGCATGGCGCAATCGACAATAACGTCGTCGCCAAACATGTCATGCAGTTTAGCGGCTAATTTGTCTTTCTGAGCCAATGTGTGTTGCATCAACGGTGAGCCTTGCTCTGTCCAGACCGAGGCGTAGGCGTGGGCAGATTTGGCGGGGCGCACGTTTAATATGATCAGGTTCAATATTAATTGCCATATGACTTTGGGCACCTCAACCACTCGAGGATCAGAAAGAAACTCTCTTAAATAAGGTTTGAGTGCTTGTTTGGTTGGCGCTTGTGGAGTACCCAGGTTGGTAATTAATACTCCGATTTTGTCGGCCTGATGATGAGAAAAGTCTGTATTTCCTTGATATTTCATTGGTCAGTTAGCTGTTCTCTTGTGTTGAACATAAGTTGCGCATGAATTGAGCACTAGTTGTATCCTGGCGCTTAAATCTATGCTTGCGTTTATGGCCGCAAGCATAGATCGGTTTATTCATTTTAGCCAATGATAAAGGCTTGTAGGCATTAGTTTCCGTAGTAGGTGGCTGCGCCCGGGCCTACTGGCATGCCTAACAGGAATACCCAGATGTAGAACAGCAACGTCCAGCCCACTATGTATACCATTGAGTAAGGCAGCATAGTGGCGATGAGGGTTCCCATGCCGATGTCTTTCTTGTAGCGAGCTCCTATGGCAAGGATCAAACCAAAGTAACTCATCATTGGGGTGATAACGTTAGTCACTGAATCACCAATTCGGTAAGCAGCTTGAATAACTTCCGGAGAGTAACCAACCAACATGAGCATTGGCACAAAAATAGGCGCGGTGACAGCCCATTGCGCTGATGCACTACCTAATGACAGGTTGACGATGCCGCACATAAGAATAAACAGCACAAAAATTTCCGGGCCATCCAGGCCGACAGCTTGTAAAAAGCCGGCACCTTTAACTGCCATAACGGTTCCCAAATTTGTCCACTTGAAGAAAGCAACGAATTGAGCGGCAAAGAATACCAGTGTGATATACAAGCCCATGGTACCCATGCTTTTCGCCATGGCATTAATGACGTCTTTGTCGTTTTTCATAGTGCCAGCGATGCGTCCGTAAACGAAGCCTGGAATAGCAAAAGAAATGAAGATGAAGGCGACGATACCTTTGAGGAATGGTGAACCTGCGACCTCGCCAGTTTCTGGATGACGAAGAATGCCGTCTTCTGGAACTACCGACCAAGCCAACAATCCACAAACCGCAAAAAACGCAAGACCCGCAAATTTAAGAGCTTTGCGTTCCTGGTCGGTGGGTTTTTCAATTTTCTGTTCACCTAGTTCGACGGACGCTTCCGAAGGGTCATATTTACCGAGTCTTGGTTCGACAATTTTTTCAGTAACGATGGCACCCATCGCCGCCACAACAAAGGTACTGACGAACATAAAGTACCAGTTTACCTCTGGGCCAACACGGTAGCTTGGGTCTATCATATGAGCTGCAGATTCGGTGATACCGGAAAGTAGAGGATCAACTGTACCCAACAATAAGTTGGCGCTATAACCCCCTGAAACACCAGCAAAAGCTGCGGCTAATCCCGCCAATGGATGCCTGCCTAGTGAATGGAAGATCATGGCAGCAAGAGGAATAAGTACGACATAGCCTAATTCTGAGGCTGTGTTTGATATGATGCCGGCAAAGACAATAACGACGGTTACAGTGCGCTTAGAGGCATTGACAACCAGTGAACGCATGGCTGTGGAAAGCAGTCCGGAATGTTCTGCGACAGAAACGCCTAATAAGGCGACAAGCACTGTACCCAGAGGGGCAAAGCCAGTGAAATTTTTAACAAGCCCGGTGACGATGCGTTGTAAGCCTTCGGCATTCATGAGGGAGATGACTTCTATGACCCCATCTGCTTCGCGGCCTTTGGCGCCTTCTGGCCTTGGATCCAGAACGCTCACATCGAAATAACCCAGAATGCCACTGAGCACTACTATGAAAAGAGCAAACAGCGCAAACAATGTCACTGGATGGGGAAGTAGATTGCCAAGCCATTCGACAGTTGCCAAAAAGCGAGCAAAGGCTCCTGTGGGTTTGCTGTCTTTTCCCTGATAATTTTCTGCGTCAGATATCAAGCTACGTCCTCTTTCTTGGAATTCTTATTTTTACAAAATCGTGCATTCTACCTGAAATGACAATTTTCTAAAATATTGGGGTTTAAAAATGACCTCTTCCAGGTGTAAACAAGGTGATATGGTTCAGTGTTTATGCGTGATTACCCAGTTTACATTGGGAATAGGTTTAGATTATTGCAGGCAAAAAAAAGCAGCCTGATGGCAGGCTGCAAAATAACAAATGTTACGAGGAATAGAACAAATGAACGTCAAACATCAGTGCAAATTGCTTAACAGGGTTTGGAAATCCAGACCATGTCGAGCCATTTTAATTTTCAATAAACCCAAACCATCTAGTTGAATCTGACGAACTCTTTCGCGAGTTAATCCAACTTCATTGCCGACTTCTTCCAATGTTGCTGCATCGTAGCCAAGTAATCCAAAACGACGAGCAATAACTTCACGGTGTTTAGGGCTTAATTCATACAACCAGGAAACGATTTGTTTTTGCATTTTATTACTTTGCAGTGAATCTTCCGGTGTATTACTTTGGTCGTCTTCCATAATGTCGACCAAAGCGTTGTTCTTGCGCTCGCCAATTTGAGTGTCAACAGATGTGACTTTTTGATTCAGTCTTAATGTTTCCGCAACTTCTCTTACTGGCTTGCCTACTAATTCTGCTATTTCTTCAGCAGTTGGTTCGTGATCAAGTTTTTGTGCCAGTTCACGAGAAGCGCGCAAGTACGAGTTCAATTCTTTTGAAATATGAATTGGAATACGAATTGTGCGGTTCTGATTCATAATGGCACGTTCAACTGACTGACGAATCCACCAAATTGCATAGGTTGAAAATCTGAATCCACGTTCTGGGTCGAATTTTTCCACGGCACGGATTAAGCCCATGTTGCCTTCTTCGATTAAATCCAGAAGCGGCATTCCGCTTTTCAGGTAGTTTCTGGCGACTCTAACAACAAGGCGTAAGTTGCTGACAATCATACGTTGACGCGAAGGAGTATGACCTTTTTGCGCTTTGCGCGTAAATTCAACTTCTTGCTCTGCTGTTAAAAGCGGGTACTTACTGATTTCTCGCAAATAGATCTGCGTGGCATCGCAAGAATCGCTTGCATAATCACTGAGTTGGCTGTCCTCAGAAATATCGGCATCCTCAGATTGCTCTAGGTTCTCTGCGACATTTAAATTATCATCCGATAAAACTTCTAATTCTTGAGTTTGAACAGTCATGATAGACCTCCTCAGTAATAAACAAGATTTTGAAAAAGCGAACAATTTCTTGTTGTTTTCATTTAGGGTAATTATTAATTGATGAGGGTCGTAAAGGTATTAGCCTTTAGTTGTAATTTTATTAGTCTTTAGTATTAGTAAAGGATATTTTAGGTAATTTAAGTGACCAATAAATTAATTAATTCTTAAATTTGGGTTAGAAAATTGGGTGGATTTTTCGCTGCAAGTAAATTGTCAATAAAACATTTAAGAAAGAGTTAATTTGATTAACTGATACATTATCTTCCGGTATGAGATTTAATTTGTTGAATAACGTGTATTCAATATGTAGTGGGTTTTCGCTCGTATGCGCGTGTGTTATGTATTGCTGCCAAGGGGAGAACCTTGATTGATTTAAAACCTCTTCACAGTTTTGGGTTAAGTGCAATGGCTGACTCGATATCGGAGATTCGAGATGAATCTTTGTTGAGTCGTTTACCTGTTTTCGATACTCCTTTTATCATTCTTGGTGAAGGCACTAATATGGTCTTTGTGGAGGATTTTTCTGGTTCGATTTTGAACATCCTGACTAAGGGTGTTGAGATTAAAGAGCAAGAAAATCAATTTCTTATTTCAGTGAAGGCAGGTGAAAATTGGCATTGCCTAGTGGAATCTCTGTTAGATAAAGGCATTTACGGCTTGGAAAATATGGCCCTGATCCCAGGTTCTGTTGGCGCTGCTCCTGTGCAGAATATAGGCGCCTATGGCATAGAGTTTAAAGACATGTGCCATTCGGTTACTACTTTTGATATTAAGCGAAAAACTTGGCAGACCTATACCAGAGAAGAATGCTGTTTTGGTTATCGGGACAGTATTTTTAAAAGTCATGAGAAACAGTTTGAAGTGATTACCGAAGTTGCATTGTTGCTGCCCAAAACCTGGAATCCGAATTTAAATTATCGTGGATTGGATACACTTCCCTTGGGTTGTGCTGCCAAAGATGTATTTAATAGAGTGGTGGAAATTCGGCAGCAAAAATTACCGGATCCAAAAAAGATTGGTAATGCTGGAAGTTTCTTTAAAAACCCAATTATTTCTTTTGAGAAATTTAAATCTTTACAAGAAATATTTCCTGACATGCCTTTTTTTAATGCTGAAAATGAAGATGGAAAAATACAGAACGCAATAAAGATAAAAGTACCTGCGGCTTGGCTTATTGAACAGTGTGGGTTCAAAGGAAAACACTTTGATGGAATTGGTTGTCATCAAAATCAACCATTGGTGTTAGTCAATAAAGGTAGTGGAAGTGGGGTTTCATTACTGACTTTTGCCCGAGAAATTCGATCTGCAGTATTGCAGCGCTTTGGTATTCAACTGGAAAATGAAGTGCGTTTAATTGGTCGAAATGGAGTTATATCTTTATGAGTTATTCCGATACTCGTAACCATATTGTGCAAGCCTTGGCGTCTGGAGCATTCTGTTCCGGAGAAGAACTGGGTAATCAATTGGGGATTTCGAGAGCCGGGGTAGCCAAGCATATAAAGGCGTTGCAGGAGCTGGGGCTGGATATTTTTTCTGTTACCGGGAAAGGATATAAATTGGCTAGCCCTATTTCTCTTTATGATAAAGAGAGAATGTTGTCCGAACTTGAGACTTATGGTGAGCAAAAACTACATGTGGAACATGTGATTGGTTCGACTAATGATCATTTAAAACATATTTATCAGTCTGAGGAAGAATCAGTCGAAAAAGGAACCGTGTGCTTGGCTGAGGCACAAACAGCAGGTAGAGGCAGGCAAGGGAAGAAGTGGGTTTCACCCTTTGGTAGTAGTTTGTACTTATCCATGTACTGGCCTTTTGCTGGAGGCTATCAATCCGTATCAGGGCTAAGTTTAGCTATTGGCGTGGCCGTCGCGAGAACGGTGAAGTCTTTCGGTAACCAAAGAGTTACGTTGAAATGGCCAAATGATGTTTATAGTAATGGAAAGAAACTGGCTGGCGTATTAATTGATGTTGATGGGCAGCTCCATGGCGCTTGCCACTGTATTATTGGTATTGGGATTAATGTGGCGTTACCAGACAACGTGGCTGAAATTGATCAACCTTTCACTGATTTAAATTCCATGCTTCCTGCGATGCCGGACAAAAATCTGCTGGCTGTAGCCCTAATTCGTGAATTGAATAAGGTGCTAACGGAGTTTGAAGTGACGGGGTTGAAACCTTTTGTGGATGAGTGGAACAGCTTGGATACTTATCAGAACCATCCCGTGAAACTTATCACTGGTAGCACAGATATAAAGGGTGTCGCCAAAGGTATTGATGAATCAGGGGCGTTGCAATTGGAAATCAAGGATTCCGAAGGACGCAGCGTTTTACGCTCTTTTTATGGAGGAGAAGTCAGTGTCAGACCTGACTCGTAATATTCTGATTGATGTTGGCAATACGCGTACCAAATACGTGTACTGCGATCACTATGGCGTGTTGTCTTCAATTCAAACGCTTCCCAGAGAAAATGTTCCGGCATCTATCTTTGTGGGCTGTCAGAAAGCAGTAATTGCTTCTGTTGCGAAACAACAAGTCATTGATGGTATATCTGATGTGGCAAAAGCTCAGGGCGTGGAGGTTATTCAAGTAAAAACCTCGGCATCGGCGTTTGGTATTGATTGTCCTTATGAAAAGCCCGAAACATTGGGAATTGATCGCTGGTTGTGTGCTCTTGCTGTTGCTACGCGAACCAACGACGCGGTTGCAATATTAGATTTCGGTACTGCGGCTACCTGTGATTTTGTTCATGCTGGTAAATACCTCGGCGGCTGGATTGCTCCTGGTTTTGAATTGATGAGAAATAGCTTGGTAAGTAATACCGACAAGATTTTTGCTGACAATCAATATCCTGGAGAGATTCTTATCGGAAAAACGACAGAAAGCTGTGTTAATCAAGGATGCCTCGCTGCTTTAGCCGGCTTTTTATTACAAGCAGAACAAGAATTGCAGAAGTTGGTTGAAAATTATTCGTTTATATTGTTGGGTGGTTCAGCAGAAATGTTGCGCAATGTGACCCTTAATGCAAACCGGAAATATAATATTGAGCCCGATTTAGTATTTCAGGGATTGCGTTTATTCCTGAAATAAGAGAAATCTCTTAGAATAACCGCCTGTTATTTGTGCAAATAATGCTGATAAATGAACGATTTGGTTTCAATTTGAGCAAACGATAAAAAAATAAGGTTTTTTTGCAAATAATCTATTGCGCCATTGGAATCATTACTCTAGAATTCGCACCCACTTGATGCAGTGCCGGCTTAGCTCAGTTGGTAGAGCAACTGACTTGTAATCAGTAGGTCGCCAGTTCGATTCCGGCAGCCGGCACCATCAATCCTGGAGGGGTTCCCGAGTGGCCAAAGGGATCAGACTGTAAATCTGACGGCTCCGCCTTCGCTGGTTCGAATCCAGCCCCCTCCACCAAATTTCCAACAGCTGCTTCGGCGGCTGTGTGTGGAGCCAGGTCGTCAATTTCAGCCTCTCCACAAAATTTCTGCAATGGGCTAGTAGCGCGATTGCATAGTGGAGCTTGGTCGGGATGATATCTACCGTCTCCACCGAATTTCTCGGATGAGGTGGCCTCAAGAGATCATTGTAGGTAAGCGGGCATCGTATAATGGCTATTACCTCAGCCTTCCAAGCTGATGATGCGGGTTCGATTCCCGCTGCCCGCTCCATTCGCTGATATAGCTCAGTCGGTAGAGCGCACCCTTGGTAAGGGTGAGGTCGGCAGTTCGAATCTGCCTATCAGCACCATCTCTTCAGTTCCTTCATCCCACAGTTTACTTTTAACCATCCATTAAAAAAGTTTTGCTGGGGAACTATCATGGCAAAAGAAAAGTTTGAACGTACGAAACCGCACGTAAACGTAGGTACAATCGGCCACGTTGACCACGGTAAGACTACTTTGACAGCAGCGATCACTACTGTATTGGCAAAAACCTACGGTGGTAGCGCGAAAGCATTCGATCAAATCGACAATGCACCAGAAGAGCGTGAGCGTGGTATCACAATCTCTACTTCACACGTAGAATACGACACACCATCTCGCCACTACGCACACGTAGACTGCCCTGGACACGCTGACTATGTTAAAAACATGATCACTGGTGCAGCTCAGATGGACGGCGCGATTCTAGTAGTAGCTGCTACTGATGGCCCAATGCCACAAACACGTGAGCACATCTTGTTGGGTCGCCAGGTAGGCGTACCTTACATCATCGTATTCATGAACAAATGTGACATGGTTGACGATGAAGAGTTGTTGGAATTGGTAGAAATGGAAGTTCGTGAACTTCTAAACGAATACGAATTCCCAGGCGACGACTTGCCAGTAATCAAAGGTTCAGCGTTGAAAGCGTTGGAAGGTGATGCTGAGTGGGAAAAGAAAATCATCGAATTGGGCGAAGCATTGGATTCTTACATTCCAGAGCCAGAGCGTGCCATTGACAAGCCGTTCATTTTGCCAATCGAAGACGTATTCTCAATCTCAGGCCGTGGTACAGTAGTAACAGGTCGTGTAGAGCAAGGTATCGTAAAAGTAGGTGAAGAAGTTCAGATCGTAGGTATCAAAGAAACGACTACAACTACTTGTACAGGTGTAGAGATGTTCCGTAAGCTTCTAGACGAAGGTCGTGCGGGTGAGAACGTAGGTGTTCTTCTTCGTGGTACCAAGCGTGATGAAGTAGAACGTGGCCAAGTATTGTGTAAGCCAAATTCAATCAAGCCTCACACCAAGTTTGAAGCAGAAGTATACGTATTGGGTAAAGATGAAGGTGGTCGTCACACGCCATTCTTCAAAGGTTACCGTCCACAGTTCTACTTCCGTACAACAGACGTAACGGGTGCAGTAGAATTGCCAGAAGGCGTAGAAATGGTAATGCCAGGTGACAACCTGAAATTCACAGTTGAATTGATTGCGCCAATCGCGATGGACGAAGGTCTTCGCTTCGCAATCCGTGAAGGTGGTCGTACAGTAGGTGCAGGTGTTGTATCTAAAATTATCGAGTAATTGATAATTGCATCTTAGACAAAGGCGCTCAACGAGCGCCTTTGTTGTTTCTAAAGCCTATTTGCTTTGAAACAGATAATAAAAAAGCTGCCATTGGCAGCTCTTCTTCAACTCAATCCTATCTATTATTCAGCCCAATAAGAATGTTCCAGACTGTCTTCTCGCTCAGGCAATCCTCTGGATAATCGTGGGGAATGCTGCGTTAATACCTGATAGCTTACACGGTTAGCGTATTTACTGATTTGTGAGAATGAGGAATAGGTTAGGGCATTTTGAGTATGCTTGCTCGAATTGGTTACATTCATTTTATGGAAATCATTGGCTGCCATATCGTGCAGTACGGCTGCCAAGGCGCCATCGCCTGCACCGTTAGTATTTTTGATATTAACGGGCCCGCCCATATACGGCGCTACGTGTGTATAGGCTCTAATAGGGTTTTCACAATCTTTTAATCGCATGGCGCGAGAGTATTCGTACTGATTAAAGTTTTTAATTGCGCCATCGAGAAGAGGGCGTTCGGTTTCTCTTTTGAACTTTTCGTCAGTATAGCCGGCCATATAAAGCCCTTTTGAACCCGCAGTACACATGACCATATCGACCAGATCTAAAGCTTTATCTGCTGCCAGAAGTGGGTTAGTTTCACCTGTTAGTGCTTCACCCTCTTCTTCATTCATGGTGAGTACATCAACATGCTCTTTTGCAAAATCGCGCCACCATTTCGGATCTTGTTCAATCAAATGTCTGGTTCCCAGTGTTAGTACAACAGGAACGCCTGCTGCTTTTGCTGTTTCTACAGCTCTAAAGGTGGCTTTATCCATACTGTCACCTTCTTGGGTGCGCATAAGGTAAGAACTGATTAATAGGGCTGAAGCCGACTTAATGATGTCGTCATCAATATTGTCTGGATGCAAACGATTTGTGTGACCTGGGCTGATGGCAAATGTGCGTTCACCACTGCTGTCGATTAGGGTGAAACAGCGGCCAATTGGCCCATCTACAGGCTGTAAATAATTCAGGTTTACTCGACTGGATGTATTGGAAATATAACGATAAGCGTAATTCCCAATGCGAATATTCTCGGACATAACCCCCAGTAGCACTGAGTGGGCATCTGCCAATACTGAGTAGTTGTGCAGGGTGTTACCGATAGTACCGCCTGCATGCTCGTAATTGATGAGTTCTCTGGTCTTCAACTCTTCATAGAGATCGTCGGTTAATGAGTCGGATATGATTTGAGACATACCTCTCTGCAAACCATATTTATTTAAAAAGCTGTCTTCGACTTTGGCTTCAATATCAACAAGAACCTGATCGATTCCAACAATATGGCTGCTTTGAAGTTGCTGCGCTGACTCATTATTATCATTCATGAGAATTTTCTCTTGAATGGGGAAATAGTGTTTGTGTTTACGACGACCAGGAAATTTCATTTGAATTTTTAGGTAAAATTATTGTGCGATGAAGATTATACATTCAATTAACAATTCCAGGTTATTTGAATTTTATCCGCTAAGCTAAATGCTGCGGTTCGCGACATTCGACACAAATTACATCTGCTTAAATTAGCCGCGCATTTTTTCACATGCGGGATAGGCAAGGCAAGCTTGATATTAAATTTTGTTAAATTTGCTGTTAGCTTAACTCAGTCCTGAGAGGGCTAAATAGCCCTTCATTACCTATTAATAAGATTGAGCACGTGGTTGGTTATGTGAATAATCAGGCTAGGTGCCTATTTTTTCATTGTGTAGAATGCGTGAGCTTATATTGAGTTTACGAGTTAAGGCGCTGTATATCTGGTGAGGAGTAATAGATTCTCCCAGTGTCATTAAGTGAAAAGCGAGAGCTTGATCGATGGTCGATACGAAGGCTCTTTGTAGCTCATCTTCTGTAAGATAAAAACTTCCATCATTATCTTTTGCCACGGATTTATTAATTAACGCGGAATATTCGTCGCCGTATACCAGATATTCAATAGTTCTTTTTGTTAGATGTATCAGGTGGTAAAGATGATCCCAATCTGGATAAGACTGCCCGGTAAGCCATTTCTGAAAGGTTTTTTCAGACAAATCGAAGCCGTGCTCATCATAATAGAGCTTAAGGCGTTTAGCCCTGCCGCGTTCTTTCCACCCCAATGAATCAAGCGCTTTGTGCAGGCGTTTAGAAAATTCGGCTTTTGAATGAAGTTTTACCATAAGTTGAATACTACGCATTTCGGTTAAAAAATTCAGTACATTATTGAATGTAAAGTTAAGAATATTAACCGGGGTTCAATCCCGCTTAAGTTTTCATATTACATATCATGGGGACTTCGGTACTAGCATTAATCTGCAACTGTACACTTTTACTGTATTTATGTACAGTTGATTGCTGTTATTTACTGAAAAAATACAACTTTTTAATCCAATATAGGTATTAAAGCGCATTCTTATTGAAGTTTTCTTTCAATTTATAAAAAATGATTTCAATCAAACTATCCCACTATGGAATGTTGTTACTGATGAAAATTCTATCTAAATTACCCGAAATGCCTTATTACGCTGTTATTTTTTCATCCATTAAGACCGAAAAACTGGACGGTTATAATGATACAGCCGAAAAAATGTGGCAGTTAGCTCATGAGCAAGAGGGATTTCTTGGTGTTGATAGTGCCGGTGGAGAAACGCATGGGGAAGCAGGGATCACCGTTTCTTATTGGCGAGATCTGGATTCTATCAAGCAGTGGAAAATGCAATCGGATCATGCTATCGCCAGAAAACTTGGAAAAGAAAAATGGTATCAGGGGTATACACTGCGGGTTGCGAAAGTTGAAAAACAATATGATTTTTCTGCTGACTAGTCTGAAATAAAAAAGACCCAGGGCGAAGCCTGGGTAAACCGCAGTTTGTAGGATGGAGTCAAAATAAAATCAGTTCTTTATCTATATTCTTTTTTATTTGGGATGATGGTTAATTCGACGCGTCGGTTTTGCTGCCTGTTTTCTTCCGAAGTATTAGGTACTAATGGCTGAAATTCCCCATAGCCTTGTGTCGTGATACGACGGGGGTCAACCTGATGATTTACTAAATTGGCCTTAACACTGTTTGCACGAGCAATAGATAAATTTTGGTTCAATTCTGCAGAGCCTGTGTCGTCGGTATGTCCCGAGATCATTAAGGTTGTCTTGTTGTACTTGTTCAAGACAAGCGCAACATCTTGCAGGATCGGAAAGAATTCGGGAGTAATATTGGCACTGCCAGTTTCAAAAGTAATATTACCGGGTAATGATAGGTGAATTTTGTCGCCGTCACGGTATACATATACGCCGGAATCAGATAGTTCTCTACGGAACTCAGCTTCCTGCTTGTCCATATAAGAACCAATAGCATTACCAGCGATGGCACCGACAATGGCACCCCAAACATACCTGCTTTTGTCATGATCTCCGGTTGCTTTACCTAACAGCGCTCCCAGAACTGCACCAACAGCGGTTCCTGTAGCCTGGTTATCCTGGTTTCCATTATTCGTTGCGCATCCACCCATAATGAGTGTGGCGGAGAGTAAAGAGGTTAATGCAATATTTCGTGTAGCCATTTATAGCTAATCCTTCAGGCCAAAGTTACTTAAGTAATATTAGTTTTCTTGGCTGAATTTTGTATGAACTTTTTCTAAATGCAGAGAAAGCTTGTTGCTCGCAAGCCTTCTCGAATTCTTTAAGGTGGGAAATGATATGAATTATTTGAGATAAAGTTCCATGAACTTGGCTTCACCATGTTCTGGAGATAATTCGTAGGGCTTAAAGCCAAAGGCCAAATAAGACTGATAGGCCACTTTATTTCCTGTTAGCACTTCAAGAGTG
This sequence comes from Paraneptunicella aestuarii, assembly GCF_019900845.1. Lineage (NCBI taxonomy): Bacteria > Pseudomonadati > Pseudomonadota > Gammaproteobacteria > Alteromonadales > Alteromonadaceae > Paraneptunicella > Paraneptunicella aestuarii. The sequence goes on along the minus strand of NZ_CP074570.1, from coordinate 4,418,344 downwards.
ATCTTGCAGCATCCTTTTTCTTTAGCGACGTCGACAACTTTGTTCATTAGCGTTTTGCTTAATCCTTTACCTCTAAAGTCACTATGTACTACAAAATCGTGAATATTCACTAACGGCTTACAGGCAAAGGTTGAAAACCCTTCGAAGCAGTTAGACAAAGCGGCAGGTTTATCATCGACATATAGAATAATGCTAAAAGCGTGGGGTAGCTTACTTAAGCTGGTTAGCAGATTTTCTCTGGAAAAATCCGACAGTGGCTTACCCCCACCCATTTCGTCCATTGCATAGTGATCAAGTAGTGATAGTAAATCAGCTTGATGTTTTAGGTTGTTATAGTCGACTTTTTCTAGTGTGATTTGCATTAGGGAGTATCCTTAGGTTTACTCTGTAGGGGAGATGGCATATAAGCTGGATGTGCTTTTATACTTCATTTATTAAGAAAGTCGGGATTATACGATGTGAAATATAGGCTTGCCAGTAAAGGAATTACATGGTAGAAAAAACTGCTCCGCCTGTTTATTCGGGCAAATGGCGGTAAAATGAGTAAAACACATACTTTTTCCTAGACGGTAAGGTGGATTGGTGCTACCTTAATTTCGTTTACACCTGTACGCCTCAGTTTTTCACATTTTCTACCTTTAATTTTTAACACTTAAATAGAATTAACACTAATAGCTAATTGACTGATTTCAAAAAAATCAAAGCTGGTTAGCACTCTACAAATCTAAAGACCCACCGTTATGAATCTAACAGAATTAAAAAAGAAACCCATTAATGAACTTGTCGACCTTGCTGAAGAAATGGCTATCGAGAATATGGCTCGAGCGCGAAAGCAAGATATTATTTTTGCAGTGTTGAAGAAGCACGCTAAAGGTGGCGAAGACATTTTTGGTGATGGGGTTCTGGAAATTTTGCAAGATGGATTCGGCTTTTTACGCTCGGCAGATTCTTCTTATTTGGCTGGCCCTGATGACATCTATGTTTCGCCAAGTCAGATTAGACGATTTAACCTTCGCACTGGTGATACCATTTCCGGTAAAATCAGACCTCCAAAAGACAGCGAACGTTATTTTGCCCTCTTAAAAATCAATGAAGTTAACTTCGACAAGCCTGAAAACTCCCGCAATAAAATCCTTTTTGAAAACCTTACTCCTCTACATGCTAACGAACGTATGGTCATGGAGCGTGGTAATGGTAGTACCGAAGATATCACTGCGCGAGTATTGGACTTGGCTTCTCCGATCGGTAAAGGCCAGCGTGGTTTGATTGTGGCTCCGCCAAAAGCGGGTAAGACATTGCTGCTACAGAATATTGCTCAGTCTATTACGGCCAATCATCCGGAATGCCAACTGATGGTGTTGTTGATTGATGAACGTCCGGAAGAAGTAACAGAAATGCAGCGCCTGGTTCAAGGCGAAGTAGTTGCTTCTACGTTTGACGAGCCAGCAAGCCGTCACGTTCAGGTGGCTGAAATGGTTATCGAGAAAGCCAAGCGTTTGGTTGAGCACAAAAAAGACGTGGTTATCCTGCTTGACTCAATTACTCGTTTAGCGCGTGCTTATAACACAGTTATTCCTTCCTCCGGTAAGGTACTTACTGGTGGTGTTGATGCTAACGCATTGCATAAGCCTAAGCGTTTCTTTGGTGCCGCTCGTAATGTTGAAGAAGGCGGAAGCTTGACCATCATTGCAACCGCATTGATTGATACCGGTTCCAAGATGGACGAAGTTATCTACGAGGAGTTTAAAGGTACGGGTAACATGGAATTGCATCTGAACAGAAAGATTGCTGAAAAACGTGTGTTCCCTGCCATTGACTTCAACCGTTCTGGTACTCGTCGTGAAGAGCTGCTAACGGCACCTGATGAACTGCAAAAAATGTGGATTTTACGCAAAATCGTTCATGAGATGTCAGAAATTGATGCAATGGAATTCTTGATTGGTAAGCTCTCTATGACCAAAACCAATGATGAATTCTTCGACGCAATGCGTAGGCAGAAATCTTAATTCTGCTAAATCCTGAATGCCTTGAGCGGTTGGTTTCTGGGCATTCTGATTCAGATTTAAAATCCGGTGTTTAGCTTGTTTCAAGTCAAACATCGGATTTTTCGTTTAAGGGATTCGTTTCTTTTTCGTAAATAATATTTCCATACATTTATACAAATGTATAAATATTATACTTATGCAACATTCCTTTAAGTTGCTAGGATGTGTTCTCGGTTTGTTAAGGAGAACAACATGTTGCAATTAGGGATAAACCAACTCAACACGTCATTAAATAGCCATTCTTTTCAGTGCATATTTCATTGCACACAATCTTGGTTCCCAAAAGAAAAGGGAAACGATATTCAGATTAAAGTACCAGCAAGTAGTCTTGGCGTTGAACCGACTATTGAACGCTTGTGCCATTTGTTCGCAATTAAACTTGAAGATATATCGACGATAGATGAATACATACAAGTTACCTTGCAAATAGAACCTGAAAAAGCGCGGTTATGGTCGGAAATAGAAGTGCTTAATCGATGGCATCAAATACATGCGGGCACTTACTTGAGTCGCCGTTATATTAACCCGGAACATCGGCGCAATATGAATCGAGGGGAATTGATTATTATGTCGCAGATGATCGAGGTTTATCGAAAAAGGCTGATGGATATTCGCTGGTTTATGCAGAGTATTGAGAAGGCAGCCAGTATTGATGGCGAATTTCCTGTCAATATCGACTGTATTTTGCTTTGTGAACAGAAAGAGAATGTGGCTGATAAGCAGAAGGTTTCCATTACCGAATTGATGTTTAAATTGTTGTCGAGAGCTTGATGGGTAAAAGGATGCAGAAACTTTATCAAAATGCATATGCAACCAACTCGCAGGCAAAGCCGGGATGAGATTAATACTCTTGGTGACGGATTACAGAGAGCACTATGCTGTCTATACCTCATCCAATTCTCATCGAAACTGCTGCGAAATTGTTCACGAAAGTGCAACAGCCCCTAAATGTGGGGTGATTTAATCCATAGAAATTTCAAACGGAGCTGGTATAAGAAAACTATTGGCATACAAAAATTTATGTACCGTTCGAGTCTGTTGTAAGTGAATTTAGAGAATATGTTGTTGAAATTGACTGTGGGTCTCGAAACGTTTTCTTATACGCAGCTGATTTCAGTTACCTGGATTCCAATAGCGCTAACTTGTTGTGTTTTTTGAGTATGTCGAATATGGCCCCGCGATTGCTGGCGGTATTTTCGTGATGAAATTGGTTAGCTATGATTGCCCAGCTTGTTTCATCCAGGTTTGTTTGCCTGGCTAGGTAATTGATAGATTCTGCTCTAACCTGAGAGTGTCGAGAGCTCATGAGTGGAGTGACTGACTCTGCAATATTCACTGGATTTAGTGCTGCTTTCTGTAATATGGCAATTTGTGTCGCTGGATCGTTTTCTTTCCTTAATATGTTGCTTACTTTTTGTGATTCTCCTGCACTTGCGAATATTGCAGCCGATTTTGCCCGGTCAGAGGGGTCTTCACTTTTTGAGTACATATCCAGTTTTTGTAATAAATCTTCGGAATGAACTTTGCTGTTATAGATAGCATCCAGCAGGATGTTCTTTTCGTTTCTCGAGCCTTTGGCTTGGGAATGTAATTGGGTCTTTTCCAGTTGTTGAAATAAGCCCATGGTTATCTCTCGATACACTGCGGGGTTTTTGTCTTTAATATTGGATGCCAGGCGACCCAGAGAAGCTACCAAGGCAGAGCGGTATGCCGCCGGTTGTGTGGTGCCGTTAAACTGTTCCAGTATTTTTGAAGATACGTCCGGGATATACAGTGAGTTGAAATCCCCCATTGCTACCGCCGCTTGAAATCTGTGCTTACTATTTACTGATTCTGTTGCAAGTAAGGTAAGAATGGCATTTTGAGTTGTTTCCGTGTTTTTCACAGACATCAACGCAATTATTCGTGCGATATATACTTCCGGAAGTTGGCTGCGGTTATCTTTCAGTTTTTCCACGAAATCATTAACAAAGTTTTCCTGACCCAGTAGAGCCAAAATGAGATTTCGACTCTGTGAACGACTTGCATGTTCAAACAGTTCTGTGAGTTGGTCATCGGGTGGAACCATAAAATGACTTTCGACTTTAGGCGGTTGGTAGTTCTTAATAAATTCCACGGCCTGATCATGATTACCTGATAACCAAAGTGGTCTTGGGATATGAGCATCTTCTAATCGTTCAAAAAGGGTGTCTGATTCTACTCGAATCTTTTGTCCAACTGCGGTTATGTCAATATTCAGTATTTCATTCGTTTTCAATTCATCCCAGTAGCAGCTGTTATCGGTGAAACTTACTTGCGCTTCGTGATGAACAATGTTGATTTCTTTATTATTGGCATAACCCAGTTTGGTTTTCTTATCATCCTGATATTTTACCGCGTATTCGCCTATTGCATCGGTCTCTCTTGATGGGTAGTTCCGGGCCCACTGCATGGCATAAAAGAAGGCTAATAGTTTTTGCTGTTGCACATTTGATAGTGCTGAAGGAAGAAGGCTTTCTTTGAAAACGCCAAATTCATTGGTGTAAACGATAAAGGGTGAGTATGTCGTTTTAACGGGGTTATCGGTTTCTATGTGCAGTGCAAAAGCATGTCCCATAGGCTGTTGACCAAAGCCCTTTAAGAATAATCTTCCTTGAATCATTTGTTGGTTGATTGTCGATTCAAAGGTAAAGACGGATGAACATGCGGAGGTGAAGTTGGTCTCTGGGGTATACTTCCCTGCCACTATTGTCGCATGGTGATGTTGGTTTGACGGTGATTCGTTGTTGTCTGGTTGTTCCGAGTCAGGTTTAAAATCGTGTTGAGACAGATACAACCCGGTGAGCACTAAAATAATAAAAGCGGAAATAATTTTGTATTTCATAAGGTGTTATTAGTTACCATTGTTTGTGAAGCAAGGCTCAAAGAACGGTTGAGCCTTGCTTTGTGGGAATTAGAAGGAGAATGAGTCTGATACCGGGCTTAAAAGGAAGCCATCGGTAGACGCAATTTGTACATTATCTTCGTTGACGATGTAGTAGGTGCTATTGATGGTATCAACCCACACATCCAAATTAACTGCAGCACCAACCTGAACCGTTGCATCCAGTTCTGCACTAATCAGGTTAACATCAGAAGAGATTGATCCTGTTGCAGCCCATTCCTCATTACTGTACGTATAACCGACGTGATCAATGTTGATATCTGATTGCAGTAATGTTGCGTCAACGGTAAAGCCAGCATTCAAAATAAGATCAACGCTAAGAATATCAATGTCTACCAGTGTGGGATTGAGGTTTATTCCTACGTTTAGCCAGGCGCCAACGTCTGAGCTTATCGGCATACCATTAAGAGTCAGGTTGCTGCTGTCGCCACTGAGTGACAGATTGGAAGTGATATCACCATTGGTTCCTGCTGAGAGTGAAACCGGAACAATACCGATAGGAATGGATTTTTGAGCAAGCGTTAAATCCCTGCTCACTTTCCAGTCGAAATCTTTCTGAAAGGCAATGTCTACACTCGCAGTACTTGAAAATAACGTATAGTCTTCCAGCACTAATTGTCCGTTATCCAATGCCAGGCCGTTGTCGTCAAATTCCGGGATTTGCCCGCCAATATTGACATTCCAACCGTTTGTATCAAGTAGTCCAGCCTGGAATGAAGCTGTGGCATCAACCGCTTTTACATTTCCTGTTCCCAATACTTCAAAATTCACTGTTGATTGGGCTTCAAAAATGACAGAAGGTTGATTGGAGGGACCTAGAGTATATTGCACTGTGGTATCTTCGGAAATCGAAGCTAAATCAAGGGAAATGATATCGGTATCAACAGAGTAGGATTTATCAAAACTATTATTGAAAATAGAATGAGTTCCTTCAGAAAAGGCACTGGCTATTTCAATGGAAGACAGTGAGGTTTCTTCCTGATCACGGAATGCATTTGCTGCAATCGCCAGAACAACAATAGGTTCTAGCAGTTCTGTATTATTTGACAGGTCTGCGTCAGCGTATTCTTGCGCATCGGAATCAGAAATGTTCAGACGCAATGGAACCGAAAGTGCAATATTTCCAGAACTTTCCAGCTGTTCGTAAAGCGCTAACTTTTGTTGTTTGTTAAAGAACCCTGCCAACCCCTGATTTTTGCGCAGTGCTGTCCCGGTAGAAAAGGGTTTTTTATTAAGTAATTCGTGGAATTTGCTTGCTAAAACTTCATCGTTGTCTTCTGCCACCAATTCCATCGCTTGCCATTCTCCGGCAATGAAGGCTTCCAGACTGATTCTGGCTTCCGGTGCAGCGCCTTCGTCGCCCCAGAGGTAATGCTCAATAACAACCTGGATTAATTCTTCGGATGCCTCTGTTGCATTAATATCAAAAGAGACCGCAGTATCCCGTGAGTGACTGCCATGGATTTCGTGATCATAGGCATGTTCATCATTTGCCACAATGTCCACTGTGGGCAGCTGATCCAGATTATCCAGCCCAAGATTGGCGGCCTGTAATCCACTGGTGTTATAAAATTTTTCGTCGTGTTGTGCGGATATCAGGGCATGAGCACTTAAGGCAACAATCCTGTAACTACCAGTAGGAATAGTGTTGGGAAGATCTAAGCGAAAGCTTTGTGATATGGATGATCTCCATCCCGTATCTTCATTAAAATGTTCATCAGCATCGAAATGAAAGGTGCCTACCTTGTATTGAGGTTCCGCCAGTGAAAATGTCGTGGCATCAGCAGGAATCAACTGAATATAAAATGCGGCATAGGGCTCAATATCATCGTCACCTATAGCGTTTGCAGTAACGTTGATTTCCAGGGGAAAGTGTTGAGCGATGGTACTTTCTCTGACACTCAGTGCATCGTAATCAATGTTGATTTCATGTGCCGTAGCATGATCTTCAGTGTAGTAATTATAATTGACGATCGTTGGTTGAGGTTGAGTGGGTTCAACGGGGACATAGACAATTATTTCTTTGTCGTCGTCACATGCAGCCAGCAAGGATAGTGTCAGCGTACCAACCAGCAATCTGGAAATACTTTTTCGAAAAAGGCCTTGTCTGGCCTGTTCATTTTTTCGTGTTTTTCTAAACATACTATTTCTCTTTAACGTTCTGTCCATTACTTCAGGAGATAATGACCGAAGCATTTAAATATCCTGGACTTATTGTGTGTTCTATTAGGTTTGAATTTCTGATAGGGAAATTCAGTTAGAAATCATCGGTGTAAGAGAAAAGAAAAGCTCAGTCTGAATGAGTAAACTGGGTATGAAATAGAGAGGATTTTACGAATATGTGAATATTTCATTCCGGATTGGGATAAGAAAGCGTTTTGATTTGGCTACTTTTAGCGACTTTTTCACTAAAAAGTATCCATCCCAACGTATTCTAAATAGAGTATTTTAATATTTATAACAATTGATTGGGTTGTCTTGTAATCACTTCTAGTCCCGAGTTGGGGGGACGATTTTATCGGTAAAAAAGGGCGAATTAAGTTCGCCCTTTGCCTTCATATATTAAGAACAGAAATCAATCTTAGTGATGGCCAACAGCAATTGGGGGGGCTGTTTGAATAGCTTGAAGGATTGCATTCGGGTTTGTACAACTCATTGCCATCATATTATTCATAACCTGCTCTCTGCGCGTTAGGTCAGCAAAGTCCCAGAATAATGGCGGAACTGCTGCACCTCTGGCATCAGGAACATTATTAATGCCAGTTAAGAAGCCTGAAAGAGCAGCTGGCCCAGCACCAGGCCCTGGATTGTTTGGATCAATGTGAACAAAAGGTGTGGCCGTTTCGGTAGTGTGACAACCACTACAAGTATTCACAGCAAATAAGAACTTGGTGTCATCCAAAACAGTTCCAGCAGAGAACGTCGAGGGTGTTGCAGGTACTGCCGATGTTGGCACTGCATCCCAAACTTGTGGAGCAGGCGCCGAAGCACCGCGCATATTATGATTGGTGAATGGAGATATGCTCAAAGTGTAATTCAACGGCACAATATGAGTTCCACCAGTGATAGCTGGCCAATTCACATTCATATAATCATCAAGTACAAAGTTATTTGCGCCGCCAAGATTGTAAGAAATATCAGGTTCCTGCTTCACATCAGTTTCAAACAGGTTGAAGCCTGAACCACCCATGTTAGCTGGTAGAACAAATTCACGCATTTCCCAAGGGCCAAGGAAAAAGTCATTGGTGCGAACCTGATTGATAGCACTACCATTAGTTGCTCTGGGATTCAAAGATAAAGCTGCATGAAGGCCTGAAAATACTTGGGTCAGGGCATCTAACTGATTGTTATATGAAGCTCCAGTTAAAAACTGCAGGTTAAACCATTGAGTAACCCAGTTTTGAGTGCTGGTACAACTTTGAGGTACTAGCGGCACGTCATACTCAAGAATGACAGTTAAAGGTGGTGTTTGATTACAGTTACCGTCGTGCAAACCAAAAACAAAACGGCCTTCACCTGCACTTCCTCCACCATAACCTGTAGCGCCACTTTGAGAAGCTAGGTCGGGGCGTAATACAATAGCCATCAACTCGAATGGACTGAATTTGGGTTTTAATACTCCACCAGGCCCGACACCGCTCATCGCTTCCCAGTTAGCAATGACTTGGTTGAACACTGGTGGGCGAGGGTTAACAACGTGACCATTGATAACTTGAGGTGCATTGTAATGAGAGAAAATATTACGGATAAAATTAGAGGTTGCAGCGTCATTCGGAACAGCCAGTCCCACCATATTTTCCATTAGCTTCCAGAACGTCCAGTTACCGCGCGGGTTACCTGCTGACGGCCCTCCAGGACCATTAGAACAAGACCAGGTTCTGCCTGGATCTTGCAATACAGGTGGAGCTTGAATTAATAGTGATTTAGGCCAGAAGCCTGAAGGGGGAGGGGTTGCTGCTAGCCCTATACTTGCTATTGATTGAATTGATCCACCGCCATTATTGACAAACTCAGGAGCTGGTAACCAAAGAGGGCCGTTAACTGGGATAGGCATTGGCGGCGCACCAACAGGAAATGCAGATTCTAACAACGGAAGAGAAAAAGACCTTTGTTCACCCGTTTTCATGTTCTGAGATACAATAATTTGTTCCCCTTGAAGGGTGTAACTTTGATAACCAATGATATTTCTACCTGTAGGATGGAATATCGGTACAGGGTTCACCGTGACCGTATCAGCCAGGCGTTGGTTGTTTGCGATCCAGCTGCCAACATCAAATTCTACAATTGCGGAGAAAACGCCATCATCAGGATTGTTATCGCCATTGCTTCCATCATCAAAAAGTATCGTTCCACCTGCTTGGTGGTTAATAGTTAGCGTGCCACCAACATGCCCCTCAAATTCAACTTGTAAGCGAACCATATTTGGCGCAACCCGCTCAATTACAGCGTTTTGCGCAACTGGGTTGTCACCAGTTCCACTAGCGAAAGTCACCGCCGTAGTTAATAACAGTGCTCCAGCAGTGATGCTGGCGCACACTTTTTTGTAACTCATATAACTTACCCCTTTTTAGCATTGCATAATTTTTATAAACAAAAGCGTCAGTCCATTTAATATTGGATAAATTAAGAATGAAAAAGCGAGTCTGTTTATACAATATTAAGGGTTGAAAATTACCAGTTCTGTTTATATGAAGTATAAAACTAGTCCATTAATTTACTTTTTCAATGGGTGGACTGGTCTGATGTTTATTTCTGCTCAAGGGTTTCTTATTGTAGTGAAAGGTTTTTCGCTTGTTTTTGTGTTGTGTTTTTACTGTTATTTAGGAACCGAAAGATTATTGGATGTATTTTTTAACGCCATGCCTTTTCATTGCTTGAGTGGAAGTTTGAGGCTATCTTAGAACGTGTCGAGGCTGCTCATGACGGGTTTGAATAATGCAATTTCTCGTGGCTGAATCCTGATTATAATTCGATGATGAGAATGTTCTCTTGTCTTATTTTTCGTGCTACCAAAAAGAAATATGGTGATTTTATATTTTATGAATGTGCCATGTACATCAATAAAATAGAGGTGGAATAATTGCCTTGCATTAGAGGTGTTAAATAAAATCTTGTTTGAATGGCGAGATTTTTCATATGGCTTTTTTCAGCAACTCTTCAGTTAGATTTATTTTCAATAGAGTTACTATCTACGCATAAATTTCTTCGAGTTAGCTAAGCAAAATTTGATATCAAAGAGTTCTATTTGTTTGTGATGAAAACATTTCAAATAACGCATTGATATATCTATTTTTTGTATGCTAATTTTAGACAATTTTTAATTTCAGGTTAAATACATACTCATAAATAAAAAATTATTGAAATCCCTCATTTAAACCATGCTTGTTTCTACAATTCAAAATTATGCATGGGGATTTGTCATATATCTTTACTCCTCTTCTTACTTTCTACTTGATTTTGCTTTTAGTGAATCACTTCACCGCTAATGCATTGAGGGCTTTGGGGACGGTTTTTATTAAAAATGCAAATAAAACAAATGGTTAGCTTGGATTGGTAAAAAATATTAAACAAATTTCTTAATTCGTGGAGTGGTGTAGCTGGTAGTGGTTCGATCTTCTGTTGGCAAATTCATCAAAAAAGGTTGGGCTGGGAAAGCGTTCATAAGGTCATAGGTTGATCTGAATTTAAGGTATAGGAGCATTATTGTGGTTGCAGTAGTAACAGGTGATTTGGCTGGTTTATTTAATAGCTCGTTAAGCGCTCTTGGGCAAGCAGGAACTCATGGGCAAGCGCAAACCGGACAAAGCAGGGAGAGTGTCTATGTTAATGCCGCAACAGGGAACCTTATAATTCAAGGGCAGGATGAACGTCTGGCAGCCTTGGGAATGAATATTGGTGTCTTACGAACCTACAACAGTATGGGGACTTTTGAAGGGGACATTGATAACTGGCGATTAGGTTTCCTGAGTTCTATTTCATTGGAAGGTGAGTTGAATACGGTTGGAAGTAGTATTCGACGAATTACAGCTGATGGTTCAGCACAAATTTTTCATTATGATGAGAGCCTGGGTTATACCAGTGTGCAGGGTAGCGGTGCTCACGATAAGCTACAAATTGATGCGACTACTCAGGAAGTGACATATATTGAGGGATCAAGCCAAAATAGAATGCAGTATGCTTCACTTGCTTCTGGTGGAAAATTGCTGGCTATTTTGAATTGGGAGGGGAAGGGGCAGCATTTCAGTTATAGTGACACTACGGGTCTTCTTGAATCAATAATTACGGATACAGACACGAGTGTAGAAACCACTACCTTAACCTATAACTCAGATGGAAACCTGACAGCATTAGTCGTCGCAGAAGAAAATGAAGCATTAAGCATTTATGAGTATGAATACGATGACCAGAAACGCCTTACCGCTATTCTGGTTGATCTAAATCCCGGCGAAGTCGATTCTCCCATTTACGAAACACGCTACACCTATGTTTCTCCTGACAGCAAATTAATTCAAACTCTTAGCCAATCAGATGGTACCAGTTTAAGTTTTTCTTATGATAGCCAAAACAGGGTTGAGTCGATTACCAATGGTAATCAAGAGGAAACGAACTACAGTTACGTTGATACGGATACTACAAAAGTAATCGTTAACGGTAATACCTATACCTTTGATTTTGATAGTAAAGGGCAGTTAACTCAGAAATCAGTCTCTGTTAACGGGCAGGATGTTGCGACTCAATATGAATATGATGCATCAGGTAATGTTGTTTCTATTACTAATGGTTTGGGACTAAAAACGGAGTTTGGTTACGACGACCAGGGGAACGTAATTTGGGAACAAGATGCGTCTGGTAATCGCATTGAGCGATACTATGAAAATGAACTGAACCTATTACTTAAAGAAACTTTTTTTGCGGTGCCTGATCCTGACGGATTACAGGGTGTAGAGAGTGCAGCCGCTCCCCAGAGTATTCGGTATGTTTACCAGGATTCTACCAAGCAACTTCTTTATAAAATCTCTCCAGAAGGATATGTAACAGAGTATCGTTATAACAGCTTGAATCAGCTTTCAGATGAGATTATTTACAGAGCTGCTGATGCAAGTGAATTGATAGGTTCTTTGGGGGAAAATGATCATCCTTCCAGAGTTGATTTGGAGGCTTGGGTTGGCGAATTTGAAAACCGTGAATTTGCTCCTCACGACATTAGCTTAGTTTCTTATACTTATGATTTTAGAGGTAATCTTGCCTCAAGAACCGTTTTCAAAGAAGTGAATGTAGACGGTGAGGGAGTATCTCCTCAAGTCACCACTTTTACTTATGATGCTGCCGGAAGATTGTTGTCTGAAACAGACTCTACAGGTCATAGCAGAGCCTTTACCTATGATGGTTTGGGGCGCATAAAGACAGAAACGGCTCCAGATAATAGCCTGACTCAGTATGTTTACAGTGATGCACAGCAAAAAATATCCATTACCTCAGCTAACGGTTTCTTAACTACCCAAACTTATGATGATGCGGGTCGACTGATTCTAATTGAGTATGGTAAGGCCGGGTATGAATCTGCTTTAGGAAATGAAAAGTGGTTCTATGATGAGCAAGGTCGGGAAGTTGCCAGACAACATCAAAATGGCTCCTTCAGCTACAGTGTTTACGATGAAGCGAACAGGCTCAAATTTAGTATCGATGTAACCGGAGCAGTAACGCAATTTGTGTATGATGCCGCTGGCCAGGTGGTAAGAACCTTATCTTACGCCAATCTTGTCGACACATCTTCCTGGATGGACACCGAAATCCCGGTAATTTCATTGCCAGCCGATTTAAGTAACGCTGAAGGTAAAGACCGAGAAACCTGGCATTTTTATGATAATTCAGGTCTTAAAACCTATGATGTAGATGCTGCTGGCTATGTCACTGCATATCAATACAATGGTTTGGGACAAACCACTCAAACGACACGCTATGCTACAGCGATAACTATTCCAATTCAGGATTTAACTACCTCTCCTGCTATTACAACTCATGCGGAGGATCGTTCAACACAGTTTTATTACAACAGTTCAGGTCAGCTTTTGGCTGAAATGACAACTCATTCCTTTACGGATGAGGTGATTACACAGCGTGTTACAGAGTATTTTTATGATCGATCGGGCAATCTGATTGGTCAACTGACGTATCTTCAAGATACAGATGAACTTGTTGCTAATGCGGGAGATATTACTCAGGTTGTCTCGAAACTAAATGCCGATACAGATGCGCGTTTAGAACAATGGTTATATAACGGCGCTAATCAAGTCATTGCTCATATTGATGAGCAGGGTAAACAAGAGACCTTTACTTACAATAGTGATGGTCAATTAGAAACGTCAACTGAACATGCTGTGCGGTTTGCCTTAAATTGGTTGCTTGGTGATTTAGATGAATTGCCTGCCTACGATGCCAATACTGATTTTAGAACAACATACACTTACAACGAATCAGGTTTAATCAGCACTCAAACTCAGGCTCATAATGGCGCAGTGACCGAGTATTTTTACAATGATGTCGGGCAGAGAATAGGTACCAAAGTTGGTGAGCGTCAGACTTTAATCGAGCGAGATATTTTAGGGCGAGTTGTCACCAGTTTAAATGGTGAAGAGTCTGCTACGGTCACGGATATTACGGTCGAAAATATTGCAACCTTGGCGCAAAGTAAAGGTGCGCATCAGACTTGGGATAATCAAGGAAGGCTAATCAGCTCAACCGATGCAGAAGGCAATATCAATTATTTTTTCTATGATAGTGCCGACAGACTGAGCGCAGTCATTAATGCCTTGGGAGAAGTAGAGCAGTATGAGTTTAACGCGTTTGGTGAGTTGGTAAGCACACGAACCTATGCTAATCATTTAGCAATCAATGCTCTTGATGCTTCTGTTTTAGCCAGTGGTGATATTGGCGAGGTAGCGGTAAATCTATCTTCACTAGTCTCTGTTCAGGATACTGTTGTTGAACAAAGCTACACTAAGCGTGGATTGCTCGATATACAACAATCAAATGGCGGAAGTTGGATTGACAATGACTACAATGCTTTTGGTGAAGTGAAGCAATCTACCACCCTGCTATCAGATGGTCATCACCGAGTTGACAGCTACGGCTATAACTTGTCTGGCGGCCTTTCAAGCACTGTCATTGATACCCTTGGTGCATCCTTAACTCAACGAATTGAATACGATGCCTTTGGACGAGTAATTAAAGCAACAGATGCAAATGGTGTTGAAACGCATTACCAGTTTGATGATAAAGCGGGCAAAGTCATTCAATTAAAACAAGTACAGGGGCGTACTGAAAAGACTAGTGTTGAATACGATGTATTTGGGCGACAGGTTAAAGTTACCAATGCACTGAATAAAACAACAGTTACGCAATATGACAATGCTAATCGTAAGGAATTGGTTGTTGAGCCAAATGGTGATGGCACGGAAATTACCTACAATGCATATGGCGAAGTAACTGATATTAAAAAAGGCTCTGTCGTTGATGGGGTCTTGACGAGCGCATTAGAGCATACCCGCTTTGAATATGATAAAAACGGTAATCGCGTTAAAGAAATCTCAGGGTTTGGTTCCCCTGAGGCAATAACAACCGCCTACGTTTTTAATGATAATAATCAAAGAACGCATACCATAGTTGATCCTGATGGAGAAGCGTTAACAACAGAATACCGTTACGATGCTGCTGGCAGAGTAAAAGTGAGCATTAATGCATCAGGGTATGTTGCCCAGTATTTTTATGATGCTAAAGGTCAGTTGACTTATGTAATAGGTGAGGCGGATTCCGTAACTCACTACACTTACGACCTAAACGGTAGAAGAACATCACAGTCTGTTTATGTTGATTCATTGCGCCTGTACTTGGATAAGTCACTTACGGATCCATCTGAGGCTTTAGAGACTGAAAGTGTTGCTCCGGTCATTAATACGGTTGATGGCTGGGTACAACGTTTTTATCCAAACAATGTCACTGTTGACACTATTGAAAGCAATATAGCGGCGGCAGATAAGCGTACTCAATACTTTGTCTATGACAATGGTGGGCGTCAAATTTTAACTATAGATGCCGCAGGTGGAGTTAAGCAGAATGTCTTTGATGCTGCTGGAAGAGTTATTCAACAAAATCAGTATTCTAATGAGTTGGAGCTAACCGGAAGCCAGATTAATGACTTAATTGCAGGGCAATTGGATACCGTTGAGTTAGCGGCTTTATTACCCGCTGGTAACTCAAGCACCGATAAAATTACAGCCTCGGTATATGATGCCAATGGTCAAGTTCGTTTTAGTTTGCACAAAACGCTTGATGGAAAAGCAATTGTTAAAGAGAGCGTTTACGATGAAGCTGGACGGGTAATCAGAACCATTGCTTACTCTACACCAATTTCATTCAGTGGTGTTTACACCGAATCGCAAATTATAGCCTTAATTGACACCTCAGCTGCCGATCGAACAACGCAGTTTTATTATGACGAGGCCGGCAGACTTCGTTTTGAAATTAATAGCCTGAAAGGCATTACCGAGTATCAATATGATGCTGTCGGTCAGCTTCATAAAACACTTGTTTTTGATTTAGACAATATATCCATTTCAGGCGTATTTTCCAGCAAACTGAACAGTGGCACGCTTACTTATGATGATTTAAGTTCGGGTCAAACACCGTTAGGTAGTTTACCTGTGCAGTCTAATGCTCGAATCACAACAACTGAATATGATCGGGCAGGTCGAGTTTCAAGTATTGTTGATGCTGAAGGTAAAACCGAATCATGGACATACAACTCTGTAGGGCAGAAAGATACTTATACCAATAAAAAAGGTAACGTTTGGCATTATTACTATGATGGCGCAGGACGAGTTGCTCGCGAGATTGGCCCGGTTGTTGAAAATATTGGTGAGCAGAAAAACGGTTCAATTATTATTGTTGAAAATGCCCGTATTGTGCGAGAAATGGAATATGATTCGCTGGGTAATGTTACTCATATCACCAATGGATATGTCACTTCTAATACAGCCTCCTCACCGGTTCTCGACGCCAAAACATCGGTAATGGGATACGATGCTCAAGGACGCCAAACGCACATCTTTGAAGCTGCAACAACAGGCTCACCAAAAACAGTCTCTAAAGTTACATATAATGCATTGGGACAAGCCGTGGTTAATCACATTCAGGTAAATACCTTATCTGGAGTGAAGAATGTATACAGCTACAAGGTATATGATGAAGTTGGACGAGTCGCGTTTGATATTGATTCCGAGGGTTATGTAACTGAGTATCGATACGATGCTCTTGGTAATCAAACGCATATTGTTAGATACGAAAAGCAGATTAATCCAGGGTCAGGAGAAGAAATTGAAATAGGCGATATAGATGTCAGCACTCTGGGCAATAGCCGAGCTGTTGAAAACGCCTATGATACTTTGGGGCGTAAAACATCATCGAAACAGCCCGCCATTGTTTATGCTGAACTGGATTCTCAAGGAAACATCGCTACCAAGGTCGGGCAGCCTGAAACTGTACTTCGATACAATGCGTTTGGGGAACTTACCGAAAAGCTTGAAAGGCGTAATAGTGCGGAATGGAGTCGAGAATATTATTACTATGATAAGTTGGGCAATCGCACTCACTTCATTGATGCGGGTCAATATTTAACGGAATGGAAGTACAACGATTATGGCGAAGTCATTCAGGTCATTGAATATGCGGAGCCTTTGAGCAGCATACCGAGTTCCGGTAAGCCGAGCCCGGATAAAGTTGATGAACAGAGCGAATCGAAGAATCGTTACACTTCATTTGCATACGATAAATTAGGTCGTGTGAGATTTACGACTCAAAAAGACGTCGTATATCAGGCTGAGAATGCAGTCGTTAAATTTACTTACGACGATCAAATCGATAACAGCGTTACTGAAAACAGATATGATGAGCTGGGTAATGTGACCCATGTAATTAAAAATGGTCAACAAACCAGCACGGTTTATGATGCTCAAGGTAGTGTTATTTCTGTTAGTGCTGGCTTTGCTCAAGTGGTGACCAATAGCACAACGTTAAATTATGGTGCATTAGCTTCTTCACAGACATCAATTGAGCAGATTTCACACTATGTTACAGATGCTCATGGCAATGTTTTGCAAATCACTCAGGAAAGTGATGGTGATACTACCACTCAATCAATCCAGGATCGCGTTACCCGTCAGTTTTACAATGAAAATAATCAATTGGTTAAGCTAATTGATGCGGAAGGTAATATCACGGAGTTTGAGTATGACTTTGCTGGAAAGCAGATAAAAAGAACTCAGGCTTGGGAGGAGTACCAACACGAAGATACTAACTTCTTCCTATCTTCAAGAGAAATTCCTGAAGAGGGATTTACTGCAAGTGAACGGAATGACAAGTTACCTGCATGGTTGAACTTTGATTACCAGACCGGAATTTTGTCTGGAACTGCCACAGAACGGTTCCATGAGGAAGTCACACTAATTGTCACTGATGTTGCGGGTGATGTTGTATTCGAAGTGAAGTTCAGTGTCGAAGTTTTTGCAGGAATGCAGGTTAATGTCGATGTTAAAGGGCTCCAACCTGAATCAGGGAGTTGGGATAATGTTGATGTTCCAAAAACCATTTATAAAAAGGCGGTCACGAATTATGCCTACAATGATATAGGGCAGCAGACTTCTATTAGTTATCTGCGGTATGAAGGGGACAATCCAGCTTCATTGGATTTAGTTGCCAAAGAGGGCGGTGCGCAATTTGAATACAATGCCTATGGTGAAGTGGTCGCTAAAGGTGACCGATTCTTCAACAACACATCAGGAACAGCCACCCTTCAGGAACAATATAGATACAACGATGCCGGCTATCTCGAAGCTGGGCAAGGTCAGGATGGCATTAAAAGAGCTTATCTATACGATTTACAAGGTCATCGAGTTTGGCAAGGCAATACTAACTGGTCAGGGCAAGAACCTCAGGCATATAGTATTTCTCGTTCATACACCCAAACCAGTACAGTCCTATATGACGAGCTTGGTAGAGCTTTAAAGGAGTTTACCAAGGCAAATATTTATAATGCTATTGAAGACGAGAATACTCCGGAAATTGTCACAACCTCCCAAAAATATGACCGCTGGGGCAATGTCATCCAGGTGACCAATGCACATGGCGACACCTATAACTATGAATTTAACCATAACAACCAGTTGATAAAGGAAAGTCGCCCGCTTTCAAGACACGTTTCAGATGAAGGCGAAGAGTTCTATGCTCGTCCAGAATATCGTTACTACTATGATCTTGATGGGCGTTTGATTGCACGTATTGATGCCAATGGTAATGCTACTCATAGGCGCTACAATCAATCGGGATTATTGGCACAGGACATTGATGCAACAGGTGGAGTGACCCAGTATGGTTACAATATCTTTGACGAACAAGTAGCGGTTCAAGATGCTCTCGGTTTTATTAGGGTTCAAACGTTAGATCATTTAGGACGAGTTGTTGAGCAGGGTGACATAACTACCGATACCAACAATGCGGAATCTTATACTCGCCTGAAGGCTTGGCAATACAATGCTCTTGGACAGCGTGTTGTGGAAACCAATGCGGCAGGAGCCGAGTTCTACTACCGATACGATACTCAAGGTAATTTACTGCGTTCAAGAACACCGGAAAAAATAAGTATAAGTTATGAATATGACCGACGAGGAAATCGTACTGTTCAAAGGTATGACAATTTAGCCAACGCTAATGGTGCTAACAGCAATAAGGATATTAATACCTGGACTTATAACTATTACGGTCAAATGCAAAGCCTGAATGATTTAGGTGAAAATACCGTTCGTTACCAATATGACCAGAATGGTCAACTAAAAGAAGTGAAAATTGATCTGAAATCTGATGGAAAAATAGAGCAGATCAAAACTTATGAGAATGACTATGGCTCATTAATGTCCATTTCAAGCACCAATGGTTCTGGTGTTGATTCGGGTATATACAGTGAATTTGGTTATGACGAATTAGGGCGCGTTATTTTTGAGAAGCGCACCACCAAAAATACACTGGGTCAGTCTACCACTGAATATCTAACGACAGTTTATGATTCATTGGGAAGAATCGACAGTGTTACGGTAAGAGCACAAGGAGATAATACTGACGAAAAGATTCTGCTCTCTGCTATTCAGTATCACTACGATGCAATGGGCAACAGACGTTTGGTTCAGGCGTTTAACGGGTACAGCGGAAACTATGTTGTTGAGCAAAATCATTCCCCGGTTCTATTATCTGATTTTGAGGGATTTAGTTACCCTCCTGCTACAGCAAATGCAACAGAATACGAAGCCATTCTAGGGAATATTAACAACATCATATATGACGAAGATGGTGATATACCATCTGTAGTCTTATTGGATCAGGCCACACAACTTGAAATTAGCTGGTTACAAGCAAATATTGATGCTACCGGACAGTTAATTATTAGTTTAAAACCGGGTAATAAAGTACCGGTAGAATTAGCTAATTCACTGCAAGAGTTTGTTATTAAGGTACAGGACGGAAATACTAATTTCCCTGATAGTTTCACTATTATTCCATTCAAATTACCAGTTGTTCAGAATCAGGGTCCAAGATTTAAATCCGGGACTACAGGTTTTGATACTCCATTACTGGAACCTGGAACTGTTATTGACTATCACATTCAACTCGAAGATTTCATTGAAGACCCGGAAAACAACGCCATCAGTTTTAGCGTGGAAGTTGACGAAACAACCGGTTTTCCAAACGAGTGGCTTGAGTACGATTACGATGCATTGACGAAAACACTGTCAATTTCAACCAAGGCCGATCTGGTCGTTCCTGAGTTTGCAATTGGCGAAAGTTTTAAACTTCATGTGATTGCCACGGATGTAAATGCAACTCCCCTTACTACGGATTTTGAACTGGAGCTTACAGTTGATTCAGCATCTTTAATATTGCCTGATGAAGGACTTTACCTGAAAGAGGACGGCGTAAGTTTCATTGATCTGTTTGACTATTTTTCTGGTGGGGTAGAAGGCGTTGAATTTAAGATTGTAGACAGCTTGGAACCTAAAGCATTAATTCAAGAACCAGCTCTTGTTGGCAATATTATCAAAATTGATTCAAGCGCATTTATTACTCAAGCAACCCGTAATATTAATATTGAAATATATAAAAATGGAGAGTTTGTCAGTAGCACTCCTACAGATATAGAACTGCAAACTAGACCAAGAGTGGATCCCGGGCTGGTAGCAGAGCATTTATCTCCACTGAAACTGAGTTCATCTGGGCGCGGATTTTTCATGATGCCTGTTTTTCAGGACGCCAATTCAGATCCATTAGATTACTATTTTGAAGGTTTGGTTGAGCTTGGGTTAGACTTCGAAATCAAAGGTGTTAGTCCGGATCAAAAGCTTTACAAAGTTGAGTATTGGACCAATGATAAATGGCCAGGCAGCATAGCTGATGGAAAGCTCAAGATATTGGCAGAGCAAACCGATGACCCAACGATGAAAACAGAGTTGGTGGTGGATTTTGTCACACTGAATTTTGAGCCGGTACCGAGCAAACCAGCAACCTTTGAGGCCGATTTTGAACGTTGGGTAAATGGCCCACTTTCCAAAGTGGTAAGAGGCGAAGACTTTTATATTTGGTTCCCCAGATATATTGATATCGAAGGTCAGCAGGTTTCTTATAGCATCACAACAGATCCTGCCATTCCAGGGTTTAGTTTTGAAGAAACTGCTTTTGTTGATTCAATCAATCATAATCCGTTGATTCGATACACTGTGCCAAAGAGTGCCGCTAATGGACCAGTTGAATTTATTATTACTGTTTCTGATGGGCATAACTCAGTAGAGCATCGAGTTCAAAGTCAGATAGTTGAACCTACGTTTACTGTCAATGATGAGCTAACAAATATCACTATTGATTCCGATGACAGTATTGATGTTGATATCCATGATTTACTTACATTGGGAACGGGCGTTAACGTTCAGATCATTTCTTATTTTAATAGTGTTAAAGCGCCTTTCTATCTCGAAAATGGGCATTTAAAAGCGGATAAAGGAACTCTTACGCCTCAAACTTACGAAAACATTATTCGTATTGATGATAACTTTGGTAACAGGCACCTCTTCACTATAACGGTTAATGCGCTAGATATTAATTCTCCACCTAAACCTCAACCAATAGAGGTTTATAACTCAAGAATAGCTAACTTTATTTCCTCTCTAAGGCCTGGTGAAACTGGGTACTTCTGGTTGCCGTTATATGAAGATCTGGAAGGTCAGCCATTGGTGCATACGATTGATGTTGAACCTTCCGGAGTCTTGGAGTTAACGCCTGCGTATGTTGATGAAACGGAGAAGTTTCAGCGTTATAACTTTGTTGTGAAAGGTGAGGCCGGAACTCCTTTCGAGCTGTCTATCAATGCTTATGAAGAAGCAGATCCGACAGTAAAAGGTGAACCTGTTGTTATCAGTAACGGGAATATTGTTGCGGGTCATCACGAGGTGGTTTCAGTAGAGATCCTAAGACCGGATAGCATCATATTGAGTGATCTTATTCCTGAGTATGCAGATATGAGGGTTTTGGATACCAAATATAGCTTCATTACCTTTGATCAGGAAAACTTAACGCTTAATATCATTCCTGGCTTGTACGATGCCGTGCAAGATATATTTTCCATCAAAGTCGAAGAGATGAGTGGGGGGAATCCTACAGGACGATCTGAATTAGTAGAAATTGATTTAAGTGCGAATTTGCACTTATTGCCTCAACCCAAGTACCCAGCATATTTTGCCCAAGACTTCGCCACCTCTGTTTCACAGCCTCTTGCCAATGTGATGCAGGGTGAGGATTACTTTATATGGGTTCCTGAATATGCATCGCCTTCTGGTAATGCTATTCAGTTGAGTTTATTGCCTACCCCTTCCATTTCTGGATTTGCATCGAGTTTATCTGGTGAAACCAAGGTAGAGACTCGTGGAGTTGAAGATAACCCCATTGTATTTCGAAAGATCAACTACAAAATACCAGCAGGTGCGCCGCTGGGTAATATTGAGTTTTTATTAACTGTATCTGATGGTGTAGGTCAAAGAGTTGAACGTATTCAGAGCACCATCAATCCGGCTACTTTTAATGTCGTGAATTTGACTCATGATACTCCCGGAAACGTAGCAGTAAGTTGGGATGTACTAGCAGGGTTAAGTCCCAACAGTGGTGTTAGTTTGTCGTTGTTGGAATTAATCGATCCGCCCGCCGGACTAAGCATCCAAAACAACACCATTGTAGGTACGTTAACCAATCCAGTTTTGGGGCCCAATAATTTCAAAGTGGTGGTGACTGATAGCGTAGGTAACAGTACCAAACTGCTTGTTACCTTGCAGGTGGGTGAAGACTACATACCGCCTCCTCCGCCAGCTTGGGAAGGTGCGACTGACCTGACATGGCTTGAAAATCAATATCAGGAAATCAGTGTTGCAGATAGAGTGACAGGAACCGGGCCATTTACTTTTACCACTGGTGATGTTTTACCGGATGGTATCACTCTTTCTGAGGATGGATTATTTTACGGACAGCCCGATTTTGAATCTTCTGGTGCACATCCTATAACTATTATCGTTACAGACTCGTTGGGACAAACAAAAGAGCAAGCGTTTACTATCAACATCACCGATGTAAATCGAAATGTGACACCTCCGAGTCATGCATCATTAGTGCAGGCTATTCGGAGTCAAATGCAGAATCTTTCTCCAGGTCAAACAGGAAGCTTTACTTTCCCTGCGTGGACAGACCCGGACGGTGATCAAATTTATTATACTGCCAGCGGCGGTGGACTGAGCTTTACAACGGATTACGCTAACACTACAACAGAGACTGTTACGGTTGATTTTGTTGTACCCAGTGGCATTACCGCTTCGTATGACTTTACCATTACGATTGAGGCAACAGATAATAAGGGGGCTTCCAGTTCATTATCGGTCACGGGGAACTCGGTTACTTATGTGAATATAGTCCCTGTTTGGAGTCCAATTCCCACTCAATACTTCAAAGAAGGGCAATACAAGTCAGTATCTTTAGCGGGTTATGCGTCAGATGATGAGAGTCTCGTATTTGGAGCATTGAATTTGCCTGCTGGGATGACGCTTACGTCAGCAGGGGTATTGCAAGGTTCGCCATATAGTACAACTGCGGGCAATCACACTATTCATATCTTGGCTACCGACGCTTCTGGCAATAGTACCGGGACAACTTTTACCCTGTCGATTGAAAACACTAATCAGGGGCCGAGTTGGAATCCTATTACTACCAGATATGGTGAAGCAGCTAAATCATTTAGTTTTAATGTTTCACCTTATGCTTATGATAACGATGGGGAAACGTTAACCTTCTCTTCGCCTAATTTGCCGTCCGGATTAACCATGTCAACCAGTGGTCTAATTTCAGGAACTTTAGGCTCTGCTTTGTCTGGAAATTACACCATAACTGCTGTTGCGAGAGATCCGTCTGGTAGCACCGCAACGATTAATTTCACACTCAATGTTACACCCGTAAACAAAGCGCCAATATGGGTTAACATCCCGGCTCAAACCGCGACTGAGGGGGAGACATTTCGGTTAAATGTTAGCGCATATGCTTCAGATCCTGAGCATGGAGCCTTAACCTATAGCTCACCAAGCTTGCCATCAGGTTTAAGTATTTCCAGCTCTGGAGTGATTTCAGGAACCCCAACGGCCAGTGCTGTGGGTAACCATACCATTACTGTAGTTGCCACAGATCCGAAAGGAGCAACTGCAAGTAAGCAGTTTTCACTGGCAATTGCTGCCAAGCCCGTAAATAAAGCCCCGACTTGGACAGGGACTAATCACTACTACTTAACAGAAGGCGTGTCCTTCAATATTAATTTAGGGAGTTTGGCGACTGACCCGGAAGGCCACAGCATCACCTTTTCCTCCACTTCTTTGCCGTCAGGAATAAGTATTTCCAGTAGCGGAACATTTAGCGGTACTCCAGCTGTAGGTACGGCTGGTTCCTACGGATTTACAGTGACGGCTACGGATCAATATGGAGCACAATCAAGTAAGACGTTTGGTTTGACTGTAAGCAACGGAAACCGATTACCATATCAGGCAACTTCGGGTGATGCAGAGTCTCGTATCCAAAAGGCGTTGAATAATGTCACACCGGGTAGCTCTGGTGTCTTCTATTTAAATAAATGGCTCGACAGTGATAACGACTCACTGAGTTATTCTCTCAGCTCAAGTAAAGGAATCAGTTTTAGTATAGGGGCTCCCAATCCATTGACAGGGTCAATGCCTGTTAGTTATAGCGTTCCCAGTAATGCTTCCGGTACTTTTTCTGTTACTTTGACTGTAAGTGATGGCACAGGAACCTCATCTGTATCCGTTAGTGGTTTATCTATAGGTTCTGGTGGAGGCGCTTCTGCTTACTCGACCTTTGCAAGTGCTCCGAGCCTCAGTTCATTCTCACAACTGTTATCACCATCGTCTGTTGTGACTCAAAGTATTGCTACTCAGCAGATGCTTGAGACCACCACCTCTGCTCTTACCGGAGGAACAGGAGATGATACATTCTACTTCAACTTAGGCGATGGTCATCAAACGCTTAGTGACGATGGCGGTGTAGATACATTGGTCTTTGGCGCAGGCATTACTAAAGATGTCATCACTTTTGTTGCTAACCAAGACAAACTGATTATCAATATTTCAGCAACCGATAGTATTACCGTTGAGAATTGGGTGCAAAACGGTTTACCTGCAATAGAGAGTATCCAATTTGATAATGGAGATATCTTATCCAGTTCAGATATTCTTCAAAGACTTCAACTTACCGCTACCGATGGTGACGATACGGTTGATGTAAGTAATCTTGCCAGGAACCTGAGTTACACCGGGGGCATTGGAAACGATACTATTTATAGCGGTACAGGTAATGATCGTTTCTATTTCAACTTAGGTGATGGACACGATGTTATTTCTGACACTTCGGGTATCGAACTCTTGTTCTTTGGTGAAGGGATTACTACGGACGACATCACATTTTCAGTCAGCGGAGATGATTTGGTTATTACCTTATCTGCGAATGACTCTATTACATTTAAAAACTGGATCCAGGAAGGAAAGATTGCTTTAGAAGGCATTAGTTTCAATGATGGAAGCTATATTTCCGACAAGCGTATCGGTCAAATATTGCGTATTCAGGGAACCGATGGTGACGATATTCTCGATTATTCTCATGCTAATACCGAACTTCATTATGTTGGCGGAAAGGGCAACGACACCATTCATGGGGGAACCGATCTTGATAAGTTTCACTTTAATGTCGGTGATGGGCATGATGTCATTACCGATCTTGGTGGGATTGATATTATCTATTTCGGAACCGGGATTAACAAAGATGCCTTAACGTTTACTGTTGATGCTAATGATTTGGTTATTCATATTTCTGCCACTGACAGCATTACAGTTAAGGATTGGTTGCAAGATGGCAAGGTTAGAATAGAAGGCTTGTCCTTTGCCGATGGTGGTTATTTCAGTGACCGCGCCATAAGTCAGCGCGTACAGTTTGTTGTCACAGACGGTGATGATGTAATCGATCTTAGCCATGCTCAAACCGATCTAAATCACACAGCAGGTAAAGGTAACGATACCATTCATGGTGGAAGCAGTTTTGATCATTACTACTTCAATGTGAGCGACGGCCATGATGTTATCTCTGATGCTGGAGGGTCCGATGTTATTCATTTCGGAACGGGCATCAATAAAGATGCTTTAACCTTCAATGTTGATGCTAATGATTTGGTTATTCATATTTCTGCTACCGACAGCATTACGGTTAAGGATTGGCTGCAAGATGGCAAGGTAAGAATAGAAGGCTTGTCCTTTGCCGACGGAGGTTACTTCACAGACCGTTCCATAAGTCAGCGTGTACAGTTTGCTGTGACAGATGGTGATGATGTCATTGATCTCAGTCATGCTCAAACCGATTTGAATCACACAGCAGGTAAAGGTAACGACACCATTCACGGCGGAAGTAGTTTTGATCATTACTACTTTAATGTGGGCGATGGTCATGACCTTATCACTGATGCAGGAGGTTCCGACGTTATTCACTTCGGGCCGGGTATTTTGAAAGATGCATTGACCTATACTGCTGATGGCGAAAATTTGGTGATTCATATTTCTGATAATGACAGCATCACCATAAAGAACTGGTTACAAGATGGTTTAGTTGTTATCGAGGGGCTTTCGTTTGATAACGGTGATTATGAAACTGGAAACGGTATAGCACGTAACTTAAGCATTGTTGGAACAGACGGTGATGACGTCATTGACCTGAGTTCGGCTCAGGTGAACCTCAAGTTTGATGGTAGCTTAGGTGATGACACCCTGATCGGGGGAGCTGGGCACGATGAGTATACCTATCGTTTAGGTGATGGTCATGACACTATTTCAGACGTTAGTGGATTAAACGTGATCCGCATGATGGACTTTAACAAGCAAGACTTGCGTTTTGTGCGTTATGGGGACGACTTGCTCATTCGTTTTAACAACACATCGGGTAGTGTTCGAATTCAAAATTGGCTTACCGACCCTAATGCGCAAAGTTTTAGTTTGGTTATTACTGATTACACTTTAAAGCCCGAGCACATCACTCCCTTACTTGAAGATAATTTAGCACCGGTTTATGTCGGTGATGAAGCCTTCACCATTGAGGCGGGTAGCTTTGTTCGTATACCCGTAACTTTTATTGATCCTGAAGAAGTCAGTCTTAGCCTTCAAGCTACTAATGTACCCGAGTGGTTAACCTGGGATCCGCAAAATTCTGAGCTTTATGGCAATGTGCCATCAGAGTTTGAAGGACAAGTAAATGTGAACGTAACAGCAATTGATACTTTGGGTGAAACAGCTGCTGTTACGCTTAATCTTACTGTTGCCAAACCCAGAGAAGCGGTAATTACCAGTATCGATATGGCGCCGCAAACTGTAGGCTATCAGGATGTTGTTAGTATTGATGTGGCAGGCTACTTTGCCGATCTGGTTGGTAGCCCTGATATTACTGTAGAAGTTAAAAATGCCAATGGCATATATCAAGTGGCAGGTAGTGAATACTGGTTACAAGTTGTCAATGGTGAGCTCGTTGGTACCGCGAGTATCGAGCACGTTACCGATAAGCCTCTGGAACTTCGAGTTACAGCAACAGATGAGTTGGGAGATCGGGTTGAAGTAGAAACACAGCTTAGGGTTGAGGGGCCATTTGCTAAAAAGCCACCTACAATTGAAGCCGTTGCTACAAAAGAGTTTGTTCTCGATGTTAGTCAATACTTCAAAGGCTTGAGTGAAAATGCCTCTTACGGCATTCGAATCGAAGCTCCAGCGGCGGCTCCTGCAGCGTTAAGTGTACAAACTGCAGGGGGTAATAGCTTAAGTGAGCCAGCGTTGGATTATAACGCGTTGCTATCAACTTCGAGTTTAGTAACAGCGAATGAGGTGAGTTTTCTTTCAAGCAGTGAACCTACTGTTCAAAGCACAACCAGTCAAAGCACGACTTTCGTAGACATACCTGAAGAATACCAGACATGGTTAACCTTTGATCCTCAAACGGGGTTACTAACAGGAACCCCACCTGCGGAGCTTGTCGCGAATCTGGTTGTCGAATTTAGTGCGCAAGATGGTGAGATCACCTTAACTACGTCAACCAATTTGGACATTGATGAAAATGCAAAAGTAGAGGAGTACTGGTTCACTTACGATGCGGCAAATCGCGTTACTATCGATAGTGGTGCAATGCTCGATGGAACAATTGTTTTAGGTACAACGGGGCAATACCTTGAATACGATGCTGCAGGTCGAAATAATCTAATAATTAGTGCTGGTGGCTATAAAGCGACTTACATGGATTATAACCAACGTGGTCAGCTCACAGATGCCTTTAGCACAATATGGAATTTCTCTAAGGAAAACCTGACTAAAGTTGGTTCAACTAATATCGACTACTACAGCGATCGTTTGCTTAACCCCGGCATGTCTGCGGAAAACTATGTCCAAAGCAAACGTCATATTCAAACGGTGCAGCATAGCTATAACAATCTGGGACAAGTCACAGAAACTCAGAACTATTATTCTGAAGGCAAAGAGCAGGAAATTCGGTATTTTACTGGTGAAACAGATGATACCGAGCATCCAGAATACGAGTCTATTTGGATTGATGTTGCTGGTTTTAAAGCTGATCGACAAGTCTTCGACTACAACGCCGATGGCAAGCTAAATTCCACGACGACTTATGGGATGAAACTGAGTGCTTGGGGCACTTGGGAATCTCGTAATCGCAATTTTGTGCTTGATCTGCATGGCGGGTTTGAAGTCGATGGTACATGGGAAGAGAAGACCTTCCTGGCACAAAACTATTCTCAATTTACCTTGACAACAAGTGAAGCCGAACACACTAAATTAAGAAAAGACCATCAAGTTTATGATGGAGTTGGGCGCTTACAAACCGTTACTAACCAGCAATATCAAATTTCGGGAGTGGATACCAAGTCGTACAGTTACGAGTATGAAGGCCGCGAGCAATATCTGGAAAAATTGGTATCAGGAGTTGGTATACCAACAAACAGTAATGAAGGTGCAAGTTATCTTCCGGGAGAGTCAAAGAGCCATTACGATGCAGAGGGCAACCGCATAGCGGTTGAGTCCTATTTATTGAACAAGGATGGAAAAAGGGATAAAGATAGCGAGATTTCTGCTCGCCATTTTGACTACAGTGCAAGTGGCAATTTGGTTAAAAAACAGTCAGGCACTCAAACCAATGCGATTAGTAGTTACGTTACTCCAACGGCAGCTTCATTAGGGTTTAAAGAAGGTAGAATATCGCCAAGTCATTATTTATATGCCAATAACCAATATCTGGGTGAATTTAATGAAGATGGTGAGGTAAATATTAGACATCAACACTTTGAAAGTGTTGATCCTGGTAATGTTGGTTCGTCTTCTCGTTTTACTGTGCAACCTGGTCAGAATTTGCGTCAAATTGCGACGTTGTTCTACGGTAACGCCGATTATTGGTACATCATTGCAGATGCCAATGGCCTCGATGCTGATGGTGCTAGTGAATTGACCGAAGGTCAGTTGCTGGAAATTCCAGAGCGTCAAACCAATGAAAACCGGTTTGATGTGTTTAAGCCTGACAACATCATCGACAAGATTGGAAGTACGGCAGCCCCGCTTGCTTATGTGCCACCGCCTCAAGAGGCTGGATGTAATATGGTGGCGACCCTGCTCATTGTAGCTGTAGCCATTGTCGTAACGGTTGCAACTGCTGGTGCTTTGGCTGCGGCATCTGGTCAGAGTATTTGGGCGGCAGGAGCTACTGCATTGAGTGGTGGAGCGGGAGTTACAGGTGCTGTTGCAGCTGGTGTGGGTGGATTTGTTGGTTCATTAGCTGGACAAGCTACAGGAATAGCTTTGGGGGTTCAAAGCGGATTTGACTTAAAAGGAGCGTTTGTTTCTGGCTTGACTGCTGGGATCACTGCGGGTGCTGGTAGCTACCTCAGAGGTGCTGAATGGGCTTTTGAAGCAGGCAAGTTTACTGAGGTAGGTAAAGCTGCGCTGGCTGCAACAAGTGCAATATCAAGTGCAGCTGCTAACAAACTTGTGGGAAGACCAAGTGGATTTTCATGGGCAAATGTCGCAGTAGCGGCTGGAACTGCAGCGATAGCCTCACATTGGAACCTTGACGGAGGTCCAATATCGGAAGGAGGGCTATTAAGCGATGAATTTGCTTCAGATATCGCAGGAGGCTTCGCCAGAGCCGGTATTAGCTATGGAATTAAGAAAGGCTTTTTCAACAAGGGAAGTTGGAACTTTGAGAATGTCGCTACCGATGTATTTGGCAATGCGATTGGGAATAGTATTGTTAGGACAAGCCAAAAAACCGCAACTCCTAAAATGTCTAAGGAAGATTTGCTCGCATCAACTCAGCTTAGCGATCTATACAGTGGTGCAATAAGTGATACTGATACTGTTCAGCAGTTGATGGAGCGTTTCGGCATTAGTGAAATTCCTAGTCATATTGGCACTGAGCTGAGTACGGATCCTGAAAAATTGGCGCTACTTGATGAGGTGATGCAGCAAAAGCCGGATTTATCTTATGAGGAAGCCAGCCAGGTTGCGAATTTGCTGGATGCAAAACGCGATGTTGATGATATCAATAGTATGTTGGCTAGCGTGTCTTCTGATACCAAGGGGTATGATACTCTACTAAGAACTTCGAAATTACTATCCACCATGCTTATCAATAAAGACGTGTATTTTGATAGCTCGTTAACTGTAAGTATGGCTAATGGCAATGAAGTTTCATTGCTACCTACAGGTATTAGCCGGGTTACCGGAAGTGACTTATATGCCTTATCAGGCTTTAAGGATTCTGACTTTGTAGATAAGACAACTGGCTATTTCGGAGCATTGTACCGTAATAACAGTATTACCAATGGTGCCGCACAGTATATTTATGCAAACCGAGGGACGGATACAGGTATTGACTGGGTAACTAATATTGCTGATGGGATGGGCTTTGCCACTAAGCAATTTACTAAGGCGCTAGGTTTGGCGGACGCTTTTGCATTAAATGATAAGTTGAATGGCAATATTGAGTTTACGGGTCACTCATTGGGAGGTGGTTTAGCTGCTGCCCAATCATTGAGAACAGGTTTTAACTCTATAACTCTCAATGCAAAGGGATTAAGCGATTCAACCATAAGCCGTCATCACCTCAATGTTGGATACAGTGACCGTATTGCAGCATTTAACTTACAAGGGGAAATATTGTCATCAACTCAAGATAGTTGGTTAGTGGAAGGAGCCCTTAAACCTGCAGGAACATTACTGAAGAATATTGTGGCTACTGGGAATATGTTGATTGATTTTGTTTCCGGTGATCAGGTTGATACGGATGCTTTTGGTGTCATGTCGTTAGACTCTGCCTATGGGAATAGAGAGGTTCTTTCATCATATAATTTTGATGGCACACAAATGAGTAGCTACCAACGTATAGCCAATACTTTGGATTTACATGGAATGGACTATATTATTTCTTCCACACGTTATGCGTTGCACAACGGTCAATTAACCGCAGATATGTTGAAACACATTCGAATTTAACGGGAGTAAAGGTGATAAAAACGGTTAGATATTGCGTGATTGTAGCCATGTTTTTGGCTGTAATCGGATGTAAAGAAGAATTAATTGGGGGAATGAAATTGGAAGAGGCATTTGTTCCAAATGTAGCAGAGTTTGTCGATGCAGTGTTGGATAGCGATTACAACAGAGCCGACAAGCTGTTACATGATGGTGTTGATATTAATGCGGTTGGAAAAGAAGGGATTACTCCTTTTTTATGGCTGTTGGCTGAAGAGCATGCGAAAGATTTGGAAGCGATAGAATACATGCTGAAAAAGGGGGCAAACCCGAATTATATTGACCCTGATAGACAAGTGTCCGCAATGTATTTTGCTGCAGGGGGAAATAAGCCCGAATTTTTGGAGTTGCTGATTAAGTATGGTGGGGATGTTAACCAAATCGGTAATGATGACAAATCCATGTTAATGGTGGCCGCGGAACAAGGACGATTAGATAATATTAAGACTCTTTTAGAGTATGGGGCGAAGATGGAATATCAAAACCGACTACGTCATACCGCTGCGACAATGTGCATAACACCCGGACGATTTGATCTGGTCGTCTACCTTCTGGAACATGGATTTTCTACTGACTTACAAGGCTTAGGGATGCTATCTGAAACAGTGATTGTTGACACGGAAATGCAACCCTATAAGGAACAGACCATTGATATTCTTCGCAGTAAGGGCGTGAAATTCCCTGCAAGCGGCAGGTTGAAGAGATATTTAGAAAAGCATCCTGCGAGTGAAAGTGAAGTGTGGGACATGGTTTATGGGCGGGTTCAATATTAGTTGAGTCGTCTGGTTAACGAATACAATGCTAATAACGCGGCTTTGCAATGCTGTAGAATTGATGTCTGGCAAGGGACTATATATATGCTATTAGGAATTTTATTTGATTTAAATAAGGGGGATAGAAATGGATTGGGCAGTTCAGTATACATATTTAAATCAAGAACCAGCACTAGCTTTTTATATCATATTGGGCTTGGGAGCTGGTTTCTTTGTGGGTGGGGGATTATATGTGATTTTTAAATTTAGAGGTCTTGTATCTAATCCTTATTTCATTGTTATATTATCTTTACTAGGGGCGTTGCTTGCCTATGTTACCTATATTAAGAATATTGCTTCGTACAGTGTTCTTAATGACCGTGTCAAAGAGGAGCATAAGGGGATAACACTTCAAGGACAATGGAGTTCAACACCGGTTAAAGTAAAGCAATACCATGCAGAAAAAATATTAGTTGGTGAAAATGAATTAGTTCGTTTTCTCAGACAACAGGTTTATGTTGGTTGTTTGTGGAAACCACTACATGCTCAGATTTCTAAAAAGAAGTACAAAGATTCTCTTATAAAACTTTCCTATGTTGTCTTTGCTGGTGAAGGACCTACAGATTATCAAACATCAGAGAAAATAAAATTGGATCAAATTTGTATATTTGAGATTTTAATAGCTGAACAAGCTCAAAATGGTGCTGTAAACCTCCCCTAATTAGTTGCATCCATAATTAGAGTTTTCCTGCTGTATTTTCTACCAATACTGTCTATACAGATGAGAAGCGTCTAAATTTTTATTGGCGATTCAGTCAGTTATGGGTGGGAATTGCTGTCGTTTTAGGGAATTTAAGATTGTTGCTAAAAACCCGGGGCAGTGTCGGACAGTTGTTTTACACTGAGCCGGGTTAAGTTAACTATTACTGGATACCGTTAGTAAATATCACAGTTGATAATTGACTCTCCTTCTGCTTTAACATTTTCCGGATTGTCACTTTTTCCATCTCTAAAAGGGCAGTCTCCGCCACCACCGCCACCACCGCCACCACCAGTAGAGGTGTAGATTTCAACGGTGTCTGGCATGTAACTCTGAGAGCGAATGGTTGCGCAGGATTCGTTGGTAGAGAAGGTCAGTTTAAGCGTTTTACCGTTTTTGTAAGCATCCAGAGCCGTATCAAAATCAGTTCTAGAAGTGCCTAAATTATAGTATTCATACTTTCCGTGATTTAATTCTACTTCATAGATGCCATAGGCTTGGATGACTCCCATGCCGGTAACCTTGTCCTGACATACTGTTGCAGAAGCATTGAAGTGGGCCAGTGTTGCCAGTGCCCCAAGGGCTATCATTAGCTTTTTCTTCATTTCCTTTTCCTTCATCATTAGTAAGTGACTAACAAGACACGTTGAGGGATGGTTTTATCCTCGCCAAGTGCCCAGCAATCGGGTGATTGATTGTGCCACTGAAGTACAAATCCCCAGTTTTTTTCCACAGAAGCTTTTGACATCTGAAGCAAAGCATATGAGTAATTCGAACACGCTGATGGATTAGTCAAACTACAGGAATTGTTAGAATCTACTGTATACCAGCGATTACCGATGTTCATTTCCTGTGGAGATTGATTGGTATCAGGTGAGGGGATAAATTGCCATGCAGAACCAGCGTGCCCTCGACATTCTTTGTACCAGGCTGCTTGAGCACTTGTGGCGCTTAAAAGCGCAGTAGCGCATAGCGTCGTCATTAATACCTTTTTTATTTTCATACTATTTTCCTTTATTTCCTTGTTACTTATACGTTTTCTTTTTAACGGTAACGTCAAACCCTCCATAGCGTTCGATTCCGATTGGAATAAGTAAAAGCATTTCACAGTGGGCAAAGCAGACTCACTAAAAGCAACCATTGACTGGCGGAGCACTGTTTTGCATTCATCCAGTTTCCGTGACGTGTTTACTATGTCTAAACGCCAAATCAGGTTACATACGTGATGGTAAGAAACCAATTCGTTAAGGAGTGGGATATGTAACTAATCGTACATTTGCTTGGAAGGAGCCTGAGACATGACAATGCGGAAATACAAGCCTGTTACATTAATCTGTTGACGATTTACTGAACATCGCGGATATAATTTTTAACAGTTTTCGATACATGAAGGTTTTGTTGACTATATGATTTGAACTTTTCTCTCCCTCAGAAATCGTGTAGTGGCAGACTTTATTATGCGAAAACAAGATCAACACACCTGCCCAGCTACCCAGCCAGAACTCCATGCCCATTGAAAATTAAAACCTCCCAGCATACCGGTAACATCGACGACTTCGCCAATAAAGTATAGACCAGGCACAAGTTTGCTCTCCATTGTCTTTGATGAGAGCTGTTCGGTGCTCACTCCCCCTAGCGTTACCTCGGCGGTTCGATATCCTTCAGTGCCGTTGGGTTTTAGGTGCCATTGTTCAAATGTCTCTGCTATTTGTTGTAGTTGCTTTCCTTGATATTGTTTTAATGGCTTGTTTTCCAGGTTGAAATAGGAAAGGGCGGTTTGTACAAAGCGTTTGGGAAAATAGTGCGATAGCACTGTGCCCAATTGAGCGTTTGGTGATTCAGTTTGTTTTTGTTGCAATTCATTTAATAATGAGAGGTTAGGGCTTAGGTTTAGCTCGACGGTTTCACCGGGTGTCCAATAAGATGAAATTTGCAAAATAGCCGGGCCGCTGAGCCCTCTGTGGGTGAACAGGATGTTTTCTTTAAAGCTGGTGTTATGGCAACTGGCGACCGCTTCTACTGATATACCTGATAGTTCTGATAGTGCCGCTTTATCGTGATCATGTAAGGTAAATGGAACCAAACCAGCTCGTGTTGCTTCTATTGTGTGACCAAACTGTTCTGCTATTTGATAACCGAAAGGTGTTGCACCAAGTTTTGGCATTGATAAGCCTCCAGTAGCAACAACCAGACTTTCACATATGTATTCGCCGCTATTGGTATGAATTTTAAAACCTGATTCCTGTTTTTCTATTTCCAGGATTTCTGTTTGAGTACGAATATTGACTTTCGCTTTTTGACATTCAGTAAGTAACATATCGACGATGTTTTTGGCACTGTCATCGCAGAATAATTGCCCCAGCGTTTTTTCATGATGGGCAATACCATATTCATTGACTAGTGCAATGAAGTCCCATTGAGTGTATTTACTGAGCGCAGATTTGCAATAATGAGCGTTTTTTGACAGGAAGTTGTCAGGGGAAGTGTACATATTGGTAAAATTGCATCTTCCTCCGCCTGACATCAATATCTTACGGCCTACCTTTTTGGCGTGGTCGAGCACTGTGACCGAGCGGCCTCTATAACCTGCCTGAGCCGCGCAAAATAAGCCAGCTGCGCCAGCACCAATAATAATTACATCTACTTTTGTCACAGCTTTGACTGCACCTTATTCATGACTGGCGAGCAGTATACCCAAGTTTTGAGAGGTACGCCTCTTTAAGATAAAGCATTTTATTGGCTGTATAATATGTCTAACTTATTATCATATAAGGGAAAAATATTACATCCTCATACTAATGCTCCATAACTATTATGAGCATATGCTTGTATATATAAGATAATAATATTTCCCCAAACATCTTGACCTGTTAATCTTGGATTGGTTAAATAGGCGCCCGCTTGAGATAGTTGTTCAAAAGTTGTACCGGTAAGAGCTGAACAGGTTAGCAGTGGATAAAACCTGTAGGTATATCTTAAGTGTGATGTTAATAAGTTCAGTTACATAGGTGAAATTGATGAGCAAGCTCTACTTAAAATTAGCCTTGGCAGGCGTAATCTTTGGTTTGTCATGTCCTTCCATGGCGGATCCGAGTCTTGAATTAGCGAATATCTGTACA
This sequence comes from Paraneptunicella aestuarii, assembly GCF_019900845.1. Classification (NCBI taxonomy): domain Bacteria; kingdom Pseudomonadati; phylum Pseudomonadota; class Gammaproteobacteria; order Alteromonadales; family Alteromonadaceae; genus Paraneptunicella; species Paraneptunicella aestuarii. Next base: position 4,382,499 of record NZ_CP074570.1, on the reverse strand, counting down.
ATTATCAAAAACAACGATAAATCAGAGCTTCGTAAAAAGCTTAAGAAAGTTCAAAAAGAATATAAATTAAAGCTAAGTGATTTTTATGCTGGTATTTCTTGTGAAGGAAACAGCATGATTCGTCACGCAATGTCTACTAGTGCAAGCGATGCTGGAGAGTATTTGGTCAGCCAGATGCGCAAATCTGATTTGGAACAAGCTGAATCAGATGGTAAGACCATTCTTCAGTGGGCTGAAGAAAATGGTCACATTGCTAGCCCGGTGGGTTCTGCTTTAGTGAGCCGTATCAACGGTTAATTTGTGTTTCCCATATTGAGAAGGCGGTTGACTCCCTGCGACCGCCTTCTCTCTTCTTGTCTGGTTTTCCTCAAAATCTAATCTATTTTTGCTTTCCATTTTTTTGGTTTAAGTGTTTTATTTTCGTTTAAAATGTTAACAAGACATTAATATGCCCAGTTTAATTGGCTTAATGTGAAAATAACTGACCGCCAAGGTTTTAAAAATTGATTTTTATAAAAATTTAGTAAGAAATATATCTAAAATGTCGGTATTATTATCACTATCGATGAAAGGGCAGTAGTTACCTTGAGTCGGCGTTCGCATTGCTTGCTTTCTTTATAGTATGCATTTGAAATGACGGAAGTTTTGCTTTTTCCTTGGGAAGTTTAGTGATCTCTTTCGTTTGTCTGCTACTATTTTATGGAGGTTGAGTGAGTGAGAGGAATTGAGGAAAAAGGTGAAACGATGAGTAAAATTTTCTTAAAACTTGGAATGGCGTTTTGCGCAATTGTCATTTCTTTACCAAGCATGGCTGATATTAGTGATGATTTGGCAAACATTTGTACGATTGTTAAAAACAATGACAAATCTGAGCTGCGTAAGAAAATCAATAAAGTTAAAAAAGAATATAAAGTGACGTTGAGTGACTACTATACAGGCATTACCTGTAGTGGTTTATCCCTGATTCGTCATGCAATGGCTAGCGGCGCTGGTGATGCTGGGGAATACTTGATTAAACAAATGCGTAAGTCTGAATTAAGTCAACCTGAAGCTGATGGCAAAACCATCAAGCAGTGGGCTGAAGAGAATGGGCACATAGGCTCACCTACTGGCGCTGCTTTGTTAGAGCGATTGGGTTAAAAGCAGCCTTTTTAAACGAGTGTGTCAGGGATTGATATAAAGGTCGAAACGATGTTTTTTACTGGTAATGTTACTGTTTGGCTTTTTATCTGCCAAATATGGAGCACTGCTTGGTCGTTTAACCACAACTCGTTTGTTTGCTAGTTCAAGTGCCGGTGCAAGTAGTTTGTTTGCATCGGCATCTCCTCCCAAAAGCTTTTGAAACAAACGCATTTCTTTCTTTACCAAGGCTGATTTTTTCTTGTGCGGGAACATTGGGTCCAGATATACCACTTCTGGCTTTTCTTCTTCCCATTGCGTCATAAGTTCTATGCTATCTCCCTGCTTTAAAAACAGGTTCTGTGGTAACCAATCCTGTAACTCAGGTTCCTGAGCTGCGCGCTGTAGACCATTTTCAAGTAATGCGGCGACTACAGGTGAACGTTCTAACATACAGACCTTACACCCCAAACTTGCCAATACAAAGGCATCTCTACCTAGTCCACCAGTTGCATCCACAACGTATGGAGTGTTCTGCCCTTTCACGCCAACGGCTTTGGCAATACTTTCCTGTTTTCCGCCACCGTGTTTACGGCGATAACTTAGCGCGTCTGAAGCAAAGTCTACGTATACGGCACCTTCTTTCGGTTGTGTCGCATCCTGAATCGCCAAGATGCCTTGCTTGAAGGTGAGATATAAGTCTTCAGGGTGGATACTTACTATCGTAAAACCCCACTTATCGGCAATCTGCTTTGCTGATTCCTGATCTTCGCTATCCAAATCCGTTAAAAAAAGAGGAGGTAAGGTCGACATTTATGCGTGCCCATATTTATCTTTGTAGGGAAGCCAGCGGTGAATGATGGCATTGGCGTAAGACGGATATTGCTGCCATAACTGCACTGCCCATTGCTGAATTTGTGGAATGAGCTCTGCATCACGAATGAGATCGGCAATTTTTAGATCTGCAAGTCCGGTTTGTTTTGTGCCTAGTAGTTCTCCTGGGCCTCTTATTTCCAAATCTTTTTGAGCAATAACAAAGCCATCGCTGCTGTCTCGTAGTACGCCTAATCGCTTTTGGGCGGTTTTACTTAATGGAGCCTGATACATGAGCACGCAATGGCTGGCAACGCTACCTCGTCCTACTCGTCCCCTTAGCTGGTGCAATTGAGCAAGTCCCAATCTATCGGCATTTTCGATGATCATCAGGCTGGCGTTGGGTACGTCTACACCTACTTCGATAACCGTGGTTGCTACTAGCAGATTCAAATAGTTGTCTTTGAATTGTTGCATTACTTCCTGTTTTTCCGCCGCTTTCATTCGACCATGAACCAGTCCAACTTTCAGCTCAGGCAGGGCTGCCTGTAACACTTGGCAGGTGTCTTCTGCGGCTTCACATTGCAGCACTTCCGACTCTTCAATAAGTGTGCATACCCAGTACACCTGGCGATTATCCTTGGTACAGGTTTGTCTGACTCGTTCAATAATTTCTTCTCGCCGTGTATCTGGAATAACCACGGTTGTAACGGGCGTTCTTCCCGGAGGAAGTTCATCAATGATCGAGGTATCCAGATCCGCATAAGCTGTCATGGCAAGCGTTCTGGGGATTGGTGTCGCTGTCATGATGAGCTGATGAGGGTAAATATCAGCATTCGGACCTGCGCCTTTTTCTCTTAGAGCTAAACGCTGATGAACGCCAAAACGGTGTTGTTCATCAACAATAATGAGTGCCAGATTGTAAAACTCTACTTGCTTTTGAAATAGTGCGTGAGTACCTACTATCATTTTGCTTTCACCACTGGCAATGTTATCCAGTGCTGCTTGCTTAGCTTTCCCGGTCAGCTTACCTGCTAACCATTCTACCTGAACACCAAGTGGCTCAAGCCAATTACGGAAATTATTCGCGTGCTGTTCCGCCAGCAATTCAGTGGGAGCCATGAGCGCTACCTGATAACCCGCTTCCAATGCATGAAGCGCCGAAATAGCGGCAACCAAGGTTTTGCCCGATCCCACATCACCTTGTACCAGTCGCATCATTGGGCGCTGTAAAGTGAGATCGGCGCTAATTTCGTTGACGACTCTTTGTTGTGCGCCTGTTGGTTTAAAAGGGAGTTGAGCCAGAAGTTGAGGAACCAATCTGGAGGATTTTTGAATGGCAACGCTGTGTGTTTTATTCGACTGCTCTCTCACCTTAAGCACACTGAGGTTTTGCGCCAGTAGCTCTTCTATAATCAAACGTTTTTGTGCCGGGTGCTTGCCTTCTTCAAGTAAGCTAAGCGCAATATCAGGTGGTGGACGATGCACGGTATTTAACGCTTCTTTTAGACTAATTTGGTGCTGATAAAAGGATTCGGGTAGCAACTCTGCCAAATGCCCTCGGTTTAACCAGGCCAGGGCTTGTTCACTGATATTACGCAAGGTGAGCTGTTTGATACCTTCCGTTGTTGGATAGATGGGCGTTAGGGCGTCTTCAACTTCGAGTGGTGCGTCATCTTTGATGATTTTGTATTCTGGATGAATGATCTCCAGCCCCATATTGCTGCCTCGGATTTCACCAAAACAACGGATCCGGGTGCCCGGAATTAACTGCTGTTTTTGGGCTGCTGAAAAATGGAAGAAGCGCAGACCAATTCGGCCACTCTGATCAGAAATGGTGACGAGCAACATACGGGCTTTACCGAATTTTATGTCGCTCCTTTCAACCGTGCCTTCAACCGTGGCGTGAATACCGGGGTGTAGATTTCTGATTGGGTAGATTCGGGTGCGGTCTTCATAGCGAGAGGGAAGGTGGAAAAGTACATCTTCAATGCTGTAGATACCCAGGTTTTGCAATTTCTTAGCGACTTTTTCACCAATGCCTTTTAAGTCTGTAATTGGCGTTTTCCCGGGGGTGAGCATAGATGTAAATTGGCTATCCAGTTGATGTTGCTAATTGCCTAGTTTCGCTTATTTTATCGGAATATCAATGCCGAAATAGGCAAAACTCGTTAATTGAGCAACATCTGTGCGTAAGGGCTTGGACTATTTACCTAAATTAGCGATTTTCGCTGCTTGATAGAGTAATTCCGGAGCCAATCTTACTTTGAAGTTGGGGTTTACATATTGAAAATGCACCATGCCTTTTTGATCTACGATGTACACAGCTGGAACCGGAAGTGCCACTTTGCTCGTGCCATCCAGATCGGCAAATTCAATACCAAACTTATTGCGATAGATATCCGAGGTTTTTTCATCCAGATAGAATCCCAAACCAAAATCTTCGATGGTTTTAAAGTGGGTGTCTGACATTAGCTGGATTTTCTGCTGAATTTCAAAGGCTTGTTTTTTCAGTTTGGCTGGGCTATCTGGAGATATAGCGATAAGCTGATAACCTAAATTCATGATTTTGCTTTCAACGTCTTTTAACCCGGCAAGCTGTGCATTGCAGTACGGACACCAGCCTCCTCGGTAGAAAATGATAACGGTAGGCTTGTTTTTGATGATGTCGTGCAGTTTTACCGCTTTTTCATCCAATTGATACAGGGTGGAATTGGGGACGGTTTGTCCATTCAGGATAGGTTTTACGCTATCTGCGTTTGCTGCAATATTATGCGGAGCCGCGTGAGCAAAAACGGCTGTGAATAAAAGTGTAAGGGCTAGCGATTTGAGTAATTGTCGAGTCATGGTCTGTCGTTTGTAGTTAATGTCACGAGTTTGACCCGATAAAGCCGAGAAGACTTTCATTTCGTTTTCACTTTTATTTCGGAAGTGGAGATTTGCCTTGAGTCAGGATCGCATGGTTTCAGGTTAATTAAAACTCTATCTCTTCGCCTTCTTCTTCTTCTGCTTCCAGTGCCGCCAGAGCTTCCGGCGTTAATTGCATTTGTTGCCACCAGCGTTCATCGGCGATCACTTCGCCTTGCTCGCCAATTGCGGGGTAAGGCAGACCTTTTTTCATGCATTGTTCGTGAAGTTTGGTGTGGCCTCGTTCAAACATTAATTGCTGGCAAATCGTTTCATCCAATTGGGGGGTGTCGTACATGCCAGCTAATTGCCGCTGACGTTGCGCTTCATACAAGATTAACGCACCTGCAACAGAGACATTGAGTGATTGCACCATGCCCATCATCGGAATGATGATACGTTTATCTGAAAGGGCTATCGCCTCATCGCTGGCACCATGCTTTTCGTGCCCTAATATGATGGCGGTAGGTTGGATGTAATCAATATCACGGAAATCCACAGCATCATCAGAAAGATGTGTGACCAATACCTGCATTTTCTGTCGCTTGAATTCAGTGACTGCGTCAGCAATGGTATCGTGATGAGTACAGCGTAACCAAAGATGGCTACCTTTGGACGTGCCTTTTCGTAAGCGTGTTTTTTCGTCCAAAATAGCATGGACTTGATGGACCCCTATCGCGTCGCAAGTACGCATTACTGCTGAAAGATTATGCGTTTTGTGTACTTGCTCCATGCAAACGGTAATGTCTGTTTGCCTTCTATTGAGTATTCTTCGTATCCGTTGATATCGCTCAGGGGTCACTACTTATCTACTTATATCTACTATTGGTGATTGGGAATTAAGGTAATTCCAAAACACCGTCAATTTCGATTTGAGAGCCTTTTGGCAATCCTTTAACTTCAATCGCGGCTCTGGCGGGGAAAGGTGCTGCGAAGTGTTGGCTCATGATCTCATTGACTTTGGCAAAGTTGCCCAGGTCGATCAGGAAAATGTTCACTTTCACCATGTCTTGAATTGTACCGCCTGCAGCTTCACATACGGCTTTCAAGTTAGAAAATACTTGTTGTGCTTGCTCTTCAAAATTATCAGAAACCATTTCCATCGTGTCTGGACGCAGAGGAATCTGCCCCGACAAATAGACGGTTTTACCTACACGCACAGCCTGGCTGTATGTACCAATCGCTTGTGGTGCGTTATCAGTATGAATAATTGACCTGCTCATTCACTATCCCTCAAGAAGTTTGCTTGGACTTACTATGCCTTGATACCGACTGAACCTCGGGCATTGCTCTAATTTTACGAACAATGGTCGCAAGGTGGTGTCGATTCTTGGTGGTAAGTTCCAAGTCGATGTAATAAATGTTGCTTTCTTTTTCTTCAGTCTGTAAGCCGATGATGTTGGAATCACAGGCGGAGATACTGTTGGTTAGAGTCGCCAATGTACCTTGATGGTTGATCAACTCTACCCGTAGGGCGGCTTTGAACTCTCCGGTCGCACCTTCTTCCCACTTCATTGGGAGTACCCTTTGGGGTTCTTCTTTTACCAGCTTCCTGATATTACTGCAACCTACCTGGTGTATTAACATTCCCTTTCCGGGACTTAAAACGGCAATAATCTGGTCGTCTGGAATAGGGTGACAGCACGGGGAATAGGATACCAACAGCCCCTCTGTACCCTTGATAGCAACATTGGTTCTTTTATCTGCCAAGGCTTCGCTTTTCTGATCATCGCCAATCAGGCGACGAGCCACAATGGCGCTTAACTCGTTGCCAAGACCAATGTCGGCAAGCAAGGCTTCAAAACTTGTATGCTGGGTTTCCTGAACAACGCGATCGATACTTTCTTGTGGAATATCATCCAGTCGTACGGATCCCATTGCATGTCTGAGTAAACGATTACCAAGATTGATTGCTTCTTCGGAACGCTGATTTTTCAGGAATTGTCGAATGTGTGCTCGCGCTTTAGCGGTAACAACGAAGTTCAGCCAGTTTGCGTTTGGATTGGCTCTTGGCGAAGTGATGATTTCTACTGTTTGGCCATTCTCTAAACGACGATTTAGGGAATACGTGTTGCGATCCACTCTTACACCAACACAGGAGTTGCCTACATCGGTATGTACCGCATAGGCAAAATCAACGGGGGTGGCGCCCATGGGCAATTCGATAATTTTGCCCTCTGGTGTAAACACGTAAATTTCGTCAGGGAAAAGGTCGGCTTTGACGTTTTCGATAAACTCAAAAGAAGAACTGGCGCTGTGTTGCAATTCCAGAAGTGACTGCATCCACTTGCGAGCTCGGGTTTGTGCCGTTGATGAGGTTTTGGTTTCACCCTCTTTGTATTCCCAATGAGCAGCAACGCCTTTGTCAGCCATCTCATCCATCTCTTTGGTACGGATTTGTATTTCCACCGGAATACCGTGTGGGCCAACTAAAGAAGTGTGTAATGACTGGTAGCCATTGGTACGAGGAATGGCAATGTAATCTTTGAAACGGCCTTCAATGGGTTTGTACAGGCCATGCATACAACCTAGCACACGATAAGAGTCATCAATAGAATTCACCACAATCCGAAAGGCATAAATGTCCATGATTTGATTGAACATCAATTCTTTGTTCTTCATTTTGCGGTAGATGGAATACAAATGCTTTTCGCGCCCGGATACATCCGATTCAATCTCTCTTTCTTTTAAGCGGCTGATCACTTCCTGCTTGGTATTCTCAATAATTTCTTTACGGTTGCCTCTTGCTTGTTTTACTGCGGAACGCAGGGCGCGGTAACGCATAGGAAACATGGCCTGAAAGCCCAGATCTTCCAATTCATTTTTAATTTCATGAATACCCAGTCGGTGAGCAATGGGAGCGTAGATTTCGAGGGTTTCTCTGGCGATGCGGCGGCGTTTGTCGGGGCGAAGTGAACCTAATGTGCGCATATTGTGGGTTCGGTCAGCGAGCTTGATGAGAATGATGCGAATATCTTCTACCATTGCCATCATCATCTTGCGAAAGTTTTCCGCTTGCGCTTCTTCCTTACTGCGAAACTGGATCTTATCCAGTTTGGATACACCTTCTACCAATTCAGCAACGGTTTCTCCAAATTCTTCAGCTAAATCTTGCTTGGAGTAGCTGGTATCTTCGATAACGTCATGAAGTAAAGCACCCATCAGGGTTTCATGATCCAGGCGCATGCTCGCTAGAATGCTGGCGACGGCGACAGGGTGGGTTATGTATGGGTCACCGCTGGAACGCATTTGGCCTTCGTGGGCTTTTTTTGCCAACACAAATGCGCTTTCCACCAATTTAATTTCCCTTGGTGGTAAGTATTCGGTAATTTTTTGTTTTAAACCCTCAAAAAGATACACTCAGATCGACGCGATAGTTTAATTGCTGGATAAAGTAAAGAATACGGGGATTTTATTAGGATGCAATGGCTAAATGCCGGATTTAACGGCATTTAGCTTGCGAAGGCGGAATTTTTTATTACTGGTCTGACAAAATATTGCCAACAGAGGCAAATTCCAGTTCGTCTTGCGCTTGTTGATCTCTGATTTCTGCTTCGTCCAAGGTGCTTGCAGTGACCAAGCCTTCTTCGATTTCACGTAAAGCAGTTACCGTTGCCTTATCATTGCTCACCGGTACTAAAGGATCTTTGCCTTCGGTGGCGATTTGGCGAGCACGACGAGCGGCTACCATTACCAGGTCGAAACGATTACCAATTTTCTTCACAGCATCTTCTACGGTTACACGTGCCATGTCGTTCTCCGTTCGTTAATTTTATAAGGCATTACAAAAAAGGTCGCGTAGTTTACTCATTTATTGAGCAATAGCCAAGCAAAATATGCTATGGCTGCGGCTTGTTTCCGGACAGTAAATCGTCGAACAATGCTTTATATCGAATGACCTGTTTAGCTTTGCGTAGACGTTGGCTGATAACGATCGCGTCAATTTCTCTTAGTGCTTGATCGAAGTCGTCATTAATGACGATAAAATCAAATTCATGGTAGTGTGAAATTTCCGATTCAGCCTTCTCCATGCGGCGTGCAATTTCCTCGGCGGAATCTTGCTGACGATTGGTTAAACGTTCATGCAGGGCTTTCTTGGAAGGAGGGGCAATAAAAATGGTTCTGGCATCGGGGATTTGCGATTTAACCTGACGAGCACCTTGCCATTCAATATCCAAAAACACGTCAATACCATGCTGTAGTGTGTCTGCTATGGTTTGCTTTGAAGTGCCATAGTAGTTGCCAAAAGCTTCAGCCCATTCAAAAAACACATCTTCCTCAATCAGCTTTTTGAACGTGCTTTCATCGACAAAATGATAATGAACGCCATGCACTTCGCCGGGTCTTGGCTTGCGAGTGGTATGAGATACGGAAACTTGTACCGGATGTTGAGTATCTTCTTTATAGCGTTCTATCAGCGCTTTGATCAGGCTCGATTTTCCAGCACCTGAGGGAGCGGCAAGAATGAATAGATTTCCAGGTGTTTTAGACATGGTGATCGCGATTCTCTTTGTTTTTATGGGGTTGAGTTTTTACATATTTGAGACGGTTACCAGTGCAATATTAGCACAACTTGTTTTGCATTCACTGCTATGCATAGTAAATTAGCGTGTAAACCATCACAACATAGAGTGGGAAAGAAACTCAACCATTGGTATGGCTTAATTTGAAGCTGTCTTGAGTTGAATGAGAAATCTTTCACCACATTGGAAATGTACCCTGGAGACAGAATGTCCGTTGAAGCTTTACCCTACGTTGAAGTTAATCCTGCCACAAAACCTGATGCTGTTGTTATTTGGTTGCATGGTTTAGGTGACTCTGGGAATGGATTCGCCCCTATCGTGCCGCAATTACATCTGCCAGTGGATTTGGCTGTGAGATTCGTTTTTCCTCATGCACCGATTCGCCCTATTACCGTCAATAACGGTATGCAAATGCGTGCCTGGTACGACCTTAAAAGCCTATCGTTCCAAGATCGTGCAGACATGGAAGGAGTTGAAGATTCTTCTCAGAGAGTGGAAGCCTTGATTGAAGCTGAGATTGCTAATGGCGTGCCGTCTAATCGCATTATTCTGGCGGGTTTTTCTCAAGGGGGAGTAATTGCTTATCACTTGGGCTTGCGTTACGCCAATAAGTTGGCGGGGTTGATTTGCTTGTCGACTTATATGTGTGAGCCCGATATGAACGCCAAGAATTGGCCTGATATCAATAAAACCACGCCAATTTTTTCTGCTCATGGCGTATACGATGATGTTGTGCCAATTGCTCTGGGGCGTACTGCTTACGAAAAAGCGATTGAGCAAGGATTTAATGCTTCATGGGCGCAATACCCTATGCAGCACAATGTTTGCCTTGAGCAAATTCAGGATATTTCTAAATGGTTGCAAGCCCGACTAAAATAAGTGGGGGTTGATTCATCGACGACTTGTTTGTAGAGCGTATATAGAAAGTAGAGGTCGAAACTCATGCGTCTTGTTCGAATAATGTTAATTAGTTTTGTCGCTTTGATGCTGGCTTTCGGCGCTCAAGCCGACATCGTACGTAGCCAACTAACCAGTGCTATCGAAGACCGGGAACCAACCGACGATTTGGCAAACGATGTGGTTGGGCATTCAAATACCATTACCCAAGTGTATTACTTTAATCATCTGACTAATATGAATGGTAAGGTTTTGCAGCATAAATGGTTACTTGATGGTGTCGAGAAAGCGGTCATTGACTTGAAGATTGGTAGTAACAACTGGCGAACCTATTCCAGCAAGCGCATGAATGATGCGATGCAAGGCAACTGGCAAGTGCAAGTCTGGATGGATGGTCAGCAGCTACAAGCGCATGAATTTACTTACCGTTTGTTCCAGTGATGCTCAATAAGCACTCAGGGTATCGCTCTTTTCGCCATCCTAACTTTCTTAGCCAGTCGAGTCAGGCGCTTGGCAAGAAACAGTGATACCATTCCTATTTTATCAATTTTATTTTCCAGGCTATTTGAATGACTCAACGAATTCTCCGCATAGCAACACGTAAAAGCGCACTTGCAATGTGGCAAGCAGAATATGTTCAGGATCTACTCCGAACACATCACCCCGAATTGACCGTAGAACTGGTTCCCATGACAACCCAGGGAGACAGAATTCTTGATGCACCTCTAGCCAAAGTGGGCGGGAAAGGCTTGTTTATTAAAGAGCTGGAAATTGCCATGCAAGAAGGGCGAGCTGATATCGCCGTGCATTCCATGAAAGATGTACCCGTAGAGTTACCCGAAGGCTTTGGTTTGCATGCCATTTGTGAGCGAGAAGATCCTCGTGATGCTTTTGTTAGTCATCAGTATGCCTCGTTGAATGAATTGCCCGAAGGGGCAGTAGTTGGGACTTCCAGTCTGCGTCGTCAGTGTCAGATAAAAGCGTTACGGGCAGACTTGGTGATTAAAGACTTAAGGGGTAATATAAATACCCGCCTGGGTAAGCTGGATGACGGTGAGTATGATGCCATTATTCTTGCTTCTGCCGGATTGATACGCTTGAACATGCAGGAGCGCATTCGTTCATATTTACCCGCAGAGTTAAGTTTACCGGCTGTTGGGCAAGGCGCGGTGGGTATTGAGTGCCGTGATGACGATGCAGAATTAATTGCTTTGTTAGCTCCGTTAAATCACTCAGAGACTGAAATTCGAGTGAAGGCAGAACGTGCCATGAATGCACGTTTGCAAGGTGGATGTCAGGTGCCTATTGGCAGCTTTGCTGAGTTGCACGGTGATGAAATTTATTTGCGAGGCTTGGTAGGTTCTTCTGACGGAAAAACCATATTGAGATCGGAAAAGAAGGGATTGTTGTCTGAGGCTGAAAAAATAGGGCAACAGGTGGCAGAAGAATTGTTGGCTCAAGGAGCAGACAAGTTGTTGGCTGAATTGCATGGTGCGTAATGCGCTATTTAATTATTCGGCCTGAAGGTAAATGCCAGCGAACGTGTGAGTTTCTTGCTCAGCAAGGTATTGAGTGCGCGCCTTTACCCTTATTGAAGCTGGAACCAAACCCTGAATCGTTAGCGTTATTGCAACAGGACTTGGCCGATTTGCAGAGCGAAGACCTGCTATTGGTGACGAGTACCGCGGTTGCTGAATTCGCGGGAGAGCAATTGCACCGATTCATGCGAGGATCAGGTCGTGATGCGATATTTGCTACTTTTGCTGTAGGCGCCAGTAGTGCCGAGCGCCTGAATTTAGGTGATGGAAGCGTGCGTTATCCTGAATTGGAAACCAGTGAAGGCTTACTGTCGCTCATCCAGGAATACAGTTCGGCACCTGAAGTAACGAGCCTATCTAAACCCAAAGCATTATTGCTAAAAGGTTTTGGTGGCAGGGGATTATTGACCCCGCAATTAACAGCAATGGGATATCAAGTAATAGAACGGAATCTATATCGCAGAGTCAGTAACCCCGATTGGGTTAAGTATCAAGACTGGCATGCATCTGACATTGGTTGTGTGGTGGCAACCAGTGGCGAACTTCTACAAGCCGCATTTAATGAGCCTTCTTTAGATAAAGAGTGGTTGCGTCGTTTGTCCTGGATCGTGGTTGGTGATCGTGTGGCTGAGATTGCAAAAACCTTGGGCATCGGTGATATTTTTGTTAGCACTAAAGCGAATGACGCAGCTTTGTTAGCTGCAATGAAACAGTTTCCTGGAGTTAAGTAATGAGCAGTGAATCGACAAATGATCCCAAAGGAAAAGTGAGTCAGGAATCTGATAACGCCGCCGATGTGGAAAAAAAGCACGAAGAAAAGACACAGGCAGAAAAGCGGGTAACAGATAAGCAAACTCCAGTTTCAAAACAATCAGAGCAACAAGCCGCTTTAGATAAGCTCGCGAAAAGTATTGAGGCTTCCAAATCTGAAACTGACAAGCAAAGAACATCAGATAAAAAAACAGCAGATAACGAGACAAAACCAACAATGAATAAAGCCCCCGTTGCAAGCCAGAAAGCGCAGACTGCATCCTCGTCCTCAAGCAAGCCTTTAGTTTGGTTATTGGTGCTGTTCAATCTGGGGTTTCTCGCTGCGATTGCTTATGCTGGATTTTTGGGATGGCAACATTGGCAGCAGTTCCTGAGCAATCAGGAGCAGCAATCGGCGCAATTGCAACAAAACCTGCAAGAGCAATTTTCAGGACAGTTTGATCGTGCGTTGCAACAACAGCAGTCAGACATGAATAGCCGTATGAAGCAGCAAAGTGAGAGTGTGGATCAGGCGCTGATACAATATCAAAGCACTCTAAATAGTCTTAGCCAGCAAGTGCAACAGGTTTCCGGATTAAAAACCGGAGAATGGTTGTTGGCTGAAGCGGATTATCTGGTTCGCATGGCGGGGCGTAAATTATGGCTGGAGAAAGACAGCGCTACGGCTATCAGTTTGTTGCGTGATGCCGACAGCCGCCTAGCTGAAGCTAATGACCCTGAATTACTCATGGTGAGACAAGCGCTTGCCAACGATGTCGAAGCTTTGCGTTCATTGCAAGTAGTATCGGTTACCGACAGCGCTATTCGCCTACAAGCGTTATATTCTCGTGTGGCAGATTTAGCCATTCCACAACCCGAGACTTTCTACAAAACGTCGTCATTTAACGACGTACAAGCCACTGGTTTTTGGGCTAAGTTGGGGCAGTGGGTGTCTGACAATTTGTTTAGAGTGTCCTACACAGAACAACCCGTTTCTCCTTTTATTAATGAACAACAACAATGGTTGGTTAAAGAGCAACTGAAATACCAATTGCTTATTGCTCAGAATGCCTTGCTAAGAGAAGAGTTCGCCTTGTACCGAGCTGCCATTGAACAGAGCCAGAACCTCTTAACTCAGTATTTTGACTTGCAGCAAACCGCAGCGGTAGCCTTCCTTGAATCCCTGAATGAATTGTCGCAACAGGATTTTGCATCCGGGGTTCCACAGGAACTGGCTGTTGCTAAAGCGTTAAAATTACATTTGGCAAACCATGGAAAAGGCTCAGAGATAGGGACTCATTCTGACAAGCAAACAATCGAAAACGCCTCAGAACAGGAGCCTGTATTATGATCCGGGTTGCCCTGTTTGTACTCAGTTTGGCTGCCATTGCTGTTGCTGGCATGTTTGTCGGCCCCTGGTTAGCCGACCATAAAGGCTATGTGCTGATTTCTTTTGGTTCCGTAGTTGTTGAGCTGACGGTTATTTCGTTTGTGCTTTTAGTGTTGCTGGCATTTGTTGGGCTTTGGCTACTCAAAAAGCTACTGGGCATGACCTTCGGTGCTATTTCCGGGTCTCAACGCTGGTTTGGAAGCTTTAGCCGTCGCCGTATCCAAAAAGCGTTTCGTAGTGGCATGTTGGCGCTGGAAGAAGGTGATTTGACCATTGCCAGAAAACGATTGCTGAAAGCCCGTGGAGGAGACTTCTCGGGTTTGGATTTACTCGCGCTAGGCAAAGTGGAAAAGCAATCTGGCAACATTGACGTTGCGGTTGATTATTGGCAACAGGCGTTGGAGTTTGAAGAAGCTAAAGTTGCTGCAAGTTTGTATTTGAGTGAGCATTACTCTGCACAAAAAGATTATGACAACGCCATATTGATATTGGCCAATCTGGATGATGTGCATCAGAAGCAAGTGAATGTAATAGAACATTATGCTCATGCGTTAATTGCGCGTGGTGATTGGCACACGCTTAGCGAGAAGTTGGTCGTTTGGAAAAAGTATCTGCCAAAAGAGAAAGCGCAAGACTGGGAAGAAAAGGCGGCTCAAGGGACATATGCCGAGATTGCCAGCAAAGAAGGCGCTTATCAGCTGAAATCCATGTGGTTAAAACAGCCTCGTAAAGTCCGTCACGACCCTGCGAATCAGGCTGCTTATGTCCGACAATTGCTGGATCAGGCTATGTATAAGGACGCCGAAGAGGCATTGGTGCACTTTCAGAAGAAAGCGCCAGACCCAAGATTATTACCATTGTTTAGGCAGCTACGCTTGCCAAATCCTGCTTCTGCGATCAAGTTATTGGAAGGTTGGATAAAAAAAGACTCGAATAATGCTGAAATGCTGTCAATATTAGGTGACTTGGCTTACCAAACCAAAGATTATGGTTTAGCCGCTCAAGCCTTGCAAAAGGCACTGACATTACGTCAAGATAGAAGCGATATGTTGCTGTTGGCAAAAGTGAAAGAAAGTCAACATGACAACGCTGGGGCGTTGCAGCTGTATAAGCAATGCATGACTGCTGGTTAACTGGGTAGTACGCATGATATTAGTGGCGAATATTCTTCAAACAGAACAAATCAGGTCAACTGATTTGCCTGTGCTTGCGGAGAGTATCGCATCATGATGCACAAATACCTGTTCCAACCTTCCAGAGCTTTTTATCTGGTTCTCCTGATCATCTTCATTTCCTTCTTTAAGGATCAGATCAATGCTCAGGTTGCCTGGATTGATGAGAACCTGATTGAACTCCTCATGGGAGTTGTGACCATCGTTGCCGCTTTTCGCATGAAAGGAAAAACCGGCAACCTTGGGGAGCGACTGTTTTGGTTCAATATTCGTCTGGCGATGGTGGTCTGGTTTATTACTAAACTGGGCATTTTGATTTCAGCCTATTTACGTTCTCAGGAAGCGATTTTAAAGATTGCTGCATACGGATACTTTGGCTTTTTTATGGCGATGGTATTTGCGGTGATTTTGAAGAATTACCAAACGCGTCACCGCAGCGTGTTGGCATTGCAACAATATGGCGCAATATTCTTTGTACTGGGTTTGTTTGCTTATCTGGTGCTGATACCCAGCCAATTGAGCCAAAACGAATTTAGACAGCTCTATTCTTCCTATCTTTTCTATATCGTGCTTGATGTGTATTTAATGCTGCTGTTTTGGACGAAAGCGCTGCAAAGTCGTCGAGCCGATAACTTTAGAACTTACCTGTGGTTTGGTGCCGGGTCGTTCGTGTTTTTAATGCTTGATAGTGTCGAACTGATTCAGACCGCAGGATTGATTGAACGTTTTACCCATCCATTGCAACATACTATCTGGTATGTACCGTATTTGTGCTTCACGATGGCGTTGAACCCGAAAATCGATGCTATCCCTAAAGAAGGCCGTACTTTGCCTTCCTGGTTTCCGTCGCCATTGTTGGTGTCTGCTACCGTGTTACCTATCATTCATGCTACGGGTCATAGTATGGAGTGGTTTTTTGATGAAGCCGAAGTCAATCGTGAATGGTTACTTGCTATTTGGGTATTGTCTTTTATTGTTTTGATTTCGAAGCAAGAGAATTTCATTGTTAATCGCTATCGTCGATTACGAACCAAATATGAGAGTTTGCCGCGTACTAATCCGACAGAGAATGAGCAGACTCACTCACCATTTCCATTAGTACAGCTCGACGTTTCCGGGCGTATCACCTTTGCTAATAAAGCGTTGTTAGACTTGTTGGGATATCAGGCCAGCCAGTTAAAAGGGCAGTTTTTCAGTGGTCTGTTTCCCAAAGATGAACCATTTGCTCGCTTCTTTAAAGGCATGGAAACGTCGTTAAACTCCAATAGTCTGGTGAGTTTGGAGCAGAGGGAAGTGAATTTAGAGGATGCCGCTGGACACAGTATTCCTTGTTATATGCGTACTATGGAAAGCAACAATGCCTTGGCTATTAGCTTTGTCGATATCAGCACGCTGAAGCTGGCGGAAGAGCAAGCGCTTTCGGTGAAAGACAAGTTTATCGCGAATATCACCCATGAATTCCGCACCCCGCTGACCATTATTCAAGGCGCGTTGGAAGAAGGGATTGACAGCAATCTGGATGAATCGTTGAAGAAGAGAATGTATTCAGCGCTTCGTAACAATGCCCGTATCTTAAAAATGGTTGAGCAATTGTTAATGCTGTCAAAGCTAACCAGTGCTCCCAAGCTAAATGCATCGACACAGCCCCTGTCCGACGTAGTGAGAAACGCGGTTGAATTGTTTGCTCCGCTGTGTGAACAAAAACAAATGAAGTTCGAATATGAGCTGGTGGATAGCTTGTGGGCGGATATTCATGAAGATTCCTTGCAGCAAATACTCTACAACCTGTTAACCAATGCTTATAAATACACGCCGGAAGAAGGGACGATTACACTGCATATGGACGTTAACGGCAAGATGCTAAGTATTATCGTAACGGATACAGGAAAAGGCTTTGACTCCAACGAGTCATCACAAATCTTTGGCCGTTTTCAACGTGCTAAAGGTGTGAATGTGAAAACCTTTGGTGTGGGTATTGGTTTGTCGGTGGTGAATGAACTGATTGAAGCTCATTCATGGAAATTAAGCGTGAAATCTGAGCCTGACAAAGGCACTCGTTTTATTATTGATATTCCTTTGGTGGATGCGCCCAAGTATTTTGCAGGTGAAATCAAACCCGTTGATTTCTCACTGGAAGATAGCGGTTTTGTTTATCAGGGAGAGAATGAGACCGGCGGGGTCAGTAAAGAACGAGATCGTTTGCTGATTATTGAAGACAACGCAGACATGCAGGAATATCTTGCCCACCTTACTGAGCAAAACTTTGAAACCGATATTTGCGGTTTGGGTGAGAAGGGCTTAAAAGCGGCTATTGATCAGGTTCCCGATATTATTATCTGCGATCTTATGCTGCCGGATATTTCCGGGTTCCAGGTGGTTGAGCAGTTAAAAGCCAATGATGTTACGGCTCATATTCCCATACTGATGCTAACTGCAAAGGCCGACATGGATAGTAAGCTGGAAGGGTTACAGAAGAAGGTTGATGATTACCTGACCAAGCCGTTCCATTATCAGGAATTACTGCTGCGGTTACGTAATTTATTAGCGGGCAGAGAAGCGGCTCAAACGCAATTGAAATCTCGTTTGTTGAGTGAACAAGCGTTTGGTAATGCTGATGAAGACGGAATTGAGGTTGTTACTGAGGATTCTGCGGTTTCGGCTTTCTTGAAGAAGTTAAATAGCGTGGTTGAAAAGCATTATCAGGATGAAAGCTTTAATATGGGTGAACTTGCAGGGCAGTTAGGTTTAAGTGAACGACAGCTGCAACGTAAAATGCGCGGTGTATTAAGCTTAACGCCGGGTGAGTACCTGCGAGAATTCCGCCTAATGAAAGCCAAGCGTTTGTTGACCACTGGAATTCAGGTTGGCTTGGTCGCGGATCAGGTTGGTTTCTCCAGCCAGGCTTACTTCACCAAGTGTTTCAAAGAATGGCAGGGGGAAACCCCTAGCTCCTACCAAAAACAGGCTCAGGTTTAATCCTGAGGACTTTGAGAACCAGTATGGGGTTCATGCTTGAGAGTTTCTGAGACTCTTTGATCATTTCGATTCACTAAGAATGGAATAAAGATGTAATCAAAGAGCTATTATCAGAAAGAGCAACAACAAGAGCAACTGTGAGGGTATCCCCTGTTGCGATTCTCCCCTCGTCTTTTCTTACTGCGCAGCTCAGGTGTGTAGTCAAGCAGCAACGGTTAGATATCCATCAAATTAACCAGTCCGGATACTTCCTTAATATGTTTGCAGCGAAGTAATTCGTTCAGATAGAGCTCGTTGATCTCGCGAGTTGGACCCACAACACCGCACCAATGACCTTTATCCATCTTGGCTGAATAGAGGGCTTTGTCGGCAACCATTGAAACCTGATCCCATGACAGGGCTCTGGGGTTCTCATGATCAAATGGATAGAACGCAAAACCAGCAGAACAGCTCAGTTTAATTTTCTGTTTGAAATAGAAGAAGTTGCCTGCATCAAGCATTTCATAGAGGTTTTCTATCCAGGCGCAGGTTTCTTGCTTATTACGTATTTCTCCTACCAGCATGAATTCATCGCCACCCCAGCGGATTAAATGGAACTCCTGTGGAATACGCTCTTGTACCAGTCGTGCCAAATGGCATATGGCAGCATCACCGGCGGCGTGACCGTAGTTGTCGTTGATAGGCTTAAGGTTGTCCATGTCCAACAACATAATCAGCATGTGCGGCGCGTCTTCCTTGTGGGTCATGTGTGCCTGATCAATCAGTGATAGACGTTTACCCAAATAAGCATTAAGGAAGTGACGGTTGTTGAGCCCGGTTAAGGCGTCAACGCGGTAAGCCACTTCTAGTTCATTGTTCAGTGCCGTGAGCTTTTTATTCTGTTCAGCCAGCTCTTTGGTACGTTGTGCAACTTCCTGTTCCAGCTTTTTACGTTGATTTTCTTCATGAGCAAACTTTTTCAACTGAATTTGGATTAACGTCATGATGAAACCGCTAATAATGGCGGCGTATAAACCGAATGCCCATATCGTTAGCCAAGGTGCAGGTTCTACTGTCACTGGGAGATTAATTTGAGACTCACTCCAGGTGCCGTTGTTATTCGACGCCTTGACCATAAAGGTGTATTTTCCTGCTGGCAGGTTGGTGTAGGTGGCGCGGCGAAGGTTACCAACATTTACCCAGTCAGCATCAAAATGTTCCAGTTTGTATTGGTACTGGTTCTTTTCTGGCGCTGCGAAATCCAGAGCGACAAAGTCGAATGCGACCAGATAATCGTTGTAAGCCAGGGTCACACCAGAAATTATTTCTGATAATGGTTTGTTTTCTTTTAGCCCCGATACGCCAATAAGTTCAACATTAGGTGGCTCCGAGTTGATTGGATCGAAGTGAGCTGAAAACTGATTAAAACCGTTGCTGCCACCAAAATAGATGTTGTCATCCTTGCCTTTCATGACTGCCCCGATATTAAAGTCATAACCTTGCAGTCCATGACTTTTATCGAAATGCTCTATATGGCTATTTTTGGGGTTATAGCGGCTTAATCCCTTGTTGGATGACATCCATATACGGCCTTCTGTATCCTCGGCAAACCCATAGACGGTATTGCTCAACAGCCCCTGTTGCCGTTGGATATGTTTAAATACCGGTAAACCTTTAATGCGTTCCTGACGTTGCCATAAATTAATGCCATTGCCTTCTGTGGCAATCCAGAAGTTGCCACCACTGTCTTCAAAGATCTGCCAGACCATATCAGAGGTTAGGCTGGAGGCGATGGAAGGGTCGTGTCTGAATTTGGTAAAAGTGCCGGCTTTAGGGTTGAACAGGTTCAAACCTGCTTCAGTAGCTAGCCATAGTTGACCTTGTTGATCCTCGTGGATTTGCATCACTTTATTGCTGGACAAGGATTCAGGGTCATCGCTATTGGCTGAATAGGTTTTAAATTTGTCGCCAATTTTGAGGCTTAAACCGCCTTTATAGGTGGTTACCCAGATATCCCCTTTTTGGTCTTGCAGAATGTCAGTAACACCGTTGGCTGGCAGGCTGTCTGGGTTTTCAGGATCATGCTCATAGTGACGCCATTGATTACTGCCATTGGGCAAATAGGCTAATCCTTTGGCTCTGGTGCCAATCCACAGACCATCTTGTTTATCGATGTAAAGTGCCATGATGCGATTATCTGGCAGCCCCTGGTCTTTGGTGAACAGTTCGTAATCATTGCTATTGGCTCTGCGTTTCAATACACCGCCGCCATAGGTTGCTATGACTAAGTCCTGATTGCTGTACTGGGCGAAGCCGGTGATTACCGAGTGGTTATATTTGTCTGATACTTTCGGTAGCGTGTGGTTGAACCGATTCGTGGTGGGGTTCCATTTGTTCAAGCCGCGATAAGTGCCTAACCAAATTAACCCATTAGCATCTTGAAACATGCTAAGAATACGATTGTTACTGAGACTATTCGGGTTGGTATCTGAATGTTTGATATGGATAAACTCTTCGTCGGTGATCATGGTGATGCCGTCGTCTGTTCCTACCCAGAGGTTATCCTGATTATCTTCCAGCAAGCTGAGAACACGATTATTACTCAGGCTGTTTTTGCTTTCAGACTTATAGGTAAATTGATCCAGTTGGTTTTTGTCTAACTGGTAATAATGCAAACCATGCGAAGCTGTTCCAATCCAGATGTTGCCTTTTTTATCTCGTAACATGCTGCGCACATGTTTGCCTTGCAGGTTGTTCCCGTTAGGAAGTTGGCTCAGGTTCTGCCAGTACCCACGATCCGGATCATAAATATCAACGCCACCACCATCACTGCCAACCCAGATTCGTCCTTGGGTATCTTCAGCAAAAGCCGTGATCGAAGGGTGATTTATGCCTCCGGTGTGTAATTTGAAATTAACGAACTCGTATCCACCATCTTTGGGGATAATGAGATCCAGTCCATGTTCAAATGTGCCAACCCAGATGCGTTTTTGCGAGTCGATAAAAAGAGATTGAATGCGGTCGCTGGATAACTCTTTTTCAGCGATACGTGTCGCACTGGTGTTCTGTGGATCGAAGCGATTTAAGCCGCCACCAAAAGTGCCAATCCATAAATAACCTTCGGAATCGATAACCATGTCGGTAATAACATCGTTAGAAAGGCTGGTAGCGTCTTCCGGGTTATGTCTGAATGGTGTGAAGGTGAAACCATCGAATCGGTTTAAACCTTCCTCGGTGGCAATCCAGAGGAATCCTCGATTATCTTGAATAATGCCGCGAACGGTTTCCTGAACCAAACCTTTGTCTATATCGTACACGTCAAAGCGCATCTCGGCTGCATGAGCCAAAATGGACGAAAAATATATAAACGTCAGTAACAGAAGTTTGCGGTAGAACATCGAGCCTATTAATTTTTTATTACGCAATCCGATGTTTTAACAAATAAAAAGGCTCAGGTAAAAGCCTGAGCCCAATTCTTTTTTATTGTTTATTACTTTTTGGACTATTCTTCGTCAACCCAAGGGTTAACCGCAATGTCCAAATTGTCTGTAAAATTAATCTGTGCGCCGCTCCAGGTGTCGGTTTCAGAGGCGATGTAAGCATCACGCCACAAGTTACCATCGCGCCATAAATTTCCGTCACGCCATAAATTACCATCTCGCCACAAATTGCCCGAAGAATCCAGAATTTGCATTTCACTTGAGCTTTCTGTAAACACAGGGCCTAGATAATGAGCTACGTCGTTGATATCAGCATCAATGTCCATGTTTTGATTGGCGCAATTATCAGCAGTGCTGAATACTGCTGCTTCTGCATTAACGCTACCTGCGCCTTGAGCAAAGGCTGTTTCAGTCGCAATGTCGCCATCCATAAATGGCTGAGCGGTTTCTAACAAGCGGCATTTAACCTGATCTGGAGTCAAATCCGGCTGATAGGAAATCATTAGAGCCGCAACACCTGAAACAACGGCAGCTGCTTGAGAGGTTCCTGACATGGCGTAAAATTGACCACCATCGTGGAACTCAGGATATTTCTTAGCAATTTGAGCGTTTTTGTCCATCAAGCCAACCACATGACCACCATAAGCAACCACTTCTGGTTTGGCAAAGCCTTCAAATGTTGGGCCGACAGAAGAGAAAGATGCTACGAAATCATCAGTTGCAGAGTCGGTTGTGAAATTATCTGACGCTGCGCCAACGGTGATGACATAAGGGACATTGCCTGGTACGCCAATAGCGTTGCTTGTATTGCCGCGATTACCCGCAGAAGCGACGACGACAATGCCTGCCTGCCATGCTTTCATGACGGCGATATTTACCGGATCATCCCAATACAGGCTTTGTGCTGGTGCGCTGAATGACATGTTCAGAACGCGAATATTAAAGTCGTCTTTGTATTGAATTGCCCATTGGATGGCATCAATAACGTTAACATAGCTGCCAGCACCATTTTCATCGAAGGCTTTTAAGCTAAGTAATCTGACATTAGGGGCAATACCGTAGTATTTGTTGTAAATGTCTTTGTCGCTATTGGATATAATACTGGTCACATGAGTGCCGTGACCGTTTTGTTCTTCATCCATTAGCAGGATGCTTTTATCAATAGCATTGTAAGTACCATAAACGCGTTTGTTGCCATAAGCGTCAACACGTAATCCGTTCATGGTTTTGAAACCGGTATCCAGTACCGCGACTGTTACGCCGCTACCAAAGATACCCGCATCATGAAGATTCTGTACACCTGTTTGCAGTGGCACGACTGCTTCTGAAGCTTTTGCTCTTGAGCCCCAACCCGTAGCAGCCAGCGTCACTTTGCTATCTGCGAATAAACGAACATCACCTTGTTCTTTTAGTTTGGCTACCTGGGATTCAGTTAAAGAGGCAACAACGCCGTTTACGATAGGTAAGTTGTGGTCGATGCTAGCGCCGATTTCCTGAACCTCTGCTTTGGCTTGAGCCAAAGAATCAGCCATAACTATGTAATTTTGTTCTGTCGACGAGTCGTTTTGGTTGATGATAAACGCGGTGGTTGCGAGAACCATCAAACTGGGTAAGGCTTTGGAAAACAGCTTCATAATCATATTTCCTGGATTGTACTTAATCATTCGTTATTAACAAACCGAGGCAAATACTGATGCTCGGACCAATAAGACAGCAGCTTTCCGTGTAACTAATTTAACCCGACTTGCTTACTTTATGGCACGTTTTCTACGAATAACGGCGAAAGAGGCTACATGGTTGTCGGGTGAAAATCAATCAGTTCCAATAGCTGAAGGGCGGGCATTACGCCCGCCATACTTGTGATTATTGTCCAGCACATCCATAAGTATTCAGGTAGGTGTTGGCTGCCGCAGCTTTAACCAAACCGTAACCGAAATACTCGTCATGTCCTGATGCACCTTGATCTTCAGCAGTTGCTTTCAACGCTGCGCGAATCTGTTCACCAGTACAAGTTGGATGATTAGACCAAACCAAAGCAGCAACACCGGTAGTGGTTGGTGTAGCCATTGATGTACCACTCATGGTTCCGTAATCACTTGTCGTAATATCAATAGTAGCAGTAGATGCTGCAAGTATTGCTGTACGGTCTTCTAACGCCGCGCCAACAGCCGGGATAGAAGTGTTATTTGGATCTCCCAATGTACCGTATAACATGCCTGCTACGTTGTTCACGATAACTGCACCGATACCGCCAGAAGCTTCACAGTTAGCGACTTTATCGTGGAAAGTAATGTTGCCGCGGTCGATAACACATACTTTGCCTGCTGCGCCAGAGTCAATTGCTTCAGCTGTACCCATGAAGTAAGTCTGACCAGATGCAGAGCCAAAGTTCTCCATCGCAGAAGAAGCGAAGCTTGCGCCGCCGGCAGAGAAAGTTGAAGACGTTGCTAAACCTGCTGGGTAAGTGGATAGTACGTCAACACCACTTGCTGCAACTTCAACACAGATTGTGTCGTCGAATGTCGCTCTCTTTCCGCGACCAGACAGACAGGTTGGGAATTGAGAGAAATCTGCGATGTTGTTGTTAGCGTCTGCTGCGCCAATCATCATAACGGCTGAGTAAGCTGCAGGATAAGAAGCTACGTTGTTACCATCGTTACCTGCTGCAGCAAGCGCTAAACCGCCACCAGCCTGGAAGTTTTCAAAAGCTGTTTTTTCAGTTGCACTTGAACCGCCACCACCAAGGCTCATGTTGATAAGGTCAGCACCTGCGTTAGCACAAAGGTTAGCTGCAGCTGCCAAGCTTGAGGAGTAACCCCAGCCAGCTTCGTTGAATACTTTAATGATGTGCATGTCAACGCCAGGAGCCATACCGATTACGCCGTAGCTGTTGTCAGCTGCACCGATAGTACCGGCTACGTGAGTACCGTGAGGGCCACCATGATTGAACCAGTTGCCAGTGCCTGGATCGTTATCACCAGTGATGCCTGCCCAGTTGAAATCGGTGTTGCTTGAATCAAGACCTGAGTCGATAACACACACTTTGATACCAGCAGCAGGGTTGAATGTTACTTGATCTGCTTGGGCTTGGTAGTAACCATAAGGAGCAACTTGCTGAGTCATTGGGTCGCCAGCATCGTCATTCCAAACACTTAGAGGTTTACGAATTTGGTCTTCTTCAACCAGTTTTACGTGAGGGTTGTTTAATAAACCTTTCACGTCGTCAAGGCTTTTGCCCGCGAAAGTTGCTGCGAAGAAGCCATCTGATTCAAGATGAATTTCACCGCCAGTTTGTTTGGCAAGTGCTTTTACGATGCCTTTACCAGCGTTATCAACTTGAATGATATATCTGTCATTGGCTGCGTTAGCAGAGAAAGCAGCGGTAACTGCCGTGGCAAGGATTGCAGAGGTAAATAATTTCATTTTCATAATTTCTATTCCTTCAACTCACTATAGTTATAAATTGCTTTAATTATGTTGGTGCCTGATAGGTCACTTTTTTACTGCTCCTTGGTGAATGACTGTTCAGATGTTTTTCAACTTTTCTAAATCGTCTTTCATAATCATTCTGTCCGTGAGTTAGTTGTAATTTACGTGTAATTTTTGACTCATCGTTAGTAACGAGGCGACAAGTTTTGGTAAATTTACGACACCACTTAAAGGCAATGTTTAACTTTTTGAAAAATAAGGATTATTTACTCTAACTAAATATTGGTCATAATTTTTTTGAGGTAATATATGTTACCCGATTGCTGGTTATTAAATTTACCAAGAAGATTTCTGCAATGCAAAAGGTTTGACTATTTAATGAACTTGATTTGGCAATTTAATTATACCAATTAAGAATTGACGGCTATGCTTTTTATGAAGTTATGTTCCTAAAAAGGTTTAGGATTCATACTGTTGTCATGCATTTGTCATGTTTCAATTTCTGAGTATTCAGGGTGAAATATTCAGTTTCCATGAGTTGCTTTATAGCGATTTTCTGAATGGATTTTGAAGAGTTGTGTCGATTATTGGAATATTTGGTGTGATCAAACAAAAAACGCCCATTGAGATCCCCAATGAGCGCTTTTAAATATCAATAACGATTAAATTTTTAGTGACTTTTCACCGCGAGCTAGGCCACAAACACCTGTACGCGAAGTTTCAATTAGGTCTGTGTAATCAGCCATCGCTTGCAAAAAGGCATCCATTTTCTCGCTGGAACCCGTAGCCTGAATGGTGTAGGTCTTGGAACTAACGTCCACGATTTGCGCTCTGAATATATCAACATTGCGTTTTACTTCTGCTCGAACCTGGTCATTAGGCGTCGCGACCTTTAGTAGCATCAATTCACGCTCAAGATGGTCGCCTTCTGTGAGATCCATCACTTTAAACACATCAACTAATTTATTGATTTGCTTGGTAATTTGCTCAATCACTTTCTCATCACCGTTAGTGGTAATGGTCAGCCTCGATAAAGTAGGATCCATTGTTGCCGCAACGCATAAGGAATCAACGTTGTAACCACGCTGTGAAAAAAGACCGATAATTCGGGACAAAGCGCCGGGTTCGTTTTCCATTAATACAGAAATTATCCGTCTCATCTTAAGTACGCTCCGTCTTGCTTAGTTTCATGTCAGACATAGCACCATGTTTAATTTGCATGGGATATACGTGCTCATTAGGGTCTATCGCGATATCAACAAAGACCAATTTGTCTTTTTGGGCAAAGCATTCTTGCATGGCTTTATCCAGTTCAGATGGGTGATCGACTTTAATACCCACGTGTCCATAAGCTTCAACCAGCTTGACGAAATCAGGCATGGATTCCATGTATGAATGGGAGTGTCTGCCTTGGTAAATCATGTCTTGCCATTGTCTTACCATGCCTAAAGAGCGGTTGTTCAAACAAATGATCTTGATAGGAAGATCATATTGCAGGCAGGTAGATAATTCTTGAATATTCATCTGGATACTGGCATCACCGGTGACAACGGCAGATACCGCGCCCGGAAACGCGAATTGAACTCCCATGGCGGCAGGAAGCCCGAAGCCCATGGTTCCCAAGCCACCAGAGTTAATCCACTGGCGAGGTTTGGCAAATGGATAATAGAGTGCCGCAAACATCTGATGTTGACCCACATCGGAGCTGATATAGGCTTCACCATTCGTATGTTTATACAAAGATTCAATAACCTGCTGTGGTTTGATTAAATCAGCATCCGATTCATAGGTTAGGCACTGGCGTCCACGCCATTCTTGTATTTGCTGCCACCAGGCTGCCAGTTTTTTCTTTTGAGAAGCACTATCGACATCTTTCAAGTGTGCTGCTAGCTGCTCTAAGACTTTTTCTACCGAGCCAACAATGGGAATGTGAGCGCGTACTGTCTTGGAAATGGAAGCCGGGTCAATGTCTACGTGGATGATGTCTGCGTCAGGGCAGAACTTATCTACGTTGTTTGTCACCCTGTCATCAAAACGGGCACCAAGCGCTAATATGCAATCGGCGTTATGCATGGTTTTGTTGGCTTCCAGTGTACCGTGCATGCCCAACATGCCAATGCATTGTGGGTGTTGGCCTGGTATCGCACCTAACCCCATCAGGGTGTTGGTGACAGGAGCCTGTAACTTCTCGATTAATGTTAGAAGTTCGCCACTTTCTGCGGCTTTTAACGCGCCACCACCAAGGTAGATAACCGGGCGCTTAGCGGATTTCAATACCTGCGCTGCTTTCTTGATCTGTTTGCTATGGCCCTTATCAGTAGGGTTGTAAGAGCGCAAACTGACATTCTTGGGAAAGTGGTAGGGGTGCTTTTCCTGAATATTGACGATATCTTTTGGTAGATCAATAACCACAGGCCCAGGACGACCCGTGTTAGCAATATAATAGGCCTTGGCAATTGCCGTTGGGATGTCTTCGGCTCTTTTCACCAGAAAGCTGTGCTTCACGATTGGGCGTGAGCAACCTATCATATCGGTTTCCTGAAAGGCATCTTCCCCAATATGAGTGGAAGGAACCTGACCGGAAAGTACAACCATGGGGATGGAGTCCATATAAGCAGTGGCAATACCGGTAATGGTATTGGTTGCGCCTGGGCCTGATGTGACGAGCACTGTACCGGTTTGTCCGGTTGCTCTGGCAAACCCATCAGCCATATGCGCAGCGGCTTGTTCATGACGGACGAGGATGTGCTTTACATCATCTTGAGCAAATAATGCATCATATATATCAAGCACGGCACCACCGGGATATCC
Source organism: Paraneptunicella aestuarii (assembly GCF_019900845.1). Lineage (NCBI taxonomy): Bacteria > Pseudomonadati > Pseudomonadota > Gammaproteobacteria > Alteromonadales > Alteromonadaceae > Paraneptunicella > Paraneptunicella aestuarii. The sequence goes on along the minus strand of NZ_CP074570.1, from coordinate 4,354,755 downwards.
AAAAACGTATTCAACCCCGGAGTCCCGAAGTGCCCTGACGACCATTTCGGCACCAGACATCATTTCCACTTGAACAACTCCTTAAGAAATTTAGCTATTAAAAATAATCTAGCAGAGAATATAAGGGACTTGGGGAGAAGATGAAACATTTCATGAGATAAAAATAGAATTTCATCCTTAATACTGAAAATAAACGTGATAAATGTTGCAAAAATGTAATAAAAAACCATGTTGAATGAAATGTTTCATCCAATTTTTAGGGTTTTTGCTTTTTAGTTCTCTTCTTGTAGAAATTTCGCCTCTGGCTTCTTAGGGCATTAATCGCAAAGGTTCTTCATGCAGGGCGGAGAATTGCTCTTTTAGCGACAGAATTTGTTGTTCCCAATATTTATCATCAGCAAACCAGGGAAATGCTCTGGGAAATGCCGGATCTTGCCAGCGGTTTTCCACCCAAGCCATGTAATGCACCATTCGCATGGCGCGTAATGGCTCAATTAAGCTCAACTGTGCCGTATCAAATTCGTGGAATTCTTCGTAGGCGTTGAGTAAGGTGTCGAGCTGCAATATTTGCTGTTGCTTGTCACCAGACAGCATCATCCAGATATCTTGCATGGCCGGGCCATTACGGCAATCATCTAAATCAACGAAGGTGGGGCCATCACGCCACAGTATGTTTCCTGGGTGGCAGTCCCCATGTAAACGCAGGGCTGGGAAAGAGTTGTGCTTCAAATACAGACTTTTGGCGAGATCGACAACCTGAACCAAAATTGTGAAAAAAGAGGTATGGAGATGCGCTGGCACTAATTTACTGGACTGTAATTGTTGTAAAGGTTCCAGTAAGTGGGTCGTCGTAGTAAAGCTGTCTCTGAATTTAAATGGTTGGCGGGCACCGACGGCGTGAATACGACCAATGAAGCGTCCCATCCATTCCAGCTGATCCAGATTATCCACCTCGAACTGGCGTCCACCAACGGAAGGGAAGATTGTAAAGTAATAGCCTTGATGCTGATGTAAGGTTTCGCCATTTAGCTTTAGTGGTGCTGCAATAGGGATCTCATGTTGCTCAAGCTCCAGAGCATAATCATGCTCTTCCTGTATCTGTTGAGCCGTCCAGCGCTGAGGACGATAAAACTTTACAACGTAGCGACGTCTATCTTCATCCAGAAACTGATATACACGGTTTTCATAGGAATTAAGAGCGAGTAATCCCGAATCAACTCGAATGCCAATGGCTTCGATTGCATCAAGAATAAGGTCTGGCGTGAGTTCGGCGAATGTAAAGCTTTGTTCCTGAGTCATTACCTATTGAGGATCCCGTATAAGGTTGTATATAACAAAAACGCCAGTCTATTTTGTTACTGGCGCTTTTCTCTTTGAGTCGTTTAACAGTGTACTGTTTCTGCTATGGAGAAATAAACTTGCTCGGTTCCAATTCCTGCACTTTACCATCTGTACTAATAACCTTGAAGCGAATACTGGTGATGGATTCGTCCAAATCGTAAGGATTCACCGCGATACTCAAGGGGAAGGTTTCTATTTGACTTCCCGATACCGTGACTTCTTTTTTACCGGTTAAACGATAGTCTTTAAGCCCTTCAACAGAAATGAGGTAAGTCATTTCTTGTTGGGACTTATTCAAGACTTTTAGGGTATACACGTTCTCAATTAAACCGTCATTGGTTTCACGGTAGAGTGCTCCGCGGTCTCGAATGATATCCACCTCAAGTGGAACCCTGTTGATTATTTGTGCGGCAAGCAAGCCCACCATGATGGTCAACACGACGGCATACCCGATGAGTTTAGGGCGAACAATATGGACTTCTTTGCCTTGTAGCTTATGTTCTGAGGTGAAGCTGATGAGCCCTTTGGGGGAGTTCATTTTATCCATCACCCCGTTACAGGCATCAATACAGGCTCCGCAGTTAATGCATTCATATTGCAGCCCGTTACGGATATCAATGCCTGTTGGACAAACCTGAACACACAGGTTGCAGTCTACACAATCACCCAGTCCTTTTTCCGCGATTTGTTCTGGTGTCATCTTACGGCTGCGAGGGCCACGCTTCTCACCTCGCTTGTTGTTGTACGCCACCATTAATGTGTCGGCGTCGAACATGACCGACTGGAAACGTGCGTATGGGCACATGTGAGTACACATGATTTCACGCATCCAGCCTGCATTTCCATATGTACAGAAGGTGAAGAAAAGAATGGCGAAGCCTGCCCAAAAGCTGGTGCTCCAGGTGAATATGTTGAGATAGAGCTGACCTATGGGTGTGAAGTAGCCAACAAAAGTAATCGACGTGAGTAGCGCTACCAGTAGCCAACAAATGTGTTTCAACGACTTACGCCAAAACTTATCAAAATCCATTGCACGTTCATCCAGTTTCACGCGCTTGTTATGGCTTCCTTCCAGCTTGTGTTCAAACCAGATAAAAATATAGGTAAAGGTGGTCTGAGGACACATAAAACCGCACCAGACACGGCCTGCGAATGCGGTAATAAAGAATAGGGCGAAGGCACCTATCATAAAAATCCAGGCAAGCAGGGTGAGGTCTTGCGGCCAAAGTGTCAGACCAAAAATATGAAAGCGCTGGTGCCCAATATCAAGCAAGATTGCTTGATGTCCGTCATAAGTGATCCAGGGAGTGCCAGCAAAAAGAAGTATAAAGAATGCACCAAATGTTCTGCGGAAGGTTTCCAGTGCGCCTTTAACCTGTCTAACGTAGATATGACTGCGTGGTTGATACCTGTCATTTTTGGCTTTGTCTGGGCGATGAACTTTTACTGGCGTGATATTCTTTACCGGGATCCGTTCTGGTTCTCCGGTCGCTGTATTGGATTCAGGATTCTCGTTCATAATGCCCTTTAAGCTACCTCGGGAGTTATGTGCCATTATTCGTACTGGGTCATTTTTGTGAGGCTCGTGAAGGAGCGGTCAACCTATTTACCAGTGCATGTAACCTTCCTTGTTATTGTAGTCCCTTAATATTAATTTAGGTATGCCTTTTCATCATGAAGTTAAGATAAATTTGCTTCAAAGAATTTATGGCTGTGAATTTTATACTGTCTCAATAGCTTATTTTTCTTGGTATTGTTAATAAAAGGTTAACAGTAAGGTGTTGGTGGAAAAATTCGCAAGATGTCTGAAACTATACCTATAATTATCACCAGAGATACCTATTAGTTGTGTGATTTACACTCAATTAGTTTATGCTATCAGTAACTGGCCTGGTTTGATTTGAAGCAATGAAAAGAGGATTCGTATTAATTCTTGAAATCGCTGCATTGATTGTGATTTTGCAATCTTCGTTTGTGCAGTATTTTCTCTCTGACGCCCAAGATTCGGTGACGGAGTGGCTTCTTGCGCTTTCCAATTATCAGGAAAACCGTGAATTAGAGTCTTTAAGAAATAATACTGAGGTTGCTTTTTCTGCTTTGAACAAAGGACAGAAAGACTATTTATATGACGTGACAGCCAGTAGAGATAACATCGCTCGTTTCCATCGCCTGTACTGTGTGGAGGGGGATAAGAATCCATACGTTTATGGTTCCACACTGTCTTATTTTTGCAGCGAAATTTCCCGCTCTAAGGTCTTAAAGACTTCATAACGAAAAATTTAACATTAGGAAGTGGATTCATTTTTTATTTCGGGTAGCTCAGGATAAAGCGAGCCCCTCCCAATGGGCTTTCTTCTACCATACATCTTCCTTTATGCCATTTTTGTACTCGAGACACGATGGCTAATCCCAAGCCGGCTCCACCTTTGTCACGAGAACGTGCTCCGTCGGGGCGAAAAAAAGGTTCAAAAATACGGGCTCGGTCTGCCTTTGCGACGCCGGGGCCATCATCGTCAATCATGACAATAACTTCGTTATCTTGTTCTTCGATATGGATTTGCACCTGAGTTTTTGCATACTTTAATGCATTTCCCAGTACGTTCTGGATGGCTCTTTCAATGAAATGCCCATCACCCATAATATTGCCTTCATGATTGTTGGTAAAAAGCTGTATTTGAATATTGCTTGTTTCAGATAGTTTATCGATCAGCTTTCCGCAAGCGACACTTAAGGGGATCTCTGCCATAGCAAGCCCAGGATCGACACTGTCCAACGTGGCATAGTCGAGCATTTCCTGCACCAGCCTTTCCAGTTCATTAACGTCGCTTTGCATTCCTGATACATCAATGTTTTGTGAGTCATCCAGCATGGCTAAGGCAAATTTCAGCCGGGATATTGGTGTGCGAAATTCATGAGCTACGGCACCACTCAGTTCTTTTTGAGATTGCAACAGCTCTTGCACTTGAGCACCCAAAGAAGCCAGAGCTTTGGCGATATTGTTAAGGCTGGAAGTTGGGCTTAAATGGATTTCAGGCAATGTACCGTCGCGGTTTACCCTGCGAACAGTTCGCTCCAGAATACGGATATCTCGCCATAAAGGCCATGTCCAAAAAGCAAGAGCAAGCCCCATTAGCAGGAAAAAAAGTCCGCTATATAGAAAAACGTTGGTTTCAGGCTCTTTAGGATAAGTAACGGTAATAAACTCGCCGTTATTTTTATCCAGCAAGAAAAGTTGTGCGCCTAATTTCTGGTCATGCAAGATGATAAAGCCTTTTTTGTTTATATCTTGCTGCTGCTTCTCCGGTAGCCTGATGTGAGTTGATGGATATCGTTCAACTTGCGCTCCGCTTTGCTTTGCCAATGACTCAATGGAAGCCCCGGTTTGGTGGCTAAGTATGGTGCCCAAACGAGACAGGTTGGGTTCTTGAGCTTGTGAACTTTTTGGCTGCAATGTGTGTTCGAGGAGTGCCGTCAAACTGATCAGCGACACCACGACAAACAGGTATAAGCTGGCGAATAACCTAAACATGGTAATGACTGCTCTTGTTCACCGATATAACGCTCACTCTTGATAAAACGCTATTAGTCCCAGGCATCAGCCACAAAGAAGAAGCCTTTGCCCCAAATGGTTTTTATGCGGAATGGGGATTTCGCGTTGTCATTGAGTTTTTTTCTTAAGCGTGAGATTCGTACGTCAGCAGAACGATCCAGGCCATCGTATTCTCGTCCAATGATGTCTCTGTAAAGGATTTCTCGGCTTACAACCTGAGAGGCATTTTGAGCCAGCAGCCATAACATATCGAATTCGTGGCTGGTTAAAATAATATCTTCACGATTCAGTGTGACTGAACGAGTGCTCTTGTTGATGCGCAAGCCGCCAAATTTCAAGGTATCGTTATCTTTTCCTGAGGTTTGTGCTGGAGGGGAAACCCGGCGTAATAAAGCATGAATTCGAGCCAGTAAGACCCGAGGCTCTACAGGCTTCAGAACATAATCGTCAGCACCCATTTCCAGCCCCAGAACCTGACTAATATCGTCGTCTTTAGCGGTGAGAAAAATGATGGGGCCATGGTATGTTTTGCGTAATTCCTGGCATAATTTAAAGCCGTCGGCACCAGGTAGCATAATATCAAGAATAACTAAATCGGGATCGTTGTGTTGAACTTCTTCAACCAGGTAATCGCCGTTGGGCTGAACGTTGACTTGCATGTCATTTTTACCCAGATAGTCGGCGATTAATTGACTGAGTCGGGCATCATCTTCAACCAGAACTATGTAATGCATTAGAACATACTCCAGGGAGAACGCACTCGGCGTCGTTGTCTAACAGGATGGATAGATTTTACTTCCAGTTTTTTCTCTAATAAGACTTCTTTATTTTTATCTACCAGAAGTAAAGTGTTTGTTTCCTTTATTTCAACACTGGCTGTTATGTGCTCAGGAAGTTGTTCCCAACATTGTATGAGTTCTTTTTCCAGATAGAGGCATGCGGGTAATGATAGGGAAGCTCGTTCACCTGCGGTCGTGATGATCTCAAATTCAAGACGACAGAAATCGCCCGGCCTGTCTACGACACACGCCGAGGGGATAACATCCCATTCAGTAGGTAGCGCATTCACCTCACTATGGAACAACCCTGCATACATAATGAACAACAATATTCCGTTGCTCAAAAACTTCCTAGAAGCGATATGAAACTCCAGCAAACGCAGTAATTATGCTTTTCTTATTAACGATCGGGCTGCGTCGCATTCCCCCATGCAAATACTGATATCCAGCCATCACTAACCAAGTCCATTGGTCATTGATTGGCTTCATCGCCATCAGTTTAATTGCAGGCTGCCAACCTGCCTTGGCCTCATACAACGAAGCGCCTGGCAAATTATCATCAGCATCCAAGCCATAGTAGTAGTTTGTTAACTCTCTACTTTTCCATTCTACTGATAAGGTAGGTTGTATTTGCCAACCTTGCCAGTCGAATTTGTTTGAATAATCGAATTTTAACCATTGACCATTATAAACACTGCTGACATCTGTGGCTAAAGTAAGTGCCCACTCACTATTTTCTGATGAATAGTGAAATCTAAATCCGCCATCCAATGCCCAGTCTCTATGAGCAACATCATCGACAGATACCTTTTCTTCAGAAGAAGCAGAATTGCTCACTCGACTAGTGGGGGGAAGAAGTGTATTGCCTGTGTCGCCACCTTCATCATCACCTACTGGCTTAGCCGTAATGGATGAGAATGATCCAGCCAGAAGAAGATTGCCTGGATGCCAAAAAGTAAACAGGGCTTTTTCAGTATTAACACTGACAAAAGATTCGATATTCCAGTTTGATGAAGCATTCCATTGATAACCCACTTCGGCGTTATCCCAATACCAGTTTTCGCCGTAGTAAGCGATATCGGGAAGTATGACTAAAGGTAAATCATCGCCATTTACCAGAGGGTTTATTTTCGCTCCTACTCCCAAAGCAACTGCCAAGTGCCAGGAATCAACCTCAATACAGCCTGTATTGTCACAGTTTTTCCCTGATTCAACTGCCTCTGCACTATCCTGTGCCATTGCACCATAGTGTGTAAACAGTGTCAGCAGAGCAAGAAATGCTGTATTCACCGACTTATTTGAAAGGGTAAGTAACAAGGTCTTTTATATCCTGATTAAAGTTGAACGAGAAATACAAGGACTGATTCAGTTTCTAATACTATCAGATTCATTGCTTGTACTCAGTAGCAGATTACAAATAAACACAAATCTACACAGATTGGATCGGAATATATTTTTACCTATACCTACTATGAATGCCGGGGTTCAGCCGCCTTAATGATGTTGGTAAATATTTCTTTACGGATAGTGTTGGTTTACTGGAGGTTATTCGATATTTAGAGCTTCCTGCTCATGTATCAACTGATCCAGATCAACCATTTATATCGATTTAGTCTTTAGGATGTAAAGGTATGAAAATTAGCCCGTTTAGATATGTGAACGCAACTGATTTAGGCCGACTGATTTCCTACTTAACCTCTTTTCTTATCTTGAGTTGAGGTTATTTACAACGCTTGATGTTTGACACTTGATATCTCATCTGGAAATTCATTTGCACAACGGACGTGCTCTTTTTTTAACCATATCTGACTTATTTCCAATTTATTGATATTTACAATCGTTTTTTCAAACTTTATTTCTCAACGAAACACGCCACTATTTAAGGAACTCAATCGTTAGAACATCCGTTTGCTCTTATAGCATCAATTCATTTTCAAGGGAGTCGCAATGAAAGCATCTGATTTATTTGTTAAAGCACTTGAAGCCGAAGGTGTGGAATATGTGTTTGGTATTCCCGGAGAAGAAAATCTGGATTTACTGGAATCATTACGTCATTCATCCATCAAACTGGTACTCACGCGCCATGAGCAAGGTGCAGGGTTTATGGCTGCGACATATGGTCGTTTAACCGGAAAAGTGGGCGTGTGTCTCTCTACTTTGGGGCCTGGCGCTACCAATCTGGTGACGCCTGCAGCCTATGCTCAGCTTGGCGCCATGCCCATGTTGATGATTACTGGTCAAAAGCCCATTAAAACCAGCAAGCAAGGTCGCTTTCAGGTGATTAACGTCGTCGATATGATGCGCCCCATCACCAAATACACAACACAGGTGGTTAGTGGAGATCGTATTCCTTCCGTTGTGCGAGAAGCGTTTCGGGTTGCGCAAGAAGAAAGACCGGGCGCTGTACACATTGAATTGCCAGAAGATATTGCCGCAGAACATACAAGTATGCCGTTGATCCCGGCAAGTACCGTGCGCCGTCCACTCGCTGAATATAAAGCGATTAATAAAGCGGTAGAAATGATCGAGCAGGCGCGTTCGCCTGTGTTAGTGATTGGTGCAGGGGCGAACCGCAAGTTAACCAGCAAAATGTTAACGGAATTTGTGGCAAAAACCGGTATTCCTTTTGTGACAACACAAATGGGCAAAGGTGTATTGGATGAAACTCATGAATTGTTTATGGGCAATACGGCGCTGTCGGATGGTGACTTTGTTCATCGCGTTTTAAAAGCTGCCGATTTGATCATTAATGTGGGTCATGACGTTGTTGAAAAACCGCCTTTCTTTATGAATGCAGACAGCGCCAAGGTGATCCATGTGAACTTTGCGTCGGCATCGGTTGATCCTGTGTATTTTCCTCAACTGGAAGTGGTTGGCGATATCGCTAACAGCATTTGGCAAATGAAAGAAGCCATTCATTCACAGGCTCACTGGGATTTTCAATTCTTCAGTAAAGCGCATTCGGCTTATTTGCAACACCGTAAAGAATCGGAAGATGATTCACGTTTTCCTATATTGCCAGAGCGTTTCGTGAAAGATATTCGTCGAGCAATGCCGAAAGACGGCATTGTTACGCTGGACAATGGTGTTTATAAGATCTGGTTTGCACGTAATTACCCGGCAGCCTTTCCAAACACACTATTGCTGGATAACGCCTTGGCGACTATGGGAGCTGGCTTGCCTTCTGCGATGGCCGCGAAAATGGTGTATCCGCATAAGCCTGTACTGACCGTGTGTGGTGACGGTGGCTTCATGATGAACAGCCAGGAGCTGGAAACCGCGGTGCGTTTGAATTTGCATATTGTTGTTGTCATTCTGCGTGACGATGCCTACGGTATGATCAAATGGAAACAGGCCAATATGGATTTCCCCAATTTTGGTTTGGACTATGGCAACCCTGATTTTGTGAAGTATGCACAGAGCTATGGGGCAAATGGGTGGCGTATTGAATCCGCCGAGGAATTGTTGCCAAAAGTCCAGGCATGTTTGAATGAACCGGGAGTGCATGTTATCGATGTGCCTGTGGACTATAGTCTGAACGATGAGACGTTAAATTCGACCATTCGCGAGCGTAGCCGAGAGCTGCAGTAAGAAGAAATTTATTTAAGAAAAGAGTTTGAGAAAAGAGCTTGAGAAAGAAGCCCAAATTTTAAAAAAGGAGATCTTTCATGTTGGCAGAAGCCTATCCTTATTATCTGGCGAACAAACCTGTGTTCGCCAACAAATCTTTACCGGTAACCAATAAATATACCGGTGATGTTGCCACTCACGTTGCCTTAGCCAATGCGGAAGTGATTGACCAAGCGATTGCAGCTGCCGTTGAAAGCCAGGAAGCCATGCGCAAAATGCCGGCTTATCAACGTCAGGACATTTTGAATTACTGCATTAAGCGTTTTCAGGAACGTTTTGAAGAACTGGCTTACTCCTTGTGCATTGAAGCGGGTAAGCCCATTAAAGATGCTCGCGGAGAAGTCACTCGTTTAATCGACACTTTTCGCATTGCGGCTGAAGAATCGGTTCGCATGGGTGGAGAAGTGATGAATCTTGAAATCACGCCACGAGCAAAAGGTTATTCCGGTATGTATAAGCGCGTGCCTATTGGCCCTTGCTCTTTTATTTCGCCGTTTAATTTTCCATTGAATTTGGCTGCTCACAAGGTGGCTCCAGCACTGGCGGTGGGTTGTCCGTTTGTATTAAAACCTGCAAGTCGAACGCCGCTTGGTGCGTTGATTATGGGTGAAATTCTGGCTGAAACCGATTTACCTGAAGGGGCTTTCTCTATCTTGCCTTGCAGCCGTGATGGCGCTGATTTGTTTACCACAGATGACAGATTCAAATTGCTCAGCTTTACGGGCTCGCCCGGAGTCGGCTGGGATTTGAAAGCCAAAGCGGGCAAGAAGCCGGTGATTTTAGAGTTAGGTGGTAATGCTGCCTGCGTAGTGGATGAAGATGCGGATCTGGATGACGCGATCCAGCGCATTATCTTTGGTGCTTATTATCAGTCCGGACAAAGTTGTATCAGTGTTCAACGTATTCTGGTGCATGAAAAGCTGTACGCTGAATTCAAAACCCGTTACGTGGAAAAGGTGGCGGGTTTGGTACATGGCGATCCGCTCAGCGAAGATACTTTCATTGGCCCTATGATTTCCGAATCAGAAGCGGAACGATTGCATGGCTGGATTCATAATGCCGTTGCTGCTGGCGCAACGTTATTGTGTGGCGGAGACAGAGATGGCGCAATGTTAAGCGCGACAGTATTGGAAAATGTGCCAGAAAACGCCGAAGTGAATGCTGAAGAAGCCTTTGGGCCAGTGTCTATCATCAGTTCTTTCAGTGATTTCGACCAAGCGCTTGTTGAAGTGAACAACAGTCAGTTTGGCTTGCAGGCTGGTATTTTCACTCGCGATATCTATAAAGCCCATAAAGCATGGGATGAGTTGGAAGTGGGCGGCGTTGTTATTGGTGATGTGCCTAGCTGGCGTGTTGACAACATGCCTTATGGTGGCGTTAAGGAATCCGGCTTGGGAAGAGAAGGTATCCGCTTCGCGATGGAAGATATGACAGAACTGCGTTTAATGGTCTTGCGTACGCCTTAAGTAACGGTAGTTGTGAGCAGCTCCTCAGTCGCAGCCAGGCGGCTGAGGAGACACTGGTTATTTACCCACATATTCCATATACACATCAGCGCGTTGGTAATGTGAATTATCCAGCTTGGGTTTATGCACAAATCCCATCGACTCGTACAAATGCAGCGCGGGTTTTAAGCGACTATTGGACTCAAGAAAGAGCAGATCGCCGCCACTTTTATGGAAAGCGTCAATGACCGCTTCCATTAATTTACGGCCTATCTTCAAACCTTGATACTTCTCGGTAACTGCCATTTTGGTTAGCTCGAAGCAGTTTTTCTTGCTCGCGTCTTGCGACAAGCCCGTATAGTCAGACTTCAACAAGGCACATGTCCCCACAATTTCATCGTTATAGCGAGCAAAGAATATTTGTCCGTCTTTGTTAAGGATGTACTTTTTCGGTTTGGATAACACCAGATCGTCAATTTCTTCTACATAGAAGTATTTCTCAAGCCATTCAATATTCAAGCGTTTGAAGTCTTTCGCATATTCCTTGGAATAAGGGATGATCTCTACTTGACTGGCATCCTGTAACTGAGTGAGTTGCAGTATTTGTTCCGATAACGGAAGCTTTATCTGTTGCTGCTCAAGGTTAGATATGGCGTTGAGTAAATCATCCTGGCAGGCTGCAATTCGATCATTCAGGCAGACACGCATATGCTCCCAAATGGGTGTGAGTTGTTGAGTTAACTGTTTACCTGCATCGGTTAGTCCTAACAGTCGGCGCCTTTCATCTTGATCGTCTGCTTTGCTCTCTATGTATCCTGCATCCAGAAGTTTGCGGCTCATTTGGCTAATGGCAGGATGGGTCAGCCCCATATGCTCAGCAATTTGGGTAACACCAGAATCGCCATTTTCATGCAGAAGAAATAATACGGCAGTCCAGCGAGATTTCAGATTGATATTGAGCGTGGAGTAGATGTTGTCTATCTCATCATAGAGAGTGTCGCTCAATCGCTTGAGGCGAGTACCCAGAAACATAGCGCCTAATTCTTCAATAGTCTTCATATGTTATCACTTCAGAATAGATACAAGATGATTATTGGAAATAATATACGTAAGTGGTTACGTAAAATCAAATGGCAAAATTAAAATAGTTAACCTGAACTCGGTATAAGAAATAACGTTTTACAGGGGAATTGAAGAAGATATAAAGAGCTCCGTAGAGCTCTTTAGGTATGCATATAAAAAATTAAATAGCAGTAAACTTTATTGGTCTTTACCCATTAATCGCCTCTAAAACTGCACCGGTTGAGCTTCATCTTCATCGACTGCTATTGGGCGCATGCCTTCGTCGACAACCAAGTCGCCTTCACCAATTGAAACTTCACCAGAAGCGGCAATGGCATCATATTGCAGATGATAAATACCTATTTCATCGACAGGACCAGTCCACACTTGCATGTCAACTTGATGCCCTGGCGGAGCATGCATTGGCTGTGAGCCTGCAGCAATAACGTCGCCTTGTGGATTGGTCAGCGTCCAGTTCACCACGATGTCTAACGCTTCAAATACTTTGGCAAAGACAGAAATTGCCACAGTAATCAGATCACCCGGTTTAGCGTTTTCTTGCTCGATATGAGCCGAAGCAAATGCTTGTTCACTTTGAATACTACCGATTCGCTGACCATCGAGTGTCCACCACCAACGGTTAATGGTCAGACGGCTTGATGTGGTTGAAAATTTCAATGTGGTACTTGCACCATTAGCCACAGCGCCACCGTCATAATCATGCTTGCTGGTGCTGTCGCCTTGCACATTACCAAATGCGCCAGAATCTGTGTTCGTTGCTGCCTGCTTAAATTCAATATGCAGGTCGTTAGCATCCTGGCCGGTATTGTTGGTGAAGGTTATTGTGCGTTTGGCGGCTGCAAAACTGGTTCCACTCAATACGCAGAATAAAGTTACGAGCAATGCTTTGGATAATACGTTTAATATTTTATTACTTAACATAACTGCCCTCTCATCTGCTGATTTAAGAACAGGACTTCCCACTGTGCATAGCTAAATTGCTTGGTTTTGCCAGACTTCACTTCGACAGGCATTACATCGATACTACAACACTCCTACAAAGAACAGTGAGTAATCCCGGGTATATTCAGGTAATATAATTTACCAGTTTTGATGTTATTGCAATCGATTGTTAATTAAATAATCTGTTTTGTTGTATGAGTGTTGTTACGGAGAAAGTGGTTAGTTGGGTGACAGCCGCCGGGAGGCAGCTGTCGAGCCTGTGTGGATTGCTTTTTTAAGCTAATTTATCTGTTGCGATACGATAACGAGGATCTTCGTTAACATTCATTTCAACGTAAGATTGCGCTTTAGTCAGTAAATCACGGCATTCAGAACTAATATGGCGAATATGCAGTTTTTTGCCTTGTTGCAGGTATTTATCCGCTAATCCGTCGATAGCATCTAGTCCAGATGAGTCCCAAATACGGGAATTGGCAAAGTCGATAACCACATGTTCTGGGTCATTTTGCGGATCAAACAAATCTCTGAAATGCAGCACTGAGCCGAAAAACAGTGGGCCGTCTAATTCGTACACTTTCCAGCCATCGTTATCAACATGAGATTTGATGGCAATGTGAGTGGCATGTTTCCAAGCGAACACCAGTGCAGACATGATTACACCCACCACAACAGCAATGGCCAGATCAAAGGCTACTGTGATCGCGGTAACAGAGAAAAGTACAATGGCATCTTCTTTGTTAACGCCACGCATAATGCGGAAGCTTGCCCATTCAAACGTACCAATGACCACCATAAACATAACGCCAACCAATGCTGCAAGGGGGATCATTTCAATCAGAGGCGCGGCAAACAGGATGAAAGCCAACAGGACTAATGCTGCGGTGATCCCCGACAGGCGTCCACGACCACCAGAGCTGATATTAATCATGCTTTGACCAATCATGGCGCAGCCACCCATACCACCAAAGAAGCCATTAACGGTATTGGCAACACCCTGACCAATACATTCACGATTGCCTTTGCCGCGAGTATCGGTCATGTCGTCAATCAAAGACATGGTTAGCAATGATTCAATCAATCCAACCAGCATCAAAATAATAGATGTGGGCAGCACTATCATCAGAGTTTCCATGTTGAATGGAACAGTTGGAATAGCAAATGACGGTAGCTCACCTGCTAACGTTACGGTTGCCTTTTGTTCTGCGGGAACCATATCGCGAACAAAATCAATAACGGTGCGAGCTTCCAAATCCAATCCATGCACCAATGCGGTTACGGTGACAATGGCAACGAGTGAAGCAGGAACCGCTTTCGTTAATTTGGGAAGGAAAAAGATAATCGCCATGGTTAAGGCTGTGAATCCAAGCATGATGTAAAGCATACTGCCTTGCATCCAAACATGGTTGCCAAGGTTATCAACTATTTTGAATTGCCCAAGTTGAGCGAGAAATATGACGATCGCCAAGCCGTTTACAAAGCCCAGCATAACGGGGTAGGGAACCAGTCGAATAAACTTTCCTAGCTTGAAAATCCCCGCCAGTATTTGCAGAACCCCTGCCAAAATGACGGCGGCAAATAAATACTGAACGCCGTGCAGGGCAACCAGAGAAACCATGACCACAGCCATCGCGCCAGTTGCACCGGAAATCATTCCTGGGCGTCCACCAATCGCAGACGTGATTAAGCCCATCATGAAGGCGGCGTACAACCCAATCATAGGTTCTACGCCTGCAACAAAGGCGAAAGCGACGGCTTCTGGCACTAATGCCAAAGCCACTGTGATACCGGAAAGCACGTCATTCTTAACGTTGCTGTCCCGGCTGGTTATCAAATCAAACATCTGGTTCCCCGACTACTAGCGATTCAAATTCAAGAGTCGTGTACAGCCAATGGTTAAAATTGGCGATTTGCTATACACAACACTGGCAAAATTGGGCGCAGATTCTACCAGTAATCATAGTCGAGATCCTTTAACAGAATGTTAAATGTGCAATTGCCCTTACTTTTTAGGATGTTTAACCTCACCCTCGTAGACTGGTTTGCAGTCACTCAGCTTCTTGGATACCCCGCCTAGCAAGCCTTTGATTGGGCTGATAACAGTTTCAAGCAACGAGTTTGCAACGGCGCTTTTCGGGGAGTTGATATCACCATTTAGGGTTTGTTTGATATCGGCGCAGCCTTTTGAATCAAGAATCGAGAATGTGAAATCTTTGAATTTTTGCGCCGCAATATCGATACCGCCATCCAGCGCAATTCGATATTTGTCTGTGGCAAAGGCGGTATCTTGCATATTCAGAACACCTTTATCGATTTGGCTCTTGAACAGTAATTGCGGGATTTTGGTTTCGCCTTCCATTGCCAACGAGCCCGAACCAAGGTCGAACAATTGTGTCGCTAAAATGCCTATGGGGCCGGAAATTAAGAAACCACCAATATCTTTCAAATCGGTTTCACGGCTTTCCTTGATAGCTTTTACAACCTGATTAATATCAATCCCTTCCAGCTTGGCATTGTCCAAACCTAAATCAATATTGCCGTTCAGGCTTTTTAACAACGTCTGGGTGTCGGCGGTTGCCATCAGGTTATCCAAACTGCCTGCCAACGATAATTGACCCACGGGCTGAATGGGCAAGTCTTTGAAAAAATGAGAAAAGTCGGCAAGCGACAGCTGGCTGTCTGCAATCTTCAAACTGGCTTGAGGATTTGTCATCACATCCAGAAATTGGCCAGTCAGATTTAGCTTACTGCTTTCTGTTGCCAGGCTTAACTGTTGTAAATTGATTTTGTGGATATTGCCCGACAATGCCATGGTCAGTTTACCCAGAACCTGTCCCATGACATTGTTGCTGTCACTGGATAAAGCCAGCTTCACATCAGGCATATTTTCAGGTGTTAAAATCTGTGAATTTGACACTAACTGCACGTTGCTGATGGTAATGTTTAGTCCTGAGATATCAATCAGTTGCTGTGAAGACACATCTTTAATTGATGCGTTGGTGATATGAATATTCTGAATTCTGGCCTGTGTAACAGGCAGAGCAATTTGCGTTTTTGTTTCAGGCTGGGGTTTTTCTTTGCCCTCATTGGCTTTCGCTAACGCATTAATTTTGTCCATGTCAAAGGTGAGCTGAGGTGAATTTAGAGTAATGTCATCCACAATCACTTCTTTAGATAAAAGAGGATTGACCTGAGTGATCACCTGTAGCGCTTTTATATTGCCTTGTACAAGCTCGCCATCCAGCTTGATATCCTGAACAGATAATTCCCCGGGAGACATCAGAGAATGATGGATATTGCCAAACTTTACCCCAACATGTGGAACCGTTTTTAGCTGAGCTTCAATGTCCTGCTTGAACCAATTTGGATCCCATAATAGAAGAACGGCCAAAATAAACAGGATGGGTAATACTAAAATAATTTTGACAACAGATGATTTAGACAAGGCTTTCTCCCTACATAGCAATAAAAGTATCAGTAAAAGGCGTCAATAAAATTTCTCAAATACAACTCTGTGTATTAATAGCATAAATCCCCCAATAGTGTGATTTCCAAGGGGCAGATAATTGATCAGAATTATGTTTTTAATGTTTATATGAAATAACGTTTCAGCTGCCTTGAGTAACAAAATCGCAATAGGTTTTCGCTTTGGCATCACGTATTATTTAACCCCCGCCACCAATTCGGAGAATGTCCTATGAAAATCCTCGTCGATACACACTCACATACCGTTGCCAGTACCCATGCCTACAGCACAGTGCATGATTATTTTGCGCAAGCGAAATTGAAAGGCATGCAGATGTTTTCCATTACTGACCATGCGCCAGAAATGCCCGATTCGCCACATCCTTGGCATTTTGGCAATATGCAGATTATTCCAAGAGTGGTTGATGGTGTTGCCATGCTACGAGGTATAGAAGGTAACATTATGCCGATGGAGGGGGGATTGGATGTATCGGAACGAATGCAGCCTTTTCTGGATTTTGTCATTGCCAGTTTTCATGAGCCTGTATTTGAGCCTGTTGATAAAGCCACTCATACCAAGGCGATGATTAATACTATCGAATCTGGAACCTGTCATATTTTAGGCCACCCCGGAAACCCGAATTACCCTCTTGATTATGAAGAAGTGGTACGAGCTGCGAGGGATAACAATGTGCTGGTGGAAATTAACAATAGTTCATTCTCGCATTCCCGTTTGGGCAGCGAAGAGTTCTGCCTGCAAATATTGGAGTTAGTCGATAAATTGGATTGGAAAGTGGTGTTTTCCAGTGACGCACATATCGCCTATCACGTAGGAGACGTCACTCACTGCGTCGCTAAAGCCGAAAAGGTGGGGTTTCCCATTGAAAGAGTCATAAACCGAGATGCCAAAACCTTTCTTGGATTTTTATCAGAGCACGGAAAAAAAGTTGAGCAAGAATTAAGTGACTGGTTACAAACTTTGTAGCTTTATAAAGCCTGAACGTGAACACCAAAGCTAGCCAGCCATTGGCTGGCTTCTTGCTCGGTGAATACTTTTTTTAAGGGAACACCTGAACCCGTAATAAAGCCTTCCAGATTTTCACTTTGTTCTATGTGGTCAACAATCCAGCATTCGGCGAGCTGATTTCGTCTATCCAAATCAATATTGGCTGTGATTTTTTTCTCTGAATCGAGCAGTTCCTCAGGCAATAGGAAGCCCCTCATGTCAACTACCATTGCCCATGGTGTATTGCGTGCTTTTGACATGGTTTCAGACAATTCAGATAAATAGGCTAGATCTATGCTGATAGTCCAAGTACCTGTAATACGAACTTGGATAAGGTTTTTACTGGAACAAATTTGATAACTGGCGATCTGCGACATAATGGATCGAAAACTCTCTGATACTGATGTGATAGCTTTCCGGCGCTCACGTTACCTTAAAGGTAGCACCGTAATCTATCGATTTCTCGAAAATCCATTGCATGTGTCGGAATTTCACACTTCGCCGGTAAATATTCTGGCGAAACCGGGCTAAAATAAACCTTTTAATCCACAAGCATGATTTACCCACAGTACTTAAGTACTATGGGCGTGCAGTTTAATTGAATCAATAATACCGCTTTTAGGTCTGGTAGTGGTTTAGTCCAGGAAATGATGAAAATGAAAAAATTAGTATGTGCCTGGTTATTCGTATTAAGTGGCTATGTTTTTGCGGATCAAGCCAATCAAATAAACACTGATGTTGGGCTGGTGGAAAAAAAGAGCTTCACCATCAGCAACTTTCAAACCTTTAACGGCAAGATGATTAAAGACGTGAAGGTGGGTTGGGAAAGCTATGGCTCACTGAATCAGGATAAGTCGAACGCTATTCTTATTACTCACTACTTCTCCGGTAACTCTCATGCAGCAGGCAAGTATCATCAAGATGATGCTAAAGCGGGTTATTGGGATGCGATTATTGGCCCCGGAAAAGCCATTGATACCAACCTGTATTATGTCCTGAGTGTTGATACTTTAGTGAATGCCGGCGTGCATGATCCTAACGTTATCACAACCGGACCAGCCTCTATCAATCCAGATACCGGTAAACCTTATGGTTTAAGCTTTCCTGTGGTGACTATTCGCGATTTTGTGAATGTGCAAAAAGCCTTGTTGGATAGTTTGGGGATCGGCAAATTACACGCGGTTGTGGGCGCTTCAATGGGATCATTGCAAGCGATTGATTGGGCGTCTGCTTATCCTGATCGCGTACCGCGTATGGTGTCAGTGATTGGCATGGGTCAGTCCGATGCCTGGACTGCCTTAGCTTTGCATCAATGGGCGGTTCCCATTACGTTAGACCCTAAATGGAATAAAGGTAATTACTATGATGGCGATGCGCCTCTTGATGGCTTGGCTGGTTCATTGATGGTGATTACCCAGCAAGCGTTGCATCCCAAATTTATTAATCAGGTGAACGCACAGCATTCCCCACTGGAAGAAGCACCAATGATGGATATTCTGGCTAATCATAAAGCGGTTGATTGGTTGCAGGGGGTTGCCAGAAACCGTGCTGAGATCATGGATGCAAACCATGTATTGTATTTGATTCGAGCTTGTCAGCTTTTTGTGACTGGTCACGATGGCGATATGAAGAATGGGCTATCCAAGATCAAAGCCAAGTCACTGTTCTTACCCTCTTCTGGCGATTTGCTTTTGATGCCTTACATGGCAAAAGAGGCTCATGACGAGTTGAGAGCATTGAATAAAGCAAGTGAGTATGCAGAGCTGCAAGGCACTCAAGGGCATTTGGATGGTGTCTATTCAATTCAACAAAAAGCGGAAAAACTAAGAGCATTTTTGGCTGATTAATATGGATGAACCTGAGTTCTAATCGTTTGGACTCAGGTTATGTTTTGAAAGAGCTACGCGTGTTCTTGCAGTTCTTTGATCCAGTCTGGCGGAGAGAGCGGGTTCGATAGGTAAAACCCCTGAAAATAATGGCAGCCCTTGTTAATGAGGTAATCCAGTTGGTATTTCGTCTCAATACCTTCCGCCACAATACTTATTCCTAACGCTTTTGCCATATCAATAATGGTATTCACAATAGGTACTTCTGGTTTATCGGGCGTGATTTCATCAATGAAATAGCGATCAATCTTAAGTTCATCAATGGGTAATTCACGCAAATAGATCAGGCTTGAGTAGCCAGTGCCGAAATCATCAATGGAGAAGCGAAAGCCTTGAGATGCAAGCTTGTTCATGCGATCTCGCACCAGTTCCAGATCTCTTACCAAAGTGCTTTCGGTAATTTCCAACACCAGATTTGACGGTGATATCTTCCACTTGCTAAGCGCAGCGTTTAAGCGACGGCAAAAATCGGGTTGCATTACCTGTTTGCCACTAATGTTCACTGCAACTTTTAAGTGAGGCGTATGTTTAATAAGGGGTTGCATGGTTTTGCAAACCTCATTTAATACCCATTCGCCCAGCATAATAATGTCGCCATTGTCTTCTGATAGAGGGATAAACTCCGCTGGCGATATTGCTCCTAAAGTCGGTGAGTTCCAGCGTAATAGGGCTTCTGATGATATGAGTTTGCCGGTCTTTGAATACTGAGGCTGGAGCTGAATGCTAAATTCTTTGTTTTCCATGCCTTTGACAATGGAATGGCTGATTGTGGTCTGCCGTTCAAAGGTTTTTCTTTCGTCGTCACAAAGCCGGAAGCGGCTATTCAGCCCTCGTTTCTTGGCTGTTGATTGAGAAAATTCGAGTAACCGAACAAACTTATCGTGATCAATATCTTTAGACGATATCTGCACAGAACCAATGGCCAGAGTCAGGTTCTGAGAGTTGCCCTTCAAGGAAATTTGAGATGATACCGAGCCTTGAATGGCGTGCTCCAAGGCGCGAATTTTTTGGGTAATAGTTTGATCTTGCGGTGAGATAGGAGCCTGATAAAGCAGAAAAAAGCTGTCAGCGACATTCTTGTACAGCTTGAAAGGACGGTCTAGCACTGCCTGAATACGTCGGGTGACTTTCTTCAGAACATAATCACCCGTGAGCTTGCCATAGATGAGATTTACCTGAGAGAAGCGGTCAATATTCAGCATGCTACAGTAAATGTTGGCGTTAGCCAGTTTCGAGCGTGTCAGAATTTCCAGAATGTCGCGCTCAAAAGAAATGCGATTCGGCAGCTTGGTCAGGCTGTCGAAGTAAGCCAGTTGGTAAATCTGATCTTTCGCAGCCTTGCGTTCAGTAATATCGCGAATGATACCAATGAAGAAATGCTCACCGTCTTGCTCAACCTCCGATATGGAGATTTCCATTGGAAACTCTTTGCCTGATTTTCTCAGCGCGGGCAGTTCTTGAGGTTTGCCAATAACATTGCTTTCGCCATGAGTTAAATAGCGCTGCATGTAACTTTTATGCAGTGAAGAATAGGGTTCAGGCATCAAGGATGAAATATCGTGGCCAACCAAATCATAAATTTCGCACTCGAACATTTTCTCAGCCGTGCGATTGGCTGACAGGATGATGCCGCTGGTATCCACGGTGACAACAGCATCATGTAAATGGTCAATGATGGTTTCCAGGTATCGGGCATGGGTTTGTTCAATTGATTGGATGACCTGATATTGAGGTTCTGCTGAAAATGTTTGTTGCTGATCCTGTGATTCTGTTTCGTCAGCCTTTTTCAGCCCAAACATTGTGTACACTTCTTCCGTCCAGTTTTGTAATGCTGTGGAAGTGCCGGTATCTGGTGTTTTCGCGCAGTCTGCATTGCTTGCCATGTTTGCAAGCAATAAGGAAATCTGCTTGCCAAACCGCTGTAATATAGAAATGGCTTTGCTGGTTGATTGAATTGGTGACTGATACATCACCGCAAGCGTACCAATGATTTCTGCACTGGCATTACGCAGCGGAACACCAATATATGCCGAGATATGCTTGTCTTTTAGAAATTGGGCTTCGGGGTAGGACTGTTGAGCCTTATTGCTGAGCAGGCAGTTTTTATTGTTTAACGACTCAGCAAGAGGTGAATGAGTGACAGGTAGCTGCAGGTTATCGCAAATCTCACCATGATCGATGAAGCACAGGGTGCTTACCGTTGCCAATTCCTGTGACTTGCCAGACGTTTCTGGGGAAATGGAATCGAAAGATGCAATGAATGAATACTCAGCCTTTAGTGACGATTGCAACTTTTGCAATAGTGAAGAAACCAGAACATTTATATGCTCCGGTGGATATGTGACAGTTGCCGCAACGATTTTATTTATAGTTTCTGTTGGTGGCACAAAGTGTCTCCACATTTAAATTGCATCGACATTTGGATTAAAAAATCACCATCCACCTTTTGTGTCAAGCTTGAGGTAGGGATAATTCCCGGTTTTAGGCGATTCACTTCTGGCATAGTAACATGCTTTGTCTGTTTTTTTGGATGATTTTTGACTAAATAAGTCAAAATGATTATTCAATAACCTACTGAATAAATGAGAGAAATCAAGCCTTTTTGGAGTCATTTTGGGGGGGCACATACAGCATGCGTAATCCACTAAAAACTATAATAATAGTCTGATTTTTATCCCGGTATTCAGGGAAATAAATGACAAATCGCTCTTAAATTAAGCCGTTTCTTTTGTCGTTTTTGTTTGTTTAAGCAGCTTTTTCCACTTATCAACGGGAAGGGGTTTTGACAGCATAAAACCCTGAAAATAATTGCACCCACGTTGCGCAAGATATTTCAATTGTTCTGGTGTTTCTATGCCTTCTGCAACCGTATAAACACCAAGAGCTCTTGCCATTTCAATAATGGTATTCACAATGGCTATTTCATTGTTGTTGTGTTCGATTTCTTCAATAAAATATCGATCTATTTTTAATTCGTGAATAGGTAGCTCTTTAAGGTAGCTCAGGCTGGAATAGCCTGTGCCAAAGTCATCAATGGAAAAGCGGAACCCTTGATTGGACAAATCGATCATGCGTTCTCTAACCAGCTCAACATCTTTTACCAAGGTGCTTTCTGTTATTTCCAGTACAATGCTGCTCGGCGCGACATTCCACTGATTTAAACGAAGCTTAAGTTGGGAGCAGAAATTCGGTTGCACCACCTGCTTCCCGCTAATATTGATCGCGACTTTACAAGGAATGGATTCCTCATTCATCTGATGGATGACTTTACATACTTCATTGATTACCCAATCGCCCAATAACACGATATCACCGTTGTTTTCTGCAATATCAATGAACTCATCGGGGCTTACCATGCCAAATTCAGAAGATTTCCAACGTAGTAGCGCTTCTGAGGCGATCAGTTCTCCCGATGCAGTGAATTGAGGTTGCAAAACAATGAAAAACTCCTCATTAGCAATGCCATTCAGAATGGAGTGGCGTAATTTGGTTTGGCGTTCAAATATCGCCTGTTCTTCCTGACGTAAGGATACCCGACAGCCTTTACCTTGTATTTTTGCTTTATGGCACGCGAATTCTAATAATTGGATGAGTTTCTCATGGGTAATATCATGCGATGGCAAACACAAAGAACCTATGGTTAAGGTGACTTTCTGAGAGTTGGCTTTAATGGCAATGATATCTGAAACAGTGCTTTGAATAATCTTCTCTACCCTCTCAATTTCTGCGAATCCAGAATCATCCTTGCTGGAAATAGGCAACAGATTCAGCAAGAAAAATGAGTCGGCCATGTTACGGTACAGGCGGAATGTTTTAGGTAACTCGGCCTGAATACGGCTTGCCATCATATTGAGAACATAATCCCCAGATTGCTTACCGTAGATAAGATTAATCTGAGAGAAGCGGTCAATATCTAACATGCCACAATACACGTCGTACTGGGCTAATTTGGCTCGAATCAGTACGTCTGTGAGGTCTTTTTCAAAGGATAGTCGGTTGGGCAATTGGGTAAGAGGATCGAAGTAGGCGAGCTGATAGATTTTTTCGTTGGCTTCCTTTTGTTCTGTAATATCTCGAATAATGCCAATGAAGATGCTTTTACCTCCCTGATTAACTTCGCTAAGTGAAAGCTCCATTGGAAACTCTTCGCCGTTAAAGCGCTTAGCGGGTAATTCCCTGCCAACTCCGAGGATCTTGGCTTTACCTCCTTTGAGGTAGTTCTTCATGTATTTGTGATGCAACGACGCATAAGGTTGCGGCATCAGTACGTTAACCGACTGACCAATCAGTTTGTCGGCCTGACATTTGAATATGCGCTCAACCGTTCTATTTGCTGACAGGATAGTGCCTTCTTCATCGACCGTGACAATGGCATCGTTCAAATTATTGATGATCGTTTCAAGGTACAGAGCGGTATTTTGTTCGTGGGCAATGAGTTCCTTTTCGCGCGTAATATCCTCAAATGCACCATAAATGTGGGTAATTTTGCCGTTATTGCGTTTAACTTTTCCTGTGGTTCTTATCCATTTCGCTTCGCCCTTTGCGTTGATAAAACGAAGTTCTTCCTGATACTCAATTCCTTTCTCAATTGCATTGTTAAAGCAGGTCTCAATTTGCTTGCCATATTCTCCCGGATAATGGCTGATCCCTATTGCAACATTGATATCGCTGCCAATTTCTATGCCGTAGATATGGTAAGTTTCGTCAGTCCATTCCATGGTTTTGGTTTCAACATCATATATCCAACCACCAGTACCTGAAATTTTACTGATTTCATTCAGTAACTCATTGTTTTCAATTCGAGCTAACGATTCTTGTCCAGATATGGCATTTGAATTCATTGTGAATATCTTAATTTAGTGTAGTGAAAGCGCTTACAGTATAGTAACTAAGGGTTAAT
The DNA here is from genome assembly GCF_019900845.1 of Paraneptunicella aestuarii. NCBI lineage: Bacteria > Pseudomonadati > Pseudomonadota > Gammaproteobacteria > Alteromonadales > Alteromonadaceae > Paraneptunicella > Paraneptunicella aestuarii. The sequence goes on along the minus strand of NZ_CP074570.1, from coordinate 4,330,731 downwards.
CAAAGGTAAATTAAAGGCCCAATTAAAAGTAACTTGTCGGAGCAGTCAAGCAATCCCCCTCTGTAAGCAGCTTGCCACAAAGGCTCTTCATTGCTGGTTCGATACCGAAAAAAGGGGTGATTAAATGGCCTATAAATTGCGCTAACGGGCTATAAAAGGATGCGCTCACGCCAAGCTAGAGTAATGTATTCAGCTTTCTTTTTATTGATGTGAGTCAACTTAATAGGGCTTTGATTAAATTTATGATGAGGATTTCTTTGATGTGGAAAAGAATTGATTTGTAAAAGGAATGTTAATTTTAATTGAAACGTTATTGAGTTGCTCAGTTGACTATGCATTTTGGGCATAGCCACTCAACTTGGTACGCCCAAAGCATTTTTACACTCAATAGGTGGAGTTTATTCAAGACTGGATGGTTCTTGCAATTTTTTCGGCTTTACAATGCCACTATTGTATTCAACAATTTTGTGCCAATTTAGCTCACCATTATCGTCTACAAAATTTAATACTAGTTGCTTTAGGAGCCTGTTCTTTGTTTTTTTGTAAGACTCTATATATTGTTGCCTGTGTTCGGCTGCAAATTTTCCAATAGAATCTGATATTCTAAGGTAATAGTTTTCCTCACCTGAAAGCAGTGTCCAGAACGCTTGACCAGCATGTTTTTCCGTTTTTGATTTTTTTCCCGCTTTGTTTCGTCCATACCCATAACCAATGATTGGCCTAATCTCTTTTCCTAGCTTTCTCAAGCGGGATGTTAACTCTAAGAATTCCGTTGACTGCCCTTTAGTGCTTTGAGAGTTAAAAATATTGGTACCTGATTTTACAGCGATAGCTAAATAAGCACTTGCTGTTTCGATTGCAAGGTCAGTACCTGAAGCGCTTCCAACAGTAACATTTCTCTGTTCAGTCTGATCTACAAGAACGGCATTTTTTGCTGTCCAAAAAGCAAGTGGCTCAAAAAAATCATTTCCAAACAGTGTTTCATCCGAACTGGACAAGAAAGCGTCAAGCTGAGCTTCTATAAGTTCGGAGCAGTCATTTAAGCCAATAGCTCTAAATAAATATGGGTTTTTCTTTAGCAATCTTTTCAGGTCAATTTCTTCAAGCTTTAAAAAGCGTTTGGAATAAAGTATTTCTAGTAACCTGTTAATTTCGCTATCCAAGTCGTTTTGATTAATCATAAAAATTCCCTATTTGATAATTCTTCAATTTATTATGAACAGAGGTTCCTCTCATACGTTTGGAATAAACTTTTGAGTTACCCATTGCGACAGCACGCAACATTTCCCCTATAGCTTTCCCTAATGGGATCGGCACAGCATTTCCAATCTGTTTGTAACAGTTTGCCAAGGAACCTTTAAAAATCCAGTTATCAGGAAAACCTTGTATCCTTGCATACTCTCTTACAGACAAAGGCCTAAGTTCCCTGGGGTGCCCTAATAATGTTGCTTTTTGAGATGGGCTTGTGACTAACGTTGGGGAAGGTTCGTTGAAGCTTAATCTCCTAAAAAATCCAACTTTTCCCCCTCCTGACTTATATGCGCCGCCCATAGCCTCCTCCACGATATTCTGAGGAAGTGATTTCCAGTTTCCACCTTCGGGGACTAACTTGAGATATTTGAGAATTCTCTCTGAAAGTTTCCCGCTTGGGCCTGGGTCATCTAATCCTTTCAATGCATCGTTTAACGTTCGCCACCTCATTTCCGGGTTTTGGTGAAAATGAAAATGGGTAGGCATTGGTATGTAAATTGGTTCATTGTCCCTGCTGCCAATAATAATTAACCTTTCGCGAAATTGTGGGGTTCCATAATGAACGGCATCTACCACATCATGTACCGTGTGGTAGCCAATCCGTTTGAACTCTTCAAGAATTACTTCCAGTAAAGGACGTTCGGAATTAGTCCCTTTGTTTACCATCATGGAAGCTAATCCTTTAACATTTTCCATTACAAAGAAACGAGGACGAATAGAAGTAACAACATGAACGAACTGCTGGTATAACTGGCCTCGTTCGTCTTGTTCACCCCTTCGTCTCCCTGCTGTAGAGAATGCTTGGCATGGAGGCCCTCCAATCACTGCAAATACATCATTAGCACGAATTTGGGCTTCTTTTAAAAGGAATTCACAAGAGGGATCTTTTTGGATGAGCTCTTTAATATCACCTTCAATAGCTTTGTGGTTATTGGCTCTAATTGTTTCGACACACCATTTATCAAAATCCTGAGACACAGCAATATGTAACCCCGCTGCTTCCATCCCGATATCTAGCCCCATTCCTCCGGAAAATAAAGAGATTAAAGGATAGGCAGGGGTGTTAGATAGAGATCTTATATTTGTCATCGGAATTACGACTTCTATAGTTACAAGCTGATGTTTAAAAATTAATAGACACAATGAAAGCTTCGAAGGTGCTCTTATTGTGGGTAAAGTCTAAATCTTTTTAGAGGGGCTGTCATAAAAAGTCTCTTTATTTCAGAGGCAAAATTTTAAGAAAATCATCATGGTTCAAGTATCATTGGGGTATAGAAAAGTGAAACCATGCGGTTTTCGTTATTGGGAACAGTGGTGGTTTAAATTGCTTCCAATAGTTGTGGTCAGAAATATTGTCATTGAGCTTAAAATAACGCGCTTTATGTGTGTTACTATCGTGGCGTTTTGTTACCGTTGGAAGCTTAAGTAAGCCAAGATCTTTATGTTTGAATTTGATTTACCGACCGATGAAATTTTGAAGCGTCGTTTACGCTACCTGTTAATGACCGAATATGACGGCAATATCAGTAAGTTTTATCGAAAAATGTATCCTCAAGACGTCGAGCTTAACGGTATTGCTCGCTTTGAGTTTTACCTTAAGCGTGGGCAATACAACCACAATTTCTTTCGCTTGCTGGCTGAAAAAACAAAAGTCGGCGAAGTACCCTTGCGCCGACTTTTTGATTTGGATGTTAATAACGAAGACTTATTTAAATGAGTGCTTCAAGCTATTAGCTTCTCAACCAATAAACAATGCGTCCGAAAAAACCAACCGGCTTGGTTCGCCAAGGCTCGTAACAGCACTTTTTAATGCCTTCGTTTAGCAACATGGTTCCCACTTCGTAATGGTCGAAATCGGCTTCTGAGCCTGTGGTTTCACATAATCCTTGCGCACTGTAATATAAATAAGCTTGTGCCTTTCTACGCAGCTTTGAATCAGGGCTAAACTTTTCCAGGTACGCCTCAACCGCTTCAAGTATGCTAAAGCTGACCGTGTTATCGTCGTTTTTAACCTGGTAAATTTTGGGCAAGGTTAGGGCAAGCAGAACAGTGAAGGTTGTGAATTGTGAAAGGTAATCTCTCATATCCCACAAGAACCAACTGGTAGCTAAGGACATATTAGCGGCTTCTGCACCGTTAAGCGCAATCACATTTCTATCAATATGTACTGCGTAGCCCAGTAATACCTCAACGACTAACAATGCGATGGTAATAGACATGATCACTCGTAGTTTGTGACGATTGATTATGAATAACCCCGTCGCAAGTATGGCTTGCATGGCTGCAAAGTATAAATAGTGTGTTTTTAATAATTCATCAGGAGAAAGAGTGGATAGCCATAGCATATTGCCTAAATGTCCAGCTGCATACATAAGTAGTGCAAATACACTACTAATAAACAGGTCTTTATGGCCTTTATAGTGGTTGTACATTGTTGCTAAAAATAGCAATGCTATATATAGCAACGAAACGATTACCATAACTGATAAACTCATTGAAAAAGAGTCCTTGTGTTTTTATTTTTTAGTCAGTTTTAACGCCAGAGTTACCACTTCTTCCGGCACTTATTCAATTAACGTTAATTACTACAACTAATTGGGATCAATAGGACCTGGGGGATTACCGCCACCACCACCAACGCCAGTTGTGCTTACTACAGGTGTGCCGCTGCCTAACTCAAGGCCAAACCAGCTTAACCAATCCGATGCTTGGGCAGGTGCTGTGCTCATTAAGGCAAACAATACAATGGCGCTTAATTTCAATTTCGTTTTCATACAAATCTAGTCTTCATAAATGATCTGAAGGTCAGAATACTAACCCTCGCATAAATAAATGGCAAGATTATGGTTGAATTTGTTACCGAAGTGATCAGGGATGCGGAAAATAGGTTTAAACTTCATTGTCATGCCGCACAACGATGCGGCATCCAGTTCGTAGCGACAAAGCCCTTCAAGAGATGCTGATATGCATCAGCATGACGGTGGAATTTGAGACCGTATCGCTACCATTTTACGTGCCGACGTGCCGACGTGCCGACGTGCCGACGTGCCGACGTGAATTCATCTCAGGTTTTTTCATGAGCTGAATCTCTGTTATTCCCCCACTTTTTGTCATTCCCATGAAGATGGAAATCCATAGCCTTGAGATCTTGAATAAAAAACGCTGTTGTAGGCTCTTGTGTTTATGGGTTCCTGACTTCGCAGGAATTGGGGGAGTGTGCTTGGTTTGAGGGTAAATAGCAGGCATAAAAAAGGATGCAATTGTTTACAACTGCATCCTTTTTACTGTCTACATTACTGTCTACAGAGTTTTGTAACCCCTTGATTTTAAAGGGTTAGAATTTAATGGAATGGCTGTCGGGTAAGGAACAACCATTGCTGGCTGTCCCTCCCCTAAGAACCGTACGTGCGAGTTTCCCCGCATACGGCTCAAGCCTTTATAAGTCAGTACCTAAGTACAGACCAGCGACTTATCCGTTCCAACCGTTTCTTCTTGCATTGTCTTCACAGTCAGACTTATTCACATAACCCTGACTTGATGCTCCAACAATGCGTCCATTAGGTGCTGTACGACGCCAGCGCCATTGATTAGAACCATCTTTGTAAAATTCCCATTTATCCATGATAAATACCTATAGTTTAAATTATTAAATAGAAAGGTAGTAATCCTTCCATAACCTTGATTAGAGTGTGCAGCAAAACCTACAATAACCTTGTTTTGGTAATTATGGGCTAATTATGAAAACTCAATAAAAAAAGATTAAATAATTGTCCTATGGTGAATTTGCCGATGACAATTAGGATGCAATAACACCAGATTGCTGAGTTTGTCGCTACCCCCGTTTACCCGTTCCACAATATGATGAATATGCCATCCTGTTTCTTTGGTAATCAGTTGGTTGCAAATAACACAGCGTTTCTTTTGTCTCAACCAAAGCGTGAGCAACCTTTCTCTGCCACTCATTGAGGATTTCCACAAACGCTCAAGGCGCTGTTCAAAATACATCTCAAATTCCGGCAGATAGGGATTAGCTTCTGCTTTGATCTTTATATGCCTCCTAATTTCCGTGTCCATGGTATAAACCAGCCAAGCTTTAACTCCTGGTTTTGGTTCACCGGAAAACACCCAGCTACGGTTGCCAATGGAATGAAAGTATTTCGTTTTAATCCATCGTTTACGCCGACCTAAATGTCTCCGTTTGCACCATTGCCAAAGCATTTTCCAAACCCGATAATCCACATAATTAAAGGTTTCTTTGGCGACAACGTGTTTATGGTAGTTAGCCCAACCCTGCAATACAGGGTTAAGCAGTTTCACCAATAAACTGGCTGTCACCGTTTTGTTACCTGAAATAATGCTTTTCACTTTTGCCAGTAAATTACGCATGTTTTTCCGGCTGGGCTTAATTAACAGCTTGCCGTTATAACTGCGAACATTCTGACCAAGAAAGTCAAAGCCTTCCGACACATGAGTCACTAAAGTTTTCTCAGGTGATAGCTGCAAACCCCTGTCAGCCATAAAGGCTTCAACAAGTGGTTTGACTTCATCAATCAATAACTCTTTCGAGATACCTGTAATAATGAAGTCGTCAGCATATCGCACAAAATTCACTTTGGTTTTATAGCTGGCTTTGGTGTTCTTTTTCCCAAAATGAGATTCCAGAAACGATTCCAAACCATCTAATGCCATGTTTGCCAGTACAGGTGAGATAATCCCACCTTGAGGTGTACCAGCATCTGTCGGATGCAAATTACCTGATTCCATGAATCCGGCCTTTAACCATTTTCTGAGTACCTGTTTATCCAATGGAATATTGGCAAGTAACCAGTCGTGGCTAATATTGTCGAAGCACCCTTTAATATCGCCTTCCAAGATCCATTTGGCCGAGTTCTTCCTGCTTAACGCAACAAAGCATTGCTCGATTGCATCGGCAGTAGCACGCATTGGGCGAAAGCCGTAACTATTTCGATCTGCGGTGGTTTCCGAAACAGGCTCTAAAGCGAGCAAGTATAAAGCTTGCATCGATCTGTCAAGCATAGTCGGAATGCCTAAAGGACGGCGTTTGCCGTTTGCTTTAGGAATATAAACCCGCCGTAAAGGCATGGGTTTATAACCTGTTCGCGTTAATCGAAAAATAGCCCTCCATTTGCACTCAGGGGTACTCCACAATTGCCCATCAACACCGGGCGTTCCTTTACCTCTGTTCTCCGTCACTCGTTTAACCGCCATTGCTTTGGCTGCAAACGAACGTACCAACATACGTTGCAAAGCTTTCACTTTGCGCCATTGTTGTTCCTTAGTCGCCTTCGCGATCCGTACTTGTAGTCCTCTCACTTGCCGTTGCGTTTTACCCCAGTTAATACTGTGCCAACTCGACGGTTTGTGTGGGAACGCAGGTACTAACAATGTCGCACTCATCTTGCTGTTCTCCTAAATTAGAAGTTCATGCCATGAGAACGAAATATCTACTACTCCCGTGAGGAGGATGGATATTTCTCCCCACGGGATGAACGCATTTATAAAGACTTTACACGTCTTCACACGATTAAAGACCAATTGGAAGTCTGCACCGTTTCCGGTTGGGACAAAGCTTGAATCCCTATCCAGCTCATTACAAACTGGCATTCGCTTTTTCCAATATCCTTTACCCGCTTATCCAACAGTTTGCCTTACGGTTCACCTGCCTGACATTCTCAAAGAGAAGTCGGGCGGATAGTCGGGCTTACCGAGTTCCACTTTGATGACAAAGTTGGGTTAGGTTCTACCTATTCACCGATGGCTGAATGTCAGCGTATTCCCAGATGTAAAAGGAATAACCAGCCACATACCTTTTGGTCTAAGCGTAACAAAGACATTTCGCTTATTGCGGTTGACGGTGTTTATCAGTAGTTCACTTACGTTAACCATACCAACTAGCCTAGCCCCGTATCGGTTTGCCTTTAACCAATACATTAACCACCTCACGGTGAATTAATCCGCAGATGCAGAGGTACATTGTTGGGTAGCTTCGCACGAACGGATCACTCCAGACGCACTAACCCTAGGCTACTGTTAGCTGAATAACAGGTCTGATCGTTGACGAATACGTCAGACAATCATCAAAGCAGCTTCTATCGCTGCGCTATTTGACATATTCCAGAGGACATAACCATCAAAGACAGCATTGCCATGGATACTTTGAAGTATGCAGATATAAATCTGATTATTTAGAAGGCTAGGTCAGCTATTAAAGTCATAATCCTTATGACCATTAACTCGAACGTTCACATTAGATGTGTTGACCTTCAACGTTCTTAAGGGGCTCAGCTAATGCTGAGTAAAGGTGGCTGAGGGTATCGTCTACCACTCAGCCCAAGGGAACGTAACTCTATATTTCTATTGAAATCATAAAGTTACGTTAGCGCGGTGCGACTCTCGTCGCACTACATCATACCGCCCATACCGCCCATGCCGCCCATGCCACCCATGTCAGGCATTGAGCCACCGTCTTTCTTCGGTGCATCAGCAATCATGGCTTCGGTGGTGATCATCAAGCTGGCAATAGACGCTGCGAATTGCAATGCAGAGCGCGTTACTTTAGTTGGGTCAAGGATACCCATTTCCAACATGTCGCCGTAGGTGTCGTTACCTGCGTTGTAACCGTAGTTGCCGTCGTGAGCTTTAACATTGTTGGTAACAACCGAGCCTTCTGCGCCCGCATTTTGTGCGATTTGACGTAGAGGAGCTTCCATTGCACGAAGTGCCAATTTCACGCCGTGAGTTTGGTCTTCATTGTCGCCTTGTAGGTCTGCCAATTTAGCAGCACAACGTACCAAAGCAACACCGCCACCAGGTACTACGCCTTCTTCAACCGCTGCGCGAGTTGCGTGAAGCGCGTCTTCTACGCGGTCTTTCTTCTCTTTCATTTCAACTTCAGTGGCTGCGCCAACTTTGATAACTGCTACGCCGCCAGACAATTTAGCCAAACGCTCTTGCAGTTTTTCTTTGTCGTAGTCAGAAGTTGATTCTTCGATTTGTTGACGAATTTGAGCGCAACGACCCTGGATTGCGTCTTGGTCGCCCGCGCCATCAACAACCGTTGTGTTGTCTTTATTGATAACTACGCGTTTTGCTGTACCCAAATCTTCTAACTGGATTTTTTCCAGTTCCATACCGATTTCTTCAGAAACAACAGTACCGCCAGTCAACGTTGCGATGTCTTGTAACATGGCTTTACGACGGTCGCCGAAACCAGGTGCTTTGACGCCCGCTACTTTTACGATGCCGCGCATGTTGTTTACAACCAATGTTGCCAATGCTTCGCCTTCTACGTCTTCAGCGATGATCAACAGAGGCTTGGATGCTTTTGCAACAGCTTCCAAAGTAGGTAGCAATTCGCGAATGTTAGAAACTTTTTTGTCAACCAGCAGGATGTATGGGTTGTCTAGTTCAACAGTGCCATTTTCCTGATTGTTGATGAAGTAAGGAGACAGGTAACCACGGTCGAACTGCATACCTTCTACAACGTCCAGTTCGTTTTCCAGAGCCTGGCCTTCTTCTACAGTGATAACACCTTCTTGACCTACTTTGTCCATTGCTTCTGCAATGATGTTACCGATTTCTTCGTCAGCATTAGCAGAGATAGTACCTACCTGAGCGATAGATTTGCTGTCTTTACATTCGGTAGAAAGGGCTTTTAGTTGCTCAACAGCAGCGGCTACCGCTTTGTCGATACCGCGTTTCAGATCCATTGGGTTCATGCCCGCTGCAACTGATTTCAAACCTTCGGTTACGATAGCTTGCGCTAATACGGTTGCAGTAGTTGTACCGTCACCTGCTTCGTCGTTTGCTTTAGACGCTACTTCTTTCACCATTTGAGCGCCCATGTTTTCAAACTTGTCTTCAAGTTCGATTTCTTTGGCTACAGATACACCGTCTTTAGTGATTGTAGGAGCGCCGAAAGATTTGTCTAAAACTACGTTACGGCCTTTAGGACCCAAAGTAACTCTTACTGCGTTAGCAAGGATGTTTACGCCGTTAAGCATTTTTGCACGAGCGTCGTCGGAAAAACGGACTTCTTTTGCTGCCATTGTTTATTTTCCTCTCAAAATTCTTTTAAAACTGAAAAAACGGTTTGATGATGTCTATTTAGCGATTATTCAACGATGGCCAAAATATCGTTTTCGCTCATGATAAGCACTTCTTCACCATCAAGCTTTTCGGTTTTCACACCGTAACCATCATTAAAAACAACGATATCGCCAACTTTTACATCTAGGGCACGAACTTCACCGTTTTCTAAAATACGACCATTACCAACAGCAACAACTTTACCGCGAGTTGATTTTTCGGCGGCAGAGCCTGTTAGTACAATACCACCAGCAGATTTGCTTTCTTGCTCTTGGCGTTTAACGATTACGCGATCGTGTAAAGGACGAATTGCCATCTTTTCAATCTCCTGAAATATGCAAGATTAGATTTAATTTTGTTCCTTATGGAACTCAATAAAACATTCGAGTAGACCGTATGATCTACTCCGTTGAATTTGTTGCCAGCGTAAATGGGGGTGGCAGCAATGATCTCAAGGATCTTTTTTAAAAAAATTTGTATTTTTTTTCATTGTTCGGCGAAAGCGGTGATTTCTGGTTAATAAAATGCTCTATTTGACGTTTAAGCCAGAGATTCCGAAATGAATTTGGAATGACACCAATGCATTCTGGATGCCGCATCGTTGTGCGGCATTGTTGTGCGGCATGACGGCGATATTAAGGATTTTCTTAGAGCCTCTTCGTCATGCTGATGTATATCATCATCTCTTGAAAGGTAGTGTGGTTTAAGGCTGTTCTTTATCGTTGTTTACATCCTTGATTGCAGGATTGTCGGTTCGGCGAAATTCACCTTCAATAATGTCTTCTTGGGATTGTGAATTTGAACGGTGATGTTCTGAGTGATAGGTGTAGGTAAACGATTGATTGGCATTCATCGTCATTTTATTGAAGAAGTTTTTAACCAGGTAGCTGGCAATCATAGGACGAGTGATGGGCAAGGTAAACAGCAGGCCGATAATGTCGGTAATAAATCCCGGGGTAACTAATAGCACGCCAGCAATTAATAATAATAATCCTTCGGCAAGCTCTTGACCGGGAAGCTGTCCTTGATGCATTTTATGCTGCGCTTGAACAAAGGTTTGTGTTCCTTGTTGGCGAACCAGTGATGCACCAATAAATGCCGTGATGATCACAATCGCCAAAGTGTTCCAGCCGCCGATGATGTCACCCACCTGCAACAACAGGGAAATTTCTACAATAGGCATGACGGCAAACAGAATGAATAATTTAAAAAACACGGTAATCCCAATTTGTTCTAATTTTAAAGGAACAACATTGTGGTAAATGTTGATTTCTCAATAGATGAAATTTTAACGGGCATGCATGGTTGTTCCTCTGAACGCCAGCTAAAAATGCCTGTTGGTAGCCAAGTTTATCACTTATCATGACATTGCTGTGAAATTATCGAGCAGTGTTGCAGGTCATAGGAGCTGTTATGTCAGACTTTTGCGTAATTTTGTGTACTTGCCCCAATATGTCGGTGGCGAGAGATATTGCATATCGTGCGGTTAAATCCCAGTTGGCTGCATGTGTGAACATTGTTCCCGGAGTGGTTTCTGTTTACATGTGGGAAGGGACGGTTCAGCAGGATCAGGAATGCCAGGTGATCGTTAAAACCAAAAAATCAGTGGAAAAGGAGCTTCGTGAAAGTATGTTTGAATTACATTCGTATGATTTGCCTGAATGGGTTGTGTTGGATATTAGTCATGCCAGTGAAGATTACGCAGATTGGATAAGAAAAAGTGTTAAATGAATAAAATAAACCCTCTATTTGCTCGTATTTTTTGGATTTTCTTTTGCTTTATTAGTGTTACGTTCCATGTTCAGGGGCAGCAAAATGACTTTATGTCAGATCTGTTCCAGGAGCAGCCGGAATTCTTGCCTGTGGATCAGGCATTTCAGTTCGATTTTTATCAAAAGGACGATCAACTAACGCTCAGCTGGCAAATTGCTGAGGGTTACTACCTCTACAAGAAACAATTTAAAACCGTGGTGAAACAGGCCGAGTTGGGGGAGCCTGTTTTCCCTGAAGCTCGCGAAATAGAAGATGAATTCTTCGGCGTGTCGGATGTCTTTTTTGAGCACGTAGATGTTCAGTTTCCTATAAAGCATTCCATTAACGATGGTGTGGTTAAGATCCAATATCAAGGCTGTGCCGAGCTCGGATTGTGTTACCCGCCTACGACAAAGGTTGTGTATTTGTCTGAGGTAGTTGCCAAGGCAACTGATTCTGGCAACCATGCAACAGAACCTTCTTCGGTTATATCGATTAAAGAGCAAGAAAGTTCAAGCGCGCCTGTGTCTGAACAATTCCAGTTACTGGATTTGCTAAAAAGCCAGGACAGTATGTTTTTAACATTGTTAGGCTTTTTGTTGCTGGGTATTGGCCTTGCTTTCACACCATGCGTATTTCCCATGTATCCCATTATTTCTGGCATTGTTGTGGGACAAGGAAAGAACGCTAACACCAGTCATACGTTGAGTTTGTCTCTGATTTACGTTCAAGGGATGGCTCTGACCTATTCATTGTTAGGGTTGGTTGTGGCCAGTGCGGGTGTGCAGTTTCAGGCAGCATTACAGCACCCTGCCATTTTGACGGTTTTAATCGTGGTGTTTGTTGCCTTGGCTGCGGCGATGTTTGGAGCATATGAGTTGCAATTGCCGTCAAGTTGGCAGGTTAAACTGAATAATCTGAGCAACCAGCAAAAAGGCGGCAGTTACTTTGGCGTGTTTGTGATGGGAGCGATTTCCGGATTAGTGGCGTCGCCTTGTACTACAGCACCGTTAACCGCTATTTTGCTCTATATCGCGCAAAGCGGCGATTTGATGTTGGGCTTTACGGCGCTTTACGTACTTAGTTTTGGCATGGGTATTCCACTGGTTGCCTTTGCTGTGACTGGCGGTAAGTTGCTACCTAAAGCTGGCAACTGGATGAATGTGGTTAAAGTGACGTTCGGTTTTATGATGCTGGCTGTGGCGCTGGTGTTCGTTGAACGCATGTATAGTGGTTTCTGGATAAGCATGGTTTGGGGCGTATTAGGCTTAGCCATGTTTGGTTACTACTATGAGAAGAATCAACAAACGGTCTTGACCTTCTGGAAGGGTGTTCGAACGGTTGTCATTTTCTTGGGAATGTTTGCTTCTGCCATTTATGGTTATGAAAAAATTCGTGATTCTTTGATGCCGGAAACTGCACAGCAAGTTGGTACAGAAATGGCGCATTTGCAGTTCAAGATTGTGAAGAATTACGCTGATTTTGAACAAAAAGTCGCGCAAGCCAATGCTCAGGGTAAATCGGTAATGATCGACCTTTATGCGGATTGGTGTGTGGCTTGTAAGGAATTTGAAAAATACACCTTTCCGGATCCTCGAGTGAAAGCCGTATTAGCGAATACCGAGCTATTCCAAATCGATCTTACCGACAACACGCCTGAAAATTTGGAGTTCCAGGAAGCCTTTAGCGTGTTAGGGCTGCCGACCATTATGTTTTTTGATGTGAATGGAACAGAATTGGAAAGAGCCAGAGTGACGGGGTTTATGCCGGCAGATCGCTTTGCTGAGCATATTAATCGCGCTTTGAAGTGATTAATATCGGGTAACGGATAACTGTGGATTCCTGTTTTTAAGCCGGAATCCGCAGTTATTGAATTTAGTTATTTAATTATTGAGTTCCGAATATCTTGTCTCCAGCATCACCCACACCAGGGATGATATAACCTTTTTCATTGAGTCCCTCATCAATGGTTGCTGTGTAAATATCGACGTCGGGGTGAGCATCGGTAATCGTCTTAATACCTTCAGGACAAGCCAGCAATACCAGGCACATAATATCGGTACAGCCTTTGCTTTTGATCAGCTCAATAGCGGCTTTCATTGTTCCACCCGTAGCGAGCATGGGATCCACGATCAGCGCTGTTCGTTGGTGGATGTCTTTAACGACCTTATCGAAATAAGCTACAGGCTCTAATGTTTCTTCATCTCGGTATAAACCTACAACACTGACTTTGGCGGTGGGAACCAGACTCATTACGCCGTCTAACATTCCCAATCCTGCGCGCAAAATAGGTACTAAAGTGAGAGTTTTTCCCACAATACGCTTAACTTTGATGGGTTTTTCTTGCCATCCCATTATTTCAACTTCTTCTGTCGGAAGGTGACGTGTTGCCTCGTAAGTTAGAAGGTTGCCTATTTCACTGGCGAGCTCGCGAAAACTTTTCGTACTAATGTTTAGCTCTCGCATGAGGCTAATTTTATGTTCCAGTAAGGGGTGGTGTATGTGGTGTACAGGCACAACTGTCTCCGTCCAGATATTAAGTTGAGTCGTGAGTATTTTTTTATATTAGAGAGGATACAGGTAGAAGCAATCATTTTTTATATTTTCAGGTTAAAAAATTAACCTGAAATTTCATTTGCAGCCTTTCATATGAAAATTTATTGGAATATTGGAGGGATTTGTTAGAAATAATCGTTATTTGAGGCAGAAAATACTCGAAAATGAAGAATTTTGATACTTAGGTTAGTTTTGATGGTGATTTATTACCTGCTTGGTAGTAATTTTTCTCGCAAATTGTCGGGGAAATAGTTTTAAATTTAATCTATTTGTGATAAAAATTTTACCTCGCTTGCCGTTGCTTAATTTTTTTAAGTGTGAAATAGTAGAACTTTGTGCTTATCGTCGCTGATAAGACCAGTAAATTGCTGTCATTTATGCAGATGCGCCTATAATTAGCATTTGTGTTTCAATTTTGGCGAAAAATCAGGTTGCTTTGCATTTTTCTCCATTTTGGCAGCTTAATTGCGAAGATGTATGCAAAATAGCGTATTTTAGGTGAGAGTTTATGCGGATTTTATTACTTAATGGCCCTAACTTAAATATGCTGGGTAAGCGTGAGCCAGCGGTTTATGGTTCTCAATCTTTGCAAGATATCGTTAATGGTCTGGATGTGTTAGCCGGAACATTAGGCGTAACCTTGGAGCATTATCAGAGCAATGCCGAGCATTTGTTGATCGAGAAGATCCACAATGCTATGGGAAGTCAGGATTTCATTATTATCAATCCTGGCGCTTTTACCCATACCAGTGTTGCTCTTCGTGATGCATTACTAAGTGTAGCCATTCCCTTTATTGAAGTGCATTTGTCTAATGTTCACGCCCGTGAACCCTTCCGTAAACACTCCTATTTGGCGGATGTTGCGCAAGGGGTGATTTGTGGTTTCGGTGCATTGGGCTACGAATTCGCGTTGCGAGCGGCAGTAGCAAAACTGTCTGCGCAATCTTAATTTTTAATTTTTATAATGAGTGACTGACCCATGGATATTCGAAAAATCAAAAAACTCATCGAGCTGGTAGAAGAGTCTGGTATTGCTGAGTTGGAAATTACTGAAGGTGAAGAATCTGTACGTATTAACCGCTACAGTGCTGCCCCGGCGTATGCTATGGCTCCAGCTACTTATACAGCTCCTGCACCAGCCCCTGCTCCAGCCGCTGCTGCGCCTGCGGCTGCGGAAGCGCCAGTTGCTGCTGCGCCTTCAGGTCACATTGTTCGTTCTCCAATGGTTGGCACTTTCTACCGTTCATCTTCTCCAGGTGCGAAAGCCTTCGTTGAAATTGGCGACACTGTAAAAGTGGGCGACACGCTTTGTATCGTTGAAGCGATGAAGATGATGAACCAAATCGAAAGTGACAAAGCTGGTGTTGTAAAAGAGATCTTGGTTGAAAACCAAGGCACGGTCGAATTCGACCAGCCGCTGTTCGTTATCGAATAAGCGGGTGCACTATGCTGGATAAAGTTCTAATTGCAAACCGTGGCGAGATTGCCCTACGGATCTTGCGTGCCTGCAAAGAGTTAGGCATCAAGACGGTAGCTGTGCATTCCTCGGCGGATAAAGATCTCAAACACGTGTTGTTGGCTGACGAATCTATTTGTATTGGTCGTGCATCAGCAACAGAAAGTTATTTAAACATCCCCGCTATTATCGCTGCGGCAGAAGTTACCAATTCTGTTGCTATTCACCCTGGATATGGCTTTTTGGCTGAGAATGCTAATTTTGCTGAGCAGGTTGAAAAAAGCGGCTTTATCTTCATTGGCCCTAAAGCTGACACCATCAATTTGATGGGCGATAAGGTTTCTGCTATCGAAGCGATGAAGAAAGCGGGTGTTCCATGCGTACCGGGTTCTGATGGGCCTCTAGGTGAAAATGGCGATACTAACAAATCTATCGCCAAGCGTATTGGATACCCGATTATCATTAAAGCTGCCGGTGGTGGTGGTGGTCGTGGTATGCGTGTGGTTCATAATGAGAAAGATTTGCTTGAATCTATCGCGATGACCAAGGCTGAAGCGAAAGCTGCTTTCAACAACGACGTTGTTTATATGGAGAAATTCCTTGAAAACCCACGTCACGTTGAAATTCAGGTTCTGGCTGATGGTCAGGGCAATGCGGTTCACTTGTGTGAACGTGATTGCTCTATGCAACGTCGTCACCAGAAAGTGGTTGAAGAAGCGCCAGCACCAGGTATCACTCCTGAGATGCGTGCTCGCATTGGTGAGCGTTGCTGTAATGCGTGTGTGGATATTGGCTATCGTGGTGCGGGTACTTTCGAGTTCTTGTATGAAAACGGCGAGTTCTATTTCATTGAAATGAACACACGTATTCAGGTTGAGCATCCGGTGACTGAAATGATTACTGGCGTTGACTTGATTAAGGAGCAATTACGTATTGCTGCAGGTCAGCCGTTGTCTATCGACCAGTCAGAAATTCGTGTTCGAGGCCATGCCATCGAGTGCCGTATTAATGCTGAAGATCCGAAAACTTTCATTCCATCACCTGGAACTATTACTCGATTCCATCCTGCGGGTGGCATGGGAGTGCGTTGGGATTCTCACATTTATTCTGGTTACACAGTACCGCCTTACTATGATTCGATGATCGGTAAACTGATCACTTATGGTGAGAGTCGTGATGTTGCTATTGCCCGTATGCGTCATGCATTGGATGAATTGGTTGTTGACGGTATCAAGACCAATATTCCGCTGCAAAAACGTATTATGTCAGACCAGAACTTCCGTAATGGTGGCACTAACATTCTGTATCTTGAATGGAAGTTGCAACACGAGGAAGAAGCTCAATAAACTTAAGAAATCTCTTATCCTGATTTTAAAAACTGCGCTCTATGTATTTAGAGCGCAGTTTTTTTATGGGCGTTTGCTATGGGGGAATTGAGATGTTGATATTCATCAGTATGATGAAGAGTAAGTAGAGAGCAATCAGAAGATCAATCCGCATGAGCCGCAGGTAAAAGCTTCTTATAGATACTCAGTGAAATCACCAAAATCACGATGGGGCACAACATAAAATAGAACGCTGTTTGGCCATCAAAATGCTCGAATATCATGCCCGTGGTCAAACTACCCAAAGTGCCGCCAAGTGCGGAAAAGATCACAATCAAGCCGGTCATTGCAGCATGCTGATGAGTAGGAAGCGAGCTTAATACAACGGAGTTAATCGCCGGGTAAATCGGCGCCATAAATAAGCCAACCAATGGCAGAATAAAAGCGGCTAATGGGACTGCTGACCAGCTTTGAATCAACTCGCCCCCCGTATTTTCCGGAGCCATCGGAATAACCAATAATATCAGCCCTGCCATGGAAAACAGGCAAATCATCAGGAAAGGGAACCAGTTAAGCTTACGCAAAACAACCCCGGCAGATAGACGACCAATAGCCAGGCACGCAGCAAAAATACTGGTGATTTGCACACTGATGTGGTTCGCCAGATTCAGCACTGTGTTGTTGAACGTGGGCAACCAGGTTCCAACACCTTGCTCTATTAGCACGTAGAAAAAAGCGCAAATCACGAACATTACCACAAAGGGCAGCCAAGCCAGTTTCAACATGGAGGCAAAGCTATTGCCCGAAACCTGTTCTGATTCATGCTTGTCTTCAGGAAGGTCGGTAGACCAAAGCAATAAGAAGTTCGCCATGCATATACCAGCTAAAAGCCAGTAAACCGACAGCCATTGCATGGATTCAGGATGATCCGGGTCGATATACATGGCAAATAGCCAATAACCCATTAGTACGCCAACCATAAAGCACCCTTCAACTATGTTCATATTGGAGGCATGAGCTGTTTTACTGTGGGAAACCTTTCCTATCAAGGCATAAACCGAGACCTTTACCAGCGCGAAGCTAACGCCAACCGACAAAAACAGCAGCTTGGTCATCATAAAGTTACCCACAATCGGCATGAGCAAGCTGGTGCTGGCAACAATCAACATGCTGGTGAGCATGGCGCGTTTAA
This sequence comes from Paraneptunicella aestuarii, assembly GCF_019900845.1. Lineage (NCBI taxonomy): Bacteria > Pseudomonadati > Pseudomonadota > Gammaproteobacteria > Alteromonadales > Alteromonadaceae > Paraneptunicella > Paraneptunicella aestuarii. The sequence goes on along the minus strand of NZ_CP074570.1, from coordinate 4,313,090 downwards.
AGCCAAATTTAGGCAAATAAGCGGCAAACAGGAAAGAAACCACTGCGATAGGAATGTCTTTGAAACCTTCTAAAGTGCTGGCTGAGGTTTTGCTTACGCCAAAACTGGAAATGGATTGCAAAATCACGGTTCCGACGCTGTTTAACAAAATCGCAAACACGATGTAAGTGCTAATCAACGCCAGCAAAACACGGAGATGCCCGTTACTTTGGGTTGCAGCTTGTTGGGCTATCTGAGTGTTTTCCATTTGAGTGTTTCTCGCAGTTTTTACACTAGGTTAACTAAATTCTTACATGGAAATAAATCTTTTGCAAACGATTGCAAAGATTCTTTAATGCAGTAATACTAGATCTAAACCTGAAACAAATTTGAACAAGCGAGTGTGAGTTTAGAGATGTTGAACATCGAGTCAGAGCCATCCTGGGTATTGCATGAAGACATGCAAGCCGTCACTAATTTAAGGTTGTCAGAAACCCTGTTCTCTCAAGGGAACGGCTTTATTGGTGTACGTGGAACGCCTGAAGAGGGATGGCAAGCTCGTGGTGCAAACCCATCTCAACATGCGGGTAATGAGATTAGCTGCGAAGGCATCTACTTAAATGGTTTATATAGCCGCGAACCTATCCCGTATGGCGAATCTGCTTATGCTTTTGCTACTTATAACGACAAGTTATTGCAAGTCCCTAACGCCAAGAAGATTGGCTTTGAATTCGCTGGTGAGCATGACATTGTTGAGCATTTTCGACAGCTTGATATGCGCACGGGAATTCTCTCTCGCAGCAAGTTATATCAATTTAAACGTGGCGGTCAGGGTAAGGTTGACGCTGAGCGTTTTGTTTCTGTCGCGCAAGATAATCTTCTGTGCTTGAAACTGGTATTTACGGCGGTTGATCAAGATCTGGAATTAACACTCACTCCTGATATTGACGATGCTTATGGGATGGTCACGAATCCCGATGATCCAAGAGCGGGTGAGTTGTCTATTTCTGATACCTTATCCTTATTAAATACTGAAAGAGGAAATGACTTCGTTCGTTGTATTCATGCGATCGAAGGCGTTGATACGCTGGTCTCAACCATTTGCCATGACAGCCTGAAATTAGGCAATGAAAGCCGAACTCTGCTTGCTGGTGAAGCGGATAAAATCACGATTCCTGCCGGTTCAAGCGCCGAATTAACGCGATATGTGCTGTTTCATAGCGGTAAAGATGCCGAGCAGGTTAAACAAATTAGCCAACAGGCAATGGCTCAGTTATTAGAGTCTGATTATGAAGCTCTTAAACAGCGTCATGTAGGGGTTTATAACGATTTTTGGCGTAATGCTGAATTGGAAATGTCGCTCTCTGATGAAGAGCAAGATGAACAATCTGGCGATATGTTGCAAGGCTTGCGTTTTAGTATGTTTCAGTTATTCCAATCAGCAGGCCGTAATGGGACATCCGCTGTTGCTGCCAAAGGCTTGTCTGGCCCTGGTTATGATGGTCATTATTTCTGGGATACTGAAATTTACATTATCCCTTTCTTTGCGCTCACTCAGCCTGAAATCGCCAAACAATTGCTGTTGTATCGTTATCATACGCTGGATAAAGCGCGTGAACGTGCGCGTCAGATGTCGCACGACAAAGGGGCTTTGTTTGCATGGCGCACTATTAGCGGTGAAGAGTGTTCGGCGTTTTTTCCTGCCAGTACCGCTCAATATCACATTAATGCCGCCGTTGCTTTTGCCTTGAGAACCTATTTCAGGGCAACGAACGACTGGCAGTTCATGCGTGAATATGGCGTGGAAATCCTGATTGAAACTGCTCGATTATGGGCACAATTAGGCCACTTCAATAGCAATAAAGGTGGTGCGTTCTGTATTGATGGTGTGACTGGCCCTGATGAATACACAGCTATTGTAAACAACAACTTTTACACCAATTACATGGCAAAACAGAATTTGCTATTTGCTGTTGAAGCATTACAAAAGCTGCAATTGGATACCGTCACTGAATATTCCGCGCTAAAAGCTAGATTGAACCTTGATGATGGTGAAGTCGAAGAGTGGCGTAAAATGGCCGATAAAATGTATCTGCCCTTTGATCAGCAACGCAATTTACATCCACAAGATGATTCATTCCTGGATAAAGAAGTCTGGGATGTCGCTAATCATCCGGCAGAAAAATCGCCATTATTGCTGCATTATCATCCGTTAGTGATTTATCGCTTTCAGGTGCTCAAGCAAGCCGATGTGATTCTGGCAATGCTACTTGGCGACAATGATTTTACCCAAGAACAGAAACGTGGCAATTTGGCTTATTACGAGCCCTTAACTACCCATGATTCAACCTTGTCTTCCTGTATTCACAGTATGCTGTACGCCGAAGTGGGCAACATGGAAAAAGCTTATGAATTCTTTGGTGATTCGGCGCGTATGGACTTGGATAATTTGCATCACAACACCGAATACGGTGTACATACTGCCTGTATGGCGGGAGCCTGGAATTGTGTTGTGTTTGGCTTCATGGGCGTGCGTTTACGTGAAGAGGGCTTGTATTTTCAGCCGGCTATGCCTGAACAATGGCAGTCGGTGACTCAGGTGATTAGTTACCAGGGGCGCAAAATCAAGGCTCACATGGATAAGCAGGGGTTGCAGTTGCAGTTGTTATCGGGCGACGAGATTACTGTGTATTGTTATGAGCAAACCGTGTCACTGAAGAGCGGCATCAATGCTCAGCTAAATTTTCAAACAGTCAATTCCTGAAATTGAGGTGTATTCATGAGTGCAAGTTCAGCGCAAAAAGCCGTTATTTTTGATTTGGATGGTGTGTTAACCGACACGGCTCATTATCATTTTCTGGCCTGGAAACATATTGCAGAACAGGTCGGTGTGCATTTCGATGAAGAAAGTAACGAGCAGTTGAAAGGTATTGATCGCTTAAATTCGTTGAAGTTCATTCTGGATCAAAGTGAACAGCGCTTTTCTGAGCAAGAATTTCTGGCGCTGGCTGAACAGAAAAACAAGCATTACCAATCGTTGATTTCTAATATGAAGCCACAAGACGTGTTTCCTGGTGTACGTGATCTATTGGCATCCTTAAGATCCGATGATTTTGCCCTTGGCGTGGCATCCGTTAGTAAAAATGCCTTGTTTGTACTGGACAAGATCGCGCTGATTAAAGACTTTGATTTTGTTGCTGATGCCGCCAAAATCAAAAATACCAAACCACATCCCGAGATTTTCCTGACAGTGGCACAAGCCTTAAGTATTGCGCCTGAAAGCTGTGTCGGTATTGAAGATGCCTCTGCTGGCGTCACTGCAATTAAAGCCGCTAACATGCCAGCCATCGGCGTGGGCAGTGCTGAGCAACTTGGTCACGCCGACGAAATCGTCGCTAAAACCGGTGATATTACCTTAGGGCAAATATTACGATTGCTGAATCAGCTTTAATTTGGGCTGTGCTAGCTGTTCTACAAAATGTATCTAAAAAAGTTGCTATTATTTAAAGAAACTATTTTTTAGGTGCTATGAGATTTCCTACTCGCCTTGTCTCCTATGCGGCTTCATTTGTCACATTATTGGTGTGTGTCATGATGTTGTTGATGCAGTCGCTATCGCTTATTGAGCAATCTCAGAAACGCGAATCGCAGATTTTATATCGAGATTTCATTTCGCAAATTCAGGCTAAAGGACGCACCGCTGTTAATATTGCTGCGACTTTGGCGAATCAGGAAAACGTTAAGCAAGCCATGTCTGAATTTGATAGAGATACGCTGGAAAGTATCATGCTATCAACCTGGAGACTGCTTCAGTCTGAATACAACGTTAAACAATTTCAATTCCATACACCCAACGGTGAGTCTTTTAAACGTATGCACGCCCCTCATTTATTCGGCGATTCCCTTGTTGCTTTTCGACATACACTGGTTGAAGCCTTGGCAAGGGAAACCTCTATCGTTGGGCTTGAGAAGGGCGTATACGGTGTTGGTATTCGAGGCGTGGTTCCTATCTTTGATAATAACAATTCATTAATCGGCAGCGTGGAATTAGGCTTTTCATTTGATGAAGCCTTTTTGAATACCTTTGCGTTAGATGCGAAAGCCGATGTTGCTGTGTACTTTGAAGATAAAGGTAAGTACATACTTTACGCTTCCACGTTGAGTAATGATGAGCTTGAAAAGAATGGCTTGGCAAGTCAGCTTGCTGCGCCACAAGTTTCCTGGAAAAAAACAGTAGGTGAAAACCAGTATTTATATACGTCTGATGTTATTAAAGATTTTAATGGCTCTAAAATGGGATATGTCGTTTTTCGGATGGATAGAAGTTTCTATCACCAATCAACGGTAAAAGCCTTCGTGTTGGCTGGTAGTATACTTTTTACTGGCTTGGTTTTTCTGTTCATTATTTATTATGTGAATCGTTCTATTGCAAAGAGAAAAGAAATTGAAGCGCAGCAAAAAGCCGCGTTAGAAAAAAGTGAAGAGCAAAATAAAAATATGCTCAGTTACATCGTTGAAAAGGAAAAAATAGCGTCATTGAATAAGGTAGTTGCAGGGTTAGCTCACGAAATCAATACACCTCTTGGCGTTGCGAACACAGCAAACAGTATTGCTGTCTCGAATGTTAGTGAGTTGGCTGATAAATACTCCAGAGAAGAGCTGACAGAAGGGGGATTGAAGGGCTTTTTGACGTCGTCGGGCAAAGCGCTTGCACTGGTCGAGTCTAATTTGTTGCGCATTACCCGGTTGGTTGAGAAATTTAAAGGTCTGACGGCGAATAATGATTCATACAAAGAAAAGCAGATTTCAGTGCGAGAGACCTTATTAAATGTACTGAATTCATTTGAAAATCAGGTCAAAGAACAAAAGGCCGTCGTGAATATTGATATTGATGAGAAAATGGTCATTACCTGTAATTACCCCGATATGATCAATATTCTTACTCATGCATTTTCAAATATGCTCCAGCATGGCGTTGGCGAGGCTGTTGAGCCTCAGCTAAATATTGCCGCAGAGATTCGGGGCGACTTCTTGTTCTTAACGATGACAGATAATGGGCCAGGGGTAAGCGCTGATCTATTCCCATATTTATTTGAACCTTTTTATACAACGGCAAGAAACAAACAATGTACAGGATTAGGACTCAGTATTATCCACAACACAGTCGTGTATAACCTTGGTGGAGATGTCAGTATTGTCAGCCCTGTAACAGAGCAGGGGGGATTCCAGTTGATACTAAAAATCCCCGTGTACGGTAAACTTTCAGGGGAGCCGGCACGAGAAAATACCAATCACATCTAAATAAGTGTGCACAACTGTAAGTCACCTACAGAAATTGATCGCAGACTCGACGTAAATCCATCCCTGGAGTCTCCACAGCGGCTTCCCTGAGGCTGAAGGTCTGCTCACTACTTTCTGTAGGTGACTGATTATTTTGAACAGTAATTTAGGTATGTGATTGGTAACGCTTATCCCGAATGCAGGTACTTATCTTGGTGCAGGAATATTAAAGTACAGGCGAAACTTAGGAATGCGGCTCAGTATCAGCCACTCTATTGCCCAGACTACAGTGAGTGATGCAAACACGACCGGCAGTAGAATACTGGCTACCCAAACACTCACCAGAATAAATCGGCCTGTTTGTTGCGAAGGTGGTGCACCTAATGCGCCTGTTGGCTTTCTTTTCAGCCATAACCAGAAACCCGAACCGCTGAGTATCAGCAAGCAAATGGCAGTAAAGACTCCCAGTAGCTGATTAGCGAGTCCGAATAGCTGCCCTTCGTGCGCGGCGATACCGATATTAATGGCTTTATCCAGTGTTGATTTGTCGGCGAAATGACTGGTGCGAACCACTTTTCCATTATTATCAATCCAGGCTGTACTTCTGTTTGGACGGTTTTGATCCAAAGATGCGGCTTTCCATTGATTGACTTTGGCATTGCTAACTGAGAGTTCAACGGGGGCAGACAAGTTAAGCTGGTTCGCTTGTTGATAGATTTCCGGTTTAAGGTCGAAGACATCTGTGGCTTTTGCCATCCATTCCATTCTTGCCTGTGCGGGGTCGGTTGACCAGCTTTGTTCTGTCGCTGGCTGAGAGATAGATTGCGAATAATAGCTACGAATAGATTTAAAGCCATTTCCCCAAACGGTTGTCCAGGGCAGTCCGGTAATCAGCAGAAACAAAGCTAATCCCGATACCCAAATGCCTGTTACTGCATGTAAATCTCGCCAAAACTGGCGCCGTCCTCCGCTCAATCGTGGATATAATACGCCAGCTAAACCTTTGGTTGAGCGAGGCCACCATAAATATAGGCCAGTGCAGACCAGCACGATTGCCCAGCTTCCTGCTAATTCAACGAAAATAGAACCGGTTTTGCCCATAAGCAGTTCGCCATGCAGCTCTTTCGACCACTCACTCAATCGTTTCGTGACAGGTAGGGTGTCCATGACTTCAAGCGAGTAGGGATTGACATAGGCATACCATTTCTCACCTTGGTGACGCAGCGTTAAGCGCACCGCTTCTGTATTTGATGCGGGAAGTCGGTAGCTGATAAATCGGCTACCCGGCAAAGCGTTCAGGGCTGCTTGAATCTGTTCATTCGGCAGCGCTTTTTGGGCGGTTTCTTTAACAACAAAGCGGGATTCTGCATAGCCATCAAGTTGTGGTTTGAACAGATATATTGCGCCTGAAATCGATAAAATGATGACAAAGGGAATGCAGAAGATTCCAGCGTAAAAGTGCCAGCGCCATAGCGTGGCATAAATACGTTTGCTTGCTACTGAAGAACTCATAAATCGTATGCCACGCTAAAGTAGAATGTGCGGCCAGGCCAGGGGTGAGCCACGTATTTGATGTCGTTGCTTAGGTTGTCTACGCCAGCTCGAAACGACAGGTTGTCGTTCCATTGATATTTGGTTGTCAGGCCAATTCGGGTGTAACTGTCGATAGCACCATACACACCGGTTGCTGTGTCTGAGTTGTCAAGTTGGCCGTAACTGTCACTCGCATATTGTATGTTGGCACCTACTAACCATTGCTCGCTCAGGCTGTAATCCAGATTTAAGTTAGTGCGCCATTTGGGGATTCTGGGATAGTCTTTGCCTTCATAATCGGGCTCGGCGTTATTTTCTTCGATAACAGAGCGCGTGTAGGTTGCGTTAAAGCGCAGGTTCAAGTTGGGAATGAGAAAGTCTTTCTGCTGAGCGATCCATTCAATACCTCGCGTTAATACGTTATCAACCGGAATAAAGGTACGTAAGGATTGCCCGCCTGCCAGAGTTAGCGACTGAGATTCGATCACGTTATCAATATCGTCGATGAAGATATTCAGTTGTAGCAAACCATCGTCTTGACGTTTTTGAATCGACAGATTGTGATGGCGTCCTGCTTCGGGAGCCAAATTCGGGTTGGCAACGCTGATCGCATTATAGGCTTGATACTGCGCGAAGAGTTCTTCAACGATGGGGAAGCGATAAGCTTGCGCGAAGGCATAGCGAATATCCCAATCTTCTGCTGGTTGGTAGCCAATACTCAGTTTGGGAGAGAAGCGGCTTTCCGAGGATGACGGAACCTGATTTTGAGTTAATCCGCTAGTGTTATTACTGCTAAAATAACCGCCTGAACTATCGAAAGACTCATAACGTAAACCCAGTGTCGCATCCCAATCGGGAGTTGCTTGCCATCCAAGTTCGCTGAATATGCCCGCCAGTTTGGTTTTGCCTCCGTTTTGGCTGGTGAGCGTTGTGTTACTGAGTTCGAGATAATCTGGCGCACTATATAACGAGTAGTTTAATTCGTAGGATTCGAGTCTGGCTCCGGTGACGAGCTGCAAGGCATCACTGCCAAGTTCTCGTACTGTGAGTTTCACTTCTGCTGTTGTCCAGCCTGTATCGTCATAATCAGCAATTTGACCTGCGACAGTGAAGCTTGGGTCTTGCGGGTTTTGCGCCGATGTTCCGGTTTCATCTTTGAGGATATCAAATTGGTTGATATTCCCTTCCAATGCCAGATTATCCGAAAGATCGCCTCTTACGCGTAACCCAATTGACAGGCTTTGGCGAACTTGTTCTTTTACCGCTAACCTGCTTGCTGGCACTTTAATAGTGCGATCTCCTTGAGTGACAACGCCGCTATAAATTTGGCTGCCGTTACTGTCGGTAAGGTAGCTATTGGGGTTATTGGCTTTGGAATTTCTGTCTTCAAAGGCGATGTTCATCAATGTCGACCAATTTTCAAAGTCGTAACCCACTTTCAACTTGTAGTTGTCGGTTCGTTCATTGACGATACCTGTATCGCCGAAAAATAGCTGTGTACGGCCATATTGGTCTTGTTCAACAATACCGCCAGTGACTCCAGTTGCACCAGAGCTATTGGCGTTACTGCCGTAGTAGAACGACTGTGGCTGTGAGTCGTTATCCAAGCGGTTGTAGGACGCATAAAGGCTAAGATCGCCAAACTTATTGCCTACCGATACAAACGACTTATTGCCATTCACTTTGTCATCAAAGCCGTAAGCATTGAAGTCTTGCTGGAATACACTGGTATCAAAATGGAATTCAAATTCTTGAGGAATGGCAGTTTCGATAAGCACTACGCCGCCCATAGCGTTACCGCTGTACTGTGCGCTAAATGGGCCATAGAGCACTTGTACGTCTGCTATTTCACTGGCGGAAACCATTGTCCAGCGAGGCGCGCCATTCCAGCGTGATTGCAGGAGGTAGTGCAAAGGTACGCCATCGGCAAAGACCATCGAACGGCTGGTCTGAAACATATTGGAACCGCGAATACCCAAAGTACCGTTGGCATCACCAATATAACGACGTCGAATAGTCAGGCTGGGCTCGTATTTTACGATGTCCTCAGTGGTGACGATATTAACGCTTTCCAAATCTTCGGGGGTGACACGTGATGAGGGATTGGTGGTGAATTGATTCGAGGTTGAATCGCTACCCCAAACCACGACTTTTTCTATATTGTCTTCGCTATCGGCGAGACTTAAGTTGCTATAGCCGATTCCACTGAGAAATACGCCCCCGGTTAACAAAAATACAGATTTCCTGATCATTACAACTGATCCCATTATTTTTTGGGATCGAAGTTTACATAGGGTAACAATTTCAACAATGTGGCAAATTGTCGCAGATCAGAGGTGATTTTTTTCGTGAAACGAAAAATTGCAGAAATAAGAGTGAACCATGTAAAGCTGGGCATGCAATTTGGCTGTTTCAAAGAGTAACGCAAGAGCTACTCAACGTGGCTTTTGGGTGTTAGCATCGTAAAAACTTCACCGATAAATTTTCACTCAAGTGGATGCTCCAGCCATGCAAATAAAGCGCCCTCAGTCTCAATCTATTAAATCAAAATTGCCGAATGTTGGTACGACTATCTTTACCACCATGTCGGCAATGGCTGCGGAATATGATGCGATTAATTTGTCGCAGGGCTTTCCCAGTTTTGATTGCCCTGAATATCTGGCACATCAGGCGCAAGCTCATATTGTTGAAGGCAAAAACCAATATGCGCCCATGACGGGAGTTCCCGCCCTTAATTTGCAAATTGTGGATTTGGTTAAGCGTAGTTACGGACGAGATATCGCATTGGAAGAAATCACAGTAACGAGCGGAGCGACAGAAGCTTTGTTTGTGGCGATTCAAACTGTGGTGAATGCGGGCGATGAAGTGATAGTGTTTGATCCGGTTTACGACAGTTATGAGCCGGGTATTGAGCTGGCGGGTGGTAAGTGCGTACATATTCCTTTGTATGCGCCCAACTACCAAATTGACTGGCAACAGGTGAGACAAGCCATTACACCAAAAACCAAAGTCATTATGCTTAATTCTCCTCATAATCCGAGCGGGACTGTGATTACCGAGCAGGATATTCAGGAACTGACGGCTTTGGTTACTGAACATGATTTATATGTGATTTCCGATGAAGTGTATGAGCACATTGTTTTTGATGGCGGAACCCATCACAGCATGTTGCGTTACGACGAGCTTTATCAACGCAGCTTTGTGGTGTCGTCCTTTGGTAAAACCTTCCATATTACGGGATGGAAAATCGGATACTGCGTGGCTCCTGCACTATTGAGCACTGAGTTTCGCAAAATCCACCAGTACGTCACTTTTTCCACCAGTACCCCGATGCAATGGGCAATAGCCGATATGCTTGCTGAACAGCCGCAGCATGTGGATGAGCTTCGTACCTTCTACCAGCAAAAACGGGACTTTTTCGCTAACGCCATGCAAGGTAGTCGATTTACTTTGTTGCCATGCAAAGGCACCTATTTTCAGTTGATGGATTATTCACAAATCAGCGACAAAGACGATATGGCTTTCGCCGAATGGATGACCAAAGAAAAAGGCATTGCCACAGTGCCCTTATCGCCATTTTATGGCGCTGATTATCATGACAAGATCATACGAGTCTGTTTCGCCAAAGACGAAGAGACATTGCTTAAGGCTGCGGAAAGGCTTTCTTTACTTTAGCTAAAATGAGACGAAAAGTTGATCGAGCTTCGTACCTTCATTTGGTTTTTTAATATTCTATGTTGCTATATACGACGCTTTTTACGCAATTATTTGCGGATATAATTTGTGGCTGCTATACAATTTTAGGAAATGAAAACACCTTCATATTCTTGAGCAATTTTCTTTTGAGTAATGTATTTGCTTTTAATTATCTTTCAACTCGATTAAAGCATTGATGGGCAATACGTTTGTTTCTCTCGGAAAAAGCGCTTCTTATTGATAAGGAAGTATTAATAATGAAAAAAATACTAATAATCTTAATGTTAGTTGGGCTTTATGGTTGTTCATCTGTTTCTGGACTCTATGAAGCAGATCCACTTTTTAAGCAGCAATCAGATTTACTGGAAGCAGATACAGATATCGTTGATGTAAAGAAGCTTCAGCAAAGAGTCAATGCTGTGAGTGATGAAAAATCCAGAAATGCACTGCTGGAAGATCTTTTGACTATCTCCGATAGATCATGTGCACGGCATCAAGCATCAATTATGGCTGGGTTAAATACCTGGAATGTTTCAACGGGCTCATTATCTAATCTTTTATCTGCGGTTGGAACAGTAGTTGGTGGAGAGAGTGCAAAAGCGGCATTAGCTGCTGGAGCCACTTTTACTAATTCCACTCGCTCATTAGTGAATGAAGAAGTTTATGCAAAAGCGTTAGGTACAACGATTGTTCGGGCTACGGTTTCCGCGAGGGAAAAACAATTTGCTGTGATTTCAAAAGGCATGAGTTCTAGTATGGATGACTATTCGGTGCAGTCCGGTTTACGGGATGTATACAATTACCAAAATCGTTGTTCATTTTATTATGGCCTTCTGGAAATAACCAAAGCTTTGGATCAAAGAAAGCGTAGTAAATCTGAAATAGAAGATCTTATCTTTCGCCTAAATGCAAAAAGTGACGAGCTAAAAAATCGTGGTGGAGATGTTTCTGAGATAAATAAAAAAATTGAGGCACTTATTCTTGAGCTCGAAGGTGCACCACACTAATGGTCAAATTATATGACTATGAAATTGATTGAGCCTCAAGAATACAATCTGTTGATTAATAATGATGATTCTTACTCCCTAAAAAGAGATGGGAAAGATTGTCAGTTTTCAAAACCTTCAACTACTAAAGACTTAGCCAAGCTATATACAGTAAGTGAGGGGCAAGATCTGCTTTATGTCGGAATAACTACACGGTCTATGTCTGAACGGCTCAGATCTGGATTCAGGGCTTCGGGAAAAAATGGCTATCATGGTTATAAATGGAAGAAGTATCAAAAAGTAGAATTGAAGTTAAATGTGTGGCTCGTGACTAGTATAGATGGGTATCTTTCCAGACATGGAATGGAGATTATAGAAGCTGAAGTGGCCTACTTTTGTAGGTTGCTTTCAGGACAATGGCCTAAATACCAACATGAAATACATTTCCATCAATCAACGGATATCCACAGAGATCTTGCTTTAACTATTTATAAGCGAACGGTTGGCTCTTTGTCCTAATAGAGGAAAAAGCTAATTAACCCCATATATGGGGTTAATTATATTTGGCTCGATTCCCGCTCAACCAGTATTGTTTCCATCACACTGGATTCCACTTTTTCCTTATTGATTTGCTTAAACAGGTTTTCCACCAGCAGCTTACCGCCTTCATGTGTGTCTTGCTTGATGGTGGTTAAGGAAGGGTGGGTGAATCCGGCGACAGGGATATCGTCGTATCCGACGATAGCGACTTCCTGTAGCTCGTTACCTTGTTCGCGATAGTCACGAATGGCTTTAATCATGCCCAGTGCAATGGTGTCACTGGCGGCGACTATGCCATCCCACGGGAAGGCTTTACTTTGCAGCAGGTTGTCAGCTACAGAATATCCATCCTGATAAGTGAAATGAACATCGAGATGAGGTTCCTCGCCCAGTTTTGCATTCTTAATGGCGGTCTGATAGCCCTGATGTCTGAGAGTGGTTTCAAACGATAAGTGACCCGCAAAAGCGATGCGTTTACAGCCTTGTGCGATAAGGTGTTCCGTTGCTAATTTGCCGCCCTGAAAATTGTCCGTACCTACGGTGATGTATCTGTCGTTGGGTTCTTTCGCTCCCCAGACAACGAGCGGCATTTCATCGTTGACCAGTTTGTCGAAGGCGGATGGGTCGTCACCTTGTCCGAAAACAATAACGCCGTCGGCGCGTTTACTGTCGAAATAGCGAGCCAGCCAGAGTTTGTCTTGAGTTTTGTGCGACGCAAGTAGCATGTCATAACCTTTCTTGGTGAGCTCATCGGCGATAACGCCAAGTAGGCCAAGAATAAAAGGGTCGGTAGCTGACTGGTCATTTTCAGAACTGATTAACAATACGACAGCGATAGTGTTAGATTTTTGTAAACGCAGGTTACGAGCACTGGTGTTAACGCTGAAATCGGCATCTTGAGCTAATGCCTGAATGCGTTCGCGGGTTCGTTCGCTGACTAGCTTGCTGCCGCTGAGGGCTCTGGATACGGTGGACTCGGATACTCCTGCTAATTTCGCCATATCTGCCAGCGTTGATATTTTTTTTGTCATGTTCTGTCTCTCAGGTCGCTTCTTGCTACCAGGGTGCACCAGGTTTGCCCTATGAAAACTACAATTTGTGCTGCTTAAAAAATGATACCACGGTTATTTCCGGCAAGTGAGCGTTTCATTTTTATCCTTCTGGAAACCCAGTATAAAGCATAACTTGAAACGAATTGTTATTAAAATGCAATCGTTTGCATTTTGTGTTTGCAAACGATTGCATTTTAACATATGGTTTACATCCGCACAGAACAATTGGAACAAAGAAAATGCAAAAACAAGCCTCTCAGTTTAGTGTTAGAAGTAAAGAGTCTCTGAAAGTAAATAGCCTTGCCGCTGCTGTTGCATTGGCTTGCTGTTGTTCCCCTTTGGCAATGGCTCAATCTGATAATGAGCCAAATGCAGAAAAGAAAACTCAGGATTTTTATGAGCAGATTATCGTAACGGGTACAGCTAGTGGTCAGGCTGTTCGTAAAGTTGACTCAAGCTATGCAACGACATCCTTAAGTGCCGATGCGATTAAGAAATTGGCGCCGAAAAGTACGGCTGACTTGTTTAAAGCAGTTCCTGGTGTTTGGGCTGAAAGCTCGGGTGGTGTTTCTGGTGCGAACGTATTTGTTCGTGGTTTCCCCGGTGGTGGCGATGCGCCATTTTTGACAGTGCAACTACAAGGTGTGCCTGTATTTCAGCCGCCCACATTATCGTTCCTTGAAAACTCCACCATGTTCCGGGTAGACGAAACCATTGAATTTATGGATGCCTTGCGTGGTGGTCCAGCTTCAGTTGTTTCAAACGGTCAACCCGGCTTAACAACAAACTTTATTTTGAAAGAAGGTGGTGAAGCAACCGAAGGGTCGATCAAATACACTACTTCTACCTACGATTTGCAACGCCTTGACGCTGTATTAAGCGGCAGTCTTGCTGATGGCCTGTACTACATGGTGGGTGGCTACGTTCAGCAAAGTTCTGGTATTCGTGACGCGGGTTTTAACTCTGAGAAAGGCCAGCAATTCACTGTGAATATCACCAAAGAATTTGATAACGGTAAATTAAACCTGTTTACCCGTGTGACTGATGATCACGGTGCCTGGTATTTGCCAACCCCTCTCGTTGATGGCGTCGACAATGAATATACGCAATTAGGTACGTTAAACCGTCAGGGCACAATTCAATATGGCCCGGATGGCACAACTCAATCTTACGATTTCGGTGATGGCCGTGGTTGGAAAGGGTCTATCAGTGGTGGTTCATTGAACCTTGAACTAGGCAATGGCTGGACTTTCGTAGACCGCTTTGCTTATACCTCGGGCGATGCTGATACGTTGGGATTGGTGCCAAATGGCGATCCTGTTTTGTTGTCCAGCGTTGCTGACAATGGTACATCTGCTGTTGGCGCTGTAACCGGTAACACTTATGCTGGCGATACTATGGTTCAGCAGATTGGTCGCTGGGTTGTGTATAAAGAGTTAGAAGCACTGACTAATGACATGGCGATCACAAAACAAGTGGATCAGTTGAAAGCTACCATTGGTCTATACAGTTCAGATTACTCTGCTCATGATTGGTGGTCGTTGGGTAATCAGTCTTATCATGTGATCCGTCCAGGTGGTGAGAACCTGACCGGGATTGATTGTAACGATAACGACGACAGTTGTGGCTGGAACTACGACATCAACAGTGAAGGCGATGGTCAAACAACCGCATTCTACGGTGCCTTGGAATATCAATTTAATGACAAGTTAAGCGCGGATGTGGGTATTCGTCGTGAAAGTCATGAGATTGAATATACCGTTGATGAAGGTTTGGATGGCATCATTACTAAAGCGGTTCAATATGATGAAACCGACACTGCATGGACTGTGGGTGTGAACTACCAGATTGAACGCAACATGGGTGTGTTCTTCCGCGCCAGTGAAGGTAGCAAAATGCCTTACTTCGATGACTTCCGTGACAACTTTGGTGCCTATACTGGTGGTGATAATCTGATTAAGGATGTCACACAGTATGAGCTAGGGTATAAGTTAGCTCGTACCAATTTCAGTCTTTATGCAACAGGTTTTTACAATGAAGTAATTGGTGACACTTTCGTGCCTAGACCTGGTGCTCCATCTGAAAGATTTACCACAGAAGCCTATGGTATTGAACTTGATTCTACCTATTTCAATGATGACGGTTTCTCTGTCTCATTAAATGCAACCATCCAGGATAGTGAAGTAACAAATAGTACAGTATTTAATGGTAGTGAAGCTCCCCGTCAACCAAGCTGGCAAGTACGTGTAACGCCTAACTACGCCTTCGAAGTAGGTGGAATGGAAGCGAATATCTACGGTACTTTGATTGCTGTTGACGAGCGCCTATCAAACTTTGAGTATGAAGATCAAACCGATGGTTTAGGTAATATTGACCCGTCAAAAGTGACTGTTTATTTGCCATCCTATGAGCAGATTGATATCGGGTTTAATTTGCTTACAGAAGGTGGTTTGAAGTTTGAGTTAGCTATGCAAAATGTTACGGATAATGATGGTTTAACTGAGGGTGATCCAAGAAGTAATGGTGCCAATAACGGTCGTTTCATCATGCCTCGTACAGCAACATTCAGCGTAAGCTACGAGTTCTATTAAGGTTTAAGTGTTGTTGAGTGTATAGGGCTGCCTGCGTCGGGTAGCCCTCTTTTTTACCACTCTGTTTGAGTAATCCAACCTGGATTTCCCGTTTGATTCTCGTGATCACCAAGCTATTCACCCTTGGTGTCACGGGAATTTTTTATTTTCAGGAGCCCTTACAGAACAACCTTTCCTTTGTGCATCACCATTTTGGGGCTGGCGACACCGTATTCATAAACCAGATCTCTTGGGTGTGAAATATCCCAGCAAACGATGTCCGCCTGTTTTCCGACTTCTAATGTTCCGACCTGATTCTCCATTCCCAATGCTTTTGCCGCGTTTATTGTGACTCCTTGCAAGGCTTCTTCCACTGTCATGCCGAACAGGGTACAAGCCATGTTTAACATTAGTGGCAACGACGCGATGGGGGAGGAACCTGGGTTGAAGTCTGTGGCTATCGCCATAGGCACATTGTATTGGCGCAGTAGCTGAATAGGGGGAAGCTGTGTTTCGCGCAAATAGTAAAATGCGCCAGGTAACAGAGTTGCGATAGTACCTTGTTGGCTCATGGCTTTAATGTCGGATTCTTGCAAGTATTCCAAATGATCGACGGAGAGTGCACCCATATTGGCAGCCAACTCGCTACCACCCATTGCCGATAGTTGCTCGGTGTGGCCTTTAATGGCAAGCCCTAATGCTTTGGCTTGTTCGAATACCGCTTTTGTCTGTTCCAGATTAAAACCAATGTTCTCGCAAAAGACGTCAACAGCGTCAATTAGTCCGGCTTCTGCCAGTCTTGGCATTACTTCCTGACACACCATGGCAATGTATTCGTCGGCTCTGCCTTTGAACTCGGGTGGAATGGCATGTGCGCCAAGATAGGTTTTGCTGATATTGACCGATAAGGACTCTGATAGGCGTTTCGCCACCTGCAAAACACGCTTTTCTGTTTCATAGTCCAGACCATAGCCTGATTTGATTTCTATCGTCGTCACGCCATTTTTAAGCATGGCCGAAGCGCGCTTCTTGGCGAGTGTATATAAGTCATCTTCGCTGGCAGCTCGAGTGGCATTGACCGTGCTGAGTATACCGCCACCTTGCTCTGCAATTTCTTTGTAGGATATGCCGTTGAGTCTTTTTTCGAACTCATTGGAACGGTTGCCTGCAAATACCAGATGGGTATGGCAATCAATAAAGCCGGGCATTAGCCATTGGCCTTGGAAGTCAATCTTGCGGATTTCTTCTGTTGGCAGAGAAGGCATCTCGTCTTCTTTGCCAACCCAGCTAATCAGTCCGTTTTCAATCAAGACGGCACCATTGTGAATGAATGATTCAGGCGCAATGCCGCTATCCATTGGTGCGATATTGGCATTCAGTAGCAGCACTGCCGAGTGCGTTGAGTCTTGATGTGTCATGGCAAGAGTCCTTAACGAAGTATTGGCGACTATTTTGATGAATTAATCTTGTATATACAAGTGAAATATGCCAATTTATATTTCATTCAATGTTCAGCTTGCCCAGACAATTCGATGAGACAAAGTAAGTACGAAGTGATTAAGCAATCTTTATTGCAAAAGATTGAATCTGGCGAATGGCCTGAGTTTACGACAGTGCCTTCGGAAAATGCATTGGCTGAGCAGTTTGATGTCAGCCGTATGACTGCACGCCGCGCGTTACAGGAACTGTCTGACCAAGGCATTATCACGCGTAACCAAGGAGCTGCGAATGCCGTTGCCAGTATTAAAAGTCAATCGTCGTTAATTGCGATTCGCAACATTGCTGATGAGATCGCTGAGCGTGGGCATCAACATTCGGCTCGCCAGGTATCATTACAAGCCATTCCGGCTTCGCAGCAGGTTGCGCACCAGTTGGGAATGCAACAGGGCGACTCGGTGTTTCAAAGCATCATTGTGCATTCTGAAGATAATGTGCCTGTGCAGCTTGAAGAACGTTATGTTAACCCGAAAGTCGTACCTGAGTATCTGGGACAGGATTTTGAGAAAACCACGCCGCATATTTATTTGACTCACATCGCACCGCTAACTGATGCGGATCACCAGATTGAAGCGGTGTTAGCAACACCCAATCGTACTGAATTATTAAACATTGAACCGGGGCAGCCATGCTTGCAAGTACAGCGCCGTACCTGGTCGAAAAAAGCAGTGGTGAGTTTTGCCATATTGACCCATCCCGGACATCGATATCGATTAGGTGGTCATTTGACATTTCACCCATCCAAAAAAATTTAGAAGACAGGAAACATCATGAGCCATTCTGATCAAAAGCAGGATTTAAGACACGATACTTCTCGTGTTATCCGAGCGCCACACGGCACAGAATTAAGTTGCAAAAGCTGGCTAACCGAAGCCGCTATGCGCATGTTAATGAATAACCTTGATCCCGATGTGGCTGAGCGTCCAGAAGATCTGGTGGTGTATGGTGGTATTGGTCGTGCTGCCCGCGACTGGCAATGCTTCGACAAAATTGTTGAAGTGTTGCAGCGTCTGGAAAATGATGAGTCGTTGTTAATTCAATCGGGTAAGCCGGTTGGCGTGTTTAAAACTCATGCTGATGCGCCTCGGGTATTGATTGCTAACTCAAATCTGGTTCCTCATTGGGCGAACTGGGAACACTTCAACGAGTTAGATAAAAAAGGTTTGATGATGTACGGTCAAATGACCGCAGGAAGCTGGATCTACATTGGTTCACAAGGCATTGTACAAGGAACTTATGAGACCTTTGGTTCTGTAGCTCGTAAACACTTTGATGGCGATGCTTCTGGTAAGTGGGTACTTACTGGGGGACTTGGTGGCATGGGCGGAGCTCAACCGCTAGCGGCGACTATGGCTGGCTTTTCTATGATTGCCGTTGAATGTGACGAGACCCGCATTGATTTCCGCTTGCGTACGGGATACGTCGATAAAAAAGCAACATCGTTGGATGAAGCAATGGCTATGTTGCAAGAGTCGTTGGATAACAAGCAGCCGACATCGATCGGATTGTTGGGCAATGCGGCTGACATCTTCCCTGAAATGGTGGAAAAAGGCATTAACCCTGATGTGGTGACAGATCAGACTTCTGCTCACGATCCTCTGAACGGCTACCTGCCAAAAGGCTGGACAATGGAGTACGCTGCCGAGATGCGTCAAAAAGACGAAGCGGCAGTTGTGAAAGCGGCGAAAGCGTCGATGGCGATTCAGGTTCAAGCTATGTTGACCTTGCAAGAACGTGGTGCGGCAACCTTGGACTACGGCAACAACATTCGTCAGATGGCGCTTGAAGAAGGCGTGGCAAATGCGTTTGATTTTCCGGGGTTCGTTCCTGCCTATATTCGCCCGTTATTCTGTGAAGGCATTGGGCCATTCCGTTGGGCTGCGTTATCGGGCAATCCAGAAGATATCTATAAAACCGACGCTAAAGTGAAAGAGCTGATTCCTGATAACGCGCATCTGCACAACTGGTTGGAAATGGCGCGTGAGCGTATTCATTTCCAGGGCTTACCTGCACGAATTTGCTGGATTGGTTTGAAAGACCGCGCGCGTATCGCTCTGGCCTTCAACGAAATGGTACGTAATGGCGAGTTAAGTGCGCCGGTTGTGATTGGTCGAGACCATCTGGATTCTGGCTCTGTTGCCAGCCCTAACCGCGAAACTGAATCGATGCTTGATGGTTCTGATGCCGTGTCTGATTGGCCGTTATTGAATGCGTTATTGAGCACAGCGGGTGGCGCGACCTGGGTAAGCTTGCACCACGGTGGTGGTGTGGGCATGGGCTTTAGTCAACATGCTGGTGTGGTGATTGTTTGTGATGGTTCAGAAGAAGCCGACAAACGTATTGCGCGTGTGTTGTGGAACGATCCTGCAACGGGTGTTATGAGGCATGCCGATGCTGGCTATGACATCGCAATTAATTGTGCTCGTGAGCAAGGGTTAGATTTACCTATGCTGGATGCCGGGAAATAATTGGAGTACGCACATGTTTGAATTGAATATTAAGCCCGGTCAACTGACTTTAGATCACTTACGTCAAGTGCATGTAAGTGCTTGCAAACTTACATTATCTGACTCTGCCATTCCTGCCATTGAGGCTTCCAACGAAAGCGTTGTCAGTGTACTGGCTGCTGGCAAAGTGGTGTATGGGATCAACACTGGATTTGGTTTGTTGGCGAATACGCGTATCGCTCCAGAACAATTGGAATTACTGCAAAGATCTATCGTGCTTTCCCATGCCGCAGGTACTGGCAAGTTGATGGAAGATCATGTTGTTCGCTTGATGATGCTCTTAAAAATTAACTCTCTTGCACGAGGTTTTTCCGGCATTCGACCTGTATTACTGGACATGCTAATGGGCATGGTCAATGCGGGTGTTTACCCCTGCGTGCCTGAAAAAGGATCTGTGGGTGCGAGTGGCGATTTAGCGCCTTTGGCTCATATGAGTTTGCCATTAATTGGAGAAGGTCATGTTCGCCATAATGGCGAAGTGCTGACGGGTGCAGAAGGATTGAAAATCGCAGGCTTTGAGCCTGTGACACTGGCTCCTAAAGAAGGGTTGGCATTGTTAAATGGCACGCAAGCTTCTACCGCATTGGCTTTATCTGGCCTGTTTCAAGCTGAAAACCTGATGATGGCTGGAACCATCGCCGGAGCATTGAGCGTGGAAGCGGCATTGGGTAGCCGTGCGCCGTTTGATTCTCGTATTCACGAGGCGCGAGGGCAGGCCGGGCAAATGCATTTGGCTGCCTGCTTCAGAAACTTATTGGGTGAAAATTCTGAGATTGGTGCATCTCATACCGATTGTGAAAAAGTACAGGATCCTTACTCATTACGCTGCCAACCGCAGGTCATGGGCGCTTGTTTTGACCAATTGCAGCACGCTGCCAAAGTCTTGTTGATTGAAGCCAATGGCGTCACAGATAACCCGTTGATTTTCGGTGAAGACATCATTTCTGGTGGAAACTTCCATGCAGAACCTGTCGCCTTTGTTGCTGACAATATTGCTTTGGCTATTGCGGAAATCGGCGCTTTGGCTGAACGTCGTATTGCCTTATTGATCGATAAAAACCTCAGCGGCTTGCCTCCGTTTTTGGTCAACAACGGTGGCGTTAACTCAGGTTTTATGTTGGCACAAGTGACGGCTGCCGCTCTGGCATCAGAGAACAAAACCTTGGCGCATCCCGCTTCGGTAGACAGTTTGCCGACTTCTGCTAATCAGGAAGATCATGTGTCGATGGCAACCTTCGCTGCACGTAGACTGAGTGATATGGCTGAAAATACACGAGGTATTTTGGCGGTAGAATTACTGGCTGCGGCACAAGGTGTTGATTTTCGTCGTCCGCTTAAAAGCACTAATACCCTTGAACGTGCCTATCAAACCGTGCGTGCTCATGTTCCTTTTTATGATCACGATCGCTATTTCTCTCCAGATATCGAGAAAATATCTTCGGCTGTGAAAGCGGGAGAATTTAACGAGCTGGTGCCTGAATTACAGCTTTAGGTCGGTTACACATTATGCCCGAGGCTCTGAAATAAAGGAGCCTCATCTTCTTCAAAAGCCAAGCCCAAGGCATATAAGTCTTCACACTTGTGTAGTGAACGAATAAAAGCAAAGCGCTTAACGGCTTCGTCTTGTCCCGGTGGCACAAACTCAACAATCACCTTCTTTTCTTTTAGTATCATTGCGCGTTCATGCGGTATCTCGAAGTGACAACCACCAGGAGAAATGTTGGTGATCCTGCCTTCAACTTTTCTATCGTTGCTTTCGTAAATTGTATCACCATGTGAAATGAAGGCCTTAATGTCTACCGTTTCTCGAACTTCTTTCCTTAATTCGGTACTGATTAGATCTGTAGGAAACGAGATAAATAGAAGTTTGTCGGGAAGCGTGGTCTTGGCTAATGCCCTGGAGTTAAATGCAATACATTCACCTGATGTTTTCTCAAAAATAGCTCGTACCACTATGCTGGCCTGATCGGTAATTTCATCTTTTAGGTAGCCATATTTTCTGATGTCGGGGAGTTCAACAATAAGATATTCAGATTCTTTTAACCCAATGAGTTTGCTATGGAAGCGCTTCTTCACTGTTTTGATCTCAATGTCAACGAATTGACCTGCACGTAAATGATCTCTCAAATACAGAGTATATGCTTCACCGTTTAGCTTGTGTGCTTCCATTTGATCTCATAACGATTCATGACTCGGGATATAAAAAGTATGGAACGGATGGCGGAATTTACCAAAAATAAGATTGTTATGAATCGGCTGAAAGCCTTATGCTTTATGGGTGGTAAAGGGAATTACCTGTTCGATATGAGATGAATTTGTGGCAAGCATAATTAATCTATCCACGCCCAAAGCAACGCCGGCGCAATCCGGTAATCCGGCATGAAGCGCTTGTAAAAATCGCTTATCTATTTGAGCTTCCGGGATGCCTGATTGTGAGCGTAACAGGTTGTCTTGAGCAAAGCGTTGTGCTTGTTCAATGGGATCGCTCAGTTCATGAAAGCCATTGGCAAGCTCAATACCACCCCAGTAAAGCTCAAAACGTTCAGCAACTCTTTCATCTTCCGGGTTTAAGCGAGCAAGAGCCGCTTGAGAAGCGGGGAAGTGATATACAAAGCAAGGTGTGGTTGTATCAAATGCGGGTTCAATGTGATGACTGAATAACAGTTGTAGCAAAGTGTCTGATTGGGTTTCGTCACGGGTAATATTGTCGTAGCCGAGCTCATCGCATTTGTGTTTTAGTTGCTCCATCGATGTTGTGAGAGGATCGATACCCAAATGCTTAATGAACGCTTCTTGGTAGCTGATTCTGATGGCTTTTGGGCAAGGCATGATATGAGCTAGTAACTGCTCAATTTCATCCATCAGTTGCCAGTGATCAAAATCGACACGATACCATTCCAGCATCGTGAATTCTGCATTGTGGTAGCGCCCCGATTCTTCGTTGCGAAAGGCTTTTCCTAACTGGTAAATACTGCCGCTACCGGAACAGAGCAGGCGTTTCATGGCATATTCCGGAGATGTTTGCAGATACAGTGTTTGAACCTGTGAAGAGTCTGGAGACAACCATTTTGTTGAAAAGTTAGCTAAGTGGGGATCAGTTACCGGAGCACTTGCCAAACAGGGAGTATCAACTTCCATGACTTGCCGTTCTGCAAAAAATTCACGTATTTGAGCCAGAATGCGGGCGCGATGACGTAAGTTTTCGATACTTGCTGTTGGCTGCCAGGATTGGTCGTGAGAGGAATGGTTCACTACGGGAATATATTGAGTTGTTTATAAAAACGATATTGATATTACGCTTGCTTGCGAAGCCACAAGCAAGCGCTAATCATCAGATTATTTTTGAACGCGAGAAACGTATTCGCCATTACGAGTGTCAACTTTGATCACTTCGCCAGTTTGAACGAAAAGTGGTACGCGCACTACAGCGCCAGTCGTAAGCGTTGCTGGTTTACCGCCAGTACCTGCTGTATCACCTTTCAGACCAGGATCGGTTTCAGTAATTTCTAACTCAACAAAATTTGGTGGTGTAACTGCGATAGGTGAACCGTTCCAAAGCGTTAATGTACAAACGTCATTTTCTACCAGCCATTTGGTGTTGTCGCCAACGGCTTTTGCGTCTGCTGCGATTTGTTCGAAAGATTCGTTGTTCATGAAATGCCAGAATTCGCCGTCGTTGTACAAGTACGCCAACTCTTGATCCATAACATCAGCACCTTCTGCGGAGTCACCTGATCTGAAGGTTTTTTCCAATACTTTACCTGAGATCAGCTTACGGATTTTTACGCGGTTGAATGCTTGTCCTTTACCTGGCTTTACATATTCGTTCTCTAAAATGTTGCAAGGCTCTCCATCTAACATTATTTTAAGGCCCGCTTTAAATTCGTTGGTGCTGTAAATCGCCATGTTATCCTCTTGAGATAGTATTCTTTAAATTTGTTACGAACATAGTTGCCGCAGATGATACCTAAAAAACTTGAACCTGTAGAGAGCCTTTGGCAAAAAGAGTTAGCTGCGGCATTCACTGATCCGGAAAGACTCTTAGACTATCTGCAAATCGACAGTCTTGAGCTTGGCGCAGACTTCGCCGCCAGAAAGTTATTTCCAATGCGTGTACCTCGTCCTTTTGTTGAGAAGATGGAAAAAGGTAACATCCACGATCCTCTATTAATGCAAGTATTACCCTTGCGCCAAGAGTTTGTGCAAGCTCCCGGTTTCGTTGCAGACCCTTTATTGGAACAGGATAGCGGCATCAAGGGAATGTTGCATAAGTACCAGAGCCGAGTTCTGCTGTTGGTTCGTGGCGGCTGTGCTGTTAATTGTCGCTATTGTTTCCGACGTCATTTTCCCTATGAAGATAACCACTTGAATCGAGATGGGTGGAAAGCGGTACTTGAACAGATCGCGGCTGATGAGAACATCAATGAAGTGATATATTCAGGCGGTGATCCATTAATGGCTAAAGATAACTTTCTTGAATGGCTAACCAATGAGATCACACAAATACCGCATATTCGTCATATTCGCATTCATACGCGACTGCCTGTTGTGATCCCACAACGCGTTACTTTGGAAATGTTGGATTGGTTCACTCAAACGCGCTTAAAGCCAGTGATGGTTTTGCATATTAATCATGCGAACGAAGTTGATGAGCATCTGATAGGCGCTATCAAGATGTTAAAAGAACAAGGCGTAACCCTGTTTAATCAAAGCGTGTTATTAAAAGGTATCAATGATTCTGCTGATGCACAGGTAGCGCTAAATCAGACGGTTTATGAAGCAGGGGTTTTACCTTATTACCTGCATATGCTGGATAAAGTCGCGGGGGCTAGCCATTTTGCGGTTGATGATGAGAGTGCGCGGAAAATTCAGGCGGAAGTAATAAAGCGTTTGCCAGGATTCCTGGTTCCAAAACTCGTCCGTGAAATTGGAGGCCAACCTGGCAAAACGCCCTTGGATTTACATCTTCATCCTTAGCTTAAGCGAATGTATCTACGTTCGAACCCAGAGCAGGATTAGCAGAAGATGACTTCGGTACGCCAGCTGATGATTCCAATAGCTGAAGCGACTGTTCGCCTACTTGCTCTTGTTGGTTTTTTGCCAACTTTGCAGCACGAAGCTCAACAGAAGCGTCGGACACAGATGAGGTACTAGTACCTGAAAGTTCCATACCAAATTTCCTCTTGAATTGAGCGCCAATCTTGCCAGGTGCACCTGAGAAGCTTGTCGCCGAGTTAAAAAACAGGCAGAATTGCCCGCCTTCGAATGCTTATCGGCAAATATTGAGTAAACTTTAGCAGCTTTTTAAAATTTATGGATTCGGTAATTTCTCAACTTAAAGAAAATCTTCAAGTCTTATATCGTAAGGCTATCGATGCAGACGCCTCTTTGGCTAAGTTACAGGCTCAAGGTAAGGGTAAGTTTGGCTCTATCTTTGAGGAGTCAATAGGGTTCCAGATTTCCAGCAAACAGTTTAAGCCTTATGTAGAGGAATTATCTAAAGATGTTGATCTATTGCAAGGGGCTAATGAGGAAGAGATGCAACAATCCTTAACCGATGTGGTCAAAAAGATGGAGATCATGTTTAAAACCTTAGCCCAATTTCAACAGAGTTTGAAAGATTAGGACGAGTTGGGTATAGCTTTAAACACTTAATGACAATATCAAAGGTTGTTTTTTAATCAGAATTTACCATAATTAAAGTTAGGTAGAGTGAGGAGTTGTTATGGAAGTAACAGCCACAATCGGAAGCATAAATTCGGGTATTACCAAGAATACCAGTGTTACTGCTGAGGCCGAGTCTCGCCCTAATGCTTATGGTATTGGCTCGGCTAACCGCCCAGAAGTCGAATTATCTCCACAGGCTCGCATTCTGCAAAAAGCGGATGAGAACCAGCGCACGCTACGTGAACAGTTTGATGAACAGAGGGATAAAGCCAAAGAAAGGACTGAAAAGCAACAGGAACAACAACAAGGCAGTGATGGCTTTGTAAGAGTTTCAAGTAGCGAAGGAAGTGCGCAGAAAAATAATTTGTCTGCTGAAAAGGCGGCGGAAGTTTATCAGGCTATTTCTCGCCTTCTATAATCGGTTTTTCAACCTTCCTAATTCTATTGCTTTAGCACAATGTTTAGTGAGATTAAATTGCCTTGGCTGTGATACCAAGGCAATGATGCATTTGATAATTGTCGGACTATTCGTCTTCTGACTTGTCTTTGAGAAATGCCTTGTTAAACCAGTCTTGGATCATAACCTTTTCATAATGGAGAGTGTCATTTTGGAAACGACGGCTTGATCTATCCTGAAATGACATATCTTTAATTTCTTCAGTACCTTCCTGAATAACTTTTCCATTGGCATCGAGTAGCTGATAAGAGAAATCCATGGATGGGAAATCAATACGCTTCACCATGCGTACATCGCTAGGTGTATCCATTCCCACAAAATGACCCGGCCAAACTCTACCGGCTAGATCCAGATCAGTGACCGTCATTTTCAATGTTTGTCCTTCAGGCTGTTTCTTCATCAGCTTTTCCAGAAGCTTGTCGATTTCTTCAAAAGTGTGTTCACGAAAGTGAACTGCTGACTGATTGGCGGGACGAACATCCGAGTAGTCTTTGGGATTTTGCCATTCGATTTGAACCCTGTCGGGCTTATTGTCATTGTTTTCGGTATCTTCTGCGAATGCGAAAGATGAACAAAATAAGGCAACGATGCTTGCTTTAACTAATAACGTTTTCATAACCAGTCCTTTATGGCATTTACATGCGACTTGTTAATCAGACAACTGATTATAGTAAAGCTAGGAAAATAATCGTGAATGTTGCCTGAATCTTTTTTGTCGTTCTAATGCGTTAGTTAAGTGATCTCAATTGATCAGTTGTTATGTTATTGAGCCATTTCCTGCTCACTCATGTTTTGAGATCAATCAAACACTTTGAAAACAGAGTGCCTTGATGTGACGACTCAAGGAATATCTTCAACATGATTTAGATCTGAAATCTCAACCCGATTCCGACCATTGTTTTTAGCTTTATACAATGCGTCATCAGCTTGTTGAAGTAACACTTTGTAATCGTTACCGATGGGCAGCATGGCGCAAACACCGACGCTGGCGGTAATGGTGATAGTGATATTATCAAAGCTGAACTCTGTAGTATCCATTGCAACCCTGATCGCTTCAGCAATCCGTGTTGCAGCGATGATGTCTGTCTGTGGCAGAATAACGGCGAATTCCTCACCACCATATCGAACCACCATGTCACTGCGACGTTTGGCGACATGGCGAATAACTTTGGCAGTGTGAACCAGGCATTCATCACCAAAGATATGGCCGTACTTGTCGTTGATGATCTTGAAGTGATCAATGTCGATCATCAGTAATGCGATTTGCTTTTTATTGCGCTGTGATAAAAACCATTGCTGCGAAATGCATTCATTAAAAAATAATCGGTTGTAGGTTTTGGTGAGGAAATCGGTTTGGCTGATATTACGTAGTTCGTCTTGCTTTTCCTGCAATGAGCATTCGATTTTAAAAGCTCTTAAATACTCTCTGTAAATACGATAGTTAACAACAAGCATATAGATTAGGAAGAAGATAACAATCAGACCCAGATGCCATTGCTCTGGATCCAGTAATGTCAACATTCCCGTAGGCAGCAGCGTGATAATTACATAGGTTTGAGTCAATCTAAGCTTAGGGATGAGTGCTATCGATGATGCACTGGCAATACCTGCTGTGGTTAGATTAATAGGGGTTGCCATTGCTTCAAAATCGGGTGAATGATTTGCTTGATAGAACAAGACACTCCACAAGGCGGCGTGAGCACAGGTGCAGATAAATTGAGATACACGCCAGAATGTTGGATAGAGGTCATAAACTTTTCTGGTCGTCATTGCCAAAGTGTATCTGGCGATACTGAAGAAAGTAAAAGCTCCAGCCATGCTCCAACAAAATAGGGGGGCAACCTCGTGATAGCCCGTTGCCAGAAAAAGAATAGGCCAAACCACCGCATAAATAAAAAGACCCGGCATCGCTCGTTTGACAAAATCAAAGTCAATACGGCGCTGGAATTCTTCTGAGGCAAGACGAGGATCCTTCATAAGTACCAATTCCCGAAAGATTGCTCCAAGTGATGGTTAAGTTGGATGTTGTTAAACAAACAACGAGCATTTTTTAATTGTAATACTTTTGATGCCGCTTTTCTTGGCTTTGTCGCCAAGCTGGTAAATGCCGAGTGGTCGCTATAAGTCTTAGCTTTAACTTATTGTTTTTAATTTATAAATTATTATTATCTTGGATAAATCATAACTCGAAAATCAAGCCTGAAAATACCAAGCTGGATAGTGGTCAAACCTGTTAAAACAAACCTGGATTTAACAGGTGTAGCATTTCTCTCGCTTCCATTTCGGTTTGTTTCATTACGCCATCCAAATCTTCATAGAGCAATTCATAGGCGTCCATGACTCGCCCTTCTATTGGATTACGTCTGCTCAATTCTTTTGGATAGGTCACTTTAAGTGAAGTTCTGTAAGCCAAATACAGTACCGCAATTTCTTTATTATCAATCGCTGCCTGAGCATCGTGAATATGATGCAGAGGTTCATAAAGCTGAGTCGGTAGTTGCCAGTTCTTCAAGATTTCTGCTGTGCAATCCGCGTAGTAAAATCCCAAGTGTTTTTTCTGCGATTGCCAGGGAAAGGCAGAGCTGATTTCTGCTTCGCAAGTTTTGGCGATGGTTGGAGATTGCTTGGCTACCACTAATTCGGCAAAGTTATTCAGCAACCCCATCAGGAAAAAGCGTTCGCTGCCCCTCACTCTGAGTGTTTTACATAAATTTTGAGCCATGATCCCGCATAGCACACTTTGTTTCCAGAAGCGCTTTAGGTCGACGACTTCGTTAGCGAAATGCTGGTAAGCATTTGCTGCTGTTTCCGACATCACCAGAATATACAGGGCTTCGCCACCAATAATATTGATCGCTTTGCTGATAGAACTGATTTGAGAAGGAAATCTGAATAGTGCGCTATTGGCGAGTTTAAGCAGTTTTGAGCACAACGATGGATCGAGTGAAATTAACGCCGCAATATCATCGGCATCCGTTTGAGGATTATCTAACATATTGCGAATACTTACGCATACTTCCGGTAAGGCAAATGATTCTTTTACTTTGGAGGCATACTTCTTGGCAGTCACTGATCGACCCTTTTCCTTGCAAAAATTACTCAAATATCAATGGAATGAATTATTACAAAAACCTAAGCAAACTCAAACGGGATATTGAGAATAAATTAATCCGCTTCGTTATGTGAGAGGCAAATTTAGTCTTATTAGAGATACTTTATTAACAATAAATGTTAATCAAATGCCGTTAGGCTGAATCCAATTATCATTCATTGTTATGTATTTCTATCAGGTTTGAAACAGCCACAGAATACCGAGTTTGAATTCGTTCGACCAAAAACTCTCATTATGGTCAGCTTCGGCCACAATGTGTGCTCTAACGTTGATGTTATCACTGCCTGTTTCACTGAATACACGCAACATTTTGCGATGATTGTCGCGCATTATCTCAGGTTCTTTAGCGCCCGTCGCCATATAAATTGCCAATGATTGCTCGGGTTGATGAGAATACGTGAAGTCGAATACTTGCTCAGAATACCAATATGAAGGTGAGAGAATGCCAACTTTGCCAAACACTTCTGGATAATTGAAAGCCAGATAATGTGATATCAGCCCACCCATAGAGCTGCCGAATATCGCAGTATTTTCTCTTTCTGGTAAGGTTCGATAGCGCTGGTCAATATAGGGTTTCAGGGTTTTAACAATAAATTCTGCATATTCTTCGCCTTCAGCTTTGCCGTACTCTTTATTTTCCCAAGGGCTTAATTCGTGTAGTCGATAGTCGTCACCGCCGTTGTCTATTCCTACAACGATAATATTGAATTGACTGTCTCTGGCGAGCTCATTCAGACTTTCGTCTATCTGCCATTCACCGTAGGGAGCGGTGCTATTGTCGAACAAATTCTGTCCGTCGTGCATGTAAACGACAGGGTAGTGTACATTGCTTTGTTCATAGTCGGGCGGTAAATACAGACGAATTGTTCTGGATCTGTTGAGTTGTGGGATCGTCAGGACATTTTCCAGCACTTGTACATTGTTGCTGGCCGTTGAAGTTGTCTGTTCTTGCGATTTCGAAACGGAGTCACAGGCGGTCAGCATTAAGCCTAAATACATTAAAAAGGTACTACTTAACATTCTGGAATGCATATTGATGTCCCATATGATGGTTAAGGTAGATACAACCTGAATAGAAAAAAGTGGCTTGATTAGCTAAAGAAAATATAGGCGATAGTCGTGCCAGCGACAATGGCTGTTACGTCAGCAACAAGAGCGCAGGGTATCGCATGACGACTATGCTTAATTCCCACCGCGCCAAAATACACCGCGAGTACGTAAAAGGTGGTTTCTGTTGAGCCTTGAAAAATTGACGCTAAGCGACCTGCAAATGAATCAGCGCCATGCACTTGCATGGTTTCTACCATCATGGCTCTTGCACCACTGCCAGACAAAGGCTTCATGATAGCTGTCGGCAAAGCGTCGACAAAGTTGGTATTCATACCCAAGGCGGCGAACAGTTTTGCTATGCCAGCAACAAAAAGATCGATACTCCCACTGGCGCGTAGTACACCAATAGCCACCAGCATTGCCAGTAAGTAAGGAATCAAAAAAACGGCTTGTTTGAATCCTTCTTTGGCTCCTTCGATAAACAAGCTATAGGCGTCTAATTTCTGTCGATAGGCACTGAATAACACTCCGACGATAAAAAAGAAGATCAGAATGTTTGCCAGTAATGCCGATTGTTCCCCTACTAAGGCTGCCGGCAAGGTCACGAAGTACAACAGCAAGCCACCCAGAACCGCAAAGGCTAAGGTGGCGTAGAGCAAAATGACCTGATTAAACAAATTGATGCGTTGAACTGCGGCAACAGCGAGCAAACCTGCGATGGAAGAGCAGCTTGTCGTGATTAATATTGGTAAAAACACATCTGTCGGTATGGCGGCACCTTGCTGAGCTCTGTAGACAAAAACAAAAATGGGAAACAGGGTGACAGATGACGTGTTTAGCACCAAAAATAGAATTTGAGCGTTGCTGGCAAATTCAGGGGTTTTATTCAGACTCTGCAAGTCTTGCATTGCCTTAATTCCCAAAGGCGTTGCGGCATTATCTAAGCCCAAAACATTGGCGGATAAATTCATAGTAATAGAGCCAATTGCCGGATGCTTGGCGGGAATTTCTGGCATCAGGCGACGAAACAGAGGGGTAAGCCAAGTGGCAATTTTGCCGATCCAGCCATTGTGTTCAGCAATTTTAAAAATACCGAGCCATAAACTAAGCGCACCAACCAGGCCGATAGCAATATCGACGCTGACTTTACTCATATCAAACATGGCTTGGATCAGGTCAGTAAAAATGGCCTGATTACCGAGCCATAGCCATTGATATAGCGCTGATATGGCAGCGATAAAAAAGAATGACAACCAGATTCGGTTCAGCACGGTTGGTGACTCAATAAACCTGATTATTCAACGAAGTAAGTGCCCCAACCGTCGTAAAACACGCCATGTTTCTCTGCGATTTCAAGCAGGAATTTGGTGTCTTTGTTGAGAGTATCCAAATCCAGCTTCATTTCTTTGATGGCATCGAAGCTGAAGATATTGCTGCCATCGTCAAGTTGCAGTTCTTCTGCGTCACTCACTTCAAACCCGGCTTTGAATAAATCGACAGCGGCTTTTTCCAGTTTGTCGAAGTCTTTTCCAGCCAAATGATATTCAATGGTATGCGGAAGTGTTGGGTTGCTGCCGTCAGCTAATAAAGCGTCAACGGTTTCACTGTTAAATTCATACCAGTCTGGTGTGGCATCAAACGTACTCATAAGGCTAGTGTTCCTTGGTTGGAAAGGAGGAATGTTGGCAAGTGTATCTTGCTTTTCTGGTTGGCGCGACCTTCTTGATCGAGTGTTTGGGTTCGTCTGCTCAAAGGCTGGACTTAATTTAGCTTTGGTTAAATACATCACCTCGGCAAATGTTAAAGAAGTTAATAAAAGATCAAAAAAATGAAAATTGGGTGTTGACTATACTGGTCAGACCAGAATAATATTTACCGCGATTGAATATTAACCAGTTAACTCATCTCGACCCTATGAAGTGATAATAATGAAAGATGTGTCGCAGGTTACCAATTTACCCACTGCTAATTTGGAGCATCCTTATGAAACATTGTGTCAAGCTGTTCGCAGTATTACTGATGTGTCTTGCATCAACCGTTAATGCTGGAACCTACACCCAAACTAAATACCCTATCGTTTTGGTACATGGATTGTTTGGCTTTGATGATATTCTTGGAATTGATTACTTCTATGGAATTCCTCAAGCTCTTAGCAAGGATGGTGCGAAAGTCTTTGTTACTAGCGTATCTGCTGGTAACAGTTCAGAGGTTCGCGGTGAGCAACTTCTACAAGAGGTACGCGAAATTTTGGCGATCACAGGTGCTAAAAAGGTCAACCTGATTGGCCATAGCCATGGTAGCCCAACATCTCGTTATGTTGCATCGGTAGCACCTGAGTTGGTAGCTTCTGTGACTTCTGTTGGTGGTGTTAACTGGGGCTCGCCAGTTGCTGACGCA
The DNA here is from genome assembly GCF_019900845.1 of Paraneptunicella aestuarii. Classification (NCBI taxonomy): domain Bacteria; kingdom Pseudomonadati; phylum Pseudomonadota; class Gammaproteobacteria; order Alteromonadales; family Alteromonadaceae; genus Paraneptunicella; species Paraneptunicella aestuarii. The sequence goes on along the minus strand of NZ_CP074570.1, from coordinate 4,280,767 downwards.
ATGCGTGGCGTTATTCCTGAAGGTTCATTTTCTGAGTACATCATTGGCGCAGTTGTGAATGCCTTCACCAATCTAATTGAATACTTGTCTGGTCACTCAGAATTACCTACCGACACTATTGCCGCTTTGAACTCATTAACAACTCAAGGGACGATTCAGTTTAACAGTCGTTACCCTGAGGGTGTTCCAAGCTATTACTGTGGTCAGGGCGATGAATTAGCTGGAAATGGTGTCTATTACTATTCATGGAGCGGTGCAGACCCTTATACCAATATTTTCGATCCTGTTGACCCATTCATGGAAATCACTTCCTGGATTATTCCTGGTGCTGATGATGGCTTGGTTTCATCTTGTAGCTCTCGTTTGGGTAAAGTGATTAATGATCACTACGACATGAACCATTTGGACGAAGTGAACCAAACATTTGGTATTACCGATCTTTGGGAAACTGATCCTAAGAATGTGTTTAGAAGCCACGCTAACAGACTGAAAAACAAAGGTCTGTAATCTACCGATTCTCACGTGCAAAGAAGCACTTTGTTAGTTCGCTGGCAGGGTGCTTCTTCCTTTCTTCATTTTTGCCTTTAGTCTTTGGAGTTTGTCATGAGGAAGTTTGTCAGGAGAGTATGGCTGCCCATCGTTTTACTCGCTTTGGTTGCAACAGGTTACTGGAATTTTAAGCCGGATGAATCCACTTCCCATGAGAGACAAACCACTAAGCAAATGGACGCGAACAGCAATGATGCAGTAAGTGTATCCTCTGAGCATAAGTACATAGAAAATCCAAACCAACTTATTCAAGGTGAAAGCAAAGCATACCAACTGTCTGCGGAGACTTTGGTGCTGTTCGATGAAATCATTGCTGGTAATGAAGAACGTAATCAGACCCTTATGCTCAAGGCATTACATGAGTGGGCTATGCAAAATGGTTATGACTCAGAAGCCTCCGACATTCTGCAAGATGTTTTCACTCGATATGTGCAGTACAAGGATGCCTTGTCAGAGATTAAATCGCTGGATCATGAGCGAATATTTAGTGCTGATCATATGTCGGATGTTCTTTATGCCATGCAGCAATTACGTCTGGATTACTTTTCTGCCGAGGAAATTCAAGCATTATTCTCAGAACAAAATGAATATGATGAAATGGCTTTGGCAAGGCTGCGTATTCAACAAGACAAAGATTTAACACCAGAACAAAAACAACAACTTTTGCAGCAGAACATTGCTCAGTTATCTGAATCTGCCCGCGAGGCGCTGCAGCCTTCTATGGAGATCCGCAAATTACAAACCTTGAAGCAAGAAGCTAAGTCACTAACCAAAGAACAACGTTTAGCACGTTTAAGTGCTGAATATGGTGAAGAAGCGGCACAACGATTGTCTGCAACATTGGATAATGCTGATCAATGGCAGCAACGGGTTTCTGATTTTAAACAACAAATGCAACGCATTGATGCCGATACATCGCTCACACCTGAACAGCAAGCGCAACAAATACAGGCATTGCGAGAGGAAGGGTTTACAGCCCAGGAACAAAAACGCCTTGATGTGTTTTTACGTAACCCCAAGCTTTTATCTGCTGGACAATAAGTATTTTTTTCGTAAATTTGTCTTCCATCTGATATACATAAGGTTCTGCTCGAACCGAACATTCTGAATCGTGCTATTTTGTCTCAACACGACTCAATACATTTTCAATCGTAAAATCGATTGAAAATTGTTGTCTTATTAACTCGGTTTCGGGAATATTGATAAGGTAAAATATTAAGGCGTATTAGATTCTGAATCGATGACATTTATACGCTATCATAGTGGTGAGCGAGTCAATGAACCTTGAGTGCATATTGATCCCGCTTCCCCTATAATCATATTTACAAGTCCGACTAGGTACGAGCATCATTGAGCGTACTATTATCCGCTAGTGATATTACAGGTCATTTAATTGAGGGCAATTGGACACATGCAGACCTTTGAACACGAAGACTTAGACGACGAAATTCTTGGTGATTTGCTTGAAGAGATCAATGAACTGTACGAAGAAAGCGAACAGACATTAATTGATCTGGAAGAGAATCCGCAAGACAACGAATTACAGCGCGCTTTGTTCCGTTCGATTCACACTATTAAAGGTGATTTGGGAATGGTGAATTTCTCGCCACTTATTCCCTTGTTGCAGCATGTTGAAGATTTGCTCGACTTTTTGCGTAATGGTCAAATCAATTACACCAGTACCATGAGTGATCTGGTTCTGTTAAGTATGGATCGCGTTAAAATCTTCGTTGAAAGTTGCATTAATACTGGTTCAGCTCAGTATGACGACGAGCTGTTCAAGCATTTGGTTAAGCATATAAATCGTATTAAGCCTGACAATGCTGACCAGCATGAGAAATTACTGAAAGAGTGTGTTTTGTTGCTTGATCCTTCTCTGGATGCTCAGTCTGATGAACACGGTGAAGGTAGGGGCAGCGAAAGCCCGTCTGGTAATGGCTCTCAAAAGCCTGATCCGCTTTCAGATATCGGCATTCCAAACGAAATCAGTGAAGATAAACAAATAGATATTCGCTTCTTCCGAGAGTTAATGAAACCTATTGAGCGTCGCTCGATGTATTGGGAAGGACGTGGAGATCGAATTGCCAAGTTGGCCTTGTTTATCAATAAACTGGCTGGTGAGCCTATCGATAACGATCAGTTATTGGTCGCATGTTATGTTCACGATTTTGGTATGGCATTCATGCCACTCAATATTTTGCATAAGCGTGATGAACTCGAAATTGCAGAATTTAATCTGTTGCGTTCCCATGTTTACAAAAGCTCAAGATTATTGGAACATCTGGATCAGTGGAACGAAGCCCGTAAAATTGTTATGCAGCATCATGAGCGTTGCGATGGTTCTGGCTATCCACTGGGATTACAAGAAAAAGACATTTGTGAGGGCGCAAAGCTGTTAGGTATTTTAGATACCTTTGAAGCGCTGACTCATCAACGTGCAAAAGACAATCATCTTAAACGACCGAAAAAACGCGCAGTCATCGAAATGAATAGCTTGCCGAAGGGGCAATTTTGCCAGAAATGGATGAAGCTGTTTAATGTTGCGATGGGCAAACTACTGACCAGGACTGAGTAAACCTGGTCATTTCCAGTAAAAGAAGTATTTGAGGTTTGCAATGAGAAAAGGTCGGTTATTTATCGCCTTATCTGTATTTTTATTAGCGGCATGTGGGCAAAAAGGGCCACTGTATCTTCCGGATCTGGACAAGCTAAAGAATAAACAGGACGCCATTCAATCTGCTGAATCACAACAGACTGAATCTGAAACCAACACACAATCACAGCCAGAACCAAAACAAGCTGAGGGCAACTGATGGATTATTTTCAATATCAGGGGCAACGCTTGTTTGCCGAAAATGTCGCTGTTGAAGATATCGCGGCACAATATGGCACACCTACCTATATCTATTCCCGTGCTACCATTGAGCGCCATTGGCATGCATTCGATAAAGCTGCAGGTGCAAGACCTCATCTGGTTTGTTATGCGGTAAAAGCGAACTCAAATTTAGGAGTGTTGAACGTGCTCGCTCGCCTGGGCTCAGGGTTTGATATCGTTTCTGGTGGTGAGTTGGCGAGAGTGATTGAAGCCGGTGGTGATCCTAAAAAAGTTGTCTTTTCTGGTGTAGCGAAGACCGAATCCGAGATCCGCTATGCGTTAGAACAACATATCATGTGTTTTAACGTGGAATCGCAAGCCGAATTATTGCGTATTAATAAAGTGGCAGGAGAAATGAACCAAGTCGCGCCGATCTCCTTGCGTGTTAACCCGGATGTCGATGCTGGTACTCACCCTTACATTTCAACAGGTTTAAAGGCCAACAAATTTGGTATTGAACGAGAAGTGGCTATTTCTATCTATGAGCAAGCTTCTCAAATGGAACATATCAAGGTTGTGGGAATGGATTGCCATATCGGTTCTCAATTAACGGACATTAAACCTTTCGTTGATGCTTTGGATAGACTATTAGTGCTGGTGGATGAACTGGCCGCAAAAGGAATTCATATTTCACACCTGGATGTGGGTGGTGGATTAGGTGTCACTTACAACAAAGAAACGCCTCCGCATCCTGATGAATACGCTAAAGCCTTGGCTGAGAGGCTGAAAGATCGTCCAGAACTCACCTTGATTTTTGAGCCGGGAAGAGCGATAGCTGCAAATGCTGGCATTCTTGTCACAAAGGTTGAATTCCTGAAGAAAAATGCAGAGAAAAACTTCGCTATTATTGATGCGGCAATGAATGATTTGATTCGTCCTTCACTCTATTCCGCCTGGCAAAATATTATTGAGGTTAATCGTTGCGAATCAACGCACAAGGCCATATATGATGTCGTGGGGCCAGTTTGTGAAACTGGAGACTTTCTGGGTAAAGATCGTGAATTAGCGATACAGGAAGGAGACTTGATTGCCGTGCGAAGCTGCGGTGCATATGGATTTGTGATGTCGTCTAATTACAATACTCGCGTTAGACCTGCCGAAGTTATGGTGGACGGCGACCAGGTTTATTTAGTAAGAGAGCGCGAAAAATTGCAAGATCTCTGGAAAGGTGAGTGCAAACTCCCATAAACTAGTTCGATTAATGTGTTACGGTTGTCTCCATGCTGATTAATTTTTCTAAAATGCACGGGTTGGGTAATGACTTTGTTGTTATCGATAATTTGACTCAAAACGTGTATTTCTCGAAAGAAAAGATCCGTCAATTAGCGGATCGCAATTTTGGTGTCGGCTTCGACCAAATGTTATTGGTTGAACCGCCTTACGATCCTGATCAGGATTTCCATTATCGAATCTTCAATGCGGATGGTTCCGAGGTGTCGCAGTGCGGCAACGGCGCTCGTTGCTTTGGTCGCTTCGTTAAAATGAAGGGGCTAACCAATCGCAATAAGATTATTGTTAGCACCAAAGCTGGGCGCATGGTGTTGTATCTGGAAAATGATGGCCAGGTAACGGTCAACATGGGGAAACCCCTGTTATTGCCAGCCGAAATTCCGATGAAAGCGAACAAACAGGAAAGCACTTACGTTATTCGTGTAGAAGATACCACCGTGTTTTATGGCGCTGTTTCTATGGGCAACCCTCATTGTGTATTGGAAGTCGATGATGTCGACACCGCACCGGTAGAAACGCTGGGGCCTGCTCTGGAAAAGCATGAGCGATTCCCCGAAGGTGTGAACGTTGGTTTTATGCAAATATTATCTCCGGAGCACATTAAGTTACGTGTGTTTGAACGAGGCGTGGGTGAAACCTTGGCATGTGGAAGCGGAGCCTGTGCTGCAGCCGTAGTTGGGCAGCTTCAGAATAAGTTGGGAAATGATGTGAGGGTGGACTTACCTGGTGGTTCCCTTAGAATTCGGTATAACGGTAATGATAGTGTAGTAAAAATGACCGGCCCGGCCGAGCATGTTTTTGATGGAAGCATCAATATATGAGTGAATCAGGTAATACAATAAAAATAACGAAAAATCAGGATGATGCGATTGAGCTGGATGCCCTGCAGGTTAAGAATTACCTATTGGCAAATCCTGATTTTTTTAATCAGTATCCTCTACTGGCAGAAGAATTAAAGATCCCCCATCAAAAGAAAGGCGCGGTGTCTTTGGTTGAGCTGCAATCAGAACAGCTAAGAGATAAGGTGCATGAATTACAGGTGCAAATCAGTCAACTAATGACCGTTGCCAAACACAATGAAAAGATTTATCGCCTGTATGCTGAGCTGAATTTGCGGCTGTTTCAGTGTAATAGCATTGACGAAATGCGCACGACACTAAATGACAGCATCGAAAAAGAATTTGCATTAGCCGCTGTGGCGTTAAGCATATTTAATGCAGACAATGCGCTCTCTCAAGCAGATCGTGATTTATTGAAGAACAAACGATTCAAGCAGAAAGGCTTTTTCTTCGGTCGTATGACACAACAAGAGAATGCCATTTTATTTGGTGAGCAAGAAGTGGAATCGGTTGCCTTGATGTTACTGGGGGACGACGGTGAACTTGGTATTCTTGCCATTGCCAGTAAAGAGCCGGATCACTTTTCTCCAGAAATGGATACCTTGCTAATTGCCCAACTGCAACAACTTCTGACCTTATTGGTCTGCAAAGTGCTGGGATAATTGGAGAATATTGCAAGGAAATATAAAGAGTTTTGCCTATGAGCGATGAACAGATCCCTCAAGCCTTGATTAACAACATCGACGATTTTGTTGGATTTTTGAAATATGAGAGGAATCTGTCGGGCAAAACTCTAGATAATTATCAGCGACAATTGCTGGTGATCGCTTCACAAATCCCTGTCAAAGATTGGTCTCAGTTAACCAGCCAGCATGTTAAATCGGTTCTTGCTCAAGCTCGCCGAAATAATTTAAGTCCTCGCAGTATTGCACTTCGTCTATCTGCCTTACGCACTTTTTGCCGCTTTTTGGTTAGTCAGGGGGTGTTGCAGAATAATCCCGCTCAAAGCATTAGTGCGCCGAAGCAGGGACGACCATTACCGAAGCAGCTTAGCGTTGATGAAATGACGCAATTACTCAATATTAATGATGACTCTGTACTGGCTGTTCGTGATAAAGCGATTATGGAATTGGCATATGGTTGCGGATTGCGTTTGTCGGAATTATCAGGGCTTAATCTGGTGAATATTGAAGATGCCGGGCGACGGCTTCGAGTTCGAGGTAAGGGCAGTAAGGAACGGATCCTGCCAGTGGGGAAGGTTGCCAGAGAAGCGTTGTCTGAATGGTTGAAAATACGAGGACAATTGGCTGATATTGGTGAGCAAGCTGTGTTTTTATCGAAACGCAAACAGCGCATTAGCACTCGTCAAATTGCCAAACGCATGGAGCATTGGGCTCGTGAGCAGCACCTTCATCGTCCTGTCAGTCCTCATAAACTTCGACATTCCTATGCCACACATTTGCTGGAATCCAGCGGCGATTTACGGGGTGTACAAGAGCTATTAGGCCACGCAAATTTATCGACGACTCAAGTCTATACTCATTTAGACTTTCAGCATTTGGCACAGGTTTACGATAAGGCTCATCCCAGAGCGAAGAAATGATGGTTTTTGTTTTAAGGAAATAACATAGTTCAGGTTAAACAGAGGATATTTCTTGGTAAAAATATTTCTTTCGTGGTTTACTGTACCCCCTGATACCATTTCATCTGTTAGTTAAATAACCTGAGTTCAGGTTTTATAGCAATAAAGGAACTTGTTGTGATCTTCTATCGTCGTTGGCAACCTGTTAAAGCAGTGACTTTCGATTTGGATGATACTTTTTATGACAATCATCCGATTTTGCGTATTGCTGAAAAGGCGCAGTTTGATTTTTTGGCTGACAGATATCCAGAAACCAAAGATTATTCTCAGGATTTTTGGTTTTCGCTGAAACGTGAAGTTTTGAAAGATTTCCCCCACTATGTCAATGACATGATAGTGCTGCGTAAAACGGTATTACGTCGTGGTTTAATTGAATGTGGCGTGTCTAATGGCCGTTTGGATGAAGCAGTAGAGGGGGCATTTCAGACATTCAGTTTTCATCGTAGCAACTTTAAAGTGGAAGATAAAATCCATGCAGTCTTGGATGCATTGGCTGATAAATATCCGCTCGTTGCTATCACCAATGGTAATGTCGATGTTGACCGTGTTGGCATTGGTCAGTATTTCAAACTGACTTTACATGCCAGTTTGCAAAGTCCTATGAAGCCCAAGCCTTTCATGTTTGATCGCGCTAAAGATCATTTGAATTTGTCGTCGCGTGAAGTTTTGCACGTTGGTGATAATTTATTTAACGATGTGTGGGGTAGTGTTAACAATGGCTTTCGTTCGGCCTGGTATGCTCATAATCGTGAGATGAATATGGCCAGGGAGCCCGCAAAGGTATTACCTGATGTAGAATTCTCCGATTTGGATGAGTTAGTGCAGTTGCTGTGTTAGGAAAAGGTTCTATCTAAAGTTAGAACTAGAACCATTTACTTAACCGCATCAATAGCAATACAACCACAGCGATAATTCCCATCCCAGTCATTAAATAAAAAAAGGATTCTGGATTCTCTAACCCCGGTAACCCAGCCACATTCATACCAAACACGCCTGTCAGGAATGAAAGCGGAAGAAATACTGCTGTGACCAGAGATAGCACGTACAGGCGAGTTGTTTGCTGCTCTGCAATATGTTGTTTTTGCTCATCGTGTAGCACCAAGGCTCGCTCTTTAATTAATTCTAACTCCTCAACATGTCTGGTCATGGAATCAAATTGTTCGCGCAGTTGGATTTGCTCGGCATCTGCAAAGCCTTTACTGCTTCGGTAGAGATCTTTAAGTGCTTCCCTTTGTGGTGCAAGAAATCGACGTAACTTGGCACATTGCCTGCGGATCTGAACAATCTCAAGTTGGTTTGAATCACCGGTATCTGCGATTTCTTCACATTCAGAAAGCTTGTCATCCAGTTCCTCTACAACTTCTCCAATGATCTGAGTGATAGTGCTGACTAACTCACATACCAGTTCTGTAGCGCTTTCCGGGCCTTGACCTTCTTCAAACAGGGTTTTAATTCTAACTGTTGAGAGTAAACCTCGTTCTTTTCTCCGGGTCGTGATAACAATATTTTCGTGCAACCAGATACGTAGCGACACCATGTCTTCTGCATCGGCATTTTCATTCTTGTTAATGGCTCGCAGAAAGATGACTTGCCCCTTGGAGCTTTCAATAAAGCGTGGTCGAGTTGCTTCAGCACACAAGACCTCAATGACATCCTGACTAATGCCTAAAGCTTCTAAATGCTCAAGGGTGTCAGGGCTATCACTCCTGAAGTGCAACCAGATAAGACTGTTTGTGTGATCTCCAACCTTGAGTTCACTCAGCTCATTAATCGGTTGCAATCCATTTTCGGTACTTCGTTTAAATCCCCAAAGTAATCCTTCGGACATATTCCACCTTTTTCTCTACTGTTAGCGTAGCGTTGGTATGAGTGTAGCCACAGGGAGCTCCCTAGTACATTAAACTGTAAATTTTACGTCTGAATTTGGATGCCAATTCATCGCCTTCTGGTAGTGCGTTGATAATATCTAAAGCGAATTTCTTGGCTTCACCAAAGTTCAGGTCTTTTCTTAACACCTGAAATAACAAGTCTAGCGCTTCCCCACTACGGTTTGCTTGATGCAGTTGCACGGCGAGAGATACTTTGGTTTCCATGTTGTCAGGATCGTCTTCCAACATTTTTTGCAGTGCTTGGATCTCTGGAGTATCAGCCGCTTGTTCTGCAAGTTCAATCTTACTCAACACGGCTTGATATTGAGCATCCTGATCCACAAGCCCGATGGTTGAGATCAATTCTTTAGCTTGCTCAATTTTACCTAACTCAACATTGATGCCCGCCAGTAGTATTTTGATATCGGCGCGTTCTGGGGCAAGCTCATGAGCTTGCTTGGCCGCGGTAAAAGCATCGCTAAAGTTTTTCTCATGACAAAGCATTAAGGCTTGTTGATATAAGGCATCGTCCTGAGAAGGAAGGTGTTTTTCTAACATTTCACGAATTTGCTGCTCTGTATGCAGACCTGCAAAACCATCGACAGGCTGGCCGTCTTTTACAAAGATAACTGTCGGTAAATTGCGCACGCCAAATTGCATGGAAATAGCTTGTTGCTCGTCACAATTCACTTTTGCCAGTATCAAGTCATTGGAATATTGCGCAGCCAGTTTTTCCAGAATGGGGATCAGCGATTTGCAGGGCTCACACCAATCAGCCCAGAAGTCGACCATGATCAGTTTTTCCTGAGAAGCTTCTAATATGATCTGCTGAAAATTTTCTGGGGTGATATTAATAATATTTTCCATAATGATGTGATTGATTAAATTGTTAGCTTGCCCGTTAATATAGGGTTTATCGGGATGATTACAAGTGAGTGATTGAATGGAATAGCCTTTGCGGAAAAAGCCATGTTATATTTCAGCCAATACAAAGCTGGAGGAGTTGGCCTGCTATGTCTCAGAACTATAAAAGTTTTGCTGAGTTTTACCCTTTCTATTTATCTGAGCATTCAGATAAAACTTGTCGCCGTTTACATTTTATTGGTTCGTGCTTTGTTTTGGCTGTGTTGGCTTGGGTCTTCACTACTCAACAATGGACGGGACTTATTGCCTTGCCCTTTATTGGCTATGGTTTTGCCTGGATTGGACACTTCTTTTTCGAGAAAAATAAACCGGCTACCTTCACCTATCCGCTATACAGTTTCTGGGGCGATTGGGTGATGTTTAAGGATATTTTGACAGGGAAGATTAAATTTTAATTGGTATTTATTGTTACCTTTAAATTGTTCTCGTAAACATATACTGTTCTGCTTAATACAATCTAACAAGCTGCTTGAGTCCCACTTGCAGCTTGTTTTTCTGATAGAGAACAGAACCTGATATGTTTGAAAGATTAAAAGAAGTCGAACACTATTCACGCTATCCTTGCATGAAGCCATGGATTGGTGAGCATTACCATTCGGGGGCTCATAAGCGATTACTGATTATTGGCGAAAGCCACTTTCTACCAGAAACGGCGACTATACATTTAGATCCTGATGCCTGGTATTCAGGCTCACAGTCGAGCCTCACTGATGATGAGAGAAAATGGATTTCAACGTTTGGGATTATTGAGTGCAATATTGATAAAAACTTTCCTCGAAAGTCGTTTTCCATTTATCGAAATTTAGGCAAGGCAATAAACGCATGTTCTTTGCAATATTCACGGCCTTCACAGATTTTTAATCATTTTGCCTATTACAATTTCTTCCAAAGGCCAGCGGAGAACACTGGGGGTAGCATAAAAGTTAAACCTTTGGATAGAGAGGTATCTATCTCGGTTTTTGAGTCTTTGTTGGAATTATTGCAGCCAGAATTGATTATTTTTACATCTCGATTGGCTGGAAATGTTGGCAAAGTTATCGCTGAAAGAGCCGGTATTCCGGTATTGATTACACCTCATCCTGGATGTGCCTGGTGGGGGAGATATTCAAAAAAGTATGGTGGGAGAGCGCGCGATCTGGTTCCCAAATTCCTCAATGAGAATGCATGGGGTGATTTTCATGATGTGAATATCAAGTCAGATTACGCGCCCTTGGATAATGTTTAATTCAATAAAGAGCTAAATACTTAGCTCTTTTATTGCGGGCTTCAAAAGCGGGAATGCTTCTTCAGGAAGATGCCTGGAGAGGCTTTCTAACCTTTGCCCTAGCACCTGATAGCTAGGGGCATTCAAGTTAAAGTGGCCTAACTTGCGCTTGGCTCGAGCCTCTTTGCCATACCAGTGCAGATGACATCCCGGAATTGCCAACATATCTCTTGAGAAGCTTCCAGCTCCAATAATGTTGACCATTGCAGAATAAGCATGTGTTGATACATCACCAATGGGCAAATTACAGACAGCACGCAAATGGTTTTCGAATTGGCAGGTATCTGCTCCTTGCATACTCCAGTGACCGGAGTTATGCACACGAGGTGCAATCTCGTTTACCAAAAGTTGACCATCTACCTGAAAGAATTCAACGGCTAGCACACCAATGTAACCCAGCTTGTTTGCGATTTTGCAAAATGCATCGCGAGCTTGTTCAGTGAGTGAATCGGTGATGTTCTGAGCGGGGGCAATCGTGAGGTGCAATTGCCCTTGATGATGGCGGTTTTCAACCAAGGGATAAAATTCAAAATTGCCGTTTTCGCTACGTGTACCAACCAAAGATAATTCCCGTTGAAATTGCATCATTTTCTCTGCAATCAGTGGAACGGACTTTAGATCCAACTGCGCTAACTCTTCGGTGACTTTTTGAAGATCGGAAGCGGATTGAATACGCCATTGCCCATAGCCATCGTAGCCATCGCGACTGGCTTTCAGAATGATCTTGTCACCGAGTTGCGTAACGGCGTTGGGTAATTGCTGTACATCATCAATGATAAGATGAGGGCAGTTGGGAACACCCAACTTGTCCAGTAGCCGTTTTTCTCTAACCCTATCAGCTCCGGCGAGGATGGCATCAATGCCTGGGCGCAATTTGCCTGTCTGAGCTGCTTTTTCCAGTAAGTGTTCTGGAATGTGTTCAAACTCGACGGTAATTGCATCGGCATCTTCAATGGCCTGTTCCAATGTCATGGAACGAGGCTCTTTGGTGACAGGATCAACAACCTGTTCTTTTACAACATCTACAGCATTGATATAAATTCCGAGAGGACAACCCGCCAGGTACATCATGCGAGCAAGTTGGCCACTACCATATATCAGCACATTCATTCGATAGGCTCCAATTCTGCGTTTTGAAGAACTTTTTCTGTTTGCTCCTTACGCATTTGAATAATGCGTTGAGCCAGATCTTTATCATGGGTCGCCAGAATTTGTGCTGCCAATAAACCTGCGTTTGCAGCGCCGGCATCACCAATGGCTAAGGTGCCAACCGCAACCCCTTTAGGCATTTGTACAATAGAAAGAAGGGAATCCAGCCCCTTTAGGTTTTTGGAACTGACGGGAACGCCCAAAACGGGCAAATGAGTATGAGCGGCAATCATACCGGGTAGATGTGCAGCACCACCAGCGCCTGCAATGATTACTTCAAATCCGTTGTCTGCGGCGCTTTCGGCAAACTCGGTCAGCAAGTTTGGTGTGCGGTGAGCCGACACGACACGAGCCACGTACTCCACCGATAAGCTTTGCAACATTTGTGCTGCGTGTTGCATTGTGGGCCAATCGGATTGTGAACCCATGACTATGGCTACTTTAGACATATCTTCCTCATAAATTACAAACAGTTAATACGGTTTTATCACCTTGAAACTAATAAGGCTCTCAGGTTGAAATTCGCTGGATTCCGGGATATCAGTCCAAGGGAAGATTAACTCAAACGTGGTTAAATATACTGTAGCAAGGCTATCAAAAAAGGCGAATTGTACCTCAGATAGGCAGTGAGTAGAACTCTTGTTTATGTGTAAGTTTGCTTTGTCGCAAACTTCTAACTATTTTTCATCATAATGTAAAAATACTGTAGGAATCTTGGTCGTAATTCGGCTAGAATCCCCTCGCCATTTTCATTGGGTGTTTAATAATTCATCAAGATAGTGCTTCCGTTAGTTCTTACGTAAATTGAGTTGATGGGAGCGAAAGGCGGTTCTGTGAATGTTGAATGTTGAATAGAAAACACCTGAGTAAATTTATTGGATGTTACATGAATCAGCCTGATACGAAATTCGCAAGTGCGGATTTAACGGAACGCAGCAACAAATGGAATTGGGCACTATTGGCACTGTTGGTCTACGGTATTTTACTTGCTGTTACAGTGATCGGTTCCGGTTTTAAACTTGCTACCGGTGAACATGCCAAGTCGTTATTTGAATTTGCGGCTAACCCCATTCTTGGATTGATTATTGGGATGGTTTCCACCGCTCTGATCCAATCCTCCAGTACAGTCTCCTCAATTGTTGTCGCGATGGTCGCCGGTGGTTTGCCGATAGAAATTGCTGTTCCCATGATTATGGGCGCGAATATTGGCACCAGCATTACAAGCACTATTGTTAGCCTTGGGCATGTTGCCGACAAAGAAGAGTTTCAGCGTGCTTTTAACGCCGCAACCATTCACGACTTTTTCAACGTTATCTGCGTTTTCATCTTTTTGCCTCTAGAAATTGCATTCGGCTTTTTGGAAAAATTAAGCGGTGCCATGGTGGAGCTTTTTTCTTCTAGCTCAGGTATGGTGATTGGTGGCTTTAACCCGATAAAAGTGATTACTCAACCCTTTAGTACAGTGCTAACCGACTGGTTGTCTTTTATGTCTCCAGTATATGCCGGTGTAACAATGGCTATTATTGGTGTTGCCCTGATTATTATATCAATTACCTTTATGGGTAAGACGATGAAGTCTTTAATGGTCGGGAAAGCTAAAGATATCCTGCATAGCAGCATTGGCAAGGGGCCGTTACGTGGTATAGCTTCTGGTACTGTAGTGACTGTTTTGGTTCAGTCGTCTTCTACTACCACTTCATTGGTGGTTCCTTTGGTTGGAAATGGCGTGTTAACTGCGCGAGACATTTATCCATTTACACTGGGGGCGAATATCGGCACATGTATTACCGCGTTGTTAGCGGCGATTGCCGTTACAGGCCCGAATGCGGGGTTTGCTTTGCAGATCGCTTTTGTACATTTAATGTATAACGTATTGGGTGTCGTTGTGATTTATGGAGTGAAGTTCTTGAGAAACATTCCATTGAACCTGTCATATCAGCTGTCTGTGAATGTGGCTGAGCAGAAGTTATACGGGTTGGCTTACATCCTGACTCTGTTTTTTATCCTTCCTCTTTCCATTATTACGGTTGCTGGGTAATTACTATTCTTATTGAATGCTGAACTATCTGACAGATAGTTCAGCGTCAACATCTCGCTTACTGCACCAGCTTCCAACGTAATGTTTGTCCTGCATGAAACGGCACAATAGGCTGCCCATTCGGTAACTGAATACTCTCTGGAATCTGCCAGGTTTCCTGAACTAACGTTATAGTCTTGGTATTTCTTGGAAGACCGTAAAAGTCAGGACCGTAGAAGCTGGCAAAGGCTTCCAGTTTATTCAGTATTCCCAAGTCTTCAAAAATTTGAGCGTAGAGTTCAATGGCACTCCAGGCACTGTAACACCCGGCACAACCGCAGGCGTTTTCTTTATTTCTTTGCTCATGAGGTGCAGAATCTGTGCCTAGGAAGAACTTGGATGAACCACTGCAGACGGCTTCTTGTAGCGCTTCTTGATGGGTGCTGCGCTTTAAAACAGGTAAACAATAATTGTGTGGTCGAATGCCGCCAACTAACAGGTCGTTCCTGTTAAGCATTAAATGTTGAGGAGTGATCGTGGCTGCAACATTGTCGCTTGCACCACTTACAAATTCGACGGCGTCTTTAGTCGTGATATGTTCCATCACCACTTTGAGGCTGGGGATGGTTTCGACGATAGCACGCAGGTGTTCATCGATAAAGCGCTGCTCTCTATCAAAAATATCCACGTGAGATTCAGTCACTTCGCCATGAACCAGTAACAACATCCCCTGTTCCGCCATCGTTTCGAAAACAGGGTAGAGAGCTGATAAAGAAGCTACACCCGCATCGGAGTTGGTCGTTGCACCGGCAGGATAAAGCTTGGCAGCGAGAATGCCTGCCCGTTTAGCCGTAATAATATCTTCGGGGAGCGTTTTATTTGTAAGATAAAGCGTTAATAGAGGTTCAAAATCACTTCCGGCTGGAGCAGCCGCTTCAATTCTTGAGCGATACTGCAGAGCCATTTCAGCATTGGTGACAGGAGGAACCAGGTTTGGCATTACAATGGCTCTTCTGAAGCATCTAGCCGTTGCTGGCACTGTTTCGGGAAGCATGTCGTTATCTCTAAGATGAACATGCCAATCGTCGGGTTGGATAATGGTAAGCTCTGTCATAGCTGTTCCTGATGCGCTCTCTTTTTTTAATAGATAAATGTTATTAAACCGGTACGGTTATCGTAAATAGTACGCTATCCATTAAGGGTTTTTGCAGGATTTACAGAAATTTTGTCAATTTATAGCACTTTCGGTCAATTATTTGCTGCAAAAGGGTGAATTTATATTAAAAGTCATGTTCTTTGAGCGAAGTTATAGCATGAAAGTTCATATTTTAATGATTCTTCTCCTAAAGCGCTTTTTCATGTTCTATACTTAGACAACTGCCATTAGTACCTGGCTATTCATGTATCGATTTTTATTCGTTTTTTGGTTTTGGGCTACGTTATTTTGCTATGGAGCTTATGCTGAGACTTTGGAGGTTGTTACCGAAGAAACACCTCCATTGCAGTATATGGTTGACGGGGAATTGCGTGGCAGAAGCACCGAAATTGTCAGAGATGTATTAGCAACAGCAGGGTTAGAAGCGAACTTTAAAGTTTATCCTTGGGCTAGAGCTTACAATATTGCCAAGAACAATAAAAATACTCTGATTTACTCTATTTTAAGAACTCAAAATCGCGAAAGACATTTCGCCTGGATTGGGGCTATTGGTCACTTTAAGCTGGGTTTCGTTCATCTTTCAGATCGAACAGACATAAAACTAAAAACATTTGATGATGTTAAAAAATGGCGTTTAGGGGTAATCAGGGAGGATTTTACTCAACAGTATTTTATTGATCTGGGGTTTAAAGAAGATGAAAATTTCATTTTACGAGGTACTCTGAAAGAGCTTGTGAACCTGATGTTCAGCCGTAAAATTGATTTATTTGTTGGAGATCTGACACTCATTCATCCCCTTGCTAAAGCCTATGGTTTTGATGAAACACAATTGTCCGTACAGTTTTTCCCGGAAGATTTTGATCGCGATGTTTACCTTGCTGCGAACATTAACACTGATAAAGCGGTCGTTGACGCTTTAACAAAGGCGTTAGAGGAAGTGCGAGCTAGACCTGAATATATCAACGGCTTTAAACGTAGCCTGCCAGAACAAGATCGTGGTCGTTTACGGGTTCTTGACAGGTATAAGTAAGCTGTCTTCGTATCATCGCGTGCTGTTCTACCCCTGTTTTGGGGGGTTTCTTGGCCGACAATCCCCTGATTTTATTACTCATCGTTTTGCTTATAAGTAATATCCTCTCGCTCTAGCTTGTATCATTTCCACTAATGAGTATAATACCGCTCCCTCCTTTTTCGTGGCTCTGAGCTTTCCCAAATAACGAAGAGCAGTTCACAGAGGTAATGTGGTTGTAGCTCGAATGCTTGGTTTTTACGAAGGAAGGGATAGGGAAGAGATTTTAGGGGTGTAGTTCCAATTGGTAGAACAGCGGTCTCCAAAACCGATGGTTGGGGGTTCGAGTCCCTCCACCCCTGCCAGAATTAAGCGACGTGTAACGTACAGAAAAGGTTTAGAAATGAGTGAGAATGCGGCCAACAATGCTGGTTCATTTGACATGTTCAAATGGTTACTGGTGATTGTGTTACTTACTGCTGCGGTAGGCGGTAATTATTATTTTGATCAGGCATCAGTATTAATCCGGGCAGTCGGTGTTGTTGTTGCTGTAATCGTAGCTTTACTTATCGCATCGAAAACAGGTAAAGGAACGCAATTTGTGAATTTTGCTTCTGAAGCCCGCATCGAAGTACGCAAAGTTGTTTGGCCCACTCGCCAGGAAACCACTCAAACGACTATGATTGTTATGGTAGCGACCTTTGTCATGGCTCTGTTGTTGTGGGGTTTAGATGGCATTGCTGTTCGCGTGGTTTCATTTATCACAGGAGTGGGTATCTAATGTCAGAAAAACGTTGGTACGTTGTACAAGCTTTCTCAGGCTATGAAGGCAGAGTTAAGAAAACTCTTGAAGAACACATCAAAATGCACGAGATGCAAGAGTACTTCGGAGAAATCCTTGTACCTACTGAAGAAGTCGTAGAAATGCGTGCCGGTCAAAAGCGTAAGAGCGAACGCAAGTTTTTCCCAGGCTATGTATTGGTTGAAATGGAAATGAACGATGACTCATGGCACTTGGTGAAAAGTGTTCCTCGAGTTCTTGGTTTCATTGGTGGTACAACGGATCGCCCTGCACCAATCAGCAAGCGCGAAGCTGACGCTATCTTGAATCGTCTTGAAGAGTCGGTTGATAAGCCAAAGCCAAAAACATTGTTCGAGCCGGGCGAAGTGGTTCGTGTTACCGATGGTCCTTTTGCAGACTTCAATGGTGTAGTCGAAGAAGTCGACTACGAGAAGAACCGTTTGAAAGTCTCTGTTTTGATCTTTGGCCGTTCTACTCCTGTTGAGCTAGAGTTCAGTCAGGTAGAGAAGGGGTAAGACTGAGTTACTGAGTCTTAAACTCAAGAAATTTACTTTGGTCACAGAGAAATTTCGAAAGCGAGCACAAGTTGCTCGCTTTTCTTTTTTCAGTCCCTTATTTATGAAAATTCAGGAAAAAAAGCATCGGCCCCTTTTCCAGTTTGTAAAGATTCCTTGTACACCTACTTTATATAGTTGCCAAAGGATAGTCCTTGCACTATAAATACTGTCAGTTTTTCGGCGTGTTTTCAGTCAGTTAACTATCTGAAAATATCACCATCATTTTCCGTAAAGCAAAATCAAGACCAATATTTAAAAAAGAGCTCAATAATGCTTGTCAGGCCAGTGAGATTAAAATATAATCTGCGGCCTTTTATAACACGGGAAGCCGTTTGAGCAGGTAAACTCATTACTTGCGAGGCGTTTAACCCACATTGAGAGACAACCGAAATGGCTAAGAAAATTGTTGGCTTGATTAAGTTGCAGGTTGCCGCTGGCGCTGCAAACCCAAGTCCACCAGTTGGTCCTGCTTTGGGTCAGCATGGTGTGAACATCATGGAATTCTGTAAAGCATTTAACGCTAGAACAGAAAGCCTGGAAAAAGGGATGCCTATCCCTGTACAGATCTCTGTTTATGAAGATCGCTCTTTCACTTTTGAAACTAGAACTCCACCAGCATCTTTCTTGTTGAAAAAAGCTGCTGGCATTAAGAGTGGTTCTGGTCGTCCTAATACTGACAAAGTGGGTACAGTTACCCGTGCTCAGTTGGAAGAGATTGTTACTACGAAAAAACCTGACCTGACAGCTGCCGATATGGAAGCTGGTGTTCGTACTATTGCTGGTACTGCACGTAGTATGGGTCTAAAGGTGGAGGGCTAATTCATGGCAAAGCTAACTAAACGTATGCGTACTATCCGTGAAAAGGTAGATGCAACTAAAGATTATGAAATCAATGAAGCTATTGCATTATTGAAAGAATTGGCAACCGCCAAGTTCGCTGAAAGCATGGATGTTGCAGTAAACCTGGGCATCGACGCTCGTAAATCTGACCAAAACGTTCGTGGTGCAACAGTATTGCCTCACGGTACTGGTAAAGATGTGCGCGTAGCGGTATTTACTCAGGGCGCTGCTGCCGAAGCTGCTAAAGCAGCGGGTGCTGACGTAGTCGGTATGGAAGATTTGGCTGAGCAAGTCAAAAAAGGCGAAATGAACTTCGATGTTGTTGTTGCTTCTCCTGATGCAATGCGCGTTGTGGGTCAATTAGGCCAAATCCTTGGCCCTCGTGGCCTTATGCCTAACCCTAAAACTGGCACTGTTACTCCTGATGTTGTAACTGCGGTTAAGAATGCAAAAGCGGGTCAGGTTCGTTACCGTAACGATAAGAACGGTATCATCCACGCTAGCATCGGTAAGGCATCTTTTGAACCTAAGCAAATCCAGGAAAACCTGGAAGCATTGTTGGACGCGCTTAAGAAAGCCAAGCCTTCAAGTGCAAAAGGTTCTTACTTTAAGAAAATCAGCCTGAGCACCACTATGGGTGCAGGCGTATCTGTCGACCAAAGTTCGTTGGCAGTTTAATCGAATGTGGGTTGGAGCCTGAATATTCCTAACCGGAATTCAGGTTCCCGTCCAAGACCGTAGGCGCAAATACTCATAGAGTAAATGCTTAATCGTGAAAGCCTACGCAGACGGTAGTTCAGCTCAGACTCTCTGGGGAAATGAACACCGTGGAACGGTAGCACCGAAGCTGGAAACAGAATGACGTGTTGCCAATCTATGAAACTTGGGATGAAGTTCGTCTGATTCCCGGTAACTAAGAGGTGATCTCAGTGGCATTAGGTTTAGCAGCAAAAAAAGAGATCGTTGCTGAAGTAAGCAACGTAGCGTCTCAAGCGCTATCCGTCGCCGTCGCTGAATATCGCGGAATGGAAGTAGCAGACTTGACTGCTCTGCGTGTTAAGGCTCGTGAGCAAGGTGTATATCTGAGAGTTATCAGAAACACTTTGGCAAAACGCGCTTTAGCCGACAGTAAGTTCGCTGATATGGACAGTGCTTTAACTGGTCCACTTATCTATGGCTTCTCTATGGAAGCTCCAGGTGGTGCGGCTCGTCTTTTCAAAGATTTTTCGAAAGAAAAGAAAGACAACAAGTTAAAAGTAACAGCATTGTCAATCGGTAGTGGCTTACTTGGTCCAGAAAAGTTAGATGCGGTTGCATCACTTCCGACTCGCGACGAAGCTCTGGCAAAACTTCTTGCTACCTTCAAAGCACCTGTTGGCAAATTTGTTCGTACTATCAACGAAGTACCTACCAAATTTGTTCGCGTGCTGGCGGCTATCAAAGACACTAAATAATTTAGCGTCTTTAAGACTTGAATATTTGTTTTAACATTTTTAACCCAGGAGTTTAGAGAAATGGCTCTAACTAAAGAAGATATCTTGAATGCGATTGCTGAAATGCCAGTTATGGAATTGGTTGAGCTAATCGAAGCAGCAGAAGAAAAATTCGGCGTTGAAGCTACTGCAGCTGTTGCAGTTGCTGCTGGTCCTGCTGTTGCTGCTGAAGCTGCAGAAGAAAAGACTGAGTTCGACGTTGTTATGACTGCTTTCGGCGCTAACAAAGTTGCTGTTATCAAAGCTGTTCGTGGCGCAACTGGTCTTGGCCTTAAAGAAGCTAAAGAGTTGGTTGAAGCTGCTCCTAAAGCAATCAAAGAAGGCATTTCTAAAGCAGAAGCTGAAGCACTTCAAAAAGAACTTGAAGAAGCTGGTGCAACTGTTGAAGTTAAGTAATCTGTTGCAAAACAGTTTACAGCCAGAAATGGCACAGGCTGGTGGTTAATTAACCACCAGCCTTTTTGCGCTGTGGGATAGTGCAGCTTCACCGTTGATTGCCTATCCTTATAAAGCGTCAGGAAGCGTTATCTAAAAAATAATCCATATACACCTAAGGTATTTAGGTTTATTGGGTCGGTAAACGTTACTAAAACGGTGCTGAGAATTGCCGCTACGCTAAACAGTCGGCAACTAGGGTCAAAAATCAGCAGACTGAGGAATCCATGGTTTACTCTTATAGCGAAAAGAAACGTATCCGCAAGGACTTTGGCAAACGCCCACAGGTATTGGAAATCCCATACCTTCTTTCTATTCAACTTGACTCATTTCGTAAGTTCATAGAAGTTGATCCAGAAGGCCAATACGGCCTGGAAGCGGCGTTCCGTTCGGTATTCCCAATTAAAAGCTACTCTGGCAGTTCAGAGTTGCAATATGTGAATTATCGCCTAGGCGAGCCAGTATTTGATGTGAAAGAATGTCAAATTCGAGGCTTGACTTATTCTGCCCCTCTACGGGTTAAATTGCGTATGGTTCTCTATGATAGAGAAGCAGCGCCAGGCACTGTAAAAGATATCAAAGAACAAGAAGTGTATATGGGTGAAATTCCGTTAATGACGGACACCGGCACTTTTGTTATCAATGGTACTGAACGTGTTATCGTTTCTCAGTTGCACCGTTCACCCGGTGTATTCTTCGATCACGACCGTGGTAAGACTCACTCTTCTGGTAAGGTGTTATATAACGCTCGTGTTATTCCTTACCGTGGCTCCTGGTTAGACTTCGAATTCGATCCTAAAGATAATCTCTTTGTTCGTATCGATCGTCGCCGTAAGCTGCCTGCAACAATTGTCTTGCGTGCAATGGATATGAGCACAGAAGAAATTCTGAGCTTGTTCTTCGAAAAAGAAACGGTTCGTATCTCAGAGAAGTCATTCCTGATGAGTATCGTACCGGATCGTTTGCGTGGTGAAACTGCGAAGTTCGATATTAAAGATGCCGAAGGTAATGTGCTTGTAGAAGCTGGCCGTCGTGTATCTGCTCGCCACACTCGTCAAATGGAAAAAGCAGGCATTGCTGAACTGGAAGTTCCAGCAGAATTCCTGTTAGGGCGTGTTTACGCTGTTAATTACATTGATGAGAAAACCGGTGAAATCATCGTAAATGCTAACGATGAAGTAACCCTGGAAAATATTCATGCAATTACCCAGGCTGGTTTCGACAGTTTTGAAACTCTGTACATCAACGATTTGGATCATGGTTCATACATTTCTGATACTGTTCGTATAGACCCTAGTAGCAACAGATTGGAAGCATTGGTAGAGATCTACCGCATGATGCGTCCTGGTGAACCGCCAACGAAAGATGCTGCTGAAGCATTGTTCGACAACTTGTTTTTCTCTGAAGAACGTTATGACCTTTCCTCAGTCGGTCGTATGAAGTTCAACCGCCGCT
Source organism: Paraneptunicella aestuarii (assembly GCF_019900845.1). Lineage (NCBI taxonomy): Bacteria > Pseudomonadati > Pseudomonadota > Gammaproteobacteria > Alteromonadales > Alteromonadaceae > Paraneptunicella > Paraneptunicella aestuarii. Next base: position 4,258,663 of record NZ_CP074570.1, on the reverse strand, counting down.
TAGGCCGAGAAGAACTGATTGGTGAAGGTACATTGAGTAAAATGGACATTATCGACGTTATGAGACAGCTGATTGCTATCCGTGACGGTAAAGATGATGTTGATGATATTGACCACTTGGGTAACCGTCGTATCCGTAGTGTTGGTGAGATGGCTGAGAACCAGTTCCGTGTCGGTTTGGTTCGTGTTGAAAGAGCAGTAAAAGAACGCTTGAGCTTGGGCGATTTAGACAATGTAATGCCTCAAGACCTGATCAACGCCAAGCCAATTTCTGCTGCGGTTAAAGAGTTCTTTGGTTCAAGCCAATTGTCTCAGTTCATGGATCAAAACAACCCATTGTCAGAAGTTACACATAAACGTCGTGTTTCTGCATTAGGTCCTGGTGGTTTGACTCGTGAGCGTGCCGGCTTTGAGGTTCGTGACGTACATCCAACTCACTATGGTCGTGTATGTCCTATCGAGACTCCTGAAGGTCCAAACATCGGTTTGATCAACTCATTGTCTTGTTATGCCCGTACCAACGATTACGGTTTCCTGGAAACGCCATACCGTAAGATTGTTGATGGTATCGTAACGGATGACGTTGAGTATTTGTCAGCCATCGAAGAAGGTTTATACCCAATCGCTCAGGCAAGCGCGGTATTAACTGAAGACAGTCGTTTGGCTGATGACCTGGTTCCATGTCGTCATAAAGGTGAATTCACCTTGATGTCTAAAGAAGACATTAAATTCATGGACGTTGCGCCGCAACAGATCGTTTCAGTTGCTGCCAGTATTATCCCGTTCCTTGAACACGATGACGCAAACCGTGCCTTGATGGGATCGAACATGCAACGTCAAGCCGTACCTACACTAAGAGCTGAGAAGCCTCTGGTTGGTACTGGTATGGAGAAAACGGTTGCTATCGACTCAGGCGTAACCGTTGTTGCCAAGCGTGGTGGTGTTGTTGATTACGTTGACGCCAGCCGTATTGTTATCAAAGTAAATGATAACGAAATGGTTGCGGGTGAAGCCGGTATCGACATCTACAACCTGACTAAATATACGCGTTCTAACCAAAACACTTGTATCAACCAAAAGCCTACAGTAAACGTTGGTGAACCCATTGTTGCTGGTGATGTATTGGCTGATGGCCCTTCAACCGATTTGGGTGAATTGGCGCTTGGTCAGAACATGCGCATCGCATTTATGCCTTGGAACGGCTTCAACTTCGAGGACTCGATCCTGATTTCTGAGCGTGTAGCTCAAGAAGACCGTTTCACAACCATCCACATTCAGGAATTGAGCTGTATTGCTCGTGACACTAAATTAGGGCCTGAAGAAATCAGCTCTGATATTCCTAACGTGGGTGAGTCTGCACTAAGCAAACTGGATGAATCTGGTGTTGTTTATATCGGTGCAGAAGTTAAAGGTGGTGACATTCTGGTAGGTAAAGTAACACCTAAAGGTGAAACTCAACTGACGCCAGAAGAGAAACTATTACGTGCTATTTTCGGTGAGAAAGCGTCTGACGTTAAAGATACCTCTTTGCGTGTACCTAACAGTGTTCACGGTACAGTTATCGACGTACAGGTCTTCACTCGTGATGGCGTAGAAAAAGACAAGCGTGCTTTGGAAATCGAAGACATGCAACTTCGTCAGGTCAAGAAAGACCTGGGGGACGAATTTGGTATTTTGGCAGACGGCATCTTTGCCCGTACACGTAACTTGTTAATTAACAACGGCGTGTCGGAAGATAAGTTGAATACTCTGCCAAGAGAAAAATGGTTCGATATTCCACTACAAAACGAAGATGCACAGTCTGAGTTGGAACAAAGCGCTGACCAATACGCAGAAACCAAAGAAGACTTCGATAAGAAGTTTGAAGCGAAACGTCGCAAGATCACTCAAGGTGACGACCTTGCTCCAGGTGTATTGAAGATCGTTAAGGTCTACCTGGCTGTTAAGCGTCAAATTCAACCGGGTGACAAAATGGCGGGTCGTCACGGTAACAAGGGTGTTATCTCGTCTATCCAGCCAGTTGAAGATATGCCTTACGATGAAAACGGCACGCCGGTTGATATCGTATTGAACCCTCTGGGTGTACCTTCACGTATGAACATCGGTCAGATCCTTGAAACTCACTTGGGGATGGCTGCAAACGGCTTGGGTGTGAAGATTGATCGCATGATCAAAGAACAGCAAGAATTGGCGAAATTACGCGAGTTCCTGCAAGAAGTATATAACTCCGGTACTGGTCGTCAGGAAGTTGATTTATCAACCTTTACTGATGACGAAGTAAGACGCTTGGCTGAAAACCTGCGTCGTGGTGTACCGACTGCTACGCCAGTATTCGATGGTGCTACTGAAGCTGAAATCAAAGAGTTGTTGAAGTTGGCTGATTTGCCTGAAAGTGGCCAGATCAGACTATACGACGGTCGTACAGGCCAACAATTCGAGCGTCCGGTTACTGTAGGTTACATGTATATGCTGAAGTTGAACCACTTGGTTGACGACAAAATGCATGCTCGTTCTACAGGTTCGTACAGCTTGGTTACTCAACAGCCGTTGGGTGGTAAAGCACAGTTCGGTGGACAGCGTTTCGGGGAGATGGAAGTGTGGGCACTTGAAGCTTACGGTGCTGCTTATACTCTTCAAGAAATGTTGACTGTTAAGTCCGATGACGTGAATGGTCGTACCAAGATGTATAAGAACATCGTGGACGGGGATCACCGTATGGAACCCGGAATGCCGGAATCTTTCAACGTATTGTTGAAAGAGATTCGTTCTCTGGGTATCAACATCGAGTTGGAAGAACAATAGGGCGCTCTGTGGCTTCTATGTTGAATAGAAGCCATAAAGAAAGAGCAGTTGGTAAGGGCTGCAAGCGATATTCGCGCAGCCCTGTCAGGTTGGTTGACTCCGTCGGGAGAACATTGTGAAAGACTTACTAAAGTTTCTCAAACAGCAAAATAAAACAGAAGAATTCGATCAGATCCGAATCGGTCTGACGTCACCAGATATGATCCGTTCATGGTCATTCGGTGAAGTTAAAAAGCCAGAAACCATTAACTACCGTACCTTTAAACCAGAGCGTGACGGTTTGTTCTGTGCCCGTATTTTTGGCCCTACAAAAGATTACGAGTGCTTGTGTGGTAAGTACAAGCGCCTTAAGCATCGCGGTGTTATCTGCGAAAAATGTGGTGTTGAAGTAACACTGACTAAAGTGCGTCGTGAGCGTATGGGTCACATTGAATTGGCCAGTCCAGTTGCCCACATTTGGTTTTTGAAATCATTGCCATCCCGTATCGGTTTGATGCTGGATATGACATTACGTGACATTGAACGCGTATTGTACTTTGAATCTTACGTGGTGACTGAGCCAGGTATGACTACCCTTGAGCGTAGCCAACTTCTTACTGAAGAAGAATATCTGGATGCATTGGAAGAGCACGGCGACGAGTTCGAAGCCAAAATGGGTGCGGAAGCGATTTTCGACCTGTTACTGGATTTGAATGTCGATTCTGATGTTGCTTCAATGCGTGAAGAACTGCCAAGCATTACATCTGAAACCAAGCGTAAAAAGGTTACTAAGCGTCTGAAGCTACTGGAAGCATTCCAGCAATCAGGTAACAAGCCTGAGTGGATGATCATGACGGTATTGCCAGTATTGCCACCGGATTTGCGTCCATTGGTACCTCTGGACGGTGGTCGTTTCGCAACTTCAGATTTGAACGATTTGTATCGTCGCGTTATCAACCGTAACAACCGTTTGAAGCGTTTGTTGGATTTGGCTGCGCCTGACATCATCGTTCGTAACGAAAAACGTATGTTGCAAGAAGCGGTAGACGCCTTGTTGGATAATGGTCGTCGCGGTCGTGCGATTACTGGTTCTAACAAGCGCCCTCTGAAATCGCTTGCTGACATGATTAAAGGTAAGCAAGGTCGTTTCCGTCAGAACTTGTTGGGTAAACGTGTTGACTATTCAGGCCGTTCTGTAATTACAGTTGGTCCTACTTTGCGTTTGCACCAGTGTGGTCTTCCCAAGAAGATGGCTTTGGAATTGTTCAAGCCTTTCATCTACGGCAAATTGGAAGGTCGCGGTTTGGCGACAACCATTAAAGCTGCCAAGAAGATGGTAGAGCGCGAAGCGCCGGAAGTTTGGGACGTTCTTGACGAGGTTATCCGTGAGCATCCGGTATTATTGAACCGTGCTCCTACTCTTCACAGATTGGGTATCCAGGCTTTTGAACCGATTCTAATCGAAGGTAAAGCGATTCAGTTGCACCCGCTGGTGTGTGCGGCTTATAACGCCGACTTCGACGGTGACCAAATGGCGGTACACGTACCGTTGACGATTGAAGCACAGTTAGAATCTCGTGCTTTAATGATGTCTACCAACAACATCTTGTCACCTGCAAACGGTGAACCCATCATCGTACCATCTCAGGACGTTGTATTGGGCTTGTATTATATGACTCGTGAGCGTGTTAATGCACCGGGTGAAGGCATGGTATTCGCAAGTCCTAAGGAAGCTGAAAAAGCTTACCGTACCGGAGTTGCAGAACTACATGCGCGCGTTAAAGTTCGTCTTAACCAGGTTACTATTGATAAAGACGGCAACCGTTCTGAAGAAATTAAACTGGTTGATACCACTGTTGGTCGTGCCATTTTGTCCTTGTGCTTACCTGAAGGTTTACCATTTGACCTGATGAACCAGCCTATGGGTAAAAAAGCCATTTCTCGCTTATTGAACGCTTGTTACCGTAGTCTGGGCTTGAAATACTCAGTATTGACCGCTGACCAAATCATGTATACCGGATTCCACTACGCGATGAAAGCGGGTGCATCTATCGGTATCGATGACATGGTTATTCCAGATGAAAAATCTGAAATTATCGAAAGCGCAGAAGCCGAAGTTGCTGAAATTCAGGAGCAGTTCCAATCTGGTTTGGTAACAGCGGGTGAACGTTACAACAAAGTAATCGATATTTGGTCTGCTGCTAACGAACGCGTTTCTAAAGCCATGATGTCAAACCTGTCTAAAGAACAGGTTATGAACCGTAATGGCGAAATGGAAGAGCAAGACTCTTTCAACTCAGTTTATATGATGGCTGACTCTGGTGCTCGTGGTAGTGCCGCTCAGATTCGTCAGTTGGCTGGTATGCGTGGCTTGATGGCTAAACCGGACGGTTCAATCATCGAAACACCGATTACGGCAAACTTCCGTGAAGGTCTGAACGTACTACAGTACTTCATCTCAACTCACGGTGCTCGTAAAGGTTTGGCCGATACAGCATTGAAAACAGCAAACTCGGGTTACCTGACTCGTCGTTTGGTTGACGTTGCACAAGACGTAGTAATCAACGCTGATGATTGCGGTACTTTCGAAGGTATCGTGATGAAGCCTCTTATTGAAGGTGGTGACGTTGTAGAACCATTGCGTGAGCGCGTATTGGGCCGTGTTGTTGCAGAAGATGTTGTTAAGCCTGGAACCACTGAAATCCTGGTTGAGCGTAATGTTCTTCTGGACGAAAAACTGGTTGATTTGTTGGAAGCCAACTCTGTAGACCAAATTATCGTTCGTTCAGTAATTACCTGTGACAATGACTTTGGTGTTTGTGCCAAGTGTTATGGTCGTGACCTTGCTCGTGGTCATATGGTTGCGGCTGGTGAAGCAGTTGGTGTTATCGCTGCTCAATCAATCGGTGAGCCTGGTACACAGTTGACGATGCGTACGTTCCACATCGGTGGTGCAGCATCAAGAGCCTCGGCGGAAAACAGTGTTCAAATTAAGAACAACGGTAGCTTGAAGCTTCATAACTCTAAAAACGTACGTAACACAGACGGCAAGTTAGTTATCGTTTCACGTTCAACTGAACTAACCGTTATTGATGAATTCGGTCGTGAAAAAGAGCGCTATAAAGTGCCTTATGGTGCGATATTGAGCGTTGATGATGGTGCAAAAGTTACATCTGGTGATATCGTTGCTAACTGGGATCCGCATTCGCATCCAATCGTAACTGAACGTACAGCGAAAGTTAACTTCTCTGACGTTGACGACAGTAACACTGAGATGCAGCAAGATGACATCACTGGTCTGTCACGTATCGTTGTTAAAGATTTGGCGAAAGCCGCTGCGAAAGAACCTAAACTGATTTTGGATATTGAAGAAGTTGGTTTACAGGAAATTCGCTTACCAAGCTTTACTACCATCGAAATTTCTGATGGTGCTACGGCGAGCCCTGGTGACGTGTTAGCGCGTATTCCTCAGGAAAGTTCGAAAACACGCGACATCACGGGTGGTCTACCGCGCGTTGCTGACTTGTTCGAAGCTCGTAAGCCTAAAGAACCTGCTATTTTGGCAGAGGTTTCTGGTACGGTTGGTTTCGGTAAAGAAACCAAAGGTAAGAAGCGCTTGATCATTACACCTGAGAAAGGTGAACAGTATGAAGAGATGATCCCTAAATGGCGTCAACTTAACGTGTTTGAAGGTGAGCGCGTTGAACGTGGTGAAGTCATTGCCGACGGACCAGAATCCCCACATGACATTTTGCGTCTACGTGGTATCAGTGCAGTGTCTAACTACATTGTTAACGAGGTTCAGGAAGTTTACCGTCTACAGGGCGTAAAAATTAACGATAAGCACATTGAGGTTGTTATTCGCCAAATGTTGCGTAAGTGCGTTATTACTCATCCTGGTGACAGTATGTTCCTTGAAGGTGAACAGTGTGAAGTTTCTGACGTTAGCATTGCTAACCGTGAGTTGGAAAAACAAGGCAAGATGCCTGCGGAATATGAGGTTCAATTGCTGGGTATTACTAAAGCCTCGCTTTCAACTGAATCATTTATTTCTGCTGCGTCGTTCCAGGAAACAACTCGCGTACTAACAGAAGCTGCTGTTCAAGGTAAGCGTGACGATCTTCGTGGTCTGAAAGAAAACGTTATTGTTGGTCGCTTGATTCCGGCAGGTACAGGTTTGTCATACCATAAACGTCGTGCTCAAAAGCGTATGTCAGGTATGGAAGAAGAGTTGTCTGTATCGGCTGAAGAAGCAGAACAGGCGTTGACGGAAGCGTTAAATGCGGAAGTTTCAACGGATATGCCTTCTATTGAAGAATAATACCCGTTAGGGAAACTCTTTGAGCTTTCCAGATTTTTTAAACCCCGATCGCAAGACCGGGGTTTCTATTTTCTACAGCGCTGATTCAGAGGTTTGACCCTCTTTCTCTGAATAGTGACTCTAGCTTTACACTCGTTATCGATTATTAGCCCTCTAGAATCGCTTAATCTGCCTGAAAATCCCCCAAATTGTTGACAGTCCCTGCTTAGGTCTTTAGAATTCCGCGACCCCAATTATGGGGCTATTGTGGATTTTTTGTTTGAAGTGTTGTTCGCAGCGCTTCCGTCTTGAAAAATATGTTGTAATTAGGAGCTAATTTAATGGCAACAGTTAACCAGTTAGTGCGTAAGCCGCGCCGCAACAAGGTTGTTCCAAGCAACGTTGCTGCATTGCAAGCTTGCCCACAACGTCGTGGTGTGTGTACTCGCGTATATACAACCACTCCAAAGAAGCCAAACTCTGCACTACGTAAAGTATGCCGTGTTCGTTTAACGAATGGCTTTGAAGTAAGTTCATACATCGGTGGTGAAGGTCACAACCTGCAAGAGCACAGTGTTGTTCTTATTCGTGGTGGTCGTGTTAAAGACCTGCCAGGTGTACGTTATCACACTGTTCGCGGAACGCTTGACTGCGCAGGTGTTAAAGATCGCAAACAAGCACGTTCCAAATATGGGGCGAAAAGGCCCAAGTCTTAACGGTTCTCCGTTAGTAAGGCCAAACAATAAACATTAACTGTTTTGGGTAATACCTGAAAATTTTCGGAGAATTAAGATGCCTAGAAGAAGAGTCGTAGGACAACGTAAAATCCTACCTGATCCTAAGTTCGGATCACAATTGCTTGCCAAGTTTATTAATGTTGTCATGTTAGACGGCAAAAAATCCACATCTGAGAAAATCGTTTACGGTGCTTTGGAAATTGCTGCTGAGAAATCAGGCAAAGACCACTTGGTTGTTTTTGAAGAAGCGCTAGATAACATTCGTCCATCTGTCGAGGTTAAATCTCGTCGTGTTGGTGGTTCTACCTATCAGGTTCCTGTTGAAGTACGCCCAGTTCGTCGTAATGCATTGGGTATGCGCTGGATGGTAGACGCTGCACGTAAGCGTGGCGAAAAATCAATGGCACATCGTTTGGCAGCAGAAATGCTGGATGCAGCAGAAAACAAAGGTACTGCTGTTAAGAAACGTGAAGATGTTCACCGCATGGCTGAAGCGAACAAAGCATTCGCTCACTATCGCTGGTAGTCATCTGCTTAAGATTATTCGTAAGCTATTTGAGAGGAAACTATGGCACGTACTACCCCTATAGAACGCTATCGTAATATTGGGATTTGTGCTCACGTAGATGCGGGTAAAACGACCACGACTGAACGTGTGTTGTTTTACACGGGTCTTTCACACAAGATCGGTGAAGTTCATGATGGCGCAGCCACTATGGACTGGATGGAACAAGAGCAGGAACGTGGTATTACCATTACTTCTGCGGCAACCACTTGCTTTTGGCAAGGGATGCAAAGTCAGTTTGATCAACACCGTATCAATATCATTGATACTCCAGGACACGTAGACTTCACCATTGAAGTTGAACGTTCGTTACGGGTATTAGACGGTGCTGTAGTTGTCTTCTGTGGCTCATCTGGTGTTGAGCCACAATCTGAAACTGTATGGCGTCAAGCCGATAAATATAACGTTCCTCGTTTGGTTTTCATCAACAAGATGGATCGTGCGGGTGCGGATTTTAAACGTGTTGTGAATCAAATCCGTAAGCGCCTCGGTGCAAACTGTGTTCCTATTCATTTGAATATTGGAGCGGAAGAAAACTTTAAGGGCGTTATTGACCTTATTAAGATGAAAGCCATTAACTGGAATGATGAAGACCAGGGAATGACCTTCTCTTATGAAGATATTCCAGCTGAATTGCTTGATGATGCAGAAGAGCTACGTATCGAAATGATCGAAGCTGCTGCGGAAGCAAACGATGAACTCATGAATAAATACCTTGAAGAAGGTGAATTGAGCGAAGCGGAAATTCGACAAGGTCTACGTATTCGTACTTTGAATAACGAAATCGTATTGGCGACATGTGGTTCAGCGTTCAAGAACAAAGGTGTTCAAGCCGTTCTGGACGCGGTTGTAGAATTTTTACCTGCTCCTACAGATATTCCGCCGATTAAAGGTGTGTTGAATGACAAGGATGAAACAGAGGCTGAGCGTCCTGCGGATGACAAAGCGCCGTTTTCTGCCTTGGCATTTAAAATTGCGACAGACCCATTCGTTGGTACTTTGACTTTCTTCCGTTGTTATTCTGGCGTTGTTAATTCTGGTGACGCTGTCTATAACTCGGTGAAAGAGAAGAAAGAGCGCTTTGGTCGAATCGTGCAAATGCATGCTAAAGATCGTGAAGAACTAAAAGAAGTTCGCGCAGGAGACATCGCTGCTGCTATCGGCTTAAAAGATGTAACAACCGGAGATACCCTATGCGATCCAGAGCATATTATTACTTTGGAAAGAATGGAGTTTCCTGAGCCTGTCATTTCTGTGGCTGTTGAGCCTAAGTCTCAAGCAGACCAGGATAAAATGGGTGTTGCATTAGGTAAATTAGCGGCTGAAGATCCTTCTTTCAGAGTCCACACCGATGAAGAGTCGGGGCAAACCATCATTTCTGGTATGGGTGAGCTACACTTGGATATCATCGTGGATCGTATGAAGCGTGAATTCAAGGTGGAATGTAACGTGGGTAAACCTCAGGTTTCATACCGCGAGACAATTCGCAAATCTGTGGAAGTGGAAGGTAAGTTCGTGCGTCAATCTGGTGGGCGCGGTCAATATGGTCATGTATGGCTAAGAATCGAACCCCAGGAAGAAGGCGCCGGATATGAATTTGTTAACGAGATTGTAGGTGGTGTTGTTCCTAGAGAATACATTCCTGCTGTTGACAAAGGTATACAGGAACAAATGCAAAACGGTGTGCTTGCAGGCTACCCGGTACTTGACGTTAAAGTCGCGTTATACGATGGTTCTTACCACGATGTGGACTCATCGGAAATGGCGTTTAAAATTGCCGGTTCCATGGGCTTCAAGCAAGGTGCCAGTCAAGCATCTCCTGTGTTGTTAGAACCCATCATGAAGGTAGAAGTAACAACACCTGAAGATTGGATGGGTGATGTGGTTGGTGATTTGAACCGCCGCCGTGGAATGATTGAAGGTATGGAAGACGGGGTGGCCGGAATTAAGATTATTCGCGCCAAAGTCCCATTGTCTGAAATGTTTGGTTATGCCACTGATTTGCGTTCTGCAACACAGGGCAGAGCTTCATATTCTATGGAGTTTCTGAACTATGCAGAGGCACCGAACAATGTTGCCAAGGCAATCATTGAATCGAGAATGTAGCATTTTACTTATCTTTTAGTTAGCAATCCCAAGTTGCTGACTGATTTTTAAATTTTATTTGGGAAAAGAGAACAATGGCAAAAGAAAAGTTTGAACGTACGAAACCGCACGTAAACGTAGGTACAATCGGCCACGTTGACCACGGTAAGACTACTTTGACAGCAGCGATCACTACTGTATTGGCAAAAACCTACGGTGGTAGCGCGAAAGCATTCGATCAAATCGACAATGCACCAGAAGAGCGTGAGCGTGGTATCACCATTTCTACTTCACACGTAGAATACGACACTCCATCTCGCCACTACGCACACGTAGACTGCCCTGGACACGCTGACTATGTTAAAAACATGATCACTGGTGCAGCTCAGATGGACGGCGCGATTCTAGTAGTAGCTGCTACTGATGGCCCAATGCCACAAACACGTGAGCACATCTTGTTGGGTCGCCAGGTAGGCGTACCTTACATCATCGTATTCATGAACAAATGTGACATGGTTGACGATGAAGAGTTGTTGGAATTGGTAGAAATGGAAGTTCGTGAACTTCTAAACGAATACGAATTCCCAGGCGACGACTTGCCAGTAATCAAAGGTTCAGCGTTGAAAGCGTTGGAAGGTGATGCTGAGTGGGAAAAAAATCATCGAATTGGGCGAAGCATTGGATTCTTACATTCCAGAGCCAGAGCGTGCCATTGACAAGCCGTTCATTTTGCCAATCGAAGACGTATTCTCAATCTCAGGCCGTGGTACAGTAGTAACAGGTCGTGTAGAGCAAGGTATCGTAAAAGTAGGTGAAGAAGTTCAGATCGTAGGTATCAAAGAAACGACTACAACTACTTGTACAGGTGTAGAGATGTTCCGTAAGCTTCTAGACGAAGGTCGTGCGGGTGAGAACGTAGGTGTTCTTCTTCGTGGTACCAAGCGTGATGAAGTAGAACGTGGCCAAGTATTGTGTAAGCCAAATTCAATCAAGCCTCACACCAAGTTTGAAGCAGAAGTATACGTATTGGGTAAAGATGAAGGTGGTCGTCACACTCCATTCTTCAAAGGTTACCGTCCACAGTTCTACTTCCGTACAACAGACGTAACGGGTGCAGTAGAATTGCCAGAAGGCGTAGAAATGGTAATGCCAGGTGACAACCTGAAATTCACAGTTGAATTGATTGCGCCAATCGCGATGGACGAAGGTCTTCGCTTCGCAATCCGTGAAGGTGGTCGTACAGTAGGTGCAGGTGTTGTATCTAAAATTATCGAGTAATTGATAATTGCATCTTAGACAAAGGCGCTCAACGAGCGCCTTTGTTGTTTTTGCCCCGCCATTTTTGCAGCATTTCTTTTCGCAAAACTCACTATCAGCATCTACAGTATTAAGGTAGAGCGCTTTAACCCTGTTATTCGCTCTGATTTCCACTAATAAAACACTTCTGGTATCGGGTGATGAAAGAGCGAATTTTACTGGTTGATGATGAAGTTAATATTCTGAACTCTTATCAACGTAATTTAAGGAAGCTCTTTCATTTTGATGTCGCCAGTAGCGGCGCAGAAGCGCTTGAAATGATGGCTGCCAATAAGCCTTATGCTTTGGTTATTTCTGATATTGATCTGCTTTAAAAGTTATAGCACAGGGTATGAAATCTGCATTCTTGTCCGACCTAATTGTTATTGCTATTTATGCTCAACGTGCAATAAGTAAACTTTTAAAATACTGGTAAATTTAGTAACGTTTAGGAAGATTCTACGATGGTTACTCTATTGGGTATCATTTTGGGCTAATAAACCATATCGAACAGGTATTATGTTAGTTAAATTTAAATTTTTGTCTTTGATGCTGCTTTTTTTGTTAAGCACTTTTGTTCAAGCTAAAGAGGAGAATGTGCCGCCGCCATTAGATCCTTCTTATATGGGGGTACACAATCTGATCCTGGTGAATGGCGGTTACACTATTTATGCATCCAATATTCCTACCTATAGCAAGCCGGGAAATGTGCAGTTGGTTTATAAACTGAAAGCAGTAGAACCCTCATTAATTTATATGGTGAGAGATGCTGATTTGGTGACTGTTAAAACAGAGCCTTTTAATATTCAACGCCTAATGAGAGGGGAAAGAGTTTCCATAAAACTGGATGTTTACATGGGGCATTATGACAAGGGCGGAGTATTAACCTATAAGGGAATGCCGGTTGAGTTTGAAAAGCAGCTTTATAGTCGGGAAATTACAAAAGAATCATTACAACCCTCAAGTCCACAACACAAATATGATTCGATCATTCTGGACAGTAAAGAGCGTTTATTGGTGCATCAAATCCAACTACCTCCAAGCTATGATCAGCTGATTTTGTTTTATCAAGATGTCAGTTGTGTTACCGACATTACAGCGTCTTCCGCTGTGCCGCCTGAGGGTGAATTAGTCAGCAAGTTAACCCTGTGTGGTGCAATGAAACCTTTGTACTACAGTACCGACCATTACAAATAACCTGTATTTTATGCTCATGCTGGAGATAGTGAATAAGTTTCTACAGCGTGAGCAACAACATTATTATCTCCTTTCGAGTATAAATAACCCCAACTCGGGATAAGTAAGTGTTTTGATATGGCTATTTTTAGCGACTTCTTTGTTAAATTTACTAAAAAATACCTCATCTCAAAGTATTCTAAATGTTCGTTTTTGAACATTTCCCAATAACTCTATTTATAACAATGGGTTAACTGTCTTTATCACCACAACTTATCCCGAGTTGGGGTGAATAGACTTCACCTACCGCCAGTGTTTTTCCCAGCTTAATGAGTTTGCATATACCGATAAGTCCTTGTTTGAAAAAGGTTTACTCAAGAAGTTAAGATTCAGACTGGTTGTTACAGCCATTGCTACCAAGCCTGGTTCTCGCATTATCTTATCGCAACGCATAAGGCCGCATCTGCGGTAGACATCAGTACAGGATCTGAAACCGTTAACACTCTGTCAGGTATTCTATGACGGATTGTCGCTCCCATTGTGCAAACATCTTAATAACGATGTTGTCTTGAGCGAACTCACTTCGGAATAAAACGCTAAGTTGTTCTTTCGTGGCTGGCATATTGCGGAATCGTCTTACGACTTTTGTGCTTGAGTGTAACGAAAAGTATATCTGTTTCAATTCAATGGATTTTCTATTTTTAAGATTTGCACTGTTCTATAAAGTCATAATGAGTTATGGTGGAAAATAATTTTACATAGCCGCTCGGTTTTACTGATCTTTTCACTCAATTCTGCATTTCTTAACGTTGAATTCAGTATGCCATTAATTTAACCGGCTTCCTTTTGGGTTATTGTTATTCTTTTTGGAAAAATTGCTTTTCACATTTGTTAGGCTACCTTTAAATTTTGCCTTTATATATGTGAATTTTTTTCAAAGATATTAAAGTGTAACAAAGGTAAAAATATAATTGGTTTGCATGTGTCACTTTTTCTCTGGAAATATAAGTCCCTATTCCATAAAGAAATTATATGCAGGTCATGCTGTACCGAGGGGCTGAGCCTTAGGTTTTAAGGCTATTCTGTTAAGTTGTAATAAAAGTCTGTACAAATGAATATTTGGTGAGCAATAATTTGACCCTTCTTAGAGTCTGCCGTGCTTAATACATCTTACCTATGTTGTTCGCTCTGCGACGCGGTTATGCGGGGCTGAAGGGATACGCACGACGCACGTAGCACTTGTGGATAGGGCGGCAATCAGTTTCTGTAATGACAGGTATACGAAGATGAAAATATTGTTACTTAGCTCTAGCTATAATAGTTTGACTCAGCGAGCACATGTTGAACTTTCGGAACGTGGACACGAAGTAAGCATTGAACTGGCTATAAGTAATGAAACCTTGCGAGAAGGAATTCGGCTGTTTAAACCTGATTTAATCCTGTGCCCTATGCTGAAGTTCATTATTCCCAAGGATATTTGGACGGAAGTACCTTGCATTATTGTGCATCCCGGGATTAAAGGTGATCGAGGGTCTGCTTCTCTTGATTGGGCTCTGTATGAAGAGTTGCCATATTGGGGGGTAACAGCGGTTCAAGCTGCTGATGAAGTGGATTCCGGCCCTATTTGGGCGACGGGTGAATTTGCGTTGCGTAAAGGCAGTAAGAGCAGTATTTATCGTGATGACTTGGCAAACACTGCCATGAAAGTGATGCACTTGGTCGTTAAACGTTTTGAGAACGGTTTGTACGAACCTGAGCCGCTTGACTATTCTCGCCGAGACGTAAAAGGCAAATTCAGACCGCCTATGCCTCAGTCCAGACGCACAATCAACTGGCAGTTTGATAGCGCAGATGACATTTTGCGCAAGATCCGATGCTCTGACGGTGCTCCGGGTGTGCTGGATACCATCAATGGAAATCAATATTTTCTTTTTGGCGCCCATCGTGAAGGTTCAATGGTAGGGCCTCCTGGGAAAATTCTGGCGAAACGTTTTGGTGCTATTTGTCGTGCTACGGTTGATGGTGCCGTGTGGATTACCCACCTTAAGAAGAAAAACGATCTTTACGGAAACTACTTTAAATTGCCTGCCGCACAGGTATTGGGTGACGAGATTAAAGATGTTCCTGAATCGAACATTGACTTGCTCTATGCCGGAACGGCTTTGACCTATAAAGAAATTTGGTACAGAGAACACAACAATGTGGCCTATTTGTACTTCGAATTCTACAACGGCGCTATGTCTACCGATCAGTGTGAGCGTTTAACCCAGGCTTTCAATGAGGTTCGCAAACGTCAAGACGCGAAAGTGATCGTATTGATGGGCGG
This sequence comes from Paraneptunicella aestuarii, assembly GCF_019900845.1. Classification (NCBI taxonomy): domain Bacteria; kingdom Pseudomonadati; phylum Pseudomonadota; class Gammaproteobacteria; order Alteromonadales; family Alteromonadaceae; genus Paraneptunicella; species Paraneptunicella aestuarii. The sequence goes on along the minus strand of NZ_CP074570.1, from coordinate 4,243,398 downwards.
ACGTGATTACTGGTCGAACGGTATTCACCTCAATGTGATTGAAGCTGCAGACGACCCGGCTGATGAATCCTGGCGCAATATCAATGCTATCAACAGTTTTGTGGAAGCTTTGATCAATACCACGAATAAATATGTGCTTTCTGCAATGCATGGTAGTGCAGGTGCAGGTGGCGTCATGATGGCATTAGGTGCCGATCAGGTTATTGCTCGTGAAGGTGTTATTTTGAATCCTCACTACAAATCGATGGGCGGGCTATATGGTTCTGAATATTGGACTTATTTGCTTCCCAAGCGCGTTGGTAAGCATATGGCTAAAAAGCTGACAGATGATTGTTTGCCTATTAGTGCGGAGCGTGCCAAACAAATCGGCTTGCTGGATGATGTTATTTATCAGGATGAGCACAATCCTTCTTCTTTCCATGATCAAATCGTGAGAATCGCTGAGAAGAAAGCTAACGATAAGCATTTGATCCGTTATCTGGAAAATAAAGCGGATGAGCTGGCGAAAGACTCTCGTGTTAAGCCTCTTTCTGAGTATCGTGACGAAGAACTTGCAAATATGCGAATTAATTTCTTTGGCGAAGATGAAAGTTATCATGAGATGAGAAGAGGGTTTGTACACAAGGTTAAACCTGAAGAAACCCCCAGATATTTAGCGACGCATAGAAAGGAAGTTATTGAGAAGGAATACTAATTGGTTGATGTTAGGCTAATATTGTTTTCTTAATTTCTTTTTGGGCTGGTGATTATGAGTGCAACACAAGTTGACTCGGAGTCGAAAGTACCCGCATCCATATTGATTTTATTCACTTTTTGGGTGCTGGGTACCAGCGTTGCAATGTTTCTTTTCCAAGGAAAAGATTTGCGCTTGTTTTATCAGAATGAGCAGCAAATGCAGGTCTTTTTCGAAGGTGGAGAGTTTTCACAAGCCCTTAATACGTATTTATCTTCATACTCAGGTCTTGATTCCAGTAAAGCCTATGTTTTTCACTTTTGGAACCCTGATTGTACCTGCGATCAGGCCAATAGTGAGCATGTTCGATCTTTGATTACAAATTATTCAGAAAATACAGTTTTTTTCGTGGTAAGTTCGCACGAGCACTATGAAGCATATTTGGAACAATGGTTGAATGTGTTACCTTACGAACGGGTTGAATTTGTCGCATATGAGAAATTGGCTTTGGAAATAGAGCCACCAGCGACACCCGCCGTTGCTGTAGTGCAGGCCTCTGGGAAGATGAATTACTTTGGCCCTTATTCTGAAGGTGGCGTTTGTTTGCCAAATGAGAATGGGATTGTTGAAGGGGTGCTGGATAGTATTTTTGATGGGAAATCGAAGTATTACCCTTTTACCTCTGGGTATGGTTGCTATTGTCCCTGGAAATCCAGGGCAACCTAATCCGTTGGGGAGCTGATATGAACCAGGCTGTAAATGTAAAACTCTTATCTAATCGTTCTAGTGATGTCGGCAAGAGTTATTCAGGTGAAATGATGAATAACTATATGCGTGACAATTATGCCAAAGCCGACAAAGTCATGTTCAAAGTGCTGGTCGCACTGGGCGTTATTTCCTTTATGATGTCGGGAATGCATGATACCTGGGCCGAGTTTTTTGTCATCGGTCTTGGGTCTGTTGTTGTTCCTGGCTTTATTATCTACAAGCTACCGGGGAGTGCTATTGCGCGTCATTCAGTCGGCGTAGCTCTTATGTTTTTTGCTGCATTGCAGATCCATCAATCCCACGGGGTCATCGAAGCGCACTTTGCCGTGTTTGCTTTGCTAGCTCTGTTGCTGTTCTATCGGGATTGGAAAGTCATTTTGACTGCAACCGTGGTTATTGCAACTCACCACTTGCTATTCAACTACCTGCAAGGTGTGGGTTTTGGTGTGTACATCTTCCCTGAAACTGGCTTCAAGCGCGTATTAATTCACGCCGGTTACGTTGTCTTTGAAAGTTCATTATTAGGTTGGATGGCTTATCAGGGCGAAGCCAGCGATGTTCAAAATGCAGAATTGCACGAAATAGCCGGTAATTTAACCGTTGTTGATGACAGAATTAACATCAGCTATCGCCCTAAAAATGCCAGAAGTAACTTTGCTAAAGACTACAGCTATTTTATGGATGCCATTCATTCAGCGGTGTCAGAAGCGAAAGCCGGGGTAGATAATCTCAATGATACGGTTAGTAAGCTAACGGAAAATAGTGGTACTTCTTTGGATGATATTCAGAAGCAGAAGAATGATATTGCGAAGCTGTTGGATACCATTGAGTCATTGAGTGGACGTTTGCAAGCGGTATCTGAAACCTCTTCAACTGCCGCGAGCAGCGCAATGGAAGCGTCTAAACACGCTGATAAAAGCGCCAAAGAATGCGAGCGGGTATTGAATAACAGTGTTGATACGATTAACCAGTTATCCAATGAAGTTGAGGAAACGTCGCGCGAAATTAACCTACTGGCTTCAGAGAGCAAGAAAATTGGCTCTGTACTGGACGTTATTATTGGTATTGCCGAACAAACTAACTTGCTAGCACTGAATGCTGCTATTGAAGCGGCTCGTGCTGGGGAATCCGGGCGGGGCTTTGCGGTGGTTGCCGATGAGGTTAGGGCGCTTGCGACCAAAACTCAACAGAGTACGGATCAGATTCGTAGCATGATTGACGTATTACAAACGGAAAGTAAAAAAGCCGTAACAGCCATGACACGAAACCAGGATCGGGCTCACCAGTGCGTGCAGCAAGCCACTTCGAGCAAGGAGGCGTTGGGGAAAATCATCGACGCAATCAATACGATTACTCACATGAATGGCGATATTATGGGCGCGACAGAGGAACAGGTGACAGTGTCTGCTCAGGTGTCTGTTGAGCTGGGGGCTGTTAATAAATTAGCAGACAACGCGGTTAATTATACTGAACAAACCTATTACGCCAGTAAGAATATTTCCAAGACAGCTGGAAAGCTGGACGAAGCCGTCTCTCATTTTGTGGTGTAAATCTCTTTTTCCGTTACAATAGGATACAAATAATTTTAAAGGCAAGCTTCATGGGCTTGCCTTTTTGTTTTCTGATTTTTATTAGGTGTGTTTTGGGTGCATTTTGATAAAAATAGAGCGAAATTCTAAGTTTAATAGAGATATTCTTTTTATCGTTTATATTTTACTAATAGTGAATGGTTTTCGAGATGAGCACGATGCACTCCAAAATATTGGAATCAGTCATAGAATTGACGAACAACAGTGATATAGATTCACTGGATCTTAGCTTGTTAAGCACACTTGCTGAGTATGTTCCCATAAAAAGAATAGGGATTTATCTGGCCTTTAATGCGGGACACAAGCGCCATGTCATGCTTAAGGTTGGACTGGAAATCGTCGATGAAAAGCCAAATTACCGCTGGAGCACTTGCGAGCTGGTACATGAATGCGATCCTTTGATGATGTCGTGTCTCCAGTATGGAAGCAGTATGAGCGGCACTAACGATAATGGTGATACATTAATCTGGATGCCAGTCGGTTCTCTTGATGAGCGTACTTGTTTATTTATTCAAACCGAAAAGCTTAGTTCGGAAGCGGAAAACCTCCTTAACGCTTTCTGCCGAATATATGGCAATTATATTGAACTAATTACTGCTAGTGAGAGGGATAAGTTAACGGGCTTGTATAGTCGCCACTCGTTTGAAAGTCGATTGAAGTTTCTACTCAAAATGCAATCTCGAATTCAAGAAGAGTTGCAACGCACTATCTCTCGACGACATCACCTTGATGGTGACATGCCCTGGTTGGTTATATTTGATTTGGATAATTTCAAAGCTGTTAATGATTCATTTGGTCACTTATGTGGTGACGAAGTGTTACTGACATTCGCACAGAAATTAAAATCCTTCTTTCGTGCATCGGATTTGGTCTTTCGTTTTGGTGGTGAAGAATTTGTGTTGATTCTGGAACCAACGACCAAAGAACATGCTTTGAATCGAGTTGAAGAATTTAGAGAGTCTATCTCCCAAACCGATTTTCCTCTGGTGGGACGTATGACTGTAAGTGGCGGTATGACCGCAGTATCTCCAAATATCTTTGAATCCGTATTGTTGGATCATGCCGATAAAGCCCTGTATTACGCCAAAGAGAATGGTAGAAATGCAGTGTATTGCTACGAAGAGCTCGTCGCGGAAGAAAAACTCTCTGCCCCCGGAAAAATTGAAAGCGATGTGCAGATGTTTTAAGCCAATCAACCCCCTTGCATCGCCTTGGGGCGATAGTCTCTCTCTAATTCCCAGGTAAAAATGGGACGGTAGACCACGCCGTTTCGTTGCGACATTGACTCATATAAGCTGAATGATTCTGCTCGCATGGCAAAGTTCGGTGATAACAAAGGCATTGGCGGTGGCATGAGTAGGCGCCGAAATAGTGTTACATGAGGAACGTAAGGACGCTTTTCGAGACGGAACCCCGCTTGCTGAGCAATTTGCTCCAGTTTTTGATTCAATTGATGTAGTTGAGAAGGAATTTCCCGGCATCCAATAAAGCAGATTTTGGGTTTGGTGAAGTAGCCGAAATCATCCAGTTTCAAATCAAACTGATTCATTAACAGTGTATCAGTTGCACTTTGCATTTCTTGCAGTTGATTCTCAGAGGTTTTGCCGTTGAAGCACAGAGTAATGTGGTAATTGGCGGTTGCCACCTTTCCATCCATATTGGGCAGGGCTTTATTACACCACTGAGCAATATCCAGCTTGAGTTTGGGGGCTAAATCGAGAGCGAAGAAGGTTCTCATATGTCACTACAACTTTCTTGTGGATATAAGGCTAGCTTAGTACGTATCGCAGAGGATAGGAACGTAAGAAGTCTCAATCGCTGGAAAAGTGAACATTCCATGGACAGGGTTTCATGTCTCCTAAACTGAAAAAGACAATAGATTCGGTGCGAGTTAGAATACGGAGGTTATTTTGGATATGGATTCAGGATTCTGGTGACAAAAAAGCAAACCACAACACAATCTAAAGCGAAAACTGCCCCTAAAGGAAAAGCTGATCATTCTTCCCCGGTAAAGCCTGCTCGTGGTGTTAAAGCCGGCTTTAAACAATGGATGAAAAAAGAGCTTTGGAAAGTGGCTCTAATGCTATTGCTGGTTATTGTGGCTTATGGCTTCTACCTGAATGTGCAAATTCAACAGAGTTTTTCGGGTAACAAGTGGCAGGTTCCTGCGCAAATCTATGCTCGTCCATTAGTGTTTCAACGCGGCGAAGCGATGTCTGTGAAAGAGGTTCAGCAAGAGCTCGAATTGCTGGGTTACCGAAAAGTGACTAAACCCACTGGTGCGGGTGAATACAGCTACTGGAACGGGCGCTTTAATATTGCTCGCCGAGCCTTTGATTTTTCCGATCACTCTGAAGCAAGGCAATTTCTTGATATTCATATCCGAAACGAAAAAGTTGCTGGAATTATGGATATGGAATCTGGCGAAGTGCTTACTCAGGCGAAATTAGAGCCCTGGTTAGCGACGCGCTTTATTAGCGGTAGCCGTGAAGATCGCATGCTGATTAACCTGCAAGATACTCCTGCCGGATTGATTCAGGCGTTATTGCTCACCGAAGATAAAGACTTTTATCACCATTATGGAATTGCTCCGCTGTCCATTGCTCGTGCGCTGGTTGCTAATTTAACAGCAGGGCGCACCGTACAAGGTGGCAGTACGCTAACCCAGCAGTTAGTCAAGAATCTGTATCTTAGCCGGGAAAAATCCTTATGGCGTAAGCTTAAGGAAGCCTATATGTCTGTCTTGCTGGACTGGCAATATAGCAAGGACGATATATTGGAAGCTTATTTAAATGAAGTATTTCTGGGGCAAAACGGGCAGCAAGCCGTGCATGGATTCGGCTTGGCGAGTTTATATTATTTCGATCGTCCCATTCAGGAATTGGGGCTAGCGGAACTTAGCACGCTGGTTGCCATTATCAAAGGGCCGTCCCGTTATAACCCAAGGCGTTATCCCGCCCGAGTCACCCAGCGTCGAGATCTGATCCTGAGATTGTTGTATGAGAATGAGCACATTAGTTCGGAAGAATATGAACATTATGTGCAGCGTCCTTTAGGTGTTGTCTCCAAATCACAACTGGCACGACAAGTTCACCCTGCTTACATGGATAAGGTCAAGCGGGAACTAAGGCAGGTTTTGCCTGATCCTGATGCTCGTCAATCTGGTATTCGAGTGTTTACTGCTTTGGATCCGCATACGCAACGTAATGCCGAGAAAACGGCACAATCGGCTCTGCCCGCAGTTGAAAAGCAACGTAAGTTACAAGATCTGGAAATGGCGATGGTCGTGACGGATTTTGATACTGGAGAGCTTCGGGCATTGGTGGGCAGTCGAGATGTTGACTATAAAGGGTTTAATCGTGCTTTGGATGCTCGCCGTCCCATTGGTTCTCTTGTTAAACCTGCTATCTACCTGACCGCTCTGGAACAACCTTTTGATTATCATCTGGCTACCATGCTGAAGGATGAACCCGTTAAGCTGAAAAGCAGTTACGGTAAATACTGGCAACCGCAAAATGCTGATAAAACGTTCAGGGGAAAAGTCACATTGCTGGACGCCTTGTCTGGCTCTTTGAATGTGCCAACTGTGCATCTTGGTATGGCGTTGGGAACCGATAATATTGCCTCAACAATGACTCGTTTGGGTGTGCAGGAGAATATTCCTACTTATCCTGCTATGACCTTGGGTGCTGTGGACTTGTCGCCATTACAAGTGAATCAGATGTACCAGACCATTGCTAATGAGGGGCGTTTTATCCCACTGCATGCGATCACCGCAATTAGTAGTAATGAAGGTCGGTTATTGTGGTCGTTTAATGCGCCTGAGTATATTGCGGTTGAACCAGAAGCCGCCTATTTGGTGAATTATGCCTTGCATAAGGTGACTCAAACCGGAACCGCTAAATCCCTTAAAAATGCTTTCCCGGGAGTGAATTTAGCCGGTAAGACGGGAACCACGGATGATTATCGAGATAGCTGGTTTAGCGGATTTGATCACGACTTTCTGGCGACTATCTGGATTGGTAAAGATGATAATGAAACCACGCATTTAACCGGAGCTAGCGGAGCCTTGGCGCTTTACACTCAATTCCAAAGCTTGCAGCAACCGAGGTCACTGGCACAACGTTTTCCATCTGAATTAGGTATTGCTCATTTCAATCCCGATACTGGTTCAGTGGTGCCAAGAGGTTGTAAGGGCAGTTTGTCTTTACCGGCAGTGTTGAATGCGTTACCACAACCGGGAAGTTGTGATATCACACCACCAGAACCAGTTCCTCAAGAAGAGAAAAGCTTCTGGGAGCGACTCTTTGGTGATTAGGGGGAACCGATCTCGATGAATTTTGATGTTGCGGCAAAGTTCGACTCTTATCCCGATGATGTTCGTCCCAAGTTGGAGTATTTACGACAGTTGATTTTCAGTGTTGCTCAGGAAATTGGTGCTGATGAGGTTGAAGAATCGTTGAAGTGGGGTGAGCCCAGTTATCAAGTTAAAGGCGGTAGTGCCGTTCGATTTGATTGGAAGGCGAAATCTCCAGATCAATATGCCTTGTACTTTAATTGCCAATCAAGTCTGGTGGAGACTTTCAGGGAAATTTACGGAGAACAGTTTCAATTTCAGGGCAACCGGGCTTTAGTTCTGGGTATCAACGACACAGTTCTTGAACTGCCTTTAAAGCATTGTCTGAAATTGGCAATGACGTACCACAAAATCAAGCATCTGCCTTTGTTAGGGGCGTAACTGAGGAATAAGAGAAACAATGTAAGCAAGTGCTTACATCATCAAGGAACCATCCCAATCTGCGGGAACCGGTTCACTGCGCATTTTATGGCATTGTGCCAGATGATGACGAATGACCTTGTCATTCATATCCATAACCTGAGCTTCACGAAAATATTTCAACGCTAAATCCCAATGTTGCACTTTACGCGCTTTTAATCCTTCTTCAATGAGTGGTGCCGTTGAAAGCTTTCTTGCTTTGTCTTCTTCTGGTAAATGCGCCAGAATTTCATAAATCTCGACCGGATTACGCTTGCCTTTCACTCGCACCCAATCCAGTAATCTATGCTCATAGATATCCTTAGCACCTGACGTTTCTAACAATTGGGAACTGACGATGATGTCGCAATTATAGATTGGGGTGAGCGTTTCCAGGCGGTAAGCAATGTTAACGCTATCGCCAATGACAGTCGTGTCCATGCGCACATGAGAGCCGATAGTACCGAGAATCGCGGGGCCAAAATGAATGCCAATGCCAATGTTCACTGGCGGATAACCGCTGTTGCTACGGTGTTGGTTGTAGATGTTAATGGTTTTGCGCAAATCAATGGCGGCGTGCAAAGCGTCTTTCGCCTTTTCTGTTGCTGAGCCGCCGGGATGATCGAACAGCGACATGATGGCATCGCCAATAAACTTGTCGATAAATCCATTATGACGATGAATGGGCTCGCTCATGCGCAAAAAGTAAGAGTTCAGAAAATTCATCAGCTCTTGCGGACTCATGCTTTCAGATAGTGTGGTGAAGCCGCGAATATCACAAAATAAAATCGCTACTTCATCCTCGTCAGCCTGCCCCAGTTCTAACTGCTGTTTTCCTTCTTTGGTGAAGTGGTGCACAAACTGCTTGGGGACAAATTTATGAAAGGTTGCGTTGGCCAGAACCGGGTCATCGTCGAGATCTTTTTCATTTATCTCATGATTGGTTGTGATGTGATCTTCGTACTGGCGAAAGTTCAGTACATCATTAGGATCAGGCAGATTAAGCTTAACAATAGGGCGTTGGTATTTATGTGGATTCGACTGTCTTAGTCTGTGATACAGCCATCCAATTACCCCGAAGCAAATGAGCAGGGCAATGAGCAAAATCACGGTTAGAGGCTGGAACCAAATGTCTGAATTCACAGTTTATAATCTACCTGGATCGTCTACCTGAATTATCAAGAAGGGGCTCTTAAACCTAAAGCTTAAGAGCCCCTAGTCTATGCAATTCTCAACCAATGGGTCAAGTATTCGCCAATTTAGTCAATCCGAATAATAGCGGACTATTGAGTCAGCTCACCAAATACTTCGTCAGCGATGGCGATGGTTCTGTCAATGATCTCGTCGCTATGGCTAATCGACATAAAGCCCGCTTCATAGGACGCAGGAGCCAGATACACACCCTTGGTCAACATGCGATGGAAGAAGTCATTAAACTGTGCGGTATTACAGTTAATAGCTTGTTGGTAATTGGTGACCTTGTCCAAATCCGTGAAGAAAATACCAAACATACTACCAACATAGTTGGTGGTTAACGGGATGCCATGCTTGTCTGCTGCGGCTTGAATGCCTTTGGCTAGCTTTTCGGTGCGAGCGGTAAGGGTGTCATAGAATCCGGGTTCCTGAATGGCTTTTAATGCAGCTAAACCTGCTGTCATGGCGATAGGATTACCTGATAATGTACCAGCTTGATAAACCGGGCCACTTGGCGCCAGTTTCTGCATGATTTCTTTGCTACCACCAAAAGCACCTACTGGCATACCGCCGCCGATAACTTTACCCAAGCAAGTCAGATCGGGCTTGATGTTGTAATAAGCTTGAGCGCCACCTAAAGCAACGCGGAAGCCTGTCATAACTTCATCAAAAATCAGTACGCTGCCATGTGCTGAACAGACTTCACGAAGTCCTTCTAAAAATCCGGCTACAGGAGGAATACAGTTCATGTTTCCGGCTACAGGTTCCACAATGATACAAGCGATGTCATCACCTTGTTGTTGCATGGTGTCGCGGACTTGTTCAAGGTTGTTGTATTCCAGCGTTAATGTGTGTTTAGCCACATCTTCCGGTACGCCCGGAGAGCTGGGAACACCCAAGGTTAAAGCGCCAGAGCCCGCCTTTACCAATAAGCTGTCGGCATGACCGTGGTAACAACCTTCAAATTTGATGATCTTGTTGCGTCCAGTGTGGGCTCTTGCCAGTCGGATTGCACTCATGGTGGCTTCTGTACCTGAGTTCACCATGCGTACCATTTCCATGGAAGGAACCAGCGAACTGACCAGCTCGGCCATTTCCACTTCCAATGACGTTGGTGCGCCAAAACTTAAACCTGAGGATACGGCAGACATCACCGCTTCGCGGATTTGAGGCGCGTTATGGCCTAATACCATTGGCCCCCAGGATTGTACGTAATCAATGTATTGATTGCCGTCTTCATCGAACAGATAAGCGCCATCGGCTTTTTGGATAAATGGAGGCGTACCACCTACCGCTTTGAAGGCTCGAACCGGAGAATTCACGCCACCGGGAATATGTTGCTGGGCGCGTTGTAATAGTGCTTCAGATTTATTCATTCGTTATCGCTCTTGCTATTTCAGGCTTGGCTAATAGACGTAATACAACTGTTTGTCTGTTAAATACCCGAATTATTATTCTGTTGGTTTGTACCAGGGAACATTGTGTTCGTATTTGGCAACCAGATGCTCAACCCCAAGGGTCATGGCAAATAAGGCCATTCTTACTAATACGCCATTGTCGGTTTGACGGAAAATGGCCAGGTTAGGGTTCATGTTTAAGTCGTTGTCCAATTCATTGGCATCGGCACGGGAGTCACGAGGAAGAGGGTGCATAATGACCGTTTTGGATTGGAAATGACGAGTATAAATATCCTGGTTTAAGCGGAATTTGCCACGATATTTGTTGGCTTCTTCCTTGGATGGAAAGCGCTCTTCCTGAATGCGGGTTTGATAGCAAATGTCGGCATCAAACTGGCCTTCCATTGAATCAGTAATATGAAACTTGTGACCTGCATTTTCAATGACATCCAGCACCTTGGTTGGCATGCCTAATTCTGTTGGAGAAATTAAGGTAAAGCGGATGTTTTTAAACAGAGTCAATAGCTTGGAGAGGGAATGCACGGTACGCCCGTATTTTAAGTCGCCGATCATGGCGATATGCATACCATCCAGTGAACCGCCATGATAGGCCAGTTCTTTTTCTATGGTGTAGAGATCCAACAAGGCTTGCGTTGGATGTTCGTTGGCTCCGTCACCGCCATTGATAACGGGAACCCGGCTGCCAACTGCAAATTCAGCGACTGAGCCGGAATCGGGATGGCGCATGGCTACGATATCTGAGTAACCACTCAATACCCTCGCGGTATCAAATAGCGATTCCCCTTTTGCCAGAGCCGAGGAACCAATGCCGGTAGTTTCACGTACAAAGCCGCCCAATAGATTAAATGCAGTGCCGAAGCTGACTCGGGTTCTGGTGCTGGGCTCAAAAAACAGGTTGCCCAAAATAGCCCCGTTTAATACCGATGTGCGCTTTTCTCTTTTGGCATAAGGGCGCATTTGATCCGCAACGGTGAATATTTCTTTAATGGTGTCGCGATCGAACTGATCGACAGAAAGAACATGCTGGCCTACAAGCGAGTTCATAACTTCTCATTCCGGTATGTATTTATGCTTGTTATTGTAACAGAATCAGTTTGCGCTGATCCCTGATATTTTGATCTGATTCAATCAGAGGAGCTATTCGTCTATATTGATTATTTACATTGGCCCAGTTTGACTAAAGTGCGCCTTACAAGCTTTCAATATAATTTCATTGTAATGATGAGCGTACTGGTACATGGCTTTCTGTTGTGGGTTTTGAAATCCCGATTCACTTAATACACCGCTGCCGGGCAAAAAGCGCGAGCCGCAACGAGTCAGTAGTTTGCTGATTTTGAAATAATCCGTCACACCAGGCAGCGAGCCTTCAGTGTCCTTGAAGGTTAACAAGCGAAAATCTTTTACAGAAATGGCGATTTGAGCATCCTCTTTAGCATTTTGATACAACCCTGAGATGGTTGTACTGGAACTTGAGCTATGGTTTGTTGAAGATGCTGTTGAAAACGATGAATTGGATGAACTGGAATGGTCTGTAAGTGAGCATCCACTTAAGATGCTTACCAGAAGACTTATTATAATTGTTAACTGCTTCATAAATTTACGACCAAACAGATTCTTATACTGCCTGAAATCTTAGCGAATGCATGGGGAATAATCCAGCCACAACGCTTTGTTATTCGTTATGTTTTTTCAAACCTTTTGGCGATTCAAATGTTAAGTACAACTTAGGCTTGTTGTTCTGATTCGTGCCTCAGGCAAAGCATGACCCACTTCACCGTGCGCTGTACATGCTCTTCCAGTTCCGATTTTTGCGCATTAAAGGGAATGTTGAGCATACTTTTCATGTGATATTCACCTTTCAGTGAATTGAAGTATAAGGTGGAAAGTTCAAAGGCGGTTTTTTCCGAAACCGGGTAATTAGGCTGTTTTAACAAGTATTGGGCAACCAAGTGTAACCCACGTTGTGAACCTGCATTGTAGAATAGCTCTGCAACATTGGTGGTTGTGTTGACTTCACCAATAACCATTTTGTACATGCGGATAACATTGGGGTCTAACAACAACTGAATGAACTGCATGCCCAATTTTCTGAGCACTTGTTCCGGCTCTTCTGTTGCCATTTCAATATGTTCTTCGTCTAACTGATATTCAGCACATTTGGCTTTAATGACTTCGATATACAGCGTGTCTTTGTTTTCGAAGTGGGAATAGACAGTTTGTTTCGACACGCCAGCAAGATTCGCAACCTGATCCATTGAAGTCCCGGCGAAGCCACATTCAAGGAATGAATCTGTTGCGGCACACAGGATTTGATGTTTCTTCTCTTCGCTTTTTGGGCGTCCTGCCCCGGGCTTGCGCTCTTGGTTCATAAGTCTATTTACTACCTTTTTAAAATGTTCAGATTATTTATCAAACTAAACGGTCTAGTATTTTTATTGATTTATCAAACTAGACAGTCTAGTATTTTTTCAGCCAAGTTCAACCCGCTTTTGTTCATACCATGAAGTTTATCGAGGTTTACATGCCGAACAACACAGTCTCGCACAGTAAGTCGCTATCTCCGACACTGTTCGTTTTTTTGATTGTACCTTTCCTGCTTTTGATTTTCTTGCTTAATGCCGCAGGCTCTGGGCAGGCTATTGCTGATAGCGAGCAAGTTAAAGTACATAAAGTTGAAGTTTTCCCGGTTGAGCTGCTGCATTCCTATGAAAGACAAATGCGCGCGGTGGGTAGAGCGGAACCTTCCAAACAAGCAAACGTTGGCTTTGAACGTGCAGGTACAGTCGCTGTTGCTTACGTTGATGAGGGGGTGTTTGTTGAGCAGGGCGCCTTGCTGGCTGAATTAGACACTCAACGCCTTGATGCGCAAATGCTGGAAGTCGAAGCCACGGTTGCCAGAGCTCAGGCGGATGCCCGTTTAGCCGAGATCTCTGCAAGCCGAATTGCCAAACTGGTACAAGATAAATTGGAATCGCCACAGCGTTTGGATGAAGCCCGTGAGCGTGAAGTTGCAGCCAAAGCTTTGGTGCAGCAAGTCGTCGCGTCCAAAGAAAGGCTGCTCGTTGAGCTGGCCAAGTCCAAAATTGTCGCGCCTTTTTCCGGCACTGTTTTGTCGCGTCCTGTTGATCCGGGTTCGGTTGTAGCTCAAGGCCAACCCGTATTTGTGGTGCAGCAAGATAGCGTGACTGAAGTCCGCATTGCATTAGGAACAGACCAAGCCTTTAACATGAAAGTGGGCGATGTGTATCCTTTATTGGCTCAGTTCGATAACAAACAGATTGAAGCCAGCGTTAAGTCTATTGCACGTGCCAGAAATGTGAATACACGCACCATTGATATCATCTTCGCTCTAAGTGATGGGCATTCTGTTTTGCCGGGCGATTTACTGACTTTATCTATTCCTCAAACCGTTAAAGAAAGTGGTATGTGGGTGCCTAAAAGCGCTTTAACCAGTGGTGTTAGAGGACTTTGGACGGTTTATACCGTGCAAGACAAAGGTGTTGACCAGAAGATTATTCCTAAATCTGTGACGGTGCTCTATAACAATTCCACTCATGCTTATGTGTCGGGGGCTTTGCAACATGGCGATTTAGTCGTGGTTGAAGGCTCTCATCGCCTGGTTCCCGGACAAATCGTGGCAGCCTCTTTAATATCGACACAACCGTCGACAGCACAACAACTGGCAAAGCGGTAATTCAACATGCATGAGTTAGATGATATTGCCACCAATCCACCTTGGTACACGCGATTCTTCCGTAGTGGGCACTTACTGGTATTAAGCATTATTATTCTGCTGGTCGCAGGGATGTCGGCAGTGGCTAACTTGCCACGTTTGGAAGATCCCCGTATCGACACCCGTAACGTTCTGGTTATTACTCCTTATCCCGGAGCTTCGGCTGAGCGAGTGGAAGCCTTGGTCACAGACGTTATTGAAGACGAACTACGCCAGCTTTTTGAGATCAAGGAGCTTCGCTCTACAACCCGAGCGGGGATTTCCGTCATTATTGTGGAATTGCAGCCATGGGTAGATAAGACAACCAACGAAGGCGTGTTCTCAAAGATTAGAGATCGCTTACGTGATGCCAGCCAGCATTTTCCAAGTGGTGTAGGCGAACCGCAACTGGATGATAAGCGAGCCGCATCGGCCTTTACCTTGATGGTAGCCTTGCAAGCCGACGAGCATCAGAATCTGGATCCCATGATTTTGTCGCGAATGTCTGATGAATTATCCGATCGTATTCGTAATGTGCATGGCACCGAAATCGTGCGTAATTATGGCGATGTTCAAGAAGAAGTGAGTGTGACGATTAGTGCGCAGCAGCTCAGCAGTGCCGGCCTCAGTGTCGCACAAGCCAGCCGATTGGTTGCTGCCAATGACCCTAAAACACCCGCAGGTGTGGTACGCAATGAACAGCAAAATATGCGTATTCAAGTGGCAGAAGAGCTGGATAGCCTCGATACCATTCGTAATATTCCACTGTTAACCTCGTCTCAGGGGAACTACTTGCGACTCGGCGATATTGCTGACGTTAAACGTAGTTGGAAAAACCCACCTGATGAAATTGCCATGTATCAAGGCAAAGAGGCTGTGATCATAGCTGCCCGGATGCAAACCAATGTGCGGGTTGATCGCTGGATGGCGAATGCTTTGGCGGAAGTGGATGCTTTTGCTCAGCAATATCAAGGTACGCTTAAAACCAACATCGTGTTTGATCAAAACAAATATACCGAAGCGCGTCTGAATGATTTGACTGAAAATCTTCTGATGGGCAGCTTGGTGGTGATGGCGGTGGTGATGCTGTTTATGGGCAACAGAGCCGCGTGGATTGTGGGGTTGGCATTGCCTTTATCTGCGGCCTTTACCATTTTCTCCTTGAGTTTTTATGGGCAGCAGATCCACCAGATGTCGATTTTCGGGATCATCATTGCCATAGGTTTGCTCATTGATAACGCCATTGTTATTACCGATGAAATCCGCGCTAATCTGGTACATACCAATTTGACCCGCTTGCAGGCATTGGTGAAAAGCATTCGTCACTTGTTTGTTCCCTTATTGGCTTCAACCTTGACCACGGTGCTTGGCTTTATGCCAATATTCCTGTTGCCGGGAAATATTGGTGATTTCGTTGGGCCGATTGCTATCAGCGTGGTCATGGCGCTTATCGGTTCATTGTTTATTTCACTCACTATTATTGCCGCCCTGGCAGCGCGTTATCTGAAACGTGCTCCGCAGTCTGAAATGAAAAATGTGCGCTGGTATCAGCAAGGCATTCAAATGCCTGCGGCATCGAACTGGTTTCGAGCCTTTTTGAATCGCTCTATTCGCAAACCTTTGCTCGCTCTGAGCGTGAGTGTTGCTATTCCTATTATTGGTTTCGTGTTGGCAGGGCAGTTAGGAAACGTGTTTTTCCCTAGCGCAGACAGAGATCAATTTGAAATTTATGTCTGGTTGCCGAATGGGGCGTCTATTCATCAAACTCGCTCTGTGGTTGAAGAGATTGACAAGCATCTTATCGCTCAGGATGGTGTAACCGAACGTGCCTGGTTGGTAGGCGCTTCAATACCCTCCTTCTACTACAACCAGATTATGACGCGCGACAATACTCCTCATTATGCGCAAGCCGTAGTAACAACCGATTCCATTCTTTCAGCCAAGAATCTGATTGGCTCACTGCAAAAAGAGCTGGATGAATCGTTTACCAATGCTCAAATCGTGGTGCGTGCTTTTGGACAAGGGCCGCCTATTTATGCGCCTATCGGCATTGATATTTACGGTACAGATTTAACCGTGTTGAACCAGTTAGGCAACAAGGTTCGCTTGGCGATGTCCCAGGTTCCGGGATTAACTCACTCAACGGCTTCTGTCACGATTGGCGAGCCTGAATTGGTGATGGCGACCACCAGCGACAGTACACAGTTGTCGGATTTAACGCTGACTGATATTGCTCAGCAATTGCAATCTGCGGTTGAAGGGCAAGTGGGCGGCTCTATTTTGGAAGGTACAGAGGAAGTGCCAGTACGAATTCGCATTGCGGATACTGAGCGTAATAGTATTGACGCCTTATCGACATTGCCGTTGATTAATTCTCACTTGGGTGCCAATCAAACCTGGGTGCCATTGTCTGCGCTGGGCGAGTTTGAACTACGTCCGACCGTGAGTGGCATCTCTCGCATTAACGGCGTGCGTGTTAATAAGATTGAAGCCTTCCTGATGCCTGGCGTATCGGCGGTTGATGCCGGTAACTATTTGATGGAAATTCTTGCTGGGCCAGATTTTGAATTGCCTGATGGCTAC
Source organism: Paraneptunicella aestuarii (assembly GCF_019900845.1). Lineage (NCBI taxonomy): Bacteria > Pseudomonadati > Pseudomonadota > Gammaproteobacteria > Alteromonadales > Alteromonadaceae > Paraneptunicella > Paraneptunicella aestuarii. The sequence goes on along the minus strand of NZ_CP074570.1, from coordinate 4,226,705 downwards.
TACCTGAAAATGAAAGGTGATGCCGACAAACAGAAAGAAGCCATGGGGCAACTGGCTACTTATGCTCCAGTATTGATGGTGATGATGATTGCCACTTTGATCTTGTCTTTCAATAGCGTGCGTTTAGCGGCAGTGATTGGCGCTGTTGCAGTGCTCTCTGTTGGCTTGGGGATGCTAAGTTTGTGGATATCCGGCTTGCCTGTTGGCTTTAACCCCATTCTTGGCAGTGTTGGCCTGATCGGTGTTGCGATCAATGGCTCTATCGTGGTGATCGCTGCTATTAATGGTAATCACCTCGCAAAGGCGGGTGACATTGACGAAATTGTCACAGAAACCATGAATTGTAGCCGTCATATTCTCTCTACTACCGTGACCACGGTTGGCGGTTTCATTCCTTTATTGCTGTTTAGTGAAGGCTCGTTCTGGCCCCCATTAGCCGTTGTTTTGGCGGGGGGCGTTGGCTTCTCAGTGATTTTGAGTTTGGTATTTACGCCTGTTGTGGTGGCTATGATTGTGAAGCGTAAAGCGAAACGTGCAGAGTGGAAATCAAAGGTACCGCTGCAAGCTTAATTTGGCTAGTTTATTTTCTGCACATACATAAAGCTCGACCATTTTATATCCCGGTCGGGCTTTTTTATACCTCAAAAGATCATTAAATACTGAAGATATGATTGCTTGATATTTACTCAAAAATTGTATTGTCCTGTATCTATAATGGTTGCAAATTCTTTGGCATTTAACTTTTTCACCGCAATTATTTTAAATGCGGTGCATACTTTACGTTTGCTATTAATTACATTTTTTTACATGTTTATGGAATTGGATAGTTAATTGTATTTATTCATTTTTGTAAATAACTTATTGTGTGATTGTGCTGCATGGCCTTATTTATAAGGTTTTTTGTTTTCATTGAGTGTTCATTTTTTATTTTCATTCTTCTGTCTAAAACGTTTTTATTGTGTTTCGGATTTTATTTCATTAGAAATATAAAAACTTTATGACATCCAGTTAATATTTCTTTCAAATTGTTAATTGAATGGTTTCTAAATTGGTGAAATTATTAATTGGCAGTTCAAGTGGAATTGCTTAATTAAATTTTTGTTAAGGATATTATTATGAAAAAATTAATTGTAATGGCGTTATCAATGGCTTTCTTTTCTTTTGGTTCGGCTCAAGCTGGTGAGATCGCGGACTTTGTCTCAAAGCTAACTTCTAGCCCTTCTCCTACTTACTCTTGCAACCACCCAAAGAGTGAAACTCCTTGCGAACTGGAGTAATTTGGCATTCGTAATTTGATGCTAATTTTTTTCTAAGTATTAAAGGTTCCTGTTATTGAGGAACCTTTTAAAAAATTTTTCATGGCTTTTTATTCGTTTTTATTTTTAACCGCTGTTAAAAATCTTGTGTAGATAATAAGAAGCTATTTTTAGCCTGCAACTTTAGTCCTGCTTGAAGAAATATTCTGTGCATTTTTTTATAAATTCCCTATAGTTAAAATATTGTTAACATGTTGTGACTTAATAGTAGTTTTAGCTATGAGTATTTTTTCAAGAAATAAAGACAATCTTCCTGATTTCTTAAAAAAACTTACCGCATATGAGGTGACTTTATCCGATCGTGTTGAATCTGATAATCCGGTTTCCAAACCTGTATATGATTATTTGAATATGGTTCGGGAGTTAGTCATCACTGCGCGCAGTGGTAGTTTTCGAATTGCTACTGTTATGGCACAAATGCAGAATTTGGTTAATACCACAGGCTCAATGGCTGATTCTCAGCTGGCATTGTCTGAAGAGTTGAAGCGTGATGGTGATTCTGTTGCAAATGAATCCGCGTCTGTTTCAGACAATGCCAGGCAAATCGCTCAGGTTTCTACCACTAATTTGGATACCGCAGAGAAGTCGTTGAAGGAAATCTCGTTAGTCAGGGAAAAAATGGAGAGCATGTCGAAGCAAATGGTGTCATTTGCTGAACAGGTGGAGCAACTCTACAATCGTGCTCAGTCTATCGAAAAAATTGGTCAGTTGATTACCGATATATCCCAACAAACCAATTTGCTGGCGCTTAATGCTGCGATTGAGGCTGCTCGTGCTGGTGAAGCGGGGCGAGGCTTTGCAGTTGTTGCCGATGAGGTGCGTAATCTGGCTGAACGAGTCAGTTCTGCTACTGGTGAGATTGCGGGTCATACATCGGAAATGATCTCTTTGGTTGATAAAACGCGTTCACAAAACAAAGTGATCGTTGCAGATACTAATCAAACGGCAAGTTCCTTATCTTCTACGGCAGACAACTTTACTCACTTCGTGCAGGATTTCAGAGATCTTAATGTTCGAGTCGAACAAATTGCGTCGGCTATCGTGCATGTGAGCGATACGAACCAGAACATGCAACACAAAATCGATTCGATTTCTTCAATGAGTAAAGATGTGAAGAGGTCTATGGCCCAGGCATCTGATTTTTCCACTGAATTAAGAGCAAGAACAGAAGTGTTGCAAGGTGAGTTAGCTCATTTTAGAACGGGTAAAACGGTGTTTGATGATCTTTCTGATGCCACTAAACGGCTAAGGGATCGTACCAGAGATATATTGATGGAAGCATACAAGAAGCAAGGATTGAATGTGTTTGATCAGAAGTATCAGTATATTCCCAATAGCAATCCTGAGCGCTTTACCACGTCTTACGACAACTACGTTGAGCGAGCATTAACGGAAATTTACGATTCTACCGTGAAAGAGCTTGATGGCTGTGTTTACGCCTTGGCCGTTGATAACAAAGGCTATGCACCGGCTCACAATTCCAAGTTCTCCAAAAAACCATCGGGTAATCCTGATATTGATATTGCTTCATGCCGCCATAAACGGATTTTCTCAGATCCGGTTGGTATCAAGTTGGCTAAAAATACTGAGCCATTTTTGTTTCAGTCCTATATTCGTGATACAGGCGAAGTGATCAACGATTTATCGATCCCTATTTTTATTGACGGTAAACACTGGGGAGCCGTGCGCGTCGGAATTGATTCCAGAAAATTGAGCGCCTAAACCTATATTAAAGGCTTTACCACAGCCAAAATGACAATGGCTAACAAGAGCAATACCGGAGACTCGTTCAGTATGCGATAAAAACGTGCTGAGCGGGTGTTTTCATCTGCTGCGAACTGTTTCATCAGCTTGTATAAATAGAAGTAATACCCGTAAACGCCTGCCACCAGGGTTAACTTAACATGTAACCAGGGCGACGCTTTTAGCCAGTCGCTACCATATTGGTAAATCATAGCCACACCGGTAATCGCGGTGAGAATGGCAAAGGGCAATACGAACCACCACAAGCGACGTTCCATGATTTTAAACTGCTCTTTAACGGCAAGGTTTGTTGCGTCGGCGTGATATACAAATAAACGCGGTAAATAGAAAATACCGGCAAACCAGGCGATAACAAAAAAGATATGAATGGCTTTAAGCCACAGAATAGACATTGGCTTTACTCTTGATTTAAAGACTTGTTAAAAATCTTGCTTATACAGGTAGTTACGTACACTGTCCCAAGTGATTACACCGATAATATTGCTGCTATGATTACGATAAATGTATACCGCACCTTCACGTGCTTTTTGCAGTAATTCATACACCTCAGCAAGGGTTGCTTCGGATGGTACACCTTGCATGGTGAAGAAAGCCAGCGGAGCATCATCATGAGGATTGAGACTGATGTCATATTGTACTAATTCAAAGCTCACGTCGATTTCATACTGTGATTTCTTTACCACAGGATGCGTTGGCGCGGTGTCCAGAAAATCGAGAATGGCTCTGTTGGAGACGTCATCGCTAAACAGCTTATATTCTTTGTCTATAAGGGCCATCACCCCGACTTTTTGCAGGGTGTCCCGAATAGACGATGTGGTGTAGGACAGTTTCTGATAATCCAATTGGCGGATAAAAATAGAACGGTTACCAAATAATTGGTTGGCTGTGACAAACGACGACACAATAACCAGCATGGCAGGCATGATCACACTTGGATCATGAGATAACTCCATCACAAATGAAAGTGCTGCCAGTGGAGCGTGAAGCACCGAAGTCATAAACGCCGCCATGCCTAAAAGGGCAAAACTGGCCGTCAGATCTTGTTGTCCATGAGCTACCAACTGTAATGGCAGTAACATGATGACGCCAGCTAACACCCCAATACCAACCACTGGCCCGATAATACCACCCGGAATACCCAGCCCAATGGCGACCATGGTTAAAAAGACCTTGGCGATTAATACCAATAACAGAAGGTTTAAATCATCTGGCGATTGTACGACCAAATTAACCGCACTTAAGCCTGTGCCCATCGCATCCGGAGCCAGCAATCCAACAGCCCCCGTGATAACCCCTGCCAGTAACAGTCGATTGATCATGCTCATAGGGCGAAACCATTTAATGATGCGCATGAGTTGTTCATTAAAGAAGGTTGCGCTTGCGCCAAAGAACATGCCGAAGGGTATCAGGTAAGCGAGCAACCAACCGTCCATATGAATGACGGTTAAAAAGTCCAGTTCATGGCTATGACCAAATACCACTTGCGTCAGAATTGAGCCACAAGCGGCAGCCAGCATGACGGGAATAAACATGTGAATGCGGTATTCCCGAAGCACGACCTCCATAACAAATATGACTGCGGCAAAGGGCGTGTTAAAGGACGCTGATATACCAGCCGCAATGCCACACCCTGCCAGAATTCGAACGGCGTTATAGGGCAGTCTTAACCAGGTTCCAAGAAAACTGCTACCCGCAGCCCCCAAATGAACAGAAGGGCCTTCTCGTCCTACGGAAAAACCACTTGCGAGAGCGATCATGCCGCCAAAAAACTGGTTTAACGTGGTTCGGATGGGGATGGTGCCATAGTGTTGTTTGACTCTATGGATCACAAATGGAATACCCATTCGATAATGTTTAAAGCCGGTAATAAAGGCGAAAATAATAATAAACAGAGCCCCTGCTATGGGCAGTAAAAAGCGATATACGGGATCCAGAGAGGCAAAGTCACCTACACCGCTCAGGTATTGCAGCTGTATTGATTCATAGCCCAGGCGAAACAGGATGATGAGGGATGCTGAACAAATTCCCGCGATGATGCCTAAAATACAAAGTTGTACCGTGGTTCTGGGTTTGGCGAGTTCTTCTTGTAAAGCTGTTGTCAGCATCGAAGTAGCATTGTTTTATTTTTTTATTACTTTACCGATAGTTGGGGGGCGATGTCTAATTGTTGATAAGTCTTTAGACCAGTTTATTCAGGTTAAATCAGATAGCTGGAGGATATGTGACAAATTGTCTTTATGGATTTCCTCAATATATTGGCTTTGCTATAATTCAACGCTTTAATTTCAATTAGTTATCTTCGAGCGAGAGTGCAGGCATGGTAGGTTTTAAGGACCTTGCTTTCGCATAATTGTTAGTAAAGCTAATCGGGTCGGTGTTGTTTCGATAGAGCCTGAATGGAGACTTATGGAAACCAAGAAAAACTGGACATTAAAAAGCATTGCTCAGAAGCTTAATGTCTCAAGTGCTACGGTGTCGAATGCCTTTAATCGCCCAGATCAATTGTCTAAAAAGCGCCGCAATGAAATTTTGGCTGCCTGCGCTGAGTTAGGCTATTTTGGCCCGAACAAAGCTGCGCAATCCCTACGTAAAGGCAAGTCTAACATTGTCGCTTTGGTGTTATCCGATAACCTTGAATACATGATCACCGATCCTGTTGCCAGTACGGTTATTACCGGGGTCTCCAGTATTACAGAAAAGCACGGTATTCATTTACTGCTGTTTGCTGGTAGCTCAGACTCTATCAATTCTGTTGTGGATTTCGTTGATGGATTTATCTGTATTGGCGCACCTACCAACCCTCAGATAATCAAAGAACTTAATGCCACCGACAAGAAAGTGGTCACAATGGATTTCGCTATTGAAGGCTGCGCTTCGGTGATGATCGACAATCAGCAGGCAGCTTATGAAATTGCCAAACGAGCTATTAATTCTGCTAATGATCGCATTGCTATTCTGGGATTACGTTTGTTGGACATTGAGCAGACTTGCCGCGTTTACAATCTCGATGATGTTTTGGATTACACCGTTGCCAGTCATCGCTTAAAAGGCTATTTGCAGGCGGCAACGGAATCCGGCGTTGAAATTGCGCATGACCGTATCTGGAATATTCCCGAGAGTACGCAAAATACGGCCGTTATAGCTGCTCGAGAAGCACTATCGTCGAATCCTCAACCTAATGTTCTGCTATGCATGAGTGATCGCATTGCGTTGGCTGCACTGAATGAAGCTAATCGTCTCGGATTACGAGTGCCAGAAGATCTCCGCATTGTTGGCTTTGACGGCATTGAAGAATCACGCAACTGCAGCCCGAGTTTAACTACTGTGTGTCAACATAGCGAAGAAAAAGGGCGCTTAATCGCAGAGTTTTTTGTTAATGACACGCAGGAAGGACAAGTGACGCCTTATACCATTCAGGAAGGTGGAAGTTGTTAATAACATTTCTGAATTGATTCAAGAAGTCCACAGCGGCAATCATATTGCTTTCGCAGCGGGTCTACTCACCATTTTTTATGAGTGACCCGCAGCTATGTGCCATTATTTAAAATGTATATCGAATCGTGGCGCTGGTTGTACGACCGTTGATAGAACGCATGCGCAGGTAATTCGTCATGTTTTCTGCGATGGCGCCTTCCTCAGATTCGGTAATCCCCATTTTGTCGAACAGGTTGTTCACGGCTAAAGATACTGTCAGGCTCTTGGTGATGAAGTATTCGCCAAACAACCCAACTGTGGTGTAACCGGGCATAACCAGCAAGTTGTCATCCTGTGCATAGGAATCTGTTGTTCCAACCAGATTTAGTCCCAAGGCAAAATCGTCTGCGTTGTAGGTTGAAGAGAATGAATACATCCACTCAGCCTGGCGACGAGGTTGATTGCCCACCAATGATGGGTCTGTTTCATTTGCTGAGATCTCTGCATCGGTATAAGTGAATCCGCCTTTTACGGTCAGGTTATCCAGATTGTAGGTTCCTTCAAACTCAATACCTTGTGCATCGTAATGGCGTAGTTTGGCGTTGAAGTCTTCCCATGAATTCGAGAGCAATTCTTCAGTCTTGGCATCGAATAAAGTGACGGCAAAGTTGTATTTGCGCTCGCCGTACCTCAAGCCCAGTTCTGCTTGTTTCACCGGGTTGATGATATCGCCGTCGCGAGCAGAACCGTCTGGTGCAATCTTGCCAAATAACAAGCGACCTGAGTTAGCGCGTGAACCTTTACTGTATCTGGCGAACATGGCCCATTTGTCATCGAATTGATAGTTACCCCCCAAGGAATAGGAGAAGTAATCGTAGTCAAAGTCGACACGGCCTTTGTTAGCAAAATCAAAAATGGCTACCTGATTTTCAATTGCCTGAATTGTGCCGTCACCGTTAGCATCGTAGTTATTGGCAACCATATTGCTAATTTCATAACCACTGGTATTACCATCGTCATAACGAATACTGGCATCAATATTCCAGCCATCAAAGTCAGCGCCTAATGTCATGTAGTAGGCGTCAATTTTGGTATTGATGTCATAAACGCGAGTACAGCAGTTACCCCAAAACGGAACGCCATAAGCATAAGTGCCGTTTTCTGTAAGCTTTACACCGTTATTGTAGATATCGACGAAGGCTGATTTGCCGTCACCTACCACATCTTGCAGTAAGCTGCTCCAGGTCCAAACGGTGTTTTCATCCTGGCTGGAATGATAGTAACCGGCGCTGAAATGCACATCTGCACCGTTCCACTGGAATTCCTTGCTGACTTTTAAGTCGTTCATCAAGTTATCCAGACTTTCCAGATCGGTATTGAAGGTATGAGTACGCATTAGCAGGCCATTACCATTGGCATTAGCCGGAACGGCTTGCCCGGTATTGGGGCCGGTGGCATACATTGCGGTTAAGTTCGCTCCCTCCGGAAGCGCAGCTCCGAAATCTCCACCAAGTAAGTAGGCTGCCGTGGAATTGACGAGTTCGTCAGCTGTACCCACTTGAGCAGGGAAAAGGGAGCGGAATGAGCCTGAAATATTTGCCACTTTAAAGCGGTTCGTCACATTCCAGTCATTACTGAAATCATAAGACAGTTCGACACCGAACTGTTTTACTACCGGGTGCATGCCATCCTGAGCATCTTCATTCACCGCCTGATTAGCCTGATTCAATACGGAATAATGGCGAACATGTTCACTGTGAACCGTGTCTTGCGTAGCATCAAAGTTAGCGATGGAGGAATAAGAAGGATTGCTGTTCGTACCCGATACCGCGATAGGCATAGGTAAAATGCCGACGGCTCTGTCATTCAGGTATTTGCCGTAAACACGAATGTAGCCGTTTTCGAATTCTTTGGTCAGATTGGCTTTGATTTGTCCGCCTTCCTGACCGTCGTAGCCGATTTCACGAGTACCTTCACCGACGCGATAAAATCCGCCAATATGAAAATACATGTCATTACTGATTTCGCCGCCGTAATCGGCATCAATGCGAGTGCTGTCGTAAGACAATCCTGAAGTTAACGCGATAGAGCCGCCCGCTTCCATTCCGGTTTTACTGATGAAGTTGATAACACCACCGGGAGAGTTGCTGGCAAGCGTTGAGGCTGAGCCGCCTCGAATGGCTTCAATATAAGCGACATTATTATCGGCTCGTAAGAAGATATCAGCGTTACCAAAGGCAATGTCACCAAACTCCAGTACAGGTAAACCGTCTTCCCAAATTTGCAGGAATTTGGCGCCACCGCTGGAAATGGGTAAACCGCGAACAGCAATGTTGGCATTACCTTCACCGCCAGAGCTTTCGGAACGAATACCGGGAATGGAACGGAAAATTTCAGCTGTTGTACGAGCGACCTTGGCAACAGGGCTTTCAATTGACACGCTGCTGACAGAAACACTGGATTCTTGTACCGACTGGCTACGAGCCGCAGCGGTAACAACAATGCGCTCAACATCCGGATTTTGGGTTTTAGTGTTTTCTTGCGCCAAGGCGGAAGTGCCAAGTAGTGAGCTTACCGCAAAAGCAAGCGCGGAATATCTTAATCTGTTATCCATCATGACCTTCTTATTCTTACTGCTTATGTAATCAAAGTGTTAACAAAAGCTTGCTGGTCATGAGGGCGATAATCAGCCTGTAAAGACTTCGTTTTAGACCGCAAACTTAAACAATTAAGTTTTAAGCTAGCATAGTGAAAATATGTATTCAATGCTTAATTGTTCTAATTTATAGAGCTTTGTTAAAATAATGTTGATCTGGAATATTGAATTCATTTTTTCTATTGACTAATTAACTTAAATGATTAAGTTTATAGTGAGTTTGTTAACAGTTTGTATGGTTATCATTGGTTTCGGGATCTTATTCGACGACTCTTATGCGACTACAAAGTAGTGTTAAGTGCGGATTTGTACTGCAAAAAGTAATGAGAAAACTGCCGGAACCAGTGAGAAAAGTATTTTAACCTGTATTTGAGAGAAAGAACGGTATTCATGAGCCCATTTTCCAAACCGCCTAAAATATACTCTGAAGCATATCGCCCACAGTTGCGTTTCTCTCCTGCGATTAACTGGATGAATGATCCCAATGGCATGGTGTATTACGGCGGGGTTTATCATTTGTTCTTCCAGTACAACCCCTCCGACAAGGTATGGGGCAACATGAATTGGGGTCATGCCGTGAGTGAAGACTTAATTCACTGGCAAGAAAAAGACATCGCGATTGCTTCGCAACCCGACGGACTTGGTTACATATTCTCAGGTTGTGCCGTGGTTGATTGGCACAATACCAGCGGTCTGCAACAAGGCGGTGAGCATCCTCCACTGATTGCCATTTTCACTCATAACTCTCGCTACAATCATCAGGTTCAGAGCATTGCCTACAGTCTGGATGCAGGAGAAACCTGGCACGACTATGCGCATAATCCGGTGATCGCTAACGACGATCATGTGGATTTTCGTGACCCCAAAGTGTTTTGGCATGATGCGAGTGGTCAATGGATCATGAGCCTGGCTGTTGGCGCTCGTATCTTTTTCTACGGCTCTCCCAATCTTCTAAATTGGACATGGTTAAGTGAATTTGGACAAGGTCAGGGATCGCATGCCGGAGTTTGGGAGTGTCCCGATTTATTTGTTTTGCCTGTAATGAAAAATGGCACCAATACCGGGCAACGCAAGTGGATACTCATTGTTAGCCTGAATAAAGGCGACCCCAGCATGGGCGGCTCCGTCACGCAGTATTTTGTTGGTGACTTTGACGGTGTTCAGTTTAAACCGGAGCATCAAGATGTCCGTTGGCTCGACTTTGGCGCCGACAATTACGCCGGAGTCACCTGGTCGGATACGCCTGACGATAGGAGCATCTTACTGGGCTGGATGAATAACTGGATGTACGGCGTTGAGCAACCTACGATGCCATGGAAAGGCGCAATGACCTTGCCGCGTACTTTGTCGTTGCAAGAGACGCAATCCGGATTGCGTTTAGCCATGCGAGTGGTTGATGAGCTCAAGCAAATTAGCCAACCTTGCTCTTTATCTGCATCAAATCCCGAACATAGCGATGGCTACGAGATTCCTGAGCTATGCGATATTCGCTTTACGCTGAATGAAGTGAATAAACAGGCGGGCAAGTTAACCTTGTTGTTCAGCAATGAAGAAGGCGAGCAGGTTTCAGTGACGATTTGCACTGAGTCAAACAGTGTGGTTTTGGATCGCAGTCAGGCGAGCCACCAGCTCTCTAATGCAGCGTTTAAAAAGCCATTACATGCCCCTTTGTTTGATTTGGCAGATGGTTCAGCTGCGCGAGAATTGGATGTGCGCATTATCAAAGATCGCGCCTCACTGGAAATTTTTATCAATGGGGGGACGACATGCCTAACGAGCACTTGTTTTACCCGGTCTCCATTGTGTAGATTTAGCGTCGAACAGCCTCAGCAGCGACCGGGCTTAACCTTATCTTCACTAAACATTGCTCAACTACAGAGTATTTGGGCGAAATCGTAAGCTAACTTATTTAACGCGGTGGCTGTAATGGTAGATTCCAAAAAGCGAGATTACTGGGTACTGAGTTCTTTCATGTTCACCCTGTTTATTTGCTATTCCTTCGTGTATTCCATGTACGCAATCTGGTTAAGTCAGGCGGTGAAACTGTCGGGTACACAGGTTGGGATCATCTTCTCCATGAACGCCGCTTCCGCCATGTTTATCCAGCCCATGCTGGGTTACATTCAAGACAAGATAAAAGAAAAACAATATCTGCTGTGGCTTAACATCTTCGTGCTAATGACCGTTGGGGCGGTGTTTGTGTATGTTTTAAAACCTGCTTTGCTGTACAACTTTTATCTTGGCGCAGTGGTTGGTGCTTTGTATATGTCATTTGTGTTTCTAGCCATCGCGGGTGCGGTTGAAACTTACATTGAGCGTATTTTACGCTTGAACAACATGGAATTTGGTTCGGTAAGAACCTGGGGATCGCTAGGGTGGGCGGTGTCTGCTTTTTTCTCGGGTCAGTTGATCAATATCGACCCTGAACTGAATTTCTGGCTGTCCTCTGTGTTGGCGATAGTGCCTATGTCGATTCTTTGGTTTGTGAAAATCGAAGTGCCCAGCAATGTGCAAGCGCATTTCAATCAAAGCAAAAAGGTTACGCTGGCTGATGTGGCAAACCTGTTCAAATTGAAAGATTTCTATTACCTCATGCTGTACGTTTTCGGTGTGAGTTCTATTTATATTACTTATGATCAGCAATTTCCTGTGTACTTTTCGTCTATGTTCCCGACGGTGGAAGAGGGTAATTCCATGTATGGTTATCTGAATTCGGCTCAGGTCTTTCTGGAGGCGATTTTCTTCTTTCTGGCTCCCTGGATTGTGAACCGTACTGGCGCTAAAAATGGTTTGATTCTGGCTGGCAGTATTATGGTATTGCGTATTTATGGGTCGTCGCTGGTGGAATCTTTGTACCTGATCTCGGCGATTAAGATACTCCATGCCATTGAACTGCCCATTTTGATGGTGTCGATGTTTAAGTATCTTAATCACAACTTTGATGATCGTTTGTCTTCAACCTTGTATCTGGTGGGATTTTCACTGATTACTCAAATTGGCACCATTGTGCTGTCACCCATTGCTGGCGCTATGTATGACGCCATTGGCTTCCAGCAAAGTTATGTGATTATGGCGAGTGTATCGGCGGTATTCCTGTTGCTGTCTATGAAGTTACTGATTGGCAAGAAGCAGGAATTACAGCGCGCTATGCAGTTTGGCTAAAAGCTATCTGGCAATGATTCAAAATGTCGTAGCTATTCAGGATGCTAGTGAGTGCTTACCTTGTTCCCGAAGATATTTGATGAGCACTCTATAGAGCAAATTCATATCAACGGGCTTGGGAATGAAATCATCAAAGCCAGTCTCATAGTAACGTTTTACATCTTCCTGCATAACATTGGCGGTAAGGGCTATGATTGGAATGTCAGGATATAGCACCTTAATTCGTTCACAGGCTTCTTCCCCACCCATAATCGGCATTTGAATATCAAGGAAAATAAGGTCGGGTTTGTTTTGGGATACCAGCTTTATGGCATCCTGACCATTCGCTACCAGCCTAAGGTCGGCATGAGTTGGCCCCATCATGGATTCAAACACTACCTGATTAATCTCGTTGTCTTCCGCCAACAGGATTTTCGTTCCTTTTAAGGAAGGTGGTTCAACTTCTTCTTTTGCATTCATTTCGGCGATAGAGTGAGAGATACTGGTTTGCTCAAGTGGAAGGAAAACTTCTATTGTTGTACCTACATTGGCGGTACTGATAACTTCAATTCGGCCTTGCATCATATCAACCAGGCTTTTGGTGATTGCCATGCCTAATCCGGTTCCGCCAAATTCTCTTGTGGTTGACTTGTCTGCTTGCTCAAAACGGTCAAACAATCGAAGAATGGCTTCTTCAGACATGCCAACACCTGTATCGGCTACCTTGATATAGAGGCATGGCACACTGTCATCAATGGTGTTACCTATGGTGATTTCAACATTGCCTCGTTTGGTAAATTTCACTGCATTGGAGACGAGATTGAGCAAAATTTGATGAATTCTTGTGGGGTCACCAACCCAGCCATCTTTGAAACCTTCAGCAAAGTTCAGCTCTAACTTAATGCCTTTGCGCGTAGCTTTGTTGTCCAAATCGGAAATAACCAGATGAGCAATTTCACTAATCTCAAATTGAATGTTTTCAAGTGACAGCATGTTGGCTTCAATTTTTGCGAAATCAAGAATGTCGTTGATGATGGTAGATAACGACCGTGCAGAGAGTAACGCTTTGGATATCAGTGTTTGGTTTGCTGAGGTTTGGGGGGATTTGCTCAGGATTTGCAGCGTGCCGAAAATACCGTTTATTGGTGTGCGGATCTCATGGCTCATGTTCGACAGGAAGATATCTTTCATACTATTGGCTTTTTGCGCTTGGCGTACCGCTTCCAGTCTCGCTTGATAAGCAGTAGATAAATCCAGGTTCACCATGATAACTAAAAATATAACGGCAATGAGTAATATCAGGGCAATGGCTGAGTAGGCGTAGATGTCAGAGTTTTTGGCGTCAACTAACGTGTTTATATGTTCAGCCAATAGTTTCCCATAATAATGTTCGGCACTGTCTAAAATAGCTGACTTTTGTTGCAATAATTCCAGTGTCGGTGGCAGTGAAAATTCCCAGATAAAATTATTTAAATACTGTAATCCGCCAATGGCGGGAATATCATCGACTTTCACCGTGCGATCGATAGTGACTACGGTTGCGTTTTGGTTATGCATTTGGGTAACCAAAGGTATTTTTTCAGCATATTCTTCCAGCACTGCTCGGATTGCTTTTAAATGCATATGGTAGTGTTCATCCGCGTACTGAGCTTTTTCCAGCTTGCCAAGAATAGTTAAGGTTTCCTTGTAATACGCTTGAAAGGTTTGAACGTATTTTTCATCGCCGCGCAATATATAATTCTTAAATTGGTGAATCAGGCCATTGTAGCCAATGTAAGTTTGCAACCTGGAAATGAGTAAGGCGTTGGAGCGCTTGGAATGAGTAAGCTGTAGTTGATGCACTTTCTGCATCGTGCTGTTGGCTAACAAGTCATCCAGATAAGCTGTTTGTTGCGGCGTGGCGACAGTATAAAGGTTATCAATGATCAACTGCTCGTACTCAATATCCTTTTGAATAATAGATTTCAGTTCTTGTAATTCTTCATCAATCGGTGTGCGGTTGGGGGACGTGGGGGAAGCCTGTTTTCTGAACTGTTCAGCATTTAACACGGTATAGGTCATGTCATTAAGTAAATTCAGTTTAAACACCTGGACAAGCTGGCTTTGTATCAACTCAATATTGCCATAAGGCTGCAAGCTAGTGTTATGTGCGATTTCATTCAAAATCTGGCTGGTGATGGTACTGTATTGGCGCACAATGTCAGGCCAGGAGGCGCCAATAAGCACGCTTTGTCTTAGCTCTAATAGCTGGTTGTAGTATTTATTATTGAAAGCTTCAGGTTTGGCTCCTTTTTTTAATTTGGCAATTAATTCAATCCAGTTTTGTAGCTGCTGATTAGTATTTTCCTGCATTTCTTTTAATGAACTTTGCTTTAAATTGCTATGGAGTTTCAGGCTGGATGCTTGCAGCTCTTTGCTAAGTGTATTCAGAAGTTTCTGAGTGCTGTCATTCACCTGAATTAATACATCGGTATGGGTGAGTGCTTGTATGTCTCGTCGTTTCAGGTCGATGGAATAAAGTAATAGCCCTATCGCAATCAGAAGAGGCAAGCCGGAAGCAAAGTAGATTTTTCGTTGAATGCTATCGCTGTTGATAATAGTTTCACTACTTTTGCTCTTGAGTAGTAAAACCAGTATTGGTGTTATAGAAATGGAGAGAACAATTGCGTCCAGATACGAAGCGGGTAGTTCTGGAAAAGCCGCTTCTAATAAGGGAAGAAAATGCATAATCAGCAGTTCGATGATGCTGATTACTGCCATCAGAAATACCAGTAAAGCAATGGCGCTGACGATTTTGAATGAATTGATTTTGCCCATTACGATTCCGTAAGCTGTTGAATATGGATACTTGAGTAGCGTACTTCTTGGCTAGACTATTTAACCTCGGCTGCGCATAAGAAAGCTGAGGGTATTTATGAATATAGCTCTGAATGAGTAGAAAATCAGCTCTTGATCATGTTTCAAGCCAGAACATTTTTTAGCGAGATAGATTCTGCAATTTCAGGAAATAATTCAAATAGCATAGCCAAACGTCTATGCCTTTGAGATACTTGCGCACTCTGTGAATACCCATGAGTAAAGGTTGGCTTTGACGTCTTTAAAACAACGCTTTGGTACATTTTGGTTTTATGTGTTGCTGGCTTTAGCCATGACCGCCAGCTTCGGCGCAGGCTTTTATTTGAAAGGCTGGAAAATCGACACTCAAAGCGAACGCCTAGCCATGTTGGAACACTCTCTGGGAAATCTAAAATCAGAAAATGAAGACCTGGTTAAACGCCTTAATATTCTTGGTATTGAACTGGAAGTTTCTCGCTTGGCTAATGAAAAAAGCCAGCAGACGATTCAGGAGGAGATCGAGGCTCAGATCGAGTTGCGTCGAGAGTTGTCTTTCTATCAGAAAGTCATGGCTCCAGAGCTGGATCAGGAAGGCTTTGTTATTGATTCGTTTGAAGTAACAGAAACCAATAGCGAGAATTACTTCCGCTATGCGTTGATACTAATGCAACACGACAAACGCCGCGACAAGGTGAAAGGTAATGTTACTGTAACCTTGATTGGCAGCCAAAACGGCAAACCTGCAAAGCATGAACTTACCAGCCTAATTCCCGAAAGCAGTGAATTTCTGGTGTTTAATTTTCGCTACTTTGAAGTGTTGAAAGGTGAGTTTCGCTTACCGCCGGGCTTTTTACCTGAACGAGTACAGGTTGAGTCGGTATTAAGTGAGGCGAAATGGGGGAAACGAAATCTGGAACGTACCTTCGCCTGGCAGCCTCATCCTGAAAATACCGCGGTTGACAATACTTGATTAAAATACTCAGGTATTACATAATTCGCCCGATTCATTCTGATATAACCCCTGTGAGGACTGGACTCAATGTCTGCTAACCCTGAATTTCCAATCGAGTTTTCTGATTCTGCTGCAGCTAAAGTAAAAACTCTGGTTGAGGAAGAAGAAAATCCGAATTTGAAGCTACGTGTATTCGTTACAGGTGGTGGTTGTTCAGGTTTTCAATATGGGTTTACCTTCGATGAAAAAGTGAATGACGGTGATACTGTTATTAATAAGCAAAATGTTGCCCTGGTTGTGGATCCCATGAGCTTGCAATATTTGGTCGGCGGTGTTGTTGATTATTCTGAAGGCTTGCATGGAGCTCGCTTTGTAGTGGAAAACCCGAACGCGACAACTACATGTGGTTGCGGCTCTTCTTTTAGTATTTGATCTTACCTCTGTTTGTACACTTCTCGTTTGCTGTATTAACTTCAAAAGGCTTTCTTGGCCCGAGTTCGATTTATTAACAATATTTGCGAATTGAAACATATTCGTTTAATGAATTGACTATTTCCAACGGGCAATTCAATCGATTTCACAGTAAACTTACGCCTGCTAAATTTGCCTGTTTTTTATTCGCTATTTAGCTTAATCAAAGAATAAGCGATGAATGTACTCATCGTGGTCGTACTCCAATGTCTAATTAACGCTGTTTTCCTAACATTGTGAGGAGAATGGATACCGGATCCTGAGTGGAATATTAGAATGTCCCGATTGATGACAAAGTTACGTAGAGAGCCTCACTGGATTGCTCTGATCATATTTATTGTGCTGTGTGTTTGGGTTGCCAGTGGTGTGCTGGGCAAAGCTGAAGCTGTGCATCCTAAAGATGAGAAGCAAGTTCCCGAGTTACAAAAAGTGAAAGTGACGACCATGTACGCTGAAGAAGTGGATCGGGAAGTGCGTGTTTATGGGCGTACTGAACCGGATCGTACAGCGACGTTGCGTGCTGAGGTGAAAGGGCAGGTAATCAATATTCTGGTTCTGGAAGGCAAGCCAGTGCAACAAGGACAAGCCCTTGTGGAGCTGGATAAGAACGATCTGGAACAGCAATTAGATGCTGCAAAAGCCGCGTTGAAACAGGCTGAGATTGAATTGGTTGGTGCCAAATCCCTAAGTAAGCAAGGCTTGCAATCGGAAGTGGCGCAAGCGCAGGCAGAAGCTTCTGTTGCCAAGGCTCAGGCTCAAGTTACCGCTTTAGAATTGGCAATTCGTAACACAACCGTTCGAGCGCCTTTTGATGGCGTCATGAACAAGCATTACATGGAAGTGGGTGATTACTTAAGTGTGGGTGATCCGGTTGCTACGGTGGTGGATTTGGATCCTTTGGTGATTAAGGCCGATGTGACCGAGCGCAGTGTGCAGGAACTGGAATTAGGTTACGAAGCAATTGGTCGCCTGGTTTCTGGTAATCATTTGCATGGTCAGGTGCGTTATATTTCCAGCGTTTCCAATGAAGGCACGAATACCTTCAAGATTGAAGTTGCCGTTCCTAACCCTGATGCCAAATTGCGCGCAGGTATGAGCACGGAACTTTCTATTCCTCTACAAAAAACCTGGGCTGTAAAAATTACGCCATCGGTCATGTCTTTGGATGAAAGAGGAAATTTGGGCGTTAAAGTGGTTGAGCAGAACCGAGTTCATTTTGTGCCTATTAATATGGTGAAAAGTGATAGCACCGGTGTGTGGTTAACGGGCTTGGGAGAACAGGCTGATGTGATCACGCTGGGTCAGGCTTTTGTGCGTGAAGGTGATGAAGTTGAGGTCGTGAAAGAGATGACATTGTCACAGGCTCAGAGCGCTAGCGTTTCGGAAAATAACAACGGTATGGCGCAGGGGGTTAAATGAATAACCTGATTGCAGGTGCGATAGAACGCACCCGTACCATGTCGATGATTTTGGTGCTGTTATTAATTTCCGGCACCATGACTTACGTCAGCATTCCCAAGGAAGCGAACCCGGACATTACCATTCCGATTATTTACGTTTCTATTGTCCATGACGGTATTTCACCAGAAGACGCCGAGCGTATGCTGGTAAAGCCCATGGAGAATGAACTGCGCAGCATCGACGGTATTAAGGAAATGCGGGCAACAGCCGGAGAAGGACATGCCAACATCACGTTGGAGTTTTATGCTGGCAGCGATCCGAAAGAAGCACTGGCTGATGTGCGCGACAAAGTCACCGTTGCCAGAGCTGAACTGCCAACTGAAACCGAAGAGCCTACGATCCACGAAGTGACCATGGCGAATCAGCAGCCAGCGATTACGGTGGTTTTCTATGGCCCCGTAAGTGAGCGCGCACTACTAACACTCGCGCGTGATCTGAAAAGCGAACTGGAAGGCATGACCGAAGTGCTGGAAGTGACCGTGGGTGGTGATCGTGAAGACATGGTTGAGATTATTGTCGATCCCTTGTTGATGGAAAGCTACGGTCTGGATCAAACCGATATCTTCAATTTGCTGTCTCGCAATAATCGCTTGGTTCCTGCGGGAACACTCGACACAGGCAAAGGCGCTTTTGCGGTTAAAGTGCCGTCGGTGTTTGAGAATATCAAAGACATTATGGAACAACCGGTGAAGGTGGATGGCGATAAAGTCATTACCTTTCAGGATGTTGCGGTTGTGCGCAGAGCGTATAAAGATGCCGAAACCTATGCGCGTATGAATGGTGAAGCGTCGGTGTCGCTGGAAGTGAAAAAGCGTCCCGGTGAAAACATCATTGAAACCGTTGCCAAGGTAAAGGCACTGGTTGAAGCCGCGAAGCAGACTCCTGAGTGGCCTAATGCCGTGTTGGTGACTTATGCTGGCGACCAGACTAAAGACGTCAACATGATGCTGTCGGATCTGCAAAATAACGTTTCTACGGCGATTCTGTTAGTGACCGTCGTCATTGTCGCTATATTAGGTCTTCGTACCGCTACCCTTGTTGGCATTTCGATTCCCGGTTCCTTTTTAACCGGCATCCTGATTATTTCCCTGTTTGGTTATACCTTGAATACCGTTGTGTTGTTTTCTTTGATTATGGCGGTGGGAATGCTCGTTGACGGCGCCATTGTTGTCACTGAATTTGCCGATCGGCTTATGGGTGAAGGTGTATCCAGAAAACAAGCCTATATTAAAGCCGCACAGCATATGGCCTTGCCAATTACTGCTTCTACAGCAACCACGTTAGCCGCTTTTGCGCCGCTGATATTTTGGCCGGGCATGATGGGCGAGTTCATGAAGTATTTGCCATTTACCTTGATTGCTACGTTGTCGGCGTCGTTGGTGATGGCGTTGGTATTTGTGCCGACCATGGGCACATTGATTGGCAAGCAACGCTTTTTGACCCCTGAGCAAAAACAACAGGCGCTACTTGCTGAACAAGGCGATTTACATTTGCTGACGGGTTTCATTGGCAAATATGTTCGGATTTTGGAAAAAGCGATAGCGCATCCGTTTAAGGTGCTGATTGCTGCATTCCTGATAGCCATTATGTCGGTAGTTGCCTTTGGTATGTCGGGCTTGGGCGTGGAGTTCTTCCCGCATTTGAATGTGTCGGGTGTCAACGTCACCATTCGTTCTTATAGCGATATGTCGATTCTGGAAAAAGACGTGATCGTAAAAGAAGTCGAAGAGCGTTTGTATGATATGCCGGAAGTGGAAAAAATGTATTCCCGAACGGGTGGACAGGATCAGATCGGATACATCTATCTTAATCTGGTGGATTGGCAATTCCGACGACATTCTGACGAGGTGACGAAGGAAGTGGAGTCTCGCTTATACGGTATGCCGGGTTTGGATATTGAGGTTACACCTGAGCAAGGTGGGCCACAGCAAGGCAAGGATTTACAGATTGAACTTTCTTCGCGTTTTCCTGATTTGGTGCAGGAAGCGGCAAATATTATTCATGCGGCATTAGCGAAAAATGACAAGTTCACATCCATTAGCGATACCGCTTCCAAGCCGGGCATAGAATGGCGTTTGAAAGTGGATCGTAGCGATGCGGCAAGGTTTGGTGCCGACGCGACTTTGGTCGGAAACACGGTGCAGTTTGTTACTGGCGGCTTGAAGATTGGGGAATACCGCCCTGATGATGTCGATGACGAGCTGGACATTCGTGTACGTTTTCCCGAGGAAGATCGTTTTATTGGAAAGCTGGATGATTTACGTTTGAAGACGGCTCAAGGACTGGTTCCCATTGGCAATTTCGTTGAGCGTTCAGCGCAGCCCAAAACCGATGTTATCCGTCATATCGATAGTCGTCGTGTTATTCGTGTTGAAGCCAATATGGTTCCCGGTGAGCAGTTAACCAAAGAGCTGCCCGTGTTGCAGGAACTGCTACCCACCTTGGGCATTGATCCTCGCGTGAACATTACCATTCGTGGACAGAACGAACAGCAGCAGGAAAGTCAGGACTTTCTGGAGAATGCTTTCATGGTGGCCTTGTTCGTGATGGCCATTATTCTGGTGACTCAGTTCAACAGTTTTTATCAGGCATTTTTGGTGTTAAGTGCCGTGGTGTTTTCTACCGTTGGGGTTTTCTTGGGACTGATTCTTACGCAGCAACCTTTTGGTATTGTTATGACCGGGATTGGAGTGATTGCCTTGGCCGGAATAGTGGTGAACAACAACATTGTGTTGATTGACACCTACAACGTGCTGCGTAAAGAAGGCGTTCCAGAAGTTGATGCCATTATTCGTACGGGCGCTCAACGCATTCGCCCCGTATTGATGACGTCGGTAACGACGATTTTAGGGCTTTTGCCCATGGTGTTTGAGACCAATATCGACATTATTAATCGCACCATTGAAATTGGTGGGCCTTCTACCCAGTGGTGGTCGCAGTTATCTACTGCGGTCGCTGGTGGCTTGGCATTTGCCACAGTATTGACCTTAATTTTGACCCCTTGTATGTTGATGCTCAAAATTCGCTTCGACCGTTGGCGTAGACGCGGAAAAGCGGGTTCTTTGCAAAGCGAAGAAGCGGAAGCTCAGCAGTTTGATACACCATTAGTAGTAAACCGTACAAATTAATGCAAGACGTAGAGCCTGGAATAGAAGGCTCGGCATATCGTTAACTAACAACAGGAATGACAATGATCACCTTATATGGCTCGGTAACTTCTCCTTATGTAAGACGTTTGCGCATTTTGTTGGAAGATCATGATTATGAATTTTCCAACGTCCAGTTATTCAATCCAGAACATCGTAGTATGTTGAAGGAAAAGAATCCGACATTGAAAATCCCCATGCTACAAGATGGCGAAAAAGTGATTTTCGATTCCAGGGTTATTTTCCGCTACGTGACTGAAAAATTGGGGTTGCCAGCTATCAGCTGGGAACAGGAAAACTTGCTCACCCTGATTGACTCAGTTAACGACTCAATGGTGCAAATGTACATTTTGTCGAACTCTGGTATTGATACCAGTGAAGATCGTTTGTACTTCAATGTGCAACGTGAGCGAATGGGAGAAGTGTTCCAGACGTTGGAAAAAGAAGTTCAAAGCGGTTCGTTCAATCATTGGGATTACCCGGCGATTTGTTTGTACTGTATGCTGGATTGGTTCAATTTCCGCAAGTTATATGATTTCTCGGAGTATTCGGCAGTGAGCAAGTTCTATGCTGATAACAAAGAGCGCAGCATTGTAAAAGAGACTGTGCCGCACGATTAACAAGTCCTCTAAATAAGTGCGCATAACTGCAAGTCACCAACAGAAATTGAACGCAGACTCGCCGTAAATCAATCCCTTGCGGCTGAGGGGCTGCTCCCCTCTTTCTGTAGGTGACTGATTATTTGGAACCGTTATGTAGATGAAGCCGTTGTAATAAGCGGCTTCATTTTGCCTTTCTATTCGTTATTGCTTTTCTTCGTCCCGAATTCCTTCCGCTTTCTTGTTTCTATCTCGGTATGTTTATTTGACTCCCGAAAACGCCCGCATTATGTTTTTGTTAAGGTGGTAAGACTTTAAAACAACAATAATAAGGTGTTCTATGAGCTCAAAAAGCCGTTTGGATTCAACATTGGCAAGTGATGACGACTTTCATTTAAACGCAGAATGCTCTGTGTGTGTAAGTTATGTTGGTGAAGAACAGAGCCCTGTGCTTGTTATTGATAATTTCTGGCATAACCCTGAAAAATTAGTAGCCTTGGCTGCACAAAGTGGTGGTTTTACTCAAAGCCCTGAGGATTATTATCCTGGCTTGCGTAAGACGCTGGATGGAAGCGTTAAAGCCGTACTAGAAGAAGAGCTTGGATTGTTGCTTAAACAGCATTTAGACAATAGACCGCATCGTATTGAGTTGGGATTTACGGCATTTTCGTTAACCAATGTACCACCAGCCAAGCTGTCGCCCATGCAATGTATTCCGCATTTTGATTCTACCGATTTAAGCAAGTTTGCTTTGGTGAATTATCTGTTCAAAGAGCCGTTAGGCGGCACATCGTTTTATCGTCATCGTAAAACCGGTTTTGAAACCGTATCCAAGTCTCGTGCTTTTGAGTATCAGCAAGCTTTGCAGCTTCAGGCCAGTACCGAAGGTATGCCAGCAGCAGAATACATTATGGGTGATACCAACCTGTTTGAGCGTATTCATACGGTTCCAGCCTGGTTTAATCGTGCGGTTTTGTATCCTTGTAATTTGTTGCATTCGGGTGACATTCCTAATGTCGCCGGGTTGAGTGACGACCCAAAAACAGGGCGTTTAACATTGAATGCTGAGTTGAAGATATTGCAGGAACAAGCATGAATCAGAGAGAAGATGAAATTTTAGAAGAGGAGCAATACCACAAGCATTTTTCAAAGGAAAAAAAGAGTAAGGCTTTGGAACATGCTTTAGATACTCGAAAATTTGAGATTGAACTTTACTGGAAAAGGGCTACTTATTTTTGGACTCTTATTGGGGTAATTCTGGCGGGATACATGGCTGTTTTGGCATCTTCCAATTCTGAAATCAAAGAAGGATTGGCTGTAATTTTATCTTGTCTGGGATACACCTTTTCTGCTGCTTGGTTTTTTGTAAATAGAGGTAGCAAACAGTGGCAAGAAAATTGGGAAAACCACGTTACTTCTTTAGAGGATGATGTTATTGGACCGTTGTATAAAACCAAGCTTGAGAGGCATAAGTTAAAATCGGTCGGAGAGCTTTTAAAAGATAGAAAGACTATAAAAAAGGATGAATATAGAGATCACTGGAAAGATAAAATCAGTCATGCTTTTACGGGGCCTTCAAGCTTATCTGTATCAAAAATAAATCAATTGGTTAGCTTTTATGTTTCAATTATGTGGGTAGGGTTAGTGGTATACGCTCTGCCCGAATTTGATATGTCAAAAAACGTTAATTGGTTTTATCTATTTATTATTTTACTGAGTTTAGCTGCTAGCATGTCGTTTTACTGGTTGGGGGCAACATATCAAGGTGTGTATACACATAAGGCAATATTAAGAAAGTCAGCAATTAAAAAATATCTTTGATATATTTACAATTTTTTTGCGTGTTAAAGAGTGCTACTTGTTCCCGCTCAGTACCCATGCCACAATCCTTACCCTCTTTTCTACTGCAAAAAATAAGAATCCGATATGAGTCATCAATCCCATTATTCAGCGCTAGAAAGTATGTATCTGGCTGCGCCAATCAATCAGGAAATCTATCATCCCACCATCAAAGTATCGAAAGGTGAAGCGGAAATCGTTATTCCGTTAAGTGAAAAGTTTCATCACGCAGGGCATGCAGTTCATGGCTCGGTGTACTTCAAAATGCTGGATGACGCAGCTTACTTTGCTGCCAATTCAATGGATACTGAGTTCTTTGTATTGACCTCGTCATTTACTACTTATCTGACGCGCCCGGTTAAAGACGGAATTTTCAGAGCCGTGGGGAAAGTGGTTAGCCAGAGCCGTACCCAGTTTATTGCTGAATCTATTGTTTACGATATCCGTGAAAAAGAGGTGGGGCGTGGCAATGGGATTTTTGTTCGAGGCAAATTGCCATTGGTTGATGCGATGGGATATGACTTGAACCTTTAAGCAAGTTTAAACATTTGCATACAAAATCTTACCTATATGAAAAGGTCATTCAACGCATTGCCATGTTCGTGAACATTTCGGATTGGTATACTGCTGCGATTTTAATCTAGACAGGAACAATAATAATGAAAAAATGGGTGACACTGTTCGCCGCTGTTCTGGCAACACAAGCTGTTGCTGATGAAGGCATGTGGCAACCTCATCAGCTTCCGGCATTGGAAAATATTCTGAAAGAAAAAGGTTTGGAGATTAATCCTGAAAATATTTCCAAATTAACCGAATTCCCAATGAATGCCGTGGTGAGTTTAGGCGGATGTACTGCTTCTTTCGTTTCTCCTAAAGGTTTGGTCATTACTAACCACCACTGTGCCTACGGTAGCATTCAGCATAACTCTACTGCTGATAATAACCTGATTCAAAAAGGCTTTTTGGCAAAATCGCTTAGTGAAGAATTGCAAGCTGCACCGGGTTCTCGTGTTTATGTTACCGAGAAAGTGGTGGATGTAACTGCCAAAATCACCGGTTCTTTAGACAGCAAACTAACGGGCGCTGAGCGTTATGAAGCGATTGAAAACAAGCGTAAGGAATTGGTAGCTGAATGTGAGCAAGATACTGATTATCGCTGCCAGGTATCCAGTTTTCATGGTGGTTTGGAATACTACTTGATGAAAGCCTTGGCTATTCGCGATGTGCGTTTGGTTCATGCGCCTGCGGGTTCAGTAGGTAAGTATGGCGGCGATATTGATAACTGGATGTGGCCTCGTCACACCGGTGATTATTCTTTTTATCGTGCTTACGTTGGCAAAGACGGTAAACCTGCCGATTTTAGTGAAGACAATATTCCTTACGTACCCAAAAGCTTCTTAAAAGTGTCGGCGAAGGGCGTGAATGATGGCGATTTCGTTATGGTTGCGGGCTATCCAGGCAGAACTAACCGTTATCGTTTAGCGGAGGAAGTACGCCATGCTTTCAGTCATTCATATCCGACAGCGAAAAAGTATCGTGAAGAGTTCATGGACATCATTACCAGCGTGACAGCAGAAGGTTCGGATGAACGCGTTAAATACGAAAGTGAAATGGCTCGTTTGGCAAACTATGCGAAAAACTACGGCAGCATGTTAAACAGCTATAGCCGCAGTGATTTTCAACAGCGTAAAGATCAGTTAGAGAAAGATCTGAACGCCTGGATCAAAGCCGACAAAGCTCGCATGAGTAAGTATGGCGAAATCATGCTGCAGTTGAACGAGCTTATTGCCAAAGAGCAAATGTATTGGCAGCGAGATCTGGTGATGGGATACATGAGCCGTACTTCCTTGTTCTCCTCTGCGAAAGACCTGTATCGCTTGGCAAATGAGAAAACCAAACCTGACATGGAGCGCGAAAGTGGTTTCCAGGAACGTGATATGAAGCGTTTTGAAGAGCGTTTGAAGCGTATTTCCAGTAGCTATGCTCCGGTGGTTGATAAAGCTGCGTTGAAACACTTTATGATGACCTATGCGGCATTGGATAAATCACAACATGACGCAGCTTTTGACAAGTTTATGGGTTTGAGCAAGCCGAATGAAAAGGCGTTAGATAAGAAGCTGGATAAGATGTATGCCAACACCAAACTGGGTGATGAAGCTACTCGTTTGCAGTGGATGAATGCCTCTGTGGAAGAGTTTAAAGCCAGTAAAGACCCATTCATTCAGTTGGCTGTAGCCACTTACGAAAGCGACATGGAAATGGAAAAACGCGCGAAGGCTATTGCGGGTCAGTTCCAAAGTTTGCGTCCTAAATACATGGAAGCCATCATTGCTTACAATCAATCCATCGGTAAGCCGGTTTATGCCGACGCTAACAGCACATTGCGTGTGACTTACGGTAACGTTCGTGGTTACTCACCAAAAGATGGAAACTTCATGTTGCCATTCACCACGCTACGCGGTTTAGAGCAGAAAGAAACCGGTGAAGACCCCTTTGATTCGCCTAAACGCTTATTAGACTTGGTGAAAAACAAAGAATACGGCAATTACTACTATGCGCCTGTGGATTCTGTACCGGTGAACTTCCTGAGCACCCTTGATTCCACCGGCGGTAACTCAGGTTCTCCAACCTTGAATGGTAAAGCTGAGCTGGTTGGATTGCTGTTCGACGGCGTATTTGAAAGCGTCATCGGCGATTGGGACTTCGACGACAACCTTAACCGCTCTATTCACGTAGACAGCCGCTACATGCTATGGGTAATGGAAAACGTAGACGGCGCAACCAACCTGCTGGAAGAAATGGCGATTGTTCATTAATTGCAGAGGTTGCGGATAGCTTATTAAAGCTATTGATTGGAAATTAAAAAAACGCCAAGGCTGTTATGCCTTGGCGTTTTTTATTGGTGATAGTATTTATCGTTACTGAAAATAGAGAAAGCTGTATTAGTGTGAACTCATACAATGAATAAATGCATCAACATTTTCGACAGGCACGCCTAGATATTCAGACTGTTTCTGTTTTGCATTTGTCAGCTCTTCTTGTAGTTCTTGTTCTAACAACTTCATTTCTGAATGAATAGTCTCTTCACTCATTCCTGGGGTATTACGCATTTTTTCGTCAAGAGCGCGAGCTTTTAACATTGCTGGTTGAGAAAGGAAATATTCCTCTGTCGTTTCATAAGGGCGGTCTTTGCCTGAAACATAGTTCTCAAACTTTTTCTTAGCCACATCAAATCTGGCGCTGTTAAATGGTTCACAATTGCTCTCTGCTTTTGATGCAACGCTAAATGTCATGGTAATGCAGACCAAAAGTGCAGAATGAATTTTCTTCACTATTTGAAGTCCTCTATTGTGTTAATAGGGTGAACAAGTAGGGCAATCTACTTTATCAAAAGCGTATAACACCTTTTTATATCCCCGTTACAACCCCAACATTCTTATCCAGTTCACAGACGCCTTGAGCCAGGTTTTGTTCGCTGCTGCATTTGACCAGAACCCTGTCTTGCTCGGCGCCGTGAAGTTCTCCTTTCCATCCGCCTTTGTTATCCAGTTTTATCGACATATAACCAAAAGCTGGCTGTGTTTTGCCTTTATAGGTGATGCTTGAGCTGGTGCTTAGCACCGTTGCGGGAAGGTTATCTATGGTGGTTTGCGTTGCACCATAGGGCGCTGAATTTGACAGTTCTACGCCGCTTGAACCGATAATTAACGAGGGGGGGCGGTTACTGCCGGGGAAGCTGACGCTTTCAAATTTGTGCATGTGTCCGGTCAGGATCAGGTCGATGCTGGCAGGCAACGCTTGGGAAGGAAGGCTTTTTATCGCCGTTTGCATCATTTGGTTGATACAAGCGTATTGATCTTTACTTGTGCAGCCTGTGCTGGTGTTGGCTTCGTAGCTGTCGATACCCCAGATCGGACGGTGAGTGACTAGCCATGTCGGTTGAGCATCATTTTTAGCTAGAGTGTTTACATCTAGCATCACCTTTTTGTAAACCGCTTCAAATGGTGAATTGGTGTAGCTGTCGCACGCATTGGCGGAATCGACAACTACGACATCCAGATTATTAAAGCTGACTTTGTAGCTGGGAATTTGCAGGCTGTTTGCCATTGCGCCTTTATTTATATCCGGCGTTGGGCAACTCATTTGTTGGTCGCCAGCAATCAGGTTGGAATGAGGATCCATAAAGTAGAAGTAGCCTGGGCCTGCGCGGCTGCACAGTTCATGATTTCCGCGTGCTACCAACCATGGAGCGGTTAGCATCAGCTTACCGGCGGGTTTGAATACATCGTCGTGCCAGTTGCGCCAAATATCAGGGCGGTTTGAGTTCTGTGCTGATTGCGAATAAAACGGTGTGCCGGGAGCTTGCCCGCATTGTTCTGCCTGGCTCAAACCATCACCCGCATCATAAGGCCATTGTACTTGTTGGCTTAATTTTCCATCGGTATCTTTTTGAGTAAAGTGGGTTTTACCCGATGTGCCACGGTAGTTGAAATCGCCCATATGCAGCACTAAATCTGGATTTTTTCTGGCTCCTTTATCGGCCATGATCTTGAACGGAATGGCGGGGGAGTTGAAGTAACAACCGCCGGATTTCCCCGGTTTTGATAACTTACAACCTGTATCACCAAATACCTGAATATGCTCTGGGTTGGATTTGACGACAGGAAGGGCAATGGATTTGTTGGAAAACTGAATTTGATAGCTGGTGTCGAAATTGACCAAGGCTTCGCACACCATTACTGAAAAGTGATTGGGGTTATCACGCGTGATCATGGATATCGGCGTTTTACTGCCTTCGGCTAATAGGGTTGGGCAATCTAAACCAGTGTCAATGACTGTTCTCGCCAAAGCCACATTACTACCGTCGGGAGCCTGCCCCAGTATCACGTAACTGGCATATTGCTGATTGGTTGTGGGGATTGAAACGGAAGAATCTGCGAGGCTGGAAAAGCTTGTACCAATAAGACTAATTGCACAGGCGAGCTGTAAGAATGGCTTATTCATGAATGTGCATCCATTTGTTTTATTTGAATCTTATTTTATTTGGGCTTTGGGTTGTATTTGCATTAATTAGCAGGGGGAAAATTCCCTACCGCTGCTAACTATAATTCACTGGATAAAAAAGTGCCAAGCTAGAAGCATGTTTGCTTGAGATTTTGCTTTAGAATCCTTGATTGCTCAAATGCATACGTTTGAATGATCCTTTTGCTGGAAATATGTTTAAGCTCTCCCTAAAGTAAACCCCTACGGAAATTTCACATGCATAGAAATTGTCGGTGAAATAGACAATGTGACATCTATCAGGGGCATTTAATGGGAACACAGATCAGGTCTTATACATTGGCTATTGGCATGGCTGCCAGTGTTATGGCAATAACGGCTTGCACACCACCTCCAAAAGAAACGGCTTCGGGAACAAAGGAAACACCTTGCTTAACAGCTTCTGACTGTACTTCTGATGCTTTGCATGTCGCTTCCCCTGATTGGCGAGATCAGATTATCTACTTCTTGATGATTGACCGCTTTAATGACGGCGACCCAAGCAATAATGATCAGGGAATGGGCGAATATAATCCTGCCAAAGAGAGCCATTACAGCGGCGGTGATATTCCCGGTATTACGGAAAAACTCGATTATATTCAGGAGTTGGGTGCTACGTCGGTGTGGCTAACGCCGCCAGTGGCCAATTTATGGTGGAGTAATGAGTCGAGCTATGGTGGTTATCATGGTTATTGGGCTCGCGATTTTAGTAAGGTAGATGAGCATTACGGCACTTTGCAAGACTACCAAATATTGTCTAAATCCCTGCATCAACGCGGTATGTACCTGATTCAGGATATTGTGGTTAACCATACTGCACCTTATTTTGGGTATCGGGCAAATGCAAATAAAGAGGGGAATGAACAAGGAAAAGAGTACGACCCTGATGACACGGCAGCGAATTTCGAGTTATTTGAAACCGGAAAATTTGCTGCGCCAGAACAAGCTCCTTTCGACAAAATTAATCGTTTGGATCCTGAACATGAAAAAGCGGGTATCTACCATTGGACGCCCAGTATTCTGGATTTTGACGACAAGCATCAGGTCACTAATTATCAATTGGCGAATTTGGCGGATATCAACACTGAAAATCCGGAAGTGATAACGGCTTTCAAAGAGATATACCGCGACTGGATTGAAAAAGCCGGCGTTGATGCTTATCGGGTCGATACGGTGAAGTACGTCGATCACGCTTTCTGGAATCGTTTCTTCCATGACGATGATGGTATTTATGCTCATGCTAAAAAGCTGGGGAAAGAGGATTTTCTGGCATTTGGTGAAGTGTATGACGTGTCCAAACCCTTTCAGGACAGTGGTGAAAAATCACTGAAAAGCTTTTATGGCAGCAAAGACAAGCCTGAGTTTAATTCTGTTATTGGTTTCCCTTTATATAACGAAATCGACCGTGTGTTTGCCGAGGGCAAGCCTCCCAGCTATTTGGCCTATCGTTTAGAACAACATATGCAGTTTCCCAACCCTTACATAGTGCCTAATTTTGTTGATAACCACGACGTTAAGCGTTTTCTTTCCAGCGGCAGTTTGCCTGATTTTAAACAGGCGTTGTCGCTGATATTTACGATTCCCGGTATTCCGGTGATTTATCAGGGTTCTGAGCAAGCCATGCGTGAAAGCCGTAGAGCCATGTTTAAAGGTGGCTATTTGGCTGAGCAGGATCATTTCGATACTCAATCGGAAATGTTCCGCTTTATTCAAAAGCTGGCTGAGGTGCGTAAAGCCAACAAGGTGTTGAGCCGCGGAACATTAAAGGTTCTACACGCGACTGACACAGGTTCGGGCATATTAGCATTCCGTCGACAGTATCAGGGCGACAATGTGCTGGTGTTAATGAATACCGCTTCTCATAGCACCTTGGTGAATCATTTGGCTTCCGGGTTTACCAGTGGAATGACTCCCGAGATATTATTTAAAGAAGGTAATGTTCAGGTTCCTCTGGTTAGCTCTGGCGGAACGTTAAATATGGTGTTGCCAGCTAAATCCATTGTTGTTTTGAAGAATAGCCAACAGCAAGAAAACGGTGATGCTACGGAAGAGTTATCTCGCCAGCTATCTAGCCGCAATGACGATATTACTATCGTGCTTGATGATAACATTGATGGTGAGGTGTTTGACCGTGATATTCAAATTAGTGGCAGTGTTACCGAACCTAATGTTGAGTTGTTGTTGATTTTGAACGGCAATCTCGACAGAGCCAGAAAGCTGCAAGCCAACTCACAAGGACGTTTTGATTTCACCCTGCCAGTGCGTAATTGGGGTAAGAATGAATATAGTCTCGAAGTGTATGCACCTGAGTTGGGTGTGACTTCTAATCGCCAGATCTTCACTACGTTAGTGACTAGACCAGAGGTTGAATCCAGTAAGCAAGATCCGGTTAATGACGACAAAGGCTTGAATGGTTTGTATCAACAACCTCAACATGCCAATAGTCAGCGCCAAATGGACATTCTGGCTGTGGATGCAAAAGCGGCGGGCGCGAATCTGGAGCTGGTACTGACTATGCAGCAAATCTCTGACGTGTGGGGGCCATCCAATGGCTTCGATAATGTCGCGTTTACTATTTTCTTTGATTTTTCCACTGTGACGGGAGCCAGGGAGCTGCCGGAAATCGGCGGGGTTATGCCTAACGGATTAGATTGGGAATTAGGCAATGTTGTGTATGGATGGGGGAATTACTTATTTGGCACTAATGCTCGGAATCCGTCACGGCAAGGTGAAAGGGCGGGTATTGCGCCGAAAGTGAGTGTTGATAAGGAGAATAAGCAGATCCGTCTTTTATATCAGGGAGAAGAGTTAGGCATTCCAACCTGGAGAGGGACAAATGTGTATGTGACCACTTGGGATATTAGTGGTGAAGGGACTTATCGCGAGTTAGGTGATAAAGCGGATGCATGGCAGTTTGGCGATTCTGGAACATTAAACGTAAAAATTATGGATGACCTGTTATTGTCTTTAGAGTAGGTGGCAGGCGGTTCTGAACTGTTACCTGGTTGATTCTTTCGATAATAAAAAGGGCTAAATAGAAGGATAAAAAGCTAATAAAAATGGCTCCCTAACTTTCCTTATAGGGATTATCTGCTATAGCTTGTTGATGCGGTTTTCATATGAGTGTCTACAAGAAAAATACCGCAATGAATTTGCTCCGGGGACGTGTCTAGTTGGCAGGGAAGCCGAATCTCTCTTGTTCTAATCCAATGAATTCGTATGCATCCATTGTTTGATGTCTGGTGTTGTTTTAACCCTGCCTTTATAGTCGTCTTATCCTTTATCTCCCATGCTTATTCATATCTATGTATCTATTAAATATTGTTGTTTGTAGTTTGTTATTACTTACTTTTCATTTCTCACATGCGATGCTGGTTTCTACGGGCTCATTGCATCAGATTGAAAGATTTCCATCCAAGTATGTTGATGATAAGGACGTATTTGTTTGGTTGCCTGACAGCTACAGCAACAAGAAGACCTACTCCGTTTTATACATGCACGATGGGCAAATGTTGTTTGATGCAAGCACCACCTGGAATAAACAGGAATGGGGAGTGGACGAAGTCGCCGGGCAGTTGATCGCTTCGGGTAAAGTGACTGATTTTATTGTTGTTGGGGTGACGAACGGTGATTTTAGGGACAAGGGCAAACGCATGGATGAGTATTTCCCGCAGAAACCCTTTCAGGCTCTAAGTGCTGCGCAACAGACAGAGGTGTTAAGTATAGAGAGAGTGCCCGGGAGCAAAATGTTTGCGGGTCGTATCGAGTCTGACAATTATTTGAAGTTTTTGGTACAGGAGTTAAAGCCATACATAGACAAGACCTTCTCGGTAAAAACTGATGCAAAACATACCGCGATTATGGGCTCCAGCATGGGCGGTTTAATTTCTATGTATGCGATTAGTGAATATCCCGATGTATTTGGTGCGGCGGCCTGTATTTCTACTCATTGGCCGGGGGCAATACCAAGTGCTGTTTCAGGGAAAGCAAATCCAGTTCCTCAAGCTTTTTTTGACTATATGGCAGCGCATTTACCCGACCCCTCAAACCATAGATTGTATTTTGATTTGGGCACAGAAACGCTGGATCAGTATTACCCTGAGCTACAGAAACAGGCCGACAAGGTGATCCAGCAACGAGGCTATTCTGACGCTAACTGGACAACTCAGGTATTCAAAGGTGCAGCGCACGATGAAATAAGCTGGAATGCAAGGTTACATGTGCCGTTGATGTTCTTATTTGGTAAAAATTAGTGGTAGAGCTCGTAGGTACATACTTGCTTTCGTGTGCTCTTCGCCATGGCGCACTCTCACCTTGGAGTGTTCTTTGTTATGGCGTGCTCTCAATGTCGTAAGTTCTATGTCATGGCGCACTTGATGCGCCATCCAGTGCTTTGTTGGTTCTATTCGACTTGCAAATCCTTTCGCTCAGTGGATTGCTTTAGGATGGAGACCGGACAGCGCTTCGCGCTTCCGGTACGACCTTCCGGTACGACCTTCCGGTACGACAGAGAAAGCGCGCACCAGCGTCTTTCCGAACCAACCTGCGTCATCCCGAGCCAACCAGCGTCATTCCGAGCCAACCAGCGTCGTTCCGAGCCAACCTGCGTCATCCCGAACTTGTTTCGGGATCTCCAAAATCTCTCACATCATTCACTGTCATGGCGGCCTTGAGCCGCCATCCAGAGACAGGTTTCCTCATTACTCTCATTTATTCTATTGAAGGGCAATACACAAACTCATTTATGGTCAAATATGTATCCTGAAAATGTGCGTGAAATATTATTGCCAGTCATTAAAGCCAGTAAACATATGTTTCCTGATGCCTCGCTGGTTTAACACATCTGTGTCTTGGGGAGATGTTAAACAAAGGTTAATAATTAAGATCTTTTAGTAATAAGGCTGAGTGACGGGTAGTAGACGTTTAGGCTTCTGCTATATCGTTGTTGGCTGCACAACAAGTAGTATTTCCATGCAAGACAAACAATTAGAACAAGCAAAAGTTTTATCTCCCAAACGTAACTCTACACAAGCGAACTCTATTCCAGAGCTGGCAGCAGAACAATTGCAGCATTTCGGTATTGATAAGAGCAGTGAATATGGTCAAAGCCTGTATGACGCAGCAATGCATTTGTATCAGGCGCAGTTGGATATCAGCAATTTGTGGCAGGTGACAAACCGCACGTTAGCGACGTTAGACCGCAAAGACAAGATCGCCTATTTCAATGCCAAGAAATTCTTGTCGTTCCAAATCGCCAAGGTGCTGGATACCTTGCAAAACCCGTTTCGCGCCACTTACCAGAGTTTGCAGCAGCAAACCGGTTCGCAGGTGTCAAAGTCTCACTATCCTTTATTTGACAATGTCACGGCGCTTTTCTCTGCAACACCGGTTGTGGTGCGTACTGCAACTTATGTCTATGCCTGTACCGAGTGGGTTGATGATGCTTTTCAGGGCAAAGAAGCCACACACCAGATTTATTCCCGTTTATTGAACCCGACCAATATTTCTCTGGCGAACGCGATTGTTGAGTTGGAAGCGGGCCCTTTTGCTGCGGATTATTTGGCGTGGAACTTTAACTCGGGTATGGCGGCGATTGATGCCATGCTGTCGAATGTGCTTGGACATGGCGATGTGTTGATTGTGTCGCGCAATGTCTATGGCGGCGTGTATCAGTTGTTGCATGATTTCTTCGCTCGTGAAAACCGTCTGGATATTCAAATTGAATGGTTTGATGGCTATGAAGAAGCTGAATTTGCCAGATTTATGCAAGAAGTGAAGTTGAAGCATCAGAAGCGTCTGCAAAACAAGCAACTGCATGTGTACATTGAGTCACCTTGTAACCCGCATGGTTACGTTTTGGATGTGCCGGGAATTTGTCGTGTTGCGCACAAAGACGGCCATGTGGTGATGCTGGATTCTACCTTGGCAACGCCGGTTTTGAACCAGCCTCTGCAACGTTCCGATAAGCGTGAGCGTCCGGATTATGTGGTACACAGCTATACCAAGGATATCTGCGGTAGTGGTGCCACAACGGCGGGTGTGGTGATCGCAGAAACCTGGCGTATGTTCCAGGCCAAAGGCCAGTGCGAAAAAGGTTATGACTGGAGCAAAACCATGTTCTGGGATGTGTATTACATCAAAGGCGCGTTTCTGGATTCAGAGAAAGCTTTTGACGTGTTGACGGGCATGAAAACTCTTGAACAACGTATTTTGAGCAAGAGTATTAATACTCAGGTGTTGAGTGAGTTCTTGTTCTCGCATCCGGCGATGAATGTGCATTGCCATAGTATTAATAGTCATCCGAATGCCAATATCCGTAAGAAGCTGATGCGCCACGGTTGGCCTTGTGCGCTATTTACCGTTGATATGGAAAAGGCCGGATTAGAGCGCGATACATTTGTGCGTTTCTTTGATGCGTTGGAACCGGCGTTTAGCCATCAGGTGAGCATTGGTCAGAACAACACCATTATTCTGTGCCCAGCGTTAACGTCACACTCTGAAATGGGGCAAGCTGAGCAACGAGATGCAGGTATTTACCTGACAACCATGCGTATTGCGGTGGGAACCGAAAACATCAAGGAGTTGATTGCGCACTTTATTAATGTGGTGCGTTTGCATATCGACCCGGTTTTGCCTGGGTTTAGTGATGGTTTTATGTCGCCAGAACAGGTGGATGAGTTGTATCTGGAAACGGCTAATCGCATGTGTCAGCAGCATTATCATAGTGTGGCAAGCACGCGTGAGCTGTTGGATGGGCGTTTTACCTCTGATCATGTTGTGGGTGCATAACAGGCTTTACATCTAAATAGCCAGCACCGAAGTTTTTAGCAGACCTTCAGCCGCAAGGAAGCGGCTGTGGAGCTTCAATGGATTTCTTTCTTAAATAAAGAGAGCGCGAGTCTGCGATTAAATTTCTGTGGCTGACTTGTTAAACACGGGCTCTTATCAAATTTCAGCAAAGAATAAGAGCCTGATTTTTATCCTCGAAACATCCTGCTATTATCCCGCTTCGTTTTTATCTTGCAGTAAGGTTCAGGTTAGCTTGATTGGAGAAGTAGCCGCATTATTAACAGCGCTGTGTTGGGCGGTGGCAGCGCGTATGTTCAGGATTTTAGGGAGTCACTTTTCAGCGTTGTCGTTGAACTTATGGAAAGGCGTGGTGGCGATTATTGGATTAGTGATATTTAGCTGGTTAGATCCTGCTCCCTTGTCGTTAACTCAAAACCAAATCTTCTGGCTGCTATTAAGCGGCATTATTGGCATTGGTATTGGTGATACCTTCTTTTTTGCTGCACTGCGACGAATTGGCGATAGCCAATCGGTATTGATCGCTGAAACCTTTGCGCCAGTGTTTACTGCCTTGTTGGCAATGGCGTGGATTTCTGAATGGTTAACCTGGCAACAATGGTTAGGCGCTGCGGTCGTACTGTTTTCTGTCGATATGATTGTGAAGCAGAACAAGCGGAGCCAATATGAGCAGGTTCAACCATCGGGTTATTGGTTTGCTGGCGGTGCAGCAGTTTGTCAATCGGTTGGCGCTGTGATCAGTCGCGATATTTTAACCGCTGGAGAAGCCACACCGGCCGATGCCTCATTGATTCGATTGGTAGGTGGTTTGATGATAGTTATGTTGCTGCTGGTTTGGCGTAAGAAGCCCTGGCTGCCTGTAACTACTAATCCTTCTCAAGCCTGGAGTTTGCTGGTGGCTGCAAGTTTTGTGGGCACGTTGGCGGCGATGTACTTGCAGATGCTGTCTTTTGCTCATACGCCTGCGGCAGTAGTACAAACGCTTTTCGCCACCAGCGTATTGTTGTCGTTGCTCGTGGCGCGAGTGATGGGGGAATCTATACCTAAACGGGCTTTGTTGTGGTCAGGTGTTGCCGTTGCAGGAGTCATGATCTTGTTGGGGCAGGATTTTTTCATCAAAGTTCAGGCAATGTTTTAGTTCTCTATTCGTAATTCTCTATTCGTAATATGAAGCTTTAAGAATTCCGTGACGTTCCACGCTTATGCCCAAGGCTTGGTGTTGATGAATTAATGCTTGTGTTTTAAGCAGAACTTAACGTATACTTCGCGCCCTTAAATCAGCCGACATTCAACCGTTCCTTGCCTTCACATAGTGTGGCTGAGCTATACAAGGCACTAACCGTAAGGAGCTTACAATGCGTCATTACGAAATCGTATTTATGGTTCACCCTGATCAGAGTGAACAAGTACCTGGTATGATCGAAAGATATACAGGTATCCTGACTGCCGATGGTGGCAAAATTCACCGTTTGGAAGATTGGGGCCGTCGTCAACTAGCCTATCCTATCGAGAAGCTGCACAAAGCTCACTATGTATTGATCAATGCAGAAGCTACTTCTGAAGCGGTCGATGAGCTGGAAACTGCTTTCCGTTTCAACGATGTAGTGCTGCGTAACATGATTATGCGTACTAAAAATGCTGTTACTGAGCCATCACCAATGGCTAATGATAACAAGCCTGAGCATCGTGAAAGACCTGCTAAACGAGATGACGCGTCTTTTGAAGCCGCATCTGACGAAGCATAAGAATTAGGATAGAGGAAATAAAAAATGTCTAACTATTTCAGACGTCGTAAATTCTGCCGCTTCACTGCTGAAGGCGTGCAAGAGATCGATTACAAAGACATCGGTTTGTTGAAAAACTATGTCACTGAGAATGGCAAAATCGTACCTAGCCGTATCACTGGTACTAGTGCTAAATATCAACGTCAGTTGTCAACGGCTATCAAGCGTGCTCGCTTCTTGGCTTTGTTGCCTTATACTGATTCTCACAAGTAATCGTCATTGGCGAATTTAACGAGGTAGCAAGATGAATATCATTCTACTAGACAAAATTGCCAACTTGGGCGGTTTGGGCGACACAGTAACAGTTAAAGCAGGTTACGCACGTAACTTCTTGTTCCCACAAGGTAAAGCTGTTCCTGCAACTAAAGATAACGTTGAAAAATTCGAGCAACGTCGTGCAGAGCTTGAAGCGAAAATTGCTGATGTATTGGCAAACGCTAAAGCAAAAGCTGAGCAAATTGCTAGCCTGGGCGAAGTAACTATTGCTTCTCCAGCAGGTGACGAAGGCAAATTGTTCGGTTCTGTTGGTACTCGCGATATCGCCGAAGCTGTTACAGCTGCTGGCGTTGCGGTTGCCAAGTCTGAAGTGCGTATGCCACACGGTACTATCCGTGATGTTGGTGAGTACGAAATCGACTTGCAATTACATTCAGAAGTATTTGCTCCAATCAAAGTGGTTGTGATCAAAGAAGCTTAATTGCTTTTTACTTCGGATTTCAAAAAGCATCAACTCGTAAGAGTTGGTGCTTTTTTCGTTTTAGGCCATTATTTTTTTATTTTTCATTTAAACCTTTCTGAATTGATTGGCGACTAACCTTTCAAATATTAAATCCCATTGTGTATTGGCGAATAACATAAACATCGGAACATTGGTTTGGCAGTAGCAAAAACATCCCACGACAATATCGTGCCGTTGCCACAGATTAATCATTTGATTGAGGCAAGTAGGCAAGGTGATCGCAAGGCTTTCCATGAGCTTTATAAAATGCATGTGGGTAGGGTTTATGCGTTGTGCTTGAGGCTAACCGGGCAGCAAGCTATGGCGGAAGAAGCTACACAGGAAGTGTTTATCCAGGTGTGGAAAAAATTGGGGAATTACCGAGGTGAGAGCCAATTTAAAACCTGGCTGCACAGTGTGGCCTCGAATGTGACCATTTCATATTTACGTTCACAAAAGAGCTTTTGGCAGAATTTGTTTAATCTGGAAGACAGTGAAGCTGACATGAGCCCCGAACAAGGCTCTTGTGATGAGGTGGATTTAGAACAGTACGTTTCCCGATTACCAGAGCGAGCCCGCATAGTATTTGTGTTACATGCACTGGAAGGATATCGCCATGAAGAGATTGCCGACATGATGAATATTGCCGTGGGCTCCAGTAAGGCGCAGTTTCACCGCGCCAAGCAATTAATTAAATCCTGGATGGGGTATGCAGATGAAGAAGTTTGAGCAGGATTTGCAGCAACGAATTAATGAAATGCCTAACAGCATTGAGCCTGAGCGCGATTTATGGACAGGCATTGATATTGCGATTACTGAGTCATCGACGCAGGTTTCTTCTAGATATGAAGATGATAGAAGATGGTTTTCCAGCATTCGTCAGCCTATGTTTGCCTTTGCGATGGCTGCTAGTGTGGTATTTGTTGCGGTACTGATGTGGGCAAATTATTCAAATGTACCTGAAACAAGTAATTACCCTACGTCTGAGCAATTAGTTCAGATGTTGGAAGAACAGCATCAACAGCAAAAGCAGGCTTTATTAGCCAGCTATGAAGGGCAGAGCGCAGTGACCAATAATTGGCAGGAACAGCTTCAAGAGCTGGATGATGCCGCTAAAGCTATCAAACTCGCTTTGCAAAACGACCCGAATAACATGGCCTTGTTAAAAATGTTGCAACAGGTGCACCAGCAACAAATCTCATTAATTGAAACCGTTTATGAGCCGAAATGGCAGCAGATATAACTGTTGTCAGGATCAGGAGAGACAGAATGAATCGTATGAATAATAGTATTTTTCCCAGCTTCTTTTTTCTTAGCGCTTTATCAATGTTCAGCTTTAGTGCGCTTAGTGGAGAAAAAGTGGATGCCACTTTGGAAGCGAAAGCTGGCGACTTTATCGAGATTGAGCACCTCAATGGTAAGGCTAAAATCACCGGTTGGGATAAGGAGTTGATACAGGTAAAAGGTGAGCTGGATGATAACGCTGAGGAGTTTGTTTTTCGACGCACTGACTCAGGTATTGAAATTAAAGTTGAAATGCCTCGAAACAATCGCCAATCGCGTAATGGCGGTGGTGATGATTTGGAGATTTTCGTACCACGTAATGGGCCTGTAAGTTATACCAGTGTGAATGCCAATGTGACCTTGGATAAATTACATTCTGGCGTTGGGGTTGAAACGGTTAATGGCAAAATTAACCTGAGCGATGCGCAAGGTAAAATTCGGATTGAGTCTGTGAATGGAGATGTGTCTAGCAAGCAGCTAAATGGCGATGTTCGAATTGAAACGGTAAACGGCAGCATTGATGACAAGCAATCTGAGGCTCGCGAAGCCCACTTTAGTGCGGTTAATGGGCATATTGCCTCTGATATTAAGAGCAAAGAAGTGAGCGTCGAAACTGTTAATGGCCACATTGATTTAAAGCTGGATAGAATTGATCGACTTGAAATTTCTACGGTGAATGGTCAGGTGGAAGCTCAGTTTGCACCGGTAAAAGACGCGGATATAGAAGTGAGCAGTGTCGGTGGCAAAATCCAATTAGCTGTACCTCGGGATGTTTCTGCTCGATTCAAAGTGGAAGCGCATGCGGGGGGACGTATTGTAAATGAGATCACTAAAGATGAGCAGCAACGTGATCGCTATGGTCCCGGCAGATGGTTAAATTTCACTACTGGAGAGGGAGAAGCTGAGGTTTCTGTTTCAACAGTGAGTGGTAAGGTGCTACTTAAAAAAATAGACTAACCTTTTGAATAATAAATATATTGTTTAGAATAATAATAGAGCAAAGCCAAGGATGGCAGCGGTTTTTTAGTGATGCACTTTTTTTTAAATGCTTTTAAGGAAAACTGGCTAAGGAGAGTGTATTCTAGGATAATGAAACGTTGAGGTAAGTTGACGAGATTAGTAACGTGAAAGGTGTGCCAGCCAAAGATCCTGAATCCAAGGTCGCAAAGCTAAAAATTCCCCCCCATTCTATTGAAGCCGAGCAATCGGTGTTGGGAAGTATGCTGATTGCTCCAGATTCATGGGATAAGGTAACCGACGTATTAATTGACGTTGATTTTTACAACCGTTCTCACCAATACATCTATCGTTCTATCATTCGATTATTAGAGCGTAACCAACCTGTAGACCTGGTTACGGTATCGGAAGATTTGGAACATCATGAGCAGCTTGTCGAAGCGGGTGGCTTTGCCTACCTTGGTGAGTTGGCTAAAAATACTCCCAGTGCCGCAAACGTTGTGGCGTATGCTGAAATCATTAAAGAACAGGCCATTCGTCGCGAGTTAATTGGCGCGGCGAATGAAATCTCAGAAGCCAGTTTTAACCCAGAAGGGCGAGCCAGTAGTGACATTCTGGATCTGGCTGAAAGCAAAGTATTTGAAATTGCAGAAAAGCGAACCACTCAAAGTGAAGGCCCTCAGCCCTTAAAACAGATTCTTGGTGCGACCATCGACCGTATTGACTCGTTAGCGAAAGCGGGAAGCGAGATCACCGGGGTTTCGACGGGTTATGTCGACTTGGATAAGAAGACCAGTGGCTTGCAGCGCTCGGATCTAATTATCGTGGCAGCACGTCCTTCAATGGGTAAAACCACATTTGCCATGAACTTGTGTGAAAATGCTATGTTGACGCAGGATAAACCTGTGTTGGTATTCAGCCTTGAGATGCCCTCTGAGCAGATTATGATGAGGATGTTGGCTTCTGTTGGCAGGGTAAACCAAACCAGTGTTCGTACAGCACAATTGAACGATGAAGATTGGGTGAAATTATCGGATGCCATGAAGCTTATGGCGGAAAAGAATAACCTCTTTATTGATGATTCCTCGGGTTTGACGCCCATGGATGTGCGCACCAGAGCTCGTAAGATTGCCAGAGATCATGGTGGTATTAGTTTGATCATGGTGGACTATTTGCAGCTAATGCGAGCGCCACAATTTTCTGATAACAGAACCTTGGAAATTGCCGAGATTTCCCGCTCTCTTAAAGCGTTGGCAAAAGAATTGGAAGTGCCTGTGGTGGCGTTGTCACAGCTTAACCGTAGTTTGGAACAACGTGCGGATAAACGCCCGGTAAACTCAGATTTGCGTGAATCAGGTTCTATCGAGCAGGACGCCGACTTGATCATGTTCATTTACCGTGATGAAGTTTATAACGAAAATTCTCCCGACAAAGGCGTAGCCGAGGTTATTATCGGTAAGCAGCGTAACGGCCCTATTGGTACAGTGCGCCTGACTTTCCAGGGGAAATTTTCCCGATTTGATAATTATGCTGCACCCGCTATGATGGATGATTACTAGCCAGTATAGCGGTGTGTTAGTCGTTTATTGATTATTTGCAGATTTTTCTGCGAGGTAACTACCTGATGAAACAGGTTTTTCTCAGTGTCCTGGCAATATTGTCCCTGTTTGGATGTCAAACGACAAGTGAGCGCTTACAGGTTCAGTATCAGCTTAAATATCAGATGTTATTGGAAAATATCAAGAGTCAGTCTCCCGACGCCGATTTTCTCGGTCTTCGTATGGCTTATACCGATACGATTCACTATGACCCATACGGTGTCGTTTCCCAAAGTGTGATAGAGGAAGCGTTTGCTCGCTTTGATGAAAAGGATTACCAGGGATGTGTGAATCAGGCTGACAAGATATTGAGTACGGCTTATATCAGCATGGATGGACACTATTTGGCGATGGTGTGCCATTTGGAGCTTCATAATGAAGAGCGCGCCAACTATCACCAGTACGTGTTAAATGGCTTGTTCTCTTCTATTTCTAGTGGCGGTAATGGACGTACTTTCGAATCAGCTTATACGACAATCAGTATCGGAGAACTAAAAACCTTTCTTGGCATGTTAGGGTTGGAAGTAAAAGAGCAGGGGCTCAGGTTTCATAAAGGCAAGCCCTACGATGTGATGACGGTGATGGAATCGGAGATTGAAGAAGAATTTGATCTCTACTTTGATATTTCCATTCAGTTGGAAAAAGGCTACGGCGACCTATAATTTTATTCTGAACAGATATAGCTGCTATTGACCCTGAATGGTGGCTAAAATACGACGTTTACCACCGTAATCTCGATGTTCCCCTAAATAAATACCTTGCCAGGTTCCCAATGCCATCTCCCCATTGGATATTGGGATACTCACGCTATTTCCTAGCAGGCTTGCTTTAATATGAGCGGGCATATCATCTGCCCCTTCGTAAGTATGCTTGTAATAGGGAGCATTCTCGGGAACCATTCTGTTTATATGTGCTTCCATATCACTACGCACTGTGGGGTCGGCATTTTCATTTATAGTGAGACTGGCGCTGGTGTGTTGAATGAAAAGGTGCAACAAACCTACCTGTACGGAGTGTAACTCAGGTAACTGTTGCTGAATTTCACGAGTGATGAGATGAAAGCCTCGTGATTTTTCATTCAGTTGAATGGTTCGTTGGATCCACATGCATTAAAGCTCTTGAGTACGTCAACGGGAACGCGACTGCAATGCGTTCCTTTAATGGCAAAACTTAAGGTTTAAGCTTTTTCGAAACAAATTTCGATAAATGCACGACCAGCTTCCCCCTTGAAAGGAAGAATGAGCTTAGGGCCATCTACTCGATGTGAAATTGTGTGATTTTTACCGCTTACTACAACGGGGGTCGCCATACCGAAATCAAATCCGCTTTCTCCTAGTGTATTTTTGGCACCACCAGCCACCATATTGGTCAGTTCACCGACCAAATCAATCACCTCAGCGTTAATTGTAGTGGGCTTCTCTCCCAACATCTTGCTCATGATATCTAGTGCCAGTGGAGCCTCAAAGGTAATGGAGAATGAGCCTTTGAGTTGGGGGCCTGTCATACCTAGCAAACCGGTGACATCACCGCAAGCCAGATCGTCTTCCTTTTTCTTTGGAGCTTCAGCGGTGAGGGTCATCATCGCCATTGTTTCCAGTACGTTTTTAAATGCCGCTATAAAAGGATTGATAAATTCTGCATTCATATTGGTCGTTTTTTCCGTTGCTAGTCAGTCTCAATAAGGAAACAAGTTGTATTCAAAAAGCTAATCATACTGCTGAGATGTTCTGAACTATCAAGTTGTTTTAACTTATGTGAATGGTAAAAATATTTCATTCACAAGTAAATGTGTAATTTGAAATCATATTCAAGCGTTAAAACTTTATGTATAGAGCGAGAAAGCAAACATCCCGCATTTTTATCGTTCTGGGTTTAACGCTATTGGTACTTTCTGATTTCAATCTTGGTCTTTTAATTAAAGCACATTATGTGCCATTGATGAGTCAGAATATCGACACATTGAGAATATTGCCATCAAATGCCATCTATTTTGATGTTCTGACTACATCACTGACAATGAGAGCACACTCCGTGAGCTTCAATTGTTTGTCTGGTGACTCGAAACCCAACCGACTGCGCTTGTTTTTCAAGCTTGTCTTGTAATCCGTCAGATTGAATTTCCTGAACATTTCCGCATGTATCACAAATCAGGAATTGTACCGGATGGCTGCAACCAAAATGGTGACAGGCGATAAACGCATTATTCGATTCGAGTCGGTGGATCATACCTAATTCCAAAAGGAATTCTAAAGCTCGATATACTGTGGCTGGTTTTGCTGAGTCTTCTGTTTTCTTTAGTTCATCCAGCAAATCATAGGCGCCGACAGCATTCTGATGACTTAAAAGAATGCTGTATACCTTTTCTCGTAAGGCTGTAAATCGTACACCTTTCGATTCACAGAAATGACGAGCTTTTTTAATTAATACTTGTTGATCCATGAGTTACTTTAGTCACTGGTATGGCGACAAGTCTAACATAGCATGGCGGTGATGTGTCTATTGTAATAATGAATAGATTTGTAAGTATTGGGTTAGATTTAGGCGAGTTTACAACCATTGGGAACCTTTGTGTCTGGAACCGCGAGAACTACCTCTCTATCGTTACGATAAAACCCGGTTACCAGGCATTCTGACATGAAGGGGCCGATTTGTTTTTTCGGAAAATTAACTACGGCAATGATTTGCTTACCTGGTAATTCTTCCAATGAGTAAACTCGGGTTATTTGAGCACTGGATTTTTTGATGCCAATGTCGGTTCCGAAGTCAATAGTGAGCTTATAAGCCGGATTTCTGGCTTCAGGAAAGGGTTCGGCAGTAATAATAGTACCCACTCTTAATTCTACTTTCTGGAAATCATCCCAACTTAAGTTGTTCATGCAAATACGCCATATATTGATAA
Organism: Paraneptunicella aestuarii; assembly: GCF_019900845.1. Lineage (NCBI taxonomy): Bacteria > Pseudomonadati > Pseudomonadota > Gammaproteobacteria > Alteromonadales > Alteromonadaceae > Paraneptunicella > Paraneptunicella aestuarii. Next base: position 4,182,024 of record NZ_CP074570.1, on the reverse strand, counting down.
AGGAAGCGATAATAATAATGAGCTTTTATTTTCTTTGTGTGCGGAAGAGGCGCTTTACTGAGCGGAAAAGACGGACATGCTAATTTTGACTATGCCGTTTGGGTGGATGTCCAAAGAATGCCTTATATTGCCGGCTAAAGCTGGAAGGGGAGGTGTAACCTACCTGTTCTGCAATGAGATTCACGGGCGTATCAGTATTGGTAAGCAGGGCTTTGGCTTTTTCCATTCGACATTGAGTTAAATATTGGTGGCAAGTTGTGCCTATGTGCTCTTTAAACAGCACTTTAAATTGAGTTTGACTTAGATGAACCTGACGAGATAAATCATTAATGCTATGAGGAATAGATAGGTTTTTATGAATGATGTTCAGGGCATTTTCGATGCGTTTATCAATTTTTGCATGTGTGGCCTGCTGCGTGAGGAGTTGTTCAAATAGCTGGTACATGCTGTGTTGTAATTGATCAGGAATGGGTTGAGTTAGCTGTTCCTCTATAAATTGGATAAATCGTAGCAAGGTTGAAGAAATGCGGAATTTGGGGGGATTAAGCTCCAGAATATTTTCCGGTAGTGTGGGAGTATCGACGACAATAAATCTGGCTTCGTGATGAGCCTTAAAACCATGCCGTTGATTCGCTTGAATAACTATACACTCGCCAATATTTACACTTCCGTGAAAATTATTCACTGTCATATCAATGGTGCCATATATTGGAAAAACCAATTGATGGTAGTTGTGAATGTGGCTGCTTAGTCGTTTTGTGTATGAACGAATAGAAAAGTGTTTCATTTTAGCCTGATGTGATGGTCGTGTTCAGTAATGTGTATATTCAGCACGCTTGTGATACCCATTAATAGTAGGGCATAAGGAGTGTTTAGCAATGGATGCGAGTTGGATGTTTTTGAGTTGCAGAAAAACAGGCGAGAGGCTGAAGCACTCTCACCGTAAGAATTTGTTTTTGCTATTAGCTGGTTTTTTCTGTTTAGAACCAATTAAATATCAATTCATACCAGACGGTTGTACAGTTGTTTTCAGGGTCACCACCTAGTGCTCCACCTGTTGCCATTGCGGCGTTTGATAACGTTAACGTAGAAACCAATAATGCGGTGATTACAGCTTTTTTCATAATTTCCTCTCTTCGGTTACAAATGAATATGAGTGGGTCTAAATCCACATTATGGAATGCAATCCACAGAGAAATTATGAAGGGTTGAGATTGAATTGAATAGATTAAACTTTAATCATTCTGGCATTGATACTTTTAATACTCTGATCCACCAGTAACAACAATGTCACCACTGTTATGCTGTGAACGACATAGGGAAAAGAATAATAAACGTACAGGATTTGTTTCTTAAGGAGTATGTGCCTAACCATGTATTCCAATACCATGGCTATATTAACCCAGATGTAAACCTTGCAGAGTTCGTAAATATAATAATCCATATCAAGTGAACGAGCCTTTCCTGGAAAATGACGCTTAGTCCAGAGTTCTCGCATCCAGATCAGTTTCCTGACTAGCATGGAATTTGTAATAAGTAGTACATGCCACCATACAACAGGCGCTTTGTAATCAGTGTAATACCAGTAAAATTCAGCAGAAATTGAAATGGCTAATATGATTCCAAGGGGATATCGAAATGGGTCAAATCGGATTTTATATAGGCCGACGGTACAACATAGGTAAATCATAGCTTTGATAGGAATAAACTGGCTGTGAATGAAGACATATCCAGCTTCTTCTACAAGGCGTTGTGCTCCTAACAGAGCAATTATGCCTACCATGTTGATGTCTTTTCTGACGAAAAAACCAACGGTTAATATGATGAGGATGTAAAGACGATCAAAGAGTTGTGCATTACCAAAGGTGTAGATTCCGGCTGAGACCAGAGATAATGCAATGAATGTGCGTACAAACTTTTCAACAACAGGAGAAAAAAACAAATTATATATGAAGGATCTTTGTGATCAGACCGACAAATCGCTCTTTGGTTCTCTGAGTTATACCTCTTTGTTTGCAGACTTTCCACCATTTTTCTACAGTTGCCAGTTCCAGAGATTCCATTGCACTTAAATGACAATTTTCTATTGCAACGACAGTTTCCCTACTGAGGCCCAGCCGATCAGCAAGTTCTTGCTGAGTAAACTTTCCTGGAACTTCTTTTCTTACCTGCTTTAAGGTCGCGGAAAGCTCAATGTGTTCTTGCTTTGTACTATATAAAGTGCCAGACATATTTATTCACTAACCCAAAATGAATTTACGTAATAACAAAAATCGCAGTATAAAACTGTATAACTTCTATACAATGTTAGCAGCTTAAACATGATCGCGCTTGGTGGGTATAAAAATAACCGAAAAGTTATTAACATGTAGGTATGTTTCGCGATATTGCTTAAACAATGCGTTTTTGTCAGATCTCCTAGTGGACATATTTTAATCTAGAACTTTAGATATGTGAATTCAAATCCATACTTTTATTGTGGTTTGAAAAAAACTGTTTGATTCTTAAACTTAATTTTTATTTATCCCGCTGGTTTACCTGTTGATAAATTTTATCTAGCTGTAAAAATAGCGAATGCTCTCATTGAATGTTAGAGAGCGATAAAACCGGAATACAGGTCAAGGTAGATACACCTTTCATGGACATGAAAATGGGAAAGCTGTATTGATAATATTTCAGTTTTCCCAACGTGAAAATTGCAGGGGTATTATCTATGCATTTATATGTTCTATACCCTCAAGTAGAGCATTCATATCTTTTTTTACATTTCGAAGATTATCGCCGATAAGCCATAGAAGATTTGACAAAGTGTCCTCATTTAACGAGGTAAACTGGTCATTTGCTGAGGTCGCGATTAAGACAGCTTCAGTCTGGCTTAATGTTTTTTGCATATTTTCAATGAGTTCAATGATATCCATAAGTAACTTCTTAGTCCGTGTAACATATTGATTTTCATAATACTAAAGTTACTGAGTAAAAATATTTACAAAAATGCTCTCAGTGAGTAATTAACTTTACAATATTTTTTTATCTGGACAGTCTCCTTGACTCTTTTACATAGGATGGTGAATATGAATCTGATAAAAATAAAAGGAATTGACATTCGTCGTATCCGAAATGGCCCTCCAAAAGTTTCTGCACAAAAATTGGCTGATTTTGTTGGGGTTAGTCGTAAAACCATTGTTAATTGGGAAAATGATGTTGGCTGCCCAAGTATTATTCAATTCGCCAAGATATGTTTCTACTGCAAGATAAGTGTTGGTAAGTATCTTATGGCGGTAGAACAAAGACGTGATGAAGAGAAAGTCATCGATCTGCTTTCGGTCAGGAAAGATGATTAAGTATTTTCTATATGTGGTTATAGCATCAATAGCATTTGGATTTGCTTATCGGGGTGAACATCAACTCGTCGATCTTGTTTACATTGCATCATGTGGTTTGGTTATTGTGAGTAATTTTCGTTATGTCAATGTTGTCTCTCTTGCAACAATACTGATGTTTACAAAATTGTTTGAGCTGGTTTTGTACGAGAATCTGTTTCTTTATTTCAATGCCTATGGTTTGTATTTTTCGTATGTGCTCATTGATTTGTTTGTAATGATTTTGATTTATTTCAGAGTGCCTATTACTAGAGGTATACATGAAAGCATGGGATGGCATATGGATGAGGATGAGTGGTTTACAACTAACACTGATTTGTTGCTGGCGCTAATGCAAATGCTTCATCTGCTAATTGGCGTATTGATGCTTATTGAGCATTTGTTAAGAAATCTTGATGATATTTATATTCCTTCATTTTTTAAGTTATTTTTGTCCTCTGAGTTTGTCGACGGTATTACTTGTTGGTTAGCCAGTAACTGTCGGTTGATTTATGACAATTACGTCTTCATGGTGTTGACCGTAACTGGGTTAGAATTCCTGATTCTTTTATTTCCTGCGGGTGTTTATCCGATCGAAAAACGATTGATGAATTCTTGAGATTAGAGCGTGTTTAACACGCTCTAATTTCCTTCCTCAAACTGATCTTTAATGGTTGCCTGAATGCTGGCGGTATAGCCTTGCTCTCCAAGAGTATGGGTAACCGATTCTGCGACCCAATCACCATTTACGCCATCTCTGAATCCAGATAACGTCAATTTTGCTTCCGCCATCAAAGAGGGATGCCCAGGCAATTGCAGGGACAGTTTTTTCTTACCCCGTTGAAAGGCTTTTAGCTGAGAATTTGCAGCCTGTTTAGCTTCGGCTTCATCCTTAAATTTTTTGCTGAAGCTATAAACAGGCTTTTCCTTGCCTGCGGGTACTTCAACTTCTTTTGCTAGAGCAGTGTCGTAGTATGTGGCAACTACACTATTGAAATTGCCTCTTTCTACAATGGATACGCTCCAACTGCTGACATCGGAAGGAGAAATAAATATTTGCGGAAGTGTTTTTCCGCTTGCGCTTTTAGCTTCTCCTTTGGTGATAAACAATATTTTGTTATCTGCCGGTTTAGCTATCGCTCCCAGTTTACTTCCCAGTCGAGTGAGTAAGTTCAGATCACTTTCGTTGGTCTGATTAACCACATCGTAATCAACATCTTTAAAATCCGCACCAATTTTAGCTGTAACGTTGTTGTTTTCAGCTATTTCCTCAACGATTTCCGTTAGTTTAATGCGCTCGGGATTGGTTCCAGGTTTTTGCCAGGTTTTGGTTTTAGGTTCTTTTAAGCCTTCATTCAAATCCGCTGATTTGGCTCTGATAACCAAGGTGCTTGGCGAACCTGAGAACTCTATTTCGTCAACAGTGAAAATACCGAGTTTTTGCAATTTGGTTTCTTTGTAACCAAGCCAAACTTCCAGTTTGGCTTTAGGTTCAGGGAGAGCGAATTGATTGTTTTCATCGTCAAGGGTGATTTCTACCGTGTCTGATTTGTTGTCGGCATTGTCTGTGACCGTAATGCCTATCAGATGGTGTTTTATTTTTGCGCTGATATCATTCGATTCGGCTAAGATCTTGAACGAAGGTGTTAATCCCATAATCTAACCCCTTGCGCCTGTTGCGGTGGTTCAAATTCCGGTAGGTCGATAACTAACCCTCCCGGTAATCGCACTCCGTAATCAGCCAGGCCACAGTTTGCGTTCAAAATAGCTTCGGTAGAACCTTGCGTATAGCCATAATATCGCCATGCAATTTCATCCACTGTTTGCCCTTGAATAGTACGATATCTCATATGAATCCTCCTCGATTTTGTCGAGATGCATTAAGCCGGTCAAGCAGGTTCAATATGGTATTTCTGGTGTTGAGAGCTTTACTTAGTGACATAGTAAAGTTTACTCGTTTGGGCGTACCAAACTTGGTAAATTCCGTTTGATTCTCACTAATACTCTCAATGACCCAACGTCCTAAAATGGTGCCTGTGCCTTCAATGAGTAGCAAAGAGCGACCTTTTCCTGCTTCTTCACGCATGCGCTCTAGCTGAGCTAAACCGCCTTTGTAGTGAGGATATACAACGCCTTCGATACTGATAGAGTCGTCACCGGGGCCAACAAATTGTAGACCAGGGTCTACAGCAAGTCGCTCCTGCTTTCCCCATCTATAAGATGTGGTTCGGCTCTTGGATTGGTAAGCTGCCGTGTCGACGCTAAAGTGGTATTGTCCTAATAACATCATCATGCGATTGCGTACTCCTGATAATCATAAAGCGCTGCTCGTTGCTGAGTTTGAGCTGCTTTTGCATTTTTGTTTAACTCCTTTTCAACCAGATGAGCCACTTCCATTTCACTCATTCCTGGAGCGGCATTAATGGTAAAATGGTTACTTATTGTGGTTTGAGCTGGTGATGAGGCATTTAACCTGACAGGCTCATAATTCACTTGGGCTTGTGTTGATGTGTATTGTTCAGCAGAGTCAGGTGAACTGGGCTCTTTAGAGTAAGATGCACTGGATTCTTGTTTTTGTTGTGGGAATGGAATGATTTCGCCTGATTGTTTGACTTTTTTAGTGATGTCACCCGCTTTTTCAGTTTCCTGTGTGATTTTCTGGTTAGCTGTTTGGGCTTTTTCATTTTTCTTTGGTTGCTGAACAATGTTCCCTGCTTTCATTGCCTTTTCAGCAACGACCTTGCTTTCGTTAGTCTTTAGGTTAATTTTCTTGGTTATTGATATTTCTTTTTCTTCATCCCCAAAGAACTTGTTCCATAAGTTGCCAATGAATCCGCCGACAGATCCCAATGTGTCTGCTATCCACAAAATACTGTCAACCAACCAGGTGATTGGAGTGACAAGTAGATTGATTCCAAATGCTAATAATTCACCGAATTTTTTCCCTGCGTTTCCTGCACTCTCTAAGTCTGCACTGGTTGATTGAACGGGTTCAAATAAACTGCCAATGGCATCGACAACGGTTCCAATCATGTTGCCAACAGCGCTGAAAATCGGCTGTAAAGGAGGGAAAGCGTCTAATATGGGTTGCGCAGCCGCGCTCAAACCTTCTACTACTCCGCCAATAAAGGCTTTGATTGGATCCCAAAATTTGTAAATTAAGGCTGCTGCCAGGGCGATTGCGATGACAATAGCTGCTACAACTGCGCCAACCGGGTTTGCCGCCATAGCAATCGCGACAGCTCTCAAACCTGATACCATCGTTCCCAAAACTCTGGAGACGATACCGCCTGAAGATGATGCGCTTACAGCAAGTAGCTCCATATTCATTGCTGCACCTACCATGGCTTTTCTGAAATTTGGCATTGCACGTCTTGTAGACATGCGCATTAACCTGTTGTAGGCACGCATTTTTCTGCTCAGTAAGCCAATTTTGTCTTTAGCTGTGGTTTGTGCGTCCTGACCAAGCTTTATCATATCCTGTGCGTATTTTTTTAACTCGCCTTTGGCTGCCATATCACTAATTTTGGTCATCTCATCTTTCAGTTTGGATTTCAGAAAATCAGTGATACCCGCATCAGTTAACGTGGACTTGAATTTGCTCCAGTGGTTCATGATTTGAGTCATTCTGCCAGTCCAAGTGCTTGCCATTTTGTCCATGCTGCCAGCATATTTATCGTCAAATATTTGCGATAATGCCTGTTGCATTTCTTGCGTGTTGTTCTTGTCTACCGTTATCGTTTTGACTTCGTTATTCTTGGTGGTGTATTCGTAGGTGATTTGTTCGCCCTTGGTTGTTGTTTTCACATCCAAATCGTCAAGCGCTTGTTCGTCGCCTGCGCTGGCTTTGGCGTAAATGTCACCAACCGCAGATAGCTCTTTTCCTGTGGCACTGCTTACTTCTCCCAGGGCTTTCATCATTTCCTGGGTTGGTTGAATGCCTTTGTTTCTGAGGTCGAGATAGGTTTGATTAATTTTACCTACGTCAAACGGGGTTTTAAGGCTAAATTTTGTAAGCCATTCGGCGGCTTCTTTTGCTTTTTTTGAACTACCTTCAATGGCTTCCAGAGAAGTCATGAATTTCTTGGTGCTGTCTTCAGCGTCAAGAAACTTATTTGTGTAATCTATCGCTGCTTGAACCCCAATTTTTGCTATTTTTTGGCTAAGACTCAGTGTTGAACTTTCGGCATTGTTCATACCGTTTGATAATTCACCGAGCCGATTATTGGCCGGACTAAAGCTTTCCGACATCTCCGCGGTAGCTTTAGTAATTGCTTCAATGGGAGCCTTAATACGATTAAGGGCTTCAAGTAGTTTTGATGCACTTAGGTCAGCCATGTTGCGCTACTCCTACTCTTAATTTTGCTAAATGATGCCAACGAGAAATGTCTTCCAAATCCAGTTCCCAAAGTTCTGACGGTGGCCAATGAAATACCACCGCCAAATCAGCTAATACCGCGTAGATATCAGAGGGAACTATTTCGGATCTAAAAAACCAGCCACCATGGTGCTTAACTCTTGAAAGTCTGCTGCATCCAGGTCTTCAATTGCCGAAGGTGGTAGTTCAGCCAGGTTGGCAATCAAGTCAATTGATTTGGCAATGTCACCGCCTTTTGCGGTTTCCATTTTTCTTAAATCGCGTGCTTTAGGACGGCGAATTTCGATGCTTTCAATGGTTCTGCCTTCTGCTTGAACCGGGAATTTCAGTTGAATTGAGTTAGACATTTCATTTCCTTTTTCTATTGGATGTTGGTTTGGCTGGATATTTCAGCCGATTAGTTAATGTTGTTGCTTTGTGAAGTCAGAGGCCGTTCCATTCGTTGTTAATTCAAACGGAAAGCAAGCCTCTAACTTACAAGGGGTTTTAAGCCTTAGGGATTAATTCTGGACTTATAAACCGATGTTTTTACGTGTCTGCTCTAACTGATCGACACCATTGATCTTGCGAACCATGTTGGCTACGTCAATTTCGTGAATCTCTTCACCGTCGCGTTGTAGCTTGTAGTAGCGCAAAGACACTGTGGCCTTCAAAGTGGCGTTTTCGCCTGATTTCCAGGTGCCGAAATCCAATTCCTTAACCATGCCGTTCATGGAGATAATGACTGGAATTTCAGAACCATCTTCTTCAGAGAAAACAGAACCGCGGATGGTCAAAGGTAACAATTCACGGTTTCCTTGCATCAAGCCGTATGAGCTCAATAAGCTTTTGTCGAATTTTGACAAAGTGAATGAGGTTTCCAGCTTTTCCATACCCATATCCAGCTCAATTGGCATATCCATGCCACCGGCGCGATATTCTTCGGTTTTAAGAGTCAGTTTTGGCAATACCAACTCGTCAATTACACCTGCGTAGCCTTTACCGTTTACGTACAGGTTCATACTTCTCAATGTATCTCTAAACATTAAACAATCTCCTCAAGATAGTCGTTTACAAGGCTGGAGCGGAAAGTGACATGCTCTGCCGGATAAGGCGGAGTGAAGTCGAAATCGAAGAACACTTTGCCTTGAGCAATGTTGGCTGGCGTGTTCAGGTCTGGGTCTGCCCAGCATTTGCCACCCAAAATCGCCCCTTGCGCTTGAAGGCTACGCAGGTAAGCATTAACACCTTCAATCACATCTTCGATGTAAGTTTTGGTGATGTTGCGGTCAACAGCCCACAAGTGAGCGCGCAACAAGCTTTCGTTGATCATGTCGGCGGTACGACGCACTGACAAAAACGCCCATTTAGGATCGCTTGAGCAAGTACGGTTACCCCATAGGCGAAACCCGGTTTTTTGAATAACGGTTGCGATGTCATTTTCGTTCAAGTGGTTAGCACGTGCGTTGCTGTCACCCAAAGTAAAATCAACAGCACGTTCAGTACCTACGATGCCGTAGATTTCCTGATTGGAAGGTGACCACCAGAAACCTTTTTCGTTATCAGTGCGGGCAACCAGGCCAGCAACACGAGAGCTCATAGGTTGAACGACTTCGGTAGACGTTGTGGTGTCGAACACGCGAGCTGCTGGGTCAACCAGATACACACGACTGTTGGCAAAGTTAGCGCGATAAGTAACTGCGTCAGCATCGTTCGTGCTTGGGCCATCGGCAATAATCACTGCACGCAAACGGTCTGCAATAGTCAACATTTCTGTGACAACAGCTTGTTGGTCAGTAAAGCCTGGTGCGATAAGAATTTTCGGAGCAACACCCAGCATGGATTCTGCAGCCAAAAACGCATGAACACCTTGATACTGACCCGATGTACCATCAACACCACCAATAACATTGGCTGTTTCGTTGGCAGGTAACGCATCATCTGCAATACGTACTACAACGACCATTGCACCCGCTTGATCGAAGATGCCATCAATTGCTGAAGGCAATGAACCCGTTGTACCCAGAGCTGCCGCTTCTGTGCGACTTCCAGCTACTAATACAGGAGTGTTAACAGGGAACTTGGCAGCATCAGCTGTAGGGGCTGTACCGACAATACCGATGACAGAACTTTTTACGGTGCGAATGGGTCGAGAACCACCATTTAGTTCAACGACCTCTACTCCGTGTAGAAATTGTTCAGGCATATAATTTCCTCTTTTGTTGGGACTAAGAATTGTTAGGAGTGTGTAGAATGCCGGACGTGGAAGCGGGTTATGAGGTGAAAGGTTTCACTTTGTGATACGTGATTTGTTATTAAAAAATGCCGGAATAATTAATGTGTGTAGGGTGATTACATCATTAACCTGATTTTTAGATTAGTGACTTATTCAACCTGGAATTATCTTCTACTTTTAAACCAGATACATATCTGGGTCATGCTTGCCAAGTGTTAGTAACTCGGTTGCTTTGGATGTATCAATCAAGCCCGCTTTAAACAGAGTTGAAATACCCGCAGCATAGTCTTCGTCAGATACGATCAAGGCGCTTCCGGAACGGTCGCTAATCATGTCCATAAACACCGAAACGTCAGCTGAGTATTGCTCTGAGCTTTTAGTATATAGTCGAATTTTGCTTTCTAAGCCGGCAAGGTGCTCACGTAACCAGACTACTGTGGAAATCTTGATATTGTTTTCTACTACTTCTTCAGGAGGAAGATAATAGCTCACTTCTTCTGTCGCCCCATTTGGAAACGTTTTCAGAATACGGTCTCCATCTACTGGTGCTTTTCCTGGATTCGTTAAGTTTTTAATTTTCATGATATTTACTCCGTTAAAGTGTAGTCGTAGGCAAGCGTTATAGGGCTATTATTGGTAACATTTTTTAAAAGCTCAATGCTCCAGCTGTTGTTAAATACAAGTGCATCGGTGGATAATTGAGATGTTGCATAACTGAGACTTCCGTTGTCGCTCCAGTAATAGTAATAATTTCCTACAAATACATATGCCCCGGTTGGGGTGACCCAAATTTCACTATCTTCTGATGTATCTAAAAGTGTTTTTCCATCACAAATTACACGTAGATGGAAGCGTTCAGAGCCTCCAGTGCAGTAAAGCATTGCAAACCTGAATATTCCTGCGCCATTAACGTTTAATATTGGGGTCCATGTTGCTGTTGTTGGTGGTAAGAGACTGGCATATTTAAATCCACCAATTCTTGAGGCACATGTTGTTGACTTTAAGAGTAAAGATGAAGGCTTAACACCACCAAAGGATGACTTTCCCTCTGACGACTTTGCCAAGGCTAGCAGGTGGTTATTAGGTTCTGCGCCTGCCAGAGCTGTTATACGATTTTGGATGATGGTGTCTAAATCGGTACGAACAGCGCCTACACTATTCGCCGTTGCTGATAAGGCTAATAATTCGGAATCCGTTTCTGTTCCTGTCAAACTGGCAATTTTCGCCTCTGTTTGAGTCTTTAAGTTTGTAATATCTACCATAATTTAAATTCCTGATAATGCGTAAATTTCCAGATCATCCACTCTGCTCTTCAGTTCTTGATGGGCATCGTGTACGGCTTTTTGAGTTGCTAATTTATCGGTTGCGGCAGCGTCGTATAAGCTGGTTGCTCCGTAGTTTGGAACGTTGGGAAGTCCAACATCGGCTTTGGTTAGAGCGCTAATGGAGTTACTTACATAAGCTCGTGTTGCCAGAACAACGGTTGGATCAATTTTTAGTTCAACGGCATCAGTTGAACCCGTAGCGATGTAGGTTCTAACCGGTAGTTCCGTTGCTACGCCATCGGCTGGAATACTTTTGTAGCTTGGTGGATATTTGGTAATCGCGAAAAGCGTTCCATTATCTAAAAACCAGCCAGCTTCACGAACTGTCCATCCGCCAATTGCTAAAGGAACAATGCCTTCTGCGTAGTATCTTGCCGGGTTTTCAGGATCAACGATGAGTTCGTTGATCGCTCCTCGATAAAGTTCGTTTGTGAGCGCTGAAAATCCCTTCATTGTTTGTGCGTCAGGATTAAATGTGTCCCCCCCACCATCGCCAACGGCGAATTCCGTTAAGCTAATGCCTTGCCCTAGCACTGAGGCATTTGCCAAGGCCGCGGCTCCGGCGTTGGTTAACACCGTAAAAAATTGCTGAGTCATGTTAATTATTCCCTTCACAGTAGAGCCATATCCTTGGTTAAGGGGTATAGGCTTTAACTGAATTGAGTTTTCAAAATTATTTTCGGGGTGGCGGTTTGTTTATTGCCACAAAAATTAGAATTACTGTTGTTTTTTATTGATGGTTAGCAGGTGTAATGGAAGTTTGATTTTTGTTTTCACATTGAGAGTTGATTTTGAAGTGTTTTTATTGGGTAAAGCAGGGGAAATATTGCGCTCAAATAAATAGAAATTAGATTAACGCTATTTTAGTGTGGGTAGTCTTTAGTAGAACATACGCCTCCTTAAGGGGAAGGAGGCTTATGTAAGGGATATTATTTCGCTAAGTTTTCAAAGCGTGGATTTTAATCTAAAACTTTCAGGAAATATTTGTATCCGGTTTCCGTATGAGTTTTTACCTTTTCTTCACCAATAATGTCGGCATGTAAATAGGCTAGATTATCAGTTCTTACAATCCACAAGGCATCCGTACCTGCGCTAATAAATGACTTGCAGTAACTAGTTGCGGGATAGGAAGATAATAGTGTGCCAGTAAAATCGTAAATATAAATTGCGTAATTACTTAATGCCCACAGCAGGCCATCTTTCACGATAAGATCATTAGGAACATCTGGGCATGTGGCTAATGTTGTGATGTGTGTTCCGGATTTGTCCCAAACTTTTATTCGACTGTTTCCATCACCAATGTAAACATAGTCTGTCGTTACTGCGATTGATTCGGGGACTGATGTTCCTGTGGATATACTAAAGTTTCCTCCAGCAGCAGTGCCATCTTTGTTAAGTTTTATAACATCTAAAGATGTACGACCTATAACCCAGAGATGGCTTTCATCTGCGAATATTCCCTGAGGATTTGTATCAAAACTGGATATTGAAAAGCTGACCCCTGTCGCTGTCCAATTTTTATCATATTGGTAAACCGTTGTGCCTGCTAATACCCAGATATACAGAGAATCCTCAGTTAAACCTGTATATCCATTAATGGCATGCGTCAACCCTGTTTTACCAAATTTCTTGATTGTTGCTAATGGATAACTAGCTGTATCGTCACTTACATAGCCTGTTTTAAACCAGGTTCCACCTGAAGAATCAATAAAAACATCATCGTTGTTGTAAATTGGCTTAATTGAATTTACGGGTTCAGATGAACCTGAACTCATCAATTTTTTATCTGATATAGAACTCATAATGTCCACTCTCCATTTTCAAAATCTGCTCTCCAGGTCACTTTGGGTTGAGTGACCAGAAAATCGGTAAATAGCCCTTTGCTGGTATTAATTTGAGCACCGCCTTCAACTACAATTTTGGCGGGAGTCTCTTCTGAAACGCCGCTATTCAGGGCTGCCTCAAAATAAACTGGGTCACCTCCTGCGGCCGGTAGAGTAAGGATACTGGCACCCATAAACTTGTAACGTTGGCCATCTTTTGCATTGGTATCTACGGTGATTTCTTCCCAACGTATTTTACTGTCAGCATATTCCCGAGTTGCCAATACAACCGTTGGGTCTATTTTGAGCTCGACGTTGTTGCTTGAGCCTGTTGCGATGTAAGTTCTAACGGGTAATTCCGTCGCTACACCATCTGCAGGAATGCTTTTGTAACTGGGTGGGTATTTGGTAACGGCAAACAGGGTGCCGTCATCCAGAAACCAGCCAGCTTCTCTTACTGTCCATCCGCCTACGGACACAGGAACTATGCCTTCAGCGTAATATCTGGCTGGGTTTTCAGGATCCACTTTTAACTCATTGATGGCTCCACGATACACTTCGTTTGTCAGAGCTGATAAGTTTTTCAGTGTTTCCAGGTCAGGATTAAAAGAGGTGCCGCCACCGTTTCCGACAGCAAATTCAGTCAGTTTGATACCTTGTCCAAGGGCACTGGCGTTGGCTAGAACTGCCGCGCCTGTGTGGGTGAGTACCGTGTAAAATTGTTGAGTCATTGAACGTATTTCCTTCACATTTCACCATCCTTTCCTGCAAAGGGAAGAACAGATATGTGTGTTGAATTTTGTTAGTAAATCGGTTTTCAGTGAGTTATCAGTTGCTAACTGATAGGCGCAGAAACCATTGCAAATAGCATTGTGAGTTCTGCCTTTAATGCATTTTTTGAGTTACGTTTTTTCAATTTCTAAACACATTTTTGCACTGCGGTTTCCGTTGTGAGAGGTGAAATACTGCACTTGATTGTGAAAGGTTTTCTTTATTGGAAAAATGCTATCGCAGAATGAGAAAAAGAGGCTGACTGTATGATGTTGGAGAGTGAGATGTAACAGCAAAAGAGGAGAATGTATCAGCGACTGAACGCCGCTGAATTCATTCTGGGAGTTGTTATTGGGAGTAAGTGTTGAGTGACTTATGGTATTGCTTCCACCGTAGCGACTAATGCGCCCATCGATGCTGTGATATAGGTAAAGTCTGCGTCGGAATTGAGTTCTCGCAATGAGTAAGGTTCAACGGTTGCAATTGAGGCTCCGAAGCTCCCTAACAGGTAGCGCGTGTCGGTTTCGCTGTTGAGCGTTAGTGACAGGGTGTAATGTGCGCTCAAGCGTTTATTGGCTTCTACTGCGTTGCCAATTTCTTGAATGAGCTCATTATCAATGCCTTGCTGGCTGACCAAAGCTGAGACTTTGAAGGTTCCTGCTTGATCGCCAGTTTCCCACCATTCGGCAATTTCAGTATTGATGCTCATGGTTGATAGGGCATCTTTTACTGCACCAATGGTTCCCTTTTTCTGATGCAGCTTAAAGCTATCCTGAATGGCTAAACGCTTTTGAGCTTCAGGCCAGTCGGGTGACCAATTATCAATGGAGAATGCCCAAGCTAGCCAGGGAAGAAATTCTGGAGGGCAAGTTTCAGGGTTCCATAAGTCCTTGATGTTAATTTTGGCTTCACTCAAGCCAGCAATGGATAATTCCATTGCTTGTTCTTGAGTCGTTGCATTTGGCGGTAAGATTGAACTACTCATCCAGGCCACCATCTTGCAACGTTAACAAGGTGCAATAGGCCGCTTGTTCTGGCGTAATGACAATGTCACTTACCGGACTGGTCAAGGTCACTTTATGCACGCCTGGTTGGTGTAGTGCAGCATATAAACCGGATAAGTTGATATCGTAGCCTAGCCGATGTTGATTCGAGACATATTCCTCTACTTTCTTAAGGGCTGTAGCCATAGTGACTCCACGATCAGGCCCTGAATAGAAAGTAAGAGTGGCATCCACCTGGTAAGGGACAATGGTTGCCGACTGAACGGTGACTTGATCAGTAAGAGGGCGAATATCATCACTGTTCAGATGTTCATCTACAGTAGTAAGTAGTTCCGCCGAAGGTGTGCCATCTCCAGTATTAGCCAATACAGTGACAGTGACCTGGCTTGCAGTTGGGCTAATAATGGAAACATCCTTAACTTCGCCAGATGAATTCAATGCATGGAATCGATATGCGCCTGAAGGCCCGGCTGTGCTGAATCCTTCTAAAGATAACGGTAAGCGTTTGCGCAATCTTTCATCATCTTCATAGGTGTCTGGTACTGGTGGTGAAGCATTTGGATCCCCTGCTTGGGTGATTTGTCGTGTTACGCCAAACAAGGCTGCCAGATTATCTAAATCAGAACCTTTAGCGTAAGCAAGCATGACAGAGCGTGCGGCATCGTTGATGCGTTGGCGCAGCAAGAGTTCGCGATACGCCGCTACTTCTAATATTTTATAAGCCGGATCAGATTCCACTGTAGCTGTGAATTCAGGTGCTCGGCTACGTAAGTCTGCCAGCATCCCCTCCAGAATGGCTTCGTAATCCAACGATTCGATAACATCTGGAGAAGGTAGCTGAGATAAATTAATTGCGTTATTCATACAACAAGCCCTTCTAGTTTGATAACTTCTCCGTCTGGCAAATACTCGCCTACCAGATCGATTGTGATATGACCGTTTTCAGCGTTGGTAACGCTGATATTTAACAGTTTTAACCTTGGCTCCCATTGCTCTATAGCTTCTGCGGTAGCGGCATAGAATTCAGTGATGTTGGCTTCATTACTGGGAGCGTCTACCAATTCAAATAGACGGCTTCCGTAGTCCCGGCGCATCACTCGGCTGCCAAGAGGAGTGGTTAAAATGTCGGTAATACTTTGCTTTAGGTGGGCGTGCCCTTTTAATAGCTGCCCAGTTTCTTTATTCATGCCGTTCATTGTTTCTGATTCACCTTGCCCACTATTGGGTCTCCATGTGGATGATCGTGGTCGTTATAGATGTCGCGATCAGCCTGCATTGAACGAGTTTGGTCTGTGATGTCCTTGTCACCTTTGATGTTGTCCGTAACGTGAAGTTGCCCTTGAATGGTGGTATTTCCCGTGAGTTGTATACCTCCATCGGAAACCAGTTCGCTGGTGGCTCCGGCAGGGAGAATGATCTTGAGTGCCTTTGCTTCTCGGTCATAGCTAAAGTCAGCGCCATCTGCGAAGCGCACTCTTCTAATGGTTGAACGATTGTCGGTTGCGGGATAATTGTTCTGATATAAAGCCGGAAGAATGACACCAAATTCCGGATCTCCACCGGGAGACATGATGAGCACTTGTTCTCCGACTTCAGGAGCCCAGAAGTCCACATCATTACCGGCTCGGCTGGTGATCCAGGGAAGCCAGCCGGTTTCCATGTTTCCAGCTTTGGCTTTTACCAAGGCTTTGTCATAGTTGGTTTCAATGATAGTGCCGAGCACGAAGACGTTTGCCAGTCTGCGTTCAACTTCTGCTAGACGTTGTAATATGCTGCTCAACATTATGCCACCCTGTCATAAGCTGGCTCATTGCCGAAATTATCGGAATCACCACACAAATACACTTCACTTGGCGTTGTGCCACCAAGATTGACATCCGTACCTGTTCGAATGGATTGTTCCCAAGTAACTGACCACATTGCGACGCCATAAATATCTGCCTCGGCAGTGAACATGTTCTGAGCTTGAATGTTTCTGGCATCGGTAACTCTCGGCATTCCCCAGCGCTGTTCAGGGATCAGTTCAAGTAAAGCTTCAACATATTCCATCGCGGACTCGTCTTTTGGAGAGGTTCCATCTTCAGTGACGACATAAGCGGCCAGTTGCAGTGGAATGTCTTTTTCTCCATTTCCAACAAGGCTAATCGTCTGGGTATTGAGCACCGCGACCCTTACTGCTGGCAGCAAGGTTGTAATCCGTTTCAATTCATTAAGGTTAAATTGTCCGGGGTGGGGATCGACGGCTTGAAGATCCGGTATTTCCAGACTGATTTTGTCAATAATTGCTTGACGCAAATCTTTAAATATCACTTTGTTCTCCCGGCAATGTTCCCTGTGCAAATTCAAATGAATTGACTATGCGCTTTGTTAAAAAGGCCCCTGTTTGTTTCCAGGGGCAAGGTTGCTTCTACCAGATAAGGCAAGTCAGGAACGGGGTTGACTGTTTTGTTCCAAATTGGATTTTTCAATATTCCACTGGAACGGGTTCGATGATGAAGATTTTTGGTGTTCATCATGGTGAATAAATTAGCGAGTTTTGTGTTTGATAATCAGGTGAAATGATTCACTCAATGTGACGTGGTTTTGCGCATGGGGGGCTGATTAATCGAACTTTTTAGCGATTTTTTCCAGTCTTTTAATCATGATTTGCTCTAGAAAATACACGGTTCTTCCCCCCGCGTGCCCTGCAATACCGACGCAAGCTGCAGTGAAGAGCGGTTCTACACTCATGGCTTCGCAAAGCCAGAAGGTGAGTACGCCTGAAAATCCGGAAATCACTAATTCGCCCATTAGCTCAAGAAACGAAAATTTAGAGACAACACCTCGCTTAACGCGACTAATGTAGTTAACAGCGCCTCCCCATGAGGCAATAAATAGCATCCAGAAATAAGTAAGAACATTGTAATTGTTAGGATCATTCATTGGCATGATGATTCTTTTCCTCATGGTATAGGGGCTTTTGAATAGGTTTTATAGCTATTGGCGTTATTACATTGCCTTGTTACAAACAAGAGCATCAAAAGCGACGTTGAAGTTACTGTTATTTAAGTCAGTATTTTGCGTGGGAATACGGGAGTGGTTTAGGTGTAAACCTGCACTTCGTTATGATTGTTTTTAACCAGATATTGCCCCTGAAGTAGCGTGTTACGTGTTTGGTGTTTCTTAAAATATTTCAGGTTCAATTCTGGTTTTCATCGAGATGATCGATAAGTTGTGTTTGCTTGATTTTGTCTTATTTCTGCTCAGCGAGTTAATGTTTAAGTTTGATTAAGCTGCCTGTCTTGTGATGTTTAATACCTGGCGTCGAGACAATCCATATTTTAACGCTAAATGATTAGCTCTACTGCCTTGCTCAAGTTTCAGAGAGTGATAATCGCTACGAATAATCTTATCTCTTAGCTCTCTAAATATGCGCTTACTGGGAATATCTAAGGTATCTCCTGCATAGTAGTCACATAATTTTTGAGCATCCTCCTGACCTAAAATGATCGTCAGTGGATGATTTTCCTTAGCCGTAATAGGGAAGTAAATACGGGCACCTCCCATCGTTTGACCGAGTTTGATGGCGGCATCAGAACCAATGATTTCTGCAATTTCATCTAAAATTGACATAAAGTACCTCTTTAAATAATTGTTTGCTTTGCGTGTAGCAAGGCGTTTGATTCAAATAGAGCAGCAGGGAAGCGAAGAATTTATGAATAACGTCGAATCAATGCTAATCTTTTGTTTAGTTTTCTAAGATATTAATCTCATGAAACTAAACTTGTCAATGTTTAGAATACTAAAACTATGGATATTTCAGATCGAATCAAACAACGCATGAAAGCTTTAGGGCTCAAAGGCGTTGATCTTACTAAGGCCACCGGGGTTTCCAGCGGTGGTGTCAGTCAATGGGTGAATGGTATAACCAAACCCAATGGTGAAAAGTTAATCGCACTTTGCAAAGTATTACAGTGCCAGCCTGACTGGTTGTTATATGGTGAAGACAGGACTGTATCTTATGAACCCAATGCTGAATGGGCTGGTGCAATTGAGCCATGGGGTAATGGAACAGCGTTAGGTGAGGATGAAGTGGAGTTGCCTTTCTATACAGAAGTAGAAGTATCGGCAGGAATGGGAGCGCACGCTGTGCGAGAGAATCATGGACCGAAGCTGCGATTTGCTAAATCGACATTGAAAAGAAGTGGCGTTGACCCCTCACATGCCGCATGTGTAAAGGTGAGAGGTACCAGCATGGAACCCGTACTTCCTGATGGTGCTACAGTCGGTGTTGATACCGCAAGTAATACCATTAAGGATGGTGAAATGTACGCAATCGATCATGATGGTATGTTGCGCGTCAAACTTATATATAGAATACCGGGTGGAGGAATTCGACTGAAAAGTTTTAATTCCGAAGAATACCCTGATGAAAAATATGGTTGGGAAGAATCCCGAAATATTCGAGTGATTGGTCGAGTTTTCTGGTACTCGGTCTTAAGATAATTTTCCGTTCTTTTTGAACACTCAAGCCCACATCACGTGGGCTTTTTCATTTCACCTTAAAAATTCCTTAGAAAACTTAATAATTATTTCTTGACTACCATTCTTAGTTATCTAAGAATCAATGTCATTAACAAGCTTAGGAAACTATATCTCTTTAAGAAAGATAGGGCTATTGCTAACAAAGTCCCAATAAACGTCTTTTTGAGAACAACATAGAGGAATATCCAAATGTCTGATTTCATCATGATAAAAAATGTACGAGTGTCTTTTCCCCATCTTTTTCGTCGACCTATTAATAATGGCGAAGAAGGCAGATGTGGTGCGACATTAATGCTTGATCCTGTTGGTAATAAAGCCGCAATTGAACTTCTGGAGAACCAAATTGCTGAGCTTATTCAAACAAGATTTAAGGGGGCGGAAGTTTCCAGTGACAAGATCTGTATTCGTGATGGTGAGCAAAAGTCACGTCCTGAATACAAGGGTTACAAAGTGTTATCTGCGAATTGTAAAGAAAAGCCATTAGTGATCAGTACCGATGGTAAAGGAGTTATTCTGAACGAAGCTGAAAGCCCTATTTATGCTGGTTGTTATGTTAACGCCAAAATTCGCCTATGGACTCAAAGTAATCACTATGGCAAGCGCATAAACGCTGAACTTGTCGCTATTCAATTTGCACAGCATGGAGAGCCTTTGGATGGTACTTATGTCAGTGTTGCAGATGCGATGGATGGGTTTGCCGACTTGAATGGCGGAAAAAGCAAAAACCTGGCAGCCTAACTATCAGTGTAACCATCTAACTTATTCTTTAAGTAACAGTCCTTATAATCGATAACACAGTAAAAAAGGAACTTATATGTTCACTGGTTACGGAGAACCATTTATGGGCGGAAGTCATTCCGCCCAAGTTTAGATTCCCTTAGTGCTTAGACTTGGTTGAATCGACTTTAACCTAATGAGTGTTTGAACAATTTAAAGGGAAGCTTTAGATTTAGTCAATGCTCTTGGCTCTGCGGAAATTCAATGTACCAACCGTCTAAAATTAAATTACTGAAACATCCTCCAAAGCTTTCTGATGTTGATTTTGAACCTGCATATATCGAAGATAAAAAGACATATGAAAAGCAGCTTAAGGAATTGCAGCACGAAATGTTGCGAATACAACAAGCCTATTTTCATCAAAATCAACGTGCAATCGTGGTGTTTGAAGGCTGGGATGCGTCAGGTAAAGGGGGCGCTATCAGGCGTTTAACTGAGAAACTGGATCCCAGAGGGTATAAGGTTTATCCCATTGGTGCTCCTACGGCTGATGAACAGGGAAGGCATTATTTATATCGTTTTCAATCACGTTTACCACTGCCTGGAAACCTTTGTATTTTTGATCGTTCGTACTACGGTCGAGTCTTGGTTGAGCGAGTGGAAGGCTTGGCAACTGAGCAGGAATGGCAACGAGCCTATCAGGAAATTAACGAATTTGAACGTATGCTTATTGATGATGGGGTGCACATCATCAAGCTGTTTTTGCATATTGATAAGGAAGAACAACTCCATCGTTTTGATGAGAGGTTGCACAACCCTGTCAAACGCTGGAAGCTAACTGAAGAAGATATACGAAACCACCTTCGTTGGGATGACTACGAAGATGCTATCGAAATGATGCTGCAACAAACCTCTACCGAAGCTGCTCCTTGGCAGATCATTCCAGCTAAAAAGAAATGGTTCGCCAGAGTGAATATTTTGGAAACGATTGTGAAACGACTTTCTAAAGGTATTGATCTTACACCACCACCTTTAGATGATGGTTTAATCAAGGCTGCTGAGAAACATTTGGGGATTACGCCGAAAGAGTAAGTGTTGGCAGCCGTTTTTATTTTCTATATTTAAAAAAATGCCTGTCAGTTTAACTGACAGGCATTGGTGATAGTGTAGTTTACATGTTGTGAAAAATGTATTTACTTATTCCAAACGCATGTCTTCTCTTTCGTTTGATCATTATTCACTACTAAGCCGATATTATTGGTAAGCGTGAACGTTTGTTCTGAAGCTGCATTTTTGCAGTCTGTAACTTTAACGTCGTAATACTGATTTGTGACTAGTGAGTGTGACGAATCCCCGATTTTTGTTGCGGAGAAGTCTGGATCGATGGTAAGGCTGACTAGTTCACCATCACCCTGATTTTTTTGCAGCAATACTAATCCAACTCTATTATCTGTTGCGTCAATATTTTTAATTTCGGCCTCATCAATGTTCCCACAAGTATTGCTATTGTTATGTTTACACTCGGTTGGGCTGGTTGTTGATTCCATGACTACCGAAAGTCTGACATTGTTTCCATGTACTCCGTTTACAACTCCTTTTGCACCTCTTACTTTTACAACGGCCCCTAACAGATTGTATGCTGTTGTATTTTCAACATAACTGTTATAAGAGCTGGATAAGTATACGCAGTTGTCCCAGTGTACTATTTGATTGTCTGGGTCTATAACTTCTTTACCACATGTAACATTCTTAACCTGTATATCTTGCTGAGTACCGCCAGTGACGATAGCCGCTCCAGAATGTTTTGTTTTAATATTGTCTACAATTCGACACCCATTCTCTGAACAAGCTTGGTTTATACCTACAATATACACTGCAACATTATAATTACCTCCTGTTCGGCATCTGTAAAAGTGATATGTTTTACTTTTATCTTTTGTAACGAATTCTCTGCCGTATACAGGGCATATTCTATTCTCTAGTGTGGTTATGCCGTCTATCGTATCCATATATCTGAAATTAGCCCATCGCTCTCTATTTGTGAGTTCTTCAAGTTGCTTATGAACAGCGGAGCCTTCGTAATTAAATGGCAATTTAACCTTATCTAACTCAGCTTTCTTATCTTTACAATTTTCATTGTGAGTTTCTGGGTAATCATTTACACATTGGTCGTACGCTGCTTGCTCCTTAGCTTTAACAGGATCTGAAAGTGATGTTGGTATTTTAGATTGCATCACATAGTCAAGAGGGGCATAAACATCCTTTTCATGTATTACATAGTGTTTGGTTAAACCTATAAACTTATCTAACTCATCCATAATTCCGGTGAATTCTATGTTTGAGATAGAGTATTGATGCGTTTTATCTATGTATATACCTTTTACAAATTTATTTGCATTAATTGAATCTAAAGTAATTGCTTTAACGTTGTACAGATAAACAAAAGCATCATTTCTTTTTGCTTTAGATTCATCTTCTGAGCCACCACTAAAATCTTGTGATAACCACAATGACCACCACTCGTCCGCACGCTCTGATGGAGCAAATGTTCCATTCAGATTGGAAATATTGACTGATTGGTTGTTAGTGAATTTCAACAATGGTGCTATGTCAACGATGTCAGAGAATAAGTCACCAGAATCGGTTTGATAGTCTGATAACGATTTCCCGGATTTTACAAACAATTCACTCTGAATCAACTCAGCATAGTTTCCTTGAATGGTAATGTTCGGGAAGGTAATCTCGAACGGTTGGTTCAGTTTATATTGCTTATTTGCTTCAAAAACCAAGGTAACGGCATTTGTTGAGTCGGCACAAGCCAGCATTGCCTGAAAAGCGTCGGTATCGGTACTACTGAAGCCTGCTCCAAATTCTTTCGGGTTCAGAGGGCTTGGTCTACCATTTCCTGTACAAACATTGAACTTTTCATTAATGGTCAAAGTGTTTGTTGCGCCTAAATCATCTGTTGCCGTAACGTTAAGTGAGTAAAGTCCTGGGCTTGATGCCAGATTAGATAACTCAACTTCCCAATAGCTACCAACGAGGGTTGCCGTTGAGTTCTCCCCAGTAACAGTGTTTGTAACATTAACGGAGTTTACGTAACCGTCGTCAGAAGCTGCAATAACCAATTTGTCTGTCGGGTTGAGCTGAACAATAGCGTTTGTGTTTGGGTAATATCCTGACACGATGGAAATTTCAGGGAGAGCATTACTAATATTGAAAGCTTCCGTATCTTGTGCGAAGTCTCCATCATCATCATAAGCTACAGCTTTCAATATATGGTTCCCGAGGGGCGGCGTAGACCATTGCCCTGTATACACACCGTCAACACTATCTTCATCTATACTGACTTTCACATCATCAATATAAAACTCGACTTTAACGATCGAGCCATCAGTATCAGATGAAGTTGCTTGCAGAGTTAAAGGGGTTGCTAGCAAATGCGATATCGTGCCAATCGGACTAAGGATATCAACAGTAGGAATTGCATTCGTAATGGTGACGTTAATCAGGTGATAACCCAAATCGGTATAGCTGCCAGCAACAAGATTGCTTTCAGCATCATAATCCAAAACGATAACCCGATAGTTTTGTTCAGAGCCATGGTATTCAGCTGGAATGCTGAATGAAAAGTAACCTCCATTATTTTGATCGCAAGACGCATCACCTAATGATTTGTCTCCATCTGCTACGTTAATTTGACTGTCTTTGTTTGCATCTAGCCATATACGTACTTTATGGATGGCGTCATCAGAACAAGTACCTGTTATTAATCCGTCATTTGCGTATGTGTTAACTTGACCTGTTGGTGAGTTGTTTACAGGAGCTTCAACGGTAACAGTATAGGAGCGAGTTTCTGTATCTGCGATTTGTCCATTTATGCTCGTAATCTCTGCTGTAATGGAATAGGCTCCGCTGACGTCAGGAGACCAGCTTGCTGACAGCCCTGTAGCTATTTGACTACCATTTACCAGTATACGTGCATTTTGATATTGATTATCCGGGTCGTTTATACTGACTGCAACATTGATAGTGTTTCCAACAGTGATTGTTGATGGACTCTGTGGATTAAAAACGATGTCTGAAATATTTGGTGATTCAAATGCGTAATCAATGGTTGGAGTGCCAATTAAGGTGTAATTTCCTGGGGCTGGGACTTGGCTTCCATTTAAATCATAGTCCATAGCGGTTATGAAATAGGTTTCACTTGCGCCACCTTTAAATGAGGTAGGGATAGTAAATTCGAATCCGTATCCTGAGTAACCATCTGAACGTGATTGATTACAGTATAAATAGCCTAAATGCGTGTCACCATCGGCGGTGTTAATACTTCCATTGGCATTTGCGTCATGCCAAATCGATACTCTGTTCACGACTTCGTCTTTACACCATCCTGTGATTTTTCCTTTTTTATTGATTCCGTCATATGTATCCACAGAACCAACAGGCTTGTCGTTCATTGCATTAACGGTAATCGAAGCTGTGTAGTCATCGCTATATTGACCATCTGAAATTGAAACTGGAACACTCAGTGAGCCTGAGTAGTTTGCACTTGGAGTAACTGTGGTACCCGAAACACTATAATTTGAGCCCGGATGAACAGCGAGCGTGAAACTACTGCTGTCAGGGTCGGAGATGTAAAAATTGCTCGCAGAAAGTGTAATGCTGGAGTCTTCATTAACTGATAATGGTTTCTGACCCGTTATAACAGGTGCATCGTTAATGCAGGTAACTGTCATACTGACGGTCGCGCTATCTGTTAACCCTTTGCCATCAGAGATGGTGTAACTAAAGCTGTCACTACCGCAATAATTACTGCTTGGCGTATAAACAACATTGCTGCCACTTTTTACTGCTGAACCATGAGAAGGTGAACCCACGCTGGAAACGTATATGGAATCACCATCAGGATCAGAGTCGTTACCCAATACATTTACGGTTCTGGAACCATCTTCATTTACGCTATGTGAGTCATTTTTAGCTATTGGAGCATCATTAACACATGTAACTGTCATACTGACGGTCGCGCTATCCGTTAGCCCTTTGCCATCAGAGATGGTGTAACTAAAGCTGTCACTACCGCAATAATTACTGCTTGGCGTATAAAGAACATTGCTGCCACTTTTTACTGCTGAACCATGAGAAGGTGAACCTACGCTGGAAACGTATATGGAATCACCATCAGGATCAGAGTCGTTACCCAATACATTTACGGTTCTGGAACCATCTTCATTAGCACTGTGAGAATCATTATTTGCCACAGGTGCTCTGTTCGGAGTGACTTTTATACTGGTAGAGTATTTGGTTCTATTGTCAGCTGTACCAGGAGATGTACCATCGTCTTTGATGTTCATCACATAGATGTCAACAGCGTGCGAGTTTCCGTCATAGAATTGTGACGGTATGGTATAAGTAAAATTTCCACCGCTGGCATAGACTGTTGTGCCTACACCCCCTATCCAAAAAGTGAGCCTCACGGCGGTTGACGGATAGTCAGGATCTACTGCGCTACCTGTGATTGTTTTTTGACCTGTTGAATAGTTATAGTTGAAGCTTGGGAATGTGTCGGCTAATGCGACATTTGAATGACTTACTAAGCCTCCGACAAAAAGGGGGGCTATCTTCCAGAAATACTTTTTCATCATGAAAATTTCCAATAGTTATAATCCAATATACAGTATCTTTCGTGTTAAAAGCTGCCGCGAGTGTATTTTTCACCACCCCTTACTTTTTCCTTGATACTGAAAAAATTGTATAAAAAATTGGATAATTTGAGAAATTTATTATTTATATGAGGCACTAGAGTTACCCCAATACATATCGCTGCAGTTCCGTATAATCTTCAAACGTGAAATCTGCTTTTTCGGCGTAATCTACCCAGCCTCTTTTCAGGTACAGGCAAGCGTGCATATTGGCATTGTTTGCTGCAAGGATGTCATAAAGAAAATCACCCACGTAAGCCACATTTTTGGGATTCAATTGCCATTCTTGTGCAAGTAGTAATAGTGCCGTTGGATCGGGTTTGGGGGGAGCGTGTTCTCGTGTAATCACACGATCGATGTTGACCTGATTGTTGCTCAGTTTTATTTGTACCGCTTCCTGACTGTTTCTGGTCACGATGGCTGTGGGAATGTTGGCGGCATGGAGTGCGTCGAGCATGTCTTTCGCGCCTGGTATCCATTGTGCGTCTTTAGCATCGTGCAATTCATATTCACGGATTATTTCATAAGCCCACTGAGATTTAGTGCTATCCAGACTGGCAGCATAGGCAAGAATATCTTTACCAGGTTCACATCCAATTGCTTCACGAATAGCGGCAAAATCAATATTGGCAGTCAGTAAGGTGTCGTCCAGGTCGAAAATTACGCCTTGGATATTGGGCTTCATTCTATTGTTGGATCCATTTGTCTCTGTTTATTGACGTTACCTGCCAATGATGATGAATACCAGCATAAATTGTTTGCTCATTGAGAAAATAACTTTCGCTTATGTAAATTTCATACGTATTCATTGCTATTTGCGGTCAAAAAATATTCCGAATTGTTAAATTTATGTTTACAGTTTGTAAGTTCAAAACTTTATTGTGTGTGTTTCTAACAAGAATCGGAATACCGATGATGACTAGTCGAGCAAATAACATGAAGAAACTTTCGTTATTGTTAGCCATTACGACATTGAGTAGTGTGGCTCATGCGGATTGGTTCTTCCGTGGTACGCCAAATAGTTGGGGTACAACAGCCATGACGGCTGACGGTGGAAGCCAATATAGTACCTGCCAAACCTTTGGTACAGGTGATGGCAATGGTGGGCCTCGTTTTAAAATTGATCGTTACGGCGATTGGAGCGAGAACTACCCAACATCTGATTATACGGTAAGCAGCAACAAGTCTTATCAAATCCAGTTTAACGCATCTACCAATGCCATCACGGCAACACAGGTGGGCAGTTGCGGTTCCAGTGGCTTTGCCCAAAACTTCGGTCAGTTGTATTTCCGTGGCACGGCAAATGGCTGGGGGACTACGGCAATGGATCTGGTGGCTGACAACACCTGGCAAACCACTGTCAGTTTCGATGGGCAGGCCAATCAGCGTTATAAATTTGATGTGTATGGTAATTGGGCAACCAACTACGGTGATACCAATGCTGATGGAACATTGGAGCAGACCGGGTCTGACATTTACACCAGTGTTTCGGGTGACTATTTGGTTACTGTTAACGATCAAACCTTAAGTTACAGCATTGCTCCTGCAGGCCCATGTACCAGCAATTGTGCTGCAAATGTCGATATGCTGGGCGCGGTTTATAGTCCAACAGAGACAGTGTTCTCGATTTGGTCTCCGGATCATACCGACGTTAAAGTCACCGTTGATGGTGTTCTGTACACCATGAACAAAGTGTCTAACTTCAATGGATACACCGATGTTTATCAGGTAACCGTGCCGGGCAATCTGCACCTGAAAGAATACACTTTCCATATCAATGGTATTGATGTGCGTGACCCTTACGGCAAGATGATCAAGCCTCAGAGTTACAAGAATATTGTTATGGATATGTCGCGTGTACAACCTACAGGAGGCTGGGCTGGAGCACCTACATTGGTTGAACGTGAAGACGCCGTTATTTACGAAGTGCATGTACGCGATTTTACCATTGACCCCACATCAGGTGTTTCCACTGTGAACAGAGGTAAATACGATGGTATGACGCAAGCGGGCACCACATACAATGGCGTGAAAACGGGTATCGACCATTTGAAAGAATTGGGTGTAACCCACGTTCAATTGTTGCCAGTTTATGACTTCGCGACTTGTGATGGCTTGCCAGACTCTAACCCTTGCTACAACTGGGGCTATGATCCCCGTAACTACAATGTTCCTGAAGAGCGTTATTCAAAAACACCTACCAATTATGAAAACCGTGTGCGTGAATTTAAGAACATGGTGAATGAGTTCCATAAAGCGGGAATTCGCGTGATTATGGATGTGGTTTATAACCATACCTATGGCTTCGAAATGTTTGAAGACATCACTGGCAAGTACTACTACAAGCAGGATCTGGTTGTAGGTAATACCATTGATGACGGTGTGCCAATGGTTAATCGTATGATCCGTGATTCTTTGGAATATTGGGCAACGGAATACAAGATCGACGGCTTCCGTTTCGACCTGGTTGGTGTTTTTGGCTACGAAAATTTTGGTAGCTGGGGTCGTCATTTAGACACCGAATTACCGGGTCGTAATATCCTGATGTACGGCGAACCTTGGCCTGGCTGTTTTGGCTGTGTTGATGAGCGTGAATCTAGCCGTGTTCGTTTAGGCACTGTTGGTCGAGTTCATGATGCTCATGTTGGTGTCTTCAACCCTAAATTCCGTGAAGCCTTGAAAGGTCAGAATGACAATGGTGGCTGTAACACTGGCGATTGTTATGCCATGAATGAAAGCCCGGATACCTGGCGTATTGAAGTGGGAAGCCGTGGTGCCATCCGTTATGCGAACAATAAAGACACCGTAATTGATACCTGGGATGCCATGTTTGCCATGGATCCTGAGCAAAGCATCAACTATGTATCAGCGCACGATAATTTGACCCTGCGTGACAAGATCATTGAATGGGCAGATTTGAAAGGCATTGCTCATAGCGATCCTTATCTGCGTCGTATTCAAAACTTCACCAATGGCGTGGTTCTGACCAGTCAGGGCATTCCATTCTTGCACGGCGGTGTTGAGATGATGCGTGACAAAGGTGGCGCTCATAACAGCTACAATGCCGGTGATGGTGTGAATAAATATCAATGGCAGTGGAAAGTGGATAATAACGATGTATTCAATTACTACGCTGGTGTGATTGCGATGCGTAATGCTCACCCGGGTTTCCGTATGAATACCTGGAGTGAAGTGAACAACAACGTTACCACTAGCCGCCCTCGTTATGGTGTTGTGATCAACCGCATTAACGGTGCTGCAAATGGCGACAGTTGGTCTGACATCATTGTGATTTACAACAGTGCTGACAACTACACCTATTCGTTACCTTCAGGTACATGGAAAGTAGCGATGGAAAATGGTAATCCTCCGTCGGCTAGCCCTCGTTCTGTAAGCGGCAGCATTACCGCTCAAGGCACTGCGGTAACGGTGTTGTATAAATAAGTTTTAAAACCTCAACGACTTAACTGTTGTTTGCCGCCACTTTATACAGTGGCGGCTTTTTTATGTCGTTTTCTGTAAAACTCTAATGTGAAAGTGAGTGGTTACTTTCTTTAGTGATTTTTGAATTTGCTGAATTTTATCTTCAGGAGAAGACCAGTAAAAAGGGGTCATCATGAGTAGATTCAAGGTGTCTTTTGTATCATCAAGTTGAATTTCAAAACTCAGTTCTTCATTGGTTACTTCTGAAAAGCCATCGATAGATTCCTGATTAGCCTCATGAGTTTGGGCTGTGTCATAAATCAGATCTTTAAGCTGATGTAGATGGTTTGCCGCAGGACTCACATGTAACCAGATCCCATCATCTGCCAATATTCGATGCACCTCTTCATGGCTGCCGGGAGCAAAAACCTGGATCACGGCGTCCTGAGAATCACTAACAACGGGTAAGTGGAAACTGCTGGCAACGGCAAAGTGGCAATCTTTGTATTTCTTTGCTGCTTTTTGAATGGCAACTTTTGAGATATCACAGCCATTTGTCGTAACTGTTTTCTGGTCTGCTTCAAGTTGTTGCTTGATCACATTTAGATAATAACCTTCACCACAACCGGCATCAAAAATATGGCATGGATTATTGTGAGTGAATTGTGTGATCAGTTCTGCCAGTTTTACTGCCAAGGGGCGATAAAAACCGCGTTCCAAAAAAGCGCGTCGGGCATTGATCATGGCTTTATTGTCACCCGGCTCCTTACTACGTTTTTGGTTTGCCAATAACAGGTTTACATAGCCTTCTTTAGCCTGATCATAAGAATGGTTGTTAGTACAACGCCAGGTCGTATGTTGTTTGATAAGTTCGGCATCACACGCCGGGCATTTCCACATGTTCATTCCTGAAATTATTTTTTATTGCGCCTGCGAAAGTGGGGCAAGTAGGTTCTGTATAGCAGTACCATTCCGGAAAGTGTAAACAGTACGGATGCAGCTGCAAAGCTGATTAATAATGGATTATTGAAGTCATCTCGGGTTTCATAATCCATAATATGCAACATCCAGACGAAGTCGAATAAGCGCCATATATCACTGCGTACATGAATGAGTTTTCCGCTGTCTGGTGCTATGTATAAGGTGGTATTCCAAGTGTCATCAAACATCACTTGCCAAACTTCACCTTTCGCTCGTGATGCTTCATGAGGTGGCGAAAGTAAACGCTTACTAACTAGTAATTCACCGTCTCCCAGATAATATTGTTGCGCAAGTGCATCAATTTCCTGCTCACTTAGCTGTTCAAGACTTTCACCTGTAATGCCATGGTACAGATGTTGCCCGGTATCGGAACTGACCACATAAATGGGTTGTTCTAAACGGTATCCGACCTGAATATTTTCAACATTGGCGTGAGCGTTAATGAGTTTATCCAGTGAATAACTGTGTTTGTCAGATAATGTGTTGTTTACTTTCGAGCTCGCTAAATGCTTGCCATGAACTTTTTCTAACGGAATCGCGCTCATTATCAGTCCACCGCCAATCCAGAAAAGTAATTGCAAAGCCAGTATGAGACCACCCCATTTGTGGACGGAATTCGAGAATTTGAATAGCTTGTTTTTGAACGGTTTTCTTGTTGTTGTGCGCACTTATTATTCTTATTTGGGAGAGTAGAGGTGAAATTGTAACGGTAACTTGATGTTTTTTGCCAGAAAGTTTGCCTCTATTGGCTGAAAACCATCGCAAATAATGCCGTTTAAATACGTGGTTAATTTTCACACTACTAAAGTACTGTCTACAAAAAAGTAACAATGCTTTAACATCTGGGTTTTAAAATTATCCATTTGGAGTGAGCATGAAAAACTTATACCAATCTGTATTACGAGCAGGGTTGCTCCTTTTGTCTATTGTTGCATTCGCATCATCCGCTGCTTGTAGAGATGCGGTAGTGTTAGTTCATGGTAATACTGCCGACCCTTCCAGTTGGAACAATACTTATAATGAGTTGATATCGCGCGGTTACAGCAGCAGTGAAATCTTCCGTCCCAATTGGGGCTCAAAATCATGTGCGGGCTGTAACGATCATTATGGTTCAGAAGAAACACCAGTGCGTGAAGCGATTCAAGCAGCTTTAACAAAATCCTGCACGGGTGATATTGACGTTATCGGTCACTCAATGGGCGTAACCTTGGCGGCACAACAAATCTTGAAGCTGGGTGTTGCCAATAAGGTTGAAACCTTTGTGGGCGTTGCTGGCGCAGTGCGTGGTTTATGGACTTGTGGTACTTATCCATTAAATGTGTGGAGTTCAACCTGTGGTAGTTATGGGCTGTCCGTCAATAGCCCATTCTTGAATGGATTATATGGTGAACAGTTTGGTCGCTATGTGTATTCAATTAAGAGTTACATGGATCAAATCGTTTGTGCCACCGGAGTTTGCCTGGTGGGTGGTATTCATAGCAGCAGTATCTGGTATGAAGATGGAACTTACACATACGCCACGGGGCATTTTGGCCTACAAACAGATACTTATCAAAAACAAGTGGATCTGATTCAGAACTAATTCTCGCTCCTCGTTATTTAACCTCCTATAGACACCTGCATTGCCTATGGGAGGTTTTTCTTTAGTTACCTGTTTAATTTCACACCTTTTCTTACGATTTCCTCTCGTGTATGCGCACTGGAATATATTGAAAAATATTTTCACCTCTTTCAAACTCGGTCATTCCAAATGAAGCTGGTTTTGAATTGAGGTTGCCTGTGTCAAATTTTGAGAAAAATTTAGAACAAGAAGTAGAGCAAAAATTAGAGCAAGATCTGGCGCTGCAATGCCGATGTGGTGAGGTAAAAGGCAGAGTGCTAAATGCGACGCCAGAGCTTGGTACTCGCTTGATTTGTTATTGTCAGGATTGTCGGGATTTTGCCAGGCAGCTATCGGAAACAGATATTATGGATGAATTTGGGGGCACCGAACTCATCCATTATCCACCATCAAGCGTTATTCTGGATAGCGGTTTAGAGCATGTGGCCTGTTTACGTTTAACCAAACGAGGATCGCATCGTTGGTATGCCAAATGTTGTAACACACCAATTGGTTACACGGTTCGCCCTTGGGTGCCTTTCATTGGGATTATTCATAATTTTATTGCTGATAAACCGGATGCTGAGAGTAAAACCGGCCCTTTGTTAGGCGCTGTGAACCTGGAGCGTGCGGAATGTAAAATTCCAAAGGAAGTGGAAGACAGAAGCAACACAGGTGCTGTTATGTTACGCGTGTTTAAGAAACTGCTTGGCTGGCTTTTCACCGGTAAAGGTAAACCGAGTCCCGTTTATCTGAAAAATGGTAAACCTATCGTTGAGCCAAGAGTCGTTGCGAAGTCGTAAAGATGAGAGATAAAGATAAAAAATAAAGATAAAAAATAAAGATAAAAAGCAACACGTTACTTTCCTTGTAACGCACTGCTTTGGCTGCTTTTTAATAAGAATTGGAATTAGAACTGGTACTGTAATTTTACGAAACCGCTTCTGCCTTCAGCTGGCACTCTCACGCCTACAGGAATGTCACTTCCCATGGCGCGATTGGTTCCTGCCAAATGGCTTGCATAGGCTTTATCCAGAAGGTTGTCGACACCCAATTGGATGGTAAAGTCATTCATAAAATAGCTAAATGACGCATCTAGCGTGCCGTAACCCGCCGTTTTTTGCTCTTGGTTCAGCGCCGAGACCTTGTTTTGTTTGGTATAGCCGGTCAACACCACATCGCCTTGCCAGTTGTCGGCAATATAACTGAATCGAAGGTTGGCATTGGGCGGCGCTATGCGGTACAGGTTGTCATCAATATCCTTGCGTTCACCACGGACATAAGTCGCGATACCTGATAGCTGTATGTTGCTGCTCACTTTGTAAAACCAGTTAACATCTGCACCGTATAATTTGGCTTCGAGGTTGCTGAACTGTAATGGCGTTGCATCTCCCATCATATTGGCAACCATGCGTACCGCAGGGTTATCGCTAGGTGTTCCTTGAATGTAGTCGTCAATATTCTGATAGAACACATTCGGCGCAATATGAAAATCGCCGTTGCTGTAGCTTAATCCTGCATTAAATTGGTATGCCGTTTCCGGGTTGAGTTCAATATTACCAACATAGGTTTTACCATCAGCCAAGCCACCGGTTGACTGCATTGGCAGCCACAAATAACGTTCCTGATAAGAGGGCGCGCGTTGTTTGATACCTGTGCCCACATAGATCGTGGTTGAATCATTGAGTTCACGATTAAAGTTAATGGCAACGTCCATGGTGACATCCGATTGCGCTTTCTCGGCGGCATTAAAGCGGTTAACCAACATGGCAATCATGGCGTTAGAACCTGCCATATGGTGAGAAACATCGCCGGCATCGGCATCGTTCATCTTCACGCGACCACCAACTGAAAGGTGGTTTTGTCCAAAGTCGATTCCCCACTCAACAAAAGCGCCAATTCGGTTGTCTTCCACTTCACTGAAATTCAATACCTTGAACATGGCATTGTTAGGGTTGGTGATCGTGGCATCATGCTCTGAAATATAACCGTCAACGCCGATCTTTAAGGTGCTGTAGCCAAAATGGGAGCTTGCGTGTAGTTTAAAATCAACGGTATCAGCCTTGGCATCGGTTCTTCTATGCATGTCGGGCATCATGTTCGTGCGCATACGGAAGTTATCCATGGCGTGATCGGACGACAACAAGCCTAATGCCCATTCAATATTCCACTCGTCAACGTTCAATTCGCCGGAAAGATCGAAACGATCTGCTTCCACAAAGTCGATGTCCATGGGGAGAGCAGGGGTTCCAGAGTCTTGGGTATCGACATTGTGATAGCTAAAGCCCATTTGTCCTTTGCTATGGTAGAAGCGATAATCAAGGCCAAATTGAGTTTTATCAAATTCGGTTGGGCGAATAGTCAGGCCATCGCCAGTTTCAAAGTCGTCACCTTGATAGTTGCTGTAATACGCCAGTAACGCGTGTTCTTGATTGGCAACATTGAGAATAGAAGAGAAGCTGGTGGCGTCGTTATTGTGACGATAACCGGCTTGTAGCAAACCTGATACGGTAATGTCATCTGATGTTGCTGCTTCCGCTTTTCTTAATTTCACGGACACTGCGCCACCAAGTGTATCCAAGCCTGCTGAAACAGGGGCAATGCCTCTATATACCGACATGGATTGCATCATCACTGGAACAACGTAGCTTAACGGTGCGTCCATGGCATTGGGGCCAGAACCGATGATATTGTGGCCGTCAATTTTTACTGATACTCGATCACCATAGAGTCCGCGATATTGAGCTATGCCTGATACCGGGCCATTTTTGTTGGTATTAGCACCGGCAACAGAAGATAGCCAGTCGGCGCTGTCGGCATTAATAGTATTGCCTACTGCAAATTGTGATTCTGATTGCAGAGCCTGTTGCTGAGCTTTGATGGTAATCACTTCAACATTTTCAGCCTGACCGTAAAATGGCATGAGCGCGCACATGACGCTGAGGGCGGTACGTTTTGGGTGAAACAAGTTTATCTCCAAAGTCGAGTCTCTTTTGGAGCGTATTCTGGGAGCTTAAATGCCCTTCCGCAATGCAAAAAACACTAGTGCGACAATATGTCGCAGGCCGCGTAGTTACTGCACATGGTGAAATTTAGAGAGATTGGATAAGGAAGTGAATGGAGCGGATATAGATTTAGTTGATGCTGATAGTGTGCAAATCGTATTTCTTTACCAGATCGCGATACTCCTGTGTTTCGACAAAATTACCCAGTGCTTGATTAAAATCATAACGCAGAACCGGATCGGCAAAACCGACACGGTAGTGATTCAACGGAAATAAATTATGGACGTTAACCTTTTCCATTTGGTTTTTACCGGTAAGTTCACGGCTTAAGTGGTTGAATATATTGATATCCATTACAACAACATCGGTGTTGCCATTAAATAGCATCTCAACCTGATTTCGTTGATACGGCAACTCTATATACATATCGTTTTTAGCGACAGCATCGGAGAAGGTTTTATTCAATAGCATTCTGGCATTCTGAAAAGCGACGACCGAGTAATGTTGCAAATCGGCTATTTGGTTAATCGTAACATTGCTTTTCTTCAGGCTAATGGCGACATTTTGGTACGTGACATAAACATCACTGAGTTTACTGATATGAACGCCAACTTGTTCGCTTAATGTCAGAGTTAAATCAACCTGATTATTTTCCAGCATACTGTAAGAGCGGCCATAGGGAACATAGATTGGGTTGATTTTATGACCAAGTGACTTCATAACCTGTCGCACCAGATCCAATTCAAAGCCTGAATCTGTTTCTGCAATGATATAGGGCGGCTTCGTCCATCCAACTGCGGCTTCGAGTGTACGAGCAAGCACAGATGGACAGCTGCTGAGGCTGAATAGCAGTAGTAAGAAAAATCGAATTGTGAGTTTGCTTCTAGTTGCCTGTGTCATTTGGTAATTGGGTTTTGAATGACTCAATGGTTAATATAGTGCACTACCTCGATGAGCGCTATGTAACCATATTGAACGCTAATAATCGAAGAAAAAACCGACTTTTTTTGATAATTAATGTAATCCGGTTTGATAATTTACCGGCGCGGTTCGTTTTGTTTATTAATTGGGTTTAATAGTTACCGTAAAGCTGTTGGGTGTTGAATAAAAAAGCATCGTTTTTTCCTTCAAACTCATGGTTAACAATAACAAATAGGCCATCGTGAGAAGCTTCCTGTTCGGAATATCTTTACTTTGCTGTGGAAAGGTTGCCGAAAGCCCAATAAACGGTTACTCGCTTAGCGCATTTTGTATATAATCCCACGAATTTTTGAAAGGTGTTTACGCCTGTGTGGGCTTTCATTGCCCCTAATCAAGGTAAGCTATGCGATTTGAATTACAGAATACTGACGGCAAAGCGAGACGAGGACGTTTGATTTTCGATCGTGGCGTTGTCGAAACCCCGGCTTTTATGCCTGTTGGTACTTACGGCACGGTAAAGGGGATGACCCCTGAAGAATTGGAACAGACCGGCGCGGAAATCTGCCTGGGTAATACTTTCCATCTTATGTTGCGTCCTGGTACAGAAATCATGAAGTTGCACGGTGACTTGCACGATTTTATGCATTGGGACAAACCTATTCTGACCGATTCCGGTGGTTTTCAGGTATTCAGTTTGGGCGATTTGCGCAAAATATCCGAAGAAGGCGTGACATTCCGTTCTCCTATCAACGGAGAAAAAATCTTATTGACGCCCGAGCGTTCAATGGAAGTTCAGCGCGATTTGGGCGCTGACATCGTAATGATTTTTGACGAGTGCACGCCGTATCCTGCCGATTTGACTCAAGCCCGTATTTCCATGGAGCTGTCTTTACGTTGGGCGCAACGTAGTAAAGATGCACATGGTGATAATCCGTCGGCATTATTTGGCATTATCCAAGGCGGAATGCATGAAGAGTTGCGAGATGTGTCTTTGCGTGGATTAGTCGATATTGGCTTTGATGGCTATGCCATTGGTGGTTTGTCGGTGGGTGAGCCCAAAGAAGACATGATCCGCATATTGGATCATACTGCTCATCAGATCCCGGAAGACAAGCCTCGTTATTTGATGGGCGTCGGTAAGCCGGAAGATATCGTTGAGGCTGTGCGTCGTGGCATTGATATGTTTGACTGTGTTATGCCAACGCGTAATGCGCGTAATGGTCATCTGTTTGTACCAGAAGGTGTCATAAAGATCCGTAACGCTCGACACAAGACGGATACAGGGCCTTTAGACGAAAGTTGTGATTGTTACACTTGTAAAAACTATTCTCGTGCATATTTACATCATCTTGATAAGTGCAATGAGATTTTGGGTGCGCGCTTAAATACGATTCATAATTTGCGTTATTACCAACGCGTGATGGCGGGGTTACGTGACGCAATTGCGAACAATGAACTGGATGAGTTTGTGAAGGCTTTCTACGCCAAAATGGACAAGCCGGTTCCTGAATTAAAAACATCATAAAAGTAACAAAGAAAACATTAGTAGGGGAAAACAATGAGTTTTTTTATTAGTAACGCCTATGCTCAAGCTGCTCCAGGTGCTCAACAGGGCGGTGGTATGGAATTGTTGATCATGCTGGGTGTATTCGGCTTGATTTTCTACTTCATGCTGTATCGTCCTCAAGCAAAGCGTGTTAAGGAGCACAAAAATTTAATGGCTTCTTTGGCAAAGGGCGATGAGGTTCTGACTCAGGGCGGTTTGGTTGGCAAGATTACTAAAGTTGCCGACGACAAAGATTTCGTTGAAATCAGTCTGAATGAAACCAACAACATTGTGGTTCAGAAAGCGGCAATTACCGCTGTATTGCCAAAAGGCACAATGAAAAATATTTAAATTTCTGGATGTGAGTAACGCTGGAGAGTGTTTTCTCTCTGGCGTTTTAAATGAAAAACAAAGCAATATTCAAGATAAACACGAAATATCACGACAATTATTTTTCAAATAGAAACATGCTCGGCAGAACTTGAAATCGTATTTGTTGTTTATCTTTTTCATTGCTCTTTGTATCAGTAACCAGATTTTTAATACTGTTGATGATTTTGTGATCATCTTTTTATTTACTCTGTTTTGATCCGACAGATTCGGGCGAGCAGGGTAGCAAGTGTGATAACGCATTAATCGTTTTTGGAGAGAAAACACATGCAATTACTCAAGTTGAACGGCACCGTTTCTTTTATGAAGATGCGGATCCCGGCAATGCTGTTCTCTCTGCTATTAATCATTGGTTCCATCTTCTCGCTAGTAACCAACAACTTAAATTGGGGATTGGATTTTACTGGTGGAACACTCATCGAAGTGAGTTATGAGCACCCTGCTGACTTACCCAAGATGCGAACGATTTTACAGCAGAATGGTTTCGAAGACGCCGTTGTTCAAAACTTTGGTTCTAGTGAAGACGTTTTGATTCGCCTGGCGCCGAGAGATGGTGTTAAAGCGACTGAAATTAGCGAAGTTGTTATTGATGCCTTGCGCAGTGCTGGCGATGAAGTGGCAATGCGTCGTATTGAATTCGTAGGCCCAAGTGTTGGTGAAGAGCTGGCAGAACAAGGCGGTC
This sequence comes from Paraneptunicella aestuarii, assembly GCF_019900845.1. Lineage (NCBI taxonomy): Bacteria > Pseudomonadati > Pseudomonadota > Gammaproteobacteria > Alteromonadales > Alteromonadaceae > Paraneptunicella > Paraneptunicella aestuarii. The sequence continues at coordinate 4,143,658 of NZ_CP074570.1, read as the reverse complement.
TGGCAATGCTGGTGGCTTTGCTATGTATCCTGATATACGTTGCCATGCGCTTTGAGTGGCGCTTCGCATTGGGCTCTGTTATTGCTCTTGCGCACGACGTTATCATCACTCTTGGTTTGTTCTCGATATTACAGCTGGAATTTGATTTAACCGTGTTAGCTGCCGTATTAGCCGTAATTGGTTATTCATTGAATGACACCATCGTTGTTTCGGATCGTATTCGTGAGAATTTCAGAAAGATCCGCAAGGCTGAAGCTGAAGAGATTATCAATATTTCACTAACTCAGACGCTTAACAGAACAATTATCACGTCAGCAACAACCGTATTCGTTCTTATCGCGTTGTTTTATGTTGGTGGTGCGTTGATTCACGGATTCTCTACAGCATTGCTATTTGGTGTATTTATCGGTACGTACTCTTCAATCTATGTGGCTAGTTTAGTGGCCCTTATGTTGGGTATCAGTAAAGAAGACCTGATCCCTCAGGAAGTGGAAAAAGAAGGCGCTGATATGGATATGATGCCTTAGTGCATTAAAACCGATTAGGCAGTGTTCGTAAGAATGCTGTGACAATTTGAACGGCGGACTAATTGTTAAGTTGGTCCGCCGTTTTTATTTGAGTATTTTTTGTGAGAGTCGTTTTAGTTACTTTTATTTAATTATGCTATTCGAAGATGTAAAGGTGTGAAATTAATTATATCTTTAGAGTGAAATTAATTTCACAGATGAAATGGCAAATTAAGTAAAGGTGAAAATTAATTCACTCTTTAAATTAAAATCTATCTAATTCTGATAATTTTAATAGTGCTGAACCTACATCTAATTGCGTGTTGCATTCTTTTCTATCGATAAAAATTTTCACTATGTCTGCAGGCTTAAAACCACAGCTGTCAATTAATGACACAAACTGGTTAAAGCTAGGCGTACCAATGTCTTTCTCCCAGTTCTCATACGTTTTTCTTGTCTTTACTCCAGCTAATTCAGCCATCTGTTTTGTGGTTTTTCCTGCTAACATTCTAATCTTTCTTAAGTCAGATCCAGATACATAACTCATAATTTCACCCTGTTGTGTTTTTTATAATGTTGGTTTAGAGTACCTCCATAAATGCTAAAATATCTTTACATTGATAAAAATATTTATATCCATTTTGTTCTTTATTTAGTATAGGTATGAATGTCAAAGAAATTTATCGTCATACAAGGTATTGATTTACGATGTATGCGTCTTGCAGCAAATAAAACAACGCAGGAAATGGCGGATAAAGTGGGCGTTAAACGAGCCACCTACGAAAACTGGGAAAAAGACATTGGAGCACCCAATATGAACCAGTTCATAGAGCTGTGCGAGTTTTGTAATTTTGATATGCATCCTATTCGAGAGCAATTTAAGGCCGCAGCTCGAAAGCTGAAAGACATTAATATATTTAGAAAGCGAGTGTATAAAAATGACAAATGACATATCCGGTATTAGCGCTAATAACCTGTCTCAGTTGCAGTCTGTTCAACAATTACAACAAAACAATAAGAGCCAATCAGCTGAGGATTCTTACAAGCAAACTCAGTCTTCCTCACAAGACTCCACTGTTAGTATCAGCATTGAGGCTCAGAATTTACTGAAAGCTGAACAAGACGACACTGTAACTTTGAACTCCAGCGGCGATAGAGGTACTCGTCCTAAGTGAAGCACTTTCCATTTATTGCGCTTTCAGTAGCGCTCTACATTTGGATATCTGATCCGTTTTTAAACGCAATTATTCTTGCTATCGGAGTTGGCTTTGCTTTGTACCATGCCCGCTCTGATGCAAACATTAGTTCTCTCTGCATACTGATTTTGTCACTCATTTTGGCTGAGCGCTTCGCCTTTTATTGGATCCCTGTTGATAATCCGAATGGGCCAACGGTATGGGTCAACAATACTATTTTCATTGTTCACCTATTATTTGATGTAGTCGGCAAGTATTTAGTTGCGCTACGGGCTCCACTATTAAATGGTTATCTGCGTCGCCATCATGTGGCGTCGGATAGTTTTCATTTTACTAAGGCCGATCTGGCGATGTTCTCCCTTATGCGAGTGTATATCTGGATTGATATTCTGGCCTTAATTGAGAATTTACTGCGCAATATGGAGCATTTAGGGGTTCCGGAAACGTATGCTCAATATTTCTGGGAGTGGAACTGGCTTTTCTACAGCTATGCTGAAATTAAGTACATTCTTTTTGGTATGCAATTCCTGATTATTTGGTCAACAGTGACCAATACGATGCGTCAACAGAGCCAACAGAATTTGATATAGATCCTTTTCACAACTACCTTCGTGAGAGACTTTACCTGAATATGGTATTTCAATAAAAAATAAGAAGCTAAATGGCTGTTCCAAACTATCAGTCAGCAACAGAAAGTTTTGAGCAGACCCTCAGCCCTGCTTTTCACTTAATGAATCGGCGAAGCGGCTGTGGAGTCTCAATGGATTCCTTTCTTAAATAAAGAGGCGGCGAGTCTGCGATAAATTTCTGTGGCTGACTTGCAGTTAAGCACACTTATTTAGATAGACCTGATAAGCTTAGCCCTTAGCCCTTAGCCCTTAGCCATGCCAATTCCATTAACCGATTCATTCTAAAATAGAATTAGTTGTCATTATGCATAGGTTTTTACCTCCATTTGATTATGCCATGATGATTTCTGTGAACCTTCTATTGGCCGCTTTCAGGTTATTTATACAGCGAGATAGAATTTTTCATATCATCCTGGTTTCCTGCTTAATTTGTAGTAAGAAGTTTAAGTGCTTGCTCTCGAACTGCGAGTCATTGTGGCTAGTTTCACTGGCTGCATTCGTGAGTTCCGTTCATGGGTGAGTAAACCAAGTCGCATTTAATCTAATACCTTAAGGATTTTGTTACCGTGGTTGCGTTAACTAAAACACAAACTGAATTTGAATTGTCTCCGACACTTGCTGTTAATGAACTGGTGGTTAAAAAGCGACTTAATGGCGAAGACATCCTGCACATGGGATTTGGTGAATCTCCATTTCCGGTTCCAGAACGTTTAGCAAAAGCATTACAAGAGAATACCCATTTTAAACAATACTTGCCCACAGCTGGGCTTTCTGAATTAAGGGAAGCGGTGGCCGATTACTACCAACAAAAAGTAGGGTTGGATACATCACAGTTTGATGTATTGATCGCTCCGGGCTCCAAGTTGATTCTTTATAGTCTGCAAATGGCGGTGGCTGGTGATTTACTGATGCCAGTACCGAGCTGGGTAAGCTACAAACCTCAGGCGCACATGCTCGGTACGGAAGTGATTAAGGTGCCTACTGAGCTGAATGACGACGGTTTTCATATTGCTCCTGACGTTTTACGCAACACCATCAAGCAAGCCCGTCAGGAAGGGAAGAATCCCGGTAAGTTATTGTTGAACTATCCGTCGAATCCAACCGGACTGACGATTTCAGAGGATGAATTACAGGCGTTGGTTAAAGTCTGCCAGGAAGAAGACATTTTTATTATTTCCGATGAAATCTATGGATTTATTTCAAACGATAATCACTATCGTACCATTGCGCGATATGCTCCGGAAATCACCGCTGTATCAACCGGGCTTTCCAAGCACTTGTCTCTTGGAGGATGGAGAATAGGATTGGGATTGATTCCTAAAGCGATACCGGGTTTATTCCAAAGGTTAACTAATATTGCCAGCGAGTTGTGGTCTTGTGTGCCTGCGCCTATTCAGTACGCTTCTATCGAAGCTTATAAAGGACATGATGATATTGAAGCGCATATTGCTGCTTGTAGTGAACTGCATTGTTTTGTGAATCGCTATATCAGCGAGGGGCTTAAAGCGTTGGGGGTTAAAGCGCCTACACCTCAAGGTGCTTTCTACAATTACCCTGACTTTTATGCTTTTAGAGACAAATTAGAGGCGGCAGGCATCAAAACATCCCAAGATCTGGCAAGTCATCTTTTGCAAAAGTATAACCTTTCCAGCTTGCCTGGTGTTGCCTTTGGCGCGGAACCTGAGGTGCTGACGCTAAGATTATCGGGCTGTGATTATGACGGTGAAAAAGCGCTTGAAGCTTACATTAAAGCGAAACAGGATCCACAATTTGCTTTGGATGAGTCTTTTATTGAAGCATATGCCCCCAGAGTGAAACGTTCTATTCAGGCATTTGGACGCTTTATGGAAGATATTGGTTAAATAGAGTGACACCGTTTTTTTCGCCATAAGCCACTGTAAACGTGGCTTTTTCTGTTTTTCGGTCATATCTGTTCATAATATCCATTGATACTATTCGATTTATTGTCATGATTTTCTGATAATATCTTTTGACTACATTTCACAGGTAATCTACACCTTGTTAAGGTCGGTTCCGAAAATATGTATTTAAGGAAGAGTTGCAATATTTTTAATTGCTGGTAAATATATTAACCATGAAGATCTATTTTAAGACCAAACATTACCTGAAGTCCTATATTGGTGGTTCAGGTCAGATAGCGAAGCAACGAATGATGATTTCGTTGCGTCGGCATCTATTGGTGATTAAAAAAGGTCTGGCTCAGGAAACGATTGAAACCAAGGAGATGCTGGGCATATATCATAGATATACAATGGGTAAGGCGAGCAAAGAAGAAATGCGCTTTGCCAACCAGCAATTTGTGGACGTTGTGCGTAGCGTCGGTTTGGGCATTATGGTGGTGTTACCTTTTTCTCCTATCACTTTGCCAGCCATTGTTAAGCTGGGTGACAAATTGGGAGTGAGTGTATTACCCAGTTCTTTTGAGCATATGCGCAACGAGTTTTCAGAGGCGGATACTTCTGAAATACTGATTGATGACGACGAAAACCAACCTCAGATAGAGCAAGCTTAGTTTAAGAGGATTTTTTCTTCTGCGCTTTCTACTGCACTTTCTGCTGTACTTAGGCTATGCGCTCAACAGCGACTTCCGCCAAGGTTTTTAAGGCTTCTTTGTATTCTGAATCGGGAATCTGTTCCAAAGCATCCAACGCTTGTTGTTTGGCTTTTAACGCTTGTTCCTTGGTATATTCCAAGGCATGAGTGTCGGCTATTGCGGCCAGGATTGCGTCCAGATTGTCCATACCATTACTCATTTCAATGGCTTCGCGGATCATGGCATGTTGCGCCTCTGTGCCATGCCACATTGCATAAAGCAGGGGGAGAGTCGGCTTGCCTTCCGCCAAATCATCACCAAGGTTTTTGCCCATGTCATCTGAAGATGATGAATAATCCATGATGTCATCAACTAGCTGGAAAGCGGTTCCGAGGTATTTGCCATAGTCTTGCATGGCTTTTTCAATGTGATCTGGCTTATCTGTCAGTACAGCGGCTAATTGAGTTGCAGCTTCAAACAAGCGGGCGGTTTTGCAGTAGATGACCTGCATGTAACTTTCCTCAGTTGTATCAGGATCGTTACAGTTCATAAGTTGCAATACTTCGCCTTCTGCGATGACATTGGTCGCATCAGACAAAATTTCCATGACACGCATCTTTTCTAAACTGACCATCATCTGAAAAGAGCGGGTATAGAGGAAGTCGCCAACCAGCACACTGGCCTGATTACCAAACACTTCATTTGCCGTTTTTTTGCCTCGACGAAGACTTGATTCATCCACAACGTCATCATGTAATAAGGTGGCGGTATGAATAAATTCAATAATCGCCGCGAGCGTGTGGTGTTGCTTGTTTTCAATACCCAAGGCTCGACACGCCAGCACGCACAACAAGGGGCGTAAACGTTTGCCGCCACTGTTGACGATATAAAATCCAAGTTGATTAACTAATGAGACATCTGACGCAACTTGCTCTTGAATCAGTTGGTTCACGGCGAGCATGTCATGCTCGGTTAATTGTTGGATTTTATGCATGTCCATGAAGATAGGATTTGAGTTTGGTCAGTTGTTCAAGTGCGGCGATTTTTACAGAATTCATGGCAAGTATCCAGTGTTTGAGATATTCAGTTGATATCTGAGTGAAAAAACTCCAAATTTGTACAAATAAAATTCATATTTGGGCTTGCGGCGAGAAGGCTGTTCACGTACAATTCGCGCCCTGTTTTAGAATCCTTTATGCGTTAGATAAGTAACGCGAGAGCGGAGTAAGTTATGTACGCGGTTTTCCAAAGTGGTGGCAAACAACACCGTGTGGCTGAAGGCCAAACTGTTCGCCTAGAAAAAATTGAAGTCGCGCCAGGTGAAAGCATTGAATTTGACAATGTATTGATGGTTGGTGACGGTAGCGATGTAAAAATAGGCACCCCGTATGTTCAAGGCGGTAAAGTAACTGCAGAAGTTGTTACTCACGGCCGTGGCGAGAAAGTTAAGATTGTTAAATTCCGTCGTCGTAAGCATTCACGTAAACAGATGGGCCATCGTCAATGGTTCACTGAAGTGAAGATTACTGGCATTGCCGGATAAGTAGGAGTAATAACAAATGGCACATAAAAAGGCTGGTGGTAGTACTCGTAACGGACGTGACTCAGAAAGTAAACGTCTTGGCGTTAAGCGTTTCGGTGGTGAGTCAGTATTGGCGGGTAACATCATCGTTCGTCAACGTGGTACTAAATTCCACGCGGGTGACAATGTAGGCTGTGGTAAAGACCACACTTTGTTTGCTTTGTCTGATGGTCGTGTTCAGTTCGACATCAAAGGCCCTAAAAATCGTAAATATGTAAGCATCGTCGCTGAATAATATCAGCAGCTTATATCATTGATTTGAAAAGCCCCGCCTGTGCGGGGCTTTTTGTTTTAATGCAAGCTTGATATACAATTGCCAGTCTGTTGTATTCAATCGTGCTTTTAAAGCGTTTATGTATTGGTGCGGGTATTCCGTAAATTAGGTATTAGCAATGAAATTTGTTGATGAAGTTGAAATCCGGGTAGAAGCCGGTGATGGTGGAAACGGTATAATCAGCTTTCGACGTGAAAAATATGTTCAGAAAGGTGGGCCTGACGGCGGTGATGGCGGCGATGGCGGTGACGTCTATATTGAGGCTGATGAAAACCTCAATACGCTCATTGATTATCGTTTTGAGCGTTTTCATCGTGCAGAAAGAGGACAGAATGGGCAACGTACCAACTGTACTGGTAGACGCGGCTCAGACCTTGTTTTGAAGGTGCCTGTTGGTACTAGAGCGATAGATGCTGACACTCTTGAAGTGTTGGGCGAAACCATGAAAAACGGCCAGCGTCTTATGGTCGCTAAAGGTGGTTTTCATGGATTGGGTAATGCTCGTTTTAAAAGCAGCACGAACCGCGCTCCAAGGAAAAAATCTAATGGTACTCCCGGTGAAATACGTAATCTGAAACTGGAATTGTTGCTGCTTGCTGACGTTGGCCTGTTGGGCTTACCTAATGCCGGCAAATCAACATTCATTCGCAGTGTTTCTGCTGCGAAGCCTAAAGTGGCTGACTACCCTTTTACTACGTTAGTGCCTAATTTGGGCGTTGTTCGTCTGGACGCAGCAAAGAGTTTTGTTATTGCAGATATTCCTGGGCTAATTGAAGGTGCTGCCGATGGTGCCGGGCTTGGTATTCGTTTCTTGAAGCATCTTGAGCGTTGCCGCGTATTGTTACACATGATCGATCTTATGCCCGCTGATCAGTCTGATCCAATTAAAAATGCAAAAACCATCATTGGTGAATTGGAGAAATACAGTCCTGAATTGGCTAGTAAGCCTCGTTGGTTAGTCTTTAACAAGATTGATTTGTTGTTGCCTGAAGAAGCTGATGAGTTGTGTGAGAAAATCCGAAAGGAATTGGATTGGGATGCCCCTCATTTCATGATTTCTGCTTTTCAAAAGGATGGGACGGAGCAGCTTTGTTATGAAATTATCGAGTTGTTGCAGTCTTTGCCTGTTGAGGAAGTGGATCCAGAAGAAGATAAGAAAGTTGAGTTTAAGTGGGATAACTACCACAACGAAATTCTTGACGACGACGATGAAGATGACGATTTTGATGATGACGACGATGATTATGATGTCGAAGTGATTTATCAAAAGTAAATAAACCTGATTATCTTTCTGTAGAGAGTTATGAGTAAGATTTCCCTTATTGCTGCGATGGCTGATAGGCGTGTGATTGGTGCTGATAATGCCATGCCTTGGCATTTGCCTGCGGATCTTAAGCATTTTAAGCAAGTGACAATGGGCAAGCCAGTGATCATGGGAAGGAAGACCTATCAGTCTATAGGTAAAGCGCTACCGGGCAGGCAGAATATTGTGATCAGCGCTTCGGGTTTTGATGCGAGCGATGCTGATGTTGTTACTACGCCAGAACAGGCGTTGGAGTTAGTGTCAGGTATTGAAGAAGTAATGATTATCGGTGGTGGAAAAATCTATGAGATGTTTTTGCCTCAAGCCGATACGTTGTACCTGACTTTTATTGATTTGGAAGTGCAGGGTGATACTCAATTTCCTGATTATGAATCTCATTGCGAATGGAGTGAAGTTGAATCGGAGGCTTTTCAAGCTGATGATAAAAATCCTTATTCATATCGGTTTGTTACGCTAAAGCGGATGTAAAAAGAAGGTTTGGAAAAAGCCGCTGAAACAGTCAGAAAAACAGGAAAGTTGAAACTGCATGAATAATTTACTTGTTTAAATATCACAAATAGCACGGGGAGCATAAGCTCCCCGTTTTTTATCATTTCTGCTTTGCTCTTTTTGTTTCTTGCAAAGACCGTGCTCTGTTAATTAAACCCGGAATTTCCGAACAGACGATTGCAGTTCTTCGGCCAATCCGGCAACTTCCTGACTGGCTCGCGAAGTGTGCTGTGCACCGGCTGCGGTTTCTTCTGCAATGTTAACAATGTTTTCCAGTTTTTCACTGATGTCGCGAGATACCGTATGCTGCTCTTTCGCTGCTTGCTCAATTTGAGTGCTGACATCATGAGCTCTATGAACTGCACTGGTAATTGAGTTAAGCGCTTCAGCCGCTTTTTCAGCTTGGGTTACACATAGGCTGGTTTGCTCTTTACCCTTTTGCATTACCGACACGGCTTGTTCAGCACCTGCTTGTAGAACTTCAATCATTGATTGAATTTCCTGAGTCGATTCTTGAGTTCTGCTGGCAAGTGTTCTTACTTCGTCAGCAACAACCGCAAAGCCACGACCTTGTTCACCTGCACGAGCCGCCTCAATAGCCGCGTTAAGTGCTAACAGGTTAGTTTGGTCGGCGATGCCGCGAATTACGTCAAGAATTCCACCAATGCTGGCGCTGTCTTGTTGTACTTTGTTGATAACGTTGGCGGCAGATTCGACGTCTTTTGCCAATACCATAATTGTGTTCTTGTTGTCTTCGGAAATACGCTTAACCGTTTCGGCTTCAACGTTAGCATTACCGATTTGCGCCAAAGTATCTTCCGCACTATTAGCAACCAGTTGCGCTGTACTGTTTAATTCAGTGGTAGCAGTAGCAACCTGGGCAACTTGAGATTTCTGCTCTTGGATTGAGCGAGTGGCTTGTGTTGTTACGGAAGATGTTTCTTCTGCGGCCGCTGCAAGCTGAGTGGCGCCATTACTGATGCCCGATATGAGGTCTTTAAGGCTATCTATGAGAGCATTACAGTTTCTTGCCAAATCACCAAACTCGTCTTTAGATTTGTCATCCAGCTTGCGAGTCAGGTCACCAGTTGCGACAACATTTAGCATGTCGTTAACTTTTTGCAGAGGAATCGTGATAGCACGTACAGTTACAATTGCAACGCCTGCAGCTACCGCAATTGAAATAAGAGTAATAATACCAATACTCCAGCGACCAGAAGATACGCTAGAGGTTACTTCTGCCTTGATGGTATCTGCTTTAGAGTCACCCAATGAAAGAAGAGTGTTGAGTTGATCGGTTGTGCTTTGCATGGCGTTCAGAGCTTTTTCCAGAGAGGCTCTGGCGCTATCCATTCTGGCAATACGCTGATTATGATTCGCTATCAAACCACTCGGGCCTTTTAACTTGTCTTGAAGTGAATTTATATTTTCCTGAACTTCGCTAATAGCACCTGATGCGTCTTTCCCCTGAGATTTTGCTTGCATCTCACCACCTTCCTCGGCAATACGCTCTATCAGCAATTTCACCTCGTTTCCAAGGGTTTCGGCTCGGGCGGTATCGCGGGTTTTGGTAAATGCATCACTTGCGGTAACAACTGACATCAAGCTGTTATCCAAAGACTCACCAACTGTGGCTGCTGCTTTTAGGGAAGGGTTGCTTTGTGCGGCATCACTATAGTTGAAATCGAGAATCAGAGTTGACGTGTTATCAACATCGTCTTCGATTTCCATTAGTTGCTCTTCTAATCGACTGGTAATGGAGAGAATAGTGTCTTTATCGTTAAATATGCTTTCAACATGACCGAAATAAGGCTGGTATAGTTCATCCAGTTTGTTACTGGCTGCTCTCAACCCTTGTTCGCTTGCTACTACACGCTTGAGGGAATCCAGTTCTGTACCAAATGAAGCCTTATATTCTTCAAATTTCTTCTTTTGCTTTTCCAGAGAAGCAAGATCTTGCTCGTAATAGCCTTGATAAGTAATGGTACTTATCTGCGAAAGTAATATTTTTAACTGATTACTTTGCACAAGGGTTGGGATCGCCAGATCGATTACTTCATCAGAGGCGCTATTGATTTTACTAAGACTAAACCAGGACGTAATACTTATCAGGAATAAGAGTACACTGATTGCTGTAAAACCGCCTATGATGCGTTTGGCAACTGTAATATTCATTGCTTCTCCCAATGCGTTTTCCAAGACATTTGGCCGTATCGTTTAATTTACCGCGTCTATTCCGGCTCTTATTTTGTTTCTTTGCGTTATATTAATCGTTGTTTTTAAACACAACTTTAATTTTTATTGGGACACGGAGACAATATCCATGCTCTCCACACATAGTATGGAAAGTTTAATGCCCCAAATGTACCCTGTGTCGAGAGCGACACAATGTTCGTAGGGAGTTTGTCCTTCCAGTGCTGCCCAATGTCCAAATACCAGTTTGGTACCCTTGAGCGCCTTAATCCTGCTATGTTCAAACCAGGGTTTAAGATGCTGAGGTGATTCATTCACCGGGCTTTTACATGAGAAATTCAGGCTATCATCTTCACACAGATAACGCATACGTGTAAAGGCATCAATGATGAATCCTAGCCTATCCATGTATGAAAATGATTCACTCCAGGCGATTTCTCTTGTTGTATACATGTGCTCTAACAGCTCGACCCAACAGTCACTTTCAAGAAATCTTTCGACCTCTTGAGAATATGCCAATGCCTGCTCAACCCCCCAAAGAGGATATAGTCCGGCATGACTTATAAACAGATCTGGAGCCAGCTTGCATGCCAGAGGCTTGTTTCTCAACCACTGCACAAACATGTCTACTTTGGGTGAATTTAGTAAAGGTTCGAATTTGTCCTTAGGATTCGCTGTGCGAATTTTGTTGTGGACGGCGAGGAAATGCAGATCATGATTTCCTAACACACAATTAAATTTGTCCCCCAGCTCACAAAGGTATTCCATTGTTTGCAGGGATTCAGACCCTCTACCTATTAAATCACCAACAGCCCAAAGCATATCGTGTTTGGGCTCGAAACCGACTTTATCCAGCAGTTTTCTCAATCCGCTGTAACATCCCTGAATATCACCTACTATGTAAGTAGCCACCAAGATTGTACCTTAATTGAATTTGTCGGAACATAGTATGCCGATATTATTTCCCTAAATTCAGAAATCATTATTTCGGCACGCGAGAAAAAAAGTTTAATTAATTTATAGAATTAGGCACCGCTAGTCGGAAGATGGGGATAGGCACTTTGAATAAGTGACCATTATCCAGTTTCATTTCATAGTAGCCTTCCATTGTGCCTACAGGGGTTTCGAGTACGGCACCACTGGTGTACTGAAATGAACCACCAGGTTTTAATATTGGCTGCTCTCCTACTACTCCAGAACCATGCACTTCTGTTTTCTCACCATTGGCATTAGTAATTAACCAATAGCGGTTAATCAATTGAACCGTGTCACTGCCCTGATTATGAATATCGATGTCATAAGCAAATGCATATTTATCAGCTTTTGCTGCTGGGTGCTCGGCTAAATAGCGTGTTTTAACCTGTATGAGAACTTGGTCTGCAATTTCTTGATTCATGACTACTCTTCTGTTGAGTCGCGATTCGCAATGACATTAGCCAATTTGGCATATTCTTCCAGGCTCAAGGTTTCCGCTCTAACACCGGGATTAATACCTAGAGCTTCAATTTCTTCCGCTGAGATATAATCTTTCAAACTGTTACGTAGGGTTTTTCTACGTTGATTAAATGCTGCGGCACACACTTGCTGAAGAAAATGCGGTGCTGCAACCTCAACAGGTCTTGACTTATGAGGCACAAGTCGAACAACGGCTGAATCCACTTTCGGGGCAGGTTTAAAGGCATGTGGAGGCACATGCAAAACAGGAATAACCTGACAGTAATATTGCGCCATGATGGATAATTTACCGTAATCTTTGCCCCCCGGGGAAGCTGCCAATCTGTTCACCACTTCCTTTTGTAACATGAAGTGCATATCTTGAATACAGTCAGTGTACTCAAATAGATGAAACATCAAGGGTGTTGAGATGTTATAGGGCAGGTTGCCAAAGATTCTTAACGGTTTGTCTGGTGATGCCAATGTGCTGAAATCAAATTTCATTGCATCACTTTCTACTACGGTTAATTTGTCTTGAATAAAGGGATGGCTTGTTAATCGTTTAGCTAAATCTCTATCCAGCTCGACTACGGTGAGATGGGAAACCTGTTCGCAAACGGGTTCCGTTAATGCTCCCAAACCGGGGCCTATCTCTATCAGGTTCTCACCATCAACAGGATTAATGGCTGAAACGATGTCGTCAATGACGCGTTGATCATTAAGGAAATTTTGTCCGAATCGTTTTCTGGCAACGTGCCCTAAATGGGTTTTACTATTCACTTATTCTTTCCGACTTTCAGCCAATTCTATCGCTTGTTGTAGAGCAATTTTGAAGCTGCCCTTATCAATATTGCCTGTACCCGCTAGTTCTACGGCGGTTCCATGATCCACTGAGGTGCGAATAAAAGGCAGTCCCAATGTGATATTCACAGAGGCACCAAACCCCTTGTATTTTAAAACCGGCAGCCCCTGATCGTGATACATGGTTAACACTGCATCAGCGTCATTGAGATATTTCGGTTGGAAAATGGTATCCGCGGGTAATGGGCCGACAAGATCTAAGCCTTTTGCACGAAGCATGTCCAAGGTTGGTGTAATAACCAACTGTTCCTCTTTGCCGATATGACCATTTTCACCCGCATGAGGATTGAGTCCGCAAACGTAAATACGCGGCTTGTCGATACCAAATTTACTTTTAAGATCGTCATGCAGAATGGAGATCACTTTCTCCAACCTTTCCGGTGTAATGGCTTTACTGACATAGGCCAAAGGAATATGTGTTGTTACCAGAGCAACACGCAAGCCTTCTGTTGCCAGTAACATGACTACGTCAGGTGTATTGCTTTGCAAGGCAAAAAATTCAGTGTGACCACTAAATGAAATCCCTGACTGGTTGATAATACCTTTGTGAACGGGGCCTGTAACAACGGCATCAAACTCTCCGTTGATGTTGGCTTCACTTGCTAGCCGCAGAGTTTCAACCACGTAGTGACCATTTTCAGCGTTCAGTTCACCAGCTACAACCTGCACTTGAGTGGGAATATGTACCAGATATAACTGCCCTGGTTTAAGCAAATCCTGACACCCTTGATGGTAGTCAATCAGCTCGAGCGGTAACATTAACTGTTCCGCTCGTTGAAGCAGCATGTCTCTGTCGGCAAATACAACTAATTGTGCTTGCCAGTTTAATTGTGCGAGCTGAATAATCAGATCCGGCCCTATACCTGCGGGTTCTCCGGGAGTGACTGCGAGTTTAATGGGCATTGTCATCTTTCCTGAGTTTATTCAGCGACGATTTCGACGAAGGCATTGTTACGCATTTCACGTAACCAGGAATCGCGTTCTTCTGCGTACTTGCGCTGGAATAATAGCTGGTAAGCCTTTTCTGTTTTCAGTTTTTCAGTAACGTCACCGACACGTTTGTCGATGAGTTGAACAATGTGCCAACCATGCATGGAGCGGAATGGCTCTGATATTTCACCTTTGCTTAGTTTCTCTAATGCATCTTTAAATGCTGGTACGTAAACGTTGGGATCTGACCAGCCCAGCTCCCCACCTTTCAGTGCTGAACCCGGATCAACAGAATGGGCTTTTGCCAAGTCTTCAAATTTAGCTTCACCTGCTAAAACCTGAGTACGGAATTCTTTCAGCATTTCCTGAGCACGTTCTTCACTTAGAATCACCGTGGGCTTTATCAGGATGTGACGAGAGTTCACTTCTTCGACTTCTGCAACTTGTTGACCGCGAATATCTTTAATTTTCAAAATATGGAAACCTGCACCACTGCGAATTGGGCCGATTAACGCGTCTTTCTTTGCACCTTGTACCGCTTCTGCAAATAGAGTGGGCATTGAGTTTTCGTTCATCCAGCCTAAGTCACCGCCTTCTAATGCTTTTGCGCCTGATGATGCTGTGGCGGCAATTTCTGAGAAATCAGAGCCGTCTTTTAGAAATTGCAGCACTTTTTCTGCACGGTTCTTGGCGGAATCAATGTCATCCTGTGAAGGCTGGGAAGGGAAACCGATTAGAATATGACCCAGATGATACTCCACCTGTTCAGCACCTTGTTCATCAATCAACTTAACCAGGTTGTTGATTTCCTGAGGCGTAATGTAAATACGGCGGCGTACATTCGCTCTGGTGACTTCACCGGTAATCAGCTCTGTGCGAACGTGTTGACGATAATCGTCGTATGACATGCCATCTTTAAGGATGTCATTACGCAGTTCTTCTATACTCATGTTTTGTTCTTGAGCGATATTCGCAATGGTTTGTTCTAACTGCGGATCACTAACCTGAATACCCATGCGTTCTGCTAATTGCATTTGCAGATTTTGGGTGATCAGTCTTTCAATGGCTTGTGTACGCAATACTGTTTCTGATGGCAGAGTTTGCCCATTTTTAATCGAGTTGCTTCGTACAGTTTTTAACAGCGTTTGAATCTCGCTTTCTAATATCACGCCTCGATCAACAATGACCGCGACCTGATCTAAAGATTGGGGTTTCGCTTGTAATGTCAGCGGCATCAATAAGGCGATAGTGAGTAATATACGTTTGTAATTCATGGATAAATGACTTATTTAATTACTTAAAAAATAGGGGCGACGGTAGCCATACAAGCCTTCATTGAGTAGCTTTCTGCTACTACTTCCACTGCCCATTCCTTTGAATACGAATCTAAAGTTAATGCCGGAATCATACTCGTTGAAACTCTGGTTACCAAGTACATCGAGTCGATTTGTTAAGTGACGCTGCCAAACCAATTGCATAGCCCAGCAGCAAGATTCGTACTGAACACCGGCATAACTCTCGGTTGTGCGGTGTAAATTCAGATCCCGGTAATAGCGTCCAACCCAGTGCCATTCACTGCTAATCGGCCAGGTTGCGGTTAAACCCATCTGGTCAATCTTGTCTCCCGACAAGTCTCGGACATAACGATGGTTAATTTGCAGCAGTTTGTCATCGGATAAACGATATTCCAATGAAATGTTACTGCGTTCAATTTTTTGATTTTTGCTGGAAACCTGTACTTCTGATTGTGCAAACCAGCGACGGCTAATACGCCAATCTAATTCAGCAGCCAGTGCTGAGCGGTTGTCTTCCTTGTTTGCTTCTAATACCTGATTATCGTCAAAGTAGAATATCTGACCCAAACTGATACTGAGTTGTTCCTTATTATTTGAATCCAATACTCTGGATGTCACACCCAGTGCAATTTGGTTGGTATCACTAATGCGATCCAGTCCCGTAAACTCCTGACCACGAAAGAGACCTACAACGTCATTCAACAGGCGGGTGGTGTCGTACAGGCCAATGTTGTTTTGATCTTGATAGCTGGTGTAGTGGTACTGAAACTTGGGTTCCAGTGTTTGAATTGCGTCGTCGCCAAACCAGCTAATCTCTCTTTCCAGTGACATCGCACCATATAGTCGAACCCGACCTAACGTTCTTTCTGCATTTCTGTCCAACTGGGGGGAATTATCAATATTGTCCTGATAGTAGAAAGTTTGTAATAAGCTAGTTTCAGCAAGAAATTCCGCCCAACTGGTTCTGAAAGGGAATGTGAGGGTTGGCGCTATATGAAGACGGGTTGCTTTGGGAACGTCGGCGTCGTCATTGTCGAAATAGGTTAATTCTGAATCTATGTTGAGCGATAAATGCTCTGAATCCAATAATTCGTAATTCAGCTTCATTTCCGGTAATGCACGATAACTACTGGGGTGATCACCAATAATTTCAAAATCCCGGAATCGAGCACTGAAATAGAGATCGTCGCCGTGATAGCTGACGCCGAATGTTTTAAACAAATGAGTGTCGGCACGATTGTAAAAATCAGAACCTAAATCAACGATGTAGTTGTCGTCGCTCAGGCCATTCATATCTGCACTGATTGACCAGGCATTATTGAGCTCTCCCTGATGCATTAAACGATAAAAATAGCGGGTTTTGTCTGTAACGCTGTCGTTATCATTGTTTAAGTATTCGAGATTGACTTCTCCTGAATGCTGTTTGGTCAGGTATCGAACTTCAGTTTTTAGCTGTACGCCTCTTTTCGACATCAGGCGAGGAGAAATGGTTGCGTCGAGATTGGGCAGAATATTCCAGTAGTAAGGTTGCTCATAAGCCAGACCTGTACTGTCTGAACTGGAAATATTAGGAAATAGTAAACCCGTTTGACGAAGCTCTGTTACCGGAAATGAAAAATAAGGCAAATATAAAACGGGAATGTCTTTGACATAAAAACGGGTGTGTTTCGCTGTGCCCCATAGCTCGCCTGGCTTCAACTCAATGGAGCTGGCTTGAATGCGCCAATCTTCGGCGTTTGCAGGGCAACTACTAAAGCTCACATCAAGCAACTTTAAGCCGACATCTTCATTGAGCTCTATTGTATCGGCCGCTCCTCTACCGGAGAGTTGACGCAAGCGATATTCTGTGGAGTCCAGCTTCAGACTGTTGCTTGATAAATCCAGCGTAACGTTTTTGCTATCTACCTGTATTTGTTTGTCGGCATAACGAATATTTTCGCTTGCTGACAATAATTGAGCATCTTTATCAATAATCGCGTGTTCAGCATTAATACGGGCACTTTGATTCGATATTTCAACTTTTCCTTTAAAGCGCGCGATGGTGTCTTGCTGAATTTCAACATTATTGGCTTTCACCACGATTTCTTTTTCGTTTGCCAATGTCTCGGTATTAAAGGCTTCCAAAGGAGCAAGGCATTGCTCTTGTGCTGCCAGCGGAGCAGCAATACCAAGCAAAACGAGAGAGGGATAAAAGTGGTTGCGATTCATACAGTGATTAAAAAATGAAGCCTTAAATGAACAGGATTTCTGTGATTTAGAAGGCAATTTTATCGCTTCCACGGGTATTTACCAGTGCAGAACTAAAAAAAGCCAGATTAATTATTGAAATTTGCTTGAATAGAGTGTTTTTCGGTGCTCTTTCATCGTGCTGTTTTTCCTTATTTTTTCGATTTTTAACCGATTCAGTCATGCAACAATTGCAAGGTAGACATGGATTTGTCGTCTAAGTTCCAAGTGTAAACAAATTAGAGGAATTTACATTACTACTTACTTATCCCGAATTCAGGTTACTTATCAGGTTATCAGACTGTTTCTATTCGAATTATGTTGTTGATAGTGGTTTTTTCTGGCTCGAAATAATTTTGATGTGTTCGGCAAATGCAATTGTTTGCAATTGTCTATCCATTGCTGAGCTTGAGTTATTGTGTGAGTAAGAGTTATGTCATTTCTTGAAGTGTGGCTCTGGATTGGTATGCTTGCTTGGAATCGAAGAGCGTAAAGTGAGCGCTGATATGGCGTTAACTCGTTTACTTTTTTAGAGTGTTTGGCTTTAAAATGTTTTCCTGCAATGGCTTCAAGCGTCACATAATTAAAAATACCTAGTTGTCGGGCTGTTTCATGCGCAATCTCATTATTTAAGCTATGCAAAAGAGCCTTGTGACCCTGTTGGCCTAAGCCTTTATGAGAGGAAAAACTAATCACTGTTTGGTGTAATAGTGGATCATTTTGGTCGGGAGGCAAATTGAATTTATCGTGTTTTATTTCTTCCAAACACACATTATGAACGGATTCCCTAAACCATAAATGATTCAACTCGGCTTGGTAATTATGCCCCAGTCCGGCTATTCCCTGGATGTTGATATTGTCAGGTTTTGCCCCAGCGGCTCCCCATTTATTTTCAATAAAATCTTCCAGCTCCATAGGAGAACCTTGCCAATATCCATGCATCTGGCAATTATGGACACATGAACGATAGTCAAATTGATGTTTGGTTGCTCCTGAAGTCGCATTAATTTTCAAATATGAACCTGTTAGCTGTTCAATGTGTGATGCCCCAATCAGTTGCTCCCATATGGAGAGCACATCAAGTGTTGGTATTCCTTTGAGGTGTAGGGGGTATGATGTATAGGGATTCCACTCCAGTTCAAATTTAAGCAGTTGTGCTGGCATGGGGAAGGTTTTGAAATAATATTGAGTGACTGTGCCTGATTGTGGATGGCCTTGTGTTTTTATAGCCCAATATTGCTGTGGAGAATGTATTTCGGAAGTCGTTTCCAAAGAACCATCGGGTAATACGACTTCTGCTGCAATCAGGTGTTCAGTACACATTCCTCTTGTTCTTGTCCAAGGGCCTGTGTGGTGAGCTGAGATAGATGTTGTAATGTTGGCGTTGGCGTCAATTCCATGAGCAATCATGACGTTGTGCATAGCCAACTTTGCTGTGATCTGGCTTATTTTCCCCCCTGCACCAATGCATGCAATCTGAGTATCGGGATCGAATTTAACATGATCGATTTGAGAAATATCCCGATTCACCATTTGAGCGTTATTGATTGTGGAAATTTCTTCGTGCCTGTCGTTCTGTTTTGAACTTTTCAGATCTGGTTGAAGAGGTTCGTTGGTTAAATGTTCGGAAACATTATAAATCACAACATGTGCTTTGAGATGAGTATCAGTGTTTTCCTGAATTTGTATGTTTCTGCTCAGGTATTTGGATGTAGTTACTCTAACCAAAGACTGACTTGCATGTTCTGATTTGGTTAATGTAATGCAAAATTTTACTTTGGGGTTTTGCTGTGCCATATACATTGCTTGGCGTGTGACGAAGTGGCTATAGGATACTTCTTCATAGTTGATAGAAATGGATTCTTTTGGTGCTATGTATTGAGGCCATTCTGACGAGCTGTTTTGATTCTGTTCTGTTTTTTGCAATGAGTAATTTGATTGATTGTCAAATGTCAGTGAGATGAAGTGCTTAAGTTTGGCTACTGGAATCGCTGATTGAATGCTTTTACTCGAAAATATCGGGTCGCTAATGTCATTGGGTTTCCGGCATGAGCAAAATGTTTGTTCGTAATGTGTTTTTGCGTCCTTTTCTGGTAGCGCTATGTTCCAAACAGTGAGTTCTTTTATGATGCCGTTGAGTGTATTTGGGATGGAATTGTCGCCAATTAACAATCCCTGGATGACATTATTAATCTGTTTCGGATGCTGCTGATTGACGTTTGTATTATTTGCGTGGCAAGGCATTTCGCGCATAACGATAGGTGTACCATTTGCGAAGAGTTGAATGGATTGTTGGTTTTTTATAATGAGAGTATGTGTCCAGCGTGCCAGATTGATCCCTCCCTGCACACTAATGAGGTTAATATTTAGCTCTCTTTTTCGATAATGTATCGATAGGTTACCTTCTTCTGAAACGGAAACCGAAAAGGCTATATTAGGAGCGGGATTATGCTGGAATAGGGTGCCGTGTCCTTGTAGTTTTAACCAACATTCAATAGAAAAATCGAATTTCGCAAAGTGATTCGGAACGGCTTGTTCTGTAGGTGCATAAGGGGAAAATGCTACTGCTTGTGTCATGAGGTGCTCGTTAGACAAAGATCAAGGTTATTGATGTTTTGTCGATGTTAAGTAATCTCGGCAGGGAAGACTATTACACCATATTACAGCTTATTATAGGTTAAATTAATACTCTAGTTAATGAGTCCAAGCTATCAGTCACCAATAGAAATTTATCGCAGACTCGCTGTTAATCGATCCGTGGAAGCGCCACCGTCGCTTTCCTGCGACGGTGGGTCTGCTTATCACTTTCTATAGGTGACTCGTAATTACGCACATTTATTTAGATTATGCAGTAAAGGATTGTTCCCACTTTCAATAATTTAAAGGGAGATAATTACTTCGAATTTGAAAAGCATATGCGATGGATGATGTTGATGGAGAAAGGAGAAGTATATTTCTCCATTCTTGACTATTCTGCTCCCATCACCTTGTTTCTGCCTGATTCTTTGGCTTGATAAAGATAATCGTCGGCAATTTTTAACATGCGATCCAGAGACGCTTCTTTGATTGAATTAAATCCGATACTGGTTGTAACAGGAATAAGATTATCTTCATACTCAAAACGTGTGTTACTGAGAGCTTCTCTAAACTTTTCCAGTTGTTGTCTGGCTTCAGGTGCAGGGGCTTTAATGATGGCAACAAATTCTTCTCCTCCAATGCGTGCAATGAGGTCATTAGAAAAGTATTGCTTTAGAAGTTGTGCAAATTGTTCCAGTACCTTGTCACCGACATCATGTCCATGAGAGTCGTTAATTTTTTTGAAGAAATCAATATCGAAGATAGCGGTGCAGAAAGGCTCATCGCACTTCATGGCATTCTTTAATAACCCATAACCCTCATCATAAAAATAGCGACGGTTGTAAAGGTTGGTTAAGTAATCCCTGTTTGCAATGTTCTCGATGACTTCAATATATTTCATCGTATCCAGGTTTTGGTTAATCCGAATACTTAGTTCTTCAATGAGGAATGGTTTGGTCAGGAAGTCATTAGCTCCATTACGAATGAACTCCAGGCCTAGTCTGGCTTCGTTGTCGGATGAAATGCCAATGATCGCAAGTTTGGATTTGTTATGTTTTTTACGTAATGCCACAGTGAGCTCAACGCCATTCATTGCGGGCATCACATAATCAGAAACAACCAGCTTGATTTCAGGATGTTTTTTTATAACTTCCAGAGCAGATTCTCCGCTGTCGGCTGTTAGCACCTTGAAGTTTTGATCAGATAAAACCTGGCTGAGCATTTCTCGAGATAATTTGGAATCATCGACGATCAGTAAAGTTGTATATTGGTTATAGTAGAAGCGCCCCACTTGCTCGATCAAATAACCGACGGAGTTTGGCTGGCTTTTGAGTATGAAGTCAAAAATTCGATTATAGTCGCTCTTTTGTTTGTGACCTTTTTCCACTGAACCTGTAATGATTATTGCAGGTAAGCCAGTACGCTTGATCAAGTCCATGATTTCACCATTGGGTGCATCAGGTAAGTTGAGATCACAAATAGCCAGGAAGTATTCCGTGCGATGGGCTTTTAATTGTTTTATGGCCTCAGCGTAACTCCCCGCTTTATGAACTGGGCAGCCCCATTTCTCATGAATATGACTCTCGATAATATTGGAAATGCTTCTGCTGTCTTCAATTAATAGAAGTGGTTTATCAATCGGCTTTTGATAAGAAGGTGTATTTTTCCTTTTCTTTTCACGGAAGTTCATTCAGCAATAGACTCTTAGTTAAATCGTCAAGT
Organism: Paraneptunicella aestuarii; assembly: GCF_019900845.1. Lineage (NCBI taxonomy): Bacteria > Pseudomonadati > Pseudomonadota > Gammaproteobacteria > Alteromonadales > Alteromonadaceae > Paraneptunicella > Paraneptunicella aestuarii. The sequence goes on along the minus strand of NZ_CP074570.1, from coordinate 4,121,866 downwards.
TTAATGGTATGTTTTTTCTAATCTTTACTCCAATTAATTTGTTGATTGATTTTAATATTGTTGATGAACTTCGTGAGGCAATAAAAATGTTATTAAATTGTACTAATTATTTTTGATTTCTGTGTTGTTTTTTATTGATAGTGTTGCTGTTACTACTGTAAATGTTCTTTAATATTCCATTTCGAATTAGGCTGTTAACACCTGTTTGTTTTTTAAGTAATTGAAATTAAAGGTTTTTTGATGTCGTTTGTGTGGGCTTTTATATATTTCTATAAATAGGAGTATAGGAGTGACATGGCTTTGTTTTTCATTTTTGCTCATGTCTTTATGTTTTTGTGTAAAAGTAAAGGTAATCAATTATTAAGTTAATCAAAATGTTAGGTGTTGCCTTATCTTCTTTGGCTCTTTGGGTTTCAGTCAATGTTCAAGCAGTTCAATGTACTGCTAAAGTGATTGAAGGAACGCCCTTTATTTATTCAAATTCAGCATATGTGAGTAATATCTACCTACGTTAATGATGCGAATACTCGTGTGGGGTATCTCATGATCCACAATATTTCGGGTGAGTCTGTAACGGTAAAAGTAGGCTTGAATTACGTTAACGGAAATTCCGGGCAGCCTAAATAGCTGTGTTTAATTGTCAGTCACCCATAGAGATTTATCGCAAACTCGCCGTGGATACTTCCATGTAGGCTCCACAGCCGCTTCCCTGCGGCTGAGGGTTTGCTCTTAATTCTCTACAGGTGACTGATAGTTTGGAACAGATATTTAGCGCAACTGATAGTTCAAATGTGTATGCTGTATTCTCATCAACAAACGACCCAAGAAGCACCAATAGCGCTGTAATGGCGGCAGGTACAATGGGGCAGATTGATTTGTCAGGAACATCCACACCTCACAATGTTAATGCCAAAATTACTTGGGAAGCTGAGAAGTGTGTCGTCACTCCTTTACTCGTTGCCGTTGAGCAATATAGTTCTGGTGGAGGATTAGGTTTTTATGCTGTTAATGGCGGCAATCCGTTTTAATTATCCCTAACTGGGCTTAATTAATCAGTTATTGGTATAAAAAATTGCAGCAATACCTATATGGGGAAGTCATTGCGCTTCCCTTTTTACTTGATTTTCAATGAATAAAAGTGATGCCCGGATAGGCATTGATAGCAATAGTGAAAACGGTTGAAAATTCGTTTATTGCTTAATTTTCAATAAGTAAAAAAGGATGGTCGGAGTCGCTTTCTATCTCCTCGGCTATTTTTATCTTTTCTTTAGTATTCAGAGTTAACACAAGTATCAATATTAATAACATTCGTCTGGTTACTATTTAAGCATGCCTTTGCTATACTCACCAATGAGGTATAAAGGGGGTAGATTATGATTAATCTAAGTACTAAGAACAATTCGTCTATTTTGCAACAGGTGCAAAATAAGCAAGACACGTTGTTTGAGCGTTTAGCATCGGGTAAGCGAATTAATAAAGCTGCTGATGGTGCTGCCGCACAACAAATTATTGACCGCTTGACTGCGCAACAAAATGGGCTTGGTCAGGCGTATCGTAATTCATTAGACGGTATATCGTTATCGCAAGTTGCTGAAGGTGGCTTGTCAGGTATTAATAGCGATGTTAACCGTATCCGTGAGTTATCTATTCAAGCTGGCAATGGCATTCTGAGTGCTGGTGATCGCAAAGCGATTCAGTCTGAGATTAGCCAGTTGCAACAGAATATTCAGCAAACTGTTGAGCAAACTGAGTTTGGTGGCAAAAAGCTGTTAACTTCTGATGGTAGCGTGGATTTTCTGGTGGGTGCCAATTCAGGGCAAAACATTAGTGTAGGAACGAAAGACATTGCTTCTGCACTAAGTGGCATTTTGAGTGTTGATGTGACAACTGCTCAAGGTGCTCAAGATGCGCTGTCTGCAGCTGATGATGCACTTGAGTACGTTGGTAGTGAACGTGCTGAACTGGGTGCTATTCAGAATCGCTTTGAAAGTGCAGCTCGTAATCTGGCTCAAACTCAGGAAAATGTTGCGGCAGCTAACAGCCGAATTGGAGACCTGGATTATGCTCAGGCGACTGCTGAAAGAGCGTCGAATGATATTTTAAGTCAGGCTTCTATTGCTGTTCAGAGCCAAGCGAACCAGAACCAGAATCAGGTGTTATCGCTGCTAGGCTAAAGCCTCACATTGACAATCTCCTTACCCCCACCCTGAGAGCGTAAGTTCTCGGGGTTTTCCTGTTTTTACAATTCTTTAAGTCCATCTGATTAACCCCATATATGGTCTCCTCCCGTATTGCAAGAATGTATTTTTTGATAACAGGGACAGGTTTGCTGCCATATATGCGGCCTGTTTATAAAGCTTCTTTATTGTCAGCTTTTGGCCTTGATGTAAAACGCACATTGTGACCTTATCAGCTCGTCGGTCTATTAACCGCTGGGGTTATCAGGTTTTCACAATGCCGGTTTGACCTGTTATGTCATCTATTAATACAACCTTCGCAATTTGCTGAAGAGAGTTTTACTTTTTAAGCGGGCTGATACAGCTCGCCAGATACCGTGATTGCCCACGCCATTCTTGCCATTTTATTGGCATAAGCAACACATGCTTTATTGTGTCCTCGTTGAGCCACAAGCCGATTTATCCATAAACTTAGAGGATCCGTTTTATGTTTGGCTCTGGAAACCACCGCTTTAGCCCCCAATATTAACAAGCAACGTAAATAGCGGTTGCCTCTTTTGCTTATCCCCAACAATCGGTCTTTTCCACCACTACTATATTGTTTGGGAACCAGCCCCAACGAGGCTGATACATCCCGTCCTTTCTTGTAAGCACTACCGTTACCTATCTCGTTGAATAAGGCACTTGCTACTAAAGACCCTATACCAGGAATGCTTTGTAGACGTTGACAAATATCGTTATTTTGCCCTTCTTGCTGGATAAGCTTGTTATATTCTGCAATTGAGTCTTCTAATCTAGTCAATTGACTGTACAAATGATGCAACAAGGTTTTCATCATGCCGGACAACCTCTGAGGATGTCCCAATAATTCGGATACACCACACTTTAATGCCTGAATCCCCGGTTTAAGAATGATGCCTCGTTCACTCATCAAATTTCTGATTTGATTACATAGCGCTGTTCTTTGCCGTACCGCCAGCTCTCTCATCTTGTGCAATGTCTGGCTATCTTGTTGTTCTTCTGTTTTTACTTCAACCGATTTGATATGAGATTGCTGTGAAGCAACCACGATAGCAAGAGCATCATTGAAATCATTTTTATTGCCCGTTAAAAACGCTTTCACATGCTGTGGAGGTAATAACTTCACTTTATGACCCAGCGCTGCTATTTCCCGTGCCCAATAATTAGAAGTTGAGCACGCCTCCATCGCTACCAGGCAAGCAGGAACCCTGGCCAGATAATTTAATACTTGTTGGCGTTTGAGCACTTTGCGCTTTAAGACCCGGTTTTGAGCATTACAGCACACCACATGAAATACGTTTTTTGCTAAATCCAGGTCAATTGTTGTAATCTGCATTTGGTCTTCTCCCGTTTTGATTGTTAGACAAATTCAATCATGGCACTTTGATGCCGTAAAAGGGAGGAGACCATCACATCAACTCGGGATAAGTAAGTGTTTTGATATGGCTATTTTTAGCGACTTCTTCGTTAAATTTACTTGCAATAGATTCGCTATTGACGCGTAAATTTGCCTCAAATTCACTAAAAAGTATCTCATCTCAAAGTATTCTAAATGGTCGTTTTTAAAAATTTCCAAATAAATCTATATATAACAATTGGTTAGCTGTTTTTGTCACCACAACTTATCCTGAGTTGGGGTTAATTAATAGTTTTATATGTACAACTTATTTTATGTGTCATTTTTAAAACACTGCTAGACTTTATCGTCAAATAAATGACGTTTTTTGCAAAAACGGACTTGCATCAATGACTTTTCAACAGCAAACTAGGGATTAAAAAATAGGAACTGGTTGAATACCCAATGAGCCGTATCCTGATAATAAGTACACTAGAATCGCGCTATCAAAATTTACAAACCGTTTGCACTTTCATTGGTGATGAATGTGTTGTGCAGCCTATTGATCAAGCTGAAGAGTTTTTACGTAGTGCTTCAGGTATAGGTGCCATCATTCTTGCTGGTGACGAGTTTCAAAATGCTCATAGCTTTGTGAAGCTATTTCCGGGGTTACCTTTTATCGTTATCAATGACCAACACCAGTTGCAACAGCAATTGGTGAATGTGGTTGGTGAGCTTGAGGAGCCTGTCACTTATCCCATCTTGACCCGCTTATTACATCGCTGTCAGGAATATATAAAGCATAAACCTGGTACTGAATCACAACTTCGGGATGCTAAATTCCAGAATTTGGTGGGTAAAAGCAAAGAGATCCAGGAAATTCGCCGTATGATCCAGCAGGTGGCTCCTACGGATGCCAATGTGCTTGTATTGGGGGAATCTGGTACAGGTAAGGAAGTTATTGCCAGTAACGTTCACTATCTTTCAAATCGTAAGTCAGGGCCCTTTATTCCGGTAAACTGCGGTGCTATTCCGGGAGAGTTATTGGAAAGTGAATTATTTGGTCATGAAAAGGGCGCATTTACCGGAGCGGTGAGTTCTCGTAAAGGTCGCTTTGAATTGGCTCAAGGCGGTACATTATTCCTGGATGAGATTGGTGATATGCCACTGCAAATGCAGGTAAAACTGCTGAGGGTACTTCAGGAACGTACTTATGAGCGTGTCGGTGGTACTAAGCCAATTGAATGCGATGTTCGTATTATTGCGGCGACACATAGAAATCTGGAATCCATGATTTCGTCCGGCGATTTTCGAGAAGACCTGTATTATCGCTTGAATGTGTTTCCTATCGAAAATCCTTCGTTGCGTGAACGCAAAGAGGATATTCCCTTATTGCTGCAAGAGATCATCTCTCGATTTGAAGTGCGAGAAGGTAAATCTGTGAAGTTTACCGAAGAAGCCCTCAATTCTTTGATGGAGCACAAGTGGGCAGGTAATGTACGTGAATTGTCCAATCTGGTTGAACGTATGGTTATTCTGTGCCCGAATCAGGTTGTTAATGTGCAAGATTTACCACCCAAATATCAGCATGTTGAATTTGCTGAATATCAACCCGAATACCCTGATGAATTATTGGAAAGGGAAGCGTTAAACTCGCTGTTCGGTGATTTTGATGATGACAGCGACGATAGTTCTGATGTAGAAGAACAATTTAATGTAGAGTCTTCTGGTTCTGAAGGGATGGCTCTCAGCATACCTGAACCGGGTTCCATAACATTGCCGGAAGAAGGGATGAATCTGAAAGATTATTTGTCGAATCTGGAAATCGACATGATCACCAAAGCATTGGATCAACATGATTGGGTTGTTGCTCGTACAGCAGAGTTCTTGGGCATGAGAAGAACAACGCTGGTGGAAAAAATGCGTAAATACAATATCTCCAAGTAGGCGATATTTTTAGCTTATTGAACCTCATGCTTCATGAATCAAAACAAGGCGCTCATATTGATAATAAGAGCGCCTTGCCAAAAAACTGGCGCTGTAATTCGCACTTTAAAAATACTCTAATGCATTGAAATAAAACAATAATTAATATTGGCACGGTATCTGCTTTGCACTCACTGTTATTAATTTGACGCGAGGTGGCTATGCAGGTTAACGTGCAGGTCAATATGCAGTCCAATAGTCTGCAAACATCTGAACATCGACATGTAGATCGACAAGAACATCTACAGCACTCCGGAATACCGATTGCTGGTAGTGATCAACAGATTTCATCTGAATCTGTGTCTATGCCATTGATCGCCAAGGGACGTCGAAGCCGTAAAGATGCAAAAAATAGCTCAGCACCTTTTAGCTCCCCGCGTTGTATGAAACATATTCTGGATGTTATGCCCGCTGGTGTGGTGTTGGTTGACGGTCAAGGTATCGTTCGGCAAGCAAACGCTGTTGCGGAAGATATGTTGGGAGAACCACTTGAAGGTGAGTTGTGGCGTACCATTATTGCTCGTTCATTTCGTCCAAGAAAAGATGATGGTCATGAGATCTCATTGCATGATGGACGCCGAGTCAAACTATCTATCTCGCCTCTGGAAGAAGAACCCGGCCAGCTGATTTTGTTAACTGACTTAACCGAAACCCGATTGCTGCAACAACGCGTTAGCCATATGCAACGCCTGTCTTCTTTAGGCAAGATGGTTGCGTCATTGGCACATCAACTTAGAACGCCGTTATCGGCAGCAACATTGTATGCAGCCAATCTATTGAATCCGACCATTGGATTTGACGCCAGAGAGCAGTTTTGTAAAAAACTACAGTCACGTTTGAAAGATTTAGAAAGCCAAATTAACGACATGCTGCTTTTCGCCAAAAGTGGAGAAGAGCAGGTTGTCAGTGAAGTGTCGTTACAGTCGTTGATGAACGAAGTTTATGCTGGTTCGGAAGCCATGCTAATGACTAAAGGATGCAGTTTGGTGATGGATGTTCCTGAGCCAGATTTGATCATTCTTGGTAATAAGACCGCGTTGGCAAGTGCGCTGCAAAACCTGATTCATAACAGCCTGCAACATTCTCCCGAAGGCGAACCGATTCGCTTTATTGCGCAGCGTAATCCAGATAACCCGAGCGATGTTGATGTATTTATCGTTGATTCCGGTACTGGCATCGACGAAGACAAAATGGCGCATATTTTTGAGCCTTTCTTCACCACGCGTTCTCAGGGAACCGGATTGGGGTTGGCTGTGGTTAAATCAGTGGCTCAGGCGCACAAAGGCCATGTTTCCGTGCGCAATCAGAATGCGGGTGGGGCTTGTATTGGAATGCACCTACCTATTCACCGGGTATGCGAAGAGTCACTCGAAGACAATATACCTATTCACAAAAATTCACAGAGTTCTCCTGCTCTAGCGATGAGGAGCTAAGATCATGTTAAAAGCAAATGTCATGTTAGTTGAAGACGATCCAGGTTTACGAGAAGCCTTGACCGATACCTTAATCCTTGGGGGATATGATGTGTTAGCCTGCGACAGCGCAGAGATGGCTCTGGCAAGATTGCAGGATTCTCATATTGATATCGTTGTTAGCGACATTCAGCTTGGCGGCATCACAGGATTAAACCTGCTGCAGAGCATTAAAACCAAGTTTCCGAACTTACCCATTCTATTAATGACGGCTTATGCCACTATCGATGACGCCGTTTTCGCTATGCGGGAAGGCGCGACCGATTATCTGGCAAAACCATTCTCGCCAGAAGTATTGCTCAACATTGTTGGGCGTTATGCACCGGCGAGAAAAATGGAAGCGTATGCGCCCGTTGTGGGTGATAAATCCAGTAAGCAGCTATTAGAGTTGGCGTCTAAAGTGGCGAAATCCGATGCAACCGTCATGGTGTTAGGGCCAAGTGGTTCAGGTAAAGAGGTCTTGGCTCGCTATATTCATGACCAGTCAAACCGTCACGACGAAGCTTTTGTGGCGATTAACTGTGCTGCTATTCCCGAGAATATGCTGGAAGCCACTTTATTTGGTTATGAAAAAGGCGCTTTCACAGGAGCTTTACAAGCTTGCCCTGGAAAATTTGAACAGGCTCAGGGCGGAACGATTTTATTAGATGAAATAACTGAAATGGATCTGGCTTTGCAGGCGAAGCTACTGCGTGTGTTGCAGGAACGTGAAGTCGAACGACTAGGGAGTCGTAAAACCATTGCCCTTGATCTACGCGTTATCGCGACCAGTAACCGTGATTTGCGTCAGGCTGTGCAAGAAGGGAAATTCCGCGAAGATTTATATTATCGCTTGAATGTGTTCCCGCTTACCTGGCTACCTTTGGCACAGCGTCCTGACGATATTGTGCCTTTGGCGAAGCACATGATAGAGCGCCACGCCAAGCAACAAGGCGTTGCTATTCCGGTATTGTCTGCATCAGCACGCAATAAACTGGCTCAATATCAATGGCCGGGTAATGTTCGAGAATTGGAAAATGTCATCCAGCGTTCTTTGATTCTGTGCAATGGGCATCAAATTGAAGCAACCGATTTAATGATCGATTCTATTATGACGGAAGCGCCAGCAGATATTCAGGATGATATTGAAGAAACTCAAACCGCCAGTGTGTTGGGTAACGAGCTACGTCAGCAAGAGCATCAAATTATTTTGGATACATTAGCTTCTTGTCATGGTAGTCGTAAAAAAGTGGCTGAGAAGCTAGGCATTAGCCCGAGAACACTCAGGTACAAACTGGCAAAAATGCGAGAAATGGGGATTGAGTTTCCTGCATAGATTTCCTTCCAAATAGGTTAAATGTCCAGTGCATTACTGCACTGGCTTTCGCCTGTAAAAAGACATCGTCAATTATTCCACTCTGAAAAGTGTCAGTTAACATACTGATATTTAACTAATTTTAATTTGGCACGCCAATTGCTTTGTTCTAGGTAACTAGTCAACAAATTGATGTTGTGTCAATTATTAGTCACCCTGAGGAGGGGATAACGATGGACATTAAAGCACAAGCTTTATTCAGTGAAATGCAAACCATGGCTGCTCAAGCCCAAATTGGCTTGCCTGAAGCACCATCTATTCAAGTAAACCCTGCCAGCAAAAACTTTTCTGATATGTTGGCCGATGCTGTAAATAACGTGAACAGTATGCAAATAGATTCACGTAATCAGCAGATGGCTTTCGAGATGGGTGACAAGAGCTTAAGCCTGGCAGACGTCATGGTGGCAAAAGAAAAATCCGGCATCGCTTTTGAAGCAACCGTTCAGGTGCGTAATAAAGTGATGGAAGCCTATAAACAAATCATGAACATGCCGGTGTAACGGAAGGGGTGAACTGTGGCTGAAGCAACTGGAACCGAATTAGCTGTAACATCTGGTGTCGATTCATTGGACTCAGATCTAAATACAGAGCAAAAATCCGGGTTTATGGAGGCCTTGGGCAGTGTCGATATGCTACGTCAAATCGTGCTGGTTATTGCCTTGGTAATTTGTGTCGCTATTGCAATCTTCATTGTGATTTGGGCACAGGAACCTGACTACCGTCCTTTGGCGAAAATGCCAACGGAAGAATTGATTGAAACCCTGGATTATCTGGATCAAAACGAAATTCCTTACCGCCTCGAAGGTAACACTATTTATGTTACTGAAGATCAATTCCGTGATATCCGCTTGGGTTTAACTCGTCAAGGTATCAATCAGGATCCTAAAGCGGGTGATGAAATCATCATGCAGGATATGGGCTTCGGTGTAAGCCAACGCGTTGAAAAGGAGCGTTTGAAGCACGCCAGAGAACAGCAAATCTCGCGCACCATTGAAGAAATGTCTTCCGTTTCTCGCGCTAAAGTTCTACTTGCATTACCTAAAGAGAACGTGTTCGCACGTCGTGAAAAGCAGGGCAGTGCAACGGTTGTTATTACCATGCGCCGCGGTTCTATCTTATCCGGTGAAGAAGTGGATGCGGTTGTGGATATTGTGGCTTCTGCCGTACAAGGTTTGGAACCAAGCCGCGTTACTGTTACAGACAATAATGGACGCCTGTTGAATTCAGGTTCACAAGATTCTCTTTCTGCTCGTTCACGTAAAGAATATGAAATTGAAAAGCAACGTGAAAAAGAATATCTGGAAAAGATCGACTCTATTCTTATTCCTGTTTTGGGCATGGAGAATTACACGGCTCAAGTTGATGTGACCATGGATTTCACTTCTGTTGAGCAAACCCAGAAGCGTTATAACCCTGATTTACCAGCCGTTCGTAGTGAAATGACCATGGAAAATAACACGGTAGGTAGCGTTGTTGCTGGTATCCCTGGTGCGTTGACCAATCAGCCGCCGCTGGACTCTACTATTCCTCAACAGGCAACGGGTTCAAACTCTACACGTTCTACTCCGGGCAGTTCACGCAAAGAAGCGACTCGTAATTATGAATTAGACACGACTATCAGTCATACTAAACAACAGACTGGCGTAATCCGTCGCTTGAGTGTTTCCGTTGCGGTTGATTACCTGTCAACAACTGATGCTGAAGGCAATCCTACTGCGCAGCCGCGCTCACAGGAAGAATTGTTGAATTTGCGTCGCTTGTTGCAAGGTGGCATTGGTTTTGACGTCACTCGTGGCGATTCTCTTGAAGTGGTCAGCATTCCATTCAGTCGAGTGGATGACTCTGACATGATTAAGCAGGAAATCTGGGAGCAAGCATGGTTTATGCGCGCAGTTAAGTGGGCTGTCGGTGGTTTGGTTATCATTGTATTGATGCTGGCTATCGTGAAACCAATGTTGAAACGCTTGCTGTACCCTGAAGATACAACAGAAGCTGATGAATACAGCATGGATGAAGGCTTGGATCTGGGTGACGAGACCATTAGTATGCTATCTCAAGAGTTTGACGAAGGTCAGGTTGGCTTCTCCCCAGATGGTTCTCTAATGTTGCCAGACCTGCATAAAGACGAAGACGTATTAAAAGTAGTACGCGCCTTGGTTGCTAACGAGCCTGAACTGTCTGCACAGGTAGTTCGTGGCTGGATGATGATGGATGAATAACAATGGCTACTAAAATCGCAAAAATAGAAACTTTAGACGGTGCTCCAACTTACGATGTCAGTAAGCTGGAGGGGGTCGAAAAGGCTGCGATTCTTCTGCTCAGTTTGTCAGAAGAAGATGCCGCACAGATCTTGAAACATCTGGAACCAAAGCAAGTACAAAAGTTAGGTCAAGCCATGGCGACCATGGATGAAATGACCCAACCAAAAATAACAGCGGTACATAAGCACTTTATCGAAGAGATCCAGAACTACAGCACTATCGGTTTCCACAGTCAGGACTTCGTGAAAAAAGCGTTAACCGCAGCCTTGGGTGAAGACAAAGCGGCCAACCTGATTGACCAGATTTTGGTAGGTGGTGGTGCTAAAGGTTTGGATTCACTGAAATGGATGGATTCCAAACAGGTTGCGGGCATTATCCGTAACGAGCACCCTCAGATTCAGACCATTGTATTGGCCTATCTGGAAGCGGAGCAGTCTGCTGAAATTTTGGCGCAGTTCCCGGAAAAGGTTCGTTTGGACTTGATGATGCGTATTGCCAACCTGGAAGAAGTACAACCAGCGGCACTACAAGAATTGAATGAAATCATGGAGAAACAGTTCGCTGGTCAGGCGGGTACGCAAGCAGCGAAGATGGGCGGCCTGAAGTCTGCGGCAGAAATCATGAACTACCTGGATACCAATATCGAAGGTCAGTTGATGGACGCAATCCGCGAGCAAGACGAAGAAATGAGTCAACAGATTCAAGACCTTATGTTCGTATTCGACAACCTTGTGGATGTGGACGACCGCGCTATGCAAACCATTTTGCGCGAAGTTCAGCAAGATGTACTTATCAAGGCCATCAAAGGTGCTGAGGACGAGCTTAAAGACAAGATCACTCGCAACATGTCGAAGCGTGCTGCGGAAATGTTGATGGATGATTTGGAAGCGCTTGGCCCTGTACGTGTCAGTGAAGTTGAAACTGCACAGAAAGAAATTCTATCCATTGCCAGACGTTTGGCTGACGCCGGTGAAATCATGCTTGGCGGCGGCGGTGGCGAAGAGTTCCTGTAAGCTGATTCCTTAAATTTGGGGTAAATAATGATAACCGCAAGAACCTTGGATGAACAATTGGCTGAAGAAGCCAAATCTTGGGAACTCCCTATTGTCGATAAAAAGCTATATAAGGGCACACATCAGACCAATGCCTTGAACCGTACAGAGGAATGGAAGTATGAACCCCCCGAGGAGGAAGTGGTTATTCTTCCTCCTACTGCCGAAGAAATTGAAGAAATTCGCCGTGCAGCCTATGAGGAAGGTTTTTCCCAGGGGCAGCAGGAAGGCATGGAAAAGGGGTATCAGGAAGGATTAGAAAAAGGTCAGCAGGAAGGTCATCAACAAGGTCTGGAAGCGGGTCATGCGGAAGGATTAGAACAAGGACAAAGCGAAATTGCTGAGCAAGTGGCTATTTGGCAACAGCTAATGACCACACTACACAATCCGATTGCATCAATGGAACGTGAACTGCAAAAAGAATTGGTGGCGCTTTCTGTAAGCTTGGCAAGATCTGTGGTTCGCCATGAAGTTAAAACCAATTCAGATATTATTTTTCAGGCATTAGCCGACGGTTTGAAAGTCCTTCCCATTCGAGAGAACGCCTACCAAATTCGTATGCATCCGGAAGATATTGAGTTAGTGAAAACACAGTTTTCAGATGAAGACATTGAGCGCCACAATTGGATATTCGTGGAAGCGCCTGAACTTTCGCGTGGTGGCTGCGACATTATGACCGACAACAATGCGGTTGATGTCACTGTTGAAAGACGTTGTCGTGACGTGTTGGACAGATTCTTGCAAGAGCAAGGATTATCGTCTGAGCAAGTGTCGGAATAATGGCATTGTCATAACGCGCTTGTCTCTGATCCGTTGAGTCTCAACCAAGAACAACCAATAGAAAAGTGCGCTATGGATTTCCTGAATAAAGTCAGAGAATTACAAACTCAAGTTCCGCAATCAGTGAGCGTTGCCTCGGGCAAACTTGTACGTGGAGTGGGCTTGACGCTCGAAGCGGTAGGCTGCCAACTGCCTGTTGGTAGTCAATGTCTGGTTCAAACTATTGACGGTGAAATTGAAGCTGAAGTGGTCGGTTTCGCTGAATCCATTACCTATCTCATGCCTACCGAAGCGGTAAAAGGTATTGTTCCTGGTTCTCGGGTAATGCCGCTAAGTCGTCAGGAAGGCATCCCTGTAGGTATGGAGTTGTTAGGCCGTGTTGTTGACGGTAACGGTCAACCTTTAGATGGCTTGGGCGCTATTAAAACAAACAAACGCGTTCCTCTTACCCGTCCTCCCATGAATCCCCTTATTCGTAAACCAATAAAGCAACCTCTGGATGTTGGTGTGCGCGCTATTAATTCCATGATCACGGTGGGTGTAGGCCAACGTATGGGCTTGTTTGCCGGTAGTGGTGTGGGTAAGAGCGTGCTACTTGGCATGATGACCCGAGGTACAACGGCGGATGTTGTAGTTGTGGGTCTGGTTGGCGAACGTGGTCGAGAGGTTAAGGAATTCATTCAGGATATCTTGGGCGAGGAAGAACGTCAGAAATCTGTCGTTGTCGCTGCACCCGCAGATACTTCTCCTTTAATGCGCTTAAAAGGTTGCGAAACGGCGGTGAGCATTGCCGAGTATTTTCGTGATCAAGGCATGAATGTACTGTTACTTATTGATTCGTTGACACGTTATGCCATGGCACAGCGTGAAATTGCACTGGCTGTCGGTGAGCCTCCAGCGACCAAGGGCTATCCGCCTTCGGTTTTTGCCCGTTTACCTGCATTGGTTGAACGTGCTGGAAATGGCGCTGAGAATCAGGGCTCGATTACCGCATTTTATACCGTGCTAACAGAAGGCGATGACCTTCAAGATCCTATTGCTGATTCTGCCAGGGCGATTCTGGACGGGCATATTGTTTTAGCGCGTTCATTGGCTGATTCAGGCCATTTTCCTGCCATTGATGTAGAAGCATCAATTAGCCGTGTTATGCCAATGGTGGTGAGTGATCAGCATATGGATACTGCCAGAGCATTAAAGCAGGTGTATTCCACGTATCAGCAAAATAGAGACTTAATCAGTATTGGAGCTTATTCCAAGGGAACGGATCCTCGAATTGACCTGGCTATAAAGGCCGAACCAATCATTAATAAATTCCTGCAACAAAAAATGAAAGAGATTATTCCTTACGATGAAAGTTTGCAGGAAATGGTTAAGTTGACTCAGGCAATGCGCCAGGGAGGCTAGGTTATGGCAAAAGCTCAACTTGTTATGCTGGCTCAATGGGAGCAGGAAAAAGAAGACAAAGCGGCGATGGATTACCAAAAGGCAATGCTGTTTGTGAATCAAAACCGCACCAAGTTGCAAGGACTGGAAAATTATCGCTTGGAGTATTTTCGTCAAATCCAGAAAAAAGGCAGGGAAACAGGACTGGAAGCCAGGTCTTTTAATCAGCATCAAGGTTTTATTAGCAAATTGGATCGCGCCTGTGAGCAACAAAGACAGGTTATTCACAACGCGGTACTGGCTGCTGAGCAACGGAAAAGTCTGTGGTTAAAGCAACAACAAAAGCGTAAAGCGATAGAAATGTTGCTGGATAAAAAGAAACAGATTGCGATGGCGAAAGAAGCTCGGATTGAACAGGCAATGATGGATGAGATTGCACTACAGAAATTTATACGTAAGGCCCGATAAGCGACGTTAGAAGACAACAATAATGAAGTTATTTGTTGCTATTGTTCAAAATTGGAACAGTTTTTGCTGAGCTTTTGTATTGAAGCTGTAATTAGGCAATAACCATTGCCTGTTAGGCTGAAATCATCCGGTTTTATTGCCGGAATGATGAAGGCTAAAGTTAAAAATATAATAATATTAATGAGTTAGCTCGTTAATCGAATTAGGAATTAAATGAGGATTGCGACCAATGATGCAACAACTTGCCGCTAAAAAGACAGACATTGCCTCAAATGTTCAAATAGGTATTGCTTCTGGGAGCTCCGAACAACCATCATATTCCGGGAAAGGCCAAGACTTTGCTTCTATGTTGGAGCGTAGTCATGCAGCAGAGAAGACAACGCCTCCCCCTGCCTACAAGAATAGTAATAGCACCAAAAGCGTTCAGGGTTCTGAAAAGGCTTCCAATTCGGTAGAAAATACGGCAGCTACTCAACAGTCAGCCAAACAGACAGAGCAATCTGAAGCCGTTGCCCAGCAAAAGAATGCTAATGATCCTGGTGATTCGGTTGCTAAGAAAGAAGCGACAACCGATGAGCAAGCATCAACATCACAAGATCAACAAGATTCAGTAAAAGCGGAAGGTGAGTCTGCCCAGAATGACTCTGCTGAAGGACAACAGGATAATGCGCAGCAATCTGCTGAGCCTGACGAAGCGCAAAGCGAATTGGTACAAGAAGCAGCAACGCATTTTGATTGGTTGGCTATGCTCGACAAGTTACACGGTCAGGGATCCGACAAAGCGGAGTTGGAAAGTGATGGTGTTAAGGCTGATGTGGCTGTTGAAACCGATATGCAGGGTGAGCTGGATAAATTATTGAATGGTCAATTTGATGCAGTTCAAAGCGATGCGCTGAAAGAAGGTGTTTCTGATATTGAATTGATTACTGACATGCCCACAGATGAACAAAGTATCAGCAATGAGTCATTGCAAGAGATTCTGGCAATGATTGATTCACTGTCACAGAAAGACGACGTATCTGAAGAAGAGTTGCTGCAGCTGGATGCTATGATCGATCAGTTTTTGACACAAAATCCTGAGTTGCAGGATTCACCATTGAAAGAATTAACTGGCAAGGACTGGTTACAGATAGATTCCAAATTTTTGACACATTTGATGAGCAATGTGGCAGGTGAGCAGACAGTACAAGCGGACGCTGAAATTAAAACCGATGATCCTCTGCTAGATAAATTAGTCAATGCAGATCCGACACAGTTGCAAAAAGCCGCAGAGCATATTGCAAATCAGGTACTGCCTAAGGAATCAGTATCTGCTGAGGTGAAAGAAACCTTTGTCGATAAGCTTAAGGCGGGGGTTGAAGAGTTGAAGTCTCAAGCACAGCAAGGGCAGCAATCAGGCAATGATTTAGGGCAAGTGGTGAAAGATGCTGTGGCGGCCGCGACAGGGGATAACTCATCAGCAGCGATGGATCAGGCGAAATTACAGCAAGTCCTTGCTAGCACTAACAGCACGATGGATATGGCTGCTCAGTTAGTCGATCAGAAAGCAGGAAATGCGGAAATGGCTAAGTCGGTTTCGGCTGCTAATGCCAAAGAGGCGAATGTGGCTCAGTTGGAAAGTGCTCGTCAACAGGCCGCTAATCAGATGGATAGAACGGTTAACATTCATAAACCTGATGCTCCCCAGAACCTGGCTGACAAAGTGCAGTTGATGGTTAATCAGAAGAATATGACAGCCGATATTCGCTTGGATCCACCGGATTTAGGCACCATGAAGATCAAGGTAAATATGTCGGGTGAAGCTGCAACGGTTAACTTTGTGGTTCAGACTCAACAAGCCCGAGAAGCGTTGGAGCATGCTGCACCAAGATTAAAAGAGTTATTGGACGAGCAGGGTATTCAATTGGGACAGTCTTCTGTTGAGCAAGAATCTAAACAGCAGGATGCTGAAAATGCAAATGGACAGTTTGCTGGTGGCTCAGGCGGCTCAGGCAATGAAGTGGAAGAAGAGTTTGTTGAACAACAAACCGTGCGGATGGTTAATGGCTCGGTAAATGGCATTGATTATTTTGCCTGATGAAATGAGCGTCAAATTTGTGAACTGTTGCTTTGTTTCAGATGAAAAGTAACAAGATTGATTGAGGAACGCCTACAATTCATAATGAAAAGGGATAATTATGAAGAGTGGAATTATTGCTTGGCGAGGTTAGTCTAAACAGCAATAATGCTACACCCGAGACAAGAATTTGTGGGCTGTTGCTTAAGTTTTAGCTGGTTTTTGATGCCCATACAGTTGTTGAGTTAAGTTAATAGCTAGCGAGATAAGCATGGCAGATGAAGAATTAGAAATGGAAGACGGTGGTGGCAAGAAGAACAAGATGATGTTGATCATCATTATTGTTGCTGTTCTTGTTGTTGCTGGTGGTGGTGCATTTTTCTTTTTAGGTGGTAGTGAACCTGTACCTGAGGCAATGCCTCAAAATGCTGGGCAAGGTGGGGCTGTCCCAGGTGCTCAGGGGGCGAATGTTGGCACTGCGCTTTATGTTGCAATGCCACGACCATTTATCTTTAACGTGCCCGGCGCAGGTAGAGATAGGTTGGTACAGATTAAAGTACAATTGATGGTTAGAGGTTCGGATAACGAAGAACTGGCCAAAATGCATATTCCAATGATCGAGGGTACATTGCTGCGAGTGTTTAGCACTTCCAGTGCTGATGACCTGGTAACTGAAGTTGGTAAAGTGGCAATGCGTGATCAGTCTTTGCGTGAAGTGCAAAAGGCGATGCAGGAAATTGCCAGTAAAGATGTCGTTGAGAATGTACTGTTTACTGGTTTTGTTATGCAGTAACAGAGAATAGAGGCGCAACGTGAGCGATTTACTTTCACAAGACGAAATTGATGCCCTGCTCCATGGGGTCGATGAGGTCGATGAAGAGGATATCGACGAGTCGGAGTCGAGTTCTTCGGCACTGGAATATGATTTCTCTTCTCAAGACCGTATCGTGCGTGGGCGAATGCCTACCCTGGAGATGGTCAACGAACGTTTTGCTCGTCATATGCGGGTGAGTCTGTTCAATATGATGCGCCGTTCTGCTGAGGTGTCGATTAACGGCATCCAGATGATTAAATTCGGTGAATACATTCATACGCTTTTTGTTCCAACCAGTTTAAACATGGTGAGATTCAGACCTCTCAAAGGTACAGGACTAATCACCATGGAGGCGCGTTTGGTGTTTATTCTGGTGGATAACTTCTTTGGTGGTGATGGACGTTATCACGCCAAGATTGAAGGCCGTGAATTTACGCCAACGGAACGCCGTATTATTCAGATGCTACTCAAGATTATCTTTGAGGATTACAAAGAAGCTTGGGGACCGGTCATGGATGTCTCTTTTGAGTATCTTGACTCGGAAGTTAACCCGGCAATGGCTAACATTGTTAACCCGACAGAAGTTGTGGTTATCAGTTCGTTCCATATTGAGTTGGATGGTGGCGGTGGTGACTTCCACGTTGCCTTACCTTATTCCATGTTGGAGCCTATTCGGGAATTGTTGGATGCGGGTGTTCAAAGTGACAAGGAAGATACAGACTTACGCTGGAGCCGAGCGCTACGTGACGAAATTCTGGATGTTCAGGTTGAACTGAGTACGCACATGATGGATATCCGTATGCCGTTGGGTAAAGTGATGGATCTCAAAGATGGCGATATTATCCCCATCGAAATGCCGGAATTTATTACAGTGCTGATAGAAGGACTACCCACATTCAGAAGTAAGTTGGGACGTTCCAGAGAATATCTGGCATTGAAGATTGAAGAGAAGATCCCGAGACCTGTTTCGGTGAAATCTCAGCTGCACCTGTTAACCAAAGGTGGGCGCAGAATAGACAGTGATGCTGAATTACATATCCTGGAAGAGGATTTGTAATGGAAAAACATGAGGTGATGTATGAGTACTGAAGACGACGGTATGGACGATTGGGCAGCCGCAATGGCAGAACAGGCTGAAGCGGAAGCAGATGAAGGCTCATCATCTGGATATGATGCGGATGATGCCGATTTGCTGGGTGCTAGACCTGCCGAGTTGGATGAATTGGAAGACGACAGTCATCTGAGCGGCGATGAAAAACGTAAACTTGATACAATTCTTGATATTCCTGTTACCATCTCTATGGAAGTGGGCAGGAGTTTGATTAGCATCCGTAATTTGCTGCAATTGAACCAGGGTTCAGTTGTGGAGCTTGACCGCGTTGCTGGTGAACCATTAGATGTGTTAGTAAATGGCACGTTGATTGCTCATGGGGAAGTAGTTGTGGTCAACGATAAATTTGGTATTCGGTTAACGGATGTTATTAGTCAAATCGAAAGAATTAAAAAGCTCAAGTAAAATCAATAAGATACTGAGAGGTCTATGCTGTATAGCGCCTCTCGTTCTCCTTCCATTCGCCACTTTGGCACAAGAAAAATCCTCAGAAACTATCGGTTCAGCCAGCACTTGGGTGTCAGTCTTTATGTCACTGGTACTGGTTATTGGCGTGGTTTTGATGTTGGGTTATCTCATGCGTCGGTTTAACGTCACTCAAACCGGAAGTTCTCAAATGCAGGTGGTCGCTTCCATGATGACCGGGGCTCGAGAGCGAATTGTGGTGATACAAGTGGGAGATGAGCAACATTTGATTGGTATAACGGCACACAATATCAATCACCTAACCAAGTTGGAAACACCAATACAACCTGATAATCCGGGAGCGAAGTTCAAATCCAGATTTAATCAACTGCTCCAGAAGCAGGCTCAATCAGGTAGAGAGGATTAATATGAATATGCGTTCAGTGTTATTAATGTTCACGGCTATCATTTTGGTTGCTATGCCGGATTGGGCTTGGGCTAATACCGGGATAAAGGCGCTTACTGTGACGACAAATCCTGATGGAACTCAGGATTACACCATGTCACTGCAGGCGCTGTTTATCATGACGGCCTTGGGATTGATTCCTGCCTTTGTGATCATGATGACATCGTTCACCCGAATTATCGTTGTTATGTCGATATTGCGTCAGGCCATCGGCTTACAACAGGCACCTTCGAACCAGATTATTATTGGGGTCAGCCTGTTTTTAAGTATGTTCATCATGGCACCTGTATTTGACAAAATGAATGAAAATGCGCTTCAACCTTACTTGAACGAAACTATTTCGGCTAAGGAAGCATTTGAACAGGCCAAGTTGCCTCTTCGCGCCTTTATGATGTCTCAAACCCGTATCAAGGATTTAGAAACTTTTGTCGAGATTGGGGGCTATCAGGATCAGGTGGAAGATACCGATGATGTTCCCATGACGGTATTGATTCCGGCGTTTGTCACCAGTGAATTGAAAACAGCGTTCCAGATTGGTTTTATGCTGTTTATTCCATTTTTGATTCTGGATTTGGTTGTTGCTTCCGTTTTAATGGCAATGGGGATGATGATGTTGTCGCCAATGATAGTGTCACTTCCTTTTAAGCTGATGTTATTCGTACTGGTCGATGGCTGGAACCTGATATTTGGAACCTTAGCAACCAGTTTCGGAATGTGAGGGCTATGTTATGAGTCCAGAGGTCTTTGTCGAAATTCTGCAAGAATCACTCTCTATGGTGATAGTGCTGGTTTCCGCCATCATTGTCCCCAGTATGTTGGTGGGGTTGATTGTGGCTGTGTTTCAGGCTGCCACATCTATTAACGAACAAACCATTAACTTCTTGCCTCGTCTGATTGTCACTTTATTGGCACTGATGTGGGGAGGGCATTGGCTGGTGCAAAAAGTCATGGACTTTACTATCGGTATGGTTGAAAGAATTCCTCAGGTAGTTGGGTAATTCGACATGGATTTTGCGCTAAATACCATTAACCAGTTTTTGGCTGATTTGCTGCTGCCTTTTATGAGGATATCGGGCATGTTTGGCGCCATGATTGGTATTAGTGCTAAAACCATTCCGCCTCCTGTCAGAGCTTTATTTACTTTTGTTTTGACTTTGATGATTATGCCGGTTATCGATCCTGTGCCTGTGAAAGATTTAGTGAATGTTGGCACGTTTGTTTTGGTCGTTCAGCAACTGATTATCGGTATTGCCATTGGCTTTATCTCTACCATGGTCTTGAATACCTTTGTTTTGGCAGGACAAGTGGTTGCTATGCAGACAGGTTTGGGATTTGCGTCAATTGTGGATCCTGTAAACGGCATTAACGTTCCTGCGGTTGGTCAGTTCTATCTGATTTTAGCAACCTTGCTGTTTTGGGCGTTTGATGGTCACTTGACCATGATACGAATGATTGTTGCCAGCCTGGATGCATTCCCGGTTGCAAGTGGTTGGTGGACGCCGGATCAATTGCGCAGTATTGCAGAGTGGGGGGCGTGGATGTTTGTTTCTGCCCTGACAATTTCTCTTGCGCCTATAGTGTCTTTGTTGATTATTAACCTGGCATTTGGGGTAATGACGAAGGCTGCGCCACAACTGAATATTTTTACCATCGGTTTTTCTATCGCTCAAATTACCGGCCTGATCATTATTCTGGTGAATTTAAGTAACTTTACCGATCACTTTGAGATGCAGTGGGAAAGAGCTCAACTGTTAATGTGTAACCTTTTACGGGTCTGTACCTAGAGGAGTGGCTTAATGGCTGATACACATGATAAAACGGAGGAACCCACATCCAAGCGGTTAGAGGATGCGCGAAATAAGGGGCAAATTGCTCGCTCTCGCGAGCTGTCTACCGCATTGGTTCTGCTATTTAGTGCCATTACGCTTTTTATTTTAGGGCGGGATATCGGTATTGCCATGTATCGGATAATGGAGCGCATGTTTACGTTATCCAAGGATGAAACCTATGATTACAATCATATGTTTCAGGCGTGGGGATATGCTTTTTCTGAAATAGCGATACCTGTTATCAGTTATTTGTTGATTGTTGCCATTGCGGGTTTTTATGGAAGTATCGCGCTGGGCGGATACAACTGGAGCTGGCAATCAGCACAGCCCAAAATGAGTAAGTTGAACCCTATCAATGGCCTTAAACGCATGTTTGGCCCAAACGGCTTGGTTGAGTTGCTCAAGGCCATTGCCAAGTTTGTGATTGTGGCTTGTATTACGTATATGGTTTTGAGCTTCTTTCAAGATGAAGCGCTACATTTGGATATGGAGCTTTATCCTCGAAATATCTATCACGCATTAGAATTAATTGGTTGGAGCTTTATTATCATTTGTTGCGCCATGCTTCCTATTGCTGCTTTTGATGCCCCATATCAAAAATACAAGCATCATGAAGAAATGAAAATGACCAAACAGGAAGTTAAGGACGAGCGTAAAAATGCTGAAGGTGATCCGTTAGTTAAAAGCCGTATTCGTAGGTTGCAATTTCAGGCTGCGGCTCGTCGTATGATGCAGGAAGTGCCTAAAGCTGATGTTATTGTAACCAACCCGACGCACTATTCTGTGGCCATAAAATATGAAGACAATGGTAATCGAGCGCCAGTAGTGGTTGCCAAAGGTGTCGACGAATTGGCAATGCATATTCGGAAAATTGCCGATGCTCATCAAGTGCCTATTATTCAGTCTCCCATGTTGGCTCGTTCCATTTATTACACAACCGAAGTGGATGAGGAAATTCCTGAGAAGCTGTTTATGGCTGTTGCACAGGTATTGGCTTATGTCTTCCAGTTGAAGAAATTCAAGAAAGGAAGAGGGCGTCGACCCAAGCCTTTGTCGAAAGATCTTCCTATACCGCCAGAATTACGTCACTAATTTGCGCGAGTGCGTTTATTACATTAAAACGATATTAATTACATGCACATTGTGCCTGACTAATATTTCTTCACGCCTTATCTGATAAGCCTTTGGAGTTGTGTATTTAATTGATATCTGGAATTGGCAAGTAAATTGCTTTAACCAGACACTTGTCAATTTTTGTTAAGCACAACCTCTATGCAACTGGCTAATTACCTAAATAGAATTGATCCAAACCAGGTTAAGCAGATTACTCAGGGATTGGGTGCGCCGATTGTTCTTCTGGCGATCATGGGAATGGTTATCTTACCCATGCCAGCATTCCTGCTGGATATCCTGTTTAGTTTCAATATCGCGCTGTCTCTGGTCGTAATTTTGGTTTCTGTTTTTACCAAGAAGCCGGTCGAGTTTGGCTTATTCCCATTTATTCTGCTAATTGCAACGGTATTGAGATTGGCGCTGAATATCGCCTCTACCCGTGTTGTATTACTGGAAGGCCATGAAGGTGGTGATGCGGCTGGTAAAGTTATCCAAGCGTTCGGTGAGGTTGTTATTGGTGGTAACTTCGCTGTTGGTATTGTTGTATTTGCCATTTTGTTGATCATCAACTTTAAGGTTGTTACTGCTGGTGCGGGACGTATTTCAGAGGTGAGTGCACGTTTCACATTGGACGCCATGCCTGGTAAGCAGATGGCCATTGATGCCGATTTGAATGCTGGTTTTATTGATTCTGATGAAGCGCGTAAGCGTCGTGAAGAAATAACCGCAGAAGCGGATTTTTACGGTTCGATGGACGGTGCGTCAAAATTCGTAAAAGGTGATGCTGTCGCAGGTTTGTTCATTATGTTGATCAACGTAGTTGGCGGCCTGTTCATCGGCATGATCCAGCATGGTTTGGCATTTTCTGACGCGATTGAAATTTATACCTTGCTAACTATTGGTGACGGCTTGGTTGCACAAATCCCTTCACTATTATTGTCTGTTGCTACTGCGATTATCGTAACGCGTGAGAATGACACCCAGGAAATGGGTTCGGTCATGAAAGAGCAATTAGGTAATGAGCGTGCTTTATGGGTAACGGCAGGTATTTTGTTTGTGATGGGTATTGTACCGGGTATGCCTCATTTGGCGTTCCTTGGTTTTAGTGCTTTGGTTGCTGGTTATGCTTACTGGGATAAAAAGCAGGCTGCGAAAGCGGCAGCTGCTCCTGCTGTGACTGATAACTTACCTGAGAAATCTCATAAACCGGTTGAAGTAAAAGAGCTTAGCTGGGATGACGTACAACAGGTTGACACCATTGGTTTGGAAGTGGGCTATCGTTTAATTCCATTAGTCGATAAAGCGCAAGGTGGTGAATTGCTGCAACGTATTAAAGGCGTACGTAAGAAATTGTCGCAAGAGCTGGGCTTCCTTATTCCACCTGTACATATTCGCGATAACCTGGATTTAACCCCGAATACTTACAACATCTCTATGATGGGTGTTAGCGTAGGTGAAGCGGAAATTAGCCATGATGACGAGTTGGCGATTAATCCGGGACAAGTTTTTGGTAAGCTGGATGGCACACCGACTCATGATCCTGCCTTTGGATTGGATGCTGTCTGGATCCGTCCTGAGCAACGCGAACATGCTCAAACATTGGGTTATACCGTTGTGGATGCGGCTACTGTTGTGGCTACGCATTTAAGCCAGTTGTTAACGAATAACGCTTATCAGTTGTTGGGTTATGAAGAAGTACAGCAATTGTTGGATATGCTGGCCAAGAGCAATCCGAAACTGGTTGAAGGTTTAGTGCCTGACATTCTTCCTCTAAGTACCGTAGTGCGCGTATTGCAAACGCTATTGTATGAAGGTGTTCCGATCCGTGATTTACGTACCATTATTCAAACCTTGTCCGAGTATGGGCCTAAGAGCCAAGACCCTGATGTATTGGTGTCTGCAGTCCGTATCGCCCTGAAACGTTTGATTCTTCAAGAGGTTAATGGCGGCAATAAAGAGATACCTGTCATTACTTTGGCTCCAGAGTTGGAACAGATGTTGCATCAGTCGTTGCAAGCTGGGGGAGAAGATGGCGCTGGCATCGAACCTGGATTAGCTGAAAGGCTCCAGAGCTCAATATCAGAGGCTTCACAGCAACAAGAGCTAGAAGGTGAGCCTGCCATATTATTGACATCGGGCATGTTACGTCCGGTTCTCTCCCGATTCTTGAAACATAGTATCTCTGGATTGCATGTGTTGTCGTATCAAGAAGTTCCTGACGACAAGCAAATTAAGATTGTCAGCTCTATTGGGCAATAAGCTGACCAAAGTACGAAGGTGACGTATGAAAATTAGACGCTTTTATGGTAAAGACATGCGCGACGCTCTAAATCAGGTAAAAGAAGAGCTAGGTGGCGACGCCGTTATCATGTCAAATAAAAAAGTGGGTGATGGTATTGAGATTGTCGCAGCTTACGACAAAGAGCCAGCGCCAAAAATGGGTACGCCTAAGCCAGTTGCGTCTAATCCTATTCCTGAATTGGCTAAAGCGCCTGTCGCTCCTAAAGGAAAGCGTTCGCCTACATTAAGTGAAGTCATTGGCGAATCGGGCTCCGATAGTTTGAAAGCCTTGTTGGAAAAGCAATATAAAGCAACAGGCACTCAATCTGCTGATGCTGAAGTGCCTGAATTGAGAAATCAACGTGCTCCCTATCAGCCAGCAGCTGCAGCGAAAATGTCGGTAGCCACATCGAAAGAACCTGCAAGTAACGTCACGGCGATGTCTGCCCATACTAAACGTGATTTGCCACAAGAGCCTGTTAGCAACAGTGCGATGGATGATATTCGCCAGGAATTAAAATCTTTAAGAGATGTCTTGGAATTTCAGGTATCTGGTCTTATTAATCAGGAA
The DNA here is from genome assembly GCF_019900845.1 of Paraneptunicella aestuarii. Classification (NCBI taxonomy): domain Bacteria; kingdom Pseudomonadati; phylum Pseudomonadota; class Gammaproteobacteria; order Alteromonadales; family Alteromonadaceae; genus Paraneptunicella; species Paraneptunicella aestuarii. The sequence goes on along the minus strand of NZ_CP074570.1, from coordinate 4,096,931 downwards.
AAGAAGCGTAGTCATCCTTTACAAGCCTATTTAACCTCTCGCTTGTTAGACATGGGAATTAACCGTGACTTGGCGGAAGAGGTTGTGTCCTATGCGCCTGAGAATTGTGATGAGCGTGAAGCCTGGTTGTTTATTCTTAAATTATTGGCTAACCGCTTGAAAACAGGCTCTAACGATATCCTTGAAAAAGGAGGTGTTGTTGCTTTGGTTGGCCCTACCGGTTGCGGTAAGACAACAACAATTGCGAAATTAGCTGCACAATTCGCACAAAAACATGGCGCAGATCAAGTGGCTATGGTAACAATTGACAGTTATCGTATTGCGGCATATGACCAACTGGCAACTTACGGCAAAATTCTGGGGTGTCCGGTTAAAAAAGCATCAAACGCACAAGAGTTATCAGATGTTTTGTATCAATTCCGTAATAAGAGATTAGTATTAATAGATACTGCAGGGTTTGGTCAAAGAGACACCAGATTAATCAAACAGTTAGAAGCATTGAGCAGTAAAACAAATGCTGATATTAATATGTATCTGGTGGTTCAGGCGAATACTCAAAGGCAAGTGCTTGAACAAACTTTTACAGCTTTTCAGCAAGATATGATGAAAGGTTGTATATTTACAAAGTTGGATGAATGTTACAGCCTTGGTGAAGCAGTAAGTGTTGCTATTCAGAAGCGGGTACCTGTGAGTTACCTGACTGATGGGCAGCGGGTTCCGGAAGATTTGAAGTTGGCAGAAGCAAAATATTTGGTATCGGCAGCAGCAAAGCTTTATAAAAAATACTGTTTACCGCATACTACGGCAGAACAATTTAAACAATCAGCAGTCGCAGTATGATCGAGGATCAAGCAAGCAGTTTGAGAAAAATGAACCAGCCTAGCTTAACTAAAGTTATTGCCGTTACAGGCGGAAAAGGGGGTGTTGGTAAAACTAACATTACCTTGAATACTGCTATTTCAATGGCTAAATTAGGTAAACGCGTATTGGTGTTAGATGCCGATTTGGGCTTAGCCAATGTCGATGTTATGCTGGGATTGCGTGTAGTGAAAAATCTTTCGCATGTTTTGTCTGGTGAATGTACTCTGGACGAAATTCTTGTAGAAGGCCCTCACGGAATTAAAATTGCGCCAGCAACGTCAGGTACACAGTCTATGACTGAATTGACGCCCGCAGAACATGCTGGCTTAATAAGGGCGTTTAGTGAATTACGTACACCTGTTGATGTACTTATTGTTGATACAGCGGCGGGTATTTCCGGCATGGTATTAAGCTTTGCCCGGGCATCGCAGGATGTGTTGGTTGTTGTTTGTAATGAACCAACATCCTTAACCGATGCATATGCATTAATGAAGTTATTAAATCGTGACCATGGTGTGTTTCGTTTTAAGATTGTTGCCAATATGGTGCGAAATGTACGAGAAGGTCAGGAGTTATTTGCTAAACTATCCAAAGTAACAAACCGATTTTTGGATGTGGCTCTGGAATTAGTTGCGACCATTCCTTATGATGAAAATATTCGCAAGGCGGTACGTAAGCAAAAAGCTATAGTGGAAGCGTTTCCCAATTCGCCAGCTTCTGTGGCAGTTATGAATTTGGCCAGAACAGCATTGACTTGGCCGATTCCTGCACAACCAGGAGGTCATTTGGAGTTTTTCCTGGAACAGTTGGTGAAACAACAGGCGGTAAGTGACCAAGCGTGAATAACAAAGCAGCGGCGTATCAACAATTAGATAATAAGCAGCAATTGGTCGAGCAACACGCACCATTAGTAAAGCGTATTGCTCACCATTTGATGGCTCGATTGCCAGCCAGTGTTCTTGTTGAAGACTTAATTCAGGCCGGCATGATTGGCTTATTGGAAGCTGCGCGTAACTTCGATGGAAGTAAAGGCGCCAGCTTTGAAACTTTCGCCGGGATACGAATTCGAGGCGCTATGCTTGATGATATTCGTAAAGGTGATTGGACACCTCGTTCCGTTCATAAAAATGGACGTGCCATAGCTGAAGCCATTCATGCTGTTGAGCGCGAAACCGGAGGCGATGCAAAAGATACTGATATCGCCGAGAAAATGGGCGTATCATTAGATGAATATCACCAAATGCTGCATGAAGTAAATTCAGGCAAAATGGTGGGAATTGAAGATTTGGGTGTCACGGAAGATGTATTAACAACGGAAAATAATAAAGGTAGTGATCGCCCTCTGGATGATTTAATGCAGGGGGAGTTCCAGAAGGCATTGGCAAATGCCATTACAACCTTGCCAGAGCGTGAAGCGATAGTACTTTCTTTGTATTATGACGAGGAACTGAACCTCAGAGAGATTGGTGAAGTATTGGAAGTCAGTGAATCTCGAGTCAGTCAAATACATAGTCAGGCAATGCTTAGACTTAAATCTCGTATGCAGGCTTGGCAAGCAGAATAAATAAGTACAATAATAGCTGTTGGTCTGGTCCTTTTTGGAGGCGGTTTTGGATAAAAATATGAAAATTCTTGTTGTTGACGACTTTTCGACAATGAGACGTATCATTAAAAACTTATTAAAAGACTTGGGTTTCACCAATGTGCAAGAAGCAGACGATGGAAGCACTGCTCTGCCGATGTTACAACAAGGCGATTTTGACTTTGTGGTAACAGATTGGAACATGCCTGGTATGCAAGGAATTGATTTGCTTCGTGCAATCAGAGCTGATGATAATTTGAAACATACTCCTGTTTTAATGGTGACAGCAGAAGCTAAGAAAGAACAGATTGTTGCAGCGGCTCAGGCTGGCGTGAATGGCTACGTTGTTAAACCATTTACAGCTGCGACCTTGAAAGAAAAGCTTGACAAAATTTTTGAGCGCTTGGGTTAGTTCCGGCTGAACCTGCAATACAGAGGTGAAGTCTTATGAGCTCCGCTACAAATGCACCTATGTCGTTAGACGACGCCAAACAATTAGTTGAGTTTTTGGAAGCTGGCGACAACGATGCCGCCACCGCCTTGTTGGAAGCGACTAAAATTCAGGATTCCATGGAATTGTTTGCGGAAGTCGGAAAATTGACACGCCAGTTGCACGATTCATTGAATAGTTTCAACATTGATTCTCGAATTGCTGACTTGGCGACAGAAGACATTCCCGATGCTCAGTCTCGTCTAAACTATGTTATTGAAACTACCGAGCAGGCAGCGAACCAAACCATGGATGCTGTTGAAAGTAGTATGCCCATTGCCGAGAAAATGTGCGCTGATATTAATGGTATTCTTCCCCAATGGAAGAAACTCATGTCTCGCCAATTGGAATTGGGTGAATTTAAAGCATTATGCCATAGTGTTGATAAGTTTCTGGAAGAGTCCAGTAATGACTCTTCCCAATTAACAGGCTTGCTAACTGAAGTGTTGATGGCTCAAGGCTATCAGGACTTAACCGGTCAGGTCATTCGCCGAGTTATTGAGTTGGTGAAGGAAGTTGAAGACAGCCTGGTTAACGTATTAAAAGTGTTCGGTGAGCCAGAGGTGAGTGAAACCTCTAAAAAAGAAAAGAGAGAGAAAGCAGCCCAATCTCCTGAAGGTCCTATTATTGACGCCGAAAGCCGAGATGATGTTGTGACTGGTCAGGATGATGTTGACGATCTTCTTTCAAGCTTGGGTTTCTAGGGGGAACTGATATATGTCGTTTGACTTGGACGAGGATATCCTTCAGGACTTTTTGGTCGAGGCCGGAGAGATTCTGGAGCAACTACAAGAACAACTCGTCGATCTGGAAAATAATCCCGAAGATTCAGATTTGTTGAATGCGATATTCCGTGGCTATCACACTGTAAAAGGTGGGGCGGGTTTCTTATCGCTGACTGAACTGGTAGATGTTTGTCACGGCGCAGAGAACGTTTTTGACGTAATGCGTAATGGACAGCGCAAGCTAACTCCTGAATTAATGGATGTCATTCTGCAGGCAACAGATGTTGTTGTTGAAATGTTCCAAAGTGTCAAATCCAGAGAGCCTTTACAACCCGCGTCTCCTGAATTGTTGGAAACCCTGCATAGATTGAGTCAACCTCAAAGCAAGGATGAAGAAGTTTCTGTTGCGCCAGAGCCTGCATCATCACCTATAGTTCCTGATGTTGATGATGACGATCTGGGGCTTGATTTATTTGGTGAAGATGATGACTCTTCTGATAGTCGTGATGGCGGTATTGACGAAATTTCCGAAGATGAATTTGAGAAACTATTAGACGAACTTCATGGACCTAACGGTGCCCCAGGTAAGGATGAAGAGGCTGGTAAAAAAGGCCCTTCCCCTAAAGGTCATGTCGATGAAGATATTACCGATGACGAATTCGAAGCGTTATTGGATCAATTACATGGTAAGGGCAAGTTCGGTTCCGAGGACGATGAGGCTCCTGAGCCAGTCAAAGTTAAACCTGCTCCTGTAGCGTCTTCCACTGGTGAAGACGAAGATATTACTGACGATGAATTTGAAGCTTTACTGGATCAACTTCATGGTCAAGGTAAAGGTCCAAGTGTCACAGCACCCTCTCAGCCTAAATCTGAGAAGCCTTCTGAAACCAAGCCCAAGGATAAGCCCGCAGCTCCTAAAGCTGAGCCTGTAAAAGCGCCTGAAAGTAAGTCAGAACCTGATAAAGTGAAGGCTACTCAAAGTATCGCCGCTGCTAGTCCAGCTGCATCAGCACCTGCTACTGGACCTAAGAAGGATGACAAGAAAGGCGCCGCGCCACCTCCTCAAGCTGAAACAACGGTTCGTGTAGACACCAAGCGCCTTGACCAGATTATGAATATGGTTGGTGAGCTGGTGTTGGTGCGTAACCGCCTGTTAAGCCTAGGTATTAATATTAATGACGAGAATATGGGCAAGGCCATTGCAAACCTGGATGTAGTTACCGGGGATTTGCAAGGAGCTGTCATGAAAACTCGTATGCAACCGATCAAGAAGGTATTTGGTCGTTTCCCTCGTGTTGTTCGAGATTTGGCTCGCAGCTTGAAGAAAGAAATTGTTCTTGAGCTGGAAGGTGAAGAAACCGATTTAGATAAAAACCTGGTCGAGGCATTGGCTGATCCATTGGTTCACCTGGTGCGTAACTCTGTTGACCACGGTATTGAAATGCCCGATGAGCGTGCTGCTTCCGGTAAGCCTCGTACCGGTACTGTCAAATTGGCGGCAGCTCAGGAAGGGGATCATATATTACTAACCATTGAAGATGATGGTAAGGGTATGGATCCTGAGAAATTAAAGAGTATTGCGATTGCTCGTGGCGTCTTAGACGTAGATGCAGCCGCTCGTATGTCTGATATTGAAGCGTTCAATTTGATTTTTGCCCCCGGCTTTTCGACCAAAACCGAGATATCCGATATCTCTGGTCGAGGCGTGGGTATGGATGTTGTTAAGACCAAAATTAATCAGTTAAACGGCTCGATCAATATCCATTCTCAAATGGGAGTGGGCACCAGACTTGAAATCAAGGTTCCACTCACACTGGCTATTTTGCCAACATTGATGATTATTGTCGGTGGACAAACCTTCGCGTTGCCATTGAGTTCAGTCAATGAAATTTTGAATGTCGATTTGAGCAAAACCAATACTGTTGACGGACAGCTAACCATGATTGTTCGTTCAAAAGCGATACCGCTATTCTACTTGCGAGAATGGTTGCGCCGTAAGCCTGGCACTATTGAACGTGCCAAAGGGCATGTTGTTGTTGTTCAAATGGGTACATTGCAAGTCGGTTTCGTTGTTGATGCTCTTATTGGACAGGAAGAAGTGGTTATTAAACCGCTTGATGAACTATTACAAGGTACTCCTGGCATGGCTGGTGCGACAATTACCAGTGACGGTGGAATTGCTTTGATATTGGATATACCAAGCTTATTGAAAAGGTACGCTAAAAAAGCCCTGAAATAAGGCTTGTTGGTTTACATACCTCGCATTTCCCGGCATGAATTTGTCGGGAAATACGTATGGTTCAGGGAGCTATTTTCTTAATGGTTCCAAGTAGTTGCAGTCAGGACTGTGAATGATGTCGCTAAACAGCAAGGGAACTGTAGGAACTCATTTTTGGTTTCATTCGAAGCTGAATTGCTATCTTCAATTTAAATTGTTTCCTTTGAGTTTAGTTGACTACACTTGAGATAGGGTTATCTCTAAATCTTGTATAAGAGCTCACAGTTGGCTGATGTCAAATTCGCAGTTGGGACTAGCCGGATTGAAAGATTATTCCCGTGTTTCCCTTAAAATGAATTATTCAGATACTCACATTGTTGCGAGTACCTTTTGAAAAATAAGAGATTTGTATAATGCCTTATAAGGTGTTGGTCGTTGATGATTCCACTTTCTTTCGAAGACGAGTTCGAGAGATTTTGGAGCAGGATCCAAAGTTAGAAGTTGTCGGTGAAGCTAAAAACGGTCAAGAAGCCGTTCAGATGGTGCGGGAGCTTGATCCTGACGTCATTACTATGGATGTTGAAATGCCGATAATGGATGGAATTACGGCTGTTAAGGAAATAATGAATCAACATCCGGTTCCCATCATTATGTTTTCCTCGCTGACCTACGAAGGTGCTCAAGCTACGTTAGATGCACTTGAAGCTGGAGCTTTGGACTTTCTGCCTAAAAAGTTTGAGGACATTGCCCGAGACCGTAAAGAAGTTATTGAACTGCTGCAATCGCGTGTCAGAGCTTTAGGTTTACGCAAAGGTACTATTGGTCGATTCAGGCGAGCGCCCGAGTTGGCATTTACTCCGGGCAAGACCAAGGCAACCCGAACATTCATTCGTTCTGACAGTTTGGCTGATACAGGACGAGATATTTTTTCCAGCCGCCATAAGCGTTATCAGCTGTTAGCGATTGGTACATCGACGGGTGGCCCAGTTGCCTTACAAACTATTTTGACTGAAATTCCTGCGACTTTTTCATATCCTATTATATTAGTGCAACACATGCCGGGTACGTTCACATCGGCATTTGCTGAGCGTTTGAACCAAATGTGTCAGATTAAAGTGAAAGAAGCTGCTGATGGTGATGTATTACGCCCGGGGGTTGCTTATCTTGCTCCTGGAGGAAAACAGATGTTGGTAAAAGGGACGCCTTCCAATCCCAGAATCAGCATTACGGATTCCAACATCCATGATAGTATGACGTACAAACCCAGCGTTGACCTGACTTTCGATTCTTTAGCGGATGTTTATGGTGGAGATGTCTTGGGTATTATACTGACTGGAATGGGGGCTGATGGACGAGAAGGGTGTCGAAAATTGAAGGATAAAGGAGCCAGGATTTGGGCTCAAGATGAGCAATCCTGTGTGGTTTATGGGATGCCCCAAGCTGTCGCCAAGGCTAATATTGCTGAGCGTAGCATAGCCTTGTCTGAAATGGCTGATTCCATTAAAAGAGAGATGTAATATCTCGGAATAATATTCTTAATTTAAGGTAGAAGGCAAATTTGTGATCATTTGGGCGGTTGCTAACCAAAAAGGGGGAGTTGGTAAAACCACTACCACGGTAACTTTGGGTGGCCTGTTGGCGCAAAGAGGTAAGCGCGTATTGCTTGTGGATACTGATCCTCACGCATCACTCAGCTATTATTTCGGTATTGATTCAGAAGAACTATCCAGTAGTGTATATGATGTCTTTTTATCGGGTGATTCATTAACTAAAGACAAAGTTCTGGATTGCCTATGCCCTACCAAGCTCGATTCTTTGTTTATTTTGCCCGCCACTATGGCTCTGGCTACACTTGATAGACAGATGGGCACAAAAGGCGGTATGGGGTTGGTTCTTCGTAAAGCTTTGCTAAGTATTCAGGACGAATTTGATTATGTATTAATTGATTGTCCGCCAGTGCTTGGTGTTTTGATGGTGAATGCTCTAGCTGCCTGTAGCCGAATTTTGGTTCCGGTTCAAACAGAATTTCTAGCCTTAAAAGGTTTGGATCGCATGATGCACACACTGGTGATCATGGAAAAATCGCAGAACAAGAAGTTTAACTATACGATTGTACCCACAATGTTTGATAAGCGTACTAAAGCTGCTCTTGATGCCTATAAAAAGTTGCGTACATCTTATGGTAAGTCGGTGTGGTCAAGTGTTATTCCCGTTGATACCCGCTTTAGAGACGCAAGTCAGGCGCAGACGCCTCCATCTGTATTCGCCCCTCGCTCCAGAGGTGTTTTTGCGTACAATAGCCTTCTTAACTACATTCAATCATTAGAGCCATCGCTATGAACAACGGATCATTTGCAAATGAAGATGTGATGGAAGAATATTTGTCAGCCTTGCTGACAGATGAACCTTTTGTTAAAGATCAGGTTCAGCGTGAATCTGTTGCTCGATTGCTGGAAAAGGTTGAACCTAAAGCACCAGAACCTGTTGTGGAGATCATTGCTGAAGAAGTGATGGTTGAAGAAGTTGTAGATGTACCACCTGCAGTTGAAGTAAAAGCGCCGCGGGTGAAAATTCCAGAGGAAAAGACACCAGAGCCCGTATCGACACCTGCTTCTAGAACTATTTCTGCTCCAATAGCTGAAATATTGCCAGAACTGGAATTGCCGGAGAAAGTAGAAACATCCATTGATAGTTTGGAGATACTAAAAGGCGGTCGATTCCAGGCATTGTTCTTTGAAGTTGCTGGTTTAACTCTTGCTGTTCCTCTCATTCAGCTGGGCGGTATACATAATCTGGAAGAACCAAGCCCCTTGTTCGGAAAACCGAGCTGGTTTATGGGGATTATGTTGCATCGTGAAGAAAAATTGAATACGGTCGATACAGCAAAATGGGTAATGCCAGAAAAGTACAACGAAAAACTGGCAGAATCATTAAATTATCAATATCTTATAATGCTAGGTGAGAGCCGTTGGGGATTGACTTGTGAAACACTGATTAACACGGTTACCTTAAGTCCGGATGACGTTAAATGGCGTGAAGAAAGGGGGAAAAGACCCTGGCTTGCCGGCATGGTAAAAGAAAAGATGTGTGCTTTGCTCGATATTACCCAATTAATTGATATGCTTGATAAAGGGCTCACAAGTAACGAACAATAAAGCGATCTAATGGAGCGCATTTCATGAGTGATGAAAGAACTAACACTGCTGAAGATGTAAATGATGAAGTCCTGCAATGGGTGACTTATCGCCTTGGTGACGAAACCTATGGCATTAATGTTATGCAGGTGCAGGAAGTATTGAGATACACTGAAATTGCGCCTGTACCGGGAGCACCAGATTATGTGTTGGGTATTATCAACCTGCGCGGTAACGTGGTTACGGTTATTGATACTCGCTCTCGTTTTGGTTTGCCGTCAGCTGAAACTACTGATAATACTCGTATCGTTATTATTGAGTCAGATGAACAGGTTGTCGGTATTTTGGTTGATAGCGTAGCTGAAGTTGTCTATCTGAAAACATCCGAAATCGATAGTGCGCCGAATGTGGGCACTGAAGAAAGCGCTAAATTTATCCAGGGCGTTTCTAATCGTGATGGCGAGCTATTAATTTTGGTGGATTTGAATAAATTGCTCACTGATGATGAGTGGGACGAAATCTCCAAAATATAATCATTTGAGCTCTCGCACTTTCCTGACGGGAGCTTTCTTTTCTCGTTTAAAGGGTGCCGTAAGCGCCCTTCACTTGTATGTGTATTTAGGGAGTCAATCCCTGATATCGTCTGCCAGTCTTAATTTGACATTTAATCCTTTCCATTTTGCTAATAAATGCAGCATTCTTTATTCTGTTCGGGCTATACTGGCAGAGTTAACATCTCATAAGAGGCTTCTTACTTGTTGATAATGCAGTACATTTCGCTATTAGTTGCGGGCATCGCTATTATTTTGGCTGTGTTCTTCTATTTGCGTGGTGAGCAAAATCGTCAGCAATTACAGCAGAAGTTACAACAACTGGAGCAACGGCAGCCAAGTATCGAGAAAGGCTATAATCAACTGCAAGATATGTTGCACGAGATACGCACTGGTATGTTGGGGCTGGGAAACCGGGTCAAGGAACTGGAAGCCAGTATCAGAACGCTGGAAAATAAACAAACTGAGATAGCCAACCGACAGGTTGAGTTTGAACATCAGGAAGCCAGTAGCCCTCTATATACTAAAGCCAATAAATTGGTGGCCGCTGGTGCATCAATTGAGGAGATTATGCAGGAGTGCGACATTCCTCGCGCAGAAGCGGAACTACTCATTAGCCTGCATAAGAAATAATCTATATAAACACCATCTATTCCTTGTTTTAAAATCATATAGGTAATAATTAACACCCTCTTTCTATCGTTGATACAATGCAGGCTGTTTTTCAGAAAAATAGTTGTATCTGGAAACCCCTTTGTTGTTTTATAACCTATTATAATTAAAGGATTTTTATGCCTCATATCAATATTAAGTGTTTTCCGACAGATATCTCTCCAGAAGAAAAAAAGGTGCTTATTGATGAGATGACTGCGACGATGGTTAAAGTGTTTGATTGCCCTGATAAGGTTGTATCTATCGTTCTGGAGCAAATTGAACCTGAGAAATGGCAAGAGACAGTGGTTGATGTTGAAATCAACGCGAAGCCAGATAAAGTGATTAAACAGCCCATTTATTAATGGGCTGTTTGCGGTTGCAACAGAGCTTGATAATCGTATTAATCTGAAACGGAAAAGTGTTGCAGGATAACGTCAGTAACTTGATCAAATGAGTCCACTAACCATTTTGGATCGCTGGTTCGCAGCGTTTCCGGAGTATGGACACCATAAGTTACCGCTAGCCCGGCACATCCCATTGCTTTCGCCATCAGCATGTCATGAGTGGTATCACCCACCATAATGGCGGCGTCAACATTGGCTTTATAGTGATCGAGAACCTTATATCCTGACTCTGGGTGCGGTTTCGTGTTTGTCACCTCATCGGCACAGACTACAATGTCAAAATATCTGTCGATTTTTGCAGATTCCAATAAAGCGTTAGCGCTTCTGGCAAATTTGCTAGTGGCAACCGATAACGCCATGCCTTGTTCAAGTAGTTTATCCAGGCCTTCAGTGACACCAGCAAAAAGAAGCTCTTCTGCCTTGGGCAATATTCGTTGACGAAACTGTCTTTGGTATTCCTGAACGGCGTTGTCGACACGTTCATGTTCTACCGGAAGCTCCATTAATGACGCAAACGCTTTCTCTAATGGCATGCCTATGGTGCAGCGAATATTGCGATGTTGAGGTATTTCTTCCTGTAATTCATTGAAGGTGTAGGTAAAGGCTTCAACGATTGCCCTTGGTGTATCGAATAAGGTTCCATCTAGATCAAAAATAACAACAGGTTGAAACTGACGACTTCTTTGCATGACGAAACCCCCTGGATGTTTTGTTGGCTATGATAAGCAACTGAAACGCTAATGCAGAATCAGTTGATACATATTTTCTCTATACTTTTTCCATACCTTATCCGCAAGCCCACGCTCTTGCGTTTAAAGCAATATCAGGCTCTTTGCTCCTCCAGCTTCGACGTATCATCGGCGTTAACTATGTCTTCTTTCACTTCCGCTTGAGGTTTGGGTGTCGAGAGATAAACACAGGCAACAATGGCAATTGCGCCAAGTATTTGTAATGTGGTGAAGGTCTGATCCAGAAAAACATAACCTAAAATTAATGCTGCCAGACTACTAAGAAAACCCAGGAAAGAAATGGTAACGGCGGGTAGCTTTTCAATTCCCCTAAACCACAGCATATAGCCAAGCAAAGCGCCAACCAGACTCAAATAGGCATAGCCTGCGATATTGGTTGTCGTTAGTGTTGCGGGTATGCCTTCTTGAAATAATGCAATAGGAAGTAGCATTAAACCACCAAACGTCAGTTGCCAGCCAGTAAACCCCAGTAAAGACAAACCTTCTGGCCTTCCCCAATGCTTGGTAAAAACGATGCCGGTTGCCATGCAGGTGGTGCCAATTAAACCCGACACTACGCCTTGCCAGTTTAAATTGATGGTGGAGTTAAGAACCAGGAGCGCAATGCCTGCAATGCCCAGAAGTGAAGCGTAAATATGAACTTTAAGGAATCGGGTATTTAGCACCAGCGCACTTAGGGCAATGACGATCATGGGTTGCACCGACATAACTAACGAAGCCACTCCTCCGGGTAGATAATAGGCGGTCATAAACAGGCAGTAGAAAAAAGCACCTATATTGAGCGCACCCAGAATGGCAATCCTTCCCCACCACTTTCCCGATGGCATCGTTCTGCAGATTAACAATAGCAATAAGCCTGCTGGAAGTGCTCGAATCGTTGAGGCTAATAGCGGCATGTTGTCAGGCAACAGCTCTGTTGTGACAATATAAGTACTGCCCCACATTGTGGGAGCCAGTGCGGTTAAAAAAACATTTAGCCAAGTATTTCCCTTGGTCATTAGACTATCCCCGGTTGGTTATGTCGTTTCGTTTTTCATTATTTCTATACCGAACTTTAATGAGAGGCTTTGTTACACGTCAGGTGCTTTTCGTCCGGTTTGCTGATAACCCATGTCGTTAATTGAGCCTGAAATGTGAAAAGCAAAAGTACAGGTAAAGAAAAAGTTGTTAATTGGTTACGTGCCTGGTGCTTCTTTCTGATATTCAGCCTCAGGCTGTTGTATTTATTATGCTCGTAAAGCGGTCTGAAGATCAGGTTATCCCGTTGTGAATATGATTTATATGAATTTATCTTCATATAAAGTATCTTTTAATTAAGTTACATTCTAATAACTTAAGAGCATTTTAAATGCTAAACAATATTTAATTTTGGAATAAATAAAAAATTGACCATCATGATGTTTGGGAAGTTTTTATAAAAATTAGATATCGATCGCATAGCGTAACAAGCTAAAAATAAACTGTATTGTTCACAATGAAATTGAACGATTTAATATTTTTGAACGTCCTTTTGCTGATTTTGTCATCATGTTCTACTTGTTTTGGTGATTTATGTTTATAAATAAAAATTTTAAACCACCGATATAGAGCATGTTTTATAAAATAATAGGCTTGACATTTTAGTCTTATAAAAGGAAATATATTTCCCTCCTCCTCGAAGGCAGCGGGAATTTCTCAGTATGACTATGGTGGAAATTAAGGCTCAAAATCAAAGTGATGCACAAAATGACGAATTGTGGCAAGCAGAGATTCATACCTCTGGCACTTTGATTGATATGCTGGAACAGCAAATTCTGAGTAGTCCCGAACGATGCGCTGTTGTTGATGGCAATCGTGAATTGAATTACCTGAACTTTTATCGGGAAATTTGCCGCATTGGTAATTATATCGCCATACATAATCAGTCTGAGAGTGAATGCATAGGGTTATATTGTGAACCTTCGGTTACAATGATGTGTGGAGCCTGGGGCATCTTAAGTTCAGGTAAAGCCTATTTACCTTTATCTCCTGATTATCCTTCTGAGCGTATTCGTTACATGATCGAGGACTCAGGGATCACCACAATTTATGCGCAAAGTCATTTAAAAGGCCAAATTAACGCCATTTTGCCGCCAAATGTTAAGGTTTTCTCGCCTGAAGATATTCCATCTACTGAAATTGATGATGAGGATAATCGTGCCTTGTCATGGCCTGTGAGGCCGAGTGTTGATGGATTAGCCTACATTATTTATACATCGGGAAGCACGGGTAAGCCCAAGGGCGTGATGATCGAGCATCGCAATATCGTCAATCAAATGCAGTATTTACTACGCACATTTGAATTTGGGGAAAACGATGCGGTGTTGCAAAAAACGCCCATGAGTTTTGATGCGGCGCAGTGGGAGATCCTGGCACCGGTGTTTGGTTGTCGGGTCGTGGTCGGGCCTCCCGGATGTTATCGCGATCCCGATGCTTTGATTAACACCATAGTGCGCCATCAAGTCACTTCCTTGCAGTGCGTTCCGACCTTGTTACAGGCTCTGGTGGATAATCCCTCTTTTGTGGATTGCACTTCTTTAAACAAGGTCTTTAGTGGTGGCGAAACCTTAACTAAAAGCTTGTCACAGGAGTTTTTCTATACGTTAAGAAAGTGCGAGTTGATAAATCTCTACGGCCCTAGTGAATGCAGTATCAATACGTCGATTTTCGTACTGGATAAAGATCAGATTTCGCATTACCCCTATGCTATCTCCATCGGTCAGGCCGTTGATAACACTCGTTATTACATTGTGACGTTGACAGGTAAACTGGCAAAGGAAGGGGAAATCGGCGAGTTGTGTGTGTCTGGTGTTCAGGTAGCGCGAGGGTACTTGAACCGACCTGACTTGACCGAAGAAAAGTTTCAGGCCAACCCCTTTTCTGATGAACCCGGATATGAGCGCATTTACCGCACTGGTGATTTGGCACAAAAAGACAGCAAAGGCGATGTGCATTTTGCAGGGCGTGTTGATAACCAGATAAAACTTCGCGGTTATCGCGTTGAGCTTGACGAAATACGTCATGCTATCGAAGCCCATTCATGGATTAAAACCGCGGCTGTTCTGGTTAAGAATGATCCTCGCACGGGATACCAGAACCTGATCGCCTGTGTGCAATTGAATGAGAAGGAAGCAGCCTTGATGGATCAGGGCAATCACGACTCCCACCATCAATCCAAATCTAACAAAGTTCAGGTCAAGGCACAGTTATCTAATGCCGGTTGCCGTAGCGAGAACCTGTGTAAAGACCGATTACATATTCCGCTACCGAATAATGAGGCGACTAAAGAACAACGTCGATATGCGTTTGGGCGTAAAACCTATCGCTTCTTTGATGGCGAAATCGTTACGGTAGATGACTTAAAAACATTACTGAAACCAAAGCAATTCAAAGGTGAATCGCGCCCATTGACTGAGCTCAGCTTTGATGAGTTTGGCACTTTGCTTCGCTATTTTGGGCAGTTTAAAAGTGAGCAGCGTTTGTTGCCCAAATATGCCTTTGCGTCTCCCGGTGCGTTATATGCCACGCAAATCTATCTGGAAATTCATCAGTTGTTCGATCTGGAATCCGGCATTTATTACTACCACCCTGTGTCCCATGAACTGGTGTTAGTGGCTAAAAAGCCTCAAGCTCAAGCCAAAGCACCAACAATCCATCTTCATTTTCTTGGTAAACATGACGGTATCGAGCCTGTTTACAAGAACAACATTCTGGAAGTGTTGGAAATGGAAACTGGGCATATGCTGGGTGTGTTCGATGAGAAATTGCCTGAATTTGGACTCGCAATTGGGCTGTCATCATATGATGAAAAACTGCCTGATTGGTACGATGGTGACGACTACGATTACTACATGGGGCAGTTTGAAATCGCTTCTTTGGAACAAATGCAGCCGTCTCCCCATGTTGATTTATATGTGCAAACTCACGCCAATTATGTGCCGGGAATGCCGCAAGGCATGTATCGCTATGCTGATGGTGAATTTGAATTAATAGGTAGCGAACTGATTGCTCGTAAAGAAGTGATCGCCATTAACCAGCAAGTGTATGACCGCGCCAGTTTTGGTATTGCCATGATCAGCAATGGTGCGCCTGAGTGGATGCACTATATTAATTTGGGACGCAAACTGCATTCATTTCAAAGTAACGATTTATTGTTGGGGATGATGTCTTCCGGCTATAGCTCCAAATCAGGAAATGACTTGCCTTCAGCGCGTAAAATGAGGGCGATTCTGGAAGCTGTGAATGATCCTATGGATGCATTCTATTTTTGCATCGGTGGGCATATCAGCCAGGCACAATATGTCAGTGAAGGGATGCGTGAAGACGCCGTGCATATGAAAGGGCCGGCGGAAATACTACGTGATGATTTAGGTCAGCAATTACCCTCATTTATGGTGCCTAACAAAGTATTGATCATGAACAACCTGCCTCAGACAGCCAATGGCAAGGTTGATTACGTGGCACTGTCCAGTTCTAAAGAAGTGGAGCAATGTTCATCGGGCAGTGAATTCGTGCCTTTAGAAACAGACACTGAAAAGCGCCTCGGGAAAATCTGGAAAGATGTGATGAAGTGGGATTCTGCTTCCGCGGCAGATGATTTCTTTGAAACGGGCGGTAACTCTTTAATGGCGGTGGCATTGGTTAACCGTATTAACTCTGCGTTTCAATCTAACTTTCCATTGCAGGTCTTATTTCAGTACCCGACTATCGCGCAGTTTGCCAAGTGGATTGAGAGCGAGAATACGGAACCGGTTTCTCGTTTGATCAAGATGAATGACGTAGAGGCTACACCAATTTTTTGCTGGCCGGGATTAGGTGGCTACCCGATGAATTTACGTCGTTTAGCTGAGTTGATGGAGCCAAAGCGCGGCTTTTACGGCGTGCAATCCAAGGGTATTAACGCAGGTGAAGCGCCTTACGCCACGATTCAAGACATGGCGGCGGAAGATATCGTGGAAATCAAGCGTATTCAGCCGGAAGGGCCTTATACCTTATGGGGCTATTCTTTCGGTTCGCGTGTTGCTTTTGAAACGGCACATCAGATGGAGCAAGCTGGTGATGAGATTGAGTCTTTGTACTTGATCGCTCCGGGTTCACCCAAGATTTACTCTGAGCTGGAAGAGCAAAATGAAGGTGAAGCTGACTTCGATAACCCGGTCTTTGTGACTATTTTGTTCTCGGTGTTTGCGCACAATATCCATAGCCCTATGCTAAAGCCCTGTTTGGAGCAAACTGTTGATGAAGCCAGTTTTGTGAACTTCATTTGTAGTCGTTTCCGTCATCTTGAGCCTTTGCTGGTGAGGCGGATAGTGAACATCGTGACCCAAACTTACGATTTTAAATACAGTTTTGAAGAGTTGCATGAGCGTAAGATAAAAGCGCCTATTCGCATTTTTAAAGCCTCAGGTGACAACTATTCCTTTATTGAAAATGCGGCCAGTTTCTCGGTAACGCCTCCGCAAACCATTCATTTGCAGTCGGATCATTATGAGTTATTGAAGGAAAAAGGCAGCAAAGAGCTGGCTGATGCGATTTGGGATGAGATTAACGCCTCTTGATGCTTAATATCAGTCCTTTTGGGGAGAGCGTTATCCATAGAAAATCATCGCAGACTCGCTGTGAATCCATCCATGGAAGCTCCACCGTCGCATCCCTGCGACGGAGGGTCTGCTCATGAGTTTCAATGGATAACATAACTGAATATATAAAATGGGCATTTCGGAATTTGTAAGCTGCCTGTCTACCGCGTGCAGGTTGCTTGATAATCTAAGCCTGTTCCGACACTTTGTTATGTAGTGTTTTCCAGCTATCGGGGAATTTGCCTTGCAATACATAAGAAAAAGCAATGAGCTCAGCAATCACATAATACAGCTCTGGTGGGATTTCCTGCCCTAAATCCAAACGAGCCAAAAAGTCGCTAAGGTGCTCATCTTCATGCACCAGCACACCGTTTTCTTTTGCCAGAGCAACAATTTCGTCTGCCAGATCGCCAAAGCCTTTGGCAACGATTTTGGGTGTTTCACCTTGTTCGTACTTGATGCCAACAGCCTGACGCTTTTCTTTTTGGCTGCCCTCTGTTCCTGGCTCTTCTACTTGCTCTTTCTCGCTTTCGCTCATGCTCTTGCCTCAAACAGGTGATAAGGACGCTGTTGTAACGCTTCGGGAATTTTGCCTAACTGGCAGCGGCAGTTGCCCATATCAATGCCCAGTTGTTCAAAGCGTTTTTTAAGAACAGGAATAAAGTTAAACACCAGTATTTTGGTGGCATCATTCGAGGTATAGAAATCCAAATCCAGATTGTTTCCGTTAATTTTCGCTTTTGCCAGAATCTCACCAATATCGCCGACCGGTAATTTCATGGTGAGCGCCCAATACGTCCCTTTGACCTTGGCTTTGTTGGTTTTGGGGTCTTTTTCCTGTTCCCGCTTTATTAGCAGTTCTAAATCTTTGCGTTGTCCGTTATCGCCAATGGGCAACACATAATACAGGCTGTCTTGCCCTTGTAGCTGGGATTCCATATTACTGAGTTTATTGAACTGATGTCCGGATAACAGCTTATCGATATTCTTTAATATCTGAAGCTTGCTGTCGGCTTGAAAGAAGTCGCTCAGACTCTTACTGACTTTTTGCTTGCCATCGGTTTTACCATCACTTGCTATCAGCGATGGCACCAGCAATTGGGTGAGTTTGTCCAAATGTTCCGGCTGTTGCCGCATTAGTCTCGCGGCTAACGACACTTGCAGCATTCCCATTAAGCCAGCCAGAAAGTTTGCCTGTGGTGGTGGGCTGTTTATGGTTGACGGCGTAACAGGTAATGGTGCCGCAGTTAAGAGCTGTTTGATCTCTTGAGCGGTTATTTGCCCATTGGCCTGATTCAGTTTGTCATTGCTGATCAGTTTGCTCATTTCCGAGACATACTCGCCAATAGGGGAGTTCAACTGGCTAACAATACTGCTCAACGACTTTTCCAGATTGTTGATGAGGAAACTGGGTGAATCGGCTTTGGCTTGTAGTCCTCGCATGAGTGGTTGTAAGTCGGAGCGGATCTTGTTGCCATCGACAGAAGCCAGAATGGTTTCTCTGGCAAGTGCTCTTACGGCGGTTTTATCTGCCTGAGTCGTCATTTCCATCGCCAGTTCCTGGCTAATCTGCATTTTGCCTATTTGCTCTGGCGATAATCGGGTTTGACCGGCATTAATCGGATTACTGGCGTTGCTTTGAATCATGCTTCCTGCGACCACATCAATGGCTTTTTGTTTTAATCCACCTTCTAGTGGCAGTTTGGCTAAAACCTGTTCTGATTGGCTCCAGCTCATCTTCAACTGCTGATGTTTGTCGATGCTGAATGTAGGCAGTCCCGGCATTTCCGGCTTAAATCCCATTTGTAACGAAGAGGGCAGCACTCGCTGAATATTCAGGTGAGCGACTTTATCTTGGTTATCCAACATCAATGGCGTGTTCCGAGGCAAGGTTGCCGCTAATACTTGAGGCAATTGGCGAGCCGTTGGTTGTATTTGCTTGGCGGAATCGGCACCTTGCTTGGGATCTTTGATTTCTAACTGCCAGCTATCCTGTTTTGCCAGCAGTCGCAATGATATCAACTGGCCTTCTTTAAATTGCGCTGAAGCATTAGGGACATTCAAAGTAAGCGTTTTACCGCTCACTTGTAGCATTAATTGGTCGCCTGCCACTTTTAATACTTTGGCTTCGATAACACCGGGCGTGTAGTTTGCAAGTACGCTAGGGCTGTTGGCGATAACATTCAGCAATTGCTTCCCTTGGGTAGGGCTTAATTGCAATGATTGGGTTGTATTGCCTGGTTTGACCAATTCCAAAAAGGTTTGTGTACTTTGCTGCGATATATTCAGTTTGACCTGCTGGGTTTGTTGCAGGCTTCTATCGTTTTGCGGGAGACGTGGCAGGCTAATGGCTTGTCCGTTTAATACTAATTGAGCGCCGCCATTGGCAGTGGGTTGCAGTTGTGCCAGTTGCCCTTGAAGCTTGGATAGCGCTACATCACCAAGTTGCTGAGAACTATTGGTGATCGTCTGAGTCGCTGTTTGTGTATTCAGGATCTGCGCCATAGTTAGTTTATCGGGTCATTTTGCCTGGAGCTTAAGCTTAAATTGTAGATTCTATGCAACCATTTAATTCAAATAAGAGTATGGCATTAAACCCTATTGGTCACTATTGAAAATCTGGCGATAAAAAACAGCACGCCACCATGTGCTGTGATATTATGCGCGGGTTTTTTGCATCCTTGGTGGAAAATTGTCCCGATTACACGCTCAGGGGTTATCTTGTATCAAAAGAGATCGACTCCTTTTTGACAATCTGGATTTGCTCGTAGAACCCGGGCAAATGCTCGTCGTTACTGGGCCTAATGGCGCAGGGAAAACCAGTTTGTTGCGTATATTGTCCGGTTTGGCAAGCCCGGAAGAAGGCACTGTTTTCTGGTCTGAACAAAATATCTATGAAGACAACACTCAGTATGCGTCAGATCTGATTTATATCGGTCACAAGTTGGGGTTCAGCGCTAACCTCTCTGCTTTGGAAAATCTGCAATTCTGGCTACAACAACGCCAAATTCACCGTTCAGTTGATGACATCCTCGAAGTCCTTGATGATCTTGCCTTGATCGGTATGGAAGATGTGCTTGTGCGCCAAATGTCGGCAGGACAACAGCGCCGTGTGGCATTAGCCAAGTTATGGCTCGCTCCTGCTGCCTTGTGGATTCTGGACGAACCGCTTACCGCTTTGGATAAGGTAGGTGTTCAGATGTTGCAGCAAAAAATGGCTGAGCAGGTGCTGGCTGGTGGTTCCATTATCACCACTTCCCATCAGGACTTTTCAGTTGAAATCAATATCAACATTTTAGCGTTGGAGGCGAGTTGGTAATGCAAGTCTTCTGGGCTATGTTTAAGCGTGATTGGGTGTTGGCTTTTCGTCAAAATGCGGAGTTTTTGCAGCCGGTTTTGTTTTGTTTATTAGTCGTGACCATGTTTCCGTTAGGGATCGGCCCTTCACCGCAAACACTACAAAAAGTGGGGCCGGGGATTATCTGGGTAGCTGCGCTTTTAGCCTCATTATTAGCGTTGGAGAAACTGTTTAAGCAGGACTTTCTCGATGGCTCACTGGAGCAGCTCATTCTTACCCCTTATCCGCTGCCATTACTGGCTTTAGCCAAGATTACTGTGCATTGGGTTGTGAGCGCATTACCACTTTTGTTGTTGTCGCCCATATTGGCTTTGTTTTTGAACTTGACCTGGGATATGTACTGGGCGCTCTTGTTTACCTTATTACTGGGAACTCCTTTAATGAGCCTGATTGGTGCTATTGCGGTGGCACTCACTGCCGGGTTGAATAAGGGAGGCACTTTACTCGGCCTACTTTTGCTCCCGGTTTACATTCCGTTACTTATTTTTGCTACTGCAACGGTGGAAAGTGCCAGCTTGAATCTACCTTATTTGGCTCAATTAGCTATCATTGCCGCCATGCTTTTGCTGGCACTTGCTCTAGCACCATTTGCCGTAGCTCATGCAATTAAAGTGAGTCAGAACTAACATGTGGAAGTGGTTACATCCTTACGCTAAAACCGAAGCGACATACCAGTTATGTGGTCGTTTATACCCCTGGTTTCTATTTTTTGCCGTTGCGCTTTTGATTGGTGGCACTTTTTGGGGACTCGTTTTTGCTCCTGCTGATTATCAGCAAGGGGACTCGTTCCGTATCATCTACATTCATGTCCCTACCGCCATGTTGTCTATGAGTACCTATGCGGCAATGGCGATTCTTGGATTTATTGGTTTGGTTTGGCAAATCAGAACCTGTTATATGGGCGTGGCGGCGATTGCTCCGGTTGGGGCCATTATGACCTTTATTGCTTTGTTTACCGGGGCTGCGTGGGGGAAACCCATGTGGGGAACCTGGTGGGTATGGGATGCCCGACTGACATCAGAACTTATTTTGTTGTTTTTGTATCTCGGCATTATTGCCTTGTACGGTGCGTTTGACGACAAAATTCAAGGCGGTAAGGCGGCATCCGTGATGTCGATTGTGGGTGTGGTGAATTTGCCTATCATTCATTATTCCGTGAAATGGTGGAACACCTTGCATCAGGGAGCCACGATTACCAAATTTGAGCAGCCTTCTATTGCGGCTTCAATGCTGTGGCCTTTGCTTATCAATATTCTGGGCTTTGCCCTATTAGTGGCAGCCTTTACCTGTAAACGTTTGCAGAATGAAATTCTCACTCGAGAAATGCGACGCCCTTGGGTCCAGAGCATGTTATTAAAAGAGGAGACTGGTAATGCAGTTTGATTCTTTTAGTGCCTTTCTGGATATGGGCGGATATGGCTTTTATGTCTGGTTGGCTTTTTTCGTCACCCTGGTCAGTTTGGTGGCATTGGTGATTGAAAACAAATGGCGAGCCAGAAAAATTCGCGAGCAAGTATTGAAAGAACATCGCCGCATACAGCGAGTTACTCAAGCAAAAGAGAAAAAAGCTAGAGAGACTAAGGTACGAGAATAGTAAGCGAAACAGAGTTAAAAGCGCGAGCAGTGATGGTTTCCTGATCCAGTTGAGATTGTTACTGGCGCTCAAGTTTTATAGCGGAGAATAATTCAAATCATGCATCCACGACGAAAAAAACGTTTATTTGCTGTCTCAGCCGTTATTGTGATTGTGACTGCTGCTATTGGGCTGATGTTATACGCCCTGAATCAAAACATTGATCTTTTTTATACCCCTTCTGAAATCGTGAACGGCAAAAATGGCGTGAAACCTTCTGTTGGTCAACGCTTGAGAATTGGTGGCATGGTGGTCGAAGGCTCGGTTCAACGTAGCCATGATTCACTGGATGTGGAGTTTGATTTAATTGATGTTGGCCCTCTGGTAAAAGTGACTTATCACGGCATCTTGCCAGACCTGTTCCGTGAAGGTCAGGGTATTGTGGCAACCGGCGTTTTGCAGGAAGGTAATCTTATTGTGGCGGATGAAGTATTGGCTAAGCACGATGAAGAATATATGCCGCCTGAACTTGCCGAAGCAATGAAAGGCATTAAGCACGAGAAACCTTCTCAATATCAGCAATACAATAAGCCAGAAGGCGAGTAGGTACTTACTATGATTGCTGAGTTGGGACATTTCTCATTAGCATTGGCAATGTTAATGTCGATGCTAATGGCGGTATATCCGCTTTGGGGCGCACAAAAAGGTAATGAGAATTTGATGGCGATGGCTAAGCCGTTGGCGTCAGGCATGTTTCTCTTTACCGCTTTTTCTTTTGGTTGTTTAACCTACGCTTTTGTTACCGATGATTTTAGTTTGTCCTATGTGGCTCATACCTCGAATAGCTTGTTACCGATTCAGTATAAGTACACGGCTGTTTGGGGCGGGCATGAAGGCTCTTTCCTGTTCTGGGTGGTCATGTTTTCCGGTTGGACATGCGCTGTTGCCTGGTTTAGCCGCTCGATTCCGTTACATATGGTTGCCAGAGTGCTGGGCATTCTTGGCCTGATTGGTACGGGTTTTTATTTGTTTATCCTGCTCACATCCAACCCCTTTGAGCGTTTATTACCTTTTTATCCCGTTGATGGTCGAGACTTGAATCCCTTATTGCAAGACATTGGCATGATCATTCATCCGCCTATGTTATACATGGGATATGTGGGTTTTTCTGTTACTTTTGCCTTTGCGGTTGCTGCATTGATTTCCGGACAATTGGATTCAGTCTGGGCTCGTTGGGCTCGTCCCTGGGCAATTGCTGCCTGGGCGTCTTTGACCGTCGGTATCGTATTGGGAAGCTGGTGGGCGTATTACGAGCTTGGCTGGGGCGGCTGGTGGTTCTGGGATCCGGTCGAAAATGCCTCTTTTATGCCTTGGTTGGCGGGTACTGCGTTGATGCATTCTCTAGCGGTCACGGAAAAACGTAAACTATTTAAATCATGGACAGTATTGTTAGCGATTTCTGCATTTTCCCTGAGCTTGCTTGGAACCTTCCTGGTGCGTTCCGGGGTGATTATTTCTGTGCATTCCTTTGCCAGTGACCCGGCTCGTGGCTTGTTCATTCTTGGTTTGTTGATTCTGGTTATTGGCGGTTCCTTGCTGTTTTATGGCTTGCGCGCCAGCCAGCTAAAAAGCGTTGGGCGTTACGGGCTGATGTCTCGTGAAGTCATGTTGTTTGGCAACAATGTGTTGTTGAGCGCTGCCACCATGGTGGTGTTGTTAGGAACCTTGTTGCCTTTGGTGCATAAAGAACTGGGCTTGGGTTCCATTTCTATCGGTGAGCCTTTCTTTAATCAGATGTTTACCATTCTGATAGTGCCCTTTGTCTTTTTGCTCGGCATAGGGCCTTTATCTCGTTGGAAAAAGCAGTCGATTGGAGAGTTGAATAAGCAAATGGCGATGACGACCGTCATTGCGGCGTTGGGCGCATTGTTGATTAATTTTGCTTACGACAAACTGGTGATGATCGCATTGTTAGGGACTTTCTTGAGCATTTGGATTGGTGTTATGACAGTGCAGGAAGTGTTGTTGAGAGTGAATAAACAGGGTGTCAGTAAAGCCAGTTTAGCCAGCCTTTCTCGTAGCCACTGGGGAATGGTTCTAGGGCATATGGGCTTTGCCATTAGCTTAATGGGTATCGCTGTTACCAGTCAGTTCAGTCAGGAAATTGAAGTGCGCATGGATGAGGGTGATAAAGTCGAGCTGGTTGGTTATGAGTTTACATTCAAAGGCATTGAATCGTTGAATGGGCCTAACTATTCAGGGCAAGCTGGTATTGTTGAAGTTCACAAAGAGGGCGATTTCATTGCTCGGTTGAAAGCGGAAAAACGTTTTTACACGGTACAACGCTCTACCATGACCGAAGCTGCTATCGATAGCACTCTGTTACGCGATTTATTTGTTGCATTGGGCGATCAACTTAAAGATGGTTCCTGGGCGCTACGTTTATACGTTAAACCTTTAGTGGTGTGGATTTGGTTAGGTGGATTTATTATGGCTGCCGGTGGGTTGTTGAGTATGTCAGACAAGCGTTATCGCTTATCTCGATTTGCTCGTAAGAACGCAGAGCAACTTGATGATAGCGCTTCCCAAAAGAATCAGCCTGCTACGAATGAACCTCAAGGAGCCGCAGGATAATGAAAAAAATACTATTTTTCTTAATCCCTCTCGGAGCCTTTTTATCTATTACTTTGTTTTTGTTAAAAGGGCTCTTTTCCGAAGCGCGCTACGAAGTGTCGATTTCGGTTGATAAGCAAGTACCCGAGTTTGCCTTGCCTGATGTGATGGATCCGCAACAAATCTACACTAAAGAGGTGTTCCTGGGGCAAAAGACCTTGCTCAATGTGTGGGGCGTCTGGTGTGTGACTTGTGCGGTTGAGTTGCCTTATTTGGCTGAGTTACGCAAGCAAGGTATTCGCATTGTTGGCTTGTATTATCAACTCAATAATGACCCGGATTTTGGAGCCAAACCCTTGCCTCAATTGCAATGGGAAATTCGTGAAATGCTCGGCAAATATGGTGACCCTTACCAGTTTAATATCTTTGATGCGCAGCGCAGTTATGGCATGGACTTAGGGGTGACTGGTGCGCCGGAAACCTTTTTGATCGATGAGCAGGGTGTTGTGCGAGTTCACCATGTGGGTGATTTGAATCCACGTGTTTGGCAGGAAAAGTTTGCTGCTTATTATTCTGAAGATAAAGCGTCAGCCCAAGGTGCTGGTCGCTAAAAAACGAATCATAGTGGAAATGTCTGAGTGAAAATAATGCATTGGTTCAGATTGGTCTTTCTTTGGAGCTTTGTCGCTCTAAGCTTTTCTGTGTGGGCGACAACCGATACTCAGTTTCAGTTTGAGGATCCAGGCAAGCAAAAGCTGTTTCTGGAATTGAAAGCCGAGCTGCGTTGCCCTATGTGTCAGAACCAGAACATTGGTGATTCTAATGCCATGATCGCATTGGATTTAAAGCGAAAAGTATTCGAGTTGGTTGAGCAAGGTAAATCCAAGCAAGAGATTATTGATTACATGAAAGCTCGCTATGGCGATTTTGTTCATTATCAACCACCTGTAACACCCATTACCATCTGGTTATGGTTACTGCCGTTACTCTTTGTGTTGATTGCTGCTGCTTTGGTTGTTCGAAGCCGAATGAATGCAACCGACGCGGATTCCGTGGCATCAAACAATGATGTTTCCGGACAAGATGGCGTCGATCAGGACGAGTCTAAAGCTGACGAATTATTGGATAAATACAAGTGACAATATTTTGGGTTGGTGCAGTCGCACTTATTTTTCTCTCTTTAATCGTAATTTTCTGGCCTTGGCTTTTAAAACGAAATCAACACGATCAAGAACAAGAACGTTTGAATGTGTTGTTAGTAAAAGATCGTGTTGCCGAGATAGAACGTGACTTGCAGGAAAGTATCTTGTCTGATGAAGACAAACAAGCTGCTGAGTCAGAGCTGAAGAAAGCGTTAGTGCTGGAAGTTTCTGTTGCCAGTGAAAATAAAGTCCAAGCGACAAAAAACGCTTCAGGGTTTTCTGTTGTTCTGCTGCTTTTTACTTTTATCGCGATTGCTACGGCAGTTGGAAGTTATCTGTATAGTAATGAGATCAGCGATATTCAAAACTGGCAAGATGCACAGGCTCGTTTACCAGAGTTGGGTGAAAGAGTAGTACGTGGTGATGCTTCTTTGACTCAACTCGAATATCAGAATTTTACCTTGGCACTAAGAACCAAGTTGGCTAAAAAAACCGATGATGCTGTGGGTTGGTTGTTGCTCGGACGTCTTTATGCGTCGATGCAAAATGTCGAGCAGGCTATGTCTGCTTTTGAAAAATCCCTGGCTTTGGAACCTGATAGAATTGGTACGCTGATTAGCTACAGCCAGATGTTGATCATGACGAATCAAAAGCCTCAGATCTTAAAAGCCAGGCAGATTTTACAAAGAGCCTTACAGGCTTCGCCGGGCGAGAAAGATGCTATGGGGTTGTTAGCAATTGCTGCTGAGCAAAGTGGCGATAAGGATTTAGCTGTGATGACCTGGCAAGAACTCAGCCTACAAATTGCGCCTGAAGACCCGCTTCAAGAGACGATTAAAACGAAAATTGAACTGTTGCAGCATGGACAAACCGAGCTTATGGTTAAGGTTGATATTGCCCAGAGACTGAAAGATAAATTGCCGAAAGAGGCGATGTTATTTGTGTTTGCCAGAAAAGCGAACTCTGAAATGAAAATGCCTGCCGCTGTTATTCGTCAACCTTTAGGCCAATTCCCGGTGACCGTCACATTAACCGACGGCAATGCCATGATGGCGGGTTTCAATTTGTCAGGATTGCAAGAAGCGCAGGTCGTTGCTCGTATCTCGTTGGATGACAAGGTGGATGTGGGCGAACAAGAGATGCAGGGAGAAGCGGTGATGACGTTGAGTAAGTTTGAGCGCAATCAGGTAAGTATTGTTATTGATCAGGAGCTATCACAATGATTTGGCGTTATGTCTTTATTATCGGCTGTCTGGCATTAACCGGCTGTGCATCATCCAAACATGTGGATGAGCAGGTACAACAGGAACAGAATACTCAGGCAGCTAGTGAGCAAGGTGACTTTGAGCAAGAAGGTTCTGAACAGGCAAGCTCTGAGCAAGAAAATGAAGAACAAATCGCTTCTGCTAATGATCCAAGAGACCCTTTGGAATCGGTTAACCGTTCAATATGGGCGTTTAACTGGGATTTTCTGGATAAAGCCTTGCTTCGTCCGGTTGCTGTTGGCTACCGTGAATATGTGCCGCATTTTATGCGTAAAGGCATCCATAATGCGGCGTTGAATCTGGAAGAGCCTTCCAGCACCATTAATAATTTGCTGCAAGGGCAGTTCGAAGGCACCTTTACCAGTCTTGGACGCTTTGTGATTAACTCCAGCATTGGTTTGCTTGGTACGATTGATGTGGCAAAAGAAATCGGGCTGGAGAGACATCCTGAAGAGTTTGGTGAGGTATTAGCGACCTGGGGTATCGGCACTGGGCCTTATTTAATGTTGCCAGCTATTGGGCCTAATGATATTCGAAGCGGTTCAGGAAAGTTTGTCGATAATGCCTATTTCCCTCTGGCAGACTTAAATATTTATCTTTCTATTGTGCAATCGGCGGTGAAGGCTTTGGAAGCGCGAGCTGATTTGGTTGAGCAGGAAGAGCTTATTAATTCTTCTTTAGACCCTTATTTGTTTGTTAAAGATGTGTACTTCCAGCGTTTACAAAACAAAGTGAATAATGGCGAAGAGCAGAAAAAATCAGAGGAAGAGCAAGATCTTGAGTCTGAGTTTGATGCTTATCTGGAAGGTATCGAATAGTTTTTGAGGGCAATTTATCTGATTGGATATATCAGGAATGAATTGCTCTCATGGTCATTACAGAATTGTCTCTTTCTATTGTTGCTTATCTGGTTTGGCTGCAAGGTACTTTGCACATAACGATAATTGCAAAGGTCTGAGTATTAAAGGATAAGCTGCAATGCCAGCGACGATGATCAAGACGCTAAACCATTGATCATAGTACCAGGCTAATAACAGGAAAGTGGGTGTAATGATCAAAAGCTTGGTGATATTCAACAGCATTTTCTCAGGGCCTGTTAACTGACGATTCGCTTGGTTAATCGCCTCAAGCCTCTCTTGTACACTGCTATTTTCCAGTCCGGGTAATTGCTTTGATGAAAAATAAAACGCCATTATTTACCAGCCTCTAGATAGGATTGTGCATCAATATCAAATCATAGGTAGCACAAGGCCGTGAGGATACCGGGTTCCGAGTATAAGCGCTAGTAAATTGGTTTTTTGACATTGATAACCTTAGCTGAGCAGGAGCATTCAGGAATGGCCTGCAGATACAATTATCTACTTAAAGAGTAGCTAACCCGCTTGTTCTTGTGCTTTTTCCTGTATTTTCAGCTGTTCGGCTTCTTCCTGCTTTTCGACGTAAATAGCATAGTCTCTGGCATTGTCACACAATAGAGTAATGCTCTTCATAAAATCCATCTTGGATTGGTCTTGGCGAGTAATGAGTTCGGAAGCGGTATATGCAAATTGGTTGGCGGCATTTTTGGCTTCACCCTGTGGCATCGCATCAATCAGATCCTGTATGTTTTCTACACGTGCATAGGCATTGTCTATTTCTTTGATGTATTGCTCTGAATGAAGGTTTCTAAATCCTGGTTTTGTATTGAGCTGCACAATCCTTGGGTGTTCAGAGGTATTTAGAATATAAACATTTGGTGCGTTAGCTTCGGTCACTTGATTATAATTTTTAATTTTTGATACCAGACTGACGGGCAAAAATAAGCTTATTAGCATAACGATATTATTTACATGGCTCAGCAGATTCCTGAAACTCCAAAGCCACCATGAATTTTCTTTGTCAACATTAGGAGCCTGCGCACCATTTAAAGGAAAAATGTTTCTATCAATATGTATGAGGAGTGTTATTAGTGTTTCAAACAGCATCAGCCCGATTATCAACCTAATTGGCCAATAAAAAATAAAGCCTTTTCGTTTGGTATTTAAATAGATTGTACTGGCTAATAAAAAAGCAGAAGACGATAAGTAAAGATAATGAACTTTCAGTTTGTCTGGAGCAACTGAAACCCACTGTGAATAAGCAATATGCGATAGGGCAAATACCACTACAGTAATAAAGGCCACGTGGATAATAGGAGTGTGTTCAGGGCGAAGGTAATAGTTATAAAGAGATGCTACGAAAAAACCAATAATCCACACATTGCTAACAACGAATGCAATTGCTAAATCCAACATATTGTACTCAAAACAAAATATGGAGTCAGAAGGACTCTGACTCAAACTACACTAATCAATCCAATAATGCTGCTCATGGATCACCGCTAACACCTGGTCCTGTTAATGAAGATTCACCAGTGAGAATTATTTTACTCAAAGAGAGGGAGTTCCACCACCCATCAAGTTTTTCCAGATTTTCGGTTTTTAGTACAGGGGGAGAATTTGCATCATTCTCTGTAGCGTAAGTTGTATTAGCAAACGTTATTGCTGTTAGAAAAACCGTAACCCACAATTTCATCATTTTCATTTTTGCCTCTTTATTGAACTGAGAAAGTTCTAAATTCGGTAATTATGATAAATACTTATGAGTCTTATTTGTAGTCAAAAAAGGTTATCTAAATGTCCGTAAATTTTCACCTATATATGAAAATGGTAATAAAAACAATTGGTTAAGCTCTAATTTTTTGAGTGATTTAAATACAAAAAGTGCTTCTTATTAGATAAGAAACACTTTCTATGGTATGAGACTTAGGTTTTTATTCGATATGACTAAACAATGCTTCCTGATTCAGTCCTTGAGTAGAAAGAAGTTCCTTTAGTTTGCGTAGTGCTTCGACTTGAATCTGACGAACACGTTCACGAGTTAATCCTATTTCAATTCCAACATCTTCCAGTGTCGATGGCTCGTATCCCAGTAGTCCGAATCGTCGTGCCAAGACTTCTCTTTGTTTGGGATTAAGATCTTCTAGCCAGGAAACAATATTACTTCTGACATTGTTATCCTGTAGCTCATCTTCAGGCCCGTGATGAGATTCATCTGACAATACATCCAGCAAAGCTTTGTCATTCTCGTTACCTAACGGTGTATCAACGGAAGTGATACGCTCGTTAAGGCGGAGCATTTTGGTGACATCCTTAACTGGTTTTTCCAAAGCCAATGCGATTTCTTCCGCTGTAGGCTCATGATCCAGTTTTTGCGCCAATTCTCTCGCGGCACGCAGATACACATTCAGCTCTTTAACGATATGAATGGGAAGTCGAATAGTACGCGTTTGATTCATGATCGCGCGTTCTATGGTTTGACGGATCCACCAGGTTGCATAGGTGGAGAAACGAAAGCCTCTTTCTGGATCGAACTTTTCAACGGCTCGAATAAGACCGAGATTTCCTTCTTCAATGAGATCGAGTAACGCCAAGCCGCGATTGTTATAGCGTCGAGCAATCTTCACTACCAATCGTAGATTACTGACAATCATCCGCTTGCGCGCCGCTTCTTCTCCTTTAAGTGCTCGTCGGGCGAAGTAAATTTCTTCTTCGGCGCTTAATAGAGGTGCATAACCAATTTCACCCAAATACAACTGGGTTGCATCCAGGTTTTTATGTAAATCATCCTGATTTGCCAGAATATCTTCTAGAGAGTCTGGTTCGGATTCTTCTAAATCCGCTAATTCAATATCTGTATCAGATTCTGCTTCTTCTGAGGTTTCAATTTCGACGACTGAGGTATCATTTGCCATGAGTTAATTCTCCTGCATGGTGTAAATTTATACCTATCCCCCGATTTTATTTCTTATTCTTCTTGTTTTTTATTCTTCTTATTTTTATCGCTTTTGCGGTAAATAACGTAGTGGATCAACCGACTTGCCTTTGTAACGAATTTCAAAGTGAAGCATGGTTTTATCCGTGCCGCTATTTCCTTTAAGCGCAATTTGCTGCCCTGCTTTGACCCATTCTTGTTCCTTAACCAAAAATTTATCATTGTGAGCATAAGCACTTAAATAAGATTCAGAATGCTTAACAATGATGAGTTTTCCATAACCTCTTAAGGCATCACCGGTATACACTACCTTTCCATCCGCGGCAGCATATATTGGGTCTCCATTTTTCCCGGCAATGTCGATACCTTTATTTCCTTCAGGAGCCAATGAAAATTTATCTATAATTTTCCCCTTGGCTGGCCATTTCCATTTACTAATTGTTGAAGGAAACGGTGATTTGTTTGATTCCAAATCGCCTTTATCAGGACTACCATACGCCGACTTTTTGCCCTGATCAACTGTTTGATTTAGTTCGTTTTTTGAATTGCTTTTATTTTTGTCGGTAGATTTATTTTCCTGCCGAGTTTTTGACGTAATTAAAGAAAGACGCTGTCCAGGGTAGATAGAATAAGGCTTTTCTATGTTATTTAATTGGGCTATTTCTTGAAAATCTTTTCCCGCTGAGAAGGCAATTGAATACAAAGTGTCGCCTTTTTTGACGATATAATATTTTGAATTAATCGCTTCTTTTTTTATAACATTTATTTTTGATTTTGCACCTAAATTAACGACCGGGGCGGGCTGTTGGCGGCTGGAACAGGCAGTTAAAAAAACTGTTAGAAAAAAGGAGAGCAAAATGAATGGATATTTAGCTCTAAGCATAATCATTACCTAAAAATGAAATATGCAACTATTGCCAAAGCAATAGTTATCCATCCAATCCAATCTATATATTGTCTTAGTTTCTCTTCCATTTTTTCTCCTCCCCAATACATTAATCCTGCCACTAAATAAAATCTCATGCCTCTACTAATTGCTGAAACAACGATAAAAGGCAAAAAGGCCATATTTAAAAAACCGGCTGATAATGTAAATATTTTATACGGGATGGGAGAAAAGCCTGCAAGAAATACTATCCCTATTCCGTATTCTTTAAACCATGAAATAGCTAATTCGAGTTTGCCTTGATAACCCCATTCGACAATTAGTGGTTGAATGTAACTTTCAAAGGCATAAGCGCCCAACATGTAGCCGAAAATTCCACCTAATACCGATGATAACGTAGTTATCATGGCATAGAACCACGCTTTTTGAGGTTTCGCCAGTGACATGGGGGCTAACATGACATCGGGTGGAATGGGGAAAAAGACGGACTCGGAAAAGCCCATTACAAACAGGTAGTATTGGGCATGTTTATGTTTTGCCCATCTTAAGCATGCATTGTACAGATGCTGGAATAACTTCAAGATAACGCCCCAGGAATCAAAGGAACAAAGCGCACCGCTTCAATGTGTCGGGTTTCAAATTCTTCACCTTGACGAGTGATTAACTCTAACATTTGATTATCTGTGCCTACCGGGATCACCAGCTGTCCACCATCTTCCAGTTGCCCTAATAATTGTGTTGGTAGGTTACGAGCGGCAGCCGTAACGATAATGGCATCGTATTTACCTTTACTCGGCCATCCTTCCCAGCCATCACCGTGCTTCATACTGACATTGTGTAAATCCAGTTTCTGTAGTTTGCGCTTGGCTTGAAACTGCAGTGACTTAATGCGTTCAACCGAGTAAACATGGGAAAACAATTGCGCCAATATTGCTGATTGGTATCCTGAACCTGTGCCTATTTCCAACACTTTATTGAGAGGATGTTCTCCCTCTAACAATAATTCAGTCATTTTGGCGACGATATAAGGTTGAGAAATGGTTTGTCCCTGGCCGATTGGCAGTGCGGTATTAAGATATGCCTGATGTTGCAGAGCATCAGGAATAAACATTTCTCTAGGGGTACTGGCGATAGCCTTCAATACTTCGGTATTTCGAATACCTTCTTTGTGCAGCAGTTGCGCTAAAGCTTCGCCACGTCGAGTCTGTTGCAGTTTGTATCCACTCATGGTTTTATAATTTTTCGATCCAGTCTTGCATGTTTTCCAGGCTTTGGTAAGCGGTCATATCGACAGTTAGCGGCGTAACTGAACAATAGCCATTTGCGACGGCGTAAAAGTCAGTACCCTCTCCGGCATCTTGCTCTTGGCCTACACTACCGTACCAATATATCTCACGTCCGGCAGCATCCTGCGATTTTACCATTGATTCAGCGCGATGGCGTCTGCCTTGTCGAGTTACCTGAATACCTTTTAATTCTTCATAAGGAATGTTGGGTACATTGATGTTAAGTATCTGATCTGCGGGTAGCGGATGTTCTTTGAGATGGCGAACAATGTCACATACCACTTTGGCTGCCGTTTCGAAGTGTTCTCCGGTTCTGCTGTTCAGTGATACCGCAATGGCGGGTAATCCCATATAGCGCCCTTCGGTTGCGGCGGCTACTGTGCCTGAATAGATAACATCGTCACCTAAATTGGGGCCATGATTAATACCTGAAATAACCAATTCAGGATCATTATCTAAAAAGCTGTTGATACCCAGATGTACACAGTCTGAAGGTGTGCCATTAACTGCGTGGAAACCATTATGCATTTCCTGGATGCGTAATGGCTGCATCAAGGATAAAGCATTGCTTGCGCCACTGCAGTTTCGATCAGGGGCAATCACGGTAACTTCATGCTCTTTGGCTAATAGTGAGTGAAGCACTGCAAGACCTTCGGCATGGACACCATCGTCATTGCTTAACAAAATGTTCATTTCGGTTCCCCTAAAATCGCGTTCTACGCTTTTGGTGTTGCTTGTTGTCAGAGCGTGTTGGCTAATTCTCTGATGACTGAGGTTGCAAAGCAACCGGAAGGTAACTCAAAAGTAATGGTTACTGTATTATGTTGTATTTGCCACTGCATTGCTTTGGGAAATAACCAAATGTTTCGGCGTTCTTGCTTAAGACCCAAAGAGGCCAGATGCTGACAGATGTCATCAAACTGAGCGGCTATTTCTGTTTCCAGCTTAAGAGCATCCAGCTTGGAATCTAATTCGCCTTTACCCCATAACGGTGCGGAAAGATTAATGTCTCGCTCATGAAGCCTATTGTGAATCGTTTCGTCTAATTCCTCTTGCGAGAAAAAACTGTTGCTTCCGGATAAGATGAAAACATCACCTGGCAGGGCGTGCTCATAGGGTTGCGGCTGCTCTAACGAGCGAGACGCCTGTAACCG
Source organism: Paraneptunicella aestuarii (assembly GCF_019900845.1). Taxonomy (NCBI): domain Bacteria; kingdom Pseudomonadati; phylum Pseudomonadota; class Gammaproteobacteria; order Alteromonadales; family Alteromonadaceae; genus Paraneptunicella; species Paraneptunicella aestuarii. The sequence goes on along the minus strand of NZ_CP074570.1, from coordinate 4,062,897 downwards.
TTGATGCACAAACTCATTGAATAGCCACGAGCGCAAAGCGGAAATGGCCATTGAGCGCTTATTACGGTTACGGATTTCTTCACCCTGAATCATTTTTTGAGCGAGGGCCAGATTTCCTCCCAAAAGAGAGCCACCTAAAAGAGAACCTCCTGATAAAGACTCTCCCGTTTGAGGATCTGTAGCTTGACGAATCTCACCAAAACGCTGTTGCCCGTAATAATTGGGTACACCATTTAACTGAATCTGGTTTAGTCTTTCTTCCAGCCTTTCAGTTGTATTTAATTCGCGCAGAGTAATAGAGAAACGGTTGCCACTTAAACTGCCTGTACGCAGTTTCTTGTTATGCCTGATAACATTGAGAATGCGGCAGCCTTCTAATTCAAATGATGACCAGTCGAAGTCCTGATTGCCCGGCGCGTGAATACTGAACCACTGTTTAGTTACGGCATGTTTGTCTTTTCGCCCAGCAAAACTCACGTTACGAAGATGTAACCCGGTAAATTTTGCTAATTGCTCTCCAACAAAAGCGGTATTCAAGCCTGTTTTCTCAATCCAGAGGAAGATGTGCTCACCTTCGCCACAAGGTTCAAAAGGCAGTATTTCTGTAACCTGAAAATCTTCGGGCTGTTGCTTTAATACAGCGGTGATTTCTGGTTTGCCAAGGAAGTAACTCCAGTGTTCGGTGCTTAAGTTTGTCATTTATTGGTTACTATCCTGAGCCTTAATCAAAATAACACTCGCGTAGCAGGCAATGCCTTCTTTACGCCCCGTAAAGCCTAACTTTTCAGTAGTAGTAGCCTTTACATTGATCTGGTCAATGTCACATGCACAATCGTTGGCGATGATTTCGCGCATCTGAACGATATGAGGAGCCATTTTGGGCGCTTGAGCCACGATGGTCGAATCGAGATTATTAATCACATAGCCTTTGCTTTTCACCGATTTCATCACTTGTCGAAGTAGCTCACGGCTATCAACATTGGCGTATGCAGGGTCATTATCGGGAAAATGATGACCAATATCGCCCAGCGCTAAGGCGCCAAGCAAGGCGTCGCATATTGCATGTAGTAATACATCACCGTCTGAATGTGCCAGTAATCCCTGTTCGTAGTCGATACTGACGCCACCAATAATAATTGGGCCTTCACCGCCGAACTTGTGTACGTCGTAGCCTTGGCCTATACGGATTTGTCCTAAATTCATGCTGGTTTTTCCATCTGTGTGCGGGAAGAATGATGTTGCAGATAAAACTCTGCCAAGCCAAGGTCTTCAGGGTGAGTCACTTTGATATTGCTGGTTAACCCTTCGACTAACTTAACGGAACCCCCCATCAGCTCAATGGCTGATGCTTCATCTGTAATGCTAAGCCCTTGAACCAGTGCTTTTTTCAATGCATCGTGAAGCGCTTGCCTAGGGAAAAACTGGGGCGTTAAGGCATGCCACAAATGAGCTCTTGCTTCACTATGAGACACGAGATTGGGATGTTCTGCACTGGCTCGCTTCATGGTGTCGCGAACTGGCATGGAGAGAATGCCGCCGATACCTGTTTCGTAAAGTGCTAGCAGTTTATCCAGATCGCTGTGAGTAATGCACGGGCGCGCAGCATCATGAACTAAAACCCAATCGCTGCTTTCGTTGTACTCAGCATTAAGTGCTTCAAGACCCGCCAGGACGGAATCTGCTCTTTCTTTACCGCCCTTAACTACGGTGAGCCAATCGGCATTCGCGATGGGTAACTGTGGGAAGTATTCATCTTCTGGGCTAATGGCTAATACGATATGGTTAATCTGGTTATGGCTTATGAGCCGTTCCAGTGTGCATTCCAGTAACGTTTTGCCGGCTAATGGCAGATATTGCTTGGGGCAATTGGCGCCCATTCTGCGTCCAATGCCTGCGGCAGGCACGATTACTGAAAATTGCCGAAGATTAGGCTGTGAGGCATCGTTCATGTCTAATAATTGGGTTTTATCTGAGTTTTTGGTTTCAGTTGGGGGATGCGCTGAATCCCATTAATTATCGGAGGGAAGTATACGATAAAAGGTTTCACCTGGCTTGATTAATCCCAATTCATTTCGGGCTCTTTCTTCAATTGCTTCCAAACCAATTTTCAGATCCTGTACATCCGCACGTAGCAAGCTATTACGCTGGCGCAATTTTGCGTTTTGTAATTCTTGCTGTTGCACTTCCTGCTTTTGACGCCAATAGTCAGGAATACTGTGTTTCCCAAACCAGAGGCGGTATTGCAATAATGCCAAGCAAACGAGAAGTACCAGAGAGACTGCTCTGCCCATCCAGGGATTCTGCCGATTTAATATGAATGTTGTTTATTATGCGTATTTGTTGCCAAGTGGCAACATTGCCGTTGAAATTGGCTCACGATTGTTCTCAAGAGAAAGAATATCGTGAGCCATAAGAGTTGTGATTAGCTGTGGCTGATTATTCGTCTAAGCTCAACAATGTCGTGTTACCACCGATGGCGGTAATGTTGTTGCTGATGGTTTTCTCTGTAACAAAGCGAGTCAGGTAGTGAGGGCCACCTGCTTTGGGGCCGGTGCCCGAAAGCCCTTGACCTCCGAAGGGTTGAACACCCACAACCGCACCAACCTGATTACGATTGATATAGACGTTACCTACATTCACATTCTGAGCAATTTTCAAAGCAAAAGATTCGTTGCGACTATGAATTCCGAGGGTTAAACCATATCCGGTGCCGTTAATATCTGCGATCACCTGATCTAGTTGCCCGGCCTTAAAGCGAACAATGTGCAGAATCGGGCCAAAGTGTTCTTTTTCCAAGCGCTTAATAGAATCGATTTCAACAGCTGTTGGTTGTACAAATGAACCATTCTTCGTGTAATCCGGCATGGCGACCTGACCGATAACTTTGCCTTGTTGGCTAATTGACTGAATGTGAGCATTTAAGTTTGCTTGTGCCATGCTATCAATGACTGGGCCAACATCGGTTTTCAGCGACATCGGGTCACCCACTTCCAGCTCTTTCATTGCGCCTTGAATCAACTCAATCACGCGCTCAGCAATATCATCCTGAATGTACATAACACGCAAAGCCGAGCAACGTTGGCCAGCGCTCTTGAAGGCGGACGTTAATGCGTCGTTGACTACTTGCTCTGGCAAGGCTGTGCTGTCAACAATCATGGCATTCTGACCGCCTGTTTCAGCGATCAAGGTAGCAATAGCACCATCTCGGTGTGCTAATGATAAATTGATGCGCTTGGCTGTATCGGTTGAGCCTGTGAAGCATACGCCCGCAACACGAGTATCGCTGGTAAGCTGGGCGCCAATTTCGGAACCTTTACCCGGAAGAAATTGAATAACATCTTTCGGGAAACCTGCTTGTAGCATGAGTTCAACGGTACGGAAAGCAACCAGACCGGTTTGCTCTGCAGGTTTGGCGATTACGGTATTACCTGTTACCAATGCCGCTGCCACTTGTCCCAGGAAAATAGCTAATGGGAAGTTCCAGGGGCTGATACAAACGAACACGCCTTTTCCGGTAACGAATAACTCGTTACGTTCACCTGTTGGGCCTTCTAATGGTTTACCTGTTGCAAATAATTTGCGAGCCTGAACCGCGTAGTAACGACAAAAATCGACCGCTTCACGCACTTCGTCAATGCCATCTTGCAGAGACTTACCCGCTTCCAATGTACACATGGCAATAAGCTCGTGCTTGTTCGCTTCAAGCTGGTCAGCCAGGTTTTCCAGCAGCTTGGCGCGGCTATTTACATCTGTTTTGTTCCACTGTGGGAAGGCTTGATGAGCAACAGTGAGAGCTTGCTCTGTGGTGGCTTTATCTGCCCAATGGATTTTGCCAACCGATTGGTCTTTATTCTGTGGGCTGAAAACGCTAACTGAGTCGCCAGTGTGGATCACTTCACCATTAACAATGCTGCCACCATGCCACTGTTGCTGAGCTGCTTTGCTGACCTGCTCAAGGAAAGGCGTTAGCAATGACTCAATATTGATATTGGTGCCATCTGAATTACGACGATCACTGAAAATATCCGTTGGAAGTGGGATCTTGTCATTTGCCATGGTCGGGTACTCCTTCAAGGTTTGCAGCGGGTGATCTACCAGTGATTCAACAGGGGTTTTGGGGTCTACCAGTTTGTGTACAAAAGAACTGTTGGCACCGTTTTCCAACAAGCGGCGCACCAAATAAGGCAACAGATCTTTATGAGCGCCAACAGGGGCGTAAATGCGAACATTCAATTTGTCGTTTTCCGACATTACCGTGTTGTACAGCTCGTCGCCCATGCCATGTAAGCGTTGGAATTCCATGTGACGACTGCCTGCCAAGCGTTGAATACACAATAGCGTGTGTGCATTATGGGTTGCGAATTGCGGGAAAATATAGCCTTCGGTATGCTCGCTCAGCAGGAACTTGGCACAGGCCAGATAACTGACGTCTGTGCTGGCCTTACGAGTAAATACGGGATAGCTCGGTAAACCTTTCTCTTGAGTCCACTTAATTTCCGAGTCCCAATAAGCGCCCTTAACCAAACGAATAGGGATCAAATCACCTTGCTCTTTTGCCAGTTGAGTCACCCACATTAAAACTGGAAGCGCACGTTTGGAATAAGCTTGAACCACTAATCCCAAGTAGCCCCAGCCCTTAGCGGCGTCGGAGCGATATAATTTTTCAAACAGGCTTAACGACAGCTCTAGTCTGTCCATTTCCTCTGCGTCGATACTAATACCCACATCCAGGCTACGAGCGAGTTGAATAAGTTGATTTACACGCTCATACATTTCATTCAGGACGCGCTCTTGATTAGCCACTTCATAACGAGGATGAAGCGCCGACAACTTAATGGAAATAGTTGGTGGAGCTGGGTGCGCTTCTGGAAACTTTTCATTGCCAATGGCTTTGATAGCTGCTGCATAGGCATCGAAATAGCGCTTTGCATCATCTTCTGTAAATGCCGCTTCACCTAACATGTCATAGGAATGGGTGTAGCCTTTTTGGCGCTGCTTTTTGCTGCTTTTTAGTGCTTCGCCGATATTGCGACCCAATACGAATTGTTTACCCATGATTTGCATTGCGGCATACATGGCTTTGCGTACAACGGGTTCACCCAGGCGATTGATTAATCTGTCCAGAGTATTTTGTTCTGATTCTGGCACATTGGTTTGCAATATCTTGCCTGTGAACAGTAAGCCCCAGGTTGAAGCGTTAACTAACAGAGAGCCGCTTTTTTTCAAGTGGGCTTTCCAGTTAGCGCTGGATAATTTGTCTTTGATAAGTGCATCGGCAGTAGAAGGATCGGGAATACGCAACAAAGCTTCTGCCAAACACATCAATACAATGCCTTCCTGAGTATCAAGGCTGTATTCTTGTAAAAAGGCATCAATACTGTCGCCGCCCTGGGCTTCTTCTCGTACTTTGTTGATCAGGGTAACGGCATCGCTACGAATCGCGCTTAAGGTAGATTCATCCTGATTGACCAGTGTCATCAGTTCTTGCAGGTATGCAGTTTCGTCGACAATGTAGTTGTCTGTGATAATTTTCCGCAACTGTTCAAGTGATGGGATAGAGTATGTTGCACTATTTAATTCACTAGCACGAAACATAGCATATGCCTCCGAATACAGGATGTTCTTACATCAAAATGTTAGGGTGAGTAAGTCGGACAGAACGCCGTGATCTTCTCTATAATTTTATATTTGTCTTTTTGGGTTATGTGTGCCTGATTCGCAATAACTCAGGAAGTATCAGGATACTGACTTGATACTGGCGCCATTATTTGCAAAATTGGCGTAAAACCAATGCCTGACATAGAGGTAATTGTTGGTGGAATTGCTAATTTTGTAAAGAATTTGAAACAGTTATAATAATGTCCTTCTATAACCCCTGCCAACACTGAGTTATAGCTTTCATGGCTAAGAATTTGTATTGCGTGCCCGTGATTGGGTGAAGTGAATAATTTAACAAATCCGTGTCATTCGATGGAAGCAAAGAAGGCTTAACAGCTCCGACCTGCCAAGCCTTGAAGCTCATATTTTGAACTTTTAATTTCAAGCTTTGAATTTAACCGCTCATTCAACAGCGGGGATGATATTACATCCAGCTATCCTGACGGCGACGGCGTTTCAATACCAGCGATAGCAAAACACCTAACAAGACACCCGCCAGAGACAGCATGCCTCCACGCATAAACCAATCTTTTTTCTCGGTGCTGTCGTTTTGCGAAAGTTGCTGTTGCGCCTGTGAATGCTCCTGTTGCAGCTTGTTATACTGGGTTTCTATATTCGTCTTGCTTTTTTCCAGAGATTCAATGAGTTTGCTCAGTTCATCAATTTTATTTTGCTGAGATACCAGTTGTTCTGCACTAAATGCCAACTGCTGTTCCAAAACTGGAAGGCGCGCATGAAGGGTTTCCTGAGCGACAACATGGCGTCCATCGACCCATCCCCTGCGCTCTTTGTCATCAACGATTTCTACGAAATTATTGTCTGAATCGACATCAAGTTGTGTGATTTTTGAGCCTGCTTGCACTGATCCCAATATTCTGAAATTCCTCCCCGGGCCTGCATGCAGAAAGGTATAGAGCTCGTCGGTAATGTAGCGTACTTCACCGTTTGCACTTGAATTGGCTTTTACCGTTCCTGGTTCGTTTGCTCTGTCATTTTCCGATTGCCCTACGCTTTGCATGGAAACCGTCAAAAGTGCCAGAACCGATACTCTTTTAATTAGTTGAAACAACATTCTCTCCATCCTGAAACCAGTATTACAAACAAGATGTTAGGTCGAACTATATAGAAAGGCAACATTCATTGTTGAGGGAGGTATGGGCTTTTTCGACAACGAGCATTGTCGTGTAGATTTCCGTATGGCTGTAATGTTGAATCTGACATTGTTGAAAGTTGGGCAGGCGCAAGAGGCGCATGATTTTGATTGCGTAAAGCGCAGACTCAGGATAAGGTGTCTTTTTTAATCTACGATCGAGAATACAAACTCTTCACACTACAATGGCCGATGAAATTGAACTGAAGCTTTTGGTCAGTCCCGATGCAGGTAAACAGTTAGAATCCTGCTTTGTTGAGAATCTCGCTACCAAATATTCACACGAATCCTGCCTCTTATATAACAGCTATTACGATACGCCTGATAGGGCATTAAACCGTATGGAGATGGCTTGCCGCGTGCGCGGAAAAGATGGCGTTTTTGAGCAAACCATTAAAACCCGAGGTTCGGTTGTGGGCGGGCTGCACCAGCGTCCCGAATACAACGTGGCGATTGAGGGCAATACACCTAATCTCAAATTATTTACCGATGTTCCCTGGCCAGATGGTGTGTTAGTGGACGAATTGCAGGATCAGCTGACTTGCCTGTTCGACACTCAGTTTCAACGGGAAATTTATCTGCTTGATTATGCTGGTAGCGAAGTTGAACTGGTATTTGATTCCGGAGCCATTGAAACGGCAAAACACCAAGAGTCCATTTGTGAAATTGAGCTGGAACTGAAACATGGTAACCCCAAGGTTTTGGTTGAATTAAGCCAAAAACTGTTGGACAGATTTAATTTTCGGTTAGGTAGTCAAAGCAAGGCGCAACGCGGTTATCGTTTGGTTGATGGTATTGCTTTGGAACGATTGAGATTAAGAGAAAGCTTACCGCAGATTTCATCCGGTAGTCTGGAAGATGCTCTGTTAGCCTGTTTGCAGAAAGTGCTGGAACATTGGCAACATTGTGAACAGGTGTTTATCGAAGAGAAGAAATTGCGCGAATTGCGTAGTATTGCTCGCACTATTCGTTTCTTACAATTTTTTCTGACCCAATTTGGCAAGCAATTAGACTGTGAAGAATTGCTGGAAGTGGCCGATAAATTGAAAGTGCTTGAAAGTTCCTGGAAATGGACAAGTGAACTGGACGCACTGCGTGAGTTGAGATCTAAAAAGGGCGCGTTTCGTAAAAAATTGGCCAGCAACGAACGGTTACGCAGGGAATTGAAAGCTTCTGTGGGGAATTTGCTTGAGAAGCATCGTCCTGAGAATCTTATACAGGATAAATCCTATGTTTCAGTGCAATTAGATATATTGTCTTTATTGGTTGAAAGGCCGTGGAGAGTGAAGTCTAAAGGTTATCTGGAGCGTATTGAAACCTGCGCCGTGGAATGGGTGAAAAACGTTGCTCATGAAATTAAGCAGGTATTGAATGATGCTGGACAAATTTCAAAAACCCAATATTTAGCTCAAACCGATTTGTTGCGACGGATGTGGTATATGGATCTGTTTTTGAGCGATGAATTGATGTCTGTTGTGGCAACGGACGAATTAAACTGGAAGAACATTCTGGATGGTATTCGCGAGCTGCACACATTACGCGTTCTGGAAAATCATCTTTCCAAGAGTCAGTTGGAAGAAAAAGATGTTTTGATGCAATGGTGCCATACTAAACAACAACATATGTTGGAATTGATGGACGAGGAAAAGTATAACTTCACGCAGTTGTAGCCTACGATAATAATAAGCCTCGGCTGTAATTGTGTTTTTCGCAGCTACCAGCCATGGGTCAAGAGTAACAAATGAACGACGTGATATCGCCATACCACATTGCCATATTATCGACCCTGTTGATCTGGATTATTCCGTTAATGTCCGCTTGGGTACGTTACGATATTCTGCCTCATTCGGCTTTGGCATTTATTTGTATTTTCTTTGGCCCTTTTATTCTGGCTGACGATGTGCTGATAGCATATGGCTGGATATATAAAGCTCCCTATCTTCTATCTACCTTTACTTTTGTGCCCGTTCTTATTTCTGTTCTGTGTTATTTGTCTATTCGTAAAATGCTGTTTGAGCAGCCTGGCAGTAGCATGATCCACTATGGCATTATCGCTTTGTTTTTTGCTGCGCAAGTTCCGGGGTTGTTGTTACCTGCTGATGCGAAAATTGCCATGGCTGAACAACCACTAGTGGGTAATATCTGGGATCATTGGATGTACTATGGTTTACATTTATGTATCAGTATTGCTGTGGTGGTATACAGTGCCTTGAGCTTACGCAGTGTCAGTTCTTACCAGGAACACATTTCTGAGCATGTTGTTGATATTAATTTATATAGTTTTAACTCCATCAAAACCACAATGGTTGGCTTACTTTCGATTGGGATAACGGTATTTTTCACCATATTATTGGTGGCGTTTGATTTGGTGCCTATTTCTGGATGGCAGACTGGTGTAGCCATTTTGTATGCGTTGATCTTCTGTATTGTCATGATGAGCATGGTTGAACGTCGTCGCTTCGCTCTTTGCCCATTGGATTATAAGCAGCTTGAAAAACACGGTTTTAGTGAAAAGCATTTGCAGGATGTGTTAAGTAAAGCAGAAAAGGCGATTATCAAATATAAGGCTTACCGAAAGAAAGGCTTACAGTTGCGACACATTACCGATGTTGCCAACATTGAACCTATTGAACTGGCAGTGGCATCCCGTTCTATTTTGAATCGCAATTTTAGAGCCTTTATTTATCACTATCGTTTGGAATACGCCAAGTTGTTGCTGACTCGTACTGATATTAAAGTCTCTACCGTTGCCAAACGGCTGGGTTTTGATTCAGAAAAGTATCTTAGCGATATCTTTGTTCAATATATTCGTAAGATGGGGCGTAGTGTAGACGCAGAAGTAGAGGATTAACGTTTTTCATCCTTGTGTTTTGCTATCTCTAATCTCCAAAATGCTGCGCTAGCAAGGTATTGGTAAAGCATTTCCTTAAGTAAAAACCCCTTGGGCGAGTTTTGATGGTTACACCGCCTTTACCAATGGCATCGGTAAGTGCATTACCATCGGCTGCTTTAGGGCGTAGCTGTAATACTTCGCCATGTCGGGCGGTAACGTTTTCAATTTCACCCAATGCGATCATATCCATTAACTCTTCCCAATCTTGTCTAAGCTGTTGAGTCTGGTACACATCGGGTTGCCATAAAAAGGCGCTACCTACCAATCGTTCTGCGGGCGCTAGCTCTCTTTGCCCTTGAATAGGTAGCCATAGCACTTGCGCCAGTTTGTTGCGTACATTGCTGGTTTCCCATTCGATGCCTGTCACATTCATCAATGGTGCATAGCAGACATAAGTGGTTTCTAACGCTTGCCCTTGATAATCAACAGGAATGGTTTTTAGTTCTATGCCTAATGCGGGAAAATCCTGTTCTGGTTTTGAGCCCGCTTCAGCACCAAGGAATAGCTCGATAAGTTGACCCGTCCAGCCTTTTTCACGACGAAAGTCGTTTGGTATACGAATATTAGCGAATTGGGCTAATTCTCCCAGACTATAACCAGCCAGTGACATGGCTCTTTCCATAAGTTCTGACTGGCTTTTAGGTGGGGTAGAGGGAACTGAAATACTCATTTGAAAGATCAACACACCTTGGTGATTTAACTAAAGCTTTGAAAGCGTATCAGTTTGTGGAAGAATGGAAAACATCTAATGGTTATGCGCCCGGAGTCTAGGTGATAGATACAGAAGGGTTCCGCGCGAATGTTGGCATTATTATTTGCAATCCTAGCGGTCAGGTTTTTTGGGCTCGACGCTTTGGTCAACATTCATGGCAGTTTCCGCAGGGCGGAATTGACGATGGGGAAACTGCCGAACAGGCGATGTATAGAGAGTTAAACGAAGAGGTCGGATTAAAGCCACATCAGGTTAAAATTCTTAAGATCACGAAAAATTGGGTACGCTATCGTTTACCCAAACGTTTAATTCGCCGGGATTCCAATCCGGTATGCATTGGTCAAAAGCAAAAATGGTTCTTGTTGCAGCTTACCTGTGATGAGAAAGATGTGAATCTGTTACATTCAGGACACCCTGAATTTGACGATTGGCGCTGGGTAAGTTATTGGTATCCGGTGCGTAATGTTGTGTCGTTTAAACGCGATGTGTACCGAAAGGTCATGAAAGAGTTTGTAACGACCGCAATGCCCATTCATTCTCTGACAAGTAAAATTAGTCCTGAGAAAAGAGTCAAACGAAGGCGTAGGAGATAACCGCACTATGCTCACAAAACTGAAGGAAATAGTGCAGGAAATCAGCCAGATCCCGGTTTTGGAAGAAGCATTGACATGTGTTGCTCAACGTTTGGTTGAGGTTATGCAAATCGACTGTTGCAGTGTGTATTTGGCTGACTATCAAGAACAACACTTTCGTTTGGTTGCCACAGAAGGTTTGTCTGCCGACGCCGTTGGGCGCGTGGCAATCGGGTTTTCGGAAGGGCTCATTGGCCTTATCGGGCAAAGAGAAGAGCCTATCAATGTCGCGGATGCTCAAGCGCATCCGCGTTTCAAACACTACCCTGAAGTTAAAGAAGAATCCTATCATGCCTTTTTAGGCACCCCCATTATTCATCAACGTCGAGTGCTTGGCGTTATTAGTGTTCAGCAAAAGCAGCGTCGAAAATTTAGTGAGCAAGATGAAGCCTTGCTAGTGACGTTGGCTGTTCAAATGGCGTTAGAGATTGCCAATGCTGAAGCCAGAGGCGCTTTGCAACTTAGCGAGTCTGGAGTTAAAACTCATAAGCAGCGCTCTATCTGGGGTATTCCTGGTTCTCCCGGCCTGGCAATTGGTGAAGGCGTGGTGCCTAGTGCCAGAGCCCATCTTCGAGATTATGTACTGCGTAAGAGTAAGAAAACCAAGCGGGAAGTTAAAGAATATCGAGCTGCGGTTGTGGCAACCAAGCAAGATATTGCCGAGCTGAATGAGCGTATTGAAGGTAGCGTTCCAGAAGATGTTGCCACTATCTTCCAAATGTATGATCTATTGCTTGATGCCAACAGTCTTGGGCATGAAGTGGAAGACAAGATTAAAGAAGGTTGGGATGCTGCATCGGCTTTGAAAATCGTGTCGGAAGATTATCAGCATCGCTTTTCCAGAATGTCTGACCCTTACATGCGAGAACGTGCCATCGATGTTGCTGATTTGAGTAACAGAGTGTTTTTGCATCTGGTCGCTGAGAAGACTGATTTCGAACAAGTTGCGGATGAAGTGATATTGGTCGCGGATGTAGTTTCTGCCGCCATGTTGGCTGAATATCCGGCGGGCAGTTTGAAAGGGATTGTGTCCTTGAAAGGCGCGACAAATTCTCATACTGCGATTTTAGCTCGAGCGATGGGGATCCCGGCGGTAATGGGGATCTCTGATGTGCCTTTGTCGTTGTTTGGTGGACGGCAATTGGTGCTGGATGGTTATGTTGGGGAGATCAAAGTCAACCCGGACGAAGGGACTCTAGAGCACTACAAACTGTTGGTCGAAGAAGAACAAGAGCTGGAACAGACGATTGCTGGATACGCTGATATCGAAGCCACAACACAAGATGGCTGCAGTATCGAATTGCTTATTAATGCCGGGTTGTCTGCGGAGTTGGATGCCAATTATCTGGCTTCTGGTGATGGTGTTGGTCTATATCGTACCGAAATTCCTTTCATGCAGCGTGAGCGGTTTCCATCAGAGCAGGAGCAGGTCGAGCTGTATCGTCAGATGTTGACTGCATACCCAGACAAAACCGTCACCATGCGTACCCTGGATGTGGGGGGCGACAAGCCGCTGCCTTATTTGAATTATACCGAAGATAATCCATTTCTGGGTTGGCGTGGTATTCGAGTGACACTCGACCATCCTGAAATCTTCATTGTTCAGGTGCGGGCAATGTTGCGAGCCAGTATTGGCTATTCGAATTTGCAGATTATGCTGCCTATGATTACCTCTTTGTCGGAAGTTCGAGAAGCCAAACGCCTAATTAGCCAAGCATATTATGAAGTGAATGAAGATGCGGTGAAGAAAAATCAGGTACTCAATCGCCCTAAAGTGGGTGTTATGTTGGAAGTGCCCGCGATCATTTATCAACTACATGAAGTTGCCAAGCTGGTGGATTTCTTCTCAATTGGCAGTAATGATTTAACGCAATATTTGTTGGCTGTGGATAGAAACAATGCCAGAGTTTCCAATATTTATAATAGTTACCACCCTTCTGTCTTGAGGGTGTTGGTACAAATAGCAGAAACTGTGTCAGGTTTGGATAAACCTATCACTTTATGCGGTGAAATGGCTTCAGATGCTGGTGGTATCGTGTTGTTATTGGCAATGGGATATCGCAAGTTAAGCGTTAATGGTCAGAATTTGGCGAAAGCAAAGTGGGTGGTTAGTCATATGAAACTGGCTAGAGCTGAGCAATTGTTGGCAGATATTCTGCAAAAATCTGATCCCGAAGAAGTACAGGAATTATTAAATCTTGAACTGGAAAATATGGGGCTGGGTGGCTTGGTGAGAGCGGGCAAGTAACCTTTAATTGCCGGGTTATATTCTGTTTACAATAGTGTTGTATGCTTGCCATTTCTGATAACATTCTGCGTTTTTTCGGCCAGTCTCGAAGTCTTTGCTTTAACCATTACTTATTTGGAGTAATTAACAGGGCGAATGATAAAACCCAAGGCTTCGGATGCTTGGAAGCGCTATTTATAACAATAGATAAAACGACAGACACTACGCTGTTTTGGAAAACGATTTAATGGCAAATAACTATTTAACATTCCCTGAAATTGATCCGATTATTTTTGAGTTGGGGCCTTTGGCTCTTCGTTGGTACGGCTTGATGTACCTGATAGGTTTTGGCGCTGCGTGGTGGCTGGCAAGACGTCGTTTGTATCGTACAGGATGGACTGAGGAACAATTAAGTGACTTGTTGTTTTTCGGATTCCTTGGCGTGATTATTGGTGGTCGCGTTGGCTATGTTTTCTTTTACCAGTTCGATTTATTTTTATCTGAGCCGCTTTATCTGTTTAAAATCTGGACAGGCGGAATGTCCTTTCATGGTGGTTTGCTCGGTGTTATTGCCGCCCTTATGTATTTTGCCCGACAGAGGCAAGCTTCATTATTGATGGTCGGTGATTTTGTGGCTCCACTTGTTCCGATAGGATTAGGCATGGGGCGCATTGGAAACTTTATTAATGGGGAATTGTGGGGGCGCACAACTGATGTACCCTGGGCTTTTGTGTTTCCTGGAGCGGGGCCAATACCAAGACATCCTTCGCAGCTTTATGAATTCTTTCTGGAAGGTGTAGTGTTGTTTGCTGTGCTGTGGCTGGTGTCGATTAAGCCTCGTCCGGCTGGAGTGATTTCTGGTCTGTTTTTGCTGGGATACGGTTTGTTCCGATTTATTGTGGAATTTTATCGAGAGCCAGACGCGCACATTGGATTGTATGGCGAGTATCTGTCGCAAGGACAGTTGTTGTCACTACCTATGTGCTTTATTGGTATCGGATTTATTATCTATGCCTATAAAAAGCAACATGTCGCCAATGCATGAATGAGTAATTGATTTAGTAGATAAAAAGTAAGCAATCTAAATGAAACAGTATCTAGAATTAATGCGCCACATAAAAGACAACGGCGTTAAGAAAGAAGATCGAACTGGTACGGGTACACTGAGTATTTTTGGTTATCAGATGCGTTTTAATCTGGCGGATGGATTTCCGTTAGTGACAACTAAAAAGTGTCATTTACGTTCCATCATTCATGAGTTGCTTTGGTTTCTTAAAGGAGAAACCAATATTGCTTACTTGAATGAAAATGGTGTGAGTATTTGGGATGAATGGGCAACCGATGAAGGTGAGTTGGGGCCGGTTTATGGTTACCAGTGGCGTAGTTGGCCAACTCCTGAAGGCGGCAGTATTGACCAGATTTCTGACGTGATCGAGCAAATCAAATCCAACCCGGATTCTCGTCGCTTGATCGTGAGTGCATGGAACCCATCAGCACTACCGGATTCGTCTCTAAGTCCAAAAGAGAATGCGGCTCAAAACAAGCAGGCCTTGCCGCCATGTCATACCATGTTTCAGTTTTATGTAATTGATGGTAAATTGTCCTGTCAGTTGTACCAACGTAGTGGCGATGTATTTTTAGGTGTGCCGTTTAATATTGCCAGTTATGCGTTGTTAACCATGATGGTTGCCGAAGTCTGCGGGTTAGAGCCGGGAGATTTTGTTCATACACTTGGTGATGCTCACTTGTATTTAAATCATATGGAACAAGTTGAGTTGCAGTTAACGCGTCAACCTTATTCACTGCCTACAATAAAAATAAAACCCGGTGTAACAGATATTTTTGCTTACACCTATGATGATTTTGAACTACTGGATTATGAATGCCATCCTCATATTAAGGCACCAGTAGCAATATAATAAAAATTATAATTTACTGATTAATATAGTAACTGTTGAAGGTTTAAGTCTCCCGATGACAACTTCGGTTTTAATATGTGACGACTCAGGGTTTGCCAGAAAGCAAATGGCACGATCCATACCGGAAGGTTGGGACGTTGATGTTAGCTATGCCAAAAATGGCGAAGAAGCACTGGAAATGATTGCCCAGGGCAAAGCCGAAGTGATGTTTCTAGACCTTAATATGCCGGTTTTGGATGGTTATCAAACCATGCTCAGAATTAAGGAACAAGACCTTCCCACCATGGTTATCATTGTCTCCGGTGACGTACAGCCTGAAGCGCGTGATCGGATGATGAAGTTAGGAGCACTTGATTTTATTCGTAAGCCTGTTGATCAGGCCAAGTTATGCCAGATCCTGAGCCAATATGGTTTGTATGAAGGTGAAGTGTCTGTGCATTCTTCTATTGCCATGGTTAACACTCCGGAAAAAGGAGTGGATAAACTCGACGCCTATCGTGAAATGGCAAACGTTGCCATGGGGCAGGCGGGAGATAAGTTGGCTAGATTGCTCGGTGTTTTTATTAACTTGCCCATCCCCAATGTGAATGAGATCGCTTCTACCGAGTTGCATATGGCTATCGCGGAAATTCATGAGAATAATTCGGTCTCTGCCATTTCTCAGGGCTTTGTTAGTGCTGGTATTAACGGCGAAGCATTACTGATTTTTAATGACGCCAACTTTGCCAGTATGGTTAAGTTGCTTAAATACAGTAGTAATAACCTGACTGAGAAGTTGGAACTTGAAGCCCTGATGGACATTTCCAATATTCTTGTTGGTGCATGTTTGAATGCTTTGTCTGAGCAACTGGATGTGAGATTCAGTCAAAATCATCCCATTGTGCTTGGGCGACATTGTGATTTAAAGCAGCTACTTGAAAGTAGTATCAGTCGTTGGAATAAGGTGGTTGCCATTGAGATTGCCTATTCTATTGAAGACAGCGATATCCACTTCGACCTGATGTTGATGTTCCCGGATACGGCGATGGAAATGATCTTCCAGAAATTAGTGAATTTTGTGGAGTAACAGATGACAGAAGATCTGAGCGCTCTCGAAGATTTTCATCTTAAGCATGACTTGCTGGGTTCTATTGAAGTTGGCATCCTGATTTTGGATCGTGACTTCAATATTAAGATGTGGAATCAGTTCATGCAGAATCATAGCGGCATGATGCCTTCTACTGTACTTGATAAATGCTTGTTTGAACTGTTTTCTGAAATTGATGAAAGCTGGTTTCGCCAAAAGTGTGATCCGGTTTTCAAACTGCGTAGCCCGGCGTTTATTATCTGGGAACAACGTAACTACCTGTTTCGTTTCCCTGCTTACCGTCCTATTACCTCGTCGGTTGAGGACATGTATCAGAACGTGACTATGTTCCCGCTTACTTCTTTGTCTGGTGAAGTCGAGCAAATCTGCACTGTTGTTTATGACGTTACCGATGAGGCTATTAGTAAACAGCGTTTTCAGGCTGCAAACGAACAACTGCAGAAAATGAGTCGCACCGATGGTTTAACGGGCTTGTATAACCGCCGTTACTGGGAAGAACAGTGTGAACATGAATACAAACGTAGCAAGCGCTCAGGTGGCAATGCATCTCTGATTATTCTGGATATTGACCATTTTAAATCTATTAATGATAACTATGGGCATCCTGCTGGAGATAAAGTCATCAAGACGATGGCGCGTATTATCACTACGGCGATCCGGGAAACCGACGTTGCAGGGCGTTACGGTGGTGAAGAATTCACGGTTATTTTACCGGATACTGATGCTGATAAAGCATTTGTGGTAGCTGAGCGAATTCGTAAATTGGCAGAGCATTTACCTGTTGAATACGAAGGTAAGCCTATCAAATTTACGGTGAGTTTGGGCGTTGCCAAACTGGATCCATCTTACAGTTCCCATTCAGTCTGGATAGATCGTGCTGATAAAGGATTGTATGAAGCCAAGGAAAGTGGCAGAAATCGCACGGTTTTAAATAAATAACCTGAACTTACGTATTTCTGCTTTCCAAGCCATCTATATGGTGTTTGATACGCCAGAGAAATATGAGGCTGGGGAATACCATCACAGTGGTTAATACAAAGAACCCTGCCCAGTTGCCATCCATTCCGTCCACGATAAAACCACTTAATGAAGCTAATACTGTGCGTCCGAGTACGCCCAATGATGCCATCAGGGCATATTGAGTGGCAGAAAAGGCGCGATTACACATTAGTGATATAAAGGCGACCATGGCGACGGACGACCAGGCGCTGGTGAAGCCATCAACAAAAATGGTAGCAATGAAAAGCGGTTTACTTGGTCCCACAATGGCAATAGCGGCAAACATCAGGTTGCTGGATGCCATGGCGATACCGCTAATCATTAAACCTCGATAAATGCCGTAGCGAATATTGACCAGTCCTCCAATAGCGGCGAAGAGAATGGTCACCCACCAGTTCAACAGTTTGGAATAGCTGCCTATATCGGTATTACTGAAGCCGATTTCTTTATAAAAGACAATCGACATTCTACCCAGAAAAGCTTCACCCATTTTGAACAGGAAGATAAAAAGCAGAACCGATAAAGCCAATTTGACCCCGTTACGATTGAAAAATTCTCGAAAGGGTTCAACCAGGGTAATGAGCAGCCAGGTTGTAATGCGCTGCCAGGTTTTCGCTTGTATTGCACTATCAATGGCTGAATGATAAAACCTGTCAGCGCCTTCCAGCATTCGCTCCCGGTCAATATTGGGTTCCTTCGCCATCAGAACCGGAACACCTAGTAGCAGCATTATTCCTGCCAGTACATAGTAACTTTGAGACCAGCTCCAGCCTGGGATGTCCGCAATAAAAAAAGGAATAGCACCCAAGCCACCGTAACCCGTCCACCAACCTGCTGTTGCCGCGGCTGATGCGGCGGAAAGATTGTCTTTATCTTCCGTAGGAATAATGTCTATACGATAGCCATCAATCGCCACATCCTGAGTCGCTGAGCAGATGCTTATAACTAATCCCAGCAACGCGATATAGAATAGGCTTTGATTAATTTCCATATTTGCCATGACTATGCAGCAAGCGGCTATAAATAGCTGCATGGAGAAGATCCATCCTCGACGCAATCCCATTTTTTTGATCCCGGGAAGAGGAAGTTGGAATCGATCCAGTAATGGCGACCATAAGAAGTTGATGGAGTAGGAAACGAAAATAACACCAAATAAGCCGATGGCGGAGCGTGATAAGTCCGCTTCTTTTAACCAGGCCGTTAACGCAGAACCGATCATCACCCAAGGGAATCCTTGAGAGATACCAAACATGAAAATCGTCAGGATCCGTTTGTCTTTATAGTGTGAAAGGTGTTGGATGAACTGGTTCAAGAATGACCTGATAGCTAGCGTTATTATTATATTGTGGCTATTTGATCATGCTTGTCTTGGGAAAGCAACTAAACAAGTTTTTAAATTCTTAAGGACGCACGCCCACACAATCAAGAGGATAGACCTGAGCGCCTTCCAGAAATTCTACACAGGTCAGTAGTTCGGTGCGCAGGTAAGGGTCGAGCATGAGCTTATGCTCAGGCCAAAAGTGTATTTGGTGTAGCAGATGCCAGAATACCCTCTCTTTATGAGAGTCGGGCTCATGGGTTGAGGTTTCTATCTGAACCCATTCCTCAAGCGTATCCCAGAAATACAGATTCATTTCTGAATAAGGGATACGCTCTTCCCAGAAGGCTCTGACAAAGTAAGCTAACTGAGATGCTTTGGCATTGATAAAGCTTTCAACTGTCACAGATAGTATTCAAAGATTTAGTTAAGTCACTTGCTGTGAGTATAGTTGCTTTTTTTCGGTTTATCTTGGCGATAGGAATACATAAAAGTATCTGGTTGAAAACTGGTATGATTTTGAATACCGAAAATGACTTGATAAAACGCCATTGGTGTTATTATTTACCTGGTTCTTTTAGGGTTAGTAAGTGCTACCAACCCATATACGTAAGCCATCCATAAATTTCTTTAGACAGGTATATGAATTGATTGTGATCAAAAGATTGACCCACAATTTCTCGTTGTCGGTAATGTAATTTCAATGCTCGCTCTGCTGCGATTGAGCGTTTTTTGGCCGTTTTTGTTGTCCATTCCGTATCCCAACGATTATAAATATCCAAAACAGGGGCGTGCATTTGGGCAATGTACTCCGGTAATTCTTTATTATATTTATGCTCAGGCCAGTTGGCACTGATTGCGACAAAGGCATCGGGTTGAGGAATTTGTTGCTCTGAATAGATTTTCGCTAGCCAGGCCGCAGAGGTGCCTTGTGCTATTACCAGAAAGAACCCTGGATAGTTGCTGCTGTATTGCACAATAGACTGCATCAGCTGCAACATATGTTGCTCGTGAGCTTTAAAATCGTCTTCATGAATCAGTGGAGACTGATAATAAGGGGCAATGTTTTCTTTGTTGTTCGCGTTAACCTGAATGTCATTCTGTCCATTATTCATCATTGCATTAGCATCGGTTGGAGGTGGTTGCTGATAACCTCTTAGCCCCAACGTAGGCGCCGGAACCAATATTGTCACCCAGCCATGATCATTCATGGGTTCAACCAGAGAAGCTAAAGCAAATTTGTTCAAGCTGTTCACGCCAGATTCGCTAACGATAATAGCAACGCCTTTGGTGAGGGCGATATTGGCTTCGTTGATAACCACAAGAATTTCTTCTTCGCCAACCAGTGTGGTTCGATAAAAATCTGGCTCGATTGAGCGTTGAATGTCGGCTTTAATTTGCTCTGTTATTGCGATATTAACCGGAGGCGGTAAATTAGCTCGGTTGGGGAGTTTCTGTTTGGGCTCGACTGGGGCTTGTTCTCCAGCGTTCTCTTCCGAGCTCTTTTTTGTATCAGCTTCTTCATTCGAGCCTTGGGCTCCATTGCTGGTATCTGAATTTTCTTGCTGCCTTTGACTGGCTTGTTCCGTTTGTTGCTGCTCCTGTGCAAAGGTACATGCCGTGAACAGCATAAGTGCCACAAGCGTCAGAAGAATGATAAAAGGATAGCGTCGCAACAAAGCCCATTTCCCGATTTGATGTTTATGCTGACTATATCGGTTTCTTCCGCTATCTCTTTAATTTTGGAAGTTTTATTAATTCAAACTCGTTATTAAATATTAAAAGGGGGAGGTGATTCAAAGTTCAATTGCACGTCAGTTTGTGGATGCTTAAATGACAACTGACATGCATGCAGTTGTAACCTCGGGCGAGCAGCCAAGGCTTGTTCATGTGCGTACAGCCGATCACCCAATATGGGATGTCCCAGACTTAACATATGCACTCGTAATTGGTGGGAACGTCCCGTTACCGGTTTCAATTCCACTAAACTAAAAGGGATGTTCTTTTTCAGAGAGACATTGTTTTCCAGGTTGCGTGACTTGACCTGCCAGTGTGTAGTGGCGGGTTTGCCTCTTTCGTGATCCACCATTTGTTTCGGGCGATTCGGCCAGTCACAAATAAGAGGTAAAGACACAGTGCCGCTATCATCCTCAATATGCTCCCAAACCAGAGCCTGATAGGTTTTGTCTACTTGCCGTTGTTCGAATTGCTTGCCTATCGCGCCTTGATTGGATTTTCCAAAAGCCATAACGATAAGCCCGGAGGTTGCCATATCCAGCCGATGCACAATGCGAGCCTCGGGAAAGACTCGTTGCACTCGTAATTGCAGGCAATCTCTATGTTCCAGCGCTTTTCCCGGCACGGTAAGCAAGCCACTGGGCTTATCCAATACCAACACATGGTCGTCTTGATAGACGACCTTAATGTATGGATTGGTGGGTGGTTGGTAATTCAATATTGCCATTGAGAGTCATGCCATTGAATAAACAGGCTTATGGATTGTTTACGATCAGGCGAACCGCTTCCAGACGAACCTTGGCGCTGCTAATGGCATTCAACAAGCCATCATATTGAGTTTGCAGAAACTGGATTTCTTCTTCTCGAATCGATGGATTGATTTTGCTCAGAGATAACAAGCGATTGATTTCATCTCCCAATAGCTGTTTCACCTGTTCAGCTTGGGTATGCATAATCTGGTTGGCTTGTTTTTCTGCGAGTTGTGAAGCGCTTTCCAATGTCTTTGTAATGTGTTTGTTCAGAGCCTGACACAATTGGCGGCCTATCTTGCCTTTTACTGATTGCAGATCCTGGAACTCGTCGGTGATCAGTGTCTGCTTGGCATCAAGACTGATATTGATTGGTGTTGGAGGCAAGAAACGATGCAATTGCAAAGACTTGTCGGCGTGACCTGTCAGCACATATAGGCATTCCAGCCAAAAGTAACCGGCGGGTTTGGTTTTGTCGGTAAACAGACAAACGGAGCTCTTACCATTATTCTCCGCCAACAGCATGTCCATGGCGTTATTCACCAATGGATGATCCCAGCTCAGGAAGTGAACATGCTCTAGTTGCGTGGCGGTTTTTCTTTCATAAGTCACCGTCATACCTTCATCATCCATACCTGGCAAGGTGCTGATCATGCTTTCAGTTGGACGTAGGAAGTAGGTTTCCTCGTCACGCTCTTCTTGCGCAACACCAAGCCCATCCAGCAGATTACTCATGAATTTCTCCAGATAAGGAGAATCATCGGAGTCTTGGATGGATTCGATAAATGGTGCGATTTTGCCCTGACCCGAAGAATTCAGTTCTAACAGGCGATCCCTTCCTTGTTCCAGCTTCTGTAGCATGTCCAGGTGTAGGTGCTTGGTCGATTCGATCAGCTGCGCTGTAGCGTCGCTATCTTGAGGTTGACGCAGACAGTTGCCTAACTCTTCACGCACCTGTTCATAGATTACACCGCCAGTAGGGCAGGTATGCTCGAACGCATTCAGCGATTGATGATACCAATTCAGCATCACTTCCTGAGCTGAGCCTTCGAAGTAAGGAACATGCAGGTTGATGTCCTGAGTTTGACCGATACGGTCAAGGCGTCCAATACGCTGTTCCAGCAAGTCGGGAATTAATGGTAAATCAAACAGAACCAGATGATGGGCAAATTGGAAGTTGCGTCCTTCACTGCCGATCTCACTACAAATCAATACTTGCGCACCGTCTTCGGTTTGAGCGAAGTAATTGGCGGCTTTATCGCGATCCACAATAGTCATGTGTTCGTGGAAAACCGCAGTGCGAATGCCTGATTTTAAGCGAACCGCTTCAGCCAAGGCTAAGGCTGTGGAGCTTTTGGCACAGATAGTCAGGACTTTCTTGCCTTGCAGTGCTTGTAACTTTTCGATAAACCAGCTGACTCTTGGGTCTTCATCGTGCCATTCTTTGGCATCCAGCATGGCTTTTTCAGGAGCCAAACGCTTACGTAAACCCGCTTCTGGATGAATATCCGGTTTGCCACTTTCTGCCGCTTCTTTATAGGTTGCAGGCATAGCTAATGGATAGGAATTCAGAATACGTTTCGGGAAACCTGCAATATTGTTGCGACTGTTACGGAACAATAAGCGTCCGGTTCCATGTCGATCCAGCAACTCGGAAATCAGCTTGTTGATAGCGTCTGGTTTCAGTTGTTCAGGTGCAGACAACCACTCCTGCTTACCTGCAAAGGATTCTATTGCCTTAATATGTTCAAGGCTTAGCGTGTCGATATGGCTTGTACCAGAATCAAGAATGCTCAATAAAGGCGCAATGGCTTGCGCCAGCTCAGCATATTGTTGTTCTTCTTCAATAAAACGTTGGTAATCATGAAAGCGGTCGGCATCTAATAATCGTAAGCGAGCGAAATGGCTTTCATGACCAAGTTGATCTGGTGTAGCAGTAAGCAGAAGCACGCCTTTGGTGTTAGCTGCAATTTCCTGAACAACCTGATATTCCTGAGACGCTTCTTGCGGACTCCAGCGTAGGTGATGGGCTTCGTCTACGACCAATAAATCCCAGCCCGCATCGCGGGCAAGGCCGAAGTATTTTTCGTTCTCGGTCAGGAAATCGAGACTGCATAAAATCAGCTGTTCGCTTTCAAAAGGATTGCCGCCATCTTCACTGGCTGCGTCACAGCGTTCTTCATCAAAAATAGCAAAGGCGAGGTTGACCCGGCGCAGCATTTCAACCAGCCATTGATGCACCAGACTTGAAGGCACAACAATTAGCACGCGCTGCGCTCTGCCGGTTAATAGTTGCTGGTGGATAATCAACGCCGCTTCGATGGTTTTACCCAAACCCACTTCGTCAGCTAGCAAAACACGTGGTGCGAAACGTTGACCCACTTCTCGGGCAATGTGGATCTGGTGTTGAATCAGTTCTACTCGTGCGCCAACAAAACCTAATAAGGGTGAGGTTAGGTGTGCATGCTGTTGTAACAGACATTGCTTACGAATATCGAACCATTTGGGGTTGTCAAACTGACCACTGAATAAGCGTTGTTCAGGGGCGTTCAGTTGGAAATCGTGTGCTAAAAAGGTTTCTTTTACTTCCACCTTTTCTTTTGAGTCGCTACGGACGCCAAAATAAGTCAGCATGCCGTTTTGCTCTTGTACCGATTCGATACTGAAACTCCAACCTTCTGCGTGGTCAGCCGTATCGCCAGCACTGAAGGCGACGCGGGTCAGCGGGGCGTCTTTTATGGCGTAATTGCGACCTTCTCCCGTCGCTGGAAATAATAAATTGATCGCTCTGTCTGTGACGGCAATGACAGTACCAAGTCCGAGTTCCATTTCGGCATTACTGAGCCAGCGTTGGCCAGGATAAAAAGCTGCTGTTTGATTCATTAAATTCGTTTTACATCTGTTAATGCGCTAATACTATAGTAACTAAATAGCTGTGTTTAATTGTCAGTCATCCGTAGAGATTTATCGCAAACTCGCCGTGGATACTTCCATGTAGGCTCCACAGCCGCTTCGTCGATTCATCAAGTGAAAAGCAGGGCTGAGGGTTTGCTCCTAATTCTCTACGGATGACAGATAGTTTGGTACAGGTATGTAGCGCCGAGTTTTCGGGAAAAGCGTGAATTCTACCGGAGAATCGTTTCTGATCCCATTCTCACAAAGCAGTAATTCATATTTTTTCACTGCACTTGCGTGAGCTGGATCAACTTCAATAGGTTGATTGATTAAATGAAACGCAATCTGGCAAATAAAGTAGGTGAATGTCAGATAAAAGTGTTTTATTGTGGGAAGCATAAAGTTGGCTATAACTTGTAAGTAGAGCTTGCCTGACAAGCTCGGGTTGGTAAACGTGAGCTTCTGTATTTCGGGCTCGCGAAAGCCAGATACCACAAATCGACTCGGAGAAGCGAATGCCAAAAGAACCTGCCTCTCAAACCAAACTATACGTACTCGATACCAATATTCTTCTTCACGAACCTCTCGCTTTTTTATCTTTCAAGGAGCATGACGTTGTTATTCCAATGACCGTATTGGAAGAGCTGGATTACATTAAAGACAGTAAAAAAGATGTTGCCCGCGATGCTCGAGTGTCGATACGTGCAATGGAAGATGTTCTGCGTGATGCAACGCCAGAACAAATGGTTGATGGTGTTAGTTTAGCTGGCACAACCGCTGGTGAGTCAGCGCCAACCGGCCGTTTGTCGATATTTGCTGATCATACGATGACCGATGAGCAAAAGGTGTTCACCAAGAACGAGAACGACAACAACATCATTAGCGCGGCGTTGTACTTGCAGAAAGTCAAAGCGCCTCGACAAGTGGTGTTAGTGACCAAAGACATCAACATGCGCCTGAAAGCAAAAGGCGCAGGCATGGCCTTGGTAGAGGATTATCGAACCGATCAGCTGATCAGCGATATTCAATTCCTGTTCAAAGGCTATTACCGTTTTGAAGGCAATTTCTGGGATAGCGTAAAATCGGTCGAGAGCCGTTCTGAAGGCCGCGATACCATTCACACAATCAGCCGTGATGTGTTGCCAGAGGCCTACATAAACGAGTTCATTCTGGATCAATCGGAGAATTTTGCCGCGATCGTGGAATACATGGACGAGAAAAACATTGAGCTTCTCGACATGGGCTACGAACGTTTGATGGGGCGTAGCGCTTGGGGCATTAGCCCGAAAAACATAGGCCAGGCCATGGCGCTACATGCCTTGCTCGACCCTCAGATTGATCTGGTGATTTTGACCGGCCCGGCTGGTAGCGGTAAAACCTTGCTGGCGTTGGCTGCGGCTTTGGAAATGGTGGTCGAGAAAAATATGTACGACAAGATCATCGTCACCAGAAGCACGCCGGAAATTGCTGAGTCTATTGGTTTCTTGCCGGGAACTGAAGAAGAGAAAATGGCGCCCTGGTTGGCGGCAATTACCGACTCTTTGGAAGTGTTGCATAAGAACGACGAGAATGTGACTGGTTCCATGAGCTATATTATGGAGAAGGCCAATATTCAGTTTAAGTCGGTGAACTTCATGCGTGGTCGTAGTATTCAGAATGCAATTGTCATTCTGGACGAATCTCAAAATCTGACAGCATCACAATTAAAAACTATTATTACTCGTTGTGGAGAAGGTACTAAACTTATATGTGGCGGTAACTTAGCGCAAATTGATAGTAACTATTTGTCTCCAGTCACTTCCGGTTTGACCTATTTGGTTGAGAAGTTTAAGAACTTCTCCGGCAGTGCGAATATTAACCTGGATGGCGTGGTACGAAGCAGATTAGCCGAGTTTGCCGAGGAAAATCTGTAAAACAAAGCATGTTCTTATTCTGGGTTCATCTAAATAGAGTAAATAAGGTAGTTGTGTGGGAAGTCAGTTAAATCGACCAACGGTATTAATTGTTGACGATGAATCTATTAATAAGGACATGTTAATACATACACTTCAGGATGAATTCGACATTCTAACCGCCAGTTCCGGGGCAGAGGCTTTGGAATTGGCGGAGCATGAGCTTCCCGATACCATTTTGCTGGATATACTCATGCCCGATATGAATGGCTACGAAGTGTGTCATGAATTAAGGACGAACCCTGCAACAAAAGACATTCCCATCATCTTTTCTACCAGTAAATGTTCACCAGATGACGAGGTTCGTGGCCTGAATATGGGCGCGGCTGACTATGTGACCAAACCTTATAATATGGCGTTGGTGAAAGCGCGGGTGAGAAATCAGGTTTTGCTCAAGTTGAAGACCGATTTGCTGGAGCAAATGGTTAATATTGATGGTTTAACCAAGATCCCAAACCGACGCTACTTTGATGATACCTTTGAACAAGAGTGGCGCAGAGCTATTCGTAATCAGTACCCCATTTCAATCGGTATGTTTGATATCGATTCCTTTAAACCTTACAACGATAATTACGGTCATGTTGCTGGAGATGATTGCTTGGCGCGAGTGGCTGTTGCCTTGTCTTCTCAAGCGCGAAGAGCTGGGGATTTCGTGGCTCGATATGGCGGCGAAGAGTTTGTCTTTGTGTGGCCTAATTGCCCCGAAAAGAAGGCTCTGGATTTAGCCGACCGGGTTCGAAAAGCCGTAATGAAAATAGCATTGCCTCACGAATATTCATCGGTTGATAGTATCGTGACTGTTAGTGGTGGGGTGGCGAGTATTTACCCGCAAAAGGATTCCAAGCGAATTGATTTATTGCAAGAAGCGGATAAAAACCTGTATCGCTCTAAAAAAGCGGGGAAGAATAGAGTGAGTAATTCCAACGGTGAGATTTTAGCTGAATAAAGGCGCTTTTTGTTGTCTCAAGGCACTTTCTCATGGGTAAACATGCCACTGTCGAGAAAGTAACGGCTCGACTCAGCAATCTCTCCCGCTTTTAATAGTGCTGGCCCAGTGGGTTCCAACAGCAAATAATCCATACCATTGATATTCACCGTTAGCTCATCTTCTCTGTGTGGAAGGCTCGCCCCAAGCATAGCGTGATTGGGTAGATATATGACGACCATGCTGAGTTTGGGAAGTAAGGAACGCAGTAAGGCGGCAGTGAGTACGGCTTTACTATCGCAATCGCCCAGGTTGCTGTTAATCACATCCGAAGGTGGAAGATAGCCAGAACCATTGGATGTAAGCCTGTCTTCCAGAGGATTGTAGGGAATGCTCTGGATCCAGCTGAGTAACAGGTTGACGTAAGCGCGAGTAGAGCTGTCTTCCAGTAGTTTGTCGTAAATCGCTTGGGCTACCGGGAGCAATAACTCAATATTTTCTTTAATAAAGCGGGTGTGATCCGGTTTTACCCCTTCTTCCCCTGTTGGGCTTTTGTAGCGATTATAGTGGTTTTCGTTTAGGTAATTATCGAAAGCTTCTTCTTTCGCTTGTAGCATGGCGTCGAGCCATTCTTTTTGTTTTTCTCCAGAAGTAGCTTTTACCTGAATTTGTATTTCCTGAGGCAGCTTGCGAATTTGAATTTTAGCGTCCTTTGGGCTGATTTTCTGTACTTCTTTTTGCAAGGCAATATACACATAACGCAACGCGATTTCTTTGCGATAGGCCTTGGTATGACGGAACTGTTCCTGTAGCTTGGCCTTTTCAAAAGTAAAATGAAGTGTGTGGGCAACTTCCGATGAATCCTGCCACATATAGTCGAAGCTTATGCTTGTGTCGGTTTCACTGCGATTAAATTGCTTCTGCTGGGCAAAAACAGGCAAGCTGAACGCTGACAGGTTAAGCAATAGTAGTGCTGTGAATAGGACTATCTTAGGCATTCGGTATCATCTTTTTCTTAAATCGTTTTTTCCGCTATGGATCCAGTCTTCCTTTGCATCAGTATATCGGCAGTGATTCAAAAGGGCTGAATTTTACAATTTCAGCCTCGTTTTTAATGTACATGTACTTGTATTTTAATGCTTAAACGTCAAAGTTGCTTGTATTGCTGATTGCCAACCTTGTAGTAATTCATCTCGCTGTGACGATGGCATGTTCGGACTAAAGTGTTTGTCGAGTTTACGATGTTGCAACAGGTCGTTGGTCGAAGCGTAAATTCCTGCTTTTAATCCTGCCAAATACGCCGCACCTAATGCCGTGGTTTCCATGACTTTCGGGCGGTTCACCGGTTTATCCAACACATCGGCCAGAAACTGGCATACCCAGTCATTCGCCACCATGCCACCGTCTACATTCAATGACTCGGCTTGCACACCGTCTTTTGCCATCGCTTGTAATAGATCGCTGGTTTGATAACACACAGACTCAAGTGCGGCTCGGCTTAAATGCGCTTCCGTCGTTCCGCGAGTTAGACCGAATATCGCACCTCTGGCGTTTGGTTCCCAATAAGGGGCTCCCATTCCAGCAAAAGCTGGCACCATATACACACCGTGGTCATAACTGAGGGATTTGGCGAGCGCTTCGGTTTGTTTGGCGTGTTCAATGACATTAATACCATCACGTAACCATTGCACGGCAGCTCCGGCAATAAAAATAGAACCTTCCAGTGCATAATGAACGGTGCCATTTATTTGGTAGGCAATAGTTGAAAGCAGGTGATTTTGTGATTGCAGCACTTCATCGCCAGTGTTCAGTAACACAAAGCATCCCGTGCCATAGGTACTCTTTATATCACCTTTGTGGAAACCGCATTGTCCGATGGTAGCGGCTTGTTGATCGCCCGCGACGCCTTGAATGGGAAGCTGTACACCTAATACATTGGGGTCGGTAGTGCCGTAATCATCAGCACATTCCAATACTTGCGGCAACAAAGAGGAGGGCACATTGAACAATTGCAGCAATGTTTCATCCCAGGCTAAATCATGAATATTGTACAGGTTGGTGCGGCTGGCATTGGTAACGTCGGTGGCGTGAACTTTGCCGCCTGTTAAGCGCCAGATTAAAAAGGTGTCTATGGTGCCAAAGGCAAGCTTACCTTGCTCTGCCTGTTCACGAGCGCCGGCGACGTTGTCCAGTATCCAGCTTATTTTGGTGGCAGAGAAATATGGATCCAGCAACAACCCAGAGCGTGTACTCACATCTTTACCATGCCCGGCTTGTTTCAGTTCATCACAGAGCTTTGCGGTGCGTCTGTCTTGCCAGACGATGGCATTATAGATGGGCTTGCCAGTTTCTCTGTCCCATACGACTGTGGTTTCCCGTTGATTGGTGATACCGATAGAAACAATATTGGCGCCAGTTTTTTGTGCTTTGGTGATTACGGCTTTACAGACATTCAAGGTGGTTTGCCAGATATCTTCCGGGTTGTGCTCAACCCAGCCATCGGCAGGATAATGCTGTGGGAATTCTTGCTGCTCGGTAAATAGTATCGAGCTGTCTTCACCGAATACGATGGCTCTACTGGAGGTTGTGCCCTGGTCAATGGCGAGAATGCAGTTGTTCATATTCGTAGCCTTATTGTTCTTGTCGTTCTTGTGCTCGTTTTTTATATCGTATTGATACGGTGCGACTTGTTTTCTATCTCTAGTTCTTCTACTAAGAAGAACACATGTTATCGCTGGCTATTGAAACGTATCCGGCGCTATATCTAACCCAATTTAGTATTTCTCCTATCAAAGCACATTTTTACACGAGAAAAAATCGTCAAGGCTGATTTTTCGTACTCTTCCTTAAGTTTTTCCTTTTTAAGCACTTTTCTTTTATTGCTGAGAAAAGAACCTGGGCGAATCGCTGAAGATACTTTTTTTAGCTTGACAGGGGCAGGGTGTGGTTCCTAAACTGTGAATTGTGGGTAAAAGTGGCATAAAGTGGATCTGTTTGAACAGTAGTCATCTTTTGTGTCGATTCAAATAACAAAAACAACTTTTGGGCTAGGGGAATGTTCCGCGGCGCTAACGCAATCAGTCTGGACACTAAAGGGCGAGTAACGGTGCCAACGCGCTACCGTCAGCTCTTGCTGGACGATTGTCAGGGACAGCTCGTTTGCACAATTGATATCAAACAGCCATGTTTGCTGCTTTACCCACTCCCTGAATGGGAAGAGATTGAGCAAAAGCTTAGTCGTTTATCCAGCATGAACCCGGCGGAACGCCGTCTACAAAGACTATTGCTTGGATATGCTATGGAAGGTGAAATGGATAAAAATGGTCGTTTTCTACTCTCTGCACCACTGCGTCAACACGCGAATCTTGGCAAAGACATCATGTTAGTCGGACAACTCAACAAGTTTGAGATCTGGTCTACCGAGGCATGGAATCAACAGGTTCAAGCTGACATTGAAGCTGAACAAAACGCCAATTTTGAACTCACCGAGAACCTCCAGGATTTCTCCCTATGAACACTGGCACTTTTACCCACACATCTGTGCTACTTCAGGAATCCATTGATGCATTACACATTAATGCAGACGGTGTATATGTTGACGCTACCTTTGGTCGTGGTGGTCATTCCCGCCACATTTTGCAGGCTCTCTCTGACAGGGGACGCCTAATTGCATTGGATCGTGATCCACAAGCCATTGAAGCAGCCAAAGCGCTGGCTTCTGATCCTCGCTTTACGATTTTTCATGTGCCTTTCTCTCACTTAGGCCATGTGATTGAGGAACAAGGGTTACAAGGCAAGGTGGATGGTGTTTTGATGGATTTAGGCGTGTCTTCTCCTCAGTTGGATGATGCCGAGCGAGGCTTTAGTTTTTCTCGTGACGGTAAGCTGGATATGCGCATGGACACCTCTAGAGGTGAAAGCGCTGCTGACTGGCTGGCTCATGCCGAGGCTGACGAAATTACTCGCGTGATCAAAGAATATGGTGAAGAGAAATTTGGCAAGCGTATTGCTCATGCCATTGTGACGACTCGTGATGAGAATCCCATTGTATCCACATTGCAGCTTGCCAAATTAATTGATGAAGCTGTGCCTGTGAAAGACAAGCATAAGCATCCGGCTACACGCAGTTTTCAGGCGATTCGTATTCACGTAAACAATGAATTGGGCGAAATTGAAACGGGCTTGAAAGCTGCTGCTGAGGCATTAAAAAGCGGCGGACGTTTGGCGGTGATCAGTTTCCACTCTTTAGAGGATCGTATTGTTAAACGTTTTATGCGGGAACAAAGCCAAGGCATGAAAGTCCCTCATGGAATGCCTATTTTAGAATCTGAAATTGCCGCATCAAGAGTTTTGAAAACCATTGGCAAGGCGATTAAACCTTCCGCTAAAGAAATCGAGGACAATATTCGGGCTCGGAGCTCGGTGTTGCGGGTGGCAGAAAAGTTATGACACCCAAGACTCAAACCAACTTTAATTTAGTTGGTATTATCGCCTCAGATTTGACTCGCCACCCCGTGCGAGTTTTGTTGTTTTTGATGGTTGTAGCAAGTGCGATCTCCGTAATTCTTGGTACACACCATAATCGTCAGCTCTCAATCGCCAAGGAAACCTTGATGGCGGAGCGCGATTTGCTGGATGTGGAATGGCGTAATCTGGTTCTGGAGCAAAGTGCTCTGACTGAACACAACCGCATTGAATCCCGCGTTGAAAAGCAGCTTGGCATGTATCGCCCAGCACCCGATGAAGAAGTTGTGGTGAGGGTGAAGTAATGTCTAATCGAGCAGCTAACAGAATGGCAAAACCGTTGAAGCAAGCTAAAGGCACGCAAACGCCACGTTTGGTTCAGTGGCGCTTTTTGACTGTTCTGGCGGCAGTGAGTCTGGTTTTCACTGGCTTGGCGGTTCGAGCTGCCTATATCCAGGTGGTTGAGCCCGACATGTTAATCAAGCAGGGCGATAACCGGACTATCCGAACTCGCGAGCGTTTGGTACACCGAGGCTTGATTCTGGATCGTAACGGTCAGGAATTGGCGGTGAGTGTGCCTGTAAAAGCCATTTGGGCAGATCCCAAAATCATTCATGAAAATAATGCGCTAGCGGATACTCGCCGTTGGGAAGCGTTGGCAGAAGTGCTCGGTCAGTCTCTGGAAGAGCTGACGGCTCAAGTTGAAGATCCAAAACGTCGTTTCGTTTATGTTCAACGTCAGGTTTCACCTGCCATGGCGAACTATGTTAAGCAGCTGAAAATTCCCGGATTGCATTTAAGAAATGAGTCTCGCCGTTATTACCCTACCGGGGAAGTATCTGCACATTTGATCGGATTTACCGATGTAGATGATCGCGGCATTGAAGGTATTGAGCGTGTTTACGACGAGCATTTGAGCGGTACACCAGACAAGCGCCGTATTCGTCGTGATGCGAAAGGTCGACAGGTGGAACTGTTGTCGCAAGAGAAAGGCAAGGAACCGCTTGATATCCAGTTAACTATTGACCAGCGCATTCAGGCACTCGCTTATCGAGAGCTGAAGCAGGCTGTACAATATCTTAAGGCTACCTCTGGTTCCGCCGTTGTTGCAGACGTACATACCGGAGAGTTGCTGGCGCTGGTCAATAGCCCTTCTTTTAATCCTAATAATCGTCATAACGTGTCGGCACATCGCATTCGTAACCGAGCCATTACCGACACCTTTGAGCCGGGCTCATCGGTAAAACCGTTAGCGGTTATTGGCGCTTTGGAATTCGGCAGTGCCAACGAGCAAACCATCATTGATACTAATCCCGGCTGGATGCGAGTGGGGGGCAGTATCGTTCAGGATTCTCACAACTACGGCAAAGTCGATCTCATCGAAATTATCAAGAAGTCCAGCAATATGGGAACGTCTAAACTGGCGCTCTCTATTCCTAAAGAGCACTTTATCGATTTGTATCACAGCATGGGGTTGGTCGGTGACACTGGCACTAACATGCTGGGCGAAAGCTCAGGTATTTTCCATGATCGCCATCGTTGGTCTGACTTTGAATTAGCCACTTTGTCTTTTGGTTATGGCTTGTCGGTGACGACATTGCAGTTGGCGCGTATGTACTCGGTTCTGGGGAACGGTGGTTACAAGTTGCCGCTATCTATTGTGAAATCATCCGGGCACAAAGTGGAAAAAGAGCGTGTGTTATCCGCTAACACTGCGCAAGCCATTGTTGAGATGATGGAACACGTGGTTTTACCGGGTGGAACCGGCACCAAAGCGAAAGTGCCTGGGTATCGTGTAGCCGGTAAAACCGGAACCAGCCGTAAAGCGGTTGCGGGTGGATATGGGGAAGAATACGTCAATATCTTTGCGGGCTTGGCACCAGTATCTGACCCACAGTTGGCTGTGGTGATCATGATTAATGAGCCTAGTGGTGATTTGTATTATTCCGGTGATACCGCCGCTCCTGTCTTTTCTCGCGTCATGTCAGGGGCATTGCAAATGTTGAATGTACCGCCAGATGGTCGAGATGTATCGTCTATTGCCTCGCATAACAAGGAAACCTATGAAAGCCAGGAATTTAGGGGAGGAAAGCATGACTCCTAAATGGCAAACAAGGGATTTAAAAACCCTATTACAACCTTTCGGTATTGAAGCGCCTTCTATCGACATTGTCGATTTGGCCATTGATAGCCGTGAAGTGGGTATTCACAAAGCCTTTGTGGCAGTAAACGGCCATCGTCAGGATGGGCGTGAGTTTATTCCTCAAGCGGTTAGCCTTGGGGCAAAAGTGATCATTGCTGAAACAGAAGATGAATCAGAGCATGGCGATACTGAAATGCGTGAGCACAGTATCATTATTAAGTTCTATGATTTGTTCCATCGTTTGTCAGAGCTCTCAGAAGCCTTTTATGGTGAGCCTTCACAGAGCATGAAGACCATTGCTGTTACTGGAACCAATGGTAAAACCTCGACTGCGCATTTTGCCGCTCAGCTTGGTCAGTTGCTGCATAAGAAAGCGGCTCTCATCGGCACGTTAGGTGCTGGCTTTTTGGGTGATTTGCAAGAAACCATTAATACCACGCCCGTTGCCGTGACCATGCATCGCATTTTGGCGGAATTGAGCGCGGAAGGTGCGGACGTCGTCGCCTTTGAGGCCTCATCACACGCGATGGTGCAAAGCCGTATCAAGCATTTGCATACCGACGTGGCTATTTTCACCAATTTAAGTCGTGATCACCTTGATTATCACGGTGATATGGAAGAGTACGCAAAAGCCAAACGTATGTTGTTAAAGCAGCCAGGCTTGAAACATATGATTTTGAATGCCGGTGATGCTGAGCATAAAAACTGGTTAGCCATGATGCCGGAAGGCGTAACACCTGTCTTCTTTGGCGTAGAAATAGCAACGCCTGAGCAAGGCTTGTTCTGTATCGCCAGAGAGGTTCGGTATTCCAATCGCGGAATTAGTTTCATATTGCATACCTCATGGGGTGAGGTGCCGGTAACTACTTCATTATTGGGTGAATTCAATGTTGCCAACCTGATTGGCGCAGTGGCGGCGTATCTCTGTTTGGGTGCAGAACTATCCGAGCTGGAAAAATGCCTGGGGCAGATACAGCCGGTTCCCGGTAGAATGGAGCTGTTCCGTTCTGAAAAAAACCACTTAACTGGCAGCGGTAAGCCCAGTGCAACTTTTGTTGTTGATTATGCCCATACTCCTGACGCACTGGAACAAGTGCTGGCCTCGTTGAAAATACACATGAAAGGCAAGCTTTGGTGCTTGTTTGGTTGTGGCGGAGAGCGGGATCAAGGCAAGCGTCCATTAATGGGTAAGGCGGCAGAGCAAGGTGCAGATGCGATTATTCTGACCAGCGATAACAGCCGCAGTGAAAATACTCAGGATATTATCCAGGATATTTTGTCGGGCATGGATAGGCCAGACTCAGAGCACATTTTGATTGTGCCGGATCGTAAAGAAGCGATTAAAACAGCTTTGCGAAAAGCGACACCAGATGACTTGGTGTTACTGGCAGGTAAGGGCCATGAAACCTACCAAATAATAAATGGGCAAACATTGCCCTATGACGAACGCAATTACCTGAACACACTTTTACAAGGGGAAGAGCGATGATTTCCACAACACTAGATTGGATTGCTGGAAAAGTTGATGGTTCGCTGCAAGGTGAGAATCTGGAAATTTCCAGTGTGAGTACGGATACCCGCAAGATTGTCGCCGGTGATTTATTTATTGCCCTGACCGGGCCGAACTTCGATGGTCACGAATTTATTCAACAGGCTATTGATAAAGGCGCGGTGGCGGCGATTGTGGATCATTGGGTGGATGTTCCCGTTCCGCAAATTAAAGTCAGCGACACCAAACTAGCGTTGGGTAGATTAGGTGCTGCGGTGAAAGAAGAGGTGAATCCTCGTACTGTTGGCATTACCGGAAGCTGCGGTAAAACCACAGTTAAAGAAATGGTGGCATCCATTTTATCTTGTCGCGGCAACGTGTTGGCCACCGAAGGCAACTTTAACAATGACATCGGTGTTCCCCTGACCCTATTGCGTTTGGATAAAACTCACGATTTCGCTGTTGTCGAAATGGGCGCAAATCACAGAGGCGAAATCGCCTATACCTGTGGCTTGGTAAACCCTGATGTTTCTACTATCGTCAATGCTGCTGCATCGCATCTCGAAGGATTTGGCTCTTTGCTTGGGGTTGCGCGAGCAAAGGGAGAAATCTTCAAAGGTTTGCGTGATGGTGGCAAAGCAATCTTGAATTTAGATAGCCAGTTTTATGAGTTCTGGAAAGGTAAGTCTGCTCATGCAGTTCAAGAAACCTTTTCCATGGAGCAAATGGCTGACTATATGCCCGATGAGGTCACGCTGGGTATGAATGGGTGTGCCCAATTTGATTTGCGCACACCACAAGGCTCGGTTTGGGTCGATTTACCTATTCCGGGTATGCACAACGTGAACAATGCGCTGGTGGCTGCGGCATTAGCCATGTCGGTTGGTGCAACATTGGAAGATGTGAAGATGGGGCTGCAAAACATGCAGCAAATTCACGGTCGCTTGAATGTGAAGCAATTGACCAACCAGGTGCGCCTATTGGATGACACTTACAATGCTAACGTGGCTTCTGTTAATGCTGCCATTGATTTACTTGGCAGTTTCTCAGGACGTCGCATTCTGGTATTGGGTGATATGGCGGAATTGGGCGAAAAAGCTCGCTATTACCACGAACAGGTAGGTGAATATGCAAAGCAAGGTGGTATTGACCGCATGTATACCTTGGGTGTGTTAAGCCAGCACAGTAGCGACATGATGGAAGCGCGTGGAAAGCATTTCACTGATGTTGACGAGTTAGTGGCTCAGATGACAGAAGATTTACGCAATGAAAAGTGTGATCTCAGTATTCTGGTGAAAGGATCTCGTAGTGCCAGGATGGAAAGAGTGGTATCTGCCCTGGAGGAATCTCCGTTGGGAAAGTTGGAACGCTTTAGGGGGCTGATGGCATGTTAATCCTCCTTGCTCAGTGGTTAGAGCAATTCGTCGACCCTGGATTTAACGTCTTTTCCTATTTGACGATGCGCGCCATTATGAGCACGTTAACGGCGTTATTGATTGCCATCTTGATGGGGCCTCGGGTTATTCGCTATTTACAAACCATGCAAATTGGTCAGACCGTGCGTGATGACGGGCCTAAATCGCATTTGTCCAAGTCTGGAACTCCAACGATGGGTGGTGTACTGATTTTGGCTGCTATTTTGATCAGCACCTTACTGTGGGCTGATTTAAGTAATAAGTACGTATGGGTGACGATTGGCATTATTGTTTCTTACGGCATCATTGGCTTTGTGGATGACTATCGCAAAGTGATCCGCAAAGATTCCAAAGGCTTAATTGCCCGCTGGAAGTTCTTCTGGCAATCGACCGTTGCCATTGTGGTGGCGTTTTACCTGTATGCGACCAGTCAGGATCCGAATGAAACCGCGATGATTATTCCTTTCTTCAAAGAAGTGATGCCACAGCTTGGCCTGTTTTTCGTGGTGGTGGTTTACTTCGTTGTCGTGGGAACCAGTAATGCGGTGAACCTGACCGACGGTTTGGACGGCTTGGCCATTGTTCCAACGATTCTGGTTGCAGGGGCTTTTGCTATTTTTGCTTATGTGACCGGAAACGTGAACTTTTCCGCTTATTTGAATATTCCACATTTGCCCCTGACCAGCGAATTGGCCGTGGTGTGTACTGCCATTGTGGGTGCCGGGTTAGGCTTTTTGTGGTTCAACACTTATCCGGCGCAAGTGTTTATGGGCGATGTCGGTTCCTTGTCGTTAGGCGGTGCATTAGGCATCTTGGCTGTTTTGGTTCGTCAGGAATTAGTGTTGGTGATCATGGGCGGTGTATTTGTAATGGAAGCGCTATCGGTGATTTTACAGGTAGGGTCTTTCAAGCTGCGCGGGCAGCGTATTTTCCGTATGGCGCCTATTCATCACCACTATGAACTGAAAGGTTGGCCAGAGCCTAGAGTGATTGTTCGTTTTTGGATTATTTCTATCATCTTGGTGCTGATTGGTTTAGCGACGCTTAAATTAAGATAAGAATTAAGATAAGAGCTAAGGTAAGAGAATTGATGAGAAGTGTGAGCTGTTTAAAAAATAAAAACATCGCAGTGATTGGCTTGGGTATCACCGGCTTGTCGTGCGTGCGTTTTTTATTACAGCACCAAAAAAGCCTGGGGCTAACTCTAAGCGCGATGGATACCAGAGTGCTCGAATCCATTGATTTACCGATACCTGTTACCTTGGGTAAGTTAGACGAGGCAATGTTACAGCAGGCTGATGTGTTGGTTGTCAGCCCAGGTATTGCTTTGAGTACACCCGCTATCGCCAAGGCTTCACAAGACGGCAAAATCTTGATGGGGGACATCGAGCTGTTCGCCTTGTTCTTCAATGAATGGATGCCGAATAAATCATTATTGGCAGTAACGGGTTCTAACGGTAAGTCTACGGTTGTGTCCTTGTTGCAAGAAATTGTGTCCCAGGCAGGGCTGAAACCTGCGCTAGGTGGCAATATCGGCACGCCAGCATTGCAGTTACTGGAAACCCATGCTGATGCAGACGTATTTATTTTAGAGTTATCCAGTTTTCAGTTGGAAAGTACCGACAGCTTGCAAGCAGACGTTGCCTGTATCTTGAATATTACCGACGATCACATGGATCGATACTCGGACTTCGATGATTACGCCGCTGCGAAACTGCGTATTTATGACAATGCAAAGCAGGTGGTTTGTAATCTGGATGACATTCATACCCTGCCAAGCCCTGACCTGATTGTTTCTGGTATATCTGTTCAGTATTTCTCAGCCGAAAATAAAGAAGGTGGCTGGGGTTTAACGGAAGATAAGTCTGCTATTACCTATAACGGCGAGCGCTTTTTACCTGCGAGTGAGATCAAGCTGGCAGGCGTGCATAACCTGATGAACATTCAGGCTGCCGCTGCCATGGCCAAGTCGTTGGGCATTCGTGATGCTGACATTATTCAGGCGGTGACTCAATTTGCCGGGTTACCTCATCGTTGCC
Organism: Paraneptunicella aestuarii; assembly: GCF_019900845.1. Taxonomy (NCBI): domain Bacteria; kingdom Pseudomonadati; phylum Pseudomonadota; class Gammaproteobacteria; order Alteromonadales; family Alteromonadaceae; genus Paraneptunicella; species Paraneptunicella aestuarii. The sequence continues at coordinate 4,024,494 of NZ_CP074570.1, read as the reverse complement.
AGAAAGTCAGCAATAAATATGGCGTTGATTGGATCAACGATTCCAAGGCGACCAATGTAGGCGCGACACTAGCGGCAGTTCATGGTTTGCGCCCTACTATTTTGGGGCAGCTTATTTTATTAGCCGGTGGTGACAGCAAACAGGCGGACTTGTCTCCGTTAAGAGAAACCTTTGAGCAACAGGTCGATCACTTATTCCTGTACGGCAAAGACGCTCTTCTTCTGAAACAGCTTAAGGCTGATGCCAAGCTTGTGGCTGATTTGCCGACTGCGGTAGCCGAAGCGGCTAAAGTGGCTAACGAAGGTGATGCGGTATTGTTGTCTCCTGCCTGTGCCAGTTTGGATATGTTCCGTAACTATGAGCATCGTGGTCAATGTTTCATTGATTCAGTGGAGGCTCTGTCCTGATGTTAGGTTCTGCAATGCATCCACAGCATCCAACTCGACCCATGCGCCATGAGACGCAGGGTTCGAGTTTTTCTGTGTCTGGTTCATTGCAGCAGTTGTTTCAACAGCGATATGAGAAGAGCAAGCAATATAAAGCCTACGACGTTATGTTGGTTTTGGTGGCCTTTGCCTTGTTGTGTTTGGGCTTTGTGATGGTGACATCTGCGTCCATTCCCGTCGCTGAGAGGATGTTTAACAATCCGTTCCATTTTTCCATCCGCCACGGCATTTACATGGCAATCGCCTGCTCAGCCGGCATGATCACTATGATGATCCCCATGTCGTGGTGGAAAGCGAGCAATGGCTGGCTCTTGTTATTAGCGATTTTATTGTTGTTAGCTGTATTAGTGGTAGGGCGCACCGTTAATGGTAGTACCCGCTGGCTTGTGATTGGCCCCTTTACGGTACAAGCCGCAGAGCCGGCAAAGCTGTTTTTCTTCTGCTATCTGGCGGGTTATCTGGTTCGTCGTTATGGTGAAGTAACGGAGAATATCAAAGGCTTTATTAAGCCGCTGATCGTTTTCTTTGTGTTGGCATTGTTATTACTTAAACAGCCTGATTTGGGCACAGTCATTGTGATGTTCGCCACGACCGTGAGCTTGTTATTTCTGGCTGGCGCGAAATTGTGGCAGTTCTTCGGCTTGGCGTTTGCTGGTATTTCGGCGGTTGTTGCCTTGATTGTGTTTGAAGAATACCGCATGAAGCGTGTCACCGCGTTTTTAGACCCCTGGGCTGACCCTTTTGGTACTGGTTATCAGCTTACTCAGTCGTTAATGGCGTTTGGTCGTGGAGACCTGTTTGGTCAAGGTTTGGGAAATAGCTTACAAAAGTTAGAGTTTCTTCCCGAAGCGCATACCGACTTTATTGTCGCTATTATTGCAGAAGAGCTGGGCTTCACCGGGGTGATTGCGATTCTCGGATTGCTCTTTTTTATCGTGGTGAAAGCGCTGGTTATTGGCAACCGTGCGTTACAAAAGAACTTGGCTTTTGAAGCTTATCTGGCTTATGCCATTGGGGTTTGGATTGCTTTTCAAACCGCTGTGAATGTTGGAGCTAGTTCTGGCGTGCTGCCCACCAAGGGCTTGACCTTACCTTTGGTGAGTTCTGGCGGTTCCAGTTTGATCATTATGTGTATTGCCGTGTCGATACTGGTGCGGATTGATTTTGAGTTACGCGTCATGGGCGTGCAAGCCATGAGTAAAAGTGATAAAAAGCGCGCAGCTCACTCTAAATCTGAATCTAAATCCCAAGAAGCTGTCTCAGCAGAGATTAGCGACTCTCAGGAAGAAACGAAAACCAGTAAGTGGAAAAGTCTTTTTAGCCGACGTTCCAAGCAAGAATCAGAGTCTGATTCTGAAACAGTATCCAGAAAAGTGCTGGATACCGATGAGCTGGATGATTTTATGGATGATGTAAACGCTGACTATGATCAAGAGCTTATTGGAGACGATGAACCTCCTTTTGATGCTGATATTGATTATCGCCGGGGGCGTTCATGAGTAAGCGTTTACTGGTCATGGCTGGTGGTACTGGTGGGCATATATTCCCCGGTATCGCTGTTGCCAGAGAATTGCAGGCGCAGGGCTGGCAAATCCATTGGTTGGGTACACCTGCCAGAATGGAGGCTCAGTTAGTGCCAAAAGCCGGCTTTGACATCAGTTTTATTGATGTGTCAGGGGTTCGCGGTAATGGTGTGATGCGCTTATTAGCGGCGCCATTTTTGATTATTAAAGCGATTTGGCAAGCCATTCAGGTGATCCGCAAATTCAAACCAAGCGTGGTGTTGGGAATGGGCGGGTTTGCCAGTGGCCCTGGCGGTATTGCTGCCTGGTTGATGGGCGTGCCAGTGGTTATTCATGAACAAAACGCGGTTCCCGGCATGACCAATCGACTATTGAGTCATGTCGCCAAGCGCTTATTAGTTGGGTTTGATCAAAGTTTTCAGGGTAATCCCAAAGCAAAATGGGTCGGCAATCCGGTGCGCAATGAATTTAATGCCGTTCCGGAAAAGGCTGTTCATGGGAATGATTATAATTTGTTGGTTGTTGGCGGCAGTCTTGGCGCGCAATGCTTAAACGAGCAGGTGCCCAAAGCCTTGAATGCGCTTAAAGCGCTAATGCAAGAGTCCAACACCAAACTTGTTGTTCAGCATCAATGTGGCAAAGGCCATGTTGAAGCGGTAACGACTGCTTATCGCACTAAGTTAGGTGAGGCAGGTGAAGCAGATAGTGCTCAATGCCAGTGGGATGTGACGGAGTTTATTGATGACATGGTTAGCGCTTATAGCTGGGCAGATATCATTATTTGTCGTGCTGGTGCGTTAACTGTTGCAGAGGTTGCTGCATCGGGGCGTTGCGCCATATTTGTGCCGTTGCCTCATGCGGTCGATGATCATCAAACCTTGAATGCAAGGTCGTTGGTGGACAAAGAGGCGGCGCTATTATTGCCGCAAACAGAATTAGTATCCGGTGGCTTAACTGGCATGTTAAGAACGTTGTTAAGCGACCCTGAAAAAGTAGTAACCATAGGAAGTAAGGCTAGGTCATTGGCAAAACATGATGCAACCCAACAAGTCGCTCAAATCTGCGCGCAAGTCAGCCTGAATGTCACCGGAGTGGCGGCATGAGCATGACTCCAACGGTATCAACGGCATATGCAGTGCCAGAAATGCGCAGAATCAAGCAGATCCATTTTATTGGTATCGGCGGCGTTGGCATGGGAGGCATCGCAGAAGTGTTGTTGAACGAGGGCTATCAGGTTTCTGGTTCCGACAAGCAAGTTAGCCAAATGACAAGGCATTTACAGTCCTTGGGTGCAACAATCTTTTTTGAGCACAGCAAAGCGAACGTGGCGACAGCCAGCGTGGTGGTTGTGTCTAGCGCTATCGACCCGAATAACCCGGAAGTGATGGCAGCGAATGAAGCGCGTATTCCGGTAATTCGCCGAGCCGAGATGCTGGCTGAATTGATGCGTTTTCGTCATGGCATTGCGGTGGCCGGAACTCATGGTAAGACCACCACAACCAGCTTGCTTGCTACTTTGTTTGGGCAGGCTGGATTGGATCCCACTTTCGTGATTGGTGGCAAGTTAAACAGTTTGGGTAGCAACGCCAAGTTAGGCAGCAGCCGTTATTTTATTGCCGAGGCAGACGAAAGTGACGCGTCATTTATTCACTTGCAGCCTATGGTGTCGGTGGTGACTAACATCGAAGCCGATCATATGGACACCTATGGCGGGGATTTTCAGAAGATGCAAGACACGTACGTTGAGTTCTTGCATAACTTGCCTTTTTACGGTTTGGCTGTGCTGTGCGTCGATGATCCCGTGATTCGCGAATTGGCTCCGGGGTTAGGCCGACAATATGTAACATACGGCTTGCATGAAGATGCTGATGTTCGGGCGGTGGATTTGGTGTCTGGTTACAACCAGAGCTCGTTTATGTTGCAACGCAAAGACAGGCAAGACGTACCTATTACGGTCAACTTGCCGGGTAAACATAATGTATTAAATGCCTTGGCGGCGATTGCGGTTGCCACTGAGGAAGGTATTTCCGACGAAGATATTCAAATGGCGTTAGCGACATTCTCGGGAATAGGTAGACGCTTTGAAATGCTGGGCGATTTTAGTTGTGAAACGGGAACCGTGACCCTGGTTGATGATTATGGGCATCACCCAACAGAAGTGGCGGTAACGATAGAAGCGGCGCGCAATAACTGGCCTGAGCGACGTTTGGTTATGGCATATCAGCCGCATCGGTACAGCCGGACTCGTGACTTGTACGAAGACTTTGTTCGCGTGTTGTCTCAGGTTGATGTATTGCTGTTGCTGGATGTATATCCTGCCGGCGAAGAGCCGATTGAAGGTGCAGACAGTAAATCGCTATGCCGTTCCATTCGTCAGCGTGGACAGATTGAGCCCGTATATGTAGCCAGCACAGATGAATTGCCAAAAGTGCTTGCCGACATTATCAAAGATCAGGATGTGATTTTGACTCAAGGCGCGGGCAATATCAGTCAGGTCGCCAAGCGATTGGAAGAAAGTAAATTTCAGCAGAACAAGCTGCGTTCAGGTAATGCAGGAGTAAATAAATAATGGTAGCCACTACTCGTAATGTAAAAGAGTTTGGAAAAGTCGCTGTGTTAATGGGCGGTGATTCTGCTGAAAGAGAGGTTTCCCTGCGTTCAGGTAGTGCGGTGTTGGCTGCATTGCAGGGAGCTGGTCTGGATGTGCATCGTTTTGATCCCAGAGAGCGCCCCATTACTGAGTTGGTCACAGATAAATTTGATCGTGTTTTTATTATTTTGCATGGTCGTGGTGGTGAAGATGGAACTTTGCAAGGCGCGTTGGATTGCATGAAGATCCCGTATACTGGTAGCGGAGTATTAGGTTCTGCACTGAGCATGGACAAGATCCGCAGTAAACAGATTTTTCAGGCTACGGGTTTACCAACCGCAGATTATAGAGTTATTCGTCAACATGAATCGGTCGATTTGGCGGCTGTGCTAGAAGAGCTAGGCGGTACTGTTATGGTGAAACCTTCATTGGAAGGTTCCAGCATTGGCATGGCAAAAGTCAGCAGTGTTGAAGATTTTGAACACGCCTTACAGGAAGCCTTTAAATACGACAGCAATGTTTTGGTAGAGCGCTTTGTTAATGGTAAGGAGTTCACGGTTTCGATATTGGCAGATAAGGCGTTGCCTTCGATCAGCATGACGACACCAAGAGTCTTTTACGATTACACCGCTAAGTACGAGTCGAATAAGACCGAATACCATTGTCCGGGCGGCCTTCCAGCAGAAGCCGAGAAAAAGCTCGGAGAATTAGCGGTTAAAGCGTATAAAGCTTTGGGAGCCTCAGGTTGGGGGCGCGTTGACTTTATGCAGTCGCAACAAGGCGAGATGTTTATTTTGGAAGCCAACACTGTACCGGGAATGACTGAAAAGAGTTTAGTACCTATGGCGGCTAAACAGTCCGGGTTAAATTTTAAAGAATTATGCCTGACGATTTTAGAAACGAGCTTTCGTACTGGAGCGTAGGTGAGTTCTGAACATACCAGTCCGTTGCGCAACATAAAACTGTGGACGGGGTTGGTGTTTTTTACATTGGTGATGCTGGGGTTGATATACCTGTGGCATGGCCTGATGCAATGGCTGGAAGATGAACAGCGTGTGCCTTTGCGACAAATATTGATTGCGGGCGAGCGCACTTATCTTAAGGACGAAGATATTCGAGCCGTAGTGAAACGAGGGCAAACCGGAAGCTTCTTTGATTTGGACGTGGACAAGGTTCACGATGATATTGAAGCGTTGCCTTGGGTTTATAAAAGCTCAGTGCGTAAGGAATGGCCAGATACATTGCGCGTGTACGTGGTTGAGCAAACAGCGGTTGCCAGATGGCACGACGATATGTTGCTGAATCAGTACGGTGGCAGCTTTCAGGCACAAGTGCCAGAAGCATTATCCGACCTGCCCATGTTGTTAGGGCCGGGTGGAAGTGAAAAGGCAGCATTGGAAGGATATCGCTCCATGCAGGAATTATTGCAAACCACGGGTTTGCGTATTGTGGAGCTTTCGTTGAGTGAGCGTTTTGCCTGGCAGCTACGTTTGCACAACGATATAGATTTGAATTTGGGGCGTACCGAGTTCATGGGACGGTTACAGCGGTTTATTGATATTTATCCACTGCTGTTGAAAGAGGATAAAGCCGTTAACTATGTGGATTTGCGGTATGACACCGGATTAGCGGTTGGCTGGAAAGAGCCAGGCAAAAAAACGTCATAAGTTGAATAGATAAAGGTTCCGGAAATTCCGGGAATGAATGAGCAGATAACGAGATAGGCAAAATAAAGCGTGTCAAAAGTCATAGACAGAAATTTAATCGTTGGACTCGACATCGGCACCAGTCAGGTAAAGGCCGTTGTTGGTGAGTTGCTGGAAGATGGTGACATCAGCATCGTGGGTGTTGGCACACATGCAGCTCGAGGTATGGATAAAGGTGGTGTAAATGATTTGAATCTGGTGGTTCAGTCGGTTAAGCGCGCTGTTGAAGAATTGGAATTAATGGCTGATTGCCGCGTTTCATCTGTGTTCATGTCTATTTCCGGACGCCATGTACAATGCCAGAACGAAAGTGGCATGGTGCCTATTAATAATAAGGAAGTGACACAAGACGATGTGGATAATGTTATCCACGCTGCGCGTTCAGTGCCAATTGCGGCAGAACGTCGTTTACTGCATGTGTTACCGCAGGAATATACGATAGATGTGCAGGAAGGCATTAAAAATCCGATTGGCATGTCGGGAGTCAGAATGGAAGCTGAGGCACATATCATTACTTGTGCGGATGATATGGCAAAGAATTTAGTGAAATGTATTGAACGTTGCGAGCTGACAGCGGATCATATGATATTTTCTGCGCTGGCATCCAGTTACGCGGTACTAACGGATGATGAAAAAGAATTAGGTGTTTGTGTTGTTGATATTGGTGGCGGCACTATTGATATGGTGTTGTATACCGACGGCGCAATTCGCCATACGGCAGTGATTCCGGTGGCTGGTAATCAGATTACCAGCGACATTGCCAAGATATTCCGCACGCCGATTAGCCATGCGGAAGAGATAAAGATTAACTACGCCTGTGCGCTGAGAGACATGGTTAGCATGGAAGAAAACATTGAAGTGCCAAGCGTAGGCGGGCGACCTTCTCGTTCATTGTCGAGACATACATTGGCAGAAGTGATTGAGCCCAGATATCAGGAGTTGTTTGAACTGGTACATAGAGAAATTCGTAACAGTGGCCTGGGTGAGCAGATTGCTGCGGGTCTTGTGCTAACTGGCGGTTCTTCCAAGATGGAAGGGGCGGTTGAGTTTGCTGAGGAATTTTTCCAAATGCCGGTTCGCGTAGGACGAGCGACAAAGGTGAAAGGGTTGTCTGAATATGTTGAAGATCCAGCCTTTTCCACTGCGGTTGGCTTATTACATTATGGTAATGAGATGGCGCAGGCAAAGAATACCAATAAAAACAAAGCTGGCGAAAGCGTTTGGCAACGCTTGCAAAGCTGGTTTAAAGGGGAATTTTAGTGTGGGGACTGCTTTCAGTCACTGCATTTAAAAGTGCGTTAAATTTCGGAGAGTGATTATGTTTGAGTTAATGGATAGCCACAGCGAAGAAGCTGTAATTAAAGTCATCGGAGTCGGTGGCGGTGGCGGAAACGCCGTAGAACACATGGTTTCGCATAGTATTGAGGGTGTTGAATTTATTGCTGTTAACACTGATGCTCAGGTACTGCGAAGCTCATCTGCCAATGTTACCTTGCAAATTGGTTCTGAGGTAACAAAAGGCTTAGGTGCAGGTGCTAACCCTGAAGTAGGGCGTACTGCGGCACAGGAAGATCGTGAAACAATCCGTCAGGCACTGGAAGGTGCGGATATGATCTTCATCACTGCCGGTATGGGCGGTGGTACAGGCACTGGTGCAGCGCCGGAAGTCGCCAAGATTGCCAAAGAGCTTAATATCTTGACGGTAGCCGTTGTGACCAAGCCTTTCCCATTTGAAGGTAAGAAGCGTATTGCTATTGCTGAAGAAGGCATTCAAGAGCTGGAAAAGTACGTCGATTCATTGATTACCATTCCCAACGAAAAGCTGTTGAAAGTTATGGGGCGCGGAACTCCGCTATTAAAGGCGTTCAGTTCTGCTAACGATGTATTGCGCGGTGCAGTACAAGGTATTGCCGAGTTGATTACTCGTCCTGGTCTTATCAACGTTGACTTTGCTGACGTTCGTACTGTTATGTCAGAAATGGGAACGGCTATGATGGGCAGCGGTTCCGCAACGGGTGAAGACAGAGCAGAAGAAGCGGCAGAAGCGGCGATTGCCTGTCCATTATTGGAAGATATCGATTTGTCTGGTGCTCGCGGTATTTTGGTTAACATTACTGCTGGCCCTGATTTCGCCATCGACGAATTTGAAACTGTTGGTAATGCGGTTAAAGCCTTTGCATCTGAAAACGCCACGGTTGTTGTGGGTACGGTTATCGATATGGAAATGGCTGACGAAATCCGTGTGACCGTGGTTGCAACGGGTATTGGTGAGCGCAAGCCGGAAATTTCTCTGGTAAGCAATCGTGCGTCACGCGTTGTTAATGGTGACAATGATTTCCGTTTGCAACCGCAAGTTGACTATGCCAGTGAAAAAGTCAGAGCGACAGGTACTGATGATACCAAGGCTGAAACAGGAAATGATTTGGAATATTTAGATATTCCAGCGTTCTTGAGAAAGCAAGCAGACTAAATTTTGTTTCTGATACGGAACCTTATCCCAAAAGCGGTATCTAATCACTCTGCCGACTTTTGGGGTAATGTGCCGAACTGAGACAAAAGTGTTATTTGTGTCCGATGGGTTTATGTAAGTTTTTTGACAACTTGTACAAAAATCCATACAATGCCCGGCCTTTTTGACTATTTGGTCAGTAATTGCTACTTGTTAACGGCAGAAATATAAGCAAATACAAGAATCTATGATTAGACAACGTACCATTAAACAATCGGTTTCGGTCACAGGGATTGGGCTACATAAGGGTGACAAGGTACAGATGACCCTTAGACCAGCACCAGCCAATACGGGCATCGTGTTTCGACGCATCGATCTCGTCCCTCACGCCGATATTCCTGCGCAGGCAGATCTGGTTGGGGATACGATGTTATGTACTTGCCTGAGCAATGAAAACGGTGACAGCATTTCTACCGTTGAGCATTTGTCGTCTGCTTTAGCAGGGTTGGGAATTGATAACATTATTGTTGAAGTCGACAGTAATGAACTTCCTATTATGGATGGCAGTGCCAGCCCGTTTATATTCCTGTTGCAGTCAGCGGGTATTGAAGAGCTTAATGCTTCCAAGAAGTTCATTAAAATCAAACGTAAGGTTCGCGTCGAAGACGGAGATAAGTGGGCTGAGTTTCATCCTTATGAAGGCTTCCGTATTGATTTTCAAATTGACTTCGATCACCCGGTAATTAGCCAGAGCCGCCAACACATGGTGCTGGATTTCAGCAGCGATTCCTATATTGACGAAGTAAGCCGTGCGCGCACTTTCGGTTTTCTGAGAGATTTGGAATTTATGCATGCCAATAATCTGGCTTTGGGCGGCAGCATGGAAAACGCGGTTGCATTAGATGAATTCCGTGTTCTGAATCAGGAAGGTCTGCGTTATAGCGATGAATTCGTTAAGCATAAGATCCTGGATGCCGTTGGCGATTTGTATTTGGCTGGTCACAGTATTATTGGTGAGTTAAAAGCCTTTAAATCAGGGCATGGACTCAATAACAAATTGTTAAACCAACTGTTGCAAGATAAGCAGAGTTGGGAATTTGTTAGCTTTGATGAAACTGAATCTTCTCCAATTCAGTTTGGTTTGCCAGCCTGGATGAGCTAACACTAAAAGTCTTTAAAGATGCCGCTTTCAAGCGGCATTTTTTTTGAAAAATCAGAAAGCAAATATGTTTTGGTATGAAAAAGGCTACTGATTTTTTGACTGAGAGTGTTATATTGGCTAAACATAACACGTAACAAAATATGTTAGCGTATGTGCTACATGCATGGTTGCTCTTGATTACACATGGATATTCATGGTTTTATTCATGATTACTGAGCCTTTGAAACCGTAAAATACGTTGATAAACAGATTGGAAATACAAAGAATAGTATGAGTTTTACCGTCTTATATCGAAGTAAACGATTTCGATTTATCTACAGTTTGTCGCGACGACAGTTAGTTGCGGCAACCGTGCTGGTCGCTGGCCTAATCTTTATGGCTGGCCGTTCTACTCACACTCCATCTGATACCCAGGCACGTATCGCCTTCACTCAAAGTGGTCTCATTCAACAGCGTCAGGAAGTTGAAGTTCTCAAGCAAAATACAGAACAGCAATTAACCGGCATGCTGATGAAGCTGGGAGAAATGCAAAGTCAATTGCAACGTCTGAACGCGCTGGGAGAAAAGCTGGCTCTGGAATCCGATCTGGATGTCAGTGAATTTAATCTGGAAGAACCTCCTGCGATGGGCGGGCCGTCTGCTGGCAATGTTGATGTTACTATTGAGTCCAGCAAAGATGTTCTACAGCAAATTGATAGCATGTTGTTGGTATTGGATGACAAGACTCAACAGCTTGAAGCGCTGGAAACCATTATGTTGAATCATGATATCAATGCTGAAGCCTATATTTCAGGGCGTCCTATATCTTCCGGTTGGCTGTCGTCCTACTACGGTGTTCGTAAAGATCCCTTTAACGGCATGCCTGCAATGCACAAAGGTTTGGATTTCGCCGGGAAAATGGGTTCTCCTGTTCTTGCTACAGGTGCAGGGTTAGTCACTTGGTCTGGTCAGCGTTATGGCTTTGGTAACATGATCGAAATTGATCATGGCGACGGCCTGGTTACTCGTTACGGACATAATCAGGATTTGTTGGTAAAAGTGGGCGATGTTGTTACTAAAGGGCAGCATATCGCAGCCATGGGAAGCTCCGGGCGTTCTACGGGCTCTCATGTTCATTATGAAGTGTTGAAACACGGCAAGCAGCTCGACCCATTACAATATGTTTATCGAGAATCGGCGGTAAATTAACTTTATTCCAGTAAGATTTAGATAATTAGAAACAATCGGCTCTTATGAGCCGATTGTTTTATGTATAGATAGGTGTAAAATCCTGCGGGTTCAAAGAAATATTATGGCACGTATTGATTATTAGCCTGAGTGTACACATATAGAGCTTCATTAGCCTGTGGACATTGTATTTGCGACACTCTATTTTAGTCGCGGCGCTCAAACTTCCAGTACGTAGGTGACGGGTCTTTGCCGAGGTGGCTTGGCAGGGATGTGTGTTGATTTAACTGAATAAAGCTCAGTCTGTTATTGATGAGGCTGACAAAAATGTAAATTGCAGCGGAATTTGCATAGCATAAGAAATATTGGGAAACGAAAAATCCATGTTGTCTAACATTCTCACAAAAGTCTTTGGTAGTCGTAACGACCGCATCATCAAGAAACTGAACAAACATGTTGCTCAAATCAATTTATTAGAGCCAGAATACGAAGCTCTGTCTGAGCAGCAAATCAAAGACAAAAGTGCAGAATTGAAGCAACGTCTTCTGGACGGTGCCAGTACCGATTCAGTGCTTGTGGAAGCTTTTGCTCTAGTAAGAGAAGCCAGTAAACGAGTTTTCCAAATGCGTCATTTCGACGTACAAATGCTCGGTGGTATGGTGCTGAATGATGGCAAAATTTCTGAAATGCGCACCGGGGAAGGTAAAACCCTTACAGCGACATTACCGGCCTATTTGAATGGTTTGACTGGCAAAGGCGTTCACATCGTTACAGTTAACGACTATCTGGCAAAACGTGATGCTGACTGGAGCCGCCCTTTATTTGAATATTTAGGTTTAACCGTTGGCTGTAATATTCCTGGTATGCATCCGGAAGAAAAGCGTGAGGCATACCAAGCGGACATTACCTACGGAACCAATAACGAATTTGGTTTCGACTATTTGCGTGACAATATGGCGTTCTCTACAGATGAACGTGTTCAGCGCCCGCTACATTACGCCATTGTGGATGAGGTTGACTCAATCCTGATTGATGAAGCGCGTACTCCTCTTATTATTTCTGGCCCAGCCGACGACAGTTCAGCTCTGTATCAGCAAATGAATGAACTGATCCCGCAATTGGTTCAGCAGGAAAAAGAAGACGAAGAAGGCGTTGAAGGTGATGGTGATTTCACTATCGACGAGAAAGCCAAACAAATTCATTTGACTGAACGTGGTCAGGTTCGCATCGAAGAAATCCTGAAAGAAAAGGGGATTCTTGATGAGAACGACTCACTGTATGCCCCGGCTAATATCTCTTTAATGCACCATGTTAATTCTGCATTGCGTGCACACAAGTTGTTCCAGAAAGACGTTGATTACATCGTCAGTAACAACAGCGTGGTGATTGTCGATGAACACACTGGTCGTACTATGGAAGGGCGTCGCTGGTCTGATGGTCTGCATCAGGCTGTTGAAGCGAAAGAAGGCGTGCCAATTCAGAATGAAAACCAGACCCTGGCATCTATCACCTTCCAGAATTATTTCCGCTTGTACAGCAAATTGGCGGGTATGACAGGGACTGCTGATACTGAAGCATTCGAGTTCCAACATATTTATGGCTTGGAAACCGTTGTTGTGCCAACCAACAAGCCAATGGTCAGAAATGACATGGCGGATTTGATCTATCTGACAGCGGAAGAAAAGTACGAAGCTATTGTTGAAGATATCAAAGATTGCGTAAAACGAGGCCAGCCAACATTGGTGGGTACAGCGTCTATCGAAAACTCGGAATTGCTGTCAAAAATCCTTAAAAAAGAAAAAATCCCACACAAAGTATTGAACGCCAAGTTCCACGCACAAGAAGCCGAAATCGTTGCCCAAGCGGGTAAGCCCGGAGCCGTGACTATTGCTACTAACATGGCCGGTCGTGGTACGGATATCGTATTGGGTGGTAACTGGCAAGTTGAAGTGGCTGAATTGAAAGACCCCACTGAAGAGCAAATTGCCAAGATCAAGGAAGCCTGGAAGAAGTCTCACGATGAAGTTTTAGATGCCGGTGGTTTACACATCATTGGTACTGAGCGTCATGAATCTCGTCGTATTGATAACCAGCTTCGTGGCCGTGCAGGTCGTCAGGGTGACAAAGGTTCTTCCCGTTTCTACTTGTCACTGCAAGATCCATTGATGCGTATCTTTGCCTCTGAGCGTATGGCTGGCATGATGAAGCGCTTGGGAATGGAACGTGGTGAAGCCATTGAGCACCCTTGGGTAACCAAGGCTATCGAAAATGCACAACGCAAAGTGGAAGGCCGTAACTTCGATATTCGTAAACAGCTACTTGAGTTTGACGATGTTGCCAACGATCAGCGTAAAGTCATTTACGAGCAACGTAACGAGCTGTTGGAAGAAGGCGATATCAAAGAAACTATCGAAGCCGTTCGTCATGACGTTCTGGAAGATGTGATTTCACAATATATTCCAAGAGAATCTCTGGAAGAAATGTGGGATGTACCCGGATTGCAGGAGCGCTTGAAGTCAGAGTTTATGATCGACATGCCAATTCAGGAATGGCTGGATAATGACGACAAGCTATACGAAGAAAGATTGCGTGAGCGCATTCACGAGTCAGTCGCCGAAGCTTACAAAGAGAAAGAAGAAATGGTGGGAGCCGATGTGCTACGTCATTTCGAAAAAGCCATCATGTTGCAAAGCCTCGACAGCCACTGGAAAGAACATTTGGCTGCAATGGATCACTTGCGTCAGGGGATTCATTTGCGTGGTTACGCCCAGAAGAACCCTAAGCAGGAATATAAACGCGAGTCTTTTGAATTGTTCTCCGACATGCTGGAAGCGTTGAAAGTTGATGTGGTCGGTATCCTGAGCAAAGTTCAGGTGCGTGCAGAATCAGACGTAGAAGCCGTCGAAGAGCAACGCCGTCAACAAGCAGAAGCGGAAAGTGCCAGAATGCAATTTGAGCACGCAGGATTTGACGACGATCTACAAGGCCCAACAGTAACCAAACGCCAGCAGAAAGTAGGGCGTAATGAGGCTTGTCCTTGTGGGTCGGGCAAGAAATACAAACAATGCCACGGTAAATTGTCCTAAGCCGCCTATTTTGTGTTTAGCTGCGTTGAGAGTGCTCATGTACTATTCGTACACTGCGCCCTCTCGCCTTGCTCTACAACAAAATATATCGGCTTAGAGGATTGCTTATTTTATTGATAACGTCGTTGGAAGTGCTCATGTACTACTCGTACACTCCGCGCTTCCGCCTCGTTCTCAATAAAAGCGCTAATCCTAAGTTTTAGGATTGAGAGTTGTTCGTACACTGCGCCCTCTCGCCTTGCTCTACAACAAAATATATCGGCTTATAGGATTGCTTATTTTATTGATAACTTCGTTGGAAGTGTTCATGTACTACTCGTACACTCCGCGTTTTCGCCTTGTTCTCAATAAAAGCGCTAATCCTAAGTTTTAGGATTGAGAGTTGTTCGTACACTGCGCCCTCTCGCCTTGCTCTACAGCAAAATATATCGGCTTAGAGGTGGTGTGATTATAGGAACTGTTTTTGGAAGTGCTCAGCGTTTCTGTTCCGTTATCAATAAAAGCGCTAATCCTAAGTTTGAGGATTGAGAGTTGTTCGTACACTGCGCCCTCTCGCCTTGCTCTACAGCAAAATATGCTGGCTTACAGGTGGTGTGATTATAGGGACTGTTGTTGGAAGTGCTCAGCTCTTCTGTTCCGTTATCAATAAAAGCGCTAATCCTAAGTTGGCATTAAGTATATTGTGAGCTTCGAATTTAACAGATTTGAATTTGAGGTTTGAAATAAAGAATTATTGAGAGGCTCTCATACGCGTTGTGAGAGCCTTTTTCGTTTTTGATGGTTGGTATTATGAAACAAGTGAAAGTAGCGGTAGGGGTGGTTTTAAGAGGCGAAATGACTTTTCTGACGCGTCGTTTGGCACATCAGCATCAAGGGGGAAAGTGGGAGTTCCCAGGTGGCAAGATCGAAGCTGGGGAAACTACCGAGCAGGCGTTAACCCGAGAGCTTGCTGAAGAAATAGGTATTGAAGTGCATTCATCTGAGCCGCTTGTTGTGATTGAACATCAATATCCCGACAAGCATGTGATGTTGGATGTTCACACCGTCAATGACTTTTCAGGCGAACCTCAAGGCTTGGAAGGGCAAGAAGGGCAATGGGTTGCTTTGAACGATTTGGATAGTATGGATTTTCCAGAAGCGAATAAGGAGATTATCACCCGGCTGCTAGATTGAGCCCTATTGATAATAGGGTCAATCTAAACAGGTTATAGTATTTGACTAATTTGCAGCCATACCGCCATCAGTGATTACCCAATTAAATTGGTTAATAAGCAAGTCTCGTGCATTGCTTGACGATGGTGAGTATTTGGTGTCTCCAACACCGAAATGCACGTATCGTTGTAGAGTCTGAGTACTCCATTTAAGCAGTAATGAATCATAATACTCTGTGGACAGGGAGTTAAACATTTCATTCATGTCTCTAACATTCGAGACATTCCAGTTGCCAAGGTCTTGATTAAAGGCAGAGGCTCCACTAAACATATATGACATATAGTTAGCATTGGAAACATCCCAATTGCCGATATTCTGGTTAAAGGCCGTGGCATTGTTGAACATTGCTTTCATGTCGTTGACTTTAGATACATCCCAGTCGCCAATGTCCTGATTAAAGGCAGTAGCTCCTCTAAACATATACGACATATCGTCGACATTGGAAACATCCCAATTGCCGATATTCTGGTTAAAGGCCGTGGCATTGTTGAACATTGCTTTCATGTCGTTGACTTTAGATACATCCCAATTGCTTATGTCTTGATTAAAAGCAGCCGCTCCCGAAAACATTGCTCTCATATAAGTAACATTAGATACATCCCAGTTGCCAATATATTGATTAAAGGTTTTAGCCGCAAAAAACATACCCTCTAAACTAGTCACATTAGAAATATCCCAGTCGCCAATGTCCTGATTAAATGAGCGAGCACTATTAAACATTGACATTATACGAGTGACATTAGAAACGTCCCAATTGCCGATGTTCTGATTGAAAGAGGTTGCCTCTGCAAACATCCTACCCATATTGTCCACATTGGACACATCCCAGTCGCCAATGTTCTGATTAAATGCGTAGGCATAGTTAAACATACTCGACATACTCGAGACATTTGATACATCCCAGTTACCAATATCTTGATTAAAGGCTGTTGCATAATAAAACATGGCATCCATATTAGTTACATTGGAGACATCCCAATTGCCAATATCCTGATTAAAATTTGAGCCAGCAAACATCCTACTCATGGTCGTTACTTTGGAAACATTCCAGTTGCCAATATCTTGATTAAAAGACGTAGGTGTGTAATCAGGTTGATCTTGATAGTAAAAAGAGTTTTTACCTTCAAACATAGCAGCCATGTCGGTGACGTTAGAAACATCCCAGTTACCAATATTTTGATTAAATGCATAAGCATATCCGAACATGAAAAACATATTAGTCACACTGGAAACATCCCAACTGCCTATGTCTTGATTAAAAGAGGTCGCGCCAGAAAACATGTGCGACATATCGGTGACATTGGAAACGTGCCAGTTGCCTATGTCTTGATTAAAGGAGGTAGCGCCAGAAAACATGTGCGACATATCGGTGACATTGGAAACGTGCCAGTTGCCTATGTCTTGATTAAAGGAGGTAGCGCCAGAAAACATATATGACATATTGGTGACATTGGAAACATCCCAATTGCTGATTAAATTTATATTTCCTTTGAATTCCTCAAACATCCGGAACATATCAGTTACTTGGCTTAAATCTGGGATGTCTTGGGCTACAATTTCAGCATTCACGCAATGATTGAACGCTGAACGCATTGAGCGCCATTGAATATCCCCCCATTGTTCTACAGATAAGAGCAAATTATGATGACTGTTATACTGTATTCCTATTTCACCAACTTCATCGTCGTAGAGTATTGTCGGCGGTTTAAAGTAAATTTGTGGGAATTTACCATTTATTTTTATTGTATAGGTTCCGCGGGTAGCATAGGTATGGAATATATTACCAGTAACATTTTGATTAGTAGTTCCATCCCCCCAATCAATTGAGTAATCATAACCATCGCCCTGAGTACCAATTTCTAACTGGTTATATACAGATGTTTTCCATGTGGTGATAAATGGCCTTTGAGGTTCAACATTAACAGTACGTTCAACGGAGCTGGTGTTACCAGCACTGTCACTTGCCGTATAGGTAATGATATAGCTGTCTTCTGTATTGATATCTACCGTTCCCGAAATAGTAACTTGCACTGTACCATCAGTTTCATCCAGCGCTGTGGCTCCGAGTTCGATATATTCTCGTCCAACAACGACCCTGACAGTGCTTTCACCGGTTAAGGTAATGACTGGTGCGGTTGTGTCAGCAGGGGGCTGAGAAGGCGGTTGTTGGGATGATGGTGGCTGAGATAGTGAATTGGAACTACCTCCGCCACATGCAGATAAAACCGTGATAAAAAGGCAGAAACATAACCAGTAAGTGAGCTTTTTAATTAAATACACAGAAGTTTCCTTATAAGTCATTCAGAAGCAATACAATTCGGCTTTTGTTTTGCAACCAAAGATCAATGACTAACCATACCGCCATCAGTGATTACCCAATTAAATTGGTTAATAAGCAAGTCTCGTGCATTGCTTGACGATGGTGAGTATTTGGTGTCTCCAACACCGAAATGCACGTATCGTTGTAGAGTCTGAGTACTCCATTTAAGCAGTAATGAATCATAATGCTCTGTGGACAAGAAATTAAACATACTGCTCATGTAACGTACACTCGAGATCTGCCAGGAGCTAATATCTTGATTAAAGGCTGTGGCATCAAAAAACATTTCATTCATATATACAACTTTCGAAACATCCCAGTTGCCAAGGTCTTGATTAAAAGCTGAGGTATCCTTAAACATGGAATTCATAATGTTGACATTACCGACATTCCAGTTACCGATGTCTTGGTTGAAAGAAGTTGCCCCTGAGAACATCCCTTCCATATTGCTCACATTGGAAACATCCCAATTACTGATATCTTGGTTAAAGATGGATGGTGAGTCCAAGGTGTATATGAAGTAGTGCGAATCTTCCGAAGTTATGTAAAGACCAGCGAACATTCTGCCCATATTAGTCACATTGGAAACGTTCCAGTTGCCAAGATCCTGATTAAAAGAGGTGGCGCCTGAAAACATCTCCTCCATATTGGTGACACTTGATACATTCCAATTACTAATATTTTGGTTAAAAGAAGTGGCTCCCGAGAACATTGCTCGCATATTAGTCACATTAGAAACATCCCAGATACTAATATCCTGATTAAAGACAGATGGTTCTTCAAATATGTATTCGGTGATGCCAAAATATTCGTGAACTAGATAAAGACCCGCGAACATCTCTTTCATATTGGTGACATTGGAGACATTCCAATTACTAATGTCTTGATTAAAAGAGGTGGCGCCCGAGAACATTTCCCCCATGTAAGTCACATTAGAAACATCCCAGTTACCAATATCTTGATTGAATACTCTGGAAGCATAAAACATACGACCCATATTGGTGACATTGGAGACATCCCAGTTACTAATATCCTGATTAAAGGCTGATGGTTCGTCTATAGTGAATTCGCCGAAGTCGCTTGAGAATTTTCTATAAAGACTACCGAACATTCCTCCCATATCATTTACATTGGAAACATCCCAATTACTAATATCTTGATTAAAAGAACTAGCGCTGAAGAACATTCCAGCCATGTTGGTTACATTAGAAACATCCCAGCTACTAATATCTTGATTGAATGCTTTGGAATAAGAAAACATACCTCCCATATTAGTTACATTGGAAACATCCCAATTGCTAATATCTTGATTAAAAATATTGGGGTTATCCTCCAGGTAGCCGTCGAAATTCACGCTGTAGGAACCAGAAAACATCTTCTTCATGTTGGTGACGTTGGAGACATCCCAATTACTAATATCCTGGTTAAAGGTATTTTCTAAAAACATGGAACTCATATCAGTAACATTGGATACGTCCCAATTTGATATATTTCCATTAAATCCGCCCTCAGCAAATAACCCCCTCATATTAGTGATGCTGGAAACATCCCAATGGTTTAGATCCGGCTGCCCGATATAGCATTCTAAAAACATGTAACTCATATCTGTTGTGAGTTCTAAATCTGGTGCGTCGGGAGCATTTATATTAAGAAACCAACAGCGTCTAAATGCATAAGACATTGAATGCCAGCGTATTTCCCCCCACTGTTCTATAGAGCGTAGCTTGTCATTGTCACTTTCATAGACGAGGGATGAACCATTACTTCCAGGACTGTCCAGATATACATCGCCAAAATAAATTCGTGGAAATTCTCCGGTTATTTTTACCGTATAGGTGCCGGGAGTTGCATAGGTATGAGTAATATCACCGGTTACGTTGTGATCAACAATTCCATCTCCCCAATCAACAGAGTAATCGTATCCATCGCCCTGAGTATCTATTTTTATCTGGTTATACTCAGATACGCCGCCGTTATCTGTTTTCCATGTGGTGATAAATGGCCTTTGAGGTTCAACATTAACAGTACGTTCAACGGAGCTGGTGTTACCAGCACTGTCACTTGCCGTATAGGTAATGATATAGCTGTCTTCTGTATTGATATCTACCGTTCCCGAAATAGTAACTTGCACTGTACCATCAGTTTCATCCAGCGCTGTGGCTCCGAGTTCGATATATTCTCGTCCAACAACGACCCTGACAGTGCTTTCACCGGTTAAGGTAATGACTGGTGCGGTTGTGTCAGCAGGGGGCTGAGAAGGCGGTTGTTGGGATGATGGTGGCTGAGATAGTGAATTGGAACTACCTCCGCCACATGCAGATAATGAAATGGTTAGAAAAATGAATAGGCTGAAGCGAATAGTGGATGTTTTTACCAAGCACATGAAAATGTCCCTATAACGATTATTTAATAAACGGTAATTGCCATAAAAATCAAAGGCCGATTTTATTCCAGGCTTATACGGCTATCAAGCGATTGTGTTTTTTTGACTAAGGTGAGATTTCTATAAGAGCCTGATAAATGCTCGTAACTTTAATCTTCGTTAAAAAATCCATCCGGCATTTGGCTTAACATTTCTTCGATGTTTTCCGGGTCGATGAATATGTCATTTTGGGGATCCTTGACTGGAATGGCGTGGGTTTCGGCAGCCCATTCTCCCAGATCGATAAGTTGACAGCGTTTGCTACAAAAGGGACGGTGTGGGTTATTGCTATCCCACTCTATTTGTTTCTGGCATTGAGGACAGTTTACTTTCATGATTCTAACAATGAGTGACTAACAACAGGCCAGCTTAAATTCAGTATCTTTGTCGATAGCGACTTTGCCAGCTTCTTCCTGTTCAAAAAACATAAAGCGGATAGCATAACGATACTTATTGCCGCTAAGGGTTGGGTAGTAGTTTTGATCACAGGCACAATGAATGCGAATAAGGTCGTTTTTGTCGTCTGCTATGCCTTGGTAGAAACCGTTTTTGGCGATAACATTTTCAAATCGTCCCCTTTCTCTCAAGAATGACAGAGTGATATCAATGGCTTGGTGAATCAACGAGAATTCGTTTATCCATCGGGTAATGTCGCTTTTAATTTTTTCTCCCGGTTGTTTTAACCAGAAGTGCAAATTCGGAAGGTCAAAGCTACAGGTTGCACCAGGAATGGAAAAGCGTTGGCGAATAGCACACAAAAAGCGATCGTCTTTTAAGCCCACGCCAACTTTGTTGCTGTTTTTCAGTTTGCTTTTGAGTTCGACAATTTTTTCCAGCGCTTGATTTAGCGCTTCCTGATCAATTTTGGGGTGCTTTGACCAATGCTCGAGATTCTTATTGTGCGCTTCGATATCTTTTAAAATATCGGTGCGAATATCCAGTCGTTCCAGCAAGTCCAATAGCGTGAAAAAGCAGTCGAAGAAACTAATGAATTGCCAGTCTTCCGAACAATTCTGAGCATAATCCAATTGCTTGAATAGCTGCTCCAGGCGCAAATAGGTGCGCACTTTTTCATTTAGTGGAAATTCGTATACCGTACTGGTCATCACTTTCTCTTATTAAACTGCTTGGCCAAAGTGTGAATGTAAAGCCCGTAATGCTCACTCACCAGAATCTTTTCCTGTCCCTAACTTTATTGCAACACTCATCCTTTTTCGAGTTGTTATAGTCATTTTAATAAAGCGATAAAGGTAACTATAAATTGTCTGCAATATCTGTCTAATTGACTGAATTATGACTTAATTGTGACTCAGTGTGTACAGTTTGCAATAAATACTGTTCATGCAAACGTTCAACTTGCTGTTTTAAGTGCTCAATATCGCCACTATTGTCTATTACATCATCGGCATGTTGCAGGCGAGTCTCACGGTTACATTGTGATTGCATAATGCTTTTAATTTGGGCTTCTTCTGCCTGATCGCGTTCCTGGGTGCGTTGCACCTGTTTGCTTTCCGGGCAATCGACTACAAGGACTCTATTCACTAGCGCTTGTAAGCCATTTTCAACTAATAGTGGAATTTCCAGAATACAGTATTGGGATTTTGCCGCTTGAGTTTGCTGTATCATGCCTTCACGTATCAGCGGATGTAGCAAATTATTGAGCCAGCTTTTTGCGCTTTCATCGGTAAATACGATATTTCTCAGTGCTCTGCGATCCAGTTCTTGTTCTGATGTCAGAATTGTTGAACCAAATTTCTCGGCGATTTGCTGTAATGCCGGTGTGCCCTTGGCGACAACTTCACGAGCAATGACATCGGCATTAATAATGTCTATACCCAGCTCATTGAATAATTTGGCTACCGTGCTTTTGCCACTGCCTATACCACCTGTTAAGCCGACAATGAATTCGCTCATCCCAGTATGTAGCTCCAGTATTGTTGTGCAATCCAGTCACCATACATGAATGTTAACCATCCGGCGATAGCCAGATAAGGGCCAAAGGGGATGGGGTTATTTTTGTCTTTACCTTTAAGCCCGAGAATTGCGATGCCAGCAACCGCACCTACAAAGGAAGAAAGTACGATGATAATGGCAAGCTTTGACCAGCCTACCCAGGCACCTAATGCGGCAAGTAGTTTAAAATCACCATAACCCATACCTTCTTTGCCAGTCAGCAATTTGAAAGCCCAGTATAAGCTCCACAAGCTTAAATAACCGATTGCCGCACCGATAATGGCATTGTCAGCAGATATAAATAAGGCTAGAGGGCTGAGTACAAGTCCAAGCCACATTAAAGGCAAAGTGAGTTGGTCGGGTAGCAGCATGGTGTCTGCATCAATGAAGGTCAGTGCGATCAGCGTCCAGGTGAAAAATAGCCCTGCTAAACATTCCCAGGAATAACCGAATTTGAGTGCAATCATGCAGGAGAAAATGCCTGTTAGTAATTCAACAAGAGGATAGCGAACAGATATGGGATTTTCACAATTGGTGCAGCGGCCTCGTTGAATTAGCCAGCTAACGAGGGGAATATTTTCCCAGGCTCTGATTTTGTGACCACATTTGGGGCAAGTCGAAGCCGGAACAATCAAATTATAAGGCTTTTCGTCTTCTGTACTTTGGATGACAGGTGTTTCAGGGTTGAAATAGCTTTGAAACTCCAGCTTCCAGCTTTTTTCCATCATGATGGGAAGTCGATGTATAACAACATTCAAGAAGCTACCGATTAGCAGCCCCAAAACGAATACAACCCCGGTGAAGAACGTTGGGTGTTGAGGCATTATTTCAAATATTTCCAACATATTGTGATGCTCGTTTTTCTTTTTATCTTTTTGCTTCTTATTCTATCGCAGCTTGCTTGTTTTTATTCTGAGAACAGCCCTGATAATTTGGCTATTCGCACTTTATCAGTACGATTTAATGTGTTGGCAAGGGCGATATAGGAGGACTTTGCCAGAAAGTGTGGGGTTATACCACCATTCCCATTTGGAAAATAGGTAAATACATGGCGATGATCAAGCCGCCGATAACAACTCCCAAGACCGCCATTATCATGGGTTCAAGTAACGAAGTCAGGCCATCAACCATATCGTCAACTTCCCGTTCGTAGATACTGGCGACTTTATCAAGCATGGAATCCACTGAGCCGGACTCTTCGCCAATGGCAACCATTTGAGTAACCATATCTGGAAATACGTTTGTTGCTCGCATAGCCGCGTTCATGGGAAGACCGCCAGCCACTTCGTTACGAATAAACAAAATGGCATCACGATAGACGGCGTTACCGGATGCGCCTGCGGCTGATTCCAACGCTTCAATGAGCGGTACGCCAGCGGCGAATGTGGTTGATAATGTTCTGGTGAAACGTGCAATAGAAGCTTTTTGTAGTATTTCACCCACAACTGGCGCTTTAAGTATTTTGGCATCAAGTGAATCACGTAGTTTTTGTGATTTTTTATAGGTGCGCTGAAAAAGTGTGAAAAAGGCAACCATTCCAATAGCGATAAAAACTCCATAATCTTGAACAAATCGCGATATGTTCAATACCATTTGTGTAAAGGCGGGGAGTTCTGCGCCAAACCCTTTGAAGATGTCCTCAAATTGGGGAACAACGAAAATCAATAATATGGTGGTTACGATAAAGGCCACCACTAATACCGCGATAGGGTAAAACATGGCTTTTTTGATTTTCGATTTAAGCGCTTCGGCTTTTTCCTTATAGGTCGCAATTCTGTCGTATATGGTTTCCAAAGCTCCCGACTGCTCACCTGTTTGTACCAGATCGCAATAAAGATCATCAAAATGATCGGGATGTTTTCTAAGAGCTGAGGATAAAGGATTACCTGATTTGACTTCATTGCCAATGTCGGCGAGAAGCTTTCTCATGGGTTGCTTTGCGTGACCCTGACCTATCATATCGATAGTTTGGATAAGGGTGACACCTGCTGACAGCATGGTAGCGATTTGTCGTGATACCAGACATATATCGACGACTTCAATTTTTTGGCCTGCGCCAAACAGAGGTTTAGATTGTTTCTTGACTTTGGTTGCTGAGATCCCTTTGCGGCGTAGCAGGTTCTTCACGTCGCCGACAGAGGCGCCGGTTAACTCACCTTTTACCGCTTGGCCATCTCGGTTTTTCCCTGCCCAAACGTATATATCAAGAGGTTTCTCTGATTGTGCCATGCCTTCTCTTCTTGAGAATAAATTGAGTTGAAAAGAAAAAGCCTGGTGGTCCAGACCAGGCTCTTTCGGAGGAACGTTATGTTACTAGCAAAGCTGAGCGGCTTGGCAGGTACCAGTTACATCCCATTTTGTTACTCTTCCGCCCGCAATGGTTGGAGTAAGGATGTATGTCGCACCGCCGAATTCACCAGTAGGTGACGTTGCAGTGATAACGCCGTCCACAGTGTCTACACCAGGGATATCAGCAGCCGCTGCTATAGTTGCCGGGATACCATTGGCGCCAGCGTCACACGCTGTAGCGCTTCCAGTAACCTGTACACAGGTTTCCACCTGGGTTTTGGCACTTGCTGTGGCATTTACCACTTCTGAGAACCCGGCTCTTTGGGTGTAACCTTGATAGGCTGGAAGGGCGATAGCTGCCAAAATACCGATAATTGCCACTACAATCATTAATTCGATAAGGGTGAAACCCTGATTGTTTTGTTGCTTCATTAGTTCATCTCCAATTGCACAATCCGTGCAGTAATACATTGCTCACACAGTTACGAGTAGGGCGAAGTGTCAAATGACCGTAGTTCGACAATTCCGCGCTTTCAAATTTAGTATAGAAGGCAATTGCTTCTCGACAAGTATTTGAATGCATACTCAAGTTTAATTATCGGCATGTGTGATGATAATCAAATAGCGGATGACTTGATTCTGTGTGAAGCACTTCACACTTTAGAACATTTATAGGTAAATCGGTGCAGAATTAACACGTTATTTATCAGAAAAAATAACGTGTTAATTGGTATTCATAGAGAAACCTTTCTGGTGTTAAATGCGGTTTTTCACCCTTAATGAAAGGTCAACTGCCTGTACATGTTTGGTAATTGCGCCTGATGAAATGTAGTCAACACCCAATTCAGAGAGCGATAACAAGTGCTGACTAGTTATATTTCCAGATACCTCTAATTTTGCTTTGCCAGCATTGTTTGATACGGCTTTTTGAATATCTTGCAAAGAAAAATTATCCAGCATGATGATGTCTGCACCAGCTTCAAGCGCTTGTTGCAACTCGTCCAGATTTTCCACTTCTACTTCCACGGGTTTTTCCGGCGCTAATTGTCTAGCTGCGCTAATCGCCGCCTTTATAGAACCACTGGCCATAATGTGGTTCTCCTTGATCAGAAAAGCATCATACAAGCCAATACGATGATTAAGGCCGCCACCACAGGTAACGGCGTATTTTTGGGCGAAGCGCAATCCTGGAATAGTTTTACGTGTATCAAGCAGGCGAGTCTTACTGCCAGACAATAGCGATACGTATTCAGAGACTTTGGTTGCTGTCGCAGAAAGCGTCTGCACAAAATTCATTGCGGTACGCTCGCCAGTCAGAATGCTTCTCGCGTTACCGGATAATGTGCAAATTCGATCATTGGGTTGCAGGTTATCCCCGTCTTCGGCATACCACTGAATCTGCACGCCAGGATCCAACTGTTGAAAGACCTCTTCAACCCAACGTTTACCAACAAAAACGCAAGGCTCGCGAGTGATTAAGTCCGCTTCCAGCTGATTTTCTTGCGGAATTAACTGCGCTGTAATGTCGCCGCTATGAGCGTCTTGCCCACCTAAATCTTCGTATAAAGCGTGTGCTACGCTTTCTTCAATTTCCTGATTCAGTAATTCTTGAAAGGTTTGTGTCACGAATTTTCCCTTGGGTACATGAGTTTGATTTGCGAAAGGACAATTCGTCCTATCTACTCAACAACTATTGAACTAATAGTCGCGCAATATTAGCCAGCCATCTTTTTGCTGGAATTCTAACTTTTTCAACGCACTCATGCCTAACAGAATTTCATCGCCGTGCAATCCGGGATTCAAATTGCCTTCAATATTTCTTAATTGGATATCACCGATATTAATACTATCGATGTGTGTTTCTCTGACTGTTATCGTGCCATTGGCTGTGCGGGTTCTGAGTCGAGCGCCTTCCGATAGGCCAAGTTGCGTTGCCAAATGAGCTGGAATGGAGACATCGGTTGCGCCAGTGTCGAGCAAGAACGTGACAGGCTGCCCGTTAATCTTGCCGCTTGTGACATAGTGCCCCATCGCATTGCGTTTGAGCCGGACTTCAATACCACCATATTGAGAGCTGTAACTTGTTGGCTCAGTATTGGGGTTAATACGTTCCAATAGCAGATCGTCAAACCAGGTTGTGAGCACAATTAATGCGGCTATCCAGGCAAAAAACATCATCCATTTTCCCATGGACTTTTGCTGTACTTCAGCTTGTTGCTGAGAATTGGGATCTTGCTCACTTTGCATGTTTAGTACTCGAAGCGGTTAGGCTTGTGGTTAGGAGGTCGCTTAACATTTATTCATTTCTTTTATGTTCATTGTAGCTTACCTGCTCTTCCTAACATCATAAATTGTTGCATCTGGTAGGATGTAGTCGCCTAAAAAATTAGGATACACTTGCCAGTATCAGCTTTAATTCTGGGGATCATGTGCTAATAAAACAAGGCTTGCTGTGTAATACCGGTCGCGGTAGTGATGGAGATGATAAGAGCAATGATAAATTTGTTGCATCTGAATTCTGTGATGAAAGACCGAAAGATGTACAGCCTTCTGTGTTGGTGATCCACAATATTTCGTTACCTCCCGGGCAGTTTGGTGGAGGCTATATTCAGGATTTGTTTACAGGAAAGCTAGACCCGGATGCGCATCCTTTTTTTGCTGAAATTGCACATTTACGTGTTTCAGCTCATTGTTTAATTCGTCGAACCGGAGACATTATTCAATTTGTGAATTTTAATCAGCGTGCATGGCATGCTGGTGTATCGCAGTTTCAAGGTAATGCAGGGTGCAATGATTTTAGTATTGGTATTGAGCTGGAAGGCACAGATATAAAACCTTACACCGAAGAACAGTACCAACGGCTTGTTGTGCTATCAAGTGCGATTATGGATCAATATCCCGAGATCACCCTTGGGCGAATTGTTGGGCATAATGATATCGCGTTTGGACGCAAAACCGATCCGGGTGTGTCTTTTGACTGGTGTCAGTATCGACATCGTTTATACGAGTACAGGAAACAAAATGGCCTTAGTTAGTTTACTTTTGGTATTGGCTTTAGAACGTATAGTGACCAAAAATCAGTTTTGGCGTAGTGATGTTTACTTGGAAAAGTATGCAGCAATGCTGAGAACAAAATCTTGGTGGTCAGAAGCTTCTGAATCGGCAGAAGATGAATTGAACAAGAAAGAAAGAAAGCTGGGATGGCAACTTTACGTCATGCTGTTGCTTCCTGCTGCTGTGGTATGGACTATTCAGGTTAATGTAGGCAGCTTTTGGCAACTGATACTGGGCACTGCGGTTTTGATGATTGGTGCGGGTTGTCCTAATATTCGCGCTTCCTTTAAAGGCTATTTGCAAGCTGCCAATCGAGGAGATCTGGAAGCTTGTGACTTATACTCTCAGCAATTGGGCTATGACCCCTCCTCAGGTAGAACATTTGGTCAGCATGTTGTCTGGGTTAATTACGTTCATTATATGGCTGTGGCGTTATGGTTTATTGCGCTGGGTGCTGCTGGTGTGGTGCTGTATTCGGTCGTGCGACATTTTGCAAGAACGTTAAATGAAGAAGGTCATCCTTTCGCACAAGAAGTTAATTTCTTCTGGCACGTGTTGGATTGGGTTCCCGTTCGACTTGCAACACTGGGCTTCTTACTCGTGGGAGATTTCAGTAAAGGTGTTGGTGTCTGGATGCGATTTCTTGGAGACTCAAAGGCCAGTTCACAGCAGGTTATTGCTGAGGTTGCCAAAGCCGCTGAAGTCGTCGAAGCTGGTAAACACGATTGCACCGAAGAACCTTGCACTATGCTGCGTTTAGCAAAACGTAACGTTATGCTGATGCTGGTTGTAGTAGCGGTGTTAACCCTCGGTGGCTGGATGGCTTAAGGTCGCTTTTAGTCTATTAAAAACCAAAAAGGCCATAGTGTGTACTGTGGCCTTTTTGATCATATCAGTGGAAAGTAGATTAGTGCGACAGTTTGAAAAACTGTATGTTGACTTTCAGGCGATCTGAAAGGTCGTTCAGTGTTTTCGTTGATGCCCGGTTTTCCTGTAATGCGCTGATGGCGTCTTTGGATGATGCCGCAATGTCATCCATATGAATGGCGACTTCGTTGATTGCGTTAACTTGCTGTTTCGCTACAGTGACTACTTCCGCAACCTGATCCAGTGTACTTTGCGCTTGCGAGTCAATTTGTTGCAATAGTTCATTGGCTTCCAGGGTTAATGCTCGACCATGTTCAACCTGAGGTTGAGTTTTCTCCATCGCGGAAACTGTGGCAGATGCTTCTCCTTGCACTTCTTTTATCATGCTTTCTATTTGATTGGTGGCTTCACCTGTGCGCTGCGCTAATTGGCGAACTTCATCCGCGACGACTGCGAAACCTCTACCTGATTCTCCGGCTCGCGCGGCTTCGATCGCGGCGTTTAATGCTAATAAATTGGTTTGTTCGGAAATGCCGCTGATGACGTTGGCAATGCCGCCAATTTGCGTAGTTTGCTCAGCCAGTTTCTGAATCTGCCTTACCGTATTGTTTACCGTTTCAAGTATCTGCTCCATTGCTTCAGCAGTGGCTTTGATGGCTTTTCTTCCTCGCTCAGAGAAATCCACTGTTTGTTTGGAATTATCTTCGGTTAGTCTGGCGATTTCGCTTACCTTGGTAATATTGTCTCTCAGGTTCTCAAGTTTAACCGAGGTATCTTCCGTTGCTTTTGCCTGGTGTCGCGCCGACTCATATATCTCATTGGAACTGGCAGACAGGTTTCCTGATTGGGTGGAAAGCTGCTGCGCCGCATCTTGAATACTTCTTACAATGCCTGTTAGTTCTCTGGTCATACTGTTAATGGAACCTAACATGCTGTCTTGATATTCGGTTTTGGTTTCTATTGATAAGTCACCCTTGGCAATGCGCGAGATGGTCTTGGCTGCATCGTTAGGTTCCCCGCCCAGTGACAAGCGAAAACTGCGCTCAATGATAAAACCCACGAGCACGCTGATAGCAATTGCTCCCAGAGTTATAAAAAGCATGAGTTGAGAAAACCCGCCAGTTTCATTTCTTGTTTCTGCTGTCAGGTTTTTGTTTTGCACACCTTGATAATCAATAAACTCGTTAATGGTATC
The DNA here is from genome assembly GCF_019900845.1 of Paraneptunicella aestuarii. Taxonomy (NCBI): domain Bacteria; kingdom Pseudomonadati; phylum Pseudomonadota; class Gammaproteobacteria; order Alteromonadales; family Alteromonadaceae; genus Paraneptunicella; species Paraneptunicella aestuarii. Next base: position 3,995,053 of record NZ_CP074570.1, on the reverse strand, counting down.
CAACCACTCTATAAATGCAGGACGAGCTTGATCAAGTACAAGGCTTTGCACATCCTGATTTTGTTTTTTACGTTCAATGATGGTTTCAATGAGGGGCAGCGTTTTAGATTGGATGGCGCTAATATGATTCAGAATTTTTTTCTCTTCAGAGGAGAAATCGATATCGGAAGATAACATGTTATCCATGTTACGTTCTGATTCACGATAGAATTGAGCGAGCCGATCAATTTCTGTTTCAAACGATGCTAACTCACTCTCTGTGCGCGCGATAGCAACATCTCTTATGGCTATGGCTCTGTCGTGAACGCTGCCGCGATAATTAATGGCGTATCGTTGTTTAAGCGAATTGATATCGGTAATTTCAGTCAACGCTTTGTCGATAAAATTGACTTTTTCGACACCAACAATGGTGAGCAATATCATCAGTGCGAGTGTGATACTGAAGCCCAACAAAAGCCTTCCTTTTACCGATAGAGTCATTACCCAACTAGTCATCATCAAACCTCAAAATGATATTTGTTATTGTGATCCGAGCAATCAAACAATGGGCTCATGACTTTTTGAGCTCCAGATTCGATCGCGCATAAATAAGCATAAGATGAAAATGGAGATAATTCCCTGTGGGGTGAGTGAAATAAAATCGATTGTGTTAATCGGATTTTTACATTTTGGAGGTGCGATTATGTTGCTGTTAACGTCTGATTAACTGGTCAGAGGTGGTTACATAATCTTTTAAAGTGCCCGCCATAACTCAGCTTTACAAAACACTTTGCATTTAGGGTGAATAAAATTTACCTGTTTGTTCGTCGACCGGGTTTACGTTCACGTGATATTGGTATATGCTTTTTGTTCAAAATTGGTAAGACCATTTTACCATTTCGGAGTTTAGTCTGAATATTTGAATTAATATTTAAGGTTTTTACCCGGAGTGGGGATGAGAATACCACAAATTACTATAGTCAGTGTTTTAAGGGTTTGCCTAAGTCGGCGTTGAGATTCCTGCCTTGAGATTCTTGTTTTGAGACTCTTGTTTTTGAAAATACCGCCTTGAATGCACTGCAACGAAATGTCGATATGGGTCAAATTCAAACAAAAAAATTGGCGGAAGTCATTGCCGAGCAGTTGGAAAGCATGTTGATCGATGGTCAGTTATTGCCTGGTCAGCGTTTGCCTTCTGAACGGGAATTGGCTGCACAGTTTGCGGTGTCGCGCCCATCTTTGCGTGAGGCGATTCTGACCTTGGTCAGTAAAGGATTGCTGTATCGCAAACAAGGTGGTGGCACTTATGTCGCCGAACAACTCACGCCTCAAGTAACCGACCCTTTAATGCAACTAGTGGCTGCGCGTCCAGAAGGTCAATTCGACTTGTTGGAATTTCGCCATGCATTGGAAGGTATGGCCGCTTACTACGCGGCATTGCGTGGTTCCGAGGACGATTGCAATGCGCTGAAATCTGCCTTTAAACGTGTGCAGAATGAAGTGGCAACAGGCGCGATTTCTGATTTGGCGAAAGAGCTTGCTGATTTCTATCTCTGCATGGCAAAAGGTTCCCACAATATGGTGTTAAGCCATGTCATGGGCAACTTGATGTCACTGCTGAAAGAAAACATCGAGGCTAACTTGAAGATGTTGCAAGTACGTCCGGATGCTTGTGAAAAGATCCATAAGCAACGTGAAGTGATTGTGTCTGCCATTGTGGCTGGCAACCCTGAAAAGGCTCGCCATGCCAGCAATGAACACTTGGCTTTTATTGAACAAACCCTACTGGAAATTAATAGACAGGATTCGCGAATGCAACGTGCTTTGCGTCGCATTGAAATTACAAAAGAATAATAAGAAAGGCGGGACTGCCTTCGTCTATATGACATGCAGGAGTAACCAATGACCTTAGTGGTGAGCAGTTAGGTTTTGGCGTCTCCAACGATGAACAGGGTAAGTAGTATGGTGAAACACCATCCTTACTGAAGAACAACCAAACAAATAGGAACGCACCATGTCTGATATGATGCAACCTGATCTTGACCCACAAGAAACGCAAGAATGGCTTGATGCTTTAGAAGCCGTATTGGAAGAAGAAGGCGTAGACCGCGCGCATTTCTTGTTGGAAACGCTTATCGAGAAAGCCAGACGCACTGGGGCTCATTTACCTTTTAACGCAACAACTGCGTATATCAACACGATTCCTGCTGGTCAGGAACCGACGATGCCGGGCGACCAAACCATTGAGCATACTATCCGTTCAGCGATCCGCTGGAACGCACTGATGATGGTATTGCGTGGTTCCAAAAAGAATTTGGAACTCGGTGGACACATTTCCAGTTTTGCCTCATCTGCGATGCTTTATGACATCGGTTTTAACCATTTTTTCCGTGCACCTAATGATAATGACGGTGGTGACTACCTGTTTATTCAGGGGCACGTTGCACCGGGTATTTACTCACGTGCTTTCATTGAAGGCCGTTTGACTGAAGAACAGTTGGACAATTTCCGTCAGGAAGTCGATGGCAAGGGCTTGTCTTCTTATCCTCACCCTAAACTGATGCCTGATTTCTGGCAGTTCCCAACGGTATCGATGGGCTTGGGTCCAATGCAAGCCATTTATCTTGCTCGTTACCTGCAATATTTGACAGACCGTGGCATTAAAGATTGTTCTAACCAGCGCGTATGGTGTTTTATGGGCGATGGTGAGGTTGATGAGCCAGAAAGCTTGGGTGCAATCGGTTTGGCAACCCGTGAAGGGTTGGACAACCTGACTTTCGTTATCAACTGTAACTTACAGCGCTTAGACGGCCCTGTTCGTGGTAACGGCAAGATCATTCAGGAATTGGAAGGGACTTTCCGTGGTGCCGGTTGGGAAGTGATCAAGGTCATTTGGGGTCGCTACTGGGATCCTCTATTGGCCCGTGATACTTCTGGCAAGCTATTGCAGCTGATGAACGAAACCGTTGACGGTGAGTATCAGAACTTTAAAGCCAAAGGTGGTGCATTCACTCGTGAACACTTCTTTGGTAAGTATCCTGAACTAAAAGACATGGTTTCTAACATGTCTGACGATGATATCTGGCGCTTAAACCGTGGTGGTCACGATCCGGTCAAAGTGTATGCAGCCTACAAACGTGCTGTTGAAACCAAAGGTCGCCCACAGGTTATTTTGGCTAAGACCGTTAAAGGTTACGGCATGGGTGCTGCCGGTGAAGGTAAGAACATCGCTCACCAGGTTAAGAAGATGGATATGGACAGCATTCGTGCTTACCGTGACCGCTTCAATATTCCAATTAAAGATGAAGAGTTAGCTTCACTGCCTTACTACAAGTTTGATGACGAGAGTGAGGAAATGAAATACTTACGTACTCGTCGCGATGCATTAAATGGCTTTATGCCGCGTCGTTTGGCGAAGAGTACGGAAGAATTGCCTGCACCGCCGTTAAAAGCCTTTGATGCCGTGTTGAAAGGCTCTAATGATCGTGAAATTTCAACTACCATGGCTTTTGTCCGTATTTTGACAGCCATGCTCAAAGACAAGCAAATTGGTAAGCGCATTGTGCCAATCATCCCTGACGAAGCGCGTACTTTTGGTATGGAAGGCTTGTTCCGTCAAGTGGGTATTTATGCTCATGAAGGCCAGAAATACGAACCACAAGACGTGGATCAGGTTGCTTATTACCGCGAAGACAAGAAAGGTCAGGTATTACAGGAAGGTATCAACGAACTGGGCGCAATGGCTTCCTGGTTAGCGGCGGGTACGTCTTATTCCACCAATAACCTGCCAATGATCCCGGTTTATATTTACTACTCCATGTTTGGTTTCCAACGTATTGGTGACATGGCATGGGCGGCTGGTGACTCACAGGCTCGCGGTTTCCTGGTCGGTGGTACGGCAGGAAGAACCACACTGAATGGTGAAGGTTTGCAGCATCAGGATGGCCACAGCTTATTGCAAGCGAACATGATCCCGAACTGTATCAGTTACGACCCAACCTATGGTTATGAAGTTGCGGTTATCGTTCAAGACGGCTTGCGTCGTATGGGTGAAGAACAGGAAAACGTGTTCTATTACCTGACCGTGATGAACGAGAACTACATTCAACCTGAAATGCCTGAAGGTGTTGAGGAAGGTATCGTAAAAGGTATCTATAAACTGGATGATGTGGTTGCCAAAGACGCTAAAGCTGAAGTGAAGCTACTTGGTTCCGGCACTATTTTGTTACAGGTGCGTGAAGCTGCGAAGTTGTTGCAAGAAGAGTTTGGCATTAGTTCTGAGGTTTACAGTGTGACCTCGTTCAACGAATTGGGTCGTGATGGCCTGGATGTTGAGCGTTACAACATGCTGCACCCTGATGGTAATCAGAAAACGCCTTATATCACCAAAGTATTGGAGAAAGGCAATAAAGGGCCAACGATCGCTGCCACTGACTATCTGAAAGCTTATTCTGATCAGGTTCGAGCCTTTGTCCCGGGCGCTTATAAAGTGTTGGGTACAGACGGTTTCGGTCGTTCTGACAGCCGCGCTAACTTGCGTCATCACTTTGAAGTGGATGCCAAGTACATCGCCATCGCCAGCTTGTATGAATTAGTGAAAGCCGGTGATTTGGATAAATCCGTTCTGGTTGATGCGATGCAACGTTTCGACATCAATCCAGAGAAGATCAACCCGCTTTACGCGTAATTAGGAACAGGAGAACTTCTGATGGCAACTATGAAAGATGTACTCGTTCCTGATGTGGGCGGTGATGAAGTTGAAGTGATTGAAATCTGTGTCGCAGTTGGCGATACAGTCGAAGCAGAAGAAGCACTTATTACGGTTGAAAGTGATAAGGCCAGCATGGATATTCCGGCTCCTTTTAGCGGCGTTGTCGGCGAGATATTGGTTAAAGTGGGTGACAAAGTTAGTCAAAACACTTTGATCATGAAAATGTCTGGCGCGGATGCAGCGGCGGCTCCGGCAGAAGCTGTGCCTGAACCGGTTCAGGAAGAAGCAAAACCTGTAGAAGCTGCACCCGTTGCAGAATCTGCACCAGCACCAGTCGCGCCAGCTCCTGTCGCCAGTGGCGAGCCGAAAATTATTGAAGTCAAAGTGCCTGACATTGGTGATGCGTCGGATGTTGACGTGATTGAAGTGTTGGTTGCTGTAGGTGATGCTCTGGAAGAAGAACAGGGCTTAATTACGCTTGAAACAGACAAGGCTACGATGGATGTTCCTGCGCCACAAGCGGGAGTCGTTAAAGAATTGAAAGTAAAAGTAGGCGATAAGGTTTCGCAAGGTTCATTGGTGTTGTTACTGGAAGTGGCAGGAGCGGTATCTGCTCCTGTGCAAGCGCCTGTTGCGGCTCCTGAACCTGTTGCCAGTACCGCCGTCTCAGCACCGGTTCAAGCGGCTCCAATTAAAGCGCCACCTGTACCTCATCACCCTTCCGCGGGTGAAAAAGAGAAAAGCGGCAAAGTGCATGCGTCGCCTTCCGTGCGTCGTTTAGCACGAGAGTTTGGTGTTGATTTGAGTCTGGTTAATGGCTCAGGACGCAAAGGCCGTGTCCTGAAAGAAGATGTTCAATCCTACGTGAAGTATGAACTGTCTCGACCCAAGATGAATGCAGGTTCTTCTGTTGCTTCTGGCTCAGGTGGTTTGCAAGTGCTCGCTCCACCAAAAGTGGATTTTGCCAAGTTTGGTGAAGTTGAAGAAGTGCCACTAACGCGCATTCAGAAGATTTCCGGGCCAAACCTGCATCGTAACTGGGTCACCATTCCTCATGTAACTCAATTTGAAGAAGCGGATATCACGGATGTTGAACAATTCCGTAAAGACCAGAATGCCATTGGGCAGAAGCAGAAGTCTGATGTGAAGATCACCCCGTTGGTTTTCATCATGAAGGCGGTTGCCAGTGCATTACAGGCTTATCCGGTATTTAATTCTTCTTTATCTGAGTCGGGCGAATCACTTATTCAGAAGAAGTACTATCATATTGGTATCGCGGTGGACACACCGGGAGGCTTGGTAGTGCCGGTGGTTCGTGATGTCGACAAAAAAGGCATCATGGAATTGTCGCGTGAGTTGATGGAAATCAGTGAGAAAGCACGCGATGGCAAACTGAAAGCGGTGGATATGCAGGGTAGCTGCTTCACTATTTCCAGCTTGGGTGGTATTGGTGGTACGGCATTTACGCCAATCGTTAATGCGCCAGACGTTGCTATTCTTGGTGTATCGAAGAGTGAAATTAAGCCGAAATGGAACGGCAAAGACTTTGAACCGAGACTGATGTTGCCATTATCGTTGTCATACGATCACCGTGTGATTGATGGGGCTGTAGCCGCTCGATTCGCTGTTCATTTGTCTGGGGTATTAGGTGATATACGCAGGTTGGTGCTTTAACAGGTAGAAACCTGCTTTAACCCTTTGCCTTATAGGGCGCAGCTCGTTAGAATTGCGCCCGCAAAGTATAAAAAATTGAATCCGGGCCAGAATTGAGAACATTTTGTCTCGGATTCGATATTTGTGTGTCGATGCCAAGGGATATAAAGGAAGGCAAGGAAGGCAATGAAGAGAAGAAACAGCAAAATAAGCGTAAAACAAAAGCGCAATAAAAGACATCGACACCACTATTAGTTAGATAGTTAGAACAATTAACCTTGTATCAAAAAGTCATTGAGGTCACCCCATGAGTGAAATGAAAACTCAGCTAGTTGTGCTGGGCGCCGGTCCAGGCGGATATTCTGCTGCTTTCAGAGCAGCTGATTTAGGCATTGAAACCGTTCTTGTAGACGCCAGAGAAACTCTTGGCGGTGTATGTTTGAACGTTGGTTGTATTCCATCTAAAGCGCTTTTGCACGTAGCAAAGGTGATTGACGATGCCAAAGAAATGGCCGCTCATGGTGTAACGTTCGGTGAACCTACAATTGATCTGGACAAGGTAAGAGGCTGGAAAGACTCTGTTGTTGGTCAATTAACCAAAGGTTTGGCTGGCATGTCTAAAATGCGTAAGGTCAAGCATGTACAAGGTTACGGTAAATTTACAGGTTCCAATACGCTGGAAGTTGAAGGTAAAGATGGCAAAACCACTATTACTTTCGACAATGCGATTATTGCAGCAGGTTCTGAGCCAGTAGCATTGCCTTTCATTCCTCATGACGACCCTCGTGTTATCGACTCAACTGGCGCTTTGGAAATGGCAGACATTCCAGCGAAAATGTTGGTATTGGGTGGCGGTATCATCGGTTTGGAAATGGGGACGGTTTACCGTGCTTTGGGTAGCCAGATTGATGTGGTTGAGTTCCTGGACCAACTTATCCCTGCTGCGGACAAAGACATCATCAAGATTTACCAGAAGTATGTAAAAGACAAATTCAACGTGATGTTGGAAACCAAAGTGACTGCGGTTGAAGCTAAAGACGATGGTTTGTACGTGACGTTCGAAGGCAAGCAAGCGCCTGCTGAACCTGTTCGTTACGACAAAGTATTGGTTGCGGTTGGTCGTCGTCCAAATGGTAAGTTGGTTGATGCTGACAAAGCGGGCGTTGCCGTTGATGAGCGTGGTTTCATCAATGTTGATAAGCAAATGAAAACCAACGTTGCTCACATTTACGCGATCGGTGACTTGGTTGGTCAACCTATGTTGGCGCACAAAGCGGTTCACGAAGGCCACGTAGCGGCAGAAGTTATCGCTGGTATGAAGCACTACTTCGATCCTAAGTGCATTCCATCAGTGGCTTACACTGACCCAGAAGTGGCATGGGTTGGCTTAACTGAAAAAGAAGCGAAAGAGCAGGGTGTTAATTACGAAACCGCTACTTTCCCTTGGGCTGCATCAGGCCGCGCCATTGCTTCTGGCAGAACTGAAGGTATGACCAAGTTGATTTTCGATAAAGACAGCCACCGTATTCTGGGCGGCGCGATGATCGGTATCAACGCAGGTGAAATGCTGGGCGAAATCGGCTTGGCAGTGGAAATGGGTGCAGATGCAGAAGATATCGCATTGACCATTCACGCTCACCCGACACTGAATGAGTCTATCGGTTTGGCTGCGGAAGTATACGAAGGCAGTATCACCGATTTACCTAACCCTAAAGCGAAAAAGAAATAGGCGAGTATTTAGAAGTGCTCAAGTAGTGCTTCTACGTTCCGCTTTCAGCCTTGAACTCGATAATTTTAGGCATAGCGAATTAAAAAAGGCCGCTGGGTAATCCCGAGCGGCCTTTTTGTTTGATAAATACGCGTCTTGTTTATTGAATATTCGGTTTATTGATTAACAAGACGTTGCTGCATTTCTCTGTTGCTCAACGTGCCATTTTCAAATTGGAAAGATGACATGCTGTTAAAAGAAGCGCCATCCAATGAACCAAGTTGAACACCATTTTGATTTGAAATGGCTACCTTGCTTCCTTGTTGAGTAAACTGCAAATCAAAGTCAGACATGCCAACAAACACTAATTGGTTGTTGCCTTGATAATCTGAAATGTTTACTCCTTGTTGCTCAGTCGATTCTTTCATCGACAGCAGATCCAGCTTCTCGGTTTGGGCAACATGAGCAGAGAGCATCCATTGAGCAGATTGAGATAAATCCATTTCTACAGATAGTGCCTTTTTCAACTTACCGGATTCATTTGTATTGTAGAACATGTAGACGTTGTTCTCTTCGCCGCCAAAGTAGGTTTGTCCTGCGTTGGATATCATTGTGCCGTTTACAGCAACCAGCATAATCACTTTGTCGTCACTACCCAGATTTACTCTTTGATCATGGTGATCCAACAGAGCAATAACGCTGCCTTTACTGGCGTCCAGCATATCGGTGCTGCCATCGCGTCCAATGATTCTGTTGTTGCCTGAACCGCCATATATTTCGTCTGTACCAGGGCCGCCATCCAGTGTATCGTCACCACTGGCACCATATAGAATGTCGTCGCCGCTACCACCAATTAGAAGGTCATTACCGTCGTTGCCACCTAGAATGTCGTTACCGCTACCACCGTGAATACAGTCATCGCCTTTGTTGGCGTACAGAGTGTCGTTACCACCTTCGCCAGTAATTGCGTCATTGTAGATTGATGCATGTCCGATTGAACCACTGTTTAGGTAAACGGTGTCGTCACCAGCAGTACCAGTGAGTATATTTCCTGGAGTACCAATTGGCATCGGGCAGAAATCTGCATAAGCTGCTGATGCATTAAATAGAGCCAGAGTGATAAGGCTGGCAGTGAAACCTTTGCTAATAAGTTTTGTATTTCTATTCATTTTTCTATCTCGTTTAATTTGTCTAAATTGAATTTTTCTTTTTTGTGAAGCGTTGTTTTTTAACGGAAACCAGCCATGACTGACTTTCTTACATCATGCACTCTTTCGTTATCTTCCAGAGCAGCTGTTCCAATGGTTGCACCTGAGTAGGTTTGATCATCTGTAGATAGCATTAGTATTCGCGTACCGGGGTTGGAATTGGTTGCCATAATGGATCTTATTCCTGCCCCAGTGTTCACATAGCCGTGTCCGTAAGCGTAAGGTGATGTGCTCGAATCGTGAGCTGCGTCGTGTCTGGCTCCAAATAAATGCCCTAATTCATGAGTGAAAGATTTTGTATATTCACAGCTCAAACCTGTGCTCATAATAAAAAATGCATTACTTGCTGATGCTTTGATGGCACTTGCTCTGCCACATAGACCAGAAGACGGGCCGTGTGCAATAAGCGCAACGACGTCAGCTCCTTGTACGTCACGGATGTAGCCGGCAAAGTCATCGAGATAGCCATCACTGGTATTAACCAAGCCAGTTAAATTGCTATTGAAATTGCTTAGCTCGCTCGTTCCAGTGTTATACATCCCCGCATTTTGTACTGTGATTGAGAGCCCGTTGTTGGCATATATTTGATTGGTGATACTTAAGTGGCTGTACATTCTGTCCAGCATTGAGTTTTGACCACCTTCTGCGGACACAGCTTCTGGCGTGGCGATTTGCATAATTCTGATAGTGGCTGAGGTTGCCGAAGGTGAAAGTTCAGAGCTTACTCTACTCGAGGTTTCTTCTTCACCTTTCAGTTGCGTCATATCGTTAGGTAAGTCTTCCTCAAGTAAATTCAGATAGTTGAGCTCAGTTAGAATGTATGCCCCTTCTTCTGTTGTACGAATTTCAAAATTTCTGTCACCAATATTAAATTGACCACGAACTCGATTGTTGTTTTTAACAAGGTTGATGTGGTTAAGATTGAGCTTTTTTTCACCTGGTTGCAGAGTTGAATTTACACCTGTCTCAATATATCCGGTCCAGGCTTGGTACTTACTACTCAACCAGTAACTTTCTGAGTTTTTGGCTGTAAAGGTCATTCCTGGGCCAAGATTGAGGTTAAGTGTTGAACTGGCTCCATCAATGGCACTTGTATTGATGTTGACTTGTTGAACAGAAATAACATTGGGGTCATTAACCAGTTTCAAGTAGACCGGGCTTTCTGAAATAGATGAGGAGCGAGATGTTTCATACGTGAAAAGATCGTTATTGTAGGTTTCCTTTTGTACCTGAGTGTTGAGTTCCATGTTTAAAGGCGTTGCATGAATTAATGGGCTGATGCTTATACAAGCAATAAACGCCGTGGCTAATTTGCTTTTTTTCATGGTTTGTCTCTTTTTATATCGTAAATGTCATAGTGATATTCATATTCCTGAAAGGGTTGTGCTATCCTTTTCGGATAATAAAGCTACCTATCAATGCGAGCTTGGTACATGCACATTTTTGACATTCGTCAGCAGGAATCCGACAACGTGCGTTCCAGTGAAGAAAACAATGACTTCTAAGTATTTGACTACGCTGTGTAGATGTATGGGGTATGCTTTATTGTTTATGTCCTTTCAAGGCTTTGGATTTTCACTGAATTATCACTTCACTAATTACACCTCTGCCGATGGACTGTCTGAAAATACGATTCGAGCGATTGTTCAAGACCGACGGGGCTTTATCTGGGTTGGTACAAATTCAGGGTTGAATCGGTTTGATGGCTATCAATTCACGACTTTTAAGTCAGGTGAAGGGGGAAGCAATACCCTATCTAGTGACCACATATTTGCTTTGTTTGAAGATCGGGATGGCATCATATGGATTGGCACGTTTAACGGGCTAAATCGCCTTGATCCAGAGACAATGAAGTTCACTCATTATCGTCACGATCCTATGAACGAGGATTCGTTAAGTAGTAATAAAGTTTCCCGAATCACACAAGACTCAAAAGGTTATCTTTGGATTAGCACTTATGGTGGTGGATTAAATCGTTTCGATCCGAAATCGGAACATGTTGTCCGATTTGTGCATGATGATAATGATCCGGATTCCTTAAATGGTGATCGTATTAGAGTGTTAGCTTTAGATAAAAATCGCCAGATATTATGGATAGGTACTAAAGAAAATGGCATAGGTAAGCTGGATTTAACGACACAGCATTTTCAAAAGTTAGAGATTGTAAATTTACCGAAAGGTGAGCCGTTAACGACCGGGGAAGTCAATGTTTTACATGTAGATAGTCAGGGCGTGTTATGGGCTGCAACAACGGATAAGGGATTATTGTGCATAGAAACCATGTCTGATGGTCGGGAACATTTGTGTCGTTCTCCATTTCCAGAAACGGCGGAAGTTTTTTCATTATTTGAAGATCTGGATGGCAATCTTTGGATTGATTCTGCGGATGGGTTGAAAGTATATCGCAGAGCATCTGGTGCTTATGTGTCGGTTAGAGCCCTTGGTAGAGGATTTTATGGCATTAATCGAATTAATCTTATTTATCAGGATCGAGACAAGCAACTTTGGTTTGGTTCCCACGCTCAAGGACTCTTCAAACTTAATCAGCAGAGTACGGCTTTCGCTCATTATCGCTATTTTGGTGTAGACAAAGCCACCCAGTCTAAAAATACGGTCAACGATATTATTGAAACCGCTAATGGCGAAATTTGGATTGGAACCGAGAATGGGTTACACATACTGTCTCAGAAGTTAGTGTTTCAGCGGCAGATCTGGGGGCGAGATACGGTCGGTGAGAATGCCGTGTCTGTTAAAAGCTTATATCAGGACAGTCGAGGGAATATATGGATAGGAACCAGAGAAAAAGGCTTGTTTTGTTATTTCGTTGATTCTGGTGAGTTTAAAAATATGGTTCAGGTGGCGGGATTTGATCCTGTTCTGAGTGATAGCTTTGTGCTTTCAATACTGGAAGACAGCCAGGGATACATGTGGTTTGGTACTTTTTCCGACGGACTTTTTCGATACCATCCTGTTACTAATCAATTTACTCAATTTACTCCTGAATCCGAGTCTTTATTTCGCATTAATCATTATCGTGTATCAAGTTTATTGGAAGATCGAAGTGGGTTTCTATGGGTTGGTTTTCATGATGGTGGGGTCAATAGAATTAATCCAAGAAGAACAATAATAGAGAGTTTTCGACATAAACAGGATGATAAATACAGTTTAAATAACGATATCGTTTTATCTCTGTATCAGGATCAATCTGGAAGAGTATGGATTGGAACCATGGGAGGTGGGCTGAATCTCTACGACAAGAATCATCATCATTTTATTCATTACAAGGAACAAGATGGACTGCCTAATAATGTTGTGGCGGGAATTCAGGATGATGCAAAAGGTGATTTATGGTTGAGTACATATAATGGCCTTGCACGCTTTAATCCGGTTAATGAAACCTTTCATCACTATTCGGTTGACGATGGTGTGCAGAATGAGCAATTCAGTTTTTGGGATGCGGATATGAAAGGTAAGGACGGGGCTTTGTATTTTGGTGGCATTAATGGTTTTAATCGTTTCTACCCAGAGCAAATTCCCACATCGGAAACTCCTCCGGAAGTTGTGTTAACCGACTTTTTACTCGCCAATAAGCCGGTTAATTTTCAAGACGATAGCTCGCCTGATATCGCTATAAAAAGCTATCCGATATATGCCCAGAAAGCGGTTACTTTGACCGCAGAACACCGGTTGTTTTCAATTGAATTCTCAGCACTGCATTTTTCCGATCCTTTACGTAATCAATATTCTTATAAACTCGATGGTTGGGATGATGAATGGATATCAACGGATTCTTCCCGGCGCATAGCTACCTACACCAATATTCCTGCGGGTTCGTATAACTTTAAAGTGAAAGCGAGTAATCGTGATGGTGTATGGAGTGAGGCTGACAATAAGCTACAAATTCTAGTATTGCCGCCTTGGTATTTGTCGAGTGTCGCTTATGGTATTTATGCCGCTACTTTTGTTTTATGCATCTGGTTTTTTATTCATTGGAGAACCTATAAAACGGTGAAGTTAAATGAAGTTCTGCGTGAAAAAGTAAGAGTAAGAACCGCAACCATTGAAGAGTTGTTACAACAGAAAAATACGCTTTTTGCCAATGTATCTCATGAGTTTAGAACTCCTCTGACGTTAATACTTGGGCCACTTAAAACGGTTTTGGATACAGAAAGGGATGGTAAAACAAGGAAAAATGTAGAAATTGCCCGAGATAATGCCGAGCGAATGTTGGTGATGGTTGATCAACTATTGGATATGGCCAGGTTTGAATATGTAAAAGAGACTGACCTAACGCTTGTTTCTGTTAGTGATACAGCCAGCTTCATGTATTTCAGTTTTGAATCTGCTTTCAAAGGGAAGAATATTGAATTTTCGTTACAGTGTTCAGGGGATTTTCTCATTCATTGCAGTGAAGATGCATTGGAAAAGATAGTCTCTAATTTGTTATCCAATGCTTTAAAGTACACGCCCGAAGGTGGACATGTTGAATTGAGTGTGGGCGAGCATGATGAAAAGCACGTTGTTATTAGTGTCAGAGATACTGGCGTTGGTATTTCCCTGGAAGATCAAAGCCGGGTTTTTGAGCGGTTCACGCGTATTCGTAATCCAATGCAGGTGTTTAGTCCTGGAGCTGGGATTGGCTTGGCACTGGTTAGGCAATTGGTTGAAAAGCTTGGAGGAAGGATTAGCATTGTTAGTGAATTGGGGCGTGGCTCTCAATTTTCGGTTATTTTTCCGATGGAAAGGGAATTATTACCCGATATTTGTGTTCCAGTGCAACTCAAGTCAGATAGAAAATCCAATGATGTAAAAGAGGACGATACAACTTCTAATATGCCCATGTTCGTTGAGGAAGAAAATATTATCACGGGCGCTACGATTTTGATTATTGATGATAATCCCCAAATGTGTAGCTACATCAAAGATTCACTCGACGAGCATTATCAGGTGTTAACTGCAAATTCAGTTGATGAGGGAGTGGAAGTTGCACAAACGGATATCCCGAACATCATTATTTCAGATGTGATGATGCCGGGCAAAGATGGTTTTGAGTTAACCAAGCTTATCAAAGATGATTCTCGTACAAACCATATTCCTGTTATTTTGCTTTCCGCATTAAATGATAGAAAAAGCCGGCTTTCAGGGTTGAAGGCAAAGGCTGATGATTATCTTTCCAAACCCTTTGATGGCGAAGAATTGAATCTTAAAATTCGGAATCATCTGGATCTCATTGCGGTGCAACAACAGAAACATTTGAATGAGTTAAGCCAGGCATTGGTCGACGCCTCAACAGAATCGGCATCGCTGAAAAAGCAAGAAAGCGGGTTTATGCACAGTTTTAAATTATTGGTAGAAGAGCACTATCAAAATGTTGAGCTCAATGTTGAATGGCTGGCAAATGAAATGCATTTTACACCACGCACTTTGCTAAGAAAGGTGAAAGCGATGACAGGCATTACGGTGAATGAATATATTCGTCGTTATCGTTTATCAAAAGCTGAACAATTATTATTAAAGGGAATGACAGTTACCCAGGCTGCTTTAGATGTAGGCTTTCAGTCTCAAAATTATTTTTCTCGCAGTTTTAAATCGCATTATGGTATTTCACCTACCGAATATATTGAATCTCGACTTGAATGATTGGCTGGGTTGGTTTTAGTTTTTATGCTGCCACCCATTTGCACGATATTGCTATTTTCTGAAATGTCTATTGGGTGTTAGTATGTGTAAAAATAAAACCTAATTTGAAAAGGGGGCTGTGATGCAACCATCGAGTTTTAGTTCTGCCTTGCCGTATTCCTGCTCTTGTGAACCACAGAATTACAGTTTCTCTCAGACCATGACTATAGAATCTATGAGCCCGGAAGAGTCGAATGACTTAACATTATATTTTGAGTATCAGGATGGGCTTTTTCAGATTAATGACAATCAAACAGCCAGCCTTGTAACGTATTTTAATGGTCAGTTTGCTTCTACCAGACAACTTGACTTCAATGCGATGCTAAATGAAGCCAAACCACAAGGACCGTATGAGATTTGTCAAATCGCTGTGGATATAAAGCTCGGATTGGGACAAGCAAGTGACATTGAGTTTGAATTTTATATAGGTGGTCTCTCTATCACTTCGGGAATGAATTTTAATTACAATCTTTATCTACAGTCGGGAAATAAAAAACTACCAATTTCACTTGGGCAGTGTAATTGCCAAGGGGGGTAGCTTTTGTTTTTAAACCGTTTCACGGTAGTTTAATTTGGTGTTCTGCTGCGATTTGATTTCAACCGCCTGGGTATGTCGTTATCCGCTGTTATTTTTCACTTCAATTCAGGTAAAAAATAGATGCATACGTATGCACTGGAGGATGAATACGAATTCATACTGTTTACTGAATAGTCAATTAGCCGATACTTGGGTTGGTAAAAAAATTGTTATCAATAAGTAAATTTATTAACGTTTACTAACACAGGACATTTTTAATGAGATCAACATCGGTTTTAGCAGTAACCCTTGTACTGTTCAGCGGAGTATCTCACGCTGAATGGTTTTACCGAGGGACTTCGAATTCCTGGGGTTCAACACAAATGGATTTTGTCTCCGGGAATCAATTTCAGACTTGTCAGCAGTTTGGTACGGGTGACGGCGGTGGCGGCCCACGTTTTAAAGTGGATCGCTTTGGTGATTGGGGTGAGGCGTATCCCTCTACTGACTACACAGTTAGTGCTAATACCAGCTACATTATTGGGTTCGATGCCAGCACTAAAGCGGTAACTGCCACTCAGGTTGCCAGTTGTGGCGATGTGAACGGTTTCCCAAGCCTTAATTTCCGTGGTACGCCTAATGCCTGGGCAAATACGGCAATGACGCGCATTTCGTCCAGTCTTTGGCAAGCCAATATTAATTTCACTGGTGAAGCGAACCAGCGCTTTAAATTCGATGTGTTAGGTGATTGGTCTCAGAATTACGGTGATAACGAAAGCGACGGCATTCTCGATTTTACCGGTGGAGATATCTACACCAGCATTTCTGGTGAATATGTGGTTGAAGTTAACGAAGACACGTTAACCTATAGCCTGACGCCTAAATCAGGCAACCTGTCTCCTTCTGCCGCGATTTCGCCAGCGAACCAAACCGTTACCGTTGGTGCTCAGATCCTGTTTAGTGGCGCGGGTTCCTCAGACCCGGACGGCAGCATTGCCAGTTATAGCTGGAGTAATGGTGCTACAACACAAACCACCAGCATTACCTTTAACTCGGTTGGAGCGCAAACCGTTAGTTTGACGGTCACAGACGACCAAGGTGCGACAGGCAGTGCTTCTGTGACGATTACTGTGCAGAACGAGCAACCTGCTGATAGTTGGTACTTCCGTGGTACACCTAATGCGTGGTCTGCCACTCAAATGAGCACCTCAGACAATATCAATTATTGTACTCAGCAAGCTTTTGGCACAGGCGATACAGGTGGTTCACCACGATTTAAAATCGACCATTATGCTGATTGGACCGATAGCTATCCGGCGCAAGATTATGTGGTGAGTGCGAATACCACTTACGATATTTGCTTCAATGCCAATACGCTTACTGTGACTGCTACCGCTGTGGCAGGTGTAGACATGACGCCTCCTTCTGTAACGGCTAACCCTGCTGCAGGCAACTATGTTGCGAGTCAGTCGATTACCTTGAGTATCACTGATAATGAAGACACAGCACCCGTATTGTATTACACCACCAATGGCTCAACGCCAACCACCAGCTCTCAGCAGTACACGGGCGAGACGATTCTGGCGCAAGATGTTGGCGGTGGCGCCGATCTGACTATTAAAACCCTGGCTGTAGACGCTTCTGGTAATCAGCAGCAACAAAGCTTTATTTACTTCATTGGTGAACAAAGCAGCGTTGATTTCCGTGAAGAGACTATCTACTTCCTGCTTACCGCTCGTTTCTATGACGGTGATAGCAGCAACAACTACTACAACCGCGATCGTATTAAAGCAGGCGACCCACATTGGCGAGGCGACTTTAAAGGTTTGATCTCCAAGCTGGATTACATCAAGGATCTGGGATTCACTGCGATTTGGGTAACGCCACCAGTAGAAAATCGTAGTGGTCTGGATTATCACGGTTATCATGCATACGACTTCTATAAAGTCGACCCTCGTCTGGAATCTGCCGATGCCACTTATCAGGACTTGATTAATGCTGCTCATGCGAAAGGCTTGAAAGTAGTACAAGACGTGGTCATCAACCACTCCAGCCAATATGGTTTACGTGATCAGGTCTGGATCGACCATTTGCCGATTAAATACTACGTGCCTGCAGGTAGCACTCAAGGTCAAATCTCTAATGATCCGTATTTCGGTAACTTGGGTGATTATCAGGCTGCCAATCGTGATGACAACGATAACAGCGCAGCGCCGCAGTGGTTTAGAGACCGCCACAATTCTGATCCTGATGGCATTGTTCCGCTAGTTGATCCTAAAACCGGAACCACTGTACCGCTAGCTGGCTACGATCCAAATCGCTTCTTTGGCATTGATGCTCAAGGATTGGATCCAAACTGGTATCACCTTGATGGCTTCATGGCCGGTGGTGACTGGGAAAATCCACTTGCACTACAGAAAAAACATATGGCTGGCGACACCATTGATTTGGCAACGGGAAATCAAAATGTAAAAGACTACATTAATGGTGCTATTCGCATGTATCTGGATATGGGCGTAGACGCTATTCGCCTGGATACCGTGAAGCACGTTGAGCGTGACGAATTGTTGGAATATGTGAACAACTGGAAAGCGCATAAACCTGACTTGTTTGTGTTTGGTGAAAACCTGGTAAAAGGCACTGGCTTAGGGTCTGAAATTGCTAATGATAATGCTTCAGCCGTGATCCGCCCTTGGTGGTACACACGTACAACGCAAGACCCATCGAATCCTAATGGTGGTGGTGATTCCGGTTTCTCTGTACTGGATTTCTCTATCTTCTCTACATTCCGTGACAATGTGACTCATGGGAGTTTAGGTGGCATTGGTGGCATGTTAGGTTGGGACTGGATTTATGGTGATGCTACCAAGCTGGTGACCTTCTTCCAGAACCATGATGTGGGCCCGGACAATGACTTTAAATACCGTTATGGCGGTGCAGAGTCTAACGCGGCTTTGGTATATAACCTGTTGTGGACAAACCGTGGTATTCCAACCCTGTACTATGGTGAGGAAATCATGTTCCAGGCGGGCTTACCGCAAGACATCGCTAACGCTAACGATACCGTGGATCAAACCGGTCGCGCTTATTATGGCCCTCATTTGGATGACCTGGCGACAACTCAGTCACATCCGTTGTACCAACACATCAAGCGTTTAAACCAGATCCGCAAAGCGATTCCTGCCTTGCAAAAAGCACCGACAACCAAGGTGAACGAGTGGGGTTCAGGTATGAGTTTTGTGCGTGATTATCCTGCACAAAACAGTTATGCCGTTGTTGGATTGGCTGCGGGTTCAAATCAGAATATTACTGTGTCGGGTGTTCCAAACGGTACATATAAAGATGCTGTAACAGGTAATATTATCAATGTGTCTGGTGGTTCAATCAGCTTTACGGTTAAAGGCAACAGTATTGGTGTTTATGTGCTTAATGGCCCAGGTAAGATTGGCGTTGATGGTACTTACTTAAGATAGAACCCGGTTATCTTTTTATAGAAATTCGATAGAACAGGGATGTTCTTCTGTTGAATCTGTTTATTGCATATATAGACAATCTAACTTTCTGTTTCTCTTAAAATTTCATCCAGACTCGTCACACTTAATTACACTTAATCCTTTCGTTGCTTTTTATTGGGTTTTGCGTCTTGTTGCAACAAGGATTAGACTGCGTGTTTTGTTAAATTTTGTATCAAGATTATTAACATCGCCCACTGTTCATCCGACCCTGGGTTTATTCGATATAATAAGTAGTTCGTAGGAAATAAAATGAACAAGAGTCTTTCTATTGCTGCGGCAATTTCCCTGGCACTGGGAACATTGACAGCCTGTGGCCCTAACGATTCAGAAACGCAATCTACCGCAAAAGCAGAAACTAAAGCTGAAGCGGTTGTGCTGAAGTCCGGTTTGACCCTGAGCGCTATTGATAAGCAAGTGCGCCCTCAAGATGATTTTTATCAGTATGCCAATGGTAACTGGTTGGCAGAAACTGAAATTCCTGCCGATAAATCGCGTTTTGGCATGTTCAATGTCGTTCACGACAGAACACAGGAAAACCTGAAAACTATTATTCAAGACGCAGCGTCGTCTACTGACAAGAGCAACGCTAACAACCAGAAGCTGGGTGACATGTACAACAGTTACATGAACGAAACCCTGGCTAATGAGTTAGGTGTTAAGCCTTTGCAGTCTGATTTGGATGCGATTGCAGCCGTGAAAGACAAGTCAGGTGTAGCGGCAATGATGGGAACCTTATTCGAAGTGGGCGTTGAGGCACCATTCGGATTCTACGTTTGGCCTGATGCTAAAGATCCTGAAAAGTATGCCATGTATATGTATCAGTCAGGTTTGACTTTACCTGACCGCGATTACTATCTGAAAGATGAAGATAAGTACGTAAACTTCCGTGCTGACCTTCAAAAATACATTGCTGATTTGTTGGCTTTAGGCGGTTACGAAGGTGCAGATAAAGCAGCAGAAGCTATTGTTGCTTTAGAAACTCAAATTGCTCAGAAGCACTTAAGTCGTGTTGAAAGCCGTGATGCAGAGAAAAACTATAATCGTCATACCAAAGCAGAATTGACTGCGTTGATGGGGGATTTTAGCTGGGATGCTTATGCGAAAGCATCCAGCTTGGAGAATGCTCAGGAAGTGGTAGTTCGCAACTTGCCTTATTTCCAAACGTTTTCTGAATTATTTGCTGCAACAGATGTTACAACATGGAAAGCCTTCATGACTTTCAAATTGTTGGATACCTATGCACCACGTTTAAGTAAAGACTTCGTCGATTTGAATTTTGCATTTCATTCAACCGCTTTGAATGGTGTGCCTGAGAATCAACCTCGCTGGAAACGTGCAGTAAATGCGACGAGTACCGTACTTGGTGAAGTGTTGGGTCAACAGTATGTAGCGAAACACTTTACGCCTGAAGCGAAAGCAAAAATGTCTGCCTTGGTTGAGAACCTGACTATTGCTTACGGTGAGAGTATCAAACAGCTGGATTGGATGTCTGAAGACACCAAGAAAGCGGCATTGGAAAAATTGAATAAATTCACTCCCAAGATTGGTTATCCCGACAAATGGCGTGATTACTCAGCATTGGAAATCAAAGCTGATGATTTGGTCGGTAATTACATGCGTTCAAACAAGTTTGAGCAAGATTTCTGGGTTAAACGTATTGCTCAGAAAGTGGATCCTGTTGACTGGGGGATGACACCACAAACCATCAATGCTTATTACAGCCCTACACGCAATGAAATCGTGTTCCCTGCTGGTATCTTGCAACCTCCTTTCTTTGATATGGAAGCGGACGATGCAGTGAATTATGGTGCGATCGGTGTGGTTATCGGTCATGAGATTGGTCACGGCTTTGACGACCAGGGTTCTAAATACGACGGCGATGGCAATTTGCGTAGCTGGTGGAAAGACAGTGACCGTAGCTCTTTTGACGTATTGGGTGAGCGCTTGGCGGCTCAGTATGATGCCTATGAGCCAATCGAAGACTTGCATGTCAATGGTCAATTGACTAAAGGTGAGAACATTGGTGATTTAGCGGGTGTTGCTATTTCCTATAAAGCTTACAAGTTGTCTTTACATGGTAAAGAAGCGCCTGTTATCGATGGTTTCACTGGCGAACAACGTTTCTTCCTTGGACATGCACAAGCATGGCGTTCAAAGTATCGTGAAGACAGATTGCGTGCTCAAATCCTGAGTGACAGTCATTCACCTTCTCGTTACCGTGTTATTGGACCTTTGGTTAATGTCGACGGTTTCTATGATGCTTTCGGTGTTGAAAAAGGCGACGGCATGTATGTTGAGCCAGCTGAGCGCGTCGTTATCTGGTAACTTGAATCCTGCTCGCTATCATTAATACTTGATAGCCAGGCGAAAAGGCAGTAGGTTTTCCTGCTGCCTTTTTTAATGCATGTTTGGCATGATTAAAATCAACGATTCCCTTTTCCCTTGAGATTGGTAACTGACTTTGAAGCAAATTGAAATCTTTGAAATCCCGAGTCCTTGTATTGGTGTCTGCCAAGCCGGGCCAAATGGATTTTGTTTAGGATGCTTTAGAAGTCGAGATGAGCGTTTGCATTGGCAAAAACTGGATGATGATGTGAAGCGTAAGATTTTAAAAGCCTGTGCCATGCGCAGGAAACGCGCCGAACGCGCAGCCATGAAGAAGGACGGCGATGCGGCTGATAAGGAGCAAATGGATTTGTGGGGAGATAATTCCCCAAAATCTTAAAGCCAGCGTCTGACCTTGTTCATGTATTCCTGATATTCCTGCCCAAATATCTTTAGCAACACGTCTTCTTCAATTTTTATCTGGAAGCGATTCATGTAGGGAACAAACAACCATCCGAACAGGAATAGCGACAGATTATTTAAAAACAGTGCCCACGCCAGAATGAAGCATAAGAAGCCTACGTACATTGGGTTGCGGCTGTATTGATACACACCTTGTGTTACCAGTGAACTGGACTTTTCTGGTTTGGTCGGATCGACCGTGGTCTGTGCTTGTCTGAATCCCAGTACACCCAAAGCGCTGAACAATCCTCCAATGATAAGTATCAGTATGGAGAAAGTGGTTGCATACATTGGGGGGATTGCTATGGCAGGGATAAGGCTATCCATTAACCACATGATTACGATAAAAATAACCACCATTAAAAGCGGCGGAATTTTGGTTTCCAGAACTTTCATTGTTATTTATGTATTGTCGAATCAATGTGAACTCAGGATATATGGCTGGAGAAAAACAGCAAATCCTTTTGCTTTCTACTTTCTATGACAAGTGAGAGTAGAACAAGAGAAGAGTGACAGGGCGCATTGGGAACGATGAAATCCCAACACGCCGAGGTGGATTTTGTTAATCCTTAGAACTTGGTACCGATACCAATACCGAATACCCAAGGGTCGATATCAGCATCCACTTTCAAAATGGATGTGCCTGTATTGATTTCGGCAGTGGTGTCGATGGAGATATATTTAACATCCACGTTAAGGAACCAATCTTTGTTCAAGTCGAAGTCAAAACCAACTTGACCGGCCAATCCAAATGAACTGTCCAGATCAACATCGGCACCTTCAAACGCACCAGTACCATCTTCGCTGTAGAACAATGTGTAGTTCACACCGATACCGGCATAGGCGCGAACACCTTCGCTAATGTCAGAGTGATATTGCAAGGTTAATGTGGGTGGCAATACCATGGTGTCTACGACTTTGCCAAGGCTCGCAACTGTGCCAGCACCATTAATATCGTGGCTTGTCGTTGCCAAAATAAGTTCAAGCGCCAGGTTGTTGTTGAGGAAATAGGTAAAATCCAGTTCAACCGTGGTAGCACTATCGACAGATACGCCAGAACCCGAAATGCCGGTGACTTCACCAGAATCATCGTTAGGGTTAACGTTGATGATACGTCCTCTTACCAACCAGTCGCCTGCGTCTGCTGCGTAGGCACTGGTACCCCAGGATAAACCTGCCATTGCTGCGAAAATACCAATTGCCAGTTTTTTAGTTAACATGTGTGTGCTTCCTAAATTGTGTTGTGCTTAATTTCTGCGGGTATTATCGGACTATAGAGATCCGACATCTTGATCTGAATCAACAGCAGGTGGTGGTTGTGCTGCAAACCGCTCAACCTATGATCTAGAAGGGGTAAATAACCTGAGCATTTTGATCTTTGTGCATAAATTTCGTTCTCTGTGAGCGAAATATAAGCAAAGGTTTGTACCCAAGAAAAATATTGCTCAGTATTGCTGGAATTGCAAGTTTTCACATGAGTGAAAAAGAAAAAGGCTTCTATATATCAAGAAGCCTTTTCACCAAGGATATCTGAAACGCAAAGAGTTAAACGATAAATTCGTCTTCTTTTAATGCCAGCAGGTCTTCACTACCTAAAGTAAGGGATTGCTTGTGCAGCTCCTTTTTAGGCAATAAACGTTTGATGTAGAAATCACAGGTTTTTCTCTTGCTCGCTTTTAGCACTTCATTGTCACTTTGGCTTGCGGTGTCAGCCATACTTAGCCAGCAAACGCCAATCAGGCTGTAGGAGCTAAACAGAAGGTAGTCGTAAGCACCGGATGCGACATATTCGCCAGATTGTCCCATCAGTGCCTGAGATACCTGATCCCATTCAGCAAGAATACTCAAAGCCAGTTCTTTATCTTTGGCGTTACTGATGTTGTTAGCGATTTCCTGGAAGTAAGCAAGAGTAACTGCTTGTTTTTTGCCGCCGTCACGGGTCAGTTTTCTGGAAATCAGATCCAGTGCCTGAATGCCGTTAGTGCCTTCATATAGCTGGGTGATTCTACTGTCACGAATAAGCTGTTCCATGCCCCATTCACGAATAAAACCATGACCACCAAACACCTGTACACCGATTTGTGCTGATTCCTGACCGACATCGGTAAAGAAGGCTTTGGCAATCGGAGTCAGAAATGCGAGCAGTTCGCCGGCTTGATGCTTCTCTTGATCTGTGCCAAAACGCTCAATGTCCATATTCTTGGCGTATAGCAGTGCTAATGCTCGGCAACCTTCGGTCAATGCTTTTTGTGTCAGCAACATACGACGTACATCAGGCTGGTGGATAATGGCATCGGCTTTTTGGTCTGGTTGCTGTACACCCTGAGGCGCTCTTGATTGCAAGCGCTCTTTAGCGTAGGCAACAGCACCCTGATAAGCCGCTTCGGCAATGCCTAATCCTTGTAAGCCTACTTGAAAACGAGCGTCGTTCATCATGGTGAACATGCAGGCCAAGCCATTGTTTTCCTGACCAACCAACCAACCCTTGGCGCTGTCAAAGTTCATAACGCAAGTTGGGCAACCTTTCAAACCCATCTTATGTTCCAAACTACCCACACCTAATGTGTTCGGTACATTGAACTCGTCATTGTCATTAGGCAGAAATTTAGGAACGATAAACAGGCTGATGCCTTTTACGCCAGGAGGTGCGTCGGGTAAGCGAGCCAGAACCAGATGGATGATGTTGTCAGTCCAATCCTGATCACCACCGGAAATGAAGATTTTGCTGCCGCTGATCAGGTAGGAGCCGTCGGCTTGAGGCTCTGCTTTGGTGTTCAATAACGCCAGGTCGGTTCCTGCTTGAGGCTCGGTTAAGCACATAGTGCCTGTCCACTCACCCGATACCAGTTTGGGCAGATAAATCTCTTTCAGGCAGTCTGCGGCATGTTTGTCCAGAGCCAGGATGGAGCTTTCTGTCAGCATGCTGATCAGGCGCCAGCTCAGGTTGGCAGAAATCATCATTTCATGAAATGGCACTGCCATTGAATAAGGTAATTCCTGACCACCAAAATCTTCACTGCCCAGCATGGCGTTCCAGCCATTTTCGATGTAGTTCTGATAAGCACTGGCGAAGCCGTCAGGCGTGGTGACTTTACCATCACTTAGCTTACAGCTTTGTTCGTCGCCATTGCGATTTAATGGAGCCAGCTCGGTTTCTGCAAACTTGGCGCCTTGCTGTAATATTTCGTTGATAAGCTCTTGGTCGAAGTCGCCTTTACCAATGCGTTGATAATGACCGGCTATGTCCAACCATTCATGTAGAAGGAATTGCTGGTCTGTGAGTGGAGCGCGGTATTCCGGCATGGGTAACTCCTGGTTAATATTTAAGTGGTCAGATGAGTTGATTAGTTTAGCGAATACCCTTGCCAAGTGCCAGTAACTTTATCAGCTCTTATTTGCGCCGATTGTGTAGATATCTATCCACTTATGATCGTTAAACTCAGGTTCTAAAATAAAGCTCGGTTAAAAAACTTGCTTTAGCCGATTTTTTATTTAAGGTTGAGGGTCAGTCGAATTCCCGGTTGGGGATAGGAATATTAGTGTTGAAAAGGAAGCTGTTTGAACGAAGGTTATCTAATTGTATGAATTTATCTGCTTTATCGATAAAACAAAAACTCACATTGTCGTTATTAGTCGCTGTTATCAGTTCAACCCTAATGGTTGGTTTAATTGGGCAGCTATCCTCAAGAAATATGGTGTCGGAGCGCTTACAGGAAGTTGAATTACCCAATATTCTTTGGCAGATCCGAAATCAAATCGATAAAGAAATCTCTCTTTTACAAAATGCGACTCAGCAATTAGCACAAGATGAATTTATTCTGGATTGGTACAAGGCGGGCTATCCTGCTGATCAGGAGGCTAAGCTGATCCGATACCTGAATCACTTGCAAAAGCAATATGACCTGACCAACGTCTCGGTAGCCGATCGCCAAACAGCGCGTTATTGGAATCAGGGGGGCTTTTTGCGCGTGTTGCAAAATGACCAATACGATAGCTGGTTTTTTGCATTTCGTGATAGCGGACAATCGAGCATGAAAAGCTTATACACCGAGGATGGTGTGACCAAGCTATTTGTTAATTACCAGCAAACAGATGGACGCATGTTGGCGGGCTTTGGGCGTTCAGTTAACCAAATGGTTGAGATGCTGAACAGTTTCAAAATTGCGAAAACCGGATTTGTTTACTTGGTTGATCATGCCGGCATGATCCAGATCCATAAGAACAGCAAATTACTGAATACCGATATTTCTGGCTTATATGGCAACGATGTTAGTAAAAGCCTTTTAGGTAAGCGAGCATTCACTCTCAAAAAGACCGATATTGAGGGAGAGAGCACATACATAGCCAGTAGTTATATTGAATCTGCGGGGTGGTATGTTGTGGCTCAGGTGCCTGAAAGTGAGGTCTTTGCCGAGTTAAACGATAACCTGACACAAATGTTGTTGTGGATATTGGTGGTCGCCGTTGGCTTTACTGTAATGGCATTTTGGTCAGCTAACAGGGTGACGAAACCTATTACTCAATTAGCAAATGTTTTTGCTGAATTGGGTAAGGCAGAAGCGAACCTGGATATTCGATTGGAAGAACAGCAAGCGGAAGAGTTAGTGGCGCTACAAAAAGGATTCAATGCGTTTGTCAGCAAGATCCAAAAGACAGTGGAAGAAGTGGCGAATACCAGTAATGGACTTCGTAGCGAAGCTGACAGAGTGGCTGAGTCTGCGCAATTATTTTTGGCTAGAGGTAAGCAGCAATCGACTCATACCGAAGACGTCGTGGTAGCGATTAGTCAAATGGGCGAGTCGGTTAATGAAGTAGCGAGTAATGCTCATGCCGCTGCCGATACTGCCAATGAGCTGGAACAGGCCAGTGCCCAAGGGCAAGATGTGTCTCTGAAGGCTAAAGCTTCTATTGAGCAGCTTTCTGGTCACGTTGATAGGGTGGCGAGTGTTGTGGATAAGCTAGCGCAACATACGGTAGCGATCGGTGGTGTCTTAGAAGTGATTCGAGGCGTATCTGACCAAACCAATTTGCTTGCCTTAAATGCGGCTATTGAAGCCGCCCGTGCCGGTGAAATGGGGCGTGGTTTTGCGGTGGTTGCGGACGAAGTAAGAGCGCTGGCGAAACGTACAGCTGAATCAACAGAAGAGATTCAACGTACCATTGATGAATTGCAAAAAGAAGCCAATAAAGCCGTGGCTTTAATGGGTGACAGTAAAGGTCAGGCGCAACAAGGCGTTGATTCCATGCTCGCGGCAGAGCAAGCCTTGGTTAGTATCACTCGTGGGATTTCTCAGTTACGCGGTATCAATAATCAGGTGGCGACAGCGACAGAAGAGCAGGCTCAGGTAGCGCAAAATATCAGTCAAAATTTGAGACAAATTCAACGTGAGACAGAAGAAAGCGTTGCGGCTTCCAATGAAGTTGCGAAAGCCAGTGATATTTTACAGCGCTTGTCTGGACAGCTTGACGCTCAAGTGGCTTCTTATCGTTCCTGATACTTTGGGGAATGGAGATAAGGCCACGAGCGTGGCCTTTTTCTCTTTAGATGAGATTTGTTGCTATCTTCTTCGGATAAACAGAATGCTCATCAACAAAATAATCAACAGGCTGCCAATTGCCCAGGGCTGAAATGCACTCTGCAAAGCGGCTTCGAAGGCGAGAAAATCTGGATAGCCGGTTTGCCACAATACCCAGTGATAGCCGATGGTGGATGCCAATGTTTTATTGCCGGATGCCAGAACTATAACCGCATCGCCCGTTTCCGGGTTGATTCGAACCGCGCTATTGATTGCCGGTTCGTTACTGCCATCGTGTCCATAAACATAATCACCACTGGCTGTTGGTGCATATAACATGACGCCTAATCCCCAAATATCAGCGCCTAGTTTGTGGCCAAGAGGAGTTCGCATGCTATCAATCGTATTCTTGCTTATTGCACCGTTCTGTTGTGCTGGATGTATGTTGGCTTGCACAAATCGGGTTAAATCGGCGATAGAAGAGGAAAGCCCTGTGGCTGCGCTGGAGGCATATTGATACATCTCCGATGGGTTGCCTTCCTGGTCGTAGAAATTCGAAATATTCTCGTGAGAACCGATGAAATCATAGTTTGAACGTTGCATGGATAAGGGGGCGAACACGGCTTGTTGCATGTATTCAGCAAACCCTTGTTGAGTGACTTCTTCGATAAGTAATTGCAGGATCAAATAGCCGCCGCCAGAGTAAATCCATTCTTCGCCAACCGGAACGCCAAGCGTTATCTTAACTTGTTTTCCGCTGCTTGCTTTAGGTTGGTTAAGGGATTCAATCAAAGAAGGCATGGTTTCGTTTGGTCGATAATCTGCAAACCCTAGTTTGTCGGTTAAGCCTGATGTGTGGCTAAGCAGATGACGAACCGTAACTTTTTCTGAACCAAACTCACTACTGGGTAGACTCCAGCGGGTCAGGTAGTTGGAAATCGGTTGGTCGAGGTCAATTTTCCCTTGTTCTATTAACTTCATCACGCCGTAAGCGGTCATCCATTTACTGAACGATGCCGTTGGAAACAGGGAATTTCTATCAATATGCTGGTCTTTACTGACGAAATATTCTTTTGCCACTTCGCCGTTTTCTATCAAGGCAAATGCGATATTTCCCTTGGTATTTTGTTCTATCAGTTCCACGGTTGAAGAGAAGAATTGTTCTGCATCATTAGGGGGAGCGATGGGTTTCAACCACCAACCTGATAGCCCTCCATAGACTGAAATTACTGACCAAATGAGGATGAACAGGCATACGCCTGCGATTTTCTTTACATATTCCATTGTGTTAAACGCTTATTTTTGATTACTACTTCTTTAGGACAACTACTGATTGGAGGTGTTATGAGCTTTATGTTCTTCACTTCCAATATGATTAAACATGTCTCTGATTTGAACTACCTGATCAGGGAAGCGCCATTCTTTCGGCGAGGTAATAAATGGATCAACCAGTTGAATACTGACGACTTCAAATTGTGCCCAATCAGGAACCGGGAACTTTTGTACTTTGCCACCAAAATCATCGTCCAGTTCGCAGGCATAGAAACGAAATCCTTTCGGGCTTGTACCCAGATACTCACCTACTTCTACGTTGAAACCGGTTTCTTCCCAGGTTTCTCTGTGCGCGGTGCATTGCGCAGATTCACCTACAATCATATTGCCGCCTGGAATATCGAATTTGCTACTTTTTCGATTGGTCAGGCTTAGAATGCGGTCTCCAACTCGAACAATACATCCTGCATTTGAGGATATATCTTCATAAAAATCCTGATTGATTCGGCACATGGGTTCCGAGGGGGAATCTCCTGAACAGGCTGAGAGTAGGAATACGCTGGCTAGGATTGTAAGGTATCGCAAAATAGAAGTGCTACATCTTTGTTTTTCCTGATATTAAACTGGAATTTTGCTTTAAGTGCAAATGAGATATTGCCATTCTCTGGTTAAATTGGTTTGACCACTAAATTGCTACTCAGAATTATCAGCCGCCCACGGTTATGCACGCTTATCTTGATAATGTTCAGGCTGTTTCACTTTCTGTTTCCGAAGGCTTCTCTGATAAGGCCGAGGTAATCGCTTCCAGTAAAGCTTTAAGCGTAATGGGCTTAAGTAATAAACGTTTTATGCCAATTTTTTTAGCTCGTTTTTCATCCATTTGTTCAGAGAAGCCAGTCAGCATGATGATCGGCAGAGTAGGGCAAATTTTACGGGTTTTGGCACACAGCTCAGCACCCGTCATCACTTTCATATCATAGTCGGAGAGCAGAAGATCAATGCTTTCGTGGTGAGTTTGAATATATTCCCATGCCTTTTCAGGCTGATTGAAGGTGGTGACTTGAAATTTCTTCTGACTCAGGATTTGTCCCCATACTTCGGTGATTGTATGTTCATCATCAACCATAACAATATGTGGGTTCCCAAGTCCTATGATATCTACCACCTTATTGTTTTCCTTTTCTTTTGTGGCTTGGGAGAAGGTACTCATTGGGAAAGACAGAATAAATTCAGTACCTTCTTTTTCCTGGCTTTCGACTTTTATCTCTACACTATGAGCACGCAAAATACCGGTGACCACCGATAACCCTAAACCAGTTCCTTTGCCTTTTTCCTTTGTGGTGAAGAAGGGGTCGAAAACATGCGCCAGAGAGGCTTTTGGAATACCGCAGCCGTTGTCTTTAAATCTCAGTTGAACCAGTATTTGCCCTTCGAGGTTGGTAACATTGCTCATTTCGATGGTTACCATACCATTTTTACGATGTATCGACTGAATTGCGTGGAAAGCGTTAGTCATCAGGTTCACAAATACCTGTTGCAATTGTGATGCATTGCCCAGAACGCTATCGAGTTCTGTTTGCAGGTTTTGCTGAATTGTGATGTTGGCTGGCAACATTGGTTCAACCATTGCCACGGATTCTTTTAATACATCCGACAGGTGCAGGTTTTCAAAATCAGGCGAATCCATGCGACTGTACGATAATATTTTGTTGGTTAAGTCCGATGCCCGATTACAGGATTTAATAATGCCTTCCAGGCGTTCCGACAAGTCATGTATGGGCTTACTTTCTGTGAGCTGTTCAAGCTGGGAGATATAAATGGTACTCAGTTCAGCATTACCCATAATCGAAGCGAGAATGTTGTTAAAGTCGTGCGCCATGCCGCCTGCCAGCGTTCCCATCGCTTCCATTTTTTGCGACTGAACAAGCTGTGAGTGCAAGGATTTACTCTCGGAAATATCTTGTACAGAGAAGATCAGACCGCGAATTTCACCTTGCTGGTCGTGGAATATCGAGATGTTTTGCAGCACAGGAAAACGCACGTTTTCTTTGTTAATGTGCTCGGTTTCAAAGGTGACTGAACCGGTTTTTTTGGCCACTTCAATGTAGCTTTTAATGGTGTTGAATACATCATCGGGGTAGAACTGTTTGGCATGCATGTCGACCAGTTCGTTGAGCTCAAAACCGTGCAATTTGGCAAAAGCCGGATTGGCTAATGACAAGTTCATGCTTTCACCTTCGGAAATGGCAATACCCCAGTCTGCCGCATAGAACACGGTTTTCCACTTGGTCAGTTCCTGCTCGTAGTTCTTTTGAGCGGTAATATCTTGCATGATGTGAATATAGTGCTGTACTTCGCCTGTATTGCCCTTAATCTGGTGAATGTTGAGCAAAACCCAATGGGGAGAGCCATTGTGGTCGTAGTGAACCTGTTGAACACTGGCACTACCTTCAATTTCCAGCTGTACTTCCAGGCGTTTAATGTCTTCTTTGCTGGTATCGGGAGGGGTGAGTAAATCGAAGGCGTTTTTGTCGAAAACATTGCTTAACGACAGGCCATATTGGGTTAAAAAGCTTTCGTTAGCCCATTCAATTTGTTGTTTGTCATTACAAATTAACACCATGTCATCGGTGTTCTCTGCCACCATCGCCAGTTTTTCAATTTCGGTTATAAAGTGCTGATTTTCAGTGATTTTCTTTCTTAATTCCTGTAAGGCGCTGGTAATTCTTCGCTGCATTTGAAAGGTTGAGTCAGACAGTTGCTGGATTTCCTTAAATGGATAGGTTTCGTTATCAAGATTCACCGTTAATCCCGGATTATCCCGCCATGCTCTAATGCGATCATTTAACCGGGAAATGGGAACCGAGATGCGATTCGCCAGGAAGGTGGCCAGGGCAATGGTGAGCAGCATGCCTCCAATAATCGTGGCGATAGACTGTTTTATGCTTTCGTTGGCTTGTTCCAAAATGCTTTGTTGTGACAAAAATACAAATAGATACCAATTAACCTTGCTACCGTGATTCAGGTTAAAGATGCCGAGTTGGTAAGGTTTGCCGTCAATTTCAATGGATTGAATATGAGGTTCTTCATTAAGAGGCTGCAAGTAATTATCTTTAAATACTTCCATCCCGGATTGAATAACTGCATCCTGACTGGTATTGGCATTGATTTGAGCGATGTTGCCGTTGTTGAAAATATAGGGACGATAAAGGGTTGAACTACCGATTAAGGCACCATTTGGTTCTATGATGAAAGCGCTACCTGTGCGGCTTTTAAATAAGTCACGTAGGAAGTCGCCGAGATTATCCAGGAACAGGTTATTGCCAATGACCCCTGTGACCTGATTTTTGTCATCGGTGACGCGGATACTGTTAGGTAAGGCAAGGGTGGGGAAAGCGTAGTAGGAAAAGACTTCCCCCCAACCATTCGAGGCATTAATGCTGGCATCTTTATACCAAGGAGTATGAGTAGCGTAGAAATCGGGTGCTTTTTCTATGGTATTAGACGCTTTAAGCTGTTTATCCAGGCGATCAAAATGAATGCTGAAATTGGTTTCTTCATTGGCGTACATATGAACCAGGTTGTCCCCAAAACGAGCATAACCAGTGAACCAGTTATCTCTGGAACTGTAATACACTGCATCGACTCCCTTAAATGACACAAGTTGATTGAGCATCAGGGCATTAATTTGTTCGGGGTTTTCCTGTGGTGGATATTTCTTGATGAAGTCGCGGTTTGCTTCGTTAAGCTGTTCTGGAACGATGAGACGATGATTGATTTCTGTCATTATCATCTGATTCGTATCCAGCATGATCTCTCGCATTTGGTTTTCGATTGAAACCTCATTACTGCGAATAGATTGTATTCCGACTAATAACGAAAACGTTAAAATGAGTATGCTGAATGGAAGAATTAATATGTTTCTTAATTTTAGTGGTTTCATTCTCAATGCGTCACATCTATCTCTTACCAAGATTGTGCTTAATACCAACCTTAAGTTTAGGATATATTTAAATTTATTGCGCTTTTTGAGCTATCTGTCTGAATATTTTTTAGAAAGTGAGAGAGGGATACATTTAAATCGCTGTAGTTTCCGACTCTACGACGATATTTCTATTTTGTTGAAGGGGGATTTCGTAGGATTTTGGGGGCATAATAAAAAAGACGACCTTGAGGCCGTCTTTTAGATAGGTACATTGATTTGCGTTTTTTTACTCGTCCAGGAAGCTACGTAGTTGCTCTGAACGGCTTGGATGACGCAATTTACGTAATGCTTTTGCTTCAATTTGACGAATACGCTCACGAGTAACGTCGAACTGTTTACCCACTTCTTCCAAAGTGTGGTCAGTGTTCATGTCGATACCAAAGCGCATGCGCAATACTTTTGCTTCTCTTGCGGTCAAACCAGCCAATACATCTTGTGTTGCCAGTTTCAGGTTGTGGCCTGTAGCTGAATCCAACGGTTGGACAATGGTATTGTCCTCAATGAAATCACCTAAATGCGAATCTTCATCATCACCGATTGGTGTCTCCATTGAAATAGGTTCTTTCGCGATTTTAAGCACTTTACGGATTTTGTCTTCTGGCATCATCATGCGCTCAGACAATTCCTCAGGTGTGGGTTCACGACCGATTTCCTGCAGCATTTGACGAGAAATACGGTTCAACTTGTTGATAGTTTCAATCATATGAACCGGAATACGAATAGTACGAGCCTGATCCGCAATGGAACGAGTAATCGCCTGACGGATCCACCATGTTGCATAGGTTGAGAACTTGTAACCGCGACGGTATTCAAACTTGTCTACGGCTTTCATCAAACCGATGTTACCTTCCTGAATCAAATCCAGGAATTGCAAACCTCTGTTGGTGTATTTCTTGGCAATGGAGATAACCAAACGTAAGTTGGCTTCAACCATTTCCTTTTTAGCACGACGAGCTTTCGCTTCACCGATAGACATACGACGGTTAATGTCTTTGATGTCTTCTATACACAGGCCGGTTTCTTCTTCCACCTGATTGATTTTGCTGATGCAACGTTCAATTTCTTCTTGAAGACTTTCCAGCATTTCGGAAAATTCAGCACCAGAAGAAATCGCTGCTCTTAGCCAATCAGTCGATGTTTCGTTGCCTGCAAACATCTGGATGAAATCTTTTTTCGGCATTTTCGCGTTGGCTACACAGAATTTCATAACCAAACGCTCTTGTACACGAACGCGATCCATCATGTCGCGCATATTACGCACCATGCGGTCGAACTGTTTTGGAACCAGACGAAATTCTTTGAAGATATCGCTTAATTCTGCAATTTCTTTCTTCGCATCATTATGAGAACGACCTTTGCTTGAAATCACAGAGCGTGTTTTATCGTACTGAACTCTCAATTGTGAGAACTTCACTCTCGCGACTTCAGGATCTATGCTGTTATCTTCTTCTTCTTCGTTGTTGTCGTCATCCTCGTCCTCATCATCATCTTCGTCATCCAAATCTTTTTGTGATAACTCAGAGCCGATATGAGTGGCCGTTGGAGCGAGATCCTGTTCTTCATTTGGATCAATGAAGCCCAGAATAATATCGCTTAGACGAATTTCTTCCGCTTCGTATAGATCCCACTGATCCAGCAAATAAGTAATTGCTTCAGGGTATTCAGCAACAGAGCATTGAACCTGATTGATACCATCTTCAATACGTTTGGCTATTTCAATTTCCCCTTCTCGGGTCAATAGCTCAACCGTACCCATTTCACGCATATACATGCGTACCGGGTCAGTGGTGCGTCCGATTTCGCTTTCAACCGTAGCTAAAGCTTGTGCTGCAGCTTCTGCCACTTCTTCGTCAGTGGTAGTCTCTTGCATCAACAATTCATCGGCATCAGGCGCATTTTCAAATACCTGAATACCCATGTCGTTGATCATTCTGATAATGTCTTCAATCTGGTCTGAATCGACAATATCTTGTGGAAGGTGGTCATTGACCTCTGAAAATGTGAGATAACCTTGCTCTTTGCCTTTAGCAATGAGGAGTTTTATCTGAGACTGCTTGCTTGCCATATACTTCCGCGACCAATTAATATAGAACCAGCCCCTCTGGGCACTCGACTTCTTAATTCTGTTGCATTTTTATAAGTGCATCCTGTTGTGATAAAGCGCTATAACAGGATAACAACCAACAAAATAACCCTAGTTAGCAACGTAAAACTTTTGCTGCTCATATGCACACAGAATCGACCATTATAGCAGAAAAATTACAGCGCATTCTACGTTTTGTTGATATGGGATTTAGAGTAGATTTTTCAAGTCATTATCTTTCGTTGAATCCTATGTTTGTTTGAATATTATTCAGGCAAATGTACGCAATAGTGAACACTTGCTTGTTTTAGACTAATTCAGAACAATTCTGAGCATAGGTTTTAATGTTAGCAGAACATCTTTCATTGGTTGTGTTTACTTAGCAAAGTGAGCTCTTTTTTCTCATCCTGACTGATTTGGCCTATGCGGGCTTTAGAAAGTAGTTCTTCCATTCGACCCTTTAAGTGCCAGTCAATCAATCGCTTGAAGCTGTCCCGGTAAACGGTTGTCATGGCTTTTGAGCGAACGGCGTGATCCCATGCAATGAGTTTCCCTAAAGCTTTCGAGAATCGGTGAGTGCGAAAATGTTCAAGAATTTGCGCGGTTGAGTAATCCGGGTTTTGCAAGCAAAGCGATAGCATTTCTATGAGCATTTCCAAATTGCCTACATTGAGCCCCTTTAAAGCATCAGGGGTAATTTCCGGACATTGTTTTGCTAGTGATGGTTTATCCATTAGCAGGCGAAGCATCATTCTGCCGGGAGAAAAACTAGGAGCTTGCGGTGTTTGATAGCCAAGTTTGGCAACACCTTGTTGAGCGTTAGCTAGTTCGGTGTCTTTACGAATTTTATGTTTGTCCCATTCGCCGGTAAGTTCGCTTAAGGCTTCTTCCAGCAGCTGCTTTTGGTATTCCCCTGGAATTTGGGAAATAAGTGGCTCAGCCTCTGCTTTTAACGAGGCTTTGCCTTCGGAAGTGGCGACAGAATGACGTTGTAGCAGGTTATCGAAGATAAACTTCGATAGAGGAACCGCTTTTTCTTCCATTAATTGCTCAAAGGCCTCTTTGCCAATGCGACGAACCATCGTATCCGGATCTTCACCATCAGGTAGAAACAGGAATTTCATATGCACGCCGTCTTTTAACTGGGGCAAAGCGTTAACCAAAGCACGCCAAGCGGCATCACGCCCGGCACGGTCTCCGTCATAACAACAGATCACTTGTTTGGTGGCGCGAAATAGCATTTGAATATGCTCTGGCGTGGTTGCAGTTCCCAATGCCGCGACCGCATAGCTAATGCCAAACTGAGCCAGTGCGATAACGTCCATATAGCCTTCTACAACCAGCACCCTTTCCAGCTTTCTGTTTTGTTGCCTAGCTTGATAAAAGCCATAAAGCTCACTGCCTTTATGGAAAATACGAGTTTCCGGGGAGTTAAGATATTTCGGGCTGCCATCGCCCATGACTCGACCACCAAAACCAATGACTCGACCACGTTTATCGCGAATAGGGAACATAATGCGATCCCGGAAAAAGTCGAAGCGTCGTTGCTGATCATTTTCCGTGATCATTTTTAAATCCAGCAATTGTTGCTGTCTTTCTGGTGTTTGTCCGAAGGTTTTTAAAATGGCGTCCCACTCGTTAGGGGCGTAGCCAATATTATATTGTTTGACGATTTCGCCGCTTAATCCTCGGCCTTTCAGATATTCGATTGCCCCGGAGTCTTGCCCTTTTTGTTTCAACTGAGATTCAAAAAAGCGGCTGGCTTTTTCCATGATTTGAAAATCATCTTCCAGTTGAGAACGGTTAGCTTGCTGTTGTGGCGAATTGCTAAAACTGCCTTGCTCACGAGGCACTTCCAAGTGGTGATATCTCGCTAGTTCTTCTACTGCTTCCGGGAATTCCAAACGCTCATATTCAATTAAAAACGAGATGGCATTGCCATGTGCGCCACAGCCAAAGCAATGATAGAACTGCTTGTCCTGGCTTACGGTGAATGATGGCGATTTTTCATTATGGAAGGGGCAGCATGCCTGATAGTTTCTCCCTGCTTTTTTTAGAGGGACGAAACCATCGATCAACTCAACAATGTCGGTACGAGCAAGTAAATCATCAATAAAATTACGTGGAATTCTGCCAGACATTTATTAACCCCGACTCGGGATAAGGAAGAGCTTTGATACGGCTATTTTTGGCGACTTCTTCGTTAAATTTACTTGCAATAGACTTGCTATTGACGCGTAAATTTGCCTCAAATTCGCTAAAAAGTATCTCATCTCAAAGTATTCTATAGGGCTGTATCTGAACATTAAAAAATAATTCTTTTTATAACAAATAGTTAACTATTTTCATCACTACTTATTATCCCGAGTTGAGGTTAATTAAGCCAAATCAGGAGTTAATACACTAACTATTGCTACAAGACTAAAGCGAGTCATTATAGAGAATAAATTCTGCAAAATGCACGGGTTAAATGTCGTCGAGGTAAGAGTGTCATTCTGGGGAAGAAATAACGGGGGAATTCCACTTGATATACAAGAGAATAAAAATCTTGTTTTGATGGAAAACCCCGAAATTGGCTGGACGCCAACCTGTATAAACTAGCCGTTTAGTTTGGCTTTAATTTGCCCGCTTAGTTTGCCCATGTCTGCACGACCTTGCACTTTAGGTTTAAGCCAAGCCATGACTTTCCCCATATCTTGCATACCGCTTGCGCCACTCTCTGAAATGGCTTGGGCGATTAAGTCTTGCAGCTCTTGATCGGACAAGGGCTCAGGTAAGAATTCTTGTATAACTTCCAGTTCTGCTTGCTCTTGGTCGACTAAATCTTGACGGTCGGCCTTTTTAAATTGTGCGATGGAATCGTGACGTTGCTTAACCATTTTGGTTAGCAAAGCGATGACATCTTCATCTGTCAGCTCTTCACGAGTATCAACTTCACGTTGCTTCACCTCTGCCAAAGCAAGGCGGATTGTACCAAGACGAATTTTGTCTTTGGCGCGCATCGCATCTTTTTGAGCTTCTTTTAATGTCGTAATTAGAGACATTGGATAGCAATAACCTTTAATTTAACAATGTTGCACAACGGCTAGCTGAGAGATAGCCGCTTAGTACAATTTAATTCTACGAGCGTTTTCGCGAGCAAGTTTTTTCAGATGACGCTTTTTAGCTGCTGCTTTTTTACGCTTACGTTCCCATGTAGGTTTTTCAAAAAACTCACGGCGACGTACTTCTGACAATACACCTGCTTTTTCGCAAGAACGTTTGAAACGGCGCAATGCTACGTCAAACGGCTCGTTTTCTCTGACTTTAACTATTGGCATTAATCTCTCACTTCAATAATGAATTCTATTAATTCAAATTTAACGGTTAAAAAATAACCTGGGTCTTTAAAATGGTGCGCAATTCTAATCATATCCTCAGACAAAGTAAAGTTTGAGTAAGGAAATAATTCCCTGTTGTGCCGCTTGTTTGAACAAATGTTGTTCAGATGTTGTCCTGAAAGGAATGGCTATGGATTTTCTCTGCTGCTTTCGGGCGTTCCCGTGATGAAATCTATTTGGGGAAACAGGCCAAATTTGGGTAGAATGCCGCCATCTAAATTGGCATATCTTCCATCATGAAAATTGCCATACAACTAAACTGTAAATAGACAACCAAAAAGAGAGTATAGACAACTTCATGCGAGTATTGGGAATTGAAACCTCTTGTGATGAAACCGGAGTCGCCGTTTATGATTGCGAACAAGGTTTATTAAGCCACGCTTTATATAGCCAGGTAAAACTCCATGCAGATTATGGTGGTGTTGTGCCTGAACTGGCATCAAGAGACCATATTCGCAAGCTGGTTCCGTTGGTGCAAAAGGCATTAGCGGAAGCTAACTGCGTTGCGTCGGATATCGACGGTATTGCTTATACTCGAGGCCCCGGTTTAGTTGGCGCTTTGTTGGTTGGTTCTTCATTTGCACGCAGTTTGTCTTTTGGCTGGAATGTTCCTGCTATCGGTGTTCACCACATGGAAGGGCATTTGCTTGCCCCTATGCTGGATGATCCTGCTCCCGAATTCCCTTTTGTTGCCTTGCTGGTTTCTGGTGGGCATTCCATGATGGTTCGAGTGGACGGCATCGGCGAATATGAAACCTTGGGCGAAACATTGGATGATGCAGCAGGCGAAGCGTTTGATAAAACAGCCAAGTTGCTTGGTCTGGATTATCCCGGCGGCCCCGTGTTAGCGAAAATGGCTGAACAAGGTACTCCGGGGCGCTTTGTCTTTCCTCGTCCTATGACGGATCGCCCTGGTTTGGATTTCAGCTTTAGCGGTCTTAAAACCTTTGCGGCGAACACCATTAAAGCTGTGGAATCAGAAAATGCTTCTGAAGGACTTACAGAACAAGATAAGGCTGATATTGCGCTGGCATTTCAAACTGCAGTGGTTGAAACCTTGGCGATTAAATGTCGCAGAGCTTTGCAGCATACCGGCTTGAAACGATTGGTGATTGCCGGTGGCGTAGGTGCTAATTCGGCGTTACGTTCAGAACTCAAAGCCATGACCAGAAAGCTACAAGGTCAGGTGTATTATCCTCGTTTGGAGTTCTGTACTGATAATGGCGCCATGATCGCTTTTGCTGGCGCGCAACGTTTAAAAGCGGGGCAGTGTGGTGACATTAGCGAGCAGGTTCAGCCTCGCTGGTCTCTGGACAGTTTGCCTGGTCTTTAATTCACATAAGCATATATAAGCGGGACTATTCTTCTTTATAAAGAGGCTACTCTTCTTTTTTAATGTCGAATCGAGGTTCTGTTCCTGCCAATAAATTTTGAATGTTGGATTTGTGGCGCAGCATAATTAACACGCTTAT
This sequence comes from Paraneptunicella aestuarii, assembly GCF_019900845.1. Classification (NCBI taxonomy): domain Bacteria; kingdom Pseudomonadati; phylum Pseudomonadota; class Gammaproteobacteria; order Alteromonadales; family Alteromonadaceae; genus Paraneptunicella; species Paraneptunicella aestuarii. The sequence continues at coordinate 3,955,588 of NZ_CP074570.1, read as the reverse complement.
CACCAAAATTGCTGGCAAAAAAGTAGGTGAGTACAAGTAGCCCAGAACAGGGGCGCTTATTGCTCCTGTTATTGATGCTAATGAGCTGTATCTAAAAATGCCAAAGGTAAGGATCCAGATCCCCACTAATCCACTGGCAACCGTCATGGATAATGGCATTAATACACCCAAAGCCGTGGCAACGCCTTTACCGCCTTTGAAACCATAAAACAGCGGGAACATGTGCCCCACAATCGCGGCGGTGGCAACGGCGTTCACAACAAAATCTGGTTGCTGCAATACGAGAGCGATAATTACCGGAACCGCGCCTTTGGCGACATCAAACAAAAGAGTGAACAGGGCTGGCCATTTGCCACCTGTTCTCAGCATATTGGTGGCACCTGGGTTGCCTGAACCAAACTCGCGAGGATCAGGCAAAGGCATCAGTTGACCAATTAACAATGCACCAATAATGGAGCCTGCAAGGTATCCCATACAAATAAGAAGTACACTAAGTGCTGTCATGTTCTTTGACCCATCCAATAAAACAGGTACACTGCCCCGGTTTTTGATATGACCTTCAGGTGTACTTTACCTCAATAATTGTCATATCTATCCCAATCAAAAACTAAAGGTATCACCTTAATGGATAAAATTCATATCGAAGGTTTACAGTTATTTGCTGTTATTGGTGTATATGATTGGGAACGACTATCTCCTCAAAAACTGATTGTTGATGTTGTGTTGCACATTTCCCTTGAACAGGCGGCGATGACCGACTCCTTGGAAGACACCGTCGATTATGCTCAGGTTGCCGGTGATTTAGAAACTCTGACCAACACCTGCCAGCCCAAGTTACTAGAACATTTGGCCGGCAAGATGTGCCAACTTATTCTGGAAAACTACCCGGTTCAGACCGTTGAGATTAAACTCAGTAAGCCAGACATTTTGGCTAAGGCGAATAATGTTGCAGTGCAAATGGTTCGCAGCAAACTCGCAACGGAAAAATGAACCTTCACACAATTACACACATACACCTTTAATATCACTCAGAGAAAAGCGTAAGAATGAATCAAATTTACATCAGTCTGGGTAGCAACATTGAGCGTGAAAAACATACGCGTTCAGGGTTAGATGCTTTGCAGGCTGCTTTTGGCGAACTGCAAGTAAGTCCTGTTTACGAAAGTGAAGCGGTTGGTTTTGACGGTAGTGCTTTCTATAACCTGGTTGTTGGAGCCCAAACCGACATGCAACTGGAAGACATTTGTCGCCTTCTAAAACAAATAGAGCGAGACAATGGTCGAGTGACTTCTGAAAAGAAATTCGCACCCAGAACATTAGATTTAGATTTGCTGCTGTTTAATGACCAGGTTGTTGATGAGCCTATTGTGTTACCCAGAGCTGAAGTGCTGTATAACGCGTTTGTGCTTTTGCCGTTGGCTGACATCATTCCTGAATCTGTTCACCCTGTTGCAGGCAAGACCTATCAAGCGCTATGGAATGCATTCGACAATCCTTCTCAAAAGCTTTGGCAAGTTGAGTTCAAGTGGCCTTGAACAGCAAAGATTTAAACAGGAAAAGATAATAATAGGAAAAAGTCGTGACGTTATTTGAAATTATCATCTTGGCAATCATTCAGGGATTGACCGAATTTCTCCCCATTTCCAGTTCCGCACACTTATTGTTACCCAATATTATCCTTGGCTGGAAAGAACAAGGGCTGGCTTTTGATGTTGCCGTTCATGTTGGTAGCCTTGCTGCCGTTGTGATTTATTTCCGACGTGACCTAATCAAAATGGCGTATGCCTGGTTTGGGCAATTAGCCGGGGCAGAAGCGACTCATGAAAGCAGAATGGCATGGTGGTTAATTGCCGCTACTTTACCCGCCGTTGTTATCGGATTTTTGGCAAAAGGTTTAATTGAACATTACGCCAGATCCGGTTGGGTGATTGCCTTCACAACTATTTTCTTCGGATTGTTATTGTTATGGGCAGACCGAACCGCAAAGCAAACCCGGAATATAAAAGAGCTGGGATGGAAAGGCGCTTTATTAATTGGTGTGTTTCAGGTTTTAGCATTAATTCCGGGAACATCTCGTTCGGGAATTACCATGACTGCAGGGTTAATGATTGGCCTGGATCGTTATAGCGCTGCACGATTTTCTTTTATGTTATCTATTCCAGTTATAATTGGCGCAGGCACATTATTAACGTTGGATTTACTCTCCGAACCTTCCCTTGTTGATTGGTCAGCTATTCTATATGGCAGTATTTTGTCGTTTGTAAGTGCTTACCTTTGTATCTACTTCTTCCTTTCCTGGATAGGCCGAATTGGTATGTTGCCGTTCGTGATTTATCGTCTTTTCCTTGGCATACTGTTACTGATTCTGTTGATTTAATAACCGGCTTCGAATGCGCTAAAAATTCGGGGCTATTTTCTAAACGTTTTTTGTAGTAGGGTGTTTTTTTTCTAATTTTCTAAGAAAAAGGGTGCCCTTTGTTATTTTTATTTTCAAAGGAAGAGGTATGTCAGAAACCATTTTTACAAAAATAATAAATAGAGAAATTCCGGCTGATATTATTTATGAAGATGACTTAGCCATCGCATTTAATGATATTAATCCTCAAGCACCAGTACACTTTTTGGTTATCCCGAAAAAGCCCATCGCTACGATTAATGATATCGCAGAGGAAGACAGAGAAGTTGTAGGGCATTTGCACTTTGTTGCGGCAAAAATTGCTAACGAAAAAGGCTTTGCTGAAGAAGGCTTTCGCGTCGTAATGAATTGCAATAAGTTCGGTGGTCAAACTGTTTATCACATTCACTTGCATGTGTTAGCTGGAAAGCCGTTAGGCTGGCCTCCGTATCAAGAAGGACTAAAAATCGAGTAACCGAATAACTCGGTGACCTTCATATCAATACATGATTGTCACAATAGGAATTATTGATTTTCCTGGTTAGTAGAGTCCACTTAGACTCAAAAACACGTGAGAAGAAGCAGGCTTGGCTGGCTTAGCTAGCCAAGTGTAGGACTATTGATAAGACTCTCGGAGGAAAGTACCCGATGTCGACAATTTTTGTAGTGAATGAATCTCCAGGCATTGCGCCGCAAGATGCTACTACGGCTACTGAACGGCGTTGCGCTGCAACACCGGCAACCGTAAAAAAGCTCAAGCTTGCCAATGCTAGTATCTTGGTTGAACGTGGTGCGGGGACACTATCTGGATACCAGGACTCTGAGTATGAAGAGGCTGGGGCTCAACTGGTCGATGACCGGGCGGCGGCTATACAGTCTGCTGACATTATTTTATATGTGAGTAGACCTACAGCGTCTGATGTAGAGGCACTTAGTGCCGGTAAACTGGTTATTGGACACCTTGACCCATTCTTCCAGCAACCACTCATAGAACAATTAACCGCGAAAAACGTGTCGTTGCTCAGTATGGAAATGATCCCAAGAACAACACGCTCGCAAAAAATGGATGCACTGAGCTCCCAAACTAACCTTGCCGGTTACGTCATGGTGATGGAAGCGGTACAACAACTACCTACCATCCTTCCCATGATGATGACGCCATCAGGTACGATCAAACCTGCCAAAGTATTCATTATCGGCGCGGGCGTTGCTGGCTTGCAGGCTATTGCGACGGCTAAGCGTCTGGGCGCTAGCGTGCTTGCTTTTGATACTCGTGAAGTGGTGGCTGAACAGGTTGAATCGCTAGGTGCGAAATTCTTGAAAATTAATCTCGGTGAGACTGGGCAAACCAAGGATGGTTACGCCAACGCGCTTACCGAAGAACAAATGCAGAAGCAGAAAGATGGGCAAAAACAGGCTATCGCCGAGTCTGATATTGTCATTACCACTGCTCAGTTGTTTGGTCGTAAACCCCCTGTAATAGTTACCAAAGATATGCTTGCTGAAATGAAGCCCGGCAGTGTTGTTGTGGATATGGCAGCAGAAAACGGTGGTAACGTTGAAGGTTCCGAAGGCGGCAAAGTCGTGGATGTTAATGGTGTGAAAGTGGTTGGTACAGGTAACTGGGCTAATCAGGTTTCTACCGACGCTAGCGCCATGTATTCCAACAACGTATTCAATCTACTGGATGAATATTGGGACAAGGAAAAAGGTGATTTCCTGTTGGATTTTGAGGATGACATCCTCACTGCCTGTGTGATTGCACACGACGGTTCAGTTCGCAGTGAGATGCTGCAAAAGCATTATCAAGCTTAATTAGGGGGTTCGCAAAATGGAAACTATTTACCTGTTATTTATCGTGGTATTAGCGGCCTTTTTAGGATTTGAATTGATCCGTAAAGTGCCTGCCACACTCCATACCCCTTTGATGTCGGGAGCTAACGCAATTTCCGGGATCACGCTTGTTGGGGCGTTGATTTCATCTGGCTCGGGTAACGATACCCTAACCACCATTATCGGCACGGCAGCCGTTGCTTTGGCAACGATTAACGTGGTGGGTGGCTACATGGTAACAGACCGCATGCTGGCGATGTTTAAAAAGAAATCTGGCTCCAAGAAGCCGGGCAGCGGCGCATAAGGAGTAGTTCACGATGTCAAATGAAATACTGATTAATGCGGTTTACATTGTTGCTGCATGTTTATTTATTCTGGGGTTAAAGCTGCTTAGCCACCCATCCACTTCCCGTAAGGGAAACATGGTTTCAGCCGTGGGTATGTTCCTGGCGGTAGTCATTACTTTGATTCATAAAGATATCATTGAATATCAATGGATCATTGCCGGCATTATTGTTGGTGGTGCGGTTGGAGCGGTTTTTGCCAAACGTGTTGAAATGACAGCGATGCCAGAATTGGTGTCATTGTTTAACGGCTTTGGCGGCTTGGCGAGTTTGGCTGTTGGCTGGACGACCGTTATCGAACTGGCTAATCCTGATGTTGCTGATATGGCGGCGGCAGTTACGGGTGGCGGAACCAATACCAGCTTGCTGTTAAGTATTGCCTATATTTCTATTCTCATTGGTGGTATCACTTTCTCGGGAAGTGTGATCGCCTGGGCCAAATTGGGCGAGAGAATGACCACAGGCGCGATTACCTTTAAAGGCCAAAACTGGGTCAATATCAGCTTTATTGTTGATTTCTTTGTTGTCGGTTACTTGTTGGTACAAAACCCACAGGATCCAATGTGGATTTACGCAGCCATCGCGGTTTCCATCATGTTCGGCGTTCTGGCGGTTATCCCAATCGGTGGCGCAGATATGCCAGTGGTTATCTCGCTATTAAACAGTTACTCAGGTATTGCAGCGACCGCAGCAGGTTTTGCTATCGGTAACAACATCCTGATTGTAGCGGGTTTGTTAGTAGGAGCCAGCGGTATCATTCTGACCAACATCATGTGTAAAGCCATGAACCGTTCGTTGATGAATGTATTGCTATCCGGTTTCAGCAAGCCAGTTGACAGCACCATGAAAATCGAAGGCGAACTGAAAGCCATGACACCTGATGACGCTTTCTATGTATTGGAAGCGGCGCAAAGCGTATTGGTTGTGCCTGGTTATGGTATGGCGGTTGCGCAAGCCCAGCACGCAGTAAAAGAACTGCAAGAGCTGGTGGAAGAAAATGGTGGCGAAGTGGTTTACGGTATTCACCCGGTTGCGGGACGTATGCCCGGGCACATGAACGTACTGCTTGCGGAAGCGGACGTCTCTTACGACTTATTGTTAGAAATGGATGCAGTTAACCAGCGCATGGAAACCTTCGATGTAGCGATTGTTATCGGTGCTAACGACGTTGTTAACCCGGCAGCGAAAGAGATGAAAGGTAGCCCTATTTACGGTATGCCTGTTATTGAAGTAGAACGTGCTCGTACCGTATTTGTACTGAAACGCTCTGCTAACGCGGGTTTTGCTGGTGTAGATAACCCACTGTTCTTCCGCGAAAACACTCGTATGATCTACGGTGACGCGAAAGAAACGCTGAACTCTATCATTCGTGAATTTGGTGATGATTAATCCTTTGTTGATTAATCGCGCTTAAAACGCGTTTTGTCTCTTAAATGAAAAATAGAGACAAAAATAGATATTAAAGAACCGGAGCTTGCTCCGGTTTTTTAATCTTGTTCTTTACTGATATTTTCAAGCTGCTTTCATGGCCTCAACCGCTTTAAGTACCTTGTCTTCATAATAGCTATCAACAACGATTTCAAAGTCGGTATACAGAGCGACAGGTTTTAACACATTGCCGTGGCTTTTTTCTAATCGGATAAATCCCTTTTCAGAAAGTGCTTTGAGTGTATTGGATAAGTTAGATTTTTGTCGACCTGTTAGCAGGGCTAGCTCCGTCAAACTTTCAGGTTTTTCCTTGTTAATCAGCCGAACTAGTTCGATGTTTTTTTCATTTAAAATCTGGCAAATAGCGTTCATTGAGCTATACCAGATTTTGGGTTCGCTTACGTCGATTTGATAAGACCCAGAAGCAATCGCCAGCATTCTATTTCTAACTAACGCTTCTGACATAATGCCAATTCTAGCTTTCATATTTTGCTCCTTTAATTCAAATAATTTAGACATTAGAACGCTCGATATTTGCAATGGTGTTGTCTACCCCTGTGAAAAAATCCTGTAGCAACTGAAAGGCTGAGATAAACTCATAAGGCGTTCCTTTGTCTGTTGCATGGCGATGTTGATGATCATATTCATGCCTTTTTCCACTTACTTTCCCTTTCTTTGGCATTTTTATCCCGTGAGCATTATCTAAGGCGAAAATGCGGGTGTTATGTTTGTTATGAAGTCTCTTGTGGAAAGCCAAGTTATAGCGAATTCCATGAGGAATATGCTTCGACGGGTGCACTTGCCACGCTTCAATTTTCCACCAATAACCGTCTTCTCTATGCATTTCTTCACCTGCAAGAGCGAGCAATGCTTCTAATCCATGGTCAATGCAATACATATTGGTTCATCCCTTACCTTAATGTTGTTATGGCCTGAGTATAACTCAAGGTTTGTAGATTGCAAGAGTGAATGTTTTTTGAGCTGTGTTTAAAAAAATTTCAATTTATTTAACCCCATTGCCAGACCTAATACGTATAAGGAGAAAACACACAAGGAGTTGCTATGCATCAACATGCTATTGATATGAGCTTACCAAGAATTGCGTTAAAGGCTTTGGCGTTTTCTCTGGCTGCGATCACCATAACCTTTCTGTTGTTCGTGCTAATGCAGCAATTGATTACTACGAATGAGCAGTGGGCGGAGCCAATAAAGGATACTCCGATTATTAGTCCGTTCTTTGAAGAGCAAGATTCAGCCGTCGTGGCCAGACCAAAAATTCCTGCTCTACCAGAACCTAAAGTGCAACCTAAAAACATACCTCCGGATATCAGTGATGACGGAAATGATGAAATTTCTGAGCCAACGGATTTTACAATTGATGTGCCGAGGAATACCTATGACACCACCATTGATTTAACCAGTGGTGGCGGGGATGCACGACCCGTGGTACAAATTGAACCTAAGTACCCGGCAAAAGCGGCGCAAAATGGCATTGAAGGCTGGGTAAAACTGATGTTCGATATCAATGCTCAAGGCTTGGTGGAGAATGTCAGAATATTGGATGCTGAACCCAAAAGAGTGTTTGAAGCCGAAGCCAAAAGGGCACTGAAACGCTGGAAATATAAACCCAAAATGGAAAATGGGCGGTCAGTAAAACAAACGGATGTGTTGATACAGTTAGAATTCAACTTGGGCAACAATTAAGGATATTTGTGAGCATTACATTAGCGTTAAAAGGATTCTTTTCCGTACCCATCAGTCAAGAATGGCTGATGGGGCAATATGCCGTGTCGGGCGAAAAGAAGTACCTGGAGCAGCTATTTAATGCTTCAAATCAGGACTTGTACCACTTCCTGTTGACCCTGTCAGATGCCGATTTAGCCAAGGATATTTGTCAAAAATCCTGGCTACGGGTTATCGAACAACGGCACAAATATCGTTCCGATAGTCGCTTTCAACCCTGGTTGTTCACCATCGGGCGCAACTTGCTGGTGGATGAATATCGTAAAACGAATCGCTGGCAAAGCCTTGAAGGGGATGTTGAACATACTCTTTCAGCATCGCCATCGGAATCTCCGTCGGAACAAGTGGCTTTCAAAGGTCAAGAGCTGCAACAGGCATTTAATCAGGCTTTGGCGACATTGCCCTGGCTACAAAGAGAAGCCTTCGTGTTGTATCAAGAAGGATTTGGTGTCGCCGAAATCAGCGAGATTACAGCCGAACCTTATGAAGCTATTAAATCTCGAATTCGTTACGCCAAACAAACCTTAAGCCAGTCGTTGGAGAAATACCGTGAGTAAAGATGTCCACAATCAAAAAGCTCAAGGACAAGAGGCTCAAGAACAAGGCACTCACGATCAAAGCTCTCACGGTCAAGACGAGTTATTAGATCAGCTCTATCAGCAACGTAAGAAGCAAGTGGTTGCGCCAGAGTCGATTAAAACGTCGGTATTTGCTGGATTAAATCGCCGAGACAACAATCAGCAGAAAAATAAGCACGAGCTAATGCAAGAGCTAATACAGGAAATCAATTGGTTCCGCTTACTCTCAGGTGTTACGTTAGCTGCCAGTGTAATGCTGTTTGTTGGCATTATCTCGGTCACAATGCGAGGTTGGAATACTCCCGAAAACATCAAGGTGGTTCAAATTCATTCTATCGACGACACACCGCAACAAACCCCATCCGAACAAATCGGCGTTAACTATCAGGAATATGCCTCAGAATACGCCAACCGAACCGACAACCTGGAACGCTTTCACCGAAAAACCATGCTGCTAACCCACTTCGACCAAGGCTGGGAACTGGAAAACTGCGAAGACACCGTGCTGCAAGTGTCTAATGAGCTGCTGAATATGCTAAGTATGATGAACAGCGAAGAAATGCTAGCCGACACCTTGCCATCAGGAAGTTGGGTAGAAGTTTATCTGGATCAGCATGGGCATATTATGAAGATTATTGAGGCTGAAACGCCGCTGTATTGTAGTGAGTGAGGGTTAGGCAAGGCTAGATCGCAATGTTGTTGATCAATCCTTCTGCAACTTTTTGACCTTTATTTCCCGTTTCAATATAGTTTCGTTTTCTTCTACTTGAGAACATCCATTGTCCAAGACAATCCATCCAGCGCGACTTTATGTGAAAAAGCTAAAGGACATATACGGCGGATACAGGGATTTTTACTTGCTACTTTATGGTCATGAGCCTGAAACCTCGAATGAGCTACAACGGTTTATCAACTATGTTAATCGGGGTAACTACAACTTGGATTTTCTTGAGCTTCTTCTGAAAAATACGGATACGAAAGGCATAACACTTGAAGAGTTCGTATTAGGTACGAAGCAATCTCAGTAAAGTTGTTTGATTTTTATACGTTCCCGTGCATTTTATTAAAAAATCTTGAAAAGTTTATTTTTATCGTTATTCTCTCGCTTTTAGGGTGTTATTCTTACCTTGCAGTGTTCGTGTAAAAGCGTGTAAAACCGCTCAAAAAGAATCTACTTCCAGGTAAGAAGAGGCTTCTGAAACTAGCTGTATTTTGTGCTAAGGCAAAGGTTAAGCATCAGTCTGTTTTAGCTTTTTGTTTCATCATTCATTCAGGTTACTATATTTACCTGTCTTGTTTGCCTTGTGGCATCAAGGCTCTATAGGAGTGAGTTATGAAACTAAAAAAATACCTTTTAACGTTAATGTTAGTAGCAGTTTCTGGTGTGTCAGGTGCTATTGAATTACAGGCGGAAAGCGAAGCCGGTTTTGCAAATTCAGGCTGTTGGTTGATTTTTTGCACAAGTGTTCCGAGTAACCCAGTTCCAATGGGACCCGATGGTGGTGGCGATCCGCCTCCTGATCCTAACTAAATTGGATAGACGTTTTTATTTTACGGTGAGATAAGCAGTAGAGCCAGTCAGATAAAGAGAATAATAATGATTGATTATGCTGTCGCTTTTATCATAGGTAATGTCTGGGCTATCTGCTTTCTAGTTGCAGGCTTGTATAACTTCTATTTTCGCAAGGAATACAAGCCTGTTCTTCATATGTCTCTTGTTCTTGCCTGCACGTTTGCCGTTTCAAAAGTTATCTATTCGCAATTTATATTGCCTCAAGAACACCTGCTGAGCATTTACTACCTGTATTGGGCTGCGGCATGTGGTTTTATCATCCTGTGCCTGGTTGTCGATCATCACATACAAGGTTTTGTATTTCACTGGCCTGCCAAATTAGCTATTTCGCTTTTATTAATTGAAATCGTTTTACATCTTTCCCTTCATATCGACAGAAATATTGTTGCACTCAATAGTGCCTTACAACCCAATCGCGAGCTTGAAAGTGCATGGTGGTTATGGACGGTGAGAAGCATATTTGTGAATCTGGATAACGCGGTAATTTTGATGAGTGTTTTGCTGCCCTTCAAAGCCTTTCGCTCAGAACTTGATATTTACAAAACCGAATATTCCAGCGTGCAAATGGATAAAGTGTTTAAACGAATCCATATGCTGGAAGACATTATTTTTATCATGCCAGATGGCAACAATAAAACCGATGCTTATCAATGTATTGAAAGTGCCAGATTTCTGCTGGAACAATGGGGAATAGGCGGTGAGGAGCGCCGACATTTGTACAGCGCAAACGTGCTTTGTGATCGTGCCAGAACCTTAGCTCTTTATGTGGGTGGCAAATTGGAGAGAAAGTTGAACGATGGCAAAGACGATGTGGTTGATGTGGATTATTGAGGTTGGGGGCGGGGCTTAGTACTGTTCTTAATCGGCAGTTATAAACGAGAAAAAGTCTTTTCTAACAGATAATTAGGTCATGGATGCATTCAAATTTTGTGTTCAATTCATCTATTTATTAAAAAGTATTTGGTCTTTTTCATTCGTTATTTAGCAGCATCCAGCATGTTGTGAATTTTACTTATCATATTTGATGGGCTTGAAATAAATTCACTAATAGGTCTTACTAGCATCGGATTGTGACCCCAAGGGAATTGAGTTCTATCATCACTGGAATAAGCTAAAATGGGCACACAATGTGCTGCCGCAAACCCTATTTCTACACAAACTCCTTCGTCAATAGATCTTCCATCAGTAACGGCCAAGAGCACTTTACTATTTATTATTGCTGTCGTGTCACATTCCCATGTTTTGTTAGAGATTTCTTCCCAATCTGGAGTAGCCATAAGTTCACTTTTCGCTACCATTCCATCTCTTGGTGGGTAAAAAACTGAAATCCCGGCATTTTCTAGAACTGATATAAGCTTTAGGTTGAAATCTCTCTCTGCTTCACAGAAAAATGGAGCTGCAAAGTATACATCTACATTCCGTTCATTAATCATTCGATAACTCCTCAAGTCTGCTGTGAATGTCAAATTCTTCATAAGGATTCAGATGGATAACCTTTGCAATTTGTTTGACAACCTGAGTAATGCTTCTATTACTAGTGGATATTTCAGTTATTGTAGGATTTGGTTCTTTATAAAGATTTCGAATTAATTTTTCTTGAGTTTCGAAATATTCTGAACTTACATTATGTCTATGCTTTGCTCTCGAAAGCAATTCACTGCCTGATGCTGATAACAGTATAATGTGTCCGGGTTTTAGCCTTCTATCGGACACTGCCGGGGATAAAATTTCTAAATGTTGTGATGCTCTTTCTCTGATAGCATTTTCTTTCGCAAATGCCAAAGGATCTAAAGGAGATCTGTCACTAATGACTACCCCACACTTGACCCCTGATATTTTAAAGTCTTTCTTTCTGAACTGTTCTGAAATCCAAATATCAATTTTATCTCGCTCGGATTTTGTTAGTTCCGTATGTGGTTTCGCTAATTCTTCGGGTTTACTTTCAACCCATTCTCCAAACCATCGTAAACTTTTCATTTTATTAACGGTAGTGGTTTTACCTGCACCAACGGCACCAGTTACATAATAAATACGCTGTACAGGCAATCCTAAGCGGTCAGTAAACTCTTCATAATGTTCGTCTCCACATGAGAGTAACCTTCCAAAAGAAGAGAATTCTTCGTCAGTCAAATGAATTGTAATGACACCATACACCTCAAAATTAACCTCTTGCTCGGCCTTCATTGAATGTTCGTTAGGTAACTCATTGCAATATTTTAAATAGTAATGAACATGCCCTGGATTTAGTTGCGTATTTTGCCTTAACAAGTGCTTTAGAGTTGGGTCATTGAGAGATAAACCGATTAAGAGTGAAGTGTATCTTGAAAGGTGTGAAACTAAAGTAGAGTAGTGACCATGCATTGTCTGTATAAGTTGATCAGCAAACTCAGATTCGGCAAATACTATATTATCGCTATATCCTTCAACTAATTTAAAAGGTAGAAAACCATTAGGGTGGTAAATTACACCTTTTGATCGTTGGTATTGAGTGGATGGCTCCCAAACCGTTTCAAATACTTTCTCTTTATTATTAATCTGTTCTTGGTAGTAAGCCTGAGAAAGCATCTGTTCGATACAATCATCGAAATTGTAATTGATAGTTAACGGCGATTCTTTTATTAGGCTCAGGAAACTAGGTAAATAGGGATGAGCCAGATTTCCTTTAGCAATACTGGTTTCGGCATATAAACACTTATGAACAATGTGTAGCCATTTGTATTTTGCTGCGCGTTCAGAAGCCGCATCCACTTGCTTGTCTTTTAATGTTTCTTTTTTAATAAGGTGTTGAAGTAGTCCTTGTGTTCGAACAGTTAGGTCATTATTTCCAATATTTGGCTGATAGTCTTTAAATTCTGGCTCATTTTCTATTCTTGTCACAAGATCGAGCCAGTTTGGAAAGCCAAGAGCCTTTGATGCTCCTGCTCCTAAGAATAAAGCAATTCTTTCCGAATTCTTCCTCTCTCTTAAATGAGAAAGAGCTTTAAAATGCCTTCTTAAGACTTCTAGGTCACTATCTTGTAGGGTAACCATGCGTTTCCTTGGTGATTTAACTAATCAACTAAATCCATAAAGCTTTTGAGTCTTTGTGTTTGACAAGCTCAATTTGAATTTTTCATCGAATATTATTTTTGATTTAAGTGTATTATATTGTCCAAGTGTGAGGTTGGCTAGGCGTAATATCTATTATCACAAAAAACCGGAGCAAGCTCCGGTTTCTAACATCTACATTTTTATTTAAACAGCAGGTCTATTCAAATAGCTGTTCTACTCAAAGCAGCCTTACAATCCCATCACGTCCTTGCCTTGTTTGAAGGTGATGTCTACCGGGATGTTGGCGTTGGCCAGTTTATCCAGGTCGGCTTGTAGCAGGTCGCCGATGATGCCTTTTTCTTTCACTAATTTGTCTACGCCTTCGTAGTCGCCGTTGCCTTGCAGGGTCAGAATTAGTTCAGACAGGCTATCTACTGCTGCGCCCATTTTGTCCAGGTTGACTTTGTAAAAACCTTGTTCATTGCGCTCGAATACGCCTTGATCCTGGAAGTAGTTGAAGCGAACCATGTTGGCTCTGCCGTGTGCGCTGGATGCGCCAAAGCGTGATGAACGGAAGATACCTGCCATAAAGGTCACGTAGTAGTCAGCTAATACGCCTTCGGTGATTTCACCTTTTTCCAACAATTGGCGAACCATGTATAAGCCTAGAATGTCGGCTTTACCTTCTTCCAGGGCTGATGCGTGTTCTTGTAGTGCCTGGCGTACTGTGCCTTTGTCGTTCAATGTGTTCTTGATGCCCAGGCCGTGCGCTACTTCGTGGAACATGGTGTTGGCAAAGAAGGCATCGAAGGTGATGTGTTTACGCTGTTCTGGCACGATTAACTGGTCTGCGATTGGCACCAGAATGTTGTCGAACTTGGCGCGCATGGCGTTTTTCAACTGTAGGCGGCGAGTGCCTTTTTGTAATTGAACCTGTTCGTCGTTTGGCAAGTTAATGGCGATGGTTTTGCTGCCTGCGTTGGAATGGCCTGCGTAGTAGATTACGTCATAGGCGTTCAGGTCGGCATTGGCACCTGGCATTTCTTGTTTGTATTTGTTATCAACTGGCAAGCCGCGTTGTAATTCTGGCAAGAAGGCTGCGTATTTGGCTAAACGCGCGCTCCAATCCAAATCTTTCAGCAGGACATAAGCTTCGAAGCTGGCGCGGTAGCCGAACAATTGGTCTTCGTAGGTTTCGATAGGGCCGTATACCAATTCGATTGGGTTGGTTTTCATGTCCATCCATGCGAAGTCAGAGGCTTGGTAATCATCGGTTAACAAGGCTTTGGCGCGCATGTTCAGGTAGTTAGCGAATTCTTTGTTGTCAGCCAGTTCAGCCGCTTGTTGCAGTAGTTTGGCTGCGCGAGTCAATTCTTCATTGAAGTATTCAGAGAAAGGCACGCTGGCTAATTTGCCATCGTCACCACGAACAATCATGGAATACAAGCCCCGAGCGTCTTTTAAGCCGCTGTTTTGCAGCTCTTCTTTGGTCATATCGGCAGGGTAGAACTGTGCGCCGAGTGGCTTTTCTTCAACGCCAGTCAGGAATGCTTCATCACCTTGCAGGCGATCCCAGGGGCCGTAATTGATGACGGTGAACTTTCTGGTTTCAGGATCGGCGATTTTGTTCAACATATCCTGATAATCTTTACCGTAGGATTGTTTCCAGAACAGGTCGTCCATAATTTCTGATGCGTCGATCAAAATAGCTAGCATGGCCTTTTGGTTATCGCTCAGTTTAGAAATGTCAGATGTCAGTTCTACCGGGCGGTAGATGTCTAAACGAGACTTAAATTCTGGTTTTAAAGTCAGGGCTTCACTTTTACTTTCTGCAACGGTTGCTGGCTTGTTTTCAGTGGTTGGAGCCTGACCGCAGCCGCTTAAGATGAGACCACCGGCAATGAGTGCTGTGCCGAGTAAGTGTTTTTTCATTCTGAACGTTCCCGATTTGATTATAATTATGGTATCGATTCTGAACTTGCCACATGAAGCATCGGCTAGAACAGAGTGCTATGTGAGCCTATTCTGCCGTTGTTGGGCTGTAATGAAAAGGCTTTGTATTATCTTCTTGCTGAATTCGGAATAAGGCATCGCTATTGGATATCTGTAATTATACCTGGAAGCGGTTAGCGCTATTTACTTCTGTTTTAATATGCGGATACTAGCCAGTAAACAAATTCTGATTAGGTTATTTTTTAGGGCGAGTTTTTAATTGGGTTTTCAGCGTGAATTATTCTTTGTCGTTGCGCGTTTGGAAATTGCTTATCGCTCAATAATTTAGGTCGAAAGATGTCAACGGAAAACACCTTATTAACGATTTTAGTTGAAAAAATAAACAACGATACTCTGGTGCTTCCTACGCTTCCGGCTATCGCATTAAAGGTACGTAAAACCGCTGAAAATCCAACAGTGAGTTTGAGTAAAATGGCGGAAGTCATTGCCTTGGATCCTTCTTTAAGTGCTCGTATTATCAAGCTTGCCAACAGTGCTTATCTTGGTCGTTCTATTCGTGCTGAATCTTTGCAACAGGCCGTTACCCGAATTGGATTAACTCAAATCAAAAACATTGCCACTGCTTTGGCGATGGAGCAGCTATTCGTAAGCAAGAATGAGGTGGTGAAGACTTATCTGAACCAGGTTTGGGATCGCAGTGTTAAGGTGGTCGCGAATTCATTGGCTGTATTTCAAGCATATTCTGAACGTCATCAGGTGAAAGGCCTTAACATTGATGTGATGACGTTGGCGGCGTTAATGCACAATATCGGCGTGCTGCCTATTTTAACTGAAGCAGAGCGCCATAATGAGTTTGCTGATCCCAAGTTTTTAAATCAGGCCATTCAGAAACTGGCTGGACGCATTGGCGGTGCTATTACCCGTGAATGGGGGTTTGGTGACGAGTTCGTTCAAGTCGCCGAAAGTTGGCGTGATATGAAAGTGCAGTCGGACAAAGTAAGCTATCTTGATTTTGTACGCATGGGCGCGGTTGCTGCTGGCTTCATTGAGTCCAAGAAAAATTCAGTGATTAATGTGTGTATGCAAAAACGTGTTATTGAAGATATGGATATGTTTCAAAGCAACGAATATAAGGATCGTTTGGCAACGGTGAGAGATATTTTTATCTGATCATGCGCTGAGCGTATTTTCTACTCAGTTCTGCTTAGTGTTAATCAGCCGCTTTCTCTTCTACTCTAAAGTGAAATTTCAGGTAGCCAACAGGGATAATGGCTATCGCAAAGGCGATACCGAAATACAGCATAATCTGGCTCATGGCATCAACGCGCAACGTGCTGGCAATATGCCCGAATCCGGTTGAAATCCCATTTTCCAATGCATTCATAATATAAGCTCGGTCTACGCCATGTGTAATGGTGCTGTAGAGTTCCGATTGCTTGTGCTTCCATATCAACAACGACAAGGTGATGAACAGGTTTGCTGAATATAAGCGCATGGTCAGCGATAGCGAATTTGCCTTGGTGATTTCTTCCACCGCCAGCTTTTTAAAGGAAACTGTCAGCAGTGGCGCAGTAAAGGTGGCGATACCTAATCCTGCAATAATGCGGGTGAACACAATGTATTCTTGCGAGGTGTCGGGCGAGAAGCGCGACATGGCGAAGAAAGCGCAAGCGGTGGCACTGACACTAAACAGCGACAACGGCACATAATATTTTTCCGGGTAATACTTACCTATCATGGGCGATATCACCGCCGCCAAAGCACTGGCAACCGACACAATCAAGCCCGCCTGAATAATCGACAGGCCATAATCGGTTTGAAGCCAAATAGGCAAAATTACCAGTGACGACACGATCAAACCGTTGCCGAATGTCAGCACCAGAGTGGGTAAGCCATAGCCAGGCTCTGAAAGCAGTTTGAAATTGAAGATCTGAGCGGTTTCGCGTCGGTTGGAAAAGTAGAACAGAATCGCCACCGACATTGCTATAGCCAATGCGGTCTGGATCTCGAAAGATTTGAACCAACCGAATTTCTCACCAAAATCAAAGATGAATTGAACCGTGGATACAAATACGGAGAACAACAGCAGTGATACAAAGTAGCCTCGCTGGAACTTTTCGTCTTTCTTAACGCTGAATTCCAGATAAGACACCACAAAAAACACACCAATGGCACATAAAGGCACGTTGCTCAGGAATAGCCAGCGCCAATCCAGATATTCAGTAATAATGCTGCCAATTAAAGGGCCAAAAACCGGTGCTAGCGTAACTGCGCTCATGGTGAGAGATAAGGCTAACGGGCGTTTATCGTCGCCTAATACTTTAATCATTAACGACTGGCAAACCACCACGCTGAATCCTGCGCCAATACCTTGAATAAAGCGGAAGAACAGAAACAGATCGGAATTCTGAGCAAGGCCACAGGCCAGTGATGTGACCATAAAGATCAGGCAGCCGATAATAAACAGCAAGCCTTCACTCCAGAACTTGGTCAGGAAGGCGCCCATAGGAAATGCGATAACCAGCCCGACACCGTAAAAGGTCATGATCCCGGCGGATTGGTATACATCCAGATGCAGGTCAATGGAGATGACCAATAACGACAAAATAGCTATGGAAGTATCGAGCATTTGGGTAAACAGAATCATATAGAGACTGCATACCGCTGCCCATACTTGCAAGCTGTTCTTCATATTACGCACTCGTTGGGGGAGACGGCCTCTTGTGCTTTTCTGGTTTCATCAATGATAAGACTAAGCCGATCTTTATACTCACGCAGCCATTTCGGGTCTGGCTCGGCCGCATTGATGCCAAGCTGTAGCTCTGTCGGCGCTGCTGGCTCAGGTTCCGAACTGGCTTGCACCGAAGTGTAGTGAGTGGGTTGTTCCAGATTCATTTTCACTTCAACCGAGCTGCCGATGGGCAGCATGTCCAGCTCTTTTTCCGAGCCTTGAAGCAGAATACGCACGGGCACACGTTGCTCAACCTTAACCCAGTTAGAGTCGCTGATATTACGTGGTAATCCGGCGAAGGTTGAGGTAGCGGAAGGAACCACCGAAATGATACTGCCTTCAAAAATACGCTCTTTACCGAATACGAATGACGTAACTTCAACCGGGTCATTCGGGCGGATCATATCCAGTTTTGATTCCAGTACGTTGGCTTCAACGATCATGTCTTCTTTCGGTACGAACAGCACCAGCTTGTCGCCCAATTCCACTTGCTGACCGTTGTAAACGTAGTATTCGTAAACATAGCCATCGTAAGGGGCGCGAATAATCAGTTGTTCACGAGTAAAAAATGCTTTCTTCAATCGCGCCAGCAATAAGCTGATGCGAGGGCGTTGCAGGATCTCAAAATGATTATCGAGCGTGTCGATTTGGTGTTCTTTCTCACGGATTTTGATTAACTGCTGCGAGCGATGGAATTCGATATCAGCCTGATCCACAGCTTCATCAGAAACCGCAGCCGTTTTAGACAGCGACGTTAAACGCTTTAATTTTTTCTGCGACAGTTCCAAATCCAGCTCTTCCACAGTGCGTTTCAGTACGGTTACGTCTTTTTGCAGGCAGGTTTTGAGTTCTTCATTTAAGCTTAAACGCAGTTCTTCCTGTAACTCGTCAATTTCCAACTCGTTGATGGTTGGGTTGACGTAGGCAATGATTTGGCCTTTTTTCAGGCGCTTGTCTTTCAGGTTGCCAATAAGCTCCAAACGACCATTGTTGTTGGCGGTGATTGTCAGGGTACGACCGCTGATATAGGCATTGTCGAAAACCAGCGCGTTGGTATCTTGCATGGCGAAGTAGGCAATTACGCCCACAACCGACAGACCACACAATAATTTAATGACAAATTTCAAATCCCAAAACTCCCAATTGCTCAGAAGCTGGACAGCAAATCGTAGTAAATGCCTTCCAGCTCAATGATGTCTGATACTTTTACTCGTTCGTTTACCTGATGGATGGTTTTATTGGGCAAGCCTAATTCCACCACCTGATCACAAATATCTGTGAAAAAACGTCCATCAGAAGTGCCGCCAGTGGTACATAAAATGGGGTAACGACCGCAACGCTGTTTGATGACTTTTTCCAGTCGCTTCACCAGCGTTTCTTCGTCTTCCTGCAAGTGCGTAATGTAAGGTAAACAAGGCCGAGTCCAGGACATGGAAAACTTTTCATAAACAGCATTCAATGTTTCTTCAATGCGTTCTCTGACTTCCTGCTCGGTATAGTTATGGCTATATCGAACATTGAACAGCACTGTACAATTTGCTGGCACCAGATTATCGGTAAAGTGCCCGGTTTCGATGCCGGTCACTTGTAACGTGGTTCCTGGAAAATTGGGCGAACCCTTGTCCCATTCCAACTGCAACAATGCATTCATCATACGGGTCGCATGATGAGCGGCATTGTGATGCATGGTTGGATAGGCAACATGGCCTAACTTTCCGATAACATCAAATTGCCCTGATATCGCGCCTCGCCGCCCCACTAACATGGCGTCACCACTATGTTCACGGCTGGAAGGTTCTCCTATCAGGCAAAAATCAGGTAAAAGATTTTTGCTTTTCAGGTATTCAACAATTCGGATACTGCCTTCATCCGCTTCACCTTCCTCGTCCGAAGTGATAAGGAACATTATTCGGACGTCGGGTACTTTACCAGATTCAATCAAGCGTTCAACTGCGCTGAGCATGGCCGCTATACCACCTTTCATGTCGGTAACGCCTCGACCATATAATTCACCTTCTATTATCTCGCCCGAAAACGGATCGGTGAGCCATTTGTTAGCGTCTCCAACAGGAACGACATCGGTATGACCGCAAAATGCCAGTAGGGGGCCTTTGTTACCATAAATGGCGATAAAATTGCTCACATCCTTGCTCATGAACTGGTGAAACTCAAAGCCCAGATGTGTCAGCTTTTCTGCCAGCCACATTTGGCATCCGGCATCTTCAGGCGTAAGTGACTTTCGGTTTATCAGCTCTTTGCTGTAGCTGACCGCTGGGTGACATTCATCGGCTAATTCGGCACTTTCCAAAGGGGAGTGCAATGGATGGATGTCATCATAAAGGTTAGAGACATGCTCTTGGGATAATGCATCTTGTGATGAAACTGAAGTCGACCCGCTCATATGTGATTCCCTATATTGCCGATATTGCTGATAACAGGGTCTTCATGGTGTGTTCGCCAGCACCATGAGCCATTTTAAATCCTGCGCCACTCCATCCTTCTGAAATGCAAAGGTTGGGAATCGCTTTGCTAAGGTAAATCTTGCCGCGAAAATCTTTGCTGTATCCATCAAAGCCAATTCTGCCGCCTAGCGCGACAGGTTTATCCTGTTGCGGATTCATAAGCGTATTCAGTTGCGTCAAACAGGCAGCCTGTTGAGCTGGATCGGATTGATGGTGATGGTGTAAATCAACATCGAACTTCTGGGTGGCGATGCCAATCAGTTGTTGCTGATGCCCGAAAGGGCGTGTGTAGATATCGGTTTGATAATCCAGCACACAGAAAGGAGGAAAGTCTTCCTCATTCACCAAATAAGTGTCGGCTTGTATGCCTTTTTTGAACACGTCACTGGGAAGGCCAAGTTTGTGCAAAAACTCTGGCGACCAAGCCCCTAAGTTGATGCTCACTGCTTTTGCGGTAATGGGTGTTTCGCTTCCGTTAATGTGCAGAGTAAGGGGGCTGTCTGCTGCAATATCATTCTGTTCTATATGAGTTTGCTCAATATCGGTAATTTGGGCACACTCAAATATTGTCGCGCCAGCTTGCTTGGCTAATTCAGCATACAGCAGGCTGGTTTTTAACGGGTCTGCGAACCCGGCATTGGGCTCGTGAATCACGGTTTTGCGAGCTTGATGTTGCAGTTGTGGCAAATAGGTTACAATCTCTTGCTCAGAACATGCGTCAACCTTTTCACCTAATTGAGTCATGGTTTCCAGCGCCTGTCCCACTGCATTTGAATCAATACCGTCTGCCAAATAAAAGCAGCCAATCGGATTAAACGCGGTTTCCGATTGGTACTGACGGAGAAAACGCAAAGTTTGCACTGACCATTCGATTTCTTGCGGGTTAGCATGAAACGCTCGAACAAATCCGCCGGATTTATGTGTAGAGCCACCGCCTAATCTGCCCTGCTCAAACAGCGCAACACTCAAGTCTGTGCGGGTGGCGATATGGTACAAGGTTGCCAACCCCATGATGCCACCACCGACAATTGCTATATCAAAATGGGTCTTTTGCATCACAATACCTATCAGGGTTTAACCAGAGATTGCAGCGGCAATAATTGCCAAACTGCACTGGCAACACGGCCATTGGCGTTAAATTGGTAGTTGGCTGTGTTTTGGCCTATCACATTGAAGAACGGCGTGTCTTTAGGGATGGAATGGATCACATCATTCAAGTATTGCACCGCATTACGCAAGTTGCCTTCATGACCCTTGGCTTGCCCCATCACAAAATCATGTTGGTTTGCGACGTG
This sequence comes from Paraneptunicella aestuarii, assembly GCF_019900845.1. Classification (NCBI taxonomy): domain Bacteria; kingdom Pseudomonadati; phylum Pseudomonadota; class Gammaproteobacteria; order Alteromonadales; family Alteromonadaceae; genus Paraneptunicella; species Paraneptunicella aestuarii. The sequence continues at coordinate 3,934,223 of NZ_CP074570.1, read as the reverse complement.
TGCCAGATCATCGAAATACTCGTCGATGTAACAATCATCGCAGCCGACAATCTTTAATGTCGGATAAGCCTTGCGTAATGCAATATGCGGTTGCACCAGATTACAGTGGGCTCCAGCCAGAAATACCATGCTGTCGCCTGCTGCTTCTGTTGGAAATTGTTCAAAGGCATTCAATATGCGTTCTTCGGGGAATCTTTGTCCTAACTGGGAGATCAGATTTTTGCTATAGGGTGAACCATCGTGAAACACATAAATTCGCTTTCCTGCTTTCTCTGCTTCACTGACCAGAGCTTGTAATTGATCGTCGTCTGATGGACAAAACAGAGCGCCGCCTTGTTCAAGAGTGAGTTCTGGATTGGTCGACAAAGGTGAAATAAAGCCGATTTTCGCTTCACGATACAGGTTTTTAACTGCCAGACTGCAATAGCTGTTGAAATGGCCGATGACCACATCAAATTGCTCAGCGATTACGGTTTTGGCTACCGCGATAGCCTGTTCCGGATTCGCCATATCGTCGAAGTGCTGTAGGTGCACATTCGCTTGGCGCAAGTGCTCGCATTCAGCTTTGAGCATGTCACCATAAGCGCTGCGAGGGCCGGTTAATGGCCCGCACACCGCGATATTTACTGAGCGATCTATAGACAAGCGAACCATAGACAAGCGATCCTGATCCATATTAGAAATAAGCCTTGTTTTCAGGTTTAACCGCTTGTCCGCCCGGGAAGAAGTTCGCTTGTTCTTCCAGTCCTGCTGCGGCATCAATGCCAAGTTCTTGCATTAGTCGAGCTGAGAAATTCGGCGCAATACCAATCAGGGCAACACTGATAATCTTCAAGCTCAGCGCAGACAATGCCAACAAAGTACGCACCAAAGCGCGCTCTTCTTCGGCTTGTTTCAGGAAATCGATCATGTCGCTGCATGTGCCCATGATTTCAGACGCTTGCTCAACGGCACTCATAATGGTGTGAGTGGAGAAAGAATCTGCCTGATGCGCGCTTAAAATGGTTTGGTAAGCGTTTAACAAAATTTGATAGTGCTGCTTGGTTGCCGAATTCCAGGCACCCGCTTCAGGAATTTCATTGTTGCTGGTTTCTGCCATTAATGCCCAGAAGCGATTTATGCCAGACAACAAACGCTGTTCTACGAAGTTTTCAGTGAACAGGTCGAAGCCGCTTACCGAGAAGTTGTTTACCGCTTGCTCAGGACGAACTCGCGCCAGATACATGCGTACCAGATCGGGAGAATTACTGCCAAAAAAGTCTTTCGCCCAAATCAAATGTTCGCGGCTGGTGGAGAATTTACTGCCATCCAGATGCAAAAACTCATTGATGACAAAGCTGCTGGGAAGTGCATCTTCACGACCTGCCGCCATCAACATGGCAGGGAACAGTACCAAATGATAGAAGGTGTTATCGAAGCCGTAGAATTGTACACGGGAATCGAAATCGCCCCAGTGCTTGCCGCTTGATTGCTGGGTTGCCATCAAATATCCAGGCAGCATTTCCGCCCAAACATAAATGATCTGATCTTCAAATCCGGGAACGGTATGTTTGATGCCCCAAGGCGCAGGATGCGATACCGCAATATCGGGCAAGGTTTTGCTAAATAGCTGGCGAATAAACAACTTGTGATGCGCCATCAGGTCTAAATCATCGAAGTAGGCCATTAGCTTTTCGCGATATTGCTCTAATGGGAAATACAGCTTCTTAACGTCTTTTTTGCTCAAGTCGCCTTTATAGAAACTGGTCGGTTCGATTAGTTCTGGCATGTCATGCGGTAAACCGCATTTTTCACAGCAGTTGCCGTCGCTGGAAACACCACAATGTGGGCAAGTACCGGTGATATAGGCTTCGTGCAGGTAATTGTCGCCATCAAAATATTCAGTGCTGGTTTTGGCTTCCAGTTTTTGCTTGTTGAACAAATCCAGAAAGAAGTTTTGCATTTCTTCGTTGTAACCTTGCATCTCGTAAGGATTGTAGAAATGGTCATAATTGATAACACCGCTTTTCAGTGTGGCTTTGATGGCGTCGGTGTTGAACTGTGCCAAGGCTTTAGGGTCTTTGTCCTGCTGCTGTGCTTTGGTGTAAACGTAAGTCTGGTTTACGTCTGTGCCTGTCAGGTAATGAACGCGGTTGCCTTGGTAACGCATAAAGCGGGAATAGATATCCGCGCCCAGATAAGGACCCGACATATGCCCCAAGTGCAAGTCGCCATTTGGCGTTGGCGGTGTTGCAGTGACCAGAATGTCTTGGTCGCGTTGCAAGTTCAGCTTGCTGAGTTCTTCCTCAATGGCTTGGCTGTCTTCCCACCAAAATGTCAGGAATTCCAACGGCTCATCTTCCGACAAGTTGGTAATAGTGTGCTCGGAGAAGGCGGGCAATAGAATGACGCTATCTTTTTCCACTGGCGCTTCAAATTGGTCAGAATTAACGCGACCATGACCTTTAATCAGGAAGAAGAGTTCAGTTTCATGATGATTATGACGAACTGATGTTTGCAGTGGTGCAACTGTGGCTTTCATGGAACCAAACGGTGGTCTGTCTACCAATTCTTTAGGGATCAGTGATTGGCATTTCAAACCATAAGCTTCAAAGGTTTCTTGAGTATTCAGGTTCACAGTTTTCATTCTATTTTCCTACATCCGCATGTCTGCGAGTTATCATTTCAAATCAGGAGCCCGCGGAACTGAAAAAGTGTTCAGTTCCGGCGGCTAACAACAATATGTATTGGAGCGTTAGGGAACATCGTTGAAAACGACTCCCATCAATCGGCTTAAACAGCCATTGAGTTTTCTCTGCGACTTAACTGACCAGTGATTTTGGCTGAACGATAAGCCAACAGAGACAACAAGGTTTCGCTTAAACCGTGGCTGTGTTCACTTGCGCCTTGCACAAACAGCTTGGGCAGGAAGCCATTGGTTTTGGTTTTAACCACGTAGTTCTCGTCCAGAGCCAGACGATTTGGCGCGTCGTACACCAGATAATCTTCAAAGCCTTGTAGCAGCTCGACCATGCGTGGCTCGTAGCCTGTGGCAAGGAACAAGCCATCAAAAGGCAGTTCTGATTGGGTCTCGTCTTTAATGTTGTCGAACTTTGCCAGCTTTCTTTCTTCATCTACGCCCATGAGTTCATGGAAGTGATTAATGGTGATTTGGTTACTGCCAATGATTTGCTGGAAGTATAAACGTTCATACAAGGCTGTGATCAGTTCCGGGTCGGTGACTGAATAGTTGGTATCGCGGTGCGCGTTTAGCACTTGCTTGCGCAGCTTTTCACTGTAGTTTTGGAACTCTTCGGCGGCTTCGCTGCCAAAGATTTCGTTCACGAATTCAGTTTCATCGGCGGGTTTTAGTGCATAACCACGGAAGCACAAATCCACTTTGCTGTTGGGATATTCGTCAGCCAAATGCATGGTAATTTCAGCCGCACTTTGGCCTGAACCTACCACGACAAATTTGTAGTCTGCATTTTTGTCATCAAAGCTCTTACCCAAATTACGCAAGAAGTCGTTGGAGTGCATGATAGTGTCGTTAAGCGTGACATCGACATTTTCCGGTAGCTTTTTGCTGACACCTGTCGCCAGTGACACATTCTTGGCATACATCACTGATTTTTCGCCAGTGGCGATATTTTCTTTATGCACTGCCAGATATTTTACTGTGCCGTCGTCAGCATCTCTAAAGGGTTCGATTTTAACGACTTTCTCGCCGTAGCTGACGTAATTGTTAAATTGTTCCGCAGCCCATTTCAGGTAATCGTTGTATTCCACTCGACGCGGGAAAAAGCGCTTCAAGTTGGCGAATGACTCCAAACGGCCTTTTTGTGCCAGATAATTCAGGAAAGTGAATTTACTGGTTGGGTTGCGCAACATGGCCAGATCCTTGAAGAAGGAGATCTGCATTTCTGCGTCGGGCAAGAGCATGTCGCCGTGCCAGACAAACTCTGGTTTGCTTTCAATGAAAGCGACATCAAGACCGTTGGGCAATAAGCCGTACTCTTCCATTGCAACTGCCACTGAAAGGTTAGCTGGCCCAAACCCAATGCCTATAAAATCATAAATTTTCATACCGGATTTCCCTTAACACTTATATATGTATTTCGTTGTTCTGGCAGTGCTCTATGCTCTTACCGTTGACGATAATCTGTTTTCTAATTTGTTCGTTCTTCTGCAATAGCTCTTCATAGCTTTCTGCTGTGAAAACGCAGGAGCCGATGTAATCCAATTGGCTGTCGTGAGATGTCACCTTGTGGTTCAGCGGCTTCATTAATTTGGAAAAATGCACACTGTCCGGGAAGCTAATGGATTCAAAAACTTCTAAATCCAGTGGCGGCATGACCATTGAAATGGCGGCTGCTTTGCGATCTTCTTCTGGCAGCTCCAGTTTAGGTTGTTTGCCTAAAGCCAGATCGATGAGTAATTCGGATACGTCTTGTTGCAGTGAATGACTTACCACTGCCAGCATGTCGTAACCAGCGAATCGCAGGTTCATTTCAACCAGTTCAATATTGCCTTTCTCATCGACGATGATTTCCGCGTGAGTAGGCCCGTGCTTGATACCCATTGCTTGATGGATTTTGGTGATCTTGTCTTTAATTTGTTGCTCGAACGGGTTTTTGTAAGGGAAGAACAAACCCATTTCGATAGCAGCATCTCTTGCGGAGACCGCGCGGTCGGTAAAGCCCATCACGTTGACTTCACCATTTACGACTAATGATTCAACGGAGAATAGTTTTCCGATGGCGGCTTCTTCCAAAAAGTATTGGCCGGTCGAGTCAATCAGGTCGAGCAAAATAGAGTAGGGGATTTCGTCTTTATGGCTCCATTTCTCAATGCATTTTTTGATGTCTTCCATGTTTCGGCAATGCCATACGTTAGCGCTGCCTGCACCTGAATTCGGCTTGAAGAAAGCAGTACTGCCGGGGAATGGCCATTCGGTCAGGTTTTGTATTTCCGACATGGAAAGCGTGCGCAAGTTGGTTAAGCCGTGTTCTTGCAATAAGGTTCTGACTTTCAGTTTGTCGAGGTTTCTGACAACCGTTTCAACGCCCGAATTGGGTAAACCAAGTTGCTCGCGGAATATGGCATCTAACGGCAAGGTGATCTCTGAGCCAGCATAAGTCCCTACCACGTCATAGTCGTTTTTGACGTGTTCGAATACTTCTAGAACCGCGTCTTTGTCTGTCCATGATGGTACTTTATACTCTGCATCAATACAGGCTTGAGCGGCTTCATAAGGCGGTGTCGCACTTGCGCCAAGGCTGTTCATGGAAATTGCTACGTAGCCTCTTTCATGAGCTGTCTGCAGTACCTTGAACATATGGTTAAGCGGTTCAAGGATAATAATGGCTTGTTGTTTCATTCCGTTCTAATTCCTGCAATTTGGTTACTGTTCGTCTTGGTCTCTGCGTGTTGTCTCATTAGCGGGGATACCGCTTTGTGGCTTTGTTTAAGCCAGTTCAAAAACCCCTTGTGACTGAAACTCAATGCATTGTTCTATGTCTTTTTCTAAGCAATTAATGTCGAAGTTCGACAGTGAAATCGTCAGAGGAGACACTTCTCCTCCTTTAGCTTCCAGTTTTTGTCCTGCCTCGGGAAAATCCAGATAGCCGTCAAACGACGCCAGTGATTCCAGATCTTGTTGAAAGCGCAGTTGGTTTAACGTGCCATTTTGAGGCGGATAAAATGAAAAATCGGTACTGTATTTAATGGTTTCTTGTGCGGCTTTTTGTTGTTCTTCCGCTGCGCTGTCGGATACTGCCTGTAAGCAGGATGCCAACTGGCTGATACCACCTCGTTTTTCATAGAAATAAATAAATGGCGCGCCGGCTAATCGTGTTGCGGCTTTGATCACCTTAAAACTGTTATCACCCAAAATAACTTCTAAATGAAATGGGCCTGATTCCAGGCCAATGGCATTGAGAAGCTTCTCTATGTGGGCTTTAACTGCCGCATGTTTTTGATCTTCAAACCGGGTTTCCAGTACCGAATGCAAATAACCAAAGGGTTTGGCAATGCGATAAATACAGCGCCAGGTGTCGTACTGAATATGCCCATCGCGGGTCTTAAAGCCGTTGATAAAGTAGGCGTCGCCGGGAATGAGCCTGTGTACGATGCAGCTATGCTGTTCCGCTGTATTCAGGTAATCCAGAATTCTGGCTGGAACACTATCGCCGCGTTCAACAAAACAGGCGGAACCGTCGTCGGAAGAACGATTAGGACGAACTACCAGCATTTCGTTGTCTGGCAAATTCGCCACTAGCTGGTTCAGTTCCTGCTCTGAATTCACGACCTGAAAGTCGCGGAAGGCTAATTCAGGTGCGTTTTTTTGCAGATGCTCGGCTAACAGTGCTTTGTCGCTGAGCCCTGCAAATAAAGGTTTGTGCGCGTCGGAAGATGGCGTCAGTCCTTCGATCATCCTGTTAATTCGTTCTGCCAGATGAAAGCCTTCCGTGGTATCGGAAAAGGCGTACTGCACATTGTGTTCATGAATGACGTGTTGTAATTCGTCATCACCCAAATTCACCAGATTAATGGTTGAATACTGGTTTGCAGCAACGGGCATTGTGTATCCACTTTGTGTGTCACTCACTAACACGGAATGACCACAACGAGCCGCGATTTCAGCGAACTCGAGCAGTGACTTAACAGGATCGATGCAAAGGACTGTCATGATGCGCTCTTAGTGTCTGGTATCTTCAAAGAAGATTTGGTTCATCATGCAACTACGTGGACGAGTCAATGCGAAATCAATGGTATCGACCAGTTCACGCGATGTCAGGTATGTGCCAAATTCTGCTTTTTCCGGTGCATTCCACAGCTCTGGATCTTTAGCGATGTTGTGGAAGTCAGGCGGGTACAGAGAAATCACGCGCACGCCTTTGCTTTTTAGGCGTTCGGTGAGCATTTGCGACATACCGGATTGGCCGTGTTTCATGGCGTAAAAGGCTTCGTGAGCACAAGAACCTTTAAAGTGTGAAATACCACAGACAGACACCATGTTGACGATGTCTGGTGTTTTGGAATTCAACAACAGTTTTTCCAGGTTCTTAACCACCAATAAGCTGCCTGTGACACCAGAGTTAACGGTGTTAACCACGTCTTCGTCAGAGGCGTCGTTCATGCTGCCTTCTAACCACATGGCGGCGTTGTTGACGATGATGTCCATGGTGTCGGTTTCTTTTGCGATGTCTGCCATCGTGGCAGCAACGGCTTTGGGATCGGTCAGGTCACAGTTATAAACGTGTACTGGCTGTTTACAACGTGACTGGAAGAAATCCAGCGTTTCGCGTTGAGCTTGCTCGCCACGTACTGTCAGGAACAACTCCGCACCTTTGTCGGCGAAATGAGTTGCCAAAGTTCTACCAAAGTCACGGTAAGCACCGCTGATGAACACTTTTTTCTGTTCAAATGACATGTATTTTTCCTCGTTATTTGTCACGTTATTTATTTGGGCAGATTAGATAAATCGACGGTCAAGCTGCATTCGCTTGGTGGGTTCTGCCACATCTTTTGTATATAGTCGTATGCGCATGCTGCCCAATCCTCTGACTTGGGAGCATCGGGGTAATAGCTGGGCAAGCACACATTGAGCATGTCGGTTTGGATGCCGTCACCTGGATCCAGTGCGTAGACTTTTACTGCGCCATTTAGCTCTCTTGCCACTGAATCTACCAGACCTTCAACCGCGAACTTCGATGCACAATAAGGCGCTAAGCCTTCTTTGCCGGCGCGTCCCCAGCCTGAACTGATGTTAATAATGAAACCTTTATTGATTTCTTTTACGGCGGCTTCTTTCATGGCGGGCAAAAAGGCTTGCATGCCGTAGACCACACCCATGAAGTTAACGTTCATGACTTGTGCGACTAATTCCGGGTTAATGTCTTCAATATTGGCTGGTGCATTGACTGTGCCTGCGCTTTGCAGCACTACGTCGGGCAAGCCATGCTCAGTCATTACTTTCTTGGCCCATTGGTTCATTGCCTGGGCATTGGTGACATCAACACTGTCGATGGTTAGGTTTTCATGTTGAAAATCGCTATCAGCGGCATTTCTGGCACAGCCAACCACCTTGACACCGTGCTGTAAAAACTGCTCAGCCAGTGCTTTACCAAGGCCTTTGGTGACGCCGGTGATGACGATAAAATTCAAATCACTCAACTTTCCTACCTCTTGTTAATGGGTTATACGTTTACAGCTTCGAGTTCCAAGAGACTGTGAACTTCCCAATGACCGCCCTGTTTAACTCTGGCGCGAATTTTGTCCTGGTCTGCCAGGGTATATTTCGCTGCGTAGAGGAAGGGCATGTCATTGATCTCAGCCGCTTCGAGGTCGTTCATGCTATCACCGATCAACACGCAATCCTCGCTTTTGTAACCGTATTTTTTGATGATGCTGGCGACGCTTTCGGCCTTGATATTGGGCGAACCGAGGGTTTCATCGAAATGCTGTGAAACTCCTTTCGCAATGAGTATCTCTCGAGCGTCATTTTGGTCAGATCCTGTCACAACGCTCATGCCAATATCGCGGTTTGCCAGCGATTCAATTAATTCTTTGGCTCCGGTGCAAAATTCGATATTCAGGCGATTGTCTGCCAGATTTTGCTCATAACGATTCCGGTACTCTTGTGTTAAAGCGGCATCATTCTCCAGATAGGACTCTCTTAAATAGCCAAAATGCTTTTCTCGAGTCCAACCAAAATTACGTTTAAAGTGATGCAGAAATTCATCACCGCGTTCCAAATCTGAAAGCGCTTGTGTCATGGCTTCCAGCTTCATCTGATTGGTGTCCAGCAAGGTGCCATCCATGTCAAATAGCACGTATTTCACTTGCTCCATAAAGTCTTGAACTAACATTATTGTGCAGCCGTGCTATGTTGGTTGATGGCTTCATCAACCAGGTTTTGGTTGAACTGATGGCATTCTTGCTCTGCCAATGATTCCAATATGTCCATTGCCAGGCTCATATCGGTGTTAACCCGTTGTTTAACCTCTTGTACGTACATGGGATGCATCGCGTTGTCTGCGGCAAAATGGTACATAACATCGTCTCCCCATAGGTATTGACGGTGCAGGGGAGTGAGGTAATCAACCAGAAAACGTTGTAATTCTTTTGACCCTTTGGGTTCTGCGAACAGCATGGGAAGTGCCTGTTCTGTTCGGGCGTTGCCTGCGCCTCGTCCCATTCCCATTAAGGTGGCATCAATAAATTCTGCGCCTTCGGAAATGGCGGCTTGGGTATTCAATAGCGCCAGCCCTTTGTTGTCGTGGGCATGGAAACCTAACGGAATACTGCAAGCTTCTTTAAAGAAGTGGAATAGATTGGCGACTCGCTCGGGATTCATGGAACCCAGAGAATCGGCAATGTAAAGCACTTCAACATTGTTCATTTGATTAATGGCATTGACCTGACTGGTCAGCTCTTCTTGGGAGGCCATATCAATTTGCATCAGGTTAACGACAACGCGATAACCTAATGCGGCAAAAACATCCACCAGATCCTTAATGCTGTCCAGTTGTTTGTAGTGAATGGCGACTCGCACCATTGATATTCTGGATTGTTCCGTAGGTAGAAATAATGCATCGACCATGGCTTTAGGGTCTTTGTCTTTACCTACAAATTTTTTAGCATCAACCATTACTGCCAAAGTGATTGCGTCCAGGTTGCTATCACCAGCAAGGCTGCTGATATATTGCTCGTAAGCTTCGGCGTTCATTTCGCCCGGATGACGATAGCCAACTTCAAGAATTGTAACGTCGGTCGAGGCCATTACTTGCAGGTAGTTAGCAACGAATTCGTCGCTGAACTGCCACTCGTTGTAATAACCGCCGTCGCGTAGCGTACAATCCAGAACAGATAGTTTTGTTTTCACCGTAAACTTCCTTCTTGCATCAGTATCGGGATCGGGTGGAAAGTGGCGTATTAATACGCCACTGTGTTTTCTCTTTCGTCGTACTGGAATACTTTGGTCAATGGGAACCATTCAGTTGGGCCATCGTTACCAGGAGTACGTTGTAAAAGTTGACCGTGCATTATGTCGTCCCACTCTTTTACGCGAGGGTCGAACTCAATGTTGGCGCGTTTAAATTCATTGGCAGGAGTGAAGTCGTCATCCGTCTCCATGTACATGAACAGGGTGTAAGGTTTGCAATAGAAGATTTGCATGGTTTTGATGCCCAAGCCTTCTAACGCACCACCTGGGCCGATGATTTCTGGCCATACGCCTTTGTGCATTTCGATGTATTGTTCAACGGCTGCATCGTGACGGATATTGACGGTTAATCCCCAACTTTTCATTGCTTATTCCTATATGTGTTAGTTATTAATCAAGTAGTGAAAGAATGTGATCGTAAGTGATCTCAACTTCGCGCAAGGTTTCCTGATCTGGAATGTAATCGTGTGGGCCACGAACCAGAGCGTTTTTCATCAGTCCTGCGCGTTTTAGTAAGTGCTTCGCCAGGAACTCGTAGCAATCTACGCTGTTCATCATCTGGCACATGAAGTACGACAATGGGTATGCAATTTTGCGTGATCTTTCCAAATCACCTGCTTCCAATGCCAACCAAAGTTCATTGACGACGCGAGCGGTTTCAGCTGCTGGAATCGTGCCTTTCAAACCACGTTTATAGCAGTCGATTAACATCATGCCGCCGTCGCCTTCGAAGATTTTGGCGCGGTTGTTACTTTGGTCACGTAACAGGCTTAACTTGGGCGGTGTCGGTGATGATTCTGGCTTGAAGTAAATTCTGTCTTCACCGAATTCATCCAGAATGCGAACTTGCGTCGTAATCGACAGCGGGCTTTTGGCATAGCTCTTGGCGTGGTGAATGATGACTGGAATTTCCACTTCTTTGATAACGTCGCGGAAGTATTGGAACATCTGATCTTCGCTTAGTGCCGTTGTTGACGGATGCATAAGCAGCAACGCATCAATACCGGCGTCCTGGGCTTGAACACTGTAATCAATAGCGGCGCGAGTAGACTCACCACCGGTACTCATTACGGTAATACCACGGTCTTTGTTGCATTCAACAAGCAGTTTCGCTACTTCGTAACGTTCTACCTGTGTGAGTCGCATTACTTCAGAAACCTGACCTACGACTACGCCCTGACAACCTGAGTTGTAGATGTGATCAACCTGACGTTGATAGTCTTCAGCATCGACATTTAACTTGGTGTCGTATGGCGTAAGAATACAAGGCAGTGTGCCTTTAATTTCCTTCATGCTATCGATCTCCAGAATCGCCTAATATTAATTGTTGAATGTGTTGCCCCAGATACGGGGCAAACTTGAATGCTGTACCATTGAAACCTGATAGCAGCAGAACCTGTTTCTGTTCATCCACATAATCGGCGTAGCCGCTTTCGCGATCGCTGAATGTGTCTAAACTGCAATAGCAGCCAGTCACTTCACTGGTGTTTGACCAATTGAAGCGTTTTTTCGCTGTGTTTTGTGATATGGCTTGATGGCTGGGTAGCGCTTCTTCATGCTCTGAGCCATCGGGGCAAGTCATGCCTTGCAAAATGTAGTGTTCGCCGCCGCGTCCATTGAGATTAAATTCGGCATCAATAAAGCAAGGCATTTTTGCGTTCACTTCGCGAGCCTGATACAAATCTACCTGAATGGTTTTGTTGTATATGGGCAGGTCGATGGCGAGCATTTTCAGTAGATTTGCTGAAGCTGCGCCTGCTGCAATAACAATGCGCTGCCCACGAATATCGCCTAAGTTGGTTTTCACTCCAGCGAGTTCGGAGCCTTCGTATAACGGTTCCATCACTCGACATCCGGGAAGTACGGTTCCACCCAGTCGAAGCCCTGCGTTTACCCATGCCTGAGTGGTGGCAATGGGATCAAGATAGCCTGCTTTGGGCTCCCAAACCGCGCCCTTAAGCTCTTCTTTGGCAATAAAGGGAAACTGTTCTATGACCTGTTCGGGTGTTAGCCAGCTTGAGGTAAAACCATAGCCATGATCGCCGACCGCTTGCTGGCTTGCGTTGATATTTTCAGGCGCAGGGAAGTACAGGAAACCTTGTTCAACAAAAGCGAGAGGCTCACCTGTACGTTGCTCAAAGTGCTGGAAATAATCCAGGCTATAAGCAGCTTGTTGTCGTTGTTTTTCATCGAGGTGGAATACTCTGGCAATGCCCCCTGAATAGGAGGTAATGCCACTGCCGATAGTGTTTTTTTCTATCAGACAGCAAGATATGCCAGCTTCTACCAGATGGTAAAACGTGCTGGCGCCTAATACTCCGCCGCCGATGATGATGACATCAAACTGCTTCATGCTCGCTCTCTCTTTCCAGAATGTACATGGTGTGATCCCGTTCCATGGCTTCCAGCTTGCGCATGTCGTCATCGACAACGCTTTCTTCTGGATGCAACAACAGCGCCCAGCCCGGGCTGTCGAGCATGCTGGTGGTGGGGGGCAAGGTATCGCCAGCTTTAAAGCGAACCACAGAGGAATAATGCGAAGGCAAGTTGATGATCAGGGAAGAATTCACTTTCTTGATTTTGACTGGTTTGGTATTGACGAAACCAAAGATCTTGGCGCACTTGTGGTAGCTGTTTCCGCGTTCTGCCTTGCGTTCAAATTCGGCTGGATCCAGATAGGCATCAACCAATAAATCAAGTTGGCTAAAATCGGCAAACTGGGCAACAAAACTGGGAATATTGGAGCCTTGTAAACGAGCACCAGACTCAATCAATACGGGACCATCTTCATCAATTTTGACTTCAGAGTGCGCAGCCCCCTGATACACACCCAAAGCATCGAGTGCTTGTTTGGTGTAGTTGACCAGCACTTGATAGTCGGGATTATTAGGCTCAATAAAACCCACGGTACGATAGAGCATGGAACCATTCATTTCCCATTTTTCATATTGGCAAATGTTGGTGACGACATGATGGCCTTGCATCGACACAGTATCCACCACGTATTCGATGCCACCGATAAACTGTTGCCCAAGCACTTCAGAGATAGGAAGGTCGAACATGTTATGCATGGAGATGATGTCGTCGTAAGCCTGCTCAACTTGCTCTTTGGTTTGGCATACGTGGACACCATCAGTACCACCAGAATCAACGGGCTTGAGTACAACACGGTAGTTAAGCCCTTCAGCCCATTGCATCATTTCTTCTTTATTGCTGGTGAGCAACTGGGAAATATGGCGCAAGTTGTTATGGCGTAAAGCTTCGTGCATTTTGAATTTGCTACGACGATTTTGTGATGTGGCAGGGTCATTACCCGGAAGTTCAAGCGCATGACGAAGTTTGTCTGTCATCGGAACACCAGTTTCACTGCCTGTAATCACCGCGACAATGTTATGTTTCTTGAGTTCATTGATGACGGTATCGAAGGCGAGTTGAGCAACGGGCTCTTCAAGACAATAATGTGCGTCGAAGCCATCCAGACTAAATACCGCTTTCAAATAAGTGGGCACTTCTTCAAAGGTGGTGACACAGATTGCTCGATACCCTCGCTTAGCGGCTTCAGGCGCAATCAGACTGCCGCTGGAAAATGGGTCTACAACGACGATTACTGGTGGCATTTCAGTATGAGATTGAGGTTGCAAGTGTGATTGAGAGTCAGTCATCCTTTTCCCCTACTTCGTATACTGTGGTTGCAGTTGCGACATCGCTGCCTGCGCTTTGGTTAATGCAGCTTGGAGGCTGTCACCTGTGGCTACTGCAACGGCCAGACGATCGAAACTGTTGCGTGCAGGAACAACCTTGCTTCCTGCCGGCTTCATTAACCTCAAAGTGTGAATGCCATCCAGCTCTTCCGCTTTGGTATTGCCTTTATATGCCTCGACTGTTGTTTCAGCGGTGACATTAGGAAAGGCAAACCAGACTGCTGCGGATTGCTTTTTGGGTAGATGCTCCGGGATCTCTTTAAGCACTGATTCGCCCAGAATTTGGCGAGCAGAGCAGGTGAGTACGTCGACACCTGTTGCCAGTTCTATTATCTCATGAATGAGATCACCGCCGACGCGGGTATGGGATTCAACCAGAACCGGGCCTTCGGAGGTTAAGATAATTTCGCTGTGAGCTGGCCCGTTTTCGATACCCAAAGCAGAAAGCACCTTGACGATATAATCAATCACTTGGGTTTCTGTCTCGGTGTCTAACTCGGCATGCATGGCATGCCCTTGCTCAATAAAGGTATTGTCGTATTTATATTTCTTGGTAATGGCTAGAATACGGTGCTCTCCATTTTCGGAGAAAGATTCAACGCTGAATTCATCGCCTTCCAGAAAGCTTTCCATTAGGGCGGGGAATCCTTGCCCTTGTTGTTCCAGAGCGACTATTGCCTGAGAGACGTCATCATGGGAAGCCACTCGAGATACGCCAATACTTGCCGAGGCTGCTAATGGCTTGAGAATGGCTAATTGACTGACATTATCCAGAAAATCGTGAGCTGCCTGCTCGTCGTTAACAATGGCGTATTGGGCTGATGGTATGCCGTTTTGTACCAGAATATCTCTGGTGCGGGATTTATTGTCGGTATTGGCTACGGCGTCTTTGGATAAAATAGAACGGATATTAAAGCGTTCAACCAGTTGAATGACCAAATCAAAGTATTTGTCGTTGTAACAGCAAACAGCATCAATGGCTTGTTCTGAATTCCAGGCAGCAACAATCTCAACAACGCTGTCATTGTTGATCTCTTTGCTAATAAACACTTTGTCGTAGTCGAATTCATACTCGGCCTGAACAAAGTCTGCTTTTGTCGCAATAAGGCTTAAACGATGGTCGCGCTCTTTAAAGAAACCACTCGCCGGGAAACAGCGACCAATACACAATATATTCATAATATTGATTCTTAACTCTTAATAATGGTTAAAATACTACCACTTCAAATTGGAAATAAGTTCAAGCCAAATATTGCAGTTTGCAACGAGATGTTAAGCTTGAAACAATTTGAATTGTTATTAGTGGTGCTTTATTAATGCCTTGAAAAGGCAAGAATAATTCCAATACTACAACAACATTAGAATTTGCCTAACAGAACACTATTTAATTGACAGGAAATAGTGTAGATATTGCTTATCTTGCTCATAGCCCAAGCTTTCATAAAGCGCTTGAGCGTTAACATTGTCGTGAGCTGTACTTAAGGATAATCCATTCGCTTGTTGACTTTGCGCATACTCTCTTGCCGTCTCCATTAATCTTCTGGCCACGCCTTTTTGTCGATAAGCTTCGTCTACATATAGATCATTTAATATAATGCTGCGCTTTGCTGATACTGAGGAAAAAGAAGGGTAAAGCTGTACAAACCCGCAAGCAGTTTTTTCACCATTAATATCAATGTAAGCGATAAAAATGGTCGAATCATTATTGGCTAGGCGCTGTTTAATGAATTCTCTAGACGCCTCTAGCTCAGGTAAGCCGTTATAGAATTCACGATAAAGCGCAAACAGAGGAGCCACATCGTTAAGATGTGAAATGTTTGCTTTGATTATTGTGATTGTATCATCGGCTTTATATTTCATCGTAAAATGAGCTACAAAAAAGTTGATTAATAACGAGTGAAAATATTCTACCAATATTAATCGCAAATGATCAAGTTTCATTAATTTAAAAACATTTTGCACCATTTTTGTGAGTTTTTAAGTGAATTTGGAATCTTGTTTTAAACTTTATAAGTAATTGTAAATAATGAATATTTTATCTTTTTTTATAGTCTTTTTATGGAATTTTTTCTATTGGATTTATCTAAATCTTCATCTAAAAAATAAAATACCCATAAAGGCTTAATCGTTAAAGTTTTTAATGGATTATGTCTTTTAAAGATGAATGTGAGTTCGTGTTTTTAATTTTTGTTTCGTTCTATATGGTGCGTATTTTCGTGTTTTTTTTGTTCTATTTATTTTGAATTGCATGTTAAATGTATTAGTAATACGTTTAAGTTAGGTGCTTGTTTGTATTACTTTTTGTTTATGTGTTAATTCGAGATTTTATGATTTTATTAAAAATTTACCATATGAATAAAAATTCAATAAAAATTTAATATTCAAGGCATAATTTTGACATCATAATGCATTAAACGGTCTGTTCTTTTGAAGGCGTGATGATTGCCTGGTATAAGAAGTCGGTGTTTTAGAGGAACTTGTAATACTTTTTAGTGTTGGGTGAGGGATTGCATCTGTTTATCTTGCGATGATGGAGGAGACCATATACACGCTCTAATATATTCATGTTCAGTATTTGCTTAAGAATATCTGATTTAATTTCAAATATAGGGAAATGATTTTGTCGTATAAATGAAGATCGATAACCGTTTATGTGAAATTATGAGGAGCTTTTTGATTTGCGCAGTGGCTTTTATGTGGATTGCGGGCGGTTTCTATTCCGCCCATAATTATTTCAAAAATATCAAATAATCCAATCTATCATCAATCACTGGAGATGATTAGTAATGATATTCAAGGTGAAGGTTTTATTCTTCTTTTAGGTCGAATTCTTTAACCAGCCATTCAGCCAGTTTAATCAGCTCGCCTGCCATTAATGCAAAGTCAGCATCGGCTCTGGCTGCCATTTCGTCCTTCGGAATATCATCATTTTCTTCACGCATAACGTCAGAGAATTTGATGCGTTTTACCGTGAGGTCTTCCTGTAGAATTGCTGTAAGGGTTTCTTTCCAGCTAAGAGCAACTTTATGCAATTGTTTGCCTGCTTCGATATGCGCTCGGATTTCATCGGCGAAAAGATCCTGATTTTTAACTCTAACGATGGAGCCGCTTTCTGTTGGATCTTTAAATTCGGCTTCTTCCAGTAGTTCAATGTCTCTTGGCCAACTGTCGGATGCTAACCAGTCTGTCAGTTCTTGTGCGATTGTGGTTCTGGCAAGTGGAACAACCGGAAGTGACCCCAGTGTTTTACGCAGCATGGCAAGGAAGGTTTCGGATTTGCCATCGGCTGCTGCATCAATTAACACAAAGTTGTGTTTAGGTGCGACAAAGCCGTGGATCACACTGTTTTTGGTGAACGCTTGGGGTAGCAATTTGTGTGTGATTTCCTGTTTCAGATCCTGTTTGGCTTTCTTGCCAACCGGGTTGCCTGTGTCAGATTCTATTTGAGCGACTTTCTCATCCAGTTCTGCGTTAATAACGGCAGCAGGTAGAATGCGTTCTTGCTTTTTCAGCGTAAACCAATAATTGCCATTGGCGGCATGAAACAGGCTTTCTCCCTGACCGAGAGGGTTTGTCCAGCCCATGCTTGCCAGTTCTTGAGAACCACAAGGACGAAATGCATTTTCTGTTAACAAGTCCTGTAGAGCTTCTTCATCAATCTTCAATTGCTCAGTTAGTCGATATAACTTGAGATTTTTAAACCACATTAAATTGCTTTCCTAACGAATATATTGACCGATCAATGCTTAATGTCGAAGCATTGCATGGTTGGGCTACGGTTAACCTATTTAAAATAAGGGGGCGAGGTTATCAGGATATAGAAGACCTCGCCAGCCTTTTGGTTTTTATAGAAGATGTTAAATCAAGTTGCTTCAGTTTCGGTGCTGACACGGTGATGCGGAAACTGAATTTTGTATTGTAGGCCGCTTCCTGGTTCACTTTCTACACTGATTTTACCGCCAAGTGTTTGGGTAACCAGGTTGTACATAATGTGAGTACCGAGGCCGCTTCCCCCTTTGTCGCGCTTAGTGGTAACGAAGGCATCAAAATGTTTATCCAGCATTTCCGGACTAAGACCACGACCATTGTCCTTATAGTCAATGTAAATCTGAGTGTCGTCATCACGGATGATAATGTTGATTTTTCCGGCATTAATATGTTCAAAACCGTGAATAAGGGAGTTCATGATCATGTTGGTAATGATCTGTGCAATGGCGCCGGGAGCACAATATACAATCATATTTTCTCGGCATTCAACATTGATTGTATGCTCTGTTTTCTTCAGTTTTGGAGCCAGAGACTGAATGATTTCTCGCAAGTAGTCCTTAATGTTAACGTCGCGCACCGCTTCACTGGTCTGGTCTACCGATACCTGTTTAAAACTGGCAATGAGATCAGACGCTCGATTCAGGTTGTTGAGCAGTAGTGAGGTGGTTTGATGTGCGTCATCCAGAAATGTCCCCATGCCTTTCTGCGTGAGTTTTTTCTCATCGAAGTCCAGGCGTAATCGCTTAAGTTTTTCTTCCAGAAAGCTCGCTGCGGTAACACTTACCCCAATCGGCGTATTCACGTCGTGAGCGATACCGGCAACCAGTCCGCCTAGTGACGCCATTCGTTCTGACTCAACCAGTTGATCCTGAGCCATTCTCAGGCTTTCCATTGAATCTGCCAGTTCTTTGTTTTTATCCAGTAATCTCTGTTCTATACGACGTCGGTTTTCGTTTTCCTTCTTTAAGGCCGATTGCTTTTCAATAAGCTCGTCACGCTGTTGTTCCAAATCCAGCATAATGCGGCTGAGCGTTGCTGTTTTGCGCGCGACCTCTTGTTCCAACATCAGGTTTTGTTCGTCGAGTTTGCGGTTGGCGTCGCGCAGTTCCATTTGAGCGCCTCCCAGCTTGCTCTGGAAATCAATCAAATCATCAACCAGCTTGTTGTAAGCATCTCGCAATACCATTAACTCGTTTTGATCTTTAATTTTGACCACCAAACGCGATTCTTCCAGACGTTCCAAATCAAACTCGTTCATTTGTCGGGTCATTTCACCAAGAGGGTCGGTGAGCATGGTGCGGAAGGCATTCAGGAACAGAAATACTAAAAATGCGGTTTTGAGAATGGCATTACCCACCAGAAAATAGACGCCAACCTGAATGCGCTCAAAAATAATGGCAAAGCTGGAATACAGGGTAACGTCGCCGACATTTGAGGTACGGCCTGAAAATTCAAAAATAAGCGGGAAGGTATAGCCGAATGTGCCGCCTTTATGCTCGTGCATGATGCCGCTGGAGACGGGGGCGATTTCCAATACTGAGGTTTTGCCCAGATTCGCGATATAACTGCCGTTTTCGTCTCGAATTTGAACCCCTTCTACGATCGGTAATTCTATGAGGCCGTCGGCAATGGATTGAGCTTGTGGAGTATTCAACTCCCAGATGGCACGGGTAAGGCTGGTGCTAAAGGTGTTTTTCAGCGTTTGCAGTTCGCCGATAATGTGATTTTTGGCGTTGAGATATTCGGTCAGTATTTGCCCAGCGGTGACAACGAGAGTCAGCACAAAATACACTGACAAAACGCGGGTAAGCAGCTTTCTGGACAACCCGGTTTTGACTTTGGTCATGAATTCCTACCTTATACTTGTTGTTCTTTAGCCTAACGCCTTGTTTTTATATTTTTGTTCGCTGTTTGCATAGACAGAACATAGCATACAGTGATTAATCATTATTTTGAATGAGGGCGTGTTTATCTTTGTTCATTTTTTATGTTGGAAATTGTCTATGGTGTAAATTTGTGAACAAAGAGAAACATGTCCCAAGCTTTTAATTCCTGGCTAAGAGGACTCGACGCTTGCTAATTCAAATGCTCTGGGCGATTTCTGTAACATCCTGATAATCCAAGCTATACTCCCTTGCATTGCTAAAAGCATGGCATGAAAACGGGCAAAGAACGCGAATCTTTTACTGATTTCATGAAATTGTCACAAAATAGACAAATAATTTCGTCCGATTTTTGGATAACTGGGTTTTCGAATGTCTAAACGTATTCTTGTTGTTGAAGATGAAGCGCCTATTAGAGACATGGTGAAGTTCGTGCTGGAACAATCCGACTATGACGTGATTGAAGCAGAGGACTTTGATGTTGGGTTACAGAAGGTAAAAGAACCCTATCCTGATTTGGTATTACTGGATTGGATGTTGCCGGGTGGCTCAGGTATTCAGCTTGCCAAAAAGTTAAAGCAGCATGAGCATACAAGGGATATTCCCATTATTATGCTGACCGCTCGTGGTGAAGAGGAAGATAAGGTTCGTGGCCTTGATGCTGGTGCAGATGATTACGTTACCAAGCCTTTTTCTCCGAAAGAACTGGTTGCGCGTATTAAAGCTGTGATGCGCAGAGCGTCACCGACATCGGCTGATGATGTGATCAATGTCAATGGCTTGATTCTGGATCCGGTTTCTCATCGAGTGTCTTCCAATGATAAAGACTTAAAGTTGGGGCCAACGGAGTTTAAGTTACTGCACTTTTTCATGACTCATATCGACCGTGTGTATAGCCGTGAACAGTTGCTGGATCACGTTTGGGGAACCAATGTTTACGTTGAAGACCGTACCGTGGATGTTCACATTCGTCGTTTACGTAAAGCGATTTCCGGTAATGGTCATGAAAATATGATCCAAACAGTTCGTGGCGCTGGCTATCGTTTTTCGGCTAAAATGTAGTGGTTTGGAACTTGCCTGTTATTTTTACCAAGCACTTAACTAAGCTCTTACAAAGCCCTGACCAAATGAATTGGCTTAATTAGAGACTGAAAGGATTGTTGTGATAGCTATTACATGCCACACAGTCGCCAAGAAAAGTGAGATGGTGAGACGGTGAGTTCCGGGATTAATAAACTGTTGTTCTCACCTGATGTTGTCTTACTCTTGCTGCCAATCGTCAGGAAGCGCCAAAGGGGTTTGAATTAGCCTGTGTACTACCCATTTTCCTGGTTTAAAAGTCTGGTAAAGCTGTCTTTGGTATTTCTGCTCGTTATGCTGGTTGGTGCGTATTTCGATCACGCATTATTGGCATGGGCAGGTTTCATGACCTCTCTGGTCGTTATTCATTACTGGAATTTGTTTAAACTTAATCAGTGGCTCTGGTATAGCAAGAAGATCACTCCCCCTACTGCGCGTGGAATACTGGGTAATATCTACGACGGCATTTACTATTCTCAGCGCAGAGCGCGAAACAAACGTAAACAGCTTGGGGTGCTTATTCGCCGCTTCAAAGAAGGTTCGGAAGCGTTGCCCGATGCTGTTGTTGTTGTGGATGCCGAAGGGCATATTTTCTGGTGTAACCGTTTGGCTCGGTTGGAATTAGGTTTGCGTTGGCCTGAAGATAGCGGGCGCAGACTCGACAACTTGATCCGCCATCCGGAATTTGTCAGTTTTTTTAATGCCGGTCGTTTTGATTATCCTATCGAAGTACCTTCACCGATTAACATGGACAAAATTCTTGAGTACCGGATCATGCCATATGGCGAGCAGCACTATTTATTGATTGCGCGTGATGTGACTCAATTGTCGCAACTGGAGCAAATGCGCAAAGACTTCGTGGCTAATGTTTCTCATGAATTACGCACGCCATTAACCGTATTGACCGGGTATCTGGAAATGTTCTCCATGGGAAAAGAGATCCCGCCTGAATTTTTGAAAAAAGCGCATGGGGAAATGGCGTCACAAGCCACCAGAATGCAAAATCTGGTGGAAGAGTTGTTAACCTTGTCTCGTATTGAAGCGAGTTCTGAACGTGTCTATGAAAAGTTGGTTGATGTGCCTGCGATATTGCGCACTATTGAGACCGAAGCGGCAACGTTGAACAAGGCTAAGGGGCATCAAATATCCTTTGAGATTGATAGCAACCTGTTGGTTTATGGTGTTGAAACCGAACTGCGCAGTGCGTTTTCCAATCTTATCTTTAATGCTATTCATTACACACCCAGCGGCGGTGATATCAAGGTTTACTGGAAAGCGAATGTGGCTGGTGCGCGTTTTTCTGTGAAAGATAATGGTGATGGTATTGCGCCTGAGCATTTGAGCCGATTAACCGAGCGCTTTTATCGTGTTGATAAAGCGCGTTCCCGTAAGACTGGAGGTTCGGGTCTGGGATTATCTATTGTGAAGCACGTTCTGTCGCATCATAATTCCAAGCTGGAAATTGCCAGTAGAGTGGGAGAAGGCAGTGAATTTTCATTTGGATTTACCAAAGATATGACAGCAAAAAGAGCTCTTCATGCGTAGCCTGATCTTTACTTGTCTATTGTTTCTCAGTGCTGGTAGCGCTGCTTATGAATATGAAAAACAGCCCGGCGTTGCCGGAACGATTACCATTGTCGGTTCTGACACCATGGCAAATCTTGTGGCACTCTGGTCTCAGCATTTCAAACAAATCTATCCTCATGTGAATGTGCAGATGCAAGCGATTGGGTCTGCTACGGCTCCAACTGCACTAACCGAAGGGGTTGCAAGCATTGGTTCAATGAGTCGTCAGCTTAAAGCCAGTGAAATCGAATATTTTCGTCGTAAATATGGCTATGCACCGACTGTATTAAAAGCTGCACTGGACGCCATTGTGCTATTTGTGCCTTTGGATAAT
This sequence comes from Paraneptunicella aestuarii, assembly GCF_019900845.1. Taxonomy (NCBI): domain Bacteria; kingdom Pseudomonadati; phylum Pseudomonadota; class Gammaproteobacteria; order Alteromonadales; family Alteromonadaceae; genus Paraneptunicella; species Paraneptunicella aestuarii. Next base: position 3,911,963 of record NZ_CP074570.1, on the reverse strand, counting down.
CCTGTATCGGGCTTAAGCCTGGAAGATGTGGATGCGATTTTCTCTGTGACCCGTTACTGCGGAGGTTCTCGCAGCATTGATAACTGGATGCAGGTCACGGGAAATAGCACAGGAAAATCACTGCCAATAAAGCTGTATGGGCGTAACTCGGTATCGGGTACATATGGTTTGTTCAAACAAAAAGCGTTGTGTAAGGGCGATTTCAAAGTACGAGTGAATGAAATGCCCAGTTCGGCTTCCATTATCCAGTCGGTTGCCTATGCGCCAGGCGGTTTGGGCTATGCCGCTTTTGGTTATGCCTATTCAGGAGTGAAAGTATTGTCAATTGCGGGTGAAAGTGGTGTTTATATTCCTGCCAATGCAGAAAACATTGCGTCAGGAGATTACCCTCTGTCTCGTACTCTGTATCTGATCGTGAATAAAGCTCCAGATGAAGCCTTGCCTTTCATGACTCGTGAGTTTTTGTATTTTGTGATGTCTCAAACCGGACAGGCTTTGGTGAGCAAAGCCGGGTATGTTTCGGTATTGGATAAGGATATTCGTAGACAACTTTATTTGATAAAGGATTGAGCCATGTCCCTGCCGGGAAATTGGAAAAACTGGATTTTGCAGCAGCTATTGGCGGGGCAGCCCGCCATTAAATTGCTCAATACCCTGATGGAAAACGGATTTCAGTTTGAAGAATGTAAAGCATTATTAGGCAAGAACCTGCCTGATAATGTAAAGACTCCCTTTGATGAAGCGTTTTATCAAACGCTGTCCCGCCCTCGTTTTTTAACTGACGACCATATTCAGGTAGAGGATTTCTCCACACCTCAAATTCAATTGTATGGTTTGCCTGATTTGTTAACTGCATCAGAATGTGAAGATATTATTCGGATTGCTCAGGCTAATTTCCAGCCTTCAAAAATTAGTGCCAAGTCGGGTTACGAGGGTTTTCGCACTTCCACCACCTGTAACTTGTCATTCCTTAGTGATCCTGTTGTATCGCAAGTGGAAAGCAAAATCGTGCAAACCTTGCAGCTTGGTGTGGGTGAGAATGAAGTTATTCAGGCACAACGTTATCAGCAAGGCCAAGAGTTCAAACAGCATACCGATTATTTTGAGCCGGGCTCAGACGAATATCGTCAGCATGCGTCGCGAAGAGGTCAGCGCACCTGGACAGTGATGATTTACTTAAATGATGACTGTAAAGGTGGAGCAACAGAGTTTCTTAATGTGTCACGGAAGTTTCAGCCGACCCGCGGTTATGGGCTGGTATGGAACAATCTGTTGCCAAATGGTGTGCCCAATCCCGATACACTACATCAGGCTCACCCTGTAACTGCTGGCGAAAAGTTTGTGATCACCAAGTGGTTTCGCACTATTAATCAGTAGCTGTTCCGCTGTTGTTGAGTATTTATTAAATATTGCTAAGTCATTAGTTTAAAAGCGCAATTTTTCTTATTTTGAGCATTGAGCCGGTTTGTTTTTACGATAACTAATATCTTTTTCGGTTCTGATTCTCTCATTCATAACCTCTTGTTTCTGATAATAAATTTACCCTCAAGATGGAAAGCATTATTAAACATTTGTGACAGGAAATGGCTGTAACAAATATGTCACAGTTGTCCGCTAGTCTTGCGCCAGTTTTATTTATTACGCGAATTTCCAACTTCGGAGCACAACAATGGAACTTAAAGACTTGTTTAAAGTTTCTGCACTGGCAGCAGCTATCACACTCGTGGGCTGTGGCGGCGACATCAACATCAATGAAGGCAATGTTGATAACAGTGTTAACAATAGCAACAACACAACGAATAATGGTGGTTCAACTACCCCTACGACTCCAACTACACCAACTACTCCTCTTCCTGGTGAATTCAATGCAGGTTTGAGTCAGGCGGTTTCTGCTGCATTGGGTGAGTCTGTTGTTGTTCAAACTTTATCCGGTCGCATCACTTCAGATATAACTCTGACTAATGATGCTTTCTATGCGCTTTCTGGTCCTGTATTTGTGGGTAACGACAAAGCTGACAGCGCTACTCTGACAATTGAAGAAGGTACTGTTATCTTCGGCCAAAGCGGTAATGACTATCTGGTTGTTAGCCGTGATTCAAAAATTGAAGCAGCGGGTACGGCAAGCGCGCCTATCATCATGACTTCTTTGCAAGACGTTGTGGGTGAAACCACTGGCGCTGGTCAGTGGGGCGGTATGGTTATTCTTGGTAATGCTCCTTCTAACAAATGTCCTCAAGACGGTTCTGACTGCGCACTTCAAGTTGAAGGTGTAGAAGAAGGTGCGGTCTTTGGTGGTACTAACGAAGCTGACGATTCAGGTTCTTTAAAATACGTTGTTGTTAAGTTCGCGGGTTATGAAATCGCACCTGACAACGAATTGAACGGTGTAACCTTCGGTGGTGTTGGTTCAGGTACTGAAGTTGATTACTTGCAAGTTCACTCAAATGCTGACGACGGTGTTGAGTTCTTCGGTGGTAACGTTGAACTTAAGCACTTGGTATTAACTGGTAACCAGGACGACAGCGTAGACTGGGATAACGGCTACCGCGGTAAGATGCAGTACGTTTACATCGAGCATGACAAAAACTCTGGCGATGCAAACCGTGGTATCGAAGCTGACAACGATGGTTCTACTCCTGATAAAGATCCACAATCTAACCCAATGATTTCTAACTTGACCATCATTGGTAACAACTTCGACGGTGAAGATGACTCTGAAGGTGTTTATCTTCGTGAAGGTACGGGTGCTCAAATTTACAACATGGTTGTAACTGGCCCTTCTGAAATGGGTGAATGTCTGGAAGTTGAAAACTCTGACGAAAGCCAGGCTAACCTGAGCGATGGTACTATCACTATTACCAGTTCTGTAATGGCTTGTACTAACGGCGAAAACTTCAAGAGTGCTGCTGGCGCAGTGGATTTGGAAAACTGGTTCCTGAACACTCAAACAGGTAACAGCGTTTCTGAATCTGTTATGTTGTCTAACACGGGTGCCCCTATGGCTGGTTCTCCTCTGTTGGGTGCTGGTACAGACGCTTCTGCTGTTGACGGTTTCTTCGATGCAACTGACTTCATCGGTGCTGTAGGCACTAACGATTGGCGTCAAGGTTGGGCATTTGGCTTCGGTGGTGGTGAAATCACTGCTTCTGCTCCTGTAGCGGGTTGCCCTACTGGTACTACTGCGATTTCTCCAGTTGCTGGTACCACAACTTGCCAAATCTCTGGCCGTATTACTTCTGATTTGACCTTGACTGCGGGTAACTTGTACGCATTGTCTGGCCCTGTATTCGTGGGTGGTGACAACGCAGACAGCGCTACCTTGACTATCGAAGCGGGCGTTAAAGTATTCGGTCGTTCTGGTAACGATTACCTGGTGGTTAGCCGTGGTTCTAAAATCATGGCAGAAGGTACTGCTTCCAAACCAATCACTTTCACTTCCAGCCAGGATTTGTTAGGTGAAACTACTGGTGCTGGTCAATGGGGTGGTATGGTTCTTCTTGGTAACGCTCCTTCTAACAAGTGTCCTCAAGACGGTTCTGACTGTGCACTTCAAGTTGAAGGTGTAGAAGAAGGTGCGGTATTCGGTGGTACGAATACAGAAGATAACTCTGGTACGCTTCGCTATGTTGTTGTTAAGCACGCGGGCTATGAAATCGCCCCTGACAACGAATTGAACGGTATTACCTTCGGTGGTATCGGTTCTGGTACAACGGTTGAGTACATTCAGGTTCACCAAAACGCTGACGATGGTATCGAATTCTTCGGTGGTACAGTTAACCTGAAATATGTTGTATTAACTGGTAACCAGGACGACAGCGTAGACTGGGATAACGGTTATCAAGGTAAGATGCAATACGTATTGGTTAAGCACGCTGCTGACGATTCAGATGCTAACCGTGCAATCGAAGCTGACAACGATGGTTCTACACCAGACAAGCAGCCTCAATCTAACCCTTCAATTGCGAACATGACTATCATCGGTAACAACTTCGATGGTGAAGATGATTCTGAGGGTGTTTACTTGCGCGAAGGTACGGGTGCTCAGTTGGCTAACTTCGTTATCACTGGTCCTGCTGGTATGGGTGAATGCTTCGAAGTTGAAAACTCAACTGAAAGCCAATTGAACCTGGGTGATGGCACTATCACTATGACTAACTCGGTTATCGCTTGTGAAAACGGCGAGAACTTCAAGAATGCAGCTGGTGCAGTGGATTTGCAAAACTGGTTCCTGAACACTCAATCTGGTAACGCGGTAGCGGCTAGCCAGGCAGAGGTAGTAAATGGTATCTACACTATTTACAACGGTACTGCGAAGGACTTCTCCGGTGACACATTCTTCGACAATGTTGACTTCATCGGTGCAGTAGAAGAGTCAAACGACTGGACTGCTGGCTGGACTGTTGGTCTTGAGTAAACCTCAAACCGCTTTTTAAGAATAACGAAGTGCGTTGCCAAGGCAGCGCACTTCCTGTAAAAGGCGCGTGAAATTTTTGGTGGGATGTCGGTTGACGAACACCGTAACATGCGAACATCCCGAATTAACGATTTCAAATGAGGTAACGAATGACTATGCGTTCTAAAGCATATCCTCTGGCAAAAGTGACTTTAGCAGTCGTTGCCGCGATGAGCTTGCAGCCTGCATTAGCTCAGGAGCAAGAGGAAGAACAAACAATCGAGGAAGTGGTAGCTGTTGGTACACGTTTGAAAGGCAGTGCAACAGCAGTGCTACAGGAACGTAAAGAACAAGCGTTTGTTGCGGATATCCTGGGTGCTGAACAAATTTCTCGTACCGGTGACAGCGACGCAGCTTCTGCTTTACGTCGTGTAACCGGTTTGACCCTGGTTGATGGCAAATTCATTTATGTACGTGGTTTGGGTGAACGTTATTCCAGTACACAATTGAATGGTAGTTCTGTTCCTAGCCCGGATCCGACTCGCTCGGTTATCCCTCTGGATTTGTTTCCATCTGACATTATTGAAAGCCTGTCGGTACAAAAATCCTATTCCCCTTCCATGCCTGCGGCATTTGGTGGTGGTAACGTGGATATTCGTTTGAAGACGATCCCGACGGATTTTGTTTTCAATGGCAGTGTGAAAATTGGCGGTAACTCCGACAATTTCGACGATGCTTATCAATACAATGACGGCAGTAGCTTTCTTGGTAAAGATGATGGTTTGCGCGCAGCGCCAGCATCAATTCAGCAAGAATGGGACAGCTTGAATTTCTTTAAAAATATCACTGCCAATGAAGCGCGTGATTTTGTTAAAGACTTAAATCGAGATTATGACCCTTATCTGGATAGCGTAGATCCTGACTATGGATTTACTTTCGCTTTGGGTAATAACTTCGATTACAACGAAGATTTTCGCTTAGGCTTTTTAGCGACTGTTGGCTATGACAATAGCTGGGATGTGTCGGAAGAGTTTTTGGGTGAACAAGCTTCTCGTGATGGCGACAACGTCCGTTTTGTACGTTTCTTCGATGACGTACAAACCACTGAGCATTCCATTAAATGGTCGGGCATGATGAACTTCGGTATTGATTACAGACGTAATCACCGCATTGATTTCAGTTCCATCGTATTGAATGACACCAGCGACCGTTTAAAAGAAAAGCAAGGTCAAAGTAACAACATCTTGCTTGAAGATGGTCAGCGTATCCGTGAATTTGATGTGTTATATGAAGAGCGTAAGCTGTTTGTTAACCAAATCAAAGGTATGCATACCTTCCCTGAGCTTGGCTTCCTTGGTGTTGACTGGCGCTATTCTTTGGGGCGTTCAAGCCGTAACGCTCCAGGTGGTTTATCTGCACGTTTTATTCTTGAAGACGACAACGAAGATGGATTGTTTGATTTGGTCAATGAAAGTGGCCTGAGCAACAGTACCACTTCAGCTCGTTATCAATTCCAGGACTTGCATGACCGCGTAGAAAACTATGGCTGGAATGTGAACTACCCACTGACTTTGGGGCGTTGGGAAATGGAATTTAAAGCGGGTGGTGATTTTGTCACTAAATCCCGTTATGCCACCAACCGTCGTTTTGATATCAGCGGTCGTGGTTTTGCTAATTCATCAGATCTGGAAGGTTCTTTGTTATCCGATATCTTAAGTGATTCGTCACTGGATGCGGCAGAGTTATCAAACAATGAATTGTTGATCCGTAATACAACAATTGGCGGTGATGATTATGCATCGGGTCTGAAAATTGATGCTTATTATTTTGAAGCTGACATGTTCTTCAATAATACATGGCGTTTTAGCGGTGGTGTGAGATGGGAAGACTACCGTCAAGCGGTTACCCCGTTCAACCCGTTGACCAACAAGTTTGATGTTCCAGACGGTTATGGTTTGCAGGATCTGGTATTCCAGGAAGATGATTTATATCCTTCATTGGCAGTGACTTACACCTTAACCCCTGAAATGCAATTGCGTTTCAGCTATGGTGCAACCGTTGTTCGTCCTGATATTCGTGAAGTATCACCTTCAACCTACATCGATCCTCTTACGGATTATCCAATTCAGGGTACGCCGGGCTTAAGAACCACCAAAATGGATAACTTCGATATTCGTTGGGAATGGTATATGGATAATGGCGACAACCTATCTGTTGCTGCATTCTACAAGGATATGGATTCACCGATTGAAGCGGTTCAATCACCTGCACAGGATGGCCCTCCTCTGATCCGTATTGCCAACGCTGAAACTGGCAAGGTTTACGGTATGGAAGTGGAATTCCTGAAAGGATTGGAGTTTATTGGTGACGGTATTTGGGACAATATGTTCTTCAGTGGAAACTTGACCTTAAGTGATTCAGAAGTGGTTATGGATGGTCAAAACATTGTTGAACAAACCCGTGTTTCTGCGGCTGTGACTAATTTGACTCGCCGATTGACAGGTCATTCCAAATATGTGGTTAACTTTAACTTGGGTTACGACTCGGATGATGGCAACCACTCAGCATCGTTAGTGTATAACGTGTTTGGTGAGCGTATTATTATTCCGGGTATCGACGGGTTTGATGATAACTACGAGCAACCATTCCACTCATTGGATTTGGTGTACACCTACTACCCGGATTTCAACAGCACAGTGAAATTCAAAGTGCAAAACCTTCTTGATGAAACCAAGGAAATGCAATTTGAAGATGTTCTGTTCAGATCTGAAACTAAAGGTATTGGCTTTAGCTTGTCGTATAAGCGCGAATTCTAAAGTTTAATTGTTATTTGAGTTCAAAAGCCGCCCAGTTGAAGGGGCGGCTTTTGTTGTTTTGGATGACAAACAATGTTACAGCCGTTTTAAGAAAAAACGAATGCGTCACTTTTGCTACCATTTGTCATAAATCCCAAGTTATAACGACTTCTACCTGCCTTTATCCGTGTATATCTCCTGCCTCTGCTCTAACGTGAAATGATTAAACGGTTGCCTGTTTTTGAGTCAGATATTTCAAACTGATATACGGGCATTAATGACAATCTTTCCGGGATCGTTTTAAGCCAAATGAGATTCCGCCACGGGAGTAAGTAGCATGCGATTACATGTTTTTTATAACGGTACTGATTCAAATTACGATAAAGACTTTAGAAAAGAAGGGCGCTTTATCCACGGAGAGATCGTTTCCCGATTTGGGTACTATGCCAAGAACATCAACAATCAGGAACAGGCCAATGTGCTGAGAATTCATGGTGTGGGTGGCAGCAAAACGGACGGCAATATTGTTACCAACACTGTTGGCACTGCCTTTGGTGTGAAAATGCGCGAAGACGTTCAGAACATCTGTAACTTTGTGATGGAAGCCAGAGACAATCTGTTTCGTGCTAATCAACAACGCCAGCAAAATCAGCGAGACTTAACCTTGACTGTAACGCTTATGGGCTGGAGCCGTGGTGGTATTGGTTGTATCTATGCCGCGCATATGCTGTCCAAGATCTGGGATAAGGTTGAATCAGAAGAAGATTCTGGTATTGATTTGGATATCAAGGTTATCGCTTTTGATCCTGTATCTGGTTTGGGCACCAATATTCGTGCACTGGATTTGGGCTGGACAGACATCGCGATTATGGGCGCTAAAACCTGGCTGTCTCAAGGTGTTACCAGAGCGAAGAACTTGACGGAAAGTGTGTACACCATTGTTAAGAACCTGACTAATTGGTGGGAACTGCCTGAGCACGTCAGCGAGTTTCATGGTTTCTATGCTCACGATGAGCGTTCACATGGTTTTGCTACCACTATGCCAACCATGTTAGGTGATACAGATGGTCGCACATTCTGTTTATATGAAGTGCCGGGTACGCATTCAACATTAGTTGGAAATCTGTATCCTTATGGAGGCGCTGAAGCTGCTCAAAACGGCAATGCAGACCCTGTTGGCCTGCATATTTATCGTTCTGTTGTGAGCAAAGTCGGCAAGCTTTTAGCTGGATGGAATGTGCAATTGGATGCCAGTATCACTCAAGACTGGTTACAACCATTGAACCTTAATGGGAATTTTGGGTTGGGTCAGATCGTCGCTCCATCGGGTGATGACTTGAGTGAATATAAAGATCATGCGCAACGCATTTCCATTGTGTCTGACAAATTGACATCCTTGAACCATAAAGACATTCCCGGTTTGGCTGATGGAAGAGGTGTTTATCTTGGTGGCAACAAGCAAGATCGTAAATGGAAACCAGAAGACACATTGACCGAGTTTCTTGGTGAGCAGAACTCAAAATCCATGATCGATTCCTGGTATCAGGCTATCGTTGGGTCAGAAACCAAGCTGGAGAAATTGAAGGGAAATGTCAGTGCTCACGATTACAATCTGAGCGCTTCTGACTGGGATTAGTGTTTCCAGGTTAGTATCAAACAAAAGGCGATGAGAATTTATCCTCATCGCCTTTTCGCTTTGCAATTGGAGTTGTTTTTGGCTTGAACGTTACTCTCCGGAATTGTTTATCGCATCCATCATATCTTTGACCGCCAACACTTGTTCGCGAGTATATTGCGCACTGTAGGCACTGACATACTCTCCGTAAGCCAATAAGGTTGCCTGAAGTGCAAGGTTGTCTGTTAAGCCTCTGCCATCCACATGGTTTAACTCAGTGGCTAGCATTTGTTTGTTCAGTAATTCGGTTTCATCCGATGTACGTGCTGACAGAATTTCATTGCTGGCACTAATTTTGTCAGTTCCGAATTGGAACGGATTGGCTAACCATAGTGATTCAATGGTGTTCAGGTATCCAATGAGTGTTTCACTGTCGATGTGAGCTCTGCCTTTGCCTTTCAAAGCGACGGCGTGCTGGTGCTTCCAGAAGCCAATGGTTTTTCCTGAACCAGTGAAGCTGTATCCGTCGTCGTCTGGGTCTGCTGAGTCAAGGTCGTGCATCACAGCTGCCATATCTGCACTATAACCAAAATCAACGTCAGCAACATCTTGCGAATCAATAGTGACCGAAGTCATGTTCGACCAGGTATCGTAGTATTCGGTTAATGTTTCGTTGAAGTCGCCTTCAAAGTCGGTGGTCGTATCTGGTACAACAACACTGTAACTACCAGCCAATAAGCCTTCAAACTGGTAATCGCCGCTGCTGTTGGATAGCGTCTCAGCAATCACTGAGCCTGATGCATCCAGTAATTGTACCGTTGTGTTATTGAGAGCGGGCTCATCAATATCCAGTGACTGACTGTTGTTGGCATCAATATACACAGAGCCAGAGATAGCATAGGTTGTAGGGTCTGGACCATCACCGCCATCAGCAGACGGGCCCATGGTTTCACCAATGGCAAAGTAAGTACCGCCTTTCACTGAGTATTCTGTCGCCACGGCATTACATTCACCATTGACGGTTAACGTGTAAGTTTGCGTTGTACCTGAATCTTGACCGCTGTCCCATTTAAAGCCATACACACCGGTTGTTGGGTCGAGTCCAAAGTCGGTATTTGCGTTGCCAGTTGAATCGACTATGACCATGTCTGTATCGAATGCAAGTACCCAATGAGACAGGTCTTTCTCAGCACTGTCTACTGTCATTTGGTAACTGTAGGTGGCTGTTTGTGTGTCGGCATTAAAGGAGCATCCTGTATAAGACGCACTCCATCCAACATCGGTAATGTCATATTGATCAAAGCTATGATTTGGCTTTGCATAAACACTACTTACACTTAAACCTGTTAAAAAAAGCGCTTTACAAATGCATGATGTTAAATTGCTTAATTTCATTAGCTTGATTTCCAATGGAGTTGAAGAGATTTTGGTGAAAGTGAGAATGTAAGGGATTCAAGAAGGCTGCCAGTTTTGCAGGTTGTAAAAAGCCTATCAAAATCATGTTGCTGCAACTTTTTTACCTGAAAGGGAAGGGGACAAGTGTCTCAGATATGGATCATTTCTTGAGACAGTTGAGACAGTTGAGACAAGCAAGACAAACAAAAAAGCCCCATCAATTAAGATGGGGCCAAGCTAAAACAAGTTGAGGACGGGATTAAATACTATTCACCAGAGTTGTTGATGGTATCCATCAGGTCTTTCACTGCCAGGACTTCTTCGCGAGTAAACTGAGCATTATAGGCACTGACGTATTCACCGTAGGCTAGCAAGGTAGCTTGTAGTTCCAGGTTGTCGGTCAAGCCTCTTCCGTCAACATGGTTTAATTCAGTCGCCAACATTTGCTTGTTCAGCAGTTCAGTTTCATCAGAAGTACGCGCTGACAGAATGTCGTTACTTGCACTGATTTTTGCTGCACCGAACTGATAAGGGTTAGACAACCAAAGTGATTCGATAGTAGTCAGGTAATCAGTCAGGGTTTCACTGTCGATGTGAGCACGACCTTTGCCTTTAAGAGCAACGGCATGTTGATGCTTCCAGAAACCGATGGTTTTACCTGAACCGATGAAGCTGTAACCGTCAGCGTCAGGGTCGGTTGGGTCAAGGTCATCCAACACTGCACCCATATCTGCGCTGTAACCAAAATCAACGTCAGCCACATCTTGAGAGACAACTGTCACGGGAGTCAGGTTTGACCAGGTGTTGTAGTATTCGGTTAATGATTCGTTAAAGTCGCTGTCGATGTCGGCAGTGGCTTCTGGCACAACCACTGTGTAATTGCCCGGTAGCAAACCTTCAAAGGTGTAGTTACCGTTACCGTCGGAGAAGGCTTCTGCAATGATAGAACCTGAGTCATCAAGTAGTTGAACAGTGGTATTGTTCAAAGCTGGCTCGTCGCTATCAAGAGACTGGTTGTTGTTGGCATCTATGTACAGAGAACCTGAGATTGAATAGGTAGTAATTTCTGGATCGCCACCACCGTCACCTGCTGAAGGCCCCATTGTTTCACCGATGGCGAAGTAGGTACCACCTTTCACTGAATACTCAGTTGCTACCGCATTACATTCACCATTCACTGTGAGAGTGTAGGTTTGGGTTGTGCCAGAATCTTGACCGCTATCCCATTTGAAGCCGTACACACCTGTTGTTGGGTCGAGGCCGAATTCGGTTACAGCGTTACCCGTAGAATCAACAATGACCATATCCGTGTCGAAAGCAAGCACCCAGTGAGACAGATCTTTTTCTGCACTGTCTACAGTCAAGTCATAGCTGTAAGTGGCAGTTTGAGACGCAGCATCAAAAGTACATCCGGTGTAAACAACGCTCCAGCCCACTTGAGTGATATCGTATTGATCAAAACTTAGATTTGGTTGTGCAGAAACTGCACTTACACTTACTGCTGCTACGAAAAGACCCTTCAAAATGCTTGTTGTTAGTTTATTTAGTTTCATTATTTTAGTTTTCCAGATTGGCTCTATGTTAAAAATTAAAACTGCTTGTGTTTAAGTCATTTTCAATAGAGCAAAAATATTGCCAGTGCATAATTTTTTTCTAAAATCATTAAAAATCAATCGGTTGTAATTTTTACCGATATGCGTTTGCTGGAAAAAGTGTCTCAATCTTGAAGGAATTGGTGAGACACGTGAGACACCTGTCTCATTAATGAAACAACTAAATGCTTAAAAATCAATCATGTAGAATGCATTCATGTAAGAACACGCTCTAATGTGATTGGAAATTAAATTTGCTTTAAATGGGGGGGGATAAAGGGAGTTTTATGTTGATGAAGAAGCTTTTGGTTGATGTGTAAGTGTAGAGAGTCTCGCTTAGTTATAATAAGCAAGGGCTGAAAAGAAAATGCAATGTGAAGGGGAATTCCGTTCCATAAGACTGGGTTAATCGTCAATATTTAATGATTTCAGTTTTCTATAGAGGGTAGCTCGTCCAATGCCAAGCCTTTTCGCAGCGTCGGAACGGACACCATTGCATTCTATTAGGATTTTACGAATATATTCAGCTTCATTCTTTTGTTGAATATTTTTATAGTTAGAGATTTCCAGCCGAGGTTGTACATTCTGTTCTACATGCTCTGCGCCGTAAGCTTCCATACAATCCTCCAGGGAAATATATTTGTAGGTGAGCAAGGTCAGCTTTCTGGCAACTTGCTGAAGTTGTCGAACATTACCAGGCCATAATTGCTGCGTTAACCAATGCATGGCGTCGGCATTCAGTTGTTTGGGATCCTCATCAATACTGATAGATAGCTTATTCAGGAAACTGGTTAATAACAGCGGAATGTCGGAGCGTCTTTCTTTAAGGCTGGGCACATTGATAATCAGGCTGTTAATTCGGTAGTACAGATCCTCTCTGAACTTTCCTTCTTGCACTAACTGCTGAAGAGGTTTATGAGTCGCGAATACGAGACGAACATCCACATTGATCGGGGTTTGAGCGCCCACTCTGGTTACCTGGCTGTCTTGCAGCACACGAAGTAGTATCCCTTGCATGCTGAGTGGAAGGTCGCCTATTTCGTCCAGAAACAATGTCCCTGAATCTGCCAGTTCAAATACACCTTTGACTTGTTTGTCTGCGCCAGTGAATGCGCCTTTTTCATGACCAAATAACTGAGAGTTCAAAAGACTCTCATTTAATCCAGCGCAATTTAATGCAATAAAGGGGCTGCTCCAGCGGTTACTTTTTTTATGGATTTCTTTGGCTACCAGTTCTTTTCCTGAGCCTGACTTACCGAGAATTAGTGCATTCCAATCCAGTCTGGAAGCTCGCTTGATAGTGGCATTGAGTTGATGAATTTGTTCGCTGTCGCCCAGAATCTGATCCGATGACAGATTATTCTTTTGCGTTTCTTGCTTGGTAGACGGTGCGATTTTATTTGAAGCATTTGCTTCTTTGAGCAATGACTTGAGCTCACTGTTCAGTTGTATTCTGTGAACGAGTTCCCGAGCGCATATGGGCTTGCGAATGATGTCGTTAACCGCGATTTCTAGCGCCTTTTCTACCAATGCGTCGTTATTGGTTTCTATTGCAGCAATAATAATGGTGTTGGGGGAAATTGAATGAAGCTTTTCCATAAACAACATGAATTGCTTTCGTTGCACGAACGAAAAGTCGGCTATGATAATATCTGGGCAAAGATGGGTGAGTATCGACTCTTCAAATTCACTTGTGATAGCAATGATCTTATGGTTGGTTTGAGCGATTGAATGTCTTATTTCTTCAATGGTATGACTACAGCTTTCGATGATAGCTACCGAAGGCATAACATCCCCTTTGTTGGTTGACTGAAAAAAGTGTAGTAAAGGAAAATTGAAGTTGCAGAAATTTTTTCTCTTTTCCGCTATTTGAAACGAACTCTTCTTTTAAACCATCTCTGATGAATATTTTTACCTGCTGTAAAGTTAGTTTTATTCAGCTTTAGAGTTTTCATCCAGTCCTCATTCAAATGTAATAAAACTGTCACATACCCTGCCTAAACTGCCCCCAGCAAAATTAGGGCATTTCTGCCAGTAATCATCACGCTTAGGGTAAGACTATATGAAGCTTTCCAAGACGTTCCCAGTCGCAGTATTAGCAGCCAGCATGGCCTTTGCTAATACGGGAATTGCACAAGAAGATGGGTATTTAAAGCCTGTTGTAAAAGCTGCCTCTGAAATCAACGAGTCAGCAGCAAGCTCGCAAGAGAAGATCAACGGTATTACCGACAAGATCGAGAGCAAAATTCAGAAATTCAAAACCATCAATAAAGAAACCGATGGTTTGCGTGTTTACAACGCTCAGTTGCAAAAGCAAATCCAGAATCAGGTTCAGGAAATGGCTGACCTGAACAAGTCTATCGACGAAGTCAGCGTTATCGAGCGTCAAATTACGCCATTGATGATGCGCATGATCGACGGTTTGGAACAGTTCGTGTCTTTAGATGTGCCTTTCTTGCCGGAAGAGCGTAGCAAGCGAATTGCGGATTTGCGCGACATGATGGATCGTGCGGATGTGTCTGTTTCTGAAAAATTCCGTCGAGTGATGGAAGCCTATCAGGTTGAAATGGACTACGGTCGTACCATGGAAGCGTATTCCGGTTTGTTGACGGTTGAAGGTACTGCGCGTGACGTCGATTTCTTGCGTGTTGGTCGTACCTTGTTGGTATATCAAACTCGTGATGCAAGCTTGCAAGGTGTTTGGAACAAGCAAACCAATCAATGGGAAGCGCTACCTTCCAGTTATCGTACTCAGGTAACGAAAGGTCTACGTATGGCGAAGAAACAAATGGCACCAGACCTTCTAATGCTGCCAGTGGCGATGACTGAGTAGGAGCGGGAATAATGAAAAGCATGTTTAAATTTATCTCTGCTGCATTGATGACCTCCTTCATGGCTGGCGGTGCAATGGCTGCGGAATCCAAACCTTTGGATCTGGATGCTTTATTGAAGCAGTTGGAAGAAGGTAAATACCAACAGAATCAACAGAATGCTAGCCGTGAAAAAGAGTTCATGGCGAAGGTATCTGAACAGGATCGCATGTTGCGTGAAGCGACTGACACTCGTAACAACGAGTTAAACCGCAGTGAGCGTCTGGAAACCAGCTTCGAAGAGAACGAGTTCAAAATCGCTGATTTGAATGAAGCCTTGAGCAAGCGTCTGGGTTCTTTGAAAGAACTGTTTGGTGTGTTGCAGCAAGTATCGGGTGACACCAAAAACAAATTTGCTAACTCTGTGATTTCTGCCGAAATTCCAGGACGTGGTGAATTTTTGGATAACCTGGCGCAATCAATGGGAACCAGCTCGAAGTTGGCGTCTATCGAAGAAATTGAGCGCGTTTGGTTTGAAGTTCAACGTGAAATGACGGAATCCGGTAAGGTTGTACGCTTTTCTACCGACGTGGTTGAAGCGGGTGGAACCAAAGTAACCAAAGATGTGGTTCGTGTTGGGCCTTTCGCTTTGATTGCTGATGGCAAATATCTGGATTACAACAGTGCAACGGGCACTGTAGCAGAATTGATTCGCCAGCCAGCCGACAGATACGGCGACAGCGCTGCGGCACTGCAAGCGTCTAAAGGCGAGTTTGTTGAGTTCGGTTTGGATCCAACCGGTGGTTCTATCCTTGGTTTGTTGGTACAAGCGCCTAACTTGCAAGAACGTATTGAGCAAGGTGGCTTGGTTGGTTACATCATTCTGGCTGTTGGTGCGGTAGGTTTGTTGTTAGCGTTGGAAAGATTGATCACCCTTTCATTGATTAAGGTGAAAGTTGATCGTCAGTTGAAATCAACCACTTTCAAAAACGACAACCCTCTTGGTCGAGTGATGCAGGTTCGTGATCAGTATCCAAATGCCGATGTTGAAGCATTGGAATTGCATTTGACTGAGTCGATTCTGGGCGAATTGCCGAAGCTGACTCGCTTCCTGACCATCGTTAAGATTATCTCGGTTGTTGCTCCGCTTATGGGTCTACTCGGTACTGTTACCGGTATGATCAACACCTTCCAGGCAATTACTTTGTTTGGTACGGGAGACCCTAAATTGATGGCTGGCGGTATTTCTACAGCACTTGTCACCACAGTATTAGGTTTGGTTGTGGCTATTCCGACTACCTTACTGTACGCACTGCTGAACACGCGTAGTAAAGCTATCGTAAGTATTCTTCAAGAACAGTCTGCTGGAGTCATTGCTGAACGCGCTGAGCAAACAGCGTAAGTTCAAGGAGTAGACCAATGTTCTTAATTGAATTTTTAGAAGCCATTCGGGATTTCACAGAAACAGGTGGTCAGGTACTTCTGGCCATTGGTTTCCTAATCATGGTGATGTGGTTACTGATTCTGGAACGTGCACTGTACTTCTTCATTTGGCATCGCAAGGAAAAAGAGCACGTAATCGCCAACTGGTATGCTCGAAAAGATAAGAGCAGTTGGAACGCAGAGCAAATTCGCCAAATGTTGGTTTCCCGTTTGGATTTGAGCTTGAAAACTTCAATTCCGGTGATCCAGGCCATGGTCGCGTTGTGTCCATTGTTGGGATTGATGGGAACAGTAACGGGCATGATTGAAGTATTCGATGTAATGGCTATTTCCGGTTCGGGTAACGCTCGTTCAATGGCGTCAGGTGTATCCAAAGCAACCATTCCTACTATGGCTGGCATGGTTGGCGCTCTTTCTGGTGTATTTGCTTCTACCTGGTTGGTTCGTACCACCAAGTCTGAGCGCTTACACATTGAAGATGCATTGCAACTGGATCGCCACAAAGGCTAAACCGATTGGCTGAAAGACATAACTGAGTGCCGATATTGGTCGGCACTTAACCCAAACCAAGGGTAAGTGAGAGAAAGATGAAACAACATTTTCAAAACCTGGTGGAAGAGGAAGAAGCCACAATTGACATGACGCCCATGCTGGACGTTGTATTTATCATGTTGATTTTCTTCATTGTTACAGCCTCTTTCGTAAAAGAAGCGGGTATTGATGTGAATCGTCCAGAAGCTGCAACGGCAGTTTCCAAACCTCGGGCAACCATTTTGGTGGCTATTTCTGACAAGGGCGAGATCTGGATCAACAAGCGTAAGGTTGACCAACGTGCAGTTCAGGCCAACATTGAACGCTTGAAAGCGGAAAACCCTCAAGGCTCAGTGGTGATTCAGGCTGACAAGAAAGCCGATGTGGATACCCTGATTAAAGTAATGGACGCTTCCAGAGCAGCGGGAGCCTACGACGTATCTATCGCAGCAGCAGAGCAGTAATTATGTCACGGATATTAATCGCGTTAGTATTAAGTCTGGGCATTACGCTGGCGCTGTTTTATGTGATGCAGTCGCTGATCAAGAGTGGCGGTAGTGCATTAACAGATCCGCCTCGCGGCAGTGTTCTGGACTTTGTACGAGTAAAGAAAGAAGAATCGGCGGAGAAAAAGGAACGCAAACCGCGTAAACCGCCTCCGCCGAAAGAACCTCCACCGCAAATGAACCAACCACAACTTGATTCTGCTTCACCTAATTCAGAGGGCGGAAATATAGACTTTGCCGCTGATGTGGGCAATGACCTGGATCTTGGTGGTGGTTTGGCGCTTGAGTCTGGTGATGGTGAATACTTGCCTATCGTTAAGGTGGCGCCTGTGTACCCGCGTAGAGCACTACAACGTGGTATTGAAGGTTATGTTATCGTGGAATTCACAGTGACCAAGCAAGGTTCGGTTCGAGATCCTATCGTGGTGGAAGCCAATCCTGAAGGCATATTTGAGCAGGCCGCAATCGACGCGGCATTGAAGTTCAAATATAAGGCGAGAGTGGTGAATGGAGAGCCAACTGAAGTGGCAGGCGTTCAAAACCGTATCTCATTTGAGATCGATGGTTAAGGAGGCGCAATGATCAAACAATTCTTGCGAGTTTCCATATTGACGGCTTCAACCGTTGCTATATTGGTAGCTCCTTCTATCGTTCCTGTTGCTGATTCAGGCAAAGCTTATGCACAGGAAGAGAAAAAAGAACGTAAAACGCGTCGTACACCGGCACTAAGAGCTCGTGTTTACGAACAGTTAGCTCGCGCTCAGGCCTTGGGTGACGAAGGTAAGGTTGCCGAGGCGATTGAAGTATTGGATAAGGTGAAAGATAAAAGTGACTCCATGAATAGCTATGAAAAAGCTATGATGTACAACTTTTATGGGTTCATTTATTACAATGCCGAGAAATACGACGAGGCGATTGCATCGTTTGAGCAGGTGGTTGCACAACAGCCTATTCCGGAATCTTTTGAACAAACGACCTTGTTTAGTTTGTCTCAGTTGAGCTTGATGCAAGGGAAATTTGATAAAAGTATCGAGTATCTGGAGCGTTGGGAAACACTACAAACCGGTGATATTCCACCTAAAAACTTCCTGTTAAAAGCTCAGGCTCGTTATCAGCAAAAGCAATATGACGTTGCATTAACTCATATCAACAAAGCGATTGAGTTGGTAGAAGCTGATCCTGAAAAGGGTATTGCTGAAGAAAACTGGTATATCTTGCAACGCGCAATTTATTACGAGCTAAAGCAGCCTAAGAAGGTGACTGATATTCTGGTTAAATTAGTTCGTTATTACGACCAGCCTAAATATTGGTTGCAGCTAGGTGGTATGTACGGCGAGATTGGTGAAGAGAAAAAGCAGTTAGCTGTAATGGAGTCGGCTTATCAGCAGGGGTATGTTGAGAAGGGCTCTGATATCTTCAACTTGTCTCAGCTGTATTACTACCATCAAGTGCCTTATAAAGCGGCTCGTTTGATGGAAGAAGCCTTTGATAACGGCAAGCTGGAAAAGAATCTGCGTAATTTGCGTTTCTTGTCACAATGCTGGGCAGCAGCCAAGGAAAATGACAAAGCTATTCCGGTTATGCAAGCTGCGGCAGAGTTGTCTACTGATGGAGAGCTCAATGCCCAGTTGAGCCAGATTTTCCTGAATATGGAACAGTGGGACAAAGCCATTGCAGAAGCGGAAAAGTCTATCGAGAAAGGTGGATTGCGTAACCCTGGCACTTCTCATCTGGTTATTGGCATGGCGCTATTTAACAAGAAGGAATTTAATGAGGCGTTGAATCAATTAGCCTTGGCTGAAAAATTCAAGCAGACGCGCAAGATGGCTCAACAATGGCAGTCTTTCGTTTCAGGCGAGCAGAAAAGCTTTGAGAGAATGCAGGCTGAACTATAGCTAACAAGCCTTTTAGATACGAAAAAGCCGCAGTTTATATGCGGCTTTTTAATATGAAAATGTGCTATTTGAACTTATTCAATGAACTCAGGTTGTCCCAAAGTGTAGCCAGACTAAACAAGGCTTCCATATTGCATTCGGACTCCTTTAACCATTCACCCAGCATTTTTTCTTCATCTGGATCCAGACCTCGATCTATGCGGCTAATCCATACACTAGCAAGTTCAAGCGCTCCGCCTTTTTTTGCCAAGTCAGATTTGGTATTCATTTAGCTTTTACTAAGTTCTAATAAATTTGATGGAATAGCGAGTCTTGATGGTTTGACTGTGTCAGACTTGTTTTTTGTTGTTAACAAATTAAGTCTTTCCAGTATGTTGGAGCATTTCTGTAGCCCTTTAGCTACATGTTTTTCCACCATGCTTTCACTAATTCCCAAGTGATCCGCAATTTCCTTTTGGCTGAGACCATACACTTTTTTCAGGATAAATACGCGCTTTACTTCATTTGATAGCATGTCGGTAGCTCGGCAGAAATGAAAGAATCTCTCTTTGCTTTCAAATAGGGTCTCCAGGTGAGCCCCCATGAGATTGGTGTCAAATTCACCGCACTCTTCCATCGAAACATTGCTTCTTTCGCAAGCTCTGGAAACATGATTTAAAGCAAGATTTCTAGCGGTTCTTAGCATGTAAGTTCGCTCGTACTTAATATCTTGTTTTAAATCAGCTTCGTAGCTTTTGATAAAAGTTTCTTGAACAATGTCATCAATATCATCGCTGCGTACAATTCCGCTAACCGCACGTCTTAACTGGGTGCGGTAATTAAGAAATACATCTACTAGCTCTGATCTTTTGCTCATAATTGCTCAAACTTATTTATGAGTTCATAGTTTAATCACAGAGAAGGATATTACACAATAGCTAAACACTAAAGATGTGGTTTTAACGTAGAAAAAAATTTCACTAAAAACCCAAGTTATAGCACATATAGATATAAAAAAATGGGGAGCGATCAAGCTCCCCATTTTTTACATTCATCAAATATGATGCTTAGAAGTTGTAAATACCTCTAAAGTAGTAGAAACCACCGTTGATACCGATTGGTGAAGTGGTTGGGTACGTAGAGCCTGCAATTTCGCTATCCCACATGGTGTTCGCATCTGGGTATTCGTCGAAGGCATTCTTCGCGCCAAGGATCAAAGTGATGTTGTCGTTGAAGGTATAACCCAACTCCAGATCAACTGTGAACTCTGAGCCCACTTTGTCGATAGGCAAACCAGAATCCAGGTGGTCTTCGAAGATGCTACCGAAGTAGTTCAAACGACCCATTACACGCCAGTCACCATTAGTGTGGTTGGCAGTCAAGCTGTAACGTACTGGTGGCAAGTTGTCTTCGATCATACGGATACGATCATCAGAGATATTCTTCTGAAGTTCACCGTTGATTGAGAAGTATTTAACAGAGTCAACTTCAGTGTTAGTCCAGTTGTACGCCAAGGAGAACTTGGTGTCGCCGCCGAACATTTCCATACTGTAGTTAGCAACAATGTCTACACCTTCGGTTGTGGTGGTGAAGTCATTGGTGAAGAAGCTAACTTCGCTGAAGCTGGAAGCGTCGCTAACACCTGCTGCTAATAACGCTGCGATGTCGGTATCACTTAAGCTTAAACCTGAAGTTGTACTAATACGGTCTTCCAGCTCGATGTTGAAGTAGTCAATCGTCAAGAACAGACCATTGTCTAATTCGCCAACCAAACCAATGCTGTATGCTGTTGATTCTTCTGGGCCAAGAGGAGTCGCACCTTTTTGGATCGCGATAGGATCTGTTGGAGGCAATGTTGCACGGTCAACCAAACCACCAGCACTGAATGCTGTGGTTACGTTACGCACGTTGCTTTGACCAATTGTAGGCGCTTTAAAGCCTGTAGAAACAGCACCACGAATTGCCCAGCTTTCTGCTACCTGCCAACGAGCAGACAACTTACCTTTGGTTGTGTTACCGAAATCTGAGAAGTCTTCATAACGGATAGCTGCGCCAACCATCAAGTCTTGAGTCAGATACACTTCTGAGTCAAGGTACAAGGCAACACTCTTACGAGAGTCTTTACCCTGGAAGCGAGCGGCTAGACCTGGGAAACCGTTAGAGCCGATACCAAAGCCTTGAGAAGCCAATGAACCTACTTCGTAAGACTGAGGATCGCCAGCTACAGAGTCGTATGACTCATGACGGTATTCAAAACCACCAGCAAGGAACAGAGGCTCAGACAAGCCTACATCGAAAGGTTTGGACAAGTCTACGTTGAAGCTTTGTTCTGCTTGAGTGTAACGACCTGGGCTGAATTCTGTAGGAGAATTTGGACCCAAAGAAGGGTTAACTGTATTACGGATTGTGAAGTCAACTTCGTTTTGACCGTAAGAGAAGCTTACGTCGTAAGATACTTCATTCGCAAATTGACCTTTAGTTCCTAATACAATTGAAGCGTCTTCAACTGTACCACCGAAACGAGGTGTGAAACCGCCAGGGAACATTTCGTTGAATGCGAAACAGTTCGCGCCAACAGCAGTGCTGTTATCTGCAATGATAGCGTATTCTGGAGAGTTCAGTACGTTGTCACCAACAAATACAGTTGGGCAGTCAATACCTGTGCCTACACCGTCAAGGTCGCCAACCAACAGGGTTGCTTGACCATTAACTTCTTCGCCCGCGTATACACCGCCACGAGTGTGTGGGTTACGATAGTAGAAACCACCGTCCACTTCACGAGTCGCGTAGTTACCGAATAGGTATGCTTCGCTGTTATTGCTCAGTTCAAGGCCAATGTTGGCGAACAATTTGAAGTCATCCATGATTTCTGGATTACCCCAAATTTGAGCTGGGTTAGCAACCGCTGTGTTACCTGCGTCGAACAATGCTTGTGCATCGTCGCGTTGTACACTGCGTACAGTTGCATCTGCTTCACGGTATTCAAAGCTGAAGTTAGCAAAACCAGAAGAAGTGAACGGCAAACCAATGTTACCAGAGTACTGGTAAGTATCGCCGTCACCTTCATAGTATGAACCGTAGCGAGCTTCAAAAGATCCGCCTTCGGCGTCATCTTTCAATACAAAGTTAACTACCCCGGCAATCGCATCAGAACCGTACTGAGCGGCAGCGCCGTCACGTAGCACTTCTACTTGTTTTAATGCGATAGATGGAATAGTTGAAATATCTGGACCTTGAGCACCATCAGACAAGCCACCACCCAAAAAGGTGATAACTGCAGAACGATGACGACGTTTACCGTTTACCAACACCAAAGTATGGTCAGAAGCCATGCCACGCAAGTTGGCAGGACGAACCAATGTTGATGCATCGTTGATAGGTTGGTCGTTAACGTTAAAAGATGGTACTGCTGATTGCATCATGGATACCATGTCAGTAGAACCCTGACTACGGAACTCTTCTTCCGAAATGATGTCTACTGGTACTGCAGAGTCGCCGATTGAGCGAGGTGCTGCACGAGTACCAACAACAGCAATTTTTTCTACAGATTCATTAGCGCTTTGCTCTTCTTGAGCAATGGTAGGTAGCGCTACTGTTAATGATGCCGTTAAAGAGGCTGCCGTAATTAGACGAATGCTCTTCGACAATTGGGATAGTTGCGTTTTCATTGTGTGTCCCCAATGGATTACTTTACTGATTTATTGGTCGAGAATCGTTCACTTACTGTGTTTTTTCGTCTTTCCGTTGACCGCGATTTTGGTATCGACCTCTTTATTTGCTCCTTGGTTTTTGTCCCCGAACTAGCGAGAACAACTCCTCTTTATAGTTAGAAAAGAACCAAAAAACAATGGTTTTTTTGGTTGGGGAGGAAATAAATTTTCTTTGTCAGAGAGGTTATTTTGCCTATCCGTTGCCAATTTCTTTTACTCGGTAAATATATTGGTATTAACAGAAGATAACTGCGTCGAACTGCTCATTAGTCGATTGAATTGAAAGATAGATGCTTTCCAGCCGAAAAGAACCTTGAATGTTATTTTTATGTAATCAAAATGTTGATGGTTGGTTTATAAAAACAGGGATAATTGAGGCTGACAAGCATAGGTATAGCAGTGAATAAAATCGTTACTGAATGATGAGTTTGATCCCTATGTTTTTAAGGCGCATGGATTCTGTTTCCAAATCGGCCTGCATCAGGATGGATTGTTCCAGCCAGTTTTCAGGAAAAGACAATACCAAACGATTATTTTCCGCGTGACATTCGATATTGGGCAACAAGTCATCTTGGCGATGAATATTAAGTAATACGCCCAAGCGCAGAAGCACAATCAGCTTAAAGGTTTCTTCTTCCGTAAACTGTTGCAGTTGGAGCAGCTCTTCTTTACGAATCTTCTTTCTATGCATAGCGACCAGGGTTGCCAGAAAATATTGTTGTTCCTGATTAAATCCGGGTAGCTCTGTATTTTTTAGTATGTAGGCTGAATGCTTCTGCACACCGCGAGAGTTTATTTGTAAGCCCACTTCATGCAACAGGGCTGCCCATCCCAACATACTTTGCAGTTCATTGCGTTTTATATCCCATGAGGATTTACATTGCTGGTACAAATGAGTGGTGGTTGCCAGCACTCGTTGTGCCTGTTCGATATCGACGTCATAACGTGTTGCCATGCTTTGTGCTGTGCGTTGTCGGATATCATGGTGTTCCAGACGATCTTCCATTTCGTACAATACCCCTTCGCGCAAAGCCGAAGGTGAATATTCCATTTCACTGATATTCAAACTTTTAAATATGGCGGTGAGTATGGCAAGACCTGCCGGGAAAACAACACGTCTGTCTTCGCTTAGGGTGGAAAAGTCCAGCTTGGTGATTTTTCCGCAATCGCAGCATTGTTCAATCAACTTTTCCAAGCCTGATAAGGTGATCTTGGCAAGCGGTTGCGGTTCGTTGTTTTCTGCATCCGGGTCTTCATTTAATTCGCTAATCAGGTTAGCGATGGTGCGAATAGTGCCAGAGCTACCCAGGCAACTCTTCCAACCTAAACTTCTGTAACGATCCGAAATGATTTCCAGCTCTTGCTGAGCTGCGGTAATGGCTTTTTTGAAGGCTTTTGATTTGAGTTCGCCTTCCTTAAAAAACTGATGGGTAAAACTAACACAACCCATTTTTACACTGCGCAGTAGTAGAGGGTCAAAGCCTTTGCCGATGATAAACTCGGTGGAACCGCCGCCAATATCTATGATTAAGCGTTTTCCTGAAGCCGCTGATGTATGGGCTACACCCAAGTAAATTAAACGTGCTTCTTCAACACCTGATATCACTTCAACAGGGTAGGGAATGATCTGTCTGGCGGCTTTAATGAAAACGTCTGCATTTCTGGCGCGACGTAACGTGTGTGTTGCTACAATGCGTACTGTGTCGGGGTTGAAACCCTGCATACTTTCCTTGCAGGTTTGAAGTGCTTCCAAGCCTCTTTGAATGGCTTCATCCGACAGGATCTGGCGCTCATCAAGCCCTTCAGCCAAGCGTACTTTCTGTTTTACTCTGTGCAGAATTTGCACTGAGCCAGCCACGATACGAGCAATAACCAGATGGAAGCTATTGGAGCCAATATCCAGCGCAGCCACTTTGGTGACTTCTCTGGTCGCGACACTGTCAAAAGCATTTTCAAATTCGGTCATGAGCGTTCAAGTATCCCTAAAAGCGCTCGCTTTTTTCTGTTTTATAACCACTTTCGACACTATAAATCATTTGCATGTTCTTGCGCTAATTCATCGTCGGATGTGTCGGCTTCATCTTCCAGATCTTTCAAATAATCGTATATTTCGATTTGAGAGCGGATTTTCTTGCGATTACCTCTGGGCACATATTTGTTGGATTGGGTTTGATCAATCACTCGTGCTTTGGTGGTATCTTTGAACTGAATTTCCATGATGTCGATAATGCGTTTTTTCAGTTCTTCATCGTAGATAGGGCAACCCACTTCAATACGGTTATCCATGTTACGTGTCATCCAGTCAGCGGAAGAGATAAACACTTTCGGTTCCCCACCGTTATCAAATACGGCAACCCTGGGATGCTCTAAAAATCGGTCAACGATACTGATGATCGAGATATTCTCACTGATGCCTTTAATACCCGGGATCAAGCTACACATGCCACGAACAATGGCTTTAATTTTAATGCCAGCCTGACTTGCCTTGTACAAGTCATCGATTAGTTCTTTATCAACCAGATTATTTATTTTCAGCCTGATACGGCCTTTCTTACCTTCAATGACATGCTGGATTTCCTGACGGATCAGCGATTGAATTTTGGTTCGGCTATTCAGTGGTGAAACTTGTAAATGCTGAAACTTGAAGGTTTTATATGGGAATTGGATCAAGTCGAAAACACTCACCGCTTCCTGAGCAATTTCCTGATTGCGGGTGAATAGACTGAAATCCGTATAAATCTTGGCGGTCTTCTCATTGAAATTGCCCGTACCAATATGGGCGTAATGGACGATATCGCCTTTTTCTTCGCGGCTGACAACACAAAGCTTGGAGTGGATTTTCAGGGTTGGGATACCCAGCAATACTTTGATGCCTGCTTCTCTCATGATTTTTGACCATTCAATATTGGCCTCTTCATCAAATCGGGCTTGCAGCTCCATTACCACCGTTACCATCTTGCCATTATCGACGGCATCAATCAGGGAATTGATGATGCGCGATTTGCTGGCTAGACGATAAAGATTCATACGAATGTGGCGTACACTTGGATCTATCGCAGCCTGGCGCACAAATTCCGTTAGGTGCAAGAATCGGTGATAGGGGTAATAGAGTAAACGGTCTTTTTCTGTGATGGCTTGGAAAACCGTATCAAAATGCGAGAATTCTTGTGTGTGGATAGCGGGTAATGGTGGATTCTCCAGATACTCACGCCCAACATTGGGGAAGCCAATAAAATCACGGAAGTTTCTGACTGGGCCTCCGGCAATGATGCTATCCAGTGACGAGATATTCAGTTTGCGTCGTAGCAAGGTGAGCATATCTTCAGGCATATCCGCGTCATAGGTGAAGCGAACCGGTTCTGCGATCAAGCGCTGCTTCATGGATTCGGACATTTTCTCCATGTAGCTTTCATCTATCTCGTCGTTGATTTTGTATTCGGCATCACGGGTCATTTTAAAGGAATAACATTCTAGCGAATCGAACTTTACAAAGCCCCGGAAAATCCTGTCCAGATTCAGTTTTATGATGTTATCCAGCAGGATAATGTGCTTTTTCTTACGGCTCTTTTCCGGCGGGATCATGATAAAGCGCGATAGGTAATTGGTAGGTACTTCCACCACCGCGTATTTATCATTTTTGCTATTACGTTTAATTTGCACGATCAAATAGGTACCGGAATCTTTTAATCGACCCACCAAGTCTGTTTTGCCATCAATCAAAATCGGGGCAATGTGTCTAAGCACTTTATTCTTAAAGAAATTGGTGAGCCATTCCTGTTGATACTCATTGGTATCCTTCGCGCTAATCAGGTGGATATTGTATCGTCCCAGACGAGTGACCAATTCTTTGAATATACGGTCAAACTCACGGGTCATACCGATGACCCGTTCCTGAATTTGATCCAGCAGCTCGCGGGTTGCATCTTCCTTATCTTCATCCTGATTGTTGTGATGAATGGCTATTTGGCGGCGAACATCAGCAACACGAACTCGAAAGAATTCATCCATATTGTTGGAATAGATACCAAGAAAGCGAATACGTTCGACGATAGGGTTTTGCTTGTCGGCTGCTTCCTGGAGAACTCTTTCGTTAAAGGATAACCAACTGAGTTCTTTCGGAAAGTAGAGCTGTGCATCGTGTATCATAGGGATATATATCTGTACCTGATTAAAATAGGACTAGGGCGCAAAAATGATCGTTCAGTTCGGTGACACGTTTATTACAATTCGCGGTTCCTGTATGTTTGGAACCGCTATTTGGCTTGGTCTATTTAAGCTCGACGTCTACCATTAAGTCATTCGCGACTTTTTCAACAGCATCCTGAAGTTTGTCGATATCAAAGTCTTCGGGAATATTGACAAATAACTCTGCATTAAACAATTCATTACCTGAACCTGGAGCGCTCACACAGGCTGATTCAAATTGCTCGATGTTCAAATTGAGCTTACGAATTGCTGCTGCCACTTCCTGAACGATACCGGGTTTGTCGTTACCCACCACACTAATCAAGGCTTGTTGATGTGCAGCAGGTGTCTCATCACCCGAATTAAAAGTAATGCGTAAGTCGGTTTGTTGGGTTAACGCTTCTTCCAGTGCTTTAACTTGATCTTCAGGAATATGTACTTCAACAAAACCGGCAAATTGCCCTGCCATATGTGCAAAGTTACTGGCGAGCCAGTTACCTTTATGTTGATACACTATGTCGGCAAGTGTGCCTAGCAAACCGGGCTTGTCTTTTCCTACCAAGGTAATAATAAATGGTTTCATGATAACTACGTGTTCCAATGCAGATAGTTTATACGGAACCTGAATTTAGGCTGTTTGCTCTGGCAGCGAATTCAGGATACTAGCGGCTTTTAAACTATACGTCAGAGATTCGGTTTACACCAGTAACAAGGGTAATAATCTGTTGTTATTTCAGATGGTTGAAAAGTATTTTTAATCAATACTTATTCCGTATCGACTTTTGTTTTTCATTTTGGAGGATTTATATGACACATCCTTCGGACGCGCCAGTTACTTTTCTTGTGGCTGAACAAGAAAAGTAACCAAAAGAAATCAGCCCCAACAATTAACCTGATCCTGCGCTTCTCGAATATTGAAAGCCGGTCTCACGATGCATCCATGCATCGGGCAGCCCTAATTCGTCTTCCCTGACGAATTACTTTCAATATTCTTTCGATGCTCGGGGTTAATTGAGGGGGGATTTGGCTTACCGTCAAACTATTGAAGAAGATTCGTAATCAATATCTACTTTCTGAATTTTCGTAGATAAATGGAGAAAGGAATCATTTACTTGATCATGCGTATAAACGGAGAGAGACAGGTACATTACGTTGTAGAGGAGAAGATTAATTACTTTTCTCTGCTTTCTTCTTGGTTTTGTGTATTTGTGCTGGAATTTGCGAAGCAGTCGCAAGTACAATGTGCCCGTTTTAAATTCAGCGCCGAGCCTTTGGTTTGCTAAAAAACGCAATACAGAAACAACAGCGTCGTCGTATTCGTAAAGACCGCAATGCTGCATGGTTGATCCGTTTGGGAGGTTGGACTGTTCTGGCTGCCCTGCTTATGCTGTTGTGGCACCTGTTGTCTGTTGTTCTACCTATTTTCAAAAGTCCGGAAATTCGAGCTACCGATGTATGGCAGACTTCAGTTCCCGGTCAGGTTTTATTCTTTTCAAAAATCCACCAGTCGACCTTAATTGTTTCCCAAACCGACGACTGTAAGCTGTTTGTGTCGCAGCGCCGGGAAGGGGTTTTAGCAACGCCTTCTCAGCAATGGCAGGTGATGAAACGCATTTCTATTCCTTGTCAGGATAAAGTGCGGGTGTCGGTATCTGCCGGGGTGATGTATTTGGCGCAGTTGTCAGATACACACATTTTGCGCGTGTCAGAATTAACCATGATGAACGACGATGTGCATCAAGCGCAGGTGTATAGTACACGCTTGGAAAACCTGTTTTTCGAATCCATAGAAGACTGGTCGCTTTTTGTGGGTGAAAATAAATGGGCGGTGAATTTAAAGTTGCGAAATGGCTGGCAACTTTATTGGCTGCAACCCGATGATCCTTTGTGGCAGCAATCTTACTGGTATGCCAATGCCCGGCAAGTCGTTCCCATGACAGAAACCATGACAGCCTTGGTTAATATGGGCAGTAGTTTGCAATATCGCTCTTTGAACAATGACAGATTGTGGGAGCAATATAGTAACGTGCCTATTCAAAATGTAGTGCCATTGCCTTCCAGCAAGAGCTTCGTTGCTATTGATGATAGCGGCCTGGCAAGAAAGTGGGCACTTGCTAATAAAGAACAGTTGGCGTTTGCTCCTTTGTACCAGCTTCCTGTTCAGGGGCAGTTCGTGCAGCTGCTATTTCATCCACTGGACATGCTTGGTGTCTTGGTCGATGAACATCAGATTACCTTGTTTAATACCACAACCGGAGAGGTGTTAAATGAGCAGTCTTTGTCGCAGTTGATGTCTCCTGTTTCCAGAGAAAACTTACAAGATGTGATTTGGCTGGATCGACAATTAGGCTTTAAGAGTGCAGAGCAAATTCGTGTTGCCAGTATTGATAACGCAAATGCCATTTTAACCTTTCGCAGCTTGTTTCTACCTATTCAATATGAAGGTTACGGGCAGCCTGAATATGTTTGGCAGAGCTCTTCCGGGGCTGATCATCATGAGCCGAAATACAGTGTTATTCCGTTAATTATTGGCAGTATTAAAGCTGCATTAATTGCCATGTTAGTGGCGTTGCCAATGGGCTTGGGAGCCGCAGTTTATACGGCTTATTTTGCACCTTCGGGAAGTCGGAAATGGCTAAAACCTGCTATTGAAATGCTGGAAGCGATTCCGTCTGTGGTGATTGGATTTATTGCCGCAGTTTGGTTGTTACCACTACCAGAGGAATATTTGTCGGGCATGATCAGTTTTGTGTTGCTATTGCCATTATTCGCTTTTTTTCTGGTTTGGGTGAACAAATTAATGCAGCGCTTCTTTGGTATGGCGTTGCCCATGAGCTTGCAATTCAGCTTTATTTACTTGCTGGTGTTTGCCTTGTTTATTGGCTATCTGGTGCCGCAGGTCATGCATTTGATGAACTGGTTGCATCTGCCTTCTATCTTTTTCCTTAAAGACATGGACACACACAGTAAAAATACCATTGTTGTTGCCATGGCATTGGGTATTGCGATTGCGCCCAGTATTTATAGTTTGGCGGAAGATGCAATTTTTGAAGTGCCTAGCAGTTTGCGCCGGGCTTCTTATGCATTAGGCGCTACCCGCTTACAGACGCTACTCAATGTTGTGTTGAAAGTGGCTTATCCGGGGATTTTGTCGGCTTTAATGCTGGGCTTCTCCCGAGCTATCGGAGAGACCATGATTTTACTTATGGTGACGGGCAATACACCAATTGCTGAATGGGATTTGATGTCGGGGATGCGAACTTTAACCGCGAATTTAGCCATTGAGTTACCTGAATCGGAAGTCGGCGGCATTCATTATCGAGTATTATTCCTGACCGCATTATTGTTGTTGATATTTACCATGACGATTAACACTGTCGCTGAGCTATTGCGATTACGTTTAAGAAGGAAGTATCGCCATGAGTAAGTGGACGTTGGGCGATTCTGATAAGCAAAACTTCGCCATGATATTGAGCGGGTCGTTGGCGGGCTTGGTACTCATGGCTTTGCTGGCTATTGTGGCGTTGATCGTTACGCGAGGCTTGGCTCATTTCTGGCTGCAACCTGCTTATTTCGTCACTTTGCAAACGGAAACCGGGTTGGAATATCGTTTTGCCAATATAGAAGAACGCGATATTGCCAGTAACCGCATTCAGCGGGTTTGGCTGCATGATGGCACTTATTTTAGTGCTCATGGCGGTGGTAAACCCAGTGTTGTCGACAAGTCTCGCATTGTGTATCTGGAACGACCTGAAAACCTGGCTGAGTTTAACATGCAGGATGGTTCATTTTTGTTGGCAATCCCGCAGGGTATCGTGGTTGATGATGGTATGCTGGATATTGCCTCCTTTGATTCAGTGACTGAGTCGGTACAGGAAATTAATAGCCAAATTAGTGACATTCAGTTGAATCAATTAGCCCCTTTACATGAATCGCTGGCAGAGATGCGTTTACAAGGAGTGGATGCTTCGGCTCCTGCTTATAAGAAAGTCTTACAACAGTTTCAATTCTGGCAAGAAAAGCTGGATGCGTTGCAAGTCTCACAGCAGAAAGCTCAAGTGAAAATAAGCCTTCCTGACGGAGAAAGCCTGCATATTCCTGTCGCTGACATTCAATCTTTGTTGTTTCCTAATGCGGTTTCTCTGATGGGGAAAATGCAATATTTCTTTGCGCAAATCTGGTTGTTTGTGAGTGAATCTCCAAAGCAGGCCATTACCGCTGGTGGCGTTTTTCCTGCTTTGTTTGGCACTGTATTAATGGTGATGTTAATGACGGTCATGGTCACGCCTTTTGGCGTGCTGGCTGCCATTTATCTGGCTGAATATGCGCCTAATAATATTGTGGTGTCGATCGTGCGTATTGCGGTGGGGAATTTGGCGGGCGTGCCTTCTATTGTATATGGCGTGTTTGGCTTGGGCTTTTTTGTTTATACCGTGGGTGGTCAGCTTGATACCTGGCTTTTCCCTGAGCGAACCGATGCTGCTGTGTTTGGTGCTCCGGGCTTATTATGGGCATCGTTGACCATGGCTTTGTTAACCTTGCCAGTGGTGATTGTGGCGACAGAAGAGGGGTTACGCCGAGTGCCTTTTTCATTGCGACAGGGCAGCTACGCCTTGGGGGCGACAAAATTGGAAACCATTCGCTTGACGGTATTGCCACTGGCAACTCCTGGTATTATGACCGGGGTTATTTTGGCCATTGCGCGCGGCGCGGGTGAAGTCGCACCTTTGTTGATGTTGGGAGCGGTGAAGTTTGCTTTACTACTGCCCATTGATGGCGAGTTTCCCTATATTCATCTTGAACGTCAGTTTATGCACCTTGGTGTGCTGATTTATGACGGTGCTTTCCACAGCCAGAGTGCAGGTCAGGAAGCCAGCTTAATGTTTGCTGCCTGTTTATTATTGTTACTTGTGGTCTTGGTTTTAAACACGATAGCGGTTAATGTGCGCAACAGATTGCGTAACCAGTATAAAGTCTTGATAGGTAACTGATTAAATGGAAGGCTTCGATACTTATATTCCTTCGGCTCGCAAGCTGGAAAGCCTGGATGATAATGACATTGCCATTGATGTC
The DNA here is from genome assembly GCF_019900845.1 of Paraneptunicella aestuarii. Classification (NCBI taxonomy): domain Bacteria; kingdom Pseudomonadati; phylum Pseudomonadota; class Gammaproteobacteria; order Alteromonadales; family Alteromonadaceae; genus Paraneptunicella; species Paraneptunicella aestuarii. The sequence goes on along the minus strand of NZ_CP074570.1, from coordinate 3,880,041 downwards.
AGACATCTGGATTTGTACTTTGGTAAGCGCAAAGCCTTGCATGATATTTCCATGCGCATTCCCCGTAACTGCGTGACCGCGATTATCGGGCCGAGCGGTTGTGGTAAGTCAACCTTGATCAGCTGCTTCAATCGACTGAATGATCTGAATCCTGAGTGTGAAATTTCCGGCAAGGTGGTTATTGCTGGAAAAAACATCTTTCATCCTAAACAGAATGTGCCAGCCTTGCGTACCCAGGTGGGCATGGTGTTTCAACGACCCAATCCATTTCCTGTGTCGGTCTATGAAAACGTGGTTTATGGACTGCGTTTGAAGGGCATTACCGATAGACGCATTTTGGATGATACGGTTGAGATGGCGCTCAACAGAGCGGCTTTGTGGGAAGAGGTGAAAGATACCTTGTTTGAATCTGCCCTGTTACTTTCCAGCGGACAACAACAGCGTTTGGTTATTGCTCGTGCTTTGGCTCTGGAGCCTGAAATCTTATTGCTGGACGAGCCTACATCGGCACTGGATCCCATTTCTACCTTGACTATCGAAGAGCTGATCAACGATCTCAAGAATCAGTACACCGTTGTGATTGTAACCCACAACTTGCAGCAAGCTGCCCGAGTGTCTGATTACACTGCCTTTATGTATCAGGGGGAGCTCATTGAGTTTGCTGATACCGATACCATCTTCACTATGCCCAAGCAGCAACAAACCGAAGCCTATATTACCGGGCGTTACGGTTAGGAGAGTCAAAGCATGAAAGACTTTAGCTTGAGTTCACACATTTCCGGACGTTTTAATCAGGAATTAGAAAGCCTGAAGAACGCTTTGCTGTCGATGGGGGGCATTGTTGAACAGCAGTTGGGAAATACCCTTGTTGCCTTGAGAGACGATGATAAACGCGTTGCAGAACAAGTTGTTCTGGAAGATTCGAAAGTAAATCAAATGGAATTGAGGATCGATCAGGAATGTATGCGTATAATCGCACGCCGAAATCCGACTGCGGGTGATCTGCGCCTGGTGTTAACCATTGTGAAGATCAACACCGATATCGAGCGTATCGGGGATGAAGTTGAACGTATTGCGCGGATGGTTGTATTGAAGAGCTTACCGTCATCCGAAGCAATAAAAGCAGGAATGTTTAACACAGGACACCTAATTTTAGATATGATCCGCGGCACATTGGACGCCTTCGCCAGAATGGATGTCGAAGCGGCTCAATCTATTCATAAAGATGATGCGAGAATTGATAAGGAATACAAGAAGTTACTGATTCTTGTGCTACAGGAAATGCAACAAGAAGCAGAAATTTTGCCCGGTTGGTTAGATGTATTGTGGGCATTACGTGCAATGGAGCGAATAGGGGACAGATGTAAGAATATTTGTGAATACCTCATTTATTCCGTCGAGGGTATTAATATTCGACATGCTGTGAACCCTTTTAATGAACCATCTTTAGATGATGAAGAGTAATCAAAACAGACAGAGAGTTTATCTGACTACGACAGATAAATAGAATACGAGTAAGATTAACAATGACCATAAATCCATTTCTGGCAATGTTTGCAAAGTCTCCTATCAAGCCTATTGAAGAGCATATTGATGTGGTGACAAAGTGTTGTAAGTTGCTGGTTCCTTTCTTTGAAGCCACTTTTCAAAACAATTGGAAAGAAGCATGCGTTAAGCGCGACGAAATTAGTCAATTAGAGAAAGAAGCCGATGAGATCAAGCGTGAAGTCCGTTGTATTCTGGCGAAAGACATCATGCTTCCCGTAAGTAAATCCTCATTATCTGAATTGTTAGTACAACAAGACAGAATCGCCAATTGTTCCGAATATATTTCCACTAACGTTTGTGTGCGGAATTTGCTTATTCCTCAATCCTTACAAGACGATTTCCGCGCTTATCTGCAACGCTGCGTTGACGCCAGCGAACAGGCCAGAGAAGTGATCAATGAACTGGAATCCCTATTGGAAACCGGGTTTAAAGGTCGCGAAGCGGACATCGTGATCAGAATGGTTGAAGAACTGGATCAGATTCAGGAAGACACGGACGTAATGAAAATTGGGTTGTTTGAAAAGTTGTATAAGCTTGAATCCCAGTTATCTCCGGTGGATGTCATGTTTTTGTATGATGTCTTTGAACGTGTTGGAAAGCTGGCGGACTTTGCTGAGTCGGCTGGTGCCAAAATTGATGTGATGCTGTCGGAATAGGGTTCATATTACATGGATATTATTAGTACTTACGGAGCTATTCTGGTTCTGGTTGCAGCTGTCGTCGGTTTTTTGATGGCGTGGGGCGTAGGAGCAAATGATGTTGCCAACGCAATGGGAACCTCTGTTGGTTCAGGCGCTCTTACTATCAAGCAAGCGATTTTCATTGCAATGATCTTTGAATTTGCCGGAGCCTATCTCGCCGGCGGTGAAGTCACCGCTACCATTCGAAAGGGCATCATTGACAGTAGTTTCTTTGTCGATACCCCTCATCTCTTGGTGTATGGCATGATCTCTTCTCTGTTGGCTGCTGGCTTGTGGCTAACCGTCGCTTCCTATAAGGGCTGGCCTGTATCGACGACTCACTCTATTGTTGGCGGTATCCTCGGCTTTGCGGTGATGTCGGTGGGTGGAGACGCGGTGTCATGGGGCAAGGTCGGTGGTATTTTTGCCTCATGGATTGTCACCCCTGCTATTGCCGGGTTGATTGCCTATATGATCTTTATGAGTGCTCAGCACCTTATTTTTAACGCTGAAAATCCATTCCAAAGTGCCAAGAAATACGTTCCTATCTATATGGGATTTGCGGGTTTTATTTTGGTTTTGGTCACCATTAAGAAAGGCTTGAAGCACGTTGGTTTGGATTTACCGACAGCCGCAGGCTATGGCTTGAGCGTGGCTATTGCAATACTGGTTGCTATTATCGGTAAGATTGCCATTGAACGCATTCAGTTCGATGAGAACAGCGATAAGCAGATGCACTTCAACAATGTTGAAAAGATTTTCGCTCTGTTGATGGTAGTAACGGCTTGTTGTATGGCTTTTGCTCATGGCTCCAACGACGTGGCTAATGCTATTGGGCCTTTGGCTGCTGTGGTGAGCATTGTCAATAGTGGTGGACAAATCACTCAATCTGCTGAGCTGGATGCCTGGATTTTACCTCTTGGCGCCATCGGTATTGTGTTGGGTCTGGCCTTCTTTGGTAAGCGAGTGATTGGCACGATTGGTAAGGGCATTACTCACCTGACGCCAAGCCGAGGCTTTGCTGCTGAACTTGCGGCTGCCAGCACCGTAGTTATCGCTTCTGGAACCGGCTTGCCTATTTCCACCACTCAAACCCTGGTTGGTGCTGTTATGGGTGTTGGCATGGCACGTGGTATCGCTGCGCTGAATTTGACCACAGTGAAAAGCATCATTCTTTCATGGGTGGTAACACTGCCTGCTGGTGCGATTTTGTCGTTCATTTTTTATGAGATCATTAAGAGCATCTTTGGCTAGATTCATTAAAGCCCCTTCCTGGATGAAATTTATATGTCGTTAGAGACTACTCGGATTGCTATGCTGCGTAGTCTCTGCCTTGTCTAAATCTCGTCCACTTTGCTGCAAGATTCTCTCTGAAATTAGTGACTGAGAGTTTCAAAGATTGTAGATAGGCAGAGCCATTTTAAATAGGAAAAACCCAGCATTGATGCTGGGTTTTTTACGCTTAGAGGTTTAATGCGAGATGGATTTACACCTTGAACTGACCCACCAGTTTTTCCAGTTCGTTGGTGTCTTTGCGCATGTGTTCTGCTGTTTTACCATTCCTGGTAGCGAACTCGCTCAAGCCTTTGTTTTGCTCTGATAATTCAACCACACTGCGATTGATTTCCTCGCCCGCCTCATTTTGTTGCCTTGCGGCTTCGGCTATCTGAGCATTGACATCTGACATGGTATTTATCGCTCCTGCGATTTCCTGCAGCATTTCAGCGGTAGAACGGATGCTTTGCTCCGCGGCATGGCTACGTTTGATGCTGCTGCTCATTACCCCTACTGCCGAGCGGGATCCATTTTGCAGCTTGGTGATCATTTCCTGAATTTCTTCTGTGCTTCCCTGAGTTTTACTTGCCAGATTACGTACTTCATCAGCAACAACTGCAAAGCCTCGGCCTTGCTCTCCAGCTCGTGCCGCTTCTATCGCGGCGTTAAGCGCAAGTAAATTGGTTTGCCCAGCAATATTCTCTATCACCTGTAATACAGAGCTAATGTTTTCAACGTCTTCACCTACTTGCGTGACCACTTGGCTTGCACGCATCATTTCGTTGTTAAGATGAGCCATTTCCTCACAGCTCGATTCTACTTTTTCGAGCGCATTCTGCCCATGCTCATTGGCTTCCTGAGCAGCATTGGCTGCTCTATTGGCATTATCTGCCACATGATGAGCGGTTTGTGCCATTTCGGTTGTTGCGGCGGCAATCTGCTCTACAGAATTAAGCTGTTTAATACTTAAGGATTCCATTCTGTCAGCTTCTTTAGCCAGCTCATTGCTTTCATTATTAACACCGTTAGACACATCCTTAATGCTAATAATCAGTCTTTGCAAACTCGCTAGCAGGGTATTTACGTTTCCAGCCAGTGTTCCCACTTCAAACCTGTCTTTTACATTCACTCTTTGGGTCAGGTCGCCGTTCCCTTGTGCTAGCTTCTCGATAGATTCGTTGACTTCGTCCAATGGCTGGATAATTGAGCGAACAGCCATCATACCCACTCCGATTAAAAGCACTAAGACAACAACTGATATAATCACAGCCATAGATAACATGCTGCTCTTGGAGTCGTTCATGCTGTCTCTGAATGCGTTAACCTGTTCTTCGATGTGGTTGATGTAAATACCTGTTCCCACCATCATGTCCCAACGCTCAAAGTAAATGGCATAAGACAATTTCGCGACAGGGATTTTTTGCCCGGGTAATGGGTAGTGATAGGTCACGAAGTTATTACCATCACCTAACCCATTTTTTCTACCGGCCGAAATTAATTCTCGAATAAAGTAAACGCCGTTTGCATCTTTTACATCGTAATAGCTGATACCTGTCTTTGAATTGGCACCACCGCTAAATATTTGAATGGCGTCTTTATCCAGTCCGAATAAATAACCGTCACCACCATATTGGAATTTCGTTAAAAGTTCTGCCGCTTCTTCTTTGGTTCCACCATTTTCATAAATGGATTTAACTATGCTGTAGGCTGCATCAATTATTTGTTTTAATTCCTGTTTTTTATTTTCGTAAGCGGTGCTTTCGACGACCTTCACTTCCTTATCAATGGTTTTATCAATTTGTTGGGATATTAGCGCAATTAAAATAACGACTAGTAATACCAAAGGTATTGTTGAAATCGATAAAAGTCTGTGTTTGATGGATAGCCTGTCAAACATATCTTCCCCTTATACTACGGATGTTTATACGCGAGATGTACATTGTACTTTCACTATTAAGTGACTCGGTATTATGGGTGGTAAATTTACGATTTTGCCCGGTATGCAAGACCCAATAACCTATTCTAAAAAATAGGAGGGAACCTTTTTTTTTGCAACTTTAGATTTTGATCTTTAACAAGAATAAGTCGTTCACTATCTATTTAATTTTATTTTGAAAATTTAAAAATGCTTGAGCCTCTTGTTTTTCAAGGTGTGTAGAAAGTTAATCTGAAATTCCGAGTGTTTAAGCTGGCGTTTTTATAATTAATGAGGTGTGTTTTTAAGTCTGTATATTTTCGCCTAATTATTTTTTAATTCCCGTTCTTATTTCAATTTTCGATTTTTATAATTAAATGAAATTCATCCTTTTCTGAGAAAATTCCATACCAGGTTTTATTTCTAACCACTTTTCTTGACGCTTTAAATAATCTTTTTTCATCCCATTACTTGACGATTGATAAAAACGAATTAAGAATCTTTCCCCAATCGAATTTTAGGATGACAAAGTATGAAGTGGCCTAATTTGAAGCATCTTCACTATTTAGTAACCTTACATAGAGAGCAGCACTTCAACCGCGCAGCTCAGCATTGTCATGTTAGCCAGTCAACGCTCAGCACAGCAATTCAAAATCTGGAAGAGCAATTAAATGGTCAACTGTTGGAGCGTGACCATAAAACCTTTATTTTTACCGCCTTCGGCTTGGAAGTTGTCGAACGTAGCAAGCATTTGCTGGATCAAGCCAACGAGTTGATGGATTTTGCTCAGAATGCCGGTGACTGGCAGGCGGGAATGGTGAAGATTGGTGTTATCCCGACTATTGCCCCTTTCCTGTTTGAATCCATGATTTCCAGCTTGTCGCAAGAACTGCCCAAGTTAACCTTGCAGCTACAGGAAGATACGACAGAAAACCTGTTGAAGCAGTTAAATGAGGGGACGCTGGATTTGTTGGTGTTGGCTTTACCTATGTCTACACCCGGATGTAAGCAAATGGTTGTAGGGCATGACCCTTTTCATTTAGTGGCAGACAGAAATGTACTGGAAGGGCTTCGCGAAGGTTTGTCTGAAGGTAAACATCCCGTAGATATCACCACGTTACCGAAAAACAGTGTGTTTTTGCTGCAATCGGAGCATTGTATGACGGATCATGCGGTTAGTGCCTGTGGCTTGAAGCATCAAGAGCAAGTGAGCTCATTGGCTGCCAGTAGCTTGCATACCTTGGTGAAACTGGCGGCAAGTAAGATGGGAATGACTTTCTTACCAGAGCTGGCCTTGAACGATAATATTCTGCGGGACTCGGGATTAATTTCCTTGCCAGCAGAGGAAAAAGCGTATCGTGAAATCGGCTTGGTTTGGCGCAGTGGTACTACGCGTATGAAGTTGTTCCGCCGAATCGCCGAGGTGATTAGTCCGTTAATGCCTATTCCTGTTCTTAAATAGGAAATATGAGCCCGGTGTATCCCAAACCGGGCTCTTTAGTCCTACAAACAAATTCGATATTTTTTCATTTCATCCAAACTTTTTTAAAACGACTCGCGACTTTATACCCAGAACATCTGAACTCTCTTGCTGTAATTTGTTCAAAACAGGCAGTTTAAAGAGTCAGATAACAATAATTAAACATTCATATTCGTTATGCGCTGATAGTTAATTCTCGCCGGAATATGCTAATTGGGACACTTATCATCTTGTTTGAACAAAGTGACGAACAACTTATAAAGAAGGCGTTAAGCGGTAATGACAATGCCTGGTTAAAGATCGTCAAACGATATGAAAAGGCGGTTTATAACTACGGCATCAGGATGACCGGAAATACGGAAGATGCGCTGGATCTGATGCAGGAAGTGTTCATTTCGGTTTATCGCAATTTGGCAACCTTTCGTTCAGAAGGCAGTTTTAAAGGCTGGTTGTTTAGAATTGCCAGTTACCGATGTGTCGAGTTTTACCGCAAGAAGAAACCAACTCAAGGGTTGGATGACGCACCGGAACAAGTTTGCGAAGAACCTTTACCTGAGCAAATGCTATTGATGAATCAGAGTAACAAGCAACTTATTGGCGCATTGCAACAATTACCCTTAGCTCAAAGAGCGGTGCTGGAATTGAAATTCTTCGGGCAATTTACCTTTGATGAAATTGCCCAACAATTGGATGTGCCGAGCAATACGGTGAAATCCCGCTTATACAGTGCGCTGGAAAAATTGAAACAAATACTGGAGATTGACCATGCAGAAGCAAGATAAAGACATCTTGTTTGCTCGTTGGTTAGATGATCAACTGAATCAAGACGAGCAAGCAGAATTTGAACGCCTGTGCCGCGAAGATCGAGAATTTTCCCAACTGGTTGCGACCATGTCCAAATTCGAATCCTTGGGGCAGGATTATGAAGAAGTGGCGGTTCCTGAGTGGAACAGAAGCGCCACGATCACAGCGGGAGCTTCGCCCTACCATCGCCAGGTGAACAAACCCTGGTGGCAATGGTCAGGTTTTCCACTGTTGTCATTTGCCGCGTCAATGGCCGCTATTTTGATGGTGACTTTAAAATTGCAAGTCAATATCACCGATAGTGGCGTGTTAATTGGTTTTGCTGACGATTATGACAAAACGCAAATTCAATCCATGTTGGATGAACGACTCACTGCGTACCAAACCACACAGAATTCACAATTGCAGCAATATACCGCTCAATTACAGGATCAACAAAAGCAGCTGAATGCTCAGTTTGCAGAGTATCTACTTTCGGCGAATCGAACCGAGCGCAAGCAAGATTTTGCGGAGCTGATTAAGTTCGTCAACCAACAACGTGCAGATGATCAGGTTTATTACGCCAGACAACTTACTCGTTTGGAACGTGATATTTCTTATCGACTACCTGAAGATGGCTGGCAGGCACAGTCAGACACTAACCCAATTACCCTTGATAAATGAGGTTCACGATGAAATCACTATTACCTTTCTCTTTAGCTTGCCTGATGTCGGCATCAGCAATGGCTGCGACACCGGATCTGGAAGGGCTGAATAAAGATCTGGAAATTATGGGCACTATTTTACAAACCACATTCAAGCAATCTGGAAAAGACAGTGATATGCGAGTCAGCAACGTGACATCAACCTATTTGGCTGGTCAGGGAGCTGTATTTAGTATGCGTTCCAGAGGTGGTCGTTGGGATTTCAGTCACTTTCTGGAAGGGCTGGAATTAGATGTCATGATCCCTGAGCCCCCCGAACCACCGGAGGCGGTAATGGAATTGGACGATGACGATGGAATGAGTGATTTCGAAAAAGAAGTCCACTTTATTACCTACAGTGCACTTGATCAGGCAAAAGAAGGATTACGAGTGGTTCATGAAAGGCTCCGCGACCTGGGACATGATCAACGTGAATTGGAAGAAGATCGACGTGATTTGTCGTATCGCCAGCGAGATATTAAGTTTGAGATGAAACATGCTGACGAGAAACGTGCGAAGGAATTACAAGCGGAACTGAAAGAAGTAGAAGATAAGCTGGACAAGCTGCAAAAAGAACAGGCTAAGGTTCAGGAATCCAGAGCCAAGCTGCGTGAAGAATCTCGTAAAAAAGAGGAAGAACAGCAGCAAAAAAGAGAAGCGACGCGCAAAAGCTTTTTAGCTCAATTTGAAACCGGGCTTGGCGAGGCGTTATGTCGTTATGGTTCAGGTTTGAGATCCTTACCGGCTAATGAGCGAGTCAGCATCGTGTTACAGCAGTTTGGCGATGAGAAAACCAAACGCAACCGAGCTAAAAAAGACCGCATTTATGTGTTCAAAAACAGCGATATTAAGTCTTGTGTTACCGAGAAAATTTCTCAGAAGAAGTTGTTGGAGTTAGCTGAAGTTTATAATTTCTAACTCGGTTTTAGTGGTTTCCCGACCACCTGCGGCAGCATCGGTTTTTGGCCATGCTGCCGAGTTTCTTTATATATCACATATTCTGTTGTCGAAATTCCAGGTAATATTCCAGCACTTTTTCAGGTGCTTCCAATTGCGGATAATGACCAATTCCATCCAGCTCAATGGTGTCGGCATTTGGAATGTGTTCCTGATAGTGGTCAATCAGGTGCTGACCAGAGATAGGATCCACCGTTCCATCAATTAAACGCATGGGAAGTTTGGTTTGCTGCAACGCACCAATCCAGCGCTTGGCATGTTTTTTACGCTCATGCATATAACGAATGACTTTATGGATAACTGCATTGCCGTTTTTGTGCGTAATGAGCTGCCACAATATGTCGAGCTCTTGCTCTGAGGGTTGAGAGTTTTTGCCACAAATAGTGCGCATACTCTGAGTGAATCTGTCCTTATTAATCAACTTACCGAGGAATCGCCCAATCGGTGTCATCAGCAGTTTTTGAATTAAAAGCGGTTTATGCACTCCATGAAATAGACCGCCATTAAGGTAAGCGATGGATTGCAGATCAATGGCCAGTTTGTTCTCGTTGTGTCTGGCCAGCAATTCTTGAGCAACGGTATCACCATAATCATGTGCCAGAATATGGCATTCTTTCAGGTTCAGGTGAGATAAAAGGGCTTCGGCAATATCTGCTTGCTGGAAAATACTATATTGATTCTGTTTGGGCTTATCGGAGAGGCCGAATCCAATCAGATCAAAGGTGATTAACCTGTAATGGCTAGCCAGTTCATCCCAAATTTTACACCAATCCCAACAGGCGGTTGGAAAACCATGTATTAGCAGGAGAGGCGTACCTTCACCTGCTGTTTTATAGAAAATTCGATGGTGCTTGAAGGTGAAATAGTTACCACCTTGGCTTTGCCACTCATGAATTGATTTAACCATTGGATATACAGCCCTCTCATCTGGTTATGCAAAGTTGCTTCAAGCAGCTCTGGAATCAATTATTGTACTTGACTCACAGGTTCATCATTTATGGATGCCGCTTGTTTCAGCGCCTGGAATACCTGATTGTCCGGGAATCCATCGGCGGTCAACTTTATTGATGCCTGAAAATCACGGATACCTTTACGTGTTGCTGGCCCCATAATGCCGTCAGGACTACCCACATCAAAACCTAATTGGTTCAAAGTGCTTTGTAGCTGGCGTACATCGTCCAGAGTATAGATGGGTAATTCTGGCAAGGGTTTTGATAGTTGCTCCTGACCAGAAATGCGGTCAGCCAAGTGCCCAACGGCAATCGCATAAAACTCTGAGCGGTTCCACTTCATGATGACATCAAAATTGTCATACACCAGAAATGCCGGGCCTTTATGGCCAGCAGGAACCAGTAGCGAGGCTTTTAAATCACCCTTGCCCAGAGGTTTGCCATTGATTTGGGTTAAACCCTGTTTGCCCCAAAAGGTCAGGTCGTAGTGTTGATCCTTGCCGCTGAGCTGATAGTCAAAGTTTTCTGGTAGTCGAACCTCTCTTCCCCAGCGATAACCTCTTTCCCAACCCAAATTGCTGAGGAAGTTGGCGGCAGAGGTGAGGGCATCTGGAATGCTATTCCAGAGGTCGGCTTTACCATCATTGTCACCATCCACGGCATAACGCATATAAGCAGAAGGCATGAACTGAGTGTGTCCCATTGCGCCAGCCCAGGAACCGAGCATGGTTTCAACATCAATGTTTTCTCTGTCCATTAACAATAATGCCTGGATCAGTTCGCTTTCAAAGAACTTGCTGCGACGAGGATCGCAAGCCAATGTGGTCAAGGAATCAATAATGGGCATCTTGCCTTTGTAGTTACCAAAATTGGTTTCCAGCCCCCAAAAGGCAACCAGATAATGAGCTGGAACACCATACTGGGCCGCAAGCTTTTGCAGTAATGCCTGATGTTCTTTGTAGAGTTCACGGCCTCTGTTTATGCGCCAGTCATTGACTCGTTTGCCAAAATAGTTGGTAAAGGTCTGCACAAATTCGGGTTGGCTGCGATCGTATTTGATGACATTGGAAACAAACTTGCTGTTACCTAAAACATTCACAACGGTTTCTTCTGATACTCCCGCTTTTCGAGCTTCACCCTGAATATCGCTAATGCATTGTTCAAAGCCGTCTGGCTCTTGCGGAACTTGTACTGGGGAAGATGAAGCGAACGCCATGTTTGCTGTAAGCAGTGAGAAACCGACACAGGCAAGTTTGCAAGTGCGCTGCCATTGGGAAGTAGGGATGCGTTGGGTATTTGAGTCAGCAAAAATACGCAAAGGAAACTCTCTTATATATTGTATTGAGTTGATATTACCTGATCTGGGGGTAGCCGCAAATCTTCTCAAGGCCGAAATGAGATGCTTAAGGTTAAACGTGCAACGAAACCTATGACGCTTTTTAGCTTTTCTCGCGCTTTCATATGCTATCAATACCTTGAATTCACTTATTTCGCTTAGGTAGCTTAATTATTGTCAGGCTAGGTAACAACCATGTAAATTGTGTGCTGGTTCGCATTTTGTTTGGGGTGTAAAGCTTGGTTGATCAAATTCATACTTATTGCCTTATCCCAAGAGGTTATTCTTGGGGTTTTTATGCAGTGCTGAATAAGCTGGAATAAACCTCAAAAACTCCACTGTTTTTATGCTGTTTTTGGTATGAATAAAGATATCTTTTCCTTATATTTTTAAGTCGCTAACGTACTGATATCGTAACTCTTTGTATAACTTTTGTTCAGTAAACAAAATAAACGTCCATTGATTTCATATTACAGATGTCAAAAAGCAAATTATTTGCTATGTTTCTCGCATTATTCGCGAGTAAACTATGTAAAAATAATAGAGCTTTGTCTTTGGGGAGTGACCTATGAACGAAAAGCCGTTCTTACTTAGTGGTAGAAATACAATTATTCACAAGGTTCGTAAATTTGATTTATTGATCCTTAATGGTGAAGAAAATCCGCCGGTGATCGTGACGCACCGAGGAATAAAACTATATGATGGACCAATTCCTGAAAGTAAACGTGATGCCAAGAGGTTTGACATGGAATTGATTGATGTGACTTTGGCTGAAGTGTTTGGCGATGAAAAAACTTTGCTATTTGTGCAAACGTTGAATGGTAAAGAGTATCGCTTGGATTACAGTAAAAAAGACACTTCAATCTTTATCAAGATCCATCAGGATAGCGTTATCTAAATTCGTTTATCGCCAACCCAGTTTATCGGGTCATTATCATCACTCCCTGAAAGTCAGGGTTGGCGGAAAATTGCTGCTTGTTTCCTGCAGCCCCTTTTCTCTGTGTTACAAAACAGACTCCCTCTGACGTGTTATAAATTTTGTTCCAGAACTATATTTGACGAGTCATTCTCAGAGTCCATACTTTAACTGATCGGCTGTTGTTTTATCGTGGCAAGTTCGAGTTAAAAAAGATGTCACGAATGCTAAAGCCAATATGTATTAGCCAAAGTATGTAATTTCATTTTGTTACGGTATTAATTCTATTAAAGACTAGTATTGCCGGTATTGTTGCTGACTTGGTAATACTAAGAGTAACAAAATCAATCAATTAAAATGCAACCCTGCATGAAATTATATATTTAAAACCTCAAGGGTAGTGCTAATCTTATAGTTAGAAGGGAGTCTTCTTCACAGTTATTTCTCGGAGTTATGTTATTACAGCGACTGAAATCAAGGTCAGAATTTGATTTTTTCGGCGTAGGAAATGTACTTGAGGATAGTTTTTCAAAGGATAAAGGCAAAGGGGAAGTGAAAGCCCTAGTTGCGTAATAGAGGAACTCTTGAACAAAGAGAACAAGGTATAACAATGTATTCAAAGAGAAGTGTTGGTATATGTTTTCAGTTCTGATCTGTGACGATTCAATGGTGGCGCGCAAGCAAGCCGCCAAATGTTTACCTGAAAATTGGGATGTTGCAGTTCATTTTGCCAAGCATGGTGGCGAGGCCATTGCTGCTTTAAAGGAAGGCAAAGGTGATTTATTGTTGCTCGACCTCAATATGCCCATTATGGATGGCTATCAAACTCTTGATGCAATCCTCAGAGAAGATCTTGAAACACAGGTTATTGTTATCTCTGGTGATGTTCAACCCACTGCTCATGAGCGAGTCAAAGCGCTTGGAGCTATTGATTTTATTGAAAAACCAGTAAAACCTGCCGTACTCAAAAAGGTGTTGATTGAACATGGCATCATGCAGTGCAAATGGCCTGAACATGAGCTTTCCCGTTCAACTGATGATGAATTAAATAGCGACATACGCGACTGTTATCAGGAAATTGCCAATATTGCGATGGGCAAGGCCGGAGATCATCTTGCGCGTTTGCTCAATGTTTTTGTTCGCTTGCCTATACCCAACGTGAACCTGATCGAAGTGTCTGAGTTATATATGATGTTGCAAGACATCGAACTCAAAGATCAGGTATCCGGGATTTGCCAGGGCTTTATTGGCCCTGGAGTTTGTGGCGAAGCCTTATTCATTTTAAGTGACTCAAGTTTCGATGATGTCGCCAAAATTCTCGGAGTTGAAGGCGAGGTTGACGATCAGGTGCAACTGGAATTGCTGATGGATGCTGCCAATATTCTCATTGGCACCTGTTTAAATGGTTTAGCAGACCAACTGGATTTGCAGTTTAGCCAAGGGCATCCGGTAGTGTTAGGGCAGCATCGCAGTATTTCTGAATTGATTTCACAAAATAAGATGCGTTGGAATCGCACACTTGCCATTGAATTAAGTTACGGATTAGAAGGATACAACGTGCATTGCGATTTGGTCTTTTTACTGACGGAAGAATCAATGAAAGTGATGAATTATAAGCTGTCACATTTGTTGGAGGACTAGATATCGTGTCGTTTCAGAACAAGCATATGCAAGACGAGTTTTCAGAATTTCACTGGATGATGGACATGGTTCAGACCGTGGATGTTGGTATTGTCGTGCTCGATCGAGACTATCGTGTTCGTGTCTGGAATGCATTCATGGAAAGTCACAGCAGCATGTTACCCAGTCAGGTGCGTGAAAAGTGCCTGTTTGATCTGTTTCCTGACTTAAATCAGAAATGGTTCCGCAATAAGTGCCGTCCTGTCTTTGATTTTCGAGGCCGGGCTTTTATTACCTGGGAACAACGACCCTATGTTTTTAAGTTTCCCAACTATCGTCCTATTACGGGTACAGAAGATTTCATGTACCAAAACATCACATTATCACCCTTAACTAACACCATAGGCAAAGTTGATTACTTGTGCATGATGATTTATGACGTCACGGATATTGCTGCGCATAAAAAGCGCAGTGAAGCGTTGGAAGTGACACTAAACGAATTACAGGAAAAGCTGGCTTCCAAGGAAAAAGAATAAGCCGAGCAGCCATTATGCAAAGAACTCATGTTCATATTTAAAGATCAATTCTGATCGCCGTGATATTTAAGCCATTTATCTAAAAGATTGTTTCCTGACATCTATTTTAAGGCACAATATAGCCCAGTTAAGTGCTATTGATTTGGGATATTCACTTGTTAACCAACGTCTCCAAATACGCCCTAATGGCGTTTTCTGTTTTTATGACAAGCTATGCTCAAGCCGAGCTGCAATGCGATGTTGATTTACGTTACGGATTTATCGTAAACGACAAGCATATTCGTGTTGTTGACGAACAAATCACCCGGTATCAGATTAATGGTGATAACCAACTCATTGTTGGCGGTCACTGGATCCAGCTTGATGAAGAGCAACAAGCCGACATCAAAGCGCTATCTGACGAAGTGCATGACATTGTCCCCAATATGATATTACTGGCTGTGGAAGGCGTGGAATTGGCAGTGGATACTGTGCAGCACGTCTATGTAGGCTTGGTGGGCAGTGATCACCAAAGCTACGACAAAATTGAATCGTCGTTAGAAAGAGTTAAGAGGAAGGTTCACCAAAAGTTTATTCATGCTGGAGATAATTACTACATAGGCCCAGGCAGTCTGGAAGATGTTGACGAATTCGTTGACGAAGAACTGGAAGAAGAACTGGAAAGCGCCATTAGCACGTCTTTGGGCGGTATCTTGTCAGCCATAGGCGGCCTGACCTCCAACAACGACGCCAACATGGAAAAACGCATTGACGAGTTATCCCAACGTTTGGAACAAATGGGCGAAGAGATTGAACGCACCGTGGGGCCCAAAGCTGGCACATTGCGTAAAAAAGCCCAATGGTTTTGCAATCGTATCGAACAGTTAAACGACATCGAAGAACGCTTAAGAAGCAGTATTAAACAACTGGAACCTTATGATGTGATTGTGGTTGGAGAGAAGGAGCTGTCTGAGAGGTGATATTTTTCAAGGACTTTCTTTATCTGTCACGGAGCACTTGATGCGCCATCCCAAGAGCTCTGACATCTATGCTTTTCTGCAAAGACTACAAAAACAATTCCAGTAACTCATTTAAAAAGCGTTTGCCCAGGTCGGTGGTTTCCCAGTGAGTTGGTGTGTCGATAAGCCAGCCTTTTTGTTGTGCTTGTTCGATAATGTTCAGCAATTCAGGGGCTGAACTGGATAAGCCGGTGGTGTGTTCGTAGCGCTGTTTCGGGCAAGCTTCGAACAGGCGAAACTGGTTCATGAAAAACTCAAATGGGCGATCTTCCTTTTCCACCAGCCAGCTTTCATCAAGGTAGTTATTCGAACAATCCATATAACCTTTAGGATGTTTGATCTTGACAGTGCGTGTAATCGTGCCAGTTTCGGCATTGGTGATTTTGCCATGAGCACCGCAACCAATGCCTATGTAGTCGCCAAAACGCCAGTAATTCAGGTTATGACGGCATTGATGCCCGGGTTTGCTGTAGCCAGAAATTTCGTATTGCTCGTATCCGGCTTTTGCCAGTAGTGCTTGGCCTTGTTCCTGGATGTCCCACAAGGTGTCGTCGGGAGGCAATGTCGGTGGCTTGGAATGAAACAGGGTATTGGGCTCAATGGTTAATTGATACCAGGACAAGTGAGGGGCATTCAGTGCGATGGCTTGTTGCAGATCGTCAAGTGCCAAGTGGGCATCCTGCTTTGGAAGACCATGCATCAAGTCGATATTAAAGCTGTTTAAGCCAACGTTTCCTGCTTGCTGTATGGCTTGAATCGCTTGTTGGCTGTCGTGGATGCGCCCCAGTATTAGCAAATGGTTAGTCTGGAAGCTTTGCACTCCTACCGAAATACGGTTGACACCTGCCTGTTGGAACCCGGCAAAGCGTCCGCTTTCTATGGTTCCCGGGTTGGCTTCCATAGTGATTTCGGCGTCTTTTGCCAGAGGCAAATGTTGTTGAACGCCTTGCAAAATGGCATGAATGCCTTCGGGTGAGAACAAACTCGGCGTACCACCACCGAAGAAGATGGTTTCTATGGTTCGTCCTTCAACCCGCTTTGCGTCTATCGCTAAATCATTTAAAAGGTGTTGAATGTATTCTGCTTCGGGTATGTCGCTTTTAACACCGTGGGAATTGAAATCACAATAAGGACATTTCTGCACACACCAGGGAATGTGAATATAGAGAGAAAGTGGTGGTGCAGTGAGCATGGGATACTTTTACGGCGTGAATCTATGTTAATCGCGAAGCTGAGCTAACAGCTTTTGCAACGCCTGACCACGATGGCTAATGGCGTTCTTCTCTGCTTTTTCCAACTGGGCTGCTGAACGATTTAGCGATTCTACCCAGAATACCGGGTCGTAACCGAAACCGCCTTCGCCTTGGATCTCATGCAGAATTTCGCCTTGCCATTGTCCATGAGCAATAATGGGGGTAGGGTCGTTTTCATGTTGCATCAACACTAATACGCAATTAAATTTCGCGCCTCGTTGACCTGCTGGAGCATCCTTCATGGCATCCAATAGCTTGACGATATTGTCGCTGTCGTTAGCATCTGCGCCAGCGTAACGCGCTGAATAAACGCCGGGCTCGCCACCCAGAAAATCCACTGATAAACCTGAGTCGTCGGCAATCGCTGGCAAACCCGTATGCTTAGCCGCATTACGCGCTTTGATAATGGCATTTTCGACAAAGGTTGAGCCTGTTTCTTCGGCTTCAGGCACATCGAATTCAGATTGAGGTACAACTTCAATACCTAAATCGGCCAGTAAGGATTGTAGTTCTTTCACTTTACCCGGGTTGCCTGTGGCGAGAACGACTTTTTTCATGACTTGGTTTCTCTACTTGGGCTTTTTACTGGCGGATTTCTTCTTGGCTTTGGCTTTTTTGCTTTTCGCTTTGCCTTTTATCTTCACTTTCTTCTTGCCTGGAAGCGCGGCAATTTTGTGCTGTGGGCGCAAGCCGTCGATCACACGAGGCTTAAGCTTTTCATCAATGTAGCGCTCGATTTTTGCCAGTATTGCCATATCGTGGGCTTCGACGATGGAAATCGCGATGCCTTTTTGCCCGGAACGACCAGTACGACCAATACGGTGAACATAAACATCGGCAGTGCGTGGCAAATCGAAGTTAATAACATGGCTGACGTTGGGAATATCAATACCGCGAGCAGCGACGTCGGTCGCCAGCAATATTTTAACCTGACCTTGTTTGAACTTATCTAATG
Source organism: Paraneptunicella aestuarii (assembly GCF_019900845.1). Taxonomy (NCBI): domain Bacteria; kingdom Pseudomonadati; phylum Pseudomonadota; class Gammaproteobacteria; order Alteromonadales; family Alteromonadaceae; genus Paraneptunicella; species Paraneptunicella aestuarii. The sequence goes on along the minus strand of NZ_CP074570.1, from coordinate 3,862,135 downwards.
CCAGAATACGCTTGTCTTGCGCCATGTCACCTTGCAAATAAACACTGATGATCCCTTGAGACTGTAATTGAGCTTGTAGCTGCATTACGCGCTCACGGGTTTTGACAAACACAATGGCGGATTGCGCATCATTTTTCAGGATGTGAGAAAGTAAACTCAGCTTGTGATCGTAACTGTCGGCATAGTGTATCCATTGCAAGATCTTTGGACGTTCTTTGCGTGAAGGATCTGAGCTGACTTCGACGGGTTCATTCAATATATTGCGAGCAAAAGACGCAACGCCGTTACCTTCCAGTGTGGCAGAAAACAACATACTTTGACGACGCCAGCGCGCTTCGCCACTGATTTGATTAACGACGCCACCAAAGCCCATGTCTAACATGCGGTCGGCTTCGTCGAGGATCAGGCATTCAATCTCTCGGCAATCGAATCTTTCGCCCTCGATGTGCTCGAACAAACGTCCGGGGGTGGCGACCAAAATATCCAGATTTTTTTCCAGCAAATCATGGTCTGTACCGTAGTTGATACCGCCAGTGATCACGCCGCAAGATAATTTGGTATAACGGCAGATGCGTTCGCATTGTTCTGCTACCTGAATAGCTAACTCACGAGTAGGAGTAAGCACTAACACTCTGGCTGAACCGGGCTCTCTGCGAGGAACATCGAGTAACATTTGGCATACAGGTAACAGATAGGCGGCTGTTTTGCCTGTACCTGTTGGTGCAGTAGCCAGTAAATCCTTTCCATCCAGTGCTGCGGGAATAGCAACTTTTTGAATGCTGGTGGGCTCAGTAAACCCCATATCTGCAAGGGCTTTGCAAAGCTTGTCATCAAGTAAAAATTGCTCAAATTGACTCGACACTGGACTGATTCTCGTATGCGTTATAAAAGGTCGGCGATTATAAAAGAAATAAGGGGTAATACCAATTAAACTCTGAATAACAGTCCTGAATGCTCAATTACCTATAGAAATTTATCGCAGAGTCGCCGTGAATCCGTCCTTGGAGTCTCCACAGCCGCTTCCATGCGGCTGAGGCTCTGCTTATAACTTTCTATGGGTAATTCTTTGTCGTCAAAGTAAACGTGCTCTAAACATCAATATCCGTTACTATCCAGTTCTGGTCTGGGAACCGCTGCCACTCTACGTTGCCGTTCGCGTTCAATGGCATCACGAATTTGAGCACCTTGAACGCCTGACGCCATAATGGCTTTTACGTCTATATCTGACGCTTCTTTGTAACAAGTACGCAAATAATCTGCTTGAGGATAACGACGATCTTCAAACCCGGTTCGGCCTCTGGCATCGGCTTCACAGGCAAGCAATATATGCTCAAAACGTTCCGGCTTGCGCCAGGCATCCATCTGATTCAGCATTTTGACAATAGTCGATGGTTTCAGCTTAAAAGCGGTATGTACCTTTATGTGCAGCTCACACACCAGCTTGGCGATGTCTTTGGCTTTGGTTGGGCATTTCAGGCGATGACTCATCGATTCTACCAGCGGCACACCGTTCGTTTCGTGCCCAATATGACGAGGCCACATTTCTGCGGGCGTAATGCCCTTGCCCAAATCATGAGCGAGAGCGGCATAGCGAACGTCCAATTCTGGTGAGAGCTTCGCCGCTTGTTCCAATACCATCAAGGTATGAATTCCTGAATCAATTTCCGGGTGATGCATAGGAGGGTTCGGTACTCCCCAAAGCACAGCCAGTTCTTTAAACCAGTAATTTAAGGCATCGCAAGATTGCAGTACACGGAAATATTCCTGTGGGTTTTCACCCAATAAACTGCGTTCCGTTTCTTTCCATACTCGCTCGGCAGCCAAATATTCCAGCTCACCAGAATGGGCAAGGGTACGCATTAATTCCAACGTCTCGTCGGCAATGCGAAAGCCATATTCCAGATAACGAGCAGCGAATCGCGCTACTCTGAGTACGCGTAAAGGGTCTTCTACAAAGGCATCGGAAACATGGCGCAGAATACGATTGTCGAGGTCGCTCTTGCCATTAAAAGGATCGATCAGATTGCCTTGCTCATCTAATGCCATGGCATTAATGGTCAGGTCTCGGCGTTGTAAATCCTGTTCTAAGGTAATGTCTTGCGAGAAGTCACAAATGAAGCCGGTATAGCCTTTGCCAGACTTTCGTTCTGTGCGAGCCAGTGCGTATTCGTCTTTGGTTTGTGGATGCAAAAATACCGGAAAATCTTTTCCTACCTGCTGATAACCCTGATTCAACATGTCATCAGGCGATGCGCCGACCACGACCCAATCCTTGTCGTATACTTCTCGTCCTAATAATTTGTCTCTAACTGCGCCACCGACCAGATAGGTTTGCATTGTCATTGTGCCTTCTTAATTTTCCGCTAAATAAGTGTGTATAACTGCAAGCCACCGACAGAAATTGGTCGCAGACTCGCTGTAAATCAATCCCTTGAGGCTCCACAGCCGCATCCTTGCGGCTGAGGGTCTGCTCCCAACTTTCTGTCGGTGACTGATTATTTGGAACAGTTATGTAGTAAGGATATATTCAGCCTATTATGCCTGAACCAAGTTATAATTGCGCGAACAGCCGCAAGGCAGCATTACAAGCTTTGACTTGCCTGATGGAAGTCGTTAGCTTATGTGCCGCTTTTTAAAGAAAATGAATGAGTTATGTATCTCAACTATTTTGGTTTAAAGGATAATCCGTTTTCAATCGCTCCGAATCCAGATTATTTATATATGAGTCCGAGACATCGGGAGGCTTTGGCACATCTCACCTTTGGTTTAAAGGAAAGTGGCGGGTTCGTGATGTTGACCGGAGAGGTTGGTACCGGGAAAACCACGGTGTCGCGGAAATTATTGCAAGAATTGCCGGAGAATACCCAGGTTGCCATGATCCTGAACCCGACCCTGTCGGCAATGGAGTTGTTGGCGACCATTTGTGATGAGTTGAATATTGACTATCGTCAGCAAGATGCCAGTTTAAAGTATTTCACCGACAAAATCCTTGGCAAACTCACCAAGAACCATCAGGCGGGTATCAATACCGTTCTCATCGTTGATGAAGCTCAGCATTTAATGCCCGAAGTTCTTGAGCAATTGCGTTTATTGACCAATCTGGAAACCAATCGGGAAAAATTGCTTAAGGTGGTATTGATTGGGCAACCCGAATTGCAGCAGTTATTAAAACGCAATGAATTACGCCAATTAGCCCAGCGCATTACGGCGCGTTATCACTTGCTACCGCTAACCGCCCCGGAAGTGAAAGAGTACGTGGCGCACCGACTGCAAGTGGCGAATGGCAATCGTAATATCTTTAGTGAAGCGACCCTGAAAACTGTTCATCGCATTACTGGCGGCATTCCTCGCGTTATCAATCTATTATGTGACCGAGCATTAACCTTAACGGCCAGCAAGCAAATGCTGGTGGTAAAACCTCATGTTTTTCTTGCTGCGGCGGCTCAAATATTGGGTGAGGATGTGGTCGCTCAACGACGCTCAAAAGTCTGGCCGGTTATCTTGTCTGGATTATTTGTCGCTTCGGTATTGTTGGGTTTTATGACAGGGAGTTGGTATGTCTGAGCGTATTTCTATTGATGCATTGAAGCCGGGCATGGTGATCATTCAGATCACGGAACAAAATGGCCCAGTGCGAATTCGCAAGTCTGGCTTGGTGAGCAGTGACGCTATGGTACAGGGATTACGGGAAATGGGCGTGTTGCAGTTGGAAATCGATCCAGCTCAAACTGTGGAATTGGCTGGGGAAGAATCTGTTCAACGTCAGTCTCAGACGCAGTTTTTGTTACAGTCCAATACGTCAAGTAGAGCCGTACAGGATAAAGGCTCTAATACAGGAAGCATGCAAGATTCGCAGCTTGCTGAGCAGTTTAACCGAAGCCTGTTTTTGCCAACCGCTCAGGAAATTCCAGACTCATGGCAGTTATATCTGAAACAGGGCGCAATGGCTTTAGCGACGATTATTGTTGGCTTTGGCATCGGTTTTGGTGCTTCGCAGTGGATGAATGCTGGCGATACTCAAACGGTTGTGAAAAATGAATCAGTAGCTGAAAAATCAGAGGCTAAAGAGTTGGCAAGTACAGACTTATCTTCAGCCCCCGAAACATCAGATAAGTTAGGTGCACAAACTTCTACTGAGAATACTCCCAATCAAGTTACTGAAACCACTCCTCAAGAAATCACTCAGTCGGTGGACACAGTAGTAAGCAATACCGCAACAGGTGAACAGCAAACTCCTGTTAATAATGAAGCTGAAAAACCTCTGATATTGGGAACACCGCCGGAAGATAATGGCTTGGTTGTGAATGAGCAAGGTGAAGCTTTATCGGTAGATTCGACTTTGCAAAATGGTGATGTCTCGCCAGAGTTATTACAGAAGTTTCAAAAAGCGATGGCGGATTTGGAGCAACAAGAGCAAAGTGGTGAACCTGCGGAACAGCAAAAGCCTCTAAATCAGGTAGTATCGCCCGATGTGCCAAGAGTTGATCAAATGCCCGGCTGGATTTTGTCATCATTGCCGAGAATGTCATTCTCTGCTCATATGTATGCGTCGGAACCGGCCGACCGGTGGGTGAAGGTCAATGATATTGAGCTGGGGGAAGGTGACTGGGTTGATGGACAACTGCGTATTGAACGCATTGAACCCCAGCATGTTATTCTGAGTTTTCAGGGGCATGAATTCAGCATGCAAGCTTTATCTGAGTGGTAAAGTAACAGCGATTAGTTAAAAAAGTAGAGAGAAACAGAGTGCAGGAAAGTGAAGCTAAAGCGTATTTTCTTCGAGATCTGCGTAAGGCCAGAGCCGAAGTGAATGCGTTTTACAAATTGCCACATCAGTTTGATTCCAAAAAACAGGTACTCACCTTTTTGGAACAGTTTCGCGCCGCACATGAAGATGTCACTCTGTTTGAATATAAAAAGCCCAGCCGTCACCCCTGGCATTACTGCCACACTTTCTTTTATCTGGAACCTTCTGCTTTTGAAGAGGAAGGGGTTGGCAAATTAATGATGGTGCAAAAGAGCACGATCGATTCTAAAAAGCTGCTGAAACATGATCTGGAAGAATTGCTGAAAATTGATTTGGCAACCGACATCATGTTTCACAGTCATTTCTTTATTCGTTTAATTCAGCGCGCTAATTTACCAGGCTTGAAGCAAGCTCTGGCATTGGTAGCTCATTCTGTTGGTGTGGTGCTGTTATATAGCAAATACGAGCAGGCGAAACTGCAAACCGGGCAAACCGTTTACGTAGTATTTCCCGACAAAGTGTTTGTGATCACACCAGAGACTGAGCAAAAGGTAATGGTGTTCAAAACCGTATTGTTAGCGGAATTTATGACCGACAAGCAAAAAAGCCTATATGCCCCTGCGATTCAGGAAGCCATGAAAAACAAATACGGTTTTGCGACCTATGTTGAAGATGGCGATACTTTGGTGAAGATATAACGATATCTGCTCCAGGCTATCTGTTTTGACCTGATGGTTTAACTAGCCTGTTTACATTTATCCGCCAGCCACAACCGCTATTTCATATTCGCCAGGAATATCTCTCGGAAGAACTTGGTCAGGTTTATTCGGAATTCCTCAGGGCGCACACTGGTGACAATGTCGTCTTTCACCTTGGATAAATCCAATCGTTTCAATTCGGTATGGTTGCCGGACTTAATACTGTAGAAGGTCATGATAACCGGCTTCAATGGCTCGATATGATTGGCTTTGATGATAATGCCCAGCTTGTCACTTTTCAGTTTCACTAAAGAGCCAACGGGATGTACACCTACGCATTTAATGAACTGTTGCACCAGCGACTGATCCAGCTTGCCAGAATCGTCCGCAAGCAGCTTTTTCAGCGCAGTAGTCGGTGGCAGGGCTTTACGGTAAGGACGGTTGCTGGTGAGCGCATCGTAAGTATCGACAATGGCGGCCATACGTCCGTAGGTGGATATGTTCTCGCCTTTTTTGCCTACGGGGTAGCCTGAACCGTCGAGCCTTTCATGATGGTTGGCGATGGTGCTCAGGACTGTCTCTGAGATTTCACCGCCTTCGCCAACACTTTGTTCAATCATTTCAATGCCGATATCAACGTGGGTTTTAACAATGTTCCATTCGCTGTTTGAAAGCTTTTGAGACTTGTTATGAATGTCGTCTGGCATGGTCGCCATACCCGTATCCATGAGCAATCCAGCAAGACTGAGTTCTTCAATCAGTTCTTTGTCAAAGCCCAGATGTTTGGCAAACATCCCCATCAAAATGGCATTGTTGAGAGAATGTTGCAGCAGATATTCGTTATCTTCCTTGATTAAAGTAAGGCACATAATGGCGTTACTGTTTTCAAAGAGTGAGTCAACAAGCTCCTGACTGGTGTCTTTCAAGGCTTGTAAATTGCCAAGATCACCCGCTTGTACTTTCTTCAGGAAACGGCTGTGAGCCAGTTTGGCTTTGTCATACAGTTTTTGTGCGTCGTTGAGGGCTTCGCCTTCGGTTTTCTCGGGCGGAATATAGTGGTTTTCCTGGGGGACTTCTTGTTCGGTGGCCTTGTTGCTGTGCTTGTCTATTTCTTTCTGAATACTGCGTGACAAATCTACTTCAACTTCCTGTATACCTCGGCCTTTTAGTGAATCGATCACATCCCAGTTCTTCACTAATCCTTTGCTTTTAATACGCAGTTGTCCGGACTGTTTCAGCACTTGGTTAACGAACATACCTGGTACTAAATCGTCAATAAGAACGTGCTTAAAATTTCCTTCTGCCATGAGTCTGCGATGCCTACTTTTTAATGCTGTAGATGGTTAAGTATTGCCAATCAAAATGCGATTGGCAATGCTTAAATGCAGTGATCATTTTGAAAATGTCAGCTGGGTGCAGTCTTATGCTCGGTAGTGTGGAATTTTCGACTCGTACTCGGTAATTGCACTCTCTGCTTGCAAGGTTTGTCCAATGGCATCAAGTCCTTTAATCAGGTTGTGTTTATGATGCTCTTCGATATCGAATTCATAGGTTTTTCCCTGGCACACAACGGTTTGCTGTGGCAGGTTGATATGAATTTCCACTGCCGGGTCGTCTGCGACGGCGTTAAACAATTCGTCCATGCTGGCTGAGGGTAACTGGATGGGTAAGAACTGGTTGTTCATGCAGTTGCCGTAAAAAATGTCAGCGTAGCTGGTGGCGATGACCACCTTGAAACCGTAATCGGTTAATGCCCACGGGGCGTGTTCTCGGCTGGAACCACAACCAAAGTTCTCTCTTGCCAATAAGATGCTGGCGCCAGCGTATTCCGGCTTGTTTAGTACGAAGTCGGGATTCGGCTCTTGTTCGTGCAAATCCAGATAACGCCAGTCGTGAAACAAGTGTTTGCCAAAACCGACTTTACTCACGGCGGTTAGAAACTGCTTGGGAATAATCTGGTCGGTATCGACATTGGCATTATCCAGCGGAACGGCTGTGCCAGTGATTTCCTTAATTCCTGTTTGGGTTTGATTCGACATGCCTGATTTACTCCTGACTGAATGCTCTAACGTCGACGAAATGGCCTTTTAAGGCTGCTGCTGCTGCCATTGCCGGGCTGACCAAATGGGTGCGGGCTCCGCGCCCCTGACGACCTTCGAAGTTGCGGTTGCTGGTGGAGGCACAGCGGTCTCCCGGTTGTAGAATGTCGTCATTCATACCCAAACACATAGAGCAACCCGGCAAGCGCCATTCAAAACCGGCTTGTGTGAAGATGCTATCCAAGCCTTCGGCTTCAGCCTGCGCTTTCACCTGACCTGAGCCGGGAACCACAATGGCGGTGACACCATCTGCGACTTTTCCGCGCTTGGCAATGTCTGCCGCTGCACGCAAATCTTCAATACGGCTGTTGGTACAAGAACCAATGAAAACATGGCTGACAGGAATATCAGACAGCTTCTGACCTGAGCTTAAGCTCATATAACGCAAGGCTTTTTTGGTGGATTCCTGCTCTACGGAATCAGAGAAATCTTCTGGTGCAGGTACTGGCGTGTTAATGCCAATCACTTGCCCTGGGTTTGTTCCCCAGGTAACTTGCGGTTCGATGTCTTCCGCTTGTAATACCACTTCTTTGTCGAATGTGGCGTCGTTGTCGGTTTTCAGGTTTTGCCAATAAGCAACAGCAGCTTCCCAATCAGCACCTTGAGGCGATTTTTCACGGCCTTGCAAATAAGCAATGGTGGTGGCATCGGGGGCAATCAATCCCGCTTTAGCTCCAGCTTCAATACTCATGTTACAGATGGTCATGCGCTCTTCCATTGATAAGGCTTCAATGGCGGAACCCGCATATTCAATCACGTGTCCGGTAGCGCCTGCATGACCAATTTCACCAATAATGGCGAGAATGATGTCTTTGGCGGTAATGCCCATTGGCAACTTGCCGTTCACAGATACTCGCATGGTTTTGGCTTTGGATTGCTTCAAGGTTTGCGTTGCCAATACATGCTCAACCTGTGACGTTCCGATACCAAAGGCTAAAGCACCAAAAGCCCCGTGTGTTGCGGTGTGCGAATCACCACAAACAACCGTCATACCCGGTTGAATCACGCCTTGCTCCGGTGCAATAACGTGGATAATACCTTGTTTTTTATGGCCTACAGGATACAGCTCGATATTGTGTTTAGCGCAGTTTTCCGCCAGCGTTTGAAGTTGCAATGCGTTGTCGGCACCGCAAGCATCAATCGCCAATGAGCGCGTGGAAATACTGTGATCCATGGTGGCGAAGGTTTTATCAGGGCGACGCACTTGACGGCCTTTTTCGTCCAAACCAGAGAAAGCCTGGGGTGAAGTCACTTCATGGATTAAATGACGATCAATATAAATCAGGGTGTCATCACCGATTTGTTCGACGATGTGAGCATTCCAGATTTTTTCGTACAGGGTTTGTCCCATGATTACGACTCCTTGGTACTGTTGACGATGCAGTTAACGATGTAGTCGCCAACTTCGCGAGTAGATTTAGCTAAATGTCTTTCATTGGCACTTAATAACTCACCAGTGAAAATGCGGTCTGCCATGGTTTTGGCAACAGCTTGCTCAATGGTGTCGGCGGCTTCTTCCAAATTTAAGCTGTAACGCAACAACATGGCTAATGACAGGATTTGCGCGATAGGGTTGGCAATGCCTTTGCCCGCAATATCCGGGGCTGAGCCACCAGCAGGTTCGTACATACCAAAACCGGATGCATTGATACTGGCAGAAGGCAGCAAGCCCATTGAGCCTGTGATCATGGCGCATTCGTCAGACAAAATGTCACCAAACAGGTTCGAGCAAAGCATAACGTCGAATTGTCCCGGATCGCGGATCAACTGCATGGTCGCGTTGTCGATATAAATGTGTTCAAGCTCCACGTTGGGATAGCCTTTAGCGACTTCTTCCACAATCTCACGCCACAAGCGGCTGCACTTTAACACGTTGGCTTTATCAACCGATGTCACTTTGTGGTTACGTTTTTCTGCAGCCTGAAAAGCCACTTCGGCAATACGGCGAATTTCCGGGCGGGTATAGCGCATGGTGTCGTAGGCAAATTGTGCTTCGCCTTCTCCTTCAATGCCTTTGGGCTCACCGAAATAAATACCGCTGGTTAGTTCGCGCACTACTAATGTATTGAACCCACGCTCGGCGATGTCGGCTCTTAAGGGAGATAAATGCTCTAAGCCTGAGTAAATTTTGGCGGGGCGCAAGTTGCCGAATAAATCAAAGTGGCTACGTAAGGTTAACAGCGCAGCACGTTCCGGGCGTTCTTCCAATGGCAATGAATCCCATTTGGGGCCGCCGATAGAGCCAAACAAAATCGCATCAGCTTGTTCACAACCTTTTAAAGTGGCTTCCGGTAATGCGTGACCATGATTGTCAATGGCGCATCCACCCACATCATATTCCTGTGTGCTAATATCCAGCGCGAATTTATTGCTTACCGCTGCTAATACCTTCATCGCTTCGGCCATAATTTCTGGCCCAATGCCGTCCCCGGACAATACTGCTAAGTGATGTGTTGCCATTTAAATACCTGCAATCTTCTGTTGTTGTTTCTGCTGATCAATCTGGTCAGCCAAGTAAGTGTTGTTCAATACGTAAGTTAAGGCATTCACGCCAGCTTCGACGATGTCGGTTGCCAAGCCAATACCATTAAATTTACGCCCTTTGTATTCGGCGATCAGGCTCACTTGTGCCAAAGCATCGGCACCTTCGCCTTTGGAATCCAGCTTGAAGTCTACAATGTCGATATTGGTTAACCCACTGGCATTTAGTATTGCGTTGAATGCCGCATCCACCGGGCCGACACCAGTGGCGGCTTCGGTGGCTTCAATCTCGCCCATTTTCAATGTGACCGTGGCGGTAGGAACAATGTTGTGGCCTGAATTGGCATGTAGATACTGCAATTTGTAGAAGGCTTGTTCCTGTTTGTTCTGATCGAAGAACACCAAGGCTTCCAAATCATAGTCGAAGACCTGGCCTTTTTTGTCTGCCAACTGCAAAAAGTCGGCGTACAGGCGATCCATGTCGTAATCGTTGTCCTTGTAGCCTAATTCGTGCATACGATGTTTGATAACATGGCGGCCTGAACGTGAGGTCAAGTTCAAACTGTTTTTGTTAATGCCAACACTTTCTGGGGTCATGATTTCATAGGTGTTTTGCGCTTTTAATACACCGTCCTGATGAATGCCGGAAGAGTGGCTAAAGGCGTTTGCGCCAACAATGGCTTTGTTTGCCTGTACAGGCATGTTGCACAATTGGCTGACCAGCTTGGAAGTCCGAGAAATTTCTGTGGTTTTGATGTTGGTGTGATAACCCAACAAGGCTTCGCGGGTTTTCATGATCATGGCGATTTCTTCTAACGCGCAGTTACCTGCTCGTTCGCCAATACCATTAATTGTACACTCAATCTGCCGAGCGCCGTTCTCAACCGCGGCTAATGAATTGGCTACAGCCAAGCCCAAATCGTTATGGCAATGCACCGACACAATGGCTTTATCAATATTGGGAACCCTGTTAAACAGGGTTTTGATAATGCCGCCAAACTCGGTTGGCGTGGTGTAACCTACGGTATCCGGAATGTTAATCGTAGTTGCGCCAGCGTTAATAGCGGCTTCCACAATGCGGCACAGAAAATCGATATCGGTACGCCCGGCATCTTCACTGGAAAATTCCACATCGTCGGTATACTTGCGAGCGTGCTTAATGGCTTTGACTGCCATGTCTAACACGTCGTCGTTCGACATACGCAACTTGTCGTTAACGTGAATTTCTGACGTGGCAATAAAGGTATGAATGCGAAATTGTTCAGCGATGCTCAAGGCTTGCCCGCAAGCGTCGATGTCTTTTTCCAATGCCCTTGCCAAGCCACATACGCGAGACTGAGTAATATGGCTGGCAATAGTACGTACCGATTCAAAGTCACCCGGAGACGACACAGGAAAACCTGCTTCGATAATATCGACACCCAACCTTTCCAGCGCCATGGCGATCTGCAGCTTTTCCTTCACGGTCAAGCTCGCCGCTAACGCCTGCTCTCCATCGCGCAAGGTGGTATCAAACAATAAAACCTGATTTGACATGTTAACTCCAATGTTTCATTCCGGTTGCCAAAATCTAGAATTCCAAATTTAAAATTCAAAACAAGTATGGCCTAAAAACGAAAAAACCCGTGCTTGGCACGGGTTCTTAAAATTCGGTTGTTTATCTTGTTGCGTTTTTTACGCTGTGTCTTTATGACAAATACAACCCACCCGTGCAGTCTTGGCTGCCATGAGAAAGAGGTTGTTGAGGAGCAAAAATGTCATAAAAAACGCTATTTCCAGAGATAAAAATTTCAATAAATGGTCGTAAATGAAATGTCACGACGGCGTTATAGATACCGCGTATTGCTTTTGAGGTCAAGTGAAGATTTAAAAATGGGGGAATTTAGGGGGGAGGCGTTTTGAGGCTAGGGAATTTGTTTTTCTGTCGTACCGGAAGCGCGAAGCGCTATCCGGTATTTAGATAATTAAGAGAGCTAAAGATCATCTAATAAATATATTTCGCTAACAGGGATGGCTTTTCCTGCTTTTGCTTCATCGTGATTTGCTACAATAAAAAGGTTATCGTTGACAGACAGCTGGCTCCATACTTTCCAATTTCCATCTTTAAATTGCTCATAATGTAGATAGAAATCAGTGCCATATTTATCTTTGGCAAATAAATAGCTTGCACTGCTTGGTCTACTCGAAATTTTTACTAAAATCAGCCCAATAGGAACTCCATCCTCTTCTTTTTCGTATGAGTATGAAGAATTTGAAATATCTTTCCATACCTCGGCTGTAAATGGGTTTCCATATATGGCAATATCGCTTAACTTTTCTATAAGTGGTTTTACATCATATTGTTTTTCTTCACTTATAACTTCAAATAAATGTTTGGATATGAATTCCAATAGAAGTTTTCCCTCTTCTCTAAATTCTTGATATGCAGATTTTGAAAAGCAAAATTCAATTTCATCGAATAATTTTATGGCCTGCTTATTAGAAAATTGAACATATCCATCATTTCTAAATACATCGTCTAAAATTTTTGATGCTCGTATTAGAAAGTTAATTGTTGTTTGTGGATCTGATTCGCTTGTGTTTTCGGCTTGTCTTTTTAGGCTGCTAACTCTAAAAGTTCCCACTATCCCCCTATAAATCCCCATTTTCTTCCAATCTTTAGTTTCCTCCTCTATTCGAGTATATTGACCTGAAAATAATAGTGATAAATAATATCCGTTTAGTATGGACTTACCGAATGAAATATTTTCTTTTTGCTCATTAATCCACTTCATTTCTATTAAATTTTGGTATTGATTTAATGCCTCATCATAACGTTTTGTGGAATGATATAATCTGGCCAATTGATACTTGGATGATGGGTCTTCAGGGTTTAGTTTAGCAGCTTTCTTATAACTATTTTCTGCAGCATTGTAGTCTTTGAGGGTTTCTAAAACAATTCCAAAAATTTTGTGGAATAAGTATTCATCAGAGTAAAATGATTCTGCTTCTTTTAGTTTTCTATAGAGTGACGCCGCAGTCTCAATGCTTTGTCTAGCTTTATTTAGATGTCTTATTATACTAGAGATGAAGACTTTGAAGTTTTCCTTAAGGTTTTTAGGAACAAATTCAATGTGCCATTGTGGTATGCTTTTTTGAGCTCTTCTGATGTCTATTTCATTTGATAATTTTCGTCTTTGGTGAATTTTATTTTGAATTTTTGTTCTTGCTTTTATATTTCTCGGTGAAATAAGTAGTAGGCCTCGTACAGAGTCGCTTAGGCTGTATGTTTCACCTTGTTCTGTCGAGTTTCTTCTAACTAAACTGGTTTTAGATAATTCTAATATTGATATTGCAATGTCATCTAAAGAGCGATCTAATAATTCACATAATGATAATCTATTCGAATCACCTTCAACAAATATGGTTTCCAATATTTCAATTGAATCTTCACTTAAAGTTTCTATCAAATTGTTATATGAAAACTCGGCTATTTCTTTGTTTGCAACACCAACTGATGTAGGTAAATCTTTTCCGGCTATCAATAAATCAATGGTCAGCCTGATAGCTAAAGGATTATAGTAACAGCTCTTAATAAGTGAAGAGTAAATTTCCTCCTTTAGCTCGAGAGAACCTTTTTTTGATGCATAAGTTCTTGCTAAATGGATTGCAGATTTTTGTTTCAGTGTATCTAAACTTAAAACTGTCGCATTGGATACAGAAACTCTACTCGTTACTAATATTTGCCACTGAACCGGTAAGGTATAATTTAATTCTTCAAAAGCTTGTGGTGTATCTCTCAAAAGGGTTTCTAGATTGTCTATGCAAAGTAGAATTTTTCTATCCTGCATGTCCTTTATTGCTTCATCAAATGTTTCAAATGACTCATCAAATACAATGTTTATGGAAGAAACTATTGCTTCTTGAAGTTCACCAATTGTTTCTATTGCATCTAAAGATACAACTCCATCTGTAGTTAATTTTTCAGTTTTCATAGTTGTGTAGATGACAGCATCTATAAACTTTGAAGAGCTCGGGGTTGAAATCAATTTTTCTAAAAGATCAAGTGCTAATGCTGTTTTTCCAGCACCTCCTGGAGCAACTAGGGCTATAGTGTTAACTCTTGGATTTGATATATGTTTTTTTAACTCATCTATCTCTTTATTACGTCCAATTAAGCCAGTTAGTCCATGATCAAATGTATGTGGTAAATTATTGGGAATTTGCCAAATGATTTTATTGACCCATTCTTCAGGTGGGTCAACTATCAAATTGTTTTCGGCAGCTACTAGAGTTTGTTTAACTGATTCTAAACCTAATATTTCATTGACGGGGTCGCTTGCTATAGCTGCTACTCTATACCAATAACAATCCCAAAATTGCCTATTAGGGTGGGAAATTGCATTTCTGATTTCATAAATGTCAAGGTGATGAAATAGAGAATAAATATAATTTATTGAATCCCCTATACTAGTGTCTTGTGTAATGTCCAGAGCAAAGCCAAAAATCTCATCTAAATAAGTTGCTTCAACGATGTCTTTTATTGAACCTTTGTTGAATCGTCTTCCTTTATCCACTTCCCTTTTAAGAATATTTTCCAGTGTTTCCAAATTCAGTGAGGAAGAATCCCCATTTTTTAATATAAATTCACCTAATGACTCTTCAATTTGATGAAGAAGCATTGCTGTTTTTCTTCTTAGAACACTATTCATAATTTATAAAAGGTATTAAAAGTAACCAAATTATATTTGAAATATATATAATTGCAATTATTAGCGTTACCTAAAAAGGGGGGAGAGCTGAATGATTAACCAAACCTACTTTCTAGCAGTATGTAACTTGTAGGTTTTCCAGTTGATCTGTGTCGTGAGCAGGAGTTGTCGCAGGGATAATCTGCGGGGGGTGGTGGCTTTGCCTTTTAAGTTCCAGCAGTGTCCACAGCAAGCGGCAGTGAGGTAACCTTTGCTGGGTTTAAGTACGCGAATGCTGGTCATGGGTGAGTGAGTCGCGCCAGATTCGCCTTGGTTGGTCATGGGGCATGACAGGTGAATTCCGTCGAAGGTGAACCAGCCGTGTTTGTTGAGCCTGAACTTGTTGTTGTCGAGGTCGATCTTGTCGACTACGTCGAGCTCGATGTATTCAACGCGCTGTTCTTCTACATAAACCGGAACCACTAAACCGGGTTGGGCGTGTTTTAGCAGCCATTTGGTGGCGGTTTCGGTATTGCTGTTTTCGGTTTTACAAGTCAGGCTTTGTGCGCCTTGCCAGCTTCCGTTGTAAAGATCTAATTCTAGCGGTGTGTCGCAGTTAAGTAGCTTTTCGGCTGCCAGGTTCACGTAATAGGTGAGGCTGCCTAGTCGTTGTTGTAATGCGGTTTTGCTGAGGGTGGGGTGTTCTGCCAGTTCCAGAATCGACTTATCGTACAGCGCATTACATAGCTCTGCATAAGAGGCTTGTCGAGAGGCGCCATTAAGGAAAATGGTGGTCTGTTTACCTGACGAGGAAACCATGGTCTCAGCTCTGGATGGCTTGATGTGGCGCTAACTAAAAGTCAGAGGCAAAAACGCCGCTCATTCTGCCTAAGCAGAGCATAGCGGCGTTGTGAATTTTGCCTATTGGCCTTTAATTGCGCTACGACCAGCGTATTGCACTTTGTCGCCCAATTGCTCTTCAATACGCAACAATTGGTTGTACTTGGCAACACGGTCTGAACGACAGAGTGAACCGGTTTTGATTTGACCTGCGGCTGTGCCTACTGCCAAATCTGCGATGGTGGCGTCTTCGGTTTCGCCGCTACGATGTGAAATAACCGCAGTGTAGCCGGCTTCTTTTGCCATTCTGATGGCGTTCAAGGTTTCGGTTAGAGAACCGATTTGGTTGAATTTGATCAGAATCGAGTTAGCCACGCCATTTTCGATACCACGGCTCAGGATTTTGGTGTTGGTGACGAACAAGTCGTCGCCGACCAATTGAACGCGGTCGCCGATTTTCTTGGTCAGGTAGCTCCAACCGTCCCAGTCGCTTTCGTCCAAACCGTCTTCGATAGAAACGATAGGGTACTTGCTGCTCAGTTCTGCCAGGTAGTCACCAAAGCCGTTTGAATCGAATTGTTTGCCTTCGCCTTTCAGGTCGTAAGTGCCGTTTGAGTAGAATTCAGACGCTGCGCAGTCTAGTGCTAGCGTGACGTCTTTATCCATTTCGTAGCCTGCGTTTTTCACGGCTTCTACGATAACAGCCAAGGCTTCTTCATTAGAGCTCAGGTTAGGTGCGAAACCGCCTTCGTCACCAACGGCTGTGCTCAAACCTTTGTCATTCAATACTTTTTTCAGGTTGTGGAAGATTTCCGCACCCATGCGTAATGCTTCTTTGAAGCTGGATACGCCAACTGGCTGCACCATGAATTCTTGAATATCAACGTTGTTGTCGGCGTGCTCGCCACCGTTCAAGATGTTCATCATGGGCACTGGCATGCTGTATTGGCCTGGAGTGCCGTTCAAATCAGCAATATGAGCATAAAGTGGAACGCCTTTTTCTTCTGCTGCCGCTTTCGCTGCTGCCAGAGACACGGCCAAAATGGCGTTAGCGCCGAGTTTTTCTTTGTTTTCAGTGCCGTCCAGGTCGATCATGATTTGGTCGATACCTGCTTGATCCAGGGCGTCTTTGCCTAACAAGGCTTGCTGAATTTCGTTGTTTACTGCGGCAACGGCTTTTTCTACGCCTTTGCCCATGTAGCGGCCTTTATCACCGTCACGCAATTCCAATGCTTCTCTGGAACCTGTTGAAGCACCTGATGGCGCACATGCGCGTCCCCATTTGCCGGAATCCAGGTAAACTTCGGCTTCTACCGTTGGATTGCCGCGCGAATCAAGTACTTCTCTACCAATGATTTTCGTAATCTGTGACATTGTTAATGCTGCCCCGTAAATAATGTGAAATAGGTTTCAAGGATCCAGACTTGTTATGCACCATGTCTGTGCCATATCGCTTGCGGTTATTGCGTTCGCCGCGGATATGGCAACATGGTTTGGTCAGCCTAATGTTCCTCTTTTTGGTGCTGAACCGCTGCGGCTATAAACCCTTCAAACAGAGGGTGCCCGTCGCGGGGTGTAGAGTTAAACTCAGGGTGAAATTGTCCTGCGACAAACCAGGGATGATCAGGTAATTCGATGATCTCTACCAGTTTGCGGTCAGTCGACAATCCTGTCACTTTTAAACCTGCTTCTTGTAATTGTGGTAATAGGTTGTTGTTTACCTCGTAGCGGTGGCGATGACGCTCATAAATGCTGTCTGAGCCGTACATTTCTCTCGCTTTGCTGTCTGGGAGTACATGACATAGCTGGCTTCCCAAACGCATAGTGCCACCCAAATCCGAGTTTTCCGTTCTTTGTTCTACGCTGCCCGTGCTGTCTTGCCATTCTGTAATCAGACCGACAACCGGGTATGGCGTGTTGGGGTTAAACTCGGTGCTGTTGGCATTTTCCATATTTGCGACGTGTCTGGCAAATTCAATTAATGCTACTTGCATGCCCAAACAGATGCCCAGGTAGGGTATTTTATTTTCGCGAGCGTATTGAGCTGTGAGGATCTTGCCTTCGATACCACGCTCACCAAAGCCTCCAGGCACCAGAATAGCGTCTAGTCCATCCAGAATTTGTGTGCCTTTGCTCTCAACATCTTGCGAATCAATATATTTGATATTGACCGTAACGCGGTTTTTCAAACCGGCGTGTTTCAGTGCTTCGTTAACGGATTTATAGGCGTCGGGTAGTTCAACGTATTTGCCGACCATGCCGACTGTGACTTCGCCACTTGGGTTGGATTCTGCGTATAGCACCTGTTCCCATTCAACCAAATCGGCTTCCTTACATTCAATACCGAAGTGATTAACCACCAGCTCATCCATATTTTGCGCCTTCAACATGGCTGGAATACGGTAGATGCTGTCGGCATCTTTCAATGAAATAACGGCTTTTTCTGGTACGTTGGTAAATAGCGCGATTTTTGCACGTTCGTTGGCAGGTAACGGCTTCTCAGAACGGCACACCAGAATATCGGGTTGAATACCGATAGAACGGATTTCTTTTACCGAGTGCTGGGTTGGCTTGGTTTTGATTTCACCTGAAGCGCTCATGTAAGGCACTAACGTTAAGTGCATGTACATAGCACGGTGACGGCCGATTTCTGTACCTAATTGGCGAATGGCTTCAAGGAAAGGTTGTGATTCAATGTCGCCCACTGTGCCACCGATTTCAACGATAGCGATGTCTGTCCCTTCCGCACCTTCTTGAACTCGGCGTTTAATTTCGTTGGTAATGTGAGGGATAACCTGAATGGTTGCACCCAGATAATCACCGCGACGTTCTTTCTTGATAACGTCCTCATAAACACGACCTGTTGTGAAGTTGTTCTTCTTGGTCATGCGAGTGCGAATAAAGCGCTCGTAGTGACCCAGGTCGAGGTCGGTTTCTGCACCATCGTCTGTAACAAACACTTCACCATGCTGAATTGGGCTCATTGTGCCGGGGTCGACGTTAATGTAAGGGTCGAGTTTTAGCATGGTAACTTTGAGGCCTCGTGCCTCTAAAATTGCACCCAAAGATGCAGCAGCAATTCCTTTACCTAGTGATGAAACAACACCACCTGTGACGAATATGTAATTAGTCATTGAGAAACCTAAGACGTTGGATTTTGTTACGACTTCGTGCCGAAAAAGCACTCGAACAGATGGCGCTATAGTATACGCATTTGCATGCCCGCAAACAATCGAAAAGACGCGCTAATTACGTATTGGGTAATAATCTCCACGCCTGTTCGAGGCGAACTGGTTAGTTGGTCTCTATTCGGTGCTTTTAGTTCTCAGTTTAGTTGTTGTTTGTGGATACGTCTGTAAACGTACTTTTAATACCTCAGAGCAATTTTGCCAGATTGTGCTAAACCTAATTGTTACGGAGCCATAAAGGGGGAACTCATGAGTTTGCCTTGCATCAAAATGAATACTGTAAATGCGTTAATTGTGGATGATGTCGAGTCTGTTCGCACTTATCAAAAGATGCTCTTGGTGAAACTTGGATTTGATAGTGTAGACACCGTCTGTAATGGGGTTCAAGCAAAAGAACAATTGCAGAGTAAATATTATCAAGTCATGTTGCTGGATATTAAGTTGCCTGATACAGATGGCATGTCTATTTTGCGTTGGGTGCGTGAAAATTATCCTGACATTCAAGTGATTATGTGTACTGCCAACAGTACGGAAAAAAATGTGAGAGAAGCGATATCTTTGGGAGCGAAGGGCTTTCTTGCAAAACCTATTATGATTAGCAACTTTTTGGAATTGTTGCAGAGGTTGGGCTTTGATACGACTGGCTTTAAATGAAATTCACTGATGCCTGTGCAAGACATGCACCAGTGAACCGTATTTGATATCGACTAAGCGTCTTTTGCCAATTTCACCAGACGATACAATTCATCCAGTGCCATTTTCGGCGTGAGATCATCGGGGTTAATACCTTGCAATGCCTTCAACGCCGGGTGGTCGGCTGATAGTAAATCAAGCTGTTCAGCGTAACTGATAACGGCTTTTTCTGCGGCAGAGGATTGAGTATTAGATGATGCCGACTGCTCTTCCAGTTCTTTTAATTTGAACTTGGCTGCGTTAATGACCACGTTGGGCACGCCTGCCAGTTGCGCTACCTGCAAGCCGTAACTGCGATCAGCTGAGCCTTCCTGAACGGCGTGCATAAAGCGAATACCGCCGTCGTATTCCATAGCGTCGAGATGCACATTGGCTAAATTGTCGTGACGTTCCACCAATTTGGTCAGCTCAAAATAGTGAGTGGCAAACAAGCAATAAGCCTTGAGCTTATGAACCAGATATTCGGCACAGGCCCACGCGAGCGACATGCCATCGTAAGTGCTGGTGCCTCGACCAATTTCGTCCATTAACACCAGGCTGTGCTCGGTGGCGTTGTTAAGAATATTGGCGGTTTCGGTCATTTCCACCATGAAGGTTGAACGACCGGACGCCAAATCGTCAGACGCGCCAATACGCGTGAATATACGGTCAACCTTGCCGATACGACATTCTTCCGCTGGAACAAAACTGCCAACGTAAGCGAGTAACACAATCAATGCGGTTTGACGCATGTAAGTGGATTTACCACCCATGTTGGGGCCGGTGACGATCAGCATTTTACGGCTGTGATCAATCAAGATGGGATTGGCAATAAAAGGCGTTGCCGTTTTTTGTTCAACCACAGGATGACGACCGCGAGCAAAGCTGATTTCGGTGTCGTCGGTTAGCTCGGGGCGACTATATTCCAGTGTTTCAGCACGTTCCGCAAAGTTCGCTAGTACGTCCAGTTCGGCAATGGCGGCAGCGCAATCGAGCATGGCGTTAAGTTGTGGCATGAGCAAATCGAACAACTCATCGTAAAGCTGCTTTTCTAATGCCAACGCTCGGCTTTGACTACTGAGTACCTTTTCTTCGTACACTTTCAGCTCAGGAATGATATAGCGTTCGTTGTTTTTCAGGGTTTGACGACGAGTGTAATCATCAGGCACCAAATGCGCCTGGCCTTTACTCACTTCAATATAGAAGCCGTGAACCTTGTTATAGGCGACTTTCAATGAACTAAGACCAGTACGCTCTTGCTCACGAATTTCGATTTTTGCCAGTAAATCGGTGGCACCATCTGCCATGGAACGTAGTTCGTCCAACTCAGAGTGATAACCTTCTCTAATAACCCCGCCATCGCGGATCACCACGGGCGGGTTGTCGCTGATAGCGCGTGTTAATAGCTCGACTTGTTCCGGGAAAGTGGAAATGGTGCTGGCTAAGGCTTGCAGGTAGTTGTTGTCGAAAACGTCCAGATGAGATTGCAGTTCTGGCAATAAAGCTAACGACGTATTTAATCGGCTGAAATCGCGAGGGCGAGCATTACGCAACGCCAAGCGAGCTAATATACGCTCCACATCACCGACATGACGCAATAATTCCTGTATGTCATGATATCCGTTTTGCATTAGAGCCGACACCGCTTCCTGACGCTGAGTCAGCACAAAACGGTCAATGCTGGGCTGATGCAACCAGCGTTTTAACATACGGCTGCCCATTGAGGTTTTGCATTTATCAATAACAGAAATCAGCGTGTTGTCGGTGCCGCCAGCAAGGTTCTGGGTCAGTTCCAGGTTGCGACGAGTGGCTGCATCCATCTGCAATACTTGCTGATCGTCATTGGCGCTAATGCGGCGAATATGGGGAAGGGCGGCGCGTTGAGTGTCTTTGACGTATTGCAACATGGCGCCCGCCGCGCAAATGGCTTGCACCATGGCTTTTTCATCAATACCGAAGCCTTTCAATTCTTTGGTGCCGAATTGCTTATTGAGCTGTGTACATGATGTATCGAAGTCGAATTCCCAATCAGGGCGACGACGTAAACCCGGAAGCTTGTCGATCAAATAGCTATATTGAAAGCCTTCAGGATAGAGAATTTCTGCTGGTTTAGTACGTTCCAGTTCCGCTTCCAGTTCCGCTTCGCTGGCTAATTCGGTGATCTCAAAACGACCGCTGGTAATGTCTAATGTCGCGAAGCCAAATCTACCTTTGTTCTCCACTACAGCGGCAAGCAAATTGTCGATACTGTTTTGCAATAAAGCTTCATCAGTAATGGTTCCGGGCGTGACAATACGCACTACTTTACGTTCAACCGGCCCTTTGCTGGTCGCCGGATCGCCGATTTGCTCACAAATGGCTACCGATTGCCCCAACTTGACCAGCTTGCCGAGGTAATTGTCTACAGCGTGATAGGGAACCCCCGCCATAGGGATAGCATTACCGCCGGATTTTCCTCGCGCAGTGAGCGATATCTCCAACAACTCCGCCGCTTTTTTCGCGTCTTCATAGAACAGTTCGTAAAAGTCTCCCATACGATAAAAAAGGAGAATGTCCGGGTGTTCTTTTTTGATGCGCAGATATTGCTGCATCATCGGCGTGTGTTGTTCGAGGTCTTGTATCGCTGTGTTCATTATGCCTGCGGGGAAATTGCTGTTACTGATTATTAACGCTTAACGCGCTTTTATATTAGGCCGAGGATCATGCCTAACGAACCCAGCCTTGTCGAGTGCAATATTGTATGCCTGTGGTTTTCTTGCTGGTGTTATGAGCAATAGTTAATTGAGGAAAGTCGGCATCAACAATTCACCGTAAATTTCTCTCTAAATACAGTCGGTGAGGTGTCGGTGTGTAGGGAACAATAGTTTTTAGTAAAACGATGAACCTAAATGGATCAGCATTGCACTAAAACGGTGAAGATACGATTTGATGAAAAATGCAGAATTTATACAACATATTGATTTTTATAGTTTATTAAAGTTGGCATCTATTGTGCTGTAGTAAAAGTGGAGTGACTGTCCCGGTTAGTTAGTTCCAGTTGTTAGTGCGTAACACGATTGGCTAACCGAGACTTCTCCAAAACTCATTTAGTTATACTGCATGATATAGACTCTTTAAAGTTTAAGTCATATTTGGCCCGCTAAATAGCTGTGTTTAATTGTCAGTCACCCATAGAGATTTATCGCAAACTCGCCGTGGATACTTCCATGTAGGCTCCACAGCCGCTTCCTTGCGGCTGAGGGTTTGCTCCTAATTCTCTACAGGTGACTGATAGTTTGGAACAGGTATGTAGTGATGATTGCCCTTCATCGTTTAGTGGGCTTTTTTCTATCTTGTTCTTACACTCATTTCAGCAGTATCCTTCAGGTATTAATTGTCTTCGCAATGGCTTCAGAATTGATAATGAATAATGCGGCTTTTTTCGGCCTGGTATTAGCTGGAGGACGTTCTTCCCGAATGGGAATGAATAAAGCGATGTTGTTGATTGATGGCATTACATTGTTACAGCGGAGCAAGGCATTGCTATCACAGGTTGGAGTTCAGCAAGTTCTGATTAGCGGTGATTCTGGCTTAAACGGTATTCCTGATGTTTACCCTGATTCCGGGCCTTTGGGTGGGATCCATGCCGCGCTATTACATGTTCAACATGATCTTCTGGTAGTGCCAGTTGATATGCCTTTATTAACCTGTGAGCTTTTGGTGTCGCTTATCCCTGATGATCCAAAGGTCTTAGTGAGTTATTTTCGTCATCATCCACTTCCTTTGTTTATCCGTTACCATGACGATGTTGTTGCTTATTTGGAATCGGTGCTGTCATCCGATGAAAATAAGAAAATTCGTGGCTTGTTTCAAGCCGTTCCTCGCTTGGAATTACCTTGTCCTGACGAATCCTTGATGATGAATGTGAATACGCCTTCCCAATGGGCTGATTTTACCTCTCAAGCTTCTAAATAATCGGCCATCTATAATTTCTTACTGAATTTCTTTCCTATCAAAAAGTCTGGAATGCATAATACGGCTCATTTTCCGATTGAGTTTGAGCAACCATTATGACGTTAAACAAAACGGTAATTGACCTTGCCGAAGAACTTGGCAAGCAGCTATTGCAAAAAGGTTGGAGTATCAGTTGTGCTGAATCCTGCACAGGTGGCGGTATAGGTTATGCTATTACCAGTATTTCTGGCAGTTCAGAATGGTTCCAGCGAGGTTTTATTACTTATAGCAATGAGGCCAAAAAAGAGCTTGTAGGTGTGAGTGAGCAAGCACTGATCGAGCATGGCGCTGTGTCGGAACTGGTTGTGAAGCAAATGGCACAAGGTGCGGCAAAGCAAGCCAATGCGCAAATGGCGGTTGCCGTTAGTGGTGTTGCGGGACCAACCGGAGGAACGCCAGATAAGCCCGTTGGCACAGTGTGGTTTGGACGTTATGTGGATGGAAATGTCTCAGCTCAAGTCAAACGCTTTGAAGGCGACCGCCATTCTGTGCGGGCTCAAACCATTGAATTTGCTTTACAGTATTGTTTGGAAGCTTTGTAGTGCGTTGTGCCGTTATTACCGGGATGAATGGCACTTTAGCGCCAAGATTTGCCTCTGTTCTTGTAGCTCAAGGATATCGGGTTATTGTCTGGAATCGTGATCATATTGACCCATCAAATTACGAAGCTTGTTCTCAGTTTATAGATAGTGTAAAGCCTGAATTGGTATGTCATTTTGCTGTTGGCACTCCCGAATGGGCAGGTTTTCTGGCGCATATTTGCTATGTCAGAGGTATGCAGTTCCTATTTACCAGCACAGCCATGGTGTTTGATGCGAACAGCAAAGGGCCATTTACGGTTACTTCTCAATGCAGTGCTCAAGATGAATACGGGCATGGAAAAATACTCTGTGAGCAACGCGTTTTAGAGGTAAATCCTAACGCATTGATTTGTCGATTAGGCTGGCAAATTGATTGGCATCAGCCGGGTAATAACATGTATTTTGCCTTACAGGGTATGGCAGAAGGTAATAAAGCTATTCATGCTAACGTGAACTGGATCCCGGCCTGTTCATTTATGGATGATACCTGCCAGATATTATGGACTTTGCTAGAGCAAAAAGAGGAACGTATTTATCATATTGACAGCAATGCCGAAGCCAGAATGAGTTTTAACGACATTGTGCATCGGATTCGTAATCGTCAAGGGAAGGGGTGGTTGATATTACCTGTAGAGGGAGAGTGTCAGGATCAGCGATTACTCGAAACAAGGGTAAAAATTCCTTGTATTTCCAATAGGTTATAAAAAACTTTTATAACCAGTATTGTAACTGTATGGATATACAGTATACTCCTTCAACATTGAAAGCTGATTCGAAACCAACCATAACACTGAGAGCATCTTACTGCAATTTTATGTTGATTTTATGTGAGTGCTTTGGGGGTATCCGGATTGGTAAGAATGAAGCTGCTGTAAAGAAATAGTGTTGCAACGAACAGGTAATAAAACATGAGTGAGTTTCGTTGCTCTAAAACACAAGATAAATGCACAACATAAAAACGCATTAATAACCCGTTTACGCTAAAAAATTCATTTGGCTTTCCAATCGGAAAGTTGAATACAAAAACAAGAGGATTCAACAATGGATGATAACAAATCTCGCGCGCTTTCTGCCGCACTTGGGCAAATTGAAAAGCAGTTTGGTAAAGGAACTATCATGCGATTGGGCGACAACCAGGCAATGGACATTGATTCTATTTCCACCGGCTCATTGAGTATTGATATCGCATTGGGTATCGGCGGATTGCCTTGTGGTCGTGTCGTTGAAATATACGGCCCTGAATCCTCTGGTAAAACAACACTCACCTTGCAGGTTATCGCAGAAGCTCAGAAGGTTGGGAAAACCTGTGCCTTCGTTGATGCCGAACATGCGTTGGATCCTGTCTACGCTAAAAAGCTTGGCGTGAATGTTGACGAATTATTGGTGTCTCAACCTGACACTGGTGAACAAGCGCTGGAAATCTGTGACATGCTGGTTCGTTCGGGTGCGGTTGATGTGGTTATTGTTGACTCGGTAGCAGCTTTAACACCAAAAGCGGAAATTGAAGGTGAGATGGGTGACTCTCACGTTGGTTTGCAAGCGCGTTTGATGTCTCAGGCATTGCGTAAATTGACAGCGAATATCAAACGCTCCAACACCCTGTGTATCTTCATTAACCAGATCCGTATGAAGATTGGTGTGATGTTTGGTAACCCTGAAACCACAACGGGTGGTAACGCTTTGAAATTCTATGCTTCTGTTCGTTTGGATATCCGCCGAGTGGGCGCGATTAAAGACGGTGATGAAGTGGTAGGAAACGAAACTCGAGTGAAAGTGGTTAAGAACAAAGTGGCACCACCATTTAAGCAAGCCGATTTCCAAATCATGTATGGTGAAGGCATTTCCAAAGAAGCTGAATTAATTGATTTGGGTGTGCAGCACAAATTTGTAGAAAAAGCTGGTGCTTGGTATAGCTGTAACGGCGAACGTATTGGGCAGGGTAAAGCCAATGCGGTTAAGTATTTGAAAGATAATGTTGAATTGGCTCAAAAAATTGAATCTCAACTTCGTGACTTGTTGCTTCTGAAAACAGTGAAAGAAGAAGCTAAAAGTGGACTTAAAGACGAAGTTGAAGAGCAACCTTTAGCGTAGCGCACCTCCTCGGACGTGCACCCCTTTCCCACCTCTTAGATACCGAATCACTCACATGCTTCGAGGTGGGATTTTTTAAGTACAGGCAAAACGCGAGCGACACGATATGTTGCTCGCGTTTTTATTTTGTTTGGAAGTCCGAGGGAATTAGTTAAGGGCTAGAGCTTAACCCTGCTTGTATGCCGCCTGTTTTTTAATATATTCCCGGAATTAACCGATAACGCACGCGTTGAGCATATTCTTGATAGCCCGGTAATTCTTTTTGTAGAGTCTGATCTTCAAGTGCGGTTCTAATCAACGCGATGATTGATGCGACTACAGCAGGAAGGAGTGACCACATCGATCCCATTGCGAGCACAATACCGAATGAAGCCAAGACGACACCGGCATAACCTGGGTGTCGAACAAATTGGTATGGGCCACTGCTGCATACCTTATGGCCTCGATCTATCTGAATGCGGACTACGCTGGAGAAAAAGCGGTTTTCAATCAAGGCCCAAGTGCCAAAAGCATATCCTGCGGATATCAATATGAATCCTATCAAGTTTATCCATAGTGGAAAGTCGGCTGACCAGCCAAAACGATGATCTAAGCCTGCTACAATCACCATCGGAAAACTGATACTGATTGCCATCAGTGGAGCAAGTATTTTGTCCCAAGGTTTTGCGTTTCGGATATTTTCTGAATTTTGCCTTTCGGCTGTTAACCCTGGATGCTTTTGTTCAGCCCATATCCGTCCGCCAATGCCTGAAATAATGAGTAGCAAGGAATATAACCATGCTTGCCACCAACCGAGCTCACCTCCACAGATAAATAAAACAAGAGGGATTATGGTGTACACCATAACCAGTCTGAACCACTGAAGTGGGGATACTGCTTTGCTCGTTACTTGGGACACTATATTTCTCTGTATTTCATGTTATTGCACATTCACTAACACTCTGACACACGTGAAGTGCATGGCACTTAAAACATCTGACGACTGATAGTGTTAATTCAACCACTTGGACATCGTACTATATACAATCTCGGGGTTGATGGGTTTGGATATGTGGTCATTCATGCCTGACTCTATGCATCGTTGTTTTTCTGAATCGAAAGCATGGGCTGTCATGGCGATAATGGGGATATGTGAAAACGCTTTTGTGGCTCGTATTATCTGCGTTGCAGTATGGCCATCCATTTCCGGCATTTGTATATCCATCAATATAATATCGAAGCCACCATTATGCGCAGAGAGTTGTTCCAGTGCTTCTTCACCATTGTTCGCTATGACCACTTTCATCCCCGCTTTCAACAACATATGTTCTGCTACTAATTGATTGATTTCGTTGTCTTCTACCAGAAGCACATGCTTGTCGTTCAATGTTTCTTTTGAGTTAACCGCCTCTTCTTGAATATTGGGGTCTGTAAGATATGGTTCGGCTAATGTTGGTGCTGGAGAGGTTTCATATGCCGCTACAATATTATCAATCAAGTTTTGTTCATTAATGGGTTTTGGGATCAAACCTGTATAGTTGCTTGCTCCTGCATTTTGTTCATTGGCGTATTGTGCAATGTTTTCTGTTGTTAGCATTAGCAAGGGGGAGGAAGTTGTGCTTGCTTTAACCGATTGGGGGAAAGAGGTAAGGGCAGATGGATTGTTATCTGCAACAATAATGCATCCGTAAAATTCGTCGTCGGCGGTTGCCAATTTATCCAAAGCTTTGGTTTCATCTGTTGCGAATTCGGGAATAAAATGAATTTTTTGCAGCGCCTCTGCGATGCTCTTAATGGTTTGTTTGTCAGAATCGATGATAAGAACTCTACGGCTACGTTGTTTGGTCTCTTGTAGTATATCTACCAGTTCTTTATTGATTTGTCGTAGGCAGATACGAAAGTAGAAAGTGCAGCCTTCATTCAGTTTGCTCTCAACCCAAATGCAACCATTCATTAGCTCAACAAAGTGCTTTGATATTGACAATCCTAAGCCTGTTCCGCCAAATTTTCTGGTGACTGAGGCATCAGCTTGGGCAAAAGATTGAAATAACCTCTCTGCTTGCGATTCTGATAATCCTATCCCGGTATCTTCCACGGAAAATTCCAAAAAAGTTTCGTTATCTTTTTGACTTACGAGCTTAACGTTCACAAATATATGACCGTGATCAGTGAATTTGATGGAATTACCTACCAGGTTTAGAAGGACTTGTCCTAGTCTGAGCGCGTCACCGAAATAGTAATCTGGTACTTCATTGGACTTGTTAATTTTGAAGATAAGTCCTTTCTGTTCGGCTTTGATACTCATTAATCCATTGAGTTCGCTGAGTACCTGCGACAAGCTAAATTCTCTGTTGCTGAGCTCGACTTTGCCGGCTTCAATTTTTGAAAAGTCCAGAATATCGTTAATGATGGTTAGCAGGTTTTTGGCCGATGAATCAACCTTGTTTAAGTAGTCATTACGCAAGGTTTCATCTTCAGTTTCCTGTGCCATTTTTACCAGCCCGAGAATCGCGTTCATCGGGGTTCTAATTTCATGGCTCATATTGGCCAGGAATTCGCTTTTGGCTCGGGTTCCTTGTTCTGCCAAGGTTTTTGCTTTTGACAGTTCACTATGAATCAAGGCGTTATTGACTGCCCCGGCTATTTGAGACAGATGTTGATCAAGCGTAGAAATGCTGGATTCTACCTGGTTGAAATCTTCCTCGTTATTGGCAAAAGCAATAACACCAACGACTTTTCCTTGAATGGTTAACGGGTGGATCAGTAAGGATTTGATTGGGTCGGCAGTAATGAGTTCACGATCAAGTAATGACATACCTTCCATCACTTTTTCTGTTATTGGAGAAAAGAGAATGACCTCGTTTCTCTGAAATGCATCGGTGATAATGCTGGAGCCGAGTTTTAGAGGAAACTCTTTGCCCCGTACCGCGATAATAATATCTTCTGAAATGCCTTCGCCTCTGAAATAGCTAGGAATCAAGGTATTGTGGTTGCTTGGGATGAACAAACACATCTGAGTGTAATTCAGAGTGCTTTTCATCGCTTTTTGTACTGCATCCATGATTTCATCCAGATCCAGTGTGGAATTAATGGTTTTTACCACTTCATTGATGGCTGAAATTTCTTCATTGGCTCGAATCAGTTCGTTACGCTGGTTTTGTACCTCAACGCGTGAGGAATGTATTTTGTTGATGTAAATACGGCAGATATAGCCAATAAGAACAGCATAACTGTATATGCAAAAGCCAGCGATTAATGAGGTAATTAAGGATGAATCTGGTTGAAAACTTGAGTCAAGCAAGTAGCCAGAAAGCGTCATGGTTCCTGAAAGTGCAAAGAATCCAATAACAAAGTTTTTCACACCGCCCGTGACAAGGTTATTGAGCGAATTGACCAGAAAAAAAGTCACAGTTGGCCATACCTGAAAATCAAATGTGCTGCACCAAAGGCCGTAAAAGCATGCATCTACAAACTGGTTATGGTACTCGGCGGTATGATAGTAGGGACTGTATTTGGCATATAAATAAGCCAGTTGTGGCCAGATTAGGCCATGAATAATTAAACCCGCTCCGATCCAGCCGCCAATATTGGGATAAAAAATAGAACAAATAAGTGTGATAACAAGCAAGCAACCGAGGATTCTTGGTATATAGCAAAGGCGAGCAATAACATTGGCTCGTTTGTTTCTAACTGCTTGAATAAACGACAAAGCTTCGACCGGATTAATAAAGCTTAAACATTACTTTTATGGTAGTGGAAATTAGAACTTTTGCCTACACGGTGAGTAAAGGATCCCTCGAGTAGGCAAATAGAATGGCAATTTAAAGAGAATAATACCTGCTGGATTATTCAGGAAGGTTCGCTCTACCCAAAGTATCTTCAAGCATCGCCATGCCTGCAGGCAAGTTAACGGAATGCCCCAATGCCTTGATGCTTGAACCTAAAGCATGCAAGGTTCTGAACAGGTTATGCGCTCGGCATTGTTCACCCATTTGACCAATACGCACTATGTTCGGCCCAAATGAACCGGAAATCTCAACGCGATAACGGGAAGACATCTGAGACAGCAACTGCTTGCCATTAATGCCTTGAGGCAGGTTAATACCGACTACTGAATTAAGCCTTGATTCGGGCTGAACATGCAGCTCTAATCCCATGGCTTCAATGCCATTTTGCAATGCTTCTGAGCAGCGTCTATGACGTTCAAAGCGAATCGGCAGGGTTTCAATGCAGATTAGTCGCAATGCTTCGTGAATAGCCAAAATGCCCGATACTGGCGCTGTGTAGTGATAGGATTTTTTGTTCCAGAATTGATCCGCAAGTTTGGCATCCAGACACCAGTGCTTTAAGTCGTCCTTTCTATTGTGGATGTGTGTCCAAGCTGCTTCAGAGAACCCTACCAATGAGATGCCTGGAATACAGGACAAGCCTTTCTGACCCCCCGTAATAACGGCATCTACACCCCATTCATCCATTTTTAACGGCATAGTGCTTAGCGTACAAACTGCATCCACGATAATGAAGCAGCCATAGCGTTTGGCTAGCGCTGCAATTTCCGGTAGTTGATGATTGCATACCGTGTTCGAGGTTTCACCTTGAACAATGGTAATCACATTGGGTTTATGAGTGATGATGTATTCTTCAACCTGTTGCGGTGAAACAGATACAGCATCAGGCACTTCCAGTTTTACCGTTTCAGCACCAATACGCTTGGACATCTCCCACAAGCGGTTACTGAAGAAGCCATTACAGATGTTAAGGACTTTATCGCCGGGGACAACGATGTTGGCAACCGCCATTTCCATGGCAGCGGAACCTGGGCCCGCAACACCTAATATAGTGCCGCGCTCCGTCTGAAAGACATAGCGACCCATTACCTTCACCTGCTCAATAATTTGCGACATTGTATCTCCCAGGTGATTGATAACAATGCCGTTGGCCGCCGCTACTTTCGCTGGAATTGGCACTGGGCCTGCTCCCATCATAAGTAGTGGTTCATCTGGCAAAATGTTATCAAGGGGCACAATGTTGTGAGGGATAGGTAAGTCCAAAATCGTTCCTGCTAATCTATAGGGTTAAGTATGGGTTATGCTCAATGTTGATCAGAGAAAAGAGTATTAAACAATGCCACAATCAAGGTTAGACAGGATGGATCCGGTACAGAAAATTGACTTGCATGCCAGTCTATACTCCGCGCTCTGACATGAACTATTCACCTTTGTTCAGCCCTTGATTCTAGCTAAATACAAACAGGATGCAATGGCTTATTAACGGCTTTTTCAACCAGTATAAATCCAACTTTGAAATTTTCCTTTATGCTCGTGTTTAGAGATTCATATCTCTATGAAAAATAAAGTAATAGTTTGTAATTAAATCAGCTCTATCTGATCGCCAACAGCGATGGTATTTCCTTCACCAGACAAAAATGTTGCATGCATTCCGAAATAAGCCCCGCTTTTCCCTTCCGGAACATCAAGCTCCATAAGCGTTTTAAAGGGTTGCCCCGGTTCTTTTGTTATGCCAGTCAATTGATCAATTCCCGGCATTGGGCAGCGATGACAAGGCCCTTCCGCTTTTAGTATGACATCTCCAATCGTCATTTTACTGCTTTGGTATTCTTGCCAGGCTGGAATGCCTGAAATCTCAATATTGCCGCGAAAACGGTTCATGTCGATCGCGCTTAATTGCTGTTGTTCCAATTCGGTATTTAAGGCGTCCAGTGATTCCGTATTGACCACCAGATAAGGGCAGGCATCGGCAAATTTAAGAACGCCGTCGTCACGTTGGGTGAACTTGGGCTGCACTACGCGTTTTTCCTGTTGAGGAAAACGCATTAAATGCAGAGTGCCTTTTGCAGCAAATTCCAATACATCTGTTAGCCAGTCAGATACGGCTTTTCCTTCATCAAAAGCCTGACATTTATCTTTCCAAACGATGATCTCCCGAGTATCTGCTTTCGGATCCTGCCAAGGTGGAGTGTTCAGAGGAACGTGAATCGCGCCATGCTCTGAGTGTGATAAAACCAGACTATCATTGCTAATGTGGGTTTCTATGGTGGCCATTTTGGGAAGCTGGCGCTGAGTCATGAAACGGTTTTTATGATCAACAACCACCCATTCACGATCGAATTCCAGACCGGTGGGTAAACATTTGGCTTGTTGGACTTCAATGCCTTTTAAGGATTTGACCGGGTAAATGCATAAACGATTGATACTGGCGTACATAGGAAAACCTTGCTTGGGAATACTCAAAATATGACTGCCTTGATAGGGCTTGCATATTACAGCGAATGTCGAAGAGGAGATACAGATGAGATCCGGAAATTATAAATATACTTATAGACGTCTAGACGTAAAGATGTTAATTTCTCCGTCAATATCGGGAGCAGTTTGTTTGATTCACGGAGGAATGGTTAGCGATCTAGCTGAAATAGTTGACTTAGTGGATGTGAAACCTAATGCCTATTCGAATTCCAAGTGATTTACCTGCGCAGAATATTCTTCTTAACGAGAATATTTTTGTCATGGATTCGGAACGAGCCAGTAATCAGGACATTCGTCCTCTGGAAGTCGGCATTTTGAATCTCATGCCTAACAAGATCCAAACCGAAGTGCAGCTTTGCCGCTTGTTATCTAACACGCCGCTACAGATTAATATTGATTTGATCCGTATTGATAACCGAGCTTCCAAACACACGCCACAAGAGCATTTGGACAACTTTTATCACCATTTCGACGAGGTTGAACATAAGTTCTACGATGGCTTGATTATCACTGGTGCGCCCATTGCCTTGATGCCTTATCAGGACATTTCCTATTGGGACAAAATTACTCAGGTGATGGAGTGGGCGCGTCGTCATGTGCAATCAACCCTTTATCTGTGCTGGGCTGCCCACGCCGCTATGTATTATCACTACGGCGTGAATCGCCAAATTCGTGACAACAAGCTGTTTGGCGTGTTTGAGCATCAGGTGTATGAACCTTTAAATGAACTGGTTCGAGGTTTTGATCCTGTGTTTGGCGCGCCTCACTCAAGATATGGTCAAATTGCCATTGAAGAATACGAAGGCATTCCCGGATTACAGGTATTAGCCGGGTCTGATCAAGTTGGGGCATATCTAGTAGCATCAAGTGATAAGCGGGTAGTTTTTTTGACTGGTCATCCAGAGTATGATGCTAACACTTTGCAGCAAGAATACTTGCGGGATGCTGATTCTGGTGTGGGAACAGCACTTCCTGAAAACTATTTCACTAATAATGATCCGACGGCTGAGCCGCGTGTGACGTGGCGAGCTCATGGTTCGTTATTATTCACCAACTGGTTGAATTATTACGTGTATCAAACAACGCCTTATAACCTGGCGGAACTGTCTGCTGACTAAATAATCGGTAAGTAAACAATATTTCGACATGGCGACGTAGTGTATGAGCGTCATAACAGAGGGGAAATGAAGTGACTGACAACAATACTGCGGCATTATTTGAGAAGCAGTTGCAAAAGCGAATACTGTTGCTTGATGGCGGTATGGGAACCATGATCCAGGGCTATAAGCTCACTGAGTCTGATTATCGCGGTGAACGCTTTAAAGATTGGCACAGTGATGTCAAAGGTAACAACGACCTTCTATCCCTGACTCAACCGCAAATTATTGAAGAAATTCACGGTAAGTTTTTAGACGCGGGTTCCGACATTCTGGAAACCAACACTTTTAACGCGACTACCATTTCAATGGCTGATTACGATATGCAGGAATTTGCCTATGAAATTAACGTTGCTGCCGCTCGAATTGCCAAAAAGATTGCGCAGGAATACACCGAAAAAACACCCGACAAACCACGTTTCGTCGCTGGTGTACTAGGGCCAACAAACAGAACTGCATCTATTTCCCCTGATGTAAACGACCCTGGTATGCGCAATGTGAATTTTGACCAATTGGTTGCTGCCTATAAAGAAGCGTGCCGAGGTTTGATCGAAGGTGGGGTTGACCTGATCCTGATCGAAACCATTTTCGATACCTTGAATGCCAAAGCTGCGGTATACGCCGTTGATGAAGTATTTGAAGAAATGCAGGTGGAATTGCCGGTTATGATTTCCGGCACTATCACTGATGCTTCTGGTCGTACTTTGTCGGGTCAAACCGCTGAAGCCTTCTACTATTCGCTACGTCATGCGAATCCGATTACTTTCGGATTGAACTGTGCTTTGGGCCCAGATTTACTGCGCCAGTACGTACAGGAAATTTCCAATATTGCCGATCGCTATGTATCAGCGTACCCGAATGCGGGTCTTCCTAACGAATTTGGTGAGTATGATTTGTCGCCACAAGACATGGCGGAACAAATCAGTGAATGGGCGAGAGCCGGGTTGGTTAACCTGGTGGGAGGGTGTTGCGGTTCCACACCTGAGCACATCAAAGCCATTGCCGATGCGGTGGCGAACGTTGAACCACGAAAGTTGGTGAAACGTGAAGTGAAAATGCGATTGTCCGGTTTAGAACCCTTTGTCCACTAATAGGGAATATTATGTCTCAAGCAACTGCCCGTTTTATCAATGTCGGTGAACGTACTAACGTTACTGGCTCTGCAAAATTTAAGCGTTTAATCCTTGATGGGGATTATGAAGCCGCCCTTGATGTTGCCAGACAGCAGGTTGAAAGTGGCGCACAAATTATCGATATCAACATGGACGAAGCCATGTTGGATTCCGAAGCGGCAATGGTGCGTTTCCTGAATTTGATTGCCTCTGAACCGGATATTTCCCGCGTACCTATTATGATCGACTCCTCCAAGTGGAGTGTTATCGAAGCCGGTCTTAAATGTGTTCAGGGTAAAGCCATTGTTAACTCCATTAGCTTGAAAGAAGGCGAAGAGAACTTCAAAGAACAGGCCAAGAAGATTAGACGCTATGGCGCAGCAACTGTGGTGATGGCCTTTGATGAGACAGGACAGGCGGATACCGAAGCGCGCAAATATGAGATTTGTGAGCGTTCTTATCGCATTTTGGTGGATGAAGTGGGCTTTCCACCAGAAGACATTATTTTCGATCCGAACATTTTTGCGGTTGCCACCGGGATCGAAGAGCATAACAACTATGCTGTCGACTTCATTGAAGCGACTCGTCGTATCACTACCAATTTGCCGCACTGCCATGTATCGGGTGGTTTGTCGAATATTTCCTTCTCATTCCGTGGTAACAATCCAGTGCGTGAAGCCATGCACTCGGTATTCCTGTACTACGCGATTAAAGCGGGTATGGATATGGGCATTGTCAATGCCGGTCAGTTGGAAGTGTATGATGAAATTCCCAAAGAGCTACGTGACGCTGTTGAAGATGTGATTCTGAATCGTCGCGACGATGCGACTGAACGCTTGCTGGATATTGCACCTAAGTACCAAGGTGGCGGTAAAGTGGCAGCAAAAGAAGATTTGGAATGGCGTTCACTGCCCGTCAACAAGCGCCTTGAACACGCGCTGGTGAAAGGTATTACAGACTTTATCGAAGAAGACACCGAAGCGGCGCGTTTAGCGGCAGAAAAACCTTTGCATGTTATCGAAGGGCCGTTGATGGACGGCATGAATGTGGTTGGTGACTTGTTTGGTGAAGGCAAAATGTTCTTGCCGCAAGTGGTGAAGTCTGCGCGCGTAATGAAGAAAGCCGTTGCTTACCTCGAACCCTACATTGAAGATGAAAAAGAAGCCGGTAGCAGCAACGGTAAGATCTTGTTAGCCACGGTAAAAGGCGATGTTCACGACATTGGTAAGAATATCGTTGGCGTGGTGTTGCAGTGTAATAACTACGAAATTATCGACATGGGCGTAATGGTGCCTTGTGCCGACATTCTGAAAAAAGCCAAAGAAGTGAATGCAGACATCATTGGTTTGTCGGGTTTGATCACGCCTTCGCTTGATGAAATGGTGCATGTTGCTAAAGAAATGCAGCGCACCGGTTTCGATATTCCATTGTTGATTGGTGGTGCGACTACCTCTAAAGCTCACACCGCTGTGAAGATCGAACAAAATTATGAAGGGCCGGTGGTTTACGTGCCTAACGCGTCTCGTGCGGTGGGTGTGTGCCAGAAGTTACTGACGCCAACAGCGAAAGATGAATATGTTCAGCAAATTCGAGATGAATATGAAGTGGTGCGTGAGCAACACGCTCGTCGCCAGCCCAAGAGCCGTCCGGTGACATTAGCGCAAGCCCGTGAGAACGGATTTGTGACCGACTGGAGCAGCTATACGCCGCCAGTGCCGAAGCAACTGGGCGTACAGAGTGTTGAAGTGTCGATAGACACCTTGGTTGATTACATCGACTGGACACCGTTCTTTATGACCTGGTCTTTAGCGGGCAAATACCCTCGTATTCTTGATGACGAAGTGGTGGGTGAGGAAGCGAAGAAGCTGTTCGATGACGCTCAAGCCATGCTGAAATTACTGAAAGACGAGCATAAATTGCAGCCTAAAGGCGTGTTTGGTTTGTTCCCGGCTAACCGTGTTGGTGACGATATTCAAATATTTGCTGATGAATCTCGTTCCGAAGTGTTGTACACCAGTAGCCAGTTGCGTCAGCAAACCGAGAAGCCTAAAGGCGCGAATCATTGTTTGAGTGATTACATCGCGCCTGCTGGTGTGAATGATTATATCGGTGCGTTTGCGGTAACGGCGGGTATCGCGGAAGACGATATTGCAGGCCATTTCGAGAAGCAGCATGATGATTACCACGCCATTATGGTAAAAGCGGTCTGTGATCGTTTGGCAGAAGCCTTTGCTGAATATTTACATCAGCAGGTGCGTAAAATACATTGGGGCTATGCGCCGGATGAAGATCTGGATAACGACATGTTGATCCGCGAGAAGTATCAAGGCATTCGTCCAGCTCCGGGTTACCCAGCGTGCCCTGAGCATACCGAGAAAGCGGGTATCTGGAAGGTGTTGGATACAGAAGCCAATACGGGAATGAAGCTAACCGAAAGCTACGCTATGTGGCCGGGCGCTTCGGTTTCTGGTTGGTATTTCTCTCACCCTGAGTCGCGTTACTTTGCGGTTGCGCAAATTCAGGAAGATCAGGTAACTGAATATGCCCAGCGTAAAGGCATGAGCCTGGAAGAAGCAGAACGCTGGTTAGGGCCTAATATTAGTTATAAATAACCGTTTCAAAGTAAGAGAAAGAGAGAAAACGAGACAGTGCAAAAGCGATTTTCCCAAGCGTGTGAGAATAATAAATTACCGATTTTGGAACAGTTGCAGCAGTTTTTTGCACCGTCTCGGCATGTGCTGGAAATTGGTTCTGGTACGGGGCAGCATTCTGTTTTCTTTGCACAGGCACTGCCTCATCTAATCTGGCAAACCAGTGATGTGCCAGAAAATCATCCCAGCATTCTTGCCTGGGGTGAAGACTCTAATCTTGATAATCAAGCCTCTCTCAGTAATTGGCGATCGCCGTTAACTTTAACAATTGGCGTCGATCCCTGGCCTGATGCGGGGGCTCTATTTGATGCCGTCTTTTCCGCTAACACTGCGCATATTATGCAGCCTGATGAAGCAAAGCTGATGATGCAAATGGTTGCTGAGAACTTGACCAAGAATGGCGTATTTTGCCAATATGGCCCATTCAAGTTTGATGGGGAATTTACCAGCCAGAGTAATCTTGAATTTGATCAGCATCTTCGCTTACAAGGCTTCGGTGGCTATCGTGATATCAATGAATTAACACAATGGGCATCTACCTCTGAACATTCACTTCAGTTAACACACGTCATCGACATGCCGGCTAATAACCATTTGCTGGTTTGGCTGAAAGCTTGAGTCTTGAAAAGTGTTAACAG
Organism: Paraneptunicella aestuarii; assembly: GCF_019900845.1. NCBI lineage: Bacteria > Pseudomonadati > Pseudomonadota > Gammaproteobacteria > Alteromonadales > Alteromonadaceae > Paraneptunicella > Paraneptunicella aestuarii. Next base: position 3,824,275 of record NZ_CP074570.1, on the reverse strand, counting down.
CAGAGTAAATGGAAGGTTTTACTCTGCTTATTGTTTCCGCTTCTTTACTTCAAATTTGGAGCTTATTTTTAAAGCGTGTATCAGGGAAGTTTAGGGTTCTAGCCATCCTGCAATTTTATTTTGCGCATCCTGAGTATTTTTGTTGCACAGAGCTTTGATGAGTTCACGAAGTTCCTTTGCCTGATTTGCTAGCAACATGAGGCACACTAATCTGTCGAGAGATTTGTTTTCCCAATCTTTGGCAATGGTTAATAGTTTACCTGCCAACGCATTGTGATCTTTTGATTTTACCTTAATGATTTCGGCGCATTTTTTACCTACGCCATATAAAGTGAAGATCACGCCGAAAGGGGTAACCGCGAATGCAGATTTCATCGCACCAATGTCAATTTCGTTTATTGCTGTTTTCACGCCTTCAATGATAGTGGCATTGTGTACATTAAGAGGGGCAGTAATCTCAAGTAAATCATACAAGTGAGACTGAGTGTTCATATAGCCAGAGAAACTGCTTAGAGAAACCCAGGGAGCAAGTACCATTCCTCCTGAAGTGAATGGGCTGACCGTTCCCAGTGCCGCACCAAGTTTTTGACCTGCAACATAAAGTGTACCTTTTTCAACCGCCGTTTTGACGTAGCCAATGATCTCTGACGCTGAAATAGAGACATCCAGTTGTGGCAGTTCGCCCATATCAATGATGGATTTTGCCATTATAAATGCATTAAGTAGTTGCGGTTTGTCTGACTTAATTAATTCAATCGCTGTACTAAATTCATCTTTGGGAGCAAGGATAATCTCTTGCTCAATTTCCTTAAAACTGAGTTCTCTGGCGTAAGGATTGGAGTTTTCCAGATAGTTCTGGAAATGGTCGTAGAGTCCTCTATAGGTTGTGATGGGGGAAGAGGTAAATAAATAATCACCCATCCGAGACAATCCCACAGCGGTTTCCTGATCGGTGTTGCCGCTTAATCCGGCCTTGCTTAAAAGTGCAATGTTTGTGTCCAGTGCAAACCATGCTTCTGGCGCCAACAGGCTTACACACTCGGCAATGGTTTCATCTGAACGCATTTGCCATAGCAAACTGATGCCATGAGAAATTGTGTTGAGGTCAATACTGTCACGGTAAGAATTTGCGTGTGATTTATAGCCCGAGTCACACCAATTGCTATTAAATCGATCGAAGATGCTCATATTATGCTCTCTGTGGTGATTAATTGAGAGCAAAGTGTAAAAGCCGCTAGATATCGTAACTCTGGATTTTCAATTGATTAAACAGTAATTATTTGGCTGAAACCCAATATAAAAGAAAATACAACGCTTAAAACGAAAAATGCCAGTCAGTCTGACTGGCATTGTCTGTTTAAACGTGTAGCAACCAGAGTTGCTACTCATGCTTATTAACGATTAGTGACGTCTGGCACAGCTTGAAGTAGCAATTGCCTTTTCCGTGACTGTGCCGCTAGTTACGGTTACTTCACTGACAATACCTTTATGGCGCTTACACTTATCAACCGTTGCTTGATAAGTAAAGCTGGCAGTACCACCGACAACGTTTTGAGCTTTCAACTCAGAACCCGCTGTTGGCAATGTGCCTTGTCCGTTGTAGTAAACGCTTGTACCTGTGGTTCCTGATTCGTTTTCGATACCAACGGTAACGTTAACACCTGTCAAGTCGCCTTGAGGGCCATAGGTATACCAGATGTTGCCGCTGTTACCCGCTTCAATCCAGATTTGGAAGCTGTGGGTGTTGGCCGGATCAGAAGGATCTGTCCCGAAACGTGGTACATTCTCCCACTCAAATACAGTCCAGCTATTGGTTCCATCACCCAATGAGGCAACGTAAAAGTTACCGCCCGAGCTAGGATCAAGATCTGTCCACAGCGGAGCCAAAATGTTATTTGGTGCCGCTTCGTTTGGAAGTTGACTGTTAGTTGCAGAGATAGCTACACCGCTGGCTGTACCTACTTCCAAAGTACCGTTCATTGAGAAGATGACCTGGTCGTAAGTTGCACCGTTAAAGGTGAACGAATCAACACTGAAGATTAACGCACCATCGTCACAGTTGGATGGACAGGTTTCAGGCGCTACACCAAACAGACTCAGAGGCAAGTAACCTGCTGGTGAATCAGTAGAGGCATTTAGCTCCAATGCTGATTTGTTTAATGTACCTGTCCAGTTGAAGCTATTGCCATCGAAAGCAAATGCGCTGTCAGTGGTACCTTGGGCAACGCTTTGAGTCGCAGAACCTTCAACATAGCTCAGACCTTGAGGTAAGGTTGAACTTACCGTAATGGTATCTTCAAGAGGGCCGTTACTCAGGTCGATTTGGTAGGTTACCACATCGCCTTTTTTCACTTCCGCTTGATCAACGGTGTAAACCATGTATGGCGTTGACGACTTGGAAGCAAAGGCGGCTACTGGCATATGCAGGATTTCCAGATCGATATCCAGAGGGAACATTAACACATGACCAAAGTTCCAATCTGCTTCAGCAAAGGCGCTATCTACTGAGACCTGAATATCTGCACTTTCGCCTTTTTCGAGACGAATGAAGAATGGATCTACTGAAACGTTGAAGCCCGCTGCTTCAGAAACGCCAGACAACAACCATGAAGTGGCACGGTCATTGACATTGGTGACGGTTCTTGTCCAGGTGCAGCCGTGTACACAGTTGTTATCTTGCATACTGGCGATGTTCAACGACTTGGGATCACCACCCAAGGCTGGGTTGGCAGCCAGGAAGTTCTCTGGTGTTTCATTCAGAATCAAACCTGCGTTCAGAACGTTTTTCAGGTTAATACGACCCGCACCCGTGTCGAAGGCATCCGCATGAGTTTCCCCATCTTCTTTGAAGATCCCTGCGCCTTTGGAGGTCATCATAATAGCCGATTTAATGGCATAAGGAGACCAGTCAGTAGAGCCCGCAATAAGCGCGCCTGCGCCCGCGTTGTGAGGGCTGGACATTGATGTTCCTGACAAGAAGCCATACTCATCGCCAGAGCTGGTTTCTGTGGTGTTATAGGCTGCGATAATATCAACACCCGGAGCGCCAATATCAGGCTTGATAACATCAATTTTGGACGCTGGGCCACGAGAACTGAATCCTGCGGTAATATCAGCAATATCTTTGTCCAACAGTAATGAATTGCCACCGATAGAAGCGCGAGTATTGGTATTGTTAGCCACCCAATCTTTCAATGTTTGACCATTTGTGTAGCCCAAGTGAACGGCTGGCAAGTAATGAGCGTCGTTACTGGTTGAATCCCCATTTGCTGCGGCATTGACAAGAATCAAACCTCCTGCACCGCCAGCTAATACGTTGGCACCTTTGTCTACGCGAGCAATGCTACCGCGATCACAGATAACGATTTCACCGTTAAAATGACCGGGAGGGAATGGCTCTAGACATTGAGCTGGATTGGTTTCATTCGATGTGCCGTCAGTGGTTGGAAAATCACCTGCATAAACGATGTCGGCAGGACCGTATGCTGAAGTAAAGCCTTTACCTTGTAAATCAGCCAGACTTGCTCCGTCACTGGTCATGCCAACAACGCTATTCACTAACGTTCTGTTATGGGTCAATGCGGCAGTCGTGGAAACCCAGGGTGAAGCATGGCCTGTACTACCGGCTGTTGGGCCACTGTTACCCGCTGAGGTAGCCACGTAAATACCGGCTGCTGTCGCGTTCAGGAAGCCAAGTTCTACTGCATCATTGTATGGATCTTCTCCACCAGAAATAGAGTAGTTTAATGCTTGAATACCATTAGGTAGTGCAGATGCGTCAATAACGACTTGCTCAACGGCTGCTAATAATGCAGAGCCTGGGCAACTGTCGATACAAACGTCATAGGCGATAATGTTCGCATGAGGAGCGACACCAGAAGCTTCTACGACCAAATCTGCGGTTGGTGCTACCAAGGTTGCGTTAGTGACAACGTTACCTGCTGCAGTGCTCGCTGTATGGCTACCGTGACCATCGGAATCTTCTGGTGAATGAGGATCCTGTGGAGAGTTAACCATATTCCATGCACCGATAAGTTTATCGTTACAGAAATTAGGATCAACGACATCACAGTAGCTTCCTGGAATATAATTTCCGCTGCCTAGCGGGTTGGTATGGTCGTAACCATCACCACCGATGTCTGCAAAAGCAGCATGGTCGTGGTTGATACCTGTATCCAGAACGGCAACAACAACGCCCTCACCGGCATTGCCTTTTAAGCCTTTTTTATCGAATTCCCAGAATTTGGTTGCTCCAATCCAGGCTGGGCCTGCATCGGTGTTGGGCTGTTCAAAACGTTCTTTTTCAATACTTAACACGCCAGGAAGCTTTGCGATAACTTTGGCTTCCTGATCGGTCAGCTCCATCGCCATACCATTGAATACATGGCTATATTGATATTTAACACTGATGTCACGACCAATTGCTTGATTACTGGCTTGCATCACGTTGCGTTGTTGAGTTTCAAGAAACGTACGGTAGGTTTGCACCTCGGGTGCTTTAACATTCAGTACATTCTTACCAGAGGATTTTAGGCTGGTACCCATCATACCGCCAATTCCTCCGTTGTACGCTGCGATAGAAGGCGATTGCAAGCGAACAATGTAGGTTGATTTGCCAATACTGTTAACAAAGGGTTTCTTTGTTTCAGATAATGGGTTAATGGTTTTGACTACTGAGGGTTGTTTACCTGTTGTGTTGATATCGTCAGCCATGACAGCGGCAGATCCGATAGTACCCAAAGCAAGACACACTGCGAGAGCTGTCTTTGAAGACGCTAACGGTTGATTAAATGACATGTGATTAGACCACCTTATAGTTGTTTGCATACATTTGAACAGGGAGTGCTGCAGGTAAACCAATAAATGTTTCGTGAGATGCGATAAATCGTGTGACAACTCTAATTGATATTATTTTTGTTATTTACCGAAACATAACTAAATTCAGAATGTTGCAAAGACGTTTACAATTACAAATGTGTACCTTTCAAAGTAAGGTGGTAAAAATACTAGCCGAGACAAAGAAAACAGCCAATATTTTCTTGTAATAAAAAGTAATTAATTTACCTCTAGAGTAATAAGCTGAATTGATATGGCCAAATGCCAGCGTTTAACGTTTTTTATTATTTTCATTATAAACAATAGGTTATGTCATTTTCTTGATCTGTGGTGAGATAAACTTGCAGAGGTATTTCATTTAATAACTAATAAGCCTTAGATAAAAAATATAAAAGCATTTCATTCTTTCTTATCTGAATATAAATGCTTATGATTATTACGCATTTTGATTTTCGTACTCGTGAAAATATCTAAATCGATTTACACACAAAAGTTAAGGGATTTTAAATGGCTGTTGGTAACTTATTAGCTCTCATTGATGATATTGCAACGGTTTTGGATGATGTTGCTGTTATTTCTAAAGTTGCTGCTCAGAAAACGGCAGGTGTTTTAGGCGACGATTTGGCGTTAAATGCTGAGCAGGTCTCTGGAGTTAGAGCAGAGCGGGAGCTGCCAGTGGTTTGGGCGGTGGCTAAGGGCTCTTTTCTTAATAAACTCATTCTTGTTCCCTCAGCGCTGCTGATCAGCGCTTTCTTACCTGTTTTGATTACGATTCTTCTGATGCTGGGTGGTGCTTACTTGTGTTTTGAAGGATTTGAAAAATTGGCACATAAATTTCTGCATGATCCCGAAGACGATATGCGTAATCAGCAGGAGATTATGCAGGTGTTAACGGATCCTAATGCAGATATGCTGCAATTTGAGAAGAAAAAAGTACAAGGGGCTATACGCACTGACTTCATTTTATCGGCTGAAATTGTGGTGATCATGTTGGGGTCTATGCAAGAGGCTGAATTGGGTCAGCAAATAGTGTCACTTTCACTATTAGCGATCGGATTTACAGTGTTTGTTTATGGGCTGGTGGCCGCTATCGTAAAATTGGATGATCTTGGATTGTACCTGCTTCGTGATGCTCAAGGTTCCAGTGTAAAGCCTTTCAAACGTGCTTTGGGGAGAGCTTTATTACGTTTTGCCCCATTCTTGATGAAATCCTTGTCGGTAGTTGGAACCATTGCCATGTTCCTTGTTGGCGGCGGTATTATTGTTCATGGCGTACCCTTTATTCATCATTTGTTGGAACCTGTCAGTCTCTGGGCTGAGAATATCGAAGTGATAGGTTCCGCACTTGCCATGATACTGCCCGTATTATTCAGTTTGCTTATCGGCCTTATTGTTGGTGCTTTGGTGTTAGGTGGGGTGCAAACAGGTCAAAAACTATTGTTTAAAGGGCAGTAGTCTTTCAGCTTCTTGCTTGTATAGGTTGATATGAGGCTCTTCTTCCAATAAGAAATTTTGTACTGCTCTATGAAAGGCGGGTTCAGCCAGCCAATGGTTGGAGTAACAAAAAATGGGTTCAAAGCCTCGCTGGATTTTGTGCTCGCCTTGTGTACCAGGGTTAAATTCTTTTAACCCTTGCTCAATACAGTATTCAATTCCCTGATAGTAACAACACTCAAAATGCAGATCCTTGACGTCTTGCAAGCAGCCCCAATAACGGCCGTAAAGGTGAGTGTTGTCTCTAAAATACAAAGCCGATGCTATGGGAATCGAATTACGGGATGCAACGACGAGCATTAAGTTGTCAGCCATGATTTCAAGAAGCCCCATGAAGAACTCTCTATTCAGATAACCACCGTGACCGCTGCGTTTTAAATAGGTTTGTTGGTAGCAATGAAAAAACAACTGCATGTGTTGTGGTGTTATCTCATTGCCAGACAAGCGTTCGATTTTGATGCCGGAATCTTCAATACCTGCGCGTTCTTTCCTCACATTTTTGCGCTTGCGAGAACTAAAGTTTGCCAGAAAGTCCTCAAAGTTTGTGTAGTGATGATTGAACCATTGGAATTGCACACTTTTACGTTGCAGCCAGTTCTGTGCTTTAAATTGCTCTGACAGAGAGGGTTCTGGAAATAACACATGTATTGATGAAGCCCCGGATTGCCTTGTTTGTTGCAACAAGTCTTGTGTTATCCAACGAGTGATATGTTCAGGTGCTTGTGGATGTAACAATAATCTAGGCCCTGTTACCGGGGTGAAGGGAATGCAGGCCGTTAGTTTAGGGTAGTAGCTCAGTCCGTATCGGTGGTAAGCGTCAGCCCATCCCCAATCAAACACGTATTCGCCCATACTGTGTTGCTTTTGGTAAAGAGGCATGGCAGCGATGAGCTGCTCTTCTTTAAATACACAATAGTGAAAAGGTTGCCAGCCTGTATCAAACGCTTCTTCTTTTTCATCATCTATTTTTCCGACGACACCAGAGGATTCTAATAATGCTAAAAAGCGATGCTGAACAAATGGATAATGACTACCTTCTTTGGGTAGCAAGGCATTCCATTGTTGAGGATCGATTTCCTGAATATTACTGATAAACTTACTGGTTATTTCTATCTCTTCAGACATATTGAGTATCGAGCTATATGGATATTGATGATTTTGACAGTTCTTACATTGAAACAAGCGGTGAAACCGACACCGACAATAGCACTGAATTTAACGAGGATGAAATCCGCAGGCAGATTCAGTTCACTATTACCCGTTATCTTGCACAACGGGAACATGGATTCAATGAGATTATTAGAAAATTGCAGCAAAAAGGTTATCCCAAGGATTTGTGTCTGGAAGTGCTGGCGAAATATCAGGAATCTGAGTTGCAATCCGACAGGCGTTTCGCAGAACAACTTGTGCATCGACGTTTGAGTAAAGGATACGGCGAGAACTATATTCTCGCAGAAGGACAACACAAAGGGATTAGCAACAGTGTTTTGCAGTTGGTGCTAGAAGAGTTGGATGTGGATTGGCAAGAGCAAGCGCGAGAGGCGGCCGAATCTAAATTCGGTGACAGCAAACCCCGAGATGCCAAAGAGCACGCCAAGCGTTGCAATTTTTTGCGTAATCGTGGTTTTAATGCTCATGAGGTCTTCGGTGTTTACCCTTTTAATGATTTTGACGGCTAAATTTGCGAGCGTGATTCCTGGGGTAAATTCTCCTGCCAAAATTCCTTTTTTCGATATTGATAATCATCGCTCAGACGCTGTTTTTATCAGCGGATCCATGATATTGTGCCGCCCTTAAATTTGACGAGTACCCAATTGATAAATACAGGATTTGCAATGTACAAAAGTACTGCTGAAATTAGACGTTCTTTCCTCGACTTTTTTGTTCGCAACAACCATCAGGAAGTTGCAAGTTCGTCCCTGGTACCGGCAGATGATCCTACTTTATTGTTCACGAATGCCGGCATGAACCAGTTCAAGGATGTTTTCCTTGGTCAAGATCAACGTTCCTATACACGAGCGACAACGTCGCAGCGTTGTGTGCGAGCCGGTGGTAAACACAATGATTTAGAGAATGTTGGGTACACTGCTCGTCATCATACTTTCTTTGAGATGTTGGGGAATTTCAGCTTTGGCGACTATTTCAAATCCGACGCTATCAAGTTCGCCTGGACATTTCTAACCGAAGAACTACAACTGCCTGTTGAAAAGTTGCTGGTCACTGTGTACGCAGAAGACGATGAAGCTTATGGCATCTGGCAAAATGAGATTGGTTTGCCAGCAGAAAAGATCATTCGTATTGCGACATCCGACAACTTCTGGTCAATGGGTGACACTGGCCCTTGCGGCCCTTGTTCTGAAATTTTCTATGATCACGGTGAGCATATTTGGGGTGGCCCTCCGGGATCGCCAGAAGAAGACGGCGATCGTTTCATTGAAATCTGGAACCTGGTTTTCATGCAATTTAACCGTTCTGCTGACGGTAAAATGGATCCGCTTCCCAAGCCTTCTATTGATACCGGCATGGGCTTGGAACGTATTTCTGCAATTCTGCAAAACGTTCATAGTAACTATGAAATCGACATCTTTCAGGCTCTAATTAAAGCGGCTGCGAAAGTGTGTGGTAGCGATAAGCTGGATGACAAATCCTTGCGCGTTATTGCTGACCATATTCGCTCCTGTAGCTTCCTGATTGCCGACGGTGTTATTCCTTCTAATGAAGGCCGCGGCTATGTATTGCGCCGTATTATTCGTCGTGCTGTACGTCATGGTTACAAAGTGGGTGCTCAAGACGTTTTCTTCTATAAGCTGGTTGCTGCGTTGATCGAGCAAATGGGCGAAGCTTACCCAGAGTTGAAGACACAACGCGAAATTATCGAAAAAGTATTAAGACTGGAAGAAGAGCAGTTTGCTCGAACGCTGGATCGCGGTATGGCGATTCTGGAAGATGCCATCCAAAACATGAGTTCCGATACGCTTTCAGGTGAAGTGGTATTCAAGCTTTATGACACATACGGCTTTCCGGTTGACTTGACCGCTGACGTATTGCGCGAAAAAGAGCTGCAATTGGATATGGAAGGCTTTGAAGCTGAAATGACCAAACAGCGTCAACGTGCGCAACAAGCCAGCCAATTTGGTACGGATTACAATGATCAGATCACTTCTGATAAAGCCTCTGACTTTACCGGTTACGATCATGAATCAGGGCAAGCCAAGGTTATTGAGTTGTATAAGAATGGCGAATCTGTTGAGCAACTCAATGACGGTGAAGAAGGCATTGTGGTTCTGGATATTACGCCTTTCTATGCAGAATCTGGTGGTCAGGTTGGCGATACAGGCCACATCAAGGTTGCTGGTGGTGACTTCATTGTTACAGACACAGTGAAACTGAATCAGGCTATTGCCCACAGAGGGAAAATGGCGGGTACAGTAAAACTGGGCGAAGCCGCCAACGCTGAAATTGATACTGTACGCCGTGCCAATATCAAGCTAAACCACAGTGCCACTCACTTATTGCATGCTGCGTTAAAGCAAGTGTTGGGTGCTCATGTAAACCAGAAAGGTTCATTGGTTACAGAAGACAAGCTGCGTTTTGACTTCTCCCATTTGGAAGCCGTAACAGCTGATGAATTGAAGCAAGTTGAGGTGTTGGTTAACGAACAGGTTCGTGCCAATCATGACTTGCAAACCCGATTAATGGATTTGGATTCAGCGAAAGCGGCTGGTGCCATGGCGCTGTTTGGTGAGAAGTACGACGATGAAGTACGTGTCGTTTCCATGGGTGAGTTTTCATTGGAGCTTTGCGGCGGTACACACGTATCTCGCACCGGTGATATCGGTTTATTCCGTATTATTTCAGAAGCCGGTATTGCTGCCGGTGTTCGCCGTATTGAGGCTGTGACAGGTCAGGCTGCTCTTGAATTTGCTCAATCTGAAAGTAAGTTACTGAATGATTTAGCCAAGCAGTTGAAGACTGATGCACAATCACTGGCTGCTCGCTTGAATCAACTTCTGGAACAACAGAAGCAGCTTGAGAAAGATAACAAAGCGTTGCAGCAGAAGTTGGCCAGCAATGCCAGCTCAGATTTGCTTTCTGCCATGGTACAAATTAACGGTACTAATGTGTTGATATCACGTTTGGAAGGGGTTGAAGCTGGCGCGTTAAGAACCATGGTTGATGATTTGAAGAATCAAATTGGCGAAGTTGTGCTCTTATTGGCCACTGCATCTGGTGAAAAAGTAAACTTAATCGCCGGTGTGACAAAAAAATTAACCGAAAAAGTGAAAGCGGGTGAATTGGTCAATTTTGTCGCGCAGCAGGTTGGTGGCAAGGGCGGCGGCCGACCCGACATGGCTCAAGCTGGCGGAAATCAGCCGGAAAACCTAGAAAATGCGCTGAACTCGGTCTCGACATGGTTACAGGATAAGCTATAATCCTCGCCTAACCAGTTTTTGCTGTGACACAAAAACAAGGAATGGTGTTAGCAGGACGGTTTCGCTGGTTTTACTGGCAAACTAAGCTAATGTTTAAGAGGACACTTAAATTTCGGAGTACGGAACAGGAGTAACAAAATGCTGATCTTGACCAGACGTGTTGGTGAGACCCTTATGATTGGTGACGAAGTGACAGTCACTGTTTTGGGTGTTAAAGGAAATCAGGTACGAATTGGTGTAAATGCGCCTAAAGAAGTATCTGTCCATCGTGAAGAAATCTATATGCGCATACAAGCTGAAAAGAATGCGCAATTAGCAGCTCACGAACAAGCTGCTGCAGAGCGAAACGACAGCGAATAAGGGTTTCCTGTTTGCTGTTACAAAAAGGCCGATTGCGGCCTTTTTTGCTATCTGGCTTTCACTTTTTTAATCCGACTTGAATCGAACATTCAATAATATTTCCTCGTATTGCACAAATCCTCAGCAGACGAGCGTGAATCAATAAAAATTCGTTGACTTCCTTTCTCCAATCATTAAACTTCGCATCCACATTTAGCCCTTTAACTCTTTCAAAAGAGTAGGTTAAATGGCAACAATTCGGAGAGGTGGGTGAGTGGCTGAAACCAGTTCCCTGCTAAGGAACCATACCTATTACTGGTATCGAGGGTTCGAATCCCTCCCTCTCCGCCATTGTTTTTGGACGTTTAGCAAACGTCACTACAACCTCGCGTATGCGGGGTTTTGTTGTTTTTGGGGCTGTGGTTTTTATTTTTGATCCACAGATGGCTTAAATGCAAGGTGGGACATAATGTCCCTTGCTTCATGAATAACCGAGAGGATGATGGCCTTACTTTGTTCAGGTGTGATGCATCAAATGAGCTCTGAGTGTTAGGTTAGGCTGTTGCGTCTACCTCTGCCACCCACATTGTTCGCTAACGGTTGGCTGCTTGAACTTGAGAAAGAGGCTCTTCTGGGACGCATATCTCGTGCTGAATAGCTGATAGCAGCGTCCTGTCTTCTCACTCGATTGTGATCGTCATCAGGGCTGGAGCGTAAATGGGTGTTTGAGTTAAAAGGAAAGGTTACGCCATTTCCTTGGTATCCTGTCACTGTTAGGTGGTTATACCCTCTACGTCCCATCTCTTTGGCTACTTCAGGAACCAGGGAACCAGAGTTTTTGGTTTTCTGTACCGGGTCTCCTGTTCCATTCACTACGGGCACGCCCTGACATGCGGTTAAGCGTAAGTCAACCGCATTCTTGTGTAGTCCGGCTTGTTGCAGATGGTCAGCCAATTCTTTAGCTGACATACTTCCACCTAGACCGTTGCCTTGGGCATATATGCGATCTGAGTTTGGCGCTCCATGTCCTAGAATGTAGAGTTTGTCTCCGGCTGAATAGGGCGTATCAGGTCTAACATGAGCCAAGGGTCTGGGAAATAGATCCGGATATATGCCTGGGCTGGTGTTCAATATGCGGGTTGCTTGCAATGCATCTCGCTGAGGCCTTTTAACTGATAAGTTGGCTTCATGTTGTAGTTTAGTTGTGCTGATCATGGTTTTATCCATGGAATGATCTGCTTTCGCATCACGACGCGCTTCTCGTGTACTTTGTGCAGTTGCTCCCGGGTGCTCTACAGAAGCTCTTATTCTGGCAAGCAGGTCATTATCAGCTTGTCTAAATCGCCCAGGTATTTGGCGTAACTGATTTTCTGAATTCGTTACTGAACGGCCTAAATTGGTTAATGTGTGCTGTCGTATTTGTTCCAGTTCATCCGCTTTTCGATGAGAAGAGGCTAGCAAACCACGAGGACTTTTACCGGCACTCAGTCGTGCCATATTTTCGCCTAAGGCTGAATTAAGTGCTTCTCTGCCACCAAAGGGAGTGTACATGTATCCACGACGTTGCGGTTTATTTGCCATATATCCCCCATTGGCTTGATTCTTAAGCTGTTCAGATTATTTTTCTGGTATTAATTTTAACCATTATAGAGCTTAATGGTGTGATGTCTATGGGCGGAGAGCTTACTTCTGATATTGACAAACCAGAGTGGGGGAATGGGTAAAGCAGTTGTGTGTTTAATACAACTGCCTGGTAACAGATTTAGCCGATTTAGATAGCACGATGGTAGAAAAGACGAGCCAGCAGGCTAATGGTGAACACTGCACTATAAGCTGCAAAGATAACAATCATCCATTGTGGCATGCTTAACGTCAGAAATTCCCAATCAATCTTTCCGCAATCGCCTGTTGCGGCGAAGAAGAAGGGAACCCAATCATGTAATGGCACGGGAAAGTTCGGCACAATTTCGCAGGTGACGAAGAAGGGATTGGCTGCGCCTTGAATATCGACATGCTCAATAGCAATCAATAATCCCCATATCGCTGAGACCCCCCAGCCAATAAAGCCGATAAGTCGGGTTAGCGCATTATTCATCAGGAATACCAGTAAGCCTGAGAGTAAAACGCCCAGAACGGCTGTGCGCTGGTAAATACACATAATGCAGGGTTCCAGTCCCATTCCATACTGGAAGTATAAAGCTGAGGCTTCCAGAGCCAATGCTGAAAAGAACAAAGTCCCCCATGCCCAGCGTTGGTTGGATAATCTAGCGAGAAAGTTGATCATGACGATGGCCTTTTTATTATTAGAATGAAAAATCGCGGATCCGTTACGAGCGCGTCTGATTAAGGGCTGTTTTTAGTGTATTTTGCGAGAAGTGGCAAGCGATAGAGTGTATCAACTTGCCACATACTGGTGTAGTTCAGGAATTTGCCAAAAAATTAATGGCTTGGCGAGGCGCCTAATCCTGGAGTGTGGTGGTTTATCCAATGCATTTCGTAGAACCATTCGGTCATGTCATACAAATTCAGATAAACAGAGGCCAGGCCAACCAGTGTTAGTACAACAGTGTATGGCAAAGCCATGTATACCATGCGCCCATAAGACAATCTCAATAATGGTGCTAGTGCAGAGGTTAACAAAAACAGGAATGCAGCCTGACCATTGGGCGTTGCCACGCTTGGCAAGTTTGTACCTGTGTTGATGGCAACAGCCAGCATATCGAATTCGTCACGCGTGATGTGCCCATGCTCAAGAGCTGCACCAACTTCAGTGATGTATACGGAGCCAACAAATACGTTGTCACTGACCATGGAAAGCAAACCGTTCGCTAGATAGAACATGAGCATTTGGGTTTTGCCTTCAAAGGTAAGTACCCAGTCAATGACAGGGGTAAATAGTTGTTGTTGAATAATAACGGCGACAACACCAAAGAAAACACATAACAGCGCGGTAAAAGGCAGTGCTTCTTCGAAGGCGTGCCCCAAGGCGTGTTCTTCAACGATACCGCAGAATGAAGTGGTAAGTACGATAACCGACAAGCCGATTAAGCCAACAGCAGCCAAGTGCAAGCCCAAGCCGATAACCAACCAGACCGCGACGACGCCTTGCACCAACAGTTTGGCATTTTCTCTTTGGGAGCGTTTTTCATCTAAATGCGCATCGTATTCCATTAATATTTCTCGAACAGGCTGGGGGAGCTGAGCACCGTAAGAGAATAATTTAAATTTCTCGAGGAAAAAGGTTGTGATAAGCCCGGCAATAAAGACCGGAATAGTGATAGGACTCATGCGAATAAAGAATTCAATAAAATCCCAATTGGCTTTATGAGCGATAATCAGGTTTTGTGGCTCACCAACCATTGTCATTACGCCACCCAACGCTGTACCGATAGCTGCGTGCATCATCAGGTTACGTAAAAAACTACGGAAATCTTCCAGATCTTGACGGCTCAGGTGATGTAAATGTTCGTCTTCGGTATGGTCATGATCGTGGTGGTATTCTTTCCCGGATGCGACTTTGTGGTAGATGGAGTAGAAACCCGTCGCCACTGTAATGATTACAGCCACAACAGTTAATGCATCAAGGAATGCTGAAAGTACCGCAGCAGCACCGCAAAAGGCTAATGACAGGGCTGCTTTGCTCTTAAGACGAATAAGTAGCTTGGTGAAAGCAAACAGTAGCAGGTCTTTCATGAAGTAGATACCAGCAACCATGAAGACTAACAACAAGATAACTTCAAGGTTGACCTCAATCTCATGCCGTATGAGGTCGGTACTTGTCATGCCCATAAAGATTGCTTCAATGAGTAGCAATCCTCCAGGCTGCAATGGATAACACTTCAATGCCATTGCCAGAGTGAAGATAAATTCCAGAACCAGTGCCCATCCTGCTATATATGGACTCATGGTGAATAAAAACGGGTTAATGATAAGGAATCCAATAATGGCTTGCTTATACCAGTCTGGAGCGTTGCCAAGGAAATTTTTGTATAACGCTTGTACCATGGTTTGTTGCATTGGTTTATGTTCCTTGAAGGATTTTTTGTGTGCTGCATTTTACTAGTTTAGCCTAGTCATAAAAATACTAATAAAAACAAAGCACACTTTATTTTTGTTTAGGATACCTTTTTAACTAAATCCACGATAAATCACAAGCTTGACATTAATGCTTCCTTGCTCAATAGGTCGCTACAGGATAGAGTTAGCTACAGTATTATCGTATGATCCGACCAGCATACATCAAGTTCTTGATGATATGTGAAATAAGGGTTAAATAAATACTCAATTGTAAGTATTGGTTACCATTACCCTATGGTGATTCGAATAGAGAATAAGAAGGTGCTTTGCCAGTGCGCGTATTGGTATCAAGCAAGCTATCAGCGAAATTGTCGTTAACAGCACCCAAATATAAGAGCATGTGAGCAAGTAGATGATTTATAAAGCGCAAAGCCCCGCCGGGTTCGCGGAAGAGTATATAGTAGAGTCCATTTGGAGTGGACGCTTTCCTCCTGGCACCATTCTTCCTGCCGAAAGAGAGTTATCGGAGCTCATCGGTGTAACTCGAACTACGCTGCGAGAGGTTCTACAACGATTAGCTCGTGACGGCTGGTTAACGATTCAACATGGCAAGCCTACCCGGGTGAATAATTTCTGGGAAACCTGCGGACTAAATATTCTGGAAACGCTGGCTCGTTTGGATGAAGAAGGTATTCCTGAATTGGTGGACGACTTATTGGCTGCCCGAACCAATGTAATCGCTATTATCATGCGTTTGGCGATTAAGTCGCGCTCAGAGAAAGTGATCGAAATTTTGAAAGATCATGAACATGTTTCTGACGATGGTAAAGAGTTTGCGAATTACGATTATCAGATTATTCATGACTTTGCGATGTCATCGGGAAATCGGGTATTTGTTCTGATGATGAATGGTTTTAAAGGTCTTTACTCAAGAATTGGTGGATTCTATTTCTCATATCCTCGCTCCAGAGAAGTTGCCAGAGAGTTTTACAAGAACTTAATGCTATTGGCTGAAAGTGGTGAGCATGAAAAAGTACCGCAATTAGTTCGTCAATACGGTATCGACAGCGGTAAGATTTGGTCGGAAATCCGTAACGAATTACCAAAAGGTCTGGTTGATTAACCCACATTTTAGTTTCAGAATTTGAGTAGCTTGCTGATTATTAAACTCAGGAAGCTGCTTCTTTCCATTTATCCCCATTTTCACTCATTTCTATAACACTTTGTTTTTTATTATAAATAACAATAATTCATTATTATTTTAAAACTTAGTATGCGGTTTCTAATTTATTTTCTTAAGCTTTCCCACAGATTGAAAAATTAATGATTCAAATTTAACTGAGGGCATGACAATGACTAAATTGGAAGCAATTAAAGGTAAAGTTAACGACGCAGAAGAATTCGCACGTAAAATCTGGTTAGCAGGTTTGGGCGCATACGGTAAGAGCATTGATGAAGTTCAAGGCCGTTATGAGAAGTTGAACGCTGAGGCTAACAAGGTTTTTGATGACCTGGTAAGCAAAGGTGAGCAACTTGAAGGTGAAGCGAAAGGCAAAATCAAAGAGAAAACCAACATTGAAGCGCGCGTTGCTGAAGTTCGCTCCAAGTTAGGTTTGGACAAGCAAAGCAATGACGAAAAAATTGCTGAGCTTTCTGCCAAAATCGACGCATTGACTGCTGCCGTTGCTAAATTAGCTGCAGACAAGTAATGAATATGAAGGGCAACGTTGTGTTGCCCTTTTTGCTATCTACTCTGCTTAGAGTAATTCCATTCCGTCTAATATGGAGCTCCACATGAAAACAGTAAAAGATATTGAAGAAGCAAGCCGTCAGGTGTTAATGGCTGGTTTGGGTATTTGTGGTTTGGGCAAAGATTATGCGGTTCACAAGCTGGATGTGTTGATGGAAGATTTTAACGGATTTGTGAATAGCCTGTTGTTGAAAGGTGAGCAGGTAGAGGAAGATTTGCACATTAATGAGCGCGTCCAAGCCATTAAAGACAGACGCATCTCACGAATTAGAAAGAAATTGGGGTTTAATAACGATCCTCAATTAAATGAATTGGATCAGCTTTCCCAGAAACTGGATATGCTGACAAAGGTTGTTGACAAATTAGCTGAACAAAAAGCGCAAAAGCCGCAATCAGAACAAGAGGCTGCTCAAACAAAGGCAGTTCCAAAAGAAGCGGTTCAAAAAGCGGAAGTGAAAACAGTAACGCCAGCTAAAAAACCCGTTGCTAGAAAAGCAACTGCTGCGAAAGCGACTGAGAGCAAGACTTCTGCAACTAAATCAACAACAGCTAAATCGACAACTTCAACTGCGGCTGCCAAAACGACAACTCGTCGTAAAAGCACTAACGCGAGCCAAACCGATACAGGGGCTGATAGTTAATCGCGTTTATTAAGCCCAGGCTTAAGTCAGCCCGAATAGTAATACTGCTTTGAACCTTTTTATCCCAACTTCGATGAGCTAATCTTGCTCCAGCTCATCGCTTTTTCTTATGTTCAGAAACTTATGTGCATAAATGGGGGATAGAAAAAGAATCGATCAGCGCCCTAAGAACTGATCAATCAATTCAGCCAATCGCTCTTGCAAATGCTCTTCAAACTCATCCAGACTTTTATCTAACATCGCCAGATACTTGCTTGCTCTTTCTTGCGTCAGGATTTTGTTCCGTACTTTATATTCCATTTCCGGAAGCGACTTATCATAGCGGGGAGTAATGACCCAGCGAATATAACCTGAGTCCAGATTGGCAATATCTTTTTTGGCAAATTTACAAAATGCTTCGATATGCTCGATGCCATTCGGCCCAAGACATCCTGGTTCGACGCGAAACAGCACATTCAATTTTTTATAGAGTGGTAGTGACAAGGTAATAGTCTCAATAAGTCAGTCATCACACATACGTATATTCGCATACAGGCGCTGTCCTATCTATTGTGAGAATGGCTCGTTATAGATACATTTTACTCATTACTGCCGTCTCTCGACTGAGTCCTTTTCGTTTTATTGAGAGATGCCTTCAAGACTGCGGCTCAATTAAAATGCGTCTATTTAGAACAAAATTTATACATCAACGATCAGCGCGCTTTAGTTAACAATAGCAGGCAGAGTTAAACCTTACCCAGCCTGATTATCATCCTGTGCGTCATCCTACATGGTTAACCGGCTTTTACCAAGCGTAACCCATGTTGTCCTGACAGTAGCTGCTCTTCGCGTTTCTTAAGCAGTTTCAGGTATTTACGAAAGGTTTTACTTATTTGAGTATTGCGACGAATTAAGTCTAGTTGTGGCCAGGTCGCTTTTTCTGCGTTTTTAATCAGTTCTGCAATATCCTCAACAGTCGGGTTTGCAAACACTTTGCGCACATTGTCCAGACTGCGTTGAGGGATAATATTGATATCCCCCACATACTGTTGTTCAACCACCGAGCGAACTTTGTGAATGCCCAGTTTTAAGCTGCTGTTTCCAACCAGATTCTCAAGAATGTCGAACGCATAAATACTATTCATTTTCGCCAGATTAAAAGCATGTCGTTTGGTCGTAGACAATATGCCCTTGGAGTGCTTTTTACTGCGCGACAAGAACGGCACAGCAACCGGGTTGGTTTGACTGCAAATACTATGGTTAACGCCATATAAACGCGCTAAGCGCTCAAAGGGCATGTCAGCCATGATTGAACCGTCACAGAATTTTCGGTTTGGAATGTAAGGATGAATTTCTCCCTTGGCATTTTTGGCCTTTAACTGCACTGGGGTGAAAAACATCGGAATGGCTGTTGAAGCGCGTACTGCCATGGTGATGATGGCATTGGGGGAGGTTTTCGCATTCAACAAACGAGGATATTGGTGTAAGTCAGCAGGTGAAACCGTAATGGTAATCTTTCGGCCTGTCTTTTTGTAAGCTTCTTCAAATGTGGTTGTGCCAAACATTTCAATGAGTGCATTTTCAAGATTAGTGCTATCTAACAAGCTGCCTTTTCCAAAACCTTTCCAGATGCACCATTTACGGAATTTCTCATAAATATTTTCGGCGGATATCTCGTGATGCAGTTCTGCGTCGGTGCGAGTACCCACCATGGCTGTAATAATCGAACCCGCACTGGCACCGCTGATGACGTTGGGCATGAGGTCATGATCAACCAGAGATTTAATCACGCCACAATGAAAGAAGCCCAAACCAGCACCGCCACTTAGCATTAAACAACTTTGTCCAAATGAGTGATAGGTTTCTTCAAAAAATGACAGCTTTTCGTAGAAATCGACCTCATTTTCATCGGCGTGATAGATAATGCGCAAAGCATCACAGACCTGATCAAGAAACTCCTGAATTAAATACTTGGTGCCAATCTTGGCATTATGATTCATTTCAGGGTTGGCGATATTACCTAAATTGCCATGAATACCTTCATGTAGAACGGACATTAATCCCGCAGGATCGCCGTGCGCTTTAGCGAACTTTAAGCGATCCACACGCTTACGGATCAGCTTGTAGTCATACTCGCTGGCTTTGTCTTCGGCTTTCCACTCATTGGCACCGGAAAGGGCATCATGCTCCAGACTGGCTTCATAATACTCTTCATAGGTGTCGGCGTTGTGAATGGCTTGTTCGACACTGGCTAATTTAGATAATACACTCATAAACTCTCACATCTGGTTGTTTACCATTTTTATCTAAACTGATTTTTTTAGAAATGGCTACCAAGAACTTATGTTACGCTTTTTAGACTATATAGGGGCGATATAATTCGTTTACAATTGCAAAAAAATTGTAAACAGCCTTTGTGTTAGTGTATTTGCAGCCTGAACCTATTGGCAATATTCAACGTCCAGCTAAAAAAGAATATGTTATTAAATATGATGGGCGAATGAGATAAGTGTATCTGTTTTAAATTCATCCTCTAATTATGCTTACATTAACATGCTGACTATACTCGACTTTTAGATTGACCATTCTAATTACAATGGTTAGCCTGACAGCCTATGAGCCTGCGATCTGCAATGATAATAATTAACTAGAGTTTAGGGTCAACAAACCCTTATTGCGCTAAATAAAATCTATGGAATTAACTGTTGAACATTTGATCTTGCTGGCTATCCCGATTATCAGTGCGATAGTGGGCTGGTTCACCAATTTCCTTGCTGTAAAAATGATGTTTTATCCCATTGAATTTATTGGGATTAAGCCTATTTTTGGTTGGCAAGGATTAATTCCCGCAAAACGTCAGGAAATGGCTGAGATTGAAGTCGAATTGGTGTTAGGGCGGTTATTAAGCGTTGAGGAAATCGTTGATCGTTTAGATCCGAAGGAGCTTACCAATAGTATTCAGCGTCGCTTGAAGCAAATTATTCGCAAGTTGGTGAATGATATTATGCAAGAAGTGGCGCCTACCGCTTGGGCGGCATTGCCGGTTCAAGGCAAGAATCTGGTTTACGCCCGCATTGAGATGGATATTCCCAATGTTGTTCAAAAGACCATTTCTGATTTTAAGCATAACGTTACTGAAATTCTGGATATCAAAGAGCTCGTTGTTAAACAGCTGGTCGCACATCCCGAATTAATTAATGAGATTTTCCTGAAAGCGGGTGCTAAGGAATTCCCCTTTATTGAACGTTCCGGTTTCTACTTCGGTTTTCTGTTTGGTCTCCCAACCATGGTCTTCTGGTATTTCTATCAGCTTTGGTGGATCTTGCCTTTGGGCGGTTTGATTGTGGGGTATGCCACTAACTGGATTGCCATCAAGATTATTTTTGAACCTAAACACCCGGTTAAAATTGGCCCGTTTACCATTCAGGGCATGTTCCTGAAGCGTCAAAAAGAAGTATCCGAGGTGTACTCGGAGATTATCGACAAGAAGTTGATGAATTCACAAAATATCGCCGACATTGTTATCCACGGTTCTGGTTCTGAAAATTTATTGGAGCTGGTGGAGTTGCATGTTAACGATGCCATTGAACGTTATGTTGCTATTGCGCAACCTTATTTTGCTTTGGGCGTGGGCTCTGAAAA
Organism: Paraneptunicella aestuarii; assembly: GCF_019900845.1. Classification (NCBI taxonomy): domain Bacteria; kingdom Pseudomonadati; phylum Pseudomonadota; class Gammaproteobacteria; order Alteromonadales; family Alteromonadaceae; genus Paraneptunicella; species Paraneptunicella aestuarii. The sequence goes on along the minus strand of NZ_CP074570.1, from coordinate 3,803,144 downwards.
TTACTACAAGATGAAAGAACTGGCTGCAAAGCGTTTGTTTGAACGCTCTGAAAGTTATCTACCTTATGCCTACGATTATGCACATCAGGCATTGAATATTGGTGATGACCTTTGTAAAAAAATGCAGGGACTGACACCGGAAGAATTTGAAGGCGTTTTGCGTCCTGCGTATCAAGCAGATGAGTGGAAGTTGATCGTCACCGGCGCTGTGCTGGGAATGGCGGCTGGCTTCTTTCAAGTGTTTTTCGTATTCGTGTAGCGGAACATGCTGTCGACTGACGGCATGTCAAAGCGAAGATATGAAAGATATCAAACGTACTTATTGCCCTCTCATTACACTTGGCTTCACTTATAAGTGGCCTATACCTTCTTGTTCCAAATATTCATGAATATCCAATAAGCACTGAGTCAGTTTATGTTTTGGGGCAAGCTGTAATAACGGTTTTTTCTCTTGATGAGATTCCCGCATTTTCACAGATTGTGTTACATAGACGGGTAATACAGGATGGCCTTCGTCCAGCAAGGTTTCAATGATGCGATTGGGCAGTTTGGCGTTAGATAAATACTGATTCGCAATAATACCTTCAATTTGTAGTTTCTCGTTGTGGTCTTCCCGAATCTCAGCGATGTGCTGCTGCAAGCTAAATAAGCCTTGAATGGCAAAATCATCACAATCAATCGGGATCAGTACCGAGTCTGCGGCGATTAAAGCCGACAGGCTATAAAAATTCAGTGCAGGTGGTGTGTCGATGTAAATACGATCAAACTTGTCTCGTACCGCATCAAGTGCTTCACGTAATTTGTAGATTTTGTGACGGCTGTCCAGTTCACTCTCTATTTCACTGAGTCGTGTTGAGCCCGGAATAATGCTTAAGTTGTCTATGCTGGTTGCTACCGCAAATTCATCGGCAGGGCGTCTGCGAATATGGAATGTGATGGTTTGCTCAAACAGACCAGCGATGGTGTCATCCTGAACCTCGGTTTGAGCGTTAAGATAACTGGTCGCATTACATTGAGTATCTAAATCCAGCAATAGGGTTTTGTATCCTTTGGATGCAGAAATTGCCGCTAAATTCACCGCCAGACTGGATTTTCCTACACCGCCTTTTTTATTAAACAATACCCTTATCATTGCTGTACCCATTTGGTCGATATGTGTTGCTGTGTTTGTGCGCGATACCACTTTATTTGCTGGGTTACTTTACCATAATTTCTGGTCTGATCAGTCACCAATGTCGGGATTGTGTTTATGGAGTGTTTATCAGGGGTAGAAAATTCCAGACAGAAATAGCAAATAGCAACACTTTGTCATATGATGCAAATTCTTGTTGTTTAGCGTTTTTTGCTCTTTCTTGAATAAGTATCAAACCCTGAACAATCTTTAAGGCTTCCAATTCAAACTTGGGTGAGTACGCACCAGTATGAAAACAGCAGAACGCATATTACTAACGTCACTGGAGTTATTTAATCACCAGGGGGAAGCGAATGTAAGTTGCGTTGATATAGCGGTTGAACTGGATATTAGTCCGGGAAACCTCTATTACCACTACAAAGGTAAAGAGGTGATTGTGAGTGCGTTGTTCGATATGTATCAGGAACGCATTAACAAGATCCTGGTGTCACCTGCCGAGTCTGAATTAACGGTCGAAGAATTTTTTTACTTTATGCTGATGCTATTGGAAAGCATCCACCTGTTCCGATTCCTGTATCACAATCCTGCGGACACTATCGCCAAATTCCCCGGGATTGCCAAAGGATTCAAAAAGGTTTTGCAAGCCAAGGAATCCTGCTTCCAGATTATGCTGCAAAGGTACGCAGAGCAAGGCGCAATGAATTTGACCAGTAAGCAAATTGAGCAATTGGTTCAGATGATGTCGATGATGTTGACCCAGGCTCAGAACTATACCTTGTTGAAAGGGGAAGATATTGATTCTGAACATTATATCTTCCAGCTTTTAAGTCATGTATTGTTCCTGTTTACGCCTTATTTAAATGTAGAAGAAGACGTATTGCAGCGCTTAAATCAGGATATTCAAAACGAAAGCTTATAAACCGATGGGGCAATAATGATGAGAAAATCCATCAGTTTTCTGGATATGACATTCTGGATCACCGAGTCGAAAGATAACCCCAAGCATGTTGCGAGCTTACAATTATTGGAAATGCCATCAGATGCCGGGGCAGATTACATTGATAATCTGGTCGTCGAATTGCGTAAATTTTCGCAAGCCGTCGTGCCATTTAATATGGTGGTGAGGACGTTTCTGGGGTTGCCTTTATGGTTAAAAAGCGTCGATAAACTGGACATGAATTACCATGTTCAAGTGATGGACATCGATGATGTTTCCGACAACCTTGAACTTCATAAAGTCGTTGCCAGGCTACATGAGCCAAGGCTGGATAGAGACAAGCCGCTTTGGCAGTATGTGGTCATTCGCGGTAAAACCGGAAATCGTTTCGCCATTTACACTAAAATTCATCATATGTATGGCGATGGTGCCAGCATGGTGAAGTGGTTTCAGGCCGGTTATCTGCCAGAACCTCAGAAAGAGAGTTTCACGCCAATTTGGGCGGTTGAGCGTAAGCGTCGTCATCGACCTAAGAAAAAGTTCCTGGCGCGTGTATTTTCCGCGGTGTGGGAATCTATCGTTGTTGTTATCGATCTCTTTTGGATCATGCTGCGTCTTTGGCTAAAAATTCTCTATATCAACCGCGAATACATGCCGATCCCCTTTACGGGAACCAAGACCATGTTAACCGGTCAGGTTAAGCAGGGGCGGGTGGTGTCTACTGTTGATATGGATTTTCAACGAGTCCAAAAGGTAGCTAAAAAGCTTCGTGCCACAGTGAATGAGGTCTTACTGTGTTGCTTTGACATCGGTGTTCGTCGTTATTTATCGGATGAAGGCCAGATATTCGAAAGAGCGCTTTATACCAACATGCCCATTAACATGCGTAAGCCCGGTGATAATACCAGTGGTAACAAGATTGCCATTGTACCCGTGAAATTGGCTCATGGTCAGAACGACCCTTATATTCGTCTGCGCCAGATCATTGAGAATCACCGCATTGTTAAACGTGCCGCGAGAAGAGCGCATCCAGCAGCTTTCAGTGCTTATACGGTATTGATTCAATCATTTGCCTTGTTGTTTGAAATACTGCGTATTTCTGATTGGGTGCGCCCAATCGCCAATATCTTGATTTCTAACGTGCCTGGGCCAAAGGAGATTCGCTATTTTGGTGAGTCGAAATTGCTCGCGGTTTACCCTATCTCGACCATTGTACCCGGTGGCGGTGTGAACATTACCTTACTGACTTATGGTGATACAGCTAACGTTGGGATTGTATGTAGCGACCGTAAAATTAAATCAGTAGAGAATATGGCTTTGTATTTTAATGATGCCTTTGAATTGCTGGAAAAGAGCGTTGAGGATTACACCGTGAGTATTCAGGATATTGGTGAGCGCGTTATTGATGATCACAAAGCGATTATTGATGAGAATCATTATCCTGATGAAGATGACTCAAATTAGCTTGAGCCTCGTCTTGCATATCAAGTTATTTAGCGATGAAAGATAAACACCAGTTCACCGTTTTGTACTTCCACCTCTTTGCCTAAGTCGGCAAAGAGGTGTTCTTCCAAAATATCCCTGTCCATTTCATATTCCAGATCCCCTGATTCTGCCATTTCGGTGATAATTTTCTCTACTTCAGGGCGATGGTAATCGACAATTTTTTGCTTACTACCCAGTAAATACAAAGACAGGTAATCGGATACTTCCTGATAGGCACCGGCACTAAATAATTGCAGTGTGGTTTTTAAGGTGTTTGCTACCAGGCTGGTAACCGGAGAAGGAATCAATTGATTAATCAGGCTTTTGGTATCTTTAATCAGTGAATACTCATCCTTGACCAAATGCACTCCAACCACTTCAATGTTTTGCATTCTTACCATGCTGGTTTCGGGATCATAAGACGGTGTGCCAGCGACATTAATTAATAAATGAGCTCGATAAATCGGTGTTGCCATACTTTCAATTTTCATGGAACAGAAAAGTGCAACGTCAATCAGGTTGTCATTTAAAGGCATAGACAAGTTTGCCGATTCCACCACCAGCCAGCCTCGGCAACCCGGAACCGGGAGGTTAAAGGTTTCTGGTAAATTAGCCGCCAGCATTTCGTTTAATTCGTCGGCAGTAAAGCTAACCTGTTTAATTCGTTTGCTGTGGATCAATAATTTGAAAAACCAATGTTTTATCTTAGTTTTTAATGACATATCGGGTGGTGATGAGTTCTGTGTTCGATACCATATCGACGTTTGATTTCAGTTTACTGCATTATTGATTAAAACAAAGGTGTTGTGTGAATAATCGTTTGAGAATACCCAGAGATTGGTGTATTTAATTTTATTTTTGGCTATTTAATTTCTCTGTGGCGTGAATTTATATCGTGTGTTTTCAGTAAAATGCGAAGTGTTAAATAAATGTTAATTTTACAGTGAGGCGTTATACTGAATTTCATGTTTTTCAAAGCCTTTGTCTTTGCTACACATTTGACCCGAGCTTCCGTTGAATAAGATTCAGCCACCTAAACCATAATAAGCGGAGTAGTGCCTTCATGTTTGTTCCAAGTATCCTCCTTAAGCAACTCTATACCCGAGGCAGTTTAACCAATAATGAGCAGGGTATTCATTTTTCTATCAAGAATCGATTAAAGGATTCGGTAATCAAAAAAATCACAGCTGTCAGGATCAACGGCTCCCAGGTTCCATTAAGTAGCGTTTCTGTGCGTTTTGGCAAAAACGAAGAAGTCTCGGTGGAAGAACTGAATAAACAGAATGGCACTGAATTTCCATTAAGAACCGTGGTTCATATTCATATTGATGGACATCCTAATCTGACCCATGACAAGAAACAGGTTGTGGGTTTGTCTTTTGAAGCCACGCCTTTTGGCTCTTTGAAATTTGAAGTGGAAGATGTGATTGCTTCTGAGGGAGAACACAAGATCACTCGTATCCCTCGTGATGAAGACGATGATTATTGCGATGAGATCATTAAGGAACGCCAGAAGTACTTTGAAGATTTTTCCGGCGCATCGATTAATCATGTTGCAAAATATTCCATCGACCCGCATGAACTGCGCGGCAATATTGAAAACTTTATTGGTGTGGCGCAAGTTCCCATTGGTGTCGCTGGACCAGTGGTGGTGAATGGTGAATACGCCAAGGGCGAATTTTTGGTGCCATTAGCAACCACAGAAGGCACTCTGGTGGCTTCGTATAACCGTGGTATGAAGCTGATGAATATGAGTGGTGGTGTTAAATCCACTGTGGTTGACGATGCCATGCAACGCGCGCCCGTTTTCGTTTTTGAAGATGCGCGTGGAGCTCGGGACTTTGTGGCGTGGATTAAGGAAAACTTCGCACATATTAAAGAAGAAGCGGAAGCGACTTCTTCCGTCGCCAAGTTAACCTATATTGACCATTTTCTATCGAATAAATTTGCTTTCTTGCGCTTTAATTTCAAAACCGGAGATGCAGCAGGTCAGAACATGGTAGGCCGTGCTACCTTTGCTGCTTCGGGGTGGATCTTGGATAACTACAAGAAGCATAAAGTGACGGATTTTTATCTGGAGTCTAATTTCGCGACCGATAAAAAAGCCTCTCAAATCAATATTATGCGTACTCGTGGTAAACGAGTGATCTCTGAAATCACGTTAAAACGTGAGCACTTACTCAACGTTATGCGCGTTGATCCTAAACAGATTGATTATCATGGTCGAGTGGCTGCTGTAGGGTCGTTTTTGTCGGGAGTCAATAATACAGGGTTGCACTCACCTAACGGGATCACGGCTATGTTTATTGCTACTGGGCAGGATGTCGCAAACGTGTCTGAGTCATCTGCCGGTATTTTGTATTCCGAGTTGACCGATGAAGGGGATTTGTATTTGTCGATTACTATTCCTTCATTGATTGTGGCGACTCACGGCGGCGGTACGGGGATTGGTACGCAAAGAGAATGCCTGGAGTTGATGGATTGCTATGGGCGTGACAAGGTGTTGAAGTTCGCTGAAATCGTTGGCGCTGTTGTCTTGGCGGGTGAGATATCTTTAGCCTCTGCGATTTCATCATCTGATTGGGTATCGTCCCATGAGCAATATGGGCGTAATCGCTAGTCTGGATTTGAGATTTAGGTGTTTTTAATGTGAACGGGCAATGAGTGAATCCATTGCCCGATTTTATGAACAGTAATTTAGTTTCTAATCATCCAGCTCTTCGGTAGGAGGACAGGTATCCAGAATGTAGGGATCGCCGTCTTCAGGCTGCACTTCCAGTTTCACCGGGAATCCCCATAGTCTGTGTAAATGCTTCAACACTTCGCTGCTGCTTTCGGCCAAAGGAACATCATTTTGAGGCACGTAGCGCAATGTTAGTGAGCGATCACCTCTAATATCTACGTTGTATACCTGAATGTTGGGTTCCCTGTTCGAGAGGTTGTATTGCGAAGACAATTTTTCTCTAATTTTGTAGTATCCCTGCTCATTGTGGATGGCCGAAACCTTTAAAAAGGAAAACTTCTCATCGTCTTCTACGGCGAAAAATTTAAAATCTCGCATGAGTTTGGGGGACAAAAACTGGCTGATAAAGCTTTCGTCTTTGAAATTCTTCATGGCGAAATGCACGGTTTCCAACCAGTCCTTACCGGCAATATCCGGGAACCATTCGTAATCTTCCTGGGTAGGTTCCTGGCAGATGCGTTTGATGTCCATGAACATATTAAAACCAAGCGCATAAGGGTTAATGCCTGAGTAATAAGGACTATTGTATTCAGGCTGCATGACCACATTGGTATGGCTGTGCAGAAATTCCAAGATGAAGCGATCCGTTACTTTCCCCTCATCATACAAGTGGTTCAGAATGTGGTAATGCCAGAAGCAGGCCCAGCCTTCATTCATTACCTGAGTTTGCTTTTGCGGATAAAAGTATTGCGATACTTTGCGAACAATACGCACCAGCTCACGCTGCCAGGATTCCAATAAAGGTGCTCTTTTTTCGATGAAGTACAGGATGTTTTCCTGAGGTTCTTCTGGAAAGCGTATCTTTTTCGGTTCGGATGACAATTTATGTTCCGGGATGGTTCTCCACAAATCATTAACCTGTGATTGCAGGTATTCTTCCCGTTCTTTTTGTCTTTCCCTTTCCTCTTGCATGGAAATTTTCTGTGGGCGTTTGTAACGGTCTACACCGTAGTTCATCAGGGCATGACAAGAATCCAGAATACTCTCAACTTCTGAAATGCCGTATTTTTCCTCGCAATTGGCAATGTATTTTTTGGCAAAAACCAGATAGTCCACAATAGAGCTGGCGTCTGTCCAGGTTTGAAACAGGTAGTTATTTTTGAAAAAAGAGTTATGTCCATAGCAGGCATGTGCCATAACCAGCGCTTGCATGGTGATGGTGTTTTCTTCCATGAGGTAGGAAATACAAGGGTCGGAATTAATGACGATCTCATAGGCCAAGCCCATTTGGCCTCTGCGATAGTTTTGTTCGGTTTGAATAAACTTCTTGCCGAAAGACCAATGGGTATAGTTGATGGGCATACCTACGCTGGCGTAGGCATCCATCATTTGTTCCGCAGTAATAATTTCTATCTGGTTAGGATAGGTTTTCAGACCGTAGTGCTTTGCAACGCGATCAATTTCTTGTTCGTATTCGGTTAGTAGCTCAAATGTCCAGTCTGGGCCATCACTCAATGGCGTCACTTTTTTCTTGGCTCTTGGCACTTAGCTAACCTCCTGTGAAGTTACATTCTTTTTGAATAACTCACGGAATACAGGATAAATATCTTCAACCTTGCGAATATGTTTCATGGCAAAGTTGCTGTTTGCTTCTGAGACTTTTTTATACTCCCGCCACAGACTTTGATGTTGTCGTTCGGTTATTTCAATGTAGGCGTAGTAGCGCACCATATTGAGCAACCGTTTTTGTAAAATTTCAGTACATAGAGGCGAATCATCAGCCCAGTTATCACCGTCTGAAGCTTGCGCCGCGTAGATATTCCACTCATGGCTCGGGTAACGATCGGTGACTATTTCATCCATCAATTTTAAGGCACTGGATACAATGGTTCCGCCGGTTTCCTGCGAATAGAAAAACTCTTGTTCATCCACTTCTTTGGCCTGGGTGTGATGGCGTATGTAAACCACCTCCACATCTTTGTAAGTTCGGGTCAGGAACAAGTAGAGCAAAATGTAAAAACGCTTCGCCATGTCCTTGGTTTCCTGATCCATTGAACCCGACACGTCCATTAAGCAGAACATAACCGCTTTGCTGGTGGGCTGCGGACGTTTTTCATAGTTTCTAAAACGCAAATCGAAGGTGTCGATAAATGGCACGCGAGCAATTTTACGTTTTAACTCGGCAATTTCTTTTTCTAATTCAATAATTTCAAGATGATGCTCATGTTTGTCGTTTTTCAGTTCTTCAATTCGAGCTTCCAGTTCTTTCACTCTTTTCTTCTTGCTAGCCGTCAAAGCAATACGACGAGCGACCGAACCTTTAAGGGAGCGGACTATGTCGAGATTGCTTGGCATACCATCTGTTTGATAGCCAGCACGATGAGTTTTGTACTGAATGACTCGATTCAGCTGGTTTTTCTTAAGGTTAGGGAGTTCCAGATCTTCAAACAGTAAGTCGAGATATTCGTCTTTCGAAATTTGAAAGATAAAATCATCAGCCCCTTCGCCTGAATTACTGGCATCACCGGAACCCGAACCACCGCCTCCACCGCCGCCCGGTGGGCGCTGGATTTTGTCACCTTCAGAGAACTGGTCGTTACCGGGATGAACCATTTCCCGTTTACCACCTTTTCCAGTGTGAAATATTGGCTCAGAGATGTCTCTGGTCGGAATGCTGACCGATTCACCTGAATCAATATCGGTAACACTGCGCTCGCTGATAGAGTCGGAGACGGCTTTCTTTATCTGCTGTTTATAGCGGCGGATAAAGCGCTGCCGATTGACAGTGCTTTTACCTTTGCTATTCAGTCTTCGATCTATGAAGTGCGCCATACGTCACCTCTCAGGTTAAGACGATTTTCTAACTCTTAAATACCATTCACACAACAGGCGTACTTGTTTCCGCGTGTAGCCTTTTTCTGTCATGCGTTTGACAAAATCATCGTGTTTCTTCTGATCGTCCGCAGAACCTTTGGTATTGAAAGAGATGACCGGAAGTAGATCTTCTGTATTGGAGAACATTTTCTTCTCAATGACAGTACGAAGTTTCTCGTAACTGATCCAGGCAGGGTTTTTGCCCTCGTTTCCGGCTCTGGCACGCAATACGAAATTCACGATTTCATTACGGAAATCTTTCGGATTACTAATGCCAGCTGGTTTCTCTATCTTCTCTAGCTCGGCGTTTAGCGCTTCGCGATCGAATAGCTGCCCGGTTTCAGGATCTCGGTATTCTTGATCCTGGATCCAGAAGTCAGCATAGGTGACATAACGGTCGAACAGGTTCTGACCGTATTCTGAGTAGGATTCCAGGTAAGCTGTCTGAATTTCCTTGCCGATGAACTCGACGTACTTGGGAACCAGATAACCTTTCAGGTGTTCTTTGTATTTGTCTTCCAGATCGCTCGGGAACTGTTCTCGTTCAATTTGACGTTCTAACACGTAGAACAAATGAACCGGGTTAGCCGAGACTTCCTGATGATCGAAGTTAAAGACTTTCGATAAGATCTTGAAGGCGAAACGGGTTGATAGGCCGTCCATACCTTCATCAACACCGGCATAATCACGATATTCCTGATACGACTTGGCTTTGGGATCCGTGTCTTTCAAGCTCTCGCCGTTATAGACGCGCATCTTCGAGTAAATGCTGGAGTTTTCAGGCTCTTTTAAGCGAGACAATACGGTGAATTGAGCCAATGTTTCCAATGTGCCTGGAGCGCAGGGGGCTTCTGTTAACTCACTGGATTCAAGTAGTTTGTTGTAAATCTTGATTTCCTGAGACACGCGCAAACAATAAGGAACTTTTACGATGTAAACACGATCCAGGAAGGCTTCGTTGTTCTTATTGTTACGGAATGCTTGCCATTCAGATTCGTTTGAGTGAGCCAGAATCAAGCCATCAAAAGGCAGTGCAGAGAAACCTTCGGTCGGGTTGTAGTTCCCTTCCTGAGTGGCGGTTAGTAGAGGGTGCAGCACTTTTATCGGTGCTTTAAACATCTCTACGAACTCCATTAAGCCCTGATTGGCTTTACATAAGGAACCTGAGTAGCTGTAGGCATCAGGGTCGTTTTGAGCAAAATCTTCCAAACGGCGAATATCAACCTTACCTACCAGTGTACTGATGTCCTGATTGTTTTCATCACCGGGTTCGGTTTTGGCAATAGCCACCTGATCCAGAATGGATGGAAAGGTTTTAACGACTTTAAATTGGGTAATGTCGCCATTAAATTCGTGCAAACGCTTACGTACCCAAGGAGACATAATGGTTTTCAGATAGCGTTTGTTAATGCCGTATTCTTTCTCAAGCAGGTCGCCATCTTCATTCACATCAAAAAGACATAATGGAGAATCGTTTACCGGGCTGCCTTTCAAGGAGTAAATGGGCACATTCTGCATTAGCGCTTTTAGCTTTTCAGCCAAAGAGGATTTACCGCCACCAACAGGCCCCAGTAAATACAGGATTTGTTTCTTCTCTTCCAGACCCTGAGCTGCGTGTTTTAAGTAAGACACTATCTGCTCAATGGCTTCTTCCATACCATAGAATTCACTAAAGGCTGGATATTGAGAAATGACTCGGTTGGAAAATATCCTGCTCAGGGCAGGGTCTTGTGATGTGTCAATTAGCTTGGGTTCGCCAATTGCTAGTAGTAGGCGTTCTGCCGCGTTGGCGTAAACCGTGCGGTCATTTTTACACAGCTCTAAATATTCCTGTATGGAATACTCTTCTTCCTTGTGAGCTTCGTAACGTTGTTGGTAATGCTCGAAAATACTCATGACGACCTCCAGCTTGGGAACAGGTTGGGCGCAATCTCTTTCTATGCGTCAGCTCTACTTTTAAGGTTAGACCATAATGCATCTATTGCGTTGCATTTTTTGAACTAACCGAGCCAAGAATCTAAGTAACAAAATATTTTATTATCAATATTTTGCTCGCTATTGATGGAGATCAGTTTGTTGTTCTGTCTCCATTACTTCGAACTCTTTCATTTACCGCTACTATGTTTAAAAAGCTACTCCATGAAATAGGTTATTGTCCAATAAATGTTTGGGGGCAATTATCTGAATTTAAAGTAGTAAATTCGTTACAGAGTGCGCAAAGACTGAGCTGGCAAGGTGTTAAGAAAATAAAAAAAATTTTCCATGTAGACGAAAGTATAGGGGCAGGTGCTTGTTTGTTGAACGATTTCGTTAGGGGCGTCGTATTAGATAGTGTCTGGGGGAATTACGATTTGAGTGAAAATGCGTGTCTGAATTTTGAATATGAAAGAGCCCTCGAAAGAGGGCTCTAAAAATCATTTTTAATTCTGGTAATTAACCGAAGTTTTTCGCTGCGAAATCCCAGTTAATCAAAGCCCAGAAACCTTCCATATACTTAGGACGCAAGTTTCTGTAGTCGATGTAGTAAGCGTGTTCCCACAAATCAACAGTCATCAAAGGAGTAACGCCGTCTTCTGTTAACGGTGTTGCTGCATTGCTCGTGTTCACGATATCCAGGCCGCCGTCTGCAGTTTTGATCAACCAAGTCCAGCTAGAGCCGAAGTTGTTTACTGCTTTGTCGTTGAACGCTGCTTTGAAGTCTTCAAAAGAACCCCATTTTGCATTGATAGCGTCAGCTAATGCGCCAGTTGGTTCGCCGCCGCCATTTGGGCTCAGGCTGTTCCAGTAGAAAGTGTGGTTCCAGATTTGAGCTGCATTGTTAAATACACCGCCTTCTGAAGTTTTAACAATCTCTTCAAGAGATTTGTTTTCCATATCAGTGCCTTCAACCAGGCCATTCAACTTGGCAACGTAAGTTGCGTGGTGTTTGCCGTGGTGGAAATCAAGAGTTTCAGCAGAAATGTGCGGCTCTAGGGCATTTTTCTCGTATGGGAGTGGGGGTAATTCAAAAGCCATGGTGATTCTCCAGTATTGAGTTGGGTTGCAATCCTAGTACGGAAATACTTCAAATTAAAGACTTGGATGACAACTTTTTGCGTATAAATTGTCTCGTTTTGAGCTGTCACCCGATATGGGTATGGCTCGAATAAATACAAGATGCTTTTTTCGAAAATGTTATAAGAAAAAGAATTAAGAAGAACTTGAAAAGCTAAATTTAGACACAATAATCATCTGTCTGGCATGTCAGTTTGCTTGTTGAGAAAAGAGAGCGTTATCATTAATTGTTAGCACTCCTGTGAAATCGGCTTTTCAACAGGCAAAGATGCGAATTAATATTTGATATTTTTGATGTAGGTAAAACTTAATGGAAACCCTTGATAAAATTAAACAGCAAATTTCCGAAAATCCCATTCTTTTGTACATGAAAGGGTCTCCCAAGCTGCCTAGCTGTGGTTTTTCTTCACAAGCTGCTCAGGTCATGATTTCCTGTGGTGAGCCATTTGCTTATGTCGACATTTTGCAGAACCCTGATATTCGTGCTGAATTGCCGAAATATGCTGATTGGCCGACTTTCCCGCAATTGTGGGTTGAAGGTGAGTTGATTGGTGGCTGTGACATTATTATGGAGATGTTCCAGCAAGGTGAGTTGCAGCCTATTATCAAAGAAGCCGCTGCCAGAGCTCAGCAAGCGGCTGGCGACGCAGAATAGCTTCTTATACCGATTTCTTTTTTTGAGAGTGGGGCTAAACGCCCTGCTCACATGCACCCATTTCCTTTCAGTTAAACAGACGAGCGGGTCTTTTCTTCTTAATTAAAATAGTCTGTGAATAGCAGAATAGAATGAACTTGTGATGAGATAGAAGCGAAGACTTTAGACGTCTCAGGATACTTCTTTAAACAATGAGCTATCGACTATGGTTTGGTCGATAATGGTTTGAGCAACCTGAGCACACTTGCCACATTGGTTTGCAACGCCAAGGCTACGGCGTAAATCGCGAATGTTACCCACGCCTTGTTCTTCCACGGCTTTGCGGATAGCTCGGTCGGTGATGGCATTGCAAAGGCAAACGTACATTTGGGTCTCTTTTGCTCGGGTTGTAAGTAAAAACGTTGTTGTTTGTAACGACCTGAGAGAGTTATCTATACCAACTTCTCTTAAGTTTCTTTCTTAAATGTTACTGTAAATGATAATAATTGTTATTTGTAATAATGCAAGAGGAATTTTTGTTCAATCATATTATTTTGTGATCAAATATTCGGCTGATTCGTTCATCTTGATTGCCATGAATTGAATTTATCGAATAAGACAATTAACTAAATCAATTGGTTTTTTTACTAACCGTCACTATATTGTGTATCAGCCTACTCCTACTGGGTTAGAGTTGTGCATTTTTTAGCTGATTTTGCGCACTGTTTTTGTGTAATAGCCGCGTTTAAGTTCGGCACACTGTTCTAACTCAGTAGGAGCGGCTGAACACGCTCGCAAATATTATTTAGCGATTCTTTTCAATGTTATACATTTATCGGAGAACTCAATGAGTGTATTAGTTGGTCGTCCAGCTCCTGACTTTACTGCAGCCGCTGTTAAAGGTAATGGTGAAATCGTAGATAGCTTCACTTTGTCTGAAGAAATCAAAGGCAAAAAAGCAGTTATCTTCTTCTATCCTCTGGACTTTACCTTTGTTTGTCCTTCTGAATTGATCGCTTTCGACAAGCGTTATGAAGAGTTCCAAAAGCGTGGTGTTGAAGTAATTGGTGTTTCCATCGATTCTCAATTCTCTCACAACGCATGGCGTAACACTCCAGTAGAAAAAGGTGGTATCGGCCCTGTTAAGTACACTTTGGTTGCTGACGTTAAGCATGAAATTTGCCAAGCGTATGATGTTGAGCATCCAGAAGCTGGTGTTGCTTTCCGTGGTTCTTTCTTGATTGACGCTGCTGGTAACGTTCGCCATCAGGTTGTTAACGATCTACCTCTAGGCCGTAACATCGACGAAATGTTGCGCATGGTTGATGCGTTGAACTTCCACGAAGAACACGGTGAAGTTTGCCCAGCTGGCTGGCAAGAAGGTAAGAAAGGCATGAATGCAAGCCCGGAAGGTGTTGCTGCATACTTGTCTGAAAACTCAGATCAGCTATAACTTATAATCCGTTAGCTGCTGAAAATTCAGTTTCAAAAAAGGATGAAGTCGTAAGGCTTCATCCTTTTTTCTTTTCAGTTCAGGGAGCCTGATTAGCTCATCGGCCAACCCACACCATCGTGCCATTTATTAACGATAGTGCAGAATAGTTGCGCTGTTTTTTGTGCATCGTAAATGGCTGAATGCGCTTCTTTTTGATCAAAGTCCATGCCTGCAGCCTTACAGGCTTTGGCTAAAACGGTTTGACCAAATGCTAATCCTGCCAGACTGGTTGTGTCGAAAGACACGAAAGGATGAAATGGGCTGCGCTTTAATTCAACACGATCAATCGCCGCATTGATAAAGCTTTGATCGAAGGCTGCGTTGTGCGCCACTATCACTGAGCGTTGGCAGTTTGCCTGTTTCTGTCCTTTACGGATGTGTTTGCAAAGATCGGTAATGGCATCCTGTTCAGAAATAGCGCCACGTAGTGCGCAGTAAGGATCAATACCATTAAAATCCAGAGCTGATTGTTCCAGATTGGCACCATGAAAAGGCAATACATGGTAATGAAAGGTTTTGTCCATGTGTAGCTGACCGTTCTCATCCATTTTGAGAGTGACTGCAGCCACTTCCAACAAAGCGTCTTGCAATGCATTAAATCCTGCGGTTTCTACGTCAATAACCACCGGGTAATATCCACGGAAACGGTTACATAGCTGGAATTTATCTTCCGGCATGGACATATCGAATGAGCTTAACTCCATAAATTATCGCAACCAAGGCAAAATACCAGAGGCGATCCTAGCAAAATACAACCTGTGTGCCGATCTTTATTGGTACTTTTAGCAATGAAAAGCGAAAAAATCATCAAAGTGCTATGTATGCAAGGGGGAACAGTTTGCAGGGTTTGTAAAGCATTATGCCTGTTTGCTTAAGCTATACTTGATGTTTTATTTGAATTGGTAGTAAGCTTGGTTCCGGTGGCGGCTCTACAGGTTTCTAGCTTTTAGAAATAACGATAGGGAAATAAGGCATAGAGCCGGGTATTGAGACTATTGGATTTTCAGGAATCAGACACATCTGGGGCTGGTTTTTTTGCGTAGTGTTTCCAAGTGAAACGGTACTTGTTCAAAAAGCCTTTAAGTGATTGGCTTATATGCCGATACAAAGCCAAAGAGTTGCAATATATTCCAGTTTGTTTTGGCATGTTCAGGTAAGCCGATGCAAACAGATACAAGTAGAAGCAAGAGTTTACATTTGCCTGAGTCGCTTGATTAGTTTGCGCTTGAGCTGCTTGAACTTGAATAGTTGGGATCACCACCGGTATGAAAAAGTTAGTATTTGGTTTCTTATTATTTTCCTTCGGCGCTAGTGCCAGCGTTCGCCACTATTCTGCGAATGTTGAAGATTCCGTATGGAGTATCAACGTTCCCAATCGCCTTGAGTGTACGCTTACCCATGATTTGCCCGGCTACGGTAAAGCCATCTTTTCCAGTGTTGCCAGCAAGCATTTGAACATGGAATTCACTCTGGATATGCGTCGCCTTCCGAAAGACTATCGCATGGCTTATGTCTATTCTGTGCCGCCAAGCTGGATGCCCGGCGAATTACAGCGTCCTATTGCCGATATGAATATTCGCAAGCAATATGATAGCGATTTGCCTGAACAGGCCGCATGGACCATGCTGTCTGAACTGGAAAAAGGTTATTGGCCGACCATTTATTATCAAGACTGGTACAGTCGTTATGACAGTGTTGCGGTTGCCTTGAATGCCAGTAATTTCGCTTTGCCTTATGAGAGCTTTGTCAATTGCGTTTCCAATTTATTGCCGTTCAGCTTTGATGACATTTCCTACACAGTGCTTTCTTACGAAAAGAACAGTATTAACCTTACTCGGGGAGCCAAGCAAAAGCTGAATATGATTGGCGAATATTTGAAGGAAGACACTGACTTGGAACTGGTATTACTGGATGGTTATACCGACAGCTACGGTGGTCGTTACAGCAATGAACAGTTATCCATAAAACGCGCCAACGAAATTAAAACCTTCTTTGAAAAAATGGGCGTTGCAGCTGAACGTATCGAAGTGACCGGACACGGTGAGCGTCGCCATATTTCACCGAACGACAATAGTCTGGCGAGAGCGAAAAACCGACGCGTTGTTATTCGGATGCAGAAGTCTTAAAAGTTCAGGAATGAATTAACAAAATGGCGGCCTAGGCCGCCATTTGCATATTAGTCATCAGTAAAAATTAAGATTAACGAGCTGTCCAGCCACCGTCCAGAACAATGGTTTGTCCTGTGATATTTCTAGCGGCATTGCTCATCAAGAAAGCGGCTGTCTCAGCTAACTCATCTAGACCAATGAATGCCTTCTTAGGCATGGGTTCCAGCATGATTTTGTTCACCACTTCTTCTTCTGATAAGCCATGTTCTTTCGCCTGTGAAGCAATCTGTTTTTCAACCAGAGGGGTTTTCACATAAGAAGGGCAAAGGGTGTTGATGGTTACATCCACGTCGCCTGTTTCCAGAGCCAGAGTTTTAGCAAATCCCAGCAAACCGTGTTTCGCAGCTACATAAGCTGATTTGTACGGAGAAGCCACAAGAGAATGGATGGAACCAACGTTAATAATTCGTCCATAACCGCGTTCTTTCATGGTTGGTAATAGGGCGCGTGTTAGCATGGCTGGGCCAACCAGCATAACCTGTATTAGCAAACTCCATTTATCCGCCGGGAAATCTTCCAGCCTGGATACGTGTTGAATACCGGCATTATTGACCAAAACATCAACCGGAGTGTCGGCCAGCTTTTCAGGAAGCGATGCAATAGCAGCGCTATCAGCTACATTAATTTCAATGGCTGATGCCGAAATAGATTGTTCTTTTAATTTGTTTGCGGCTGAATTGGCTGCGTCACCATTTAAGTCAGCAATAATGACATGATTACCTTGCTTGCCCAGGTATTCAGCAATGGCAAAACCGATGCCACTGGCTCCGCCTGTCACCAAGATATTTTTGTTCATTTGACTAGCCATTTTGTCTCCCGGAAATCTGTTGAATAAGTGAATATACCGCCTTGATTTGCTTACCATTCCGAGTGGCATAATCGCCATCGGTGTAACCCCACCAATCCCAGCAACCTTGAGGGTTGAAAGGGAGTACTGTGCTGTTTTTGGTTTGCGGGTAAAGCACCACAATATTGTTGCTCTCGGCCCATCGGTTTAAGCCAGTTTTGGTAACATAATCAGTGCCAATGGCTTCGGCATTTTGATTGCAACCGTGGAAGCTAATATGCAGTGAACAGGCTTTACCTTCAGCACAGTTTTCAGGCACGTATAAATAAGATTCTGTCGCTAGCGTGTCTTGTTGTTCCTTCGGCAATTGTTCCGTGCTTATTGTATGAATGTGACTTTGCGACGCTTGAGTGGCAGGGGTCAAATTGCCATACAGCTGAGTAAGCAAAGAGCCTGCGGCGTCAAACTGACAATTGCCGATGTAAGGTGATTCTGACTTTTTACAATCGCTCCCTTCATTCGCTGTTGGAAAATGATGAGCAAAGGCTTTGTCTTGCACATATTGAATATTGTCTTTCGGTATCCACTGTTGGTATTGCTGGTTAAGAGCCGATACAACACTGCGCCCCACTTTCTGATCCAGTGTACCGCCCAATATCCAGATTTTGTCGTCTTGCAAAGACTTGGTGTCGGCTATTTTGCCTTCTTGCTGCCAACGGTCTATTTGGGTTTCCAAAGCATTTAGCTCAATTGATGCTCCAGATTTTCCCACACATTGCGACAACGCTGTGGTCAGGCTGTTTTGAGCACAGAAATAAGGGCCACTGGCGATCATGGCGGCACCTTGAACTAACTCAGAATGAGCCAGATGAAACTGTGTTGCCATGTAGCCTCCACTGGATAATCCGGATACTGTGGTTTTCGATAAATCCAGATTTAGTGCCAGCGGCTCGCTGTAGCTTGAAAAGGAAATCGCAATTGCGCTGGCAAAAAGGCTAAAGTGGAAGAGCTTCTGTTTGACGGATTTCTTGCCAGAAGAACCAGAATGTAGAGACATGTTTATATACCTGAAACAATGGAGGTGAGTTGCCTCTCCTCGCCAATGACTACTTATTGTTTACCCATTACGTACCAAGCCCCGGGAACTGGTCGTTTTTAGAAAATATTGAATAAAGTTACTGCCAGAGCCAAACCTATTAACGGAATGACAACTGTCAGTGCGCCAACTGCTGCATATGCGCGCTGATGGGTTTCTCGGCAAATTGCACGAATTGTTGTTACCACATAACCATTGTGAGGCAGTGAATCAATGGCTCCGGAAGAGATGGAGACAATACGATGCAGCTGTTCAGGATCGACACCCTGATCAAGGTAATGCGGCCCAATTAAAGGAAGCGCAATGGCTTGTCCACCAGAGGCTGAACCCGTTAAACCGGCAATAATACTTACGGCAACTGCTGCGCCTATTAATTCATTGCCCGGGATGCTGGTTGTCATTTCTACAGCAGTCATAAATGCGGGTGTTGCTTTGGCAACGGAACCAAATCCAACCACAGCAGCGGTGTTACCGATAGCGACCAAGGCTCCGGTTGTACCTTCGTTAACGGCTTTAGAGAGGTCGTGAAAGTATTGGAAGTTAATGATCATTAGCGTAAGCACGCCACCGCCCAAAGCCAGAATTAAAGCCAGTTGTTGCAGTGATTCA
This sequence comes from Paraneptunicella aestuarii, assembly GCF_019900845.1. NCBI lineage: Bacteria > Pseudomonadati > Pseudomonadota > Gammaproteobacteria > Alteromonadales > Alteromonadaceae > Paraneptunicella > Paraneptunicella aestuarii. The sequence goes on along the minus strand of NZ_CP074570.1, from coordinate 3,784,190 downwards.
TGGAAACTGAAAGAGATAATCAGTACAACCAATAACGGGATCACGCCAGTAATTGGGCTAGGTAACTTACGCTCAGGGATATCAGGATCGCCTGCCATCGCTTCAAAATGCTCGCCGTTGGCAACCGCTTTTTTGATCATGCGGTTAAGCCACGCAAAACCTAAGCTTGCCATAACAATTGCTACGACAAGGCTCACTTCCCAAGCGGCAAAAGGCGAGGTTCCCAAATATTTAATCGGGATCCAGTTTTGAATCTCTGGTGAACCTGCTGAGGTCATGGTGAACGTGACAGAACCGAAGGCAAGAGCTGCGGGAATAAAGCGGCGTGGTAAATTGGCATCTTTGAATAAGCTCAAGGCCATTGGGTATACCGAGAAGGCCACAACGAAAACACTCACGCCACCGTAGGTTAATACGGCACAAGCCAGTACCACTGCGACAACAGCATGTTTTTCACCTAATTTACCGACAATCCAGCGAGCGACGGAGTCGGCTGCGCCTGTGTCTGACATGAACTTGCCAAACAGAGAACCCAGTAAAAACATGAAAAACCAGGAAGCGATAAAGCCCGAGAATCCAGACATATAACTGGTCACAAAGTTCTGATCGCCGATGAATACGGGTAAGTCCCCGGTTAAACCAACAATTAGAGCGCAAAGCGGCGCTGCGATGAACAAATTCATCCCTCTAATTGTGAGCCAAATGAGCAAGGCTAATCCGCCCACGAGGCCAAGAAAACTCAGCATATTAATACCTTAAAAAACGAAGTGAATTGTTCTGACCTTACCGAACTCGCTTTCATAAAGAAAGGCGACATTCTGGATGGAAAACATTTTGATAGGTATGTTGTTACAACTAAGCCGGATTGACCATAGTACTATCGTACAGCATACGTATTAGGCCAACTAGGGTATTCTCTTCCCGCATGGCTAATGTTCACAGCTTTCACATATGTAAGTGTACATTAAGCTGAGCTCGGGATAAGAAACGTTAGAACATGTGCGTGTTATTCAGGAATGGCGCCTAAAACACAGGGGTAGTTGCGGGTGAATAGGGTGATAAATCCATTATTCGAGTCATCCTGATTAATAACATTCAGGCAAGTTAGGTGCTTTGATAAAAACCAGTCGTTCAACCCCACTCGTTCAACTTGGGTGAGCAATTTAAGCAAGGGTTTTTATAAATGGTAATTAATTTATTTGAATGTTTAACGTTTCTTATCCCGAGTTCAGGTTAAGACGGTGCGAATGAACGGAACGCCATAGAAGTTAAAAACAACAAAAAAGTGCGTTACAGCACATTGCGTTGAGTTTTATCACAATAAAACCTGTTTCGAACCGACCGCTATAAGGTAAATAAAGGTATTAGTAGTATGAACACACCCTATCACGTAATTTCTTCACGCCCCAGCCTGTGTGCTTTGGCTGTTTGTATCGCAATGTCAGGCAGTGCGTTTGCTCAGGAACAAGAGCAAAACAACAATTCTGGTCTGGAAAAGATCGAAGTCACTGCACGTAAAATTGCGGAAAACCTTCAGGAAGTCCCTGTTGCAGTAACCTCTATTGGTGAAGTGCAGCTGGCTGAAAAGGGGATTTCAGTCGTTACTGAAGTTCAACAATTTTCTCCTAATACTACCTTACAGCGTAGTCGTGGTACTAACTCAACCATTACTGCATTTATTCGTGGTGTAGGTCAACAAGATCCGCTTTGGGGTTATGAGCCCGGTGTTGGTATTTATGTTGACGACGTATACATTGCTCGTCCTCAAGGCGCTGTGCTTGATCTGTTGGATGTAGAGCGAATCGAAGTATTACGCGGTCCTCAAGGTACACTATACGGTAAAAATACCATTGGTGGTGCCATCAAATATGTGACCAAGCCAATGGTGGGTGATACTACCATGAACGTTAAAGCGACCATTGGTAGCTATAATCAACGTGACCTGAAATTAACTGGTCAAGTGCCACTGATTGATGACAAGCTTTATTTTGGCTTTGGTGTTGCCACGTTGAATCGTGACGGTTTTGGGGAATATTTGATTTCCGATTTGCCTAATCAGGATTTGGAAAACTATAACAAGGATTTAACGGCTGCACGTGCAACGCTTGAATGGAGCCCAACCGATTCTTTGTTCCTGAAACTGAACTGGGACAAAACTGAAGACGATTCCAACGCCAAAGGCGGTTATCGTCTTCTTCCTAGCACTCGGACGAATGCCCCAGTACCAGATAGTGTGTTTGACTCTTATACGAGTATGCCAACCTATAATAAAGTTGAAATGGAAGGTGTTAATCTTACGGCCAGTTGGGAAGTATCTGATGAGTTAACACTCAAATATGTATTCTCTGATCGCGAAGGTTATTCTCCAACCAATATCGACTTCGACAACACTCCTCTGCGTATATTCGATGTTCCAGCAGTCTATGAAGATGAACAAACAACTCATGAATTACAAGCTAACTATTACGGCAGTGGGTTTAAATTAGTTGGTGGCTTGTATTACTACGACGCAGAGTCTTGCGGTACATTTGATGCGATTTTGGAAGTGCTGGGTCTGGATTTAAGGGACGCTGGAATATTTCCTGATTTTACAACCGGTTTTACTCGTGAAGTCTCTGGTTGTAACAATGGTAACAGTGTGGCGGCTTATGCTCAGGGCTCTTTTGATTTGACTGACCAATGGTCTATAACTGTTGGTGCTCGTTTCACAGATGATGAAAAAGAAGCGTTTGTACGTAATGGGACAACACTCTCAAATGTTTACCCTGAATCTGGTTGGATTCCGGGCTATGTCCGTGACGCTGCATTAGCATTCCCAATGGTGTTAGGTGTAGACACGGATGGCGATGGCATTTTAGATGCGCCTAAATCTGAAAGCTGGTCTCGTTTTACGCCTCGCATCGGAGTTGAGTATCAAATGAATGATGATGTGATGTTCTTCGCCAGTTATGGTCAAGGATTCAAATCAGGTACTTTTAACCCTCGAGCCAGCAGCGATGAGAATGCGGCTAACCCAGAGATTGTTGATTCTGTTGAAGTGGGCATGAAGAGTGACTGGAATGACGTATTCCGTGCTAACGTAACCGTATTCGCTTTGGAGCATAAAGATCGTCAATACATTACGGTTGAACCTTCTGAAGATGCGACAGTGCTGAATCAGTTCCTGGGTAACATTGGTAAGTCGGAATCCTGGGGGATTGAAGCGGATTTAACCTACGTAGCTACTGATGACCTCACCTTTACGGCTAACATTGGCTACATTGATGCCGAGTTTAAAGAAGCCATTATCAATGGTGAAAACCGTGCTGATGACTTCACTATTTCTAACACGCCTGAATTAACCGCCAACATTGCTGCGAATTATGCATTCTCAAACAGCATGGGGGATTGGGTATTTAACGCTAACTACTACTATCGTGGCGAATACGGCATTGATGAATTGGACAATTTGATGGTGCAGGATGGTTATGGCTTAGTGAATATGGGGCTTAACTGGTATCACCCTGATGGTGCCTGGACGGCTGCCCTGCACGTTAAAAACCTGACTGATGAAGAATATCTGGTAGGTGGTTATCAATTCGTCGGAGTGGCTAATGATGGCAGTTACATACCGGGCTTGGGCGGTGATAACACGCTAATTGGTTACTACGGTGATCCAAGAACGATTCACCTGACTGTTGGTTATCAGTTCTAACATATCATTGTGTGTTGTTGGTCAGCCATTTCATTATTGAGGTGGCTGACTTTTTTATTTTTGGACTATTTGTTGTTGGGTGACTTTTTGTTGGGGGGCTTTTCATTGGGAGAGGAGGGGTTGCTTAGTGAGAATGGAGCAGCTGGTCAGATATGTTTCTTTGGGGCTCTCTGGCGTTTTTCAGAACTTGACATCCCATTTCAGTCCTATTTAATTAGTCACTCATTTTTGAACGTTCATATCGAGTAAGTATGTCGGCTCAAGCTATCGTCGCAGACGATCATCCATTATTCAGAAGTGCCTTGGTTCAAGCGGTTGCTACCGTATTGCAAAGTGAGATTTTGCAAGCTGCCAATTTTCAGGAAGTGGTTTCCCTTCTGGAACAAAATGACAGTGTTGAGCTGGTATTACTGGATTTGAACATGCCTGGTAATGACGGTCTGACGGGATTGACCTCAATCGTGAATGCCTTTCCTGGCGTGTCTGTTGTGGTTGTTTCTGCGCAGGAAGATCCCATTACTATCAAAAAAGCCATGGACTTTGGTTCTAGTGGATTTATTCCAAAATCATCTCCTATCTCCGTGTTATCAGAAGCAGTTGAGACGGTGCTTGACGGTGAACAGTGGTTGCCGGAAAACATTTCTTTGCAGTTACAACACGTTAATGAGCCCGAATCTGAGCAGTTTGCGGAAAAGTTGAAGTTGCTAACACCGCATCAGTTCAGTGTATTAAAACTACTGGCTGATGGTTTGTTGAATAAACAGATCGCCTATGAGCTGAATGTGCAGGAAACCACGATCAAACAACATGTTTCGGCAATCCTGAAAAAGCTACAGGTCTATAATCGCACTCAGGCTGGCGTTATCTTTAAACAAGCTATGGGTGCTGAAGGTCAAAGTGAATCAAGTTCAGAGTAGTTTTCATATATTTCATCTAACATATTGAGTTAGTTGGGGATATTAATATCTATATTATTATTCTTAATCCGTCTTTTTAATTTGTGTGGTTTAAAAATTAACCGTTATTTCCCCCGAGTATTCCCTCCCTTGCAGCACATAATCTGGTAGCAAGAGCCTCTATTCAGAGCTCTGAAATAAAAAACCTAATATCCCAGTCCGGGAAGTGCAGTTGCAGTCTATTCACCGTTGTTAGAGCTTGATTAATCAGATGAGTTGTCCAGTTGTTCGTTGTATTTATTATTTCTGATCTAGAGTCTTCGCGGCTTAGCTGATCCATTTGCTGGCTTTTCCGGATATGGGTGCAAATAACACATAATTCGGGAGATTGTTATGGCAACTGATAGATCAGGGTTTCGCTATCAAACGCGAGATTTGTCACGTAACGAAAAGATAAAACTCAATATGATTCTGTTGGATTTAAGAAACAAATATCCCACAGAATACAGCTTTGTGATGGTCATACAGGATCATATTTACACACGAATATCCCCTTCAGCATTAGCTGAGTATTACAAGGGGGCGCACATTGTCTTTAATGACAAGGGGAAAATTTACTCAGAATTACGCCAATTTGCAGCCGCGCCGGAAACGACCAGTTTCTACCGCTATGCCAAAGACTCACAAATTCCAAGAAGTGAGCGGCATCAACCCTTTCAATTGTCATCTCATTACACTATCGCTGATGGTTATCCCTGTGGTGATGAAAATGACTATCCACAATATGGAATAGACTTGCCAACAGGCGGACACATTTTATTTGGTCTGGTGCCTGATGAGAATGGTATTCGTGCTAATGGCAATACTTTCGTGCAGACAGAAGGTTATGGGTTTCAGAATTTGAGAGCTGTAGCTATGCATGGTTGGGGCTTTGTGATGAGTGTTACCGGAATGGGAAACACTGGATTACTCGGTTGTAGTCCTCACACTGAGAGCTGCAAAAGGGAAATCAGGGAGCACGAGCGGGATTACATTCCTTATGAACAATTATTGTTTGAAGCCAGGATGCCACCTTTCGATTGGGGAGCTGTTCGTCACCGGGTCGCCAACTTCCGCAATATCGACAGACGACAGGATACTGTGGTGAAGCATTTTCTTGAGTCGGGTTTGGAAGAATCGGAATTTGAACACTACGTCGACCCAGAGCACAAGGTGAATGTTGATGTTGAATACCGTTGCCCGAGAACCGGTGGCAAGCGCATTTATTTGCGCCACTAAAACCAGGCTAAGCCTGGTTAAAGGCATAAGCCCTTTATCATTTGAGGAGACTCATAGCATGAATAGTGAAGTCCAAATCCCTAAAGAAAAAGATCCTAAAGAAGATATCGCGAAAGATGAGATGAATTCGGAAGGGTACGTTAAAAACATTCGTATTGGTAAACGGTTTGATATCGCATCATTAAAAGTGGTTCGTTTTCGTTTGCCAGAAAGTTTTATCTCTCATCGTGAAGAATGGATGGATATCCGAAAACTGGATAATTGGTGAATTCAGGGATTGTTGTTTGTTGAAGTGTTTGTGCAGGTTCTCATTCGGGAACCTGCAGTATGAGTTCTCAGTATCTTTTTTATTCCTGACATTGATTCATGCTGAATCGTCCAATCCACTTTCTCATGCCTGAATTGCCAGTATTTTTCGTTATTTCTGACAAGTTTCTTTTCCCCTGAACAGTAGCATAAACAGCATTGTATGATTTGGTACGAAAGCCGTTAGCGACGAGCGTGGCATTTAGCATGGAGTGAGCGTCCGTACCGATTTTTCAGATTGGCAGGTCTTAGGTGGGGAGAGCTAATGGATACTGATTTTCATTTTTACGGCACAGCGACAGCGGCATTACATGCAGGGTTTAGCGGGCAAGAAGCGACCCTTATTGCGAATGCGGCAGAGTTCGTTGATTTTTTCAATTCGGACTATTGGTCTTATTGGTCGTTAAAAAATGAACAGCAACAAGAGGTTGTGAAGATTAGCTATCCCCACCTTTCCTGTCAGACGATCGACTGGAAAATGATTGGCGACTATGACGAGCATCTTTGGAATGCATTTCATTTTCCTCCGGGTAATCGCGCACATGATGAAAGAGACGTTTTGTCTCAGTATTGGGGCAAAGATCCATTGCCTGTGTGGGTAACGGATTTCAAACAGCATTTTAAAGCCAGAGAAACCAATTTAACGCCAAGTAAAAAACCTCTTCTGTGCCGTCCATTCAGCCCTTTTGCCTTGCATATGATGCTGGATACCATCGTTAAATATCGTCAGATTACTGAGGCCAAGTCGGGTGAAATAGAGCCGATTTTAAAGCGTTATCTGGGCAATGTGCCCTATGCACCAGTGAAAGACCCTAAAAAGCTTGCCTTGGTGCTTTTGGGCGTGCGTATGCATGTTTTGGCTGATACCTGGGCACATCAGGATTTTAGTGGCATTGCCAGTAAGGAAATCAATGGTGCAGGTACGCTGAATTATGTGTATGCCTCAACAGGAGCCCCCGACATTTTAGAGAACACTAGCTGGAAAGGGACGCTTTGGGTACTCGCTGAGGATACCGATTGCGCCGCTGCACCTAATGCTCCGGGTAATGCCGCATGTCGTGGTCACGGTCAAATGGGGCATTTCCCTGATTACTCATGGTTGAAATTCATCTACCCGGCTGCCTGGTTAAAACAAGGTGGATACCTGTTTCGTGATAATCCACAACAATATCGCCAAGCCTGGTATTGGCTGCGTACTTTAATGGTGAGTTGTCTGGGCGGTGAAAATGATCTGCTTGTGAATAAGCACAATCAACCTTGTGCCTTGCCAGATGACATTCTGAATTGCATCGACGCTCCTCATCAACTGGATGACACCAAATTGTTCGCGGTTGCAGAAAGCGAGCAACTATGGCGTAAAACTGAACTGGCAAAGCAGCTTAAAGAGCATCATCGCTGGAACCGTAATGCCGGACAATTTGATGAACTGCATCGTAAAGAGTTGGGGGTGATCGATGGTTTACCCACAACGCGTTATGGCACGGTCAATATTTCCCAAAATAGCACATTGCACCTGATGGAAATGGCTTCGGCAATTCATTATCAGTGGTGTGTTAAGTGGGCTGAGGAGCACCCTGAGTTCCAATGGCGACCGCAGCCAAAAGTGTAAGCCTGCAAGCTTTCGTATTCAAAGATGGTTTTCCTGCAATGACGTGGTTAGATGGATATATGCAAAGGGATTTGTTTTTACACAGCGCTTTTTACATTAATGCTTGTGTCGAACATGCCACCAGATTGCAGAAACGAATAAGTTAAATAATCTGACTCAAAGGATGAAATTGTATGTTTCCAATATCAGCTGATGATCTAAAGGCAATGATCCCCAACGCCAGCGAGGAAAACCTGGCTAAATATTTGCCTGCGTTGAATGACGTTTTACCCCAGTTTTCCATTGATACACCCTTACGTGTTGCTCACTTTATCGCGCAGGTCGCGCATGAAAGCGGCGCGTTACGTCATTCCGTTGAAAACCTGAACTATAGCGCGGCCGCATTACGATCGGTATTCGGTAAGTATTTCACGACGGATGAAATGGCTCAGGAATACCACCGCCAACCCGAGCGTATTGCCAATGTGGTTTACGCTAACCGAATGGGCAATGGTGATAGCGAAAGTGGCGAAGGATGGAAATATCGCGGACGAGGATTGATTCAGCTAACCGGTAAAGACAACTATCACTCCTGCTCTCAGAAAATTGGCCTGGACTTAATCGCCAACCCGGATCTGGTTAGCGATGACCCTAAAGTGTCTGTTTCTGTGGCATGTTGGTATTGGAACAGCCGTAACCTGAATGAAGTGGCTGACAATGATGATGTGCTAACAGTCACGAAAAAGATCAATGGGGGAACCCACGGTTTGGATGATCGCAAAGACTATCTGGATCGCTGTAAACACGTTTTAAACATTGCATAGGAAGAGAACAATTATGAGTCAGTTTGATATGAATGGGTTTATGGGACAGTTACAGACTTTTCCATATGAGAGAGACAGTGAAAAATGCTGGGATCAAATGCAAACTGCAACTCGGCATCTGGCTGAGTCGCAAAGCAATCCGGCAGTGTTGCCTTATCATCAGTGGTTGAATAGCGCATTGCAGATTTTTGCACCTTACTGCGTGCAATTTTCTGGCATCAACTATCAAGCCTCTCAGGTGGGCGCTCAGGAATATGTTGAGATTTACAATAGCGCACCTTGCTCAATTGATATGTCTCTGTGGCGCGTTAACGCGGGAGACGAAGGGCAAGACTTCATTTTCCCGGTAGGGAGTGAAGTTAAATCGGGTCAAATCATTCGCATTTATACCGAATTTGGTCATGAATATAGCTTTGAGTCCAGAAAACCCATTTGGAATAACAAGGGAGATGTTGGTCAGCTATTCAATTCCAAAGGACAGCTTATCTCCAGCATTGCCTACGCAGCACCGGCTTCTCAGAGTGTGGTCATTGAACATATTGAGTTCGATGGTCAGGAAAAGGGTCGTGAAGGTGATGAGTATATCCAGATCCGAAATACCAGCGACATGCACCTGAAACTGTGCAACTGGAAAATTACATCAGGCGGTGGACAGGAATACACGTTTCCTGAGCAAACCTACCTGGCTCCGAAAAGCGCATTTCGAGTTTATACCAATGAGGCGCATCCTGAATTCGGAGGCTTCTCCTTTAACAGCAAAAGAGCCATATGGAACAACAAAGGCGATACCGCTCAGTTGTTGAACGAAGAGGATCATAAGGTATCTGAATTCAGCTACTAAATGACTGTTTGTTGAAGCTTGATTTGTTGAAGTGAATAAGCAGACTCACAGATTTAAGGGACTGAATCAGTGTGAGTCTGCGATAAATTTCTGTGGCTGACTTGCAGTTAATTACACTTATTTAACACTGAGTTGAACATCACATGTCTACACGTCACAACACGTTACGTACCAATAAAGGAATGGGCATTTCTGATATTTCTCCGGAAGTACGTCAAACCGTTGAAGATGGTCAACGGTTGATTTGCTATATCTCCCGGGGAGGAGATATGACGTTAGACGCAGAACTGACTCAGAGTTTTGTCGCTGCCAAATACAAGCTGCTTAACAACGATTGGACAGAAAAAGACGAACACTCGCTTTTCATGGCTTATGACAAACTTGCCAGCATGGTTTACCCGGTAACCATCGATACCATTAATGCGGTTATTCCTAAACAACGAGATAAAAAGCGACCCAAAACCCAGGCAGAATCTGCGGTTACCCTGTACCGAGTGTATGCGTTAGGCGTGCTGTTTACCCTGGTGTTCACCCAGATTTACTGGTTATTTGGCAATGACCTGCACAATAACCTGAAAGATCTTTTCGATTCCCGGGAGAGTACAATCCTGCACTTGACCCAAACGAAAGGCGACGAACAACAGCAGAAGCAGTTGCAGGAACAGTTGAAAGTCGATAACCAGCGTCTGGATGCCAACTATCGTTTGTTGTTGGGGTGGAGCCGGGTATGGTCGTTGGGAACCTCTTTCGAATATGAATTGCCCAAGTATTTTCAACAAGAATATGAACTAAAACGTAAGCGCTTGCTGGAAAATGAAAAGTTGAATCTTGATGCTATCGAAGCCCTTGAATTACAGCGTAGTATGCATGAAGTTCGGATCGTCTTTTTTGAGCATATCCTGTCAGCCGAATTTATTCTGAGTGCTTTTCAGAATTATGTTTTACCCCTCCTTTATGGCTTGTTGGGGTCGTTGATTTTTGTTTTACGAGAACTGGCGCGCGAAATTAAGTCGTTAACTTATGGCTTTGATAGCGAGATCCGCTATCGACTGCGCATTACCCTGGGAGCGCTCGGCGGGTTGGTTATCGGTTGGATCTTAAGGGTTGATGATGAGCTGGCGCTGGTGTCAATGTCACCGATGGCAATGGCATTTCTGATGGGATACAACGTTGAAGTGTTGTTTTCCATTATGGATAAAGTTATCGATAATATTCGCAACAGCATCGACAAACCTAAAGACGCATCACATCAGGTTAAATAAGTGTGAGCCTCCCAGTAATAATTTACGGCGAGTTTTCAATAAATTTCTATGGGTGACTGAGTCTATTTCGGTGTTTTTTCTGAATGAATAGTGCCTGAGTTGGAAGTGGTTGAGTTGGAGTCATCACCTGAAAACGAACCTCTCTCTGACGAAGAACTGCTTTCCGATGAAGCACTACTTTCCGAGGAAGCCCCGCTCTCCGATGAAGAACTCTGGCTTGGAACAACAGGTTTCATTGTGAGTGTCTTACTTAATGCCTTATTAAATTTTTCCAACGAGTCTTGCACCTGCTTCGGTGTGCTTTGACCAATAAGCAGTTTTAATAAATCTTTGTTCACGGTACTGAGTGATTTGACTTGTTTGGGCGTTAAGTCCGGGTTGTCCACTGCTTTACGCAGCATCTTCAATACCGACTTTAATAGTTTGATCTGATCCTGAGAGCTTTTATCTGGGCTACCTTCCATTTTAAGACCTCGTTACATCACGCTTTGAAGCCTTGATCCTATCGTTATATGAAAATCCTGCTCGGTGATTTTTCGCAGGATCTTCAATGGATTTTTCCGTGTTTATCTTTCACGTTTACGTATACATTGTTATCTCACCGCTTAACCTGGCGGGGAACACTACAATAACAGGATCATGGGGAACCGGTGATGAAATATCTGATTAAACAACCACTTCGTTATGCTGTGCTGCTAATGGCCTTGTTGGCATCGGCTTGCTCAATGCAGATTATCTCGGATTTTGACCAAGTCTCTTTCAACAAAATGATGCAGGTGTCGTCAAGAATTGATGGGTTCTATTTAAGGCTAATGTATCTGCCGAAAGAGGAGCGTACCTACACACAATCCGACTCTCAATATATTGATATTGAAGTTGAGTTAAATGCGTTACGCAGAATGCAGCAGTACCGCCCTATGAATGAGTTGACCTTGAAGCAGGTGGATATTGCCATTGACCTGTGGTTGCAGGATAAGAAGGCGCATCAGGAAAAAGACACGGTGTCTGATTTTATTATCAAAAGGCATCGTGAGCAGTTTACACAAGTATTCGACGCCATGATTACTGGCGAATTGTCTAAACCCATTAATTAAACCAGTTAACTAACCTGAACTTTGGATAAGAAATATCGTAATTTTTGAAGTTACATTCGGTGCGTTGGAATGTATTTCTTATCCCGAGTTTAGGTTAACCAGTTCCACTTGGAGGGAATGATTATGAGTATTGATTTTAACCGTGTGTTTGACGACATGGTGAAAAGTGCCGGAAATGCTGTTGATGAAGGCAAGGAACAGTTTTCAGACGAAATGAAGCAAGCGCTACAAAACCATAAAGCGGCGATAGAAGAACTGTCTCAGGCACTCATGAATGGCGATATTGATCAAAGTGAATTTGAACAGGAATTGGAGAGAGAAAAGCAGGTGCTGGAAGCCCAATTGGTGGGGCTGGAGATCCAAACCAAATCACAAATTCAAAAAGCGATTAATGCTGCTATGCAGGTGTTAACCAGTGCGGTGACATCTGCTTTCTAAATAAGTGTGATTAACTGCAAGTTCGCCACAGAAATTTATTGCAGACTTGCCGCCTCTTTATTTAAGAAAGGAATCCATTGAGGCTGCACAGCCGCTTCGCCGATTCATTAAGTGAAAAACAGGGCTGAGAGTCTGCTCAAAACTTTCTGTTGCTGACTGATAGTTTGGAACAATTATTTATTAACATTGACTGTTAGTGGAAATGGGAGAGGTGCAAGTCGTTTTTGCTGTTAGAAACTGTATAAGGTGATGATGTACATAGCTGATAAAAGCGCAGGCCTTTTCCCCAATTCATTGCAAGCGTTTGCCAATCATTTCAATCCTGACACGCCATTCATGGCTCATGGCACCCTTCAATCCCTTCATAATTTGTTGTTTCGGAATTGGCTGGGCAGTGTTTTATATCTCGCCTCAAGGCTTTATTCATCCGTGCCTGGGAGGTACTTATCATTTTCTGTAGGTGACTGATTATTTGGACAGTTATGTAGAGTGCCTGTTTTGAACCACCAGGATTCTTCTATAAGTAATGGAAATTCGATAATAGTGATTTGCCAGCTAATGAATGTTTCTATTTTGGAACAGATCTTCGATGAAATTCGTTATTCATATTGGTCATGAAATTTTTTATTTAAATAAAAGTTTCGATAATTTTTATTTAAGTTATTAATTTCATGAAAAATCAATAAATATTCACATTGTTTACTTTTTGGCGAAAAAAGTTGAATTGCTACTCCTGGATATATTAGTGTCGAAAATGAAATATTTAGGTTTCAAAAATATCCTTGATTAAAATTTATTAATAATCGAACTTACCTTCTTTTATTTATCCATCTTGTCAGATACTCCTCATACATTCTTTGTAAGAATTTGTAATGGTTTTAATTTTTCAAATATGTATTTTCTTTGTTTTGGAAAAATCGTCATTTTCGACGAAAAATATTTTCCAAATATAGTAACGGGCATAAATTAACCCGATTAACGAGGCCCTGTTTCTATTAATTTTAAGCTCCCTATTGAGAAGTGCGAAATATTAAAGGGAGTATGAGGCAGTACTAAACTGATGTGAAATGCTCATTTTTTAATGCATTTCCTGATGGTTGTAAGTATGTTTTTGTAGTGCATTCAAGACTTCCTTTTCGCCTTAATTTTTATCAGGAATGTAAAATGGAGTCTTGTAAAATGAGCCATAATTATGCAGTAAATAAGTTCTCATATAATGAGAATAGAACAGATTCTCTTCAACACCATTTGAATCAAACTATTGTTGATAGTCATTTTAAATCAGCATTAATTCATCTGGATGAAACTTCATTGGAACATGCACTGCCAGCGGAAATAAAATTGGGTTTATATGATGAGCGAAGTGAGAGTTATATTACCTATCCAATTCTATATCAGAAACAGAAATTAGGTGATTTAAAAATTACTAACAGCTCTGGTTTTGAGAGTGAAGGAAATGGAATTGTACCTGCCCTAACTCATAAAATTGCTTTGCTATTAAAGCGATTTCAAGCGACAGAATTAATCCAGCACTATATTGGTAAAGAATTAAGTTTGGCCGGGTATAGCGACGCCTTACTTGAGTTGGAAGCCTTTATCGAAAAAGCCTCAAGCGCTAATTGCCCGGTGATCATTGGTGGTGCTCAAGGCTGTGAGAAACTGGCTGTTGCCAGTGCTATTCATAGCAATAGCCAATTGTCCGGGAAGCCTTTCATTGAAGTGAATTGTGCGTCCGCCAATGTCGTCACTTTCCAACGTCAGCTTATTAGAGGATTGAAACGTGCCCAGGGTGGATGCGTGTTTATTAATGGCATTGATGAACTGTCTCTGGATCAACAAAACGTATTAACTGAATTGCTATCTTCGCGAGTGAAGTTAACCGGGCTAATTGATGTGCAAGCCAATGTTAGCAATGTGCGCTTGCTGGCGTCCACAACACACTCTCTTCCTTTACTGGTCGAGCAGGGGCGTTTCTCCAGAAAGCTGTTTTCGGAGCTTAACTTTTTAAGTGTCTGGATTGCACCTTTGGAAAAGCGTCGAGAAGATATTCCCAGCATTATTGAAAAGCTGGTCAGTGAATACCACCTGGATGATGACCAGAGCATTTCCTCCGAAGCGATTGATACTTTGCAAAAGTACCACTGGCCTGAGAATTATGACGAGTTAGAGCGCGTTATTGTTCGATTACTGAGCTTGTCCGATAGTGGAAATATTGGTCTTGCTGAAATTGAGCAATTTGCGCCCGAGGTATTAACTGAGCCTAAGAACCTGTTCGAACAACCTGGATTTGTTCCCACTGAAAAAGATCTGAAACAGAACACCGACTTACTGATCGATATTCTATTGAACAAGCGTTTTGAAGCGCTTGAAGGGATCCATCCTGGACTCCAGAAGGCATTAAAGTATCTGAGTAATCATTATTGTCAGGAAGTGACTTTAACCATTTTGTCTAACAATGCCTTTATTAGTCCTTCTCATTTATCCTTTCTGTTTAAGAGCTGTTTGGCAGTGAGCTTTAAACCGCTTTTGGCTCGTATGCGTGTTGAGCGAGCGCAAGAAATTATTCGTTCCAAGCCAAACATTCGTATTACCGATGTGTCGTTGGAAGTGGGGTTTGGAGATCTGAGTCACTTCGAGAAAATCTTTAAGCGCTTGATTGGCATGACGCCTCGTAATTTTAAAAATCTGTGTAAGAACGGTTAATTTACCCTAATCCATATTGCAACATTTGTATTGAGCTGAGTTCAGGGATGAGCCAGCAAGTGTCTTCTTTTCCCCCGCTTTTTTTCAAGCACCATTTTCAAACGCTATTGTCAAATACACACCTATCTTTCTGCTTCACCTTACCCCCTTTATTTGAAGTAAAACACTTTAAGTATGTGAGTGCTTGCTTATTTTTTGTTCTTTGAATTTATAGGTTTTCGCTGCCAACTTTAATTTTTTTCAAAAACATTTCATGGTTGTAAAGCTTCCCTAAAAAAGCCTAATCAAGCGTAGCTTAAACCGATTCTTTTCGGGCTTGAGATTTTAGCATAGCACCATCGTTGAATATCAGGGTATGAGCATGAGCGACACCAATGTAGTAGAAGAAACCAATCAATTACTGGACAAGTATTCTCCGCGAATAGCGCGTTCCATGTTGGTTCAGTCTGCCGCTCAGGCATTAGCCAATGCCGCTCACAATGCCACTTTTGTGCAGCAGCAGCAAAACATCATTATCAGCGCGAACACGTCATTTGGCGTGGGTGTTATCCAAGCGATTGGTGCGGCACAAACCAAGTAAGTATTCAGAGAGGCACTGAATGCTTTTTCGGTGTTACTCAGGATAAGTCGGTTACTCATAGAGTAATCATTTTTAGATTAACGAGGACATGAAAATGCCTGTAAACGAGCAAGTTACAGACTCCATTACTCAGGTGAATACCATGAGTCTTGGAAGTGCCCCGGCAGTGGCTCTTGGTAGCTTATTTTTGCCAACCAGCCAGGCGCTAGGATCCTCTGCGCATAATGCAACAGAAATAAACCAGCAAGGAAGCATTGTAATGCAGGCCTCAACCATTCAGGGCATTAACTCACTGATGGCAACTGGTAGCTCGGTTCTCGCGCGTAGTGCTGAAGAAATTATCGAGAAAGGGTAACGCCAAATACGGTGTTTCCATGTGTCTTTTATATAACGGAGAGAATTAGGTATGCCAGTTAATGAATCAATAACAGATTCCATCACCCAGACCAATACCAAAGTGCTTGGTGATACGCCTGCTTCGGCGATGGGCAATCTGTTCATGTCATCCAGTCAAGCATTAGGTACTTCCGCTTATGGCGGAGCTAATGACCAACAGCAAGCACAAATTGTGATGCAGGCTGCAACCGTACAAGCCGTCAATTCCATGATGGCGATAGGCGCTGCTGTGATTGGTCGTGCTTCAGAAGAAATTTTGGAAAAAGGTTAAGTGGTTTCAACCCTTTTTTCGGAATAACCCAGATAACTTTTTAGGAAATTAATAGAGGAATTAATTATGCCAGTAAATGAGCAAATTACAGATTCTGTAACACAAGTTAACACCAAAGTGGTTGGTGAATCTCCAGCAATGGCAATGGGTAACTTGTTGATGTCAACCAGCCAGGCGCTAGCGAATGCTGCTCACAACGCGACTGCGGCACAACAACAAGCTCAAATCACAATGCAAGCTGCGACAGTACAAGGTGTGAATTCCTTGATGGCTATTGGTAGCTCGGTTGTAGGCCGCAGCGCCGAGGGCATTATTGAGAAGGGCTAATCTCTCAATAGAGGTTGTTTCATCAATTTAACATGAGGAAAAGGCGATGCCTGTAAATGATCAAATTACTGATTCTGTTACTCAGGTCAACACCAAAGCAGTGGGTGAGTCTCCAGCAATGGCAATGGGCGGCTTGTATTTGCCTACCAGCCAGGCTTTAGGCACTGCTGCTTTGAATGCATCTTCGGCTCAGCAACAAGGCCAAATTACCATGCAAGCTGCCACTGTTCAGGGAATTAATTCTCTGATGGCAACGGGCACAGCGGTAACGGGTCGTGGCGCTGAAGAAATCCTGGAAAAAGGTTAATTTTTCCAAATAAATTGCGTTTTGCAATTAATTCATTTGTTTAAACTAAAAGAGGAATACTGCTATGCCAGTAAATGAACAAATCACTGATTCCGTAACACAGGTAAACACTAAAGTTGTTGGCGAATCTCCAGCAATGGCTATGGGCAACTTGTTGATGTCTACCAGCCAGGCGTTAGGTAATGCTGCTCACAACGCGACTGCTGCACAACAGCAAGCGCAAATCACAATGCAAGCTGCTACTGTCCAAGGCGTGAACTCACTGATGTCTATCGGTAGCTCTGTTATTGGTCGTGCCGCTGAAGGTGTGATTGAAAAAGATTCTTAATGAATCTGGCCTCTATTGAGCATTTGCTCGATAGAGGCTTCCCTCTGGTTGAGCGGGTGAATCTATGATCTGAATAGTTCATAGGTTTGCATGTGTTTCTACCAGAGTTTGGCGAATTTCATTTTTTGAGGTTTATCTATGTACACGAATAAAGAGCCTTCTGAACCCGCTTATACAGCGGTGAATAATGCAAAGCAGTCTATCGCTCAGTCGACGGCATTGGCTTTGGCAGATGCGACGGACAACTTGCGTAACTTGAACAGTTTGAGTAGCACTGCAATTGGGGTGGCTTTGTCGCAATTCATTGAAACAGGTGACCCAAAATATATTGATGTTATCCATGAAGCGCAGGACGTGGTCACACGTGGAGTGGAAAACTTTGGTAGTGTCGGTGAGAAGATTGCTGTTGTTTTGCATGATGAATCCAGTTAATTCATTGTGTGTTTCCTTACCACTTACCTTAACAATGTAATATCCCCTGCTATATTTCGGTGACTTGCGCCAAGGTGCTTGAGTAAGTCACTTTCGTTTTGAGTTGATGTATGAGGTTGGCTTAGCCTCACAAGAACTCACTAATCTGCTTTCTACATATTCCCAGCAAAGCCTGTGCATCGAAGATGAGATTGTTACCCCTGATTTAAAACTCTCTTTAAGTCTTTTCAGGTAAAGATTGATGTCTGAAATAGTCTCATTGATTCAGCCCTATTTATCATTAAATCGACCGATTTCTTATTGCCGGTTTTTTTTACTCTTTCATCTACGTATCCATGTGATCCACATACTTTGCGCCAGGAGCAAAACCTATGACAGATAGTAATAAAAATGACCAACAAGATAAGGATAAAGGCGGTACGGAGCGATATAGCCCGTTTTCTGTGCAGCCTACCACCTTGGTTGAAACCAGTTTTGCTGGCTCACTTGGCTTGTCGATGCATAATGAAGTGAATAACCAGCAAAGTGCGCGCCTGGCTTCACTTGCGGCAACAACCAATGCCTGTAAGTTGATCCTGTCGGCAAAGCTTTCCGGGGGCAAAGCGCCTGAACCTAAGAAGGTTGCAAAAGCCGGATCAGAATCGAGTCCAGAAGCTGGTTCAGAAGCTGTAAAAGAACCAGAAAAAACGGAAAAATCGTCCTTTACCAAACGCTTAAATCTGGGCAATTTCCTGGGGCGCAAGAAACCTGACGATACTGCACCTGCAGGAAATACTGCCGCAAGCACAACCGCAACCGCAAGCACAACCACAAAAGAGTCTGACACTCAGGAAAACACTGACTCCACTATAAAACCGACTGGTTTGGGAGATTCAAATGAGTCAACAGAGCCAAGATGATTCCGGATGGAGCGACTTATCTAAAATGTCGCAAATGGCTGAGCAGCAGACCAGAAATATGCTGAAGCTGATAGAAGAAAATCGTGCCGCTCTTGAGAAAATATCCTCGCAGGATCGGATTGATGGGGTCAAAGAAAGCGTCGATAGCATGATGCAGTCAGTTAACTCTCAACTGGAGAAAACCATGGGAGAGATCAGTGCTCATCTGGACAGCATCAATGAAGTGATTCAGTCCAATAATGCGGGAGCATCATAGCTCGCATTGTCACAACTGCATTGTCATGAGTAGAACCGATTTACCTGTGCGGTTCGTATGGCTGATATCCAGTTATACGTGATCGCCATTTATATAGTGACTTAATAATTGGGAGAGCAATATGCCAAAAGTCAATGAGATTATTACTGATTCAGTTACCCAGACAAACACTCAGGTTATCGCTGGGGTTCCATCCAACGCCATGAGTGCGTTGTTTGCAGCGACAGGGTTGGCTCTGTCTAATGCGGGTAACAATGCCACTACATCCTTGCAGTACGGGGGAATTACTTCACAGGCTGCGACAGTGCAGGGGGTGAACTCTCTTACCGCTCTCGCCACATCTTCACTGAGCAGGGCGGCAGAGGAAG
Organism: Paraneptunicella aestuarii; assembly: GCF_019900845.1. Taxonomy (NCBI): domain Bacteria; kingdom Pseudomonadati; phylum Pseudomonadota; class Gammaproteobacteria; order Alteromonadales; family Alteromonadaceae; genus Paraneptunicella; species Paraneptunicella aestuarii. The sequence continues at coordinate 3,765,102 of NZ_CP074570.1, read as the reverse complement.
TGATTGAAAAGGGTTAATCAGCGTTAATATTCATAAGGCCTGAACAGGAGACTCTGAATGTCAGAAGAAAATGAAGCAAGTACCGAAGAGGTGGCTGAGATTATTAGTCAGCTAAGTGAAGCTACGATGGCGGATACTGTCGGATTGGTGATGCAAAACGCCACCACTATTCAGCAAGGAATGCAAACTATCGCAAATGCCGCTGTATCCAGTGCTTGCGCCATTATCCTGGCTCAAGCTTAAGCCTTTTGATTGTCAACATTGCCAGAAGAGTTCTCTTCTGGCTTTTCCGGAGTAAACGTTTGTGTTTCAAATTTATCGAATGATTATTCGCATAAGTAACAATTCAACAACTGTGTTGTTTACACACATTAGTATTGTACTTCGTGCTAATCGATTTTCGATGTTTGAAGCTGCACAAGCTCCCTTCACTGCTGAACTTGCGTAAACGGTAATGGCGGGTAATCAAGCTCTGACAAAAGCGCATCAGGCAGTAGCTCAGTCTACGGCTATTGCGATTCAGGATGCGTCGGACAACCTTCGTAATTTAAGCACTATTACTACCACTACCATTGGTATTGCTTTGGCCAAGTTATTGGCAACGGGTGATACCAAATACGCGACTGTGATTGAAGAAGCCCAAAAAGTGCTGACAAAAGGGGCGGAAAGCTTTGCGGATATTGGTGAGAAAGCCGCGAAAATCGCCAAAGATTATCCTAGTGAGTAGCTTCTCATTTCTCTTCTGATTTGACGGTGCACAATGGGCTTGCTGAAAGCGCACTTATGTCTGGTTTGGAAATTGAGGGGAAGCGATGAAGTCGCTAAAAATAGCCATATCAAAATATTTCCTTATCCCTAGCTGGGTGGCTCTTAGTCACAAGTCGAATGAATGGTCTTTTAATCGTTTGCGTATTATACAAATAGCTATATGTCACCTTATTCTCTTTGACGTGGTATGAAGCTTGAAGAATGGCCTGTTCCTCCTCGGTTAATCCCGAGCATCGCAAGAATATTGAAAGCAATTCATCAGGGATGATGAATTAGGGCTGCCCGGTGCATGGATGCACCGTGAGACCGGCTTTCAAGATTCGAGAAGCACAGGAATGGGTTAACCGTTGGGGCTGATTTCTTTTGGTTACTTTTCTTGTTCAGAGACAAGAAAAGTAACTGGCGCGTCCGAAGGACGTGTCATACAAGAAACCCAAAGAAATAACAGAAGCATAATTATCATGATGAATAGAATCTATCTGACATAAAAAGATGTGACTAAGAGATAGAGCAGGGGGGATATAGGGGAAGGGGCGATTGCCCCTTAAATCATCAGATAGAATTAACGAGCAGTATGTGCAAATAGCATGATGCGAGGTGAACCGTCGCGGCGAACCTGAGAAAAGCGAGCGATGCTGCCGCTGCCCGTCATATCCGTATCCAGCACGTAACCTGTATTTTCACTATTATCCAGACTGGTTAATTTCTGCATATCCTTGTTTTGAAATTGTCCATAGATGGCAAATAAGGTCAGAATGTTGAGAGCCGGATTCGCCTCTTTTAATGCGTTAACCCTTTCTATATCGGCTGTGAATTTTTTCAATTCGCGAGCTTGTAAAAGCTGTTCTGATTGCACACAACGCACTTCAACATAAGATAGCTTATTGTCACGAGTTATTAAAAAGTCACATTTTGAAGCCTGTCGTTTTTCCACAGTGGTGGCTTTTTTATCACCGGTTTTAAAACTTAAAAACGCATTGTCTTCATCGTTATTTTCCGGAGCAATGTAAGGGGCATTAATTTCAATTTCACCAATATTATCCAGGCTGATGATAAGCTCGGTTGATAGCCAGTGTTTCCAGCAATATTTTAATTCTGGTTTGGCGAATATCTTATTGGCTCGATTAAATTGATAGTGCTGTTGAATTAACTGCAAAAAGGTTTGAGTTTGCATGATTGGCTTCCAGGTTATTACAGGAAAATCAGAAGCCTATCAAAGTAATATGTTGATAACTCGGGTATTTCTATTGCCAAAAAAGATAAGAATGCTGGAGTATTTTACTTAATATCCGTCTCGGCATAACTTTCACTTAACTGTTTAATTTCTTCAATTAAAGCATCGACACTTGTCATTCCACACAATTTAGCCATTGCCAGAAATTGCTCAATATCAGGATGATCTTTCTCTTGTTCCCAATCTAAATAGGTTGATTTTTGTACCGCTGCTGCGTTTGCCATTTCTTCTGGTGATTTATTCGCATATTGGCGCAGAGCTACAAGATGTTTCCCTGAGAGAATTAATTCATTCTTGGTCATTTAATTCTTACCACTTTGAGACAAATATATGTTTTAGCAAGTCGATACCATTTCCATTGAATGGGAATTGTCATTCTGCTGTTCGGATTGTATTTTACACAATGAAGTGAAAAAGTTTAGTCCTGATTGAACAATACAGCAAGAATTGCTTAAAAGCTCTATGAGATCGTTTCAAATTCATTTTTTACTTTTGTTGACGAAATATGGTAATTGACTTGAATTTACCGAACATTTCTGTGGCCTATGCCTGATAAAAAGAGTTTTTTATATGTGGTATGAGACGAATATATCGACATATTAACCACATGTTATTGTGGAAAAATATCATATAAATGATTTGAAATTTTTTAAAAAATTAACGGAATATTTACTTGAAAAGGTTCTGGCTAATCAGAGTTTGGGATAAGTAAGTATCAATTGCATATATTTTCTACAGTGTGGGAAGTGAATTAAAAATGCACTAATGTTCAATCTCATCAAGGCTGTTTAATTTAATAGAAAATTGTTTTATATGAAGAATATTACTTATTATGGAAAGAATGTAACTTGTTGATTAATAATACTTTCATTTGAACTGAAACAATTTAGGATTGGCTCAGGATTAAATTCCCAGCAGACGTTTTAACAAGCGCTTAAGACTGGCTGTTTTCAATGGTTTATGTAGAAATTCCAGGCCAGCTTCAATAGCTTGCTCACGAATTTCATCGTCATGATTTGCGCTATTAAGAATAGTGGGAACCGTCTGCCCCAAAAATTCAAATATTGTATTGGCTTCGTTATTGCCCGTTTTACCATCATCAAGATGATAATCGACCATTAATAAGTCGGGGGGAGTGTTATTGTCGCATTGTCTAATTATTTCAATTGCATTATTGGCGGTTAATACTTTCGCTCCCCAGGATTGGAATAAATCGCGTTCAGCATTTAGCACTTGAATATCATTATCAATGATCCAGACCCGTTTTCCTTGCATGTTGAACTTGGGATCCTGTTTTACGAGCGGGGTTTGTGTGTCGCGCTTATAAGGTGGAGACTGTCGTTTGATTTGGGCAAAAAAGACGGTGCCTTTTCCTGGCGTTGAGGCTAATCCAACAGGAATACCAAGCAACTCACTCATTCGTTCTACAATGGTTAAGCCTAAGCCTAGCCCTTGTTTGGTCTCGCTTTGATGTAGTTGTTGGAATTCTTCAAAAATTTCTTTCTGTTTGTGAGTGGGAATGCCTACCCCGGTATCTGCAACGCAAATAAGCAGTTGTTCGCCTCGGCGCTTTATTCCAACCAATACTTTGCCTTTTGGAGTATAGCGAATGGCGTTTGAAAGCAGGTTAGCAATCATGCGTCGAAACAAAGCCTTGTCGGTGTAAATCCAGTGTTGGCAAGGCACATACCGTAATTCCAAGCCTTTCTGTAACGCAACAATCGAGGTTTCGGCTACCAATGGCCCTAATACTTCATTGAGTTGGAAGTAACTGGGCGAGGCTTTGAGTACACCGGATTCTAACTTGCTGAAATCCAGTAATGCTGAAAGTAGCTCTTCGGCATTGTGTAGAGACTGCTTCAAGCCTTCACTCATGTTGGCTAATTCCGAGCCTTTGGTGTTTTCTGTTAGCATCGAAGCATAAAGCGTCGCGGCGTTAAAGGGTTGCATCAGATCGTGTCCTGCTGCTGCCAGAAAACGAGTCTTGCTTTGGTTTGCCAAGGCCAGTGCCTGATTAGCTCGGCTTAATTCTTTGGTACGTTCTTCGACACGTTTTTCCAAATCCTGTTTGGAGCGCTGTAGTTGTTCTTGCGTGTGAATCAAGTCAGTAATATCGGTATAGGTGGTAACAAAGCCGCCACCAGGCATAGGACTGCCTTGGAGCTCAATAGATCTGCCATCGGGCTGATGACGACGATACTTATAACGACTACCCGCTGTGAGAAAATCCAAACGCTTTTGAATTTCTGTATCGGCATCTATTTTCTTGCCTAAGAGTCCACGTTGAGCGTTGAACCTGAGAATGGTTTCCATGCTCAATCCCGCTTTCAGATAATTAGATGGGTAAGAGAACATTTTCTCGTAATAACTGTTCCATGCCACCAGATTAAGCTGTCGATCGATAACACAAATCCCTTGTTCAATATGCTGCATGGAGGCTTGCAATAATTCCTGATTAAATTGAAAGGTTTGGCTGGCTTCCTCCGCCCAGGCGAGCAGATCATCAAGATCTAACGACTTACGATCCGTAATGGCGGTTAGCAACATACGGCTACCGCCCTGACCCAAATGAGCACTCAGGATCTTTTCCAGTTTCCCGAAAGCACGAGGAGAGATATAGCCCGAGTTGGGTTGTTCGCCAAGTAGTTTGTTGATGCGTTTCAGGTCTTTCCGGTTAAGCAAGCGCCCGACGATGCCATTGAGTTGCTCTGACTGAATGGCAATGGGTTCACTGAATTCTTTGGTTTCCACTGGTGAAGAACGGGACAGGCTGGTGAACAATAAGTACAACAGCACGTTAGTTGCCATGCTGATGAGAAAGCCCTGACTTAAGTCGGCGTCACTCGGTGCGGGTGCAAAGGCGTAAGTGTGTTTTATGCTGGGCCATAACAATAGGTAGAACCAACCGATAATGCCTGCCAGAGTGCTGGTCCAAAAAGCCATTCGATTGCTTTTTTGCCAGATCAAATTGATGAGCAGGGCTGGTGTAAATTGAGCCAATAATGCAATCGATAAAATACCGCTATTGGCGAGCGGTTCGGTTTGCCCAACGGTGTGATAATAGATGTAGGACACACCAACAACCAGCACTACCGTGCTACGCCGGATCAGTAACAGAACATTGTTTTTAATACCTTGTGAATGACCGGTTCTAAGCTGTACCTTCAACCACAAGGGAGTGATGAGGTTATTGGCGATCATGATCCCCATGGCTAAGGTTGCAACGATGATCATGCTGGTGGCAGCAGCCAAGCCACCCAGAAAGCCTAACAGTGTGAAGAGTTCGTTATTTTGTTGCTGGGGCAGTGCCAAAATAAACATATCAGGATTAATGTCACTGCCACTAAACGACAAGGTGCCTGCAAGCGCGATAGGAAGGACGAAAAAGTTGATGGCTAACAGATAAAGAGGAAACAGCCAGCGTGCCTGAAGGATTTCTTCATTGCTGTTGTATTCCACAAAGTTGATATGAAATTGCCGAGGCAGGCAGAACATAGAGCAAAAGCCTAAACAAATGTGCCCAAAATAGGCTAACCAGGCGCTTTCCCCCTTTATCACTTTTTGCGCTTCGGCATGTTGGCTTGCCTGAGCGATCAGATCAAACATGCCGTCGAAAATACCATAAACGATATACAAGCCTACGCCGATAAAGGCGAGTAGTTTGACGACAGATTCAAAGGCGATTGCTGCAAGTAAGCCGCTGCGTTTTTCGGTCAGGTTACTACTGCGCGTACCAAATAAAACCGCAAATACCGCCATTAATACCCAGATATACAGGCTGGCGTCGCCACTGCTTTGTGTGGGTTCATCACTAAGAAATACGATGCTGGTGGTGAGCGCGTCCAACTGTAATGAGGTGTAGGGAACAACACCAATCAAGCTGACAATCGTGACCAGTGCAGCAATGCTGTTGGAACGGTTAAAGCGTAGGCTCAACAATTCAGCCAATGAACTGACCTGATGCTGTTTACAAAGCCGGGCAGTGCGAATTAAAAGTGGGTAGCCGAGGGCAAAAAGAAGAATGGCGCCAACATAGGTGGGAGTGAATTCCCAGCCGTAGCGAGCCGATTGAGCGGTGGTGCCAAAGAATGACCATGTCGTACAGTGAATGCCCAGTGCGAAGCTGTATATAAAAGGGCGAGGTTTGTTTTTTGGAAGATATTTGTCTCCTAAATACCCCACCACAAACATCAAACCTAAATAGGCAACGGCGATGCTGATCAGAAACCAAATACTGAACACTGGGTGCCAACTTACTCAATCATTTCAGGATAGGCCACATGATACCTGCAACTTCTCAGGAAAAGTAGAATCAAATCAGCCTGCAACACAATACTTTAGTGGTGTAATGAGCAATCTTGTTCTACATGCTCTACATACCTGTTCCGAACTATCAGTCATCTGTAGAGAATTAGGAGCAAACCCTCAGCCCTGCTTTTCACTTGATGAATCGACGAAGCGGCTGTGGAGCCTACATGGAAGTATCCACGGCGAGTTTGCGATAAATCTCTATGGGTGACTGACAATTAAACACAGATATTTAGTTTTAATGTAATCAAAAAATTCCCCTGATTAGCCAAGTGATCCTCCGAGTCTTTATATGGCGCGCCCTCTACATTTGACACTCTAAGTTAATCATCAGGAGTATTGCGTGAAGCATTATTGGCAACATTGGCTGTTTATTGTTTTGTTTACATTAGGAACGTCAAATCTGGCGTATGGGGAGGTCAAAATCAGCGGCTATCTGAAGGTTGATAGCATTTACGATTTGGATCAGAAAAGTGGTGATCGCATCAACTACACTCAGATCGACACCGATGATCAAGGGTATTCGGATCAACAGATACGGTTTCATGCTCGCGAATCCAGAGTCAGGATCACGTCGACGAACCAAATTTCTGACATGCCAATAAAAACCGTTATCGAATGGGACTTTTTTGGTAGTGGCAGCAATAGTCCGACTAACTCTGAAGTAGTAACTAACTCGGTCACACCGGGCTTGCGTCATGCTTATATTGAGGTGGGAAACTGGCTGGTTGGTCAGGCATGGTCGAATTACGTTGATGTGAAAAGCTTTCCTGAGAATCTGGATTTTTCCAATGATACCGGGCAGGCATTTTTACGTCAGGGGCAAATTCGCTACAGCTACCAGTTGGGTAAATTCTATTTGAGCCATGCACTTGAGAATCCGGAATCGGATATTGTGACCACTGGGCTTGGTGCTGGAACCAGCGTTTCTCAGCTGGATCCGCTTTTTGATTTAACTCATCGCATTATCTATCAGGATGAATGGGGTCATGTCTCATTGCAATTGGTGAGTCGTGCCATTAAAGCTGGCGTGTCACCGGGTGCGGCTTCTGCGTTAACGGAACCTTATCTGGAAACCGAGACTGAATTGGCCCATGGAGTAGGGGTATCAGGCCGTATTCATCTTGGTGACAGGCAACAGCTACGATTCCATTTTAGTCACGGCAAAGGTTTGGGACGCTATATCCAGGAGTCAGCAAGATATACCGGTTATTTAACGGAAACCGAATCTGGCTATGACCTTGAGTTACTTGAAGCGTGGGGTGGATACCTCGGCTATCAATTGCGCTGGAGCGATTCTCTACGCAGTAACTTCAATACTGGCTATGTAAAGGTCAATTGGCCTGACGGTTCTTCTGATTTTCTCAGCGCGTTTAAGCAACCACTGAAATCTTATCATTCGGTGCATACCAATTTGATTTGGAGTTTGTCTCCAGAAACCGAATTGGGATTGGAGTATTCACTAGCTAAACGCACGGATTACTTGATTCGAGACAATGCTCTGACCGCACAAGACACACTGATTGATGAGCAATCGGGATTTGTGCGCCGAATTCAGGCATCAATGAAATATCGCTTTTAGTTCTGATGTCATAAAGCGATTCCAGAAGTAGATATCAGGGAGTTTTATATTCATGATTTCATTTTTAATTCGATTTACCTTTTGTTTGCTGTTATGCCCAGCTTGGGCATGGGCAGTCGATCATGCCAGCATGCAGCAAAACCCTGCATTGAAGCCCATCTATGAGCGAGGCAAACTGCGAGTTGCCATGTATCACAAAGATACGCCGCCATTTTATTATCTTAATGACAAAGGAGAGCTTGATGGCGTAGACGTTGAGCTGATTAAGGGATTTGCCCAGCACCTAGGTTTGGAAGTGGAGTTTGACCGAAGTGCCAAAACCCTCAATGACACGGTGTTTATGGTGGCGAATGGACAGGCAGATATGGCCATTTGTAAATTGAGCATCACTGTGCGCCGAGCGGGAATGGTGTTGTTTACCAAGCCCTATATCAACCTGAAAAAAGCCTTGCTGGTCAACCGGGTTTTGCTTGAGAAGCAACTAAAAGGCCGTTCCAAACAGGAAACCATTCAGGACTTGCGCGGAACCTTGGGCGTTATTGGCAATTCTTCTTATGTTGGCTACGCCAGACAGCGTTTCAAACAGATGGAAATACGCGAATATCCATCCTGGAAAGAGGTGGTCAAAGCGGTGCGTAATCAGGAAGTGGTTGCTGCTTTTCGTGACGAAGCTGAGATCAAAAAAGTCATTTTAGATAACAAAAATGACGCGGTTCATTTGCTCACTGTAGTGTTGCAGGAAGATTTTGATCCCAAAGGCATTGCTCTGCCTCCCGATGGCTATTTTCTGAAATCGATGCTGGATTTTTACATTCAGTCATTAGGATTGGAGCTTTCCGCAAACAAAGTGTTGTTTAACTATCCGGATGTGATTGAAACCATCCACCGTAATCGAAGCTAAGTCAGGGAGGAAATCGAAATGTCTTATTCAGTTGTTCCATATCTGCAACATCTAAAAACCAACCGAGCTGTATTTTTAGGCGCAGGGCTAGGGATTTACATTGGTTTGGTGAAGACCGAATGGATTGAAGTGGTTGCGCCTATTGGTCGTTTTTATCTTGATATGCTGACCATGTGTGTATTGCCCATTCTGCTTACTGCTATCTCTCTTAGCATTGGTCGTTTACTAAAACAGAAAGGACAGAAGAACCAGCTTGGTCGCTTGTTAAAAGTGTTTTTGGGCACCATGATCCTGGCAAGCTGTATTGGTACTTTCTCTGGATTGATGTTTAATCCGGGCAGTAATCTGGGTGAAGAATCCATGGCGGCTATTGGTAATATCATTCAGGATTTGTCTGCGCCTGATTTGGAAGTCAATCTATATGAACCTTATAAAGAGCCCGAAGAGCACTCATTGATCCAGGCGTTTTTCCTGAATCTGGTGCCTTCTAATATCTTTGAGGCGCTTGCCAGTGGTTTAACCATTAAAGTGCTGTTCTTTGCCATCTTATTTGGTTTTGCCATAGGGACGTTAAAAGAAGATGTGTCAGAGCACATTTGTGTCAGCTTTGAAGCTATCTATTCTTCCTTTAACAAGCTGGTGCAGTGGTTAATGTATATCTTTCCCTTTGGCTTGTGCGGGTTGTTAGCTTCTACTATGTCCCAAATTGGCTCCGATGCGCTGATTGCCATGATTAAGTTTGTACCGATTGTTGTGTTTAGTTTTGTACTGCTTTTTATCATTATGTCGTTGTTTATCTGGCAGCGTACCGACACCTTCTGGGGCTCGATGAAGGCGCTAAAAGATCCGATCACCATTTCTTTAAGCACCGCCAATTCAATGGCGAGTTTGCCAGCCAGCCTGGAAGCGCTTAATAAACGTTTAGGCTTTGATAAGCAAAGCGTGGATTTGCTGGTGCCACTCACCTTTACTTTGTGCCGGATTGGCCCCACGCTTTACTTTGCCTTGGCTACTATGTTTGTTGTACAGGTGTACAACCTGGATGTGGATCCGGGGTTGATTATCGTGGTGATTTTGGGCTCATTATTGGCAGGAACGGCAACGGCTGGCTCTTCCGGTGTGTCGATGTTAACCATGTTGTCATTGGTATCGGGGCCACTTGGATTACCACTGGATGCGGTATTGGTGTTATTTGTGGTTATCGACCCTATCATTGCGCCGTTCCGGGTATTGGCGATTGTGCATAGCTCTTGTGCCATCATTACTATGGTGTTGCCCAAGAGAGAACTGCCGCTTCCGCCGGATGGTTCTGAATTCGATGGATCTGAACCCGGCATATCAGAGCGGGATACTCATGAAACGGATAAAATCCACGCATAAGCTTTGGTGAAGAATACGTGACGACAGGCGATGTTTACTGCATCGCCTGTTTATCCATATTGTTGTTCAGATAAGCACGCACTACATCGGTAAAATCGCTAAATACACCGTCGACTTTTACTGTTTTGAACAGGGCATCCAATAGTTCGGTTTGTTCTGAATCCAATACCAGAGCGTCGATTCGATAGGTATAGGGATGGATTTTTAACCCCACATTATGAGCAATTTCAGCATAGCCAGTGCTTACTAACTTTTTATTGCTATCTCGCTTTAATAATTGTGGTATCCAGGGGCCAATCCCTTGTGCCACTGTCGCGATTTCCTTAATGCCCTCTTCGGTTTTCAAGTAGTCATAATTCGTTTCTGCTTCTTGCCAGTCATTCTCGGCAATGAGTTGAACCAGTTTCAACTGGGCTTTTAATTCGTGTCTCAGGCGTTTGGTTTCGGCAAAGTCAAAGCACTGTATGTAAATGGCGGATTCGGGGGTGTCTAGTCCATGATTGCGTAACAGGGTTAGGGTAATGGTGCTGATATCCTTACCTTGCTGCTTGTGCCACTTTGGGGCTTTGATTTCTACGTAATAGCCAACTTGCTTTTTATGCTGGCGGTTTAGCTGTTGGATGATCTCCAATTCTTCTTGCAAGGTAGCAATAGTGAAGTGGGCATCGCCCTTGTAGCGATCAGGGAATACTTGCTCCCCTTTTTCATCTCTGCGTTCAAATACGCGTAATGTTTTTAATTCCGCCAGCGTGAAGTCAATCGCATAGTAACGACCATCATCGCGTTTTCTATCCGGAAATTGCGTTGCGACATTGGTGATGGTATCAATGTGAATGTCGTGCAATACCACGGGAATGTTGTCTTTACTCAGCACCACGTCTTGCTCGATATAGTCTGCCCCTTGCATATAAGCCATCACCACAGCTTCTAACGTATGTTCTGGTAAATAACCAGAAGCGCCTCTGTGAGCAATAACGATAGGCTGTGCAAATATTTGAGCGGTAAATGATAGCAACAGGGCAGAAAGAAATACGAGACGAGCAGCTCTCACGGGGGTTCCTTGTTCAGATTAGATTGATAAGACGTTAACCTATAACGATTTTTTATGACAGCTCGGTGACAGAGGTTTTCGCAAAGGGGATTTGCGCTATTTCTTTCACTGGTAGAGGTTTACTGTATAAGTAACCCTGAATGAGTTCACACCCTAAACTTTCCACATAACGCAGTTGAGCGCGGTTTTCTACGCCTTCCACAATGCAGTTAAGCCCCAGGTTTTTCGCCAGAGTGATGATGGAATTCACGATCGAGCGATTGGTATTGTTTTCCAAATCATTAATAAAGCTGCGATCTATCTTGATATAGTCGATGGAGAACTTACTCAGATATCCCATTGAGGAATAGCCGGTTCCAAAGTCATCAAGCAGTAGTTTAAAGCCTAAATCCCGCAGTTCTTTTAGCCTTTTTAGCGCAATGTCTAAATCGGCTAATAAGGTGGTTTCGGTAATTTCCAGACGCAACACGTTGGAAGGCAGATTATGAATATGCAGCAAACCAACCAGCGTTTCACTCAAACCTTCCTGCAAGATATGAACAGGTGATAGGTTGATGGACACGTAGAAATCCGGGTACTGGCTAAAGTAGGTGGCATAATCGTCTAATGCCGTGTCTATGGCATTAATGGTCATTTGAGATATCAGGCCAATCTCTTCTGCAATGGGAATAAAAATAGAAGGCGGAACCATTTCATCTTTATTTTGCCAGCGCATCAACAGTTCTACACCCACCATGCGGTTTTCACGGCTGTTGATGATAGGTTGATAGTAATTCATAAACTGATTTTGACGGCAAGCATCTTTTAAATCGTTTTCCAGCGTGATACGACGATGTGCTTTTTCGTTCATGTCTTGAGTGAAAAACTGGAACTCGCCTCGTCCGGCTTTTTTGGCGTGGATCATGGCAAGGTCGGCTTTTTTGATCAGCTCGTTGGCATCATCGGAATCTTCTGGGTAGGTTGCTATTCCCACACTGGAAGTAATGTTGACGTGCAAGTCACCCAGCACGATGGTTTTGGAAAGCTCATGCAGAATCTTTTGTGCTGTTTGACTGACTTCATTGATGTCTGTCATTTCATTAATCAGCACGATAAATTCATCACCACTTTGGCGTGCCACGATATCTTTGGTGGCAACGCAGTCAAGTAGCAGTGACGAAACATGTTTCAATAAGTTGTCACCGACAAAGTGACCATACAGGTCATTCACCTGTTTGAATTTATCCAAATCAATAAATAGCACGGCAAATGGCATTTGGGAGCGACGAATTTTCGCTTCAATTTTTTCAAATAATAACTGACGATTGGGCAGGTCGGTCAGGTAGTCATAATGAGCAAGATGACGCAGTTTTTCTTCTGCATGTTTTTGATTGGTAATATCAGAAATAACAATTACATAGTGGGAAATTATACTATTTTGGCGAGCGATGGCGTTGATTTTGATCAGCACCGGATGCTTTTCATTCGACGGCGTTTCAAGTACCTCTTCCCCTTGCCAGCTTTCTCTGGGGTTGAGTGATTTCAGTATTTCTTTGAATTCCTGATATTTTTGTCCACCAAGTCGAGTTAACAGCTGTTTTAAAGTCTGTTGCGTGTTTTCCCGAGTCAAATCGAAAACCTTCATAAAGGCTTCATTTGCCGTAATGGGATTTAGCTTGGCATCCAGGATCAGTACCCAGTCGTTGATCTGGCTAAAGGCTTCACCAAATAGTTTTGCCTGTTCCTGATTTGCCTTTGTTTCTGTAATGTTGGTATAAGTTCCAATAATGCGTGCTGGTTTTCCATCTTCATCCCATTCTACGACTCGTCCAACATCTCTGTACCAAAGCCAGTTGCCGTTTTGGGCGCGCATTTGATAAGTGGCGTCCCACTCGGTTTTGTGACTGCCCAGAAAATCTAACCAAAGAGGTTTAATTTGACGGTAATGCTCGGGTTTTAGCAATTGAGTATGGTCTTGAATAGTGATGGCCCCTTTTAAATCACTGTATCCAAGATCTTTCGCTACTCGTTCTTCATATAAGGTGTCGTTATGGATATGGTAATCCCAAATGCCGCTATTGGTGCCGTAAAGCGCCATTTGCATTTGTTTTCTGCTTTCATTCGTTTCCTGATGCATTTTCAGCAATTCCAGCTGCTTTTCTCTGCGCTTCATGAAGAAAATCAGCAAAGCGCTACCAATGACTAACAGGTAGGAAATTTTTGCTCCTGGTGAGTTCCACGGTGAGTAGTTCACTTTTATCTGCATTAAAAGGGGCGTGCTCTGGGTGTCGTGAATAGGATGATCGGCTGTTACCAGCAACTGATATTCGCCCGGTTGTAATTTGGGGAGCATAAACTCGTTAGAGTTATAGTTGTTAAACTCCATTGAAACAGGGCCTTTGAGCTGAATGGCGTATTGAGTGCGATTCTGCTGAATATATTCCAAGGTTGAGAATTGCAACTTCAAACCATATTGGTCATGGTTCAATACAATGTTTGCCCCATTTATGAAGGTTTTCTTGGTATTTCCATCTGACAGCAGGGATATATCACTGAGCACAACCTTATATTCCTGCGTGCTTGTGTTATCTAGTTGGAAATCAGAGGGTGAAAGTATTGTTATCCCTAACGGCGAACCAAAGATCATACGACCATCTTTAAGCTTCAAAGACGATGAACCATTGAATTCAGAGGATAACAGGCCGTCTTCGGCAATATAGGTTTCAATATGATTGCGGTCTTCATGCAAGCGATAAAGCCCTGACTGGGAACTAAACCAGATGTTATTAAACTCATCCATCTGCAATGCGTAGACATGGCTGGTGAGTAATAAATTGGAATTGTTGAAACGATATAATTCTTCATAGGTGTTGCTATCGAGCCCAATCAAACCTTCGCCTGCCACGGCTAGCCAGAGTACGCCTTGCTTATCGACTAACCAGCGGTCTACATAATCAAAGGCGTGAGGTTGGTAGTTTTTCACCTGGTAAATAAGTTTGGCTTCTTCAGTTTTCAGGTTGTACTCAAATAACTGACCAGAAGCACTTAACAGCACGGTGTTTTCCCTGTTCGGTAAGGCAGATAAAAATGCCACGCCAAGTGCAGGATTAACTTGTTCTGCTAATTGTGGAAGAGGTTTGATTTCGCCAGATATCGCATTGAAATGGTAGTAATTATTCTGGCTGAAAAAATAAATGTGTTCATTGTTTTGAATATAGGTTCCAAGTGTCCAGTTCTCTTCAACAATGGTTCTGGCATAGTCCTGCATAAATGGACGACTGAGTTCGCCAGTGGTTTTATTGAAATTGAATAAACCTTCGTCGTTATCTATCCAGAGTAAATTATCATCTTGAGAGTCAGGATAAATATTACGAATAACCTGTCTTCCAGAGACGGCTTTCTTGTCTGGATTAACGATATATGACTGTACAGTATTGTTGTTTATGTCGTAGCGGTTTAGTCCATTGTTTGTTGCGATCCAAATCATTCCGTCATTGTCTTCGTGGATATTCCACACATTTTCATTACTAATGTGAGGCATTGTTCGAGTTGTGACATGACTAAAACGGGTTGATATATCTGACCAGACCAACACTCCCTGAGAACGAGATGCTAACCAAAGGTTGCCAGTATCGTCGCGATACAGATCCAGAATATTGTCATCGGCTGTACGGTATCTTGAGCTGCTAAAATTAAGCAGAAATTGGATATGATGGGTTTTTGTGTCAAAGAGAAATAATCCCTGATTGGTGGCGATGTAATACTTATCGCCAGTTTTATCAATATCCCAAATGTTTAAATCGGCAATCAGTAATTCTGGCGCACTGTAATCTTTTCTTCCATTAATTTTAATGCGAAATAGCCCCTCCACAGTACCAACCAGCAGCCCGAGTTCCTTGCAGTGCTGGAGCATTTTTGTATTGTTACTATCTCTGTTCTTGAAGCCCGCGGGAAGGTGATTAAGAGGCTGTACTTCGTTATTGAGTGTGTCTAGCGTAAACAAGCCGTTTGTTGTCGCAATGTAAAGAATGTCGTCTTTCAACAACAGTTCTCGAACGTAGTCGTCATTACTTTCTATGATTTCAAATCGGGTAAATGATTTATTGGCGATATCCAGCCTTTGGACACCATTGGCAATGCCTAACCATAACGTGTTGTCGTCACTTTGAGTGATCGCTGAGACATCGGTTGATTGGAGCCTGCCCGGTGAGTTTTCTAAATTGGTAAACTTTTCAGTTTCAAACGTGGATGTGTTGAGTCGATATAAGCCTGATAACCCTGTGCTGACCCACAAATATCCCTCGTTATCCAGAAACAGGGTACTAATAGCTTCTTTTTCAAAGATATTATTGGGGCCTTTTACCTGCTTAACATCGTAGCCATCAAAGCGGTTGAGCCCCATTTGGGTGGCAATCCAAATGAAACCCTCTTTGTCTTGCAGTGTTTTGGTAACATCACTCTGCGACAGTCCTTCACTTGGAGATAAGCGAGTAAGATATTGGCTGAAATCTTGCGATGCACAGGCAATAGAAACCTGCAGGCTCAATAGAAATGCTGCGAGTAACGGGATTGCTTTTCTAAGCCCCAAGAGGCTAATTGACATCTTTCTGATCAGCTTATTCATATTACTTTGAGGACGTTATTATTACTGATGATGCGTGACACAGGTTTACGCAACTTATTGATCCCTAAAGTTCGATTTCTATAAAAAAAGTTTGGCAGATAATGAATTATTTGCAGCCTTTCTTCCCACTTTAAGCTAATTATTTTATCGTACATCAACACTTGGTTATTATATTTGCCCATTGGGATAGGGTAGAGGATATAAACGTATTAAGTATTGATGACAAGGTCAATCGTAATTGTTAGATCCCAATCATATTTTCTATTCTTGAACCTGTTAAGGAAACTAAACGAAAGCTCTCAGCCCTTTATTTATACAGGACTGAGACAATGTTTAAGTTTGAGAAAAACTTGGGTGTAATACAAAAGTATTGAGAATTTTATTAACAGACTCAATGACTTTGAATTAACTCGATAGCGTAACCATCTGGGTCGCGAACAAACGCGATAACCGTTGTGCCCCCTAACACCGGGCCAGGCTCACGGTACACTTCACCCCCTTTGGCCTTAATAGCCTCGCAGGTTTGGTAAATGTCATCCACGCCAATCGCCAGGTGCCCAAAAGCCGTCCCCAAATCGTACTTTTCAGTGCCCCAGTTATAGGTAAGCTCTAATACCGTATGGTCTGATTCATCGCCATAACCCACAAATGCCAATGTGTATTTGTACTCAGCATTCTCACTCTGACGCAATAATTTCATGCCTAACACCTGAGTGTAGAAATCAATAGAACGTTGTAAGTCGCCAACACGCAGCATGGTGTGAAGTAGTTTCATAACAGGATCCTTTTTCATTTGGTTATCTTATTGATTGGAAGAGCAAGGAATAAAAGGTTCAAATCCGGGCATCATTTAAGCTGATGCTATACATAACGGACGTTGCCAATATGGTAGCACATCAGCGAATGCATATTGCTGAAGTGTTCAAGCTACCTGATAGCCATTATCCTCAAGTACCTAAAATCCCCCCGATTGAATACGGGATGATTGCACAGTTGTGCTCCCATATAATAGAGATTTAATTTGTATTTCATTGAAATATAAGTATTTATTTTTTAATTTGAGCGTTTTCTTATGCGCAGCTCAGGTTGGTAGGGCAAAAAACTGGGGATTAATTCAAGGAGAGAGTATTACGGTAATGAAAGGCTAGTCTGAGCTAGCCTTTGTAGAATTTTTTCGTTTAAACGGCCATCACATTCGCAGCTTGCGGCCCTTTCTGACCTTGCTCAATAGTGAATTGTACTTGCTGACCTTCAGTTAGCGATTTATAACCTTCAGATACAATTGAACGAAAATGAACAAAAACGTCTTTACCACCACCATTAGGCGTTAAAAAACCAAAACCTTTATCTTCACTAAACCACTTAACTACGCCATTTACAGAATTAGACATATTTGAAACCTTTTATTAATTAAATATTTTGGTGGTAAACCACCGACAAAGCCATAGATAAAACATTAACCGTTAGAGCAAATGAAAATACAAGTTCGACTTAAATTAATAAAAGAGGAAAGAGAAACGCAAAGTGCAGTAATAGAAAAAGCTTTAAATCTCTAAAGCAGCGGAATAGTACGTTGTTGAACGTTATATGTACAGGCATTTATTGTTTTATTTTTAAATTGGATATGTAAGTGATTAGTTGTATACATCTTCAATGCCCTGATTATTGATTAATCACTCGGTTTTCTCTTTAAACTCGCACAAGTCTTCAATCAAACACGAGCCACAGCGTGGCTTTCTTGCCACGCAGGTATATCTTCCGTGCAGGATTAGCCAGTGGTGAACTTGTAAGGCCTGAGAGCTGAAAAGCTTGAGCTCGAAATTCAGTGCAATGATCTGAACAAAAAGATAACGCGCGGGCGTGAGTTGCTTAGCTCAATTACACCAGACATTAAAAAAGCGCTTGATGAGCATTCGAACGCTGTTAGATACTGTCTGACAGCATTAAAAGAACGGCTTGCTGAACGTTGGGGTATGAGATACGAGAACAATCAGTTTAAGTCGGATGCAGAGGACTTCATTGATGAAATTGAGGACAAACCTTCACAAGTATTCCACAAACGAAGGCCGCCAAGATAGTTCTTTGAGTAGCTTATTCATTAACGATCCTGATATGGGATCATCATGTGCACCAGGTTTCTCTCGTTGGCTGTGATGGATAAAGGGAATGATATGTTGTGCTGTGGCAAGCCGCTGATGAAATCATGCTCATCAGTCTGGTAAAAATTGCGAAGTATAAACTCAATAAACCAACGGGGTGTTAGAGCAGCAGAAACCGGAATGCGGCAGCCCTCAACATCTCCTAATGTAAGATGACTTATTGGATGTATGACATCAACATGAACATCTGCCCGTGCATCAAAATCAAATCGAAGAGGGAATGGAGTAATTCTTCTTTGGATTATATCGATGAATAATTCATCCTGAATATACGAATCAGGATCATTTTTAAACGGCAGCAAACTCGGAGAAGGATAAAACGCGAGCCTGTGTTGCTGGAGGTTTCCTGCTTTATCGAGTCGGTACATCATCTGGATCAACGCACCATCAATAAGTTTCATATTGTATGAACGTTTTCCATGCAATTCATCGTAAATTTCTGAATATTCAATATCGGTAAGTGCAATAGATATGTGTTCAGAACCACTAAAAGTGATTTCGTCAACAGTGGCATGAGATCTGATAGCTGAAAAACTAGGGTCGTCGCATAGTCCTAAGCTGACCAATTCCGCTATTAGGCCATCGATGTCGGTTTTAATATTCTGTGGTTGCAGAGGCATTGTTAGTTGTCCCCTAGCAGCCTTCTAAGCTTTTCTCGTGTTTCTGGATCAAGGTCTTCTGGGTGCAACTCTCCATTTTCTATATCTCCCAAGAGATTAGCGAGTTGACTTTTGGTTTTCTCGAGGCGTTGCTTTTCTTGAGGAGACAAGTCTCTATGTACGACTCTCAGTTTACTTAGTAATGCGTCATCGGGATAAGTGAAATCCAATACAAAACCGTTATGCTTAAGGATACTAAACTCATTTATTAAATCTTGCATTGCAGAGCCATAGCCGATAACCCTAACCCATGCTTTGCTTCGAGTTATAGCTGTAAATAGGCGATTCCTTAAGCTAGCCAATCCTGTGCCCACTCCATTACAGTCCTGAGCATTAATAACATAAACCATTCCGGCTTCGTTTCCTTTGGCGCGATAAATTCCCGTAAAAGTCACAGATTGAGTATCTGTTTTAAAAAATACGTCTGCATCAGTATCGACACCTGCCAAATGCGCCTGTATTCCTCTATCGAACAGAAGCTTTCGAATGGGGCCAGTACGACGACGAGCTGACATGGGATCAGGGTGGATTACAATGACATCATCATGCCTAAGTTCGTCCGTTGTTAAATTTTCCTGTATCTGTTGAGCTAACCAAGTATTTTGTTGATCTTCATCGTCAAACTTAATGAATTGAACAAGGTCGTCAATATGTGAATGATCTTCTAGGAACCTTGGACTTGTATCTACAGTGCGCTCTAGAGTAATTCGCTGGCCTTTAGCTAATTGACCGTTTTTTACCTTATAGCCAATTTCTTCCCATAGGGCTGGGTAGTCAAACATTTGAACTAGCCCAGTAGGAGAACCATTGGGCGCTGGACGATGAATACCAAAGCCCAGACCATGCGCTGACACTAAAACAGGTCGCGAATTCCTATAGCACTTTTGTAATATCACATCACGCTTCCGGTCATTGCCAAAAGTCACAAGCGGTTGCCCTGCGTTATTATTACCAAAAATCTCTTCAGGCGGAGGAAGTGAAGTTCCAGAAAGATTCTGGAGTTCGTCATAGGCATATACGAGTCGTTTGGGTTGTTTCAACATTGAATAACAAAGTTTTAGAAAGCTTGGTGCGAAGTCTTGAGCTTCATCCGTAAGTATTACATCGTAGAGTTGTGCTGCTTCTGATTCATGAATCAAAGCGGCGCTACAAGCACCATCAAATGCTCTTTCATTACCACCAAACTTATTGGCCGCACTTCGGAAATCGTAAAATTCTGCTCCGGTAGCGCGACAATATTGATAATAAATACCGTCTCGCGAGTCTCCACCAGGTGCACCCCAAGCATTAACAACTCTTATTTTTGTCCAATCGGGCTCCTCACCACTTTGCTCAATACAAAAGTTATTTATCAATCTCCGAAATTGACCTTTAAGGGAGCGAGTATGGAAGGTTACAGCTATGTGCCAATCTGGGTATTGAGTATGCAAATATGCAGCTTTAAGAGCTAGTACTATGGTTTTCCCTGAACCAGCTAGACCTCGGATACGTTGAACACCATCTACTGTCTCGATAACTGCCTTGTTTTGCCTATGATCTAGAGTCGCAATAGAGTCTTCCAACTGTTTTAGTTTCGCCCCACGTGAATCTGGACGAACCACCTCGCGCTTTGATCGATTTTTTCGGATACTACTTAAGCTTTCTACCGCTGATAAAGTCATCCGGTATAGCTCATCAGAACCCTCATTCCAATCCATACTATTCAATAGTTCAGGGAGTGATCTTTCATTGACGAGTGGATAGAGTTCATCGAGGACAACGTCGTTGTCATTCATTCCGGGCGCAAATGAAATTACGTGTAATGGGACGGCTAGCTGTCTGCCTTTTACCAGTTCGCGGTGTAATTTTAAGCGAGCTTCGATCTTGTTAGCTAAATCATCTTGACGTTCTTCATAATTTGCGAGATTCATACCTTCTATTAAGTCGAAAAGTATGATTCCTTTTGACGGGCTAACTAAAGTAGCATCAATGGAGTACTTACCGTCTGGAGTTGCAATGAGAGGGTAACCAGTAAAAGTTTCTCCAGTAATGTTTTGTACATTATCGATACAATTAATTAAGGCATCAGTTGCTACAGGCTTTTTATTTACACCGCGTGTTATGTTTAATCTTTCGGTCATAGATTTATATCCTTCTTAGCATGGCTCATCCAATTGGCAGCAGTAAAAGAAGACGTTCTTAATCGCATGTTTTATCCTTAAATTCACACAGATCCTCAATTATACAGCTACCGCATTTAGGATTTCGGGCAGTACATACGTAACGACCATGTAAAATAAACCAATGATGCAAGTTAAACATAAATTCAGCTTTATTCGGTGTATTTTTTATGATTGCTTGTTCAGTTTGCTCAACAGTCTTGCCCTTAGCATAACCGGTGCGATTGGCTAAGCGTTGAATGTGGGTATCAACCGCAATAAAGTATCTACCTTCATTATCTTTTAGCCAGCCGAAGGCTGTATTCAGAACTACGTTTGCTGTTTTGCGTCCTACGCCGGGTAGGGCTTCCAGTGCTTCACGGTTTTCGGGGACTTCTGAGTTGTGCTGCTCTACCAGTATTTGACAGGTTTTCATCACGTTTTCGGCTTTGGCGTTAAATAAGCCGATGGTTTTAATGTAGTCTTTGAGTCCGTCCAGTCCCAGTTCCAGAATCGCTTCCGGCGTATTGGCTACGGGGAATAATTTGTCGGTGGCTTTGTTTACGCCCACATCCGTTGCTTGTGCCGACAGGATCACAGCAATCAGCAATTCAAAAGGAGAGCTGTAGTTTAGTTCTGTGGTGGGGTGTGGGTTGTCGTCTCGTAAGCGAGTAAGAATTTCAATGCGTTTTTGTTTATTCATGTCGGTGTTGTTGTTCTTTCTCTTGCTCTTTTTATATACCAGAGTCGGTAATATTGGCTGCTGTAACTCGTGCTCGTTGGATCTCTTGCGGCGCTTCTTTCGGCTCAAAGATGGCTTCCAAGCGTTTGTCCATGACGTTTTTCAAGGCGATTAAAAAGCCCATGCCGATGAAGGCTCCCGGTGGCAATATTGCAAGCAAGAAAGGGCTGTCGGTTTCAAAAACGACGACTTTCAGGCTTTTTGCCCAGTCACCAAAGAGCAAGTGAGCCCCGTCAAATAAAGTTCCGTTACCCAATAGTTCTCTCATTGAGCCCAACACGACCAATACAGCGGTGAAGCCTAATCCCATCATCAAGCCATCCATTGCTGCCAGTTTTACGGGGTTCTTGGATGCATAGGCTTCGGCGCGGCCAATAATGGCGCAGTTGGTAACGATTAATGGAATGAATATGCCCAGAGCCAGATACAGGTTATAGGTAAAGGCGTTCATGAGCAGTTGAATAATGGTCACAAAGGCGGCGATAACCATCACAAATACCGGAATACGGATTTCTTTCGGCACATAATTGCGCACGGCAGATACGGTGCAGTTTGAGCCTAACAATACGAAGGTGGTAGCAAGTCCCAAACCCAAGCCGTTAATGGTGGTGGCTGTGACCGCTAATAGCGGGCATAAACCCAATAGCTGAACCAGCGCAGGATTATTTTTCCACAAGCCTTGCCAGGCTAATTCGAGGAGTTCTTTTTTCATTCGTTTGCTCCACAAGTCGCGTTTGCGGAAAAGGCTTCATCCCAATGGGTTTGCATATATTTCACTGCGTTGCCAACGCCAGCTACAACGGCTCTTGGTGTGATGGTTGCGCCGGTGAACTGATCAAATTTGCCGCCGTCTTTTTTCACTGCCCAAACCGAGTCGTGAACATTATCGGCTGGTTCGCCACTGAAAACCGTGATCCAGCTACTCACGCGCTCTTCGATTTTGTCGCCCAATCCCGGGGTTTCTTTGTGAGCAATAATACGGGTGCCGCCTATGCTGCCATCGGCAAGCAGTGACACCAGCATTTTGATTTGCCCGCTGTAACCATCCTGACTAATGGCTTCCACCGCAAGTGCAACCGGAGCGTCGTCCATACGGGCGCGATAGAGGTGCAAAGACTGATTTGCTGATTTACCTGACTCATTCAGACCAAACAGAATAGGTGCGTTCACCAGCGTACAGTCGCTGGCTACGTCATTATTGTATTGTGCTGGTGGGATGATTTTATTCAGCGTATTTAACAGGGTTTGGCGTTCTTGAGCCGCGATGCGATCGGCTGTTGCCCAATGTGTGAGTGCAATTAGACCCGATGTAACAAGGGCAAACAAACCTAATAATAAGCCATGGCGCAGTACGGTTTCATTCATCAGGAAGCGCCTCCTGTTTCCGTATCTTTATCTACATTTCTCTTGTCTACATTTGTCTTTTCTACATTTGTCTTTTCTATATAGCCATAGGGCTTCGGTTTGGTGTAGTAGTCGATCACGGGCACAGCCATGTTCATAATAACGACAGCAAAGGCTATAGCGTCTGGATAGCCACCCCAGGTACGAATAACAAACACCCAGAAGCCAATCATGGCACCAAAAATAATACGGCCTTTGTTGCTGGTGGCGGCGGTGACTGGGTCGGTGGCAATAAAGAAGGCGCCTAACATGGCTCCACCACTCAATAAATGGTGCATGGGCGTTGCATAGTGATCGGCATTTAACAAGTTAAACACAGCGGCAAAAAACGCCATGCTTACCAACATGGATACAGGAATGTGCCACGAAATCACGCGCTGTTGCAGTAGTAACAAACCACCGGCAAGAAAGGCCAAATTGACCCACATCCAGCCGATGCTCCAGCCGTCTTGAAATATGCCACCTTGCAGGCTTTCGCTGTAAGTCATGTTATGGCTAATGGCGGTTTTTACCTGATCCAGAGGCGTAGCCATCGTGAAACCATCAACACCGGTTCGCATTTGTGTGACGCTGAATCCTTCCACGCTGTATTGAGTGAATATGATGGAAAAGGCATCCATGAAATCCTGACTTTGTTCCGCGACACTGGCAGGTGGAGCCCAGGATGTCATTTGCACAGGAAATGAAATCAGTAAGGCGATATAGGCCGCCATCGCTGGATTAAACAGGTTAAATCCCAGGCCGCCGTAGAGCTGTTTAACAATGGCGATAGCGAAAAATACGCCGATGACAGTGATCCACCAAGGCGCAAAAGGCGGAATGCTGATGGCTAGCAATAACGCGGTTAATAAGGCGGAACAGTCTTTAATTGCCAGTTCGATATTCTTCTTGCGCAGTTCCAACATGGTGGCTTCGGTTACGATTGCCACAGCCGATGCCAGAACTAAATGAATAATGGTTCCCCAGCCAAAATGCCAGGTTTGCATGGCAATGCCGGGTAGGGCGCAGAGCATCACCAACTGCATGATGTCGGAGGTAGTACGCTTTTTATGTACGTGTGGAGAGCTCGCCATTAATAGTGACATGGACTATTGCTCCCCTGAATTTGGCTTATCTGATTTTGCTTGCTCATTCTCTCGTTCGGCTTTTCTGGCCTTGGCTTTGGCAATAGCGGCTTCGACGCGCTTACGGCGGGCTTCTTCCGGGTCTTCATCTTGCTGTGGTGAAGCTGGTAAAGTTAGTAAAGTTTCTGAGCTCGGTGAACTTGATGGTTCAGATTGTACTTCTTGTTGAACCGGTTCTTGTATCTGTGCTTGAGCTGGTTCTTGTATTTGTGCTTGTGCCGCTTCACGTTTAGCTTTGGCGCGAGCAATTGCCGCTGCGATTTTAGCTTTTTTATCGTTTTCTTCGGCGTTTGCCGTATCCGCTGGCGCTTCTTCTACTTTGGCCGGTGTTTCTGAAGTTGAATCATTTTGAGCCGCTTCGCGTTTGGCTTTGGCACGAGCGATAGCCGCTGCGATTTTGGCTTTTTTATCGTCTTCTTCGGCGTTTGGGGTATCCGCCGGTGCTTCTTCTACTTTGGCCGGTGTTTCTGAAGTTGAATCATTTTGAGCCGCTTCGCGTTTGGCTTTGGCACGAGCAATAGCGGCTGCGACTTTGCTGTTTTTGTCTTCTGCTTTGGCTGCAATTTGAGCTTCAACTTTAGCTTCGCTTGCTGACGCCACTATTTCGGCTTGTTTTTGCTTCTCTGTTTCAACCAGCTTTTCTCGGGCTTGAGCAGACTGTTGACGTTTTAATTCGCGTTCTTCTTTTTCGCGTTCCAAACGGTCTTTGCGGGCATTGAATCGAGCTTTTGACTTGTCTGATTTTTGCTTCTGTTCTTCGTTAATACGAACATCGGCTTTGCTTTGTCGATAGTAGTGAACCAAGGGAATATTGCTCGGACAAACAAAGGCGCAAGCCCCACATTCAATACAGTCGAACAGATTAAACTCTTGCAGTTTGTCCAGTTCGCCTGCTTTGGCATGCCAATACAATTGTTGCGGTAACAGCCCGGCAGGGCAGGCGTCGGCACAGGCTCCACAACGAATACAGGCCATTTCTTGTCCGGGCGTCGGCATTTCTTTTTCTGTGGGAGCGAGTAAGCAGTTGGTAATTTTTACAACAGGCACTAACGGTGAGGCTATGGTAAAGCCCATCATGGGACCGCCCATGACGATGCGCTGTTGCTTCTGCTTTTTCGGACTGTATCCCGCTTCGTTGAGCAGGTGTTCAACTGGCGTGCCTAACAAAGCCCAGACATTTTTCGGCTGTTCCAAGGCTCTGCCTGTAAGGGTGACAACCCTTTGTACCAGCGGTTTACCTGCGAATATGGCGTCGGCAACCGCAAAGCAGGTTCCCACGTTTTGCATCATAATGCCCAGGTCGACAGGTAGCTTTCCTTTAGGGATTTCCTGACCTGTGAGTACCTGAATCAGCTGTTTCTCGCCGCCTGCAGGGTACTTGGTGGGCACTTCACAGATGATGTATTTTTCTTCTTCCTGACAAGCGACCTGCATCGCTTGTATCGCCTCGGGTTTATTGTTTTCGATAGCAATAAACACGCACTCGGGTTCCAGTAAATGCACCAATACATCAATGCCCTGACGGATTTGCCAGCTATGCTCGCGCATCAGGCGGTCGTCAGAGGTGATATAAGGCTCACACTCAACGCCGTTAATAATCAGGTATTTTACTTTCTTTTCGGTGGACAGCTTGATGTGAGTGGGGAAGCCCGCACCGCCCATGCCAGAAATGCCAGCCTGGCAGATTTTCTCAACCACTTCGGCTTTGGGCAGTTCTTTGTATTGCTGAACAGGAGATAAATCAGTCCATTTTTCCAGCCCGTCAGGGGTTAATTCTATGGTGAGCTCAGGTTGCCCTGACGGCTGAGCCGATACATGTTCTTTAATCGCAGTAATTTCACCCGATGTTGGCGCATGTACTGGAACGGCAAAAGGATTACTGCTGTGGGTAAGAGGTTGGCCTTTTAATACCTTGTCGCCCACGGCTACCTGCAAACCGCCTTCCACACCTATGTGTTGCTTGAGTGGAATATAGAATACCGATGGCAAGCTGACTTCGGAGATTTCAAATTGATTGGATAAACGTTTCTCTTCACGGGGGAAAACGCCACCCGGGAAGTCCCAAAGACGATGCTGTTTTATCCGCTCGATAATACTGTTCAACTGGCTTCCCTTATTTCACTTTCAGGCGTTTGTTTGTCTGCCACTGTGATTTGGGTGACAGGAATGGCGTCTAATTGCCAGCGCCAATGTTTACTGTTCTCTTCAACCGGGATCATATCAATGCAATCAACAGGGCAGGGGGCAACACAAAGGTCGCAGCCCGTGCACTCGTCGATGATGACGGTGTGCATTTGTCGAGTGGCACCGAGAATGGCGTCAACCGGGCAGGCTTGAATACACTTGGTGCAGCCGATGCATTCATCTTCGCGAATATAAGCGACTTTTTTCACATCCGCTTCGCCATGAGCTTCATTCAACGGCTTGGCTTCAACTCCCAGTAAATTGGCGATATTTTTAATGGTGGCATCGCCGCCTGGAGGACATTTGTTGATTTCCTCTCCGTTGGCGATAGCTTCTGCGTAAGGTTTACAACCTGGATAGCCGCACTGACCACATTGCGTTTGCGGTAACAGTTCGTCGATTTGATCGACAATAGGGTCGCCTTCCACTTTAAACTTAATGCCGGCAAAGCCGAGAATTGCGCCAAAGCAAAGGGCAAGAACGGCAACGGCGATAATAGCGAATAGGGTCATGACAACTTCACCAATCCGGTAAAGCCCATAAATGCCAGACTCATTAACCCGGCGGTGATCATGGCAATGGCTGTACCTTTAAATGGCACAGGTACATCAGCAACCGCCAGGCGTTCACGCAAGGCTGAAAATAGCACTAGCACCAAAGAGAATCCCAGCGCAGCGCCAAATCCATAAATAATGGATTCCACGAAATCATGCTGTTTGTTTACATTCAGCAGAGCTACGCCCAAAACGGCACAGTTAGTGGTGATAAGAGGCAGGAAGATACCAAGCAAACGATATAACACCGGGCTGGTTTTATGCACCACCATTTCAGTGAATTGCACCACAACCGCAATGACCAGAATAAAGCTGAGGGTTCGCAGATATTGAATTTCCAACGGAACAAGAATGTATTGCTCAACCAGATAGCTGCACATTGACGCGATGGTCAGTACGAAAGTGGTTGCCATAGACATGCCAATCGCGGTCTCCAACTTGTTGGAAACCCCCATAAAAGGACATAGCCCGAGGAATTGCACCAGAACAAAGTTGTTCACCAGAACGGTGCCAATTAACAATAATAAAAACTCTGACATTCAGTTGTGGAAATGCTGCGTTAATTTAGGTTGTGAAATTGCGGCACATTATCCTTGAGCAGCTTATGGTGTGCAAGTAAAGCCTATGTTTTCGCTGAAAAATGGGTGGGGGAGTGAATTCGTGGTTTTTAATATTTAAGAGTTTTCCTTGGAAGAGCATTGGATTCAAGTTGTAATCATAACTTTGTTATTACTTACTATTGGCTCCATATGCGATGAGTTCAGAAGTAACTAATGCTCTCAAAAACCATGAGGTGTAACTCTTTAACTTCAAGAATTAGATTGTCTATTGGTGGAAAGCTCTCAATATTTCTTTGTCGGTATTCTAATTTTTTACTTTTATAAATCGGTGATAGGCTGCGAATAGAGTTGAAATCTTGTATTCCATGATTCTTGGCCTTATCCAAAAGTTCGAACAAGTCATGACCGATTTTTCGGAGCTCTTTGAGTGACATTCCTCTTTTAAACAAGAAGCTTTTTAAGCTTAGTTCTGCTGAATGCCCTAATAGGTAGTATGTAATAATCCAATAGTTGACTTTTGTTGGAGGGATTTTGTTAAGAGTTTCAGCAGCTTCTAGGTATTCACTTGAGAGAGAAAAAAAAGTCGCCTCATCTTCTAAATTTTTCATTCCTTCGGTAAATCTAATCATAATGATTTCTCGTCAACTGTAATTAATAGGGTATAGTTGAAAAGAAAAATCGAATAGAACTGATTCAATATCTCCCGGGCTTATTTTTTCGCCAGTATCGTTCAATACTTGTTTTGATATGATTCTATAAAGTTCAAACATTTCTGAAGCATCACTTGCATTTATGGTTTTGAAGTTGTCTCTTAGTTTGCTGTTTGAGCCTTTACTATTTGTTAAAACTGCTGCGATTCTCCAATCTACAACGCCGTACTTTTCGGGATAGAGCAATCTTAATACTGCTGAAGCCATTTTTTGGCTAATTTTGGACATATCCGTGTTTTCATTAATACTTCCCATACCTTTAAGATAGTTCAGGTGTTTCAACACGTCTGCATCCGATTTGTTTTGTTGAACGGAACTACACACATCAGTAACTGCGTTGGTAATAGAGCTTGCATTATTTGAAGCAAGATGTCTTTTATAGAAAGGTTTGCACCCCCTTATTTCCATACCGTATTTCCAGCTTTCTATATCGACTATAAATTGCTTCACTATTTGGAGGTCGTTACCACAGGGGAATTCTCTTTTTTTGACGATGTTTTTAACTTGTTTACCTTTTTGAATTAATAATTGAGTTCTTTTGTATGCATCTGAATTTTTGAGTGTTTTGAACTTTTCCACATATTCTTGGGAATCAATAGGACTAATATACACACTGCGCCTTTATATTTCTGTAATAGGTTTTAAATATTACCGTTTGTTGCAGCTTAAAGGTTGAATAATTTTAATCAAAATATGGAGTTTTGATTATCAAAGGGTTAGGCCAGAGACTTGCTCCAGCCTAACGTTCTGTTTTGTATCAATGGCGATTAAATCGGTGAGCCCGGAGGAAGAGGGGCGGTATTGAGTTTACCTTTCCATTCACCTTCACTTAGATAGTGCTCTAGCCAGCTAATAATAAGCTTCTGAGACTTGCTTGCCTTATCATCGTCTCCGGCATTTTCTACCAGTGCAGTTAAGGCATCATGAATAACAGCTTTTGATTCAATGCCAAGCTCTGGTTTTTCCAGTAATTCGACCAAAGCATTGACGACTACATGATTCACTCTGTTTTGAATGTCAGATTCGGGTTTGCTGGCGCTAAACGTGGCTTTTAGTAGTTCATCAATCAGTGTGCTTATGTTGAAGTCTTTTTGATTCTGCAAGCTTAATCGGTTCAAACGTGCTGGATGCAGTATCATTTTGACAATATGAGCACTGAGGGACTCGGCTGCGCCCAACGAGTCAAACACTTGAGAGGTTTGGCCTTTGAATGCTTCTCTTGTGCGTTCATAACCATAGGCCTGAGGAGTGATTAAGCTTAACAATTCATCGCTAAGTTTCAGGTTTTCTGTCTCCAGTGCTATTAACAAGCTCTTAAGTGCTTGCTCTTGATGCTTTGCGGTAACAGGACTGATGCCTTGAGGCTTTTTACCTGCCTCTTTAGTCTCGTAGCTGTAAGCTGTGCCACCAATTTGTCGAACGACAGCTTCTAACTGAAAGCGATGTAGCAAGTAAATAGGTACAAGGTTTTCTTCCAATTGTGACAACGGAGAACCTGGCGCAATGCTATTCAGACCAAAGTTTTCAAGTGCCGTTTTACGCACAGCCATGACATTTTTCAATTCGTTGATTGGGTTATTGCCGTTGTCCCATAGATGGCCTTGAGGGTTAGCTGATGCGATGCCGCGAGCGTCGGGGTCAGACATGAAATCCAGCCCTTGTTTTTGAGCATTGTGAATGATGTTCATTAACCCTTTTTGCTCTTGTTCTGCATTGGCATAGTTTTGATAACCGTAGGCAATGACATGCTTATCCCATTCGCCGATGCCCGTGTCGTAAGCGTTGGATAAGTCAATCTTGCCTCGCTTTAATGTTAACAGTGGGTGAGGGTAATCCATCACCGAAGCGCGACCATTTTCACTGGCGGCAAAGTTGTGAGCGATGCCTAAAGTATGTCCTACTTCGTGAGCCGAAAGTTGACGAATTCTGGCTAGCGCCATGTCTTTTTGTGGCGTGATATCGGCCTGTTTTTCATTCGTTTGTTTGTCATCAAACGGGCTGGTTAAGCCAAGCGCAATAAGCAAGTCCTGACGAACGCGCAATGAACCTAATGTGACATGGCCTTTTAAAATTTCACCGGTTCTTGGGTCAATCACCGAATAGCCGTAAGACCAGCCGCGAGTAGCACGATGCACCCATTGAATGGTGTTGTAGCGCACATCCATTGGGTCTGCGCCTTGTGGTAAGTCTTTAACTTGAAACGCATTTTTATAGCCAATTGCGGCAAAAGCCTGATCCCACCACATGGCGCCGTCTTTAAGAGCCGAGCGAATTGGCTCTGGCACTCCGGGGTCGAGGTAATACACAATGGGCTCAACGGCTTCGCTGACTTTGGCTGTTGGGTTTTTCTTTTCTAATCGGTGGCGTGGAATAACGCGCTGTACAAGAGGTTCATCGATCGCTGTACCATAATCTTTATGGGAAATGCTCCAATATCCAGACATGGGATGGAAAACGCGAGTTTTGTAGTTGTTATCTGGCAGGCGAATTAAAGAGTGATGCAAGTGCACAGTGATACTTTCATAAGAAGGAGTGACCTGTTTTACAAAATCTCCCGCATCGCTGCCGACGAAAGTGACTAACGATTCTAGCTCAATATTATCTGGGAAGGCTTTGCTGTTTTCTGCATGGACGCCACTTCTTGTCGCGTCAATTTTATAAGAACCCTGCTTTTGCGTTTTCAGCGTTTCACCAATGCGATGAATATCGGATAACAGAAAATCGGTGTAATCCACCAGCAATTGCTCGTCTGATTCAGCAACAATTTCCAAACCAGCAATTACCGAGCTGGCAAAGGCTTCGTTCACAGACTGCTTTTCTGCCGGGTTGTCGGTTGAGGCGCGATAGCCAGTATTTAACTGCTTTAATAAAACGCGCTTACCAAAACGTTCAAACTTAACTAGGCGGGTGTCGCCTAGTTGGCCTCGATCCAGCCCAATATCATTTGAACCCATGCCATATGGCAAACTGCTTTGAAACAGGAATTCATCGTCAAGTTGTGACTTATTAACAAGCAAATAAAGCTTGCCGTCGCTGGGGCGGTAGTAAAAGGTGTAGAAACCCTGCTTGCTTTCCAGGTTTTGTACATATTCAGTGGGGGAGAGTGTTTTATTTTCTTCAGCCAAGGCCACATTACTTGTTGTGGTCAGCAGAACCAGTATAAATCCAACTAGAAATCGCATTTCCATCCTCTATTTTTTATAGGTTTCTTTTTCGTTGTTTCTTCAGGGAAGTATTTCTGTCGCTGGGGATAATGACATGAAGGACGGAAATATTCACTGAAAAAGCATGAGATTACCAAAGAGGAAACTTGGTTAGGGCGGAAGTGAGTAGTTTGCTGTAATTATTGTAAGCTGTATCAGAGGGAATGATTATTTGCATTGTTAAATTGAACGGCATTGCCGTATAGTGATAAGGAAGCAAGGAGTTAGCTAGATGATATTTATTGAAACGAGTCTGTTTACCAAGATGTTACCGGATTATCTCAATGATGAGGATTACCGGAACTTGCAATCGTATTTATTGCAAAAGCCTGATGCAGGCGACATTGTCAAAGGTACTGGAGGAGTCCGGAAAGTTCGCTGGGCACTAGAAGGAAAAGGTAAAAGTGGTGGTGTCCGTGCCATTTATTACTGGAAGAAATCTGAGTACGAAATTTGGATGTTAACCATTTACAGTAAATCTGAAAGAACAACGATTCCAAGCCATATATTGAAACAAATTGCAGAGGCGATAGACAATGAGTAATAGAGATATTGGTGCTGAAATATTGGAAGGTATCAAGGAAATTAAAGACTTCAAAAAAGGGAAAGCAAGTTTAAGAACAACAGAGCTTTCACAGCCTTCACCACCAAAGGAGATCCGCAAGAAAATGAATTTGTCTCAGTCAGCCTTTGCTGGACTATTAGGTGTTAGCTTAAGAACGTTACAAGATTGGGAACAGGGTAGAAGAAACCCTCAAGGATCAGCAATTGCTTTACTTCGTATTGCTGAACAACATCCAGAAGTGTTTAGTGATTTGAGGTAAATTGAGTTTTCGCTGTTAGAGCCAGTCTTTTTGAAGTTGGCTCCCCCTCCCCGACTTGAACGGGGGACCTGCGGATTAACAGTCCGTCGCTCTAACCAACTGAGCTAAGGGGGAATCGAAATGTGATTTTATGAGGAATTAATCTGGAACCATGACTACTTATTAGAAAGAAGTAGGATGGCTCCCCCTCCCCGACTTGAACGGGGGACCTGCGGATTAACAGTCCGTCGCTCTAACCAACTGAGCTAAGGGGGAACAGAATATTTCCTGCCGCTTAAAGTGTTTAAAATAAAGGCGTTAAACCTTGAATAACCACCTCAAGACGGGGGCGAATAATAATTATCGTTTTTTGCTGTGTCAACAGAATCTATGCAATATTTTTTAGTTGCTTAAAGTTGCATCAACTTTTGCTTCATTTCTGATCATTTCAATTATTCGTGTGGGTTTTCCGTATCTAATTATCGTTTAAAGTGCCTGTGTATGATTATTTATACCGAAGAATGTGCCCTCAGTGGTGAGGCATATAAATGACAGATTTATGAAAAATCAATATATATACATGGCATTAGACTGTATAAATTAACAGTTTAAATAATTTTATAACCTAAAATTCGTGTGCGGAAAGTTAGTGATGGCTTACCTTATTTTTAACCAATATCCCTTAATCTGGCGTGGATACTGGGAATGCTTCAGTTATCCACCAGATCTGTGGATAACTATGTTAATGAAATTGTGGTAAGTGTCTCCAGGCCAGTGCTTTTGTTGTCAATACAATTTCTGAGAAAAATTTTAAAAAATAAAATTTTTGTTTAAAAACAATTGGATAAAATTGAGTGGTAAATACATTTCACTATGGAGGTTAAAAAGTGAGCAGGATAAAGGTTGCTTGTGTGTTGTTTTTATGGTTGTCGTGAATAAGTGGATAAAATTTGATTAACTCGACTTGATTTTTGAGAATTTTAGGTGTTGTTATTGCCTGCGAAATGTGGTTGTCCTTGTTCTCTCGAAAATGAAAAACGAGCTTTTCTCATAACTCTGAAAAATGACAGTTTTGTTAAGAAGTAAAACCTGAGTTTTAAGGTAAATTCTTTGGTATGAGTTAGAACGAATATTTGTATCGAAATATTCAGAAAGCGTAGTGTTATGTTGGTACATACTCTAGAATAGCCCTCTTTGGTCGGCATTTAATTCCGAGCCATGCATTCAATGCTCTGATGACGTAAATAGCTGTATTCACCAGGGCAGCACAAATTAGCACTGAATAGCCCTTCCCGACCAGTCTTCTGGTTCTTTGTTATTCAGAAACGTATTCCAATAGATATATACCTTCTACAGAGAACAAGCGCGTGAGCACAAGTAATAACAATGACTTATTGAATGGCCCCATCGGTCAGACAATTAAAAATATGACGATGCCAGTTGTGTTCGGCATGATCCTGTTAATGACGTTTGGATTGGTCGATACATTCTTTGTCAGTTTGTTAGGAACTGAGCAACTCGCGGGCATTAGTTTCACATTTCCAGTAACGTTTACCATTATTAGCTTGAATGTTGGGTTGGGCGTAGGTACGTCTGCTACCGTCGCCAAACTGCTTGGCGCCAAAAACGCAGATAAGGCTCATATTGTCGGGAGTGGTGCGATAACTTTGGCTGTGTTGGTTGGCATTTTAGTGACCTTGATTGGCTGGGTGACTATTGAACCCATATTCAACCTGTTAGGCGCTGAGCAAGGTCAAATGGTGTATATCAAGGATTATATGCATGTTTGGTATATTGCCAGTGTTTTTCTGGCTATTCCTATGGTGGGTAACAGCGTACTGCGTGCCAATGGCGACACCAAAACACCCAGCATGATTATGGCTTATGGTGGTTTAATTAATGCCGTTTTGGATCCTATCTTGATTTTTGGCTTTGGTCCTATTCCTGCCTTGGGTATTCAAGGTGCGGCTATTGCAACAATGATTGCCTGGGCCGTGGGAAGTGGCCATGTCATCTATTTGTTGGCGATAAAACGTAAGTTGATCCTGCCACGCTTGCTACGTCCTTCTGAATTTAATGATGCATTTAGCGGTATTCTAAAAATCGGTATTCCTGCTGCGGGTTCCAATATGTTGACTCCGATCGCAAATGGGGTGCTTACTGCTATTGTCGCGGGTTATGGTTCTGCGGCTGTTGCAACCTGGGGGGTTGGAAGCCGTCTGGAATCTATTGCGGGTATCGTGACTTTATCCTTGTCGATGACTTTGCCACCTTTCATCAGTCAAAACTATGGTGCTGAGAAAATGCATCGAGTGAAGGAAGCTTATTTGAAGACGATGAAATTTATTATGGTTTGGCAGTTATTCGTGTTCTTCGTTATGTGGGCTGCTTCGCCTCTCATTGCTATGGCTTTTGCTAAAGATCCGGAAGTAGAACGCTTGATCCAGTTATTTTTGATGATTGTGCCACTCGGTTATGGCTTGCAAGGTATTGTCATTTTGACCAATTCATCCTTTAACGCCATGCATAAACCCATGTCTGCACTAGTATTAAGCATGATCCGCTTGTTTGTATTTTTAATCCCTGTGTCTTATTTGGGTAGCATGGTATTTGAATTGAAGGGCATCTTCTGGGGCAGCGTTGTTGCTTACATGGGAGCAGGTACCGTGTCTTATATTTGGTTTAATCGCTTACTCAATGAAGAAATGTCGTTGTCTGAGCAAAAAGAGGTTGCCTTGCAGGAGGGGTAATGTCCAGAGGATTCAAGCTCCACTCGAATTACCAGCCGTCTGGTGATCAACCCGGAGCCATTGAGCAGTTAGTTGAGGGATTAAGTGATGGTTTGGCATGCCAAACCCTTCTGGGAGTAACCGGTTCCGGTAAAACATTCACTATGGCCAATGTGATTGAACAAACACAGAGGCCAACGCTTATTCTGGCGCACAACAAAACGCTTGCGGCGCAATTATACGGGGAGATGAAAGAGTTCTTCCCGGATAATGCCGTTGAGTATTTTGTCTCTTATTACGACTATTATCAGCCCGAAGCTTACGTTCCCACTACCGACACCTTTATTGAAAAAGACGCCTCTATCAATGACCACATAGAGCAGATGCGATTATCGGCAACCAAAGCGCTTATGGAACGCCGCGATGTTGTTATTGTGTCGAGTGTATCTGCGATTTATGGTTTGGGTGATCCTGAGTCTTATATGAAGATGCTGTTGCATTTGCGTCAGGGAGACCTCATGGATCAACGCGATATTTTGCGTCGTCTGGCTGAGCTGCAATATAGCCGTAACGATGTGAATTTTGAGCGTGGTACTTTTCGCGTTCGTGGCGACGTGATTGATATCTTTCCGGCGGATTCAGACAAGCAAGGGATTCGGGTTGAGCTGTTTGATGAAGAAATCGAACGGATCAGCATTTTCGACCCTTTAACCGGCGCGGTTGAAAAAAATGTGGCCAGAGCGACAGTGTTCCCGAAAACGCATTACGTTACGCCTCGTGAAAAAATTCTTAGCGCTATCGACCATATCAAAGAAGAATTGAAAGAGCGTCGAGAGCAATTGAAAGACAATAACAAGCTGGTTGAAGAGCAGCGTATTACTCAGCGTACTCAGTTTGATATCGAAATGATGCTGGAGTTGGGATATTGCTCCGGCATTGAGAACTACTCTCGTTATTTGTCGGGTAGAGAACCCGGTGAGCCGCCACCAACCTTGATTGATTATTTCCCATCAGATGGCTTGTTGTTTATTGACGAGTCTCACGTCACGGTTTCCCAGATCGGTGCCATGTTTAAAGGCGATCGCTCTCGTAAGGAAACCTTGGTGGAATTCGGCTTTCGCTTGCCGTCAGCGCTGGACAATCGACCTCTGAAATTTGATGAATTTGAACGCTTGTCGCCACAAACCATTTATGTTTCCGCGACGCCCGGAAAATACGAACTGGAAAAATCCGCAGGTGATGTGGTTGAGCAGGTGGTAAGGCCAACAGGTTTGCTCGATCCCATTATTGAAGTGCGCCCTGTGTCGACCCAGGTTGATGATTTGCTATCTGAAATCCGTAAACGCACCGTGGTGAATGAGCGGGTCTTGGTGACCACGCTTACCAAGCGTATGGCAGAAGATTTAAGTGATTATCTCGACGAACACGGCGTTAAGGTGCGTTACCTGCATTCAGATATTGATACGGTTGAGCGTGTGGAGATTATCCGAGATCTGCGCTTGGGACGATTTGATGTGCTGGTAGGTATTAACTTACTGCGTGAAGGTCTCGATATGCCGGAAGTATCGCTGGTGGCGATTCTCGATGCTGATAAAGAAGGCTTCTTACGTTCTGATCGTTCTTTAATTCAGACTATTGGTCGCGCAGCCAGAAACCTTAATGGTAAGGCGATTCTTTATGGCGATACCATTACAGGGTCGATGCAAAGAGCGATTGAAGAAACCGAGCGTCGTCGTGCCAAGCAGGAAAGGTATAACGAAGAACATAACATTCAGCCGCAGAGTTTGAATAAACCTGTAACCGATGTCATGGATCTTGGCGAAAGCAAATCAAGTAAAGACTCACGTAAAGTGGCTGAACCGAAAGCAGAATATCGAACTCACAATAGTAAACAATTGTTGGCCGATATTGCGGCATTGGAAAAACGTATGTTTGAACATGCCCGTAATTTGGAATTTGAAGAAGCCGCTGCATTGCGTGATCAGGTAGAAATTTTGCGCGCAAAGATGGTTGAAGTTTCCTAGAGTTTGGAGTTGATAATTATCCGAATGGTTTTTCGTTATTTTTATTAAAAACAATAAGTTAATTTATTTTTTTCGTGTGTTTTGCTTATCGGGCAAAACAAGGATTTTGAAAGAATATTACAATCAGTGTTTGCGCATAAGAGAAATATCAGTATAGTATGCAAACTTATACCTTAGAAAACAGTGCCTGATAAGGGTGCTCTCAGAAGGATTTTTCTGCCGTTTTTCAGGTGACAAAATTATGCTGAATCGTTTGCAAGAGTCGGATATAAAATTACTTAGAGTCTTCTATGCCGTTGCGTCCTGTAACGGATTTACCGCTGCAGAGCCGGTATTGAGAATGCAAAGACCCAATATCAGTGCTGCGATCAAGAAGCTCGAAGAGCGACTTGATTTGGTGTTGTGTCATCGTGGTCGCGGTGGTTTCCAAATGACCAAAGAGGGTGAACTGGTCTTTCAGGAAACCAAGCGTATTTTCAACGCGTTTGACAGCTTCGTGTTTAACCTTAAGAGCTTACATGATGATTACTCTGGTCATGTGACTTTGGTTCTCATGGCAAGCTTGCCTCCTAGTGTGGTTGCTGCAGTTGCTCAGGCAGTGCGTAGCACAATGAAGAAATTCAATGATATTCATATCAACATTCAAACCCGCCTTTACCATGAAGTCGAGCATGTTGCTTTATCGGGTGAGTGCCATTTAGTGGTGTCCTGCTACGATATGGTTAAGCCTGAGTCAGTGAATTTTCACGAAATTAACGCCTCTTGTGTTGGGCGTTTGTATTGCTTGAAAGATCATCCACTTGCTAAAAAATGGGCGCGTAAAGTGACTCCTTTGAATGTGCAAGAATATCCTGCTGTCGGGATTTCAGGCATGCCATCCGGTAACTACGTGCGTGGTGAAAATCGTCTTTCTATTCAGACATTCTCAGACTCTTACGAGTCGTGCTTATCAGCCATACTGAGTGGTGAGTATGTTGGATTATTGCCTGACTATTTGGCGGAATCTGAGGTGGGGCGAGAGCTACTTACGCCAATTGGTGGTGAACTGTTCCAGTTTGAGCAACAGCTTTATGTACTTAATGGTAAAAACACGCGTTTAAACCCGGTTCTCAAATACTGTATTAAAGAGTTGGCTTATTTTATTGAGAATCAAGCGGGCCACTAGCTTGCTTGATATCCCCAGCACATAAAAGCAGCACATAAAAAAGGTGTCTAAGTCAGACACCTTTTTTAATGTTCACTGTGGATGATTAATCTGCACCGGCAAAGTCGGTTTGATCCATGGTTTCACCAGGGTTGCCAACACAAGTGCTTCTTACTTTGGCGGGGACACCCACAACGGTGACATGTTCTGGTACATTATTCAGTACCACGCTGCCTGCACCCACTTTGGAACCTCGACCAATCTCGATATTACCCAGAATTTTTGCACCTGCGCCAATCAACAC
The DNA here is from genome assembly GCF_019900845.1 of Paraneptunicella aestuarii. Lineage (NCBI taxonomy): Bacteria > Pseudomonadati > Pseudomonadota > Gammaproteobacteria > Alteromonadales > Alteromonadaceae > Paraneptunicella > Paraneptunicella aestuarii. The sequence goes on along the minus strand of NZ_CP074570.1, from coordinate 3,726,834 downwards.
ACCTTCGCGAACCTTGGGATGTCGATCGCCTGATTCATTGCCAGTACCACCTAATGTGACTGATTGCAGAATCGAAACATTGTCTTCGATAACGGCGGTTTCACCTACGACGATACCGGTTGCATGGTCGAACATAACGCCCTTACCGATTTTGGCGGCAGGATGAATATCCACAGCAAAGACTTCCGAGTTTCTGCTTTGTAAGAATAGCGCTAAATGTTTTCTGTTTTTGCGCCAAAGATGATGAGCTAATCTGTGTACTTGAAGTGCTAGATAGCCTTTAAAATTAGCCAAAATGGTCAGATAAGTCTCTACCGCAGGGTCTCTATCGTAAACTGCTTTTAAATCTGCTAATGCAGCTTCCACAATGCTTGGGTCTTCCTTAAACGCGTCATCAAAAAACTCACGAATAGACAGGGCGGGCATGACATCATCAGCCATTTTATTCGATAGAATAAAACTTAATGCAGAGTCAAAATTACGATGGTTTAAGATACAGGCGTGAACATAGCTCGCTAACAAGGGCTCTGAGGTGACTACTTCCATAGCTTCTTTTTGAAGCCGTTGCCAAAAACTTTCTTTCACCATGATGTTACGCCTTTTTTTCTAGTGAGTTCTAGTGAGGTAATATTTTATTCCAAACAATATACGCCCTCATTTTAAAAATTAAACCCCGAGAATTGAAATTCTAATCTGAACTGTTATATGCATATGTCTGCTTAGGTCATTTAGTGTTCAGAGAATTTTACTCGTATAACAAGGGATCGGTGACACCGTTTTGCTCGAATGCCTCCAGTCGCTCCTGACAAGCACCACATTTGCCACAGGCTTTTTCTCTACCATTGTAGCAAGTCCAGGTTTGTCCATAGTCTAATCCCATAGTTAGGCCGTCTTTCAGAATGTCGATCTTGCTGTCATTTAAATAGGGCGCGTAAATGTCGACGGGCTCGTAGTTGGCTATTTGACATACATCATTCATCTTCAATACGAATTCGGGACGGCAATCCGGGTAAATGGCATGATCGCCTGAATGTGCGCCATAATAAACCTTGTTCGCATTCAGAGAAACCGCATAACCTACCGCCATCGACAGCAAAATCATATTGCGGTTAGGTACAACGGTTTGTTGCATACTGGGTTCTTCGTAATGGCCTTCAGGCACATCAATGTCGCTGGTAAGGGCAGAACCGCCAATCAGTTGATTGATGCTGCTGATATCAACGATTTTGTGATGAACGTCTAAATCGGCGCAGACTCGGGCGGCATATTCCAGTTCCTTGCTGTGGCGTTGCCCGTAATTGAAAGACAGTGCGTAGATTTCGCAACCATCACGCAATGCCTTGTGCAATACTGTAAACGAGTCCATACCACCGGAATAAATTACAACAACCTTTTGAGCCATGCCTTTGCTATCTCTATAATGCACGAAAAGCGCAATTTTAAATGACTGGTGGCAAGACTGCCACAAGCAATTACGTACCAGTCAGAGCGATTAAGTTTCAATAAGGACAAATAAGGATAAAGACCCGATGCAAACCGAATATAAAATCAATGAGCTGTTCCAAACCATTCAAGGGGAGGGGAGCTATACAGGTACGCCATCTATCTTTATACGTTTGCAAGGGTGTCCGGTTGGATGTTCGTGGTGTGATACCAAGCATACCTGGGAGATACCGGAAGACTTACAGCAATCACCTCGGGAAGTGCTCGCCAAAACAGCTGATACTGAGCACTGGTTTGCGGCAGATTCACAACAATTATTAGCGCTATTCAGTGAGCAGGGATATACCGCAAAACATGTTGTTATTACTGGCGGAGAGCCAGCTATGTACGACTTACGTCCTTTAACGACCGTGTTGCATGATGCGGGCTACAGTGTGCAAATTGAAACCAGTGGCACATTTGAGATTAAGGTTGATCCTCGAACCTGGGTGACGGTTTCCCCCAAAGTAAATATGCGTGGTGGCTATGAAGTGTTGCCAGATGCGTTAGCCAGAGCCAATGAAATCAAGCATCCTGTGGCAACAGAAGTGCATATTGAAGAGTTGGAAGCATTGTTACAAGCGGACGTAAAGAAAGATTGTTTGATATATCTGCAACCTATTAGCCAGCTTCCCAGAGCAACGAAACTGGCGATTGATACCTGTATTGCGAAGAATTGGCGCTTGTCGTTGCAAACTCACAAGTATTTGGGAATTCAATAAGTTAAATGTGAGATATCGCATATGAGGTGGAGCAAGTTAGCAGATCTTGTCCTATTCTTAATGTGATATTCACGCTTGAAACCAAGCGACAAACTGCATCAGAGGAGTTTCCCAATGCCCCAAAGTACCCAGGCTTTTTTTGATAAATATGCAAAAGCGTATAGGGCTTATGATGCCAATGCGGTTGCAGAATTGTATTTTATCCCTGCGGTGATCATGAGTGACGATAATAAGGATGTGTTTACCTCTACTCAGGATGTTGTGATGTATATCGAGCGCTTAATGGAGCGCTTAAGAAAGATTGGCGCTGTCGATTTTGTTCCTGATGTCTGCCAAACCATGCGCTTGTCTGACAATATCCAGTTTACCAACGTAAAATGGAACTTCTACGCGGAAGAGAATAAGCGCTTGTTTTCCTGTTATGTTTCTTACACCTTGCAGTCAGTGGGAGATGATTTGAAGGTGATAGTCACTGTCATGGATGATGAAGAGCGGGAATTAGCTAAACTGCTCTAGGCCGATATCTTCCTTGCAAGTAAAACAGAACTAACAACGTAAAACATTGTATAAACAGTGAAAATCAATGTAGGCTGAGCCCTGTCGCTGTATTTTTCCGGAGTAAGCAAAGCAAAATGCGCCTGTTTTTGAATTTGTTCATCGTGCTGATTGGGTTGAGCGCAACTGCTGCCCATGCTGCGACATGGAACATTCGTTACGCTCGTACCAGCGAAATAGTGGATATGTCAAACAGTTATCCATTGCAGGTATTGGGGTTAGCCTTAGGACAAACCAACGTTAAATACCGACTAATTCAATCCAACAAAATGGTATTACAAGGGCGAGCCATTGAGCAGTTAAAAGCAAACCGTGAAATCAATGTTATCTGGAGTATGACCGACACCGTTCGTGAAGAAGAGCTGCTCCCCGTTCGCATTCCGATTTATAAGGGCTTAATCGGATTAAGATTATTTCTGGTAACCGATGATTATGCCGACCTGTTAGCACCAGTGAAAGAATTGCAGGAATTACGCCGATTTACGCCAATACAGGGTTCTGATTGGCCGGATGTGAAAATTTTGCAGGCTAATGGCTTTGAGGTGGCAACCGCTTCAGATCATCCTCGAATTTACACCATGCTGAAATCCGATGCAGCCAGCTTTTTCCCGCGTTCCATTGTTGAAGTGTGGCGCGAGCTGGAACACGAAGCTTTTCCTAACTATCTGCATTTAGAGCCGCGTTTGGCTGTGCATTATCCCACGGCAACCTATTTCTTCTTCAACAAGAAGAACGTGGTATTGGCGAATTTGGTTAAAACCGGATTTGAGCGAGCCATTGCTAATGGGAAATTCGATAAGTTATTCATGCAGTTTCACCGCAAATATCTTGAAAAGGCCAATCTGGACAAACGTATCGTGTTTGAACTGGAGAACCCAATATTGCCAGAAAACACACCGTTAGATCGCAAAGAATTGTGGTTTAAAGCGGATAAGTCGGTAAAGAAGCAAGAAAAAGTAAAAGAAAATAGTGAGTAAGTGAAACTGGTCTAAAAAGTAGAGGCTTGCTGGTAGTGAAAACTCAACAAGCCCAACATTTTAATTCACGAGTGCGGCTCTACTTCTTGCTGCCGTGAATACCAATAACAGAGCGACCAGAAGGATCGGCCATATTCTGGAAGCTTTCATCCCAAGCCAGAGCTTCTACTGTGCTACACGCGATAGATTTACCACCGGGCACACATTTTACGGCACTTTCTTGCGGGAAGTAGTCTTCAAAAATACTTCTGTATAAGTAACCTTCTTTGGTTTCTGGTGTATTGATTGGGAAGCGGAACTCAGCGGTTTGCATTTGCTGATCGCTAACGGCTTCGTTAGCAAACTCCTTGATGGAATCAATCCAGGAATATCCAACACCATCACCAAACTGTTCTTTCTGACGCCACAAGATTTCAGGTGGTAGATACTCACCATTATCAAAGGCTTTACGCAGGATCCATTTCTCCATACGCTCGCCAGAGCACATCTTGTCTTTTGGATTTAAACGCATGGCAACATCCATGAATTCTTTGTCCAAAAACGGAACGCGAGCTTCGACACCCCAGGCACAGGTTGCCTTGTTCGCGCGAGCGCAATCGAACATGTGTAAGCGATCCAGTTTACGTACCGTTTCTTCATGGAATTCTTTTGCATTTGGCGCTTTATGGAAATACAGGTAGCCACCAAAGAGCTCATCTGAACCTTCGCCAGACAATACCATCTTGATACCCATGGCCTTGATCTTGCGGCTCATCAGGTACATTGGCGTTGAGGCACGAATGGTCGTGACATCGTAGGTTTCAAGGAAGTAAATAACGTCACGAATGGCGTCTAAACCTTCTTGCACTGTGAAGTGAATTTCGTGGTGAACTGTACCAATCATGTCAGCGACTTTTTTCGCTGCTAACAAATCGGGTGCGCCTTCCAAGCCTACCGCGAAGCTGTGTAAGCGAGGCCACCAGGCATCACTTTTATCTTCGTCTTCGATACGCTTGGCAACGTATTTGGCTGCAACAGCAGAAACCAGAGAGGAATCCAGACCACCAGACAACAATACTGCGTAAGGTACGTCAGACATCAAGTGGGTTTTAACCGATTTCTCAAAAGCGGCTTTCAATTCATCCAGATTGGACTCGTTGTTGGCAACGTTCTCGTATTGCATCCAATCACGCTGATAATACTGGGTCAGTTTACCGTGACGGCTCCACAAATAATGACCAGGAGGGAATTCCTGAACGGTTTTACAAATGGGAACCAGAGCTTTCATTTCTGAAGCGACATAGAAGTTACCATGTTCATCGAAACCTGTGTAAAGAGGAATAATGCCCATGTGATCGCGAGCAATCAGGTATTCATCTTTTTCCTGATCATAAAGAACAAAAGCAAACATGCCTTTGAGCTCGTCAATAAACGCTGGTCCTTTTTCTGCAAATAGCGGCAGGATCACTTCGCAATCAGATTTGGTTTTAAAATCGTAAGGCGTTGCTAATGCAGCTTCCAAATCTTTGTGATTATAGATTTCACCATTGACGGCAAGAATGTGATTATTATTTCGGCTAGTTAAAGGCTGGGCACCATTATCAACGTCAACGATTGCCAAGCGCTCATGGCAGAGGATCGCGTTGTCGTTATTCCAAATCCCGGACCAATCCGGGCCGCGGTGGCGCAATAATTTAGAAAGCTCAAGGGCTTTGGTCCTTAACTCGGAAACATCAGTTTTGATGTCCAAAATACCGAATATACCGCACATATATGACTGTCTCTCTACAGTTTGTGTTAATGGATGGTAGTCAACTATCGTAAGTTCGACTAATTACTACAAGCGAATCAAAAATTGCATAACAGTGATCGGATCAGAGCGATATGAATAACTATGCAAAAGGTAGACACTTGAATTTTTGTGTAGGGAAGGTTCAGATTGGTATTTTAATGTCAGACAAACGGTGTGATGTTTATTGTTACGTTTCTGTCACCTTCCTTACCGATTAAATCAGCCAATTTCGCAATGACAACAAATTGTCATTGAGATTGTTAATATTGAGATTATTCAAATTAATCATTTTGACTGAGCTTCTTTGGGTCAACCGACACAAGATAGTAATGCTTACGACTCTGCCAGTAATGCAGGAAATTGCAAGGGGGAATTTGCAAAAAAACGCAGATAATCGCACTAAACATGAAAAAAGGCTTCCGAGGTGGAAGCCTTTGGGTAAAAACCTATACTTTCTGGTCGCTATGACAACCCGAAATGGAATGTGAAACTATTCTGGACGTTGGAATTCGCTGGTTTTGTTCCATTTTGGCCAATCGTCAGAATTTGCCAAATCGTATCCCACTTCAAAAAACATTTGTGTATCTTCAATGATGCCGCCAAAGTCCCAGCTATCGCGGTATTCATCGCACACCTGATGATAGCAGCCGTTTAAGATGACTTTCATCTTCTTACGGTACTTGGCACTTTCTTCATCAGCAGATTCTGCACCACCTTCTGCATACAGCGCTGGCACGCCTTTTTTGGCGAAGCTAAAGTGATCCGAACGGTAGTAGTAACCTGCTTCCGGGCGATCTTCCTGAGTGATGATTCGGCCTTGGCGTTTCGCAGCTTTGGTCAAGTAGGTTTCCAATTCAGATTTTCCGAAACCGACTACAGCGACATCTTTGGTTCGACCCAGAATATTCATCGCGTCCAAATTCAGGTTAGCCACTGTTTTGTTTAGCGGATAAACCGGGTGTTCGGCATAGTATTTGGAGCCTAACAAACCTTGTTCTTCAGCGGTGACAATCAGGAAGCTAACCGAACGAGCTGGGCGTTGCTTCAACGAGGCAAACGCTTTTGCCATGCTGATCAGGCTGGCAGTGCCCGTTGCGTTGTCGTGAGCGCCGTTATAGATATTGTCGCCTTTCTTCGATGGGTCTTTGCCCAAGTGATCCCAGTGTCCGGTGTAGATAATGTGTTCGTCTGGTGCTTTGCTGCCGGGTAAAGTGGCAATAAAGTTATTGCTCTTGGAGCGTTTTAAGCTGCTTTTAACGGTTACCGACGCTTTCACGCTCATGGCTTTGGCTGTTGGGCCATTTTTCGCCTGTTCTTTCAGCTTTTCAAAATCAAGCCCGGCTTTTTGGAATACAGTTTGAGCGGCTTCAACAGAAAGCCAGCCTTCAACAGCGACTCTGTCTTTATTGCCGTTTGCCGTTACCAAATGGTACTGAGGGCCACTCCAGCTATTGGCAACAACCGACCAGCCGTAAGAAGCGGGAGCGGTTTCGTGGATGATCAGAGCGCCTGCGGCACCTTGGCGGCTGGCTTCTTCATACTTGTATGTCCAGCGACCGTAGTAAGTCATGGTTTTACCTTGAAACTTACCGCTGTCCGGGTTGGCAAATCCGGGATCGTTCACCAGAATCACTGCCGTTTTGCCTTTTACGTCAACACCTGCGTAGTCGTTCCAGCCGTATTCTGGGGCATTAACACCGTAACCTACGAAGACCAGTTCAGAATCTTTTAACGATACGGATTCTTGCTCACGGGAAGTGCCAATCACCATATTTTGTTTGTATTCGAAACTGTCATCACCAATTTGTAATGTGACATTTGGATCCGCTTCAATACGAACCAGCTCAACAGGTTGCAAAAAACTGCCATTGTTGCCGGGTTGATAACCTAGTGCAGTAAACTGCCTGGTAAGATAATCCAGGGTTTTCTCTTCACCGATAGTGGTGGGCTGGCGACCTTCAAACTCGTCAGATGCCAAGGTTTTTACGTGGCTACGTAAATCCGCTTCGCTGACGCTGTTATAAGCCTGATCAAAGTTGTTTTCACCTGCTTGCACGGTAAATGCAGCAGCTAGAATGGTCGTTGTTAATGTGCGTTTGATGTTGTTATTCATGGAAATTCCATCGTACATTTTACTTTGTAAAAATTCCGCAATAGAGTACACCGCCGAAACATAAAAAACTATGCTATAGCCGAATCATTGACCACTCTTGTATGTGCTTTGCGTGCAAGTATTGGCATTTAACCTGTTCTTCGACTGACAAGTATTTAATGAGTAAACCACATAATTACCGCGCATTTCCCCGTACTGAAACTTGGCAGGCGAGTCATTTTTCCAGTACACCTTTTTCTGATTTGTCTTTGTTAGCAAATTTTTCAGAACTATCGGATTGGTTGACTTCCGAGCAAATTAGCGACGTTTTGCATACTGCGAGTAAAGGTATGACGTTCATCGAACAGATTGAAGACGATCGCTATTACGAACAAATTATCTTTCAAGACCAGCAAGTACCTACACGTAGTAGTAATTGGCACGACTTCTTTAATGCCTGCATCTGGGGCTTGTTCCCTGACACCAAACGGGCGTTGAACCACATTCATATGGCTGAAATTGAACAGCATGGTTTAACTCCCCGAACACCACGACGCGATAGAGTCACCCACTTTGATGAATGCGGTGTGGTGCTGGCTTACGACGATCCTGAGATGGCGAACTTATTGCGAGAACACCAATGGCAAGCAGCCTTTGTTCAACGTAGAAGTGACTGGTTAAGAGGGTCTCAATGTGTACGCCCTTATGTCTTCGGCCATGCCAATTACGAAATGCTGATGAAACCTCATGTCGGCTTGACCGGAAAATGGTTGGGAGTGCAGGTTGGAAAAGACTTTTGGCAATTATCTCTAGCTGAGCAATATCAGCAATTGGACACTCGCTTGCTTGAGCTCGCTAATCAACCTCATAGCTTTACCAAAAAAGGCGAATTATCCCCCTTGCCATTGTTAGGCATTCCTGGCTGGTGGAAGGACAATGAATCAGAGGAATTTTATCTGAATACACAGTATTTTCGACCTAAGCGGGTGAAGCTATGAACGAATCGTGTTGTCCTTTTGCTTTTGAGAGTCAGTTCCAAACAGATTGTTAGGTTTTTGATATACGAATGAACCAACCTTCAGGATTAAAGTTTCTTCTATTTATGGTGTCGGATAGGTTATTAAACTTTCTGATTACTTTGTAAAAAAGTTCTAAATAACTATTTAATTCTTCTATTTTGGGAAAGTTAGCGAAGTGTTCCCTGTATGGGTCTGGGTGATTGGGGGTGTGATAATTTATATTAAGGATATTGCCATTTTCATCCTGATAAATATCAGCATAGTGATGAAGATGTTTAATGTGTAGAACTCTATTTCTTAACTCAAATAATTCAAAAATAGCTTTAATTCGTTCATCCTGATCGTTAAGCATATATTTAAATCCAGAGAGGACAATTGGAAGCTGCGAAAGCCTATCGTATATCTTCATGAAAAGGTAAGGTTTTATATGTTTGGTATATTGTTTCCCAAATTTTTTATGAAAATGATTTATATAGGCAGTATTTATTTCCCCCTCTATTCCTGCTGCTATTGAAGATAAAAATGAGGGAATCAGGAATTCATGGTTGCTATTTATTTCATGAAGAAGATGTTCAGCTGCTCTGCGAGCTGTATATATGCCTGCATTGGATTGTACGGCAACATCTGATTGCAATTTTTCTTGAGGTATATTTGTCATTATTTCAGCACCTCTTTACAGAGTGAGTGGTGTATTAAACGTTAGATTCTTAAACGAGTTTAGAATGATGCCAGTGTTGTCGCTTTTTTGTCATGCCGCACCGCGATGCGGCATCCAGTATTCTCAATCACGCTGCGAGCAGTAAAGCGAACCAGATAATAAAATAGGGGACAACCGCTATCAGGTACGTTTTACGGGATGGCAGGTTGGTCCACTGGCTTAAGCCAACGGCAATCAAATACATAGTCCAGAAGTTTTCCAGGCGCACCACTTGTCCAAACATCAGAAGTGGTGAGTCTAATGGCATATTAAACAGGAATGCCAACGACGTTGGGTTAATAATGGTGGGTAGCATTTGTTCGCTACCAAACAGCAGAATAATGACTGTGGCGATAAACCCGGCTATTACACTTGGCAGTGACACCCACCATCCGAATCCGTACCAGTCTGAAAAGTTGCGCGTGTTTTCTTCGTCGCTTTTGGTGAACAGGTTGATGTACACAGCGAATATGGCGTTAGCGATTGCCAAGCCTGCTGTCGAGCCGAGCATGGTTAGGTAACGCATTTGTTCGCGTGACATGCTGTTCTTGAAAGTTTCCTGTTCTGCCGGGCTGACTTGTCCATACTGTGAACTGGTTAGCAATTCCATATACCAATCGAAATCAATGGTTTGAAAATACAATAATCCCGGTAGCATATTAGCGGCAACGATCAGGAAAAAGGGTATCCATGACCAGTTTTGCTTTTCTCGCAGGGTGGCAAAAACCGAATTGGGTTTGAGTATGATTTGTTTGCAAGCCTGAAATGGATTGGAAATGGGGTGCATTATTTAGTGTACCTATATTGCGCCGTTGTATTTGTAAACCTGAGCGTATTTTTACATATTTTCTCGCAGATGACCGCTTTTGCATCGTAGAGTTATCTGTTTAGATAGTCATTTTTTGCGTTTAATCAAAGCTGTTAGGTTGTTTTGGTTAATTGATAATCGGCACAGGAAGAGTTCATTTGATCAGTATTCAACATATCGGGAAAAAGTTTGAATTGGCTGACCCCAAAAAATTGCAGGAGCAGGAATTAAAGGATCCTCGTTTGCGTGGGCGCTTTTTCCATTCCTTGCTGGATGTCAGTTTTGAGTGTGAGCGAGGCCAGGTGTTGGGGCTGCTCGGGCCAAATGGCGCAGGGAAAACAACCGCGCTTCGAATCTTGTCTACAGCTTTAACGCCAGATAATGGCGGCATTTTTGTGGATGGACAAGAACTTACTGCGCATCCAGACCAATTGCGTAAGAAGATTGGTTTTCTGTCAGGCTCTACTGGCTTATATGGGCGATTAACCGGGCGAGAAAACATTGAGTATTTTGGGCGTTTGCATGGGCTTGCTAATAAGGTGATTCAGCAACGCTTGGATGATGTTGTCGAGCGGTTAGATATGAAAGCCTTTATTGAGCGTCGATGCGACACCTATTCCACGGGAATGAAACAAAAAACAGCCATTGCTCGAGCCGTTATTCATGAACCTGATGTGGTGATCCTGGACGAACCCACAACCGGGCTGGACATTATGGCAACGCAAACGGTTCTGGAGTTTATACGGCAATTAAAAGCCAATGGCACGCCAGTGATTTTTTCCACCCATCATTTGGACGAAGTACAGGCTTTGTGTGATCAGGTTTGTGTTATCCAGTTAGGTAAAAACACCTTTAACGGCAGTTTTTCGGCATTTGCGGCTTTGTCCGAGGAATCCTTGCATCATTCCTTTATGCACACATTACAGGAGGCAGGTTGATATGTGGCTGGTAATGCGTAAAGAGCTGCTCGAATTGCTACGAGACAAGCGTGCTATGTTTTTTATGGTGGCCTTACCTTTGTTCATTTTCCCCCTTATTTTCGGCGGCGTGGCTTATTTTGCTCAAAAAGCTGTGCTGGATGTTGAGTCTAAAGTGCTTCGATATGCCGTGGTTAACCCTGAGTATCATCAGGCGTTGGTGACTGAATTAACCGAAGATAAGCAATATCTCAAAGTTGAATTAGATGAACGTGATTTCAAGCTGCGAATTCAAAATGGTGAGCTGGATTTTGTGCTGGTGCTGCCTAAAAACGCTGATGGTGATGTTTTAAAGAGCGGGCAAGCGAAGCTGGAACTGTACTTGAACGATGCCAGCCTGAACAACACGTTTGGGCGTTTAAATGAGAAAGTGCAAAAGTACGCGAAGGAAAAGCGTCTGTCGGTGTTCCAACAGTTAGGAATTCAACCTGAACAACAAACCGCCATTCTCAACCCGATAGTGCTAAATAAAATCAACCTTGCCGATACGCGAGAAGACATTGGCGAGAAAATCGGTGGCCTGATCCCGTATTTTATTTTTGTTTTACTGTTGCAGGGCGTGGTTTATATCGCGGCTGATTTGGGTGCTGGGGAAAAAGAGAGGGGAACGCTGGAAACCTTGTTGCTTGCACCCATTCCTCGCCATGAAATTGTGTTAGGCAAGTTCTTCACCGTTGCCATTGCCGGTATGACATCGGCGGTGATGGCAATAGGAAGCATGGTGGGCTGGGGCATTCTGATAGGGCAGGGCATGGCAGTAGCCGTTATTGGTCAGTTGGTAGAGCAAATCGGGTTGCTCGATTTTACCTTAATCTTGCTGATGTTAATTCCGGTTGTCGCGATTTTTGCGTCCCTCACATTGAGCTTGTCGATTTATGCCAAAAGCTATAAAGAAGCTCAAACCTACATGGGATTCTTAATGATCTTTGTGTTTATCCCTATCATTTTTGCCATGTTGCCGGGAGTAACACTGCAAGATGGATGGGCATGGGTGCCTTTAACTAATGTGGCGCTGGCCTTAAAGGAATTGGTGAAGGGAACAATGGATTATTCTGCGCTACTTGCTATCTTTGCTTCAACGGCGTTGATTGCTGGCGCTTGTTTATGGTTCTGTGTGGTCTGGTTTAAACGAGAAAAAGTGCTGTTTCGATAGCATTTTTTGAGCTTGTTAACAACAAATGGAGAGTCTGCATGGCTGAATTCACACCATCCTTTGATGAAATGATTCAAAAAGAAGGGGGTTACAAGTTGACCAATATTACTGATGATACTGGCGGTAGAACCTATGCTGGTATTTCTCAGCGATACCATCCGAACTGGGTTGGTTGGTCGTTAGTGGAGGCTGATCCGGATAATGCCCAGTTGCCTTCATTGGTTAGTGACTTCTATAAAAAAGAGTTCTGGAACAAGGTGAGAGGGGATGATATTCAATCGCAAAAAGTCGCCAGTTGTATTTTTGATTTTGCGGTGAATGCCGGCATTCCAACCGCATCGCGCCTGGCTCAAAAAGTGATTGGCGCGGATGCTGATGGCATTATTGGTAGCAAAACCCTGCAAAAGCTGAATACCTTTGACGATGCTTTATTCATTGCTGAATATACCTTGCAAAAAATTGCTCGCTACGCACAAATCTGCAACAAGAATAGCGAGCAGAAGAAATTCCTGTTAGGTTGGATAAACCGTGCTTTGGAAGGTGTTGATGGTATTTCTGTTCGTTAGGTTTTGGTCACATCAACATACAGTTTAAGCTTTTGACCCGGTTGCAGGTATTTGCTTTTGCTCAACTGATTCCAGCGGGTGATATCGTTAATTTTAACCTTAAACTTGCTGGCGATTCTGGCTAGAGAATCTCCATTTCTCACGGTATAGGTTAAGGTTCTCATTACGGCATTTGAAGACTGATCCGAACTGACCTGATTGACCCAAACCGTTAATTCTTTTCCTGGTTTCAGTGGATCGGTAGGAGCCATGCCGTTCCATTTCGCTAGCTGACGAACGTTCACTTTATATTCTTGACTGATGTCCCACAGGGTGTCACCTGAACGCACGGTGTGAGTGATTTTATAAGAGCCGTGGCGCGTATTTTGGGTCGATTTCAGGCGTTCTTCCTGAGACAGAGAATAATAATCCAGCGATTTCAGAGCCACAGGAACCAACATATGATCACCTGCGCGAATAACGTTACCGCGTAGGCCGTTGACCTGTTTGATAACATCAACCGAAGTGTGATAACGCTTGGCTATTTTTAATAAGCTGTCGCCATTTTGTACTTTATGTCGAACCCAGTTCAATCTGTCCTTGCTTTCGGTTTCAGCCAATGCCGTCTGGAATTGAGCAACATGATCAACGGGTAGCAGTAGTCTATGAGGCCCTTTGGGGTCGGTTGCCCATCGGTTGAATGCCGGGTTTAAAGCGTGTAGTTCTTCAACTGTTAAGCCTGCCATTTCCGCAGCTAAGGCCAAGTCAATCTGAGATCCAATATCAACGCTTTCTGTGAAGGCTTTATTCTCCAGTTTTGGCCAAGGGAAATTATAATTCTGGCTATTGCTAAGCAGGTCGGCTAGCGCCAGTAGTTTGGGGACATAAGCTCGCGTTTCTCTGGGAAGATCCAGAGACCAGAAATCCGTTGGCTTACCATGTTTTTTGTTCTTGGCAACCGCTTTTAATACTCGGCCTTCACCGCTGTTGTAAGCCGCAAGAGCATGAAGCCAGTCACCATCCAACTTATCATGTAAATAGGTGAGATAGGCCAGAGCGCCTTCTGTTGAAGCGATAACGTCGCGTCGGCCGTCATACCACCAGTTCTGTTTCAAGCCGAAACGTTTGCCTGTGCCAGGAATAAATTGCCACATACCGGCTGCGCGACCATGAGAATAGGCAAAAGGATCAAAGGCACTTTCTACAATAGGAAGCAGCGCCAGTTCCATCGGCATATCTTGTTCTTCAATAGCTTTTACAATGTGATGTAAGAATGGTGCTGCACGTTTATTTACGCGCGCCATGTAATCCGGATTTTGTAAATACCAGCGTTGTTGTTCTTGAATACGCTGGTTGTCGGGTACTTCAAAGCTTAGCTTTGATTTGATGTGTTGCCAGATATCATTGCTGTTTTCAGCAATAGCCTGATCCTGAGTAAAATGAAACTCCAGCTCCTGAATAGGATGCAATACTGGAATAGTGCCATCACTTTCTTCTTCACAGATAAAGGTTAAATCGGCAACGTCGGGGGTATAGTCACACTGATGCACCTGTTCAACGGCAATAAATCCCGAGTCATTGATTTCTTCTGGTTGTGACGTATTTTGTGTAATGGCTAGCTGACAGCCAGACAAAAACAAACACGACAGCGCACCCCAAACTAATTTCATTCGTATCATTGCTACTTTTATCTATGTCTCTATTTCAAGTTAGAACGTGTCTTTCCATTGGCGTAAAGCGGCAAAAACATCGTTTGGCGTTTCAAACTTAGCACTAAAATGCCGTTCTGCATTCATTTTAATATCGGCATTGTTTGTATTCATAAAAGGGTTTACTTGAATTTCCTGCGCAATACTACTGGGTAATGTAGGTTGATGCTGCGCTCGTTGTTCTTTTGCCCAAGTTTTATGCTCGGCGATATTGCCATTATTGGGCCATGCTGCCAAGGCAAATTCCAGATTAGACAATGTATATTCGTGGGTGCAGTAGACTTTGGTTGATTCGGGCAGGGTTCTGAAGCGATCAAAATTCTTCTGCATTTGCTGAGCATTGCCTTCAAATAAACGCCCACAACCAGCAGAGAACATGGTATCGCCACAAAACAGCTTGTTGTCACCAATATAAGTAATGTGATCCAGTGTGTGGCCTGGCACTTCCCATGCTTGTAATGTAATTCCTATTTTATCGAGCTCTACGGTATCACCCTCTTTAACCTTTCGATTCACAAAAGGAAAGCGCTCGGTTGCTGGCCCCCATATGGGAATATCCTGATATTGAGCAATAAGCTGGCGGATCCCGCCAATGTGATCATTGTGGTGATGAGTCACCAAAATGCCAGCGAGGGTCAGGTGATTGGTTTGCAGAAAATCTATGACAGGTTGATGTTCACCCGGATCAACAACATAAGCATAAGTATCGTTATACAGGCACCAAATATAGTTGTCGGTAAAGGCTGGAATAGGGTGGATAGTGAGCATGAGCGAGCCTGTAAAATTTGTTATTGATTAGGGAACAATTGCAGTATTATGGGGTTCATAACAGGTAAATCCAAGATACTTAAGCGCTTTTATGAAGCCAGCTTTACGAAGTCATCCTCCAAGGTACCCTAATAGCTGGAAAGCTTTGCATTTAGGTGACGATTTAAAACGCATGACCGATGAGCAATTAGCGTCGGTGAGTCGTCAGTTGTTTGGTTATCATCTTGTCAAGCTGGGTAATCTAAGCAGCGAGCTTAGCCTGTCTGACTGTCCGATAAAACATCGTATTAATGTGGCTGACCACGCTTCAACTAATGCGGGTGTCATCAGTAAATCCTATGAACTTCCCTTCGCTGAACGTTGTATCGACGCTTTTGTGCTGGCTCATGAACTTGATTTTTCTCAGGATCCTCATCAGGTGTTGCGTGAAGTTGATCGTTGCATGATGCCTGACGGACATGTCGTTATTGTGGGTTTTAACCCTTTCAGCATACCTGGTTGCCTGAGATGGTTGCCTTTCAAAAATAATAACATTCTGCACGATGCCCGTTTTTTTAGTGCTCATCGTGTTCGGGACTGGTTGAGTCTCTTGGGGTATCAGATTGTTGGAGAACAACGATTTGTCTATTCATCGTTGTTTTTTGAGTCCAAAATTAACCCCGATAGTTGGTGGTATCGATTTGCGAGTAAATACTTACCTTTTTTCTCATCGGCTTATTTGATTATTGGTAAAAAACGAGAGTATCCATTATCTTTAATCAAGCCAGCATGGAAACTTAAAACCCGATTTGCCACTGTTGGAGCCAGCATGCGAAATGCTGCTTCTGAGTAGAGTATTTTCTCTGCTGATGACATTGCTTAATGGAAAAAATAGTTGCTGAAATTGTCATATTGACCGATAAATAACGTTGATACACTCCGTTCCTAATAAACTACTCCATGGGATCATAACCATATGTTCTGGAAAAAAGATAACCAAGAAGAACTCAGAAGAATTAAAGAATTATCAGATGAGAACAACTCACTTCACGAAAGAGTAAGGGAGCTCGAGAATTTGTTGACTGATGCTGAGACAGTCATCGCAGAACGAGAGAGTCAGAATGATAGCGATGTCTCTGCTGGAGAAGTTTTATTAGAAGGTCAGCGTGGATTGGGCGTTTTACGTGCGGTACAAAACCGTACTATTGATGCCTTGGTTTCTGAGCGAAATCGTTTGGAGAATACCGAAGATTTATTTACCGGTTCTGCAGAAATGCTGGATGAAGCGGAAAGTGGCTTAAGCCAGATTGATCAAATTGCAGCACAAGGTGTTACTCACGCTGGAGAATTATCCGGCTTGGCAAGCAGCATCAGCAACTTCGTTGGCGTGATCAACTCCATTGCAGAGCAGACCAACTTACTGGCATTGAACGCGGCGATTGAGGCTGCTCGTGCGGGTGAAAGTGGGCGTGGCTTCGCCGTAGTTGCGGAAGAAGTACGTAACCTGGCAATGCGTTCATCAGAATCAACTCAGGAAATTAACAACCTGGTTGAGAAGATTGAAAGCGGTACTCAGAGCATTGAATCGAACATCAATGAAGTATCTGAAAAGTCTCGGGTTTTGGTGAAGAAAACCGGAGAAGTAAAAGACAAGGTAACGCAAGTGCTGAACATGTCAGCGTCTATGCGTAATACCATTCGCAGCTGTTCTGAGCGAGGTGTGTTGTCTCTCGGACAGATGGAAAATATGTTGTTTAAGTCTGCTGTTTATGAATCCTTGATGGGTAAAGGTGGTAGAGGGCATATTCCTGCTTATGGCGAAACTGATTTAGCCCGTTGGTTGCAGTCAGAAGGTTCTGAAAAGTATGGTCGTATGTCGGAATTCAGAGCGGTTGAAAGTGCTTTGCAAAAAGTGCATGAATTAGGCAAGCAAGCTATTCAAGCGGGTGCATCGGGTATTGATGTGAAAACCATTGAAGCGCTACGTCGAATGGAAAAGGCCAGTGGTGATTTGCTAACTAGTCTGGAAAAATTGGCGAGCCATATATAACGGTTAACTTACAAGTTATCGTAATATTAAGACTGACATCAAAAAGGCACTCTTTGTAGAGTGCCTTTTCTGTTATTGGATGCCGTGATTATTCAGCTATCAAGAGTTATTCAATTTTCAATAACTACTTAACCTTCATGCCTGGCTCTGCACCTTCGTGAGGTTCAAGGATAAACAGATCTTCACCACCAGGGCCAGCAGCTAACACCATGCCTTCCGACATACCAAAGCGCATCTTACGAGGTGCCAGGTTCGCTACCATTACTGTGAGCTTGCCTTCCAGTTGCTCAGGTTGATAGGCCGATTTTATACCAGCAAATACCTGACGGGTTTCGCCGCCCAGATCCAGTTGCAATCTCAACAACTTGTCTGCGCCTTCAACATGTTCTGCCTTGGCGATTTTGGCGATACGGAAATCCACCTTGGCGAAATCATCGAAGGTGATTTCATCTGCGATGGGGTCTTTCGCCAGCCAGCCTGTAGGTTGCGCTGTTGCAGTGGCTTTTAAGTCTTCTTTGGATTCTTCAACCATTTGGTTTACCTTGTCCATGTCTACACGCTGCATCAGTGCTTTGAATGTGTTGATTTGATGATTATTCAACAGGTTCTGAGCGCTATCCCAAGTCAATTTATCATTCAGGAAGGCTTCCGCTTTACTGGTCAATTCCGGTAATACCGGAGCCAGATATGTCATCAAAATACGGAACGCATTGATGCCTACTGAGCAAACCTCTTGAGTAAATTGTTGCTTCTCAGGATCCTTAATCGTCACCCACGGAGCTGCGGTATCAATGTACTGATTGGCCTTGTCTGCCAGCGCCATAATGTCGCGAATAGCTTTGCTGTATTGGCGTGAATCAAAGGATTGCGCAATGCTTTCTGATGCCGCTTGCATATCGGTCAGTTCAGATGGAAGCTGACTTGGCAATAGCAGAGTGCCATCGAACTTCTTGCTGATAAAACCGGCACAACGGCTGGCAATGTTAACCACTTTACCAACCAAATCTGAATTCACTTTTTGCACAAAGTCTTCAAAGTTCAGGTCGATGTCGGTGACGCCGTCACTGAGCTTGGAAGCAAAGTAGTAACGCAAATAATCCGGTTCAAGGTGATTACGATAGGTTTGGGCTTTAATGAACGTACCCTTGGACTTAGACATTTTGGCACCGTTCACAGTGACAAAACCATGAACGTTAACCCCCGTTGGTTTGCGATAGCCGGAACCTTCTAATACTGCCGGCCAGAACAAACAATGGAAATAGGTGATGTCTTTACCGATGAAATGGTAAACCTCTGCGTCGGAATCTACAGACCAGAAGCTGTCAAAATCAACGCCATGCTTGTCGCAGTAATTTTTGAAGCTGGCCAGATAGCCAACCGGTGCATCAACCCAAACGTAGAAAAATTTGTTGGGCGCACCTGGAATTTCAAAACCGAAATAAGGCGCATCGCGGCTGATGTCCCACTGTTGTAGTCCATGCTCAAACCACTCTTGCAGCTTGTTTGCGATTTCAGGTTGAACATTGCCGCCTTTGAGCCATTTTTGCAGTGATTCTTCAAACTGCGGCAAATCGAAAAAGTAATGCTCGGAATCTTTTAATATTGGCGTTGCGCCAGAAACCACAGAACGTGGATCCTTCAATTCTGT
The DNA here is from genome assembly GCF_019900845.1 of Paraneptunicella aestuarii. Classification (NCBI taxonomy): domain Bacteria; kingdom Pseudomonadati; phylum Pseudomonadota; class Gammaproteobacteria; order Alteromonadales; family Alteromonadaceae; genus Paraneptunicella; species Paraneptunicella aestuarii. The sequence continues at coordinate 3,707,882 of NZ_CP074570.1, read as the reverse complement.
TGGGCTGTACGTTGCGCCGCAAACGTCACAGTTGTCGCCGTTTTGGTCTTCTGCACCACATTTAGGGCAAGTACCTTTAACGAAACGATCCGGTAGGAACATTTGCTTTTCAGGGTCGAACAACTGGCTAATGGTGCGCTGTGAAATGTAACCATTGGCTTTTAGCGATTCATACATGCCACTACATAACTCACGGTTCTCTTCAGAATGCGTGTTGTGATAGTTATGGTAGTGAACACCGAAGGCTTCTAAATCGGCCTGATGCTCAGCCTGTGTTCTTTGCACCATTTCCTCAGGCGTGATCCCAAGCTCCTGCGCCTTTAGCATCACAGGTGTGCCGTGAGCGTCGTCAGCACATACCGCGTAGCATTCATGCCCGCGAGCGGTTTGGAATCTAGACCAGATGTCGGTTTGTATATGCTCTAACAAGTGACCCAAATGAATGGAGCCATTGGCATAAGGCAACGCACTGGTAATGAGGATTTTTCTTGGTGTACCCGTCATCGTCATTTACATACATAGTTAAAAATAAAGGCCGCCGATGTTACCGAAAAATGGACTTCTTTGCATCCGCAATATTGTGCGAAATGCGACACAACCCACGATGTTTTTCGACTATTTTTCTAATATTAGTTGAAGCTGGCGGCTAGCCTAAAGATAATAGCCCCGGCTCATAGAGGATTAAGTAAATGCGCTTGTGTGACAAAGATATAATGAAATACCTGGAAGATGGCATTATCGGCATCTCACCATCACCAAAACCCGACATGATCAGCGGCCTAACCGTTGATATCCGATTGGGTAACAAGTTTCGGGTCTTTGAAGACCACGCCGCTCCCTATATTGATTTGAGTGGCAAAAAGTCAGACATCGAAGCCGCTCTACAATCGGTTATGAGCGATGAAATCGAAATAGCCGATGATAAAGCCTTCTTTTTACATCCCGGAGAGCTGGCATTGGCGATGACGCTGGAATCCGTTAAGTTGCCCGCCAATATTGTCGGCTGGTTAGATGGGCGATCTTCTCTAGCGCGTTTGGGGCTAATGGTTCATGTAACGGCACACCGAATCGATCCGGGTTGGAACGGCAACATCGTATTGGAATTTTTCAATAGTGGTAAACTGCCACTCGCGTTAAAACCCAATATGAAAATTGGTGCATTAAGCTTTGAGTTGTTGTCGGATTTTGCAGAAAAACCTTACAACGCCAGAACCGACGCGAAATACCGCGGACAAGACGGAGCTATCGCCAGCCGAATTGGCGCTGACGACGAGTAAACCGAATAGTCCCGCGTTTTTTATTGGCGTGAATGACGTGTTTTTTGCGCCAATCAACAGAAATTGAAAAAAGGCTATGAGCAAGTTAAAAGGTGAAAACTGCCTTACTCATAGCAAAACCCCGTTGAGTTATTTTATTATCTTCCTTGGCTCCCTGTGTCTCCCATATTCTGTTTTTGCGCAGGTAAATAAACTTCCAATACGTCCTTATAGTTTAACCCGCAAGCCGCTACCATTTGGAAAAACTGGTTAACACTGGGACACCCGACTTCTTTCTCCCAGTTTTCGTATGTTTTACGGGTTTTAACCCCTGCGGCTTCTGCCATTTGCACAGTCGTTAATTTTGCAAACTGGCGCATCGCTTTTAGATCGACTCCTTTAATGATTTTCATTTGATGTACCTCGTTTAACTTAACCTTGAATAATCATGTTTAACGTTACGGACGACAGCTTTTCAGGGGACGACTGTCACAATATGTCGGGCTTGGTGAGTGAGCTTTGATGCTTTGTATTTCGCTCTGAATTTCTTTCCCGAATAGGTATGTCACACCCATTGAAAGAACGAAGATAAGAATACGAAGCAAAGCCGCTTTAACGTTTGACACGGCTAAACTGCACCACTTTAAAAAAATCAAACAGTGTTGAACGTTGCGCAGCAAACACTTGTTTTAAATATGTCTCTGAGTCGATCCCACTCGCTCTAAGCAGCGTTATTAGTTGGTTGATGCTGGGCGCTGTATGGCCTCTTTCCCAACTCATAAAGGTGCATACTGTGACACCTGCCGCTTTTGCTAATTGCTCTGCCGACATTTGGGCATACTGCCGGATCGCTTTTATGTCACCGCCTTTAATCTCTTTCATTGCCTTATCTTTTCTTGGAATGAAACGTCCCTGTTTCCCCTATTGAACGCTGCTATTAAAAGTCTTTATCACGAGAACAAGCGTTAGCCGCGCTTTCCTTTTTTGTTACATAAATCATTAATGAACCTTGCATCGAATACCGTATCTGGAGCACTGTTCATTAGTTGGTCAATGTATAAATAAGAGTCAACTTCACACAGTTTCAGTATATTTATGAATTGGTTTGTGTTCGGAGTACCTACCCCCTTTTCCCAATTCATAAGGGTTTTGACGCTAATTCCTAATTCTTGAGAAATAAAAGCGATCGTTTTTCTTCCATATTTTCGGATGGCTTGTAGCTCATCCCCTGTTATGTGTTTCATTTGATGTCCATTCTTTTTTTCTATCGCTCAAGGTAAGAATTAAGATCAAATCATCTAGGCTTACGTTACATGCTGCTAACATCCTGAAAAATTGATTAGCATCAGGGCAGCCTTGACCTTTCGCCCAATTTTCAAAGGTTTTACGAGTAACCCCGATGTCTTCGGCTATTTGCTTTGTCGTGCGTCCTGTAACAATGCGAATGAAGTCGAGATCCCTATGTGTTACTTCTCTCATGCTCTTTTTTTTGCCTTACGCTAACGTATTCATTTATTTCAAGTGATGGCATCTAAATGAAATCATAAATACGCACATTCAAACTAAAATTAATTTGATAATCAAACTAAAAAAGATTTGGTGAAAAGTCAACAAGAGGTTTGTTCAAATTAAAAATAATTTGCCTTTGGGGTGTGCTGAGGTATGTACATGGCTTGAACGAGAACCGCTTTGCTTTTTATGCGTTGGTGCTTTAAATTACTCACAACTGCCGGAATGATATGTAAAAACAAAAACATGCAAGACCCACCGCACAAGCAATTTGTTAAGAAACTGAGAGACGAAAACGAAAATGCTCGGATGATGTTCCGCAAGCTATACGGTAGGAAAGAAGAGAATTACCGCGAAGTTCAGCAAATGATCAACAACTTGAATCGGGGAACCTATTCAATGGAATTTGTGGCGTTGTTGGTAAAGACATTCGGTCTTGAAAATGTCACGATGGGCGAGTTTTTCCTTGGCAAAGAGCCGGAAGACAAAGAGCAAAATCCAAAAGACTAACGCCCTCGCGTTGGTGTCTTTGCGTAGTATCATTGACTTGTTTCATTACCGCAGATGTAAAATATATTAAGGTTGTTATGTTTGAATTTAATTTGCCCACCAATGAGTTATTGACTCGTCGTTTACGTTATCTCATTCAAACAGAACATAATGGAAGTTACGCCAAGTTGTTTGAACAACTCTATGACGAAGTGCCAGACGAAGGACGCCTTAAGCTATTTAAAGCTTATGTAGATGCTGGGAATGTGAATGGTATTTTTATAAGAAGACTGGCGGAGAAAACAAAAATCGGCCAAGTTTCCTTTAGCCGATTCTTTGATTTATATGTCGATAATGCTGAGCTCTTTGGGGATTAGCTTCTAAGCCAATAGACAAAGCGCCCAAATACGCCTACAGGCTTAGTTCTATGGGGTTCATAGCAACAAATCTTAATCACCTCATTAAGCAGTATTATACCTGCTTCGGCTCTATGTACGCCTTCCCCGTTTTCTTCATGGTCAAAAAAACATAGGTTTTCACCACCAACGTTAAGGAATGCGTTAGCTCGGGTTATACGCCAAGAAGGATTAAACATATCCAAATAGGCTTTCACTTTTTCCTGAATGTCATATGCATCAACAGGATGCATGTCGGTTTTTACCTGATAAATTTTCGGTAAAGTTAAGGCAAGTAACACAGTGAAAGTATTAAATTGTGAAATCCAATTTCTTAGATCCCATAATAGCCAACTTGCAGAGATTGACATATTCGGTGTTGCTGCGCCATTTAGGGCGACAACATTTCTATCAAGATGCACAGCGTAACCTAATAGCGCTTCTACAACTAGCAACCAGATGGTAATCGACATGATCACGCGCATTTTTTCACGGTTGATCAAAAACAAACCTGTAGCTAGGAGTGCTTGAAATGCGGCGAAATATAAATAATGAGTACCTAATATTTCGTTTCGTGGAAGTGCTGACACCCATAAAGTATTGCCTAAATGGCATGTAGCGTAGATAAACAATGCAAAAGCACTACTGATAAAGAGGTCTTTTTCTTCTTTTTTATGGTTGTACATTGTCGCGGCAAATAGCAATACGATATACAGTAGCGAGACAATCACCATAAACGATGCGCTCATTGAAAAGGTTCCTTGTATGTAATTCTTGATGAATAACCGCGCCGGAGTTACCGCATTTCCGGCAATAACGTAATGGATTAATTAGGATCTACTGGCCCCTTAGGATCACCGCCACCACCACCAGCGCCCATAGTTCCCATAACAGGTTCATTGTTTACATTAATTGTTCCAAACAAGCTATCGAACCAATCGCAAGCCTGTACCGGGGAAGCGCAAACCAACGCAAACAACACAATCGCGCCTAATTTTGTCTTCTTATTCATAATTATTTCTCTCTAAACTTCATACTGAAACGGTTAGTATATTATCCCTATCAAGGCTTTCTTACAATAAAATGATGGTAAAAATAGGATGCTGAAAGGGGATCGCGTCAGTTAGCGTATTGATTGATGCAGAACGGGGAAGTTTCTTACATCTGCTCGAAGTGTAGCCAGTTGAAACAGGCTCCATTTTATAGTGAATCCTTATGTTGTTAATGTTAATTATTCGGGATCAACGCCCGGATCGCCACCACCGCCACCAGGCCCCATAACTGTTATGGTCGAATTACCCGCTTGAGCTTCAATAGTAATTGTTCCAAACAAACTATCGAACCAATCGCAAGCCTGTACCGGGGAAGCGCAAACTAACGCAAACAACATAAACGCGCTTAATTTCGTCTTCATATTCATAAGCATTACTCTCTAAACGTCATACTGAAACGGTTAGTATATTATCCCTATCAAGGCTTTCTTACAATAAAATGATGGTAAAAATAGGATGCTGAAAGGGGATCGCGTCAGTTAGCGTATTGATTGATGCAGAACGGGGAAGTTTCTTACATCTGCTCGAAGTGTAGCCAGTTGAAACAGGCTCACCATATTAAACCGAAAGAGGGTTAGACATCCTTTGGTTTTTATATATAATGCACCGCTCAAACTGGCGTACGTTGAGATGTACTTCTCAATGTATAACGAGTTTGTAAATCCTTTTCGGTCGGTATGTAGCGCAGCTTGGTAGCGCACTGTCATGGGGTGTCAGGGGTCGGAGGTTCAAATCCTCTCATACCGACCAATTCCGCACCCTTCTTGCTTTCTAGCGTCTATTACGTTATTCCTTAAAATCAGGATTTTATATAGGTGTTCATTCGAGTGCACATCCGAGTGTTCATTCGCATGATGCAGGATGCCTGAAATGAGTAATAGAAACCTTCAACAAACTCCATCTGGTGTATGGCTTTTTCGACGTCGAGTCCCACAAGTATTGTCTGAGAAATACGAAGGCACATATATTTGTATGAGTTTGGAAACGCATAATGTTAGCGAAGCCCGTATTAAACGAGATGCCATCAACACAAAAATAAACCTAGAGATTGAGGCTAGGAAAAAGTCTACGGTAAACGACAAGAGCCGTTTTTTAGACTTCTTCTCGGAAATGCGCGAAGTCTTTCTAAAAGAGAAAAGGAAAGCTCGTCAAGCTCGCCAAGAGAGTGACGCCGAGAATATGTTTAACAACGCCTTTGCTCCTACAGACGCCGGAAAAGAAAATGGCAAGGCATATGTTGAGGCTTTCAAATCTGCTCGCTCTGGCGAGATCTCAGAAGAATTCAGGCTTACAATCTCCGAATTAAAAGACGAATGGCTCACAGCTAACCAAAATAAGAAGCCCAAAAAATACCGAAATATGGTGGTAACAGCCACTAAGAAACTCCTTGAGTATTTGGATACTGAGGAATTCCCAGAGAGCATTTCTCCTGGTGTGGCTCAAAAGTTCATAGATGCCCTATTAGACGGTGGACGTTCCGCTGGGACTGTTGCTCACTATAAATCTAAACTGGCCGAGGTTTGGAGCTGGGGACGCGCCCGAGAGAAGTTTCAACAAAATGTAAACCCTTGGGAAGTCGCAAGGATAGAAGCGACAGAAGAACAGCGAGAGCAAAAGCATTTTAGAAATTTTAGTGAGGAGGAGGCCTGGACTTTACTAAAAGAAACCACGCTAGAAAATGTAACCACTGATACATGGCCGTATCCCTTTGCGACATATAGCCTTATACGTATGTTACCTTTCTTGGGTTGCCGTTTGTCGGAATTAGCGAGAGCCAAAAGGGAACAAGTTGTTGATCATGAAGGTGATTTCGTGATCGAGATATGGAAAGGAAAGACTCGAAATGCTGTACGCGTCCTTCCTGTTTGCTCTCACATTTTACCTTTGCTTAAAGATGCCTTGTCGCGTTCAGAGGGACACGACTATTTATTCCCGGAGATTGCAAGCGAAGACGATGTAAATTCAATCTCAAGCCGGATCGCTAAGATAACAAAAAGCTTTGAGAAGAAAGAGGGCTATATCACGGGTATACATAGTCTAAGAGGGCAGTTTGCAACAGCGTTAGAAGCGATAGGTTGCCCCGAAGAACTCGCGGTAATACTCGCAGGTCACAAGCGTTTGTCACTAACGTATGACCTATACAGCAAACATAAGAACAATGGCAAGTTATGGCCTTATATTGAAAGGCTAACCGAGGCGGAAGTCTTAAAGCCTTGGGTGAATTAAAATGTTCCGCGCAATTACGAAACAAAAGCTCAAAAAATAAAAAAGTCTTGATTTTAGATTTTTCCGTACGGCTTTTGATTTTTTAGTTTTCCCTTTAGTATCAAGCCTTACAGCGTTTTTAATTATTGTCGATGAATTGCAACGTACGGTTACGCCTTGAAGATACCCCGGAGATAGGACATAAGGATCATGAGAGAACAACAGACCATTAAGATTCACCTTCCACTTTCCGAGATCTCCACAGATCCACGTCTTCAAGTTCGTACAGACGCCATGCTTCAAGGAGGGCAAAAGGAAGTCAAAACATAAGGCTTGAAGTTATGGTTGATCGCATAGCCACCAGCTTAGAGGCAGGGCAGGAGATAGAACCAACCAGAGTGATTCATCATGGTGGTGCATACCTCGTCTTCGATGGACACCATCGCCTAAAGGCTTACCAAGTGGCATTCTTGTAGGAGCTATAAAGCTGATCATCGTCCTTAAGCTCCATCATTCCGTTTAAGAAGTCATCTATGCTGTCTGACATTTCTGTCTCCTGACGCCCCAATCACCGGGCCGGCGTAGTGGAGCAAAATTTGTGGTAAAAGAGCGAAGCGACACCACACATTTTGCGCAACGTAGCTGGCTCCGCGTGCATTGGCTTGTTATGCGTAGTTGGCACTACTGGCCGTAGTATTTTGAACTAAAGCCTACAGAAATTGGTGCTCCATCATATTGACAGGAAACTCCAACTTTCAATCTTCTACGATGATCATAGTAGGTATGGTAGTGCGTTTTCTTTCTTATGAACTCAAGCTCCGACAAGCTTATACTCAATGCTCCAAGTATTGATTCAGAATCAAACTCCTGATCCTGCTTATGTGGAGCTGTTCTTTTCAGCTCTATATCAACATAACTTATAAAATTGCCTTCTGCCTCCAAAAGCATATGGCATTCGTCGCTCTCAACTATGATGTTACCAACATCATTCGCTTTGACTCCGACCGCCTTTTCTGCCCTATCTATGTTCATGCCTATATATTGAAATGGGTGTAGTGGTCTAATAATCCCGGACACCAATTTAGGTGGTATTCTTACCACTCAATAGAAAGGTGTCTAATGTCAAAACAACGTCGAACTTTTACTCAAGAATTTAAATTGGAAGCAGCAAGCCTTGTTCTTGATCAGGGTTATTCAATTCCAGAAGCTTGCCGAGCTCTGGATGTTGGTGAAACGGCGATGCGTCGCTGGGTTGAGCAATTGAAAAAAGAACGAGGTGGGTTTACTCCAGAAAACAAGGCTCTGTCTGCTGAACATAGAAAGATCCAGGAGCTTGAAGCACGAATTAACCGCCTGGAAAGAGAGAAATCCATATTAAAAAAGGCTACGGCTCTCTTAATGTCAGACGAATGGAGCAATACGCGCTGATTGACCAATTAAGAGAGCATGAAAGCATTGAGGTACTTTGCGACGCATTTAGCGTACCGCGCTCAAGTTATTACGATTACCGTGAGCGAGACAAGTCAATTAAACGTGATGAGTTGGTGTTAAGAGCAATGCTCCATGAATTTTTCAATCTTAGTCGCCAGTCTGCCGGGAGTCGCACATTAGTCGCCATGTTGAACGGAAATGGCATCGTCGTCGGCAGGTTTAAAGTCCGCCGTATTATGCAAGATATGGCGTTGGTCAGTACCCAGCCTGGAAGCCACTCATATAAAGTAGCATTGGTTGAGAGGCCGGATATTCCGAACCTGTTGGCTCGTGAATTTAATGTTGAAGAGCCGGATCAGGTGTGTGCGGCGATATTACTTACATCTGGTCTGGCAATAAATGGATATATCTTGCCGTCATTCTGGATTTATATGCTCGCAGAGTGGTTGGTTGGGCGTTATCTGAACATCCTGATACCGCATTGGTTATTAAAGCCCTGGACAGAGCTTACGAGCAAAGAGGTAGGCCGAAGAATGTCTTGTTTCATTCAGATCAAGGGAGTCAATATGGTGCACTTAAATTTCGTCAAAGGCTGTGGCGCTATCGTATGAAACAAAGCATGAGCCGTCGAGGGAATTGTTGGGATAACAGCCCAATGGAACGTGTGTTTAGAAGTTTGAAAACGGAATGGATACCATCAACTGGCTATCAGTCATATCTGCAAGCAGAGCGAGACATTAGCTACTACCTGATGGACTACTATAACCATCAGCGACCACATAGTCACAATGGGATGATTGCACCAGCATTAGCTGAAGAAAAACTTAATTTACTGTCCGGGAATAGTTGACCACTACAGGGCGATGAAATGGAGCACTCATTAGTGGCAAATTATAAGATGCAGCCTTGTCGACGGCAGTCCCTAAATTATTTGGGAAATAGTCATCGCTCATCGCGTTTTTATTAAAAACTACGCCGATAGAGTTTAATAGTTTTTTAAATGACTCTATATATTTGCTCTCATCCTTGAAATCGCCATAAAGTTTACCAACCAAAAAACCTGGCGGATCGCATTCCTTAAGCATGATCGGAAGAACTTTGATGGATTTCCCACTTATCTGATGGTTCATTGCCACATCCAGTTCATTTACCACCCACGGCGCGTTTACTGAGTTTGGGGATAAAATTACAGCAAAATAATCGACAGTATCTATTCCATCTCTAATTTTCTGGATCAGAGAATCCCCAATTTTCATTTCCGCTTCATCAAGCCAGCATTTAATGTTGTGATTTCCTAAATCTCTAGCCAATTTTCGAACAAATTCCTTGTCTGCGTGATTATGGCTCAAGAAAACACTTATTATCATCGAAGCTGAACTCCTATTTTTTCGCATAACAGTGTATTACTGCGAATTCTCGGTAATAACGAGCATTAGTCATGCTCCAATCTCACCACTTCGTAAACATTCCTTAATTTTAACAGTGAAATAGCCGAAAAATCTACCCTTAATTGAGTTGGTTATTTTGGTGAAAGCGAGAATTGTAATTTACAGAGGTCTCTGTAAATCCGGCAAGTGTTCTATTTATATCTTTACTATCAAATACATAGAAATATTAAGTTGTTACAAACGAGCCTTTAGGTGCGTGAAAGAGAGAATTTCCACTCTAAGTTCTATACCGTGAATCGACACCAAGCTATAAGAAACAGCGGCTCGATAACATCAAAGCACTGAGCACAAACACTAATCCCCAATATTATTTACTAAGCCTTTCCCCAGACCCTTTTTGGGGTTGGGAAGCGTAATTATTCCCGGCTTGATCTTATGCTTGAATTGGTGGTGTGAACCTTTCACTCGAATGCATTCCCAGCCATCCTTTTCCGATTCTTTTATTAGTTCTTTAGAATTCAATCACTGATATCTCCTGTTGAATGGATTGCTGAACCACCCGTCTGTTAAAGAAAATCCTGATAACCCAAAAATGTCAATTTTTATAACTCCAACGGTGGTATGAATTTAGTTAAATATCGGTCTGTGATGTCAATGTTGGATTTTGTGGCTCTGTATACTTCCATAAAATATTGACGATTCAGGGAATAATAAGAGTCAGCTCTATTTATCCCTGCAAACCACTCCCTAAAAATTGGCTCTCCTTGACACCAATCCCGGTTGAATGTATCAACGTCTTTAAGGGTAAATAAAAAATCCAATTTTCAGTTTTGCCCTTTTACATGCCTTTAAAAATCCTGCTCTGAAATGTGATGGCAGCTTATTTTTTGTCGTAGGGCATAACGCTTGCGCCTTGGAACTGTGTCACCGTATTTATAGTGGCGTTTACTGGTTCTGGGCGTGGGTAAATTCAAGCGTATGGGGTTTACGTGCTTGATATCTATCGACTTCCATTCAGGAATGAAAATGAAAAATACTAAAATTGCTTTCACTTTATCTTCCATTGCCGCTTTATTGGCGTCCTCAACAACTTTTGCTGCTCAAGACTTTCTTAATTCTCACTTATCCAGTGAGCAGAAAGTGGTTGCTCAAGAGAAAATTAAGCGTAATGGACAGGAATACACTCAAGCTAAAATCATCGGTCGGGATGGCAGCGTTACGTTGATGAACTTTGACGAGAACGGGCGTCAAGTGGCTTCTGTTCCCGACTATGTTCGTCCTCTAGTTGGGGCGGGTTTGCAAAAAGTCCTAAGCCAATATTCTGCGAGCTCTCAGGCGGGAATGGCTGAGCAGGATCAAGGTATAAGTGTTGATGTTCGAATTGTGCTAAGGGAAGACATTGAGACTGGCACGCCAACGGCGAGTGGTGAGCTTGAGGTGTTGAATGGTAAAGCTTCACTGTCAACGCGTAATGGATTGGAGGTGCATCCTGATTCGCTAAGTGTGATGAACCTTAATGAACAGGTGGATTTGTCGGCTCGCTTTGAGCAAAGGGCTGCGAAAAACCGAGCGCAGAAACAGCGATTCCTTGAGCTGGCAGGTTGGGATGTTAAGCAAATGGCTTCTTTGGAGGTTAATGCTAGCGCTAGTTCCATTCAACGATCTGTGCAGATGAATGAATTACCTTCATTTTTGAATAAGATGGAAAATTTGGCTAAGAAGCATCCAGAGTTGATTGCGGGTGTCGAGCTGGTGGAAGCCGAAGAGAGCGAGCTTGACGGTGCACATGCGGAAATGAAGTTGACCCAATATGCGTTTCCTTATGCAACAAGGCAAGGTGATGGCATTGGTATTTACATGAGAGAGGCTAATGGTACGGCTTGCCCGGATACGCAATATCTCAATACTTCGCTTTATACCGAGATTGGATCTCATGGCACTTCAGGGCATGGAAATCGAGTCGGGGTTATTCTGCAAAAAGGCTCCCCCAAGGCTCATTTGTATTGTGGCTCTAATCATTCTGTGAATTTTAGTAGTTATAATCCTGCGATTTATATTACCAATCACTCTTGGGGTTCAGGCTCTAGCACTACCTATGGTTCACTGGATCGAGATTTTGACAATTTTGCCTACAACGACAAGGTATTAAATTTTAAATCGGCGGGAAACCGGGGCACGAGTGACGGCAATGTGACTTCTCCCGGGAAGGCTTTCAATGTGATGACAGTGGGAAATTACGATGACGCGACCGACACTATGAGCGCATCGTCTTCCTTTACCGATCCTGATACCAATGCTGAGAAGCCAGAGATTGTAGCTCCTGGAACCAGCATTGATACAGGTGCGGCGGGTTCCGGGTCTGGAACCAGTTATGCGAGCCCTAACGCGGCGGCATTTGCTGCCGATTTGCTAGGAGCCTATGACTATTTTAAAAACCATCCTCAGGCGTTAAAAAGTGTGATGTTGGCGTCTTCTCGCAAGAATATTGAAGGGGCGACCAGTCTGAGTGAAAAAGATGGAGTGGGTGCGGTTGATTTTTATGATGCTTATTACTCGTGGAATTCAGAGTGGTGGGAAGGCGCTAATGGTGCTCACTTTGATGCCAATAATGAAATCATCAAAACACGTTATCTTTCCGCTGGTGTGCCTGTTCGAGCTGTTATTTCCTGGTTGGTTCCCGGGCAATATGCCTATGACAATAAGAAGCCCAACATGGATTTAGACCTGAAAGTGTACGATCCCAATGGCAACCTGATTACCGGTTCGTATTCTGTGAACAATGCTTTTGAAGTGGTTGAGTTCACGCCTGCGACATCCGGGGATTATGACTTCAAGATTCACCGTTTCTCAAACAGTGGTGAAGGCGATCTGCGCTTGGCGATAGGAATTAACTGGTAATGCGAGTTTGAATAGCGCCCAAGTCTGACAGTTCAGGCTTGGGCTTTTAGCCTTATTGGTGAATTAAGCCGCTTGAATTTTCTTCTGTTGCGAAGCTTGATACTCATCATAAGTGCCGTGGAATATGTCCATGCTTTGATCTTTTATTTCAATAACATGGGTTGCAAGCGATGACACAAATTGCGTGTCGTGACTAACGAAAATCAGTGTTCCATCAAATGCTTTTAATGCTTTGTTTAAGGATTCAATGGATTCCATGTCCATGTGGTTGGTCGGTTCGTCCATCACTAATACATTGATATCCATCATCATCAACTTGCCGAATAACAGGCGGTTTTTCTCTCCACCTGAGCAGACTTTTACTTTCTTGTTGAAGTCATCGGCGGTGAACAGCAGTCGGCCTAACATGGCTTTGACGATCAGATCGTCGTGCTTTTCTGTTCTCCATTGGCTTAACCAGTCAAACAGAGTGAGGTCACAATCAAAATCCTTGGAGCTGTCCTGAGGACAATATCCAATCACTGCGTTTTCTGACCATTTTATCGTACCGTGATTGGCTTGAATTTCGTTCATCAAACATTTTAAAAAGGTGGTTTTGCCAGCTCCATTTTCACCTATTACTGCCATTCTGGCGCCCGCTTCTAAAATGAGGTTACCCTTTTGGAATAATGGACCTTCATCAAAACCGTGACCGAGTTCTTCCAAAATAAGGACTTGTCTGTGCAACTTTTTGTGCTGTTTGAAGGCGATGTAAGGGGAACGGCGACTAGAGGCTTTGACTTCTGCCAATTCGATTTTTTCTAGCCTTTTAGCTCGTGATGTTGCTTGTTTGGCTTTTGAGGCATTGGCCGAAAATCGGCTGACGAAGGCTTGTAATTCTTCGATTTCTGCACTTTTCTTTGAGTTCTCATGATGAAGCTGCTCTTGAACCAAGGCTGCTGCTGCTTGGAATGCATCATAATTTCCCGGGTAAATACGTAATTCACCGTAATCAATATCTGCCATATGGGTACAGATAGAATTCAAGAAATAACGATCATGGGAAATGATAATCATGGTGCTTTTGCGTTGCTTTAGCACGTTGATAAGCCAGTCAATTGAGTGGATATCCAGGTTGTTGGTGGGTTCGTCCAGCAATAAAATATCGGGTTCAGAAAATAGCGCTTGAGCTAATAACACTCGTACTTTCCAGCCCGGCGCGACCTGGCTCATTAAACCGAAGTGAAATTCTTCGGCAATGCCCGCTTCCAGCAAAATATCGCCCGCACGCGATTCTGCGGTGTAACCGTCCATTTCAGCAAATTCGGTTTCCAGTTCCGCCACTTTCATGCCATCTTCTTCGGACATTTCGGGTAACGAATAAATGCGATCACGCTCTTGTTTGATTTCCCATAGTTTAGTGTCACCCATGATGACGGTATCCACTACGCTGTAATCCTCGAAGGCAAATTGGTTTTGGCTTAACACACCTAATTTAGTGCCGGGTGCAAGCGAAACATTCCCGGCAGAGGGGGCAAGATCACTACTAAGAATTTTCATGAGTGTTGATTTGCCGCAGCCATTTGCGCCAATCAGGCCATAGCGGTTTCCATTACCAAATTTAGCCGAAATGTTTTCAAATAAAGGCTGTGCGCCAAATTGCATGGTGATGTTTGCAATGGTAATCAAAAGGGATACTTCCTGAATTTAAGAGGATTGTTTACACAAGTTGAAGCGGTGTTTACCTGACCAACCAAATTGGCGCGCACTATACAGAAGCCGAGCGTTAAAGTCGATGAAGGTTGCTGATTTTTTAGGCTGTGAATTTGGATGTTTACTCAAAACTGACCATGTTGAGGCATCAATGGTTCCACTGCTTGGTTAAAAAGGCTTTTTATATCAGGGGGGCTGCTATAAATTGCCTGGTTAGATTTGAATATTTAACCTCGAATCGGGATAGAAATCGGTTATTTAACTTTTTTGGCAGAATTACTCATCGTTCACTTCTCCTAAACCAACAGAGGTCAATGTGCTCACAATCAGTTTTGTTAATTTCTTGCAGGTAAGTTTGCTGACTTTGTCGTTGTTTGGGCTGGCTGTTTTTGCTCACAATCCCCAGTTTCGACGTTATTCTGTATTGCTGCTGCTGGTTGCATTGAGCTCATTGTTTAACTTGCTTGAAGAGCTGAACATTACTCGAGGTTGGTATTTGGTAACGCCGGTGTTTGTGCTTGGGTTTGGGCCTGCTATTTATCTTGCGGTTCAAGAGAACGCGGGCGGGCGCTTGCATTCAACCGATTGGTTGCATTTTGTGCCGATGTTTCTGGCTTTGCCTTTTACTTATGATCCTCAAATGGTGATTGCGGCAGGAACCTTGTCGCGACTGACCTATGCTTTTTTATCCCTGCGTCATCTGCGTGCATTTCATCTGGCCTTGTTGCGACAACGTTCTGATGCTGAAGAGCTGTCTTTGGGTTGGTTAGTGTGGCTGGTGGTGATTTTTACATTCATTAGCTTACTGAACCATGTTCGCTTAAATATTCAGCCGTTACTAGGGCACGAATTAAATGTGATGGGACAGGGAATTAGCACGGTTGCGGCTGTGTTGTTTACCGGAATTGTGTTGCAGCAGTTGATTGTTAATCGGGAGTTGTTCAGTTTGCGTAGTGAATCCGATCTTGTGAGCGATGCAAAGCAATTGGATATAAATTATCGGAAACAGTCCTCTACGAATTCTTTAAATGAACAAGAAAGTGAAAGCAAACGGGATGAATCACCGTTGGACAGCATTAATGATGAAGAGAATTTGGCTTTCTATCAAACCGTCTTTGAGCAGCTACAACAGCAAATTCTGGATAATGAATGGCACTTTATGCCAAGGCTGACCTTGCTGAAACTGTCTGAGTTGTCTGGAATATCAACGCGGGATATTTCCAGAGCGGTGAATTTGTCGCAACAGCACAATTTTAATGATTATATTAATGGCTTACGCATCGACTCTGTATGTCAGCAATTACAGCAGGGTAGTGAGCGGAAGTTATTAGACCTGGCGATGGATGCCGGCTTTACCTCTAAATCGACCTTTAATCATGCCTTTAAATCCCTGACTGGAATGACCCCGAGCGCTTACAAAAGAGCGCACACATAATGCTTCATCAATAGAAAAAACGTTCAGAATCGTGATCGAGGACGCATCTTTGCTAAATCTCCTTAGGCTAATCGGTTGATTAAGGTCTATTGGAGAATTGGCTATGTTTCGATGTTTTTGGGGAATAGTAAGGGCGTGTGGGTTCGGAATACTGTTATTCGTTATGGGGTGTCAGGGCTTTTATCCTCAGCTAAATGACTACGTGCTTGAAAACAGTTTTGAACAGTCGTCGATAAAGTGGTTAGCACTGGAAAACGCCAATGTAGTTGATGTTGTTTCTGGCAAAGTAACCCCTTCACAACGCTTGTTAATTCATAATGGCAAAATCGCAGACGTGCAGGCCATGTCTTATAAACTTAGTCAGCAGATGGTTCGAATTATTGATGTGAAAGGAGCCTATGTGCTGCCTGGACTTATTGATATGCATGTTCACCCTTATTCCCGCAATGCGTTGGCGCTGGCTTTGGCTCATGGGGTGACTCATGTGCGAGTGATGAATGGCGTTGAGCAGCATCTACAATGGCGTGACGAACTACAAAAGAATCTTTGGCTAGGCAGTGATATGACGGTGAGCAGCCCTATTATGGAGCAAGATTCTCCGGAAAACCCGGCTCGGCCTATGACGTGGGGTGTTTCTTCTCCCGAGCAAGCTAAAGCCTTTGTGGAACTTGCCAAAGCGCAAGGTTTTGATCTGATCAAAGCCTATGGCGGTTTGTCTGCCGAGAATTTGCAAGCTGTGGTTAAAATTGCCAATGAGCTTGCGATGCCGGTTGCGAAACATGCTCCTCACCCGCCAAGGGGCGCTGAGTGGGATTTACTCCAAGATATGCAGTCATTGGAGCATATGGAAGATATCTTTCAGGGGCCGTTAAACTTCAAGCAGGATGATAAGGCTTTACAAGCAGTGATTCAGAAACTGGTTGAGCTGAATGTTCCTGTGACCCCAACCTTGAGCATTTTCTGGCAACTGACTCAAATTAGTGTGCAAAAGCAGCGCTTTGTGTCTGGATTGCCCGAGGGTTATGTGTCACCCATTATTGCTTGGGAAGAATCGCATAATCAGGTTCAGAGGTGGTTGCAAAGCAGTGAAGAACAAGCTCGATTTAATGAGCACGAGTTGGCGTATTTGCAGAACATAACTCGGCAGTTGTATCAAGCGGGAGTGCCTTTACTGGTAGGTTCGGATTCTGGCGTGCTGTTAGCACCACATGGTTTGGCAACCTTGAAGGAAATGAGTTTGATGCAAGACGCCGGTGTGCCAGCCACAAGCGTTGTCTATGCCGCCACGCTTGGCGCAGCCAAGGCATTAGGTAAGAGCGCTACGATGGGAAGCATTGAACCGGGTAAAAAAGCGGATTTGATTGTGGTTCAGCAAAACCCTCTTGACGATGTGAATGCGTTATCCGAATTGAACGGCGTGGTGAAAGAGGGTGACTGGCTGCCTAAATCGGAACTTGAATCCCTGATTAGTAAAGCCAGAGATGAATATAATTTGTTATCTGAACTACTTTTAATTATGTCGAATTATTAGAGCTTGATCACAATCATGTGAGCAGCAAATGGGCTGTAACAACTTAATGCAAGGATTTAACAGCTAAACCTGCATTCTCTGTTACAGTCGAGTTCTAAAGTTTGAGTTGATGATCGTTGAATATAGCTGAATATAAAAGGAGTCGTGCATGTCGATTATAATGTTGCTTCTATTAACCCTGTTGAGTATCGGTTGTACATACTGGATAGCCAAGCGACGACATGCCGATGTCAGGTTCTGGATAATGATGGCGTTGTTGTTTGGGCCTCTTGCCTTGCCTTTTGTACTGTTTGCTCGATCCAAAAAATAACGCCTGTTTTCAGCGTATCATTGAAGCATTTTCTATATTGTTATAATGTAACAATATTGTTGGCAGCCGTGGCATTGACGACGGTTTTTCATTGCCTGAATTTCCTTATTGAGAGTGACCTATTTTGAGTTCTGTTATCGATCATCCCGTTCCCACTAATGTTATTACCGGTTTTTTAGGTGTAGGTAAAACCACCGCGATTCAGCATTTACTCAAGCACAAGCCCGATTCTGAGCGCTGGGCGGTATTGGTCAATGAATTTGGTGAGATAGGCGTGGATGGCAGTATGTTTTCTGGTGCGTCAGGAACGGATCAAGGGGTCTTTATTAAGGAAGTGCCGGGTGGTTGCATGTGTTGTGTGTCGGGTTTGCCGATGCAAGTGGCGCTGAATTTGTTGTTGAGTGAAGCAAAACCTGATCGTCTGCTTATTGAGCCTACGGGTTTAGGGCATCCTAAAGAGGTGCTAGCCACATTCGACACAGACTATTATCGCAGCATCATTGATTTGCGCGCTACGTTAACGCTGGTGGATGCTCGCAAAGTAACCGATGAGCGTTATCGAAACCATGATATTTTCCGGCAGCAAATCTCTGTTGCTGACCGAATTATTGCTTCTAAATCTGACTTGTATGAAGGCAATGAACTGGAAAACCTGCAAGCCTTTCTCGATAAGATGGGCAAATCTAGTGTGCCTGTAGAGCCCGTGGTTCAGGGGCAACTGGATTGGCATTGGCTGAATGAGTCTTCTGGTTTTTTTAATGAGCACAGTTCAAATACGGAAGTTCAGAATGGCGGAAGCGAAAAGCCTTCCATGCAGTTTCATGGCTTTTTTGATTTGCCCAAGCCTGCACCAGGTTTTGAAACCAAAGGGGCGCGTTTTGAACCAGAATTAGTCTTTGATTTTAATCGCCTTTTCCCTTTGCTTTCTGGTGTCGAAGTTGAACGTTTGAAGGCCATTTTTATCACTCAGAATGGCATTTTTGTCTTTAATAAAGCCGATGGTGTGTTAAGTGTTTCCTCTTTGGATGAAGCGATGGACAGTCGTATTGAAGTGATCACCGATGCACCACTGGATTTTGACAAGATCGAAGTTGAGTTGCGTCATGCTGTGATTGATAGCAGTAATCAATAGCAAAAGAACAAGACGCCCTAATGAATAATCTAAGCCCGGAACAATTAAAAAAAGCGGTTGATAGCGGTATCATCACGCAAGTTCAATATGAGCAACTGATGGAGTTGGCTAGGGCTGAAAACTCCTCAGCTGCTCATTCATCCATATCCGTCCCCAGTGTTTTATATAACGTCGGTGGTGTTATCGCTTACGTTGCTTTGGTTTTTTTGTTGTCCATCAGTGAAGATGCGTTGGGTGGCTGGGGCATTATCGGTATTTGTGTTGCTTATGTTTGCGTAGCGGTTTTTGTTATTCAATATTTTCAGCGTCAGCAGCAGTCTCATTTGCTTGGGATCAGTGCCACCTTTTTGGTGTTTGTCATTCCCTTATTGTGCTACGGCATTGCATTGGCGATGGGCTGGTGGCCAGAAGATACGGCAAGTAATGAATTATTGCTCCGCACCTTTTGTTGGTCTTTTGCTTTTGCCACGTTTGTGGGTGCATTATGTGTGCTCAAGTGGCTGCAAGTCCCGTTTTTGATGATGCCCGTGTCGCTGTGCTTGGCCTATTTGCTTATCGAATTTCCTTATGTCTGGTTGGGCTATGATGAATATTTTGAAACATGGCATTGGGTTATTGCCATCTCTGGTGGTGTGATTACATTCTTGGCTCTGTTGGTAGAAAAGAAAGTGATGGGGCAACAGGTTGTCGAGGGAAAAGACTTTACATTTTGGCTCTATATTCTCGGGGTCTCTTTGGTGTGGCTCGGCATTATGCTTGAAGTGCCAGACAAGCTCTGGGAACAGTCGCTATTCTTTGCATTCAATTTAGCGTTGTTAGCTATTGGCACCTGGATAAAACGCAATGTGTTTTTATTGTGGGGGGCGATGGGCGGTATTTACTATCTGTTTTATCTCGCACATGAGATTTTTGCGGATACTCCCTTATATCCGCTGAGTTTGACCGCAATCGCCGGGCTGGTTATCTATCTTGGGATCCGTTGGAGCGGGATGATCACTGATAATTGAAGCCATTACTTAAAAATTATGCTCGATAGTCGCGTAGCCCGCGCCTTTTTTGGCAAGCTTGATTTCAAAGCCTTTACGAGAGATTTTAAATGAAGCGCCACAGATATTGGGCGATTTAATATCAATCAGATATTTGTCTTCTCGAATCATCAGGAATTTGCCGGGAATGAGGTTTAGTATCTCATTGGCGATATCAACCATGGTGCTGGTGACATTCTCTTCTTTCAGGTTGGTATAGCGTTTTTTAAGATTTTCTGCCATTGAATATATCTTGTCCCACTCCGCTCTTTTAGAACACTCACTTGTCACTTCCCTGTTCTTGTAAGTCAGCATGCGAGTGCCGGATGGCGTGGCTTCATCAGAGACGCCTATTGAGCGTTCTGTCAGGTTTTTGTCCAGATAATGATAAGAGATTTCCTGAAATTCATCGCCGTATGGGGCATGTAAACCTGTTTGAGGGTCGATACTGCCAAGAGGCGCTAAGCCCAACGTGCGTTTTCTTAAGTGGTTGTTCACTTCTTCAATGGGTAAGTCGGTGCCGTTTTTCCGATAAATATCCATTAATTCGTCAGAGTAAGTGCCGGGCTTAACGTTTAGTTTACGTAGTAGGGCAAGATCGGCTGCCTCGTCGGCATACTTGCCAAGTTGTGCGACGTCATCGGCACTCTTTTTGGCAAATAGCTCGGCAAATTCTGTGGCTATTTCGGTTGCGACTTTGGCGGCACCTGCATGGCTGTGGCTACTGAATAGCCCGAGTAAAACCAATGTGGCAGTTATCCTGACCGATTGAGTGAACGCTTTGTGGACGGTGTGTCTGTGTAGTGTCATGCTAGTAGTCCTTTTCCTTGAGTTTTAGAGATATTCACAGCGGCAGAGTGTGCTGTAAAAATATCTACCATCGTTGTGTCAGCTTGGCATAAGCTGCTGATAAGTCAATCTGTTGGCGCAATTCAAACTTCTACACGGTTAAAAAGGTTTGTCCTGATTCTCGCATTTTCGCTTCAGCGGTATCCCATGTGTCCTTTATTGCCAGTATTTCATCTTTGATTTCCAGAAAATGGTCGGTCAAGACGGGATCAAAATGCTGGCCTCGACAACGTTCTATTTCGGCGAAAGCCTCTTCTACTGACCAAGCCTTCTTATAGGGGCGTTCCATCGTCAGTGCATCAAACACGTCCGCAAGTGCGACGATACGTGCCGATTCAGGTATTCGTTCACCGGACAGCCCTTGTGGGTAGCCAGAGCCATCCCATTTTTCATGATGATAGAGGGAAATATCTGCGGCCATTTTAAAGAGTGGGGTATCACTTTTAACTAAAATGCCATACCCAATTTCGGTATGCTTGCGCATGATAACCCACTCTTCAGGCGTGAGTTTTCCGGGTTTCTTTAATATGGCATCGGGGATCCCTATTTTGCCCGTATCGTGCATCGGTGCGGCGAATTGTAATTGACGAGCTTTTTTCACATGCCAACCTGCTTTTCGCGCGATGGCTTCGGCATAGGCTGCCATGCGCCAGATGTGAACGCCAGTGTCTTCGTCATTGTAGTGACCGGCTTCCCCAAGCATATGAATAGCGGCTTTCTGGCTTTCCGCCAGTTCTTTTGTGCGTTGCAGTAGTAGGGTTTCAAATGTACGTTGCTGGTCGTATAGCGCCAAATGGGTAGCGATACGAGCATGAACAATCGGGCCCGACACAGGTTTGGTAATGTAATCTACTGCACCGACGTCAAAGCCTCGGCGTTCGTCGAGCACTTCTGATTTTGCACTGACAAAAATCACTGGAATGGCTGCCGTTTCGGGGTTCGACTTGAACTGTGTGCAAGTTTCATATCCGTCGATCCCCGGCATCATGATGTCGAGTAAGATCAGGTCTGGTTTGACTTTTTCTGCTACTTCAAGCGCTTGATGTCCGCTGGTGGCAAGGGATATGTGATACTGGTTTTTTAGCAGTTGTCGCAACAGCTGCAAGTTATTCGGTTCATCATCGACAACCAGTATCCGCCATTGTTTTTCAGTGTTTTCTGTACTCATTGTTCAGTCAACTCCAATCCCAGTTCATCGGCCAATTCATTCAGTAGTTCAACTGCGCCTTCAAAATCGAAATTTTGAATACATTTATCAATATCAATGATTTTGTTGGATTCGATATATTGCTTCATGTCCTTGATGGCTTCTTCAGATGCATCGGGATCATGTTGCATACATGCTTCGAGCACGGCTACAAGCGGTTTTACGCATAGGCTTTTATTGCGTTTAAATTCAGCATTAAATTTGGTGTCACTTTGGCTCGGCATGGGGAGCGTACCAATGGCTCTGAGGGTTTCATTAATGGTGAGCATAAAGGACTTTAACAGGGTTTTAATTTCCTCTTCCTTGTTATTGTCCAATGCCTTCTCCAGCGGTTTGGTGAACTGATGTAGCCTGTTTAAGCTTAAGTTACCTGATACGCCTCTCAGCTTGTGCAGCAACAATTCTGCTTCTCGATATTGGTATTCATCCACATGAAACTTGATATCCCAGAAGATATCACTGTAGTTGTTGGCGAAGTTGTGCAATGCGCCGTAGTAGGCGGTTTCGTCTTGCCAGGTATCAATACCTTGTTGAAAGTCAATTAAGGCAATACTTTCAACATTTTCATCAATTACCTGCTCTATTATTTGAGTTTCTTCACCTGAGCTTTGGCTTGTCAGTGTGCGGATTTTTTCAAACAGTAGCGGGAAGTTGATCGGTTTACCCACATATTCGTCCATGCCAGCCTTTTTCGCCTTTATGATGTCGTCACTCATGACATTCGCGGTCAGGGCAATAATGGGCATGTGTTTGTTGTGTTCATTTTGGTTGCGAATGATTTCAGCAGCCTCGTATCCGTCCATATCCGGCATCTGAATATCCATCAATACCATGTCGAATAGTTGCCGTTGAGTGGCTTCGGTCGCTTCCTCGCCAGTTAATGCGGTCGATACCTGATGACCTTCCTTTTCCAGACGAATTTTGGCAAGTGTCGTGTTTTCAACTACGTCATCAACCAGGAGAATATTTAGAGGGGTATCTACTGTTGGTGAACGAGGCGTTGAATGGTCTGCTTGCGGCCTTGGGGTGGGGGCTGGAGCACTTTCATCTGGCAATAGATCGATATAGAAATAAAAGCAGCTCCCCATGCCCAGCTTACTGGATATATGCAGCTCACCGCCCATCATTTGTACCAGCTCGGCGGAAATGGTTGTGCCCAATCCTGTACCGCCGAATTGGCGAGTGATGGAAGCGTCAACTTGTGTGAAAGGCTTGAGTATCTGATGAATTTTGTCATCTGCAATACCAATTCCCGTATCACAAACAGAGAATTTGAAGGTGTTATCCCCTTGTTTTACAAGCTCTAATTCCACTTTCCCTTCGGATGTGAATTTAATGGCGTTACCCACAAGGTTGATGAGAATTTGCTTTAATCGGAATGGGTCGCCGATATACTGAGGGTTGTCCAGTGTGGGACATCTTAAATTCAGTTTCAGGCTCTTTTCCCTAGCCTTAATTTCCATTAAATCACTAATTTCTCTTAATAAATTTGTGAGGTCGAAAGGACGCTGTTCCAGTTCTAACTTGCCACTTTCAATTTTACTGACATCTAATATGTCGTTGATTAGTTGCAGGAGGAAATTGGCGGAGTTGTGAGCAATTTGTAATTGACGACGGGTTTCCTTGCCTATATTGGCGTCTTCCAGTGCTAATTCGACAAACCCGAGAATTGAGTTCATGGGGGTACGAATCTCATGGCTCATAGTGGCTAGGAAGTTACTTTTCGCCTCGGTTGCATATTCCGCTTGTTCTTTGGCTTTTTCCAGTTTGACCTGCACTTCTTCCATGTCTCTTCGCAAACCGCGCTCGACCAACATGGCTTTGTTGATGCGACGTAACATGTTGTTAAACCCGGCAACCAGAGAACCGATTTCGTTGGTTTTCAAATGGGGGGGGAGCGTCAATCTGGCTTTGCTGCCTGGGCGGATCTTTTTTAACTGCTCAACTACATCGACCAATGGCCGTGAAATAAATAATTTCAGCAAATAAGCAGTGAGCATACAGGATGAGAAGATAACGATAATAAGGCTCATCGTCATCGTGAACGAGGCGTCTACAGATGCTTTTTGCACCCATTCCTCGTTTGGCTGAGCGATGAGTTCACCCAATATTTTGCGGTCATCAAAGGGTGAGGATATCTTGACAATAATGGGTTCAAAAGAGCTGTGACCTTTCTCGTTAATACCTTTTAGCGATAGACCTTCAATATTGTCGTCTGAATAGCCGATGAGTTTAGCGGAATAAACGACGTTATTACTGAGCAAGCCATCAATAACGTCCTGGCCTACGGCTTCATTGTTGGAGAAAACCGCAGCCGTTGCTGTTCCCTTAACTGCGGCCATCAGGTTTTGGGTGAGTTGATGGCTTTCTTTGGTCACATCATTCTGGATCATGTGAAAGCCAAGAATACTAAATGCGACGGACAACAAAGAGGCGCAGCAAAACATGATCATAAAAATATAGTGCTGCAAATGTCGAAAGCGCATTAGTTGTACCTCATTGTCAGTACCGCTTTTAGTCCTAATTCATCAAGACTGCTGGCATACTCTGCGGGTAAATAGGCGATTGCTGAATCTTGTTCCCGAAGTCGCTTGATGATCTCTTCGCTATTGCTAAGAGGTAAGGGCGGTGACGCTCTACCCGAGTAGCGTAAGCGAGCCCAGTAAGCATCAATGTCGGCGATATTTTTGCCTGTTAAGGCTTCATAAAAACTAGCGCGATTGTTTGATTCTATCGGGAAGTCAAAGGGCTTGGCTTTGGAGCCAGTAGGCAAAAACTGTGTTCGCCCTAGAAACAGGCTGATGACCTGCTCTTGCGACAAACTGGTTAGCCCTGAATTGCTATTGACAACAACCAGCCATGAAGGTTCGTGCTGAACTTCATTGGCTTGGGGTTGCACTGCAAATGCAGAGAATAACCAAATGATTAAAATAAGGATTCGCTGCATTGTTAGAACACCCAATCAAAAGAAATTGAACACCAGGTCTTGGTTTCATTTTGTCGGTATTTTTCATCGACTCTAACATGCAAACTGCCGGAGTTTTCCTTGAAGAAAAAACGATCGCATTGTGTTTTCAGGGCTTTTTGGCGTGCAAAATCCCATCTAACGCCAACACTTACGCTGTGTTGGTTATGACGAAAACTTATTACTTCCTCTTGTACATCTTCGTACAGGGTATCTAACCCAGAGCCCTGAGGTGGTGGAGTGTATTTGTGTGAGTTACTGTCGTGAGCATAACCTAATGTGACGAATGGCAACCAGTTTTGGAATCTGTGTGCTACATGGAAGTAGGCTCTTTCGCCATTGAAGTTCACGAAGTCCGCGTCGAGGATGCTGAATTCAGTTTGAATTTTCCAGCCATTGTCCTGCCATGATGCGCCAATCGCACCATATCTCAGAGTTGTGTCTTTAACAAAATCGCCAATTACCCGTTTAAAGTCTGGCCAGAAAGGTGTGATACTTTCCATGAGTTGACGCAGGTTTTCTTCGCTATCAATTTCCTGACGAAATTTTAACAAAGCCATATTGGCGCGAATTTGCCAAGTGTCTGATTGCCAATTGATTTCTGTGCCGTAAATGGGTTTGGCCGTTGTGGTTTCATTCTGCTCATCTTCGATGGTGGCACCACTTTCAAATTTGGATTTGATGTTGCCGATGGATGCATTCCAGCTCCAGGCGCTATCAAAGGTTCCCCATTCTTTGGTGACTTTAATGCCATCAAACGAGTCGTAAGGAATAAAACCATATAATTCTGTAGGTGGGCGTACCCAATCATAGGAATAGCCTACGTCACGATGATCGGAAAGGAAAAACAGGTCGAAAGGCTGGCGACCTAGCGCTAGTTGCCATTCGTTATCAAGACGATAACGCATAAACAGGAAGCGAATGTAATCTTCGGGATTTCTGGCTATTTGGTAGCGAGCGATGACTTGGCCTGTGATTTCCCAGTGGTCTGAAATAGTCCCATGCACTTGTAAGCCAAAGCGGGAATCGGTCAGGAAGGGATCGTCCCGGAGTTTTCTACTGTCTTGGTAAACATTACGTCGAAGGGTTCTGTCTTGATATTTGTCAGTTTGAGCGAATCCTATAGTGCCAAATCCGGTTACTTCCCAGTTGTCGTCTAGCGAATGGGCTGAATGGGCGGGTGAACTGACAAGTAACAGTCCTGCTAAATAGGTGATGGGTAAGGCGTAAATTAAACGCATGTTTTTTCCTGACTGTATAAAACAGTTTTTTGTCTCATATGGTTAATATTCCAATCTGTAAGAACAATTGAGATTTATTGCTTTACTAGAAAATTCAACAAGAAAGGCGTTGTTATGGAATTTTCAGTCTCACTGCCTGAATGCTGCCCAGTTTCTATTGTCTATTTATTGTTCACTTCAAATTGGAACGGATTTTAGTGATAGTCCCTGAAAATTCTTGGCTATCAAGCTTATTTATCCAGATCTTTTAACGCAAAGATACATTTGTAACTTACTAAAAAATAATAATTTATATTTTTCCAGCTTATGAAGAGTAATTTTCTCATGAGTTCAAAGCACTTCTGTGGTGCTTTTTGAACGATTTCACGAGCTTAAAAACCACTATCAAACGGCGATTTAGGCATCAATAAGGATGAGTAAATATTTGCTCACTTTAGCAGCTATTTTGTAGGAATAAAAGTAGAGTAAAAGGTTCATTTTTAACCAATTTATTGCCTTGCGTATGTGAGATTATACAATGCCTAAAAAATCATTTTAAAGGTAAACTAAATAACCTATAATTGCTCCACTTAATCAGCGACAGATATCATTGGAGTGGGTTATGGGCGATGAACATGGTTTCAAATATTCCAGTATTCCTTATCCGTTACTGAAAACCTGGTTACGGTTGAGCTTGGAAGCAGACCAACTGGCTGTGAAGCAGCGCTACAGCGGTTATTTAATTGAGGAGTTTGGTGATCTGGATGTCGCTTATGAAGTCATTAATGGGTATGAAGGTTCTCTTTGTGAGAGAAATATTGCCTCAAAGTCATCAAAAATTGCGGAAAGCCTTGTTATTTAGCCTCAGTTACGCATAAGAAAGCGTTTTGAGCCGGTTATTTAGTTTGTCTGATTAAAGGACTTTTCATGTGATGTCGGCCTTATGTTGCCTTTAGTGCCGCCGGGATCATTGTTCTTGCTGTTATCTTCGCTAAATAGATGTTCATTGAACTTGTTGGAGAAGTATAAAACGAGCAAAACAGCGACAGGTTTAAGGACGATCCCCCCCATAACAGGGATGTTATCTACCATATTGTAAAAGCTGTATTCCATCAAAATTTAGGCAATGGTGTTTGGTTCTATTGCTATTTCATTATTATAACTCCAAGATCCCACTGCATTTTTATCATACTGGGCCTGGATTTTTAGGTATTAATTTTTATCAGTATGCCCCTTGTGAACTTTTTGTTCGCCTCATACGCTTAGAGGCGGCTCTTAATGAAATATATTGAGGAATAAATATGGCTGAAAAACTAAGCGAAGAGTCAATACAATCTGCTTTAGCCAGTTTAAATGAAGGGTTGGAAGCTAAGTGGGAAATTCGAGACGGTAAACTCTACAAAGAATTCAAGTTTAAGAGTTTCATTCGCGCTTTTGGCTGGATGACTCAAATTGCTATTTGGGCTGAGAAACTTAAGCATCACCCTGAATGGTTTAACGTATACAACCGTGTTGAAGTGAATTTGACAACCCACGATGCTGGCGGGATCAGCGAACTGGATTTCAAACTTGCAGGCAAGATGGAAGCGCTATTCGTTTAAAGATTCTTCAGAATAAGGTGTTTGGCGCCGCTTTTACGTTTTACTGAATTTTTCACATCATTAAGCCGAGGCGCCAAATATCTTCACATTCAGGTTACTGTTTTTGGTGATACTGTCTTCAATGATGATGAGAGACGGCCTCTTCAGATTGCAATTTATTCATCACCCATTTTACATAGTGACGTAGCATTAGTAGTGACAATACCACGGCGCTTGTTTGATATAGCCACATACTTTCATGCTCGTGCATTTGTACTTTCACAGCGGCCTCAAGTGCTGTCATGGCGATAAAGGCATCCAGTGCCAAACCTGCGATAACAGCTCCAACAATGACACCAAACAGATAAGCCGCCATGGCTTTTTTCCCCAGCTCGCTCGCCAGCGCGCCCAGTGTCGCGATATTGGTGGCGGGGCCGGTTAGCATGAATACCAGAATGCTTCCCGGCGATACCCCTGCCAATAACATTCCTGCAGCGACAGGCGTTGAAGCGGTGGCGCAAATATACATGGGAATGCTGATCAGGATCATGATCACCATTGTCAGCATACTATCTCCCCATTCGGCAATGGCCGATTCGGGAATGTAGGTTTTGACCAAAGCTGCGAATAACAAGCCAATAAGCAGCCAATTAACCGTGTCGGCCAGTAGCTTACCGAATGAAAAGTTAAATATTTTCATTAGATCATTGGGTTCTTCCTGAGCTTTTTTGCCTCCGCAACAGGACGGTTTTGGGGGCTCTTGGGGAGCTGTTTCTGGTTGAGTCACCATGCGAACGGCTTCACCTGCTAAAATAGCGCTGAATATTGCGGCTATGGGGCGGGCAATTGCCATTAAAGGCCCTAAAAGGGCGTAGGTCATCGCAATAGAATCAACGCCCGTTTCGGGTGTGGCAACCATGAACGAGGCGGTTGCATTTTTCGAAGCGCCGCGTCTGCGTAAACCTAAAGCAGTTGGTATGACGCCACAGGAGCAAAGAGGTAGTGGTGCGCCAATAAATGCCGCTTTTACTGAATGCCAGAATGAGTGTTGTCCAAGCTGTTTTTGCAGCCAGGATTCTGGCAGGTAAACGTTAATTAGCCCGGCCATGAGATAGCCTAACATCAGCCAGGGGGCTGATTGAGTGAAGAGTTCCCAAAAATTAATAACGACGTTCATTTTAGATATTTAACCTCAGCTGCGCATAAGAAAGCGAACAATAGCAATATGAAACTCAATATATTTCAAACGGTTATTGATCATATGAGCCCAGATATGTCACTAGAATATTTTGAGGAACGTTACTTTTAGTGAATTCCAGGCGAGTATACGCGTCAATAGTGAGACTATTGCAAGTAAACTTAACGAAGAAGTCGCTAAAAATAACCGACTCAAAACGCTTTCTTATGCGCAGCTGAGGTTAATTAACCAACAACAGGATATTATTGGCATTGTAGACCTTTACGATCTCAAATCAATCCACGGGTGGTTTTTAGGGGCTGTTCTGCTATTTATTGCCGCTTAGTATTGACGCAAGTGCAGCAGCCCCTGATATTCGATTGAAAGCGTTAGAGCGAGCTTGCCAACTTCTCCTTATATTTTGTCAACATTTGTTGGGTCACTAACACAGTTCCTTTATCGGTAATTCTAAATCCTCGGGCTTTGTCGTATTCAGCATCAAATCCTATTTCCATATGCTCAGGTATGATACTGGCGCTGTCAATGATAGCGTTTTGAATGCGGGCATGGCGACCAACCACTACGTTGGGAAGCAATACTGAAGAGTTTACTTCCGAGTAAGAGTTAACGCGGACATTGGAGAATAATACTGAATGAGAGACTTTGCCACCTGATACGATGCAACCGCCGGAAACCATTGAATCCACAGCTTGCCCTCTTCTTTCCTCATTGTTGAAGACAAATTTTGCTGGGGGAAGCTGTTCCTGATAAGTCCAAATTGGCCAGCTGCGATCATAAATGTTGAGTTCTGGATCGGGCGCCACCAAATCCATATTGGCTTCCCAAAATGAGTCCAAAGTACCGACGTCACGCCAGTACGGCATTTTATCCTGACCATCATCTTTTCTGTCTCGAAAACGAAATCCGTGAACATTAAAATCAGCAATGCTGGAAGGGATGATGTTAGCGCCGAAATCGTGGCAGGAGTCCTGCTTTTCTGCGTCAGCCAGGAGTTGCTCAATCAGAAACTCAGTGTTGAATATATAATTACCCATTGAGGCCAGGGTATAGCCGGGTTTATCGGTTAATTCTTTTGGATGCGGGGGTTTTTCCTCAAAAGCGGTGATTCTGCCATCTTCATTTACTGTCATCACTCCAAACGCGCCAGCGGCTTGTTCAACAGGAACTTCGATGCAGGCAACACTTAAGTCGGCACCACTTTGCACATGTTCAGCCAGCATGTCGCCATAATCCATTTGGTACACCTGATCACCCGCCAATATCATAATGTACTTGGGAGCCAGTGTCTGGATAAACCCTAAATTCTGGTAAAGAGAATCGGCTGTGCCTTGATACCAATCATTTGATATTTGCTGTGACGCAGGAAGAATCTCAATGAATTCCCCTAATTCATTTTTAAAATGTCCCCACCCCCTTACCAAGTGTCGGATTAGAGAATGAGCCTTGTACTGAGTGACAACGCCTATTTTCCTGATGCCAGAATTGATGCAGTTGGATAAAGGGAAATCAATGATGCGGAATTTGCCACCAAAATGAACTGCCGGTTTGGAGCGCAGGCTGGTTAATTCGTGCAGTCTGCTGCCTCTTCCTCCAGCTAATACAATGGCTAGCGTGTCTTTAGTCAAACGACTAATGTAGCGAGTATCTGATTTTTTCATGAGTTATTTTCTCTCATGCGAGTTTCAATAAGAGTAACTTATTTCACTCTAATTGCTTTGATTGTCGCCAATAATAAGGTGAAATTGTTACGAAAAAGTTAATTCTGGATAGTTTTCTTGTCGAAGTCAAAATCTTATTTTGAAGTATATTTTGTTTGTAAATATTCAGGTTTTGAATCTCGACTAAAGGCGGAACCAAATGCAGAAAAACTCATTTTATTAGCTATAGTTAACTCTAGACTGTCAGGCACAATTGTAAAGGTTCAGGAAACTTACTTAGTCTTTTTGGAGCATGGCTATTTACGTATGGTTTCTTAAATGATTATCGGAAGAGGAATATAAAACGGGCGCAACTATGATTGAAAGTGTACTAGGCAAAGGCATTCGACAGCGGTATCTATTGGCACTGGCATTTATAGCCTTTATT
The DNA here is from genome assembly GCF_019900845.1 of Paraneptunicella aestuarii. Lineage (NCBI taxonomy): Bacteria > Pseudomonadati > Pseudomonadota > Gammaproteobacteria > Alteromonadales > Alteromonadaceae > Paraneptunicella > Paraneptunicella aestuarii. Next base: position 3,677,030 of record NZ_CP074570.1, on the reverse strand, counting down.
GTCACCTTGACGGGCTTGTGGGTCGCTAAAATATTGACTGAACAATATGATGATGCCTATGTTGTGAATATTTCAGGTATGCAACGGATGCTGTCACAAAAAATTGCACTGCAAGTTCATATCTTGGAGAACTTTTCTGAATCCGAAGAACAAACCCTGGGAGCATTACGTTCTGCTATTACCCGTTTTGAGTTAAACCATAAGACCATCACTGATGGCGCGACAAGTCCAGAAGAAGCGCTGCATTTATCCCCCGAGCTACGAGATTTATTATTTCTGGGCGCCCCCAGCCTTCATGAGCGGGTTCAGGAATATATTCAAGTGGCGCGTAATGTTGCTGAGGGAAATAGAGAGGCGAGCAAATCCTACGTTTTTAATTCAGAGCATATTGAGGCTTTGTTGATGGATTTGGATGCTGTAGTCAGTCAGTTTGAGTCAGAAACAGCTTCTTCTGTGGAAATGTTGCAATTTGTAGGCTCTGCGGCATGGTGCCTTATTATGCTGGTTTTGGTAATGGAAGCCATCTTCATTTTTAAACCGATGGAAGAGAGCATTTTGCGTCGTACCGATGAATTGGAAGATGAACGTAAAAATGCCATTTTACTTAAAGAAGCTGCCGAAAGGGCAACGATTGCCAAAACAGAATTTCTTGCCAACATGAGCCATGAGTTGCGCACCCCTCTGAACGGTACGTTGGGGATGTTGGAATTAGCCGAATCTGAACTGAATGATGAAAAGCGCAAAGAGTTTATTTTTAAGGCGCATCAGGCTGGAAAACATCTGCTGAGCATAGTGAACGACATTTTGGATATTGCCAAAATTGAGTCAGGTAAAACCGAACTGGAAGAACACGACTTTGAGTTGCCAGTGGTGCTTGATAGTTGTTTGTCTCCTTTTGCCATAACCTGTGAACGCAAAAATCTTAAATTTCGATTTGTGGCTAATACCGACTTACCTGTTTGGGTACGCGCCGATTCCACCCGGTTATCCCAGATCATCAATAATTTGCTCAATAATGCGGTGAAGTTTACCAGCAGCGGCAGCATTACTGTAACCGCTGGTGTTAAAGTGGATAAGGGGTTGATGTTAGAGCTGGTGGTTCAGGATACCGGCATTGGTATTAGCCCGGAAAAACTGGACGATATATTTCAACGCTTTAATCAGGTTGATAACTCCCGCACCCGACAATATGGTGGAACAGGCATTGGGTTGTCGATTTGTAAAGAGTTAGCCGAACTGTTGGGGGGAGGTATTTGGGTTGAAAGTGAAGAAGATGCAGGTTCAACCTTTTACGTTCAGATACCACTAGGACAACCTGACAATAAAGTTGTATTGCATCCTCCTTCGGGTGCTGACGACACTCTGCATTGTGCGGTGATTGACGATCTGGACACCAGTTGTCGCTATATGCAATTAATCTTGCGCCAGGTGAATATGGAAACGGATATTTTCCTATCGGGAGAAGAGTTTTTGCGTCAGGAGAAGGACATTAGCCACTATTTTGCCGTATTCATCGACCTGCATATGCCAGGAATGGATGGCATTGAAGTTGCCAGAGCTTTACAGGCCAGGTTAGGTAGTAAATGCCCTAAATTGATCATGGTGTCTGCGGCGTCTGATGAGTTGGACTCATTGCCACATTTCTCCAATTTATTCTGGAAACTCTATACCAAACCCATTAACCCTTACGCTATCACGCGTGACATGAAAGTTGCGCTTGGTCGTGCAGAACCCGAATCTGGCGAAAAACGGGCGCTTCGAGTTTTGGTTGTGGAAGATAATGAGATAAATGCACAAATTGTGAAACATATGTTGGAAGGAAACGGTCATAGTGTGAAGCATGTTTGTAACGGGGAAGAGGCTGTGCAAGCGGTGCAGGAAGATTGTTTTGATTTGGTCTTGATGGATGTGGACATGCCAGTAATGGATGGATTACAGGCCAGCAAAATTATTAAGACGAAATTGAAATTATCGGTGCCTATTATAGCGCTCACGGCTCATGCTTACGAAAGTGATAAACGCGCCTCACAAGAGGCTGGAATGGCTTTCCATGTAAGTAAACCTATTGATAAAAATATCTTGATGGAGACTATTGATAAAGCCATGTCAGCCTAAATGGTATGCTTATTCATCAGTCTGTAAGAATCATCAGTATTGGAAAATAATCCGTAGATTTATCGTTTAAGTATGCTAGTTTACGCAGGTCGATGGCTATTGTGTTGCTGGTCGTATTTAGGCGGATAGCTTATTATTTTCCTGCCCCATCATCTTATACAAAATGCGCTTCGAAACATTGTTAATTCAACTTAAAAGTGAAGGTACATTCATGTCGATTTTTGATTCTATTAGCAAGAAAGTCATGCTGGGTTATTCTGCCATTTTGGTGCTATTGATCATCACTGCGACTTTTCTGTATCAGGAATCCACTGCGATTAACGAGCAAAAAGACTATTTTGCTCAAAAAACCTTACCTGCATTAAGAAACGCTGAAAATGCCACAGCTAATTTAAGTGCCATGCAAATTGCGGCTTTTGGTTTGTATAGCACCTCACTGGAGCAGGGAATGTTTACTCAGCAGGTGGAGCAGTACGATGCAAAACTGGATGAGTTGATACGTTCATTGGAACAGTTACCCTTTGCCAAGTCTTTAGGGCTTAAAGCCGAGAAAGAGACTGTCTGGACTGAGTTAGGCAAGTTACAGCAGATTATGTCGGCTGGACGTGTCGATTGGGATGGCGCCCGCGAACAGCTTAATATTATCCAGAGTGCTTCCGAACAGTTTCGCAGCAAGCTGGATAAGGTAAAGTCCATGGTGAGTGAGCAGGCGGAAGATGCATCAGCCAAAATTAGCCATGAAATTGCCTTAATGCGCGGCCTGATTATATTCAGCGTTGTTGCCATTGCGTTAATCACGTTACTAGCCTTTGGCTTTTCACAACGCAGTATTGTTAAACCTGTCAAATCTTTGTCTGAACAATTGGACGATGTCGCGGTTGCGAAAGACTTACGCCAGAATATCCTTGTTGATACCAATGATGAAATTAGTGATGCTGCCAGCAGTGTTAACCAGCTATTGGTTGCGTTTCGTGAAGGGAATATGGAAATTCAGCACTCGGCATCCGCTATGTTGTCATCGGTAGAAAAGCTGAATATGTCAGCCCGGTTATCTGACGATCAAGTCTTAACTTTCTTTAAGCAGGTTTCAGAACTGTTCAATAAAATTGAAGTCTTGGAAAATTGCATTGAAGTGAGTGCTAACCGCTCTTTAAGCGCTTCAGAAATGGCTCGTACTGGTGCTCAGCAGGTGAAGCAGGGAGCAGAGAATGTGTCAAAAACCTCTAACAGTATTTCTGTGCTTGCCAGTGATGTTGAAAGGTCGGCTGAAATGTTGCTGAGTTTGAAAAATGCCGGCGATAAAGTCGGTTCAGTGGTGAAAACCATTGCTGAAATTGCAGAGCAAACCAATCTTCTGGCATTGAACGCTGCGATTGAAGCGGCTCGTGCCGGGGAATCTGGTCGAGGCTTTGCCGTTGTGGCAGATGAAGTTCGTACTCTGGCTTCTCGAACTCATGACTCGACCCATGAGATCAACAAGATTCTGGATACCATCGTTTCTTCCATCTCTTCAACGGTAACAACGATGGATTCCAATAAAGCGAAGGCAAATGAATCCGTTGCGTTGGCTGAATCAACCGTGGTTTCGCTGGGTGAAATTACCAATACTGTTGAAGCCTTAAGCAACGAGAACCACGATTTAGCGAATTTGGCTCAGGATATTAAAGCGAATGCCAGTGCAATGCGCTCCAGTGTTGATGAAATAGAAGCTGCCAGTACGGCGGTTAGGGATACCAGTAAAGAGACTCGCTCTGCGGCGAATGAGTTGTCTGGTGTGTCTCGGTCGCTTAATGAAGTAGCGAACCGATTTAGAGTTTAGGTTTCATGTCCAACGGGTGCTTACGTTAATTTTCGTGAGCATCCGAGCTATCTTCTTCGTTCTCTTCCTCTTCATCCTCGTCATCAATGATATCGGGTGTGACTGCATCGACAACGTCTACCGCTCCGCCAATAACGGTCGTAGTAACGCTTACCGCTGTTGATACAGCCGTAACGGCCACGCATCCAGACAGGTTCAACATAAGGAAAAACAGCAATAGGAATTTGTTCATAGCGCCTGTTATAAGGTCTAGAGAAGAAACTCGGATACTAACCCGGTTTTTCGAATATGAAAACCTGTTAAAAATAAGTTAAGGAACAATTCATTCGCTCACTTTAATACTGAAAACCTGTTTTCTCGTGACGTTTTTTCTTCAGATTTAAGAGGACGAGCTATGAAAAACCTACATTTGCTGTTATCGACATTACTGATAATGGCATGCACCAATCAAGCATTTGCGGGTGTAAACTGGGATTTTGATGACGCCAATATCGTCATTGAAATAGGTGATAAACAAGAAAGAAAACATAAATCACATAAGCAGCATCGGTATTCTTCTCGGTATCAGAACAATCAGTATCAGGCTAAACATTATTGCGAGGAACATGCAACCGGAGACTGGCATGATTATGATGGTTGGTATGAACAGGATGGCTGGAAACATAAACGTAAAAAACGTGAACGGCGAGGGCATTGGCAGCATTGGGAAGAGCAAGGAAATATCGTCATTAATCTGCCCAATTTAGCCGTTTATAGTGCGGGTTATCGTGATTTGCCCAATCACTGCTGGGGTGTACAAAAAGAAGGTTTTTGGGATGGGCATCGAGCCTTGATTGGTGGGCAGATGTGCCGGGATCGAAGTGGAAATACCTATATGCCACCTTCCAGTAGATACCTTATCCGTTACCTGCATCGCCACTAGTTTTTGCTTGCCGTTTGTCGAAGGCAAGAGTATAAAGCATCGCCCACAACAAGCTTGGTTTTTGACCTATATTACCTGCCCCGTTGTGTGGCGTACTTTATCAATAACCTTAACTGTGCCGGTGAGGTTAAATTGCTTTGTATTTTTGCGAAGGCGATAAATGAGCGACACATTACCTCTGGAACAACTTGTATCTGAAGACCTGTTTGAACGCATAGTGCAAGATTTGCATAGCCAGGGCTTCAGTATTCAAACCAATGCCTTGCCGGAAGCTCTTGCTATTGGCCTGAAAGATTATGCTTTTGAAATGAGTTCCGCGAAATTTCAGAAAGCCGGTATTGGTCGTAAAACCGATTTCACAAAAAGCGAAGTGATCCGCCGAGACGAAATTTGCTGGATTACCGGCGCATCCGAGATTGGGCTGTCTTGGCTGAACTGGTGTGCACTGTTCCAACAATATGTAAATCGTCGTTTGTTCCTTGGACTGTTTTCCTATGAAACCCATTTCGCTCATTATGGCAAAGGAGATTTTTATAAACGCCATTATGACGCCTTCCGGGGAGAGGCAAACAGAGTGTTGTCGATGGTGGTGTACTTGAACCCTGATTGGCAAGAACAAGATGGTGGTGAATTGGTGTTATATCGCTCCGACGATGATGCCGACGGAATTTATGTTGCCCCGAAACTGGGTACTGTTGTGGTGTTTCTGAGTGAAGAATTTCCTCATGAAGTGTTGCCTGCAAAGGCTGATCGTTACTCTATTGCTGGTTGGTTCCGGGTTAATGGCTCTAATGCCCATAAGGTGGATCCTTCACGGTAACTTTCACAAGTTTTTAGGTGCTCAATTGAATGTTAAGGAGAGGATTTAGTTGAGCATCTGAGTTTAGTATCTATTAAACTATCTCCGTTCAATGAACCCGGCTAAATGCCAAGAGCTAAGTGCTCAATCGTGCTAAATGTAAGCGCTAAATCAGATTTTAATCAGGACATTTTCATGCTCAGTTATCAACACAGTTACCATGCTGGCAATCACGCAGATGTAATCAAGCATTGGATATTGGTTGAGTGTATTCACCACCTTCAGAAAAAAGACAAGCCCTTCGATTATATCGACACACACGCTGGTGGCGGAATGTATTCGCTGGATTCAACGGAAGCGCGTAAAACCGCAGAAAGTGACCAGGGCGTGTTAAAGCTGGACTGGAGTACCCTGCCAGATTTTGAGCATTACCATGACTTGGTTAGTGAGGACTTACAACAGCGTGAGTATCCGGGGTCTCCTATGTTGGTGAAACGAATGCTACGAGAAGGTGAACATGCCTGGCTGTTCGAAATGCATCCTCAAACTATCGTCGATTTGCAGCGTCATTGCGCACAACGACGTGTTTGTTACGTAAAGCATGAGGACGGATTTCAAGGTTTGTTAGGCTTGTTACCCAATAAAAGCCGTAGAGCGATTGCATTGATCGACCCTTCTTATGAGATTAAAAGCGATTACCAAACCGTTGTTGATGTGATGGAAAAAGCCTACAAGAAGATGCCGCAAACTATGATTTTGCTCTGGTATCCGGTGGTGGATCGCGAATTCACTGATGCCATGGAGCAATCAATTAAAGCGTCGACAATGCGCAATGTGCAATTGTTTGAAATGGGCGTAAGAGCCGAATCGGAAAAGGGTATGACGGCATCGGGAATGATAGTGGTGAATCCGCCCTGGACATTAGCCGACAAGTTTAACAATGTGATGCCGAAAGTGTCGGGTATGCTCTCTGAGGATGGTGTTGCGCGAGTGCGATTTGAACAATTACTTGATGAGTGACAATTTTCTTAAAAAGGCCATCAAGTTAAATGATGGCCTGATGTATATTGAAAGATTAACTTTCTTTCACGGCTGAATTTTCCTGGCTAGTGATGACCAAAAACATAACTACAGCCATGGGAATAATAAGCCCAATTCCCATTGAGCACCTGAGCTTGCACATCACCCTCGCCATTTCTATTATTCCAGGTTCCTCTCCAATAACCGTCCCAATATGGCCCATAGAAATACATATTCGCCATTAAATCACCTTTAACGTTGGGATCTGAGACGAGGGTCATGCTAATAACATTGGTAGCGTTATATTTACCTGTTGCCAGGTAGGTTCTGTTCTGATCTCCTAATGCTTGAGCAATGATCTGATCGCGATCATATTTAACGCAGAGTGTGTCAGTAACGTATTCGCCAGAGAAGTTATTGTCGGAGATAAAATCGCGTTCAATAATGAATACCGCATGTTGAACTGTGCCGCCGCCACAAGTGCCATAGCTGTCCATACCGGTTTGAGGGTCGCACGGCGCAAAAGCCGAAGCCCCGAAAGAATCACCTGAGCCGGCAGAATCACAAGCACCAAAACTGTCGGATGAACTGGAAGAATCACACGCCCCAAAGCTGTCATTGGCGGAATAAGCGTTGTCGAGTTCCGGGGAGGCTTTGGTATGAGTTGGAACATCCCACTTGTCCATGTCGTTAAAAGATAATGCCTTATCAACTTTTGCAACAGTTGATATTGCCAGCATTGCTACAGCAGCAGAAGGTAATGCAGATTTAACATTAAACTTCATAGTTGCTTCTCCTTGGTTAAATTATCGAGCTTGGTTATCGCTCTTTGAAACATATTGATGATTTCCTGTAAGGCGAAATCACAATATTCCTGCCTCTTGTTTGAGGCGATTCGGGAAAGGTGTCCGGCAGTACATGCTGCGAAATATTTGGTAATACCGGAGAAAAAGATATCGGCGCGGTGTAAGTCTTTTATTTGCGTTAAATACTTTGCTACCTGATTGAACAACTTGTGAATGTGGTGCTCTTTATATTCTTGTTCGAGGATGCTGATGATATGGTTTGCGGTATCCATATAATGTTGCATGACAGGTTGTATCTGGTGTGGCTTAAATTCCAGATCGATCAGGGAAAGGGTAAAGCTGGTTTCTTTGTCTTCTCTTGCATGTTGATTGGCAAATGCTTCAAAGCTTTGCCATTGAAACCCGGCAATTTTGACGCCGTTGGAACAGTTAATCAGTTCGGTGTTGTTATGACTGCTTGCCAGCTTTTCCATATTTTTTCGGGCAAGGTTGAGGATGCGTGTTGTTGCTATCGCACGGTTTTGATTATCTACGGCCTTCATTTCTGCATGGGGCTGGATATTGGCAAGCCTGCTATTTGCTTCAAAATAATCTGAACCCGACGCATGGTGCTTGCCTGTTTCTCTAAACCCCAGATCACAGCCTAAAAGCACAATTCGCCCAGCGCCCATAGCCAAGCTTGCCGACAGGGCGAAATTGGCAACAGTTGGGTTGCAGTAATAGAGCTGGGTGAATTTATGTTCACCCGCCTTTTCCAGTATATGAGCGCCGACATCTTGCCCTTTGGTAAAGAGTAAACAACTGGAAAATTGACGGGTAATAGCTGAAGAAACGGTATTCAGCGCTAATAAGGTGGTACTGTCGCAAAACTCTTGAGTAAACCACTTGTTTTGCACGATGGGAGTAAAGTTACTGCGCTCCATTTCGGCATGAAAATCGGGCTTAATACCAGCGCGGATCAGTGTTGCTAACGCCGTGCCGCAACTGACTATGATGAACTTATCCTGATACTTTTTTAGCGTATCAATATCCTTATCCAATGACGGGCCATTCCCGACGAGGATGAATGTTTTACTTTTGTTTGCTGTGGCATCTGTGTCGGCTACAAACGAGTGGGTTTTGGCATTATCCAGTGTGTGCAGCAGTCCAATCAATTCATCATCCATAAATCCCCAAGCCGAAACCCAGCTATTTCTCAGGTCTTTAAAGTTTTCCAATATGTTGTCAAAAAGCGGGGTTTCGTAATGGCGAAAAACGCTGATTTCGGCAAACACATTGTAGCCGATTTGCTCAGCCAGATTAGCGGTCATATCCGCGAATGCCTGATAACTGGAGGGTTGCAGTATATTGAAGGTTCCACCGAGTTGAGCGCATTGCTGACTGAGCTTATCAATGTCGGTGTAATGCAGAAAGTGGAACAACATTTCATCTTCAGGTTCCACCAGAATGATATTGGCAAAGGTGAGTTGCTGTTGCAGAGCGGCTATTTGAAAGCCTAAGCCACTGCCTAAAGCGAGCAGGTTGCTGACCAAAGGCTTGGCTCTCGGCTTATAGCCCAATTGTTTGGCTTTCTCATTAAGATTATTGATAACAACCTGATGAAGAAAACCATTCCCCGGTTGTGAGCGGTACGTCAGTGAATAGTGTGTGGGAAAGTTAAAGTAATGCTTTACTTGCATCTCGCTGGCGATGCGACCATCCATGCCATAAAAAGGCTCACCGTCCAGCTCGATATCGTTGACAAGAGAAGCGTTGGACAGAAGTTTAACAGGGCGAAAATTGACAAACTTTTTGAATAATTCCGGTTGGTGTTGAGACAGAAAATTCAGATTCTTTTGAAAGGTTTCCATGTACCGACAATCCATTTTTGAGATGAAAAAATTTTCACCTCAAAGCGGCGCCGGGTCAATTTTGTTAACCTTGATAAAAGTATAAATTGATATAATACAAAGTGCTAAAGGAATCTTTGAATGGGTCGATAACTTAGAGTTTTGATGTTTTTGGTGCTTGTTTATTAAGGTTCTGTGAAATGTTTTTGTGCATATTGTTATCTATAAACGAGCTTGTCTATTGAAATTGAGTATGTGATTTTATTCGTTAAGTATCGTTCATGCAGGGAATAATAGCAGGAACATAGGTTCTCATTATCCCCCACACCTCTTGAGTACCCCATACACTAATCTGTTATTATCTCCCCCTCAAAAATTTATCTGGCTTTGTCACTTTGTTACCTATCGAAGCGCATATTCCCAATATTCTTTCTGCCTTAAAACAGAACTCATCACTTGTACTACAAGCCGAGCCGGGGGCGGGGAAGTCTACGTTAGTGCCTTTGCGTTTGATGGAAAGTGAGCTTGCTCAAGGGAAAAAGATTGTGATGCTCGAACCGAGGCGAGTCGCAGCGCGGTCAATTGCGTCTTATTTGGCGAAGCAATTGAATGAAAAGGTGGGTGAGCGAGTTGGTTATCAGATCCGTAATGAGCGCAAAGTTTCAGAGCAAACACTCTTAGAGATAGTCACTGAAGGTGTATTGACCCGGCGCTTGCAAAGCGACCCTGAGCTTAGCGATGTTGGCTTGGTTATTTTTGATGAGTTTCACGAGCGTTCTATTCATGCCGATTTGGCATTAATGCTGGCCTTGGAGGCGCAAGAAGCGTACAGGGAAGACCTTAAAATTCTGGTGATGTCAGCCACCATTGATACCGAGCAAGTGTCGAATTACCTCAACCAAGCGCCTGTGATCTGCTGCCCGGGTCGCACTTTTCCTGTCTCGGTCGAGTATTTCGGCAAAGCGCAAGCCAAACTGTCGGAACACATTATGCGGGCAGTCAATAAAGCCTTAAGTGAGCAAGCACAAGGCGATATCTTGGTGTTCTTACCGGGACAAGCTGACATTCAGCGTTGTATGGAAGTCACGGCATCTTTGCCTTTCTCCAATGTGGAGTATTTGGCGCTTTATGGCGCACTTACGCTATCTGAGCAGTCTAAAGTGCTTGGCAAAGCCGATGATGGAAAACGTCGCGTTATCTTTGCCACCAATATTGCTGAAACCAGTTTAACCATTGAAGGCATTACCACAGTGATCGATTCCGGGCTTGAGAAAGTCCTCGCCTACGATGTAAAAAGTGGCTTGTCGCGCCTGGAAATGACGACAATCTCTAAAGCGTCTGCCACTCAGCGCGCTGGTCGAGCAGGCCGTATTCAAGCAGGGCACTGTATTCGCTTGTGGAGTGAAACTGAACAAAATAGTTTGAAGGCGTTTCAAGCTGAGGAAATCACCGTCACCGATTTAACCGATGTGGTATTGGAACTGGCGGCATGGGGCATAACTCAATATGAAGACGCGAATTGGTTAACACCTCCGCCTCAACATCACTATGAAGTTGCTCGCACGCTTAATCAGTCCCTTAATTTGTTAGATGTGAATAACAAGCCAACCTCACTAGGCTTAAAGGCGCTGTCACTGGGTTTAACGCCTCGACTTGCCAGTATGATTTTGTCGAGTAATTCAGACATCGAAAAAGTGCTGAGTTGCTTGCTGGCGGCACTTTTGAGTGAGCGCGATATTCTTGTGAATTCCCATAGTTCAGACATTACCGAACGGGTGATGATTTTAAGCGATTTTTTGCAAGAGCGCAGCCTGGTCAAAAACCATCTGGGTATTAACAAAGGTGTGCTGGAGCAGGTGAGAACCACTGCCATCAACCTGGCTTCCAGAGTCAATGTTTCCCTTAATTCCTTCTTTAACGCAAATGTATTGAGCTTGTCTGATATTCAACAACTTTCAGGGCTGCTATTGCTCAGAGCTTATCCCGACAGGCTTGCCAAGGTTCGCGGTTCTCTCAATAAAAACAGCAAAAACAACAACAAATACCTGCTGGCAAATGGCAGAGGTGTCACTTTGCGAGACGAAGACAGTATGCAAGGTTCGCCCTGGATTGTGGTCTGTGACTGTGATGGCAAAAACAAAGATGGGACTATCTACACTTGTGCCCCGATTGATTCTGAGCCGATGCAAGAAGCGATAAGTGCATATATTGAAGAAAAGACCCACTACCGCCTTGATGCGAAAAAAGAGCAGATCCTCGCCCGAAAGATAACCAGCTATAGAGCATTGGTATTGAAAGAGGAAGCATTGAACTCCGTGCCTAAAACCGAATTTACCCGGTGTGTCGCTGATATTTTACAAGAAGAAGGGTTAACTTTCTTAAACTGGACTGAGCAATGCACGACTTGGGTAAGGCGAGCACAATGGCTTGGTGAAATCCTGAATGAGTTTCCAATCATCTCTGAACAGCAGTTGCTAAATAGCCTGGATACATGGTTACTGCCCTACATCACGCAGGTTGAAACCATTAAACAGCTCAAGCAGATTAATGTTTATGAGTTATTGCTCGGCAACCTTTCATGGGAAGAGCAACAGTTTTTAGCCAAACATGCGCCTGAACAATACGTTACTCCCAGTGATAAAAAAGTAGATATTCGATATGACGAACATCAAGGCCCAACCGTTTCGGTGATCCTTCAAGAAATGTTCGGACAAATCACATCACCTCGTATCGCTCAGGGTAAAGTGCCACTGCGCTTTGAATTGCTTTCTCCTGCAAGACGACCCATCCAGACAACCAGCGATTTAGAAAACTTCTGGCAATCCTCTTATTTAGAAGTTGCGAAGGAAATGCGAGGAAAATATCCCAAGCATCGCTGGCCTGAAAACGCATTGGAAGCAGAGCCTGGTAGGTCGATTAAGCCACGGGGATAGACGTTCAACGCTTTTGTAAGCGTTAAGTTAACGCCTTGCTCTCTAAAATCGAGTGGTTGGCAGCTCTGCCCGACTCATTTCTTTCACTGTTCATCATAGCCAACATTCACATTCTAAATATGTATTCATATTCACTCATCTTGTTTGGGTGTGGCTATGCCTTTATGCTAATCGAACTTTAAATATTTGTTAAATTTCATGGGGCTACAGCTCTGTGAATACACTAATGATAAGTAACCGGTGGGTATATGCGACGCACATTATTAAGTCTTGCTGTTTCATCTATTTTATTGTCAGAAGCAGGAACTGCTCTGGCACAAGAACAATTAGAGAAAAATGGAACCGACAAAGGATTTGAACTTGAAGTTATCTCTGTAACCGCCCGTAAGCGGGTTGAAAGCATTCAGGATACACCTCTTTCAATTACGGCGGTTCAGGGGGATTTACTGGAAGAAATGGGCGTAGCGGATCTGACCGGTATTGCAAACATTGCTCCAAATGTAAGCTTTAGTACCTCGGGAACCGTGTCTGGTTCCAGCTCCAATGCTGTCGTGTATATCCGCGGTATAGGACAAAACGATTATGTACCGGTTGTGGATCCCGGTGTCGGTATTTATGTTGATGAAGTGTACATGGGACGAACCATAGGCTCTGTGCTTGATTTGGCTGATATTCAAAGCGTGGAAGTTGTGCGTGGTCCTCAGGGAACCCTGTTTGGCCGGAATACCATTGGGGGCGCAATTTCAATTACTACCAATGATCCTCACGGTGATACAGAAGGGAAACTAAGAGCAATATTAGGTAATCAGGGTAGACAAGAAATATTCGGCACGTTCCAAACAGAAATAACCGATTCGGTTAGCGGAATATTTAATGTTATGTCACGCAAACGTGATGGAACAGTGACAAGAGTGAATGTGCCCGACAGTGAAAAATTAGGCAATACTAATGCTCAAGGGGCTCGTGCAAAGTTCGAAATAGAGGCATCTGATAAATTACGTTTCAAACTTATCGCCGATTATGTGCGCGAAAGAGAAGAATCAGCGCCAGAAGTAAACGCCTATTTTCAGGACAGTCTGACCTTACCCGGTGCATGGAATGGCTTTAACGCATCAGCAGGTTTTGCTCCTTCTTCAACTGCGGAAGGTTGCGTAGCGGGTGACAGTAGCCAAGGCATTAATTGCTATAACGAATCGCAACAGCTGGGGCCCTTTGCTACCGGAGAAAACACCTTGTCACAAAATGACATTGATGCATGGGGACTGTCTTTGGGCACAACCTACGATATTAACGATAATGTGACGGCAAAATTGATTTTGGCACATCGCCAGCTTGAGGCAGACATTGCTCGTCAGGTCGATGGAAGCCCTCTTAATGTGTTTGAAAACAGGGAAAGCTACGATTCAGAGCAAACTTCCGTTGATTTAAGAATCAATGGTGTGTCTGGAAACTTAACCTATGTGGCTGGCGCTTTCTATTACCAAGAAGAATCAGATAACCAATTGGATTTTGATGGTGCGCTACAAGGTACTTTGTACCCGATTCACTTCGGTGGTATCACCGATAACTCCAACTATGCAATATATGGTGAAGGCACTTACGATATCAGTGATGACTTGCACTTTACCTTTGGTGTTCGTTACACCGATGAAGAAAAGAATGCGACACCTAATGCTTTCGCTTATCCCGGTTGTTCGATTGACCTTCGTCCGACAGCGCCAAGTGCGGCTTGTGACTCGACTCTTGCCAGCATTCCAAGACGCGCTGTTAACACAACAGAGTATTTGATCGACCCGGTCGAGAATACCATTTCGTTTGATGAGTTAACCTGGCGCGTCAACCTGTCTTACGACGTCAATAAAGACACAAGAGTGTATGGCTCAGTTTCTACCGGATTTAAATCAGGTGGTTTTGAATGGCGAGTAACCAATACCTCCTTCAGCACACCTGATGCTCAGGCATTTATCGCTTTGGGTAACGGCAGCTGTGGCGAAGGCAATGAATGTTTGCCTACATTCGACCCAGAAACGGTGACCACTTATGAATTTGGTATAAAGTCTGATGTAACAGACAACCTGCGAATCAATTCCGCCATCTTCTATAGCGATTTTGAAGACATGATTGTTGCCGCAAACCAAGGCGGAATTGCCACATTCCAGACCAATGCTGCCAAAGCAACAATTCAAGGGTTTGAGATAGAAACCACATGGGTGCCAATTGATTCTATTTTGATAAACGCCTCTGTAGGCTATCTGGATGCACAATACGATGAAGTGTCACCGGAAGCCCAAGCCGCTGGGATCACCACTGAAGATAAGTTCGTCTTTACACCGAAATGGGTATCTAGCTTAGGTATCTCCCATCTAACCGAGTTAGACAATGGCAGTACACTAACAGCCAGAGTCGACGGCGTGTACAAGGACGAACAGGAATTCGAGGCTGCTAACACTCCTTATACTCGCGATGAAGGCTATGTTGCCTGGAATGCTGCACTGAAATATACTGATGTCAGTGAAGTATGGAGCTTAACGTTAGGCGTCGAAAACCTTACCGACAAACTCTATAAAGTAGGCGGTGATGCAAACGGCGCAATAGGCTATGAAAATGTGATCTACGCCAGACCCCGTAACTTTTACATGTCGTTGGACTACTTGTTCTAACAACATAATCTGAAAATAGAAAAAGGGCTGTTCTTGATGGACAGCCTTTTTCTTTATAAGTTCGAAGTGGCTTTCTTAGTGATGCGAACATAGTACATCCTCCTATTGGTTGATCTTTAGGTTTAGATGGAAGTGTCCATATCATTAACAAAGCCCTGTGATGTTTAGAATATTCATAGTGATAGTGAATAAACATGGCTGGAATTAGCCTGGTAGTGATAGATACCACGGCTGTTGTTGAAGCATGGTGTTCAAGCGTATTCGCTGATAAGAATTCTGAGAGAATTCGCTAGTGCCTGTCTGGTTTTATGAGTCTGTATTTTTATGAGCTGCTGTTTGCTTTGTTTGTCATGGCGCGCTTGATGCGCCATCCAGAGCGTCTATTTATAAGGGCTATTCATATCATCACTCCTTTCAGCCTCCCCTTGACGCTTTTCTTCGAACAGGGGAGGGCTTTAAAAGGAGTATAAAATAAATATAAAGGAACGAACGTTTAACCTGCGCCGCCAACGGCTCTTATCAGGTTAACGTTGAAGTGATTATATTTGAATGATGTTTCGATGCTGCAATCAGTGGTTGAGCCAGATTCGTACCAAAGATTTAATGTGTCTCCTGCATTCATATACAAATTTTTTGAAACACTGTGAGTCGACCAAGTGCTCCATCCGCTAACAGTCTGTGTATAGTCGACCAGGTTTGTGCCTGTGGCCGCAATTCGAGTGCCATTATGTCGTAACGTAATATCTCCGTTACCGGTTGAAATACGCATAGAAAAATTAACGCTATATAAGCCGTTTATGGGAGCGGTAAAGGTTCCTGTGGCAGTCGAGAAATAGCCACCCGCTGATGCAATCATGGTGTTTGTGGCTAAATCGTTGTGGTTAAAATAAGCTTCTGTATCAATTTTCCAGCCGTTAGTAATTTGTTGGATGGAGCCACAATTCCTGGAGCCATCATTCATTGAAGCACTCAGAATATAGTCTGTCCGAGAATCTTTAGCGTCTGACAGCATGGTTTGAGGCGTATATGCTGTCGCTTGAGTTGCTGCTAAAGCGGATAAGCAAAGTACGGTTTTTAGAAGAAAAGAAGACTGTTTGTTCATAAGGATTCCTGCTATTGATAGCTTTAAAAAAGAAAAGTGATGATATCACTGAGGAAACTTTTCCGGTAAATATAATATCCATGTTGAATGGCGGTGATTTTTAGCATATTGATTGGTAGGGAAAGCGCGAATAAACATGGTTGAATGTGGTGAGGTGGTTTTTGACCCATGTTCGGTTCTTACATGACGGCGGATTGATTAGGGCAGAGTGCCTGTTGTTTGTCATGGCGCACTTGATGCGCCATCCAGTGCGTCTATCAAAAATAGCTATCTATATCCGTTCAATCCCTGTCACCACAACGGTGCCGTTGTGTAATCGCCAGATGACGTTAAAGTCCAATAACTTGACGCCATAAACACGATTTTCATCTTGCTTGTTGTGGTACGCCGGGCTGGGGTTGAAGGCTAATGTGTCGGTGATCAGTTGCTCTAATTCTGGATATTTGTTTTCAACTTTACCAAGTTGGTTAATCGCTGTTTCTGAATATTTTACCGGGTAAGTTGTGGGCGCTGTGTCGGCAAAACCGCTTTGGGCGTTTGGAATACTGTCGACGTAGGCGATATAGGGTTTGATGTCCAGGATCGGTGTGCCATCCATTAGGTCTACACCTGACACATGTACTAACACGTCTTTGCCTTTCTGTTCTACTTTGTCAAAACTGACTACCGACATGCCCATGTTGCTTGGGCGGTGAGTGCTGCGCGTAGCGAACACGCCCAGCTTGTCATTTCCACCCAAGCGTGGTGGGCGCACTAAGGGCGTCCATTTACCTTGTTCTACTTGATGAAACTGGAATATCAGCCATAAGTGACTAAATTGTTCTATGCCTCTAAAGGCGTTGATATCGGCATAAGCCGCGCTCATTTTGATGATGCCCTTGGCTGAGGAAACCAGCCCCGGTTGCCTTGGAATGGCAAACTTTTCTTTGTAGGGCGTTTGAATGTAGCCAATGGGGTCGATGTTCACGTTTTATGCTCTTTATTGCTCTAGTGTGAGGTTTTTGATGCCTGGAAGCTGAATATTATGTGAATTCATTTCCGCGTAAGGATAAAACGCTTGAATTTCAAACTCAACGCTCCATATTTGGCATCGCCATTTTTATGAAATTCTTTGATCATATGAGGATAATCATGATCACAGTCACCAATATAAGAAAAACATTCGGCGATTTTACTGCTGTTAACAATCTTTCCTTTCAAATAAAACCGGGTGATGTGGTTGGATTTCTTGGGCCAAACGGCGCAGGTAAATCGACAACAATGAAAATGCTCACCGGGTTTCTTTCTCCCGACTCGGGGGAAATTCGCATTGCCGATATGGCAATGGATGAGTCGAGGCGAGAGATTCAAAAGCGCATTGGCTATCTACCTGAAGGTGCGCCTGCCTATGGTGATATGACGCCAATTCAAATGTTGAATTTCATTGCTGATATTCGAGGCTTACAGGGCGAGCATAAGCTAAAGCGCATTGCTGATGTGATTGCTCAGGTTCAGCTACAAAGCGTGTTGGACAAGCCAATCGATAACCTTTCTAAAGGCTTTAAACGCCGCGTTGGATTAGCACAGGCTATTTTGCATGATCCGGAAATTTTGATTCTGGATGAGCCTACCGATGGTCTGGATCCCAATCAAAAACATCATGTTCGTGAACTGATCAAGAACTTGTCCAAAGACAAGTTGGTCATTGTTTCCACGCACATTCTGGAAGAGGTCACTGCTGTATGTAACCGCGCCATGATCATTGCTGGTGGGCAGATGTTATTCGATAGCACGCCTTTGGCATTACAGCAGCGTTCTCGCTATTTCCAAGCGGTAAGTTTGCAGTTTGATGCTATGCCCGATGTCGAAGCTTTCAAACATATTTCAGGCGTTGCTGCGCTAGAACTCGACCATGAGAACGGCATATTAACCCTTATTCCGGTGCAAGATGCGCAAGAACCATTAATTGAAGCCGTCTCACGTTTTATGCAAGACAAACAATTAACCGCTAAGGCCATGTTTGTTGAGCAAGGGCGTTTAGACGATGTGTTTAGAGAATTAACCGAAGAGGTGGCGGCATAATGGACAATATTCGTATTATCTTTAAGCGTGAGTTTGCCAGCTTTTTTGCCACGCCAGTGGCGTATGTATTTATTATCATCTTCCTGATGATGTCGGGCGTGTTCACTTTCTACGTAGGAAATTTTTACGAGCGTGGACAAGCTGATTTACTCCCTTTCTTTAACTTCCACCCTTGGCTGTACCTGTTTTTGGTGCCAGCTATGGCAATGCGTACCTGGTCGGAAGAGCGTAAGAGCGGCAGCATTGAATTGCTGATGACCTTACCGATTTCGGCTTTTGAAGCCATGATGGGTAAGTTCCTGGCTGCCTGGAGTGTGCTGGGTTTGTCGCTGTTATTGACCTTTCCGCTTTGGCTAACTGTGAATTATCTGGGCAATCCTGATAACGGCATTATTTTAGCGGCTTATATCGGCAGCTGGTTGATGTCGGGCGCGTTTCTAGCCATTGGCATTTGTATGTCGGCGCTGACGAAAAGCCAGGTTGTGGCGTTTATTCTCGCCGTTGTGGTGTGCTTCCTGTTTGTGCTGAGTGGTTCCAGTATCGTGTTGGACGCCTTTCAAGGTTGGTTGCCAACGGTACTGCTGGACACCATTGCTTCCTTTAGTTTTATGACTCACTTCGAGAACATGGCGAAAGGCGTGATTGCATTAAACAATCTGGTTTATTTCGCAGTTGTTATCGGCGTTTGGTTGTATGCGGGTTTGATGTTAATTGAACAGAAGAAGGCGGATTAAGCACAATGAAAAAAGTATTTTCTACACCTATTTCCATGTTGTTGCTGGTGGTGTTGTTCTTTGCTTTGGTGCTATTGAACAATCAAATATTCCGCTCGGCACGTTTTGATTTAACTGAAGATAAGGTTTACTCCCTGTCTGATGGCAGTAAAGAAATCATTAATGGCATTGATGAGCCTGTTCATTTGTATTTCTTCTTTTCAGATAAGACTTCTGAAGGTTTAACCAGTTTGCGTAATTATGCGAACAGGGTTGAGAGCTTGTTGAAGGAATATGCCAATGCCTCTGACGGAAAAATTCAACTGCATTTGGTCGATCCTGAGCCTTTTTCAGAGGCTGAAGATCAAGCCAGTGAATTTGGCTTAACGGCTGCCATGATGCCGGGTACGGAAGAATCTATCTACTTTGGTCTGGCGGGGAGAAACTCTTTAGATGACCAGCAAGTGATTGGCTTTTTCGACCCTCAAAAAGAGCGTTTTTTGGAATATGACATTAGCCAGCTAATTTACTTGCTGAGCGAGCCTGAGCCTTTGAAGGTAGGACTGCTTTCAGGCATTAGTGTCACGGGTGGGCAAAACCCAATGACAGGGCAGTTTGATCCGCCCTGGCATTTCTATGCTCAGTTACAAGAGCTTTATGACGTTGAAACCTTGCCTGCGGAATTCGACAAAGTGCCTGAAGATGTTGGCGTTTTGTTGTTGATTCACCCTCAGGATTTATCGGAGAAAACCCTCTATGCCATCGACCAGTTTGTGATGGCGGGCGGCAAGTTGCTGACCTTCGTCGATCCTCATCACGAGTCTGACCCTATGGCGGCGATGTCGGGCATGGCGTCGGCAAATACTTCTAGTTTATCTCGTTTGTTTGATGCCTGGGGTATCAGAATGGAGCCTGAACAAGTGGTGTTGGATGCTGCCAAAGGGTTAGATATTCGTACTCAAAAAGGCGTAACTAAACACGTAGGTTTTATTGGTTTGGATAAAGCCTATCTGGATGAAAATGATGTCATCACCTCCTCGTTGGATATGATTAATGGAGCTTCTTTCGGCAGTCTGGAATTAGCAGAAGGTAGCCAGTTGGAAATGCATCCGTTACTGCATTCATCAGAATATAGCACTCACACTAATGCCATGGTGTATGCCATGACTCGCGACCCTGATCAGTTAATGGATCAAATGACGAGTACCGAAGGCGAAATGGTTTTGGGAGCGCGTTTTCAGGGCAACGCCAAATCGGCATTTGATAAAGCCTTGGCTGGTAATGAGCAAGGCGGTATGGACTATATCGCTGAAGCGAACATCAATGTTGTTGTGATTGCTGATACTGACGTTCTGGCAGACCGTTTTTGGGTTAGTCAGGCTAACTTCTTCGGTCAAACGGTGTTTACGCCTTTTGCCGATAATGGCGCTTTGCTGACTAATGCGGTGGAGAACATGGCGGGGAGCGATTCTCTCATTAGCATTCGTAGCCGAGGCACTTATGCGCGCCCATTTACCAAGGTGCAAGAGTTAACGGCTGTGGCGGAAATGAAGTTTATGGATCAAGAAAAAATTCTTGAGCAACAGCTGAATGAAACCGAAGCGGAACTTAGCAAATTGCAGTCACAGCAAATGGAAAGTGGTGCGTTAACACTGAGCAAAGAGCAGGAAGAGGCGATTAAGGAATTTAACGAGAAGCGTATTGAGATTCGTAAAGAGTTGCGTGAAGTGCGCCATCAATTGGACAAGGATATTGAAAGTTTGGGGAGTCGCCTGAAATTTCTGAATATCGCTTTGATGCCAATATTATTGGTGCTGATGTTAGCGTTTGTGATGCGTTCATTGCGTACTCGATACAAGTCGTAGATTGCAGGAGGGAAAATGAATAAACATGTTTTACCCTTATTGGGATTAGTCACTATCGCCGTGATTTTAGGCGTGCTGTTTACGCCTTCAGGTAAGGTGACAGAAACCTCTAAAGGCAAGATGTTTCCTGATATTCAGGAACAAGCAGCGCAAGTGAGTCATTTTCTGATAAAAAATGCCGATGGTATTTTGCTTGATGCCAAGCGTGAAATAACGTCAAACGGCACTCAGTGGATTGCAAGCAATTATCATGGCTATCCCGTATCTCAGGAAAAGTTGAGTGCTTTGCTTGAGCAATTGGTTTCTGCACAAAAAGTGGAACCTAAAACCAGTAAGGCAGACAAGTATGCACGATTGGGCGTAGAGCCATTGGAAGCCGAAGATGCCCAATCGGTGCTGTTGCAAGTTCAGTCTGGCTCAGGTGCAGATACTAATATTGTTGATCTGTTAGTGGGAAATGCCAGTACGGGCGGCAGTTATGTGCGGGTGAATGGTAATACTCAATCCTGGCTTATCGACCAAATCATTACCTTACCAGACAGCCAAATGGATTGGCTGTTACAGCCGATTTTGGATGTGGCTCCTGAGCAGGTGAAGTCGCTTACACTAGAGGATGGTGGAGCAAATAAAGGACATGGCTGGACAGTATCCAAAAACATGTCAGAAGATGATAACTACCAATTGGAAAATATGCCAGAAGGCCGTGAACTTCGTTATAGCTCGATTTTAAACAGCACGGTAAGCAGTTTGGTGGAATTACAGTTTGATGATTTATCGGCCATTGATGAAAGCATTTGGCAGGATGTGAATACTATTAAATCATTAAAACTGAGCACTTTTGATGAGCGTGAAATTCGTGTCCGTATGCGCAATGTTGAAGATAAAACCTGGATACGTTTTGATATGGATGGTAATGCTTCTGGTGTTGCTCCTGATACTGCTCCATCACCTTATTGGACGCAATGGCAATACCAAATCACGTCGTTTGCTGCGAATCAGTTTGATAAAACAGTGGAAGACTTTTTGTCTGAGCCTGTTGAGGAAAATGAAGCTGCGGTAAGTGATGTTGAAGCTAATAGTGAAAGTGCTGAAAACACCAATTAGCCCCTAATTTTGGAGCTTGTTATCTGAATTTACGAAAAATGTTAAAAAGGCGCTGATTTCAGCGCCTTTTTTAAATGGAAAATTGAAGCTGTGAATATGTTAAGAATGGTACTTAACGTAAGCTTCCAATGTATTTTCAATCAAACTGGCTACTGTCATGGGGCCAACGCCGCCCGGCACAGGAGAAATCCAGCCTGCACGTTCATGAGCCGTTGCGAATTCAACATCACCGGTTAATCCCCCGTCTTCGGTACGGTTTATACCTACATCAATCACGATTGAGCCTTCTTTAATCCAGGAGCCAGGAATAAATTCCGCTTTACCGACAGCGACAACTAATAAGTCTGCGCGTTCAATATGGCTTTGCAGATCTTTGGTGAATTTGTGGCAAATTGTGGTTGTACAGCCAGCCAACAAAAGCTCCAACGCCATTGGGCGTCCAACAATATTGGATGAACCTACCACAACCGCGTCCAAGCCTTTTACCGGGCGACTGGTTGATTCAATCAGGGTCATGATGCCTTTGGGTGTGCAAGGGCGAAGTGCTGGCATACGTTGCGCCAGACGACCAATATTGTAGGGGTGAAAACCGTCAACATCTTTGGTTGGGTGTATGCGCTCAAGGATCTCACTGGGATCCAGTCCCGCAGGTAGTGGAAGTTGAACCAGGATGCCGTCAATTTCAGGGTCGTCATTTAAATCATCGACCAAGGTCAGCAGCTGCTTTTGTGTGGTGTCAGCAGGTAAATCGTAAGAGCGCTCCAGAAATCCAACTTCTTCACAGGCTTTACGCTTGTTTTGTACATATACCTGTGACGCTGGATCATTGCCAACAACAACAACGGCAAGTCCAGGGCGTCGTTTACCTGAACGAACAATAGACATTACCTGCAGCGCAACGCGCTCTCGAATGTGTTTTGCTATTTCTTTTCCGTCGATAATTTGTGCGGTCATATTTTCTTTGCCGTGGCTGTCATGTAGACGGGCATTTTCTCACGAAGTGAGGAATTTTGGCAAACTCTGAGAGAATTAAATAGTGTATTAAAAGATACTTATAATACTGTTTGCGGAAACAGTGGGCAGCTTATGCAAGCTGCCCACTGTGCTAAGTGGAAATGAATCTTCCGCTAGCTTACTTTTGCGCCTGTTTATGCATCGCTTGAGCCAAAGCCGAAGCTCTGTACAGAGCAGTATTGTTTTTTGTTGTCAGAGTTAAATACGGCTTTCATTCTGTCTACAGTGTTAGCAGTATCTCCGTCGGTTCCAAGGTGGATATCCTGACGGCAAGTTGAGTCGCCATGGAATTTATGTTCAATGGTGTCTGAATCTTGTTCGGCATTCTTAAAAAATGTATGGACACTGGCCATTACTGTGCCAGCCATTGCTGCTTCAGCGCCCGTATCTTCAAAGAATTTTAACGCAGCTTTGATTCCTTTTAAAATGTCGGAAACAGCAGAATCCAATAGCTTCATCAGTTTCCCGCCATCCTGAATCAGGTAGTAAATACCGTCATCCTCTGCGCAGCGCCACGCTACATTCCAATGGCTTCTATGGCTTGGATTAACTACAAGATCGTAATACTTATCACCTTGATTGAATAAACCGTCCATTGGCTGGATTTCTATGTTGCCACCTTCAGGTAATGATAGAGTATTTCCCAAGCTGTTTTTCGCTGAAAATAAAACTGTTTTTTCGTTGTAGCGATTTTTGTTTGGATCACTGCCAGTATACTGAAAATGATGAACAATCAGCTCTTGAATTGGAAATCTTGCGTGGTTAGCGATTCGTACGGTTCTGGTTTCATTAGACATTGATTTATTCCTTTTAATTTTGGATATGGTTAAAAACAAATGTGCTGTATTGGGGATGAGTATGGCTCGTTCAGACATTCTGAATTTCGTTTCATGCCTCATCAGCGACGAGCATAGTAGCAACCGGAATGCGTGTGACATATTTCAGGTTATTTCACCTAAAGGTGAGTATTAGAACGTGAAACAGATGAGTTTGACTTGATTCGAGAGCTGATTTTCCACGCATAAACATGTGCAAAGCTGTAGGGGGACTACCTGTTGAGGTAAATCTGAATATGGCGCTAAATCAGAATGAAATTCGTCTCTTTTGACGTAAAAAACAGCAGTCAAAACAAGATGCAAAAAAAGTGTTTGACGACATAGAACCAAATCAGTAATATCCGCCCCCCGTAGCCACTGAGGAATTTAGTGGCAGGAAAAAGTCGGTGAGTAGCGCAGTTTGGTAGCGCACTTGGTTTGGGTCCAAGGGGTCGCAGGTTCAAATCCTGTCTCACCGACCACTTTTTCCTACGTTAGTATTTGAATGTATCGGTCGAAATGTTGTGATAATTTTTATAACAACATTGAGCACAGCAGGATAGCCGTTGTTTGAGTAAAGTAAGTTATTCAGTCAAAGGTTTTATACTCGGCTCATTTTGATGCGTCCGTAGCTCAGCTGGATAGAGCAACGGCCTTCTAAGCCGTGGGTCGCAGGTTCGAATCCTGCCGGACGCGCCATTTACATTCAAGGCTTATGGATTAAGCCGATAGTCCCAGTGGTGGGCGTAGCTCAGTTGGTAGAGCCCCGGATTGTGATTCCGGTTGTCGTGGGTTCAAGCCCCATCGTCCACCCCATTTTCTCTCTTCTCTAATTATTCCTTTTATTCCCTTTTTATTTCTAATTTCCTCTTTATTTCTATGTCTTGTGGCGCGTGGCTTTTAGCTGTTTTTCCACTCTTTTGCATTTTATTTAAATTGATATGCTTATCCTGCATTTTATCCCTCGACTCCTTGTATTGCTATCGGTATACTACTGCGTCTTTTTTGTCATGTAATGTGACCAGCTTCCCAAATAGACAGCATTGAGGTTACCGAATCCGCCACAAAACGTTGGCAATTGGTATGGGACTGGAAACAATGTTTAGAGTGCTGCGGCACGAAAGTTGAGGTAAAAGAATGCAAGTTTCAGTAGAGGCAAATGAAGGTCTAGAACGCCGCCTTACTATTACTGTTCCAGCAGATACTATCGATTCTGCTGTTAAATCCAGATTGCAACAGTTGGCCAAGACCCAGCGTATTAATGGTTTCCGTCCTGGTAAAGTCCCTGTTTCTGTTATTCAAAAGCGTTACGGTAAAGCTGTTCGCCAGGAAATCGCTGGTGAAGTTATGCAGCGTAATTTCTTTGAAGCTGTGACTAAGGAAAAGCTTTCTCCTGCAGGCATGCCTTCTTTCGAGCTTAAGAAAGACGAAGATGGTCATGATTTGGAATTCGTTGCTGCTTTTGAAATTTACCCAGAAATTGAAGTGAAAGATCTGGATAAAATCAAAATCGAAAAGCCTGTTGTAGAAATCAAAGACGAAAACCTTGAGAACATGCTGCAAACGTTGCGTAAGCAACATGCAAGCTGGATCGAGGCTGATCGCGCTGCTAAGGAAGACGATAAAGTCACTATCGACTTCGTTGGTACTATTGATGGCGAAGAATTTGATGGCGGTAAGGCTGAAAACTTCGCTCTGGAAATGGGCAAAGGCCGAATGATTCCTGGCTTTGAAGAGCCAATCGTTGGTAAGAAAGCGGGTGATGAGTTTGTTGCCGACGTAAACTTCCCTGAAGATTACCATGCAGAGCAATTGAAAGGTAAAGCGGCACAATTCGCAATTACTTTGAAGAAAGTAGAAGAATTGGAATTGCCTGAATTGAACGATGAGTTTGCTAAAACTTTCGGTATCGAAGACGGCGATTTAAACAAATTGCGTGATGAAGTTAAGCGCAACATGCAGCGCGAATTGGACAATACTTTGAAAGCACAAGTTAAAGAGCAAGTGCTTGCTGGTTTGGTTGAAACTAACCCTGTTGATTTGCCTGCCGCATTGGTTAAGCAAGAAATTGACTCTTTGCGCCGTCAATCAATGCAACGTTTCGGTCAAGGTATGACTGGTAATATGCCTGAATTGCCAGATGAGTTGTTCGAAGAAAATGCTCGTCGCCGTGTTTCTGTTGGTTTATTACTAGGTGAAGTCATCAAGTCTGAAGATTTGAAAGTTGATCAGGCTCGCGTTCAGTCCATGATTGAAACAACTGCTTCAGCTTATGAAGATCCGGCAGAAGTGATTGAATACTACAAGAGCAACAATGAATTGATGCAACAGATGCAGAATTTGGCTCTGGAAGATCAGGCGATTGACGCCGTTCTTGCCAAAGCTTCTGTAACTGAAGTGAATAAAGACTTTGACGAGATCATGAACAAACAAGCATAAAATGTTTGTATTGAATTGACTTTGTTATAGTCCTCCTGCTTAAATGCTCAGTACCTACTGAGCATTTTTTTATTTTAAGACATCAAAAATATGTTTAATCCTGTTCCCGAAGTACATAATGCCCTGGTTCCAATGGTTATTGAGCAAACCTCTAAAGGTGAGCGCTCTTATGACATTTACTCTCGTTTGTTGAAAGAGAATGTTGTGTTTTTGGTTGGGCAGGTTGAAGATCACATGGCCAATTTGATTGTGGCTCAACTGTTATTTCTTGAGGCTGAAAACCCGGAAAAAGACATCTTCCTTTACATTAATTCTCCCGGTGGCTCTGTAACCGCTGGAATGGCGATTTATGACACAATGAATTTTATCAAACCTGACGTGAGTACGGTTTGTATTGGTCAAGCTTGTAGTATGGGAGCCTTCCTTCTATCTGGTGGAGCTAAAGGGAAACGTTATTGCTTAAATAACTCTCGAGTGATGATCCACCAACCACTAAGTGGTTTCCAGGGGCAGGCGTCTGATATTGAAATTCACGCCAAGGAAACATTGGCAATTAAAGAAAAATTGAACAGACTTTTGGCTGAACACACTGGTCGTGATTACGAGCAAGTTATCAAAGATACAGATCGCGACAACTTCCTAAGCGCTGAAGCTGCCAAAGAATATGGTTTGATCGATCAGGTTTTGTTCAATCGAATGGATGCCCATAACAAGGCTTAATTTAGCCTTGTCGAAAGAACATCGTTGGTATCTGAACCAACTGCAAACTAACCTGTATTGGTAGCAAACATTTTTCAATTAAAAGTGCTTGTGAGTTAGCTACTTACATACTATACCAAAACAAGTCGGTTTAATTTTCGAAGCAGTTAGAGCATCATAGAGTGCTTGGTTATTTTGTCTTTGATAAATAGTCAGATGCCCATATGTTTAGGAGAATGGCCTGTTTTTGATGTTAAGGCGATTCGAACCATGCAGAGGTGTGTATTAAATGAGTGAGCAACAAAGTGGAGACGGCGATAGCAAATTATTGTATTGCTCCTTCTGTGGCAAAAGCCAACACGAAGTACGCAAACTAATCGCTGGCCCTTCTGTTTTTATTTGTGATGAATGTGTCGAGTTATGTAACGACATCATTAGGGAAGAGATTAAAGAAATCTCACCCAGGAAAAAGGAAAACGCACTACCTAAGCCTACTGAAATTCATACCCATTTGGATGATTACGTCATTGGGCAAGATTACGCTAAAAAGGTATTGTCGGTTGCCGTTTATAACCACTATAAGCGCCTCCGCAATGGTGATACCCACAACGGTGTAGAGCTTGGCAAAAGTAACATTTTGCTGATTGGTCCTACCGGTTCGGGGAAAACACTATTGGCAGAAACTCTGGCTCGTTTGCTGGACGTTCCCTTTACTATGGCTGATGCAACTACGCTGACCGAAGCGGGTTATGTTGGTGAAGACGTAGAAAATATTATTCAGAAACTGCTACAAAAATGTGATTACGACGTCGAGAAAGCTCAGCGTGGTATCGTTTACATTGATGAAATCGACAAGATTTCACGTAAGTCGGATAATCCGTCTATTACCCGTGATGTGTCTGGTGAAGGTGTTCAACAAGCCTTGTTGAAACTGGTCGAAGGCACCATTGCTTCCGTTCCACCTCAAGGTGGTAGAAAACATCCTCAGCAAGAGTTTTTGCAAGTAGACACTTCTAAAATCCTGTTTATTTGCGGTGGTGCTTTTGCCGGGCTGGACAAGATTATTGAACAGCGTTCTCACACTGGTACTGGCATTGGATTTGGTGTCGAGGTCAAGAGCCAGGAGAACAAGAAAAGTTTGAGTAAGCTGTTCCAGCAGGTGGAACCGGAAGATTTGATCAAATATGGTTTGATTCCAGAGTTTATTGGTCGTTTGCCTGTTGTTACCAGTTTGGAAGAGCTTTCTGAAGATGCGTTAATTCGTATTCTTAAAGAACCTAAAAATGCATTAACCAAACAGTATGCAGCTTTATTTGCATTGGAGAATGTGGACTTGGAATTCCGTGATGATGCACTTCATGCGATTGCGCAACGAGCTATGGACAGAAAAACCGGTGCTCGTGGCTTACGCTCAATTGTTGAGGCAATATTGCTGGATACCATGTATGAATTACCTTCTATGGAAAATGTAAGCAAGGTTGTTGTCGATGAAACGGTGGTAAAAGGTGAATCAAAACCTATTCTTATTTACGACAACGTGACTGAGAAAAAAGCCGCTTCCGAGTAATAATGCAACTTTTAAAAAGAGGCCCTGAGGGCCTTTTTTTTAATTCTTCGGTAGAAATCGATTTACCAAATAAATGTTTGAAGTTTGTCTTGCCAACCCCATATTTAAACATTAAGTGAATCGAACCAAATTAAAGAGAGTGAAAATGAGTGAAGAAAAGCTAACCACTATCGAAATGCCGGTGTTAGCGTTGCGGGATGTTGTAGTTTATCCCCATATGGTCATTCCCTTATTTGTTGGACGGGAAATGTCTATCCGCTGTTTGGAAGCGGCTATGGATAAAGATAAGCAAATTTTCCTCGTAGCACAGAAAGATGCGGGTGTTGATGATCCGAAAACCGATGATATTTATACCGTTGGTACTATTGCTACTTTATTACAACTTTTAAAATTACCTGATGGTACGGTAAAGGTTCTGGTTGAAGGTAATCAACGAGGAAGTATCCAGGAATACGTTCAAACAGACGATTATTACATTGCCAATGTTGTGCGCAATGATGATATCGATTTGCCTGAAGCTGAGCAGGAAGTGATGATCCGCTCAGCGATTTCCCAGTTTGAAGGCTATGTCAAACTGAACAAGAAAGTGCCGCCTGAAGTATTGACTTCCTTAAATGGTATTGATGAAGCGGCGCGCTTGGCTGATACCATGGCTGCTCATATGCCATTGAAGCTGGCTGAAAAACAGAAAGTGCTGGAAATGACCAACGTCTCTGAACGATTGGAATACTTGATGGCTCTGATGGAAGGCGAAATCGACCTGTTGCAGGTTGAGAAGAAAATCCGTACTCGCGTTAAGAAGCAAATGGAAAAAAGCCAGCGTGAGTATTATCTGAATGAGCAGATGAAAGCGATCCAAAAGGAACTGGGTGAGCTGGATGATACGCCTGATGAATTTGAAGCATTAGCGAAGAAAATCGAAGATGCGAAAATGACCGACGATGCTATGGAAAAGGCAACGGCGGAATTGAATAAGTTAAAAATGATGTCGCCTATGTCGGCTGAGGCAACCGTCGTTCGAAGCTATATTGATTGGTTG
This sequence comes from Paraneptunicella aestuarii, assembly GCF_019900845.1. Classification (NCBI taxonomy): domain Bacteria; kingdom Pseudomonadati; phylum Pseudomonadota; class Gammaproteobacteria; order Alteromonadales; family Alteromonadaceae; genus Paraneptunicella; species Paraneptunicella aestuarii. The sequence continues at coordinate 3,647,709 of NZ_CP074570.1, read as the reverse complement.
GTGAATGTTCCATGGTTCAAACGTAGTAAGGTTAAGAAAGATCTTAATCTGGCTCAGGAAGTATTGGATGCCGATCATTATGGGTTGGAAAGAGTCAAAGAACGCATTATTGAATATCTTGCCGTTCAACAGCGTGTGAAAAAATTGAAAGGCCCCATTCTATGTTTGGTTGGGCCTCCTGGTGTAGGTAAAACCTCATTAGGTCAGTCCATTGCTAAAGCTACGGGTCGTAAATACATCCGTATGGCGTTGGGTGGCGTTCGTGATGAAGCTGAAATTCGCGGACATCGTCGTACCTATATTGGTTCATTGCCTGGCAAACTGATTCAGAAAATGGCTAAAGTTGGCGTCAAGAACCCATTATTCCTGTTAGATGAAATCGATAAGATGTCTTCGGACATGCGTGGAGATCCTGCATCTGCACTGTTGGAAGTATTGGATCCAGAACAAAATAACAGCTTTAGCGATCATTATCTGGAAGTGGATTACGATCTGTCAGATGTTATGTTCGTGGCAACGTCAAACAGCATGAATATTCCAGGTCCTTTATTGGATCGTATGGAAGTCATTCGTTTGGCGGGTTATACCGAGGATGAAAAGCTGAATATTGCATTACAGCATTTGATTAAAAAGCAAATGTCACGCAATGGCTTGAAAAAAGGTGAACTGACAATCGAAGATTCCGCCATTATTGGCATGATTCGTTACTACACTCGTGAAGCTGGTGTACGTAGTCTTGAAAGGGAAATTTCTAAAGTTTGCCGTAAAGCGGTGAAGCAAATTCTGACCGATAAGAATTGTAAATCGGTGGTTGTGTCTCAGGACAATCTTAAAGATTACCTGGGCGTTCAGCGTTTTGACTATGGTAAGGCTGACAAGAATAATCAAATCGGACAAGTTACCGGATTGGCCTGGACTCAGGTGGGCGGCGATTTATTAACTATCGAAACGACATCTGTACCCGGTAAAGGCAAGACTACTTTCACAGGTTCATTAGGTGATGTCATGTTGGAGTCCATTAAAACAGCGATGACAGTCGTGCGTAGCCGTGCTGAGAAATTGCGTATTAATGACGACTTTTATGAAAAGCGTGATATTCATGTTCACGTTCCAGAAGGTGCAACACCGAAAGATGGCCCTAGTGCAGGTATTGCAATGTGTACTGCATTGGTGTCCAGTTTAACAGGCAATCCGGTTAGATGTGATGTTGCAATGACAGGTGAAATTACCCTGCGTGGTGAAGTGTTGGCAATTGGTGGTTTGAAAGAAAAACTATTGGCGGCGCATCGAGGTGGAATTAAGACGGTTATTATTCCAAAAGATAATGAACGTGATCTGGAAGAAATCCCGGAAAATGTAAAACAAGACCTCGCAATTCACCCTGTTCAGTGGATTGATGACGTGCTTAAAATTGCGCTTCAGGAAAACCCTGAAGGTATAGAATTGGCTAGTTAGGTATAAATAACTTGCCAATTTCGTGCAGTTTTGGTGTCTGAAGGGGCTTTTGCCCCCATTTTTACCGCATTTTTTTAAATAAATTGATAATAAAAGGCTTCCCAAACTGAAAAGTTGTGGTAGCCTTTATACCAGATTTGCTGGAAGCCTTGTCAGTTAAGGGTTTCGGCGATCCAACCAACTTTTTAAATAATTGTTAAACATTGCTTGAAGTTACTTATCAAGCTTGTTATAACGTCTCTGCAACAACAATTGTGCGGAACATTAATAATAACAATTGAAGGGGATGATATTGTGAACAAAGCTCAACTAATCGACGCGATTGCTGCAAGTGCTGATATTTCTAAAGCTGCTGCCAGTCGTGCTTTGGATGCATTTACTGATGCAGTTACCGAAGCACTTAAAAATGACGACCAGGTAGCTCTAGTTGGATTCGGTACTTTCTCTGTTCGTGAGCGTGCTGCCCGTAGTGGTCGTAACCCTCAAACAGGTGAGACAATCCAAATTGCTGCTGCTAAAGTGCCTTCTTTCAAAGCTGGTAAAGCATTGCGTGACGCTTGCAACTAAGCTAACGCTTCCAGTTTAGTAGCTTTAAAAGCCTTTGCATTTGCAGGGGCTTTTTTATGTCTGATTATTTATTCTAACCAATAAGCTTTTTATTTCTCCTTGCCTTCATTATTCGATATCTACAATCCGTAGAAAACCTTTCCGCTTTATTTAATTTCTGTTTGTTTTTTGTTCAGTTTGTTCGTCGCTAAATTTCCCCGAGTCTTTGTAAAATATTAACTATATCTTTCGATGGTAAAATTTTGACTCATTGTGTTTAAGTTTTGTACACTCTTTTGCATATCGTGGTGGTGTTTTGGGTTGGGGGCGGTTTCATCCGTTGCAAATGATCGATTCTCTTCAGGGGAATAGTTGTTTGTGGGTGAGCGCTATGGGTATTTTATTATTCAGGTGCAGAACAAAATGAAGAAAGGAAGTTTGGGTGTATTAATAAGTACACCGGTGATTTCTGTGATTTGTATTTTGACATTGCTCAATGTGTTTAGCTTAATTCAGCTAAATAACAATGCGTCAGATATGGAACTTGTAGAAAGTGACATTATTGGTTCTGAGCGTCTGATCAATGATTCCTCACAGAATTTTAAAACACAAATTCAAGAGTGGAAGAATGTCCTGCTTCGAGGCAGTGATAGAACTAGTCGAGAAAAGTATTGGCAAAGTTTTATTCAGCGCGAATCTTTGGTGCAAGAAAACATACAGACATTACTTTTGCAGCACTCTCTGTCGCCGCAAACCAAACAATTACTTCATGCATTCAGTGAGAAACATAAAGCGATGTCGATCACTTATCGTGATGGTTTCAGAGAATTTCAGAATAATGACTTTAACCATACGCAAGCCGACCTTTTCGTTAGAGGCATTGATAGAGAACCTGCAAAATTACTTGAGGACGCTGCGGAACGCATTCGGATGGAGTCAACCCATAACCTTGAAGAGATCCGAGCTACAGCCAGCAGTACGGCAACGTTAATTTTAGTGTTGGTATTTTTACTGACAATTGGCGCCACGACATTTGTTCTTTATATGTTGCGTCATCAAGTGATTCGCCCGATTAAACGCATCATCAAAAGCATTGATGCTTTAGCCCATCGAAATTACAACGAAAAACTGGATTATCAAAGTGAGCACGAATTAGGCCGATTGGCAGATTCAGTTCGAATTTTACAAGCTAATCTTGGTCAGGCCGTGGTTTATCTGGAGAAGGCTGAAACTGGAGTGAATCAGGGATTCGATACCTTGGCCGAGATTAATCGTTTGTCTTCTGATGGAGCTGAAAAGCAATCTCGCACTTCCTCTTATTTGGAAAATAAAGTATCTGAATTAGGGGAAATGTCTGTAGATATTATTTCTTATGCATCGCAAGCGAATGTTGCCACTAAAGAAGTGGCGAATAATATGGATGTGTGTTCTGAAATATTTCTTGAGGCCAATAAAGGGTTTGAAAGCCTGGTGAATAGAGTGTCTGAAACCGCAGATAAAATTGAACAGCTTCAGGCTCAAAGCGACAAAATCGCCAATGTGACTAATGTGATAAAGGGAATTGCCGATCAAACTAATTTGCTGTCATTGAATGCGGCTATAGAAGCTGCCCGAGCTGGTGAACAGGGGAGAGGCTTTGCTGTTGTAGCTGAGGAAGTGAGGAGTTTGGCATTAAAAACACAGGGATCGACCGATGAGATTGAGCGAATTATTTCTGAGCTTACTCGTATGACCGAAGATGCCACAAAGTCGATGAGAGCAGGGCGAGACTTAACCCGTAAAAATTCCGATGATTCTCTTCGTGCAACACAAGCATTAAATGTTGTGGTAGAAAATGTCAAAACCTTAAAACAGGCTTTTGAGCAACTGGAACAGGCATGTGATGCTCAAAAGGGAATTTCTGATGAAATGACCCAGGTTGTGAATGATGTCATTACATCGACTAACGAATATATAAAGCTTTCTCAAGGCGATGATTTATCCCGAAGTGTGCAAAGTGCCAGTGATCAATTAAACCGAGCTGTATCGGAGTTGGTTGACCGTTAGACTGTTATTGAGCTGGTTAAAAATTGTCAGTATTCCCTAGTTAAATATTAGTCTATAATACCGCGTCAAATTTTTTGCTTGAGGGCTTGAATCTGATAGTTAGATGCGTTTATTACATCTGACCTGATATTAGATTTAGCCATAAATTACATGCCTGGCACGCTGTTAAGTTCAAATGCTTCAGCCTGTTAGCGGATGAGTGTAGAACTCTATCTGGAGAGTATTAAATACAATGTTGGATAAAATTAGAGAAGGCGCCAGCGGAATTATCGCCAAAGTTATTTTAGGATTGGTTATCCTGAGTTTCGTATTTGCGGGTGTTGGAAGTTACTTGAATTCAGGCAGTGAAATTCCTGCTGCAACAGTGAATGGTGAAGATATCTCCAGTAACACTCTGGAAAGAGCTTATCAGAGTGAACGAGCCAGAATGGAATCGCAACTGGGAGAAGCTTTTTCTCAATTAGCTTCGAATGAAGATTACCTGGCTAATTTCCGTCAAAGCATTCTGGATAAATTGATCAGTGATAAATTGTTGGATCAAAAGGCCGAAGAACTGGGTTTACGCGTCAGTGATGAGCAAGTTAAAGACGCTATTTTCAGCATTCCAGCATTCCAGGTTGATGGCGTATTTAACAATGACCGTTTTCAGACACTTATTCGCCAGTCAGGCTTTAAAGTGACTGATTTTAGAGACAACTTGCGCATGGAGTTGACTCGTCAACAACTGTCTCAGATCCTTTTAGGTACTGACTTTACTTTGGATAGTGAAGCTCGCCATTCATTGCAATTACAGAAGCAGACTCGCGATGCCCGTTTTGTTGCTGTATCGATGGATGAATTCGCTAAAAACGTTAGCATTTCAGATGAAGAGCGTAACCAATATTACAAGAGTAACATTGCTAACTTTGAAACCGAAGAAATGGTCAAAGTCGCCTATGTTGACCTGAAAATCTCTGATTTGATGGAAAAGGTTGAAGTTACCGATGCTGACGTTAACACTTTCTATCAGGAGCATATGGATAATTACCAAACGCCTGAAGAGCGTCGCGCCTCGCACATTTTGATTGAATTTGGTGATAATGAAGACGCTGCGTTAGCTAAAGCACAAGATTTGCTGAATATTGCCAATACTGGTGCGGATTTCGCAGCTTTGGCGCGTGATAATTCTGCAGATGCTTTCAGCGCTGAAAATGGCGGTGACCTTGAGTGGTTTGGTCGTGACGTGATGGATCCTGCTTTTGAAGAAGCGACATTTGGTTTACAAAATGTGGGTGATATTTCTGAGGTCGTGAAAAGCGAGTTCGGTTTCCACATTATTAAGCTGACCGATATTAAGCCAGTACAAGTGAAAGAGTTCGATGAAGTGAAAGATGAAATCGCTCAAACTCTGAAACATGATAAAGCGGCAGAATTGTTCTATGAATATCAAACGCAAATGAGTGAATTGGCGTTTGAAGTTCAGGATTCTTTGCAGGATGTTGCGACAGTCGCTAATTTGGAAGTGAAAACGTCAGACTTGTTTAGCCGCTCTACTGCGCCCGCTGATTTAGCGAATTTGACTGTATTGGATACTGTTTTCTCTGCAGACTTTATTGCAGAACGAATTAATAGTGATGCGTTGAGTGTTTCTGATGACCATTTGATGTTTGTTCGTGTTACTGACCACCAGGATGCCAGAACTAAATCTCTGGAAGAAGTAACGGCAGATATTGATGCTGAGTTAACCAGGCAAAAAGCAGTTGCTGCTGCAAAAGAATGGATGATTGCATTGAAAGACTCAGTTGCTAATGGTGACGATGTTACTGCCAAATTGGCTGAACATTCTTTGGAATGGCAAGTTCAAGCAGGCGTAGGCCGATATTCTGGTGCTATGGACTCGCAGTTAAGAACTGAATTGTTCAAGTTGTCTGTAACTGATAGCCGTAAGATTGTTGAAATGGCTAACGGTGATGTTGCCTTGTTGGAATTGCAGAAAGTGAACCCGGTAGATACTTTGGATAACAATGAAGTTAAAGCTGTGGCTCAACGATTGGCAATGAGAAAAGGCCAGGATAACTTCTCTAATGTGTTGGCGGTTCTGAAAGAACAAGCTGATATAGAGTATAAGAGAGCTCAAGCGGCTAATTAACCGCTTATCTCCAAATAGATAAAAGAAAGCCAGCTTAATGCTGGCTTTCTTTTTGTGTTCTTCATTTTGTGTTCTTTATTAAGGCAAAAGCGCTATTGGTTAAATACTCGATTATCAACCAGCGTTCTGTATGCGTTGATAAGCTTCTTCGTGTACTCGGTTTTTGGCCAGTTGAAAATTGTCTCGGTTTTTCCTGACTCAACAATCTTGCCTTCCCGCACAACCAGAATACGGTCACTTATGTGACGTACTATGCCCAGGTTGTGAGAGATAAAAATAAAGCTTAGACCAAGCTTGCGTTGCAACTGCATAAGCAAGTTGACCATTTGTGAGCGTACAGAGGGATCCAGTGCCGCAAAAGGTTCGTCTGCTACGATCACCTGAGGGTTCAGAATCAATGCTCTTGCTAAGGCAACACGCTGGCTCTGTCCATCTGAGAGCATATGGCGATAGAAATGAGCGTGCTCAGTTAAGAGTCCGACTTGAAGCAAGGTTTCGTTAATTTTTTCCAAGCGTGCCGTTGGTTCTAAATCGGTATTCAGCTTTAGTGGCTCTTCCAGGATATTTCCAACGGTGACTGCGGGGTTTAATGATTCGCGGGCGTGCTGGAATATCATGCGAATATTCAAGCTGCGCTGTTTCATATTATTGTGTTGCAGTTTCTGACCATTTAACAATATGCTGCCCGAGCTTGGCGTATCAACGCCCACAAGCAGGTTTGCTATTGTCGATTTACCAGAGCCGTTTTCACCAATAACCGCGATGGTTTCTCCGGCTTTAATTTCAAAGTTAATTGGCCCTACAACAAATTGATCAGAATTCGTTGGATTCCAACTACGTCTGGTTTTGCGCTTAAGTAAAAGTTGTTTTACTGAAAGTACCGGCGTCACTTAGCGATTCCTGTGTAGTGGGAAATGGCAGGCATATAAATGATCCTGAATATGTCTGACTGTAGGTATTTTAACGCATTCCTTTTGTGCTCTTGGGCATCGCGGGCCTAATCGGCAACCAATCGGCAAATGTTGCAACGTGGGAATAGTGCCTTCCAGCGCATTCAAATCTGCTTTTGGGTGTAAATCCTTACTGAAACTTGGAGCGCTATCTAACAGAGCTTTGGTATAGGGATGCAGAGGGCGTTTGCGTAACTGCATCAATTTGCCACTTTCTACCGTTTGCCCGCAATATAAAACCGTCATGGTTTCAGCAATACTGGCAATGGCTAACAGGTCGTGACTTACAAACAAAATACTCAAATTTTTGGTTTTGTTTAGCCTGTTGAGTAACTTTAGAATTTGAATCTTGGTGGTGATTTCCATGCCCATGGTTGGGTCGTCTGCGATCAGCAGGGTGGGTTCCGACACCAACGCCATGGCAATCATAAACTTCTGGCAAATATCTTCCGGAATTTGGTGTGGGTAGCTGGAGACGCATAGCTCATGCTCTCGTATGCCGACTTTATGTAGCTGAGCCGTGACGATTTGATTGCGCCGCGCTTTGCGCTCCCAGAACCAGCCTTTTCCGATAAGGTGCTCAGGAATGGCTTCTTCTAACTGTTCTCCCAGCGTTGCCGTTGGATCCAGTGAGTTTGCTGGATTCTGAAATATAACCGCGATATCTTCGCGTGTAATTTGTCGGCGTTCTTCCGGGCTCAGTAAGGTGAGGTCTTTACCTCGCCAATCCATACGATCTGCTGCGATTCTCCATCCCTCGTTCAACGCCCCAACAATGGCTTTTACGATCAGGCTTTTTCCTGAACCTGATTCGCCGACTAATGCGCGTATTTCGTTGGCTCCAATCGACAAATTGATTTTGTCCAAAGCCTTTACCCAGCCATTGGTGGTTTGGATTTCCAAAGTAAGATTTTTAATATCGAGTAAAGGCATTAGTGCAGCAACCTGTTGTGTAGTGCGGTACGTAGACCGTCACCGACTAAATTGATGGAGACAATCATCAAAAATATTGCCGCTCCAGGGGCTGCAATGCTCCAAGGGGCTATATAGGCGATATCTAAACCTTCCGATAGCATTGCGCCTAACTCTGCTTTGGGGGCTTGTACACCAAGGCTGAGGAATCCTAGAGCACTGATATCCAAAATCGCCGTGGAAAGAGCATGTGTACCTTGAACAACCAGCATCTGAATGATATTAGGGAAAACAGAATGGATGAAAATGTGCATTCTGGATGCACCGTCTAAGCGAGAGGCGGTAACGTAGGGTTTATCCAATTCTTTTTTCACGGCATCCCGTGTGTAGTGGATAAATTGTGGTATTAGTGCGAGCGTAATGGCCCACATTGAATTGACCAGACCTGGCCCTAAAATAGCTACAATGATAATGGCTATCAATAGTGTTGGAATTGCCATGATGGAATCCAACAAGTGATTTAGCATACTGCTTTGCATACCGCGGTTCATACCCGCCAAAGCACCAATGACAACTCCCACAATCAGGGAAATCATGACCAGAAATAGGCTAATGCCAAAGGTGACTCTGCTGCCATAGATAACCCGGGTTAGAATATCTCTACCCAAAGCATCGGTTCCTAACATGAAGTCAATACCGCCATTGGGAGCCCAGGCAGGCGGAATGAGTAATGCTTCAGTATGTTGTGTTTGCGGTGTATAAGGCACGATATATGGCCCGATCAGCATTAAAAAGACAAAAAACATGAAGCAGCATAGGCCAAAGAAAGCCACATGACTTTTACTGAATTCGAGCCAGGTCTGTTGTAATGGTGAAGGATGCAGTTCTTCTTGATATAAACTAGTTTTTAACACGTTTAAAATACATCCTTTGTGGATCAATCAGTTTATGCAAAACATCGATACAGACAGTAAATATCACCACCAGACTGGCTACTGACAGCATGCCTGCACGAATAGCCGGATAATCTTGTTGATAAATGGCTTGAATGAGCCAGTTGCCTATACCTGGCCAGGAAAAAATCGTTTCTACTATCATGGCGTTAGTTAGCAGGGTTGTAAACTGCATGGCAATTTGCGGCATGATGGGCAATAGGGCATTGCGTAAACCATGCTTGAAGAATACTTGAGAGTTAGTTAAGCCTTTGGCGTAAGCCGCTCGAATATAGTCACTGGACATCACATTGATAACGGAGCGGCGAGTCGTCTTCATGATGATAGTGCTGGTTACAATGGATATTGATATGGTCGGCAATAACATGTGACCTAGCGCATCAACAAGTGCGGCGCGCTTGTTGGGAATATCTGCCGTTAAAATATCATAGATAATAAATCCCGTATTATTGGGAATCTCATACAGCAGGCTTATTCTGCCAGAAATAGGGAACCATCCCAGTTGCAGTGAAAAAAACAATATCAGTAGTAACGCCAACCAAAAAACCGGAATGGAATAGCCAATGAGATTTATGCCTAGTAACGTGGCATCGGAAAATTTTCCGTGATTCAAACCGGCGATAAACCCCATTGGTATACCAACCAGTAATGAAATCAATAAAGCATAGCTGCCTAATTCGATACTGGCTGGAAGTAATAAACGTACTTCATCGAAAAGCGGTTGTTCAGAAGTAAAGCTGGTTCCCCAATCCCCTTGCCATAGCAGTTCCAAATAGCGTAAATACTGGCTGAAAGCACTTTTATTGAGATAGTAATATTCGACTAATTGTTTGTATTCTTCTGGCGTGGTGTTGCTGCGTCCAGATAAGTTAACTACCGGATCACCGGGGAAAATGTGGGCAAGCCAATATGAGGCTAATGAGAGCACCATTAGCGTCACAATGAGCAGGCTTAATCGGCGTAGGAAGTATAAGTTCATTGTTCTTTATACACTCCGCCAAATCGAATTCCACCAAAGGGGTTTATTTCCAGGTTTTTAACGTTATTTCTGTACGCTTGATAACGATAGGCATGAGCGATCGGAACCAAAGGAATCTGGTCTGCGATAATTGCATTGGCTGCGTGGTATAAAGCAGCGCGCGTTGTTTCATCAGAGTAGGTGAGCGCTTCATTAATCAGTTCGTCGAATTTTTCTGAACACCATTTGGCTCTATTCGTGCCTGATTCAATAGACGCGCAACTGAGCAGAGGTCGATAAAAGTTATCAGGATCACCATTGTCGGCCGACCAGCCTATTAAAATGGAATCATAATTCCCTTCAGTGAGCCTGCGTCTGAAGGAATTCCACTCAAAACTGACAATATTTACCTCTACGCCAACCTTGCGTAAGTAAGCCTGCATGATCTCTGCCATCATAACTGCATTTGGATTGTATTTACGCTCAACTGGCATGGCCCAGATGTCCATACTGAAGCCTTCGCCTATGCCATTTTTCTTCAAAAGTTCTTTTGCTAAAACAGGATTGTAGCTAGTGCCTTTTAGATCTTCCTGATACGCCCAAGACGAAGGAGGAACAAGGCCGTTTGCTCTAATGGCACTATCGAAATAAACAGCTTCAAGCAAGGTTGATTTGTCGATAGCCATTGCCAGTGCTTTTCGTACTTCCACATTGTTGAACGGCGCTCGGGAAGTATTGAAAGCCCAAAATCCGACATTTAATCCGGGTTTTTCGTCCAATTGCAGATTAGGACGTTCACGAATAATTTCCAGTTCACTGTGAGCCGGCAAGGATATGACGTCACACTCTCCAGTCATTAACTTGGCTAAACGCATAGAACTCGAGGGGGTTATATCGAAAATGAGTTGGTCAACAATGGGAATATCTCGCCAGTATTTGTCATTTTTAAAGTAGCGAATGTATCGGTCTTTTTGGTGCTTCTGAAAGCGGAAAGGACCTGTGCCGATGGGGTCATGATCCAGCATTTCAGGTATGCCTTTTCTTAACAGATATTCACCGTACTCAGCAGAGAGTACGATGGCGAAATCGGTGGCTAAATTGGCAAGAAATGAACTGTCGGGTTTATTGAGGTGTATTTCAATTCGATAGCCGTTGATACGTTTTACATCTTCAACGACTTTTTCCAGTTCAAGACTTGAAAAATAAGGGTACTGACCGCCAGATATGTTGTGATACGGATGTTCAGGGTCGCGCCAGCGATTAATACTGAAAATGACGTCATCTGCGTTGAAACTTCTTGAGGGAGTAAAATAATTATTAGAGTGAAACTGAATGTTTTTTCTGAGTTGGAAAGTGTAAATAAGGCCATCGTCGCTGATTATCCAGCTTGAGGCCAACCCCGGCACTATCTTGCTGGTAACAGGATCAAATTCTATCAGGCGATCATATATCTGGTAGGACACTGCATCTGACGTTATACCTGATGTAACAAGTTGAGGGTTGAACGTTGCTGGATTACCTTCGGAACAATAAACGAGGCCATTCTTGCCGGGATTAAATTCCATAAATTCAGTACAGGCAGAAAGAAACGCACAGGTGAATATTGATACTGTGAGCCAGCGCCAATTTGTGTGCAGCAATTTAACTTTCGGCATTCTCGGTTTGATCCAGCAGGTTGTACTTTTTGAGATAGCCTCTTAACTGATGATAGGTTAAGCTCAGTTTTTCTGCAGTACGTTTTTGATTATATTGGCTGTCTGCAAGTGCTTGTTTAATCAAGTCTATTTCAAAGTCCTGACTACTTTTCTTTAAATCTACCGGGAAGTTAATTGGCTTACTCGGAGCAATCGCTTCATTCGAGATTGATGTTGTGGGAGTCTCTTGAACAGATTGGGCAATGGCGGTCTCTGCAACCCTATCTTTGGTTTTCATACGGGTTTGAGGTCGATAGATTGATTCAAATGGGTCGAGAATGATGTCATGCACTGGTAAATAGGGATTGTTACAGCGATAAACGGCACGTTCGACAACGTTTTTTAATTCACGAACATTACCCGGCCAATGGTAGTCCAGCAAGGTTTGACGCGCTTTCTCTGTGAATCCGCTAAATAGTTCCATCTCCATTTCGCGAGCCATGTTGATTGCGAAATGTTCGGCGAGTACGAGTATGTCATCCCGACGCTCTCTAAGTGGCGGTAACGTGATGACATCGAATGCAAGGCGATCCAGCAAATCTGCACGGAATTCTCCCTGATCGGCAAGAGTGGGAAGATCTTCGTTGGTGGCGGCGACTAAGCGCACATCTACTTTTACCGAGCGAGAGCCCCCAACACGTTCAAATTCTCCATATTCAATGACTCGAAGCAGTTTTTCCTGAATCAATCCAGATGTATTGGCTAGTTCATCAAGAAATAAAGTACCGTTGTGGGCGAGTTCAAAACGGCCTTCTCTGCGCTTGGTCGCTCCGGTAAATGCGCCTGCTTCATAGCCAAATAACTCTGATTCGAGCAGGTTTTCATTGAGTGCTGCGCAGTTAAGCTTTAGGTAGGATTGATCCCAGCGTTTGGAAAGGTAGTGTAGGCGAGCGGCAATCAGTTCCTTACCTGTTCCCCGTTCACCAATAATGAGCACTGGCTTATTCAGTGATGCGATTTGAGATACTTTCTCGAGAACTTCAAGAAAACTGTTTGCTTGTCCAATTAAATTATCTTGCTGACGAAACCGACTCATTAGATTCCTCAAAAATTAGTAAATTTCACTAATTTGTGGCCTTAACTAATAATATTCCACTATTGCTAAAAAGCCTATTTAAAATTTTATTTTTATTTATCATGAAGTTACATAAAAGCACGGATTGGCCTGTTATTTGAATGAGTCTGACCACGTCTACAGAAATTGGCATCTGAAAGATACCCTAACATCATAATTTTTGAGGTATTAGAATATGGGAATTTTCTCTCGTTTTACAGATATTATTAATGCAAATATCAACTCGTTGCTGGACAAAGCAGAAGATCCAGAAAAAATGGTCAGACTGATCATTCAGGAAATGGAAGATACATTGGTTGAAGTGCGTTCAGCGTCCGCAAAAACCCTTGCCAACAAAAAAGAATTAACTCAGCAGATTAACAAATGGAAAAGTGAAGCCGATGACTGGCAAAGTAAGGCTGAGTTAGCTATCAGTAAAGAACGTGAAGACTTGGCTCGTGCTGCACTTATGGAAAAGCAGAAGTGTGTTGATCATGCTGATGCGCTGGAACGTGAGCTAGGCTTGGTGGATGAGCAAATCGGTAAGCTTCAGGATGAAGTCACTCAGCTACAAGACAAACTGGCCGATGCGAAAAATCGTCAAAAAGCGATTCTGATGCGTCAGAAAACAGTGAGTTCACGTCTGGAAGTGAAGAAACGTTTGAATAATTTTAATGTTGATGATGCTATTGGACGTTTTGAACAGTATGAGCGCAAGATCGATAGCATTGAATCTCAGGTTGAGTCTTATGATATCGGGAAGCAGTCATTAGCACGTCAATTTGCTGAGCTTGAAGAAAATGGCAAGATCGACAGTGAACTTGAAGCATTGAAGAAGAAAGTTCAGGCTAAAAGTAGTGAAGGCCCACAAGAGTAATTGTTAGTGCCAGTATTTCAGTGAAGATAAGTCGAGAGGGGATTGCGAGGTGGAAGAGTTAATCGGTTTAATTGTAGCGCCAATCATCGTATTTTTGGTCATTGTTGCGCCTATTTGGTTAGTGTTACATTACAGAAGTAAGAGACAGATTAGTCAGGGATTGTCTGAAGAGCAGGTACGGTCGTTGAATGAATTGGCGCAGACCGCTGAACAAATGGCTGAACGTATTCAGACATTAGAAGCAATTCTGGATGCCGAAACGCCTGAATGGAGGAAGAAGGTATGAAGGTAAAAGGAGAGTTATACCGAGATCCCGACAAAGGCCAAATCGCTGGCGTTTGTGCTGGCGTTGCTGAGTATTTTGGCTGGGAACTTTGGTTGGTAAGAATCATTATGGTGTCAGGATTCTTGCTTACAGGAGGGAGTTTTTTCCTGATGGCCTACATCGTTGGCTGGTTTATTCTGGAAAAGAAACCTAAAGGACTAAAGAGTACCGGCTCAATTGATGGAAGCGGAAACAGAACTTCTTCTGGCAATGTTAAAGTTGAGACCAAGATTGAAGTGAAATCAAGAGTTTGGCAAGCAGGAGAGCCGCCTATTCAGGCATTCGTCGACATTGAAAGCAGTTTTGGCAAATTGGAGACGCGCTTGAGAAAAATGGAGAGTTATGTCACTTCTTCGGAATTCCAATTGAATCGAGAATTCAAAAATTTGTAGTTAGATTCAACTTACAAACTTAATCTGATACGAAAGGCGACCATTGGTTGCCTTTTTTGTGACTGAAATATTTATATTAATCAGTGTCTTAATTTAATTTTGTAACGCTTGCATTACAAAAATAAGCCCCTTCAATCAGAGCGTAACAGCTTACTCGTGAGCGTATTTTCAGTAGACTGAGTTGCATAAGATTCAACGATTCCCCAGACACCTTTTAGCGTAAAGTTGGCTATGCATCATGGGTGTAAAAAGTGGGATTGTGACAAGAATATGAGGGGTAACAATAATGGCTAAAGGTACAAAATATATCTCTAGACAGCCCAATGCTGAAGGTTTTATTGATTGGCCTGCTGATGAAAACGATACATGGCAGCAATTAGTTGCTCGCCAACTGGATATTATTCCTGGACGTGCATGTGACGAGTTCATGCATGGTCTGAACTTATTGGATCTGCCCCATGACCGTGTTCCTCAATTGTCTCAGGTTAATGAGGTGTTGGGAGATACCACCGGATGGCAAGTAGCTCAGGTTCCAGCTCTAATCAATTTTGATGAGTTTTTCCGTTTGTTGTCTAACAAACAGTTTCCGGTTGCGACTTTCATTCGTACCAAAGAAGAGTTTGATTACTTGCAGGAACCCGATATTTTCCATGAAATTTTTGGTCATTGTCCGTTGTTGACTAATCCAGCATTCGCTCATTTCACTCATACTTATGGACGATTGGGTTTCTCAGCCTCTAAAGAAGAGCGTGTGTCTTTGGCGCGTTTGTACTGGTTCACGGTTGAGTTTGGGTTATTGAAACATGAAGATGGCTTACGCATTTATGGCGGAGGTATTTTGTCATCTCCAGGTGAAACTATTGCAGCGTTGGAACATGAAAATGTGAAGCGTCATGCGATGAACGTCGTCGATGTTATGCGTACACCTTATCGTATCGATATTATGCAGCCCATTTATTATGTTCTTGAAAAAATGGATGACTTGTATGAATTGTCTGAAATGGACTTGATTGCAAAAGTTCAGGAAGCTCGTAAATTAGGGCTGTTCGAGCCGCTTTTCCCGCCAAAAATCAAGAAGGCAAGTTAGCCTTTGTTGTATGTGTGATGTCCAGTTTGAGGTTTAGCTTCAAACTGGGCAACGTTCCCGTCTTCACTGCTCCGATTTGTTACATTATTCAACGTTAATTTACTCTCTTATCATTTTATCTATTTGAATATTAAATATAAATTATCATTCCTTAAGTTTCGGTACTGCTAAGTTTTATATTGCTCCCGTTTGCTGATTTTATCTTTCGAGAGAGTTTTTTCTTTGCTCAGGATAAATTCTGCGGTAAATTGTACCAAATAGTTTACATTCTCTG
The DNA here is from genome assembly GCF_019900845.1 of Paraneptunicella aestuarii. Lineage (NCBI taxonomy): Bacteria > Pseudomonadati > Pseudomonadota > Gammaproteobacteria > Alteromonadales > Alteromonadaceae > Paraneptunicella > Paraneptunicella aestuarii. The sequence goes on along the minus strand of NZ_CP074570.1, from coordinate 3,632,058 downwards.
ATGTTCAGGAATCCAAATGAGACTGGAAATAAGCTGCCAGGACAGATTGGGGATCGCCCAAGACGTACTAGACATTCTGGTTAGACACAACATTGATTTACGCGGCATTGAAGTTGATCGCTCAGGAAAGATTTATCTTAATTTTCCCAATATCGAATTTGAGGAATTTCAGCATTTAATGCCTGAAATTCGCAAACTAAGCGGTGTTGATGATGTTAAAACCATTCCCTTTATGCCCATTGAACGCGAGAAAAAGCAGCTTCGAGCGTTACTTGAAATACTGCCAGATCCGGTTTTTTCAGTAGATACTAAAGGCAAGGTTTTGCTGGTGAATGAAGCTGCGTCTTCCAGCCTGGAACAAGAAGATGAAGAACTGCGCGATAAGGAAATAGGTGACATAGTTAAAGGCTTCAACTTCAACAAGTGGTTGGGAAGCAAGAAAATTGCGATGGAAACCCATAGAGTGAAGTTTGTTGAGCAGGATTATGTCGCAGACATGCTACCTATTTTGGTGGCTGAATCCAGTGAGAGTCAGGTCTTGGCTGGAGCTGTCATCATGCTTAAATCTGAGTACCGCCTCGGTCAGCAGCTACATGTGTTTCATCAAAGCCAGGAAGATGGGTTTACCCATATTCAAGCTAACAGTACCAGCATGAAGCGAGTTATCCGTGAAGCGAAAAAAATGTCGGAACTGGATGCGCCTATTCTGATCTTTGGTGAAACTGGCACGGGTAAAGAGCTGATCGCAAAAGCGTGTCATCACGCCAGTCGACGTGATGAAGCGCCATTCCTGGCACTTAATTGCGCAGCCATTCCTGATAACGTCGCTGAAACTGAATTGTTTGGTTATGGTCCTGGGGCGTTTGGTGGTCAGGAAACCAAATCTGGATTATTTGAGCAAGCTAAAGGTGGAACCCTGTTTCTGGACGAAGTCGGGGACATGTCGCCACATCTGCAATCCAAACTATTGCGAGTGTTGCAGGATGGAAGCTTCCGTCGTATTGGCGATGAAAAGGAAGTCGAAACTGACGTTCGGGTTATTTGCGCTACTCAAAAAGATCTGGGGCAAATGGTGGCAGATGGAGAATTTAGAGAAGATCTCTATTACCGTTTGAATGTATTGAGTTTGGTCTTGCCAGCTTTAAGAGAACGTAAACAAGACATTATTCCTCTGGCAGAAGTGATCATTAAGCAGCATTCAGCCAAGTTAGGACGTAGACCTCCGAAATTGAATAAATCCTGTGTTGATTTTTTAACCAATTACCCGTGGCCGGGCAATATTCGTCAGTTAGAGAATGCGCTTTATCGAGCGGTGTCCTTACTGGATGGTAAAGAGCTGAGTAAAGAGCATATTCAACTACCTTCTTGTGCCGGCACTATTAACTATATTTCAGAAGACTTTGAAGGTACGTTAGAGCACGAAGTTAAACGCTTTGAACGTGATTTGCTACGCCGCATGTATCCTTCATATCCGAGCACTCGCCAATTAGCCAAAAAGCTTGGACTAAGTCATACCGCAATTGCTAATAAACTTAGAGAGTACGGTATTAACCGTAAGACTGTAAAAGTTTAGTTACGCACTGTTCTATAATCTTTACAGATTTTCCCCGAATGACTGGCGATTATGGCTGTTTTTCGGGGGTGTTTAATTTGTAAATTATATTGTACGTATTTATGCCCTGTTAGCAGGGGGCTAATTCACCTCTGCTATCTACTTCCTCATGGATTTTGTCGCTATGATTCGGTGCAAACTATAACTCAATGCTGTTTGTTTAATTCCTGTTCAGTTCTCGATTTATGCTTCATTTGATGTGAATTGAAGTGAAGCTGGCAACTGACAATACAAACGGCTTATAACCTGATTAAGAGATTGTACAGATGAGTAATGATCAAGCCTATAACCCTTTAGGTACAGATGGATTTGAATTTGTTGAATATACTGCTGCTGATGCAGAAGGTATCCAAAAACTGAAGGATTTGTTCGTTTCTTTAGGTTTTGCTGAAGTAGCTAAACACCGCTCTAAAGAAGTCTGGTTGTACAAGCAGGGGGATGTAAATTTCATCGTAAATGCTCAACCATCTTCACAAGCTGAAGAGTTTGCTAAAGTTCATGGCCCAAGTGTTTGTGGCATGGCTTTCCGTGTTAAAGATGCTAATGCGGCTTTGAAACACGCTCTGCAAAATGGCGGTAAGCAGTTCGTAGGCAACCTTGGCGCAATGGAGTTAAATATTCCTGCTATTTACGGAATTGGTGAAAGCACGTTGTACTTTGTTGATCGTTACGGTGATAGCACGATTTATGATATCGACTTCAACTTCTATCCTGATTGGAAAGAAAGATTGCAAGCGGCTGATGCTGGATTACATACGCTGGATCACCTGACCCACAATGTTCAGCGTGGCAACATGAAGGTGTGGGCTGATTTTTATGAGAAAATTGGTAACTTCCGTGAAATCCGTTACTTCGACATTGAAGGTAAGTTAACGGGCTTGGTAAGCAAAGCGATGACTGGCCCTTGCGGCAAAATTCGTATTCCAATCAATGAATCTTCTGATGATAAGTCTCAGATCGAAGAATATTTGAGAGAGTACAACGGCGAAGGCATTCAGCACATTGCATTGTCTACCGATGATATCTATCAAACAGTACGTACTTTGCGTGAGCGTGGTATGAAGTTCATGGTAACGCCGAATACTTACTACGAGAAAGTGAATGACCGTGTACAGGGGCATGGTGAGAACGTTGATTTGTTGAAAGAACTCAGTATCTTGATTGACGGTGCGCCAGAGAAAGATGGCATTTTGCTGCAAATCTTTACTGATACCGTTATCGGCCCTGTATTCTTTGAAATTATCCAGCGTAAGGGCAACGAGGGTTTTGGTGAAGGTAACTTCAAAGCCTTGTTTGAGTCTATCGAGCTGGATCAGATCCGCCGTGGCGTAATCTCTGAGTAATTGAGCGACATTGAGTTCATTTTTAAAAGCGAGACGTGAGAGCGTCTCGCTTTTTTCTTATGTGTCGCCCAAAGTTCGAAGCTCGAATGATTACCTTTAACACTTCTATTTGATCTTTTGCTCACTCAACTTCACAATTTGGATTCTTTTCACAAGCCTTCTTTCCCGGAGCTATTTTCATGAAGTTATTTAGTTATTGGCGTTCATCTGCAAGTTATCGAGTCAGAATTGCATTAAATGTAAAGGGCATCGAATATGACTATGTTCCCGTACATTTGGTAAAAGATGGAGGTGAGCAGCATTCTGAACAATATCAGGAGATGAACCCTGCCAGATTGGTTCCTACTTTAGTTGATGAGAACGAAGGGCTTACGTTAAATCAATCAATGGCGATAGTTGAGTATCTGGACGAAGCATATCCTGACACTGAGCAATTGGTTTATGGTGATAAAAAGAGTAGGGCGTTAATTCGCACTATTGCTTACGATGTGGGATGCGATATCCAGCCAATTGCGAATTTGCGTATTCTGAATTACCTGACTGATAATTTGAACATGGAAGCTGATAAAAAGACGCAATGGGCACAGCATTGGATTCGTACCGGGTTTGAAGCTCTGGAAAAACGGCTTGTTAAATCATCTGGGAAATACTGTATTGGTGATAAGCTTTCCCTGGCCGATGTTTGCCTTGTGCCCCAAGCCTATAACGCGACACGTTTTGGTGTTGATTTGGCTGATTACCCTACCATTCAGCGAGTGGTTGACAATTGTAATCAGTTACAAGCGTTTATTGATGCGAAACCCGAAAATCAGCCTGATGCAGGTTAATCAGATGAGTAAGTAGGGCGTTTCTGATTAACCTAAATGCATGGATGCATGTCAGTTCAATATAAAAAGATTTAAAGAGGAAGCTCGGTTGTATTTTTGACTTGTTTCAGGGCAAAAGTTGAGCTGATGTGATCCACACAGGGAAGTTGTGTCAGTTTTGACTTGAGTAGCTTCTCGTATTCTTCAACACTTTCTACAATGACTTTTAGCAAGTAATCCTTGTCGCCGCTAGTGGTGTGGCATTCCACTATTTCATGAATATCTTGAACCGCTTTTTCAAAGGCGGTTAAGGAAACACTGTCGTGATTTTTAATAGAAACATAGATAAACACACTGACGCCAAGGTTCAGTTTCTTGTGATCTAAAATGGTGACTTTTTGCTTGATAATACCCTGACTTTCAAGTTTTTTTACTCGTCGCCAGCAGGGTGTATGAGATAAACCTACTTTCTGGCTGAGCTCTGCCATTGAAATGGTTGCGTCCTTTTGGAGCACTCTCAGGATTTCTTTATCAAATTTATCTAATTTCATTGTTGTTATTTTGTCTGAAGATGGATGCAGGACAAATGTCCACCTGAATCGCGACGTTCTAGAATGAGATAAATTACCTGTTTTTTCAAACGCTGTAATCATATTTGTTTAATTTGCTGTTTCTTGAAGAATATTCCACTTGTGACCTAAACGTTTTAGCTTTCATTTCGAACCGTAGGAGCGAGTTATTGTGAGTTTGGCTTGCGTGGATATTGGGTTTGCCCCAGAGCTGATAGTGGGGGATGGGAGGAGGTTTATTACTTTGGCAAAAGTTATTATTTATACAAGCCTGATTCGACGTGATGTTGTTGGAATAAAATGATTACACTTGATAGTGATAAAAAAGGATTATTTCATCTCTCAGAGCATAAATGCTGTCTCACAAATGAGTTAGAATCCTGAAAAATATAACAAATGGATCTCTACATACTATGTCGTTATTTGAACACCACGAATTTGATAACCATAAAGAAGTTGTTTTTTGTAATGACGAGAAGTCTGGCCTTAAGGCTATTATCGCTGTTCATAACACGAATTTAGGCCCTTCTTTGGGGGGGTGCCGTATGTTTCCTTATGCAAACAGCGGCGAAGCGTTAACGGATGTGTTGCGCTTGTCAAAAGGCATGACATACAAAGCTGCTATGGCTAATTTGAATCAAGGTGGTGGCAAGGCGGTTATTATTGGTGACCCGAGAACCCAGAAAAGTCGAGATATGTTTTTGGCATTGGGGGATTTCATCGAGCGTTTGGGTGGGGATTACATTACGGCCGAAGATTCTGGGGTGGCGGTGAGTGATTTGCACGCGACTGCTGAAAGAACTCAATATGTGTCGGGTATCAAGGCTAAATTTACTTATGATGGCAGCCCTGCCGATGGTAATCCTGCACCAGGTACTGCATATGGTGTGTTTGTCGGTTTGAAGACAACCGTTGAATATGCTCTTCATAGCAGTTTGGATGGCGTAAAAGTTGCGATTCAAGGATTAGGCCATGTGGGATATCGTCTGGCGAAACATTTACGTGATGCTGGAGCCGAGCTGTATGTTACCGATATATTTCCTGAACAATTAGAAAAAGCGCGTGAAGAGCTTGGTGCTACAGTGGTGCAGCCGAATGATATTTATGGCTTGGATGTCGATGTATTTGCGCCTTGTGCTCTTGGTGCCATTCTAAACGATAACACTATTCCTCAAATTAAAGCGAAAGTGATTGCGGGTGCTGCCAATAACCAATTGGCAAGAGAAGCCTTGGGGTCGGTGTTACGTAGTAAAGGAATTTGCTATGCCCCAGATTATGTGATTAATGCTGGCGGTATTATTGATATTTATCACCAAACTCAGGATGGTACTCCTGATGATTTGCGTAAGCATTTAGAATCTATCGGCGATACCTTGCGTGAAATTTATATTCGCGCCGATGAAACAGACCAAGCTAATAATTTGGTCGCGAACGTGATCGCTGAAGAAAGATTCAACAAGTAAACCTTTCTGTAAACAAGGTGTTTGCATCTCTCGCGGGCATTGTGCATAATGCCCGCCGCTTTAGAGAAGTAGTTACGAATACTTTAAATTAAAGCCTTATCAATGGTGGTCCTTTCGGTCCTCTCGCAATGATAGCTGGTGAACCCGGTCAGGCCCGGAAGGGAGCAGCCGCAGCGAGTGACTCATGTGCCGGGATGTGGCTGGTTGGACCGCCACCCAATTCTGCAATTACTTCCTTTCGTCCAGTACCTTAACTGAATTATCAATAGCATCAGCGACTTCTTTTTCCATTTTCATACGTTCCTCACTACTCAGGAAAAAGGCCATATCCACCTCATAACGAATGTATTTGGGGGGAACTTGATTCAGTGCCATACAGCACAGGTCGGCTAAATAATCAGCATCTTTTGTTTCTTGTAAACCTAACTGACCAATTCTTTCCAAAACCAGGTGTTCATAATAGTTGTGAACATCATCATCTAATTTCATGCGGCCTCCAGACTTTGATAACCTAAGTGTAGCTATACGGGACACTATATCCTAATAAAAATCATTGGATTCATTATGAAGAAAAATACTCAACCTGTTTATTATGGTGAATATCTTAAATTGGACAAGTTGCTTTCAGCTCAGGAAATGGAAAGCAGTAAATACAATGATAAACCCGCTCATGAAGAGATGCTGTTTGTTATTGTGCATCAGGTCTATGAACTCTGGTTTAAGCAAATACTGCATGAGTTAAGCACCGTTATCGATATTTTTGCGCAAGAAGAAGTTAAAGATGATCAGCTAACATTGGTTGTGCATCGTCTGAAACGGGTGCTGGCAATACAAGACTTGCTCAATGATCAAATCGGGGTAATGGAAACAATGACCCCGCAAGAATTTTTAGAATTCAGAGATTATCTGGTTCCTGCTTCAGGTTTTCAGAGTATTCAGTTCAAGATTTTGGAAATCAGCCTTGGATTAAAAACCAACTATCGAATTGAGTTTGATAAGCAGTCTTTTTACATGCGTCTTAAACCTGAGCATCGAGAGTTTCTTGAGAAGCTGGAGTCGCAAGACAGTTTACTTGAACTGGTAGAGAAGTGGTTAGAGAGAATGCCATTTCTCGAGTTTGAAAACTTTGATTTTTGGCGTCACTATCGAGATGCAACGAATGACATGATGAGTAATGACAAAGATATTATTTTGAACAATCAAATGATGTCTGAAACGGAAAGAGAGAAGGAACTTAAAGATCTTGATATGACAGCAGCATCTTTCGACGCTTTGTTGGATCCTGCTAAATATGAAGAAGTCAAAGCATCCGGTCAGTTCCGGATGTCACAAAGAGCAGTTATGTCTGCGTTGTTTATTCAGCAATATTCAGAAGAGCCTATTTTCAATCTCCCTTGTCAATTTTTACAATGCTTAACGGAGGTTGATGAAAAATTAACCATTTGGCGTTATAAACATGCAATGATGGTGCAACGAATGCTGGGAACAAAAATAGGCACAGGGGGATCTTCTGGACACGATTATTTGAAAAAAACGACAGAATCCAACCGTATTTTTAAAGATTTCTTTAACATGGCGACCTTTATTCTAGCCAAGTCTGCATTGCCGCCATTACCGGCTAACGTCAAGAAAGCTCTAGGGTTTTCTCTTACATCAGTTTAATAGTTATATGCCCTGTAAGGTTTGTTTTACGGTTAATGATTTATTAAATAATTGTTAATTGGAACTTTGCTTTTAGAGTCAATTGTTTGATGTTGACCCGAGTTCCCGCTTGTGTGTATTATCCTCTGCGGGGCTCACTACCCTTCATGGGCTATTAGCCTTATAGAATAAAAATTTCGATCACGGTCGTATGTGATCACACAACACTAAAAATTAATAATTAGTGGTCCAGGGAGACAACACATGTATTTAAATTCAAGATTGGCTAAGTCTGTTAGACTAGCTCTTGCATTTGGTGCTGCTTCTGCAACAGTTTTGACTGCCGGTGCTGTATCCGCGCAAGAAGCTGACGAAGAAGAAGGCGTCGAGAAAATCGCTATTACTGGTTCTCGTATCAAACGTACTGACGTTGAAACTGCAAGCCCGGTAAGTACATTTACTGCAGCAGACATCGAAGCTGCTGGTTTGAACACTCTAGAAGATTTCGTTCAAAACGTTCCTGCCATCAACGGTGCGAAATTAGGTAGCACAGTAAACAACGGTAACCTTGGTTTCGCTACAGCATCTTTGCGTGGTTTGGGTTCTGGCCGTACATTGGTATTGATCAATGGTCGTCGTTGGAACTCTGGTGACTTGAACGCAATCCCTGTTTCTATCATTGAGCGTGTTGAAATCGTACGTGACGGTGCTTCTACTGTTTACGGTTCTGACGCAATTGCCGGGGTTATCAACTTCATCACCAAGCGTGATTTTGAAGGCGTTGAAATTGCAGCTCAGTATGACATTACTGATGAAGATGATGGTGAAACTACCAAATTCTCTATCACTACTGGTACTTCAAGCGATAAAGGTAATGTAGTTCTTTCTTTGGAATACACTAACCGTAACTCAATCTGGCAAGGCGATCGTGACTTCTCAAATTGTCCTTTGTTTGATGATGGTCCAGGTACAACACCTTACTGTGGTGGTTCTGGCACTATTCCTCAAGGCCATGCGTTCCCAGCTTCTTACGGCTTCAGCGGCGTAGTTTATGATCCTGCGACAGACAGCGTAGTTCCTTTCTCTAATGCGACTCACGGTTATAACTATGCAGCTTCTAGCTACATGGTTACTCCTCAAGAAGTATTCAGCATGAATGGTTCAGCCAACTATGAAATCAGTGATTCTTTGAAAGCTTTCTCTGAATTCGGTGTTGCTAACCGTCAATCTGAGCAGTTGATGGCTCCAGTTGGTACTTTCTGGTTCCCATTAGTTCCAGCTTCTAACCCTGGTACTGCTGTTTTCGATCCAAATGGTGTTGGTACTGATACCTATGTAGCTCGTCGTTTGGCTGAAACTGGTGGACGTCGCTTCACTCAGGACGCAAGTGACTATCGCATGGTAGTTGGTTTTGAAGGTACTCTTCCTAACGATTGGACTTGGGAAGCTTCTTATAACTACTCTCGTTTCGTAGATACTCGCGTTGTATTTGGTCAAGCTAACGAAGTACGTTTCCAAAACTTGTTAGACCCAGATTTGTGTGCTGCTGATTCAGATTGTCCTGGAGTTTGGAACCCGTTCATCGCTGGTACTTTGACTCAAGAAATGATTGACTACGGTACAGTAACTCACTCTCCTGTACGTCGCGGTACTACCAAGCAATTCATGGCTAACATTCAAGGCGATATGGGTAGCTTGGAAGTTGCTGGTCCTATCCAGTGGGCTTTCGGTATTGAAAAGCGTTGGGAAGACTACTTGAGCCAGCCTGATGGTGCGGCAACAATTGGTCAAATCTACGGCGTTGCTGCTAACCGTACTGAAGGTCAATATGACGTTGAAGAAGCGTATTTGGAAGTTGTAGTTCCTATTTTGGAAGGTATGCCTTTCGCAGAGCGTTTGACTTTAACTGCTGCGGTACGTCGTTCAGATTATGACTTCTTGAACGATGCTGCTACTAACTCTAAATTTGGTTTAGAGTGGACTCCAGTTGAAGACTTGTTGATTCGTGCGACTTGGGCGGAAGGTTTCCGTGCTCCTAGTATCACTGAGTTGTTCTTGCCAGAGCAAGATACTAACCCTGCTTACACAGATCCTTGTGTGAACTGGGGTGCTTCTAGTAATGCAACCGTACGTGCTAACTGTGCTGCTGATGGCTTAGACCCAGACTTCTCCTTGTCATCTAACCAAGCAAGCGCAATCAGTGGTGGTAACCCTGATCTTGAGCCAGAAGAGTCAGAAAGCTTCACAGCTGGTTTCGTGTATACTCACGACTCTGGTTTCTCTGCAGCAATGGACTTCTTTGATATTGAAATCACTAACGGTATCGGTACCGCAGGTGTGAACAATATCATTGGTCAATGTTATGCAAGTGTTGACTTCTCAAGCCCTCTTTGCGCATTGATTCGTGGCCCAGGTGCTTCTGGTGATGCTCCTCACCCAACGTCTCCTCGTCGTAACGTAATCGGTAATCCAGCTGGTGTTACTTTGTCATTTGCTAACTTGGCAAGCTTCAAAACCTCTGGTGTTGACTTCGATTTCTCTTACAAAATGGAAGCGATGGGTGGTGAAGTTGAAGCAACTGTTGCTGGTACTTACCTGAACGAGTACAAGTACACCCCTTATGACGGTGCAGAAGAGATTGACATCGCAGGTTACTTTGATACTGACCAGTGGGAAGGCGCTTTGGCGACATTCAACGAATGGAAATACAACATTGGTTTGAAATATCGCACTGATGACTACTCTGTAACTTGGGAATCTCGTTTCATGTCTGAAACTGAAGATTACAACGGTAACGCAGATGAGCATTTAGATATTATCGCTGATTCTATCTGGTATCACGACATCAATGCTGCGTACTACCTGGATAACTATACATTCAGTGCTGGTATTCGTAACTTGACGGATGAAGATCCTCCTTATGTAACTAACAGCCAAGATATGAATACTATCAACTATTCATATGACACTGCAGGCCGTTACTTCTACGTAAGAGCATCTGCTAAGTTCTAATAGAACTGTTGTTATTGGTAAAAAAGCCAGCGATTACGCTGGCTTTTTTGTAGGCATAAAAGCAATAAAATGAGAATGGCAGGAGATAAGAAAACGTTTTGGTATAACCTCCTCTTTTATCGATGCGTTTTCTTATCTTGAATACATATTTAATAAGCTGGTAAGTGATAGTGGAAAAGTCTTTTGAACCTTGGGCACATTATTGGCAAACGATGAATAGCCATGCGTGTGTTCGGGTTAATGATGGCGAATACCGAGAAGAGCTGGAATCTGTCTGGAAGCCGTATTTTTCAAAATTAGCACCCAATTCCAAGGTGCTGGATGTTTGTGTTGGCAATGGTGCTGTGTCAAGAATGGCCGTGCAGGTTTCCATTGATAGCGAGTTATCTCATGAGGTTACAGCTGTTGATGGAGCCTCAATAAACAAGGAGTATGTTGAAAGAGATGAATGGCTAGGAAAAGTTAACTTTGTTGATGAGACAAACATTGAACAGCTACCATTTTCAGATCAGCCGTTTTATTTGATCGTCAGCCAATACGGTATTGAGTACACCAATACTTCAGTTACCCTTCCTGAAATTGCCCGGGTGCTAAAACAAAGTGGTGAGCTGGTCATCGTTGCGCATGATAAAGAGGGGTTAAGCGTCATCGCTGCTCAGAATGCCCATGATTATCTTATTTCAGTATTGGATAAAAGCCGTTTTTTCTCGGTACTGAAAGCATATCTTGAACATTTGTGCCTGGAACGAAAAAATATACCTTTTAAGCCGTCAGACGCTTTACTTCAGCTAGATAAAGAGCTCATTAAGGCAAAGAAAATTGTTGAGCAAGGATATCAGTCAGTCGATAGCAAGGATATCGCACATAATGTTATTTCCGTTGTGGGTCATATGTTGTCGAATCATCAGGATTTTGAATTAGATGATATGTTGGCTAAAGTGAGTGATATCGAAAATGCATTAGAGATGCATCGAAAGCGACTTAATTTGTGTATTGAAAGTGCGTTAGATCAAGAGTCTCTGGCTAACTTATTTGATATTGTTCGCTCTATTCATTTAAAAACCATTAAAAATGAAGTGCTGTTGGATTCTGATAATCAGATTATTGCGAGATTACTGCACTTTAAAAAGATATCTGACTAGTTGCCTATTATGAGTAATCCACAGGAATTATGGCAAGCCGCTGTCGCTGCTTTCCAGCAGAATCGTTTTCAAGATGCCGTACGTTACGGTGCCCAAATCCCTAAGTTCAATCAGTCGTTGGCAGTGCTGAAATTGCTAGCTCAAAGCGAGAGAAAATTAGGAAATCTGGATTCCGCTCACAAGTATTTGCAGGAAGCACTAACCCTACAGCCTAAAAACCCGGAATTAAGAAATTTATTGGCAAATTTATATAAGGAAAAAGGGGGGATTGCTGAATCCGAAAAGTTGTTTCTTGAATTAACGAAGGAATTTCCAAGAGAATTTACACCTCTTTATAACCTGGCTCTTTTATATAAATATGCAGGCAGATTTGGGGATGCGTTAGTTCAGGTTGAAAAAGCACTAAAAATTAATCCTGACAGTATCAATGCACAGGTTACCAAGGCACAGTGCCTAACTCATCAGCAAGAATATAAAGCGGCAGGTTCAATATTTAAGTCATTATTGAATAAATCGCCAAACAACTTACTTGTTTTACAGAACTACTCAAACATGCTTCGTTCGATTGGTGATTATGATGCTGCTGAAGAATTACTTTTATCAGTGAGAACCATTGCACCTGAGCATCCTTTATTGAATCAACAACTGGCGAGCTTATATGCGCTAAAAGGGCAGTTTGAAGAATCAGATAACTTGTATCGGCAGGGCGTGGAATTACAGCCTGAAAATATCAGCCTGCTTGACGGATGGAGCCGCCTTTATTGGAATAGTGGACGAGGTGACTGGGAAAGGGTTTACAAGGATGCCATGCTCAGAAGCCCAAAAAATACCGATATTATAGCAAACTATGCGGTAAGCCTGGTTAAGGCGGATGAAAATGCCAAGGCGTTAGAATTGATTATGGATGCCCAAAATAAAGGCTTGAATTCCTGTGCTATCAGCACTCTTCATGGTTACTTGCTTCGTGAAAACGGTGATGTTCAAAAAGGTTTGGAAATACATGAGGATGCTGCTGGGCAATACCCTCATGATATCGAATTGCAAAAGGAATATGGTACATCATTGCTGGCTGCACAACGTTATGATGATGCATTAAAGGTATTTGATAAGTTAGTTGAATCCTCTCCCGATGATAGGGGGCTTGTTGCCTATCTTTGTACGGCTTTGCGTTTAAGCGGAAATTGGGACAGGCTAGCGGAATTACACGATTTCAATAATTTTGTTCAGCCTCATCAGATTGATGTTCCTCCGGGCTATTCATCTATTAGTGAATTTAATCAGCAATTGAAGTCTGATTTAATGGTCTTGCACCATCAACAGGCACAGAGACCAATTGACCAATCTTTACGCTCAGGAACTCAAACTCAAGGCAACTTGTTTGACATGGATATCCCGAGTGTGCAATTACTCAAAGCTGAAATAGAAAAGAAAGTACAAGAATATAATGCTCGTTTGCAGAGAGATAATTTTCATCCTCTATTGCAGCATGTTGGTAAGGCACATCGATTTTCATGTTCTTGGTCAGTGCGGTTACAGGATCATGGCTTTCATAAGAACCATTTTCACCACAAAGGTTGGATTAGCTCTGCTTATTATGTCAGTTTGCCAGATGAAATTGAGGATCAGCAAAAAGGCTGGATTAAATTTGGTCAGCCAGAAATGAGTAGTCAAATTCAACTGGAACCAGAACATGTTGTAAAACCCAAAGAAGGATGTCTGGTATTATTTCCGTCTTATATGTGGCATGGGACTATTCCTTATGACTCACCCAAGGAAAGGATGACTGTGGCTTTTGATGTGGTTCCTGTTGAGTCGTAGAACTTTTATTAATTGAAGAATAATAAAGAGAGAAGAATATGTTTTGGGCAACACTCAAACCTCAGAAAGGTAAAGAAGACGAATATGCAAGACATCCAGATGTTATTGATATGTCTAAGGGGGAAGTGTTTCTTGCTGCATGTATGAGTATTTTTCGTCATGCCTATGGTTTTGTTGCTGCAACTGATAATGGATTAGCAGCAAATAAAGAGGGTGATTCCCTACCTCTCTATACCTATCCAGCAATTGAATACATTAATCAGTTTGATTATTCCCAAAAACGTGTTTTTGAATTTGGTTCTGGGGCATCCACCTTGTTTTGGATGAAAAGAGCTCAGTCTGTTTACAGCCTGGAAAATGATCAGGGTTGGCTGGATAAAATGCAGCCACAATTACAAAGCAACGCTCAAATAAAATTTGTGACAGGGGATGATTTCCCCTTCGCAATTCATGAATTTGAAGGGCTGTTTGATGTGATTGTTGTCGACAGTGCTGGCTATCGCTTCGATTGCGCGCAACAAGCTTTAAAGAAGCTGGCTCCTGGGGGCTTTATCATTCTTGATAATGCTGACTGGCATCATAAAACCGCAGCGCTGCTGAAAGCGCATGGGTTGTTTCAGGTTGACATGAGCGGCTTCAAGCCTTGTGAATCTCACACGTCCACGACATCGTTATTTTTTGATCGTACTTTTGACTTTCCAACCATAGAAAAGCGCCAGCCTTCCTTTGCTATGGGAGCAAAGAGATTGCACTCGGCTGACTGGGACAAACCCTACGCAAAAAATAAGTAAGTCATTATGTCCGCACACCAAATTCAGTCCTGGGTTAATCAGGCTCTTCAATATCAGAAAAGAGGTCGTTTTGCTGAGGCTGAGGCTATGTTCAACCAGGTTCAGCAGCTTGATAATCGGCACCCTGAAATCAACCACCTTTTTGGTTTGATGTATTATCAAGCGGGCCGATTTGATCAGGCTCTACAAAAAATTCAAAAGGCGATAAAGGTAGCACCAAAAGATGCCAAATACCGTAACTCTATGGGGATGGTGTTGCGAAAATTGGGGCGAATTGACAATGCTATTAAGGAATACCATAAAGCGAGCTCATTAGAACCCGGATATCCGGATCCTTTAGTCAATCTGGGCAATTTGTACATATCTACTCAGCAATATCCGACGGCAATTGAGCATTTGCAAAAAGCGTTATTCCTACAAAATCAGAACCCCGGTATACACCTTAACTTGGGCAATGCTTATCGAGGAATGAAAGATTGGGCGTTGGCAGAAGAATGTTATGTACAGGCTCTAAAACTGGATCCCAATTATGGCATTGCTTTGTATAACCTGGCATTAGTGCAAAAACAGGGTGAGAAGCAAGCGCTGGCATTGACGACGGTTCAGAGCTGTCTCGACAAATATCCTGATTATGTTGCTGCCTTAATGCTTAAAGGTGAACTGTTAGAGCACCTTGGCGAAACCGATAACGCTATTGAAGCTTATCTTGGATGTCTTGCTGTTAGGGCTGATCATTGCCCTGTTTATTGGTCTCTTGCCAATATTGGGAAATATCGTTTTTCAGATGAAGACATGGCAAGGATGGAAGCTTTAGTTCAGCAGGAGTTTTCTGTACAGGATAAGAGTTATCTCTATTTTGCACTAGCCAAAGCTTACGAACAGCAAGAACGATTCACAGAGTCTTTTGCAATGTTAGTGAAGGGGAATCAGTTAAAACGCAGTTTGATTCACTATTCTGGTGAGCAAGTACACGAACTTGTGCAAGTAATGAAGCGGGTCTTTACTGCTGGTGATTTTGACTTGTCGTTTGATGAGGGAGGAAATGTTACCCCGGTGTTTATCATTGGTATGCCGAGGTCGGGAACCAGTTTAATTGAGCAAATATTAGCAAGTCATCCAGCTATTGTGGCGGGGGGGGAAAGGGAAACGGCGTTAGAGTTGTATTATGACAAGCTTCCTGCTTGGGCAAATACCAATGCGATTAACGCAATAGGTAAAATAAAAGCGTTTGTTCCTCAGGCTGAGGAATTTTATCTACAGCAAAATCAAACCTGGATCCAGGATAGTCATTTCTTTACCGACAAGTTGCCTTTCAATTTTATGTTTGTGGGTATGCTGGCGACGATTTTCCCCAATGCCCGTTTTGTGCATATATATAAACACCCTATCGACAGTTGTTTTAGTTGCTATAAGCAATTGTTTTCCGGGCCACAAGAATTTAGTTACGACCAACAAGAGTTAGCCCAGTTCTATGCTGATTATCGTGACATCATGAAGCATTGGAATTCAGTGTTACCTAATTCCATTATTAACCTGTCCTATGAGCAATTAGTTGATGATATGCGCAATGAAGCGGAGCGAGTTCTGAAATTCTTAGGGTTGCAATGGCATGATGATTGTTATCAATTTAATACCACTAAACGTGTCGTTAGTACCGCTAGCTCGGGGCAGGTGCGGGAGCCTTTATATCGCTCGGCCATTGCGCGATGGAAGTATTATGAAATGGAACTACAGCCCTTAATTCATGAATTGCAGAAACGGCGTTTGCTTTCTGATGATGGGCAGCCGCTGAATTTGGGGGAATAAAAAGCCCAACGACACTGGGCTTTAGGGTAATTCTGTTTTTGCTTAATTTCGAGTCGCTGTATCCAGAGCCATTCGTTTGCCCAGCTCTTCCATCTCATTTCGAGCCGCCTCTCTTTGACGTTCTCTCTCTTCTCGAGTCATGCAAATTTTCTTTTTCAAATTGGAACCTGTGACACGGATATATTCACAAACCATATTGTCATTTTTCTGATTTGAACTGTCGGTTGCCGCGGTTTTTGAATCATCGGTGGAGGCGCAGCCTGAAAGCATTAACCCCGCTAGAAATGCTCCTGATATGACGTACTTCATATTACTTCCTGCCTATAGTTATAAATTATTCGTAAAATACGAACAAAAATGAGTCTAACAGAATTCTTTTTGCTTTGTTGAACAACGAAATGCTTCAAAATGTTATTATCTTGTGCCTTGCTGTTAATTAAATAGAAAATGCTAAAAACGGGGTGATGTAAAGTGTCTGAAAAAGTAGAGCAACAACTTGCCTCTGCACGATTGGATATGCAATTGGGAAATTTTTCAGCTGGCGTGGAAAAATTGAGTGAAATTTTGCAATACACTCCAAATCATCATCAAGCTCTACAAATGATGGTGAATGCTCAAAGCCAGCAGCGAAACTATCAAGGTTTGATTGATACGCTCAAATCAATGATTCATTATTTTCCTACCGAGCAAGGCACCTATTTTTATCTGGCAGATGTTTACCAGTATTTGAACCAGCTTCCTTCTGCCATATCGGTATATCAATCTTTATTAAAGGCATTTCCCGACAATGCAACAGCGCATTTTAATCTGGCTATGCTCTTGGGGAAAATCGAAGCCTTTAGCGAGGCACTCACGCATTATCAGATATGCCTGGATCTGAATATTTCTCAGCCTGAAGAAGTGTTCCTCAATCGTTCTGTGTTGTTTTATCGTCAGGGAAAGCACGAGAGTGCCATAGTTGAATTAAAACAGGCGCTTGATATTGCACCGGAATACCAAGATGCACATTTTAATTTGGCAACCATTTATGAAGAATTGGGTGATAAAGACAGAGCATTAGAGATTTACTTTAAGCTTGCTGAAACTAACCCTGCTTATGAGCAAGTATTTGAGCGTTTAGCTAATGCAAGTGCCTTTAATAATATCAATCATCCTTTGATCGAGACAGTAAGCCGATTGCTTAGTGAAGGTAAACTGTCTGAGCCTCAGCGTGAAAGTATCTGTTTTGGTTTGGGTAAATTGTATGACGAACACAAGCAATACGATGCCGCTTTTCAATACTATCAACAAGGCAATGTACTATCTGAACGTCGAGTAGGGGAATATGAACCTGACAAGATGAAAAAACGGATTTCAGATCTTATTGATATTTTTTCTCCTGAGCTTTTTTCCTCAATCACGCTAGATGAAGCAGATTCTTCTCATGTTAAATCCCCCGTATTTGTCTGTGGTATGTTCCGCTCCGGTACAACACTTATTGAGCAGGTACTATCGAAGCACGAGTCATTTACCAGTGGGGGAGAACTTGAATTTATCAACAATGCCGTTCGGAAGGTTTTTCCAAATTATCCATCTGACTTAGGTGGAATTGAAGATGTGGGAGAAAAGCTTCGGGGAATTCGAGAATCTTATTTAGCCTTCTTAACAGAGCGCTTCGGTGATAAAGCTACACACACACACATCATAGATAAAAGACCCGATAACTTTATGCACATTGGGTTAATCAAGCTGATATTTCCAAATGCCAGGATTATCCATACTCTGCGTCACCCGCTGGATAATATGATATCTGTTTATTTCCAGCATTTGGGCAATGATCTGCCTTATGCAAATAATCTGGAACATATTGCTCACTACTACGGGCAGCATTATCGATTGTTACAGCACTGGCGTTCTGTTTTTGGGGAACAGATTTTTTGTTTGTCTTATGAAGACTTTGTTGCAAATCAAGCTGATACCACTCGGAGGTTGCTTGATTATTGTGTTGTTGATTGGGATGAGCAATGTTTGCAATTTCATCAGTCATCGAATGCAGTGAGTACAGCTAGCATTTGGCAGGTTAGAAAGCCACTATACGAAAGTGCAGTTAAGCGCTGGTTGAACTACGAAAATCATCTAACTCAGGCAAAAAAGATCTTAGCTGCACAAGGTCTTAATAGTGATTAGTCATTTATTGGTTTTATGAAATAAGGTCGTACTTACATCCCGTTTTGTTTTCATTTTCGTGAAAGATATTTATTGGATTGAGCTATTAATTACTCATTAATACAGAGAAGTTTAAACAATCTGAGCGATTAAATAATCAATTCCGAATGTTGCTTGAAAAAGATGAAAATTATCTTTGGTAACTAATGTATCCCGCTGCATTTATTCACTCTTCATTCTTTATCGCAAAGTAAGTATATAGTTGCTTGAAATTGTTTATAAAATCATCAAAAAAATGTTCGTTTATTTGTGCTCGGATCTGATTGATTCTGTGATGGTTTTAAATAAAAGTGTTAAATATGAGGGTATCATGAAGGTAAAATTGCAAAAAACGTCTTAAAATGAATTGAATCCGTTTAGAATTAGCTAGCTATGTCGGCTTGACTTGTTGTCTCTATCCGTGTGAATATCCCCGGGTTCCAGTGTTTGGCTTTTGAACGAAAGTTAAGTGCTGAATCCAATAAAAATATAACGTTTTTAATCGTCCCTTGTTACTGGCTACTGGATGCGTAACGAGGATTCAAAACTAGACAATTGGTTGGGAACTATGTCCAAGATGAGCAAGAGAAATATTATTGCTTCTACTATTTTGAGTGCATTCGCGCTCAGTAGCAGCCCCGCAGTCTCTGCAGATCCTCTTATCAACCTGCAAAAAGAGGAAGCGAAAACGAACGCTGCTGCAATCCAATCCCAGAAGCGTATCGATAAGCTCTATGAGCAAACTCAAGACCTATTAATTGAATATCGTCAAGTTCTGGACGAAACCGAGAACTTGAAAGTGTATAACGACCATGTCGCTGGATTGGTTGCAGACCAACAGGACGGCATTAACGCATTGCAACGTCAAATTGACAGTATCGATGGCGTTAAAAAAGGCGTTGTACCTTTGATGTATAAAATGATTGACTCATTGGATCAATTCATTGATTTAGACGTGCCAATTAATCATGAAGAAAGAAAAGCTCGCGTAGCAAAATTACGTGATCTAATGGGCAATTCAAACGTTTCTACTTCTGAGCAGTTCAGACAAGTATTGGAAGCTTATCAGGTTGAACTTGAATACGGTTCAAGCATCCGTGCTTATCAGGGTGATTTGAACTACAACGGTACCAATATTGCTGTTGATTTCTTCAACCTGGGTCGTACAGCGATGGTTGCATTGTCACTTGATCAGAAAAGTGCATGGGTTTGGAATAATGATTCCAGAGCTTGGGAACAACTAGGTGATGAATACCTGGGTTCTGTTGTTGAAGCTGTGAAAATGGCTCGCAAGATCGTTCCTGTTAACCTAATCAAGATGCCTATCCGAGCTGCGGAGTAAGTGACTATGAAGAATTTGTTGAAACTACTATTAGTCAGTGGAACTGTAGCTATGGCAGCTGCATCTGCACAGGCCGCAGATTCACTTGATGCACTTCTGGAAGAAGTGAAGAAAAACCGTGTTTCTGAAGCACGTGTTAACAAACAACGTGAAGCTGAATTCCAAGCTGCTCGTGCAGACAAGCAAGCTCTGTTAAACAAAGCTCGCGCGGGATTGAAAGCTGAAAAAGAACGTGGCGATCGTTTGAAGAAGCAATTCGAAGAAAACGAAGTTACCTTAGCTAATAAAGAAGTTGAACTGCAAAATGCAGTAGGCACTTTGGGTGAGATGTTTGGTGTTGTTCGTCAAGCCTCTGCTGAAGCTTACGGACGTATTTCAACCTCTATCGTAAGTGCTCAATACCCTGGTCGTGCAGACTTCCTTGAAAGAATGTCTAATGAATCCAAAGGTCTTCCTAACATTAAAGAATTGGAAGATTTGTGGTTCGCACTTCAAACTGAAATGACTCAATCAGGTAAAGTTTCTCGCTTCACTACTGAAGTTGTTAGCCTTGACGGTGGCTCAGAGCAGAAAGAAGTGGTTCGTATCGGTACTTTCAACCTGGTTAGTGCCGAAGGTTACCTGACCTATAAAGATGACTTGAAACAAGTTCAGCCTTTAGGTCGTCAACCTGATGGTTACATGGTTAATTCAGCTACTGGTTTTGCTACAGGCGGCTCTGGTTTAGAAGCGGTTTATATCGACCCTTCTCAAGGTCAAATCCTTGGCTTGTTGACTGCTAAAGCAACCATGATGGAAAGATATCATGCAGGTGGTTTGCCTGGTTATGTTATCACTGTCATGTTGGCTATCGGTTTGTTGATTGCTCTGTATAAGATCATCGTTCTGACTGTGATGAGCGGCGGTATCAGAAAGCAATTGAACAACCCTCAAAATCCTTCTACTTCAAACCCTCTTGGCCGCATTTTGACTGTTTATGAAGAAAACAAAAATGCAGACACTGAGACTTTGGAATTGAAACTGGATGAAGCTATCTTGCGTGAACTGCCTTCAATTGAAAGTGGTATCAACCTGATTAAGATTCTTGCAGCTATCGCCCCGTTACTAGGTCTACTAGGTACGGTAATCGGTATGATTGCAACCTTCCAACAAATCACATTGTTCGGTACAGGTGACCCAAGAATCATGGCGGGAAGTATCTCGATGGCGTTGGTAACAACGGCTCAAGGTATTATCGCAGCATTACCTCTAATTCTTCTGCACAGCGTTGTTGCAGGTCGTAGCAAATCAATTGTTCATATTCTGGATGAGCAAGCAGCTGGTATCGTAGCTGCTCGCGCAGAAGGGGAGAAAGCATAAGATGTTATTCCTGATAGAACTATGGGAATCTGTCAGGGATTTTATCGCTACTGGCGGTGACGTTCTTTACGTTGTCGCACTTGCGCTCTTCCTTATGTGGATATGTATGATTGAGCGCTTCTGGTTTTTGAATGCTGTATTTCCTAAATTGCAAAGCAAAATTATTGCAGATTGGGATCAGCGTTCAGATACCACTTCCTGGTATGCGCATAGAATCCGTGACGCTTGGATTTCCGAAGCGTCCGATAAGTTAAGTGAGCGTGTATTGTTAATTAAAACTTTGGTCGCCATGTGTCCTCTTATTGGACTATTGGGTACTGTAACCGGAATGATTACCGTATTCGAAACGATGGCAACTCAAGGCACTGGAAACCCTCGCCTGATGGCTGCGGGTATCTCCATGGCAACAATCCCGACTATGGCGGGAATGGTTGCGGCCTTGTCAGGACTGTTTTTCAGCACTCGTCTGGAATCGAAAGTCAAGATGGCCAAAGAGAAGTTAGTTGACAGTTTGCCTCATCACTAGAGAGATTTTTATATGGCTCGTAAACATCGTGCAGAAGAAGAGGATGCAAGTATTGATATGACACCGATGCTCGACATCGTGTTTATCATGCTTATCTTCTTTATCGTGACAACCTCCTTTGTGAAAGAGGCTGGTATTGAAGTTAATAAACCTGACGCTAGTAACGCAACCAAGCAAAAGTCAGCAAACATCTTTATTGCGATTAATGAAGATGGCGACGTTTGGATGGATAAACGCGAAGTAGATGTTGAGCGTGTACGTGCAAACATTGAACGTATGCTTGCAGAGCAACCTACTGAAGTCGTAATCATTCAGGCTGATGAAAAAGCAGAGCATGGAAAGGTGGTTGAAGTGATGGATCAAGTAAAAGCTGCAGGTATTTCCAGGATTTCGGTAGCAGCAAAAGGTGGTTAATATGGGACGTCTAATAGTATCTGTATTATTAGGTGCCGCAGTAACTTTTGCCTTGTTCGTGTTGATGGCAACGTTAATTGCTAATTCACAGCGTCCAGCTGATGAAGTGCCTCCAACACCGGTAATTGATATTGTAATGGATGAGCCGGATAGCGCCACAGAGGTACGCCAACGTGTTCCGCCTCCGCCTCCACCTCCGCCACAACAGCCTCCTAAAATGGAGCCTCAGGAACCTGACTCAGCTGAGCCAGATCCAGGTGCGGTTTCATTTAATATGCCAGGTGTTGATCTGGGTGGGAATTCCATTGATATTGGTTCTCCAGGTGCAATGCAAAGGGATGGTGAAGCGACACCAATCGTAAGGATTGAACCGCGTTATCCAATTCAGGCTGCGCGTGATGGTAAAGAAGGTTGGGTAAAACTGTCATTTACTATCAATGAGCTTGGTGGGGTAGAGGATGTTGAAGTTATCGACGCGGAACCTAAGCGTATCTTTGACCGTGAGGCAAAGCGTGCACTGAATAAATGGAAGTACAAGCCTAAGATTGTAGAAGGAAAGCCTGTTAAGCAATTCAATATGAGAGTTCAATTGGACTTCAAATTGGAGGCTGGTTCATGATCATGATTAAGAATCAAAAAAGTCCTTTGATCAAATGGGTGGCATCATCGCTATTGGTTGTAGGTTCGTTATCTATGAATACTGTAATGGCACAAAGTTTGGCCGTTGAGTGTCCTGGATACAAACAAGGCCCAACCAAAATCCCTGGGCAGCGTGTGGGTAAAAAAGTTCAAAGAGCTTTTGAAGCATACAATACTGATCAGATCGAAGAGGCAATTGCAATTTTGAAAGAAATTGAATCCTCTGACGATTTTGATCAAGCGTATGTATACCGTTTTTTAGGTAACCTGTTGGCTGCCAAAGACGGTGAAGGTAAGAATGCTCTTGATTACTTGCTGAAAACTGTTCAGACCAAAGTGTTGAATGACAGTGAACATGCATCAACGTTACGTTTGGTTGGTGACCTCAATATGCAGGAAAAGCAATATGGGGAAGCGATCAAGTGGTATGACGAATGGATGAAATTCACATGTAAGGAAGATGCAGACATTTACACTCGTCAGGCGCAAGCGTTCTATGAAACCAAGCAATTGGCTAAAATGATCGCACCTGCTGATAAAGCAATTGCGTTATACGACAAACCTAATAAGAACCCTTATGTTCTTAAGATGACGTCGTACTACGAGCGTAAGATGTATCCTGAAACTATTAAGGTAGCGGAACAACTGGTTAAGATGTTCCCTGAAACCAAGCAGTGGTGGACTCAACTAGGGTTCTTCTACATGCTGGTTGAAGATTATGCTAAAGCCTTACAGACATTTGAATTGGCTTATACACAAGGTTATTTGGAAAAAGCGTCAGAGATTAAAGCATTAGTTCAGCTTTATGCGACTAACGAAATTCCATATCAATCTGCTGTATTGCATGAAAAATTCTTGAAGTCTGGATTGTTGAAGAAAGATGCATCAAATCTGTCTGCCATTGCAAACTCATGGCATAGAGCTAAAGAACATATGAAAGCGGCGACCTATTATGGTGAAGCTGCTGCTCTAAGTTCTGATCCGGAACACTATCGTAAGCAAGGTACTTTGTTGCTAGGCGCAGAGAAGTATCCTCAAGCTTTAGACGCTTTGCAAAAAGCACTCGATTCTGGTTCCAAGAAGGAAGGCGCTATACACATGGCGATGATGGAAGCTTATTTCTATCAAGGTAAGTTCAAACAGGCATATCAGCACATTCAAGAGGCGAAGAAAGATAAATCGACGGCTCGTAATGCTGCAGCTTGGGAACCTTACGTTAAGGAAAAAGCGAAAAATCGCGGCATCAAACTTATATAGAAAAAGGCTCTTCGGAGCCTTTTCTTTTTTGCGTTACCCAATCCCATATCTTAGATACCTTTCACGTTATATTGTTCACAGTCATGCATTTCAGGCATAGAATTTACCAGATTCTTTGCTAGTATTAATTGGCTTGCCTGATTCCCTGCTCAATTCCTTGCGATGCCAAGCTGTTGAACGGTTTTATTGTTTAGGGAACGCTTGCAAGAATAAAAGCGTATTATTTATTAAATAAATACGTTTTTAATGAAATTAAAAAAATAAAGCTGAGGTCTACTCACTTGGACACGTCGCTAGGCGTATAACGAAACATGACTCTCGTATAATTGTTTAGGAAAAGAATATGAAACAGGTTAAGAAATCGAACATTGCTTCTGCTGTTGGTGCTGTTGTACTAGGTTCATTGGCTACTATTTCGGTAGAAGCAAATGCCAACCTTTTTGCGATGAACAGTCTTGATGCCGGTTATATGCAAACTGCCGCCGAAGGTAAATGTGGCGAAGGTAAATGCGGCGGTAAGGAAGCAGAAGGCAAATGTGGTGAAGGTAAAGTGCATCACGAAGGCAAATGCGGCGAAGGCAAGTGCGGTGAAGGCAAAGCCAAGCACGAAGGTAAATGCGGCGAAGGCAAGTGTGGTGAAGGCAAAGCCAAGCACGAAGGTAAATGCGGCGAAGGCAAGTGCGGTGAAGGTAAAGCCAAGCACGAAGGCAAATGCGGCGAAGGCAAGTGCGGTAGCAAAGCCAAAGAAGGAAAATGTGGCAAGGACAAAGCTAAAGAAGCTAAATGCGGCGAAGGTAAGTGCGGCGGTCAAGCTTAATCTGTTTTTGATTTGTGCTAGCAAGGCCGGTTATCCGGCCTTTCTCATAGTTGATATGGATTACAACGCAAGAATATAAATGAGAATTGAGTGAGCAATGAATAATTTATCTGGTGTGGGCCTGGGGCTGCGTAGAGAAATGCTCCGCGAGTTGTGCGGACAGTTGCCTGATACGGTCGATTTTTGGGAAATTGCTCCTGAGAACTGGATCCCTTTAGGTGGTTCTTATCATAAGGTTTTAACTCAATTTACCAAAGCTAATAACTTTGTAGCTCATGGCCTATCCCTTTCAATTGGAAGCCCAGATCCTCTGGACATTAATTTTGTGAAAGAGGTAAAGCATTTCCTCAATCAGCACAATATTCTCTATTACAGCGACCACTTGAGTTATTGCTCTGGTAATG
This sequence comes from Paraneptunicella aestuarii, assembly GCF_019900845.1. Lineage (NCBI taxonomy): Bacteria > Pseudomonadati > Pseudomonadota > Gammaproteobacteria > Alteromonadales > Alteromonadaceae > Paraneptunicella > Paraneptunicella aestuarii. The sequence continues at coordinate 3,607,113 of NZ_CP074570.1, read as the reverse complement.
GTCATTTGTATGATCTCATGCCCATCCCTTTCACCGAGGAAGCGATTCACTACGTGTCGGATCGCATCAAGCAGGTTCAGGATATATTGGAACGCCCGTTATTGATGGAAAATGTGTCCTACTATGCAGCCCCAGGGAAAGAGCTAACTGAACTGGAGTTTACTCAAGGCGTATTACAGGAATCAGGATGCCTGATGCTGCTGGATGTGAATAACATCTATGTTAACTCAGTCAATCATGGTTATGATGCCGAGGAATTTCTGGCCAACTTGCCTACCGATAGAATCGTATACGGGCATATCGCTGGGCATTTTAATGAGGCCGAAGATCTGATTGTTGATACTCACGGCGCAGATGTGGTTGAACCAGTATGGAAGCTGCTGGAAAAAGCTTATGAGATCCATGGCGTTTTTCCAACCTTACTGGAACGTGATTTCAACATACCGCCAATAGCTGAATTACTTTTGGAAGTTGAACAGATCCGGAAAATTCAGCACCAATATCAGCAAAGTGAAATAAAAGGTACGATAAAAAATGCAATGAGGAGCGCATGATGCAAGCGTTTCAACGGGTTCAGAAGCAGTTTGCCGACCATATTCGTAACCCCGATAGCAATCCGCCTGTTGCAGGATTAGAAGAAAGGCGTCTTAAGATCTATCGAGAGCTGTTTTTCAATAATATTCGTGGCTTTTTAGACAATGGCTTTCCTGTATTGGCGAGCCTTTACCAAGAAAACGCATGGCAACAACTCGCCAGAGATTTCTTTTCATCCCACCATTGTCGCTCCCCTTATTTTGTTGATATCAGTAAAGAGTTTGTGGAGTTCCTGAGCAACGAGTACCAAATGCAGAACAGTGATCCTCCCTTCATGGTGGAGTTAGCTCACTATGAATGGATTGAGCTTGCCTTAAGCATACGTATTTTGGAGCAACCATTCTCAGTATGGGACGGGCAATCAGCGGTATCCAGTTTGTCTTTTTCACCTCTTGCCGAGTTATTGAGCTATCAATTCCCGGTACATCAGATTTCCGAAGAGTTTCAACCTTACGAAAGCAACGGAACCACTTATTTGGTGGTAAACAGGAAATTGAATGATGAAGTGAAGTTTACCGAAGTGAATGCACTTTCTGCACACTTGTTAACCTTGGTTAAGCAGTATGAACACATTCCTGTGGAAGAATTAATTCAGCAATTGATACAAGGGCTCACACAATTTCCAGAAGAACAGGTTCGCCAGGGAGCGCTACAAATTATTGAGCAAATGCTGGTAGCAGAAATACTTCTACCGGAATGAATAATCTGAGGTAGCAATACCGAATTGTTACCTTGGTATCATCCTCTATCATTGCCTCATATTCGCATTTGCATTACCATTGCGCTCCACAGATAATTCAGGGGAAGTTGTTCCCCCAAGCAGTTTTTGGGAGTTAAAAATGCAACACGAAGAGCAAAGTCAGGCACCTCATGATCCTTTCAACTTCACCTATTTCTTTATTGCTGTAGCCGTACTACTTGCTATGCCATTGATGCACGTTATTCTTGGCTGGCTAACTTTTTATCTGTAATCAAGCACAGCTAATGACACCAGAGGCGCATTATGTCCGCAGAATTGGTTAAAGCCGCGATTAAGACGGTGCCTGATTACCCGAAACCGGGCATTCAGTTTAGAGACGTAACCAGTTTAATGCAGGACAAAACCGCCTTTAAACGCGCTATTGAGTTGCTGGCTGAGTTCTACTCTGGTTATGAGTTTGACCAGATTGCCGGCACAGAAGCTCGAGGTTTTATCTTCGGCGCACCTCTTGCCATTGCATTAGGTGTTGGGTTTGTTCCCGTTCGAAAACCCAATAAATTACCTCGCAAAGTCATTTCAGAGCGCTATGAACTGGAATATGGTTCAGACATGCTGGAAATGCATCACGACTCTGTCTTTCAGGGTGAACGAGTATTAATGATTGATGATTTGTTAGCGACAGGCGGCACTATGCTGGCTACGGCTAACTTAATTCGTCAATTGGGTGGCGTGGTTGAGCACGCTGGATTTGTTGTCTCGCTACCAGATTTAGGTGGTGAAACGAAACTTGCAGAGAATGGAATAAGCTGTCGATCTATCTGCCAGTTTGAAGGGGATTGAAGCAATAATGGGTTATCAGGTTCTCGCCAGGAAGTGGCGACCTCGCAAATTTTCCGAGTTGGTAGGCCAGGAACACGTCATTGCGGCGATATCCAGCGCGCTGGATAATAATCGTCTTCACCATGCATATCTTTTCACTGGTACTCGAGGGGTAGGTAAAACCACGATTGCCAGAATCTTTGCCAAGAGCTTGAATTGCGAACAGGGAATGGGTTCAAATCCTTGCGGACAATGCCCAACCTGTAAAGAGATTGAGCAGGGCAATTATGTTGATTTATTAGAAATTGACGCTGCGTCTCGTACCAAGGTCGAGGACACAAGAGAGTTACTCGACAACGTTCAATACAAGCCCACAAGAGGCCAGTACAAGGTTTATCTCATCGACGAAGTCCATATGCTATCCAAGCATAGTTTTAATGCTTTGTTGAAGACCCTGGAAGAACCGCCTCCTCACGTTAAGTTCTTATTAGCCACTACTGATCCGCAAAAACTGCCCGTAACCATACTGTCTCGTTGCTTGCAGTTCAGTTTGAAATCGCTGACTCGTGAGCAAATTTTCCATCAGTTACAGCATATTTTGCAGGCTGAAAATATTCCTGCTGAAGATTCCGGATTACAGGAAATCGCTCGTGCAGCACAAGGCAGTATGCGTGATTCACTGAGTTTGACCGACCAGGCGATTGCGCAAGGTAATGGTCAAGTGACAGCACAAGTCGTTGCCGACATGTTGGGCTTACTGGATCGTAATGTTGTATTAAAGCTGTTGAATGCCATTATCAAGAAAGATAAGCATACAGTTTTGGGTTTGGTGGAAAGCTTGTCACTGCAATCCCCTGATTATGCGCAGGTGCTTTCAGAGCTGATGAGTTATTTGCACCAAGTGGCATTGACTCAATTTGTGCCCGATGCCTGTAAATTGGAAACCCACTCTGCCAAGGCGGTATTTGTTTTAGCTAAAAATATCACGCCAGAGAATGTCCAACTTTTGTATCAAATCGCCTTACAAGGTCGCAAAGATATGCCGCATGCCATAGACGGGCGTGTGGGATTGGAAATGACCTTGTTAAGAATGCTGGCTTTCGTTCCTGAAAATGACAAGCTGGATACAACAGAACTCAATGCCGTTGAAGCAGAAATGGCTGATTTAGCTGGCGCAAGATCATCCATGTCTTTGGTTGAGAATGTTGCCCAACAGTTACTTGAACAAGCTAAAGCCTTTTCTTCGCAAACACCAACACCGAGTTCAACACCACCTCCTGCTTTAAATGAAAATAGTGAGGTGAGTGCAGACGTCCCAAAGTATGACAGTGCTCCAGAGACAAGCGCAGTTGAGCCAGTTATCTCTGAATCGAATGAGCCGCAACAAGCAGACTCTGTTGATGGAACTGAGTTAGCTGCCGATGCTTCTCAGTCCATTGAACCTGAAGCGACTACTCAGGTTCAGCCTGAATATCATTCACAAGGCGGGTCATTACTTGATGATCAAGTTGATGCTCAACACGATGAGCCAGAGATGGACACATCGCTTAATTTTGGTCTTTTTGATGAAGAGTCTGATGGAGCTGAAGAAGTCGAATCAGAAGAAGTAGAATCAGAAGATGAAGCTCAGCTAGTAGAGAGTTTGCAGTCGGAACAAGAAAGCTTGTTGGCTGAAGCCAGTGTTATTCGTGAAAACGAATTTGGAACCAGTGCTATTGCTTCAACAGAAACCAATGAGTCAGTCTTGGCAGACGAAAAGCAAGAGCAGAGCATTCAAGCCGAGCTTGTTACACAACAAGAGCAGGCGACGCAACAAACTCAAAGCACAGAAGATGAGCAAACAACGTCTGATGTTTCTGAACAGGTAGTGTCCGCTCAAAGCGACGATACTCCAGTCGTAGAGCAAGTCGAACAGCCGCAAGAGCACACCTCCTATGACAATAATATCTCCTATGAATATAGTGAGATGGATATGCCATTGGAGCCCATGACGGACGAAGAATTTGTTCATCTTGATAGTGCTCAATATAGCCAGCATTTTGAAAGCACTTCCTATTCTGCACCTCAGTATCATGAGGAACAGATGGCGACAGATTCTACTACTTCTCTCCCTGCGGAGTCGGAGTCTGAAAATGGCACTTCGACTTCCAGTTTCCTGAAAACTGAAGAATTACTCGCGCTGCGTACTCAAATTAATGATGTGGTAGCAGCAGATAATAAAACCGAAGACAAAGAAGAATCATTATTTGATAACCCTGCGGAAAGACTCTTTGCCAGAAAAAGCACAGAGCAACAAACGCCAGAAAATCAGAGTGAACAAGGCTCATTAGCACAATCTCAGTTTGAAAATGCCTCGATAGACGACGATGATGACTTGCCGCCATTTGATTTAGATGATGGGCAAGCGAGTTCAATGTTTGTTTCTGATTTCAATCAACCGACAGAGGCTGATAAAAAAAAACTGAGCGTTGATGAAGTCCCGTTTAATGCTGATGTCACACATGAGCCTACATCTACAGAGAGTGCGACAGCAACGTCGATAGAGGCGCTTGAAATTGCGCCTAACGACCCTACATTAACCGTGCTTTCAGATGAAGAAGACTCTGATAAAGCGGATGACGAAAATAGTATCAGTGATATCAATGGTGTTGTCGAATCTGAGGCCGGATCGTCAGTTGCAGTTGATGTGGACTTTGATATTCCTCACCGTTTGTCTGACGGCAAGAAGGTGGAATATGCCAAGCAATTGGACACATGGAGTCAACTGATAGACGAGATGAATTTACCTGGCTTAACCAAGCAAGTGGCCATTCACAGTATGTATCAGAAGAATGGCGATAAAGTGAGTCTGGTTTTGGCAGAGGATAAGGCTCACCTAATGAGCCCATCGACTCGAGAGTCATTGACTGAAGCGCTTGCCAACGTATTACAGCAAGACGTTTCATTGGAAATTAGCACGGGTGAAGTGAGTGACACTCCTTATGCCGTGCAACAAGCAATCAATAATATGCGTTTAGCTCATGCCCATAAGTTCATCCAGCAAGATGAGAAAGTGGCGATGCTTTGCAACGAGTTCGGCGCACAAGTCATTAACGAAAGTATTAAACCCAGATAAGAGAGATAGATTATGTTTAAAGGCGGAATGGGCAATATCATGAAGCAGGCTCAGCAAATGCAAGAGCGTATGCAAAAAGCCCAGGAAGAATTGGCAAACCTTGAAGTCGTTGGAGAATCTGGTGCTGGTTTGGTGAAAGTAACCATGACCGGCAATCACAACGTACGTAAGGTTGAAATTGACGACAGCCTGATGCAAGAAGATAAGGAAATGTTGGAAGACTTGTTGGCCGCTGCGGTTAACGATTCTGTGCGTAAAGTACAAGAAGCCAATCAGGAAAAGATGTCCCAATTGACAGGTGGTATGCCTATGCCTCCAGGTTTTAAATTCCCTATGTAATAGGTGAATGAAAAACTGCATCTATTCGATACCCAGATAAAGAGCCACAATGAAATTTAGCCCTCTTATTGATGATCTCATCACTCAATTAAAGTGCTTGCCCGGTGTTGGAGCAAAAACAGCGCAGCGTATGGCGTTTCAGCTATTGGAACGTAATCGTGATGGTGCTCTTAAGCTAAGCAAGGCGTTACATGACGCAATGGAGCATGTGAAGCATTGCAATCAATGCCGCAATTTCACTGAGGCCAATCTGTGTGATATCTGCGCTAACCCCATGCGTCACGACAATGGCATTTTGTGTATTGTTGAATCGCCGCAAGACGTGTTGGCTATTGAGTCTTCTTCGGAATTTAAAGGCCGTTATTTCGTTTTGATGGGGCATTTATCACCGATTGATGGTGTTGGCCCCGCTGAAATCGGTATTCCAGAGTTAACAGAATTACTGCAATCCAATGATGTGAACGAAGTGATTCTGGCGACCAACTTTACGGTAGAAGGCGAAGCGACAGCGCATTATATCAGCGACTTGTGCAAGTCTTTGAACGTCGTTGCTACACGGATTGCCCGAGGCGTACCTATGGGCGGTGAACTTGAATACATTGATGGCAGCACACTAAGTCATGCCTTCCAAGGTCGCAAGCAACTGGATTAGCTTCTTTTATTCTCTACGGGAGGTGTATTTTTTACCTCTCGATTTCTTCGCTTCTAATAAATCTCTCTGATCTGAAAAATAACCGCAATGTTGCTGTTGATTTTGTCATAACTGCCCCTATCTCGGACGTTGATAGTTTGTTGTTCGGTGCTATTCGTCGTTAATGTTGTCGTGAATACACTTGAACAGCGATAACCTAAAATAAATCTCAATGTGCAAATGAATTTAGGAGCAGCTTAAGCATGGCTGAAATTGCCCATAAAGAAACTCATGGTTTCCAGACAGAAGTAAAGCAACTTCTGCATTTGATGATTCATTCTTTGTATTCCAATAAGGAAATCTTCCTTCGTGAATTGGTCTCCAACGCTGCTGACGCAGCCGACAAGTTACGTTTTAAGGCTTTGTCTGACGATTCTCTTTATGAGAACGACGGTGACTTACACGTTAAGCTTTCTGTGGATAAGGAAGCTGGAACATTAACCATTGCTGACAATGGTATCGGCATGAGCCGTGAAGATGTCATTGAGCATTTGGGAACCATTGCCAAATCTGGTACTGCAGAATTCTTTAGTAAGTTGTCTGGTGACCAAGCCAAGGACTCTAAACTGATTGGTCAATTTGGTGTTGGTTTTTATTCGGCGTTTATCGTTGCAGACAAAGTGACGGTTCGCACTCGACTCGCCGGAGCAGATGCCGCTCAAGGTGTTGAGTGGGAATCGGAAGGCGAAGGTGAGTTCACTATTGCAGAAATTGATAAAGCCAATCGCGGTACGGAAATCATCCTGCATCTACGTGATGATGAGAAAGAATTCCTAGATAACTGGCGCTTGCGTTCCATTATCGGCAAATACTCAGATCACATTTCTATTCCTGTCAGAATGTGGAAAGAAGAAATTCCTGAGAGAGATGGTGAAGACGGCGAGAAAATCCCTGCTATCCCGGGTGAGTGGGAAAGTGTAAACAAAGCTACTGCGCTTTGGACTCGCGATAAGTCGGAAATTACCGACGAAGAATACAAAGAGTTTTATAAGCATATTTCTCACGATTTTGGTGATCCGGTTAGCTGGTCTCACAATCGCGTAGAAGGCAAAACGGAATACACCAGCTTGTTGTATATTCCGGCCAAAGCCCCGTTTGATTTGTGGAATCGTGATCAGAAAAACGGCCTGAAACTTTATGTACAGCGCGTTTTCATTATGGACGATGCTGATCAGTTTATGCCGAGCTATTTGCGTTTCGTGAAAGGTTTGCTGGATTCCAATGATTTGCCATTGAACGTGTCCCGTGAAATCTTGCAAGACAACAAGATCACGCAAAACCTGCGTCAGGGCTGCACTAAGCGTGTTCTGCAAATGTTAAGTTCTTTGTCACAGAATGACGCTGAGAAGTATCAGTCTTTCTGGTCAGAATTCGGTAACGTATTGAAAGAAGGACCAGCAGAAGATTATTCCAATAAAGAGAAAATCGCCAAACTGTTGCGCTTTGCTTCTACGCATAACGACAGCGATGCGCAAACCGTATCCTTGTCTGATTATCTTGGTCGTATGAAAGAAGGTCAGGATAAGATCTACTATGTGACTGCCGATAGCTATCAAGCTGCCAAGAATAGCCCTCATTTGGAAATCTTCCGTAAGAAAGGCATTGAAGTCTTGTTGATGTATGATCGCATCGACGAATGGTTGATGTCTCATCTGAGCGAATTCGAAGAGAAGCAATTCCAGTCAATTGCTCGCGGAGCTCTGGATTTGGGTGAAATGGAAGATGAAGAGAGCAAGAAAGCTCACGAAGAAGCCGAGAAGCAGGTTGAAGGGCTGACAGAGCGCGTTAAAACGGCGTTGGGCGATGCGGTGAAGGATGTTAAGTTCACACACCGTTTGACCGATTCTCCTGCTTGTGTTGTGGCAGATGAGTTTGGCATGAGCACGCAAATGCGTAAGATGATGCTGGCGGCGGGGCAAAATGTACCAGAAATTAAATATGATCTGGAACTTAACCCTGAGCACCAATTGGTGAAAATGTTGGCTGATTTGCAAGACGAAGAACAATTCATTAAATGGTCTAAAGTTTTGTTGGATCAGGCGGCACTTTCTGAGCAGGGTAATTTGAAAGATCCCGCCAGTTTTGTGCAAAATCTTAATAGCTTGTTGATGGATCTCGCCAAATAATCAAAATAAGCTAAATAAATAATGTCAGGCGGATGGCTAGCCATCCGCTCTGGCTCATAGATCCAGAGCAAATTATCTTTAACTTTTTTCCCTCCAGTTGTTGACACAGACCCCAATTCTTCTAAAGTGGCTGCTTTCATTTTCAATTTGGCGTCAATGGTTTTGAGTCCGCGAATTTCTTCGCCCGAGACTCGGTAGCAAAACCAACGCATTAGCTAAAAGTGCGTCTATTTTGCGTACTTGGGAGAAACTACAACTATGCGCATTATTCTTCTTGGAGCGCCAGGTGCAGGTAAAGGCACTCAGGCTCAGTACTTGATGGGTAAATACGGTATTCCTCAAATCTCGACTGGTGACATGCTGCGCGCAGCTATCAGTGCAGGATCCGAGTTGGGTGTTGCTGCCAAAAAAATTATGGATGAAGGTAAACTCGTTTCTGACGACATCATCATTGGTCTGGTGAAAGAGCGTGTTGCTCAGGACGACTGTGCCAAAGGTTTCTTGCTTGATGGTTTTCCTCGTACCATTCCTCAAGCCGATGCGATGAAAGAAAATGGCATTGATGTAGACCACGTTATTGAATTTGATATCGACGATGAAATTATCGTACAACGTATGGCGGGTCGTCGTGTTCACCCTGGTTCTGGTCGTGTTTATCACGTTGAATACAACCCACCTAAAGAGGAAGGTAAAGACGACGTAACAGGCGAAGAGTTGGTTATCCGTCCTGACGACGAAGAATCAACCGTAAGAAAGCGTTTGGCGGTTTACCATGAGCAAACCAAGCCTCTTGTTGATTACTATCTGAATGAAGCGTCACAAAATAATTGCCAGTACCACAAAGTAGACGCCAGCGTGGCAGTTGAATCTGTGAATGCAAAACTGGACGAGTTGTTGGGTTAATACCTCAATCCCTGGATGAATTTAAAAGCCGCTTGTAGTTGACGCTGCAAGCGGCTTTTTCGTTTTGTTTGAACAAGAGAAGAGCACGTTTATATGAGTTTGCAGTCGTCACTGGCATTTGTACCAGGAACCATGTGCGATGAACGCTTGTGGCAGCCTGTGGCTGAACTATTGCAACCGGACTATGCATCACATCATGTTGCTATTGAACGTTGCTCCAGTCGTGCTGAGATGATGGACACGGTTGCCAAAGGGGTTGAATTGGTATCTCAGCAAGGCGGAGGTGAGGGGGCGAATCTCATTGGTTTTTCAATGGGAGGCTATCTCAGTTTGTCGTACGCTTTGCAACATCCAGAGAAAATACAGCGCTTGGTGTTGGCTTCTATTTCGGCTAACCCTTTGCCTGAGCATGAAATGACCATGCGTCGTAAAAGCCTGGAATGGTTAAAGGATCATCGCTATGGCGGTATCGCGCGAGCGCGTTTACAGCAGTTTGTTCACCCTTCCCGAATGTTTGATTCTCGGTTAATCAATACGATCAAGGCCATGGATAATGAGCTTGGGCATGATGTATTGGAAACTCAGGTACGAGAGACCAGCGAGCGGGAGCCGTTAATGTCGCGTTTGAATGAATTAACTTGCCCGGTGTTGATATTAGGCGCTGAGAACGACGGTTTGGTGTCGGTCGAGGATTTAGAGTCGATGGCGCAGGCTTTCCCTGATGCGCAATTACATGTTATTCCAGAGAGCGGGCATATGTTGCCTTTGGAGCATCCCCATGAAGTGGCTGACATTATTCGAGATTTTTTATCGAAAACATAAATCTAAAACGTGTCAGATTATGGTGATTTGTTGTTATAGTGGCGGCGATACTAACAATATCGATAACAACAATAATGTAGGAATACGCTATGAATATGACGTTAATCGCCACACCCATCACCGCTTTCTACGCCGGTTTGCTCGGCGCTTTATATTTATATCTTTGCTTGCAGGTTATTTTCCAACGTCGCGAAAAGCGCATTGGCTTGGGCGACGGTGGAGATAAATATTTTTTGCAGGTGATGCGGGTTCAAGGAAATTTTGCTGAATATGTGCCTTTGGCGTTAGTGATGATGTTGATTGCCGAAATTAATCAGTCTCATGAACTTTTGCTGCATGGGGTTGGAGTGACATTGTTGCTTGGACGATTGTTACATGCTTATGGCATTCGCCGTAATCCTGGAGTTACCTGGCAACGCTTCTATGGCACTTTGGCGACCTATATTGTATTGCTGGTTTTGATAGGGTTGAATTTGCTTGTTATCTACTAAGTTGAGATAGGCTTTCAAATACAAAAACGCCCAGCATTCGCCGGGCGTTCTTGTCACTTTTTTAAAGGGCACCAAATAACAATCACTAAGAACAAAAGAGAGAACACATTCGAGAACTAATTCTCGATAAGATTGCTGCCAATCTCAATGCGTCTTGGTTTCAGCGCTTCCGGGATAACACGTTCCAAATCAACATGTAGTAACCCGTTTTCCATGTCTGCTGTGAGCACTTTTACATGAGCACCCAACTGGAATTTACGCTCGAAGCTGCGCTCGGAAATACCTTTATGCAAGAATTTGCGCTCTTGTTCTTCTTTATCTGGTTTTTGACCTGTAATGAGCAACAGATTTTCTTTCACTTCCAGAGTGAGTTCATCTTTGCTAAAGCCTGCGACAGCCATAGTGATACGGTATTTGTCGTCGGCAAGTAATTCAATATTATATGGAGGGTAACCGTTTTGCTTTTCGTTTCTGGAAGCATCGTCCAACAGGTTAGCCAAGTGGTCAAAACCAATGAATGAACGGTAAAGTGGAGATAGATCGATAGTACGCATAGTCATATCCTCATTAAGCAATATGTTTGTTGTTATTTATTGTCCCGCTACGCGGCGACGGTTATGTCGACCCAGGTTTCTTAACCCTTTCGGCATCGACAATTCCTATGTATGTTTGTTGTGAACTTTTTCAATAAAAAAATTTAAATTTTTTTATTTTTTAAATTTAACTTATTGAAATTAAAGAAATAAAAATGTGGAAGTTTTTTCTATCATGATGCTTTGACAAGAAAGCGCCGGGTTAACATTCACATTTGAACGCTTTTCACTTAGTCTGTGCCCATTCCTTACCGACACATTATCAATAAGAGTCTATACACCTTTGTCGTCTGCTATTCCCCCTATTATTCAAGTTGAACATTTGCACTGGAGCGTCGAGGCTACAAAGGGCGGTCGTAGTAGTGCACCCAGAGCGATTTTAAAAGACTTGTCCTTTGCTATTAACTCAGGCGCAACTGTGGGTATTGTGGGGCCAAATGGCGCAGGTAAAACCAGCTTATTACGCTGTTTGCTGGGCTTGATTGAAGACTATTCCGGGTCGATTCTTATTCAGGGCAAAGAACAAAAGCAGATGTCTCGCAGGATGTTAGCTAAAACTTTATCCAGCGTGCCTCAGCATTCCGATAGTCTGTTTGATCTGAGAGTATTGGATGTGGTGCAAATGGGGTTGCTACCTCATAAATCCTTGTTTGAAATGAACTCCACTCAGGATGCGAGAATGATCGAACAGGCTTTGCATCGAGTTGGGATGGAGAGCAAACAAAATCAGCTGCTTAACACTCTTTCCGGTGGAGAATTACAACGAGTATTGGTTGCGCGAGCATTGGTACAAAAGGCCGATATTCTGGTGTTAGATGAACCGACTAATCATCTTGATGTGTATTTTCAACATCAGATATTGCAGTTATTAAGGCATCTAAACCTCACCATTTTAATGACTATTCACGATTTAAATCTGGCTGCACGTTATTGCGATCAGATTTTGCTGTTAGCCGATGGGCAGATCCAGGGCTTTGGTACACCAAGCGAAGTGTTGCAAGCGGAAGTGTTATCGCAGATCTTTGGATTGCCTTGTGCCGTGGACATGGCGAGCAATGGCCTTGTCAGTGTTTGCTTTCATCCCGACGATTCCCTTTGGGAGCAATCACGATGAAGTCTGTTAACAATGCACTTGCTAATTCACTGGGCTTCAAAGTGCTCCTGCTGGTACTAGCCGTGTGCCTCAGTTTTATTGCGGCAATCAGCATTGGTTCTGCCAGTATATCTGCCAGTGATGCTTACCAATGTTTACTGGGTGAGTGTAGTAGTCGCATGGTGGAAACGGTGATTTGGCAAATACGGGTTCCCCGAGTCATGTTGGGTTTTATTGTGGGTGCAGGATTAGCTTGCGCCGGAGCGGTGTTGCAGAATACAACGCGCAATCCTCTCGCCGACCCTTACCTCTTCGGTATTGTTGCCGGAGCGGGGTTGGGTGCAACCATTGCCAATACCTTTTTTGCGCAGCAAATCGCTTTTATGTTGCCTGCTATGGCCTTTGTTGGCGCAGCAATGGCGATAATGTTGGTATTGTTTCTGGCGCGTTTTTTATTTCGTGTGGAACTGATCCTGTTAGCTGGGGTTGCGGTCGCTTTCATGTTGGGTTCCATGAGCCAGTTTCTGTTGTACGTGGGAGAGCCCCTTGCCAGTAATCGCATCATGTTCTGGTTAATGGGCAGCTTGGCGGGCGCAGAGATGGAACAAGTGAAATTATTGTTGCCTCTGTTGATGGTGCTACTGGGGTTGGTACTGTTGGTACATCGACAAATGGACGCCATGTTACTGGACGAAGATTCTGCGCTCACATTAGGGGTGAATGTGCCTCGCTTGCGTATGTTGTTGTTGCTCGGCTGTGCGCTCATGACAGCCGCGATAGTCGCTTATTGTGGTGGTATCGGCTTTGTCGGTTTGATGGTGCCACACATGGTGCGGTTTTTATTTGGTGTGACCAGTTTTAAATTGCTTATTGGTTGTTTTTTCCTTGGTGGTATTTTCCTTATGTGGGTGGATGTCTTGGCTCGACAGCTTTTGTCGGGGCAAGAATTGCCTATTGGTATTATCACTTCAGCTATCGGTAGTATTTTCTTTGTGTTGTTAATGCTTCGCTCAAAAGCAACACGATAATGATTGGAAAGTGTGGAGAGTTAATGAATAGCAGTAGCAGTGACGAACGCCATAAACAACGGATGCAAAAGCTAAAAGAAAAGGTCGATGCCCGCATTGAGAGCGCGACCGAAGACAAAGGACTGTTGCTGGTACTCACCGGAAACGGCAAAGGCAAGTCATCCTCTGGATTTGGCATGGTGGCACGCGCTGTTGGGCATGGATTAAAGGCTGCCGTCGCGCAGTTTATTAAAGGCAGTTGGGAGTGTGGCGAGCGTAATTTGTTGGAAAAAGCTGGCGTGGCTTTTGAAGTTATGCGCACCGGCTTTACCTGGGACACTCAGGATAAAACCGCCGACACCGAAGCAGCTCAAGCAGTATGGCAACATGCTAAACAATGGCTGCAAGATGACACCATCGACGTGGTCATGCTAGATGAAATCACCTACATGCTGACTTATCAATATCTGGATTTGGACGAAGTATTGAGCGCTATCGCCAATCGCCCGGTGAATCAGCATGTGATTGTCACGGGAAGAGCTTGCCATCGTGCTCTTATTGAATTGGCAGATACGGTGAGCGAAGTGAATAACACCAAGCATGCCTTTGATGCTGGCGTTAAAGCTCAGAAAGGGATCGACTGGTAATGCTTTCAGTAAGATATTGGCAAAGTATATTGCTGGCGTGTTGCTTATGTATCTTATCAGCACACGCGGCTGACAAAGAGCTATTTAGAAAGGAGCAAGTAGAAAAACCGACAATAATTGCGCTTGCACCCCATATCGTTGAAGTGTTATTTGAAGTTGGCGCGGGCGAGCAAATTATCGCTGCAACTGAATATTCCGATTATCCCGAGCAGGCGAAAGACATCCCGGTGATTGGCAATTATCTGGGCTTGCAGATTGAACGTATTATTGAGCTAAATCCGGATCTTATCATTGCCTGGCAAGGAGGTAATCCGGCGACGGATCTGGATAAGCTTAAAAAATTAGGGTTTGAGATCTTGTATTCCTTTCCTCTTGAGTTAACGGATGTGCCGAAAGAAATGCGTTTGTATGGCGCAAAAACCCATAATGCGGAGTCTGCCGAGCGAGTGGCAAGTGCTTTTGAGCAACGCTTGAGCGCAATGAAAAAGCAATATCAGGATCAGAAATGGCAAACGGCCTTTTACGAGATCTGGCATCAACCTTTAACCACGGTTGCCAAGCCCGGATGGGCGCATAATTTGCTGGAAACCTGCCATATTCGTAATGCGTTTGCCGATGCGGGAAACCCTTATCCGCAGGTGAATATTGAACAAGTGCTGGAAGAGAATATCGAATTGATTATTCAACCTGTTTCTATCAGCCAAGGTCAAACATCAGGCTATCAATGGAGCCAATGGCCAGACATTCCTGCCGTGAAAAACCACCGTATTATTCAACCCGATTCCGACAAATTACACCGCATGAGCTCACGTGTACTAGACGAACTGCAATGGCTGTGTGAGCAAGCGACGAAATAGACGAAATCGACCAATTAATGTAATCGCCAAGGGGTTTTATTGGCCGAGTAAGCCTGGCTGTGTGTCGGAATATGTCTTTGTTTGTTCAGACAATATTTCCGCAGCCAGGTAAAAGCACAGTCGATTAAAAACACAGCAAGGTAAAGGCACAGTCTAGCCAAAGAGCTCATGCTCAAACAGAGCTTCCAGTTCATCAAGAAACGCCTCGTCAATTGTGATCATACGAGCTAATTCCAGAATGGGTTTCCTTCTTTCCGGTGCAAGCCCCAATAATTGTTTGGGGTTATTGGCGTGCACGCAGTGTAACGCGATTATCAACGGCTGCCATTTTTCTTCACTGTTATTGGCTTCGAGCAAGCGGATAAATTCCGTCGTTTTTCCGTTTCTAATGATATCTCTCACCAAGTCAGAAAAAGGCTGCCATAAATCAGTCATTACCACCTGATTATCGCGTGGTAGCAAATGGGATGTGATTAATTCTGCTGCCATATCCCACAGTGAGAATCGAACTAGACGGCGGCTTACACTCATCAATTCCAAAATAAACTCATCGCACTTTTGTGCTTCTATCATTGCTTTTTGTGCTTCATTAGGGGAATTTAAGCAATGTAACTGTAGTATGGATTGCAAGATAAAAGGTTCTGCTGATCCTGAATATTCTTTGATGGCAGATAAAAATGATCTGTTCGCTTGCGTGTAATCCTTTCTAAAAAACGCCTGAATGATACCTCGATAGATAAAGACAGAATATAAATCCGGTTCCTGTTTTTCGAGTTCGATGTTTTCCAACTCACCAAGAATTAGTTCGGCCTTTTCGATGAGATTATTTTGTAAATAGAGCTGTGCTAATGCTAAATAAAAATCAGCGTTATTGTTATCCAATGAACAGGCATTTTTAAACGCCATTTCAGCTTGCTCCAGATTGTTACTTCTTATTCCAAGGACTCTTCCCAGCAAGCCCCATGCATCTGGATCCCAAGGAGTAATCTGTACCAATCTTTCGACATAATCTTGCACTTTTGACATTCTGTTTTGGGTGATAAATAGCTTGATTAAGCCTGTGAAAGATTCGGTGCTTTCAGGCGCTAGTGCTAATACTTTTAAAAAAGAGTCTTCGGCTTTTCTTACGTTAATTTTATGTGATGAGTAGAACTCGACTTTTATTTCCCAACATTTATAGTCATTTGGATGTAATTGGGAGTATTTTTGCAGGTATATTTCGGCCTCATCTAAACGGTTGATTTTAATTAAAAATGAGCATAGTACACCTAAAACTACAGGGTTATCGTTGGAGAGCTGTTTTATTCTGTTTAAAAATTCTTGTGGCTCATCTTGAGTATAGAGAATGAACAACCTTACAAGTTTGCAGATGATATTGCTATGTAAAGCTTCTGATTTGCTTGTTATAGCATCTAAAGCCATTAAATCTTCTTTTTGGGTATCTTTCTTTAATAAATCGAATAACTGCACGGTTTCGGTAATATAGGGGGCGTGATATTCTTCTGCCGCCGCCTCAGCGCCTTTAACGTCTGATAGATGAAGCATTATGCCTTGGGCGATACTTTTATAAATCAGCTTGCAGGTATCACCAAAAGATAATTCATAAAACTCACGTCGTGCAGTTCTGTCTGTAATACAGTTTTGAATTTCTTGTTTTGAGGAATTGGCAAGTCGTTGTATTGTTAAATCTTTTTCTCTTATTGAGTGTTCACTTGAACCCAATAAATTCTCGATAAAAGCTTCCTTTTCTTCTCTGGATAGCCAATCCAGAGGTTTTAAAATACTTGCCAGCTTTTCATGAAGTGCTTGCAGTTTTTGTATGCGTTCAGCTCGGGGCAATAGCTCTTTGTCTTCGCCTGCAAAATCGAATAATGAATGTAAACTTGTGTTTTTCTGCGCTATCAGGCTTTTCAGTGCTTTGTGTTCCAGAGCGCCTTTGATGCCGCCCGATGTGGATTGAGCCAAGGCCAAAAGATATTCGGCGCTACGTTGGTCTGTCGCCCCTAGACCTAATCGCTTCCTACTATGTTGTTGCAGTTCTTGCGCGGTGAAGAACATTTTCAGGAAGTAGACTAACCAAATCAGTTTTTTACGTACCCGGCGGCTGGCTCGCATTAAATACCAGATATTAAAAAAGCGTTCGCTAATTTGAAACGCGGCGCGTTTGCCTTCAACGGGAGGTACTTTTTCTACTATGGCGATAGATTCCAAACGGCTAAGTTGAGCCGATACCTTGTTGACTGTGGTAGATAACTTTTCTGCCAGTTTGTTGGCGGAAACAGGATCCCAGTGTAAGGCAATGGCATCAACCATTTGTTGTAGAGCACTGGGTAATTCTTCAAAGCGAGCTTTGTATAATGGCGTGACCATGTCTAACAGCCCTTCAAGATCGCTTCTGACATCACCGTCTAATCCTTGGGATAGCACTTTAAAAAGCAGGATGATGGTTCTTGGGTTGCCACCTGTGAGGGTATGCAGTGTATTAATTCGAGCAGGATCAGTTGTTAGAATTTGTTCCACTTTGGGGGTGTTCGTGACACTGGCCAGTTCCCGCAAAATATTGTGAGTATCTTGTAATGTGAGGCGTTTGAGTTCGTGGACCAGAAAGAAATCATAGAATGCTGCGTCGTATTCATAAGTGACTTCCATGGCACGGGAACTGGCACCGATGAACATTAATTGCGGCTCTGATTGTAAAATTTCTCTTAGGTGCCAGTGTTCTTCTTTTAAGCGGTCGAAGATCAGGTCGATATTGTCTATCAGAAGAAGCAGTCGTTTATTGTAATGACGAGAAAGAGTGATTAATTCCTGCAATACATCGTTGGCTTTAAGATGACGCGATTTATCAATAATGATATCGACCCGGTCGGCTTCGTCTTCATGGCCTTCGGCTTCAAGCGTATCACCCAGGGCATCCAGGCAGTTTAGCCACAGGTCTTTAATATTCACCACATTGTATTGTTCTTCCGGGAAAGAAAGTGGCAGCCAGATTTGATTCAATTCCGGGTGGCGTTTTACTGCTACCGCCAAACGGCGTAAAAAGGTGGTTTTTCCCATGCCTCGCAAGCCCAATAATAATTGGTGTTGGGCTGGCATATTGGGCTGTTCCCTGAGTAATCCGTCTACGATGGAATCGAGCAAGTCCTGACGGGCAATAAAGTATTGCACTATTTCATCGTCATTCCACAGTGCAGGGTTATAAACGGCAACCCCGTGTAACCCAAGGTTCTTGATGGGGTTTGCTTCAATGCGGTATGACGGGATTGCTTCGTTTACTTTATTCATATCTGACTTCGACATGGGGGTGACCTTTTTTACCAATTCTTTCTTGATTTTTGCTTGATTGTTTATCGAGCGTTTCATTCTTCTTTCGCTGCTCTTGCACTCATCTTTTACTCTTGGGCGTAGCGGTTTTTCCAATATTCACCCAGCAATGACAACCTGAACTGATAACGACCATTGCTTTCTATGATGTAACCGTCGTTTTCCAGCATATCCAGCAGGTATCGGAGTAAATTGTCTTCCTGTGTCAGCTTACCTGTTTTGTGTTCCAGAGCCTGTTTTAGTGTGGCTTTTTGTACGCCGTTTGCTGATCGGCTAATGTGATTTAGCAGGAGTACGGCGTGTTGATTGTCTGGTGGCCCTAATTGTTCATTTAAACGCTGATGCCAGTAATCAAAATAATTTCGGTTCGCGGGTTTGAGTAACTCGACAAATGCCTGATTAACATCTTCAATAGTCACCGCTCCAGAGGTGTTCAGTTTTTTGATGTGTTCAACCAATAACTGTAAGTAGTAGGGGATTTTCCAACCTATTTTTGACAGGAGGTATTGGTTAACCTCATCGGAGATGACTTTGTTGTAACTGGTGAGCAATGCCTTCACAAATTCGCTGGCGATATGCTCGGGAAATTCGCCTAACGGAAAGGAAACCAGATCATTGATGGTGTCTCCCATATTGTGCCTGGCGGTGATGGTATCCAGGCCAATGGAGCCCGCTAAAATCCATTTGATTTTATGGTTATAAGCCTGGCGAAGAGAACGAAACCAGTTCAAAAAGTGCCTAACCCTTTCTTTGCCATTTTCTTGTTTAAGTAATGCCAGAATGAAAATAGGAAGCTCATCGACACAAACAATAATGCGCTTGCCGCCGTTATCCAGATTGTCTACCTGAGCTGAAAAGTGTTGCGCTGTCGCTTGCCAATCTTTCTTTTGACCGCTGCCAAGCTCGATGCCATTGGTGTTCACTTTGGTAATTTGTTTTAGTGTGCTGCTGAAACGTTGAACATGCTTTTTCCAATTTGGCAGATTCAAGGTGCGATATAAGTGATCAATGCAAGCTTCTTCCTCTATGCAATCTGCAAAACTGCAATAGTACACCGAAGCATTCTGGGCATGAGCCGTGTCGCGCAGTCGTTTTAATAACGACGTTTTTCCGATTCGCCTTGGTGCCAGCATTAGCAAGTTGTCGGCTCCGGTTTTTTCCCATATTTCCGTTTGTTCTTGCTCTCTACCGTAGAAGTTATTTCCTTCTGCCGGGCTTCCTATTGAAATTCTTATTCTCTGTGTTTGGATCATGAGTTACTACTTCCTTATATTTGTTTCGTCATTAGTGAATTTTTAAAACAGGCACGGTTTAAAACAGGCTTAGTTTAAAATAAATTTAGTTTAAAACAAAAAAAATGTAAAACAAAAATGTTTTATTTTTTTTGTGGTGGTTTATTGAAGATGCTTTTTGAGATGGTTTCACAGGCATTAATTGCTTACTATTGGCTTCCAACTTTCAAAGAGAATCCATCATGACAACAGCATTAATCACAGGGGCGAGCAGTGGTATCGGCGAATGTTTAGCGGAACAGTGCGCTAAACACAAAATAGATCTGGTACTGACCGCTCGTTCAGAAGATAAGCTACAAGCACTATCGGAGCGATTAGTCAGTCAGTATGGTGTGCAATGTCATGTGATAACGAGTGATTTATCGGCTGTTGACGGCGTACAAAAGCTGGTGGATGAGCTGGACAAGCTTAATTGCCAGGTTGACTACCTGATCAACAATGCCGGTTTTGGTGACTTTGGCTTTTTTGTTGATTCCGATTTGGCGAAACAAAAGCAGATGATGATGCTGAACATGGTGGCTTTGACCGAGTTAACACACCGTTTGCTACCTGCGATGAAAGCCCGTGGCAATGGCAAAATACTGAATGTCGCTTCTACGGCATCTTTTATGCCAGGGCCTTATATGTCGGTGTACTATGCGACGAAAGCTTACGTGTTGTCTTTCTCGGAAGCGATTGCTAACGAACTACAGGGAACGGGCGTGACGGTTACTGCTTTGTGTCCAGGCCCTACCGCCTCTGGCTTTCAGGATGCGGCTGAGATGAATAAATCGGGTCTTGTTAAAATGCTGCCGATGCCTACTTCGGAACAAGTAGCAGAGTATGGCTTTAACGCCATGATGAAAGGAAAGCGTGTGGCGATTCATGGCGCAATGAACTGGCTAATGGCGCAGTCTATCCGATTTACGCCTCGTCGTATCGCGACAGCCGTTGTGCGGATGATCAGCAGTCCAAAAGGGTGAATGTTTTTATGGATTAAAGAGCACGAATTGGTGCTCTTTAAACCAATTATTGTGACTCGACGTCGTTATACCGACCAGCTTCCAGAACCTGCCATTGCTACTGCGCCTTCAGCTATACCTGCTGCAATAATGAATCCCATATAGGTATCGTCATTCCAGAAAGTAAGCTCAAATCCGCCAATATCCTCACCGCCGCCGACGATGTTAAAGCTGCATTTACCGGCAAGATCATCAATCGGATAATTGAAAATGCCAACTGCGCCAGCTACAAACTTACCCAAGCCTAAACCATAAGCGTTACCATCAAAGTTGATGATTTTTAAACTATGGTTGTAAGCCAAAGTGAGCTTTACCGAGCTATAGAGTGCGAGTGAGTTGCAGTTGAGCAAGCCTTCCACATCGTAGGAGTCTTCCGACAGAATGGCTCTATCGCCTTTGGACTGTCTGATACCATCAAGAATTTGCTTGTTTCTATCCAAAACAAGTTTTTTCAGGTCGGGACGATCCTTGAAGTTAAAACCTTTGGTTGCGTCTTTGATTTTATCCAGTCGCTTTCCAATATCTAAGTCAAACATATCTAATACCTCTTCAATTCCCCATGATCGGGAGCTATTTAATCTGAAGGAGTAGAGATGCTTTTACTCGGTGGAATTGTCTATAACCACGGTTGCCTATGTTTAAATTAACTCAGGTGAAAGAAGGGATTGCGGGGCGGGGGAGTAGGAAAAAACTCGCACCACGAGGATGGTGCGAGAAGAGTCGCTTGTTTCTGCTTTTAGGAACGATGACAAGCTATTGCTACGAGTAACTGTGTTTAGGCATGAGCCTTATTTGCGGATGCCTTCTACATGAAGTTCCAGTTCCGCATGCGTTGAGTCTGGACCCGGCTGTTTAATGCCGTAGTCACTGAGTTTTATGCTGGTTGTGCCGGAAAAACCTGCACGATAGCCGCCCCAAGGGTCTTTGCCTTCACCAATTTTCTCAGCATCAATCATGATTTCTTTGGTAACACCGTGCAGGGTCAAATTACCTTTAACGGCCAGCTTACCGTTACCTTTGTCGGTGATGCTGGTACTTTGAAACTTCGCAGTTGGGTATTTTTCAACATTTAAGTACTTTGCGTCTTTAATATGCTTGTCGCGTAGTGCATGATTCGAATCGAAGCTGGTGGTGTCGAGGTTCACTACGATGCTGGCTTCGTTTGGTTTTTCTGCATCATAACTAAAAGTACCATCAAAAGTGTTGAAACGTCCTGTAACCCAGGAAAAGCCAAGGTGGCTGATTTTAAAATTCACAAAGGCGTGAGCACCCTGGGTATCAATAATATAGTCAGCAGCTTGTGTTGTGCTGCTAAACAATGTCGATAGGCTTAAAAGGGTTGTGAGGGTTAATATTTTTTTCATAAAAATCCTAAAAATTGTTTGTCATAAATTATTTAAAACCGGGTTTGTTACTTTTGGGCTTGAGCATTCTGGTGAGCGTATTGTCTCGATCCAGAAAATGGTGTTTTAGCGCTGCTGCTGCATGAAATATTGCTAATCCAATAAGCCCAAAAGCGAGTAATTCGTGTACTTCACCAGCGACATCTTCCTGATTGTCAAACCAACTGCCAAAGCTTGGGACACTAAACCAATTGAATACCTCAATATCACGGTTGTCCGCTGTGGAAATAAGGTAGCCAGATATAAATATGGCGAACAGAATGAGGTATAGAGCAATATGGGTTAGTCTTGCAATTTTGCTCAATAATGGGCTGCCGTGAGGATTAGGACGCTTTCCTGAAAATATCCACAACATACGAAATAGCGTTAATCCTGCAAGTAAAATACCTGTACTTTTATGCCAGTGAGGGGCGGTTTGATACCACTCACTGTAATAATCCAGGCCATCCATCCATAAGCCAAGCGCAAATAAGCTGACAATTGTTAATGCTGATACCCAGTGCAAGATGATAGAAATCCAACCGTAACTATATGCACTGTTTTTAATCATATTCCACCATACTTCAAACTACCTTACTTCATACTGCTTTGGGGATGCTGACGAGGCTTAATGATACATCGAACGAATGAAATTAAAATCGCGTTAATTTGTCTAAATACTTCTAAAAAATAGAAGTGTTTAGGACATTATTGATGAAAAGGGGAATCGAGGTAGAAATATGACTCTCATTATTTTTTATAAGTAGATGCTATAAAAAATTTGTGAGTGTCATAATTTAGAAATAACTATGGAGTAAATTACAACCATCAAATCTCCCTGATTTGAATTTCTCGTTGTGTTGTTAGTTCCTGTTAACCATTTGAATTTATGAATTGTTAACAATCTATATTGTCAGCCGCGATAGTCTTTGACTATCGCGGTTTTTTTTGATCATAGCTTGGAAAAAGCTTTCAGGGCTACTTGTGTCTTTCTTTTAGCAACCCAATCACATCTTCAAATTTCACGTCGCTGGCGTGTAGCAACACTAACAAGTGATAAAGCAAATCCGCAGATTCATTCTTGAGTTCTTCCTTGTCGTGAACCGTGGCAGCTAGTGCCGTTTCAACGCCTTCCTCACCCACTTTCTGCGCGATGCGTTTTATGCCTTTGGCGTAGAGTTTTGCGGTATAGCTGCTCTCAGGATCGGCATTTTTACGTTCACCCAATAAGCGATTCAACTTGCCTAAAAAGGCTAGCTCAGGATCGCCTTCATCATTCCAGCAACTGTTTGTTCCCAGGTGGCAGGTTGGGCCATTGGGCGTGACTAATGCCAGTAAGGTGTCTTTATCGCAGTCGGTACTGATTTGATGTAAATCGAGGGTATTGTTGCTGCTTTCACCTTTCATCCATAAACGTTGTTTGGTGCGGCTGAAAAAGGTGACTTTGCCTGAATCCAGTGTTTGTTCCAGCGCCTCCTGGTTCATATAGCCCAGCATTTGAACAACCCCGGTGTGAATGTCCTGCACTATGCAGGGAATGAGGTTGTCGACTTTGTCCCAAGCCAGTTGCGACAGGTTTTCTTTAGTAATAATCATGGTCTGATTTCAATCTGTTGTTGGCGTAAAAAGGTTTTCAGTTCAGGAATGGCGATAATGCCTTTGTGGAATACCGATGCCGCTAATGCACCGTCGACATCAGCTCCACCCTCGCTCATAGGTGAAAGTACATCGGCAAAGTGTTGCATTTCACCTGCACCGCCAGAAGCAATTAACGGCACACGGCAGTTAGAGCGGATCAAGCGCAATTGTTCAATGTCATAGCCTTTGCGCACGCCATCCTGATTCATGCAATTCAGTACGATTTCGCCCGCACCTCGGGATTGCACTTCTTTCACCCAATCCGCGGTTTCCCAGCCTGTTTGCTGGGTGCGCTTTTCATCGCCCGTGAATTGATAAACTTCATACTTTCCGGTGTCAGCATTGAAGTAGCTGTCGATACCGATCACCACGCATTG
Organism: Paraneptunicella aestuarii; assembly: GCF_019900845.1. NCBI lineage: Bacteria > Pseudomonadati > Pseudomonadota > Gammaproteobacteria > Alteromonadales > Alteromonadaceae > Paraneptunicella > Paraneptunicella aestuarii. Next base: position 3,583,302 of record NZ_CP074570.1, on the reverse strand, counting down.
CTGACCAAAACGGTCATGCAACTGGTTAATCAAGTCAGGGTTGGCAAGGGCGGGTGAATTGACGGAAATCTTGTCCGCACCCATTTCCAGAATAATACGCGCGTCTTCGACGGACTTAATACCACCAGCAACACAAAAGGGAATGTCGATCACCTGAGCAATACGGCTTACCCAGCTTTTATCCACAACGCGTTGATCGCTGGAAGCGGTAATATCGTAAAACACCAGCTCATCGGCTCCGGCTTTCGCGTACTGCTCGGCAAGTGGCACGATATCACCAATGATTTCGTGGTTGCGGAATTGCACGCCCTTAACCACTTTGCCATCGCGAACATCCAGGCAAGGAATAATGCGTTTTGCTAACATTTATCGTTCTCCCTGATCCTGCTGCTGCCAGCATTCAATGGCGTCTTTCACTGTGAATTTGCCTTCCAATAAGGCGCGTCCCAAAATTACGCCACCCACATTGCAGGGCTTAAGCGCTGCGATGTCATCAAGGCTGCCGATGCCGCCCGATGCCTGCCAGCTAACTGTGGGAAACTGAGCGCACATCTCTTGATATAACGAGGTGTTGGCTCCCTGCAACGTACCGTCTTTGCTGATGTCGGTACATAAAACATGCTTGGCTCCGACACTAAGAAAATCGTTCAATAAGGCTTCTAATGACACGCCTGAATCTTCTTGCCAGCCATGGGTGGCAATCATTTTATTGCCGGAAGCGTCAATGTTCACATCCAGCGCTAACACGATGGAATCGGCACCGTACTTTTCAAACCAGCCTTTTACCAGTTCAGGTTGCTTCACCGCTAACGAGCCGATGACCACACGTTTAACGCCAATCTTCAAAAGCTGTTTTACGTCGTCTTCGTTACGAATACCGCCTCCGGCCTGAAATTGCATCAGCCCGGTTCTGACCATGCTTTCAATTAACAATAATTGGCGCTTGGACGTGTCTTTCGCTCCGGTTAAATCGACAATGTGTAACCACTGCGCACCTTGAGCAGCGTAGTCTTTCACTACATCCACAGGGTTAAGCGCATACTGGGTTTTTTGTTCATAGTCGCCCTGATATAAACGGACGACTTTTCCGTCGATTAAATCTATTGCGGGAATAATCATGCTTTTAATCCTGTGTTATACCAGTTCAACAAAGTTTCTGAGTAATTGGGCTCCGGCTTCGCTAGAGCGTTCCGGATGAAATTGCACGCCCATGAAATTGCCATTTTGAATGGCTGCCGAAAAAGGCTTGGTGTAATCGCATGAAGCCAATGTGTGTTCGCCTTTTGGTACGCAGTAGCCATGCACAAAATAGAAATAGCTGTTGTCGTCGATACCATGAAAAAGCGGCGTATCGCGTTCTACCTTGACCTGATTCCAACCCATATGGGGCAAGCGTAAGGTGTCGGATTTCATGGCATTCACTTCGGTATCGACCAAGCCCAGGCATTCAATGTAATCCGCCGTGGCGTTGGCTTCTTCTGAGCGATTGGTGAGTAACTGCATTCCCAGGCAAATGCCTAAAACTGGCTGTGTTAACCCTCGAATACAGTCTAACAAGCCTTTTTGCTGAATCTGTTGCATGGCAGCGGCGGCGGAACCAACTCCGGGCAATAGCACTTTTTCCGCGGAGTTGATAACGCTAATGTCGGCACTCACCAGCACTTCATAGCCCAAGCGTTCTATGGCAAATTTCAGTGATGACACGTTGGCGCAGGATGTGTCGATCATCACAACTTGCTTAGTTCCCGTGATTTTATTCACGCTCATGTTTACAGTGCTCCCTTGCTGCTGGGAAGTTCATCGCCTTGCTTGGTGATGGCTTGGCGTAATGCACGCCCAAACACTTTAAACAGGCTTTCTACCTGATGGTGAGCGTTGCCTTCGGTGGTGCTCAAGTGCAGCGATATGCCCATGCTGTCAGACAAGGAGCGGAAGAAGTGTGACACCATTTGGGTGGACATTTCACCGACACGTTCCTGAGTAAATTCTGCATCGAATTTCAGATAAGGACGGGCGGAAATATCCAGAATACATTCGGCGCGACATTCATCCATAGGCAAGGCAAAACCAAAACGACCAATACCGCGTTTATTGCCCAAGGCTTTGCGCAATGCTTCGCCCAAGGCAAGAGCGGTATCTTCCACTGAGTGGTGATCGTCGATGTGCAAATCGCCAGTGACCTGAACATTCATATAGAAGCCGCCGTGGGTGGCAATTTGATCCAGCATATGGTCAAAGAAACCCAACCCGGTTGCAATGTCGGCTTTAGCGCTACGATCCAGCTCTACCGTTACCGTGATATCGGTTTCCGAGGTTTTACGCACAACGGTTGCTGCGCGTTGACCTTCTTTCAATGACTCTTCAATCGCCAGCCAGTTGTTGTTGGTGCGATCGTAGCGAATGCCTGTGATACCCATATTTTCAGCTAGCTGAATGTCGGTTTCTCTATCGCCAATCACAAACGAGCGGGTGAAGTCGACTTTGCCTTGTTGCAGGTAATCTTTTACCAATCCCAGCTTGGGTTTGCGGCAACTACAGTTGTCTTCCGGGAAATGAGGGCAAATCAGAACATCATCAAAAGTTACGCCCTGGCTGTTAAAGATATGCATCATCTTGTCGTGGGGCAGGTCAAAATCAGCTTGAGGAAAGCTGTCAGTGCCAAGGCCGTCCTGATTCGACACCATCACCAGTTGGAATCCGGCTTGTTGTAAGCGAGTCAGTACCGGGATCACCATAGGTTCAAAGACCAGTTTTTCCAGTGTATCCAGTTGTTTATCTATTGGCGGTTCTTCTACCAGCGTGCCGTCACGGTCGATAAACAAAATGGGTTTGGGTTGAGCATTTGTCATGTGTTTTCTCTATCTTTTTTCTATTAGAGGCAGAGGCTCTGCATCGAACTTAACGGGCATAAAATTGTTGAATCAGGGATAACAAATGCGCATTTTCCGCTTCATTACCAATACTGATACGCAAGCAGCCTTGCAGGTTCACTTGTTTGGATTGATCGCGAATGAGCACGCCATTAGCCACCAGATAATCCATCACAGCTTGTTTTTCTGGCACACGGAATAGCAAGAAATTAGCGCATTTGTCGCCTAACCATTGCCAACCCGGAAACTGCTGACATTGCTTTAATAGGACTTCTTGCTGTTCTTGCAATTGGCTTACCTGATTTTTCATACGCTGAACGCCCTCTTCGGATAAGGCTTGCGCGGCGATTTGCGCAACGGGGTCTGAAACCGGGTAGGGGGCAATCACCTTCAGCAATACGTGAATAATTTCGGGTTGAGCAAGCAAAAAACCGCAACGGATACCTGCCAGCGCAAAAGCTTTCGACAAAGTGCGCAGTACCACAAGATGATTGTATTCTTGAATTTGCGATGCCCAGCTGTGCTCAATATCAAACTCAATATAGGCTTCGTCCACCACCACCAGCGATTTACCGGCGAACAACGCCAATACCTGTTGCAATTGGCTTTGCGCAACACGGTTGCCCGTTGGGTTGTTTGGGGAGCAAACAAACACCAGTTTTGGCGGCTTCTCGCTATTTGCCACAGCGGTTAAGGCTTCTAAGTCCAGTGAGAAGTCATCCAGCAATGGTGCTTTTTGTACCTGCACATTAAAGGTATTGGCGCTGATGGCGTACATACCGTAAGTAGGCGGGCAAATCAGAATGCTGTCCGTTCCTGAATTACAAAAAGCGCGCACGAGTAACTCAATACCTTCATCGGCTCCACGGCTAACCAATACCGATTTGGCATCCACGCCTGCGTATTTGGCGTAGGCTGAAATCACTTTGGGCGGCTGGCAATCGGGGTAACGATTGAAATGATCACTGTCTATTTGATATTCGTTGGCAAACGGCGATTCGTTGGCATTAAGCCAGTATTGACCGCCGGAAAATAAACGACGCGCAGATTCATAGGGCTGTAAGTCGCGTACATGTACGGCGCTTAACTCATTGATGAAATCGTTGTCATTAGGCTGTTGTGTCATTTAGCGCCTCCTTGTTGTAAGCGGATAGCCACGGCTTGTTTGTGCGCATCTAAGCCTTCCGCATCGGCTAAATCCATAATGGCATTGCCGATATTTTGCAAACCATCAAAAGACAATTCCTGCACGGTAAAGCGACGATAAAAGTCATTTAAGCCTAAGCTGGAATAGGTACGGGAATAGCCATAAGTGGGCAATACATGGTTGGTTCCGCTGGCATAATCGCCGGCAGATTCTGGCGACCATGCGCCCAAAAAGATTGACCCGGCATACTGAATACTCGACAGCCAATTACGAGGATGCCTGGTTTGTACAATAAGGTGCTCGGGCGCGTACTGGTTGCTAACTTCAATGGCTTGGTGCACATCGTCGGTCAGAATATAACGAGCGTGTTGCATGGCTTGGCGAGCGATATCCTGACGCGACAAGGTTTGAAGCTGCGCCTCTACTTCCTGTTTGGTTTCTTCAATAATCGTTTCGCTATTACAAACCAATACGGCTTGAGAATCGGAACCGTGTTCAGCTTGTGACAACATATCTGCGGCAATAAACGCCGGATGTGCGTGTTCGTCAGCGACAACTAATACTTCTGAAGGGCCGGCGGGCATATCAATTGCCGCACCATTGGGCATTTGACTGACTTGTTGCTTGGCTTCAGTGACAAAGCTGTTACCTGGGCCAAAGATTTTGTCTACCTTGGCAATGGTCTCTGTTCCCAACGCCATAGCTGCAATGGCTTGGGCGCCACCGACCAGATAGATTTCATCAATGCCACAACGTTGTGCCGCATACAAAATAGCGGGATGCAACGAACCTTCGCTATTGGGCGGTGAGCATAATACTTTGCGTTCACAACCGGCGACTTGTGCGGGTACGCCCAGCATTAATACGGTGGATGGCAAGGGAGCGCTACCGCCGGGAATATACAAACCCACAGCCGTTAACGCCGTGTAATGCATGGAGCATTGCACGCCAGCGCTGGTTTCCAGTTCAATATCATTAGGCAATTGTGCCTCATGGAAACGACGAATATTGTCGTAGGCGGTGTCGATGGCCTTTTTCAGTTCAGGTGAAATCTGTTTAACGGCCTTGGCAACACTGTCTTGAGCAAGCGTCAGGGAATTCAACGCAACCTTGTCGAACTGACGGTTGTATTCAAATAATGCGCTATCGCCTTGTTGAGCAACATTAGCAATAATGTCAGCGACGGTTTTGCTCAATGTAACGGAATCTGCCTGAGCAGGGCGTTGCAATAATGCCTTTTGCTCACTAACAGAAAGGGACGACCAAACCTGCATGTGTTACTACCCCATCATTTTTTCGATTGGCAAGACCAGAATTGACGAACAACCCAACGCTTTTAGTTTCTCCATGGTTTCCCAGAAGAGGGTTTCCGGGCTAACAACGTGAATGGCGACATGGCCTGTGTCCGCAGCAAGCGGCAATACCGTTGGCGTTTCTGCCCCCGGCAGCAATGCTTGCACTTCATTGAGTTTGTCTTTAGGAGCGTGCAGCATGATGTATTTACTTTCTTTGGCTTGCAGCACACCGTTAATACGAGGCAAGAGTTTGTCGATAAGTTGTTGTTTTTCAGGGCTTAGAGGCTTTGGTTTTTGGATAAGCACGGCCTTGGAATAGAAGATTTCTTCTTGTTCTTTCAGGCCGTTGGCTTCCAGCGTTGCGCCTGTGGAAACCAAATCGCAGATGGCATCGGCAAGGCCGGCGCGAGGAGCAACTTCAACAGAGCCCGTTAACATCACGACGTTGGCGTCGACATTCTGCTCCTTAAAGTAACGCTCCAACAGGTAAGGATAAGTGGTGGCAACGGTTTTGCCGCTCAGGCTGTAAACATCCTGATAATTCCATTCAGATGGAACCGCAATAGAAAGGCGGCAACCGCCGTAATCTAGTTGGCGCAGGGTGGTAAATTCATAACATTTGCCCGCCGCTTGGCGTTCAAGCATTTTTTCTTCCAGCTCATTCTCGCCAATGAACCCGAGATCGACCACGCCATCCATCACCAAGCCGGGAATATCGTCGTCGCGTACTCGCATCAGGTCAATAGGCATATTGGTTGAATGAGCCATTAACAGCCTGTCTTGAATCGCTAATTTGATGCCGATAGCTTTTAGCAAACTAATGCTTTTTTCGCTAAGTCGCCCGGATTTTTGCACTGCAATTCGTAGTCTTGATGATTCGCTCATGTTGGTTCCTGTTGGCTGTCTTTTAACCGTATTTTATTAGTTTAACCCAAGCATTAAATGTAGATTTAAAACCCATTAAAAACGAAAACCCCCGGAAGTTTCCTTCCGGGGGTATCAAAATTTGGTCTACCACTGGAAGGATATTACCTTCCAGAAATAACCTGAAAGGCTAACCTGGCATATGGTGATGATGGCGGAGTGCTTTCAGAGTTAATGTATTCATTTGCTTGTTTAAATATTGTCTCTCATTGAGTGAGCCTCGACATTAACCAATGTCTGGCGCAATTGCAACGCCTATTTCATGGTTATGCATTATTTGTAAGAAAATATTCATATATGACGAATAAATATTTCCTTGTATAGACATGCTGAGCCGGGAATGTGTGGTTTCGGTATCGTTTGAAACTTTGCGTTAAATCATTTTTAGATTAAAAATTAAACAATGTTTATTTGAGTCGATACAATAATAGGTAGAAATCTGGTTTTTAGACCCTATATTTAATAGTTATGAGTAGCGATTTATTATTTTCGGTTTTACCCCGTTTAGGGAAAGAACCTCCAATACAAGACGAGCATGTAGTGGAACAGGTGGGCAAAGAAGCGCGCCTGCGCGAGCTTGATGCCGATGAAAAAGAGCTGAATTCTGAAGAGCGTGAAGCGCGCGAGAAATACAAAAAATCCATCAAGAAGAAAAGGGAAGAAGCGGAAGCTAACGAGCAAGACAAGGAAGAAGACAAACTACAGGATCACAACTATACCGATGCAGAAGGGCATCGGCATATTGATGATTTCGCCTAAATTGAAATTCTAAACTTACAACGTGTGAAAAAAACGTTCTGCGCGAGGTAAGTAGTTATTGTCGTAGTTCAACGACATCACCACGGTTTCGGTTTTGCCAATAATTTCCTTACGCGGTACAAAGCCAATCACGCGTGAATCTGAACTGTTATCCCTGTTGTCACCCATCGCTAAATAATGACCTTCGGGAACCGTAACAGGGGAGAAACTCGATAACTGAGAACCTCTATTGTGAACCCGGATAAAGTGTTCGACACCTGCCAGGTTCTCCTTTCTATCCTGATACACATTGTTTGCATCGGCTGTTTCATAATCCAGTTTTTCACCGTTGATATACAGCACATTGTTATCAAGGGCGATGACGTCGCCGGGAACGCCAACAACACGTTTCACCAGGCGAATATCAGACACTTCGGAATCAAAAATAATGACATCGCCACGTTGTGGATCGGCTAATTTCATCAGGGATGTATGAGTGAAAGGAATGCGAACATCGTATGCCAGTTTGTTAATCCAGATTCGGTCGCCTTCAATAATAGTGGGCTTCATGGAACCCGTTGGTACGGTATTCCAGTCGGCAACTGCGCTTTTAAACACACTCATTAAGATCACAAATAACAGGAAACCGCGATTTTCCTTGTACAACTTGGTCATCTTGTTAGTCATATCATTACTCATAACAACTCCTCATAAGAACCCCGTTTCCGATGAATTTTTCAGGGTAGTTTTTAGAGCGTAGTTTGATTTAGCTGTATTGGAACTTAACTGTTATTTCATTGCCTCGGAGTAAGGCGCAACGAAGAGCATAAGAGACAAGTAAAAAGGCGTTTTCCGCCATTCAATCTATCTATAACAATTATTCATCAGAATAATCGAGTATTAATAAATGCAATAAAGGATCTAATCTATATTGTATTTTTTTATGTATTCATAAATATTTCCAATTTGTGGCGATTTCACGGCAACTCTATAATTATGCGCCAACACACTTCTAATCTTTGAGAAAGCACATGCTTAGTACAACGGTATTGCACGCTAAACATCACGAATCTAACGCCAAAATGGTTGATTTTCACGGCTGGGATATGCCTCTTCATTACGGTTCTCAAATCGAAGAACATCATGCGGTTCGCCAAGACGCAGGCATGTTCGACGTTTCCCATATGACCATTGTTGATGTGAAAGGCGACGATGCCCAAGCTTACCTTCGTTACTTGTTGGCAAACGACGTTGCCAAGCTGAGAGTGCCGGGCAAAGCCTTATATAGCGGCATGTTGAATGAAAGTGGTGGGGTGGTTGACGACTTGATTGTCTATTACTTCACAGAACAGGATTATCGCCTTGTTGTAAACTCGGCAACCCGTGAAAAAGATCTCGACTGGCTAAATAAAATCGCCGAAGGCTACAAGGTTAGCATTACAGTTCGTGATGATCTGGCCATGATCGCCGTGCAAGGCCCTAACGCCATCGAAAAAGTAGGCACATTGCTGGATGAAGAGCAGCACAAACTGGTAGACGGTTTACGTCCTTTCTTTGGTGTGCAAGCTGGCGATTTGTTTATCGCTACTACAGGCTACACCGGCGAAGCGGGTTACGAAATCATGGTTAACACCGATGAAGCGGGTGCGTTCTGGGATAAATTGCTAGGCGCTGGCGTTAAACCTTGTGGCTTGGGCGCTCGTGACACATTGCGTCTGGAAGCCGGTATGAACCTGTATGGTCAGGACATGGACGAAACTATTTCGCCTTTGGCTGCCAATATGGGGTGGACCATTACCTGGGAACCGCAAGACCGCGATTTCGTTGGTCGTGAAGCTCTTACTCGCCAGAAAGAAGAAGGTACTGAGCAGCTTGTTGGTTTGGTGATGACCGAAAAAGGCGTGCTACGCACTGGCTTGAAAGTAAAAGTGGGCGATGAAGAAGGCGTGATTACATCGGGTACTTTCTCCCCAACACTAGGCCACAGTATTGCCATGGCGCGTGTACCTGCCAATGTAGGTGACACCGTTGAGGTGGAAATGCGCAAAAAGTGGGTTACAGTAAATGTGGTAAAACCCGGTTTTGTCCGTAACGGCAAACAAGTATTTTAAGCGTTTTACCCCAAACGAATTTTTAAAGAATAGGGAGCCTGAGCATATTGCTTGGGCTCGTTCAGTTAACAGAATATCAATCTTAAAATTTTAAGGAATAATTATGAGCAACATTCCAGCAGAACTACGCTACACAACTTCTCATGAATGGGTTCGCAACGAAGGTGACGGTACTTACACCGTTGGTATTACTGAACATGCTCAAGAGTTGCTTGGTGACATGGTTTACGTTGAAGCGCCAGAAGTGGGCGCCAAGTTCGGTGCTGGCGATGAAATCGCCGTTGCTGAATCGGTAAAAGCAGCCTCTGACGTTTACGCGCCTATCAGCGGTGAAGTGGTTGCCATTAACGAAGATTTGGAAGATTCCCCAGAATTGGTGAACACCGACCCTTACGGCGACGGCTGGATGTTCCGCATTAAAGCTGACGATGCTTCTGAAGTAGAAGCTTTGCTTGACGCAGAAGGCTACGAGCAAAGCATTGACGAAGACTAATCTTTAAGAATCAGTTTTTGTCATTCGCATCACTGAATACATACTTTAACGAGCCAAGAAATTAACGAAATGTCTGAACCATTACATACTCTTGCCCAATTAGAGCAAAAACAGGATTTTGTGCGCCGTCATATCGGCCCGAGCGAATCCGAAATGCAATCCATGCTTTCCGAGGTGGGAGCTTCGTCGTTGGATGACTTGATGGAGCAGACTGTCCCCGGAAGTATCCGACTGAAGCAAGGTTTGGCCATCGGTGAAAGCCAAACCGAAGCCGAAGCATTAGCCAACCTGAAAAATGTAGCTGCAACGAACAAAATCAATCGTTCGCACATTGGTATGGGTTACAGCGACACATTTACGCCAAACGTGATTTTGCGTAACGTGTTGGAAAACCCAGGTTGGTACACAGCCTACACGCCTTATCAGCCTGAAATAGCCCAGGGTCGTTTGGAAGCTTTATTGAACTTCCAGCAAGTCACCTTGGACTTAACCGGTCTTGAATTGGCATCCGCTTCTTTGTTAGACGAAGCAACGGCAGCGGCAGAAGCCATGACGCTAGCCAAGCGCATGTCTAAAAATAAGCACTCTAATTGCTACTTTATTGCCGACAATGTTCACCCTCAAACCATTGATGTTGTGAAAAACCGCGCAGATATGTTCGGTTTTGAAGTCACAGTGGGTAAGGCTGAAAATGCCAGCGATTGCGACTGCTTTGGTGCTTTATTGCAATATCCGGGTACAACGGGTGAAATCCAAAATATCAGCACCATCATTGCTGCGGTTCAAGCGAACAACGGCATTGTAGCGGTTGCGGCTGATATTATGAGCCTGGTGTTGTTGAAGGCTCCGGGTGATTTGGGTGCAGATGTGGTTCTTGGTTCAGCACAACGTTTTGGTGTGCCTATGGGCTATGGTGGCCCTCACGCAGCGTTCTTCGCCACTCGCGACAAGTACAAGCGTTCATTGCCGGGTCGTATTATCGGTGTGTCTAAAGACACTCGTGGTCGCCCTGCCTTGCGTATGGCTTTGCAAACCCGCGAACAACACATTCGCCGTGAAAAAGCCAACTCCAACATTTGTACTGCTCAGGTTTTGTTGGCCAACATGGCGTCTTTCTACGCTGTGTATCATGGCCCAGAAGGCTTGAAGACCATTGCGTCACGTATTCACCGCTTCACCGACATTCTGGCCGCGGGCTTACAGCAAAAAGGCTTTGAGCTAGCGCACAACACCTGGTTCGACACCATCACGGTAAAAGTCGCCGACAAAGCCGCTGTGTTGAACAGCGCCTTGGCGAAAAATGTGAATTTACGTGCCGACCTTGACGGTGCCGTGGGCGTGAGTCTGGATGAAACCACCACGCGTGCGCACATTGAAGACTTGTTCGAGATTTTCTGTGGTGCCGATCACGGTTTGGATGTAGCAGCGCTGGATAGCGCCATTGTCGCTAACGGCAGTCAATCTATTCCGGCTGAGTTAGTCCGTACCAACGACATTCTGACTAACGAAGTGTTTAACAAGTATCAGTCTGAAACTGAAATGCTTCGTTATATCAAGTCCTTGGAAGACAAAGACTTAGCACTTAACCATTCCATGATTTCATTGGGCTCTTGTACCATGAAATTGAATGCGACCGCTGAAATGATCCCGGTCACATGGCCTGAATTTGGCAAGCTGCACCCGTTTGCTCCTGTTGAGCAGGCGCAAGGCTACAGCACCATGATCAACACTTTGGAAAAATGGTTGATCAACATCACTGGTTACGACGCGGTTTCCATGCAACCTAACTCAGGTGCGCAAGGTGAATACGCGGGCTTGATCACCATCCAGAAATATCATGCAAGCCGTGGTGAAAGCCATCGCGATATCTGCTTGATCCCAAGCTCTGCCCACGGTACAAACCCGGCTACTGCCAACATGGTTAGCCTGAAAGTGGTAGTCGTGGATTGCGACAAGCGCGGAAACATCGACCTGAATGACCTGCGCGCGAAAGCCGCAGAAGCGGGCGACAACCTGTCGTGCATCATGGTTACATACCCGTCTACCCACGGCGTATACGAAGAAACCATCAAAGAAGTGTGCGACATCGTGCATCAGTACGGTGGTCAGGTGTATATGGACGGCGCCAACATGAACGCGCAAGTGGGCATTACCGCTCCTGGCTTCATTGGCTCAGACGTATCGCACTTGAACCTGCACAAAACCTTCTGTATTCCTCATGGTGGCGGCGGCCCAGGCATGGGCCCAATTGGTGTGAAATCACACTTGGCGCCTTTCCTGCCGGGTCACGAAGTAGTGAACATGGGCGGTGAACATGCCAATAACGGCGCGGTTTCTGCTGCACCTTGGGGCAGTGCATCGATTCTGCCAATCAGTTATATGTACATCAACATGATGGGCAGCGAAGGCTTGAAGAAAGCAACCGAAGTGGCCATTTTGAACGCCAACTACATTGCAGCCAAGCTAACCGGACACTACCCGGTGTTGTACAAAGGCCGTAACGACAAAGTCGCGCACGAATGTATTATCGACCTGCGCCCACTGAAAGAAGCCAGTGGCGTAACGGAACTGGACGTTGCCAAACGCTTGAACGACTACGGTTTCCACGCGCCAACCATGAGCTTCCCGGTAGCGGGCACGCTAATGATTGAGCCAACCGAATCAGAAAGCAAAGCCGAGCTGGACAGATTCTGCGAAGCCATGATCAGCATTCGCAACGAAATCGCCAAAGTGGAAAGCGGCGAATGGGATGCCACAGACAACCCTCTGCACAACGCCCCCCACACACTGGCCGATATCTGCGACAGCGAATGGAACCGCAGCTACGACAGACAACTTGCCGCCTACCCGGTACAAGCCGTCGCTCGCAACAAGTTCTGGCCAAGCGTCAACCGTATCGACGACGTCTATGGCGACCGCAACCTGATCTGCTCATGCCCGGGTGTGGAGAGTTACAGGGAAGAGTAGGTTGTTGGTTCTCAGGATCAGCAGACAAATATAAACATGAAGAAACGAGGCGTTGAGAAATCTGGCCTCGTTTTTTTATAGTAAATGCTTGATATTTTGTATTAAGTGCCATTAGGCTTTGCCCCAAGATGAAGAACTTGCCCTGTTGTTGAAGAATGGAAATTAAAAAGATCAGTTTGCTCAATATTGGAGGATTTAAAAACCTCGATATCTCTCTGGCTCCAATGGCGGAGTATCCGGGGAATGTCACGGTTTTCATTGGCAACAATGGTTCGGGTAAAACATCATTATTACGCTCTATATCAACAGCGTTAAGTTGGTTTATATCCCGGGTTAAATCTGAAAAAGGCAATGGCAGCCCTATTCTCGATATAGCAATCAATAATGACAGTAATGAAGCCGGGATCGCGATAACCTTGATGGATAAGTATGGTAATACCCAGGCGCGTTCCTTGGTTAATGTACCTCTTCAGGCTGGTGTTCCAGAAGGCGAATTAATTGAGGATCAGTTTGTTACAAACTGGTTTATTGCCAGAACTAAAAGTGGCAAATATGGAACAGTGGCAACAGAACTGACCGATTTGTCGCAACTCGCTGCCGCTTATCGACATCAATACACTCAAGATGAAAACGTGAGTTTGCCATTATTGGCTTTTTATTCGGTTGAGCGGGTCGTTATTGAAGTTCCAATAAAAATCAAAGGCAAGCATTCTTTTCAGCAAATTGACGGTTACGACAATTCGTTAAGTCAGGGGGTTGATTTTAGACGTTTCTTTGAATGGTTTAGAGAACGGGAAGATTCAGAAAATGAATCAAGTATTAACGATGAAGCCATTGAAGCCATAGGAAAAGCCCTTGGAATCAACACCGGCGGTGAGCTTTGGGACAAACTTGCGGAGCTGAAGGCTTCGTCGAAAGACCGACAACTCACCGCAGTACGAACAGCCATTAGTAACTTTATGCCCGGTTTTTCCGATTTAAAAGTACGTAGAAAGCCAAGGCTGCATATGTCGATTGAGAAGAATGGTAAGCGCTTGAACGTTGCTCAAATGTCTCAGGGGGAAAAATCGCTGTTAGCCCTTGTTGGTGATATTGCTCGTCGGTTGGCAATGATGAACCCGGGGTTGAAAAACCCTCTGCTGGGTGACGGTATTGTGTTGATTGATGAAGTCGATATGCACTTGCACCCAACCTGGCAAAGGAAAATCATACAGCGTCTAACCGACACCTTTCCGAACATTCAATTTATATTATCGACGCATTCTCCTTTGGTTATCAGTGACGTTAAGGATGTGCTGGTTTATTCATTGGAAGATCATGAGGCCAAGCCGCTTCCCTCATTTTATGGCAAAGATGCAAACGAAGTGCTTCTGGAAGCCATGGACACCAGCATTAGAAATGAAAAAGTGGACGAACTGTTAAATGATTTATTGGATGCCATTCAAGACAGCGATTTTGATCGTGCACGAGCATTGTTAACAGTATTGGAAGCCGATTTGCCTAACGACAATACCGAAATAAGCAAAGCCAGAATACTAATGCGTAAACAGGAGTTGCGTAGTGAGAAAAATAGACAAAGGGACTGAACCCGCTAGCCTGGCTTTGTGGAAAAGGAGTAATCCAGGTGGCATTTATGACGATCTAGAGCGGCAAGAAAGGCAGGATATCCGACAAGATATTCGCCGAAGTTGTGCGTCAGAGCAGTATTATTTATGTGCTTACTGCTGCGGCAGGATCTCTGGTGAATCAGCCGACACTATGAATGAGCATGTTGTTCCTCGCTCAGCTCCAGTGCATGGAGCAAAACTGAGTGTTGATTATTCGAATATTGTTGCCAGCTGCACCAGGAGAAATCAATGTGATGATTCACACAAAGCGCAGCACTTACCACTCACCCCTTTGATGAATGAATGCGAAACGGAATTCAGGTTCAGGCTTAGCGGCAAAATTGAGGGGTTAACCGAACGAGCAAAAACAACGATTAATGTACTGAACCTTGGTGATTGTGCATCGAAAAACCGAGCCTTGATAGAAAAGCGTAAGAAACTGATTAGCGGGCTTCTTTACCAAGAAGGGACGGATCCAGAAGATATATCAAACGAAGACGATGATATTCTGACGATCTTGCTTGAGCAATTTGAGCATCCTGTTAGAGGCAAATTAGAGCCCTTTGCCCCCTGTTTGGTGAATATTCTCAAGGGGTTATTAGCTCCTTAGAGGTAGGTTTGTCAGATATCAAGAGCGTCAGATATCCTGTGCATATTCTGATTGATGACTCATTAATCCACGCTTTTATCTATTGCCGGGTTATTAAGCCCTTTCATCAACATATCAAACATCAGTCCAGCAAAGCCTTTTGCTATCGCTTCATTCGACAGAAGCTTCATCGCCATATCCTTATGCACATCCATACTTTCAATAATGGCATTGTTGATTGAAGTCGGGAACTGGCCGAGCATTGCTTGTTCTTTGGTGTTGCTGCGCAGTTGATCCATCACTACTTCATTTTCCGAGATCTTGCCAGCAATGGTGTTGGCGTAATTGAGCATGTCATTTTCAGATAAACCATCTTCGATGAACAAGTCGTTCATTCGTTGGATGATGTCGTTAAGTAGTTCCGTTTTGGGATCTTTGGGTACTGCACCAGTGCCTTCTTTTGCGGCTGGGAGATAAGAGGGAGGTTCTTCACCAACTTTTTCACCAACTTTTCTGCCAAGTTGCAAACTGGCTTCACGCTGCTCGTGCAGTCGGTAGTGCGTCATTACAACATCAGACAAATCAATGTCATCTTCCACCACATCAAGGCGAAGCAACGGATAAAGATGTTTGGCGAAAATACTCAGTTTCTCCAGCTCATAATCATCAAAATTGACGATTTGAGAAGTAAACTCGTAATAGCGATAGAAAGAGAGTAAATCCTTCTTAAACACTTCAAGAATGTCCCTGGCTTCTTTGGCGTGTTTCACGCTGTTCTCTGCAAACTTGATTTTCTTATCGCGTTCTTTTTGTGAGGCGCTTTCCATTTTTGCCCGAGACAATTCCGCTTGTGCCGATTGCAGCACCTGTGACGCTTCTTTATAGCGCACCGAAAAACGATCCACGGCAGGCTTAACAATATTCGCTAGTTTAGCCTGGTTCGCTCGTTTGTTGTGGTACGCCTCTACAAACGCCTCAACCTCTCGCCATTGATATATACCGACTCTATCCAGCTTTTTCATCAGTTCATAGACGATGTTGGGGTCGGATACACCCGCCAGCTCAGCGGTTTTAAAGTAAGGTTTAAACTCAGCCAGTATTTCTTCAGGATCATTGACGAAATCGAGCACAAAGGTTTTGTCTTTACCTTTGTAGGTGCGGTTTAGCCGTGAAAGGGTCTGGATACACTCAACGCCTTTTAAGGGCTTATCAACATACATCGCCACTAATTTGGGTTGGTCGAAGCCTGTCTGGAATTTATTCGCCACCAGCATCACCTGATAATCCGAGCTATCGAATGCTTTACGCATATCTCGCCCGCGCAGGTTCGGGTTCATATTGATTTCGGTAAAAGCATGATCCTTTCCATGCAGCAGAGAGTAGTCTGGATCATTCACTTCACCAGAAAACGCCACCATAGCATTAACGTCTTTGTAGCCTTTTTCTTGCACGTATTTCTCGAAGGCGAGCTTATAGCGCACTGCTTCCAAGCGGCTACTGGTCACAACCATGGCTTTGGCTTCACCACCCAGCAAGTGCTTAATTTTGCTATTGAAATGCTCAATGATGGTTTCCACTTTTTGCGCAATATTGTAAGGGTGCAGCCTTACCCACTTTGCCATTTTCGAAGCCGCTTTCTTACTGTCTACCTCGTGATCTGAGTCAGGGTTGCTATGCGCTAACTGGTAGGCTACTCGATAACTGGTGTAGTTTTGCAGAACATCCAGAATAAAACCTTCTTCAATGGCCTGGCGCATTGAGTAAACGTGGAAAGGTTGCGGCTTATTGGTGTCGCTTGCGGGTTCATCGGTATTGGGTCTACGACCAAACAGTTCTATTGTTTTCGCCTTTGGCGTAGCGGTAAACGCAAAATAGCTGAGTTTATTGGAACCTTTGCGGGCTTCCAGTGATAAACGCAGGATATCTTCACTGGATAGCTCGTCTTCACTGGATGGCTCGTCTTCGCCGGATAGCTCGCTCTCGATTTTCACTGCCATGAGCACTTCACGCAGCTTGCGCGCCGTTGGCCCTGTCTGGCTAGAGTGCGCTTCATCTGCGATAACGGCATAGCTTCGTCCGGCAAGGGTTGCGTCTTTGCGGATAGCGTCTAAAACGTGAGGAAAGGTTTGGATCGTGACAATAATAATCGAGGTGCTTGCTTTGAGTTCGTTTGCTAATTGACTCGATTTACTACCAGAAGCCTCTTCCCTGTTAATACGAGCGATCATGCCTTCGTTATGGTCAAACTGATAAATGGTGTCTTGTAACTGGCTGTCTAATACCGTTCGGTCAGTGATAACAATCACTGAATCAAAAACCTTATCTCCAGCTTGTTTATTCAGCTCGGGATGTGCAGTGTAGTAATGCTTGGACGCTAACTGGTGCGACAACCACGCAATCGAATTCGATTTACCAGAACCAGCACTATGTTGAATAAGGTACTTATGCCCTGTGCCTTCGTTGTCTACGGTTTTGAGTAGCTGGGATACCACCGCCCACTGATGATAACGCGGGAAAATCAGGGTTTCTTTTTGAGTGATGGAGCCGTCCAGATCCTCAACGTCTTTTACTTCTAGGTGAATGTATCGGCCTAAGATAACTAACAGGTTATCTTTTTGGAAAATCTCGTTCCATAAGTAAGACGTGGCATAAGAGCCCTCAGCGGATAGAGAGCCTGGAACATCGTTGCCCTTGCCGCCATCGCGTGTGCCTTGGTCAAAGGGGAGAAAAAAGGTTTTGTTGCCATCCAGGCGAGTGGTCATCGCTACATTGTATTGGCTTACCGCAAAGTGAACCAATGCACCCCGTTTAAAGGTGAGTAGTGGCTCTGGCTTGCGCGTTTTGGGATCTTTCGGCAGCCTGTCCTTCATATACTGGACTTTGGCGCTATCAATCGACTGCTTAAATTCCGATTTAAGCTCACACGTAGCAACAGGAATACCGTTAACGAACAAGGTTAAGTCTAATCGACCCTCATAGCCATTGGGCGAGTACGTCAGTTCAGGCACGACCCGCAATATATTTTGCTGATAACGGGCGGTCGCCGTTGGGTTTAAATCGTGATCCGGCTTAAAGCTACACAGGTTAAACCTGGCACCACGGTTACTGATTTTGTTGCGCAACACCCACAGCGTCCCTTCGTTTTTAAGCGCTTGCTCTAATGACTTAAGCAGCGCCTCAGCCGTTGCATTGGGGTTACGTTCGGTTTCTGGAAAGTGTTGCGCTAATTTATCCCATTGCTCGGGCTGTGAGGCTTTCACAAAAGTGATCACATCATCAGGATAAAGCGCCAGCGCTTTATTGTATTTGTTCGATTCGCCTAACAACCAACCATGAGACTGCATTTGGTCAAGAATGTCGTTTTGGAATTGCTGCTCTCTGACGGTTTTTTCAGGGGTCATAAGCTTATTTCTTTTGTTCTAATCTTTGCTTGGCGTTGGTAATAGCGTGTTGTAACTTTTGCTCTAGTAGTTCAACATCCAGCAAGCGAGTTAAATACTCTGCCACGTGAATATCACTCCCTTCCATTTCAAGCAGTTCTATTTGTTCTTGCTTTTTACTGGAGCATAATATTATACCAAGAGGCGGATTTTCACCTTCTTCGGTCTCGTACTTTTTAAGCCAATTAAGGTAAAGCTCCATCTGGCTTTTGTGAGTGTGCTTAAATTTTTCAAGTTTTAAATCAATCGCTACCAGACGTTTTAATTTTCGGTTGTAGAACAGCAGGTCGATATAGAAATCATCATTATCTACCTGAATTCGTTTTTGCCTTGCGACAAAACTAAAGCCTGCGCCTAATTCGAGTAAAAACTGCTCGATGTCTCTGAGGATTGCATCTTCAAGATCTTTTTCCAGATAGCGGTCGTTCAGCTCTAAAAAGTCCAACACATAGGGATCTTTTAGCAATAAATCCTGATGATACTGACCCGAATTTCTTAACTGAGTAAGCTCGGTCACTATGGTGTCATCGGGTTTTTTAGAAATTGCAGTACGTTCAAATAATAATGCGCCAATACGCTCATCCAGCGTTCGGGTTGACCAGCGCTCTTGAATGGCCATGCTGGTGTAAAAATCGCGCTTAATAGCGTCATCAATACTGCAAAGTATTACAAAATGACTCCATGACAATTTTGCAGACACTGTCTGCAAAATGTGAACATCGGTAAATACCTCTGCAAACTTAACCATTTGAGCCAGGTTTCTCGCACTCCAGCCACGGCCAAATTGAGCCGTGAGTGATTTTGACAATGTCGCGTAAACCTGTTTGCCATAATCAGCTCGATTACCGCCTAACACTTCTTGCTGAATGCGGTTGCCGACTTGCCAATACAGTAAAGTAATTTCATTATTCACTGCCACCGCCGCACGTTGTTTGGCCTGACGAACCAAACGAGTCACGTCATTTATCAGTAGCGGGTTATTAAATGGTAAATCCTGGCTCATTCGTGTCATCCTTATTGGCAAATTATCCGGTAAGTATTGGTTGCGTAAGCCATAAAGTATCGGATGGCAGTAGCTAATTCAACATGGGGTTGGGCTGCTTTATTGTTTTGCACCTGAGCGAAAAACTGCATACTGGTTTCAGCCTTACCGTCATAGTCGATACTGGTGGCATAAATATCACACACTTTGCGCCAGAAGATCTTTTCCGATGAGCGAATATCACGGATGCGGTTAAGCAATTCATCAAAATATTGGCTGTTATCAGGGTGTTTCAGGCGTTCGTCATCCATAACAAAACCTTTAGTTAAGTATTCTTGCAACGTGCGGGTAGCCCACTGACGGAACAGTCTTCCTTGTTTGGAACGGACGCGATAACCCACCGCTAAAATGGCTTCCAGATTGTAATATTCTAAATGTCGCTCAACTTCCCGGGAGCCTTCTGTTTGAACCGTTGCATAATTTGCAATGGTTGAATTTTGTACTAATTCGCCCTCGGCATAGATGTTTTTGAGGTGCTTGGAGATAACCGACTTATCACGACCATATAAGCTTGCTAACTGAGTTAACGTTAGCCATAGGGTGTCGGACGCAAATAAGCACTCAACATTTGCTTGCCCTTCTTCATCTTGATAAAGAATGAAGTGTCCTTTGGGGGCATGTATTAAGTCATTCATGTGCTTTCCCTTTGAAAAACTTAGGTGGTTTGAGCCTGTTATAAATCATGCATTAGTTTTTCATAAACCAGATTTTCAACTTTTCTTTGAAGTTCGGGGTCGGAAATAACTTTTACTGCAATGTCATAATGGGTATCTAAACTTTCTGCTAAAGCGGCATCCATTAAATCTGCAAAAAAACCTCTCATTGCTTGCGACTGAGAATTACTTCTAAGTTGCTCTTCAAGTATTTGATTACCAGACAGTTTATCTCTAATAGATGCAGAAAGCAGTTCAATACTATTATGCAGGTTCTCTTCTTTAAGACCTTCATTATCCAAAATATCTTTGGTCGTTGTGATAATCAGCGGTTCGGATTTTAGAAAGTTTGCAACACTATCTATTTCAGGAAATAAGGTAGCTTTCGAAATAGCCAATATTTCGAGTTGTTGTCTTAACTGGGCTTTTGCTTTTGTGGGAATATCAATATGTTTTACATTTGCACGGTACTTTTCTGGAATACGAGTGGGGACGGTTTTGTCAGTCCCCATACCGAATAGAAAAAATGCCCCACTTTGTTTAATTATTCTCTTGTTATCAAGTTTTGGTTTTACACACACGACTGACTCAAGATCCCGTTCTTTGATATCACCTTTAAAATAAGGCTTTTCAGATTGTATAGCGTGTAATAACTGAGTTTTATATTGCGTCTTGTCGAGATCGAAGTGTCTATTCATTTTGGCTAGGTTGCTGATCACTGAGACAAGATCACTGTTGTAATACATCACTTCATCATTAGGTACCTGATAAATAAGTACACGAGCATCACCGTCAGAAATATGTATTGGTTCATCATCTGCTGCTACTTCATCAGTCTCAAAAGGCATTTCCTCTGAGTTAGATAATTTCCCACCATCAACGTCTAAATCTGACTCCCCAATGTCATCTGTAGAGTTAAATTTTGCCTCGCCTGACCCATATTCTTCAGTGGCAAAATAAAGGGCTACCAAAGGGTTACTTGTAATATCTAGCAACCGAGTTGGCAAACCATAATGTTGCATTTTTACTAGGCAATCAAATGTTGAGGCACAGTTTTTGAATTCTTCCGGGCATCGTGTAATTAAGTTATGAAATAACTCTTCTTCCCTCATAACATATTTTTGATTTGCGGGATCATCGTTTTGATTACGAAAAACCGTGGGCAATGAAATAAACGTGTGAGAAGCATGTCCTCTAAAAAACAGTGTATGGTCTTCTTTTACCTTTATTTCCGAGCAAATAGCTATAAATTCTGCAAGGCTTTCGGCACGATTATGTTTCACTGAGTAGACTCCCAATTTCGCACATCAATTTTGCCAGTGACGGCGGCGGAGATAAGAGCGGTTTTGCGTTCTTTCATTAGCTCGATACCCCCACAAGCTTTATCCATAAGCACATCAAAACTCCCTAGCTTATTTTTCAAATCTTGAGTTATTTCAATTTGTTCCTTAATTGGCGGTAGAGCTACTTGATAATTAGTAATTACGTCTGCGGGTACACGCTTTAAACCACCAGCTCCAGTCATCGCAGCTGTTGCTATGTTCATGAAACTATCTTCTTGTAATCGATAATATAAGAAGTCATTGAGCACTTTTCTATTGCAACGCAGCACATAGATTTCAGATGAACCAAAACCAATTCCGTTTAACAGTCCACGGGCTACCACCATATTCTTGTTTTCAAAACATGGAGTTACTTTAGCCATCAAAATATCTTCATTCTCAAAGTATGTATAACCGTCGTAGACCGAAGATATTTTTCTTTGCTCATCCAAAATCAGAATATCTTGTTTAAGCTTTTCCATGGGAACAAAATTGCAAAAGTCTGAGTATTTAGCCTTCATTTGAGATTTTTTCGGAGTGAGTTCTATCAAATACTTGATAGGGGCAATTTCCCAATGCTCTGGCACTTCTCCCAACCATTCCACGCCAGAATCTTTCATTGGTGCATCAGGATTAAGTCCTTTAGTGACGGCGTGAGAGATTACCGCTTGGCGTTTTTCTTTTAATAGCTCAATCAGCTTTTCTTGCTTGGCAATTAATGTGTCTATTTTGGCGGTTTCATGATCGAGGAAGTTGGCTATTTTTTGTTGTTCTTGGTATGGGAGATTCGGGACATTGATTTTTACCAATTCTGAAGCATTGATAGCGGGGTAACTAATACCTACTGAACGAGAGACAACTTCTCTAATAAAGCCTTTTGCCCTCAGACAATACGCTGCAAACCTTTTTTCTATCTGATTATTAGGCCGAATTACTGCAAAACCTGTTGATACAATCATATTTTCAGGTGGCTTTACTATGGGGGCTATTGCCTCTAAGTACGTTCTCACTGTAGATACAATTACATCACCATCACGAACAATTCTTCTTGCTCTAGATGGCGACTTTCCGAAAGCTATTTTTTCCGTTTTAAAAATACCTTCAACAGCAGATACACTGCCGATATCAACATATTCAATTTCTGTATCATAATCAGTTGTCTCACTGATAACTTCATCATTGTATGAACATAGAAATTTGAGAGCTTTTGAACCCCAGTGTGTAGGGAGCTTCTCAAGCCATTCTACGTCTGAGTCCTTATACTCTGGATACGCTTTATAACGTCCTGTCATTATGAATGCACCTCTTGCAGTAGCTGCATAATCTCAGCCGATACCGCATCCAAATCCGCATCTATTTCTTCTAATGATCTTGGTGGTTCATATACGTAGAAATGGCGGTTAAAGGGGATTTCATATCCTACTATGCCGATTTCGCCATCTTTAGGATCGGTTTTGCTTTTATCTATCCATGCATCGGGCACATGCGGCTGCACTTCACGGGCAAAGTAATCTTCCACGGTTTCAGTGAGGGGGACGTTTTCAAAGTCACGCAGATCCGGGTTGGCTTCAATTTGACCTTGGGTTTTACACACTTCTGCTTCGTCGTCGTGCTTACCAAGGTGTTTTACTATCAGTTTAAGCTGTGCGGCACTGAGTTTTACTGTTGTCAGTTTGGCTTTTAGTTGCTTGAGGAACTTGTCACGAGACAAGTATTTCTCTTGTTCAAAGGATGCAAGGGCGTCAAGGATGGCGTGCTGTGTGGTGTTATCCATTTTTGCCCATGCGTTATCGGCTTGCAGGGCTTCAATGTGTTGTGCATCTTTGGGGTAAATCGCTAATTTCAGTGGGCGTTCAACGGTAATTCGGCGGTAGCCAAAGGCTTGGTAATCGAAAATTTTACTAAATGCGTTTTCTGCAAATTCACCGTAGGTTTTCACTATGATATCAATCGCCTCTGGCGTGAGTTCTTTGCGCTTGCTACCTAATGATTTGCGCATGGCGGCATAGAAGACATTTTCATTCTCTTGTGAAGAGCCACCGTTCACTTCACCGCCTGTACTTAGCGAAGAGCCGCGACCACGTCCACTGGTTTTGGCTCGTTCTTTTGCGGCATTAATTAGCTGCACCTTGTTTTTGCGCTTGGCTGGCTTATGGTTGGATAACACCCAAATGTAGGTGGCAATACCTGTGTTGTAGAACATATCGGTCGGCAGTGCCACAATGGCTTCCAGCAGGTCGTTTTCCAGAATGTAGCGTCTGATTTCACTTTCCCCGCTACCCGCACCGCCAGTAAAAAGGGGTGAGCCGTTTAAGATAATACCGATACGTGAGCCGCTATTTTTTGTTTCGCTATCGGTCGCTTCCGGCGTCCTGCCTGGCGCGACACTTGTACGTCCTGTTACTTCGGTCGCTTCCGGCGTCCTGCCTGGCGCGACACTTGTACGTCCTGTTACTTCGGTCGCTTCCGGCGTCCTGCCTAGCGCGACACTTGTACGTCCTGTTACTTCGGTCGCTTCCGGCGTCCTGCCTGGCGCGACACTTGTACGTCCTGTACTTCGCATTTTGCTGATAAGGTGTAGCAAGAACAGTAATGAGCCGTCAGACACGCGTGGTAAACCTGCGCCGAATCGGCCTTCAAAGCCTTTTTCAACGTGTTCGTCGTTGATGTGTTTTTGGATCTTCTTCCAATCTACGCCAAACGGTGGGTTTGACAGCATATAGTCAAACTTTTCTGTGCGGAGTTGGTCATTCGATAGGGTATTACCCAGCTTGATGTTATCGACCTTTTGCCCCTTGATCAGCATATCCGCTTTACAGATGGCGTAGGACTCCGGGTTTAGCTCTTGACCAAAGGCTGATAAAGCGGCTCTGTCATTGAGCGTGTGAACATATTCCATCGCGGATGACAAGAAGCCACCCGTGCCCGCCGTAGGGTCGTAGATGGAACGCACCAGGCCAGAGCTGGTGAGTTCTTCTTCATTGGTGAAAAGTAATGAGGTGGTCAGCTCAACAATATCCCGTGGGGTAAAGTGTTCCCCGGCGGTTTCATTGGAGCTTTCGGCAAAGCGTCGGATCAGCTCTTCAAACACTAACCCCATGCCGTAGTTGTTGATGGTGTTTGGGTGCAGGTCGGTGGTGGCAAAACGCTTGGCGACTTTGTATAGCAGATCGGCTTCTTGCAGTTTGTCGATGGTGTTGAAAAAGTCGAAGTGCTCGAATATCTCACGCGCGTTCGGGCTGAATGACTGAATGTAACGCTCAAGGTTATTCGCCACATTGGTTTCACCAAGGTGGTTTAAATCCATTTTTGAGGTGTTGTAAAAGCTTAACTGTGCTGTGTGGGTGAGCAGTTTGTCTTGCGCTTCAATGGGCATGGCTTTTACTGTTTCGTATTTTGCCAGCACCTCGGGTTTTGTCGCTTCAAGTACGCATTCCAGGCGTCTTAGCAGTGTGAAAGGAAGAATGATGCGCCCGTATTGAGATTGCTTGAAATCACCACGAAGAAGGTCGGCGACTGACCATAAAAATGCTGCGGTTGAAGAGAAATTGTTGTTAGTCATTATCTACTTTAATTCTGTTTTTATTTTGTAAAACGGATTATTAATCTGAACATGAGCACTGCATGATTGAATCAATGACAGTGGCTATTCAATTTTCAAAAAATTCTTCGTCGATTTTTTTCAGGTGTAATACCTGTTCGTCTCGGCTGCCAATGTTGTAGCGCAGCATGAGTTTGGCGAGTTCTGTGCCGTTAATCAGTACAATTCGCGTGCCTAAATCTCTTGCGGTATCTCTTGCTGACGAGGTGAAGTCGGAGGTGGTGATGAATATGCCTTTTTGTGCGCGTTTCAGGTTGAGTGCGCCGAAAAAGTCTCGAATATCACCTGAGCCGACATTGTTGCCTTCGGCATAGCGTTTGGCCTGGATGTAGATTTGGTCTACGCCTAGGGGGTCTTGGTCGATAACGCCGTCAATGCCGTTGTCGCCTGTTTTGCCCAGTGGGTGGGCTGCGCCTTCGCCTGTTCCTCCGTAGCCCATGGCAACCAGTAATTCGATTAGCAGGTTTTCAAAAAAGGCGGGGGTGACTTTGCGGGTGCGATCCAGGATGTCTTCTGCCAGTGCGTCGTTGATCTTTTTATAGGCGATGCGAAGGGCTTCGTCCGGGGTGATGTCGTTGTCGGTGTTCTCTGTGTTTGTTTCGCTTACTTCGTTTGCTGTCGCATCTCTGCCATTGGTTCTGTTGGTGAAGGCGACAAATTCGTCAAATTGTCTTAAGTAGGCGTTATTAATTTGCGTATTGGGGTTGGCGATGGCCTGTTTACCACGTTCAGTGATGACAAAATGCGCTCTGCGGGTGGTTTCCAGTAAACCGGCATTGGTCAGGTAAGTTCGAGCCCAGCCTACTCGGTTGTCGAGAATGGGTTGCTTGCCACTTGGCAGTGTTTCCTCGCGTTCTTCTTCGGTTAATTGAAATTGATCGGCAATTTGGTTGATCACGTCTCTAAGTCTAACTTCCTGACCGTTGGCTTGTTGCGCAATCTCAAGGAAGGGGCGCATAAACTCTTGATAACTTGGGATCATTTCACGTCCGTTTATATGTCTGGTTTTTCTATTCACTTCTCAAAATCAATGTGTAAACGACAATGTTTGTCCTGCGAGAAGCTTTGGAAGTTATGGAAAATTGGTTACTTGTAGTTAACCAAGGGATGCTATGAGAAATTGCAGAAACAAGCAATGTTTCAGGGTGGGTTTGGCGGTAACTTGTTCATTGAAATACTTCATTAAGGGGTGGCATTTGGGATGTCTTTGATAAGCCTGTGAGCTCTAACAGGGCGAGAGATTCTTGCAGATTTTCATAATCGGCTTTGCCGTTTTCTATCAGGGAAGTTGTGGTTTCTATTCTCATGCGACATCTGTCTGTACTATTTGAGTGAGAGCTTGATCTGTGTTGTTGAGAAAATAATATAAAAGTGTCTCATTGTTGTGATCCTGGTTGCTTGGTTTGGATGTGAAAGTCAGGTGTTCAATCAATTTTCTTTCGGTTTGGCAACTAATACATTGATATCACTGATGTTTCAAAAATACTCTGAGATATATTTGTAGCCAAAGGTTGATCTGGCAACCTTGCCCGGTTAATATACTGACCGTCAAATCATTTATGAAGGTTAGATTTGTTATGAAAATAAAATTGAAATTAGGCGCTGTGATGTTGTTTGCGTTGCTAAGCGCTTCTGCTCAAGCTGGTTGGTTTAATGACTTGTTTGGATCAGGTACTGTTGAAGCTAGTTCTGGTGATTCAACAATAACAATTATGGGGCCTGGTGGCGGTGGCGGAAATCCTCCTGGTCCAGATCCAAATTAATATTGCATTATTACCGGATAGGTTAGTAGTTCCGGTGTAGAAACAGATTAACAATAAAAACACAAGGACTCTTTATCAATGAGTTTATCGGTTATGGTAATCGTTTCGTTGCTTTATATAGCCCTGCTATTTTTAGCAACAATGTACAACCACTATAAAAACCAAAAAGACTTATTTATTAGCAGTGCGTTTGTATTATTTATGTATGTGGCCGCGCACATCGGAAATTCATTATGGTTGATGTCACTACCGGCTAAAGAAGTTCTAGGATTTCATTACTTATTCTTTGCAGTTAGTTCCGGCTTATTAGCATTAGGGCTATTTATAATTAATCGTCATAAACTGCGCGTGATCATGTCTATAACCATTGGATTATTAGTGGTTGAAGCACTACTGGGCTATGCGGTACACATTGACCGTAATGTGGTTGCTCTTAATGGTGCAACGATGCCCAATATGTCGTTGTCAGCCAGTTGGTTCTTGTGGGATATGAGGGATTATCTTTCTCAATTCACTACCTTTACCGTTTTCCTTGCCTTGACCTTGCCCAAAATCTACCAAGTCAAGACTGACGATAACACGGTTGCTTTTAGCATTCTGGAAGATGTAGAGCGTTATCTTGAGAAGTTTAAAGAAACGTCAATTATGAGGTTAAAAGCGCAGGCTTATTTGTATTACAGTGCGCAAGGTTTGTGTGAAACCACGGGTAGTAAAGAGGATTTCCATCACTACGAAGTGGGTACTATGCTGCTGAATGAAGGCATTAAAAAGTGCTGTTATGAGCCGGGAAGAACCAAGCCGGTTGGTTATTTGGGGCGCTTTGTTTATTGGTTAAGAAGTTAGTTATTTAAATAACCTTTTGTTATTTGTATTGAAGAGCTGGGCGGGTGTTACTTGTCCGGCTTTTTTTGTGTTGGTCATTCCTTTCTTCGTCATTACCGCGAAGGCGGTAATCTATAAACGCGATGTTTGAATAAGTGCGCTGTTGCTGGCCTTTGAGTTAATGGGTTCCTACCTTCGCAGGAACGACAATGTGAGATTCTGGCTCGATTCAATAGACCCTGAAATAAATTCAGGGCGACGTCGTTGTGGTCACAGGGTGATGTTAATAAGTTCAGGTTTGTCGTCATGCTGATGTATATCAGCATCTTTTTTGGGAGACCCTGAAATAAATTCAGGGTAACGTCGTTGTGGTCACAGGGTGATGTTAATAAGTTCAGGTTTGTCGTCATGCTGATGTATATCAGCATCTTTTTTGGGAGACCCTGAAATAAATTCAGGGCGACGTCGTTGTGGTTACAGGGTGATGTTAATAAGTTCAGATTTGTCGTCATGCTGATGTATATCAGCATCTTTTTTGGGAGACCCTGAAATAAATTCAGGGCGACGCCGTTGTGGTTACAGGGTGATGTTAATAAGTTCAGATTTGTCGTCATGCTGATGTATATCAGCATCTTTTTTGGGAGACCCTGAAATAAATTCAGGGCGACGCCGTTGTGGTTGTAGGGCGATGTCGTTGTGGCTGTAGGGCGACGTCGTTTGTGGTTACAGGGCGACGCTATTTGTTGGAGCTATTTAAACAAGTCTTCGTTATTGATATTTACATCAAAGAGTCGGGCGAGTGTGACTTGCCCTAGTTTTGTTTTTTCTGCCAGCAGGCGGAAGAAGTTGTGGTTGTATTGCCCGCGTTTTAGGTAAAACTCGAAGCGTTTCATGCCGGAAAAGTCGGTTTCATTTGGGTATACGTGGCGGAAAAACTTGCTGACATTGCCGTCGTATTCTGTCATTAACAGGTAGCGAATGCGGCGCTTCAATATTTCATCGGTGGGTAAATCGAATTCAGACATAGATAACGTAAAAAATTACACTGAGTACAAATTAACCCGATGATACCACTGTGTGTTTGTGTTACCAGCCTGTTCTGTTGATTGCTGATTTTTTTGTTCTTAGTCTTTTGGTTTACGCGGTATTTCACCCTTGAAGAATTCGCCTAGGGTGACGTCTTCCAAGCCAAATTCTTCCATGAGTTGAATGATGAGTTCGGCCTTGTATGCACCTCGGTTAACCAGGTTGGTGAAAGTTTGAGTGTCACGTCGATTCACTTCCTTGTCTTTATTCAATCTTGCCCATAGTTGTTTGTAGCCGCCGCATTCGTCTTTGAGCTTTTTAACGTTATTTCTGGCGAAAGAAAGTTTATCCAAGTTAACCCCTTACTTTACAGCTTTTGTATTTATTACATTTCAAAGGTTGTCCTCAAAAATGATTTGACTTTAACAGTAAGTGCATTACCATATCATTGCAAATCATTTTTGAGGACGTGTTTTAACAAGATCTCTGTTTTGATTGATATTGCAGAATGCTTGAATGAACCAGCAATTAGCCAACTGCAATAAGCAAAGCCTATGAATGTTAACAATAAAAGCTGATGGTGAGAATAAAAAGACCAGTGAAATGGAGAGTTAAATAATGCGACAGATTAAAGGTTCAGACTTAAGAGCCATGCGCCAGTTTGCAGGCTTAACGACTTTACAAATGGCTACGGCGGCAGGGGTTAAAACCCGTAAGACCTATGAAAACTGGGAAAAGGAGGTGGGTTTTCCCAGTGTGAACCAGTTCTTCTTGATGGTAAGTGCCTGTGGGTTCGATATAGATACTTATATACGTTTTATGGATCTACGTGATAGCAGTATGGCGGCGTAGGGGCTGTACATTAGAGGGTTAGGCAGTACAGGGCGGTGTTGTAGAGGAAAAAATATGCGGTTTATCACTGGTGAAGAGTTAAGGGCGATTCGCCAATATTCACGGTATACCATCACCGAAATTGCGCAGATTGTTGGTGTGAAGACGCGTAAGACAGTGATGAATTGGGAGAAGAATGTAGGGCACCCAAGTATTAATCAGTTTCTTAAATTGTTGGAAGCTTGTGGCATTAACGACAGGCAGTATTTTCATTTGATGTTTGAGCGAAAAAGCCATGCATTGATTTGTTTTCATGACTTGGTGGCGCTTGAAAAACGGTAGGGTGTTGGCGTTGGTCTTCGTGATTGTGGCTTCTGTAACTTTGGCACTCATATCGGGAAGGAGCTTTAAATTACAGGGAGTTCAACACTACTGTGGCAGCCAGATTGGTCAGATTGGTTTAACTATTTTGGGCTGTCGTGCATAACCTGATTTATTTACACATTTATTGATAACACACGGGGAAATCAGGTGTGGGAAAGGGATTTTCTGAATATGTACTTGCGGCGGGAGGAAGATTCTCTTTGTTGGTTTTCGTTCCCGCCGCTTTTTTGTATTAATCTCAGGGGCATTGCATGCGTTTCTTTAAAAACGATTTTTTCAGATTGTTCTTGTTGTGTCTGTTTCTCACCTGGCTACTTGTTGTTCTTAGTCCTGCGTCATAAAAACATTTCAGTTCTCGCTTAAGCAATTCGTAAGATCCTTTGGCTAATCTTTAATCACTATCCATCATTTTAGTCGCATGGTATGTGTAAAAAGTCTCTGTTTGTTGTTGCTGCTTTATGTTTTTCATCGTCGTTGCTGGCGGAAGAATGCCCGCCTACTCCTGAGTTGGTGATAAAAACCAATGACATTTTTGATTTGAATGATCCTGAAACCATCTGGTTGCATAAACTTGCCAATGCACTCAACTTTGTTACCAAGCCATATACGATCCGTAATGAGTTGGCGTTTCTGAAAGAGAAGTGTGGTTTGAATGAACAGGATTTACAGGAGATTGAACGCCATCTGCGTACACTGAAATACATTCGCTCTGCCGAGGCGTCGTTTACTGATGATGGTAAGGTGGCTGTTGAAACCAGCGATAAATGGACTCTGATGCCCACCTTCGATTTTGGTCGTAAAGGTGGCAAAAACAAGTTTTCTATTGGCCTGAAAGAGCGCAATTTGTTTGGTTATGGCATTGATGCTGAGATCGAATATTTCAAGGACGCACAGCGTTCTGGCTACATTCTTGATACCAATTTCCCGCTGTTTATGGGCTACAACATTCATAGTAATCTTTCCTTATCGAATACCGATGATGGTAGTACACAAGGAATAAGTGTTGTGAAGCCCTTTGTGAGTTTTGACACTCAAACGGCTTTTGAGATTGCGGCATATAACGCGGATCTTACTCAGCAATATTTCTTAAATGGTCAGGATTACTTTGCGCTGGATTATACCGAAAAGCTGGCGCGAGCGAGTTGGGGGCAGCTCTATTCTCGCTCTCCTGATTCTGTACTGAGATATCAGGTTGGGGTGGATTATTCACAGAGATTGTTCAATCAGGTGATCTCTGACTACGATATCTTTTTGCCTTCCGACAGAGAGTATCTGGTTCCTTTTGTTCAATTTGAGTACCTGGAAGATGACTTTCATGAATTGAATAATGTGCATGTGATTAATCAAATTGAGGATTTCAATTTTGGTTGGCGTTTTATGGCGAAGTTGGGCGTTAATGTTGCGTCACGTTCCAATGACGAGTCGCGCTATATCTTGGATTTTGAAGCCAGCAAGGGGACGCAGTTATCTGAATCGACTTTGCTGTTAACCAATATGGATTTTGTTTCCAATTTTGGTAGCACAGACTCATCGCGCTATGTGATGAATCTTGAAAACGAACTCTTTTATAGGCTCAGCCCGAAATTTGGCCTGTATGCTGCACAACATCTAACCTTGAGTAAAAACCCCTATCTTGATGAACCTATTACCATTGGTGAAGAAAGTGGTGTGCGTGGGTATCCGCTGGAATTTCAACGCGGTCACCGTAAATTCGCATTCACTGGTGAGCTGCGTTATTACCCCGATATCAATATCTATAATTTGTTTGAGCTGGGTGGCGCGGTATTTGTGGATACCGGGAAAGCGTCGGGGTTGGATGAATTTGATAACCAGGAGAAAGGTTGGCTTTCCAGCGTGGGTATTGGTGCTCGCTTGTACTCTCGCCACGCTTCCGACACCAAGGTGATTCACATTGATATGTCGTTCCCAATGATCAGCGGTGAGCATGTGAATAATGTGGAATTTCTGGTGACCACTAAATCGAACTTTTAAATTTCTGACTTCGAGATTGCTTAGGCGAGTATGCTGTTTAGGCGAGAAAAAGCGTTCATTCCTTTAGTTTTTGGCTTCTGAGAGCTAAAGTCTTAGGTTCATATTTGAAAGCGGCATCATGCTTAAAACAGGAACCGACTATGTACAAATCATTACTTGTTGATAAGAACGAGCAGGGCTATCAGACCTTGCTTACTGAGCTTTCCGATGACTTTTTAACGGAAGGGGATGTGTTGGTTGATGTGGCTTTTAGCACCATTAATTACAAAGATGCTTTGGCGATTACCGGTAAAGCGCCGGTTGTTCGCCAGTTTCCTTTAGTGCCGGGTATTGATTTTGCGGGTACTGTGGCTCAAAGCGCCCATGCGCATTTTAAGGCCGGCGACAAAGTGCTGCTGAATGGTTTTGGTGTGGGTGAAAAGCATCATGGCGGTTTGGCACAAAAGGCGAGGGTGAATGGTGATTGGCTCATCCCTTTGCCGGCAGCGATTTCCGCTGAACAGGCAATGGTTATTGGTACGGCGGGTTATACCGCAATGTTGTGTGTCATTGCTTTGGAAAAGCACAATATCAAACCCGAAAGTGGTGATGTGTTGGTGACAGGTGCAACTGGCGGTGTTGGCAGTTGGGCGGTGAAAATTCTGTCGGAGTTGGGCTATCGCGTTGTTGCCTCAACGGGCAGTATGGCGCAGTCTGATTATCTTAAGTCGTTGGGAGCCTCGGAGATTATCGACCGTGCTGAATTATCGCAGCCGGGTAAACCTTTAATGAAAGAGCGGTGGGCGGCTGCCATTGATTCTGTGGGTAGTACCACTTTGGCGAATGTGTGCGCGAGTATTCAATATGGCGGCGCGGTTGCGGCTTGTGGTTTGGCGCAAGGTATGGATTTTCCTGCGACTGTAGCGCCTTTTATTCTTCGCGGTGTGAGCCTGTTAGGTGTTGATAGTGTGATGCGCCCATTGCAAGATCGAATCGAAGCCTGGGAGCGTTTAGCTCAGATGGATATGGCGGATTATATTGATGCTATTGCTACCAAAATCACCTTGCATGAGTGTGTTGCTAAAGCCGATGAACTGTTGAAAGGGCAGATCACCGGGCGCTTGCTGGTGGATGTTAACGCATAATAACAATTTTATATTGGAAGGATTATTTGCATGAAAAGGATCTGTGTTTACTG
Source organism: Paraneptunicella aestuarii (assembly GCF_019900845.1). Classification (NCBI taxonomy): domain Bacteria; kingdom Pseudomonadati; phylum Pseudomonadota; class Gammaproteobacteria; order Alteromonadales; family Alteromonadaceae; genus Paraneptunicella; species Paraneptunicella aestuarii. The sequence goes on along the minus strand of NZ_CP074570.1, from coordinate 3,550,508 downwards.
TGGCTCTAGCCCGGGTAACTCTCCTATTTATTACGAAGCGGCAAAAGCCCTGGCTCATGAGTTGGTGGAGCGAGGTTTTGGTTTGGTGTACGGCGGAGCCAGTATTGGTGTGATGGGTAAAATTGCCAATGCTGTACTGGAAAATGGCGGTGAAGTCATTGGTGTTATTCCGCAAGCCTTGGTGGATAAGGAAGTCTCACATCATGGATTAACCGAGCTTAAAATCGTTAGTTCTATGCACGAGCGTAAGGCGGCAATGGCGGATTATGCCGATGGTTTTATTGCGCTTCCGGGCGGTTTGGGTACGTTCGAGGAATTATTTGAAGTGCTGACCTGGGCTCAGCTTGGGTTTCACCAAAAGCCTATTGGTGTGCTGAATGTGCAAGGCTATTACGACAAGTTATCTCAGTTTGTTGATCATGCGGTTGAACAGGGCTTTATGAAGCAAGCGCACCGCGACATGATGCTGATGGCAGATGACGCCAGTTGTTTACTGGATTTAATGCGCGACTATGTGCCGTTAAATGTGGAAAAGCTGATCCATCGTGATGAAACCTGAGTTGATAAATAAGATGCGATAAGTACAAGGTGCTATTCGCACCTTGTACTGTTGTTTGATATCGGCTTAGTATCTGTAATTAAACGCTAGTGTCCATGTGGCTGGTGGCGCAACAAAAGCATAAATGGTGTCGGCACCAAAGGTTCCGGAAAGCGGTGAGTTACCTGCGTAGGTGATCATTTCTTTGTCGGTGATGTTTCTGCCTAACAATGAAATTGACCACTCTTCGGCTTCAAAACTCACTCTCAAATCCATTTTCGAATAGCCGCCAATTTTGAAGTTTGGATCCAGGTTTTGATGGATATCCTGCTCGCTAACATAGGCCAGGTTGCCGTTTAAATGCAGGTTGTAATCACCCAGTGGGTAGTAGTAATCCAGATTCAGGTTGGCATTGAATTTCGGCGTGTACTGCCCCGACAAACCGTTGTAGTTACATAAGCCGGTTTCAGGGTTGTATCTGGCTTGAAAATCCGGGTTCGTTGTATCTGAACCTTGGCGGTAGTAACAGTTGCCATTGACATAGTCTGTGTACTCGTGGTCAAGGTAAGACAAGGCGTAGGCCAATGTCAGGTCTTCCATTAAGGCCACTCGACCATCAATTTCAACGCCTGAGATTTCCGCATCGGCATTGCTCACTACGAAGCCCAATGTACCGTCGAACTGGCTGACTTGAAGGTTGTCGTAGTCAATCTGGAAGGCGGCGATGTTGATTTGGGCGCGGTTGTCCCAGAATGTGGTTTTCAGACCCAATTCGTAGGAAATCGCCCCTTCATCTTCGAATTCAAAAGAATCGACTGTATTGGCGCGTGCGTCAAAGCCGCCTGATTTTGAACCTTCTGTGCGCGACAGGTAAATCATGGTGTCTGGGTCGAAGTAATATTGAATATTAATGCTTGGATCCAGCGAGCTTTCAGAACGGCTTCCATTTAATTCATGCCCTGTCAGCTGTTGGTTTTCAATGGCAAATAAGTTGTTATAGACGATAGGCGCATACGGGCTAGTGGTGATGTTGCCTGTGTCGGTATCGTAAATATTGATTTCACGATAGCCGGTTTTGTCTTCCGTAGACCAGCGCAAACCTGCACTGATTTTTAGTGCATCGCTGATATTCCAGGTGGCTTGTGAGAATACCGAGAAATGTTCAGAGTCTTGTTCAAAATCACGCGCTGCACTGGTGCCTGACATGGATTGCCCCAATGCGACATTGCCCGTTAGTGCGGCTACTGCGGTTGGGATCACGCTTAATGATGGGGAGCCAACATTGCCTGTTGGGATAAGGATTTTGTCATTAAAGTTTAACTCAGCTTCCTGATAAAAAAGCCCGGCTTGCCATGAAATGGTTTGAGCCGTGTCAGAAGCAATGCGCAGCTCGTAACTGGTTTGTTCATAGTCCTCTTGCATGGGGACGGTGAACAAAGGTGCGGCGATATAGTCACAGTCGCACAAGTCGTCGTATTCATATTCAACAAAGGCGGCAGTAAAACGAACTTCGTATTGATTCCAGTCGTAGTTCACATCAAGCACATAGCTGGTGGAATCGTTTTTACTGTAATCGCCGCCGTCGGCTTGTCTGCGATAGTCCAAATCCGTCTCTGTGATGGCTTCGGTCAAGCCAAATCCTGCTCCCAAGGTTGTGGCAAATGCATTGCCGGGGTTGCCTTCATCCTGAATGATCTCGATTTGACGCCCTTTAGTATCAAAAGTGCTGTGTTCAGCTTTGATATTAATGGTTAAGTTGTCGGTGGCGAGATAATGCAATTTGCCTCGCACGGAAAAGTCGTCGCGCTGAGGTTCGTCGCTATCGGTGTAAGTGTTTTTCACATAGCCATCCTCCTTGTAGCTACGCAATGACAAACGACCAAACATCTTGTCTTCAACAATGGGGAAGTTAAACATGGCTTGGTATTCACGAATACCATGTTCACCGAGCTGAGCCATCAGCTTGCCTTCGGAATACTCAGACACTTCGGCAGTGGTCAGGTTTAATGCACCTGCAACCGCGTTTTTACCGAACAGAATACTTTGAGGGCCGCGTAGCACTTCCGCGCGCTGCATGTCGAAAAAGGGGGCGCGGGTAAGTTGGGGTCTGGCGTAGGAAATACCGTCAATATATTGCACGACCGATTGCTCAAAGCCTTGGTTATTACCGCTACCGATGCCTCGAATGTAGGTTTGAGTGCTGATACCGGTTTCGGTCATCGACAGGTTGGGAATGTAGAGTTGCAGGTCTTCAATTTTGTCGATAGAAGCGCGTTCAATGCCTTCTGCCGACATTGCCTGAACAGACAGTGGAACATCTTGCAGATTTTCAACCCTGCGCTGTGATGTAACGATGATCTTTTCCAGAGCGATAACTTCTTCAGGGGGAGCTGCTGCATCTTCTTGAGCAAGTGCGTTTTGCCCAATAAAGCCAAGAGATCCCGTTAAGCTGAGTGCCACCATAAGGTGTATTTTGGAATATTTTGTTTTAATCATACTACTTACTACTCATTTATACAGACAGTTAACAACTCGTTAACATTACCTGTTTCCAGCTCATTAACCAAACAATGCTTCTAAAAACTTGATGATATTGAGTATTTTTTATAGTGATGGGGATTAAATCTTTCCGAAGAACATTGTGCTGGTGAAAAAAGGAAAGGTTCTTAGGTGTATGTATTTGCTTTCGTGAACTCTGATTTGCGGTATTAAATGGCTGTATGAGTGAAATGGAGAAAATCCTTAAATGATCATAGCTTGGGATAATAAGAAATTGTTAATAACCTCTTTTATAACAATGGGTTAACCTTTGTTGCTATGCCTTGTTTTATTCCGGGCTGAAATTAAATAAAGGTGTGACTGGTCTCATCTTCCGTATCGCAATTCTTCTGTGAGTCTGTTTTTTCACAGTCGGTGTGCTGCACAGGTATGTAATACAACTCGTAATTTAAGGATATCAATATGAAAAACACACTATCAGTATTTTCGGCTTTAGTATTATCTTCAATGCCTTTATTGGCTCAGGCGGGTGGTAATGCTCCTCCTGCGACCTGTTACTCTATTCCTCATGGTGAGGATGGGCAGGGGTCAACTAATTCTCTGTATTTGCCGCCTTTTCTTACTCATGGCAAGTGGACGGGTTACGTTACGGTGACCAACACGAGTGATAAATACATTAACGTCAGGTTGCACTTTAAAAACTATGATGGTTCTGTTTACTACCCACAGTCTTATGAGCTGAAGGGGGAATTTAATTCATCCAATTCACCGATTAGCACGAGCCCTATTAATAGTTGGGCTATTGTTAGGCCGGGACGTTCTGCAAGAATTGGCATCTTTGAGGATAGTTATCAAGATGTGATGTTTGGAACTGTTATCTGGCAAACGGATGCTTGTATTGACCAAGCATTGTTGGTTGCTTTTAGAAGTCACTATAGTGCCACTGGTCAAGAAGCTTCTACGCTTATGCTGCTTAATGACGGTCAACCGTTCTAGTTTTGTATTAAAAACCTTTGTTTGGGATAAGGAAATTGTTTGAAAGGGCTATATTTTCTTATCCCATCTTTTGAGTGCTTTAGGTTATTGCCACAACCGCTTTCGTTCTTATCTTTTCACTATGAGTTAGCGCCTGGTTTATGTCGGAGAATGGAAATACGACGGGGCTATCGAGCTGAAGTTTGTTGTGAAGATGATCTGAAAGTAGCGCTTCGCCTTTGCTGATTAACACTTGCCAATCTTCATCGCTGCCAAAATGATGTAATGCTCCCAGTGCGACTTCATGATAGGAAATAGTTTTAGTGAAAGGTTCAAACTGGTGATTTTCTACCCGGCCCCGAATACAGACAATATGCCCATTTGCCGATAGATATTGAGTTAATTCTGTGGCTCTTTGTGGGCTGGTGGCGTCGAAAATAGCGTAATAATTGCTGTTTAATGCTTCGACTCTTCGGTAAATATGAGTGATGCCAAGAAATTCTGCTTGAGTTTGATTGGCACTGGCTGATAGGAGGTCGATGCTAAAGCCTTGCTTGTGCAGTATTTGAGTCAGGATTTTATTAACAGAACCAAACCCGGATATCAGAACTCGTTTGTTGGCTTTTACTGGAATTTTCTCGGACGCTAATATGGCGGTGAGCATTGGGCAAGGCGTGGCTGCGGCCTCTGGCATTGGGAAATGTTCAGGAATTTTTATGACTCGGTTGTATTTTAAAATCGTATATTCGGCAAAACTACCGGGTAGAGCTAACGCTTGATGATAGCTAACTTGTTTGCCCAGAAGGTTTCCCGGTACTTGTGCCCCGATTTTTATTACTGTTCCCGCGCCATCAACGCCGGGCGTATGCCCTACAGGCCAGTTTTGCGGATTGTTTTGAATCAGTTTCCAGTCTACCGGGTTGATGCCAATTGTTTGATTTTTAACAAGTATTTCATCAGGCTGGAGATTGCGGTTGAGTGTTTTAGTTGCTAGTTGTAGAGAGGTATTCTTTCCCTGAAATTGCCATGCCAAGTAGTCAGTATTACTCATTTATTATTACCCACTTATCTGCACCCATTTATCATCAGCCATTTATCATCAGGCTTTTATCATCACTATTCTGACGTATGCTATTCACTTAAGTTGTTATTTCGTATTTTGTTGTAAAAATAGCGTTATATATTCTTTTAACTTTGGCAACTCGTTCTGTTCAATAACCGCTTTACTTTCTGCTTCGTATTTCAAGCGTTCTACGTCTTGTTTCATCCGCTCGTTTTTGGGTAAGGCGGCACGTTTGCTGTGTGTCGCCATATCTTTGATTTGGCTATAAAAAAGGTGCATTTGTGGGTAGGTTTGTTGGAAGTCGACAGGCTTTTCTGGCGCAAAGTGATCCAGTAAAACGCATAAGCGTATCACGCCTTCTGAATAATCACATTGGCCTTGCTCCATTGCTAACACTATACCCTCAATGCTCTCGGCGATATTCAGATTTCTCTCTGTTCGCTGCGCTCTTTGGTTTTCATTTTGTTTTTTTAGTTGCAATAACAATGATGCTGCGTACCACGACAGTCCCGCGATGATAATTAAAGCGATGGCAATCATTAGGTAAATAAGCATGGTTCTTCCTGTTGTACGTCTCATCTTGGGAAAAGTGCGCGCGTATTCTAAACGAAACCATTTATAAAAGAGATGCTTTGTTCTACAAATAATATTAAACTGTAAATATATACAGTATTCTGGTTGTTTGCTAATGCTGTGTGGCAATTGCAAATAGAGTCAAATGGTACAAATAGGATAAAGAGCCATGCAAGATGAAATGCATTTTGATACAGAGCAATGCGGTTTTGATGACTATTCCGTCAATCAGTTTACCGCTTCTCATGTTTGTGTGAGCCAGGTATCTGTTGATAGTGAGGGCGTTATCCTCGATAACGAAAGTTTGCAGGAGTTTAATTTTTTCCCGGGCACACAGGCGTCGGTGATGATGATGCCCGGGTTTGTTGTGATCACCAATCATCCCGGTAAAGAGAATATTCTCAAAGCGATTGAAGAATTACAGTATCGCCAGGACGAGCTAAAACAAGATTTCTCACAGGCCATTATTAATTTGGCCAAAAGCGTGAAGTATTAGGCGTAGAACCAGAGAAAATAAGCTCCAGAGCAATATACGACATTAAAAAAGCCACTTGAAGCTTGAGGGAAATCATAGCTAAATAGCTGTGTTTAATTGTCAGTCACCCATAGAGATTTATCGCAAACTCGCCGTGGATACTTCCATGTAGGCTCCACAGCCGCTTCGTCGATTCATCAAGTGAAAAGCAGGGCTGAGGGTTTGCTCCTAATTCTCTACAGGTGACTGATAGTTTGGAACAGGTATTTAGCAAGCGGCTTTAGGCTTTAGAATTGTTACTTATCTGCCAGTAAATCTCTGCCAATGATCAGCTTCATGATTTCGCTGGTTCCGCCGTAGATGCGCATAACACGGGCATCAGCGAAAGCCCGAGCAATCGGATATTCCAGCATGTAACCATAGCCACCGAATAATTGCAGACACTGGTCAACGACCTTGCCTTGCAGTTCTGTTGCCAGCAGTTTGGCTTTCGATGCTTCAACTGTAGACAGCTCTTTCTTAACGTGTAGCTCAATGCAGCGGTCGATAAATACCCGCGTTGCTGTGATTTCTGCATCCAGTTGTGCCAGAACGAATTGGGTGTTTTGGAATGTAGCCACTGACTTGCCAAATGCCTGACGTTCTTTCACATATTCAACGGTTTGTTGCAGTACAGACTCACAGATCGACATAGCGTGAACGGCAACGGTCAAACGTTCTTGTGGCAGTTCTTCCATTAAGTGAACAAAGCCCTGATTCTCCTGACCAAGCAAGTTGCTAACCGGAACGCGAACATCATTGAAGAAAAGCTCGGACGTGTCTTGCGACTTCATGCCAATCTTATCCAGATTTGTGCCGCGCTCGAATCCTGGCGTGTTTGCTTCTACCAGAATCAAACTGGTGCCTTTTGCACCAGCACTGGGATCGGTTTTAACAACAACGATAATTAAGTCTGCATGTTGACCATTAGTGATGAAGGTTTTTGAGCCATTGATGACATACTCGTCACCATCTCTGCGCGCAGTGGTTTTTACGCCTTGCAGGTCTGAGCCTGCACCGGGTTCTGTCATAGCGATGGCTGTGACGATGTCACCAGATACTGTACCTGGCAGGTACTTTTGTTTTTGCTCTTCTGTACCTAAACGGGTGATATAAGGAACGGCAATGTCAGAATGAAGCTGCCAACCCAGGCCATTTAATCCCATGCGACCGATTTCTTCGGTAACAATAGTGTTATAGAGGAAGTCCAAGCCTAAACCGCCGTATTCTTCTGGCACCATTGGCGAAAGAAAACCTTGCTCGCCAGCTTTTTTCCATAATGCTTTGTCGACTTCTCCCGCTTTTTCCCATTCTTCATAATGGGGAACAACTTCGTTCTCAAGGAAGCGACGTAAGCTGTCGCGCAATAATTCGTGCTCTGAATCAAATAAGGTACGTGGGATCATGATGAGTTCCTTAACGGTTGGACTATGCCCAAATTGAAATGGGGACTAACTTAACAAAGTCTTGCAGGGAGGTAAGTTGACGGATGAGAGCAACAAGGTGACAAAAACGTTCACTCGCAATGGCTGAACTACTCTGAGGCGCGAGATTTTTCTCTGAATTCGCCCGGTGTTAGTCCTGTCCAGTTCTTAAAAGCGCGAATAAAAGCACTGGGTTCTGAAAATCCCACCAGATAAGCAATATTCTTGATTGGCGTCTCTTGTTGTTTTAAGTGATAAATGGCGATATCGCGGCGCACATTCTCTTTGATTTCAGCAAAGGTAATACCTTCCTGTTTTAGATGTCGGCGTATGGTTTGCGGGCTTTTATTCAGCTCTTCGGCAATCACTTTTAACGGTAGAGACTCGATATTGTCGCGCTTTTTCAACATGCGTTTTATCTGGCCTGTCAGGTTGGAATCGACAAAGCGCGTGGTGACAAAATCGGGCAGGGTTTTGACGAATGCGGGCACGTCTTCGGCTTTATGTTCCAGAGGCAAATCCAGATAGTCACGGCTGAATATCAAGGCGTTTTCAATATGATGAAAGCTATGCTGGCATGGGAAGATGGTGTCTACGTCTTCGGCGAAAACCGGCTCGGGCGCTTGCATGGTGACGTGATTAAGCATCACCTGACGATTAACCGACCACGACATCCAACGCACCAGAAACAGCAACACCATCATGACAAAAATTGCGGGCTTTTGAGCCACGGGCGTGCTGCTTTGCATGGGTGATAAATGCAGTGACAGCTTCGCTTCCTGTTCGGATTCGGTGAGGATGAGGTTCATATCGTCATGAACGAGTGAACAGAAACGTCCGAGATTTTGTATGGCTTGCTTTAGTGTGGTTGCGCTCATGGCGCTGGTCAGCGCGAGCTCTGTACCACCAAGTTTGGTTGGACGTTGCAAAAAGCCCAACGTTTCATCGTTCAGGGTAATGCTCGCAAGTCGTAGCAATTTGCCTAACTTACGTGATGGAAGGCGATTACCTTCTATACTGAAAAAGTTGCGTTGTTCACCAATTTTTTCCAGTAAATCGGCAGGCTTTAACCCTTTACTAACACATCCTGCCAAGAGCAGATCGAGTGCGACCTGATGTACCGAATAGGATGACTGAGACGTATTGGTATTCACAACGATGGGATTGGCTTTTTGTTATGTTTTGCGCCTGATTTTCAACGTGTTTAGGGTAATACTCCAGGTAACGTTAAATCGGCGGCATTGATAGTGGCGGAATAATAGCATGATTGCTACGGAGGATGAATTCTTACTCTGAGTTTCTTCGAGTGCGGGCGTGAATGAGCTGAACTTGATACTAATCAATAAACAAATATGGCAAAACTTCTAGCCTGATATTTGAGAATAATAAAATCATATTACAAACAGGTAGGGCTATATGGGGCAATTCTTTCAGCAGGAAGACTTTAACACCGAGCAGTATCAAGAGTTTGTTTCTCGCTTGTATCAGCAGTTGGATGATTTAAAGAGCCTGTTGGATGACTCTAAACTGGAACAGGGCGATACCTCAATAGGCGCGGAGTTGGAATTGTATCTGGTTGATAGAGCATTTAATCCTCGCATGATTAACCAGCAAATTCTGGAAATTGCCAATAACCCGCAGCTAACAGAAGAATTGAACCGCTACAATATGGAGTTCAATTTGTCGCCAGTTATGGCGCAAGGTAAGCCTTTTACGACAATGGATAAGGAGTTGAGAGGAACGCTGGACTCTGTTCAAAGTATTGCCGATGGTTTGAATTCTCAAGTGATGGCGATTGGCATCTTACCCACTTTGCAGCATAAAGATCTTGAGCGCCATTGTATGACGGATTTACCTCGTTACCGTGTGTTAACCAAGGCGATATCTGATTTGAGAGGCGAAGCCTTTCACATCAACATCAATGGTGATGAGTCGTTGCAAACTTACTGTGATGAAGTGACGTTGGAAGGGGCGAATACCTCATTTCAGCTGCATTTGAGAGTGCCTCAGAGCCGCTTCAAGAATATGTACAATGCTGCACAGTTAGTCACGCCGTTGCTTGTGGCTATTTCTGCCAATTCACCTTTATTCATGGATAAAAAGCTGTGGCATGAAACGCGAATTGCCTTGTTTAAACAGTCCATTGATAGCCGTGTTGATCATCACAATAGCCATTGGAAGAACCCTCCCAGAGTTCACTTTGGTAACGGTTGGGTGCGCGAAGGGGTATGGGAATTATTCGCCGAGAACGTCGCACTTTATCCTCCTATTATTCCTTTATTATCTGAAGACAACGCTTTTGCAGAATTATCCATGCATCATGGAACGGTGTGGAATTGGAACCGTGCGGTGTTTGATTCTGGCAAAGACCAGCATCTGAGAATTGAGTTCCGCGCTTTACCTGCTGGCCCAACAGTGACGGATATGATGGCTAATGCCGCTCTGGCGATTGGCCTGACTCAAGCGCTAGCGGATGATGTTGATGGGTTTATCAGCAAGTTACCTTTTACTTATGCCGAATATAATTTTTATCGTGCCGCGCAATATGGCCTCAATGCCCGTATTTTGTGGCCGCAACCGAAACAACAGGCATTGCAGGAAGTGAGTATCGTTGACGTTATTCAGGCTTTATTGCCTTTAGCGGCACAAGGCTTGGCGCAATTGCATGTCGAACCGGGCGAAATCGATCATTTAATGTCGGTTATTGAAGAGCGCTTAGCACACAAACAAACGGGGGCGATCTGGCAATTGAACAAGGTCGCTGAGCATGAAAAAACGCATTCTCGCAGAGACAGTTTAAACTTAATGTTGAGTCAGTATTTGCAGAATATGATCGAAGGTGAACCGGTGTCTAAATGGAAATAATCCTCGATTTAACCACATATGAATTAAGAACAATTACCAGCAATGAGGGGAAATAGTGCCAGCTATTCAGCTTAATCATTGGTATCAACCCGAGCCTGAACAGGTGCAAGAAAGCTTCCAAGCGTTTTTCGCCAGTTTGTCTGGCGCCACGGTTATTCATGTTAATGGGGAAGATGCCACTCGCACTCGAGTGATCGTTACCTTATTGCATGGTAACGAACCGTCGGGATTGAAGGCGATTCATCAGCTGTTCAAACAGGGAATGACACCTAAAACCAATGTGAAATTTATCATTGCGTCGGTTGTGGCAGCCAAAACCGAGCCGGTTTTTACGCATCGCATGTTGCCGGGAAAACGCGATTTAAACCGCTGCTTTATAGCGCCTTATGATGATCTGCAAGGTCAGTTGGCGAAATCCATCCAGGAATTGATTACTGAATATCAGCCGGAAGCGGTGTTGGATATTCACAATACCTCTGGCAGTGGCCCTGCTTTTTCTGTCGCTATTACTGAATGCGAGAAAACGCTGGCATTAGCTTCGTATTTTACGCATCGCATTATCGTTACCGATATTCGCCTCGGTAGCTTGATGGAAGTGGATTTCGGTTGCCCTGTTGTCACTATTGAGTGCGGCGGTGTACAAGACCGCGAAGCGGATGTTACCGCCCTTGACGGCATGATGAAGTTCCTGAATCAAGGCAGCTTGTTTGAAATACAACAGGATATGGCGTTACTAAAGCATCCCAGACGATTACAAATCATGCCCGAGAGTAGTATTGGTTATGGTGAAAGACTAAACCCACAGCTGGATATCACTATTTGTCAGGACGTGGAGCGGCACAACTTTGGTGTGACTCAGCCTGATGATGTGTTGGGGTATTTATCCCCTGATGGATTACGACATTTCTGTCTGGACTCGTCAGAAACCGGGAAAAGGGTAGAGGATTATTTTGCTATCCAGAATGGTCAGTTGAAATGTAAACAGCCCTTAAGGCTTTTTATGGTGACGACAAGAGCAGATATCGCCAAATCGGATTGCTTGTTTTATTTTGTGCCATTATCCGATTAGGCGATTTTCTTGTCTTCAAACACGATTGCTCTTAATCCGATAGCTATTAATCTGATAGCTATTAATCTGATAGCTCCATGCTTTCCCATCCTTCTACAGTTTGCACCTGCATCAGTGAAGAGATCAGGCTTTTTCCCTGATGTTCAATATGCAGTGCGAATCGGGTTGTAGGCAGATTCACTCGGATTGAATGTGAAGGGATGCTATTTATCAGGCTCTGGATTTCAACATTGTCACTGGAATAAATGGATGACACCAGATTGCGCGACATACACATTCGTTCCAGATCGTTTTTCATGCTTTCAAGGAAATCCTGATGATCCTTTACTTTGCGGACTCCACAAATCGGAGCCGGGTATTCCGGGAAAACTTCTTCTGGTTGTAATTCGATAAAAGAGAGTCCAGTCGACTTATTATTGATGTGCAGTTGCTCGCTGTGTACAAGGTTTGCTGCATGGCTTTTCACTGATTTTTGACTCTCGGGTGGTAACAGGCCAATAGTGGACTCTCCACCGAGCACATCAGAGGGCTGATATTTTTTCGCTAAGGAGCGAGTGAATAATTCGTCGATGACTTGAGGGTAAATGTCCTGATGAACGTAAAGCAGCTTGGTATTGGTGCATTGCGTGCCATTGCGATAGCTGACCGACTCCAAAATATTATTCAGGCTTGAGTCGAGTTCGGCACTAGAGGACAGGTACGACACACCATATCCGGTTCCAAACTCAACGATGGTTCTATTCTTGGGGATTGCATGTTTGAAATCTTGGAGCGTTTTGTCAGAGCCAAATAGATAGTACACCCCATCTATTACATCAAGTTGCTCAATGACATCTGCCACAGAATCCTGTTGCAAGTTAGCGACGCAAACGGCCGACATGAGTGCTTCGGCGATGTCGCTGGAGAAGGTATGTTGATCCACAACTTTGTTGAAGCATTGTAAAAACGTTGTAGGGATGTAATTTGAAGTTCCTCTCCTTGAACTTCTTAATAGTGCCGGAGTGCGCGATAAAAGCGCGATAGCGATGAGTACCAGGCTCTCGATCTCTGAATTTGAAGGTAATATTGATATAAGAGGGCCTTTGGCTTGAAAACGCCGAAAATCTTTGTGGCTTAGGGGGTGAATGACCGGACTTCGTTGATAATTCTCTGAACCGAAATTGTCTTGCAGGTAGTCTGGAAGGGCTTCAAACCAAAGGCGTAATGTATTCCAGTCTTGTTTAATAATGACCGATGGAACACCGGATAATTTCGCTGTGTGCTCTGCCGTTTCGTCATTGATGAAGTTTTGAAAGGCTTGTTGCAGCAAGTGAATGAGGGTATCGACAGGTATTGTGTTTAACCTTTTTTTGATACTGGGAATTGCGCGTTTGAACTTCCTGAGTTGAGCGGGCGTTGCAAAGTATGCTTCAGCATAGGGAAGTCCTTCGCAGGAGTATAAGGTGAAAGGTGATTGGCTGTTTTTAACGCATCCATCAATGTAATTCGGTATTGTTAACATGATTTTCAGACTCGGTTACAAGGTTTGACAGCCACCTTCGATATTGTCGTTAATCCCGGAAAAACGGCGTATCTGGCTTATTCTGGGGGTGGTTCTGCCACATTGGCAGGGGCTGCGATCCACTAATACTTCATCGCCAATTTCGTAAAAGAAATATTGGGAACTATTACAGGTCGTGATTTCATCATTGCGCTGGCTCATTATTCGGCTTGCTATCACTCTTCCCACCTCGCCACTCGGGGTTAGATTTCCTTGAGCATCGACCACTTCAGCCCAGGTCATTCCCGGTAATAAATGCATGGATAAGGGATTACTTTGGCAGGAGACGGCTACGATAGACACTTCTGTTGTGCCATAACTGTTATAGATTAACGGGATATCTAAATCTTGAATTTCTTCTGCTAAATCTTCTGATAGTTCAATGCTGGAACAATAAATAGCCTTTATATTGTCGCCGTTAATATAATTCCCTCCTAATTTTGCTTCAGTGCTTAGAAGATCTTCTAAAGAACCGCCTTTATTTGTTGAAGTCCAAGGTATGGTTAATATGTTGCACTTGGTTTCTGTTATCTGTTCATAAGCAACTTCATCGGAAATGCCAAACCGTCTGGGTACTGGTAATCCTCCAATATGCCTGAACATGGAGTTAAATAAGGGGCCAGAAATATGCGCCTGGTTGTAACCGTTATAGACGGTTAATTCCTGTTTATTGCTTTGCAGTTCGGGGATAGTACGAGTCAGGCTGATAATTGATGCATCATTATCTTGTTCGCTAAAAAATGAATAGGCTGGTTTGCCTGTTGTTCCAGAAGAAGAGTAGGAATAACGAAGGTTTGCAATGTCATCATTTGCGACCAAAGACATGGGGGACTCGGCATTGCGAACCTCTGATTTTGTCATATAAGGAATGGCTTTAAATAAGTCTTCATAACTGAGGTTTGCAATTTTTCCATATTCGGGGAGTCGGTTGGTATGAAAGGGGGTTTTATTTTTATTGTAATCAAACTGCTGTTTTATCCTTTTTGAAATGAAATTTTCCCTTTCTTTTGTTGTGCAGCTTTCTAATGAGTTATCAAGTAGGTTTTTCACGATTTTTCTTTTGTTGTTTTTTCTGTATGTTATTTAACCTTTTTTATGCTGTAAACGATGTGTTTTGAGATCGGATGAGTGTTTGATTTAAGGTTTTTATATTAACCTATCGTTTTTCGGGAGTTTATTTCTGGAATTGAAGGGAGAAGCTTTAGGAAAGATGCAGTGAAACGAAAGAGTTAAAAACATGGATTTAGATGTGCTGAAACGACAAGCTCATTAGACGGGATGGCTTGTCGTTTCAGGTTGCTCAACGAGCAATCATCAAATTGTCTTATTCAGACACATGGCACTTGCTTACGAAGGCATCTGACTTGCTATATACCACTTGGTATACCGGGATCAGGTTGAACGTGATGTCGAAGGCTTCTTCTACATTTGGGATCAATGATCTGGCAGCCCAGCGATAAGTTTGGCTTGAGCTGCTACCCGGTGCGATGTCACCGAAATTCAGGGTTTCACCCAGTGGGTCGATTGGGTTTGCTGAAATGTCGGCCAGGTAAGCATCCCAGCGAGTACCGGTATCGTCCAGGTCTACGACCATTTGTACATCCTTCAACATTACGTTGTTGCCACCAATGTTGGTCACTTTCACTGTGTGAACGATAGTGCCTGGGACTGTGCCTTCATAGGCTTCTGGTCTGTAAATATGCTCAACCTGAATGGCGCCATCTTTGAATGTGTCAGTTTTGTTTCCGCCTACCCATTGGATGTAATTTAATTCAGACATTGTTCTACTCTCATTAAAATTGTGAAGTTTTATATGTTTCGTTTGCATTCTTGTGTGTCGAATGCGGGGGTCACTATAGGCAAGGACGGCGAGGGAGTGTATTTCACCTTATTTCACTTTTGAGATGACTGTTTTCAGTGATTTTTCGGTCTGGGTATCCATCTATTAGGCACTTATGGTCAACGCAATGACACCTTTGGTCACTTTACAGATGACATCAATCCTCTAGCCTAGTACACATACAACCAGATTACTGGGTATAAAAGCTTTTATTCAAATTGAGCGATGTGCTTCGTACAGGTATGAACCTTGAAATATCTGCTATGCATCGGTCAACTTTCCTTGAGGATATCATGAGTAATACTGCATATATTTTTGATGCTGTGCGCACTCCGCGCAGCAAAGGTCGTTTGCAAGACGGCTCGCTTGCCGAAGTCAAACCCATTGATTTGGGCGCCACCCTGTTAAAAGAATTACAACGACGTCACGGCTTTGATTCTGCCTATGTTGACGATGTGTTGTTTGGCTGTGTAACTCCTGTCGGTGAACAAGGCAGTGATGTGGGCAAGGCGATTGCCATGCATTCTGGCTGGGATGAATCGGTTGCGGGTGTGCAACTGGATCGCTTCTGTGGTTCTGGTTTGGAAGCGACCAATATGGCGGCGCAAAAAGTCATGTCGGGTTGGTCGAATCTGGTTGTTGCTGGCGGTGTTGAGTCCATGTCGCGTGTTCCTATGGCGAGCAACGGCGGTGCGCTTTTCTTTGATCCTCAATTTAAATTTGAACAGCTTTCCGTGCCTCAAGGCATTGGGGCGGATTTGATCGCCACGTTAGATGGTTATTCCCGTGCTGATGTCGATGCTTTCGCTGTTGAGTCGCAGCGCCGGGCTGCATTGGCTCGTGACAATGGTTATTTCGACAAGTCGGTTGTGGCGGTGAAAGACCTGAACGGCATTACCATTCTGGATAAAGACGATTACATCAAACCTGAAACCACCATGGAGACCCTTGGCGGGTTGCGTTCCGCGTTCCAGGCGATGGGCGATGCTGGCCTTGATGATATGGCGATTGCCAAGTATCCATCGGTTCAGCGTATTAATCATGTTCATACTGCGGGTAATTCCTCGGGTATCGTTGATGGTTCTGCCGCGGTGTTGATTGGTAATGAACAAGCCAAACAGGATCTGGGCTTGAAGCCTAGAGCACGTATTGTGGCGGGTGCAGTTACGGCAAACGATCCTGTGATCATGCTGACCGCTCCGGGCCCTGCTGCGAAAAAGTGTTTGAAGATTGCGGGTATGAGCGTTAGTGATATTGATTTGTGGGAAATCAACGAAGCCTTCGCCTCAGTAGCCATGCGTTATATGCGGGATTTGGGCATTGGGCATGATGTGACCAACGTTAACGGCGGCGCAATTGCTATGGGGCATCCTCTTGGCGCAACCGGAGCCATGTTGGTTAGCATTGTGTTAGATGAGTTGGAAAGACGCGATTTGGAACGAGGCATGATTTCATTGTGCATTGGTGGTGGTATGGGTATCTCGACCATTATTGAACGGGTTTAAGCCAGTGCGTTTAAGGTAAATATATATCGCACCTTACCAAGCTTTCATTGAGGGAGATTTCTAAGCAGACCCTACACCGCAGGGAGGCGGTGGTGGAGCCTCAAGGGATTGATTCACGGCGAGTCTGCGTTAAATCTCCCTCAATAAAGACATGAATAACAAATTAAAGAAGATTGATGATAAAAGAGCCAGGACTCGCAGCAAGTACATCCTTGTATGCTCGACCTTTATCATCAATCACATTTGAACTATTTCGAGAATGACAGGTAATGATCATGGGACAGTTTCTCTATACAAAAGATGATGCCAATATCGTCACCATCACCATGGATATGACCGGGCCAGTAAATGCGCTGAACGCTGAGTTTGCTGAATTGATGGACGACACGCTGGCAATATTAAAAGCCGAAAGCGATTTAAAAGGCGTGGTATTGGCTTCTGCTAAAAACACCTTCTTCGCCGGTGGCGATTTGAATTACATGGTGTCTATTGAACCGGGGCAGGAAGAAGACGCCTTTAACTTTATTGAACGCATTAAAGCGCAATTTCGCGCTTTGGAAATACTGCCAGTGCCCGTGGTTGCGGCTATTAACGGTGCGGCAATGGGCGGTGGTTTAGAGCTGTGTTTGGCCTGTAATCACCGCGTTGCTTTGGAAAAAGGCGTGGTGGTTGGATTACCAGAAGTGACGTTAGGCTTGTTGCCCGGTGGCGGTGGTATTGTACGTACAGTGCAAATGCTGGGTATTCAAACCGCGTTGCCATTCTTGCTGGAAGGTAAAAAACATAAAGCTCCTGAAGCAAAAGCATTGGGTTTAATTGATGAGTTAGCGGCTGATCCCGATGAGCTATTAGCCAAGGCTAAAGCCTGGATTACAGCGAATGCTGACGACCCCTTTGCCGCAATTCAGCCTTGGGATTTAGACAAGAAAAAACACGGTAAAGCCCATAAAATCCCGGGCGGAGACCATAACAACCCTGCCAACGCCATGTTTGTATCTGGCGTTGCTGCGGCGACCTTTAAGAAAACTCGCGGTTTGTTACCGGCGCCTGAGCAAATCATTGATATGGCAGTGGAAGCACTGCGTTTACCTGTCGATCGCGCTTTGACCCTGGAAAGCCGTAAGTTGGCTTATTTGGTGACAACGCCACAAGCCAAGAACTTGATCCGCACTTTCTTTTTCCAACTGAATGACCTTAACAATGGCGGTAGCCGTCCGGCGGTTGAACAGCGTTTTAAAGTACAAAAGCTGGGTGTAATTGGCGCTGGCATGATGGGGCAGGGCATTGCCTATGTTGCAGCGAAAGCCGGTATTGATGTGGTCTTGAAAGATGTGAGTCAGGAATCTGCTGACAAAGGCAAGGCGTATTCCGCCAAGCTGATGGACAAGCAAATTCAACGAGGTCGAGCAACGGAACAAGCCAAAGAAGCATTGTTGGGTAAAATCCTGGCGACAGAAAATGCCTCTGACTTGGCCGGTTGTGACCTGATCATCGAAGCCGTATTCGAGAAGATGGAACTTAAACATCAACTCACTAAAGAGCTGGAATCACAATTGGCTGATAACGGCGTGTGGGGCTCGAATACGTCTAGCTTGCCGATTACGCAATTAGCCGAGGCGAGTGTGAATCCTGCCAATTTTGTGGGTATCCACTTCTTCTCACCTGTAGACAAAATGCCGTTGGTTGAGCTGATTTGCGGTAAGGAAACCAGCGCTGAAACCTTGGCGAAAGCCTTTGATTTCACTCAGCAGATTGGCAAAACGCCGATTGTGGTGAACGACAGCGTTGGCTTTTTCACTTCACGTACCTTTGAAGCGCAGTTGAATGAAGGTGCGCAATTGGTGGCGGAAGGTGTGCATCCGGTTCGCGTTGATAATTTGGGCGTGGCGATTGGTATGCCCGTTGGGCCTTTGACGGTAACCGATGAAGTGAGTTTGAACTTGTTGTTCCAGGTGCGAGATACCCAAATCAAGATGGGCTTGCGTGATCCGGCTAAAGATCAAACACCACTGGGTACGGCTTTGCGTGAGTTTTTATGTTTGGAGCAGAAGCGTGGTGGTCGCCAGTATGGCGGTGGTTTCTTTGACTACAATGAAGATGGCAAGTCGATTTGGCCTGAGCTGGTGAGCCAGTATTATCGTGAAGAGTTGGATATTAGCGACGCTGATATTAAAGACCGTTTGTTGTTCTGTAATGTCATTGAGGCGTTGAAGTGCTTCGAAGAAGGCGTGGTGAACACGGTGGCAGATGCCAACATTGGTTCTATTATGGGTATTGGTGCACCTGCTTGGACTGGGGGCTATTTGCAGTTTGTGAATACTTACGGACTAGCGAACTTCATTGAACGTTGTGGTGAGTTAGCGGCGAAATATGGCGCACGATTTGAAGCACCTGCCATTGTGAAACGCTATTTGGCTGAAGGGAAGACTTTTAGTTAATTTCTTTTAACAGCTTTTATATAACAGCTTTTATATAACAGCTCACTTTTAGGTAAAGCATGAATAAACGAAGACACGCAGCAAGTACATCCCTGTATGCTCGACCTCGTCATCCATGACGAGGACGGTCTTCTTTTTATTAATGCTTTACCTCAAGCTGGCTATCTACAATTGACAGCGAAAGTTTTCTGAAATGGCTTAAGAACGAGTGAGCAAAACGTATTTTTCAGGGATGAAAAATTCGAGCGTTCATGGATGAACTTGTAGCGATTTTGCGATTCGTTCTTAAGACATTTGCTCAAGCATTATTTCAGGCACTATTTGGTAAATTAACAGGATGGTTTTAGGGTTATGCAAGCACCACTAACGGGCGTAAAAGTCGTTGAATTCGCAGGGCTGGGGCCATGCCCTTGTGCCGGTATGATGTTGGCGGATATGGGCGCAGAGGTCATATTAATTGAGCGCGCCGACCATAAAACCCCCTTTCCTCGTAAAGCCGAAATTTACCATCGTGGTAAAAAGTCAGTGGCGCTGGATTTAAAAAATCCACTACACATTCAAGCCGCCCGAACCATCGTTGAAAACAGCGATATTTTGCTGGAAGGCTTCCGACCCGGCGTGATGGAACGATTGGGTTTATCGCCTCAAAGCTTCGAAGAAAGCAATCCAAAACTGGTTTACGGACGCCTGACAGGATGGGGACAAACAGGGCCACTAGCGCAAGCAGCAGGGCATGAGCCTAACTATATGAGCCTGGCGGGCTCCATGTGGTATGGCGGTCGCATTCGTGAACAAAACGCATCATCATCTAACACATCATCTAATATAGCACCACCCAGCGCACCGCTGACCATCGCCGGTGATTTTGGTAGTGGCATGATGTTGGTTTCTGGTGTGTTGGCGGCTTACATTTGTGCTCAAAACTCAGGCAAAGGTCAGGTCGTTGATGCTGCGATTTCAGACAGCAGCGCTTATATGTCTACTTTGTTGTGGTGTTTACGCAATATGGGGCAGCTTGCGCCGCAGTTTGGTCATAGTTGGCCTGATGGCGGTTCGCCCTGGAGCGATACCTACGCAACCAAAGACGGTCAGTATATTACGGTCTGCGCGCTTGAGCCCAAGTTCTATGAAGACCTGCTACAACGCTTGGCGTTAACCGATAATCCTGTTTTTGCCCAGCAGTGGGATACAAAGTCATGGCCGCAAGCAAAGCGTGTGATGGCTGAAACCTTTGCCAGTAAAACCCGTGATGAATGGGATGAGCTATTGCTGGGAACTGATGTGTGCTACGCGCCAGTTTTGAGCTTGGAGGAAGCTGCACAGCATCCTCATAATCAGGCGCGAGGTGTCTTCATGGAGCAGGATGGTGTGACTCAGCCTGCACCCACACCGAAATTTGGTGCGGGTGATAGCCGTGCTCAAAGCGAGTCTTTCTCTATTCCTGAATTGGGGCAGGATACCAATAATGTGTTGAGTCAATTAGGCATAACTCTCAACGCTGATTGACTTTTTTTACCCTTTTAACTCTTTATTCGGAGTTCCCGACGCAAGATCTTGCCTACGGTTGATTTGGGCAGTTCCTCAAGCACGGTGATGTGTTTCGGGATCTTATAGCCGGTGAGGCTTTGTTTGCAGTGAGCAATTATTTCGTCGGTATCGACGGGGTTTGATACGGTAATAAAAGCGCATACCCGCTCACCAGATTTTTCATCTGGTTCGCCAACAACCGCGGCTTCAAGAATGCTTGGGTGTCGGGTTAATACGTCTTCCACCTCATTGGGGTACACGTTAAAACCGGAAACGATAATCAAATCCTTGAGGCGATCAACGATTTTGATTTGCCCGGTTGGCAGGCGAACACCGACATCGCCGGTTTTAAACCAGCCATCGCTATCAATCACTTTTGCGGTTTCTTCCGGCTTGTTCCAGTAGCCCTTCATCACCTGTGGTCCTCGGGCGACTACTTGACCCTCTTCGCCGTCGGGAACAGGCTGGTCTTTGTCATCCCAAAGGGCAATTTCGGTTCCAACCATAGGGTGTCCAACTGAGCCTAACAGCTCTTGACCCGGTTGGTTGAAGGTGAGAATTGGCCCGGTTTCGGATAGTCCATACCCCTCTGAAATAGTACAACCCGTTGTTCTACTCCAAAGCTCAGCGGTTGCTGAGGTTAATGATGTTCCACCAGAGGTGGTCAGTTTCAGGCGGCTAAGATCCAGCTCCTGAAAAGGGGGATGATTGCACAGCGCAACAAACAGAGTATTCAAGCCTGTGAATGCACTGGGCGGAAATTGTTTGATGGCCGTCACAAAGGAATCCAAATCGCGAGGATTGATAATCAGCACGTTATGCTGTCCTTCGCTGGCAAACAGGATCATATTCACCATGAAGGCATATAGATGATAAAGAGGAAGCGGGCAGATAATAGTTTCCTCGCCTCTATTGCAAACCATTCTAAAGCGCACATTGGTTTGCTGGGTGTTGGCAATCAGGTTGCGGTGAGTCAGCGCGGCTCCTTTGGAGACTCCGGTTGTGCCGCCGGTATATTGCAATACGGCAATGTCATCTAACTTTGCCGTGCTGGGTTTTAGTGTCTCTTTGCGCCCATCTTCAATGGCTTGCATCAGGCCAATTTGCCCTTCTGCAAGCAGCTTTGTTTCACCCGTGATTAAATCATCGGCTCCGGTGACAATCACTTTTTCGATACCGGTTTGTGCTTGAATGGCTTCCAGTTTGGGATACAGATCTTGCAGGATAATGATGGCTTTGGCGCCGGAATCATTAAACTGATGCAGCATTTCTGGTGAGGTATAGAGCGGATTGGTATTTACAATGATGAATCCGGCTCTTAGTACGGCATAGGCTGCAATGGGATATTGAGTCAGGTTAGGCAGTTGAATGGCTATTCTGTCGCCGGGCTGTAGTCCGGAATGATTCTGCAACCAGGCTGCAAGCGCTTTGGAGTGTTCATTTATTTCAGAAAAGGTCAGAGTTTTCCCTAAGCTGGTAAAGGCGGGTTTGTCGGCAAACTCAATGAGGCTGCGTTCCAGATATTCTGCCAAATTATGAATGTCGCTGGGGATGTCATTGAGAATTTCTGCCAGTTGGCTCATAGATGATTCCTGCACAGGTTATTGGTTTACCGACAATTTGTTTATCGAGTGCGCATTGTTTCCTGAATAATAAGGCCGTGTAAATGGATTGTAAAAGTGATTTTGCGCTTACTTTAGTGTGTATACACATTGGTTCTTTTACGCGTTTTTGTTACAAAACATCCTTAAAATCAAAATATTAATGATATTTTCCCCTGTGTTTACAGTGCTCAAAGATGTATGTAATAAAGGAATTGTTAATTTTTTGTTGACTCAGTTTAAGGATGTTATTAGCATTAAATGAAAGCGTTTACATTTCTCATTTGTTTAAAATGAAAGCGTTTACAGTTTCGTTTGAAAAATGAAATTCACAGCGAATGATTATAAAGAATTGCTATTGAGGTTATCGTGAACACACCTATTCGAAACGTGGAATTTACCAAATCGCCATTGGCGATCGCTGTCACCATGCTGTTGGGGGCAAATGTATCCATGCCTGTCATGGCGCAACAGGATGATGCCAAGTCGAGTGATGTTGAGGTAATTACGGTTTCCGGGATCCGTGGGAGTTTAATTAAATCCATGGAGCTGAAACGTGATTACAAAGGTGTCATGGAAGCGATTTCTGCTGAGGATATGGGTAAGTTCCCGGATACTAACCTGGCTGAATCACTTCAGCGCGTTACTGGTGTTTCGATAGATCGTCAAAATGGCGAAGGTAGCAGGGTTACTGTTCGCGGTTTTGCTCCTGATTATAATTTGGTGACCTTAAATGGTCGTCAAATGCCGGCTTCTTCTTTGGAAGCCACCACCGCTTCTTCATCTCGTTCATTTGATTTTTCCAATTTAGCCTCTGAAGGCGTAGCGGGTGTCGAAATTTATAAAACGGGCAAGGCGCATATTCCAACTGGGGGCATGGGCTCGACCATTAATATCACTACTACCAAGCCGTTAAATGCTCCGGGGTTAAATGCAACATTCGGTGTGAAGGGGGTTTACGATACTTCCAGCGAAGATAATTCAACGCTGACACCTGAATTGTCGGGTTTGTACAGCAATACCTTTAGTGATAACAAGTTCGGTGTGGCGATTTCCGGTAGTTACCAAAAGCGTGAAAATGGAAATCAGCAAGCGAATGTTGGCACTGGCTGGCGTACTTTCCCGGGCATTACCGATCAGGATTGGGGTGCAGGAACAGCCGATTGGGGTGGTATTCCCGACGGTGAAAACTCCGGCCATATCAACCGCCCGGATGAAAACTCTATTTATTCTGTTCCTCAAAGCTTGGGATACAAGTTTGAAGAAGTGCAGCGCACACGCGTGAATGGTCAACTGACCTTGCAGTATCGTCCAATGGATACGCTCACTGCGACGCTGGATTACACCTATTCAAAAAATGAAGTGGCTACGCAATTCAATGATCTATCTGCCTGGTTTAACTTTGGCCCATCAACGGGAGAGTGGACGGATGGCCCTATCGCGTCTCCTCTCGTGTACACCGAAGATACTTCTGGAAGCCCGGCTGATTTTTCAATGGGGGCGGGTGACTATGCAACGAAAAATGAAAATAAATCCCTGGGACTTAATCTGGAATGGCAAGTTTCTGATAATTTGAATCTGGTCTTTGATGCTCATTCATCCAGTGCGGAATCCAGCCCGGATAGTCCATTGGGAAGTAATAACGTATTAAGTGCGGCAGCTTTTGTTCGTGCTAGCACAACGGGATACTTTGGTTCAGAACTGCCAGTTTTACAATTGGCTTACCCTGATGGTGAAACGTTAGATCCTTCCGATATGCGTATAACAGGAAGCTCCTTCCGCAACAGCATGATGCGGAATGAAATCGATCAGTTTCAGATTCAGGGTGAGTACGTATTGGATGATGGCATTGTTCAGAAGATCGATTTTGGTATCAGCCTGACTGATGTGAATAATCGATCTGCTTTCTCAAACGTGCAACGTGATACATGGGGTGGCGTGGGAGCTGCGGGCGATTTTGATGATTCGTTCTGGCCAAGAGCTACCGTCGCTGATCGTTTTGATATTTCCGGTAGCAATGATCCTAATCTGCAAAATGAATTCTTCATGTGGGATTTTCATGATGTGCTTGCCAGAGCGGAACAACTTTATCCTGTTGCTGGACAAGGCGATTGTGGAACCGGTTTCTGTCCGTCGTCTGTGATGACCACAGACCGTCGCACAGAAGAAGAATCAAAAGCCGCTTATGTGCAAGTGACCTTGGCAACCGAACTGGCAGAGCGCCCGGTTAACATTGTAGCGGGAGTTCGCTACGAGGAAACAGATGTAACTTCTCGTGCCCTGGTGCCGACTTATAGCAATATTGGCTGGGTGAGTGCTAACGAATTCAATTTGGTTGCTACTGGCGATCAGGATTTCACGGAGCTAACGGGCAGTTATGACAACGTCTTGCCCAATCTGGATATTGATATTGAGATTGTTGATGATGTGATTTTACGGTTTTCCTATAGTGAAACAATGGCTCGTCCCGGTTATGCCGATATTCAGGGTGGTTTAACCATTGATTCACTGGTCAGGATTGATGGTGGTACAGGAGCTCGAGGAAATCCGGCGCTTAAACCGTTTGAATCCACCAACTATGATGTCAGCGCTGAGTGGTATTACGGCGAAGATAGTTATTTGTCTGTGGGTTATTTCCGTAAAGATGCCAAAAACTTTATCGGTACCTCTATCGTTGAAGAGCAGGTGTTTAATTTGCCTCATCCGGCGTTAGGCTCTCGCTATGCAGAAGCTTTTGCGGCGATAGGTAGCAATGACGCCAACCTGATCCGTGACTATATCATTGCCAATTATCCTGACAGTGTTGAAGGTCAAACCATTTATGGTGTTGACGGCGATGATGCCTACGCAACCTTTGATATCACAGTTCCTGTGAATCAGACCGACGGTAGCACTTATGGATGGGAAGTTGCCTTACAGCATGTATTTGGTGAGTCCGGCTTTGGTGCAATCGTTAACGCAACTATTGTCGATGGTGATATTTATTATGTTGATTCCAGTTTTGATGGGCAGTTTGCTTTAAAGGGGTTGAGTGACACTGCCAACTTGATTGCGTTCTACGATAAGGACGGAATACAGGTGCGTATTGCCTACAATTGGCGCGACAAGTTCTTAAATGCGACGGTTCAGGGAACAGGAGCTCATCCTGTTTATGTGGAAGAGTACGGCCAGTGGGATGCCATGGTGAGTTATGACTTTAATGAAAACCTGACGGTATTTTTTGAAGGTTTGAACCTGACTGATGAGCATACTCGAACTCATGGTCGAGCTTGGGAGCAGGTGTTGAATGTGACTCAAACCGGGCCAAGATATCATGTAGGAATGAGATACAAGTTTTAGTGCCAGATTCTATTGTGTTGTAATGATGTTCTCAGAAGTTCAAGCCGCGGTCAGTAATGACATTGCGGCTTTTTTCGTTTTTACTATTCACCTTCTCTCGGATAAAAAAGCCGAATAAAAAACCAGACAAAAAGAGTCTCACTATTTGAGCAAAGATATGACAAAACCCATCGACATTGTTGTAGTAGGCGGAGGCACAGCAGGCTGGCTAACCGCCTGTTTGCTGGCGGCTGAGCATGGTCGAGGGGACTTACCCCGAGCTCGCATTCGACTAGTGGAATCTGCCAATGTGCCGAGTATTGGCGTGGGTGAAGGCACCTGGCCTTCCATGCGTAGCACATTGCAACGCATTGGTATTTCCGAGCGCGATTTTATTGTGCAATGCGATGCGTCGTTTAAGCAGGGCTCAACGTTTAAGGGCTGGCGCACTGGCGCTTCGGATGATCAATATCACCATCCATTTACGTTACCTGCGGGGTATCCCGAGATGAATCTGGGGCAATACTGGTTGCCTTATCAGTCTCAAGTGGAATTTGCCAATGCCGTGACCGCTCAAGGGCGAATTTGTGAAATGGGATTAGCGCCTAAAAACGCGCGTAGCAGCGAATATTCAGCGGCATTAAATTATGGCTATCATCTGGATGCAGGCAAGTTTGCTCAGTTATTGCAGCAGCACGGCACCGAAAAGCTGGGGATCGAGCATATTATTGATGATGTGTTGTCGGTAGAAGGTGGCTTGAATGAGCCTATTTCAGCGTTAAATACGAAGGCTCATGGCCAGCTTAAGGCCGATCTCTATATCGACTGTTCAGGTTTTGCCGCGCTATTAATCGACAAGCACTACCAAGTACCGCTGCAATCCGTACGCGATGGTTTGTTCAATGATGCCGCTATCGCCATACAAGTGCCTTATGGCAATGAAGGTAAAAACCAGAATGAGCCCATTGCCTCCAATACCATTGCTTGTGCTCAAACTCATGGTTGGACATGGGACATTGGACTTTATTCTCGCAGAGGCATGGGCTATGTCTATGCCAGCGATTTTACCAATGCTGAACAGGCTGAGGCCACACTGAGGCAGCATATTGCAAACACGTCGGGCAATCTGTCTGAATCGCAAATCGAACAATTACAAGCTAAGCACATCAAGCTAAATCCGGGTTATCGAACTTCATTCTGGCAGCATAATTGTGTGGCGATTGGATTGTCTGCCGGGTTTATCGAACCGTTGGAAGCATCGGCTATTGCATTGGTGGAAGTGGCTGCCAAATATGTGAGTGACCATTTAAACATCCCTGGCGAACTCTATTCCACTGTTGCCAAACGGTTTAATCAGACCATGACTGCACATTGGCAGAAGATTATTGATTTTCTTAAGTTGCATTATGTTTTATCAAAACGCGATGACAGTGAATATTGGTTGGCTCATCGTGATGAGCGCTATTGGTCGGATTGGTTGAGAGAAAGTGTACAGCTATGGCAACATAACAGCCCCACACTTTATGACTTGCCAATGGCGATGGAGATGTTTCCGGCAGCCAGCTTCCAGTATGTTTGGTACGGTATGAACTGTGGCGCGCTATTGCAACCTGTGACGCCTGATATAAATACCGACAAAGCGGCTAACCTGTTTCAGCAAGTGGCGCAACAAACGCGCACGTTAGCCCAATCGTTACCCGAAAATCGTGAACTATTGATGTGGATGCGCAATCAGTAGCATTTGGAATTAAGCATGACCAGAACCGTTTTATTAAATAAAGAAGATCACAAACCTGTACGTATTGATACTCGTCATTCACTGGAACTCGCCGAAACCTTTGGTGATAACGTCAACGCCTGTTTAACCTTTGTGGGCGAAATGCGTTCTATGCAAGCTCATTATCCATTGTTTTTCCAGAAAGATGGCAAGACCGAGCTGCTTTACCCTGTTGCTTTGTTGGGCTTTGAACAGGGAGAAAACCTGTTTCTTGGCGAAGAACAATGGGATGCACCTTATATTCCGGCCTTAATAGCGCGCCAGCCTTTTTCTATTGGCTTACAAAAAGATCCTGATACGCAACAAGAGCGCAGAGTGGTACATATTGATATGGACAGCCCTCGTGTGCGTTTGGCTGGCACTGAGGAAAGTGTTGAAGGTGAAAAACTGTTTTTGGAATTCGGCGGCACCTCTAACTATTTACAGAAAATGTCTGAACTGCTGGAAAGCATTCATCTGGGCATGGAGCAGAACAAGTTGTTCTCTGATGCCTTGTTAAAGCACAAATTAGTTGAGAGCTTTAACGCGGAAATTGAACTTGAAGATGGTTCGTTGAATCAGTTGATTGGTTATTACACCATTAACGAAGAAGTGTTGTTTGCACTTTCAGCAGATGCTCTGCATGAATTGAACGAGCAAGGTTTTCTGGCTGCGGTGTACATGATGTTGGCGTCGCAATCTCAGTTGTCGAACCTGATTGCGCGTAAAAACGCTATCCTCGAATAAGGGATAAAGGGATTTGGCTGACTGGATCCAACAATGCCCGAAAGTGGAAGAAAGCGATTCCGTTTCGGCTGATACGTTAACTGATTATCTGAGCTCTCGCTCTGAACCCGTTGTACTCCGTGGGCTAGTGAAAAACTGGCCTGTGGTGCGTGCCGCTCAAAGTGATGCTGATCAGGAGAATGAGCAGGATGGTGAGCAGGGAAATGGAGAGGGAGGAGGACAGGATGGTGAAGAGTATCTTCGCTATTTAGCGAAGTTTGCTGGCAAAAAAGCTCTTTCCAGTAAAGAGCCTCTTTCCAGTAAAGATCATATAACGGTTTACCGTGCGCCACCTGAAGCTCAAGGCCGTATTTTCTATAACGAGGATTTTAGCGGGTTTAACTTTCAGGTAGCGAATAAGCCTTTATCAGAAGTGTTGCTGCTCTTGTCTGGCAACAAAGAAAACGCTGATGATCAGCAAGCTACCTACTATGTTGGTTCAACCCTGTTACAGCGATTTTTGCCCGGTTTTCTGGATGAGAACTCTCTGCCAATAGCGGTGGAAAATCCGCTAATCAGTTTGTGGTTGGGTAATCGAAGTCGTATCGCGGCACATTATGATTTCCCCGATAATCTGGCTTGCTGTATTGCAGGCAAGCGTAGATTTATATTGTTTCCACCCGATCAGATCGCCAATTTATATGTGGGGCCATTAGATTTGACCCCTTCCGGGCAAGCCATCAGTTTGGTGGATTTTTATCAGCCTGATTTCCAGCAATTTCCTCGGTTTGCCGAAGCAATGAAACATGCTGTAGTCGCAGAACTGGAACCCGGTGACGCTTTATTCATTCCCAGTATGTGGTGGCATCACGTTGACAGTTTGTCTGCCATTAACGGCTTGGTGAATTATTGGTGGCGTTCTACGCCAGCGTATTTGGGTAATCCGACCGATGCGTTGACCCATGCCTTAATGAGTATCAAGGGTCTTCCGAAAGCGCAAAAACAAGCCTGGAAAGAGTTATTTGATTACTACATTTTTAATGACGATGAGAGCAGTGCGTCTGAACATATTCCTGAGCCGGTTCGCGGTGTGTTGCAGGAAAGATTGAGCGAACAGCAGGCTATCAGCTTACGTCAGCGCCTGTTACAAAAGCTGAATAGATGATTCGATAAGAGAGAAAAAGATGAAGCAGAGTATTAAACGTGTGGTTATTGCGGGTGGCGGTACGGCGGGATGGATGGCTGCTGCATCATTATCGAAACTACTGGGCAAAAATCTCGATATTACTCTGGTGGAGTCTGACGCCATTGGTACGGTGGGCGTGGGTGAAGCCACTATTCCGACTATCTTGACCTTGCACAAGCTGTTAAAACTCAATGAGCAGGAAATGATGGCAGCGACCAGCGCTACCTTTAAGCTGGGCATCTCTTTTGAGAATTGGCGAGCTCAAGGACAGGACTATATTCACTCTTTCGGTACCACAGGCCAGGATTGCTGGGCGGCAGGATTTCAACATTTTTGGCTGAAAGGGCAAGCGCTAGGGTTTAGCAAAGACTATGGCGATTATTGTCCAGAATTAGTGGCAGCCAAGCAGAATCGATTCGCCGTGACACCCAAGCAAGGGCTTAACTATGCCTACCATCTTGATGCAACGGCTTATGCGGTGTACCTCCGAAAAATCGCCGAAGAATTTGGCGTGAAGCGGGTTGAAGGCAAAATCGCACAAGTGCAGCTTCACGCTGATAATGGTTTTATTCGAGCTTTAGAATTGGATTCCGGTCAGGTGATTGAAGGCGACTTGTTTATTGATTGCACTGGATTTCGAGCTTTATTGATAGAGCAAGCTTTGCATGTGGGGTATGAAGATTGGAGCCATTGGTTGCCTTGTGATTCGGCCCTGGCGGTGCAAACCGAGTCGGTGTCGGAACCTATTCCTTATACCCGTTCTATCGCCCATCAAGCGGGCTGGCAATGGCGAATTCCATTGCAACATCGTGTCGGCAATGGTTTGGTGTACTGTAGCCGCTATCTGAATGACGAAGCGGCTAAAACCCTGCTATTGGAAAACATTGAAGGAAACACCATCAGTGAGCCCAGATTGATTCGATTCCGTCCGGGGCAACGTCGCCAGCATTGGCATAAAAACTGTGTTGCCCTTGGTTTGGCAAGTGGCTTTGTGGAGCCATTGGAATCAACCAGTATTCATATGATCCAGCGCAGCATTATCCGCTTGATGCAGAACTTCCCGCTAACGGCGATCCACCAATCCGACATCGACGAGTTCAACCAGCAAACCGACTTTGAACTACAGAATATCCGCGACTTTATTATCCTGCATTACCATGTGACCGAACGCACCGACAGCCCCTTCTGGCGTTTCTGCAAAAACATGGATATTCCCGATTCATTGAAACATCGCATCCAGCTATTCAAAGAAACAGGGCGAGTATTCAAAGTGCCAAACGAATTGTTTGGTGAAAACTCCTGGGTTCAAGTGATGATGGGACAAGGACTGACACCGAATCAATATCACCCCATCGTGGATATGATGAGCGACGAAGAACTGCAACAGTTTTTAAGCCAGATAGAACAACGTGCCAAACAGATGGTGGGGCAGTTACCTAATCATCAAGAGTTTGTGCAGCATTATTGTGGGATAGTGAGTTCGGGAGTGAAATAGTCAATCCAGAATCAAAGGCGGGTTAACCGCCTCGTGTTTGCACCAAAGTTGAAACTACCCTTAATAAAACTGTGACTGATTGCGTATATATTCCTTTATCTCGGGGAGCTCGACAAATTTTGTCACATCAAAGTTACCTAAAGGTTTGGTTCCTGATTCTATATACAAGGTTTTTTCAGCGATGGACTTGGCTGTCATATTGAGTTGTTGTAATACTTCTGGCTGAATAAGTGACTCTACAATTGCCGATAATCTCGATTTCTGCTCAGAGCTACTAGGGCTACTAGAGCTATCAGAGCTATCAGGATCGTTTGCTGCTGTTGGTGAGCTTGTGGGAACAGCTTCAATCAAGGCTTTGCTAAATTTTTCTTGCAATTCTATCCAGTGTTCCAGGCCGCTACAGACTTCATGATACATTGTATGTCTAATCTCATGGAGCTCTTGTAGTAGACAATCTTTATCATCTACTTCTAACAATACAATGGGGAGCCATTGTAAATCTGTAAAAGACAGTCTTCCAAAGCTCTGAATGAGTTTTAACGTGTACTGTATAGACTGACCAACAACTGAGTCGCGAATTAAAAAAATATTGCCATTTATTATTTCGAGTTGTTTATCGTCGTACCGTGCTATATCCGATTGAATGCTTGCTCCAAAGCCTTCACTGATCAAGTTTCGCGGTCGTCCAATGGTTGTCGAGGAAGGGCGCCAGGTGTAGATTGCATCAGTTAGCGCTAACAGCATTGCAGAGTGGACATTGATATCATTGCTTTTGGAGGATTCTGTGGGCAGATAACACATGCTGTGAAAAAGAACGGATTTAACGGCAGCCTCCACAGGATCTTTCATTTGCAATACTTGACTAATATTTTGTGGGCGATGACGATTGTATTCACATATTTCTTTATGCAATGTCACGGCACTTGTAAACGCATGTTCCTGATGTGGGAAGTGTTCATACTGCTTAATATCAAGAGCTTCTTTGGCTGATACAAACTTGATGTTAGTCAGATAATCAATATATTCGTCTATTGACGAAAAAGTATGCCATTTAAACTCCGTCTCAGAATATTCCCTTAGCATACCAATATCGTGAAATAACGAGGCTAATGCATAACTTCTTTTCAAAGGCTCATCTAGTATTTCCCTGTTATTTCTTGCATTTGTTAGTTTAAAGTCTTCGCTAGCGAGGTATTCACCCAGTAAGTAAAGATCCGTTGAATGTTGAACGTGCTGAGAAGAATCCTTTAATCTATTGAATTTATGTTCTCGTTTTAATGAATTTTGTAATAGTTGAACTAAACGAGAGGGGAGCTTTGTATTGATAACCAATTCAGCATGTTTGTTAATGATTCTCAAAAGTTTTTTTGCAGTTAATATTGGTGAGGATTCAAAAAGATAATCATTACTTCTAAATAGTAAGTATCTTGATGTGGACTCTACCAGATAACAAATATCTTCAAAGAGCATTTGATTACTCAAAATTTTAAGTGATTTTTCGTCGTTTTCATTAATGACAACTGATAAAAGAGAGTAAACTAGCCAAATGTAAAGGTTGGGTCTGTTCAGCCTTATCATTTTTCTTTGGGATGATTCGGAATTCAGCATGTTTTGTCGGGTTAAATATTCGGCAAAGCTCGCATGTATTGCTTTAAATAAAAATAGCTTGAATTCTTTGTTGCTTTTTATTTTTTTTATGTTTTTTGAATCTTGATTGTTGATGATTACACAAAGGCTTAATGCGCATATGTTATTGCTTTTACTATTGTTTTTTTCTGGTTCCGTGGGTGGGAATAATGTCTTTATTAGTGTTGAATTGATTTTGCTTTCTTTCGTGTTCTCTATTTTATTTAAGCGTTCTCTGGTTTCAATAAGTGTTGATATTACAAAATTGTGCAATTGAATGCTGTCTAGTTTTATTCCTATTTTAAAGTTTTTATTGTTTGGCTTTTCATTGTTTAAAATAATGGCGCTTAAAAGACGCTTTATGTTTGATGCCATGGAGTCGTCTTTTCTCAGCGTCCATTGTTGCCAGCATGCTAGAATAATTGGATTAATTGCATCGGCATGAGTTCTTTCATCAATTTTTAACTCTTTGATTGCTAGTGCTCTTTTGACTAAGTTGTTTACATAATCTCGGGTCCAGTGGCCGGTAAATAATAGACGTAAATTTAAGCTCTGAAAATATTCCGTAATGATTTCAGTTTTTTTTCTAAATAATATGTATCCAACGATACTTTTTCTTATTTCGGTGTTGAAATTAAGAGTCTCAATTTCTTTTTCTTTAATATCTTTTTTTAAACTAAATTTTACGAAAACAGTAAGGGAATAATGCTTTGTGTTTTCTATGAGCTTTATTGTGGATGGTTCTATATATAGAGTTTGTTTTTCTAATGGTTTTTGATGTTTTTCTTTTTGGTTAAATAAGTGGGTGAACTCATAATTGATATTTTTTGATTCGGTTTTTGCTGGTATGCCAGATTGGAATAGTGATGCATTAATGGTTTTTTCTAAAAATAGTTCTATGGGCTGACTTTCATCATGGGAAAGTATATTTTTTCCAATATTTTCTACTAGGTAGTCTAGGAAGTTTTTCTCTGTATCCATATTACAAGCTCTCAATAAACTTTATTAATGCAATTTCATCAATGGGTTTTTCTATCCAGCTTAGTTTGGTTGTGTTATCTCCAATTTTCTTTGTACTTAATATGCTCTTTTTTGTGTCCGGGTTGGAAATTGCAGTAACTATGGCGATGGGTACCTTACTGTTGTGCTCCAAATTTCTTGATGTTTTAGCTTTTATTTCAGATGAAAAATCCTCAATAAAAAGTGAGAATTCCGAAATTTTGAGATTATAAATATTATTTTTATTTCTCGTATAATGAGTTGTAAATGCACCAGTATAAGAGATTTGGTTACTGTCAAGTTTTTTAGTGCTTTGGGATATTTGTTGGTCAAAAATAATTGCCGCAAATTTTTCTTGATTTAATTGTTTAATTGCTTCTTCTACTGAGCTAACCATTATAACTTGATAGTTTTCACCCATAGAATTTTTTTGTTTTTCTATTGAGTATACTTCATAGATGAATTTATGCGGTTCATCATCCATCCAAAGAATTTTATTTGATGGAGGCGTATCTGTATTCATAATTTAATTTCCAAATGGTCTCTTTGGTAATCTCTAAACTGTATTGTGAAAGAGGTTTCAGCTTCAATCTGGTTATGTGTGTTTTTAACGGAATGTATAATAAGTTTTCCGTAGGGATGAGCTTTAACAATACTCTGCACCAGATGTAAGCCAACGCCCTGACCATGAACCAGTTTTTCTACCGCATGTAAGCCTCGCTGACCAAAATTGGTTATTTTTTCGATGGTAGATGGGCTAATATAAGGGCCAGTGTTGGTCACTTTGATATTGACATAAGCCTCTTCAATACTTATTGATATCCGAACAGAATGATAGCTAAGTGTGTATTTTATGGCGTTGTCCAGAACGTTGGAAAAGGCAATGTCCATTAGTTTTTTGTCGTAAGTAATGAGAACACTTTTTACTGGAAAATCAGTCACCAGAAAGATGCCTTTATTGTGTGCCCAATCTTGATAGCGAGTCACCCATTGCTCCAAGTCATTAATGAGATTATGTTGCTTGGTAAGTATGGGGGCTACATTACCCTCAAAAAGGGTTATTGTATTTTGCCAAGTACGTACTTGTTCGGCATCGTGGCTAATATTTCCTTTGAGTTTTTTTAATAGTTTTATTTCACGTTCATTTATTGACTGGTTACCCAATGTCAGATTATCCATTGCAAGCTCAACAGCCATTTTGCTATTGGATTGTAGGCCTTGTACCGCACTATTAATCGAATGGGCAAAGATACCCATGAGTGAACGGTTTGTGTAGTTAACACAGGAAACGGTCAGTAGTGAAGATGCACTTCTGCAAAGCGCGCTGATGGATTCCTTTTCCCATTGGCTAAATGGTTGATTGTTATGGCCAAAGAAGAGTAATAGTCCGGTATAAGAAGAGCCTGATAGTAGATCTATCTTTACTGTGTATACCCATCTCCCGGGCTTAAAACGGTTGGTGGCTTTTGCAAGAACCTCACTTTTAGGTGAAAACTCAATACATTGGCTGATATCCATTTCCTTTTTAATTGATTTCGCAGAAGCCCTTAACGTTTGATATGTGTTATCTTCATCTAGGCCAAAACTTTTGTTCGTTTTTTGCTCTGTCATACTGTGGATAAGATGCCCATTATGATTCTGGGTCATTAGCACAATAAAGGGTTTAATACCTAAGTAGGGTTGCAGAAACTTTTCTTTAATTACGGTTGCGATGATTTTCGCAAGTTCATTTTCTGGTGTATTTGTATGGCTACTAATATGACTGTTTTTAGGGATTTTGTTAAACGTATACATTAATTGCTGTTCACTAGAAAATATTTGATTAGCCTCGTTTTGAAGATGCTGAGCTAGCAAGGTTGAACGGAGTTTGGCAATTTGACCCAAAATAACCTGTAACATAAACAGGTATAAGCAACTGAATCCTTCACTCCTTTGTGTTGTAAGTTTAATGATCCATCTGCTTGAAAAGCTAGCATCGTAATTTTTTTCTAGTGTTGTACTTGATGAGCTATGGTAGTGAATAGGAAGTAATGCTTCTGAATGTGATTTGGTCGTTATCAATATCAAATCACTAAAATCACATTCTTTGTTGCTTAATACGAGAGAATGATGTGAATACTCAGTTAAGTGTTTTTTCTTGTATTCAAAAATGTTTCTTTGAGACTTCATTTCATGACTTAAATTACGGTAATAATATGTAGGGAGTAAAAATCGTAAACTGTCGTACTCAATAATCGATCCTATAAAAGCTTCAATGCCCTTTAGCATGTTTAATGAATTCAGATCGAACCCTCTACCTTCACTAATTTGGTGCTGCTGCAACCATATCTCTTGCTTACACCTTCCTTTGAAGTTGTTTAAATAGAACTGAAACTGACTTGAAATCGTTTCTATGATTTTCTTGGTTTCTTGCTTAATGGCTTCTAGTATTTGATTGTTTTCTTGTAGTCCCCAGCGATGAATTTTCGCTTTTTTATGAAATTCACTTTGCTTGTCAACAAGTACCAGATACCAGGTTGAGGATACCGGAGGGGCATGAAATGCCTCATTGATATTCTGAAATTCACTCACACATCGAATGTTCCAATTTTCATCATGTTGCAATGTTCCATTTTTGAGTTTCACGAATAAATCCTGTTCCACGAAATTTCGAATTGATTGCTTAATATCGTCTTTGTTCGATATGTCTTTCGGTTCCTCAAGTAATAATTGTGTTAGGGTATGGGTTTCACGCTCCATCTCTTGCAGGTTTTGTTTGAATATCTTGCAGCGGTTTTCCCATTGCTCTGACTTGGGGGGCGGTGCGCTGCTCCAGGTGCAGAGTGACAACCATTTTTTATCACCAATCACTTCAACTAATAAAATATGCCTGCATTGCAGATATTGACCAATGAACTGTAATGTAGTCCTAATTGCATCTTTTAGCGTTGGAAGTTGCTGTATTAGTTGATTGCTTTGAGGCTCAAATTTCCCTTTGGGTGGAGTGTAGAGTGAGCCCAATTTAAAAAGGTGCTGCTTTTGCAGTTCTGTGCGCCTGGATTCTCTCCAGGTTGCATACATGTCTGCTAATTTCTTTATAGCTTCAGTTTGTCCTTTTATAAATTCTAAAAATAACGGGATTGTTGAATGTTGGATTCGTTCAAAGGAGGTTTCTAGATAAAGATTCCAAGTACCTAGTATTTCATTTGTTGTAGGGTGTTTTAACAATACTTTAATGGTTACTGGGATGTTTTTTTCGTCAAAATCGGGGTGGATTCTTATAAACTGCTGTGCGTCAAATTGTATGGTTGTACTGGTTGTTAGTGCTTGTAGAGTGATATGTGGTGGATGAGATTGGATGGCATAGGTTTGCGTGACAAAATCATTGATACCATTGTTTCTCACTCTGAGCAGAAATGTGAAATCGTTATGAATTAGTTGAGAAGTATGCTGTTTGTCTTGCTCAATCAGGTATTCCGTAGCTTTATTTTGCTTTTCACACAGGCTGCGGAATAGTTCTTTAATTTCATGCTCTGCATGATGAACATCACTTTCAGGATCTACGTTTTGTACTATATCGTGGAAGTCTTCCAGGCAAATATAGGCACCCAAACTGGCTCTGTAATCTATCTTATGAAATTGAGAATGTATCTTTGCTTCTGGCCATTTCTCTATAATAACTTTTGTAAGTTCCTTCTTTATTTTTTCTTCAATTTGATTGATCACATAGTGACTTGGTTGATGAATATTGTCACTAGGTTGATGAGTATTCAGCTCTGACATTATTCATAGCCCTATCAATTTCATTTTTTCCAAGGTTGCCTCATATCTGGCAAAGCGCTCTTGCAGACTGGTTTCATTATGGATATTGCCGAGTACACTACTATCGGTGAGAAATTCTCTCAGTCCGGGTTGTTTCAATAGTTCCAGAATTTCTGGGTTAGGTGTTTTTCTTACATCATTGGTTATATGCTCTTGTACTTTTTGCCAAAAGTATTCATCTTTACTATCAAGAAGAGCTCTTAATTGAGGCCAGCGGTTAACCGCGGCTAACCACTCTATATCCAGTAAGCTTAATTGAGAGACTGGTTCTGAATAGTTTTGTTTTTTGTCTTTGGAAAAAAAATCGAAAACCTTTGCCTGATTGATGCATCGAAGATAGAGGCGATGGTTTTTGAAATAGGGTTTACTGAATATTTTATCTATCCCGGCCTGGTGTTCGCCAACTGTTGTCTCAGCAATTTGAGGTGCTGTAACTGGAATATTGAGGGATAGTGGAAATAGCTTTTCCAAGTATCGATGGCTGTCATAGCTTGATAAGGCTGAAAACTTATGATTGATGGCTTGCTTTAGTACCGTTTTGTCCATTGCAACAATGAATGTGCATTTAGTGCCGGGTAGTTTCTCGTTTGCTTCTGTGGAACCCAACGATGCTTGAGGCGAATTATCGTCGACGGCATTCATTAGAATGCGCATGTTGTCCAATAGCAACATGGCTGATTCAGGTGAACATCTATCCAGATCGTCTACGATGATAACGATGTTTTTGTTGTCGAATAGTTTTGATATCAGTTGCTTAAAGGCAATTTGAAAGCGATGGGTATCTGTTTTGGGCGGCAAATTAGGACTGGTTTCAGCCTGTAATTGAAGATGTTGCAGGTAATCTGCATTTTCATGAACATCTTTTAAGTTCGAGCCGGTTACACGTTTTGTAAGTAACTGAATAGTGTATCTGTAGGAGGTTTTGAAGGTTTCAGCAATGTCACTGTTTTCATTGGCAATATCTTGCCAATGTTTAGAATGATGCACTAATGTCCACAATAGCGAAGTC
Source organism: Paraneptunicella aestuarii (assembly GCF_019900845.1). Classification (NCBI taxonomy): domain Bacteria; kingdom Pseudomonadati; phylum Pseudomonadota; class Gammaproteobacteria; order Alteromonadales; family Alteromonadaceae; genus Paraneptunicella; species Paraneptunicella aestuarii. The sequence continues at coordinate 3,512,621 of NZ_CP074570.1, read as the reverse complement.
ATAAGGTTTGATTCTGACTCATGTTTCCATGCTTCAAAAAATATAGGGACTATTTCAGAATTATCTGTGCCGTCTTGTTCCTGAGATAAAAGAGATTCAAGGCGTCGTAGTACACTGGTTTTGCCGCTTCCCCAGTCCCCTGAAATCAATATTGAGTGAAAAGCGGGGTTTTGCGATTTAGCTTCAGATGTAATGAGTTCGTGCAGGTTCTCTGCAAAACCGCAGAGCTCAGCGGTTAAATCTTCTTTAGTTGGTTTATCTTGTATAAAGTTAACTTCTAAGAATGATAATGAGGCCATGCATTTACACTCAGATAATTATTAATGGATTTTAAATTAACCTATGTGTGCGCGTCGTTCAATTATTTTGGCTTTGTTGTTTTTTTGGTTGAAGTTTTTTTTGTGTATATTTTGGTACATATTGATGGGGGAATTGTATTAATCAATAGTCATTGAAGGCAACCATTAAGAAGTGTGGCTGCTTAGAATAAGATATACAGCCACAGATTTTGTTTGCATGAGTTGTGCATTCCTTTGCTTTTTACTCTTGTTTATTTTTCTACTACCGACATTGCTCTTACTTACATTGAACAATCGCTTGTTCACCTGATTGGGGAACCAGTTTTACGTCAGAAATGGATATTTCCACTGGCTGGCTGTTGCTCAGAATGAAAGGTGACATGACTTTGTTAAATGTCACTTGCTGGTTGGCAAAGCAGGATAGAGCAACGCTCATGATCGACCATGAGCCGGGTTGGGCTTGTTGCTGTAACGCTTCGGCGATGGCAATGCTGTTGTTACAGTTATTACCGTTGTGTGGAGCTATGCATTGTACTTTCAGTTGCATATCGCCTGCGGTGGTTGAGTGCAGTTGATAGTCAAACTGTAAGCTGGCGTTGGCTTCCTGATAACTTAACAAGTCATCGGGGAAGGGTGAATACAAGCCAAATTCTGCGGTTTGCTTGCCATGCCATTGAATTTTCAGTGAGTCTTCCTGAACGCGTCTGTCCATGGTTTGAATATGAATCGCTTCGTTTTGTAGCACACTGCTTTGCATTGGTTGTAATTGATTAACCACTCCCCCCGCAACATGCCAAGGCTTTTTCACCGTACCCACAAACAATTCGCGTTCATCTAGCGATGCTGAGGTTTGGGTGTTTGAGGTTTCCTCTAGCTGGGCGATGAAGGCCGTGGTTGTAGTGTAGTTAAGCCCATATCCGTAGGGGAACAAGGGAGCGTTATCACGTGTTTTGTCTTGTGTATTGGGAACTTGAAATGGAGTGGCAGGCCATGAAAATGGGAGTTTTCCTGTAAAGGGATAACTTGTTGTGCCATTGCTGTTGGCGATGATGACATCGGCAATGCCTTGTCCTTCTGAACCTGGTAGCCAGGCAGCAACAAAAGCGTTGGAGGCATTAATTTCTGGGTTAACCCACATTGGACGGCCGCTGATAAAAACGGATACCACTGGAATATCAAGCGCTTTGAGCTTTTTCAGGAGCTGTAAATCGCGTTTGTTGCCGCGTTGATACTCAAGGTTATCAATATCGCCATTGCCTTCTGCATAGGGCTCTTCGCCAAATACCACGATGGCTGCATCGGGTTTGTGGGTGAATTCGCCGTTTTCGGAGAGTGTGACAGAACCGCCATTGGCTTCAATTTTCTGTTTTAATCCTGAGTAGATGGAGGTTGCACCGGGGAAGTCACTATTCTGGTTACCTGTGCCTTGCCAGGTAATCGTCCAACCCCCGGATTGCTTGCCGATATTGTCAGCGGCATCTCCTGCGATCAAAACGTGTTGATGCGGATCCAGAGGCAATATGTTGTGATTGTTTTTCAGTAAAACCAGTGATTCTCTTACGGCTTGTCGAGCGATTGCTCTGTGCTCTGCTGAGCCGATAACCTCAGTATTTCCTGCATAGGTTCGGTTTGCAGGGGAAGCTTTATCAAACAGTCCCGCGCGGATTTTTACACGTAATATTCTGGTAACGGCATCGTCCAGACGAGAACGTGAAATCGCCCCGCTTTTTACTTGTTCGATTAAATTATGGTACAGGTCTTTCCAATCGGCATTGGGGGTCATGTAAATATCGAGCCCTGCATTCATGGCTTGCGGGCAATTGCCGTTGCTACAGCCGGGAATTTGTCCATGCCCATTCCAATCGCCCACAACCAGACCATCAAAGCCCATGCGATTTTTTAGTACGTCGGTGAGCAGGTATTGATCGCCGTGGATTTTATTGCCATGCCAGCTATTGAATGATGCCATCACCGTTTGAGCACCCGCAGTAAGCCCTCCCACATAGCCTTGGGCATGGTATTTGATTAGATCTGCTTCGCTGCTGATGTTGTCTCCCTGGTCATCGCCTTTGACTGTGCCGCCATCACCAATGAAGTGTTTCACTGTGGAAATAACGTGGTGATCACGGAAAAACCCTTGTTCAGGTGAACCTTGTAAGCCTTTTACTATGGCTGCTGCGTAGTCTCGCACTACATCAGGGGATTCCGAGTAGCTTTCGTAGGTGCGTCCCCATCGGTCATCTTGAGCCGTGGCAACGGTTGGCGCGAAAATCCAGTCAATACCGGTTGCCAGCACTTCTTTTGCAGTGGCTTGAGCAATGGCTTCAATGAGTGCTGGATTGCGAGCCGCGCCTAATCCAATATTGTGCGGGAATAAGGTTGCGCCAATCACATTATTATGCCCGTGAACGGCATCTGTACCCCACATGGTAGGAATGCTTGAGCCGTCGAGAGAGTCATCAATGGATGCTTGATACATGGCTTCTGCCAATTTCACCCAGTCTTCGGGAGTCGCATGCTTGTTGTCGTCTGGATAAGCCCCGCCACCATTGAGGTAAGAGCCAAAACCGTATTTACGCATGTCTTCAACAGTAATGGAGCGTATTTCTGGCTGGATGACCTGAGCGACTTTTTGTTCCAGGGTCATGTTGTTTAATAGCTTTCGTACTCGCTTTTCAACCGCGGTGTCTGTTGCAATAGCCGATTGAATTTTCGGCCACCGTTTAGGCTGTAAACCGGTTAGGGACTGATCCGCACTGAGTTTGGGCTGAACGCTTGTTATTGTGCCGCATCCTGTCAGGGAAACAGCTAGCGATAGACTAACAGTTAGCTTGAGTGCTCGGGCTTTGGATTTCAAAAACATGAATGTGAAACTCCTACATATTTAAAGGGATGTGCGATAACCCTTGAAACCATAAAAAGCGATAAACAGGTAGCACAACAACGGTAATATCAGTGAGGTTTGAATGCTGATGGTGTCAGCCAGCATTCCTTGCATAACAGGCACAATCGCTCCGCCAACAATGGCAAGGCACAATAAGCCCGAGCCTCGGCTGGTCTGAACGCCAAGCTTGGCAATTGCCAGTGTGAAAATGGTGGGGAACATGATGGAGTTGCATAACCCAAGAGCAAGTAAAGACAACATGGCAACGCTGCCTTTTCCTGTAATTGCGACAGAGAGCAGTAGTATTGCGACAAGGCTGTTAATGGCGAGTAGTTTATTTGCTGCTATGTATTGCATAACAAAAGCGCCAATAAAGCGACCCACCATCGCACCGCCCCAAAAGTAAGCGACATAATGTGCAGCTTGTGCTTCGCTTAATCCTGCGATGTGATCTTCACCCAGAAAGCTAATAAGAAAGCTGCCTACAGAGACCTCAGCTCCTACGTAAACAAAAATACCAACGGTGCCCAGTACCAGATGACGATGCTGCCAGAGTGAGCCTGTGTCAGTCGCGCTCTCTTTCTGTTCGGTGTGACGAATTTGGGGCAAAGGAATGGAGCGGAAAAAGAAGGCTAGCAGTACCAGAATGCCGGCTAATGCCATGTAGGGAATGATGACACTATCAGCAGAGGCAGAATTGCTTGATTCAACCGCACCAAATATCAGTAATCCGCCAATAATCGGGGCAATAGTGGTTCCTAGTGAGTTAAATGCCTGGGTTAGATTAAGGCGACTGGATGCGGTTTTGGGCTTACCGATTAGAGCTACCAGCGGATTCGCGGCTACTTGCAGAATTGTTATACCTGAAGCGAGTACGAAAAGTGCTGCCAGAAACATCCAATAGGTTTCCAGCTTGGCTGATGGAATAAACAGTATGCAGCCAGCGGCAGCTCCGAGTAACCCGATGACAATGCCGTTTTGGTAGCCCATTTTTTCGACTAATCGTCCGGCAGGGACGGAAATCAGAAAATATGCGCTGAAAAAGCAAAACTGCACCAGCATGGCTTGCGTGTAGTTCAGTTCAAATACGCCTTTAAGGTGGGGAATAAGGATATCGTTCATTGCAGTAATGAAGCCCCACATAAAAAATAATGATGTGAGTGATATCAAAGCGTAGCGACTGCTCATGCCCGTATCGTCATTTTCGGCTGATTGGGGAGCTTGAATATTTGCACCACTGATATTCGCCATGTCGTGATTCCTCTCGATAAGACCCTGGGGTCACTATTTGAATTCGCCTGTGTCTTGCTCGCCCTTGTGAATGTTAATAGCGAGTAAGCCCAATGTTTGTATGAGCAGGGAAGCTTCACCTTAACCTTCATTCTCAATCTTGCTGAAGACATTGAATAATTGAGTTTAAAAGGTAGTTATATTTGCCTGTCATTCGCCTAAGTTAACCAAACTTTAACAAATAAATCCTCAGATGAAAACGCTTACATTTTTGGTTTTATATGATAACTTTAACGTTAGTTCATTTTGGTCATTGCCTTTAAGCCGATTGTTAACCGATTGTTAGCTTCTTAATTGCTGCTTGATTGCTAAAGATCGAAGACGTTCGAACCTGTTTAAAGAATGAAATAGAGAACCGGTACATCATGACGGATATTCAAATTCCTGCGCATTCTCCTTTACTGCATCCCGATTTTTGCTTTGGAACGGCGACCGCGTCTTTCCAGATAGAAGGCGGTGTTGCTCATCGAGAAGAATGCATATGGGATCGTTTTTGCCAACGTGAAGGGGCGATAGCCGATGGCTCCAATGGTGATCTTGCTTGTGATCACTTCCATCGTTGGCGTGAGGATTTGGCGTTGTTGCAATCACTGGGAGTGGATGCTTATCGTTTTTCTATTTCCTGGCCTCGCGTGATGGATGCGGCAGGGAATTTGCGTCAGGAAGGCGTGGATTTTTATCTGAACTTGCTGGATGAGTTAAATACGTTAGGGATTAAGCCATTTGTTACTCTTTATCATTGGGATTTGCCGCAACATCTGGAAGACAAGGGCGGCTGGCTAAACCGCGATACCGCATACCGCTTTCAAGACTATGTTCATAAAATCACTCAGGTTTTTGGTAAGCGAGTTTATTCTTATGTCACCTTTAATGAACCATTTTGCAGTGCCTATCTTGGCTATGAAATTGGCATACATGCGCCCGGGATTGTTGGCAGTGAAAATGGTAAGCTGGCTGGGCATCATTTGTTGCTGGCTCATGGGTTGGGGTTACAGGTTCTTAAGCAAAATTCACCCGATACCTTAAATGGCATTGTGCTGAATATCACACCTGCGTACCCTGCAAGTGATGCTGAGCAAGACGTCAAGGCTGCCATGTTGGCAGATGAAAGCCTGAACCAGTGGTTTTTCCAGCCGGTATTGCAAGGAAAATACCCTGAATCAGTATTAGCTCAATTTCCCGCTGATCAATCGCCGATTAAAGACGGGGATTTAGCGCTGATTGCACAGCAGAATGATTTCATCGGTATTAACTATTATTCTCGTGAAATTTATCAGCATGACCCTGTTTCCGGGTTCGCAGCAATTTCTGATAAGCCAAACCCATTGACCGATATGGGGTGGGAGATTTACCCTCAAGGCTTAACCGATGTCTTATTGCAGTTACATCATCGATATTCACTGCCGCCGCTTATGATCACTGAAAACGGCGCGGCAATGGTTGATGAAGTTCAACAGGGGGAAGTGAACGATGTTGAACGAGTGCGATATATTCAACAGCACCTTCTTGCTTTGGAAGCGGCAATAAAGCAAGGCGTTGATGTACAAGGGTATTTTGCCTGGAGCCTGTTGGACAATTTTGAATGGGCGGAAGGTTATAAAAAGCGATTTGGAATCGTTCATGTTAACTATGAGACTCAGCAGCGTACTTTAAAGCTAAGTGGGAAGGCGTACAGAGATATGCTGATGTCCAGAAAATGTTAATTCATCATGTTAAAAGCCAAAGAAAAAATAGCGTACGGGTTGGGAGACACTGCCAGTAACATCGTATTTCAGACGGTGATGATGTTTTTGGCCTATTTTTACACGGATATTTTTGGTTTATCACCCGCGCTTGTTGGTATTTTATTCCTTTCTATTCGTATTCTTGATGCGGTGACCGATCCTTTAATGGGGGCTTTGGCTGATCGTACTCGCAGTGTTCATGGGCAGTTTCGTCCTTATCTACTCTGGCTGGCCGTGCCTTTTGGCTTGATCAGTGTTTTGGCTTTTACTACACCGGATCTGTCAGATAATGGCAAGATCATCTACGCCTTTGCGACCTATGGCTTGCTGATGATTGCCTACACCGCCATTAATATTCCCTATTCCGCTTTGGGAGGCGTGCTTACCAAAGAGCTGGAAGAGCGTGTTAGCGTACAATCTTATCGTTTTGTGTTTGGTATGCTGGGCGGGCTGTTGGTGTCTGCTTTTACCTTGCCGTTGGTGGAGTGGTTTGGGCAGGGCGACAAAGCCAAAGGATATCAGTTAACCATGATGGTGATGAGTGCTGCTGGTGTGTTGATGTTTTTTGTTTGCTTTTGGGGAACCAAAGAACGGGTGACTCATGCAGAGCAACCAAAGACACACTTGAAACAGGACTTAACGTTACTGTGGCAAAATGAGCAGTGGCGAATACTGTGTTTGGCTTCTCTGGTATTGCTTACCGGTATGGTGATACGTAATACCTTGGCTGTGTATTACGTGAAATATTACCTGCATCGTGAAGATCTGATTACTGCGTTTATTACTTTGGGAATGATAGGCAATATTCTTGGTTGTGCCTGTTCCGCCTGGATGGCGAAGCGAATCTGCAAGATTAAACTGTATCGAAGCTTGCAGATTATTGCTGGTGTTGTCAGTGCTGCTAGCTATTTTGTGCAAGATAATATGTTGATTCTTGCCTTTATTTGCCATGTGCTTTGGGGCTTCTTCCTGCAAATGGCAACGCCTTTGTTGTGGGCAAAAATGGCGGATGTGGTGGATTATGGTCATTGGAAAACCGGTCATCGTTTAACTGGCGTTGTTTACTCTACAATTGTATTTTTTATTAAGCTTGGGCTGGCTTTTGGTGGCGCTATCGCCAGTTGGTTATTAGCTTTCTATGGCTATCAAGCCGATGTAGAACAGAGCTTGTTAACTCAACATGGCATTCTTTTTTCGTTTACGGTTATCCCGGCGATCGCATTTTTTGCTGTGGCTTTTGTGATGAAGCCTTATGCATTGGACAGCAAGAAAATGGAGTTGATACACAAAGCGATTTAATTGTTTTCTCAAAGGCCGTTTTCGTTGATTCCATGTTCACAATATTCCGGCTTTTTTCAAGTTGTTAACATTCCCTGCTGAAAGCGTTTACATTTTGATCGATATATGGCTATTATTATTACCGTATTCGTTTTTCTCATTCCTGTCTGATTTAATTATTTTTATTCAAACATGTTGTTTTCGTAAAATTGCCAGTGAAAATGAAAGCGTTTACATTTATTGTTGAAGTCTATGAATATTATAAAAGTGATAAATGAGTGAATTACCGGAAGCCATAACAAAATCAAGGAGCTTTGATTTTTAAAAATCATTTATCAATGACAAAAAAATCGGAGAGCTGCTATGAAAAAACAACAAGTGTTGAAGGGCACAGCAATCATCAGTGCATTAACGGCTGCATTGGCATTTACAACTACAACAGCCTATGCCGCACAGTGTCAAACCTTGGTTTGGAGTGATGAATTTAACGGAACTCAATTAGATACCACCAAATGGGAAGCACAAATTGGTGATGGTTGCGACATTGGGCTATGTGGCTGGGGTAACAATGAGTTGCAATGGTACAAGGCTCAAAATGCCACTGTTAGCAATGGCGTATTAAGCATTACAGCAAAAAAAGAGCGAGTAAGAAGCAAAGGTTACACTTCGGCTCGTTTACGTACCGCTAATATGCCGAATGGTGGACAGTGGACAAATGGACGCTTTGAAGCTCGTATTAAAATTCCGGCAGGGCAGGGGCTTTGGCCTGCGTTCTGGATGTTACCAACCGATCCGGATCAGGGTTGGCCAATGAGTGGCGAGATCGACATTATGGAATCAACCGGGCAAGCGTCTATGCTGGCTCATGGCACTATTCATTTCGGCGAAGCCTGGCCGAATAATTCTTTTTCGGGTGGACACATCTTAAGTCAGCCTGATTTATGGTCTGATGCTTTCCATACTTATGCGGTGGAGTGGACGCCTAACGAAATCCGCTGGTATCTGGATGACGTTTTGTATTCGAAAAAATCACCGGCTGATATGGCAAACCCTGCCTGGTGGACATTTGAAGATTATCAGTATCATTTCTTGTTGAATGTTGCTGTTGGTGGCAATTGGGGCGGAACGCCTGATGACTCGATTTTTCCGGTGGCAATGGAAGTGGATTATGTCCGTGTTTACGACTTAGGCCAGCCTTCTATTGACGGGCCGCATATTGTCGCACCGGGTGAGGTGGCTACCTATAAAGTGATTGACGAAAACGGTACAGGAAGCACTTATTCCTGGTCGGTTCCAGCTGGAGCTACCAAGTCGGGGCAAGGTAACAGCATAACGGTTGATTATGCCAGTGCAACGGCTGGGGATGTTTCGGTAACAGTAACCAATAGCTGTGGTACCCATAGTTTGACGGTTCCGGTATTTATTGAGCCGAATCATCCGGTAGAAACGGTATTAGATGATTTTAACGGTAGCTCGGCGGTCACTTATACCTACAATGACGGAACATTCAATGTCAGCAATGGTGAACTGGTTTATACGCGTAATAGCTCAGCTCAATGGGATGTGATTGCTGCTGACACTTCGGCTATTGCCAACGCAGGTGCTTTTGTTTCCGGTGACAAGGCTTTTACCATGGATATTAATAATGTTGACCCGGCATTGATTGGTAAGCAGATTTTGGTTCAGTTAGAGAACAATGCCACTGCAACGCCGAGCAATTATCCAACGGGACGACACAGCAAATATGAAGCATTTATTGAACACGCGAATGGATGGCAGACTTTGCGCTTTAGAATGGCCGATAGAATTGATGCTGGTACGGGTGATAATCAGGTCAGCACTATCATCATTCTGATTGATCCTGACTCATTTAGCAGTGATACCTATATTATTGATAACCTGAATATTTTGGGTAACGGTCAGTAAATTAATCTAAAACAACGGAGCAAGCATCTCGCGGTGCAGTATCAGAGATTGTGAAAGCATTACTCGTTAATAGAGATGCTTGCTAATTTCACCCGATTTTCCCTTCTTGATTTATTCCTTTCATTTTCGCTTTTGGCTGGCAAATTACTTTTCTGTTGGAGAAGCAATGCTGTCACGTTTTACCAGATAAGGTGAAACAATCTCTGTAGAAACCTCGTGATTTTGACCATAGACATTTTTCAAAACCCATCTTGCCGCCATTTCGCCGATTTCTCTTGTGGGATAATGAATCGTGGTTAAACGAGGATAGGTAAACGCTGAAAATTCGATGTCGTCGAAACCGATCACTGAAATATCTTCGGGAATACTCAACCCTCGTTCTCTAATTGCGTTGCAAGCGCCATAAGCCATTTCATCATTGGCGCAAGCCAGTGCGGTGAGTGTTGGATGATTGTCTAATAGAATACTGGCGAGTTCATAGCCGGATGCGGCTTGGAAATCCCCTTCCTTTAACCAATCAGCATTAAATGGGATACCGGCTTCTTGTAGTGCTTTTTTATGTCCTTGTAAACGCTCCTCAGCATCCACTTTCCAGAGTGAACCAGATATGTAGCCGATATTTGTATGACCCTGATCAATAAGTGCTTTAGTGGCAATATATCCGCCATGAACATTATTAATACCGATGCAATGCTGAGGAATAGCATCAATATGGCGGTTAACCAGAATAAATTTAACACCTGATTTAGCCAATTCAATCAAGTAGTCGTCTTCAATTGCTTCGAGGTGTAATATCAAAGCGTCACAACGTCGGTCGCGTAAAGAATCAATGGCGTTTATCTCATCTTGCTGATTACTGTGACCGGCAGAAATGAATAAGTGTTTTGATGACTTACGCAAGATGTGCTCAGAACCTGATAGCATGGAACCAAAGAAAGAGCCGTGTAATTCAGGAACCACATAGCCAACAGTATTGCTCTTGTTAGACGCTAGGGATTGAGCGATAAAATTGGGACGATACCCCAGTTTTTTCATTGCCTCTTCAACACGAATACGAGTGTGAGGTTTAACTTGAGCAGTGTTGTTAATCACACGAGATACTGTTGCCAGAGATACCTCGGCTAATTCTGAAACTTCTTTGATTGTTGCCATACTATTTTTGTGTTCTCTCTATTCTCAATTCAAGGCTATAGCTGAAAAGCATCACCTTAAATGAGATGAGATCTTGTCCTGTATTCAATTTGCCAATTGGCATGTTCAAAGCCTAACCCAGTCTATTGAGGCAGCTAAATAATTTTAAGTCAACAGCAGGATAATACCTTAATTGCCGAAACGTAAAAATTTAGCTGATATTTTGTATAGAAGGGTTCATAACTGCGCCATGCTGTTATAGCCTTTAGTAATGTATATTGGTGTGAATTCAAAGGTATTCTAAGTTTTGTTTTATCTGAGATGTTGTCTCTGAGTGGGGTAATGAGATGTTTAAAAAATATGTGATGGTTTTGTCTGTGTTATTGGGATTGGCAGCGTGTACCGATTCTGACTCTGTTAGCACCGGGTTGTTCAGCGCCACAACGATTGATGTTGATTCGTTTAATGACCCTCAAATTCCAGGGATCACTTGTCATATTTCTTCGGTAAAAGCGCATTTATCATTGAGTGACCCATCGAACATGGCCATAGCTTGTCGTCAAACAGGTGAATTGCCGGAAAATTTACAGCAGATGGTGAATTTGGAAGAACCAAAACATGTATTTCGTGATTCAAAGTCTATTCTTTTTAAATCACTGAAAGTTCGACGTACTTTTGATAAAGAGAATCAAACTATCATTTATTTGGCCTATTCAACTAAAGAGACGACGGGGAGTTTTAAAAACTCAATATCAACAGTCCCGTTGTATGGTAGTAAGGCATATAAAAAATAACTGTACAAATAAACAGTGTGTGTTAAGTTGTTTAACAAATTTATTCGGGAGTATAGACGATGGCTATTATTACAAAGTATGTGGTTGAGCATAAAGGGGTTGAGAAGTTGGTCACTACAGATAAGAAAGAAGCTGACAAATACGACAAGATGCTGGAAGTGGCTGATAACCTGGCTGAGTATATACAAGCGAAAGGAATTGATTTGGACGAAAAATTGATGGAGCAATTATCGGTCATGTTGTCGAAGAATAAAGAAGTGGTGGCGAAACTCTTTAAAGGTGTGGATGCTGCAACCGTATTGAAAGAAGAAACCGCCGAAATTGTGAAGTTGGAAAAAGCAAAATCAGCTGGATAAAAACTTTCGGGTAAAGAGAGCAGGAGTATTTTTTAGTTATCGTTTGCGAACATTCAATTCAGGATGAATTTAATGACCTAAATCAAAATATTGGCAAATCAGGTTGGATACACTAGGCGCAGATAGTTTGGAATAACCTTTTAATCAGCGTGTAGCATTATTATTAGAGAGCATAAATTCAGGCTCTAAAGCACACTCTGACTCTTTGCTTATTTTAACTGAAATTATGAACCACTAAGGAGGCAATCATGCCCGTTTCCAACCACAGCCTCGCTAACGAATTACCTGAATATAAAGACAAAATTCATGAATTGAAAATGAGCGATAATCACTTTCATCGTTTGCATAACGAATATGATGAGATCGATCACGAGATCCACCGAATTGAAAATGGCACTGAAAATACTTCTGACATGTATCTTGAAGACCTGAAAAAGAAGCGTCTGTATTTAAAAGACATAATGTTCGATATGCTAAAGAAACAAGCTTAATCGTTTTGAGGTGAGTTGAACTAATGTGATTAGTACAAGGGCTAGCTGCCAGAAAGGTGCTCCTTGTATGTGGGTTAATCCAAATTAACAGAAATTAACCGAAATAATATTAAGTTCGCTCATCTATCCAATAAGCCTCTAACGTAGAAGACATTACAAGGCGTAAGCTTGTACGTTAATTTTGAGCTTATTTCGCCTTACGGCACACCTATGTTATGGCACTATGTTAACCGCAGTTTCGTTTTTTTGAGATTGCGGCTTTTTGTTTTTATAAGCCGAATTTCCTAAGCTGCATGACCAGAATTCTACATAAGTAGAATTGACCCAGGAATAGGTTTTGAAATAGCTATTTCAGCGATTTTTATGTCTCCCAAATCAGTATATTTTTTATTTTTTCCATTTTTAATAATCAGACTTGTATAAAAAATAAGCCAAACGATTGGCCTATTTGACGTCTATCATAGTAGGATAAGCGCATTTATCACAGGACGACTTTCTATTATGGCCAGATTGAGCTTCATTTTTGTATCCTTGAGCATCCTTTTGCTTTCCTCCTCTGCTTTTGCTAATTGCCTTAAAGATAATGAGATCGAACATCTGGTGAGCCATTTCCCCGACAAGCCTGTTGGTAATCTTGATGAAATTGAGAGCTTGGATGATGCCTACTGTATACAGGGAAAATATGTACAAATGTTAAGTCAGCATTTGGGTAAGGAAGAAGGCAAGATAGTTGGATACAAAATAGGCTTTACAGGGAAAGCTGGACAAGAAAAATTTGGCATTTCCGGACCAGCTTTTGGCGTGCTGATGGAAGGCATGTTTTTGCAAAACCATAGTGAAATAAGTGCTAACTTTGGTTTTCGACCCATGATCGAGCCTGATTTGATGGTGACAGTGAAAGATGAATCTATTATGTCTGCCACAAGCTTAATGGATGTTGCCAAAAGCCTTGATATGATCTTTGCATTTATCGAAATGCCAACAATTCAATTTCCATTTAATAAACCTTTCGATAGCCACCAATTGGTCGCATTAAACGTAGCGGCAACCAAAATGGTGCTTGGTGACGGGATCAAAGTTGAGCCAACCCAGGCGTTTTTGGACAAGCTTGCACAAGCCACAACAGAGTTTACGGATAGTACAGGAAAAATGATCCAGGCTGCCCCGGTTAAGAATCTCATGGATCATCCTTTTAATGCAGTCTTATGGCTGGTTAACGAGTTGAAACGTCATGGTAAGAGTCTGCAAAAGGGGGATCGTATTAGCTTGGGCGCAGTCGGGAAATTATTCCCGTTGGCAAATGAAACTCGCACTTATAACTATTCCATTAATGGATTGAGTGAAACCCCCTTGCAAGCTGCAATAACGGTTAAGGCGGTATAGACACAAGTTAAGGGATGGGACTGACTTACAATTAATTGGTGGCTATAACGTCACTGGTTCAGAAATTCGTTCATTCGGCATGGTTTACTAAACGTATTGTATTGACACTTTTGTTAACGAAAACTAATAACATTTTGAAGTAAAACGGCTATTCACTTTCTTTTAAATCTCATTATAGTTATTCCACTTTTTTCTCACCGCGACTTGCCCAAATATTTATGCGTGACTTCAAACACTTAGTATCAGCCGACTGGCTATTGCAGCACCTTGACGATGACAATCTTATTGTTTTGGATGCCAGTATGGAGAAGCCCTTGCCGGGTAAGAGTAATACTGTAGGTGAACAGGCAATTCCGGGCGCAAAGCGTTTTGATTTCGAGAATGTGATTTGTGATCTGGAAAGTGCTTTGCCCAATACCATGCCCAAGGCTGAATGTTTTGAGCGAGAGGTTCGTAAACTGGGTGTGAATAACGACAGCACTATTGTTGTTTACGACAACATGGGCGTTTATTCATCGCCCAGAGCCTGGTGGATGTTTAAAGTGATGGGACATGACAATGTATATGTTCTGAACGGTGGTCTTCCTGCGTGGATAGCTGCTGGTGGCGAAGTTTCAGCCATTTCAGAACATTCTCATGATGGGACGTTTGAAAGCCAGCACCAGCCTGAGAAAATAGTGTCTGTAGAGGCTGTGCTGTCTAATTTGGAACAGTCTCATTCGGTTATTCTTGATGCGCGCTCTGCGGCTCGCTTTTCTGGTGAAGATGCCGATCCCAGACCTCATGTGAAATCGGGCCATATTCCCGGATCCAAGAGCATGCCTTACACCAGTTTGCAGTCTGATGGTCACATGCTTCCTGTCAGTGAACTACATGATCGATTTTTGGCATTAGAACTAACTCCGAATGATTCAATTATCTTCAGTTGTGGTTCGGGTGTAACGGCTTGTATCTTAGCTTTGGCAGCTACAGAAGCCGGATTTTCTGAGCTTGCGGTTTACGATGGATCATGGTCTGAATGGGGAACAGGAGATTATCCTGTGGAAACCGGAATTGAGTGATTTTTTCAGTTTGAGCTTATTACCAAAATGAAAGTGCAGACTGAATTCGACGACCTTCATCCTTTTGTCAAGTTGGTAAAAGCCAGGCTTGAGCAGTCTGCTGATCCTGGTAAAGCAGTCCAAATGCAAGCTTACATGAAAACTTCACAACCGTTTTATGGTGTACAAGCTGCTGAGCGCAAAAAGCAAATATCAGAGATAAAAAAGCAACATCCACTTTCCTCATTTGACGAGTATCAAACTATTATCCTCCAGTTGTGGCAAAGTCCGCACCGCGAAGAAATGTATCAGGCGTTGGAGGTGGCAGAAAGGTTCAGGCAATTTAGAACCCCTGAGGCTATGCCTTTGTATGAGTATTTAATTGAGACCGCGAATAATTGGGATACTCTTGATTGGATTGCGACCAAGCTGGTTGGTGATTTGGTGTTGAAGCATCCTGAATTGGAATCTTTCTTAATCACATGGCGGGAGCATTCCAGTTTTTGGGTCAGAAGAGCCGCTTTATTGGCACAGTTGAAACATAAAAAAGATACAAATTTACAATTACTTGCCGATAGCATAACTGCCTTGATGCATGAAAAAGAATTTTTTATTCAGAAAGCAATTGGTTGGGTACTGAGGGAATTAGCGAAAACAAATCCTGATTGGGTAAGCATGTTTGTGAATCAGCATGAAGCTCAATTATCGGGATTAAGTAAACGTGAAGCGTTGAAATATGTGTAACCAGCGGGCTGGAAAAACAGGTTAAACGAATGGCACTGATTGAAAATTTACCCACACCTTCTTTGCTGGTTGAGCACGAACGACTACAACACAATATTGCTGTGATGAAAGCGAAAGCCAACCGTTTTGGTGTGTCATTACGCGCTCACCTTAAAACCGCTAAATCTTTAGATATTGCAGCGATGCTCTGCGATTCGTCTCACTCTGGTATTACCGTCTCAACCTTACAAGAAGCCGAGTATTTTGCGGCGGGAGGCTATAAAGATATCCTGTATGCCGTCTGTCTGGAACCACGAAAATTTGAACGTGTAGCAAGATTATATGCTCGGGGTATTAGCCTTAAGGTTATCGTTAATGATATGGTAGTGGCGCAACAGCTTGTCGATTGGAGTAATGCTCAACAAGCGTGGGATTTTCAGATTCAATGTTTGATTGAAATTGACACCGACGGGCATAGAACAGGAATCGCGCCTGATTCTGAAGACTTATTGCCGATGGGGCAACTTTTAGATTCTGCGCAAAATATCGAATTTTGTGGTGTGATGACGCACTGTGGCAGTTCTTACAATTGTCATAGTCTCGACTGCATTAAAAACCTGGCTGATCTTGAGCGAGAGGGTTGTGTCCTGGCTGCACATCGTCTCAGAGAAGCAGGGATCAAGTGTGACACTGTAAGTGTTGGCTCTACGCCGACTATGGTGGTATCTGAGAATTTTGAAGAAGTAACTGAAATTCGACCTGGTGTATTTGTTTTTTATGACCTTTTTCAATATGGTTTGGGCGTTTGTTCGTTGAATGATATCGCCTTGAGTGTTTTGAGCGCCGTGATTGGACATAATCGTCGAACAGGAAAAATCTTTCTGGATGCCGGCGGGCTTGCGCTATCGAAAGATAGGGGAACCGCAGGGCAAAATGTTGATTATGGATATGGATTGGTGTGCAATCTGCAAGGTCAGGTTATACAAGAGTCTCTGATTGTCGAGGATGTTAATCAGGAGCATGGCATTGTGAGTGTGTCGGATGACTCGTTATTTGAGCGTTTTCCTATAGGAAGTCTGGTTCGAATATTGCCTAATCATGCCTGTATGACCGCTGCTGCATATGAGTATTATGAGATCGTTAAACAAGGGAAAGTGATTGATCGGTGGAGCAGGTGTAATGGATGGAACGAGTAAATTAAACAGTCACTTGGCAATTGTGATAAATAGGTTGATTCTTAAGGTAACTATGTGAAAAATAGGTGCCTTTGTTGAGATGGCTTACACCTGAATTGTTGCTGAGTTATTGCTGTAAATAGCAATGCAATGAGTTTGGATTTTGACCAATAGATCTAAAAAAAGCGTTAACAGTTTCTGGTAAAAATAATATGAGTAGACGAAATCAAAGTGTGGTTAATGAAGAAGTGGAATTTGGGTCTGATGTTGAATTAGTCTCGACCACTGATTTACGCGGTATAATCACATATGCAAATGATACTTTTTGTAAAGTTGCTGGCTACGAACGTGATGAATTGTTAGGCAAGAATCACAACATTGTAAGACATCCTGATATGCCCAAAGAGGCATTTAAAGATTTATGGGACAAATGTAAAGCGGGCGAACCTTGGCGTGGCGCTGTAAAAAATCGCTGCAAAGATGGTCGATATTACTGGGTTGATGCATTTGTAACCCCTGTTTATGAAGACGGTAAAGTTGTTGGGTATCAATCAGTTAGAAGTCGATTGGACAACAACATCAAACAGCGTGCTGGCGAAGCTTATAAAGCGGTTAACAGTGGTCGTGCGTTGGTTAGTAAATGGACGCAACCTTCTGTAAGACATGGTGTTTTTGCCCTATTGAGCATCGCATTAGTGGCACTTGCAATAGTTACTGGTGGATGGTGGCCTTTGTTGCTCTCTCCAATTCTTCCATTTGCTATTTATTATCAAGAACTGGTTTCTGCCCCATCATTTAATGAAGAACTGCGTAATGATTACGATAGTGTTTCAAGATTTATTTATTGTGGAACCAATTCCCATAGCATTCCTAATTTCCATCTGCACCTGCAAAAAGGCAAGGTTAAAACCATTATTGGTCGAGTCATTGATAGTACCGATGGCTTATATGCTGGCGCCAAGAATTTGAGAGAAGCTGCTCATAGGGCGAAAAAAGGTGTTGAAGATGAAGCGCATGAATTACATCAGGTAGCGACATCTATTGAAGAGATGGTATGTACAATTGAAGATGTTGCCAGAAGCACAACAGATACATCTGAGAAAGCTCGTCAGGCTCATTCAGATTGTGACACTGCAACTAGCGCTATGGATCAAACCATGGGTAAAGTGGTGAGTTTGGCGAGTGAAGTTGCAAAATCGGCATCTGCTGCTGCTGAATTAGCAGAAGAAGCGGAACGTATCGGTACTGTTATGCAGGAAATTCAAGGCATTGCTGATCAAACCAACCTGTTAGCGTTGAATGCGGCAATTGAGGCTGCTCGTGCGGGTGAACATGGTCGAGGTTTCTCTGTTGTTGCCGATGAAGTACGCGCATTGTCGTCCAGAACTCATGATGCCACTGAGCAGATTCAAAAATCTATTAATGAAATTCAGCAAACCTTGTTGCAGTGGTCTCAAACCATGCATCGTGGAAAGGTTGCGGCTGACGAGTGTGTAGAAGATACTCAGGCTACGCAAAAACTGGTTTCCAAAGTGTATGCGGCTATTTCTGATATTGCAGATTTAACCACGCAAATTTCTACTGCGGCAGAGCAACAAAGCTCGGTTTCTCAAGAGATTGGCAAGAACGTACACAATATCAATAGTGTGTCTCAGGAAAACCTGCGTCAGGCCGAATCTGTTGAAAGAGAAGCGATTGAGATCGACAGAGGTGCTCGCAAGCTATCTTCTTTAGGGCACTCATTTGGTTCGTAATATTCAATGAGTGCTTAGTATGAAAGAGGTTCCATTAGTGGAACCTTTTTTGTTTGTGGGTTAGAAAAGTAAAGAATGCTTTTTTAATTCACTTCTTATCTTCGCGATCGTTGCTTTTATGTCGCTCTTTCAAATCTTTAAATTCTTCCAGTAGAGCTGCAATTTCCTCGTCGTTGCCTACAAAGAAATGTTCTTCTGATTTACCAACTTGTTTGGCGACTTCCTGTAATGAACGACTCCATTTGTTTTCCAGGATGTTTATTTTATGTTCCAGATCATGCCAGGAATCTTTAATTTCCATACTCATCAAATGTGCCTGTAAGGCCAGCTCGTCTTTGATGTGAGCAAGTTCTTGAACTAGTGTGGTCATTTTACTTGTTGAATCGGGTTTACTCATGATGGAAGTTCCTTGTTATGGCATGTGAATTACAGCCAATCTAGTCGTAATGATATTTCAGTACAATTATTGCAGTTGTATTAAATCTTGCTTCATCTCAAGAGATAAATATTCTGTGTTCCTACAACAAAATATTGTTGTTTTGGATTTTATTGCTACATTAAATGAGAAATGGAATTGAGATGTATTACTCATGAATGAACGCCAAATAGAGCTTGTACAGCGATCTTTTATGCGATTTGCCTCGTGCTCGGTAAATTGTTCAACTTCGTTTTTTCTTCACGTTTTTAGCTTTCATCCCGAGCTACGACCACTTTTTACTGGTGATATAGAGCGCCAGGGCATTATGTTTATGAAAGTGGTGTCTATGGCGGTTAATAGCCTTTATGACATGGATTCTATACTTCCAGCATTAAGAGAGCTGGGCAAACGACACATAGAATATGGCGTTCAGCCTCATCATTATGCAGCCATTCGAGAGAGCTTTATCTGGATCCTGAAACGAGAGCTGGCGGAAGGATTTACGGAAGAAGTGGAACAGGCATGGGGATGCGTATTTGATTTGATCGCGGTTAATATGATGGGTAATGAAATGGAACATGATAAAGCCTCTACTTCATCCGATTAAATCCACTCGAATTGAGAGTAAAGGAAAGAGGTTTACTTTACGTTTCTGAGCGTTAAGATGTGCGAAATTCTTGCAGTTGTCAGTCCGAAACCTTCTATGTACCCAATCCCTCGTATTAGTGCGTTTTCCAAAGCGATATCATTATTCCCATGGTTGTTATTTGTTGTTGTGCTTCAAGGCTGTACTCAAAATGAAGTGCAACGAGTAAGCCTGCAAGGCAAGACGATGGGAACCACCTATCATATTTCCTATTTACCAAGTGATCTATCGCCTTCACCAGAGAATGTTCAAGCGGAAATTGATGCTCGTTTGGTTGAGGTGAATCAGGTGGCTTCCACCTATATTAGTGATTCTGAATTGTCTTTGTTGAATCAATATCCTGCTGACCTGGTTTATCCCGTTTCTGATGACCTCAGACTTTTGCTCAAGGAATCCATTAATTTAGCTCAGCTTACAGGCGGTGCATTGGATGTGACGGTTGGCCCATTGGTTAACTTGTGGGGATTTGGACCCGACAAAAAGCCTGTGAAAGCGCCGTCTCCAGAGCTGATATCAGAAACGAAGCAACGCACTGGAATTGATAAAATTCAACTAACCGAGCAGGGCGTGGTTAAGTCTCGCGATGATATTTATGTTGATTTGTCGACCATCGCCAAAGGTTTTGGGGTTGATGAAGTGGCTGACGTACTAGAGTCTCATAATATCCATAATTATCTGGTTGAAATTGGTGGTGAACTTCGAGTTAAGGGCAAGAAAGAGCAGGAGCAGGATTGGCGTGTGGCAATCGAAAAGCCTGTCAGCATGGAACAATCTGTTCAGAAGATCATTATGCCTCACGATAATGCCGTAGCGACGTCAGGCGACTATCGTAATTATTATGAATTTGATGGTATTCGCTATTCTCATATTATCGAGCCAGATACGGGCAAACCGATTGCGCATAAGTTGGTGTCGGTTACGGTTGTACATCCTTTGTGCATGATTGCAGATGGCTTGGCGACCGGGTTTATGGTGCTGGGATCTGAAAAGGGAATGGCTTTGGCCAATCGCGAAGGTTTGGCAGCTTTGTTCATTGAAAAGATGCCTGATGGAAGCTTTAAAGAAAGCTATTCTAACGCTATGACCCCTTTTCTTAACCTACAGTAAGACAGTGTTAATTTTCTTTCAGGAGCCTTCATGGGATTGACTGAGATTCTGGGGTTTATTGCCGGAATAGGTATTTTTCTGTTTGCCATGCAACAGTTGGAAAATGCCTTGCAGACAATAAGTGGTAAAGGTCTCAGCAATATGCTGCATAGTGCTACCGACTCTTCTTTAGGCTCTATTTTAAGTGGCACTGTTGCTACCGCTATTTTGCAAAGTAGTTCTATGGTGGGTCTGATGGTGCTGGCAATGGTAGGTAGTGGCTTGCTGCCTCTTGCCAACGGCGTGGGCATGGTGATTGGTGCCAATTTGGGCACGACCATTACCGGCTGGCTAGTGACCTTGCTGGGCTTCAAACTGGACTTATCCACTTTTGCCATTCCTGCCATGGGATTGGGTGCCATTTATTCTTTTATCTATAGTGAAAACCCGAAACAGAAGGGGCTAGGCTTAATGACCTTCGCCTTGGGATTGTTGATTTTTGGGCTAGACGTTATGAAAGATAGTGTTGCTACTATTGCCGATAGCTTTGAGCCAGAAAAATACGCCAACTTGCATAGTTTCGTATTTTTACTCATGGGTGTCATGTTTGCCGCTATTATTCAATCCAGTTCGGCGACCATGATGATTACCCTGAGTGCATTGCATGCAGACCTGATTACACTACAAGCTGCTGCCGCTATAGTTATTGGTGCAGATTTGGGAACTACAAGTACCATGTTGTTGGGCGGGCTTCGCGGTAGTAGCAATAAGAAACGGGTTGCCATGTCTCATGTTTTATTTAATTTGGTGACAGCTGCCGTTGCTTATTTTCTGATCTTGCCGTTTTTACCAGATTTGTTGGCTTTGGCTGGTTTAACGGATCCGCTTATCAGCCTGGTTGCCTTTCACAGCTTTTTTAACTTTCTTGGCGCAGTGCTCATGCTGCCTTTTATTGGCACTTTCGCTCGTTATTTGTCTGGTTGGTTCCAGGAGTCATCACATCCTTTATGCAAATATATCCATGAAGTACCCGCAGAGAATAACCGGGTAGCCTGGGCTGCGGTGTCCAGTGAAATAATGAGGCTCTGGGACTACGTGTTAATACTGAATGCCAAAGTGTTAGGTATTAAAGATTTGCCCAGTGATGGCCGAGAAGAATTTCCCAGTGAGCTGAAAGGCTATGCGCAGCAGTATTCTTACACTAAGGATTTAGGCGGAGCTATTAGTGAATTCCTGCTGGATATTGAACACAGGATCAAACACAAGGAAGCTCATAATGATATCGCTTTGGTGCGTTGTCAGAAGTTGCTTAAAACCATCCGTAAAATGCATTATGCCCTGAAATCGGCAAAAGATATTCGGGATGATTTAGCGCAACAAGAGGTTTCGGTTGCCCGTACGATAATCAGGATACTGACTCAGCGAACCGAGAGTGATGTTGGTAATATCAAAGTGTTGGATAAGATAATTCATGCAGACACCTCAGCCCCTTGGGAAGAACCTTGTGATGATATGATCATCAATATCACTCAGCATCATGATGAGTTCGTAGTGTCTTTATATGAGCTGACTCAGCAGGACGAGTTAGACAGTCAGCAATTAGCCACGCTGATCAATGTGAGCAAGCATATACAGGAAGGTGTGAGGTTATTAGCTGAGGCTGTTCGCTATAATCAGCAATCAAAGATCAATAAATCCGGTATTCAAATCATAAACTAAGGGCGCCTGAATTAGCGCCCTTGTTGTTTTGACTTTTCTCTTTATCCCTCTTCGCCTTTCACGTAAGGGATTTGCTCTTCCAATTCAGCAATCTTATGGGCTAATTGTTGCGGTGAACCTGTGTTTCTGGCCAGCCAGTAATAGGCGGTTGGCACGACAAACAGGGTCATAAAACCTGCGACTAACACGCCGGCAAAGATAACCATACCAATTACTGAGCGGCTTTCCGCTCCTGGCCCTTGAGCCAATACCAGAGGAATGGAGCTAAACACTGTGGTAAAGCCTGTCATAACGATAGGGCGTAAACGTAGCGCCGATGCCCTTAGCAGCGCTTTTTCAAACTCATAGCCAGCGTCTCGTAACTGATTAGCAAATTCGACTATGAGTATGCCGTTTTTCGCCGCGAGTCCGATTAGCATGACGAGTCCAATCTGGCTGTAGATGTTGATGGTCATATTGGCAAAATAGAGCCCGGCGAAAGCGCCTAATAAGGCGAGAGGAACGGTCAGCATGATCACCCAGGGGTGAACAAAGCTTTCAAACTGGGCTGCCAGAACCAAAAAGGTGATGGTGAGAGCCAGAGCAAAAACAAACAGGATGGAATTGCCTGAATCTTTATACAATTGCGATTCGCCGCTGTAATCAATGCTGACGCCTTCTGGCAAGTTTTCAGCAACAACCTGATTAAGATAATCCAGCGCTTCACCCAAGGTGTAGCCCGGCGCCAGGTTCGCTGTAATGGTGATGCTGCGCATTCTGTTATAACGGTTCAACTGAGCTGATGTGGCTTGCTCTTTCGTCGTCAGCAGGTTATCCAGCGGGATTAATTGCCCTGAAGTTTTAGAACGTACATAGATGTTCTCAATGTTGTCCGGGCTCTGGAAATCGCTTTTTTCGCCTTGCATGATGACATCGTATTCTTCACCACGATCAAGATAGGTGGATACACGACGTTGCCCCAGCATGGTTTCAAGTGTACGGCCTACATCGCCAATAGAGACGCCCAGGTCGGCGGCGCGTTCGCGGTCAATATTAACCAGTAATTGTGGCCAGGTTTCCTTGTAGTCGGAATCCAATCGCAATAGCCCGGAGTTAGTCCGTGCTTTTTCCATAATGATGTCACGATATCGTGCTAACTCTTCGTAGGTATTACCTTGTAAGACAAACTGCACTGGGCGTCCAAGTCCGCGTCCACCCAGGCTGCTACGCATGATGGTGAAGGCTTGAACGTCGGGAAGTTGAGATAATCTGCCACTAATTTCCGACATTAAATCAAAGGTAGAGCGCTTACGTTCTTTCCAGTCAACCACCCCCACAACCGCAAAGCCTGCGCTGCCACCGAAACCCGGGGTACGAACAATTACCCTGTCGATTTCGTTTTGCTCTGTGTAGTCCAGCAGAATGCTTTCTATTTTACGCAGGTTAGCAGCATTACTTTCAAAGCTGGCGCCTTCTGCGGCTTGCATCATGATAAAGAAGTTGCCTCTGTCTTCTCTTGGCACGAATTCGGAAGGAACTTGCTTAATCAAGCCGTACAGAGCGACGATACTGAATAACAATAATAGCGTTGTCACGATAGGCTGATGAATAGTGTTTTCCAGTACCTTGCTATAACGACGCTCCAGTCTGCCAAAGAGGGCATTCATGCTATTGCTTAGCCCGGATCCTTTGTTTTGCTTGCGCAACCAACGAGAAGCCAACATGGGGCAGAGCGTTAGTGCGGTAAAGCTGGAGAATGCGACCGCGGCGGCAATGGCGAGAGCAAACTCAGTAAACAAACGACCAATGTTACCTTCCAGAAAAACCAAAGGGACGAATACGGCAATCAGCACCAGTGTGGTTGCGATTACGGCAAATCCGACCTCTCTTGTACCGCGATAGGCTGCCAAAAGCGGTGGCTCGCCAAGCTCAATACGGCGATAAATGTTTTCTAATACGACGATGGCATCGTCTACAACCAGACCGATGGCCAGTACAAGCGCCAGCAAGGTTAACAGGTTGATGGAAAAGCCTAATCCGTACATAACCGTAAATGCGGCAACCAGGGAAATTGGTACGGTCACGGCAGGAATCAGCGTTGCACGCACATTGCCCAAAAATACGAATATCACCAGTACCACCATCGCCATGGCGATAGCCAAGGTGTTATACACTTCGTTAATGGATTCCTGAATGAAGATAGAGGTATCGTAGCTTGGAACAATAAAGATGTTTTCTGGCAAGGTTTGAGTAAGGTTGTCGATTTCTTGTTTCACACCTTGAGCAACTGCCAGGGTATTGGCTTTGGATTGCTTGATAATACCCAAGCCAATCATGTTTTTGCCATTGCCCCGGAATTCGGTTTCGTCGTCGTTAGAACCTAATTCAACGCGAGCGACTTCACGCAGTTTCACCAGATAGCCATTGTCGCCTTGCTTTATGGTCAGGTTGGCGAAATCTTCTGGTGTCAGGAAGGTACGAGCGACACGTACTTCAAAGTCTCTTAAATGCGATTCTACTTCACCGGCGGGTAATTCTACGTTCTCAGAACGGATCACATTTTCGATGTCGGTGACGGTAATGCCACGAGCCGCCATAGCGTCGCGATCCAGCCAGACACGCATGGCGTATTCACGTCCACCGCCCAAGCGAATACGGGCTACACCGTCTACGGTAGATAACTTGTCTACGATAAAACGATCAGCATAATCGGTGAGTTCTAAGACTGACAGATTATCGCTGCGCAAGTTATACCAAACGATGACATCTTCATCCGAGTCAGACTTAAACACTTCTGGTGGATCAGCCTGTTCAGGTAGATTGTTTAAGGCTCGGCTAACACGTTCACGTACATCGTTAGCGGCTGCGTCTACGTCTCTGGACAAGTTGAATTCGATGCTAATGGAAGAGCGTCCATTACGACTTGTCGAATTAATGCTTTTGATGCCTTCAATACCACTGATCCTGTCTTCCAGAAGCTGTGTAATGCGAGACTCAACAATGGAAGCCGATGCGCCGGGATAGTTGGTGTTGATAGAGACAATAGGCGGATCGATGTCTGGGTATTCGCGCAAGGAAAGCAAGCTGATGGCGACGATACCAAATACCAGCAGCAGGACATTAACAACAGTGGCAAAGACCGGGCGTTTTACCGATAAATCTGACAGCAACATGTGATTAACCCTCTACAGGATTGACTTTACTGCCGTCTTGCAGTCGTAAAGTGCCTTCAACAACGACTTTGTCTCCATCGTTCAATCCTTCGACGATTTGAACCAGTCCGGGACGACGCACACCAATTTTCACTTCAACCTGTTTGGCGACATTGTCGGCGTCAACGCGATAGACATATTGTTTATCTTCAATAGGCACTAAAGCTGACTCGGAGACAATCAGAGCGTCCAGCGTTTGTTTTTTTACTGTGACTTTTAATAACATCCCGGGGCGAAGGGCAAGATCTGGGTTGTTAACCAAAGCGCGGACATGTACTGCCCGGGTAACAGGATCAACTCGCGAAGAGACATTGGAAATGGTGCCACTGAACACTCTATCTGGATACGCGATAGTGGTTGCCGTGATGGGCTGTTTATTGGCGATGCTGGGCAAGTGTTCTTCTGCAATATTGAAATCGACCTTAATAATGCTGAGATCATCCAACGTGGTAATAACCTCTCCCGGGCGAACTAATGCACCAATGGATACCTGACGAACACCCAATAAACCAGAAAACGGAGCGTTGATGGAACGGTCTCTTAGCTTGGATTTAGTCACTTCCAGTTGTGCCGTGAGAGCATCCACTCGCGCTTGTTGCTCGTCGAGAAGTTGTACCGAAGCTGCGTTTTCATGAGCCAGTTCTTCAATACGTTTTAATTGACGTTTGGCTTCTTTCAGATTGATTTTAAGTTCCTTAACTCGCGCTTTTTCTTCTTCCGCAGTGAGATAAACCAAGGGTTGGTTTTTCTCGACCAAATCACCGTCATCGAACAAGATATTATCAATCGTATCGGTTTCTTGAGCGGTAATGGTGACCGACTCATTGGCTTTGGCTGTGCCAAGCGCAGAAACGATAATCGGCAGAGCTTGATGTTGCACCGATTCCAGTTTTACAGGTGTAGGCGGACGCTGACGATTTTGGTTTTCAGCCTGTTTTGGCATAAACAGATAGAATGCCAAAGCAGCAGTGATAATCAATGCGAATACCAGAGGTGAAAAGAGCTTACGTTTAGACATACAATCGATACCTGAAGTTAACGTGTTTTCCGTGCAGAACCTGAACGATTTAATTATTGAGTATAGGTACTTACCAGATTAATTCCCGGAAATGCTTACGGCACATAGACTCGTAGCTGTCATTTCCACCTACTTGAACCTGTTCGCCATCTCTAATGGGGTGCCCTGAACTGTCACGACGAACCACAAAGTTTGCTTTGCGTCCGCAATGGCAGACGGTTTTCAATTCAACCAGCTTATCAGCCCAGGCTAACAAATAATGGCTGCCTTGAAAGGTTTCGCCTTGAAAGTCGGTTCGTAACCCATAAGCTAAAACGGGAATATCAAACTCATCGACGATGTGTGTGATTTGTTTGACTTGTTCTTTTGTTAAAAACTGGGCTTCATCAATTAAAATGCAATCAATTCCGGGATGTGAGTCTGTTTTTTGAATGTTTCCCAGTAAATCCAATAAATTGGTTTCTGGTGAGTAAAGATGAGCTTCGGCTTGTAATCCAATTCTGGATGATACTTTTCCAATGCCGTATCTGTCGTCTAACCGGGCTGTAAATATTTCCACCTGCATACCGCGCTCACGATAGTTGTAGGCAGACTGTAGCAGGGTTGTAGATTTGCCAGCATTCATTGCTGAGTAATAAAAATACAGTTGTGCCATAAGTACTTATTTATATCGCGGGGTGGCATATTGTGCCTTAAGCATGCGCCAGGGGTACATCTGAAAATGGCAATTTTTGTAAAATTTTACAAATTGGCACGTTTTCATATGATCTTTGAGAAATTACTTTTCCGGCTCTTGGTGTATCCCTCATCATTCTGATAATTTCTGTTTTATTTCTCGGTAGTTGCGGTAATCTTAATTTGCATTGGGAATAAGAAATGTGCATCCCAAAAAGATAACTTCTATATTTAATAATAAGATGTGAGTGACGCGAACATTTTCTTTAAAGTGTTTTCATTGCTCGCCGACTAAATATGCATTCGCATCGCTTGCAAGCTACATTTATAAATGATGCGATGTTGGTAAGTCTTCTAGCAGTAAGATAGGACAATTCGTTTGATTGAAATTCCAGCGATAAAAGAACAGCATGAGCTGAATGTTCTTATTATTGATGACCAAATTTTGGTACACGGGGTCGTTAAGTCGGCATTATCTGAATTAGGAATGAGGAATGTTAGAACTGCTGAGAATGCATACTATGCTGCAAGGTTATGCAGTGAAGTGCGTTTTGACATTATTCTTCTTGCCTTTAACGTTAAGAGTGATAAAGACGGTTTTCATCTTTTGGAAGAACTGAAACTTAAAGGCCACATTACCAAAACTACCGCCGTTATTTTTCTGAGTGCAGATACTGATGCTTCACTGGTTAATTGTGTTATCGAACTTCAACCCACGGATTTTTGGGTAAAACCTCTGGATTTAAAAAAGGTCACAGAACGGTTAAGACATGTGCTTGCAGTAAAAGACAAGCTTTATCGTTTACATTACTGTATGGATCATAAGGAATATGCTTCGGCCATATATTTTGGTGAGCGTCAGTTAAAAGATCCGGCTTTGACAAACTATTATCCGCATATCAACCGACTGATCGGTGAATGTTTGATGCACTTGCGTGAGTACGAGGAGGCTGAGAGGTTTTATCGTAAATTGGCGCAGGAAAATAAGTTCGGTTGGGTGTTGATTGCTTTATCGCATGTGTTGTTGAAGCAAGAGAAGGAAAAAGAAGCGAGTGAGCTTATTCATGAATTGAAAAAGCGAAAAGATACGTGTTTTCAGGCATATGATTTGCTGGCTCAATATTACATCGAACATGAGAATTACTCACAAGCTTATGAGGAAATGAAAACTGCTACTGAAATGGCGCCTCGTAACATTGAGAGAAACAAGAAATCTTGCAACCTGGCGCGACTGAATCACGACAAGTTGGGGCAGTACATTGCCACTCAGAATATGGCTAAATACGCCAAAAATTCGATTCATGACACTCCTGAGCTAATGCTTAATGTGGTGCGTGCCGGTATTGATTTGGCAACCACATTACCAGAAGCAGAAGCGTCCAAGATTATTCAAAAATCTGAGCGATTCCTGGCTCAGAATCAGGCTGATTATGCCAAAAAAGGCGATTTTAAAGAGCAGCTGGCTATTATTCAAATTCGTATGCTGAGCTTGCGAGACGAAAAGAAAAAGGCTGAGCAATTGCTCAAAGAAATGGTGACTAAGGAACCATTTGAGTCAGTTGAAGATAATCTGGATAAAGTCAAAGCTTTTCATGAGCTTGGTTACCGAGAAGAAAGCCTTAAATTACTGGATCATATTAAAGATCAAATTGCTGGCGATACTTTTGCCAGCAATGTTGTTGCTGAATACATCAAGCAAGAGTCTCTGGAACGAAAAGATATTCACTTCACACCGAAAGAGCTTAGCGCCATGGCGACGGAGCATTACAAGCAGAAACGATTTGTTCCGGCCTATATGGATTTAAGTAAGGCTTTTACCCTGTCTCCTAACAATAAACAGGTTGCTTTAAACCTGTTGAAAACATTGGTGGCTTTGTTTGAACAAGGGGCTCTGGACAAATCTCAGAAGGAAAACGCCGTAAAAGCATACGATTTGCTTAATCAGTCTGAACTGCCAGAGGAGCAACGCCAGAAACTGGATGAGTACAGTTCGCTTTTGGAGTTGGATGGCTTTTCCAAAATATTGCAGGAAGAGGCCGAAAAGGCCACTTTGGATACGTGATTGCCTTCATTTGTCTCATTGGACAATGATGTCGCCGTTAACGTCTAGTTCGGCTTTTGGCGAGTCTGCGATAAATTTCAACGTATGAATGACAGTTATGCAGATTGATTGAGTAAAGGAATCGATGCCTTCTTTTAGCTTAAAAATAAGGCATCTATGATTAATGCTTCTGCGCAAAAGCTTCTACTTCGCCCCATACTCGCAGGAAATTGCCGCTCAGTATTTTGGCGATATCTTCTTCAGAATAGCCTCTATCAAGCAAGCCTTGAATCAGGTTGGGGTAGGTGGATACGTCTTTTAATCCTTCCGGCAGTGAATCACCTACGCCATCAAAATCGGAACCTATTCCGACGTAATCAATGCCCACCACTTTGACTACATGATCGATATGATCCAGCACAGTATCCATGGTTGCGTAAGGGAAGGGGGTTTCACGACGGTATTTTTCATCAAAGGCTTTTACCTGAGGGCTGTCGATACCATATTTGTTTTCTGTTTTTTTGCGTTTCACTTTCATTAAGTCATACCAGCTATTGGCGTATTGACTGACGAAACTGGAACCAAAATTGATTTGCACCACGCCTCCATTTTTAGCAAGCGCTTTTAGCATGGCGTCATTCATATTGCGCTCGAATCCGGGGGTAAACTGGCGTAACGATGAGTGAGAGGCGATAACCGGAGCTTCACTAATCTCTAACACCTGGTAAAAGGCTTCGTCTGAAACATGGGAAATATCGACCATCATTCCCAGCTTATTCATTTCCTTAATCAGTTCTTTGCCGAAAGGGCTTAATCCATGCCATTGACGGCGTACATCATAGGATGAATCTGCAATATCATTGCTTTGGGAGTGAGCCAGAGTGATGTAGCGGATGCCTCTGTCGTAAAAATGCTTCAGGTTTTCCATACTTCCTTGAAGTGGAGAGCCATTTTCCATTCCCATCGGCAGTGAGATTAACCCTTGTTGAAATTGCTTTTGTACGTCACTGACGGTCTTTGCGATGGCAAACTTGTCGGGGGCTGTAGCTACAATTTTTTCGACACTATCAATTAATTGGTTTGCGGTTTTTGTGGATTGATTTGATTTGCCTATGGACGCAGGCGTGTAAATCGACATAAAAGGGGCATTTAATCCACCCTTGACGGCTCTTGGATAATCAAAATCCCCCGACTTGGTTGCTACAGTTACATCTTCCCATTCTTTATGAAGCCGATAAGGTACGTCAATGTGGGAGTCGAGAATGATATATTTTTGGGAGATCTGAATAGCTTGTTCAGAAGGTTGAGCCTGCACTGTAAAACATGCAAAACATACCAGACTACTTAGCAGGGCGAGATAATTTTTCACTTAAATTTCCTTTGAAACTATTATGAACTATGCATTGAATTCATTGGAAAAGTGATGTCTTTCAACGCATTAGTTTAAATGTGGCAGATTTCCACGATTACCGACTGCAAATAAAAACGATGCCACAAGGCTTGAGTACAGCTAAGCCTGCTAATGATACAAAATTATTGTTTGCATTACAGCCTGCTTAATGAGGATTTGCGAAATTTACGTATGTTTTTAAGTATCAGGGACAAAGAATAAGTATTGGATTATGAGAGGATGGCGTTATTCGCCACTGTTGGCTGGATTGTTTTCATTTTTTTGAGAGGAGTTTGCCGTTTGCTTACTCGTATTTACCAAAGATGGCTCTTCTTCTGGGGGCATTTGTAGTTCTCTTAATATTCTAATGACGTCCTTTGCCAGATGGCTATGTTTCTTATTCAGAATGTGATACCCGTAGATAGTACCGAGATGGTAAGCGCCCGCTGATTGTGGCAGCTCTGAAGTAGAGTAATGATTGTTGATAACGTCAATATAGGCATCAATGCGTTTTTTGTTATAGGACTCTTTGAGTAGCGAGTAGTCCGTGTATTTTAAAAGATTGATTTCAGAGTGCCCCAAAAACTCTTCGAAGTAGGTGGTACCCGCCACAGAGCCTAATATCCATTTCTTCTGATTCAAAATGGACTTGTCACAGATCATTTGTGACTGGCATATCAGGTAGACTTTGGCGTCTCCAAGCATGTATACAGGGATAAATGATTGGAAATTTTTCAGAACCGACTCGGTACGAATGATATCGCCATCCAGTTGCCCGGTTTCTAATAGTCTCAGGGAGCGTTCTTCATTGATGTGTAAGAGCTCAATTTGAATCCCCAGCTTTGCATAGGCATTTACAATGAGTGGTTCATAATAGTTGATGACAGCAGGGTGGGAACTTGTACTAAAGGTGAGCTTGGTGATATCTGAATGCGTAGCAAAAGCCTCTTGCAAAGAAAATGGCAAGAGAAACAAGAAAAGTGCTGCTGATCGAATTATTTGACTAAAATTACTGTTTGTCATTTCCTGAAATCAACAATAGAAGTTAAAGACCATAGAAATTCATTGTTTGTTTAATTTCATTTACCCATTGGAATCGTTAGAATAATGCCAGAAATTTTCCGTTTGGTGTCAAAAAATGTATAAAAAATTACCTTTTGGCTCACTGTTACTTATCCTGCTTTCCCTGATGAGTGCGAGTTTTACTACATATGCTTTTGATTTTAAAGGTTTTTATGCTGTTGCTGGAGCTGGTTATATTGAATCTGAAGTGAATCAGGTTGATGATGATGAAACCGGTTTTCGCTTTGGTGTTGGCTATTCTTTGCATCGCCAGTGGTATGCCGAAGTTGGTTTTAACCAATTGGCGAGTGGCTACAATAACTATGCTGACCCTACTACAGTTCAAGGCGCGACAAATTTTAAGTCGGGAATTGATGCATCAAGCATCTATGCGTCTTTGCTGGGAAAAGCGCGAGGAGAGATGGGCGAATTATACTATCGCTTAAGTGTGATGAATTTATCTGTTAAATCTGATTCTATTGTCGCTGGTGAACAGGCTTGTAGTGCTGGAGTTGCAAGTAATTTTGCTGTTGCGACAGGCGAAAGTTATACACGCTGTAAGGTGGATGACAGCACTGTGGCAGCGGGTATCGGATTGGGTTTTGATTTTGTGTTAACAAAAAACAGCATGATCCGTGTGGAATATGAACACATACGAGGACAAGACGATATCAAGTTGAATACCGCTTCTATTGGATTCCGCTATAATTTCTAGCAAGAGGATAATAATTGTGGTGAAGTGATGAAAAATGAATTAGATCCCAAACTGGTACTACGTGTATTTGAGAAAATACGCCAACATGGCACGCTTGAAGATGATAAGTATTATCTTGACGGTGTATATGGAACAACGGATTTTGACGGCTACAATGTGTTCTTGTCGGATGCGGTAGTGGAATTAAGATTCGGCTTTCACAATCAATATCACTTTGAATATCAACATGATGAACAACGTCTGCAGTTTGAGAAAAAACTCGAACACATTGATAAGAGCTACTAAAGCGAGCTAATTTACGCTGGCCTTACAGCTTGAGCACCTTGAATGTTTCTGCTTAACGACTAGATAACCTGTACAAGGTGCTCTTTCGACGTTTTGTTCTTATAACCTAATGATTCTCGAAAAATATGGCTGATTAAACACTTAATCAGGATTGTTTTTGTACCTGACTTTCAATGTGTTCAATGGCTTTTTTCATACTGCCAAAGGCATTGATGAGGTTTTGACGTCCTCGCTCAACGAGTTCAGGATTGTTGGACTCTGCCATCATCCAAACCCAGGTACGTATTAATGATTCAGGCGGCGTTTTGTTCAAAATGCTATTCCAGGTTTTTGTAATACTTATTATTGGTTTTCTACTTACTTATCTGGAAATTGAAAAAGTCTCGACTCCAGATATCCTAATTTAAAATCGAATCGCATCTGCCTGTCTATCACATTTTGCCTTTATCAATCTATTGTCGCTCACTCTATTTACATACAGGCTCCTATATATAAATAGCTGAGAGGCTCATTGATACTTCAGATCAGGTAAAGTGCGGAGCGCATTATACGTTAATCTTATCTATTGGTCTTGGCAGAATTGAGTCATTTTCATGACAAAACGTAACCAGATGTTGACCATATACAGGTAATGGTTACGATTTATTGCATCTGTTCTCCTGTTTCATTCTTATTATCTTCGCTTGCCAGCGTTTTCAAAAAACGGACAATAGTATCCAGTTCGTTGTCAGTAAATTGTGCAGCGATTTGTTGATTGACCGCTTTAACCAATTGGATTCCTCTGGGCAGTATTTCTTTCGCCTTGTCTGTTAAGTGAATTTGCGCAGCCCGAGCATCTTTATCGCATATATTTTTAGTTACCAGTCCTAAATTAACCATCCGGTTAACCAATCCTGTTATGGCGGAATTGTTTAATGACAATCCCAGACTTAATGCTTTTGCCTGGCAGCCATCGTTTCTTTGCAAATAAAACAGCGCAGAAAGTTGAACACTGGTGATGCCCAATTGATCCAGACACAGCTTGTCGGCCTGTTTAAACAGACGATGATGAGCTGTATGTAGCAGATAAAATAATCGTTGGTCTGACATGATTGTTTTAACGCAATTGTTCTAGTTCAGTCCCTTTAGCGTTTTTTGGGGATCCAGGCCCAAAGCATTTCACAGGCGACAATTTCTTCACCGGTTTCGTCGGTCACAACAACAGGAACGAGCAATTCGCCTTTTTCTACAGTACGAACACTTTGAATTTGTTCATCACTAAGAGTGGCCACGGCTTTTACACCGCCAGTGCTGCGCTTTTGATAGGTAATCTTCATGGATTTTAGCAAATTCAGGCTGCTATCTGGCACATTCATACCTATTACCAGTCCGGTTGCTGTTTCTGCCAGCGTTGCAGTACAGCATGCGTGGACACCACCAATGTGGTTTTGAACTCTCTTTTTATTGGGTACTGAAACTACAACCTGATTGAAATCCATACTTTCAATTTTGATCTTCAGGTAACCAACCATTTTAACGATTGAGCCCACCGCTTTGGACAAAGCCCATGAGCGTATAAATTCAGGTAGCCCATTGATTTTGCTAACCATTTTTGAAACTCTATTAGAGAAAGCCATTGTTTTTCCTTATTTAGTTTGCATGTGAAGTATTTATTTCATGTGTGAACTAAATTGTCAACGCTGCGCGTAACACAAAACTGGGTTAGACAATGATAAATATTGGTAGGCGAAATTAACGTAGTACAAAGAGGTACTGATGCCGCAGTAGGTGACTTACAATGAAATTTCCGAGAGTCGCTGATAGTTTAAAATGGCTGCTTATATTTCATAGTTTGTTGTATTGGGGCTAAGCCACTTTTCCAGGCTATTACGTAAGACTGTATTTACAATGGGTTTAGACATGTAGTCGTTCATGCCGGCAGCAATACACTTCTCTTCATCGCCTTTCATGGCGTTTGCGGTAAGCGCAATGATTGGGATGTCAGGGTTTATACGAGGGTTCTTGGAGGTACGTATAATTCGGCTGGTTTCATAGCCATCCATAACTGGCATTTGGCAATCCATCAAAATCAATTGGAATGGTTCTTCTGCTTGAGCGAGTGCTTCCAGAGCCTGCTCTCCATTTTCAGCTACTTGCACAATGTAACCCAGATCTTTCAGCATTTCAGAGGCCACTTGCTGATTGATGTAGTTATCTTCAACCAGCAGTATCCGGTGCTCTGGTGCTGATGTTGGTTGAGTTTCTGTTCCTTTATCTTGCTCATGCGGTTCTATGTGCTGATTATAAGCCGCTGCGATACATCGATAGAAGGTATTGGGTTTAATCGGTTTATGGAAATGGCTGTTGATGCCGATTTCTTGAAGTTCCTTTTCCTTATGAGTGCTGCCGGCAGGAGTCATTAACAGGATTTTTGGTTGCTCAATGGATGTATCATGTCGAATGGCTTTTGCGAGTTGCAAGCCATTAATGCCGGGGATATTTTCATCCAGTATTAACAAGTCGACCGGATTGCCTTTAGAAGAAGCATCACGCACCCGTTTTAGTGCTTCCGGCGACGACCTGACCCCTATAAATTCGACACCTGTTGGCAACAGCAGATGTTCGGCTAATTCATGATTAACGGCTCTGTCATCGAGGAATATTACACTTTGATTGTGCAGATTAGGTTGGAATGATTCTTCTGGAGTATCCAGAATTTCACCATAACGAATGTTAAACCAAAAGGTTGAGCCTTCGTCTAATTGACTGTGAACACCAATTTGCCCTCCCATCATTTCTGACAGTTGCTTGGATATTGCTAATCCCAAACCTGTACCACCAAATTTGCGGGTAGTGGAGGCATCGACCTGAACAAACTTGTTGAATAAATGTTCAATTTTATCTTCTGGTATCCCTATGCCCGTATCGGTGATGTCAAATTGCAATTGGTTCATGCCGATTTCGGATACACGTAAAATCACTTCGCCTTTCTCGGTGAATTTCAATGCATTAGAAACCAGATTCGTGATGATTTGACGAATTCTACTTGGATCCGAACGAATGTAGCGAGGGACGTTGTCGTTGATTAAGTAAATGAATTCCAGATTCTTCTCTTCGGCTTTCAAGGCGAAGGTGTCTGCGATTTCGGCTAGAAGTTTAAACAGATCGAATTTGATTTCTTCTAACTGAAGCTTGCCAGCTTCGATTTTGGAGAAATCCAGAATGTCATTAATCAGGTGAAGCAAGGACTCTCCACTGGCTTGTGCCAGCTTTACATAATGACGCTGCTTGTCGTTCAACTCTGTTTTCAACAGCAGATCATTCATGCCAATGATACCGTTTATAGGAGTGCGTATCTCGTGGCTCATATTGGCCAGGAATTCACTCTTGATGCGGCTGGCATCTTTGGCTTTTTCTTCCGCTCGTTTCAATTGGGTGATGTCCTGAAATGCGCCTCGCAGCATCACAGGTTCACCATTAGAATACTCAACGAAACCTACAGAACGTACCCAAATGCGGCGATTTCTAGCTGTTATAAAGGGAAGTTGTAAGTCCCAGGCTCGGCCTTCCACAATGCCGTCTTCAATGGCGCGTTGAATGATTGAACGCGATTCTGGTGCGAAAAAGTTAATCGAATCACTTAAATCAACGGGTTCACCAACAGGCAGTTCATGGATGCGATAAACTTCTTTTGACCAGTGTAGCTTGTTAGTACGCAGGTCGAATTCCCAACCCCCTAATTTTGCCATTGTGCCGGTTGTTTCGAGTAGATCCTGATTTCGCTGCTTCTCTGCTTCCACGGCTTTTAACTGGCTGATATCTCGGGCTATGGCGAGGAAGCCTGCAGAATCGTCTTCGTCTTGTAATGTGACGATCGACATCATGGCTGGGAAGGAGTGGCCATTTTTCGCGGTTAACTGCCATTCCTGCTCTATAGCGATACCTCTTTTGGCTTTTTCCAGAAAGGTTTCAACACCGGGCTCTAATTGCATATTAAGAGCCCGACTTAACTGTTGCGCTCCCTGAATCAACTCTTGAGGCGCAAAGAAATCCATTAAATTACTATGATCAATGACTTCATCTGCCTTGTAGCCAAGCAGTTGCTCGGCACAGCGGTTGAATGTTTTCACTTCAAAGTTTGCATCGGTGGAAACCAGCATCAGGTTTGCACTATCCAGAATCGCTTGTTGTAAGCGGTTCATGGCGGTGACTTTAAGCTCAGCCTCTTTTTGATTGGTAATATCACTTTCCAGAGACAAGTAGCCCGATAGCTCACCATGGGTATACAGTGGCTGACAATTTATTCTTATCCAATATGGCGTACCGTTTCTGTGATAGTTCAGTAATTCTTCGTTATAGCCAGTACCTGTTTCAATGCCATGGTTAATTCTTTGACGAGTGGCTGGATTAGTCAGTGGGCCATGTAATAGCTCATCTGGACGTTTACCCTTTATTTCGTCAAGAGAATAGCCTGAAATCTGTTCAAAACTGGGGTTTACCCAAGTGATACAATGATTAGTATCTGTGACGACTACGCCGTCGTTCATTTCACGGGTGAGTGTCGCAAGTAGTGCATTTTCATGCATGCTCGCTTTAAGTTTTTGTTCGGCTTGATAACGTTCGGTGAGGTCGTAATTCACGCCTACTATATTACTTGCCCGGCCATCTTCATCGAAGGCTATGTTAGCGTAGGCTTTGAGATATCTTTCTTCACCCTTTGGTGTATAAATTCTGAAACTGGTATCGAGTTGCTCCCCATTTTGGACGCATTCTTTCAGTTTTTGGTTTACTCTTGTTAAATCTTCTGGGTGAACCAGAGATTCCCAATCGTATTTACTGCCGCTAAAGTCGTTGGGATTGATGCCATAAAGTTGCATCATTTGGTCATCCCACTCCAGAAGCCCGGTTTGAGTATCAAATTCCCAAATGCCAATTCCTGCGGCTTTTTTGGCAATGCTAAATTTGTTATTTAGTTGCACCAGTCTTTCTTCTGCAACATGAAGCTGTGAAGATTCCTGAAGTGTGATGACAATATAAGAGCCATCATTCATTTCGGTAACTGACACACCAAGAGAAACGAAAATAACATCCCCGTCTTTTTTCAAGGCACTTAATGAGGCGCTGTGACCTATTTTTTCGACCGGAAACTGATTGAGAAAATCTTGATAATTGGGGCTTTCAGGAGAGATGAATTGCCCCGGGATGAGAATATCCAGAGTTTCTCCAACTAATTCTTGCAGGGAATAGCCAAATAAACGGATGGTGGCCTGGTTGGTGAATAATATGTCTCCTTTTTGATCCAGCACTACGATTGCTGCCGCTGTATGCTCTATGATGGCGGCGAGCTGCTCGTTATTGAGTAGGCCAGACTTGCTCTTATTTACCATTTCCTGCAACCATGTTTACCCCAAGGAGGATATTAAATACTACTTTGGGCTCCATCATATACCATGAGTCCCGTTACGAGACGGGGAACCTGTTTTTTTATTTTGTTTATTATCTTCAGTATCGGCATTGAAGCTTGTTTCCAATTTGCAAGGCTATCAAAACCGATTATTTAAAGAAATAGAAACTGACATTCTCATCGGTCTCTTTTATTACTAAATTTAACTCGAGTAAATTCTAAGTATAGGAACCATAAATAAAATTTGGTAATAAACCTGAATAGATATATTCATCAGAGTTGTTGCTGCGCGTCTCTATCACGTATGATGGGCGCTTTTTCCGATAACCTGCTAGTGATGAGGTGTTAATTGCGTCTGGAAGCTCCGCCATTTGAGTTGAAATTATTACATCCAAAATATTGGTTGCTATGGTTTTTTATTGCTATTGCTTATTTGATTTCCTGGTTGCCATATCCCGTTTTAAAGTTAATTGGTAAAGGATTGGGGAAATTGCTAGGTAAATTGGGAAAAAAGCGAGTGGCCATTGCTAGACGCAATATTGAACTTAGTTTCCCTGACATGCCGGAAAAAGAACGTGAAGCCATGTTAGCTGCCAATTTGGAAAATGCTGGTATGGCGATGGTTGAAACCATGATGGGGTGGTGGTGGCCCGATTGGCGCATAAAAGGCATTAGCCGCATAGAAGGCTATGAACATGTGGAAGCCGTTCTCGCCAAAGGTAAAGGCGTTTTGGGGCTTGCTGTACATAATATGACGCTTGAAGTGGGATGTCGTGTTGCGGGCTTGCAGAAACCTTCGGTTGGTTTTTATCGGCCTCATGATAATCCGGTGATGGAGTTTTTGCAGTATCGTGGTCGGGCTCGTTCTAACAATTATCTCATTAGTAAACGAGATCTTAAGTCTCTATTTAAAGCGCTAGATGATGGGGAAGTGACATTTTACCTGCCGGATCAGGATTATGGCCCACATAACAGTGCTTTTGCTCCGTTATTTGCGGTGCAAGATGTTGCGACTACTTTAGGCCCGGTGATTATTGTACAGCGTTCAAATTGTGAAACCGTGTTTATAAATTCATTCCGGGACGATAAAGGATATGTTATTAAATACTCCCCGGGATTAAAGGATTTTCCTGATCAAGACGATAAGATAAATGCTCGTAAAATTAACGAGCGTGTAGAAGAACTGATTATGGAGGCACCAGAACAGTATCTTTGGATGCATAAGCGCTATAAAACCCGGCAAGATGCTGATGCGCCATCACGGTATGACAACCTGAAAAAATGATTTTTCAGGCATCTGATTTGGTATGTTTTCAAATACATTCGAGCATTAATTGAACTAGTCAGTTTTTTTAGGATCAGATATAAAGAAGTTTTATATTTTTTAATGGCAATGCATTTACGTGAAGTACGTAAGGTATGAAGACGTTAGGTGAAGAGTTAGATAAAGAGTTAGGTAATGGCAGGTAAACCGGTTTCAAATGCAATGTTCTGGGCTCGTCATGTTGGGCTCGCCTTGGTATTAATCGTGGTTGCTGTAACCGTGATTATGCTACAGAGTTCAAGAGAAAAGACTCCTCAGGCTGTAGGTGCAGAAAAAGCCAAAAGTATTTCCAGCAACATGAGCAATTTTTATAGTGACTATCGAAAATCACAAACCAAACCAGTTGAAGAAGAGGTGAGTGATTTTGTGATGCAATTAAATGACTCGGAAGAACGCCCTCTCACTGAACGTTTGAAAGACATGGAGAGCACTCAGCAGCCTGTTACAGGAAGATGGGTTGGGGAACATAAGTATCGTACGTTTGAAGCCGGAACCACATTGCGTGAAGCCATTACTTTATTTGCTCAAAAAGAAGGGATGCAAGTCATTTGGGAACTGGATCAGGATTTTATCGTTAAGGATCATTTCCAGATGGATGATACCATTGTGGGTTCTCTGCACAAAATAGCTCGCACCGTTGATAGTAACTTTAATGGCACTGTGCGAGCTTATGTTTGCCCGAAGAATCGTTCTTTGGTTATCACTGAAAAAGAATCCGAATATCTCAATAAATTCTGTGTTGCTGCCGGGCCGGATAATGGTTAATCGACAGCTTTTCTTGTTTCAGCGCAATCATCCCATTTCAAACATGGAGGGCGCTCAATAAGTCCGGGAAAAGCCGGATCTTATTGAAATGTACTCTTCCAAATCGTTTCCACTTCACTTCTCTGTTGCTGGAATTGCTGCGAATTGTCCAGTGCCGACAAGGATTCTAATGCCAAACGATGACCAAAATTTCGGTAAGCCAGGTAGCTGTCATTCAATATGGCCTGTTGTGCCTGAGAGATGATGTTCAGCTCTGCAAGCTGAGCGAGTATACGAACATTATCCGACCATTGAACCAGCTCAGCATGTTGATGACTATGAGCTAACACCCAATACTGCACTAAAAATTCAATGTCGGCGATGCCGCCGATGTCCTGCTTCAAATCGAATTGCCCGACATTGCCTTTATTCAAGTGCTGGCGCATCTTTTCTCGCATTTCAGTGATGTCTTTTTGTAGTTCGGGCAGGGTTCTGGGTTTGCGCAAAATCTTTGAACGTATTGATAAAAAGCGTTTCTGTAATTCAGTG
This sequence comes from Paraneptunicella aestuarii, assembly GCF_019900845.1. NCBI lineage: Bacteria > Pseudomonadati > Pseudomonadota > Gammaproteobacteria > Alteromonadales > Alteromonadaceae > Paraneptunicella > Paraneptunicella aestuarii. The sequence goes on along the minus strand of NZ_CP074570.1, from coordinate 3,472,127 downwards.
TCACCATAAATGAATCGGCTTCTTACCAAAGCTTGATGTTCCCATGTCCAGGCTTCTTCATGCTGGTATTGTTCAAAGGCATTGATGTGCGAGACCAATAGCCCTGAGTTACCGGATGGGCGTAATCGCATATCGACTTCGTACAAGTCGCCAGACATGGTTTTGGTGGTGAATATATGCACAATACGCTGAGTCAGTTTGATATAGAACTGTCGCGACTCTATGCTCTTTTTACCGTTGGTATCGGCATTGCTATCGCATTGATGCAGGAACACCAGATCCAGGTCTGAACCATAACCTAACTCGATACCGCCCAGTTTGCCGTAGGCTACGATAGCGAATAACTTGTTTTCATCACTGGCTCCGTCTGGGTAGCCATAGCGCTCAGTCATTTGTTGCCATGCCATTTGTACGGTTTCCGCAATGATGGTCTCAGCTAATGCGGTGAGATGATCACTGACTTTCATCACTGGCAACACACCCGTAACGTCCGCGGCTGCAATACGTAGTTGCTGGCTGAGTTTGAATTGGCGCAGGGTTTCCATTTGTAGTTCTAAATCGTCTTGAGGCACGCGCAACAAGGTCTGCCTTAGCATGGCGGCAAATTGTGACGTGGGAGTGGGGTTGTACAGAGAAGAAGGATCAAGCAATTCATCCAGCAAGATGGGAAATTGCTGAATTTGTTGAGCTATCCACAAACTGGCATCACAGAGTTTTACCAGTTGATTCAGAGCCCCTTTGTTTTCAACCAGTAATTCCAGATAGGCCGTTCGTTGCAGAATGGCATTAACTACATTAAACACTCTGGGTAATAAATCTGATATTTTTTCCGGAGCGTGTTCGATAACCTGTAACAACAAAGCTGGAATTAGTTTGTCTAGAGTGTCGGCTCCGCGAGTGCCTATAGGTTTTTTGGCAACATCTTGCTGGAAGCTCTGAACCAGTTCTATGCACGTTTCTTGCTGAGATTCTGGTAGTAATCCTTGCAATAACTCTGTGGCTTCTTCTTTGGCTAATTCCAGTGTCCACAGGTCTTTTAATTGATTGAGGCTACTATCATCCTCATCTTCTTCACTATCGCCGATGATTTGTTCAAACTGTTCACCGATGAATGCCATGCATTGATCGATTTGTTGCAGTAATTCAAAAAAATCTGTTTTTCCCATGACTTCCGCAAGGCGCTGTTGGTTCAGTGCTTCAAGAGGTAAATCCTGGGTTTGCTTATCGGCAAATTGTTGTAGGCAGTGTTCTATTTTTCTTAAGTACAGGTATTCGGTTTCAAGTTGCTCTGCAATGTCGGCTGGAAGTATGTTGTTTGTACCTATCTGCTTTAGCGTCTGCAATAGGCTTTTACCTTGTAATTCGGTTTCCCTGCCACCTCGAATAAGCTGGAAACATTGCACAATGAATTCCACTTCACGAATGCCGCCTTTACCCAGCTTGATATTGTTGTTGAGTTTTCTTCGGCGTACTTCCTGTTGAATGAGTTGTTTCATTTGGCGCAGAGAATCAATCACGCCAAAGTCGATGTATCGCCTAAATACAAATGGCTTGAGGATGGTATTGAGATTGTCTGCGTAAGGTGTCTCGTCATTTAACACGCGAGCTTTCACCATGGCGTAACGTTCCCATTCCCGGCCTTGTTCCTGATAATAATCTTCCAATGCGGCGAAATGCGTTACTAAGGGGCCGCTGTCCCCGAAGGGGCGCAGGCGCATATCGACACGGAATGCTTGTCCGTCCACCGTGGTTTGATTCAATGCGGTGATGAGTTTTTGCCCAAGACGAGTAAAAAAGGTCTGGTTTTCCAGCGGCTTTCTGCCACCCGAGGTTTCGCCTACTTCCGGGTAGGTAAATATCAGGTCGATATCTGAAGAAAAGTTTAACTCTCTGCCACCCAGTTTTCCCATGGCAATGATCAGCAAGGGCTGGTCGCCATGTTCGCCCTGTGGCGTGCCATACTTTTCGCTCATCAAGGTGTAGAGCCAATGATAGGTGGCGACAATAATTGCATCGGCTAAGTCTGACACTTGTTGCAGCGAGGTTTTGATATCCTGCTTATTGTTCAGATCCAGCCAGGCAATATGTACCATGTGCCTGTGTCGGAAGCGACGAATAATGGATTGCGCTTCGGTTTCCGACGATGTTCTGTTTAATTGCTCAATGAGTGATGCTTGATAAGCCGCTTTACTGGTTAACTCAGGGCTTGGCAATAACGCTAATTCGAGCCATTCAGGGTGTCTGATAACCTGTTCGGCGATAAAATCACTGAGCCCCAGAGTGCGTTTTATTTCATATTGGGACTGAATATCAAACTGAGATAACTCAGCAACTTCTGTTAATTTGTGCCAATACTGCTCTGATGTTTTATTGATGATTTCCTGCATGGAGTGAACATCCGTCGCTAAGTTAACCTGGATTTGTGAGCTTGCTTATATTACCCGGATTTTATTTTTACGGTCTATCTCACAAGGCAATTGCTCTAAATCAATGAAATTACTCTAATTATTTCATTTAATTCGAGAATCTATTTGACACTCGAAGCGTGAGCTACTTAAATCAAAAGAACCTATTCTTTATGTAAAAAGAACAATAAAGTTAAGTAGTTATGGGTGCTCTCGTCAACCTTATTCCATTACCTTCCGATTTAGGCTGGTATTTCGCTATTGATATGGTGATCGCCATAGTATTGCTAATTGCAATGCGCTGGATGTCTTCGCTTTTAACCTCCTCCTCCAACGATAAAGAACTCATAAAGCGCGATAATTTTGCCTATGGCATTAGTGTCGCCGGGCGTTTGTTGGGGCTATCTATCGTGCTTGTCGGTGGCGTTATTAACTCGGTCACCAACAGTTTTACTGATTCGGCTCTTACCATGATTGTTTATGGTGTGGTTGGTATTGTCTTGATAAAAATTGGTCGCTATGCGCACGATAAGTTGATTTTGAATCGGCTGGATAAAGAGTTTCATATTCAGGATCGTAACGTTGCCGTGGCAATGGTCGATGCATCAAGTTCCATCGCTATTGCTTTGGTTGTTCAGAGCGTCATGCTATGGGTGAAAGGTATTGACGTTAATGCCTTTGTTGCGGTGTTTTCGGGCTTCCTGGTGGCTCAAGCCATTCTATTAACCATGACACGTATCTATGAGCGTCGTTTTACTGAGAATAATCGAGTCGGGTCGTTACAAAGCTCGTTGGAAAAAGGCCAGATGGCAACAGCCATTCAACATTCTGGACATATGTTGGGAACGGCCGTGGTGGTGACAGCCACGGGTAATTTGCTTGTTTATAATCCCGTTGGTTATGTGAGTAATCTGACTAGCTGGTTGGTTGTTGGTTTAGCATTAACCGGTATTTTGACCATTCTGGTTTCGATTTCTAAACGCTTGATTTTGATGAAAGTGGATTTGGTTCAGGAAATTGATCAGCAACATAATATTGGTGTTGCCAGTATTGAAATGGCGATTAGCATCGGTATTGCCCTTATTCTCAAAGGCTTTTTAACCTAATGTGACAGGCTCTCTCACATATTTTCATATAAGTTTCATAAAACTCGGGTAGCGTTTCGGTAATTTTAGATACCAAATTTACCCGAGGGCCTTCTAAAGTTGACTCTTTCTGGCGCTATCGCACCGGAATTATCGCAAGTGACAATCGCTGGCTCTCACATTTGGAATGATGATTAACGGTTATTGAAAAATGAAGATGCAAACCGAGCATTTTTTTCGTTGTCTGGCAGATCCTGTTCGCCTTAATCTTGTTTTGTTGCTTATGCACAACAGTAATAAGGGGGAACTGTGTTCATGCGAGCTAGCCGAAGTATTAAATGAAAAGTTATCGACAGTCTCTCGACACCTGGTGCTGTTACGCAATAAAGGAATTGTGAAGGAGAATCGTCACGAGCTTTGGTTGTATTACCAAATGAGTGATGAATTACCGTCGTGGGCACAGGATATTCTGAATAGCTGTTATCAGGGAAATCAGCATCGTTTACTGGCGTTGCCTGCTTTATTTCAGGGTAAAGGCGAACAGCGTTTGTGTTCCTGAGCTGGATCGGTATTTTTCCAACGGGCGTTGAGTCCTTCTGTTCCCGTGGTAAACTTCCCGCATTGAAGTAACCTGAACTGCGCATAAGAAAACGTTTTGAGATGGCTATTTTCAGCGACTTCTTCGTTAAATTTACTTGCAATAGGCTGGCTATTGGCGTGTAAATTTGCCTCGAATTCACAGAAAAGTAGCTCAGCACAAAATGCTTTGCAGCCATATAATAGAAACTTAATTTGTAATTTATTGAAATATAAATATTTATCTTTCTATTTTGAGCGTTTTCTTATGTGCAGCTCAGGTTAAGTATTTCCGATTTTCCAGATAAAGCGTGGTTCCACAATGCAAATACCTGTGTTTTCAAAAGCGAATGTAGTTGTTGTCGGCGACATTATGTTAGACAGGTATTGGTTGGGGCCCACCAGCAGAATTTCACCAGAAGCGCCGGTACCCGTTGTTAAGATTGAAGGTTCAGAAGAACGTCCGGGCGGCGCTGCTAACGTGGCACTGAATATTGCTGCTTTGGGCGCAAAGGTTGCTGTGGGGGGCTTATGTGGTAAGGATGAAGCTGCACAAACGCTGCAACAGGTTTTAGGCTCTGTCGGTATTGAGTGTTTCTTTGATCAGGTTGAAGGTCAGGAGACCATCACCAAACTGCGGATTTTAAGCCGCAATCAGCAACTGATCCGCCTCGATTTCGAACAGAATTTCCAGCACATCAGTAAACAGCCTCTTTTGGCTTTAGCACAACAACAGCTCGCTTCTGCAGGTGCATTGGTTTTATCGGATTACGCCAAGGGCTGCTTAAGTGAGCCACAAACCTTTATTCAATTAGCGAAAGAAAAGAATATTCCGGTTGTTGTTGATCCTAAAGGTACTGACTTTGCTCGTTATCGTGGAGCGACACTGCTAACGCCGAATATGAGCGAGTTTCAGGGCGTAGTGGGCGTGTGCCTGGATGAAGACAGTATTGTTGCCAAGGCACAAAAGCTGATCCAGGATTTGGATTTACAAGCCTTGCTGGTGACACGTTCTGAACATGGTATGACCTTGATTCAGCGCGACCAGCCCGAGCTGCATTTACCAGCGAAAGCCAAAGAAGTTTATGACGTAACCGGAGCTGGGGACACTGTGGTTGCTGCGCTTGCCGCTTCCCTGGCATCGGGCGCTTCGTTACCCGACGCATGTGTATTGGCTAATGCTGCCGCAGGCGTTGTGGTTGGCAAGTTAGGTACTTCAACCGTCAATGTAAATGAGTTAGCACATGCCGTGAGCATGGACACAGATATCGGCCTGGGTGTAATGACTGAAGAGCAGCTTAAAATTGCTGTCAGAACAGCTAAACTTCGGGGTGAGAGGATTGTCATGACCAATGGTTGTTTCGATATTCTACACTCAGGGCATGTGTCTTATCTGGAAAACGCGGCAAAGTTGGGTAATCGCCTGATTGTTGCTGTGAACAGTGATGAGTCGGTGAAGAAATTGAAAGGTGCTGGTCGTCCAATCAATAACCTTGAGCGCCGTATGTCGGTATTGTCTGCTTTGGCGTCTGTCGATTGGGTTGTGCCTTTTGGTGAGGAAACCCCTGAGCGCTTAATTAGCGAGATCCTGCCTGACCTTCTGGTGAAAGGCGGTGATTACAAGCCTGAAGACATTGCGGGTGGCAAGCAGGTTGTCGCCAATGGCGGTGAGGTCAAAGTGCTTAATTTTGAAGACGGTATTTCGACCACCAATATCATTAAAGAGATAGTGAAACAGAATTAGAAGCAGTGTTTACTAGAGAGACCTGTTTACTGTCGCTTCTTGAAATATAACCAGCCAAGCCAAAGGCTGGTCATCAAGGCAACGGCGCCGATGATCGCGGGAGTTGGGTTTTCAATTGTACTGATAGAGCCTGCGTAACTGGCGATGATGCAATAAGGTACACATCCCACTAGCCAGGCCGCAATGAACTTTCGATAGGGCATTCTGGTTACGCCAGCCATACAGGCTGATATTTCCGGTAGCATAGGCACTGCACGAGACAGAAAAATCATCGTCGTGCCATGCTTCTCAAAACTTTGTGTTGCTTCCTGTCGGGCTTCTGGATGTTTCAGCACCCAACCCAGGTAGCGCTCACCGTAGTGGTAGCTCAGCCAATATCCCAGTGAACCCGACAATAACAACCCCGCAATGGCGGCACTTGCTCCCATCGCCGCGCCAAGGAAGAAACCGCTGAGTATGGTCAGTGCCAGTGTTGGCACTGAAATGATTAAATCCACAATCAGCAACCCAACCACAAGAGCGACCACATAAACCGGTGAGATATTCTGAGCAACAGATAGCCAGACCTTGATCTTGTCCAGCGTGACTATGCCCGTTGTGTTCAGCAGTAGAAAGATACTGATGAATATCAGGGCAAGTGTCAGGATCAGTTTGATTAACGAAGTCATGCTTTGGGTAATGTTCTTAGGTTAAAGAGATTCAGGTTAAAGATAAGCAAGTTAAAGAGAAGATAGGGCTTGTTTCATATTTGCCAAGCCTTCTCTCAGAGTGGTTCTGGGTTGATATCCAGTTTCTTGCAATAGCTCGGTATTATCTGCCAGTTGTTTGAATGGTATCTCAGTTTTTACCGTTTGAACTTCACTGGATGCTTTTATACTGGCTTTCTTTTCCAGAACGACTTCCAACAGCTCGACTAACCCTAATACATCTGTTCCCACACCCGTGCCGCTGTTGTATATCCTCCAGGGCGCATCACTGCTGTTGAGGTGTTCATCGTCAGGAAGCCATTCCGGGTCGGGTTTTGCCGGGTGTTCCATTAGCCTTAGCAGCGTATTGCAAACATCGTCGACATAAGTGAAGTCGAACTCAACGCCTAGATAAGTCGAGATATTAACGTCTTCACCTCGTTGAATGAGATCCCAAAACCTTTGCACCAGATTCGAACTGTCAGCCTCTTCCCCGTAGACTTCAAATAATCGAACAATCGTGCAAGGAAGTTGGTGTGTATGGCTTATGCTGTGAGCAAACAGTTCATTTGAACGTGCAGTCGCACCAACAATAGAATGTGGATGTTCAGCCAGTTCATGAACCGACATACTGTTATGCAAGTGAGGCAAATACACGTCGCTACTGGAATTAAGAATGCAATGTTGGATCTGGTTTTGATGGCAAGCATGCAACACGTTCATGGTTTTGCAAAGTACCTGCTGGGCATTATGGATACTGTTGCTAAATTCGCTTAAATGGATAACGGTGGCTGGCTGATGTTGCGCTAATACTGCTTCAATGGGTGACGTTTGCAATAAATCCAGTTCATGTAGTTGCAAGTGATGGGCATTGGCACTGTTACGTAACGCATTGATTCTATAAGAGCTTTTGTTTGAGCGATTGCTCTCAGAGCCTGATGCGTTTTCACCTGAGTACACCCCAATAACATTCTCACCTTTGGCAAGCAGTCGCTTACAAAGATGAAATCCGACTAAGCTTGATATGTCTGTGATGACTGTGCTCATGACTTTACTGTGTTTGCGACCTAAATTTGGCCTGTTTGAGAGCTAGTGTAATGGGCTGGTGGCTTGACCGCAATCACATGTAGTTGTTTTGATTCATACATTGAATTGCTTTCCATTACGTTCAATTTCTCATTCTTTTTGCCTTTCTAGCTTATTAATCTAATAAATAGATTTTGATGATGTGTTTTAATCATTTTTTATAAATTTCTTATTCTCCTAAACTTGTCTCCAGCAGTTAAGTAAAACCTATTCAATTTAATTATCCGTTTTTAGAGGAAGTGATTATGAGTCAGAAATTACAAAACAGAGAAGGTCAAGTTGTACCGCGTGTCGTGTTTAAAATCCGAGACAACAATGAATGGAAATTGCGTACAACCGACGACATTTTTAACGGGCGCACAGTGGTTTTGTTTTCTTTGCCGGGCGCTTTTACCCCAACCTGTTCATCTACCCATTTGCCACGTTTTAACGAATTGGCAGACACCTTCAAGCAAAATGGTGTTGATGAAATTGTCTGTGTTTCCGTAAACGACACCTTTGTTATGAACGCTTGGGCAGCCGATCAGGAATCAGACAATGTGACATTGATCCCTGATGGCAATGGCGACTTTACACGAGGAATGGGGATGCTGGTCGACAAGCAGGATTTGGGCTTCGGCGAGCGTAGCTGGCGCTATTCCATGTTGGTGAAAGATGGTGTGATTGAAAAAATGTTTATCGAACCTGATGTAGCAGGCGATCCGTTTGAGGTGTCAGACGCTGACACCATGTTGCATTACATAAATCCACAAGCAAAAGCACCCGAGCCTGTGTCTATCTTTACCAAGCCGGGTTGTGGTTACTGCACCAGAGCAAAAGCTTTATTGGATGAAAAAGGCGTTCGTTATGAAGAGATTGTATTAGGTAAAGACGCCACTTTAACCTCATTAAAGGCCGTGACTGGACGCGAAACTGTACCGCAAGTTTTCATTGGCGGTAAGCATATTGGTGGCAGCGAGGAATTGGCTGCGCATTTTGCGGAGTAAGTTTTAGTGGTTTTTGGATTATATTTGATTTGAATACTAACCTCGGGAAGCGGAAATAAGACTCTTCCTGAGGTTTAATACTCAGGTGAATGAGGCATATATTTCGTACAAAAATAGTGCTTGCAATATTAATCGTGTTTTCCTAGAATTTTTTCGCGGTTGGAAACAATCTGGATTGGCAGGCTGCCTTATTGTGGTTTGCTGGGCTGTTGCCCTTTCCTCCGCCTACTCCTTTCTATCTTCTTAAATTTTGTTTTTAGCTTAACGAATCATAAAGGGACTATATGTATTTGTTATATGCAGATGAATCCGGTACACCTGGTGGCGCAGATCAAGAGCACTTTGTTCTTTGAAAAGAAATTTGACTATTTTGGCGGAGTTCAGCATGGATTACACGTTATTGCCTGATTCTCTTTATTTTTGTAGCGTCGCTCTTCATAAATTCCAAGCTTCATAAGCTCCAAGATGGAATTACACCGAGTTATTCGCCATCATCAACGCTTTCCCATTGTTTTTGCACTTGCTCCCTAAACCACTGTAACGAAGCATCGTGGGTGGTGTTTTCATGCCAATATAAGTGAGTTTCAATATCCGGGAGTGAGAGATGTAAAGGCGTGACAATTAATTGCTCGCTCAGATTTTGTTGGGCGATGATGCCGGGCAGCGTCAACAACAGTTCACTGTTTTCTACAATTTTGCAGGCGGTTTGAAAGGTTTGGCAGCGCATCGCTATGTGTCGTATTAGCCCTTGCTGCTGCAAAGCGATATCTTCCATTACCATGCCTTTGGCTCGATTGGAGACGGCAATATGCTGTGCTTCCAGATAATTCTCTTGCGTCAGTGCGTTAGCTAAAGGATGTGCTCGTTTCATCAAAACACTAAAGGGCGCTCTGGAAAGCTGCAAGTGCTGAATAGGTGAGCCCAAGGGTTGCGCGACATCAATGGCAACATCTACCAGCCCGGCTGCCATTTCTCTTTGTAGTTTGTTTCTGTCTAGAGGCTTGCAAATAAGCGTCGCTTTGGGGGCTAATTTATGTAGCTCTGGGTATAGATAAGGAATAAATAAAGGTTCCAGCGCACTATGAATCGCCAGATTAAAGGTTTGCTCTGTGGTTGCAGGGTCAAAATCCATCAACTGTTGTAGGGTTTTTCTGAGCTGATGTAAGTTGGCGAGCAGTTGAGGTGCAATTCGACGACAAGCCGGGGTAGGTTGCATACTTGCGCCTTGACGCACAAATAGAGGGTCGTTCAATGAATCTCTTAGGCGTTTAACGGCGTGGCTTACTGCCGATGGTGTGATATTCAGAATATCTGCCGTTCGGGTCATATTCTGTTCCCGGTATAAGCTCTCGAAGACTTTCAGCAGATTTAGATCGAGTTGTTGCATTCGTTGCCTCAGTTTTCTCTTTCATTGTGAAAATGATTCATAATGGTTTCATAGTATATTTCACTCTATTCATTAACAAAAACCTTTAATATGGCTAGAGCACGTTAATACGAGACAGACGATGAATTTTGAGCATAGCGAAATATGTCAGGATTATCTGGCAAGAGTGAAAGCTTTTATGGAACAGCATGTGTTCCCGGTTGAAGCTCAGTTGTTACAAGAAAATCACAAGTTGAATGATCATGGTGACTGGCAAAAATGGCAGGTACATCCTCAGATCAATGTACTGAAAGAAAAAGCCAAGGCAGAGGGATTGTGGAACCTGTTTTTGCCGGATGTCGAGTTAGGCAAGGGACTAAGCTGCGTTGATTATGCTCCCTTGGCTGAAGAAATGGGCAAATGCATGTTTGCGCCGGAAATATTCAATTGTAATGCTCCCGACACGGGCAATATGGAAGTGCTCTATCACTTCGGCTCTAAAGCCCAACAAGAACAATGGCTAAAGCCATTGCTGGCTGGAAAAATCCGTTCTGTATTTGGTATGACTGAACCCGACGTTGCTTCGTCCGATGCCACTAACATGGCCTGTACTATCGTAGAAGACGGTGACGAAGTGGTGGTGAATGGGCGTAAATGGTGGACAACCGGCCTTGGTCATCCTAATGCCGAGATTGCTATTGTCATGGGGCTTTCCAACCCGGAAGCGGAGAAACACAGTCGCCATGCCATGGTGCTGGTGCCTTTGAATACGCCGGGTGTGAAAATTGAGCGTATGCTCACGGCCTGTAATGATTACGACGCGCCTTACGGTCATGGCGAAATGTCGCTGCACAATGTACGAGTTCCCAAGAGCAATTTGATTATGGGTATGGGTAAGGGCTTTGCGATTGCGCAAGGACGCTTGGGGCCAGGTCGCATTCATCATTGTATGCGGGCGATTGGGGCAGCAGAACGCTCTCTACAATTAGCCATTTTGCGCGGCATGTCTCGTGAAGCCTTTGGTAAGCCGATTATTAAGTTAGGTGGCAATCAGGAGCGCATTTCCCAAGCGAGAATGGCAATCGATCAAGCTCGATTATTAACTCTCAATGCTGCCTGGAAAATTGATACTTTGGGCGTGAAACAGGCGATGACCGAGATTTCTGCTATCAAAGTGGTTGTGCCGAATATGTTGCAATCAGTCGTCGATATGGCGATACAAATGCATGGTGGAGCTGGTGTAAGCGGTGATTTTCCTCTGGCCTTTTTCGCGACTATGGCAAGAACATTACGACTAGCCGACGGGCCTGACGAAGTGCATATGGGCATGGTTTCTCGACTGGAAATGAAAAAATACCTATGACAAAGACAAATCCAACACGAATTCTCATTACCGGTGGCGCCTCTGGTTTAGGTAAGGCATTAGCTCAACGTTGGGCCAGAGAAGGAGATAAAAAGGGTGGTGTGAAAATATGCATCGTTGATGTCAATGACGAGCGCGGAGAAGCGACGGCTCAGGAGTTAAGAAAGCAAGGTTCGGAAGTGCTGTATTGGCATTGTGATATTACTCGTCAAAGTGACATTGAGGCAGTACGTGATCAGGTTGTTGCCCAATGGGGTGGGGTCGATATTGTGGTTAACAATGCGGGTGTGGCAACGGGCGGTGCTCTGCAAGACGAAAGCATGGAACAATGGCAGTGGGTGTTCGATATTAATCTGTTTGGTGCGGTTCGCTTTACCCAAGTATTTGCCCCGGTATTTAAACAGCAGGGATATGGCTACTTTCTCAATGTGGCATCGCAAGCAGGCGTTACTCCTATGCCCTTAATGGGCAGTTACTGTGCGGTAAAAGCAGCGTTGGTGAGTTTTTCAGAATCCATGCGCTTGGAATTGGTTGATGACAATATCGGCGTGAGTGTGTTGTGCCCGGCATTTTTCAAAACCAATCTTCATGAATCAGTGCGTAGTGGCAATCCGGTTATGAAAGAGGTTGTGAATAAGCTTCTGGAGCGTTCCAGTGTTAACGCTGATCAAGTCGCCGATATCGCTTATAAGGCGGTTCAGAAAGGCCAATTCATGATCCAGACTCACGCTGAAGGCAAACGAGTCTTTAGTTTAAAGCGCTGGTTGCCTGAATCTTGGTACTTGAACATGATGACCAAACAAACTACCAAATTCCGTCGCAAGGGTAAAAGCAATGTCTGATAAGACTTTGGAAAAGACGAATTCAAAGAAGAGTATGGAAAATCATTCCAAGGTGCTGGATAGAGCCGGTTCGGTTCGAACTGGAGAAGAGCTTGATACTACCAGTTTTAGACAATGGCTGCGTGAGCATTATGCGGATCCGGAACAACACAGTTGGGTCAGCCCGGACATGCTGCAAGACGAACCAGTGGTGACGCAATATTCTGGAGGAGCGTCCAATTGGACATATTGTCTGAGCTACCCAGGTAAAGAATTGATATTACGTCGAGCTCCTGCGGGAACAAAAGCCAAAGGCGCTCACGACATGGGGCGAGAGTTTAAGCTGCAACAGGCGCTTAAACCGGTTTATCCCTATGTGCCTCAAATGCTGGCTTTCTGTGAAGATGAAACCGTGATTGGTGCCGAGTTTTATTTGATGGAAAAGCTTACGGGGGTGATACCTCGTAAGAATCTCCCTAAAGATATTGAAGTCGATCCAATTAGTATTAACCAAATGTGTAAATCTGTGCTGGATTGCCTGATTGAGCTGCACAGTGTTGATTATCAGAGCGCTGGATTAGAGCATATTGGTAAAGGAGCGGGTTACGTTGAAAGACAGATCGAAGGTTGGATAGGTCGCTATGAAAAAGCCAAAACCTGGAATGTCACCTCGGGAAAATCCGTCATTCAATGGTTACGTCAAAATATGCCAACCAAAGAGCGTATTTGCATTATTCACAACGATTTTCGCTTCGATAATGCCGTACTCGACCCTGAAGATATTTCTCATGTTTTAGGCATACTGGATTGGGAGATGGCGACGCTGGGCGATCCCATGATGGATTTGGGTAACACCTTGGCTTATTGGGTAGAACCTAAGGATGATTTTCTGGCACAAATGATGCGACGCCAACCGACTCATTTGACGGGTATGCTAACTCGTGATGAAGTGATCGATTATTACTGCCAGAAAATGGGGTTCGAAAAGTCAGATTTCACCTTTTATGAAGCTTATGGTTTGTTCCGATTAGCCGTTATCGTGCAGCAGATTTACTATCGATATCATCACAAGCAAACTCGTAACCCTGCCTATAAGCGTTTTTGGATCTTTGTGAATTATTTGATTTGGCGAGCGTGGAAAGTGACTCGTCAGCAAGGATAAGCGCATGGCTGTTATTTATTTGGTTCGTCACGGGCAAGCCAGTTTTGGCAAAGACAACTATGATGAGTTATCTGAGCTTGGGCATCAGCAAGCTGAAATGGTTGGGCATAGCTTAGCGGCAAAAACCCGTGCTCCCAATGTTGTTATTACCGGTACTATGTTGCGCCATAAACAAACCGCAGATAAGGCGTTACAAGCGTTTGGGGACGGAATAGGGGCGAGTACGATTTCATCCCCAGACTGGAATGAGTATGATCATCAAGCCATTCTGGGGGCCTTTGATGCTCGGCTAGCGACTCCTGCTTCCACCAAACAATACCTGGCTGATGCCACCAACCCTAAACAGCAGTTTATGCTGATGTTTGAATCGGCAATTGCCCGCTGGATGAGTGGTGAATTTGACGGAGATTATCCTGAAAGCTGGAGTGCGTTTAAGCAGCGGGTTCATGGAGGTTTGAATACATTAAGCGAGCAATTACAGTCTCAGCAAAAGGCTTTTGTGTTCACTTCTGGCGGGCCTATTTCGTTAATTTCGCAAGCCTGTTTGGGAGTCAATGACACTGAGTTGATGCGTATGAATCGTACCTTGGTGAATTGTGGTATTACCAAGATTGTGCTTTCAAAAGGTAAGCCTTATCTGGCGTCACTCAATGAGCATACCGCTTTTGAAGGGGATGATCTCAGAGAGTTTCTGACTTACACCTAAAGTGTGTTTAGGAAGATGAAGAGTAATTTAATGATTCATGATGGAGAATGAAATTTAAAATAATTCCCCATCATGAATGAGTTGAGTTTAGCCTTCTTGTTTTGAGCTTTCTTTTTCTGCGCTAGAGCAGCTTTTCTTTGAATAAGCGATTTCAATTGCTTCCATTTCGCCTTTTAAGCGAGCGTATTCCTGGGCTTGAGTGCCGTCTCCATCAAGGAAGAATAATGCTGGCCAGAACAACACTAGACCAACGCCCATTTGCACGCTGTCGTTGCTTGCAGTTTCATCGATATTTCCAGCTAACTGAGTGGCTCTGCGATTTACTCGGCGAGACTCTTCACTTAGTTGTTCACAGGAGTGATTTTCAAATTCGATTGGCGATACATAAGCCGCAGCGATATCTTTAGAATGGGATGCACATCCGCCTAGTGCTAAGGCTCCTAATACCCCTAAAGTACGGTAAATGTTTTTCATTTACGATTCCTTCGTCCAGTTTAATAAATGTAAAAAAATATTTCAGCGCACCTATAATAATGGAATTTGTCGCTTTTCCAACCTCTTTTTTACAGTTTTTAATAATATGTAAAAAAATAGAATTCTACGTTGCCTGGATAGTTTGACTTAATCGAGAGTTGCTATTTTTAATCATTAATAAACTCCGCCAGTTCCTGATAGATCGAACTTAAATGTCGTTTAATAGCCTTGCTAAATCGAGCCATGGATAAAAAGCCGTGAGTGCTGTCTTGCAGATGTATATGTTTGACTTTTATACCTGCATCTTTCAATAGTTTCACATAGGCCAGACCATCATCACGTAAAACATCGAACTCCGTTGTGACCATAAAGGTCGCGGGAGATTCAGACACATCTTCATCTAAAAGAGGGCTCACTTGCGGCAAGGTAATTTCGTCGGGTGAGTTTAGATAGCTATTACGGAACAGGTTCATCATGTTGCTGGTAAGAATGAGCCCTTGTCCGTAGAGCTTTTGCGCTTCGGATTGAAAACGAAAATCAAATACCGGATACATAATGAATTGGTAATCTGGCTTGCGTTCAACCTGGACGGAAAGCGTGTCTTGCAACGATCTTCGCCCTACTACTGCGCTAATGTAACCTCCCGCACTATCACCGCCGATACCGATACTATGGTCTGAAATTTGTAGTTCATCGGTATGCTTACAAACCCAGTTCCATGCATGAATCGCGTCAACTATAGCGGCAGGAAACGTGGCTTCCGGTGCTAAGCGATAACCGACAGAAATAACGTTGATATTACTGCTTTTGCTTAATTGGCGGCAGAAGTTGTCGTGGGTATCCAGATCGCCAATCACGCATCCCCCACCATGAAAAAACACCATGCTGGCACTGGTATGAGCGGGGTCTTGTACCGGGCGGTATATACGTATTCCTAATTGTTGCTC
Source organism: Paraneptunicella aestuarii (assembly GCF_019900845.1). Taxonomy (NCBI): domain Bacteria; kingdom Pseudomonadati; phylum Pseudomonadota; class Gammaproteobacteria; order Alteromonadales; family Alteromonadaceae; genus Paraneptunicella; species Paraneptunicella aestuarii. The sequence continues at coordinate 3,456,720 of NZ_CP074570.1, read as the reverse complement.
GTCGGTGACGGATATTCTGCGTTCTTCTACCTGAACATGGGTTTCTTCGGGCAGGCCGAGCAATGCGTCCAGCGTTTTATAAATAGTGCGCATCTGAGGTACTGGAAAACGATGTAAACCTGGGCCTGCTGCGATAAATCGACAAATCCAGTGCTGAACGGGGTCAAGCCCTTTGAAGCTTGGTCGGTTAAGAAATTGAATGGCTGGGCGACGCACAAATGTCGGCAATATTTCAGTGAGAAAATGAGTCAGCCCAAACTTAACGCTTACCGGACGATGGATTAACCAGCCGTTAATTTGGCTGATAATAGTCTCGGCAACGTCTTCTGCGACGACATCAACGCCCAATCGGCTAACGATAGGCGGAACGGCCTTCTGAGTGGCCAACATGTTGGTAGCAACGAAGGGCGGAACCACGTCACAAACGCGAATTCCGTATTCTCGCCATTCCAATGATAACGCTTCGGTAAAGGCTTTAATGGCCGATTTGGAGGCTGAATAGCTGTTAAATTCGGGTATGCCGTAAACCGTGCTGGCAGAGGACAAATTGATAACGGTGGCATTGCCTGACTTACGTAAGTAGGGAAATGCCATATGGCACAGATTGATAGTGCCTGTGATATTTATATCAATTGTTAATTTGTGATCTTGCAGGCTAACGTCTTCAAAACGACCGACTCTTAATATTCCGGCATTATTAATCAACACCGACAGGCAATCATCAAAGTGACCACAAAAATCACTGATAGCAGCCTGTAGAGCACTTACATCGGTAATATCGGCGTGATAACAATAAATTCGTTTGCTATCCCATTCCTGTGTGAGGGTTTGAAGTTGTTCGATATTTTGATCCAGAAGCCCGAGGCTCCAACCTTGCGCATAAAGCTTTTCCGCTGTCGCTTTGCCTATGCCGGAGGCCGCACCGGTAATGAATACATTCTTTAATTTCATCATGGAGGTTCCCCGTTTGCTTCTTTATATCGTTATTGAATGGCCTTGAGATCGCATAGGATTATTAGTGTTAAAGCATGAAAGTTCAAATACCTTTCGATTTTTCAACGCTATCTGAGGCCGTATATCACTATGGTAAGAGGCTATTCCGATTGTTCGAGCTGAAGTTTCTGTTGGCTACGATAACCTAGTCCATATACCAAAATGTAGGAAGCCGTGGCGATCAGAACTGCCCAAATCAGGGTTTTACCAACGATAAAGGCAAATACCATTGAGAGCAGCAATGCTGATATTGCCCATCGCTTTTCCGATTTGTGTTTAAACAGCACAATACCCGAGTAAAACGCCAAACTGTATAAAATAACGAAGACCGCATTCACCAAAGCTAATAAATCTTCTTCGCTCAAGCCAAGTGCTTGATATGCTGCAACCGCCAGCGCATATCCCACGGCTAAAAATAGCAAGGCATTGGTAGGCACACCATGTTCGTTTTCTTTGGCAATGCTCTTTGGCAGTATTTCCTGATGCGATAATGACACCATTAAACGAGCGGCTCCCATAACCCAGGCATTGTTGGAGATCACAATAATGACGATAGCGAAGATAGCTCCAAACTTGCCAACCCAGTCACCTAATCCAACGGGTAACAAATAAGAAACAATAGTGATTTTTTCCTTGATGACATCAGTGGGGGCGGCCGTTACTACAAAGAAGGCTAGCATAAGGTAGAGCAGGGCGATAACGCCAAGAGATACCCAAAAGGCTTTGCGAAAGCTGTTTACAGGGTCTTTTACATCTTTTGATATGGCGACGACATTTTCCCAACCCAAGAACGAAAAGAATCCCACAACCAGGGCACCTGCAACACCATCCCAACCATGTGGCATAAAGGGCTGTAAGCGGCTGGTTTCGACATTCGGCAGTCCAAGCAAGCAGACGATCAGCAAGATCAAAATGATACTGGCGGTGAGTATTCGTTGCCCAAGAGCAGAAGATTTCAGTGGCATAAAATTATACGCCACACTGAGCAGTAGAAAGCCGTAGGCAACGGTGGCAAAAGGCCAGCCTTCTGGAATGGCAATCAGCTCACTTAAATAGCTTGTAGCAGCCAATCCACTAAAGGGGTTGCCAATGATCATGGTTAACCCAAGCATTAACGCAGCACTTTTACCAATGGTAACACCCAGACCCGGGTAAATGATTGTTGTTATGCCGCCATGGCCGGGATAACGCCCAGCAATAATGGTGAAGGTGAGGGCAATAGGGATCGTACCGATAATTAATAAAAACCAGGCTAAAATCGATGCTGGGCCGGCTAGTTGGGCTGCGATGCCCGGTATGACCAGAATGCCAGCTCCCAGGATGGATGAAATATAGAAACCAACGAGATCGGTTGATGAGAGTTTGCGTTTAGGCATAGGTATCTGGTTTTCCAGGCGTTTTGTTATTCCGTTTGGGTTAAAGCCAACTCTCGACAACCATAAAAACCAAGTACAGCTCAGGTTTTGTATGCGAGGAAAATGAAGCTGCAGGCAACGTTTAATCACGCTTTATTTATTCGCGTTTTACTCTTTATGCTGTTTTTGTGCGCACAATATTGTACTTAAGTTGCCTGCGAGGGTAAATGTAACTCTATGGTCTATTTACAAATTTTGAATGATGATTAATGCTGTTGCATTATCTGAATGCGATCATCTAAATCAGGGTGAGTGCTCAACCAGGATTGTGAGTCGTCTTCAAACTCTTTCAACTTGCTAAAAATAGAAACAATCGCCTCGGTATTGCCATAAATCTCAGTCAACTTTTCAGATGCATAATGGTCAGCTTCCAATTCGGCATCCCTTGAATAGTTAAGTGAAATTCCAAATGTAGCACCTTGCACTAGAATATCCGATAAGGCTGATATATCACCAATAATCAGCGAAACAGTGACAGAGACAACCGACATCCCAACCAGATTTTCCATAACATGATTGTGAGTAACATGTCCTATTTCATGGAGCAAAATGGCTTCTATTTCCTGATCGTTTTCTGCCAGCTCAATCATTTTATCTGTCATTACTATAGTGCCATTGGCAAAGGCGAAGGCATTGGGTTTTTCTTCCCAGCTTTTAAATTTCAGTTGAAATTGCCTTTCGGTATCCAGGTTTTCGGTTAGCCTGGTGAAGAGGGCTTTAATTTCATTTTGTCTTTCGTCGCTTAGCTTTGAGGGTTTGAAATCTGAATCTGACAATGATTTTAAAGCTGCCTCATCGACATATTCATAAGCTTTTGCTGGCAGTGCGCTGGCAATTTGTTCGGAAAGATAGGGAACACCTACGACAAAAAATTGGTACACAGATACAGCAATAGTGAGAAGAGCGACAAGAATAATGGTTAACCAGGTGCGGTTGTCATTAATAGTCATGGTGCTTGGCTTCCTCTACTTCATTTTTCACTTCTGCCAGAAGCCGTCGCATTACGTTGTTATTGTATTGATAAACGATGCTTTGGCTTTTAAAAAGCTGCGGTAATTCAATGATGATGACAAGAAGAATAAGGAAAATGCCAAAGGTTTGGATCATCAATAAACCGATAAGCATGATTACAGCGTTAATCGCTCCACGCCCGGTATTGCCGAGATAAAAGTGATGCAACCCTGCTGCGAAAAACCAGTTCAGCACAGCATAAGTGTCTGGGTCTTTGACGCATTGCTTCTCAAGTTCGTAATAATGTTTTTTGGCTTCAGGGGGGAGTTGCGAGATCTCTTTTCTTAGCGCATCTTCTTCCTGTTGTAGAGTTTCCATGTCCATATACACCTCCGGCTGTTAAATGAGTGGGTCGGATATTTTGTGAATACAATCAGGATCATTGCAGCGCTTGATACGCTTTAATCCCAAAGAGCATCCCTTCAATACACCATATTTGGCTATAGCTTGATAAGTATATTCAGAACAGGAAGGTTCAAAATTGCATTCAATATTGAAATGCTTTTTTGAACCTCCAGTTGCCTGATATTTACGAATGCTTCGTAGAATCAGGTTTTTAACCATGCTTTCTGCCTAGTGTCACAATGATGGCTTCACGGGTCCAGAACAACATGAAACGCTTGTTTTCAATAACCTGAAATACAAGCTGCCAACCATTGGCCGCTTCTGCGTTTAACGTTGATTCCATTTTTTTTAGAGGGAGACCACTGGAGCCTAATAGAAGAGTTCCACAACCACCTTCAACGACATGTATGACTTTATATTCATCGTATTGCATGCGAGTAATCCTTTAATATTTGCTTTGTTTGAAGAGTGGTAAATATACGCTAAATATGTGAAATGCAAAGTTTAAAATGTTGAAGCTTTCGGAGGAATTGGCGTTTTTTGACGATTTTGCCTTGTATTTATCTCCATTTGGATACAGATCGTCGAAAAATTATTTTGCATTTGATTGGCTGCAAATCACCCATATTCATGCCATTGATGATATCCGCCAGCTTGTAGTGTTCAGGCAATATTTTTATAGCTGACTGATAATTCTTAACTTTAGTATGAATCAACGCATTTTTAGCCTGTAATAACGCGATATGTATTCGTGAAAATGAAACAGTCTCCTGAGATGAAATTAGCAATCAAAAATCAGGAGTGGTTATGCCTAATACCATATTAAAAGCGGGATTGAATGTTCCCGTGAATGTCGATAATGGAACATTATCTTTTAAAGACATCTACAAGAAAGAAGCCGATGCCATTGTGGTCAGTGTTATCCTTGGCTTTACTGCAACTCGTTATCATCTTGGTCAACCTTGTCAATTTGATTATGAGCGTGAGTCTCCCAATGTTCTGGAAGAAATTGAAAAAGCGGTTAACGATATTGTCAAAGTCCGTCAGCGTTATAGTGCGCTTGGTCTCAATGATGAAGCGCTTTTAGAGCATTTAAAAAGGGAGTTGGAAGAGGTTAAGACCCGAATTCGTGAAGGAGGATTAACCTATTGGGAAAGTACCAGAAGAGCGGATACTGAACGTCGTGGTGTATTGGAAGCAGACATCAAAACCATTGCGTTTGCTCTTAAAGATGAGAGTTTGGTGGCGGAAGCATCACAATTTATGAATGTGCTGGATGGTGTTTCTTATACGTTGAGTAAAATTGATAAGGACATGGGGCGTTATCTGCAAGATGGGCAATCTGTTCATGGTGGCGCAGGCGAGCTAATTAGCGGTGTTCAAGGTGGGGCTCATTCGTACTACAAAGAACGTCAGGCTATTGAACTAGAGAAAACGGCAGAAGTGGTTCAGGGGGCCAAATCTAGTGAAAACTGGGGAAAAATCTACGAAGGAAGAGGGGCGTACACAGGGGTGATTCATGACTCTGTGAATGAAGAAAAGATATTGCAGCCTACCATTCGTGTAAAAGTGAAGAATGAAAATGGTGAACGCTGGAAAGGGGATCCTGAAGGACATTATTGGCAATTAGTGGGCGCAGACTCTCCAAACTCGCAAATCAATTTATCGAACGATGTTAAAGAAGGCATGGGAACCTGGACAGCCGGCGACCCAGTGCAACAGGAAGGTAGTCATTTAGTGGGTTACGTACATGGCATGTGTTCCGCCATCCAAAAATGTCGTGAATGTGGTCCTTGGACTGAACCTTTTGAACTTTCTACTGGTAGCCAAACAACAAAAATTTCTTCTTGTTTTCCTTGTACTACCTATATGTATGCAACCGGGTTTCCACCCTCGTCTTCCCATTTAGGGCGAGGTGAGTCATGGGTTCCACCAGCCAAGGCGGCGCTCTATACGCAAACGTCTAATCAACCTGGTCAGGCGATTGCGGGTTGCGATAGTCCCTGGGTAAATGATGATTTATCTACCTGGCATCGAGACATTTACCACTATTTAAATTTAGGGTTTAGTTTCCTGAATAATTCAAATGTGAAAAAGACCTGCGTGTCTTCTGAATACACCAAGAGACTGGGTAACTATGGCTGTGTTCTGGAAAATCTGGATCTTAAACTGCAAGCTCTTCAAGCTGATGGCACAGAATCCGAGAAGAAAAAACGAGTTGCTAACCTGTTTCTTGACGCTCTGACCGTTCATGATAAAGAACAATCTCGTTTGGCGCGAGTGTTAAAACCGGCTTGCGAGATCATGAAAGACGTTGAAAGAAGAATGCTGGCTGGCTAATTGCTGATTCTTTGAATTATTGCTTTCTATTTTCATTTTTAAAGCAGATTGGATAAAGGCTGGTGGCTTGTTAGGAGCGCCAGCTTTTTTCATGACTCCAGTTTCTCAGGTTATTGAGTCTCCGGCAAACCCGGGGCGATTCAAACTCCTGTACCTAGGTTTATCAAGATTGGTCGATCTGTTCGTTACTTGAGAGAGGATCTTGATAATTGGCTTGATGGTTTTTTTAAACAAAGTCACTTGGGGGAAGCTTGAGCTTCCCAATCTCAACTATTCATTTTCTTTTACTTGGCGGTTCAGACTTAGATGGCTGAGAAATTGCTCAATCTCAGAGTTGAAGAGAGCTTTTTGGGTGTTTTAGGTCATGAAATCGAATGAAGCGCCTGATCCAGGCTAAATATGATTTTTCGGTTTGTAGGCTGTAGTGCTTTACTCTTAGTTCTGCCCGCACGGATTCAATAAACAGCGACATGTGATTCCCTTCTTCATTACAAGTATGTATATATACAAACCATAATGAAATTATGTTTATTAAGTGGTTATTATTATCCATTTTACTTAATGTGACTCTCTTTTTTTATAGGTGGTAATGATTTAACTCGTTGATATTTAAGTGGATGATTCAAATTTGCAGGGAGGTATAAATCCCAATTCTTGCTTTCCAAAATATGCCATATGAATAAGAGGCTAGTAATTTGATTTAAACTATTGCTAATATTGGGAAAATTCAAATTACTTGAATGATTGGTATGGGATTAAAAACGGGCATGCTGAAAATTCGCATTAATACAACTGTTACACATAAGGGGCAGAAATGGAGATTACTTTCCATATTGATGACAATGAATTTGAACTAGAACAGAAAGAGCTGATAAAGAAGACTTTAAAGATTAATGACCAGGATATTCAAGGTGCTTTAAACAAAATCGCGAAGGCATCGCTTACAGAATATTTAACAATGCTCGTCGAAGGTGGAATGCCAAATAGAGCAGATGAAGCAAAGCAAGATAGATTGCTTTATTTAATCCAAAGCTATTTTGCGGAGAGTCTTCCGACCGAGTCTCAGATATCAACAATTTTCCAGTTAACGCAAAGTCAAAGCAAGACACTTCTAAAAAATACAGTTTCTCGATTTAGGCATAAGTTAGACGACGTCCTCCTCAGTACAATGAAGACAGTTATCGAGTCAGCCGAGTACGCCAATGAAATGTATCTAGTTGTCATAAACTCTGATGTTGTAAAAGACGAGCTTAATATGCTCATTACGCAGAACGAGCCAACTTATAAGCCTATTACTAAGAGAAAAGGCAGTGCTGGCCAATTTGAGATCAGTGAGGACTCTCACGCACTACTTTGTCGGGAGCTGAGCCTAAATGAAGTTGAATGACATTGTTGCAGTATCGGGCTTACTGCTTACTCTCGTAACATTCCTTTTTAATCTGGCTTGGCCAAAAATTACGGAAGCTTTAAACCAGGATGAGGCTACGTCAGGGGACAGTGCAAAGAAGAGATGCCGAGAAAAAATCAATAAAACTTTATACGGAACAGTACTACCCATATTCGTTGCATTTTTTGTACTGTTCTACATCAACCTTCCTTCAGCAGTAAAGGTCATTTCGTCAAGCGAAATTGCAGTCTGGAACTTTGATGTAGATGACACTCTGTATGTTATGGTCGTTTATGCTTTAGCAGCCTTTGTCATTTTTAATGGTAGTTTGCTGTATAGGCTGTTCGTGAAACAGTCCAAATTCAAGTAAATGTTTAGTCTGCTATAAATATGCTATAAATAACTATTTAATGTAATTTTGTTAGTGTTTACTACGCTTGAATGTCTTGCTGTGAATGGTGGCCCCACCCTGACTTGAACAGGGGACCTGCCGATTATGAGTCGGATGCTCTAACCAACTGAGCTATAGGGCCATTTTGAAATGTAACGTGCTTTTTATTTGAATTGCGCCAGAACCGGTACATAAAAAACGGTGCGAAGTATAAGCAGTTTTTATTGGCTTGTCACCATTGTGCTGTTGCTGGGCTATTCAAGCGGATAAATTTGCATCAACTATGCTGTTTATTAAGGTGAAAGTTGCCGAAGTCTTTGGATTTACATCGACTTCGGCTGGTTAGCATTAGTTGTTATGTTTAATTTTCTCTAGTACAGCTATCAGGCTTGATGTGTCCCAACGACCGCCGCCTAGTGATTGTACTTCACCGTAGAATTGGTCAACCAGGGCTGTTAGTGGCAGGTGAGTGCCGTTACGTCGCGATTCGTCCAGCACTATTCCCAGGTCTTTACGCATCCAGTCAACGGCGAAGCCAAAATCAAATTCATTTTTTACCATTGTTGAAGCGCGGTTTTCCATTTGCCATGATTGTGCGGCACCTTTGGAGATAACTTCAACTACTTCGTCGGTATTTAATCCGCTGGCTTTGGCGAAGTGCATGGCTTCTGATAAGCCTTGTAATACTCCAGCTATACAGATTTGGTTGACCATTTTGGTCAGTTGGCCTTTACCTGTTTCTCCCAGGCGTTTGCACATTTTGCTGAAACAAGCGATAAGCGGTTCTGCTGCGTCGTAGTGAGCTTGTTCACCGCCAACCATGACGGTAAGGGCGCCGTTTTCAGCACCAGCTTGACCACCGGACACGGGGGCATCCAGGAATCCAATGCCTTTACTGGCGCTGATGCTCGCCAATTCTCTGGCAACGGCTGCCGAAGTGGTGGTGTGGTCAATAAAAATGGAACCCTTTCGCATGGATTGAAAAGCGCCATGCTCCCCGATTGTTACTTCGCGGAGGTCGTTGTCGTTTCCTACGCAGGCAAAAACAAAATCTGCGTTTTGAGCTGCTTCTGCAGGAGTGGTGGCAATGCTTCCCTGATATTGGTTAGTCCATTGTTGGGCTTTTGAGGAAGTACGGTTGTATACAGTTACCTGATGTCCGGCTTTGCTAAGGTATCCAGCCATGGGGTATCCCATTACGCCGAGTCCAATAAATGCGACTTTTTTACTCATGGTTTTACTATTCGGGCGTCTTGATTGCGAGTGTGGCAAAGGTAGCAGGGTTAGGGGAAAACTGCCAGATCCAGTTTTACTAGATGATTTTCAGATAAGTTATCAGAAATTAAAGGAAAATTTATTACTGTATTATGTCATAATGCGGTCAATTTTTTGCTCTTAATGTGGTTGGAGTTATTAAGAGTCTTTTTTAATTCCTTTTATTTATATCAAACTCAACAAAGGAAAAACACATGGTACGTTACAAGCTGAAGCCTTTAGTGCTTGCTGTTGCGGCATCATTGGTTACTCCCTTACCAATGGCTGTTGCCCAGGAAAAAGATGACAAAGTGGAAGTCATTTCAATTGTTAGTCGTAGTCCTAACCCTCGCTCTGTTGATGATTCTCCGGTTCCCGTAGATGTTTTTTCTGGTGAGCAATTCAATTCACTGGGTAATGCGGCAGATATTACTGATAATCTGAAAACATTGGTGCCTTCTTATACTGCGAGTCCCGCAACTGGGGATGGTAGTGCGTTTGTACGTCCTACAGCATTGCGTGGTATGGCTCCTGATCAAACTTTGGTTTTGATTAATGGAAAACGTCGCCACCGTTCGGCTTTAGTGCATTTCTTTGCGCCTGCTGCGGGTAACGGTGCTCATGGGCCTGATGTTGGCATGATCCCTAACATCGCTCTGAAAGCGGTTGAAGTTTTGCGTGACGGTGCGGCGGCTCAATATGGTTCTGACGCTATTGCTGGTGTAATGAACTTCCGCATGAAAGATGCTGATCATGGTGGAGAGGTCATGCTTCAGTATGGTCAATTTTATGAAGGTGAACAGAGTGTTAAGTTTGCTGCGAACAAAGGCTTGTCTATTGGAAGTGATGGTTTTCTTAATCTGAGTATTGAACATACTGATAACGATGCCTTGTCGCGTGGTATTCAAAATCCATCGGCTCAAGCACTTATTGATGCTGGTGTCGTAGGGGTTGGTGCTGATTCACCATTTGGTGATGCTCCTTTGGTTCAAACATGGGGAAGACCTGAAACCAGCGGTACACGTTTGTTTGTTAATGCGGGGTTTAAACTGTCGGAAGATGCTAATCTGTACATGCATGGCAACTATGGTGATACCGAAGGTCGATACCGCTTTTTCTATCGTGACCCAGGCCATTCTTCTTTAGCCTCTTTGGTGAATGATTTTGGTTATGATGGGGCTCTGTTAGAAACGGGCTATACGCCTTATCTTGATGGCGATCAAACCGACTTCAGTTTTGTTGCTGGAGTTGAAGGCCAATTCAGTAATGGCATTTATTATGATTTCAGTGCGTCTATTGGTAATAATCAATTAGATTACTTCTTAAATAATTCTACTAACCCAACATTAGGATTGGGGAGTGATGGGGAACCATTGCAACGTGATTTTGATGTTGGTGGTTACGAACAGGAAGAAGTTAACTTTAATGCTGATTTTTCAATGCCTATTGGCTTGGATATGAATTTGGCATTTGGTGCTGAGTGGCGTGATGAAACCTACACTGTTCATGCGGGTGAAGAAAACTCTTACATTGGCGCAGGCTCTAATGGTTTAGGCGGTTTCCGCCCGGAAGATTCTGGAGAGTTCAGTCGTGATAACTATGCTATTTATGCTGAACTAGATCACGATATTTCTGATAACTGGTTGATGCAGTATGCATTGCGTTACGAAGACTTTTCGGATTTTGGTAGTACCGCAAATGGCAAGATCGCGACTCGCTATAACATCACTGACGACTTTATCTTGCGTGCGGCTGTTTCTACGGGCTTCCATGCTCCAACGCCAGGGCAGGCCAATGTAAGAACCACTATTACCACTTTCGATGGCACTACGGGTCAGCAAGTTGAAGAAGGTTTGGTTCCTGCTACCAGCGAATTGGCTATGCGTGCAGGTGGCACAGGATTAAAAGAAGAGGAATCTGCTAACTTCAGTATCGGTTTTACGACCAGGTTTGGGGAAAACACCAGCTTAACCTTCGATTTGTACCAGATTGCGGTTGATGATCGTATTTATCGTACGGGTGATATTCAGGTTCCAATTAGTGATGAAGCGGGTGCTCCAGAAACTACCATTTCTTTCTACACCAATGCGTTGGATGTAGAGCATGCAGGTTTCGATTTGGTGCTTACTTCACAACTTGATTGGAGTGGATTCAGCACTGAGTTATCCCTTGCTTTTAACTACAACGAAATTGAAGTGGTAGGTCAAAGAGCGATTAATGGTGTGAACCCTGTTAGTGATGCAACAATCGAAGATATCGAGAATAACTTCCCTACAGAAAGATTTGTATTAAGCGCTATTACTGAGTTCAATGAGCAGTGGTCATTGATGGCTCGTGCTAACTTCTACGGTAAGCACTATGATGAACGCGGTACTATTGATGCTGATGTTGAGCCATCTGCTGAAATTGATTCGGTAGTGTATTTCGATATGGAATTAAATTATGACCCAACGGATGCTTGGCGTATTAGCCTGGGTGCAGCCAATATTTTTGATGAATACATTGATGAAATTGGCCCTCCTAATGCGAACCGTTTGAGTGTAGGTTTGCAATACCCTCGTCGTAGTGCTGCAAACTATGAGGGAGGATCATGGTATTTGAGAACGTCATATAAGTTCTAAGCAACCCTTATTGTTGATAGTGTAAGAGGAGCTTTCGGGCTCCTTTTTATTGCTTGTAATAAAGAGGGAAGGGAGCAGTTCTTTCTTATTGATGAATAATAATAAATGTGGGGAGAGGCTGTGGTGCTATAAACGTTAATGTGTATTTATGATGAATAGTAGAGGGTTGTACAAGTACATCTGTATTGTTGAAATCGTTTGCAAAGTGATGCGTAAATGATGGGGAGCTTTGGTCGCTTGTGATTATGAGACATCTGTTATTGTGATGGATATCATTTATAGTCTCTGCTTTCAGATATCACATGTTAGTATTCTAGGCAGTGAGCACGCGAGCTCACTGCGAGTCATGGTTTAAAAAACACATTACCCGACAACTTGCTACAGACCTGCAAGACACTACATTCGCATTATCCATAGCACTGGATAGCATCTCTTATCTGGAAAAATTGTAATTCTTATTTCAAACCTGCATCTACAGCTTCAAAAACTGCATGATGTAGTCAACAAACGTATGTTTTGTTTGGCTTGAAACTTTAATGTGGCAGGCACGCCACCATCTTCTTACAATATCCAACTCCAATGATTGAATTGTACGAGGATGTTCATTCTCAATTGCAACCACGGTCTCGCGACTGATGTTAACTCGTTGAGCCAACTCAGCTTGTGTAAAACCAGCCTCTTTGCGGATACCGCGCAATAATTTCCCGCTAAATGTATGAATAGTTTCCATCCTAATCGCCTCCTGTTAATAAAATTGAACTCGAAGCCTTCTCCCATTAGGTAAAAATAGTAGCCGATAATAAAAAATATACAAGGGGGAATCTGGAATTTTTTATCCAGTATTTATGCATGAAGGTTCTGTGAGGTATCTTTGTTTACCGGAAAAGCCTGCTAAATCAGCTTGTTGGGTAAAAATAACAATCTATATCTATGTCATTAAAAAACCACAATTGTTAACAATCTGTTACATCTTAGGTCTTGTTTGTGACCGATATTACAACTTTATAGGCGTTTATGGATGTTTAGTGTATGTCCATATATCGAGTTCGCTATTAACATCGCATTTACTTAAGAGTATGTCTAGTAATTCTTGGGTATATTTTTTCATTTGTTTAGAAATGCTTGATATAAGTTCCCGAAAACCAAACACCAATACTACCTACCGAAAGTATTACTTGTGTGATTATAGTTTATTTATTGTTGTATCGTATGGGTTTTTTATAACTATTTGTATTTTATTAAAAAATTATAAATTTTTCGTTTTGTGGTTGTAGATATTACGTATATCGCTTTGCATATTGGAAATTGATGATTGAACTCTCAAAATCACTGTAATTGGAGTAAATTTTGAATTTCTTATGCATTTTTATTTATCTAAAGTAGGTTTTTTATTCATATTAGGTGATTGTTAAATAACGATGAAGATAGCTTGAAATGGCTTTGCTTAACTTAAGGATAAATGCATGCCTGATGACCTGGTTAAATGACTGTAAGTTTTGATGGTTTTAAGGAGATGAATGCTTGATCTATCAATTTAAAATGAAAGAAAAAAGTTGATGGATGGGATTTGATGTAAGCAAAAAATGTTAATTAGAACGTGAAATAACAGGCTTAATACAACCTCTTAATACCGGTGTTTAGGTTTTTTTAAAAAGAACTTTGTATAAAAAGGCTTTGGGAGTTGATTAAAAAATAACTTATAATCTGCGCTGTAGTTTCGGTCATAATGACCATTATGTGTATATAGCAAGATTATGGAGTTACAAGTTGTGAAGTTGAATGGGATAAGGTGTTTAGGGTTGATTTTTATCGCCCTGTCTGGACGAGTGTTTGCTTTGGATAAGCCTGTTGATGTTTGGACATTAGGTCAAAACCAGCGTGGTGATTCAGTTTCCATCGTTATTAATGAAGTAAAATTAGCATCATTGAGTGAAGGGGAAAGTATTAACATTCCTCTGAAAAATAGCGTCCTCAATGCAAAGGTCACACATATCGAGCAAGTTGAAGGGATTCGTATCGTTCATGCAAAAAATACTGCCGATATTCGTTTACCATCCATACTGTTGTTCCAACACCCTGATTATTTCTCTGCATGGATCCCTACTAAATCAGGTACCTTCCGAGTTAAAAACGGACGTATATTCAAGGAAATAAATAGAACTGGTGGTAAAGACGATTTTGTAGAGACTACGGACCACAGTTCTTCAGTCGTTGATGTTGGAGAACAATATAAGTCTTCCTCATCGCAGTCTGTTAGCAGCACAGTAACTTCATCGTCTACTTCCAGAAAAGACTTTAAGGTGCTGTTTGTTGTGACTGATGAATTTGTTCAGAATTATCCCGATGTAAATGCAACATTAACCGAATGGGTGGTTGCAAATAACAGCATTTATTCTTCTAGTGGTATAAATCTGAATATTGTTAATGCCGGGTTTATTCAGGCTGATATCGAGTTTGCAAGTGAGCAAACTATATTAGATTCGTTAAGTGATTCTACTGGTTTTGCACTCTATCCATTTACTGATCAAATGTTAAATTCTATTTGGGATAAACGAATAGAAGAGAAGGCTGATTTCATTGTTGTAATGAAATATGGAAATAGAGATGATCTTTGTGGGTTAGGCTTTTTGAATGGAAACTCCTCAAAGTCTTTTCAATTCAAAAAGTCAGTGAGCGTTGTTATTGATACATACCATGATTTTTTCAGACCGCTGGGTTCGTGTGGATACGACACTTTAGGACATGAGTTGGGCCATAATATGGGCTTGGGGCATTCACTGGTTCAAGGTAGTGTTGGAACCGTTTTTGATTTTGGACGCGGGTATGGCGTTGATGATCAGTTCTCAACTGTGATGGCTTATCCATCGGCATTTGGTTCGGCTTCTCCTGTTCCATTATTTTCCTCTCCAGATTTAACCTGCCTCAATAGTTTCGCATGTGGAGTTGATAAGCAGAGTAGCGATGGTGCAGATGCTGTATATGCGATTAACCAGGTCGCTACTCAAGTTTCATCCATCTATGATGAAAATAATCCTTATTTTTCTATTGAAGAGGCTTTGAATCAGGTTGATAGCAGTTTCGAACAATGTGTACGAAATTCTATTTCTTCTGAGCGACTAACTTCAGAAGTCGACTTTTTAAATTGCCGTAATGTAACTTCCATTCAAGGGATAGAACGTTTTTCCTATGTCGATGTATTAGATCTTCGAAGTGCTGATGTATCGGATATTTCCGCGTTGAGAAGGCTTACCCGTCTTGAGGCAATAGATCTCTATTACACGAATGTATCCGATCTGTCACCGTTATCAGGTGTTAAGGATTTATTGAGAATCTTATGGCTATCAGTAGATAACCTGTCATGCCAACAAGTGAATGTTGTTCAAAACGCATGGGCTATCAATGATTTTAAACGTATTGGTTCATGTCAGTCCCTTAGCAATGATTCTGAGGATTTTGATAATGATGGGATTAACAATCTAAATGACACGGATGATGATAATGACGGGATCGATGATATTACCGATGGTGCGCCGTTTGATGCTAGCAATGCTAATGATATCGATGCTGATGGAGTGTTAAACGAGAATGATTTATTTCCATTAGACCCTAGTGAATCTTCGGATTTTGATGGTGATGGTTTAGGTAATAATTCCGATACCGACGATGATAATGATGGGATGAGCGATGAATTTGAAACCCTGTATGGTTTGAATCCTTTGTCTGATGCTGATGCTCAATTGGATTTAGACAATGATGGGCTAACAAATTTACGAGAGTTTCAGTTAGGCACAAATCCTTCAATGTTAGACAGTGATTATGATGGCATCAGTGATGGTGACGAAGTTATCGCTGGTACGGATCCCTCTGTTCATAAAGATGCTGCGACGTTTATTCGCACAGATTTTAATGGGGATGGGTATGCAGATATTATCTATCGTAATGAAAATACCTTGAAATGGAGTTTTCATCTGACTAACAACGGTCAGGTCACTCAAACTGACAATATTGAAGGGATGTCTGCAGTTGCTTCCTGGCAATATAATGGTACTGGTGACTTCAATGGTGACGGATACGACGATGTTATCATCCGTAATTCTACCTCTGGGCAGTGGTATATCTATTTCTTCAATGGCTCTACCATGATTAGTCGAGGCTACAGCAATATAGAGAATGCCAAATTAGTTGGGGTGCAGGCTGTTGCTGATTTTAATCAGGATGGCATGGCCGATGTGCTTTTACGTAATGAGCAAACGGGTCAATGGACAATGTCATTAATCAACACCAGACAAGTGGCATCCATTTTAAATCCCCCAATGTCTCAGGTTCTAACCTGGGAGATTGTTGATGCAGCAGACTTTGATGCTAACGGTAGTCCCGACATCTTAATTCGAAATCGTGTATCTGGTGGTTGGTATATCTACCTGTATGAAAATACCAATATTATTAATAGAGGTTACCTTTCAACGTTAACAACGGATTTGAAAGACGAAATTCAGGGAGTTGCAGATTTCAATGGTGACGGTTCCAGTGACGTGCTTATACGTAACAAGGACACAAGAAAATGGAAAATTATCTTTATGAATGGAAGAGCGCCAATTTCTACTGATGACGTAGCATTACCGGAAGATGCTGAATGGCAATTTAATGTTGCCGATGATTTTAATCTTGATGGTAAAGCGGATGTTGTATTGAGAAATGGCAACAATGTTCGAGTGTATCATCTAAATGGTACGAGTATCAGATCTACCCAAGATCTTGATGTTGTCTTGACAGAATCACAACAGGTACGTGTTTTGAATTAATGTTAAATTAGCTTTCATGTAGCTAATATCTAGATTCATCGAACAATAATATTTCAAGGGGCTCATTGTGAGCCCCTTTTTTATCTATTCATTGTTTTTTTACCGTCTGCGTGCTAATTATCATGTACAACATACAGTTATAAATACCTACAGTATGCACGACGATATTTTTGTTCTCCTCCAGGACTCTTTACTTCTCCTTTTTATTGGTATGGCGGTTGTCTATTCATTTCTTGCCATACTGATTGTTGCAATAAAACTGATCCAGCAATTTTGTGCCCGTTTTCCTGGTGAAGAAGTATCACAAAAGGTCAAATCCCGATCATCAGGTATTAGTTCTGGTAATGCTGGTGTTTCTCCCGCCGTTGTTGCTGCAATCTCTGCAGCTATTCATCAACATCGACAAAAACAATAACGCACCCACATCATAAGGAGCCTTACTATGTCCAAACCTCTTGCGATAACCGAGCTGGTACTTCGAGATGCCCATCAGTCTCTATTGGCTACACGTATGCGTTTGGAAGATATGCTTCCTATTGCAGAGAAGCTGGATAAAGTCGGGTATTGGTCGATGGAATCCTGGGGCGGTGCAACCTTTGATAGTTGCATTCGTTATTTAGGTGAAGATCCATGGGAGCGTATTCGAGCCTTAAAAAAGGCGATGCCGAACACCAAACAGCAGATGTTGCTGCGAGGGCAGAATTTATTAGGTTATCGCCATTATGCTGATGACGTCGTAGAGCGCTTTGTCGAGCGAGCTCATGAGAATGGCGTGGATGTATTTCGCATTTTTGATGCCATGAATGATATGCGTAATCTGGAAGCGGCGATTAAAACCGCCATTCGTGTGGGGGCTCATGCGCAAGGTACGATTTCCTATACCGTTAGCCCTGTGCATACCATGGAAACCTGGTTAGGGCTGGCACAGCAGTTACAGGATATGGGTGTTCATTCCATTTGTATCAAAGATATGGCCGGGCTGTTGAAGCCTTATGAATGTGAAGAACTCATTACCCGATTAAAAGAAACTGTTAACGTGCCTATCGCAATGCAATGCCACGCTACAACAGGTTTAAGCACGGCAACTTACCAAAAAGCCATTGATGCCGGCATTGATATGTTGGATACCGCTATTTCGTCAATGAGTATGACTTACGGGCATAGCGCCACAGAAACCATGGTGTCTATTGTTGAAGGCACAGAAAGAGATACCGGGCTGGATCTGGGCTTGTTGGAGGAAATAGCCGCCTATTTTCGTGAAGTTCGTAAAAAATACGCGAAATTTGAAGGTAGCCTTAAAGGCGTTGATTCTCGAATTCTTATTGCCCAGGTTCCTGGTGGTATGCTAACCAATATGGAAAATCAGCTACGTGAGCAAGGCGCACAAGATCGTTTAGATGAGGTGTTACGTGAAATTCCCAAGGTGCGTGAAGATTTGGGCTTTATTCCGCTGGTGACGCCAACATCGCAGATTGTTGGTACTCAAGCGGTACTGAACGTATTAACTGGCGAACGATATAAAAGCATTACCAAAGAAACCGCTGGCGTTTTGAAAGGTGAATATGGTGCAACGGCCGCACCCGTTAACGCGGAATTGCAGTCTCGGGTGCTTGAAGGCGGAGAAGCGATTACCTGTCGTCCGGCTGATAAACTAACACCTGAAATGGATAAATTAACCGCAGAGTTAGAAAGCCACATTAAAGAACATAGTATTCGGGTAGCTGATAACCTGGTGGACGATGTGCTCACTTATGCACTGTTCCCGCAAATCGGCCTTAAGTTTCTGCAAAATCGCGATAATCCTGATGCCTTTGAACCTGCACCGGGCAATGAAGCTGAGAAAGCTCAAGCTCAGTCTGCGGGCTCAGCTCAATCAGCCAATCAATCATCTGCTCAAGCGTCACAGCCAGCATCTTATGCGGTGCGTGTGGATGGTAAGGTTTATCATGTTGAAGTCGCTGAAGAAGGCTCGTTGCAAAGCATTAAGCCTGTCAGTGACGTTGAATCGAGAGCTGAGTCGATGCCGCAGTCAACATCGGTTTCTGCTGGAGAGTGCCTAAAAGCACCGCTGTCGGGTAATATTGTGAAAGTATTGGTTCAACCGGGTGAGCAAGTCAGTCAAGGCGATGTCGTCATCGTGATGGAAGCCATGAAAATGGAAACAGAAGTACGAATCGCCAGTACAGGAACCATCTCTCAGGTTTTGGTTAAGGAAGGGGAGAGCGTTCAAACGGGTCAAGATTTGTTGACTTTAGGGTAAGTGCTTATGGACAAGTTACTGGTGTTATGGGAATCCACGGCTCTGGCGAATTTTGCTTTGGGTCAAATAGTGATGATTACTGTTGGCTTATTACTGCTTTATCTGGCCATTGTTAAACAGTTTGAGCCTTTATTGTTATTACCTATTGGGTTTGGCGCAATACTCACCAATATTCCCTTGGCGGGCTTTTCAGAAGCGGGTGGATTACTTTACTACGTCTATAAGGTCGGTATTGATACCGGCGTGTTTCCTCTACTCATTTTCATGGGCGTAGGCGCTTTAACCGACTTTGGGGCTTTAATCGCTAACCCTCGAATGTTGCTCTTGGGAGCAGCTGCTCAATTCGGTATTTTTGCTACTTTATTTGGCGCTATATTGCTGAACTTTGTGCCTGGTTTTGAATTCACCTTGAAAGATGCCGCAGCCATTGCCATTATTGGCGGCGCTGATGGGCCAACCGCCATCTTTCTGGCCTCTCGGCTTGCACCAGACTTGCTTGGCGCAATCGCCGTTGCAGCGTACTCTTACATGGCTCTGGTGCCAATTATCCAGCCGCCTATCATGAAAGCCTTAACCACAGAGGAAGAACGTAAGATTGAAATGCAGCAGTTGCGTCATGTCAGTAAGCGCGAAAAAATCATTTTTCCTCTAGCGGTATTGGGGTTAACCATTCTGTTTTTGCCTACCGCAACACCCTTGGTTGGCATGTTCTGCCTGGGTAATTTGATGCGGGAAAGTGGCGTTGTGGATCGGCTTAGCAGCACAGCCCAGAATGAGTTGATTAATATTGTGACCATCTTTTTGGGATTAGGTGTCGGTTCCAAGTTGTCAGCCGATAAGTTCCTTACCTTGGAAACCCTGGGAATACTGGCTTTGGGTGCCATTGCCTTTTCCATTGGTACGGCAGCAGGAGTATTAATGGCCAAGTTGATGAATCGTTTGTCGGGTGGCGGCATTAACCCTCTTGTTGGCGCGGCTGGGGTTTCTGCCGTGCCTATGGCGGCTCGTGTGGTAAACAAAGTCGGTTTACAGGCCAACCCTCATAACTTTCTGTTGATGCATGCTATGGGCCCCAATGTGGCAGGTGTTCTGGGTTCTGCTGTGGCTGCGGGCGTCTTGTTAGCGTTGGTTGGTTGATATCGACGGGAGTTCATCTGTTTGCGCAAGCTGGTTGTCGATAGCGTGCCAGCTTGCACTATTCTCTCTTTAGCTCAGCCCTTTAGCCACGTCCTTTAGGTAATAAAAAGCATTAAGGTATAAAAGGCGGCGATAGCGCTTGAGAATATTAGAATATAGATAAATCCCTTTTTGCCCTGACCAAGAGAATAGCCGTTTTGTCGGAGATAAATCCCCCATATCAAGCAGAGTATTATCGGGATTAAAAACAGTAGCCTTACCAAGTGATTTTCCTTTAGTTTGTTATTCTTATGTCTATGTTTTTAATAGTATAGACGCTAACTTGTCAGTGTGAATAGAGTAAGTCTCTGGAAATTCAGTTACCCGTGGAATTGTATGTCATGAGCTTGTCGTTTTCCCGACATCATTTTGTCACTCATTTTCGCTGTAATTAGCGCCCAATGAAAAACTGCTTTGGGTCTATATCATGAATTTTTCCGCCTCTCGTTCCATTGTTCCCGCTTATGCCAAATCTATCCCTTACAGTTTTGAATTGATCTATCGTCCTTCCGTTACGCCTTTGGACGCGGGATGCCAGGATTGGTTGGCAGGCAAGCTCAGTGCATTAGGTTTTAAATGCCATCAGTTTGAGGTTGAGGGTGTAAAGAACCTGATTGCCGAAATCGGGCAAGGTGAACGCACGGTGGCCTTTGCCGGGCATACTGACATTGTCCCCCCCGGTGATCTTGGGCGTTGGAAGACTAACCCTTTTGAACCTGTAATTATCATGGATGAACTCATTGGGCGTGGTGCGGCAGATATGAAAACCGGCTTGGCGGCCATGTTGGCAGCGAGTGAGCGAGTGCTAAAACTGTCTTCGGTTTTAAATGTGCGTTTTTTATGGCTGATCACCAGCGATGAAGAAGGTGAAGCGGAATTTGGTAGCAAGGCAATAAAGCAATACCTGGATGAACAGGGAATTCAAATCGACCAGTGCATTGTTGGAGAACCGACGTCTAAGCATACTACTGGCGATACCATTAAAGTTGGGCGCAGAGGCGCAGTGTCAGCACAAGTGCGTGTGACAGGAAAACAGGGGCATGTGGCTTATCCACAGTATGCCGACAATGCGATTCATAAAATGGCGAAGGTGATTAATGCGCTTGAATCCATTGAATGGGATACTGGAAGCGATGATTTTCCGGGAACCAGTCTGCAAATCACCCATATTGATTCCGGCGAGTTTACCGACAACATAGTGCCAGCCAAGTGCTCGATTTGCTTCAATATTCGCTATAGCCATAACTATACTCAAGCGCAACTTGAAGCCCTAATTGGTGCTCAGTTGTCAGCCGTTACTAGCGACTTTGAACTTGAATGGGAACGTGCCTGTGAGCCTTATTTTACCGCTACAGGTATGGATCAGTGCTTAATTGCTTCTGTGGAAAGGGCGATTCATCGTAACACTGGCAAATTCCCGGTGTTATCGACGGCTGGTGGTACTTCAGACGGCCGTTTCTTCGCGTCAGAACATACTCAGGTGGTGGAAGTGGGAGTGCCTAATAAAACCATTCATCAGGTTAACGAGCGAATTAATATTTCAGATTTGGTAACGCTGGAAGATATCTACGCGGATTTACTGACAGATTTGCTGTATTAGCAGATCATCAGCCGCGTATATTCGACTGATGACCTGTTTAAGATGTTATATCAGTGGTTAGGTTAGCTCAGAAACCCTTATTTAAAGCTTGCTAACCTTAATTTTAGGTGCATCAGGATTTGGGCCTCTTAACTGGAACTGATAATCACCTGCTTCAGTAATGCTCAAGCTGATATCACCGCCAACACGCGCTAGCTGTAAACCCTGACCCAGTTGAACCTGATTACCTGCTTGTCCAGCACCAAAATCCACCGAGCTCCAATCAGCAGAGGCGATTTTGAACTCATAGTTGCCGACACCAAGTGTTAACTGAGCCGTATAAATATGGCTGCCATCAAAGCTAAAGACATCGTCAGTTCCCCAACCATTCATGGTGCCGCGCACATAAATCTCAGTTGCACCATACATGCCTGCTTCATAAACAGACACTGTTGGGTTGTCGAGATTCGCTGCATCGAATGTAAATACATAAGTGCCATCACTGGCGACTGACAGAGCGATATTGCCGCCATTGTTGACCAAATCTACTGTACTGCTTACCGCCAATGCACTGTTAGCGCCAAAGTTAACGGTAGACCAATCACTGGAAGCGACTTTGAATTCGTAGTCACCCGCAGTTAGCGCAACTGACACTTCATATTGGCCTGAACCAATGTAGGTAAAGGCGTCGTTTTCGCTCCAGCCATTCATGGAACCACGCAGATATACGCTGGTTCCGGCATAAGGTTCTTCTACCTTAACCGTTAGCGTTGGTGACACTGGATCGGAAGCATCCAATGAGAACACATAGCTACCACTTTCACTGGGTGTGAAATGCATATTCGCACCGGAACGCGTTAAAGCGAGCGCGGTGTTAAGCTGAACTGTGGTGTCGCCTGATGCACCGAAATCCACTGTACTCCAGTCTTCGCTAGCGACTTTGAACTCGTAGTCTGTGCCTGCATCAAGAGTAATGCTTAGCTGATACACGCCGTCACTGGTGTAGCTATAGCTGTTGTCTGTTCCCCAACCATTCATGCTGCCGCGCAGATACACGCTGGTATCACCAAAAGGAGCGGTGTCGGGTGTGCCGATTGTTGCAAAGGGTGATAACCCTGTACCTTGCTGTCCACCTTGAGGTTTCACGAATACCGCCAGGCTATAAGCTGGAACCGTGAAGTCGCCACCTTCTGCAGTTGCAGAGAATTGCGCTGTGCGAATATTGGCATCAACGGAATTAGCTTGAATGGCATGTAAGGTGAAGCCCTGAGCCGTCGGGATGTTGTGCGTCAATGCTGAATCCGTACCATTGATGATCAGTACAAGGGCATCATTGGCTGGGTCAAGATCAGTTAAACCTGTGCCATCGTCGATACTCATGACGATAAGGCCGCCCGTTTGATCAGAACCCACATTGTGGAATCCGATGCGGTTTTTAATCTCTTCAGCACTGGTTAAACGGAAAAGCGGGCTACCGCTACGAATACGCAAGAATTCTTGAAAGACGCTGGCGGCAAACTGGATGTCAGAAGCGCTGGGCGCGCGATTGCTATCAGCTAACATGGCGGCAATTTGCTCGTACTTGCTGCCGTTTTCCTGTTGTGAAGGTAAGCCTGAATTCCAGTTACTGGTTTGTAAGCTGAAATCGACTCTATTAGCCCAGTCACCTGCATCATAAGAGTTACGATCCATGGATTTTGAGCGCAGGAAGTCACCACCAATTTGCAGGAATGGAACACCTTGGCTTAATAATGGAATCGCCATAGAAACGTTTTGTGCGCGTACACGATTTTCCAAAGAAATGGTTTCAGGCAATGTGTAGTTCAGCTGATCCCATAAAGTTTCGTTATCGTGTTTGGAGACATAGTTGATAATGTCGGCAGGGTCGCCAGCGTAACCACCCAAAGAGCTGGTTTTCACGTAAGCATTGTTGGAATTCACCAACTGATAATCGGTGAGAGTGCCCGCTAGAGACATACGGATCTTATCTTGAACGACGAGGGTTCCGGTGCTGCTGTTGCCACTGAAAATTGCTGCTCCACGCACTGCTTCACGGATTTGGTCGTTGAATGTACCCACTTCGGTATTAGCCATGTTTTTCTGAGTGGCTTGCTCAAACAGTTGGTCACCAGCGACTTCGCCGAAATCCCAACCTTCACCATAAAAGTAGTTATCCGCATCAACGGCTTGCACCGCGCTTCTTGCTGCTAAAATTGCAGATTTGGGAACATGTCCCATCAGGTCGAAGCGAAAGGCATCATATTTGTATTGTTCAGCCCACATCACTAGCGAGTCCACCATGAATTTTTCCATCATGCGGTGTTCTGTGGCTGTGTTTTCACAGCAGGTTGAACGTTCAATGTTACCTGTCGTGGCGTTGTATCTGTGGTAGTAACCCGGAACCAGTTTGTCCATTACCGAATTGGTGTTAATACCGGAAGCATTGGTGTGGTTATACACCACGTCTAACGCCACGCGCAGGCCAACGTTGTGCAAACCTTGCACCATGGCGCGCATTTCTTTGATTCGAGCGACACCATCGGCATCTGAGGCATAGCTGCCGTCCGGAGTGTTGAAGTGGTGAGGGTCGTAGCCCCAGTTGAAGCTGTCGCTATTGCGCATGTCGTTAGACAACTGTTGCGCATCGGTTGTGGCTGGGTCAAAGCTTTCAAATACGCTTAATAAGGTGCTGGTGCTGTCGTGTGTGGCACAAACGGATGCATTGCTATTGATAGCGCACAAGTCGCCAACGGTATCGTTAATATTAACCGTGTTTTCAGGATTTTCCTCAATGCTGGCAATGTCATTGGCTGGTAGCAGATGGAAATGGGTTAAACCTGCGTCCGCTAGAGTTTGTAAGTGTTGCATCGGAATTGAATTGGGTTCCGCAAAGGCCATGTATTTGCCACGAGAAGCGGGATTTACCGTTTCATCGAATACACTGAAGTCGCGAATATGACCTTCATAGATTACAGCGTCTTCCGGGTTGGCAATGGTCGGAACGTTATGAGTATCCCAGTTGTCAGGTTTGAGATCGGCATCGGTCAGATCCACAAATTGTGAATAGCGACCATTGGCTGACAAACTCACAGAATAAGGGTCAGTGACTTCAAGGGTTTCTACGTTGCCACTGACAGGATGATAAACCGTGATTTCGAATCGGTAGAACAGGCGATCCATATCGGCACTGATATCGCTGCTCCAGATACCAGTATTGGCGTCGTAGGCCATATCCATAGAGCTTTGCAGTGATTTGTCAGCATTATAAATATTCAGCTTCATTTGCTGTGCTGTGGGAGCCCAAACGGCAGCTTGAATACCTTGCTCGGTATAATGCAAGCCTAGACTTTGCTCGTCGGCATCGTTGTCGCCAGCAGTAAATAAGCTATCTAACAAACGAGGCATTTGTACTTGCGTTGCCGCGATGACTTTACCTTCTGCGTCCAGGCTGACAGCTAACAACTGTGAGCGGATCAGGTTCGAGACTTGTTCACTCGTAATATCAAGGTGAAAAGCAGGCCAACTGGTATGTTTAATCAGTTCTGCCGCCGGGTCATTCTCTGTTGCACCCATGGTCAGAGTGACATATTCACCACCCGAAATACTGCCGTCTTCTTCCAGGGTCAACGATGCCGTCATGGAATGATACAGCCTGACTTCGCTAGTGGTGTCGGTATCCACATTCCATACTAATGTGTTGGCCGTTACCCAATGTGCTGCTGCGCCTGTTACTGCAACAGCAACTTCAACTGTGGGCTCAGTAAAGACTTCATTCACGCCAGATAATGTCCAGACCATGCGTGAGCCCGTTAGATTCATCATCAAGTCTTGCTGTGAAATGTCTTTCACGCCAGCAGCGTCATGCACGATAAAGTTCATGCAATCTGAATAGCCTTCCATTAAAGGAATGATGAAATATCCACCGTAGACAGGGTCAACGCCAGCTACGCTAGGCCCTTCAGGCCAGTTGGTAGGTTCCGCTACTGTGTTGGGGCAGTTGTCGTTGTTCCATAAATGCAGTACCCAGCCTTCGTAATTTGCATCAGAACGGTTGTAGAAAATAATGGCTTCATTGTCCGCTGGTGTCACCGTTGGTTCTGGAAGTACACAGGCATCACCACTGTCGTTGGCGATTTCAGGAGCCTCGCAAACAATAGGATCGGGTGTAGGTGGAGTGCTAGGGGGATTTTCACGGCTACTGCCATCAAAACATCCCGTGAGTAGTAACAACAGCGAAGCGGCAAGGCTCGTATTGCGACAGGTATTAATGATGCTTCTCATACTATCCTCATTAGTCGGTGTCCCATATGGGATCCCGGTAATTCATTACCTTCGTTCAAGTGATGTAAATTGGTACATCCTGTCGTTTTTGCTGGAAGCCTTCCCGGTCAATTGCGCTAAATAGCTGTTCCAAACTATCAGTCAGCAACAGAAAGCTTTGAGCAGACCCTCAGCCCTGCTTTTCACTTAATGAATCGGCGAAGCGGCTGTGGAGCCTCAATGGATTCCTTTCTTAAATAAAGAGGCGGCGAGTCTGCGATAAATTTCTGTGGCTGACTTGCAGTTAATCACACTTATTTAGAAGGTGAATGGTTACCAAATTGTTAACAAACCGATAAACGTTATCGGGTTGTGGGCTGAGGGACAAGTTTTAGGGCATTGAATTCGTATGCATAAATTATTGCGCACGCGAATGGGGGATGGCGAATGGGGATAGGGAGGATAGGGAGGAAGTAAAACCGAGGCTGCCGTTAGGCAACCTCTTGTTGAATGGTATCAGGCATATAACGCTGGCGTTTTTTGTCTTTTAGCTTGTGTAGGTCAACCAGAATAAGACCGTCAATACAATCGCTAAAATCCGGGTCTACGCCGAAACTAAGAAACTGTACGCCACCGGGCTCACATAGCTCGGTGTACTGTTTGTACAAGGTCGGGATCGCAACGCCCATGTTGGCTAACAGGTGTTTTAATTTAGTGAAGTCTTCCTTGTAATCAGCTCCACTAAAAGCACTTTGTAGTTCTTTGGGCAAGTTGTAGGGGCATTTGGAAACGGCAATATTGTCTTTGTTACCGAAGTAAATTTGGTAAAAGGCGACCAGCAATTCTTTCGCTGCTTCCGGGAAGCTGTTGCTCAGGCTGACAGGCCCAAACAGATATTGATACTGTGGGTAACGTGTTAGGAACGCGCCAATGCCATACCAAAGATAATCCAGGCTGCGTTTGCCCCAATATTTTGGTTGTACGAAGCTTCTGCCTAATTCTAAACCGCGTTCAAAATAGGGCGTCATAGCGTCGTCATAATTAAATAGCGTGGCTGAATAAAGCCCATCTTTGCCGTGGGTTTCAATGAGCCTTTTGGCGTCACCCAAGCGATAAGCACCAACAATTTCTAAATCTTCCTTATCCCACAGTATCAGGTGCAAATATTCCGTGTCGAACTGGTCGGTGTCTCGACGTTTATTGCATCCTTCTCCTACAGCCCGAAAAGCGATTTCTCGCAAACGGCCTATTTCACGCAAAATAGGAGAGCTTCCCTGATAACGATATAAATGGATTTCTTTGCCATCGGCAGTGTATCCCAGCAATTCACAACTGGTTTTAATGGCTTTTGCCAGCTCTTTTCGGTCTTCCGGAGCGGCGATAGCATTTTGGGTATTGAAAATACCCGATTTATTGCTGCCTATGCGGTAAAGATGACGCTTGAAAAGTCGTGTTTTGGCTTTAATGGAGATCTTCATGTCACCGTAGGATTCATAGGGGATCAATCTGCCTATACGCATGGGCAAATCACTACGACGATGTTTAAACATTTCTTTCACTAGCAGCATGGTGGCTAGTGGTTTGTAGAGCATGGACGCGCTGTAAAATAAGGGGGAGTTCTTGGCATCAATGAAAATTGGCAGTATCGGTGCTTTAGCTGACATTGCCATGCGTACGAAGCCTGTGTGCCATTTGGTGTCTCTCACGCCATGAGGACGCAAACGAGAGACTTCGCCCGCAGGAAAAACAATAAGTGCTTTGCCGCTATTAATATGCTGATTAATACGTTCAATATCTTCTCTGCGAGAACTGCCAGTCATGACATTCACCGGTAACAGCATTGAACGTAAGGGTTTTAAAGACATCAGCATTTCATTGGCGATAGCTTTCACATCGGGGCGGATTTCGCTGACCAGTTTGATAAGCGCGAGTCCATCCAATGAACCAATAGGGTGGTTGGCAATAATAACAACAGGGCCTTCGGTGGGAATGTTCTCTATTTCGGTATCGCGAACAGAATAGCTGACGTTAAAGTATTCAAGCACTTGTTCAACAAAATCAATCCCTTGCAGGTGAGGGTAGCGCTCGCCGAATTCCTTGCATTCTGATTCATGTAACAGGTGGCGTAGAATAAAGCTGAGGGATTTGAACAACCAGGGGCGTTCTGCCAACTGGGGATAGTGTTTGGTGAGCACTTCATCAACAGTGAACATTTGTCGTTATTACCTATGTTTTTGTTCCACAAGCAATATAAATGGACTGTGTTACGAAACTGTGCAGGACAGATGTCAGATTGATGACAATAAAAGTCCGATTTAAAGCAACGCGTTAAGCGGCTTTCTGCCCAGAAGACTTTTGTTCCAGTTGTCTGTCGAGTTGAAGTATTTCTACTTTTGAGCGTATTTGCGTCCAGTAAACCAGCTCGATATTACCCTTGGAGTCTTCCGTTAAGGCTGAGCAGTTTTCGATCCAGTCACCGTCGTTATAGTAGGTGATTCCTTCTTGCTCAATGGTTTCCGGGTGGTGAATATGACCACATACCACACCATCTAGTCCCATCGATTTAGCTTTATCGATACATGCATTGCGATAGCGTTCAATGGCCTTATTTGCCCCGCTGATACGGCTTTTTATATAGCCCGCCAGTGACCAATAAGGAAAGCCTATCCAGGCTCTGGCCTTGTTGTACCAACGGTTTAGGAATAGAAGCAGGTCGTAGCCTTTATCACCAATCCAGGTGTGAATGGGGCCAAAGCAGACTTCCTGATCGAACTGATCTCCATGCAACAGAAGCAAGCGTTTGCCGGCGGCTGTGGTGTGAATACACTGACGATGAATTGCCACTTCGCCAAACATCATGCCGTCGTACTTTTGTGCCGGTTCATCATGATTTCCGGGAAGATAAATAACTTTTGTGCCTTTTTCCGGGAGTCCTATCAGGTAATGAAATAATTCATTGTGGGATTTTGGCCACAGAAACTGTTTGCTCATCGCCCACATATCAACGATATCGCCTACCAGATATAAGGTTTCTATTTTGGTGTGGTGTAAAAAGTCGAGCAAATATTCGGCTTTGCAGTCGCGGTATCCCAAGTGAATGTCTGATATCCAAACGGTGCGGTAATGTTGTTTTACTGTCATCGCGTTTATCTCCCGAGAGGCTTGAAAGAATAATAAAAAGGGGCGATGACAAAAACGTTAATAATGGATGACGGTATGGTGACAATTTATACGATGTGAAGTGCTCATTGAACTTGATTTTGTAAAGAGCGGGAGCTTTTCTCCCGCGCCTCATTATTGAAGATTATTTTAAAAAGTGAGCGATGGCTCCAGAGAAGCCTCTGTTTTCAATAACCTTATATACCTGACAGCTGGATGAATTCAGGTCAGGGTTCTCATTTTCTATGCCATAACAAATGTGTAGATGGTTTGTTTCGTAATCCAGCTTTACAAAATTTGCATGGGCATCTGACAATATTCCTGAATGTCCCAATCCATCCCAATAAACCGCTTCTGAAACAATATTGGCACTTTTATATCGGATTAGCTCTGGCTTCGGCACAAGTAACAAGACCAGCCCCAAAAGTCCTCCAATACCCATAACAATATATTTTCGTTTAATGTTTTTTAATTCCATGTGCGCTTGTTTTGTCGTTTATTGTACCGGTTCCAGCTCAGGAGCCGGGCGAGGATCGACATCATTGTTTGCCATCATATAGGCGAATATGGCGTAGGCTGTCTGGTTTTGCCTGATAGCCTCAAGGTCGATTTTATCCAGGGTGTCGTTAGCCGTGTGATGATAATCAAAGTATTCGGTTCCATCCTGACGTAAGGATACTACGGGCACTCCGTGGCTGGGAAGCATGTATATGTCTGGCCCGCCCGTTGCCGTGTTGCTGCCTTCTTCAATGCCTAATGGAGCAAGTAAGGTCGAGACTTTTTTGGCGAAAGGTAAAGCTTGCTCTGCAAAGCGAGTATCGAATTGATAAATTTTGCCTGCCCCGAAGTCAGATTCAGCTGCAACAATGATGTTCTTTAAATCATCAAGATTGTCTTTAACATATTGTTTTGCGCCAACCAAACCGAATTCTTCGTTAGCATAAAGAACAACTCGAATAGTACGTTTGGGTGAACCCATTGTCTCTTTAATCAGTTTAGCAGCAGCCATAACAACACCAACGCCTGCACCGTCATCCAGAGCACCAGTGCCTTCGTCCCAGGAATCCAGATGTGCGGCTATTAATACAACCTCTTCCGGTTTCTCTGTTCCGGTGATTTCACCAATCACATTGTAAGACGTTTGCCAGCCGTGTTCTTTCGCTTGCATATTAAGCGATAATTTTACGGGATTGCCTTGTTCAATTATTGCGGCAAGCACATCTGCATCTGAATTAGATAATGCACCTGCTGGAATTTTGGGTACATCCGGGCTGTAGCGCATAGCACCGGTATGAGCAAAGCGTGAATTATCCGTACCGACAGAGCGAATTAGCACTGCAACAGCATTAGAGCGAGCAGCTTCAATTGCGCCTTGTGAGCGACCTACTACGACAGGGCCATATCCTTTCCCTGCTTTGTCTCGTTCCATTTTCTTGTTAATAAATACGATTTTACCTGCAACATCATCTGCTGGAGTCTGCTGTAGTGCTTCTAGCGATTCCACCATGACCACTTCAGCCTGCAAGCCTTTTTCTGGCGTTGCAATGGAACCTCCCAAGGCACTAACGACGAGATTATGAGAGTAGGGCGTGAGGATTTTGGCTTCAGATAAACCCCGAGACCAATTACGGACTCGCACGGGTTGTTTATAAACCTTATCAAACCCTAATTCATTGAACTTGGCTTCTGCCCAGGCAACGGCTTTTTTGTCGCCTTCGCTACCCGCTATTCTTGGCCCAACTTCCAAAGTCAGGGAGCTCACAATTTCGTAGGCTAAGTTACTGTTACTTGAGGCTGTTGTTAATTTTTCCACATTATCGCTGTTAGCCTGTGAAGGAAAACCAACTAACAGTGAAAATATTGCCGATATGAGAAGTGTTTTTGAGGGAACTGATTGAACTGCCATGAATATTTTTATATTCCATAAAAATGTTTTTACTTTATTATGTCTGATTATATAGAGAAATCGATAGTGTTGAATAGTTATACTGAAACTGGCACTAAATAATGAGGTTGTTTAACTGAGCCTTGATGATTTTGAGGATATGCCAATTTTCGCTTACCTTAGGCTAGGTGTTCGGAGCTAATTAATGAAAAAGCAATATTTAGGACGAATAGCCGCTGCAACTTTTCTTATGTCATTTAATGTATCTTCTGGAACCTTGGATGGTGAATCACTCATCTCTTTGGAAACCGTCAGCGTTGAATTGGCAAGTACAGGGAGAGCTACAGCTGATGTTACTGCCAATTCAATAGTAATTAATCCCGATTATTCCATGGGATATCATTTTCGCATATATATTACGTTAACAAACGGGGCTACGTTTGCCGATTCGGATTACGTATTGGAGCAAAGCACTGCTGGAGCCGCTACAGGTTCAATTAACGATTTTGTGTTAATTAATAAGGAAGTTGCAGGCTCTTCAGAATTGGAGTTCGTAATATTAACTTCTGCAGGAATAGATGCATCTGATGAATATATCTTGTCAGGGGCTTCCGTTCCAGGTCATGCCATAAACATAAATTTGCCAGAATTGGCTGCAGGAGAAACTGTTCAGATTGAAGCTGCTGGCAGAGATTACATCGGTATTTACGAGTATTATGACGGTGTGGATTTATTCAGTTACATGAACGAATTTTCTGCCTCGGTTGATGTTTTGGCGGATGCAGTGATCGACAGAAATAGTAATGCTCAAACTTTTACAAATGGTAATTTGAGTGATCAAATTGTACTTGATTTTTCAAATCTCCCACTTGATAACAAGGTAAGCTTGCGTGATAAGGATCTGGTGCGCATTGAATTGCAAGGAGATATGAGCAATATAGAGTCCCTTGTTTTTAAAACAGGAAATATTGTTAGGGGTTCTTTTGATTTGTCAGAAAATCAAGGGCAATTTTCGGCAAGTGCGAGCGATGCCTTTGCTTTTGCATCTAATCAAATTATTGCGACTCTAAACGGAGAAATTGATCATAGAGAGATGATTAAAACCCGAAGCTTCATGATTTCAACAGTTTTAGAATTTTCTAACGGGCATGAATTGGTACTTATTGACGAGAAAACAGACGCTGGTCGATGGAAGTACAATGGCTTGCAGGCAAAAGTACCAAGAATGCAATTAAATGAATCAGGTTCAAGCTCTTGGATTACTTTGGTGAATGAAGAATTTGAATCGGCAAATGTCAGTGCAGAAGTTCGCTGGTATATTGACGGTAGCACGCAAGAAGTTGCAAGTTATGTTGATTTAGGCGAAGTGCCAGGGAGAAGTATAATAACTGTTACGGAAGATGTTTTTTTACAAGCCTTGGGAAATCCTCTTGAGCCTGTCGAAGTTTTTATCACATTTACTTCTTTAAGCACTTCCAATCAAATGCATGTAATAGCAGAGAAAAACGGTGTTGAAGGGCGTTTCCTATATCCGGTGTTATATGATTCAAATTCAGTTGAGCCTCGCGCTTGGTTAAACTAGCCGGGGTGAGTCAATTAAATCTTTTTTCGGACATAAAAAAAGCGCCTTGAGGCGCTTTTTTTCGAAACGATGACGATTAGCCCAACGCTTTGATTTGAGAAGCTAAACGGCTCTTATGACGTGCCGCTTTGTTCTTGTGAATCAAACCTCTGGTAGCCATACGGTCAAGGATAGGCGTAGCTGCAGCATATGCTTGCTCTGCGGCTGCTTTATCACCAGACTCAATGGCTGCACGTACTTTCTTGGTGAAGGTACGCATCATGGAACGACGGCTAGCGTTATGCTGACGACGTTTTTCTGATTGTATCGCGCGCTTCTTAGCAGACTTGATGTTAGCCAAGATGAAACTCCCAAAACGATTCAACTATATTTTCAAGGGTGCGAATTCTGCATATTTCGACAGCATTTGTCAAACCCTTTTGCCACCAAAATACATAATGTGAAATATTTTTGAATTTGTTTGTCAACCGAATGCCCGTTGCGGCGTTTTAACAGGTAAGAAAGGAAATGTGGGAATAAATGTGGGGCTAAGAAAGATGAGGAACAATTCATCAATAAAACGTGGTCGTTTGAGTGTGACTAGACTATTCGACTTGCTCAAGAATAGCTTGTTTGGTTAGAGTGCAGACAAATTACTCTTATGCGATTTGATAATCTAATGCTACGTAGCGCTGAACAACAATCTCTGGAAGATGTTTCTATTGAAGCATTTTTGCAGAGTATTGAGAAAAAAGCCTATCGCATGGCTTTGTTAGCGCTATCTAATCATGCGGATGCTATCGATGTACTGCAAGACAGCATGTTGAAGTTGGTGAGTAACTATGAAGATCGTCCGAGCCATGAATGGAAGCCATTATTTTATAAAATATTGCAGAACAGGATTCGTGATTTTCAGCGTCAATACAAAATGAAGAATTTGTTATTTTTCTGGAAATCAGATGACCATGACAACCTTATCGAAGAATGGAGCGATGATGATGAAAATCATCCTGAGCTGGATGTTGGCAAAGAAAGAATGCAGGCTCATGTATTAAAAGCGTTGCAAGCGTTACCAGAAAAACAGCAACAATGTTTTTTAATGCGTAGTTGGGAAGGTATGTCTGTGATTGAGACGGCTAAGGCAATGGGATGCTCCGAGGGAAGTGTCAAAACGCATTATTTCAGGGCTGTGAATAAACTACGAGAACTCCTGGGTGAAGAATATGACGTACAGATCTGATAAATCGACTGATGATCTGCAACTGACCAAGCAGGTTATAGAACAACTTGATGCGTCCAACGATGCCTTACCTGAAAAGGTTACACAGGATATTGCTATGGCTCGGCAAAGGGCTCTAATGCAAGCAAGAACACAGGCCAGAAACGCCAAACTTAATAAAGGTGCCAAGAGCCTCGGGCGTTCATGGAGCATGCCTGCTTTAGCACTGGGAACACCCCTGGCTATTGCGTTAGTTGCTGCGCTGCTTGTAAGCTATCAATCCAATGAGGCGATACCGGAACTTCCTGTTCAATTAGTGATGGAAGATATGTCCGTTGACGATATGGCCTTAATCAATGATATGGAGTTTGCACAAGACCTTGAATTCGCAGATTGGTTGGCTCAACAAGATGAAGAGGCACTGTTGTAATATGGTGGCCTTAGTCTGTTTATTTCCATCGGCAATGGCGCAAGAAGACCAGACTCAACTGAGCATGGATTTTCTGGAGTACCTGGCTGATATGGAGGATGTGAATGGGGAATGGATTGATGCCACCGACACATCGAATCTGGCGGCTAATGATACTGCTGTTTCTGAATCATCTCACTCATCCGAAGTGTTGATTAGTGGTGATAAACCGCAGAATTCCAATCTATCCAATCCAAGTGATGAAGACGGCAAAGGAGGCAAGCAATGAGAATTTTTCATGCTGTCTTGCTTGTGCTTTGTGTCTTCTTGTCGCAATTAGCCCATGCTGTCGAATGGCAGTCATTAACACCTGCACAGCAAAAGGTGTTATCTGGGGTGAAAGATAATTGGGGTAATTTGGGAGCTGAAAGGCAAGAGAGGCTTTTATCTGGAGCAAATCGTTGGTTGTCTATGGATCAGTCTCAGCGAGATAAAGTCGCTCAAAAATTCCAGCATTGGCAGTCGCTATCGCCAGAGCAACGAGATCATTTACGCCAGCAATTTGATCGCTTTAAAGGTTTACCTCCTGGTGAGAGGGATAAAATCAAGCGGGCATATAATAATTTCAAAAAACTTCCTCCTGAGAAGCAAAAGCTGCTCAGAGATAAATTCAAAACAAGAAGGCCATCAGAAGGGCGCCCTGTTCCAAGACCTCCCAAGCCTCGCCGTAACTAAAATGAAGTAACTCGGGCGAGGTAGCAGGGGAGAGTCATTGTTCCGATTCGCTTGAAGCACTTTGGTGACATAAAGGGAATGAGATCATCATATAAGGCTAAGCAACAGATACTCTATTTTTGGTGGCTTAATTAAGGTAATGCTGAGATACTAATGCCCAATGTTTAGGGTGAATGAATATATCTCAATTAAGCCAACATGAAGAAACCTGAAATTCCCGGTAATGAACAAGAACGTCTTTGTTTATTAGATTCGCTCAATATTCTTGATACCCCTCCTGAATCAAGATTTGATGATATTACCAAAGAAGCAAAAGAGTATTATCAAGTCCCTATCGCACTGGTCAGCATTGTTGATGCTGATCGACAGTGGTTTAAATCCTGTCAGGGATTGGATGTATCTGAAACACATCGCGATATTTCTTTCTGTGGTCATGCAATTCATCATGACGAAATTTTATATATTCCTGATGCCTTGGAAGATATTCGCTTTGCTACGAATCCTTTGGTAACAGGAGAGCCTAAAATACGCTTTTATGCAGGTGCTCCATTGATCATCCGGGACGAGCTACGTATAGGCACGTTGTGTATTATCGATCGCAAACCGCGATATTTTGATGATGAAGAATTTGATAAGTTAAGGGAACTCGCCAATAGAGTTCAAGCTGAACTTAATGCTGGACGTTAATTCATGCGGATTATTATGTTTTTGCTTAAAAGATTATTAATTCCCATTAGTATTTAAAACTAATGGGAACCTTCTATTCAGTTAATCCCGATTGAGTACACAAGTTACCTGGTTTTAAGAACGAGGCTTATATGGTGTATCCGATTTTCCGGAATGACGCTTCACTGCGATACGCTGGTTCTTTCCAAGCAACATAAACCATTGCCAGAAAGACTCTCTTGCCAGCGTTGCCCAATCATTGTTATGCCAGGACTTATGAAAGACTCGCTTTATCTTTGCAACTGCATCTGGTGAGTTTTCTGCGATTTGCTTAGCAAGCGCTAAAGAGCGCTCTTTCGGATTGTCACTAATTTCGGTTATCAGGTGGCATTCCAGCGCTTCTTGAGCCGTGATTTCCCTTGCGGTCATTGCAAAGTCGAGGGCTTTATCCAGAGGCACAATTTCTCTCATGCCTACCGTTCCTCCCATGTCGGGAATCAAGCCCCATTTAGCCTCCATGACAGAAAGAGTGCTATCAGGAGTACAAATTCTAAAGTCTGCGCCAAGTGCGATCTGCAAGCCACCGCCCCAACATCTGCCATGAATGCTCATGATGACCGGAACCGGAATTTTGCGCCAATTGGTACTGACTCTTTGTGCCAGGTTTGAAGAGCCAGGAAACCATTTCCAAAGCAGTTTTAAGCCACTCAGCGGTTTGGTCAGGATCGATTTGATATCTAGCCCGGTGCAAAAATCGACGCCACTTCCTTGCACAATAACGGCTCGAATATGCTTGTTTTTACGTAATTTGCCGGAAACTTTATCAATGGCCTTAAACATATCCATATTCAGTGCGTTGTGCTTGTCTGGTCGATTCAAAGTTACTATGGCAATGTTATCTACTATGTCCAATGTGACGGGATGTTTGGATTGATCCACAATGGGCATATCTACAGTGTTTGGCTGTTGGGGCATGAAAAGATCCCTGACGATAGTCAATTCGTTGGAAAACGAGAAAATTTAAAACACGTATCCTATATTCAAAGACCAGAACTGGCTACTGTCACTATCACCAAAATCGCTGCCAAGGCTGATATCAAGCATCCAATTGCTGGTCATGCTCCATGAAGCATACAGATTAGCTTGACCGTAACTTTCAGAGCCAGATACAACACTGGAATTTAATCGATTGATAGCGTTACGGTTGGGAATTTGATTAACAGGTCTGCCATTGCGTACCACTGCATTGGCGTCATCATTGGTCAGTTCATTCCAGGATATGCTGCTTCCGATGACCAAGTCGTGAGAATTGTTCAGGCTGAAGAATTTAGCCCCATTGGCGCTAATGCTGACAAAAGTGGTTTCTCCTTCATCTAATGCATCTTGTGGCGGCCTGGGGTCTTGAGGATTATTAAATTGAGTGAATTGTTCCCATTCATTGAAATGAATACCTGTTGATACCCCGAGCTGCCAGTCTGCTCCTTGCCAGTAATATCCTGCTCTAAATGCATGGGTAGGGGAATCGTTGGTTTGGCGATAAACCGTCATTGGTGGTCTGCTGCCATCGGGTGGTACACCAATAATGACCAACTCGTCCTGCCAATTTGAATAATTGTAGGTAAAGACCCAATTTTCCCAATAATAGCTTAAACCCGCTCCCCAGCTATCGTTGTTTGAACTGGCATGCAGATTGTTATTTACCTGCACGTCATCTTCCTGACTACCCACATCCAGGCTTATCACCCAATCATCGGATATATCAAATGAAGCCAAAAAACTCATTCCATCGGGTTTTAAATCGAACTCACGATCACCTATTACTGAATTTTGTTCCGAGCGACTGTATCCGAGATAAAGGGAACTCGCCGAAGCTCCATTTGTGAGCAATATTGCAGATAAAATGGCCGAAAAGTAGCTTACTGAGCGTAAATGTCTTTGAACTTTCATGTATATGAAATATTTCGCGTTTGTAATTTTGTAAACAGTGTAAACGAAATTTTTTTGAATAAAATATTTCTGTTCTCCTTGTAGGGTAAAAATACTTCTAAGCCTTGAAAATAAAGGGATGTAAAAATTTTGTGAAACACTTGTAAAAATGTGAAACAGCCTGTTTAATAAATATTCTGTTCAGATCAGAGCTCGTACCACTTTACACGGTAACTAATTTACACTAACGTAGTAAAGGTCGGCTTAATCTGGAACAGCCTTCTGAGATGAGGATGTAGGGTGACAGACAAATTCATAATGTATTTGCAACGCCTGTCAGCTTCTCAGTTCAGTTGTGTTAAGTCGTTGTAATATAACAAGATTGGAGTGAACAAAGTGAGAACATTAAAATCCTTGACGATGTTACTGTTGCTGGGTTTTTCAGCGATTAGTAGCGCAAACATGGGGGTCGCCTTTGTACATGGTACAGGTAACCAAACTGACGCCTACAATGATTACTGGACTGGCGATTTCGTTAAGTCTGTCATGTCTGGTAACGGCACCCGTTACACAATCATCAACTGTGAATTTGAAGAGTACATGTGGACAAGCCCGGCTGCAGGTTGTTTGGCTGGTCAATTGACTTCTTTCATTAATGCGCAAGGCATTACTTCTCTTAACGTTATTACTCACTCAAATGGTGGTAATGTTGTTCGTTGGATCATGTCTAACCCTACTTGGGATTCTCGTTATCCAAACATCATCAACAAGATTAACAAAGTTATCGCGTTGGCTCCTTCAAGCAAAGGTACTCCTTTGGCAAATGCCGTAATGAACGGTACTGTGTTTGAATCAATTCTTGGCTGGATCCTGGGTTACCAAAGTGATGCAGTAAGAATGCAACAAACCAGCTGGATGGCTTCTTACAATGCTAACTACTTGTACGGCACTTCTGGTCGTCCTTCTCTACCTAAAACCTTCAAGTCTGTTGTAGGTTCTGACGTAGAATCTTCTCCTTTTGACGGTGACAGCTACTGTGGTGGTTATCAGTATCAGGTTGCTCTTGAAGTGACTCAAAACTGGTTGGCGAGCTGCTCAGACGGTTTCCTTGAGTGTTCTTCTCAAGCCGGTGCTGGTAGCGTTTGGTTCTATGACACTTCACGCACTAAAGGTAGTGAGCCATTGAGCCATCACCAATCACGTCGTGATTGCTTTAACCTAGACACTATTATCCGTGCGGATATCTAATAAGGAGCCTGACATGAAAAAGCAAGTATTAACATTAGGCTTCTCGCTAATTGCCTCAGCGATGGCTTCAGCACAAGTGCTGGATACTCAAACGAGTAACGATTATTTGAACTTCAGCTTCCCGATTGCAGCGAATGCGACGTTGGAAGTGCAATCAGAAAAATTGCATGAAGTTAAGAGCAACGAGTACTGGTTCAAAGCGACGGGTGCAGAATTGAACAAAGGTGTGTTGCTGAATACAACTCAAGCTAAAGTAGCCATTTTGGTTGCTCAAGGCGCGAAAGAGCAGGCACAACTGGATTCAGGTTTGTTGCAATTGGCTCACGTTAACAACCCGGCCGCTTCTGTGATTGCTAACCGCGTATCTGCGGATGAGTTGGCACAGGTAGGTTTGTTCGCTAACACTATCGCATTGACGACACGTCAAGACGGTGATGCAGGCGCATTGATGTTGAAAACCGAGCAAGAGCTGGATGCCAATTCTCTTTATGTGATTACAGTTAAAGAGAAAAACTCCAAGCACAATTTGGCGTTGAACATCAAAGGTCAACAATTCACAGCGGAAGACCGCGTAGTAGCGAGTGCAACTTTGCCAGGCGCATCAGCGTTGAAAGCTTCTGCAGAATTGGTAGCGCCTAACGGTGAAACGACTCCTGTTAATGTAATGGGTAGCGGCGACAACCTGATGTTCAGTGTTGCAGACGTTAACGCCATTCAATCACCAATCAATGGTTTGTATGAGCTACGAGTTCATACTACTGGTGAGCAAAATGGTGAAACAGTACGTCGTAGTGCGAAAGTGGCTTTCGGTTTGTCACGTAACAGTGCAGACCTGACAAGTGCAAGCATGAGCGAAAACAATGGTTTGAGCGCGACTATCAACATTTTGGCGAAAGAAGCGAGCCGTTACGAAGTACGTGCTACTTTATACGGCACGAATGCTCGTGGTCAGATGGTTCCTGTAATGGAAACGCATGCAGCGCAAAACACCACTGCGGGTGCTGACAGCATCAAGTTACCATTTGACGCGGCGATTTTGGCGAATGCTAAAGTTAATGCGCCTTATGAGTTACGTGATGTACGCTTGTTCGACCAGAAGCAATTGGGCTTGATTGACGAATTGGGCAAAACGGTTTCATTTGGCGTAAAAGGCGAAATGTAAGCTGATATTGATTGCTGATATCAACGCATAGCAGCAATTCATTTCTGATTGAAACGCCGGAGTTCGAAAGAGCTCCGGCGTTTTTGTTTGTGAAATAATCTTTTCTTATAAATATCAATAACAAAGGTTAATAACACATCACAAACTTAATCTTCTTCATTAGACAAAATAAGAATTTCTTTTTGCTTTACACGGTAATAAATTTAACCTACATTGCTAATTGTTAGATCTTGTCCGCTTGGTCAGCTTTTAACGAGACGGGTAAGACAACAGTACTTAGATTCGTTTTCAGATGTGCCTAATTAAAACGAAGCAAATTAACAAGATCGGAGTGAACAAAGTGAAAACATTAAAATACTTCACAATGTTACTGTTGCTGGGCTTCTCAGCGTTCAGTAATGCAAACATGGGGGTTGCCTTTGTACATGGTACAGGTAAACAAACTGACGCCTACAATGATTACTGGACTGGTAGTTTTGTTCAGTCAGTCATGTCTGGTAACGGTACTCGTTACACCGTGATTAACTGTGACTTTGAACAATACATGTGGACAAGCGGCGCAGCTGGTTGTCTGGCTGGTCAATTGAGCTCTTTCATTAGCGCTAAAGGGATTACTTCCATGAACGTTATTACTCACTCTAATGGTGGTAACGTTGTTCGCTGGATCATGTCTAACCCTACTTATGATTCACGTTATCCAAACATCATCAACAAGATTAACAAAGTTATCGCGTTGGCTCCTTCAAGCAAAGGTACTCCTTTGGCGAATGCCGTAATGAACGGTACTGTGTTTGAATCAATTCTTGGCTGGATCCTGGGTTACCAAAGTGATGCAGTAAGAATGCAGCAAACCAGCTGGATGGCTTCATACAACGCTAACAACCTGTACGGTACTTCTGGCCGCCCAGCGTTACCTAAGACTTTCAAAGCGGTTGTAGGTTCAGATGTTGATTCTGCAATTTGGGACAGCGATAGCTACTGCGGTGGTTACCAGTATCAGGTTGCTCTTGAAACTACTCAAAACTGGTTGGCGAGCTGCTCAGACGGTTTCCTTGAGTGTACTTCTCAAGCCGGTGCCGGTAGCGTTTGGTTCTATGACACTTCACGTACTGCGGGCAGTGAGCCATTGAGCCATCACCAATCACGTCGTGATTGCTTTAACCTAGACACTATTATCCGTGCGGATATCTAATAAGGAGCCTGACATGAAAAAGCAAGTATTAACATTAGGCTTCTCGCTAATTGCCTCAGCGATGGCTTCAGCACAAGTGCTGGATACTCAAACGAGTAACGATTATTTGAACTTCAGCTTCCCGATTGCAGCGAATGCGACGTTGGAAGTGCAATCAGAAAAATTGCATGAAGTTAAGAGCAACGAATACTGGTTCAAAGCGACGGGTGCAGAGTTGAACAAAGGTGTGTTGCTGAATACAACTCAAGCTAAAGTAGCCATTTTGGTTGCTCAAGGCGCGAAAGAGCAGGCACAACTGGATTCAGGTTTGTTGCAATTGGCTCACGTTAACAACCCGGCCGCTTCTGTGATTGCTAACCGCGTATCTGCGGATGAGCTGGCACAGGTAGGTTTGTTCGCTAACACTATCGCATTGACGACACGTCAAGACGGTGATGCAGGCGCATTGATGTTGAAAACCGAGCAAGAGCTGGATGCCAATTCTCTTTACGTGATTACAGTTAAAGAGAAAAACTCCAAGCACAATTTAGCGTTGAACATCAAAGGTCAACAATTCACAGCAGAAGACCGCGTAGTAGCGAGTGCAACTTTGCCAGGCGCATCAGCGTTGAAAGCTTCTGCAGAATTGGTAGCGCCTAACGGTGAAACGACTCCTGTTAATGTAATGGGTAGCGGCGACAACCTGATGTTCAGTGTTGCAGACGTTAACGCCATTCAATCACCAATCAATGGTTTGTATGAACTACGTGTTCATACTACTGGTGAGCAAAATGGTGAAACAGTACGTCGTAGTGCGAAAGTGGCTTTCGGTTTGTCACGTAACAGTGCAGACCTGACAAGTGCAAGCATGAGCGAAAACAATGGTTTGAGCGCGACTATCAACATTTTGGCGAAAGAAGCGAGCCGTTACGAAGTACGTGCTACTTTATACGGCACGAATGCTCGTGGTCAGATGGTTCCTGTAATGGAAACGCATGCAGCGCAAAACACCACTGCGGGTGCTGACAGCATCAAGTTACCATTTGACGCGGCGATTTTGGCGAATGCTAAAGTTAATGCGCCTTATGAGTTACGTGATGTACGCTTGTTCGACCAGAAGCAATTGGGCTTGATTGACGAATTGGGCAAAACGGTTTCATTTGGCGTAAAAGGCGAAATGTAAGCTGATATTGATTGCTGATATTAACGCATAGAAGCAATTCATTTCTGATTGAAACGCCGGAGTTCGAAAGAGCTCCGGCGTTTTTTTGTGAATAACTCTACCGTGTTTTTTGTCGTTAAATTTGAACTTTCCGTTTGTAGTTTACAAGGCAAACATCAGAATGAAGGGGGACGTTTAATTACATATAAATGGCATCAATGGTATCTTTAAAAATACCTTGTTATTAAAAATTATAATTAACTGGTATGACAAGTGCCATAATCAAGTCCACTCTAAGCGTAATATATTTTTCACCTTCGATCATTTCATAACAGAATGTGCTGGCATAAATTGCTTTTAAAATAAAATGTTACGCTAATTTCCCCCTCATTCTTTTTATTAGAGCTGAACTTTTAAGCTTTAATTTTGAAATTAATCACATCTATTTGTGGCTATAAAAATATCTTTTATGTGGTTTTGTCTCCACTTTTCCTCTCTTCCTATTGCTCAAAAAATGTGTAAAATCGCCTCGATTCTTGCCGGTTTGGTCTTTTTTATAACCGTTCAGGGTGTTTAGTGGCCTTTATACAAATCATGTCAATGTCACTTTTGTCTAATTATTCATCAATGAAGCACTTGTTTAGTTTCTTTGAAGAGTGGCTAGATGTTTCAAATGCTGTCGATATGGTTTTCTGTAAATCAGATAAGTAGAAAGTGTCAGTATAACTGGTGAATGTTAAGTGAATTGAAGATAAATGATTTCGCATTAAAATATTGAAATAAAAAGAATTTTTTATTGATGGTATAGCGAGTTAACTTGGAAAGCAGTTACAGGAAAGATGGAAAGTTGTATTAAAAGGAATAGTCCTAGAATTTGTGGTTTGTTGCTGTGTTTCGCTTTGGGAAGCGTAACAGGGAACACTCATGCATCAAATTTATCTTCTCCTCCTACCGGTATATCTATCACCGATACAATCAATAACCGTCATGAGAGGATCATTAAAGAAGGTAATGATCGGATCCAAAACGAATTATCACCTCTCATTGAACGTAAAGATGTCTTCCTGCAACAAGAGTATCAACCTGAACAAATCAATCAGGTCGAAGATGAAGATGCAACCTGCTTTACCATTAATACCGTCAACATTGACGGCATTACTCTTTTTTCCAATGACATTGTTCAGGCAATCACCAGCCGATATACCAGCCGTTGTTTGACACTCACTCATATTAATAATCTGGTATCTGAGTTATCGAATCTTTATTTGGAAAACGGTTATGTCACCAGCCGTGCGTATATTATTCAGCAAGACTTATCTGATGGGGACTTGGAACTAGTTGTACTTGAAGGTTTTGTTGAAAGTATTCAATCCAATGACAACACCCTTAGCGAAAGGGAACTGGCATTAGCGTTTCCTGTAGATTTGAAAGATAAACTCAATATTCGTGATTTAGAGCAGGGGCTGGAGAATCTCAATCGCTTGGGCAAAAACACCACAACCATGGCGATGGAGCCGGGTAAAGAGCAAGGAGGAAGCATCGTTGGCCTTCAAAATCAGCCAGCGAGTCAGTGGCGCAGCTCTATCGGCATCAATAATACCGGGGTGTCAGATACTGGTGAATACCAGGCCGACGCCAATTTTACCTACGAAAACCTGCTTGGTTTGAACGAAAGTTTAATTGCTTCTGTGTCGTCTAATGTTGGCGGACATGATCTTCCTGTTGCTCAATCTCGTAGCTATTCTCTGGTTGCTTCCATGCCTTATGGTTACTGGATGTTTGGCTTGAATAACAGCTATTTCGAGTACAAGCAGTCAGTCATAGGCACTGAAGTTAACTTCCTTACACATGGCACTTCGCTAAACTCCAGTTTGTCTGCCAATTACACCCTGATGCGAGATCAGGCCGAGAAACTACAGCTTTCACTCGCCTTTACCCGTAAGCAAAGCAAAAACTACATAGAAGATGTCTTTTTGGAAACATCTTCGCGCATTCTTTACATCTGGGATTTGGCGGGAACCTATGTTCATCACCTTCCAGAAGGCTCATTGGATGCCACTTTGCATGTGAACAAAAGCGTTCCATGGTGGGATGCCAAACGCGAATTGGCTGTTGCCGAAGACGATTTTCAGTTCACCAAATATTTTGCTGATGTGGGCTTTTCATCGAAATTCGAGTTACTAGCTCACCCAATCCAATACCGCACCAGTCTGCACCTGTTATATGCCCCGAATCAGATACTGGTATCGGAAGGTGTCAGTGTCGGTGGTCGTTATTCTGTGCGAGGGCTATCGCAGGGGTTATCTGGATATCGAGGCGGTTATCTACGTACTGATTTTCATGCTCCTTTACCTTGGCAATTGCCTTGGGGAATTGGGGCGCAGCTGCATTTTGGGTTGGATGTTGGCGCAAGTAACACCCCCTATATTCTGGAGCGCCATCATACAGACTGGGTGGCCGGTTCTATTTTGGGGCTTCAGCTGTACTACGAATCTTTGAATTTGAATGTTTCCTACGCTCACGCACTAAGAACGCCTGATTATCTGGATGTAGAAGAA
This sequence comes from Paraneptunicella aestuarii, assembly GCF_019900845.1. NCBI lineage: Bacteria > Pseudomonadati > Pseudomonadota > Gammaproteobacteria > Alteromonadales > Alteromonadaceae > Paraneptunicella > Paraneptunicella aestuarii. The sequence continues at coordinate 3,412,025 of NZ_CP074570.1, read as the reverse complement.
CATGAATTGGACTTTTCACTCAGAGTGAGCTTTTAACGGACGGTAAATCATAATGTTGAGTAATAACGCCAAGCAATTGACTGCAAAACTTCTGACTTTGATTATGCTGCTAAACCCGGCGGTTGTAGCGGCTAAAGGTGTTGTTGGAGTATTAAATACAGACAAGGATTTACATGGTTTGGTTCGTATTGGACAAACGGGTGTGTATGGTCAGGGGTATATTCCAACCAGCAACTCTGAGCAAGTGCAAAATGCTCAGATGCAGATTGCTCAACAACAGGCGCAGCAACAAGTTCAGCAAACTCAATCAGCACAAGCGGTACAGCAAGCACAAGCTGCTCAAAGCGCTCAGGCTGAGCAGCAAGCAGCATTTGCATTGCCACAACAGAATTCATCAACCGGTATTGAGATTGATCCTACCGTTGGCGATGGTATGGGAATGAAAGAATCCGCGAATGGCACTACGGTAATTGATATTGCCGAGGCTTCTCAAGCGGGTGTATCCCATAACTTGTTCAGCAAGTTTAATGTTGATGCAAACGGTTTAATCCTGAATAACAGCCTGGATCCTATCATTTCTCAATTGGGTGGCTGGACCGACGGTAACCGCCGTTTGGCTGGCGGCACGGCTAGCATTATTTTGGCTGAGGTAACAGGTGGTTCGGCTTCTACCTTGCTGGGGTTCACCGAAATATTAGGCGATTCAGCAGAGTTTGTTTTAGCCAACCGTAACGGCATAACCTGTAATGGCTGTGGTTTTATCAATACCCCCAGAGTGACCTTTGCAACAGGTGCTGCCGATGTTCAAGGTGGGCAATTACTCGGTTTCAATATTAATTCCGGTAGTGTGGTTATTGATGGTTACGGCTTAAATGCTTCCAATATCAGCAAGTTTGATATTTTGACTCAGGCTATGTACCTGAATGCTGCTTTGTATGCCAATGAACTTAATGTTTATACCGGCAATAACTACATTAGTTATCAATCAGAAGAAGTCCGTCAACTTGCTAATCAGGCTAGTGAAACTCAACCCCTATTTGCATTAGATGCCTCAGCGCTAGGTTCCATGTACGTCAACAGTATTAAGTTGATTGGTACACAAGCCGGGCTAGGTGTGAGAAGTGACGGTTTAATCAGCTCCACTAACCAGCTGGAATTAACTGTCGATGGCCAAATTCGTCTCAAGGATACCGTCACCAACGGGCAAGCCTCAATCAACTCGGTCAATGGCGATGTGATATTGAGTGGTAGCACTCATGGGCAAAATGTCGCAATTAACGCTGGCGCGACATTTGAAAATACCGGAACAGTGACTTCAAACTCAGATATTACTGTTACCGCTAATGATGTGAACCAGAATGGGCAGCTTTATGCCGGAATTGATGAGCAAGGGCAGCTAACTAATGTTTCTAATATTTCTCTCAATGCGCAGGGCAACATTGTTAATACCGGGACTATGCTCAGCCTGGGTGAAGTCAATATCAATGCCAACGGATTAGTGAATACTGAAACGGGTACTATTCAATCGAATACAGTAACCGGAAACATTGCTCAGGCGGAGAATCAGGGATTGTTGCTGGCAAGTGATTTGTCCCTTGATGGTACATCCTTAACCAACTCGGGCACGATTCAGGCTGAAAATATCACCATCACCAGCGAGCAATTGAATCAAACGGGTGGTTTGATTTACCAGTCCAGTGCCGACGGGCAACTTAATATTACCAATCAGCAGATTAATATTGAGGCGGGATTAATCGCCCATGAAGGAGCTGCAAATGTTAACGCTGTTGAATCTGTTAGCAATGCCGGAGAGTGGCTGGCTAATGGACAGTTAACCATTGAAACAGGCACATTAGCTAACAGCGGTACATTACAAACTCAGCAGAACACCTCTATTTCCGGTGAGCAATTGCAGAATTCAGGTACCCTGATTTTCAATGGTGAAAATGCTCCTGAGTTATCTTTTAGTGAATCCATTAACAACGACAACGGTATTCTTCAATCCACAACCAATTTATCTATTGAGACAAACAGCTTTACCAACCAACAAGGGCAAATTCTTCTGCTGGCGGAAGAGGGAAGCACCAACATTGTTGCTAATGATATTAATAACGACAACGGACAGCTTCTTAGTAATAGCAATATTGCCCTGAACGGTGTTGATATTAGTAACAATGCGGGCGTCATCAGTGCTGGTGAGTTGAGTATCTCAGGTGAGCAAATCACTAACATTGAAGGAACACTGCAAGCCAATAATCTGAATATTGAGGGCGTGACTCTTGATAACACGCAAGGCCAGATTATCAGCCTGGATACGGAAGCTGATGCGCTCAATATTACGTTAAGTGGCGATTTGAATAACCAATCGGGTGTTATTCTGTCGCAAAGTCAGAATTTGAATATCAGTGCTAACTCTCTAAATAACAGCTCTGGAACCATTGCATTGACCGGATTAGGCGTTTTAAGCCTTGAGGTATTGGATGCTTTAGCGAATACCGATGGCGTGATCCAGGCCACCACTGAAATGCAAATCAATGCAGGTTCACTGAGCAATGAAAATGGCCTGATTACCGCAGAAACATTAACAGTTTCAGCCTATTCACTGGATAACAGTGCCGGCACATTGTTTGGTGAAAATGTGTCCTTGTCAGGTAATTCCTTGATCAATCAGGGCGGTATTATCGCTGCTCAATTAGCGGCATCGGATGATGAAAATGCTGATTCGGCGGACGAGCAGGGCAATATTGCACTAGCTATTGATTTCAGTGAATCCATTGATAACAGTAATGACGGAACCATTGAAAGCCATGCAGAAAATCTTACCTTAAATACCAATAGCCTAAACAATGATGCGGGGCGTATTGCGCATGTTGGCCTGGGTGTCTTAACGATAGAGGCGCTTACTTTGAGTAATGTCGCGGGTTCGTTGGTGACTAACGGTGATATGAGTATTAGCGCAACAACGATTAATTCCAATGAAGGAATCTTGTCCGCACTGGGAAGCCTCTCAATATCAGGTGACAGTTTCAACAACGATTTGGGAACCCTTGTTGCCAATAATATCAGTGTTGATGTTGCTACTTTATCCAATAATGACGGTGTGATTCAGGGCGTTCAAAGTTCATCAATTAATGCTGACAGCCTCATCAACCAAAATGGTCAAATCAGCGCAACGGTGATTAATCTTGAAAGTGATGAGATTGATAACAGTGGTGGGCGACTGGTTGCAGAACAGATCTCGCTCACAGCTCAAAGCATCAATAATCATTCCGGCGTTCTGGTTGCCACTCAGTCCGATGATGGCGCGTTAGTCTTAAATGCTGAAGAGATCGATAACACCTCCGGGACTATCTATGCCGAAAACGCTGATGTCAGCATTACAGCCACAGCATTAAATAATCAGCAAGGCACTATTGCGGCTGCAACCAATACCGTTTTGAACTCCACTTCTTTAAACAATGAAGAAGGCAGCATTTCGGCTACCAATAACTTATCCATTTCCGCACAACAACTAAGCAATTCCGGTGGTAATTTGATTGCAGGTGCAAATCTGGATATTCAAACCAATACCCTCACCACGACAAATGGCATTATCGTTGCGGAAAATGATCTCGCCATTGATGCCAGTAACATTAATGCTCAAGGGGCAACGCTCCAGGCTGCTAATCAGGTCGATATTAAGACCAATCAGTTTGATTTGGGGCTAAATGGCTTGGTTAATGGGCAGCAAGTCAATCTGAATGCTAATTCATTAAATGTTGGAAATGGCAGTGCCATCAATGGCTCGAGCCTAACCATTAACAGCGGCAGTATTAATAACGCGGGCTTATTGCTAGCCACAGGAACCCATTCTAATTCCTTCACTCTCAATGCTGGCAGTCTTAATAATAGTGGGCGTATTGAAAGTCGCGGTAATGGTTTTGACTTGTCACAAATCACCATCAATAACAACGGTGGAGAGATTGTTCATTTAGGTTCGGGAGTGTTGCGTCTTGAATTTCAATCGGAGTTAGATAATCGTTCAGGATTAATTTATACCGATGGTTCTTTGGTGCTGAACTCCAATGGTATCAATAACGCCGATGGGCAGATAGTGACTGGCGGCGAAGCGACAATCAGTACATCCAGCTTCAATAACACTAAAGGCGTGGTGCAGTCAGGAAGTGCGCTAAACATCACAGCTTCCTCCCTTCAAAACAACAATGGCACCATTAACGGGCAAGGTGGCAGTCTTTCATCACTGAATGTTCGAGGGAGTTTAGATAACTCAGGAGGCACAATTGCGCTTTCTGCGACAGACGTAAACATTAGCGCTGGTACGCTTATCAATAGCAATGGCGTACTGGTTGCGGGGAATGAAAATTCTGCTGGTAATGTTTCTATCGACACAAGTTCGTTGAGTAATCAAAACGGTACTATTCAAATCAATAACAGTACGGTTGTGATTAATGCAGGTGAGCAATTTGATAATACCGATGGTGTCTTGAGTATTAGCGGTTCAGGAACCCGTATTAATGCGCAAACGCTTACCAATTTAAATGGTGTTATCAGCCAGTCGGGTGACGGCGCCCTAAACATAGAAAGTGCGACTATCGACAACACAGGTAAAGGGCAGATAGTCTCTGATGCCGGTTTGCAATTAACGGCTACCGATATCGTCAGTGAAGGTATTGTTTCTGGCACATTGGTTGATATCAATACCACTACTATTTCCAATAGCGGCGATTTGCAAGCCACAGAATTAACACTCAATGCTGAAACATTGACAAACTCGGGTTTGATCGATGCACAAACGGCAACAATAGCGCTCACCAATCTTGATAACAGTGGCTATATACAAGTGCTTGGTGAGGATGGTTCAACCACCTTTACCCTTACTGCCGAAAGCTTGAATAATCAAGGCGCCATCATCACTAATGCCACTGATTTTAGCCTGACCAATATGGACATTAATAATCAGGATGGCCGTATTGTGCATCAGGGCTTAGGTGTGCTGACGATTGAGGCGCTTAATGATCTGAATAATCAGGGCGGTGTCATTAGTACCGATGGTTCATTGGTCTTTAATGCTCAAACACTGGATAACCGTAAAGGGGTATTGAGCGTTGCGCAAAGTGCCGACATCAATTTGCAAGATGTGAATAATGAAGCGGGCAGTATTATTTTGCAGGGAACCGATGCCCTTACATTTAATATCGCCGATACGCTGAATAATAACGATGGTGTTATTCAGGCTAATAGCTCGCAAGTGGATATCACGGTGCTTAATGTCACTAACCAAAATGGGGTGATTGATGTTGCCGGGCAGTTAAACATTAGCACACAAGAGCTGAATAACTCGCAAGGGCAAGTGAATGGTGGTGGCATCAATATCCAGATTGATGCGTTAAATAACGAAAATGGTCAAATAGCCGCGTTTGATGCTGATGGAACAGGCATTCAATTGCAGGTCGCCAATGCCATTACCAACACCGATGGGGTGATTTCCAGTGCTGGTGCAACAAATAGTATCAGTGCAGCAGTCCTTGAGAATACTAATGGTAATCTGAACATTGCGGGCGATCTGGATTTAACTGTCACAGATATTAACAACACAGGGACTGGCGAAATTGTGGCTGGCGGTCAAATGACATTGACCACAGATGACCTGGCGAATGAAGGATTGATTCAGGCGGAGCAACTGAGCATCAATGCCCCCCTTATCAATAATTCAGGTACGCTTTCCGCCACAGGTTCACAGCTAGAGTCTTTACAAATTACCACCAACAGCCTGACAAACTCTGGGTTGATTATTAGCCAAGGTGAAAACCTGAACCTGACTAATCTGTCGTTGAACAACGAGTCAGGCTCTATTGTTCATGCGGGAACGGGTGTACTGAGTATTGAAGCCTTGGCAGAACTTAATAATAACCAGGGGGAGATTATCAGCAATGGTCAGTTAGATTTAGTGGCTGAAACACTGACTAACACCCAAGGTCTGGTTCAATCAACTAATGCGTCTAACCTGACCTTAACGTCATTGAACAATGCTCAAGGTAATATTAATGCGGGCGGTGTCTTAAATATCACCGCAGTAGGTATCGACAATAGCAATGGTGCGTTGGTTGGTAGCCACATTCAGGTGACAGCAGATGTATTGAACAACACATCTGGGCAAATACTGGCGACGAATGACATTGGGCAATCGCTCAATCTGCAAATAGCCAATAGTCTGAATAATAGCAATGGACAAATCCTTGGTGCCGGTGAATCTGGCGTTATCACTACCCCAGTCTTAACTAACAACAACGGACAAATCAATTTAGCTGGAAATGGCGAGTTAGCCTTGACAGCAACACAACTGGATAACCTTGGAACCGGTTCTATTTCTGCCAATGGTACTTTGTCCTTAACTTCAGACACGTTAAACAACGTCGGTTCGTTAAGTGCTAACACGCTTAATCTTCAAGCTACTCAAGTTGATAATTCCGGCACGGTTTCTGCGGCACAAAACCTGTCTTTAAACAGCAATGCGTTACTCAATAGCGGCACTATTGGTGCTCAAACCGCGTCGATTAATGTCGCAACTATTAATAACAGCGGCACTTTGGCTATTTCCGGTACGCAACAAGAAAGCCTGAGTCTGAATGTGTCTGATTTGACCAATACCGGTACGATTGCCAGCAACGGTCAGGACTTCGCATTACAAAATGCGTCAATCAACAACAATGCCGGAAACCTGTTGCACTTTGGTACTGGCGTATTAACCCTTGATACGTTAGGTGAACTGCAAAATATAGCTGGTAGCATTATCACCAGTGGGCAGCTACAGCTTACCGCCGACAGCTTGAACAACAGTAATGGACTGTTGCAGATCGCCGATGCCGCCAATATTCAATTAAATGATTTAACCAACAATAATGGTGAAATCACGTTGTTGGGCGAACAACTATTGCAGTTGCTGGTAACCAACCTGATTGATAACCAGAATGGTCAGATTGAAGCCGCTCAAATTACCTTAAATGCCGCCAATTTAAACAACACTGCGGGACAGTTATTGGCAATGGGAACGACAGGTACTTCCCTGAACATTCAGCTTTCCGGCTCTTTGACCAATACCGACGGCCTGATTTACGGCGCAGGTGAAAATGCGTCTATTACTGCTAATCAAATTCTGAATCACAACGGTGATATTCACTATGCCGGATTAGGCGTATTGCAACTTGATGCTGCCAATATCACCCATTCTGGCAGTGGTTCTATTGCCTCAAACGCAGGTCTGACGATTAACGCGACCAATCTGACATCAAGTAGCCTGATCAGCAGTCAGGGGCAAATGAATCTGGCAATTAGCACTATTGATAACCAGAACACGGGCGAAATCGTCGCGGGCGATTTGAACGTTACTGCAGATAGTCTTAACAATGCCGGTTCGGTCAATGCTGCTAATACATTGCTGAATGTCACAGATCTTGTTAATGCGGGTCAACTGGCGGCAGATGGAACATTGCAGGTTAATGCGACCAACTTGACTAACACCTTGGGGCAGATCGAAGCAACGGGAGCTCTGGGTATTAATGTTCAAGCGCTGGATAACAGCCAAGGCAGTATTGCTGCTTTAGGTGCTGATGCTCTGAGCATCGACGTTGCTAATACGTTAAACAATGAAGCCGGGACTATTGCTGCTAATAGTCTGCAGACGGTTATCAATGCCAACCAATTGGCGAATAGCAACGGTGTGCTGCAAGTGCAAGGTGATTTGGCTATCACTGCTCAGTCATTGGTGAATCAGCAAGGTCAGGTTGCGGCTGAGAATGCCAACCTGAATATTACCAATATCGACAATACTCAAGCTGGTCAGCTACATGCCAATAGCACGCTTACCTTGACCGCTACTAATCTGCAAAACAATGGCTCGATTTCGGGTAATAGCGTTAATCTGAACGCCGCTATTTTGAACAATAACGTTGATGGTCAAGTGCTGGCTGAGCAATTGGCAATCAATAGCCAAACCTTAATCAATGCAGGAAGTCTGCAAGCAGATCAGGCAGAGCTGCAAGCTACTACTTTACTAAATTCCGGTACTATTCAGACAGAAACCTCATTAACAGCGCAAGCTACAACTCTGACTAATCAGGGAGCAATCGTCAGTGCTGGAACCATGGCGTTGACAACTGACACGCTAAACAATGATGAAGGCAGTATTCAGTCAGATACCTTGAGCATTACTGCCGATGAACTGAACAACAGTGCCAATGCCAATATTTCAGCCTTTTCTACGCAAGGCGATGCAATGAACATTGCTGTTGCAAATACACTAAGCAATACAGGCGATATTTATTCTGCGGGTGACGCTACCCGTATTAGTGCTGCGACATTGTCTAATTCAGGCAATATCGCACATGCTGGTACAGGTGAACTGACCATTAATGCAGCTACGCTACACAATTTAGCCGCAGGTGTGTTGTCCAGTAACGGTACTTTAATCACTACAAGTACAGAGCTTTTGAATGCGGGTGAAATCAGTGTTGCCAAGGCTCAACTAACCAGCGACATCATGAGCAATACCGGAAGTGTGTTGGCTGATGATATTAGTCTGACCGCCCAGACTCTTAATAATCAGGGACTGGTTGAAGCCGACACCATTCAATTATCTCTGGATGCCTTGACCAACTCTGGGCGTATTGCTGCTGCGGCAACACAAGGCGAATCATTACAGTTATTGGCGAATAGCCTGAGCAACAGTGGAACCATTGTTAGTAGCGGTGAACAGCTTAAATTGCAGAACATGACTATCGACAACACCGCTGGCGATATTCTGCATTTTGGTACAGGCGTGCTGACTATTGATGCCTTAAATACACTTCAAAACCAAGCGGGTTTGATCTACACCAGCGGCGATTTGAATCTGACCGCTTCTACGCTAAATAATCAGGCCGGGCGTATCATTACTGATAATCTAAGCGCTGATGTTCAAAACATTATCAACACCAATGGACTGTTGCTGGCAGATAGTAATTTAACGCTGACCACCGATACCTTAAACAACCAAAACGGCTTGGTTCTGGCGAACGGTACGACAGGAACCAGCCTTAATATTCAAGCAACCACCAGCATTGATAACCAGTCTGGCACTATTCACGGCTCGGGTGAAATTGCGCAAATCTCAACTGCTGATTTGAACAACCAGCAAGGTGTTATCAAACATGAAGGTAGCGATCAGCTTATCGTTAACGGAACATCGATTGATAACAGCAATGCAGGCCAGATTTTATCTAATGCTGAATTGAATATTCAGTCTCAGAACTTACTCAACGGTGGCGACATTGGTGCTCAAACACTGAATATTCAAAGTACCAACGTCAATAATCAGGGCAATATCGACACTGCTCAGTTGACCCTTACTGCGAATAGCCTGATTAATAGTGGCGATTTAGCGGCAGTCACGGCCAATATCAACGCCAGTAGTATCGACAACAGTGGTTTATTGGCGGCAACAGGTACAGTCGGCGACAGCTTAACGATTACTTCATCAAGCATTACCAACTCCGGTGTGATCGCCAGTTATGGTGAAAACTTCAGCTTATCGAATCTGGAGCTGAATAACGAAAATGGCAGTTTGCTGCATTTAGGAACCGGAGTGCTGACTCTGGACACGCTAAATGAACTACGCAATGTTGATGGCTTGATTCGTACTGATGGCTCACTGGATATCGCCGCTACCTTACTTAATAACGCCAATGGCGATATTCAAGTCGAGCTTGCGGCTCAAATTCAGGTTGATAACTTGAATAACCAGGCTGGAGAAATAGCGGTATTAAATGCAGTATTAAATAACGGCGATTTAACCATCAATGCCGCTCAATCTCTGGACAATGCTGGCGGTTTATTGGGCGCCAATGTTGTTGATTTGCAAACTGTTAATTTAAACAACAATGCGGGTCAGATACTGGGCAGTAACGTAGGCGTTACGGCTAATACGATTTCGAATATCGCCGGTGATATTCGCAGTGACAGTTTAACGCTGAACACGGCTTCTTTGGATAATAGCAATGGTTTGATTGCAGCCAATGATTCGTTATTGCTAACTGCAACCAACAGTTTGAACAACACTCAGGGAAGCATTGTCACCACTGGAACGACGGCAGTGATCAATGCGGGTGATATCAACAATACTCAAGGCTTAATCAGCCAATTAAGTGACAACGCATTAACCCTCAATGCCACAGGTACTATTTCTGGCACAGACAGCGTTATTCGCGCCAATCAACAGCTTAATGTTAATGCTGGTACCTTAAACAACGCAGGTACGGTCACCGCAAGTGAGTTGAACCTGACAACCAATACTCTCAATAATGATGGCGTTGTTCAGGGGCAACAAGTCACGATTAACACTGATGACTTCGCTAATCAGGGTGTATTGCTGGCAACTGGAACCACAGGTGAGTCGTTGGATATCAACACACTTAACGGTGTGAACAACAGTGGTCGTATTCAAAGTCACGGCACAGACTTAACCTTCACCGAGGCAGTGAATAACAGTGGTGAAATCATTCATGCCGGTGTCGGTGTTCTGTCTTTTGAGTCTTTGACCAATCAAAACGGTTGGGTTCATGCAAATAATGATTTAGTGGTTCAAGGCGGTGATCTGGATAACAGCAATGGTCTAATTCAGGCAAACAATGATTTGTCGATTACCGCAAGCACTTTGACCAACGATGCCGGGTTAATTCGTAACGGCGGCAATCTGGGGTTGGATTTGCAAAATCTGGACAATCAGAACGGCAGTATCAGCACTCAGGGAAGTAGCACATCCATTAACCTTGCCAACAATCTATTGAATGCCAACGGCAGTATTAATAGTTCGGCAGCCAATACTCAGATTAACGCCGCACAAATAAATAATGACGCCGGTGTTATTGCTACGGCTGGCGGATTGGCGGTCACGGCGAATAGCTATAACAGCAATGGTGGCGCGTTAACTTCTCAAAATGCTTTGAATCTGAATGTTGCCAATATTAATAACAATGCGGCAGCCTTGATTAGTGCCAATGATCTCACTTTAACCAGTGACAACGTCAACAATAATGGCGGTAGTATCGAAACTGCCAACAGCATGGTGCTTAATGTTGCCAACATGAGTAACCTGGGCGGTTTGGTGCTGTCGGCAGGTGAAAACTTCACGCTAAATTTACAGAATACGTTCGATAACAGTGCTGGTGGACAGTTGGAAGTTCATAGCACTGACTGGACTATTAATAATCAAAATATCAACAACCAAAGTGGCGTATTGCGTCACATGGGCAGCGGTGAGTTAAGCATTACCAGCAATACCCAACTGAATAACCAAAGCGGTTTTATTGGCAGTGCTGGCAATATTGTTCTTGATCTGCAAGGTCAAACTGCCGGGGTTGCGTTGAACAATAATGCTGGTGCAATTCAGGCTTCGGGTGATCTGAATATTTCAACACCCTATGCGATCGACAATACTGATGGACGCTTGTTGGCAGAAGGTAGTGTTGATCTGGCAGCCGCCTCTTTGACCAACACTCAGGGGAGGGTGATTGCTGGTCAGGGATTAGCGCTGGATCTTACTGATACGCTAAGCAACAACGCGGGCCTGATTTATAACGATAGTGGAGCGTTCTCGATTACCGCCGCCACTATTAATAATGGTAGTGGCGTATTGCTACATAATGGCGCACAGCCAATGACCTTGTCTGCGACAACACTTAACAGTAGTGGCGAGATCGGCGCTATTGGCACTAACAGTGTGTTGCAACTTGATGTTGCCACTTTAAATAATAGCGGTGTTGTACAAGCGAATACGCTGAATCTGAATGCGACAAACTTCAATAATGCTGGCGCAGTCAATGGCCAGCAAATTACGGTTACTACCAATCAGTTCAACAATAACAGCGGTTTGTTATCTGCAACAGGAACCAGCGGTGAATCATTGCGTATTGTGACAACAAACGCGCTGAGCAATCAGGGCGGTGTGCTTCAAAGTGCGGGTACGGCGTTAAATCTGGGTACTGCTCTGGATAACAGTAACGGCGAAGTCATTTTACTTAGCAATGGTACGTTGACGGTCACCAATGTTGATAACGATGGTGGGCGACTATTAAGCCAGGGCAATATCACTGGCTCAGGTTCTTTATCAAACCAATCGGGTATTGTTCAGGCTGCGAATAACCTGACGTTGACCCCGTCAACCCTGAATAACCAGAGCGGTAAGATCCACGCTGGAAATAACCTGAATGTGACCGCTGATAGCCTGAATAACAAGGGCGGTCAGATTAGCTCGGCGGGTAATCAGTTCAACCTTGATGTTAATGGTGCCATTGATAACAGCGCGGGTGGCGTGATGGTTTCTGCTGCCAACAATATGAACATTCAAGGTGGTAGTTTGCTGAATCAGGGTGGCAATATTAAGCATCTTGGAGCAGGTAATCTGGCACTTACCGGGTTCAATTCGCTTAACAATAATTCCGGTGTTATTGATACCGCTGGAACAGTGAATTTGTCATTGGATAGTTTAAGCAATGACAGCGGCGTGATTTCGGCCAATATCGCCACTATTAATGCTGGCACTATCAGCAACAAAGCCGGGACGTTGCAGGCGAGCCAGCTTGGCATTTCCACCAATAGCCTCGACAACAGCAATGGTATGTTGTTAAGCACAGGCACTTCTGCCAATAGTTTGAATTTGAATGTTAATGGTACTTTGACCAACAACGGCGGTGTCGTTGAGTCTCGTGGTCAGAATTTGAATCTGGCTAATGTAGGTACTATTAGCAATGCCGGGGGACAGATCCGTCATCAGGGAACCGGGACGCTTAATATTCAGCAATCGGGCGCATTTAATAACAATGCCGGAATGGTGTTTACAAAAGGCACGCTGGATTTTGATAGTGGTAATTTGAACAACAACAGTGGTGTGCTTTATGCCGCTGGTCAATCCAGTATCAATGCCGGGACGATTAGTAGTAGCGGTGGCAAAATTGAGGCCGGTAGCAACCTGTCTATTTCGGCTTCTTCCCTAAATAATACCAGCGGCAATGTAGTTTCGGGCGGAACGTTGTCGGTGAATACCGGAAGTGGTTCACTGAATAACACCTCTGGAACAATGTTCGCACAAGGTAGTCAGTTGACAATTAGCTCTGGCTCTGGCTCTGTCGATAACGACAACGGCACTATGGGCAGCAATGGTAATGCGTCGATTTCTGCTGGTTCATTGTTCAGCAATAACGGTGGTGTATTACAGGCCGATGGTACAGCAACGGTTTCTGCCACAAACATCAGTAACAGTGCCGGTGCATTGCAGGCAAATAACCTGACACTGAATGCAACCCAAACCATTACCAATACCAGTGGCGGGGTGATCAATGGTGGAGCCGTTACGCTTAAAGGCGCTTCGCTGAATAACTCGGGTGGTAAGGTTGTTTCCACTAGTAGCTCTGATAATTCGTTGTCGTTAACCGGCGTATCGGCGATTAATAACGACAGCGGTGTATTGAGCACGAAAGCGAATAACTGGAGCTTATCACTCAATAATTTGTCCAACACCAACGGTAAGCTTCTGCATGAAGGCTCTGGCACTTTCACTGTGAGTCAATCAGGCACCTTAACCAATAGCGGTATTATTGCTTCATTGGCAAATCTAAAAGTGAATGCCACCAGCGTTACCAATAATTCCAGTCTTCAGGCGGGCAATACTCTCACTATCAATGGTGGTTTAAGCAATAACTCTGCGGGTGTCTTGGTCGGCAAAAATATTGATATCAATGCCAGCGGTAAATCGGTCAGTAATTCTGGAAATATTGTTGCTAATAGTGCTGGAGTTGGTGTGCTCAGCATTGATGCGCTAAGCCTTACCAATAGTGGAACCTTGTACGGTGCAGATAGTGCGACGATTGCTGCTGGAACTATCACGAACAGTGGCAATGTTTCCTCAGACGTTTTAGCTATCAGCGGCTTTGGTACGTTAACCAATACTGGACGAATTGAAAGCGCTAATGGCACTTACACCGGAACCAACCTCAATAACAATTCGGGCGGTATTTTAGTTGCAGCTGGTACTGGCGCTGGGGCAATGAACCTGAATGTCAGCAATCTGAATAATGCCGGTGATATCTACAGTAAAGGCAGCTCCATGTCTTTTGGTGGCAATATTACCAATACTGGCACTATTACCCATGCGGGAGCGGGCGCACTAACCCTGGGTGACAAAGGTAGCGTGAATGTTGCCGGTGGTACAATCGCTACGGCAGGTACCGCCAAGTTGATGGGCAGTGTGTCTGGCGCCGGTGGTATCTATGCTCAAACCGGAATGATCATCAATAGCTCAGGAACCTTTACCAACAGCAACAGCAAGTTGTACACCGAAGGTAGTTTGCAAATTAATACCGCTGTTAACAACCAGGGCGGGGAGCTTATTGCTGATGGAACACTGGGAATAAATACGTCTGGAACTATCACCAACAGTAGTGGTTTGATTCAGGGGCAGAGTCTCAATCTTAAATCGGGCTTTTTAGCGAACGACAACGGTACCATCACATCAACAGGTACTGGTGCTGCGAGCATTACCGCCACCAGCATTGACAATACCAATGGTACGATACAGTCATCAGGAAGTAGCCTTTCTGTCAGCACAACCTCTGGTCATATTGATAACACTGGTGGCGCAATCAAACTGGGTGGCACGGGAACATTAAAAATTGCTGCTGCGACAAATCTTGCTAATGGTAGCGGTTCTATTCTCACTAACGGTTCCATTGATATTGACGCAGGTAGTGCGCTGAATAACGCGAGCGGCAATATTCAGGGTAATAACTTCGACTTGAATATTGGTACTACGATACAAAATACCAGCGGTAATATCGTTGCGTTTGGTACGGGTAATAGCACTTTGTCTGCCAATGGTAGCGTGACTAACAGTAGCGGAAAGATCGCTTCAAATGGCACTAATCTGACTCTGAATACCGGTGCGTTAAATAACAATGGCGGCACAATCGCCTTGGCTGGAACCGGGGCTTTAACCTTCAACAGTAGCAGCATTCAAAACAGCACTACTGGCAGCTATATTGGTTCTAACGGTGCATTGAACATGAATGCCGGGTCTTCGCTGAATAATGCCGGCACCGTATTTGGCAAGAATAGCAATAGCATTACCGCTTCCGGTTTAACTAACAGCGGCACTGTCGGTAGTAATGGTGCGCTTTCGGTTAATGCCACCGGCACAGTCACTAACACTGGAACCCTTTCTGGTGCTACCGCAACTACGGTACAAGCGAATGCGCTTAGCAATGGTTCCGGTAAAATTCAATCGAATGGTACAGTTACATTGACCTCCAGCACCCTGTCGGTGGGTTCAATCTACGGCGGTAATGTTGATATTAATCTGGGCAGTGGATTGTCGATTGGCTCAGGGGAATCTATCAGCTCTTCTGGTAATGTTGATATCACTACTGGCGGCGCAGTTAGCAATAGCGGAACGGTGGTTGCATCCGGAACTCTCGGCGTTGCAGGTACTAACCTGACCAATACAGGCAGCTTAAAATCCGGTGGCAACAATACCCTTAGCTTTAGTGGCACCATCAACAACAGTGGTTCTTTAAGTAGCCATTCTACCTTAACGGTTAACGGCAGTAGCTTAAGCAATAGCGGTACGGTTGCAGGCTCAACCACAAAAATTAATGCCAGCGTTAATAATACCAACCTGATTTACGCTTCATCGGAGTTGGATATTAATGGTTCAGTCACTAACAGTAGCTCTATTTATTCCAGTGGCAACGGCAAAATTACGGGTAGCACAATCACCAATAATGCGGGCCGAATTACGGCGGCTGGAAACCTTTCGTTGACCGGTACCATCAACAATAACCGAAGCGGCTCCACCAGCTTTACTCAAGGTGCGACCACCACCACCAGTGAATACACGGATGGTAATGGCGCGTTTTGGAGTCCGGTAAATAGTCCGGGTGGAGATGGAACAACCTGGTACCGTGATAAAGAAGTGCGCACATCTACGGTTTACACCGCTTCTGCAAGTGGAACTGCGGGCGTTATCGCAGCAGGGAATACACTGACCTTAACGGGCAAAACGACCAACAACTACAGCACCATTTCTGCTGGAGGTGACATCGTTCTGTCGCAAAACCTGACCAATAATTCGATTCAGAACCGAGTGGAAACCGATGTTGAAACTATTCAGGTAAAACATTACTGGGATTGTTTGCAAGCATGGGGAGGCACTAAAACCGGCTGCGCAGAGCCCGGCACTATTACTACCACTGAAACGGTCACCGGCTCATCTCAAGAAACCACCTATACCGGTGGCGCATATGGGACTGTTGTTGCTGGAGGTAATATTAGAGGCAATGTCGATGGGTTTAATTCCAACGATGCCAGTCCTGTCAGCGCCAACGGCTCCACCGCTGCTACTACAGCCAGTGGCAGCGCAGGTTCCGCAACAAGAGGAAGCGGGGCGTCTAGTACATCTGGTCAATCGGCTTCAACCAGTAGCTCTAGCGGTACAGTGTTGAGCACTACGGGTCAAAATCTGACTGTTAATGGCACGGCTTCCACCGCCAATACTTCTGTTTCTGTGGGTAATACTTCTGCCAATGGCGTTGTCGCAACCACCGCAGGGCAAGCTTCACAAGTGAGTACCGGTAACGCTCAAGCCAATGCGGTAACTGCTGTTGTTGCTCAAACTGGCTCGGTTGTTTCCAGCGGTACTCAAACCGTTGTTAATAATCAAACGGGTAATACTCAAACTGCTATTACGGTTGCTGTTGTAGGCAATAGTGAAGCCACACTCAGCACCGCTGTCGTTGTTGGAACAGGTAGTGCTCCGGGTAGCAATGCTCATAATGTGACTAAAACCCCCATTCTGGTACCAGAAAATCCACAAATGATATCTGTAGGTGGTACTGGCGCAGATCGTAATGGTACCGATGTCAAAGCCGCGGTGATCACCGACAACCCGCTTGTGGATAATCAGCAAAATGGCAATAACATCGCGAATCAGGACTTGGCAACATTGGCGTTGAATGTCAGTTCCAATATTGAAATTAAAACTGCTGTATTACCTGGACCTCGTGATAAAACCGTTGGCGATGTGGTTGTGACACCCGGAACGGTTAATACTGGCGTTGTGGTTGTTGATACCTCTGGTGCTACACAAAAATCCGCCAATGACGATGTGTATCAGGTCATTGTGGATGGTCAGCCTGCTATTAACTCTGGTGGTATTATCCCGGATCCCGAAGACGATGCACCGATAGAGAAAAGCCTGATATCGGTTGTACAGCCTAAACCTGTTGTTGTCGGAATTGTTCCCGATGAAAGTGGTTCTGCGCCTGTTTTTAACGACAAATACACTACACCTGACATTATTCCAACCGATCAAGACAACATTCGCTCTTTGATGCCCGTTGAAGGTGAAACTCAAGACCAGCACTATGAAGTTGCCATATTGCCATACCAGGGGGATATGACTTTAGTCTCTTCTGGAACGCAAGCGGAATATACCAATGGTCAAGGTAATCCTGATGTTAGTATTACCATCGTTAACGATGCACCAGATTTGGATTACAACGCTGAAAATCGCGATGAATTCCTGCAAAAACCATTGCAGGACGACCTGGACAACCCTGCTTTTATCGAAGAAATTGACCGCGCTGCTGAGCAAACCCTCTATACCATGGAGCAACAGCAGCAAAACCAGAATGAACAATATGCACAAACCAGCAATCCGTCGAACGAGCAAAATAGCGCACCACCTGCGCCCTTTAGCCTTGCCAGCGTCGGCTTGACTCAAGGTGACGTGGAAGTTGCGCAAAATATCTTCATGACTGAAGAACAAGTCGCGGTATTAACCGGAGAACTTGGCTTTAACGAAGACTATATCCGCTATGGTGAATATGTCCTGTATTCCGCCATATCACAAAACGACCTGCTGGAAGACGGTGTGACTATCAGTGCGGGTGGCAGTATTGATATTACCAGCACGGGTGATATCAGTATTGATGCTGGTATTTCAGGTAAAAACGGAGTCGTTTTGAGTGCAGAAGGTGCTCTTAACTTTATTAATACCACTTTCATTGATAGTGACAGTCTAATTGGTCTGCAAACCGGTGTGGATTTTACCAATACGCTGAATTTACAAAGCGAAGATATTTGGTTGGATGTTGGAGGTAACTTCACCAATAACGGCACGATTAATGGTGCGGCTTCTGTTGATGTAATTGCTCAAGGCAACCTGACCAATAACAGCACGATTAATTCAGGTAATTTCCTGTGGATGGATTCTCTGGGTGGAGACCTGATTAATAATTCCAGCATACATTCCGATGGCTTTGCCAGTCTGACTGCGGGTAATAACCTTATCAATATGGCTGGCTCAACAATCTCTGGTTTCGATGTTGAATTGGCTGCGGGCAATGACATCATTAATCGTAGAGAACAATACTCCATTGATTATGAAAATAATGCAGGTAATTACCGCGTTGAAATGGCATGGGGAGGCAAAGACGCTAACATCATTTCGCAAAACAGCTTAAGCATGAATGCCGGTAACAATATTGATATTACCGGCAGTCGATTCAATGCATCGGGTGATATCAGCTTGTATGCCGGAAATGATGTCATTTTGGGTGCAATAGAGAACACCACTAATGTTGAGCGAGAGTTTAAAGGCGGTTACGACAAGCATTACGATACTACCTGGGATGTTGCCAGCCTTGATGCCGGTGGAAACCTAAGCATTGCAGCAGGGAATAATTTGGAATCCCAAGGTACGGAAATGTTTGCCGGAGGCAATGTCAATTTAGCCGCTGGCAATGAAATGAACTTGATGGGCGTCACAGAAGTTCATTCCACAAAAACCAAGAAAACCAAGAAAAGCACTTTCTCGAAAAAAGTCACTGTTGATGAAGTGACCAAAGTAACGCATGAAGGAACCACCATCATTGCAGGTGGCAATGTCAATATGAATGCCCAGGAAACCGAAAGCGGAATGCGTTTGTTTAACTCGGGCGACATTATGATGGAAGGCACACAAATCGCCGCTGGTGGGGATTTGTTTGCCTATACCCAGGGCGAGATGAATGTTGTATCCGGTGAAGAATGGGAATCTGAACTTCATTATACGAAGAAGAGTTATCTTGGCGGGTTATTCGGCTCTGAAAAAACGTCACAGGAAGATGTGCAATACCTTGGACATGCTGAATTGCATACAGGTGGCGATATCACCTTGTTGGCTCAAAACGACATCAATGTGTTAGCTGGTCACATTAGTGGTCAAAACATTGATGCACGTGCCGGGTTTGGTAATGAAGAAGCCAAAGATGCAGATTTGAATATTCTGGGAGAAGAGCAAACTCGTAGCTTATACGAAGAAAGTCGTAAACGTGGTTTGTCTCTCGGTTTCAGTGATAATTTCCTTTCTGTTGCCAAGGAAACAGCACAGGAAAATACTCAGGTAACGACGGAATATGTTGGTAGTACCTTTATTGCCGAAGAGAACGTCAATTTAACTGCAAGCCGAGACGTCAACATTGTCGGCTCTACAGTTGTTGCGGGAGAAAACCTGCGTATTAATGCCGGTCGCAATGCCAATATCGTTGCTGGAGAAAGCAGTAGCAGCAGTGCCTCTAAAGATGAAGAAACCAAGATAGGTATTGGTTTCAGTGGTGATGATAATGGCGTAAGTGTTTTTGCTGGTGCGCAAACCGAAGAATATAGTGTTGTGACTACTGATACCACGATTGTCAGTACCACGTTAAGCGCTGGTAACAATGTTACCGTGGTGGCAGGTGAAAACATTAATCAGATTGGTAGCCATATCAATGCGGTAAACGATGTGTTGATGCAGGCGGGTAATGACATCAATATTGTGTCTGGTGTTGCATACAATGGACTGGAACAGGAAGAGCGTTTTACTCGAACAGGTTTGACAGTTAGCGTACAGCATAATGTTGGCAATACCGTTGATGCTATTCAAAATGTTGGTCAGGGCGGTGATGCTGTCAGTAATGTTTCAGGCGTTCTACAAGCAGTTGATGCCGTAAATTCTACCTTAAGTGGTCCTCAAGCCAGTGCATTCCTTGGTACTGAAACCACTACCTCCGAATATACCGCGCAGGGAACAACCAATGTGGCTTCCACAGTGAATGCCGGTGGCAATGTCACGTTATTGGCTGATGGCAATGTAAATATTGCGGGCAGCCAGGTTAATGCCGCTAACGACCTGATGGTAAGTGCTACTGATATCAATGTGATAGCGGTTCACGACACGTATAACGACCAAAGCAGCTCAGACACACTCAGAGCGGGTGTGGGTATTAGCGCCAGCTCCGATAGCGCCAGCATTGGTGTCGAAGTGTCAGGCTCACAAAGCGATAACAATAGTCAAAGTACCTATGCTGTTGGAAGTGGTTTGAGCGCTGGCAACAACATGATACTGGCTGCCACCGATGACATTCTGATTGAAGGCAGTGATGTTAATGCCAATGCTGATATGACCTTTATCGCGGGCGATTCACTGACTATTACCAGCGCCACATCAAACTATGATAGTGAAAGCGACTCCAGTCATTTCAATGCGGGCGCAGGTATTGGTATATCCAGCTCAGGTCAGGCAGGTTGGTATGTTGATGCCGGATTGGGTGGAAGCGAGCTTGACCGTACGGCAACAACCGAGACCAATAGCCATGTCAATGCAGGTGGACATTTAACCGTTGTGACCGGAGGCGATACCAATATTGTTGGTGGCGTAGTGAATGCTGATACAGCGAGTATGCATGTAGGTGGCGATTTAACGGTGGCGTCGGTTACCAATACCGGAGAGGTTTCAGGGGAGCAATGGAATGTGTCTGCAGGTGTTTCCATGGGGGGATTCTCAGCCTCTGTTGGTTATGGAGAAACCGAAGGTGAAACTCATTGGGTCGATGAGCAAAGTGGCATTAACACCAATGGTCAAATGGATATTTATGTTGGTGGTCATACGCAGGTTGATGGCGCTTACATAAACAGTGATTCAGGTGAATTAGCCCTTGATACAGGAACGCTGGGATACAGCGATATTGAAGGTTACAACAACGAAAGTAGTTTCTATGTGAGCGTCGGTGTTGGTTTTGCGGGGGAAGATGGCTCAGGCAATGTTCACACTGAAAATACCGGTAATGCCACAGGTTCAACCGGTTCAATCAACAGTGTACAGGGTAACTACAGCAACCTCGACCAGGAGCAGATAAACCGCGCCACCATAGGCGAAGGCGTTATCACTATTCGTGATAATCCCGACCAGGATATCAGCGACCTGAACCGTGATATTGACATCGCACAGGAAACCACGCGGGATGAATCTGATGGTGTGGAAGTGTATTACACCGACTCATCATGGAACTCGGTGACCAATCCAACGGAAACATTGGAAAATTGGCAAAACAGCGTGAGTAACTACGGCAGTAATGCCATGGATGCAGTGAACAATCTTGAGCGGGGGGCAGACCTTGGCGGGTTGGTTGTTAATGCGATAGTTGAATATGGCAGTAATGGCAATATTCCAGAAGGAATGGAGAAAGCCTTACAAAGTTCAGAACTTAAGGCTGCGGGTTGGGCATATGCTGAAAATCATCCTGAGTATCTGGATGTATTGGCAAATCCTGAAAACTATCCAGCGGAAACGGTTCAAGCAGCGGAGCAAGCCTGGAGCCAACAAATGCTGGATTCATTTGGTGTTGAAACCGAAGCTGAGTTGAAGATTATTCTGAATGAACTGGGCATTATCCGTGGTGCGACAGATGGTGAAGATACTATCTATGTGAACCACGGTGAGGACGGTACATCGATTAGCGATGCTGGTTCTATTTCCAATACGATTGGTCATGAAGTGGCGCATATTGCTGGAGAAAGTGAGTCTGGTGCTGAGTTTTTGGGAGCTGTGGCAGAAATTGTCATGGATCAAGAACTGGATTATAACGGCATTGTTGATACAGGAAGTGATTCTGCGGTTGACTCAGCGTGGATAGAAACGAATTCCAGCAATGAAATGATTGTTCAGAACAATGAACAGTTTGCCAATGAAGACCCAACAGATATGTATTATTACCTGTCGGAGAATCAAAAACAGCAACTGGAAGCAGCCAAGGAAGAGTGTAATGGTAATTTCGGCTGTGAAATGAAGGCTGAGCTAGAGTACACCTATATTTCCCAAATGCAGAATGCAGCGGTGACAGCGGGTATTGTTGAAGGGGTAGGTAAAGAAGCTGTTGATGAATTGGTTGGATTGGTTGATATGCTGGCTAACCCTCAGCAACTGGTCGATTCATTACAAGCGATAGTGGATGATCCGGCTTTACTGGCAGAAGTTGCAGAAAACGAAGTCAAAGAAATTCAGGAGCTCTTGCAGAACTTTGAAGAACAACTTGAGATTGCAGGTTGGGACGGTGCTAATGAAGCGGGTGAGAATCTCGGTCGAATCACAGCCAAGATTGTAGCGTTAGTTGGTGGAGCGGTAGGCGCAGCCAAGGTAACCAAATCTATTGTAAAAGGGATTAAAGATACGATTGCGAAGAAGGTTGATGATGTTGGTGGATCTAAACACGGGTCGTTTGATACTGATTCTGAGGCAGGGCATCAATCGTATACATCTGTTGACGAAATACCTTTTCGTCAAAGGCAAGATACAAAAATGGGGGATTCTCTCGAAGAGCATATGATAGTCCCTAAAATTAAAGGTAAAAATGTAAGTGGTGGTCATAACATGGATGAATTTAATTCTTTAGTTGAATCTGGTGATGTAGAGATTATTAGTAAGGTTGAAATAAGACCGGGTATATATGAGATCGAATACAAAGTTGTAGGAAAAGAACCTCCAAGAGATCCGAAAACAGTATATGATCCGTCAGTAATTTCTGATGAACAAATTGTTGATTTTGGTAAGGCCGCTGTTTCGAAAAACTTTAAAGAGGCCGTGCAAGCTTATAATGAAACAGGGGCAAGAATATTTACTAGCAGCGCAGGTGGTATTAATTTTCAATATTATCTTGGTGTAAGCAAAGCTACAGGAGAAGTTATTGTATCTGGCTTTCACCCTATAAAAGGCTAGAATTTTATGTTTAATATCAGAAAAAATGAAAAATATAGTGTTGTTAAAAATATATTAAATCACTTAATTAAAAGAGATGACTTTTGTGAGTTAATGGACTTATGTTTGTTTAGTCGTTCAGGAATTTATGAGCTTGTTGATATTGTTGGAGTAGCCGTATGGGGGGAATCATCCAGCTGTGAGCTCCAAGATTTATATAACTTTAAGAATTTCTCTGGAATACGCTTTTTTTATGACTATGGTAATGATGAGATTATCTCAAATGATATTGAAGATATTTCCACGGATGAGCTAAGTGAATTAGTGAAAGAGGCGCTTGTTTACTATTCTCCTAATCACCCGGATAAAAAAATGGAAATAGAAGCATTGAGTAAACGATTAAATCGCCCCGTCCAAACGTCCAATAGATAACGGATAATATTCCTTAAGGCTGATTTTTACAAAAGCGTTTAAAAATTAGCCTGTTGTCTTTTTAATTTCTGCAAAAATATCCATTCAGTAATTAAAATTTTAGCTTTCCATTAAATTGCTTGTACGAAAATTATCCAGTAGTTCCGCATAAGCCACAATTGTCCAGGGACGGTTAATCATCCATAACTCTCAAGTTCTGCAAATCGAACAATACTAGATTCCGGTTAAATAATAAGCTCTATATCTGTGAGCAATCTAACTCTTTTGTTGGTGGTCATACGCAGATTGATGGCGCTTACATAAACAGTGATTCAGATGAATTAGCCCTTGATACAGGAACGCTGGGATACAGCGATATTGAAGGCTACAACAACGAAAGTAGTTTCTATGTGAGCGTCGGTGTTGGTTTTGCGGGGGAAGATGGTTCTGGCAATGTTCACACTGAAAATACCGGTAATGCCACAGGCTCAACCGGTTCAATCAACAGTGTACAGGGTAGCTACAGCAACCTCGACCAGGAGCAGATAAACCGCGCCACCATAGGCGAAGGCGTTATCACTATTCGTGATAATCCCGACCAGGATATCAGCGACCTGAACCGTGATATTGACATCGCACAGGAAATCATGCGGGATGAATCTGATGGTGTGGAAGTGTATTACACCGACTCATCATGGAACTCGGTGACCAATCCAACGGAGACATTGGAAAATTGGCAAAACAGCGTGAGTAACTACGGCAGTAATGCCATGGATGCAGTGAACAATCTTGAGCGGGGGGCAGATCTTGGCGGGTTGGTTGTTAATGCGATAGTTGAATATGGCAGTAATGGCAATATTCCCGAAGGAATGGAGAAAGCCTTACAAAGTTCAGAACTTAAGGCTGCGGGTTGGGCATATGCTGAAAATCATCCTGAGTATCTGGATGTATTGGCAAATGCAGAAAATTATCCACCAGAAACCGTCCAGGCTGCAGAACAAGCCTGGAGTCAACAACTATTAATATCATTTGGTGTTGAAACCTAAGCTGAGTTGAAGATTATTCTGAATGAACTGGGCATTATCCGTGGTGCGACAGATGGTGAAGATACTATCTATGTGAACCACGGTGAGGACGGTACATCGATTAGCGATGCTGGTTCTATTTCCAATACGATTGGTCATGAAGTGGCGCATATCGCCGGAGAAAGTGAGTCTGGCGCAGAGTTTTTGGGAGCTGTGGCGGAAATCGTCATGGATCAAGAACTGGATTATAACGGCATAGTTGATACAGGAAGTGATTCTGCGGTTGACTCAGCGTGGATAGAAACGAATTCCAGCAATGAAATGATTGTTCAGAACAATGAACAGTTTGCCAGTGAAGACCCAACAGATATGTATTATTACCTGTCGGAGAATCAAAAACAGCAACTGGAAGCAGCCAAGGAAGAGTGTAATGGTAATTTCGGCTGTGAAATGAAGGCTGAGCTAGAGTACACCTATATTTCTCAAATGCAGAATGCAGCGGTGACAGCGGGTATTGTTGAAGGGGTAGGTAAAGAAGCTGTTGATGAATTGGTTGGATTGGTTGATATGCTGGCTAACCCTCAGCAACTGGTCGATTCATTACAAGCGATAGTGGATGATCCGGCTTTACTGGCAGAAGTTGCAGAAAACGAAGTCAAAGAAATTCAGGAGCTCTTGCAGAACTTTGAAGAACAACTTGAGATTGCAGGTTGGGACGGTGCTAATGAAGCGGGTGAGAATCTCGGTCGAATCACAGCCAAGATTGTAGCGTTAGTTGGTGGAGCGGCAGGCGCAGCCAAGGTAACCAAATCTATTGTAAAAGGGATTAAAGATACGATTGCGAAGAAGGTTGATGATATTGGTAGCCCTGATTTGGATACCTCAACAGGACATTCCAATCAACCAGATGGTAATGATACAAGTAACAGTGGGCAGAACAGTTCAGAAAATGGAAGTTCTAGTGGGAATGGAGAAAGTAACGGAGTTGGGGGCGGTAATGATTTGGGAGATAATTCTGATAATATTAATTCTAATGGAGAGGCTGAAAACCTAGATATTACAGCGACACATTTAAATAATGAATTACCACCTAACTTTGATGAATACGTTAATTTAGCAAGTGAGCAAAGAACGAAGCATATTCTTGAAGGAGATCAAACAGGAGGAGGGCATCTATGGCCTGGTGCACCTGGTAAATCAGTTTTTCCAGAAAATTGGAATGCTGATAAGGTTATGCACAATGTATCAGATGTTGCAACCGATCCTAATGCAAATTGGACTCAGCTGTCAGGAAAGCCTGGTGCAACCCATACTAAAAGTGGAAGGCCCGTCAGATGGCGAGTCGAGTCGGTCAGAGATGGTGTTAAAATCAGAGTTATTGTTGAGCCTCATGGAGAGGGAATAATAACGGCTTATCCTGTAGATTAAATTTATAAATGGATGACAGTCTTATGAAAGATAAAGTATTAAAATTACTGGTAAATTTGAGTACGAAATTACCTGAAAATGACATTGAAAATATTCGTGAACTAGTTGAGCATGGTGAATGGGGGGTTGGCGTTGAACTCCTCTGCTCACAATTACATGAACATGAAATTGTGATAAATGAAATTGAATTTCAGGTAATAAAAGGGTTAGTTGCTGATATGGAATTATCAAGTGATTTGTGGATGGATATTGAGTATTTAGTTTCTCCACCTTAACTGTGTTGCCCCGTCCAAACGTCCAATTGATAACGGGTAATATTCCTCAAGGCCGATTTTTACAAAAGCGTTTAAAAATCAGCCTGTTGTCTTTTTAGTTTCTGCAAAAATTTCCATTCAATATTAAAAAACTCTGTTTTTGATTAATTTTCTTGGAACAAGCTGACTCAATAGAGAAGGCTCAAAAGATATATCAGGAGCAATGGGGCTCTTTAGCTGTTGATGTTACATTCGATGCGTTAACAATTGCTGGAGCTTTATTCCCTGCTGCGGGTATTGGCGGAGCTGCAGATGATATCATTGATGATGTTTCCAGATCTGCTGATGATATTATTGATGACGTTGTGAGAAACGTTGATGCATTAGATAATTCTGCTGGCAATGTTGATATCCCTGGTAGGGTAAAATCCAGAATTAACATTGCGAATGGCAGAACTAGAACAACGCCTCTTAGAGATTCTGGCAATCCTGTATCAGCGGGCTTCGATCATGTTCTTGACGGGCATTTTAATGTTGCACTTGGCAACAATCGTTCAGTTTTTTCAATTGAACCTGCAGAACTTAAAAATATTTTAATGAGTAAAACAGTAGTAGATTCTCCAGTTACAAATCTTGGGGGAGGGCAATATTCTAGAATTGTGGATGTCGGTAAGGTTGTTGGTAATGCCTCGTTAAATCAAGGTGGTGGGGCTACTACCAGAATAAGGGTAATTACTGATTCTGCGGGTAATCTTATAACCACCTATCCAGTCAAATAAGGTATTAAATATGAGTTCGGTGAAGAAAGTTTGGAATAGTTTCTGTAGAGAAATAGAAAAACTTAACTCCGATACAGCCACTATTGAAGAGCTTTTTACTGCCATAACAAGATGGTTATCAAACAATAAAAAGTCTTTTCCTGAGGATATTTGGAGTATTTACAAGTTAGATTTTTATACTGAGCTAGATGTTCGGGAATATTATCTTGGAGTATCTGAGGATAGTGTGAGTCTCTTGATTGAACGATTGAGAAAGATTACTCCTCATTCAGTTGATAGGGTAGCCATGATTGTTAGAGATGTGCTTTGGGATTGCAGTACTTTTAAGACTCATATCCAATGTCCAAATTGCAAAGACGATGACTTGCGGATAATGGTTAATGAAATAGACAATAAAATTGTTTTAGCTTGTGATATTTGCCTTTGGGCTCAGTTCGAAGATGGAAAGCAAGTTAGAGGTCAAAAAAAGTTACGTCCAGCTAAGAAATTTGAGATTGATGTGTGCCCCGTCCGAACGTCCCATAGATAATGCCCCGTCCAAACGTCCAATAGATAACAGGTAATATCCCCCAAGGCTGGTTTTTTCAAAAGCGTTTAAAAATCAGCCTGCTGTCTTTTTAATTCCTGCAAAAATTCCCATTCAATATTAAAAAACTCAGTTTTTGATTAATGTTCTTGTACAAAAATCACTCGAAAACTCCACATAAGTCGCAACTGTCCATGGACGGTTAATCATCCTTCACTCTCAAGCGATGTAAATCGATCAATGCTCGATTTGCGTTAAATAATAAGTTCCACACCAGTGAGCAATCCGCCCCATTTTTCATAATGCCTTGCGTGTTTATATCCGGTTTGAAAGATATCAACGCCATTCCAAACTTCCATCGGTGTGCGTCCGCCCAAATGCAGCGGTGACAGCGGGTATTGTTGAAGGAGTAGGTAAAGAAGCTGTTGATGAATTGGTTGGATTGGTTGATATGCTGGCTAACCCTCAGCAACTGGTCGATTCATTACAAGCGATAATTGATGACCCGGCTTTACTGGCAGAAGTTGCAGAAAACGAAGTCAAAGAAATTCAGGAGCTCTTGCAGAATTTTGAAGAACAACTTGAGATTGCAGGTTGGGACGGTGCTAATGAAGCGGGTGAGAATCTCGGTCGAATCACAGCCAAGATTGTAGCGTTAGTTGGTGGAGCGGCAGGCGCAGCCAAGGTAACCAAATCTATTGTAAAAGGGATTAAAGATACGATTGCGAAGAAGGTTGATGATGTTGGTTCTTCTACTAAATCAATCATGTGAACACATTTGACGAAGATGGTCGAATGCCTAGAAATGGGAACCGAACGGTTATATATCAGGGAACAACTCCTACTTGTGGGCCTACATCTTGTGGTATGGTTTTGGATACTCTAGGCAATTCTGTTGATGTGGAAGACTTGGTTAAGCAACTGCCTATAACTGATAAAGGAGTATCAATAGATAAATTAAGCGGAGTGTTTCAAAATTATGGAGTTGATGCTGAGTTTAAAAGAGGACTTACTATAGATGACATTGCAAGTGCTACTCAGTCAGGTACTCCTGTTATTGTGGCCGTGAGACAAGGTGGGGGCGGGCATGCGATAGTTGTCGATGGAATTACAACTAGGCAAGGGGTTGATGTCGTTGCTATAAGGGATCCATGGGGAACTCAATATTTTGAAAAGCTAACGGTCTTTAAGAAACGATTTTTAAGGCAAGGAGTCATTATAAATAGTGGAGGGTAACAATATGAAATTGCTAGTGGATGAATTGCTGTGTCGTCAAAACGAATTTATTGGAAGACAGGTAACGGTTACAGGTGTGATATTTGTTAATTTAGAAAATAAGTCTTTTATTAAAACCACAAGGGAATCTGAATTATCTATAAATGTGAACTATTCTTTTGCTGAGAGATTATTGGATGTTGTCCCCTGTTACGTTGGAGGAGAGTATTTATATTCAGATGAATGTGAGATTGAAGGGCGTTTAGAGTTTTATAACAATGAATTATATTTAAATGAATTGAACTTTATTAAAATCTTCAGAGATGATGAAGTTTTTATATGCCCGTCCAAACGTCCAATTGATAATGGGTAATATTCCCCAAGGCTGATTTTTGAAAAAGCGTTTAAAAATCAGCTAGTTGCCTTTTTGATTTCTGCAAAATTTTCCATTCAATATTAAAAAACTCAGTTTTTGATTAATTTTCTTGCACAAAAATCACTCGAAATGCCCCGTGCCCCGTCCAAACGTCCAATAGATAACGGGTAATACTCCTCAAGGCTGGTTTTTTCAAAAGCGTTTAAAAATCAGTCTGTTGTCTTTTTAATTTCAGCAAAAATTTCACTAAAGTTCTGCATAAGCCGCGACTATCCATGGACGGTTAATCATCATTCACTCTCAAGCGATGTAAATCGAACAATGCTTGATTTGAGTTAAATAATAAGCTCCACACCTGTAAGCAATCCGCCCCATTTTTCATAATGCCTTGCCTGTTTATATCCTGTTTGAAAGATATCAACACCATTCCAGACTTCCATCGGTGTGCGTCCATTCAGGTGAGAGTGTGGGCGAACTGTGTTGTACCAGTGAATAAAGTCGGGGAGTAAGTGGTGTAATTGCTCTGCATCTTGCACAAGCAGTTTGTTAATGCGCGCTTTGAATGTACCAATCATTCTTTCAACTCTGCCGTTTTATTCGCAACATCCCTGTTGCTCACCCTACGGGCCATCGTCGCAGTCTCCGATGTTAAAAATTTGCTCCTGCAATTTTTTGCCATGGGCAAGCAATATCGGAGAATTGTTGCTTAACGCCAGCCAGTATCATCGCCAAGTGGAAAATCAGAGAGCTAAATACGGCTTCATTATCGGTTTTATGCGTTTGGGCTTACCAACTTGAGCAAATAATGCGAACAGGGTGGTTAGCAAAATCCATGAATGCTTGCTGCTTAATGGTTGTAAGCACAAGCATCGGCGCGAACCATAATCGACCACAGCAAGCAGGGTATGTTGGAGTTTATTTAGGTCGGTGACGGTGGTTAAATCCACGCCCCAGCAAGTATTTACAGGAACAAAAGCCGGGCGCTTGTGTTTAAGCTTTCTGCGCAGAATTTGCCATTGGTAATGATGAATTTTAAGTTGGCAATACACATAGAATTTACTCACCGTTTCGGCATCTTTTTTAAGGTGAATACGGTTAAACAGCTCGGCGATTTTTCTGCATCCCAAATCCGGGTTGAGGGCTTTTAGGTAAATCACTTTATGTTTAACCCATTCTGGCTTTTTGTTGTTTTTAATAGGCAAGCAGATTGCGTTCAACGCATCGGGTTTTCGGCGTAAAAAATGCTGTTTTTTATCGGAGTTTAATGTGAGGTAAAGACAGAGCAGGAGCAATAACAACAGCATAGGTTTTCAAAAAGAGGGTGGTTTAATTATTGTCTGCTTATTACTCTACGTGTTTGCTGGGATCCATTGATTGATGCAGTACATCAATGATTTCGATATGGGGCGGTTTGATTCGGTAATAAATAGTGTGTGAGCCTATGAAGTCGCTATAAAATCCCACCTTCAATTCATCGCGAATTCGCCCTCGTTCAGGGTTTTCTGCCAGTGCCTGCATTCTTTCTCTTAAGCTTTTCAGGTAATGTCGAGTTTGTATTGTTCCAAAGTTTTCGAGGGAATAGGCTTTGATGTTTTTCAGGCTTGCTTGAGCTGCGGGAGAAAGTAAATAAGTTGTCACTATCCAATCAGATCCTGCATAAATTTATCACCATCAATACCTTCGCCTCGATCCAACTGTGTTTCACCGACTTCAAGTTTTTTTCTCAGTATATCCAGTTTCATTTCTTGCTCTTCAAGTAATCGAAGACCAGCTCGAACGGCTTCACTGGTTGATTCAAATCGGCCTTGTTGCACTTTTTGTTCAATGAATTGCCCAAAGTGCTCGCCCAATGTCACGCTGGTATTTCTCTGCATGATGTACCTCGCTCAAAATTGTATTAAATATTAATACTCATAATGCCAATAAGTCAATTTAGCATCACTATTACCACGGGCTATGAAGATGAAAACACCTTTGGTCAAACGGGCAATACCCTGATACAGGGCAGCACATTAGTGGCTGATGGTGATATGACGATAGCGACGGGTAATCTGGATGTGCTTGCCAGCCGGGATACCTTTGAGCAAACCATTACCACTCAAGATGCGTCATTCAGTGTTCAGCAAACGGTGTATGGCTCTGCGGGAGGGCCTTCGTTTAATGCCAGTTATGGTCAGAGTGAGAGTGATAGCGAGGATAAATCCACCACCTATAACAACAGTGTGTTAAGTGTGAACAATATCAATATTGTGACCGCAGAAAACGCATCGTTTGTCGGTGCGAATGTGGATGCTACTAACCATCTGGATTTGACCGTGGGGGCGACTTACTGTTTGAATCGGTACAAGACCGTAGTAGTGGCAGCAACCATTTTATTGGTATTGGCAGCGGGAGTCGCTTGGAGAAGATCAGAGCTGTGGTAGTAGATATAGGCTTTAAAAAAGCTGTTTAATATACAAAAATTTCTTATTGAGTTTTTTCAGTTCGAGTGGATTGGTATAAAAGCAGGCATAACTTTCTGCGAAGTCCTCGTTGGCATTTGTTTGGGCGTAACGGGTTACATTACCTTCCACAGGATATAATTCTGTCACCCACTTTTTACGTTCACTACTGGTTAAAATCCGTCTAAAAACGTGATGTCCGATCTCATGTAGTAGCATGTGCCTAAATTGGTTAAGTGAAGCGAATTCATATATCAAAATATGATCTATTGGGAGGTTGCTATACTCGCCGAGAGCTGAATAATTAATAGGTTGAGGCGCTACGTAACTTCGTTTGTAAAACCTCTCGGGATCGTAAACGATGGTTGTAATACCTGCTTTATGTGGTTTGGGGACGGACTTTAGTATATTGACAACATCATCAATTGAAATGATATTTTGCTTTTTAAATCCTTTTATTACTAGCTTCATAAAACGACATTTTTGAATACACCAATTCGCTTATGATCAGGCATTATCCCCATTTTATATATTTCTATTGGTTATTTTATATTCTTAAAATGAATTAAAAAAAATTAAATACTTTCGTCAAATTTAACACCAAAAAAGAAAAAAGGTCTTAACGTGGTGAAAATAAAGGAGTTCGATTGTCTGAGTTTATTTGTGAAAACGTTTAAGATGCTCCCCTTATTTTTCCGTTTATGCTTCATGTAAGGGGGAATTAGTTATACGTATCTTCATGAATTATTTAATAAAATTAGATGGTTACCTCCTTGTGGTTTGTTTAATTACCCATGCGGTAACTGGTTTGACAACTTCGAGTTGCTTTTTATACTGCGCTGCAATTAGACTAAGGCTCAATTGAATAGGACGTACTATGTTGTATTTCGTATTATTCAGTTTTTGGGTAAGTATAAATCTTGCCACGGTTAGGGAGTTGTACAGTTAATACTGTTCAGGGTACAAGGTATGAATACTCAAATTAGATCCAAGATCGATCGCCTTAAGTCTTTTTGGCTTCAAGATCCTCAAAATAAACTTATCATCAAAGATTTACTTGATTCTTACGTACAAGTTGGAGATGTCTCTGCTGGTTGGGAGTTTTTTCAATCTATTACTCCGCAATTTAAGGCTGATACCGACATTATATGGCAATTTGGACAATCTCTGACTTACCAGGGATATTTTTCAGAGGCCGCATCTCTATTTCAAACATTGCCTGATACACCTAATTATTTGCGAGAATATGGGCTTGGCTTGTGTTTCTTTATGCAGCGCCAATTTAGCCAGGCTAAAGAAGTTCTTGAGTCTGCTTTTGTCGATCGCACCAATGTTCCTCCTTTAGAATTAACCGAGCTTTATGCTCGCACTCTCCTGTTTTTGAAAGATCTTGAGAACGCATTTGACGTTCTTTCCCACGTTAAGCAACATTCACCTGATTCCCTTGGGCTTCTCTCACTTATCGCATTAGATATGGAACGATATGATGATGCAGATAAAATGTCGGATGAAGTTCTAAAATACAATGAGAATCAACAAGATGCGTTGATTTCCAAGATTACATGCCTATACCGCAATCTTGATTTTGTACCTGCGTTATCTCTTGCTCAACATGCTACTGGGCGTTACCCCTTAAATGGTCGATTGTGGTCATTGCTAGGGCAGGGATTAATGCTGAATCAGCAAATACCAGAAGCTTTGAATGCTTTGCAAAAAGCAACCGAAGTGATGCCAGATCATATTGGTACGTGGCACTTGAAAGCATGGTGTGAACTCATGCTTGATGACCTGGTAGCTGCTGAAACATCTTTCTCCAGAGCCTTGGAACTAAACAGAAATTTTGCGGAATCTCATGGTGGTTTAGCCGTTGTTCTGGCTAATCGTGGAGAGATGGAACAGGCTCAGCATGAAATTAAGGTTGCCATGCGCCTTGACCCGAATTGCTTAACCGCGAAATTTGCCAATAGTATGTTACTGCGTAGCCAGGGAGAGATAGAAAAGGCAGATCATATGGTTAATGATTTGCTTAATACTCAATCCCACTTGCCAGAAATTACTTATATCCAGTTGCTTCAGTCTTTCAGTAAAAAATAAGCAGTAGAAATAAGCCATCGAGTGAGAAGTAGTCGCGATGAATATAGATATGGCAATTGGATTTATGGGGGAGATGTTTGCTACGGGCTTATCTGTAGCAACCCCTTTGCTAATGGCATCACTGCTGACTGGTGTTCTGATTTCCATTTTTCAGGTCGTTACTCAAATCCAGGAGATGACCTTAACCTTTGTTCCCAAAATTTTTGTTAGTTGTATTGTGCTTTATTTTTTGGGGCATTGGATGCTAAACGCTTTAATCTCCTTTACCAAGCATATTATTTCTCAGGCTGCAGGATTTTAGTATGGATACTTCCTCTTTGTTGCAGCCTTATTTTCTGTTGCTAGCCAGATTAACGCCGCTATTCATGGCGATGAATGGTTCACCCATGCAGTATTTTCCATTAATGGTTAGATTGGTGTTGCTCTTTTCCATTTCCTTGATTTTAGCCTTTGGTGTAACGGGAATTGGCGATAATTGGCTCACAATGTCTATTGGTGTATTTGTCATTAACCTGCTTTTTGAATTTGTTTTGGGAATGGCGATTTTACTGGGTTTCCAGTTGGCTATTGCTGCTATTCAGATGATGGGAAGAGTGCTTGATATGCAAATTGGTTTTGCAGCCGCAGGGGTTATGGATCCTCATACTAACAATAATGAACCTTTGCTCGGACATATCATTGTATTGTTGGTTACGCTTTGCTTGTTTTTGAGTAATACCCACCATCATCTTTTATTGGCTTTTAGGGAAATGCTTGCGCTTATTCCTCCAGGACGTTGGGATGGTGTTGTCGATGTTAGCAAAATTATGAGTTATTTCTCCGTCCAGTTGAGTTTTGCTTTATTACTTATCGGCCCTGTTGTAATGGGTCTATGGTTAATGGATCTGTTCAGCGGCATTGTGTCTAAAACCATGCCTCAGATGAATGTTTATTTTGTCACATTACCGTTAAAAATTTGGTTAGGAATGTACCTGTTGTCTTTAAGTGTTGAGCACTTTAAGCCTTTGCTCGGAACAATTTTTAATACGATGGACAAATGGTTTGAAGGGAATTGGCTGTTGTTAGGGGTTGTAAGGTAATGGCTGAAGATCAAGAAAAGTCAGAACAGGCTACTCCCTATAAGCTTCGAGAAGCAAAAAATAAAGGGCAGGTCAGTAAGAGTGTAGAAGTCACTGGTGTGTTAATGCTGACCCTTGGCGGCGCTGCTTTTTGGTTTTTACATAGTGGCATGATTGCTGATGTAAAAAGCTTGTTTGTTTATTTGTTGGCTACGGCAGGGAACGTCAATGTTTCATCTCACTCTATTTTGTCTATAGGTATGAGTATTTTGATGTCTGTCCTTGGGATTTTTGCCCCTATTCTTGTTGTTTTGGTACTGGGAGCGATTGCTTTCAACCTATTACAGACTGGCCCTGTATTCTCCACACATCCTTTATCAATTGATTGGAATCGATTTAACCCCGTTGAAGGTTTTAAAAAGATTATTTCCTTAAAAAGCTTATTTGAGTTGTTCAAATCACTATTAAAACTGGCAGTCATTTCTGTTGTTTGGTTTATGTGGGGAGATAGTTGGTTGGACGTGGTTATGGACAGTTATGGAATGAGTGAGAATACTTTTGCCCAACATTGGCAATCTTCAGTATTTTCATTAGCTCTGATGGCTTTGGCGATTCTCCTGCCTATTGCTCTGTTGGATTTTATCTTTTCAAACTGGCAGTTTGCTAAAAAGATGATGATGAGTAAGCAGGAAGTTAAAGATGAGCACAAGAAACGGGAAGGCGACCCGAAAATAAAACAAAAACAAAAGCAAATACAAAAGGAATTATTGCAAAAAGCAGCGTCATTAAGCAGTGTTAAAGATGCGGATGTTGTGATCACCAATCCAGAGCACATTGCCGTCGCCCTAAAATATGATCCTGCGTCCATGTTCGCACCTAAGGTATTAACTATGGGGGCAGACCATCATGCAGCAACAATTCGCAAGTTAGCACGTACTCATCGAGTTCCCATTGTTAGAAATATTAAACTGGCTCGTCAGTTATACCGTACATGCAACATAAACGGATACATTCCCGAATCCTGCTATAAAGATGTTGCGCCAGTGTTCAGAAGTATTTTAGGCATGGATCGGCAGGAGAAGTAATAAATGGATATGTTTAAGCAAGGAAAAAGTGAACTGCTATTGGTCATTGGTGTGATTGCCATACTGATGTTGCTTTTTACTCCTGTTCCTGCTGTTGCTTTGGATTTGTTGTTACTCACCAATTTCTGCTTGGCGTTGATTATCCTGTTATTAACGTTTTATACGGATAAACCTCTGAGCTTTTCTACATTTCCGTCTCTTATTCTAATTGCCACCTTATTTCGCTTAGGGCTTAACGTTTCTTCTACTCGATTGATTCTGAATGATGCCGCTGCGGGGCAGGTTATTGCGTCTATTGGCTCACATGTGGTGGGTGGGAACTACGTTATTGGGCTTGTCGTATTCCTCATCCTTATCGTAGTTCAATATGTTGTTGTAACCAATGGTGCACAAAGGGTTGCTGAAGTAGCGGCGAGATTTACGCTGGATAGTATGCCGGGTAAGCAAATGAGCATTGATGCCGACTTGAACATGGGGCTGATTGACGAGCATGATGCGAAAGCGCGTCGTTTGGAGATTGAGAAAGAAGCGAATTTCTATGGTGCAATGGACGGTTCTACCAAGTTTGTAAAAGGAGATGCCATTGCCGGGATCATTATCATACTGATCAATATTATCGGTGGATTGTCTATTGGTACAGGTCAAATGGGAATGGAGTGGGGAACTGCTTTGCATACCTATACCCTTTTGACAGTTGGAGATGGTATTGTTACCCAAATCCCTTCCCTGATTATTGCAACTGCAACAGGCATCATTATTACTCGCGCAGCATCTGATGCTCAATTAGGCAAAGAACTGGCTGCTCAAATCACCTCTCATCCCAGAGTATTGGTCATCATTGTTGTGACCTTGCTACTTGTGTTGTTTATGCCCGGGTTACCAGCCTTACCCATTCTATTTTTGGCTTTTTTAATTGGGTTTATGGCTTTTTTCAGTATTCGAAGAGATGTAACTGAAAAAGAAAGCGTCAATGATAGTGGTCATGAAAGCCAGTATGAAGACCCATTATCGAAAGATGTCGTTGAATCTACCAGGCAAGAGGACTTGTACCGCTTAACTCACATTGAACAGCTTGAACTAAGAGTGGGTACGGACATATACAGTTATATCAATGGCGAGTCTTGCACTTTAAATGAGCGACTGGCTAATTTCCGTAAACAGTTTGCACTTGATTATGGCTTGGTGATACCTGTGCATTCTGTAATACAAGATAGAGGGATGACGGGAAATCATTATCGATTGCTGATTCACGGGGCTAAGGTTGCTAGTGGAGAGATTCATCCTGATCTTATGTTGGCAATTGATCCAACCGGTAAAAAACAGGGTATTGCCGGTATAAAAACGAAAGAGCCTACTTATGGCCTTCCAGCCTTATGGGTTGAAACAACACTCGCCGATCCAGCCAGAAAAGCCGGTTTTACCGTTGTTGATCCTGAAACAACGTTTCTGACTCATATTACCGAGACGCTAAAGAAATATAGTCCTGAGTTTCTAACCCGTTCTGAGACTGAGAAATTGTTATCCAGAGTTGCAGAACAACAGCATGGTTTGGTTGATGAACTAATACCCAGTGTATTGAGTTATTCCGATGTTCAGAAAGTTCTGCAGCAGTTATTGCAGGAAAAAGTATCCATACGAAATTTACCACTGATTTTAGAAGAACTGGTTGATGCAGCGAGACAAGAAAAGAACATTGTTTTTTTAACCGAGAAGGTTCGGTTTCGCCTTCGTAATCAGATTAGCCAAGGGTTGGCTGACGGCGAAGCATCGCTTAACGTTTTAACCTTTGAACCCAGATTAGAACAACGATTAGTGGCAGGGGTAGGGGATGCCAGTGACAGTAATTCGTTGATGCTGGATGGCGATGTTACGGAAACATTACTACGTTCATTATCAACCTATGTCGAGCGCATGTTATCAAAGCGTTTAACCCCGGTTTTGCTCTGCACACCAATACTGCGCAGGAAGTTATATCTGTTTTGTGAACGAGCCTTACCTCAATTACACGTATTGTCTCTTAATGAGATACCGACAACGGTGAATGTGCGTTCATTTGGAATGATTCGAGAAAATGGTGAAGTCGTAAGCAACGCCTAATTATATGTATTAGCTGTCAGCTTGCTGACGACAGGAATGAAGTACAATGGAACCCATAGATTACATACTACAAAGTCTGCAACATGATATTTCCAAGGTTGAGGTGATTAGCCAGAATTTGGCTAATGCTCAAACCCCTGGGTTTCAGGCATCTCATGTCTTTTCTGAATACATGAGTAGTTCTGAAGGAAGTAAGCTGCAAACTCTTCTCGCTAACAGCAACAGCACTATTCAGAAAACTCAACGCTCCTTGGATGTTGCCATTCTTTCTGATGCTTATTTGCAAGTCGAACTCAACGGCGAAACCTTACTGACCAGACATGGCCGTTTACATACTGATAAGGACGGTAATTTATTGCATGTTTCTGGCGGTAAGGTGTTAGGAGAATCTGGTTACATTCAACTGCCAGAAGGCGACATTGAGATTAAGGCGAATGGTGAACTGCATGTGGCTGGTCATGAAGTCGACAAGCTGTTTTTAGTTACCATGAATGGGACTGAAAAAACGGAATACCGTGGCGCGGGTCTTTTTGCCAATGCCTCATATTCACCCGCATCGGCTCAGGTTGAACAATTCGCTTTGAACAGTGCCAACGTTAATACCACTCAAGACATGATCCGTTTGATTGAGACATCTCGTCATGCGGAAAGCTTGCAAAGAGCATTTCATGCGCTTGATCAAATCAAGAATGCCGGCATCAACGAACTAGGGAAAAAGTAAATGATTGAATCGTTATACATTGCTGAAACAGGCATGAGTTCACAACAACAATTAATTGATGTTATTTCAAACAATATTGCCAATGCCTCAACGCCTGGATTCAAAAAATCACAGGTGAACTTTGTTGATTTGGTTTATCAGTCTAATGCCAGTCAAATCTCCGCCCAACAATCTACTGACAACAAAAGCAATGGCGCAGGCGTTCAAATTGGTTCAAATATTCTGGATTTTTCAGTGGGTGAACTTAAACAGACGCTCAACCCATTTGATCTAGCCATTCAGGGAAATGGCTTTTTGGAAGTGACACTGGAAAACGGTGATTACGCCTATACCAGAGCGGGAAGGTTACGCCTTGATCAGGATGGTTATCTGGTCACGAAAGACGGTTTTCGTTTGAGCGCTAATATTCAACTTCCTCCAGATGCCGTTGATATGCAAATTTCTCCAGATGGTGAATTGTCTGCAAGGTTAGGGCAACAAGGCGAACGGGTTGTATTGGGCAACATTGAACTGGCGCGTTTTTCAAATCAGGAGATGCTGAACAGCATAGGGCAGAACCTTTTCACTGGTAACGATAAGACTGGTGACGTGTTTTATGGCAAGCCCGGACAAGACGGTTTTGGTCATATCCAACAAGGCATGACCGAAGTGTCTAACGTTTCCA
Source organism: Paraneptunicella aestuarii (assembly GCF_019900845.1). NCBI lineage: Bacteria > Pseudomonadati > Pseudomonadota > Gammaproteobacteria > Alteromonadales > Alteromonadaceae > Paraneptunicella > Paraneptunicella aestuarii. The sequence goes on along the minus strand of NZ_CP074570.1, from coordinate 3,372,774 downwards.
TGACAGAAGAAATGGTCAACCTTATGTTAGCCCAACGTGGTTATCAGTTGAACGCACGTATTATCCAGATTTCAGATCAGTTGCTGGATACGGTCAATAACCTGCGTCGTTAGGTTTTGGTGTCGTGATGTTGCTGCTCATAACGTTCCTGCAAAAAAACAAGCTATTACCATGCTGTATGGCATTGAGCGTATTTACATTGAGTTTATCTGCGCAGGCGATGAGCTTCCAGAAAAGCATTAACCGTCTTCAGGCTCCCGTTATGGTAACGGACGTGCTGCAGTTGCAGGCGAGTGAAAGGGACTTATGGCCGAACGACGTTTTGAATACAGAATGGCCTGAATCATTGCAAGGTTGGGTTACTCAGGAACAGGTTGTTGAATGGGCGAAAACGAAAGGTGTTACTACAGAATCACTGACATGGAAAGGTATCAAAAAATCATGGCTGCAATGGTGTTACCCGGTGTCATTGACTGACAGCCAAGCCATGATCAGTCAAGAGATTCAGTCATCCCTGCCAGGGTATTTGATACTCAATTCATTACAGGTGGATGAAAGAACGATCCCTTGTATCGAAGAGCAGGCAAAAGGGGTGAGAGTTGTAAATGTGTCTACTCCAGGCCATGAGGGTATTGAGGTTCAACTTTCCATCGAAACATCAAGTGGTACTTATGACGCAGCTGCTCAGTATGACGCTCAATTTAGCGCGAAAGCACTTAAATTGAATGCGAAAGCAGCCATGAACACTCCTTTAAATAAACTGGATTTGTCGCACGTAAGAGTGCCTTGGCGAGGCGATAAGTTGATCACAGAAAGTGAACTGGAAAAGTATCAGCTGGTTAAACAGCTCTCGAAGGGCTATCTGCTGTCTCATCGCGATGTAATACCGATACCTCTTGTTGCCCAGGGGGAGTGGGTAAAAGTGACACTTTCTCATGGCGCTATCCAGATTTCGACTCAGGGCGTCGCCATGTCTTCAGGAAATCATGGGGAAGAAATCAGTGTGAAAGTACAAGACAGTCCGAGAACAAGTAAAGCCACAGTGGTGGCAAAAGGAGTTGTAAATGTATCTGTTTAATGTCTCGAACAGCGTGTTGAAGCTTGTGTTGATGACCTTGGTGCTCAACCTGTTTGCATCGCATTCGGCGATGGCGGGTTCTTTATATGACGCCAACCGTTTTCAGGCGCTTTATGAAGACAAAAAGGCATACCGGGTTGGTGATGGGATAACCATTTTGATTTACGAAAATGCTCAGGCAACCAGCAGTGCCGGTGAAGGCAGCAGTGGTGATTTTGCCTTGGCTGGAACTGCATCGGTGGATGAGCGTAATTGGGGGGCTGGGATTAATTTGGGAGCTGGCAATGATGGCGAAGCCAGTACCAATAGAAACGGTTTCTTAAAGGCTCAGATAACAGCTGTTGTGACCCATATTGATGAGAATCACAACCTTTTTATTGAGGGAACTCAAACGGTGAGCATCAATGAAGAGGCTCAGGTCATCAAGATTAAAGGAAAAGTAAGAAAAGAAGATGTGAGTGCCGCCAATACTGTACCGTCGTTTCGTATTCAAAATGCAGAGATCAGTATTGATGGCGACGGCTCTGTAACCGAAGGCAAGAACAGTAACTTGCTTGCCAGATTCATTAACTGGTTAGGATTTTAGGGATGAATAAACAACACATTTTAGCCTTGCTGCTGTTATTCCTGGCTTTGCCCTCCATGGCCAGCAGTGGCGTCCGACTGAAAGAACTTGCGCGTATTGAGGGTGTTCAGGATAACCCTTTGATTGGCTATGGCCTGGTCGTTGGCTTATCCGGTTCTGGTGACTCAAGTAATAACAAAGCCACAATGCAGTCCCTCAGAAACACGTTACAGAGTTTCGCAGTGAATGTTGCTCAAGACGATATCCGTAGTCGCAATGTGGCTGCTGTTATGGTTACTGCCACGTTGCCCGCATTCGCCCAAGAGGGAGATAAACTGGAAGTGAATGTATCGTCGATTGGAGATGCGAAAAGCTTGCAAGGCGGAACCTTGTTACTGACACCGTTAAAAGCCGCTAATGATGAAATATATGCTTTGGCGCAAGGGCCTCTTTCTGTTGGCGGCTATCAATTTGACTACAACGGCAACAGTGTTCGTAAAAATCACCCAACTGTAGGTGTTGTGCCAAATGGTGCGAAAGTTGAAAAGGCCATTGAATACGATTTCAGTATTGATCATGGTCTGACATTGGTTCTTAACAAGCCAGATTTTACCACTGCCCAACGAATTATTGAGTCATTGCAACGCCATTTTCCTGCCGCAAAAGTGTATTCCAATCATCCTGCCAAAGTGCAAGTGAAATTTACCCAGGAGGCCGGATTATTGGGAGTGATGGCTGAAATTGAATCTCTGCAAGTGGAACCCGACAAGTACGCAAGAGTGGTTGTTAATGAGAGAAATGGCACAGTTGTAGCGGGTGCCGAAGTAAAAATTGATGATGTTGTTATTTCTCATGGTGCTCTTAAGTTAAACATCAAAACCACTTACAGCGCCTCTCAGCCCGCAGGATATTTTAGAGAAACACCGGATTCAATTGAATCAATGGTTATTGCCAATAGCGATATGTCTGTTGAAGAGACGTCCGGTGGAAATGTACGAACTTTTAATGGTGCCAGTATTGGAGAATTAGTTGAGGCATTAAAAGCCCTTAATCTCAGTACACGTGATCTTATTGCTGTGCTGCAAGCCATTGAAAAAGCTGGCGCATTGCACGCTGAACTCATTATTCAATAGGGAACGTGATGGACGAAGTAACTTTAAATCTGGCCAATTTCGCTCTAAACATGCACAGCATGAGGCAAATTGTCGCCGCAAGAAATATGGCAAATGTAGGTAATCACGAGAAGTTACAAGTGGACTTTTCGGAGATTCTGAACCGCATCGAGCAGATGCCTGAAGCAAAGCAAAGCGCTTATTTAAGTGAATTAAATGCATTGGGAACGGGGTTGGTGGATCAGTTGCAAACCAATACTGGTGACGCTGTTGATTTGCAGGAAGCCAATTCAGAATCGACCAAGGCCATGTTGGAGTATCAGGCATTGGTAGAAGTGATTAATCGAAAAATGGGATTGATGGGAACCGTATTGGGAGGAAATCGATAATGGCGGTGACAGAGGTTATGGCTATTGCTGAATTTGGTTTGCAATACCAGAAAATGCGCGTGGATGCAGCAACCTTCAATATTGCGCAAGCCAATACAGTGCAAACGGGAAAGGCGCCATTCGCATTACAAACCGTGGTCAATCAAACCTCGTTTAACGGTGAAGTGTTTGATAAAGACAATCTTCAATTGCAACAGCTGCAGGTGAGTGAGAAAAAGCAATATCGACCGGAACATCCCGCAGCAGATGTGCAAGGGTTTGTTCGTGTGGCTGACGTAGATATGGCTGCCCAAATGGTTGTACTGAGTGATGCGACCAGAGCTTATGAAGCCAATGTCAAAGCCTTTAATAATCAGATGAATATGACACTCAAAGCGCTGGAAATAGGGAAGTAATGATGAGTACAGGTATTGAATCAATCGCTGCGATTGCTCAAAGCACCGAAACAACGATTGCTGATATTGGTGACATTGGTGCAGGAAAAGCAATAGCCGAAAGTTCATTTGCTAATCTTGTCAGCGAAGGCGTGGCACAGGTTAATGACAGCCTAAAAGCATCGGAAGCTGTGCTTCATGCGCTATCGCTGGATAAGAATGTCAGTACACATGAAGTGATGCTGATTATGGAAAAAGCCAAAATGGAATTGAAACTGATGGTTGAGATCCGCAACAAGCTGCTGGAATCCTACCAGGAAATTATGCGAATGCAGGTGTAGTACGATGGTTGATGTCATTAATGAATTTAGTCCTGCCAAACGCACAATGTTCTTTGGTACGGTCATTATTTTGATTTGTGCTTTTATAGGCGTTGCAATCTGGTTGCTTTATCCGAAACAAAAGCCGCTATTCGAGCAATTGAATGAGCAAAGTGCTGCTCAGGCTATCGCCTATCTGGAAGAATCCAAGGTGCCGTATGAGTTAGTTGAAACGCCATCAGGCCATACAATTTCAGTGGCTGAAGAACAAGTTGAGCGTTTGAAAGTCACCATGAGAGCCGATTTGGGGTTGCCTCAAATTCAGGGATTGGAGCTGTTTGAAAATACCGATTACAGCATGACTGATTTTACTCAGGAAGTGACTTATAAACGGGCATTGCAAGGGGAACTGGCGCGTACTATTTCGTCAATGCCGGGGGTCGCTTCTGCCAGAGTTCACATCACATTTGCACCTAAACGTTTGTTTTCCAGCGCACAGGAACAAGCTAAATCTGCGGTGTATCTGGAACTGCTCCAGGATGTGAAGCTTGATGAAGCTCAAATTCAGGCTGTACAAGTGTTGGTTGCTAATGCCGTTGAAAGCCTGGAAGTGCAAAATGTGGCGGTGTTTGATGACAGTGGGATACTAATTAGCAACGTTAACGATTCCTCTACCAAGAGCATGAGTAAGCAGATTGCTGCCAAGCAGGAAATAGAGCAGCAATTGGTAGCAAAGGCTTACAAACTATTATCTCTGGCGATTTCACCTGAAAACATCGCGGTTTCTGTTGATGTGACACTGAACTTCGATCAACGCAAGCAATTGGTTCAAGACTATATTGCTAACGCAGAAGGCGAAGGTGCCATTGTTCGTAAGGTTGAATCTCAGCAAAATCAGGAGCACAACCCCACACGTAAAAGCAATGTTGAAAATACTCTGACTCGTGAGAGTGAAACTGAATATCAGCATGGTAAGCGTACGGAGGAGGTGGTTTTCTCAGCGGGTGAAATTAAAGTCATGAATGTTGCGGTTGCTTTGCGTGAAGATCTGCATAAGGACGAAGTGGCGACTATCAAAGATTTGCTTATCGCTGGATTGGGAGTGAATACTTATCGAGGTGATAACATTGCGGTTGCAGTGCTTAAAGACAGAACCGCGGTTTTATCGGTTAAAAATGAAGAGCCTCATTCTCCGGCTGTTCAACTTTCCCAGACAACAGACATTAAATCTGCCAATAGCAACCCGGAAAGTAATTCATGGGCAGGCTTAAGCTCTTGGTGGTTGTTGTTGCTTCTTGTTATTCCTGGCGTTTGGGTAATAACAAGGCAGCCTGCTTTAAGTCAGGACGAAAGAGAGAAGTTGCTGCTAGAAGCCCAGCAATGGTTAAGTCAGGATGAGGTCAAAAATGGCAATTAATACAGGGCTGTATGATCCAGAGAAAATGTTGTCTTTGAAGTTGGCTTGTCTGCCGTGGCGGGATCGTTTTTGGATTATGTCTCGTTTACCCAGTGAACAGCGAAAACGTTTGAAGAAGTCGGTCAAGTTTGTGAAATCACTGGGGCGACCTACGATTGAAGCATTATTGGCTGGAGCTATTGAAGCGCAACAGGCGAAAGAATGCTTGCTTGGGGACAAGCTATCTGAGGTTGCGGAGCCTCAAGCTTCTTATTCTCATATTCAATGTCCTGTACTCAAGTCTCAGGTGCAGAAGATCCACTGTCATGAAGTGACGGTGACTGATTCTGTGCGACGTATGTTAATGGAAATGTCGGAACATACGGTAAATACGGCACTTGCTGGAGATAAACATGCCAGTCATTAAGTCTGCTCCAGTTAAAGGTTCTCATCATTCTTTTGTGCCTTCATCGGAAGTTAGATTGACGCCAGTTCAGAAGCAACAGGCGATGCCTCATCAGAATCATAAGTGTATAGATTTGGATGCGTTGACGGCTGATGAGCGCTTGGAGCTTGGACGTGAGTATCTTGCTTCTTTGAATGAAGAGGCCAGGCGCGAGTTAATAGGGCAGACTTTTGAGAGTGATTTTGTAGAACTAAAAGATGCTGCGAGAAAAGAAGGCGAAGAAAAAGGTTTTCTGGAAGCAAGAAATTCTGCAGAAGAACAGTTTAATGAACAAATTCAAAATGTTCGTTCTGAATTAGAACAAACCATAAATGTATGGTTGAGTATGGTTGAGCAGGAAGAAAAGCAAGCCAACTGGTGTATTGAACAAGAAGAGACTTTCGTTTATTTGCTCACTAAAGCCTTATGCAAGTTATTACAAGTGAACTTATTTGATGAGCGATATATCAATGAACTGGTTAGGGATTTAGCCGCTCAATATGGAAAGTATCAGCCTAAAATCCTGTATTTACCGGAAGTTCAATTCGAGTCATTTACGGAAATCAAGGGGGATGCCGAACTGCCTTTTGAATTGAAATCAGATTCGAACCTGTCTGTTGGAAGTTATCGATTGGCGTTGCAGTCCGGCGATATCCAACGAGATTTGCAAGGATTATTCGAGCAGTTCATTCAAGAGTTAAAAAATTATTCAGTAGAAAATAATGCAACTGACAATGTTCCAGCAGAACACAGCGGAGGTGTTAGCTAATCATGTCTATGGCAGCTTTGTGTAGCGCGATTGAAAGCGTTATTGACAATATTCCCGAAACATCCCGCTGTGGTTATGTATTGCAATCTGTTGGTTTAACCATAGAAGCAACATTGCCCGGTGCTTTTATTGGTGAATTGTGTGAGCTGTCGGATCCAAACCGGGCTGAACAGGCGGTTTTAGCGGAAGTTGTAGGATTTCGAGATGACCGTATTTTACTCATGCCTTATCAATCTACGCTCGGTATTCATCACTCAACCCAAGTAAAAGGTACTGGCAGTTACGCAGGTATAAGTACCACGAACAAGCACCTCGGACATGTTCTGAATGGTTTCGGTGAGCCATTGGATAATCCGTCATTCAAACATAAGGCCAATCGAAAACCGGTGCGGCATAGCATTGTTAATCCTATGTCCAGGGAACCTATTTCTGAAGTGATGAGTACCGGAATTCGTGCCATTGACGGTTTGCTAACCATGGGAAAAGGCCAGCGTTTGGGTTTGTTGGCTGGCAGTGGAGTGGGCAAAAGTACGCTTTTGTCATCTATTTGTCAGCATTCAGAAGCCGATGTGAACGTTGTCGCTCTCATCGGTGAACGTGGGCGGGAAGTTGAAGAATTTGTTAATCATACTTTGGGGTCAGAAGGGCTAGCAAAATCGGTTGTTATTGCAGCTACAGCCCAGGAGTCTCCATTAATGAGAGTTCAGGCTGCCAGAGCAGCAATGGCGTACGCTGAACATTTTGCTCAACAGGGAAAAAATGTCTTTTTCATGGTCGACTCTATTACTCGCTATGCCATGGCATTAAGGGAGATTGGTTTGGCAGTAGGAGAGCCTCCAACAGTGAAAGGTTATACCCCGTCTGTTTTTACCGAGCTGCCTTATTACATTGAGCGTTGTGGCAATTTTCGAAATAGTGGCTCGATCACTGGATTGTTTTCTGTATTGGTTGAGTCAGATGATTTCACTGATCCTGTTGTGGATAGTGTCAGAGCCATATTGGATGGTCATATCGTTTTGTCCAGAGAATACGCAGAGCGTAATCATTACCCTGCTATTGATGTGTTGAAAAGCATCAGTCGAATTTATACCAAATTGAATAACGATGGGATTAAGCAGGTTGCTCGTTCATTACGTCAACGTATTTCTGACTATGAGCAAAACAGGGACATTCTTGAGCTGGGATTATTTGATAGTGAAGGTTCTGAGCAGAGAAAAACACTACTTGAAGCCTGGCAGCATATTAAGTCTTTTTTGGTTCAGGATACTGACAATGCTGATTCTTTGGAGTCTTGTCGTGAGCAGTTATTCAAGTTAGGAGAACTCATAGATGTTACCCGTAAAGACTAAATTGAATCGAATTAATCGGTTGAAAAAGCTGCAGCAGGTTCATGTTCAAAATGAACAGCAGAAACTACATGCTTCTATGCTTGAACGAGAACAAAAGCAGAACGTTTTTGAACAACAGCGGGCGCAATTAAGTCGAGTTGAAGAACAGGTTAACAAGTATTTTAGTGGCGACAACTTGTCTCCCGTTCTTATGGCTGGTGCTGGTGGCTTGGTGAATAGAGAACATACACAATGCCAACATGCGCAAGAGCAACTTAGGGAGGCTGAAGAGGTTATGGATATTGCTATTTCTGGTTACATAGATAGCAAAAAGAATCTTGGATGGTTAGAGGAGCGGAAAGAGGCTTATCAAAAGGAGTTTAATCTGGAAATAGATAAACGTGAATTGGAGCAGATCAGTCAGTTGCGTGGATATCGGGGGAGATAGTGATGAAAGTATTAGCGTCCTTACTTGCAAGTGAATTCAAGGGATTCGTGGATGGAAACCAGAAAATGGACCCGAAGCAATTTCAGGATTTGCTTGGTGACAAGTCACAAGAGAAACAAGCTTTTTCAAGTGAATCGTCTTTGAATAATGGACAGTTGCAAATGGCCGATCAGGCTTCGCATTGGCTTACCCCAACTCAAAGCTGGATTGACCATAGCCATCTACTGGCTTCTGGAAAGCAAGCTGGTGATATTGATTTATCCGTGAATACCCTGGGAGATGGAATTGGGGAAATTTCCAGCTATCACCTATTGTTAGCTAATGAGAAAAACGATACTGCCGTAAGCGGCCTTGGTGGCGCTATCAATTTAAATGTTTATGCAGTATCTGGCCTGTCATCAAATACAAATAGTTCTGAGAGTAGAGATTCCAAACTGCTACAACAACGCCTTTTGCCATTAGGTAGTTTGGGCAATGGCTATCTATCAATTATTTCCCACAGCGATCTATTGTCCAAACAGTCTGGCACTCGATTATATCTCAATTCAGTGGAGCAAATGAAAAATCAGGAATTTGTTGCCAAGACTGAAACCGTTCTGAATAAAGAGCAAAATTCATTACCAACTTTAATCTCAGAGGTAGTTAATAATGCCTTTGCCGTTAATGCTTCACAGAAACAGTTTTCTAATTCCACAGAAAGAGTCTGGGCTCATATCGAGTTAAATCCAATCCACAGTGAAATCGTTAAGCGTTTCTTTATGCAAACGCCAGGGAATGAAGGGAATACTTTTTGGTATAGGGATTATGAAATGAGTGAACTGGATAAGCAGACGCTAGCTACACGCTTGGTAAACAGTGAATTTGCCAATGAAAATAAAATCCAACGTTTGGTGATTAACGGCAGTTTAATTTGGAATGTTTTTGATAGGAATTCGGATAACGACCAGGGGAGATTCTCATGATTGATGCAATTGGAGGAACCGTTGTTGATAGCGGTCAGGAGTTGAGTAATAACGCGATAAATCAGGAGGATTTTATTCGATTATTTCTTGCGCAGCTAACCAACCAGGATCCTTTAGAGCCAGTAGATAACAGCCAGTTTCTTGCGCAGATGGCTCAGTTTACCAGTTTGGAACAGACCCGACTGATGAATGAAAGTTTATCCAACATGTTAACGATGGAATCTTCGGCTCAAGGTCTGCAATTACTTGGACAATCCGTGCAAGTTATCAACGGTAACAGCTTGTTTGATGGTTCAGTCGAAGGCATAAGTTTTAACAGCAGTGGCGTCCATTTGACGGTTAAAAATAGTAGTAATGAATTCCTGACGGATGTTGCACTTGCAGACGTCAGATTAGTACAAAAATAGCTTGCCTAGAAAGGAGAATTAATATGTTTCAGGCATTTTTTAATGGATTGGCAGGCATGCTGTCATTTTCCAGAAATCTGGACAATATCAGTGACAATATTGCAAATATGAATACCCCGGGATTTAAGGGGAAAGACACATTCTATCGAAGCTTAACCAGTGAAAATGGCGCTCTTGGCGCTCAAATTTCTGGTAATGGTTATCGCTTTGGTGATGGTGATATCAGACAAACGGGAAATGCTGGCGATTTAGCTATTTCTGGTGAGGGTTTTTTTGTCTTATTAAATGATGGAGAGGTTCAATACACTCGTGCTGGTCAATTTCAATTCAATGACGAAGGGATCTTGATTGATAGTAATTCCGGTGGGCAAGTTGCCGCAGTGAATGCAAAAGGTGAATTAGTACCTATTGATATTAGCTCTTATCGAGTTTTAGCGCCTACCCCTACAACCACGATTGATTTTGCGGGCAATTTGTCTACAGATATGACAAGCCATGATGTAGCCGGTATTACCGTATTTAACGGTTTGGGCGAGTCACTGGATTTAACCTTCAAGTTTACCAATAACTCAGCAGTTACTGCTGGAAGTTGGCTTGTTGATATCGAAGATGCTGATGGCAATGTTATTCATAGTGGTGAAATTCGTTTTGATGTAGATGGAACGCCATTAACGGATTTTAATACCTTGAGTTTCGATATTACTGATTTAAATGGTGGTACAGATACTATTAGCGTTAATTTTGGTGTCAATGGAAGCTTTGCTGACTCAACTTCTGTTTCTGGGGGAGCCTCTTCCACCATTCAGGGAACGGTTGTTGATGGCCATGCCATATCTAGTTTGACAAAAGTTTCATTCTCTTCAGATGGCACTATCAATCTTGAGTATGCCAATGGTGAAACCCTGGATGGGCCTAATATTGCACTTGCTACCTTTGCCGATCAAAGCAACCTTGAACAGGTTTCAGGTAGTGTTTTTAGAGCATTAGAGGGGAGTTCAAGAACGATTGGTCAACCCGGTGAAAAAGGTTTGGGAACCTTGGTTGCAGAAAGTATCGAACTTTCTAACGTCGATTTATCAAGAGAATTTGCTGACATGATCATTATTCAACGAGGCTACCAGGCTAGCTCTCGCATTCTTAATGTAGCTAATCAGCTGCTTGATCAGCTTTATGAAAATACCCGGAGCCGATAAGTCATGAGAAGGTTGGCGGTCATCAACCAGCAATCTAGAAAGCCAGTAGAGTTCTGGCTACATGAGCGCCTGAATCAGTGGATTCGCACATGGTTTGTCTCTGATGTTGCAGAAGCATCCCGTATTGAGGTGGTGTTTAACGATAAGTTGTTTGCTGTTCAGGAGTGTCTAAACGGCGATTGCTTATTTGAGCACACAGATAACCATTCTCAATTAGTGATAAGTAATGCCTTGCTTGTATTACCTCAATTAGCAATGGCTTCATTGGGATTCTCTATAGAGCAACCGGACGTTGACTGTTCGGAACCCGTATTGGAAATCTTAACGAATAAGCTGATTGAAGACTTGTTATTACAGTTAGGACTGAAAGGTTTCCAAAGAGCAGAACAACAAGGTATTCATTGTTCTTATGGGGTTACGGTTTGTATGAACATAGCAGGATGCGAAATTAAGGTTCTAATGAGTGTTGATGTTTTCAAATTAGCTGGCGTTTATGAGCAGCCTGAATATCAAGCCACTTTGATATCAAGGCAGGAAGCAACGAAAAAACGACAGGTTAGTTTTGAGGCTAAGCTGCATGGAGCGAGACTTACACTTGATGAGTTACTTAATTTGAAATCAGGGGATGTCGTTACTTTAAATCATCCATTGGATCAGTCGGTATTGTTGAAAACGGAAGATTCGGCAATTCAGCTAAATGCTTTTTTAGTTAAACGTGAGGGCAGCAAGGCATTGCTGTTTAGTGAGTAAAATGACAGTTGATACAAATGTTAAACACATCGAACTAGCTGAAGTGATCTCCCAACCTTCAGATGAAGTGCTTCTATCACAAAGGGATTTTCAGTTAGTTAAATCTGTACCTGTGAATGTGGAAGTTAGTTTGGGAGGTAGCACTATTACTCTGGAGAAATTGTTTTCTCTGAAAGCTGGTGAAGTGCTCAGTTTGGATAAGCAAATTGATGAACCGATTAACTTGATTGTTGATGGAAATGTTATTGCCACAGGCAATCTGGTGGCTGTGAATGGGCAATTTGGCGTTGAAATTACGGAAGTATCGGAATAGTTGGAAATGCAAGATCTGGGCTTTAAAGCACAAAGCAGTGTGGATTTCTCACAATTTGCTGTGCTCATTATTGTTCTACTGATATTGGTCGGATTGTCTTTGTTTCTAAGACATCGAGCAGCTAAAGGAAAGTCGGTATTAGGCAATTCCAGATGGAGTCAAAAGGCGAATAATCTGAGGTACAAGTCATACCAGATTGATAGAAATACCTCACTTCAGGAAATTGTTCGAGAAGATACTTTGTATGTGGTCTTAAAAACAGATTCTGGAGTTCTGTTGCTTGATAAGATCAAACAAGAAGCGGAAATGAGGCATTCTGATAACGGAATTTCAGAACAAAATGTTATTAACAGTCAAGGAAAGAAAGTTGATGAGTAGAGTTGTTCTGTTGTCGATTATGGCTTTTCTGGTTTTATTTCCAGAGGTGTCGTGGGCGCAAAGTGATGTGTTGCAAATTATAGAAAAAGCAACGGCCGATGAGACTCTGGCTCCAGAGCTGAGAGTATTACTGACGTTGACAGTGCTCTCCTTTGTACCTGCCGCTTTAATTGCTATGACGGCGTTTACTCGCATTGTGATCGTCTTGTCTTTGCTTCGCCAGGCACTGGGACTTATGCAAACGCCTCCGAATATCGTCATTATAACCTTGGCGTTTTTCCTAACCTGGTTTGCGATGCAGCCCGTTTTTTCGGAAGCTAAAGAACTTGCTTTAAAGCCATATCTGAGTGACGAAATTACGTTTGTGGAAGCTGTAGAAAAGGGATTTGAGCCATTTCGTAGTTTTATGATCCAGCAAACAAGAGAAGAGGATTTTGCCGCCGTGTTGAATATGGCCTCGGCTCAACCTCCGGCAGAAGCAAAAGATATCGAACTATCTCACTTAATCCCTGCATTTATGCTCAGTGAATTAAAGACTGCATTCCAAATCGCATTCGTAATATTCATTCCATTTCTACTAATAGATCTTATTGTTGCCAGCACGTTGATGGCTCTGGGTATGATAATGGTTCCTCCTATATCGATAGCGCTGCCGATTAAAATTATGCTTTTTATATTGGTTGATGGATGGAGCTTGGTTACTCAGTCTTTGATGGCAAGTATTATGACTTAGCTGGGTGAGGACATGGACTTTCTTCAAAACCAAAAAATGACCATAAATTGGGTCGGTCATATTGATGTATGGCCTGCCCGAGATTGTGATTGGGAAAATAGCAGGGCTCAATTATTTGAACGCTATCAAGAGTGGAGCAAAGCGATTGCCCGTAAAATCTATAGTCGCTCATTAGGAAAGGATTTGGAGCTTAAAGATATGGAACAATATGCGTCGATCGGACTGTTGGAAGCGATTGAGCGTTATGAGCCTTCTTTCGGAGTGCCGTTTAAATCATTTGCCAAGAAAAGAATTCGAGGAGAAGTGCTTAATCATTTGTATCGTTTCTCTGAAAGTGCGAACCAGTATCAGTGTAAAAAACAAATATTAGAAGAACGGTTGGAAAAACTTCAATTAGCCGATTCAAGTAAATCGCCAGCTGAAGCTATCATCGATAATATTGTCGAGCTTGCTGTTGGATTTTTGCTGGAGCATGACGATGCGCATAATTCCGAAATGGTATTAAATGGGCAAAGATATAACACTGTCGAGTTTGCTCACTTACACACCAGAATTTGGCATTACATGGATTGTTTGACCGACGTTGAAAGAGAAATTCTGGATATGCATTACCAAAAAATTAATAGTTTCTCTGATATTGCAATGCATTTGAACCTGACAGTTGGGAGAGTATCTCAGCTTCATAAACAAGCATTAAAAAAACTAAGACATAAACTTTCCTGGGTTTAATTTCTCACTTGGTTCTTTCAGCTTTCATTTATTCGATTTCTTTTTTATGACCTCTTTAAGTTGCTCTTCCGTCAAAGAACTATTGGCTAAAGTGTTATCTATTTTCTCCACTAATTCTGCAAATTGGGGTGAGCTGACAGCCTTTTCGCCCAGAATGTCACATAAGGTATGAAATACCATTTGGCGGCGGATTTTGGCTTCAGAGGACATATTTTTAAAATCTATTTTAGACATGACTCGTTCAGTCAGAGATTGCGAGGGCGGATCAGATTTTTGAGCTTCTTTAGCAGTTCCTTTGGCTTTGTTAGTTTTTCGAATTCGGCTAGCGGGGGTCGGTGGAGCTGGTTTAGAAATACGATCAACCATTTTGCTCTCCCTATAGATGTCTTGGTGTAGTTAAATAATTCACAGATGGTTTCTAATGTTTGTTTTGATAAATATCGAGCAAATGGCTTTGGTCTGATTCGTCTGTCTCTTCATTTGTTGCTAGTTGCATATCTGGCATTGTAGATAACTCATTTTCAATTCTTTCAGCGATCCCTCGCATATCGTCGTTCAGGTATAGATTCTCCTGATTTAATCTGATGCCTTCCTGTATAAATTCTAATGCTTGAGTAAGTTTCTTCTGGTTGTTTTCTGCCGTTAATACCAGGATTAAGCCTTTTGCAAATCGATTGAGATAAATAATGGCGTCTTCGGATAAACGTGTTAGCACTTCTATGGATGGCTCAATTTGTCCTAGAGTCGCTAGAAGTAGTCCTAATTGAAAGTTTGCTATGTGAAGTTGAGGATTAAGTTCCAGAGCTAAATTATACCGATTAATCGCTTCTTCATAGAGTTCTGACTGGGCAGAAATTGCTGCCGATATAAAATATAGCTGAGCGCTCTGTGGAAATTGAACTATCGCCTCTTCTGCCATTTGAGCTGCAACATCCAGCTTCCCTTGAGACAATGTGTCAGATATTTGAATAAATAATTGATTTTCTTCCATTAAATATGAATCCGTCTTGTATTTTTAACCAAGCTATTTAAGCCATATGAACTGTTGTGATTTTAGGTCAGAAAAAGGCGTGCAACAAGAAAGTATTTGCCTGGTTAATTTGTTAAAGGATTAAGTTTTAGTATGGCGATTAAATAAACTCTAATAAAACCAAAAGCATATAAATTAATTTGATTTTTAATTAAACACTTTCCGCTATATGAGGAGTAGTTTTCAAGTTGGGATGTGTTGGTTTTCAAGTTATTACCCACCTATCGCACATCCCTTACGTATCAGAAAACAAGGACAGCCATCTAAAAATAAAGTGGGTCAAAATAAATCCGGGAAATGAAAAAGTCTATGATGGGTGTCTTTGTAATCTTGGCGCTTTAGGCCAATTGGGAAACAATATTTTTACGCAAAAGTTTGGTACAACTTTAAGTGATTATTTGCCTAGCTCTTTTGCAGGTATATTTTCCACTCATGCTTTAACAGAGGCTGTGGATAATTTACTGTTGGGAGGTCAGCAAACAATAGTAAATGCGGTTGGAAGTGCAACAGTCGAAGGTACTGAAGTGCTGATTAATTCGACGCCTGATCGTATAAAAGTTCAGTTTGAGCAGCAGCAAAGGTTCATTGATGCTACTAACAAACTACAAGAAAGTAGCCCGTTTGGCGATAGTTTCTTGGATAGAGTGTATAAAACCCGAGTGGGATTGAGAGGTGATCGTTGATGAATGAATCATTAGCTATTAAGGGAGAGTTATTGGAGGATTTTCGTTACAAAGAAATTACAGTTTTACGGCATTATCTTAATATTGCGCTATTAAATATTTTAGCTTTGAGTTGTTTCTTTGGGGGATGGCTATATCGAGATTTTCCTTTGGAATGGTTGTGTCTGGTCTTGGGGGGGGGGATTTATACCAATATACATTGGTGGAATCGGCTTCGGAAAGAAAATGGATTTCCTTCTTTTAAAGTGTATGAAAATGGCATAGAAAAATGTGACAAGGGAAAAAGCTGTTATCATCCTTGGGGGAATATTAAAAGCGTTCAGTTCTTTGCCCCATGGCAAAATGAAGAGCATAGACCAGGTTTTATGCTGATTTTTGATGATGGCACTAGCTGGGATATTTATCAGAGAATAGAAAATTATGGGGGGATTTATCAACATCTTAAAGGCAGAGGAATTGAAGGTGTTGAAGATAAGTTACCCATTTATAATCGGCTAAATATCTATGGTAAATGTATAGATGGGGCAAGTCTTACTATAGATAATAATCGAGGGAAACCTGTTGATTACATATAGGAGAACAAGGATAGCCATCTAAAAATACCCAATACAGACTCGGTTTCCAAGCATGAACTTTACGAGAAAACCAGTGTTTACAAAGGGGGAATACTGGATCAAGCGACCCTGACAGAAAGCGATAGTACGAAGACATTCTATTATCAATATGAAGGGCGTGAGCAATATTTAGAATCAGAAGTCAGAGGTTACGGTAAGGCAATAGGCGATAATGATGGGTCTTATCGGCCTAGTAAAACCAAGAGTTTTTACGATGCTGAGGGTAATAGGCTCGTTGTTGAAGAATCGATTCTTAATAGCAATGGAACTCGGAATACGGGATTTGACATTAAATCCCGTTATTTTGATTATTCCGCTGACGGACTTTTGGTTAAAAAACAGACCGGAACACAAAAGGAGAGCCATTGGAATCAAATAGCGACTCAGTATATTGAGCCTATAGATCGAGTTCCAATGGGTGATGCATCTATAGCCAACACAATTAAGTACGTTAAGGATAAAGGCTCATCAAGTCACTATCTTTATACGAACCGTCAATATATCGGTGAGTTTAACGAGAATGGCGATATTCACGTTAAGTCGCAACATTTTGAGAGCATTAATACAAATACTCCAGGTTCATCACAACGCTATACCGTGCAAGAGGGTCAGACTCTTCGCCAGATAGCGACGTTATTTTACGGTAACAGTGATTATTGGTATATTCTGGCTGATGTTAATGGCTTGCAACTTGATGACGGTACTTCACAACTGACCTCTGGACAGATTCTTGAAATACCTCAACGCCAAACTAATGAAAACCAGTTTGATAATTTTAAACCTGACAGCATCATCGACAAGATAGGTGATACTACACCTGCACTGCCTTATGTACCGCCTCCGCCTCCAGATGCTGGTTGTAATGCTGTTGCTACTATCATTATTGTGGTTGTGGCGATCATTGTATCTGTTTATGTAACTCCAGCTGCTGGAGAAGCTTTGAAGAGTAGCGCATTAGGAGCCGCTGTAGGCGCTGCGGCTGGTAATGCAGCTGCGCAGGTAACAGGGATTGCGTTGGGTGTACAGGATGGGTTCAATGTAGAGAGCGTGTTTGTGTCTGCTTTTACAGCGGGAATAACTCAAGGAATTGTCGGTGATCTGAATATTAATTATGATGATTTTGGATTAGCTGATGCTGGAAAACTTCTTGCAAAAGGAGCTATTCGTTATGGAGCAAATTATACAGCGAGGAAATTGATTGGAGAGCCTGCTCATTTTTCCTGGGCTGAGGTAGCTGCATCAGCAGCGGCTGAGCCAATTGCTCAGTACATCGGAAATAGCGTATCTGATTCTCTGGATTTGACTAATTCATTTGAAGGCGATTTAATATCTGGGGTTGTTTCTGGAACGATCGGAATGCATGCCAGACGCGCACTGGGTGTAGGCGGGAAAGTTGATTATGCCCAGGTCGCTGCCGATGCCTTTGGCAATGCGATTGGTAATGCCATTGTTGCGGCAAGCCAACCTAAACCGAAAGTAGGTGGTGGAGATCGTGGCTCTAGTTCAGGCGGCTCTAGTGGTGAAGCTGTTATCCTTTCTAGCGCTGCGAATTTAAATGATCAAGTAACAGCCCAACAGGCTATAGATGAAATAAGCGCTATTTCGGGAATTAGCGTTCGAGATGCTTCGGGAGAAGCAAATGCCTTTGCGAAAGCGATTGCAATAACAAACGGGCAAGGTGCGGAAGCTTTCTTTAACCTTGAAGCGGGGGCACGTTCTCTACAAACAGAAATAAATGCCTTCATTGATGATGGTCGCTACAGTGGTGCAGGTTTAGATTTAAATTCTGCATTGTATGTACTTCGCACTCAGCAAAGACAAGCCGAATTTGCGCAGCAACTAGAGCAAACATCTCAACAAGTCTTGGCTCGAGGTCGTTATATCACTACACATCGTTCTGCGATTGCTCAGCCTAGATTGTTCCAACTTACGCCCCTGATGGTATCTAACAGCGTCTCTGATGCATTTAATTTCAATGGCGCATTAGATGGCGTTGACAATATGCTAGCGAGTGCGGGGAACTTCCTTGATGGTGTTATAGAAGACGTCAATACATTTGGAGCATCGACCGATTCGAAATTCCTTAGAGCTGGAGCAGCAGCTTACGCGGGACTGAGGCTGGGAGATACAATTGCTGATGGTGTTATTGGTTTAGGTAGAACCTTTACTAGTTCTGACGTTCGTAGCGGGTTTTACAGTGGTATTGGAGAACTTGTATCCGATCCCATTGGCGTTGTTGGAAATGGAATCAATGCTGTGTTGTCAGGGGATGAACAAGCATTACTGAATGTTGCAGCAGGACTGACGGGAGCAAGTCTAACTAGGATTGGCAACTTTGGGCCTACAGTTGGTCAGTCAGCGAGATATTTATGGGATGCCACAGATGTGTTTGTGCCACGCCCCGGTGTGCTAGGTATCAATGGGGGGAATTTATTTGAGAACTTTGACTTCGGTTCTTATTTGAAATCAAAAATTGGTCCAGCTCCTCAAGGAATGGTTGATCCCCATGCACATCATATATTGTTTAAGAAAGGATTGGGTAATAAGCAGCAAGCTCTAGTAAACCAAGGTCAAGAAATATTGAGGGAGTATGATATTGACCCAATATTAGGTGTTGAGAACTTAGTTTGGGCACCGAATCGTATTAAGGGTCAGCATGGAATCGATGCGTTGCAAAACGTTGTTGATCAGCTTAATGCAGTTAAGAGTTTTGGTGGAACAAGAGAAGATATTGTCAATACATTACAAGAACTAGGCGAATTGGCCGCTAGAAGAAGGTAATAATGAGTATAGATTTGGATTTGGCTAGAAAAATAAAGTTAGCTGTTGAAAAGGATGATTTGGAATCATTTATAGAACTTTTGTCAGATGATAAAAGCTTAATGAATTTTATCACCCCATTTGGTTCTTGGTTGCATATAGCAGCCTCAAGTGGAGCAGTTTCTGTTGTTGACTATTTAATTGCTAATGGATTTGACTTAAATGTTAAGGGAGGAACTCTTGGAGGAAGCGCCTTGAACACGGCGTGTTCAAAAGGAAAGAAAGAGATAGTAGAAAAGTTACTCAAAGCTGGAGCTGACATGGATGTTAGTGACCCAACTAGAAATCCTTTATTTGCTTCCATATATGGAAATCATATTGAAATAGCTAAGCTCCTCTTAGACAGAGGTATAGATACCAAAATAAAATATACAGGGGAGAATATGACTGATATGGGGGCAATTGAATTTGCCTTGGAGCGAGGTAGTCAAGAAATAGCGGATATGATTACTACTTATGAAGGATGCGGTTAAGTACTGCAAAGGGATTACTACTCAGGCATCTATGAAGCAGATGGGTTCGGGGCTGCTGCGGGGACATTCTTTGGTGATGCTTTGGCTGGAGCGACCTTTGCTGCATTGGGAACTGGCAATATTGGTAAATTAGATATTAATTTCCAACAAAGGCTAATAACTGAAAGGAAAGGGCTTGCGACCAGCTTTTATCAAGAGAGTGGATATTCAATAGAGGCTACGGCTGATCACCTCAAAGGGATTGACTTCAAGGCACCTGTCGATGTAGTAACTTTGAATCCGGGTACTGATTTAATTCAATTCCAAATTCCCGAAGCCCCTATGGGTAATTACTTTGCTCTACCGGGAACTCCGGGTAATACACTAGGCTTTTATACATCGGGAAGGGTAGCAACGAACTATGTTACTACGAGTGATGTTAAAGCATTACGTTCAACGGCAGCATCAACAATAGATCATTGGTCAATGAAATCCTATGACTGGAAAATAGATGCTCCGGGAGGGGGAATGCAATTCTTTACAACATCCAAATCGTTTAGAGGTAATTAATGAACCGCATAGAGTTATTTCAAACTGCTTTGATAGAAGCGAAGAGGGCGTTAGAAAATGCTCCTTATATGTTCCCTCTAAATGAAGTGATATTACAGCTAGAAAGCTTGATCGAGGCTGAGAAAGAGGGGACTCCAATTGATCATGGAAATATGACTATAGGACAAGTAGCGGCCAGAGATATTGAAACATTCGATAAAGATTTAGCGGAGCTATTACATAAAGTCTCATATGAATTAAGCAATCAAAGGAATCGTAATTGTTGATTTGGTAAATCCGTACTGAAAGGCGGCTCTATTGAGCCGCTGCTTTAAACCCATCATCAATGATCTTATCCACAATCTGGATGGCTTCATCCAGTTGTAGGTAAGAGCTATCCAGCTTGTTATCGGTGATCAGTAAGCGTCTCGGCAACCACACCTGTTGTTTTATTTAACGTCGTTTAAACTCACATTCCAGGGGAGTAAATCGGTCAGGCCACTATCCGCTTTTCGTGCGGGTAATTCACTGTAAGCGTCTAGGCAACCACACCTTCAATTAACCATTCATCCGTTTAAACTCTCCTCCTGACCATCACACTCAGGAGGTTATCCCATGCCCAAACGTAGCAAAGAGCAATGGTTGCAGTTGTTCGAGCGTAGGAGAATAAGGACAGCCACCTAAAAAATAAAGCGGAGCAAAATAAATCCGGGCAATGAAAAAGTCTATGATGGGTGTCTTTGTAATTTTTTGTTTGATAATTTCAAACCAGACAGCATTGTTGACAAGATTGGCAGCACAACCCCTTCATTACCTTATGTGCCACCACCATCTGAGGCGGGGTGCAATGTTGTAGCAATGGTGCTTATTGTTGCAATCACAGTTGTAGCGTCATTGGCTACGGCTGGAGCACTTTCAGGGCTTGCGTATTCAACTTTTGGCGAATTACTTCTTGCTGGTGGAACAGCATTAACGGGAGGTGTTGCTGGAGCAACCGGGATTGCTGCCGCGGCTGCAGGAGGTTTTGTTGGGTCATTAGCAGGTCAAGCGGCTGGAAATTTATTAGGGGTTCAGGACGGCTTTGACTTTGGCAGTGCTCTTGTTTCTGGTTTTACCGCTGGTATAACTGCAGGAGTTGGTTCCTATTTGGGGGTAGGTGGTACCGAAGCCTCGACATTTACAGAGATAGCCAAAGAAGGAAGTAAGGCGACATTAACTACTGGCGGAAAAGCGATATTGGCAGCTACCAGTGCTGTGACGAGTGCAGCAGCTAACAAATTGGTAGGTAATCCAAGTGGATTTTCCTGGGCAAATGTGGCGGCATCAATAGGTACAGCTGCTATTGCTTCAGAATTGAATCTAGACGGTGGACCTTTGTTCGATGGTGCGATTAAGGATGGTTCATTCCCGTCAGATCTTATTGGCGGTTTTGCCAGAGCGGGTATTAGTTATGGAATTAAGAAAGGCTTTTTCAACAAGGGAAGCTGGAACTTTGAGAATGTCGCTACCGATGTATTTGGCAATGCGATTGGGAATAGTATTGTTAGGGGACAAACACTTGATAGCAAAACCTTAAAAGATTTGGCTGAGTTTGATGCAAGAACAACGCATGATGCATCAGTGAGTGTGAATCAACGGATCAATCAAAATCTGCAAAATGCAGCAACGGAACGTACAATAACGCGTAGGGCTAATGAAGCTGTCAACCTGAATTTGGATGTCTCTACTGATGCACTTATTGCTAATCTTTCTGGTGGAGACGGAAATGGAGGAAGTGGAGGCTCTGAAGGAGGAAGTTTCACTTCATTTGCTGAAAGTGCTTTTGGGGGATATGTTGCTAATCGCTCAGTCGGTTATAGTCAGGCTCTGACTCGTCAATTTGATAACTTGTTATCTGCACAAGCAAACTTCAGAGCAGAAGTAAGGGGACAGGTAGATGCATTTGGAGCAATTCAAAAGGCAAGGTTTGAAAGAGGAGATGCAGCTGCCCGTTTGGATACGAATAATTTCAATGCTCGGTCTCAAGGATTTAAAGTTGACTTAAATGATGATGCAACGCGTTTATCATTTGCATATGGAGTTGGAGCGCAAACGCAGGCTGAGCTTAATGCTGCGGCTTTGGGAGTTGTTGCAGGTGCTGTTTCTTTGCCATTGTTGGTTGGTGACTTGGTCGCACTTGGTAGTCTGACAGCGTCAGGTTTGTCATCACTTGGGCGAGGATTGCTATCTGCGGGGCAATCAATTAGAACTTCGTTTACAAACATAGGTCAAAATGTTGCAGCTAATGGCGTAAGAGGTTCTCTATTGAATGTTTCAAGGCCAGTCAATTTCCTTGAAGTACAGTTGGCACATCGTGGAGCACAGAATACCATTCTTAACAGTGCAAGTTTTACTACGCAAGGGTTTAGCAAGACCCTAACATCGACATTATCCAGAGCTGGAAATATGCTGGCACCGGTTGCCAGACTATCAGGTGACGCATTGGCTAATCCAAATGTACAGGCTGGATTGTTGAATGGAAGCACCAGTGCATGGGTGGATTATTCGATAAAAGGGGATGTTGGTAGTGCTAGTAGAGCTTTTGGCGCTGGATTTATTGGTGGTGCGATCGGTAACTCAGTTGGCAGTTTTGCATCACCAGTATTACAACCAGTAGTTGGTGGGATTTATGGAGGAGTGGCTTCAGAGATTATTAGCCAACGTATTAATGGTGATGATTTCAATATTAGTAAAGTATTACTTGCTGGGGCAATAGGCGGTGCCGCTACTTTTGGGGCAAATAAAATGCTTGGGGTGTATGCTCCGAAAGGTTTGATTGTTACCCCTCAGAGCACAACATTTAGGCCGTTGGCGGCAAGCACTGTTGCTGGAATTAGCGGAGGAATATTGCATAGTGAGTTTTCAAACATATTTAAGTTTTAGTTTGTATATGAGGAACCGGTTAAAAAGGCATGGAATATGAAATACCAAAAGCGATATAAATTAACAGAGGTAAATTTGCCGGAGGCTATTAAAAAAGTAGCTTTTCCATTCTCACTTTGTTTAGGTTTATTGGCATATAGTGTGAATAAAGGGGGGGATTGGGAGTTTCATTTTTTCTTTGGGAGCAGTGCTCTGCTGTGTCTGCTGGTTGCAGTTAAGGCTTTATGGCAGGGAAGGACGCTTTTTATCACCACGGATCAATACGGTTTAACTTTTGCCAAAAGTAATAAACAATATTCTTGGTCATCATTAAAAAGAATAGAATTTATGAAGGTACAGTTGCAGGTGATGGCCGCACCTCATCCCGGATTTATTTTGCATTTTGATAATGGTGACAAGCGAATAATCGACCAACGCTTAAAAGGGTATACGGATTTTTATCAAGAACTTTATCAGCGTAATATTCCGGGGGCTAATAAGCCGCTTTACTTGTATGAAGTAGATATCACTGGCTCAAATAAGTCCATGAGCCGTAAATATCATAGTGTTTATTACCCTGATAAAGATATCGTCGTGAAAGAGAGTGGTATCGCGACCTATGATTAGTCAAATAGTCAAATAAAATACAAAGACACCCATCTGAGAGAAGAACAAGGACTGGCGAATTACTTCTTGCTGGTGGAACAGCATTAACGGGAGGTGTTGCTGGAGCAACCGGGATTGCTGCCGCCGCTGCGGGAGGTTTTGTAGGGTCATTAGCAGGTCAAGCGGCTGGAAATCTATTAGGGGGTCAGGACGGCTTTGACTTTGGCAGTGCTCTTGTTTCTGGTTTTACCGCTGGTATAACTGCAGGAGTTGGTTCCTATTTGGGGGTAGGTGGTACCGAAGCCTCGACATTTACAGAGATAGCCAAAGAAGGAAGTAAGGCGACATTAACTACTGGCGGAAAAGCGATATTGGCAGCTACCAGTGCTGTGACGAGTGCAGCAGCTAACAAATTGGTAGGTAATCCAAGTGGATTTTCCTGGGCAAATGTGGCGGCATCAATAGGTACAGCTGCTATTGCTTCAGAATTGAATCTAGACGGTGGCCCAATATCTGAAGGCGGATTGTTAAAGGGAGAGTTTGCTTCAGATATTGTTGGCGGTTTTGCCAGAGCGGGTATTAGTTATGGAATTAAGAAAGGCTTTTTCAACAAGGGAAGTTGGAACTTTGAGAATGTCGCTACGGATGCATTTGGCAATGCGATTGGTAACTCGATAGTAAGAGCATCTCAGTCGAAACCGCAAGTGGGCGGTGGTGATAAAGCAGGTAAACCTAGTGGTACGACGGTGGGAGGTAATACTTCTGATCCGCTAGCGTCAATTGGTCAATCAATCAGTGACAATGTAGGTAATTCTGTCACTTCCAGCATTAATGAAACGAATGCGAGAATTCTAGGTGAAGTTGAGCAACAAGGTGCTGATAACCTTGCGGCTAGGACTGAGGCCCAGCAAGCGCAGCAGAATGCAGATTTTGATGAAGTGATTGCAGCTAATCAAAATGCTTCTGCACAACGTGCTTCTGATTTTGTTTCTCAGAGCGCAGCTTACAGACACCATGGAAATATTTTGGCGAGTCAGAGCTTACAAGCTAGACAGGCAGCCGCTGAACGCATCCAGCAATCATTTGATGCTGGGGTTGCGAGAGGTGAAAATAGTTATCTTGCCGGTGTGAATAATAGACCGGTTTCTGGATTAAGTTCTACAGAGATTGCTGTTAGTGTTTATGCTCAAGCTAGCTACGAAAGAAGTGTGTGGGCTGATGGAATTGCTAGAGGTCAAGCGCTACACACTACCATTAACGATTTTAGCCAATCAGCCTCAGATTCGTATAATGCTTTTGCAAGCTTATTTGATGATCGTAAAAATGGGGTTTCTCCAGTTTCCACCTATGTTGATCAGGCTGGAGCTGTTAGTACCAGCCTACAGGTAGGCTTGGAAGCTTTACCAAGAACCAATGCGCTTCTCGCGGTAGAGAAAGCATTGCATCAGCCTGTGAATGTTCTTCGCTCCAATCAATTGAAGAATGTTGGTGTACCGCTGACAACAATAGCCGAAACCTATGCTCCTATTTCAAATGCTAAGTCGTTGCAAATCCTTGCTGACTTGAATCGCAATCCAATATATCAAGGAGCGAAAGTCTCAGCCCGAGTTCTACCCGGAGTTTACGCGGCTAGTCAATTGGGAGAGGAAGCCTATTTTGCGTATGAAAACAATTTAACAGCTTCAGAAACTTCTCTAAACGTAGGAAGTAGGGCACTTGGAACAGCCGCAGAGTTGGGCACAGGTGCCTATGTTATTGGTAAAAGTGCAGCAGTAGGTGCTGGTATTGGAGCCTTGTTCGGTGGAGTTGGTGCTGTTCCCGGGGCCGCTATCGGAGCAGTAGTTGGTGCTGTAACATATACATTTAGTGGGGCAGGTACTGCTGTGAATAATTTTGTGACAAATTCTACTAGAGAGGTAATTGGGTGGTTCCAATAAGTTATAAAGGTATGCTTCCATGGAGTTAGCATGGATTACTGAAGCGAGAGAAAAAGCTCTTAAAGACCTTAAGAGCTACTTCGGTTTTCAAGAAACAGATATCGTTGTATTCGGCGGATTTTTTTATTCCATGAATAGCTATCTCTTGTCCAAAAAGTCGCATGAAAAATTAACTAAGAAGATTGTTGAAATGTCCCTTTTGCTCTCAGCTTTTGGGGGGATTCATTTGATTTTTTTAGTTGATGCATTAGGACCATTTTGGGCAGAAGTTGTTGTTTCATCTGGGTTGTTCTTTATCTTTTTATTATATGGGTTAACTCTTAACAACACTCTGAATAAAGGCAAAAAAGTAAGATTAACTGAGCAACCAGCCCCCATTTATGCAAAGTTTCTTGCGCGATATTGCAGAAAGAAAAACCTGTCTTCTTTTGTGAATCAAGCAAAGGTATTAATTGCGGTACTCTCAATTGGTATCTTAGCGATGCTGTTGAAAGGTCACTTTGCTATATCCGTGTTAATGATTTGTTTGCTTGCGCTTGGTTGGGCACTTCTGCGAATACTTGATAAAGCAAATAAGCTTTGTGTAGACATAAGCTAACGTCTCGGCCGATGCCTTTGGCAATGCGATTGGGAATAGTATTGTTAGGGGGCAAACCGAAGCTGCTCAACTTCAAGGAAATATTGAAGCGTTTGGTAAAAAGATAGGGGCAGCCTATGATGCCGCTGCCAGAGACAATAACCAAGGGTTTGTTGATGGTATGCAGGACGCTTTCCAAGAGCGAACAGACGGAGCTTTAGAAATCATAGCCAATGCACCGATATCATCACAGGAAGTTGAACTGTTCTCGTTAAGTTATGCAGGACTTGAGACTGCTACATTAGGTTCGGTTGGTTCGCAGTTAGCAAATTATGCTGGTGCAGTTCAAACTCAAAGCTATATCGACAGAAGAGAAATTGCGGCAAGTCAAATTGAACAATCGTTTATAGATGGTTATGCCAGAGGGCAGGCGAGTTACCAGATTAATTCCACCAATAGATTAACCCGACTGAGTAATCAAATGACAGGTAAACAGATAGGTAACTATTTTAGTGACTTGTCCTATGAGCGAATGAAGCAATTTGGCACATTAGGTGATATGGGGGTTGGTGTTTTAGAAGGCTTTGCTGATGGTATTTATCAAGGATTGCAGTTTACTGGAATGGCTTTGGCAGCTATCAATCCAATATTCCAGGCTGCACACTATTACAGTGGTAATGGTTTGTTTAATCCGTTTACGGCAGAAACGCATTCATTCCTTGATGCACCGACAACAATACAACAAGCTGGTGGTAGGCAGTTAGGTGGAGTAACATCGTTTTTTGTCGGTGGAGAAGGGATATTATTAGCAGGAGCGAAAGGCTTATCTAAAGCAAATGATTTACTCGTTGCTAATAGAAGGCTCAACAATCCAGCTCTGACTGAAAGAACAGTTGTTTTAAATAGTAGATTAGAACAAGCTACTTTATTGTCCGATTCGTTACCCGGTCTGTCTGTAAATCAAGCGCAAGCTCTATTAGACTCTGCATTTAACCTTAAAAACCCAGCTGAAGTTGTCATAGGTGGTAGCAGGGTGCGAAGTCAATTTGGCGGCCCAATAAATAGAGTAGATAGTGATCTTGATATTGGTTTTAATAATGAAATAAGTAGTGGCCAAGTAAAAAGGATACTGAACAACTTTGACAATGCAGGTGAGTTACGCTCAGAAAGAGGAATAAGGATTGTCACAGGCAACAAACCAAAAAGTGGTTTAATAACAAGCCCTCAAGACTTTTTCCAGTTGTCAGGAAAAAGAACATATCCACTGTCACAAGCTGGTCAACCATTTGTGCCGTCTGGATATATCTCAATAAACCCAAATGGAACCGTTAAGTTTGTTCCTCCGGGAAGATAGAGTAACTAATTATGAATGAGTTAAAAGGTAAATTAGGCGACTATAACGTTGTTGTAAATGAAGTAGGGTTTGGAAAACCACTTGGCAACTCTATAATTTGTTCTGCAACCATTGGGGATGATCAAGTTCTGGAGCTGTTTTCGGAATATTACGACGACTTCATAAGAAAAGAGCGGGAAGCTTTTGAAGATGGTGAAGATGTGGAGGATGTTTACCTTAAGCTTAGACAGGAAAGCTTTCCCTCACTTAAGGATATTTTGAAAAAAAATAGAAAATTGTTCGAAGAAGTTGTTTTAGAGGAATTGCCAAGTGAATTCTTAGGTTATGTGCTTTCTACAGGCGAGTTATTGGTGGGTAAAAAAACCTACATTGTAAACTCGTTCCTCAATATCGAGTCACTTGATGATGGATTCCATTGCAAGTTTAGCGGTTTTATAACTGATACAAAGAAACTATTGGGGTAAACCTAACAGAAATATAAGGATGGGATCGAGGACTGAGAACAAGGACAGCCATCTGAAAAATTAATCGGAGCAAAATAAATCCGGGCAAGGAATCAAGGATAGCCACCTAAAAAATAAAGTGGAGAAAATCAGCTCAATGAAAAGGTTACTTTATTGATTTGGGGCTGTTTTTATTTAGAAACGGGTGTATTGGTTGAAAATTAGGGGAATTATCTGTATTTCGGATGCAATAAGGCTCCAGAATTTGTCTGGTTCGGTTAACAGGTAGCAGTGGTGGCTTTTAAATGAAGTCAGGCTGTTCTGAGTAGTTTCTTGGCAGCAGATATTCCGGATATTCGTTTACAATCAGTATTTTCTTTAAATGACCTTAGAAAGGATTCTGCACCAACAGCGTGACTGAAATGCTGTTCAAACTCTGTAGTGAGTGTTAGCCAATTGGATTCTTCGATACCTATACGTTCCAGAAGAAATACAAAGACACCCATCTGAGAGAAGAACATCCGAGAACAAGGACAGCCATCTAAAAATAAAGCGGAGCAAAATAAATCCGGGCAATGCAAAAGTCTATGATGGGTGTCTTTGTAATTAATTATCTTTGTAATTAATTAATGATAAGACTGTTACCTACCTATCTACCTTCTCTGATTTAGCTGAGCATTTGCCCGGATTTAGATTTGGAAGCCAAGCAGCATTTAACCCTTCAGTGGTTGGGTTAGCTAGTAATACTTGGTTACTGGAACCTCTAAATTCAGGTAAACGAATGGCTGATACAACTCTCTTGACATATAAGTCTGGTGGCACATTGACCAAAGTTGGACAGCTAGCAGGCAAAGGGTTAGCAGCGACAGGAGTGGTGCTGTCAGCAACAGAAGCAACTACTAAACTAGTAGCTGAATATCAAGATACTGGTGAAATTCGAACTTCTAGTTATGTTTATAACGGCACGAAAGTAGCGACAGATGCAGCCATGACTTATATAGGTGTTTTTGGTGGCCCAATAGGGGCAGGTGTTGCTCTAACATATTTTGCTGCAACTAGTTTTGGTGGTGATTCATTCTTAAACCCATGGAGAACGTCAACAGAAGAAGCGTTTCACAAGGTGATAGGCAATGACTAAATACTTAGAATTAATGTTTTATGTGGCTTATCTAAAAGTCAAAAAAAATGGAGATGGTTTTTTAGTCGTTTCAGCTCTCATTGGATTGTGTGTGACAGGGTTCTTTTTTGTTACCTCGTTACTGTTCTTAATGGGGGTGTTTTTTGATATTGAGTTTATGGGGCTGATGATTTATAAGACAGAGTTAGGCGCTCCAATGCTGTTTATTGGACCGTTGATAACATTATTCGTCTTTTATGTGGTGTGTATAAAAGATAAAAGTAACCTTGGCTATGGGGATAAGTACCCAGAAATTAGTATGGATAATTTAGATAAATACGATCAAAAGTATTTACTGATTCCAGCGGTTAGCTCTTTGGTTTTATTTTTTATCTCTGTCTACCTTACGTTTGAATCAGGAAGAGGTATTTAACTTCTATCAATTTTAACCATGTCTCATAAGCGGCTAATTCTTCTTAGCCGCTTTATCCTGCTGATGAAAACCGCTTAGCATCATGCTGTAAGATCAAGCTCTCCAGTACGGTTTTAGCCACCTTTTTCTCTTCAGGGGTAAACCCCTTGAGTGCTTCAAATTGCAGCCTTAGCTCATCATCTGGGCTTCTGTCTGTGCTATCAAAAATGAGCGCATCCGTGGTCACGTCAATCGCAATGGCCATGTTCTTGATCACGTCCAGTGTGAGAACAAGGACAGCCATCTAAAAAAATAAAGTGGGTCAAAATAAATCCGGGAAATGAAAAAGTCTATGATGGGTGTCTTTGTAATTTTTATTCTTGCATTGTTGTTTTGTTGCATTGGTTGGTTAGTTTTATTTGGGCCTTTTGTACTATGGTGAATACTGGCCGATACCTTTGGTGAAATACAAAGACAGCCATTTGAAAAGTTATTAAATTCCGAAATGACATTTATTTGGGGCGCTCACTCGTTTTCATCAGTACCAAATCAAACTGCGATAATCAAAGCAATTCCATTCCTTTCAATTCGGAATCTGTTACTACAGCTCAGTGCGACAATTCGTCGCATGTTAAGTGCGCTGATTCATATTTACTATGAGGTTTATAATTTTACCGGTGGTTATTTCCAAAATATCCTGGAGTGAAATTATTAAGGCTATGATTTAAAAAGAATTTGGCTTTTATAAAATTAAAATAAACGAAATAAATTGCAACATTGTTGATGAGAAAGCTGGCTCCATTCATATTCTTACACTGGTTCTATACTGACGAAGTAATAAGCGTAATGTTTATGTTTGCCATGTTACAACTCACGTTAAAACGAAAATGAATGTTGTTTTGTGGCGCTATGCTATACAGATTTTTTAAGGTATTCATCGTTAGCGGACATTCATAACATTCGTTATTTGCGCTGCGTAAGGTCACTAAACAATAGCAATTGTTTATGAAAGTAATGTGTTTCTCCTGTTGCCTAAAAAATTCTATAAATCATATTGTTAATACCTAATCGTGGTGAATAGGATGAAGTTATTACAAATAATGATGATAAGTACAACAATGCTTTCAGGAGTGTTTAGTGCTGAAGCATCAACAATTTATACAGAAAATTTTGAAAATGGCAGTCTGAATGGATGGACTCAAGTTGGTGATAGCGTTGATGTGGATGGCTTGGTCGCTATTGACACCAATGCATTAAGATTAAGAAGAATTTCGTCATCATATAAGACCATATCGACGGCAGGATATGTCAATGTTAGTTTAACAATGTTTCTGGCTGCCAAACTTCTTGAGGTTGGTGAGGTCTGTACCGCAGAGGTTTCTGTGGATGGTGGTAATAACTGGCAAACTGTTATATCAAAAACGGATGGTCAGGATGATAGTCAGTTTAGTTCAGGAACAATCTCAACTGGACTGGATGATAATGCTAATGTTCAGTTGCGTTATACCGGCAATGGAAACCTTATGAGTGAACATTGTCTTGGCGACAACATTACGGTTTCTGGCACATCTACAGGGATTGGAGCCCCAGAGATTACTGTCACTGGTGTTGAGAACTTCGGCAGTGTTATCGTCAACACTAACAAAGATATCACTTTCACTATCGCCAATGACGGTAATGCCGATTTAGTGTTAGGCAGCATTACTGGCACATCGACACCCTATACGTTATTGAGTGATACCTGTTCAAATCAATCAGTAGCCGGAGGTAACAGTTGTACTGTCGTTGTTCGATTTAATCCGACAACAGTAGGTAACTTCACAAGTTCGTTGAATATCACATCAAATGATGCAGATGAAGCTAATATCGTAATGAACTTAACTGGCAATGGAATGTTGCATCCTAATTTCTCATTGCCTGCTTTGTCTGGTGGTGATCCTGCATTTACATCACAACATTTTAGTGGCTCAGCTAACTGTTCAGGGTGTCATAACGGTATAACTGATAGTGGCGGTAAGGACGTTTCCATTCAAACTGATTGGTCATCAAGTATGATGGCGAATGCGGCTCGAGACCCGCTTTGGCGAGCAAAACTAAGATCAGAAGTTAATCGTAACTCTCACTTGGAAGGTATTCTTAACGACAAATGTACTCGTTGTCATGCTCCTATGGCTAATGAAGAAGCTAAGCAAAATAATGAAACTTTGACGGTGTTGAATAATGGTATTTTGGACATGCTTGCTCCTCGTCATAATGAAGCGATGGATGGTGCCAGTTGTACTTTATGTCACCAAGTGAACGACAGCACCAAGTTGGGCACATTGCAAGGGTTTACAGGTAAGTTTGAGATTAATAATACCAAAACAATTTTTGGGCCTTTCGATAATATTACCGCGCAGCCGATGATAAATAATACGGGTTATACACCAGTATTTAGTGGGCATGTTAAACAGTCTGAACTTTGTGCAACCTGTCATAATTTGAAAACGCCATTTGTTGATGAAAATGGCACTATCTTGAGTCAAACACCGGAAGAAGAATTCCCTGAGCAAATGCCTTATACCGAATGGTTGCATAGTGATTATGCAAATCAGCAAAGTTGTCAGGACTGCCACATGTCAAGAGCCGATGGAGTGGTAATGGCATCAAATCCATTTTGGGTAAATGCCTTGCGCGATAATTTCGCTGTGCATGACTTCATTGGTGCAAACAAGTTTATGTTAGATATTTTTAATACCTATAAAAGTCAGTTGGGAATTCTTTCAAACAACTTTGAGGAAACCATCGCAAAAACCGATGACATGTTAAAAGGCTCTGCAAGTGTGAGTATTGATCAACCTCAGTTTGCAAATAATACCTTGTCATTTTTGGTGTCAATAACAAGTCAAACGGGTCATAAACTCCCGACATCCTACCCTTCAAGACGCATTATTGTGCATACAGTGGTGCGTAATAGTAATGATGATATCGTTTTTGAATCCGGCAAAGTTAACCTGGATGGCAGTGTAGTGGGAGTCGATGCAGACCTGAATCTGGCAAACTATGAACCACATTACGACGTTATTACTAGCCCTGATCAGGTACAGGTTTATGAGTCAATTATGGGGAATAATCTGGGAGAAGTGACTTATACGCTGTTGAGAGGGATGACCTACTTAAAAGATAACCGCATTCTGCCCAATGGTTTTAACAAAACCACAGCGCCTTCCGATGTCGCGGTTGCCGGTTTAGCGTTAAACGACGCAAGCTTTACCGGAGGTGGTGACCAAGTCACTTATCAAATTTCTGGGTTAGCAGCGGATACCTATTCAGTGACGGTAGAGCTTGTTTATCAACCAGTTGCTTATGCCTTTGCTCAAGATTTGTTCCAGGATCAAAATCCTGAAATTACCGATTATAAACTGATGCATGAGAACTCAAATCATAAATCAACTCAAATAGCCTCATCACAACTCACTGTTAATTGATGAAGTTTTAATGGAATAAAAACTCGTTTATGACGATGCCGTTCACATAAAGTGAGCGGCATTGTTGTTTTTAGCAGCCAATATTTAAATGGGTGTTTAATGAAGAGGCGAGCGTAGAGTGGGGGGCTTTTTAATTACGCTATGTAGTTATTATTGGTACACAACATCCCTCTATTGAGAAAAGGACTGAGAACAAGGACAGCCATCTAAAAAATAAAGTGGGTCAAAATAAATCCGGGAAATGAAAAAGCCTATGATGGGTGTCTTTGTAATTATTTGTAGGTTACCAAGAATGAGTTTTTCGACAAAGCATCAATTAACTCACCCCCATTACCTCAAAGCTTGCGCGCTTTAAATTTCCGGCCTTTCATTTTGCCTTCATTAAATTGTTTGAGGCTGCGTTTTACGCTGCGTAACTTAACGGCAACGTAGCTGTGTGTGGCGGTAACGTTGATTTTTCCGACATCGTCGCCGGGAACTTCGGCGTCTTTGGTGAGGGCTCCCAAGATATCACCTGGTCTTAATTTGGCTTTTTTGCCACCATCAATGCACAGGGTTTTATATTCTGGCTGGACGATGCGGTTAGCATGGAATCTAACGGCTTGTATGCCTGTCCATTTTATTTTGGATTTCTGATAATCCTCAATGGCGTTGGCTCGGGCGATCTCGCTAGGTGCGCATAATGTAAGGGCGAGTCCTTCGGCGTCGGCTCTTCCAGTTCTGCCAATTCGATGAATGTGTACTTCTGGGTCGGGGGTTATCTGATAGCTAATAACCGCTCCGATTTCTTTCACATCTAACCCTCTTGAGGCAACGTCGGTTGCGACCAGTACCGACACGCTCTTGTTGGCAAATTGAACCAATACTTGATTACGTTCTTTTTGCTCCATGTCGCCGTGTAGAGCTAATGCTGAGAAGCCTAGCTCGCATAGTTCGTCTGCCACTTCCTGACAGGCTTGTCTGGTATTACAGAAGATGATGCTGGACTCAGGTTGGAAGTGAGTAAGTAAAGCCGCTGTCGCTTTGATGCGGTGAGCGTCTTCTACTTCATAAAAAAGTTGCTGGATTTTACTGGTGTCATGTGTGGCTTCAAGGGTCACATCAACCGGATTTTTCTGGATGCGAACACTGATATTGCGAATTTCGTCAGGGTAGGTAGCTGAAAATAATAACGTTTGTCTGGCTACGGGGACATTTCTAATGACGGTCTCCATTTCTTCTTCAAAGCCCATATCTAACATACGATCCGCTTCGTCCAACACGAGCGTATTCACATCATTCAGATTTAATCGACGATGGAGTAAGTGATCCATTATGCGACCCGGTGTGCCGACAATAATATGCGCTCCATGTGACAAAGACGCGATTTGCGGCCCCATGGGAGTGCCGCCACATAGGGTTAGTACCTTCATATTCTCGATCATTCTGCCTACCGTGCGGATCTCTTGAGCGACTTGTTCTGCAAGCTCTCGGGTTGGGCACATCACCAAAGCCTGTATACGGAACCTTTCAACTTCCAGGCGACTTAGCAGTCCAAGCGCAAAAGCGACCGTTTTACCACTACCAGTTTTGGCTTTTGCCACGACGTCTTTGCCTTTTAATATCAGCGGCAAGCTTTTGGCTTGAATCTCTGTCATTTCGCTGAACCCCATGGTTTCGAGGTTTTTTAGCAAAGGCGTATGTAAGTTAAGAGAGGAAAAAGATTTATTCACAGTGACCACTTTTAAATGAAAGGCGCTTTAAGATGATGTCGTTCGCAGGTTTTTTGCATTAATTAGGCATTAATTAGGCATTAACCAAGCATTATCCAGCGAGCGGCTATTATGGTTCACAACCGTGGTGATAACAAGGGAGCTAATTGCTATTTGAGATTTGGAAAATCTTTTTCAAGCGTTCGATGAAGTGAGAGTTCTATTAAAGGTTTGTTGATACAGTTAAATGGGTACTGTAAATAATCAGTCACTAACCTACAGAAAGTAGTGAGCAGACCCTCAGCCGCAGGGAAGCGGCTGTGGAGACTCCAGGGATGGATTTACGTCGAGTCTGCGATAAATTTCCGTAGGTGATTTGTTGTCATGAGCAGCGAGACTCCCCCGCGAACGCTGAGGAGTCTGTTGAATTAATCACGAAGTGTTTTCGTCAGAACACAAAAGGTTAGTGATCGCAGAGGTAATAGCCGTTAACGCTGCCTTGACTAAAGAGTTGACCATTAATGTACGTGTCTTGGTTGATGCGACCAAATTCTCCAGCGTGAAATTTGATACGAGCAATCATTTCATTACTGGCGGCCTGTTGGAATGGATCTGTTTCCGGTGGGTCGCCAACATAATTGGTGAACCATGGGAACCAGGTATTATCTGAGCCGTTTATTGTGTTATTGGGAAGGTAAGTGCTGCCTTGCCAGCGGTCGAATGTCAGGGTTTTAAGTGTGAATAAGCCAAAGTTCAGTTGCCCCATGCAGGCATTGGCGGCCTGATATTCTGCGTAGCCCGAGCTGGCGGCGAAATTGCTACAGATTTTATGTGGCAGGTTGTCGGTGTTGGCGGCTTCGTATTCCACTTTTCTAAACATCACAGGATGAGGTGTACTTCCCGCCGGATAAACAATATTGGCTGCTACTGGTGAAGACCAGCGATGATGATACATGGCAATTGCCAGTGCCAGATTTTCTTTGCTGGAAGCGGCATTGTTGGGGTGCGTCCAGGTACCATTGGGGTCAACAGGTGTAGAACCATTTTTAAAGATTACGCCGTGCTGGTTGTTTTCCAGGTTATTAATTAGCGCTGGTGTTGTATTGTCAACAACGAAGGTTGGGATCATGCCGCTGGCATTGCTTGGTGTATAGGTTAATGTCGGGTTGTTTAGGGCTTTCCAGCATAGTAATCCATAGCCGTAGCCGTCGTTCATCATTGGGCAGCCTGATGACATGGCAGATGATGATTGATTCGTTTGGTAAGTATGGCTGATTGAGCTTACCGAGATCTCACCAGTACCAACCAGAATTCCCCAGGGTTCAGGCGTTATCTTTACTTGTGCCAATTCGGTGTCGGGCAGGTAGATCGTGGTTGCCGAAACCAGAGACAGGTTACCGTCAAGCTCCAAAAGTTGTGTGGTGACCATGGTGTTTGAGTGCTTCGCTGGATATTGGGTCATAATGGTTTGTTGGCTTGGAATATCTTTGGCGTCCACGGGAGCCAGTCCTAACAGGTACACTCTGCCTTTATCCAGATGGCTATCAAAAAATTTTGGTAGTTTTAGCTCAGACATCGGGCGCTTGGCTAATATTTCAGCGTTGTGATCGGTAAGTAGAATTTCTTCTTGTTCAGGTTCTTTTTGATTAAGTCCTTTCTGTTTTAGCAACCAGGTATTTTCTCCCAGACCCATCACTTCATTTCCTATTAGGTGATGCCTTTGAAGTTGGCCTTGATGATATGAAATGACCATGCTGTCTTCATCTAGTTTGTAACTGGATTGCGTGGTTTGGTCGCTGTGATAATGCTTTGATGGCTGTTGATACTCGCCTATCAATGTGGTCAGTTCAATGCGGGTTGAATCTTTGCTGCTTTCAATGCGCCATCCACCTGATTCAGTTGTAATAAACCGGGCTGGTGTGTAACGCCCATCTCTGTCTACATTGAATGCTTGCCATGTGGTTTCGCAAAGTGTTGCACAGGCTTCATGAGTGCGTGTTAACGATAACTGATCTTCGGAAAATAGGGCTTCGTAGCTGTCATTGAATTCAAAAGCCAGTGTTGCTGGCTGGCTTGATACCTGTAATGTAAACAGTATTCTGCGCTGGTTACCACTGGCATGAAGCGCGTTGTTGCTGGCGCTTCCAAGGTTGAGCTGTGAGTAGGTTTCCAGCTGTTTGATATTGCCGGGTTGACCTTGGTAACTGGGTTGATAATCACTGCCTGAAAATGGTTCAGTATTTTCAATATCGGTAAATTGTAGTGATTGAATGCATGCCTGTTCCGGGCAGGTCTGCAATTTAATTTGTTGATCCTGATAGAGAAATGAATACCAGGGAGACAGGGCTTGATAGCTGTTTTGGTCTGCGTAGAACAAGATTGGTATGGTCGAAGTATCAGAGTTCTCGATTTCAGCAGATGCATATTTGCCGGTTACAAGGGCAACGTAGGCAATTGAAGTGATGATGAGATGTTTCATAGTCGGTCCAGTAATATTCGGTTAAAGGGAATAACCTGGGTTATTCCCTTGCAGGTCATAGATTAGTGCACGACACCTTGTGACTGGCTGGCATTAATAGGTTTGTTAAGTTGAATGGATAACCAGGTTTCTACATCATTGCGTAATGACGCATTGCTATCTGGGCCCAGTTGGTCGGCATAGAACCACAAACCGGTAGGCGCTGGTGCATTAACTTCCGCACCACAGGTGAAGTGGTTGGCTGCGTACATAACTGCGCCTGAGCTGCCGTATTCAAAATGGCTGTCTGAGTAACCGCCGTATCCTCTTGCTTTTACGTGGGAATTTGAGTCCAGAGTGAAGTGGTAGACTTCATTGGGTTGCAACAGGAATGGGCTGACGTCTGATGAGTCAAAGCGCGCGCGCATGGTATTGGTAACCGAAGCTTCGTTGCCTGAGCGCGTGATCATGCCCACCAGATTGCTGATTAAATCACTCGCTAACTGACCATCAAGTAAGCTGCCCGGGTTATCACTCAAAATGGCAGATGTGATACCTAATGCTGCTTTTAGCGTGCCTAATACAGAGTTGATATCCCAACCTGTGTTGTAGCTCATACCAGCACCGCCAGCTTTATTGAAAAGAATGACTTCAGGAGCCGCTCCTGGCAAATCTACTGCGAATTTAGCACCGTCTGAGGAATGAGAGTTGGTGGCTTTTGACCAAATTTGCTTGGCCGTACCTTTTACGTGATAGCGAGCTGCATAAGTACCGCGTACTTCCAGGTTACCAGAGCACGAATTGCTCAGATTACAGGCATAGCCGTTGGCATCAGCACATAACATTTTTACGTAGAACTCGGTAGAGTTCTGCGCAATAGTGGCGTCGTAGCCATAAACCTTGTTTTTTGACCAGCGCTCACCGTCACCTGAATGGAATGCGCCATAGGCAGTTGTGTCGAAGCTTAGATGGTGCTTTTCAAAACCACTGCTGTCGTCTGAGGTGTAGTTTCCGCTGGTTGGTGTTGAGGGATAGTTAGTCACCACATTGCCTGTACTTGTCATTGGCGTCACCATTTGGCATGAACAGCTTTTCTTCTGATAAGGCGAGCCACCGATAGGGTCTTTGGATAACAAGGATTTTAATTCACCGAGCACTTCGGCCGAGATTTTTGGATTATATTCCAGTACCGAAAGCCCCTTGGTTTTCGGCGCTGCGTACCCGTCATACCAGCTTGCATAGGTTGCAGGGGCGTTTCTCTCCAGATATTGGGTAAGAGGCATCACACCTTGTTGAATGCTCCATTGGTCGAATACTTCAGGCTTATATTGAATGATGTAACGAGTAAAATAGTAGTTGTCTTCTGGAACCTGTTCAGCCATAGCTTCTTCCCAGCGATCCAGTACGCTTTTATTTAGTTTCTGCACTTGAGCCAGGATTTCACCAGCTTGATATTCCTTGGTGACATCGTCAACGTAGCGATCCAGTTCAAACTCTTCTTCTCCGTCTGCTAAAAATTGCAGAAGAGAAACAGAATCAGAAGACCAGCCAGAAATCACTTGCCATGCTTCTGCGCTGACCTGTGACGGAGCCATTTGATCATAATCTTCCTGAAGAATGGACATATTTTGTCCGTCAATATTAGCGGCTGTTGCTTGTCCAAAAGACGCACTACCAAGCAGAATTGAACATGCAATGCTACTGAGTAGTTTTGATGTCGAAATTTTTGATTTCATTGTTTATTCCTGTTTTGGATTTTCTTTTTTGTTTTAGTGTTTGTGAATGAGGCGCGGTTAGAGCGCAATTTGATGGTGGTTAGTTTTCAGACCGTATGGAAGGGTGATGTTGGGTCACTCAGGGTCAATTGGGGACAAATGAACCCCTGACACGGCGAGAAGGCCATGAGAGTTGGTGTGCTTTTAAATAATTATTAAAAAACAATAAGATATATTTATTTTTACCCAAATTTACCCATTATTCCCGTGAGTTTAGATGCATTGGTAATGAGTTTGATGCAAGCTTTTATTACCCAAATGAGTAGAAAAATAATAAAGGGTTTTTCTCTTTCCGATTTTTAACCGACAACAGCAATTTAAGAGGCAGTCAATGAAACATTTAATACTATTAAGCAGTGTGCTTTTTGCAGGATATGTACAAGCTCATAGTTCTGAGATGTTGACGAAATTACAGGTGATCGATGGTGCAAGCTGCCCGAAATCTCAAACAGTATATTTAGGAAAAATGACCTTATCGGCAGGTACATTTAAGTATTTACATAGCGAAGGAAGCAACGTTTGTCCCACCCGAAGTGGTGGAGGAACAAATAGACAACTGGAACCCCAACTGGATTGTGGCCAGTTTGATGATTGGCGATTGGCTTACGATATGGGCAATAAAATGTGTAATGCTCTTTATGAAAAAATGAAAGGATTTGAGAATTCATTACCGCCAGGAACATCTATTTGGACCAGATTTGAAGGCCCTGCTGAGTTCAAAGGTGACAAACATCATCAGGAATTTGAAGCGGGAATGGGGGTAACATTTGCGTGTTACCTTTGCGAACCCGCAGTACAGTGATCCTTACGGAAATTTAAGTTGATGAGGGGCGAGAGCCCCTTTTTTGTGACTAACTAAAGCCGCAACAACCCTGTGGTTAGCTAAAGTCGATAGCCACATTTTCCAGCTGTTGCACCTTTAGTTTTAACGTGTTGATTTGAGCGTGATCTCCCGGACAGTGGCTTATCACGTGGCCTGCTGTTGAAATAATGTTTCTCCAACGCGGTTTCTTGGGTAAGGTTTTGATGTTGAGATAGCGTTCCAGTGTGCGTACTCGCAAGCGTCCGTCGTCAATATTGACTTTCCAGGCTTTGCTTTCTTCTGCCAGTTCTATTCGGGTTTTACCACTGCTTTGCTCCCAAATTGATAGCGCCAGCGACATAATTTCTACCATTAATTGACGAATTTGTTTGTCTTCGATTTCGGGGGAAGAATCTTCGTTGGATTCTTCCTGAATTGCTGCCAACCTGTTGCGTCGATGAAGGTAATAAAAAATGCTTGCGCTTAATCCAAGCCCTGTAAAAAAGGCGATAACAGGCATTGCGGTATTAATGGATCCTTCTTCAGGCTGAGTGGGGGAGGGTTGTAATACGTTAGCTCTTCTCATGCGTAACTGATACAGACTGGTGCTTTGGGCTCGACTGTTTTTCAGCATGTTGTTGTAATTTTGCAAAGTTGTGACGGCGTCTTTAAATTGTTGCGACTGCAATTGAGATTGCACCAGTTCAATGTAAAACAGTTCAGTGAGTTGGCTGTTTTGTTGGCTATGGGCATTGAGCCCTTGCTTCAACAAGGACTGTGCGGTTACATGATCGCCTTCCAGTTGCTTTAATTTAGCTTCTATCAGAAGAGCTCTTTGATCGACTTTACTGGTTTGTACCAGTTGTCTGGTGCGCTTCTGGGCATCAAGCCATTGATCGGCTTGCTTTATGTCGTTTTGAGCGATAGCGATTTCGGCTAAGAGTAAATAAGCTCTTGATAATTCAGCATAAGTTCCACTTTGATTCAGTGGTTCAATTACATCGTTAATGATGGTAACGGCTCTGTCTAACTGATTCTTTTTAAAAAGCACTTCCGCAAGGCTGATTAATGTGTGATTGGCCTTGGTTTGATCGCCCGTTTGTTGGTGTAGCTGGTGAGCTTGCCTAAATGACAAAATTGCATCGTCCAGTTGATTGATATCTCTGGATACGTTGCCCAGATTGTTTAACGTAATGGCTTGACGACGTGTATCATTGAGTTCTTTTGCTATTTGATAACTTTCCAGAAACAGGGTTAACGCGGTATCCAGGTCGCCCAAAGCCTGATAGACGTTTGCCAGATCATTTGCTGATTGACCTTTAAGATTGTTTTCTTGCAATTTAAGCGAGAGTAGCTGAGCGTCGTGAAAATATTCCAGAGCCTGAATGTAGTTTCTCTGTCGGTAGGTATTAATGCCTTTTTGACGGAGTGCCTGATATTGCTGGGCATCTTTTAGATCGAATTGTAACAGCTCGTCTAACGCCTGATTGGCAAGGTTTAGGTCTCCCGCTTGACGGTAAAGGGCAACCAATTCCATTGTAGCGTCGAAAGCTTCATCACTTTTAGGATGAAGAGTGCTAATAATGCGCTTGCAGCTGAGTATGTCACCAGTTATGTTGGCCGGACTTTGCTGTGTGCACATTGCGGCAAATGTCGAGGTCGACATAAAAAAAAACAGCAGGGCAAAAGGGGGGGTAAAGAAAGTCATCCGTAATGTTTGTTAGTTAATGTTATTTTCACAAATCAATAGCTCACAATCTTAGCTTATTTTAGTTACCGTTCAACTGCTCAGAGGTTTCTGAAGGGAATTGTGTGAATGTGTTCTCTTTATTTGCTTATTCTGCGCAAAGAAAAAGCTATATACGGCCGATGAGAGGCTAATTTCATTGCGCTTAACTGGCTTGAAATTAACCTGGACTTTATGGTGTTTTACGTATGCCTTTTGGCGCATGTCATTTCGTGTTTGTTACATTACGCACTGTCCGCCCAATGCATCGGATAAATAATCCACCAGAAAACGGACTTTGGGCGACAATTGGCGATTGTAGGGGTACACAGCCCAGACATCTTCTTCTGCGACCATGAAATCCTCCAACAATACGACCAGGGATTTTTCAGAAATGTAGCTGTCTACGTAATAATCAGGCAATTGCACTACTCCAATGCCTTTTAGTGCTGCATTCACCAGAACTACACCATTATTACTTTTATATTTTCCTTGTACTTTAATGGATTGTGGTTTGCCGTTTTTGTTGAACTTCCAATGTTCTTTATTGCCGATTAAGCAATTGTGTTGCGATAAATCGGTAATGTCTTTGGGGTTGCCATGTTTCTCCAAATATTCTGGAGATGCACAGATGTAGTTTTTTCGGGTTGTTAGCTTTCGAGCCACCAGACTTGAGTTGCCAAGCTCTCCAACGCGTATTGCCAGATCGTAAGCGCCTTGTACCAGATCAATGGTTTCGTTGGTTAGATTCACCGTTATTTCCAGATCGGGATAGGATTTCAGGAAAGAATTGACCAGTGGCATAATCACTCGTTCACCGTAGGTGACAGGGGCAGTGAGTTTAATATGTCCTTGAGGTTGAAGTTGTAAGTTTGCCAGAGAGCGCTCTGCTTCTGCTAAACTTTCCAGCGCATTTTTACATTGTTTAAAAAATACATCGCCTTCATGGGTCAATGAGACCTTGCGTGTGGTGCGATAGAAAAGCTTCACATTTAGTCGTTGTTCCAGGGCTGCAATTTGGCGACTAACCTGAGCGATAGACAGACCAAGGAGCTTTGATGCCTTGGTGAAACTTTCATTTTCAGCAACAGCGACAAACTCGCTGATACCTTCCCACTTCATTATTACCTCTGTGTAATAGTGTTTTGCAAAAGTGAAGATTATCACAGTTGAGTTAATAATAGATAATGGCCTCGAAAATTTAGTTCGCGCGCGTTGTTGTTAAATTTCAAATTGGAGTTGGTATGAGTACAGAATTTATTAAATCCAGAGCCGCTGTTGCCTGGGGTGCTGGGCAGCCTTTGTCGATTGAAGAAGTCGATGTAATGCCGCCGCAAAAAGGGGAAGTGCTGGTTCGTATTGTGGCTTCTGGTGTGTGTCATACCGACGCATTTACCTTGTCAGGAGATGATCCTGAAGGTGTTTTTCCATGTATTTTAGGCCACGAAGGTGGTGGTATCGTTGAGCAGGTTGGTGAA
This sequence comes from Paraneptunicella aestuarii, assembly GCF_019900845.1. Classification (NCBI taxonomy): domain Bacteria; kingdom Pseudomonadati; phylum Pseudomonadota; class Gammaproteobacteria; order Alteromonadales; family Alteromonadaceae; genus Paraneptunicella; species Paraneptunicella aestuarii. The sequence continues at coordinate 3,330,193 of NZ_CP074570.1, read as the reverse complement.
GGTGTGACCAGCGTGAGTGTTGGCGATCACGTTATTCCACTTTACACACCAGAATGTGGTGAGTGTAAGTTCTGTTTGTCTGGCAAAACCAATTTATGTCAAAAGATCCGAGCCACACAGGGTAAAGGGTTAATGCCAGACGGTACTACGCGTTTTTATAAGGATGGTAAGCCTATCTACCACTATATGGGCTGCTCTACGTTCTCTGAATACACCGTTTTACCTGAGATCTCCCTTGCTAAAGTAAACCCGGAAGCGCCATTGGAAGAAGTCTGTTTGCTGGGCTGTGGTGTCACAACTGGCATGGGCGCGGTGATGAATACAGCAAAGGTTGAAGAAGGCGCTACGGTGGCTATTTTCGGCCTTGGCGGTATCGGCTTGTCTGCCATTATTGGTGCAACAATGGCAAAAGCAGGAAGAATCATTGCACTGGATATCAATGAAAGCAAGTTTGACTTGGCGAAGAAGCTGGGCGCAACGGATTGTATTAATCCATCGAAAATAGATAAGCCTATTCAGGAGTACATCGTTGAAATCACCGATGGTGGCGTGGATTACTCTTTCGAGTGCATTGGCAATGTGGATATTATGCGCTCGGCCTTGGAATGTTGTCACAAAGGGTGGGGTGAGTCCGTTATCATCGGTGTTGCTGGTGCAGGGCAGGAGATTTCTACCAGACCGTTTCAATTGGTTACAGGTCGTGTATGGCGTGGCACAGCATTCGGTGGCGTAAAAGGCCGCAGTGAATTGCCTGGTATTGTTGAGCGCTACATGGCGGGTGAATTTAAGCTGGATGACTTTATCACTCATACCATGGGCCTGGATGACATCAATGATGCATTCGACTTGATGCACGAAGGCAAGAGTATTCGCTCTGTTGTTCATTTTGATAAGTAGTTAGGGAGGTTGCTCCGAAGCAAGCCTGAATTTGAGCTGTTTCTCCGGAGCGAAAGGAATGATGTGTTTGAATAAGATAAGTGAAAATAAAGCCTTTGGTGGTCGGCAGTTGCGTTATGTTCATCATTCGAGGGTTCTGAATTGTGACATGAAGTTCGCGGTATATTTGCCGCCGCAAGCAAATAAGAATGACAAAGTGCCCGTGTTGTTGTGGTTGTCGGGGTTAACCTGTACCGATGAAAACTTCACACAAAAAGCCGGGGCTCAGCGTATTGCCGCTGAATTGGGTATTGCCATTGTTGCTCCCGATACCAGCCCAAGAGGTGATGATGTACCCAATGTGGCAGATGACTACGCCCTTGGTCAGGGCGCAGGTTTTTATCTTAATGCCACACAAGCACCGTGGAACAAGCATTTTCATATGTATGACTACATTGTGAAAGAGTTGCCGGAATTAGTGAAAGCCAATCTTCCCGTGACAGATAAGTGGGCTATTAGTGGTCATTCCATGGGAGGAATGGGGGCGTTGAGTATCGCCTTTAAGAACCCTGAGATGTTTACTTCCGTGTCGGCATTTAGCCCGGTTTGTCATCCAACTCAATGCCCTTGGGGAGTGAAAGCCTTTGCAACCTATTTAGGAAGCGATAGCTCAGCGTCGAAACAGTATGATCCTGTTTGTCTGTTAAATGACGCCGGAAATACATTATCAGATTTGCCAATTCTGATTGACCAAGGCTCAGATGATGAGTTTCTTGATGAACAGCTCATGTCAAATGCATTGATTGATGCCGCTGATGAAAAGAGCGTTCCTTTAGAATTTCGTTTTCAGGAAGGTTACGACCACAGTTATTTTTTCATTGCCAGTTTTATTGAAGAGCATTTGCGCTTTCATGCCAAGACTCTATTTGCTGAGACAATGAAGTAGAAACAGTTAGCACTAGTAGCGACATGGGCACTTTATGCCAGTGTTCATGTCGCTTTTTTCTTTTGAGATTCAACTAGTTGCAAAATCCATCAAGCTCTACTTCTAAAGCTATTCCCCGGAGGGCGCTTCCAATTGCAACTGAGTCGCAATAATCACAGCCTGAGTGCGGTTGCTGATATCCAGCTTTTTGAAAATAGAAGTAATGTGGGTTTTTACGGTTTTTTCGGCGATACCCAGACTATAGCCGATTTGCTTATTAAGCAGTCCATCTCTAAGCATACACAATACTTTGTATTGAGCGGGGGTGAGGGTAGCGATTTTGTCGGCAAGTTCAGCGAATTCGGGATCTTCTGTTACGTCGCCTGAAAAGTTTTCCGGAAGCCAGACTTCACCCTCGAGCATGCTTTGTATGGCTTTGGCGATATCAGCGGCATTGGTGGTTTTGGGAACAAAACCCAGTGCGCCGATATCAATGACTTTACTGATGATATTTTTGTCTTCACTTCCCGAAACTACCGCGACGGGTAGATCCGGGAAGGTTTTACGAATGTGGATTAAGCCGAATAAATCCTGACTACCTGGCATATGTAAATCCAGTAACAACAAATCAATATCCTTGTTTTGTTGTAATTGCTCAATTGCCTGACCCATATCACTAGCTTCGAGTATTTCAACTTCATCCATGTGGGCGTTTAAGGCCCCGCGTAATGCATCTCTATATAGTGGATGGTCATCAGCAATCAGCAATGTAATCATTTATACAGCATTTCCCAGACTAGCCAACTAGTCATCTATTTAGTCGATTTTCTATTAGCTTATCAACTACGCTGGGATCAGCAAGTGTTGATGTGTCTCCTAGTTGACTATATTCGTTGGCGGCGATTTTACGAAGGATACGTCGCATGATTTTACCTGATCTTGTCTTCGGAAGGCCATCTGACCATTGAATTAAATCAGGAGTCGCAATTGGGCTAAGTTCAGTTCTGACCCATTTGCGGATGGTATCGGTAAGTTCGTCATTCACTTCGACACCCGCGATAGGTGTGACATAGACGTAAATGCCCTGACCTTTGATGTCGTGAGGGTAGCCCACAACCGCAGCTTCTGCGATAGATGGATGAGCAACCAGTGCACTTTCGATTTCTGCTGTACCCAAGCGGTGGCCTGACACGTTCAATACGTCGTCCACACGCCCAGTGATCCAGTAGTCACCATCTTCATCACGGCGAGCACCGTCACCCGTGAAGTAGTAACCATCGTAAGTGCTGAAGTAGGTTTGTACAAAGCGTTCATGATCACCAAACAGGGTACGAGCCTGGCCTGGCCAGCTATCTTTAATGACCAGATTACCTTCGGTTGCGCCTTCTAGCGTATTACCTTCGTTGTCCAGCAATGCAGGTTCAATACCGAAGAAAGGTTTGGTTGCTGAGCCCGGTTTTTGAGTAGACATGCCCGGTAATGGAACGATAAGTGTTGCACCGGTTTCGGTTTGCCACCAGGTATCAACAATGGGGCATTTACCGTTGCCGATGTTTTCATGATACCAATGCCACGCTTCCGGGTTGATGGGTTCACCAACCGATCCTAATAAACGCAAGCTTTCACGGGTAGAGCCTTCGGCTGCGAAAGTGCCTTTTGCCATTAATGCACGAATAGCCGTTGGTGCGGTATACAGGATGTTGATTTTGAATTTATCAACGATTTGACCAATGCGACGCTCGTCAGGATAGGTTGGAATACCTTCAAACATGACGGTAGTTGCGCCATTGGCAAGCGGGCCATAAACAATGTAAGAGTGGCCTGTGATCCAGCCAACGTCAGCGGCACACCAATAGATGTCACCAGGACGATAGTCGAAAATGTACTTGTGAGTCAGTGCTGCATAAACCAGATAGCCGCCAGTGGTGTGCAACACGCCTTTAGGCTTACCGGTTGAACCAGAGGTATACAGAATAAATAGTGGATCTTCTGCATTCATGATCTCTGGTGCGCATTGTGGCTCATATTTGTTAACCACTTCATTCCACCAATGTTCATTGGCACCTAATTGCAGATCTGCCCCTGTGCAGTTAAATACAATGGTATTTTCAATGGTAGGGCAAGCACCGTTTGCCAAAGCCTGATCAATATTGGTTTTTAAAGGAATGGCACGGCCACCACGACGAACATGGTCAGCCGTTAAAATCATTTTCGCTTCACAGTCATTAATGCGGTCTGCGATAGCGTTAGGAGAAAAGCCGGCGAAAATAACAGAGTGAACCGCGCCGATTCGGGCACATGCCAGCATGGCAAATGCCGCTTCTGGCACCATTGGCATATAAATGGCTACACGGTCACCTTTGCCGACACCCATGTCACGCATGGCGTTAGCTAGCTTACATACTTCATCATGAAGCTTTTGATAGGTAATTTCTTGACTGACGCCCGGTTGGTCACCTTCCCATAAAATAGCGATGTCATTTGCTCTTTCTGCCAAATGACGGTCGATACAGTTTACGGTGACGTTTAACTCTCCATCCTCATACCACTTAATGGAAACACTATCCTTGGAATAGTTACAGGATTTGATTTTTTGAGGCGGAGTTTCCCATTGCAGGATACCTGCCTGCTCAGCCCAGAATTGTTCAGGAGCTTCGATAGATTGAGCATACATTTTGGCGTATAGCTCGTCATCTATGAAGTATGAGCGATTTGCTGTTGTCGTATTCATGGGGTTGCCTCTCGAATTCGTTTAAATATAGCGTTAATTAGAGCGTGCTAGCCTTCACACATTAAGTAAAGGGTAGCTCGTTCTAGTAAATTTGCTGAGTGCGACTTTATTAAATGCCAAGTGCCTGATGTATCGGACTTTAGTCCGACTCAGACCAAAGTCCTATGGGCAAGGAAAATAGTTTGGGTCAAAGTCAGGTGGAGTTTTAAGCAGGAACAATAATTATGACACGCACTAACAACACCCCTAAAACAACTCGCTCCGTTAAAAGAACCTCTATCAGCACTGCCGTTGTGCTTGGCCTTATGATGGCTAGCCCTGCAGTATTGGCGGATTCAGCAAGTGACGTTAACTTTAAGTTTAGCGGTTACATCAAAGTTGATTCCATGTTTAGTAGCTACGATTCAGGCACATTGTCTTCTGGTAATCTTGGAAGAGACTTCTACATTCCAGGTTTAACGCCAGTGGGTGGTGTTGAAGAGTCAACCCAGTTTGATATGCACGCCAGACAGTCTCGTTTCCGTTTTGCTGCGGATACTGTGATCGATGGTGAGAAAATGACTGGTGTGCTTGAGTTCGATATGCAAGCGACACCAAATGGTGATGAACGTGTATCTAACTCGTATTCTCCTCGTGTTCGTCACGCATTCCTTAAGTACGGTAACTGGTTGTTCGGTCAAACCTGGAGTACGTTCCAGGACGTCACCGCGCTACCGGAAACGCTGGACTTCATCGGTGTGACAGACGGTACTATCTTCGTACGTCAATCCATGATCCGTTATAGCAATAATGGTTTCGAGATCGCGTTGGAAAACCCTGAAACGACCGTAACACCATACGGTGGCGGTGGTCGTATCGTGACTGACGACAACTCGGTTCCAGATTTGATTGCCAGATACACTCACAAAGCTGACTGGGGTCACGTTGCTGTTGCCGGTATGGTGCGTCAACTTGCTTACCAAAGCGGCGATGTCATTGATACCAGCGAAACTGGCTACGGCATTAGCATCACCAGTAAAATCAAATTGGGCGCAGACGATTTACGTTTGATGTTCAATACAGGTTCTGGTTTAGGTCGTTATTTAGGTATTAACGCGGCAAATGGTGCGGTGTTGAATGCTGCCAACGAACTTGAAGCGATTGATTCCTACGGATACGCGATCGCTTATCGTCACGTTTGGAATGACCAATGGCGCAGTACCTTGACTTACTCAAAATTCCAGGCCGACAACGATGTCAGTTTGACGGGTACAGGTGTTACCGAAAGCACTTACAGCACTCACGTTAACCTTTTGTACTCTCCAAACAGCAAGATCACATTCGGTGCTGAGTATGGCTATGCAAACCGTACTTTGGAAAACGATGCAGAAGGCGATATGAACCGTATCCAGCTTTCAGCTAAATACGCTTTCTAAGGAAGGTTAATTTCAGGGAGCTGATACAGCCTCCCTGGAAACGTTTACTTGGGATCGAGATTAGGCGATGTCTTGATCCCGGGTTTGTGACAGCAGGTTAATGCTTCTTCTCGACTCGGGTACTTCCCTGTTGTCACACCCGAGGAGTTTTGCTCCTCACTCTAAAGCAGTCCCAACAGCCAACCCCTTGTTGGGACTGCTATTTTTCTTTTCTTCCAGTTCTTCTTTGTAGCTTCCATGCTAAACCTATGGAAACAGGCTATAACGCAGCAGAAATCGTTTACAGACCCTGATGGTTACCCGATCTTCTTGTATTTCAGGCGATGAGGCTCAACCACATCCTGACCAAAGTTATCTTTTAGCCAGGTTTCATAGTCGTTGTAGTTACCTTCGTAGAAGTTGATCTTACCTTCATCACGATAGTCAAGAATGTGCGTGGCTACGCGGTCGAGGAACCAACGGTCATGCGAGATAACCATGGCACAACCCGGGAATTCCAACAGGGCGTTTTCCAAGGCTCGTAAGGTTTCAACGTCAAGGTCGTTGGTCGGTTCGTCCAGCAGCAATACGTTACCGCCGGCTTTTAACAACTCAGCCAAGTGAACACGGTTTCTTTCACCGCCCGACAAGTCTTTAATGAACTTCTGTTGATCATTACCTTTAAAGTTAAAGCGGCTAACGTAAGCTCGGCTGTTAATTTCAAAGCTGCCAATCTGGATGATGTCCTGACCATTTGAGATTTGTTGCCAAACGGTTTTGTTGCCATCCATATGGTCGCGGAACTGGTCAACGCTGGAAATGCGAACGGTTTCACCCAGTTTGATTTCGCCTGAATCCGGTTGTTCCTGACCCGTTAACATGCGGAACAGGGTTGATTTACCCGCACCGTTGGGGCCGATAATACCGATAATTGCACCTTTAGGCATAGTGAAGCTTAAATCGTCGATAAGCACACGATCGCCGTAGCTTTTTCTTAAGTTACTGACTTCAATAACCTGATCACCCAAACGCTCACCCGGTGGAATGAATAACTCATTGGTTTCATTACGCTTTTGGTAATCGTTTTTGTTCAATTCTTCAAAGCGAGACATACGAGACTTGCTCTTTGCCTGACGTCCTTTAGGGTTGCTACGAACCCATTCCAATTCCTGTTTAATGGATTTCTGACGGGCTGTTTCAGCACGCTCTTCCTGTTCCAGACGTTTTTCTTTCTGTTCCAGCCATGAAGAGTAGTTGCCTTCCCAAGGAATACCGTAGCCACGGTCAAGTTCCAAAATCCAGCCTGCTACATTGTCGAGGAAGTAACGGTCGTGGGTAATGGCTACAACAGTGCCTTCGTAGTCGTGCAGGAAGCGTTCTAACCAGGCTACCGATTCTGCGTCAAGGTGGTTAGTGGGTTCGTCGAGTAGCAACATATCCGGTTTTTCAAGCAACAAACGGCATAGTGCCACACGACGACGTTCACCCCCGGATAGCTTGGATACTTCAGCATCCCAGGGTGGAAGACGAAGTGCATCGGCAGCACGTTCCAAAGCGTTATCAAGGTTATGGCCGTCTTTGCTTTGGATGATGGCTTCCAGTTCACCTTGCTCTTTTGCCAGTGCGTCGAAGTCGGCATCGGGATCAGCATAAGCGGCATAGACTTCATCAATGCGCTTAAGTGCATGAACCACATCTGCAACGGCTTCTTCGATGTTACCACGCACATTTTTGCTTTCGTCCAGTTTGGGTTCTTGCGGCAAATAACCGATTTTTAATCCCGGTTGTGGTCTGGCTTCACCCTCAATATCGGTATCAACTCCCGCCATAATGCGTAGTAGTGTCGATTTACCTGAACCATTGAGACCTAACACACCGATTTTGGCACCGGGGAAGAAGCTCAGTGAAATATTTTTAAGAATTTCTTTTTTGGGTGGGACAATTTTGCCCACGCGAGACATCGTATATACGTATTGAGACATAGAATTACAGTATCCATTTTTTTGATGCCGGTATTCTAATGGAGACAAACATAGGTTGGAATGCTTGAACCATTATTTTCCATATCGATCATGGTTAAATCGGTAAGAAAAACACTTTCCCCCTTATTTCTGAGCAATAGAATGTCAAAACGCCCGGAAAATGAGAGAAAATGCCTGATCCGTTGCGATATCTTTACAGTCCTTCAGCATTAGATAGAAATACATAAAAATTATAAATGTATTTCGTGTTGGTTATTAGTAATGTTTACCATTCTGGCGTGTGGCTAGTCCGGTTACAAACTGCTCTTGGGATAAAATAGTTCTAAGGTTTTTACCGATTAGACGAAAATGAGAAGTATAAAGGGATAATATGTATAAAAGATGCGTTTTACTTGGTTGTACGAACCCTTTGATAATGGCTAGAATAACAGGACTTTTCCTTCCCTAACTATCTTTTGAGGACATACGATGTTGTCACGTAATATGACTATTGCGGATTTCGATCCAGAATTATCTGAAGCTATCAAGCAAGAAACCTTGCGTCAGGAAGAGCATATTGAGTTGATTGCATCTGAGAACTACTGTAGCCCACGAGTTCTGGAAGCTCAAGGCTCTCAGTTAACAAACAAATATGCTGAAGGTTATCCGCATAAGCGTTATTACGGCGGTTGTGAATATGTAGATAAAGCGGAAGAACTGGCCATTGAGCGTGCTAAACAACTGTTTGGTGCTGATTATGCCAACGTTCAACCGCATTCAGGCTCACAAGCGAATGCTGCGGTTTTTATGGCCTTGTTGGATGCTAAAGACACGGTATTGGGTATGAGCCTGGCTCATGGTGGTCACTTGACTCACGGCGCTAGCGTCAGCTTTTCTGGCAAAATGTACAACGCTGTTCAATATGGTTTGAACGAAGAAACGGGCGAGATTGATTACGCGCAAGTTGAGCAGTTAGCCAAAGAACACAAGCCTAAAATGATCATTGCCGGTTTCTCTGCCTATTCAGGCATTGTTGACTGGGCCAAGTTCCGTGAAATCGCTGACAGCATCGGTGCTTATTTGATGGTGGATATGGCACACATTGCTGGTCTGGTTGCCGCAGGCGTTTATCCTAGCCCAATGTCACATGCCCATGTAGTAACGACCACTACTCATAAAACATTGGCGGGTCCTCGTGGCGGTTTGATTTTGTCTTCATGTGGCGATGAAGCTATTTACAAGAAGCTGAACAGCGCGGTATTCCCTGGTGGTCAAGGTGGCCCTCTTTGCCACGTTATCGCAGCTAAAGCAGTAGCATTCAAAGAAGCTTTGCAACCCGAGTTTAAAGCTTATCAACAACAAGTGGTTGATAATGCGCAAGCGATGGTGGCTGTAATGATGGAACGCGGTTATAAGGTGGTTTCCAACGGTACCCAAAACCACTTGTTCCTGTTGGATCTGGTTGATAAAGACATCACAGGTAAAGACGCAGATGCGGCTTTAGGTAACGCCAATATTACGGTAAACAAAAACTCTGTACCGAACGATCCTCGTTCTCCATTTGTGACTTCTGGCTTACGCATTGGTACACCAGCGATAACTCGTCGTGGCTTTGGTTTGGAAGAAGCCAAACAAGTGGCTAACTGGATTTGTGATGTGTTGGATGATATCAACAACGAAGCAACCCGCAACAGCGTAAAAGAGCAGGTTAAGGCGTTGTGTGCCAAGTACCCTGTGTACGCATAAGCAAAGCTTGTGAAGAATTAAATTAATTATAGAGAAGAGAAGCGCAGAAAATTACTGCGCTTTTTTATTTCCAGCTCTTCAATTGCTCTCACATTACTCTTACGAGTCAAATACTTGCCTTGGGGACATTCTTTGTCATACTGAACAGTATTGCTTTATTACTTACCTTTATTGTTATGCCATCTCCCAGCAAGACTCCAAACAGCGTTATTTTTGAATCCTATTTTGTTCAAGCCGAAAAAGCCTACAAAGTAACTATCCTTTTGTTTTTGCTCGCTATTATTGGCTACTTGAGCTTTCAGTTTATGGAAGGCAATACCAATGAACGATGCGCGAAAGGGAAGTTAAATAAGGAAGTTACACCTTGCTCCTGGAAAGTGACCTATAGGGAATTACCCGTTAAAGAAAATAACTATGACGAGACAAACGGTTACGAGGAGGTTTACCAAATTGCTGATGCGCAGCTGAGAAATGGCGCAGGGTATTTCGATTTAAGGTTTAATGATAATGCACTGTTTCGTTTTTATGATGACGTAAAGATCAACGCCTACAAGCAATCCTTTGAAGCAAAAAACAATGATTTGAAAAAACACTTTCTCAAGCAGCGCGCTATGTTGATGAAGAAGGTAACAGCCATTGTTCAGAGGGTGAATGTTGCCAATAATCTGGTTTATATGCCGGATTTGGACGGTTCCGATTTAGCTAGTGTCTTGACATCGGTTGATATTGATTCGCTTAGGACGGAATTGGAGGCTGTCGCTGACAATACTGATTTCAAATCTATTCCTGATGGACAACAGCTATCAAAAGAGCTTAAACATGCTATTGGATTACTGGGCTCTTTGTCTGAGCAAGAGTTGAAGGCTCGCAAGGAAATGATGATCAGTGCTCATGAAGAGCTGCGTCCGCAATTAAGCTTCTTATGGTTATATCATCCCGGCTCGATGTGGATCGTGGAACTGGTGTTTTGGAGTTGGTTTGGCCTATTCAGTTGTTCATTGGTGAACTTGAATAAAGTGTGTCGCGAGCGCCGTTATACCGCTTCGGAATTCAGCTTAATGTTCCCGCGAATTATTCTGGCACCTGTACTTGGTATGGTTGTTGTTGCCTTGATAAGCTCCGGCTATGCCATGCAAGATCAGAAATTAAACAACTTTCCTTATCTTTTGATGTTGTTCTTTTTCCTCGGGTTTACCAGTGAAAACGTGAATTTGATTATTCGTGATATGGCTAACAAACTGTTTCGTCCAGTGGCTTCCCATGCTGACCATCCAATGGACAGACGAAGTGATAGACGTGCTCAGCAACAGGAACATGCTCCGGAGGAAAAGCCCGAAGCTGGCGCAGACAAAAAGCCGCTTAGCCCTGCTGAACTTGCTTCTGCCGCCGATGAGGTGGCGGCTCAATCTGAAAAAGCTATCCAATCAGACAAAACAATTGAATCTGGCAAAATAAAAGAGGAAGAGGAGAAAGGACAGCAGTAGCGCTATTGCTGTCTCCATGTCTCGGGATTGGTTCAATACACCCTGATTTGCGTAGCAAAGCATTGTTTACGCCAGCAAAGTAACAGGAAAGTTACTCCTTAAGGCAATACGACGTTATACTACGCACTTTCATTCTATAGGTTAGGCGTTTTCGTACAGTGCTAACAGTATTCAGCTTGCAGAAAACCGAGAGCTTTAGGAATGAGATTCGTGGATTTCACCTGTTGAAATCAACCGGATTAGTTTGATTAGGAAACGATATGCATTGTCCTTTTTGTTCTACACAGGAAACAAAAGTGATTGATTCTCGTCTGGTCGCTGCTGGACATCAAATCCGCCGCCGCCGCGAGTGTATTCAGTGCCATGAACGTTTTACTACATTTGAAGTGGCTGAATTGGTGATGCCAAGAGTGGTCAAACGTGATGGTAAGCGTGAGCCTTTCGACGAAGAAAAGCTTCGTTCGGGCATGTTAAGAGCACTGGAAAAACGTCCTGTCAGCACTGAAAAAGTAGAACAAAGCGTAACAAAAATTAAGTCTGCCCTGCGCGCAACTGGCGAGCGTGAAGTGTCCAGTGAAATGGTAGGGAATTTGATCATGGCGGAGCTTAAAGAGCTTGATAAAGTAGCTTATGTCAGGTTTGCTTCCGTTTACCGTTCATTTGAAGATATTAAGGAGTTTGGTGAAGAGATTGCCAAACTGGGTGATTAAATGTCTGAATTTTCTGCTGTTGATGCCGCGATGATGGCGCGAGCTTTGAAACTTGCCGAGAAAGGGCGCTTTACGACTTCTCCTAACCCTCGAGTTGGCTGTGTTATTACTAAAGATGGACAAATTATTGGTGAAGGCTATCACCAGAAAGCCGGAGAACCTCACGCGGAAGTGTTCGCCTTGCGTATGGCAGGTGATAACGCAAAAGGTGCGACAGCCTATGTAACCCTTGAGCCATGCAGCCATCATGGACGTACGCCACCTTGCGCAGAAGCCTTAATCAAAGCTGGTGTTGCCCGAGTGGTCGCAGCAATCCAAGACCCTTTTCATAAAGTAGCCGGAACTGGTTTACAACTGTTGCGTGATGCCGGTATTGAGGTTGAATGTGGCCTGCTTGAAAACGAAGCGCATGAGCTTAATAAAGGCTTTATCAAAGTTGTTCAACAGGGGTTGCCTTGGGTAACGGCGAAAATGGCCACTAGCCTTGACGGTAAAACCGCGTTGGCAAACGGTGTTAGCCAGTGGATTACAGGGCCTGATGCGCGTTCTGACGTGCAGCGTCATCGAGCTCAAAGTTGTGCCATTTTAACCGGTTCCGGTACTGTGCTTGCAGATGATCCTTCTCTCAATGTGCGCTATAGCGAATTAGGCCAAGCGCAAGAAGAGCTTGCCGAAGACAAGGTCAGACAACCACTTCGCGTGATCATCGACAGTAAAAACCAGCTTCACAATAAATTGAGAATCTTCCAAATTCCGGGGGATGTGCTGGTGGTGAACCTTTCTCATAATACTCAAATTCCAGAGCACGTTGCCCAATGGCAAGCGCCTATGTACAAGGGCAAGGTTGATTTGCGTGAAACCTTGAAAGAGCTGGCAGAAGAACACATTAACTGGGTTTGGGTGGAAGCCGGTGCTAATATGCTGGGCGCTATGATGCAGCAGCAATTGGTGGATGAAGTCATTTATTACATTGCGCCCAAGTTATTGGGGAATCCATCTCAGGGAAGTCTGGAAATTCCAGAAATTGAAGCAATGGATCAAGCATACGAGCTGAACTGGACTGATCTGCGTATGGTTGGGAATGACATTAAAATCACCGCTGGCGTGCGTTATCCCGAAGTAGCGGATGAGAGCTCCCGGTAAGATGTACGAGTAAGCTGTACGGACTGACAATCAGTATTCAACCTATTCATTCAGAGAGAATCTAACTGAAATGTTCACAGGAATTATTGAATCTCTTGGGGAAATTAGCGATATGCAGCCCCGAGGGAATGATCAACGTATTACCATTCAAACAGGAAAACTGGATCTTGGTGACGTTAAGATCGGTGACAGTATTGCCACTAACGGCGTGTGTTTAACGGCTGTTGAGCTGGGTTCAGGCTATTTTGTTGCTGATGTATCAATTGAAACCATCAAGCGCTCAGGCTTTGCTCATTATCGTAAAGGGCAAGCTGTAAACCTGGAAAAAGCAATGATGGCAACCTCTCGCTTTGGTGGCCATATTGTCAGCGGCCACGTCGACGGCGTGGGCGAAATTCAGTCTATTCATGATTTGGGTCAAACCTGGGAAATCTGGGTGAAAGCGCCCGACAACCTGGCTAAATATCTAGCTGAGAAAGGTTCTGTCACTGTCGATGGCGTTAGCCTCACAGTGAATGATGTTAACGGTGCTGCGTTTAAATTAACGCTGGTTCCGCATACATTGAAAGAAACCATCATTCAACATTACAAAACAGGCACTAAGGTAAATCTCGAAGTGGATGTTGTCGCTCGCTATCTGGAGCGTTTAATGATGGGTGATAAAGCTGCCGAGTCAGGCAAAAGTGCCGACATTAGCATGTCGGTACTGGCAGAGAATGGTTATTTGAGATAAGCCAGCAACTATTCCGTGGTTAAAAGTTGAGTAATAGGAGTCATTGCATGGCATTGAACACAACTCAGGAAATTATTGAGGATATTCGCCAGGGAAAAATGGTGATATTGATGGACGATGAAGATCGTGAGAATGAAGGCGATCTGATTATGGCGGCTGAGCATGTTACGCCAGAAGCCATTAATTTCATGGTCACTCACGCTCGGGGCCTGGTTTGCTTACCTATGACGGTAGAGCGTTGCGCACGTTTGAATTTGCCTTTGATGGTGCAAAATAACGGGGCTCAGTTTTCCACAAACTTCACAGTGTCTATTGAAGCGGCTGAAGGCGTGACAACGGGCATTTCTGCTGCTGATAGAGCGCGCACTGTATTAGCGGCGGTGAACAAGGATGCGAAGGCTTCTGACATCGTTCAACCGGGTCATATTTTCCCTCTGATTGCAAAAGATGGCGGGGTGTTAAACCGTGCAGGACATACCGAAGCGGGAGTGGATTTGGCGCGTTTGGCGGGATGCGAGCCGGCATCGGTCATCGTTGAGATTCTGAATGAAGACGGTACGATGGCGCGTCGCCCAGAACTGGAAGCATTCGCAGAACGTCATAATCTCAAAATCGGTACGATTGCGGATTTGATTGAATATCGTAATTTGAATGAAACCACCATTGAGCAAGTGGCTCAGTGTAAGTTACCCACCGAGTTTGGTGAGTTTGAGTTAGTCACCTTTAAAGATCATATCGACAATGAAGTTCACTTTGCGTTGCGTAAAGGTGAGATTGATCCGGAAGAGCCCACTATCGTACGTGTGCATTTGCGCAATACATTCAGCGACGTATTGTGTTCTGATCGCTCCGTAGAACGTACCATGAGCTTACCAAAGGCAATGCAGAAGATTGCAGCTGAAGGTGGTGTACTGGTTATTCTTGGACATCAGGAAAGCGATGATGAATTGCTATCAATGGTGAAGCAGTTTGAAGCTGAAGATAACGGGGAAGCGCAGGCCAAGGCCAAGTGGAATGGCACTTCTCGCACCATTGGAGTTGGTTGCCAGATATTGAAAACCATGGGCGTGAAAAAGATGCGCCTATTAAGCCGCCCTAAAAAGTATCATGCCTTGTCTGGTTATGGGCTGGAAGTGGTTGAAACACTGTGGGAAGAGTGATCACACATTGCTAATGTGATCTGACTCGCCTTATAGCATTAAAATATACATCCTAATCGGCGCAATTATGCTAGGATATGCGCCGATTTTTTTGCGGAGTGAAAAATGAACATAATTGAAGGTAATGTGCGTGCGACAGGCAAAAAGTTTGCGTTGGTCGTTGCTCGTTTTAACAGCTTTGTAGTTGAACATTTGGTTGACGGTGCCGTTGATGCATTGGAACGTCATGGTGAAGTAAACGAGCAGGACATCACTATTGTTCGTGTTCCTGGTGCTTATGAATTGCCTTTGGTTGCGCAAAAGTTAGCGGCTACTGGCAAGTATGATGGCATTATCGCTTTAGGTGCGGTTATCCGTGGTAGCACACCCCACTTCGATTTTGTGGCGGGTGAATGCAATAAAGGTTTGGCACAGGTTTCTTTGCAGCACAGCATTCCCGTTGCATTTGGTGTTATTACTACCGATACCATCGAACAGGCTATTGAGCGTTCAGGTACTAAAGCAGGCAACAAAGGCGCTGAAGCAGCATTAACTGCATTGGAAATGGTTAACGTTTGTGACCAAATCGGAGCGTAGTTTGTGAAGGTTTCACCAAGACATAAAGCTCGTGAATTAGCAATGCAGGCCCTGTATTCCTGGCAAATGTCCGGGAATGCGGTGGAGCAAATCGAGCTTGCCATCGCAACCAGCAATGACATGCAGAAGGTGGATATGTCCTTCTTTCAGGACATTTTGCGTAACGCGTTGCAAAATCTGGAAGATCTGGACAAGGCCGTTAAACCTTATCTTGGACGTCTGCCAGAAGAAATTGACCCGGTTGAAAAAGCCATTATTCGAGTGGCGACCTATGAACTTGTACATCGTATCGATGTGCCTTACAAGGTTGTGATAAATGAAGCTATTGAGCTGGCCAAGGAGTTTGGTGCGGCTGATAGTCATAAATTTGTCAACGGCGTGTTAGATAAAGCTGTTAAAACCTTTAGAAAAGACGAACGAACTTAAAACTTAGTGAAAGAATTCGATATCATAGAACACTTCTTTCAGCCTCGTAGCTATCAGCGTCATGATGTGGTGATAGGTATAGGGGATGACTGTGCTGTTACCAATGTTCCCGAAGGGCAGCATTTGGTAACGACCACAGATACTCTGCTGGAAGGCGTGCATTTTCCCGTAAACACCAATGCAGGTGATATAGCTCACAAGGCTGTTGCTGTAAATCTTAGTGATTTGGCAGCCATGGGAGCGGAGCCGGCATGGATTAATTTATCGTTATCCTTGCCAAAGGTCGATCCTGATTGGCTGAATGACTTTTCGAAACGTCTTCAGGAGCTAACAGAGTATTACTCTATTCAGTTGATTGGTGGTGATACAGTGCAAGGGCCTTTGGCGGTGACGATTACCGCACAAGGCTTTTTACCTAAAGGTCAGGCATTAACCCGTTCGCGAGCCAAACCCGGTGATTATATTTATGTAACCGGTACTCTTGGTGATGCGGCATTAGGGTTACAGTTGGCAATGGGCAAAAAAGACGTTCAGCTGATCCATCGTAATTATTTGTTGAAACGACTGAATACACCAACACCGAGAGTGCTTGCGGGTACCGCCCTTCGGCGTATCGCTCACTCTTGTATTGATATTTCAGATGGTGTGGTTTCTGACCTGAAACATATCTTGTTCGCGTCTCAAGTGGGTGCGGTACTGAATATTGATCGTTTACCATTCTCAGAAGCTATGCAAGAATCAGTCAGCCGGGATGATGCAGTTCGCTATGCGCTTGCTGGTGGTGACGATTACGAATTGCTATTCACCATTCCCGAAGAGCAGAAAGGCAATCTGGATATTGTGTTAGCGAATTGTAATGTATCGGCGACTTGTATCGGACAACTCAATGGTTATGCTGAAAAGCTGGAGTTGAAAGACGGGGACGCAGTTTATTCTCTGGAACAAGAAGGGTTTCAACATTTTGCCTGAAAAAAACACATTATCGACAAGAGAGCTTTTTCGTAAGATTAAGTTTTATCACCCTGCCCACTGGTTAGCATTTGGATTCGGTAGTGGTTTACTACCCAAAGCACCAGGAACCTTTGGTTCTTTGGCTGCTATTCCACTTGTTTATTGGGCTTCCATGCTGCCTACACCGGTTTATAGCCTATTACTAACCCCCATTATCCTGATTGGTATCTGGGTATGTAAGAAAGCGGCTGAAGACCTTGGCGTGCATGATCATCCTGCCATTGTTTGGGATGAAATTGCCGGCATGATGATCACCTTTATGGCCGTGCCATTCACCTTACCGAATTTGATTGTTGGTTTTATCTTGTTTCGCGCTTTGGATATCTTTAAGCCTTGGCCAATTCGTTGGGCAGATCAATCAATAGATGGTGGTTTGGGGATTATGCTGGATGATGTCATGGCGGGTGTCATTGCTTCCGGTATTTTACAGGCTGCGCTGTATTTTGGTGTGCTTGCCTGACATTGAGCCTGACGTTGGCTCATTTACTTGAGAGCCTGCCATAATCTGAGCGTCGCGAAGCCAGTATCCATACTGGCTTCTTTGTTATGTATCTTTTTGAATTAGTCTTTTCTGTGTTTCATTGAATAGACTTTAGGCTCGGGCCCGCCACAGGCTTCATCAGCTTTCTCTGTTGGTAGCTGAATGGGAGGCAAACGCATGTCTTCCGGAATGTCTTTTTCTCGTCGTAATGTGTTCACCTGAATGTGAGGCCAAAGAGTCGTACCGCCACTTGAGCCGAACATAAATTCAAAATCGACGATTTGTTCGTATTGCAACTGATCGATGACCTTGCCATCTTCGACGATTTCTTCAATCCACATACGGTATCGCATACGTGCCACACGGCAATAGCGTTCAATCATCACGTTGTTGATGGCTCCACCCTGAACGCCGGTGTTGTGAAAGGTGTCCAGTTCAATCATGTCGTATTTATTAAACTCCAACCCTTGATTGGCATCAGACAATTTAAGATTGGGCTGCACAGTGTAGGGGAACTTTGCGCCGAATTGATCGTAGTTAAAGATTTTCTCGAAGTAAGCTCTGCCACTGTTAACGCCGCCATCTTCCTGCTCTTCACGAGGCAGTTCTGTCCATGCTGGCTTTTCCAATGAACCCGGGATCAGGTCTGTTTCCGGGTTGATGCCCATAGACGGCGACACTGCCAAATATTGTTGTTCCCATAGATCGGCAATGTGTGGCGCTTTGCCTTGTACGTTGGCTTCTTTGATATTGCCAGTCAAGTGGATGGTCGTACCATGAGGGATCACACCAGAACGAGAAATAGAATAGGGCGGCACGAATTGTGGGCCTAATTCGCCCGGGCCTAATACAGGTTCAGCACCGTCGGTTCTTACTGACTCTACGTCCGATGGATGGTTAAACATGGTCGGAGGGTTTTGATAGGGACTTTCCGGGTTCCATGGCATTTGGTTGTCACCCAGCCACAAGTACATGCCATTCTCGAAATGCTGAAGTTCGTTGTTATTGTCAATGATGGCGGTTTCGTATTTAACGGCGGCATTGAACTGTTCGTTTGAGCCTGCACGGTTACGAACCGGAGCATTTACCTGAGTGAATGTGAGCTGTTCTCTGTATTCCTGAGATTTGAAATGGAATACGCCAAAGATGGTTTCTGAAGACGTGCCGGGAGAAGGCATCGGAGTTGTATGTAGTCCTGTCGGGCCGCCTTTCCAGTTAACCCAGGTGCCATTGAGCTTGGACAAGATGCCAAATTGTGGCCCGGTCGGTTGTCCTTCTTCCCATCTTAAATAGGGTTTTACGGATGATTTTTGAGTGATTTCAGACATGGTTTTTCTCCTGTTTATTGTTTTTTATACTTTGTTGTTTTGTAAAAATTTGGTGGTACAACTCACTCTGCACGGAGGCTTGCAGCCAACGTGCTCTATAATTCAAATCAAATACATGGGTTGGTAAGGGATTGAACGCTTCTCTAATGCTAATTTTTGAGGCTGTGGAATCGCTACCTTAGTGTGTTTATGTCAGATCAGATATCACCCTGTTCCAGCAAGGTGTATGTGAATTTATTGCCTCGGGTGCCCTTAGAACGATTTGCCAAGTCCATCAATAAACTGAAATCAGCGGCGCGCTTAAATACCTGACAACCCGCAGAGTAAGCGCCGACATAAGTGGATTCTGTCGACGATGAACGGTGAATGTTAATGCCGAAATAGCCTTCGTAGGTGCGCCCTGATCTGTCGAGCTTTCCGTCTTTATTACCATCACGCCAGACCTTTACCTTGCCGTTACGTTGACATAACGCCTGATACTTGCCGCGATGGGAATCAATAGCATAAACATCGGTATATTGACCCGGTTGCAGAATGGCTGCGCCATCCTTATTGAGCAGCTCCTGCTGCGTATACGTAGAGCCCGGATCCGTGGTGATCGGGAATTTGTGACACTTAAACTGCTTATCCTGATCTCGATAAATCAAATACATCTCATCATCGAAATGGTTGATTTCTGTGCTGGGTGAACGTACACCAATAATGTTCAGGTAATAAGGCTGATCGTCGTCAAAGAACTGATAGCCTTTATTCTGCAATGCCCGTTTAACTCTATCAATTTCAGGTACATTGGTTGAACCATCGGTTTGGGAACGTCGGTCTGCATTACTGGCGGTATTACCTGTTTGCTGTGTTTTCTCTTGAGGATCCGCAAGCAGTGCTTTCCAGGTGTTTTCTCCCACAATGCCGTCTTGCTTTAAGCCTTTAGCTTGCTGGAATTTTTTAACTTCCCGTTCGGTATTTGGCCCAAATGCCCCATCCACAAAACTATTTTCGTCAAGTTGAGTATTGTGCTTGGTCAGACGACTTTGCATGCGAGCAACAGCATCGTTACGCATGGGTTTACGTAACAAGGGATGACGCGTTCTGGAATAGGATTCGGCCATGATGGTTCCCCCTTTATCTCCTTCTGGAGCGACTTTGTCTTGGTTGACGCTGACCTCTTGCGCGTCTTCCGGCTGGCTCTTGCTGATAATTACCTTGTTCAGCGTGAGCTTTTGCTTTATCAATACCTTGCATGGCCGTATCGACTGCCTGAAGTGCCTTCTGGCTTTTCTCTCTGTTCAGGTGTAGTTCCAGGCCACATACCTGACAACTAATCATGCCTGTAGTAATCATGTTGAAATAGTTCACATGAATACGGTTTGAGCATTCAGGGCAAGCAAACCCTTCGGCGCGAGCATTTTGTTGCAAAATTAACCTCTACTTCTTATTCAATTTCATCGTTAGCGCCTAATTCGGCAATGTTTAACAGTCGCTCAATGCCTAACGGAAAGTCAGACTGCGACATGGTCAATTTCACGCTAAGGTCGGCTTGATGAGTGGTGGAACCAGACGACTTTCTATTCGCAGGTGTTTTCCTGGCAAACGATGTGCGCAAACGTGAAGCCTGCCTGCCGCGCAAGTTTTTAGCGTTGGCGTCTTCGGTGGTGTTTTCCTGAATTTCTTCAATTTGAAGATCAAAGTTTATTTCTGCTCTTTCGATATTCAGCATGGGAATTGGAATCAAAGACAAGAGAGGGATTTTTACATGGTGTGTGCTTAATCCACCTTCGTCATTGCGTCGTTGCATGGTGAATTCCACCATACGCAATTTGCCCATACCTTTACTGTTTCGGTCTTTTTCAAAGCCAACTTTTTCAATAAAGTCGGCCGTTGTTGCCGCTGATTCCGCATCGGCTTCAATAATGGCGCGTACTTGCGAGGATAGCAGGGAAGAAAAGTCAAAAGTGCGTTTAATCATGTTTGAGTTCCTTTATCCAGCACTTCTTAGCTTGGGATTACCGTTTTCATCATCGACCCATTCGTACTCATCTAAAGAGAGTGACATGTTGATGGTTGAAATCAGCTCTGGATTGACATTCGCTAACCGCTTTTTATCAACAATTAAATTGGAGCGTTTGGTAACGACCTTGGGCGTTGTTTCGGTTTGTAATTCTGACTTGTAATTGTCGAGTTGCTCTTTAACCGCTTTTCTCATGACGGCAATGTCTCTGGCACCTTTTAATTTGGAGCCACTGATGAGCTTGATAATCTCATTTTGAGCCTGGGTTTCGTTAAACACCGCCGTTTCGTGATTGGTTGCCGCGATAAGAGTTTGGTTAACGCTTGAACGTAAAGCACTGAGTTCTCTGGCGTCCACCTTGTTTTTGGTGACTAAAGGTTTAACATCGCTTCTGCTAAACAGGGAGGAGCCTGTCTGGCTAATCAGAGTGCGAATAATGGTGTGTTTTTTGGCGGCTTCCAAAGCGGCATTTCTGGGTTGCTCTGTTTCCGTTGGTTCTTCTTCACCATCATCGTCATCAATGATGAATTTAAGGGAGAGATCGAAGTTATCGATCCTGAGTCCAGGCACAGGCATCAACTCATAAACGGGATCGTCTTTTTGACTTTCACCAATTTCTTTCGTTAATTCCAATGCCTTTTTTTGTGCCTGAATTAATTCAGACATGATAGATCCTACGACTTTCGTCAAGTCTGCCATAACTTCGTCTCTTTCCTGTTTTCTAGTCAATATTAAGGGTTGGCTGGAGCTGCTTGCTCTGTAATTGCAGTTTCAAACAAGTCCAGAATGCGCCCCATACCGCCAGGAATATCATCTTGTACAGCACGAACATTGATGTTGATGGTATGTTCAGTTTTGTAGCGATTACTGGTGGCTTTAGACGAAGAATGTTTCGCAGAAACACTGGCTTTAAAGTTCACTTTCACTGGCGAAAGGAATTGCTTGTAGCCTACTGATAGCTCAGCTTTGGCTTCAACCGATGTATCACGCTTGGTCGTGCGCACCATTTCTTCCGTAATCTTGGATGTGAAATCAATCGTCATATCCTCAATACGTAAGTAGGGAATGGGCACAATGGTTAGAATGGGAACGGTGAGTGTAATTTCATCCAGTTCGCCTTCGTTGTTGCGGGATTTGTAAGTGAATACCACCATTCTTACATCACCAAATTGCTCGTCCTCAGAGTCTGAGGTGAAGCCAATGGAGCGAATAAAGTCAATGGAGGTTTGGGCTGCCATAGCTTGAGCTTCGACTGCTGCGTTCATCGGAGCGCCTATCAAAGTTCCATATGGGATACTACCCAATATTCTGTTTGCGTAACTCATACCATAAGTCCTCGAAGTAATCCGACACGACTTCAGGTGATAAGACTTCTATCCCTAAAGTGAGTCTCTTGTGTATATCGCTGATACAGCAAGCGACAATCCAGCCTTGAAAAACGCATTCCATCCTCAAAGCGAATGTACATTAAAAACCAAGGGGAAATATTTTCAAGTTTTTGGGCATAAAAAAAGACCTTTATAAAAACACGGTTTTACAGGATAACCTCTTATACTAAAAGGAAATAATGTTCTCAATTGGTCGGATGTGTTGGGGCAAGTTACTCAGTGCATCGCATAGCAAAGCTTCGATACTGACTTTTTTATGGTTTTATCACGGCTTTCATGAGGTTTATTAAGGCAGTTAAATAACCTGAAATGAGATTGAGCCAGTCTGTTTGTTCTCACTGTTTCATCAACGGCTTCATAAAGGAGGCTATTAACACAAGCCTCCCGAAACGGCCTGCCATGAATTCGCTACATGAATTTTCTACATGAGCACTGGCGTTGCCCTGGTGATTTGCATGAGCAAACCTTCAATGGCATGGGAAAAATCCTGCTTTACCTCGTCTTGCCGGAACTGTAATTCCGCAATGCCCGCCAATTGCCCACATAAGTGAGGTTGAGTCGTAATTAACACATACCCGGGAAGTACCAATAACGATGCCTGAGCCTGCGAATGAGAAGAGCCGGATACAGGCTCGCCCGTGTGCTTTTGGTTGCCTGAATTCGCATGAAAAAGCGACAACCAACGCTGTTTTAACACCAAATTCCCCTGTTCAAGCGGAAACTCTTTGACAAAACATCCCCCAAAGCCCTTAAAATCACAATTAGCCATTGTAAACTCCAAATTAGTTTATACTGGTTAGCTGCTTTTGGGTGTTGCAAGCACCTAAAAGCGGCGACTATAAAACTCATAATTATTCAGCTTGTTGCCCTATCGTCCGATTTCTTCGTTAGAAGTGCTCAAGTAGTAATCATACGTTCCGAGCTTCTGCCTCGAACTCGAACGATATGGCTTAAATCTGAACAATTACAGAATTAAGCTGAAATAATTACTCATACTCGTAATAAATACATCAAACCTTCAAATTCAGCTATTTCGAATAACACATCAAAAGCTATAAAAGGTTCATGAAAAATACCTCCTTCCAACTCATTGTTGAATTACATAAAACAGATAAAAATATATCAAAAATGGCAGAGTTAAAGAAAGAATAAAAAGGAATCAAAATAAAGAGTAATGCTTAAAAAGTGATAGATAAAATGCTGTTAACTTGTTGACACAAATGGATTTAATTGTTTTCATTTAATTCGACAAACAAGAGGGGGGAAACTTAATGGTGATTCACTTTTGGGGATTGATAAATGTCACTGTTGGGTGTCGAACTTCTATTTCAAAACGGAATAGTAGTCAAAAAATCACCATGAAATTGATATAAGTAACAGGTTGTTTCGAGTTTTTAAAATAACTCAATTAAAACAATGGGTTATGAATTTAATTTCTTGCTTTTTCAAAAAACACATGGTGACACCCCTTTAATAACGGGAAGACAAGCAACAAATGAAACTTGCAAAAACAGTTATGGAAAGCCATTATTTTTACCAATAAAAAAGTGGTGGGTGAGAGCCGCCCGGAAATTGCGAGAGCGCGCAGCAATTTCAGGCTCGAACGCGAGGCATGGATGCCGAGCTGGAAGCCCTCACCACGGAAGGGTTCAACAACCGAAAACACGTTCTTTAATAAATGATGGTAGTAAAGCCCTTCTGTAGCCCTTTAAAATCAAGGCCTCCAGAAGCCCGCTGTTGCAGAGCTCTTAGGGCAAAGTGCCCGTGAAACAGCTTCCTCTTCGGAAGCAAATAGACCCCCTTTTAGTTGCAGAGCTCTTAGGGCAAAGTGCCCGTGAAACTCAATAGACCAATAATAGGGGAATTGGAATCAACGTTGCAGAGCTCTTAGGGCAAAGTGCCCGTGAAACTTCTAACCTCGTCATTAATCACACATTCCACCCCTGTTGCAGAGCTCTTAGGGCAGAGTGCCCGTGACAAAATTGCCGGGAGCAATTTATGTCGCACTTCCATGTGCTCCACTTGCTTCGCAAGCCAGCTAAAGCTGTTCTGATTTGTTCCAACAAATCTTGGTGAATAGCCGAAGGCTAGCCCCGAAGGGGTGAGTCCCGTGGATGGGACGAATAAACATGGTTGGAGTTAGCAAGGTTGTAACAGACACAACTGTTGTTGATTCTCTGGATTCCGGCTCGGAGGCCGCTATGACGATGGACTGTTCAGGGCAGAGTGCCCGTGACAAAAACGCCTGGAGCGTTTTTGAACATGCTTTAGCATGGCCCCGAAGGGGTGAGTCCCATGGATGGGACGAATAAACATGGTTGGAGTTAGCAAGGTTGTAACAGACACAACTGTTGTTGATTCTCTGGATTCCGGCTCGGAGGCCGCTATGACGATGGACTGTTCAGGGCAGAGTGCCCGTGAAACCTCTCTCTTTTGCAAGAGTAGAATTTCGTTTAGTTGGTTGCAGAGCTCTTAGGGCAGAGTGCCCGTGAAACTAGATAAGAAACAAGGCCAATATGATAAAGAGAGGCGTTGCAGAGCTCTTAGGGCAGAGTGCCCGTGACAAAATTGCCGGGAGCATTTTATGTCGCACATCCATGTGCTCCACTTGCTTCGCAAGCCAGCTAAAGCTGTTCTGATTTGTTCCAACAAATCTTGGTGAATAGCCGAAGGCTAGCCCCGAAGGGGTGAGTCCCGTGGATGGGACGAATAAACATGGTTGGAGTTAGCAAGGTTGTAACAGACACAACTGTTGTTGATTCTCTGGATTCCGGCTCGGAGGCCGCTATGACGATGGACTGTTCAGGGCAGAGTGCCCGTGACAAAAACGCCTGGAGCGTTTTTGAACATGCTTTAGCATGGCCCCGAAGGGGTGAGTCCCATGGATGGGACGAATAAACATGGTTGGAGTTAGCAAGGTTGTAACAGACACAACTGTTGTTGATTCTCTGGATTCCGGCTCGGAGGCCGCTATGACGATGGACTGTTCAGGGCAGAGTGCCCGTGAAACCTCTCTCTTTTGCAAGAGTAGAATTTCGTTTAGTTGGTTGCAGAGCTCTTAGGGCAGAGTGCCCGTGAAACTAGATAAGAAACAAGGCCAATATGATAAAGAGAGGCGTTGCAGAGCTCTTAGGGCAGAGTGCCCGTGACAAAATTGCCGGGAGCAATTTTGAATAGCCGAAGGCTAGCCCCGAAGGGGTGAGCGCAGGGAAAGCGCGAATAAACATGGTTGAATGTGGTGATGACTTCCAGACAAGCACCTGTTGAATCTGGTGTGTTGCTGATAAGAGCGATGATTAGGGCAGAGTGCCCGTGAAACGCTAAATACCATTCTAGCACTGCTAGAAGAAACTCTGTTGCAGAGCTCTTAGGGCAGAGTGCCCGTGACAAAATTGCCGGGAGCAATTTATGTCGCACATCCATGTGCTCCACTTGCTTCGCAAGACAGCTAACGCTGTTCTGATTTGTTCCAACAAATCTTGGTGAATAGCCGAAGGCTAGCCCCGATGGGGGTGAGGCTCCGGTCTGCGTTAGCAGATTTATCGTGATAGGTAATCACGATAAAAGGAACGAACGACGCGACAGGAAGTCGCGGCTGGAACCAAGCACCACGGATGGGTTAAGCAACCGTAAACTTGTTGTCGCTTCAATGAAAGTTGTATCCAAGGAAAGCGCGAATAAACATGGTTGGAGTTAGCAAGGTTGTAACAGACACAACTGTTGTTGATTCTCTGGATTCCGGCTCGGAGGCCGCTATGACGATGGACTGTTCAGGGCAGAGTGCCCGTGACAAAAACGCCTGGAGCGTTTTTGAACATGCTTTAGCATGGCCCCGAAGGGGTGAGTCCCATGGATGGGACGAATAAACATGGTTGGAGTTAGCAAGGTTGTAGCAGACACAACTGTTGTTGATTCTCTGGATAGCGGCTCGGAGGCCGCTATGACGATGGACTGTTCAGGGCAGAGTGCCCGTGAAACAAACGGCAAGCAAAACTTATTTCGTCCTGCTCCGTTGCAGAGCTCTTAGGTCAGTATGCTTTTGTTATTTCTTTGGGTTTCTTGTATGACACGTCCTTCGGACGCGCCAGTTACTTTTCCCAAATTAATAAATAGTCAGCTGAACAAGAAAAGTAACCAAAAGAAATCAGCCCCAACGGTTACCCTATTCCTGTGCTTCTCGAATATTAAAAGCCGGTCTCACGGTGCATCCATGCACCGAGCAGCCCTAATTCATCATCCCTGATGAATTGCTTTTAATATTCTTGCGATGCTCGGGGTTAACCGAGGGGGAACAGACCATTCTTCAAACTCCATACCACACTTGATGTGGCATCCAGTGAATCATCCGTTTTTTAAATCATTGAGTTATTGAAAAGAACCTGAAACGTGTTCAGGTTGACGCTGTTTTTTAAACAGTTCTGGCTCGGTTTGACGCTGTTGTTTAAACAGATTCCGCGTTTTTGTAGCGTGGAAGGAAGGTAGTAGTTGCTTTTAACTACTACCTCGGAATGTTTATGAGTAATTAAACAAGGCTGCTAATTCTGGCTTTGATGCCAGCGGTATCGAGCCCTAATTCAGCGTACATTTCTTCCTGAGTTCCTTGCATAATGAATTCATCCGGCAAGCCAAGAAGGGTGATTTTCACATCATATTGCTTGCTAAGTACGTATTCTGCTACGGCACTACCCGCGCCACCGGCAATGGCATTATCTTCCAGGGTTAACAGCAGTTCGTGAGAAGATGCTAGCTGGTCGATCATGTCCGTATCCAGAGGCTTCACAAAGCGCATATCCACCAGCGTTGCGCCAAGATCTTCTGCGGCTTGTTTTGCGTATGGCATGAGTGTGCCAAAGTTGAGAATAGCGATTTTGCTACCTTGTTTAATCAACTTGGCCTTACCAATTTCCAGCGCTTGCATGGCTTCTTCTACTGGTTCGCCATTACCGGAACCGCGAGGGTAACGCACGGCGGCGGGCGAATTCATTTTATGCCCGGTATAAAGCATATTACGGCATTCCTGTTCATCTGACGGTGTCATGATGGTCATATTGGGAATACAACGCATGTAACTGATATCAAAGGCGCCCTGATGAGTTGGGCCATCTGCACCAACAATACCGGCACGGTCAATGGCAAACAAAACCGGGAGGTTTTGCAGTGCGACATCGTGAATGAGCTGGTCGTAGGCGCGTTGTAAAAAAGTTGAGTAAATGGCAACAACAGGATTGTAGCCTTCAACGGCTAAACCCGCTGCAAAGGTGACTGAGTGCTGTTCGGCAATAGCGACGTCGAAGTAGCGTTCAGGGAATTCCTGAGAAAACTTCACTAACCCTGAGCCTTCGCGCATGGCGGGTGTGATGCCCATGAGAGTGGGATCTTCTCGTGCCATATCGCATATCCAGTCGCCGAAAATGCTGGAAAATGTGGGGGCACTACCTTTGCTACTAGGTAATTTTTGTTCTTTTGGATTGAACTTCGGTACTGCGTGAAATTTGATAGGGTCTTTTTCTGCCAGCTCGTAGCCTTTACCTTTTTTGGTGACGACGTGAAGCAGTTTCGGGCCACTCATCACTCTCATGTTGGCCAGAGTTTCAACCAGGCTGTCAACATCGTGCCCATCAATGGGGCCAACATAGTTAAAGCCCAGTTCTTCGAAAATAGTACCGGGAGCCACCATGCCTTTAATGTGCTCTTCGGCTTTGCTGGCAAATTCCTTGATAGGAGGAACATTGCTAAGCAGTTTTTTACCGCCATCGCGAATGGAATTGAAAAAGCTGCCGGTTAGCAAGCGTGCCAAATGGCTGTTCAGCGCTCCCACGTTTTCGGAAATTGACATCTCGTTGTCGTTCAATACAACCAGCATGTCTTTGTCCATATCGCCGCCATGATTTAACGCTTCAAATGCCATACCTGCTGTCATGGCACCATCACCAATCACTGCGACGACTTTTCGACTTTTGCGTTCTTTCTCTGCGGCAACGGCCATGCCTAACGCGGCGCTGATAGACGTCGAAGAGTGACCCACCGCAAAGGTGTCGTATTCGCTTTCAGGTGGCCAGGGGAAAGGATGCAGACCACCTTTTTGGCGAATGGTGGTAATACGGTCTCGGCGTCCAGTCAGAATTTTATGGGGATAAGCTTGATGACCCACATCCCAAATTAAACGGTCAAACGGCGTGTTGTACACATAATGTAATGCAACCGTGAGTTCTACGGTTCCCAGGCCAGAAGCAAAATGCCCGCTACTTTGGCTCACACTTGCCAACAGAAACTGCCTTAGCTCATTGGCAAGAGCTTTTAACTTGTCTTTAGGGATGCGGCGTAGCTGTTCTGGCGTTTCTGCCAGGCTCAGCAAGGGATAGTGTGCTAAATCAAGGGTCATGCTTATTATTATGTCCGGAAATTAATGCTCGCGCTGCACCACATAATGGCTAAAGGCGTTTAAGAGCTCGGTATTGTACGGGATTGCATCTAGCGCGTGTAGTGCTTGTTGATGTAGATCCTGTAAATATTGTTGTGCTTGTTCCAAACCCATCAAGCTGGGGAAGGTGCTTTTGTTGGCGTCTTGATCCGAACCTTGAGGTTTTCCAAGGGTTTGAGTGTCGGATGTGACATCCAGAATGTCATCGCGTACTTGAAATGCCAAGCCTAAAGCGTGGGCATATTGGCTGAAAGAATCGGTTTCCTGTTCATTCAGATGCGCCAGTGCGCATACCATTTCTATGCAGGATTTAATGAGTGCCCCGGTTTTTAATTCGTGGATTTGGTGTAAAGCGGATAACGAAACCGTTTTGTTCGTTGCCGCCAAGTCCAGAGCTTGTCCGCCACACATGCCTTGGTAGCCAGCGGCACGACTTAAAATGCTCACCAGCTTTACTCGTTCAAGAGTGGCTGGGGCAGGGTAATTAGCCAGAATATCGAATGCCAGTGTTTGCAGTGAATCACCCGCGAGAATCGCGCTAGCTTCACCATAAACAACATGGCAAGTAGGCTTGCCTCGTCGCAGATCATCGTCGTCCATTGCTGGCAAATCATCATGGATCAATGAATAGGTGTGAATGCATTCAACGGCAAGGGCGCACATATCCAGATTGGCTTTATCGACGTGAAGTATTTCGCCAGCAGCGTAAACCAAAAATGGGCGCATTCGTTTGCCACCTGCTAACAGACTATGCTGCATGGCTGCTTTTAGGTTGGAGTGATGTTCTGGAAGGGCGTTAATTTGTTCTGTAAGCAAGCTTTCCATACGAACAGCGACTTGCTCCTGGAATGCTTTCCAGGGCATGGTATGTTGAGCATTAACGGCATTTGGCATTATTCAGCCAAGCCTCCATCATAGGGCTCATTTTGCTGCTCTGATTGCTGTTGGGGCTCGAAATCGATAAGTTGCTGTTCACCGCTCTTTTCAATCAGCATTTGCACTTTCTGTTCAGCTTGTCGTAGTTTTTGCTGGCTTTGATTGGCAAGCTGTACGCCTCGTTCGAAAGAAGCAAGCGCTTCTTCTAATGGAAGATCTCCACGTTCCATTCGGGCAACGATGTCTTCCAATTCGGCAACGGCTTCTTCAAATGACAGGCTGTCTGGCTTTTTAGGCTTGCTCATAAGGTAGATTTATTTGGTTCCATAAAAATGATGCTGCACATTAACCGAGGTACATGAGTGGATCAAGTAGCCAACGGGCAGGAGGTGTAATATTTCCGCTATTTTAACTCATTGACATCTGATGATCATTATTCAACGCTATAGAAAATAACTGGGTTGTCGATAACAACGAAAATAGAAGGAAATACCGATGCAATTTATAAGGTATTATTTTTGAGTCGCATCGCCGTAATTAGACAGTGACAAATAGTGAAACTCCATTAGACTTGATGTTAACAAGCTGATTTCGCTTAAATTTCACAGAGCGCTTCGAACGTATGATTTTTAATAGGGGGAATGTGTGGATTTAGCAACCTTGATAGGTATGGTTGGTGCCATCGGGTTCGTGGTCATGGCCATGATTCTTGGTGGTAACGTTGAAATGTTTATCAACATACCATCTATATTGATCGTATTTGGTGGTTCCATCTTCGTTGTACTTTCCCAGTTTACGCTTAATCAATTCTTCAGTGCCGGTAAAATTGCCGGGAAAGCCTTCATGTTTAAAATTGAAGCTCCGGAAGATTTGATCCAGAAAATCGTTGAAATGGCTGATGCGGCTCGTAAAGGGGGCTTTTTGGCATTGGAAGAAGCTGAAATTGAGAATGATTTCATGCAAAAAGGCGTGGATATGCTGGTGGATGGGCACGATTTGGATGTTGTGCGTTCTACCTTATCGAAAGACATTACCATGACGACTGAGCGTCATATTTTTGGTGCCACTATCTTTAAAGGCATGGGCGATATTGCACCTGCAATGGGTATGATTGGTACATTGATTGGTTTGGTTGCCATGTTGTCTAACATGGATGACCCAAAGGCTATAGGCCCTGCCATGGCGGTGGCATTGTTAACAACGCTATATGGTGCTTTCTTTGCGAACGTTATTTGTTTGCCTATTGCGGTAAAACTTAACAATCGTGCAGATGAAGAACGATTGAATCAACAACTGGTACTGGATGGTATTATCGGTATCGCTGATGGGCAAAACCCGCGTGTTATTGAAGGTATTTTGAAGAATTACCTGCAAGCCAATAAACGCAAAACGGGTGCTGAGGCTGAGGAGTAGGGCGTGTCTGAAGAAGCACAAGAATGTCCTAAATGCCCCCCTCCCGGGTTGCCTGCCTGGATGGCGACTTTTGCGGATTTAATGTCGTTGCTAATGTGCTTCTTCGTGCTGTTGCTGGCTTTTTCTGAAATGGATGTATTGAAGTTTAAGCAGATTGCTGGCTCGATGAAGTTCGCCTTTGGTGTGCAAAATAAAATTGAAGTGAAAGACATTCCCAAAGGTACCAGTGTTATTGCCATGGAGTTCAGACCCGGGCGTCCAGATCCTACTCCTATCGAAAATATTCAACAGCAGACGATTGAGATGACTCAGCAGATGTTGGAGTTTCAGGCGGGGGATGAAGACAGTGCGGGTGGGCGTCAGAAGCAGCGAGGCCAACAACGTGGCGGGCAAACCAGCCAAACAGCAACGGATTCATCGTCTTCACAAGCTCAGGCTGCCAATGAAGAGCAGGTTGCCGAACAGATGAAGAAGGTTGCTCAGCAACTAGAAAAGCAAATTCTCGATGGCTCCATTGAAATGGAATCTTTGGGTCAGCAAATTACGATCCGAATTCGTGAGAATGGTGCGTTTTCCGCAGGTTCTGCTTTCTTGCAACCTCAGTTTGTTCCTATTATTCGTAAGATTGGTCAATTATTGATTGATATGCCGGGCGATATCGAAATTTCTGGTCATAGTGACAATCAGCAAATTTCCAACGAGTTGTACACCTCTAACTGGGACTTATCTTCTCAGCGAGCTGTTGCTGTAGCTGAGGTACTGCGTACAGTCCCACAGTTTAACGAGCAGCGTATGGAAGTGGTTGGTCGGGCTGATACCATGCCGCTTGTTCCTCATGAAGAACCCGATGCAGCCTTGCGTAATCGGCGCGTTGAGATTGCGATTAATCAGGGTAAACCCAAGTTTTCTGATCCAATATCAGTGATCCCGGATGATAAATAGGCGTATTATCCTGTACCGAGTTTGTTCAGCATTCTAAAAAACCATGAAGCCCCTTGATTGGGGCTTTGTTGTTTTTGGGTGTTGCGGAGCTTCAATGGATTACTATTAAATTTTGCTCAAGCACTGGTCTATCATTGGATTGGTGGTATGATCCCGCCCCAGTTTTTAAGCCCTAAATCGGAAGAGGGTATGTTGAGCGTTTCGGTTTTTGACCTGGTCGAGCTCCATTCCCCATATTTGTATGAAATTTATCGTTAAACTACACCCTGAAATCACGATTAAAAGTGCTTCGGTAAGAAAGCGTTTTACTCGCCTGTTGGAATCTAATATTCGCGTCGTGTTTAAACATCGTGATGTGGATGCTGCTATTAAGAATAGCTGGGACAAGTTGGAAGTACGTCCTCGTAATCAAGAGCCCGATCATATTGAGCGTGTTCGTTCGGCGTTGGCGCATATTCCTGGTATTGAACAGGTGCTTGAAGTAAAAGAAAGCCAATACACGGATTTTGATGATATTTATCAGCAAGTGAGCGCCGTTTGGGGGCCTCGAATTGCAGACAAACGTTTTGTGGTTAGAGTTAAGCGCAGAGGTAAACATGATTTCACGTCGGTTGATGTGGCGCGTTATGTTGGTGGTGGTTTAAATCAGAACTTCCCCTCTGGCGGCGTATCTTTGAACAATCCAGATGTCGAAATTCAGTTGGAAGTGGATAAAGACAAGCTGTTGTTGATTGAAGACAGGTTCAAAGGGTTGGGAGGCATGCCCCTGCCTACTCAGGAAGATGTCTTGTCTTTGATTTCCGGTGGCTTTGACTCCAGTGTTGCCAGCTTTGAATTTATTCGTCGCGGTGCAAAAACTCACTACTGCTTTTTCAATCTGGGTGGTCGAGAGCACGAATTGGGCGTTCGACAGATTTGTTATTACCTGTGGCAAAAATACGGCATGTCGCACCGTGTGAAGTTCATTTCGGTGGATTTCGCTCCTGTGGTAAATGACATTGTAGAAAACTGTGAATCTGGCTATATGGGCGTTGTACTTAAACGTATGATGCTGCGAGCGGCTTCTATCGTCGCCGATAATCTGCAAATTAAAGCCCTGATAACCGGTGAATGTGTGGGGCAGGTCGCCAGCCAAACCCTAACCAATTTGCATGTTATCGATCAGGTCACAGACAAGTTGGTGTTGCGTCCACTTATCTGTATGGATAAGTCAGACATTATCAAACGTGCCAGAGAAATAGGTACGGCAGAATTGTCGGAAACCATTCCTGAATATTGTGGTGTTATTTCGCGCAGCCCTAATGTTAAAGCCAGCCTGGAAAAGACCATAGAAGAAGAGCAGAAGCTGAATCTGGAGCTGATCGAACAAGTGGTTCGTGCCAGCAATGTGTTGGATATTCGCAATATTAACCAGGTATTTGGTCAGGAAGCAAAAGACATTGAAGCGGTTTCTGATCTGCCACAAGATGCGGTGGTGTTAGATATTCGTTCTCCGGAAGAAGAGGACGCTAGCCCATTGGAATTGGATACTGTTGAAGTGAAACATGTACCTTTTTACAAGCTGGAGCGAGTCTTCTCTGAGCTGGATCAGAGCAAGCAGTATTATCTGTACTGTGATCGTGGCGTGATGAGCAAGTATCACACTTTGCTGTTACGTGAGCGCGGATTCCAAAACACTCATCTTTACCAGCCGGCTAAACCGAGCGTGGCAAATGAGCCATCTAAGGAAGGCTAATCCCTTTTATTTGTTGGTACAGTTTTTCATGATGGGGTAGCGATACCCCGTGTCTGCGGGCTACTTGCAACAGGTAGCCAGTAATAAAGTCAATTTCCGTTTTACGCTGTTGCCGAATGTCTTGATACATGGACGATATATTTTCGGCCGTGCCGGTGATGACGTTATTAATGCTGGTAAGCAAGGATGAATATTCAAAAGGCTGGTTTTCCAGTTTTAGGATTTGCATTAATTCACTGACCAGAAAATGAATTTGTTCCTGGTATTCTTGCTTCTGCAATTCCCCATTCTTTACCTGATTAGCCGCTGTAAGCGGATTGATAATGGCATTAATGGCTAATTTTTGCCAAAGAGGAAAGGTAGCATCTTCATACCAGTGGCATACAGGCAATAGCTTGTTAAACAGGGCTTGTACCGGGGGTTCGTGCCTGTATTTTTCTATGTTTTCTGAAGGAAGAGATATCCAACCGCCTGCACTTTGCCCCTGTCCGGTTTCTTTAACCTGATCATTACTTGGTTTTAGTGCGCCGTAACTAGCGGTGAGCACAGCGATAGGGTTTTCAGGGTAAAGCTTCGGAACGGTTTCATGAGGCCCCATACCATTATTCATCAATACCAGGATGGTCTCTGGTGAAATCACAGGTCGCCATTGAACCAGTGCTGCATCAACGTCATAGGCTTTGGTTGTTACAGCAAGCATGGATAACGTGGGAAATGTGTGTTTCTCGCTCAGCGCTTCTACAGTGATACTTATTGGCTTGTAAGTCGCTCGTTGCCGGTTGTCGCTATCTGGAACTATTAATTCGTAACTTAGAGATGGCAAGGCGTTGCGACAAAGCAGCAGGTGCTCTATCCCCAACACATGGCATTTGCTGGCTAGCAATGAGCCGATTGCACCGTTACCGAGAATTCCAAGCATAGTTATGATATCAAGCAGGGAGAGAGACTGAATAGGGTGATCATACTCGCTTACTCTGTGTTGCCAATGATCTTTTCATGATTCTTTGCCCCATCTGGCTAAGGCCAATTTAGTTCTTGTGGTTGAGCATAATCTGAAAGCTGAGTTTCAAACTCCGGGGTCAGAAAGTGTTCCCCTTGAGTGGGGGCTTGAATGATAGAGATGTCTTCATCCTGATAGTTAAATGCCAGCATATAAGCGTGCAGGTAAGTTCTGTCTGATGGGCTACCCGCATAAGCCACATCGCCTAATATTGGGCTACCTATACTTTTTAGGGCGACGCGTATTTGATGGGTTTTGCCTGTTTCCAGTTTCAGGATAAACAGGCGAGTACCGCCCAATCCTTTGCTAAAAAAGCGAGTGATGGCAGGGGATTGTTTGCTATGACACAACTTCCACAGGCCATTTCTGCTTTTTTCCATGTCACCAATAATACTGCCTTGTTTCTTTTTGGGTTTCTTGTCACTGACGGCTAAATAGTATTTTTGTATTTCCCGCTGAGCAAACTTCTGTGACAAGGCTGATGCCGCCTGTTCAGTTTTGGCTAATATGAGCAAACCGGAAGTGACTTTGTCCAGACGATGAACCAGCCAAAGGTTAGGTATGCTCAACTGTTGTTGAACAATCTCAAGAATGCTCGGCATCTGCTGTGATTCATCAAGGTGAGGTTCACGATGAACGCTAATGCCAGTGGGTTTGTTAATAACGATAAATTCGGGGTGATCAAAGACCACCTGAATTTCAGGAATGGGAATTGACATATTTGATTTTAATTAAAGATTAACGGTAAAAGCGATATCCAGAGCAAGTCTACAATAACGAGAGGGCGGTTGGATAATCCAGATCGTTAATAGCTTGACTGATTTTATCTTTCTTCCCGGAATCTAACCTGGTTTTGGCTAATAACTCGCTCAGCGTGTTGGCAGAGATAAACTCATTTTGTTCCAGTAAGCGTTTGAGTTCAGCGATACCTTCATCGTTACCTGCGTTGTTATTGCCAGAGTCGCTGTTACCACCATTTTTGGCGTTTTCAATTGCTTGCAAGGTATCTTTCAGGGTTGTACTGAAGGGTTCCAGAAAACGGATGATATCGGGATCTGAGGCTTTGGCTGCGTCTTCAAATACCTTACTGACATTGTACAGCGCATTTAATCCCAAATTGCCCGAGACGCCTTTAATTGTGTGGACTTTGTGTCTTATTTCTGTGTAATTCCCGTTAGTGATCAGCCCTGACAGTTCATCAGAAATTGAGCTGTAATCCTGAGCGAATCGGTCGAACATTTTGAATAACAGGTCTCTGTTGCCACTCAGCTGGCTGAGACCAAACTCCAGATTTAAGAGCGAATTGTCATCTGTCAAAATAAAGCCCCTTATCGGAATGCTGGTAAATGAATAACGCTTGCAGCTTACCATAGCATTTTAAGTATGGACAATAATCCACATCTTTGCGTAAAAATAGCCAGAGGTTAATGTGAGTCGTTGTATTCATTTACATTTTGCTACTTTTCATTGTGTTTGTTCTCGTGTTAAAACCGCCAGTCGATCCTTGGTTTAACCAGAAAGTAAATTCGTCAGATAGCGCTTTCTGAGCATCAGGTGAGTCTTTCTCAATTAGATAAATGGGCATGAATATAGTGAAAGTTTCCCTTCCTCGTCCGCTTGTTGGTGCTTTGATTGCGCTGCCATTACTTTTTTCTTGTCAAAGTCCTGATTATCAGGCCAATGTTAACCGTTCTCTTCCTGATGGCGTGCAATTGGTTGATATTCATCAACCCAGAGCTGGCGAAGTCGGTATCCCTTATGAGCGTTATCGCCTGGACAATGGTCTGACAGTGATTTTGCATAAGGATGACAGTGATCCTTTGGTTCATGTCGATGTGACCTACCATGTTGGCTCTGCCCGTGAAGAGCCGGGGAAATCAGGCTTTGCTCATTTCTTTGAACATATGATGTTTCAGGGCTCTGAGAATGTGGCTGATGAACAGCACTTCAATATTATTACTGAAGCGGGTGGTTCCATGAATGGTACGACGACTAATGATCGTACTAACTACTACCAAACAGTTCCATCAAACCAGCTAGAGAAAGTGCTCTGGCTAGAAGCTGACCGAATGGGCTATTTGCTCGGTGCTGTTACTCAGGAAAAATTTGAAGTTCAGCGCGAAACGGTGAAAAACGAGCGAGCCCAGAGGATTGATAATCAGCCTTATGGTTTGTTGGATGAGAAAGTCTCGGAGGCTCTGTATCCCGCTAATCATCCCTATTCGTGGCCAGTTATTGGCTACGTAGAAGATTTGGATCGAGTCAATGTGAATGATCTAAAACAGTTTTTCCAGCGCTGGTATGGGCCCAATAATGCGGTGTTGACTATAGGTGGAGATATCGATACTCAACAAACGCTTGATTGGGTGAAGAAATATTTTGGTTCTATTTCCAAGGGAACGGACATACCGAAACTGGATAAAACGTTAGTAGATTTGCCGGAAAACCGCTATATCACGTTACCTGACGATGTTCACTTGCCTTTGCTACAAGTGACTTTCC
Organism: Paraneptunicella aestuarii; assembly: GCF_019900845.1. Classification (NCBI taxonomy): domain Bacteria; kingdom Pseudomonadati; phylum Pseudomonadota; class Gammaproteobacteria; order Alteromonadales; family Alteromonadaceae; genus Paraneptunicella; species Paraneptunicella aestuarii. Next base: position 3,293,226 of record NZ_CP074570.1, on the reverse strand, counting down.
CAACAGTACATATTCGTCATGAAGATGAAGCACCATTAGATGTGCTCTCCGATATTTTGGGTGGTGGTAAAACCTCGCTGTTTTATAAAAATATGGTTAAGGATGGCATGGCGATTCAAGCCTTGGTCAATCATCCATGTCGTGAACTGGCTTGTCAGTTTGAACTGGCAGCTTTGGTTAACCCACAAAAACAGATAGGGTTGGCTGAGATTGAGAAACGTATCCGTGGAACGCTGGTGGAATTTGAGCAACGAGGTGTGACGGAAGAGGATATTCAGCGTACTAAAGCCCATATTGAATCTATGACGATTTACGCATTGCAAAGTGTTTCTGGTAAGGTCTCTACGCTTGCTTATAACCAATATATGAGCGATTCACCTGACATGGTGCAGGATGATTTGGAGCGCTATCGTGCGGTCAGTGTTGAAGATGTCATGCGGGTGTATAAGCGATATATCAAGGATAAACCTGCCGTGGTATTAAGTGTGGTTCCCAGAGGGCAGGAACAATTGGCTGCGGCGAAAGCCAACTATACATTCCCACAACGACAGTTTGACGTTAACGCCAACAAAGATTTTGTTGCGCGAACTAACGCACCGGATGATTTTGACCGTTCTAAAATGCCGCCCGCAGGCAAAGCCCCTGTCGTTCATGTCCCTGATTTCTGGCAGGTACAATGGGAAAATGGCGTTAAGGTGTTAGGGCATCAAACCAGTGAAACGCCTACTGTCTCGCTAACCTTGAATATGGAAGGTGGCCCATTACTGGATCCTTATGAAAAAGCGGGATTGTCTGATGTCACTGCACAAATGATGGAAGAAGCCACGGTGAACTACAGCAATGAACAAATGGCGAATGAGCTGGCGTTGATTGGCAGTAGTATCAGTTTTAGCTCTGGTGGTCGTAATACTCGCGTGCAAGTGTCTTCATTAACCAAAAATCTGGATAAAACGCTGCAATTATTGCAGGAAAAGCTGTTTAACCCTGCCTTCAAACAACAGGATTTCCAACGCCTGATGTTACGTAACCTGCAAAATAAACAGCAATCCATGAAGCAGGCTAATGTTCTTGCGGAAAGGGCGATGAGTCAGTTGTTATATGGTGCTGGTAATCGAATGGGGCTGCCCGATGACGGTACCTTGAATACACTTGCCAAGATCTCATTGGACGATGTTAAAGACTTTTATCAACGCTATTATTCCCCTCATATGGCGAGCCTGGTTGTGGTGGGTGATGTTGAGCAACAGGAAGTGTTGTCAAAATTAGACTTTCTTCAAAAGTGGCAGGGAGCCGCTTATGACATTCCACCCTATAGCGATTTCCCCCAGCCTGATAACAGTAAAATTTATCTGATCAATAAACCGGGTGCTGCGCAGTCGGTTGTGAGAGTGTTCAAGTCGTTTTTACCTTATGACGCAACCGGAGAGCAGTTCCGCAGCAAGTTGATGAATTTTCCATTAGGCGGAAGCTTCAATAGCCGAATTAATCTGAATTTGCGCGAAGACAAAGGCTATACCTACGGTGCTGGCAGCACATTCCTGGGGGGCAAAACGCTGGGTTATTTTAGAGCGGGCGGGGCTATGAAGCATGAAAATTCAGCGGATGCCTTAACTGAATTGTTGTTTGAAATAGACCGTTTCCATGAGCAGGGTATGACCGCTGAAGAACTCGCTTTTATGCGCAGTGCTTACACCATGGGCGATGCGCTGAGCTATGAGACGCCAGCCAATAAGGCCGGTTTCTTATTGCAGTTGAACGCTTATTCCCTGACACCTGATTATGTCGCCGAGCAAAATGACATCATCAATAGCATCTCGCTGGATGAAATAAACCAGTTAGCGAAAACTCATCTGGATTCAGCAACAATGCAAATTATGGTTGTAGGGGATGTGAGTTTATTGCAGCCTCAGTTACAGGACATTGCTAAAAAACTGAATCGACACATTGAGCTGTTGAGCGTAGTAGAGTAGTTTTCATCTATAGTTTATTGATGTTGGTTATGGAAGCCTCATAAATACAGGGGCCTTGTTAAAGGTTTAAGCTTTGAAAACATTTGGTAAAAGAAATGCATCATACAATGCTTGAATTTAAATCAAGGCACCCCATAATCAAGGCAAAATCATAGTCTGCTTTAAGGCATGTCCGGATTCAGGCTCACAAAAAAATAGGATTGACTTTGCAACACACTAGTCAGCAGTTCAGCGAAAGGTTAAGTCTACTCAAACAGACTGATTTACTTTCAACTTTAAGCGGTATTCAACACGGTGTTGAGAGGGAGTCTCTAAGAATTAATCCAGATGGTAGCCTGGCACAAACAGGGCATTATCGAGAATTGGGTTCATCGTTAACTCATCGTTTTATTACAACGGATTTTGCAGAATCTTTGTTGGAGTTCATTACCCCTCCAGAGCAAAACTCTCGTACCACATTGGCGCAGTTGTCCGATACTCATAAGTTCACCATGCAGCATATTGGCATTGAGCGCTTATGGCCTATGAGTATGCCATGTTACATTCGAGATGAGAGTGATATCCAGCTGGCTTACTATGGTGAGTCTAACGTTGGCAGAATGAAAACCCTTTATCGCAAAGGGCTGAAAAACCGATATGGCAGTATGATGCAGACTATATCGGGTATTCACTTTAATTTCTCATTGCCTGCCGATTTCTGGCAAGAATACCTGCCCAAAGTGAAAGGTGAAGCTGCAACAAAAGCCTCCACTTCTGCGGCCTATTTTTCAATTTTAAGAAATTACCGTCGTTATTGTTGGTTGTTGCCGTATCTGTATGGCGCATCGCCCACAATGTGCGCATGTTTTTTGGGTAACAAGAAGACCAATCTTGAGTTTCAGAAAATGGGTAAGCGAACTTTGTTCCTTCCTTATGCAACGTCATTGCGTATGAGCGATTTGGGTTATACCAACGACGCACAATCAGGATTGCAGATCTGTTATAACCATATTGATACTTATGTTGATTTGTTGCGTAAGGCGACAAAAACGCCTTCACCTCACTACACAAAATTTGCAGGTAAGCAAAATGGTGAATATCAGCAGTTGAATAGCAATATTTTGCAGATTGAAAACGAATTGTACGCACCGATACGCCCCAAACAACCCACCATTAGTCTGGAAAGACCTACTGATGCGCTTGCGGATCGTGGCGTGAGCTACGTCGAGGTAAGGGTGCTGGATGTGAACCCGTTTTCTCCCGTTGGTATCACTCTGGAACAAATGCGCTTTTTAGATGTGTTCTTACTGTACTGTTTGGTTAAGCCAAGCCCTCAGTTTGATATGGATAGTTTCGCTCAAGCTGGTCAGAACATGAGTAAGGTTGTGGTGGAAGGACGTAATCCGGCTCTGAAATTAAATCGTGATGGTCAATCTATTACGTTGCCTGAATGGGGCGGCAAGATTTTGGATGAAATGGTTGAAGTGGCGGAATTATTGGACAAAGCCAATAACACCAATGAATATTCAGCTGCTTTGGCTCATGAAAGAAAGGCTATTGATGACCCGTCTATGACAGTGTCTGGTCGTTTAATGAATGAGCTAATGGATCACGGTAAAGAAGTGGATAATGGCGACTTTGCTATTCAGTTGGCTGAACAATATCGACAGCACTTTTTTGATACCAATTATCAGATTTATGACGAAGAGTTTTTTATTCAGCAAGCTGCATTGTCGTGGCGTTTACAGCGCCAAATTGAAGCTGAGGATAAGGTCAGTTTTGATGAATTTATGAAACGGCAGTTTGGGGTTTAGTCATCCAGCCCCCTTGTTGCAGGTAGTCTTTTGCTTGGTAAACGGGTATAAAGGTTAACGACTCAGGTTGTAGATAAAAAAATGCCTGGCACACACGCCAGGCATAAGTCACTTCCAGGGAAAACACAATAAATAGAACACACGATCATAAGACGTTGGTTATGGGCCGAAAGTTCCAAAAAATTTTAAAAAAATTAAAAGTTGTGGCTTTTCCAATAGTTAGCCTTTTCGTGCTGACTTCATGCGCGACCTCTCCACCTCAAAATGCACATAACCTTTGTGAGATCTTCCAGGAAAAACGTGATTGGTATGACGCCGCTGTCGATATGAACGAAAAGTGGGGCGTGCCCATTCATGTTCCTATGGCAATGATGTATCAGGAAAGCTCGTTTCGTGATGATGCCTTGCCGCCACGTGACTATATTCTATTTGGCCTGATCCCGTGGGGGCGTGTGAGCTCCGCTTATGGTTATTCACAAGCGAAAACCCCAACCTGGGATGATTATATTCGTGAAACCGGCAACTCTGGCGCAGATCGTGACGATTTTGATGATGCCATTGATTTTATGGGTTGGTTTATCAGTAAAACCTACAAGATTAATGGGGTATCCAAGTGGGATGCTTACGCACAGTATTTGAATTATCACGAAGGCTGGGGTGGATATAAACGTCGAACCTATAACAAAAAAGCCTGGTTGAAGAAAGTGGCTAAACGAGTAAAAGACCGCTCCGCTACCTACAGTAAGCAATTGAAGGGATGTAAAGATGATCTCGACAGCAGCTGGTTGTGGCGTTTGATGTTTGGTTAGGTTTTTGGTTTAAGAGCTTTGGCTTAAGAGCTCAGATTTGAGAGTTTTGGAGAACTAAGCTAATACTTTCCCTCTTCCATACAATCCAGTAGAACCAGCAAAGCGCCGTCGCCGCCGTATTCCAGTGGTGCATTGTGAAAACCTAAAACCAGTGGATGCTGTACCAGCCAGCTTGGAATAGCCAGCTTTAGCACCTTGCTACCAATGCCGTGAACAATGCAAATACAATGAATGTGACGTTTTTCTGCCACTTGCAACAGCGCGGCAATCTCTAACTTGGCGTTTTGACGATTGTATCCGTGTAGATCCAAAAACAATTCAGGTGGATATTCGCCACGGCGCAAACGCTTTATTTCTGCGCTGTCGGCACCCGGTTTCACCCATTTCATTGGGCCTTTTTCGGGAAAATGCGCCTGATAACCATCTGAAAATTGAAACGCTGCTGCCGCTTGTTTTCGGATGTTGTCATCTGCGTAGTTTCCCTGTCGCAGATTTTTTCGTCTTATCTCGGCTTTTTGCTTGCTGCGAGCGAGTTCAAGCGGTATTTTGTCTTGCTCCAACACCTTAACGCCAGAAACAGCTTCTCGAAACAGTAAGCTGTCTTCGTCATTGGGTGTTTTATGCTGAGTCAGCTTTTTCTGAGTCATTAAGCAAAATACCTGATGTGTCAAGCCTATAATGAATGTTGTTTAGGCTGTAAATATGAGTGTTGGAACTGGCATTATTCATATCTTGTATAGGCTGCGCAACGAGAAATAGCTATGCAATGAAAGCGGCCTGTTAATTTGCGCGACAAGTCAGTTAAAAAGATATCAGGTACAACTGAAAAGTACCGAAACACATAGACCGAACTTAAAGAGGTAACAGGTTGGAAAACACGGATATTAACGAAGCTGTACAGGAACTGGAAACCATTTTGGATGTGGTTCGCTGGAGTGTAAGCCGCTTTAATCAAGCCGGTTTATATTTCGGGCATGGCACTGACAATGCCTGGGATGAAGTCATTAGCATGGTGTTGCAAGTATTGCATTTACCACAGCAAATCGATTTGCAGTTGTATCAGTCTCGCTTGACCACCAGTGAAAAGCGTCAAGTGCTGGAACTTATCCAACGTCGTATCGATGAGCGCGTTCCTGCGGCTTATCTCACTAACCAGGCCTGGTTCTGTGGCTTGCCTTTTTACGTTGATGAACGTGTTTTGGTTCCTCGTTCTCCTATTGCTGAACTGATTCAAAACAGGTTTGCTGGTTTTCTTACTGAAGAGCCCGGTTATATTCTTGATTTATGTACTGGCAGTGCCTGTATTGCGATTGCTTGTGCCTATGAGTTCCCCGAGGCGCAAGTGGATGCGGCAGATATTAGTTACGACGCATTGGACGTTGCCAGCATCAACATTGAAGAGCATCAATTGCAGGACAGGGTATTTCCTCTGCATTCTGATGTGTATTCCGGCCTGGCTGGGCAAAAGTATGATCTGATTGTGACCAATCCGCCTTATGTCGATGCCGAAGACATTGCCGATATGCCGGAAGAATTCCATGTTGAGCCCGTGATTGGCTTGGCAGCCGGTGAAGACGGTTTGGACATTGTGCATACCATTTTGCGTGATGCTCCCGACCACTTGAATGATGGCGGCTGGTTGATTGTAGAAGTGGGTAACAGTTTGGTGCATATGAATGAGCAATATGCTGATTTACCTCTGACCTGGATCACATTCGAACATGGCGGTGACGGAGTATTCGCGGTGCAAAAAGAAGCGCTGGCAGAATACTTCGCAGGCAATGAGTAGTTTTTGTTTTATTTGAATTTTTTTGATTAATACGGGGTGGAATAGATGTCTGGAAATACCTTTGGCAAATTGTTTACTTTAACCAGTTTTGGGGAAAGTCATGGGCTCGCCATTGGTGGTGTTGTTGACGGTTGTCCTCCCGGCCTTGAAATTACAGAAGAAGACCTTCAGGTTGACCTGGATCGTCGTAAGCCGGGTACTTCGCGTTATACAACCGCACGTAGAGAAGATGATGCAGTGCAGATCCTGTCTGGTGTGTTTGAGGGTAAAACCACGGGTACGCCTATCGGGTTATTGATTCAAAATACCGATCAGCGCTCCAAAGATTATTCCAAAATTAAAGATGTATTTCGTCCTAGCCATGCGGATTACACTTACATGCATAAGTACGGCGCTCGCGATTATCGTGGTGGTGGTCGAGCATCGGCTCGTGAAACTGCGGTGCGCGTTGCCGCTGGTGCGATAGCCAAGAAATACCTGCGTACTGTGTGTGGTATTGAAATTTTTGGTTATGTGTCTCAGCTTGGGCCAATCAAGATGGAATCGGTGGATAAGTCCATCATTAACGACAATGCCTTTTTCTGCCCGGATGCATCGAAGCTGGAAGCTTTGGACGAGTACATGCGCGACCTGAAAAAAGAAGGGGATTCTATTGGTGCCAAGGTCACTGTTGTGGCAACAGGTGTACCGGTAGGCTTGGGAGAGCCGGTTTTTGATCGTTTGGATGCGGATTTGGCTCATGCCATGATGGGCATCAATGCGGTTAAAGGTGTGGAAGTGGGCGAAGGTTTTGGTGTGGTGACACAAAAGGGCTCTGAGCACCGAGACTTGTTAACACCGGAAGGCTTTGCATCGAATCGCTCTGGCGGTACGTTAGGTGGCATTAGTTCGGGTCAGGATTTGTTGGTGAATATCGCTCTGAAACCTACGCCGAGTATTAGCGTGCCGGGGGAAACGGTGAATGTTCGCGGTGAATCGGAAGAGATCATCACCAAAGGCCGTCATGATCCTTGTGTTGGTATTCGTGCGGTGCCTATTGCAGAAGCGATGATGGCGCTGGTATTGATGGATCACTTTTTACGTCATCGTGCGCAAAATGCCGATGTGCAATGTGACACACCGATATTACCAGCGACTAAATCCAGCGACTAAATCCAGAGCCTAAATAAAGCAGCGCTAACTAACATTTCTGAACTTCTCATTTAATGACGCTAAATATTGCACTTTTGGCGTTAACCTACCTGTTCTATTTTGGACATATGGGAGTGTTAACGCCTTATCTTGGTGTGTTTCTTGATGGTCGTGGACTGTCTTCTGAAGCTATTGGTCAGTTGATGGCTATCATGACCATCGCTCGCCTGGTTGCGCCTAACCTGTGGGCCTGGGTAGCGGATAAAACCGGGCAGGGATTGGCGATAATCCGCATTGGTTGCACACTTGCTTTAGCTTCTTTTCTCATACTGTTCTTTGTCGATGGTTTCTGGCCTATTGCCATATGCATGGCCTTTAGCTTTGGCTTTTGGACATCGGTTATTCCTCAACTTGAGCCTATTACTTTAAATGAAGTGGAGGGCGATCCTGCACGCTATAGCCGGGTCAGGATGTGGGGCAGTATCGGTTTTATTCTGATGTCGATTACAGGGGGAGCCTTGATTGATGTGTATGGCTCAGAAGTGATCCTGATATGTTGCAGCGTGATGCTTAGCTGCTTATTGATGAGTAGCTTTTTGTTGCGTAGTCAGGCTGTGAGACGTGAAGACGATGAGGTTTCTGGTTCTATCTGGCAGAAAGCGCTAAGCCGTCCGTTTTTGGTATTTATTTCAGTAATGAGCTTACTGCAAATGAGCTTTGGCGCTTACTATGGTTTCTTCGCTCTGTATATGCGCGATTTGGGTTATACAGGCGAACAGACGGGCTGGTTTATCTCGTTGGGCGTTATTGCTGAAATTGGTATCTTTCTGATTGCGGGTAAGTTGTTGCAACGTGTTGGCATTAAGCGAGCCTTGATGTTGTGTATGTTCGCGACCAGCTTTCGTTGGCTGATGTTGGCGCAATGGGCTGACATGCTGTTACTTATCTTGTTGAGTCAGTGTATTCATGCCTTAAGTTTTGGTTTTGCTCATGCGACCGCGATGCAATTTGTACATAAGCATTTTGGCAAGCAGTTCCAGAATCAGGGACAGGCGTTGTATGTCAGTTTGAGCTTTGGTTTGGGTGGCTCTATCGGTAGCTTTGTCGCTGGGCAGTTATGGTTACAAGGGGCTGGTGCTTATCAAACCTGGTGTGTAGCGGCGGGTATGGCGTTTGTGGGAGCGTTGATTGTGAATGGATTAAAGGCTCCTCAGGATGTTTCTAGTTAGTGAGTTTTTAACTTGCTTATTTGTCATAACATATGCGCCATCTGGTGCTTTCTCTTTATTGTCATGGCGCACTTGATGTGCCATCCAGAGCCGTACCTTCCAAGTCGTCATGCTGACGCAGGTCAGCATCTCCTGAACCAAGCGACCTTGCTTATTGATCTATATGAGAAGTGAGCTATATGAGCAGTGAGCAATTAAAGCAGCGGCAAGAACAGGGTTACCTAATCCAAACACGCAGCAAGTACATCCTTGTATGCTCGACACCCGCTCCCTGCGGGTGACGGTTTGACTTAGGCAACGCTGTTCTTTCATTTCAGTGTGAGCTCGTTATGCAACACAATGTCATGGCGCACGTGAAGCGCCATCCAGAGCCGTACCTTCCAAGTCGTCATGCTGACGCAGGTCTGCATCTCCTGAACCAAACGAGCTTGCTTATTGAGCTATATGAGAAGTGAGCTATATGAGCAGTGAGCAATTAAAGCAGCGGCAAGAACACGGTTACCTAATCCAAACACGCAGCAAGTACATCGCTGTATGCTCGACACCCGCTCCCTGCGGGTGACGGTTTGGCTTAGGCAACGCTGTTCTTTCATTTCAATGTGAGCTCGTTATGCAACACAATGTCATGGCGCACGTGATGCGCCATCCAGAGCCGTACCTTTCAAGTCGTCATGCTGACGCCGGTCAGTACCTCCTGAACCAAGCGACCTTGCTTATAGATCTATATGAGAAGTGAGCTATATGAGCAGTGATCTATATGATTAGTGAGCAATTAGAGCAACGGCAAGAACAGGGTTACCTAATCCAAACACGCAGCAAGTACGTCCCTGTATGCTCTACCGCCGCATCCCTGCGGCGGAAGGTCTGCTTACAATTTATTTTAAGTGACCTGAGGTCTGTGTGATTTTTCGGTGTTTTAAAGGTTAAAAAAGTGCGCTATTGTTAGGCGTGATTAGAGGTTAATGATTAGTTCCGTTTGAGGAGATTGAAATTGTCGAGTAAAGAAACAATCGGTTTGGCTGGAGAATATGCTGTTGCGTTTGAGCTTTGTCGAAGAGGTTATTACGCGCAGCTAACGTTAGGGAATCACAAGAAAACCGATATTTTGGTTGAAACGCCTGATAAACTTTTCCGAGTATCAGTAAAAGCTAAAACAGGCAACCAGTGGCCTAAAGTATCGGGCATTTGGGCAAAAGGAGATTTATTGGTATTTGTGGACTTTAAAGATAAAACTTTAAATGATCTGCCTGATTTTTATGTGCTAGATGTTAAAAGCTGGAAGAGCGTTGCTGAGGGTATAGTTGCAAGTAAAAGTGATGGAGCAAAACTAAATTCAGAAAACACAGTCTACTGGGATCCGTATGAGGGGCAGCCAAAGGGATGGAAGGGATGTTCGATATCGTTATCTCATGTTGAAAAATATAAGAACCGCTGGCCAAAAGCTTTGTCTGACTAAACCTAAGCCTTATTTGGTGCCAGTATCAACATATCCTGTGCCTGGTCGATTTCAAACCTGAAAGCTCTCAGGAAGTTCATTCCTAACAAACCGTCGGAGTCCATGTTTTCTAATGGCAATACTACGATGGCGATGTCGTCGACATAACTGTTACCAATGGAAAGGGATGAGAAACGGTAGACGGGTGCGACCAGGTTGCCGTTGGGGCTGATTTCTTTTGGTTACTTTTCTTGTTCAGCTGACTATTTATTAATTTGGGAAAAGTGACTGGCGCGTCCGAAGGATGCGTCATATGTGCTTAAAAGCATAACTAGGCACAAAGTTTAAAGCATTAGATGACTAACGTCGTGCGCAGGGTAAGCGAACAATTTGTACATAAAAATGAGAGCTCATTATAAGCTTTGGGTTTGTGTTGCTGCGCTATTTTGGTGGTTTAGATATGTATGGGTGATAAGTTTTCCAATTTAGGTGTTGAAGAGGTGTTTTGAGTGTTTTACTCTCAATTCCGCTCGAACAGATTCAATAAATGGTGGCATGTGATTCCCTTATTTATTACAACTGTTTGCATATGCAGTTGCAATGGGAATGCCCGTATTTAACATCTATTTTTCTCCCTTTCATACAATCCCGCTCTCGTTTTGAACAAGTGGAAAGTTATAAGCATTTGATTTTAATGGAAATGAAATTTGGGATTCAAATTTACAGAGACCTATATAAATCCCAATTCTCGCTTTCCCCCAAACTGTTATATGAATAAGAGGCTAGTAATTCGATTTAAACTATTGCTAGTATTAGTAAAAATTTTAATTGTTGAATTTTTAGTATGGTGTTTAAATTAGACATGCTGAGAATTCGCAGTAATACACTTATGTAGACTCCCTCCATGTCAACACTCGTCACTTGATACTTGCGAACTTATGTACGAGTTCAAACCCAATGTAAGGCTGACTCAATGATAATTGCGCGTAACGGAGCCACATCTGTTAGGCGAGGTAATTTCCTCTCAGTGTATTACTGGCTTTCCGACTAGTTATGCAAAGTGATGGTGTTCAACCTTTTAACCCGGTATTGCTACCGAGCGATAATCTGTTCCGTTTTGTAACATTGCAAATGCAGTTCTCACCGTTTTATTAGCTAAAGCAACGGCTGCGCACTTTTTTCCGCGTCGGTTAATTAGTGCTTTTAGCCATTGTTCCTTTTCCGTTTTGGGCTCACGTTTACTTACACTGTTAATAAATGTAAATGCTCCCGTTACTAGCTGACTTCTCAAAGTGCTATTTCTAACATGTTTACCTACGGAACCAAGCTTTACCTTACCACCTGAAGAATATTGTATTGGGGTAAGACCAATGCAAGCAGCGACATTTCTGCCAGAGCTAAAAACACGCTCGCCCTCACATTCAATGGTCATATAAAGGTTAATCGCATTAATAACACCCACGCCTTCCAGTTGAGTGAGCTTTTTACACTCAGGAATATGATTCAACAAAGCGCGTAGTCCTTCATCATATTCCTGGATCAGGTCATTGGTAGTAATAAACAATTGCCAAGCTTGGGCAAGAGCCTTGCGAAAGGCCATATTAAAACCGTTCTCGGCATCCTCTAGTGCGTATTGGACGGCAGCTTTTATTCCTCCATGTCGCGAGTCATAACGAATGTTGAATTCAAGTAAGATGGACTTTATTTGGTTAAGCTGAGCCGTTTTCTGCTTTACAGCTAAATCTCTCATTCGCAGTATTGACTGTAACTGCTGTTGTAAAAGTGATTTGCCACCTATGAAATTAACATTGGGCAATAATGCTGATTGAATTATGGCTAACGCATCATTTTTATCCGTTTTTTGATGTTGCCTAATACGTGATACCAGTTGTGGGCTGACTAGCTGCGCTTGATGCCCATACTCTGTAGCTAACCTTTTCCAATAGTTGGATGTAGCACAAGCTTCAAATATTACGGTTGCAGGTGTTTGTATCGCTAGCCAAGATGTAAATGCTTGCGGTGTCATTTCTGTATTAGAGCGCACCTTATTGTCTGTATAAATACAGACTTGCAAAACATCTTTTGCCAAATCAACACCGATAACTGTAGTATTCTTCATAACTATATGACTCCAAATGAAAAAGCTAAACGATAATACGCTAAGTAGTTCGGAGGGAGTCTAATTATCTGTTATGTGCTAGAGCCTACCAGCATAGTAAAACTAGGAGATTGTGGTGGCAGTATGGGGTTGTAATCTTGATGAAGTTCGAAACTTTATTGAACAAACTTCCAAAGTTAAAAGCAGGTTGCTAGAGGATGAGAATTATTTAGAAGACGTAATAAATCAAGGGGCTAACTATTTCAATATCAAACGTTTTTTTGAAAATTTTGTCAAGTTCATAAAATGCTATAGTGAAGTTGAAGTTCCTAATGTTTACCGAGTTAGGAAATGCGTTGATAATGGGAATAAACCTTATATAGATAGAGGGCAATTAATTTATCCTCCAGCAAGTCCTAAGCACGAAGATAGAATGAATAATATGTCTTCTAGAGTGCTATATACAGCATTTCATGAGTTTACAGCAATGTCTGAAACTAGATTGGATGCTTCATATGTAGGTAATAATTTTCAGCTAACTAAATTCAAGATTAGTAAATCTTTCAAAGTATTTAGGCTAGGTGTTTTTAGTGATGCTCATTTGAATTTGCCTAGGGACTCTGCTCAATCCAAGGACGCAATGATCAGCTTTTTTGGTGAGATTGGGCATAATAGAACCATGCAAGGATTTTCTGCACTAGAGTGTGCTATGGCTGATATCCTTTATGATAAAGGTGTGAATTATCATGTGTTATCGTCAATCTTAGCGGATGCTATATTTACACAGCTACCCGAAATAGACGCAATTTTGTATCCTACAATGCAAAATAGATACGGAATTAACTTAGCATTTAAACAATCATTTGCAGATAGCATGGAAATAGTTTTCTCAAGCCTAAACCGACTTGAAGAAGTATATCAAAATGGTTTTTTCAAGTACTCCACATTGAGCTTTTGTGAGCAATTCAGCGAAGAAGAGCCTTTTGAGTTTATAACTGCGGATGAGGGCTTTTTTAAGCCAGTGTATAGATAAGCACATAACAAAACCATCCACCCGATGCCCTCCCGCCGCGCCTTTTGTGCTTGGCGCGAGCGCCAGTTCAGCACAAAATGCACTCTGGTCAGTTACGGGTGATGGCAGCGTTATATTTTTTCGAGGCCATATGAATATTCTCTATAAATATCGAGACTTCTCAACTAGAACAAATGAAATAATTACAGATAAAAAAATATGGTTAGCTAAACCATCTACTTTAAATGACCCATTGGAGTGTCAAATTGAAGAGTTTGAACGTTCAAAATTAAATAAATATGCACAAAAAAGTAAGGAAGTTCAATTAGCTGGTTTTTTATTCGAAGCTATGAGATGCCATAAATGTAAGGATGATTTTTTTGGACTGAAAGGAAGGCGTCTTAAGCAATTCATAAGCAAAATTGGTAAATTAAAAGATCAAAACCGGAAATATAAACTAGCAAATAAACTAATGATCGAATCTGGAACTAACGGCCTTAGTGATCCAATAAAAGAAGCTAAATCCATTAGTGAGCAATTACAAAATATTGGCGTGTTTAGCTTGTCAGAGGATCCATGCAATATGCTCATGTGGTCACACTATGGTAATAACCATAAAGGGGTTGCGCTTGGCTTTTCTCAATTACCAAATTCTAAATTGTCAGATAGTGATTTTTGTTGTCGTGTTAATTATAAAGATGATGTTAACCAGTTTGATTTTGAAGAAGATCACCTTAGTGGTTTGGAGTACAGAGTAGAAACTGGCGGTAGATTATCAGTTAATGGCTATGTACCGTTGAAAGATGAACAAGTTCAAATAGCTATGTTTACGAAAACTAAAGATTGGGAATACGAAAAAGAATGGAGATATATTGAGGAAAAATATGGTTCATACGATTTTCCATCTGAACTTAGCGAGGTGGTTTTTGGCTTATCGTCTGATGAAACATCGCGAAACGATTTCATCCGCCTGTGTAAAAATAATATAGCAAATCCAGTGCAGTTTAAAAAAATAGTCAGAATCAAGGGAACTACAAAACTTGGAATTGAGCTAATAAAAATATAACAAGTCATTCAAAAGGACAAAAAACAGTTGGTTTTTGCTCCTTCGTTGCTAATTTTAACCAACTATTTTTAGCCTATTAATGGCTCTGTTGATCAATTCATTCCATAGATAAAGCACGAGTAATGCAGCCCCATTTCAGGCCACTTTGCAGGTTTCAGGCATACCTATCCTGGTAAGCTTGTTCATGGCGCGGATGGCTGCCATTGCTTCTGCAATTTGTGAGTTGTAATGCCTTAAGTTCAGTTTATCTCCAAAGAGCATTTTGAATCTGAACATGGCTGTTTCACTTAGTGAACGTTGATGATAGTCAGTCTGTTTTTTCCAATAGCGGTTTGAACCTGTGAGATTTTGGCATATCACGGCATAATTTCGCGGATGGTCAATTTCCCATTTAGCCGCGTTCTTCCTTGGCGGTATTAATGCCTGTGCTCGTTTGGCCATTATCGCTTCGTAGCAATGTCCAGTATCGTATGCACCATCTCCGGACACCTGTTTGATTTGGCGACGAGTTTGTTTGAGTAAATCAGGTAATACTTCGCTATCCGCCGTTCGACTTAAAGATAATTGAGCACCAATGATATCGTGAGTTTGGGCGTCAACAGCAAGATGTAACTTACGCCATGAGCGGCGTTGCTCACTACCATGTTTCTTAACTTTCCACTCGCCTTCACCAAACACTTTCAATCCTGTTGAGTCGATTGCCAAGTGCTTAATTTCACCAGAAGAGGGAAACTTGATACTGATATCTAAATCCTTCGCGCGTTTACTAATACTGCTGTAGTTAGGGCAACTCAGCGGAACATCCATCAACTGAAATACCGAGTTCATAAATCCTTGAAGCGCTCTTAATGACAAACGAAATACTTTCTTTACCATGAGTGCCGTTTCAATGGCCGTGTCGCTATAAATAAAGCCTCGTCCACGACCACCATGATGTTCCGAGCAATTCCATTCTTCTATCGCAGATTCGTCAATCCAAAATGTGATAGAACCTCTATCTATAAGGTGTTGGTTGTACTGTTTCCAGTTATTAGTTCGGTATTTAGGCTTAGGCATGAGGAGAGAACAATAATGATTTTGTGATCTGATCACTGAGAGAGGGAAAAGTTCAAATCATTTGTTCAACAAAGCCTCTCTTATTAGCTCTAAGTTAAGCCTTATTCGGTGCCAGTATCAACATATCCTGTGCCTGGTCGATCTCAAATCTGAAGGCTCTTAGGAAGTTCATTCCTAGCAGGCCGTCTGAGTCCATATTTTCTAATGGCAATACTACGATGGCGATGTCGTCGACATAACTGTTACCAATGGAAAGGGATGAAAAACGGTAGACGGGGGCGACCAGGTTGCCGTTGGCGGTGTTGATGTTGTAGTTGCCAACAAAGTCGGGGTGTACGTAGCCGGGGAGGGCGTCGAAGGTGGCTTGGCTGATGACGGTGGTGGAAGCGCCTGTGTCGATTAAAAGCGATACTTGATAATGTTCGCCAATCTTGGCGTTCACAATATAGTGGTCGCCTTCTTTAATGAGCGGTGCGCCAGCATCTATCGAAGGCTGTAAGGGTTCTTGTTGAGCCAGATTGCTTTGGAATTGGCGTAGTTGTTCTGCTTTTTCGTTATCTTCTGGCAAATAGGCGAGCACGCTGTCCATCAAGCCAAATTGTTGCTGCATGGCGTAAGATTCAGCTAGATCCAGTAACATGACAGAATTGTTCGGTTCCATAGGGAGTATGCTTTCGATCATGCTTGCCAAAATATCCCAGGCTCCAAGCTCTTTTAATTGCTCAGCCCTAACTTGATATAACTCTTTGATCCGTATGGTAATAATCTCTGCCAGATTTGCGGGTAAGTTACCTTTTAGTAGTTGGTATAGCTCTAGTAGAGTGTCAATTTTACTGTTTTTCCAATCATAGAATTCGATTTCAAGATAGAGGAAATAGGGATCGTAAGGGTAAACTCGCAGAAACTCCTGTACGAATTCTCCGTGTGGTGAAAAGCGTTCTGTTTTCAGTTGTTGGAGAATGGTTTCGAACCACTGAATGGTGAGTGTTTCTGCTTGCTTGGGGGATGCGTGGTGTAAAGCCTGTAAGGTTTGTATGGCTGCGTTAATATTGTGCTGCTTAAATGCGTCTTGAGCTTCCTCTAACAGTTTGTTTTCTGTACTGTTTTTGGGTGTTTCAGATTTCACATATTGCACATCTTTTGCGTTTTCTGAATCTACTTTGAAAAGGGTTAATTCCGTATAGAAATAGAAGTTTAACGCTATGGATAACGCTAACAATACGGTGAGAAGTAGACTAAGAGAACGCAACTTAAAGAACCTGCTCTGTGGTAAAAATATTTCCTTTATACCGTCTCAAATGTGAAAGAACAAGGTCACGTTTATACATGGTTATGAAGAATAATCCCAAACAGAAAAATGAGCGTTTTGTTTTAGCTTGGAACAAGTTAAAGCTAAGGATTCGAGTCGGTATTTTGCAGTTGCTTCCTAGATATCGGGAAGCACTTCTTGTCCAGCAAACAAGGCTTCCATAATACGACGTTCTTCGGCAATGATAGGAATAATAAAATCTTCCACTTTGCCTAGCTGTTTAAAGGCTTGGAAGCCATCTTCAAGGAAGCGTTGAAGCTCTTCTACACCTAATGCTTTAGCTGGTGCTCTGGCCATTTTCAGGATCATGGAAATACCGGGGATTTTGACAACTTTCGCTAAATCCATACCAAGGGCTTCTATGTAGTCAATTTGCTGTGTTCGAGCAGCTTGATTATTGCTGGCTCGGTAGGCAATGGCATAGTTTTTGGCATTAAGGTTGTCGTCTGGAAGATTGTCCAGAATGGCGACATCCAGATCCTGCGATAAACTATTCAGATGGATGGCAACAGCAAGTGATTCCAGTGCTTCATCAGGCAGCCATTTGGCCATTTTAGGTAATACCTTGGCAATTTCAGCGTCGCGTTGGCTAAAGTCTTTGGGACCATATAGCTCGTCAATAAAGAAAGTAATGGCGGGTTGAAATCGCGTGACTTGCCAAAGGTTATAGTGGCTTGCCAATAATCGGTTGCATTGCCATTCTTTCAGCTCTATCAGTTTATTAAGCCGACCTTCTTGCGTTACTTGAGCCTGAACATCTGCTGCGTGTTGTAAATGCTCGACAATGTTATCAACGATATTACTCATAAATAGTTAGCAAAGCCTCTGAGTGTTTATTCCAGACCTTAAGCTTCTGGAATAATTAATTCCTGCAATGATATCTTTTCCGGGCGGTATTGGTTGACTTTAGCGTCGGTAGGATAGCCCAGTGCCATACCGCATACTAACTTGTATTCAGTGGGGATGTTGAAATGTTTATCAAGAGGTTTGCGCCAAATACCTAAAGCTCCCATAGCGCAAGTGCCTAATCCCTCATTGGTTGCTCCCAGCATAAGTGATTGCATGAAAATTCCCAAATCTACCAAGGCTGTGTGAGTCATTCTTGGGTCAACAAAAAAGAACAGGGCGACGGGGGCATCGAAAAAATGGAAGTTCTTCGCCATATGTTCATCGCGGGCTTTTGTGTCTTTGCGGTCAATGCCCAGCACTTCGTACAATCCCATTCCCGTTGCCACTCGGCGTTTTTGGAATATACCGGGGTACTTGCCCAAAATGGGTTTGAAATCACTGTCGGGCATAGAATCACTGGTCAGAAATCCAATTAATTTCTGTATCAGGGGTTTTCGTTGAATTTCTGTAGAGCGCCAATACTTGTCTGTTAATTCTGCCCCAATTTGTTTGGCAATTTCGCCTTGGGCTATGGCTACTTTGAAAGGCTGAGAATTAGAACTACTGGGTGATTCAAGGGCTTGAGAAAGCAGTGCATCCAATGTTTCCTGCGCGACAGGATCGGGTTTGAAGTTTCGTATGCTGCGTCGTTGCTGAACAATATCATTGAATTCCATAAACTCACTGGCTCCCGCTATCAGATTTGTTGAACTGGTATGACCATAAATGATTAGCCCGATTCTTCTATGGAAGCATCGGGAAGTCAAATAACAAACGAGTTTACTAAATTGGCGCTTAGCCCATGGCGGGGTGCTGCATCAGGTCAATAACCTGCGCACTACCAGTAGAGTATCGGGACAGCTTATAATGCATATTTTGTTTGATGCCTTGCCACTCATTTTTGATAAAACTGTACATGACCGAGTCTCTGACTCTGCCATCAGGCATAACCATGTGATTACGCAATACACCTTCTTCTTTCGCCCCCAGGCGTATCATGGCATTTCTTGATGTTTGATTAAGATAATCAATCAGGCAGCCAATGCGGTTCATTTGCAATGTTTCAAAGGCGTAGGAAAACATGAGTAGGCGGGTTTCAGTATGAACGGAACTGCGCTGATAGGACTTGCCTATAAAGGTGTAACCCACTTCTAATCGTTTGTTCGACCAGCAAGTGTTTTTAAATCGACTGGTTCCGGCAACTTTGCCAGTTTGTTTGTCGATAATAGCGAATGCGAGGGTAGTACCGTTTTGCCATTCTTGTTCTACATTCTTGATAAAGTCTTCAACCTGATCAGCTTTTGGTACAAATGTGTAGATAAGATTCCATAATTCACCATCACTGAAGGCTTCAATAAGTCCTTCTTTATGGCTTAGACATAGAGGCTCCAGTAGAACATGGTCACCTTCTAGATTAATTTTTTCAAACTTCATTATTCGATCCAATATGACTACTATGCCCTTGGTGCTCCTGCATTTTCATCGTGGTAAACCTATATGCCAGCATGAAAATAACATTACGACCTTAATCGGTTCTGTTGGGCAAACTACTACAAATAATGTTGCTGTTAATTAATGGATTATTTAAACAACAAAAAATAGGGCGGCAATGATACATTAATTTACCGATTCTGCCCGAGTTTTTTGTATTGAAAAATGCTGTCTAAAAAAAAGAGTCTGTTTTATCAAACGGTACAGGTCTGTTACCCCAAGAACTTATAATCAGACCTACAGCCGCAGGCGGCTGTGAAGCATCAAAGAATTAATTTACGGTGAGTCTGCGCTAAGCTTCTTCGGGTGAGCTATTACCAATCTCACCTACTTTAACTGGTTTGCCGATTTTTTAGCTTCGGCTATATTCATTTTCCAGCATTTGTAATAACTCCAAAGCATGGCGCTCAAAAGTAGGGTAGTGAATACCAATGCTTTGCCAGAATTCTGCTCCACTACGGCGAGGTATAACGTCGTGGTTAAACGTCCATATGCCAAGGGAAAAAACAGCACAAAAAACCGGATTAGAGTAAATAGATAGTTCATCGATCGTGCGGCCTTTCTGGGAGCCTGTCATGGTATTTTGTTGCGTTTTCAACTGTACATATTCCACTTTCTTATTACTGGTGTTGTGAATAATCAGATCAATGCCTTTCAATTTAATATTGAAATCTTGCTCTGGGCTCACAACATAAGGGCTGATATTCGCAATGTTATGCCAAAGTTGGTTTAACGCAGTGCTTAGATTGCGACTTGTTTTATTACCGCCAGCCAGTTTGTGCGCGCCAGCCAGTTCATAAATGTTTGCGGGAGGTGATTCAGAATTTTTTGAAGAAATTGAAGTAGTTATTTCATTTATGGCAATGGGTTTAAATTTGTTTATCTCATGCATAATGGCATCGGGGATATTAAATTCTTGCAGTATGCTGCCTATATTATTTTCCCGATCTGAGAGTTGTATTTGTTTGAAATAATCTTCAATAAATTTGTTGATTGAATGAGATAATCGCTGGCAGCGTTCAAATTCATTTTTGGCTTGATAAGCGTTTGAATCTTCGAGCAATAATTGCTTTCTTTCGGCTGGCGTAAGGGGCAGTATTTCTTTTGCGGATATCATAAAACTTCCTTATTTATTAATGGTTTAACTCTATTTTCTCTTTCGCGAATCGTTAGAGTTGGCACCAATTCCATTTACTAAAAAGCTGGCTTGTCGTTTGAATCGTAATCTATAAAACGCCTACCATCAGGAATAGCGTAGGAGACAAGCTGATTTCGGGCAATACTTTACACGAAGGTAATAAATAATCAAAGTGCTTTGTAAACGACAAAATTTAACAATTCAGTTTTCTCTTCAATTGAACCTTATCCTTATATCGAATGTTTTGGGGCGCACTTTTTACTTTAATACGTCACGTCAATACATCTTAATGTTAAATAATATGTAGAATTTGCAGCGAGGCTGAGCAAAAGATAAAATCCGCGCACTTTTATTTATCACTTATCATACTTGCCTTCACAACAAGCCCTATCATTCTATGCCGAACAGTCATCAACAACCTGAACATCATTATTCAACGTTAATTGCGTTGTTTGATGAAGTTTTCTTCCATCAATACAACACACGATTGGTGAAAGGTGACAATGAGCCTATCTACTTGCCTGCTGATGAACAGCATTCTTATCATCGCATTGTGTTTGCTCATGGCTTTTTTGCCAGTGCTTTGCATGAGATTGCTCATTGGTGTGTGGCGGGAGCTGAACGTCGTAAGTTGGTTGATTTTGGCTATTGGTATTGCCCCGACGGGCGTAGTGCCGAGCAACAGGCTGAGTTTGAGAAAGTGGAAATTAAACCTCAGGCGCTGGAGTGGTGTTTCAGTGTTGCGGCAGGGTTTCCATTCAAAGTGAGTGTGGATAATTTGTCGGGCGAAGCCGGCGACCGATTTGCATTTCAGGAAACGGTTTATCAGCAGGTAAAGGCATATATGCAACAGGGGTTACCGAAACGAGCACAAATGTTTGTTGATGGATTACGCCATTTGTTCAATACCCCTGAGTTAACGATTGATGACTTCGCTTGGGAAAAGAGAGAGGTTTGTGATGTTTAAATTAGGTTTGGTGATCAATCCTTATGCGGGGATTGGTGGTGCTTTGGCGCTAAAGGGAAGTGATGGTGCTGAAACCAGAGCCAAGGCTTTGGCGATGGGAGCTGAACAAAAGTCTTTTGCCAGAACCGAAACCGCCTTGCAAGAGCTTCTTCCTTTGCAAGCGCAATTAAAAATCTGTACTGCGAGCGGTGAGATGGGAGAAGAACTGGCTCGCAAGATGGGTTTTAATGTTGAAGTTGTCTACCAATGTCCAAACGAACAAACCGAAGCAGAAGATACCGAAGCGACAGTACAGGCTTTAATGCAGCACGAAGTCGATGTGATCCTGTTTGCTGGCGGTGATGGTACGGCTCGCAATGTTTGCCATATTGCACAGGATAAAATCCCGGTTTTGGGTGTTCCCGCTGGCTGTAAAATTCATTCAGGTGTGTATGCTGTGACTCCTCAAGCGGCCGGTCGCGTCATTGAAAAGATGATTGCCGGGGAAATCGTGACAGTAAAGCATTCTGATGTCATGGACATTGATGAAGTTGCATTTCGTGAAGGCAGGGTGAAGGCGCGTCGTTATGGTGAAATGCAAGTGCCTGAGGCGTTGCAGTATGTGCAGTCGGTGAAGGTGGGCGGCAGGGAATCAGAAGAATTGGTGCTCATGGACATTGCCGCTCATATCATCGAAGAAATGGTTGATGACGATGTATATGTGATGGGCTCTGGTAGCACGGTCGCAGCGGTTATGGATGAGTTGGGATTGGACAATACCTTATTGGGTGTGGATGTGGTACAAGACCGTGAAGTGTTGCAAGCCGATATCACTGCTCCTGAATTATTGGCCTTATTGCAGCAGCAAAAAGAAGCTAATCCGGATGGCAATATTCGTTTGGTGATCACTTTGATTGGTGGGCAAGGGCATGTCTTTGGGCGTGGTAATCAGCAATTGAGTCCGGATGTAATTCGGTTTATTGGCAAGGAAAATATTAGATTGATTGCGACCAAGAGTAAGTTGGAAGCTTTACAGGGGCGTCCGTTAATTGCTGATACCGGGGATTCCAAATTGGATGAAGAGCTTGCCGGGTTTATCCCTGTTGTGACCGGGTATCATGATCAAGTGTTGTATCGCTTGGGGCAACAGTAATCGTAATGAGAATGGAGAGGGGGTTGGTAGCATGAGTTTAAATGAAGCACAATTTTCTGATTTGGTCGATGAGTTACAGAACTCCTTCGATACCATTGTGGAAACGGGGGATGATCAGGAGTTGTTTATTTCAGGCTACGTGAATGGACATTTCTCTCTGGTGGCTAGCCAGTGTTTTAATGAGCAAGCTTATTCTGTTGCTGCATTAGACAGCAAGATGCAATCCAGCTTCAATCATGCTTTTGCTGATGGTGAGTTGCAGGAGGAGGATCAAGAATACGCTCGAGCCTTTTGGCAGTCTTGTTTGCAGAAAATAGGGTAGTTGAGCTTTTCTTGTGGGTTCTGGCGCTGATTTATCTTCGATTTGTTATTCCTCAATTGCATCCTCTCGTTTATACCTACTTTGATTATTGGAGTCTTTGGAAGCCATTCTTAACCCGACTGGCGAAGACGCCATGGATACTGAGCAAGCCGCGAAGTTGATAAAAGGTTTTAAGAAAAGTATCTAAAAGGAAACCGGGTTAAAAGATCGAAGACACGCTGCAAGTTCATCCCTGAACGCTCGACCTCGTCATCCCTGACGAGGACGGTCTTCTAACCTTTTAACCCGATTTCCTGAATACATCCGGTCAAAATTAAATAACGATTTGTGTCATTGGTTTTGGTTAACCAAAAGCTTGAGCTGAATTACGGGGAGGTGTGTTCCTTTCGGCAAAACGTCAAATTCAGGGATGAATTTGTCGAGCGTACAGGGAAGTATTTACAGCGTTTTTGACGAAAGGGATACACCTCCCCTGAGTGTGCAAGACGAGACATGTAAACAGACAAGTCGCTCGGAATATAAAAAGTAACTCTAGATAATAGAACCGATAGAGCATAGTGTAAGGATGGGGTCTATCGAAAATAAAGCGTCAAAATAACAACTGGCTCAATTATTGCTTTCAAAAATCCCAAAGAATATCGTTCGGGATAATTCACCATATTGTTATGGTCATATATTCTGAATATCGAATTTTGAACTTTGGGTGGTGTTAAGGCTTATGAAAGCAATGCTCAACCGTCGCAACATACGTAATTTAGTACACTTGAGTACCATCATTTTTATTATGATGCTGTCTGGGTGTGCAAAGGCCAAACAAGACGCCTGGCAAGCTCATCCTGGTTCGCAATACAGCTCGCAACATAATCCGTTGGGGAATATTGAGTATCACACTTCCATGCTGGCTGACGAGTTGTTTGCCAACTTCAAGCACAGTAAAAAACGAGGTCAGTACCGCTTTGCTATCGCTGGATTTGTACCCGTTGTGGACATGCAACATGATCCCAAAGCCCAGAGTCCTTTGATGTTATTAGGACATCAATTAGAGCAGGGTTTAATGACCGAAGCCTCTCGCCGTGGATTTATTCCTCAAGACTATAAGATTACAAACGATATTATCATCAATGAGACATCCGATAGAGTGATGAGCCGTAACCCGGACGAGCTTTATCAACATAATCTGGGTATCGATTTCTATGTATCCGGCACAATCACTGAGCAGCAAAATGGCGCAATAGTGAATGCCAGAGTGATACATGTAAAAACAAAAGATGTGGTCGCCGCAGCAACTAAATTTTTCCCGGCAGAGCTTTTCTGGACGCAGGAAAAAGTGACGACCCGAGGTGGCATGATCTACCGTACAGGCGCTAAATAGGCGGGAGAGAATTATGAATAAGCATTGGATATTAACAGTTACTGGCCTGATGGCTACTGGCTTGCTGTCGGGTTGTGCCAATTTGTCTGATTGGAATTCTTCCTGGTTTGCAACCCACGAAAAATACTCACAACAACATTCGCAGGATATGGATGTGGTGAATGTGCGCGAAGTCCCTGTGCTGGACGAAGGCAAGGATATGGCAAAGTTAAACATGCCAATCATGAACAACTCTCCGCAAGTTGATAACTTTGGCGCTTTAAGCGAAGAAGCGACTTATACCAGCAATCATGCCTTGTATCGTGGGCAAGCTTTAACCAAACATGTGGGCGACTATGTACAGAACATGGCGCAGGATCTGATTTCCAATATGGAATATCTCACCGATAAAACACCCGTCGGTGTGACTAATTTTGCTTTAATTGACAGTGATTTACAGAAAACCAACCTGTTAGGTTATCAATTGGCAGAGTCTTTTATGCATGAATTGCATAAGTTCCGCATTCCTGTGATTGATTTCAAAGCTACGCAATATATTCGTGTGACCGAACAAGGGGATTTCCTGCTTTCCAGAGATTTTCTGGAGTTAAAAAACAAGGTTGCCATTGACTACATATTGACCGGCACCATGACTAAACACCAAGGTGGTTTTTTGGTCAATGCCCGTATTTTGGGCATGGAATCTAAAGCGGTGGTGGCCAGTGCTCAGATGATGATCCCTTTCTATATTGCTGATGCCTTGATGCCAACCGATGATGGCATGGTTGATGGTGTTAAAATCCGTCGAGGTGAATAATATGCGAGCTTTAACTGTTGCCGCTTTTGCATTTGCTAGTGTGTTGAATCTTGGCGGCTGTGCAACCAATCTCATTACTATGCAACAAGCTCAACAGCAGTCTGTTGATATGCCAGATCCTCTGCGTAGTAAAGGCATGGCGGCTAGTCATACTGAAGTGGCGACAGCCGTGACGCCGGTATTGATACCGCCTGCAAACAGCTATCAACCTCGTTATACCCATAAAACCATTGATGATTATGCCGAGCAAATCACCATGCAGCTTATGCAGCAGGCTCGTCATCTTGATGGTAACAGTCGTATTGGTGTTGCCAGTTTTGTCTCATTGGATGCGTCGTTACAAAAAACCAACGCTCTTGGAAACCAGCTTGCCGAAAGCTTTATCAAGGAAGTCCAGGCGTATGGTATTTCGGTTGTCGATTATAAGATCATGAAGAATATCGATGTTTCTCGCGATGGCGACATCATCTTCAGTCGTGATAATTGGCAGCTGTCAGGTGCTGATATGGATTATGTATTGTCTGGCACTATGCATCGAGATGAAAAGGGCGTGAGAGTGAATGCCCGTATTATCTCTCTGGGTAATAAGTCGGTGGTGGCATCCGCTCGAGGTTTTATTCCTCATTTTGTGGTGAATGCCGTCGTGCCGGAATATGTGTTTATTCCAGCTGAGTAGCCGTTTACTTCAGACCTTTTTCTCTACGTACAAGCTGTTTTATCAGAAAACGATTCGGGTTTAGCGCATTGAGCTGATCCTGTGATAGCGGCAATGGATTGCCGGTGATCTGGCAAACTAATGCCTCTGCCAGCAATGGCGCAGTACATAATCCACGCGATCCCAATCCTGTTAACACATACAAATTACGATGATCTTCCGGCAATGGATATCTGTGTGCGGGTAGAGCTTTGTACGCATCTTGATATTGCTGTGACTGCTTGGCGATATCAGGCACATTTCCCATCAAAGGCAAGTGATCGAAAGTAGAACAGCGTATTCCGGCTCGTCCTTGTTGCTGAGGTGCTAATTCATCTACCCAGGCTGCTTCAGGTAGTGACTTTTTCAACATAGACAGGTTGAATGTTTCATCCTCAGTGCGAAACTCGGTATGGGTATCGTTCTTGGTAAAGGTGGCGCCCAATGCATGAGTGCCATCTAGTGCTGGCGTCATATATCCCTTATGGCACAGTACGGTTGAAAGTTTGTTGGATTGTTCTGTTGCTTTGATAGTTTCGACTTGTCCACGAACGGCTTGCATCGGAATGTCGTTCAGGGGCGCTAAGTGAGCGGATTCATGACCTGTTGCGAGGATGACGATCGGCGCAGCGGTTTCACTATTATCATGCCATTGCAAATGCCATTGTGAGCCATTAGGCGGTGCTTTTTCCGGTGCAGGTTGAGTCAGGCTTAGCAAGCGCTTGTTATAGTGAATGTTTAGTTTACCTGTTGCTTCAGCAGCCTTCGCTAATGCCTGAACCAACTGCTTTGGGTTTATCCAGCCAGCTTGGGGCAGGAATAACCCGCCTCGTCCTAAAGATACATTGGCGATGGATTCCGCTTCTTGCATATTAACCTGCCGTACCAATTCTTCAGGCCAGGCTCCTCTTTCGGATAGCTTACCTTGTCGTTCTTCCTGCTTATGGTTAAACCCTAATAAGAGTACACCACAGTTTTCCTGTTGGAACTCATAACCTTGCTGTTGTAACCACTGATAGCGCTGTTTAGCAAATAAAAAGCATTGGCTATAGAGCTGGCTTGGACGGGTAAAATCCACGGTTAAATGTGGATAGAATCCGCCTTGAATATTGCCTGACGCGCCAGTTGCCAGTTCATTATCGGCGCAGTACAAATCGACCTTTATACCTTTTTGCACCAGTGACAGGGCACAGTTGAGCCCGGCTAAACCGGCGCCTACAACAGTCACTTCTGTAACGGGCTGACTGGAATCTGCGGCATGGCGATGCCAAAAGCCAATGCCTTTTTTAGAATCCAAAGCTTTATTTTCATTTATACCCGTATAAACGCCGCGTAGCATCTCTCGTTTTCTGCCATAGCCTTTGCATTTTTCAACGGAGAAGCCGTTATCTTTGAGCCCGCGTTTTACGATTCCAGCAGCGGTGAAAGTGGCAAATGTAGCATCTGGAGCACTGTATTTGCCCAGAAAGTGAAACAGACTGTCTTGCCACATATCCGGGTTTTTACTGGGAGCAAAACCATCTAAAAACCAGGCGTGGACGCTATCGGTCAGACTGTGTGGCAGCGCTGGCATGAGTTCATTGACATCACCTAGCCATAAATCCAGATGAATCGAACCAGCGTTAAAGGTCAGT
Source organism: Paraneptunicella aestuarii (assembly GCF_019900845.1). Taxonomy (NCBI): domain Bacteria; kingdom Pseudomonadati; phylum Pseudomonadota; class Gammaproteobacteria; order Alteromonadales; family Alteromonadaceae; genus Paraneptunicella; species Paraneptunicella aestuarii. Next base: position 3,266,095 of record NZ_CP074570.1, on the reverse strand, counting down.
CGATGGCAGCCTTCTATGGCAAGTGGATATTGCTCAATTAATCGTTCTGATTCCTCAGCAAGCGAAGGCCATGCCAGCAATGCGCGCTGTAAATCTTCACGGGCAACAGGGTATTTTTCAAACGAAATAAAATGTAGTTGTCTGAGTGGATGCTCTGGATTCTGTAGCCTAAACTCATTGAATCGTTTTATGAGCACCAGGAAATTGAGGCCAGTACCAAATCCGGTTTCTGCCACAATGAAGGTCGCTTGTTGCCAGTTTATCCAGCGCTCAGGAAGATGATTGTTTTGAAGAAAGACATATTCGGTTTCCTGCAACCCGTTGTCATTGGAAAAATAAACATCATCAAAGGCAGTGGATACGGGAGTTCCTTTATCATTGAATTGAATTTCGGCGGTTTGAATTGGCAAAATGCGACCCTATAAACAGCGGATTGTCTTGAGCGGATAAAATAGATTGCGCGAATGTTACTGAATTCTTGCGCTTTCGTCATGAGTTGGTCACAAAAAAGCAGACCACTTTTGCATTTTAAACAGTTACAATAGCCGCAATTTTTTATCTAAGGTAGCACAATGAGAAGAGCTGTAATCACTGGTCTGGGCATTGTTTCCAGTATTGGTAATAACCAGGAAGAAGTATTGGAATCTCTGAGAACCGGTAAATCGGGTATTTCCCGAGCGGAGGAATTTGCTGAACTGAACTTGCGTAGTCAGGTTTGGGGAAATGTAGATATTGATACTAAAGCCCTGATTGATCGTAAAGCATTGCGCTTTATGGGCGATGCCGCAGCGTTTGCGTATATTGCCATGCAACAGGCAATTGAAGACAGTGGCTTGGAAGAATCTGATATTTCCAACCCTCGTACAGGATTGATCGCCGGTTCGGGTGGCGCATCTTCCAAGTGGCAAGTTGAAGCTGCCGATATTTTACGTGAAAAAGGTGTAAAGAAAGTCGGCCCTTATATGGTTCCAAGAACCATGAGCAGTACGGTATCTGCCTGTTTGGCAACACCGTTTCAAATCAAAGGCGTGAACTATTCCATGAGCTCGGCCTGTGCCACCAGTGCTCACTGTATTGGTGCTGCGTTGGAGCAAATTCAGCTGGGTAAACAAGACATCGTGTTTGCGGGTGGTGGTGAAGAAGTTCACTGGACGCTTGCAATGGAATTCGATGCCATGGGGGCGTTAACAACCAAATTTAATGAAACACCAGAAAAAGCCTCTCGTACTTACGATGCGGATCGTGACGGTTTCGTTATCTCTGGCGGTGGCGGTATCGTTGTTGTTGAAGAGTTGGAACACGCTTTGGCGCGTGGCGCGAAAATCTACGCTGAAATCGTTGGCTATGGCGCAACGTCTGATGGTTACGACATGGTGGCTCCATCCGGTGAAGGCGCGGTACGTTGTATGCAACAGGCAATGGAAGGCGTGAATTCTCCCATTCAGTATTTAAATACTCATGGCACATCTACGCCTGTAGGTGATTTGAAAGAACTGGAAGCCATTCAACAAGTGTTTGGCAGCAACAGCCCGGCGATTTCAGCAACTAAAGCTATGACAGGCCATGCGTTAGGCGCGGCGGGTGTGAATGAAGCCATTTATAGCTTACTAATGATGCAGCACAATTTTATTGCGCCATCAGTGAATATCGAAAATCTGGATCCTCAAGCCGAAGGGTTGGACATTGTAACCAGTATGCGTGAAGCAAAGCTGGATACGGTTATGTCTAATAGCTTTGGTTTCGGCGGAACCAATGCCACCTTGGTATTTCAACGCTATTCATAAATAGGGTTTGAATCAGATCTGAACATTGCCAGGGAAGGCGAAGTGTTAGTTTTATTAGACTTGGACAGTTTTTTGTTCTATTTTGTTTTGGCTAGTTATCCGGGAGGTTTCGGCGATGGCTAATAATGATAAACGAACACAGACCATTCAGACTCAGCAAAGCAGACAAAATCAGCCGAGTCAAAATCAACCTAAAAGCAGTGCAGGTAACCCCTTCAATGCCAATGCTGCCGATAGTAATGAAAAACTAAGGCATCAGGCTTACGAAGCGGCGTATCAGAACAATAAGCCCGGAGCCATTAAATTCCCGGGGGCGGAGAAGCGTCGACAGGATACATCCACTGCTCAAGCCAAAACCTTTGTAGAGCGCCGGGATTCCTTTATTGCGTCAAACGATTTACCGCTAAATAAGCATTACCATAAAGAGCGCGATAGAGCTAACCACCCTTATCCGGGGCGACAAGGCCATAACCAGCAAGTGGAATATATTGATCGCAATACTCAGCAGCGACAAAACTATGCTGTGAATTTGCAGCAAGGGCAGTTACAGCAGCAAGGTATTAAAAGCACTCATCACGATAACACAGTTGATCCCTCTAAACTGGGTGACAACAAGGTCATGTTCACTCGCCGAGGTTCTAATGCCGACCAGCTATTGGCGATGGTGAAAGAAAAGCAAAGTCCAGATAAGCAGAACAAGCGAACTCAACACAGTACCTTTAATTCTGGATTGCCTGTAGCCAATGCAGGCTATCTAAATTTTGGTACTAACAATGAACTTCGTAGTGTCACTATGTTGTCAGGGCATTATCAACCTAATCAAACCAGCGCGGTTAAAATGGCTATGTGGGCTGACAAGAACCGGGCTTTTGGTTCTTCCACTCAGATACAGGATATGCAAGGCAACCGTATTGAAACAGGAATGAAAGAAAGGGTCAAAGCTGTTAATAATTGGGCTAAGAAGCACCCTAAACCCAAGACATAGACAAACAAACCCAATTAATTTGCAAAGACTTTTTCGTACCAGTTACTGTACTTATCAATTGCTGAATCAAAGGTGTTTTCTGGAGCCCATTGGAGCAGATTGTTGATACGATCACAGTTGTAATAGTGATCGCTGGCAATCAGCTCTAACTGATGCTTTCTAACACCGTACTTCGTTAGCTTTTCGTAAGCGGATTCAAGGTCAATTGTTGAGTTACTGCCTTCCAGCGCTAACTTGTTCTCACAATATTGAATGACTTTTTTTAGCTCGACAGGTGGTTCACTGACGTGAAAAATTCCGTCCGTTGAGTCAGGGCACTGAATGAGCCGTAATAAATAGTCTGCCAGGGTATCAATTGAAATTACCGACAACAGCGCTTTGCCTTCGTTGATTGGTGGTAGCCCCGCTTTGCAAAAGGTAGCAATACTGGGAATAAACCATTTGTCACCCGTTCCGTAGATAAAAAGGGGGCGCAGAATGGCACTTTCTTCAAACTCCAGAATGGTGTGTTCCGCTTGCAATTTGGTTATGCTGGTGAGGGATTCTGGTTTGCAGGCGACTTCACTCTCTTTAATACCTTTATGAGTAGGGCCTTCATACACGGATGCATTACTGACATAAATAATACGTCGAACACCCGCTCGTCGTGCTTCCTCAACAATATTTTGGCTACCTTGCACATTCACTTTTTGAGCCAGTGATTCATCGTTACCTACATAATTGGCAAGATGCAGGATCGTATCTATGTCGTTAAAAACCCCATTAATACTTGCGTTGTTGCTAATGTCGCAGCAGATATAGTCGTAGTCTGTAGCATCGTCAGGTAGTTGATTATGGAAGATTGGCCTTACATTTAGCCCATGAGCTTTAAGTTTCTTAAGCGCGGTAGAACCAATGAAACCGTTTGCTCCTGTAATCGCAACTTTTTTATGAAGGGCACTTTTTACCATACTGCACCTGCTGTACTTAATACGTGAATTGGGCTTGAAAATAAGAAAAGGAAAAAGAAACCAAGAGCAAAAGCTTGAGGCCAACTTTTCGATTGGGATATAAAACGTATAAATCCTATGATGACTAATGTGATTTGGGCGATCACCAGTGTGCTGCTAATAATAGAAGACCAGGCTTGAATGACAAAAATAAGCATATAGCTACTAATTGCAATGCCAAGCAGTCCAAAAGTTAGCACCGTAATTCCTGACGTTTTAGAGCCCAAAACTGAGGAATAGAACTTGGCATTACTCGTGTCCCAAGTTGTTTTTCGCCCCATTTCGTAGTGAAGATAGGCGCACATCATAGCTATTGGCCATAGCCAAACCTGAGGTGTAAAAGAGCTGCTCAACAGTTCCTGCTGCTCCACGACGGAAAGCACCAGATAAATGCTAAGTAGAAATTGAACAGGATAAGTGAAGATTAAATTAATAATGACACTCTCTTTGAAGCGTTGAGATTTTGATTCTGCCAGTAACAAAAGGCAGGCATAGATAATGTCTGCCACGATAATGAACGCAGCATTTGGGAACATAAAAAAATTCAACGTTAGTAACACAAATACGATGCCAGTTGCCGTAAGAATAAGATCTTTATGTTTTAATGCTCCTGTTACGAGCACTCTGTCTGGGTTGTATTCTTTGTCATATTGATAATCTTTTATTTCATCAATCAGGGTTAAAAAGAATAAGGACAGATACACACTAAAGCCGCGCACTATCGATTCAGAACCAAAAGACCATTGGGATTCTCCCAGTGTCAAAAACACCAGGCTTTCAATACCCCATGCCCATAAAAAAGCATAGAGTAGATACATGGGAGAGAAGGCTGTTGAGAACAGAATACTCATACCTGAGAAGTATCTTGTCATTTATGCGACTTCCTTTTCATCATGTTCTAAATCCACCGTTCCCGCATCGCCATCAATTTCAATCATTAAGCCTTGTGGAATTATACTGGTTGCATTGTTGATACCAACCACGGTTGGAATACCAAATTCCCGTGCCACGATAGCCGCATGAGACAACAACCCGCCTCTTTCTACAATAACGCCTTTTGCGGATGCGATAAGCGGTGTCCAACCAGGATCCGTCGTTTTAGCAATCAATATCTTTCCTGCCACGTCATGGTTACCTTTAGTGGGATCAAGTACAACACAGGCATGAGCTTTTGCTTTTCCCCCAGACACACCCAATCCATGGAGCATGTTTTCATTGTCAGATAAGTGACTATTTCCTGACAGACCGTATTTTCTGCCATGCTCCCAAATCATAAACTCAGCCAGAGTCAGTGCCTCGCTTTCCGTTTGGAGCTTCTTGCGAAGTTCGACAAACTCTTTTATTCCCGAATATAGGAGCTTGCCTTGTAATGTATCGGTGATTTCCTGGCTGGATAAATAAAAGATATCTTCCTTCGCGTTCAAATAACGCCATTGTACAAATTGCTCTCCAATGGTGAGCGCTACACGTCTTATCTCAGCCATATACAGACCAAATATCAAACGACCTCTTTCTCTGTTGTTGAGGGCTCTATTGGCAAATTTTTTAATGAATGCCTGAGATATTCGAGTTGACCACGGAAGAGAGCTTAAATCGGGGTCATTTTTCGACTCTTGATGTTTTGCCCCGGTATGCGGCGAGTTCAAATGAGAAGCGACTAAATCCCAGAAATAGTCATGTTGCTCTTCGAATGTGGGGGTGGTTAATACCGACTCGTTATAGCTGCGTCCTCCAAATTCATCCATAAATCGAGAGAGTCGTTGCTGGATCTCTTTGCCTGCAATAGATTCCAGTTGCGCGTAGTTTTTACTATTGAGTAAAGCGGTTAGCTCATTGTCTTTGGAAATGAGGTTAGCAATTTCCTGGATCAGTTTTGCTGAGTCGGTGCTTTCTACAACAATGCCACCCAATAGAACTCGCACTGCCTCGGCCTGATTCTGGGCTGATAATTTCTCAACATAAAACTGAATAAGTCCTGAGGTTACCAGCACTGAGAAATCAGCTAAGCCCGCGGGCCCCCAGTTTTTTCCTGACCATTGATTTATTTCATCCCATAATGAGTTTAGCTCAAGAGGTGAGCAGGAACGTGATGTTATGTTTCTCCAACGTGATTTGGCTTGCTTGAAAGATTGCTCAAATTGGCTGAGCTCATTTTCCAGATTAAAGATACGCCAGGAGAGGGTCGCAAATGTACGTAATCGAGAGGCGAGATAAGACGCCCCTGATTTTTTCGCTTTAGGTACCTGGGTTCCTGGTACAGTTTGTCCAACGTAAAGATCGAATCCTCTTCTTATCCAGGTGTTCAAGGGGCAAGCTTCTATGACTGCATACCAGTTAGAAAGGTTGTAAAAAATGGAACCTTCATGAAAAGCAAGCAGGGCATTTAACATGTTGTCGGTATGATAGTGCTTATCAAACGCCCCAAGGTGTTGTAACGAACTACGCATATATTGGGAGTAAAAGTTTTCGGAGACATCTTTTGTTAAAGGGGTTAACTGGCCCGGAAAGTTTTCAGCAATATTTGCACTGGACAGTATGTTAGCGTTTTCGGAGAAAAATGCGGTAACAGGGCGAGCTTGCAGGATGTAGATTTTATTGTCTTTTACTGCCCATTCAACATCCACTGGGTAATTGAACATCGTTTCGATTTGATAGCATTGCCTGGATAATTCGCTTAATGTGTCTCCCCATGCTTTATCGTCCACTCCGATGACTTTTTTGGTGAGTCGGGAAACGTAGCAACGCTGCGGAGTGACCGCACCATCTACAAGTTTATCGCCTAACCCGTCTACCCACTCAATGACACCATTGTCGGCGCTTTTTTCACTGGGATTTACTGTGTACGCAACACCGGCTTTGTCGGCATGAACCAACTCCTGAATAACAACGCCCATTTGAGTCAGGGATTCACTGCCTTTGGCTTGGGCATAGCTGGCAACTCTATCCAAAAATATGGCAGCCCAACATTCGCGAATGGAATCTTCCCAGTTGTCTTTTCCTAAAAAGGTTTTTAACTGTCCGGCTAATGAGTTATCGAAGCCATCTTCACCGACTCCAGAAGAGCGAATTGCGACGTCTTTGCCTTTAAAAAACGCTTTTACATGATCCAGTTCCTGCACCAGCTCATCGGGAAATCGGCCTTTAATGATGGCTTCTTGAGCACCACTGGCTTTTAGGTCGATATTGTTGAACTGGCAATATTTTTCGAATGCGAATGTGGTAAGTGCATAAGCATCGGGAACAGTAAATCCCTCTGCTATTAGTTCGGCTAAGCGAGCTGCCTTTCCCCCTACATTTTGGTTGGCACAAAGATGTTTATTTTTCAATGAAACAACAAGTAGAGTCATGGTTAGTTCCTTGTGATTTCAGTTGAATCAGGCGGTTTCAGATGCCATCAGGTTTTCAATCTTGCGTAACGAACGTTGACGAATTCGTTTCCAGGTGCGTTCCGGAACAAAATGTCCTTCCCAACCGCCCACAACACAAGATGCACCGGCTTGTAGGACTTCAAATGCACCCCAACCAGTGCTTTTGGATGTGGCATTTACTGACAGGTTGCTAATTAGACGAATCAGTATTGGGTATCTTTCGTCGAGAACATCCTTAAATTCGAAATTGAATGCGGTAATGGTGATCTGGGAAGATTCCGGAACGCCGTAGTAGTGCGCTGTCGCTAAACCTGTTTGACGCAGAGCTTCCATGATTAACATGCCTTGAACATGATCTGATGGATGGTCAAAGTTAATCTCCTGCGTTGAAACTCCCATGTTGAAATAAAGCACTTTGCCTATTTCCAGAGGTTCAGACAAAAGCACATTGGCATCTTGCTTTTTATGTACCATTTCTTTGCTGATTCTGGAGCCACCACCACTGGCAATTGATTCCCATTGAGCATCATAAGATTTATCCGTTGGGCCAACAGGGAGCCTTGAAAGCATGTTGGTAATTGTCCAGTTCCATCTGGATTTCCAGTCAAATGCGGATTCTGGGTTTAAATTTTGATTGCTAAATTGAGCGACTGTTTGCTCGTCGAGACCTAAAACAGTGGAGTAAAAAGAAAGCTCCTCTTCAGTCTGTATATTTAGAGTGTCAAATAAATCGTTCATATTAATTTCTACTCCTGTGTGCAACTGCCTGGCCTAATTTAACTTTGGTTTCTCTTTCGTTCGCTGTGTGCTCAATGATGTCTGCACTCGGTTCCCAACGTCCTTTCTCCCCAAACACGATAATGGTGGAGGCTCCAAAATCGAAATAGCCTTTCTCTTGGCCTCTTTGAAAGCTTGGTGCATTGAACGTTTGGTGAATTCTGCCCACTCCCATCGCGCCAACCTCTACATAAGCCAGATGACCGAAATCCTCTGAGTAGAGCAAATTGACTTGTCGTTCATTGGTACAGAAAATGTCTTGCTTGTGACGAAGTGCTACCAGATTAACAGCGTGTACTTTGCCTTTTCTGTGATAGGCGTCAGTGAGCTGTCCGTCGAATGGAAAGTGAAACCAGTGGTAATCTATCGGAGAGAGGCGACAGACTAAAACCGGCCCTCCCATAAATCTCTTGCTAATTTCATCATTCTCTAAAATTTGTTCTGCTGATAAATACCCGCCTTTTACAGGGAAACGAATGTCCTCATGCGTGTTTTTGTAACCAAGATAAAACCCTTCAGCAAAAGCTGAAAATGTATCTTTATCATCGTTAAAAGGGCGAGCACCTTGGTTAAATTTTCTTAAAAAAAAGTCGCGATATGAGCCAATATCGCTCTCTTCTATATCGAATTCATTCAGGTCTATCTGGTACTTTTCAATGTCTTGTAAAGCCTGATTTTTAGTCAAAGGTGAGCGTTTGTACTGACGATAAACCCAAGAGTGTAAGCGTGTTGCGAAGTAGCCATATAAAAACAGTTTTCCAATTGGGCTACTGTACATCCAGGAAAGAGCCTGACCGGCATAGTTTTCTCTTTGAATTAATTTTCTCGCATCGCGATCCCAATATTCAGGATGAACTTCTTTTTTCATTGTCTTTACCCTTAACTGGCCTGGAAAATATCAATGTCGTAAAACTGAGTAGTTTCTTTGGATATCAGATCCTGATACTTTTCAGTGACCAGATTTAAGTTCTCAGGCAGCGAGAAATCTGGACGAAAAGCGAAATATCGGGAGATGATCGTGGCTCCACTGTCCATGTTGTTTGTTAAGGCTTTGAGTAATCTGGAATAGGTAGCGCTATCAAGATAAGAAGGAACGTCAGATAAAGAAACAAATGATATTGGATGTTTGAATGACTCACTAAAGTCGCTGATATTGGTATTCAGATAGTTCATGGTGACGTTGTTTGCGCCTTCCTTTATTAAGTGAAAATGCTCTTCATCTACTTCGATGGGGAAGGCAATATCATTGTTGATTTTTCCTGTAAGCATAAGGTGTGCAAAGCACGATTTTTTTAATCCACAGGAATAAACCAGGCGTTGAAAACGTTCTTTGAAGAAATCGTAGTAGGAATTAGCTACTTGCATTTGAGGTAGACGATCTTTGTAGAAAAATGCACGAAGGAAAGTGACACTGCCCAGTAATTTTATGTATATGTACCAGCGTAATTTGAGGCTGGTTTTTGTCATCATTGCATCCCATTCCTGCTGATCGCTAACAGATAAGAATGAATCCAGGGACAACAAAGAGGTCACTTTGGCAAACTTCTTCAGTGCCTGTTCCCATTTACCCAAATAAATAATGCCTTGCCATTGAGCCTGTTCCAGAAAGGGTTCTAATCTTTTTATGTCATCGAACTGATTAGCGATGTCAGAAAATATCTGTTTTCTCTTGGTGGCAGGCATGTTGAATCCGGGGTAGCCGAGAAATGCGACATAATCCTGGTAATCTAAAAGCTTCACGGCTTCGATTCGTAGCTTGGTAAGAGCAAGTTGATGCGCAGATGAATCTATACAGGTTAGGGCGGCAGGTTGTTTTGCTAACAACGGCAATACCCGAGAGCCGCTGCCAGCGATACTTACTACATGCTCAGAATGCTTGGCTAACACTCCTAGTTCTAGTGAATTATCCTCGTTGGATAAGGTGTAGTTAAACCCCCAGTCTTGATTTGAATTGCTCATTGATAGTTGCTCTTTGTATATGCTTTTGAATTCGGAATTGATTTTTCACTTCTTTGATTGAGTAGATTTTGGTGAATAAAAAATACTTACCATAATTTCGTTTTTTTGATTCTTTTGTATTCATTTATTGCTGTTTTGTCAGGAGGTATATCTAATTTTTCTATATTTGATAATTCTAGCCAGTACAAATTTTCCGCTTCGTTAACTGAAATATCTCCTTTCCACTTTTCTATTGCGAAATAGTGCACTTTTTGTATTTCTTTAGTGACATGTACAAGAGTACAAATGTAGTGGGTTTCTAGCGCGGTAAGCCCGGTTTCTTCCTCTAATTCTCTTTTTAGAGCTTCAACAGGAGTTTCTTCAGGCATGCAATGACCACCAGGTATGGCTACTAACCCTGGATCAATCTCTTTATCCAATCTCCTCTTTTCTAGCAGTATCTTTTGGTCATTCAATAGCATAAAAGCAACGCATTCAATCATGCATTTAATCCTTTTAAATAAGCGATATATCTCCACGAAAAGATGTTTTTAAAAATGCCATTTTATTTTGTTCGAAACAACTTTAATTGCCTTTTTTTATATAGCTTTAAAAGATAATTAATGTGTGAAAAATATTTGGCAAATTGTTTTTTTTGTGAGTTTTAAATGAAAGGTTTGAGAAGTTTATTTTGTTGGTCAAATAAGTTGTGGTTGATATCTACACATACAAATGAGTATGTTCTCTGTTGATTATCAAGATAAATGAAGGTGCCGCTCTTTAGTGACGTGAGTTTAACTGTCTTTTTCAATGATGAATGGTTCACCGATATGCTTGTTCCAAGCGCTGGGCTTTTCTATTTGCTGCACAATTAAGTCATGTCGTAAAACCGGTTCCAGCAATGGTTCAAACTGTTTTGTTTCAGTGTTGTTAGGGGCTAACCAGGCATCCAGCGTTGCCTTATCTTGTGGCAACATTAGAGGAATAGATTTGGAGTGAATGTCTGACAGTTTTGGATTGGGCGGAAGCGTGATAACAGAGCAGGACAGGGGGATTTCTCCAGTGCCTCTGTGTAACCATTCTCGATAAAGCCCACCAAAAGCGATAGCGTCATCTTTGGCCTGCATGTCATGGCAGGAGATACGTTTGCCATTTTTAAATTCAGATTCACCAAAGCCTTTTGCTGCAATGATACAGCGGCTTTGGCGATAGGGAATAAATCCAGCACTTCGTGGTGTACTGAGTTTGTCGTAACGAGTATTAAAGGAAGTATATTTAGAGGGCCTAAATCCTGACTCGGTTTCTTCTAGCAATAACCACCATGTGGCGTTATTGAGCTGCCTGCCCAAGGATGTTTCTCTAACAATGGATACGGGTTGAGCTGCGCCTATGTATCTACTAAAAATGGGCTGTTGTGACCAAAGATTAATATCCAATAAATCATATAAGGCTCTAACAGACGGATCGTCAGTTACATTCAATCTGCCACACATTTATGCTTTGTTCTCTCTTGCTCAGCTGGGTGATGGCAAATGTAACACGAATGCTAGTTTACCTGGGCAATATTGATATGGCGTTTTACCAGAGTCACTAAATCTGGCAGTGAAAGGGGTTTGCTAAGGTAGTAGCCCTGATAGCAATTGCAGTTCAGTTCTTTTAAGTAATTCAACTGATACAGGGTTTCAACACCTTCTGCGACGACTTTTAGGCCAAACTCATGACCAATATCAATAATGGTTTTAACCAGTCGGGTGTCATTGCTGTTGGCATGCAGATTCATTACAAAAGCACGATCGATTTTTAGTTCACTCAATGGCAGTTGTTTTAAATAACTAAGCGATGAATAGCCTGTGCCAAAGTCATCTAACGAGATTTTGAGCCCTAAATTTTTAAGCTCATTAAGCTTATGCAAAATGACGTTGAAGTTCTCAATTAACACATGCTCGGTAACTTCCAGAGTGACGTTAGCCGTTGGCAAGGTAAAGTTATCCAGTATGGAAATCATTGAGGCCACAAACCCCGATTGATTCAATTGTTTTGGGCTCACATTTATTGATAGCTTCAAGGTTTTCCCTGTTTCTTTTGTCACTCGCTCAATGTCTTTACAGGCGGTTTTCAGCACATGTTCGCCCAAGTCAGTAATCATGCCCGAATCCTCGGCTACAGAGATAAATTCCTCGGGTGGGATCAGGCCATAATCAGGATGATTCCATCTGGCTAGTGCTTCTACTCCCTCTATTGCACCAGAGATAGTGAACTGTGGTTGGTAGTCGACATAGATATCCTGTTTTTCAATTGCTGTGCGCAGATCTTTTTCAATATGTAAGCGTCGCAGTATGCTTTCCTGCATGCTGGAGACAAAAAAGGCGGTTTTGTTGCGCCCAGTGTCTTTGGCTTTATACATGGCAACATCCGCATATTTCAGTACATCTTCAATGGATTCATCGGTGAGCGGGAAGGTGGTTATCCCGGCACTTAAGGTCACTTGCAGTTCGTACTGTCCAACTTGTACAGGAGAGTTAAAACTTTGTCGTATATTTTCTGCGATTCGTTCTGCAATGATATTGGCCTGTTGCAGGTTTTTTCCCAGGTTGTTAACCAGCACCACAAACTCGTCGCCTCCGAATCGAGCCAGAATATCATTGGGGCGGAGCAGGGATTTAATGCGTTTGGCACAGGAAATCAGCAATTGGTCGCCAATGGTATGACCCATTGAATCATTGACGTTTTTAAAGCGATCCAGATCAAGAAAGAGAATGGCATGGTATTCCCTTTCGGCAATGGCTTTTTGATAAGCGGTTTTGAGGTGTTCATTAAGCAGGTTTCTGTTGGGTAGACCTGTGAGGGCATCGTAATTCGCGCGGTATTTAATCTCTGCTTCTGCTTTTTTACGCTCCGAAATATCTCGCCAGACCGTATAAAGCAGGTTGGTGTCACCGTTTGGGATTGAGGTAAGCAATACTTCTACTGGAAATACTTCGCCATTTTTACGCTTGTGATCCCATTCAAAGCGGTGGCTGCCTTTAGCAAAGGCGATTTCAATCATTTCATTGGCTTTTTCTTTGGAATCTCTGCCATCGGGTTGCTTTTGGGGGCTGAGTTTAGACGGATGAGTGTTACTTAACTCTTCCTTGCTCGAATAGCCCAGCATATTCAGAGTTGCCTGATTACAATCAATGAATTGATTGCCATCTATAACCAACAATGCATCGGCGGTTTTGTCGAACAGAGTTTGATAGCGTTTGTTACTCTGATTCAGGTTTTCCTGTTGTTTCACAAGTTCACGTTTGAGATCTGCGTTTGTCTGTTCCAGAGACGTTAGCTTGTGATGAAGCTGGTTACTGTCCTCGGAATTTTCCAACAGTTTTGCCATTCTACTTTGTAGCTTTTCACCATAGAAAAAGAATAATCCAATGATCGACATACCCAAGGCCAGAAGTATCAAGGTGATGGAAATAATCGGGATGCCATTGGCGGCAATGAGTGTTGATACATCCACCATGAAGTACAGGTAAGACGTTATTTCGTTTTCTGAATTATGAATCGGCAGTGACGACACAATCTGATATAAACCGTTGTTATCACTTTGGTAGAAGGTCTGTTGCCTGCTTGTTGAGAGAATGGGGAGCAGTGATTTCACAAATTGATTGTAGCCAGTGCTCAGTACCAGAAACTCGGGCGTATTATATAGAAAGCGGGTTTTCTTGATTTCCTCATCACTGGGCAGATATTGGTTTTGGTTCAAATATTGTTTGTCCATTGCCAAGAGAATGGTGACGTCATTGATGCTTGCCAAGCCTTCCAGAACGGAGGTCATGGTTGTTGTCGCTTCGATATATCCGAGTAAATCACCCGTATCGCGCCAAGGTAGAACGACGCTCAGTACCGGAAGCCCAATACTATCCAGTTCAATCCCGTAGCTGCTTTGTCCTGAACGCATCGATGATTCAAGCGTGTAGTGAGGTACATGGTCACCAAATTTTTCAGGTTGCTGGAAACGTAGAAAGTTTTGCCCATCGGGGGCATGAAAATAGAGCTCTATGGCATCTTGATCGCCATACAAAGAGCCCAGATGATTGGTTAAGTGTTCATATAAGGCTGTGCGGTTTCGCTCTCGAAAGTGGTTTTTTAATGCCTGATCTTCGCTCAGAAAAGTGATTAGGGTACTGAGCTTGCCCCCCTGTAATTCTAATAACTGACGATAACCGCTAAACAGCCGCTGTTGGTATTCGCGAGACAAAGAGCCAAGGTGTTTCTCTGTTTGATATGACGAGTAAACAAATAGTAATCCGCACACAACCGTACAAAATACAGCGAACATGATGAGCAGGCGCTTGGAGATATTCGGTTGATCGCTATTCATTCATCACCTCATCAGAACTGATAGCTTGTCTGTTTAAGATTAGAACAAATTGAGGATGTTTTAGGGTTTCGCTTGGGTAGAGTTCCCTTCCAAGACCACCATACAGGCACACAAAGGGGCTTTAAGTTGTTGTTCTGGAAATTAATTTGAAACTTATTTCAGCCGTTAATTTTTTATCGTTTTTTCAGTTATTGATGTGTCTATTTTTAGATTTTATTTGAATAAAAATGGATGGGAAGTGCATTATCTCATTGAAATCTATCATTAATGTTTTCTTTGATAACAAAATGAACACATATATTACAAAATGTAAAAATAGTGTGAATACGTATGCAGGCAATTTAACTTATTCCTTAAAATGGTAAAAATAACACTCTGTGTGTTGTGAAAATCGTTAAATTGGATGACGAGATAAAAGAATTAATCCTAACGAGGTATCTGTATGCGTAATAGTAACAATGTTGCCAAAAGTGGCAATTCAGTCAGCAAGCTTAAGGCGCTGGCTTTTAGTGCCATAGCATCGGCAACATTATTTTCAGCTTCTGCCAGTGCAGACGTTATTCTCCATGCTTTTAACTGGACGTATGATGACGTAGCGGCTAAAGCTCAAGAGATTGCGAATCTGGGCTACAAAAAAGTATTGGTTTCACCCGCTTATAAATCGACAGGCAGTGCCTGGTGGGCGCGTTATCAGCCGCAAGATTACCGCGTCATTGATAACCCTCTGGGCGACACGAACGATTTTAAAGCCATGGTCAATGCACTTAAAGCCAAAGGTATTGATGTATATGCCGACATCGTGTTCAACCACATGGCCAATGAATCTGCTATTCGTTCCGATCTTAACTATCCCGGGACTACGATTTTAAATCAGTATGCGGCAAGTAGTTCTTACTACAATTCCAACAAACTGTTTGGTGACCTTTCCACTAACCTGTTTGGTTCTGGTGATTTTCATCCGGCTGGTTGTATTACCAACTGGAATGACCCTGGTCATGTTCAATACTGGCGTTTATGTGGCGGCGGCGGTGACACGGGTTTGCCAGACTTGGATTCTAATAGCTGGGTAATTGCGCAACAAAAAGCCTATTTGCAAACGCTGAAAAACTACGGTGTTAAAGGCTTCCGCGTTGATGCTGCCAAGCATATGACCAATTACCACATCAATGCTGTGTTTGATTCGGGTATTAAGAGCGGTGTACATGTATTCGGTGAGATCATTACCTCTGGCGGTGCGGGCAACACTGAATATGATAACTTCTTGGCTCCATATTTGAGTGCTACCGGACATAATGCTTACGATTTCCCATTGTTTGCGTCTATTCGTAGTGCTTTCTCATACAGTGGTTCGATGAATCAGTTGGTTGATCCTGCGGCTTACGGACAGGCTTTACCTTCCAGCAAAGCCGTTACCTTTACTGTAACGCATGATATTCCATTAAATGATGGATTCCGTTATCAGATCATGAACGCAACCGATGAAACTTTGGCGAACGCTTATATTTTGGGACGTGATGGTGGTACACCAATGATGTATTCCGATCACAACGAGAGTGGTGACAATCGCTGGGTGAATCTGTACAAGCGTACTGATATTGCCAATATGATTAAGTTCCACAACGGTGTTCAAGGGCGTTCAATGGATATCGTTAACTATAGTGATTGCTTCATTATGTTCCGTCGTGAGCATGTGGGTATCGTGGGTATTAATAAGTGCGGTAGTGGTCAGGACGTTTGGGTTGATACCAACGCTGAAGGTTTGTGGTGGTATCGCAACTATAAAGACACTTTGACAGGTAATACTCAATACATTACTTCACAGTGGCATAACTTCCATATTCCTGCACGTAGCGCGCGTATGTGGTTGATGCAGTAAAATAGTAATACGATACCCATAGAGTTCTTAAGTTTCTATGGGTATCAAATACTTCGGTTTTTATACTATCAGGGTCTGTATGAAGGAAGGCTGCGTATTTGATGTCCGATATCATCGTTCGATATATGTTATTTGACCGGATTGGTTTGAAGTATATTGTGAACCACAGCTTACAGTTGAGTTGCTGTGAAACTGGATGTTTTTAAGATTTAAGATTTAAGGATGACTAAATGACTATTTTTAGAAAGCTTTTCAATTCATTAATTTTTGTATCCTGCTTATTCCATTTTTCTGCATTTTCTGAAGTCGCGACTTTGCCTGACAGAGATCCCATTGTTGTAGAATGTGATTCTGCTTGTGATGTACGGGAAACGGTATTAGGTATATTAAAAAAACGTTTTCACGAGACTGTTCTATCTCAACGTTTTGATGTACGAATTCAAGGAAATGTATCTTATAGTTTTTCTCTTAAAGAGTTTATTGATACCTATCAAATAGATGTTATTCAGGGAAAAAGTCGAAATGGGATTGTTGTTTATGACGCACCATTAGAGTGTCAATATGACGATCAATATTCTTGTGATGACTGGATGAAAGTTGAATTTGTCAACTACATAGTAACATCAATAAACAATAGCGAGATTACACTTACCGTTACAGATGAATTTATTAATGGAAATAATGAAGCTCGGAGGCTTGTTATTGCTGTCGCTACTACAAATGCTATTGGACGCATTGCCCAGAAAGTTGCAGCAGCGTTAAATACGACTTTGATGGCAGGTTTAACTGAGTCAGCATCTGCTGTGGTAATTAACGAACTGTTACAGTCCACCGATTGGTATAAGACAGACTTGCAACCTGGGGATAAGTTGGTTTTCAAAGGTGGAAAAATGACTATTGAAAGAAGTGGCAGTGGCAGTAGTGGAGGCTCTCCTCTGGCTGGAACAGAGAATTATAACGGAGGTTATAATTACGGTAATTGGTTGTTTTCAATAGACACATTTAATTGTCATATACATTATACCGGGCGAACGGGGGTTCTTGTCGCTCAAACCGTCTGCTATTAGTGAAGTAACAGGGAGGCGTTCGAGGATATTTCATGTCTTATTATCTTATTTCTGGTATTACGATTTTACTTTTTGTTTCGTTAAATTTTGCATATTCCAGTAATTCAGGCCGAATATTCCCCGCCGCCTACCTTTTGGTTTGCTATGCGTCTTTTAAATATATAAACCCAGATTTGGAAGGCAATTTTGAATTAGACAGTATCTGTTCTGTTCTGTTATTTACGGTTGGGGTGTTGCTTGCATCCCTTCCAAGCAAACGTTTCTTTCTTTTTAGTCAATATCTATGTTCAGTATTAAAACAGTATAGTTGGGTCTGTTCCGGGTTGTATGCATATACTTTCGTATTTAATCGTTTGCTTGGTATAGCTGAATACACGTTATGGCTTGAACAATTAACTCTGTTTATTCTTATATGCACCGGAGTGATATATCCCATTGTATGGTGCATGCGCACACTATTTTTGAGATTTGATAACAAAGTGGATGTCTGAATAATATTGAGCTTGCCGCTCTTCATATCTGCTCAGGTGATTTACTTTTCTATATCTACTATTTATGGCACTCTTAGCGCCCTCTTATTAACAATACTTTTCCGTATTTTTCACGTTCTTATTTGTGGCTGTATGTCCGGATAAGTCGTTACTCTGACAACTATCATGAAAATATATTGTGAAGATACCTTGCTCTACGGAGAGGCCTTTTTTTCCTCATTAGGCCAATGCCAGACTTTTTCCGCTTCTACTGTTACTGCTGAGCAAATCCAGGATGCCGATGTGTTGGTTGTGCGTTCAACCACAGAGGTCAATGAGCAGCTTATAGGCCAGTGTCAAAACCTGAAATTTGTGGGTACGGCAACGGCGGGCTCTAATCACTTTGATAAAACCTACCTGCAATCCAGAGGCATTCCTATGTACAACGCTGCGGGTTGTAACGCTGTTGCGGTGGTGGAATACGTATTGTGCGCTATGCTGTATTTGGCTAAAAAGCGGCAATTTGATTTACTCGAACAACGTATAGGTATTGTGGGTGTAGGCAATATTGGTGGGCGTTTGAATGAGCGCTTGCAGGCCATGGGGATCCGAACAGCTTTGTATGACCCACCACTTCAAGCGTCTGGCGATAAACGCGAGTTTGTTAATTTCGATGAGATCATGAAGTGCGATCTTATTACCTTGCATGTGCCTTTGGTTAAAGAAGGAGAACATCCTACTTATCACATGTTTGATGCTGCCCGTTTGGCTCAGCTTGGTGAAAAGCAATGCTTTATCAATGCCTGTCGGGGAGAAGTGGTTGATAATCACGCGCTATTGGATGTGAAGCGGCAAGGTGCTGAATTTGGGCTGGTCATAGATGTTTGGGAAAATGAGCCGGATATTTTATTCGAGCTGGTTGATTATACCGATTTGGCAACCGCTCATATCGCCGGGCATACCATAGAAGGAAAGGCGAAAGGAACGTCAATGGTGTATCAGGCGCTATGCCAGCAGTTTGGGATAGAGCCAAGCTTGACTCTGGATGAATTTCTACCAGCAATTGATAATGCGGATTTGTCGTATTTTGAAGCAGAATTTACCGTGCCAGATGCATTGGAATTAGTTAGTAAAGTGTACGATATTTACCAGGATAATTTGGACTTTCGAAAAAGGGTAAAAAACGCTGATGAGTTTCGCTTGTTTCGCAAGCAGTACGGGGCTCGA
This sequence comes from Paraneptunicella aestuarii, assembly GCF_019900845.1. Classification (NCBI taxonomy): domain Bacteria; kingdom Pseudomonadati; phylum Pseudomonadota; class Gammaproteobacteria; order Alteromonadales; family Alteromonadaceae; genus Paraneptunicella; species Paraneptunicella aestuarii. The sequence goes on along the minus strand of NZ_CP074570.1, from coordinate 3,247,251 downwards.
AGAGAGTTTCAATACTTCAAAGTTAATGCTGGAAATTTGTGTAATTCACAGGCAATCTATGGCCTCGGATTTGGTAGTTAACAAACTCAGGAGTATGGGCTAAATGTCACGTGCCTTTAATGTCGCCGTATTAGGCGCAACCGGCCTTGTTGGTCAACACATGATTGAAATTCTGGAGCAAAGAGATTTCCCTGTTGAGAACCTCTTTCCGCTCGCTAGTTCTCGCTCTGCTGGCGGGACAATTACGTTTAAGGGACGCGACATTACTGTAGAAGATGCTGATAAGTTCGACTGGACACAGGTTAGCATTGGCTTTTTCTCGGCTGGTGGAAGTGTTTCAGCCAAGTATGCACCTATCGCTGCTGAAGCCGGGTGTATTGTTATCGATAATACCTCTCAGTATCGCTACGAACCCGATATTCCTTTGGTGGTTCCAGAAGTGAATCCTCAGGCACTAGCTGATTATCGAAATCGTAATATCATCGCGAATCCTAACTGCTCGACCATCCAGATGGTTGCAGCGTTAAAACCTATCCATGATGTATTCGGTATTGATCGTATTAACGTGGCGACTTATCAATCCGTTTCCGGTGCAGGTAAGAGTGCAATGGATGAATTGGCAAAGCAAACGGCAGATCTGTTAAATGGTAGACCCGTAGATGTTGAAGCTTTCTCACGTCAAATTGCATTTAACTGTATCCCTCAAATTGATGTTTTCCTTGATAATGATTACACCAAGGAAGAAATGAAAATGTCTTGGGAAACCAAGAAAATCATGGGTGACGATGATATTTTGGTGAACGCCACTGCGGTGCGTGTACCGGTATTTTTCGGACATGGTGAAGCTGTGCATTTGGAAACACGTATGCCTGTTGATATTGAGCAAATCAAAGACTTGCTAAGAAATGCGCCGGGCGTGACTTTTCTTGAAGATCGTGAAGATTTTCCAACCCAGGTGGGCAATGCCAGCGGTAAAGACGATGTATTTGTTGGCCGATTACGCAAAGACATTACTCATCCTAATGGCGTTAACATGTGGATCGTTTCTGACAATGTGCGCAAGGGTGCTGCAACTAACAGTATTCAGATCGCAGAAGTGTTGGTTCGCGATTACCTGTAAATAGATAGTTTGCAGATGGCTTGTATAAGTTATTTGCGCGACAGATAAGGATATCTGACAATAGTCTGGTCGAAGTCAAATCTTCAATGTAGGGGTTCGGCCAGACTGTTTTTTGTTTTCTTCGGTTATTAGCGGGAAAGTAGTTTAATAGGAATATTTGTCAATTTCTTGACTCAGCTAGCTGATATTCCTCAACTATTTTGAATATAGGCCGATGTAAAACCACGAATGCCATTTGGGAAAGGTAACGAATCACCACCTGAATGTATGCAGCGTGGCATGATTGGTAAGCATCTGATAATAAGCTTGATTTTCACTTGGCGCTTTATAGATTAAGGGGATTATCTGGTTTATAGTAAGTTTTGGAACGTGTCTTGCTTACGCTTGGTATATAAGAGAGATTGGTTGAGACTAGGGCAATATTGCGCCTAACTCCATGCCAGTGCTGAAATAACAAATAAAAATCCATGACGGCAAACAATTAAGTGCTTAAGAATTATTACGGAAATTTGCAAACAGGCTTAACCAATATCCGAACGTTAGTATTCGGAAACGGAGCTGTTACTAAACTGGCACTAACCTTTATAGTGCTTGTCGGGTTAGGCATTTTCAGTCTTTCCAGTCTCAATGCTGCAGAGTTTAAGCAGGTTCCAATTAAAGGCCCGAAAAATGCGACCGAGCAGTATGCCGGCGTTTCCTATGGCCCCATTGATGCTGACGACACCTTATGGCGTATTGCTGATCGCTATCGTCAAAATAAGAATCTTTCCATTTATCAGGTCATGGTGGCCATTCAGGAGCTAAATCCTGACGCTTTTTACAGTGATAACCTGAATCATATGAAAGATGGCGTTACCTTGATGCTGCCATCTGAACGTTATATCGCAAGAATTAATCCCGAAGATGCAAAACTGAAATCTGACCAGGACGATGAAGCCTGGGAATCCAAAGTTGCTCCCGGATCCAGCCTGAAAAACCTTAAGCCACCAGAGAAACTGGCTAGCCGAACAGATTTAACTCAAACCAAAGATGAGTTGGAAAGCAAACTCAATCAAATCGACGCTGAACAGCAAAAGCAGTTTGAAGCAATACGGCAACAATTTGCCGATTCTATTAACAGCGTTCAGACGTTATTGAATGAAAACAAGAAGATTTATGAACGTTTAGATACCGTCAACAAAGATATCGAAGACCTGCGCGGAAGAATTGGAAACGATGGTGAAGTGCAGCGTCAAATGGATCAAATTCTGGCGCTTCAAAATGAGTTGGTCGCCAATGCCAGAAAGTCAGCGCAGGAACAGTCCTCTAAAGGAAATACGTTTGATTTCGTCAAAGAGCCAGCCTTTCTGATTGGTGTCACGGTTTTATTTTCGATTTCTTTATTAGCTGGTTTAGCGTTCTGGTTGCTGAAACGCCAAAACAAAGAGTCTGTTTCTGAAAGTATGAACTTTGTTGATACATCTGCGGCAGAAGTGGCGGAATTGGATGATATTTCTGATGTACTCTCTGAGGATCTAAAGGGTGAAAAAGCCGACGAGTTAGGCAATGACGATCTTTTTGGTGATGACGACCTTCTTGATGATGTGCTGGCGGAAGAGCTCGACGAATCTCTGGATGATGTACTGGAAAATGAATTGGGTTCATACAGTGATCTGGACGACGATATGTTGGTTCCTGAGGATCTGGAGAAACATGACGCCCTTGACCAAATGTTCGACAGCGACACCTTGGATGATGTCTTGGACGAAGATGATTTACTTGCTGGCGCATTGGATTTGGACGATCTGCAAGATGATGGCATTGAAATTACTGAATCTGAAGATGTGTCTGATTTGGATAAAGAATTAGATGGCGTCATAGAGGGATTGGATGAAGACTTATTTGATACTGGCGCAGAAATAGAAATTAATCCTGAATCAGATGCTATCGAAGAAATTATTGAAGAAGATTTGGCTGAGTTAGGAGTACCTGATGCTTTAGACGGTGCAGGACAAAATCAAGAAGCTCAAGCTGAGAAAAGTAGTGAGCGGGCAGCTAAACCTGAAGTCTTTGATCCAGTTAGTGATCTGGGTATCAGTGACGAACCTATTTTATCTGAAGATGCCATTGAGAAAGTCAGTGAAAAATTAGGTGAGCAGAATCGTAAATTAAATGATCTCACCCGAGAACTAACCAGAGAGCTTAAAGATGCTCCGAATAAAGCTCCCGGCGATCCTGAAATAGCTATTGATGTTCCTGAACCTGTTTTTGGTGATGTGCAAGAGCCTTCAGCGGGACAAGGAACCTCTGAGGGAGAAGCGTTCTCTGGTGAACTTACCAATGAAATGCTTGCCGCAATGGGTATGGCTGATGAACCGACACCCGCACCCGCACCGAAAGTTGAAACGGGATCTGTCCAAGATGATTTAGCTGATGATCTACTTGCTGAATTTGGCATTCAAGGTGAAGAAGAGCAACAAACTCAAACCGAAGATGACTTAGCTCAAAATGATTTGGCCGATGAACTGTTAGCTGAAATGGGTATCACAGATGAAGAAGAATCAACATCTGATGAAGCTGAAAGCGGACAGGATGATTTGGCAGATGAATTACTTGCTGAGTTTGGAATTAATGAGGAAGAAGCCTCGGAAGAACCTGAAACTCAAACGCAAGTAGAGGAAGCCGAAGCCGAGCATGTACAAGATGATCTTGCTGATGAATTGCTGGCCGAATTCGGCATTGATGGTACTACGGAAGAATCAGTCTCTCAGCCTGAAGCTGTAGAAGATGAAATTGACCATGCGCAAGACGACCTTGCCGATGAATTATTGGCTGAATTTGGTATTGAGGAAAGTGAGTCTGACGCTCAACCCGAAATGAACGACGCCGATAACGTCGACCATGCTCAAGATGATTTAGCGGATGAGCTTTTAGCTGAAATGGGGATAACTGATGAAGCAGAAGCCGAGTCAAAACCTGAAAAAGTTGAAAGTGAACAGGACGATTTGGCAGATGAGTTGCTTGCCGAGTTTGGTATTGCAGAAGAACCCTCAGACGCTAGTGAAACAGATGCCGACTTTGATACGCTTGAAGAGCCACAAGTCGATAATGAGGAAGTGGAATCCTTATCTTTCGATGAAGAGGACTTAGCTAATGAATTATTGGCTGAATTGGGCATGGATGATGAGTCTTCAGCGATGCCTTCTGGGGCAGCCGTTCAAGATCAGGAATACCCTGATGCATCGTTAGCTGATTCAGAAGAAACTCAGGATGAAAGGGTTTATGAAATCGATTCATTATCAGAGGAAGATTATCAAAACTTGTTGAATGAATTGGATTTCGACCCTGAAACTCCACCACCATCCCCTCAAGGTAGCGGGCTAACTGAACAAGAGTCTGAACAAGAGTCTGGGCAGGAGGCTGCTGAGGAAAGCGCAGAGTTTATTGAACCCGATATGTCATTTGATGATGTAGAGGTATCCAATACCGGATTTTTGGATGAACCCAATGAGCAAGAGCCTTCAGCGGAACAAGAGCCCTCTGCGGAGCAAGAGCCCTCTGCGGAGCAAGAGCTCTTAGATGATGAAGAGCCTTCAGCGGAGCAAGAGCTCTTAGATGATGAAGAGCCCTCAGCGGGGCAAGAGCTCTTGGAAGATGAAGAGCTTTTAGCTGATATCGAACCCTCAGCGGATACCGAATCTACAGTCGAACAAGAACTGCAAGTTGTCGAATCTGAAAATGAAGACTTTTTGCAAGAAACTCAGACCGTTGACGCATCTCAAGATTCTCATGGTACTCAAGATACATTGAGCGATGAGTTAGAAGCGGCTGTTGAACTGCTGATGGAAGATGATGAGTCAGAACTGGAACTAGAGATTGAGCCAGAGCTTGAACCAGAAAACGCTTCTGATACAGATTCTCTTGATGGGGATGTGCTTGATGGGGATGAGTTGGAGTTAGAAGTCGCTGACTCTATCGAAGACGCCGTTGATGATACCAGTGATGACAAAAATGAATTAGAACTTGATGACTATGCTGACGCTGAGTTGGCTTCATTAAAAGCTCAGCTGTCAGATGCCGATGATTTCGATGCGGATTATGAAGATGATGCTCAAGCTACTGAAATAGAGCCTTCTTCCGATGCCTCTTTATCGGAGAATGAGGAATTAGAAGACGATCTGGCAAGTTTGCAAGAACAATTGTCTGATGAGGAAAACACGTCCGCAATCATTGATATGAATGAAGTCGATCAGTTAGAAGAAGCGTTAAAAGATTTCGATGACGCCGAACTGATTAGCACTTCTGAGGAAAGACCGGCTGATGAATTTGAGGCTGAATCCCAGCCGGAACCTAATAATTCTGTTTCAGGAACAGAGGAAAGTCTGTCTGAATTAGACAAAGAATTGCAAGACGAACTTGCTGACATGCCTGGGCTTGGCGATTGGTTGGGTGAAGAGCATGAAGTTGTTGCTAAAGCTCAAGAGTCTGCTCCTGCTCAGGACGCTCAAAACATCCTTGAACAAGTCATTGAAACGAATGTTACCGAAGAGAGTAATATTGAGGCTAGAGGGCAGTCATTTGATGATGACGATCTTCCAGCCCTGGATGATTTGCAATTCTCAGTTGCTGGTCAGTCAGTTGAATTACCTGATGAAGAATCATCGCTAAATAATATTTTGCCAGAAACTACGAAAGATGAAGCCAGCGAACCTGATTTTGATTTTGGGGAGTTCACCGAAGATTCTGAAATGGCGGATTTGGCTGATGCATTAACTGATTCCGAAGAGTCTCCTGAGTCTATTGGCGATTTTGTCGATTCAGAATCAGACAATGAAGATGTTGAAGTATTAGAGCGGCTTGAAAATACCTCTTTTGATGACTTGTTAAATAGCATTGATGGGCCGGATGAGGAAAATGAGTCCTCCGTCGAACCTGATATTGATTTTGGGCAAGACGAACAGGGCGGTATTGATATTGAAGCTCTGTTAAATGAAGAGTCGTTTTCTGAAAGTATTGCACCTTCAGTTCAGGAAAAAGAGCAGGAACAACCAGAAAGGTTCATTTTGCCAGATAATCCAGATTTGGATTTGCATGCTTTGTTGAGTGAGGAGACGGTTGAACCTGTTGAAGATATCCCACTTGAGCCTGAATCGTCACAAGCCGATGAAGAGCTGGTTAGCGAGTTTAAGGATGTAGAAACCTTATTGGCTGAAAGTATGGAAGCTGAAAGCGAGAATATGCCAGAACCGGAATTAAATCTGGATGTTCAACTTGGCGAGTTTACAGGCGTTACTGATGACGCTGATATTATTGATGTTGATAAAGATAGTGGCGTTGATGCCAAGCTGGATCTGGCGCGAGCCTATATGGAAATTAATGATATGGAATCAGCTCGACAGTTTATTAGTGAAGTAATGGAAAATGGTACAGCCGAAGAACAACAAGAAGCCAAAGAACTACTGGAATTGGTTGAAAGAGCTCAATAGGTACTGAGCGTTATTAAACGCATAAAAACAAATATCGAATACTGAATGGCTGGTTTTAACCGGTCATTTTTGTTTTTCGAACCATCATTTTCTTCTTATCTATTTCTTTGTGTACTGAGCCAGAACTGAGCGTTGGATTGAATTCTTAAAAGATACGATGGGGAGAGGCGACTGCTGCGTGGTGTGGGGGGGATGCAGTCGCCTCAAATACCACCTAAGCTCCGAGTTTGATGGTACATGTGTTCACAACAAGGTGTCGTTGTGAACACTGGCTTTCCGTGTATACGTCCTTAAGGAAAACCAATCATTGGTAAATCAACTTGTCCAGGGATTGAAAGTTGATTTACGCAAAGGGGTAATTAATCCAGAGATTTCTTCTCCAGAATTGTTAAATCTACTTATTCCAGCGGGCAACCGCGTTTGCGATACGTTCACCAAACAGGATTGCTGTTTTCAAATCACCAGGAAGAGGGCCTTCTTCAGGTGAAGAATCTGAAGGTGATTGCGCGAATAAGCCATTAAAACCGCCAAGGTAGTTAATGTCATTACGGTCTGCATCTTTTGCATTGGAAGGCATTAAACCTACTCCAACCCAAACCATGCCATGTTGCATGGCAAGTGTTTGCAAGTAGTTAACCGTAAGGAATTTGTCGCCATTAATTGTTGCTGAATTAGTGAAACCCGCAGCAATTTTATCTTTCCATTGCTGACCAAACCAAGGCTTGGAAGAAGCGTCTGCGACCTTCTTGAACTGCCATGAAACACCGCCCATATAGGTGGGAGAGCCAAAGATAATACCTTCAGCCTCGGCTAATTCTTCCCATTGTGCTCCCGACAATTCACCATTTTCTGGAATCGCCATAAGATTTGCTTCTACGTTTGAAACTTTTTTAGCACCTTCCAAAACACTATGTGCTTGCTTCTCTGTATGCCCATAACCACTATGAAAAAGGATGACTAATTTGTTCATTTTGTTAGTTCCTGTAATACACCTGTTTTCAGGTCTGTTTAATAGCTGAGATTTAGGCAGCAAGTAGCTGGCTAAAAACTTGACGCATTTGCTCAAGGCTTAATGTTTGCGAGATAACCTTCTCACCATTAATTACCAAGGTTGGAATGCTACGGATCTGATAACGACGAGCCAGCAATAAATCATCTTCAACGGCTGCTTTGACTTCATCACTATGCAGTTTTTCTTCGAATGTAATGGGATTCAATCCAATGCTTTGTGCTGTTTCGATCAAAATGCTGGCATCACCAATATTGTTGTTAATGCGTAAATGCTGATTTTGAATAGCGTCGAAAAAATCCCAATGCTTATCGCTGTCGCCCATCATTTCAGCAGCTTTGGCACCTAATGCTGCCAGGTAACCACTAGGATATGTGAATGGTTGTTTTGCCATACCTTCAATATCAATTGATGTGGGATCGTCAGCATGTTGTTTACAGGCAACCCAATGCCCAAGAATTTCAGTTTTGGCCTGTTCCAAAGAGCCAAAGCGCTGAATAATCTCTTGATTGTTACGCTGTAAAACAAAACATCGTTGTACGACTTTTATATCCATTTCCTGCGCAATTTTGCGTAACCTGGGGCTTTGGACATAGCACCAGCCGCAAACCGCGTCATGGAAAAATTCTACGGTTAATTTGCTCATTTTTTATCCTCGCTGTGTGTTGCATGATGATGGTATGGGAGCGAGGAGGGGATAACCACTGAATAAAACTGGCACGTGTCATCTAAAAAATTCAAATAGTGCGAGGCGAAGCATATTTGGGCGAAGTGAATACTAACTTGAAACTTAGCGTTCCATGCTGAGTTCAAGTGAATATTGTAGGGTAATTGATCGTGTAAAAATGAGGAGCAAAAAAGCCCTAGCCAGTGAGTTGAATAGGGTTGGATACAATGTCATCACTGATTGAAACGGCTTTTAACAGGTCAAACAGTGTTTGGATTTCTTCAATCTGCATCAGTTCTGAACGTAGTCCAATTTGAAGATTCACACTTCGAGTCGCGCCTTTCGTGAGTTGAATAAAGGTTAATCGACCACTCTCAACATAAGGTTGAACCAGGTGATGAGGAAGCCAGGCATAACCAATTCCTGAATCAACCATATTCAGAGCTGTATGGATGTGAGTCACTGTAATTCGATTGCTGGAGCCTAACCAGCCACTACTGATATTACTTTTTCCCGAGTCTCGAATAACAATTTGTCGGAAGCGTTTAAGGTCATTCTGAGTAACCTTTTCTTCCTCAGCCAGACTAAATGAAGGGGAGCAGACGCAAATCATTGGAATATCCATAAAGGGTTCAATGATGATGTCATTTGGCATGGTACTGGAAATGCCCAATGCAATAGTTCCTTCATCTAATAGTTGTTTTGTACCTGAAAGAGAGGTCTCATAAATACGTAAGGAAACATTTGGATAAATAACACCAAATCTCTCAATTGTTTCATGAATAACACTTGCAGGAACTAATACATCTAATGCAATTCCCACTTCATCCATAAATCCAAGTTGATATTGTTTACCTAATTTCTCAATACCATCTGCATCACCTAAAAGGCGTTGAGCTTTAGGTAAAAGTATCTTTCCCAATGTCGTCAAGACCGAAGATCGCCCTTCAATTTTAAATAATGGCTTGCCAAGTTCACTCTCCATTTTTTTTATTGAGTGACTTATGGCTGATTGGCTCTTATGCAGTACAGAAGCGGCTTTCACGCTACTTCCTTCCTCTGCAATGGTGACGAAAACACGCCACATTTCTAGTGTGATTCTGGAAAACATATGAATTTTCTCATTACTGTTTAACTACTTTTTTCAATTTTCATTCAATAACCAGTCTATAGAATGCCAGAGCAAGAAATTACCCGAACTACATGATTTGGTACGAATATTAAACGAAAAATTAAGTCCTAAATCGTTTTCTTATTTATCAAATTTAAAAGGTAAAGGATTTAATAATAACAATAAGAAGTGCTCTTTATCTGTTTTGGCTAATTCTCTTTGTAACAGTCTGTGATTGTTATTTTTTAAACGTGAGTTTTTTTATTAGTGCTAAGTACAGGTGAATATTATGGCAAAAATCGGCATAAACAAAATGGGTTTTTATATACCCGAGTATTACTTGGGATTAGATGACCTGGCAGGAGTGCATCAAATCGACCCTAACAAATACCTTCATGGTATTGGTCAGGTAAAAATGGCAGTTCCTGCACCGGACGAAGATGTTGTCACAATGGCTGCTAATGCGGCAAAACTGATTCTGGATGATATGACTCCAGAGCAGAAAGCATCTATTTCAACGGTTATTTTTGCGACAGAAACAGGTGTTGATCAATCTAAATCTGGCGCGGCTTATTTAACTGGCATGATCGACGTTAGTCCAAATGTTCGTGCATTTGAAATCAAGCAAGCTTGCTACGGTGCAACGGCTGGAATTCAAATGGCATGTGACGTTGTTACTGTTCGTCCACATGAAAGTGTATTGGTTATTGCTAGCGATATTGCCAAGTATGAACAAAATAGCCCGGGTGAGTGTACTCAAGGTGCGGGTGCCGTTGCGATGGTGATCAGTCAAAACCCTGACATCATTGCATTCGACTCTCAGCGCGGTTTGTACTCCGAAGACGTGATGGACTTCTGGCGTCCCAATCACATGCAACATGCATTAGTTGACGGTGAATTGTCAATTAACTGCTATCTCAACTCTATGGCAGAAGCTTATAAGCACTATAGAGAAAACGGTGGCAAGAGCCTCAACGAATTGCCTTGGTTATGTTTCCATCAACCTTTCACCAAAATGGCGAAGAAGGCTTATCAGCATTTGCAAACCGAGTTTGCTGATGAAATGGCTGATCATCAAGACGAAAGCTACACCATCAGTCAAATCTACGGTAAAGACATTGGTAATACCTATACCGCCAGTATGTATTTTGGTTTGATTTCCCTTCTGGAAAATTATGACGGTGACATGACGAGTCAGCAAATCGGCTTGTTCAGCTATGGCTCTGGCTGTGTTGGTGAATTCTTCTCAGGAACCGTTCAACCTAACTACCGTCGAGGCTTACCAACCAAGGAACACAAGAGCATGTTGCAAAATCGTGAGCGCCTCAGTTATCAGAATTATGAGCGTTTCATGTATCAAACCAAAGACGATGCTCGCGGCACGATTGAATACCCTGCAGTGACTAACTCTGCATTCCGTATGGGTGGTGTCGTGGACAACATTCGCCAGTATCAGGCAGTAGAAAAGGCATAGGGCTCACTCTGAGCCATTACAAGATCGGGCGCTAGCTCAGGCGCCTTCTCATTCTAACTTTATTCGGTTTTATTAAAGGTCGTTATCATGTGCGGATTTCTAACGGTTTATTCAGCCAACCCTAAACATCAGGCGAAAAAAGAACAGGTTCAAGCAGGCTTGGACGCTATTTATCATCGTGGTCCAGATGAAAACAATATCTGGATTTCCAATGACCATAGAATGGTAATGGGTCATACCCGCCTCAGTATCATTGGCCTTGGCAATGGTTTGCAGCCTATTAGCGATCAAAGTGGAGCACTTCACCTAGTTGTTAATGGTGAATTTTACGATTTCGAGCGAATTCGTGACGAATTACGCGCAAAAGGCTACCACTTCTCAACAGAATCAGACAGTGAGATAGCACTCTATTTATACAAAGAATACGGCACTAAAGGTCTTGAAAGACTGCGTGGTGAATTCGCAATGGTGTTGTACGATGCGCAGCAAAATTGCGTTATTGCCATGCGTGACCGTATGGGCATCAAGCCGTTATTTTACGGTGAATATGACGGCAAAATTTACTTCGCTTCAGAAGCCAAAGCCATTATCAATGCTGGCGTTCCAGCGGTATGGGACGAAATGGCTTACGTTACTCGTTCTTTCTATCTGGATAACAGCTCTCTATTTAAATACGTCAATGCGGTAACACCGGGTCATATGATGCTTCTTACGCCATCAGGCATGAAGCAGCATTGTTACTGGGATATCGAATACAATGATGCAGGTGTTGAAGACCCATTTGTTGCAGGTAAAGACGAGAAAACCCTGATCCGCGATGTACATGACGCCATCGCTGAATCGGTTCGTTTACGCTTACGTGCAGACGTTCCGGTTGGTATTTACTTAAGTGGCGGTGTTGATTCATCAGCCATGTTAGGCATGGCAACCGAGCTTTCTGGCAAGTCGATGGACGCTTTCAACCTGTCTTTCGTTGAAATGGAAGATTATGACGAGAACCGTTTCGCACGCTTGGCGGCAGAACGCGCGGGGGCAAAATTCCATACTATTCCTGTAACTCAGGACGACCTGGCTGACAATTATGAAAAGGCCCTTTGGCACAACGAAACGCCATTCTTTAATGCGCACGGTGTTGCCAAATTCATGTTAAGCGGCATTGTTCGTGACAACGGAATTAAGGCTGTTCTAACCGGTGAAGGTGCCGACGAAGTATTCGCAGGCTACCCACACTTTAAGCGTGACATGGTGCTGTTCAATTCTCAGAACCAGGATCCTGAAGTCATCGCTAACATGCGTGAAAAGATCCTGGCTAGCCAAGCGGGCTACACGCAGAGCAATATGCCAAAAGACGTAAGCTGGTTAACTGAGCAAATTGGTCACGGTATTTCATGGCTGGACAATCAGGCTGGCTGGTTTACTGCTTTGCAAGAAATGTATTCTGATGATGTTGCTAGCCGTTATGGCAGTATTGAACCATATCGCATGTTCTTCAATACGCTGGATCATCGCAAACTGGAAAATATCGACCCTGTACACCGTTCCATGTATTTGTGGGCGAAATCCTACTTGCCTGCTTTTGTATTGACTACCTTGGGCGATCGCATGGAAATGGGCCACAGTGTTGAAGGCCGTGTACCGCTTCTGGATCACCATGTTGTTGAAATGGCAGCGAAATTGCCTGTACATATGAAGATCCGTAACTCTACCGAGAAGTACATCTTCCGCGAAGCAATGAAAAACTATCTGCCGGTAGAGTTGTATGAGCGTAAGAAACATTACTTCCGTGCGCCACCGGCAACCTTGTTACGCAATGGGCGCTTGTTCCAATTGGTGCGCGATACCCTGAACAGCCAGGCTTTAGAGAAATTGCCGTTCTATAACGCTGCTAAAGTACGTAAGCTGATTGACGAACTACCGGATATGAGCCGTGAGCGTCAAGCGCTACTTGACCCAATGATCATGGAACTAACCAGCATGTGTATGTTGCAAAATCAATACAACATGACAGTGGATAGCGACATGATGGCACAGGAGGTCGCGGCATGAGAATTGGTGTAATCGGTGCTGGACTAAACGGCTTGGCGGCAGCTTGTCTGCTGCGCAAGTTCGGTCACGACGCTCAGGTTTTTGAGCGTGGTGACTCAGCGCGAGATTCAGGAACCGGGATCTATGTATGGCCGCAAGGCGTACAAATTCTGAAATTTATTCTGGGTAACAATAAGTTATTAACCGAAGGTCAGCCTATTGAATATCTGGTAACTCTGGATCGTCATGCAACTGAATTACATCGTCACCCGGTGCGTATGCCGGGTCACGATTTCCCTGCGCCAGCTGTTATGTTTGAGCGCAAGCGCCTATTCGGATTATTAAAAGAAGGCTTGGGCAACAATAATATTCATTATGGTGCCGAAGCGGTTGATATTAATGATACCGATAACGACATTCGCGTTACGTTTGCTAACGGCGAAGTCAAAATATTCGATTTGGTGATTGGCACCGACGGTGTTTTCTCCAAAGTTCGTAGTTATGTCTCGGATCAGGATTGCCGCTACACTGGTGTTGCGGCGACTCGTGGTGTTGTTCACTATGAATCGCCGATGCTGGAAGGGCACTCCTGCCAAATCTATACACACAGCAATGCACGCTTTGTGACCTACCCACTGGACAATAGCACTCAATTTAAATACTGGTTTGTTGCCTACAAGCACGAAGGTGATGAGCTCCTGACACAAGATGAACTTGTAGGCCGATTAGAAGGCATGAGTTCTCCTCTTCTGGAAATGATCCAGGCTACGAAACCGGAAAATATCATTGCTAATAAACTGCGCGCCATGCGTGCAGAAGGGCCTTGGTATAAAGGCCGTTGTACATTATTAGGAGACAGTGTTCACGGCATGTTACCCACGTTGGGTTACGGATTTACGCTGGGATTAGAAAACTGCTTTATGTTGGCACAAGCCATCAATGGTAATTGCGATGATTCGGTTGAATCTGCATTGAAGCGTTATGAATCAAGGGCTGCAATACGCTCTCAGAAAATGTTGAAGGTAATGGAAGATATGACCGATCTTTTCTATTTCCAACCGGAAAACTCCGTTCAGCATGATTCATTAACGCCAATTATGGATCGCTTCTATCAATTGGCTGAAACCACAGTTTTCTAAGCGCTGCTAAGGAGTAATAAATCCAAATGGCTATGACAATTACTGAATTTCAGGCTTCGGCTAGAGAGTTTGTCGCAGAAGCCATTACCCAAAATATTCCACAGTGGGAGCAAGAAGGTACTTACCCGCTCGATCTGCACAATCGAGCGGCGGACTGGAAGCTTCTGCAATTGGGTCATGACGATTACGATCAAATGTTGGCCGATGCCGAACGGCAAGCTTTTTGGTTAGCTGAGCTAACCAGAGCCGGGTCTCAGGCTATGGCGATGGGGTTGGCTTCGCACATGGTCAGCCTCACCGCCCTGAGACACGGAAACCAGCAAGTATTCGAAGACGTGGCTGAGCAAGTTGTTTCTGGAGAGAAACTCATCGTGATGGCTTTGACCGAACCCGGTGCGGGTTCCGACTTGCGAGCTATTAGCAGCAGAGTTGAGCAACATTGCGACGGTTCGCTGCATTTTAGTGGAGAAAAGAAATTCATTTGTAATGGTTCGCGAGCCGATTTCTTTATCACGGCGGCTTACTATCAAAATGAGCTTTCTCTGTTTTTGGTTGAACGTGAACCGGAAACCACTCATGCCGATGATCTGCACTGCATCGGTTGGTATGGCTTGCCCGTTTCCAGCATCACGTTTACCAATGCCCGTGCGGCCTTGATTGGTGAAGTTGGAGAAGCGGCCAAGATACTTCGTAAAGCATTAGCGAAAGAGCGCTTGAACCTGGCGGTAATGTCTAACGCCAGCGCTAAAAGCATTCTTGAATACGCAGGTAAATACAGTACCGAGCGTATGGTTCAGGGAAAACCTCTCTATAAGAAACAGGCGATTCTGCACAAAATCGCCACCATGAGTACGCAGTTAAAAGTGTCTGAAGCCTATGTTGAGAAATGCTTTCAGGCGCTTAAAGAGCGTGATCTTACCGACGAGGAAACCTGTATTGCCAAAAACTTTGCGGTAGCGGCACTAGAAGAAGCGGCGAATCAATGTGTTCATATCTGTGGTGCGGCTGGTTGCCTACAGCACACTCTGGTTGAGCGCACGTATCGAGACGCCAAAATCTTGAGCCTGGGCGGCGGTTCAACTGAAATTATGAATGAAATTATTGGTCGTGGATTGCTTCGGCCTTTTATTAAAATGAAGGATTAAATTATGGCAACCATGTCTGAATATGCACAGCGTTTAAGTTCATCGCTGATAGAACATGCTTACCAGCGTTTCTGCGGTATCGAAATTGTTGAACAGCGTCCCGGACACTGTAAAACACGATTTATGGTCACTGAAAATATCGATAACCTGAGCCATACATTGCATGGCGGCGTTATCTATTCCATGCTGGATGTAACCAGTATGTTGGCTACGATCCCTGCCTTGGAAGATGGTGAGTACGCTATTACAAGTAGTTTTTCCTGTTCCGTTATGTCTGCAACACCGTTAAATACGATGGTTGAAATGGAAGCGGATATTGTTCGCAATGGACGCAATATGCTGTTTAGCCATTGTGAAGCATACAAGCTGAAAGAAGATGGCTCGCGTACATTGATCGCTTCTGCGCAACTGACCAAGTTTAAACGACGTCAAGACGTCTAAATAAGTGTGTATAACTGCAAGCCACCTACAGAAATTGGTCGCAGACTCGCCGTAAATCAATCCCTTGAAGCTCCACAGCCGCATCCTTGCGGCTGAGGGGCTGCTCCCAACTTTCTGTCGGTGACTGATTATTTGGAACAGTTATGTAGGTTTTCTCTGCCTTAGTTGGGAGTCCCTATGGCTCCCTTTTTTATTACGATTCCTATTTCGCCACTCTCAAACTTGAATCTATGTCTTTCCACTTGATAGGCAAGAGCATTTATTCAATCTAACGTTTATCCCTTTTTGGTTGCAAATTGTTGGCTGTAAAATATCTATCCATAATGTTAAGGTGTGAATATTTCCTGCTGAATGGAGGAAATGTCTTTAAAAATACATAATGCTGGATAACAATGATTGTGGTTGTTTTGTTTTTAAAATTCGAATCTTGAATTTTTCAATAAAAATATAACAGTAGTGAATTCATGTTAAGCAAGCGAAAAATATTATATCAGTGTCAATTTAGACAACGGCTTTTTCGCTCAGTCAGTAGTATGAGTAATACGAGGAGTAGTTGATGAGCTGGTTAGTAGTTAAAACCAAGCACAAAAGTGAACAAAAAGCGATGCTTAATATGGAACGGCAGGGGTTTACCACCTTCCTGCCAATGGTGAATGTTGAGAAGATCACCCGTGGTAAAAAAGTGCATGTAAAAGAGCCTTTGTTTCCCGGATATTTGTTTACTAAATACGACGAGCATTGCCAGCAGTTTCAAGCAAAAATTCGCTCTACGCTTGGCGTGACTCAGGTTGTCAGCTTTGGTTTGGAACCTGCAAAAGCCCATGATCATATTATTGATTCAATCAGATATAAATTAGAGATTACTCCTGAACAACCTGTCTTTAATACAGGCGACGTTGTTGTCGTTAAGTCAGGTCCATTCTCTGGTGTGGATGGCATTTTTGAATGTTCATCCGGTGAAGAACGCGCCATTATTCTGCTAAAAATTCTGGAAAGCCAAACCCGTATGGAGTTAGGGTTTGATGAATTTGAAGTGAAGAGCTAACCCTGGCTAATCGCCTCTAAAATAACGTGTTTAATGTCATGGCGCACTGGATGCGCCATCCAGATTCCCCGCTAATTAATGCAAGCTACTTTGATAACCCCTGGGTTTAACAGTACCTTCCGGGGTTTCTTGTTTAAAGGTTCTATTAAACGCGTCTGAGCCCGTCTTGTGGGAGACATGCTCTTCGCATTGAGTGAAGTGTATGTGAATAACGAAAAGGGGCGATTTAGTTAAGTTATTGAGCTTTTTAATCACTTCATTAATGCATAAAGTACCTAGCCTTTCTGCTTGAGATATTTTAATGATTGAGCATTTTTTCCAGCCATTTTAGGTTACAGGCATAACTCTTCTCTGTGGTGTTATCAACAAGGACTATCGAAATGACATTAGTCGTTTTACTTCAGAATCGTCTTTTAGTCCGCAATGTGATGGAGTACCATTGTGCTCTGGACTATAGGAATAGGGATGCTTAGGGAAGTTGTTTATATTTCCGCAGTATCTAGAGAATAAACACATTTTAATATCAGGAAGTAAAATAATGAATTGGAAATATAGGAAGAGTTTTGCAGCTCTTGGTCTCCTATTGTTAGGGACATTTTCTCATGCCGCTTTAGCTGTGAGCCCCACAGCATCAATAAGTTGGTCTCCGTCAACAGTTGGATACGGGCAAAGCTCAACATTGACATGGAGTTCAACTAACGCAACTGGTTGTGTGATGAACGGTACAGCTCGTTCAACAAGTGGAAGCTGGGTTGGAACTAATCGAACTGCAAACCAAACGGTTTCCTTTTATTGCACCGGTTCCGGTGGAACGTCAAGTACACAATATGCAACATTAACTGTTGTCCCCCCTCCTACAGCTTCACTTAGCTGGTCCCCTTCAACTGTAAACTATGGTGATAGCTCAACATTGACATGGAGTTCAACTAACGCAACGGGCTGTGTATTAAATGGTGCAAGTCGACCTGCGAACGGTTCTTGGAGGGGCGATAACCGTACAGTAACTCAGACATCAAATTTATATTGCCAAGGTCTAGGAGGAACATCTAGTACTGTAAGTGCAACGTTAACGGTTTTACCGCCACCTAAAGTACCCACAGCAAGCTTGAGTTGGTCTCCATCAACGGTCAGCTATGCCGGCAGTTCCAGATTAAGTTGGAGTTCCAGTGATGCAACTGCTTGCATTGTTGACGGGCAGAGCAAGGGCACCAGTGGTTATATTGACTATAGCAATCAGCTTTCAAATAAAACGTCATCAGTATATTGTACGGGCGCAGGTGGTAGTTCCAGCACTAAGTATGCTGTGCTTACCGTTGGTGCCCCTCCGAGTCCAACAACAAGCATTGCCTGGTCTCCAAGTGTTATTGAGTATAATGGTGCTGCGACACTTACCTGGTCTTCCAATAACGCGACCAGCTGCACGCTTGATGGTGTTTCTGTTGCAACAAGCAATTCATTGCAATACACAGATCTCACAACAAGTAAAACATCAGTATTAAATTGTACAGGTGCGGGTGGTTCCTCTGGAGACAAATTATCCAGTTTGACAGTTAATCCACAGCAGTATTTACCTGTTTTAACAGTTGACTTAAACAACAATGGCACAATTGCAGGCACTGCTTCTGATGGTGATTTTGCAAAAGAATTACGTGTTTCTTTCTGGTTTTCGCCGTCGCCTTATAGCAGCACTAACCGAGAGTATGGCGCTATTATCAATACCACATCGGGAAATTATCAATACACCATTCCAACGAAGTATCTTGATGGTACATACGATGTAAGAGTATTTGCTATGGATGTGAATTCAGATGGAACAGAAACTGGTGATTATACTTACCAAACTATTACTGTTCCGGCACCGCCATCACCTCAAGTTACAGCTGTCTTTGATAAAGACATTATCATGTTAGGGGAGAGCGTGACGTTAAGCTGGATTGCTCAGGATGCGACGTCATGTTTTGTGGATGGTTCAGAGGAAACTTCCCCTATCACTTTTATACCAAACGCAAGAGGCGCTTTTTCTAAAACTGTTGCTTGCGAAGGGTATCCGGGCACCAGCCGTTCTGATTCAACAGCGAATGCAACAGTTGAAGTGTTACCGACGCTAACAGCCCACGTTACTGGTCAACTAATCACTGGTTCAGCATCTGATGGTGATTTTGCAAAAGAATTACGTGTTTCTTTCTGGTTTTCGCCGTCGCCTTATAGCAGCACTAACCGAGAGTATGGCGCTATTATCAATACCACATCGGGAAATTATCAATACACCATTCCAACGAAGTATCTTGATGGTACATACGATGTAAGAGTATTTGCTATGGATGTGAATTCAGATGGAACAGAAACCGGTGATTATACTTACCAAACTATTGCTATTCCGACACCTTCATCACTTCAAGTTACAGCGACCTTTGATAAGACGGAAGCTGAGGCAGGGAGTGAAGTTAAGTTTTCATGGGAAACCAATCTGGCATCTACTTGTTCAATTGATGGTGTAGAGAAAACCAGCCCTGTAACTTATACACCTACTACAAAAGGGACGTTTAGTAAAACTGTTATCTGTAAAGGCCCGAATACAGAAGAATCTGATGCTACAGCTTCGGTCAGCATTGTTGATTCACCTGTTTATAAGCCTACGCTCACCGTTAATATAGGTGATTATGTTGTTTCAGGAAAAATATTCGATCAAAACTACACAGGAGGAAATAAGCTAACCTACTGGTTCAGTCAAATACCTGAAAATAACTCTGATAAAGGTAATGGGGCGGTGCTTGCCGCATCAACAAGTTACAGAATCAACATCCCTGTTAATTATCAAAGCGGTGGTTATTACCTGAATTTGGAGGCGGTAGATGTTGATGCTGCCAATATGGAGACTGGCAATTACACTACTAAATCTTTCTTGATTGATGCCGCTGGAACAACGATTCGTGACATTCGAGAGAAGCTTCGTAAAGCTTGTGATGGTGAATCCGTAGATGTTGTCGCAGGTATCTATGAGGTTAGTGAGGCTTATGCTTTAGGAGAATTTTCTGGCTGCGGAAGCTTTGATGCGAGTTATATGCGCGTCATTTATTCAGATACTGTAAAACAAGGTTTTACTGTTCTGAAAATTAACTCTCCTGAGCAGGATTTGAAACTCCCCAATCTTGCATATCATGCCACTAGCAGTGCTGATTTATATAATGTTAACAGCATAGGAATTCATTTAAACAATGTGCAAAACAAGCGCATTGAAATTGGCAATATTCAGAATTGGGAAACAGGATTGTTGATCACTAATTCAAATGCCAATGAATTAGAAGTCAGTTATCTGGAAAATAATAAAGTGAACCTGCGCTTAGAGAATTCAAAAGAAAACACTTTCCTTGGTGGTTCTTACTCTCATTGGAGTAAGAGTTCTAGGCAGTGGCAGTTCAGTCAACTTGAAACATTGGAGGCAGACAATAACACCTGGTTTGGCACTTGTATGGAAGGTGTTACTGGTGAAATGCCTATTGCTGTTTCGGGTAACAAAAACATTTTCTACAACGTTAGATGGGAAGGCGTGACCAGCTATAAAACCAATGCCGAAGGTCAGGTTGTCGGCCAGGAAGGGATTGCAGGGTTCAATGGTTCTCGTAACCTTATTTATTTTGGTCAACACAGCAAAAAACTGAGTATAGGTCCGGCTTATTGGTTTGATGATGATGAGGAATGCCCATTAAATAAAGAGCGTTACGCATCTGGTGTTGAGGTTAATTCGGGCCTTAAAGATACCGCTGGTAACGACATCATATGGAGCCATGGCGCTGTCATTCCCGTATTTGAAAAGATAAACGACGTATCTTTTTACGAAAGTGGCTGTAAAGATGGTAGCAATGACAAAGAGCCATATTGGTCTAAATCTGACCAATTTGACAAGAACGGAATCAATTGATTAAGGAGGGTAAATAATGAAATATTCCATTTTGATACTTGCAGTGGCCTTGTTAAGTAATACTGTACTTGCACAAAATACACCTTTTTCCCAAGCTGTTTTTGACGATATGTGCACACCTGGTAATGGTGTTGTTATTTTGCCTCCAGATACCTATGACGTAGCAGAAAGCATTGAATTGAAAGGTTGTGATTTTTACGCAAGGGGAGCAACTTTTAATGTTACTTTTGCAACCAGTAGTGCTAATCCAGCCATAAAACTAAGGGCTAGTGAAACCTTGCCTGGGGCTCGTAGATTCAAGTCAACGTGCCGAAAGCCTGCTGGCGATAATCAATGTGTTTTTGAGCACGCGATGCGTTATTCGGGAAAAGTGGTATTGCCAAATATTGTCAATTCGAGCGCTACTGAAAACTCGGTAGCCTTTCAAATTGAAGATGTTGGTCGATACAGGATAGAAATTTCTGAAATCTCTGGCTTTGATACAGGTGTTGAGTTGGTTGCTAATGATAATGTTGCTTATCTGGACTTTTTCTTTTCTGACGTGTCGCCAGCTAATAATATGAAGAACAACACTAATTTTAGGGCTGTTATTCATAAAAATGAAGGTGTTGGGGAAGATGGCCAGCCCTATACATACTTAGGCTGGATTAACCAACTTAACTTCTTTGGTGGTAGATTAGAGACTACTACCAATTCTGGAAATCAGTTGGAATTTGATAATCCTGCTTTTCGTTTTGTAAATGCTTTTACTTGGAATGAAACTGAGTTTGTAAATGGAATAATAAAGCTCGAAGGGGAAAATTTCGCTTTTAATAAGGTGAAATTTACGGATCAAGTTGTTCTAAGAGCAAACAATTACGTATGTAAGAATAATAATAATTGTGTCGATAAAGATGGTCAATTAGGTAGTTATCGCTCGAAAGACAACGTGATCACCACTCCTGTGGGTAATGTTTTGCCTATGTGTGAGATAGAGTCTGCCGATGAAAACGGCACCGTTGTATATTCATCAGCGACATGCACAAGTGATTATCACTTGCGTGTTGAAAAAAGTACTTTGGAATATATTAGAGATAATGTTGCCTTGAATTAATTCACTGAAAAACGAAAAAGGAGTGCATCTCATAAAAGCAAGATGTACTCCTTTATTTTTGCGCAGTTTGTCCGTCGCTTAATGCAAGCTACTTTGATAATCCCTGGGTTTAACAGTGCCTTCAGGCGTTTCTTGTTTGAAGGTTTTATTGAACACTTCTGAGCCCAGTTTTTCTTCTATTTCCAACAGGCGATTGCGTAGCTGGTCTATTTGAAGTTGCTGGTTGCTCTGTAACGTTCTTGCCCAAACATGACAGTAGTAGGGCAATGCTGCAGCGTAATTTTCCTGTTGATAATAAATATCGCATTGTACGCCGTCCAGCATGTCTTTGATGCGTGCTGCATCGTCGGTTTCGCGGATATCATTTAATAGCTCTTGAGCAGCATCTGTGGCTGAACGAGCCACTCTTGCTAAAAGCACTTCCAGCATTTGTTGGGTTCTAAAACCTTGCGGTGCTTCGTCGTAAGGGATGTCGCTGAAAATCTTGTTTTCAGTGTCCAATGCCTCTTCCATATTACCCATTTCTGCGAAATATTTGGCTTGAGAGCGCCATGCTTGAATGACACGGTGCCAAGCCTCGTATTTAATGTAGATTTGTGCTGCTTTGGCGCAAATTTCCAGGCATTGAGCCCATTCTTTATTGCTGCGGAAGAAGACTTCCAAAAATCCGGCGACCTGATGGAAAAGAGCCAATTCCGCCTGATCAATGCTTTCATCAACCGCTTTGTACCAGTCATGCCACAATTCTGCGCCTTGATGAACCTTATCCTTGGCCTCCTGCATGGCTTTAGTACCGGTTTCAATAGGGCTTTCCATCGCTCCGGCTGCCATCATTAACCAGGCAAGTTTGGATTCTATGGATTTTTCCGGATCGTTCGTCGCAGGTGGGGTACGACTCAGCAAATCAAGTGACCATTGTTTACTTTCATCGATCAATTTGGCTTGATGTAGTAACTGTTCGAACGCATGTTTCACGCCAATAAAGCCTTTGTAATCCTCGTTAAACCAGAGGTTTTCAAAATGCTTTACCCAATAACGACGGTTAAATAGCAGGTTATTGGAAATGGCGGGGTTAGGCTGTTTCAACACATGTTGAGACAGTTGACGAATACCTTCGGCAATGAGCTGACTGAACTGCAATTGTTGCTTGTCATTTGATGTTTCACCTTGCTGCTCGCGTTTGTTTTGCAGGAACGGTAATACACGAGTGTCGACCATGCGACCATGTGGGAAGCGATTCAAAAACCCACCTAACTCCCAGGCTATCAAGGCTTCGGAGAATTTCGCCCCTTCTTTGCCGATATTGTCAAACAAGGCTTTGGCTGGTTCGAACAATTCTTTTTGATCGACAGCAATCATCAGGGTTTCAAGCAACAAGGCTTTTTGTTCACTGACTAACAGTAGTAAATCCTGCCAGCCCTTATCCAATTCAGCCCATTGCCATTCATAGAAGGCATCGACTTTGGAAAGCTTATCGTTGGCGATAACCTTTTCTTCGATTTGTTTACTTAGCTCAGTAATAGGCGTTTTTAACAATAAACTTAACGCTTTTTTTGTTAACCAAGGGTTACCGTGCAAGCATGCAAGGAAATTGTCCCAATCTGCATTTAGCGCGATATTGGGAAGTCTTTGTTGTTGTACGCTTTGCGATGCCAGCACCTTTAATTCCAACATGGAAAGAGGTGCTAATGTCATGAGCTGGTCTGCACTTTCAAAAAGAGGTGTTGTTTTATCGCTTGATATAACAACCCGATGCCCGGCAGATTGCATGTCTTTAATGAAGTCCGATAAGGACGACCAGGAGGTGTTTTGCGGCTCATCAGGCGGTAAATCATCCAGCACGATTAAGCAGGTTAGCTGTGCCAGCTTGGCTTTGATACCGGCTTTGTCTTTCACATCTTGCCCCACGATAGGCGCGATCATTTCTAACAAATCGTCGGTTGAATAATCGTTGTGTCCAAAGTCGTAGTAAAAGCCGTAATCAATTTTGCCTTTTTGTGCCAAGTGTGTGGCAACAATATGAGTTAGCTGAGTTTTGCCTGCACCTCGTTCGCCCGTTACTGCTACGATAGGCGATGACGGTAGCAGCAGGGTATCGGTTAAACTCAAGGCCATGCTATCGCTGCTTTGATGTAGCAATGGTGGCAGCATGTCAGAACGGAATCCATATAGTTTATTGTGTAGCTTGGCTAATTCCGGTGATTCATAAGGATCGGCAGGCGTTTGTTGGCCTGCAAAATAGGTGACTTGCTGGCAGCCATAATGCGCCAACAACGACCAGGGATGAAACGGAATTGCGACAGGTGTTGCCAACAATGATTCCACATTGCTTTGCAGCACTTTTCGGGCTTCAACGATAGCTTGTGCAATGGAAAAACCATTCATAATGGAGCGATAAACTGTGTCGAAACATTGGCTGCTTAACCAGGGATTGCTAATTTCATTCAGGCCGACAACATTTCCCAAACCTTGTTTTTGCGCGCTATAGGCGACGCTCGCCAAGCCAACGCTGGCGGATATCGCGTTGCCATCGGAAGTATATTGGCGACAGTCCAGATTCAGCAGGGTAACCCCATTGGCAACCATTGCCTGAGTCAGTTCTTCAATACTGATTTTTTCAACCTTGCCGTCATGAGATTCTAATTGTAAAAAGGAAGTGCCTTGTTCAATGACGACAGAGCCATCGTAATGTAATACATGCGCACTTTTTAGCTTTTCAATCAGTGTGGCTTTGTCGATGAAACGACACACATCAAACTCAATGATATTGCCAGCGACAGCGGCTTCGATACTGGTTTTGATGGCATTGCTCGGTAATGCTTCTTCTTTATTTAAGTTAGCGCGAGAGACCAGATACAACACCTTAAGCGGGTTATGCTCTTTAGGTTGTTCTGGTTGACCGCTCTGAGCGCCCAGAAGTTTGCTCACCTGATCCTGCTCAGGCGGCGTAGTGTTTAACTGTCGGCTGATATCGGGAAGTTGAGTAGGGAAATCGTTACCAACAAAACGACGAGTAAAGCTATGTGCGGCTCCTGCCAGAAAGTAGTTGGCCTCATGCAATATGGTGGCTTCCCATAGTTCGGAGAAGAACTCAATGCGTTTGGATTCAATTTGTACTTTTACATTGGGGTAGCCCAAACCATCAATACGTTCCATAAAGCGCAGAAGTTGGTGATCGTCGCCCAGTAGCTCGTCACCCATATAACGGCCAAACTTTACCAGCTTGCCAACAACGTCTGATTTATCTTCGCCGTAGCTGTTACCCGCAAGATAATCATTAAAATACCAGGAAAGCGTATTGCGGAAATTATCATTGATAGGAGAGGTATAGGAATCGACACTAAAGCTATCTTCTTCCAGACCTGATTTTCCTTGATATTCCAACACCATTTTAATGGAGTTAGTCATTGCACCCATGGTTGGATTATCAATTATCCGCAACAGCATCATGTTGTACTTACCGCCTCTGGTTTGTTGTCATTATTCGTTTATCAGTGATATGGTCGAATGTAACATTTTGCAATGTACAAAATGAGCATTGAACACATATTTTCTCACACAGACTCACTCATATTTTCGCTAAATTTTAGCCTTCCAAATGGTCACATATCGAATACATAAACAGGAACTTTTCTGGCTGAAAATATTTCCCGATAGTGACAAAGTTTGCACCTTAAAGAAGTCGATGGGATTACACAATAGCTATACGGATATTCCGTGAAAATAGTTGTTATCGGGCGGTTGTTTTGTGAGCTGTTTTTGATGTCAGATAAAAAAAATATTGTCCGACAATGTGAATGTTTTGGAATGTTTGTTCTCTTTTTTTCGATAAGAACAAAGTGGTTGAAAATCTATTTTTCAGGTTAAATTTTTAACCTCGGTAACTTGTCTGCAAGGCTTGATTTTAAAGGTTTCTGGTGAGATTAAAATATTTACCTAAAATGAATTTAAAGTCGGTCATCGAACTGTCATCTGTGGTTAGTATTCTAACCTGTAACGGTATTATAATTGACCTGAAAATGATGCTATTGTCTACAATGCCGGGGTGGGGGGATAGGCGTTTAACCCTAGTCAAATAAGGCATCTTAGAAACTAGTTGACGCTATAGGGTAAATTTAATATCCTCGGTTGCGTCCAGGAAAATTCTCTATTTAAAACATTTAATTTTTACTGGTGATTGCGTTTAAATTTTGTGCAGATTTTTGGCGTTTTTACCATAAATAAATTGATGGAATTTGAAGTGCCGCAGGAAGCAGTTTGTGATGATGATCTAATTTCACACAACTTACTTTAAGTGTGAACTTGAAGTAGGGAATGTAAGTAGTTTTTACAACATTACATTATTTACAACATAAGTTGACTGCGAATGCGTACATCAAGGGTGCCAAAAAATTTGGGCTTGCTTCGGCGGTAGCGTGGCTGGAAGACTTTGTAAATTTGCAAACAAGGTTGATGCCATAAGATGTTCATCTCTTTTAAAGAAACCCGATTTTTGATGTTTGCTGCCTATTCCCGTTTTTCCAGCATCGCTTTCTAATATTATTAGTTTTCATTGTTTTATAGAGTTCTTTTATCTAAAGCTGTTACCCGTCAAGGCTTAACACATTACTTGTTCATCAAGTCACCCTGGTTCTTAAATAAACATCATACTCAATGCTTTCCCTGCGATGTCATCGTAGCGGTTTCGTTCGCAATAAAATGGCGTACGCGTAATAGCTCAAGCACTTGATGTATTAAATCCGTATTTCTGTATACAAGCCGAACCTGATAAGGGAATGGCTCGTATCTTTGGGTTCGTTTGTGTTGGTTGTTCATATCGCCTTATGCATATAGGCCTGTGAATAGTGAAAACAAACGGAGCCGTTTCAGCCTGGTTCAGAAAAGGGGTTTCCGTTCACGGATGTCTCATTTGAACATTTGGCACCCGACTGACGAATTGTCCGCTGTTTCGCTCTACCTATGTAGGCGCTCTCATACGTGAGACCGCTGTTTGCGCGTTGTTATTGATTCGCAAGCTTAGCGTTTCAGTAAATCAAAATTGATCGATTCAAGTTCAACTCATTCTCAAAGGCAAGAGAGGCAAAATGATTGATAACGAACTATTACTCGAGTTAACAGAGAATTATCTTAAGGCTCTAATTTCAGAAGCATCCAACTCTTCAGATACAGATTTTGACTCTTTTGCCCCGTTTGGTGAATTGGGGATTGATTCCTTTTATGTGTTGAAGATTGTAAAGATGCTCGAAGCAGATTTTGGCAATTTGCCTAAAACGCTGTTATTCGAGAATTTCAACATTAACGATCTTGCTCATTATTTTATGAAGAAGCATGAAGCAACGCTTCTCACTATGTTTGCGAATGAACTGGGTGATGAAGCCGGGTCTTCATCTGACGTACCTCCAGCTCCTCAAGCTGTCGCGCCTACTCCAGCACCAGCACCTCAAGCAACACCCGTTCCTCAAGCTGTTGCACCAGCCCCAGCCCCTGTTCAAGCCACTCCCGTTCAAACAGCACCTGCTCCTGTTGCAATAGTAACTCCTCAGCCTATCTTGATTTTGTGGGAAGACGCACAAAAAGATCCTGAGTTGAAAGATCTGGTGCAAGGTTTATACGACAACTTTAAGAACGAGTCGTCAGTATCGCGTGGCACCAAGAACATCGCGCCATACCTGTTTATCGGTAAAGAGCGTAAAGGCTATTTCAACTACACGCGTTGTAAGAAAGTCCTTCTTGCTTATGGTTACACGGGTGATGAAGCTTACTTTGAAGACATCAGTAAAGAGATTTACGACCACTGCGAAAAGTATGGCCTTGAATTAAGCATTCTGGCTGACATGCCTATTTCCAATGTGAAGGGTATTGAATTCACCGCAACACCATTTGGCGCTGTACAACGTGTTATGAACACCAAAGACTTCACGTTAGACGGCAAAGCCATGCGTCGCTTGCGCTATCAGGTGTCCAAATTTCAAAAAGCCGGCGATTGCCGCACTGTGGAATACAAATGTGGTACTGACAAAGCGGTCGACCAAAACATTTGTGATGTTATCGATAAATGGTGTGATGCACGCTCAATGGTTAACCCGCTTGTGTATATTGCGCGTGAGCAGATTCTGGCGGGGACTTTCAGTCATGAACACCGTATCTTCCTGACTTATGTCGATAACGTGCTGCAAAACGTCATCATCATCACGCAAATGGCTGATAAAGATAAAGGCTATTTGATGGATTTGGAGTTCTATCCTGCCGACATGCCTTTAGGTGGTTTGGAATATGCCATTGTTGAGATGATCCAAATCTTGCGTGAAGAAGGCAGCAACATGTTCAGCATGGGCGCGACGTTCGGGCCTAAAATCGCTCCTTCCGAGAACGCCGATCCTGAACTGGATAAAGCGCTGGATACCTTGCGTGAGCAGGACATTTTCAACGACGCCGGTAACTTGCAGTTCAAGAACAAATTCCGTCCGGAAAACAAAACCATTCATATTTGCCGCGCTAAAGGCAAGAGTGACGCCGATAACATTATCGACATCATTATGTTGATTGCCGACCCTTCCAAGATGCAGACTCAAGACGATCTTGAGCAGTATAAAGCGGATTATCAGGGATCTGGTCAAGCTGCAACAACAGCAACAGCCGCTGCCGCGACTGTCACTACCGCGACTGCTGCAACCGGCCAAAAATCCATGACCACCGATGCACCAAGAGCCGGTGTATTGGCACAGCATGGCTTCAACCCAATGAATCTGGCTGCTTCGGATGTAGATTTCGATTTGAAAACCGATTCCTGGGCGCAATTGGAAATGCCTGCTATCGACAAGCACATGGGGCAATTACGCAAGAACTTGCAACAACCTGTGAATATCGACGCGGTATTGCAAGACATCTTCCCATTCAAGCATTTCTCTTTGACGTCATCAGGTCGTACAGCCGAGCATTTCTTTTATAAAGCTTGGGAAAGCAAAGGTGTGGTACTTGAAAATATCATGTTCCCAACCTGCATTTTCCATCAAATAGACAAAGGCTTTTCACCCAAAGAAGTGCCTAGCCCAGCCTTGTTCCAATTGAACTCAGCCGAATTGTTCAAGGGCAATCTGGATCTGGAAGCGTTAAAAGCTGAAATCGCTCAAAACCCGCAAGCCATTGCTATGGTTTGTATTGAAACCAGCGATAACGCTGCGGGCGGTTGTCCGGTTTCCTTACAGCACATTAAAGATGTGAAAGCGGTATTAGCCGCGCATTCCATTCCGTTAGTGATGGACGGTACGCGCATTCTGGAAAACGCTCAGTTCGTGCTTGAGCATGATCCGGCACGTACAGGTGCTGATATCTGGTCTGTGGCCAAAGAAATTTTAGCTGAAGCTGATGCCTTGGTAGTGAGCCTGGCAAAAGACTTCTGTGTTAGCAAAGGTGGCATGGTAGCTACTAACGATGCTGCGCTGCATGAACGCATTCAAGTGTTATTGAATGAAGAGGGCAGTGGCCTTGATGCTATGGATAAGAAGCTGATTGGCTTGGCGCTTCAGAACAAGAAGCAAATCGAGACTCAGGTTCTGCGTCGTAAAGAAGTGGTTCAGCATGTGTGGACGTCGTTGCAACAGCAAGGTTTACCGGTTGTTAGCCCGGCAGGTGGTCATTGCATTCTGTTCGATGTTAAGCAAGTACCTGAGTTTTCTGGCTTTGCGCAACCCGTTCCGTCCTTTGTTGCCTGGTTGTATTTGAATACTGGTGTGCGCGGTGGTGCGCATAGCGTGGGTATGCAGAAAAACACAGCGATTAACGATTTGGTTCGCCTGGCTATTCCGGTTGGATTCAAACGTGAACAAGCCGACGCGCTTATCGTTCAGTTAACCAACTTGTTCGCCAGCAAGCAGAACATTCCTGAAATTGTATTGGAAGGTGGCGCTTCGGGTGTGGGTGATATTCACTCTAACTATGAGTTGGTGGCGTATCATAATGCGACGGGAGCTGCTCCTATTCAAGCCGCTCCTATACAAGCTGCTGCGCCGGTTCAAACTGCACCAGTTCAACAAGCTGCGCCAGCCCCAGTTGCCGCTCCTGTTCAAACAGCAGCACCTGCTGCACCAGTTCAAGCGCCTGTCACAGCGGCATCAGCGGCTGTTCCTGTAACGGCTGCGCCAGCGCAAGCCGCGCCGGTGCAAGAATTGATTACTAAAGATGAGCACAGTGGCAAGACCTTCTCCCGCTTCGATATCGCTATCGTGGGTATGGCGGGGCGTTATCCGAAAGCCAAGAACGTGGAAGAGTTGTGGCAAAACCTGATGGATGCCCGTGACTGCGTGGAAGAAATTCCAGAGCACCGCGTTGCCATGCGTCGTCAAACACAATTTACCAAGCGTTATCGCGGTGGTTTCATTGCTGATATCGACAAGTTCGATCCATTGTTCTTCAACATTTCACCGCGTGAAGCGGAATGGCTAGATCCACAAGAGCGCTTGTTCCTTGAAACCGCCTATGAAGCCATTGAAGATGCTGGTTATTATCCAGAGTTGTTTGCCCAGGAAGAAGGCACACGCAATGTCGGTGTGTTTGTGGGCGCGGTGTGGGCCATGTACCAGATTCTGGGCGCAGAAGAGAAGATGACAGGCAACAACGTTAGCCCGAACTCTTTCTTGTGGAGTATCGCTAACCGCGTTTCCTACTGGATGAACTTATCTGGGCCAAGTTTAACCCTGGATACCGCTTGTTCTTCCAGTTTGACTGCACTGTATCTGGCGTGTGAAGCCATTTATCAGGGCGATTGCTCCAGCGCTATTGTCGGTGGTGTGAACCTGGATATTCACCAAACCAAGTGGGATATCAACAAAGCGGGCGGCGCATTGTCTGAAGATGGCGTATGTCGTAGCTTTGGTGATAACGCTAATGGCTATGTTGCCAGTGAAGGTGTTGGCGCCTTGTTTATCAAGCCGTTGGCTAAAGCCATTTCTGACCGCGACAACATTCACGGTGTGATTAAAGCCGTAACGGTGAACCACGGTGGTCGCACCAGCGGTTACACAGTACCTAGCCCACAAGTTCAGGGTGAATTGATTTCTGAAGCGCTACGTCGCGGTGGCGTTGATGCTCGTACTATCGGCTATATCGAAGCGCATGGTACAGGTACTGAACTGGGTGACCCGATTGAAATTAACGGTTTGAACAGTGCCTTTGAAAATTACAATGTGCCATTCAAATCTGTGCCTATCGGTTCTGTGAAAAGTAACATCGGCCATTTGGAAGCGGCTGCGGGTGTGGTCAGTATCAGCAAAGTCTTGCTGCAAATGCGTCATCGCAAGATCGCCCCTTCATTGCATTCCAAAAAGCTGAACGAATTTATCGATTTCGACCATTCCCCTTTCTACGTAGAGCAGGAAGTGGAAGAGTGGAAGAAGAAAGAAATTGATGGCGTGGTGTATCCTCGCCGTGCGGGTATCAGCTCATTTGGTGCGGGTGGTGCCAATGCCCACGTTATCCTTGAGCAATTTGAATATCCAAAAGTAGAAGAACCCAAAGGCAAGCAGGTTATTCCTTTGTCTGCACGTAATGACGAACAATTACGTGAGATGGCAGAGCGTTTACGTACTTACTTGCAAAAAGACATCGCCTTACCGGTTGAAGAGCAAGAATCCTTTGGCAATATTGCCTACACCTTGCAAGTAGGTAGAAAGTCTTTTGATAATCGTGTTGCCTTCATTGTTAACAGCAAGCGTGATTTGCTGGAAAAACTCACCAGCTTCCTGGATGGACAAAGCAACAACCAGATCCTGACCGGAACCGTGAAAGGTGCGGAAGGTATCACCAAACTGTTGAACCGCAGAGAAAAGCAAGAATTCATTAACTTGCTGGCACAACGTCGTGACCCAAGCAAATTGGCGCAGTTGTGGATTGAAGGTTTGCTCACCGATTGGCAAGGCTTCCAGTCTCATGACGCCGGTCATCGAGTTTCTTTGCCAACCTATCCGTTTGCCGACAAGCGTCTATGGGCGTGTGATTCTACAGCGGGTGAACTGGTTGCTGGCGGCAAAGCTGCCTTACACCCAATGGTTGATGCCAACGATTCAACCTTCGATCGTCAAATCTTCACCAAACAGTTTTCCGAGAAAGACTTCGTTATTTACGACCACTTGGTATCCGACATCCCCACCTTGCCGGGTGTGGCGTACCTTGAACTGGTACGTAAATCCGGTGAATTGGCTGCCAAACACAAGGTTCAGAAAATCCGTAACATCCTGTGGGTAAGCCCAATTGCGGTAGAAAATGGTGTGCCGCTGGATGTTAACGTTGAGTTGATACCATCGGGTGAGCAAGTTTCATTTGAAGTTTTCAGTATTAATGAAGATGGCAGCAAGCAGCTTCACTCTCAGGGTAAATTGGCTTATGCCAACGATGCTGAGTTGCAAGCGGAAGATGAATACATCGACCTGGAAGCTATTAAAGGCCGTGTTCGCCATGTGATTGATGGTAAGGACGCGTACCCGTTATTCCACAATCTGGGATTAGGCTTGGGGCCAAGTTTCCAAACCTTGCAGGAAGTCTTCAAAAACGACGAAGAAACGTTGGGTCGTTTGAAACTGCCTGATTTCCGCTTGCACGATTTTAAAGACATTATTCTGCATCCGTCGTTGGTTGACGGTTCATTGCAGGCGGGTATGGGTGCTCAAATCGGTGAGAAAGTGGACGAGATGTTCGTACCTTTCACCATCGGTGAAGTGGAAGTGCTGCACCCTCTGGTCGAGAACTGCTACAGCTATGTAACTGAAGTAAAAGATACCAAGAAAGGCGGTGGCCCTTCTGCGGTCTCCAAAACCAACGTTATGATCGTGGACGAGACAGGCAAGATCTTGGTCAAGATCAAAGAGTCGGTGGGTATTCCGCTACGTAGCGTTCACGAAGATGAATCCAGTGCGCCGGGCTCTGCCAATGCAGCCAAAGCCGATGCCGATGCCGAATTCGAGAAGCTTTACTACGCCAATGGTTGGGATGAGATTCCGCTGGATCCAGCCGCAGGTAAAGCCGCAGATGTGGGTTCAATTGTTCTATTTGACCATGACGACAAGCTACGCAAGTTGTATCAGGATCGCTTGGCGAAAGCTGGTGAAGGTTCTCAGCCTGTAATCCTGGTTCAGCCGGGCGAGAAGTTTGAAGATTTAGGCGATGACGTTTACAAGGTTAACCCGACCAATGCGGAAGATTTCACCAAACTGGTGGATGCCATCGTTGAAAATCACCTTAGCTTCGGCAAGGTGGTGTATGCATGGCCGCATGCGGATTTCGTTAAAGACGGTGACTTGATTGCTGCGTCAATGGACGAAGGCGTTTACTCCTTCTTCTATTTTGCTCAAGCCATTATCGAGAAGAAGATGGACGGCAATGTGCAGTTCGTCTACTTGTACATCAACGAAAATGGCATGCCACAACCGCAAAACGAAGCGTTTAATGGTTTCGCCCGTACCTTGCAGTTAGAGCACAAAAAGCTGATTGCCAAAACATTGGAAATCAAGCAAAGCAAGCCGAAGCAGGATGACGTACTGGATGCTGTGTTAGGTGAGTTCCACCCAAGCAGTGCTGAGGCGTTAACCGTTAAGTACGACGGCCTGGTTTCTGGTAAAGGCAAACGATTAGTCAGAAAACTGAAAATCTACGATCTTGACGCCGCCGTTGCCGGCAATAACAGCCCAGGCTTGAAGCATAAAGGCGTGTACATCATCACTGGTGGTGCCGGTGGTTTGGGTCTGATTTTCGCTGAAGCCATGGCGAAACAATGTCAGGCGCGTTTGGTATTGACTGGTCGTTCCGAGCTTTCCGGTGACCGTTTAGCGCAAATTGATGCGCTAAAAGAAATGGGCGCCGAAGTGCTTTATATGCCAGCAGACGTGTCCAAACTTGACGATGTGAAAATGCTGATTGAGAAGACCAAAGCTGAATTTGGTCAAATCAACGGTATCGTCCACAGTGCCGGTGTTATTCGAGATTCATTCATCAAGAACAAGACTATTCGTGACATGCAGCAGGTATTTGCACCTAAGCTAAACGGGACTATCTATCTTGACGAACTAACCAAAGACGACAACCTGGATTTCTTCGTTCTGTTCTCATCCCTTGCTGCTACGGGCGGTAACATGGGGCAGTGTGATTACTCTTTTGCTAACCACTTCATGGACACCTTTGCGGCTCGTCGTGAATTACAGGTTGAAAAGGGTGAACGTTCAGGTCGTTCATTAAGTATTAACTGGTCATTGTGGAAAGACGGCGGTATGCAGCTGGACGAAGCCACAGAGACCATGTTCCGTAAGAACCTGGGTATCAAACCACTTGCCAAGGAAGTGGGTATTGAATCCTTTATTACCGGTTTGAATGCGCCTTCTGTTCAGTTGGCGGTACTGGAAGGTATTCAAGAGAAGATTGAAACCGCATGGGGCTTACGTAAGAAAGAAGAGCCTGTTGTTGCTCAGGCCGCAGCAGGTGATGCTGGTGCAGCCGCTGGCGGCGGTGCAGGTTCTGAGGACGATGACGATTTGGTCATGCTGGTGCGTGATGAGCTGAGCCAGGTCGTACAGGACTTCCTGAAACTGGATGCCAGTGACATCTCATACGACACCATCTTGTTGGATATGGGCTTTGATTCTATCGGCCTGACCACCTTCGCCAACATGATCAACGAGCGTTACAACCTGGATATCACGCCGGTTACCTTCTTTGAATATCCAACGTTAAGAGAAGTCTCCAACCATATCGGCACAGAGCATCCTGATGCCGTGCGCGGTTTCCATAATGTCAGCGGTGGCGGTTCTGCACCTGCGGCGGGCTCTGCGCCTGCAGCCGATGCCGCACCTCAGGCAGCAGCAAGCGGCCCTGTGTCCTTTGGTAAGGGCTGGAAACCGAATGCTGGCAAGCAAGAAGTGGTGGCTGGCGCGCCAGCTCAGGGCGGTTCATTTAACCCTGAACGCCGCTTTGTAGAGCGCCCTGTGGCGGTTGTGGGTATTGGCGGTAAGATGCCAATGTCTGACGATATGGAAGAATTCTGGGAAAACCTGCGCGACGAAGTCAACATGTGTACGGTTATTCCTCGCGACCGCTGGGATTGGGAAGACTACTACGGCGATCCATTAAAAGAGAAGAACGTGTCTAACTCCAAGTGGGGTGGCTTCATGCGTGAAGTCGACAAGTTCGACCCATTGTTCTTCGGTATTTCACCACGTGAAGCCGAAATGATGGATCCACAACAGCGTTTATTCCTTGAAGCTGTGTGGAGCGCTATTGAAGATGCGGGTCATCGAATCTCTGATTTGGCAGGCACTAACACTGGCCTGTTCGTAGGTGTTGCAACAAACGACTACATTGACGTGATGAACGGCAGTGGCGTTGAACTGGATGGTTATACTGCATCAGGTAATTCGCACTCTATTTTAGCGAACCGCGTGTCGTTCCTGTTGAACATTTCTGGCCCGAGCGCGCCGCTTGATACAGCGTGTTCAAGCTCGTTGATTGCGATTCATCGTGCCCTTGAGTCTATTCACACGGGCAGCTGTGAAATGGCGATTGTCGGTGGTGCTCAGGTGATGTTGTCGCCTGCGGCTTATATCTCTTTCGGTATTGCCGGGATGTTGGCAGACGATGGCAAGTGTAAGACCTTCGATGCTCGCGCTGACGGTTACGTGCGTGGTGAAGGTGCTGGCGCTATCCTGATTAAACCGCTGGATATGGCAGAAGCCGATAACAACCACATTTACGCGGTGATTAAAGCAACAGCTGAAAACCACGGCGGTAAGGCCGCG
This sequence comes from Paraneptunicella aestuarii, assembly GCF_019900845.1. NCBI lineage: Bacteria > Pseudomonadati > Pseudomonadota > Gammaproteobacteria > Alteromonadales > Alteromonadaceae > Paraneptunicella > Paraneptunicella aestuarii. Next base: position 3,211,823 of record NZ_CP074570.1, on the reverse strand, counting down.
GCATTGACTGCGCCAAACCCGACAGCTCAGGCTGACTTGTTGATTCAGGCTTACACCAAAGGTGAAATTGACCCACGTCATATCGGCTTTATTGAGTGTCACGGTACGGGAACCAGCCTGGGTGATCCGATTGAAATTCAGGCACTGAAGAAAACCTTCGCTGAGCTATACAAAGCGCATGGCCTGGGAACTCCTTCAGAACTGCACTGTGGTTTAACCTCTGCCAAGACCAACATTGGTCACTTGGAAACGGCGGCGGGTATCGCCGGGGTGCTAAAATCCCTGATGGCGATCCGAAACAAGCAAATTCCGGCCTTGGTTCACTTTGAAGAATTAAACCCGTACATCAGCTTGCAAGGCAGCCCGCTTTACATCGTTGAGCACACCAAAGATTGGGAAGCGCCAAAAGATGATAAGGGCAATGAAGTACCGCGTGTTTGTGGTGTTAGCTCCTTTGGATTTGGTGGTGCGAACGCGCACGTTGTGTTGCAGGAATACATTCCAGCTCGTGGTGAAACACCACAAGAAGGCCCGTTTGTGTTCGTCTTGTCAGCCAAACGCGCAGACCGTTTGAAAGCCTATGCAGAAAAAGTGCTGCGTTATGTTGAGAAGTACAACCCGAACATGGCGGACTTCACCTATACCATGCAAGTGGGTCGTGACGTGATGGAACATCGTTTGGGCATCATGTTTAACTCTCAGGAAGAACTGGTTGAAAAACTGAATGCCTTCCTGAATCAAGAAACCAATGTGGCAGACATGTACACAGGTTTCGTGAAAGGCAATAAGGAAGACTTTGGCAGCTATGGTGCCGATTCAGCCAAGTCACGTAATGCCTTAATCGACAGCTGGGTGAATGACAAGTTATACGCACCTATTCTTGATGCCTGGAGTAAAGGCATGGAGATGAACTGGAGCAAGCTGTACACCAATGTGTTACCAAAACGTATGAGCGCTCCGACCTATCCATTCGCTCAAGAACGTTACTGGTTCCACGCTGGTAAAGATGAAGCGAGTAAAGGTGGTGTTGCGGTACTGCATCCGTTGGTACATCAAAATACTTCTACCTTGGGACAAATCAGCTTTAGCTCTACCTTCGCAGGTAAAGAGGGCTTCCTGACGCAAGAGAAATTAACGCCAGAAGCGGATAAGACCAGCAAGGTTCTGTCTGCTGCGGCTTCTCTTGAAATGATCCGTGCTGCGGCTTCACAGGCAACCAACGGCGACCTTAACAGCGAAATCGAATTGTACGATTTGGATTGGTTGCAACCGATGGAAGTTGCAGAAGGCAAGGCTTACAGCATTGCATTGTTTGAAAATGACGATGAGCAAATCGAGTTTGAAATTTACAGCACCGAGAAAGACGATGACGGCAATGAACAAGACATCGTTTACGTTCAGGGTGCAGTAGCAGAAGGCTACGACGTATCTTCAAACGCAATGGATATTGCGCATCTGAAATCACAAATGGACAAAGGCAGCATCAGTCGAGATGCCTTGTATACAGCACTTGAAACTATGGGTATGACCTATGGTGATGCGCAGAAATCTGTCGCTGATGTGTGGCTGGGCTCTGAGCAACAACTGGTTCGTTTGAGCCTGCCAGAAGCTGCCAAGTCTGACGCGGAGCAATTTGTGCTAACTCCAGCCATGCTGGAAGGTGCTGTACAGGCCGCGACGGGCTTTGTGACCAACCTGGATTATCCGCATGGAATTCCGGTCACGCCATTTGGTTTGGAAAGTATCAGCATCGTTTCGGCTTGTACCACTGAAATGTATGCCTGGATCCGATTCGCTCGTGGTAGCAACCCGGGTAATCGTACCCTGAAACTGGATATCGATTTGCTGGATAGTGAAGGCAATCTGTGCGTATCCCTGAAATCACTTGCTTACAACAATGAAGGCTTTGGTGGTCAACATGCTGCCTTGCTCAATGATTTTGAATCATTGTTGGATGAATTGGCAGGTGGTAGTGCTCAGAACGCAGACGCCACAGAAGAAGACGCTAAGAAAGCATTTGAAAAGTTACTAGAAAATCTCTACTAGAGGCCGAAGAATATGTCAGTCACAATTGATAGCATCGCTGAAAAAATTCTTTCTAATGACATCGACAAGAGTGAAGCCTTGAAAAGCTTCGATAGTCTGTCTGATTATGAAAAGAATATTCTAATCTCGAAACTTAAATTCAATTTGTCAGATAAAGGCAAAAATGCTGCGCCCGCAGACGACAAGCCTCTTCTGAAGCCTGTTAGTGAGCGTGGTCTGAGTGAAGATCAGCAAAAATACGTTGATGAACTTTGCGCTATGTTTGAAAAGTTTGCGCCCAAGTCCAAGCAAAATGCCCTGATTCACCAGGAATATTTTGTGGATCAACGTAAAACTGCCAACCTGAAACGCGGCCTTAAGAACCTGCAATACCATATTACTTATGATCGTGGTGAAGGCGCTTACCTGTATGACATTGACGGCAATCGATATGTAGACGTAACGGGCGACAACGGGGTTAACCTGTTCGGCCATCAACCAGAGCGCATCAAAAAGGCTATCGTTGATCGCGCCAGCAAAGGCTTCCCTCTGGTCGGTTATACCGAAGAGTTGTTTGTTGCTGCACAATTGTTCACTGAGCTGACGCAATCAGAACGCGTGATGTTTACTCAGTCTGGTACTGAGGCGGTAATGTGGGCGGTGCGTATTGCGCGTGCTGCTACAGGCCGTAATAAACTGGTTATTTTTGACGGTTCATACCACGGTTTGTCTGACACGGTTCTAGCGGCTCGTGATCCTGAAGGCAACAGCATGGCGATGGGCTTGGGCATGTTGCAAGAATATGCAGACCAAATCATTGTGCTCGAATACGGCGCAATGGAAGGGTTGGAGACCATTGCTGAACACGCTGACGAAATTGCCTGCGTATTGGTTGAACCGATTCAGTCTCGCCATCCATTAAGACAGCCTAAAGAGTTCCTGAAAGAACTACGTAAGCTGACGCTGGAAAAAGACATTTGCTTAATCTTCGACGAAATGATCACCGGTTTCCGTGTTGGCCCTCGTGGTGCGCAAGGGTTCTACGGTATCAAATCTGATATGGCGACTTACGGTAAAGTACCTGGTGGCGGTATGCCAACCGGTATGATTGCGGGTATGGCGAAATATATGGATTACGTTGACGGCGGCACATGGCGCTTCGACGATGATTCCATGCCAAAACTGAAGCGTACACTGGTAGCGGGTACTCATACCCGTAACCCGCTTAAGTTAGCTGCGTGTAAAGCTGTTTTGGAAGAAATCAAAGCCCGCTGTGGTGACGATTTGGATTGTAAGAAGCCTGATAACTTCTATAACAAGTTGAACAAAACCACCAAAGACATGGCAGAAGAAATCAATGCATTCTGCCGCGAAAAGCGTGTGCCATTTACCGTTGACTACTTCAGTTCACTGTTCAAATTCCGTGGTACTGACGATCCAAATGGTGTGGTTAAAGAACTATTCATCTTCTTATTGCGTATGAATGGCGTTGAAACCAGTGTATCTGGAAACTTCTTCCTGAATACCGAACATACGCCTGAGCATATCAGACAGATTATCGAAGCCGTTAAGAAGAGCATTAACACCTTGATCGAAAAAGGTTTCTACGTTGAACCGGATCCGGCAGAAATTGAAGCTGCCAAGAAAGCCGCTGAGCAAAAAGCTCAACGTGCCATCAAGAAGGCCGGCGCGCCTAAACCTGCGACAGCTGCGGTTCCTGCTGTCAGCGCGGGTAATGATCAACTTGAAGCACTTAAAAACCTGATTTTGTCTGACTTGCGTAACGCAACAGCTGGAGGAAACTAAGATGGGAGCGGTTGCAGATAAAGACGTATTGGCACAAGTCACCAGTACAGTTGAAACAACGTTCAGAATGCCAAAAGGCGAATTGGACGTAGACGCGGATTTTGAAACCTTTGGTATCGACTCTATCATCGCGATGGAATTGATGACCAACCTGACTGATCAATTCGAGATTTCAATTACTCCTGCTCAATTCACCAATATTAACACCGTGCGTGAATTGGCTAACCTGATTGGCGAAATGCTGGCGGGTGAAGAAGAAGTTGAAGAAGAAGTGGTTCAGGAAGCGCCAGCTCAGGCTGCGCCTGTTGCTGAAGCGCCAAAAGCAGCCGTTCAGGCTGCTCCGCAAGTCACCAAAACAGCGACAGCTGTACGTCAGGCAAGTCGTGGTCGTGGTGCGCGTTCAGCGCGAGGCTCTCGTGCTCGTGGTGGACGTGCTGAAATCAATGCCATGCTGGATTTTGTTGAGCAGAAATATGGCATTGATATGTCTTATCAGCGTTTTGATTCTGCTGATGAAATCGTTGACGCCTTGTTGAACAACCATACTGGCGAGTTGATGTTGCACTATAACATCGACAAAGGTCTGGAAATTGCTGACGCCCAGCTTGGTAACATGGCGGCACGCGCAACTGCGCCAGTTGCCCAAGCGTCAGGCGGTGCTTCCGTTGGCACAACCAACGTCGCTATTGTCGGTATGGCTTGTCGTTTCCCTGATGCACCCAATCCTCAAGCTTATTGGGACAATTTGATTAACGAGCGCAGTGCCATTCGTGAGATTCCAAAAGAACGTTGGGACGCTAGCAAATACTACGCAGAAAAAGCTGAGCCAGGTAAAACCGTGTCCAAGTGGGGCGCCTTGATCGATGGTGTTGAACTATTCGATCCTGATTTCTTCAAAGTACCCGCTCAAAGCGCCAAGATTCTGGATCCGCAAGAACGTTTGCTGATGCAGGAAGTGTATAAAGCCTTTGAAGATGCGGGTATGGATGTGTCTGCCTTGGCGGGCTCGAATACCGGCGTATTCGTAGGCTATGAATATGCAGAGTACGAGCAATATTTACGTCGTAATATTGAGCATGTTGAAGGTGGCTTCCAGTACAGTTCTTCAAGCCCAACCTATTATCTGGCGAACCGTTTGTCTTTCGTGTTTGACTTCCACGGCCCCAGCGAATCTATCAACATTAACTGTGCGTCTTCTGCCGTTGCCATTAACCGTGCTTACTACTCATTGTTGAACGGTGAGAGCAATGTGGCGGTTGCAGGTGCGACCATTTTGAACCTGTTTGTTGATGATTACATTTACGGTTCTCAGTACGGCATGTTATCGCCTACCGGTACTTGTGCGGTATTCGATACTGCGGCTGACGGTTTCACGCGTGGTGAAGGTGTGGCAGCTATCGTGCTGAAACGTCTTGACGACGCAGAGCGCGACAACAACCGTATTTACGGTGTTATCCGTACTTCACATCAAAACAACCGCGGTATTGCCAATGACCTGTCAGAAATCAAGCATGAATCCATTACCAAGGTGTTGAACGAAACCTATGAAAAAGCAGGTTTGACCAAAGAAGACATCAGCTACATTGAAGTGGATGGTTACTCAACTAAATGGGGCGATTCGTTCGAGTTTGAAGGTATTCGTAATGCGTTCCAAGGCAAGAAAGGCATGGAAAAACATGTTGCCCTGGGTAGTGTAAAAGGCAACATCGGCCATTTAGAGCCAGCCAGTGGTATGGCAAGTGTGATCAAAATGGCGTTGTCTATGTATAACAAGCAGTTCCCTGCCACCATTACCAAGAAGAAAACCAGCGAGTTTATTGATATTGATGGTAAGAACCATCCGTTATACATCGCTGAAAAACCCATTTCTTTTGATGCCATTCGTAAAGATGGTCAACCGATCCGTGCGGGTGTGAACTCCTTCGCTGATAGTGGCGCTAACGTCCATATCATCATTGAAGAATACATGAGCAACAATGTTGATCGTGGAGATGTGGATACTGGCGACAAGCAACTGTTTGTACTGTCTGCCAAGAATCAGGAACGTTTGCTGGCTTACATCGACGAGATGATTGCCTATGCTTCTTCTGATAGCGCCGCACCTTTGCTGGATATGGCTTACACTTCGCAAGTCAGCCGTGCATCCATGCCTGAGCGTGTGGCTGTGATCGCTTCTTCTCGCAAAGAACTGGCTGATAAGCTGACCGCTGCGAAAAATGCGGCTTCTGACGAGCAAGTGATCCTGGAAGATAAAGGTATCTACCTGGGTAATATCAACAATATTCAGAACCAGACAGTTGTAAAGATGTTGACCAAAGATTTGGGGCAAGAGCAACTGGAACAACACCTGAAAGGTGGTAAATGGGCTGAATTAGCCATGTTATGGTTACACGGCGTTAATATTCCGTGGAATGCTGCATGGCAAGGTTCTGCTGCACAACGTGCTTCATTGCCAAGCTATCCGTTCGCACAAGAAAGACATTGGCTGGATGTGGATGGTGAATATTCACCACCTGCACCAAAGCGTTCAGTAGTCAGACCGGCTCCGAAACCTGAACTCAAGAACGACGCACCAAAGAGCGTCGGCGCTGATGTTGAGTACGACTTCTCCAGTGAAGGGACTGACGGTGAAGAAATGGCGGCACTGGACAAGATGAAGCTGTTTTTGACTCAGGAATTAGCCCGCGAGTTGAAGAAGTCATCCTCGGAAGTGGACAGCAGTTTGAACTTCATTGAGTTAGGGGTGGATTCCATCGGTATCACCAATGTGATGCTCAATACGGTGCAACTGCTGAATGTGAGTCTGTCGCCCAGTGTGGTGTTCAGATATCCCGACATAAATCAGTTTGCCCAACATCTCGCTGAAAACTACCAAGACAAGATTGATGCAATCGTTGTCTCAAAAAAAAAAATCCACGGGCAAGAAGTAAAAAGTAACGCCAGTGCTACTCAGGTAGCGCCGGTACTGGTGGGAGATGACGAAGAGCTGGAAGAGCTCAGTGAGATCCCGCCACTTGTTCCCATCAATCGTGATGGCAGTGGATTATTCGAGTTAAGTACAGCTCAGGAAAAAATGTACTTTCTGGATCAAATGGAAGAGGGCGGTGGTGCGCACAACGTACCATTCGCCTTAACTATCAAGGGCAAGCTGGTGCAAAAGCACTTGCAAGACGCTTTTGCCTTGTTGATCCAGCGTCATGAAAGTTTACGTACCGTGTTCACCAAAGAACACGGACGCATCCAGCAACGCATTCTGGAAACTATGAGTTTCAGTGTCGACAAACTGGATGTGAGCAAGATCAAATCGCTAAAAGCACGTCAGGAAAAAGCCAAAGCGCGATGCCTGCAAGACGCAAGTAAGCCTTTCGATATTGCTAATGGGCCATTGTTGAGAGCGACACTGATTAAAATGTCTGCTCACGAGCATGTGCTGATGCTGAACCTGCATCACATCATCAGTGATGGTTGGTCGATGGGGGTTGTTGTTCATGAGTTAACGCAAATCATGGACGCATTCAGCAAAGGTCAAGAGCCCAAGTTAATGAATTTGCCAGTGCAGTATGTTGATTACATTGCCTGGTTGAAGCGTTGGCAGGAAGGCAGCACTATCCTGAAACAACGCTTGGAATACTGGCAAGACAAACTGGCTGATGTTCCTGCGGTTCTGGATTTGGCACCTGATTATCCAAGACCCACAGTACAGAATTATGATTGTGCCAGCGTCAGATTTACGTTGGACACCGAGTTAGGCGAAGGATTAACCAATGTTGCGAAAAAGCAGGCCTGTACTCAATACATGGCTTTGCTGACAGCCTTTAAAGTGTTGTTTAGCGGTTATGCGGGCAGTAACGATATTTGTATTGGTAGCGTTAATGCCAACCGTGATCAGTTTGAAACCGCGGGTTTGATTGGTAGTTTCTTCAATGTCGTACCTCTAAGAAACATTCTGGACAGTCAGGGTTCCTTTAACCATGCCATGTCTGAACTGCGTTTTTCCATGCTGGATGGCAACGATAACCAGTTGCCGATTGAAGACATCATGGATCGTCTCGGTCTGCGTAATGCCAACATCGTTAATGTGTTGTTTAACCAGCTAGGCCCCGACGGCAATATTCCACAGCCATTTGGTAGCGCCGAGTTCACCACCTTCAATTATGGTCAGGAAGAAAGCCTGAACATGAGCGACATGAGCGTGTTCATTGGTGCTGAAGATGGCAAAGTGCTGATTGAACTGGTCTATTCCAAAGAGCTGTATCATGCCAACACCATTGAGCGTTTGGTCATTGATTTCAAAGCCTTGGTAGCCCGTATTGTGTCTGACGCCCAAGCTCCATTGGCGCAACTGATTGAGTCGGCGAATATTTATCAGCGCAGAACCATTAAAGTCACCGGTACTTACACGGTGGATCCGGTTGTGAACCCTACAAGCTTGGTTGCCAAGCGTTTACCGGGTAAACCGACCGTGAGTGTGGGTGGTTACAACCAGGTCATTCAGGAACTGATGTCTAATAGCAATAAGTCAGTTTCGACGCATATCGCCGCTGTTTTACTGGAAGATGCCTACAAGTTCTTGCCAAATTCCAAATTGGAAGACAAGAAGGCCGCAGTGTGTGACTACATGGAATTGCTGATTACGGCGTTATCACAAAGCAAAGCTCAAAGCACCATGTTGTTGATCCACGAAATCTCGCCAGAGCGCGTGGCAACCAAAGCTGAACGTGACATGCTGAACAAAGAACGTCAGCGCCTGATTGACGAAGTTCGCAAGATCAAATCCGTCACCCTGATTGATGAAGCCGACATTGAAAAAATGTATCCGTCTTCAGCAGAGCGTTATGCTGAACTGACCGACAAAGAAGGTCATGTCCCGTTTAGCGACGAGCATTTCAATGCATTAGCCATGAGCATGCTTCGTGCTCACTATGACCGTCACACGTCAGAGAAGAAAGTCATCGTTCTGGATTGCGACAACACCTTATGGCAAGGCATTGTTGGCGAAGATGGGGTTAAAGGCATCAAAATTACTGATGCTCATAAACAGCTTCAACAACAAATTAAAGCTAAACAACAAGCCGGTTATCTGATTGCCTTGTGCAGTAAAAATAACCCGGAAGACGTTGCCAACGTGTTTGCAGAGCGCAAAGACATGGTATTGAAGCATGAAGATATCGTGCTTGAGTACATTAACTGGGAGCCGAAATCTCAGAATGTTCAAGCCATTGCCAATACCTTGAAAATCGGTTTGGAAGATGTGGTCTTTATTGACGACAACCCGGTTGAAGTGAACGAAATGCGTGAGCATTGCCCACAAGTGTTGAGTTTGCAAACACCTGCCAAGCCTGAGCAAGTGGCGACGTTTATCAATGACCTGTGGTGTTTCGATAAGACGTTGGTGACAACGGAAGATCAGCATCGTACCGAAATGGTCAAAGAGAACATGGAGCGCGAGAAGTTAGCCCAAAGCGTGGACTATGCCAGCTTCATCAAGCAGTTGAATGTCAAAATTGACATTGCTGATATGACAGATGCCGATGTCAGCCGTGTCAGTCAGCTGACCATGCGTACCAATCAGTTCAATGCCAACAAACAGGTGTTGAATGAAGCACAGGTTCAAGACTACGGACTGGAACCGCATCAATTTGTTAAAACAGTGAAGGTTACTGACAAGTTTGGTGATTACGGCATGGTTGGCGTGTTGATGTACAAGCAGGAAGGAAAAACGGTAACAGTTGAACAATTCCTGTTGAGCTGTCGTGCATTAGGCAGAGAAGTCGAAGACAGCATGTTAAAACATATTGCTGTAACAAAAGGGGTAGAAAATATTCTCGTTTGTTTCAGTAAGACCGAGCGTAACCAGCCGGTGGAGCAGTTTTTAACTATGTTGCCACATGAACGCACCGACACAGGTTTCGTCTATCAGGCTAAAGACATCAACGACTTCGATTACAGCAGCAAGCGTAATGCGTTGGCGGGCGATAAAGCTGAAGCGCCACTCGCGACCGGGTTGGCACATATTGACTCGGTACGTAAGTCTCTCGACAAACGTTTGGAAGAAAGCTTCCTGATGGATATGGCGCTTGAATACCGTACTTTGGAGCAAGTGAATACCAAGGTCGCACAATACACCCCTAAAGAACGCAAAGGCGAGGGGGTGAAAACGGAATATGTTGCACCCAGAAATGAAACCGAGATGCACCTTGTGAACATCTGGTCGGAAATCCTGGGTATGGAGCCAGAAAGTATCGGCGTAAATGATGACTTCTTTGACTGTGGTGGTCATTCCCAGTTAGCCCTGAAGTTAATCGCCAAAATCGAGGCTCAATTAGGCAAAGCATTACCTCTGGCCATTTTGTTTACAGCATCCACTGTAGCCACTCTGGCGGAGCAAATATTAAGTGATAATACAACCAATATTGAAATATTGGTGCCAATGCAAACAGAAGGTAAGCAACAGCCTATCTTCGCCCTTCCGGGAGCAGGTGGCAGCGTGGTGGCCCTGCAACCATTTAGTCAGGCATTTGGCAATGATCAGCCTTTCTTTGGCTTGCAATCTATAGGTTTGGATGGCCGTAAAGCGCCACTGAACAGCGTTCAGGAAATCGCAGAAGCGAATATTGAAGCGCTGAAATCCGTGCAACCTGAAGGCCCTTACCACTTCCTGGGTTATTCCAACGGTGGTGTGGTGGCTTTTGAAATGACACGTATGTTGCAAAAGCAAGGTGATGAGGTGGCTTCTATCGTGATGTTAGATAGCTTGGCACCCAAGCACCGTGTAAATGATGAAATTGCTGAAATTGTGGATGTTTGTAAGAACGTGGCAGTGACGAATGGTGGTTCGTTGGACTTGACCGTTGAACAGCTTCGAGCGGTTCCGGAAGACAAACGCGGCGAGTTCCTGTTCGACATCATGCGTGAATACGGCATGGACATTACCAAAGAGCAATTTGCAGCTTATTACAACGTGTCGATGGTGAGTGAGCGCGTATGTCGTGAATACAAGCCGGGCAAATTGCCGAAAGCAGTGGATGTAACCTTGTTTAAAGCGATAGACAGCTATGAAGGTGCGCCAAAAGATTACGGATGGAATCAGTATCTGGGCAAACCGATCAAGCGAATTGATGTTGAGGCAAATCATTTGTCCATCATCGAAAAAGAATCTATCGAAACTATCGTTAAAGCGATTAAAGGTTAAAAAATAGCTATTTGGTTGCAGAAATTAAAAAATTCCCCTTTTGACAATTGATTCAGAACAAAATGTCCAATATTTTATCAAGGGTAAAATAATTTCTGTGAATTTGTCGTCAAATGTGCCAGAGTTCACATCTGGCACGGAGGTCTAAAATCACAAAGATTAATTTTAATTTTTGAAGGAAAGTGCGAGATGACTAAGCCTGATCCGAAGAAGTTCCACAAGTTGTACGGAACTAAAAAGGTAAAAATGGTGTACGACAAGAAAGATTATGTCGATTACATCATTATGAACATTCTGACAGCAGCCGTAATGTACGCCTGCTTTGCGTCTGATTTTGTTGCGTCCAGAGTAGACTCGGTGCTACCTGGTGCTGGAATGATGATGGCGCTTCTGTCTGTTGGCTATTGTGCCCAGATGATTTTGCTATTTCCCAAGCGACATGGTGGGGTGAAGCTTCAAGCGCCCATTATGATTAAGCGTCCGATGGAAGTGGTACATTCCTTCATCTACCACTTAACCAATATCAAGCCGATGTGGTATGTGGCTGTGGGTTTGTTGTTACTGGAAAACTATGTGATTTCCATTACACCAACCTGGCCACACAAAGTAGAGCTCATGCATGAGATTGCGGTATACGGATTTTTCTTGCACTTTATCCTGTTGATGTTGTATCGCACTTTCATTCTGATTGGTCACTTGCAAAAAACGGCTCATATTCGTGAAGTGTTGATGCAGTCTAACTGGCGTGGACAGATTACCCGTCAGCCGAATATGGCGTTGGAAGTATGGCATGCCTACTGTACCGGCATGATGACGCACATCGCGTTGCTTGCTCCCTGGTACGTTGTTATTGCCTTGTCTAACTTCTCATTGGTATTGATGCCTGTGGTTGTGATCCTGAATATCGTGGTTCAGTTCCGCTTCCTGAAAGATATGAACAACTGGTACTACCGTGAGCACTGGTTGGGGCATAACTCTGAGTTTGAATTTGTGTACTTGCATGGCCCTCACCACGACGCGATCCCTTCTGGTTTGGTGGGTGTTGCTGGTACCGGGTTCCTGGAAGGCTTTGTTCGTAACGCTATTGGTTTCCCTGCACCTTTCTTCAATCCGATTTTGTCATTCCTGTTCCATACCCAACTGGTTTATGAAGATATTATTTTGCATCAGTACATTCCTGGCATGTTCCCGAAAGTGGATCGTGGCTTTGAGAATGTCAGTCAGCATTCTTCTCACCACTACGGCAAGATGGAACCACTAGGCGTAGGTTTGAAGCTGGATCAGCCTTCGTGTCCTGAGCGAGTGAAAAAGTCTTACAGCATGTTGCCTTATGAGTTTAATAACTCAGCCATGCTGGACGAGCAGCTTACTGACTTTAAGTGGGATAACCCTCAGCACAGATGGTATTTGAGCATGATCGACAAATATCAGGGCACTGATGGTAATGACGCCGAGCAAATCGCTGCGGCTGATACCAAGTCAAACGCATCTGCTGAAAGTAAGAAAGAAACCGAAGAGAGTGCTTAAGTTCTGGAGTAAGGAATGCGTATGCATTCCTTACTGCGTTTCTAAAGAGTGAATTTCTACAACATTTAAATAACGACAGCGCGACTATCGAGCTAGTTAACGCGCTAGTCAATGCACCAGAACGAATTATGAGTAATACAAACACTGCGAACGAATTTGATGCGATTGTTGTTGGTTCAGGCACCAGCGGAGCCTCAGTAGCCCGAGACCTGAGCAGGCAGGGTAAGAAAGTTTTAATTCTGGAAAAAGGTAATAACGCACCTTTGAAAGATACCTTCATGGGCATTGCCAGTGTGGCAAAAGAAATCGCTATCGCAAATAGCGACGGCAAAATTCCCATGATGGGGGCAGTTACCACAGGTGGTTCTTCTGCACTTTATTTTGCTGTGGCAGACATTCCTCCCGTAGACAAATTTCAAGCGATTGGCATTGATTTGACCGATGTGGTTGAAGAAGTGAAAAACGAAGTGCCACTTGCTGAATTGCCCGATGAAATGATTGGTAACCAGGCATGGGTATTAAAACGCAGTGCCGACGAGCTAGGCATTCATTGGCGTAAGAAGCTGATGATGATTGACCAGTCCAAGGTCAACGGCAAGTACGCATACGAAGCTCGTTGGAAAGCGCGTAGCTTTGTGGAAGATGCGGTTGCTGCTGGGGCGACTCTGGAAAATAACGCATCGGCGGAAAGAGTGCTGGTTGAGAACAACAAGGCTATCGGTGTTGAGTACAAGGTTAAATCCGGCTTGTTTGGTTCTACTACTAAAAAAGCCTATGCCACCAAGGTGATTGTCTCGGCAGGAACTCTGGAAACTCCGATGTTGCTGCATCGCAGTGGTTTGAAAGGCATTGTGGGCAGCCCGTTTTTCTGTGATCCGAATTTTGCCTTGTTTGGCTTATCGCCAGAAGCGCACTCAGAGAACCTGTTCACGGGTGCGATGAACTCTGAAACCGAATATCTCAACGTGGGCGACGCTAATTTGTCGCGCCTGTTGTACAAAATGGTCATGTTGACCAACTTCAAATTGAAGCACTTCTTCAATTATGAGCAAAGCCTGACGGTTGGCGTGATGATCCGTGATGGTTTGGCTGGGCAATTAAGCGCTGACGGCAAATATCAGAAAGAGTTTACGGATAGCGAGAAGAAAATGCTGAAAGAAGGCGAGGAAAAAGGGCGTAAGTTGCTCGAAAAGGCCGGTGCCAAGCATATCTTTCGTACCAATTTAAGCGCGTCACATATTGGTGGTGTGGTGCGTTTTGGCGAACATCTGGACGCCAATCTGGAAACACCGTTTGAAAATTTACATGTTTGCGATGGTTCGATACTGCCTGAAAACGTACGTAACGCGCCGTCACTGACATTAATTTGTTTAGGTAAGTATTTGGCGAAGCAAATAGCACCATCGCTTTAGAAAAAGGTGTTGTTTGCGAGGTGCGTCATATATGCGTCTATTTAGAACAACGTTATGACCAGAGGTGAGTAAGCCTCGGTTTTAAAAAAAGATTAATCAGTATATTTCTAATTTTGGAGGAAAGATGAACAAGTTCATGAAGATATTCGTGATCGCTCATATAGTACCTATAGTAATTGGCGTTATTGCACATTTCGTATGGCAAAGTTCCGGTTCAGGTGAATGGGAGTATGTCGGCGAGCAAAATGGCGTTAAGGTTTATTCACTGAAAGAACCTGGTGAAATCCTGACTCGTTTCAAAGGCGTTACCACTGTAAACACTCATATGGATGCCTTGGTTAAACTGGTACGTGACCCTTCAAGTTGTGACGTGGTTGGTTGTTACGATTCTCAAGATCTGGAAGTCGTTGATGACAGCCTGTTATACACCACATTCAAATATCCTTTACCTGAGCCAATGACTCATCGTGAGTACATTATCAAGTCTACTTTTGCTCAGGATCCTAAAACTAAAGCAGTAGAAATTCACATCATCGGTGAGCCTGACAGACTACCACCTAATGATTGCTGTGTACGTGTAACAGACTTGCACAATGTTTGGAAATTCACCCCTAAAGGTAACAGCAAATACGAAATCGAATTCCTGACTGATTTTGATATCGGTGGTTCTATGCCTTACTTCCTGCAAAACATGGGTGGTGCAGACATGCTTTATGAGCAACTGGGATACTTCCAGGGGTATCTGGATCTTGAACAGTACCAAAATGCTGAAATCGGCTATGTGGACGATGTGTAAATAAATCGAAAACTCTAATCGGATGTTCCCTTTTTATACAGCAATCGCTTAGGGAACATCCGATTTTTGAAGGGCAGTGGAAATAGATGGATTCCCTGAATCCATTTTACTGTGTCAGGAGGTTAGAAAACGGTTTAGTGATTAACCAGTTTGGTAATTGACCCGTTTAGTGATTGACCAGCACTGCCTAAATAAGATTTTTAAAAAACGTTAACCTTGAGGTGATTAAATGAGCTCAAATGTTCAAAACCAAATAATATCGGATGATTTGGTGTGGAGAATTACGGGATTGGCGCTGTTGATTGTTATCGTACCTTATGCCATGGTTGCCTGGCAGTGGGACTTCTTGAAAGCTGATGACATTGCAACAACACTACAAAACATTGCAGATAATCCAGATGTAGGCTTTATTGCCTGGACTGCAAAATTTGCATCTAAAGTTGCTACCTTAATTTTTGCAACTTCACTATTCCTATTGTTGATCCGTGCTGACCGTAAATTCTTCGGTTTGGCCTTGATGGCATTGGTACTTCGTTCTGTAGAAACTGCAATGGCGGGTACTGCGGAATTAAGTTCTATCTATTTGACTGAAATTGCAAACAACTACGCTGCGGCTGCCGCAGGTGACAAAGCTTCTTACTTCCCTGTTGCTCACCTTTTGCTTGAGTTTGAAAGAATGGGCTTAATCGTTGCTTCTTTCTTCTTCTGTTTGGGTAATGCCATGTTCTTTGCCTTGTTCTACAAAGCACAACAACCTTCACTACCTCGCTGGGTGTGTGCGTTCTGCTTCTTCGCGTCAATCATCGTTTTCTTCGGATTGCCGCTGCAAGCAACCAACATCATCACCAAAGAAACAATGGACATCCTGTGGGCACCTACTTTCTATGAAATCCCATTAGGTTTGTGGTTGTTGTTCAAAGGCGCTAACACGCCTAAAGGTCAAGCTGTACCTGTTGCTGCATAAGCATAAAAGCACACCTGTGGCGTTGCGTTTGTAACGCCGGGGGTGAGCGACATTCCCGGATGTTGAATCGAATGTCGCTCACTCACACTGGTTTCATGAGTCAGTGAACCAGAATCGATGACCGGTTCACTGTGTATTTTGATTAAACGGCGTAAACGAAGCTGAAAAATTAAGGATCAAAACATGAATTGGGTAAGAGAACGACTTCAACAGTTCGATGACAAATTAATTGCAGTTAATGCATCCGGCTCTGTTACGTACGCCGAGTTTACTAACAATGTAGACAACTGGTTGGCAGCGATTCAATCATGGGGTATTAAAACCGGTGACCGCGTCGGTTTAGTGTCTGATTACCACATTGACACCGTAGCTTTGCTACAAGCACTGATTGAAACAGGCTGTATTGTTATTCCTTTATCAGAAGACGATCGCGCTGATTTCGGCGAACGTCTGGAAGTCGCCTGTGCAACCAAATTATTGACTGTGACCGATTTGAACAATATCAATCCGGACACTGTCACCTGTGAAGATGTTTCTGGTGGCAACGCCGACGTTCACGAATTAATGGCGCCTCTGGTGAATGAAGGCAAAGCTGGCTTCGTGATCTATACATCGGGTACGACAGGTAAGAGCAAAGCTGTATTGCTGGATTACCAGCGTATGGTTGAAAAATATTCAGACAAAGTTCGCCCTTCTTTCAGAACCTTGTTGTTCCTGAAGCTGGATCATATCGGTGGTATCAATACCTTGTTCGCCGTTATGTTCAATGGCGGAACTATCGTGACTTCTCCCTCTCGTCAGGCGAAAGACATCTGTCACTGCATTCAGGAATTCCAGGTTGAGTTGTTACCAACGACCCCTTCATTCCTGACCATGTTGTTGATGTCCAAAATGTATGAGCACTACGACTTCTCTTCTCTGAAAGTAGTCACCTACGGTACAGAAGTAATGCCAAATTCAACCTTGAATGGCATTAACAAGATCATGCCTGACGTTACTTTGAAACAAACCTATGGTTTGTCTGAGCTGGGTATTTTGGCCACTAAATCCAAAGACAACTCTTCTCGCTGGATGAAGATCGGCGGCCCTGGCTTTGAATTGAAAGTGGTTGATGACGTTCTGTGGATCAAGAGTAAGCAGTCCATGCTGGGTTATCTGAATGCACCAAGCCCGTTCGATGATGAAGGCTGGTACAACACAGGTGACAAAGTCGAAGTGGACGGCGAATACTTCCGCATTCTGGGACGTGAATCTGAAATCATTAACGTTGCGGGTGAGAAGGTTTACCCCATCGAAGTAGAAAGTTTCTTGTTGGAACAGGAAAACGTCAAAGACGTTATCGTAAAAGCCAAGAAAAGCCCGGTTACTGGACAAATGGTATGGGCTGAATTCGTGTTGGAACATGAAGAAGAACCTGTGGCTTTCAAAAAGCGTATTACCGACCTTTGTACGGCCAATTTAGCGCCTTTCAAAGTGCCACGCCTTATCACCATTGCGAAAGATGACAACGTGGTAGGTAATCGATTCAAGAAGATCCGTAAAACCAAAGAGAACAGCCAGCCAGCTTAATGGCTCGGTTGTCGGTATTACGAATTTAAGCAGCGAATTGTAAATTTAAAGAACAAGTGGAGCGAGCAAGTGGTCGATTCAAGCAAAAAAGTCGTTGTCATTAGTGGTGGCAGTAAAGGGTTGGGGTTCGCCATCGCCAAGAAACTATTAGCCGAAGGCTATTATGTTGCAACTTTCAGCCGTAAGAGCACCCCAAATCTTGAAAGCCTGATGAAAGAGTACGAAGGCAAATTGTACTGGGAAGCGGTTGACGTGTCTGACAGCAAAAAGCTGTCTCAATTCTTGCGTAGTGTTCGTGAAGCCTTTGGGCGTGTTGGTTACTTGATCAACAGTGCGGGCATGGCAAACGAAGGTTTGTTGACGACGCAAAAAGGCGACGACATTTCCAGAATGTTGACCGTTAACCTGGAAGGCACAATTCGCCTTTCTCAAATGGTTGCCAAGCAAATGATGGTGGCTAACTTCGGCGTTATCATCAACATTTCTTCTATCGTTGGTATTCGTGGCTATAAAGGTGTTGCGGCATACAGCGCAACCAAAGCGGCAATGGATGGCTTCACTCGCAGCCTTTCCAAAGAATTGGGCAGCATGGGTATTCGTGTTAACTCGGTTGCACCGGGCTTCATGGAAACTGACATGACTGACCAACTTACCGACAAGCAAAAGGCGCGCATCATCCGTCAAACTCCTCTGGGTCGTTTGGGTACTGTTGATGATGTATCTGATGTTGTTACCTACCTATTGTCAGACCAAGCCAAATTCATGACCGGACAAACTTTCGTTGTCGACGGCGGATTAACAGTTTAATTGGAGAATTGAAATGAACAGCACTGAAGTAAAAGAAAAAATCATCGCAGTAATTCAAGAAGTTGCAGCTACTCAAGACCTTAATCTGCCTGATTTGAAAGACAGCCAGGAAATTGTTGACGATTTGGGTTTCACCTCATTGGGTGTGGCTGCCTTGATCGCGAATCTGGAAGAAGTATTCGGCATCGACCCATTTGAAGATGAAGATGTGATGATTACTGATATCAGAACAATTAAAGATCTTTGCAAAGTATATGCAAAGAGTCTGGAAAAAAGTGCTTAATCCAGATTGATGAAAATCAACCTGATCTGAATTAGACAATAATAATAAGCGCAACCGCCCCTGAATCGACAAAATAGACGTTTCACGGAGTGGCGATAAGAAAACAACTGCACAATTGCTATTACTTTGGGTTTGTGTTTGGGTGAGAGGGGGCTCTCACCCGAGAGTATTCTTGTGCCTTCCGTCAGCCTTAATTGTCATTCATGCTCACCCTACGTTGTTGCCTATAAAGTCATTTTTTCTCAATCAGATCAGGTTTTGCAATCCATCTGGATTGCCTTTTGAAGTGAGATGATTCCCTCCAAGGAAGCGTTGTGAAAATCCTAAGAGCATGAGAAACAGATGAAGACGAAAAATAGTGATATCGCCGTTATAGGTATGGCGGGCAAATTTCCAGGTGCCAACAGCATTTCTCAATTTTGGGAAAACCTGATTGAAGGGAAGGAAAGCATTGTTCCTCTTTCCGATGAGGAGTTAAGAAATGCTGGTGTATCTGAAGCCGATTTAGCCGATAGTAACTATGTCAAAGCCGCGCCAATTCTGGACGACTTTGATAAATTCGATCCGACGTTTTTCAAAATCCCACCCATTGAAGCTGAATTAATGGATCCACAACTGCGCTTGTTTTTGCAGTGTGCATGGGAAACATTGGAAGATGCAGGTTATGCGGTTAATGCGCCACAAAATGTCGGCGTGTTTGCTGGTTCTGGAGGGGTGCCGACCAGCTATTTTTCTCATTTCGTCAATCACAATTCTCACTTTGAAAAAATTACTGCCAGTCCTACCCATTTGGGCAACGATAAGGACTTTTTGGCAACCTACGTTTCTTATAAGCTCAATCTTATTGGCCCAAGTATCACGGTACAAACCGCCTGTTCAACTTCTATGGTTGCAGTGCATCAAGCTTGCTTAAGTTTGATGCAGGGTGAATGCGATATGGCATTAGCCGGTGGTGTGACTATTCGCGTTCCACATATTCAGGGCTATGAATACCGCGACGGCTACATCTTTTCTAAATCCGGACATGTCAAAACCTTTGATGCGGGCGCTGATGGCGTAGTATTTGGTAGTGGTCTGGGTTTGGTCATGCTGAAAAAGCTCGAACATGCGATTCGGGATCAAGACAACATTCACGCAGTCATCAAAAGCACAGTCATTAACAATGACGGTAAGGGCAAGATGAGCTATGCAGCGAGTTCTGCCAAAGGCCAGATCCGCTGTATTAAAGACGCATTAATCAAGGCAGACGTTGAACCTGATACCATTGGTTTCATCGAAACTCACGGTACCGGAACCTACGTCGGCGACCCGGAAGAAGTGAAGTCGTTGGCGTCGGCTTTTAAAACCAAAGAAGTGGTACCGAATAGCACCGCATTGGGTGCAGTAAAAAGCAACGTTGGACATTTGGAAGCCGCTGCGGGTATTACTGCATTTATCAAAGCCGTATTAGTGCTTAAACATGCGCAAATTCCACCCACTTTGCACTATGAAACACCGAACCCTCGTATCAAGTTTGATACATCACCTTTCTATGTGAATGGCAAAACCATTCCGTGGCAAGCGGGCAAAACCCCGCGCCGCGCAGCGGTGAACAGCCTGGGTGTAGGCGGTACTAACGCATTCGCTATTTTGGAAGAATACATTCCGGCTGAACGCAAGAAAGCCACTAAAGTGGAAAAAGCGGTAGCTGTGCCTGTTTCTGCGCGTAACAGCGAAAACTTGCAGGAATACATTGGTAATTTCGTTAATTTCCTTGCCACAGACAAGGGCGTGCGCACCGACATCAGCATTGAAGAACTGGCCTATACCATGCAAGTTGGACGTGTCAGCATGGCGGAACGTGTTTTGTTCAATGTCACGTCTGTTGAAGAACTGCATCAAAGCATGATGAATTATCTGCAAGGTAAGCCAGATAGTTTCTGCCAATTGCCCGTTGAAGGTGCATTAAAAGGCGACGACAAAGTCGACCTGCTGGAAGATGAAGATGATGCACCCGCATTATTCAAAGAATTCATTAAAGACGGTAAGCAAGAAGAATTAGGCAATTACTGGGTTAACGGTACGGATCTTGATTGGAACTTTATGTATCAGGACGCTAAAGATCCGGTTCATGCTTTCCATCGCATCAGCTTGCCTACTTACTGTTTCACCAAAGATCGTTACTGGATAGAAGATGGTTTTATCGACCCTGCAGAAGCCGCAAAGCCAGTTGCATCTCATCTGCCAAGCCAGTTACATCCGTTATTGCATGCCAATACCTCCGATTTAACTCAGCAATGCTACACCAGTACTTTTACCGGTGAAGAGTTCTTCCTTGATGATCATCAGGTTGCGGCGCCGGGGCAGGCCAGCGAGAAGATCCTGCCGGGCGTGAGCTATCTGGAAATGGCGCGTGCGGCTATTGAAAATGCCACTGCCTCTCAAGGCATTGCGGGCACATTGCAATTGCGCAATGTGGTTTGGGTTCAGCCTATTATCGTTGCTGACAAACGTGACATTCAAATCGCCTTGTATGGTGATGACGATAACGTTCAGAATTTGGAATTTGAAGTTTATAGCCTTGATGACAAGGGTAATGAAACCATTCACTGCCAAGGGCAAGCGTCTTATGTCAACGCTGGTGTACCGGGCAAGCTGAACATTGCTCAGATTAAAGCACAAATGAATCTGGGTAACATTGCTCGCAACAGCGTGTACCAGGGCTTTACCCAAATGGGTATTCATTATGGGCCAGCGCATCAGGGTATTGAGTCTATCGAGCGTGGCGATCGCCAATTGCTGGGTCATTTACAATTACCTGAATCATTAGCGCAAGATAGCAACAAATACGTATTACACCCAAGTGTGATGGATTGTGCGCTGCAAGTGTCTATCGGCTTTTATGGTGATATGACGCAGGTTCCAGCACAGCCTGCGTTACCGTTCGCGTTGGAATCTATCGATATTTTCGGTTCAGTGAATGCTGAAACCTATGCCTGGGTTCGTTATTCGCCAGGCAGCCAGCCGGGCGCGGCGATTGTGAAGCTGGACATTGACCTGTGCGATCCGCAAGGCAATGTATTAGCGCAATTACGTGGTTTCTCTTCCCGTAATCTGGAAGCGGCGAAGCAGGGCGTAGCTAGTGCTCAAGCTGTTAGCACAGCACTTGCCAGTTCAGCGCCAGCTATGGCTGTGGCTCAGGCTCAGGCAAATGCCCAGAACGATGAACCTGTAGCTTTAGGCGGATTTAAGCCGGGCATTCAGAATTTAGCGCCCATTTGGGATCCGGTTGCGGCTGAGGTTTTGGATGCTGTTGATATTGCTGCTGATGCCAAATTGTTACTGTTGGGTGGCAACAAAGCCCAGTTGGAATGGCTAAAATCGCAATTCCCCAATACCGCGCAATTAAAAGTACCGAACAACGCAACTGTTGCCAGCATTCAAAAAGAATTGGCGAATGCAAGTTTTGATCAATTGGTCTGGATTGCCCCGGATTTAGGCGCGAAAGCGGCGTCTGACATGATCGCGGCTCAGCAAACCGGTGTGATTAACGTTTTCCGTACTATCAAAGCCTTGTTAGCTTTGGATTACGAAAGCAAAGATTTACAACTGACGGTGATCACCGGTAACACTCAGCGGGTAAAAGAAGGCGAGGTGAATAACCCGACTCACGCCAGCGTGTTTGGTTTAATCGGCAGTACCGCAAAAGAATATCCGCATTGGAATATTCGCTTGCTGGATATCGAATCTCTGGAAAGCGTTGCTGCGCAAGAGTGTTTGCGTTTGGCGTGGAACCCGCTGGGTGATGGCATTGCCCATCGCAATGGCGAGTGGATGAGCTATCGTTTGGCACGTATTTACGGTTTGCCAGAACATGCGCCTGCCTTTAAGCAGAACGGCGTGTATGTGGTTGTGGGTGGTTCAGGCGGTTTAGGAGAAGTCTGGAGCCGCTACATGATCGAGCACTTCCAGGCCAATATGATCTGGTTGGGTCGTAAAGCCATTAATGCCGATATTCAGGCCAAGATCGATGAACTTGGCAAACTTGGCGGCTCTTCATCAAAGGCACCTGTTTACATTCAAGCCGACGCGCAGAACTACAATGATTTGCTGAAAGCCAGCAAGGAAATTGCTAAAACTCATAAGAAAGTGGATGGGGTTATCCATTCCGCTATCGTTCTGTTGGATCAAAGCTTGAAGCAAATGGAAGAAGATCGCTTCAAAGCCAGCTTGAATGCCAAAGTCGATATTTGCGTCAACATGGACAAGGTCTTCGGTAAGCAAGATCTGGATTTCATGTTGTTCTTCTCGTCCATGATGGCCTTTACCAAGTCACCAGGACAATCCAACTATTCTGCGGGCTGTACTTTCAAAGACGCTTTTGCGCAAATGTTAGGGCAGACTCACGACTATCCAATTAAAACCGTCAACTGGGGCTATTGGGGTAACGTCGGTATTGTGACCGACGAATATTACACCAAGCGTATGGCAGCGCAGGGCGTTGGTTCCATCGAACCCGAAGACGGTATGCAAGCGCTGGAAACCCTGATTGGTTCTGGCGTATCGCAAATGGCAGTGATCAAGGCGTTGAGCACACAAGCCTTCGACGAACTGACCCTGACCGAAAGCATTACTTATTATCCTGAAACCGATGCTTTGGTATTACCAACGGTTCAAAAAACGCTTAAGAAACAAGATACTCAAGAGCGCATTGGTAAGCTACAAGGTGGCTTGTTGACTGACCCTGAAATGCAACCTCTTGCAGAAGAGATTCTGGCTGCCAGTCTGGATAAAGTGGGCTTGTTCAAAGGTGGCAAAACCACCATTGATTCATTGGGCTTGGCGAACAAACCTGCCAGGTTCTACGACCGTTGGTTGGTCAGCAGCATTGATTACCTGCAAGCGCATGGCTTCCTGTCTGACAAGTTAGAATTCAAAAAGCCGGTTAAAGACCTGAACGCCTTATGGCAGGAATGGGATAGCAAGAAAGGCGCCTGGGTTGCCAACCCGGATCTGAAAGCGCAATCCAATCTGTTAGAAGCCTGTTTGCGTGGTTTACCTGATGTTTTGAGCGGCAAAGTGCTGTCTACCGACATCATGTTCCCGGATTCATCCATGCACCTGGTTGAAGGCGTCTACAAAGGCAATGCCTTGTCTGACTACTACAACGAAGTGTTGGGCGAAACCCTTGCTGAAGTGCTGAAACAGAAGAAAGCCGCAAACGAGAAAGCTCAAATTCGTATTCTGGAAATTGGTGCCGGTACGGGTGGTACTACAACCAAGTTGTTGCCACATCTACAACAGTACAAAGACAACGTTGTGGAATACTGCTACACCGATTTGTCCAAAGCCTTCCTGATGCATGCGGAAGAGCATTATCAGCCGCAATTCCCAGCCATTACCACGGCTATTTTCAACGTGTCCAAGCCGTTAGTTCAAACCGGCATTGATGCCAACAAATATGATGTGATTGTGGCGACTAACGTATTACACGCCACGTCCAATATTCGTGAGACCTTGCGTACTGCCAAGGCTGCGATGAAGCATAACGGTATCCTGTTGCTGAACGAATTGAGTAACTGGTCGTTGTTCAGTCACTTAACCTTTGGTTTGCTCGAAGGTTGGTGGTTGTACGAAGACATGCCAGTTCGTTTGGAAGGAACTGCGGCATTAACGCCTGAACATTGGCGTTTGGTGTTGGAAAACGAAGGCTTTGATAATCTTGTCTTCTCTATTCCGGGCGCACACGATTTAGGTCAGCAGGTGATTGCGGCGAACAGTGACGGCTGGATCCGCCAACGTATTGTTGAAACTGAGAAGAAAGCAGCTCCTGTACAAACAGCTCAAGCCAATGTACAAGCCGCCGTGCCAGCACAGCAAGTGGTGCAAGCTGCGCCTGCTGCTGTTGATGTAAACAGCGGTGCGTTCCGTGAACATTGTGTTACTTACTTCCAGAAACTGGTGGCTGAAACCCTGAAAATGAAGCCAAACCAAATCGGTGTGAACCAACAGTTCGCCGAATATGGTCTGGATTCGATTCTGGTGGTTCAGTTGACTAACCGTTTGCGTAAAGTCTTCCCGGATATCACCAGCACCTTGTTCTTTGAAGTACAAAGCATTAATGGTTTGGTGGATTACTTCACTGAATCCAAGCCGGAAGAATTAAAAGCGGTGATTGGTGAAGTCGCTCCGGAAGCGCTTGCTGTTTCTGTGGCTGCATCTGCGCCAGTAGCTCAAGTGCAAGCAGCACCTGTCGCTCAAGCTGCGTTTGATATTAACAGCGTTGCGTTCCGCGAACATTGCGTGACTTACTTCCAGAAGCTGGTAGCCGAAACCCTGAAAATGAAGCCAAACCAAATCGGCGTAGCTCAGCAGTTTGCCGAATACGGTCTGGATTCAATTCTTGTGGTTCAGTTGACCAACCGTTTACGTAAGGTCTTCCCGGATATCACCAGTACCTTGTTCTTTGAAGTACAAAGCATTAATGGCTTGGTGGATTACTTCGTTGAATCTAAACCCGATGAATTAAAAGCGGTTATTGGTGAAGAAGTGCCAGAAGCGATTGCTGTTTCAGCTCCGGTTTCTTCTGCGCCAGCACCTGCTGTTGCAGCTGCGGCTACGCCTGCTGCTTCAACGGGACGTCGTGGTGTACGTCGTGGTCGCATGCAACCGATTCAGGATGTGCCAGCAACCAGCAGCAACAATGGCTTGCGTACTTTTGACGTGGCTATTATCGGTTTGGATGGACGTTATCCACAAGCCACGCATTTGCATGAATTCTGGCAAAACCTGCTGGATGGCAAAAACTGCGCCACTGAAATTCCAGCTGAACGCTGGGATTGGCAAGAATACTATGATCCAATGAAGGGCGCTCCAGGCAAGATCTACAGTAAGTGGGGATCTTTCCTGACAGATATCGACAAGTTCGATCCTTTGTTCTTCAAAATATCGCCCAAAGAAGCCAAGCAGATGGATCCGCAAGAGCGCGTGTTCCTGGAATCTTGCTATCACGCTATCGAAGATGCGGGTTATACCCCATACAACCTGGGCGATAATGAGAAAATCGGTGTTTTCGCAGGGGTGATGAACTCGCGCTACCTGCGTCAGTCGTTGCATTATTCTGTGGCGAACCGTATTTCTTACCTGTTTAACTATCAAGGGCCGTCAATGGCGGTTGATACGGCATGTTCGTCTTCACTGACCGCCATTCATGTGGCATTAGACAGCATGTTCAGTGGCTTTACCGACATCGCCATTGCGGGCGGTGTGAACCTGATTATCGACGCGGTTCACTATCAGGTATTGTCAGAATTTACCATGTTATCGGAAGGTAACGCTTGTAAGACCTTCGGCGCGAATGCCGACGGCTTTGTGGATTCTGAAGGTGTGGGCTGTATCATCATGAAACCGCTGGATAAAGCGGAGCAAGATGGCGACCATATCTATGCGGTAATTAAAGGCACAGCCATTAACGCTGGCGGTAAGACAAACGGCTATACAGTGCCGAATCCGGTTGCACAAGCAAACCTGATTGCCAAGGCCATTGACCGTGCGGGTATTCCTGCGGATCACATCAGCTACATTGAAGCGCACGGTACGGGAACCGCCTTGGGCGACCCCATTGAAATCCGTGGCTTAACCCGTGCATTCTCACAAACCAGCAAAGACAAAGGCTTCTGTGCTATTGGCTCGTTGAAGTCGAATATTGGTCATGCTGAATCCGCAGCGGGTATTGGTGGTTTAACCAAAGTCCTGCTGCAAATGAAGCACAAGAAGCTAGTGCCTTCATTGCATTCTGAAGTGTTCAACCCTGAAATCGACTTCAGCCAAACGCCATTTGTGGTGCAACACAACGTCAGCGAGTGGAAACGTCCGACTCGTAACGTTAACGGCAAGATGCAGGAAATTCCGCGCATTGCGGGTATTTCTTCCTTTGGTGCCGGTGGCGGTAATGCCCATGTTATCGTACAAGAATACATGGGCGCTGTACCTGCGATTCAAACCAGCAGCTCTTCTACCGTAATCGTGCCGCTATCTGCGCGTATCGACGCTCAATTGCAGCAAAAAGCACAAGATTTACTGGCTTTCATTGAGCGTGAGCAAGGCAATGTTGATTTGGCTTCTATGGCTTACACCTTGCAGGTCGGTCGTGAAGCGTTAGAAGAGCGTTTAGCCTTCCTGGTTAACTCGGTTGATGAGCTGAAACAACAGCTTAAAGCCTTTGTGTCTGGCGATGAGTCAGAGAGCGAAGCTTTCCGTGGTCAGGTTAAGAAGAACAAAGATACCCTGGCCTTGTTTGTTGCCGATGCTGACTTCCAGGAAACACTGGATAAGTGGGTAGTGAATAAGAAGTTCAGCAAGTTGGCTGATCTTTGGGTGAAAGGTCTGGATCTGGATTGGAGCAAGTTCTATCAGAATGCTGTTAGACCACAACGTATCAGCTTGCCGACTTATCCGTTTGCCCGTGACCGTTACTGGGTGAACTTGCATGCACCGACGCAAACTGTAGTACGTGTTGCGGCTGACGCCTTGCATCCATTGGTTCACACCAATACTTCCGATTTGAATCAACAAAGCTACAGCACCACACTGAACAAGTCTTCCAGCTTGCTAAACAGCGATTTGGCAGGGCAGAAAGTCTTGCCTGCTTCAGGCTATCTGGAAATGGCGCGTGCGGCGGTGGAATTGGCTGCTCCTGCCCAGGAAGATTCTTCAAGAGCGGTTGAACTGCACAATGTCAACTGGGCGCAATCTTTCTCTGTGACTGGCGATGAAAGCAAAGTGTCGATTGCCTTGTTTGATCGTGGTCGCGGTCAAGTTGATTTTGAAATTTACAGCATCAATGCTGGTGTTGATACGGTTCATGCGCAAGGGCAGGCGGTCTTCACGGCTAATACTGCTTTGTTGCAACATGATCTGGCCTTGTTAAATGCGCAAATGAAACAAGGTGTGCTGAATAGCAGCGCGGTTTACGAAAACTTTGCCGCAAACGGCCTGGCAGTCACTCCGGCTTATCAAAGCATTCAATCATTGAGTTTGGGTAGTAACCAGTTGCTGGCTGAATTAGCCGTGACCGATGCTGACAATGCTTCGGCATTTGTATTACATCCAGGTTTAATTGACGGGGCGATACAGGCCGCAGCCGTGATGTTGGGCAATGCTCAGGTTGTGCCTCATGCTATTCAGAGTGTGCGCATTTATAGTCCTGTTTCGCAAAACGATGGTCAAAGCGCGACAGCTTGGGTACGTTATGGTCAACGCACATTGAGTGATGTTGGCGTTGATATCGACATTCTGGATGCCAGCGGTAACGTTTGCGTTCAAATTATGGGTGCGCAATATCAAGTGGCGGCTCAAGCTGTTCATGTGGCTCAAGCGGCTCAAACTGTTGTTGAAACCGCACCAGCGATTGAAGCCCCAGCGGTTGAAGCAACGACTACTGAAGTAGCAAGCAAACCTGTTATTTCGTTAGACTCAGCTTCTGCTCAAGTGACTGCACCTGCACCTACAATTGCTAAAGTGGAAACGCAAAGACAACCATCCAGCACGGCATTTACCAGCAACCTGTTTGTGGCTGATGAAGCTGGTGATAAAGATGCATCTGATAATGTGTCTCCACTGGCTGAGACTGCTCATTTAGAAGAAATCAAGCCTCAAGACAATATCCAAAAACCCATCATCAAGCTAATCGACAAGACAGTTGAAAGCAATGAGCAGGCTGGTTCATTAACGAAACCGATTATCAAGCTGATTGAATTTAGTCGTTCTTCCGTATCGGGTAAAACCGTCAGCACAGAATCTTTTGTTACCTTACATGACCATGCCGATGGCGTTTTCACTATCGAAATTGCAGGCGGTGAATTAACCGAAGCTGTGGTTGACCAATTTAATCAAGCATTAGCTGCCGCGAAGAAAACCAATGCAGTGAAAGCGGTATTGGTGAAATCCACGGCGAATACTTGGTTAACCGGTAACCGTGCGCAATTAAATAATGCAGTGAAAGGGCAGTTAACCGCGAATTTGGCGAACTTCCCATATCCTGTTATTGCGGTTGCAAAAGGCGATGTGACTGGCGGTGGCTTTGTTTTAGCAGCACTGTGTGACTTCCTGATCCTGAGCGATGCCGCCAAGGTTCAATTTACTGATGTGGATCAGGGTATCTTCCCAAGTTCAGCCGAAGGCTTGCTCTTCGTCGAACGCTTTGGTGCCAGTAAAGCTGATGACATCATGTATTACACCAGCAAGGGCTATACCGGAGCTGAGCTAAAAGCCAAGTCGTGGAATACCCCTGTTGTGGCAGCCAATGACGTTGACGCCTACGCCGACAAGCTTGCCAAGACCATGTCGGGTATGCCGCAAAAAGCGTTGAATTTATTGAAGCAACGCTTGGCTGGTAAAGTCAATGACGCAGCGAAAGCGCTAGCTGAAGAAGCGGTGTTAAGTGTTGATAATGCCAAAGCAGTGAAATTCGGCATTACCACTTCATCCAGACATTTCGATATTAAGACTCACGCCAACGGCGTGTTGGAAATTCGCGCGGTGGTTCGTCCAAAAGCGGCGATGCCGAATTTCGCCACGCAGTTGTCTGACATCATGGGGCAAATTCACGACGATTCTGGCGTGAAAGCAGTGGTATTCAGCAGTGATTACCATAATTTCTTGCCGGATTCTGCGGTGAGTGCC
Organism: Paraneptunicella aestuarii; assembly: GCF_019900845.1. Taxonomy (NCBI): domain Bacteria; kingdom Pseudomonadati; phylum Pseudomonadota; class Gammaproteobacteria; order Alteromonadales; family Alteromonadaceae; genus Paraneptunicella; species Paraneptunicella aestuarii. The sequence goes on along the minus strand of NZ_CP074570.1, from coordinate 3,182,780 downwards.
AAGCCGGAAACCGTTGAATTACTGCAATCCGTATTCCGTGACGCACCAGTGCCAGTGATCGCTGCCATTGAGAGCAACGCCCATGGCAATAGCTTCCTGGTTGCACAATCAGCCGATGCTATCCTGTACAGCCTTGAGTGTAACTTCACCATTGCAGGTGCGCTTGCCGAGCCTTCCAGTGCAAAAGCGGCTGCGGCATTATTGCCATACCGTTTAGGTACAGACTTTGGTCGTGAAATCTTGCTTTCAGGGCAAGAGTACACAGGTGAAACACTGGCAAAACGTGTGAATGTTGTGCCAAGAGCCGATATCGTCGCTACCGCTAATGCAATCGCGGATGCCTGGAGTAAATTCCCGTTTTCTACCTTAAAAGCCTGGAAACTAGCGTCAAGTGCGGAATTGAAAGCCAAGCTGGACGCCAAGCCTGAGTGGAAAACCGTTGAATATAACGCGGCTGAATTGCCTAAAGTTGCCCACAAAGTGACCTTGCAGTCCAAGGTCGTTACCGCAACGGCGCACCCAGATGGTGTGTTGCTTGTGGAATTGGCTGACAAAGACGCCAAGAATATGTTCTCGCCAGATTTCGTGGCGGGTGTAATGGAAGTGTTCGAGCATATCGAAGCGTCTTCTGCTTACAAAGCCGTGGTGTTGACCGGATACGATAACTACTTCGCGTCGGGCGGTACCAAAGACAGCTTGTTAGCTATTCAGGAAGGTAAGGCCAAGTTTACCGACACGAACATTTATCATTTGGCAATGGCCTGTAAAGTGCCGGTTATCGCTGCCATGCAAGGTCATGGTATTGGTGGTGGCTGGACACTGGGCATGTTTGCCGACTTCCTGATGTTTGGTGCTGAAAGCAAATACCTAAGCCCTTACATGGGTTATGGCTTTACGCCGGGCGCGGGTTCTACCTTTGTATTCCCACATCAAATTGGTTTGGATTTGGCGCGTGAAACCATGTTCACCGCCAGAGAGCATTCCGGTAAGGAACTACAAGCTAAAGGCATGTTGTTCCCGGTTGCGCCACGTAAAGAGGTGGTGAATGCAGCCATTGAGTTAGCGCACAAGATTGCCAAGCTGGATTACAGTATTTTGGTTGGCGTTAAACACCAGTTAACCGCTAATTTACATGCTCAGGTGAGTGATACCTATGAGCGTGAACTGGCAATGCATGATGAGACCTTTGTGGGTCAGGATGCAGCGCTAAGTCAGATTCAAGGCCAGTTTAACGCGGGTGCTGATACGGGTGCGGATACAAGCACTAAAGCAACAGCACCGACAAATCTGGCGAAACCGAAAATTTCTCTGGGAATGCCAGAAGCGGCTCCTTCTGCGCCTGCGAATACCGTTAAGCCGGTAACGCTTTCTGTTCCCGTTCAAGCTGCTCCTGTTACAGCTTCTGCTACACCAGTTGCACCAGCAAAAGCGGTTGAGTTGAAACTGCCAGAAGTCACAGCAGTATTGCGCAGCATGTTGGCTGAAGAACTGCATATGAATGAGTCGGATGTCGACCCAGATACTCAATTTATTGATTTGGGTCTGGATTCCATCAGCAGCGTGACTTGGGTACGTAAGATCAACGACGAATATGGCACTGATATTGAAGCGCCAAAAGTCTATAGTCATCCAACCTTGAATCAATTTGCTCGTTTTGTTAAAGGCGAAGCAGAGAAGCAGTCTACTGCTCCTGTAGCAGCGCCTGCGGTTGCGCTTGAAACACCAGCGCCCGCGGCTGTTGTAGTAGACACGCCGCGCGTCAATCTGGTTTCCCCAACGGTGAATCAGCAAGTGACAGGTGTTTCAGCTCCTGCATCTGCGCCTGTTTCGGCTCCTTTGTCAGCGGCTCCGGTAGCAAGCCAAAAAGCATCAGCCGCAACGCTGGATTTGAGCAAAGTGCTGGCCACCATTAAAGCCTTGTTAGCACAAGAGCTACATATGGAAGAGTCGGATGTTGATGTGGATACCCAGTTCATTGATTTGGGGCTGGATTCCATCAGCAGTGTGACCTGGGTACGTCATATCAATGAAGAGTACGGTACTCACATTGAAGCACCGAAGGTTTACAGCTATCCCACATTGAATCAGTTTTCTCGTTATGTGAAAGAGCAGGCTGAAAAAGTTGCAGCTCCGTCAGCGTCTGCACCAGCAGCACCAGCGCCACAAGCGACTGTTGAAAACGACACGGTTTCCCGCGCGAATCTGGTGTCTCCGGGCGTGACTCAGCAAGTGTCGGGTACGTCTGTTGCTCCAGCACCGGTAGCTGCTCCTGTTAGCAAACCTGTCGCCGCTGCCGCGCCTGCGACCACGGCTCAAAGAGTGGTTGATGCCTTGCCAACAGTCACTGCCAAGCTACGTGCTTTGTTGGCGGAAGAGCTGCATATGGAAGAAAGCGATGTTGATGCTGATACCCAGTTCATTGACTTGGGTCTGGATTCCATCAGCAGCGTGACTTGGGTGCGTAAGATCAACGACGAGTACGGCACAGATATCGAAGCGCCGAAAGTGTACAGCTACCCAACGCTGAACCAGTTTGCTCGCTTTGTAAAAGAACAGGCTGAGAAATCTGGTGCTGTCTCTGCTACTAGTGCTGCTCCTGTACAGGCTGTTGCCCCAGCGGAACAGGCTAGAGCAACTCTGGTTTCGCCAGTGGTCTCTCAGCAAGTAACGCAACAAGTAACGCAACAAGTGACCGGAACAGCGCCTGCACCAGTGCAAGCTGCGCCTGTTACTAAAACAGTCACCACGACCAGAGCCGTTGATGCATTACCAGCCGTTACTGCCAAGCTGAAAGGTTTGTTGGCGGAAGAGCTGCATATGAATGAGTCTGATATCGACCCGGATACTCAGTTCATTGATTTGGGGCTGGACTCTATCAGCAGCGTGACCTGGGTACGCAAGATTAACGACGAATACGGCACTAATATCGAAGCGCCGAAAGTGTACAGCTACCCAACGCTGAACCAGTTTGCGGCATTCGTAAAAGGCTTGGCAGAGCAACAAGGCTCGCTGCCTGTTAGTACAGAAACGGTTGTTGTGTCTCAGATTGAAAATGAGCCAGTTTCCGTTGTTCAGTCAGCACCAGCAGCTCAAGCCGTTTATCAAGCTCCTGAAGCTGCGCCTGTGGCGGCAACCAGCGTTGTCACTTCAAGCAAGCAGCTTAAGTCATGGCGTACAGCGGGCAAAGCGCGTCAAGACAAGTCCATTGTTAGCCAGTTTGAGCCTATCGCCGTGATTGGTATGGCGGGTCAATTCCCAATGGCGAACAATATCGACGAGTTCTGGGAAAATCTGGCCACAGGCCGCAACTGTATTACTGAAATTCCAGCGGATCGTTGGGACATTAACCGTTATTACGAGCCGAACATCACTCCGGGCAAAACCAACAGCCGTTATATGGGCTCGTTGCAGGAATATGATCTGTTCGACACCATGTTCTTCAACATTATGCCGGTTGAAACCGAAGCCATGGCGCCTGAGCAACGCTTGTTCCTGCAAACTTGCTGGCAAGCTTTGGAAAATGCCGGTATCAATCCGCAAAGCTTGTCGGGCAGCAAAACCGGCGTATTTGTCGGTGCGGGCGCGAACGATTATCAGCAAATGTCGCTGGAAACCGTATTAAGCGCACAAGGCTTTACCGGCGGTGCAAACGCTATCCTTTCTGCTCGTTTAGCTTATTTCCTGAACCTGCAAGGGCCGTGTATGCCAATCGACACCGCGTGTTCATCGTCTTTGGTGGCGATTTCACAAGCCTGTGAAAGCTTGGCAACGGGCAGCGCAGACATGGTGATTACCGGTGGTGTTGCTGTGATGGCAAGCCCAACCATGCACATCATGTGTAGCCAAACCGGCATGTTGTCACCTGATGGTCGTTGTTACACCTTCGACCATCGTGCTAACGGTTTCGTACCGGGCGAAGCGGTGGGCGCAATTATTCTGAAACGTTTGTCGGACGCTGAACGCGACAACGACAACATTCAGGGCGTTATCCGTGGCTGGGGCTTGAATCAGGACGGTAAGACCAACGGTATTACTGCTCCGAACCCTGAACAACAAGCGGCTCTGTTGAAAGATGTGTATACCCGATTCAATATCGATCCGGGTCATATTCAACTGATTGAAGCGCACGGTACAGGTACGCCATTAGGCGACCCTATCGAAATTGAAGGCTTGATGAAGTCCTTCACAGCGCTAACGGATCGCAAGAATTACTGTGCTCTGGGCTCTGCCAAGAGCAACATGGGGCACTGTTTGTGGGCTGCAGGTATCTCCGGCTTCATCAAACTGATGCTATCTATCAAGAATAAACAATTACCGCCCACCATTAACTTTGAACAGTTGAACGAGATGATTGATCTCGACGACAGCCCGTTCTTTGTTAACGACACATTGCAAGACTGGAATGTGTTGCCGGGAGAATTGCGCCAAGCGGCTGTCAGTTCCTTCGGTTTCAGCGGTACTAACGCACACGTTGTAGTGTCTGAGTATGTGCCTGCGGTTGCCAGCAAGTCTGACGTGGCGGTGGTCACAGACGATGGCAAATACGCGATTCCATTGTCGGCGCGTGATTCTGATGATTCAGAGCGTTTGATTGAACGTGCGAAAGATTTGTTGACCTACATCGAAGAAAACGAATCGGTCGATTTGGTATCCATGTCTTATACCTTGCAGGTTGGACGTGAGCCAATGGACGACAGACTCGCCTTTATGGTCAGTTCGGTTGCAGAATTGAAAACCAAACTGCAAAACTGGATTGCAGGCAAGAAAGGCATTGAAGGTTGCTATCGCGGTAACGTGATTAAGCATCGTGAAGGTTTGAGCGTGATTAATCAGGATCCTGAAATGAAGGAATCGCTGATCAACAATTGGCTGGCGAACGAAAATATTTCCAAGTTGCTGGAAATGTGGGTGAAAGGCTTGAACTTTAACTGGAACAAGCTGTATGGCGAGAGCAAACCTGAGCGTATCTGCTTGCCGGGTTACCCATTTGCCAAAGACAGATACTGGATTGACGCGCCAGAAGCACTACGTGGCTATCGCAAAGCGGGTCAAGCCAACCTGTTGGAAAACCTGCATCCGTTATTGCACAGCAATACTTCAGATTTCAGTCAACAGCGTTATACCTCGGTATTCAGTGGCGATGAGTTCTTCTTGCGTGATCACTTGATCCGCTCTGCGTCGAACCAGCCGCAAAAAGTCTTACCTGCGGTGGCCTATCTGGAAATGTCCCGTATCGCTATTGAATTGGCGGCGGGTGGCATGCCGGAAGATTGCGTGCTGGAAATGCACAACATGGTCTGGGCTCAGCCGATTGTGGTGAACGATTCGAAAGAGGTAAGCATTGAACTTGAACTGGACGATGACGGCCATGTTGAGTTTGAAGTGTTCAGCGCCGATGGTGATGACGAAGTGGTTCATTATCAGGGTAAAGCGGTGTTTAGCGGCGATACCAGTGGTGAAACCCTCGACCTTGGCAAATTGCGCGGCAAGATGGGCGCAGGTGTTGTGGGCGCGGCACAGTGTTACGACATCCTGACTCATATGGGCTTGCTCTATGGGCCAGCACATCAGGGTATTAAAAATATTTATCGTGGTGACCGTGAAATTCTGGCAGACCTGAGATTGCCCGGGGTTATCGACGATTCCAACGAAGAATACGTAATGAATCCAAGTTTGATGGACAGCGCGTTACAAGCCTCCATCGGACTGTTCGAGGATTTGGTTCACATTCCGGAAAATCCGTCTATTCCTTTTGCGTTAGATTCCATTCGCGTGTTGGCGCCATGTACTCAAGACATGGTGGCCTGGGTGCGCTACTCGCCGGGCAGCGAGCCGGGTGACAGCATTACCCGTCTTGATGTGGATCTGTGTGATGCGCAAGGCAATGTATGTGTCCAAATCCAGGGATTTACAGCCCGAGCACTGGAATCTGATATCGGCCGTGCTGGTGCAGTTGATCACAGTGCTTCTTTCGATGATGCCTTCTATGAAGAGCTCGTCGATAACATCTTGGAAAATGATATGTCTGTAGATGATGCAGTTGAATTAGGGTAGTGAAGCCATGAAAAAATTAGAACAAATTTACCGCGATTTAGCTGAGGGTAAACTGACCCGTGAGCAAGCCATTGAAAAAATCAAAGCTCACAAAACAGCGGAACAGGATCAGGGTAATGGCGCACTATTGGCACAACCTGTGTGGAAGTCCGTGTCGGATGAAGATATTGCCACGGCGAGCCCGACCAACTTTGCGCACCGTCACTTTATCTTGTGTGACATTCCTAATGTACAAGCGCAGCAGTTGGACACGCAGCTCAACACCACCGATGTGCAAAGCAAGAGTGTGCAGCTGAGCTCACAGACTGATGATGTGGGCAAGCGTTACCGTGAATATGCGGTGGGTGCCTTTGAGCTGATCCAGAAAATTCTGAAGAGCAAACCGGATGGCAAGGTGCTGGTACAGATTGTTATTGCCGCATCGGAAGAGCAAAACCTGTTTGCGGGTATGGCGGCATTATTTAAATCTGCCAGTCAGGAAAACCCTAACTTCGTTGGGCAGGTTATCCTCACTGCACCAGGCATTAATACCAATGAGTTAGCGCGTTTGCTGAAAGTAAATCAGTCGCGTACCCATGAGACTGTGGTTAAGTATTCTGACGAAGGCCGCAAGATCATTCATTGGCAAGCGATTCCCGATGGCCGCCATAACCCACACATCGCATTCAAGGATCATGGTGTTTACCTGATCACCGGCGGCTTGGGTGGATTAGGCCGTTTGTTTGCCAAAGAAATCCTGAAACAGACAACCAAAGCACGCGTGATCCTGACCGGACGTTCTGAAATTACGCCTGCCAAGCAAGCGAAAATCGACAAGTTTGGTGACGGTTCCAACCGCGTAGAATATCGCCAAATGGATCTGTCCAGTCAGGATAAGGTAAAACAGGTCATTGACGAGATCGTTGCTGATCACAAACAGCTTACCGGTATTCTGCACAGTGCGGGCATGAATATGGATAACTTCATCTTGAAGAAAACCAAGGTGGAGTTTAATCAGGTTTTAATTCCTAAAGTATCGGGTACTGTGAATCTGGATCAAGCGACTATGGGCTTGAATCTGGACTTTATCGCCCTGTTTTCTTCCGTTGCTTCCTGGATGGGTAATCTGGGGCAATCTGATTATGCAGCGGCGAACGGCTTTATGGATCAATTTGCCGCTTATCGTACCCAGTTAATGTATGACGGTGAGCGTAAAGGGCACACCATTTCCATTAACTGGCCGTTGTGGACGGATGGCGGCATGAGCATTGATGAAGTCAGCCGTGATGCCATTGAAAAAGCCACGGGTATGCAGCCAATGTCTACCAGTACAGGTATGGAAGCCTTCTACCGTGCGTTGGACTTACACCATACTCAAACCTTGGTGATGTACGGCGATTTGGCAAAAATGCACCGAGCGTTGGTTGCTGAGCAAGCGCGTAAAGCCAAGCCGGAAGAGCCGAAAAAAGCAGAACCAGCCAAGAAGAAAGCCGAAGCTGCACCTGTTAGTAGCAGTGTCGATGCGGGCAACTTACTGGATAAAACCAAAGATTATCTGCGTTCACAGTTTTCGGCAGTCTTGAAGTTACCGGAAAACAAAATCGACCCCAAAGCGCCGTTGGAGCACTATGGTATTGACTCGATTTTGTCGATGAACCTGACCAATCAGTTGGAAAAAACCTTTGGTTCATTGTCTAAAACCTTGTTCTTTGAATATCAGTCTATTCAGGAATTGGCGGAATATTTTGTTAAGGCTCAGGCTGAAAAACTGAACAGCATGTTTGGTCAGGCTGCACCAGAAAGCAAAGCGGCAGATACCGCCAGTAAGCCTGCGGCTTCTGGTTCTGGCAAATCAGCCAGTGCCTTGGTGTCTGGACGCCGTAAGCGTCGCAGCATAGTGCCATTGGTTAAATCGGCAAGCCCGGTTAAACCTGCTAGCGCAACGACTACCTCTGCTTCCGGTTCTGAAAAAGCGGGCACCTTAAGTGCAGAACCTATTGCCATTATCGGTTTGAGTGGTCGTTATCCTGAATCGCCTAATCTTGACGAATACTGGGCGAATTTACGTGACGGAAAAGACTGCGTTACCGAAGTGCCCAAGAACCGTTGGGATTGGCAAGAGTATTACACCGAAGATCGTACCAAGCCGGGTCATCACTACAGTAAGTGGGGTGGCTTTATTGCGGGTGTAGATGAATTCGATCCTCGTTTCTTCAATATCGTGCCTCGTGAAGCGGACAATATGGATCCGCAAGAGCGTTTGTTCTTACAGCATGCGTGGATGGCAGTCGAAGACGCGGGTTACACGCGCGACAGCCTGCAAATTAACGCCAAGAACGATTTGCCGGGGCAGGTGGGTGTTTATGTTGGCATGATGTATAGCGAATATCAGCTATACGGTGCTGAATCCAGCTTGAAAGGCAAGCGTGTCGGCATTGCAGGTAGCTACGCTAATATCTCCAACCGTGTGTCTTACTTCCTGAACTTGCATGGCCCCAGCATGACGCTGGACACCATGTGTTCATCGTCTCTGACCTCTTTGCACATTGCGTGTCTGGATCTGAAATCTGGTCGTACTGATTTGGCCATTGCTGGTGGTGTGAACGTGAGTGTTCACGCCAACAAATACCTGATGTTATCGGCTGGACAGTTCATTTCCAGTGACGGTCATTGCCAAAGCTTTGGTGAAGGTGGCGACGGTTATATTCCGGGTGAGGGTGTCGGTGCAGCGGTACTGAAACGCCTTTCTGAAGCGGAACGGGACGGCAACCATATTTACGGTTTGATCCGTGGTAGCGCCTTGAATCACGGCGGTAAAACTAACGGATACAGTGTACCTAACCCGAAAGCACAGGCTGCCACTATTAGCCGAGCGTTGGAAGAAACCGGCATTGATGCTCGCCATATCAGCTACATTGAAGCACACGGTACGGGTACAAAACTGGGTGACCCCATTGAAATTGCTGCTCTGAATCGTTCATTTGAACCCTTCACGCAAGACAAGCAATTCTGTTTGTTAGGTTCTGCCAAGTCTAACCTGGGTCACTGCGAATCCGCCGCGGGTATCGCTGGTGTGACCAAAGTCTTGCTGCAAATGAAGCACAAGAAAATTGTACCTTCATTGCATTCCAAAGTGCTGAATCCTCATATTGATTTCGCTGCCAGCCCATTCATTGTTAACCAGACGCTAACTGACTGGAAACAACCTGAAATTGATGGCAAGACTATTCCGCGTATTGCGGGTATTTCTTCGTTTGGTGCGGGTGGTTCGAATGCTCATGTCTTGATGCAAGAATACATTCCGTCAGCGAGTTATTTGGAAGCGGCACAAAATGCCGCCTTGATCGACGGTGCAAGCAAAGTCCTGATCCCGTTATCTGCTCGTGTTGCCAAGCAATTGGTTGCGCGTGCTGAGGATTTGATTGCCTTCATTAACAGCCAAGGTGCTGACAATATTAACTTCCTGTCTTTGGCTTACACGCTGCAAGCGGGTAGGGAAGGCATGGATGAGCGTGTGGCCTTTGTGGTTGAGTCTGTTGCAGATTTACACGCGCAATTAAAGGCGTTCGTCGCCAGTGAAAAAGCGACAGCGCGTGCCAGCGTTAAACGCAGCAAAGATGCCTTGTTGGCCTTCACTGATGACGCGGATTATCAAAACAAAGTGGATAACTGGATTGCCGACGGCGAGCTTGCGGAATTAGCTGGCAAGTGGGTGTTGGGTCTGGATATCGACTGGAACGCTTTCTATGGTGAGTTCAAGCCTCACTTCATGAGCTTGCCGACTTATCCATTTGCTCAAGAGCGATACTGGATTGAGATGCCTGAAACCGCTCAAGTGGTTGCGGGCTTGCCGACTGAAGGTGCGGGCGAAGGTGCGAAAACAGCAGTCTTGCATCCATTATTGCACGCCAATACTTCGGATTTGGCTCAACAAAGCTACGCTACCATTTTAAATGGCGATGAGTTCTTCCTGACCCAACACAATGGACAAAGCGTGTTGCCTGTAGCGGCTTATGCCGAAATGGCTCGCGCGGCTGCCAGCATGGCATCGCCAAATGCGAAAGCGGGTTCTATTGAGTTGCGCAACCTGATGTGGTCTCAACCTGCCTTGGTTGAACCGGGTAAAGCGGTGTCGATTGCACTTTTTGCGGGCGCTAAAGCGGATCAGGTTGACTACGAGATTTACGCTGAAAATGGCGCAAACACAGAAGACACGATTTACGCTCAAGGGCATGCCCATATTGTGCATGATGTGGCTCAGATTTCATTGGATTTGGGGCAACTGAAAGCGCAAGTGGGTAATCAGTCTGGCGCTTATAAGCTGGCTGACAGCAACGATACTGAAGTGGTATCGACCGTATTCCAAAATGGCAATCAGCTTCTCGCCTACTTAAGCTTGCCTTCTGCTTTGGAAGCCAGCGAAAGCTTGTTCCAGCTGCATCCTAATCTGTTGGATAAAGCATTACAGATCGCCACTAATTTGATGGGCGGTGTGGATAAAGCCATTGCTTACGGCATTGACTCGGCGTTGGTGATTGCGCCTTGCCAGAAAGAAATGCTGGCCTGGATGCGTCCGGGAACAGCGGGATTAGACATTGATTTGTGTGATCCTGCGGGTAATGTTTGTGTGCAAATTCGCGGTGTTTTATTTGAGCAAGCGGCGCTATTCGAACAAGCAGCGCAAGCTACACCAGCACAGCCTGTACAACAAGCAGCTGCACCTGCGACCACAGCACCTGCTCCAGCAATGGCTGTAGCACAAGCGGCACCTGTTAAATTGACTTCAACAAGTGCTGCGCCAATGGCTGTCACGGCTGCGCCGGGTGGCATTCCTAAAGTGTTATTAGCATCGACGGCTGCCGCAGCGCCAGTTTCTGCTGCAAGTTCTTCTTCTAAACAAGAGCCAGTACAACCAGCGCCTTTTGACAAGCCACGTAAAGTGCCTTTGATGTCTTCCGGTGCGAGTGCTGCTTTAGCCTTTGCTGATGTGGTATTAACCAAGCCAGACAATGTGAGTTTGTTAGATCCGGCTAAATCCGTCGCCGCTGAGTTTTTGGCGATGTTGCCGAAACCTACCGTGCAACTGCAAGATTTGAATGCGGTTGTTGCATCGGTTGCTGGTTCTGGTTCTGGTTCTGGTTCAGATTCAACGGAAAGTCAATCTGTTGCGGTTGAGTCATACGTAGATTTATATGATCACGGTAATGGCCTGTTCTCAATTGAGATCCATGCCGACAAGATTGGCAACCAACTCACTGATGAGCTTATCGCTCAACTGACCCATGCCTTGCAAGTGGCGCAGAAGAAAGACAGTCTGCGTACTCTGCTATTAAAAGGTGCTAAAGAAAACTTCTTACATGGTGACAGAGCACAGCTAAATGCAGCGCTTGAAGCGGGCTTGATTAAAGCTGTTGCTGAGTTCCCATATCCTGTGGTCACTGAAGTTCAGGGCAATGCTTCTGGCGCGGGCTTCCTGCTTGCTGCTCTAAGCGACTTCATGATCCTGAACGATGCAGCCACATTCCAATTCACTAATGCCGAGCAGGGTTTATTTGCCACTGCCGCAGAAGAAGCCTTGTTGGTTGAACGCTTGGGCGCGGTGCATGCTCGTGACTTATTGCATGTTGATACATCGGTAACCGGGCAAGCCTTATTGAATAAAGGTTGGAGCTGCCCTATCTTCCCGGCTGAAAAAGTCGAGAAGTTCGCCAGCCAATTAGCCAATACCTTGGCGGGTATGTCGCAGTTGTCATTGACCTTGTTGAAACAGCACTTAGCCCGTTTCATTCAAGCCAAAGCGCAGGATCTGGTAGCCACTGACGTTCTGACTGTCAGCGAAGATAAAGCCGTCGGTAACGTTTCCAGCAAATCTAAATTCCTTGCTGTGGATGCCACCGATAATGTGCTGACAGTCAAGATTGCTAATGATAGCAAGGCGGCTATAGGCAGCCTGACCAAAGCACTGAAAACCCTGTTAACTCAAGCTGAAAAAGCCAACTTCAAGGCCATTGTGCTAGCCAGTGACTTCGCAGGATTCTTGTCGGATAACGGCAGTGCCGCAGATTGGAAAGCCTTGCATACCTTGTTGGTGAACAGCAAGTTGCCAGTAGTTGCGGCGATTGACGGCAATGCACAAAACGCTGCCTGGTTAATGGCGCAAAGCGCCGATGCTGTGGTGTATAGCGACAGCGCAACATTAAGTGCCGGTGCAATTGCTCAAGACGCAGCGCTAAGCCAATGGGTGAGCGCGACCTTTACCCGTCATTTAGGCAAATACTATGGTGCCGAAGCGCTGTTAACGGGTGCTCAGTACACAGGTGCTGAACTGCTTGCCAAAGTGCCGGCTTTGCATGTTGTTGCCAAAGACAAGGTTCAAGACGAAGCTCTAACCATTGCCAAGTCCTGGGCATTATTGCCAACGGCTGCGTTAAGTGGCTGGAAAGCAGCAAGTGCGGCTGATTTGAAAGCGCGTGTTGCTGCAATGCCTGCCTGGGCTGCTTCTGAGAGCGAGCAAGGTGAACTGCCGAAACAAGCCACCGCAGTTGAATTAAAGTCCAGTGTGATTACCGCAACCGCTCACCCAGACGGTGTGGTTGAAGTCCATATGCAAGACCGTGAAGCCAAGAACATGTTCTCAAACGAGATCATTGAAGGCATGTACGAAGTCTTTGAGCATATTGAACAACATCCTGCCTATAAAGCCGTGGTGTTGACGGGTTATGACAACTATTTTGCCGCTGGCGGCACTATCACCAACCTGCGTGATATTCAGGAAGGTAAGACCAAGTTTACCGACGTAACCATCTACAAATTGCCGTTGAAGTGTAAGCTTCCTGTGGTTGCTGCCATGCAAGGTCATGGTATCGGCGCGGGTTGGGCAATGGGCATGTACGCCGATTTGGTTTTGTTCAGCGAAGAAAGTGCGTATCGCAGCCCTTACATGGGTTATCGCTTTACTCCGGGCGCGGGTTCTACTTTCGTGATGCCTGAAAAAGTCGGTTACGACCTGGCGCGTGAAACCCTGTTAACTGCCCAGCAAAACATGGGCAGAGATTTACAGGCCAGAAACCTGTTAACGCCGGTTTTACGTAGAGGCGAAGTGCTTGATAAAGCGCTGGAATTGGCACATCAGATTGCCAAGGCTCCACGCCATAGCTTAATCGGCTTGAAACAACAATTAACTCAACATATCCATGCACCGTTGGAAGATACCTACAAGCGCGAAGTGGATATGCACGAGCAAACCTTCGTGGGTCAGGAAGAAACCCTGAGTACCATCGAAAACACATTTGCCCATGCCCAAGGTTCTAATACTCAAGCGGTTCAAACAGCGCAGGCGACAGAAACAGCGCAAGCGACAGAAACCGCTAAACCTGTTGCACTTGCTCCTGTTGCAGAAGCTGCTCCAATATCAGCTCCTGCGCCACAAGCAAAAGGTGTGGGTTCGGTGAGCGATGTCGAAGCAGTATTGCGTACCTTGCTGGCGTCGGAACTGCGTTTGGAAGAAGACGAGGTTGAATCAGATACCCAGTTTATTGATTTGGGTCTGGATTCGATTTCGGGTGTGACCTGGATCAACAAGATCAACGAGCAATACGGCACTGAAATTGAAGCGACCAAGGTGTATACCTACCCAACCTTGAAGCAGCTGAGTGCCTTTGTGAAAGAGCAAGCCGAGAACATTGGCGGTGCTTCTGTTGCAGCGACTGTTGTGGCTGAAGCTTCTGATGCTCCCAAGTTGATGGGCAACAGTGCTCCTCAATTAGCCACACCTCAAGCGCAGGTTCAATTAGCTGCTCCGGCACCGGTAACTGCCGCAAGCGCGACAGTTGCGGTAGATGCGCTAGACAGCATCATCGACAACCTGCGTACCTTGTTAGCACAAGAACTGCGTATTGAAGAAGACGAAATTGAAAACGATACCCAGTTTATTGATTTGGGTCTGGATTCCATTTCTGGTGTCACCTGGATCAACAAGATCAATGAGCACTACGGTACTGAGATTGAAGCGACCAAGGTCTACAGCTATCCAACATTAGCGCAGTTAAGTGCTTATGTACGTGATGAAGCGTCAGGTACTGGTTCTGTTGCGGCTGTTGAGAGTGCACCAGCGGTTGCGACTGAAGCACCTAAATTGATGGGCGATTCTGCTCCAGTTAGCGCGCCAGCGGCTTCTGTTCAATTAGCTGCGCCAGTTGCAGTGCCTGTCTCAGCTCAAGCAACTCAAGTCAGTGAAGATCAGCTTCCAATCATCGCAGCCAAGCTGAAAACCTTGTTGGCACAAGAGCTACGTATCGAAGAAGATGAAATCGAAAGCGATACCCAGTTTATTGATTTAGGCTTGGATTCGATTTCTGGCGTGACCTGGATTAACAGCATTAATGCTGAATATGCCACCGACATTGAAGCGACCAAGGTTTACAGCTATCCAACATTAGCGCAGATGAGCCAATATGTGCTGGAAGAAGCGATTCGTTCTGGCGCTATTCAAGTTGCTACAGTACAAGCTCCTGTATCTGCTCCTGTAGCAGCGCCAGTTCAAGCGCCTGCGGTACAAGCTGCGCCTGTTGCTCAAACCGTGGCGTCTACAGACCAGCTACCGGTTATCAGTGCCAAGCTGAAAACCTTGTTGGCACAAGAGCTGCGCATTGAAGAAGACGAAATTGAAAACGATACCCAGTTTATTGATTTGGGCCTGGATTCAATCTCGGGCGTCACCTGGATTAACAGCATCAATGCCGAGTATGCCACCGACATTGAAGCGACCAAGGTCTACAGCTATCCAACCTTGGCGCAGATGAGCCAATATGTGTTGGATGAAGCGATTCGTGCGGGCTCTGTTCAAGCATCCGTGGTGCAAGCGACTGTTGCCCCTGCACAAACGCAAGCGCCAGCTCAAGAAACCGATGCGCCTCGTTTGATGGGCAATACTGCGCCTACTCAAACAGCACCTACTCAAACTGCTCCGTCTCAAGCCGCGCCAGTGACTGTAGCTTCTGCTGCTGCACCTGTAAGCTTGCCGTTGGCTAATTCTCGTCAACTAACTAGCTGGCGCAGTAAAGATGGTTCTGCAATGCGCGTTAGCGCGAACCAGAATAGAAATACAGACATTGCTGTTATCGGTATGGCAGGTCAGTTCCCGAAAGCGAAAAACCTGGAAGAATTCTGGGACAATATTGCCAACGGCGTGAACTGTATTACTGAAGTGGATAACGCACGCTGGGATATGGATCGTTATTATCAGGAAGGTGAGCCAGCTTCGGGTAAAACCTACTGTAAATGGCTGGGTAAACTCGACGATTACGACAAGTTCGATCCTTTATTCTTTAATATCTCTCCCAATGAAGCATTGAGCATGGATCCGCAACAACGCCTGTTCCTGGAAGCATGCTGGAACGGCATCGAACATGCGGGTTACAACGCTCAAGATTTATCTGGCAGCTTAACCGGTGTGTTTGTGGGTGTGGCTAACGGCGACTACCGTTTGCAAACGCGTGAGCAACAGTTAAACGCGCAAGGCTTTACCGGCGATGCCGCTTCGGTATTGGCAGCTCGTATTTCTTACTTCCTGAACCTGCAAGGCCCGTGTATCTCATTGGATACCGCCTGTTCATCATCACTGGTCGCAATTTCTCAAGCCTGTGACAGTTTGAATACGGGTGCAAGCGACTTGGTATTGGCGGGTGGTGTGTATGTGATGGCTGGCCCAGACATGCTGGTGAAATGTTCGCAAACCGCCATGTTATCCAAAGATGGTCGCTGCTTTACCTTCGACCAACGCGCTAACGGCTTTGTCGCCGGTGAAGCTGTGGGTGTGGTATTGCTGAAACGTTTGGCTGATGCCGAGCGCGACAACGACAAGATCTACGGCGTGGTACAAGGCTGGGGTGTGAATCAGGACGGTAAGACCAACGGTATTACTGCGCCAAACCCTGTGTCGCAAGCGCGTCTGGAAAGAGAAGTGTATGAACGCTTCGATATTAACCCGGCTGATATTCAGTTGATTGAAGCTCACGGTACAGGCACCAAGCTAGGTGACCCCATTGAAGTTGAAGGCTTGGTGTCTTCCTTCAAGCCGTTCACCGACAAGAAAGCCTACTGTGCATTAGGTTCATTGAAGAGCAACATCGGTCACTGTTTGACGGCGGCGGGTGTGTCGGGCTTCATCAAGTTAATGCTGTCGTTGCAACACAAGCAGTTGCCACCGACCATTAACTTTGAACAACAAAACGAACATATTGGTATCAAGAACTCGCCGTTCTTTATCAATACAAAGCTACAAGACTGGAATGTTGCACCTAACGAGCGTCGTCGTGCGGCTATCAGCTCCTTTGGTTTTGGTGGTACTAACGCCCACGTTGTTGTGGCTGAGTACACAGAGCAAGCGAGTAAACCTGCGGTTCAGGTGATGACAGAAAACGGCAAATTAATCGTGCCGTTGTCTGCGAAAACGCCAGAACAGTTGAATGAGCGTGCTCAGTGGTTGATTGATTTTATCCGTCATCCACAACATCAGAACGATCTGACTATCGAAGCTGTGTCTTACACCTTGCAAACCGGTCGTGAACCAATGGAAGAGCGTTTGGGTGTAATGGCCAGTTCGTTGGAAGATTTGGCAAGCAAGCTGGAACAATTCCTTGAGTCGGGTAAGGCTAAAGGCGATGTGTTCCGTGGCAAAGTCTTGTCTGGCAAAGATGCCAACATCATTAATCACGACGAAGATATGAAGCAAACTGTCTTCGAGAAATGGTTAGCTAAGAACCAGATCTCCAAACTGTTGGAATTCTGGGTGAAAGGCGTTGATTTTGGTTGGGACAAGCTATACGGCGACACTAAACCACAACGCATTGGTTTACCGGTTTATCCGTTCGCCAGAGAGCGTTACTGGATCGACAAAGAAGAAACGGTTGCAGCAGGCAAGGCAGGTAAATTGGCAGTTGATGCACTGCACCCAATGTTGCATCGCAATACCTCAGATTTAAGCCAACAGTGCTACAGCTCAACCTTTACCGGTGACGAATTCTTTATTGCCCATCAGCAAGTGGATGTGTCGGGTTCTGGCACCTTCAAATTGCTTCCTGTGGTCAGCTTCATGGAAATGGCGCGCGCGGCTATTGAAATGGCGGTACCGAATAAGCCGGAAGGCAGCATTATTTGCTTGCAACAAAGTCACTTTGCACAACCTGTCGCTCTTGATAACGAACTGGCGATGAATATTGCACTGTTTGCCGCAGGCGATAGCAAGGTTGAATTTGAAGTGTATAGCGAGCGTGAAGACGACGCTAAAGTTAACGACGGCTCTAAGTCTGAAGAAAGTATTCATGCTTACGGTAGCGCCAGTTTTGAAGCTTTGCAGGGCGGTGTGCCTCGTTTGGATATCGCAGCCTTAAAAGCACAAATGACAGCGGGCGTAATGAGCGCTGCTCAGTTACAAGCTGCATACTCAGCGCAAGGCGTTAGCTATGCCGCTGCATATCAAGCTGTGACAGAAGTCCTGCTAGGTGACAATCAAGCTCTGGCTCAATTACATATTCCTGCTGTGATTGCTGATAATCAATCTGACTTCCAGTTGCACCCCAGTGTAATGGAAGGCGCAATGCAGGCACTGTTTGCTCTATTGAGTACTAACGGTGCAAGTACGCCACAAACCTTGTTATCTCTGAATAGCTTGAAGGTAATGACACCTTGCTCTGGCGATATGTTTGCCTTGGTGAAACGTGATGCTTCTGGTTTGGTCAGTATTGACTTAACCGATGCTCAAGGCTTGATGTGTGCGCAAATTGCGGGTGTGGCGACTACGGCACTGAATCCGGATTTGAGCATGACTCAAGCACAAGCGCCGGGTATGGGCAGATTGTTGGCTACACCAGAGTGGGAGCTGGCTCCTGCATCTTCTGGAAGCAGTGCTTTTGGTCAACAATTCGCACTGTTATGTGGTGTGAAAGCATCCGCTAAAGACTTAAGTGCCAAGCTGGAAAATGGCACTGCGGTAGAAGTAAAAGCCAAGGCAAACGGAGACCTTCTTAATGCAAGTGTTGCTGCCCGTTACGAAGCCTATGCATTAGCTTGCTTCGAAGCCATTAAAGACATAGTTAACAGCAAGCCGAAAGGCAAAACACTGATTCAAATCGTGGCACCTAATACAGACGAAGGCGCATTGCTGGTGGGTTTAACCGGCATGTTGCAGTCGATTCAATTAGAGAATCCAAAATACGCAGGTCAAATCGTGTTGGTTGAGGAATCAGCCTCTGCGGATGATTTGGCTGCTCAATTAAGCGCTGATATCGCGGCTGCCAAAGATGTCATTGTGAATCATAAGTCTGATGGTCGTTACGTGTCTCGCTGGCAGGAGTTTGATGCCACTGCGGGATTAGACGATGACGGCAAGGCTCAAATTGCATTTAAAGACAAGGGTGTTTACGTTATCACTGGTGGCTTGGGCGGTTTAGGCGTGGTGTTCGCGAAAGAGATTTTGGCGCAAACCAGCAATGCGAAAGTAATTTTCACCGGTCGTTCTGACTTGAATGACAAAGTAAAAGCGACCGTTGAACAGTTACAAACCGAACTGAATGCAAGTGAAGGGCAATTGAGTTACATCAAGCTGGACTTGGCCGATGCAGCTCAGACCAAGCAAGCGCTAGTCGATGTTGCCAAGCAGTATGGTCAGCTCAATGGGGTTATCCATAGTGCGGGCATGGTGCGCGACAACTATCTGGTGAAAAAACCAAGCGATGAATTCCACAGTGTATTAGCGCCGAAAGTAACAGGTTCTGTGAATCTGGATGAAGCCACGAAAGACATGGCGTTAGATTTCATGCTGTTCTTCTCATCGGTGGCATCGCCAATCGGTAACGTAGGACAGGTGGATTACGCGTCAGCGAACGGCTTTATGGATCAGTTTGCGGTTTACCGTAATAACCTGGTTAAAGCCGGTAAGCGTCAGGGTCATAGCTTGTCGATTAACTGGCCGTTATGGGCTGAGGGCGGCATGCATGTTGATGAAGCCACTCATGAGATGTTGCAGCAAACCACGGGTATGCGCATGATGCAGACCGAAACCGGTATGCAGGCGCTATACAGAAGCTTAACGTTGCAACGTAATCAGACCATTGTGCTGGAAGGTAATCTGGCGAAACTGCGCCAGACTGCAAGCATTGTGACTGATGAACCGGAAGTAGTCGCAGCACCAGTAGTTGCTGCTGCGCCTGTGGTTGCGGCACCGGCTCCGGCACAAGAGGCTCTTTCTCCAGAAGCTCTGTTAGAGAAAACCGACAGCTTCCTGTGCGGTGAATTCTCTGAAGTGTTGAAGATGCCTGCCAGCAAGATCGACCCGCAAGCAGCATTAGAGAAATACGGTATTGATTCCATTATGTCGATGGACTTAACGGCGCAGTTGGAGAAAACCTTCGGCACCTTGTCCAAGACATTGTTCTATGAATATCAAACCATTCGTCAGTTAAGTGAATTCTTGATTGATACTTATGTAGAACAGCTTATGCAGATGTTCGCTCCACAATCGGGTGCGGCACCTGTTGCGATGGCTCCAGCTGCGCCAGCGGGTTCATTGACAAGCACTGCAACGACTGCTCCTGTTGCCATGAGCAAAGGCAGAAGAGGCAACCGTCAGCGCAGCGAAATGGGCGGCACTGGTTTGAGCAAAGAACCTATCGCAGTAGTGGGCTTGGCGGGACGTTATCCGCAATCCATCAATGTGGAAGAATACTGGATGAATCTACGCGACGGTAAAGATTGCGTAGAAGAAGTACCGAAAGATCGTTGGGATTGGGAAGTGCATTATACCGACGATCGCACTCAGAAAGGCCGCCATTTCAGTAAGTGGGGTGGCTTTATCAAGGGTGTTGATGAGTTCGATCCCTTGTTCTTCAACATTTCTCCGGTTGAAGCCGAGATTATGGATCCACAAGAGCGCTTGTTCTTACAACATGCGTGGATGGCGATTGAAGACGCGGGCTACACTCGCGAAACCCTGCAAATTCCTTCTGAAGATGATTTGAAAGGTCAGGTGGGCGTGTATGTAGGTGTGACCTACGGTGAGTACAAGTTGGCAGGTAGTTTGGCAACGGTGGCGAACCGAGTGTCTTACATCATGAACCTGCATGGCCCGAGTATGCAGGTTGACACCATGTGTTCATCGTCGTTGACCTCGTTGCATTTGGCTTGTCAGGATTTGCGTACTGGTCGCACCGATTTAGCTATCGCAGGTGGTGTGAACGTGAGCATTCGTGCCGACAAGTACACCATGTTAAGTGCGGGTCAGTTCATCTCTAATGACGGTCATTGCCAAAGCTTCGGTGAAGGTGGCGACGGTTACATTCCAGGCGAAGGCGTGGGTGTGTTGGTACTGAAGCGCTTGTCGGAAGCTGAGCGTGATGGTCATCACATTTATGGCTTGATTAAAGGCAGTGCTTTGAACCACGGCGGTAAGACCAATGGTTACTCTGTACCTAACCCGGTTGCGCAGGCGGCGGTGATTGGGCGCGCATTAAAAGATGCCAATGTCGATCCTCGCCATGTTAGCTACATCGAAGCACACGGTACGGGCACCAAGCTGGGTGACCCCATCGAGATTGCGGCTTTGGTTCAGGCTTACAGCAAGTACACCAAAGACAAGCAGTATTGTTTGATTGGTTCTACCAAGTCGAACGTGGGTCACTGTGAAGCGGCGGCGGGTGTGTCGGGTGTGACTAAAGTGTTGCTGCAATTGAAGCATAAGAAGATTGTACCTTCGCTGCACTCTGCACGTTTGAACCCGAATATCGACTTTGAAAGCACGCCGTTCATTGTTAATCAGACGTTGAAAGATTGGGAACGTCCGAAGGTTGATGGCAAAGAAGTGCCTCGTATTGCTGGCGTATCGTCTTTCGGTGCGGGTGGTTCTAATGCGCACGTGATTATTCAGGAGTATCAACCTGTGGCACAAGCTGTTGTTGAGCCTGTTGCAGCGAATGAGCAGTTCATTATTCCGTTGTCGGCAAAGTCTGCTGAGCAGTTGCAGCAAAAAGCCAGTGATTTGCTGGATTTCATTCGCAAGGCTCAGGAAGGTCAGCCGGAAGGGGATGCGGCAATCGGTGATATCAACATTCGTTCCATGGCGTATACCTTGCAAATTGGCCGTGAAGCGATGGAAGAGCGTTTGGGCTTTATCGTTTCCAGTGTTGATGATTTGGCTGAGAAGTTGAGTGGCTTTGTTTATGGCAAGAAAGATGTTGCTGATATGTATCAGGGGCAGGTGAAGTTAAATGCCGATGGTATGAGCATTATTAGCCAGGATGAAGACATGCAGGAAGCGGTTGATAAGTGGATTGCACGCAAAAAACTCACAAAATTAGTCGATATGTGGGTAAAAGGACTGGATGTTCGCTGGCAAAAACTTTATGGTGGGAAAAATCCTAACCGAATGAGTTTGCCAACCTACCCATTTGCGAAAGAAGTTTACTGGTCTGACAATGCTTTCGAGGCTCAGCCAGCCCCTGTCACCATTGATGTGAAGGCGGATTTTGAGTCTTTGGAAGACATTATTAACCAGATTGACGACGACGCCTTGGATACTGAGCAGGCCGTGAAGTTGATAAAAGGGCTTTAAGGTTATCCACATACCTAAGACTTTGACTCAATAAGAGCACTATCTATTGGACTCGGTTGTGAAGAAATAAGAAGACCGTCCTCGTCAGGGATGACGAGGTCGAGCGTTCAGGGATGAACTTGCAGCGTGTCTTCGTTTTCTTCATGACCGAGTCCTGAAAGGCTCAGTCCTGGTCGTTCGAGGTAACCTCAAATAAAGAATTTCGGGGTAACCTCAAATAAAGAATTTCGGGGTAACCTCAAATAAAGAATAAAAAGAGTAGTGATAGGTGTTCATCAAAAACGCTGTGAATACATCCATGTACGCTCGACAAATTCATCCATGAATTTGACGTTTTGCTGAACACCTATCACTACTCTCAGGAATTTCGTGCCATCCGTGCCATAACGGTGGCAATTGATACGCGTTAAACAGCGCGTTTGACACATAAACGAATAGAACAACTCTAGATAGAGAACAGTGTAATGATTGATTTTATCGAATACGTGGTTTCTGAATTGAAAAGCAAGAGGCTAAACAAAAGCAACGCGCTCTCGCTCATTAAGCAATTCTCAAGAAATTCGTCAGCCACTGCCAGTGCATCTATCATCCATCCGCTATTACATACCAATACTTCCGATTTAGGGCAGCAAAGTTATCGCTCTACCTTCTCGGGAGAGGAATTCTTCCTGGCGGATCATCAGGTTAAAATGGGCTCGGCGGCACAGGCTAAAGTATTGCCGGGTGTTGCTTATCTGGAAATGGCGCGTGCGGCGATAGCACAAGCTCTACCAGAGCTGCCAGAAGATGCCATTCTGGAATTACGTAATACCGTTTGGGCGCAACCTGTGGTTGTGAACAAACTAAAAAGCGTCAACATTGCACTGATCGAAACCGAAACGGGCGCCATCGACTACGAAATTTATAGTGACGTGGATGGTCAGGAAGTCATTCACTGTCAGGGGCAAGCGGTTTTCACTAGCCAAGTTGCGCCTGATGCTGTGGATTTGGACTCACTTTCTGCCCAAATGCAGCGCGGAATGCTGGATGCCGACACGGTTTACAAAGCCTTCGTTAAAACCGGTTTGAACTATGGCCCAGCCCATAAAGGCATCGTTGAAATCAAGCAAGGTGAGGGCGAGTTAGTCGCCAAGCTGCGTTTACCCAGCTCCATTGCCGACACTGAAAACGACTACGTATTGCATCCCAGCCTTATGGATTGTGCGTTACAGGCGTCTATTGGCCTGGTTGATGATTTAGCGAAATTTGCTGACAAACCTTCATTGCCATTTGCCCTGTCTTCTATTCGAGTGATCGCGCCTTGTACTGCTGATATGACAGCTTGGGTGCGTTACACACCGGGTAGTGAAAATCAGGATAAAGTCAGCAAGGTCGATTTGGATTTGTACGATGCAAACGGTAACGTGTGTGTTCAAATTCAAGGTTTTACCTCTCGCGTATTAGATATTAGCCCTGCGGATTTAACTGCGGGTTCAGGGGATACTCTGGGCATTTTACATGCATCTTCGGTTTGGAAAGATGCCGCCTCTATTCATGGAGAGACTCAAGAAGAGACTCACGCAGAAACGCAAAACTATCTACAAAAACATATCCTGATATGTGAACTGCCGAATGTTGATGCCAAGGCATTAGCCGGTAGAACAGATGCCAAGTGTGACGATATCAGTGCAGATGCGAAACAGGGTATTGATACTCGTTATCAGACCTATGCGTTAGCGGCCTTTGAGAAGATCCAGAAGATTTTCCAAAACAAGCCTAACGGACGCGTATTGTTCCAATTGGTACTGCCAGACAATCAAGACGGCGCCATATTAGCGGGCTTCTCTGGTCTATTAAAATCAGCAGCGCTGGAAAACAATCATTTTGTTGGACAAATTGTATTGTCGAATGCGGCAGTAAAAACCGATGCCCTGGCAGCGCAATTACAGATTGCTGCTAATAATCCGCAAGATCCTGAAATCAAATTTATCGGTGACAAGAGCAACAGCAAGCGCCAAGTATTACGTTGGGAAGAACAAACCGTTTCTGACATTAACGTACCACAAAGCACCCATGTGCCATTTAAAGATTCAGGCGTTTACCTGATCACGGGTGGTCTGGGCGGCTTGGGGATCTTGTTTGCAAAAGACATTATCAAGCAAACCAAAAACGCGAAAATCATCCTGACCGGTCGCTCTTCGTTAACGGCGCAGCGCCGTACCGACCTGAAAAAGCTACAAGACTTGGCAGCAAGCAACGGCAGCAATGGAGTGGTGGAATATGAGCAATTAGATATTGCTGACAGCGCGCAAGTGCAAGCCTTGGTGAAAGACATCGTAAGCAAGCATAAGCAGCTAAACGGTGTCATCCATAGTGCCGGTGTGATTTACGACAGCTTCATCATGCGTAAAACCAGTGAAGACTTTGCCAAGGTCATGTCGCCTAAAGTCACGGGTACGGTGAATCTGGATTTGGCAACGCAAGATCTGGACATCGACTTTATTGTTCTGTTCTCAGCGCTAGCGGGCGCGATGGGTAACTGGGGACAATCGGATTACGCTACCGCCAACAACTTTATGGATCACTACGCTGCACTGCGTAACAAGTGGGCGAGTGAAGGCAAACGTTCAGGCCATACTCTAGCCATTGATTGGCCGTTGTGGAACGACGGCGGCATGAAGGTGGATAAGGCCGCGCAAGACAACTTGCGTAAAACTTCTGGTATGGTGCCGATGCAGGCCGCCACAGGGATTAATGCCTTCTACCAAGGCTTGGCTGAGCAATCAGCACAATTGTTGGTAATGGAAGGCGACCTGGCGCATATGCGCGAAGTGGTCTTTGCTGAGCCTAAATTGCAAGTTCCTGAACCTGTTGTTGACGTTCCGGTTGAAACGACAGTAGCGGCGGCTAAAGCTGCTCCAGTAAAAGCAGCAAAACCAGCAGGTAATCTGGTTGATAAGATGCAAGATTACTTGCGCAAGCAGTTCTCTGAATTGCTGAAAATGCCAGCGCACAAGATCGATGCCCAAGCGCCTTTAGAGCAATACGGTATTGATTCTATTTTGGCGATGAACCTGACCAGCGAGCTGGAAAAAACCTTTGGCTCATTGTCCAAGACCTTATTCTTTGAATATCAAACCCTGACCGAATTAACCGATTATCTGATCGGTGCCTTCCCTGCGGAATTAGACAAACTGTTTGGCAGTGCCAGTCAGGAAAAAGCTCAAGCAAAACCAGCACCCGCCGTCGCGAAAGAAGCGGCTCCGCTTGCTACTGCTACACCAGCAGCTTCTGGCAGACGTGGTGGTCGCAGAATGCATCGCGGTGCGGCACTAATTCAAGGGGGGCAAACAGGCCAATTTGGTAGCAAGTCTGCATTCCAGGCAGAGCCAGTGGCAATTGTGGGTATGAGTGGTCGTTATCCTGAAGCATGGGATTTGGAAGACTACTGGCACAACCTGCGTGACGGCAAAGACTGTATTACCGAAGTACCGTCAGATCGTTGGGATTGGCGCGAATACTACACAGACGACCGTACTCAGGAAGGCCACCATTTCAGTAAATGGGGCGGCTTCATCAAAGGTATCGACGAGTTCGATCCGGTATTCTTCAACATTATTCCGCGTGAAGCCGAAGCACTTGACCCTCAAGAGCGTTTGTTCTTGCAACACGCATGGATGGCAATCGAAGATGCGGGCTACACTCGTGCCGGATTGCGTGTACATCGTGACGATGATTTAGACGGTCAGGTTGGCGTTTACGTTGGCCTCATGTATAGCGAATATCAGCTATTTGGGCCACAAGCTGCCATTAACGGTAAGCGCATTGGGGTTGCTGGTAGTTACGCCAGTATTGCCAACCGTGTTTCTTACGTGATGAATTTACATGGCCCGAGCATGACGGTCGATACCATGTGCTCGTCGTCGATCACCTCGATTCACCTTGCTTGTCAGGATCTGAAACAAGGCCGCACCGACATGGCAATCGCCGGTGGTGTGAACCTGACCATTCACCCAAGCAAATACCTGATTTTAAGTGATTGGCAGTTCATCTCCGGTGACGGTAACTGCCAAAGCTTCGGTGAAGGTGGCGACGGTTATATTCCGGGTGAAGGTGTTGGCGCAGTCGTGTTGAAACGCTTGTCGGAAGCCGAGCGTGATGGCAACCATATCTACGGTGTTATCCGTGGTAGTTCACTGAATCACGGTGGTAAAACCAACGGTTACAGCGTGCCGAATCCGCAAGCGCAGGCTAGTGTTATTAGCCATGCGTTAAAAGAAGCGAACATTAACCCGCGCCATATCAGCTACATTGAAGCCCACGGCACGGGCACTAAATTGGGTGACCCTATCGAAATAGCCGCCTTGAAGAAGGTTTTCGAGGAATACACGCAAGAGAAACAATTCTGCTTAATCGGCTCGGCGAAATCTAACATTGGTCACTGTGAATCTGCGGCAGGTATTGCTGGCGTGGCGAAAGTATTGCTGCAAATGCAATACAAGCAAATCGTGCCTTCATTGCATTCATCAACGCTGAACCCGCATATCAATTTTGAGAACAGTCCGTTTACTGTTAACCAGGTCTTGCGCCCTTGGGAGCAGCCGGTTGTTGATGGCAAGACTCTACCGCGTATCGCCGGTATTTCTTCCTTTGGTGCAGGTGGCTCTAACGCTCACATTCTAATTGAAGAATACACGCCGAAAACAGCGCAAAGCCATTCAGAAATGTTGGCTGATGAGTTCGATACTGTCATCGTGCCAATCTCTGCGCGTACTGAAGAACAGTTGATGCAGAAGGTCAAAGACTTGTTGGCCTTTATCAGCAAAGCGGAACAGCGTGAGAAAGAAACCGGTATCAAACTGGATCTGCTGTCGTTGGCTTACACCCTGCAAGTGGGTCGTGAACCCATGGAAGAGCGTTTTGGTTTGATGGTGAGTTCAATTGAAGAGCTAGCCAAACGCTTGCAAGCCTTTGTTGATGGCGAACAAGAGATTGATGACGCTTACCGTGGTCAGGTGAAACGCAACAAAGACGGTATGTTGCTGATCAGCCAGGACGATGACATGAAAGAAGCCATCGACCGTTGGCTTGAGCGTAGAAAGTACACCAAATTACTGGATTTGTGGGCGAAAGGTCTGGATGTTGACTGGGATAAACTCTACGGCGACATCAAACCTAACCGTGTCAGTTTGCCTACCTATCCGTTTGCCAAGCTTCGTTACTGGGTTGATATTGGTTCTGCGACCAATGTTGATGCAGCAGGGCTGTATAAAGCGTCAGGGCTTAACAAAGCATCGGTATTGCACCCTATGTTGCATACCAATACCTCTGATTTTACTCAGCAAAGCTACCGTTCTAACTTTAACGGCAATGAGTTTTTCCTGAGCGATCATCAGGTGGAAACCAGCGCTGGCGCGCAAGCCAAAGTATTACCTGCTGTGGCTTACCTTGAAATGGTTCGCGCTGCTGTTGAGCAAGCCTTACCTCAGGCCTTTATGAGTGAAGGTGGAGTTATCGAGCTGCACAACACCGCATGGGCGCAGCCGCTTATTGTTTCTGGCAGCAAGCAAGTTACCGTTGCGCTGGAAGCCAGTGATAGCGACAGCATTGATTATCAGATTACCAGTCTGGATAACCAGCAAGAAGCCTTGCATTGCCAAGGTCAAGCGGTGTTAACGGCGGTTAGCCAACCCTTACAGTTGGATTTGGCGCAGCTTAAAGGCCTAATGCAGCGTGGTAGCATCGCCCCTGAGCAGTTCTATCCTGCATTTAGCAATATGGGCATCCATTACGGTGCGGCTTATCAAGGTGTTGCCGCGATTTATCAAGGTCAGCAACAGTTATTGGCGCAGTTGCATATTCCGGCAGCCTCAGAAAACAGCCTGAATGATTTTGTATTGCATCCAAGCTTGTTAGACAGCGCATTGCAATCCACATTAGGACTGGTTGAAGATTTCGCTAATATTCCTGATCAACCCACCTTGCCATTTGCCTTAGACAGCATCCGTATTTTAGGTTCATGCAGCACCGATATGTACGCCTGGATCCGTTATAGCGAGGGTAGTCACCCGGGCGACTCAGTTATCAAACTGGATATCGACCTGTGTGATGATCAGGGCTATGTGGTTGCGCAACTACGTGGCTTTACGTCTCGTGTTATGGACAACATGGCAAGTGCGTCAGCTAGTGGTCAGGGGTCGCTGTTAGCCAAGCCTGAGTGGAAGTCGCGCGTGGCTTCTGGTGTGGCTGCCAAAGCTGCCAGCCGTGATAGTTTCGCCCAGCATCATATTGTCCTGTGCGACATGCCGCGTGTTACCGATAAGCAAGTGGCGAGTGCCATTGACGGTGCGCAAGTCATTGAGCTAAAAGACAAGCAAAAAGACATTGCGACTCGTTATCGTGACTATGCCTTGCATGTGTTTAGCACTATCAAGGAAATCTTCACAAAACAGGCGCAAGATCAAGTTAAAGAAAAAGTATTGTTGCAGATTTTCGCACCAGCAAAAGCGGCGAAAACGCCTCAAGAACAGTCGGTATTTGCTGGACTGGCAGCCTTACTGAAAACAGCCTCTATGGAGAACCCAAATCTGGTTGGGCAGATCATCCTTAGTGATGCGCAATCAGCGAAAGTGGTCTCTGAACACGTTGAATCCGCCCTAAGTAACGTGGCTGATGTAGCCGTTAAGTTCATCGGTAAGAGCAGCGAAGTCATGGGCTGGAACATCACTGATACCACAGATGATGCGCCAGAAGCCGTATTTAAAGACAACGGTGTGTACTTGATCACTGGTGGTACGGGTGGTTTGGGCTTGGTGTTCGCCAAAGAAATTCTGGCACAAACCAATGCCGCAACCGTGGTACTGACAGGCCGTGGTGAACTAAGCGACGACAAACAAGCTCAATTGGATGAGATTCAGCAAGCATCGGGATCGCAAAGCAAGCTGGAATATGCCCAATTAGATATCGCCAGCCTCGATGCTGTGAAGAAACTCATTGCTCAAGTGCAGCAAAATCATGGTGCCTTGAACGGTATTCTGCATAGTGCAGGTATGTTGGCAGATAACTTCATTGTGAAGAAATCTGCGGAGGATTTTGCCAAGGTACAAGAACCAAAAGTCATTGGTACGTACAATCTGGATGAAGCCAGTAAAGAACTGGATTTGGATTTCCTTGCCTTGTTCTCCTCATTCTCGGGTGCTTTTGGTAATGCGGCACAAGCCGATTACTCTTCTGCTAACAGCTTCATGGATAACTATGCGGCGTATCGTAACCAGCTGGTTGCAGCCGGACAGCGTCATGGTCACACTTTATCGGTGAACTGGCCATTATGGGCTGACGGTGGCATGACAGTGGATGAAACCAGCATTGATATGATGCAGCAAGCCACTGGCATGATCCCGATGGACAACGCAACCGGCATGAAAGCTTTCTATCGTGCTTTGGCTGACAGTTATGATCAGGCATTGATTGTAGAAGGTAATGTCAACAAGATGCGTAGCGTCTTGTTCGGTGAGAAACTTGTTGAGGCGACGGCTGAAGCCAAAGTTGAAACGCCAGTCGCTAAACCTGTTTCCACGCCTGCGCCAGTTGCAAAACAAGTACAGGCTCAACCTGTTCAAACAGCGCCTGTGGCTCAAACAAGTGGGACTGCTCCTGAAACAAGCCTGGTAAATCAGGTTCAAGACTACCTGAAACAGCAATTCTCTGATTTGCTGAAACTGCCCGCTTATGAGATTGATTCCAAAGCCGCGCTGGAAGACTACGGCATTGATTCCATCCTTTCCATGCGTTTAACCACGTTGTTGGAGAAGACTTTTGGTTCATTGTCCAAGACCTTGTTCTTTGAATATCAAACTATTCAAGCGCTAGCCGGTTACCTGTTAAAAGCCTTCCCGGATGTTGTACAGCGTGAAGTTGGACAAACTGCACAAGCCCAAGCTACATCAAGTGCCGCTGCTCCAAGTGCTGCTCCGGTTCAAACCGCTCAAGCCAGTGCACCAATTGCTCCTGTGATGAAGAAGAAAGGCTTCTCAGGTCTGGGAACTGGTTTAGGTTTGGGAGCGGGCAAATCCGGCAGAATGGTTCAGCATCAGGAAGTGGCGATTGTGGGCTTGGCGGGGCGTTATCCGCAAGCTGACGATTTGGATGCTTTCTGGAACAACCTGACTCAAGGTATCGACTGTATTTCTGAAGTACCGGCTGACCGTTGGGATCACAGTAAATTCTTCGATCCGCGTCGTGATCAGCTAGGCAAGACCTACAGCAAATGGGGCGGCTTTATCAATGATGTTGATAAGTTCGATCCTTTGTTCTTCAACATTTCACCGAAAGAAGCGGAACTGGTTGATCCTCAAGAGCGATTGTTCCTGGAAACCGTTTGGCACGCCATTGAAGATGCAGGCTACAGCAAAGAAAGTATCTATGGCGGTCGTGTCGGCGTTTATGTTGGCGTTATGTGGGGACAATACGAGTTGTACGGTGCCGAAGCCATGTTGGCGGGGAATGCATCTGTACCTAACTCGTCTTATGCTTCAGTAGCGAACCGTATTTCTTATTTCTTCAATTTCAGCGGCCCAAGCATGGCGCTAGACACCATGTGTTCGTCTTCATTAACGGCGATTCATTTGGCGACAGAAGCACTGAGCAAAGGCGATATCGACGCTGCTATTGCCGGTGGTGTGAACATTTCTATTCACCCACATAAATACGTGAACCTGGCGCAAGGTAACTTCCAGGCTAGTGATGGTCGCTGCCGCAGCTTCGGTGAAGGTGGTGACGGTTACGTACCGGGTGAAGGTGTGGGTGCGGTGTTGTTGAAACCGTTGGATCAAGCCTTGTTAGATGGCGACCATGTGTATGCATTGGTACGTTCAACTGCGATTAACCACGGCGGTAAGACCAACGGTTACACAGTACCTAACCCGGTTGCTCAGGGTGATTTGGTTTTGGAAGCCTTGAACAAAGGCAATGTTGATCCGAAAACATTGAGCTATCTGGAAACGCATGGAACAG
This sequence comes from Paraneptunicella aestuarii, assembly GCF_019900845.1. NCBI lineage: Bacteria > Pseudomonadati > Pseudomonadota > Gammaproteobacteria > Alteromonadales > Alteromonadaceae > Paraneptunicella > Paraneptunicella aestuarii. The sequence continues at coordinate 3,152,152 of NZ_CP074570.1, read as the reverse complement.
GTACTTCACTGGGTGATCCTATTGAAATTACCGGTTTGAACCGTGCCTTTGAAGAGTTCAATCCAGAGAAACAGTTCTGCCCAATCGGCTCTGTAAAATCCAATATTGGACATCTGGAATCGGCTGCGGGCATCGCGGCCATCTCCAAGGTATTGCTGCAATTGAAGCACAACAAGTTAGTGCCTTCATTACATGCCGATACCTTGAATCCGAACATTGATTTTGAAAATTCGCCGTTCTATGTACAAACCAAATTGGCGGATTGGCAGCGTAAAGACAACCAACCTCGTCGCGTGGGTGTTAGCTCATTCGGGGCGGGTGGCTCTAATGCTCACATTATTCTGGAAGAGTACATCGACTCGCGTCAAAGTGCGCCTGCTATAAACAATACGCTTAATCATTCAGTGCCAGAAGTGTTCGTATTGTCTGCCCGTGACTTGAACACCTTGGTGAAATACGCCGAGAAATATCTGGCCTTTATTGATGGTCTGCAAAGCGCTGAAGACGGTAAAGACGGCAGCGATATTTCACTGGCTGAGTTGGCTTATACCTCTCAGGTAGGTCGTTCACCATTGCATGAACGCTTGTTGATTCTGGCGAACGATATGTCGGAGTTGCGCGATAAGCTGCAACAGTGGTTAGAACTGCCTAAGGGTAAGGAAGCCAGTAAAGACACCAGGAAAGAAAGTAAGTCTAATCAGGTTGAAGGCATATTCCACGGCAACAACAAAGACGCTAAAGCCAATACTGGCGGCTTGATCGTTGGTGAGGCGGGCGAAGCCTACCTGAAAGTGATCCAGGAGAAGCAAGACTTACCGAAGATCGCCAAGTTATGGGTGTCGGGCATTGATTTCGACTGGTCATTCATTCAGCGTCAGCAAAAACTGAAGCGTGTATCGCTGCCTACTTATCCGTTTGCTAAAGAGCGTTACTGGATCAACGACCATTTAGGTTCCGTGGTAGCAAGCTTTGGTGGCCGAGTGGAGCAGGGCGCGAATGCGCAAGCTCAATCCCAGACCCAAGGCCTCTCTCAAGGAATAAGGCCAGCACCTGTTGCGGTTCCTAAACAACAGGTTTTCTATACGCCTAAGTGGGATATCGCCAAGTTAGCGAAATCGTCCGCTGAGGTGAGCGGCACTACATTGGTATTCAGTGCTGGTATTGAGTTAAGTACAGCATTGCAAAAAGCGCACGCCCATAGTGATGTAGTTTGGGTTGAAGCGGGCGATGCCTATAAGGCCATTGATGGTGGTCATTTCGTTGCCAACCTGAATAGTGAAGAGTCGCTACAACAACTGATTGATGGCTTGGCGGAAAATGACCGTTTGCCAACTCAGGTTGTGCATCATTTGAATGCGTCTGCGGGTTCGGTTAATGGACAAATAGACGGACAAGTAGACGGACATTTAAACAGTGGCTTCTATGCTTTGTTCAACTTGTGCCGTGCGTTGATGAAGCATAAGAGCAAGCAAGCGCTGAAACTGATTTCAGTGCAAACTACTGATGCTTTAACGGATGAGCAAAGTACGATTAACGCTACTTTCAATACTATTTTCGGTCAGGCATTAGCCGGATTCTTCAAAACGCTGGGATTGGAAAAACCCAATTACATGGCGAAAGTGCTGAGCTTGCCGACGACCGAGATCGTCGAACATGCGCAAGTGATTGCTGATGAGCTACAGGCTGAGCAATGGCGCGATAAAGAAGTCAGATACGTCAACAAGGGTGAAAGCCTGTCACGCGAAGTGAAGCGTTATGTTGTGTATAACACGTCTGAGTTGCCAATGGCTGAACTGCCGTTGAAACAGCGTGGCGTGTATCTGGTGTCTGGCGGCTTGGGTGGTTTGGGCTACATCATTGCTGAATATCTGGTTAAACAGTATCAGGCGCGCTTGGTGTTGTTTGGACGTTCAGAGCCTAAAGCCGAACAGCAAGCCAAGATTCAACAGTTACAGGATTTGGGCTCAGAAGTGCTTTATGTACAAGCTGATGCGTCGAATCTGTCTGATATGCAGAAAGTGGTCAGCGAAGCGAAGGCCAAGTTCTCCGCGGTTAATGGTGTTATCCATAGCGCGGGCGTAAATAAAGACGCCTTTATTATCAAGAAAACGCCAGAAGAAATGGCAAGTGTATTGGCACCTAAAGTGCTGGGCGGCTTGAACCTTGATGCGGCAACCAAAGACGAAGATTTAGACCTGTTCGTGATGTTCTCATCGGTTGCTGGTGCCATGGGTAACCTGGGACAGTGTGACTACGCTTACGGCAACCACTTCCTTGATGCCTTGGCGCAAGCGCGTCAGTCATTGACCGATGTCACCGCTGACAAGCCTCTTCGTACCGGAATTTCACTGTCTATCAACTGGCCGTTCTGGGCGCAGGGTGGTATGTCCATCTCTGAAAATGATGTGGCGATTACCGAGCAGCAAACCGGTATGGCTCCGCTACCCACAGAGATTGGTATTGCCAGTTTCGAAACGTTATTGCGTTCTGGTCTGGTTCAAGGTGTGCCTTTGTATGGCAACGTGAATCGTATTGCGGCCTATGTCGCCCCGGAAACGGCGGTGCTTGAAGCGCAACCTGTTTCTGCGACAACTCCGGCTGCAACTGCGACAACAGTGACCAGAACCGTCTCTTTCAATGCAGAAGCCTTGCAGGAAAGAACTGAAGAATACTTGAAAGAGCTATTAAGCGAAGAAATCAAACTGCCGGTGGATCGCATCAGCAGTGATGAACGCTTTGAAAGCTACGGTATTGATTCAGTGATGGTAGGGCGCTTTAACGCGAATTTAGAGCGTGATTTGGGCGAGTTGTCCAAAACCTTGTTGTATGAATACGACACCATCGAAGAGCTGGCTGAGTTCTTAATTCAGGAAGTAGAAGAAACCCTGCTGAACCTGTTTAAGATTGAAGCAACGGTTGAAGAAGTGGTTCAACAACCGATTCAAGTACAGACACAAGCTCCAGTTTATGCGCCAGAGCCAGTGGTGGCAGCAGCGCAAGCGGCTGAACCTGTGGTGAGCGCACCTGCGCAGGAATACATTCCTGCACCTGTTCAAAACCAGTTTAACGACAAGATTGCCATTGTGGGTGTTCACGGTTTGTATCCGCAATCCAATGATCTGAACGAATACTGGCAAAACCTTGCTCAAGGTAAAGATTTGGTTGAAGTGATCCCGCCAGTGCGTTGGGATGCTGAAGCCATGTATGACAACAGCGATGACGCGGCGCAAAACGGTAAGATTTACTGTAAGTGGGGCGCCTTTGTTGATGACTTCGACAAGTTCGACCCAGGCTTCTTCAATATTTCTCCGAACGAAGCCAAGACGATGGATCCGCAAGAGCGCTTGTTTATCAGCTCTGTCTGGTCTGCTATTGAAGATGCCGGTTACACCAAAGAGCAGATGATAAGCTTGTTCCCGAAAGCGGGTTCAAAGAGCGCCGATGTGGGTGTGTACGTGGGTATTACCACTAACAGCTACAACATGCTGACTGCCGACGAGTGGGCGCGTGGTAATCTGTCAGCGTCTCCAAGTTCATTGCCTTGGTCGATTGCTAACCGTGTGTCTTACTTCTTTGACTTCCAGGGGCCAAGCTTGCCGGTCGACACGGCGTGTTCATCGTCCTTGGTAGCCTTGCATATGGCCTGTGAAGCGATTAAACGCAACGAATGCCAGGCTGCTATCGCCGGTGGTGTGAATCTGTATCTGCATCCGGGCAAGTACCATTCATTGTGTGCCAAAGGCATGTTGTCGAACGATGGTATGTGTAACAGCTTTGGTGTTGGCGATGATGGTTTTGTGCCGGGCGAAGGCGTGGGCACTATGTTGTTGATGCCATTGAGTGTCGCAGAAGCTAACGGCAGCCATATCTACGGTACGGTTGCGGGCAGTGCATTTGAACATGCTGGTCGCTCTAACGGCTACTCTGCACCGAATCCAAATGCGCAAGCCATTGTCATTGCCAATGCCTTGAAAAACGCCAACGTGCATCCCGAAACGGTGAACTATATCGAAGGACATGGTACGGGTACGGGCTTGGGTGACAGTATGGAAATTACTGCACTGAACAAGGCTTTTGAAGAATTCACGGATAAAAAGCAGTTCTGTCCAATAGGTTCGGTGAAGGCGAATTTAGGCCACTCCGAAGCGGCGGCGGGTGTGACGGGCATTGCCAAGATCTTGTTGCAAATGCAGCACAAGCAAATTGCGCCAAGTATCCATGCAGAAGAAATTAATCCGAATATTAACTTTGCAGATTCACCTTTCTATCTGCAACGTGAGTTAGCGGATTGGAATGTGGCGGAAGGACAGCCTCGTCGTGCCATGATCAACTCCTTTGGTGCGGGTGGTGTGAATGCTTGTGTCATCATTGACGAATACATTGCAACAACGCAGAAATCTCAGTTGCCAGAAGTGGATTTCCATTTGTTTGTGTTGTCAGCGAAAAACGAAGAGCGTTTGCGCGATTACGCTAACAAGATGGCGGTGTTTGTAGGACAGCACCCAGAGTTGAACTTGACCGAGTTGGTTTACACCAGTCAGGTTGGGCGTGAAGCGATGGCTGAGCGTTTGGCGATTGTGGTATCCAGTCTGGATGAATTGAAAGACAAATTAACCCAATGGTTGCAACAACGTCCGACTTCCAATTTATTCCGTGCCACTGCCCAGACTAAACGTGGTCGTAAGGCAAAAGCGGTTGATGAGGCGTTGGAAGCTATGTACGGCGAGCAGGATCTGTTCGGTATTGCCGAGAAGTGGATTGCCGGTAGTGACATTGAGTGGGCGCGTATGTATAGCGTCGTGCCACAACGTATTTCATTGCCAACCTATCCGTTCGCCAAAGAGCGCTACTGGATTGGTGATACGCCTGCACAAGCGGTTGCCTCTGCTGAAACGGGTACAGCGAAATTGCATCCATTGGTATCGCACAACTCGTCAACATTGAAGAGCATCAGCTTTACTTCAACCTTGTCGGATAAAGCCTTCTACGCAGAAGATCATCAGGTGAATAACGAGAAGATCTTCCCGGGCGCAGGTTATGTTGAGATGGCGTGTATTGCCGGAAACATCGCTGGCGAGCAGCGCGTTGCCAAGGTAACGGATATTGTTTGGGCTGCACCAGTTAGCTTTGCGACGGGGGAGCAGACTTTACAAACCGAGTTGAAACCTGTGGGTGATGCGGTTGAATACATGGTGACGTCGCTGGATGAAGACTACGAGAAAGTGGTGCATTCGGAAGGTCGTTTGTATTTCGAAAGTGATGTTGATGTTAGTGCGGAACTGAATAAGGCGATGAACAAGAAGGTACCGTTGAAAGCATTGAGAGATCAATGCCCAATGCAGCGCAATGGTGCTTACTATTATAAAACCTTCGCTGAGTTTGGCTTTGGTTATGGCCCGGGATTCCAGACTATTCAGGAGTTCTATGGTAATCAGAATTATGCCATTACCAAGTTGAAGGTTGATGACTCTTTGATGAACGATTTTGAGCAGTTCATCTTGCATCCAAGCTTGATTGACGGTGCCTTGCAAACGGTAGTGGGCTTAATCGGCAGTGTGCAACCGGGTACGCCGTACTTGCCGTTTGCCTTGGATGAAGTGTTGATTCTGCGTCCGTTAACACAAACCTGTTATGCCCATGTGGAGTTCGCTGAGCCGGGACAAGTGGATTCACCGATGAAGAAGTTCAATATTCAGTTGTTGAATGAGCGCGGTGAAGTGCTGGCGAAGTTGAAGAACTTCTATGTGCGCGCGTTGGTGACGGCTCCGAAGAGTGAAGCAGTAGAGAGCTAGGGCGAAGTTCCACCAATGAATAGTTTACGCAGACACGCCGTGAATACTTCCCTGTAGGCTCCTACTCAGCGTCCATGCTGAGTAGGGTCTGCTTAAAAATATTCATTGGTGAAACAGAGAGTATGTCTGTGGTTGTATGAATGGGACGGTAAATTTAATTTGCGTGTAACAGGCAAGCGTTAGATTGACTCTGTTGCAGAAAGAATAAGTAGTTGAGATTGGTGACTGAAAAATGAGTACAACGACATCGGCAGCAAGAAAATTGTTTCCCCAGGTCGTTGAAATGAAAGTGACCAATGGTTTGATGGAAAACTACAACTATTTGATTGTAGATCCAAAGAGTAACCAGTCGGTCATTATCGATCCAGCCTGGGAAATCGACAAAATAGACAAGGCCATTGCCGATTCGGGAAGCAAGTTAAGTGCGGTGTTATTAACCCACACGCACCCGGATCACGCTGACTTAGCCAGTGAAGTGGCGTATCAGTACGACGTGCCTATCTGGGTATCGCAGGAAGAGATTGATTGGTCAGGTTTTCATGACGACAGGATCGTCTTGCTGGATGAAACGCCCTTTATTATTGGCCAAATGTTTATCCAGCCAATTTTTACTCCGGGGCACACTCCCGGCGGCTATTGTTTCCTGATCGCCGACAACCTGTTTACCGGTGACACCTTATTTGCCGAGGGCTGCGGCATATGTGACGACGATGAATCGGCGCGTGTTTTATTCGAAAGTTTGCAGCAATTAAAGGTGCAATTAAGCCCGGATACGAAAATTTTTCCCGGACATTGCTATGGTAAAGCGCCCGGTCAATTGTTTTCTCATCTCTGTAGGTATAATATTTACCTACAGTTTAGCAATCCGAACCATTTTGCGTCCTATTTAATGCGTGGGAAGCAGAATATGAAGATGTTTGAATTTGGCTAAAAAGCCGAAGAAAAAGAAGGTCTTACGATTACGTCTACCATCAGTTGATATTGTTTATTACGCTATTTTAGGCAGGGCTAGCGCGCGTTAGCTTCATGCTCAGTAATGACGAGGTATACGCTGAGAAAGAAAAATCACAACACAAATCTAATAGAAAACATAACTATTTGGGATCAGACCTATGAGTTTAGTTGGAATTGAAGCGATGAATGTGTTCGCTGGAGCTTGCTACCTTGACGTAAGCAAGTTGGCAGCACATCGTAATCTGGATACTACCCGTTTTGAAAACCTTCTGATGAAGGAAAAGACAGTAGCGTTACCTTATGAAGATCCAATTACCTTCGCGGTAAACGCGGCCAAGCCAATCATTGATGCTTTGACTCCTGAAGAAAAAGATCGCATTGAAATGGTTATCACTTGTACCGAGTCAGCCTTCGACTTCGGTAAATCATGCAGCACTTATGTTCATAACCTGTTGGGCTTAAATCGTAACTGCCGTTTGTTTGAAATCAAAAACGCCTGTTATTCCGGTGTTGCAGGTTTGCAGCAAGCGGTTAACTTCGTGCTCTCTGGTGTATCTCCTGGTGCAAAAGTTCTGGTAGTGGCGACTGACCTGTCTCGTTTTATGATTGAAAAAGGCGGTAGTGCCTTGACCGAAGACTGGTCTTTTGCAGAACCAAGTAACGGCGCGGGTGCGGTTGCCATGTTGGTCAGTGACCAGCCTCATATCTTCCAAATGGATGTAGGCGCAACGGGCTATTACGGTTATGAAGTAATGGATACCTGCCGTCCTTCTCCTGACACAGAAGCCGGTGACTCTGACTTGTCATTGTTGTCTTATCTGGATTGCTTCGAGAATTCCTACAAAGAATACGCCAAGCGTGTTGAAGGCGCGGATTTCCGTACCAGCTTTGATTACATCGCTATGCATACGCCATTCGGCGGTATGATCAAAGGCGCACACCGTAACCTGATGCGTAAAGTGCTGAAAGCCAAAGGCCCTGAAATTGAAGAAGATTTTCAACGTCGTGTAACGCCTGGACTTATCCACTGCCAACGCGTGGGTAACATCATGGGCGCAACAGCAATGATGTCGCTAGCCAGCACTATCGACAATGGTGATTTCCAAACGCCCAAGCGTGTTGCTGCGTTCTCTTATGGTTCTGGTTGCTGCTCTGAATTCTTTAGCGGCATCGTGAGAGAAGAAAGCCAAAACCGTCTGCGCGATATGAACATCAAAGGTCACCTGGATGGTCGTCATGAATTGACTATGGAAGAGTACGACAACCTGTTGATTGGCAGTAATGCGGTTAAATTCGGTACTCGTAACGTTGTATTGGATACGTCTTTCATTCCTGAAGCGCGTCAGGCTCATGCCAAGCGCGGTAAAGAGACCTTGTTCCTGAAAGAAATCAAAGAATTCCACAGGGAATACGAATGGGTATCCTAGAACGGGCGAGCGATTGCTCAACCATTAAGGTTCGCTTGGAAGACGATATCTGTTTTATCCAGATTGATCGCCCGGAAGCTAACAACACCATCAATGACCAGCTCGTTGATGAAATGAACGACATTCTCGATCTTTGTGAAGATGCGGTGAATGTGGTGGTGTTGGAAGGTTTGCCTGAGGTGTTTTGTTTCGGTGCGGACTTTAAAGGTATTCAGCAAGGACTGGTTGCGGGCAATCATCAGGAACAAGATCCTGAGCCTTTGTACGATTTGTGGTTGAAGCTTTCTACAGGACCTTATGTCACCGTTGCTCATGTTCGTGGTAAGGCCAATGCGGGTGGTATTGGTTTTGTGGCGGCCTGTGATGTGGTGCTGTGTGAGGAAAAAGCCGTATTCAGTTTGTCTGAATTGTTGTTCGGTTTGATGCCTGCTTGTGTTCTGCCATTTTTGAATCGTCGCATGGGCTTTGCCAAAGCCAATTACATGACCTTGATGACTCAGCCTATTTCAGCGCGACAAGCGTTGGAATGGGGCTTGGTCGATGCTTGTGAAGAGAACAGTAATGGTTTGCTACGCCGTCATTTGTTGCGCTTACGTCGCTTAAACAAAGAAGGTGTGGCGCGTTACAAGACTTATATGAACAAGCTGGATGATGATTTGATTACCGCCAAGCAAAAAGCCTTGGATGGCAACAGAGAAGTCTTTTCTAACCCGGATAACCTGAGACTGATTGCGCGTTATGTTGAAACGGGCAAGTTCCCTTGGGATCCTGATTGATCTCTGTTGTTTTCTAACTGGCTGAGACAAAGTTCTCATACGTGAGAAGCTTAGAGTTAAACATTTTGCACGATGAACATATTTATTTTTGGTAGCGAGCTTAGTCACTTTGCTGCTGTTACTTTGGAGTGTTGACCATGACTAAAGACGAAATTTTTGCTGTTATTGTTGAAAATACCCGCGATGTATTACCTGAGTTGGAAGATCACGAGTTCAAGATGGACGATCAACTGAAAGACTTGGGTGCAAACTCAATTGACCGTTCTGAAATCGTTATGATGACGTTGGAAGCGCTGTCTTTAAACATTCCTTTAATCGAACTTGGTGGCGTTGAGAACATTGGTGAACTAGCAGAAACGCTAGCTGCCAAATCTTAATTTACAGCACAAGTAGATAACCATGTTAGTGACAGGTATCGGCATCACCTCTGCCATAGGGCAGGGCAAAGAGGCATTTACTCCCGCGTTGCTTTCCGGGCAACATAATTTCGGAGTAATGCAACGTGAAGGTAGACAAATTCCATCATCTGATGGTGGGGTTGAATCAGCGTTTTTAGGGGCTGAAATTGCCAATCTGACTATGCCGGAATCCGTTCCAAGAAGTCTGGTTCGGACTTTGTCTTATACCGGGCAAGTTGCTTTGGCCTCAGTCTATGAAGCCTGGCACGATGCTCAACTGGATGATGTCGATCCTGAACGCATTGGTTTGGTGGTAGGTGGTTCTAACTTTCAACAACGAGAGTTGAACAATCTCTACCAGAAATACGAAGGTAAAGTGCCTTTTGTGCGTCCTACTTATGCCATGTCGTTTTTCGATAGTGACGTTTGTGGGATTTGCACCGAGGTACTAGGCATTCGAGGCCCCGCTTATACCATAGGTGGTGCTTCAGCCAGTGGACAGGTTGCTGTTATTCAGGCAATTCAAGCCGTGCAGTCGGGCATGGTGGATGTGTGTATCGCCGTTGGCGCCATGCTGGATTTGTCTTATTGGGAATGTCAGGGTTTTCGCTCCATCGGTGCGATGGGCTCGGATAGATATGCCGAGCGTCCCGATTTGGCTTGCCGTCCTTACGATAAAGATCGCAATGGCTTCATCTTTGGTGAAGGGTGTGGTGTATTGGTGATTGAACGTGAAGGGCTAAACCGTTCAGGTGTAAAACCTTATGCGCGTTTAAGTGGCTGGGCAATGGGAATGGATGGCAACCGCAATCCAAACCCATCATTTGAAGGCGAAGTTAACGTTATCGAAAAAGCCTTGGCGATGGCAAAACTCACACCGAAAGATATTGATTACGTGAACCCTCATGGCACGGGATCAACCATTGGTGATGAAACTGAGTTAGGTGCGTTAAAGCATTGCGACCTTACTCATACTCACATTAATACCACTAAATCTATTACCGGGCATGGGCTAACTTCTGCCGGGGCAATTGAGTTGGTTGCAACATTGGTGCAAATGCGTGAAGGCAAGTTGCATCCTTGTCGAAATCTGGATAACCCGATGACAGATGAGTTCAATCTGGTACGTGAGACGCGTGATCATCAGATTGATAACGCGCTCAAGATGAGCATGGGCTTTGGTGGTGTGAACACTGCCATTTGCTTGCAGCGTTACTAGGGAGCAGGGCAGTTTTGTTGATGTTGTTAAATAAAATTGCCCAAAGTTGTTTGGTTGCTGCAACTCCGTCTTCGGGGGCAATGTAATGGCTAAATCTATTGTATTTATTCATGGCATTGGTCTCGGTAAATGGATGTTTGAGGAATATTTCGTGCCTTGGTATGAGTCGCAAGGATATGAGGTTCATGCTTTGGACTTGCCCGGGCATTCTCCGCAGTCTACGGCGTCTGAAAGACAAGGTATTACGCTGGATATTTGCGTTCAATACGTTGCTGATTATCTGAGCCAAAATGTGCATTCACCCTTTGTACTTGTGGGGATGAGTATGGGGGGCGCGATTTGTCAGCGTTTGTTGGCGGGTGGCTTTGCCGATCCGAATTTGCGTGGTGTGGTGTTACTGTCTTCTGTACCTCCTTGCCATAATTTGACCTTTTCCTTACGCCTGTTTCGTCGTCTGGCACAGTCAAATTCTGAAGTATTAATTGATTTCTTTACTGACAAGGTGAATAGCAAGCTGATGTTTGCGCCTGAAACTTTGTCGAGTTTATCGGAACAACAGATTCAAGGTTATTTAGACCGGATAGTAAAAAGCTTTCCTATGTTGGAATTTGAGATTTTCTTTAAAGACCTTCTCAGCAAGCCTTTTACGCCGCCGTGTCCGATGAAAATTATCGGTGGTGAAGACGATTTGTTATTCACCCCGGATGTAATCGAGTTTACGGCTTCCTATTACTCGAAAAAAGCTGAAATTTTACCAGGGCTGGGCCATTTAATTCCTTTTGAAACTAACTATCAACGCGGCATCGACGCGATTGACCGGTTTTTGACCGAGGTAATCTAAATGCGAACTGCAGCAGGAACCACTAACGGCTTAAAGCTCGAGAAGTAGCCAAATTATTATTCTAAATATTTAGAGGAGATATTCATGAAAACGTATATGTTTCCAGGTCAGGGTTCTCAGGCAAAAGGAATGGGCGGAGACTTATTTGATGAATTCAGTGATTTGACTGCCAAAGCAGATAAAATCCTGGGTTATTCGATCAAAGAGTTGTGCTTGGAAGATCCTAATAAAGAGCTGGGACTAACACAATTCACTCAGCCTGCTTTGTATGTGGTCAATGCGTTGTCCTACTTCAAAAAAGTGCAAGAGACGGGTGAAAAGCCAGATTTTGTTGCGGGCCACAGCTTGGGTGAATTCAATGCGTTGTTAGCCGCTGATGTGTATGACTTTGAAGCCGGTTTGAAACTGGTGAAAAAGCGTGGCGAATTGATGAGCGAAGCCTCTGAAGGTGCTATGGCTGCGATTATCAACTCGAATGAAGAAGAAATCAGACAAATCCTGAAAGACAATAACCTGAACAATATTGATTTGGCTAACTTTAACTCGCCTTCTCAAATCGTTATTTCTGGTTTGAAAGATGAAATCAAAGCCGCTCAGTCATGCTTCCAGCAAGGCAAGATTCTGTATTATCCATTGAACACCAGTGGTGCTTTCCACTCACGTTTCATGAAGCCTTCTCAAGAGAAATTTGCCACTTATCTTAAAAAGTTCAAGTTGGCTGATCCTCAAATTCCAGTTATTGCTAACGTTACGGCACGTGAATATAAGAACGATGAAATCGCTCACAATATGGCAAGCCAGATTGCGGGTGCGGTGAGATGGTCTGAAAGCGTTCAATACCTGAATGAAAAAGGCAATATGGAGTTTGTTGAAATTGGCCACGGTAATGTGTTGGCCAAGATGGTAGACAAGATCCTGAAAGAGACCGCAAAAGCTGCTGCCGCTGATAAACCTGCGGAAGCTGCCGCCAAGCCAGCCACTGTTGCTGCCGACAAACCTGCTGCTGCGCCAACCGGTAAGGTGAATGCCAAAGCTGCCGAGAAAGTGTCCAACTGGAACAAGCAACATCCGGTAGGTACCAAAGTGAAATCGTTGGTGATGGACTATGACAATCTGGAAACCCGCAGTGAAGCGGTGGTTCTATTTGGTCATCGTGCTGCGGTTTATATGAAAGATTACAACGGCTACTTTGACCTGGACGAGATTTCTCCTGTTTAAGTCAAAATCAGCTCCTTTGTCATTAAGCTGGGCTTGGCTTGAAAAATATTTCTGTTACCAAGTGTGAATCGATAAGCCCCCGGATTTATTGGGGGCTCTGTTGGTGTACAGGAGAAATAGTGGACTTCCACAATTTTTTAAACTTGGCTCAGGTTAAATAATTATTTAGTCAATTGACCCAATAGAGTGATTTTGTTACCGTCTTTCGAGTGGTAAATAAATTATTACCCTAAAAGTGTGAATTTCTGGTGGTTGACGTTATCGGTTAACTAGCAACAAACAAAATCGAGTTTTATCTCAAATGCAAACTTCGTTAAGCATCGGCCTTGTGACCCCGAACTTTGCGGAGCCATTTTAGTTAAAAATCACTAGATAAGATTATGAATTGAAACAGGGCGCTATCCGTATCTCTGAGATGAAGAGCGGGTGGATAGCGAACTGAGATTGGCAAATAACGAATTCAGAAACTATGAATCTTAGGACGAAATTATGAAGAGACTTTTTCGTAAACTGGTTTTGACTTCGTTCGCTCTTACCGCTGCAACCACGGCTGCTGCCGCTGAGTGGACGGTTTGGGGGAATGACCTGACCAATGCCAAACATGCTAAAGAGGAGACAATCATCTCCCCTGAGTCTGTTGGTAAACTGGCTCCCAAGTGGATTTTCGATTTCAATCAATATAACGATTGTGAAAAAGCCAACTGTGGAACCATTGCAACGCCTACCATTTCTGGTAACCAACTGTTTATTCCTGACTCTGCCGGTAATCTGTATGCCTTGAACAAGGAAACAGGTAAAGCAATCTGGGTTAAGAAAATCACTGAATATTCTGGTGTTGAAGGTGATTATTCACGTAGCAGCCCAGCAGTTGGTGGTGACATGATCTTCGTTGGTAGCCGTATGACGCCTACCATGTTCGCTGTTAATCAAAAAGACGGTGCCCTGAAGTGGAAATCTGAGTTGTTGGACGACCATATGGTTGCCATGATCACAGGTTCTCCTATTGTAAAAGGTGATCGTGTATACGTTGGTATCTCTTCATTTGAAGTAGGTATGGGCGGCGATCCTAGCTATCCTTGCTGTTCTTTCCGTGGCAGTGTTGTCGCGCTGGACGCGAAAACCGGTAAAGTGGTTTGGAAAACCTACATGGCTCCACCCCCTCCGGGCAAGCCAGAAGAATGGTTCTCTGGTAACTCTGTATGGGGTAGCTCGTTCTCTGTAGACGAGAAGCGCAACTCTTTGTACATCGCAACTGGTCAAAACTACAACACGCCTGAAGCGTTAAAAGCTTGCTTGCGTAAAGCGGGTGAAGACAAAAAAGCCATCGGCGATTGTATGGAGAAGCATGATCATCCTCAGAACTTCGTAGACGCTATCGTTTCTCTTGACCTGGATTCAGGTAAAGTAAACTGGGGCGTGAAGTTGCAAGGTTATGATGCCTGGACTATCGGTTGTGGCTTCCTTGCTATGCCTAAAAACGAAGCTTGCCCTGATCCTGAAGGCCCTGACTTTGATTTTGGTCAAGCACCTATGGTCTGGACTGCTGAATTGAATGGCAAGAAACAAGACTTTGTTGGCGCAGGTCAGAAGAGCGGTTTCTTCTGGGCACTAGATCGCGACAGCGGAAAAGTATTGTGGAGCACTTACACTGGTGATGGCCCTCAAGGTCCAGAAGGTACGATTGCTGGTGGTATCCTGGGTGGTTCTCAGTTCGGTTCTTCAACTGATGGTGAGCGCATTTACACCAACGAAACCTATGGTGAAGACACCAACGGTATCTTCGTAGCGCTAGACGCGGGCAGTGGTAAGATTTTGTGGAACACTTCTGCACCGGGTAAAGAGAACTTCATTCAAGGTTCTACTGCGGTTGCAAACGGTGTTGTATTCGGTGGTGGCATGGCGGCTGAAGGCCCTAACATGTTCGCTCTGGATGCGAAAACCGGCAAAATCCTGTGGAGCTACGCAAGTGGCGGTTCTGTAAGCTCTCACCCATCTATTGTTGACGGTGTGGTTTACTGGGGCTCAGGTTACAACAACTTCGGTGTATACGGTGTTGGTAACCACTTGTTCCACGCTTTTGAAGTGAAGAAGTAATCTCATTTGGCAGAACGGATCACAACAAGTGGTTCGTTCTGCTCCTTCCTTTAGACTGGAAATCCGATTGTTTATTTACTGAATGTGCTATTCAACAAGTAAATAATCGCCTTTCCTGTCCCGCATAATTCGAGTTGTATCTTATAGTCTCACAACCTGCTTGTGGGCTGATGCATCGGCAAGCGTTCAGGTTTATTTTCAGACAGTTATAGCGCTTCTTATGGTGCTTATATTGATAATTGTTGGATAGTTATACTAATAGCCTCGATGGATTTTTTACATGCAAAAACCAGTTGTCTTTATGTTTTCTGGCCAGGGTTCACAGTATTTTCATATGGGCAAAGAACTCTATGAAAATCACCCTCGCTTCCAATTGTGGATGGATCACTGCGATGAAATCGTAGAGCCAATGTTGGGTGAATCCCTGATGGATATTGTCTACAAGCAGGAAGACCGTACACAGGCTTTTGACAATATTTTGCATACCAACCCCGCTTTGCTATGTATCGAGTTCAGCTTGGCTCGTATGCTCATGGAGATGGGCTTACAACCGGATTATCTGTTGGGTTATAGCTTGGGTGAATTTACTGCAGCGGTAATATCTGGCGCGATTGAATTGGAAGATGCCTTACAGTTTTTGGTGGATTATGCACACTTGCTGCAAGCCGAGAGCCCTTATTCTGGCATGTTAGCGATTATTGAGTCGGAAGATCTTGTGAAACAAGAGCCGGAATTGTTTGTCAACACCTGGGTAACAGCACGTAATTTCAATAAGAATTTTGTTGTGAGTGGACTGGATGCGGATATTCGCCGGGTTAATCAAGCCATGTTGGATAGAAAGGTAATTTGTCAGCGTTTGCCTGTGAACTATGGTTTCCATACAGAAATTATGGATCCCCTAAAGGATAGATTTATGCAAATGGTGAAGGGGTTGTATCCGGGAAATGTCAATATTCCTACCTTTTCCTGTTTTACGAAAGGGCAAATTGACGAAGTGACACCTGAGTATTTGTGGGATTTAATCCGTTACCCCATAGAATTTTCTGAAACGGTCACAAACATGTTAGGTAGAGGTAATTTTACCTTTGTTGACGTTGGTCCAAGTGGTTCTTTGGCAACTTTTGTAAAATACTTGCTACCATTAAATTCTGATTCCACTCATGTGGAAGTGATAAACCAATTTGGTAAAAATTTAAATTCCATAGAAAAAATGCGGGATTACTTACAATTGACTTAAGGTTTTCCTTATATATAGTGTCGGTCTTGGTGACAAAAATCTTACGCAAATATCCGCTTGTAGGCAGGTTAAAACAGGCTACTGGCGTTGGGATTTTACCTCTGGTTAGTACGGATTAATTTAGATAAAAGCAAGCGGGATTATGAGAGTTTTTGTTGTATCTGATGTTCACATTGATTACAAAGAAAACCGGGAATGGTTACTTAACCTCTCCGCAGAAGAATATGTGGACGACGTTTTAATTCTGGCCGGGGATCTAACCGAAAATCTAGGTATGCTGCGTGAAAGTTTTCAATCGTTGCAGCAAAAATTCAAAAAGGTGTTATTTGTGCCTGGTAACCACGAGTTGTGGGTTGTTAGAGACAAAACTGAACACTCATTCCAGAAGTATTATGATATTTGTGAAGTCGCGGAAGAAACCGGTGTTTTAATGGAACCGTATCATGATGGGGGAGTGTCCATTGTTCCCTTGTTAGGCTGGTATGACTTTTCTTTTGCTGAACCTTCCAAGATGTTATTGGATACCTGGATGGATTTCCGCTTATGCCGTTGGCCCGACGAGCTGGGGCAAGAAGACATCACCCAGTTTTTCATTGAGCGGAATGAGCCTTATCTGGATGTTAAAAACGAGACGGTTATCAGCTTTTCGCACTTTCTTCCCCGTATCGATTTAATGCCCCCTTATATTCCACAGAACTACCGCTTTGTTTACCCTGCCTTGGGTAGCAATATGCTGGAAGAACAAGTGCGTAGACTGGATCCTGATATTCATGTGTATGGTCACAGCCATGTGAATCGTCACGTCACGATTGATGGTGTGAAATACATTAACAACGCTTTTGGATACCCCTCTGAACACAATATTTCCATGAAGGAATTATTGTGTGTGTATGAGGATTAGTGATAGCGCTGCTCAATCCTTTATTTTTTGAAATTTTCTTTCATTGGCACTTGGATGCGCATTTATGGAGCTTAATTCATAACTGTTAAGCTATCCATTACATGGGGGAATGGATGTCAGTCCCTTTTTCAATATCAATTTCACGAGAATGTTGCTGAGCTTGCCAAAGCTTGGCATATAGACCGTCTTTTTGCAGTAAGCTTTGATGATTGCCTTGCTCGGCGACGCGCCCTTTGTCCATCACGATAATATTATCAGCATCAATAATGGTGGAAAGCCTATGGGCAATCACCAGACTGGTATGGCCTTGAGCAATTTCTTTTAGAGCATGCAAAATGGCTTGTTCTGATTGGCTATCCAAAGATGAGGTGGCTTCATCAAATAACATAATAGGCGGACGTTTTAATATGGTTCTGGCGATGGCAACGCGTTGTTTTTCTCCGCCAGAAAGCTTCAAACCTCGCTCGCCGACTTTGGTTTCTGTGCCTTGTGGCAGTTTTTCAATAAACTGCTCCAAATGCGCCATACGTATTGCTTGCTGTACCTCTTCGTCGCTGGCGTCGGGGCGTCCATAGCGAATGTTTTCCAGCAAGGTATCGTTAAACAAAACGGTATCTTGCGGCACTATGCCGATAACTTTGCGTAATGAGCTTTGGCTGACCTTACGGATATCTTGCCCATCAATGGTAATTGCGCCGTCTGTTACGTCGTAGAAGCGGAATAATAGTTTAACCAGAGTCGATTTGCCTGCGCCGCTTTCGCCTACCACCGCGACCTTCTGACCGGGTTTGATATCGAAAGACACGTTTTGCAGGATAGGGCGGTCTTCATGATAGTGAAACGCGACATGTTCAAAGCGAATCGCGCCGTCTTTGATGGATAGTTCAGTTGCATTTTCAGCATCCTTGATCTGAGGTTCTTTCTTGAGCAGGTTGAACATGTTCTCGATATTGGCAAGTGAACTGCGGATCTCGCGATAAACAAATCCAAGGAAGTTAAGCGGCATGAAAATCTGCATAGTGATGGCGTTAATTAATACAAAATCACCAATGGTCATGTCGCCACTTTGTACGCCGTATCCGGCAAACGCCAACATGGCTGTCATTGCAGTGGCTATGATAAAGGCTTGCCCGCCATTTAATGCGAATAACGATAAGCGGTTTTTGCGTCGAGCGGTTTCCCAACTTTCCAGATCGACATCATAACGGTTAGCTTCATATTGCTCGTTATTGAAGTATTTAACGGTTTCATAGTTGAGCAAACTGTCTATAGCGCGGGAGTTTGACGATGAATCAGCCTGATTCATTTCCCTGACATAGCGTGTGCGCCAGTCCGTTGCTTTCATGGAGAACAATACATAGGCAACAACCGCTGACAATATGATGGTGGCGAATCCAAAGCCGTATTGGTAGAACAACACGCCAACCACTGCAACCACTTCAAACAGCGTAGGCACAATATTAAAAATCATAAAGCGCATTAAGAAACTGACGCCATTTGTACCGCGCTCCATATCACGAGACAAACCACCTGTTTGGCGGTTCAGGTGAAAATCCAAATCCAGGCTGTGAAGGTGTTCGAACACTTTTAAGCCGATTCTGCGCATAGCACGTTCGGTTACTCGTCCAAATAAGGTGTCGCGGATCTCACTTAACATGACGTTGGCAAAGCGCAAACCGCCGTAAGCGATGATCAAAGCGATAGGAACGATCACCAGTTGGGAAACGACATCTTTGGTATTTAGCCCATCGACAATGTGTTTGAGAATAAAGGGCAAGCCAATGGTCGCGATTTTGGCGGCTACCAGGCAGATAAGCGCCAGCATAATGCGGCTTTTAAATTCCAGTAAATAGGGATACAGGTCTTTTAAAACACGCCAGTTAATTTCGGTATCGGGATCAACAGGAAAACGATTATGTCGCATGAGAGATACGCCAGAGAATAAAGTGAATCATGAAAAACTGTGGTTATTGTACTGCAAAATAGTCAATTGTTATCAATTAGTTATTGGAGTCTAATTTCTGTTTCTGTTGGTTGTAAATGCTGTTCTGAATGTATGAATTAAATATGATGATCCGGAGGAAACATGGTTGCTGCTACAGAGTGTAAATATGAGGGCAATGTTATTGATATAGATAGTGCACTAATTTTAAGAAACCGAGCTGGTAAAAAGACGTTATCGTTCATTTGTAAGGAGTGTGGTGAACCTGTTAGGGCTCATAAAGCAGGTGGTCGTATGAAAGCTCATTTTGAACATTTAGAACGCAATCCATTTTGTTCGTTAAGTGATTCAACTAAAAGAAAGAAGCACCATGAAACTACTCAACCTATATACGAACTGGATGATCTAGCTGCTATTGAAGGGTATGAAATAGATTTAGATACCACGTTTTTATATCGGAATCGAAATATCGCTTTAGAGTGCAAAAAGAGAGATGATTTCACTTGCCAAGCTTGTGGGTTCAGGTTGAGTCATAATGGCAAATTTGTTATCGAATGCCACCACATATTCCCGGTAGCTGATTCAGGTGTGAGAGAAGTCAGTTTGAATGACTTGGTTTCTTTATGCCCAACTTGCCATCGCATTGCTCATACTCGGAAAATACCATTTAGTGTCGAGGAAATTAAATCAATTATTAATGGTAATAGCGTTTAAATGTTGGTGTTTTTTTAACCCAACGAATCCAAAAAGCCCCTGATTTTTTCATAGCGCAGTTGCTGCTCTTCGTTGAGTTGCCCTTCTTCAATGGTTTTAATGCAGCTGTTAATTACCTCTTTCGCGCCCTTAGGAAGCCCTTTTTCTCTGGCTCGCATTGCCATGGTTTGCAGTAAGTTAAGGGCAATAGACGGATTTTTGGGCATAACGGTAAAGGCTTGGCGGAAGGACTTAAGTGCGCTTTCCAAGTCTCCACGTTCATAAAATTCAACCGCATGGTTATTCAGATCTCTCGGCGAATCCTTGATATCAATGCGCTGTTGTTTTTCCTTCTTCACATATTTCAGGAATAACTGGCTTTGGTCATCACCGCTCATGCAACGTTTTTCGATCTCGTCCATGATGGCTTGTGATTGCGGATGTAATCCCAATTCATGAAAGGCTTTGGCTTTGTCGAGCAAGTCTTCCATGTCGGCATTTTCCCAGTTGTTATTGCTGAATTGCTCCATCATTTTCAGCGCATTTTCCTTGTCGTTTTGCAGATACATCAAGCGGGCATTGGCAACAGCCAGCTGCTCTTCTATTTCCTGCTTATTGCCTGACGCTTCAAATTGACGCAGAAAATCACTGGCTTGTTGTGCCAGTTTGAAAGATTCGTCTTCGTCGGTGGTTAATGCGTAATCAATGCCAGCGCGCGCCACATTCAGGTAAATTTCCGGTTTATCGTGAATGGAGTTTTTAGCGAACTTTACGATATTTTTTGCTTCTTCAAACTGGGTTTTATAGTCGTTATTGATGCGTGATAAATCTACGGCCTGTTTATGCCGGCGAATATTTCTTGGGGACACCTGAGTCGCCATTACCGTACTTTCCAACGCCGTTTCATAATCTTCTTTTTTGATTTGCAGCATGGTCAGCAGGTCGTAGGCGAGCAGCTGGGAATCTGGCTTAAAGGCGAGTCTCAGTATGCGTTTCTCCGCTTCTTCGTCTTCATCTAAAAGTAGCAGGGCTTTTACCAATCCCACTTGTGCCCAGGTGAAGTTCTGAACATTGAGAATGGCGGAATAGAAATCTTTCGCTTCCTGCGCTTTATTGCAGGCTAGAAACAGCTCGCCTTTGGTTTTCAAGGCAATAGGAAAATATTGGGAATTTTCAGGTGTTGTTAAAAATTGCTCAACTTCTTCCAATGCCCCGGGCATATCGCCTTTGTCCATTTTGCGATAGATTTTCTTTAATGCGCGCTTTCTTGCCATGAGCTTGGTCAGGCGTTTGTCCATCTCTGCTACGGTAAAGGGCTTGGCGAGAAAGTCGTCGGGTTGTAATTCAACGATGCTATGGATTAACTCGGCGCTGGTGTCTGCACTGATAAAGACAAAGGCTGTGCCGGGAGATATTTCCTGGTTGGCTTTGAGTTCGTCGTAGAGAAAGTAGCCGTCTAAATCTTTTTTCAGATCATAAGAGCAAATAATCAGATCGAAACGGGTTTGGCGAATTTTGACCAAGGCGTCTTGAGCCCGTTCTATGTAGATAATGTCTTCGAAGCCTAGTTCTTCCAATGAATACTTCATGTACCCTTTAGCCAGAGTTTGGTCATCTATTACGAGCACTTTTGACGTTGATGCTATCTGTTTGTCCATAGGTTACAAACCATTGTTTTGCTCAATGTCTGGGCTTACTGTTGATCGATTTTTTGACCTTATCTCTGACATTAGCAAAATTATCTTTGGGTCTCTTATTGTTATTCTTCTTAATCTTATAAACACTTATACCTAACAGGTTAAGTTTAAGCAAAGATTATGGGAATGGATTTGTTTTAATAGGTATGAATCCTGTATCGGCAGGCTTAAGCATTATGATTAGTATTTGAATGAGCTGATATTAAAAAAGCGGGTTATGTGAACATATACCCGCTTGAACAAGGGATGATAACTTAACTATTTTAGTGCGGGAAGCACTGTACCTACCACTTCACCAAAACCGATACGGGCAAAGCCATCTTTGGCACAATATCCACGCATAATGACGGCATCGCCATCTTCCAGGAACTTACGCTCTTCGCCATTTGGCAAACTGATAGCTTCTTTACCGCCACGAGTCAGTTCTAATAATGAACCGGCTTCTTCGTGTTCTGGGCCTGATTGAGTGCCAGAGCCCAGTAAGTCGCCCGGTTGCATGGCACAGCCGTTAACACTGTGGTGTGTCACCATTTGCGCCACTGTCCAATAAGAATGCTTAAAGCTGGACTTTGACAGCAATGCAGCATCATCGCCGGCATTACGCATTTTTTCGGTTTCCAGTAAGCATTCCAGTTGAACGTCAAAGCTGCCTTGTTCTGAGTTGAACGAAGAGCTGAGATATTCCATTGGCTGAGGATCTTCCGCTGGGCGACTAAACGCAACACGATACGGCGCTAGCGCTTCGGTAGTGACAATCCAGGGAGAAATTGTCGATGCGAAGTTTTTCGCCAGGAATGGCCCCAGTGGCTGATATTCCCAAGCTTGAATGTCTCGCGCAGACCAATCGTTAAACAGACACAATCCAAATACATGATCATCGGCGTCGGTGATCTTGATTGGGTGTCCCATCTCGTTACCCTTACCAATGAAAATACCCATTTCCAGTTCGTAGTCCAAACGCTTACAAGGGCCAAAAGACGGCTCGTCTGCGTCAGGCGCTTTGGTTTGACCTTGAGGACGATGGAAGCTTTGCCCGGAAATACCAATGGTAGAAGAGCGACCGTGATAACCGATCGGTACCCATTTGTAGTTAGGCAGCAAAGGGTTGTCTGGGCGGAACAAAGAACCGACCGCAGTGGCGTGATAGACTGAGGTGTAAAAATCGGTGTAGTCACCAATCGTACAAGGCATACCGTACTCTGCATCGGCTTGAGCCACCAGGCAGCTTTCCAGCGTGGCTTGCTGCTCTGAACCCGTGCGCAATGCTCTGGACAGAGCTAAACGCAATGCGCTGTTAGCTTTACTGCCCAAGCCCATTAATTTGTTCAGCGTGGTTTCTGACGCAGCCTGCAAGGCATCTTGCACTTCGCCAGAGAATAAGCCGGATTGGGCTACTTGAGCCAAATCCAGAATTTGGTCGCCAATAGCAACGCCGCCGCGTAGAGCTTCGTTGCTGCCTTTGCGCTTAAAAGTGGCGAAGGGAAGGTTTTGGATCGGGAAATCACAATTTTCAACATTGGCACTGCTCACCCAACTGGTGAGCGATGCGTCATGGGTTTCATTAATTAAACTCATTCAATATTTACCGTGGATTATGGGTTGCCATCGAAATATTTCTTCAGATTGCCCCAGCATTGCAAATAGTCTTTCTGACGAGCAGAGGTTTCCAGTGCAAATTTGGTTGGCGCAATCGGATAGCAGGATTCAAACATAAAGGCCAAGGTGTTTTCATAGCGTTGTGGTGCTAAATCAACATTGCTCGCCTTTTCAAATACATCGGCTTCTGGGCCGTGTGGCGTCATGCAATTATGCAAGCTCATGCCGCCGGGTACAAACCCTTTCTCTTTGGCATCGTACACACCTTCGATCAAGCCCATGAATTCACTCATGATGTTGCGGTGATACCAAGGTGGACGGAAAGTGTTTTCTGCCACCATCCAGCGAGGTGGGAAGATAACGAAGTCGCAGTTGGCTACGCCCGGAGTGTTGGTTTGTGAGGTTAATACGGTGAAAATAGACGGATCCGGATGATCAAAGCTAACGGTATTCATTACGTTAAAGCGTGACAGATCGTATTTGTATGGAGAACTGTTGCCAGTCCAGGCCACAACATCTAATGGGGAATGATCCATCTCAGCCTGGAATAATTCTCCAGCGAATTTGGTGGTCAGGCTGAATTGGCCATCGACATCTTCAAACCAGGCAACAGGGTATTGGAAGTCTCTGTCGTTAGCATAGCCGTTTGCACCGACCGGGCCACGTTCTGGTAAGTGGAAATCGCCGCCGTAGTTTTCGCAAATATAACCACGAACAGGGCCATTAGGCAGTTCAATTTTGAACTTGATACCACGAGGAATAACCATGATCTCACCGGGCTTCACATGCAAAATGCCCAGTTCGGTATAAGCCAGTAGTTCACCTTGCTGAGGAACGAACAGCATTTCGCCGTCGGCGTTGTTGAAGAACTTGTTTCCCATGCCTGTATTGGCGGTGTATACGTGAATACCGATACCTGCCAATGTACGGGCATCACCATTGGCTGCCACAGTAATCAAACCTTCAACAAAATCAGTCGGCTCTTCAGGAATCGGTAATGCGTCCCAACGCATCACGTTAGGCGGGCAAGGTGCTTCGGTAATGGGGCCTGTGCGGATCATGCCCTTATCGACTGGCACATAATCGCCCATAGCGATGGAAGGACGAATGCGATACATCCAGGTGCGGCGATTATTGGCGCGAGGCGCGGTAAAGGCCGTGCTACTAAACTGTTCTGCGTAGAGATTATACGGACATTTTTGCGGACTGAATTGTCCAACCGGGAGGGCGCCCGGTAACGCTTCGGTTTCATGTTCGTTACCAAAGCCTTGCATATAGGATACTTCAGGTAAGTTGCTCATAGTATTACCAAAATTTATTTAAATAGTTATCGTTAAGTATTATTTCATTTCGATTCGGTTGATGCCATATCACGGGCAATGTTGAGTGCTTCTTGTAGCACTGACATGTCGCCAATATGGTTGCTTAACAGCAAAACCAACCTTGCGTTTAAACGTTCACTTTCACTGTCATCCAAGTCCCTGTGAGCCTCGGTTAACGCGGCATAGAAAGCATCTGGATCAGTCATGTTAGGTTGTGTGTTTAATTTGCTTGCCATGGTCTTTTTACTCCTCAACAAAATGTCCTAAAGCTCTTTGTAAAGCTTCTTTTACTTTTTCTAGTGAAGGTGCTTTCCAGCGGGCGCAAACCACTTGATCCGGACGGATCAAATAAGCGCTGCCGGGTGACAGATCATAGCGTTGTGAAACCACATTTTTGCTGTCCTGAATCAGTATCATTTGGCTATTGTTAGCAAGTTCAGCCAGCGCGGGTGCTGTGGTTTGCGTTGCCATCACAATATTTACGGCAGGAGAGAGTTCTACAACTGATTGCAGCAAAGCTTTCAATGCGGCTTGTTCAGATTCCGGTACATCAATGTTGACCATGAAAGTAAAGTCAATGCCTAACTGGTTCAGAAGCCATGTATTGTTTCCATCAACATGAACGGGGGCGTCTTTGCACACAACACCAGATGCCATATCTGACTCAAAGGCATCGCAGCTTTCACTGTTTAAACAGGAATCAGGGTAACTGCATGGCACGGATAAGCGACCACTGTTGACCAGTTTGCGAGCGAAATCGAATTTCTTGGCTAATTCCAGCGTTTCATCGCGGAATACTTTGCTGATATGGCTCTTTGGTGTGATGAAGTCAGTCGCGCGAGTTGAGTTCAAAATGTTTTCGGCTGCACCGTGCTGACGTTCGTCATTGTAGGTGCTGATTAGCTTATAAGGTGCATTACCTTGCATCACGTAGCGAATTTTCCATACAAGGTTTTCAACCGATTGCACGCCGCCGTTAGCGCCACGAGCACCAAAGGGGGAAACCTGATGAGCTGCATCACCGATGAAAAACACACGATTATGAATGTAGTCGTCCATTTTGCGGCATTGGAAGGTATAAACGCTCGCCCAATCCAGCTCGAATTTTTTGTCTTTGCCCAGCATGGCTTGCAAACGAGGACGAATATTCTCTTCTTTTTTCTCTTCTTCCGGATCGGCATCCCAACCCAGCTGCAAATCGATACGCCAGATATTGTCAGCTTGACGATGCAACAATACGGATTGATTGGGATGGAAGGGAGGATCGAACCAGAACCAGCGTTCATTAGGGAAGTCTGATTCCATATGTACGTCGGCAATGAGGAATCGGTCTTGGAATACCTGACCTTTGCTTTCCAGCCCTAACTGGCTGCGAATAGGGCTATTAGCACCGTCGGCAACCAAGAGATAATCGCAGGTTAGTTGATATTTGCCATCCTGGGTTTCCACATCAATGGTGGTTAAATCAGGTTGAGAATCCACATGTGTGACTTTGTGTAGCCAGCGTAAATCAATTTCAGGGAAATCTTTGCAGCGATCCACCATGTATTCTTCAACATAGTATTGCTGCAAATTAATAAACGCCGGGTATTTGTGGTCTTCTTCTGGCAATAAATCGAATTTATAAACCAGATCATCTTTAAAGAAGACTTTGCCCTGTTTCCAGGTGATGCCTTTATCGACCATGCGATCCGCACAACCGTAGCGATCGAAAATTTCTAATGTGCGTTTGGCGAAACAAATAGCTCTGGAGCCAACACTCACTGTGTTGTTGTCATCCAAAATCACACAGGGTATGCCATGTGTTGCGAAGTCCATTGCGGCTGAGAGTCCGCAAGGGCCAGCACCAATAATAATGACAGGGTGGTGTGTGGCGCTTTGTTTATCCTGGTCTGGACTGCGTTGATATTCATAAACCGGATTAACATAAGGGTGATACATAAGCGTTAACCTGTGTTGTTGCTATTACCATTGAATAAATCTTAGTCGCTGATCGCGCATGTTTAAAAAATAAATATCACATAAATAGTTTCACTTGCAACTAATTGTTTCTGGTCTGATTAGTGGTGGAAATAAATTATTCGCATTATTTAGGCTTGATTCATCAGTTTTATAATGTGTAATTGGTTGTTGATAATCTCTCTTGAGAGTATATTATGTGCTATCCTTGGTAAGAAGTTAGACAATAGGAACCTATTTTTATGGCTAAGAAACCCTTTGCATCGTCAGCCGATCTTGGCGAAAAGAAAGAAACGCTGGAAATACTCGGTGAGGGCGTTTATGCCTTGACTGCGGAAGGCGATCCCAATATCGGCGCCATTGAAGGTGAAGATTTCGTTGTAGCGTTTGAAGCGCGTGCTACGCCGAAAGCCGCCAGTGATTGGTTAGAGATTTTGCGTCAACATACAGATAAGCCAATCAAATATCTGGTGTTGTCTCATTACCACGCTGTGCGCGTGTTAGGGGCATCGGCCTTTAATGCGGAATCTATCATTGCCCATGAGCAAACTCGTGTTTTGATTGACGAGCGTGGCGAACAGGATTGGGCCAGCGAATATGGTCGTATGCCGCGTTTGTTCCGTGAACCTGATGGTATTCCTGGGCTGACACATCCGGATATCGTATTTAACGATCAATTGGTGATCCCGCTAGGTGGCGATCGTGGCGATTTGGTACTGGAATATTGTGGTCGTGGTCATACGGCTGGTGATATCTGTGCCTGGGTTCCCAAACAAAAAGTATTGTTTGCCGGTGATTTGGTTGAAGCCGCTGCGGCACTTTACACAGGTGATGCATTCCACTTTGACTGGTCGCAAGGCACGCTGGATAAGGTTAAAGCTTACCAAGCTGAAGTGCTGGTGGGCGGACGTGGCGCGGTTGCTCGTGGACGTGATGCCGTTGACGCAGCAATTGAACAAACCCGTGGCTTTCTGCAAGGCATGATCGACAAAGTCGGTGAGGTGCATCGTCGTGGTGGTACGTTGAAAGAAGCGTTTGAAGCAACTCACGAACATTTGGCTCCCAAGTTTGGTATGTGGCCTATTTTTGAACATTGCTTACCGTTCGACGTTCAGCGTTTGTGGGATGAAATGGATGGTATTGACTGGCCGCGCATCTGGACGGCAGAACGTGATCAGGAAGTGTGGGATAAGCTTCAAGATTAATTTCTTTTCTAAAAAATCAGGGCTCTCCTATATAGTGGGAGCCTCTTTTTCTTGTTAATCCCATTGGGATTGTTATCCGTCTATCGCTTTAGGAGTTAGCCTTGGCTGATAAACACGCCTTAGTGCTCAATAATTTCATCGCTTACCGTATGGCAAATTTTGCCAAAATGGTCAGTGATTCCTGTGCTCATATCTATGAAGACGAGTTTGGTTTAACCATCCCGGAGTGGCGTATTTTAGCGCGGTTGGCAGAAAATGAGCGTATGAATGCCAAGGATATTGGCGAAATTACCTTTATGGACAAGTCCAAGGTGTCTCGTGCGGTAAAGCAGATGGATGACAAGGGATTGCTGCAAAAAGAAAAAGACCCAAATGATAACCGTGCTTATTACCTATCTTTGTCTGAGCAGGGACAAAACCTCTATCATCAAATCGTTCCTAAAGCCCGTGAATGGGAAGATTCTCTTATTAACACGCTGACAGCTGCTGAATATCGCGATTTTGTTAACGTGGTAGAAAAACTGGAAAAGCGCTTGGAAGTAATGGAAAAAGAAGGTTGCTAACCTGTTTTTAACTTTTTATTTCTATTTGTTTAGGGTTCTATTTGTTTTGGATTCTATCCAGAATTCTTTACATTCAGGTTGAGAAAAAAGCCGTATTTATTTGGTGTTTTGCCGGATTGTGACTATTTTTACCTGTGTAGTTTTATATCCCTCGGTGAATAGGGCATGTTTGTCTTTTTCTGGTCGAATGATTGTGTTCCGTCTTAATTATGACCAAAGATAAGCACGGCCTGATTCTTTTAAGTGACGACGAATTTAACTCTTAACCAGTTTTAATGGTCGCAGTACGAAATGGATGTAGTGCAAGACATCGCAGTTCATGTCTAATCATTTCTGATCGTTGAAGCACTTGAATAAAGGAGCTTAATGATGGCTAAAATCTCTGAAATGACAGATGAAGAATTCAAAAAAATGTTGAGTGAGTATTACGCGCCTATTGAGCAGCGTAATAAGCTAACACCTCATCAAATCCTGGAGCTAGCTGAAAGGCTAAACAAGAAAGTCGATATTCCTTTTATTGATGAAACCGGGGAGCAAAAGCTGTTGGTTAAGGTGATTACCAAGGTTGATAACTTCTTATACAACAACTTGCCAAATGAGTTTTATAACTTCGCGCGTAGCCTGGATCACGGCATTAATGATGAAGAGGCGAAGAAGATCATTTCCAGTTTGGCGAAGATTGCTAATCAGAAAATTGATATTCCGTGGATCCCGGAAGCGGCAGAATATGTGGCGTTTCGATTTGTTATTGGTGTAGTAGTGAATGCGGTTCGTAAGAATTGGGATTATGAAAAAGCGCGCGACATGATGACTGAGATGAATATCCCTGAGTCACATAATGACAATGTTGAGGCGTTGGTGATTTAACCGCTGATAGGCTGATATTAATTCCGTATTAAGTCGAAGAATTGAGCAGGAAGGTATGGTGTATACCTTCCTGTTTTGCTTTCTATTACAGCTTTAATAAAAGCTCTTTCCTTGTTTTACCATTTCTACCAAAGAGTCGGCTGGTTTCCACCATTCTTTCCCTGATTCTTGATAAAAGCGTTCCAGAAGCTCTACCACACGGTTGATGCCAAAACTGTGAGCAAAGAACATGGGGCCGCCTTTATGACGTGGGAAGCCATAGCCGTTTAGCCAGATTGCGTCGATATCGCTGGCTTGTGTAGCAATACCTTCTTCAAGTATCTTTGCCCCTTCGTTGACCAGTGCCAATATCAATCGATGTTGGATTTCTTCTGCATCTATCGCACGGCGTGTAATACCTTGTTCATGAGCCTCAAGTGTGAACATTTCCAGAACCACATCATCATTCTGACGTTTGCCGTTTTCATCGTAGAGATAAAAACCTGCTTGGGTTTTCTGACCTAGTCTGCCACTTTCCACCATCATATTTGCGGCGCGGAAGTACAGTGGATCTTTGGGTAAGTCAGGATTTTCCTTACGTGCTTTGTAGGCAATGTCGATACCTGACATATCGTTTACCGCCAAAGGCCCCATTGCCATACCCCAGTCGACCATAGCATTGTCTACCTGTTCCGGTGATGCGCCTTCAATCAGCAGCATATTCGCTTCTCTGCCATAGGCGGCATACATGCGGTTGCCGACGAAGCCATAACACATGCCTACCAGTACCGGGATTTTACGGATCTGTTTACCCAGGTTCATTGCCGTCAGAATAGCACTTTCGCTGCTTTTTTCGCCTCGCACGACTTCGAGTAATTTCATGACATTGGCGGGGCTGAAAAAGTGCATACCGATAACGTTTTCCGGACGGTTAGTCATGGCAGCGATTTCGTCAATGTTCAGATATGAGGTATTGGAAGCCAGAATGGCTTGTGGTTTGCAGATGGCGTCTAACTTGGTGAAGATATCTTTCTTCACTTCCATGCTCTCAAAAGCGGCTTCTACCACTAAATCTACCGTGGCTAAATCCTGATAGTCACAACTACCTTTGACGAGCCCTAGAGACTTTTGCATTTGCGCTTCGCTAATACGTTTTTTATCCAGCATTTGCTGGTATTTGCCTTTTAATGCAGTCAGGCCGAATTCCAGTCTGTCGGCAGAGGCTTCCAATAAGACGACGGGAATGCCAGCGTCGGCGAAGCACATGGCGATACCACTGCCCATTGTGCCAGCGCCAATCACGGCGACTGAATCAATATCATAAGCGCATACTTTGGCTTCTGGTCGATATTTGGCTGCTGCTTTCTCAGCAAAGAATGCGTGACGAAGCGCAGCAGATTGTTCTGACGCTCTGCATTGCAGGAAGTATTCACGTTCCTTTTTCATGCCTTCTTCAAAGCTTAAACGGCAGGCATTTTCGATTGAATCAATAGCGAGTTGAGGCGCTTGCTGGCCTCTGGCGCGTTTAGCCACCTGTTTACGATAGTTGTCGAGTAAGCCATCGAGATTATCGACTTGAGGTACGGGTTTGTCTGGAATTGCCTGGTTAATTTGACCCGCTCTACGCACATTATTCGCTAGAATTTTAGCGGCATCTAACAGTTTGTCAGTGACGATATCCGCGAGTAGTCCGGTGTCTTTGAGCTGTTCGACATTACGAGGCTTGCCCGATGTGATCATATCCAGAGCCGTTTCTACTCCGGCAGCGCGTGGCAACATTTGGGTGCCACCGGCTCCAGGAATTAAACCTAGCGTGACTTCCGGTAAGCCCACTTTTGTGCCGGTTTTGGCAATGCGATAGTGGCAGGCGAGGGCGGTTTCAAATCCGCCACCTAATACTGTGCCGAACATTGCCGCAATAACGGGCTTGGGGCTGGTGTAAATGACTTTGAGCACGTCGGGTAAGTGTGGCTCTAATGGCGGTTTGCCAAATTCACTGATATCTGCTCCTGCAATGAAGGTGCTACCTGAACAGGTCAATATGATGGCTTTAACATTGTCGTCGTTATTTGCACTGGTGATGCAATCGACAATACCTTGCCTTACAGCTTGTGACAGGGCATTGACCGGAGGGTTATCGACTGTGATGACAGCCAGATTTGCGCTTATCTCAATAGATACTGGAGAAAGAGCCATATTGGTCGTTCCTAAACATTGGTGAACCTGAAATATTTCAGGTTCGTTAAACATCAGCCTCTACACAGATATAGTTGGCTAACCGGGTTTAGGCAACGACCATAAGTCGTATGGCTTTTATTGGCTAAGGCCACCAAATCGTGTGTAGAACTTTGAACTTGCCGCAGGGAGTTTTCCTTGCGCGTTAAACAACTCTCGCTCTATATAGTGAAGTGAGCGATTGGTTAAGCTTCGATACAATCGTTTCACTAAATCCTGTGCTTCATAACCCACCCAACCATTAGGCAATAATTCATCTGGTAAATCCGGGTCGCGTAATTGGATGCGTCGATAGTTATGGATCACAACAGAGCGAAAAATAAAGCATTCTTGTTCTGTTAAATCTGCCAAGTCGGTTTTTACTTGTAGTTCTCTAAAATAATCTAAAAACTGCTGATAAAAATTGGCTAATTCTTCCACGCCCCACTTAACATTGACCAGGCCCTTAATCATTTCCTGAGAGTAAGGGTCGTCGGTAGACGCTGTGAAAACAGCCACTTCCTGACTCAGTTTTTGTTCGATCAGGGTCTCATCCAGTGAACGTCGATCTGAAGAAGGGTGTGCATAGAGGTTGGTGGTCAACATATTGAAACCCTGCCAGGTGAGGCTTTTCTTCAATTCTTCGCGTTTGTCATCTGGAACCGAATTGGTTAACACCAATAACCAGCGGTTATCCCATTCCGGTGGTTCTGACGCATAAATACGTCTGGCTACACGTTCATACTGTGCTTTGGCATATTCGGTAAAACAGTAATAGCTTTTGCGCCCAATCTTTTTAACGTCTAACCAGCCGTTTTGTACTAATCGAAAAGCTGAGGTGCGCACAGCACGGTCGTTAAACCCCATAGGTTCCATACACTCAATGAGGCTGCCTAGCCAAATCCAACTGCCGTGTTGTGACACCACATCACCGAAAATTGTTACCGTCATGGATGTGCAGCTAACATTATTTTCTTTGATGTGATTTGCCAGTGACTGAATCAGTTTTTTATTTATTAACACTAGTTGCCTATCCTACGATTAATTGGGAATAGGCATTGTACTAGAAATTACACATTAATCTCGACCCTTGCTCTTATCTTTGGTCAAAATCTACCACTACTTCGTCTGAAACCGGGTGTGCCTGGCAGGTAAGTATGTATCCGTCATCAATTTCATGCTGCTCCAGACCATGGGTGATGTCCATGTCTACCTTGCCCTTGACCAGCTTGGCTTTGCAGGTTGAACATACGCCACCTTTACAGGAATAAGGCAGTACCATGCCGTTGTCGATTCCTGCGTCCAGGATGTTTTCACCCACAGTTGCCAATTCGAAAGAAATTGTTCTACCGTCAGATGTCAAGGTTATTTTACTAGTCTTGTCTTCACCATAGTTTTTCACGCGTTCTTTGGCTTTAGCCAAGGCTTGTTGCGCGTCTTCTGACGAGCTACTGAACAACTCATAGTGGATCTGGTCTTCTCTGAGTCCTTCAATGCGGAAACCACGCGAAACTTCTGACATCATGGATTCAGGGCCACAAATAAACACGTCGTCCATGTTTTTGATATCTATCAGCTTGTGTTTCTGCAACAAATAACCGCGCTTGTTATTAATGCGACCATAGAGTAAGTCGCTGCCTTGATCTTCCTGACTCATTACGTTGATCCACTGGAATCGAGTCAGGTATTGGTTTTTCAGAAAATTCAGCTCTTCTCTAAACATGATGGAAGAGGTTTGCTGGTTGCCATAAATCAATGTGACTTCGCTGTTAGGCTCTACATCCAAAATGGACTTAACAATGGACAGTATTGGCGTAATGCCACTGCCTACCGCAATACACATGTAGCGCTTTTCATTGTCGGCAGAAAGCTCAGTATTAAACTCACCTTGCGGTGGCATCACTTCAACCACATCGCCAGCTTTGAAAGTGTCGTTGGCATAGTTGGAGAATTTACCGCCATTAACGCGCTTGATAGCCACTCGCAATGTGTCATCGTTTACGCCCGAGCAGATAGAGTAAGCTCGACGTATTTCCTCACCATTAATGGTTGCCTTTAAGGTTAGGAATTGCCCTTGGATAAAACGAAACGTGTCTTTATGTTGATCCGGAATCTGGAAAGATACACAAATCGCAGAGTCGGTTTCCGGCTCTACTTTTTGAATTGTAAGGGGATAGAACTGTGTATCTGACATAGTAACTCCTTGGAAGCGTACTGTTAGATGTTTTTAAAAAAGTCAAAAGGCTCGTGACAGTCATTGCATTTGAATAGGGATTTACAGGATGTAGAACCGAATTCACTGATTCGCACTGTATTGGTGGAACCACAATGCGGGCACTTCACATTAGCCATTGGTGTTTGTTTCTTAATGCAGCCCTGAGGCGCATCTTTTGGCGGTGCAATACCATATGCCCTTAATGCATCCTGACCTTCGTCTGTCATATCGTCGGTAGTCCAGGATGGAGACAATACGGTTTTAACTTGCACCTGCTCATAACCGTGCTGGTTTAACTGAGCCACAATATCTTCTTTGATCTCATCCATTGCCGGGCAGCCTGAATAGGTGGGGGTGATCGTGACACACACACCAGATTCAGATTTTTCAATGTCTTTTAGAATGCCGATATCCCAAAGTGATAACACCGGGATTTCGGGATCTTTAACTTCGTCCAGCAAATCCCATAACTCTGGACATGAGGAATTATGTCGACGAGCCTGTTTAGCTCGCTTTTCAGGAGTAATGGTTGGAATTTGTTGCATGATAAATTTCTCAGTTAGATAACTCAGATTAAGAGTAAGGGAGGCTGGGTAAAACCAGCCTCTACCACTGACAACCTGGGTAAGCACGATGAACACTTTGCATTACGCTAAGTAAATGGCTGAGATGTTCCGTGTGATAGCCTGTGCGACCCCCTCTGATAGCCCATTCAGCGTCAGGAACTGGTAAAGTGGCCTGGTTCAAAATGGCACTGACATCACGTAACCAGGCATCTTTAATGCTGGCAGTGTCAACGCCAATGCCAGCTTCCGCCAAGCGTTGTTCCAGAGCATCAGGTTCAAACATTTCAGGTGTATAACCCCAGAGTTCATCCAAAGCATTTAACATGCGTTGTTTGCTCTCTTCTGTGCCGTCACCTAAACGTATGGTCCAATCGCGACTTCTGCGCAAATGATAACGGGTTTCTTTTTCTGACTTGGCGGCAATAGCTGCGAGTGTTTCGTCTTTGGACTGACACAGTAAAGGCAGAAAATGTGAATTAAATACATCGACAAATAACTGGCGAACGATGGTGAAAGCAAAATCACCACGGGGCAGTTCGTTGATCAGGAAGTTCTGATATTGTCGTTCGTCACGCAAGTAGGCCAAATCATCTTCGGTTTTGCCTTCACCCATTAAGTCTGCTGCGTAGGTATAGAACATACGCGCGCGACCAATGAAGTCCAAAGCGACATTACTTAACGCAATGTCTTCTTCCAAAAATGGGCCGTTGCTGGTCCATTCCGAAACGCGATGGCCTAAAACCAGAGAGTCATCGCCCAATCGTAATGCGTAATCAATAATGTCTTGTTGTTGCACCGCTGTCATGATCCTGCTTGCTCCTACATATTCCCGACTTCTTTAGGAAGCGGGTAATAAGTGGCTTGACGGTAGGGTTTGTCATCAGACGGATCAAAGAAGGATTCTCTGTCATCTTCCTGGGAAGCACAGATATCGCTGGATTTCACAACCCAAATGCTGACGCCTTCACTACGTCTGGTGTAACAGTCGCGGGCATATTCCAATGCCTGAGCGTGATCTTCCGCGTGGAGGCTACCTACATGTTTGTGATCCAGTCCGCGCTTGGAGCGAACAAAGACTTCAAATAATTCCTGATTTCCTGTACTCATTTACTAAGGCTCCTAAGCTGCACTTTTGACGGATTTTTTGGCTTTATGGGTTTGCATGGCTTCACGCACCCAAGCTCCATCTTCATGAGCTTTAACATGGTGTTGAATACGTTGTCTGTTGCAATAACCGTTGCCGTTAATCACGCTGTAGAATTCATCCCAATTAATGTCGCCATGATCATAATGACCACGCTCTTCGTTCCATTTGATATCTTTGTCAGGATGTTCCAGACCCAGATACTCAATTTGAGGAACGGTTTGGTCGATAAACTTCTGGCGCAAATCATCGTTGGATTCACGTTTGATTTTCCACTTCATACTTTGACCCGAATGCGCGGATTCTGAATCGTGAGGGCCAAACATCATCAATGCAGGCCAATAGAAGCGGTTTAGAGAATCCTGAGCCATTTGTTTTTGCTCTGGAGAACCTTTCGCCAACGCCAACATAATTTGATAACCCTGACGTTGATGGAAACTTTCTTCCTTACAGATGCGGATCATGGCTCTGGAATATGGCCCATAGGAAGTACGTTGCAACGAAACCTGATTGCAAATAGCCGCACCGTCAACCAACCAGCCAATGGCACCGATGTCACCCCAGGTTTGAGTAGGGTAGTTAAAGATAGATGCATACTTGGCTTTGCCTGTTTGTAATGCATCAATCATTTCATCGCGGGTTGTACCCAGAGTTTCAGTGGCACTATATAAGTACAAACCGTGACCAGCTTCATCTTGTACTTTGGCAAGAAGGACGGCTTTACGTCGTAGAGAAGGGGCTCTGGTGATCCAGTTACCTTCAGGCTGCTCGCCAATCACTTCTGAATGAGCATGTTGAGACATCTGGCGGATCAGGTTTTTACGATAACCTGCTGGCATCCAGTCTTTAGGCTCAATTTTTTGCTCACTGTCAATTTTCTGCTGAAAAGCAATTTCAAGATCTTGCTCTGTCATACTCATTATACCTACATCTTATTTTTACATATATGATACAAAATTATTTTCAAATGTCAATATTGTGTATCATAAAATGGATTGCGCTTTTTACAATTAAAGAACATTTTTCCAAGTTTGCGTAGTTATTAAGCTCTTTCCAGCACAATTGCGATCCCCTGACCGACTCCAATGCACATTGTACACAGAGCAAAGCGACCATTATTACGGTGTAACTGATACACTGCAGTGGTAATTAATCTCGCTCCGCTTGCACCTAATGGATGACCTAGCGCGATGGCTCCGCCGTAAGGGTTTACTCGAGGATCGTCATCAGCAATACCTAAGTCTCTTAGTACCGCTAAGCCCTGTGCTGCGAAGGCTTCGTTAAGCTCAATGACATCCATTTGAGATAATGAAAGCCCAGTCTTTTCCAAGACTTTACGAGTGGCTGGTGCTGGGCCAAAACCCATAATGCGAGGCTCTAATCCTGCGGTTGCCATGCCCACAATACGGGCTTTCGGTGTAAGCTGGTGTTTCTTCATGGCTTCTTCAGAGGCAACCAGTAGAGCGCATGCCCCATCGTTCACACCTGAAGCATTCCCCGCGGTTACTGTGCCATTTTGTCTGAATGGCGTGTCCAACTTGGCAAGGGCTTCCAAAGAGGTCGCGCGTAAGTGCTCGTCTTTATCAAAAATAATGGGTTCATGTTTTTTACGCAGGATAGTGACAGGAACAATCTCGTCGTCGAATAAGCCTTTTGCTTGCGCATCTGCGGCTTTTTGCTGGCTATGCAGGGCGAACTTGTCCTGATCTTCACGGCTGATATTAAATTGTTCGGCAACGTTCTCTGCTGTTTCCGGCATGGTGTCCACGCCAAACTGCGCTTTAAACGCTTTGTTGATAAAGCGCCAGCCGATGGTGGTGTCGTACATTTCTGCGCTACGGCTAAATGCGCTGTCTGCTTTACCCATAACAAACGGTGCGCGAGACATAGACTCCACGCCGCCGGCAATGGCTAATTCGATTTCACCGCTTTTAATTGCACGAGCAGCAGTACCTACGGCATCAATACCTGAACCACAAAGTCGGTTCAGAGTGACACCCGGA
Organism: Paraneptunicella aestuarii; assembly: GCF_019900845.1. NCBI lineage: Bacteria > Pseudomonadati > Pseudomonadota > Gammaproteobacteria > Alteromonadales > Alteromonadaceae > Paraneptunicella > Paraneptunicella aestuarii. Next base: position 3,115,330 of record NZ_CP074570.1, on the reverse strand, counting down.
ACATGAGTAGGAAGCCCGGCTAACAAGCTGCTCATACGGGCAACGTTACGGTTATCTTCTCCTGCCTGATTGGCACAGCCATAAAACACATCGTCGATACTTTCCCAATTTACCGATGAATTACGCTCCATCAATGCTTTCATGGGGATGGCACCTAAGTCGTCCGCTCTGACTGTTGCCAATGTACCGCCATACCTGCCGAAAGGGGTTCTGATTGCGTCACAGATAAATGCGTCTTTCATAATGGGTTACTCACAATTTAATTTTCAACAAGTACAGGTTGATTAATTCTAGCCGAATTACCTTTAAACAAGGCGACCAGCTTGTTTTCCTGATTGGTAATAGTGATTTGGTAAATGCCTGAACGCTTGCCTTGATGCTGAGCTTTCGCCGTGGCTGTCAGCACATCGTTAACGCGGGCAGGGCGGATAAAATCAATGGTGCAGTTAGCTGCTACGGCTGCATGGTTCTGCGAATTGCAGGCAAAGGCAAAAGCGGAATCCGCCAAAGAGAACAACATACCGCCGTGGCAGGTTTGATGCCCGTTAAGCATGTCTTCTCTAATGGTCATGGTCATAACAGCATAGCCTTCGTCTACGTCGATAATTTCCATCCCCAAGGCTTTTGAGGCGGTATCGTTTTCGAACATGAAATCGGCGCACTGTTTCGCTAACTCTGTTGCTTCTGGAGTTGGGCGTTGATTCACTACTGCTTCTCCCTAGTTACCCTGGAATTTAGGTGCGCGTTTTTCGATAAACGCAGCAACCCCTTCCCGGTAATCGTTAGAGCGACCCAATTCACGCATGGCGGCTTTTTCTGCTTCCAGTTGCACGTGCAGAGGATTCGACATGGATTCATTCAGCAATTTCTTGATACGCGCCAAGCCTTTCGTGGGCTGAGTAGCCAGGTGAGCGGCTAGCTTTAAGGCTTCTTCTTGCAGTTTATCGTCATCAACACATTGCCAAATCATGCCCCATTGCGCAGCTTGCTCTGCCGATAGTTTGTCGCCTAGCAATGCAAGTGCTTTAGCTCGGGGTAAACCCAAGGCGCGAGGCAGGCTCCATGTGCCACCGGAATCGGGAACCAGTCCAATTTTGCAGAAGGCTTGAATAAAGCTGGCTGAACGAGCGGCAATAACAATATCGCAGGCAAGTGCAATACTCGCACCAGCACCAGCGGCAACGCCGTTAACGGCACAGATTACCGGCTTTTCCAAATCGAAAATGGTGCGGATAAGCGGGTTGTAGTTCTTTTCTACAGACTCGCCTAAATCAGGCGCGGCCTGGTCGCTCTTTACGGAACGATCGTTTAAGTCCTGACCTGCACAGAAACCACGGCCTGCACCTGTGATCAGCAAGCAACGAATGCTGGCATCATCGCGAACTTGTGTAAGAACGCTGCGAACTTCTTCGTGCATTTTTTGAGTAAAGCTGTTGAGCGAGTCGGGACGGTTGAGCGTTAGTTTGGCTACATTGTTCTCGACTTCGAAGGCTATGGTTTCAAATGTCATGATGAATATCTCTTATTGGCTTTCGCTTTTTTCAGTCTGTGTTAACTTTTAAATACTGGTTAGTTAGAAGTTGGAAATACCATGCATTGTTATGCTCTTGAGGATTTAATCCCCGTTATTGATCCAAGCTCTTTTGTTCATCCTACCGCTGTGATCATTGGTGACGTTATTATCGGCAAGAATTGCTACATCGGCTCCGGTGCATCGCTGCGTGGAGACTTTGGGCGCATTGTTATTGCCGACGGCTGTAATGTTCAGGAAAACTGTGTTCTGCATAGCTTTCCTAAGCATGACTGTATTGTCGAAACCAATGGTCATATTGGCCATTCTGCTATTTTGCACGGTTGTACTATCGGTAAAAATGCTTTGGTCGGCATGAACGCAGTTGTCATGGACAACGTTGTCATTGGTGCCGAATCTATTGTTGCTTCCTGCTCTTTCGTGAAATCGGGTTTTGAATGCCCACCACGTAGTTTGTTGATGGGCAGCCCGGCCAAGATCATGCGTACACTCGACGACGATGATGTTGCCTGGAAGTCCCGAGGAACCCTGGAATATCAAAGATTGACCAAACGTTGTTTGGACTCGTTTCGTGAAGTTGAACCATTGACTGAAGTTCAGCATGATCGCCCCAGATTCACAGACAGTGAGCACAATGTCAAAGATGCGTAGACAGGTGTAAAAGATAGAACACTCGAACCTGTTTGCAGGTTCGAGTGACTACTTTCAATGTTTAGTCTTCGCGTCTTTGTACCAGCGTCATAATGTCGTAAATAGCCACAACAGTACCTTCCTGGTTGTATACCTCTACATCCCAAACAACAACACCAGTAGCTTTGGTTTCGTCTGGACGTTTGTCCTTTTTGATTTTCTGTTTCACTGTGATTTTTACCTGAATGGTATCACCTATACCAACAGGCTCTACAAAACGCAGATTTTCCAAACCATAGTTAGCTAAAACCGGGCCTGGAGAAGGTTCTACAAACATGCCGGCAGCAGCTGAGATAACAAAGTAACCATGGGCAACACGTTTACCAAATAGCGAATCTGCCGCAGCCATTTCGTCGAAATGCGCGTAGAAATGATCACCTGAAACACAACCAAAGTTAACTATGTCTGCTTCGGTAACGGTGCGTCTGTGCGTCGTTAAGCTTTCGCCAATCTGTAAGTCTTCAAAATACTTTTTGAATGGATGGACGTCGGTGCTGATGGTTTTAGCACCTGCCGAATATTCTTTGGTTATGGCCATCAAGGTTGTGGGTGACCCCTGAATAGCTGTGCGTTGCATGTAGTGTTTAATGGCGCGCACACCACCTAGTTCTTCACCACCACCTGCGCGGCCAGGGCCACCATGAACCAGTGGAGCCAATGGTGAACCGTGTCCGGTTGATTCTTTGGCACAGTCTCTATTCAAGACCAGCATACGACCATGATAGGCCGCTGCGCCAAGTATCAATTGCGCAGCTTCGTTGTCATCGTAGCTGACCAATGACGCCACCAGACTTCCTTTACCTTTAGCGATAATTTCAACAGCCTGTTCTAAATCATCATAAGGCATTAGCGTACATACCGGGCCGAAGGCTTCGATATTGTGTGGTGCGTCGCTATTTAACGGATCTTTACATAGCAACAGTGTTGGCGGGTAGAAAGCCCCTTCGTTGGCATTAGCGCCTGTTACATCAAAGCTGGCGTTGTTCCCACCCAGAATGACTTCACATTGTGTTGCCAATTCGCTGACTTTACGCTTTACATCTTCACGCTGCGACAAGCCTACCAATGAGCCCATGCGCACGCCTTCTGCGTTGGGATCACCCATAGCGATTTTGCTTAGGCGAGCCTTTAAGGCTGCGGCAACGGCATCAATTTTATCTGCTGGCACTAAAGCGCGACGAATGGCAGTACATTTCTGACCAGCCTTGACTGTCATTTCTCTGGTAACTTCTTTTATAAACAGGTCAAATTCCGGATCTTCTTCTGATACGGTTTTTCCTAGTACGCTTGAGTTAAGTGAATCAGCTTCCAAATTAAATGGAATGTTATTGGTCAAAATGTTGGGATGTTGTTTAAGCATCTTGCCCGTGTCTGCTGAACCGGTAAACGTGATGGAATCTTGTTCATTCAGATGTTCGAACATATCACCAATACCGCCACAGATAAGCTGTATCGAGCCTTCCGGCAAAATTCCGGAGTCGATAATTTCTTTTACCATCGCTTCTGTCAGGTAAGAAGAGACAGTCGCTGGTTTTACAATGACAGGTACACCTGCAATTAAACTTGGGGCAATTTTTTCTAGCATTCCCCAGATTGGAAAGTTGAATGCATTGATGTGAAGAGACACGCCTTTTTTGGACGTAAGTATATGACGACCAATAAAAGTTCCGTTGGCAGAAATTCGCTCAGCAGCACCTTCAACAATAAACGTTTCGTTCGCCAACTCTCTTCTTGCCATGCTGGAATAGCTCAACATGGTGCCTATTCCGCCTTCAATATCTACCCAGCTATCACTGCGTGTAGCCCCTGTCCAGGCTGAGATCTTGTAGAATTCTTCTTTCTTGGAAAGAAGCAGTAAACCCAGTTGCTTTAACAGGTTTGCGCGTTCATGAATGGTCAGCTTTCTTAATGCTTTGCCACCAACATTTCTCGCATATTCAACCACTTCCCTGAAGTTGATCCCATCACTACTAACATGGCACACCGTAGTGCCAGTAACGGCATTTCTAACCTCTGCACCTTCAGAGATTCCTTCTACCCAAGCGCCGTAAACATAGCTCTGTGCTTTCATTAATGTTGCTCCAAAGTCTTTAAAATAGTCTAAACTTGTAAAATAAAAGTTAACTAATATGATACATAATTATTGATGTATATCAAATTTATGTATTATATTAATTAGCGAACACCGTAAATCTTCGTATTTGTGACGAACGTTTACCGAGTTTTTTACATTTGCCTTATTTGGAGTATAGAAGAAATGACGGGAAATGAATCGGGGCTGCACGCCATCGAATCTGCCAGCATTGATGAGTTACGTTCTTTGCAATTGGAACGATTGAAGAAAACATTGAATCATGTATATGAGAATTCTCCAGTCTATAAGGCCAAGTTCGATCAACATGGCGTTCATCCTGATGATCTGAAAACTCTGGAAGACTTGAGTAAATTCCCTATGACCACCAAAGCTGACCTTCGGGATAATTATCCCTTTGGCATGTTTTGTGTTCCGATGGAAAAAGTGGTTCGTATTCATGCCTCCAGTGGAACGACTGGCAAGCCTACAGTTGTTGGCTATACTCAAGAAGATATTGATATTTGGGCAGATGTTGTCGCTCGTTCAATATACGCCGCAGGGGGAAGACCGAAAGATAAGGTGCATATTGCATACGGATATGGGTTGTTTACCGGAGGCTTGGGGGCGCATTATGGCGCTGAACGTCTCGGGTGTGCGGTGATCCCTATGAGTGGTGGTCAGACTGCCAAACAAGTGCAGTTAATCAAAGACTTTGATCCGGACATAATAATGGTAACACCATCATATATGTTGAATATCGCTGACGAGTTTGCCAGACAAGGGCTTGACCCAGATTCACTCTCCTTGAGAACTGGAATTTTTGGTGCAGAACCCTGGACAGAAGCCATGCGCACTGAAATGCAGCGTCGCTTGTCTATGGATGCGGTAGACATTTACGGTTTGTCCGAAGTCATGGGGCCGGGCGTTGCCTCTGAATGTATTGAAACCAAAGATGGCCCGACTATTTGGGAAGACCATTTTTATCCTGAAATTATCGATCCTGTCACGGGCGAAGTGTTACCTGATGGTGAAGAAGGTGAGTTGGTATTTACCAGTTTGACCAAAACCGCGATGCCGGTTATTCGCTATCGTACCCGTGATCTCACCAAGTTGCTTCCCGGAACAGCTCGTACTATGCGTCGTATGGGCAAGATTACCGGCAGAAGTGACGACATGTTAATTATTCGTGGTGTAAACGTTTTTCCAACGCAAATCGAAGAACAAATATGCCAGTTAGAGGGGTTATCTCCCCATTATCAAATTGAAATCTCTAAACGCGGCAATATGGATAGTGTCAACATTCAGGTTGAGCAAAGTCATGATGCCGGGTCTAAAGATCCGTCGTATTTAGGAAATGAGCTGTCGAAATTAATCAAGACATACATTGGTATTTCAGCGGCTGTCGAGGTGACTGCACCCAACAGTTTGCCTCGTTCTGAAGGAAAAGCAAAAAGGGTAATAGACAATAGATAGAAATCATTACCGATAGGCGTAATGTCAACAACACACAGGGCAATTATTATGAGTCGCACTAAATCTGTATCAACCAAGCCTCTAATTCTTTCTGTGGCGATTAGCTCGATTTTGGCAGGACAAGCGTTCGCTCAAGAAGAAGCAGCGGAAGAAGCTAGTCAAGGTGGATTTGAACAAATTATCATCACTGCTCAAAAGCGTAGCGAGAGCTTGCAGGAAACTCCATTGGCTGTTTCAGCATTTACAGGTGATGAGCTGCGTGAAGACGGAGTTGCTTCCGTCGAAGATATTGGTAGTCGAACGCCGGGGCTGGTTTTTGCCGCCTTCAGTGTTGGTCAACCTGAAATCGCAATTCGTGGTATCGGAACCAAGGAAGACGGTGCTGCTGCATCAGATTCCACTGTTATTTCTGTTGATGACGTATATATTGCGGCTCGTACAGCACAGGTTTTTGACATTTTCGACCTGGAACGTGTTGAGGTGCTAAGGGGGCCACAGGGGACTCTTTATGGTAAGAACTCCATTGGGGGTTCTATCAACTTCATTACTTCCAAACCTACCGAAGATGTCACTGCTCGCGGACGCTTAACCGTTGGTGAGTACGGTCGCTTCGATCTGGGTGGTATGATTAGTGGTGGTTTAAGTGAAAACTTGCTGGGTAAGTTCTCATTTAGTAACCGTAACTACGATGGTCATATTACCAATATTCATACTGGCGAAACTCATGATGATCGTGAAACCATGGCGTGGCGTGGTCAGCTTCATTATTTCATGACCGATGATTTGTCCTTCGTGTTGACGGTTGATGGTGCGGATGACGATATTGGCGATACCTATCGTGTACCAGTTGGTTCTGCAGGGGATTCTGTCGACAACAACGCAAACAACCCATTGGCGGTTGATGCGGCTTTTGGTTCTGCGGGTAATCCATATCTGGCTGCAAACGATGAAATTGGTGCGACAGACAGAACCGTTGAAGGTTATGCCTTGAAAGTAAACTGGGAAACAGAAGACTTTACCTTTGCTTCTATTACTTCTTATCGTGAAAGTGATTTCTTGTGGTGGGAAGATTCTGAAGGTTTACCTGGTTTGTCTAGCTTTAACCCTGCGGTTGACCCTCAATTCGGTTTCCGTCGTGACGTAACTGACACGGCTGTTGAACGTACCGTGCAGTTTACTCAGGAATTGCGTTTGGTTTCTCCTGGTGGCGAGAAGTTTGACTGGGTAGTTGGCTTGTTCTACAGCAAAGAGAAAATCGACCGTACAGAGAGCTTCTGTATTCCTAACTGTGGTTTCAATGTTATTCCACAGGAGCAAATTGATTATGCGCCGGGTGCAACCCGTATTCCTAGCAACTTTATTATCAGTAAGTCTATTCAGGCCAATGACAGTATTAGCTGGGCGGCATATGGTCAGGGGACTTATAAAATTAATGACGACCTGAAGTTAACCGCAGGTTTGCGTTATTCCTATGAAGAGAAAGATGTCGAATTTGGTGGTGATATCGACGATGGTGTTGTTGCTGCAGGCGTATTTATTCAGGAAAACTTCTGGGTAACGGATTCAGATGATTGGGGCAATGTCTCTGGTCGTGTAGTATTGGATTGGCAAGCAATGGATGATGTGATGATTTACGGTAGCATCTCTAACGGCTTTAAGTCTGGTGGTTACATTGGTTCTCCATCAACACCAGAGCGTGCAGTTCAATCTTATGACGAAGAAACCGCGATTAACTATGAGATTGGTTTCAAGTCATTCCTGTTTGATAGCACTGTGAAGTTAAATACGGCCTTGTTCTACACCGACTACAGCGATTTGCAGGTTACTCGTTTCGCTCAGTTAGCGGATAACCCAACCAACCCATTCGGTGAATTTATCACTGAGAATGCGGCGTCGGCTGATATTCAAGGTTTGGAAGTTGAGTTTGCGTGGATGGCAACAGATAATCTTGAGTTTGGTGGTAGCTATGCATACCTTGATGCGACCTACAAAGACTTTACGCCAAATGTTGCCAACCTTGCTCCAGGTGGTGGTACATTACCTTGTGCGGAAGGTGATAATGCGGTAAGTACAAATCCTGCAGATGGATGTATTCCTGACTTCTCTGGTAAAACATTGCGTCAGGCTCCTGAGAACATGCTGCATGTTTATGCTCGTTACTTCCACGACATGGGCGATGCAGGTTCTTTGAAAGCGAAAGTGTCTTATCGCTTCCAGGATGATAGCTTCTATGATCCGGACAACAACGACATTACTGTTATCCCTGATTACACATTGTGGGATGCTCAGTTGTCGTGGAGCGACACTGATGACAACTGGTTGATCACTGCATGGGTGAAAAACCTGACTGATGAAGAATATCGTACTCACGTATACTCACAGCGTAACTCTCAAATTGCATTTGCTAATTTTGGAGCGCCACGCACTTACGGAGTCACGATCGAATATACGTTCTAAGGATATAGAACGCATTTAAATAGCTAAGGAAAGAGCGGTGTCGCTCAGTTGAGTGACACCGTTTTTTTATTATCAAGAGATGCCTATATGAGTTGTACCAAATCTAGTACTGAAGCTGTGTTAAAGTCGTCGAGCTTCGCTGTATTAGTAAGAAAAAGGAACAAGGTTCGGTTCCTGTTGACGATGATTTCTTTGTTGTTTTACGGTTTTTTTGTTGGAGGCATTGCTGCTTATAACCAATGGTTTGCAGAGCCTCTTGTTGAAGGAAGCCGAATCCCCATTGGTATTTATGCCACTGTTCTGGTGATTGTTGTCATGGTGTTACTTGAGTGGCTGTACGTATTAATTAGTGAAAAAACGCTCGACCCCATGCAAGCTCAAGTCAAAAAGGAGCTTGATAATCATGAGTAAGTGGATTTCCCGAATTTTTAGTTGTAGCGCGTTAATCACGGTTTTAAGTCTGGTGGCTCCAGTCGCTTTTGCATCGGAACAAGCATCGGACTCACTAAATTATTCTGCGATTACGACCTTTGTGACTTTTGTATTAATTACCTTGGGCATTAGTTATTGGGCGTCGAAATATACGACTTCCAGCAGTCAGTTTTATACTGCGGGTGGACAAATCAGCGCAGGACAAAACGGTACTGCGATTGCGGGTGATTTTATGTCTGCGGCGTCGTTTCTGGGTATCAGTGGCTTGATTTACAGTGCCGGTTATGACGGTTTGATATTGGCTGTTGGTGCGTTATCTGGCTGGCCGTTAATGTTGTTTTTAATGTCCGAGAGAGTGCGTAATCTGGGGCGTTTTACCTTTACTGACGTAGTGTCGTATCGGCTTCAGAAAAAGCCGATTCGTATGACCGCCACCCTTGGCTCTATCTCTGTAACCATCCTGTATCTGGTGGCTCAACTGGTGGGAGCGGGTAAGTTAATCGTGCTGTTATTTGGGCTGAGCTATGAAATATCGGTAGCGATTATTGGCGTGCTGGTGATGATCTATGTGACCGTTGGTGGCATGTTGGCAACTACTTGGGTACAGATAGTGAAAGCAACTTTGCTATTACTGGGTGCAACCTTGATGTGTTTGCTGTTGATGGTGCAGTTGGATTTTGATTTCAACAGCCTGTTTAGTAAAGCGGCAGAAGTACATAGTAAAGGCGATTTGATTTTACAGCCTGGAAGTTTATTCACGGATCCTATTCAAGCCATCACCATTGCCGTGTCGATGATGTGCGGTCTACTCGGTTTGCCTCATGTATTAATGCGTTTATTTACCGTTGAAGATATGAGTACGGCGAAAAAATCCGTTTTTTATGCGTCGGGTTTGATGGGCTATTTTTATCTGATGACCATTTTGATCGGATTCTCTTCCATTATTTTTGTGTCAACCAATCCTGAATTTTTTGCTGATGGCAAATTGATTGGCGGTACCAATATGGTTGCCGTGCATTTATCCAAGGTGTTGGGTGGCGATTTATTAATGGGATTCATGTCAGCTGTGGCGTTTGCAACCATACTTGCGGTTGTTGCAGGGTTGATTGTTGCGGGATCGGCAGCGGTATCTCACGACATCTATGCTGAGTTGATTTGTGCTGGTCAGCCAGACCAAAAGAAAGAATTCATGCTGTCTCGTATTAGCGCGGTTGTTTTGTGCGCCTTGGGCGTGTTACTCGCTATTTTGTTCCAGAATCAAAACGTTGCTTTTATCGCGGTAATGCCGCTGGTGATTGCTGCCAGCGTGAATTTCCCCATTTTGATTTTGGCCATGTATTGGCGCAATCTTTCAACCAGAGGTGCCGTTGCTGGTGGTTTGGTCGGCTTTGTGAGTTCCATTGCCTTGATTGTGATGGGCCCCAAAGTCTGGGTGAGTGTTATCGGAGCTGATGCGCCACTGTTTCCTTATGATTACCCGGGATTATTTACCATTACTGCTGCTTTCGTGACGATGATCATTGTGTCTTTGCTTGATAAGAGTGAACGAGCCGAGATAGATCGAGAACTGTTTGATGAACAGTTAGTCGCTGCTGAATTGGCAACCAATGTGTCAAAAGCGGTTGATCATTAGTTTTGTTATCAGGGACGACTGAACCGAGTTGTGGTACGAGGCCGAGGTGCTATTTATTAAAAAGCACCAAGGTCTCAATTCAACCGAATATAGTGCTATCAGCTATATCGGGGGGAGGGAAAGCAGGGATGCTATTTTCTTTTTATTACCTGCCTGTTTGAAATTATCAATTTTGTCTCCATAAAGCCTCATGTAATGGCGTGATGAAGGTTCGTACTGTTCATATTACATGCTGTCGTTAGTTGTTGTTCCTGAATCCTGAATGAAGGGAAGAGCTCTTTTGCCTTCTTGTCTGGTTAGGACTGCTTGTTGGTGGTAACATTGCGGCGGAATTTTTTCTGCTAACTCGACAGTTAGACAGTAGCTTGCTTTTTAGTGCTCTATAGCACTGCTTTCGGGAGTTTGTAGCTTCCACTAAAAGTAAGACAAAAGTAAGACAATAAATAAGAATAAATCAGACTTAAAATCACTTTCTTGGTCGCTTTTTTAAAGGGGAATGTTTGTGTTAAACCACACTCCGCTATGGAAATCATTACTGATATTGGTCATGGTTTCGTTTTTTGCACTGTTTGCTTTACCTAATCTATATGGTGAAGACTACGCGATCCAAATTTCCACCAGTAAGAGTGAGCAACTGGACACAGCGTTATTGGATCAGGTGAATGAGGTGCTGAAAGAAGCCAATGTCGTAGTCAAAGCTGCAGCATTGAATGATACTCAAATTTTGGTACGTTTCTCTGACGATAGTAACCAGCGTTTAGCTAAAGAAACCTTGGATAGACAATTGGAAGACAAGTACACCGTCGCGTTGAACCTGGCTCCCAATGTACCTGACTGGCTAAAAATGTTCGGCGCTTCACCTATGAAGTTGGGCTTGGACTTGCGTGGTGGTATTCACTTCCTGATGGAAGTGGACATGGAAACCGCTATCGACAAAGCATTGGATGACTTGCAGTCGGATATGAAAACCTCTTTGCGTGAAGAGGATATTCGTTACAAATCAGTCAAGAAAGTCTCCGATTACATGGAGCTTACTTTCCGTGATGAGGAAGCGCTGGATAAAGCCGTATTTAACTTAAAGCGTAAATATCCAGGCTATGAATTCAGTGAGCTTGATGGCTTAAAAGTGACAGCCAAAATGTCTGAACAACAGTTGGCTGAAACCAAGAGTTATGCAGTGCAGCAAAACATTACCATCATGCGTAACAGGGTTAACCAGTTAGGTGTTGCGGAACCTGTTGTACAACGTCAAGGTGCTGAGCGTATTGTTATTCAGTTGCCGGGTATTCAGGACAGCGCTAAAGCGAAAGATATTTTGGGCGCTACCGCAACATTGGAATACCGCGCTGTAGATTATGAAAATGACGTCATCGCTGCCGCAAAAGGACGTGTACCTGCTGGCTCGGAAGTTATTAACGACACAAATGGTCGACCTGTGCTACTTAAGAAAGAAGTGATTGCAGCAGGTAAGAACATTGTTGATGCTCAAAGTGGCATTGACCAGTACGGATTGCCGAAAGTATCTATCTCATTGGATTCTAAAGGTGGAGCCAAAATGTCTCGCTTCACCAAGAAGAACATTGGCAATCCAATGGCGGTTGTATTTATTGAATACAAGCCGACGGACAAGCTGGATAAAAACGGAAAAGTGATTTTTGAAAAGGAACGTCGCGTTATTAACCAGGCGACGATTCGCGGTCACTTTGGCAGCAAGTTTGAAACAACCGGCCTGGATTCTCCTGCCGAAGCCCAGAATTTGGCATTGTTGTTACGTGCGGGTTCTTTGATTGCTCCGATTCGTATTGTTGAAGAACGCACTATTGGACCAAGCCTGGGTAAAGAAAACATTGCCAATGGTATGGATGCCATCATGTTAGGCTTTATTCTTGTTATCGCCTTTATGGTTTTGTATTACAAAAAGTTTGGTTTGGTGGCAAACATTGCATTGGCTGCAAACCTGATCATGATCGTGGGAATTATGTCGTTGATCCCGGGTGCAACACTAACATTGCCGGGAATGGCTGGTATCGTACTAACCGTAGGTATGGCGGTGGATGCTAACGTACTGATATTTGAGCGTATTAGAGAAGAATTACGTGAAGGCCGTAGTCCTCAACATGCGATCAGTTCAGGTTATGACAACGCATTCTCAACTATTTTGGATGCCAATATCACAACGTTAATTGCCGCAGCAATTCTGTTTGCTATCGGTACTGGGCCAATCAAAGGTTTCTCGGTAACCTTGATGATAGGTATTATCACATCCATGTTTACTGCAATTATATTAACCCGTGCAGTGGTTAATACCGTTTGGGGTGGTAAGCGATTGGAAAAATTACCGATTTAACCTGGTTAGATTGAATCTCTGATTATAAAGGGAGAATACGGAAGTGTTCTCCCTTTTTCTTTGAATCTCGATTAACGGCTGTTTGGTTAAAGCTCTTCAGGATATAGTTCATTCAGAGCAACAGAGCGTCCGTTTTCTACGACCATGCGTACATGGTGTCGTTTTAGTTCTCTTGGGTCTGAGACGCCACAGGAATGTGCCAATACACCCACCTCATAGTTCATATTACGAATATAGTTTGCTACACGTTCAGATTTCTCTTCAACATCAAGGCCGCGCTGTAGTTTAGGATCGTGAGTTGTTATTCCGGTCGGGCAGGTGTTCTTGTTACATTGTAAAGCTTGGATGCAGCCCAGAGAGAACATAAACCCACGCGCGGAATTGATAAAATCTGCACCAACTGCTAATGCCCATGCTACGCCTGCGGGGGTGATCAGCTTGCCGGAACAAATTACCTTAATTCGGTTTCGCAAATGATGTTTGTTGAGTAGGTCTACCACTACAGGTAGGCTTTCTTTAATGGGCAGACCAACGTAGTCAATAAGCGTAGCCGGAGCCGCACCAGTGCCGCCATCTGCGCTGTCGATGGTAATAAAGTCTGGAGCACTTTCTATGCCTCTGCGATTAATCTCCTCCAGCATTTCCTCAAACCAGCGGTATTCACCGAATACGGTTTTGAAACCTACGGGTTTGCCGGTGATTTCTCTAATTTTGGCAATAGAATCAAGCAGCTCATTTGTATTGGCAATATCAATGTGTCGATTAGGGCTGATAGCATCCTGACCTTCTTCAATTCCCCTGATTTTGGCAATCTCTGCTGTGACTTTGCTGCCCGGTAATATGCCACCTTTGCCCGGTTTAGCTCCTTGCGAAAGCTTGATTTCAAACATCCTGACTTGTTCATGACCCGCTATGGCTCTGAGCTTATCTTCGCTCAGGTTTCCTTCTTTGTCTCTTACGCCAAATTTGGCTGTACCAATCTGAAATATAATGTCGCAGCCGCCTTCCAGATGATAAGGCGACAATCCACCTTCGCCGGTATTCATCCAGCAGCCACCTTTTTTGGCTCCTCTGGAAAGTGCTCTGATAGCAGGAACAGACAATGCACCATAGCTCATTGCTGAAATATTGATAATCGAACATGCGTTATAGGGAATTTGGCAATAAGGACCAACTTGCAAGTCGCTGTGAGTGACAGAATCCTTGCTTAAAGACGGGTAGGGGCAGTTAACAAAGAAAATGGAACCGACAGGGCGCAGATCTCGGGTGGAACCAAAAGGCACTGTGTTAATACTATTTTTCGCTGCCCGATAAACCCAAGATCTATCTGCTCTGTTGAAGGGGAGTTCCTCACGATCCATGGCAAAGAAGTATTGGCGGAAAAATCCCCCCATATGTTCGAAGAAGTATCGAAAGCGTCCAAGCACCGGATAGTTTCGTCTGATGGTATGGGTTTTTTGAGTGATATCAATGAAGTAGAAAGTGATGATGAGCAGGGTGATTAAACCAACAGCAGCAATAAAAAGAACAACAAATATTTCAACGACAGGGTATAGCCATGAATCAGAAAAGTGGGTTGCCATAGCGACTCGATAGAGATTACTAACATGGAGTTAATACTGTAGGGGAAATTGCTGATTTCGTCCAAAAATATAGGCTGCAACTGAGCTTTGACGCGGTAACAAACCGTTCCTTTATTAACTTGGTGTAATAATATCTGTTAAGGACATCTTTCATTTGCGAAACTTACTACTTTAATTTTCTCTTATGTGTAACTTTGGTTGTAAATGTGTGCTTTATTGTGTGAGTTTTTCGATAAATAAAAAACAATAAATAATATTTTTCAAATGCTAAATATAATGAATCTGATGCTCTGTTTTTGATACTTTTGCGGCACTTTTTGTTGATGAAAAAATAGCCTGATAGAGCGTCTGTAAGCTTACTGATGAATACATTATAAGCAGTTTTGATTTGCATTATTGATAGGTGTGAAAATATTAACCAAATCTATCAAATTAAGGCGCTACAGCCTGTTTTTATAGGTTTTGTTTTAATGTTTTTTGTGTCTAAATTGTCTTTATAATGGCGGTTTTAGTCCTCTCTTGTTGACATTTTGCTACAAATTGCATTTTTTCATATCATTTTGCATCTTCAAAAATTTCCCTTTTTATGCCTAAAATGATCTCCGTGTGGGAAAAAGATTATTCTTCATTAATGCGTGGGTTAAATTTTAGACATGGTAAATGAAATACCATCTAAGTTGTTGCCTACGCATAGCTAAAAAACAGAGCTGTTATGTACAGTCATAGGTTGATTTGGGATGGCGTGCTTGGCTTTGCTTTAGGGCGTATCGCTATATCCAGATATAGGTTAGTAAACTATCTAGCAAATGAATTAATGCTTTGAAATATAGGTGTTTATTTTTTTTCCATGTGTTGGGTTATTAGTTTTTTCATCCTCATTTCGACTTTTTCTAAGTATCTTCAATGGCACTTTTCGGAGAATCGTTGAAGTCAGATATTTATAAAAAATCGATATTAATACGCTTACGGTTGTAAGACGTTGAAGGGTTTTGTTTAGACCTGAATAGCAGTGTTGTTGCCGATTATAAAATGAATAAGCAAGGAATTGATTATGGCACCGAGTCAGATGTTGTATAGCTTGTTAGATACAAATGCTAGCCTTCACCCTAATAAGATAGCTGTCGAAGTAGGCGGGTTAACTTATAGTTACAATGAATTACAAAGTCGGGTGAATGCACTGGGACTACAGTTACAGAATCATGCAGATATTAGCGGTAAACCTGTAGTGGTTTTGTTACCCAGAGGCATTGATCTGCTGGTGTCGATTCTTGCCATTAACGCTTGTGGTGCAACGTTTGTTTCACTTGATCAAGACGTTCCTCAACAGCGCATGGATATTATTTGCGAAGATAGCCAAGCCGCTTTGGTGATAACGACTCGAAGTCTTAATTGTGCGGTTTCAAATTCGGTTCCTTCTTATTACGTTGAAGATACCAATTGGGAACAAAAAGAGGTTTTTTGTGCTCAGCCTCTTGGTGATCAACCCGTGTACATCATGTATACCTCTGGTACGACGGGTAAACCAAAAGGTGTGCCTATCAGTGACTCAAACTTAACGGCGTTTAAGACAGCTGTTGTAGAGGAATATAATTTGTTTGGGTCAGATCGCATGCTACAGTTTTCTACTGTGGCCTTTGATATTTTTATCGAAGAGTTAATCATGTGGTTGTCGGTTGGTGCGACTCTTATTGTTCGTGACGAAAACATTTCCACAAGCACTCAAATATTCTGGGAGTTCATTGATAAGCATCAGGTTTCGGTGATCTCTCTTCCTACCGCTTTTTGGCATCTTCTTTGTAGTGAACTTAACAATGGTTTTAATCCTGACTTGGCTAAAACTTTACGTTTAGCTGCTTTAGGTGGTGAAGCTATGTCGGCCGCCATGTTACAGCAATGGCGTCAGGTCTTTGGTGAATCTGTTCCTGTTTTGAATGTTTACGGGCCTACTGAAGTAACGGTCGGTGCTACAGTGTTTCATTCCAGTGAATGGGATGACGAATTGAATCAGGTTCCAATTGGTCATTGTTTCCCGGGCGTTAAGCATAAAATATTGAATGCTCAAGGAGACGATTGTGCCGAAAATGAAATCGGCGAGTTGTACTTGGGGGGAGCTCAGGTTAGCCAAGGGTACTTAAATCGTCCTGAACTGAATGAACAGGTATTTGTCAGCTTTGATGGTGTTCCTTACTTTAAAACCGGTGATTTGGTTAAGGAGAGAGAAGGGAATTTATGGTTCATCGGAAGAAATGATTCTCAAGTAAAAGTGAGTGGCTATCGTGTAGAACCTAAAGAAATCGAGCAAGTCATCTATCAGGTTGATGAAGTTAAGGCTGTACACATTGAAGCCAGTAAATCAGGTATTTCTGCCTATTTGGTGTTTAGTCCGGAAGTAAACGACGCACAATCGGCTTTAGCTACTTTGGTCGAGCATATATCAGCCTGTTTCCCTTCTTACATGATGCCTCGTCAATACTTTCAAGTGAAACATATTCCGTTGAATGTTAACGGCAAAGTTGATGTTCCCAAGTTACAAGTATCGGGTGAGCTTATACGTCAGCATACTCATTCTGTACTTGAGTCTGAAACAGAAGAGAAGCTGGCCGATATTTGGGCGAATGCGTTATCTTACGAGCGCACTTTGATAGGGCGGCAAGATTCTTTATTTGAATTGGGTGGCAATTCAATTGCTATTGTAAAAATTCGTTCTGCTATCTCACAACATTTTGGCAAAGTGCTCTCGATCCAGCAGTTATATGAAGCAAGCACTTTAGCATCACTAGCACAAGTGATTGATGATACCGAACCCTCAAATAACAAAGTTCTTAGCCCGGCAGCAGTAAATGAAGAAGTAACCTCGTTAGAGGCGTCCTTTCAGCAAACTAGCGTTTGGCTGCACGAAAGAGTGGCGCAAGAACACACTTTGTACAATCTGGTGTTTGTCAGGGACGCAGACGAGAGCTTCAATTTTGATGCGGCAGAAAAAGCGATTAATGAGATTGTGTCACGACACATCACGTTAAGAACGCATTTTGTTTTCCAGCATGGAGAGCTACTACAACGCATTGCAGATGATATTCCTGTTCAACCTATAGTGGTTAAAGCTGGTTCAGATTCAGACGTTAAACAAAAATTAGCGGTAACGATTAGTCATGAATGTGATTACTGTTTTGATACCGCTTCTGAACATCCTATACGAGTGTTGTTCGTGCAAGGGGAGACTTCCGGTGCGCTTATTTTCAACATTCATCATATTGCGTTTGACGGATGGTCGTTGAGTGTTCTGGAAAAAGAATTTAAGCAAGCTTATTCAAAATATGCGGGTGATGTCGATGCTGTTAATGCTCTACCGCCATTGGAACTGAACTACATTGATTATTCTAAATGGCAAAAAAGCTTTGTAGAGTCAGGCCAGTATCTAGAGCAACTCCAGTTCTGGAAAAAGCAGTTAGCGAATTTACCCCAATGCCATGGGTTACCACTCGATTTCCCTCGTCCGGATAAAACCGATTTTTCAGGACAAAATTTAACTTTCCAACTTGATATTCAAACTTCTTTAAGGCTGGAAACATTAGCTTCTTCTCTGAATGCATCCTTATTTGTTGTTGTTCATGCTTTATTCTCAACCTTAATTGCTCGCCACAGCAATCAACAGGATATCGTGATCGGTGTTCCTTTCGCTAATCGACCCGATTCTCGTTTGGAAAAACTTATCGGTCTATTTGCTGATAGCATCGTTATGCGCGTGAATTGTCATAACGACTTGAACTTTAGTGAGTTAGTCGAGCAAGTAAAACAAGTCAGCCTGAATGCTCAGAATAATGGCAATATTCCATTCGTCCATTTAGCCAATGAACTTGATTTCGAGCGTACCGAGAATATTCCGCCTCTATTCCAAATCATGATGAACATGGACGAGGTTGAATTTAACAAAACCAATGTCAGTGAGTTTAAATATTTTGAGCCACCTTCCTCGAAAGTAGATTTAACACTGAATATTCGTACCTCAGTTGATGGTTTGAAGTTTGAGATTAATTACAATACATCACTGTTTAAAGAAGAGACGATTAAAGGCTATCAGCACCATCTGGTTAACCTTATTCGGTCTGCAATTGTTGATCCGGGTTGTAATATTTATGACCTGGCAATGCTTTCTTCCCAGGAAGAATCTGAATTGCTGCAACTGGCTCGTGGCCCGTTGTCAGAAACCGTACATCAAGAGAATTGGGTTGAACTCTTTGAGCAACAAGCTGCTCGGAGTCCCCACGCAATTGCCATTGTTGATGAGTCTGGGGAATTTACCTATGAGCAAATCAATGAACAAGTTCAACGTGTAGCGGTTGCCGTTCAATCACTCTCTATGCAACATAAAGCAGCACAGGGAGTGGAGGGGATAAGCCATTTAGTCGCATTGCAATCTCCCCGCGATCACAACATGTTGGTTATGATGTTAGGCGTATTGAAAGCGGGTTGTGCTTTTTTGTCACTTGACCCAAATAACCCGCTTTCGCGCGCACATTATATTATTCAAGACGCTAAACCTCTGTGCTTGCTATCTGCCGACGAAGATTATTGGCAAGGAGAGATGCCTGCTGAAGTTCCGGTCTTGAATATGAAGAGCATAATGGAGCAAGAGCAGGGCGAGTATCAGTATTGTTCTCGTCAGCCAAATGATCTCATGTATGTGATCTATACCTCTGGCTCTACAGGAAATCCCAAAGGTGTCATGGTTGAAGATGCCCAGTTTTCAAATTTCATGGCGGGCTTTGACAAGCAATTTAAAGACTTGGGCATTGCCAGCTTATCCAATTGGTTAGTGACTCAGTCTTTTTCTTTTGATGCCTCGCTAAAAGGCTTGGGACTACTTTGCCAAGGGATTAAGTTGGTTGTGGCCTCCGAAGACCAAATGACCACGCCAGAACAAATCTGGCAGCTTGTTGAAGAGCACAGAATTGAGGTGGTTAACTCAACCCCTTCAATGATTTCAACACTCATTGATTTTCACTCAGAAGAGCAATACGCACCTCACTTTATCGCGAGTGGCGAAGACATTTCTTATAGTGTGTTTGGGAAAATTAAGGATTATTGTCAACGCTTTGAGCGAGCTGCGCTTAATGTTTATGGGCCGACAGAAACCACGATCAATGCTGCTTATGGTGTGCTAGAGGATGGTGTTGATATTGGGCGTCCCATGCAAGGGGTTACGGCTTATGTGCTGGGCGAAAATCTATCATTGCTTCCCAAAGGCACTATTGGTGAATTGTGCATTGGTGGCCGAGGGGTTGCGCGCGGTTATTTAAATCGTGCTGAACAAACACAGGCTGTTTTTGTTGATTGTCCTTATAGTCAGAATGAACGCCTATACCGGACTGGGGATTTCGTCAAATTAACCGAAAACGGAAAATTACAGTTTGCCGGAAGACGAGATGAGCAAATTAAGATCCGTGGTTATCGTGTTGAGTTAGAAGAAGTTGAACGAGTTATCGTCGCGTTGCCGGAAGTCTCCGAAGTTAAAGTATTGTTTAAGCAGGATACGCAACAGCTAATCGCATTTGTTAGCCTCCCTTCGACAATTGAGTCTATGGATGCGGACGCTGTTCGAGCCTTCCAAGAGCAATTGCGCGTGCAAGCTAAGGATAATTTGCCTACTTACATGCAGCCATCTCGTTTTCAATTCGTCGATGAGTGGCCGACCACAGGGCATGGCAAGTTAGACACAAAGGCATTACTGGCGACAGAAGCTGAAATCGTGATAGCAAGCGATGGGGCGGGCTTGCCAGTGACTGAAATGGAGAAGCAACTGGCTGATATATGGTCTCGTTTGCTTGATGTTCCCTTGTCCCAAATACACCTTCATGACAGCTTCTTTGATTTAGGAGGGCATTCTCTCAGTGCTATGTCATTGGTGGCGGAAATTCAAATTCAGTTTGATGCGACATTAATCGTAAGTGATATTCTGGGGAATGCTGTCTTTGCCGATTTAATTCGTTTGATTGAGCAGCATCAGGGCCGCCACTCTCTTGCTAGTATTCCGAGGCAGGAAGATAGCAGCAGATATTTGGCTTCTTATACACAGAATAATTTCTGGTTCGTTGAAAATCTCAGTGAAACAGGCAAGCACTTCAACGTTGTCAGTAGTATTAAGCTCGACAAAAATTATGATGTTGAAAAACTTAAACAAGCTTTGCAATTGATGACGCAACGTCATGAGATTTTGCGTACTAATTTTGAATACGACGAGATGTTATGGCAGCGAGTTCATCAAGAATGGCAGGTACCGTTTAAGGAACTGGATTTAAGTCATTGTAACGAGCATGACAAACAGCGTGCATTTTCAGAGTGTCTTGACAATGAATATGGTTTGAAACGTGATTTGACTAACGATCCTCTAATGAGTGCCACTTTGGTGCGCATGAGTGATTGCGCTGTATTGTTGTTGAATTTGCACCACATTATTACCGATGGTTGGTCAAATCAGGTATTGGCGCAAGAGTTCTCTCTTTGCTTGAATGCCTTGGAACATGATAAGCAAGCAGATTTACCTGCATTGCCAATTCAGTACCGTGATTACGCTATTTGGCAGCGCGAGGAAATAAAACGAACCTTAGCCGATAACATTGTGTATTGGGGGCAGCGTTTGAAAGGGCTGCCAGAAGTTCACAAGTTGCCGCTGGATTATAACCGTCCATCCTTGCCCAGTTCCGTTGGTGCTTACCATTATCAACATATAGAACATGATGTTTTTAACCGTTTATCCCGACTGTTTCTAGATAATAAGAGCACCATGTTTGTTGGCTTGCAAACTTTGTTCGCTACCTTCATCGCCAGAATGTCAGGTGAAACCGATGTGGTGTTAGGTACAGCTAACGCTAATCGAAACCATCCCGATACTCATCATTTGGTTGGTGCCTTCGTTGACACACTTGTACTGCGTAATCAGTTGAATATGGAGCAGGATTTCGTTGCTCAACTTGCTCAGACACGAGACGAAAACCTTAAAGATCGCGCTCATTTTGATATGCCTTTTGAATCTCTGGTTCGCAGCCTTAATCCGGAACGAAATAGTAGTTACAGCCCATTGTTCCAGCTGGTATTGAACCTTGTTTATAGCGATGACGATATTCAGGAAGTGGCCGATCTTGAGCGTGGGGAGAGTCAATACGTTAATGTTAACTATGACTTAACTTTGTACGCCAAACCCACGAATAAAGGATTAGAACTCACCTGGTGCTATGCCACTGATTTATTCAAAGCAGGTTCTATTGAAACAATGGCTTATAGCTTTGCTGCCATGCTAGAGGCTGTTGTGAAAAATCCAAATTCGCCATTAGGTGAATTGCCTTTGGTTAATACTCAGGATTCACATGAACTTGAGATGTTAGCGCAAGGCGAAAGTCTAACGGTTCCGGTGAAGTTAATTCCTGAGCAAATATCAATATTATCCCAAACCCTGCCGAGTGCTACTGCGGTAGTGATGGAAGATGAATCTCTTACTTTTTCTGAGTTGGAAGCCCAAGCCAATCGTTTGGCGCAGGGGTTAATTAAGGCTGGTGTTAAAGTGGGTGATCGGGTTGGTTTGAGTTTGCAACGCTCGCTTGAAATGGTGGTCGCTGTTGCAGGCATCATGAAGTCTGGTGGTGTTTATGTGCCGCTTGATCCTACTTATCCTGATGAGCGTTTGTCCTACTTAATTAATGATGCTGACATTAGTCACGTGGTAACTGAAGATTTTCTGGCAGACCAATTACCTCTGCATAACCAAAAAGTGCTGTTGGTTTCCGATTATCTTGATAACGATACTGATGGCGCAGTGGAAGCGGTTAACGTAGAGGTTCAAGGTGATTATCCCGCTTACATGATTTACACATCTGGCTCTACTGGAAATCCCAAAGGTGTCGTCGTCAGCCATGGGGCACTTGCAAAACGTATCGCGGGTTTACAGCACCATTATCAATTGAATAGTGAAGACAGAGGACTGTTGTTCGCATCAATGAGCTTTGATGCTTCATTGAGCCAACTGTTAATGCCTTTGTGTTCAGGGGCTGCTGTGGTGGTTCGTCCTGACGATATCACTGAGCCTGATGCATTGATGGAATACTTGCAGGAAACAGGTGTTAGTTTCTTGCATGTTGTACCTGTTTATCTAAAACAATTGGTTACTGTACCGGGGTGGTCTGAGTCGCGTCTACGTATTGTTGTCAGCGGCGGCGACATCTTTGATAAGAGCTTATTGGACAGCTGGTACAAGGGCGAAGGTGCGAGCGAGCGCCAAGGCATCAAGCTTTACAATTCTTACGGACCAACGGAGATCGTTATTACCAGCAGTAGCCATAGGGTAACGGGCGATGAAGCCGTTGTTCCTATTGGTAAACCTCTGGCTTATTCGAGTTATTGGGTGGTTGATGCTCAAGGGCAGCTGTTACCGAAAGGCGTTGTAGGTGAACTATGTATTGGCGGGGATTGTATTGCCGACGGATATTGGTTAAGAGAAGAGCAAACCGCAGCACAATTTGTGAACCTGCAAGTTAATGGCAAAGCACTTAGCGTTTATCGCACAGGAGATCGAGGTTACTGGAACGGATCTGGAGAACTGATTTGTGTTGGCCGTCAGGATAACCAGGTGAAAGTGCGAGGCTACCGCATTGAATTGGGTGAAATAGAGGCTGCGCTAAAATCCTGTACAGGCGTTACCGAGGCTGTTGTTAAAGCAGAAGATGATGCCTTGTGGGCTTTTGTTACCGCAGACAATGTTGAACTGACACAAATTGAAGATGAACTCGCGATTCATTTGCCAGCCTATTTGCTACCCAGCGGTATTGAGAAAGTGACGGAATGGCCTTTGACCAGAAGCGGCAAGATTGATCGTAATAAACTGGAACGGGGGCTCTCTTCCGATAGTGGCGATCGACCACCAACAAGCGAAACAGAGCTTGCTTTGCATGCGATCTGGTGTGATTTACTGAAACTGGAAGCAATCAGTGCAACCGACAACTTCTTCAATATCGGTGGACACTCATTACTTGCTACCCGTTTAGCTAGCCAAATACGTCGTAATTTTGATGTGGATTTTACCCTTAAGAGTTTATTCGAATCTCCCAGTATTGAAGAGCAAGCCATGTTTATTGACTTGATGCAAAAGAATAAAGCCGCTTCCTCATCTAACGATGGAAAAGATGCAGTAGAGGAGTTTTCACTGTGAAATTTGTTGAAATTTTAAGTTTATGTGAAAAAGAAGGGATCGAGTTATCGGTTAAAGATGGGGCTTTGCGCGTTGTTGCAACCAAAAATAAAGTCTCTGACGAAATAAAGGAAATCCTTAAAGCTAACAAACTGTTATTGCTATCTATGTTAGGTGGTGATGGTGAAGCTTATGAAGATGACACGATTGTCGCGGATCCTGATTTGCAGCGCTCGCCGCAACTAACGTCTTTTGCACAACGTCGTATTTGGCTGGAATCGACCTTATCGGAAGATAAGGCAATCTACAACACTCGCTGCTCGGGTGTTATTCGCGGCGCTTTAAATGCCGATATGTTAGAAGCCGCATTGAATGCCATTATCAAACGTCACGCAATATTGCGCACGGTTTATCTTGATGAACAAGGTGAGCCAATGCAACAAGTGTTGCAAGATTACACCTTTACAATGCAGCGTTATGATCACACTCAACTAACGGCTGAACAGCAAGAAGCTCAGCTGAAAGAGCTTGTTGATCGTGAGATGGTATGGGAATTTGACCTTAGCTCCGACATCCCGATTCGAGCTCATCTCATCAAACGTCGCGACGAAGAACATGAGTTGATTTTTACTATCCACCATATTGCTACCGACGGATGGTCTACAGGGATTTTCTTCCGTGAGCTTAATACTTTTTACGCCGCCTTGCTGGAAGGTAAAGAAGCCCCTCTGGATGACTTACCCATTCAATATATTGATTACTCGGTTTGGCAACGTAGTCGCTTACAAGGCAAGCAACTTGAAAAGTTGTTGGACTATTGGCGAGATCGGTTAGATGGCGTGGCTACGCTACATCAATTGCCTTTGGATTTTGAGCGTAAAGCAGAGCAGTCACATAAAGGCAGTCATTATAATCAAATATTGCCGCGTAGCCTGGCTGAGCAATTGGAGAAATTTTCATCTGCTCATCAATCTACCATGTTCATCACTTTGCAATCCTTGTTTGCGGTATTGGTCTCCCGATATAGCAATACCCGCGATGTGTTAATGGGGTCTGCAACTGCGAATCGAATTGAAGGTCAGGTTCAACCTCTGTTGGGATGTTTTCTTAACAACCTTGTACTGCGCACAGATATTGACGATGAACTGTCGGTGGCTGAATTCTTAAAGCGCCAGAAAATGCAGATTTTATCTGACTTTGAAAAGCAGCACATTCCATTTGAATTGCTGGTGGAACAAATCAATCCGGAGCGTTCACTCGCTTTTCATCCACTGGTTCAAATCATGTTTGGTTACGAGAACAATGATTATTCAGGGCAAGGTTCGCAGGCTCTGGATATGACTCGTCGAGAAATGATTTATGAAATCAGTAAATTCGATTTGTCTCTGCATGCTGGGCCCATTGAAGAGGGGATCGAAGTTAGCTGGGGCTATTCAAAAGACGTCTTTAAACACGAGACAATTGGCAGGATGGCGACAGCTTATGAGGCCTTGTTGCGAGCGGCGATTGCCAATCCTGACACCTTATTAAAAGACTTGCCTTTGGTGTCTGACGTTGAATCACAAGCGCTATCAGTTTTGGCAATGGGTGAGGCATTACCCGCACAAACGGTTTTGGTTCCTGCTCAACTCTCTGCGTTAGCGGCATCTCAAGCCGATGCGCAAGCGGTGGTGATGGAAGCCGAGTCTTTGAGTTTTGGAGAGTTGGAAGCGCAATCGAATCTGTTGGCGCGTGCTTTGGTGAAGTCCGGCGTGAAAGCGGGCGACAGAGTGGGCATGTGCCTTGACCGCTCGGTTGAGATGGTGGTGGCGGTGCTGGGGATTATGAAATCCGGTGGCGTTTATGTGCCACTTGACCCCACGTACCCCGATGAGCGTTTATCCTATCTAATTCAGGATGCCGGAATTAGCCATGTCGTGACAGAAGTCTATTTAGCCGACCAGTTACCTTTGAATGACCAGCAAGTGTTGTTGGTGTCCGAGTGTATTGATGACAGTGATGAGAGAGACGAAGAAACGGAAACCGCTGTTGAGGTTGCGTTAACGGCCTCCACTCCGGCCTATATGATTTATACCTCGGGCTCTACCGGACAGCCTAAAGGCGTGTTGGTTAATCATGGTGCCTTGGCACAGCGATTGGCGGGCTTGCAGAACCATTATGGCCTAAATAGCACTGATAAAGGCTTATTGTTTGCGTCCATGAGTTTCGATGCCTCATTGAGCCAGCTGCTATTGCCTTTATGTGCAGGTGCGGCGGTGGTCATTCGACCGGATGATGTCACCGAGCCAGAAGCCTTGATGGAATATATTCAAGAGACCGGGGTCAGCTTCCTGCATGTGGTACCTGCTTATCTGAAACAGCTGGTTGCTGTTTCAGGTTGGCAAGATTCCCGCTTACGCATAGTCGTTAGTGGCGGTGATGTTTTTGACACTGGTTTGTTAGACAGCTGGTTTAACGGCGACAGCGCCAGTGAACGAGAAGGCATCGCACTTTATAACTCCTATGGCCCCACGGAAATTGTTATTACCAGTAGTAGCCATCGGGTTTCAGTAAAAGCCCTTGAATCGAAAGGCAGTGCGCCGATTGGTAAGCCTTTGGCGAATACTTCTTACTGGATTGTGGACGCACAAGGTCAGCTATTACCGCAAGGAGTGGTAGGAGAGTTGTGCATTGGCGGTGATAGCCTTGCTGAAGGATATTGGCAGCGTGAAGCACAAACCGCTGAGCGATTCGTTGAGTTGAGATTCAACAATACGCTGCAACGAGTCTATCGCACCGGCGACAGAGCGAAATGGAATGACGCGGGTGAATTAGTCTTCGTCGGTCGTCAGGATAATCAGGTTAAGGTGCGTGGTTATCGTATTGAATTGGGTGAAATCGAAGCGGCCTTGAAAGCCTGCCAGGGTGTGACCGAAGCGGTGGTGAAAGCCGAAGACGATGGCTTATGGGCGTTTTTGTCACTAGATGAAAATAGAACAACCCTGACCCAGGTAGAAGAGGAGTTAGCGACACATTTACCGGGTTACCTGCTACCCAGTGGTTTTGAGACCATCACCGAATGGCCATTAACAGCCAGTGGCAAGATTGACCGCAACAAGTTAGTGCGTGGTTTAGAGCAAGATTCGGGCAGTCGCGCACCGAAAAACGACACCGAAATTGCCTTGCAAAAGATTTGGGCAGAGTTGTTGAAAGTGGAAGAAGTTGGCGTGACCGATAACTTCTTCCAGATGGGCGGACATTCCTTGCTAGCCACGCGTTTGGCAAGTCAAATCCGTCGTCAATTTGAAGTGAACTTCACCCTGAAAAGCTTGTTTGAATTGCCCAGTATTGAAGAACAAGCGGCCATGATTGTGGCGGAAAAAGGTTTGGATGACAGCAATGACGCTAATGACCGCGATGAGGCTAAAAATGCAAATCAATCAAATGCCTTAGTCCCGAATATTAAACCGCTCACTCATCAGGATCCTGTGCCGTTGTCATTTGCACAGAAACGTTTGTGGATCATGTCTGAGTTGGAAAACACCAGCTCTTCGTACAACTCAGCGTTTGCATTGAGTATCGACGGCGATCTAAACATTCAGGCATTAGAGCAGGCTTTTAGCGCGATTATAGAGCGCCATCAGGTATTACGCAGCGTGATCCGCTTGCACGAAGGCGAGCCGGTTCAATGTGTACTGAATGAATTCGATTTTGCCATTGAGCAGGTGGATTTAAGCCATTTAGCGGGTGAGGCGTTAGACAGCGCGGTTGCCGAGCAAGCGCGATTAGCGGCATCCAGAGCCTTTGATTTATCGGCGGATGTGTTGCTACGAGCCACTTTGCTGCATTGTGGCAATGCACGTCATATTCTGGTGTTAACCCTGCATCACATCGCCTGTGATGGTTGGTCGATGCCAATTCTCAGTGACGAATTGAATCGTTTCTATACTGCGTTTGCTTCCAACAAAGAGTCTGTAGATTTAACAGCACTGCCTATTCAGTATCGAGACTATGCTAACTGGCAACATGACTGGTTACGGGGTGAGGTACTGGATGAAGCTTTGGGTTACTGGACAAACCGTTTGTCAGGTATCCCGGATGTACACCAGCTGCCATTAGACAGAGCTCGACCAGTGCAACCGAGTTATCGCGGCGCGGTCTTCACCTCGCGTATTTCGCCCGAAGTGAAAGGGCAGCTTGAGCAGCTATCACAAGCGCATCAGGCCACGCTGTTTATGACAGTACAAACCGCGTTTTCAGTATTGTTAAGCCGCTTTAGTGGCGAAGACGATATTGTCATGGGCACAGCGATAGCCAACCGTGAGCAACAGGAAATCAGTGACCTGATAGGCTTGTTTGCCAATACTCTGGTGCTTCGCACGGGTGTTGAATCGGGCGTGAGCTTTGACGCGCTGCTTGGTAAAGCACGTCAGGATTTGTTATCGGATTTTGCGCACCAGCATTTGCCTTTTGAGTTGTTGGTTGAGCATATGAATCCAACCCGTCAGCTGAGCTACAACCCGTTATTCCAAATCATGTTGTTGTGGCAAAACAACGAGTCTTCCGAAATTCAGCTATCGCAAGATTTGCACTTTAGTGATTATGCCCTTGAGCGTAATGTCAGCAAGTTTGAGCTGACATTGAGTGTTATAGAAGATGCGGGCGGTTTATCCCTGTATTGGCGCTATGCCACTGACCTGTTTGATGAGGACAGCGTTAAGGGTTGGGCTGAGGCATTTGAGGTCTTGCTCAAAGGTATTGCTTTGGCACCACAAACGGATGTGAAGCGATTACCGCTACTGACTGAATCCAATAAGGCTCTGATGCAACGCTGGAACAACACCAACCAGCACTTTGACTATCCGGCTGGGTTACATCAATGGTTTGAGCAACAGGTTGAATCCAACCCGAATGCGGTGGCATTAGAAGCCAATGATGACGGACTGACGTATGCCGAACTGAATGCGCGAGCCAATGCGGTCGCTCATGAGCTAATGGCAAAAGGGGTACAAGCGGATTCTGTGGTTGGGGTCTGTACCCATAGGCGCAGTCATATGCTGGTTGCCATGTTAGGGGTGATGAAATCCGGTGCAGCCTATATGCCGCTTGACCCTAACTACCCGGTTGAGCGTTTACAGTACATGCTGCAAGACAGCGAAGCTCAGTATGTGGTGGGTGAAGCGGATTGCATTGCGTTACTGAGTCATGATTTGAGTAAGAGTATTGTATTGGGGCAGGCTGATTCGTCAGCGACAAGTGACAATGCGCCTGATATCCGTACTCCTGATATCCGAATTAGCTCTGAACAGTTAGCCTATGTGATTTACACATCGGGCTCTACGGGTCGTCCGAAAGGCGTTATGGTCAGCCATGGTGCCGTGAATCACTTTATTGCTGCGGCGAAAGCCAGGCTCTCGGCCAATGACACAGCAGAGACGAATGCAAACTGGCGCTGGTTAGCTGTGACTGCCATGTCCTTTGATATCTCCATTTTAGAGCTGTTCCTGCCGTTATGTGTGGGCGGTACCGTGGTGTTGGCAGACAGTGAACAGGTGGTTGATGGCAAGGCGTTGATTAAGCTGCTGAGCAAGGATATCGACGTGATGCAGGCGACGCCTGCGACCTGGAAGTTATTGCAGGAAAGCGACTGGCAAGGTCAGGAGCAGCTCAAGATTCTGGTGGGTGGCGAATATGTGCCTGAATCGCTAGGAAAGTGGTTGGTGTCTTGTGGTAAAGCCGTGTGGAACTGCTATGGCCCCACTGAATCAACTATCTGGACGCACATTAAACCCATGGGTGTTAACGGTCAGATGTCATCACAGTCAGTGTCTGATTTAGGCGGATTGCTTAACAATGTTCAGCAGTGTGTGGTGGCTCCTGTTGGCGATTTAGGCGACGGTGGTTTGGGTAAGGGCGAATTGGCACCCATTGGTGGTGTTGGTGAACTATGGCTCGGTGGTGCAGGTCTGGCACGTGGTTACTGGCACAAAGACGAGTTAACCGAACAGCAGTTTGTGACCTCTGATGTACTGGGCGAGACACAGCGCTGGTATCGCACCGGTGACTGGGTACATCAAAAACGCAGTGGCGAGCTGGGCTATTTGGGGCGTATTGACCAACAGGTGAAGATACGCGGTTATCGTATTGAAACTGGTGAGATAGAGCAGTGCCTGTTAGGGCTGGATGAAGTGAAGGATGCCGTGGTGCATGTTCATCGTCAATCTCTTGATAACTCAAGTGGCTCTTCAACCGATTCTTCAACTGATGCCATGCTGGTTGGTTATGTGGTGCTTCAAGATACTGGCTCGCAATTAACAGGCTCGCAATTAGATGAATCACGCTGGCGAGAGCGGGTTCAGGCCATGCTACCCAGCTATATGCATCCGGCGGTGGTGATGACGCTTGACGCCTTACCGTTAACTGCCAATGGCAAGATAGACCGCAAGGCATTGTCGCAACCTGAATATCAACCGGCATTTACCCGTGGTGAATTCACCGCAGCGACAACCGAGACAGAGCAAATGCTGGTTGGTTTGTGGCAGGACTTGCTGGGAATTGAAGAGGTGAGCGCGACTGCCAACTTCTTCCAGTTAGGCGGACATTCCTTGCTGGCGACGCGCATGTTAAATCGTCTGCGCGAAACACTTTCTACATCAGTGGAATTGAAGCAAGTATTCTTAAATCCCACCATTCGTGAGCTAGCAGCCTATATTGACAATCTGGATAACCTACAAAGCACAGACGGGGATTCTGGACTTTTACCTCAACCTCCAGCGTTGATCCATTTAGCTGAGCAAGGTCGAGGTTTGGCTTCTTATGCGCAAACCCGCTTGTGGTTCCTGGAGAAATTGCGTCCGGTTCCCGGTGCATACCATGTGAATAGCTTGTTGCGCATTACCCAGCCATTGAATGAGGCTGCATTTAAGCGAGCCATTAATGCGCTAGTGCAACGTCATGCCAGCTTAAGAACACATTTTGAAATGCAGGGTGATGAGCTTTATCAGGTGATTGCTGATAGCGTTGCGATTGATGTCCCTGTATTTGACTTGACGCATTATTCTGACGATGAGCAAAAAGCCAAAGTCACGGCGCTCTGCGACGAACAGAAATATCACCATATGGATCTTGGTGCAGATTCCTTGATGCAGGTTCGAGTATTGAAAACCCATGCAGAGCAGGCGCTGATTTTCTTTACTTTCCATCACATTATTACGGATGGTTGGTCGAGCGAAATCTTCTTGCGTGAATTAGACCTGCTTTACAAAGCTTATTGTGAGCAGCAGGACGTTCAACTGGAAGAATTGCAGCTGAGTTATCTGGATTATGCTTCATGGCAAAGAAGGTGGTTGAGTAATACGGAAACAGATAGCCCGGAAACAGATAGCCCGAGAATGGATAGCCTGACTTCATATTGGCAAGAGCGTTTAAATGCGCTTCCTCAAGTGCATCAATTGCCATTAGATTTTGAACGTCCGGCACAGCCCAGTTTTGTCGGTGCAATTCACCGTATTCAGTTGAGCGCGGATAAATCTCAGGCTTTTAAAGCGCTATTAAAAGCTCAAAACACCTCGCTGTTTGTTGGTTTAAAAGCCACATTCGGAGTGCTATTAGCTCGCTATTCGGGTGAGCAGGATATTGTGCTGGGCAGTGCTATTGCCAACCGTCCTCACAATGAATTGGAAAAGGTGATGGGTTATTTTGCCAACACCTTGGTAATGCGCCAACAATTCACCCGGAAGCAAAGCTTCCTTGAGGTGTTGCAACAGGCGCAAGACGAGTTCCTGAATGATGTTGAACATCAGGACATTCCATTTGAAGTCTTAGTGGAGAGCCTAAATCCTGAGCGCGATCTGGCGATTAATCCTCTGTTCCAAATTATGTTGGTGTTGCAAAACCTTGGTACTAATCAAGGTGGAGATGCTGGTTTATTTGAAAGCATAAATCAGGACAATGCCGCAAGTCAGTTCGATATCACGTTAGCCGTTAGAGACGAAGACGAGGGCTTGGTACTTGCGTGGCGCTATGCGACGGATTTATTTGCCTCCAAGACAATTGAAACATTGGCATCTGCTTTGGAAAGCTTGATCACACAAGTCGTACAGCAGCCCGAGGCTAATGTTCATGCTTTGCCCATTTTGAGCGCAGAGGAGATAGAGCGCCAGGTTAACGATTGGAATCAAACGGTTCATGAGTTTGAGCAATCGGCAAGTCTGGCGCACCAGTTGTTTGAGTATTGGGCAGAGCATGCTCCAGACAATATCGCGGTGACGTTCCAGGGCGAATCGCTGTCTTATGCTGAACTGAATACACAAGCTAACCAATTGGCACGAGCACTAATGCAGCAGGTTTCGCAAGAAGCTGCAATAGGGCAAGAAAATTCAGGTTCATTAATTGCCATTTGCATGCAGCCTTCCATTGAGATGGTCGTGTCCTTGTTAGCCGTGCTGAAATCTGGCGCAGCGTATTTACCTGTTGATCCTGCTTACCCACAAGCGCGAGTGCAACATATTCTGCATGATTCAGGCGCGAAGATTGTGCTGGTTAACGATGACAGTGCCGGCTCCATTTTCAATGGGCAAACCTTATCTGACGTGTCTATCAAGTCAGTCAATGTTGCCATGTTAAGAGCGGGCGAGCTGTCTCATTTTGCAGGGGATAATCTGGGGAATGAGGTTCAAATCTCTCAACAAGATCTTGCTTATGCCATCTATACTTCCGGTTCTACAGGATTACCTAAAGGTGTGTTGTTAGAGCATGCCGGTCTGGTGAATCATGCCTTGTCACAAAGCCGTTTGTTTGATGTCACGTCACGCAGCAAAGTCATGCAATATGCCGCGCTTAGCTTCGATGTTGCAACCTGTGAGATCTTTATTGCCTTATCTCGTGGTGCAGAATTGCATGTGATGAGCAAAGAGATTAAACAGCAGCCAGATGCATTGAGCCGTTATATCAGTGATCACGGTCTCACTCATATCATGCTCATTCCATCTGTATTAGCTTTGCTATCGTCGGATCTTTTGGTCAGCGTGAAATCCATCATTGTTGGTGGTGAATCCATTTCTCAAGAACAGGCCGATTTCTGGTCACAAGAGCATCGATTATTCAATGCTTATGGGCCATCGGAAGCGACTATTTGTGCGCTTGCCGAAGAGTACCAAGGTCGAGGTGTCGCGATTGGTCTGCCTATCGACAACATGCAAGCCTATATTCTGGATAGCAACTTGAAGCTGGTGCCTCAAGGTGTACCGGGAGAGTTGTATTTGTCGGGTATAGGCTTGGCTCGTGGATATTTAAATCAGCCGGATCTCACTCGTGAGAGATTTATCCAGCATCGTTTCGAGAATGGACAAGAGCGTCGTTTGTATCAAACCGGAGATCTGGTTCGTCGTTTGCCTGACGGACGTATGGAATTCCTGGGGCGTAGCGACAGTCAGGTTAAAGTGCGTGGTTACCGTATTGAAACTGACGAAGTGAACAATAAGTTAGCAGCCGTGCCGGGTGTTTCTCAATGTGCGGTGGCTGCCAAGGTTGCAGACGGTTATTTAGAAGGAAGTGCAGAGAAGATACTCGTGGCGTATGTTGTGGCAGACAATGCCCTAAATTGGAATGATCTGGTCACCGAAATAAAAGCGTCGTTAACCGTATCATTACCAGGCTATATGATGCCTTCTGCTTTTGTTCAACTGGATGCTTTACCGCTACTGGATAACGGCAAGGTTGATTTGAAAGCCTTACCTGCGCCACATAGCACTGACTTATATCAAATCAGTGCCTATGAAGCGCCAAAAACCGAGCTTCAAATACAGTTGTGCAACATTCTGATGGATGTTCTGTCCTTGCCGAAAATTGGCTTGGCAGACAACTTCTTCCAGCTGGGTGGTAACTCTATTTTGGCCATGAAGCTGGTCGCACGTATCAATCAGGAATGCGATGTTCAAGTGCCTTTGGTTGCTCTGTTTGAAAGTTCTTCGGTACGCGCCCTGGCGGAAACGATTGAAGATTATCGGCGGGGAGGTTCGTCATTAGCTTTGGCACGCCCGGCTATTCAGCCCTTGTCTCAAAATAACAATAGCAATAACAATAACAATAACAATGACAATCTCAACGGCTCGCCGTTATCCTATGAACAGAAACGAACCTGGTTTCTACAGGAAGTCGATGAGCATAAGAGTGTGTATAACGCCTCCATGTGTTTGTCTATCGACGGCGATCTAAACATTCAGGCATTAGAGCAGGCTTTTAGCGCGATTATAGAGCGCCATCAGGTATTACGCAGCGTGATCCGCTTGCACGAAGGCGAGCCAGTTCAATGTGTACTGAATGAATTCGATTTTGCCATTGAGCAGGTGGATTTAAGCCATTTAGCGGGTGAGGCGTTAGACAGCGCGGTTGCCGAGCAAGCGCGATTAGCGGCATCCAGAGCCTTTGATTTATCGGCGGATGTGTTGCTACGAGCCACTTTGCTGCATTGTGGCAATGCACGTCATATTCTGGTGTTAACCCTGCATCACATCGCCTGTGATGGTTGGTCGATGCCAATTCTCAGTGACGAATTGAATCGTTTCTATGCTGCGTTTGCTTCCAACAAAGAGTCTGTAGATTTAACAGCACTGCCTATTCAGTATCGAGACTATGCTAACTGGCAACATGACTGGTTACGGGGTGAGGTACTGGATGAAGCTTTGGGTTACTGGACAAACCGTTTGTCAGGTATCCCGGATGTACACCAGCTGCCATTAGACAGAGCTCGACCAGTGCAACCGAGTTATCGCGGCGCGGTCTTCACCTCGCGTATTTCGCCCGAAGTGAAAGGGCAGCTTGAGCAGCTATCACAAGCGCATCAGGCCACGCTGTTTATGACAGTACAAACCGCGTTTTCAGTATTGTTAAGCCGCTTTAGTGGCGAAGACGATATTGTCATGGGCACAGCGATAGCCAACCGTGAGCAACAGGAAATCAGTGACCTGATAGGCTTGTTTGCCAATACTCTGGTGCTTCGCACGGGTGTTGAATCGGGCGTGAGCTTTGACGCGCTGCTTGGCAAAGCACGTCAGGATTTGTTATCGGATTTTGCGCACCAGCATTTGCCTTTTGAGCTGTTGGTTGAGCATATGAATCCAACCCGTCAGCTGAGCTACAACCCGTTATTCCAAATCATGTTGTTGTGGCAAAACAACGAGTCTTCCGAAATTCAGCTATCGCAAGATTTGCACTTTAGTGATTATGCCCTTGAGCGTAATGTCAGCAAGTTTGAGCTGACATTGAGTGTTATAGAAGATGCGGGCGGTTTATCCCTGTATTGGCGCTATGCCACTGACCTGTTTGATGAGGACAGCGTTAAGGGTTGGGCTGAGGCATTTGAGGTCTTGCTCAAAGGTATTGCTTTGGCACCACAAACGGATGTGAAGCGATTACCGCTACTGACTGAATCCAATAAGGCTCTGATGCAACGCTGGAACAACACCAACCAGCACTTTGACTATCCGGCTGGGTTACATCAATGGTTTGAGCAACAGGTTGAATCCAACCCGAATGCGGTGGCATTAGAAGCCAATGATGACGGACTGACGTATGCCGAACTGAATGCGCGAGCCAATGCGGTCGCTCATGAGCTAATGGCAAAAGGGGTACAAGCGGATTCTGTGGTTGGGGTCTGTACCCATAGGCGCAGTCATATGCTGGTTGCCATGTTAGGGGTGATGAAATCCGGTGCAGCCTATATGCCGCTTGACCCTAACTACCCGGTTGAGCGTTTACAGTACATGCTGCAAGACAGCGAAGCGCAGTATGTGGTGGGTGAAGGGGATTGCATTGCGTTACTGGGTCATGATTTGAGTAAGAGTATTGTTGTCGAGCAAATTGGCTCAACGACAGCACATCAAGACATCCGTATTCCTGATATCCGAATTAGCTCTGAACAGTTAGCCTATGTGATTTACACATCGGGCTCTACGGGTCGTCCGAAAGGCGTTATGGTCAGCCATGGTGCCGTGAATCACTTTATTGCTGCGGCGAAAGCCAGGCTCTCGGCCAATGACACAGCAGAGACGAATGCAAACTGGCGTTGGTTAGCTGTGACTGCCATGTCCTTTGATATCTCCATTTTAGAGCTGTTCCTGCCGTTATGTGTGGGCGGTACCGTGGTGTTGGCAGACAGTGAACAGGTGGTTGATGGCAAGGCGCTGATTAAGCTGCTGAGCAAGGATATCGACGTGATGCAGGCGACGCCTGCGACCTGGAAGTTATTGCAGGAAAGCGACTGGCAAGGTCAGGAGCAGCTCAAGATTCTGGTGGGTGGCGAATATGTGCCTGAATCGCTAGGAAAGTGGTTGGTGTCTTGTGGTAAAGCCGTGTGGAACTGCTATGGCCCCACTGAATCAACTATCTGGACGCACATTAAACCCATGGGTGTTAACGGTCAGATGTCATCACAGTCAGTGTCTGATTTAGGCGGATTGCTTAACAATGTTCAGCAGTGTGTGGTGGCAGCAGAAGGCGAATTGGCGCCGATTGGTGGTGTCGGTGAACTATGGCTCGGTGGTGCAGGTCTGGCACGTGGTTACTGGCACAAAGACGAGTTAACCGAACAGCAGTTTGTGACCTCTGATGTACTGGGCGAGACACAGCGCTGGTATCGCACCGGTGACTGGGTACATCAAAAACGCAGTGGCGAGCTGGGCTATTTGGGGCGTATTGACCAACAGGTGAAGATACGCGGTTATCGTATTGAAACTGGTGAGATAGAGCAGTGCCTGTTAGGGCTGGATGAAGTGAAGGATGCCGTGGTGCATGTTCATCGTCAATCTCTTGATAATTCAAGTGGTTCTTCAACCGATTCTTCAACTGATGCCATGCTGGTTGGTTATGTGGTGCTTCAAGATACTGGCTCGCAATTAACAGACTCGCAATTAGAAGAATCACGCTGGCGAGAGCGGGTTCAGGCCATGCTACCCAGCTATATGCATCCGGCGGTGGTGATGACGCTTGACGCCTTACCGTTAACTGCCAATGGCAAGATAGACCGCAAGGCATTGTCGCAACCTGAATATCAACCGGCATTTACCCGTGGTGAATTCACCGCAGCGACAACCGAGACAGAGCAAATGCTGGTTGGTTTGTGGCAGGACTTGCTGGGAATTGAAGAGGTGAGCGCGACTGCCAACTTCTTCCAGTTAGGCGGACATTCCTTGCTGGCGACGCGTTTAGTTGCCCAGTTAGCAGAGTCTCTTTCACTTCAGGTTCCTATCAAGGTGATCTTTACCTATCCCACAATTCAACAGTTGGGGGAATGGATTGATATTGCGCGTCAGCAACATGATGTGGCAGCCATGCAAGAAGATGCGTTGCAGAGCTCCTTAGGCGCACCCAGTGATGAAGTGGTTATCTAATACAACAAGTAGGTGATAAGCCCTGTATTTCGGGGCTGGGAACCATAACAAAGAATAATAAACAGCAAACCTTAGGGTTTCAGAACACAGAATTTTAAAAGAAGGCAAAACACTATGAAGCTAGGTTTTACAGAAGCATTTGTGAATAAAGTCATTTCCGAGATCACGCCGTTTCAACATCTATCGGGTACTGAACATGTTGCTCCTATGTTGTATTCCCTGATTCGTATGCTCAAGCCACAAACCGTGGTCGAATTTGGTAGTGGTTATACTACGCCTTACATTCTGCAAGCATTAAAAGATAATGAGGATGACTTCAAACTCAATCAGCAGATCCTGAAAAAGCGAGCTATCAAACATTATAAAAAGGTGTCTGACCCGGCGCGTAAAAACATGGAACCCGATGATTGGTTGTTGGATGAAACAACACAGGAAATCTATGGTCAGGAGCCTGTCATTCCGATTCCTTCATTCTATTTGAAGCCCTACAAGCCTCAATTATTCACTTTCGAAGTGCTACCGGGCGATGATTTCTATGTTCAGAAATTAGCGAATCTGGTTAAAGAGTTAAAACTCGACAAATACTTCACATTAAATGCCGCTTGCCGCGTGACTGACTATGTGAAATTAATGCCAGAAGATCGTCTTCCGATTGATTTTGCATGGAACGATTTCGGTAACAAAAAGCGTTTCTATGATGAAACCTACGAATACGTCAAGGGCAACGGCGGTATTATGGCTTTCCACAACACCACCAACAGTGAAAAGGATCACCAGGAAGATTTAGACGAGGTCTTCAACGTGATCCGCCCCATGTTGCAAGATCACACAGCGGAATTACTGACCTTTCTGGAACCGCACAAGTTTACCCAACGTAGCTTAACGGTGGTGCGCAAACTGACCGACTTTAAACAAGAGTTCTTCCATGACCTGACTTCGCAGTATGACGAAGACTTGCTGAAATTAACTCGTACTCGTAGCGACTACATCCCGTGAGTTTAGCTCTCGCAACATAATAATAATAAGAGATAAAAGCGTAGGAGGAGATGACGTAAGTTGAGTCTCTCCTCAAGAAACGAATAGATACCCGAGCAATAAGATAACGGAAGTAGCAAGATGAATATTGTTGAAATTTACAAGCTGTGCAAAGAAAGCGGCATAAACATTCAAGTTGAAGCAGGAAATTTGCGGGTAACGACACAAAGCGGCGTTATTCCTGATTCCATCAAATCCTTATTGAAAGAGCACAAGCAAGCCATGATTGAATTGCTGAGTGCGGGAAGTGGGCAGGAATCGCAGCGAATTAAACCTCATCCTGAGTTAGTGCTGTCTTACACTCAACAACGAATGTGGTTTCAACAGCAATACGACCAGCAAAGTGCTATCTACAATATTCCTCTGATCCTGAAAAGTGACAGTTTGCTTGATGCCAGCAGTTTGCAGGCGAGTTTGCAACATTTGCTGCAGCGACATCAGGTATTGCG
Source organism: Paraneptunicella aestuarii (assembly GCF_019900845.1). Taxonomy (NCBI): domain Bacteria; kingdom Pseudomonadati; phylum Pseudomonadota; class Gammaproteobacteria; order Alteromonadales; family Alteromonadaceae; genus Paraneptunicella; species Paraneptunicella aestuarii. Next base: position 3,077,084 of record NZ_CP074570.1, on the reverse strand, counting down.
CACTGTTATCAACAATCAGTCGGGCATTGCCACACCCAAGCTGTTGCATAGCGAAAACTTCGCTTTAGTGGTACAACAAGTGACAGATTCATCAAATTCAGATGCTATTTTCGCTGAACTTGCTCATCAGCAAACTTCCGTTGCCTTTGATTTAAGCAAAGACTTTATGTTGCGAGGTACCTTGGTGCAGGTTGCAGAGCAATATTCTGTATTATTTTTAACCTTGCATCATATTGCGGCCGACGCATGGTCGCTGGATATTTTGTTGCATGAATTGAATCAGGTATACAGTTCTATCACTGCTCAACAGGAGCCAGCGTTAAAAGAAGTCGCCCTGCAATACAGCGATTACGCGGCATGGCAACAGACGTTATTGAATGATTCTGGTATGACCAACCAGTTGTCGTACTGGAAAGATCGATTAGCGAATATTCCTGACACTCATCGTTTTCCTACTGATAAGAAGCGTCCGGCCAACCCAAGTTTTAAAGGAGAGCGTTTACGCTTTCATTTAGATACTGTCACCAGCCAGCAATTGCAGTCTCTGGCGATGGAGAAAGGGGCGACTACATTCTCTTTGGTACAAGCTGCGTTTGCTACATTGATTGCGAAATACAGTGGCTTGTCTACCGACTCTGAAGTCATGACAGATGTGGTAATAGGAACCCCCGTTGCTAACCGCCATTTGCCAGAAGTGGATAAGATGGTGGGCTTTTTCGCGAATACCATTCCGCTTCGTACTCAAATTGATTTGGAAACGCGTTTTAGCGATTTGTTGGGGCAGGTACAGCACAACACCTTAAATGACTTATCAAATCAGAATGTGCCACTGGAGATGTTGATTGATGAGCTCAATCTGACGCGTAAAACCAGCCATAATCCTTTATTTCAAATGATGTTGGTGTTTGAAAGTGCTTCTGAAAACAACAACACTGCACAGTCCGATTCCAATTCATCGCTCTTTTCCCGTTATTCCGTAGACAGAGCCGAAACAGGAAGCAAATTCGATTTAACCCTGATAGCAAGACAATCAGAAAAAGGCTTGGCCTTTGCCTGGGAATTTGCTCATGACCTGTTTGAGCGCGAAACCATTCAACGATTGGCTGACAACTTCTTGCGCTTATTGCAATCCGTCGCCGAATGTCCGGAATCTAAATTGTCTGATTTGGATTGTGTTTCTGACAGTGAAAAACAGTTCCTGATTGAAACCGGAGTGGGAGACGCTGTTGCGCAAGACGAAAGTGCGACTATTCACGGACGTTTTGAACAACAAGCGGCTAAACAGCCTAATGCGGTTGCTTTAGTGTATGGTGATGAGTCCCTTACCTATGCTCAACTTAACGAGAAAGCTAACTCGGTTGCGCAAGCGTTAATGGAAAAAGGCATTGTGCCGGGAGATATGATTGGCATCTGCATGGGGCAATCACTGGATTTCCCTGTTGCTGTATTGGGTGTTTTAAAATCCGGTGCGGCTTATTTGCCAATGGATAAAGAATATCCTGCTGCTCGTATCAAACACATTGTCTCCGACAGCAAAGCCAAGCTGTGGTTAAGCAACACTGCTGAAACCGCGGGCAAGGTGTTAGGAGAGCATGGCGTTGAAACGCTGTTGATCTCTGAGATATTGCAAGTGAATTCTGCTATTTCACCGTCCGCTATTTCACGACCAACAATGAGCAGCCAGGATCTGGCGTATATGATCTATACCTCAGGTTCAACAGGGCTACCCAAAGGTACAATGTTGGAGCATGTCGGTGCTGTTAACTTGTCTCAGGTGCAACAACAGCAGTTCGCTATTAATGATGCTGCAAGCGTTGAGAAGGCTGCTTTGCAAAGTAAGGTTTTGCAATTCGCTTCTATCAGTTTTGATGCGGCGACGTGGGAGATATTGATGAGTTTGTGCAATGGTGCGCAACTGATCATCCCTAATGCAGAGCAAAAGCAAGATCCTGCGAAAATGGCTGCTTTGGTGCAACGGCACGCTATTACTCACGCGACGTTACCTCCCGCCTATTTGAGCTTGTTCGAGACAGAACAATTGGCGTCATTAACTCATTTAATTGTCGCCGGGGAAGCCATTAGCCGTTCAGAAGCCGAGAAATGGTGTGTTGGTAGACACTTCTTCAATGCTTATGGCCCAACAGAAACAACAGTCTGTGCCACCATTGGAGAATATCAGGGCGGTGTGGTGCATATGGGGCGCTCCATCGCTAACCACAAAGCCTTAGTATTGGACGCTGCCGGAAAGCTTGCGCCTATTGGCGCTATTGGCGAACTGTATTTGGGCGGTATTGGTTTGGCTCGCGGTTATCATAACAACGAGGCGCTAACCCAAGAGAGATTTGTCGCCCTAAGTGTTGGCGTAGATAAGCCGCAGCGTTTTTATCGTTCAGGCGATTTGGTTCGGTGGTTACCGTCAGGTGTGTTGGAATATATTGGTCGTACCGACAATCAGGTGCAAGTGCGAGGTTTCCGTGTTGAGTTGGGCGAAATTGAAGCGGCAATAGCTCAACATCCAGAAGTACAAGCGGGGTTTGTGCAGGTAAGCGAAAAAGAGAACGGTTCGCAGCTAACGGCTTATTTCACTGTGTCAGAAGGCGCTTTGAATCAGTCTGGCGATAGCCTGCGCAAAGGCATCAAGCAATTGCTTGAGCAAACCTTACCTTATTACATGATCCCATCGGCTTATGTGCCTTTGTCTCATTTCCCTTTGACCACTCATGGCAAAATTGACGTTGAGGCATTGCCTCAAGCGGGCGAAGCCGACACGGTTAAATCTACCTATGTTGCGCCAACAACAGACGCGCAGCGATTGGTGTGTTCAGTGCTTCAAGATTTACTGCATCTGGAACAAGTGGGAATTAAAGACAGCTTCTTTGGTTTGGGTGGCGATTCGATTTTGTCTATTCAAGCGGTGGCTCGTATTAATGCTTTTGGCTATCACCTGACTTCCAAGCAGTTTTTTGAAGCGCAGTCGGTAGAAAATATCGCTCAGATTTTGGCGGAGAGCTCAGCGACGGGGGTTGAATATAGTCAGGCTGAGAGCGTCGGTGAGATGCAGCTATTACCTATTCAACAGCGCTTTTTCCTATTACAAAATCAGGATAATGATCGTTATTTGCAATCTGCATTGTTACATGTACCAGAAGCGGTAAATGAAGCTTTCCTGAGAGCTTTTGTTGATGCTTTGTATCAACGTCACGACATGTTAAGAGTGCGTTTTACTGATCTGGAAAGTGTTCAGCCTAAAGCGCATTTTGCCCCGTTAATTGACGTGGATTTGTCTAAGATTTTGGACATCGTGGATATCAGCAGAGAAACCAGTGAATTACGCCAAAGTGCAATATTAGCTGCGAGTGAGCAAGCTAAATCCAGCATCAATATTGCGCAAGGCTGCTTGTTCAAGATGGTTTATATGAAGGCGGAAAAAGCACAAGACAGCCGTTTATTGCTTATTTTCCATCATTTGATTGTCGACGGCGTTAGCTGGCGTATTGTGCTGGACGATTTGGCCTTGGCGTACCAGCAACATATCGCTGGCGGTGACGTTCATTTAGGCAACAAAGCCACCACCTATCAGCAATGGAGTAAGCAATATCATTCATGGTTACAGAGTGAAGATGCTGTAGCCGATGTGGCTTATTGGCAAGATAAGGCGGCTTTAAACCGTAATCCGGCTATGGTTCAGGCTCTTTTATCTAAAGGTAAGAGCCAGTCGGATTTAGGCAGTAATACTCTGGCTGATTCGCACATTGTTAAAGCTCAGCTAGACACACAACTTACCCAATCCTTATTAAAAGATTGCCATCAGGCTTATCGCACGCAAATTAACGATTTGCTGTTAAGTGCCTTGGTGAATGCATTGGCGAAGTGGAGACCAGAGCTGTCAGGCAAGTCAGTGAGTGTTTTTCTCGAAGGTCATGGTCGTGAAGATGACAAGTTTGAGCATACCGATTTAAGCCAGTGTATGGGTTGGTTTACCAGTCTTTATCCGGTTATTTTCAGTGCTGAGAAGAACCCCGATGAACTGATCCTGGGCGTTAAGGAACTGACTCGTCAAATTCCAAGTAGAGGGTTGGGATATTTGGGCACCAGTTTGCAAAGTTCTGCGCAACAGATGGGTGTTTTGTTCAATTATCTGGGACAGTTCGACCAACAGCTTGGCAAAACCCAGTTGTTTGCCAGAGCCAATGAAGATACCGGCTTTGATGTGGCACGTTCCCGATTGCGCGAGTCGTTGCTTGGTTTTAATGGGCAGATAAGTAATGGGCAACTTCAGTTCAATATCGATTTTAGTCGAGAGCTATTTGCCGTTGCAGATATTGAACAACTGGCTCGCACATTCGAGACAGCATTAACGGCCTTAATCGAACATTGCCGCACTCAGAAAGAGTCGCGAGTTTCTCCATCCGATTTTCCACTTTGTCATGTTAGCCAGATTGAGCTGGAAATGTGGCAAGACGAGTATGGTGAAATTGACGATTTGTATCCGGCGTCGGGTAACCAGATGGGGATGTACTATCATGCTCAATTGGACGCTCAATCCAGCTACGCTACGCAAAACCTATTGCACTTTAATCGTGATTTTAACCCGCAAACCTTTAAGCAAGCCTGGCAAATTCTGGTGCAGCGACACGCGGTATTGCGCACTGTGTTTGTTGCTTTGGATAAAGAGCAAAGTCTGCAATTAGTGCAACGACATGTAGAGTTGAATTGGATTGAGAAAGATATCGCGTCATTAAGCCAATTCGAGCAGGATGACGCTATTCAAGATTATCTTGAGTCCGATAACGCGATTCCCATTGACTACCAAAAAGCGCCTTTATCTCGTTTTGCCTTATTTAATCGCGGCGAACAGGGTTTTAGTTTTATCTGGACCTGTTCTCACACTATTTTGGACGGATGGAGCCTGGGGGTTGTTTACGATGAACTATTAACACTCTACCGTGCGCTATTGTCAGGCGTTGCGCCTGAATCTGTGGGCTTGCCAAACGTCGCAAGCTATAAGCAATACATTGCCTGGACGCTTGAGCAAAGCAATCAAGCTTCAACTGAGTTCTGGCAGCAAGAACTTGAAAATGCAGAACTGAGTAATGCCATTGGCATTGAGGCGTCTAACAATGAAGTGGCTCATCAAGGCAAACAAGTGCTTAAGCACACACTGCCTTCCGGTCAATATCAAGCCTTAAGAAGCTTCGCGGCGCAACAGAACATGACTATGAGCACCTTGGTTCAAGCCGCTTGGGGTTACTTGTTGTGTTCATACCGAGATACAGATCACATTATTACGGGTGTGACTTTGTCTGGACGTCCTGCCGATTTGCCTGGGGTGGAATCCACGGTTGGTATGATGATCAACACAGTTCCCGCCTGTATTCGAGTGTCTCCTGAATGGGCTATTCGTGACTGGTTACAGTCGTTACAAAACACGCAATCACAGCGAGAACGCTTTGGCTTTGTGCCTTTGGCTGAGATTGTCCAACACAAGAACCTGGATGAAGGCGAGCAGTTATTTAATACGGTATTAGGTTTCCACAATCAGCCGATTGAAGATGCCGCTGAATTGATGCGTGAATCGGATATGCGAGGCGGTGTTGCCCATGAGGAAACACATTATCCACTGGTGTTGGGGGTAGCGCCGCATCAAGATTTGGTCTTCACGCTTACCTACGATTCGAACTTGTTTAGTAGCGCGGCAATGGATCGTTTGGTTAGCCATTTAACGCAAGTCTTGTCTGGTTTAATTGCGCCAGAAAATAAAACGTTGGCTGATATTCATCTTCTGAGTGATGCTGAAATTACAGCCTTGGTGCAATTATCTGAATCACAAAAATTACCCGCACAAACCACTTTAGTGCCTGCTCAACTCTCCGCTTTAGCTGTATCTCAAGCCGATGCGCAAGCGGTGGTGATGGAAGCGGAGTCTTTGAGCTTTGCCGAGTTGGACGCGCAATCGAATCTGTTGGCGCGTGCTTTGGTGAAGTTCGGCGTGAAAGCGGGCGACAGAGTGGGCATGTGCCTTGACCGCTCGGTTGAGATGGTGGTGGCGGTGCTGGGGATTATGAAATCCGGTGGCGTTTATGTGCCACTTGACCCGACTTATCCCGATGAACGTTTGTCCTATCTAATTCAGGATGCCGGAATTAGCCATGTCGTAACAGAAGTCTATTTAGCTGACCAGTTACCTTTGAATGACCAGCAAGTGTTGTTGGTGTCCGAGTGTATTGATGACAGTGATGAGAGAGACGAAGAAGCCGAAACCGCCGTTGAGGTTGCGCTAGCGGCCTCCACTCCGGCCTATATGATTTATACCTCGGGCTCTACCGGACAGCCTAAAGGCGTGTTGGTTAATCATGGTGCCTTGGCACAGCGATTGGCGGGCTTGCAGCATCACTATCAATTGAACGGTGAAGACAAGGGCTTATTGTTTGCGTCCATGAGTTTCGATGCCTCATTGAGCCAGCTGCTATTGCCTTTATGTGCAGGTGCGGCGGTGGTCATCCGACCGGATGATGTCACCGAGCCAGAAGCCTTGATGGAATATATTCAAGCAACCGGAGTCAGCTTCCTGCATGTGGTGCCGGCTTATCTGAAACAGCTGGTTGCTGTTTCAGGTTGGCAAGATTCCCGCTTACGCATAGTCGTTAGTGGCGGTGATGTCTTTGACACTGGTTTGTTAGACAGCTGGTTTAACGGCGACAACGCCAGTGAACGAGAAGGCATCGCACTTTATAACTCCTATGGCCCCACGGAAATTGTTATTACCAGTAGTAGCCATCGGGTTTCAGTAAAAGCCCTTGAATCGAAAGGCAGTGCGCCGATTGGTAAGCCTTTGGCGAATACTTCTTACTGGATTGTGGACGCACAAGGTCAGCTATTACCGCAAGGAGTGGTAGGAGAGTTGTGCATTGGCGGTGACAGCCTTGCTGAAGGATATTGGCAGCGTGAAGCACAAACCGCTGAGCGATTCGTTGAGTTGAGATTCAACAATACGCTGCAACGAGTCTATCGCACCGGCGACAGAGTGAAATGGAATGACGCGGGTGAATTAGTCTTCGTCGGTCGTCAGGATAATCAGGTGAAGGTGCGTGGTTATCGTATTGAATTGGGTGAAATCGAAGCGGCCTTGAAAGCGTGTCAGGGTGTGACCGAAGCGGTGGTGAAAGCCGAAGACGATGGCTTATGGGCGTTTTTGTCACTAGATGAAAATAGAACAACCCTGACCCAGGTAGAAGAAGAGTTAGCGACACATTTACCGGGTTACCTGCTACCCAGTGGTTTTGAGACCATCACCGAATGGCCATTAACAGCCAGTGGCAAGATTGACCGCAACAAGTTAGTGCGTGGTTTAGAGCAAGATTCGGGCAGTCGCGCACCGAAAAACGACACCGAAATTGCCTTGCAAAAGATTTGGGCAGAGTTGTTGAAAGTGGAAGAAGTTGGCGTGACCGATAACTTCTTCCAGATGGGCGGACATTCCTTGCTAGCCACGCGTTTGGCAAGTCAAATCCGTCGTCAATTTGAAGTGAACTTCACCCTGAAAAGCTTGTTTGAATTGCCCAGTATTGAAGAACAAGCTGCCATGATTGTGGCGGAAAAAGGTTTGGATTCTGAGTTCACTACCGCGTCTGAATCGGATAATGCTTCGTCGTTTGTACCTACCATTCCAGTATTGGAAGGTAATGAACCATCGCCTTTATCCCATGCTCAAAACAGCTTGTGGTTAATGGAGCAAATGGATTCTTCTGGTGCCAGTTATATCGCTGGTACGGCAATGACTATTTCCGGAAACATTAGCCGGGAAGCAATTGAGCAAGCTTTTGCCACTATTGTCGAGCGTCATCAGGTGTTGCGTACTGTCATTCGAGAATATGACGGGCAGCCCATGCAACAGGTCGTAGATAATCCAGAGTTCAATGTTGGTTTTACGGACTTGTCGGCTCTGGATGCTGGATCGCAAGATCAGGAAATTCTGAATATGCGCCGGGAAGCCAAATTGTCCCGATTTGATTTGGCTCAGGATGTGATGTTGCGAGTACATTTGGTTAAGCAAAGTGATACTCAACATACCTTGTTATTGCACATGCATCATATTGTCTGTGATGGTTGGTCGATTGGTCTTTTGATGCAGGAATTTAATATTCTCTATCAAGCCTATTCCGAGCAAGCAGAGGCTAAATTACCTGATTTGCCTGTACAGTATCGCGATTATGCCAGCTGGCAAAAAGCCCAGTTGTCAGGAGAGAAACTGGATGAATTAGCCGAATATTGGACGCAACGTTTAGCGGACATTCCAAGTGTGCATCAATTGCCGATGGACTTTGATCGTCCAGACATTCCTTCCTATCGCGGTGAGGTTTATCGCCAACAATTGAGTGGTGATGTCAAAACGGCTTTCAGTCAGTTAAGTCGTAATAACCAGACCACTTTCTTTATGGCGATGCATGCTGCTTTTTCAGCCTGGTTAGCCCGCTATTCTGGTAGTGATGACATTGTATTAGGCAGTGCGATTGCAAACCGTGAGCAAAGTGAAGTCGCTAATTTGATCGGCTTTTTCTCTAATGTTCTGGTGTTACGTAGTCAAATTGATAATAACGAGTCTTTCGCCTCACTGTTGAGTAAGGTGAAAACCAATGACATTGCTGATTTTGACCATCAGCAGATGCCGTTTGAGCTGCTGGTTGAAAAGCTTAATCCAGAGCGTACGCCGCAGTACAACCCGTTATTCCAAATCGTATTGAATGTGGATAACAACGATGGCGAAGATTTGCAGGTATCAGGCTCAGAAGTGAAAGGTGGCGGGCAATTGAGCTATGAAAGTAACTTCGACCTGACGCTTTATGCAGTAGAGCAGGAATCAGGCATTAAGCTGGTGTGGCGATATGCTTCAGATCTCTTCACAGAAACGACGATTGCGCGCATGTCCAATAGCTTCTCGGCCTTATTGCAAGCTGCAATAGCGAATCCTGACACCTTATTAAAAGACTTGCCTTTGGTGTCTGATGCTGAATCACAAGCGCTATCAGTTTTGGCAATGGGTGAGGTATTACCCGCACAAACCACTTTAGTGCCTGCTCAACTCTCCGCTTTAGCTGTATCTCAAGCCGATGCGCAAGCGGTGGTGATGGAAGCGGAGTCTTTGAGCTTTGCCGAGTTGGACGCGCAATCGAATCTGTTGGCGCGTGCTTTGGTGAAGTTCGGCGTGAAAGCGGGCGACAGAGTGGGCATGTGCCTTGACCGCTCGGTTGAGATGGTGGTGGCGGTGCTGGGGATTATGAAATCCGGTGGCGTTTATGTGCCACTTGACCCGACTTATCCCGATGAACGTTTGTCCTATCTAATTCAGGATGCCGGAATTAGCCATGTCGTAACAGAAGTCTATTTAGCTGACCAGTTACCTTTGAATGACCAGCAAGTGTTGTTGGTGTCCGAGTGTATTGATGACAGTGATGAGAGAGACGAAGAAGCCGAAACCGCCGTTGAGGTTGCGCTAGCGGCCTCCACTCCGGCCTATATGATTTATACCTCGGGCTCTACCGGACAGCCTAAAGGCGTGTTGGTTAATCATGGTGCCTTGGCACAGCGATTGGCGGGCTTGCAGCATCACTATCAATTGAACGGTGAAGACAAGGGGCTTATTGTTTGCGTCCATGAGTTTCGATGCCTCATTGAGCCAGCTGCTATTGCCTTTATGTGCAGGTGCGGCGGTGGTCATCCGACCGGATGATGTCACCGAGCCAGAAGCCTTGATGGAATATATTCAAGCAACCGGAGTCAGCTTCCTGCATGTGGTGCCGGCTTATCTGAAACAGCTGGTTGCTGTTTCAGGTTGGCAAGATTCCCGCTTACGCATAGTCGTTAGTGGCGGTGATGTCTTTGACACTGGTTTGTTAGACAGCTGGTTTAACGGCGACAACGCCAGTGAACGAGAAGGCATCGCACTTTATAACTCCTATGGCCCCACGGAAATTGTTATTACCAGTAGTAGCCATCGGGTTTCAGTAAAAGCCCTTGAATCGAAAGGCAGTGCGCCGATTGGTAAGCCTTTGGCGAATACTTCTTACTGGATTGTGGACGCACAAGGTCAGCTATTACCGCAAGGAGTGGTAGGAGAGTTGTGCATTGGCGGTGACAGCCTTGCTGAAGGATATTGGCAGCGTGAAGCACAAACCGCTGAGCGATTCGTTGAGTTGAGATTCAACAATACGCTGCAACGAGTCTATCGCACCGGCGACAGAGCGAAATGGAATGACGCGGGTGAATTAGTCTTCGTCGGTCGTCAGGATAATCAGGTGAAGGTGCGTGGTTATCGTATTGAATTGGGTGAAATCGAAGCGGCCTTGAAAGCCTGCCAGGGTGTGACCGAAGCGGTGGTGAAAGCCGAAGACGATGGCTTATGGGCGTTTTTGTCACTAGATGAAAATAGAACAACCCTGACCCAGGTAGAAGAAGAGTTAGCGACACATTTACCGGGTTACCTGTTACCCAGTGGTTTTGAGACCATCACAGAATGGCCATTAACAGCCAGTGGCAAGATTGACCGCAACAAGTTAGTGCGTGGTATTTCTTCTGATTCAGACGCTCGTGCTCCAAGTACAGAAATCGAATTGGCGCTGCAAGCTATTTGGGCTGAACTGCTAAAAATAGATGCAATTAGCGCTACCGATAACTTCTTTAACATGGGCGGTCACTCGTTGTTAGCTACTCGTCTTGCCAGCCAGATCCGTCGTCAATTTAACGTTGAATTTACGCTGAAGAGCTTATTCGAGTCGCCAAGTATTGAAGAGCAGGCTCGCTTGATTGAGCTACTTAGCGCTCCAGTTAATGCCTCAAACTCAGGTGATGACGCGGTCAATGATGCAGAAGATATGGAAGAATTTGAACTATGAAGTTAGTTGATCTTTTAACCTTATGTCGTGCCAAAAACATTGAAGTCAAAGTACAGCAAGGAAAGCTGAAAGTGAGTGCGCCCTCGGGCGCACTTACTGATGAGATTAAAGGATTATTAAAACAACATAAAACTGACTTACTGGTGTTTTTGTCTTCTTCTGATACTCAGGATATTGAGCCGTTAACCCAGGAACAATATATCCAGGGCGTACCGTTGTCATTTACGCAAAAACGATTGTGGTTTCTGGCACAGCTGGAAAATAGCGGTTTATACAATGTGGGCGGTAATTTTGCTGTCAGTGGTGAGCTTAATCTCACAGCCTTAACACAGGCCCTCAATGAAATCGTTCGACGTCATCAAGTGTTGCGCAGTGTTTATCAGGAGCAGAATGGTGAACCTGTACAGGTGCTATTGTCGGATTTTGCGCTTGAGATTGAGCAATTCAACATTGCGGCAGAGGACGATATTGAAAGCGCATGGCTAAAAATTAGTGAAGCATTCGCTGCTCGGCCTTTCGATTTAACTCAGGATTTGATGCTTAGAGTCGGCGCTGTGACGGTCTCTCAGGATGAAGTGCGATTGATGATTTATATGCATCATATCGCTTCTGATGGTTGGTCATTATCGGTTTTTGTTCGTGAGTTAAATCGTCTTTATGATGCCTTAACCGAGAACGACATGGTTGAATCAACATCAATTTTGTCGCCATTATCGGTTCAATATGCGGATTATGCCCAGTGGCAGAATACGCATTTCTTGCAAGAAAATGGGGTAGTAGGAAAAGACTTTTGGTTAACGTATTTGCAAGATTTACCTGAAGTTCATTCGTTACCTTTAGACGCGCCTCGACCAGAACAACAAAGTCATCAGGGGGACGTGGTTAAATCTCATCTGCCTAAAGCGCTAGCGGATAAATTAAATGCGTTGGGGCGTAAGCATGGTACGACGTTATTTATCACTTTGTCGTCCATATTGAGTTTGCTACTGTCTCGCTACAGTGGTGAAGATGATATTGTGTTGGGAACGCCCATTGCCGGACGGGTTAATCATGATGTAGAGCCGTTAATTGGTTGTTTTGTTAATACCTTGGTGCTTCGTGCTCAAATAGATCCTGCAAAGCCTTTTTCCGAGTTTTTACAGCAATATCGTAACGGCGTATTGAGTGCTTATCAGTATCAGCATGTGCCGTTTGAATATTTGGTGGAAGAGCTTAATCCAAGCCGCCATTTGCAGTACAACCCTCTGTTTCAAATCATGTTTGCGTTGCACAATAATGAACGCACATCTTTCTCCATGTCAGAGGTGAGTTTTAAGCCCATTCGACGCGAATCCAACACCAGTAAATTTGATTTATCTCTGGATGCCAATGAGCATTCTGACGGCATTGATTTGATTTGGCGTTATGCCACCGACATCTTCCATGCCGAAACCATTGAACGTTTAAACCGTTATTTTATTCAATTGCTGCAAGCTGTCATTTTAGATGATGAAGCGAACGCTTCTGTGTGCATGGAACAGTTGGATATGTTGCCAACACCTGAGCGTAATTCGATTATTGCCGCGTTAAATAAAGGCATAGACGACGATGTTAAGACAAGTATTGCGACAAACACCGCGACAAATATCGCTGATGCATTTAACGCTTCTATAGACAGTAATAGCCATGAACTTGCTTTGTTAAATGGAGACTCTTCATGGACTTATCAGCAGCTCGATACTCGAATTAATCAATGCATTAAAGCCTTGCATCAACAAGGCATTAAAACGGGTGACAGGGTAGGTGTTTATCTTTCGTCTTCTGCTGATCTTATTGTTACCACAATGGCGCTGTTTAAAATGGGCGCGGTGTATGTACCGCTGGATCCTGAATATCCCATGCAGCGTTTGCAGTACATGGTATCGGACAGTGGGGTCAGGCTAATTATTACCCATGAAGATGATGCACATAAGTTAGCGGGGCTAAAATCCGGGCTGGGTGTGCCCTTGTTGTCTTGTCAGCAGATCCATAAGGTGGAAATGGATGCCTTTACGCTCCATGACATGGGCGTTCATGCACCTACCGCCGAAGACCTGGCTTACATCATCTATACCTCGGGTTCAACCGGGGAGCCTAAAGGTGTCATGGTGACTCACAGCAACGTCATGCACTATTACTATTCTGCCCAGCAGCATTACAAGGTAACGAAAGCTGATCGCGTGATGCAGTTTGCGTCGCCTTCCTTTGATATCTATATCGAAGAAGTGATCGTGACTTTACTGTCGGGCGCGACCTTGGTAGTGAAAGATCTGGATTTATCCCCGCAAAATTTCTGGAACTGGTCTCAAGCGCAAGGCATAACGGTGGCTTCCTTGCCAACCGCCTATTGGCATTTACTCTGTTCTGAGCTGAATCATTTACAAGAAACCCTGGCAATTCCACTTCGATTAATGATCACCGGTGGTGAGAAAATGGGGCTGGATATGTTGTCTTTATGGCAACAGCATCCTGCACTTGGGCACATTCAGCTACTGAACACCTATGGCCCTACTGAAACCACAGTCATTGCCACTGTTTATGACGCCACACATCACGATGTAAAAAGCGGAGAAATCCCCATTGGGCGGCCTGTTGCTTGCAGCCCTTGTATGATTCAAAACCCTCAAGGGCAGCTTGTGTTGCCCGGTGCAGTAGGCGAATTGGTGGTAACCGGGGATTTAGTCGCAAAAGGCTATTTGAATAAGCCGGAACAAACCCGGGCTGTATTTGGGCAGTGTTCGGATCTTACTGATTTAACTAATGATTTAACCAATTTTTTAACTAAGTCGACTTACCGCACGGGCGATCTGGTTCGCCTGAACAGTCGTGGCGATATTGAATATGTGGGACGTAGTGATGATCAGATCAAAATCTCTGGTTTTCGCATCTCTATCGGCGAAATTGAGCGTCAAATAGCGAAGTTAGAGCAAGTTTCTACGTCGTTAGTCTTGTTTGACAAAGACAACACTCAGGCCGGGCGTTTAGTTGCTGTGCTAGTACCTGAGTTAAAGAACGGATTTGATCATGACGCCTTGATCTTGCAAGTTCACCAGCAGGTGAAAGCAAATCTGCCATTTTATATGTGGCCAGCAGGGTATCAGGTATTGCAACAGATCCCGCTAACAGCCAATGGCAAGGTGGATAAGCGAGCAATTCTACAGGCGGAATTTACCAGTGTGTCGGGCAAAGGATTGACAAAGCTTGATACAAATATTGAACAGGCACTTGCCCATATTTGGGCGCAGCGACTGTCGCTTAGCGAAGACGAACTGGGTAAAGAATCTAATTTCTTTGAAGTGGGTGGGCATTCCCTGTTAGCTGCTCGTATCGCTAATGACATTCGTGATGAATATGGCATCGCATTGAGTGTTCGCGCTATTTTCGAGCATCCGGTGCTGAGTGATTTGGCTGGCAAAATAGCCTCTGAAATAGTTCCCGATGTGGCTGGGAGTGATTCTTTTTGCGCACAAGATAGGGAAAAGAATGACGAGATCCCGAAATTAGGATTAACGAAAGGTCGAGCGTCGTTTGCTCAAAAACGTTTGTGGTACATCGAACAAATTGTCGAGCAGGCCGGAAGTTACAATATTGCGGTAACCCGTTTCTTTGAAAAGCCTCTGCAAACAGACATTGCTGAGCAAGCAATTCATAACATCATTCAACGCCATGAATCGCTTCGTACCACCTTTGAAGTGGTCGATGATGAGTTATTGCAACGGGTTCATGACGAGTTTGACTTTCATCTGCAAATAGTGCCGGAAGACCCGGCGCGAGAATGCATGTATCAGCTTTCTCGTGAAGGTTTTGATTTAAGTCGAGACTTGCTTATCCGTTGTGCCCTTGCAGCGCAAAATTCAGGCTCTGTGCTGTTGCTGTGTATTCATCATATTGCCTCAGATGGATGGTCGATCAATCTGTTCTGGGACGAATTTGAGCAAGAATATGCTGCGTTATCCGGGCTCATAGATGATGAAGCAGATGATAAACAGGCTACGAATATTGCCGATTTGCCAATTCAGTATCTGGATTATTCCTGCTGGCAGAATCAGCGTATGGAAAGTGGCGAATGGCAAGGGGCTATCAAATATTGGCAACAACAGTTAAAAGACTTGCCTGCGTTGCATTCAATACGAACCGATTTTGAGCGTCCTGAATTACAAAGCTTTGCTGGAGAAACCTATATATGGCGATTGCCCGATGAGTGTTATCAGGCTTTGAGCCAGCTTGCCGTCAGCCGCCATACGTCGCTGTTTACCTTGCTACATGGCGCATTGTCCATTTGGTTGGCTAAGCGTGGGGGCGAAACGGATATTGTCATTGGCGCTCCGGTAGCAAACCGGGGTATGTCTCAGGTTGAGCGACTCATCGGTTTCTTTGCTAACACCATTGCTTTGCGAACTCAGGTGAATGAAAGCGAATCGTTTTCTGATTATTTAGGTCAGCTTCAACAAGTGAACCTCGACGCTCAGGAATATCAGGACATTCCTTTTGATTATCTGGTAGAGCTGTTAAACCCAGAACGTAACACAGCTTATAACCCTCTGATCCAGATATTGCTGACTTTGGAACAAGAGCCTAATGCGACTTTGCCCACCGGCGAAGGACGGTTTTTAGAAAATCGTGTGGCGAAATTCGATTTAAGTTTACACGGCATAGAAACCAGTGAAGGTTTAGGGCTTCAGATTAACTATTGCTCTGACTTATTTTCGCGAGCTTCAATTCAAGCCTTTGCTGAACAATTTACCTGTTTACTTGAGCAGATCACATCACATCCGGCTTCAGCCATTCAAGATTTGAATATGGTGTCCAAGCGTGAGCAGGAACATTTACTTGCAACAGGATTTCTTCCTAAAGCATTGGCTGAGGATCAAGACAATAAAGCAATTCGTGGCTTTGTATTGTTAGAAAATGAGCAATTAGCACCGATTGGATGTGATGGAGAGATCTATTTTGCAGCGGCTTCTGATAACCGTAGCTCTGGTTTACGAGGATATGCTGATTCAGAGGGGCAAATTCATCTTTCTACGCGCAGCAGTGAACTGTTTTGGCGTAAGCAATTAGCTCAGTTGCCGGTTAGACATTCTCTACCGATTAAAGGTGCAACTCATGATTTGGCTAATGATACTACCGAAGCTCGTGATGCTGTCCATTGCACAGTTCAGGCGGATGTACTAAATAGTATTGAGCAGACGATTGATGCTCATAAACTTGGTCTGCCTGTATTCTTGCAGGCTGCATTAAGTGTACTGGTTAGCCGTTATTCTGATGAGCGAGATATCGTTCTTGCTCAATCAATGTCCTCAGGTGAAAAACGAATATTACGTCATCAGGTTCTGGCGCAATCGCCAGTATCTGAGTTTTTGAATCAGGCTGATGTCGTAAACCAAAAAGCCGCGGCGCATCAAGATCTTACGTTTGCAGATTTGGTTAAATTAGTGGATCCGATGTTGGATGACAGTTTTGAGCCGTTGGCGCAAATCCTGCTGCAATGTGAGGCGCTAGATAAGAGTAAAAGAGAGAGCGAAAGACAGAACGAAGAGCTTTCTGTTTCTGGCAATTACGATCTTGTTTTGTGTGCTTATTTCGGAAAAGGCGAAAGAGAAGAAGCAGATAATCAATCTCTTAAACTGGCATTGAATTATCGATCGGCGCTGTTTAGCCGAAACCTGATAACCCGCATGGCAGAGGACTTAACGCGGATTCTGGCTCAGCTGTGTGAGGTGAAATCTCTTGCGGATATCTCCTTAAGTGCAGGCTGTATCAGTACGCCAGTGGTTGCGGCTAAAGAGCTGCCCGTGCCGGTTTCTGATTCGGCCTGTATTCACCAGTTGTTTGAAGCGCAGGTTGCACGAACGCCAGATTCGATAGCCCTGTGTTTTAATGGTTCAACCTTGAGCTATACCGAGCTAAATCAACAGGCGAATGTGCTGGCACATCGTTTAATCGCGCAAGGTGTTAAGCCCGGTGATTTGGTGGGTGTGTGTGTACCGCGCTCATTAGAGCTGGTTGTGGCGTTAATGGCAGTGCTGAAATCCGGTGCAGCCTATGTGCCGCTAGACCCGGACTACCCGCAAGAGCGTCTGGCTTATATCGTCGATGATGCGCGTATCAACATTGTGTTGGGCGAAGATTCAGTACGTGACCGATTGGGTAAGAGAGCGGGTGAGATTGAATTGAACTGGCTGGATGTGAAGAGCATCACTGACCAGGCGCTAAACGACGAACACCTGACCTGCAACCCGGTGACACAAGTACAAAGCACTGACCTGGCGTATCTTATCTACACATCAGGTACCACGGGTAAACCCAAAGGCGTCATGATTGCCCATGGCAATACCGTATCCATGCTGCAATGGGCGCTTGCGACCTACACGCAAGAGCAGTTATCAGGGGTGCTGGCTGCCACTTCCATGTGTTTTGATTTGTCGATTTTTGAGATGTACGCGCCGCTGTCCTGCGGTGGTACCTGTGTGGTGGTGAAGCATATTCTGGATGTGCAATCCATTTCTAACGCTCAAACCACTTCTCAAACAATCAGCCTCATCAATACCGTGCCTTCGGCAATAGTACAGTTACTGGATGCGAATGCGGTACCAGAGAGTGTCAGGGTTGTGAACCTGGCAGGGGAAGCGCTGCTGGGTCATATCGTAGAAGGCTTGTATCAGCTGCCGCATATTGATGCGGTGTATAACCTGTATGGCCCTTCGGAAGATACCACCTATTCCAGCTATTCATTATGCTCACGAGAAGCCGGACGCGCGCCGGATATCGGTATCCCATTACCGGGGTGTGAGATGTATGTGGTCGATTCACAAGGTCTGATTGCACCACGAGGCGTGAGCGGTGAGCTGTATATTGGTGGAACCGGATTGTCGCTGGGGTATTTGCATAAACCTGAGCTCACTGACGAGAAGTTTATTATCTTTGCCAACCAGCGATTTTATCGCACCGGCGATATTGTGCGTTGTTCTGTATTTGAGAATGATTATGAGAATGAGCAGGGCGTATTGGAGTTTATTGGTCGAGGCGACCAGCAGGTTAAGCTCAATGGCTTTCGTATTGAACTGGGTGAAATTGAGTCGGTTATCAGTGACTGTGAGCAGGTTAAACGCAGTGCAGTATTGGTGCGTGAACAAGCGAACATGCAACGATTGGTGGCCTTTGTTGAATATGAGTCAGAATATGAGCCGCAACATGAGAAAGCACAAGAGCAAGTGCAGGAAATAGTACGTTCCCGATTACCGAGCTTTATGTTCCCGGGAGAGTGGATAACGCTGGAGGCGATGCCACTGAGTGCCAATGGCAAGATTGAACGTAAGGTCTTGCGAGAGCGTTATCTAAGCAGTTCTACCGTTATCACCCATGACTATGTTCAACCAGACACCGAGATTGAACACTGGCTGGTAGAATTGTGGTCACGCCTACTGGGTTACAATTCTCAGGATGCTAACGTTACTCAGGAGAAGCAAATCGGTGTGACCGATAACTTCTTCGCGCTTGGAGGCAAATCCCTGTTAGCCATTCAGGTGATTAACGCCATTAATGCGCGTTTTGATGCGCATTTAGCCATGGTTGAGTTGTTCCGCTATCCCACTATTCGTGGTTTGGCGCAACGGGTTGATGAACAAACGCGTTTGTCCGAACAAGGCGCTTCTGCTGACAACATGCTCTTGGCGTTCAGGTTACCCAGCGAACAAACCGAATATCCGGCTTCTGCCGGTCAGCGTAGTTTATGGTTAGTCGACCGCCTGCATGGTGGCAGTCATCATTATAACGTGGTGTTTAGCCGTCAGGTTGCGGCAAGTCCTGATGCAATTGAGTCGGCCTTGTTGCAGGTGCTAGAGCGTCACGAGCCGCTTCGGACAGTATTTGAGAGCAGAAAAGAAGACGATAATGAAAATGAGCTTCTGTATCAGCGAGTGATACCGCTACAAGACGCGGGCTTTCAGCTTGAGGTTATTGATTGTGCCGAGATGGACGAGCAGAGCCGACATCAGGTGACACAACAAGCGATGCAGCGATTAGCTCATCATGTGTTTGATTTATCCTGTGATGTCATGCTTAAAGCCTGCTTTATCCAGCGAGCGAAAAAGGAAGAACAGGGACAAGGCTTGTTGCTGTTAAACGCGCATCATATTGCAGTCGATGGCTGGTCTGTGCCGGTGTTCTGGCAAGCGTTTGAAAATGCGCTTAAACGAACATCAGACACTTTACCTGAATTACCCATTCGTTATCTGGATTTTTCTGCCTGGCAGCAAGCATATTTGTTGGGTAGCGACTCTCAAGCCAGCAAAGATTACTGGATTGAACACCTGGGCGGATTAGCGCCGCGCCACGGCTTGCCCATGTTGGAGTCAGGTTTGGGCTCGGTGAGCGTTGAGGCACAAAGTTATTACTGGTCGCTGCCTCGGGAATTGAGCGAACAGTTACCGCAACTGGCACAGCAGCATGGTGTAACCCTGTTTATGTTGATGCATGCGGGGTTAAGCGTCTTGGTGTCGCGCTATAGTGGCGAGCGCGATGTTGCCATTGGAACGCCCTCGGCAAACCGCTCCATGCCGGAGCTCGAATCCCTGATTGGCCTGTTTATCAACACACTGGTGTTACGCAGTGATGCGGGGGCGTCGCAATCGGTTTCTGAGTATTTACAGCATATCCGAGAGGTGAATGTTCAAGCCTTATCGCATCAGGACATTCCATTTGAGATGGTGGTGGAGCTGCTAAACCCGCAGCGAAGTGATGCCTTTACGCCGCTATTTCAAATCATGTTGACCATGGACAATGAAGGGAAACCCGGTGCTGTGGCTAATAATCATAGCCGCGAAGAAGTGGCTGGAAGTAAATCCGGGTTTAGAGAAAACACCACCGAGAAGTTTGATTTAACGCTGCATGTGTCGCCAAGCACAACACAAAATATACGTTGTAGCCTGAATTTCAGAACGGCGCTGTTTAGCCGAAACCTGATAACCCGCATGGCAGAGGACTTAACGCGGATTCTGGCTCAGCTGTGTGAGGTAAGTACGCTGGCGGATATTTCCTTAAGTGCAGGCTGTATCAGTACGCCAGTGGTTGCGGCTAAAGAGCTGCCCGTGCCGGTTTCTGATTCGTCCTGTATTCACCAGTTGTTTGAAGCGCAGGTTGCACGAACGCCCGAGGCGATTGCCCTTCGTTTTAATAACACCACACTGAGTTATCTGGAATTAAACCAGCGTGCAAATGTGCTGGCACATCGTTTAATCGCGCAAGGTGTTAAGCCCGGTGATTTGGTTGGCGTGTGTGTACCTCGCTCATTAGAGCTGGTTGTGGCGTTAATGGCGGTGCTGAAATCCGGTGCAGCCTATGTGCCGCTAGACCCGGACTACCCGCAAGAGCGTCTGGCTTATATCGTCGATGATGCGCGTATCAACATTGTGTTGGGCGAAGATTCAGTACGTGACCGATTGGGTAAGAGAGCGGGTGAGATTGAATTGAACTGGCTGGATGTGAAGAGCATCACTGACCAAGAGCTAAACGATGAACACCTGACCTGCAACCCGGTGACACAAGTACAAAGCACTGACCTGGCGTATCTTATCTATACCTCGGGGACGACGGGTAAGCCCAAAGGCGTCATGATTGCCCATGGCAATACCGTATCCATGCTGCAATGGGCGCTTGCGACCTACACGCAAGAGCAGTTATCAGGGGTACTGGCTGCCACCTCCATGTGTTTTGATTTGTCGATTTTTGAGATGTACGCGCCGCTGTCCTGCGGTGGTACCTGTGTGGTGGTGAAGCATATTCTGGATGTGCAATCCATTTCTAACGCTCAAACCTCTTCTCAAACAATCAGTCTCATCAATACTGTGCCTTCGGCAATAGTGCAGTTACTGGATGCGAATGCGGTACCAGAGAGTGTCAGGGTTGTGAACCTTGCAGGGGAAGCGCTGCTGGGTCATATCGTAGAAGGCTTGTATCAGCTGCCGCATATTGATGCGGTGTATAACCTGTATGGCCCTTCGGAAGACACCACCTATTCCAGCTATTCATTATGCTCACGAGAAGTCGGACGCGCGCCGGATATCGGTATCCCATTACCGGGGTGTGAGATGTATGTGGTCGATTCACAAGGTCTGATTGCACCACGAGGTGTCAGTGGTGAGCTGTATATCGGCGGAACCGGATTGTCGCTGGGGTATTTGCATAAACCTGAGCTCACTGACGAGAAGTTTATTATCTTTGCCAACCAGCGATTTTATCGCACCGGCGATATTGTGCGCCTTTCTGATTCTGAGGATGGAGCCGAGGGTGAATATAAGCAGGGCGTATTGGAGTTTATTGGTCGAGGCGACCAGCAGGTTAAGCTCAATGGCTTTCGTATTGAACTGGGTGAAATTGAGTCGGTTATCAGTGACTGTGAGCAGGTCAAACGCAGTGCAGTATTGGTGCGTGAACAAGCGAACATGCAGCGATTGGTGGCCTTTATCGAATATGAGTCAGAGTATGAGTCAGAATATTTAGAGAGTGAACTTGAGGTTCAAGAACAGGTTCGTTCCCGATTACCCAGCTTTATGTTCCCGGGAGAGTGGATAACGCTGGAGGCGATGCCACTGAGTGCCAACGGCAAGATTGAACGCAAGGTCTTGCGAGAGCGTTATCTAAGCAGTTCTACCGTTATCACCCATGACTATGTTCATCCAGACACCGAGATTGAACACTGGCTGGTAGAATTGTGGTCACGCTTATTAGGTTATGAACAAGCAGACCAAAAAATCGGTGTGACCGATAACTTCTTCGCGCTTGGAGGCAAATCCCTGTTAGCCATTCAGGTGATTAACGCCATTAATGCGCGTTTTGATGTGCATTTAGCCATGGTTGAGTTGTTCCGCTATCCCACTATTCGTGGTTTGGCGCAACGGGTTGATGAACAAGGCGCTTCTGCTGGCAATATGCTCTTGGCGTTCAGGTTACCCGGCGAACAAACCGAATATCCGGCTTCTGCCGCGCAACATCGCATGTGGCTAATAGAGCAACTGTCTGATGGAGCTGGTCACTATACCATTCCGTTTTCCATAGCAACGGAGAGCAGTTTTGATCTGGCTTTGGCTGAACATGCTTTACGAATGGTCATTGAACGTCATGAGCCTTTACGTACGGTATTTGAAAATCGCGACGAAGTGCTTTATCAGCAAGTCATGTCTATGGATGCCGTGGATATCGGGCTAGAGCAGATTGATTGCTCAACTATGACCGAAGACAAACGCCATCAAACGGTTCGATCTGTGGCGAAGGAATTGGCTGAGCATCAGTTTGATTTGAGCAAGGATGTGATGCTCACTGCGCTACACGTTAAGCTATCAGAGCAACAGGGATTGTTGTTGATTAACGTACATCATATTGCTTTTGATGGTTGGTCGCAGACGGTGTTTATTGACGACTTTAACGCCATTATTCAATCACTTACGGATAATTCACAAGCTGAACTACCGCCGTTACCTATTCGTTATCTGGATTATTCAGCCTGGCAACAGCATTATCTCGAAAGCTCATCATCTCAGGCTGATAAAGACTACTGGCAGAATCAGTTGCAAGACATGCCTACTCTGCAAGGGTTGGAAGCGGATTTTGAACGTCCGGAACTGCAATGTTTTGAAGGGAAAAGCATTAGCTGGCGTTTAGCGCCTGAACTACAGGAACAGCTAAAAGCATTAGCGGCGCAACATCATGTGTCCTTGTTTATGTTGTTACATGGTGCTTTTTCGGTACTGTTATCTCGTCGTTCTCAACGCAACGATATTGTGATTGGTGCGCCAGTGGCTAACCGGACAAGAACTGAACTGACTCATTTGGTGGGATTCTTTGTCAATACTTTGGTGTTGCGCACACAAGTCGATCCTGCCACGGAATTTGCCTCTTTCCTTGAGCAGATAAAACAGATAAATCACGATGCACAATTGCATCAGGACATGCCTTTTGACTATTTGGTGGAGATGATTAACCCGCCACGCAGCACGGCTTACAACCCCTTAGTTCAGGTTGCCATGACGCTGGATTCTCAAGAGCAGAATGTGAGTTGGCAATTGGAGCCTAAGCTTGCTGGCGATCACGTTGCCAAGTTCGACATCGAACTGCACGGCATCGAAGCGAAAAATGGACTGGGTTTGCAGTTGATATACAGCACTGGTGTGTACCATCACAACAACATGCTTGCTTTGGCAAACCAGCTAACGACTTTGCTTCAAAGTATTGTTGCGGCTCCAAAGGCGATGATTAGCCAACTTAATCTGGTTAGTGATAATGAGCGAGAACAGATACTTGCCTATGGACGAGCTCACGGTGGTTATCTGCATCAAACTGAGCTGAGTATGGCGGGGCTGTTTGAGAAACAGGTTGCTGCTAAACCCAATGCGATGGCGGTGGCTTGTGGTGATAAGTTTATTAGTTACGAAGAGCTAGACCGTTTATCCACTCAGCTAATGAAAGAGCTACAACTGCAACAAGGTGAAGTGGTTGCAGTGGCTTTGCCTCGTAGCATCGAACTGGTCGTAGCTTTTGTGGCGGTGTTTAAGGCGCAAGCTATCTATTTGCCGATAGATGTTAAAGCGCCTCAATCTCGCGTTGATTATATGCTTGAAGATGCGGGCGCGAGTCGATTGCTGAGCTCATCCTCACATGCGTTCTCGATCAATGGGGAAAAAGTTCTACTTGCTTCTAATGAATTGGCTATTGATGGGCTTGAGCTGGTTGTGGCTCAACTGAATTTAGAACCCAGGCAGTACCCGTCAGCGCTGGCTTATATCCTCTACACTTCCGGTTCCACAGGAACGCCGAAAGGAGTGATGGTCTCACCTGAATCACTCATCAATACCGCTTATCAAGCCAGAGTGTTTGACATGGATGTGATGAGTAACATGATGAATACCTTTAATCCAGCCTTTGATCCCAGTGTTTACGACTTAGCCTCTGGGTTACTGAACGGCAAGGGATTGGTTATGTTAGAGCAAGAGCATGTGGTCGATTTTCAATATTGGCGCAAACTTATTGAAGATTACGAGATCAATTCCATCTTTTTGACAACCGCACTATTTCACTTTGCAGTGAAGCATGACATTAACGCATTTGCTTCCTTTGATTTAGTGGCAATGGGTGGGGAAGCGGCTATTCCTGAATTGGTTCAGGCGTTTGTTTCTCATTTCCCTAATAAGTCATTGGTTAATGTGTATGGGCCGACAGAAACTACGATTATGGCGACGTTTTTGCGAATGACCGCTGACAACGCTCATCAGGCTCCGATAGGTCGACCATTAGCGGGCTACTCGCTTTATATTCTGGATAGCGAGAAGCAACCTGTCGCGTTGGGCTGTGAAGGTGAACTTTATATTGCTGGTGCAGGTGTTGCACAAGGCTATGTGAATTTACCCGAGAAAACAGCCGAATCATTTATTACAGACCCTTTCACCAATGATGGCAGTGTTATGTATCGCACAGGCGATATGGTGCGCTTTAACCATGAAGGAATGGTGCTGTATCGTGGGCGTCAGGATGATCAGGTCAAGATCCGTGGGCATCGCATTGAACTTGGCGATATCGAAGCTCACATGCGTGAAATAGATGGCGTACGTGATGCGGTTATTATTGTCAGTCAGGCTTCCGACGAACCGCAGCTTCATGGCTTTATAGAACTTGAGTCGAGTGAGAGGTATTCGAGTGATAGGTGTTCGAGTGAGAATAGCCAAAACCTGGTTAATCAGGTGCATCAACATTTGGTTCAATCTCTGCCTGAGTATATGTGCCCCAGTCAATACGCCGTATTGGATGCCTTCCCATTAACCAGCAACGGTAAGCTGGATAAACGTGCCTTGCCAGAAGCGGATTTAGTGCCTGAAACGGAAGTTGGTGAAGCATTACAAACAGAGAATGAAAAACAATTAGCTGCGTTGTGGGCTGGGTTACTGGGTGTTGATGCTGATGTATTGTCACGTCAAAGCCACTTCTTTGCCTTGGGCGGACATTCGTTATTGATTGTGCGTTTAAAAGCACTATTGCTGCAGAAATATGGCATTAATCTGGTCATTTCAGAATTGTTTAACTCGCCTGTGCTTATGGATATGGCTTTGCGCCTGGAAGATAAACCGCTAGAGAATGGACAGAGAGAGTCCAAAAAAATAGAGCCTCAAGCCATTGTTCCATTGCCCGCAGATACCATGCGCTATCCGGCTTCGCCTTCTCAAAGTCGTATGTGGTTAATCGATCAATTGTCGGAAGGGCAAGGGCGTTACAATGTGCCTTTTGTCATGCCAACCATGGCTGGGTTCGATTTGGCAACAGCGAAACGTGCATTGCAATTAGTCATTGAACGTCATGAGCCGTTACGCACTGTGTATAAGCGAGACGGTGAAACCCTGTATCAAGTTGTACAACCCATGTCTGAGGTCGCATTTGATATTGAAGTGGTGAAATGTTGCAACTCAAATGAGCTGAAAGCTGGAGGCTTAAAGGCTTATCGCACACAGGTTCGTGACGTATTACGAACCGAAGAAAAACACCATTTTGATATGAGCCAAGCGCTCATGCTACGAGCGGTATATGTCGATTTCGGGCAATCTGACTTTACGCTGGATTCTGCTCCACAAGGCATAAACGGGCAGTTGATAGTGAACATCCATCATATTGCTTTTGACGGTTGGTCTGAGTCTGTTTTCTTACGAGATTACCAACTTGCTTACCAAGCTTTAGCTGCAAGGGAAGGAGAAATTGAAAGAGCGAATGTCAGACCGGATTGGACTGTGCTGCCAATTCGTTATTTGGATTACACGGCATGGTTAAATAACTATTTGCAGGGAGAGGCATCGGCACAATCCAAGGCATACTGGCAATCCCAGTTGCAAGATTTGCCGTTAATTCATCAGCTAGAACCGGACTTTGTGCGCCCAGAGGTGCAATCTTTCTCAGGTGAAACCTATCAATGGCAATTACCTTCCGAGCTGTTGCAACAACTGAAAACGGTTGCTGCTGAGCATGGTTTGTCCTTGTATATGTTGTTGCACGCCGCTTTTGCTATTGTCTTGGCGCGACGCACTGACAGTGAGGATATTGTTTTAGGGGCTCCTGTAGCGAACCGAAACCTCGTGGAAACGTCGGATTTAATTGGCTTCTTTGTTAATACTCTGGTGTTGCGAGCCTCAGTTCAAGGTGAGAGCTCTGTTGCTGACTATTTGAGTCATATTCGAGAGCTGCATTTAGCTGCGCAACAGCATCAGGATATTCCGTTTGATTATCTGGTTGAGTTGCTGAATCCTGCACGTAGCACGGCTTATAACCCGTTGGTGCAAATGGTTCTGACGCTTGAGCGTGATGAGAATGCTTCAGTTAATTTGGCGTTTGATCCGCGGTTTATTAATGATCAGGTCGCCAAGTTTGATCTGGCGCTTAATGCGATTGAATTAGGCAGTAAGGAAGAGGCGACATTATTGTTGAACCTCAATTTCTGCTCGGCATTATTCCATCCTGATACTATCACCAGCCTGGCTGAGCAATTGACGACACTGTTTGAGCAGTTAGCACAGCAATCCAATGCGCAAACAAGCTTGCATGCCTTGAACTTGGTGAGTGACAGGGAAAGAGAGCAGCTATTGGCCTTGTCGACGAAAGGTCGAGGCTATGCTCATCAAACTCAATTGAGTATTGCTGAATTGTTTGCCCTACAAGTTCAATCACAACCGGAACTATTAGCCGTTGCGTGTGAGTCTCAAGCAATGAGCCAAACGCTGACTTTCAGAGAGTTGGATACTGCTTCCGATGCCTTAATCGCAGAATTGTCGATTCAGCCGAGTGAGGTGATTGCCGTGGCGTTACCTCGTTCTGTGGAGCTGCTTGTGGCTTTCATGGCCGTTTGCAAAGCGGGTGCGATTTATGTTCCGATAGATACCAGTGCGCCGCAATCTCGTGTGGAATTTATATTGCAGGATGCCGGTGCGAGTAAGCTTATTCATCAAACTGGAGAGTCTGCTTTTGGGTATATGTCGCAAGAGCTAACGCTAACTTTAACGCAAGGGTTGTCGGTCGTTGAGTTTGATGCTCAAGGCCGAACACAGAACGAGGATGTGGCTTATATCATCTACACCTCGGGTTCCACAGGAACGCCCAAAGGAGTGATGGTATCGCCGCAAGCGGCGATCAACACTTGCTATCAAGCGCGTTTGTTCGATATGGACAAGGTCGATGCCATGATGTGTACCTTTAATCCGGCGTTTGATCCTTGTGTGTTTGACATGCTGACATCCATGTTAAACGGCAAAAGCTTGATTATGGTGCCGCAAGCCCATGTGGTGGATTTTCAATATTGGCAACATCTGCATGAAGTCTATGGCGTTAATCTAGCTGGCTTTACGACGGCATTGTTCAATTTCGCCGTGAAGCAGGATATTGATGCCTTGGCGATATTTGAACAAGTGTTTATTGGTGGTGAAGCGGCTGTGCCGGAACTAGTACAACGCTATAAATCTCACTTTCCAAATAATGCCTTGTTCAATATGTACGGGCCAACGGAAACCGCCATTATTGCCTCCTTTGCTGAGTTGACCATGCAAAATGCCCATCTGGTACCTATAGGGCAAGCCATTGGGGGAGCGCGTTTGTATGTGTTAGACAAACAACAACAGCCTGTGCCGCGTGGCTGTGCCGGAGAGCTGTACATTGGCGGTGAAGGCGTAGCCATCGGCTATGTGAACTTGCCACAAAGAACCGAGCAGTCTTTTGTGCCAGATCCCTTTGTGCAGGGCGTTACTGTGGTTGAAGGAGTGAGCAGTAGCTCTAAGAATAGCTCTCTCAATAACCCCCGTATGTATCGAAGTGGTGATTTGGTGCGGTTCAACCACAATGGCGAATTGCTCTATTTGGGACGCCAGGATGATCAGGTAAAACTACGTGGTCACCGCATTGAATTGGGCGATATCGAACAACATATTCGTGAGCTGGATATTGTGCGCGATGCCGTGGTTTTGATGGTGGGGGATGATGCTGAAAATCGTCGTCTGGATGCCTATATTGAATTGCAACAGGCTGATTCGAATGAACAAGAAACGGTTAATCATATTCATCAGCATTTGAACCAACAGTTGCCAGCTTATATGTTGCCTGCTCAGTACGCGTTGATGCAGCAGTTCCCGATGACCTCGAACGGCAAGTTGGATAAACGCGCTTTGCCAGAGGCGAATCTGTTACCGGAATCAGAGCAATATGTTGCACCCGAAACCGAGATTGAAATCTTGTTGGTTGATATCTGGGCCGATTTGCTAGGTATCCAATATCAGGCCATATCGCGCAATAGCCACTTCTTTGAATTGGGCGGACATTCTCTGTTAATGGTCAGGCTTAAAGCGGCTGTTCAGGATAAGTTAGCCTGTACCATTCCGGTTACCATGCTATTCAATGCACCTATTCTGAGTGAAATGGCAAGTGCGATTCAGAGCAGAGTAAGCAGTGAACACTTTGTGGGAGAAACAGGAACACATTCGGAAGTGCTGGAAGTATTGCAACAGAGTTCAACCTCTGCGCCTGAGCAAACCCTGTTTATGGTGCATCCGGTTGGCGGCGATTTGCTGTGTTATCAGCCTTTGTTGTCTTTGCTTTCGGCAAGAGAACCAAACTGGCAAGTTTACGGATTGCATTGCTTTGAGCCTCATCAAATGAGCCTGACCGAGTTGGCTGAACAATATGTGATGCAACTGAAAATTGCTCAACCTCAAGGGCCTTATCATTTAGTGGGTTATTCGTTGGGTGGTATCATTGCCTATGAAATGGCGCGACAACTGAATGACAATGCAGAGCTGGTCGCAAGTGTGAGCCTGATTGATTCTACCTTGTTCGCTAACGCAGAACCCGGCGTCGACAGCGATATGGAAGTGCTCGCAGTAATGATGGTGGAAATGGGGATCAAGGAAACTGAGCTATGGAAAGCGATCCACCACATCTATCAATCCGATTCTGAGGACAAGATCACACAATCGCTAGCTTTATTGCTTCAATCCGGACAACAACAGGGCTCGTTACCCGCTTCTTTGTCACTGGATGAGCTGCAACAACGCTTCCTGATTTATCGTAGCAATAGAGATGCCTTTAGTGCTTATCAAGCCGCGCCTTACGACAGCAAAGTGAACTTGCTGATAGCTAAAGATTCACCTATTTCCCTGGAAGAACGAGGCTGGCAGGAGTTTACCCAAGTGAACACAGAAACCGCCGACGGCGATCACTTCTCAATACTCAACGCGCCCAATGTTGAAAGGGTGAGCCAGTGGTTGAGGGAGATAGTCGAGCAGGGTGAAATAGTCAGGGAAGCAATATCTAAGGAACTAGCATCTAAGCAAAGGGAACAGTAATTTGGGAAGAGTAGTTTAGATTTTGGTGGTTCTATATCTCTTTATCAAATATAGAGGGAGTGTTCAAAATTCTGTGTCATTTCTTTAAACTTCCTCAAAAAGGAAATGGCACATGTTCAAGAAATTCGAAATTGATATCGATATCGATGTTCTGCTTTAATCAGACCGGATACATCAATAAAGGAATATAATCCTGATATTGAGGTGACTATGACAAAAAGAAAAAACAGAAGTTATACCAATGAGTTCAAATAAGAAGCAGTGTCATTGGTAACAGAGCAAGGCTACAGCGTGTCAAAGGCAGCAGCCTCTCTAGGTATTACAGATAAGCTGCTTTATAACTGGAAGACCAAGTTTGAAGCAGAGCAATCAGGTGAAGCTTTATCTGCTGATGAGCGAGCAGAGCTGATTAGGCTTCGCAAGGAAAATAAAGAGCTAAGGATGGAAAAAGATATATTAAAAAAGGCCAGAGCCCTGTTGCTCAAGGAAACAAAGTAGCGTTTGAAACCGTTAAACAGCTATCTTCAATTTGCCCTGGTACTCAGCTGTGTAAGAGCCTGAATGTCAGTCGTTCGGCCTATTATGCCTGGCTTAATAAGCCTGCGAATATCATCACTGCTGAGCAGTTGTATTTGTATCGCAGAACAAAGGAAATATTTAAGCAAAGCCGAAACAGCTTAGGCTATCGAGAGTTCCGCAAACGGTTATGCAATGAGGGCTTTAAAATCAGCGACTACGGCACGCAAAATCTGATGGCAAAGCTTGGCTTAATAGTCACTCAGCGCGTCTCTTACAAGGTTACTACCAAGCGCAAACACAGTGATGCAGTAGCTAGCAGATAACCTGCTTAACCAGAACTTCAATCCTGTTGCACCGAATCAAATCTGGGCGGGATATGTGACATACTTGAAAACAGGGCAAGGCTGGATGTATCTGGCTATCGTCATGGATTTATATTCCAGACGGATTGTCGGCTGGCATACAGATAAACGCATGACCACTGATTTAGTCAGTAAAGCCATGATGAAAGCTTATAACTTGAGGTAACCTCCTAAGGGCTTGGTGTTTCATAGCGACAGAGGCTCACAGTACACCAGCAAGCGTTATCATAAGCTGTTAGCCAGTTATGGAATCAGAGCCTGTATGGGTGATTGATGTTGGTGCGTGTTGGGATAATGCTGTTGTTAAACGGTTCTTCGGCAGCTTAAAGCATGATTGGCTACTAAAAGTACCGCAACCAACACGAGAGCATATGAAAAACGATGTCGCTGCTTATGTGTGATATTACAACTTTGACCGTCTTCATACCGCTAACAAGGATATGTCGCCGATTAACTATGAAAATTCCTTAAGGAAAGTGTCCGGTTTAACTAGAGCAGAACAACTACCACACCATTTATACCTTAGAGCACAAATACGGCTACCCCAAACAGGCTAAAGATTTCGTTCGTTGTTATTGTTGCAACCAACAAATAGACGTGGCTAAAGCCAGAGAATTGGACTCTTAGTCACCTTCAGGCATGGAAGCCAAATAAAGCTAACTCTCCGAGCCCTACCAAATATCTTCAATATAAATTTATGGTGACACAGGTGTCACTTTTCTTGACAGGTGACTGAAGTGTCACTAATATAGGTTCTAGCTTATCTCAGATATACGAGAATCATATCTGTTATAGGTTGATCATTTGCTTTAAAAACTAAAAATAATATTAATCAAATCAAATCAAATCAAATCAAATCAGTAATTAAGAATAACAACTACTTATAAAAGGTACTTACACATGAAAAAGCGATCAGTGATTAACAATAACCCGGTGGGCCTATACAGGCCTTTATTTATGGAGAACGTTGAATGTCAAAGTTTAACACGTTTGGGACGCTTTTTGCGGACGAGGAATGCAGTACTAAGGAAGAATTATTAGAAGAATGGGGAACAAGTTCTCATAGAAGAAAACTCATCAATGATTTTTTACCCGGTTTGGAGTTTTTGTTTGAGTTAAATGTTGAAACTGTCTATTTGGCTGGTTCATTTGCCTCAATAAAAGAAAAGCCGAGTGATGTTGATGGCGTATTTCTTTGGAGTGAGAATGTTGATGAAAGTAAGTTGTCAGAAGATTTGTTGGAAATATTAGAAGATAAATACCGCATGGATTTTTATCTTGCTGATATGCCCACAGAATTTGACGGCAAGTCACACATTGACTTTTTCAGAGAAGGTCGGAACGGTGAAAAACCAGGTCTGATCAAAATAAATTTGAAAAAGTTCTTTGGCAGCAAGAAGTAGGGTCCAAAGGTGAATGGTCATGTTAACCAGTGAAAAGCAGCTAAAGGCTTCGATTAAAGCACTATCTGTGCTAATGGAAGCCATTGAGGCGCCGGTAAATCCTGATATACCGGCGATGCTTGTAAAAGCAAACAGGAGGAAAGTTCAACAAAAAATTGATGCTATTCAAGCCGAAATTGATGAATATCAGAGTCTAAAGACGTTGGCAGTATCCGAGATTAAGGTGAATTCTTTAGTTGATTTGCTCAAGGCGCCGATTCGTTATCGTATTTCTAAAGGTGAAACGGTCGATGCCTTCGCTAAAGAAGTGAGTGTTAATAAACGGCAGATTTTGCGTTATGAGGAAAAGGCTTATGAAAACTGTTCTATTCCTACATTGATGCAAATTTTGGAAAAAATCGGAATGCATATAGAAGGGCATATAGAGTGATATGCGTGGATAGTATCATTGAACTTTTTATTAAAAACCAATCCAAAAGCCCGCAACCATTATTTATGATGCGGGCTTTTTTTATATCAAGAAGAGAATTGATTTTATTGTTGTAAACGAGGAATTGTATTCAGGCTTTTCTTTGGCACTACCGCTTTCAACTTCTGAATAAATCCTTTTTCATCCATGCTCTCTATTATCTCTTTAAAATTATTTTAGGTAATAAAATTCCATATCTGGCAGTATTTTGTTAAGGTGTTATAATTAACCAAATTATTTGAGGCTGTTGTTAGCTGCCTCTATGTTAGATATTGAAATTACTTTTTATGGAGGGGGCATGAGCACGATAAAATGCGATTCTTGTCACGGAACAGGTGGGAGCAGCCACACCCATATATGTTACGGTTGTGGTGGTACTGGTGGTAATGGTTCGGGTGGAATATGTGGAGCGTGTCATGGTTCAGCTCAGCAAACTGAACAGATTCCTTGTGGAATATGTTTAGGTAAAGGATATGTATACAGTAGTGGGGGAAGTTCGTCCTGCTTTATAGCTACAGCTGTTTATGGTAGTTCAAATCACGAGGATGTGATGTTTTTGAGAAATTATAGGGATGTGGTTTTATCTAAAAGTAAATCGGGAAGGTTTTTTATAGCTGTATATTATGCTGTCGGGCCCTATTTGGCATTTTTGCCTCGAAATATAGGTATTGTTAAGAAAGTTTTGCGAGTGATCCTAGAATACATAGTTAAAACTTTGAAACAGTAGTCTGATTTTTTGTTGATAGCAGTTTTGTTAATCGGTACCTATCCCTGTCAAAACCCACTGTTTATCTTGCAATGATGGAGGAGAGCATATTCACGCTCTAGTATAACCGCAGATTAAGTGTGTCTGTTGTTTAGGTAAAGTCTCGAACAAATAGATATATAAATGAACAACAAGTGTCAGCTTCTAGTTGTTTAAGGGAACTAAGTAAGTTCTTCTTAAACAACTAGAAATTGTTAATGCTCTATATCATCAAGCCTTGGCTTGCTCCACAACCGCATCAGGATCGTTGGGATCATTCTGCACAGCTTCTTCTTGTGCTTTCTGAGCATTTGCTTCCAGAGGTGCCAAATGTTGCAATCGTTTGCTGATTTCGTTTACGCCGACAATGGAGTGGAATACGTTGGGTAAACGTATGATGGCGTTGTTTAAGGAAGTGACATAGTTCAAACAGGTGTATAACAAACCTGCGGTGATGGTATCAAGCCCGGTGGTAACATAGGCCGCGTAAATGAATACCGAGATCCCGATAATTTGAAATGCGCCAAAGCTGAGCGCTTCGTAGTTAGACAGGCCGATTTTGATTTTTGCTAAGCGCAGGAAATGCGCTTTAATGCGTTTATTATTGCCAGATTCGATTTCTTGAACTTTCTTTTCTCGTTGGTTATTGCGTTGGGTAAATAGGTCTCTCACGTAGGGGCGAGTGCCGTACCAGATGCATTGAATAACCACCATGGCGCAGAAGGCTGCGATACAGAGTTTAATGTCGATAAAGGCCAGCATCACCAGCGAGCCGATGATCTCGACGAAGGATTTTACAATAACAAACAATCCTGCCTCGAAGAAGCCCAGTATTTCGTCACATAGGGCTGTGCGCTCTGATGTGGCAGATAAGGACGAGTTGGCATTTCGTTGGTGCGAAACGGTTTCAATCGAGAGCTTGGCTCGAATGTTGGCGTAGGTTCGGGTGTCGTAAATGCGTCGGAAGGTGGACATAAATACAAAGATCACCATGATACCGATATACACATACAACTGATCGAAGCTGCCTTCAATGAGCCCATCGACGGACTTCCCGATCAAGTAAGGTTGTGAGATAAACACCAGGTTTTCCAGCACCACTAATACGAATGTGCCGACAATGGGCCAGGTGAAGCGCTTGAAGATTCCCCACAGTGAATAATCGGTGCTGAATGATGTGATGGCGGTCATAGATTCTCTCTGTACAACTAGGAGCCACTCAGGTGACTCCGTATTAGGATTAACAGCTAATTAGGTGTCGGTGAACTTACATCCGACCAATTGGTGATGTTACTCATACCAACCAGCACACTACGTTCGCCCTTAAAGCTGCGGCGTCCATGAGTAACAAGCATATTGTCAATCATTAACACATCACCAGCTTGCCAATCAAATTCTGTTTTCTCATCGACATAGGCGTTTTGCAGTGTTTCTATAACTTCTGGTTCAATGCCTGTGCCGTCACCATAGAAAGTCTGGTTAGGCAATTCGTCTGGTTCAAATGAACATTCCAGGATCTCTTGAGTTTCTGGATCCAGCGATTTGAGATTGAAGAATGTACAGTGATTGAACCAGCATGGTTCATGGCTGACAGGGTGATAGGCTGTTGTGTGGCGAATCTGATAAGTTTTCAGCGCTTCGCCCGGTTGCCATTCAAAATTAATGTCATTGTCGGTGCAGTAGCGTTCCACTTCTTCTTTGCTTTCGGTCTGAAATGCCGTCTGCCATTTGGTTCCCATAACCTGCCAGAAGCATCGTGAATAGCGATAATGCACTTGCTCGAACTTGTCGCGCACTTCTTTTGGAATGCGTTGATAAATCTTTCTGGCATCGGCTAATGGCGTTGCTCCACCTTGTTCGGCAGGCTTTTCACAATAAAAGAAAATGCGTAGCGGAAAGCTTTTATTGTAAGACTGCTCGGAGTGCTGAAAAATCTCTTTGTCTTCCGGGTGATCCGTTGATGTGTAGATATTTTTGTATACCGCGTGACGTGGCGAAGAACGCTCGCTGTAATAAAGTGCTTCGGTTGATGACTTCTCAATGAAGTTGTTGAAGGTTTCTTTATTATTGATTTCAAAACCACGGAACAAGATTGCGCCATATTTGGTGAGCAATTGCTCTAGCTGTTCCTTTTCATTGGCGATTTCCAACAAATCGCCGCTACTGCCTTCTTTCGGTTGAATGACTAAAGGCAGAACCTGTTCTTCACTAAATAAAAAGAGTTCACCGTTGGTGAGAGTAATGCTTTCTCTATTACCGATATTAATCATGGTCATATTCACTCATAAAGTTTATAGGTCGGTATTGGTGTACAGCTGCGACATGGCTACGCAAACCTGACGCTTGCCTTTAAAGGCGGAACGTCCGTGAGTTAACAGGAAGTTATCGACAAACAAGGCATCGCCTTCGTTCCAGTCGAACTTCACTGCGTGCTGGTTGTATAAGCCACGAATTAACTCAACCACTTCATCTTCAATAACCGTGCCGTCACCGTAATAGGCGTTGCGAGGCATGCCTTCTTCCGTAAATTCCTCAACTAAAAATTCACGGACATCACTTGGCATATTCGAGCTGTGGAACAGGTGGGCGTGGTTAAACCAAACGGTATCGCCTGTTACCGGGTGAGTGGCAATGGCCTGACGAACCGCTTTGGTTCTTAACACATTGCCTGGCATCCATTCGAAGCTGGTTTTGCTTTTAGTGAGATATTCTTCAACTTCTTTTTTGTTGCTGGATTGAAAGGCTTCTTCCCAATCCATGTCGATACCCAAGCCATAGTTGCGAACGTACATGACTTTCTTGGCGATAAATTTCTCTTTGATCTCTTCTGGAATTGCTGCGAAGACTTTTCTGTCGTCTGCCAGAGGAGTGTAACCGCCTTCTTCTGCTACCAGTTGGCTACAGAAATATAAAG
The DNA here is from genome assembly GCF_019900845.1 of Paraneptunicella aestuarii. NCBI lineage: Bacteria > Pseudomonadati > Pseudomonadota > Gammaproteobacteria > Alteromonadales > Alteromonadaceae > Paraneptunicella > Paraneptunicella aestuarii. Next base: position 3,041,409 of record NZ_CP074570.1, on the reverse strand, counting down.
TGCAGGGCCAGTTGTGAGAATAAGACATTTCGTGATGTAGCGGGATCACTTCTTCTTGTGCATATTCCGTGGACGTGAAGACATTTTCTGCGAGTTCTTTACGTGGTGCGCCGCGTTCCATATAGCCAAGAAGTTCATCATAGTGCGCTGTGGCTACATCGCGTAGACGAATACCATCGTTGATACCAAATCCTTTAAATAAAATGGCTCCGTATCGGTAGAGTATCTGGTTTACTTCTTCTCGATATTGTTTCACCCACTCACTCAAGGCCAGGTCATTATTGATGGCATGAACCTCAAAGGGGAGAGTCGACTGACCGTAATTCACACCTTTGGGTAGGCTTTTAACAAAGGTGGTCAAGTCGTCGGATGGTATTGCATTGATAGTGTCGGTTGTCATTGCATCCCTCGATTCTGTTATAAAGCCACTCAGTTGCTGATTTGTTTCTGAGTGGCTGGATTATTAGTTAATAGAGTGTTTAGTTACGTAATATGAACGCCGGTGGTTGTGATAGCAGAGCTCGCATTGGCAAATAACAAGCTGCAAAAGAAATACCGACAATCACGGCCAAATTCACCACAAATATTCCAATCAGCTTCAAATTTACAAATTGATTGATGTCTTCATAGAACAAGAAGTACATACCTGTTAACAGTGCAATTTGAATGGCGATACCAATGACGATTGGAAGTAAGTTGTGTTGCACAATCAGGTTCACTAATTGGTTCTTCTTGGCTCCAATTGCTATACGGGTACCCAATTCGAAACGACGTTGTTGCACTGTATTATTCACTATGCCGTATATACCCAAGCTGGCGAGCGCAATGACCAGAACTGTTAAAACAGCAGAAATGGCTAATGTCGTGATTTGCTTAAACAAGGCCAGGTAATAAGTGTCTTGTAGAGGAATATATTCGCTAACGATGTAGTTATTCGATGTTTCCTTTACCTGTGACACGATTGTTTCACGACTGATATCAATACCTGGACTGGTCTTCACAAGGAAGTAGTTGGCAGCCAGTACGATAGGGGTATAAACGCGAGGAATATCCGTAGGTTGATTGGGTAGTTGGATACTTTTTACGACGCCAATGACTTCGTAAGGGGCGTCTTTACCTGTTGATAGTCGAGCTCCAATAGCGTTGCTACCTAACTGTTTGGCAAGGTGTTCATTGATGATCATCACGCGTTGTTCACTGCGCAATTCCTGTTCAGTAAAATTACGCCCCTCTATTAAAGGCTGTTTGAGTATGTTGAAGTATTGATGATCGATTTGTTTACGTAATGGCGTGAAAGATTCATCGGAAGCCATATCAGTCAGTGCCATTTTTGAGAAGCTGGCTAGTGGTGAGCCTGCCTGACTGATTTCTTCAACACCGGGAATGTTAAGCAGTGAATTACGCATTTCTGTCATGGCTACCACCGCTTCTTCTTTGGTGAAGCGGGTCTCATTGGCCTTATCTAAATATAGGCGTGTCACATTCTCCACTTCGAAACCCGTGTCGGTATCAATAATCAGTTTTGCATCCATGAATAAAGCGATATTACAGAAAATCAGGAAAGACGCTATGGCAACTTGAGTGGCGATTAGCACTTGCTGTTTCTTTCTGGATAACTGTAATCCTGAGCCTTTTCCTCCGGTTTGCAACATGCTGGCTAAGGCTTTGTAGCTAATGGCGTTGATGCTCAAATAGGCGAATATTAGAGCGAGTATTGTGCCAATGATCAGAGCACTTATTACCGTAATGGTATTCAGACTGAGCTCTTCAATTCTCGGCAGTACAGTGCTCATGTAAGTTTGTAATAACTCGAAACCGAATAGGGCAATGACAAAGGCGGTGATGATGGATGCTGCCATTAATATGCTTACTTCAACCAGTTTGTCGAAGAAAAGCTGATGTTTTCTGGCACCCACTGAGGCTTGAATTGCCATGTGTTTTTGCTGCTCGGCTGCGCGAGACATCATTAAACAGGCAATGTTTACACAGGTAATAACGACCAAACCGGATACACCTACCAGCAATAAAATGGCAAGGGTACTACTGTCACCAGTAATGAATTCCTTCATTTCCGTCATTTTGACGTTGATTGACCAGCCAGCAAAAAATTTCTTGCCGCTAACTTCCTGTTGCCATTTGGAATTGATTATGGGAGTGAGAACTTGCTCAGCCTGAGTTTTCGAATATTCATTGGTTAAACGACCAACCCAGAAAATAGATCCGTTGATGCTACTCCAGCTTTGGCGACGGTCTTCTGTTGTGGGGTTGAAGTCCCAAGCTAGCCACAAATCAGTATTTCGACCTTTTTCAGACAATTGAGGCTCAGAAAAGTCCTTAGCGGTTACGCCAACGATATTGAAAGTTTTGCCTCCAATATCGATTTTTTTATCCAAAATACCGGGATTGGAATCAAAGTGCTCTACCCAGGCATCGTAGCTCAAAATTGCATTGGTATTGAAGTTATCAAGACTCTCTTGAGCGTCAAATTGGCGACCCATATGCATGGGTACATCGAGCATGGTAAACCAGCCGTTACTGGCGTAGGTACTTTGAATCGTAGGTTGTGAAGGCTCTGATGTAATCACATCTTCACTGTAATACAGCGTTGCGGTTTCACTGAAAACCGATTGTTGTTTGTCTTGATATAAAACGCCGGGATAGGTGTAAGCTTCCCCCTTAACACCGCCTTTGTCATCCAGAAACTGGTTTGTGACAACATACAGTTGATCCGCGTTTTTATAAGGTAAGGGTTGAATAATCAGTAGGTGGCAAAGAGTTAATATACAGACTAATGCACCAAGGCTTACTCCAACACTTGTGATAACCGATAGAGAGTACGTGCGTTTCTTGAGAAGACTACGTAGTGCAAATCGAAATTGGTAGGCTAACTGATTCATACGGCTACTTCCGCTATCGCTTTTTCGGCAGGTTTACCTTGCATCAGAACACCATCTTTCAGTTTCAATTGCGTTTTTGTGGCGTTGGCATAGCGAGCGTCGTGCGTCACCATGCAGATGGTGACACCTTTTTCATTCAGGTCTGCCAATAGTTGCATCACCATGTCACCACTTTTTGTATCGAGGTTTCCGGTTGGTTCGTCAACCAGCAGTATAGTTGGGTGATGAACGATAGCGCGAGCAATGGCGATACGCTGTTGTTGTCCACCAGAAAGCTGGTTAGGAAAGTGCATTTTGCGGTGTGACATATCCACCATTTCTAGTGCTCTATTGACCAGCTTTTCGATTTCATCGGCAGAACGGCTTTTCATACTATAACGAAGTGGTAAAGCGACGTTGTCGAACGCATTTAGCTCATCAATCAGGTTGAAAGACTGGAATACAAAACCGATTTTTTCGTTGCGAATTTCTGCGCTTTGGTTGAAGTCTAATGATGTAACGTCGATACCGTCGATGAGATATTGTCCGCTGGTGGGGGTGTCTAACAAGCCTAAAATAGAAAGCAGGGTTGATTTTCCACAGCCTGATGGACCAGAAATAGAGACATAATCGCCAGCTGCTATTTCCAGATTAATATCGGATAAAGCGTGAGTTTCGACAAGTTCACTGTCGTAAACTTTGGATACTCCAGTTAGTTTTATTGGTGAATGTTGCATGTCATACCTTTTTTATTCGGAGTTAAACGTTGTCGATGTTGCTGACGGCACCAATCATTAATACGGTGACAAGTAACATCATTGTAGAGCCTTGCAGAGGCAGATTTTTGGCAATGTCAGACAAGATCGACATTGGTTCCACAAGAATAGATAGCGCGTTAAATTCGCTGGGCATAATAAGTAAAGCGATAATGGGAGCGAGCAATAACATGCCACCTAGCACCCATTTACGTACTCTTTGCTGTTTCTTAATGTCAGCCAGAACCTGTTGACTAAAACCATTGTCGGGAAGTTCGGCTTTATAACTGAGCATTTGCTCAAACGAGACTTCTTGAGAGTTCATGCAGCCTCCTCATTATTGAGTATTTGGGTCAGCTTGGCTTTGCCTCGGGTAATATGTGACTTAATAGTGCCTATGGCCGAGCCAGTAACTGTGGCTATTTCAGAATGACTCATACCTGCTGCGTAGGCTAGTGTCAGCATGGTTCTTTCGTCGATGCTTAATTTAGCCATAAGTTGCTCAAGCATGATGTCGTTTGTCTCATGCGTGATAAAAGGAGCAGGGGAGTGTAGGTTTGAATCGTCAATCAATTCATATTTAGCGTCTTTTTCCTGACTACGCAAAAAGCAATGATAGGCAATTTTGTGTAGCCAGGTTGATAGCTTGGAGTCGCCTCTAAAACTGTTCAAAGATGAAAACATTTTCATAAAGGTTTCTTGCGCCAAATCATCCGCCAAGGCGTGATCTCCGGCTGTTAAGCGTCGGAGAAATTGCCTGACTTGAGATTGATAACGAGTGACCAGTTGGTTGAACGCGTCTTCATCACTATTGGTGAGGAAGACGGCAATCAAATCGTTGTCACTGTGATTCATAACTACTACTTAATCTTATTTGTTTTGGTTTAGTTTCCAGACGATCAGAAAACCTATTCCCATGAAAAGTGGAAAAACGCCAACGGTGCCGAATTCTCTCATTGCATCTGTAATGATGCCTGCAACGAATGTCGCTACGCCGATTGAGGTAATAATAATGCCGCGGCGCAAATCTGCTATGCCGGTAGCACGATATGTGTTGAGCTGTTCAACCAGGTCGGGAGTAAGTTGAGTGCCGTTTTCCAATGTGGCTCGAATGGTTTTATGAACCTCCGAGTGATTGCGGCTATTCAGAAAAGAAAAAACAATAAATGCAACTGCAATACAGATTGACGCAATAATTGGAACATAAATTCCATCCATAAATCACCTTCTTGTAGATTAATAAAAACAATGTATTTACTTAGATACACCGACTATCCACTTTGGATGCAGTTACATAGAAAAAAATAAATTTTATTGCTTTTTTATCCTTTATGAGAGGAATGAGCGTTTATTAAACATTTTTAGCGAAGGTCATCTAATGAACAATGACCCGTTTCCCACACGGGAGCCATTTTAGGCTTAAAAGGATAATAAATGAAGGGTGAAAGCGATAAAGAGGGATAGAAGTTTGGGCGGGTTTGGCATAGATCAAAGTGTTAGTGATTGTGAAGGGGGCGTTTAAAGTGGATATTTGGGGAAGTTGATGTTGATGAATATGATGGGGCTGTCCCCTGAGGTTTGCTTGTAACGGTATGAGAGGGCTTAGAGGATGGTAGCAATCAAGTTTCACGGGCACTTTGCCCAATCAATCCCTACGTCATTCAGGCCTCCGAGCCCGATGCAAGAGAATAAAAAACCAGAGAATCAACAACAGTTGTGTCTGTTACAACCTTGCTAACTCCAACCACGTTTATTCGCGCTGTCCCTGGATATTACTTTCATTGAAGCGACAACGAGTTTACGGTTGTTTAACCTATTCGTGGTATTTGGTTCCTGCCACGACGTCTTGTCGCGTCGTTCGTTCCTTTTGGCGTAATTACCTATTACGCCAAATCTGCTAATGCATGGCTATTCTATCTTCTTTGATGACATCCCTCTGCTTTCATATCTTCTTGCTAAAATTGATTTTTTCTTGTTTGTGATCCTGGCTTAATTTTTTGTCACGTAAGGAAAAAAATAATCATTGGTATTTTTTAATACCAGAAAATATAACCGTATCGTTGCATCCTGTGTTTAAATTAAAAATTGAAGGTTAAATATTTTATCCTTCTGCTAAGGTTCTTTTTATCTCTTCGTGAAAGCTTCTTTCACAAATCAGTATCTTTCGAAAGCTTTTAAATATGCCATTTGAATCTACATAAATATTATTGGGAGTGTATACAGTGATGAGAGTGCTATGGAGTGACTTTTATATTACTTGTTTGTCTGTAGGCAATAAGATTTCCTTATTGTATTCAGGACAACAACATAAATTGAATATGCGCGTTAAAACGCGCCTATTACATGGGCTGCTGTTATTCAGCGTTGTGATGACATCAAGCACTTTTGCCATGGAGCCCGCTGATGCCGCCCGCTTATTACAGCAAGCGACTTTTGGGCCTACAGCCTCAGAGGTTGAAAAGCTGAAAACCATGACGGCGGAAGCGTGGATTGATCAGCAATTGAGTTTGCCAGCCACCTTGCATCGCCCTTATCTCCCGGAAGGTGACCTGGCAAGATCCAATCATCAACGAATTAACGTATGGTTTAAAACGGCACTTCATGCTGAAGACCAGTTACGTCAGCGCATGGCATACGCCTTAAGTGAGATATTTGTGGTATCGCAAGTTGGTAACATCATGCTCAGGAAGCAATCCGGCTTGATGTATTACTACGACACTCTGATTAATGGTGCTTTGGGTAACTACCGAGACCTGATGTATGACGTGACCATGCATCCGGTGATGGGCACCTATTTAACCTATTCACCCAACGAAGCACATGATGGTGACGGAGCGAGTGAGGCCGATGAAAACTATGCTCGCGAAATTATGCAGCTGATGTCTTTGGGTCCTTATTTACTGCAACAAAACGGTGAATATCAATTACAAGATGGCGAACCCGTTGCCACTTATTCTCAGGAACAGATAAAGGGCTTTGCCAAAGTGTTCACTGGCTTATGTTATGCCGACAGATGTGACGAACGATTTGCCACGATGGAAACTCCCATGACCGCAAACTATTCCAAGCATGATGTGTCGGAAAAACAGTTACTTTCCACGGTATTGCCTGCTAATCCAGATAGTGTGAAATCAGATATTGATGCGGCATTGGATGATATCTTTGCGCATCAGAACATCGCGCCTTTTGTCAGTAAACGATTAATCCAGCTTTTGATTACATCCAATCCAACACCGGCTTATGTCGCACGGGTTGCCGCCGTTTTTAATAATAATGGCAAAGGCGTGAAAGGCGATATGGCTGCGGTAGCCAAGGCCATTTTTCTAGACGATGAAGCTCGCAATGGTCATGTATCCGGCAATGCTGACAATTACGGTAAGTTAAAAGAACCCATCATCATGCTAACCAATTACTTCAGAGCGTTGGATGTCTATCCTGAAGGCGATGCTCCCTATTATTACGGCCTTGAGGGAAGCATTGGGCAAGCGCCGCTGGTTGCGAATTCAGTGTTTAACTTTTTCAGATTCGACTTTACTCAACCCGGTTTGCCAGAAGGCATGGTTTCGCCAGAATTCCAAATTAACAGTGAAGACCGATGGATAACAACGAACAACTTCTGGCTCAATGAAGTCCGGTTCAAAACCTCTCGTTATGACAGTCTCGCTGCACTTATTGAGAGTTACGATACCAGAGAAGCGGGCTTAAATGCTTATGCAGATTATATCGACCTGATGTTTACTCAAGGGCAAATGAGCGCGGCATTGCGTGCGCAAGTTATTGGTTTATTGCAAGTTACCCGCGACAAAGATTTAAGAGCAGACGGCACGCGTAAAAATCAATTTTTCGATCAGGACGCCATTGGCAACGTGATGATCATGTTGTTTTTAAGTCCCGAATTTGCCATTCAACGTTAATCAGAGGGAAATATCATGAAAGATTTACGTATTAATCGCCGCGCTTTTATCAAACAAGCCGTTATGGGGAGCCTTGGCGCTGCGGCTTATGTCTCGTCTGGTTTGCGCATGGTCAGTGCAGCTGCGACTCCCGGCAGCGATTACAAAGCCTTGGTCTGTGTGTTTCTGTATGGTGGAAACGACTCCTTTAATATGTTTACCCCGATGACTGGCGCGTCAAGGCAAGCCTATGAAGATGTGCGAGGCAATCTGGCTCGCCCATTGGGGCTTGAAGTTACGCCAGCCAACATGACATTCGCGGATGGTATCGCCTTTGATCAGAACATGAGCGCATTAAGAACCTTGTTCAATAATGGCGCATTAGCGATTCAGGGTAACGTTGGCCCTCTTGTTGTTCCCATGTATAACAGTGACGGCAGTGTAAACAGCAACGCCAAAAAGCCACACGGATTGTATGCGCATGACGGCTCTCAGGAAAACTGGATGCGGGGTGCCGACCTGAACCAGAAAATGGGCGGTTGGGGCGGTCGTATGTTAGATAGCTGGCACAACAATAATGCCGTACAGGAGGCTAACTTTATTCGTGATATCAGTCTTGGCGGAACGAATACCTGGCAACAGGGCATACGCTACAGTCCCTACGCCACTAATTCGGACGGGTTTATTGAGACATCGTTTCTGACAACGGGCACCGGGCTGTTATCAACCCGTACCAACGCGATTAATAACTACAGGACGAATTTCTCCACCAGTAATCGTTTACAACAAGCCTTTTTCGACCTTTACAGCAGCGCCATTGATAATAACGCTAGTTTGGCAACCCAAATAGCGGCGGTGGCTGACAGTACAGTAACTTATCCAGCCACAAACCTTGGCACTCAGCTGAATACCGTCGCCAAACTAATTGAAATTGGCAGAGCGAATGGAGTAGGGCGGCAAATCTTTTTTGTCGGGCTAGGAGGCTTTGATACCCATAAAAATCAGGTTAATACGCACCCGGCCTTGTTAACTACGCTGAGTGAAGCGCTAGCCAGTTTTTATCAAGACACCCAGGTAAAAGGCATCGAAAACGAAGTGACTACCTTTACCATGTCTGAATTTGGTCGCTCATTGCGCTCCAATGGCGATGGAACCGACCACGGCTGGGCAGGGCATCAACTGATACTGGGCGGTTCCGTTGATGGGAACAAGATCTACGGTGATATGCCGGAGCAAACCGTCGACTTCAACTTGATCCCAACCACAGCGAACGAGCAAATGTTTGCGTCGTTAGCCACATGGTTTGGCGTATCTCAACCGGACATCAATGAATTATTCCCCAACCTGCATCAGTTTAATAACGATATAAACTATTTTCGTTCTTAGTCAGACTGGTTCTGGTTAACGCTGTAAATCTGGTTTATGTCACACAAGCAAGGCTCTTCATCCTTAACGGGTGGGTGCCTTTTTCTTTTGGGCTGAGCTCACCAATATGGATTTGTCACCGGCACTTTGCCCAATCAATCCGTCGTCATTCCGGCCTACGAGCCCGATGCAAGAGAATAAAAAAACAGAGAATCAACAACGGTTGTACCTATTTGAACCGCACCATATTCAACCACGTTTATTCGTCTCATCCCTGAGACTCACCCCCATCGGGCCCATGCTAAAGCATGCTCACCAAGATTTGTTGGAACAAATCAGAACAGCGTTAGCTGGCTTGCGAAGCAAGTGGAGCACATGGAAGTGCGACATAAAACGTTCCCGACATTTTTGTCACGGGCACTTCGCCCTATCAGTCCTCCGTCATTCCGGCCTACGAGCCCGATGCAAGAGAATAAAAAACCAGAGAATCAACAACAGTTGTGTCTACCTGAACTGCACCACATTCAACCACGTTTATTCGTCTCATCCATGGGTATAACTTTCATTGAAGCGACAACGAGTTTACGGTTGTTTAACCCATCCATGGTGCTTGGTTCCAGCCGCGACTTCCTGTCGCGTCGTTCGTTCCTTTTGGCGTAATTACCTATTACGCCAAATCTGCTGACGCAGACCGGAGCCTCACCCCCATCGGGCCCATGCTAAAGCATGTTCACCAAGATTTGTTGGAACAAATCAGAACAGCGTTAGCTGGCTTGCGAAGCAAGTGGAGCACATGGAAGTGCGACATAAAACATTCCCGATGGATTTGTCACGGGCACTTCGCCCAATAAGTCCGTCGTCATTCCGGCCTACGAGCCGGAATCTAGAGAATCAACAACGGTTGTGTCTGTTACAACCTTGCTAACTCCAACCACGTTTATTCGCGCTTTCCCTGCGCTCACCCCTTCGGGGCTAGCCTTCGGCTATTCAAAAATGTTCCCGACATTTTTGTCACGGGCACTTCGCCCTATCAGTCCGTCGTCATAGCGGCCTACGAGCCGGAATCTAGAGAATCAACAACGGTTGTGTCTGTTACAACCTTGCTAACTCCAACCATGTTTATTCGCGCTTTCCCTGCGCTCACTCCTTCGGAGCCATGCTAAAGCATGTTCGAATCTTCTCCCGAAAGATTCGTCACGGGCACTTCGCCCTGAGGTTTGGTTGCAACTCTGCATGTGGCTTTAAACTCCCTGAATTAGTCGGTTTCACGGGCACTTCGCCCAATCAATCCGTCGTCATTCCGGCCTCCGAGCCGGAATCCAGAGAATCAACAACGGTTGTGTCTGTTACAACCTTGCTAACTCCAACCACGTTTATTCGTCCCATCCATGGATATAACTTTCATTGAATCGACAACGAGTTTACGGCTGCTTAACCCTTCCATGGTACTTGGTTCCAGCCGCGACGTCCTGTCGCGTCGTTCGTTCCTTTTGGCGTAATTACCTATTACGCCAAATCTGCTTCGCAGACCGGAGCCTCACCCCCATCGGGCCCATGCTAAAGCATGTTCAAATCCATTCCCGATGGATTTGTCACGGGCACTTCGCCCTGAGGTTTGGTTGCAACATGATGCTGAAAAAGTTAGATAACTATTTGTAAAGTTTCACGGGCACTTCGCCCTGAGGTTTGGTTGCAACCACCCGTGATTAATACGTTAGATGTATGGTCAGGTTTCACGGGCACTTCGCCCTATCAGTCCGTCGTCATTCCGGCCTACGAGCCGGAATCTAGAGAATCAACAACCGTTGTGTCTGTTACAACCTTGCTAACTCCAACCATGTTTATTCGCGCTTTCCCTGCGCTCACTCCTTCGGAGCCATGCTAAAGCATGTTCGAATCTTCTCCCGAAAGATTCGTCACGGGCACTTCGCCCTGAGGTTTGGTTGCAACTTCTGTAGCGTGTGTATTGCTCCGCCTGACTCCATGTTTCACGGGCACTTCGCCCTGAGGTTTGGTTGCAACCATCCAATGTACTAGGGGCAATAGACCTCTGCGTGTTTCACGGGCACTTCGCCCTGAGGTTTGGTTGCAACAAAAAGCCCCGATGTCAGACCTATCGGGGCTTTGTTTCACGGGCACTTCGCCCTGAGGTTTGGTTGCAACGTGGACACGGTGTTTACAGTTTCGGTGATCATATGTTTCACGGGCACTTCGCCCTGAGGTTTGGTTGCAACCACCCCCTAGTGAAGAAATTGCACAACCCCTAGTGTTTCACGGGCACTTCGCCCTGAGGTTTGGTTGCAACATTTGATTCAGCGTCAGGCTGAGGAGTTAATGTGGTTTCACGGGCACTTCGCCCTGAGGTTTGGTTGCAACTCCCTCTGTTGTTGGCCTTATTCCTTGCGGCCTGGTTTGGTGTTTTCCGCTAACCTCTTTATTTAGCCTTGATATTGAGGTTTTTGGTGCAATGTCCATTTGCGTTTGTGTTGCTAACTGGTTGATTGTTAAAGAGCTTTTGTTTTCCGCTAATCGTTTTTCTTATGTCTGGCTGAAAAAGTGTTTTATTTCAGCAAGTTAAGTAGGTTTTTTGACAAACCTTGCAATGAGCACTTTAGGTTAGCGGATGTCGGGCGGTATTAAACCCCGAGGTTGGCATTGTAAGGCAATGGGATGTTGTGAGCTAAGGTTTTTTATTTCGGCTATTTCGACTATTCCATTTCACCAATAAAGGAGGCCATTAACACAAGCCTCCCGAAACGGCCTGCCATGAATTCGCTACATGAATTTTCTACATGAGCACTGGCGTTGACCTGGTGATTTGCATGAGCAAACCTTCAATGGCGTGGGAAAAATCCTGCTTTAACTCGTCTTGCCGGAACTGTAATTCTGCAATGCCCGCCAATTGCCCACACAACTGAGGTTGAGTCGTAATTAATACATACCCGGGAAGTACCAATAACGATGCCTGAGCCTGTGAGAGAGAAGAGCCGAATACAGGCTCGCCCGTGTGGTTCTGGCTGCCTGAATTCGCATGAAAAAGCGACAACCAACGCTGTTTTAACACCAAATTCCCCCGTTCAAGCGGAAACTCTTTGACAAAACATCCCCCAAAGCCCTTAAAATCATGTTCAGCCATTATAAACTCCTTGATAGTTTGTGATGGTTAGCTGCTTTTGGGTGTTCGAGCACCTAAAAGCGGCGACTATTTAATACGGTTTAAATTTCTTTTTTCTTTTTACTTTCTCTTCCCTTTTTCGATTCGTCACATCAAACATCAGAAACAGCTAAAAATATATCAAAAATAGAAAATATAGAGAAAGAATAAAAAGGAATGCAAGGCCGAAAATAAGCACAAAAAGTGATAGTAAAAACACCTGTAATTAATTGACTTTGTTGAATTAAATTGCTTTTATTTGACTCGTTGAAAAGGAATGGGAAAACACCAAAAAGAGACAACAGGATAAAAGCATAGAATACTTAAAAAAGGACTGATAAATGTTGATTTTTGAGTTGTTTTATATATTTCAAAAAGGAATTAATGCTAAAAAATCACCATGAAATTGATATAAGTAACAGATTGTTTCGGCTTTTTAAAATAACTCAATTAAAACAATGGGTTATGAATTTAATTTCTTGCTTTTTCAAAAAACACATGGTGACACCCCTTTAATAACGGGAAGACAAGCAACAAATGAAACTTGCAAAAACAGTAATGAAAAGCCATGATTTTTACCAATAAAAAATTGGTGGGTGAGAGCCGCCCGGAAATTGCGAGAGCGCGCAGCAATTTCAGGCTCGAACGCGAGGCATGGATGCCGAGCTGGAAGCCCTCACCATGGAAGGGTTCAACAACCGAAAACACGTTCTTTAATAAATGATGGTAGTAAAGCCCTTCTGTAGCCCTTTAAAATCAAGGCCTCCAGAAGCCCGCTGTTGCAGAGCTCTTAGGGCAGAGTGCCCGTGAAACGCATAATAAAAGCACTGCCATTCTAGGTATTCAGTTGCAGAGCTCTTAGGGCAGAGTGCCCGTGAAACCCAAAATCTCATATTTATCAGACATTTATTAATGTTGCAGAGCTCTTAGGGCAGAGTGCCCGTGAAACTCTTTTTCCATTTTTTATTATCTCTTCGTTTATGGTTGCAGAGCTCTTAGGGCAGAGTGCCCGTGAAACAAATTATTTGCGTAAAAATACGCAGAGAAAAGTGTTGCAGAGCTCTTAGGGCAGAGTGCCCGTGACAAAATTGCCGGGAGCGTTTTATGTCGCACTTCCATGTGCTCCACTTGCTTTGCAAGCCAGCTAACGCTGTTCTGATTTGTTCCAACAAATCTTGGTGAATAGCCGAAGGCTAGCCCCGAAGGGGTGAGTCCCATGGATGGGACGAATAAACATGGTTGGAGTTAGCAAGGTTGTAACAGACACAACCGTTGTTGATTCTCTGGATTCCGGCTCGGAGGCCGGAATGACGACGGACTGATTAGGGCAGAGTGCCCGTGAAACCTTACACCCCGAACACTGCCCCTGTCTTTTTTTATGTTGCAGAGCTCTTAGGGCAGAGTGCCCGTGACAAAAACGCCTGGAGCGTTTTTATGTCGCACATCCATGTGCTCCACTTGCTTCGCAAGCCAGCTAAAGCTGTTCTGATTTGTTCCAACAAATCTTGGTGAATAGCCGAAGGCTAGCCCCAAAGGGGTGAGTCCCATGGATGGGACGAATAAACATGGTTGAATGTGGTGAGATGGTTTTTGACCCCACCCTAGCCCTCCCCTTTTCCAGGGGAGGGGACTTTGACGGCGGATTAATCAGGGCAGAGTGCCCGTGAAACGACAATAAGTTTATGGCCAAGAAAGAAATTATCATGTTGCAGAGCTCTTAGGGGTGAGGCTCCGGTCTGCGAAGCAGATTTATCGTGATAGGTAATCACGATAAAAGGAACGAATGACGCGACAGGAAGTCGCGGCTGGAACCCAGCACCACGGATGGGTTAAACAACCGTAAACTCGGTGGTGATTAGTGGACAGGGTTTAGTGCCCGTGAAACCATAAATAACTCAAACATAAAAATTATCCTTCTTAGTTGCAGAGCTCTTAGGGGTGAGGCTCCGGTCTGAGTAAGCAGATTTGGCGTAATAGGTAATTACGCCAAAAGGAACGAACGACGCGACAGGAAGTCGCGGCTGGAACCAACCACCATGGATGGGTTAAGCAACCGTAAACTTGTTGGCGCTTCAATGAAAGTTATATCCATGGATGGGACGAATAAACATGGTTGAAGTTAGCAAGGTTGTAACAGACACAACAGTTGTTGATTCTCTGGATTCCGGCTCGGAGGCCGGAATGACGACGCATTGATTAGGGCAGAGTGCCCGTGAAACAACGGCTGTCGCGCTCCCGAAGGATTATGGGTTAATAAAGTTGCAGAGCTCTTAGGGCAGAGTGCCCGTGACAAAATTGCCGGGAGCAATTTTGAATAGCCGAAGGCTAGCCCCGAAGGGGTGAGCGCAGGGAAAGCGCGAATAAACGTGGTTGAATGTGGTGGAGACTTCCAGACAAGCACCTGTTGAATCTGGTGTGTTGTTGATAAGAGCGATGATTAGGGCAGAGTGCCCGTGACAAAAATGTCGGGAACATTTTTGAATAGCCGAAGGCTAGCCCCGAAGGGGTGAGTCCCAAGGATGGGACGAATAAACATGGTTGGAGTTAGCAAGGTTATAACAGACACAACTGTTGTTGATTCTCTGGATTCCGGCTCGGAGGCCGGAATGACGACGCATTGATTGGGCAGAGTGCCCGTGACAAATCCATCGGGAATGGATTTGAACATGCTTTAGCATGGCCCCGAAGGGGTGAGCGCAGGGAAAGCGCGAATAAACATGGTTGGAGTTAGCAAGGTTGTAACAGACACAACTGTTGCTGATTCTCTGGATTCCGGCTCGGAGGCCGGAATGACGAAGGATTGATTAGGGCAGAGTGCCCGTGAAACAAAGGCGAGCCGTCGGCATGACCCATGAAGTCATTGTTGCAGAGCTCTTAGGGGTGAGGCTCCGGTCTGCGAAGCAGATTTATCGTGATAGGTAATCACGATAAAAGGAACGAACGACGCGACAGGAAGTCGCGGCTGGAACCAAATACCACGGACGGGTTAAACAACCGTAAACTCGATGGTGATTAGTGGACAGGGTTTAGTGCTCGTGCCAAAAACGCTCAAATACGTTAAATCTAAATACGCTGCCTTATTTGATAACGGCTTGAGCTTTGCTCTTTATTGCCAGAGTGTTATCTTCTAGATAATACCCTTTGAATCGTAAGTGCTATGAAAAATCAACAATCGGATATTATTGATACAGCCTTGTCATTACCTTCTGAGGCTCGAATAGAGCTGGTAGAGCGTTTATTGAAAAGTCTGGATACACCGACCTCAGAATTTGAAGATGTTTGGGGTAAGGAAGTTGAGTCCAGAGTTGATGCATTAAACTCGGGTCAATTGGAAACAGTTTCAGCAAAGGATGTGTTGAAAAAGTATGCAAAAAAAGGTTGAGTTTGCAAGGCTTGCTCAGTTGGAGTTAGATAATGCTTTCGAGTATTACGAATCTCAATTGAATGGCTTGGGTGATCGCTTTATCTCAGAAGTTAACTCTGGCCTTAAACGGATTATCGCATACCCCTCTTCTTGGCAACGGGTAAGTGAACGAACTCGAAGGTGCTTGCTTCATAACTTTCCTTACGGCCTGATTTACACAGAGAATGAAAAATCTATCGTTATTCTTGCTGTGGCAAATTTGCATCGTAAGCCAGACTATTGGGTTAGTCAGCAAGGTGACCAATATTAATGAATTGGTGTAGTTGGTGCGGTTCAGATAGATACAACAGTAGTTTATTCTCTGGTTTTTGACTCTATTGCGTCGGGCTCGTCGGCTGAACTTATCCCCCCTCAAAACAGAGGTGCTTATGTCGACGGTCTTATGACGATGGATTGGTTGGACATTGATTTAACAAAGCTCCATTACTTCTCTCGCAATATCGCTTTTCTATCTTTAACTATTTCTATTTACCTTTCCTTATCTTTGTCCTTTTTAATTAATTCCTTTAAACGCCTTTTGTTAAGCTATTTTAACTCGAGTTTGATCTGAATCTGTTAAAAATATAATAAGGTATAAAACATTTGCATATGTTTTGATTTGTGCTATCCATAATGGCTGATTTTTCAGGAATAAGGATGGTGATGTGAGTTTTATCGTTAAGATTGAATTTGGGGGCATTCAGCGGTTTATTTTTGATGTTCCAAGGTTGGCGGTTATGCGTGGTGCGAATGCGTTGCTGGGGCAGGTGATCCGTCAGGATTTGGTTAACCTGGCTGGAACACATAACTGTAGTGCTCCTGCTGGGAAGTTTGAGCTTGATGGGGCTATTGAGGGTGATCCATTAGGGGGCGATGACGACCCAAACGCTATGTGGCAAAAAGGCATTTTAAGCCGTGATGGTGGGCATTTTACGGCACATTTCTCTGAAAAAGGCAAAGCTAAAGCCTTTATTAAGGAAGCTACTGCACATATTGCCAAAGAGTTGCCGGGAATTACCGTACAAGTGAAGTGCCACGAGCTTGATAGTGAAGGTAATTTAATTGAAGAAAATAGTGTTAGTTCTTCTCCAACCGATGATTCTTATTATTCTCCCCAATTGAACATTCCGCCTTTACCTGTATTTCAGCCGTGCCAGTTAAGTCATGAAGGTGTGGCTCAGGAAATAGCGAGAAAAAGTAATGACGATAAGTTTTGGGTATCGTCTTCTGTGAGTTTGCGCCATGAACAGGGTAAAGCAAAATCGAATAAACCGTCACAGGACGTAGGCAGTTTATTGATTCAAGGGCTTTCAACCCTTCCAAATGCACTGGAAAAAGCCGAAGAATTGAATCACCTCGCTGGCGATGATTACCTGGCGCTAATTGTTGCCGACGGTAACAACATGGGTAACCGAGCCAAGGCTTATTTAAAGAATAAATCTGAGAATGAGGCACTTAGCTACCTTGAAAAAGACGCGTTGTTTGAGTCCTTCTACCACGCTGCGCGTGTGGCTATGCGTAAGTCGGTTAAAGCCGCCTTAACCACTACTTTTGAAAAATTTGCCTTTGAGGAAACCCGCCCGTTTGAATTGTTTATGTTGGGGGGCGACGATTTAATGCTGGCTTGTCGTGCCAAGTACGCTTTGCCTTTGGTGTCTGAGATTGCCAATAAACTGCAAAGCCAAAACTTACGTGATGGCGAGCCCTTGTCGATGGGGTTTGGGGTTGCCATCGCCAAGGCAGCTTTACCTATGCATCGTTTACATCATGTGGCAGAAGCGTTGGCAAGTTCGGCCAAAGTGAAGTGGCGAGGGTTGCCTAAAGCCCAACAGCGTTATTCAACTGTAGATTGGGAAGTGATCACTCAAGCATGGGTGGATGAGCCTATCGACGCTCGCCTTCAAAACCATATTCACAAAGTTAACAATAAAACGCTGTTGACCACCGCAAAGCCCTACCTTTGCAGCGCAGAAGAGGGGACGGGAAATGGCAACACTATGACGCTAGATCGTTTGCTAGAAGCCGACGATAGCTTACAAAAAGCATTGCAAAAAGAAGGTGCTCCAGCCCGTAGCCAAATGCTGAATGCCTTGTCGTTGTTGCCGCAGGGTGAGCTGGCTTCAACGATAGCCTGGCAAAAAGTACCGCCCAATACCCGACACTGCGTAGAACAGGCCATGCAGCTTCAATCGCAAGGCGACGCTAATACCGCAGGTTTCCCCTGGATGAAGATTGATAATGATCCGGCTGTAATGATGAGCTACTACGCCGACTTAATGGAAGTTCACGAACTTAAAAACAAGTTACGTCGTATGAGCAACGAAAAAATGGGCAAGGAGGTTAACGCATGAGCCAGCCATACGTTAATAGTTACACATTCACGCTAACCTTACTGGAAGACACTCACATCGGTACGGGCGTTGGAAATGGTCTTGTAGACAGTTTTAATACCCGTGACGACCAAGGCTACCCTATTATTTGGCGACAACATCTAAAAGGTATTTTGCGTGAAGCGGCGTTCGATTGGGCGCGTTTTACGGGTAACAAAGAACATCTGAAAACGGTAAATGCCTTGTTTGGCGCGGAAAGAGAGAACCTTGATCAAGGTTGTTTGATTGTGTTCTCTGCTGAGTTGTCGGAAGAAGACAAGCAAGTTCGTTCGCCAGAGTCATTTTTTATTGAGCTTTCTTCCACGGCTTTGGGCAAGCAAGCTCATAAAGATACAAAAAATGAAATGAGCAAAGAACGTAGCTTATATAACCGTGCTGCTCAAGATGCCAGCTTACGTACCAAGCAATACATGCGCGCCGGGACTGAGTTTACCTGTCGCTATCAGTTCTTTGGTGTGTCCAGTGACCAAAGCTCGAAACTTAAAACATACCAAGAAGCCATGTTGTGCATTCTAAAGCGCATGTATGCGCTGGGAAGCCAAAAACATCGCGCTACCGGGGCGATACAACTGGGCTGTCTCAAACCGACCCCCGAAATTGAAAACGCCTCAGTTAACCAGCAAAGCAAGGTGGAGTTTAAGGGCGAAAATACCCTTGTTCAGCTTACGCTTGAAGCCCTTGAACCTGTGCGCCTGCCTTCTACCAATAAACCCGGCAATGTAGTGCCTACCGACACCTTTATTGACGGCAATAAAATGTTGGGAGCCTTGGCAAACTGGTGTAAGCAAAATAAACAACCAGCTCTATTTAATCGGCTTATTAATGGCGAATTGGGTGTTGGCTATGCTTATCCCGTTCCGGCTAGCGACGTAAATTTCTGTTTTCCTCTACCTCAACATTTTGGCGTTGCAAAAGCTGGTGCGAGTCAAGGGGCAGTTGAAGGTGAGCAGGAACAAGCTGGCTCTAGCGCTGTTTCATTACCTTGGTGGTTCAATAACACTAAAACGCTGCCTCAAGTGAATGCGCCTGTTGTAGGGGAAAGAGAGGGGGAGTCATCAGCGCCGAAGCTCAAAAAAGTAGGAGAGGGGCATTATGTTTCTTTTGTTAAAGATAAGGCCGACAGTTGGGCATTGTTGAAGCAAAAAACAGCGATTCACATGCGCAACGGTTTAACGAATCGAGACTCGAAGCGAGATGATGCCAACCTGTTCACCGAGGAAGTGTTGCCCAAGGGAACCTTGTTTTCATGCCAGCTATGTGTTCCCACAAAAGCATTGCTGGAAGAACTGAATCACGGGATGTTAACGGGTTTGCTACAAGGGCAGCCCTTATTGATAGGACGAGGTGGGGCACCTGTACGAGTAGTCAACGCTGTTTCTGTAGCCAAGCCAAAGATGCCAGCAATAACAGAAAAAACAAGCTCAGTGACAGTGGTGACAACGTCACCCTGGCTAGTGTACGACGATAACTTGCAGCCCTATTCAGAGTTGTCGGTAGAAATGCTGGCAAAGGCACTTAATCTAAACGGTGAAACCATTCCTGAAGAGCATCTTTTCAAACGAAGTTCTACCACTGCTATTACAGGCTTTAACCCTGCCAGTGGTTTGCCTAAACGATCTGAGCAAGCAATTGCTGCGGGTAGTGTATTGCATTTTGATTGGCAAAATCTCACGCATGAGCAACGGGAACTGGTAACACAGTTGTTAGTGAAATTGTTTGAGAAACCGGCTATTGGGCAACGGCAAGCGCAGGGCTTAGGGCGATTTTATGTCTATGCTGATGTCCCTGAGCTGGTTTGGGCAAGTGCTGGAACACAAGAAGCCAATAACAGTTCGTCGCCATACTGCAATACTGAAAAGCTTTATGAACAAGCGGATTTACTTTGGAAAGATAAAATTTCAGATAGCCTTAAAAAGACTATTAAGGACACCGATAAAAACGTCAGTAAACAGCAGTGGCAGCAGTTAAGGCAAAAGGTTAGGCGGCTGGAATATGAACATGCTTCTGGAACAGACTCCAGTTCCGCTATTGCTGATTTGTTTAAGCAATTTACCAAGCGCGAGATCCACAACAATGCCTGGTTGAGCGTAGAGCAAGCTTTCAAGGTTTGGGAGGAGGAAATTAAGGGCAAGGTTTTCGGTGACCAAATTACTTTTAGCTTGTATTTCTTCGACAAAATCTGGTTGCACATCACTGCCGATAAGCAACAGGTTAATGACAAGGAGGCCGCAGAATGAGTGCTCAACAGTCAAATCCGAAAAATTACCGTACATTATTTGTAGGTAAATTAGTCCAAAAATCAGAGTTTTCCACTGGCGGTGCCGATGCGCAAACCACAATCGACATGCCTGTGTTACGAGATGGACAAGGGCGTTTTATTTTGCGCGGAACCTCGCTGGCAGGGGCGTTAATCGACACAGCCAGAAAGCGTTATAAAGGTTCGTTACCGCGAGAAGTGACCAGTAAAGGCCATAGTAAGGTAGACGAAGCGCCAGTTCCGTCCAACTGGATTTTGCACAATGCTCATTTGCAAGAAGGTTGCCAGCCAAAACTGATGGTGCGCCAGCAGGTAAAAATTAACGAAATCACTGGTGCGCAGGAAGAAGGAGCGTTATTCGACATTGAAACTCTGTCGCATATTGATGCAAAGGGTAACCCAATTAGCTGGGATTTTCTGATGGAGGTGAATACGTTTGATGCGCTATCCCAAGGAAAACCCGAAGCACGACTTGATGAAAAGGCTGATTCAAACGGACAAATTCTGGAAGAGCAATTGGCTGCTTTGGCATTAAAGCACTGGGCTGATCATGGGGCGTTTCTGGGGCGAAAAGTAGCAGCAGGATTAGGCTGGTTTCAATTAACGGACTTAAAAGCGGTTCGACTGACTACCGCGCAAGCCGACAAGTGGCCTGATGCGTTTCAGTCACCTAAAGAGACTGCTGATGATCTGGTTAATAACCCTGCTCATGAAGTCTCTCGTCACATTTATGCCAGTGACAATGAGGATTGGAACGAAGCGTTTGGCTTACAACAGTTACCTATAGGCCATTGGAAAACCAGGCGTTATCGCTACAGTTTAACACCGGGTATCGACGCAGACGGCTATGGGCTTAACGGCTATTTGGTCGGTGGTCATAACGTGGACGATGTAATGGATACGGTGCGTAAACAGGCTTCCAAGCCACCGGGTTATGAGCCAGAACCTGAACAAAGGAAGAACGACCGAGGTGAAGTAATAAAAGTATACCCCGAGGCATTTTACTCTGTGCCCAGCTCTCAACCCGTGATGGATGCACAAAACGATCCCTATATTCCCGGTTCCAGTATTCGCGGCGTTTTTGCTCATGAATGCTGGCGCTTGTTGAACTGTGGCAAACCCAATAACAAAGGTGTCACCCATCGCAATAACCCAGAAGCCAATAGCTCAGAAACCAATAATGCCTACAACAAACTGTTCGGCACCACCGAAGAAAGCAGCTACATCTTCTTTAGCGATGCTCGCTTGAAAGAAGCGCAACCGCAAGGGCAAGGCGAAAAGCAAGAGCAACCGCAAGCGCAAGAGCAAGAGCAAGAGAAAAAGAAAAACTGGGACTCCTTGTTGCTTCACGGACACGCACAAGACGAATTTATCGGCGGCGTGTACGAAAGCAGCAAGCACATGCGTTGTTCAATTATTAGTGGAGCCCTGGAAGGGGAAATTGTGATCACCGCACCCGAAGAAGATATGGCCAAGCATGAGCAGCTTCTTGGCGCAGCCATTGAAATGGCAAAACTTGGCCTGCTTGCTGTGGGTAGTAAGCAATGGGTAGACAGTGGCTGGTTAACATGGACGTTTGAAGAAGACGCACAGGCTGCACCCGTGAATGACGAGTCGAAACAACAGGAGGTGCAACATGGCTAATACAATGAATTCGCCCTTAAGGAACGTGTTAGAACAATGGTGTGGCGAAGGCTCGTTGGAAGGCACCAGCTTTATGAGCAAAGATGTGGGCGATACCTGCTTTATTTGGGTAGAGCCTGTCACGTTAGGAAATAACGAACTTTTCCCCAGCTACTTTAGCAATATAGACGATTTGCAAGAAGCGTTAGTTCAGCAGCCTGAGCGCCAAATTAGCGAAGCCATTATCAGTACACCCAGGCATTACCTGCGTTTACTCACCGACACTGGCAACTTGCTAGCAGCCGAACACCAGCCTTGTTTTGTGCTGCATAAAACGCTGGATGAAAGTGCTGAGCAGAAACCCGTTGAGCGGAAGGTTTATTCACAACAAGAACTCGACATACGCTTTAGCCAAAAAGCTCAAGAAGCGAATCCGTCACTAAATAAACAGCGGTGGGTGTTTAAGCAGCAAGGTTCCGCCTTGTTTTTTAATGGTGAAACTGCATCGGAAAGTAATTGCAAAGAAGAGGGAGGTGAGTGATGAAGCTTTTCAAATTTAAGGAGTTTGAATACAAAGGCGGTAAACGAAAAAATCGCTTTATTGTCATTGAATCTGATTCTGACTCTGGTGACACAGAACACTTCATATCGTTAAATAAATTGAGATTTCAGGAAAATATATATTTTGATGTTTTGTTTTTTAGGTTTAACGAAGAATTGCTGGATTTTGAGCGAGATGAAAATGAGTGCCGAGTGATGGAAAACAATGCACTTGCTGACTTAATTGAAGAAAATACTTTTCATTTTCTGGCTGAGCCAGCAGTGCGCGATGGCAAATCTATTTTGACTAATGTCGCAATATTCTTGGGTGAAATAAGTGATGTTGTAACGGCGCTAAAATCGAAACAGAATATCGAGACAAATGGCGAAGAAGAACAAAGCAAAGAGGATGTCTATACCGAATTAAAGTTCTTCTCAAAAGAAGAGCTAGTTCCTCAAAAGCAAGAAAACATTCGTAAGGGAGTCGATGCGCCTTATCATCATATTCCACAGGTGGTTCAAAACGGAAAACTGAATACGGTTTATGTGAACACAGTTGGTCATCATACCTATTTTGAAGATACATTTAGTGGCACGTTAAATTGCACAATTACCTGTTTAACCCCTGGGCATTTTGGTAACTATCAAGTGCCACTTAGTCAACTTTCATCTTTAAACATTAGTGGTAAAGAAAGTCTTGAACCCCTTCGTGAGTACATCAAAAACACTTTACTTAATAAGCAGAGTGATTCAAAAAGTTTAAAGAAAGCTGAGCAAGCGTTTGAAAAAAAGACAATATCGTTACCGAATTTCATTGAACATGAAGAGCAACAATTGTCATTAATTCATGGTTCCAGCTTAATGGGGATGTTGCGGAATAATATTGGTGCTTTAGTTTCAGCACCCATGCAAAGAGTTGCAGAAAAGACTTTGTCCTATCGCCCTAATTTGAATGTAAAAAAATTAGAGGGTCTGCAACGCAACAAAGGAGCATTTGCTGCAACCGTTGAAGATGTGCGCTATGACCAGCAATCTAATGAAGTTTGCGAGATCATTGTAAATCTCTATCGGTTAAATGATGTTAAATTTCCTGAAGAGCATGAAGGTGGTTATAGGGGGTTTAATTACGCAGGGGAACGTCTGCGCTATCTTGATGGAATTGATGCTGATAGAGCATTTACAAAACTATTCCATCTTGCCAATAAAAGAAAAGTCCCACTTGTATATGATGAAGTTTATTTAAAAGGCAATCCGATTCTTAACCGAGAAATATCTTCAGAGGAAATAAGTAACTACCAGTTTGTAATTGATGACCAATTAATTGAACAATTTAAGCAAACTACAGAACACCTAAAGGATTCAAAGCACGGTCATATTGATTCACACCACCCGCATTTTGGTAATACAGGCAAAAAGCAAAAAGGAGTTACATTACAAAGTGTCAAAGACGGCATTAATGCACAGAGAAATTTAGCAAATTGGGCGCCGAATGATAAAGGCCGGTTGCTGATCTTTGTGGAAGCAGAAATTGATAAACAAGGTAATCCATACAATATTGTTTCGTTTGGTAACCACTACCGTTACCGATGGATCTACAAGGATTCGGTGAAGCTGCTCAACAACTCAAATGGTCAAGGCAAGCTTAGAGCTGAACTGGCTCTAGGTGAAGAAGAAGCCTTTAATTCCCATGCATTACCTGAGCAGCTTAATATTATGCGAAATATGTTTGGGGATGTTGCACAGCTTGAGCAAATAGATAACAGCGAAACGTCATCAAGTTCTTTTAGTAAATTGGCAGGTAAAGTCAGTGTGAATCACGCGGTCGAGTGGTTGGGAGAGCAGAATAAGAGAAGGTCAATTTCTGATATTGGGCTTTGCTGGGCGATGCCAAGAACAGGTACACCGAAGGCCAATGCGGAGCATAATTTGATACAAGACGAAGATTCGCCAGAGATGAATACTTGGGGTTGGGTAAATGGGGATGAAGATTCGCAGCTAGCAGGCCGAAAATTTTATCGTCATCAGAAGCACCCTGTATCTTACCAGGTTAATCCGGAAAAACTTCAGCTATCTAAAAACCTATCTGAGGTGTACTCGCCAACGTTGGCATATGTTTCCCCAAACGAAACTCAATATCGCTCCAATATTCGCTTTAAGGGGCTAAGCCGAGTAGAGCTTGGAATGCTATTGATTTCAGTTCAACCGGATTTGTTACTGAAACCAGAGATTTCAGTTGTCTTGCCAGAAAATGTTAAGCAGTACATTGAAACTGTGCGAGCCAATAGCGTTGAAGGAAAGCCTGTTTTTGCTAATAAATTGGGCTATGGGAAGCCGATGGGGTTAGGTTCGGTAGTGTTTAACATTGATAGGCATGACTTGATAATCATCCCGAAAAAAACTGATTCCAGACCATTTGAAGCGCTAGGCAGTGATGATGATCTTTCGAAGGTTATTGTTGCTGCAATAGAATATATGCACAGGCATATGCTTGATTCAAAAGGGGGCTCTTGTTGGGGAGATGTTTTATTGCCTTGGCTGATATTGCATAACTTCCAACATGCAGAAGGACAAATTGTGTATCCCGTGGCGGAGGACAACAAGGGAAAAACTATCATGAAGTATCATGGCAACGTGAGAGGAAACCAGATTGCACAAAGACGCGTTGTTAATGGGCAAAAGCCCAAATTTATTTCTGATGTTTTGGAATCTGGTGAGTCACCTGAATATGGCCTCCTAAAACCTCACTCCAAGCTCAAAGAAGCCTTACCAGAGAAAACAGGCAAATAACCATGACGCAGAGCTTAGATAATGACTCGACTGAAAAGTCGAGTCAGTCTGCGGTGCCATTAGTGCCTGCGGTGTTGGTTATTACTGTTGGCAATTCAGATATCAAGTTGGGTGTGCAGGTTAGCGACGACGCTGATTGTGAGCTTAGAGGTATGTGTTTTCCGGTTGGCGTGTTTGTTAGTGGACGGGAAATGAATCAATGGTTATTGGATAACCCGAATTTGTGGAAGCCTGCTAGTGCCTCTGATTGGGTTGATTATGAAACTATTCGACAAGCTCATTTGAGTAAGAGTGATAGTAAGAGTGATAGCGTTCACTTAAAACCACTATTAGCTAGATTGCCCGAGTTAGATAAGCCACCTATTGAGGTGGTTCCTGAAGATTTTGAAGTTGTGTTTAAACCCAAACGGGACGTTCAAAGCATGTTTGGATTTGAAACAAACCGGGATTTCAAAGGTAATAAGAGCGCTAAAGAGCTACAGAAGTTGGGCTTAAGTATTGCTAATAATCCAAGTGAAAAAGATAAACTACAAGTCTGGCTGGTGAAAGCCATGCCGGTTGTGATCGAGTTGCAAAAGAAGTATCAGATCAAAGCGGTTGTTGTGTTTGATACTTGTCGTGATTTGGCCGAGTTAAAAGAAAAAGGCAAGGCTCATATCGCCAAGAGCGAGCATATCGCGGCAGGTAAATTGGTTTGCGATTGGGCGGCTAATTATCTGGAACTGGATAACTGTGCTGAAGAAAGTATTGAGCCATATTCCAATAAAACAGAGATCGCTGAAAAGTTTTCAAGGTTACTTGATGGCGCTGCAACTAAACAGCTCAACGGCATTGCTTTTTACACGCGATATTTAAAAGGTGGAATGGAAACTGACGGCGAAGAGGATAATTTCCCGGTAAATCGTAAAGCCATAGGTATTATTGATAATGTCTTATTTGCTTTAAAAGAGTCGGTTGCCAAGCGGGTTAATGAGCCTGTTACCTGTATCTACTCCCCTGGTGGTGGTTTTCCCGAGTATAAAAACCAGATTGGTGCAGCGTGTCATTTATATTTTGACAAGGTCAATAAGATAGTGGCGCCACAACATTTTGACCGAGAAATGTTGATAGAAGACGCCGACAAATACCCTGCGCCGGATGTTTCCTACCGCTTTCGTGAGCAAGCCATTCAATTGCTCCAGCATGGTGATTACGCCGGAGCCGCGACTATTGCGCAGTTGGTGCAGCAGCAAATAGCCATTGAAATCTCGGGTAAATCCAATAGAGAAAAAGAAGCACATTACAACTGGCGCTGGACACAAGTATTACTGGATATAAGCCATTGGTTGCAAGGTACTTTGGCGCTAGAGCGTGAAGAGGAAATAGGTGGTGATCCTAAACATTCTGCACATCCTCTGCATCATTTGGTCGGAAAGCACACGCCTTACGCCTTAAAAGTGGCGTTTCGGATAGAAGCTGCTCTACAGCAAAACCATATTCAAGAAGCCATTCGCTACACTAGCGATTTAGCGGAAGTATTGATTTACGATTACTTAAGCCTGGTGTTTAGTGATAAAGATGAGCAGGGGAGAGCGGATTATCGGTATTTTGAGAAAAGTGGGGAGTTAACTAAAGACATAGGTAATAAGCTTAACGCGGCTTTTAACACTATCGAGTTAAATCCGGCTAAGGAAATGGAAGTGGCAATCCCAAATGATGGTTTGAACTCGGTAAACGTTGATGGTAGGGCAATCATTAAATACCAAGGTGCAAACTGGTTACCTAATACCAATGTGAATAAATTCGAAAGTGCTGAGCAAAGGGAGCAGGAAAAATCACTCTTTAACTGGCATAAATTAGCGTGTCGATTAGTGAACTATGATGGAGAGTCTACTCCTCTAGTAAACTTTAACCATAGCTTGCGTTACCCGGCAGACGGTTTTAAGACTTACCCGGCTGATTACCGCAACAAAATCACTCACCAAGTCTTAAGCGCCGAGCAAATTAATGAAGCTATTGCCACTTATCAAGCTGCGGGTTTATGGAGCGATAGCGTAAGCAAGTCTAAGCAAACCAACGTTCGCACTCAGCAAGAGTCTCAAGCGCGCTTTCTTTCTCAGGATTTAGTCAAAAATGTGTTTAAACCCATGCTCAGATTAACGACGGGTGATGTTAATTTACTCGAACAATATAAAACGCTTATTGAGCAAACGATTCAGCTTATCTATGAAGCCGATATAGCGTGGCGTGAAGAAACGACAGTGGGATCAATGTGAGTAAGGAGAAATAAAGGAATATGTTCGCTTTTCTGCCGCTTAAAATCTTTGAAGTGAACCTGCGATGGTTAGAAGCGGGTGAAATGCCGTTTTTTCACCAGCCATTGGTGAATGCCTTTATGCGCCATTTGTTGGGTAGCCCCGAAAACTACGAACAATGCTGGGCTATTCATACGCCGGAATCGGGGCAATTGCATTATGCCGCAGGAGATTGGTATCGCTTTTATTGCATTGCGCTTCCCTGTTCTTCTGTGGGCGCGCCTGACTCTGCTAACAGCGCGTTTGGTTATAGCTCACAAGCACAGCTTTTCGACCAGCTCAGCAAACTACCTCATGGCGATTTTGTGCATAACATGCGCGGGCAGTTTGGCGGACAGTTTGAATTGGTGTCAATTCGTGATGCGTTGACGCAACAATCGTTAGCTAGCCCGGAACAGGCAATGCCGATTGATATGGATTCCATAGAGCATGAAGCGCAGCAGTGGTATGCCTTACAGCCTAAATCTCTGGTGTTGGAATTTCTCTCTCCTATACGTCTCAGTACACCGAAAACGCGAGGTAAAGGTGAGCAAGGGGTAGTACGCCATCCGCAACAGTTCGACCCGAATATGCTGTTTATGCGCCTGGTTCAGGCTATTCAGCAATTGCATAATGTTCAACACGATAAAGAGCGGGTGAATGAGTGGGGTAAGCCTGAGCGTTTACCTTTTTGCGAACAGCCCGATTGGCAACTTGAGAACCCCTCAGAGCGTACTCAACTGTTTTGGGCAGATTGCGGTTATCAATCCCTTAAAGGTGAATACAAAACCCTGGGAGGGCTATGTGGTTCCCTATGCTTAACCATTAACGCCCCCCTCACCCTGCAACAATGGCAGTATCTGGTCGCAGGGCAGTATTTGGGAATTGGGCTAAGCCGAGGTTTAGGCTTTGGCCGTTATCGCTTGCTTGCTTATGGCAATCAAGAACAAGCGCAAAGCACGTTATTAACCTTTACTCGTGCAAATAGCTTGTACCAGCAAATGATTGCTGGAGAGCGTATCCATTCGGTCTGGCAGGACGAACTACGCAAGCTACCTGAAAAGCAGCGTTATCAATGGCAAGGTGAAGAAGCGGTGACGGATTTGATCCATGCCATTCATCAGCCCGACTACGCCTATCGCTATCAACCTCAACCTTTGCACCCGGTATTGATTGATGAGGATACACCCAAGCCCAGAATGCTATTGTTGCCGGGTTTCCGTGACAAAGTGCTGCAAAAATCGGCCAGCCTGTGGTTGGGCGAATCGCTCGACAACCTGTACAGCTATGCCAGTTATGGATACCGTAAAGGCCGTTCCCGGCTAACAGTTAAAGACAAAATACAACAAGCATGGCGCGAGGGGTATCGCTGGGTGGTTGACGCCGATATTCGCAGCTTTTTTCAGAACGTCAACACAACGCAACTTTTGCATAAACTTAAAGCGTTATATGGAAACGACCCAATATGGGAACTGATACGGGCTTGGCTAAATACCCCCATTAACCGCGACAAACTGCCTCACGGATACGAAGGTTTTCAACTAAAGGGATTGCCTTTAGGTAGTGCGATAAGCCCGGTATTAGCGAACCTGATGCTCGACGATTGCCTTTTTTTAATAGGGGCAGATATGGAAGACCACCAACTGCAACTTATCCGCTTCGTCGACGACTTTATTATTTTATGTAAAACCAAAGAACAGGCTGAGCAATTGGTGTTATCAGAATT
This sequence comes from Paraneptunicella aestuarii, assembly GCF_019900845.1. Lineage (NCBI taxonomy): Bacteria > Pseudomonadati > Pseudomonadota > Gammaproteobacteria > Alteromonadales > Alteromonadaceae > Paraneptunicella > Paraneptunicella aestuarii. Next base: position 3,012,367 of record NZ_CP074570.1, on the reverse strand, counting down.
GCGCAGAGATACAGGCTACTCGGTAAGCCTATATAGTTTGAAAGAAAAGAATTTGTTTTTTAATTAAAGTAACTACTTAAATTTACTTTAATTATTGCTCTTTAACATCGCTGGATAACTTTTTCTATCACCCTCAAAACTCAGAGATTAGGTGTGAGGCTCCGGTCTGCATAGCAGATTTATCGTGATAGGTAATCACGATAAAAGGAATGAACGACGCGACAGGAAGTCGCGGCTGGAACCCAGCACCATGAAATTGGTATAAGTAACAAATTGTTTCGGGATTTTAAAATAATTCAATTAAAACAATGGGTTATGAATTTAATTTCTTGCTTTTTCAAAAAACACATGGTGACACCCCTTTAATAACGGGAAGACAAGCAACAAATGAAACTTGCAAAAACAGTAATGAAAAGCCATGATTTTTACCAACAAAAAATTGGTGGGTGAGAGCCGCCCGGAAATTGCGAGAGCGCGCAGCAATTTCAGGCTCGAACGCGAGGCATGGATGCCGAGCTGGAAGCCCTCACCATGGAAGGGTTCAACAACCGAAAACACGTTCTTTAATAAATGATGGTAGTAAAGCCCTTCTGTAGCCCTTTAAAATCAAGGCATCCAGAAGCCCGCTGTTGCAGAGCTCTTAGGGCAGAGTGCCCGTGAAACGCCTGCTCGAGGTGTGTTATTGCGTGCAAATCTGGTTGCAGAGCTCTTAGGGCAGAGTGCCCGTGAAACCTGAATCAAGAAGATATACTTTATCTTTTTCTTTTTGTTGCAGAGCTCTTAGGGCAGAGTGCCCGTGAAACTAATTTTTCGTGTTCCCATGGAAAATCACATGTGTTGCAGAGCTCTTAGGGCAGAGTGCCCGTGAAACTTGGCATGCATAGTTTTTGCTAAGGAAAAGTAAATTGTTGCAGAGCTCTTAGGGCAGAGTGCCCGTGAAACGGAATTTTAATGCCGACAACTCAGAAAGATTCAAAACGTTGCAGAGCTCTTAGGGGTGAGGTTCCGGTCTGCGAAGCAGATTTGGCGTAATAGGTAATTACGCCAAAAGGAACGAACGACGCGACAGGACGTCGCGGCTGGAACCCAGCACCATGGATGGGTTCAACAACCGAAAACACGTTCTTTAATAAATGATGGTAGTAAAGCCCTTCTGTAGCCCTTTAAAATCAAGGCATCCAGAAGCCCGCTGTTGCAGAGCTCTTAGGGCAGAGTGCCCGTGACAAATCCGTCTGGAACGGATTTGAACATGCTTCAGCATGGCCCCGAAGGGGTGAGTCTCAGGGATGAGACGAATAAACATGGTTGAATGTGGTGGTGACTTTCAGACAAGCACCTGTTAAATCTGGTGTGTTGCTGATAAGAGTGATGAATAGGGCAGAGTGCCCGTGAAACGGAGCATGATGGTTAATCCAGTGCATCTCGTAAAAGTTGCAGAGCTCTTAGGGCAGAGTGCCCGTGACAAAATTGCCGGGAGCAATTTTGAATAGCCGAAGGCTAGCCCCGAAGGGGTGAGTCCCATGGATGGGACGAATAAACATGGTTGAATGTGGTGGAGACTTCCAGACAAGCACCTGTTAAATCTAGTGTGTTGCTGATAAGAGCGATGCTTAGGGCAGAGTGCCGTGACAAAATTGCCGGGAGCAATTTTATGTCGCACATCCTTGTGCTCCACTTGCTTCGCAAGCCAGCTAACGCTGTTCTGATTTGTTCCAACAAATCTTGGTGAATAGCCGAAGGCTAGCCCCGATGGGGGTGAGGCTCCGGTCTGCGAAGCAGATTTATCGTGATAGGTAATCACGATAAAAGGAACGAACGACGCGACAGGACGTCGCGGCTGGAACCCAGCACCATGGATGGGTTAAACAACCGTAAACTTGTTGTCGCTTCAATGAAAGTTGTATCTAGGGAAAGCGCGAATAAACATGGTTGAATGTGGCGATGGGTTTAAAAAGTGCCTGTATTCAAGAGAAGCTGAAACGAGTTCAGCTTGACGAGGATGTAATGGGCAGAGTGCCCGTGACAAATCCATCGGGAACGGATTTATTATGAAGACAAGAAACTTAGCGGAATAATTCGCTGTGGGAGCCTATTCTAGCTAGCTTTAAAGTGCTTGTTTCCGCTTTGTAAATTAGCACTAAATCTGGTTTGATATGGCAGTCGCGGTAGTGCTGCCAATTTCCTGATAATGCATGATCAACATATTTTTCTGCTAATGGGTTGCCAAGCTGCAATTGCTTAATGACATGACCAACTTCGACAATATCAGCAATAGGCAATTTGGTGATCTTCTTAAAGTCTTTCTTGAATTGTGATGAATACTCTAAATTAAGCATCGCGTCCCTGACTAATACCCATGGTTTCAAATAGTTCATCTACATCTTTTGCTTTGTTGCCTTTGCCAGATTCAAGTTCCTGGATCGCCGATGCTGTTATGGCATTGGGCTGTTTTGCTTTAAGTTCAAAAGGGATGCCACCATAATTAATCACGGCTTTTGCAAAAAGTTTAATCGCTTGCGAAGGGCTTAGGCCCATTTCTTCGCAGACATTGGTAAATGCTATTTTGGTTTCCGGATCTATCCGCGTGCTTAGCATTTCTGTTTTCATATTGCTGCCATTCGCCTATGTTTGTATTGCAATGTAATACATAGTTTAGCTGTTGTCAGCGATTGATGCTATTCAAGTTTTAAATTGATGGGATTTGAGCGCAATATTGAAGAGTTAACTTCATAGGCTATATTGGGTAAGTAATATTGGGTAAGTCATATCGGGTAGGTAATATCAGAAAGCCCAGTTCGATAAATTAAACGCAGTAAACTTATCTACAATTCTCCCTTGCAATAGCGCCAAAGACACATTATGAAGTGAATTAAGGTATGGTAATGGTGCATAACATAACGCATTGGGGAAAGAATGTCGGAAAGCTCTCAACTTGGTGAAAATGCAGGTGCTATTAATATTGAACTTGCTGAACCCCGGTTAGCAAAAGGAAATAATACGAACGCTGTTTATTTTTGTTGGCCGTTTCAATATGTGGCGGGAAAGGTAGAGCATTTATCAAGTACCTTGCAAAGAATAACGGTGGGGCAATTACAGCAAGCCGTTTTAAATTCGCATCACATCGCTGAGCCTGAAAAGAACAATCAAAGCATTTGGAACAGTGGTGCTCCGGTTGGGAATGACGATATTAGCCCACGGATCAAGCAGGTGTTACATGCAGGGGGAAATCAATCGTCGTTTTTACCTTGTCGTTTAACCTCTCAAGCCATTTCACTGCTTACTTCCTCTGAGTTTTCCGATAGTCATTCTCCTGCATCTGTGCTTGTTAATGCTAAAAATGCATTGGGGTTGTCTATTGAAGCAAAACCTTTGTGCCAACAGCTTTTTCCAGACGTATCTTTTGAGAACAAAGGCAATGTGCAGTGTGTTATCAGTTTTAATATTGAAGATGTTTTCCTGTATTCAAACCCAATGAACAGTGGCGCGTTGGTTGCAAAAATTCACTACTGCAATGTGTTGTTAGTTCAGGAAGGTGTGGCAATAAAGCAGCGGGCAATTACCGCCAATGACATTCAACATGCTAATTACTATTTGTACCGCGACAGTCAGCAAGCCCCGTTACTTGTTCATACCCAGTGTTTGCCAGTACCCCATGCCCCCAAGAGTGATAAGGATAACCGTTTTATAGCGATAAAAGAGGAATTACAGCATCGTGGTATTAATGTGTCGTTGGCGCAACTTGAGGCGGTTGCCAATACAGAATTACATTGCTGCTATTCGCCTGGCAAATCTTCATTGCTGAGCCTGTTCAAACCCGTGTTGGGGAATTTGCTCAATGGAGCGATTGATATAGATAACCAGCGTACGTTTACCTTTAGCTTACTTACGTTAGCGGAACAGGCGTTAACCCCTGCAATACATAGGTTGGGATATCAAATTGCCAAAAAAGAAAGTTATCGTTACCCGGCTTCTATGGAAGTTATTGAGGCATCGTTGCTTTATCATCATGATGATGTTGTGCATTACCTAACGCCAAGTGGTGGTTGCATTATGGTTTTGCCGAATACTCATCAACATGCAAATGAAGCATTTCTCTATCCTTTTATAAAGGAAAAAGGTGAACAGGTGTTCTTACCTGTTTTTGTATTGGCGCTTATCGAACAACATTATTTGAAATGCCTGGAAGTTAATAACCATTTTGATGTGAACGTCGATAATCTGAATACGTTGCGCGAGCAATTAAGTATCGCCCTTAAACAGTTGATAGATTTTCGTTTGAACTATCGTTATTCAACTGTCAGCGTTATTCAAAATCACAATATTGTTTATCAACGCTGGCGTGAGGTGTTTTTACTCGACAAGCGCCTGGATGAACAAACGCAAGATGTAAAAGAATGCTTCGAGTTGATCAAGTATGAGCAGGAAACTAAAAGCAGTAGAAAGTTACGAAGGCTAGAGTCGTTTAGTGCCATTGCCGCTGCCTGTATTTTTTTGTTTGGCTTTTTCGGCATGAACATTACCGAAGTCAATGGGGTGAGTTTGTTCTCTGGGGAGTTTGGCTGGCCTCATTGGATGTCTATTGGTGTATTGCTTGTGGCTGCTTGTTATGTATTTGTGGTAAATAGAAATAATCGCTGAGGTGTTAGTTTTTCGGGTGTTTTTTACATAAAAATCATCATGAATGGGTGAGCGGGTGAGCGCCCATTCAAAAACAGCAGAAGCGCTAAAGAGGCTGCGTGTTTTTATGAGCCGCTTGAGACTTACGCTGTTCTTCTGCTGCGTGAACAAATCCTGCCATCCAAAGAGCATGAAAATCCGTGCCTTCGTTGTAGGGATTGGCTTGTTCCGATTTGTCTGCGAGAAAGGCGTTTCTGCCTTCCCGGATAATAGTGAGTTTTGAGGTTTTAGGCTCAGTTATCATCTGGTTTTCCTCAACCAATAGAGTGGTGTGTGTTACCGCATTCTCTGGAGGTGTAGAAGGGTATTCCCGTATTGTGCTGTAAAGCACTAACAGGGTGAGCAAGATCAGCCAGAATCCCTCTGGTATAGGTATTCAACGGTTTTCTACTATTCGTCGATAGCATAGCTGAACTTCCTTTTTATCGGTTGAAATCATGATGCTAACCACTTCACTTGGTGTTAAACCACAGGCTTTAGCCAAAGCAAAAAACTGGTTTACATTGGGTGCCGATATACCTTTTTCCCAGTTTTCGTAGGTCTTTCTATTTCTCAGTCCGGCGGCAGTGGCCATATCTTGAGTTGTTTTGTCGAACACCAGGCGCATCTTTTTTAGATCTGAGCCGCTAATGACTAAACTCGGAATTTCCCCTCTGGTACGCATATTACTCACCTTAGAATTCAATTTGCAGGTAAGGTAAATTATGAAACTCATAATATCAAGCAAAAATATTGTCTAAAATTGTTGTTTGCGTGAAATATTTGCTTTGTGATGGTGTTATTCATCCGCTATAGTCTCAATCACCTGCTACCTGATTGGCATGAAGTTTTGCTATGCAACTGAATAATAAAGCGATTGTGGAAAGAATGCGGCAAGTCTGCCTGGCGAGAAACGATGCCGAGTTGGCAAAGTTTTTGGGGACAACAACCAGTGCGGTTTCGACCTGGAAAAATGCGCGATATCCTCCCTATAACGGATGTTTAATGGTGCATGAGAAAGTTGGTGCAACAATGGATTGGTTGCTGACAGGAATACATCCATCGGAAAATAGCAGCCATTCTTACCAAGGCTTGCAGGAGCGTGGAGAGTTGTTAGAGGTATTTATCAACAAATTTATGGAGGCAATATCTATCGCGAAAAAGAGCGGATTGCTGGCGATTGCTAATAATGCCCAAGACGCGGAATTACATCGTTTGGGGCAGTTATTATTTAACGAGTATACGGACTGTGTTGCCACCCGTCACCAAACGGAGCATACAGAATCCGAGCTTGATGAAAATAGGGATATTGAGGAACAGAGTCCCCCGGATCTTATTGAATAATCGTTGAATTTAAATAAGAAAGTCTAAGGCCGTTCAGATATAACTGGCCTGGGTGTTGGAGCGGTTTTTGGCTTGAATTTTTGCTTGGATTTTTGTTTAGGCTCTTGATGGAAATCGAGAGCGTCAGAGGCCACGTCGCACAATAACAGCCATAGCAAACAGAGCAGTATTGCGATAAATGTTTTGCCCGGTTCAACCTTCATATTTATTGGCTCTAGATAGTAAAAGAGAGAGTGAAAGGGGGAAGGTGATAAAGAGAAATAGAGATAAAGAGAGATAAAGTGAGGCAAGCACAATCACTATTGGTATTTCCCGTTGTGTCCATCAACTACCGACCCCGAAGATTGTACTCGCCTCAAAAGTGGCAACGCATTCGCCTGAACTCATTTGGCAATCACCTATGCGAATAAATAATCTGGCTGATAAGCCATTGCTTTACTTGTTTAAATGACGCATCAGGGTTCTGGCTTAGCTTATCTCGACCCTGTGCATTTCAGGCGGCTGAACGATAAGCTTTTTGAGCGTTTGTAATGAACTCTGCCGGGCTTAGCCCGCAAGCTTGCGCCATGCTAATGAACTGATTTACATTCGGTGTACCTACGTTTTTCTCCCAGTTTTCATAGGTTTTCCGGGTTTTAACGCCCGCGGCTTTTGCCATGGCAGCCGTGGTCAGGTTCGATACTCTGCGCATTGCGCGTAAATCACGTCCAGTAATTAGTCTCATACTTACCTCGTTGATTGGAATTTGCCGTTAATGCATCAGTATGGCAGGTAAAATAAGTTACTGAAAACAAAATATCAAGCAAAAATATTTGCTTTTATTAAGGGTTTAACAAAAATAATGAATTAATCTGCGAGAGAGTCTTTAAAATCAAATGGATAGCGATTATAGTTCCAGCCATGATTTTGTATGCGTTTGGGTAATCGACGGTGAGTATCGAGAGCACTGATAACATAAGCAGTTCAGCCAGTTCTGAGAAGCGCGCAGTAAAGAATTTGACAGATAACGACACAAATATTGAGCATGACAACAATAGCCTTCGCTCCTCTGAACCCTCAGATGTGAGTGAGAGCAATGACGTGAACATGGCGATTGTGGCTAGAATGCGCCAAGCCTGCAAAGTCAAGAACGACGCACGTATGGCAAAATTCCTGGGTACAACCACCAGTGCCATTTCAGCCTGGAAAACGGCAGCGGGCTTGCCTTTTAAGGGATGCTACGACGTTTACATGAAAACCGGTGTGTCGATTGAATGGTTGCTTACCGGGAAAGTGAGTAAAACCGACGCTGGCGATCCTGTTTCTCCACCCGTGAGTGAGCCATTGGTAACCGAACGGGAATTTCTGGAAAAATTTAAAGACATGCTTTGGATAGGTGAGCGAACCAAAGTGCTGTTTAAACCACAAAGCGTGAAAGATTACGAAATTGAGCGGTTAGGCCGAATGCTGTACTCCGATGTGTTTGGAGAAGGTGAAAACGGCGAAGACATAGAATAATTAGCCGTTTGCCCCCTATCTCTTATCACTGTGCTTTTGAGCGTTCCAGATAGATTTTGGCGCGTTCAAGCCAGGCAAAATAATCGTCTTCTTCTGAATTGAATACTTGCTTGTTGCCATTCACCATGGCATGGCGCTTAAGTAACAGGTCTTTTGCCAGTTCGTCGTCAGGTGGCAATACCGCGTATGACGACACAATAAAACGCACTCCACGATACGCGACATACCCAATAAAACAGGCCACGATAATGGCAAGTACATTACTGCTGGTTAACATGGCGAGGCATCTTCCGGTGGGCGCTGCAAGCTTGCTTGTACTACCTGATGCACATGCTGCTCCCAAGCTTTAATGGTGTCGTGAATTTGCATAACCTCTGCAAAACTGCTGTTGTCGTAACGGGTTTTTAACAAGGCTTCGCTTAGGTCTACCCCGTGTTGTATCAGCCTTCGGTTTAGTAATTCCTCGGGGCTGGGTTTTGGCACAAAGGCTTGGCGGGCAAGGTGAATGCCATACCCCACTATTGAAGCGATCAAGAGTAATACAAGGCTTTGAATGAACAGGTTAAGCATATTTTTTCCTTGCCTGTATAAGTAGCTCTGTAAGTAGATAGAGGGCAATGCCTATGTTCATTATTAATATGCCGTATCGGTAACCCATATCCAAAATCGTTGTGCCTAAAAACATGGCATTAATATAGAACATGCCATGCAGCAGAATCACTACAACATAACAGCTTTGTACGACTTTTAGTTCTCTGCCTTTGGCTATATTCAGCCATTGATGAACTTTCTGCAGCATGGCGATAATAAAGAGAGCAACTAACGACCAAAACACAATCCAGCCCGATAGCCTTAATACATATTCTACTGATTTATCATTAAAGAACTCTCGAACCGGATCATTTATTGCTTGCATGATAAATTCTGCAATAGCTAAAAAAGTGGAAGTGATCACCAATGAAGTTTGCTTCTTAAACAGGGCTATACCTACTAGAAAAACCAACGAGTATAGGTATGAAGTATTAACTGCTACTTCTCTTAGGGTGTCAACAGTAGTCATTTGCTCTCAATATCTTTAGTTACCTATGATAATACAGAACCCCTGTATACAGATTAGTGGTTGTGTTGTTGCCATAGTTGGATCTGGGGGAGATGTATTACCATTTCCATTAGCGATCATCCCGCCTTGTTTTTCTTCTTGAGTGCCTGTATTCGGTTTTGGTGGAATACCAATACCACTCCCATTGGCAATAAGGCCGCCATGTCCTGCGTTGGCACTATTGCCCCAAACACTTCCCAATATGCCAAAATTGCTGCCGCCGTTTTCACCTGCCAATGCAAAAGTGCTGGTGAACGTTGCTGACATTATGACAAAAATAATGCCAAGTATTTTAACCGTAAATTTCATAACTTCAACTCCTAAGGTTAGATAAATATCCGCAAAAGCTCGAGAGCCCCCGAGGGCGCCTGAGAACATAAGCCCCGTGGCACGGGCTACCATAGTATTTCATTCAGCGTTTCGAGTAAATTTCACACCGCGCGCTGAGCGTAATGGTGGAAGGGAATATGGCTGTGAAAGCAGGAGGCTTACATTTAACAATTATTTTTCTGCTTTGAAGCAAGAGCAGATCTGATGGATTACATTGGATAGTTTCATAATCCAAAAATGCAACGTAGACTAGCGGTTCAAGGCAAGAAGTTTAAGTCTTTACAAACTGTCCGTGAAAACGGAGTAGAACCCTAACTTAACTTCAAAGGGAGGTAAGGAAAAAAATGAGTGTCTGGAATACTGTCAAAGTTTATTTGGTTGAGGCTTTTTGGCCATGGTTTAAAGAGTATGCTTGGCCTGTAATTAGAAAGCATTTGCTGGAGTTAATTGATTTTCTAGTAGGTATCTTAAAAGAGAAGGTAAAAAGTAGAGTAAGTGAGAATGCGGAAAGTCAGGTGCATGACTTCGAACAAAAAGCATCTGAAGCTGAAAGGGCAGCAATGGACTCTCTTGATAGAAATGAAATTGAAAAACTAAAACAGGAAGCTAAAATTTGGCGCGAAGCAACAGAAAGACTAAAGAAAGATAATGCAAAATTACAAAAAGATTTAGATGAAGTCATTGCAAAATCAAGTAAAGATGCTGTTGACAGTATTGAGGCAATTGAGCTGGGTTTAGACTCCAATGATAACAATACGATTCTTTCTATTGATGGTAATAAAAAGAATTTGCCTAAAATAGAGTAGAAGCTAAGGCTTTTCATTATTAACGAGTGTAGAGAACCCTTTGGTTGTTTATTGGGTAGAGCCCTTTCGAACAGGCGCAAAAATGCCATGGGCGAGATATGGTCTGGATTTGGTCTAAATTGGTTTTTTTATGAGAGTAGGGGGAATTTGGTGGACGCTACTGGACTTGAACCAGTGACCCTCGCCTTGTAAGGGCGATGCTCTCCCAACTGAGCTAAGCGTCCGTTTTATATGAAGTTTTTTGGTTTTAACGATTATGTTTTAGAAAAAGCGGCTATCAAAAATTCATCGTTAAAGAGTGGTGGACGCTACTGGACTTGAACCAGTGACCCTCGCCTTGTAAGGGCGATGCTCTCCCAACTGAGCTAAGCGTCCATCCTGATAAACATCCTGTTTTTTCATCGTTACCTGTCCTCGGTAAGTGGAGCGGTATTATAGAGATGCGTTGATGACTGTCAACAGTATTTTGAAATAAAAAATCTGTTCGATTGTTTGTTAATCACTTGGTCGTTTCTTTGTTCAAGTTGATGATATTTTGCAGGATTTTTCGGCAACTATGTCAGTCCAAATTTCACCAATAAATAGGCCGCCATGCCTGCGACTATACTTAACAGCAGTCTCGGTTGAATAAATGTAAAGAGCATGGCTGTAATGGCTGCCCAGATATAACCATTATCCAGTGCAAGGTTGAGCTTTCCGTTATGAAATAAACTGCTTTGAACCACAATAATGGTTAGCACGGCAACGGGAACATACGAAAGTGCTTGCACGACGGTTTTAGGCAAGTTCAATCTATTTGCCAGTGCCATAGGCAAAAATCTGGGAATAAAGGTTACGATGGACATACCGACAATGAGCAACCACTCAGACATATTGCTGCTCCTGTTTTTTCTGTAATTGATTTTCCGACCACACGCCTATCGTGATAGCCAATAATGCTGAAACGACCAGGCCACTTTGATGCGGCCAATGGTAGGTGAGGGCGCCTGATACTCCTGCGACCAGAGCGCATAACCAATAGCTGGGGAGGCGTAATTGACCCGCCACAATACCTGAAAATGCCACAACCATGGCAACATCCAATCCGTATTCAGTGAGTTGAGGAAAAGCTGACCCCACATAAAAACCGAGAACGGAGAAGAGAACCCAATTGCTATATAAAACACTGGCTGAACCAAGATAAAAGGCAGAAATATCGGCTTGTTGTCCAACTTTTGTTGCATGATTAATGACGACTGCGAAGGTTTCGTCAGTGAGTGTAAATCCCATCATTAATCGTTTTAAAAGCGATATTCTCGATACAAAAGGCAACAGACTGACCGAATACAGACTATGACGTAAGTTCACCATGAATACGGTCATGATGATTAGTGGAATACTTGCACCAGACGTCAGCATTGACAACGCAATAAATTGCGAAGCACCGGCATAAACCAGTAACGACATGGCAAATACGATCCATATATCTAGCCCTAGAGATTGCCCGAGTGCACCATAAATAATAGCAAACGGGATGGCTGCAATAGTCAGGGGGATTGTGTCTTGAAAGCCTTTAAGCCATTCCTGGGATACTGAATTGGAATTCACTTATTTAAACCAAAATGTACGGGTGGGCGAATCATAGTCTCATTATGGTTTTTTAGTAAGCTGTGCGAGCTGCAAATTTCTTTTGTTTTAATCTATTGATTATTCATTCTGGGCGTTTAAGTTACGTTTTAATTAACTCGGTTCGCTGGTATGATCCCGGCACTTTTTTTAACGGGTTTAGGAAATGACGGTTGTAACTCGCTTTGCGCCCAGTCCAACGGGCTATCTACACGTAGGTGGAGCCAGAACGGCTCTGTATTCCTGGTTATATGCAAAAAGCCAGGGCGGTAAATTTGTACTACGTATTGAAGATACTGATATTGAACGTTCTACCCAGGAAGCGATTGACGCTATTTTGGAAGGTATGGAATGGCTTGGTTTAACCTGGGATGATGGCCCGTACTATCAAACCAAGCGCTTTGACCGCTATAAAGAAATTGTTCAACAAATGTTGGATGAAGGCAAAGCTTATAAATGCTTTATGCCTTTGGATGAATTAGATGCAATTCGTGAAGAGCAAAAAGCGAAGGGTGAAAAACCTCGTTACCCTGGTACCTGGCGTGATCGTACAGACCATCCGGAAGATATGCCTTATGTTGTGCGCTTTAAAAACCCGCAAGAGGGTAGTGTGGTTATCAATGATCACATTCGTGGACGCATTGAAATCTCCAATAGTGAACTGGACGATTTGATTATTCAGCGTAGCGATGGCGTGCCAACCTATAACTTCTGTGTAGTGGTTGATGATTGGGATATGGGCATTACCCATGTTGTTCGTGGTGAAGATCACATCAATAACACTCCTCGTCAAATTAACATTTTGCAGGCTTTGGGTGCGCCAATACCTGAGTATGCTCACGTTTCCATGATTTTGGGTGACGATGGCAAGAAGTTGTCGAAGCGTCATGGTGCGGTAGGTGTTATGCAGTATCGTGATGATGGTTATTTGCCAGAGGCGTTGCTGAATTATCTGGTACGTTTGGGTTGGTCATATGGCGATCAGGAAATCTTCTCTAAAGAAGAAATGATTAAGCTGTTTAATCTGGATGCGATCAGTTCTTCTGCTTCGGCTTTTAATACTGAAAAGCTGCAATGGTTGAACCAGCATTATATGAAAACCCTTCCTGCATCCGAAGTGGCCAAGCATTTGATTTGGCATTTTGAGCAAGCGGGAGTGAATACGCAAAATGGCCCGGCCTTGGAAGACATTATTGCTATTCAGGCTGAAAGGGTGAAAACCTTAAAAGAAATGGTGGAGATTAGCCGCTATTTCTATGAAGAATACGAAGACTTTGATGAGAATGCAGCCAAGAAGCATTTGCGCCCTGTGGCGAAACAGCCGTTAGAAGTGGTTGCTGCAAAATTAGCTGCGATTACTGAATGGAATGCTGAAAATATTCATGCCGCTATTAATGCAGCCGCTGAAGAATTGGAAGTGGGAATGGGTAAAGTAGGGATGCCATTACGTGTTGCTGTTACCGGCTCGGGTAATTCTCCTTCTCTGGATGTGACCTTGCAGTTGATAAAACAATCAGATGTTGAACAACGAATAAACAAGGCGCTTAAATATATAGCAGACAGAGAAAATTCCTAAAAAATGCATTGACATACTTTAGGTTGAGCCATAGAATTCGCCCCGCTGTTGAGGAACAGGTTTTTAAACGAAATCTCCTCAATTCTCCGGGGCTATAGCTCAGCTGGGAGAGCGCTTGCATGGCATGCAAGAGGTCGGCGGTTCGATCCCGCCTAGCTCCACCAAGATGCCCAATCATGGATGGTAAAAAGAGTAAAGGTGTTACCTGACAGTAAATACGCTGTCCCCTTCGTCTAGAGGCCTAGGACACCGCCCTTTCACGGCGGTAACAGGGGTTCGAATCCCCTAGGGGACGCCACTTACTCTTGGTTTTATCAATGAGTGCAATCAACAGGTATAGATTGCGTTTTCTTGATAAGCGATAGAAAAAATGGAAGTAATTTTGGTGAAACAATGCCTTTTTCATGGAAACGAAAAAGTTGCAAAAATTGCTAAAAAAAAGGATTGCCAAGCAAAATTAAGTCGCTATAATGCGCACCTCTCTTGAGAAGAGAAGCTAACTAGGTCAAGCTTCACAACGCTTCCAAGCGAGTTTAAAACGAATTTCGTTTATTGGTGTTTACCAGTGACAGTTTTACTGTCCCCTTCGTCTAGAGGCCTAGGACACCGCCCTTTCACGGCGGTAACAGGGGTTCGAATCCCCTAGGGGACGCCAAATTAGCTTGTAAAAGCTCGGATAAGCCGCTCAATAGAGCGGCTTTTTTCGTTTAGGTGTTTTTCCGTCTAGGCATTATGTCGCTTGGGTTTATACTTATCTCTCTTAAAACGTTCTTGGAAGCGTTCGTGGGAACCTGTTTAGCAAGGAGGGGAGCATTATGATTCAAATTTCGAGTAATGTGGCTTTGTCTGAGGATGAAGTCGAATTATCTGCGATTCGTGCTCAGGGCGCTGGCGGGCAAAACGTTAATAAGGTTTCAAGCGCTATTCACCTTCGGTTCGATATTAATGCATCATCATTGCCTGATTTTTATAAAGAGCGCTTGTTGGCGTTGCATGATCACCGTATTACCAAAGACGGTATTATTGTTATAAAAGCTCAGCAATATCGAACTCAGGAGCAAAATAAAGAAGATGCCATTCAACGCCTGGTTGAGTTGATTCAAAGTGCGACGGTTGTACAGAAATCTCGCAAGGCGACTCGTCCCAGTTTTAGTGCCAGACAGAAGCGTATGGATACCAAGACGCATCGTAGTAAAACCAAAACCATGCGTGGCAAGATCAAGGATTATTAAATCTTGATTATGGCCTGATTATGGTACAATCCGCGCACTTAAGCCTTGCTGTAAGAGCGGCTAGATAGCTGTGTTTTATTGTCAGTCACTCATAGAGATTTGTTGCAAACTCGCCGTGGATACTTCCATGTAGGCTCCACAGCCGCTTCCCTGCGGCTGAGGGTTTGCTCCTAATTCTCTACAGGTGACTGATAGTTTGGAACAGGTATGTAGATAGAAGTGAGCTCGGAGCTCAGGTTATTTAGGTCTGCTGACCTGAAAGATTTACATCATTGGAGTTTTGAATGATTAGTGCCAAGTATCATCGTTTTGTTTTTGCGTTTTTTATGGCCTTATTGATGTCGTGCATCATGTCTTTCGTTATTACCGTATACAACGTTGGTTTTATTCCTAATTTGTTATCTGTTTGGCTAAATGCCTGGGCCTTTGCATTCATTGTGGCTTTTCCCACTGTTGTTTTCGTGTCGCCAATTGTGCATAGATTGGTGGCTAAGGTCATTAAATAACCGCTTTTTTCAACCTTCTTGTAGATAAACTTCATGAAACTAATGCTGGCCCCGATGGAAGGGGTAGTTGATCACTTAATGCGTGAAATGCTGACTCAAATCGGTGGCTTTGATTTGTGTGTTACTGAGTTTGTGCGAGTCGTAGATCAGCTTTTGCCTAAGAAGGTGTTTTACCGATTTTGTCCTGAATTAAAAGAAGGTGGAGTAACCAAATCGGGCACGCCTGTTCGGGTTCAGTTATTGGGGCAGGAGCCTGATTGGTTGGCTGAGAACGCAGTGCGAGCTATTGAGTTAGGTTCCCACGGTTTGGATCTGAATTTTGGTTGTCCTGCCAAAACGGTGAATAAAAGCAAGGGGGGGGCTGTATTGCTGCAAGAGCCAGAAACCCTGTATCGAATTGTTAAGAAAGTGCGTGATGCAGTTGTAAATGAACAGCCTGTTACGGCGAAAATGCGCCTGGGTTTTAATGATAAAACGCTGGCGATTGAGAATGCACAAGCCTTGGCAGAAGCCGGGGCGAGTCATCTTGTTATCCATGCTCGTACTAAGGTAGAAGGATACAACCCACCGGCCTATTGGGATTGGATTGCTAAAATTAAGCAGTATGTCGATGTTCCTATTATTGCTAATGGGGAAATTTGGACGGCCGAAGATGCATTGCGTTGTCAGGAAGAGTCACAATGTCAGGATTTGATGCTTGGGCGAGGCGCATTGGCTGTTCCCAATCTGGCGCAAGTTATTCGTGGTGAACAAAACAAAATGCCTTGGTCTGAGGTTATAGAGTTGCTCATTCATTATTCTGGTTATGAAATATATGGCGATAAAGGGATCTATTATCCAAACCGTATCAAGCAGTGGATGCGCTATATCAATTTGCAATATCCAGAGGCGAGAGAACTGTATTTGCAAATTCGCACTCAGCGTTGTCCTGACACCATAGTAAATATCCTTCGAGCGCAAATTTAGTGCTATTTATCGTGAATTTATGTCAATTAAGCAAAAACATTGCATTATGGTTTGCTTATGACTAGCCTGTTTCCGACCCTTGAAAATAGATATTAAAACTATGAAATTAAACACACTCACTCAAGACGCCAAGCGCGTTTGGTCGTTAAGTCATGCGGTTCGTGTGGCTATTATTGCGGCCTCTGGTGCAGCTCTTCTCGCTTGTACCAGTGAACAAAAACCGACAGAACAAAGACCTTTGGTTGAACTTAATCCCGACCCATATCCTTCTCGTTACCATGCGTTAGACAGCGTACCGACTGTCATTGAGAACGTCAGTATTCTTGATGGTATTGGTGGCGTTATCAAAAAGGGCATGATCCTGATGGAAGGCGGCAATATTAAGGCCATAGGTGAAAAGATCACTGTTCCTCAAGGTGCCAAGGTTGTTGATGGCACTGGCAAATGGGTTACGCCCGGCATTATCGATACCCATAGCCATTTGGGAGTTTACCCAACGCCTTCGGTTGATTCTCATTCTGATGGTAACGAGATGACCAAGCCTGTTACTGCCGAAGTTTGGGCTGAGCATGCGGTATGGCCTCAAGATGCGGGCTTTTCTGCTGCATTGGCTGGCGGTATAACCAGCCTGCAAATTCTACCGGGCTCTGCCAATCTGGTTGGCGGACGCACGGTGACGCTGAAGAATGTTCCTAATCGTTCTGTTCAGGAAATGAAATTTCCTGGCGCGCCTCATGGCTTGAAAATGGCTTGTGGTGAAAACCCTAAACGCGTTTATGGTCAAAAAGGCGGCCCAGGTACGCGTATGGGTAACGTAGCGGGTTATCGTTCTTCGTGGATTGAGGCTCGTGAATACAAGAAAAAGTGGGACGAGTATCGTAAGAAACATGCTGCTGGTGAAGATGTTGAAGCGCCTGTTCAGGATCTGAAACTGGATACACTGGCTGGCGTATTAAACGGCGATATTAAAGTTCATATGCATTGCTATCGTGCTGATGAAATGTCAGTCATGATGGATGTGATGAAAGAGTTTAACTATCAAATCAGTAGCTTCCATCACGCTGTTGAGTCTTACAAAATCGCGGATAAGTTAGCTGAAAACAACGTTTGTTCTTCCATGTGGGCTGACTGGTGGGGCTTCAAAATGGAAGCTTACGATGCTATCGAAGAGAACGTGGGTATTGTTCACAGTAATAAAGCCTGTGCCATTGTTCACTCAGATAGTGATTTAGGTATTCAGCGTTTGAATCAGGAAGCCGGAAAAGCATTGGGAAGTGCTAATCGCGCAGGTTTGAATATCAGTAAGGAAGATGCATGGCAATGGTTGTCGGCGAACCCTGCTAAATCCATGGGTATTTTTGATCAAACCGGTTCTTTGGAAGTAGGTAAAGATGCCGATGTGGTACTTTGGAGTGCTGATCCATTCTCTACTTACGCCTTGGCTGAACATGTGTATATCGATGGCGCATTGGTATACGACAGAAATAATCCTGACTTGTGGCCTGTTAGTGACTTCGAGTTAGATCAACCTGGTGAGGGAGAACGCTAATGAAATCTGTATTAAAAACCTTGTCACCAGTTCTGACCGGAAGCTTATTACTAGGCGCTTTGGCAACACCAGCGTTGGCTAACACCTTAGCTATTACTGGCGCGACAGTACACACCATGGACAAAATGGGGAAAGTGAATAACGGCACTATTCTGATCAAAGACGGTAAAATTCAAAGCATTACTGCTGATGGTGAAGTGCCTTCTGGATACAGCACTATTGATGCCAAAGGCAAAGTGGTTACGCCCGGTTTGATTGCGGTTAAATCGGCTTTGGGATTGGTTGAAGTGGGAATGTCTGCGGGTATTGTGGATGCCAGTGTTGAGTTCCAACATCCGGAAAATACAGTGGGAGCCAAACTGGATAGCCAGTATGGCATTAACATGGATTCCACTTTGATCAACATTACCCGTATTGACGGTATTACCACTGCCGCGACTGTGGTTGATAATTCCAACTCTATGTTCCAGGGTTTGGGGACTATTATCACTATGGGAGACAAGGTTTCTCCTGTGATTAAGTCTAAAGCTTTTATGGCGTTGAACATTAGCGGCCCTATGATCGCGGATGAATCCAGAGCTGCTTTGTGGCCTGATTTGATTGCAGTATTAGACGAAGCTGAGTCGCGCAAAGGCAAAACCATTGCTATTCAGGATGAGTGGAACGGTGAGTACAGCAAAGCAGATGTGAATGCTTTGATCCCGGTTGTTCGCGGTGAAATTCCTTTAATGGTAACCGTGTCTCGAGCGGCGGATATGCGTCAGTTGTTGGCATTAAAGTCTCGCTTTAACAAGCTGGACATGACCTTTGTTTTCGCCACAGAAGCCTGGATGTTGGCAGATGAAATCGCTAAAGCGGGCATCTCGGTTATTGTGAACCCTGAGTCCAACTTGCCTTTTGACTTCGGTGAATTAGGCGCGACTTTGACTAATGCGGCACGTTTAAATGCGGCAGGCGTAAAAGTCAGCATCGCGAATGTCAGCAAATATGGTTCAGACTCTCACAATACACGCCTTATTACGCAATTGGCGGGTAATGCTGTTGCTGTGGGTATGCCTTGGGCTGATGCCATGGCTGCTTTGACCATCAACAATGCTGAATTGTTGGGGATAGCCGATAAGACCGGTAGCCTGGCTGCTGGCAAAGAAGCCGATTTGGTTGTGTGGACAGGCGATCCGCTGGAAGTGATGAATTACGCAGAAGTAGTGATTATCGACGGAGAAATGATCCCGATGGAATCACGCCAAACCAAACTGCGTGATCGTTACCTGACCAGACAGGACAACATGCCTTATCGCTATGTGAAGCCATAAGCAAACAGTAAGTTTGGAAAATAAAAAGCCGCTTTGATATTCAAAGCGGCTTTTTTAATGATGTAACCCGTTTTGCTTAAGCCTGAGTGTCGATAATAGTACCGACGCGCTGGTTTGGATCTGTACTTGGGGCTGCTTGCTGAGTTGTTTGCTGCGCTACCTGCTGAGAAGCTTGTTGCTCTTGAGTTTCCTGAGCACGAGTTTCAGTTGCTTCTTCCCTACGAGATTGCAGCTGCTCTTGACGAACTTGAGCTGAATTTTGAGTTTGTTGTTCTTGCTGGATTTGTTGACTGGCTAGTGTCGCTTGCGACCCGCCACTTGCACCTACTTCCATTTCAATACCTTCACTCTTTTACCATTACATAACGGTTAGTCTAGAACATTTTTTACACTATATCAGCCATTAAAATAGGCATAAAGGGAGTAAATTTTTCTTACTTATTGATATTCATACTAAAGAATTTGAAATATTTCTATACCTCTAATAATTCAGTATTAAAATCAAATGGATAGATTGCATTGTGTAACCAAAAACAAGTATTTATAGGATTTTGACAAGAGCGACACATTATCTTTCTGATTTTTGTGATATTTTTCATAAGTCAGTGGAAATCCAATTTAAGTAAACGAGAGGTATAAGTGGATAATTCAGTCGAGGCATTGGCGAGTGTTATTCAGTTGGCGATAGGCCCCGTATTTTTATTAGCCGGGATAGCTGGATTTTTGAATGTGATGTCTGGGCGCTTGGGTCGCATTATCGATCGAGCTCGCCAGGTTGAGAGCATGATCCGAGCGTTTAATCAGGACGATGTGCGTGAAAAAGCCAATGCAGAATTGAAGGTATTGTGGCGTCGTAGCGATATTATCAATCGTGCTATCGGCTTTTGTGTCGCGTCAGCCTTGTTTGTTTGCGCAGTGGTTGTCAGCGTGTTTATTGGCGATTTCTGGGATTTCCACATAGCCGAGCTGGTTGTTGGGCTTTTTGTGGCTGCATTATTGTTTTTGATTACGGCGTTGCTGTTGTTTTTAAAAGAAGTACAAATTGCGACTCGAATTCTCAAGCCGGGTGGAGTGCTGGAAAACCAATAGTTTTCCAGCTTTGAATTAGTGAATCCAGCTCTCTAACTGTTCTTTCATATAGCGCGCAATAATCGGCTGAGCTTGTGCATTCGGATGTAACCCATCTTGTTGCATCAGCGATTTATCTAGCGCGACTTCCTGTAAAAAGAAGGGTATCACCGTTAATTTATGTTCTTCGCCCAACTGGTGATAGGCATTATTGAACATATCGGTGTAACGTCGTCCGTAGTTAGGGGGAATGTGCATTTCCTGTAAGGCAACCTGGATATTGTTTTTCCTGGCAAGATCTATCATTGCTAGAAGGTTATTTTTCATTTTAGGAATTGGATAACCTCGAAGGCCATCATTCGCACCTAATTCAATCAGTAAATGTGTCGGCTTATGCTGTGCAATAAGCCTTGGTAAGCGCGCTAAACCGCCATCCGTTGTTTCACCACTGATCGCCGCATCAATAATGGATATTCCGGCGTCATTCCAAGCATTTTGTAACAAAGAAACCCAACCTTGTTCTTGCTTTAAATTGTAAGCAGCGCTTAGGCTATCGCCCAAAATGAGTAATTTATGCCCTGACTTTGCCTGAGTCGATTCAGTTTGTATGGAATCCGGCTGATTCGCATAGGTTTGCAATGAGTATGTGCAAGCAGGTAATAACAGCATTAAGAAAAGAAGACGCTTAAACACTATGACAGATTCTCCCAAAGTTATGATCAGTGCCAGTAACGTAACAAAAACGGTGACGACCTCTGAAGGACAGTTACAGATCCTTCAACCAATTAGCTTCGATGTCAAGGAGGCTGAGTCGGTTGCTATCGTCGGTGCGTCAGGTTCCGGTAAATCCACATTGTTGAGCTTACTCGCTGGATTGGATGAGGTTTCAACAGGGGAAATTTATCTGCATGGACAAGCACTACATAGCATGGATGAAGAGCAACGTGCTCAAGTTCGAGGGGCGCATGTTGGCTTTATTTTTCAGAGTTTTATGCTGGTACAAAGCCTGACAGCCTTGGAAAATGTGATGTTACCTGCGGAAATTGCCGGGCTGGATAACCCTCGTAAATTAGCCGAAGAATTATTATTGAAAGTCGGGCTTGAGCATCGAGGTACACATTATCCTAATCAGCTGTCGGGTGGAGAGCAGCAGCGTGTAGCGATTGCTCGCGCCTTTATTACTCGCCCCCAGATCTTATTCGCTGACGAACCCACAGGAAACCTTGATGCCGCCAATGGTGAAAAGGTGCAAGCATTACTGTTTGAACTAAACCGTACTTCTAATACCACCCTGGTGTTGGTGACGCACGATAATGAATTGGCGCAACGCTGCCAGCGACAATTGCAAATGCAGGCGGGTCAGTTGAGTGAAATTACCGAATCATCATCAACCCCTTCAAATTTGAAAGCGGTGTAAGCCTATGTGGATGAATCTGGCTTGGCGTCTTTTCAAACACGAAGCACGCCGTGGTGAACTCACTATTATTTTGTTAGCTATCGTCTTGTCTGTGGCGGCGGTTTTGTCCTTGTCGCTATTTAGTGAGCGATTGCAGTCTGCGCTGAACGACCGTTCTGCCCAGTTTATTGGCGGTGATGCATTGCTTAAATCATCCCATGTCATCGACGAAAGCTGGTTACAACAAGCCAAACAACAGGGCTTGGAAACGGCGTATCAAGCGAATCTCACTTCCATGGCCTTTGCTAAAGATAATATGTCGTTGATTGACGTTAGAGCTACAGACAGTTTTTATCCGTTGAAAGGTGAAGTTAAAATTGCGGAGAAGCCTTTCGCGCCGGGTGTTATTACTCATGACTTACCTGACATTGGTGAAGCCTGGGTTGAATCTCAGCTATTTAAAACCCTGAATATTGATTTAGGCGACGAGTTGGAAATTGGCGATTTAGTGGTGCGTGTCACTAAAGTGTTGGTGGAAGTGCCTGACGGTGGTTTTAGTGTATTTGCTATTAATCCCAAGGTGCTGATTCGAGTTGAGGATTTAGCAAAAGCTCATATTACCGGGCCAGGGAGCCGAGTGGTGCACAAATACTATTTCGCGGGTTCTTCCGATTCGATTAGTGCTTACTCTGAGTGGTTAGAGCCTAAGTTGATTTACGACTTGAATGATTGGCAATCCATTGAAGATGACGAGTCGGGTATGGGCGAATCGGTCGCCAAAGCTGAGCAGTTCTTTTTACTTGCCAGTTTGCTTGCCATTGTTCTGGCTTCTGTTGCCATTGCTGTTGCCGCGCAACGGTACAGCCATCGTCATTATGACCCTGTTGCTATCATGAAAACGCTGGGGGCAAGTAAACAGCTTGTTCAGCGTGTTTATCTGCTGCAAGTTTTCTTTGTGACAATGTTGGGCATTGTTATTGGTAGTGTTTTGGGCTTTATCGCTCAACAAATCGTGGTGTGGGCAATTGCTGATCAAATTCCGGTTGCTGCTCAATCATGGTACTGGGGGCCTGTGGGAATTGCGGTATTTACCGGGTTTGTCTGCGCTATTTTGTTTTCTGTTTATCCGCTTCTAAAGCTCTTTTCTGTGCCGCCATTGCGTGTTCTGCGCAAAGATTTAGGAGCTCGATTAAGCTCTCGTTTTTTACAATTTATTGCTGCCGCTGTAGGCATCTTACTTCTGATGTGGGTGTACAGTGGCAATCTGGAAATGAGCTTGATTTTGTTCGTTTCTGGAGTTGTTCTGGTTATTGCCTTGATGCTGGTAACGTTTGCGTTAATTTGGGTTGGACGCCGTTTGGGGCAGGGCAGAATGGGGGCATGGCAGTTAGCTTGGGCTCGTATTCAACGCCGAGCTATGGATAACAGTGTGCAGCTGATCAGCTTTGCTATCACTATTATGTTGTTGCTGATGGTGTTGGTGATGCGCAACGATATGGTGCAGCAATGGCGTGCGCAGCTTCCTGAAGGCACGCCTAATTACTTTATGATCAATATTAATCAGGAGCAGGTGCCTGAAATGGAGCAACGTTTCTCCGCACAGGGACTGAAGATCGAGGAGTTTTATCCGGTTGTTCGAGGGCGTTTTGTTTCGGTCAATGGTGAGCGTGTGCGTACCTCTGTAGCGAAGAATGAGGAAGATGAGCAGGCGCAGCGTGATGGTTTGGGCAGAGAAGCTAACCTGACCTGGAGTACCCGATTACAACACGAGAATGAGATTATTGAAGGCGAATGGTTAACTGAGTGGCAAGAAGGACAGCCATTGCCTGTTTCTGTTGAGAAAGATGCCTCTGAGCGCATGAAGATAAAGCTGGGTGATGTGCTTGGCTTCAATATTGGCAGCGAAGTCGTGGAGGTTACTGTTACCAGTATTCGTCAGGTGAATTGGCAAACCATGCAGCCGAATTTCTTTTTCGTTATGCATCCTAAAACGATGGAAAATTTTAAGCCTACTTACATCACCAGCTTTAATATTCCCAAAGAGAAAAAGTCGTTGGTGCCTGAGTTAATGGCGCCATTTGGCACGGTTTCTTTGATAGATGTCGATGCGCGAATTGATCAATTAAGAGAAATTATTGATCAGGTTTCAATGGCGATTGAGTTTATTTTGGTACTGGTGTTGGTGGCTGGCTCTTTGGTGTTGGTAGCACAAGTTCAGGCCAGTATGGATGAACGGCAACAGGAATTAGCGATATTGCGCACATTAGGAGCGAAAGGCTCATTGATTCGTGCCAGTGTGGTGTTTGAGTTTATTATCCTTGGTGTGGTAGCCGGGCTTATGGCAGCAATGGCAAATGAAATCAGTTTGTACTTCTTACAAAGCGGTTTGTTCCAGATGGCACCCATGATTCATTTTGAATACTGGATCCTGGCTCCTTTGGCTGGTGCGGGTGTTGTGGGTTTATTGGGGGCATTGAGCTGTTGGCGTTTATTGTCTTTGAACACTACTACCTTGTTAAGGCAAATGGTCTAGCGCGATTCCATTAATTTCTCTGTTTCCTCGGTTTTCTCTGCTCAATAATGATGTAAAAGTGATTGTTGAGCAGGGACTAACATCTCCTAAATATTGCCTTCCTGTCGATATATTAATCTCACTAATTGCGCCTATTACCAGCGTGAATTTCAAGCCGTACAGCATGATCAATTATCCTACGTATATTACGCATTCAATTGCTGATTTTCGGTGCTGACAAGAGTATCATTCGCGCCGTTTGCCCCCTCTTCTTGTTGTACCTTGGAGCTGTACCCTTATGCACGATCTGATGATGCCCGCATTTCTACCGGGTTTACTTATTGCACTTGCTTTTATTGCTTTGGCAGGCGTGGTGTTTGAAGAAGTTATTCACCTGAACAAAGCTAAAACAACGCTATTTCTGGGTACTTTGGGTTGGATGTTGATGTTTGCCTTGAGCCAGGGCGAAACCCATGAACGTATTTTGGAAGCTTTGCAGGAAAACATTGGTGATATCGCCGGGTTGTGGCTATTCCTCATGGCGGCCATGACCTTCGTTGTTTACCTCAACAAGAAGGGCATGATTGAGAAGATTATCTACTGGTTGCTACCTGCCAATATTAGTGAGCGCGCCTTGCTATTTATCACAGGAGGCTTTGCTTTTGTCTTTTCTTCTTTGGCAGATAACATTACCGCAACACTAGTGTCTATTGCATTGGTGTTGTCTTTGAATCTGCCTATTCGAAATAC
This sequence comes from Paraneptunicella aestuarii, assembly GCF_019900845.1. Lineage (NCBI taxonomy): Bacteria > Pseudomonadati > Pseudomonadota > Gammaproteobacteria > Alteromonadales > Alteromonadaceae > Paraneptunicella > Paraneptunicella aestuarii. The sequence continues at coordinate 2,988,162 of NZ_CP074570.1, read as the reverse complement.
ACTCAGGTTCGCTACTTTGGTGGTGTTCGCAGTGAACTCAGGTGGCGTCGCCTTGATTACCGGGGATGTGACAACCTTGATGATCTTCCTGGCGGGTAAGGTCAGCATTACCGACTTATTGATGTTATCCGTGCCCTCATTAATTGCCGTTATTGTGTTGGCGATATTGTTGTCGATTCCACTAAAAGGCAAGGTGGCGATAGAGACCCGAGAAATTGACGTTCGCCCCGTTGATAGAGTCATTGCGCTGGTTTTCTTCCTGACCATCGTTAGCACTATCGCTGGTAACGTGTTGTTTGGTATTCCACCGGTATTAAGCTTTTTATTTGGCTTGTCTCTGATGTTCTTGCTGGCGCACTTTTTCAATGAAGATATTGAGAACGATCCGGTACTGGATTATATCCGCCACATCGAATTTGATACCTTGCTCTTCTTCCTGGGCATATTGCTTCTGGTTGGCATGTTAAAAGAAGTTCATGCGCTGGATGCTTTATTGAATATGTACCAGTTTATGCCAACAGCGGTAGCGAACTACAGTATGGGGCTTTTATCCGCTGCGATTGATAACGTTCCTCTAACAGCTGCCTTGCTAAAATCTGGTGTGAATATGCCATTGGCTGACTGGATGTGCTTAACCTATGCGGTTGGGGTAGGTGGCTCGTTGCTGATTATTGGTTCAGCCGCGGGTATTGTAGCGATGAGTAAAGTGAAAGAGCTTACGATGGCTGCTTATTTCCGCCTTATTATTCCTTTAATGATTGCCTATAGCATTGGTTACGGGTGCGTCTTTGCGTTGGGGCATTATGTTATTAAATAGTGCCTCTTAAACTGATTTCTATTTGAGTGGAATAGCCAGCCATATTGACTGGCTATCTAATCAATCATCCAGATTCGGACACGCTTTGTGAGCAAATAAGGTCAGAGCTACTGTCAGTAAACCCAAGGTGATATAGCTGACAAAAAAGATAGTTAAGGTGCCATCAAAGCGTTGTCCAACCACCACAGAGCAAAGCACGGCTACCATTGTCGATAAACTACCTACTACAGCGGCTCCTACACCTGCGATATGTCCCAACAAATGCATTGCCATCGAGTTAAAGTTGGTAAACATAATATTAATGGTGAAGAACATCGGCAGGGACAGCATCATGAATAGCCAAAGGGCCGGCTTGCCTTCATTAAATAGGCAAACCACAAATAAAACACTTGCCAAACCAATGTAGATGGGGAGTGAGTAATACACCATTTTGCGCATACCATATTTGATAACCAAGCGGCTGTTAAGAAAAGCACCTATACCAAAAGAAAATGCCATCATGGCAAAGTACATGGGAAACTCATTGGCGACATTGAATGTCTGCTCAAAGATTGCCTGAGAAGCCACCAGATATGCCAAAAAGGCTCCAAACACACAGCCTTGCCCTAACGTGTAGGCAATAACGACTTTATGGGTCAGCACTTCATGAAATGCTTGCCCAACGGCTTTAAAAGTAAAGGGCTTACGTTTCTCTGCGAGTAATGTTTCGGGTTGTCGAATAGCAAACCAGCCAGTGGTAAGCAGCGCCATGACGCCAATTACCACAAATACCATTTGCCATGATGACAGACTGATAATGAATTGCCCGACAAGCGGAGCAATCATAGGGATGATGATAAACACCATCATGACAAACGACATGACGCGTGACATATGTCGTCCACTAAACGTATCGCGAACAAGTGCCGACGAGACTACGCGAGTCGCGCCAATGCCAAAGCCTTGAGTGAGCCTGCCAATAAGCATCCAAAGCAGATTGTCGGCAGTCATGCAGAGTACAGAGCCTAGCAAAAATACCAATATTCCCAGATATAATGTGGGTTTTCTGCCTTTGGAGTCGCACAGAGGCCCCCAGAATAATTGCCCAATCCCCATGCCTAACATCACCATGGAGACGATGAGTTGTACATCGTTAGGGTTGGTCACATTAAGGCTGGCACCTACGCTGGGAAGTGCGGGCAATATGGCGTCGATGGAAAAGGCCGCCAAAGAGGAAAGCAACGCCATCAATACCACAAACTCTCCGAGTGGCAAGGGCGCACGTTGCTGCTGATTTGTCATAACTACCTTGAGAAAAACAATGCGGAGAAGAGGACAGCATTATGCCTGTTTAATCCGTTTAAGTGTAAGTTAATTGCGGCGAGAAAGCAGGGTTTTGGGGTGAAACAGGCAGTTAAGTTCATTTCTTAATGGCTTTTCTGGCAATGAGTCATCAATGGAAAATTATAAGCAGACCCTCAGCCGCAAGGATGCGGCTGTGGAGCCCCCAAGGATGGGTTTACGGCGAGTCTGTGATAAGTTTCCATTGATGGCGTGCCCCCAATGTCAAAAAAGATAGTCGTGCTTAATAGAGCTGTCTCAACATCAAGCAATCGCAGACATTCGCCCACTATCTGCTTGATGCATTGCCTTATCCATCATGCCCCAATCCAGAATATGGTTGTCTTCGGAGATGTCATAGACTTGTTCACCACAAATATGGTTGATAATTTTAGCCGCTCGCCATGCCGCTAGACTCAGTTGTGGTTCGGCGATGCCGTGAGAACGCGTGCCAGCATTAACCATGTAAATACGATTATTATCGGAACCTTGCCAGTTGGCGCAAAAATCTTCCGACAAAATCGCTTGCCCTGAGGCGTCGGTTTCTATTTGTGGTAACAGGCTGGCCAGGCATCTTGGCAATGCGCGTTTAAAGCCGGTACAGAGGATCACAACATCAGCCTCCACCAGAGAGCTTTCCCCCGTTAGGCCATGAGTAAGCTGTAGCCTGTAGCCACTGTTATTGCTGGCACTCGCGATGGATTGGTTCATGTCCATTTCTACCAGCGTACGGTGTGGCTGAATTGTCCACCACTGAGGATTTTTCAATACATACTTGTCGTGATACAGGCGTTGATAAATGCCTTGTAAGCAATCTGTGGTGATACCATCACTGGTAAGCTTTTGTCGTGATACTTCACGATCCTTATGGTTCTGATCCAGGTGATAGAAACCGTTCACATAATCCGGCATGAAATATTCGTCGGTGAAGCACCCTTCATCCAGTGATTCAATATTCGGGCGACGTGAAATCCAGCTGATTTGTTCAGGGGTACCAAAGCTTTTATCGAATACATGCTGGAATACGTCCGCACCCGTTTGTCCTCCGCCGATAATGGCAACCCGTTTTCCGGTTAAGTCGGGTTTATGTAAGGCAAGCTGGCTGGCATGAAAACAGGTCGCACTTAAGAAAGACTCTGCACACTTTGGCACATAGGGCTGAATGCCAGTCCCCATCACCAAGTGCTGGCTGCGATATTGCTGCCCTTGGCTGGTAACCACAAATAAACCATCTTGATAACGAATAGATTCCACGGCGCTGTTAAAACGAGTATTTGGCATTTGATGTGCCGCCCATGCCATGTAATCGGAGAATTCCAAGCGCGAAATAACAGACTGCCCCGACGCCATAAAAGGATGCAGTTTATGTTGATTAACCAGATAGTTTAAAAAACTGTATGGGCTGGTTGGGTCTACACCTGTCACTAAATCCTTTAGGAATGAGGTCTGCATTTTAGAATCTTTCAAAAGCAGCCCAGGATGCCAGGCAAACTTTTCTTTCTTTTCAAAGAAGAGCGAAGACAGTTGCGGTTTAGTTGCAGACAACGCCGCAATACTTAAGTTGAATGGGCCTATGCCCACGCCAATCAGATCTAATGGTTGATGAGTGCTCATGATTAACTTACCTAAATTGCATAAAGTTGGAAGAATCGTTCGCGCTTGCATTGCAGCAGAGCGGCGCGTTTATTGGGGAAATCAAACTCGTACTGTTTTTCCATACCGACTCGGTCGGTAATGGTGATCACACGATGATTTTTGGCGTTGGGCTCGCCCATTATGTTTTGAGTTCTTGGGTCATCAATAAAACAGAATTGAATGATGGCTTTTGCCCAGGTATCGAAATAGACACTGCCTCTAAAGGACATGTTGCCTACAAGAATGTGAACACCACGATCGAAATCCTGATACTCATAATGTGTACCGAGGCGGTTTTCAGGTGTCCAGTACACCTCGAAGTAACCAAATGGCACGCCATCGAATTCGCCAATTACGCCATATTGATGCGGGTCATTTTGCAGTGTGGTGAGATATTCCCGATGGCTTTCCTTACTACCTTCTAACTCCCATACCTGAGCAGTAGCAGGCACATTGTGCCAAAGATGAAAGCAATCCAAATCTCGCTCAATATCAATGACCCGCAAGGTTAGTGTGCGATTGAGATGATAAAAATAGCGCTGATAAATAACGCCAGTTGGTTTCTCTGGACGAACAGGATGAGTGCAGCCATTACTTGCCTTAACTTGCTGTGTTTCTTCCAGTTGCTGTGGTTTTCGTAACCACAAAGGGCAATGCTCGATAAACTCAGAATATGTGATGGTTCCATGTGACAATGGCGCGTTAAATTGAGCGCATTGGTTGTGATCTAAATCGTGAGTTATCGCAGGCGCATTTGTACGTCCAAAACAATGCTCAATTGCTAACCACCAATACAACTCGTTCAGGGGCGCTTGTTCACAGGAGAGAAGGAACGATTTGTCCGGCAAGACTGTAGCGTTAAATGAGTGGTACTCTTGCCCATCAATAATCAGGTTAAAGGCCAAATACTCTTCTGTTTGGCTGATATCCTCAAGGCAACATTGACGCCCATCTTTAAGTTCTTGATAAACCCGAGTCGAGGTGCTTTCCTGTTTTTGCAGCGGGTTTGCAATGTCACAGTAAATTTGTGCCGGATCCGGTAGTGTACTTTCGTTAAAATCGCCTAAAAAGCAATAAAAATTGCGTTTCCAGCGTAATGTCGGTGATGTCAGAAGGTAATCATAAAAAGAGTCATTTTGAGGACGCTCGGTACGCCATTTTGCAAGGTGATATTGGCATACTTGCCATAGAGCCTGCTCTTCAACATGGCAATCAGCAGCGATAGCAGCAAGCGTATTCAGTAGTGAATTACCAATCACATAATAGGCTTGGTATGGGTTTAGCTCCTGAGCAGCCATAAAATAGCTGGCGGGCTCATGGGCGAAAACTTCTTTAAAACGCTTCAGTGCAGTGTCGGTCAGTCCCATGCCCTGGCAGTCACGAATAGCAACGCCAGCAGGTTGGTTGTTTTTGATCTTCAATAGCAAGTTTTGCTGGTGGGCGAGTAACACAATGCCGTAATCACTGCGCGCGACACAGATCGGCTTCATTACCTTGTTCATGAACATTGCAATCCACTGCTTGGCAGCCGTTGCCAAATCTAACTGTTGAGCTTCGGCATAGGCGCAAACCCAACGCCCGGTTTGGGTTGCTTTCTCCGGGTTATCGACCTGATTTGCGGATGCCAATAACCAGGATTCTTGACTTAAATCGTTTGGGTTATCTTCTAGGGAAACCTGCATAGGGTTTTGTCTAAAACACACAATGGATAAAGGAATACAGTCTCCCTGCATGTCTTTAATACCGCACCAAACCGGTTCTTCAATGAAGGTGGATTCCGGGAAGCGTTGCTGTAGTTCTATACCGGCAGGATGTTGCATCAACTTGCTAAACTGAATGCCGCGTTTTGCTTCCGGTTCAGTGAGCAAACGTAGCGAATTGGTTAGCTTGACCGGGAATGACACTTTCAGCATCCAGGGGCTTTGTTCGTGATAAATTGCACGAGACGAGGACGTGGCAGTCCATCCTGACGATGTGATATCCAATGGCTTTACTTTTTGTGCTAACTGAAGCCCTTGCTCTGATTCTTTCCACGCCTTGGCTTGCAAAGGATGCATGGGGTAGGGCAGCCAGTCATCTTCAGATATTAACGTGGAATCATTGGTTTGGTGTTGGAAGAAGTCCCACAAGGTTGTTTCCAGATCACCGTTAACATTAACGCCAGCCAATACCGAACGATGCACTGCAAACCATTCAATGGCGAAGTGCTGGGAAAATTCCGGCAAGTAGGCAAATTGCTCTTGCTCGGTGAGTGGTTCACAGCTTTTAGGTGCCGGGTGCATACTGTGACCACCGATTAATGATTGCTCGGAATTAACAAAGGCATTTGAGCTTTCAGTATTGTCAGCCTGTTCCTTAAAGGCTGATGCTCGTTTGATATAGGCATCTGATTCTGAGACGCGATTGATAAATCGGTCTTTTCGCTTGGCATCAATATTGTCAAAGCTATGCTGCAATATCAGGTTGATAGCGTTAGCAAAATCAATAGGTTTATTTTCCTTAGAATTGGTTAGCCATATTTCATTGCGGTAACGATGACGACCGGCGGGTGAGCAGTAACGCAAAGGTAAACGCAGGCTGGTGGATCCTGTTATCTCAATAATCACTTCTTGAGTGCTATCCAGCCTCACAATCTTTCCTAAATGGGTTTCCAAAAGCAGGCTATTGAAAAATGCCTGAAAGCTCAGGTTATGCACCTGTAATACATGCTCAGTCATGATGTTTTCTCTATAGATTGGAGGTTGTTGAACGAGGTGGATGTTGATGCTTCTGACCAAGGCGCTAGCTGGTTACTACCCAGCCATTGATAAGTGAATTGCTCTGGTGATTTACGCTTTTTGCTACGTTTGTTCTCGGGCGTGCCTAGCACCAAAAAGCCCACGGGTTGATGATGTGCTTGCAAACCAAGAATGTGACGCACATTAGGTAGCTCAACCGCATCTGTGCTGTACCAGATGCCACCAAAGCCAATAGCATCAGCCGCCAGAAGAATATTCTGACAACTGGCTACGGCGGAAAAGAGCTGATCTTGTTCCGACACAGCCTGATGTGCTTGAATTTCGGCGGAGACCAGCACCATGCAAGGTGCTTGTTCCAGATAATTAGCTAATCGTTTCGCTTGTTGCGGGTCGACTTCTTCTTCACTGTCTAACCAAGCTTGGCGCAAGTATTCAACAAATTCCGCGATGCGCTCATTGTCGATGATGACAAAATGCCAAGGCGTTAAATTACCGTGATCCGGGGTTGCCATGGCAGCACGCAGAATCTGTTGCAACTGAGCTTGGTCAGGTGCAGGTTGAGTTAATTCATGAACGTGATAAGAGACACGTTCAGTTAAAAAGTTAAGCAATTCTGTCATGGTGTTTTCGATATCCGATTAAAAGCAAGAAAAGGAAATACAGGCTGCCCAGCATGGAAACCACTAATCCGGCAGCGACTTCGTTAGGAGCAAAAAGAGTACGTCCGAGGCCATCAGCCCAAATCAGCAGGATTGCGCCTGTAAGCCCTGCTGCAGGTAGAAGTTGGCTATGACGATATAGGCCAAGTAAGCGGGCGCAGTGAGGAGCCAACAAGCCAATAAAACTGATGGAACCAACACAGGCAACACAAATGGCCGTGACAATAGCTGCAATGCTTAATAGCCAACGATTGCGCTTCACTACTGGAATACCTAATGCGCCAGGAATGGTTTCTCCGAGGGGAAGAATGTCCAGATCTCGCAAGTAGGGCAGAACGGCAATAAGGCCAATTAATAACACCAGTGCTAATGGGATTAACTGAGTCATTGAGGCGGCGTAAGTCGTACCCGTCAGCCACATCAGGGTTACCGATGCGGTGCTACTGCCAAAGGTGAGTAATATGTGCGTTGCGGTTCCCGCAAAGGCGGTAATGGTGATCCCGATAAGTGCTACTTGGGACACACTTAATTGATACTTCAAGCCGCGAGATAGCAGGAACACAACCAATGTTGCACCAGCCAGTGAAGCCAGGCTTAATAGCCATTGGTTAGCGGCAGGAAATATCACCAGAAGGCAAGCAATAAACAGCACCGATGTCGCACTCACACCGGAGATATCCGGGCTTGCCATAGGGTTACGAAATAGCGTTTGTAGCAAAGCTCCCGCACTCGCCAGGCCAAATCCGGCAAGGCCAGCCAGCAAGATACGTTGCTGTGTCCACGCCAAGCTGCCATCAAAGTGTTGCTGCTCCGGAAGCCAATATCCAATACTCACAATCAACAAGGTTAACAAGCTGGTTAAGGTGAGAGTAGGGCGAGCTGAAAATAGCGGCTTAATGCCGATACTTTGGCTTTCGGTATCCGCCAGAGCTCTGCCATTACGATGTAACAGCAATAGAATAAAAAATGGCGCACCGAGCAATGCAGTGAACGCGCCAGTGGGCAGTCGATAGCCAAGAAACAGCAGGCTTCGGGAACACCACTCGGCAAAGAGCACCAATAATGCACCAATAATCAAAGTGAAGAACCAGTGTGGCTGCATGGTATGGCTGGCAATTTGTTGGCGATTTCCGGTTGTTTGCCGAGTATAAAGCACAACATAACGAGCCAGATGAGGAGCCATAAGGCCAACAAAGCCAATCATGCCCACCAGAGCGGTTGCCATTGAAGCTTGAGCAATAGCTAAAAACAAGATGAGCCAGCGCCAACGGTTTACGGCTAACCCCAAACTACGCGCCTGCACATCACCCAACACAAAAAGGCTCAGCTTGGGTAGCACTAACAGGCTAGCCAATAGCAGCACAAGCATGGGCAAAGCAGTTTGGGTTATGACTTCTGAAGAGGTTTGTAGTACCTGACCACTACCCCAAATAAATAAGCCGTCGGTTTGATGTTCAAAGTAAATTAAAAATAGCGAAGCAATCGCGCCTGCACCCAAACCTAATGCCATGCCTATTAATATGACGGGCAATTTGCCGCCGCCGATTAATCGACTTACGGCCAATACCAGAAATGACAGCCCTGATGCGCCGCTAAATGCGCCTAACCAGACCATATACAAGCTGGCTTCAGGCATTAACATACGTACCAGAACTGCACCCAGTAATGCTCCGGAAGCGATACCAATGGTAGAAGGCGATGCGAAGTCGTTATCCAGTGTGGTTTGAATTAATAAGCCAGAATTAGCGAATAGCGCCCCGGTTAGCACAGCCATGAAGGCCGTTGGTAGCCAGATAGAAGACATCATGGTGGTTTGTAATATTGGATCGGCAACTTGAGGATGAGTAAACAAGTAGCCTGCAAAGCCTGCCCCTAGCAGCAATAACATAACAAGCACGGCGCGTGTCATAGTGCTTTCTCCTTTCTCTCCAGAGCAGCCTTCCATTCTAAAAGCGATTCCGTAAACGCTTGCGCCATGCGCATGACCGAATCCGGGCCGCCAAAGCTCCATAGTGCTGGCGTTTCTGAGATCTGATGATTTTTTACAAAAGCTAGCTGAGACCAAACCGGGGAGGCAATCATGCGCTCATTATTGGTTTGGTTGTCGGCTAGAATGAGATGAGTGTTTGAGAATTCCCCCATTTGCTCTAACTGTAAATGTGTGAAGTCTTTTCCCGGCAACACAGAGTGCCACTGATAATTCAAACCCAGCTCTTTAGCGATGCTGCCTGCCAGGCTTTGTTGACCAAATACGCGCAAGCCATAGCCCATACCGACAAACTTGCCATAGGTGACAGGATGATTGCCAAGTTCCGCAGCAGCGATATCGCTTCTCCACTGAGCAAGCTGCTGTTTCATTGATTCCAGCTTGTTTTTGGCTTGCTCTTGAGTGCCCGTAACTTGCGCAATACTGATGAAAATATGAGGAATGGCATCGTAATATCGAAAGTTCGTTTGTTCCGGGCGGGGAAATTGTTGATATAACAGCGTTGGTGCGATCTTGCTTAAGGCTGAGTGCAAGCGCGCATGGCGAAAGTCGTAGCCGATAATTAAATCTGGCTTAAGTTGCGCAATAGTGACCAGATCCGGCTCTTGACGTCGTCCCACTTCTGCTACCGTGTCTGGTAATTCAGGGTGGTTGGATTGCCATTTGCGATAGCCATTGCCTTGTGCCACACCTATAGGCGTGATGCCTAGAGATAACAGCATTTCGGTTGCCGACCAGTTCAACGCGACCACGCGTTTTGCTGGCGTTGAATAAGTGACGCAGGTTGATAGGCATACCTTTTCATTCTGAGCAGCAATGGTCTTCATTGCAGAACAAAGCAAAAGCAACAGCAAGAGAGCCTGTAGCAGACAAGAGTTTAAACAAGCTGGGTGATTCAAACTTGTTCTCATGACTTGTACCCGTATTCTGGCCATAAAATATTGCTGTTAGCGACCGGATGAGATTTAACGCGGGTTTCGTACACTTCTGAAATTAATTCCGGGGTGATAACCTGGTGGCAGTGGCCTTGAGCCACCACTTTGCCATGATTGAGTAAAATGGCATGGTCGCTAAATTGTTGAGCCTGGTTTAAGTCATGCAGCACCCATACGATGGTTTTATTGTGTTCTTCGTTTAGGCGACGAATGATATGTAACAGGCTGATTTGATGGGCGATATCCAACCATGAAGTCGGTTCGTCCAGCATTAATACCTGTGTATCCTGAGCTAATACCATCGCCAACCAGCAACGCTGTAATTCACCGCCAGAAAGCTGAGTCAAAGGACGAGCCTGATATTCCCAAATACCGGTTTCACGCATCGCCCAGTCAATGAGTTTTTTATCTGTGTCGCTAAGGTTGCGATACCAAGGGCGGTGCGGATGGCGGCCAAAGGCTACCAGATCCGACACCGTCAGGCTTGCAGGCAACGGATTGCGTTGTGGCAATAACGCGATGGTTTTTGCCATTTGTGCTGGGGTTAAGTAAGCGTAATCCTTAATGCTGTTATTGGCATGCAACATACAACTGCCAGTGTCAGGTGTGCGATGACCACTGAGCACTGACAACAAGGTGCTTTTTCCTGAACCATTGGGGCCAATCAGGGCCGTGATTTTGCCCTTTGGTATTTGCCCACTGACAGAGCGCAATATATGCGCTTTGCCAATGTTCAGGTTAATGTCTTCAAAGTGAATCAAAAGAATATTCCTTTTAGATTAACGTTTGTGGTTATTGTTTTTCAGAACCGACGTTAGAAGCTGGCCTGATAGCTAATCGCAAGACGAGTGCCTTGACCGCCATAAGTGAATAGGGCGGGCGCTGACAGACTGCTATACAGAATTTGTGCGCGTTGGCTCCAAATGGTCTCGTAATCTTCGTCAAACAGGTTTTGAATGCCGAAGTTCAACTGACCAACAGACAATTTGTAATGACCATTTAGATGAGCCAGTGTGTAACCGTCGAGCTTATTATTTTGCTCATCGTCATAGTCGCTCATGCTTTGTAATTGCAGCTCTAGCCCTTTGTTGTCATCGGCATAACCAAAGCGAATGGATGCTGTGACAGGGCTGGCTTCCTCTGTTGCAAGGTCTGACCAATTACCGTCGGTTTTCACTTCGCCTCGTAGCCAGTGGGCTTGTACGCTGGTATAGAAATGCTGGCTCAGATCCACATTCAATTGGCCTTCAATACCCATAATTCGGCGTTCGTCGTCGTTCACCACAACGGCTAATGTGTTGCGGTTAAATGACGTTGTTTTGTCTGAAAGTGAGTAGTAGGCACTTAACTGGAAGTGATAATTGTCGGCGGCTTTACGCCAGCCAAGTTCCAAAGAATCTGTTTTGATACCCGATAGCGGGTTGTTGGCGATGTTCACGCTATCCATCAGTAATGGGCCTTCACCGAACGGGCCAGAGTAATTGCCTTGACCAAAGAACTTGGCTGGATCAGGTAGATCAAAGCCTTGGCTAATGTTCGCCCACAATTGCTGATTGGCATCTAACTTATAAACAGCGCCTGCATTAAATAGCCATTCGTCGTAATCGGTTTCACCACCAGGGATGCTTTGTGGTGCAATGGGATATAAACCTGATGCAGACAAATGTTGTTGTAGCAATCCGGTAAAGTCACCGACTTGCAAGTCTATTTGTTGATAACGAAAGCCTGCACTTAAACGCCATTGTTGGTTGGCTTGCCATTCACCTTGTGCGAACAGGGCTAAGTGGTCGCTGTCGATATTCGGGTAACGTTGCAGTGTTTGTACTTTTTCAAATGCCAATCCACCAGAAGCAAGGGCGGCATTTAAATCGAAAATATGCTGTTTGGCAGTGAAGGATTCTGAGTCGATATCCAGCCCATAACTTAAACGGAAAGTGTCAGTGTCTTTCACCAATACCAACTTTGCGCCCGTGATGTCGGTGTCTTGTTCTGATGCTGCAAAAATAGGATAGCTTTGCCCCGGGAAAGGCGAGCCCGTCACTCTAAAAATAGAAGGAAAAGGGAAGAAGCTTAAGGATTCTGTGCGATGGAATACCTGCGCCAGCAATTCATGCCCCAGCACATCCCTGTGATGATATTGCAGGTTAAAAAAGTCACGCTCTGTTTCAGGCTGTTCTTCCAGACTCAATCCTTTCTGAATTTGGATGAATTCAGGGTAGCCAAGGATCCCGGCTAAGTTAGGCCCCAAATAAGTGCCATATTCGGTGCCTTGTTCACTGTTAAAATGTTGGGCAACGAAGGATAGTGACTGTTGTTCGTCGATAGTGACATTTACATTGCCCTGAATATCGAGTGTGTCGTTGAACTGGGTGTCGGTTTGCGTGATATCGGGCAGAATGAGATCGCCGTCGGCATTATAGGCGCCGCCTGTGGCTGACCAAGCCGCAGCTAATCGACCCGTTATGGCGTTGTTGCCACCCGCAATGGATAAGGCCAGCTTTTTATCCAGGTCTTCGCTGTTGTTAAAGCCGCTGGCAAGTCCGGCTAACGCCTGAATCTCCAATTCCGATGATGCTGCTTTTTTGGTGATGATATTGATAATACCGCCTGCTGCACCTGCACCATAAATGGATGTGGCACCGGATAACACCTCAACACGAGCAACGTTAAAGGGATCAATGCTTTCCAGTTGGCGGCTAATTTGACGAGTAGAGTTGAGTGATACACCGTCGATCATGACCAAGGCCGTGCGTCCACGCAGGTTTTGAGCAAAATTGGTTCTGCCTTCACTACCAAAATCGAATCCGGGAATTAAGCGTCCCAAAACATTTTTTAAATCTGCCCCCGTGCTGACTTCTTGAGCAATTTGTTCGTTATCAATAATCCAGACTGTCGCGGCAACATCGGAAATACTGCTTTGAGTTCGACTGGCTGTGACCGTGATGGTTTCCAACGGATTATTATTGGTTGCATCCGCAACAGCAGCAGTGCTGACAGTGACAGTGCCTAGCGTCGCTAAACAAATGGCATAAGCAATGGGATTAAGGGTTTTCATGGTATTCCTTTGATATCTTTAAATTGTGTGTTTTTGAAATAGGGCGTAGATGCAAAACAGCAGCAGCGTTGCCAGTGCCAATTGCACATGAGCGATATTCAGGTTTTGAGCTAGCAATGCGGCGGTGACTGCGGTTCCCAACAGGTGTCCAAGCGTATGAACCTGCGCAATGGCTGCGCTGATTTGAGCTCTGGGTATTTGAATGTGATGTTGCTCAAATAACTGATGGGTGTAACACGCAGGTAAGCCGGCAATGGCGATAGCGATACAAGCTAATGCTAAAAGCAATGTCGGCCAGTTTTGCTGTGGTAAGCATAGTAGGACTGTGCCGAGTATCAGGCATAGCGATAGCAAAAGGGGATATGCTGTTTGGGATTTTGTCAGTTGCGCTATTTTGGGAATCAAATAGGGAAGTAACCAGCGCTGGCTGGCTATCACAAACACGCTCAGGTAAATCATGAGCTGCGCGTAGTAATGACTAGCTTGTTTCTCGGTATAGCCAAATTTCGCGATAAAAGGTAATAACACCAGTTGTGTCATGGCAACCATTGAAGTTGTCAGTAGAGCTGCCGTTAGTCCGGGTTTTGAAAGTAGTTTGAATACTTGTATTTGCTTTTGTGCTGTTGCAACAGAGGCGTTTTGTGCTTCATTGCTCTGAATGATTGTGGTTCTTGATTTTTGTATGAGCGAGACCAGTATCAGAAGCGCTGGAATAATGAGGTGCAGCACTAAAGGAAAGGGAAGTAATACTAATATTGGGCCAATGAATCGGCCTAATGTGATAAGGCTGCTCAAATGAGATAATTTGCTGATGTTTGTCTCATAGGCTTCAGGAGTTTGTGTAATATTCGTTTGTGCAAGAGGAAGAAAGGCGCTGGCAAAGGCACCGCTAGCAAAACGACAAAGCGCTAATACTGTTAAAAGTAGCGTGTTTAATAATGACATTGAATCGGTGTTAGTTGCTTGAGGTAATTCAAGCCCGTTTTCAATCAACAATAACAATGTGACAAACAGTGAAATGCTCAGGATGAAGCCATAATTGGCTTGTTTCGATATTTGGTTTGTATCGCCACAAGTGATCTTCTTTCCCCACCAACCAGACGCAAGCCAATAACTAGGTAAGTTGGCATTCATCACCAATAGCAGTAATCCCCAATCTTCCGGGTTATGTCCAAAACCCAATAGCACTGCTAACTGCGGAAGCAGCGCAATTAACAGAGTCTGGTTGACTCCAAGTGCTATGAGTTGCATTGAGTTTGGCATTTAACGGTTCTTTTGATTGCTTAAATACAAATGAGAATGATTATCATTAAAATTGATCTTTGGGGTGAAAGTCAATACATTAATAGGCATAAATTTAATGAGGGGGCTCGAAGCGCTTTTCGAACTCTTTTAATGGAGAATCAAGAAAATATGTCTATAAGTAAGCGGGAATGGCAACAGGTTAATCGTTTATTGATGGCTAAAATCCTGTCTGAGTTGCATTTTGAGGAAGTGTTGAGGTTTTCATCAGAAGCGCAATCAGAAGAAGAATCCGAAAATACGGCATCTTCTGTAATGAACTACACACTAACCACTGCTCTGAGAGATTGGAAGTTCAGCGCTAAGGGGACTGTTTGGGGAATGTTAATAGTTGATCCCGAGAGCATTATCAGTACGGATCATCATGAGCCTGATGCTTGCCAGTTACTTATCGACATTCAGCCATACATGAAAATAAACGATATTAATTTGTCTGGTTTGTTGGAGGAAATTCAACAGACATTGTATGCCGATTGTATCAGTCTCCGATTATTGTCTCGTTACGATGCCGAAACGCTGGTAAAGATGACAGAAGTGCAAAGGCAGCAGTTTTTGCACGGGCATCCGAAAGCCATTGCTAATAAGGGAAGAATAGGATGGGGTGAGCAAGATTTGGTTTCTTATGCGCCAGAATCAGGCAAGGCGTTTAATTTGCATTGTTTAGCTGTACGGCGTCATGTTTGCCAGCAGGGGATTCAGACCGGGATTTCGGAGCAAAGTTTGTGGGCTGATACCTTTGGTGAGCAGAGTTGGCAATGGTTTCAGCAACAACTCGTCAAGCTGAACAAAAAAACCGATGAATATGTGCTTGTTCCTGTTCATCCGTGGCAAAAACAGCGTTTTCTAGCAGCGCAATACGCCACTATGTTTGCTTGTGGTGATATTGTTGATTTAGGTGAAATAGATTCGACTACCTGGATTGCACAACAGTCGATTCGTACTTTGAGCGCCGAGTCTCAAGAAAGCCACTACGACATCAAAACGGCGATCAGTATCTTAAATACCTCCTGTTATCGCGGTATTACCGGTGATTTTATTCATCATGGCGCAAGGCTTAGTGAGTGGCTGGATAAGCAGGTTCAGATGGATCCTCTGTTACAACAATTGGGAATGCTGGTGCAAAAAGAAGTGGCTGGTGTGTTTTGTCCGCATCCTTATCAGTCACAATTACCTGGTGGGGCTTACAGATACAAGGAGATGTTAGGTTGTATTTGGCGCGAAAGAGCGGAAAGTGTGCTTGAAGGGAATCAACGCCCCATGTCGATGGCGACTCTGATGCAATCCGATGCGCAAGGACGCAGTTGTATTGATGCTTTAATTGCCTTGTCGGGCTGGAGTGCTGAGCATTGGCTACGGCGCATGTTTCGCCATGTTGTGGTGCCTTTGTATCATTTGATGTGTCAGTATGGTGTTGCGTTGGTGGCACATGGACAAAACATCACATTAGTGCTGGAAAATCACATTCCTGTAGGCTGTATTATCAAGGATTTTCATGGCGATTTACGTTTAATTGACGATGATTTTGCTGAATTACACTCATTGGATAAGGATATTCAAGACAAGCTGACTCGTTTACCGGCTCATTATCTTATTCATGATTTACTCACCGGGCATTTTGTTACGGTATTACGCTTTGTTTCTCCTTTGTTAAAGGAGTCTCAAGTTTCGGAAATAGAATTTTACGCTTGGCTTGCAGATGAAATTCGCCAGTATCAGAGCGATCATCCTCATCTGCATAGTCGCTTTGAACAATTGGATTTACTTGCACCGAAGATCGAGAAGGTGTGCATCAACAGGGTTCGGTTTCGTATAGGGTACGGCGATAGCGATGAACGGCCACTACCTGAGTTGGGGCAGCCAATGAGTAATCCTTTGTGTATGCGCAATGTTAAGAGTGCATAGATTATATTTTTGCTATCAATCGCTTATAGAAACTAAACGCAAACTCGCCGTAAATCCATCCATGGAGGCTTCATTTAGATATCCAGGTTTTCCAGAGCATCTTGCAATTGTGGGTATTTAAAATGAAAGCCCGATTTTTGTAACTTTTCAGGGATCACTTGTTGGCTTTGAGTGAGGAGTTCCGACATTTCACCGAACAAGAATTTTAAGACTAGTGTTGGTGTTGTAAAAAAGGTTGGGCGAGCAAGGCGTTTGCCCAGTTTTTGTGTGAATTCTTTATTGGTGACTGGGTAGGGAGCGGTCAGGTTATAAGCACCATTGCAGTTATCCTGATGCAACAAAAACAGAATACCTGCCACCATGTCATCAATGTGGATCCAGGGCATAAAATGACGACCATTACCTATTTTGCCACCTAATCCCAGCTTGAATGGCAGTAAGAGTTTGCTTAATGCGCCGCCTTTATCTGACAGCACAATGCCTGTTCGAAGCAGGCAAACACGGGTTTGCAGTGAGTCTGCACTCATGGCGATGTTTTCCCATTCGGCACAAAGGCGATGGCTGAAATCTTGCCGAAAAGGTTCAATATCTTCTGTAATGGGAATATCAAGCTGTTTACCGTAGTAGCCCACAGCTGAACCACTGATAAACACAGATGGAGGGGTTTTACTGGCTTTCAGTAAATCAACCAAAGACTGAGTGGTGTTCCAACGGCTGGCTTCAATGCGATTTTTCTGCTTTGTACTCCAGCGTTTTTCAGCGATAGGCTCGCCTGCCAGGTTCACTACGGCGTTGAAGTGGTTGAGATTACTAAGTTGGTTAAGTGATGAAATATAGTGATGATGGGAGCCGAGTTTCTTCTTGGCTAAGTCGGTATTCCGGGTTAATGCGGTTATACTGTGGCCTTCCTGTTCCAGACGATGCACCAGTGCCGAACCAATTAATCCTGTGGCTCCTGTAATTAGCAGATGCATCGTATTACCTCTATTAAACTGTAATGTGGACAGAAATATCGCTGCCCAAATTGTGTTTAATTCGGGGCGCTTTACCTCTTACAACTTAAGCACAAGGATACGGAATCTGCAAAACGAAGCGCATGAGGCTTATCAACTTCCACTTCAGCATAGGTGACCCAAGGGTGTTCTGAGGCAATGCTAAGAATGTCGGAAGTCAATTTTTCCAAAAGGGAGAAGCGGTTGTTCTCAACCAGAGATATGATTTTTTTTGTGATAGTGCGGTAATTTAGCGCGTCTTGCATTTCGTCACTGTTCACTGCACTTTCTGCCGGGTAGTGGATTGTGACGTTAACCACCACATCTTGTTTGTTGTTTATTTCTTCATCCTTGATACCAATATAGGTGCGCAAGCGAAGATTTTTTATTCTAATTGTGGCCTGGTTTAGCTGCATGAATCGAGTTCCTGTCTAGGTGCTTATTATCTGTCTGGTTTGCGTTTGCAACCAAACTTGAATCTGTTACTTTTGCCCAACACACAATAATGAGTTATTGCACATGGAAGCTAAATTTACTGCATCGACCAAAGTTCTCATCGTTTTGGCCTCGATGGTTATTGTACTTGCCGGAATAAAAACTGCCAGCACCATTGTCGTTCCATTTCTGTTATCGATTTTTATCGCAATGGCATGTACGCCAATTATTCAATGGGCGACCCGGTACAAAGTGCCTAAAGGCATTTCCATTCTGCTGGTTATTTTTCTGATCGTTATCTTTGGCTTTATGTTGGCTGGGCTTGTGGGTCAGTCCATGAATGAATTCTCTGCCAAAATGCCACTTTACAAGCAACAACTAACGAATCAGTTTTTGTGGGCTGCGGAGAAGCTGGCTGCCTTTAATATCGTACTCGACAAGCAGCAGTTGTTGTCTTATCTCGATCCGGGTATTGCTATGGGAATGGCAACTAATCTTTTGTCAGGATTGAGCGGGGTACTAACTAACTTCTTGCTGATTTTGCTGACTGTGATTTTCATGCTGTTTGAAGCTGATTCAATACCGAAGAAAATCCATATCGCTTTGGATGATCCACAGATGAAAATGCGCCAAATCGACAAGGTGTTGTTGTCGGTGAAAAACTATCTGGTGATTAAAACGGTTGTGAGTTTGTTCACCGGTTTGGTGATTGGTTTGTGGCTGTATTTCCTTGGCCTGGATCACTTCCTGTTGTGGGGAGTGCTAGCGTTTCTGTTTAACTATATTCCTAATATCGGTTCGATTATTGCGGCTGTGCCTGCGGTGTTGTTGGCGATTGTGCAATTAAGCTTGCCGGAAGCCGGTTTGGTGGCGTTAGGTTATGTAGTGGTGAATACCGTTATGGGAAATGTGATTGAGCCTAAATATATGGGGCGTGGTTTGGGGCTTTCCACATTAGTGGTCTTTCTTTCCTTGATATTTTGGGGTTGGCTGTTGGGTACGGTCGGTATGCTACTTTCTGTGCCTTTGACCATGATTGTCAAGATTATGCTTGAATCTCGTCAGGATACACTATGGCTGGCTCAACTATTGGCAGATGACAAGATGGACGAGGTTGTTAATCCGAAAAGTAACTAGTGAATAGGAAATATAATGCGCACTTCTACGCCGGAAGCTCTTCCATCTTTGGCTGAATAATTGTCGATACTGATTTTTCCTTGATGATATTCGGCGATGATTTTCGCGATATATAAACCGATACCCAGATGAGGCGCTGTAGAATGCGCCTCTTTTCTTACCGAAACCATTGAATCAAACAATTGATGCTGCATGTCGCTGGGTAACGGAGCGCCAACATTGATAATTCGTAATATGAGCTGATTGGCTTGTTGTTGCAGTTTAAAATTAATAGTTTCTTCTTTCGGGCTGAATTCGGTGGCATTAGCCGTGATCTTATCCAGCATTTGCACAAACAGATCCGGCGAACCTTTTAATGTTGCTTTGGGGTAGTCAGATTGCAAATCAAAGTGATTTTCAGGGTAGGCCAGTTGGTAACCCAACAAGCAGCCTTGTAGAAGTTCATGCAGATTAAATGTTTCGGTATCGGTGCTCTGTAATGCGTTTTCCAACCGAGACGCTTCACTCATTTTGTTCAATATTTGGCTAAGGCGAGCTATGCCCTCCTGTGCTCTGTTTACATAGGCTTGAGAGGTTTCTGATTGAGGTTGCATGGCAAGGTTTTCCATTGAGGACTTGACGATGGCAACCGGGGTTCTCAGCTCGTGAGAGAGTCGCGAAGCCATATTTTCAAGGTAGTAATGATATTGGCTCAGCTTGCCTAATACATTATGGAAAGTCCTCGACAAGTCACCAATTTCATCCTGGGTTTTGGAAAGCGGAATATTGCCGATAATTTTGCCGTTATGGTCGATAGCGGCTTCGGTTTGATTGCGCAGATTACGAATACGAAAAGACATACGCGAAGCGAACAGAAATAGCACGATAGTGCCGGAAAACATGACCGCGAGAATGACGTTAAACAGCTTTTCCAACGCTTTGTTTCTTAAGGTGCGAATGCCATGAGTGGTTTGTTCAACCACAACCGCGCCCATTACGGTTCCATCAATCCAGATGGGATGAGTGGCTGAAAGGATCACAGCTTTGTTGTCAGGCGTCAGTCGCCAAAGCGCATCGGGCTTTCCGGTTAGCGCACTTTCAATATCTTTGCCTTCTAAGGCATAGGCGTCTTGTAATTCATCTATGAACTCGGATGGTGGTTTGGTGAGTATTTTGTAGTACAGAGGCAGTAGCCATTCTTGCTCGATATACTGCCATCCATTTTGCCACCATTGAGGGTCAGAAGCTGTGTTGTCTCTCAATGTTGTGTTCATACCTGTGGATTGCAATATATCACCAGAACGCGCCATGACTCGCCGATGTTTATCTAATACCCAAATACGAGCACCAGAGTATTGCAAGCCTTTGATGATCTTCTCTATTTCAGGCGAAGGAACCAATAACGTGCCGAGGGAGTCTGGTTGATTGGGGTTGGCTGTACCAATGCGTAAGATTTGATTTTCCAGTGCGCTGTTATTTGGAGCACCCTGATCAATGTTTTCATCCACATCGACAATGGCAAAGGCGATATTATCCGCCAGCATGTTGAGTGGAATTCTGATCTCAATGTTATAACCACTCCCTGAGTTATCTCTACCCGGAATGTGATTACGCCAATGTCCTTGAATACGGGGCTCAGGTTTTTGCGGACGATTCGATTCGAGATTATCGGTAAGTTCGTAGGTGTTTAGCCAGCCTGGTTGATAGTTGGCGACAATATAACGTTTGAACTCGCCTTCAGGTGTGGTGAGTGCAATATAGAGATGATCATTCAGGTCGATTCTTAAATTATTGCGAGGGCGCATTTTTATGTAATCGTCGTGTACCTCAAAATAGGCGTAAAGATAATCCCCGTAAATGCCAATCATATGGGTGAAGTTAAGGTCTTCGGCGCGATAGTTTGCAACGTCATCCAACAGGTATTTAGCGTCGTAATGAACCGCTAAATGGCGATAATCGAACCAGTCCTGCAAGCGACCATCCAGTTGTATTGGGTCGATGATCTGATGGGCGTACAAGTCTGTTCCGGGTTTAACATCGGTGAGGTAACTGGCTTGCTTGTTAAATAGAGTGGGGCGTTCGTGCAGAGCCGTTGCGACGGCTCTGGCCGTGCCTACCAGTGTTTGTTCCTGACCCACTCGCAAATAACTTTCCAACTCCCAAACGTATTGGTAGCCAAGCCAGGGGATGGCAAACAGGAAGAGTGATAAAAACAGCAGCTTGAGCCGTATACCGATGCGAAATGTCACAATGGATCTCTATTCATTTAAAGCCTAAACGCTGCGCTTCCAACGGTAGCCCATACCGTACACGGTTTCGATGGAATCAAATTCAGGATCCAGTTGCATGAACTTTTTACGAATGCGTTTAATGTGCGAGGTGATGGTGGTGTCATCCACGACCATGCGCGATTCATCCATGAGTTGCTGGCGGCTTTTAACATGCCCTGCATATTTGGCAATGGCGTGAAGCATCCAGAATTCGGTTACGGTGAGTTCAATCGGTTGTTCTTGCCAGTTCACTGTCATGCGGTTGCTGTCCATTCTCAGCTTGCCTTGCTGCACTATGTCTTCTTGGTGTTCCGGGGTTAACAATAATTCTGAACGTCGGAATAGCGCGGCTATTCTGGCAATAAGGTGTGGCAGGCTGATGTCTTTGGTTAGGTAATCATCAGCGCCCATGCGTAAGCCACAAATGGTATCGAAATCGTTATCTCTGGCAGTGAAGAAGATAATAGGGAGAGTTTTGGATAATCCTCTTAATTGCTGACACAAGGCAAAGCCGCCGTCTATTTCATTCTGTAGGCCAATATCAATAATGGCTAAGTCCGGCAGTCGTTGACTAAACGCGCTTTCTGCTGAAGGTCGGTCGGCAAAGCTTAATACGGTATAACCTTGACGTTGCAGCGCTGCGGTATAGTTTTCCCGAATGGCCGGATCGTCTTCAATTAATGCGATGCGTTTAGACATGGATGAACTGAGCCCTTGATTAATATTGGTTCCTGTATTGCGAATGGTTAACTAAAAAAGCCTGCGATGCCAGCAATAACTAGCTGTTCTGCGCAATTTCCATTTTCTTGCCACATTTGATCTGCACATTGCCATTTTGTTTCCCGTTTCACGTCATTTCCGGGCTGTTTAATAACCCTGAGCTCGGGATACGTAACAATCTTCCAGCACCGTTACTCCGCACCTCAGTATCCCGAGCTCAGGGTGCTGAGGTTTTTATTACATAACTGTTCCAAATCATCAGTTACCTACAGAAATTGGTGAGCAGACCCTCAGCCGCAGGGAAGCGGCTGTGGAGCCTCAATGGATTTCTTTCTTAAATAAAGAGACGGCGAGTCTGCGATCAATTTCTGTAGGCGACTTGCAGTTATGTGCACTTACTTTGAACAAGAAAACGCAGAAATAATTGGATATTGTGGAGACTTAACAAATGAAAAAAACATCTTTATCAATCAGCTTGGCAAGCTTGATCACTGGGTTGGCATTTTGTGGTCAACTTGCTGCTGCTCCCACTGAAACTCAGGATGAGACGACTTCTTCTCATCGCGGCATTATTGGCTTAAGTTCCGGGTTAGCCATTGGAGCCGTTGTTGCTGGCCCGATTGGCGCGATGGTGGCGGGTATTACTGGAGTGTTAATTGCCGAGGATGCTGATAATAAGGAAGAGAAAGATTTGCTTATTAGTCATCTGGAACAGCGACAACAAGAGCTGGATGCGTTGTTGACTCGATATCAGGCGCTTTTAGCGAAAAACGAGCTCTATGAAGCGGAAAATGAGCTTTATAAAGAAGCGTTGGTGAAGCAGGAGTCGAACGTTGAACTGATGCCGCTAGAGAGCAATATTCAATTTACATCGGCGTCGTATCAGTTATTGCCACACTACAAAGACAGTTTGGGCAAATTAGCCGAGCAGCTTAGACAACAACCACAGCTTAAGATAACGCTTCAGGGCTATGCCGATCGCAGGGGAGAGTCTGATTACAATCAGGGGTTATCGGAGCAAAGAGCGCAATCGGTCAGGGCTTTTTTAATCGCTCATGGCGTACAAGAGAAACAAATTGAAACGGTAAGCTACGGTGAAGAACAACCGATTGTGCAGAGCCAGAACTGGGAGAACGACTTCTTCGATCGTCGCGTTTTATTGCGAGTTTATAATCCGGACAAAGTCATGACGGCTTCACAGTAAATCATCTCCTGAATTATTTTAATTTGAGTGATAAGGGAAAACTTAACCTCATATATGGCAGCAAACCTGTCCCTGTTATCAAAAAAATGCATTCTTGCAATACGGGAGGAGACCATATATGAGGTTATATACAAGGATGTGAAGCTTAATTCTTCTGACAAGTGCTATTTAGAAAGCGGAAATTCCATCGTGATCACAGCACCACCTAACATGCCGTTGTCGATAAGTAATCGTCCTTCATAAGCTGAAACCAAATCGGAAACCACCGCCATACCAATGCCTTGTCCGCTTTCGTAGCTGTCGAGGCGTTTTCCTCGTTCTATCAATAGTTGTCGTTTGTCTTCCGGGATCCCGGGGCCATCATCAGCGACACAAATCGATAATTGTGAATCGGTACGTTTGGCTTCAATGATGACTTTACTTTCTGCGGCTTTGCAGGCGTTATCAACCAGATTACCCAGCATTTCCATTAAATCGGTTTCATCCCCAAAGAAGCCAATGTCTTTTGTTATATTGAGTTCAAAATCAATATCTTTGTCCCGATAGACTTTACTCATCGCTGAGCACAATTTTTGCGCAATAGGACGGATCAGGGTTTTCTGATTCCAACGGCTTCCAGTGCCAGCAACGGCTCGTTTTAATTGTCGTTGAATGATGTTGTTGATCTGTTCAACGGGTTCTCGACCTTGAGCGGGAAGGTCGGGCAAACCGGAAAGTACGGCAAGGGGAGTTTTAAGGCTATGAGCCAGATCGCCCAAGCTGTTTTTATAGCGTTGGCGCTGGTTTTCTTCCGTGTTGAGCAAATGATTCAAATTGGATTTCAGTTTTTCCAGTTCCGTGGGGTATTGGTCTGTGATTCTATTGGCGTTGCCTTTTTCGATACGAAGAATCTCATTGACTAATCGGCCAATTGGTCGTAGCGCGGTTTGCAGGGTGAAATACAGTAATGTCAGCAATATGATGGAAATAATGCCCAGCCAATACCATAGGGTGGTACGAAAATGCATGACTTCGGCATCGAAGCTACGCTTATCTTGAAACACGTGAAAATTAAAAGTTCTAAATTCTTCACCATTAGAAAATTCGGCTGTATAGGTATGAAGAAAGAAAGTACGGCTATTTTGTTGGATTTGAATGAATTGATCTTCGCCTACCGCTGGTAAACTCGGAACCATGGGAACTGGCCAATTCATGGATGAAAGGGATTTCCAGATAACGGTATTGCCATGGGTGATAATGCCATATAAGCCGGATTCTGGCAGATTGAATTGACCATTAATAATTAATTCCGGCATGTTGGAAATATTACCAATGATCTCAAATTCTGAAATCAATGTGAGAGTTTGTACCCTCATTCTTTCCAGCATGGCATGAGATAAACTGCCCACATAAGCGCGTTCAAGCGCATAGGCAATCATGGGAATAAACAACAACAGCGCTAAAAGCGCTGCTGAAAAAATACGAATTTTTAATGATAGACGTTTCATAAGTGCCTATTCATTCTATAACCTCTGCCTCGTAAAGTCTCGATGGGCTTGTATTGGTTTTCCGGGTCGAGTTTTTTACGTAATCGCCCAACAAATACTTCGATAACGTTACTATCCAGATCAAAATCCTGATCGTAAATATGCTCGGTTAGTTCTGTTTTGGAAATGATCTTTTTAGGATTCATTAACAGGTATTCCAGCACTTTATATTCGTAAGCGGTGAGATCCATAATTTCATCATTAACGGTGACTTCTTGAGACACGGTATCCAGAGAAATAGGCCCAATAGTGATTTTAGGGCTTGCTTGACCAGAAGCTCGTCTTATCAGTGCATTGATACGGGCAAGTAGTTCCTCTTCCTGAAATGGCTTGGTCAGGTAGTCATCAGCACCTGCTTCTAAACCTTCTACTTTTTCTTGCCAGCGGTCACGAGCCGTGAGAAGTAAAATAGGGGTGGTGATATTGTCTTTTCTAACCTGACGAATGAGCTCAAAACCATCCAGTAACGGTAGCCCTACATCCACAATCGCGGCGTCGTACGGATACTCTTGCATCAGGAATTTGGCTTTTTGTCCATCGTCAGCGAGGTCGACACTATAACCTTGCTGTTGCATGAGTTGATCAAGTTGGGTCAATAATCGGCTGTCGTCTTCAACTATTAATAATCTCATTTATGACCTTCTTTACATTGGCTTAAGCGGTGTTTGTATTTGGACGGTACGTTTGATCTCGACAGTGACAACGCGTCCTGATTTTTGCAGTAGTTTAACTTTATATATTGTTTGCAGTTGTTCAACTTTTAATATTCGTCCCTGAACTTTCAGTTTAGCTTTGCGTGCGGCTTGTGCTTTGTTATCCGCATAATCATCGTTGGTATCTTGCTGTTGCCAGGCAAATACCGAGAGAGTGGTTAGCAAAGAGATGATGAATATTAGATTACGCATTCAACGCTAATCTCAAAAAGACTCGGGGAAGCTGAAATTGGATTGATATCATATTGATGGTTTTGCCGTTTTGCTATCCATTCTGCTATTTCGAATAACTTCAATAAAGTAGGCATTGGTTTCGCACTGTCATAATAGTCTTATTCGCAGCCTATGCCTTGCTTGATACAAATTAACAAGCCTATTTGTGAGTCACTGAATCATAACTGAATTACGGCTGAGATAACCTTGAATATCATTGTTCGATTAAGTCGTTTTGTATGTTCGAGCTCAAAATGTGCCTAAATATCTCATCTTTTCGACATGTTTTTATCTGCTTTCTTATGAGGTTAAAGTGATATAAATATTTGGGCTTTATTTTCACTTCTGTTTTTCTTTTCATTTTTTATTAAAAGCCCGTGATATTAACTATTTAAAGGTGGTTTCACGGGGTTGTTTTTCTTTGCTTTATAATCAATTAGTTACATATGCTTATTAATGTTTATTTGAGTGTATCATTTGCAAATATCTCATTTGGTAATAAAAAATACACGAATGTTATTAATAGGTGTTGTAAGGAAAAATAAATTGTCTATATTCAGTGGGTTTGCTTTTTGGGATGCGGGGATAAATTATGTCAAACGGTTCAGGGGTTTACATTCATGTTCTTAGGGAAATTCTGACCAATAAGAACAGGGATGGCCAAGCGATCACTTTTAAACGCACTTTATGGAGGCTGCTGAAATGGCTGGTCGTCACAATATTGGTGTTGTTTCTTTTGTCTTCATTTTATGTTTACGTCGTTAAATGGGCTGAAAGTCGCGATGATTTACAGGATCGCGGTGCAAAAGGTATTGAAAATGGTTGGTTAGGTGAAACATACGCAACGCCGTTATATCTGGAGCAAGGTTGGTCTGCCTCTGATAGCCTCTGGTTTTACAACACAACACAAGGTTCGGGCTTAATGCCCTATGACTTTTTTGTTTCTTTGGAACAGGAAGGTTCAGAAACGCTGGTCACTGACTCTTCTTTTATTGATCACTTCCGTTATTTGCCTCAACACGCCAGTAAGTTTAACCCGGACGGATTACCCGTGGGTTTTGTTCGAGATGAATATCAGGGCGGCGACTATGTCGGTTTTACTTGCGCGGCATGTCATACCGGTCAGGTGAACTATTCTGGCCAGGCGCTACGTATTGATGGCGGCCCCAGTATGGCGGATATGGTAGGTTTGCTTCATGCGCTGGAAAGAGCGATGGACGAAACCCTGAAAGATTCTGCCAAACAAAAACGTTTTATTGACAGAGTGTTGGCTCGCAACAACGATTTTGATACGCCAGATGAAGTGATTGTCGGGCTGACCAAGTGGGCCAATGTTGTCGAGTTATATAACACTGTTAATCATGTGAAAAAGAGCAGTCGTTATGGATATGCTCGTCTTGATGCCTTTGGTCGCATTTATAATCGTGTATTGCAGCATGTGATCAATAGTGAGCAAGCGGCGGGCATATTGTCTTCGGTGGTTGGTGCAACGGGTGAAAGAATCCTGACTGACGCTGAGATAAAGAATGTTTTGGCTGGCATGAATAAGACCATCATGAACGATGATCAGTTTTATTTGCTGGTTTCCCGATTGCAATCAAAAGAACCGGGAATGCCTGGGTTAAATCAACGAGACATGCTGCGTGTTCGTAATGCATTTTTCAATGAACCTGATGCGCCTGTCAGTTATCCCTTTCTTTGGGATATTGCGCAATCGGATTACGTTCAGTGGAATGGCTTGGCTAATAACGCTGGTTTGGGGCCTTTAGGTCGAAATACCGGAGAAGTCATAGGTGTGTTCGGCATACTGGATTGGAAAGAATCTGATGCGGGTTTTAACCTTGGTGCTTACCTCAGCGGGCAGCAACGCAAGCAAAACAAGATGGTGTTTGACTCATCTATCGACCTGCATAATTTGGGTTTGCTGGAATCTCGTTTAAAGAGTTTGCAATCGCCGTTATGGGTTGATGCGGCCGAAAAACTGGCACAACAAGGTGTCGATGTTTCAGATTGGGCGATAGATGCCGAGAAAGCCGATAAAGGTAGATTGCTATATCAGGAATATTGTCAGGCTTGTCACGAAGTGATCCAGCGAGATAACTGGGATCGTTTAATGGTGGCGAAAATGTCCAAGCTGGAAGCGATTGGCACGGATCCTAAAATGGCAATGAACAGC
Organism: Paraneptunicella aestuarii; assembly: GCF_019900845.1. Taxonomy (NCBI): domain Bacteria; kingdom Pseudomonadati; phylum Pseudomonadota; class Gammaproteobacteria; order Alteromonadales; family Alteromonadaceae; genus Paraneptunicella; species Paraneptunicella aestuarii. The sequence continues at coordinate 2,960,447 of NZ_CP074570.1, read as the reverse complement.
GTTACCTATAAAGGCTATTCCGGTAATTTTGAAGACACCTTGCAAAGTGTCGATGTTGGCGGCGATGTGGTGATTGAAGAGTATGCTCCTGTGGTACAAATTCTGACATCGGCGACAAAGGGTGTGGTGGCGACCCCTGATCCTGACAAAAACTGGTTAGAGAGTTTGCTGGATTGGATATACACCTTGTTCATGTCTTTCACTGAAAACAAGATTAAACCCAGTTTGAAAGCCGGTAATTACGAGCCTGATACCACCGCAAATCCTTATAACTCCTTACTTGCCTATAAGGCGCGTTCCTTAAATGGTATCTGGGCAACCGCACCTTATTTACATAATGGTTCAGTACCTACCTTGTACGACTTATTGTTGCCTGTGAAACGTGAAGGCGATCCTGATGATGGTGAATACAGACCGGATTCTTTCAAAGTAGGTAAACGCGAGTTTGATCCTGTTAAAGTCGGCTTTGTATACGAAAACTTTGATGGATTTGAATTCAACACTGCCAATGAAGGGAACTCAAATTGGGGGCATGAATATGCTGCCGGTAAAACCGCGCAGCCTAGTGGAGAAGTTCTTCCAGCTTTAGATAAACAAGAACGTTTGGAACTGCTTGAGTTCCTGAAAACATTGTAAGGAGTAGCGAAGAATGACTGACTACCTGGCGGAGTATGATGCCACTCCTGACGATCAAAAATATCCTCTTGTACGTAAGTGGATGAAGTCGGAACCTTTGCCTTTCTTTGCGCAACTGCGTAAAGAGCGGCCTATCTTGGTGACGCCAGAATGTACTCTGGTGTCACGTTTTGGCGATATCACTAATTTGCTGAAAATGCCTAAGGTGTTCACAGTTAATTTGTACAAGTCAAAGATGGGAGTCACCGATACTGAAGAAGGGTATTTGATGGCGCACGATGATGATGCGTTGCACTATCGGGAAAAATCCTTGATGCAAGGCATGTTAAATCGTGAAGATTTGCCAGGTATCCGCAAGCTCATTGCACAAACCTGTGAAGAGGTACTTGCCAGTAAAAATGGCAAGATCGAAGTGGTTAATGAATATACTCGTTATGTGCCTGCGGTATTGGTGAGAGACTATTTTGGTCTGGATGGTGCAGAGATAAAGGATCTCTTGCGCTGGTCTTTATGGAATCAATATGACGCTTTTCACAACCAGCCTTTTGATTTGAACTCCCCGGAGCTAAGCAAACATATTACTGACGAACACAACAAGGCGTCGGCAGAACTGGGTAAATACATTGCGAAGCTAGTGGGTAGAAAGTTGGTGTCGATAAAGCTTGATGCTTTGAAGCACAAATTTTTGGGGGTGTTTTATTTATTCCGATTGGTTTACGAATATTTAAAAAACGGCAAACCTGATGTCATGAAAGATGACATAGCGACACGGATCTTAAAATCCAGTTTTGATGATGATGTTAAGTTTGATGTATTGCGTAAAGGCATCAATATTGGTGGCTTGTTGATAGGTGCCATTGAAACCACATCACAAGCCGTTGCCCAGGCGCTTCAGTTCTTCATTCAACAGCCTGATAAGCTTGCGGAACTGAAAAAAAACGCTGCATTGGAAGATACCTATTTGTTTGATGCGATGGTGTGGGAAGCGTTGCGTTTTGTGCCAATAAGCCCTTATATGTTCCGTCAGGCTTCTATTGATACCAGTATTGCCAAAGGCACCGAATACGAAACCAAGGTGAAAGCCGGAACCAATGTTCTGTTGCTAACCCAGTCGGCAATGTTCGATGAATATGCTTACGAGAACCCAACCGAATTTAATCCAAACCGAAATTGGTATCATCATTTTAATTTTGGTTTTGGCTCTCATGAATGTATGGGGAAATATGTCGGGATGGTGATGATCCCTGAAATGGTGAGACATATTGTTCAATTGCCTGAGCTGGAAGAGCAAGCGCCGATTGATTACAAGAATGGCCCATTTCCTGAAGAATATTGCTTAACCTGGAAGGTATAGATCTATAGGCTAAACAAGCAAAAGGGGCGTAAGCCCCTTTCTTGAAGTCCACCTGGCATTGACTGAGGGGTCGTTGAAGTAAAGCGTTGTCCAAAACACTCTATATCAAGCCTTTGCGGTGGTAGCAGTTTCGTCCAAATTACCGCTAAACTGTTGGGTTCTCACAATGTGCGTATACCGTAAACTTCTTGTTGTAGGTATAGATATGCACTGACAGTGGGATCCCTTGTAACTGGTTCCAGAATTCTTTTTTCGCCGTTGACGGACAAATCGCCTGACGCAAGTAATTCTTTTGATCGCTTTGGTTCATATCCAAACGACTTGGAATTTGAATATAAGCGTTAATAGTGCCGTTAATTGCCTCTGCACCTTTATAGTACCAACCGCCTGCTGCGAAATTGGTGTAAAAGCTGGAATTAACTGCTTTAATTGCCGATTCTGATACAGGTGCTGTGCTGGAATAAGCAAACTTTTCAGCAGCATTGCTTTGAATGCAGCCAGTTAACATGGTACTTGCCAAAACAACAGTACCTATTACAACCCCTTTCAGGTTTTTCAGTAATTGTGTTGAATTGCTCATTGTTTGAATCCCATGTTCGCTGATGCTTAGGGTATCGGCGCAAAGGATTTTTACTAAAGCTTCTGCTTAGATCCTTGTTGAATAATTTGTTTGGTATTGAAGGAAAATATTCTTAAAGAATTTTAGCGTTCTGACGGGCAGGGGATATTTGACAAAAATCGGGCATTAATTGGAAGTTAAGAGATTAAAATCCATCAGTATGGGATAGAACACATCCCTGTGTTCCAAGCATAGTGCTCGTTACTTTGTTATTTTCTTCTTACTGTTTGATTAAAAGTTTCTAATCTCAACAGTGTTTAAATTAAATTCAAACTTATTGATTTTACCGCATTGGGCCATATGGTTTTGAGACGCATAGGGCGTACCGGATTGAGCGATGTTGTTTTCCCAGCCCTGGCCATTTTTCACATAGGCTTTCAATTCAAACCAGCCATTGACGGTTTTACTGCAATCCATATCAACATCTAACATCCAGTAATGCTGACCCCAAATGTTAAGTGGCTCTTCACCATAACCATCAACGGCAACGGTTTTAAGTGCTCCCCAGCTTGAAGGCCAAAGGTTAGTTGTCCAATCCAACGCAGTGCCTTCAGCGGATGCGCTTTGACCTGCTTCTACACCATACCAATCAAGGTAATCATCATTAGCCTTCCAAGGCGCTGTGGTAGCATTGCGAAGGTTGTTATGAACGATGGGTAAAGCGCATTCAAAATTGGTAGTTTGACAATTTCTGCCAAGATTATTGTTGGCGTAGGTATGGTCGATACCGCCACGGATAAACATATCCTGACCCGATTGCGTTTGTGCCTGAATGAAGATCACCGTACGTTGCCAGTCTCCTGCTGGTGGAGGTGTAACGCCTCCTTCAATTTTTGCTCCCTGATGAATAGCCATAGCATCCCAGGAAGGAACATTCAGGTTGATGGTGCCATTGGCATTAACAGTGATGACTTCACCGGTACAGGATTGACCATCAGCGGCTAATTCACCTTTTAGAACGTTACAGTATTGACCCGCTGCCATAGAGGTTTGTACAGTGCTGGTCATGCTGTAGGATTCTTTGTTAATGGCAACATGGCCTGAACTGCCGCGACCGTATGAAATCTGGTTGTTACCGTTATCCCACCAGTTAGTTGTTGTCCAGTTATCGTTGACGTTATTTCTAAAATCAACCGCTCCAGCAATGTATGACCATCTATGCTCGCATTTCCAGTTGCTACCGAAACACTCCAGGGTTCCGCCATTATGCACGGGTACGCTTGGGCCACCGGCATCAGTATTTCCATTGTAGTTATAGCTGGACATGACTTTCGGGTAGCCATAAGGCCAGGAAAGCATAAAGACGTTAGCTAAATCGTAAAGACGGCCATCTTCAAAAGTGATAACACTACCACCGCCACCATGACCGCGTTGGTTATCGTGATTATCGACAAATACCACAGCAGAACTGGAGGGCAGGAAGCCCCATGCTTCACCAAAGTTGCTTAACCAGGATAATTGACCATTGCGGAAGGTGTCGCCGAGTTTGGTGGAGTATTTAAACTCAGTGACCAGACCACTGCTGGTGTATTCGCCCGAGGTGATAACTTCACCACCTTGATCGATGACTTCCTGAAACAGGAACGGCGTGCCATTGACTTTCGCCATAACGCCTTGAATGTCTGTGACCGACATATGCTTGGAAGCATCAAAACGAAAACCATCCACGCCAATGTTCAATAAGTCATTGAGATAGTTGGCAAGGGTGGTTTGTACATAGTTATCACTGGTATTGAGATCGGGCAGTCCTACCAACTCACAGTTTTGTACGCGCCATCTGTCGCTACCGTAATCTCCGGGGTTAATGGTACAAGTACCGTGAAAATCCTGAGGGCTGTAATTGGGATAGCTTTTGCTGCCGAAATTGCTACCGTTAGTGCCAGTACCACTTCCTGCAGCCATGTGGTTAATCACTGCGTCAGCATAGATTTTAACGCCAGCGGTATTACAACGATTTACCATGTCGATAAATTGAGCTCTTGTACCACCACGGCTTTCCAGGGCATAACTCACAGGTTGGTAGCGTGTCCACCATTGAGAACCTTGTATATGTTCATTAGGAGGGGAAACCTGCACTGCGGCATATCCTTTAGGGCCAAGAAACTGCTCACACTCTTGAGCGACATCCTGCCAGCTCCATTCAAATAAATGTACAAAAGTTGTGGGTTGTGCAACCGCAAATGCCTGCGAAGACATCAGCATACCTACACCAGCTGCAACAGCTGATAAACGTTGTTTCATTGTCCGCTCCTGTTTTGAGTACGTCTTGATTAAAGAATGTATATAAATGTTATGGGTACAGGGTGTTACAAACCGTTAACACTTCGTTAACGGTTGAGTAGATATCAACCCAAAAGGATTATCAAATTGAATACGTATGCAGGTTTATGAATATAAGATGGTTAGAAATAGGAAGTGTTGAATAACAAGGTGCCTATTGTAGACACCTTGTTTTGAGGATTATTGTTTCTGAGTCTTTTTTGCTTCTTCTATCGACTCTTTCGCTAACTGCTTCATTTTTGCCATATTCTTAGCCATCCATTCTTGCATTACGGCCATGGATTTTTGTGCGGCGATAGGAGACTTGATAAGAAACGCTTTGCCAATTGGGGAATCATAAAAAGCGATGAGACCACGCAATTCTTCTTCTGAATACACTTCTGCATAGACAGAAAACATAGGTTTCATCAGTTCATCCCAGCTCAACATGCCATCAAGAGCTTGCTGTAATTGGGGTGATAAATCGCTTTCCATTTGTGTCTGCATTTGGTCTTTCATCATACCCATTACCATTTCGTATTGATAACGGGCGTCAGAAACTTCGATGAGTTGCTCAACCAATTGGTATTTGGTTTCCAGAGATTCTGCGAATGTGGAAGAGCTGAAAGATAAGACTGCGGCCAGTGTAATAATGATTTTTTTCATTCCATTTCCCTTATAACGATTAAATGATCGAGGTGACAATGTATCACAGTATCTTCTGACTATCCTTTCCTGACTATCTATTCCTACAATGCTTTGACGCATCCATTGAATCGTTCAGAAAGCTAAACAAAAGTGATAAGTCAAACTAGCCAACCTCTCGAAGCCAGAGTGTAATGGCTTCGAAAAGGACTGGCAATAACTCAATTTGGAATACAATTTTGAAAACGATAGGCTAAACAATTGCTCTAAATCACCAGCCATCTACATACCTGTTCCAAACTATCAGTCACCTGTAGAGAATTAGGAGCAAACCCTCAGCCGCAGGGATGCGGCTGTGGAGCCTACATGGAAGTATCCACGGCGAGTTTGCGATAAATCTCTATGGGTGACTGACAATTAAACACAGCTATTTAGAGAGAATTATGAGCAGACCCTCCGTCGCAGGGAAGCGACGGTGGAGCCTCCATGGACGGATTAACGGCGAGTCTGCGATTAATTTCTGTAGATGACTCGTAACTAATCACAACTAATTTAGGGCAATACCACTTTATAAGGCTTAACCGTTGAGCGAGCGTAGACGCCCGCAGCAATGTAAGGGTCGGCATCCGCCCAGCTTTGCGCGTCTTCCAGGCTGCTAAATTCAGCAATCACCAATGAACCAGTGAAGCCAGCTTCTGGTGCATCACCGCTATCCACTGCAGGTAATGGCCCCGCCGCCAATAATCGACCTTGTTGCTTTAACAACTGCAAGCGTTCCAAATGAGCAGGACGAGCCTGTTTTCTCAGTGGTAAGCTGTTTTCCACATCTTCTGAATAAATCATGTAATACATGGTTGTTTATCCTTATCTTTAGCCTTTTTGCGTAGCGGCTTTCATATCGGCAATGAAATTGCCTAGCTCAGATAACATAGCTTGTTGATCATCAAGGTGTTGCTCAATGATTTTCACTGTCGCTGAACCGGAGATCGCGCCTGCTGCGCCCGCAGCAATGGCTGCTTTTACCTGTTCCGGTTTGGAGATACCAAAACCAATAATCGGCGGTGCAACATTTAAGGCTTCCAATCGTTGTACCAGTTCACCCGCTGGCATTTCTGCTGCGGTTTCTGTCCCTGTTACACCGGCACGCCCCAGTAAATAGGTATAGCCTTCACTGTGTTCAGCGATGGCTTGTAAGGTTTCTTCACTGGCATTGGGCGGAGCGATCAATATTTGTTTGATATTGTGCTTTTTCGCTGCCGCTCTAAACGGAGCGCCTTCTCGTACCGGAACGTCGGCAATCAGAATTGAATCAACACCAGCTTTCGCTGCTTGTTCGTAAAAATGATCAATGCCCTTAGCCATTACCAGGTTGCTATACAGCAGCAAGCCAATAGGCGTGTCGGGATGATTTACACGAATTTGAGCGATGATGTTTAAGCAATCACTCGGCGTTACCTTTTGTTCCAGAGCGCGAATGCTGGCCTTTTGCAGCGTTGGGCCATCAGCAATAGGGTCGGAGAAGGGAATACCCAGTTCCAACGCATCCGCACCACTGGTGATCATCTTATCGACAATCGCGAGTGAGGTTTCAATATCCGGATCACCAAGAGTAACAAAGGGCACAAAAGCGCCTTGATTCAGCTCATTTAAACGAGCGAACATAGCTTGATATCTATCCATTTCCTTATTCTCCCTTAGCGCTGGTAATACGATCGCCGATGATGTCATAGACGTGAGCAAGATCTTTGTCGCCACGCCCAGACAGGTTCACCACGATAACTGTGCCATCTTCTGCTTCATCCGCCATGTTCAGCGCATGGGCAAGCGCGTGTGAAGATTCCAGAGCAGGAATAATACCTTCTTTTTGTGCCAGTAGCTGGAAAGCATTCAAGGCTTCGTCATCGTTAATGGCAACATATTCCGCGCGACCAATATCATGCAAATAGGCATGTTGTGGGCCAACCGCAGGGTAATCCAAACCGGCAGAGACAGAATAAGATTCTTCAATTTGGCCTTCTTTGTCTTGCATGATGTAGCTATAAGTACCGTGCAATATGCCTTTGCTACCTGTGCAAATCGCTGCGCCATGCTCACCAGTGTGAATACCTTTACCGCCGGGCTCGACGCCAACTAAACGGACACTCGGTTCGTCGATGAAATCGGCAAACATGCCGATGGCATTGGAGCCGCCGCCGACACAGGCGACGACAGCATCAGGCAAACGGCCTTCCTGTTCCAGTATTTGCGCTCGCGTTTCTTCACCAATCATACGGTGGAATTCTCTGACGATAGTTGGGAATGGGTGAGGGCCCGCGGCTGTGCCTAATAGATAATGAGTATCTTCATAGCTGGCGGACCAGTCTCTCATGGCTTCATTTACCGCGTCTTTTAGCGTGCCTGAACCTGAATCAACCGGAATCACTTCTGCACCCATTAAACGCATTCTAAATACGTTTGGAGCCTGGCGTTCAACGTCTTTGGCGCCCATGTAAATACGCGCTTTTAAGCCTAATAATGCACAAGCTAAAGCTGTGGCTGTACCATGTTGACCTGCGCCGGTTTCAGCAATAACGTACTTTTTACCCATACGCTTGGTTAGCAGGGCTTGCCCCAATACCTGATTGGTTTTGTGCGCGCCGCCATGTAATAAGTCTTCACGTTTCAGGTAAAGCTTCACATTAGGATTACTGACCAGATTACGGGTTTTAGTCAATGCCGTTGGGCGACCTGCATAGTTTTTCAATAGTGATAAAAACTCAGCCTGAAATTCAGGATCAGCCTGTGCGGCAATAAACTCCTGCTCTAATTGATCCAGAGCCGGGATAAGCAATTCCGGTACGTACATGCCACCGAAATCACCAAATTTACTTTCTAACTTATTCATTAATACTTCAACCAATCCTAATATTCTCTCAGTGCAGCAAATGCACTACTCAATAATTCTTCATCTTTGATGCCCGGAGCGCTTTCAACACCTGAATTGATGTCGATACAGGCAACACCGCTGGCGGCTGCCGTTGCAATGTTGCTGGGGCGTAATCCACCAGCCAGAATCAGGTGGCTCTTGTCGGCTAAGGTGTCTAACAAACGCCAATCGAAGCTCTTGCCTGTGCCGCCACTTTGGTCATCGGTTTGGCAATCTAACAGGAAGTAATCCACGTCAGTTTCATCCATTGCCGGTAGCTTGTTTGTTACGCCTTTTGCTTTCCAAATTTCACAGTTCATCGGTAATGCGCCGCGTAGGCGAATGATGTATTCCTGATCTTCATTACCGTGCAGTTGTACGGCAACCAGATTCAAGGCTTTAGCGTGATCCACTACCAGTGAAATATCTTCATCCACGAACACGCCGACATAACGATGCGGGCAAGCCTGAGTGATGGCTTGAGCTGTTGCCAGGTCGATCTTTCGTTTGGAAACATCAGCAAAGATTAAACCTAAATACGTAGCGCCTTTCGCTTTTGCCACTAATGCATCCTGTTCACGGGTAATACCGCATACTTTGACTTTGCCATGAACTAGCTCGGTAACCGCTTGCGGCAAGTCTTTTTGCGCCATTAGTGAACTACCGACTAAAAAGCCATCCACTAAAGGAGACAGTCTGCGTACGTCCTGATTAGTATAGATGCCTGATTCTGAAATCAGCAGGCAATCTGCATGATCTGGTGTTGATAACAGAGGAGCAAGTTGTTCGGTTGTTGCCAGATCGGTGCTCAGGTCGCGCAAGTTACGGTTATTGATACCGATCATATTAGCGCCCAGTTTTAATGCTCGTTGCGCTTCGGCGACATTGCTCACTTCTGTTAGAACATCCAGATTTAACTCTTTGGCTATTTCTGCCATTTCTACGAACTCTTCGTCGGTGAGTACAGACAACATAAGCAGAATCGCATCGGCATTATAATAACGAGCCAGATAAACCTGATAGGGGTCGATAAAGATGTCTTTGTTTAATACCGGTTGTTCTACTCGGTCGGTAACGTATTTCAAGTAGTCGAAACTGCCCTGGAAGTATTTCTCGTCAGTGAGCACGGAAATAGCGCTGGCGTGTGGGGTGTAAGCTGCCAGGATCTCATCCAGATCGAAATTCTCACGAATTAGCCCTTTGGATGGTGAGGCTTTCTTACATTCCAGAATAAATCCAGCATGAGGCTCCGCCAAAGCGCAATAGAGACTTTTCTCCGAAGGTGTCAGGTTTTTCTTCACTTCCTCCAGAGGAAGTTTTTCTTTCATGCCAATGAGTTCCAGACGCTTATCAATAACGATTTTTTCCAGCGTATTGACCTTCGGGATCCATTGGTTATTGGCTACAGGTGGCTGTTGGCTCAACTCGGCACACTGTTTAATGGTTTCGAAAGGTTTGCCTTGAGCCAGGCTATCCAGGGCCATTTGCGCACCTTCGGCAAAGGTTTCTGCTTTGCCACACAGTTTCAATAATGCACCGGCATTGGCGGCAATACTGTCACGGTGAGCCTTAATGCCACGGCCTTGCAGTACATCGCCGATCATGGCTTTGTTTTCAGCCGGTTCACCGCCACGAATGGCATCCAGTGGATGTGAAGACAAGCCGAAATCTTTCGCCGTTAAACGATAGTATTTAATTTCGTCGCCATCGACTTCGGCGACTTCGGTATCGCCGTGCAGTGAGATTTCATCCAAACCACTACCATGAACTACCATGGCATGCTTGTAACCCAGTAATTGCAGGGTTTTCGCATAAGGCTCGATTAATTCTGGCAGGTAAACCCCGGTAATAATATGAGTGGGGTGAGCCGGGTTAACCAAGGGGCCTAACAGATTGAATATGGTACGGGTTTTTAAGGCCGTACGCACTTTCATGGCGTGCTGAATGCCGGCATGGTAATTCGGTGCATACAAAAAGCAGAAGTTACTTTCATCCAGGCAACGGCGCGCCACATCGGCTGGCATGGTCAGGTTCAAACCATATTCCCAGAACAGGTCGGCTGCACCCGATTTGCTGGACACGCTGCGGTTACCATGTTTGGCAACGTGAACACCACAACTGGCGGCAACAATGGCCGCAGCAGAGGAAACGTTAATGGTGTTTTGACCGTCGCCCCCTGTGCCAACGATATCGGCGAAGGGATAGTCCGGGCGCGGAATGTGCGCGGCATTTTCTATCAGTGCAGCGGCTGCGCCAGCAATTTCTTCGGGAGTTTCACCACGCATTTTTAGTGCTGTTAGCATAGAAGTGAGAATAATGTCATTCACTTCGCCTTTAACAACAGCGGTAAAAAAGGTCTGACTTTCAGCCTGGCTAAGCGTTCCACCTTGAAAAACTTTATGCAAAAGTGAGATTAGATCAGCCGTCATAGTGCTCTCCTGGTTAGATATTCGATGCTTTGATGTAGTAGTTGACTACCCATTGCGGTAAGAATGGATTCCGGGTGAAATTGGAATCCCAACATGTTGTCTTGTTCGTGGTATACCGCCATGGGAATACCGTCATATTCAGCAATAACCTGTAAATTGTCGGGCATGGTTGTCGCCATCAACGAGTGATAACGAGCGACGGGGAAGGGATTAGGTAAATTGCTGAACATCTTGTCACCACAGTGTTTTACGGGTGATGATTTACCGTGTACTGCCACTGGGGCTCGTCCAATGGTTCCACCATAGTGTTGAGTGATCGCTTGATGCCCCAAACAAATACCCAATACCGGGAATTTCCCTTGAACCTTGTTTAACAGTTCCAGCATACACCCGGCTGAGTCGGGATTACCTGGGCCGGGAGATAATAACAGTAAGGTATCTTTGCCTTGCGATTGCATGAATTGCAAAACCTTGTCGGCAGACACGCTATTACGATAAACCGTCAGCTGCATGCCCATTGCGCGTAGCTCGTCGACCAGGTTATAGGTAAATGAGTCAAAGTTATCCAGAAGTACGATGTTATATGTGCTCATCTTTACGCTCCCTTTGTCTGTGCAGCCAAGTGAGACTGCATAATAGCGCTGAGCACGGCTTGTGCCTTGCCGCGAGTTTCATCGGCTTCGCTTTGAGGGATTGAATCGTAGACCACACCGGCTCCTGCTTGAACGTAAGCTGTGCCGTTACTGACAAAGGCGGAGCGGATAACAATACAGGTGTTCATGTCACCTTCGCCAGTTAAAAAGCCAATGGCGCCACCGTAACTGCCTCTACGAACACCTTCGACTTCGCGAATAAGCTGCGCAGCGCTGACTTTGGGCGCTCCTACCAGCGTGCCCATATTCATACAGGCTTGATAGGCATGAAGGCCGTCCAGGTCTGAACGTAACTGACCGACAACGCGAGAAACCAAGTGCATCACATGAGAGTAACGGTCTACTTTGAGCAAATCTTTGACGTGGCGAGTTCCCGGCTCTGATACTCGGGCGATATCGTTACGAGCCAAATCCACTAACATCAAGTGTTCGGCTTTTTCCTTGTCGTCTTCACGCAAGGTTAATTCGATGCGGCTATCCAGATCCGGGTCTATGCTGCCATCGGCTCGTTTGCCTCTTGGACGAGTACCGGCAATCGGATATACCTCGACCTGATTGCTTTTGTGTTCATATTTCACGGCAGATTCTGGTGACGCACCGAAAATACAAAAATCGTCGTCCTGCATGAAGAACATATAAGGACTGGGATTGCTGAGTTTCAACTGAGCATAGGCCAAATAGGGATCCGGGCAGGGCAGGCTAAAGGTACGTGAAGGCACTACCTGAAAAATATCGCCCGCCAGAATGTTTTCTCTCAGTCTAATCACATCCTGACAGTATTCTTCATCGCTTTTATCTACCTGTAAATCAGGATTGGTGATGGCTGCCGGGATGCTTGAGTCTGTGCTTGGCGCAGGTGCAGTTTCGGATAAGGTTTTCTTTATCACTTCCAGCCGCTGACTGATAGCAAAGTAATTATTGGCAACATTCTCGCCACTAAACACACTGCCTACCATTTCTGAGGATTTCTTTTGATGGTCGATATGAATTAGGGTTTCAGCGAGATAAAACACATAATCAGGGCAATGGTTTTTGCCATTGGGAACGCTGGGAAGTTGCTCAAAGGTGGCGAATAAGTCATAGGCAAATGCGCCGCCGACGAAGATAGCCAGAGAATGCTCCCGGATAGGCGTTAACTTTTGTTGAACAACTCGCAAAGCATCGAATACAGACGGGGCTTTTAGCTTGCTGTCTTCATCCAAATCCGGATCCGGTGTCGGGAAATTTAGAGTGAGTTTATTACTCTCAGACTCTAAAACGAAATCGTTTAATTCGCTATGCAACAGCGCCAGAACAGGCTGACCATTTTCGCTTAGTGCATGGACTGTAACCTGTTGACCTTCACAGATCAGTTTCACTGCTGCATCAACCAAAATCATACTGTTGATGCCGTCTTTACTTTCAATTTCCGCTGATTCCAATAGCAAACTATTGGGCTTTTGATGGCAAAGACGCTGATAGGCTGCTAATGGGTCATCAATATAATCACAGGTGAGTCGAATACTTTCGACCTTTCCCGGGGCTTTACTTAACTCAGCTAAACTCATCTAGGTTACTCTACTGTGTTGACTAAATTTCAGCGGGTAATCCGTTGGTTAAAAACAAAAAACCCGCCTTGCTAGCGGGTTTTTGACAAAATTGATCCAATAGAAAGCATCACAACCCGCGTATTAAGGGATGTGCCACCACCAATTTGTATTGTTCATGGAATATTTCATCAATCTTGCCTGCTTATTCTTTCACTTTTTTTTCAGATGCTTCTTTTCTGATTGAAAGAACTCTGATGGAAAGAACGTTTTTAATTCTTTGTTTGCTGTTGTCGTTAGGAAACCATCTCTGCAAAACCCGTAATTTTAAGCTTGGTGTTGCAGGAAGTTCGCCAACTATAACAACTTTTCACAAACTGGCAATATCTAACACGTTTGTGGTCATATTATTACCATTCGCGACCTGTTACGCCCTATAGGGGATAATAATTCGGAACCAATGTCAAGAGTCTAACTCAATATTTAGAGAAAAAATATAACCGAAATGTGAATGAGAGTGATTTCTTCAATGCTTGTTTGAAAATCAAATCACGAAATTAAAAATAGGTTGGGGGACGCTCTGGCTTCCAGTATGATATGCGGCCTAAATATTTCCGGTTTGATATGGCTGTTATTGTTAGCGAGTAGCGTAATGAATGATAGCAATGAATAACAGCCTCCCGGTTCCTCGTATCATAAGAGTAATTCAAACGCATGAAAATCGACCTGCACGCCCATACCTGTTATTCCGACGGAGCATTGACTCCGGAAGAATTGGTCATGCGAGCCCATAATCAGCAGGTTGATGTTTTAGCCCTGACCGACCACGATACCGTAGATGCCATCGCAGAAGCGCAGCAGTATCAGGCGCAACAAAAGCGAGCCATGACCATTGTTCCCGGCGTTGAGTTATCAACCTCATGGCATGGTTTTGATATTCATATCGTAGGTTTGAATATCGATTGGCAGGATCCTCTATTCACCGAGCGTTTGCAGCAGCAACAGAATGCTCGTGAGGAACGTGCCAGATTGATTGGCGATAAGCTGGAAAAAGCAGGATTGGGTAATGTTTATGATGTTGCTGCCAGACTTGCTGGAAAAGGACAGATTACCCGTGCGCATTTCGCCCGAGCTTTATTGGAAAGTAATCAGGTAAGTTCACTTGAGACCGCTTTTCGCAAGTATTTGGGAAAAGGCAAGCGAGCTCATGTTAGCCCTCGCTGGATATCGGTCGCGGAAGCGGTGCAATGGATAAATGACGCAGGTGGTTCGGCTGTGCTTGCTCATCCGGGGCGATACGACATGACGGCTAAATGGCTGCGCCGTTTAATTGTTGAGTTTAAACAGGCTGGCGGACATGCGTTGGAAGTGATCTACCCGGGAATGTCCCCTGCATTGAAGAAGCAAATGGCAAACTATGCTATAGAGTATGAATTACTGGCGTCAACGGGCTCCGATTTTCACGCACCGGGTCGCTGGAGTGAGCTTGGTCGTCATTTGGCTTTGCCGGAAACCGTTAAACCGGTATGGAGCGATTGGCTATCAGAACTGGCAGCTTAAAGAGCCGTAAAGATAGTCTCTACGTTAAGATAGTCGTTAAAGATAACGAGTTAATTAAATGAGTCAATTTTTCTATATTCATCCTGATAATCCACAACCGCGATTAATTCGCCAGGCTTGTGAGCTAATTAATGATGGAGAAGTAGTTGTTTATCCTACCGACTCTGGCTATTCCATTGGTTGTCAGCTTGATAATAAAATCGCACTGGAACAGATTTGCCGTATTAGAGATATAGGTAAAGAGCATAATTTTACCTTGATGTGTCGCGATATGTCGGAGTTGTCCTTGTATGCGCGTGTCGATAATCAAGCGTTTCGTACAATCAAGAACAATACTCCAGGGCCATACACCTTTATTCTCAAAGCCACTAAAGACGTACCCAAGCGAGTACAGAACCCGAAAAAGAAAACCATTGGTATTCGTGTGCCTGATAACGCCATTGCTTTGGCGTTGTTGGAGGAATTGGGCGCACCCTTAATGTCTTCGACATTGATCTTGCCGGGTAATGACTTTGCGGAATCTGACCCTGAGGAGATACGCGATCGTCTTGAAAAGCAGGTGGGTTTGATTATTCACGGAGGTTATTTGGGCGAGCAGCCTACGACGGTTGTTGATATGTCGGAAGGCGATGTTGAGCTTGTTCGTCGTGGAAGCGGAGATCCTTCTGTTTTTGGATTGTGATATTAGGGTCTGTTGACCTTTGTTTATAATTTATGCAGCTGACAATTTTTGAGCCAGACAATCGCAAATGAATGAGTCTAGTGGGTCTAAATGAGTGAAATTTGTGAGCAGTATGGCTCAAAAATGGGCGCTGTCCCCTATCTACTCAAAGGACGGCTTGAAGCTAAAATTGCCTGCCCCTGCGTTGTTAATGACTTATTTGGATTGCCAAACAGCGTCATTAACGCCTTGGTTCAGACAATTTTATCGTTCAACATAAAAAATGAACAAAGGTCAACAGACCCTAGGCTAGAATGGAACATATGACTGAGCTTAAATCATCACTACCTGTTTCACAGGAACCTGTTCAACAGCCTTTGCCATTAGCTTTTGTTAATGGTCTGGCGGTGATTGAGAAGCCAGAAGATTTATATATTCCTCCCGATGCATTGGAAGTGATTTTAGAGGCATTTGAAGGGCCTTTAGATTTGCTTCTTTATCTTATTCGTAAGCAGAAATTTGATATCGTTAACTTGCCCGTATTGGAAATTACCAAGCAGTACATGGAGTACGTGGACGTAATGAAAGATATCAAACTGGAATTGGCGGGTGAGTATTTGGTGATGGCCGCGATATTGGCTGAAATCAAATCTCGGGTATTATTGCCACGTCGTGAAAGCGAGGAAGAAGAGGAAGACGATCCAAGAGCAGAGCTAATTCGACGTTTGAAGGAATATGAGGTTATCAAGGTTGCTGCTCAGGAACTTGATGGTATACCAAGACAAGAACGAGATTTTTTTGCGGCAAGTGCTGTTGCTGCTGAATCCTGTAAAGCAATTAAAGTATTGCCTGATGTGACGCTGCAGGAATTGGTATTGAGTTTTCAGCAAGCTATGCAACGGGCTGCCAGTTTTGAACATCATCATATTCAAAAGGAGACGCTTAGCACTCGTGAGCGTATGAGTATGATTCTTGGTGTTGTTGGAGAGAGTGCCTTTACCGAATTTGCTGATTTGTTTACGCCTGAAGAAGGAAAAGCGGGTGTGGTTGTGACTTTTTTAGCGATATTGGAGTTAGTAAAAGAAAAGCTGGTTGAAGTGGTTCAGGCTGAGCCTTACAGCCATATTCATGTGCGCTTGCAGAATGCGGTTGTCGTTGATTTGTAGGTTTCAGATCAGACTGAAGAGATAAACCTAAAGGAATAATATAGTGGCGAGAAAAAAATTTGCAGACCAACAACTTAAGCAAATTATTGAAGCTGCCATATTTGTTCACGGCGAGCCTTTATCTCTGGATAAACTGCAAACTACCGTATTGGATGAATTCGAGTTAAGCACTCGAAAAATAAAGCAGTTGCTGGAATCAATCCGGTTGGATTATGCAGCGAAAGGTATTCATTTGGTTGAGGTAGCTTCCGGTTATCGTTTTCAGTCAGATGATAGTTTAAGCCCGTGGATTAGTCGCTTGTGGCAAGAACAGGCGCCCAGATATTCCCGGGCATTATTGGAAACATTGAGTTTAATTGCTTATCGACAGCCTATCACCCGAGGTGAGATAGAAGATATTCGTGGCGTGTCGGTGAGTAGTCATATTATTAAAACCCTGCAGGAACGTGAATGGGTTAAAGTGGTGGGGCATAAAGAAGTACCGGGAAGACCGTCTCTATATGCAACAACCAAAGCGTTTCTGGACTATTTTTCCTTAAACAGTTTGTCGGAGTTACCTTCGATGGCGTTGATTGAACAGCAGGTTAAGCAGGATCCTCAGGGGCCGTTATTTGATTTTAAAGATGAGTCTGACAATGGTTCGGGTGATAACTCTGATCAGGACTCTGACGAGAATCTTGACGATAGTCCTGACGAAAACAACGATGCTGATGTTCAATTCGACGAGCTGAAAGCACAGCAGAGCTTGCTTGAGGATGATGGGGATTTACAGGAAATTGAAGTAAAAGATGAGTGAAAAATTACAGAAAGTATTAGCCAATGCGGGCTTGGGATCACGTAGAAAAATGGAAACCTGGATCCAGGAAGGCCGTATCTCTGTTAATGGTAAAATTGCCCAACTGGGCGAGCGTGTAGAGCCAAGTGATGAAATCCGTTGTGACGGTAACATTATCTCTACCCAGCATCGTAAAAACATCTGTCGAGTGCTGATGTACAACAAACCTGAAGGCGAAATTTGCAGCCGCGAAGATCCAGATGGACGTAAAACGGTGTTTCAGCGTTTACCGCGTATTGCTGATGGGCGCTGGATTGCCATTGGTCGTCTGGACATTAACACCAGTGGCTTATTGTTGTTTACCAATGACGGCGAGCTGGCTAATCGTATGATGCATCCTCGAAACTCCATTGAACGAGAATATGGTGTGAGGGTGTTTGGTGAAGTCTCTGAGCAAACCCTAAACCAAATGCGTAAAGGTGTTATGCTGGACGACGGAATGGCAAAATTCGATAAGATTACCAGACGTAGTAGCCCGGAAGCGGATAGTTTGAACCAATGGTTCAATGTGGTATTAGCCGAAGGACGTAACCGCGAAGTGCGTCGTATTTGGGAAAGTCAGTCGTTAAAAGTGAGCCGTTTAATAAGACTTCGTTATGGTGATCTGGAATTACAGAAACGATTGCCACAGGGAGCCTGGGTTGAATTGGAGCTGGATGACGTTAATAAACTGAGACGTTCAGTGCAATTACCAGCAGAAACGGAAACATTGGTACGAGTGAATAAGTCCAAACTGGATCACGTTCGTTTAAGTCGTATGCGTCGATCTATCAAGAAGCACAACTTAAGAGGCAAGCCAAACGACAAGTAAGGTTGGCATAAGTGATGACGAAATGGTCTGCCATAGTGTGGACTGTTTCAACCTTTTTGCAATTGATCTCCCTGTCTAAAGTGGTAAAGTGCCCGAGCATTTTTTTGAGCCCATTTTTTGGAGCCTGTAATTCATGTTAAAAATTCATCTATTGCATCTATTGGATAGAGCGAAAATCCATAAAGCCAAGATCAATAGTGCAAAAATCAATAGTTCGAAATCTCGAATTTTATTGCTTGGCTTGTTATTGGTTTCGTTATTGTCAGGTTGTTCATCATTTGTTTCCGGTGCAACCAAAAGCCTTGCCAATCAATTACAAGCTACTATTAGTGAACATGACGATCCTGAGCTGGTTAAAGATGCAGTGCCTGCCTATATGCTGATGGTTGAAAGCCTGTTAAGAAGTGATCCCGATAACGTTGATTTGCTTTCTGCTGCTGCCAATCTCTATAGTGCTTACGGCTCAGTGTTTGTCTCTGATTTAGGGCGGCAACAACGCTTGTCAGACCGAGCCTTTGGCTATGGTAAACAAGCCATGTGCCAGTTCGATGATGATTTTTGTGGTGTTGAAAGCTGGCATATTAGCGAGCTTGAAGCGCGTTTGCAGGATTTGGATGAAGATGATGTGTCTGTTCTGTTTGCTTTTGGCGCATCCTGGGCTGGCTGGATAAAGAGCCATAGCAGTGACTTCAATGCCATTGCTGATGTGCCAAAAATTGAAGTGGTTATGAAGCGAATTGTCGATCTGGATGAAACTTTTCAGCATGGCAGCGCTCATATGTATCTTGGTGTTCTGGCAACCTTGATCCCGCCAACATTAGGTGGCAAGCCTGAAGTGGGAAGGGAACATTTCGAAAAAGCCATGAAGCTATCCAATGGTGAAAACCTGATGGTGCAAGTGACCTATGCACAACAGTACGCGCGTTTATTGTTTGATCGCGAATTGCACGATGAACTGTTACAACAGGTTATGAAAGCCGATGCCAAAGCGGATGGATTCACTCTGACTAACTGGCTGGCGAAAGAGCAAGCGAAAAGCTTGCTACAAAGTGCCGATGATTATTTCTAACGGGAGAATATGATGAGTTTATTGCGACCTTTTGGGGTAGCACTGGTTGTCTGGTTTGTTGCTTTTACCTCTCAGGCAGCGACATTAAAGATTGCTACTTTGTCACCGGAAGGCTCTAGCTGGATGCAGAAGTTTCGTGCCAGCTCAAAAGAAATCAGTGAACGCACCAGTAACCGCGTTAAATTAAAGTATTACCCTGGTGGCGTTATGGGCGACGATAGCGCTGTCTTGAAAAAGATTAAAATTCGTCAATTGCATGGCGGCGCGATGACGGGCGGCAGTTTGTCTCGCTTCTATCCTGATAGCCAGATTTATTCTATGCCATTGAAGTTCCATTCTTTGGAACAGGTTGATCATGTACGCAAGACAATTGACCCAATCATTGTTGATGGATTTGAGCAAGGTGGTTTTGTTACCTTTGGCATCGCTGGTGGCGGTTTTGCTTACTTGATGTCGAAGGAGCCTATTACTCATCCTGATCAAATGAAAGATCACAAAGTATGGTCTCCAAGCAGCGACGCCGCCACAGAAGCCTCTTTTTCTGCGTTTGAAATTTCTCCCATTCCATTGCCTATTGGTGATGTATTGGCGGGTTTGCAAACAGAGCTGATCGATACCATTGCAACTTCACCGGTCGCTGCCATTAACTTGCAGTGGCACACTCAACTTAAATATGTCACCGAAGTGCCCATTATTTATGTTTATGCTGTGATGGCGATTGAAGCGAATGTATTTAACAAGTTGTCGAAAGAAGACCAGGCCGTGGTGCGTGAAGTCATGTCTCGCGTTTTTGCGGAAATTGACTTGGAAAACCGTGGTGACAACGAAAAAGCCTTAGATGCGTTGAAAAATCAGGGTATTCAGATTTTAACGCCGAGTAGTGAAGAAATGGCCGCATGGCGTAGTAAGGGCAGTTTGGCAGAAAGTAATTTGTTAAAGCAGGGAGTTATCAGCCAGAAAATGGCGAACATGCTGCAAGAACAATTAGCGACCTTCGATAAAGCCGCGGGTAGCCATTAATAGATTAGAGCAGGGCGCTTGGGAAACTGAGCGCTAAATCGAGTCTCGAAACAAAAATAGAAAATAATGCTGGATAAATTACACCGACTTCTTATCAATGCAGAAAAACTGCTGCTGACATTGTTCTTTTTTACCATGTTGGCAGTCGCTGCGATTCAGATCATTATGCGCAACGCATTTGGATCGGGATTGATTTGGGGAGATGATCTTATTCAGGTAACTGTTTTATGGACAGGCTTTTTCGCTGCTGCATTTGCAGCCCGCCGTGGTAAACATATTAATATTGATGTGATCTCCCGCTTTTTGCCTTATCACTTTTCTAGAGCTGCTTACCGTTTGGTTTACCTTTGTACCACGGCGCTTTGCACAAGCGCAGCCTGGTTTAGCTGGCAATTTGTTCAGTTGGAAATGGAAGATAATGCCATTGCTTTCCTGGATGTGCCTGTTTGGGTTACGGAATCTATTATTCCTATGGCGTTTTTGGTGATTGCCTGGCGCTATCTTTTATTGGCTATACAGCCCTCTCGTGTGCAAGAACCAACACAGAAGTCAGAAGCTGAATAATGTTTATTTTACTGGTTGCTATCGTCATATTTCTGGCTTTGCTGGGAATGCCGCTTTTCGCTGCAATACTGGCTATTGCCATGTTGGGATTCCATTACGCTGATATCGATTTGATGGTGATTGCCATTGATTTATATCGCATTATTCAAACGCCTTTGCTTGAAGCGATTCCTCTGTTTACTTTCGCCGGCTATTTGCTCAGTGCCAGTCAAAGTTCTAAGCGTTTGGTTCGGGTGACTCAAGCTGTATTAGGTTGGATGCCTGGCGGTTTAGCCATAGTCGCGCTTATCGCTTGTGCTTTATTTACGGCCTTTACGGGTGCTTCTGGCGTTACAATAGTGGCTTTAGGTGCGTTGTTGTATCCCGCTTTACAACAAGCGGGTTATCAGCAGCGATTTAGTCTCGGCTTGGTGACGACCTCGGGTAGTTTGGGGTTACTGTTTCCTCCGTCATTGCCTCTAATTTTGTTCGGAGTTATAGCTCTGCAAATGGAAACGCCGGTAGGCATGACCATTGAGCAATTATTAGTTGCAGGGATTGTCCCCGGACTTTTGATGATTGCCATGTTGTCTGCGTGGAGTATGTGGACGCAAGGTAAACAAGCTGCTTCAACCCAGGCATTTTCCTTTCAGGAATTGATAGAAAGCTTTAAAGATGCAAAATGGGAAATCCCGCTTCCTGCTATTTTGCTCGGAGGCATTTATTCTGGTTATTTTGCCTTGTCGGAGGCGGCGGTTGTTACCGTTATCTATTTGCTGATCGTTGAAGTGTTTTTGTATAAGGATATCAAGCTTAAGCAAATACCGGATTTGCTCACAGATGCCATGATTATGGTAGGTGGGATACTGATTATTCTGAGTTGTTCATTGGTGTTAACCAGTTATTTTATTGAGATTGATGCGCCAACAACGCTATTTGACTGGATCACTCAACATATTGAAAGCCAGTTAAGCTTTTTGATTATGTTGAACCTGTTTTTGCTGATCCTGGGCGCTTTTCTGGATATCTTCTCGGCGATCGTGATTATGGTGCCCTTGATCTTACCTATCGCGATGTCTTTTGGTGTGCATCCTGTGCATCTGGGCATTGTGTTTTTGGCGAACATGCAGATTGGCTACATGACGCCGCCTGTGGGCATGAATCTGTTTATCGCCAGCTATCGTTTCTCACGCCCAATCACGGAAATCTATCGTTCTACAGTCGGCTTTATGGTCGTGCTTTTATTATCATTGGTGATCATTACTTACTGGCCTGATTTGTCACTGTTGTTTGTTGAGTAGCTTTACAATCAGTTCGTTACGGTCTGTTCTCTACAGAAAAGAGTGAATCCCACCGCCGCGCAGAATAATGCCAAGAAGCAAGCGGCTGAGGTTTATTTATCAGGGTGGGGTAGCCAAAATTTCAATATGGAAACTGGTGCCTTTGCCTAGTTCACTTTCACAGCGAATAGTGCCGCCAAGCCTGATGTTGGTGATGTTGCTGATAATTTGTAGTCCTAAACCACTGCCGCCTTTACCGCGTTTTGTGGTGTAGAAAGGCTCAAATATCTTGGCAATCATATCGTGAGATATGCCCTTACCATTGTCACTAAATCGAATGTAAATTTTCTCTGGAGAGGTTTCCATTCGCTTTATCAGGATTTCAATTGTTCCACCTTCTCGATTGTCGAAGGCGTGTACAATGGAATTCATGGTCAGATTGGTAATAAGCTGAGCAATCGCTCCTGGGTAGCTATCGACAACCAAATCATCCGGGCATTGCAATACCATGCTGATGTTTTCCGTCTTCAACTGTGGAGTCAGACTCATGATGATCTCTTCCATGTAATCCTTGAATGCGAACTTACGTCGCTGCTGAGATATTTGATCAACAGAAACTTCCTTGAAGCTGCCAATCAGGTCAGAAGCGCGCATCAGGTTTGACAGTACCATTTCAGCACTTTCATGAATGTTGTTAATCTGTTGGATAAACTCCGATTTCTTCAGAGTATTGGATTCCAATGCTGCCAACATGCTTTGACTTCTTTCAATAAGATTGGAAGCCGCAGTAACGCTGATGCCCACCGGAGTATTAATTTCATGGGCAACACCCGCTACCAGCCCAGAAAGAGAGGCATTTTTCTCTGATTCAATCAATTGTTTCTGGGCTTCAAACAGTTCTTTTGTACGAGTCGAAATTTCGTTTTCCAACAGCATTTTCTGCTCTGCCAGAGTACGGGTTCTGATTTTGTATAACAGTGTAGCTGATACGATAAGCACAAAGGCTAACAGGACGTATAACCAAACTTGTTGCCACCAAGGCGTTAAGATAGTGATCTTTAAGGATGTCGGCGTTTCTGCCCAGTCATTATTGTTATTACTGGCTTTTACCTGGAATTCATACTCGCCTGAATCCAGGCCACTGTAGTAAATCTGATTGTCATTGCCCGGTTGAGACCAGTTTTCATCGAAACCCATAATGCGATAAGAATATTGGTTTTTACCGATGGAAGAAAAATCCAGAGCTGAGAATTTTATACGGATATTTTTTACCGTGTGATGGAGTTCCAGTACAGATTCGTCATCAAAACTATATTGAGGTACTTTTTTGCCATCAATCCAGACCCCGGTAATTTGCGCGGTAGGTGGCTTACTTGTATAAGAAGACTCAGTTGTGTGTACTCGGGTTATACCATTTTCACCACCAAATATAAGCCCATGGGTTTTACTTTTTAACACCGAGCGACGTAAAAACTGATTACCGTGAATACCGTCTCTTTGCTGATAGTTGATGAAGTAATGTCCTGATCGTTTGTATTGCGATAATCCCAAATCTGTACTGATCCATAGATCTCCAAAGTCATCTTCTGTGATGGCTTTTATATCGCTGTTTGCTAATCCATCTTTGGTCGAGAGGTTTTCAAAGGTGTCTGTAATATCAATGAGCTTGTCCAGTGTGAGGGGCGTTCCGAACCACATAATGCCGTCTGAACTTTGGAATATACTGTTTATGCTGCCAAATCCCAGACTACCAATCTGGCTGGGAGTATATTCATAATGGAAAAAGCGATTAGGGCCGGGGTCGAGCCTGTTTAATCCTGAACCTGCTGTGCCAATCCAGATCCTGCCAATATTATCCTGATACATGGCTGTGACGTTATTATTGGAAATAGAGTCTGGGTCTAGAGGATCGTGATTAATGGAACGTGTGGTTCTGCCATTATAGGTAATCAGGCCGCCATGTTCTGTGGCTATCCAAAGGTTATTGCCCCGATCGAGCATCAGCTCAACAACGGCAAGGTTGCTATAACCATCCAGTAAATCATTTCTGTTGATGTAGGTGGTTTGATCCGGGGATATAGTGCCCAAACCATGTTCTGTTCCAAGCCAGATTGTACCGGCTTTGTCCTGGACAATAGCATGTACATGAGCGCTGTTATCGAGATTTTGAAGAGTGTGCTTGAAGATGCCTTTTTCCGTCAGCTTTAATAAACCCGAGCCAGAACCCAACCAGACAGTATTCTCCTTATCTTCAAAGATGTTATATACCTTCTGAATCGCGTGAATATTGCCGTTTTCTTCTGAATAGCGGTTGTGGGCTTCAAATATACTTGGAGCCAGATCTATACGGGTTAATCCCGCATAGCGGGTGGCTACCCATATACGTTGTTCTGAATCAACATAAATATCTCGAATATCATCGTGCGGAAGCAGGGCGAAGTTGGACTCATTGACTAACGAGGTGAATGTGCGATTGTCCGATTCAAAACGGTATAGTCCTTTTTGCGTACCAACCCAAATGACATTATCTCCACCGGCGCGTAATCGGGTAATGGCTGCGTCCAGCCCGCGGTTTTCCATAGAGAAGGTTTGGTATTTACCGGATTCCTGATCGAACAAGCCGAAGCCGGTTTCTGTTCCAACCCACAGATTATTATCTTTATCTACCAGCAAAGCTCTTACGAGTGGATGATCCAATGACTCAGGATCCTCTGGATTGTGGTGGAATTGTTGAAAGATACCTTTATCTTTATCCAGTAATTTATTTAGACCATTGCCTGTTGCGACCCATAAAGCGCCGTCTTGAGATTGGGTTACACTCCAGACTCTATTGTGACTCAAGCTGCTCATTTCGCCGGGCTTGCGAGTGAAGTTCTTAAAATCCAGCGTTTTTTCGCGGAATAAGCCCAGGCCACCACCATTGGTTCCTAACCAGATATTGCCTTGCTTGTCTTCAAAAAAAAGCTGCACCATGTTGCTGCTAATGCTGTGGGGATTGTCGCTGGAATGCTGAAAATGTTTGATGAGTTCCAGATTATGATTGTATAAGGCGAGCCCTTTACCCCATGAACCAACCCATATACGCTTTTTAGAATCAATAAAAATGTTTCCTGCGTCGGGTAAAACCAGTTTCAGGTTGTTCTTGTTATTGCTGCTATAAACTTCAAAATCGTAACCGTCGTATCGAACCAGTCCTTTGGGCGTACCTAGCCAGAAATAGCCTGACTGATCCTTCAGTAAGGTGTAGATAGTGGTTGCTGGCAGGCCATCTTCGATGGAGTATCGTTTGACCGATGAGAAAAATGCCGCATGACTATTAATACTGATTAATATCAGGATGAATAGGGTCGTTAAACGTTGCAACGAAAACAAATTCATAGAGTCAGTGTGTTCCAGCAAGTACAACTAATACTCATTGGTAGTATTAGGAGATTCTAAGAATGCAATTAATTTACCCTATTGACGGCTAACTTTGTACTCTATTGTGCTAAAAGTATGCAAAATTAACAGGGTAAGGTGTTGAAAAAGGGATGAATTCAGCAATGAGTATAAAAAGTGTTCATTTTTAATCCCGATCCCATGCTATTTCTTCCAGAAATTTATTTTCAATTAGGCTTCAAGGCTGTGCTTTGGATCGGTTTTGTTTATACTACGCCATCTTCGAATTAATGGGGTTCCGAACCGATTGGATAAATCCCCTTATTAACCTGTAAGTGCCAAAGGGTAGAGTGAATGCGCACAGATTATTGCGGCAATATTGATGAGTCTTATGTAGGTAAAGAGGTTAGTCTTTACGGTTGGGTAAATCGTCGTCGAGACTTGGGCGGTGTTATTTTTCTGGATCTAAGAGACCGCGAAGGTGTTGTTCAGGTCGTTTATGATCCTGATTTACCCGAGGTTTTTGAAAAAGCAAACACGTTACGTCAAGAGTTCTGTGTTTCTATTAAAGGCTTGGTAAGAGCTCGTCCGGAAGGTCAGGTCAACAAAGGCATGAAGACGGGTGGCATTGAAATTTTAGGTAAAGAGCTGGAAATTTTAAGCCGTGCAGAGCCGTTACCTTTGGATTTTAATCAGGAAAATAGCGAAGAACAGCGTTTAAGATTCCGCTATCTGGATTTACGCCGTCCTGAAATGGCAGATCGTATTAAATTCCGTTCCAAAGTCACCAGTGCCGTGCGTCGTTTCCTTGATGACAATGGTTTCATGGACATTGAAACGCCAATTCTCACCAAGGCGACACCTGAAGGTGCGCGTGATTATCTGGTTCCAAGCCGTACTCACAAAGGACAATTCTTCGCATTGCCGCAGTCTCCACAGTTGTTTAAGCAATTGCTGATGATGGCGGGGATGGATCGTTATTATCAGATCGTTAAATGCTTCCGTGATGAAGACTTACGTGCTGACCGTCAGCCTGAATTTACTCAGATCGATTTGGAAACCACATTCCTTGATGCTGAAGGTGTGATGGCGATTACCGAAAAGATGATCCGTAATTTGTTTATGGAAATGTTGAATGTGGATTTGGGCGAGTTCCCAAGAATGCCCTATTCAGAAGCGATGCGCCGTTTCGGTAGCGATAAGCCCGATTTGCGTAATCCTATGGAACTGGTCGACGTTGCTGATATTTTAAAAGAGGTTGATTTCAAGGTTTTCTCTGGCCCGGCTAATGATGCTGAGGGACGTGTCGCGGTCATTTGTGTTCCTGGTGGCGCAGAATTGTCGCGTAAGCAATTGGATGATTACGCCAAGTTTGTCGGTATTTATGGCGCTAAAGGTTTAGCGTGGCTGAAAGTAAATCAGATAGACAATGGTATTGATGGTTTGCAATCGCCTATTTTGAAATTCCTGGGTGAAGAGGTTGCCAAGGCGCTTCTGGATCGCGTGAATGCTAAAGAAGGCGACCTGTTATTGTTCGGCGCTGATACCTGGCAAATCGTGACAGAAGCAATGGGGGCATTGCGCTTGAAAGTGGGTGAAGACCTTGGATTATTGCAAGGTGACTGGAAACCACTTTGGGTGACAGACTTCCCAATGTTCGAAATGATCGATGGCAACCTTTATGCGTTGCACCATCCGTTCACGTCTCCACGCGGTTTAAGCCCTGAAGAGTTGGCGGCTAACCCAAAAGAAGCGTTATCTGATGCCTATGACATGGTATTAAACGGCGTTGAATTAGGCGGTGGTTCTGTTCGTATTCACCGTCAAGATATGCAAGCGACCGTATTTTCATTGCTGGGCATTGACGAAGAAGAAGCGAAATCCAAGTTTGGCTTCTTGTTGGATGCATTGAAATATGGTGCGCCACCGCATGCTGGTTTGGCATTTGGATTGGATCGCCTGGTTATGTTGATGACGGGAGCTGAATCGATTCGTGATGTTATGGCCTTCCCGAAAACCACCACGGCAGCCTGTCCTTTGACCAGTGCGCCTGGTTTTGCGAACCCTGAGCAGCTGCAAGAGTTAGCGATTCAGACCGTTGTGCCAGTTAAAGAATCTTCCTCTGAGGAAGCATAACTTAACGTTTAAGCACGAGTAAGGTGCCTGTTGTGACATTGAAAAGGCCAGAATCTGTATTAGTCGTTATCTATGACGAGAATAAGCAGATACTGGCCTTACAACGGCAAGACAATCCCGATTTTTGGCAATCGGTGACAGGGAGTCTGGAGCAAAACGAAGCACCAAGGCAAGCTGCTGTGCGTGAAGTCAAAGAAGAGATTGGTGTTGATATTCCGCAATCATTTTTTGAGTTAACGGATACCGGGATCATCAACCAGTATGAAATTCTTCCTCATTGGCGTCACCGTTATCCCCCTGATTGTATTCAAAACACGGAATATGTTTTCTTACTGCAAATTAGCCAGCATTGCGCCATTCAACTTACTGAACACCTTGATTATCGCTGGCTCAGTGTGCAACAGGCATTGCAGTTAATATCATCAGAAACAAACCGTAATGCGATTCGGCAATTTCTCATGTAGTCTTGGTGTTGATGCATCAGTAAACATGTTCATTCATTAAAGCTTAGGGAAATTCATTGGCTATTATTCTCGGTATTGATCCTGGTTCACGAATCACTGGTTATGGTGTGATCCGACAAATTGGCGCGAAATCTGAGTACCTGGGCAGCGGTTGTATCCGGGTTGCTGCTGATGATTTGTCTATGCGTTTGAACCAAATCTTCAATGGCGTCAGTGAAATCATCACTCAGTTTCAGCCCGATTACTTTGCGATTGAACAGGTTTTTATGGCCAAGAATCCCGACTCTGCTTTAAAACTTGGACAGGCGCGAGGGGCTGCCATTGTCGCGGCTACCCAGCATGATTTACCTGTGGCTGAGTATTCAGCAAGGCAGATCAAACAATCGGTTGTGGGCAAGGGAAATGCAGAGAAAACGCAGGTACAACACATGGTTGTGCAGTTGCTCAAGCTGGCTAAAACACCGCAAGCTGATGCCGCTGATGCTTTGGCCGTGGCGCTTTGTCATAACCATACACAACAAAGTTTACTGCGTATGTCGGGTGTTGCACGTAAGACGGTGCGCGGGCGACTTCGTTAAATTCTCCATTTAACTCTCATTTTAGCTCTCGTTTTAGCTCTCGTTTAATATGGACATGCATTTTATGGTTGTCAGTTCTACCGGTTTTTGTCTATCATGCTGTATAAAAATACAGTCAAGTGTGGAATAAGAGGAATAAGAATAATGATTGGTCGGATCCGCGGAATCCTGGTTGAAAAAACACCTCCTTTTGTTCTGGTTGATGTGATGGGCGTGGGTTATGAAATTCAAATGCCTATGACCAGCCTGTATCAACTTCCTGAAACTGGATGTGAAGTCAACATCTATACACATTTTGTGGTGCGGGAAGATGCACAACTGCTTTTTGGTTTTGCCAATAAGGATGAACGGGCGTTATTTCGAGAAGTGATTAAAGCGAATGGTGTGGGGCCCAAACTGGCATTGACCATTTTGTCTGGAATGTCGGCTCAGCAATTTATTGTTGCAGTCAACGAAGGCGATGTTACCGCATTGGTGAAACTACCGGGGGTTGGCAAGAAAACCGCTGAACGCTTGTTAGTGGAAATGAAAGACCGCTTGGGCAACCTGGAATTTGGGCAAGCAATGAGTTTTAGTGTACCTGTTGCAGGTGCGACTCATGTGATTGTGGAGCCGCCAAGTGCGAGTGCTAAATCTGATGCTATCAGTGCCTTGATTGCCTTGGGCTATACTCAGGCACAGGCTGACAAGATGGTGAAAGGCGTTTATCGTGAAGAGCTGAGTAGCGAAGAACTGATCCGTGAAGCCTTAAGAAGCATTGCCTGATATATAAAAAGAAAGAGTGTAATCTCTCGCAATTAACTGTGTGAATGTGTGAATAAAGAATGATTGAAGCCGATAGAATTATTGAACCCCAAGTAAAACAGGATGAAGAGGTTATTGATCGCGCCATTCGTCCGAAAATGTTATCTGAGTATGTGGGGCAGGATCATGTTCGGGATCAGATGGAAATATTCATTCAGGCTGCGCGTAATCGAGGTGATGCACTCGATCATCTGCTGATTTTTGGCCCGCCGGGTTTAGGTAAAACGACACTGGCCAATATTGTTGCCAATGAACTGGATGTGGGCATAAAGACAACGTCAGGCCCTGTATTGGAAAAAGCCGGCGATTTGGCAGCCATGTTGACTAATCTGGAAGAGCATGACGTGCTTTTTATTGACGAGATACATCGCCTAAGCCCCGTTGTTGAAGAAATTCTATATCCTGCAATGGAAGATTACCAACTGGATATCATGATAGGGGAAGGGCCAGCAGCTCGTTCTATCAAATTGGATTTACCTCCTTTTACGTTGATTGGTGCGACGACTCGTGCTGGTTCTTTAACCTCTCCTCTTCGGGATCGTTTTGGTATTGTACAACGCTTGGAGTTTTACAATGTTAAGGACTTAACCAGCATTATTGCTCGTTCGGCAGGGTACTTGAATATCACTATGAGCGATGAAGGTGCGTTAGAGATAGCTCGACGTTCAAGAGGAACGCCTCGTATTGCCAATCGCTTGTTACGAAGGGTCAGAGACTTTGCGGAAGTAAAAGCCAAGGGCGATATTTCCTTGTCGGTAGCCGCAGACGCATTAGATTTATTAGAAGTGGATAAAGAAGGCTTCGACTACATGGATAGGAAACTCTTATTGGCTATTTTAGAGAAGTTTACTGGCGGGCCTGTAGGTTTGGATAATCTTGCTGCTGCCATTGGTGAGGCTAAAGATACGATTGAGGATGTTATTGAGCCTTTCCTGATCCAGCAGGGATTTTTGCAGAGAACGCCAAGAGGGAGAATTGCGACACAGAGAGCATTCCAACATTTTGGTTTGTCCGGTGTTGATTTGTAGTGATTTGTTATGAATGTCACCATTGTTAAATCTATGTTATTTATTTGTAAAATTAAATAAGTGTGTTGTTTTTCTCTAAATTTCAGCAGAAAGATAGCGACGTATTTGTAAACGTCTTTACCAACAAAAAGAAAACGAGCTGAGCTAATGGATGTGCTTAAGGCAAAAAAAAGCCCACAGCTAGTGTGGGCAAAACAACAAGTGTTGAAGGAAATATTTCCAGAAAGACAATCAGCCTACCAAACTGATTAACTTTCATACATGCAAACGAGAAATTTACATGTAATCAGCGTTGAAAACGCCGCGCAGTATATCTATAAAATTACGTGCTTCAAGCTAGATATACTAAAGGTATTCATTAGTTAATCTAATCCAAACCTGGCCTAAATGAAGGTTGGTCGATTTATAAACTTTCCTAATCTTAGAGTAATCGCAGGAAAAATCAAATAAAACAGCGGATTATCTAACATTTATTATAAAAATGTGGAATATAAAACAGCATCATAAATTAAATCAGTAGGATAAATTTGTACACTCAAAAAACTGAAAATAATATAAACACTTATCTCATATTGTTGATATATCATCCTAATTAAAATTTATCTTTATTAGTTACTATTAATTTATTCCGTATTTTCATTTCTATTTCTTTATCGATGACACTTTTCACATGTTGGCTACAGTTTTCTGTTCAGTCTGTGAATTGGTTGAATCGTGGTCAATAAATTTACAATTTCATTACCGGATTAAACTCATTGTTACCGATTTCATGTGGCGATTTTGTTAAAAATTGTATTTGGCTTATTGCTGGCTTCGCGTTTGTCGCTGTTGCCTATACTTTATGGGTATGATCTTGAAGAGTTCTTGAGAAGTTTTGTTTACCGTTGATTTGAGTCTTACATGTTTAATGAAATAGATGGTGGTCGTTGGGTTTGAGGCTGTGCTTTTACCCGGTGAGTTGATGGTAGGTTATTGTGAAATAACATTTTATGGGGCGAGAGATAATTAATCTCTCTGATTTAAAAAGAATTTTCTCTAATCTCTTTTAGATTATTAAATCTCTTTAGCCATGAAGCTGAGATGTAATTCCGTGAATTAATGTCTTATAGCTACATTAATGAAACGGGAAAATAGCAAGGCGATATTAATCGTTAAGCTTATTGCTACATACCTGTTCCAAACTATCAGTCACCTGTAGAGAATTAGGAGCAAACCCTCAGCCGCAGGGATGCGGCTGTGGAGCCTACATGGAAGTATCCACGGCGAGTTTGCGATAAATCTCTATGGGTGACTGACAATTAAACACAGCTATTTAGTGTAAATTTACTCTCTGTTTTGGATTGTTAGTGCTGTTTAGGTAACAAATTTACTTTCTAAATAACAGTCCAAACGATCAGTCAACCAAAGAAATTCACCGCAGACTCGCCGTTAATCCTTTCATGGAGATCCACCGTCGCTTTCCTGCGACAGAGGGGCTGCTCATTACTTTCTATAGGTGACTCGTAATCATGTCTATTGATTTAACCTGATGTGATGGTCTACCCCTCTTACGGTATCAAAGTGCCATGATTGAATATTTCTATCATCATGCTGCATGGCCTATCAACAGGGCTGACAGTACTAAAGTAGTATAGGTTTCTGACCCGAATAAATTAACACTTAGCCCATTCCTTTAGATACTTCCATGTGACTTCTATTCCGTAGCTTTGAGATGATTTTGCAGGCACTGTGCTCTGCATCATGTCCGGCATATTAATAAATCACTGGCAACAGCGTTCGATGATGAGAATTAGCTTGTGAATAGAAGCTATCTATATTCAATACACCATCCAGAAATGGTTGAACCAAGGTACATGATATGAGTAGCACTAATCTTTATGAAATGGGATTGGATAAGAATGACGCTAATTTCGTTCCTCTTTCGCCCATTTCGTTGTTAAAGCGAACGGCAAAGGTCTATCCCGAGCGCTTGGCAATTGTTCATGGACATATTCAGAGAAATTGGCGAGAGACCTATTCACGGTGCCGCCAACTTGCCTCAGCTTTGGCTGATATCGGAATCGGCAAAGGCGATACCGTTTCGATAATGGCGCCCAATGTCCCGGAATTTATAGAAGCGTCTTTTGGTGTGCCTATGTGTGGTGCAGTTTTGAATTCGTTGAATATTCGTCTGGATGGCGAAGCGTTAGCATTTATTTTGAACCATTGTGAAGCCAAAGTGTTGCTCACAGACAGGCAGTTTTCCAGCGTGATAGCCGAAGCGCTGACTATGGTTGATCACAAGATTACAGTCATTGATATTGATGATCCTCTTTATACAGAAGAAGGTGAGTTGTTAGGTGAAATGGACTATGAGGCTTTTATTGCCAAGGGGAGTGCCAATTTTCCTGTGACGTTACCTGATGATGAGTGGGATGCCATCACGTTGAACTATACCTCTGGCACGACAGGTGATCCTAAAGGGGTCGTTTATTCTCATCGCGGTGCTTACCTTAATGCTATCGGTAATTCAGTAACCTGGGGATTAGGACATTTTCCTGTGTATTTGTGGACTTTACCCATGTTCCACTGCAACGGCTGGTGCTTTCCCTGGACGATTACCGCTTTAGCTGGTACTCATGTTTGCCTGCGCAAGATTGAAGGTCATGGCATTTTATCTTCAATTCAGGAAAACGGGGTTACTCACTTGTGTGGTGCGCCTATCGTCATGAGTATGATCATTCAGGCTAACAAAGAAAATGATTATGGACTGGAGCGAGAAGTTCAGATGATGACGGCCGGAGCCGCGCCTCCATCTTCTGTTATTGGCCAAATTGAAGCCATGGGGATTAATGTCATTCATGTTTATGGGTTAACCGAAGTGTATGGTCCCGCCGTTGTTTGTGCCTGGAAACCTGAGTGGGATGAATTGCCGTTGGAAAAACGTGCTGTTCTTAAAGCGCGTCAAGGGGTGCCTTATGAACTCGAAGAAGATCTGATGGTTGCCGATCCTCAAACCATGATGCCTGTTGCCAGTGACGGCGAAACCGTGGGTGAAATTTTCATGCGCGGAAATATCGTCATGAAAGGCTATTTGAAAAATCCTAAGACTACACAAGAATCTTTTAGTGGCGGTTGGTTTCATACTGGGGATTTAGCCGTTATGCACCCTGATGGCTACATTGAAATCAAAGATCGCTCGAAAGATATCATTATCTCTGGTGGTGAGAATATCTCTTCTATCGAAGTGGAAGATGTCTTGTATCGACATCCTGCGGTATCCAGTGCTGCTGTTGTTGCAAAGTCTGATGAAAAGTGGGGTGAAGTACCCTGTGCATTTGTGGAACTAAAATCTGGCGAGTCAGCCCAGGCCGATGAAATCATTGCTTTTTGTCGAGAGAATCTAGCCAGATTCAAATGCCCTAAACACGTTGTTTTTGGTGAGTTACCCAAAACAGCAACAGGGAAAATTCAGAAATTTGTGTTGAGAGAGAAGGCTAAAGAAATATAAAAAATATGGTTATATTTCAATCGCTTATGGAAACTTATAAGCAGACCCTCAGCCGTATGGAAGCGGCTGTGGGGCCTCAAGGGATTGATTCACGGTGAGTCTACGATAAGTTTCTATTGGCGCCGCAAGAGGGATTAGATCGTCACGTTAATTAACCCTAATTATATTTATGAATAAACTCCGAGATTAGAGGACGAACGTGGTCTCTAAATTTGGAGCCGCTGAAAATACCATAGTGTCCAGCGCCTTCTTGAAGATGATGTCTTCTGAGTTTCTTGGGAATATTCTTACAAATGCTGTGCGCGGCCTCGGTTTGACCAATACCCACGATATCGTCATTCGCACCTTCTACGGTCAGTAATGGAACGTTTTTGATCGCACCAAAATCGACCTTTTCGCCCTGATAAGTCATGGTGCCATTGGCGAGTTCATTGTTCTTGAATACTCGTTCAA
This sequence comes from Paraneptunicella aestuarii, assembly GCF_019900845.1. Classification (NCBI taxonomy): domain Bacteria; kingdom Pseudomonadati; phylum Pseudomonadota; class Gammaproteobacteria; order Alteromonadales; family Alteromonadaceae; genus Paraneptunicella; species Paraneptunicella aestuarii. The sequence continues at coordinate 2,926,145 of NZ_CP074570.1, read as the reverse complement.
TGGTTTCCAGGTAGAACTCCGCAGGCATATCCAATACAGCCAGATATTCATCATAGAAAGCTCTATAGCGTTCAGCATCTTCCTGCTCACCAAACAGCAAATTCTGGTAGAAATTCACAAACTTATCGGTATGCATTTTTTGGTTCATTGATATAAAACCACCAAGCTGCAAAAATCCGGGATAGACTTCTCTGCCTGCACCCGGATATCCCTCCGGCACCTTCATGATGGCAAAGTTCTTAAACCATGACATGGGATGCTGATGAGAATACTCATTGACCCGAGTAGGATTCTTGCTGGTGTCTATGGGGCCAGCCATTAAGGTCAGGCTTTTAGGTATGCAGTCCGATTGCTCCTGAGCAAGCACGGCTGTCGCGATTAAGGCTTGAACTGTGGGCTGGCAGATCGCAATCATGTGCGTATCAGATCCGAGAAATTTCATGAAATCCACTAAGTAGCTGACATATCTGTCGAAAGTGAATTTTCCCACGCCTCGTGGTACGTCGCGAGCGTCAAGCCAGTCAGTAATATACACTTCGTGGTCTGGTAGTAGGGCTTCTACTGTGCCTTTCAGCAAGGTGGCATGGTGTCCTGATAAAGGCGCAACCAATAAGACCTTATGCGTGTCGTTGACACCAATACGGTTAAAGTGCATTAAATTGCAGAAAGGCTTTTCATGAACCACTTCTTCTCTAACCGTAATCGGTTGCTCGTTAATCATGATCTCATTAATGCCGAATTCCGGCTTTTCATAACGACGCGTAAGCCGCATTCCGGTTTCAACGCTAGCGTTAAAGAAGCGAGCAGGCCATGTTTGAGCGAAAGGATTTGCCGGATGATTGGCAACATCATGAAGAAGCTGCAAGCTGTCGTGCATCAGTCCAGCGCTGCGGCTGAGAAAATCGAAAGTTTGATAGCGCATACTCGAATCCCGATAAATCTTAGGTTAATACTTGATATGTCGGTGGGAGAGAGCCCCCTTACTATCATTAATTTCCAGTAAGGAGGCCAATAACCTGAGCCTGGTTAAAGGTTATTTTTCTTCGGGATCCTTTTCCGTTGTTTGCGTTGCCGCTTGCATACTTTCTTTGAATACATTGCTGGCTTTTTCCTGAGCATTGGCGATCAGTTCATAGGATTCTTTACCTGTATCCATTAGTTTTTTCTGTACGCCTTCCCAGAAGGTTTTCTGCGCGTTAATCATGCTGCCAACATCTTGCTGTTGTGTGATTTGGTTGCTAAATGAAGCTCCATCGCTGATTAAAGAAGAGATAAGAGAGCTTTGTTTTTCTGCCAATTGCTCAATAGTTTTAGCATTGACGGCTGCCAATTCAGTTAATGGCTGCAAAGACTTTTGGATTTGAGCATTTACTTGATCGAACATGACAATTCACCTTTGTATTTCAATTTGTTGAGTAATTCGATTGCTATTTTATGCTGCTTTGCAGCAATAATGTGTTTGAACAATAATCGATCTAAAAAGGCGTGTCAAAATCTTTTTGTTGCGGCGCAGCAAAATGTGCTTGCTGTAATTTGTGAAGTTTTTTGCAACTATATGAAAGTTAATAACTAAATTTGATTTTATGCGGGAGGTGAAAGTTGGTGCTTTTGCAGTAAATAAGTGCGCGTAAGTTGTAATTAACCTGAATTCAGGTTAATTACTCCACGTTATGGAATGTTATCAACAGGATGCAATGTAAAAAGCAATGTAAAAAGTAGCGTAACAGAAAGCGCTTATTCCTTATCCTCGTTTTTGGTTTTCTTGCCTGTCCAGCTATTCATATTCTGCTCCATCATTTTGTTAAACATTCCCATGGGGCTGGCATCAATCAAGTTCTTCATAATGCCTTGCATGGCATCCTGTTGCTCCATAAAGGTCGCCAGACTTTGCTCAAGATATTGGCGTAAAAAGGACTGCATGTTGCCGCCATAGAAGCGAATAAGCTGTTTTAATAAGGTGTTGGTGAGAATCGATTGCTGCTCGTTGGTTTCCGATTCAGTAATGATTTGCAGTAAAATACTTTTGGTCAGATCGTTACCGGTTTTAGAGTCAACAACCTGAAAATCCTTGTGTTCGATGATGAGTTGCTTGAGGTAATCCAGGTTCACATATTGGCTTTGAGAGGTGTCATAAAGCCTTCTGTTTGGGTATTTTTTAATAGTGATCATCGAATTGCCCTTGGATTGATATCAATGTTGCGGTGCAGTATATCAATCTTGGGGCAAATTTCGACAATCATTTGCAATTAACTTTGTTGGTGACTAGTTCATATTCACAGTGTGACTTTTACGTAGCTACCGGGGGCGTCTTCAATTGCAGGATAATCTTTATGTTCACCTGGGGTAACAGCGGGCACCATTTTTCCTGATTTTTCAGCCAGCCATGCTTGCCAGTCAGGCCACCACGAACCTTCATGTTTCTCGGCATTTTCAAACCACTCTTCTGCTGTCTCTGGTAAAGAATTGTTGATCCAGTGTGGATACTTTCCTTTATCTGGAGGGTTGATTACGCCAGCTAAATGCCCGGAACCGGCAAGTACAAAACGCACATCCCCGGACAGTAATTTGGTTCCCTGATAAGCCCCTTGCCAGAGCACAATATGATCGGCAATGGTGCTCAAAAGGTAGCTGGGCGCTTTAATCGTACTGAGATCAATGGTGACATCATTGATGATTAATTTGCCATCTTTCAGGTTGTTGCTCTTGTAGGTGTTGCCAATATATTCCTTGAAAAATGCCGCCGGTAAATTAGTGGCGTCGCTGTTCCAATGCAGAATGTCAAAAGCGGCAGGGTCTTTGCCTTTTAGATAGTTATTGATGAAAAACGACCAAAACAGATTGTTTTCTCGTAGCAGACTAAAACCCATGCCTAACATCCGTCCGTCGAGATAACCTTTCTGTTCAACTTTTTGTTCCAGCGACGGTAGCAAATCATCAGAGAGAAAATGTTGGATTTCTCCGGGCTGAGAGAAATCCAGCAAGGTTGTGAGCAGAGTCATGGAGTTAACGCAGTGGTTACGTTTTGCTTTTAGATAAGCAACGGTGATGGCTAACAGCGTTCCACCCACACACCAGCCAACCATGTTGATTTTTCTGGCTTTGGTTATCTTCTTAACAACGGTTGTCGCTGCGATGGGGCCTAGCTCCATGTACTGGGAGAAGTCGACATCGGCGTATTCTGCATCGGGGTTGACCCAGGAAATCACGAAAACGCTATAGCCTTGAGATACCAACCAACGCACCAGTGACTTTTTCTGATCCAAATCCAGAATGTAGTATTTGTTGATAAACGGTGGCGTAATGAGAATAGGGTTTTCGTGGACTGTTTCGGTTGTGGGTTGATAGTGAATCAGTTGTATCAACTTATTTTGATAAACCACTTTTCCGGGTGTTGTCGCGAGATTCTCGCCAAGAGTAAAGGCGCTTGGGTCGGTTTGAGTGATCTTGAAGGCATCCAGTGGGCTTTGTTCCAGGTCTTTAACGAAGTTTTTAATGCCTTTAAGCAGGTTTTCCCCCTTGCTTTCAAGAATATCACGGCAGATTTCAGGGTTGGTCAGTATGTGATTGGTTGGTGCGACCGAGTTGATATATTGACGTGTATAGAATTTAACTTGTTCTTCGGCTTTGGGATCAGAAAATTCCATCGCATTAATGACGTTATTAAGCATTTCGGAATTTAACAAATAGGCTTGCTTTAAATAATTGAAAACCGGGTTTTCTTGCCAGTCTTTGTCCTTAAAACGTGCATCATTTTGGGGCTCTTCGATCACCGTATCCGCATGTTGCCCCAGCATGGCTTTAGTGGCTTCTTGCCACAGTTCAGCTTGCTTTTGCATGTAGTGGATGTGATTTTCAACCAGCTTGGCAGGATCAATCTGAGCGCCCTTGGTTAGTAACTCTGACATCTTTTCAGGCTGAAACAGGCTAAGAAACGGGGTGTTCTGGTTGCTTTGCTCTGCATCAAGAGGATTCTCAGTAAATAATGATTTGATACCCTCGTTAAATATCTCGGTACATTGGTTCAAATAACCGAGGATTTGTTGAGCCGATTGTTCGTCTATTACATTTTGCATCAGTACGTCTTGGATTCGAGTTATGGTGTTTGAGTGGGAGAATGGCTATTTCTTCTGGGAAGCAATATTTAAAAAGCCTTCCATCATTTTCTGATATCCATTAAAGGCTTTTTGCGTTTCACTCATAAAAGGGGATAGGGCGGCTAATACGGCTTCGTTGTTCCCTTCCTGGAGTTGCTTGCCAAAAGCGTCAAATACCTGTTCCTGATATTTACTCAGATCAGGCCAACCCATTAATTCTCGCGCTTCTTGTGGAGAGAGCTCAATTTCCACATTAACTTTCATCGGTTCTTCTCACATTCGATTTTCATAGGGATGAGAGTATCGGGAACTTAAAAGTCCTGACATAGTTCTTTGGTACAGATAGGATGTGGTAGTGCAACATTGCGGCTGGTAAATAATGTAACCGTTCATTAATTTATTTTTGTCTGGATGAGTCAAATTTTGTATTTGTCGGGTCTTAACTATGCAAAAAATTACTGTTTGGAGATGTTATGCGATTGTTCGTGCTGGTGTATGGAGTGGTGTTCTCAGTGTCCTTACATGCTGAAACTGTGACCCCGGTTGATGCTGTTGACGCGTTGGAGAAAAAGTTTGGTGTTGTTGAAGGAAAACGTCGTAACCACACAAAAGGGATGTGTTTTTCGGGAAGCTTTATTGCGAGCCAGGAAGCGCAACGATTTACCAAAAGTCCATTATTCGATGGAAAGAAAGTAGATGTTATAGGTCGTTTTTCTCATGCGGGTGGCAATATTCATAGCAAGGATAGTGAAGCTAAAGTGTTTGGTATGGCATTGCAATTTAAACGGGATTTTTATGTGCATAACATGGCAATGTTGAATCTGCCTTATTTTCATGTTGCAACACCCGAGGCATTTGTACAAAGGCTACAGGGAACTTCACCTGAGGAGTTTGAAAAGGCTAACCCTGGGGCTGTCACGTTACAAAAATTGCTATCGAGCCGCGATAATACACAGCAGCATTATGGCGAATTCTATTACAACAGTATTCATAGTTTTTATGTGACAAATAGCAGCGATATCAAGACGCCTATTCGTTGGACGTTTTATCCCTTGGAGCCTCGAAATAATGTAAAGGCTAAAGAAGAAACAGATAGAGATTTGGAGAAGGGATTCATGAATAAACTCAAACAGAGTCCGATTTCTTTTAACATGATCGCGAGGTTCCCACATGACACGGATACTATTGATGATGCCAGTGTGCAATGGGTGACGGATGGCACGGTCGTGAACTTTGGGCAACTGCATCTCACGGAAGTTAATAACCAATGTGAGGATATTAATTTTGATCCTATGGTCATGAGTAGCGGGTTTGAACCGTCGAATGATCCGGTTTTAAGATTTCGCTCTCCTGCTTATGCTATTTCTTTCGGAAAACGAATTTCTGAAAAGTCGAAAAGCCAGTAATTCTTTATTTTTGTCAGGTAGAGTAAGTCGCTGTAAAGTTTGCACTCTACTTCTTAAGTACAAATATTAATACAATTAACCACTTGCAATCGTTGAGTGGTTTTTTTAATTTGCACACATCAATTTTGCATTCACGATGCACATCAATTAATCAATTCAGTAATGGTTGCAAATAAAAACGAATTTTTTTGGGAAACCAGGGTCTACTACGAAGATACCGATGCTGGAGGCATTGTTTATCACGCGAATTATTTAAATTTTATGGAACGAGCTCGTACCGAATGGCTTCGAGCGCTTGGGATTGAGCAAACTGAATTGTTGCAACAATCTATTGGTTTAGTCGTTACTTCTTTGGAAATTAAATACTTGGCGGCAGCAAAATTCAATGAAATGTTGAGAATTTGCAGCCAACTTGTAGAATTGAAAAGGGCTAGCGTCGAATTCGAACAAAAAATTTACAATAATGATAATAATAAATTGCTAGTTAGTGCGCAGGTTAGGGTTGCTTGTGTAGATCTCAGTAAAATGAGACCAAGAGCAATTCCTGAATTTATATTAGGGGAATTATCTCGTGTCGTCTGAGCTTTCGTTTTTTGACCTGTTTCTACAGGCCAGTTTGCTTGTGCAACTGGTTATGATCTTGTTATTGGTTATCTCCATTGTTTCCTGGACCTTTATTTTTCAGCGTGCCAAAGTGTTGGGCAATGCTCAACAGGATGTGCGCAAGTTTGAAGATAGATTTTGGTCTGGTACTGACCTTAATCGTTTATTTCAGGAACTTTCTGCTCGCAAAGAATTAAGTGGTATGGCGAATGTTTTTTGTAGCGGTTTCAAAGAATTTGTTCGACTGAGTAAAAATGCAGGTAGTAGTCCTGATGCCATCATGGACGGTACACACAGAGCGATGCGTGTAAGTTTGGCTCGCGAGGTTGATGATCTCGAAAATAATCTTCCGTTTCTTGCTACAGCTGGATCCATCAGTCCTTATATTGGGTTGTTTGGTACGGTATGGGGCATTATGAATGCGTTCATTGCATTAGGTGAAGTGCAACAGGCGACCCTTGCGATGGTTGCTCCAGGTATCGCTGAAGCCTTGATTGCAACAGCCATGGGTTTGTTTGCCGCGATTCCTGCGGTTATTGCCTATAACCGATTCAGCAACCAAGTTGAAAAACTGGAATCCAGTTATGTCAACTTCATGGAAGAATTCTCCAGTATTTTACATCGTCAAACCTTATCCAGCTCTGATACCAGAGTAAGGGAAAGGGTATAAAGTATGTATGTAAGAAAACGGCGCAAGCCTGTCGCTGAAATCAACGTTGTTCCCTACATCGACGTTATGTTGGTGTTATTAATCATATTTATGGTAACTGCACCTTTAGTGACGCAAGGGGTGAAAGTGGATTTACCTAAAGCTGATGCTGAACCTTTAAAAGATGATACCAAACCCCCACTTATTGCCTCGGTTGATGCTCAAGGTAATTATTTCCTGAATGTGGGTGACAGTCAGGATACACCTATGCAGGCGAATGAATTGGCGACCTTGGTTGCTGCTCATTTGGAAGTGGAACCGGGTACTCCCGTGATAGTCAAAGGTGACGGACAGGTTCCCTATAACCAGGTTGTTCAATTGATGGTCTTGCTGCAAAAAGCCGGTGTTCCATCTGTAGGGTTAATGACGGATTCAATAGAGGAATAATGAATAATTTTATTCTGGCATTGAGCAAATCCACATTATTGCATATTGCATTGGGTGCATTGCTTGTCGTTAGTATGAGTTTTACTCCTCATCCAGAGCCAAAGCAGGAATTATCTGCACCTGTTATTGAAGCGGTATCCGTTGATAAAGCGGCACTGGAACAGCAGATTAAGCAGATTCAGGCAGAAAAGGACAAGCAGAAACAAGCTGAAGAGAAACGTATTAAGGATTTGGAGCGCCGAGCTAACGAAGCCAGAAACAAGCGTCGTGAAGAGGAAAAACAAATATCTAACCTGAATAAACAAAAAACTCAGGCTGCAAAAGAAGCGGAAGCCGCCAAGCGTAAGCAGAAAGAAGAAGCGGAAAGAGCGCAGAAATTAGAAGAACAACGGAAACAGAAAGAAGCCGAGAAGAAAAAAGCCGAGCAGGAAGCGAAAGCTGCGGCTGAAAAGCGCAAGAAAGAAGAGCAGGCGTTAAAAGAACAAGAAACGAAACGACAGCAAGCAGAAGCTAGGGCTGAACAAGAACGAATGATGGAAGAGCAGCTACGAGCTGAGCAGGCGGCTAGAATGAAGAGTCGTCAAAAACAAGTCTTAAGCGAGGTGGGTAAATATCAGGCACTGATACGAAGCGCCATAACCCGTAATTTGATTGTTGATGAGCAGACAAGAACCAAAGAATGTCGATTGAATTTGAAATTGGCCAGTAATGGATTGGTAATGAGTGTGAAAGTGCTAAGTGGTGACCCTGTCCTGTGTCGTTCGGCGGAAGCCGCAGTATATAAAAATGCGACTTTACCGATTTCATCCGACCCTGAGGTTTATCAACAGCTAAAAGATATTAATTTAACTATAGATCCAGACCGAGAATGATAAAAAACATGCGTTTGATTTTGGTATTTTGCGTTGTATTGCTGAGTTTTCGTAGCCACGCAGCTTTAGAGATTGTAATTACTGAAGGGATTGATACGGCGCGCCCTATTGCGGTTGTGCCTTTTCGTTGGAATGGAGCGGGAATATTACCTGGTCGTTTAGCCAACGTGATTAGTGCAGATCTGCAACGTAGTGGTAAGTTTAGCCCTATGATTACAGGAGAGATGCCACAATACCCCAGTTCTGATAGTGAGATCGATTATACTGCTTGGGCTGCTACCGGCGTAGAAGCGGTATTGGTTGGTAGTATTGAACAACATTCTCTAGACAAGTATTTGATCTCCTTCGAATTAATTGATGTATTACGTGGTCAGATTACGGGAGGGAGTTCCAGAATGTTGAACGATGGTCAATTGGTTGATACCAACGACCATATTCTGGAAAGCCGACAAGCCATTATTGATGGGGACAGTTTTAGACAGCATGCCCATCGTATTAGCGACATCGTTTTTGAACGTTTGACTGGCACCAAAGGTGCATTCCTGACACGTATTGCGTATGTCACCGTACGTGATCGTGATAAAGAGAAATACCCATATCAACTAGTTGTAGCTGACTATGATGGAGAAAATGAGCGTGTACTACTGCGTTCTCGTGAACCATTGATGTCACCTTCCTGGTCACCAGATGGAAATCAACTTGCGTACGTTAGTTTTGAAAATCGTCGTTCCCAAATCTATATCCAAGATATTTACACGATGAGCCGAACGCAATTGACGGATTTCCCGGGAATTAATGGTTCTCCCGTTTATTCTCCTGATGGTAAGAAAATGGCAATGGTGTTGTCAAAAGATGGAAATGCAGAAATTTATGTTATGGACATTGCAACCCGTCAATTACGTCGATTAACAAAAAATAGAACGATTGATACGGAACCAAGTTGGACGCCTGACGGAAAATCAATCATATTTACATCAGAACAGGGTGGTAAACCACAAATTTATCGCGTAAATTTAGCATCTGGCAAGATGCGGCGTTTAACGTTTGAAGGCGAAATGAATTTGGGAGCAACCGTTGCTCCTGATGGTTCAGAAATAGTCATGGTGAATCGTACTCGCGGTGACTATCATATCGCCAGACAGGATTTCGAAACGGGTGTAATGCAGGTTTTAACAAAAACCTATTTGGATGAATCTCCAAGTATTGCGCCTAATGGAGCGATGATCATTTACAGTACATTGCATCAGGGAAAGCAGGTTTTATCTCTGGTGTCGTTGGATGGTCGCTTTAAAGCAAGGTTGCCCGCTGTTGATGGTGAGGTTAAATCACCCAGTTGGTCGCCATTTTTGCTATAACTATAGATTATTAGAATAGTTTCACACATCGATTTTATAAAAATAAGGATTCCGAGGATGCAACTAAATAAAGTATTAAAAGGGGTGTTAATCGCTCTACCAATGGTCACTCTAGTGGCTTGTTCATCCAGCCCAAGTGACAAACAAGCTGAAGCAGAGCGTAATAGTGCTTCATCTTCTGCGTCTACTTCTACTTCGACTGGTTCTGATGTTCAGGTAGATCGTGCCGACCCCATCAAATCCGCTCAAGAACTGAAAGAAAAGCAGCTTAAGAAGTTGATGAACAATCAGACCGTTTATTTCGATTTTGATCGTTCTAACTTGCGTACTGAATTTAATAGTCTGGTTGAAGAACACGCTGATTTTCTGGTTAAGAATCCTTCACAACGTGTTGTTATCGAAGGCCACTGCGATAAGCGCGGTACACCAGAATACAATATTGCACTGGGCGAGCGTCGTGCAAAAGCTGTTGAGGTTTATTTGTTGAACTCAGGTGTGAGTGCATCACAAATTTCAGTTGTTTCTTATGGTGAAGAGAAGCCGGCCGTTATGGGTGATACTGAGGCTGCGTTCTCTAAAAACCGTCGAGCTGTGTTGGTTTATCAATAAACACACATGAGCAGATTAAACAAAAAGGCTTTGTTGCCTTTCCTGGTCTATGGAGCCGCTGTTAATGCGGCTCCTGCGCCTGTAGAAAGCGTTAATGGTGGTTCAGTTAATGATCGTGTTGCTGTATTGGAGCGCATGGTTGAAGCTCGTAGCGTTGCTCAGCATCGTATTCAAGGTCAACTTGATGAAATGCAGCAAGAAGTGAATGAGATTCGAGGCGAGTTAGAACTACATAGCTACAAGCTCGAGCAAATTCTACAGCGCCAAAGAGAACTTTATCTGGAAATAGATAAACGTATCCAGGCCGCAATGAAAACTCCGGTTGCTTCTGTTCAAGAATCTGTAGTAAGCACTGAACCTGAATTGTCAGCTGATGAAAATGAGCTCTATGACCGAGCGGTTAACTTGATCCTCAAAGACAAGCTTTATGATAAGGCGATTCCTGAGTTTCAATCATTTTTAAAACGCTTTCCCAATTCAGGGTATGTGCCTAATGCGCATTATTGGCTTGGGCTGCTCTTGTTTAATAAGCAAGAGTGGAAAAATGCTGAACAGCATTTTAATCAGGTGGTTAGTTTTTATCCTGATTCACCTAAGAGAGCCGATTCCATGTTGAAGCTTGGCATTATCGCTCAGCATCAAAATAATCAGGCGAAAGCAATGCAACTTTATGAACAGGTGATTTCTGAGTACCCGGATTCCAGCGTTCGTAAATTGGCAGATGCCAGAATTAGAAGCCTAAAACAGGGCGGATAATTTAGTAATTTGTTGGATACTTCATCAAATTGTCCGCAAAATGCGCGTTTGATTGAAATAAGCAAATAAATACCTATTTATTTCTTGCACCTGAAAAGGATTTGAGTATTATATGCCGCCGTTGCCTAAGGCATCGCGACATAGTGGGTCGTTAGCTCAGTTGGTAGAGCAGTTGACTTTTAATCAATTGGTCGCTGGTTCGAATCCAGCACGACCCACCATTTTTCACCATCAAAATTGATAGTGATTTCAAGGAAGATAAACGTAAGTCGCACAGGAGTGCAGGCGCAAAAACAACATAAAAAGACAAATAGATGGGTCGTTAGCTCAGTTGGTAGAGCAGTTGACTTTTAATCAATTGGTCGCTGGTTCGAATCCAGCACGACCCACCATCTTATCCCTCATTTCTCAAATATACATTTTCATCCCCATTGAATATTTTACTAACGTCCAAATATCAGATCCCGTGTTCTGGCACATTAGCTGTATTGCTTCAGTAGACAAATATGCTGTTGATGATGGTAATCGCTTCCATAATTTCAGATAATGCGCAGCACATTGAATGGGCATGATCAGGACGAATTTAAAATGAACTCCGATCGTTGCGCCAAATACTAAGGTGAATATCAAGAGAGCAGCATGATTCAGGCAGATCGAATTGAGATTAATTATCCGTTTCCTGTAAAACCCCCTGTTTTAACAGAGATTGAAAAAGCCCAATATAAAGAGCGTATTAAATCGCTGCTTGAAGAGCACAACGCAAAGTTGGTTGCTCACTATTATACCGATCCAGAAATTCAGGCTTTAGCTGAAGAGACTAATGGCTTTATTTCTGACTCTCTTGAAATGGCTCGTTTTGGTCGTGACTGTGACGCAGATACACTTATCGTTGCTGGCGTTCGCTTCATGGGCGAAACGGCAAAGATTCTGAGCCCGAATAAAAAGATCTTAATGCCAACGTTGGATGCGACCTGTTCTTTGGATCTAGGTTGTCCGATTGAAGAGTTTAGCGCTTTTTGTGATGCTCATCCTGACCACACCGTGGTTGTTTATGCCAATACATCGGCAGCGGTTAAAGCTCGAGCTGATTGGGTTGTTACATCCAGCATTGCTGTTGATGTTGTTGAATACCTGGAAGAGCAGGGCGAGAAGATTTTATGGGCTCCAGACCGCCATCTTGGTAGCTATATCGCTAAAAAGACGGGGGCTGATATGCTGTTGTGGAATGGTGAATGTATCGTCCACGATGAGTTCTCAGCAAAAGCTCTATTGGATATGAAGAAGGTGTACCCCGATGCAGCGGTGCTGGTGCATCCTGAATCGCCTGCTAGCGTTGTTGATATAGCTGATGCAGTGGGTTCCACTACTCAGTTGATTAAAGCGGCTCAAGAGCTTCCTAATAAGCAATTCATTGTTGCTACCGATAAAGGCATTTTCTATAAGATGCAGCAGTTAGCTCCGAATAAGGAACTGATTGAAGCGCCGACTGCTGGAAATGGGGCTACATGCCGTAGTTGTGCTCATTGCCCCTGGATGGCCATGAACGGACTTAATGCGATCGAAAAGGCGTTAGTTGAGCCCGCGGGACATGAAATATTTGTTGATGCTGAATTAAGAGAAAAAGCTTTGATACCGTTGAATCGTATGCTGGATTTTTCAGCAAAAAATAAGCTGAAAGTGAAAGGAAATATATAAAACAGCCATTTCAGTTAATTTTTAGGCTAAAGGACGCGTTTTTGTAATTAACGCTTGATTCGCCCCTCCTTATTGCCTAACATACTGCGGCTGTTAAGGGCTAGCCCCTGATTACAGTGAAAATTTAGGTGAGGTGTCCGAGTGGCTGAAGGAGCACGCCTGGAAAGTGTGTATACGGCAACGTATCGAGGGTTCGAATCCCTCCCTCACCGCCATTGTTTCTAAGACCTCGCTTCTGCGGGGTTTTGTTGTTTTTAGAGTGGTGTTTTTTGTTGAATGGGAGGGGGGAGAACCCTCGTTGGTTCGACAAAACGCCGGGAGCGTTTTGTACTGCTTGAGCTTGCGAAAGCACCTGAAAGGACAAGTACAGGATGTACTTGTGTATATCCCTCCCTCACCGCCACGTATTTTGAAACCCTGATTCTTTGAGTCGGGGTTTTTGCTTTTAAAGGAGCTGAAAATTAAAGATAGGGTGTAATTGTGTAAATACAGGTTACATGTCGATTATCGTTGGTTCTATAGTGTTCACATTTTGAACTTTGATTAGGTTTTTTGTATTGGAAGCACAGGGGTATCGTTATTGTATGTGCAGTAAAAATGTTTTTACTGCACTTGATGGTTTCAAATCTTAACTAATCGTTGTTTTGTTCATTTAAGTTAAACCAAGACATCATAAGTACGATCATCGGAGATGAAGGTGCATTCTCGGGGTCTTTCTTTTTACCACTACTTGCCACAGCAGAGTGAGAAAGGATTAACGAAACGACAAAAACAGCGTTAATGATATTCTTTTTATTCATACTAATTACTCCATAACTACTTAAAAATGTGACGTATGTCACTCGTAAATAATTATGCGATGTAATGAGTGTATTGAATAGATTAAACTTTAATCAGGTTTTTGTTGTAGGTTTTTATACTTTGATCTGTGAGTGTAAAAAGAAGGATGGTGGATACAATGTGAACCATATATTCGAAGCTATTATAAATATAAAGAACATCTTTGAAGTCGAATAGGTGACGTACGAGATACTCAAAGATCATGGCAATGTTTATCCATATAAAGAAGGTGAAAATATTATGGATATAATGATCGAGTCTAAGAGGTTCTGCATGAGCTGGAAATCTTTCTGCTGTCCAAAAAGGTCTATGTATGAATAAATTTCTAATTAAGACTGTATTGGCGACTAAAAATACGTGCCAATTGATCTCAGGTGATGGATAACCAATTACTATCCAGTAGATTTCAGCTCCTAAGGAAAATAAGTAAGTGATGAATAAATAACAAAAACACGGGGCTTTACGTTCACGTATTAATCCTGCCGCGCAGATAAAGTAGATAAGCCATTTCAATCCATTATCTTCAAGCGTTGAGAACCACACCAGTTCGTCAATAACTCGTTCTAAAGTAAGAATCGAAACAATACCTAGCAGATTGACATCTTTTCGTACATAAACAGCAATAGCCAGTAGAATTGCTACGTAAAGACGATCAAATTTGGATGCATCACCAAAGGTAAGAATACCTGCAGCGATGAAAAACCCTGCTAAGGCTGCGCTAATAGCTTTCTGCGCAAACGGGGTTATAAACATTTAATATGGAAATATCCTATCAATAAGTTTCCTGAACTCACTCTTGGTATCTTCTTCGGCTTGTGGCTTACAGATACGCCACCAAGAGGCAATGATTTCATTTTCCAGTTCTTGCATTGTGGCAAGATAACAATTTTCAATAGCAACAATCTTTTCCCGACTGATTTCAAGTTTTGTAGCCAGATCTAATTGTGTCATCCCGGAGTTTAATCTTAATTTTTTCAAAACGCCCGATTGAGCGACATGTGTTTTATTATTGCTCTTTTTAACAGTCATATTCTCTACACTTAATAATTTAAGTAACTCATTTGTACTAGTGAACTTTTTTGCTACCGGATTCAGCATAAAGTTATGAGATTTTTTGACCGCGTAGTATCCCGTTGTGTTATTGGTTTTATTTAAAACTATGTGGCCTGCATATAAACGTTTTATTGAAAATGCAAATTTTTAAATTGTTTTCAATAAAGAGTATTTATTTGCTAAATCTAATTTTTATTTTTTGAAAGCAATTCTCCCACAACCTCAATTCGATGAGAATTTTCTTTCTTTATGTTGAATTCAATTGATATTAATTTGAGTGTGGTTAAATACTAAGCACTTTCACCTTATAGTAAGTTAAATGTTAAGTCAAACCCACATAAAGAAAGGGAAGCGCGTTGATTTATATAAGAAAGTATTTTATCAGTTTTACTGAATTTGATTAATAGGAATGGCTGATGGAAAACATAACAAATCGTAATAAGCTAAGCGCAATATAACTTGGGCTGTTAAGATTTTAAGATTGGTTGAATTAGAGTGTATATTTAATGTAAAACGTTTAAGTTGCTAAAGTTTGAGCAAATTCCAATATTATTGTGCGAGTAAATTTAAACTTCAACATAGCAAGGATTAAGATTAATCGTTTAACTTTTTTCTAAACGTAAGTTTAAAATTTGACCATCTCATTAATAAATTTAATACATTTTTAATTCTTCTCATTATTATTTGATCTTTGCTATACGTAGTTAGACTAAAAGAGATTTAATACGATACGAAAATAACTCAACTTGAATTTCATCTGTGTTCTTTTAGCAAGATTCTTAATCAATAGTGTTTTCAGTTTTCTATATGAGGTTTTCAAGTAATTTTATGGACTATTTTGTTGAGGCAATTAATCGAACTACTAATTTTGCTGACTTTAATTATCTTTAACCTTTTGATATTTAAGGGTAAAAATGTCATTTTCAACGTAAGCTTAATGAGAGGCTTTCTGCAGTTGAAGGGGAGGATACTTGGTTGTTTGTTTATAACGACTTGTTTTTTGTAAAATAAAGAATAAAATATTTACCTCATTCAAGCCGACATGAAGGGAGGTAACATGAGCGAAGCATCAAAAGTCGCATTATCTACCGACAGTAGTTCGGAACAAACTGTCGTTGTATCGACAGGGCAAGTCAGTCACGAGAAAAAGGTCGAGTATTATCAGTACGAGAGTGAGATGGGGTTAAACCCTCTGCCTCTGGTTATTTTCGTTGCCCTGTTCGCCGTTGCTATTTATAAGCTGTATAAATATAAGTAACTCATCTGGCACTCTGAGGGCGCTGTTGCCTCAGATGCCTATTACTCATCTTCTTCTTTCGATTCAATGGCTTTAAGTAGATCCCAGTACCAAGTTGTTCGGTGGGAGCCTTTACTTATTTTGTTGCGCAAACTTTGTTCTGTAATAGGGCGTCCATATGCAGATAGAAGCTTGGCTAATGTTTTGTAGTTAATACCTTTAAGTGCCATAAGGGACTTTACGTGGCGCTTAATTTCTACAGCTGCGACCTTATCTAATTCTTTTTCAGACTTGTCTTTTTTCTTCGGTGAGTTTTTCTTTGGCACGAGATTGACAAACAACTTTAGTAAGTGAAAACAAGTAGAAATGAGTATACCGCCGATTCATCAATATTCAATGACACCACGGTGACAATCTACTGCTATATGCTTTAGTCGGTGAATCGCTATTGGCTGGAGGCTATCAGCGATGCTGTTCAATGTATTCCTGTAACTTAGCTTCAGCCTGATTGCCGAATAGAATTCTACAAGCTTCTTTTAGCCCCGGCGCTTGCAGGATGTCATGGTGTTTTACCACTAAGGCAATTTTGGAACGACGCCGTAAAAAGTCATCCAGTTTGGTAATCATTTCCCTGCGAGCTGCATGTTCAATTTCCACTCTTAGGTACTCTGAGTTTTCGATAAGAAGATCTGCTTGTGATGGATCTTCACGAATGGATTCAAGCATGGCAAAGGCATTTCTTCCGTACCGTCTCCAAAAACGTTGTGTTAGCGGTTCAGATGATGATTCGGGAGTTAGATCATCCAGTCCTAATAATCTGGCTCTATGCATAAACTCGTTCTTCATCGCGTCATCGGGTTCGCCATACCATTTTTGTTTAGGATAGGGGAGTGTAATCCCGAGTTCTTCCACCAGTTCAGAGACTTCATCACCGACATTGATACAATCAGTTAATTTTCCACCGAAAATAGATAAGTGAGCATTATCCTGATCGACATCTATGGCATGTTTTCTGGAAAGTTGAACCCAATCGGCTTTACCTTGTGTTCCTTTTATTGCTAATGGTCGAACACCGCAGCGTTCTGCGATAATGTCTTGCTCAGTAAGAGGTACATCTAAATCCAAAAGATTATTGGCATTATTGAGTATGAAGGTTCGGTCTTCATTGGTCACGTGCGCATTCGGTGTTTCGACTTGAGTGTCTGTTGTACCAATACAGGTGCGAGGCCCTAACGGTATAACAAAAAACAATCGACCATCGCTTGCGAAAAAGGTCAGCACTTTGTGATTGTGTGCAATTCTATCAACGATCAAATGTACGCCTTTGGAATACAAGTGATGGTGCTCTGTCATTTGGTGATAGAGTTGATTGACTTTGTCTACTTCGGGTCCGGCGGCATTGATCAAGACTTTTGCCTGAATGTTCAGTGCTTTTCCTGAAATGTTGTCATAGGCTTGAACAGTCCATCCTTGAGCGTTTTTGCTGGCCTGTTTAAGTTCTACATAGTTGGCTGCTATGCAGCCGTAACTCATGCTCGAACGAATGAAATTGAACACGAAACGGGCGTCGTTGTCGTGTAAATAGCAATCTGAATATTCAAACCCGCCTGATACATTATCGGTATTAATGGCTTGTTCCTGCTGCTTGATGTCTTTGGGTGTTAGATAGTTGGGTGAAGCGGTTTTAAATCGCCCGATTACCCAATACAGCAGCGTGCCCAGATAAACGAGTAATGCTGGGTAGCGAAAGCCTTTTTGAATACTGGTTAGAAACCGAATTTCCTTAACACTGGATGGATACTGGCTCATTAAGTGGTTGCGGCTTTTACATAGCTTATTAACCAGGCTAAATTCCCATGATTCCAGGTATTTGATACCACCCCATGCCAGATTGGACGAATTGGAACTGGTATTGCCTGCAAAATCGCCTTTGTCGATCAGAGCTACCTTAGCGCCCTTGGCTGCAAGGGATGCTGCCGATACGGCGCCATTGATACCACCCCCGATAATCAAAACATCGAATGATTGTTGGGAGAGTTTATTGATGTTGCTATCTCTTAACGTGGTCATACAAATTTGAATGTTTTTTCAGGGCGCTTTGATGCTATTAAGGCTACCGTATCCAGTGCTTTTCAGGGAAGTGAAATTTCCATAAAAATGTAATGCTTACGTATTCATCTGCGCAACATCATCAGGCCGTGCTAGCATCAATGAGAGTTATTTAAAAATGATTACAGGAAACATCATATTGAACATAGTACGACATTCATTCAGGAATAAAATCGTAACAGGGATGATGTTGAGTTTATTTTTAGTGCAAGGGCAATCAGTGGCAGATACATCAAATTATTTTGCAAATGAGCAAGACAAGCAATTGACCGCCAGTTTAGTTAAACGTGGACAGGATTGGCGAAATGGTGCCTTGGTTTATCAGGTGTTGGTCGATCGATACGCACCATCTAAGAACCTGGACAAAAAGCGTGATTTATATGCTTCTCCAAAGGTGCTGAAAAGTTGGGACGAAGTGCCTAAAGGCGGTCATTATCTGGAAGACGCTCAAGTTTGGAGCCATGAAATAGAATTTTGGGGTGGTGATCTCGATAGCCTTAAAAGCAAACTGGATCACATTCAACGTCTTGGGATGGATGTTCTATATCTCAATCCTATTCATTATGGTTTTACCAACCATAAATATGACGCCTTGGATTATAAAAAAGTCTCTCCTGAATTTGGCGATCGTGAAGATGTTAAAGCGCTTGCTGACGAGCTTCACCGTCGAGGCATGAAACTGGTGCTTGATGGTGTATTCAACCATATGGGACGCAACGCAGAAATTTTTAAGCAAGCGAGTAAAGACCAGAATAGCCCATATCGAGATTGGTTTTATTTTGGTGAGCAATATCCTTCTGGGCATAGAGCATGGGCATCGGCTATTAACTTGCCAGAACTAAATTTGGAGAATCCTGCTGTACGCGAGCATGTATATAATGCGCCCAATTCTGTGGTGCAAGGTTATCTGCTGGACGAAGGCATTGATGGTTGGCGTCTGGATGTCGCATTTGATATCGGTTTTCGTTATTTAACCGAGTTAACTCAAGCGGCTCATCAAGCTAAACCAGGGGCATTAGTGGTAGGGGAAATATGGAATTACCCCAAAGAATGGTTTCCGGCAATTGATGGCATCATGAATTTCTCAGCCAGAGAAGTGTTAATCAGAACTATCTTTGGGGATATATCACCGGCAATGGCTGTGACCATGTTAGACCGAATGGTATCAGATGCAGGGATTGAGCCGATGCTTAAGTCCTGGCTGGTTTTGGATAATCATGATACTCCGAGGCTTAAGAATTTGTTTCCTGAGCTATGGCAACAACAAATGGCTCAAGTGCTGCAATTCAGCTTTCCTGGTTCCCCCAATGTTTATTATGGCGTTGAAGTGGGTATGACTGGTGGTATTGACCCTGAAATGCGAGCTCCCATGCGTTGGGACTGGGTTAAAGATGATAACCCCTCGTTAGTCTGGTTACAGAATCTTATTGATATTCGTAAAACTAATCGTGCGTTGCGCATTGGTGAGTTTCGAGTGGTGAACTCAGAGAAACTAGTCGCATTTGAGCGCTATACCGATACTGCAGATGAAACCATTGTGGTTTTGGCTAATCCGGGAACCGAAGATGTCTCTGAAAGTGTCATGATTGCTAATTCAAAATTAATGAATGCCACCATGATGACGGATTTGCTAGGTGTGATAAAAGAACCTGTTCAGATATGGAGTGGATTAATTCGGGCTAATGTGCCTGCGGGTAAAACGGTAATGCTAAAAGTTCAAACTGCGCAAATTTCAGGGTATACACCGTACAAGCGGGTAAAGTAATAGTGAAAGAATAAAGGGAAGTGTAAAAAGCTGGAACCTGGTGTTTGATAAGAGTAGCAGAAACCCTGCTACTCTTATTGGCCTGATATGAGTGGAAAGTCTTAAGCAGGTGAACCCACTTTTTCAGACTTACGCTTAATCAGGTTGTTCATCTGACGCATTGAAATCAGGTGAGTGAAGATTGGGTTTAGCAAGCCACGCTTACGTAAATTCAGAAACTCTTCGTCGGACAATTCGTCGATTTTCTTCTCATCAACAATGTAAACGCCATCAATATCATATTGTTGATCTTGTACTTTTACATTGATTTGCTTCTGAACAAGGAAGCCTTTATCCATTAATTCCTTGGCAAATGCTTTCGTCATTTGCTCTTGTTGCAAGTAAGCAGCCATTGCTTCTTTTTGCTTAACCAGGAACTCGGTTTCTTTGCCTTCTTCGTCGAATAACGCAATGCCTTCTTCTTCATTAACCAGGTTGCTTTCAACATTGATAGCAATGCCGAAGTTTGATTTATCATCCGGGTTTTGTACCAAACCAAAAGGACGGTGAGTATAGCGAGCCGGCATATACGCGCCATTCCATTTGTCGCCGTCAACAACAAACAGGTTTTCCTTGCTTTCGATACCCATCAAAGCAACCACCTGGATGTCTTCGTTTTGAGCATTTTTGATAAAGCAGATAGGGAATTCAATAGCGGCTTGTGGGAATTCTGCAAGTACCAAAGGCAAAATGCTTTGATCTTGCAAATCGCTTACGTCGCGGTTGGTTTTAATTTTAATTTTACGATGTGAGTTACTATTTAGTTGTTCGACCTTAGCCATTACTTTTCCAATGATGTAAATGATGTATGGTTAATTTGCAAAATATGCGACATAGTAACGACCTTATTAAAATTAACAACCGTCTTATTAGATTTTTACCTGATTTTGGTGTTTAAAAAGCGGTTCAAGGGGAGAGCGAATATGATTTCTCCCCAATTGTAAGTGGGTTATACAGAAAAGGAACGGTTTCTGTCTGAGGAGTTGTTGGAAGAGCTTTCTGTCTGATACACAACCGGTTGAGGCTGAAACTGATCTCTGCCGTTTTTCTTGGCAAGATATAAAAAATCATCGGCCTGTTTGATTGCCGCTTCAATGGAAACCTTCGCGTTTACTTCGCTGATACCCATACTCACCGTGATATTGAATGCATTCGCTTCGTAGTCAAAGCTTGTTTTGGCAAGATTGTTGCGGATTTTATTAGCTACAACCAATGCTTGAGTTGAGTTTGTTTGCGGCAAAATAAAGAGGAATTCTTCACCGCCCCAACGAGCGACAGTATCCTGTTTGCGGATAATATGCTTGAACAAATCGGCCAAATCTACCAGTACCTTATCTCCCGCAGCATGGCCATGTGCATCGTTGATCCGTTTGAAAAAATCGACGTCTACTAAAATCAATGCTACTGGCGTCAGGTTTCGTTCAATGCGGCGATACTCATATTCCAGCTTGTCCATTGCGTCACGACGGTTTGGCAAGTGGGTGAGCGGATCATATTTAGCCATTTGCTCAAACTTGCGGCTTATTCTTAACATAAAATCAAATGAACGTTGTCTGGAATATTCGTAATAGGCAGATAAAAAAGTAACGGATAAGAAAGAGTAAAGCAGGCGCTGTTTAAACTCGCTTGTGTAATGAGTATTAATAAGTGCGTCGTCAGGATAAAACATCATCAAACTAATCACGCCAATAAAAATAGCGATATCGATTAATCCCTTCTTTAGTCCGTCGAAGAATAATGCGACAGGAGCCGCCATAAATATCCACAGTGGCCCGGTATTGGCAACCCCGCCTGAGTAGACAAGATAAATCAAAAAGCCAAACATGGAATAAAGAATAATGGATGAGTAAATTTGTTTGTTGCCGGTGAACTTCTGTAATTGATAGCTGAGCAGGTAGCTCATACCCGTTAAATAC
This sequence comes from Paraneptunicella aestuarii, assembly GCF_019900845.1. Lineage (NCBI taxonomy): Bacteria > Pseudomonadati > Pseudomonadota > Gammaproteobacteria > Alteromonadales > Alteromonadaceae > Paraneptunicella > Paraneptunicella aestuarii. Next base: position 2,904,700 of record NZ_CP074570.1, on the reverse strand, counting down.
AGTGCTATACACAGCATATAGTTGCCATTGAGCATAGCAGCTGTGCCCATTATTGTGGTGAGTATCAATCCAACTAATCCGAACAGGTTCACCATGAAGGTTTTACGGTTGATTTCCGGATTATTATGTTGGTTTAGACCTGCGTTTAAATAGCGACGCAACAGGCTCATGATAAAAGTCATAATCTTGCTTTGGCTTATGCCCCAGTTTAACCATACTGTGAGAGTGGCAACTGCTTAAATCTGCTCTCAACAAGTGCAGCTATGATTTTATTCCCTGCTTTTAGAGCTTGTTAATCGAGATACTCATACTGCCTTATGCAAACGGTACGGGCTGCTGCAAAAATGATTACTAAAGATCAACAGACTCCAAGGACTATATATGATGTTCACCTTGTACATAACTATATAGTCTACGAGAAATTATATTACCAATAAAATTGATGAGTTATCCAGCTTAAAAAGGTGCAAAAGATCATGTGCAAATTGATCGTTGTCATGTTTGTGAAACTTTTTCTTAGTGCTGGGTATGGTTTAATGCGTTGATAATTAAACAAAATGCTTAACTTGCGGTACTTGGTTTAACTTACTTTTATATACCCATAGTTATACTAATGTGTAAGCAATCATACTAACAGCTCTGTGGAACATGAGCTTTCACGTACAATGTCAAGCTACTATAAATGGTAGTCAAACAAGCTTTAATGGCATATTCGGGTTAAATCCGGTAGTATGCCGCGCTTTAAAAATTGGCCTAGAGCCCTGGTTTTACGTTCCAGATTGCTAAGAGGTAAGACAATGTCTCAATACGTTGTATGTGCGTTATATAAGTTCGTCACATTAGAAAACTATAAGGAAATGCGAGCGCCTTTACAGGATGTTATGGAGAAAAGTGGTGTTAAAGGAACGCTTTTGTTAGCGTTGGAAGGAATTAACGGCACGATTTCTGGTACTCGAGAAGGAATTGATGCTGTACTGGCGTGGTTAAATAGTGATGAACGCATTCAACCGGTTTCCTACAAAGAATCCTTCGACGAAGAGCAGCCTTTCTATCGCACAAAGGTTAAGCTTAAAAATGAAATTGTCACTATGGGTGTTGAGGGCATTGACCCTCGTAAAACCGTTGGCACCTATGTTAAGCCAGCAGATTGGAATGCTTTAATTTCTGATCCCGACGTGACAGTGATTGATACTCGTAATGATTACGAGATAGAAATAGGCACTTTCAAGCACGCGATTGATCCCAAAACCCAAACATTTCGTGAATTTCCTCAATATGTGAAAGACAACCTTGATCCTGCGAAAAACAAGAAAGTTGCCATGTTTTGTACCGGTGGGATCCGTTGTGAAAAGTCCACTGCCTATTTAAAAGAGCTGGGTTTTGAAGAGGTGTATCACCTGGAAGGTGGGATTTTAAAATATTTGGAAGAAGTGCCAAAAGAAGAGTCTCTATGGGAAGGCGATTGCTTTGTTTTCGATAATCGCGTTGCTGTTGACCACGATTTGCAAAAGTCTAAATATGATCAGTGCTATGCGTGTCGCTTACCGATAACTGAGGAAGACAAGCAAAGTGAATTGTTTGAAGCTGGTGTTTCATGCCCTCGTTGTCATGGTACTCATTCTGAAGAACAGCTAAAGCGCTTCCGTGAAAGAGAAAAACAGGTACAGCTTGCCAGAGAGAGGCAAGAAGAGCATCTTGGCAATGAAGCTCGTATGGCAACGTTTGAAAAACGTCGTCGCAAGTCTGAAATTCGTAAGGCTCAAAGAGCAGCCGCTAAAGCGGGTTCCTGATATTCTCTTTGATTTAAGTAGCTATCCAGTTTTCTGGTAGCTACTTTTTCTGCCTTGAAATCCTTTCTTTATTCTTTCCCTAATTCGCATGGTTGTTGAACAAAAATTGCGTTAACTCAACGTATTGTAACGAATTAAGATCAACAGCCTCTAGCATTTTAACGACATCAAATGGACAATGAACAAAGGAACACTTTATTATTACCTGCAAAATTAGAATTGGATAAATAATCATGTCGGAAGCAAAAGCACTTACAGAACAACAAATTGAAAAAATCAGAGAAGACTTTCTGTTCTTTGATAAAGACAATAATGGTTGCATTGATGAGCAAGAGTTTTTTGAGCTCTTAAAAGTGCTGTCACCAAAAGTTAAAGAACACCAGGCGAGAGAAGGTTTTTCCATTATTGATGAGAATAATGATGGGGCAGTTGATTTCGACGAGTTTTTGTCCTGGTGGCAGAATTCCTGGTGGGAATACTAAACTTATCTCGTTTTTGTTACGCCAGCCGTCGACGGCTGGCTGTTCTGACCGTCAAGCAAATAGGTACTCTTGACCATAACCATTAAGGTGTTTAAGCCCTCATGGAATTTATTTGGATTTTTGTCGCTTTTGTTTGTGGATTTGTATTTCGATTTCTTTCCTTGCCACCGTTGATCGGTTTTTTGTGCGCAGGCTTCATTCTCAATTTCTTTGGTATAACTCCTGATCCTAATTTGCAGCTGCTTGCAGATTTGGGGATCACGCTCATGTTGTTCACTATTGGCTTGAAACTAAACATAAAAGACTTGTTTAGAACGGAAGTATGGGTAGGTACAGGATTATCTGCTTTCTTCTGGATAGTGCTTTTTGCCAGTTTTTCCATGTTATACATGACATGGGGATTGGCTTATTTTGAAGTGCTGGATTGGAAAACTGCAACGTTATTAGGTTTTGCTCTTAGCTTTAGCAGTACCGTTTGTATTGTTAAGGTTTTGGAAGACAGTGGGGAAATGAAAACCCGGCATGGCAAACTGGCGATAGCGATATTGGTTATGCAAGATATCATCGCGGTTGTCTTTCTTGCGTTGGCAACGGGTAAAATCCCATCTATGCTGGCATTAGGGTTGCCACTATTGATTTTTGTGCGTCCGCTGATTGATCGTCTTCTTAATGCCGCAGGACACGGTGAACTTCTACCACTGACCGGATTCTTCCTGGCCTTGGGAGGATATGAATTATTTAATTTGGTTGATGTGAAAGGGGATTTAGGTGCATTAATTATGGGGATTTTACTCAGTTCCCATGTAAAAAGTACCGAGTTGGCCAAGTCATTGCTGGGCTTTAAAGACCTCTTCCTTATCGGTTTCTTCCTGTCTATTGGTTTTATTACCATTCCAACATTACCTATGCTGGCGATGGCGGCATTCATTTGCCTGCTTTTACCGATTAAGTATTTGCTGTTTTTCTCATTATTCAATGCGTTAAAACTCAGGGGGAGAACCTCTTATCTTGCTGGATTAGTGTTAAGCAATTTTAGTGAATTTGGCTTAATTGTTGTGGCATTGAGTGTGAAACAGGGCTGGTTAGAGAAGGACTGGTTGGTGATCCTCGCGATATCGGTTTCCTTGTCTTTTGTCTTTACCAGTATTGCCTATCGTTTCGCCCATAGAGGATACAACCTGTTTAAACCTTATCTGGTCAAGTTCGAACGTGAGCAACGTTTACCAGAAGATGCTTATGTTAAGCCGGGCAATGCATCTATTCTGGTGATTGGTATGGGGCGGGTAGGAAAAGGCAGTTTTGAAGCCTTGTCTCATGCTGCTGGGGAATCCGTATGGGGGCTGGATGCTGATAGTGAACGGGTGTCGCAATTACAGTCGGATGGAAAGCAGGTTATCTGTGGTGATGCAGAAGACGCTGACTTATGGGAACGTATTGATGTGACCCATATCAAGCTTATTCTGTTGGCGCTGCCTTCAATTGAAGATATTGACAATATTTGTCAGCAATTAGTTTCTGCTGGATATAAAGGCAAAATCGCGGCTATGGCACGTTTTGAAGATGAGCGTGAACATCTGTTGGCATCGGGCATTCATAAAGTCTTCAACTTTTATACTGAGGTAGGGGCGGGCTTTGCCGAAGAAAGTTTGCAAATTATTGACTGATGAATATCTGCTTTGCAGCAACATCCTTTATTTAAAAAGAAAAGCGCCTGATTTTTCAGGCGCTTCTTCTATCGAACATCGTGTTTTATAAAACGCTGAAAAAGCTCTTGTTACAGAGACAAGGCTTCCCTGGCATCCATATATTCCAGATTCAGCTGTTTACCCAAAGCATCCACAACCGCTTTGTAGGTTACTTTTCCTTTATGAACGTTTAGACCATTTAGCAAATGTGGGTCGTCCAGCATGGCTTGTTTTGGCCCTTTGTTCGCTAATGCAATACCAAATGGCAATGTTGCATTGTTTAGCGCCATTGTTGAAGTGCGCGCTACGCCGCCTGGCATGTTGGCTACACAGTAATGAACGACACCATTTACAATATAAACCGGATCTTGATGAGTGGTGGCTCTTGATGTTTCAAAGCAACCGCCTTGGTCGATGGCAACATCAACCAGAACAGAGCCTTCTTTCATGTTGATGATATGTTCTTTGGTTAACAGTTTTGGAGCTGCCGCGCCAGGAATTAATACTGCGCCAACAACCACATCTGCTTTTGAAGAGTATTGTTCAATGGCATCAACCGTTGAGTACACAGTTTTCACGCGACCATCAAAAATATCATCCAGTTCACGCAAGCGAGGTAGTGAACGATCCATAATAGTGACATCAGCACCTACGCCTAAGGCCATTTTGGCCGCGTTTGTGCCAACAACACCGCCACCGATGATCAATACTTTACCTGGTGCAACGCCCGGAACACCACCTAACAACGTGCCGCTGCCACCATGGGCTTTTTCCAGAAAGTGTGCGCCAGCCTGAATAGACATACGTCCCGCGACTTCGCTCATAGGAGCTAACAAAGGTAAACCGCCGTGACGATCGGTTACTGTTTCATAGGCAATACAGGTTGCGCCACTTTTAACCAATAACTCTGTTTGTCTTGGATCCGGCGCTAAGTGCAGGTAGGTGTAAAGCGTTTGGCCTTCAGACAGCATTTCGCACTCGTTAGGCTGTGGTTCTTTTACTTTTACAATCATTTCAGCCTTTGCAAAGATTTCCTCTGCTGTTTGAATGATCTGTGCGCCTGCGGCTACGTACTGCTCATTATCAAAGCCTATTGCAAGACCCGCATCATTTTGCACAAGCACCTGATGCCCGTGGGTCACAAATTCTTTGACTGCTGATGGAGTAAGGCCGACACGATATTCGTGATTTTTAATTTCTTTTGGTACACCAACCAACATGATTTTCACCTATGAATTCATTATTGAATAAAGCGCAGATTGTAGTGAAGTTTAATTAGCATTTTGCTCTCTATTTTGATACAAAGCAGCATTAAACACTGAAAATTGAAATATATTTAGAATAAAATATGCTGGTTAAAACGCCAAAAAGCCTCGATCGCCTTGATCGACGCATTCTAGACGAGTTACAGAAGAATGGCCGAATTTCCAATGTGGAACTGGCCAAGAAGATAGGATTAAGCCCAACCCCTTGCCTGGAAAGGACTAGAAGGTTGGAGAGTCAGGGTTATATCTCGGGGTATCATGCAACCGTTGCGCCAGACAAGGTTGGGGCAGCAATGCTGGTGTTTGTAGAGATAACCTTGACTAAAACATCGGTAGATATCTTTGAAGAATTTTCTACTGCGGTAAAAAAGCTGGATGATATTCAGGAGTGTCATCTGGTTTCTGGGAATTTTGACTATTTGCTTAAAGCTCGTGTTGCCGATATGTCTTCTTATCGTCGATTGTTGGGAGACGTTTTATTACGACTGCCTGGAGTAAGCGAATCTCGAACTTATGTGGTAATGGAAGAGGTTAAACAGACAACGCGCATTAAAATTAATTATTAGTGCGTGTTTACCAACAGTGGATAAAATCGTCTATTCCACCTGGATTTTCACGAATAACGGTTATTAACTGTGCAAGAGGCAAATAAATAACTTCCATATGGCACAAATACCTTGTCCTGACTGGGCTTTTCTTCAATGGCTTGGTATCTTATGGGCGAGAATAACGATAATACTAAATGATGGAACTCATAGAACGTCCTAAGTCGCGCTTAACAGGCATTCAAAGGGTATTAGAAGTGGGGATGATAATCACCACAGCCTTTGCCTTGTTTCTTTTTATTGCACTCGCCACCTTCGATTCGGCTGACCCCGGTTGGAGTCAAACGGGTTTTAATGAGCATGTTCATAATGCCGGTGGCCCTGTTGGAGCCTGGCTTGCTGATATTAGCCTATGGATCTTTGGCGTTATTGCTTACACCTTTCCTTTTGCTATTGCTCTGTTGGGCTGGTTTATATTTCAACGCGCAAAAGATATTTTAGAACTGGATTATTTGACCATAGCGCTGCGGATGATTGGTACAATCCTCTGTATTTTGGGGGCGGCTGGCTTATCCAGTATTAATTTTGATGACCTGGCTACCGTATCTTCCGGAGGCATGGTTGGCGAAGCTATTAGCCATGCACTGATTCCGTTTTTTAGCATCGTTGGTACGAACTTATTGCTGTTATGCTTTTTAGCTACGGGATTTACGCTTTTAACTGGAATTTCCTGGTTATCCATTATTGATGGGCTGGGGGCTTTTAGTATTTTTACTGCTAAAAAAGTTTATCGGTTGCCCAGTACGATTGAAGAAATTAAGTCGTTACCCAATCCCTTATCTCGTTCTGGTCAGGCTTTAACTGACAAAAACAAACCCTCATCTATTGAAATTACGACCATGAGAGTCGACCCTGAAATACCTAAAAAATCAGGGTTCTTTTCTAATAACGCTGAAGAACTGTCGGACACCATGATTGAGGAAATGGACGAGTATGATGCTATTCCTGAAAGGGAACCGCCCGTCACTGTCCAAGTGGTTAATAGTGCCAATGAAGAACGTGCTTCGGTAAATCGAGAAGTATCCACTGCTCCCAAGACGCCAAAAGTAATTAGCCCACAGGAAAGTGAAAAGGTAGCTGGTAACCGGCCCATGCCAGAAGGTGATGTGCCTTCTTTTGAATTATTAGACAAGCCTAATCGAACCAAAGAGCCTATTTCTCAGGAAGAGCTGGATTCGGTCGCTCGATTATTAGAGGCAACTTTGGCTGATTTTAGTGTTCAGGCTCAAGTGGTTGGCGTGTATCCCGGGCCTGTTGTTACTCGATTTGAACTGGATCTGGCTCCGGGAGTTAAGGTCAGCAAGATCTCCGGCTTATCCAAGGATTTGGCCAGAGCCATGTCTGCGCTTTCTGTGCGTGTTGTTGAGGTTATTCCGGGTAAATCCTACATAGGTTTGGAATTGCCCAATAAGCATCGCGAAACCGTATTTTTGCGAGAGGTGATTAGCAGCGAATATTTTGAAAATGCGAAGTCCAGCTTAACCATGGTGCTTGGTAAAGACATTTCTGGTGACCCTGTGGTTGTGGATTTGGCAAAAATGCCGCATTTGCTGGTGGCTGGTACAACAGGTTCAGGTAAATCCGTTGGCGTGAACGTTATGATTTTGAGCTTGCTATACAAGTCTACGCCAGAAGATGTTCGTTTTATCATGATTGACCCTAAAATGTTGGAATTGTCGGTGTATGAAGGCATTCCACATTTGTTGGCAGAAGTTGTCACCGACATGAAAGAGGCTTCTAATGCCTTGCGCTGGTGTGTAGGGGAAATGGAGCGCCGCTATCGTTTAATGTCAGCTTTGGGGGTGCGTAATCTGAAAGGCTATAACGCCAAAGTGCTGGAAGCGAAAGAGAATGGGCAGCCTATTAAGGATCCTCTCTGGAATCCAAACGAATCTATGGCAGAAGAAGCACCAGAGTTGGAAAAACTTCCCAGTATCGTCGTTGTCGTGGATGAATTTGCTGACATGATGATGATTGTGGGTAAGAAAGTTGAAGAACTCATTGCCCGTATTGCTCAAAAAGCCAGGGCGGCGGGAATCCACCTGATTCTGGCTACTCAGCGACCTTCTGTTGATGTTATCACTGGCTTGATTAAAGCTAATATTCCTACCCGTATTGCCTTTCAGGTTTCTTCCAAGATTGATTCCAGAACCATTCTGGATCAGCAAGGTGCCGAAGCTTTGTTGGGCATGGGGGATATGTTGTATTTACCACCGGGATCGGGTGTACCTACTCGTGTTCATGGTGCTTTTGTTGATGATCATGAAGTTCATGCAGTGGTTGCTGATTGGCAATCGCGAGGTACGCCGCAATATATTGATGAAATATTGTCGGGTGAATCTAATGACGAGATATTACTACCCGGTGAGCAACCTGATGGCGGAGATCAGGAATTAGATCCGTTTTATGATGAAGCCGTGGCTTTTGTGACAGAAACGCGCAGAGCATCAGTGTCGGGCGTGCAACGTAAATTTAGAATTGGCTATAACCGGGCTGCCCGGTTAGTTGAGCAAATGGAACAAAGCGGTGTTGTGAGTGCTCCGGGGCATAACGGCAATAGAGATGTGTTGGCGCCACCACCACCCAGAGGTTAAAAATGGTAAAAATAGTAAGAAGACTACAATTTAAAAACATCATTAGTGGATTCTTGTTTATCGCTATCTCAACCAGCGTGTTTGCTCTTAATGGGGAAGAGAAGCTAGATTCATCTGCTCAAGAACTAAAGCACTTGTTATCGCAGTTACACACTTATTCTGCTCATTTTGAGCAAAAGGTGATGGATGCAAACAACGAGTTGTTGCAAGAAGCAAAAGGAATTATCAATTTACAGCAGCCTCAAAAGCTGTACTGGGAAGTGTTACCGCCCAATGAAGCGACCTTGATTGCCGATGGCAAAACCCTTTGGCACATCGATCCTTTTGTTGAGCAGGTGATTGCTCTGGATCAGCAACATTCGGTGAAAGATCACCCTATTATGTTGTTGGCTCAGCCCAATTCCGATATTTGGGATGGCTATCAGGTTGCTAAAGTGAACGAAGGTGAGTTTATGATTACCCCCAAATCGGAGAATCAGTCAATCAAGCAGCTTGTTTTGTTTTTTGATGATGGTGTGTTGTCACAATTGATCATTCTTGATCAGCAAGAGCAGCGCAATCAGCTGATTTTTTCTGATATTAAACAGAATCAAGAGATTTCTTCTCAGCGTTTTACTTTTAGTATGCCATCAGGCTTTGAACTTGATGATCAGCGTTGATTTTCAGATAACACTAAACGTGGTTCATAGCTAATGGAACTCCAGTTTGGCGATGTGGCAAAACCCCTTGCAGCTCTATTACGACCCACTTCTATTGATGGCTATGTAGGTCAGGAGCACATTCTCGCGCCCGGTAAACCACTTTATGAAGCCATTCGTTCTGGCAATGCTCATTCCATGATTTTGTGGGGGCCTCCGGGAACTGGCAAGACGACCTTGGCTGAGATTGTCGCTCATAGCATTGATGCTCAGGTTGAAAAAATCTCTGCAGTTACCGGTGGGGTTAAGGAAATTCGAGCGGCTATTGATAACGCCAAGAGCAATGCCAGAGATTTTGGCAGACAAACCATATTGTTTGTGGATGAAGTCCACCGTTTTAATAAATCTCAGCAAGACGCATTTTTACCCTTTATTGAAGATGGCACGGTGATTTTCATCGGTGCAACTACTGAGAATCCTTCCTTTGAATTAAACAATGCTCTTTTGTCCCGTACTCGTGTTTATGTGTTGAAAAAGCTTGATGCTGATGGGCTTAAGCAGCTAATTCATCGTGCATTGAAGAAATATAGTGAAGACAATTCAGAGCTTGTCACTATTGAATCTGACGCCGAAGCACTATTAGTTGAAGTGGCATGTGGTGACGGGCGTAAGCTTCTCAACACTCTGGAGATAGCATTGCAGCTTAGAGAGAGCGGTAAAAGCCTTGATAAGCAACATATTGCTCATGCCTCGGGCGATAAAATGGCGCATTTTGATAAGGGCGGAGATTATTATTATGATCTTCTATCCGCTTTTCATAAATCCGTTAGAGGCTCATCTCCCGACGGCGCGTTATACTGGTTTTGCCGCTTATTGGTAACAGGCGCAGAACCTACCGCGATTGCCCGACGGCTTTTAGCGATTGCCTCGGAAGATATTGGCAATGCCGATCCCAGAGCATTACAATTGACCCTCAATGCGTGGGATGTGTACCACAGAGTGGGCGCTGCAGAAGGTGAAAGAGCGATTGCCCAAGCCGTTTTGTATTGTGCCTGTGCGCCAAAAAGTAATGCAGTATATACCGCGTTTAAACAAGCGATGAGTTTAGCGAAAGACACTTCTGATGCTGATGTTCCTATGCATTTGCGTAATGCGCCTACAGAGTTGATGAAGAGCTTGGGTGCCGGAGAGGGCTATCGTTATGCTCATGATGAAGCGGGGGCTTTTGCTGCTGGCGAGAACTATTTCCCTGAGCATTTACGAGCAACAAAGTTTTATTCTCCATCTGAACGAGGCTTGGAAAAGCAAATAAAGGAAAAACTGGCATATCTTGAAGGTTTAAACCAACAGAGTGACAAAAAGCGATATGAGTAGCTTGGGCATTTACGGTTTTATAGCAATAGGAGGGGCAATTGGTGCTTGCTCTCGGTATTTTATTGCAGAAATGGCGCTTCTCTGGCTTGGCAAGGATTTTCCTTTTGGTACACTTCTGGTCAACATAATAGGCTCTTTTTTATTGGGTCTACTTTACGCCATGATTGAGCAAGGCGTTATCGAAATCGTTCCCTGGCGAACCATGGTCGGGATTGGTTTTTTAGGTGCTCTAACGACATTTTCCACTTTTTCCGTCGATACTCTGCTGTTGCTACAGCAAGCACATTGGTGGAAAGGTGTTCTCAACATATTTTTGAACCTTGGCTCTTGCTTGTTAATGGCATGGCTGGGAATGCAAGTAATAAAAGGTAATTAAGATACATGCTGGACTCAAAGTACTTAAGACAAGAAATTGATTTTGCTGCCGCGGAACTGAAAAAGCGTGGTTTCGAATTGGATGTGGTGCAGTTAAAAGAATGGGAAGAAAGACGTAAATATTTGCAATCCCACACTCAAGAGCTTCAAAACGAGCGTAATGTTCGTTCCAAGTCGATTGGTAAGGCTAAGGCTGCTGGTGAGGATATTGCTCCATTATTGGCAGAAGTTGGCAAGCTTGGCGATGAGTTGGATGCAGCCAAGGCTGAGTTGGTTCAGTTGTTGAGCAATATTGAAAATGCCGCAATGAGTATTCCTAATATTCCTCATGAATCGGTTCCTGTAGGGAAAGATGAAAATGAGAACGTGGAAATTACCAAGTGGGGTACACCTAGAGAATTTGACTTTGAAGTGAAAGATCATACCGATCTTGGTGCGGATATCGACAATGGTCTGGACTTTGAAACTGGTGTAAAGCTTAGCGGTTCTCGTTTCGTTGTCATGCGCGGACAAATTGCGCGTTTAAACCGTGCATTAGCGCAGTTCATGTTAGACACTCATGCTAATCAGCATGGTTATACTGAAATGTATGTGCCGTATCTGGTTAACGCTGACAGTTTAAGAGGAACCGGGCAGTTGCCCAAGTTTGGCGAGGACTTGTTTCATACCAAGCCGGCCACTGAAGAGGGCATTGGGATGTCGTTGATCCCAACGGCTGAAGTTCCTTTAACCAACATTGCGCGTGATGTCATTTTCGACGCAGAGCAATTGCCAATCAAAATGGTGGCACATACCCCTTGTTTTAGAAGTGAAGCAGGTTCATATGGTCGTGATACCAAAGGACTAATTAGAAATCATCAGTTTGACAAGGTGGAACTGGTTCAATTAGTGAAAGCAGAAGATTCTTTCGATGCGTTGGAAGAGTTAACTGGCCATGCTGAGAAAATTTTGCAGCTCCTGGAGCTTCCGTATCGCAAAGTCGTACTTTGTACTGGCGATATGGGGTTTTGTGCTGCGAAAACGTATGATTTGGAAGTCTGGTTGCCTGCACAACATACTTATAGAGAGATTTCCAGCTGCAGTAACATGGTAGACTTCCAAGCTAGAAGAATGCAGGCACGATACAGAGCTGAAACAGGTTCGAAGCCTGAATTAATTCATACCTTAAATGGTTCTGGTTTGGCTGTAGGACGTACCTTGGTGGCGGTTTTGGAAAACTACCAGCAAGCCGATGGAAGTGTGGTTATTCCTGAGGTTTTACGTCCATACATGGGTGGACTGGAAAAAATCGGAGGTTGCTAGTACAGCCTCTTACCTTTGTTCATTAAGAGCAATGTAAGTCTGTACCATGTAGTCATCGTTGAGAGGCAATATGCAAAAAAATCAAGACCTTAAACTAGTGATGAAATTTGTCTACTGGGCTGCAATTATCGGAATTGTCGGGTTGGTTGGCTATATAGGCTGGATGATTTTTACCACTGTTTCTGCTGGTATGGCAAACGGGCAATAACGCCTCTAAGATCATAGCTATTGAGCGCATATTGTTTGCAATATGCGCTTTTTCTAACACTTCTGATTAATTCGCTCCTAATTCAGAGCCTTCCATCTTTTGATAATGCTTTACAAGCATTTTGCTGGTTTAGGTAAACCTGCGATCTTTGTTGCTTGTTTTGCTGCACCTTTAGGGAAGAGGCGGTGTAAATAGCGGCTGTTACCTTTCTCTTGTCCCAATTTGGCTGCCATAGCTTTTACTAATGCTCTGATTGCTGGGCTGGTGTTAAATTCCAGATAAAAGTCCCGCACAAAATTGACTACTTCCCAGTGTGAATCTGTTAATTCGATATTTTCTGTGGCTGCAATAATCGGAGCTAATTCTGGTTGCCAATCTGAAACTTCTAATAGATAGCCGTTAGCATCGGTTGGGATCTGTTTACCGTTAAATTCTATAAATTGACTCATAAACTACCATGTCAGTGTTTTTTCGTATTGCAAGGTAAGCTCAACAAACTCTTGGTATGAGAGCTGCTTTACATCCAGACTATGAATAGGCAGGTTGCGTGCGGTCAGATCACTCTCTAATACGAAGAGCTTATTTGAAAGCTCAGGGGTTTTTAATAGAGGAATATTGTGCTGTAAACATAAATTCAGTACGCCATCGGAGATAAACAGAATGCCATCATCAGTTTGTTTGTATTTCAAACATTGGTGTAGTGATTGATGGGAAGCGGAACTTTGTCGGATGATATGTAAAATCATTAGAACCTGAGCACCTGATCAAAAGGTTTCAAATAAGAAGCAAGCTGTTCTGGACTCATTAATGTAGCTTCAAGCAAAAGGTTTTCGGACGTAAGATTTCGCTCTTTCAGACTTTCTGTGCATACAAATATATCTTCGATGTCGTAAAACTCTAATGCGGGATAACTCTTTGTATGGTTTTTAAACCCCGATATTTCAGGTTGTTGACCTTTTAATAATTGATAAACTCCATCTTGAATGAAAAACATACCCACTTGTTGTTCAATGTTGGCAAAAGCGAATGCAGTATCGAGAGCTTCCAAACCATTTGGGTTTGAGCTTGGGGCTGTAGTATGCAATATGGCAATAGACATCAGAACTGTACTACCCTTGTCGCCTGAGTGGATAAGGCTGAAAATTCTGTCAATCCAGACATGGTGAAATGTTCAGAGAGATTATCTCCATTAAATGTCATGCGTTTGGCTTCTTCCTTATCCGCAATGCCTCTTCTGCTGGCTGCTGTTGCACATACTAGCAAGTTAACTTTATACCTGGTTGCGAGCTCTTGCCAAAGGCTTGATGCTGATGGTTCATCAGAAAGAGGAGCGTTAAATTGATTAGCATGGCTCACTCCTGACTGATAAAAGAAAATGCCCAATACCTCATGGTTTTGTTCAATAGCGGCTTTGGCAAACTCATAGGATGATTTTGCTGAGTCAGAATCGTAGTGGGGGCTGGTCACTAATATGAGGAATTTCGCCATGAATTTCTTTTATTCCTGTATCTATAAAAAAACACCCCAGCAAGTGGGGTGTTGATTGATTCTATTGAGAAAACAATTTCTTAGTCATCGTTGCTAAAAGCGGTTAGTAGGTTTAGCAAGCTAATGAAAATATTGTACAGAGACACATAAAGCGTCACTGTTGCCAATATATAGTTTTTCTCACCACCACGAATAATATCACTGGTTTGCATTAAAATAACACCTGATGAAAACAGGATGAATAATGCGCTAAGACCTAAGCTAAGAGCTGGCAGTTGAAGGAAAATGTTCGCAATAACCGCGATCAAGATAACCCAAAAGCCAGCGAACAGCATACCATTAAGGAATGACATATCTTTCTTGGTTGTCAAAACATAACCTGACAATGCGAAGAATATGATAGCTGTGCCACCTAACGCTGTGACAATCAAGTCACCGCCGCCGGCACCAATAACCATATTCAGAATCGGACCAAGTGTATAACCTAAAAAGCCAGTGAATGCGAATACACTAAGCAAACCCGCTGATGAGTTAGCTGTTTTATGGACTAAAAATAATAGGCCATAGAATCCTACTAAGGTAATAATTAGGCCAGGATGTGGTAATCCTAACGCCATTGATACGCCAGCCACTGCCGCACTGAATCCCAATGTCATAGCTAATAACATATAAGTGTTACGTAAGACTTTATTCGTCTCTAACACTGATGATTGTGAGGCGGAAGATACCGAATTGTATTGCATTACAAACTCCGTCGTTTAAATAGTATTAAGCAATAATGTTACTGACGCTATATTTAGGGGCTTTAGGGCAAATTTTCAAGTTGAATCGTACGGAACGACTGAAAAATTTAGTAAATAGATGTTAATTGAACAAATTGCGCAAAGATAAAGCAGTCAGTAAGTTAATGTTAAATTTACTCTTTACAAGCTGAATAAACGACTTTAATATGCCGCTCACGTCACGGAGAGGTGGCAGAGCTCGGTTTAATGCAGCTGACTTGAAATCAGCCGTAGGTTTATCCCTACCGGGGGTTCGAATCCCTCCCTCTCCGCCAAGCATTCAAAAACCCCGACTTTTAAAGTCGGGGTTTTTTCGTTCTAGCACATGAAAATATCCGTTTCAGAGTTTGATATTTTTGTTATCGTTATTTTCCCGATGAGATCACGTCTTTATATTTACAGGTTTCATACGCTCAATTGAAATAGTGTGGTAGTAAATATTCATCGTCGCTTTATTTATTGATCAATATTGAAATTAAATACTCGGATATTCCGAGTTCATATACGATATCGTTCAGTTTGACATTAAGATGCAAATATTCTCTGACATCTTCATTCGAAATTCTTGTCTGGTAGGGGGCTATTATTACCCAAAGGCATTTCAGTGAACGAAATGCTATAAAGTATTTACTTTGCGAGTATTAATTTTTCCTTGATATGAAGGAAGCAATAAAGAAAGGGCTAACACGTTTAAGTTAGTCTATGAAAAACAGAATTTATATTTAGATTTAAAAGAAGTTAGCCGGGGAATACCGGCTTAGGCTTCTTCTGCTTTTAATGCCGCAACATTATAGTCAACTTCAGTTTTATGATTGGCGCGTTCTATATACTGCCTAATCAAACTGTGCGGGCTATAACCGCAAGCCGTTGCCATTGCTATGAACTGGTTAACTGTAGGAGAACCTACACCTTTTTCCCAGTTTTCGTACGTTTTGCGAGTTCTTACATCGGCAAACTGAGCCATTTTCACAGTGGTCATGGCGGCCTGCAATCTCATCTTACGCAAATCTGAACCTTTAATGTACACTACTGTTTTGAACCTTCTAATTGCACGTATTGAAAACGTAATTGAACAACATTGGCAAAGTATCAAAGAAAATCGGGCAAAGTTGCCCTGATTGTTATAAGATCGCAAAAAATTTATAATTAAATAATTGGAAGTAAGCTAAAATGGCTAGAAAAGGTAAAGATAACATCCTTGCGGTTGCCTACGGTCAAGCCATCGAAGCTGCGATTGCACGATCGGGTAAATCATACAAAGAAATTTGTGACTATTTTGATTTGGACGAGAAGTCCTTATATCGTTACCGATTAGGGGAATCGCAGGCACCGATGGAGCTTGTCATGGCTATTTGGACCTATTGTGGACTTGAAGTTGCTAAAGAACTAAGGAATGATATTAAGGATCTGATAAGGCGATCCCGTTATGGAACGGCGATCTTAAAGCAACTTGGCATCAAATGATAAGATTTGCGGTAATTCTTCTCGCATCTTTTCTTACATATACAAACATAGGTAACGATCCACTACTCGACTCATTATTTATTGCCGTCGGGTTGTGGGCTGTCTATGAGAATCGTCAGCACATCAACATATATAGTCTTATCATCATCATAATAGCGATGAGGCTGTTAGAGGTTGTGCTAATGCATTGGCTTGGAGGCAATCGGCCAATGGTTTTTTATCCTACTTATATATTCATTGATGTAACCACTGTTTTACTCATTATTTTTAAAATTCCTCTCCTCAGTTATTGGGAGAACTTCCAACGCGGAAGTTTTGATGCCAAGCAATATTGTATAACCCGGGCTGATTTTTTATTGGTTGGCATCTATGCGGTGTACCTGTTTGTCACAATGATGTCTTTTATTGAGCATTGGTATCGTCATATAGAAGACCTTCCTGTTTTAGTTGATTTGTTTGAATATTTGTTCCAGTTCGAGTCAATAAAAGGGCATTATGCCCAATATGGTATCTACGATGTTCATTCATTAACCGAGTATTTCTTTTTACAAGCTCGTCATGTTTATGATGCTGCTCCTACATTTAAAGCATATTTTAATATCCTTGAGCATGCATCCATATTGGCTACAAGCTACAAGTTTATGCAGTCAAATCACATTGTTAAAGTGTGATTTAATTAGATAAGTTTTCATACTTCTTCCATAATTATTTCGGGTGTATTTACCCTGAAATTAAATTATGAGGAAATCTATGAAATTACTAAATAAAATTAAGTCTCCACTATTTGTTACTGTTTTTGCTTCAAGTTTGTTTGCGCTTCCCGAAGCCGCAGCAGAAGATAATTGGCTGGATTCATTTAAATTTAAAGTTATTTCAATATATAAAGAGGGAGGGGTTATTGTACCGCAGTCTGGTTCAAAACAACCTGATCCCAATTCAGATGATACTAATGGATAACTGACAACCTGTTGATTTATAATAATAAAAATAATTTTGGTTGGAAGGTAAATAGAGTTAAATGGGGGCTAGCTTAGTTTATAGCTCACAGGGAAGTGGTTTAGAAGTAGCTAGTTGTATTTAAAATATAATATAAGTTGTTTTTTCTTATATTTGAAATTTTTTTATTTGGTAAAGATTTAATTTCAGTTTTCTATACGCTTAAAATTTGTTTGCTTTTTACTTAAATGACCGACAGGGTAAAATTAATTAATGAATTCTTAATGGTTCAATAAAACTGGATGTTCAGGTGTGCATATTTGAAAGGTGTGTTTTTCATTTTTAAGGTTGGTTTTATTTGTCAATGTGAAGTTATGTTGCGTAATAACTAACTGAATTTTAAAATTATTCATGTTTGCGAATGCGCTGCCGATACAGAAATGCAATTAGTTGATGATCGTTATTCCTTGCTCTTAATGTACAAAATGATGGCGCATTATTGAGTGAGACGCTTAATTTACGATAACCCTATGTAACTGGCTGAGGTAAAACGTAAACCGCTGATGTGTTGGTCTTTGCTTGATTGTTGGTTAATTGCTCAGTTAAACCGATAATTGATGTTATTGTGAGTAAAAAATGATGTAGACTACGGGCTCTTTAAGCTGTGCTTTTTACACAGTGAATATTCTGAAAGGAAGGGGCGTGGACTCACAAGACAAAGAGATAGTGTTAGGCTGCCGATGCGGTGGTGTTCCATCTGAGCCTCAAAGAGTCAAAGAGTGTAAGGATCGTTGGATTATTAAATGTACTGTTGAACGATGTTTTGCAAAAAATATTGGTCAAGGCAGAAAGGAAACTGTCGATGGATGGAATCGATTAAGTGAACATCTCTACCGATGATCGATAATTATGTTGGACTTTAAAATTTCATAGAGCTGTTCTGATAATTTTATTCGCCTATGGTAATGCCTTCAATATCAGGAATGGTATTTTGGTTAGACATTGCTTTAGGCTCATTCATTTTGGAGCTATTGCTTGGTTAAACTTCTATTAGTTGATGACCACGATTTAGTGAGAACTGGCATCCGTCGTATTTTGGATGATGTGGAAGGATTCAATGTAATAGGTGAAGCACAAACGGGTGAGGAAGCGGTTAAAATGTGTCGTAAATCGCCTCCTGATGTTGTGTTGATGGATATGAGTATGCCTGGGATTGGTGGTTTGGAAGCAACAAAACAGGTATTACGGATTTGTCCTGATGTGCGTGTTATTGCTTTGTCTGTTCATAAGGAAAACCCGTTTCCGTCGATGGTTATGCAAATGGGGGCCTTTGGATATCTGACCAAAGAAGCGGATCCTCAAGAGATGATTCGTGCAATTGAAAAAGTGGCCAAAGGGCAGAAGTACATTACGCCTGAAATTGCGCAACAAATGGCGCTTGCCAAGTTCGATTCTAACGACGAAGACCCTTTGAAGCAATTATCTGAGCGTGAGCTTCAGATTATGCTGATGTTGACTAAAGGCGTTAAGGTGCCTGATATAGCAAGCCAGTTAAATATCAGCACTAAAACGGTTAACACACATCGTTATCGCATGTTTGAAAAACTCAATGTTGATTCGGATGTTGAATTAACTCATTTGGCATTGCGCCATAATTTGATTAATCCTCAGCAGTTGTAATGGTGCAATCAGC
This sequence comes from Paraneptunicella aestuarii, assembly GCF_019900845.1. Classification (NCBI taxonomy): domain Bacteria; kingdom Pseudomonadati; phylum Pseudomonadota; class Gammaproteobacteria; order Alteromonadales; family Alteromonadaceae; genus Paraneptunicella; species Paraneptunicella aestuarii. The sequence continues at coordinate 2,886,019 of NZ_CP074570.1, read as the reverse complement.
ATTTGATCATAAAGCCTTTCTAAAAAGCCTTACCCAACAGCCTGGTGTATACAGAATGTATAACCAGAAGCAGGAAGTTATTTATGTGGGTAAGGCTAAAAATCTTAAGAAGAGAGTTAGTAGCTATTTTAAGTCTAATCTGGATAGCCCAAAGACTATTTCGCTAGTTCGGCAAATAGCGGATATGGATGTCACTGTTACTCACAGTGAAACAGAGGCTTATATTCTTGAAAACAATTATATAAAGAAATATAAGCCGCGTTATAACGTTTTACTTCGCGATGATAAATCTTATCCATTTATTTTTCTTTCTGGTCATCAACATCCACGGTTAGCTATTCATCGAGGTTCTCGGCGTGAATCTGGTGAGTATTTCGGCCCATATCCGAGCGCTTGGGCTGTGCGAGAGAGTTTGCGGTTAATGCAGAAGATCTTTCCTGTTCGGCAATGTGAAGACGCTTACTACAAAGCTCGAACGCGCCCTTGTTTACAGCATCAGCTAAAACGTTGTTCCGCTCCTTGTGTTGAAGGTTTTGTCTCCGATGATGAATACCAACAGCAAGTGAATTTGGCTCGTATGTTTTTGAAAGGAAAAAGCCATCAAGTGATTGATACCATGGTGGGACTAATGGAAGAGAGTAGTCGTGACCTAGAGTTTGAAAAGGCGGCCAGATATCGCGACCAAATTGCCGCACTTCGAAAAGTTCAGGAACAGCAGTGGGTGAGTGGCGATCAGGATGAGCTGGATGTGTTTGGATTTGCTTATCGTAATGGTATTGCCTGCATTCAGGCTTTCTTTATTCGAGATAATAAGCTCTTGGGGAGCAAAAGTTATTTTCCGAAAGTCCCTTCTTCTGATGAAGATGAAAAAGACGTATTTCATTCGTTCTTATTGCAGTTTTATTTAGCGGGCAATAAATCGATTCCAAAGCAAATTGTATTGCCAATGAAGCTTGATGATGCAGAAGAGATTAGTAATTTGCTTGGCAAAGAGGCTGACCACAAAATTCAGTTTTTTTATGGTGCTCGTGATGAAAAGAAGCGGTATTTGCAATTGGCTAATACGAATGCCGAAAATGCTCTGGAAGCAAAACAGGCTCACCAAAAATCTGTTCGAGCACGGTTTTTAGAGCTGGAATCTATTTTAGAGTTGCAGCAACCATTGCAGCGTATGGAATGCTTTGATATTTCTCATACTTCAGGCCAGCAAACTGTGGCGTCATGTGTTGTTTTTAACCGGGAAGGGCCCTTAAAAACAGATTATCGACGTTATAACATTGAAGGCATTACGCCGGGTGATGATTACGCTGCTATGGCTCAAGTGCTAAAACGCCGATATAAAATCACAGCGGCAGAAGAGAAAATTCCCGATATCGTGTTTATTGATGGTGGTAAAGGGCAATTAGCTCAAGCTGAGGCTTTTTTTGATCAGTGGCAGGGGGCTAGAACGCCACTACTTATAGGTATCGCGAAAGGCACTTCAAGAAAACCAGGGTTAGAAACTCTGATTATGGCAGGAAGTCACGATACCATTCCTATGCCTGCTAATTCTGCGGCTCTTCATTTAGTTCAACATATCCGCGACGAGTCACATCGCTTCGCGATTGCAGGGCATCGCCATAAACGCCAGAAAGTGAAGACCCAGTCTAAATTGGAATCTATTCCTGGTGTGGGTGCGAAACGCAGACAAAGCCTGTTAAAATACCTTGGTGGAATGCAAGAAGTCTTAAATGCCAGTTCAGAACAGCTGGCGAATGTTCCCGGGATTAGCCCGGAGTTAGCATCTTTGATCTATGATCATCTACATAACTAGGTGATAAGAATTGTACATCCGAGTCGAATATTAATATCAAAAATGGATATATCTTCATTTCTGATTATGTTTGTTTTTTTAGTTGTAATTGTGTTGTTATGTTTGGTTTGATGAAATTGTAGCCAAACAGAGTTGATTTAATCCTGTGAATTCTCTTTGGTAGCGTGTTTATTGATTGATACCGGAGATGAATAGGAAACCTGTTCAACAAAACACCTCTAATAAGAAGAATTTATATGCTGAACATCCCAAATATGTTAACCATTATGCGAGTGATGCTGATCCCGGTATTTGTCGTTGTGTATTACATCGATTGGAAATGGGCTCATCAGTTAGCTGCGTTTATCTTTTGGTTTGCGGCTGTAACAGACTGGTTTGATGGATATCTTGCAAGAAAGTTAGGTCAGTCCACGCCTTTTGGTGCGTTTTTGGATCCTGTGGCGGATAAATTAATTGTTGCTGCGGCGCTGTTAATGATCACCCACACATACGCTACTCCATGGATTACTATTCCTGCTGTCTTGTTAATGGCGAGAGAAATTTTTGTTTCGGCTTTGAGAGAATGGATGGCAACAAATGGTCAATCAGACACAGTAAAAGTGTCTTTTTGGGGAAAAGCAAAAACGATGGCGCAAATGTTAGCGTTGATCGGTTTGTTATCAGAACTTGAAATTTTGGCGATAGGGGATTTGGAGATCCCAATATATTGGGTATCCCTAGGATATATTCTGCTATATATAGCGACAGTGCTGTCAGTCTTTTCGATGATGCAATACTTTATTGCTGCGAAAAAATATCTACTAATAGCCCAAAAAACTAACTTATAACACACTGGTAGTTGTACGAAACTACCCAAACTCCATACAATGCGCTGGTCAAATAATTTGGCGCAAGTTAAAAATTCAGCAGTTAAACATTTGTCCTTAAATTTGTTATTGACAGTCAACATCTTAACTGTAGAATGCACATCACATTTTGCGGCGGCAATGAAAAATACCGGCGCAAACTGCGGGAATAGCTCAGTTGGTAGAGCGCAACCTTGCCAAGGTTGAGGTCGCGAGTTCGAACCTCGTTTCCCGCTCCACAACCTTTGGCGGGTTGGCAGAGTGGCTATGCAGCGGATTGCAAATCCGTGCACCCCGGTTCGACTCCGGGACCCGCCTCCAAGTTTTACATCATTTAGGTTATCTAAATTCCAGTGCCCGGGTGGTGAAATTGGTAGACACAAGGGATTTAAAATCCCTCGAAGGCAACTTCGTGCCGGTTCAAGTCCGGCCCCGGGCACCAATTTCCAAAGTCTTTAAAATCAATAGGTTAAGCGGTTTTTTTTAATAAATTCCGAAACCGTTTGAATTGGCTCTACCCAATAAACGGGGGATCAGCATTCATTCCTCGTTCGATTAATTATTCCATCCCATCCACAATGGGTCATCACTCTTAACCGATAATTCTCAAAATTCCTGAAGGCTCTACCCAATAAACGGGGGATCAGCATTCATTCCTCGTTCGATTAATTATTCCATCCCATCCACAATGGGTCATTACTCTTAACCGATAATTCTCAAAATTCCTGAAACCATACGCTCTTCTCGATAGCATTTCCATTTTGTTGTGGAAACCTTCAGTTATGCCATTGCTTTTTCTGAACCTCCACATAGCTACAATAGGTTGTAGCCAGGATGTTATACCAATCCCATTAAAAGTATGATCTAATTAAGTCAGTGAAGACAAAACAGATAATTAGATGCTAAAAAAGATAGATTTCACAGCGCTTTCCAAAAAGGAAACTAACGCAGCTAAAAGGATCAGGTTACTTGCATTGGCTCATTACAGTGAAGGAATGAACAAAGCACAAATAGCTAGAACACTTAAGGTCAGCAGGGCAAGTGTAAATAAATGGGTAGCGGCTTTTCTGGATAAAGGAATTGATGGCCTGGATGCCAAATCTCCTCCCGGTCGTCCTGCATCGCTGTCATCAGAACAGATAAAAAAGCTATCTCGCTATATTGAATATCATAGTCGTTCTGATGTCGGGGGAAGACTGACGGGAGCCGATATCCAAGCCTGGATATCGAGCCATCTGAATGTGGATTATAAAATGTCCAACATTTACCGTCTCTTGCATCAATGGGGTTTTTCATGGATTTCCAGCCGTTCAAAACATCCAAAGCAATCGCAAAATGCTCAGGAAGAGTTTAAAAAAACTGGAGATTAATGTGATCAAACTTTGTCCAGGACATCTGCCTCTGAACAATGTTGATATCTGGTTTCAGGATGAAGCTCGCTTTGGTCAGCAAAATACCACCTCTCGTTTATGGGCAAGAACTGGCAGTCGCCCACGCGCAGTCAAACAGCAACAATTTGAATATGCCTATCTTTTCGGTGCTGTCTGTCCCGCAACCGGTGAAACAGAAGCGCTCATAACGCCGTGGGTCAACAAGGATGCAATGACATTGCACTTGAAACAGATTTCTGAACGTACTAAACCGGGGCGAATGGCTGTCGTCATCATGGATGGCGCAGGATGGCATACAGAGGACACGATCCAACAGTTTGATAATATTCGTATGCTAAAGCTTCCTCCCTACTCGCCGGAACTGAATCCGGTTGAACAGGTATGGAGTTGGCTTCGTCAGAACGCACTATCCAATCGCATATTTGAAGGGTATGAAGATATCGTGGATGCATGTAGTGACGCCTGGAATACATTTGTCAAAGATACCCATCGTGTTATCTCTTTATGCACCAGAAAATGGGCACAGTTAAATGGCTAGGTTTTTAATGGGATTGGTATTAAGGTGTTCGCCAACGCTTTGAGAGGGCTGGCTTTCATCTGCTCCAACAATGCCAGAAAGCCCGGTAGTTTGGATTGCATACGGCGCTTATTCACCGTTTTAAGTAAAACATACCGATTCAGCTTTTGTTTCACATCATAGAGCGCTTTTAATACAGGATAATTATCCAGATATGCGTGTAATCTCACTCGGCTCTTATCACTCAGATTCCATTCGTGACGACGCATCAAGCTGAGTAATCCCCGGTTCTTTCGGCCTTGTTCGTCTTGTTGCTTCCAAGCTTTGAGGAAATGATGATTAATCAGTCGAACAACGTGAAAACGGTCAGCCACGATAATGGCGTTAGGGAAGTAGTGTTGGGCAATTCGACGATAGGTTTCGGATAAATCCATGACGACTATCTGAACCTGCTCACGTCCCTGCATCCTTTTTAGATAGCGGCTCAAGCTTGGCTCTGAACGTCCCAGTTTAACATCGAAGACTCGATGGTTTTTCAAATCAACAAAGGTTGTGGCGTACCCTTTCTTCTTGGTGAAAAAGTGTTCATCAATGCCTAATATTCGAGGACAAGTGCGCCCCGTTAATGATGAAGAGCCTGACTTCCTTGTATTTCTGATTAATCAAAGACTGATACCAGCGTTCAACGGTCGCAGGACTAATGCCGTGAATCCGTGAAATTTTACGTTGCGTTACGCCTTCGTGATGCGCTTCAAAGACTTCTAGTCGAAAAGCTTCAGAAGACCGAAACCGCGGTAGAATGCCTTTAAATTGATGCCTGAAATAACGCCCACAGTCCAAGCAGTGATACTTTGGCACTTTCAGGTGCAAGGTCATCAGCTGATTACCCTGGCGGGTATGCTTGATGGTTCTCTTGTGTGTGGCTTTTATCCTTAACCTGTTGCTATCACAATGCTTACAGTTCGTTCTGTTGAACGGCCTCGCCCAAACATCAATGCTGTCATGTCTAAAGACCTCTTCAATTATTAATTCTTTTATGCCTAAAATGGCACCTGCGTGGGACATGGGTATTGCTCCATTAAATGATCTTCGCAAAATCAGTTTAATTAATGCCTGTGTCCCCCGTTAATGATGAAGAGCCCATTGTTCTTCCTAAAACGCTGCATAGTCACTATAGGTTGCTGCCATATCTAACGCTTTGGAAAAGCTGGCTTGATGAGATATAAGTGATGAAAAAATATATAAAGGGGCTTAAAGAGCACAGGGAAAGAAAAGCAAAGGCAATGTTAGTAAATGTTTTTGAGTCTTCTAATTTGGATATAAATGCACACGGGAAACCATTTTTAGACGATATTATTAAAAACATAATTCCGTTACAAAATAGAACAAGAGGCTCCATCTTTGAAGTCATGGCAGAAGTGATTATCGGCAATACCTTTGGTATTACTGATTTTGATAAGCAAGTGTCATTTGTGACTCCTTATGGGGTTAGAAGAATTGATTTATTTTCAAAGAATCAAGCTGTAGCAATAGAAATTAAATCTGGGTTTGCGAGGCTGAACAGCGCTACGAGAGCTCAGGTCAGGAAAGATATTAGTATTTTAAACAACGAAGATTCTGTAGACAGGGTGGTGTGGTTTTGTTTTAGAGGAGCGACTAAGCCACTTATTAAACATTTGACTGAATCTCAAATTGAGTATGTTGATCTCGAATATGACAAACTCGACTGTGATGTTGAGGGAGAGCCAAAAACTATTATTATGGAGGCTCATAGTTAAAACCGCCTTCCATTCAAACAGGGTATCCAGAATTTGGCTCGAATACGTCTTGTTTGCTGCGCCAGGTTTATCTTCTACGCTTTTACTTGATTTAATGCACTGCTTTTGAGACGTTATCTTGCCTGCTATCTTAAACGATTAATTTCGCTTGTGCTTTGGAGAATCTATGTTGTCACGTTGCACTGTTCTGGTATTTCTTTTCATGTTTTCACTATTAGGATGTCAATCTACTGAATCCTATTCAAATTCGAAAAATGACCAATACTCACCTGAGCCTTACGTCAAAGTTAAACATCCTGAGTGGAGTAAGAATGCCATTCTTTATCAATTGAATACCCGTCAGTTTACTGAGGAAGGCACATTTGTAGCTGCTGCCGCACAGCTTCCTCGGTTGAAAGAATTAGGTATTGATATCATTTGGCTGATGCCCGTTAATCCTATTGGTGAGTTGAACCGTAAAGGTACTTTGGGCAGTCCTTACTCTGTTAAAGATTACTATGGTGTTAACCCTGAATTTGGTTCTCTGGATGACTTGAAATTCTTTGTCAATCAGGCTCATGAATTGGGTATGAAAGTCATCCTGGATTGGGTGGCGAATCATACTTCATGGGACAATGAGTTACGCACGACAAACCCGGAGTGGTATCAGCGTGACTATAAAGGTGATTTTCGCCCAACGCCGTGGTGGGATTGGTCTGACATCATTAATCTTGATTATTCTCAACCCGGTATTCGTGAATATATGACTGCTGCTATGAAATATTGGGTTCAGGAAGTGGGGATGGATGGTTTCCGTTGTGATGTCGCCGGATTTGTTCCTGTTGATTTTTGGAATACGGTTAGACGAGAGTTAGACAGCGTGAAACCTGTGTTTATGCTGGCTGAGTGGGAGTCTCGTGACTTGCACGCCTACGCCTTCGATATGACTTATGCCTGGAGCTGGAGTGAATATATGCACAAGATTGTGCGTGGCGAGGCGGATATGCCTCTTTTATTTAAATACTATTCATGGAATGAAAGTGCTTTTCCCAGAGAAGCTTATCGTATGACTCATGTTGCCAATCATGATTCCAATGCTTGGGAAGGTACCATGTTTGAGAATTATGGTGATGCACTGGAAACGGTAATCGCGTTAAGTGTTATCGGTGAAGGAGTACCCATGATGTATAACGGTCAGGAAGCAGGTAATGACCGTCGTCTCAAGTTCTTTGAAAAGGATCCTATTCAGTGGAAAGCACATCCAATTGGGGATTTATACAAAGCATTGTTTGCGCTTAAACATAAAAATACTGCGTTATGGAATGGACAATATGGCGCTCGAATGATTCACGTGCCGAATGATAATCCCAAACGCGTGCTCAGCTTTGTGCGGGAAAATGAACAAGACAAGGTATTTGCAGTATTTAACTTTTCCGATACCGCACGTGAAGTGAAATTTGAAGAAAAGCTGTATCATGGACGTTATCAGGATGCTTTTTCTGGCGATGAGGTTTTTATGTCCGCCGACTCTAGCGTGATTCTGCCTGCATGGGAATTTAAGGTTTTTGTGAAGTAGTAGTTCTATAAAACTTCAAAAATAAAAAGGTGCTCAGATTTTTACCAGAGCACCTTTTTTGTTTGTGTGTTATCTCTACGGGTTATTGATCTTAAGAAGCTACTGCCAGGTTTGAAACATGCTTGCTATTGATTGCCATGAAGACATCGAAGAAGGTTGATCTTCTTTGAATATCAATAGGTAGGTGCAGTTTTCTTGAAATATCACTGGCTGAGAAAATCCCCCTGATTTTGTGGTTATCTCTTGAGATGACTAAGGCATGTTGCTGACCGCTATCTCTAAGAGCGTTAATCACGTCACGGATATTGGCACGTGACAGCTCTTCAATATCCAGTGCCATTAACGATTCTTTCTTTCTCATCATTTCAGTGATTGGAATTTCGTTACGCAGGTTTCCTTCCGAGACTTTCATAACCAGCTTGCGATCGATCAGGTCATCAGCGCTGATAATGCCAACAAAATGATTGTTTTCATCAACGACCATTTGCAAGCGAACATGGGTTTTTTGCATTAGCTCTTTAGCTTCAATGGCCGATGCGCTTGAGTCGATCATTAATGGCTCAGTTACGCTGAAGTCAGTTAAAAAAGTAAGAGCTGGTGAATCCAGGGTAATCTGATTAGTTTCTTGAGGTTGGGCTAATTCATCAACGCTGGATACATGGTAAAAATGTAATTTTTTCATTGGACTATACTCCAAAAAAGGACTCACTCGAATTGCCATCATTAATGGCGATACACATTGATAACGAATGATGATTGAGCTACACGGCTTTTTGTTATCTTTCCTGCGAATGCAGGTTTATAAAGCGTGTTTAGCTCAGGCCAATGAAGGTGGTGCTCTTATTGAGTATGCCGTTGATGTCTGTTCAGACAAATGAACTGCGAGAACAGAATAATAATGATATTGAGGGGAGGAAGTCAGTTCATGAAGCGTTGAAACAATAGCATCGTCACTATCAAATTCGACATTATTGCTTTCATTGTCTGGAGTATCTGATAAGGCAATGACAGAACCCGCTGGGTTGTCGAACATGAGTAAGCCGACATCAGCGTTTACGCTGTTAATGAGAAGCAAACTAAAATAGAGTAGTAAGCGTTTCATTTCGGTTCTCGTTTATTTAGCCTTATTAGTCGACTTATTAGTCTTCTCTGATTTATACAGCGACAACATCCTTATTCTTTAATTCCCTTTGTGCTTATCTTAACGATAGCATAGGAAACAGAACTCGGCGAAATCTTGTTTATTGAGTGTTGTTCTTAATTGTTAATGAATATTTCATAGTAGAACGAGGATATTCAATGCCTGTATTTATCGTATGACTTGATATCATCATAGGCTTGATTGTCTAATTTCCAGGCATCGCCAATCAGATCAATCTCATCATTTTCTATTGTGGGTAACGGATCATCAGGTTCATGCTCATTTTCCCAATCATATTTTTTACGTTCCAGCTTCGGATCCCATTTGTAAAATATAGCCGCACTCAAGACACCAAATATGGCTCCAAACAAATGATATTCAAAGGAAATTTGTTGTTCTCTGGGGAGTATGGTCAGCACCATGCTGCCATACATAAAGAAGGCGATCATCATCAAGGCAATTGAGCGTTTGTCTCTACGTAAAATACTGGTGATCAGTAAATAAAAGAAAATACCGTGAGTCAGGCCACTGGCGCCAACATGGTAAGAATCTCGAGCAAACAGCCAAACACCGATTCCTGAACCAATCCAGACCAACGGAATAACCCATTTGCTGGATTTCGGGTAACCATAAAAAAGTACCGTTCCCAGAATTAGAGTAGGGAGTGTATTGCTAAACAAATGCTCATAAGAGCCATGGATTAGAGGTGCGGTTAAAATACCGATAAGCCCTGATAGTTCACCGGGATACACACCAAGGAGCTGTAGTTTTAAATGGAATAATTGCTCACTGGTTTTGATGAGCCAAAGCACTAAAACGAAAAGACAGGTTTTAGTTATTGCCGATTTGAATGTTGGTGTCGTGTTCATAAATCCGATATGGGGAAGCCTTGGGTAAAAATAAAGGGGGAATATGAAAAGACTACGTTTCTATTTTGGGGAAGTGCGCGAGAAGGCTTGGAACTGAGTTTGCAAAGCCATATTATTTTGTTAGGGTCTGAGTCCGTTTTATGCGTAAGCAATGAACTTTTCATTTTTAGTTAAATAGCAGGTCAAATAGTCGATGTCCTCAATAGTATTAAATTTTGCTCACGCAAATGGGTTTCCGAGTAAAACCTATCGCCAGTTTTTTGCTGCCTTGCCAGATAACTATTCAATTATTGCAAAGGATATGTACGGGCATGAGCCTAAGTTCCCGGTGTCCAACAACTGGCAAAACCAAATCAATGAAATGATCGAGTTTGTTGAAAACAATAGCGACACACCCGTTTATGCCGTAGGGCATTCTTTTGGTGCTGCATTATCACTACAGGCATGCTGTACCCGCCCTGATCTATTCAAAGGGCTTATTATGATGGAGCCGCCAGCATTCACCGGCTGGAAAAGTTACGCTATACGCTTAATGAAGCTGACTGGGTTGACCTCTCGTTATACTCCGGCAGGTAAAGCGGAAACCCGAAAGCAAGTGTGGCGAAAAGATGAAGATGTTCATGCTTATTTCAGAGGCAAACCATTATTCAATCAATTTTCAGATGAATCATTGGATGACTATGTTCAGGCGGGTATTTTGTCTGAAGATAATGAAAAACGTCTTGCTTTTAAGGCATCAGTAGAAGCTGATATTTTTCATTCGGTTCCTCATAACTTGCACCATTTGAAAGGCAAGCTTAAGGTTCCCGCAACCTTGGTCACTGCGGCAGACGGAGGAGTGTTGCCTCCTGCCATGGTCAGTAGTTTGCTACGCTTATTTCCCATGCAGCATCGTCAATTTCATCGAGGTGGGCACTTGTTTCCACTAGAGCAACCTGTTCATGCAGCTAAACTATTAGTTGAGCTGATTGATGAAATGGAGTCTAACCGTGCAGATTAATTGTGATTTGGGTGAAAGCTTTGGCGCTTGGTCAATGGGGCATGACGAAGCCTTTATGGAGCTTATTGATTTAGCCAACATTGCATGCGGGTATCATGCCGGTGATCCATCCGGTATGCGAAAGACCTTATCTTTAGCCATGCTGCATAATGTTTCTGTTGGTGCTCATCCTGCTTACCCTGATTTACAAGGCTTTGGTCGACGCAGCATGAATATGGCGCCTGAGCTCATTACGGATATGCTGCTTTATCAAATTGCTGCACTAGATGGCATGGCACATTCTCTGGGCACAAAGGTCAGCTATGTAAAACCTCATGGAGCTTTATATAACGATATGATGGTGAAGCCGGAAGTGCTGGATGCTGTAGCTAAAGCTATCAATGAATATCATCGTCCTATCAAGCTTATGGTTCAGTCCTTGCCTGAAAACAACCAAGCGAGAGAAATCGCATCACGGCACGGTGTTGAGCTTATGTTTGAAGCCTTCGCAGACCGTCTTTATACCGATGCTGGCTTGCTCGCGTCGCGTCAAATCGCTGGTGCTGTGTTACATATTGATGAAGTGGAAGAGCAGGTGAAACGATTGAAAAATGATCGTGAAGTGAAGACTCAAAGCGGCAAGCTGATCCCGTTGGAAGTGGACTCAATTTGTATTCATAGTGATGGGGAAGGGGCTTTAGCGAAGGCTCGGATAGTCCACCAAACCATGAAAGGCTCTTAATCTCATTAATTACAATTATCGGTTCGTCATTTGATTACATCAACTTTTGAAATCAGTGGATTGGCATCTTTGCTTAAGGTGAGGGCTAATGCTGACAACGCCTTTACCATTTATATTGGTGACAGTAACAGTGAACAAACGCTTTTTCAGGTGATGTCATTAGCTGCGCTGCTCAGAGGATGCGAGGATTTTTATGATGTTGTTCCTGCCAATAATAACATCACTGTCTTTTATGACCCGATATTCATTGGTTACAAACAGGCAAAATCTCGCTTGGAATCATTGCTAACAAATGAGGCGTGGCTTCAAGAATGTATCAACGATAGAAATATCGTGAGCGTTCCAGTGTTCTATGGTGGCGAGTTGGCGCTGGATTTAGTGTCATTAAGTAAAGAGTTAAAGCTTGAGCTGGATGAGATTATCGAGATTCATAGTCGCGTTATTTATCAGGTTACTGCTGTTGGCTTTGCTCCTGGTTTTGCTTATATGGATGGTGTTTCTGAGAGGATTAGACTGCCTCGTAAAACCACTCCGAGAACCTTTGTTCCCAAAGGTGCGCTGGCGATCGCCGAAGGACAAACGGCGATATACCCCACTGATTCACCCGGGGGCTGGCATATTATCGGTCACTGTCCCATTCCAATGTTTGATCTGTCTAGCCCAGATATATCAAGGTTATCAGTGGGTGACAGAGTTAAGTTTCAATCGGTTTCGCAACAGGAATATCAATCTTTGTTAAAACAAGGATAAAAGAGAAGTAAGCTACATGACTCAACCCACTGGATTTAGCGTTATTAAGCCTGGTTTCCTTACTTTACTGCAGGATTTGGGACGCAAAGGTGTTGCGCATTTGGGGGTAAGCACTTCTGGCGTGATGGATTATTGGTCTGCGCATTGGGCCAATCGTTTGTGTGGTAATGCGTCTTATATGCCTGTGCTGGAAATTGTCATGGGTGCGCTTGAACTCAAAGCCTTGGCCTCTACCGTTATGTGTGTGACCGGTGCTGATGTTAAAGTTACTATCAATGGACAAAAACGTGCGTGTTGGCAGAGCCATGCTATTCGTGCTGGCGATATCTTGAAAATAGAAAGACCCGATATTGGAATGCGTAATTATCTGGCGGTTCGAGGTGGTTTTGTCGTGCAACCCATTTTAAATAGTGTTGCCACCAATATGCGTGAAGGTATTGGTGGCATTACTGGTGATGGGCAACTTATTCGAGCGGGTGATCTGTTGCAATATCGACAAACAGCAGCAACGACTTCATTGATATTGCCTAAGCGCTTTATTGATTGGGGCTGGTTTGATGATGTGGGCTGTGATCCAGGCACCATCAGAATGATACCTGGTGGGCAATATAGCCAGTTTTCAAAGTCAGCAAGAAAAACTTTGCTGAGTAACTCATATCGAATATCTCAGGACAGCAACCGGATGGGGTATCGCTTGCAAGGGAAAGCAGTAGTACACGATATGCCCGGAATGCTTTCCGAAGCAACGGGGCTTGGTGCTATACAAGTTCCGGGCGATGGGCAGCCAATAGTGTTGTTGCAAGATCGACAAACATTAGGTGGTTATCCTAAAATTGGATCTGTGTGCGCAGTGGATTGCTGGCGGTTGGCGCAGCTTGCTCCGGGTGAGACGGTTAAGTTTAAACTGGTTTCCTTACATCGCGCTCAGTCCTTGTTTAGGCAATTGCATATTTACATGCGTTCAATTTCACCTATTTCCAGTAATTATTGAAAATAATGAGTCTTAATTGCCAAAAATAAAGATAAGTTGAATGCAGCATGGCAAGCTGCGTGGCATAATCCGGCGTCGAATATCCAGCTAACAGGAATTTATCTTTTCATGAGTATTGTGTTTTTAAACGGACAATTTATCCCAGAGAATGAAGCACGTATTTCACCTATGGATCGAGGCTTTTTGTTTGGTGAAGGTCTCTACGAAAGTATTCCTACCTATAGCGGCAAAATTATTGGTGCCAAATTGCATCTGGATAGATTGAATTTTGGCCTTGATGCGTTGCAAATTCCTCACCCAATGTCTCACGCTGAGTGGGTAGAGCTATTCAATGAAATATTGCAACGCAATGAAGGCGATAACCTTGGCATTTATGTTCATGTGACACGAGGTGTGTCGCAAAAGCGTTTCCATGGTTACATGAGCGATACTGCTCCCACGGTATTTATTCGTACATTCTCCATTAATGCGCCTTTAGAGGCTGGGGCTGAACCTTTGCAAGTGGCTAAGGTGCTTAGTCAGGAAGATAGACGCTGGGATCATTGCAATATCAAATCTACATCGCTTTTGGGCAATGTACTGCATTTTCAGCATTCACATCAGCAAGGCTATGACGAAACACTGTTGTTCAATGAACACAATGAATTAACCGAAGCCAGCTCAGCGAATGTGTTTGTTGTTAAAGGCGAAGTTATTAGTACGCCAGTGTTGGATAAGCAAATCTTACCCGGCATTACTCGAGACATTCTCATACAGGTACTACAACGATTTGCAGGTATTACCGTTGAAGAACGAGCTATTTCGATGGATGAAGTCAAAAATGCTGATGAAATCTGGCTGACCAGTTCAACCAGAGAAATCATGCCAGTAATCGAACTGGATGATCATCCTGTGGGTAATGGCGCTATTGGAAATGTATGGCGAAAGGTTCAGCCATTATATGCCACTCATAAATTCGATATTTAATATTGTGAAGTAATAGAAGTTAGGAAGGTTCATGCCACGTCCGGCAAAAATGAAAATAGATTTAACTGCACTAAGACATAATTGTGCATTAATTTCTCAAGTAGCACCTCAAAGCCAAATCGTTGCTGTTATCAAGGCAAACGCTTATGGACATGGCTCCATCAAAATAGCGGAAGCCTTGCAGGGATACATTAGCCTGCTTGCTGTTTCTTGCGTTGAAGAAGCCATGTTACTCCGCCATGAAGATATAAAAACCCCGATTTTGCTGTTGGAAGGATGCTTTGAAGCGTCTGAGCTATTGTGTGCTTCGCAAAATAATATGGAAGTGGTGTTTCATAATCAGCAGCAAATCGATGATTTACTTTCAAAACAATTGCCTAAACCTATCCGAGCCTGGCTAAAAGTCGATTCAGGAATGCATCGTTTGGGACTTAAACTGGATGAGGCTCAGGATTGTTATCGTCAGTTGAAAAACAGTAAGAATGTGAAGGATAGCATTATCTTGATGACCCAAATTGCCAGCGCCGATGATTTGGGAAATGCTCATACGCAAAGGCAATTAGCTGATTTTCATCAATTACATCAAACACTGGAAAAAGAGTTTGGTGATAAAATAGAAACCAGCATTGGCAATTCCGCCACCATTATGGGGTGGGAAACGGGGAGCAGTGACTGGATCCGTCCAGGCATTATGCTGTATGGCGTATCTCCACTAGCTGAATCACTTCCTTTAGCTGAGAAGCTGGAGCCCGTGATGACATTGAAGTCGGAAATCATTGCTCTTAGAGATGTGCCCAAAGGAGATAAGGTTGGCTATGGCAGTACCTGGGAAGCTGAAAAGCCTTCCGTTATTGCAACGGTTGCTATTGGATATGGTGATGGCTACCCGCGCAACGCAAGAAGCGGTACTCCGGTTTTAGTCAATGGGCAAAGAGCTTATGTTGCCGGAAGAGTGTCTATGGATATGCTAAGCATTGATGTCACACACATTAGCGGCGTTAAAGTGGGCGATGAAGTGATTCTTTGGGGGAAAGGACTGGATATTAATGAAATTGCTCAGTGGGCAAATACTATTGGACATGAGCTAATGACCCGAATGCCTATGCGGGTTCCCAAGAGTTATTGCTGACAATATAAAAGAACCGAAGTTGCTAATCAAAAGGGTACTTGGAAATGCACTTTTGATTAGCAGAGACTTTTTAAATCAATTTAAGAAAGGGGGGCTTGCTCCTTTGATGTAAGAAGCTGGTTTAATCGTTTTTAAACTCGCAGTCTTTCTTTTGGCAATTGCCATACAGATACAAACTATGGTTAGTTAGTTTAATATCATGAGTTCGGGCAATTTCATTTTGTCGTTGCTCGATCACTTCATCTTCGAATTCCATAACTCGACCGCAATCCAGGCAAACTAAATGATCGTGATGATTCTTGTTGCTGATTTCAAATACCGATTTACCGCCTTCAAAGTGATGGCGATTCAATATTCCAGCATCATCAAATTGGTTTAATACTCGATAAACGGTTGCCAAGCCGATATCTTCGCCTTGATCCAGAAGGATCTTATAGACTTCTTCAGCGCTAATATGTTGGTTTTCTGGTAATTGCAGGATTTCTAAAATTTTAAGTCGGGGTAAGGTTACCTTTAGACCGGCCTTTTTTAATTCTTGGTTTTGATCCATGTGTCTGAACTGCGCGATTAGAATGACGTTATTATAGGTAACTCAGTTCTAATTGAAAGCTAAAACCCCAAGATTAGCCATTAATCTGCAATTTTTTAATGATTTTCAGAAACACCAAATTGCCCTTTGTGACATTGTTTTGTTTTGAGAGAATTTTGTTACTCCGATTGTTAGCGAAAATGATACTAAATCTTGTGTCTCGGGGAATTTTAGGTAGTATGTAAACTCTTTGTTAAGCGGTATGACCAGTTCATATACTAGACAAATTTAGCCGTTTTTCTTACCTGTTGTATTGGTGAAAACGAAACTAAATTTAACTGGCATTGAATGGTTTTTGCAGATAGTAGTGTATAGGTAGTATGGTGTTTGCACTTGAACCACGAATAACAATGAACCTTGGCGAAAGGTTTACCCAATTGCCGCTCCATTCGGGAGTGAGCAACTCTTGAAATACGTCTCGTTAAATAAAAATATCGATATTTGCACACGTTCATCACATATCATTTACTTTGTTGATGGAGGCATGTCATGAATGGTTTGACAGTCGTTACCAAAATCATTATTGGCTTTGCTTTGCTAATCGTGATGTTAATTGTTACCAACATTGCTTCCTATGTAGGCTTGGCGAACATTCGTTCTTCAGCCGAATCCGTTATTCAGGAAAAAATGCCGCTACAGTCTCAAATGAGTTTGGTGCAAACCCAATTGTTAAATTTGGGGAAACTTTCATTGCGTGACTACTATGTCGATAGTCTTCAAGAGCTGATTAATAACAAGAACGGCTTTGATGCTTTGAAAAGCGACTACCTTAATCAAATTGATAAATTATCCGGGCTGGTCAAAAACGGTGAACGTGAACGTCTGCAAAGAGGTTCAAGTGATGCCGAGGCGTATCTCAGTTCTGTTTCCAATATGTATAAAAGCAGAGAAGAATCACTTGTATTGATTAGTGAGCTGGAAGCTCAGTTTGAAACAATCAGATCCTCAGCAACTGATACCACCTCATTCTTGTTAGATATCGCATTTATTGATAATGCCGATACTGATCCGGTATTGCAGAACCTCGCAGGGCAGGGAAACAATATTGATATTCACATGATAACCATGCTGGATAATATTAAAGAATTGATTGCAGCCCGAGACAGAGAAACTGCCACTACAATTCAAAACAATCTGCAATTTGCTGTGAGTAATGTGCAGCAAGCTAATGAATTTTTAAATAGAACAGCCGCAGGGGTTAATACCGATGGTTTGGTTGAATCCTACAATGAAGCTTATGCCAAAATCGATCAACTCATAAGTGGCTCTCAAGGTATATTAAAAAATTACGATCGGCTATTAGCTTTGTTAGAGAATAGCAAAGCCTTGATGAGAGATGCGGAAGCGAATCTAATGAAGGCTGAATCTGAATTTACCGAGATGTCGGCACGTATCAACCAAAGTACGCTAGACGGACAATCCGCCATATTAGGTGATGTGCAATCCAACGTGGTTACAGGAATGGCAATCATGGCATTTGGTGTAGTTGCCGCTTCGTTAATTGGATTTATTACCGTTCGTGGAATACATCGCCCATTGCAGCGGATCAGCAATAGCCTGCAAATTATCAGTAGCGGTGATTTAACCCATCAGGCTGATGCTAGCAGTGCTTGTGAATTTGGGCAGTTAGCAGGAAAAATTAATCAGCTTTCTCATAACCTGCATGGTTTGATTCTGCAGATTTTGGAGCAGCAGGAACATTTGCAAAGTGCAACTGCTTCTACCGTGTCATTGGGTAATGAAACGCTGCAACGTGTTGATAAACAGTTGGAAGAAGTGAAGTTCACAGCAGATAACACTCAGCAAGTGCGTACTACGAGTCAGAACAACCTTACCCAAATCAATTACGGCATGGAGAAGTTGGAAGAAGTCATTCATAAAACTGACGATGCAAGGCAGCTGGTTGTAAAAACTCGCCAGCAGATTGTGAATCAAGCCAAACAGGCACAAGAGAGTTCCGAGGTTATTGCGCGTTTAAATGAAAACAGTAAAAACATTGGCAGTATTCTCGATGTGATTAAAACCATCGCCGAGCAAACTAATTTGTTGGCTTTGAATGCTGCCATCGAAGCCGCCAGAGCAGGGGAGCAAGGGCGAGGTTTTGCTGTTGTTGCCGACGAAGTACGCACTTTGGCAAACAGAACGCAAAATTCCACGGAAGAAATTGAAAAGATGATTGCTAACTTGCAGAGTGACGCAGGTATGGCCGTTAGCGCCATTCAACGAGGTAAAGAACAGTCGGAGCAAAGTGTCAGCTTGATTGAAAGTGTTGATGGCAATGTCACGTCCATTAGCCAGATTGTGACGGAATTATCGGATATCAACGAGCATATTGTAAAAGACACTGGCACGCAGGATGAACTATTGCAGAATGTCGCTGAGCGCTTGTGTACTATCGTAGAACTTGCAGAAACCAGTGCGGATACAACGCGTCAATCCAATAGTGCGGTACAGCAGTTGGATGAGTTAATGGCGCAGTTAAAAGGTGCGGTTGCCAAGTTTAAGATTTAGACTAAAAACACAAATAATGGACACTAAAAAAGAGAAGCCTGGCTTCTCTTTTTTATTAACTGATAGTTTTATCTGATGCTAGGGTCTGTTGACCTTTGTTCATTTTTTATGTTGAACGATAAAATTGTTTGAACCAAGGCGTTAATGACGCTGTTTGGCAATCCAAATAAGTCATTAACAACGCCGGGGCAGGCAATTTTAGCTTCAAGCCGTTCTTTGAGTAGATAGGGGGCTGCGCCCCTTTTTGAGCCATACTGCTCACAAATTTCACTCATTTAGACCCACTAGACTCGTTCATTTGCGATTGTCTGACTCAAAAATTGTCAGCTGCATAAATTATGAACAAAGGTCAACAGACCCTGGATTATCCAGTTGGATTTAGCCCAATTCAGATAAACACATTTCTTCTTGTAGCTGTTTACACCACTGCGCAACTCTGGATTCTGTCAGTTCTGGTTGGCGGTCTTCATCAATGCCCAAACCCACGAAATGGTTTTCGTCTACCAAGCCTTTTGAGGCTTCAAAATCGTAACTATCGGTAGGCCAGTGTCCGACAACGATAGCGCCTCTGGTTTCAACGATATCGCGGATCATGCCCATGGCATCCAGGAAATACTCTGCATAGTCTTCCTGATCACCACAACCGAAAATAGCCACCAGCTTGTCGGTGAAGTCGATTTGCTCCAGTTCAGGGAAGAAGTCATCCCAATCGCATTGAGCTTCACCGTAATACCAGGTTGGAATCCCGAAGAGTAGCAGGTCATACTTCTCGATATCTTCTTTAGAGGATTTGGCAATGTCTTGAATATCAACCAAATCTTTACCCAGTTCTTTTTGGATTAACTTTGACACATGCTCCGTGTTGCCTGTATCACTTCCAAAAAATAAACCAACGCTCGCCATGAATTACTTACCTTATACTCTATAAAAATCAAAATATGTTGTTAATTGTAGTATCAAGCTTGACTGTTAAAGTCCTACGGCTTCCCATATCAACTGGATAAGTCCTTTTGCCAGAAAGCCCGCTGCACCTAAAAACAGCACTAAATAAGCAGCCAGTCGACCTATAAGTGGCACATCATTTTTCTTTAGAACATCGTGAACAGCCATGCCCATCAGAATAAAAAGCGCCAAAAGTGTTAAATCAAGAACAATAGATTCTATCTGTTCAAAATGTTCGCTGAGCATGGTATTGCGTTTGCTCCTCAAAAATAATCGCGGACTATAGCATAAGCGGTCTGCACTGTAACGCGCTTACCCCGATTTGGATCAAATTGTTGTAACAAAATCCTTAACCAGTTTGGCAAATACTCCCGGTTTTTCTGCATGCAGCCAATGTCCTGTTCCTTGCATCACTTTAGCACTGGCATTGGGGAATAATTGCGTGATCACAGGACGATGCTCTGCCGTAATATAATCAGAATTTCCCCCCTTGATGAATAGTGTAGGTGCTTCATAGGGAATTGGGTGTGAAATGCCTTCAGATAATTGCGAATAATCACGCATCAGCATGTCCAGATTAAAGCGCCAAGCGAACTTTCCATCGGGTGTTTGAGTTAAACTGCGCAGTAGAAACTGAATAACACCTTGCTCTTCAATATATTGAGACATGGCTTTTTCGGCGTCTTTACGGCTGCTGATTTTATCCAGCTGTACTGCTTTTAAAGCATCAAAGACTTTATTGTGGCGTGCTTGATATTGTACTGGTGCAATATCTGCCACGATCAGGCTGCTTATCTTCTCAGGATGATTCAATGCCATATGCATGGCTACCTTACCGCCCATGGAATGTCCTAACAGAGAGACTTGCTCTAATTCGTTCAGCTCAATAACGTCCAGGACTTGCTTGGCGTATTGTTCGTAACTAAAGGATGGGCTATGCGGTGAACGTCCATGATCGGGAAGATCGACAGAAATAACATCGAACTGTGATTGTAATTCTCGACTGATTGAACCTAGGTTATCCAGGCTACCAAATAAGCCATGAAGCATAACAATGGGTTTACCTTCACCAACTCGTTTAAAATTAAGTGACATATCCGTTCCTGCTCAGGTTTACTTTGCCTCTGTAAAACAGGGCGCATTTTGCTCAACTCAAGCTTGTTTTGCAAAGGGTGTTTACTGCATTCATACAATATTCAAGGCTAAATCGTCTAAGACAAATGCGGTTCCCTTCTTTATTGTGACTTATTTGCGGTGTAATGTATGGGCTTTCCTAATCCCGTGAATTCCAAGGAGTTTCAGAAATGGCGTTGCATCCTCAAGCTGGCCAACCCGCTGATTTAAATCAGCTCGTTAATATTCCCAAATTGGTTAGTGCCTATTACACCTTAACACCAGACCCTGAAAATCCTCACCATGCCGTTAGCTTTGGCACATCAGGCCATCGAGGTTGTTCTTTTGATTGTACTTTTAATGAAACTCACATTGCTGCGATATGCCAGGCGATTGCTGAGTATCGTGTGCAACAGGGGATTGATGGCGTCATGTTTATCGGTATCGATACTCATGCGTTATCTGAAGCGGCATTTATTACTGCTGTTGAAGTGCTGGTAGCTAATGGTGTGAATGTGATGGTGCAAGCTGATGGCGGTTATACGCCAACGCCAGTGATTTCACATGCCATATTGAACCACAATCAAGGTAAAGACAGTCATTTGGCAGATGGTATTGTGATCACGCCATCGCATAATCCGCCCGAAGATGGTGGCTTTAAATATAATCCACCTAATGGCGGCCCGGCAGACTCAGACGTTACCAAGGTTATCCAAAATCGTGCTAATGAGATCATTGCTAATGGATTAAGTCAGGTTAAGCGAATGTCGTTTACGCAAGCGAAGTCCAGTGATTTGTTTCATGAGCAGGACTTTCGAGTCAACTATGTTGCTGAATTGGATCAGGTTTTGGACATGCAAGCTATTCGCGATGCCGGGCTTGCATTGGGCACAGATCCATTGGGTGGTGCAGGTTTGAGCTATTGGGACATGATTGCCGATAAATATGGCTTGAATATTGAAGTCGTGAATCGCAGAGTCGATCCTACCTTTTCTTTTATGCATCGAGATAAGGATGGCAAATTACGCATGGATTGCTCTTCGCCCTACGCCATGGCGGGTTTAATCAAGCTCAAAAGCAAGTTTGATTTAGCCTTTGGCAATGATCCTGATTTTGATCGCCACGGTATCGTGTGTAAATCCAGTGGCTTGATGAACCCTAATCATTATCTGGCGGTGGCGATTAACTATCTTTATCAGCATCGTCCAGAGTGGTCTGAATCCTTAAAAATTGGTAAAACGCTGGTTTCCAGCTCCATGATCGATCGTGTTGCGGCCAGCTTGCATCGAGATATCGCTGAAATGCCGGTAGGATTTAAATGGTTTGTCGATGGCATGTTAAATAGTCAGCTGGGATTTTCCGGAGAAGAAAGTGCTGGAGGGATTTTCTTGCGTCGCAATGGGAAAGCCTGGGCGACGGATAAAGACGGTATCATTCTCTGCTTGCTTGCTGCGGAAATCACCGCTGTTACGGGTAAGGATCCTGGTCAACATTATTCCGAACTAACGCAACAGTTTGGTGAACCTCATTATCGACGTTTGGATGTTGCGGCGAATCCACAACAAAAACAAGCTTTAAGCAGTATGAATCGTGATGTGATCACAAGCAGTGTTTTAGCAGGGGAAGAGATTAAATCTATTCAAACTCATGCTCCTGGAAACAATGCGGCGATTGGTGGTGTTAAGGTCAGTACCGAAAATGGCTGGTTTGCTGCTCGCCCATCGGGAACGGAAAACATCTATAAAATTTATGCCGAGAGCTTTAAAGGTGAAGCACATCTGGAAGCCTTGATAGATGAAGCCAAGACCTTGGTGCAAGGTGTTTTTGATACCGCTGGTGTGTAATGTAAGAGCTGCTGTTGCTCTTTTATGAGCAACAGCAGTGATTAAAGCCAATTCTTTCTTCATAAAAACTGCTCAATGAAAGCTGCTCAATGAAATAATCATGTCTTAATAAAGTATTTGTTAAATCTCTCTCCTTAAATTTCCTTCTTTACTTCCTTTGTAAATTTCGTTTTTCAAATCTCTTTTTTTAATTTTGAGGCATATGGCTGCATGTGACATTTCCCCAAATGTAAACCAAGTGATCTATAATTATTAATTTAATGTAAAAAATAAGCCTTTTTGAAAGTTTGCAATAAAATAAGTAAAAAAATTAACAAAATATTAACATTCAACCCCTTATAATTTGTTTTTAAATGGGGTAAAAAGTATCAAGCTGTAATTTTATTACAGATTTTGTTGTTTCATGGTGAGTGATAATTGCACTATGGACTGGAAACCAGCATTTGATTAACAGTGATTGAGGGCGATGACATGCCAACGAATAAGAATAAATCTGCAAGCTCATCAAAAGGTGATAGCAAGAAAGCATCCAAAAAAAGCGCAATGGTGGCTGCGTCGTTGACCAAAGACAAAATAAAAGAATCCATCGTAAACCATCTGCATTGTACGTTAGGTACAGATGAAAATAAGGCTAACAACCATGCATGGTGGAAAGCGACTTGCGCAGCAATTAATGAGCAAGTGCTTGAGCAATTAAGAAAAACTCAAAAGACCCATTATTTTAACGACACTCGTGCTGTTCATTACTTCTCTGCCGAGTATTTGATGGGGCGTTTAATGTCAAACAACCTGCATAACCTGGGTATGTTTGATGCGACTGAACAAGCATTGCATGAGCTGGGTATTAACCTGACCGATGTGATGGAAGGCGAACCAGACATGGCCTTGGGTAATGGCGGTTTGGGGCGTTTGGCTGCTTGTTATATCGATTCTTTGGCGACTATGGAGTTGCCAGCATTAGGTTACGGGCTGCATTATGAACACGGATTATTCCGCCAGGAGATCCAAAACGGTGCTCAAATTGAACGACCTGATAGCTGGCGTGACTATGGCAACCCTTGGGAGATTTGCCGCCCTGAGTCGATTCAGGAAATTCCCTTGTATGGTTATGTCGAAACCAAATATGGCCATGACGGACGCATTCAGAAAGAGTGGCACCCTGGATTGATCGTAAAAGGATTGCCTTGGGATATTCCTATTGTTGGTTATGGTGGTAATACGGTTAACGTACTTCGCCTATGGGAAAGTCAGGCTTCCGATTATTTTAACTGGGACGTATTTAACGCAGGTGGTTATCTGGATGCGCATGCCGAGAACGTAAAAGCAGAAACCATCTCCAAAGTGTTATACCCCAATGATGAAACACATGCCGGTAAAGAGCTGCGCTTGATCCAGCAGTATTTCTTCTGTGCTTGTTCCTTAAAAGACATTATCCGTCGATATAAGCGCGCTCATGGTGATGACTGGAGCCGTTTCGTTGATCAGGTTGTTATTCAGCTAAACGATACTCACCCGGCAATCGCCATTCCTGAACTAATGCGTATTCTGGTTGATCGTGCGGAAATGGACTGGGACAAAGCCTGGAACATTACAACCAAAGTGTTTGCCTATACAAACCATACTTTATTGCCAGAAGCGCTAGAGAAGTGGTCTGTGCGTTTGATGGAACATGTATTACCGCGTCATCTGGAAATTATTTACGAAATTAACCAACGTTTTATGGATGAAGTGGACGCTCGTTGGCCGAATAACCCGGGTATTAAATCCAAGCTGTCTATTATTGAAGAAGGCGGCGAGAAAATGGTTCGCATGGGGCATTTGAGCGTTATTGGTTCCTATGCGGTAAACGGTGTGGCGGAAATCCATTCCAAGTTGGTGAAAGAAGACTTGTTCCCTGAATTTAACGAAATCTGGCCGACTAAATTTACTAATGTTACTAACGGTATTACGCCACGTCGTTGGTTGAAGGCATGTAACCCTGAATTATCGAAGCTTATCGACAGTAAAATAGGGGATGATTGGCCGCTACATTTAGACAAGCTTAGAGAGCTGGGCAAATATGCTGATGATCCGGCTTTCCAAGAGCAATTTATGGGTATCAAGCGTCAGAACAAAGTGGCATTGGCTGATGAAGTGATGAAGCTGACCGGTATTGAAATCAGTCCTGATGCCATCTTTGATATTCAGATTAAACGCTTGCACGAATATAAGCGCCAGCACTTAAATCTGTTGCACATTATGGCTTTGTATAAGCGCTTACTGGAAAATCCGGGATACGATATGCATCCTCGTGTATTCCTGTTTGGAGCTAAAGCTGCACCGGGATATAAGTTGGCGAAAGACATTATTTATGCCATCAACAAGGTTGCCGAGAAAGTTAACAACGACACCCGCGTTAACCATAAATTGAAGGTTGTGTTCTTGCCTAACTACAGAGTGAGTTTGGCAGAGAAAATGATCCCGGCTGCTGATGTTTCTCAACAAATCTCCACAGCAGGTAAAGAAGCCTCTGGTACAGGAAATATGAAACTGGCACTAAATGGCGCGATTACTTTGGGAACGCTGGATGGTGCGAATATTGAAATCGCTGAGGAAGTAGGTGATGAAAATATTTTCATCTTCGGTAATACCGTCGAGCAGGTCAATGAGCTGTGGGCAAATGGTTATAATCCTTATGACTATTACTACAAGAACCCAGAGATTAAAGCGGTGCTGGATTGGTTAGAATCCGATTACTTCACACCGGGTAAACCGGGAGCGTTAGCGTCAATCAAACATAGCTTGTTGGAACATGGTGATGCCTATTTAGCCCTGGCTGACTTTGAATCTTATTCGGAAGCGAATAAAGCCGTGGATAAGTTGTATAGAGATAAAAAAGCCTGGGCAAAAGCGGCAATCATTAATACCGCGAATATGGGGAAATTCACCTCAGACCGTTGTATCGCAGAATACGTTGACAAGATCTGGCGTCTGAAACCTTGTAACGTAGATTAAGGCTTCTGGTTATACTGCGTTACAGGCAAAAATTAAGTTAGTATCTTAATGTGACGAGTTAAAAAGGCGTGGGGAATCCAGATTCTCTACGCCTTTTCTGCTTTTACTATGGTCATCTAAAGCCATCTGACTTAACAAACACAGCCCGACTATCAAGCTTTCTTTACTCTTTAGCTATTCCTATTAACGGATTTTCATATTATCTTCGGCGACATAAGATTCTTTCTTGCGTAAAATATTTGCTAATTAACGTATTTCTTACTGAAACACGCATATTTTCTCTTACGCAGAATGAATATAAATATTAAAACCCTATGACAGACCAGAAGTTAAACACAGTTGCTCAATTACGTGCCAATGGCACTTTTCTTTCATTATCTCGTCAGCAAGCGGCATTGTTTGCTCAACCTCTTGATTTTATCCTTGATAATGGCACTAAAGTTATTGTTCCTTGCGAGGGAATTATTGTCTTTGAGCCTGCCACTATCAGTAATAAAGATATTGTTTATTCTTGCGGCATTCATGGTAATGAAACCGCGCCTATCGAGATTTGTGACGAGCTGGTGCAGCAACTTCTGACGGAAAAACTGAGGGTTGTACATCGCTTGATGGTCATTTTTGGCAACCTGCCAGCGATGGATATTGCGAAGCGTTTTGTTGAAGAGAATATGAATCGTTTATTCGATGGAGAGCATAGTAACCCTGATGTGCCTCAAAATGCCGAACGTGTTCGTGCTGCAAAGTTGGAACAAGAGGTTCGAGCTTTTTTCATGGCGCCGTCGCTCAATAAACAAGATGAGCAGGGCGCTCGAGAGCGGTTTCATTATGATCTTCATACCGCGATTCGTGACTCTAAAAACGAAAAGTTTGCGGTGTATCCCTTTACGCCCGGTATTGCAAGAAAACCCGAGCAAGTTGCTTTTATGGGCGCTTGTGGTGTTTACACCATATTATTGTCTAACTCTCCCACCACGACGTTTAGTTACTTTAGTAGTAAACATTTTGGCGCTGATGCCTTTACGGTTGAATTAGGCAAGGTTCATCCCTTTGGTGAGAATGACATGAGTCGATTTGCCGATGCCCGAAAAACGCTAACGGATTTTGCGACAAATCCCGTTTTTCAATTACCTGACTATGATTCAGATAAGTTTTTAATATACCATGTGAATCAAGTGATTAATAAATCGAAAGGTGATTTTAGGTTGAATTTCGACGAAGATGTGCCTAATTTTGCTGATTTTCAACGAGGTTTTGTTTTTGCTGAAGAGTCGGGGCGTCAATATGTTGCAGAACAAGATGGTGAAGCTATTGTGTTCCCAAATGCGAATGTTGAGATTGGTCAACGTGCATTACTGACCGTGGTGCCAACGACGCTGTAGAACATAAAAGAATAATTATCAATCAACCGAGGCCGGTTATAAGTAATTTTTTTAGCGAAATGAATAGAATACGCTAGGATCTAATAAAGGCGTTTTTGCAACATCAAATTGTAGTTAATTTCTAGAGAGCAAAATTAGAGAGCAAAGCTTTTTCGGTTAATGGTAGGGGTGGGCTATCGGTACTTTGCGGTACTTTGGAGCTGTCTGTAATAGCTCAAGTGATATGGTAGCGTACAGCATGGATATAGGTTCTAGGGAAAAGAAGAGCGCTTTGTAAGTAGAATCAGAATATCAGATTACTGTTGTACGGAGTTACCTATAGAGTGCACCACCCAATCCTTATTATTGTTTTTTTTGTTTTCTCCCTGAATGTGTGGGGGCAAGACTCTGAATATCGTAGTGATATACTTGTACCGGAATTACGGCATGCCGACAACTTGGTGCTGTGGTCTGCGTTTGGTGGTTACAATTCTTTTGATTCGCTTAATGAACAGTATCGACATCAATTTGGGCAAGAATTGTCGATTGTCTTTTTTGGTGTGGAAGATCTTAAGGGCGATTTATTATTTGCCGCTGATGCTGAAATTTTGCCCGACGCCGTTATTGTTCCTTCCGATTTTCTTGGACTTCATCAGGATTATCGTTTCCAGGCTATTGATAAAGAGAATTTTCCTCAATCTGAACGAGGCAATTCGAAAGATGCTTATTTTGGCTACCCCATAACCACGGGTAATTTTTTGTTGCTCTACTACAACAAATTATTGGTTAGTAACCCTGCTAGTTCTTGGGATGAACTGTTTCAACAAGCTCAACAACTCAGTGAAAAGGGCATACAGGCCATTACGTGGCAGTATCGAGCCCCATTTTATTTTTTGCCATTCTACTATGCATTTGGCGGCAATATTGAGACAAATGAGGCGTTGAAACTAAACAACGAAGCAATGCTTTCTGCTCTGAAAAGTTACAAAGAAATTGTTGAGCAAGCAGATTTAATCAGGTTTTGTGGCAGAAGCTGCGACTCATTTGATTTTCTTAATGGGCAAGTTGCTTACACCATTGATGGCGATTGGAACTATCGAGAGTTTAAGCGCGCACTAGGTGATAATCTTGGTGTTGCGGCTATTCCTGCCATTAAGGGGCATGCTGTAAGGGGGCTTTCTTCTAATTATGTTATTGCCTTTCCGAAGAACAAAAAAGAGAGTGAAGCCAATAGAAAGCAAAAAATGAAATCGCTCATTGAGTTCTTTAATAAGGATAAAACACAAACTCATATTTTTCACGAATACGGCCTATATCCGGCGTCTATTGATCCAAATAGTAAACTTAACAAGCGAACAAGCGAATTTGAAAGTCAGTTTTTTACCTTGCTGAATGACTCAATCTCCATACAGTCACATGCTTCAATTAGCTTTATGTGGAGTGCATTAAGTAACAATGTCCTGGCCGTGTTACAAGATCAGATCGGCATTGAAAAAGCGGCATACAATATCGACGCCGAAACTCAAGAGCTTGCCGGCAAGTTCGAGCAGCTGCGTAGCCAGAAAAGAGTGTTGAAGTGATGTCTGCCTCTTATTCTCATCCAATGACATCATTACAAAAATTCTATCTGGTAGGTGCGGTTATCTGTGCACTGATTGTCGCTTTATCAACAGCCGGTATCTTTGGTGCTCAGCAAAATTTAAAAGATATGGAAGAGCAAAGAAATGTCACGCTTAAATTAACCGAAGAACTACACCAAAGTACCAATGATCTGACCAATATGGCTAGAGCTTATATTTCTAATGGTGAAGTAAGATTAAAACACTATTTCGATATTATTCTTGCCATTAGAAATGGTCAGATGCCTCCGCCAGAGAATTATCATCCTTCATTTTGGGAAATTGCATCGTCTGGGGTTGTTGATTATGTGCCTTCAACCACAGTGAGCCCTAAAAGTTTGCACGAAAGGTTGCTGGAACAAAATTTAACGCCAAAAGAATATGAGCTTATTCGTACCGCACAACATCGTTCTGATGCTTTAGCGCTACTTGAGAGCTTAGCCTTTGAAATAGTTAGTCGTGCGGAGACCGATCCAACAGAGCAGCAGGCTCTGATGTTGTCAGGGCAGAGTAACCAGAATCGTGCTATTCGGCTACTTAATGGTATCGCCTATCGCCAGGCTAAGGCCAATATTCTGCAACCTGTTGCGGAAGCAACACAGCTTATTCATAACCGTATTGCGCTGGAGTCTCAGAAAGAATTAAGAAATATGGGGTTTTCAGCCATTGCTTGTCTGGTTTTCTTTGTCTTGCTGATTTATTGCTGTTTCAGGATCTTTACCAGCATGAGAAGGATTGAAAGCCAGCTGGCACTATCTACATTAGCTGCTGAATCGGCGAATAAAGCGAAGTCTGATTTTCTGGCTAACATGAGCCATGAAATTCGAACGCCGATGAATGCGATTTTGGGAGCCTTGCAAATTATCCTGCATAAAACCGAGAAGTCAGAATATCGGACATTGGTTAAAAACTCTCTCGTTTCTTGCCAGAGCTTGCTTACCATCATTAATGACATTCTGGATTACTCCAAAATGGAAGCGGGGAAGTTGTCATTGGAAGAAGTGCCATTTAAGTTCATTGATGTGTGTGAATTAATCATTTCTGATATGACTCCGCTAGCTGTGAAAAAGTCAGTGAAATTGGAATTGATTGTTAGCCCAGACTTTAAGGATGGTTGGCTGGGAGATCCGGTCAGAATTAAGCAAATTTTGCTTAATCTGGTGTCTAATGCTGTGAAATTCACTTTGCAAGGTAAGGTATCCATTATTGTTCAGTCTCCTTCAAACATGAATGAAAATGGATATCAAAGTTTGCGCTTTTCCGTAAAAGACACGGGTATTGGTATGTCCGAGGAGGTGATTTCTCGGGTGTTTAACCGTTTTGAACAGGCTGATAGTTCTACAACAAGGCAATTTGGCGGTACTGGCCTTGGCATGTCGATTACCCAAAAATTGATTGAAATGATGCAAGGGGAGTTAGATGTTTCCAGTCAGCAGGGGGTTGGAACCGTATTTGAGGTGATTCTTCCACTTCAAACCTGTGCTGTGATTGAAGAGGATGACAATACCGTTCAGGATGAAATGGATACTGTGCCACAGTTGTCAGGGAAGAAAATACTGGTTGCCGAGGATAATGAAATTAACCAAATGGTCATTGAATCCATGCTATCAGCCACTCAGGCGACCATTAAAATTGCGAGTAACGGTAAGGAGGCTTATGAGTTGTTTGAGTCGTTCCAACCGGATTTGATACTGATGGATATTCAAATGCCCGTGATGGATGGATTTGAATCATTGTATTTATTACAGCAGAGCAATTTAAGAATACCTGTCATTGCCCTTACCGCTAATGTTATGTCTGATGATGTCAAGACTTATGAAGCGGCCGGTTTTACCGATCATATCGGTAAACCGATTCTGTTGAATCATTTGCATTCTAAGCTAGCGAAATACCTTTTATAGCTCTTAGGGGCTCCAATTATTTGATCTTACCCCTTGTCTTCGTTTGAGCCCTGATTTTTGTTCTGAGAGCCTTCATTTTTCTGTTTTTCTTGCTCAAGATCTTTAAGAGAAGGCATTTTCATCTTTGCGGTTTTTTTAACAAGCATAATGTTGCTTACGATTATTCCTAACGCAATCACAATAATGGCGATAATCCACCCGGTAGACATTAGATGACTCCTTTGTTCAAAATATAACGATGGTAGATGTCTGGCAGGTTTTCCAGAATGGTTGATTTACCTAAAATATCCATTTTTTCAATCTGTTGCTGTAATTTTTCAAGCGTCAATTCTGCCAGAATTTTATCGGCTATCGGCTTAAAACTAATATGCCAAGGTTCTCTGGCGATACCGCCAACATCATCAATGTAAGGGAAGTAAAAACCAAATTCGTGAGAGTGATGTTGCATCCATTGAAACAAGGGATAGCAGGGCGCGCCGGGAGCATACTCAGCTTCAATTAATTGCAATGTCTGGTTAGCATTTGACATGGCTGTTGCGTCATACACATCAAGATCTGTGCCCCAATGATGTCGGCTGGCTCCAGGCAAGGCGGAAAAAATGAGGATGGTGTGTAGCTTTTCTTCATTTGAGAGGGTATGAGCATCGACTAATTCAGTTTTGCGGTTATATAGAGGACGCTCACCTCGCCATTTGGCATTCCAAATGGCGAGCTGTTGCTCAACGCTTCTATAGCTACTGACAATATCAATATGAACGCCTGAACTTAACGCTACTTCACGCATAGTCAAAAAGCGTTTGTATGCTTCTGGATGTAAGCGATGTTTTTCGTCAATGATCGTTAAGTTATCAGGTGTCAGCATGTTTTATTCCCAAGCGATTTTATACCGACATTAAACAAGCAGACGTTTCATAATGGCTTCATAGGTTGTTGCCAGAGAATCCAAATCTGCCATTTTTACACATTCGTTGATCTTGTGAATGGTAGCATTTACTGGCCCTAACTCTACTACCTGAGCGCCAGTTGGAGCGATAAAACGACCATCGGAAGTGCCGCCTGAAGTGGATAAATCGGTGTCGATCCCTGTCACTTCTTTAATTGCACTTTGTGTCGCGTTAACCAAATCTCCAGCAGTGGTAATGAATGGCTGACCGTTGAACGTCCATTTTATTTCATAATCCAATTCATGGCTGTCCAGAATGTCGGTCACTAATGTCATAAGATGTTCATTGGTCACTTCGGTTGAAAAGCGGAAGTTAAAGCAAACATCAATATGCCCAGGAATAACATTGCCTGCGCCAGTACCCGCTCTGACATTGGAAATTTGAAAGCTGGTTGGTGGGAAAAACTCATTACCGTTGTCCCAGTGCATTTTTGCCAGTTGATCCAATGCCGCAGCGACTTCATGAACCGGATTTTTAGCCAAGTGAGGGTAGGCCACATGGCCTTGGATACCGTAAACGACAAGGTCGCCAGTGAGTGAGCCGCGTCTTCCTACTTTTACCACATCGCCCATTTTTTCGGTGCTTGAAGGTTCACCGACGATACACCAGGTGATTTTCTCATTTCGCGCTTCTAAAGTTTCAATAACCTTGGGCGTTCCATTGATAAAAGGGCCTTCTTCATCACTGGTGATTAAAAACGCGATGCTGCCTTTGTGTTCTGGGTGTTGAGTGACAAAGCGCTTGGTTGCAACCAACATGGCTGCCAGACTGCCTTTCATATCAGCAGCGCCACGACCATAGAGAAAACCATCCTTTTCAGTGGCTTCAAAGGGGGGCGTGTGCCATTTTTCTTCTGGGCCCGATGGTACAACGTCGGTATGCCCAGCAAAGCAAAATACAGGGCCTTCAGTGCCTTTTCGCGCCCACAAATTGGTTGTGTCGTGAAAAACCATAGATTCGATATCAAAACCCAAAGGACGAAGATAATCGGCCATCATTTCCTGACAACCTTCATCTAACGGGGTAACAGAGCGACGATTAATGAGCGCTTTGGTCAATTCAACTACTTCAGACATTAGGCAAATTTGCTCGCATATTCAGATTCTTTAAAACCAATCGCAATGTCGCTTTCACTTTGTACGATAGGGCGTTTAATCATTGCCGGATGTTCCATTAACAAAGCAAGGGCTGATTCATTATCAATATTAGCCTTCTTATCTTCTGGAAGCTGGCGGTAGGTAGTGCCTTTTTTATTTAAAATGATTTCCCAGCCGTGTTCAGCAAGCAAGGATTTTAACCAATCCTGATCCAGACCATCAGCGCGATAATCATGAAATTGATAATCAATATTTTGAGATTCAAACCATTTGCGGGCTTTTTTGATGGTGTCGCAGTTTTTAATACCAAATACAGTGATCATAAATATTAAGTGAGGTTCCGGAGATGATGTTTGTGGTGTGTATAGGTTATAGCAGAAGGGATAGAATGCAACGGCAAGTTTTTACTTGTCTGCATGAACAAGAATAAA
The DNA here is from genome assembly GCF_019900845.1 of Paraneptunicella aestuarii. Lineage (NCBI taxonomy): Bacteria > Pseudomonadati > Pseudomonadota > Gammaproteobacteria > Alteromonadales > Alteromonadaceae > Paraneptunicella > Paraneptunicella aestuarii. The sequence continues at coordinate 2,853,210 of NZ_CP074570.1, read as the reverse complement.
GAAAAAGGGAAAGAGAAATTTTCTCTATCGGACATTACAAATGTAAATAGAAGATGTGATCTTCCAAAGCCAGCACCTGTCGAAAATTGGGTTCAATGCCCTTTATTTTTTGGCTATTAAGCACGGTAACAGGGCATAGGATTGAATCTAGCTGAGCTTTCATTTTTCGCAGGTCAAAATCAAGAATATGCTCACCTTTACGTACCAGATCACCTTCTTTGACATGAAATTTAAATCCTTCACCCATCAGCCGTTCAGTGCCAATTCCCAATTGAATTAATAGCTGTAGCCCGTTGGATGCTCGCAGTCGTATTTGCTCGCCCGTGGCTGGGAGTAGATCGATTTTGCAGTCAAAGGGAGTGAAAAGTTGATATCCGCTTGGCTCTATTGCAATGCCTTCGCCCAATAACCGTTGTGAGAATATTTTTAAAGGAACGCTATCTAAAGGCTTAACCCGACCATTGAGAGGGCTGGGAATTGCTATTTTTCTGCTTTGTTCCGGGTTTTTTACTGAATGAACAGGATCACTGCCAGAAAGGATTTGCTTGCTAAATAGGCTCATTACAGTATGACTTTATAACCACCGTTTTCCAGCGCTTTGGCGGCACTTCCCAGATTATGAGCTTTTACCAGGAAAAAGTCGGTCTCAAATGTTGATATAACAAAAATACTTATTTGCGCTTGAGCTAATACGTTGCCAATATCTGCCATGATCCCTACCATAGAGAGTTGCAGGGGGCCTAATACTTCCATGGCACACCAGCCACTGTCGCATTCTTCTGCGTCGATAGTGATGGTTTCGGGAAGCACCAGAGAAAGCTCTTCATTGGTTTTACCAATAAAATAAACCGATGCATTGAATACTTGCTTTGGAATGTCAGCATTGACATCAAGACTGTATATTGAAAACTGTTGAGGCAATACAGCTAATGTCTGTTTAGGCATAATTAATCCAACGTTGTAGTTATTTTATTTGTTGAGGCGCAATAACGACTTAAATCATCTGAAAGTCAGCGACCTTTTGCAAGTGTAGAATATTGGCGAATGTATATCTACGCCAGAATAGATATACACAAATGTTGTGGATAACCTTGGGGGTAAGCATGGTATTGTCTTGTAACTCAATGAAAAATAATAAAAATTCGTCTTGATCAGCTTTTGATCAACGAATAAAAAGCCAACAATAAAAGTTGTTTGAATAGTGATCAATCCAGATATGTAAGGGGGTAAGTGTTGAACTTGGATATTTATGCGGGGCCGGCTGCAATGGCTCAATTGCTGGATACTGGATTGGTTGCAGATGACTTTGACGTCATGTTAGGCGCTTCTGGCGGGCCTAAATGGTTTATTTTGGCTGGGCTGGATAAAGTGCTTGTGCCAGAATTTTTTAAAGGGCGTAGTAAGCCGCTTGATTTGGTTGGTTCTTCTGCGGGCGCGTTTCGCTTTGCCTGTCTTGCTCAAAGTTCACCTGCGGAAACGCTAAGTATATTAGCAGATAGATATTCTCATACGGTTTACAGTGAAAAGCCGGATATTCATGAAATTTCCGATAAAGCCGAGGCGCTATTATCTGAAATTTTGGCCGGTGACAGGCTAAACCAAATTGTGAATAACCCGGTATTTAAAGCTCACTTTATTGCTGTTCGTTGCCGTGGATTGACGGCGCGAGAAAGGCAACCCGGGTTAACGATGGGATTACTGGCAAGTGCGGCAAGTAACTCCGTAAAACGCAAGCATCTGGGCAATCACTATACTCGAGTTGTCTTTTCGCAATCTCAATCCGGGCTAGAGTTTAAAGATCCTTGCCATATACCTACTGAAATAGTTCCTTTAACTCCTGAAAATGTATTTGAATCGCTGTTGGCTTCTGGCTCAATACCCGGAGTATTAAGAGGAGTTGAAGATATCGAAGGGGCAAAAGAGGGCATGTACCGTGATGGTGGTATCATTGATTACCATTTTGATTTTTCTTTCCCGAATAGAAAAGGGCTTACCTTATATCCTCATTTTTATCCGAAACCTACGCCAGGCTGGTTCGATAAAATGAGCAAGCGTCGTCCACATGCATCCAGTTACGACAAAGTGGTTATTTTAGCTCCCAGTAAGCGTTTTGTTGCGCAACTACCTAAACGCAAGATTGCCGACAGAAAAGACTTTGAAAGCATGAGTGCTGAAGAGCGTATTCCTTATTGGCAAACGATTATTAAAGAAGGCGATAAACTGGCTCAGGACTTTATGGAACTGCTGGATCCGGTCAAGTTGCGCAAACGTATAAAACCTTTGCCCTTCAAGATGAAGTAGCACACAAACGCGGAAATTTAATGTGCGTTATCGTGCCGAGCGGTATGAAATTCTTGCGAATGATTACTAAATCATCAGAGAAACAAGGATGGCATAAAAACTACTTGCACCTTATAGGCGGCATCGTTATGATACGCGCCGATTCATTCAAGTGCGTCCGTAGCTCAGTTGGTTAGAGCACCACCTTGACATGGTGGGGGTCGGTAGTTCGAGTCTACTCGGACGCACCATTTCCAAATTCTTTTCAGATATCTAACCTCCAAGCCAGACAAAAGAAAATCATCGTTATTTTAAGCGTTGATGAATTTTCTCCGGTTGCTAGTCTCTAAATAGCGTAAAACTTCTATTGGTTTATTACGATGGAATGAAAACCAAGGGCAATATTTTTTTAAGTTGCCAGTGATTATTTTCGAATGAATGTTTAGATGCGTTTGTTGCCTGTTTTTTGTCGTCAGCTCTTTGTTGCTAGAATAGGCGGGCAATTAACGCATGAATTATATGATTAAGCCGCGAATTGTTTGTGAATAGACGCAGATCGTTTGAGCGGATATGTTTTATCACAAAAGAAACCTTATTTTATGGATTTTAAATCTCTGGGGCTTTCCGCTCCTTTACTTCTGGCGCTAGAACAACAAGGTTATAGCGATCCTTCTCCTATTCAACAAAAAGCCATTCCTTCCGTGCTGGAAGGTCGTGATGTCATGGCGGCAGCGCAAACCGGAACCGGTAAGACTGCGGCGTTTACTTTACCTATATTGCATAATTTGAGTGAGAAGGCGCATAAAGTTCATCACAATCATATTCGAGCTTTAATTTTGACGCCGACTCGAGAATTGGCTGCTCAGGTGGCTGATAGCGTCAACAAATACGGCAAGCAACTACCGCTAAATTACAACGTGGTATTTGGTGGTGTGAAAATCAATCCTCAGATGATGAAGTTACGTCGAGGCACTGATGTATTAATTGCAACGCCGGGAAGGTTGTTAGACCTGTACCAACAAAATGCCATCAAGTTTCAACAATTGGAAGTGTTGGTATTGGATGAAGCTGATCGTATGTTGGATATGGGATTTATCCACGATATCAAAAAGATATTGGCGTTGTTGCCTAAAAAGCGTCAGAACCTGTTGTTTTCGGCAACGTTTTCGGATGATATTCGAGAATTGGCAAAGAGCCTGGTGGTTGACCCGGTGGAAGTTTCTGTTTCTTCACCCAATACAACAGTTGATCGCATCGACCAATGTGTTCACCCGGTTGATAAAAGCGATAAAACAAAGTTGCTTTTGCATTTGATTAGTAGTGAAAACTGGTTTCAGGTTTTGGTGTTTTGTCGTACCAGGCATGGCGCTAATCGACTCGCTAAAACACTGGACAAAAAAGGCATTTCTGCGGCTGCGATTCATGGTGATAAGAGCCAGAATTCCCGTACCCGGGCGCTGGCTGACTTCAAACAGAACAAGGTGCAAGTGCTTGTCGCGACTGATATCGCTGCTCGAGGCATTGATATAGAACAATTGCCGCATGTGGTTAATTTCGACCTGCCGAACGTTTCAGAAGATTATGTACACCGAATTGGTCGTACAGGAAGAGCGGGCAAATCGGGAATGGCCATTTCTTTGGTTTGCAGTGAAGAAAGTGAACAACTGGCAGACATTGAAAAATTTATTAATTTAACGATCCCGCAAAAGGTGATTGAAGGATTCGAACCGACGGTTGCGCTAAAAGTAGTGAATAGCAAGAAAGCATCAAGTTCAAAACCGAAAAAGCCACACAAAGCCAAGCTTAGGAAAAAGCAGGGCGAATTTGCATGGCCTGCGACATCGCCGAAAGAGGGAAATGAATCAGTAAAATCAAAAACGGATCCAAAACCCGAGTCTCATAGAAAACAAGATTCTCGTACAAAAACAGACTCTCGTTCAAAACCTGCAAAGTGGCGTCGACCGCGTAAGCGTCCTGAAAGTCCATCATAAAGGCTTAATATGTCTGAAACCAAACCTACAGCGGCTCTGTTTGTTGATGTGCAGAATATTTACTATACCTGCCGCCAAAAGTACCAAAGGCAGTTCAACTATCGTTTATTGTGGCAAAAGTTGAGTGAGACTTATGAGTTAACGATTGCCAATGCGTATGCGATTGATAGCAACAATGATGGACAGCATAAGTTTCAAACGGCGCTACGTAGCATGGGCTTTAACGTAAAATTAAAGCCTTATATTCAGCGTAGTGATGGTTCGGCAAAAGGGGATTGGGATGTAGGAATAACCATTGATGTGATGGAAGCCGCTGCTCAGGTGGAAAATATCATATTAATGAGTGGTGATGGTGATTTCGACATGCTGCTGGAACATGTGGCAGAGAAATACCATGTACGTACCCATGTTATGGGAGTACAAGAGTTAACCGCTCGCTCTTTGATCAACAGTTGTAATGACTTTCAGATCATTGATGAAGAATATCTTCTGTAGACTCAATCTGCTGAATCAATAAATCTGCTCATCATCTGAATCCACATTTAACTGTATTTGGCGATGTAACTCGTCAACGTGGGTTCGTAAATGGATTGGGTTACAACAGTTGGGGCAATCTTCGTAATAGTCTTGATCGCCGTTGCTGGCGTCAATTTCCAGATGCACTCTATGACCACAATGAGGGCATTGGATATCGGTATACTTCAACTTCATAAACACACCTCGTTCAACAACTTAAACCGATGATTGTGATGGCGGTTAGCTTTCACGTAACTGAGCAATAATTGCTTTTGCATTTTCCAGGTAATGTCCTCCAAACAATAATGCATGATTGAGAATGTGGTAGAGCTGGTAGATAGACTTACGCAATGTGTATCCATCATTAAGAGGATATGTGGTGTTGTAGCCTTTATAAAATGAGGTATTAAAACCACCGAACAATTCGGTCATGGCAATATCTGTTTCTCTATCACCATAGTAGATGGCTGGGTCGAATAAAACAGGTTGAGCTTTATGAAAAGCTACATTTCCGCCCCATAAATCACCATGCATTAGCGAGATTACTGGATTGTGTCCGTCAAGTAAGGATGAAATGCACTTGCAAGTGTCATTGATATCTGCGACGGAATGTCCTTGTTTTTGAAGCAATTTCATTAAGTACCGAATGCGATATTCAATAAAAAACTCAGTCCAGTTTTGGCATGGGGTGTTGAGTTGTGGGGTTAAGCCAATGAAATTGTTGATATGCCAACCGCAGGTTTCTGAAGTCCATTGTTGATGCATGTTGGCGAGTTGTTGCCCGAAGGCAAACCAGTCATTCTTTGTTCCTTCCTGCATGGAGATGTATTCCAGCACTAAATAGCTTTTGTCTTCGATAATGCCTGAGCAAATTGGATGAGGGACAAAGAAGAGCTCTGTTTTGTTTAAATGCAACAATCCATCTATTTCGGCTTCAAATTGAGGCAATATATCCGGTGAATTGATTTTGACAAAAAAACGTTTTTTATCGTTACTGATTTTGAAGCAAGAATGAGTATCACCACCAGAGATATGTCGAATGTCGTCACAGACGAATTCGATATCTAGAGCGTCACTAATTTTTTCACTAATAAAATGCCACATAGTCATTACACAGTAGGCAAAGGTTTAATGGCTGTCATTACGACTTAAGACCAATAATATTTTGTTAGTATGGTACAAATTGTTGTGTTGTTGCGGGGATTCTCCGCAAATTTGCAGGAATTATTACTAACTTGTTGATGCTTTTTTAAATTTATTTTCATAAATTTGAAAGCTACCATGTGTTTTCTGTTTTAAAACTTCTCTTAAATGAGCGAAAGTCCGGAATATCTGCATTTCAGTGAGCATTCAAGGTAGTAATCAAAGCTCTAAATTGTTAATATCCGCCCGTTTTTTTAATCGATCGCAAATACTTCATTTTGCCAAATATTTTCGATTAGTTTTTTTTTAAAGAATTAACAAGTGGCGCTTGGTACGTGTCACCACTGTAAAAGGATTAAACATGCCTGTAATTACGCTCCCTGACGGTAGTCAACGTCAATTTGATAACCCTGTATCTGTAATGGACATTGCCAACGATATTGGCCCTGGTTTAGCCAAGGCAACCATTGCTGGGGAAATTGACGGTAATCTGATCGATGCTTGTGATTTAATTTCTGAAGACGCGTCTTTGCGTATCATTACCGCAAAGGATAAGGAAGGACTAGAAATTTTGCGTCACTCCTGTGCCCACTTATTGGGTCATGCTATCAAGCAATTGTGGCCTAATACCAAGATGGCTATCGGTCCGGTAATTGACAATGGTTTTTACTATGATGTTGATTTAGATGAGCCACTGCGTCAGGAAGATTTGGATAAGCTGGAAAAGCGCATGCTGGATCTGGCTAAAACCGATTACGATGTTATCAAGAAGAAAGTTTCCTGGCAGGAAGCGCGTGATGCGTTTGAAGCGCGAGGCGAAACTTACAAGATGGAAATCCTGGACGAAAACGTCAGTAAAGATGATCGTCCTGGTTTGTACCATCATGAAGAATATGTCGATATGTGCCGTGGCCCGCACGTACCTAATATGCGCTTTTGCCATAACTTTAAATTGATGAAGGTTGCGGGTGCTTATTGGCGTGGTAACAGCAACAACAAAATGTTGCAGCGTGTGTACGGTACGGCATGGGCTGATAAAAAAGAACTGAAATCCTACCTGGTGAAGCTGGAAGAAGCTGAAAAACGTGATCACCGTAAAATTGGTAAAGCGTTGGATTTGTTCCACTGGCAAGAAGAAGCCCCGGGTATGGTGTTCTGGCACAACGATGGCTGGACTATCTATAAAGAACTTGAAGCTTTTGTTCGTGAAAAGTTGTCTGTCTTTGATTATCAGGAAGTTAAAGGCCCATTGATGATGGATCGTGTTCTGTGGGAAAAGTCAGGGCATTGGGACAAATACGCAGAAAACATGTTCACGACACAGTCGGAACATAGAGAATATGCCGTTAAGCCAATGAACTGTCCGGGGCACGTGCAAATTTTCAATCAGGGTCTAAAATCTTATCGTGATTTACCTTTACGTATGGCAGAGTTTGGTAGCTGCCATCGTAATGAGCCATCTGGTTCTCTACATGGTTTGATGCGTGTTCGTGGTTTTACTCAGGATGATGCTCATATTTTCTGTACCGAAGAGCAAATTCTTGATGAAGTCAGCGGTTGTATCAAGATGGTTTACGAGACTTATCAAACCTTTGGTTTTGAAAAAATTGATGTGAAACTTTCCACTCGTCCTGAAAAACGTGTGGGTAGTGATGAAATTTGGGATAAAGCTGAGGAAGCCTTGGCAGAAGCTCTGAAGTCTAATGATATTGAGTTTGAATATCAGGAAGGTGAGGGCGCATTCTACGGGCCTAAGATCGAATTTACTTTGCACGACTGTTTGGATCGTGAATGGCAGTGCGGTACAGTTCAGCTCGATTTCTCTATGCCGGCAAGATTAGATTCCACTTATGTTGCTGAAGATGGAGAAAGAAAAGTACCGGTTATGATTCACCGTGCTATATTAGGCTCGCTCGAAAGATTTATTGGTATTTTAACTGAAGAGTATGCTGGTCATTTTCCACTTTGGTTGGCTCCGACTCAGGTCGTTATCCTGAATATTACCGATAAACAGGCCGAATATGTGCTTTCTGTTGCTGAAAAGTTACGGAAACATGGCATAAGAGTAAAAGCGGACTTGAGAAATGAAAAAATTGGCTTTAAAATCCGCGAGCACACGCTTAAGCGCGTTCCATATATGTTAGTGGTCGGAGATCAGGAAGTTGAGAGCAGTGAAGTGGCTGTTCGGACTCGTAAAGGTGAAGACCTTGGTAAATTCCACATTGACGATATAGTGAATAAACTGATTCAAGAAATTGAACAGAAATCATGATATTAACTTTTCTCGGAGGAATTGCTTATTAAAAGAAGCAACAACAAGGCTGATGCAAACAAAGAGTGCATCAACGATGAAATTACAGCAAGAGAGGTTCGTTTAATTGGAAAGGATGGGGAACAGGTCGGTGTTGTTTCTCTGACGGAAGCTTTAGAACGAGCTTCGCAGAGTGATATGGATCTGGTTGAAATTAGCCCTAATGCCACTCCTCCTGTCTGTAAAGTAATGGATTACGGTAAGTTTCTTTTCGAGAAAAGTAAGGCTCAGAAAGAGCAGAAGAAAAAACAGAAACAAATTCAGGTCAAGGAGATTAAATTTCGCCCTGGCACTGATATTGGCGACTACCAGGTAAAACTGCGCAACCTGCGTCGCTTTCTCGAAGGGGGTGATAAAGCCAAAGTTACGGTTCGCTTTCGCGGTCGTGAAATGGCTCACCAAGAGATCGGTATTGAACTTCTAAACCGTATTAAAACGGATTTGGAAGACATTGCTTCTTGCGAGTTTTTCCCTAATAGGGTAGAAGGTCGCCAGATGATCATGGTATTAGCCCCCTCTAAAAAGTAGGTGGTAAGGTCACTACAAGTATTAGATGTTCTTTTAGAACAGCTAATCACCTTGCAACCAGTTTGTAATTAGCAGCGTGTTATGCATGCTGCCTTAAAAATGCGGAGTATATACTCATGCCAAAAATGAAAACTAACCGCGGAGCCGCGAAGCGTTTTAGAAAAACTGCTTCTGGTGGTTTCAAAAGCAAGCAGTCTCATTTGCGCCACATTTTGACGAAAAAAAGCTCTAAGCGTAAACGTCATCTACGTGGTAAAAAATTAGTTCATGAATCGGATACTGCGTTGATTCAACGTATGATGCCTTACGTGTAACGGGAGACTGAATAATGCCTAGAGTAAAACGTGGTGTAGTGGCGCGTGCACGTCACAAGAAAGTACTGAAGCAAGCAAAAGGTTATTACGGCGCTCGTAGTCGTGTATACCGCGTTGCTTATCAAGCGGTAACTAAAGCGGGTCAATATGCTTATCGTGACCGCCGTCAACGCAAGCGTCAGTTCCGTCAATTGTGGATTGCGCGTATTAACGCTGCCGCTCGTCAGAACGGTATGTCATACAGCCGATTCATCAATGGTCTTAAGAAAGCATCTGTTGAAATCGATCGTAAGATCCTTTCTGACATCGCAGTCCATGACAAAGCAGCATTCACTGCTTTGGTTGAAACTGCAAAAGGTGCTTTGTAAGATTTGCATCTGTTGATGTGATTTTGAAAAAGGAGCGTTTAACGCTCCTTTTTTATATCTGTTGAAAAACTAAATTGAAAAGCCGAATTGAAAAAGCAAGTGCAATGAAATAAAGGCTCGGTAAAGAGCCTTATATATCATCGGTTAATGCAGCAATTTGTTCAGTACCTTCTTCGAACGATTCAGACCAAGCGACGGCTTTATTGTACATTTCAGCCAAAGAATCCTGTTGTAATCGTAATACTCGCGCTTTTTTCTGGGTGTTGTACCAGCTTCCTGATTCATAAGCCTTCACTAGCTCCAAGTTGTGAAATAACACATTTTTGTAGCCTATGAGTGCTTCTCTGATTTCCTCTACCAAAGGTAATGCCTGAACGATATCTTCCATTGATTTATCCAGAATGGCATCAATTAAGGAGAATAGGCCGAGCAAAAACGCCTGATCTTTCATTGCGGGATGTGATTTTTCAGCAATAAATTCACAAAAGCGCGCTCTAATGACTGACATCCTGATGAGCTCCATGGGTTTTACTATTCCCAAATGAGCCGTCGCAATCAGAGAGATGAATTTTCTTGCTCTTTCTTCTCCAAGGTAGACTAAACCTTGCTTAATAGAGCCGATCGGCTCTACCAGTACAAATAATCCCGAATTAATAAATTTAAGTAATTTGTAGGTTAGGGAAACATCTTTTTCAAACAGACGAGCTAACCTGTCATAACTGAAATTGGGTTTAAGCACTTCCGCGTAAATAGCCATAACGATTTGATAACTAACATCTATATCGTTGTGGCTCATCATTTCTGGACGACAGAAAAAATAGCCCTGGAAGAAGTCAAAGCCCATTTCTCTGGCTTGTTCGTATTCTTCATAAGTCTCTATTTTTTCTGCCAGAAATTTAATTTGTTTATATTTTTTCTTTAATTCTGGCAGTATTCCACCAAGCTTATTAAGAGGCGTATGTTGAATATCAAACTTAATAAGGCGAGTGAAATTCATGAATTTCTCCCAGCCATGATGATATTGAAAATCATCAAGCGCCAAACGATATCCCTGATGGAACATTTCTCGACAAGCCTGGAATACTTCTTCAGACGGTGGTACATCTTCCAGAATTTCAACAACAATGTCGTTTGCCGGTAAAAGAGTCGGTAATCTGGCTAAAATAGCTTGCTCAGAGAAATTGATCAGCGCACGTTTACCTCTGGTAATTGTCTTAAAACCCACATTGAAGTGGTGATTAAGCATGAGTTTGGAGGTGGCTGCTGTTGAGTCAATATTAGGAAAACTGTTGCTAACGCCATCCCTGAAAAATAATTCATAGGCAACGGACTGTTTTCGGCGATTCAGAATTGCTTGTCTTGCCGCATAGACACGCATTTAGCGACTTCCTCCTGCTATTTCTAGAATGTTACTACTTAAATTTCGGTAAAATGCGTCAATCTGTTAAATATACTGCATTTTCACTAGTCGCCTCGTTTGGCTTTCGTGTAGAATTGCCCGCTCACCGTGGTCAATGACCATCTCACATGTTTTGAGCCGAATATTGGGGAGATTATGGATCTCGAAGCCATTATCAAAGAAGCGGAAAAAAGTATTGCTGCATCTGACAATGTCCCAGCACTGGACGAAGTTAGGGTTGCATTTTTAGGGAAGAAAGGCAAGCTTACAGGGCTATTAAAAAGTTTGGGGCAGTTATCTGCTGAAGAGCGTCCTGTTGTTGGTCAAAAAATCAATGAAGCCAAACAGGTTATCCAGGATATACTTCATTCTCGTGGCGAATTCCTGAAAGAACAGGAATTGTCTGAAAAACTAGCCAAAGAAAGCATTGATGTCACGCTATCTGGTCGTTACGCATCTTCTGGTGGTCTACACCCTGTAACTCGCACTATAAACCGAATTGAACAGTTCTTTGGTGAGTTAGGGTTTGAAGTAAAATCCGGGCCAGAAGTGGAAGATGCATTTCATAATTTTGATGCGTTAAATATGCCGGCGCATCATCCTGCAAGAGCAGACCACGATACCTTTTATTTTAATCCTGACATGATGTTGCGTACGCAAACCTCTGGTGTACAAATTCGCACCATGGAGGCTGAAAAACCCCCTCTTCGTATCATTTCTCCCGGACGTGTATATCGAAACGATTACGATCAAACGCATACACCAATGTTCCATCAAGTTGAAGGGTTGATGGTTGATAAACGAGTGACTTTTACCGAGTTAAAAGGGATCTTGCACGACTTTCTGGAACATTTCTTTGAAGAGAGTTTGCAGGTTCGTTTTCGTCCTTCTTATTTTCCATTTACCGAACCGTCAGCCGAAGTTGATGTAATGGGAAAAAATGGCAAATGGTTGGAAGTGTTAGGCTGTGGCATGGTTCACCCCAATGTTTTGAAAGCAGTAGATATTGACCCGGAAGAGTTCTCAGGGTTTGCTTTTGGTATGGGGGTAGAGCGTTTAACGATGCTGCGTTACGGCGTAACCGATTTGCGATCATTCTTTGAAAATGATCTTCGTTTATTGAAACAATTTAAGTAAGCAGACCGATGAAATTCAGTGAAAAATGGTTAAGAGAGTGGGTAAGCCCTGCTCTGACAAGTGAAGCATTGGCTGAGCAAATTACAATGGCCGGCCTTGAAGTAGACGCAGTTGATCCTGTTGCGGGTGAATTTTCAGGTGTGGTGGTTGGTGAAGTGGTTGAATGTGGTCAGCATCCTGATGCCGATAAACTGCGAGTGACAAAGGTTAATGTTGGTCAGGACGAACTTCTTGATATCGTTTGTGGCGCACCAAACTGCCGCCTGGGATTAAAAGTTGCTGTTGCTGTTGTGGGCGCAGTTTTGCCAGGTGATTTCAAGATTAAGAAAGCCAAGCTTCGTGGGCAGCCTTCTCATGGTATGTTGTGCTCCTATTCTGAATTGGGTATTTCAGAAGATCACAGCGGTATTATTGAACTTCCAGAAGATGCGCCGATTGGCACTGATATTCGTGATTATCTTGTACTGGATGATGTCACAATTGAAGTGGACTTAACCGCTAACCGTGCCGATTGTTTAAGCATTAAAGGTTTGGCGCGTGAAGTAGGCGTATTAAACAATCTGGATGTGACGGTTCCTGTTATTGAACCTGTTGCTCCAATGATTGACGATGAATTCGCTATCGAATTGGAAGCCAACGAAGCCTGTCCGCGTTATCTTGGACGTGTGATTCGTAACATCAATCTGGCGGCGACATCTCCTGTCTGGATGCAAGAAAAACTGCGTCGTTGTGGTGTTCGCAGTATTGATCCAGTTGTTGATGTGACCAACTACGTGTTGCTGGAATTAGGCCATCCAATGCACGCCTTTGATTTGGAAAAACTACAAGGCGGCATTAAAGTTCGTTTCCCTAAAGAAGGTGAAAAGCTGACTTTGTTGGACGGTAATGAAGTTGAATTAAAGTCTGATACTTTGATCATCGCAGACCATAAAGCACCTGTCGCAATGGCGGGCATTTTTGGTGGTTTGGATTCCGGGGTGACTGAATCAAGCCGTCATATTTTCCTGGAAAGTGCCTTCTTTGCGCCTTTAGCCATTGCAGGTAAAGCTCGTCAGTATGGTTTGCACACTGATGCATCTCACCGCTATGAGCGTGGTGTCGATCCTCAATTGCAGCGTACTGCAATGGAACGAGCTACCAAGCTGTTGTTAGACATCGTTGGTGGTGAAGCTGGGCCGATTACTGAAGCCGTATTGGAACAGCATATTCCTAAAATGAACGAAATCACCTTACGAGCTGAAAAGCTTGAAAGGCTAATTGGTATTGAGATCCCGAAAGAGAAGGTCACTGAAATACTGACTCGTTTGGGGTTGTCTGTTACTGAATTAGATGGCAAATGGGATGTTGTCGCCCCTTCTTTCCGTTTTGATATTGCCATTGAAGAAGATTTGGTTGAAGAAGTTGCTCGTGTGTATGGTTACAACAATATTCCAAATGAGGCCCCTAAAGCTGATTTGAGAATGCGTAATACCAAAGAAGCGAATATTACCTTAACTGAATTGAAGAATGTGTTAATTGCTCGAGATTACCAAGAAGCGATTACCTATTCATTTGTTGATCCAAAAATGCAAGCTGCGTTATTCCCTGAGCAAGAAGGATTTCATCTTCCAAATCCTATTTCTGCGGATATGTCGGTAATGCGTTTGAGTTTGTTACCGGGATTATTGCAAGCTCTGTCTTACAACCTGAATCGCCAGCAAAATCGCGTTCGCTTGTTTGAAACCGGATTGCGTTTTGTTCCAGATGAGCAAGCTGATTTGGGCTTAAAGCAAGAAGAAATGATCGCAGGTGTGATTTCTGGCTTGGTTTTGCCAGAAAGTTGGAATTCTGATAATCGCAAATGTGACTTCTTTGATTTAAAAGGTGATGTTGAGGCGATGTTGAACAAATGTGTTCAACCTGGAAAGTTCCGCTTCGAGCGAGCTAATCTAGAACAAGCCTCTTATTTACATCCTGGGCAAGCTGCTGCCATTTTCAATGGTGAGCAACTGGTTGGATATATTGGTGCATTGCATCCCAAGTACGAAAATTCTTTGGATTTAAAAGGTAAAACCTTCGTATTTGAGCTTGCTGTGGCTGCTTTAGGAGAGAAAGTGATTCCTGCGAGTAAGGAACTTTCCAAATATCCTGCAAACCGTCGAGACCTTGCTATTATTGTTAAAGATGAGGTCGCAGCGGCTGATATTTTATCTGCTGTCGAAAAATGTAGCGTAAATCAATTAGTTGGCCTAAACTTGTTTGACGTATACAAGGGAGAAGGGATCCCTGAAGGTCACAAGAGCTTGGCGATCTCTCTTACTTTACAAGATGACAACAGAACACTGGAAGAGGCTGAGATTCAGTCTATAGTGAATGTTGTAGTCGAAAAATTATGTACTGATTTTGGTGCGTCTTTGAGGGATTAGTCTTATGGCCCTAACTAAAGCTGAGATTTCGGAACATTTGTTCGAAAAGTTTGGATTAAACAAGCGTGATGCCAAGGATTTGGTTGAGTATTTCTTTGAGGAAATGCGCGAAGCGTTAGAAGCTGGGGAGCAAGTGAAACTTTCCGGTTTTGGAAATTTCGATCTGCGTAGCAAAAATGAGCGACCAGGTCGTAATCCTAAAACAGGGGAAGATATTCCTATTAAAGCTCGGCGAGTAGTAACATTCCGACCTGGACAAAAATTGAAGAGTCGGGTTGAGAATTCAAAGCCTTCAGAAACTCCTTAAATATTGTTTGTGATTTAATGAGAGTTAGTTCCTGTCGATATCTGTCGATAGGAACTAACCATTTTATACATACAGTCTGTTCTTATTTCCGAGCTTTGCTTGGTGTTTAAACTATTCAAAATTCGATATCTGCTATGAAAATTAAGATTGGTGTTAGCTCTTGTGTGCTAGGGCAATCAGTTCGCTATGATGGTGGACATAAAAAATCAGGTTTTGTGGCAAAAAAGGTTGCTGATATTTTTGAATTGGTGCCCATATGCCCTGAAGTTGGTATGGGAATGCCTGTGCCCAGGCCGACGATTCATTTAAGAGAATTTCAACAGTCAGATAATATCTCAATCAGATTGGTTGATTCCAAAGATGGTAGTATTGACCACTCTGAAGCTATGGAGAATTTTTATCAGTCTGTTCATTCTCGATTGAAAGCGATGGATGGATATATCGTTGCGGCAAAGTCTCCTTCCTGTGGCATGGAGCGAATAAAGGTCTATACCGAGCAGGGTGATTTGTTGCATCGTAAAGGTATGGGGTTGTATGTTGCGAAAATGAAAGCACATTTTCCTAATCTACCTATTGAAGAAGATGGGCGATTGAATGATCAAGGCTTACGTGAAAGCTTTTTCGTTAGGGTCATGGCTCATCATGAATTCCGTACCCAAGTGTTGGAACAGCCAAGTGTGAGAAGTTTGGTGGCGTTTCATAGTCGTTACAAGTTTTTGATCCTCGCTTATAAAGAAGATATTTATCGTCAACTCGGGCGTATTGTTGCTCAGGCGTCGCAGGGAGAGCTCGCCAGCACTTTGAGTGAGTATCAATCGCTAATGATGGCGGCATTATCTCGTACAGTTTCCCGTAAGAAGCATACTAATGTGCTTATGCATTTACAGGGATTCTTTAAGAAGCATTTGGAGCAAGAAGAGAAACGAGAGTTGTCTCAAGCGATTGAGCATTTCCGGTTGGGCTATGTGCCTTTACTGGCGCCCTTAACTTTACTGCGCCATCATTTGAAACGCTTTCCTAATCCTTATCTTGAGCAACAGGCATACTTACAGCCATTCCCTATAGAATTGGGGTTGCATGCTTAGGATAGAAAAATAGAAGGCTTTAGAAAAATCGCTGAAGAAATATAAGAGAAGATCACACCGAAAGCATTGGCTAACGGTGTGTGATATCTCTGATTGCCAGGTTTAGCGAGGTAATTTTGAACCTGGGTTGTTTTCAGTGATTTTTTCAGCCCAATAGGCTTTCACTGAAAAACCGCCAGAAGCTTTAGGCTTGGGCGCAGCTTTCTTAGCTGGGGCTTTTTCTTTCTTAGGTGCTTTTTCAGCTTTAGGCGCAGCAGCTTTTTCTGTTTTCTCTGCTTTTGCTTCGCTTGTATTGGTTGAACCGCTAGTGAGTTCTGCCAACATTTCTTCTATTTGAGCCAAACGAATATTTTTACCGCCGTCAACGCTATACCAGCCACTTTTAACTTCAATTTGTGGCTCTTTGCCATTAGCCGCTTTATATGCTTCGGTAAATTTGGCTATAACTTCGTCTTTATCCAATTTACTCATATCGTTATTGTATTGCCTTATTGATTTTAAGATTGCGAAAATTTAAGGCGATTGTTATACCTGCTTTTAAGTAAAATGTCTAATATTCGACCCAGCTTTTCATTTTAGAGAGGATATTCGCTTGGAAAATACCAAATTATTAGCCTATTTGGACGAATTGTTGCAGCCGTGGCTATTTCGAGACTATTGCCCAAATGGGCTTCAGGTTGAAGGAAAAACCGACGTACATAAAGTGGTTACGGGAGTAACGGCATCGCAGGCGCTGATCGATGCTGCAATTGATGTTCAGGCTGATGCGATATTGGTACATCATGGTTATTTTTGGAAAGGCGAAAATCAGGTCATTACAGGAATGAAGCGTAATCGTATTCGTGCTTTGCTTGCCAATGATATTAACCTGTTTGCGTATCATTTGCCGTTGGATTGCCATCCGGTTTTAGGTAATAACGCTCAGTTGGCCAAGCTTCTTGATATCGAAGGGAATGAACCGATAGAAGAGGGAAATGCGCAAAGTGTTGTGCGTCGAGGCTGTTTTGTGAATGGCATCGATATTAATGCCTTGGAGCAACGTATTAGTTTACAACTTGGCAGAAAACCATTGATTGAGGCGGCTGGGAAAGATGAAATTCATACTGTGGCCTGGTGTACCGGCGGTGGGCAAGGGTATATAGAATTAGCTGCTCAAGAAGGAATCGATGCATTCATTACAGGAGAAGCCTCTGAGCAGACTATTCATACAGCCAGAGAAATGGGGATTCACTTTATTGCTGCAGGACATCACGCAACAGAGCGATATGGGGCTAAAGCATTAGGGGAACATCTAGCTGCTGAACTGGGTTTGAAGGTTGAGTTTATTGATATTAACAATCCGGTATAGACATTGAGGCGCATTAGGCTGTTACCTGCAACTGGAACAGCCTGTTTTTACTGTTTATCCTAACTTTTGTGCCAATTGTCCCATCGTTTCGTACCACCAGGTTTCGGCTTTGCGTAAATTTTCAGATTGAGGTAGCTGTTGCCACCAATTGGCTCGGCTGGCATCTTTTGCCAAGTGTCCGGCTGGTGCGGGAATGGGGAACAAGCCTTTTTCATTAAATGTGCTTATGGCTCGAGGCATGTGGCTGGCTGATGTGACTAAAGCAAATTTCTTGTTTCCAAGTTTTAGTTTTATAGCATCAGCTTCTTCCGCTGTGTTTCTTGGCGACTCAATTATACTGATGTCTTGAGCTGGAATTCCCATTGCTATAGCCGCTTCTTTTACCATAAAGGCATTACTGAATTGTTCAGTTCCGCCATAACCTGATGTGATGATTTTGCTTCCCGGATTAGCCTTATATATCCTCATGGCTTCTGCTAGGCGATATAAAGAACAACCGTAAAGCTGTGCGGTGACAGGGAGCATACCATCATTACTATGACCACATCCTAAAACGACAATCGTATTTACTTTGGTGTCTAAATCATATTGCTTGAATGTTCTTTCCATAGGTGAAAGCAGCTTGTTAGCGATAGTTGGATTACCCAACATTATGACCATGAATAAAACGCATAACTGAGCTATGAAAGCCAGCTTGTTACGTTTTCGTATTGTCCAATACAAGGCCAGGATTAATAGGCAAGCAATAACGGGTAATGGCATAAGTAAATGAGCAACTATTTTTTTGAATGTAAATAAATCCATGATTTAATTCTGCAACTTTGAATGATTAGTCTGGTGCTGATGAGTAAAAACGATCGCAATTTTGATGATTTGGTACGTAAGTTTGACAAGAATATCTATGGTACCAGTAAAGGTAAATTGAGGCATGAATTGTTATTGCATCAATTGCGTGAACATGTTTTGACTGATGCGTCAATGGATATTCTGGATGCCGGTGGGGGCACTGGAGAAATGACTCGTGCTCTATTGCAATTAGGGCATAGAGTGACTTTGAATGACATTTCCAGTGAATCCCTATTGGCAGCTCAAGAAAAGTGTCAGGCATTCCCTGATGTTCAATATCTTTGCTCATCAATTCAGGAGATCCCTAAACAATCATCATACGATCTCGTTACTTGTCATGCGGTGTTGGAATGGGCCGCAGATCAAGGTCAATTGCTTGATGACTTGGTTTCTCTGACCAAACCGGGTGGATACATTTCCCTGAGTTTTTATAACTACCATGCTCAGCTATTCAGCAATATGGTGTACGGTAACTTCCATTTTGTTTTAGGTGGAATGAAAAAAAGGAATCAGGTTCGTTTGACGCCTCACTCGCCAATCACTCCTGAGAAGGTCATAAGCATGTTGGACAAGCTGCCTGTAGAGGTTGTGAGTCAGTCTGGTATTCGTTGTTTTCACGATTATGTAAAGCAAAAAGAAGCGATTGAAGAAAAGTACGATGAACTTTTTGCGTTAGAACTGGAATATGGAACTAAAGAGCCTTATATGTGGCTAGGAAAATATTTCCATATTATTGTTCGTGTAATTTAAATTTTCGTTTTTTTTCTAAAAAACTTCTATTTAATGTGGATAAATATTTATTTTTGTTAACTTCAGGTTAATAGAATTGCCGCGTCATTAGTGTTTATAATTTTTCATAAAATTAACTAGCTCATTTTAAGAAAATGCCTTGCATTTATTCTATGAATTGCTTTTAATCATCGATTCCTTTTACTGTCTGAAGAGGTGCATTAGCCAGGTAGGGTATTGGAGATGTCCAATCATCAGCGTAATTCTTTTAATAACCTTGTTATTAGCGTAATTATGCAGCCAATATTTGATAATTGTTATTTTTAATAATTATTACCGAGGGGGACTAATGCCGAGAATTGAAGTGTGTTGGAACACTTTAAATTCGGTTATTTGAGGTGAAACTCTGTAACTGTCGCTTCGTGGCACTAAATTTATATTTGGTGGCGGAGTGGGGTGCTTCGGTATAAGTGTTCTGTACTTTGTCGAACCTTTCGATACTGGCTTTCAGCCTGTTATTGATCTTCTGCTACCCATTCTCCCATTTTCTTGTATTTAACATTCAGGAATTTGTAGCTTATGAATCAATTAAACGTTGCGAAATTCGGTGGAACCAGTGTGGCTGATTATGATGCTATGCAGCGTTGCGCGGATATCATTGTTAATAATCCGGACACTCGAGTTGTTGTTGTCAGTGCCTCTGCTGGCGTGACTAACTACCTTGTGCAATTAGCTCAGGGGAATCTTACTGCAGAACAACAAGATAAGATAATTCAGGCTATTTGTGACATTGAATATGCCGTTATTGGGCGTTTAAAACAGCCGGCAGATGTATTAACTGCTTTGGATAACCTTATCCACGAAATGTCTGCAATCGCAAGAAATGAGCAATTATCTGAAAGCTTGAAATTAAAAGATGCGCTGCTTTCCTTTGGCGAACGAATGTCGTCCCTTTTATTTGCTGAGTTATTGCGTCAGAGAGGTGTGCAAGCTGTCAATTTTGATATTCGGCAGGTGCTAAAAACAGACTCTACTTTCAGCCAGGCTCAACCTGATATTCAAGCTACAAGGCGTCAGGCTCAAACACTCATGAAGCCTGAATTAAGCCGCAGTGTTTTTGTAACCCAGGGATTTATTGGATCTGATAGTGAGAACGCAACTACCACACTGGGACGAGGAGGGAGTGATTATACCGCAGCGTTACTTGCTGAGGCTCTAGATGCTGAAACGCTTCATATTTGGACCGATGTAACAGGTATCTTTACTACCGATCCCCGAGTTGCCAGCAGTGCCAGACCTATTCCTGAGATTAGTTTTGATGAAGCAGCTGAAATGGCGACTTTTGGAGCCAAGATACTTCATCCTGCCACACTGATTCCTGCTATTCGCTCCGGGTCGAAAGTGTTTGTTGGCTCTAGCCGTGCCGCAAATGATGGGGGAACATGGATTTCCAGAGAAACACAGGAACGTCCAGCTTATAGAGCTATTGCTCTTAGAAGAGATCAGGTGTTACTTACTCTGAAAAGCCCCAATATGCTGCATGCCACGGGGTTCCTTGCTGATGTATTTGGCATTCTTGCCAAATATAAAATTAGTGTTGATTTAATTACAACTTCAGAAATTAGTGTCGCATTAACAATTGATGAACCTCAAAATGGTACTCGTAAAACGTTGAGCTCTGAATTACTTGCTGAACTTGGGGAAATTTGTGATGTAAAAGTAGAGCAGGGATTATCATTAATTGCAGTTATTGGAAATCGACTTCAATCGGTTAATGGTGTAGGTGGGAAAATCTTGTCTGCCATGGATTCTTATAATTTGAGAATGATTTGTCATGGAGCAAGTCCGAATAATTTATGTTTTCTGGTTTATGCTGAAGACGCCGAAAGAATTGTTGAAAATTTACATCAAAAATTATTTGAATAGTCTGTTAATTTCATAAAAGGAGTCCTGCGCTCCTTTTTTTGCATTCCGTATTTTAGTGCTATTTTATTTTGTTCTACATGTTGTTTTTTATTGTTGTTTTTCTTTGCTTTTTTTATTTTTTTTGTTTTGTTGTTTTCTCTTATTTTTCAATGATAGTCTCTTTTTTCTTTTTTAATTCAAGTTTTAATTTTTATTGAAAACAAAAAAATATCCTATATGTGTTTAATAATGTGGTGATATAGTGATACACTTTTTCGCGCATTTAATATCTTGACGGTAATATTTCAACTCTATAAGATGCGCTCATTATTTCCATATGGAACACTATTTTGTTTCATTAACTTTTTAAAGAAAAAGCTTATATTACAATGGTTAAACATCGTTTTACCGGCGACAATTTGCGAGCCATGAGATTACATGGGAAAAAGACAACCATTGAGTTGGCTAAAATCGCAGGGGTTAGCAGACAGACTTATAGTTCTTGGGAATGTGGCGTTGGAAAACCCCGGTATGATCAGTTTTTACTTATTGCTAGTGCATGTGGTTTAACAAATGTGAAAGGATTGCTGAACGAAATGGCTGTTATTGTTCAAGAACACATTGAGAAAAATGCAATCGAAGATACAAAGGGATTCGAAGACTAAATATTGGCTTTTTTGGCTGCGAGAGAATAATCTAATTACTTTTGTAGCCTTTTCTTTCTACACATTTTAATTAGATCATAGAAAATAATTTCCTTCTGTTATGCCATCCAGTTTTTATCTGCTGCTTAAAAAAGCGAACTTTATTTAAAAGTGTCAGGTTTTTCTGACATCAACTTGTATATCATCCTCCAAGTCTCATTTCGTTGTCTTGTTTTTTTGTTAGGTGATAAATTTTTGTTTTCTAGCATTATTTGTTGAATGGAAAGTATCGAAAATCACTAGTTTACCTACTTTGAATGAATAACCTTGTTAGCGTTAAGGTAACATCGCTTGCCTCAAAAAAGTGTTTAGCTCTCTTCATTGTAGGGGGGTTTATATTGTTGATGTTATTAATTGGATGGGAGGTTTGTATGGGAATTCGCTCCGAAATGACAGGTTGTCACTTATTGAAAAATAAGCATTTTTCAGACTCTGCGAATTTAAATTATTTGAATTACCCTCCAAACTGTTTGGGTCATGGACGGGCCCCCCAGCTCAAATTTAATTTGGGCGAACGTCCATGACCTATTTTGATAATGCTAATTAAATTCTTTCGGCTTTTTTATGATTTTATAAAAGAAATTATTCATGCTATGTATATTACGTATGTAATAGTTAATTGTTTATTAATGAGATAAAGGTTTATTTTTCAAGCTCTTCTTTTATGTCATTCTCAAGTTTCTCAGGTGCAGTCTTTGGAGCATATCGTTTTATTACATCTCCTTTTTTACTAACTAAAAACTTAGTGAAATTCCACTTAATCCCTTCACTTCCAAAAATTCCTGGAGCGTTTTTCTTTAAATATGAAAATAAAGGTGAGGCATTATCGCCATTAACTTCCAGCTTTTTGAATAATGGGAATGAGACATTGTAGTTAAGGCTACAGAATTGAGCGATTTCCTTATCATCACCTGGCTCTTGATGCCCAAATTGATCACATGGAAACGCAAGTATTTCTAAACCTTGCTCATGATATTTATCATATAATTTCTGTAATCCTTCATATTGAGGTGTAAAACCACATTTACTTGCTGTGTTAACGATCAAAATTACTTTATCGGAATAATCAGATAATGCCTGTTTTTCTCCATTATTTTTAACTACGTCAAATGAGTAAATGTTGCTCATTAAATATTCTCTCTCTATTGGAAGGCGATTGATTAACTGTAAAAAATAACGTATTCATAGCAGTTATGCCATGAAATTTACGACGGAATATTGATGATACTATGACGAACTAGCAGAAAGAGAAATTTTAAAAAGTAGATAGGTAAGGGAAGTTTAATTGAATTGTATTATTAAGATTTATAGCGGGTAACAGCGGGCACTGTATTGCCCGTTGTTATCCACACATTGGATTAATAAATGGGTTCGTATTGCCATTGATGCTCATAATAATGGATCTTGGCTTTGGGATACTCTCGTTCAGCTCTCCAGGTACGATTATTTAGCTTGACCACGACACCAGGATATAACCTTTGAGTAGCAAACAGGCCAATTTCTTCAGTGTACTGTTCTTTAGCCTTTTTCATTTGTAGCGCTTTTTCTTCCAGCCACTCCATTAATTGCTTTTCATTATTGTATAGAGTGACAGCTTCTATCACTTTGTCTGCAAGTTCAGCTGGTATCTTCTTACTTTTAATAAAGGCTATCTTGTCTTCGTGACGTTTAAAGTTGCGTTGGATCTGTTGCACCATTTCGTCTAATTGTTCTTTCTTCTCAACCAGCATATTGAAGCCAGAGCTGAAATCAATCGACAATGTGCTACCTGAAACAGCGCCTAATGTACCCGCTCTAATCGCGTCTTGACTCTGGATCTCACAAGCGAACAGATTACCGTTAGGATTGTCTACCGGGCCAACAATAACACTTCCTCGGCAAACAATGCGGCTGTAGGCCAGTTGGCGTCCAATGGTTACATTACCATTGCACATAATATCCAAGCCCTGCCCGTGTTGGACGTGAACGCTGCCCTGAGCAATTAGCGACGTGCCAAATTCTGTGTTGGCTTCGTTAACTTTACCCATTGCCCCTTCGGTAATGATAATATCGCCGCCAGCTTGGATAGTTGCTGAGTCAACAAAACCGTTGATGGTTACATCCCCGGTAGCCACAATTTTCATTTTTTCTGTAACGTCACCGTTGACCAACACTGCGCCATCATAATTGATATTTCCCGTACCAACGTTACAGCCCTTGCAAATAAAGGTATCGTCTACCCACATCTGCTCATTTTTAAATTTCGGCATGCCGTTGATTTCTGATAACAACAGATTTTCATCGGTATCGCTTAGTTTGGTTCCTGAGCCGGGCTTAAAGGCTACCCATTGTCCTTGCTGGCTCTCTAGCGGGGTGTTGGTGACAGTATAACCATCTCTTCCTAATGTTGGTGGTAGTCGACGAGAAATCGGGGTACCCGCTTTAACACAGATAATTTCCCCCAAATTACGCATATCAACTTTCGATTCGTCTACACGTTGAGGTCGTAATATACGTTCCAGTGCATTAGGAACCAATGGAACAACTCTGGAGTTTTTACCGTGACGAGCAGGAAGCCCTTTGGCGACCAAATCTTCAACGACTCCACCAGGAGCAACTTGCTTAACCTCGGCAAGCAGTAATTGCATACGTTTTCGGCTTAAACCCCGAACAATTCCTGCATCTTTCGCAAGCTTGTTCAGGTCACTAATAGTGATATGTTTACCTGCGTTAGGAGCGGTGATGCTCAAATAGGCCTTCATTTCGTCTTCGTCCATTGCGAACCTTGCAATGGCATCACGACGTTCCGCAACACGCTCTATAATTTCATTATTTTTTGACGCTTGCTGAGCAATCTTGAGTGAGCTGGCGGCACTGGCAATGGCATCTTCCATAATGAAGAAGTTTGCATACTCACTATTTTTGACAAAGTTATGCAGTGCCTGCGCATCAACCCTGCCTTTTACTTGCCCAGGCTTGATAGTTAGCACAACATCTTTGTTATTTTCTTCTAGTCTGAGGGAGATGCCTTCCATAAACTATTCAATCGTTAGTTAACTTACTAGTGTAAGTATCGGCCATTTTTTAATTTATTGAAGTTTATAGTTGCTCGGCATAACGATACAAGTCTTTTATTATGCTTATTTTTTTCTGATCTTGTTGATAAGTGTCCGCAAGAGCCTCCAATTCATGTAGAAATGACTCTAAATTGATCGATGCAGGTGAAGTTGGATCGGTTAATCGATAGCGACGATGAGCTTGCCATTTTTGCATTTCTGATTCTGAAAAGGTGTCGGGAAAGTTACGTCCTCGATAGTAGAACAATAATCTATTTAATCTTGGGTCATCAAAGCTGTTAGTAAAATTACTGAGTTGATACTTATCGCTTTGGCGAATTTGCTCCATTTTAGCTTTGTCGCTGTGATTAAAAAATCCGCCAGAATATAAGGCAAATTCAGCATCAGATTCTTGAGGATGATCTTCTTGTTCAAACACGGCGCTTAATTTTTGTTGCAATCCGGTGAAAGAACGAAGTTTCTGTAAATTATCCAGACATATCTGACGATCAATATTGAGTCGCTCAGCATGTTCTGGCGTTAATGTTTTTGCGGGGGCAATGACCGGGCTCTTATTGCTATGTAGTAACTTGAGAGGTATGCGTGTTTCATTTTCCTGTAGTTCTGAATTTGGCGTGTAAAGTTTTGCTTTTATTTCTTCTACGCTTAATTCAAATAGTGGCTCAGGCGGTAGTGCTAAATTCACACAGATAGTTGCATTACTATTTACCGGGTGAGGGCTGATTGGCACTATCCAGGAGCAACATCCATTCGATGCTGGAAACCTTGAAGAAATATGAACCAGTGGCTTCATATTAAAACAATCAATCTGGCTATTTACATTTTTCTTGAAACGTAGCGAGAACACATAGTCGTATAATTTAGGCTGTTTGGTCTTAATGAGCTTGGCTAATCCAATTGTCGCTCGTACATCTGACAACGCATCGTGAGCATCGGCATGGATGATGTTATTGGCTATGCTTAATTGCTCAAGCTTAAAGCTGGGCGTTCCATCTTCTTTATATACCCAATTAATACCTTCTGGTCTTAACGCATAGGCGGCTCTTACTAAATCAATAATATCCCAGCGACTGTTACCGTTTTGCCATTCACGAGCATAAGGATCATGAAAGTTACGATAGGCAGTGAAACGCGTCATTTCATCATCAAATCGAATACTATTGTAACCCGCGCTACAAGTTCCTGGCTGGCTCATTTCAAAAAGAATTCGTTGTATAAAATCAAATTCCAATAAACCATCTCGTAATGAGCGTTGTGGAGTAATACCAGTGATCAAGCAAGCCTGAGGGTGGGGAAGACAGTCATTAGGGATTTGGCAATACCAATTCATTGGAGCGCTAATCTCATTAAGATCAAGGTCAGTTCTAATTGCTGCGAATTGACTGGGATGATCTTTATGGGGATCCGCCCCCCAGGATTCATAGTCGTGCCATAAGATAGAGGCTTGTTGTGTCATGTGCTATAAATGTCCTGTTTAGTTGAGCTGGCTAGTGATTTGTGATGAGTTGGAAGGGACTATTCTACGTTGTTATTAAGATAATCGCCAAGCCATGAACCAAGGCCGTTCCATGATTTCTTGATTACATATTAATTACGTGAATGTGAAATTTAATGACCGTTGAAAAGTATTTTGTAATGGTTTTGAAGTATTTATGAAATAAGTGGTCATCCAGTGTTTAATATTTCATCATATGTGGTTATTATATGCGCCTACTGGATATGCTAGCCAAGCTTGTTTTGTTTGCCTGGATTCAAAAACAAAGAAGCAGTACTGAAGCTGACAGTGTTAATTGTGTTACCTCTTCAAGCCCCTTCGTGGGGCTTTTTATATCCTCCTGTTTTAATTCAATAATTTCATGTAGATTAAGCTACTTTAAATGTAAAGTTTAGCGTTGGAACGCCACCAGAATTGTATTGGATGAGCTGATTTTGACGATATTGTTTACTGGTATGTAGGCTTTTATTGAAAGTCTCAGGCTTTATCATTTTCACCAAAGGTTTCAGATATGAAAAAAATGTCACCTCGATTGCTGATGTCATTTGGGTTATTAATTTCTGGCTATTGTTTTGTTAAGGCATCTATGGCCGCTGATATGGCCTCAGCAGAGGGGAACAAACAGCCGATTGCTTTTGCCATTCATGGCGGCGCAGGAACCATTACCAAAGCTAATTTAAGTGAACAGAAAGAGGCGCAAATCAGAGCCAAGTTAACGGAAGCTGTAAAAGCTGGCTATGGGCAATTAAAAGAGGGGTACTCCAGCCTGCAGGCGGTTCAAAGCGCTATTACCATTCTGGAAAATTCGCCGCTGTTCAATGCAGGTATTGGAGCCGTTTATACCTATAATGGAGAGCATGAACTTGACGCATCCATTATGGATGGCAAAACACTCAACGCTGGTGCTGTTGCTGGTGTAAAACGCATTAAAAACCCCATTCAATTAGCGTTTCAGGTGATGGAGCATTCCAATCATGTGATGTTGACGGGTACAGGCGCTGAAGAGTTTGCTGAATCCCGAGGTATTATGTTTGCCGACAATCATATGTTTGATTCTCAAATTCGCTATGAAGCGTGGGAAAAAGCCAAGGCAAAATCAGAAGCGGATAAGCAAGCTTTTTATTTCAAATGGCCAGATTATAAGTTTGGTACTGTTGGTGCGGTTGCTTTGGATAAAAATGGCAATTTGGCTGCAGGAACATCGACTGGCGGTATGACGCTAAAGCGTTACGGTCGAGTGGGGGATTCTCCAATTATTGGTGCGGGAACTTATGCAGACAATGCCAGTTGTGCAGTTTCTGCGACGGGGCATGGAGAATTCTTTATTCGTTACAATGTGGCTGCTGATATTTGTGCCAGAGTGAAATACAAAGGTGAATCGGCTGAGAAAGCTGCAAACGATGTGATACATAAAGTATTGAAACCCGTCGGTGGTAGTGGCGGAGTAATTGTGTTGGATAACAAGGGTAATATTTCAACACCATATAATACAGAAGGTATGTATCGCGCAAGTATTGATCAAAATGGTGAAATAATGGTCGGTATATATTAAAAATTGCGCCAGATCACGTGAAGCACTGGGAATAAGCAAAAGTAGCGAGTATCTTTAAACAAGACACTGTTCCAGGGAGTTGTATCAAGGCTAGCAATGGCTGGTATGGAAGCTATATAAATTAAAACCTGAAACCATGTTATGGGGGTACAGGATGGAATCGTTAAGAGTTAAACATTACTTAAATTCACGTCCGGTCACATTTACCACAGAAATGCCTGTGGCTGAAGCCGTTGAAAGATTGGTTCAAAGTCATCAGACCGGCGGGCCGGTTGTTAATGAGTGTCATGAGCTGGTTGGTTTTTTGTCTGAGCAAGACTGTCTTAGACAAATGATTGAATCCAGTTATTATCGCGAGCAAGTTGCTCGGGTTAAAGACATCATGCGCACTGAAGTATTAACGGTAAAACACTATGACTCTGTGTTGGAGCTTGCCCAAAAGATGATAACTGAAAAGCCCAAGGTGTATCCGGTTATTGATGATGAGGGTACTTTGATGGGAACCATTAATCGTTCACAAGTGCTCAATGCTATAGATATTCAACTCAGGGATGGGTATCGCAAACGTAGCCAATCAGCTTAATTCGTTTTCAATCTACGGTTTTATTAGCGCTCTTGTTCAAGAGCGCTTTACCCTGTTGATAAAATTCTCTAGGATCGGCGGCATTATTTTTCAGGTAAGTGAACGTAATTCTTGAGTCAATCTGCATCTTCTCGCCAGGCATCCCAAGCATTAGCAAGTAAGCCTCTTTTGGATTTAACAAGGGATATCTCTCGCTGTCTTACTCAAGACAGGCACCGCATTCAGCAGTTAAGAAAACAGCTTAAGCAACAATTAGGTGATGAAAAACGTATTGAGTTGCAAAATAAGCTCACGGCTTTGTATGAAGCTTCTACTCAGCAGTATGAAGCGCGCAGAGTGTCCGTGCCTGAGATTATTTATCCTGAATTACCTGTCTCGGAAATGAAAGATGAACTGGTTGAAGCCATTAAGCATAATCAGGTAGTGATTATTGCAGGTGAAACCGGTTCAGGAAAAACCACTCAGTTACCTAAGATCTGTCTTGAAGCCGGGCAGGGTATTGCGGGGGTTATTGGTCATACGCAGCCAAGAAGACTCGCTGCTCGTAGCGTCGCAACTCGTATTGCTGAAGAATTAAAGGTGCCTTTAGGGAGTGAGGTAGGGTTTAAGGTTCGTTTTAGTGATCAGACTCAAAGTGATTCGCTCGTTAAGTTAATGACTGACGGTATCTTGCTCGCCGAAATTCAGGAAGACCGCTATCTCAATAAATACGACACGCTGATCATCGACGAAGCTCACGAACGTAGCCTGAATATTGACTTCATTCTTGGCTACCTAAAGCAGTTACTGCCCAAGCGTAAAGATCTTAAAGTCATCATTACTTCTGCGACTATCGACCCGGAACGTTTCTCCGAACATTTTAGTAACGCACCTATTATTCAAGTGAGTGGTCGAACTTATCCGGTTGAAATTCGATACCGCCCTTTAATGCAAGAAGATGGTGAAGTATTAGAGCAGACACAGGCAATACTAAAGGCGGTTCATGAACTGGATAAGGAAGCGCCAGGTGATATTTTGGTCTTTCTTAGTGGTGAACGAGAAATTCGTGACACTGCTGAGTTTTTAAAGCGAGCGCAATTGCGTCACACCGAGATTTTACCCTTGTACGCTCGACTTTCAGCCAGCGAGCAGAACCGTATTTTCCAGGGACATAGTGGGCGCAGGATTGTACTGTCCACTAACGTTGCTGAAACCTCTCTGACCGTGCCGGGTATTCGCTACGTTATCGACCCTGGAACAGCCAGAATTTCCCGTTATAGCGTGCGCAGCAAAGTGCAGCGATTACCTATTGAAGATGTTTCTCAAGCCAGTGCTAATCAGCGGGCAGGACGATGTGGTCGTTTGTCGGATGGTATCTGTATTCGCCTGTATGATGAAGATGACTACAACAAGCGCGATGAGTTTACCGATCCTGAAATTCTGCGTACCAATCTGGCATCTGTTGTACTACAAATGATGTCGCTGGGATTAGGCGATATTAATCAATTCCCATTTTTACAGGCACCGGATTCTCGCAATATCAATGATGGGATTAAGTTGCTAGAGGAATTGCAAGCTATTCGCAAGCAAGGTGGTCAATGGAAAATGACTCAACATGGTCGCATGATGGTGAGATTACCCATCGACCCTCGTTACGCTCGAATGGTGATTGCTGCGACCGACACCGACAGCCTGTTAGAAACCATGGTTATTGTTTCTGGATTAAGCATTCAAGATCCTCGTGAACGCCCCAGAGACAAACAACAGCAAGCCGACGAAGCGCATCAGGAATGGCATGACAAAGAATCAGATTTTCTTGCTCTGGTGAACCTATGGTTTGGTATTCGTGAGCAGCAACAGGCTTTATCAGGTAATCAATTTCGTAAATGGTGCCAGCAACAGTTTTTAAATTACTTGCGAGTGCGAGAATGGCAGGATGTGTTTAGCCAGCTTCGCCGTTCTGCTGCGGAAATGGGGCTGCGTTTAAACTCCACTCAAGCTGACTATGAAGCCATTCATAAAGCACTGTTACCGGGTTTGTTATCTCATGTCGGGCAACTGGATAAAGACAAGGAATATACCGGGGCTCGTAATATCAAGTTCGCTATTTTTCCCGGCTCAGGTCTTGCCAAGCGCACACCCAAATGGGTTGTGGCAGCAGAACTGGTGGAAACCAGTAAATTGTTTGCTCGCATGGTTGCGGTGATCCAACCGGAATGGTTAGAAGTGCCCGGGCAGCATTTATGTAAATACCATTATGCTGAACCGTACTGGAGCAAAAAATCCGGAGCAGCTAAAGCAGTGTGTTCTGTTTCTCTTTATGGTTTGCCCATAGTGGTTAATCGTCATGTGGTGTATTCCGATATTGATCCCGGTGTATCTCGAGAATTATTTATTCGTGAAGCGCTGGTTCACGGCGAGACTCGACTGGATTTTGGATTTCTGAAAACCAATCAAGACTTGGTAGCGGATATCGAGAAAATGGAAGACAAGGTACGTCGTCGAGACATTCTGGTTGATGAAGAAATTCTGGAAGCCTTCTACGCAGAGCGACTGCCTGAGAATATTTGCACTGAAGCGGGTTTTCGAAAATGGTGGAAAGGGCAAAGCAAGAATCAGCAGAAAGATTGGGTATTCGACCCCGACAAGTTGCAAAAAGAAGGTGCTAGCGGAGCCAGTGAAACCGGATACCCCGATTATTGGACTCAGGGTAATATCAGCTTGCCGTTAGATTATCAGTTTAACCCCGGTGCGATTGATGATGGTGTTAGCCTGTTAATTCCCTTACCAATATTAAATCAGGTTCACGATCAGGGATTTGACTGGTTGGTTCCTGGCTTGCGCCACGAATTAATTGTGTCTTTGATTAAATCTCTCCCTAAGCAATACCGACGCAATTTTGTACCTGCCCCCGATTATGCCAATGCGGTGCTCAATGATATTCATCCTGAGCAAGGTGAATTCTTAAGTGTGTTGTCTCAGAAGTTATTGCGCATGACAGGCGTTGAAATTGGATTAGAGCAATGGCAGTGGGATAACTTGCCAGTGCATTTGCATTTTAATTTCAAAGTGCTGGACAACAATCATCAGGTCATCAAGCAGGGGCGAAACTTGCTTGAATTGCAAACAGCGTTAAAAGATAAGTTTAAAGAAACCTTGGATAAAACGGTTCCTGACAGCATTGAACAAGATGATTTGAATGAATGGAATATTGGTGAATTACCTGAACAGTGGACGAGTAAAACAGCCGGCTTTGAATTAAAAAGCTACCCGGCATTAAGTCGAGAAGGCCAGCAGGTTAATGTCCGTTTGTTTCCCAATCAGGATGAAGCTGTGCGCGAACATAGAGTGGGATTGCGTTGTTTATTAATGAAGCAGTTGCCATCTCCTGTCGGCTATTTGCAGGATAAATTACCAAATAAGGCTAAACTTGGACTGTACTTCAATCCATTTGGACAAGTTAAAAAGTTGATCGATGACTGTATCGAAGCCGTGATTGATGAATATCTCATTGCTTCGGATAACAGTATCCGTAGCCAGGCTCAATTTGAGTTGCTGACAAAGACTATAGCTGGTGAGTTAAATGAACGAGTATTGGTCGTAGCCAGTGAAGTAGAGAAAGGATTAACCGAAGCTCATGCCATAAATAAGAAGTTAAAAGGCAAAGTGGGCTTTGAAATGGTGCAGGCATTCAATGATGTAAAGCAGCATTTGGCATCCTTGGTGTATCCAGGATTTGTCACTGATGTTGGTGTTCGTCGTTTGAAAGATTGGCGTCGATATATTCAGGGGTTATCGAAGCGACTGGAGAAATTACCCGTCGATCCAATCAAGGATAAGCAGCATCAATTGAGTATTGAAAAGGTAACCGCACGCTATCAGTCATTACTGAATACAATACCTAAAGGAAGGCCTGTAAGCGACGAGATTGCTGAGGTACGCTGGATGATTGAAGAATTACGAGTATCGCTTTTCGCTCAGCAATTAGGTACAAGTATGCCAATATCGGCGAAACGTATAGAAAACTATTTAGATAATCTATAGGGAATACGAAAAAGGGATGTGGATGTATTAGACTTGCATTAAACCAATAGAGGAATAATCATGCTGCAGTACGACGATAAACGCTCATTTTTCAGAATGATTATGAATTCACCTTGTGAATTGCGTGTACAAGGCCAAGATGTCTCAAACCCCATTTCTGCTGTATGTAAGGATATTAGTGCGGTGGGTATGTCTTTTGAGGTGGGTGAGTCTATCGCAATTGGTACAGAGTTAAGCGTTTCTATAGATTCTAATAGTGCCCAAATCGCGTCTTTATCGGCGGTTGTTAAGGTGGTTCGAGAGCAAAAATTATCTGATAGCACCTTTCTGGTTGGTGTTGAAATTGTCAATATGACCTAGAGTAAAAAACTCAAATCAAGATAAGGAAATCTTTTGAGGTGACAGTTTTGGCTATTAGTACCAAGCTATCTAAGAGCTATTCCGCTTCGTATAAAGCCGTTTGTCTTTAAACGGCTTCACTTCTTAATTCACTCGTATTTTTGTTTATAATCCTTTCTTCACAAATGGATCGCAGGCTATCTTAATGTCGATAACCAATAACGGTTTTATTATTCAAAAAGCCATTGTAACTGGAAAAGTGCAGGGTGTTTTCTATCGTGCCACAACTCGTCAACAAGCGCTGGAGTTGGGATTAACAGGTTACGCCAAGAACCTGCCCGATGGTTCTGTTGAGGTTATGGCTTGTGGCGTGGAGGCTCAAGTTCAATCTCTTATGGATTGGTTATGGCAAGGGCCAGACCGTTCAAGGGTAGACAGTGTTACGATGCTCTCTTCAGATAGCGCCTCAAATAGCGCTTCAACAAATACAGACAATGAATTTCAGGTGCTCTAATGCGTTATGTTTCTTACTCGGAAGATGGAACTCTTTCTCTTCAGGAAACCAATAAACCAGATATTCAGCCTCATCAGGTATTGGTGAAAGTGGCTTCATTTGGCGTTAATCGAGCCGATTTATTGCAGAAGCAGGGCAAATATCCGCCTCCTGCCGGAGCAAGTAACATTTTAGGGATGGAAGTTTCAGGTGTTATAGAAGAGCTGGGAGAGCAAGTCACTGGTTGGAAAATTGGCGATCCTGTTTGCGCCATGATTGCTGGTGGCGGCTATGCTGAATACGCAGCTGTTGATGTGGGCTTGCTAATACCTTGTCCTGCGACACTTACAATGGCGGAATCGGCGGCAATACCAGAAGTCTTCTTAACTGCCTTTCAAGCAATACACTGGATTGGAGAATTGCAATCTGGTCAGAACCTTCTTATTCATGCTGGTGCCAGTGGCGTTGGGCTTGCTGCGATCCAATTAGCAAAATTACACGGAGCAAAAGTGGCTGTCACCTGTTCCAGTGAGGCTAAAGGCGATTATTGCCAAGAATGGGGCGCGGATATTGCGATTAACTACAAGCAACAGGATTTCTATCAAGAGTTGAAGCTGGCTTGGGGTGGTGTGGATCTGGTTATTGATATGGTCGCGGGGGATTACACCAATAAAAACTTGAAATTGTTAAACATGGATGGCTGTATTATCGACTTGGCAATATTGGGAGGGCGTTTTGTTGAACAGTTCGATACGGCATTGTTATTGGGGAAAAGGGCAACACTGGTTGGAAGCACATTACGGAATCGCAGTGACAGTTATAAAGCGGATTTGGTGAGGGATTTTACCAAACAGTATTTATCCCGGTTCGAATCTGGTGAGTTAAAACCCGTTATCGATACGGAATTTGAAATTTCTGATATTGACATTGCCCATGAGCGTATGGCGAAAAACGACAGTATGGGCAAATTCATTATTAACTGGGAATAGTGCTGGTAAATGGAACTGAGAAGCCCACTCTAACTTTCTTGAATAAAGCCTGGGTCTTTAGGTAAATTGGATTGTGACGCCGCATCACGAGCAAGTTCATCACAGCGTTCATTTTCAGGATGACCTGAATGACCTTTTACCCAGTGCCAGTTGACTTTGTGCTTTGACACTTCGTGATCCAACGCTTGCCATAAATCCTGATTCTTAACCGGTTTCTTGTCAGCCGTTTTCCAGCCTCGTTTTTTCCAGTTATTAATCCATTGATTAATGCCATTTTTAACATATTGGCTGTCGGTGGTGAGTTCTACCTGACAAGCTTCTTTCAGTGATTCCAGCGCTTTAATGGCTGCTAACAACTCCATACGGTTGTTCGTTGTCAGATTAAAGCCGCCAGCTAGTTCTTTACGATACTTTTTGTAAACAAGGATTGCGCCATATCCGCCTGGCCCGGGATTTCCTAAACAGGAACCGTCTGTGTATATTTGAATGGTTTTCAAGGTTAACTGTAGTCTACTTGATTAATGGCGGTGTATGATAACTCAGATTATGCTTTCAGGCACAGAGCTTCATTTTTTGCGATGCTTCTTTTGAATAAGAAGCTGAATTGAAGAGCTTGAATAGCGCTAACACGAAGAGAGTTTGGAGAAAAACATTGAGGCAAGTTGTTCTTGATACCGAAACCACAGGTATCGATCCATTGCAGGGACACCGTATTATTGAAATCGGTTGTGTTGAAGTAATTAACCGTCGTCTGACCGGGAATCACTACCATCAATATATTAATCCTCAACGTGAAGTTGAACAGGAAGCCATTGAAGTTCACGGTATAACCAACCAATTCCTGGCTGACAAACCTATATTTGATGATGTTGTGCAAGGGTTTGTCGATTTCATCAGCGGTGCTCAACTGGTCATTCATAATGCTCCCTTCGACGTGGGCTTTATGAATCATGAATTCAAGAAAAGTCGCAAAAGCCCGGTAAAAACCACCGATGAAATTTGTACCGTGCTGGATACTCTGGTACTTGCCAGAACCATGCACCCGGGTCAGAAAAATAATCTTGATGCCTTGTGTAAGCGATATGGCGTAGATAACTCGCAACGTGAACTGCATGGCGCTTTGCTGGATGCCGAGATCCTGGCTGATGTTTATCTGATGATGACGGGGGGACAAACCAGCTTAAATTTATCGGGTAATAAACAAAATGACGGAGGCGCAGAAGTGATCCGAAGATTAACTTCTGATCGTAAACCGCTAAAGATTATCCACGCTTCCGCCGATGAATTGGAACAGCATGAAAGCCGTTTAGATATTGTCGCCAAAGAAGGCGGTAGTTGCCTGTGGCGAGAAATACAGGATCAAAAACTTCAGGGGTAAAATGAGCAGAGTAATTTATTTATTTGCGATATTGCTGACTTTGGGCGCGTTTGCCCAAGAGTCAGACCAGGAATATAACGCAAATAAACAAAAAACAGCGGTCGAACAGGTTGATACGACACCGTTGCGGGAAATCGGCAGCGAATACCACAATGGTATACGTTTGCTGCAAAACCGATTTCGTATTGACTATAAAGTGGATGAAATCACCATGGTGTTTTTCCGCAAGTTCGGCTCTGCTCCTATTGTGCTGGTTCGGCCTGATGGTTCTAAAATCTTTTTGTCTCAAGCCGAAGAGAATGATGTTGAATGGTATGACTCAACTACCTACGACATGATACGCATGAAAAATCCAACACCGGGGCCTTGGCAAGCGGTAGGGCAGATCTTGCCCGGTAGTCGCGTTATGGTGCTCAGTGATATTGAATTGCAGGCTGAACCACTGCCTACCGTTCTATTTTCGGGTGAGATTCTTAAGCAAACGGCCTATTTGACTAATGGCGGCAAGCCTATTGATTATGCTGAGTTTCGCGACGTCGTTAAGTTAAACATGGAATTTGTTAGTACCAATAACCCTAACTTTAATAATTTTGGTGCTCAAACTCAGACCATTGCCACCTTTGAAGATAATGGTAAAGGCATGGATGAACGTCCGTTGGACGGCACTTTTACCGGTCAGTTTAACTTGACCATACCTGCAGGCGAATGGAAACCCATTTTCACCGTATCGACTCCCATGTTTACTCGGGAGCAGGTCAGTGAACCTATCATTTTGCATGAAAATCCCATTAAAGTTGATGTCAAACTGGATGATACCGGCTCCGGTTATCATAAATTAATGGTGGATGCGGATCGGGAAATGGTAGATATGGGAAGTTTGTTGGTAGACGGAAAAATCCGATATCCCAATGGTGATGTGCAGAATTTTTCAATTACCCGGGTTTCAAACGATGTTCGCACCTATGATGTTGTTAATTTTGAGTACGGTATTTTTAGGGTCAAATTAACAGCCTATGGCAATACAATCGATGGACGCGACTTTATTTTAGATGTTCCTGAATTTACTTTCTTTGCAGAAGAACCTGAATTGCCTGCTGGTGCGCCTCCAAAACAGATTGAAAGTATTCCTGAAGATGCCTTAAGTGCAGAGGCGCTAGCCTTGCAAGAAATGAAACGTATTAATCAGCCCGTTGTTGAAGATGATTCTATGTCAACCAGTACATTGGTGAAGCTTATCATTGGTATTAATCTGGGGATTATTATTATTGGTGCGGGCGTTATTTGGTTTATCGTTTCCAGAAAAAAAACGGGTTCATCAAGCAAGAAACCAAATAATAAGACTGCCAATAAGACATTGAGTATGCCTAAGATGGATTTTTCCGGAATGCTTAACTCGATGAAAGGGTTAATGAGTAAGTTGCCAAAAGCAAAACCTGGCAAGTCTGGTAAGAAGAAAGAGAAGGCTTAACGCTAAAAACTTGGCTGATTTATGGATATAAGCCTTAAGTTTGTTGAATTTTTGTTTGAACAAAGCAAACTTTGAACAATTCGCGCATAAATAAAGCTAACGAACGACTTTTTCAAAAAAAGCTGTTGACTCATTTCTGCCATCGCCGTATTATCTGCGCCGCGGTGGACGAGGGGTTCAAAGAAATACAAGAGTATCTTCTTAACTTCTTGAAAACTTTAAAATAATGCGGAGTGGTAGTTCAGTTGGTTAGAATACCGGCCTGTCACGCCGGGGGTCGCGGGTTCGAGTCCCGTCCACTCCGCCACTTTTAAAGTTATATTTCATCTGCAAAATTCAGATAATTCCTTGTTCCTAACAAGATTTCTGAAATGAATAATGCGGAGTGGTAGTTCAGTTGGTTAGAATACCGGCCTGTCACGCCGGGGGTCGCGGGTTCGAGTCCCGTCCACTCCGCCACTATTCATGTCAATAAAATCAATACCTTATCTCTTATATCAGCACATTCCAGTGCAACTCAATATATCGCTTGTGACCATGTCGTGACCAAACCGTGACTTTTGTATCAAAAGGCCGGGTATCACTTGGTGTTTTTGCCAATAGATTCCAATTTTTGCGAAAAAATAATATTTGGCTATAAGCACTTGCTCTTCTTGGAATGGTCACCGTGACCAAACCCCATTTTATTCATCAGTAATTTCATATAAATCTGCGATGCCTATATCAAGGTGGCGGCAGAGTGTTTCTACTACATCTAGCTCAATTCTCGAAGCAGTTTCCTTATACATCCTATGTAACGTGTTTTTATTAATTCCTGTCTCTCTGGAAAGCTCAGCAACTTTAATTTTACGCTCACCCATAATTCGGCTCAAATGACACTTAACCAAAAATAATCCCTCCAGATAATAAAAAATACTTGCAGAAGGTATTTATGGTGGTAAAGTAACTCCTGTAGGTATTAAATGTGTTGCAAAGTTAATAATTTAACTTTTGGAGGTATTATGTCATACACCTATCTTACAGCGGAAGAGCTTGCCGCTAAAATTAAATACGATGTCAGAACGGTAAGGGAAAGACTAAAGGATTCGGTTTTCTTTGAAGGTGTTCATTACGTAAGGCCATTTGGTGGTCGCAAAATTCTGTATCTTTGGGAAGAGATAGAAAAAGAAATGCATCAAGGGCCTGATCCTCTTACATTACTGGTGGGCTAAATATGGGCGCTATTAATGCCAGA
Organism: Paraneptunicella aestuarii; assembly: GCF_019900845.1. Lineage (NCBI taxonomy): Bacteria > Pseudomonadati > Pseudomonadota > Gammaproteobacteria > Alteromonadales > Alteromonadaceae > Paraneptunicella > Paraneptunicella aestuarii. The sequence goes on along the minus strand of NZ_CP074570.1, from coordinate 2,815,284 downwards.
GATGGAAAGTTATATGTGGACTTCCGTTTCAAGGGAGTTAGATGCAGAGAACAGACAAGCCATCTTGATAACCCTCAAAATCGTAAGCGCCTGGAAAAGCTAATCAGCATGATTGAGGCAGAAATCAAATTGGGTAAATTCGATTACTCCAGATACTTTCCTGATAGCCCTAAGGTGGAAAAGTTTGAAAACTTAATTCGTCAGGAGAAATTTAAGCGAATTGGTAACCGTATGTTATTTGGTGTATTCGCTGAAATCTGGTTTGCTGAGAAGCAAGTAGAATGGCGACAATCGCAGATTGAAAACATCAGAGGAATATTGGACAAGCATCTTTTGCCTGTTTGGCGAGAGCGTGAACTTCATGAAATCCAAAAGGCAGACATTATGGATTTCAGGCGTAAAATTACAGAAGAGTCTCCAGTGACCAAAAAGAGACTATCTTCCTCAAGAATCAATCATATTCTTTCACCGCTTAAGATGATTGTGGAAGAAGCCGCAGATCGTTTTGAATTTGAGTCTCCGTGGCGTGGTATTAAGCAATTATCTGTACCACGTACCGAGATAAATCCTTTCACTATGGATGAGGTTAAAAGGCTGATCAAATATGTGCGAGATGACTTCAAAAATTACTATACGGTTCGATTTTTTACTGGATTGCGTACGGGTGAAATTGACGGTTTGCAGTGGAAGTATGTCGATTTAGATAACAGGCAACTATTGATCTACAAATCTTTGGTAAATGGCAATATCCAGGATACTAAAACGGATGGTTCTTATCGCCATGTGGATTTGTCAGAGCCCGTAATAGAGGCTTTAAAAGCCCAAAGAGCAATGACGGCTAATCGATCTGGTTTCGTGTTCTGTAGCGCCACAGGGACGCCCTTGCAGCATAGGAACGTCACTAAACGAGTTTGGTATCCACTTTTAAGGCGACTGAACATACTAGAAAGGAATCCTTATCAAAGCAGACATACCACAGCAACATTGTGGTTGGCAGCAGGGGAGAGTCCTGAATGGATCGCTAAGCAATTAGGGCATACAAGTACAGCAATGCTATTTCGAGTTTATTCTCGATACGTTCCCAATTTAACGAGAAAAGACGGCAGCGCTTTCGAGAAGCTGCTGACAGATTTTTAAAATACATCAGACAACGAAGAATTTTTAACGCCAGATAGAAGGGTTGCAGCCCAACTACCTGACTAACCACAACAACCTAAGCAGAGGTAATTATGGCTAACGGCAATAATACAAAACCACAACCATGGTTTGTCAAACAAATATCATCAATAGATAGCAAACTTTCTATTTCTCTCAGTGAAATGCAAGAAGAACTTTGTTTAGAAAGCGCTCCTGAAGGGAATATCTTTCAAGCTTCACTCCCAAAATTAATTATTATCGGGTTTTCCAATCCCTACCTTGAAGCCGCCTACGAGCTTCAGCTTAGGCAAGATGAGCTAAAGCTAGATTTTGAGGAGGGGATAGTGGGGTTGGTTCGATTGGCGGCTAACTCATAAGTTAACTTCTACAATTTAAAGCTTAGCTACATAGGCTCTTTCAAGGTGTTCTCTTGAGTCAGGTTGCTTGATCTGGCTCATTCTTGAATGGAAAAAGAGTTGTGTACTGACATTCTGTTAAATGAAGTAGTAGGAAGTAAGAATGCCAATTTTAGACAAACTAATCGATTAATTGCTTGAAAGTTGTGATTCACCAAAAGATATTTTGGGCGAATCAGGATTATTAAAACAACTCACCAAGAAAGTTGTAGAAAGAGCCCTAGAAGCTGGATGGAACAGCATCTTGGTTATTCTAAAAATGAACCTACCGGAAAAAATGCCTGTAACTCCTGTACTGGTAGGTTCTCCAAATCTGTTCGTAGTGTCCATAGTGAAATTGCACTTGAGGTTCCTCGAGATCGAAAAAGCAGCTTTGAACTGCTGTTAGTGAAAAACAGCTAAACGGCTTCGATGACCGAATCATTTTTGGGTTCTACCCTGAGGGATCCCCACAAATTTAAATGGGAACATAATTCACTTCCGCTAGTTTTAGTTTCAATACGTCTCTATTTTTTAGGCTATTGGCTTGATAACGACGATGCTTATTGGCCATTTTTACCGTCCACCCCGTCAGCGTAGCAACGAGATGGGCCAGAGTGGTGAGCAACACCAGAATGCGTAAACGCCGTGTGTCTTTGCTCAGATTATTGCTAAATCCCAAGGCAAAACGTGGGCTCTTCATATCCCGAAACGTTTCTTCAATCTGCATTCGGGTTTGATATATTTTCACCACACGTTTACCCAAATGACTTTTATCTGGTAACGACGTCACCAATAACCATGGTTCACGGTTTCGTTTAGCGCCCTTTTGGGATGGGCCTTTAAGACAGGAGGTGCCGGAGCGGTTAAGCTTATGACGCCCCTTGGGATTTTGTTTATATAAAACGAATCGTACATCCATTGGACTGCTCCGACACAACTGTCCAGCAAAGGTTTTAGGACACGATGTCGCAGCAGGATAAAGGGAAGTGATACATTGCCAGTTTTCATCGTTTATATGGAAAAAGTTGGGTTTTCTTGCTCGTCCAACAAAATGCCATCCCAGTGATAACACGGTATTAAACCAAGGCGTTTTAAACCCTGCATCGGTGACAATAACAGGCGTTGAACCCGGTGGAAGAATGGATTTAAGCACATCCAGAAAATGGCGATGTGTTGCTGGTTTTTCCTTGGTTCCAATATCATGCACTTCTTCATATAGAGTAATGCTTCGTCCCTCAAATGCTAATGAAGCTCTAAGAAGAAAATGTCGTTTATATTCATCGAGGTCAGACCAATCGACATGAATAACCGGAGTAGAAAGAGCCGCCGTAAAAAGCCTTCCCATGAAACCATAAATCCCGGATAACTCAATGTATAAGTGGCTATTTGAAAGCAGCCTGTCAGCACGTTTAATGTTATGTTTTTCTCCAGCAGAGGATGAAATTCCACGACCAATACTTGTCACTGTCGCATTTGCTCCATGCAATATGCTGGTCATGCAAGCGAGCGGTGATTTTCTTCTAGTGACATGCATACTGGGGGTGACAAGTGTGATGGTTTTATTCAAAATCTGGGGTACATTCATGGCGTATCCGTTTGGGGTTTGTGATGTTTGGCGATTGATCAGATCACCAAATGCCATGAATGTTCCTTCCTTTGCGAATTAATTTATTGATTTGCCTGATTTATTTGTGGGGATACCTCGGGTTCTACCCCGTTTCTACGGACAGTTTTATAAAGACTTAAACTTCTTGTCTTGATTCGCTAGTCTACGTCGCATTCTCGGGTTATGGAACCTTTCAATGTAATCAAACAGATCCGCTCTTGCTTCATCTCGTGTTCGATAGCGCCGATGGTTTACCCGTTCACGCTTTAACATTCCAAAGAAACCCTCACAGGCCGCATTATCACCACAATGTCCAACTGCACTCATACTGCTGATTAGCTGATTGCGTTTGAGCAGACGCTGATAATCACCGCTGGTATATTGGCTTCCTCTGATGCCCTTCTAAGAGTCAAGTAGTAATTTGAATAGCATTTATAGACGCGTTTCTATTTCTTAATAGATAGTAGATTTCGCGAGCTATGTATCTTTTCAAGCATCTCAATGCTTCCATTTTCGATAAGCCATCAGCCGTGCGCTTCTTGATATAGGTTTGTGAACGTTCTTCAGTTCGAAGTCTTCCTATGGCAATTATGTGAAGTGCACTATTTGCAGCGCGGTCTCCACCTCTATTTAATCTATGCCGATTTGTTTTTCCTGATCATGCAGGAATTGGACTGACACCACATAAAGCGGCGAAACTCGATTCAGAACTAAGCCTTTCGGGATTATCGCCTAGAGTGATTAGTAGTTGCGCTGCCGATTCGTATCCAACAGCTGTTTGCATTAATAACTCTGGTGCTAGTGTTTCAACAATCGTAGCAATCATTTTATCGAGATCTGCGATTTCATCGTGAAGTTCAATATATCTTCGGGCCAACGACTTCAAAGTGATTCTGTAAGCTGTCGTAATATCTTTATAGCTCGTTAAATCAGGCCGAGTAGCGGCCAAGGTGCGGACTAGATTCATCCGAGTCATGTGTCTTAAGGTGTCACGCAGCTCCTCTGGCGCAGAAACGATACTTGTTCTAATCATTTGTAATGCAACCGTTCTTGCTGCCACGGCACTTTTACGGCAACTTTTTAGCACTCGTAGCGATTCAACCATTCCATCTCTGGATTTCGGTGTAACCGTCCGATGCCCACTAAACGCGGCATGCGCAGCATTTTGTGCATCCAAAGTGTCGTCTTTTCCACGTTTACGGCGATCTGATTTATCTGGTGCTGTTACCTCTAATACCTCTACACCACTGGACTGCATATAGCGAAGCAGTCCTTGACCATATGAGCCAGAGCACTCAATACCTACACGTGAGATTTTGCCGAATGATGACATCCAACTCAGCATTTTTTTGTATCCATATCGCGTTGTAGGAAAGCTTTCACTCGATAAAACTTGATTTGAATGATTTACAACCGCAGCAACGTGGATATCTTTGTGAGTATCTACGCCGCCAACAACATATCCAGCTTCAATCACTTTTGCTTGATTCATCGCTTATCTCCAATTCTTAAAAATATGGAAGAGAGCAGCAAACTGAATACTTGGACATGACAGTAATGAGATAATCACCAGGCCCTTCTTGAGTCACAAATATCAGCGAGGTTGCCCTCACCAAATAATGTAACCGGGCAATCGACAGATCCAAGGAATGACACAAAAGGTCGATCGGAATGAGGGTCAGAAAGCCCAGTACATTATCTGCACCATGTCTCAAGCATGAAACACTAAGGAGTGATTTACACTATTAAACAAAGCAAGAACATTATTACTATCCGAATGCAGAATCACCTCATGTTTACCTTCACGCTGCCAGATTGCCATTTCCACTGCTCGCATTACCATGTAGCGATCTTGCCTATGGTGCATCGACCAGCCCAGAACCAGTTTCTTGAATAAATCCAATACCACGCATAAGTAGAGTTTTCCTTCTTGAGTCGGAATTTCTGTTATGTCAGTAACCCATTTTGTTTCTGGCTCTAATGCAGAAAAATCTCGTTCAAGATGATTCTTTAAGCCATCAGGGCGAATGGAATGACGTTTTGATCCCCGAGCTTTTTTACGAGGCCAGCCTTGAATACCATTGACTGACATCAGTCGAGCGACACGATTTAAACTCACTTTAATCCCTTCATCCAGAAGGTCTTCCAACATGCGAGGAGCACCAAGGATACCGTGACTGTCTTCGTGGATATCCTTAATTCGCTTAAGTATGTATGCGTTGGCAAGGACTCGCGGGCTTGGTTGACGCGCCGCCCAAGCGTAATAACCGCTAGGTGATACATTCAAACAACGACACATGAGTCTAATCGAAAACTGAGCGCGACAACGTTTTATCGCCTGATACCTTAAGGTAACTCTTTGGCGAAGAACGTTGCCGCTTCTCGTAAAAAATCTCGTTCCTTTTTGACCTTGGCTAACTCTCTTTTTAAACGGGCCACTTCTTCATCACGCGGGGAGCCACTGCCTTTAAATGCTTGCTCTTTCGCTTGTTCCGCTTCACGTTTCCAACGGCTCAACATATTAGGGTTGATGCCAATGTCTAATGCTATTTGACGACAACTAACACCTGGCTGTTGCGTTAAGGCGACAGCTTCGCGCTTAAATTCTGGGGAAAACTTTCTTCGTTTGGTCATGAACACTCCTATCAGGCATAGTATGCCTCTTTTTAGATGTGTCCGTAAAATCTGGGTAGAACCCTGGGGTATCCCCACAAATAAATTTTGTGGATCAATAATTTATTTTAAATAGAAGGGAACATTCATGGCATTTGGTGATCTGATCAATCGCCAAACATCACAAACCCCAAACGGATACGCCATGAATGTACCCCAGATTTTGAATAAAACCATCACACTTGTCACCCCCAGTATGCATGTCACTAGAAGAAAATCACCGCTCGCTTGCATGACCAGCATATTGCATGGAGCAAATGCGACAGTGACAAGTATTGGTCGTGGAATTTCATCCTCTGCTGGAGAAAAACATAACATTAAACGTGCTGACAGGCTGCTTTCAAATAGCCACTTATACATTGAGTTATCCGGGATTTATGGTTTCATGGGAAGGCTTTTTACGGCGGCTCTTTCTACTCCGGTTATTCATGTCGATTGGTCTGACCTCGATGAATATAAACGACATTTTCTTCTTAGAGCTTCATTAGCATTTGAGGGACGAAGCATTACTCTATATGAAGAAGTGCATGATATTGGAACCAAGGAAAAACCAGCAACACATCGCCATTTTCTGGATGTGCTTAAATCCATTCTTCCACCGGGTTCAACGCCTGTTATTGTCACCGATGCAGGGTTTAAAACGCCTTGGTTTAATACCGTGTTATCACTGGGATGGCATTTTGTTGGACGAGCAAGAAAACCCAACTTTTTCCATATAAACGATGAAAACTGGCAATGTATCACTTCCCTTTATCCTGCTGCGACATCGTGTCCTAAAACCTTTGCTGGACAGTTGTGTCGGAGCAGTCCAATGGATGTACGATTCGTTTTATATAAACAAAATCCCAAGGGGCGTCATAAGCTTAACCGCTCCGGCACCTCCTGTCTTAAAGGCCCATCCCAAAAGGGCGCTAAACGAAACCGTGAACCATGGTTATTGGTGACGTCGTTACCAGATAAAAGTCATTTGGGTAAACGTGTGGTGAAAATATATCAAACCCGAATGCAGATTGAAGAAACGTTTCGGGATATGAAGAGCCCACGTTTTGCCTTGGGATTTAGCAATAATCTGAGCAAAGACACACGGCGTTTACGCATTCTGGTGTTGCTCACCACTCTGGCCCATCTCGTTGCTACGCTGACGGGGTGGACGGTAAAAATGGCCAATAAGCATCGTCGTTATCAAGCCAATAGCCTAAAAAATAGAGACGTATTGAAACTAAAACTAGCGGAAGTGAATTATGTTCCCATTTAAATTTGTGGGGATCCCTCAGGGTAGAACCCGGCGAGGAATGCCATTTTTAAAGGGACGATAATTCTTAAGCCAGTCTTTCTTGGCATCACCATAAGTCTGAATATCCTGCCATCCTTCAGCACCAGCCATAATGGCACTGATGACCAAAAAGATAACATCGGTGAGGTCATGTTTTTTGTTAATGTCTGAGCGAGTCTCTTCAACTATGGAAAGGTGTTCTATAAGTGTCATTGCTACGGCTGGTTAGGGAAACTGCCGTTATTTGATCATATTTTTAAATAAAGTGCGATCCGGCCTTGGCATTTTTTCGTATGAAAAACAATCTAATGTTACAATTTTTTCTTATTGGTGAAAATGTTCGTTCAAAAAGGTTAATAAAAAATGTTGAAAGTGTGTGAATTTACTTTTTTTAAGGAAAAAATAAATATAGTATGCACGAGTAATCAATTGTGCATGTTTGTAAGTGCTGTTGTTATTGTGTGTCGATGAAAATTATCCTTTATGTTCTTCTGAGCTAATATTGACTGCATAGGGTCTAAGGCATTCCGTTCCTTCGAGTGAACAGTCAAACAACTACTTTTAGATGTTTGTAAACTTATAGGGTTTAGCGACATCTGTTTTGCTTACAACACGATGTTGCCAAATAAGTGATTTTGGGGGGCGTTTCGCACCTCGGAAACTGATTTTTATGACGGAAAGGAAAGAGTGGACGGCAAAGCCCTTTATTTGAGAGACGATGTTTACTTTGAACCATTGATTAATCACTGGTATGCATGGTCTTACCTGGTTTCTCCGGCTACATTTTCCCGTTATCTTGTCCATACCCATCTGAGATTGATGCGCTCTTTCCTTAGTAACCATCAACTTCATATTATAGCCTCTAAGGATCCTAATCTGGCGGGAGGTGAGTTTCTCAATTGTACCGAAGACCAGGTGCAGGAAATCAGTGCGTTGGTAGATAAAACCCAAACGCATAATCGCGATCTTATTCAACTATCTGAAGCGATAGATAAATTAGACGAACTTGTGAATAGCCATGTTAGTGGAGAAAGTATTGAATATCTTTATTCGCAGATACCTGGGCCGCTAAAGGGCTTTGTTGAATTGCTCATGGATCGGGAACACAGGGTTTCGTATCGTATTCTGGAGTCACTTCTATATATAAGTGATTATTACAAACCAGAATTACAGTCAGTATCTTTTGGCTCACTGGAAAAAGTTAAAGAGCGTCCCTTCGTTTTAAGCACGCCCCGCTTACCTGACAAACAGCATCTACAGGCTGATTTAGCATTTGATTCTCCAATACTTGATGAAATATTCAGTGCCCGCGTTAACCCGATATCTTCCAAAAGAATCAAAGAGTTGTTTTCAAATGTCTCTATAGAGGGCGGGCTTGATGTTGAAGAACTCTTCACAGAATCAAAACCTCTGAAGTTTCATAAGCCTTTAGAACATCAAGGTGTGCGCGTTAATTATACGGGACACGCAGGATTCTTAATTGAAACTCAGGAAGTTAATATCCTGATAGATCCGGTAATCGCGGTGAGTAATGATGATAAAGCTCAAGTAATGAGCTTTTCTGAATTACCAGAAAGAATTGATTACGCATGTTTAACGCACCACCATCTTGATCATGTCAATTTGGAAACGCTTATTCAGCTAAGGCATAGAATTGGAAAGATAATCGTTCCTCGTAACAATGGTGGAACACTTGAGGACCCTTCGTTACGGTTGGGGCTGGAGAAATTAGGATTTGATGTCATTGATGTTGAAGATCTGGATTCCATCAAATTAGATAAAGGCAGTATTACAGCAATTCCTTTTCTAGGTGAGCATGGCGATCTTAATATTCGATCCAAAACTGCCTGGATAATTGACATAAATGGCCGAAGGATGTTTTTCGGAGCTGACTCTGCAAACCCTGACATTCAGGTGTATGATAATATGTCTTCCTTCTTTGAAAATATTGATTTGTTTGCTATCGGAATGGAGTGTGTAGGGGCACCCTATACTTGGATTTATGGGGCTTTGAGTAGCAAAAAGGTTTCCAAAAAGATTAAAGAAAGCCGCCGGTTGAATGGCGCGAATTCTGTACAGGCAATTGCTCTTGTTAACAAATTCTTACCTAAAAATGTAGCAGTTTATGCGCTAGGTGTGGAACCCTGTTATAGATATTTTATGGGGATGAATTATGAACATGATTCCGAACAATTGGTGGAATCAAGGAAGTTTGTCTGTGAATGCTCAGATCTTAATATCGAAGCAGAAATGCTATATGGTAAAAAAACATACGAGTTTGTTTGATAAGACATGCTTGAGTAATTGGAAAAGTTAACTGTTTATAAGGTAATTTCTTGGATACAGTAATTCAAAAAACAAATGATGGCCGAAAGAAATTAATTGTAGTAGCAATAGTTTTAATCATAGCTGTGAGTCTATATAAGCTGTTCGTGCCAGAAAGTTCACGTACGGTTGATGTCGAAGGTGAGGTTTTATCTCTGTCTCAGGTTATAGAAGGTAATTTTGATGATCGAGTTACTATTAGAGCTAATGTACAGCCATTAGAGTCTTTATACCTGGACGCTATTGAAGGTGGACGGGTAGAAGATATTTATGTTGAGGATGGGGAATTGGTTGAAGAGGGACAGCTAATGCTGGTGCTTTCTAACCCCGCTGTACAAATATCGGTGATCAGAAGTGACGCAGATACTACTCAGCAATTAAATAATATCCGAACTCTCGAACTTCAGTTAGAGCAAAACCGTCTTAGCCACAAAAAAAATCTTATCGATATTAATTATCAGATTCGTCGATTGAGGAAAAAGCTTGAACGTTCTCTTCCTTTGGTGAAAGACAATGTACTGATGAAAGCCGACCTTGAAGATACTCAAATCGAATTGGACTGGTATGTTTCTCAACGAGAAGTAACGCTGGAAAGTCAACAAAACGATATTGAAATGCAGGAAGTACAGATAGGTCAGTTGAAAAAGGCAAGTGAGCAATTGGAAAAGAACCTGGCTATGGCTCGTAAAAATCTGGAAAACCTTTCCGTCAAGGCTCCCAGGTCTGGTCGACTTACTTCTTTTGAATTGAAGAAAGGCCAGGCTGTTGGCGTAGGAGTTCGAATCGGACAAATTGATGATCCTCTGCAATTTAAATTGGTTGCTGATATCGGTGAATTCTATTTGGAGCGTGTGCATGTAAATCAGAAAGTTGAGGTAACCATTAACGACAAAGTTCATCAGCTTTATGTTGCTAAAATCTATCCCCAGGTGACTAACAACACTTTTAAAGTCGATTTGAAATTTGATGGGGAATCTCCAGCCGATTTCCGTAGAGGCCAGACTGTCATTGGCAACTTGCAGTTGGGAGAATCTACCTCTGCGAATTTGATTGAGTATGGCTCCTTTTATCAGGAAACCGGTGGCAACTGGGTGTTCGTATTATCTGACGATGGAACTTATGCTACCAAAAGAAAAGTGCAATTAGGGCGTCACAATTCCAAGTACATCGAAGTACTAAACGGTCTGGAGTTAGGTGAGTTTATCGTTTCATCTTCATATTCCGGTTATGAAGATAAAGATGTGCTTGAAATCAATTCTCGTTAGAGCCTTCAAAGTTTATTCATTAAGGACCAGAGAAATTGAGCATGCAAGCCAGGAAAGGAAATTATTAATGTTTGAGAAATACCCTGTGATGTCAAGATTCTTAATCTTCATCATAATTCCATTATTTCTGATTTTGTTTGCAGTGTATTGGCATGTGGCAAAAGGCGTTGTGGATTCTGACACAGACGTTGTCGTAAAAGGAATTTCTCATCCTGTAAAAATTCGTCGTGATAACAATGGTGTTGTGTATATAGATACACAAACTGATACTGATGCCTTTTTCGCAATTGGTTACGCTCATGCGCAGGATCGCCTGTGGCAATTAGAATTACAGCGCAGAATTGCTGCAGGAACAATGAGTGAAGTCTTTGGCAAGGCTTTATTGAGTAAAGACACATGGATGCGGACGTTGGATTTTTATGGTGCTGCGGAAAGTGCTTATGAGGCAATAGATGAAGATGCCAAAGCTTCCCTGCAGGCCTATGCTGATGGTATTAACGCGTGGTTGAACAGTAATCCTGTATTGCCTCCGGAATTCTTGATTCTTGGTGTGACACCAGCCCCTTGGAAACCAATAGATTCACTTGCCTGGGCCAAAGTGTTTGCACTTAATATATCAGCCAACCTTGATCAGGAAATTAATAATCTAATAACGAACAAATATCTTTCACCTGATCAGCAGGCATTTTTGAATAAAGGTTATCCGGAAAATGCACCTGTCTCGATTACTGAGCTCTCTCCTGAGACAGAGGCCGCTTTGTTGTCTCTAGGTAAAGTGAACAAGGAAATGGAAACCGACTTGGGCATTGGGGGACAAAATGCTGGCAGTAATGCTTGGGTTGTTTCAGGGAAATATACCGAATCAGGAGCTGCTATTTTGGCGAATGATCCTCATTTGGGTCTTCAAATGCCATCACTATGGTATGTCGCAAGCTTAAAGGGGGATCGCCTGAATACATCAGGTATGACTTTAGTTGGTATGCCCGTAGTCGTGTTTGGCAGAAATGAGAGTATTGCCTGGGGCGGTACGGCAATGCTTGCAGACGTTCAGGACCTGTATTTTGAGCAGGTAAATGCTAAAAATTCCAAGCAGTACCTTTTCAACGGTGAGTGGCTTGAATTTGAAACCCGCACCGAAGAAATTTCTATAAAAGCAGATTTTCCTGCGGAGTTAATGTCCCCTTACCAACCGGTAAAAATCATTTTACGTAAGTCTCGCCATGGTCCTTTAGTTACGGATATGAATGGTGTGTTTGATCAACCAGTCTCATTGCGCTGGACTGCACTTAATGAAAACGACACTACATATCAGTCTTTCTTTCAGATGAATTATGCTCAGGATTGGACCGCATTTCAAAAGGCTGCCAGTTTCCTCGTGACACCAGCACTGAATATGCTTTATGCAGATTCAAAAAATAATATTGGTTATTTGGCTGCTGGCAAAATTCCTGTTAGAGCGAATGGGGAAGGGCAACTTCCCGTTCCTGGATGGACTGATGAGTTTGCTTGGAACGGATATATTCCTGATGAAGTCATGCCCAGAACATTCAATCCCAAAAAAGGATTTATTGTTTCTGCTAATAACAAAATTATTGGTGATGAATACCCTTACTTCATTTCAAAAGATTGGGCTGAGCCTGCAAGAGCACAACGAATAGAAGAATTGCTCGAACAACAGATTGAAGGTGAACAGGCGGTTGATTTGGCGTTTATCCAGTCTATGCATGCTGACACGAAGGATGTAAGTGCACTTGCTTTAGTGCCAGTTTTACTCTCATTAGAACCAGAGAATGATAAACAGAAACAGGTAATTGCTCTGATCAGGGATTGGGATGGACAAATGTCCGAAGACAGTGTTGCTGCAAGTATTTTCTATGTATGGGTGAAGCACTTGAGAATGCACCTTTTTGATGATCAATTAGATGGATTTTGGAACAAAATCACCGAAAGTGACAGATTGCTGGATATTGGAAGAGGCACTTCCAATTCACAACTTTACAAGGCATTGACATCTAACGAGTTGGACTGGTGTGAAAATGTTGGCACTGCGGTGAAAGAAAACTGCAAGACAATGTTGCAGCAGAGTTTGAAAGCAGCTCTTGAAGAATTGGAAGAATTAAAAGGAGGAAGCTTTTCGAATTGGAATTGGGGAAATCTTCATTTCACTCTCTACAAGCATACGCCTTTTAGTGACTTCCGGTTTTTGGATATGGTCTTTGGCCGTCAACTCGAGAATGGCGGATCAAGTAATACTGTTAATGTTGCAAATGCCAGGTGGTTGGAAGGAGAGGGATACCAACAAACCTTTGGCGCCACTTTCAGGCAAATCATGCAAATGGGGGATGGTGACATCCGTCATCTTTATATGAACTCTACTGGCCAGTCTGGTCATGTGCTCAGTAAGCATTATTCCGATATGGTGAAACCGTTCAATAGAGTTGAATTCTTTGAACTGTATGGTGATGGGAATAAAAACGTTGAAACTACAACGATTCTGAATCCAACAACAAATTAATAAGAACGTTTTTCGACTTTTATGAATGATCGAGTAAGCAAAACTATTGGCAGGGAGATTATTTAGCGTATGCCACAAAGAGAACCCATGAAGCTCTTTGAAGCTTTCACAAAAAACGCACCTAATATGGTATTCATTTCCATGTTATTAGGTGCGATTGCTGGTATTTGTTACTCAATGCTGATTCCCATCATATTGAAGAGCATTGGGGCTGACAATAATTTGCCTACAGTCGATCAGTCCAGTGCTTTAACAATGTTTGAAATTAAGGTTTCCAATCCTTATTTCGCACTACTTTTCCTGGCGATATGCGTCATTATCCTGATAGCCCGCACAGCATCTCAAATTCTATTGGTGAGAATCGCTACCGAGATTACCAACAGAACAAGACTGAATATATATCGTCGTATTTTAAAAGCGCCAATTGATGAGTTGGACAAGCTGGGGTCATCTCGTACATTGGCTGTTATTACCGGAGATGTATCGCAAATTGTTGACGGAGCCGGATTATTTCCAGGGCTATTGGTGAACAGTGTAACTTTAGTTGGTTTGTTAGGCTTTTTGTTGTTTCTGAATACGGAGCTGTTCTGGGTAGTTATCCTGGCTATTGTATTTGGTGGCGTGACATATCAGATCCCCCTGTATATTGGTAACCACTATTTCCGAAAGGTAAGAAAGCATTGGGATTATTTGTATGAGTCAATGTTGGGGCTGGTATATGGCACCAAAGAACTGAAGCTTAACAAAGCCAAAAGAGAAGCTTATTACAACGAAATATTGAGTGATGCAGAACGGTTACTTAGGGATGACAGCTTACAAGCTGAAACAATCGTGCGTTCTGCACGTAGTTACGGTGATTTGGTTAGCTTTTTTGTAATAGGTTTCGTCGCCTTTGTTTACGTTAACTATAACTCGATCAGTACTGAAACACTGATCGGTGTCATCATGGCCATGCTGTACATTACAGGGCCAATCACTGCGATTATGAATACGGTTCCACAATTACTTGTTGCCAAGGTCGCTTTGGGGCGAGTCAACGAATTCATTGATTTAATGTCTCGGGAAAACGCCAGTGAAGAGATAATCAGATTGCCTGATTGGAAAACAGTACGTTACTCCAATCTGACCTACCGTTACGAAGGCACAAATCATAGTTTTCAATTAGGTCCGATAGATATGGAACTCGCTAAAGGTGAAATTGCTTTTATTGTGGGAGGCAACGGTTCCGGTAAGTCTACTTTATGTAAACTGATAGCTCTTCATTATCCTGTCCATGAAGGTGATATTTACTTCGGAAATACTCGCGTAGATCAAAGCACCCTAAATAGTTGTAGAGAGGCGATTTCGGCAATTTTTACCGATTTTTATTTGTTTGATCGTCTGTTGGGTAGTATCAATCCCGATGAAAATTCAAGAATTCAAGAATTACTGAACAAGTTAGGTCTGGATAAAAAAGTAAAAATTGAGAATGGAAAATTTTCAACAATATCTTTGTCTGACGGACAGAAGAAACGGTTAGCCCTTTTGGTTGAAATGCTTGAAGATCGTGACTTGTATATCTTTGATGAATGGGCCGCGGATCAGGATCCTAGCTTTAAGATTGTATTCTACAAGGAAATCTTACCAGAACTAAAAGCCAGAGGAAAAATGGTTGTTGTTATCAGTCATGACGACAGATTTTTTGATATCGCTGACAAAATCATTGTGATGGATGAAGGCAAAATCAAAAAAGTACAAACCAAAAAGCAGCTGGAAGCTGTTCACTAACAACCCTACAACTAAATAATAATTTAAATTTTGCTGGAGCTGGAACATGTTAATTGAACTTAAAGGATTAACTAAATTGTTTAGGACAGAAGAGGTTCAGACCGCAGCCGTTAGTGACCTTGACCTACAAATCCAACGTGGTGACTTTGTGGCCATTATGGGGCCATCTGGTTGTGGAAAATCATCACTTCTCAACATATTAGGAATGTTGGATTCCTCTACTAGCGGTAGTTATATCTTTGATGGAGAGGATATTTCCAACTATTCAGAAGACCAGCTTTCAACCATCAGAAAGAAAAATATCGGGTTTGTTTTTCAGTCTTTCAATTTGATTGACGAACTAACTATCAGGGAAAACATTGAGCTACCACTGCTATATCAGAAACTACCGGCTAGTGAGATTACCTGCCGGGTAAATGCGGTTTTAGAGAAGCTTAATATTTCCCATCGAGCAAATCATCGCCCTTATCAGCTTTCGGGAGGTCAGCAGCAAAGAGTTGCTGTCGCCAGAGCGTTAGTGATTGACCCCCAGGTCATTCTTGCTGACGAACCAACGGGTAATTTGGATACAAAACATGGTGAAGAAGTTATGGAAATGCTTCGCCAGTTGCATGAAAAGGGGACAACCATTGTCATGGTAACCCACTCTGAAGAGCACACTCGCTTTGCCAATTATGTCGTTAATTTACTGGATGGCAAAGTTGTGTCTGAGAAAAGACTGGAAAAGCAAACTGAAACCACACCAGAAGTAACCGTGGCTTAGTAGAAAACTCGCAAGAAAAAATGATAACGAAGATGATAATAGAGGATGAGTTATGGTCAACAATCTGAATGGTATTCAGGTATCTGATTTAGAGTTAATTAGCGGTAAACCCATGTTGATTCATGTTGATCCACAAGGTGAAAAAGTTACTGATTGGGCCCAAAATAATCATTCCGATATTAATCGCTTATTAGACCAGAATGGTGCACTTCTTATCAGAGGATTGCGCATATCTGGCAGTAAACAGTTGAGCCGGGTTTTGTCAGAAATTTTTAGTATGCCACTGTTGTCTTACGTGTACCGGTCTACGCCGCGAACTCAGCTTCGTGCTAATGTCTACACGGCTACTGAATACCATCCTGATGAGACGATTCTGCAACATAATGAAAGTTCATACTCGAACAAATGGCCGACAAAAATTGGTTTTTTTAGCCAGGTTGCAGCAAGCATTGGCGGTGAAACTCCAATTGCAGATAGTCATAAGGTTTTTGAGGCTATTCCTGTTGAGATAAGGGAAAAGTTTATTGCTAAAAAAGTCATGTATGTACGTAATTATCAAGACATCGATCTTCCATGGAGCGAAGTATTTCAGACCACCGATAAAACAAAAGTTGAATCTTATTGCCGCGACAATGATATTCAGTTCGAGTGGATAGGGAACAATGGCTTGCGTACAAAACAAATTAATCAGGCCACGCTAAAGCATCCGCATACGAATAAAGACGTTTGGTTTAATCAGGCACACCTGTTTCACGTTTCCAGCCTTACCAAGAGTACCAAAGAAAGCCTGGTTGAAGTATTGGGCAAAGAGAACCTGCCAAGGAATGCCTATTTTGGTGATGGAAGTGAGATTGATGAACAAGATCTTGACGTTATTCGAAGAGTCTACGCGGACAATGAAATCGTTTTTAAGTGGCAAGAGAACGATCTGATGATTTTGGATAATCTCGCTTTCAGCCATGGCCGAAAACCCTTCTCAGGGGAGCGTAAAACGCTAACCGCAATGGCTTAACATACTTTAATAGGAGAATTTATGCAGTTACCAAAGGCATCACTAGAGCACTGGATGAGGGAGTTTTACTTTGATTGCAAGATGGACCTTGGTAGTAGCGGTGTTGCTACATATACCTTTGGCGACCTGCGCAAGCTTTTACCCATTGATCTGGAAAAAATGGATGCTATTTCTTTTGATGACAGTATGACTCGAGGCTGTGATGGTTTACGCCAGGCGATAGCTAACAGATGGGGAAATGGCAATTTACACAATGTCATGACTGCTAACGGCTCAAACGAGATGCTATACCATATTATGAGCACGTTACTTGAGCCTGGTGATGAAGTTATTCTTCTGGATCCGATTTATCATGCCTTAAGCACAGTAGCTGAAACAAAAGGCTGTAATATCAAATACTGGAAAATGGAACCTGAGGCAGGTTTCATTCCTGCAATGGATGATTTTAAATCCCTTCTTACTGAAAATACCAAATTGGTCGCGGTAAACTTTCCTCATAACCCTACAGGAGTCACTATCACTCGTGAGCAGCAGAAAGAGCTTATTAAGTTAGTGTCTGAGGTTGATGCGTACCTTGTGTGGGATGCTGCATTTGAAGAAATGACACTGGGAGAACAGTTGCCTAATCCTTTCCTTGAATATGATAAGGCAATTTCAGTTGGAACATTATCCAAAGGCTATGGTTTACCAGGCCTCAGGATTGGTTGGTGCTTTGCTTCAGAAGAAGTCATCGAGCACTGTGTACAGCTACGTGATTATACAACGTTATATATTTCCCCTCTGGTTGAATACGTAGGCCAGATAGCCATTGAAAATATTGATCTTTTGATGGCCCCCAAAATGAAAGAAGCCAAAGATAACCTTCAACAATTAACTCATTGGGT
This sequence comes from Paraneptunicella aestuarii, assembly GCF_019900845.1. NCBI lineage: Bacteria > Pseudomonadati > Pseudomonadota > Gammaproteobacteria > Alteromonadales > Alteromonadaceae > Paraneptunicella > Paraneptunicella aestuarii. The sequence goes on along the minus strand of NZ_CP074570.1, from coordinate 2,797,666 downwards.
AGAGAAAAACAAAGATCGGGTTAAGTGGACTAATCCTCAAGGTAGTGTCTCCTGTTTCATCAAGTTTAAGGGGGTTGAGGATACAGAGCAGTTTTGCCGAGACTTGGTAAACGAAACGGGCGTAATGCTGGTTCCGGGAGAATGTTTTGGTTACAAGGGGTATTGCCGCTTGGGTTTTGGTGCTTCAAAAGCTTCATTCGATGAGGGTTTTGGACTACTGACAGACTTTCTTAAAAAGCGCTATTGGGCTTAATAGAGTCAAATATGCAGGACTAAAAAATGTCTCCACAAAAGCACATGTTCTATTCAGTAGTATATTCGTTAAGCATAATTAGTCCTAAGAGGTAAAGGGATGAACCAAATAACACTTACTCAAAAAGAGATCGAATTTTGTCTGGAACTGGTTGCAGCGTTGAAGGCCAGGTACGGAACCGCTGATGCTCCCGTATTTTTGGACAGAGCGTCTCTGTATGCCTGTGATTTGCCCCGAAGAATTCGTATGGCTTACAAAGACTTAAAATATAATCCCGATGACCGTGGACTCGTACTGGTTAGAGGGTTTCCTGTTGCAGATCTTGGCCCTACGCCTTCTTCATGGGATTACCCGGAATCTTATCGACCAATGATGGATCTTGATTATTTTTCAGTTTTGCTTTCTTCATTGGTGGGGGAAGCCTTTGGTTGGGAAACACAACAAAAAGGTAAAATAATCCATGACCTGATTCCAATTAAAGGAAGAGGAAATGCCCAAACCGGTTATGGCAGTGATTCTGAACTGGTTTTACATACTGAAGACTCATTCCATGCTCATAGAGGGGAATACGTTAATTTTGTATGTGTGCGCAACCCGGACAACATCGCAACAACCTTTTGTTCTGTAGTCGACCTCAATATTGAGCCTGAAGTTAAGAGAATTTTATTTCAGGAGCGCTATAGCATTATGCCGGACGAATCACATCTTGATGAAGAACAATCCAAAGATCCTGTGTCGGAAGATTACCTCAATGAGTTGTGCAGCAATGGCAAAAGACGGTCTATGTTGTACGGTAATTTCAAACGTCCTTACATTTGCTACGACCCTCATTATACGCAGGAATTAAGGAACGATAAGGAAGCGAAACGCGCTCTGGAAATATTGACAGAAGCAGTTAACCGCAATGTAGTCAAAGTTCCTTTTCAGAGTGGTGATGTATGCATTGTGGATAATCGTAAGGTTGTCCATGGTCGAGAAGCTTTTATCGCACGATTTGACGGCACAGATCGATGGTTAAAGCGCATCAATATCACCTCAAGTTTAAGACGCTCAGCAAGCGTTAGAAAGTCAAGCAAAGACAGAATCATTGGAGAGGTCGATAATCATGTCTAGTGTAAATCTCATTGATATTTATGAATTAAGCGATAGTGAAGTTGATGCCTTAGATGTTTATATGGCAGATATTCGTGAACAGTTTTCGACAGCAGAGGACCCTGAATTTCTCGAAATCGCTTATGTGCTGGCAGGAGATTTGCCTAAATCATTGCTGGAACAACTGAATGAATTGAAAAACAACAATTCACATAGTGGGTGTTTGATTATTCGAGGGTTTCAGAAAGATAAGCTTCCACTAACGCCTAAAACCTGGCATCCAGAAGATACTTATATTCCCAATAAAAAAGTGGATTATTTAGCTGTTATCGCTTCTTCTCGTCTGGGGGATGCATTTGGCTTTGTAAGCCAGCAGGGTGGAAAACTGATCCACGATGTTGTGCCGATAAAGGGTAAGGAATATTATCAGGCTGGTTGTAGCAGTCTTGCTACTCTTAGTTTTCACACTGAAGATGCATTTCATCCGCATAAAGGTGAATACTTGTGTTTCTACTGTCTTAAAAACCCAACAAACACTGGTACTACAGGCATTTCCCTTAGTGCACTGGATATTCCTAAAGATATTTTCAACATTCTTTTCCAGAAACGGTTTTATATCGTTCCTGACAATGCGCATCAGACTGAGGGTGATACTTTTGTGACGCATTCCATTTTATATGGCAATCCGGACGAACCCTTTTTATGTATTGATCCAGATTTCACCCATGCCATGGAAAATGATGAAGAGGCTCAGATGGCACTGGATTATTTAAATAAGGAAATAGAATCGAAGCTAATAGAAATTCCTATTCAGGCTGGCGATATCTGTTACCTGGACAATTTTAAATGGGTTCATGGGCGTAAACCTTTTGTTGCCAATTTTGATGGTAACGACCGCTGGTTAAAGCGCATAAATATCACTCAGGATTTGAAAAAATCTGCTGATTATCGCTACGAAATGTCTTCCAGGTTATTACATGCCCAGCCTGTTGCCGCATTAGAAGAATAAGTAGTGTTTGTATTTTTATCAGGCAAACAGGTTGCCTGAAATCAGACCCGGATAGGGTCTAAACAGGAATTGGAAGTAATGTTTAAGAATTATTTCAATATTGCACTAAGAATCGCGTTAACAAATAAAGTTAATTTCCTTATTAGTGTAGGGGGATTAGCTATAGGTTTTGCCGCGTGCTTATTGGTGACCTTATATATAGTTGATGAACTGAGTTATGACCGTTGGGTTGATGGCGGTGAAAATGTTTACAAGATTGAAACCAGTTATTATCCCAAAAATTTACAACCATTCAGAACTTCCAAATCACCTTATCCTGTATTGAGTGCGGTAATTGAACAGGTGCCCAATGTAAGTGCGTCGGTTCGCTTATTTGATTGGGACAACAGAGTTCGTCGCAACAATCAGGTGTTCTATGAACAAATCACATATGCTGAAAAATCTTTCTTCGACATTTTTGATCTTCCAGTAGTCAAAGGGGTTGGTGCAGAGGCATTACAAAGCGCGAGTAATATTCTTGTCAGCGAATCTATGGCTTTAAAATACTTTGGTTCGGAGAATCCGATTGGGCAGATTCTGGCTATTGATGCTTTTGGCCAAATTGTTGATTACGAGGTTGTTGGGGTACTCAAAGATGTACCTGAAAACTCGCATTTCAAGTTGAATTTTTTGACTTTATTTGATGAAAAAAAAACGGTATTCAGTGGCATTATAAATGAGTGGTATTCGGCAGCCGTACATTCCTATATTAAATTTTCTACTCCACAAAATGATCAGTTAATTAACAGGAAAGTAGAGCATCTGGCTAAAAACTTTATTTCTAATGATCACTTGGAAAATGTTGAAAATATCAAGATCAATCTAATTCCATTGTTTGATATTCATTTGCATGGTGATAAAGAGCATCAGCGTGATCAGAATGGCAGTATAAGTGCGGTTTACTCTGCATTGTTAGCTGCAATACTGATACTGCTAATAGCCAGTATTAACTTTGTTAATTTTTCCACTGCCAGAGCATCATTAAGAACACGGGAAGTTACCATCCGTAAGGTAATGGGGGCTTCTCGCAAGCAGCTTATTATTCAATTCATTACTGAATCCATTGTTATCTCTTTTTTTGCATTTTTACTGGCAATAGTCATCGGGGCTTTGGCTCTACCCTGGTTCAACCTGTTGTGGGAAAAGTCACTAACAATGGTTACTTTGCTGGATCCCATATTATTTTTCGGGAGCATTGTATTTGTTTTTGTTCTGGCTGTTATTGCCGGCAGTTATCCTGCATTTGTATTGTCATCCCTTAAACCGACAACCGTTTTAACTGCTAACAAGTCATCCCCTCCCGGACAATCCTATGTCAGAAACGCACTGGTTGTTGTGCAATTTGCTGTCTCTGCCGCATTAATCATTGGCACGGCCTTCTTCTATATGCAAATGAACTATCTCTACAGCGTAGACAAGGGATTTAATGAATCTAATAAGCTGACATTATTCTTCGGTGGGCAGAACAAAGCATTGGCAGATACTTTCAAACAGCAGTTGCTGAGCATCAATGGTGTGAAAGGTGCTGCTTTATCTAACAGTCCTTTCCCGAGACTTAGTTCAAGTACAATTAACGCGCAAATCGCGGGCAATCAGGAAAGTGGCAGGCTCATTAGTGAGCAAATGTTTGTCGACACTGAATTTTTCGATCTCTTTGAAATTAGTGCCAAGTCAGGAAGAGTGTTTTCCACTGGTCAGAATGACCGGGTTTTCATCCGACCGCAGGAAAATGTCAGAGGTCAAGGTGATGTCGTGGTCAACAAAGAGTTTTTAAACAAACTCGGCATCAATTCAATGGAAGCTGCAATTGGGCAAGTGATTTCAACTGATGATAGCGATCTCAAAATTATCGGGGTTGTTGAAGATCTGAAGTTACGTTCAATGCATCATGCCGTCAGACCCATGGTCTTTACTTTGGGGACACCCAATCAATTGCACATTATGACGTTGGATTTAGATCCTGCATTTACCTCAACTGTGTTAAAACAAATTGATACGATCTGGCGTCAGGTTTTACCCGACCAACCAATATCCAAAAAGTTTGTTGAATCAGAGTTCGAGGCGTTATACCGCACTGAAGACCGTCAAATAAACATTTTACTGGTATTCTCGGCCGTTGCTTTATTCATGGCTGCTACTGGCCTGTATGGCATGGCACTGTTTTATGTTACCCGTCGTCAAAAAGAAATTGGAATTCGTAAGGTATTGGGCGCGTCTGTTTGGGAACTCATCTGGTTACTTAATTGGCAATTCTCCAAGCCCGTTATACTAGGCAGCTTTATTGGTCTAATTGGCGGATTCTGGTTTATTCAGGGCTGGTTAAACAGTTTCGCTTTGCGTATTGGCGTTGGGGAGCACATCTACATTTTCATTCTGACGATCATTCTCACACTTTTGGTTGCCACACTGTCAGCCTTTTTTCAAACCAGAAAAGTTGCTCTATCAAGCCCAATGGAAGTTTTGAGATATGAGTAGACAATGGAATGCATCAAATATCGCTAATTAGCGACTGTTAATAAAAAGCTATGTGATTGGTTTTACTGATCGTAACGGGTATGGAAGATATTAATAAGGCCAAAAAATGAATGTGAATTTTTACCCATTAACATTGACACAAAAAGACATCTATTTTGACCAGATATGGAATCAGGGGAGCCCCCTATATAACGTTGGTGGTTATATCGATTTACCTGCTATTGATGTAAAGAAGGTGACCGATGCGCATCGTCAACTGGTAGAAACTTTTGATATTTTTGGCCTGAGAATCGTTTCTCAGGGAGAGCATGTAAAACAGTATAGTTCATCTCAACGTAGCACCGATTTACCATTTATTGATTTCACACATGAAGCTAATGCTTTTGATGCAGCTAAAAAATGGATTACTGAACTTTTTGAAACTCCTCTGGAAATTGAGGATAAAGAACTCTTCAAGGCATTTTTGGTGAAGTTGAGCCATGACAGGTTTTGGTATGTTGGTTTATATCATCATCTGGGAATGGATGGTTGGGGCTTTTCAAATTGGGCGCAAAACCTCAGCCAACTTTATAATGGAAATCCAGTAGAGGCGCAAAAGGATGAAGAGTGGGAAGCGATTGCACGGGATGATGAGCGTTACCTTGCAAGCGAAAATTACCAAAGAAATAAAGAATATTGGTCTAATTTATGTGCAGGAAAAACAGATAGGTTCCTGACCGAGTTTTATCATAAGAACAGAGATAAAAAAGTTCATATTCGAAGTCAAAGGGAAACCTTCCATATTTCAGCTGAAAAAGTTGAGCAAATTTCAAAGGCATCTGAATCTGTTGGAGTAACAAATGCTCACTATTTTATGGGGGCGTTAGCGCATTACTTCTCTGTTGCATATCATCGTACCGATTTACTTTTTGGCGTGCCTTCCCATAATCGGAAAAAAGCTCGACAAAAATCGATGCTGGGGGCATTTGTCAGTACTGCACTTTCTAATATTGATACAGCAAGCGTTGATACATTTGCAGAGTTACTGAAGAGTATTACCAAATCTCAACGCTCAAATTTAAGGCATCAACGTTATCCAATAGGGCACCTTAATTCCGCGTTGGGTTTGCAAGGACGTCAAGTATATGAAGTTGCATATAATTACTTACAGTTGAAGCAAGAATTATTCTTTGGGGGCCAACCGGGAAAGCTGGTTTATCAGAGCCACAATCATGAAACCAGACCTTTCATGCTGACAGTATGGGAGCAAGATAGCGATGGGTCGCTAGATCTACACCTGGATTACAATCCCAAATTCTTCAATGAACAGGAAATAAAATTCATTTTGGCTCGTTTGGACTTCCTTATTGAGGATAGTCTGGGCAAATTACATGAGGATCTTAAAAACGTTCGTATTATGCCTGACTGCGAAGTGGCTCAGATTGCAGACTGGTCTGGCCCTAAGCAACAGGTTAATGAGCGAAAGTTTGTTCATCAGTTGTTTGAACAGCACGCGTTACAAACGCCAGAAAAGATAGCACTGATTAGCAATGGAAAATCATTTAGCTTTCAAGAAATCAACGAAAAAGCTAACCAGTTAGCTCATCACTTAATTTCTATGGGCGTTCAGCCAGAAGACATTGTTGGATTGTATCTCGAGCGCAATGAGAAGATAGTCATTAGTATTTTGGCTGTATTAAAAGCCGGGGCGGCTTACCTGCCATTAGATCCTGATCATCCCAGGGAGCGTTTGGCTTATCAATTGGAAAACGCAGAATCCAAAGCCATCATTACTGAATCGCATATTCGAACCCGGTTGCCCGAAACGCCAGCACAAATACTGTGTTTGGGCGAAGAAAAATTTGAAGAGTCTCTTACCGACGGTGGCCTTGAAACGCCTGTTTTATCAAATCCCTTGTCATTTGATAACCGTGCTTATGTCATCTTCACTTCAGGGTCTACCGGTAAACCAAAAGGTGTTGAGATCGAACACCGCCATTTGTTCTCTTTTGAAAATGATTTCAAGAGATATGCGGATTTCTCTAACCCTGAAGGAATTTGGTTGGGTGCGACCAGCTATTGCTTTGATATTTCTATTGCTGAGTTGATTTGTACTTTAGCTAGTGGTTTTACACTGCTTTTGGCTAAAAACGAGCAAATTCATGCTGAAGAAGAATCTTTGGCAGACTTGCTAGAGAAGTATCCAGTAACTCATTTTCAATCAACACCTACCTTGATCTCAGCCTATCTGGAAGACACAAAATTCCAGGCTGGGCTCAAAAAAATTCAGCAGTTGTTTGTAGCTGGCGAGGCTTTGCCACCTCTGTTGGCTAATAGGTTGTTAGATTCATTTGAGGGTGAATTATTTAATTGTTATGGCCCAACAGAAACCACTATTTTTTCTTCGGTGTCCTGTTTGAATAAGGGACTTGAGATAGTCCCTATTGGTAAACCTTTCCCAAGTGAAACGTTACATGTTGTTGATGAAAATATGCAGCCTGTTCCTATTGGCGTGACAGGTGAGCTTTATATCGGAGGAGAAGGGGTTGGTCGTGGCTACTTGAACCGCCCGGATTTAACGCGCGAGCGTTTTGTTGCGGACCCATTTAGTCATGTTGAGGGAGCGCGTTTATACCGTACGGGTGATATATGTCGCTGGAACAGTGAAGGGGAGCTTGAATATCTGGGACGTAATGACGACCAGGTTAAGATACGGGGTTTCCGTATTGAGTTGGGCGAGATAGAAAACGCTCTGTTGGAAGAGGATGTCGTGCGCTCAGCAGCGGTGATAGCCCGGGAGATTGCCCGAGGTATGCAACTGGTTGCCTATGTGGTGGGTGACGATTCACTGAGTGACGATGAGTTGGTCGGCCGTTGCCGGTTGTCACTGAAGGCGGGTTTACCGGATTACATGATACCGTCGGTGTTTGTTCGTATGAGCGCAATGCCGCTGACCAGCAGTGGCAAGCTGGACCGCAAAGCCTTACCCGCGCCGAAGGAGAGCGACCGCCAAAGCGGTGAGTATGTTGCTCCGGAGAATCAGATAGAAGAGAAGTTGTGCGAAATCTGGCAGGATGTGCTGAAACTTGAGCGTGTAGGCACACAAGACAATTTTTTTGCACTGGGTGGCGATTCGATAATATCCATTCAACTGGTCTCAAGAGCCAAACACAATGGGCTGCACTTTACAGTAAGACAACTGTTTGACCATCAGACGGTTGCGGAGTTATCTGGCTGTGTGAGTTTGAAGGGAGAGTCAAACATTCCTCAGGAGCCGGTAGAAGGAGGCTTGAGTCTTTTACCCATTCAGCGAGCGTTTTTTGAGCGTGAATTACCGGTAGCAAATCATTACAACCAGTCGGTGTTATTACAGTGTCCGACCAGGTTTGATGCGAAGGCGTTAAGTGCGTTGATTGATATGGTGTATCAGCGTCATGATGCCTTGCGTTTACGTTTTACTCGAGAGCATGGAGAGGTTGTTGCCAGTCATGAGGCCTATAGTGAGCGGATGTTATGGGATTCGTTGGAGCAGCATGATATCAGTCATTTATCGGGCGAAGCACAGGAGGCGATGCAACTGGAGTATTGTCAGCAGGCACAGGCGAGTCTGGACATAGCACAGGGGTCGGTATTCAAGGCCATGTATCTGCATCGGGGAGAGGGCGATAGCCGGTTGTTGCTGGTTGCTCATCATTTGGTGATAGATGGAGTGTCCTGGCGGATATTGTTGTCGGATATGGAGCAGGGCTGGTCGTTGTTAGCGCAAGGAGAGGTGCCCAAGGCGGGTCCTCGCAGTGTGTCGTTGCAGCGTTGGAGCGAGGCGTTGATGGCGCATGCAGGTAGTAAGCAGATACAGGAGCAGCAGGATTACTGGCAGGAGCAACTGTCGGTTGCGGTGCCTTCCCTGCTTGAATCGGTCGAGTTTGAACGTGAGGGTTTACAGCAGTTAGGCTTCAGTTTGAGTGAAACACAGACACGTCAGTTACTTGGCGCGGTCAACCGGCCTTATCGAACCCGGACGAATGAATTGTTAATGGCGGGACTGTTACTGGCATACCGTCAGTGGAGCGGTAGTGACGTGATGTGTCTGGATGTGGAAGGGCATGGTCGTGAGCTACCGGGTGACGAGCTGGATATTGCGGAGACCGTGGGCTGGTTTACCTCGGTGTACCCGCTGGTGTTATCTGTTGGTTCACAGGACATCGGAGAGGTTATTTGTCAGGTTAAAGAGCAGTACCGTCAGGTGCCGGACAAGGGCATGGGTTATGGTTTATTGCGTTACCTGAAAGCAGACAGTCCGTTGGTTGGGCTTGAAGCCGGGTATCAGGATAGCCGAATTGAATTTAATTACCTGGGTCAGTTTGATAACAGTGTGAATGCGATGTCGGCATTTTCTGTTGCACGCGAGCCAGCGGGAGACAGCATTAGTCGTGATAACCCACCGGGAGTGCCGTTGAGTATCAATGCGCTGGTTCATGAGGGTCAGTTGCGAGTGGATATGACGGGTGCGCCGCGTTGCCGGGATATTGAGCGGTTGGGAGTCTTGTTTGAACAATCGCTGGCGGCCTGTATTGCACATTGTGAGTCGAGTGAAGGGCAGTTTACCCCATCAGACTTCGCGTTGGCGGCAGTGGATATGGCTACCCTGTCAGGTTGGCAGGCTGATTATCCTGGGCTGGAGAAGCTGTATGTGGCGACGCCGATGCAGTCAGGGCTGTTGTTCCATGGTTTGCTGGATGGCAGTGGGGCATCGTATACGATTCAGATAGGTTGTGAGCTGAGCGGTCGAGTGGACAGTGAGGCGATGAGAGGTGCCTGGGAAGCGCTGGTTGGTCGTTATGACATTTTACGTACGGCGTTTGTGGGGCTTGATGGTGAGCAGCCTCACCAACTGGTACAACGAACGGTCGACTTACCCTTTATCCAACTTGACTGGCGCGAGAAGTCATTTGATGAGCAGGTGTTAGAGCTTGAGCGGTTGTTAAGAGAAGACAAGGCGCAGGGTTTTGACTTTGGCTGTGCGCCGTTAATGCGTATCCATCTTATTCGAATGGGAGAGGAGCGTTACCGTTTTGTGTGGACATATCATCATGCGTTGCTGGATGGTTGGTGTACGCCGATATTGTTTGGAGAGGTGCTGAATCATTATCATGCGCAGGTGTCAGGCGAAGCAGAATTGTCGTCAGGAGCGGTGGTGCCTTATGAGCATTATATAGGCTGGTTGTTGTCTCGGGAGCGTCAGTTGGCTGCGGATTTCTGGCAGGGTCATCTGTCGGGTTTTGTATCTCCGACGCCGTTGTTGTATGACCGGGTTTCGGGGGATGGGGATTCGGTTGGTTATCAGCGTCTGAGTCTGGATGAGGCGTTGACGGGTCGTTTGATGGCCTTGGCGCGAGCGCACCATACGACGATGAATGTTGTGTTGCAGGCAGCGTGGAGTTGTTTGTTGCAGCGTTACAGCAATGAGCAGGATATTGTTTTTGGTTCGACGATATCGGGTCGTCCGGCAGAATTGCCGGGAGTAGAGCAGATGATAGGTCTGTTTATTAACACGATACCGGTGCGGGTACAGGTTGAGCCGCAGATGAGTTTTGGTGACTTGCTTGGCGTATTGCATGCGGACAATATAGAGCGAGATGAGTATGGTTATTTACCACTGGCGCAGATACAGCAGTTGAGTGAGGTTTCGGGAGGGACTTCGCTGTTTGACAGTCTGCTGGTGTTTGAGAATTATCCGATGGATGCAGCGGTCAAACAAGCATCCAGTCAGGAAAATAATGGCTTGCGAATTAGTGATGTCGTAGCAAATAGCGAATCGAATTACGCTATATCGTTAACCTCTTTTATCGAAGATGGCATCCTCAATTGTGATATTCGTTTTCAGGAAGACCGGTTCAGTGATCGTCAGGTACAAAGCATCTGGAATCATCTGGAGCACTTATTAACATCTGTCACAAAAGACGGAACTCAAAGCCGTATTCTGGATTTGAATGTGCTCTCCGAACAAGAGCGTCAGCAACTGGAGTTCGACTGGAATGCCAGTGACGTAGTGTACTTTGATGAGTCGCAACAGGATGAACGCCTGGTTCATTACCTGTTTGAACAACAGGTAAGCCGTACACCGGAAGCGGTGGCGGTGATTTTTGAAGATGTAGAACTTAACTATAAAGAGCTGAATGCACAGGCGAACCGCCTGGCCCATTACCTGATAGGTCAGGGAGTCGGGCCGGATACTGTGGTGGGGATTTGTCTGGAGCGTAGCGCCGAGATGATGGTGGGGCTACTGGGTATCTTAAAGGCCGGGGGAGCCTATGTTCCACTGGATCCGAATTACCCCGAGGCACGCCTTGGCTATATGCTTGACGATACCGGTATTAGCCAGCTGGTGACCCAGAGCAGTCTGGTGGGGCAGTTACCGCTGACAGTCCAGCAGGTGATTTGCCTGGATACGGCACAGACCCGTGAGCAGTTATCCGGTTACCCGGATGTTAATCCTCACGTCATGGGACTGACACCGCATCATCTTGCCTATGTGATTTATACGTCGGGCTCAACGGGACAACCTAAAGGGGTGATGGTAGAGCACCACAGTGTGTGTAACTTTTTGAAGTTCGGCGAGCAGGATTTCATGTACGAGCAGATAGTCGGCTCGGTGGTGAGTTCGCCGATAGCGTTTGATGCGACAGTGCAGTCCCTGTATGTGCCGCTTATCAGCGGTGGTTATGTTGAATTATTGCCGGAAGATGTCCTGCCACTGGAATCGTTGGCAGATTACCTGTTTGATGATGAAGATGCGCTGTTATTCAAGATAACGCCAGCCCATTTAAAGGCGGTGGAGTCGCTGGGTAATTTACGCAGCAACCCGGATGCGCGGCATGTGTTGGTTGTGGCAGGAGAACAACTCACCCGTGAGACATTGGAGCCGTGGATAAACGACTACCTCCCGGGAGCGACCTTTATCAATGAATATGGTCCGACGGAAGCGACGGTGGGCAGTTGTACGCAACTGATAGACAGTGAAGTGGCACGAGGGACCGCGAGGGGCGTTATTCCGATAGGCAAGCCACTGGCGAATGCGAAGTTCTATGTGCTGGATCCACAACAACAGTTACAGGTTCCGGGAGCGATAGGGGAGTTGTATATTGGAGGTGCGGGTCTTGCTCGAGGTTACCTGAACCAGCCAGAGATGACAGCTGAACGATTTGTAGATAACCCGTTTTCAACAGAGGGCGCAGAGCGCTTATACCGTACCGGTGATTTGGTACGCTGGCTGCCCAATGGAACCATAGAATACGTAGAGCGTATTGATAATCAGGTGAAGTTGCGAGGTTTCAGGGTAGAGCTGGATGAAATTTCCAAGGCGATATCACAACATCCAGCGGTTGAACAGGCGGTGGTGATAGAGCGAGACCAGCAGTTGTTGGCCTATGTTCAGGCTGACCGTGAGCATGCCGGTCCGGTAAGGGCGTTGTCACGTTTGAGCGGACAGAACAAGTGGGATGGCGTGAAGCGCCAGACATTACCCAATGGTATGTATGTTGGCTGTTTGAATCCGGCAGAGACCGACTTTACCTATGCCGAAATCTTTGGGCAACAGACTTACTTGAAACACGGGATAGTGTTGCCGGAAGATGCCTGTGTTTTTGATGTGGGTGCGAACACGGGAATGGCCAGTCTGTTTGTCGGGCAGGTATGTCCAGGTGTGCGTCTGTATTCCTTTGAGCCGGTTCCGAGTGTATTCAGGGTGCTGGAATTTAACACAGAGCTGTATGGGCTTAATGCCACATTGTATCCCTGTGGTCTTGGAGAAGCATCCCAGGAAGTCACCTTTACCTACTATCCGCATAACTCGTTGATATCGGGTCGTTATGGAGACCAGGAGGTAGATTCGCAGGATGTAAAAACCTATCTTCGAAGCCAGCATCAAAAAGAGCTGGACAGTGGAGAGCTGAGTGAATCGGCCTTTGATGAGTTGTTGGCAGAGCGTTTGCAGAGTGAAGAGGTGACCTGTCAGATAAGGACCTTGTCAGACATTATTGCCGAGCAGCGGGTTGAGCGTATTGACCTGTTAAAGCTGGATGTCCAGAAGAGTGAGGTACAGGTTCTTGCCGGTATTGACGATTCGGACTGGTCGAAAATCAAACAGATAATTATAGAAGTCCATGATATTGGAGACCGGATAGACAGTATTAAGGCGTTACTGGAAAGCCGTGGGTATCGCTGGACAGTGGACCGTGATGACCAGCTTCAGGGAAGTCCTCATGAAGTGCTGTATGCCATCCATGAGAGTTATCAGGCAGAAGGTGTCGGTTTTGGTGACGATAGAGTGGGACATCCGTGTTGTGAGTGGAATGATGAGTCACTGTTAAGGTCAGCTCTGAACTCAGAGGTGGGATCACGTTTACCGGCCTTTATGGTGCCTTCGGCGTATATCTTTATGGATCGTTTTCCGCTGACCCCAAATGGCAAACTGAATCGCAAGGCGTTGCCTTCGCCGCAACAGCAGGGTAACGATACCCAGGGTTACGTGGGACCTCGTAATGATAGGGAAGCCCGTTTATGTGCTATCTGGCAGGATGTGCTTAAGGTAGACAGGGTGAGTGTGACAGATAGTTTCTTTGCGCTGGGCGGTCATTCATTGCTGGCGACGCGTCTGGTGAGTCAGGTGCGTCAGGCATTCAATGTGGAAGTACCGTTGAAGACCTTGTTCGAGCACACATCGGTTGCAGAATTTGCGGCTGTGCTGGATAGCCTGACCAGTGGTTCAGTGCTTCCACCGATACAGGTGATATCGCGAGAGGGCCGGTTACCCCTGTCTTATGGCCAGCAGCGTTTATGGTTTATTGACCAGCTTGAAGGGGGCAGTAGTCAGTACAACATGCCGGGTCAGTTCCGTTTGGTGGGGCGTCTTGACCGAGAGGCGCTGACACAGGCTATTCATAAGATTATTGAGCGGCATGAGGTATTGAGAGCCCGTATTGTTTCGATTGATGGTGAAGCGCAGCAGGTGATATGCGAGACGTTTGATACGCCGTTGGTGTGGCATGACCTGTCCGGTTGTCAGCGCAGGAGCAGTTGAGAACGATAGAGGAGCTTGCAGAGGCAGATGCGGGTCGGGCGTTTGACCTGTCCAGTGACCTGTTATTGCGATTGCAGGTATTCAGGCAGTCGGAAGAGGTGCATCAGGTGTTGTTTAACATGCACCATATTGCATCGGATGGTTGGTCGATATCGATTCTGGTACGTGAATTCAGTGAATTGTATCGTGCCTTTAGTCAGGGCAAACCGGACCCGTTACCGGGTTTGAAGGTGCAGTATGCAGACTATGCCCAATGGCAGCGGGACTGGTTGCAGGGAGACGTTCTTGAAGCGCAGCTGGGTTACTGGCAACAGCAGCTTGAGGGTCTTCCTCAGTTGCACAGTTTACCTTTGGATAGGCAACGTCCGGCAGAGATAGCGTTTGTAGGGGATACGGTCAGCCAGTTGCTGGATGAGAAATTGTCAGCGCGGATAGGTCAGTTGTGTAAGCAGCATAATGTGACATTGTTTATGTTTTTGCAGACGGCGTTTGCGGTCTTGCTTTCCCGTTACAGTAATGAGACGGACATAGTGATGGGGTCGCCGATAGCGGGTCGAGTGAGTAAGGAAACCGAGGGCTTAATCGGATTTTTTGTTAACGCGCTGGTCTTGCGTACGGACTTGTCGGGAGCACCTGATTTCTCGGCGTTGCTGCAGCGGAACCGGCAGATGATACTGGATGCGTATACGCACCAGCATATCCCGTTTGAGTTACTGGTTGAGAAAATGCAGCCAGAGCGGAGTCTTGCCTATAGTCCATTGTTCCAGATCACTATCACTTTAGGTAATCATCAAAAAGATTCCATGACATTTGAGTCAATGGAAATTGAAGGCCTGAAAACAGAGACCAATAATATCAAATTCGATCTTCAGTTGAACGTCAACGAAACGGACGATGGCATTACTATTGATTGGATATACAACCAGAACCTTTTTCAGCCATTAAGTATTCAAAAACTATCATCAGGTTTAAACACGCTGATTGAGGCGCTTGTCGATGATCCGTCAGTTAGCGTGGAACAGGTGTCTTTGATCGGGGAGCAAGAGCGTCAGCAACTGGAGTTCGACTGGAATGCCAGTGACGTAGTGTACTTTGATGAGTCGCAACAGGATGAACGCCTGGTTCATTACCTGTTTGAACAACAGGTAAGCCGTACACCGGAAGCGGTGGCGGTGATTTTTGAAGATGTAGAACTTAACTATAAAGAGCTGAATGCACAGGCGAACCGCCTGGCCCATTACCTGATAGGTCAGGGAGTCGGGCCGGATACTGTGGTGGGGATTTGTCTGGAGCGTAGCGCCGAGATGATGGTGGGGCTACTGGGTATCTTAAAGGCCGGGGGAGCCTATGTTCCACTGGATCCGAATTACCCCGAGGCACGCCTTGGCTATATGCTTGACGATACCGGTATTAGCCAGCTGGTGACCCAGAGCAGTCTGGTGGGGCAGTTACCGCTGACAGTCCAGCAGGTGATTTGCCTGGATACGGCACAGACCCGTGAGCAGTTATCCGGTTACCCGGATGTTAATCCTCACGTCATGGGACTGACACCGCATCATCTTGCCTATGTGATTTATACGTCGGGCTCAACGGGACAACCTAAAGGGGTGATGGTAGAGCACCACAGTGTGTGTAACTTTTTGAAGTTCGGCGAGCAGGATTTCATGTACGAGCAGATAGTCGGCTCGGTGGTGAGTTCGCCGATAGCGTTTGATGCGACAGTGCAGTCCCTGTATGTGCCGCTTATCAGCGGTGGTTATGTTGAATTATTGCCGGAAGATGTCCTGCCACTGGAATCGTTGGCAGATTACCTGTTTTGATGAAGATGCGCTGTTATTCAAGATAACGCCAGCCCATTTAAAGGCGGTGGAGTCGCTGGGTAATTTACGCAGCAACCCGGATGCGCGGCATGTGTTGGTTGTGGCAGGAGAACAACTCACCCGTGAGACATTGGAGCCGTGGATAAACGACTACCTCCCGGGAGCGACCTTTATCAATGAATATGGTCCGACGGAAGCGACGGTGGGCAGTTGTACGCAACTGATAGACAGTGAAGTGGCACGAGGGACCGCGAGGGGCGTTATTCCGATAGGCAAGCCACTGGCGAATGCGAAGTTCTATGTGCTGGATCCACAACAACAGTTACAGGTTCCGGGAGCGATAGGGGAGTTGTATATTGGAGGTGCGGGTCTTGCTCGAGGTTACCTGAACCAGCCAGAGATGACAGCTGAACGATTTGTAGATAACCCGTTTTCAACAGAGGGCGCAGAGCGCTTATACCGTACCGGTGATTTGGTACGCTGGCTGCCCAATGGAACCATAGAATACGTAGAGCGTATTGATAATCAGGTGAAGTTGCGAGGTTTCAGGGTAGAGCTGGATGAAATTTCCAAGGCGATATCACAACATCCAGCGGTTGAACAGGCGGTGGTGATAGAGCGAGACCAGCAGTTGTTGGCCTATGTTCAGGCTGACCGTGAGCATGCCGGTCCGGTAAGGGCGTTGTCACGTTTGAGCGGACAGAACAAGTGGGATGGCGTGAAGCGCCAGACATTACCCAATGGTATGTATGTTGGCTGTTTGAATCCGGCAGAGACCGACTTTACCTATGCCGAAATCTTTGGGCAACAGACTTACTTGAAACACGGGATAGTGTTGCCGGAAGATGCCTGTGTTTTTGATGTGGGTGCGAACACGGGAATGGCCAGTCTGTTTGTCGGGCAGGTATGTCCAGGTGTGCGTCTGTATTCCTTTGAGCCGGTTCCGAGTGTATTCAGGGTGCTGGAATTTAACACAGAGCTGTATGGGCTTAATGCCACATTGTATCCCTGTGGTCTTGGAGAAGCATCCCAGGAAGTCACCTTTACCTACTATCCGCATAACTCGTTGATATCGGGTCGTTATGGAGACCAGGAGGTAGATTCGCAGGATGTAAAAACCTATCTTCGAAGCCAGCATCAAAAAGAGCTGGACAGTGGAGAGCTGAGTGAATCGGCCTTTGATGAGTTGTTGGCAGAGCGTTTGCAGAGTGAAGAGGTGACCTGTCAGATAAGGACCTTGTCAGACATTATTGCCGAGCAGCGGGTTGAGCGTATTGACCTGTTAAAGCTGGATGTCCAGAAGAGTGAGGTACAGGTTCTTGCCGGTATTGACGATTCGGACTGGTCGAAAATCAAACAGATAATTATAGAAGTCCATGATATTGGAGACCGGATAGACAGTATTAAGGCGTTACTGGAAAGCCGTGGGTATCGCTGGACAGTGGACCGTGATGACCAGCTTCAGGGAAGTCCTCATGAAGTGCTGTATGCCATCCATGAGAGTTATCAGGCAGAAGGTGTCGGTTTTGGTGACGATAGAGTGGGACATCCGTGTTGTGAGTGGAATGATGAGTCACTGTTAAGGTCAGCTCTGAACTCAGAGGTGGGATCACGTTTACCGGCCTTTATGGTGCCTTCGGCGTATATCTTTATGGACCGTTTTCCGCTGACCCCAAATGGCAAACTGAATCGCAAGGCGTTGCCTTCGCCGCAACAGCAGGGTAACGATACCCAGGGTTACGTGGGACCTCGTAATGATAGGGAAGCCCGTTTATGTGCTATCTGGCAGGATGTGCTTAAGGTAGACAGGGTGAGTGTGACAGATAGTTTCTTTGCGCTGGGCGGTCATTCATTGCTGGCGACGCGTCTGGTGAGTCAGGTGCGTCAGGCATTCAATGTGGAAGTACCGTTGAAGACCTTGTTCGAGCACACATCGGTTGCAGAATTTGCGGCTGTGCTGGATAGCCTGACCAGTGGTTCAGTGCTTCCACCGATACAGGTGATATCGCGAGAGGGCCGGTTACCCCTGTCTTATGGCCAGCAGCGTTTATGGTTTATTGACCAGCTTGAAGGGGGCAGTAGTCAGTACAACATGCCGGGTCAGTTCCGTTTGGTGGGGCGTCTTGACCGAGAGGCGCTGACACAGGCTATTCATAAGATTATTGAGCGGCATGAGGTATTGAGAGCCCGTATTGTTTCGATTGATGGTGAAGCGCAGCAGGTGATATGCGAGACGTTTGATACGCCGTTGGTGTGGCATGACCTGTCCGGGTTGTCAGCGCAGGAGCAGTTGAGAACGATAGAGGAGCTTGCAGAGGCAGATGCGGGTCGGGCGTTTGACCTGTCCAGTGACCTGTTATTGCGATTGCAGGTATTCAGGCAGTCGGAAGAGGTGCATCAGGTGTTGTTTAACATGCACCATATTGCATCGGATGGTTGGTCGATATCGATTCTGGTACGTGAATTCAGTGAATTGTATCGTGCCTTTAGTCAGGGCAAACCGGACCCGTTACCGGGTTTGAAGGTGCAGTATGCAGACTATGCCCAATGGCAGCGGGACTGGTTGCAGGGAGACGTTCTTGAAGCGCAGCTGGGTTACTGGCAACAGCAGCTTGAGGGTCTTCCTCAGTTGCACAGTTTACCTTTGGATAGGCAACGTCCGGCAGAGATAGCGTTTGTAGGGGATACGGTCAGCCAGTTGCTGGATGAGAAATTGTCAGCGCGGATAGGTCAGTTGTGTAAGCAGCATAATGTGACATTGTTTATGTTTTTGCAGACGGCGTTTGCGGTCTTGCTTTCCCGTTACAGTAATGAGACGGACATAGTGATGGGGTCGCCGATAGCGGGTCGAGTGAGTAAGGAAACCGAGGGCTTAATCGGATTTTTTGTTAACGCGCTGGTCTTGCGTACGGACTTGTCGGGAGCACCTGATTTCTCGGCGTTGTTGCAGCGGAACCGGCAGATGATACTGGATGCGTATACGCACCAGCATATCCCGTTTGAGTTACTGGTTGAGAAGATGCAGCCAGAGCGGAGTCTTGCCTATAGTCCATTGTTCCAGATCTCATTTACCTTACAGAACAATGAAAGTGAAACTTTCCAGAACAATGAACTAACGCTTGAGTTCAACGATGAAGATACTGACATCGCACATAATGATCTGGATTTGACTGCCTATGAAACTGATTTCGGCATCAAATTAACCTGGAAATACAGAAAAGATCTTTTCGTTGTCGGTACTATTGAGCGATTAGCCAATAGTTTTGCCACCCTGTTAAATGCAGTTATTACCACGCCAAAACAATCAGTAACCGGGTTAGCTCTGCTGGATCAATCACAGGAAGATTTGATAAAGCAGTGGAACGCGACAGATTTTGACTATGACCGCGAAGCGGGAGTCGGAGCGCTGTTTAGTGCCCAGGCGATGTCGACACCAGGCAATATAGCCGTAGAGGGTGCAGAAGCCGGAGATGGTGGAAGTGCTTCGTTGAGCTACGGTGAGCTTGAGTCCTTGTCCAATCAATGGGCGTATTATCTGTTGTCCCAGGGTATTCAGTCCGGTGATGTGGTAGGTATTTACCAGTCAGAGGGACGAGAGCTTTGTGTGGGATTGCTTGCGGTTATCAAGGCCGGAGGCCGTTTCCTGTTGCTGGATACCCAGTATCCGGCCCCGAGGTTGTCGTACATGCTGCGGGACAGTGTAGCCGCCGCGGTGTTGTGCCCCAAGCGCGCCATGACTGATTTTGTGCCAGAAGGTGTGAAGGTCATTGTGATGGATGAGGATGCAGCGATAGAGCAGGTATCATCGATGCCCGGGGAAAGAGGAGGTTTACCGGTTTGTGGTGGCGATGATGGCATTGGTGTTTTCTACACATCGGGCTCCACAGGCGAGCCGAAGGGTGTGTTATATAGCCATCGCAACCTGGTGAACTACAGCCTGTCGATGCAGGCCGTGCTGGGCAGTAGTGGTGATGACCGTGTCTGGCAACTGGCATCGGTCAGTTTTGATGTGATACTTGAAGAGCTGTTACCGGCATGGTTGTCGGGTGCAACGGTGGTGAGCCGTGGAAGCGGTGGGTTAGTTGGAGCAGCCGAGCTGCAGGCATCGATGGAGGATTTATCCATCAGCGTACTGGAGCTTTCGTTTGCCCAGTGGCGAGAATGGCTGTACTGGCTGGAAGTGAATAATGAAAGACCGCCGTCAGGACTGCGGGTGGTGATGGTTGGATGTGAAGCGATACCGGTACGGTTGATGCGTCAGTGGATGGCGTACGATGTGGAGCTGGTTCATGTATTTGGTTTGACGGAGACAGCGATTACGTCCAGTACGTGGCATTCGAAGGATTGGGATGCCAGTTTATCGGGTAGTCTGCCCAGTGGCAGCCCGTTGGGTAATACGCGTTTGCATGTGCTTGATGCTGCTCAGGGTTTGCAGCCCGTGGGTGTGGCTGGTGAATTGTATATTGGTGGCGATGGTGTGACCCAGGGTTATCTTGGTCGCAGGGAGCTAAGTGAAGCACGTTTTGTGGAATTGCCATGGATAGATAGTGGTCGTTTGTACCGAACAGGAGACAAGGTTCGCTGGCGAGAAGACGGTAATATTGAATTTCTTGGTCGGATGGATAACCAGGTGAAGATACGGGGTTACCGTATAGAGCCGGGGAGATAGAGTCGCGTTTACGGGAGTTGCCGCAGGTACAGGATGCAGTGGTGCTGGTACGGGATGATGCCGGTCATGACAAGCAACTGGTCGGTTATGTGGTGTTGGAGGTTCAGGGCGGGGGCTCTGAGGTACTGTCGGATATCAAGGCCGGGCTGTCACGGCATTTACCGGGTTATATGATACCCGGGCATTTTCTGTTGCTGGAAAGTTTACCGCTGACGTTAAACGGCAAGGTGGACAAGCAGGCGTTACCGGCTCCGGGGTCACAGTACCTTGAGCAGTCAGAATATGTTGCTCCGCGTAATGAGGTGGAATCGACCTTATGTGATATCTGGTCTTCGGCGTTACGTGTTGAGCGTGTCGGTATCAGGGATAATTTCTTTGAGCTGGGTGGACATTCTCTGATTGCTACAAGAATGGTCAGTATGGTTAGAGAAGCATTAGGTGTTGAAGTACCGCTACGATATGTATTTCTTGCTCCTACCATTGAGGATTTTGCCAAAGAGCTATCATCTGAAAGATCAACGTTTGTCCTGCCTGAAATTGAGCCTGGACAAGGTGTAGAAGATATTCCTTTGTCATATGCACAGCAACGTTTGTGGTTTATAGACAGGTTACAGGGGCAGAGTGTTCAGTATAATATGCCTGCAGCCTTTGTCATAAAAGGAAAACTGAATAAAGCTGCGCTCCAGAAAACACTAAATACTATTGTTGAACGCCATGAAATATTGCGGACTAATTTTATCGATGGTGCGGAAGGCGCCATTCAGATTATCCGGCCGCCTCTGGATGTGCCTGTTTTATATCACGACCTCTCTTGTTTGGATGAGGTCGCCCAACAGCTAAGTATTAACTCGGTGATCGAAGAGGATGCTGAAAAGCCATTCGATCTGGCCCAGGATTTATTAATCCGTGTTAATTTACTGATCTGCTCGGACGATTATTATGTGATGACATTTACCACGCATCATATTATCTCCGATGCCTGGTCAACCGCGGTATTGGTAAAAGAATTAAAAGCTTTTTACGAAAGTTACACAGAGCGGCAATCTCCTGCGTTACCCAGTCTTTCGGTGCAATATAAGGATTACACTCTGTGGCAGAGAGGTTGGCTTGGTGACGATGTCCTTGATAGTCAGTTAGCTTACTGGAAGCAACAGTTATCAGCTATTCCTTCGCTGCACGATTTACCGCTGGATTATCCTCGTCCTGCACGTCAGGAATTTACAGGCATTTACTTCAAACGTTCGATAAATGCGGAGCATATACAGGGAATCAGATCTCTTTGTCAGACCTACAAAGTTACTGAGTTTATGTTGCTTCAGACGGTGTTTGCATTACTTGTCAGCCGTTTCAGTAATTCGGGGGACGTAGTGATAGGATCACCAATATCAGGGCGGTTCCACAAAAATACCGAAGATTTGATTGGTTGTTTTATCAATACACTGGCTTTACGTACGAAAATTGATAATGAAGCAAGTTTCGAATCTGTTCTAATACAGAACAAGACCATGATTCTGGAAGCGTTTGAGCATCAGTATCTGCCTTTTGAAATGATGGTAGATGCGCTTCGTCCGGAGAGAAATACAGCATACAGTCCATTATTCCAAATCCTGTTTAGCGTTCAGAAAGAGTCAACTCCGGCCATTACGGCTAAGACACTGACGATTGAAGAAAGAGTTCGGGAAAAGAACATCGTCAGATTTGATTTGGAACTGGAAATTTCAACCGATGCTGACGACTGGATGGCAGAATGGAAATACAGCACCAGCCTGTTTAGCCAGCAAAGCATTGAGCAGTTGGCAGATAGTTTCGAGTTGTTGCTAAGTGAAATTATTGCTGCTCCGAAAAAAGAGGTTGGATTTTACGATGTGGTGGATGAACAACAAATTCTGGCAGCAGAGCAATCGCAACCTTATGTGTCAATAGGGAATAAGCGCTGCATTCACCATTTATTTGAACAACAGGTTGAGTGTTACCCGAATAAGATTGCAGTCGTTTATGAGCAACAAAGTTTAACTTACCGGGAGTTGAACACTCAGGCGAACCAGTTGGCCCATCACCTGATTAGCATAGGGGTAAATCCGGATACTCTTGTTGGCTTGTGTTTTGAACGATCTCTGGAAATGCTGATTGCGACATTAGCTATCCTGAAAGCCGGTGGTGCTTATGTTCCTATTGATCCCGTCTATCCTCGTTCCCGAATTGAATTCACGTTGGCTGATTCCGGCGTTGATATTGTCTTAACGCAAGAGCATCTGTCTGTTCAATTGTCATTGTCTGACCAACAGATAATCAATGTTGCTGCGAATAGCTATTCGTTTGCTGAGTATCCTTCGAATAATCCACAGGTTGAGCAATTAGGATTGGGTAACCTTGCATATATCATATACACCTCTGGTTCTACGGGAACTCCCAAAGGGGTATTGGTTGAACATCACAATGTTGTTGAGCTGTTTAGTGGTTGTTCGGAGCATTTCCAATTTAGTGATACAGATGTTTGGACTTTATTCCACTCCAATGCCTTTGATTTCTCGGTTTGGGAGATTTGGGGGGCTTTCATTCATGGTGGCAAGTTGGTTATTGTTCCAAAGACAGTCAGTAAAGACAGTGTAGCGTTTAGTTATCTGATTAATCAGGAGCAGGTCACAGTATTATCGCAAACCCCATCAGCATTTTATCCGTTGATTAAACCGCTAGCGCAATTACAGCCTGAAAAATATTTGCGTTATGTGGTATTCGGTGGCGAAGCGCTGGAATACGGGAAATTGAAAGAATGGTATGACACTGTGATTGCCGACAGTGTTGAATTAATCAATATGTATGGAATTACCGAAACGACGGTTCATGTGACGTATCATAAAGTTCTTAATGAGCAGGTTGAACAGTCACGTAGCTTGATCGGTCAGCCTCTGCCGCATTTACATGCCTATATCTGTAATGAACAGATGCGTTTGCAACCGGATGGCGTTATTGGGGAATTATATGTTGGCGGTGCTGGCGTAACTCGAGGCTATTTAAATCGTCCGGAATTAACAGAACAACGTTTTGTTTCATCACGTTTTGAGGAACAAGCAAGCAAGCTATACAGGACAGGGGATTTGGTTCGACGGTTACCTGATGGTCAGTTGGAATATATGGGCCGAACCGATGAACAGGTCAAGATCCGTGGTTTCCGGATAGAGTTGGGCGAAATATCTAATGCGTTGGTGCAACACGACATCATTAATGATGCGGCAGTCATTGCCCTGACAGACAACAATGGTGAAAAGAGATTGGTTGCCTATCTGGTTGCTGATAAGCATCAGAATATTCAGGAAGCAGAATACGCTCATGTAAATGACTCTCTGAAACGTTTCCTTGAAGCAACATTGCCCAGTTTTATGATCCCGGTATTTTTTGTTTGGTTGGATGTTTTACCATTGACCAACAATGGAAAACTAGACAAGAAAGCTTTGCCAGCACCTCAGGCTGAAAATCTTGTAACTCATGAATATGTTGCCCCTCGAAACTCTAATGAAGAGAAATTGTGCGAGATATGGAAACAGATCCTTGCAGTGAAAACTGTTGGTATTGACGACAGTTTTTTCGCTTTGGGGGGGCATTCCCTGTTGGCGACAAAGTTAGTCAATCAGATACGCGATAATCTAAATGTGGAAGTTCCACTATTGGCTATCTTCGAGAATCCTACTGTCCGGGGTATTGCGGAAAAATTGGAACACTACAAAGAGAAGCAAACTCTCTCAGGGCTTAGTGTTAAGGAAGATAATAACGATGAAATTGAATATGGTGAGCTATGACACTTGAAGCACTATTAGATGTATTGAAAGCATCAGGAATCAGATTATACCTGCAAGATGGAAGGTTGCACTATAGCGCAGTCAAAAATAGTTTATCACCCGAATTTAGAGAGACTTTAAAGCAACATAAAGCTGAGTTGATTGAGTGGTTGGAAAGTAATGGTGGTGAATTCGGGCAATTGCCTGAAACAAAAGATACCGCAGAAAAGATGGCTTCTAATAAAGCTCTGTCATTTGCACAACAGCGTTTGTGGTTTATTGAACAGTTCGAGAGTGGTTCCTACCAGTACAATATGCCTTCTGTTTTTGAGTTAAAGGGAGAGTTAGATGTTCCGGCTTTATCAAAAGCTTTGGACACTATCGTTCAACGACATGAAGTGTTGCGTACCAATATTCAGAGCATAGATGGTATTGCTTACCTGAGTTTGCTTACTCCAAACACTACCTTGCTTGAAACAAGTGACTTCTCTGCATCATCTTCTGAAGAAAAGCAGGAGAAATTGCATGAGTTGATGACTGATTTTGCCTTAAAGCCTTTTGACTTAAGCTGCGATATTTTTCTTCGTGCTCATTTAGTTAAGCTTGGAGAGCTTAAACATTGTCTGCTGTTCAATATGCATCACATTGCCACTGATGGATGGTCGATGCAGATATTGTTAAAAGAGATCAGTGTTCTTTACTCTGCCTTTAAACAAGGGCTCGATAACCCTCTTCAGCCGTTGATACGCCAGTATTCGGATTATGCAGCCTGGCAACATGAAAATCTGCAAGGTGATTTACTGGATCAACAACTGGCTTACTGGAAATCCAGACTGGCTGATATGCCAATGCTGCATAGTATTCCTTTGGATAGGCCAAGACCTAAGATTCAGACTTATGAAGGAGCCGTACATAAGCAAGATTTCAATGTTGATATCAGACAAAAACTGGAATCATTTTGTAAAACCCAAGGGGTTACTCCATTCGTTTTTTTATACAGCATCTTATCTGTGATTATCAGCAGGTACAGCAATGAAAAAGACATCGTTGTAGGTACGCCAATTGCTGGTCGTATTCATAAAGATCTGGAACAACTGGTTGGACTGTTTGTAAATACTCTGGTGTTACGTAGTGAGGTTTCTGGACAACAGAGTTTTTCTTCATTTTTAGCACAAAACAAACAATCTATCCTTGAAGCTTATAGCCATCAACAAGTCCCATTTGAACTTGTTGTTGAGCATCTTAAACCAGAGCGGAATACTGCTTATCATCCAATGTTCCAAATCATGCTGACATTGCAAAATTTTGAGGAGCACCAGGTACAACTTGATGGTCTGCAAATGCGTGAAATGGAACAGGATATTGATATCGCTAAATTTGATTTGGAGCTGATAGTCAACATTGGCGAAAATGGAGTTAATATTCGCTGGAAATATAATAAGGCGTTGTTTTCTTCTGACACCATTGAACGCATGGCAGATAGTTTTGCTTTATTAATTGAAGATGTTTTGGTTGCCCCACAAAAAGATATTTCTGAGTTGTCAGTTGTTACTGAAAAAGAAACTAAAAAGCAATTGCACGATTGGAATGCGACAGCTCATGAATTCCCGGATCAGGTTTGTATCCATCAGTTATTTGAACAGCAGGTAGAGGCGACACCAACAAAGATTGCCGTGGTCTTCAGAGATCAGCATATTACTTATGACGCTCTGAATGCCAAAGCCAATCAACTTGCCCACCAATTGTTACAATCTGGCGTAACATGCGACACGCCAGTCGGTATTTGTATGGACCGTTCGGTTGATATGATTGTGAGCATTTTGGCGATACAAAAAGCAGGCGCAGCCTATCTGCCATTGTCACCTCATGAGCCTGAATCACGTCGTAATTATATGTTGTCAAATGGTTGTGTTGGCATCGTTATTACACAGCAACAATATGCTGAGTTAACCGACGCTCAGCAGGAGATAGTCACTATTGCCCTGGATAGTGCTGAACAACAGTATTCGTTATCCGGCATGCCGATTACCAACCCGGAAGTCGCTGAGTTAACCAGTGGTAATCTGGCTTATATTATTTATACATCAGGGTCTACCGGGCAACCAAAAGGCGTTGCAGTTCCTCATCGGGCATTGGTTAACCGAATTGAGTGGATGCATGATACTTACGGATTAGACGCTAGTGACAAAGTGTTGCAAAAGACACCTTACACTTTCGATGTTTCAGTTTGGGAGTTCTTTTGGCCACTAATTAAAGGGGCAGAATTGATCATGGCAGAACCTGAAGGACATAAAGATCCTCAGTATTTGTCTCATGTTATTCAAACGCTTGCGATTACCACCCTGCATTTTGTGCCGTCCATGCTGCGCATGATGTTACAGAATTCCAGTTGGTCTGAGTGTGCTTCTGTTCGACAGGTTTTCTGTAGTGGTGAGGCACTTCCCGCTGAATTGATAGAACAGTTTTTTGCAGGTGGCAACACCGCCAGGCTGCACAATCTTTATGGTCCAACCGAAGCTGCAATTGATGTGAGTCATTGGGATTGTTCTCAAATGAACGATGAGCGCGTATTGATTGGTAAGCCTATTCACAATACCCAGTTGTATTGTCTTGATGAATCAATGCGTTTGTTACCGATTGGTGCTGTTGGGGAACTTTATATTGGTGGTGTGGGTCTCGCGCGTGGCTACTTGAACCGCCCGGATTTAACGCGCGAGCGTTTTGTTGCGGACCCATTTAGTCATGTTGAGGGAGCGCGTTTATACCGTACGGGTGATATATGTCGCTGGAACAGTGAAGGGGAGCTTGAATATCTGGGACGTAATGACGACCAGGTTAAGATACGGGGTTTCCGTATTGAGTTGGGCGAGATAGAAAACGCTCTGTTGGAAGAGGATGTCGTGCGCTCAGCAGCGGTGATAGCCCGGGAGATTGCCCGAGGTATGCAACTGGTTGCCTATGTGGTGGGTGACGATTCACTGAGTGACGATGAGTTGGTCGGCCGTTGCCGGTTGTCACTGAAGGCGGGTTTACCGGATTACATGATACCGTCGGTGTTTGTTCGTATGAGCGCAATGCCGCTGACCAGCAGTGGCAAGCTGGACCGCAAAGCCTTACCCGCGCCGAAGGAGAGCGACCGCCAAAGCGGTGAGTATGTTGCTCCGGAGAATCAGATAGAAGAGAAGTTGTGCGAAATCTGGCAGGATGTGCTGAAACTTGAGCGTGTAGGCACACAAGACAATTTTTTTGCACTGGGTGGCGATTCGATAATATCCATTCAACTGGTCTCAAGAGCCAAACACAATGGGCTGCACTTTACAGTAAGACAACTGTTTGACCATCAGACGGTTGCGGAGTTATCTGGCTGTGTGAGTTTGAAGGGAGAGTCAAACATTCCTCAGGAGCCGGTAGAAGGAGGCTTGAGTCTTTTACCCATTCAGCGAGCGTTTTTTGAGCGTGAATTACCGGTAGCAAATCATTACAACCAGTCGGTGTTATTACAGTGTCCGACCAGGTTTGATGCGAAGGCGTTAAGTGCGTTGATTGATATGGTGTATCAGCGTCATGATGCCTTGCGTTTACGTTTTACTCGAGAGCATGGAGAGGTTGTTGCCAGTCATGAGGCCTATAGTGAGCGGATGTTATGGGATTCGTTGGAGCAGCATGATATCAGTCATTTATCGGGCGAAGCACAGGAGGCGATGCAACTGGAGTATTGTCAGCAGGCACAGGCGAGTCTGGACATAGCACAGGGGTCGGTATTCAAGGCCATGTATCTGCATCGGGGAGAGGGCGATAGCCGGTTGTTGCTGGTTGCTCATCATTTGGTGATAGATGGAGTGTCCTGGCGGATATTGTTGTCGGATATGGAGCAGGGCTGGTCGTTGTTAGCGCAAGGAGAGGTGCCCAAGGCGGGTCCTCGCAGTGTGTCGTTGCAGCGTTGGAGCGAGGCGTTGATGGCGCATGCAGGTAGTAAGCAGATACAGGAGCAGCAGGATTACTGGCAGGAGCAACTGTCGGTTGCGGTGCCTTCCCTGCTTGAATCGGTCGAGTTTGAACGTGAGGGTTTACAGCAGTTAGGCTTCAGTTTGAGTGAAACACAGACACGTCAGTTACTTGGCGCGGTCAACCGGCCTTATCGAACCCGGACGAATGAATTGTTAATGGCGGGACTGTTACTGGCATACCGTCAGTGGAGCGGTAGTGACGTGATGTGTCTGGATGTGGAAGGGCATGGTCGTGAGCTACCGGGTGACGAGCTGGATATTGCGGAGACCGTGGGCTGGTTTACCTCGGTGTACCCGCTGGTGTTATCTGTTGGTTCACAGGACATCGGAGAGGTTATTTGTCAGGTTAAAGAGCAGTACCGTCAGGTGCCGGACAAGGGCATGGGTTATGGTTTATTGCGTTACCTGAAAGCAGACAGTCCGTTGGTTGGGCTTGAAGCCGGGTATCAGGATAGCCGAATTGAATTTAATTACCTGGGTCAGTTTGATAACAGTGTGAATGCGATGTCGGCATTTTCTGTTGCACGCGAGCCAGCGGGAGACAGCATTAGTCGTGATAACCCCCGGGAGTGCCGTTGAGTATCAATGCGCTGGTTCATGAGGGTCAGTTGCGAGTGGATATGACGGGTGCGCCGCGTTGCCGGGATATTGAGCGGTTGGGAGTCTTGTTTGAACAATCGCTGGCGGCCTGTATTGCACATTGTGAGTCGAGTGAAGGGCAGTTTACCCCATCAGACTTCGCGTTGGCGGCAGTGGATATGGCTACCCTGTCAGGTTGGCAGGCTGATTATCCTGGGCTGGAGAAGCTGTATGTGGCGACGCCGATGCAGTCAGGGCTGTTGTTCCATGGTTTGCTGGATGGCAGTGGGGCATCGTATACGATTCAGATAGGTTGTGAGCTGAGCGGTCGAGTGGACAGTGAGGCGATGAGAGGTGCCTGGGAAGCGCTGGTTGGTCGTTATGACATTTTACGTACGGCGTTTGTGGGGCTTGATGGTGAGCAGCCTCACCAACTGGTACAACGAACGGTCGACTTACCCTTTATCCAACTTGACTGGCGCGAGAAGTCATTTGATGAGCAGGTGTTAGAGCTTGAGCGGTTGTTAAGAGAAGACAAGGCGCAGGGTTTTGACTTTGGCTGTGCGCCGTTAATGCGTATCCATCTTATTCGAATGGGAGAGGAGCGTTACCGTTTTGTGTGGACATATCATCATGCGTTGCTGGATGGTTGGTGTACGCCGATATTGTTTGGAGAGGTGCTGAATCATTATCATGCGCAGGTGTCAGGCGAAGCAGAATTGTCGTCAGGAGCGGTGGTGCCTTATGAGCATTATATAGGCTGGTTGTTGTCTCGGGAGCGTCAGTTGGCTGCGGATTTCTGGCAGGGTCATCTGTCGGGTTTTGTATCTCCGACGCCGTTGTTGTATGACCGGGTTTCGGGGGATGGGGATTCGGTTGGTTATCAGCGTCTGAGTCTGGATGAGGCGTTGACGGGTCGTTTGATGGCCTTGGCGCGAGCGCACCATACGACGATGAATGTTGTGTTGCAGGCAGCGTGGAGTTGTTTGTTGCAGCGTTACAGCAATGAGCAGGATATTGTTTTTGGTTCGACGATATCGGGTCGTCCGGCAGAATTGCCGGGAGTAGAGCAGATGATAGGTCTGTTTATTAACACGATACCGGTGCGGGTACAGGTTGAGCCGCAGATGAGTTTTGGTGACTTGCTTGGTGTATTGCATGCGGACAATATAGAGCGAGATGAGTATGGTTATTTACCACTGGCGCAGATACAGCAGTTGAGTGAGGTTTCGGGAGGGACTTCGCTGTTTGACAGCCTGCTGGTGTTTGAGAATTATCCGATGGATGCAGCGCTTAATGAAGCGGTTGCCAGTCGATCCAATTCTCTGGAAATCAGTGATGTTCACTCTTTCGAACATACTAACTATCCATTGGCAGTAAGAGCTTATGTGCATCAAGATCAATTGCAATGTGAACTTACCTATCAGGCTCAACATTTCACATTGGAGAGCATAGAACGAATCTGCCAGCATCTGAAAATTACGTTGAGTGGTATGGCTGATTCTGATGCTCAGGTTTTAGTCAGTGAGCTGCCGATTTTATCGGATGCAGAGCAGAAAGCGTGGTTGGATACTCCTGTAACGACTTATCCTGTAGAAAATTGCGTGCATCAAGTCTTTGAGTTACAGGTTGAGCAGGAACCAGATAGAACAGCGCTTATTTGTGAAGACAAAAAGCTAAGTTATGACACGTTAAACAAGCGTGCCAATCAGCTGGCTCACCATTTGATTTCTATGGGAGTAAAACCTGACAGTCTGATTGGACTGTGTGTTGAGCGCTCTATAGAGACTGTCGTTGCCACGTTGGCTATTTTGAAATCTGGGGCAGCCTATGTGCCCATGGATCCAAACTATCCTAAAGAGCGTTTGGATTATCTGTTTTCTGATTCACAGGTTGATATTCTGATTACTCAAACTGGTTTGGCAGAAAGGTTTGCTGAATCAGAAGTGCAGTTAGTTTGTCTACAAGACCCACAGGTAGAGGCCACTCTTGAAGAATATTCAGATATTAATCCTGAAGTAACGGGTTTAACGCCCGAGCATATGGCCTATGTTATCTACACATCCGGTTCTACAGGTCAGCCTAAAGGGGTTATGGTTGAGCATCAGAATGTAGCGCGACTTTTCACCGCTTGTAATGAAAACTTCGAATTCGGTCATGATGATGTATGGACTTTATTCCATTCCAATGCGTTTGACTTTTCTGTGTGGGAAATGTGGGGAGCATTGCTCCATGGGGGTACCGTTGTGGTGGTGCCGTCTCAAGTGGCACAAGATAATGTCGCCTTTAGCCGTTTGCTCAAGGAACATAAAGTAACGGTACTTTCTCAAACGCCTTCAGCTTTCTATCCGTTGGTGGAATATCTGTGTGATTACAAAGATTCTTTAAGCCTGCGTTACATCGTCTTTGGTGGAGAGGCGTTGGAATATGGCAAATTGAAGCATTGGTTCAGCAATATGGAACAATCACCAGTGCAGTTGGTGAATATGTACGGTATTACTGAAACTACAGTTCACGTTACCCATCATGCTGTTTGTGCTCAAGACGCAGAGAAATATTCCAGTAATATTGGACGACCTCTGGCAGATTTAAGAGCTTATGTTTGCAGTACACAAATGGCATTACAACCTGTTGGAGTGACAGGTGAATTATACGTGTCTGGTGCTGGGGTTGCGCGGGGCTACCTGAATCGACCAGAATTGACAGCAGAGCGTTTTATTGAACACAGTTTTGATAATTCAGAAAAGCAAAGACTGTATCGCACGGGAGATTTGGTTCGCTGGAACGTCAAAGGACAATTGGAATACGTCGGACGTATTGATGATCAAGTAAAAATACGTGGATTCCGTATAGAGTTAGGTGAAATAGAAAGCGCTCTTGTTGCAGAGGGCTCTGTTAAAAATGCTGCAGTTGTTGCTTTTAATAATGCTTATGGGGATCAGCAACTTGCCGCTTATGTTGTGCCGGCTATTCAGACACCGGAAGAAGTTGAATACATTCGTCATCTCAAGAACTACTTAATCAGTAAGTTGCCTCAACATATGGTGCCTGGTCACTACTATGTTCTTGATGATTTACCGTTGACTTCAAATGGCAAGTTGAATCGTAAGGTGTTGCCATATCCTGCAGCCAATGCGTTATCTCAACGAGAATATGTTGCGCCGCGCAATGAGCTGGAAAACCGCTTGAGTGATTTATGGAAAGAAATCCTGGAACTTGAGGAAGTGGGCGTTAATGATAACTTCTTTGAGTTGGGAGGCCACTCACTGCATGCTATGCGCCTGGTTAGTCAGATACGGAAAACCTTTGACGTTGATATTGCGTTAAGTGCCATTCTGAGGTTTCCAACTATCAGCGCTTGCGCTGAAGAAATCACTTCTTTGCAAAATGGCATTGTTACCCCACAGATACTCAGGGTTGCTGAAGATGAAGACATTCCATTGTCTTTTGGTCAGCAGCGTTTGTGGTTTGTGGACCAACTACAGGGAGGCAGTACGCAGTATAATATTTCTGTTGCAATCAGATTGGAAGGTAACCTGCAGCCAGCCTTGGTCGAAAAGGTATTCGATACCATTTTGCATCGCCATGAAGTATTACGCACCTGCATCATTGAGCAGGATGGTAAAGCTACTCCAATAGTAAAAGCTGACTTTGAGTTGCCAATTTTCTGGCAGGACTTGAGTGACCTGGACAGTGATACGCAACAAGCAACTCTAAAAATGGGAATGGTTGAAGATGCCACTGATAAATATGACTTAAGTACGGATTTACCCGTTAGGTTAAAGGTATTTAAACTGGCTGAAGAACAATTTGTATTCCTGTTTAACACTCATCACATTGCTTCAGATGGCAGTTCCATGCAGGTGTTAATTGATGAATTCAGTAAATTGTATGCTGCTTATAACCGAGGCGAACAGAATCCTTTGCCACCTCTGGAAGTTCAATATGGTGATTTTTCGTATTGGCAGAGGAATTGGCTGAAAGGTAAGAATCTCGAGTCTGAAATGGATTTCTGGAAGGGCCGGTTGGCAGGAATTCCAAGTGTCCATAGCTTGCCTCTGGATAAGCCGCGTCCTGCGGTACAACAGTTTGACGGCGCTTTTTTCAATGATGTACTGGACCCGAAAATAAGTCAGCAAATTATTGATTTTTGTGCACAAAATGGCGTTACTCAATTTGCTTTCTTGCAGACGGCATTCGCGTTACTAATGTCTCGCTATAGCCACCAGAACGATATCGTTATGAGTACTGCTATCAGTGGTAGAACTCAATCTGAGATTGAACCATTAATCGGATTCTTCGTTAATGATCTGGTATTGAGAAGTGATTTGTCTGACGGCAAGGATTTCATGCAGCTGTTAGAGCAAAATAAAAATATGTTGATGGAAGCGTTTGATCATCAACATATTCCTTTCCAGTTACTGGTTGAGGAACTGCAACCAGAGCGCAGCATGAGCCACTCGCCTATTGCCCAGATTAAGTTTGATTTTCAGGAGGCAGAGGATAAGTCGCTTGATATTGAAGGATTGAAACTAACGTATCTGAAAGATGAAAATCTCGGGAATATTGATTATGACCTGCATTTGAATGTGAGTTTAATCAATGGACTGTTCTCGCTTTCCTGGCGTTATAGCTCTGCGTTGTTTGTCGAAGAAACCCTGTCCAGAATGTCGGCCAATTTTAGTACGTTATTGTCTGGTATTCTGGCTCATCCTGAGCAATCGTTCGCCACATTGCCTATCCTGTCTGACTCAGAATTGCGTAGAGTGACGGAGGAATTTAACAGGAACGACAGGCATATTTCAGAATCTTTATGTGCTCACCAGTTAATTGAACAAATGGCAGAACTTTCGCCCGATAAAACTGCCCTTTACTTTGATGGTGAAACCCTGACTTACGAGGAGTTGAATGAGCAGGCCAATCAGGTTGCTCACTACCTGATATCCCAAGGCGTTGAACCTGATACTCTGGTTGCACTCTATGTCGAACGTTCTTTGGATATGATTATCGGTATTCTGGGGATATTGAAAGCCGGTGGTGCTTACGTGCCCATCGATCCGGACCTGCCTGATAGTCGGGTTGAATATATACTGGAAAACAGCGAATGTGAGATTGTTCTTACTCAGACGGATTTGATGTCCAGTTTGCCAATGGATGAACTTAAAGTTCTTCCTATTGATGAAAACATGCGTGAGGCACTGCTTGCGTCTCAGCCTGTGACCAATATTCCGGTACAAGAGTGTAATTTAACCTCTCGTAATCTTGCGTATGTTATTTATACATCGGGATCAACAGGGCAACCGAAAGGGGTGATGTTGGAACATCAGGGGGTTGTGAATCTTGCCAGGTCACAGAATGAAATATTCAAGATATCTGCGGATAGTAATATTTTACAATTTGCATCTATTAGTTTTGATGCTTCCGTTTCCGAATGGGTAACCGCATTATCTGCAGGTGCAACCCTGAGCATTCTGGAAGACGAAAAGCGCTACGATATCCAGTCCATTTGTGAATTTGTTGAAACCCAGGGGGTGACACATGCCACTATTCCCCCAGCTCTTTTCCATCAGGAAAGAGCGGGACGTGCAAAGTCGTTACAAGTTCTGGTGTTTGCTGGGGAAAAACTAAGCGGTGGGGCTATCAGTAAAGCCCAACAGTGTTTCCCAAATGCTCAGTTCATCAATGCCTACGGGCCGACCGAAAATACCGTATGTACATCTGCGGAAACTCTGGATGAGACACTATCTACCGATTTGATCGGTTATCCAATGAACAATGTTTATTGTTGTGTTATGGATCAGGCTGGCAATCTCTGCCCAATAGGTGCTGAAGGTGAGTTACTGGTCGGGGGCACAGGTTTGGCCCGTGGTTACGTAAATCAGCCTGAGCTGACTCAAGAGAAGTTTATCAACATTGACGATGCCAATATTCCATATCAGAGACTTTATAAAACCGGCGATCTGGTTAAGTGGAATGCTGACGGAAAATTGATTTTCGTTGGGCGAGTGGACCAACAGGTCAAGCTAAGAGGCTTTCGTATTGAGCTGGAAGAAATCAGTTCGGCCTTGTCTGAGCATCCACAAGTTGATAAAGGCGTGGTTAATCTGGTGGAAGTTCAGCCCGGTGACAAGCGTTTGGTCGCATATTGTAAGCCGCAAAACAAAGTTGAACTCTGGCCTTCGATTTCAGAGTTTTTCATCTACGACTATTTCGCTTATCGAGCCATGTTCATGCATATCAAGCGTAATGAGTTATACCGCAAAGCGCTAGAGAAAAATGTGGTTAATAAAACAGTATTAGACATAGGTCCGGGGCCTGAAGCTATCTTGTCTCGACTATGTCTTGAATCAGGTGCAAAGCATGTCTATGCCGTTGAAATACTGGAAGAAACCTATTTACAGGCCAAACAGTATATTGAACTTGCAGGACTGACAGATCGAATTACTTTGATACATGGCGACATCATGGAAGTGGAACTGCCAGAAAAAGCAGATTTCTGTGTGTCAGAAATCGTCGGTAGTATCGCTGGATCGGAGGGGTCAGCAGTCTTAATCGAAAGTGCCAGACGTTTACTGAAAGATCCTGCCAATATGATACCAGTGAAGAGTGTGACTCGCATTGCCGCGGCCACACTGGAAGAATCACAGTTTGATTATGGCTATTCTGGCCTGGCTTATCAGTATGCTGAACGTATTCTGGATGACTTTGGTAAAGACTTTCAGTACCGGATTTCTGTGAAGAATGTGACAGATGAAATTGTGATTTCCAGTCGTGATGTGTTTGAAGATCTGGATTATCAGAATGGTTCTCCATTTGAGTTAGATCACGATATCTGTTTGAACATTAATAAGAAATCCATTTTTAATGGTTTATTGGTCTGGATGGATTTATTCGTGGATCACGATCTGAATCTGGATATTCTTGATGACCCTGCCAGTTGGTTGCCAGTTTACTTTCCGGTTTCATGTTCCGGCATAGATGTGGATGTAGGAGATTACATAGAAGCCACCATCAGTAGAAGGCTTTGTGATAACGGAGTGAACCCGGATTTCCACGTTGAAGGGAAACTTATCCGTAAAAACGGCGAAGAATTTAACTTTAAGTTTGATTCCTTCCACCATGCACATTCTGATATTGAATCTCCTTTCCATCAGAAGTTATTTGATGAAAACGGACAGTTGAACAAGCTGGAAGAATTTAGCGTTACTCAATTGAAACGTTACCTGTCTGACAAGCTTCCTCACTACATGGTGCCAAGTGACTTTGTGATTTTGGATGATATTCCTTTAACTCACAATGGCAAGGTTGATTATCAGGCATTGCCTGAAGTTGATTTGAACACAGTAAAGGAAACTGTTTATGTTGCACCGGAAACAGAAGAAGAACATAAGTTGTGTGCTATCTGGCAACAAGTTTTATCTCTTGAAGACGTCGGTGTTGAAGACAATTTCTTTGATATCGGTGGGCATTCCTTACTGGCTGCCAGTGTAGTCAGTCTGGTCCGTGATGCCTTTGGTGTCGAAGTACCATTGCGGATGTTATTCGAAAAACCAACCATCCGTGAATTCGTCACGCTACTATCGCAGTTTGCCGACAATGTGGTGATGCCTCCTATCGAGGTCGCTTCTCGTGACGAGACGCTACCATTGTCATTTGCCCAGCAGCGGTTGTGGTTTATTGACCAGCTTGAAAACAGTAATCAATACCATATCCAGGCCAGCTTTGAATTACACGGTGAGCTGGTGACTGAAGCCTTTGAGCAGGCTCTTTCCACTATCGTACAACGCCATGAAGTGCTGCGCAGTGGTATTGAAAAACGTGACGAGCTGCCTGTGTTGGTTATTCACGAGCAGGTAGCGTTGCCCGTCACCCGGGTAGATCTTTGTCACTTGTCCTTGGACGCGCAGGAGCAGGAAATTCGCCGTCTTGTCGCGCTGGACAGCAAAACCCCGTTTGATTTGAGTCGACCCCCATTATTACGTCTGCACCTTATTCAATGCGACAGTCAGCGTCATGTGGTGTTGTCCAGCATGCATATTGCGTCGGATGGCTGGTCGATGGGAATACTGGTCAAAGAGCTCAATACCTTGTACGGAGCCTATTGTCAGGGGCAGCCGGATCCATTACCGGCGCTGACAGTGCAGTATGCAGACTATGCACGCTGGCAGCGGGAATGGCTACAGGGCGATGTGCTAGGCCAGCAACTGGATTACTGGAAAACTCAGTTGGATAGCGCTCCACAGGTACACAGTTTACCGCTGGATAAACCCCGTCCGAAACAGCAGCAATATCAGGGTAAGGTGTTAACCCGTAAGTTATCCGTCGATGATACCCGGCAGCTTCAGTTAGTGTGTCAGGCTCAGGATGTGACCCTGTTTATGCTGATGCAGACTGCCTTTGCCGTGCTGTTGTCACGCTTTAGTGGCGAGACAGATATTGTTATTGGCTCACCGTCATCGGGTCGGGTACACAAGGATTTGGAAGGCTTAATTGGCTTCTTTATCAATGCATTGCCACTACGCAGTGATGTGTCGGGTAATCCCCCTTTTGTTGAGTTACTGCAGCAAAACCGTCAAATGATACTGGAAGCCTTTGAGCATCAGCATATCCCGTTTGACATGCTGGTTGAGGAAGTGAAGCCACAAAGGTCGATGGCCTATGCACCGCTGGCCCAGATTTATTTCACCATGCAGAACAATGCCGTGCAGTCTTTGGAACTTGAGCAATTGGATCTACAAGGGCGTGGTGCAGAAATAAGTGTTATCCGCTATGACCTGGAATTTGACATGTTTGTTGCCAATGAACAGCTGGTGATTGACTGGAAGTACAACACGGCGTTGTTTGAAGAAGAGACGCTGGTACGAATGGCTGACAGTTTTGAGCAGATGTTGTCTGGTATTGTGCAGGACATTCAGACACCGGTTGAGTTCTTGCCGCTGTTAACTGCAGAGCAACAGGAGACATTGTTGTACGGCTGGAACGATACGGAAGTTGAAATTGACCTGGTCGGAGGCGTGAACAGAGGGTATCTACAGGCCTTTGAAAACCAGGTTGCGAAAACCCGAATGCCATCGCGGTGATATCGGGTTCGGCCCAGCTAACCTATGGGGAGCTGAACAGCCGGGCAAACCAGCTGGCCCATTACCTGATTAGCCAGGGTATAGAGAATGATATCCCGGTAGCGCTGTGTTTATCGCGTACACCACAGATGGTTATCGCGTTGATGGGGGTGCTGAAAGCGAGAGGTGCGTATTTGCCGCTGGACCCGGGTTATCCGAGAGCACGTATCCGTTACTTGCTGGATGATGCGAAGGTGTCACTGGTGATAAGTGATAGCGTGCTGTCACAGGAGCTGGAACTGTTGGATGAAACACTGGTGTGTCTGGATGACAGTGAGTTTTTGTCGTTGTTACAGCAACAACCGACAGAGTCGCCAGAGGTAAGCATTTTTGGTTCGGATATGGCCTATGTGATTTATACATCGGGAACGACAGGGCAGCCCAAAGGCGTGATGGTGACGCACGGTGGTTTGATGAACTATGTGAGTCACGCGGGTAGAGATTACCTTGTTGAAGTGCAGGGTGGCGTGGTGAGTTTACCGCTGGTGTTTGATGCTACGGTGACAAGCTTGCTGGCGCCGTTGTGTCATGGTCGTTATGTTGAGCTGCTTGCCGAGGGTGATGATGCGCTTGAGCGTCTGGAAGATTACCTGCTGGACGATGAAGACCGTTTGTTGTTTAAACTGACCCCGGCCCACCTTGATGCGTTGTGGGCGACGGGTATAGAGCGGAATGAGGATATTGAGCACGTAGTTGTTATAGGTGGAGAGCAGTTAACGGTGAGCACGATGGAGAAATGGCAGGGCTGTTTCCCGAATGCGGTGTTTATCAATGAGTATGGTCCGACAGAGACGGTGGTGGGCTGTTCTGTATTCAGAGTGACGCGGGAGTCACTTGTAGGTGAGTCGGTACCGATAGGAAAGCCGATACAGAATACGCATTTGTATTGTCTTGATGAGTATCAGCAGTTGTTACCGGCGGTGTGTCGGGTGAGTTGTATATTGGTGGAGCGGGTGTAGCGCGAGGTTACCTTGGACGAGAGGGTTTAACTGCCGAGCGTTTTGTTGACAGTCCGTTTGAAGGAGGCGGTAGATTATATCGGACGGGTGACCGTGTGCGCTGGCGTTATGATGGCGAGCTTGAGTTTTTGGGTCGTATTGATAATCAGGTCAAGGTGCGGGGTTACCGTATTGAGCCGGGCGAGATAGAAGCGCAGTTGCTGGGTCATGAAGCGGTTGAGCAGGCGGTGGTGATAGAGCGTCAACAGCGTTTACAAACCTATATTGTGCCGTCGAAAGGTAGTGCCTATCCGGTTCATGCCTTGGCACGGATGAGCAAGGATAGTCGCTGGGACAGTGTATTACGCAAGAGTCTGCCTAATGGCATGGTGGTCGGGTGTCTGAACAGTGGGGAAACCGATTTCACCTATGATGAGATATTCATAGAGCAGACCTACCTGAAACACGGTGTGACCTTGAAACCGGATGCGACCATTTTTGATGTGGGTGCCAATACGGGGATGTTCACGCTGTTTGCGGGCCAGTTATGTCCGCAGGCGAAGTTGTATTCCTTTGAGCCGATCCCGGATGTGTTCAGGGTGTTATCGTTTAATGCGGCTCTGTATAACGTGGATGTCCAGTTGTGTAACTTCGGGTTGTCGGATCGAGCCCAGGAAGTGACCTTTACCTTTTACCCTCATAATTCCCTGATTTCTGGTCGTTATGGCGATTTGGAGGAAGATCTGAGTGATGTGAAGGTGTATCTGTATAACCAGTATCAAGAGGATTTGGAGCAAGGTCGATTAAGCAGTGACGAGTTTGATGAGCTGTTGAATGAGCGTTTGCAGAGTGTGGACGTGCACTGTCAGCTACAGACGCTATCCCAGGTAATAGAAGAGTATGATGTGAAGGTCATCGACCTGTTGAAGCTGGATGTCGAGAAGAGTGAGATGGATGTGCTTCGAGGTTTGAAAGATGAACACTGGCCATTGATACAGCAGATGATAGTGGAAGTGCACGATATTGAGAACCGGCTTGAGGCGTTACAGGGGCTGTTGGCTCAAAAGGGTTTTATGACTCACATTGGTCAGGAGAAGTTGCTGGAAGGTTCTCCGCTGTATGTGATTTATGCGATTCGAGAAGGTTATCCGCAAGGCAGTGTAGTGCATGACGAGGGGAATATGACAACGACCCGATACCCGTGGAGTGACAAGCAGGTATTGTCGGGTGCGTTACGGGAGTTACTGGCAGAGTCGTTACCTTCCTATATGGTGCCGGATGTTTACCTGTTCCTGGATGAGTTTCCGTTAACGGTAAATGGCAAGGTTGATACCAAGGCATTGCCTGATCCGCAGTCAACAAGCGCAAGTCTGTCTCAATACATTGCCCCGGAAACCGAAGTCGAGATTGAACTGGCAAATATATGGGCCAGCATTCTAGGGCTTGCAGGTAAACAGATTAGCGCAAGTAGTAATTTCTTTGAGTTGGGCGGACATTCGCTTTTGGCTATCAACCTTATTACGAACATTAAAAATCAATTCAAAGTTGTTTTACCTGTAAAAACAATTTTTGAAATGAATTCGTTAACTGATTTGGCACAGGAAATCGAAGTTCAACAAAAGATGGTAGCCCTGGAAAGTTCTCTGGATGAGGGAGAAAACACTGTGGAGATTGAGATTTAAAATGTTCAGTGCAAGTAAATTTATTAAGGACTTAATTAATTTGGGCATTCACCTGTCGGTATCCGATGGGAAACTGAAAGTCAAAGGAGATAAAGAAAGCCTCTCTGAAGACTTATTGGCTCAGATAAGAAGTAACAAGGATGAACTTGTCTCCTATTTGGAGGACTATCAGAATCAGTCCAATAGCTTGATTTCAGCGGAGCATATTAAGGTTGAAGATTTCGATAGAACATTGCCCCAGCCACTGTCCTTCGCACAGCAGCGCCTTTGGTTTATTGATCAAATTGAAGGACAAAGTACGCAATATAATATTCCTTTGGCATTAAATGTTTCAGGAAAACTAAATCCTGAAGTTGCAGAGCATGCGTTTAAACAGGTTATTCAGCGTCACGAAGTATTAAGAACCGTATTTGTTTATCAGAATGATGAGCCTGCACAGCAGGTATTACAGATATTTGATTTCAGGTTACATACAGAAGATCTCAGTGATTTGAGTGCACAACAGCAGAAGGAGGTTGTTGAAGGGCTTATCTCTGAAAATATCAATTACCATTTTGATCTTTCTAGTGACCTGATGCTGCGTGCCCGCTTTAT
Organism: Paraneptunicella aestuarii; assembly: GCF_019900845.1. NCBI lineage: Bacteria > Pseudomonadati > Pseudomonadota > Gammaproteobacteria > Alteromonadales > Alteromonadaceae > Paraneptunicella > Paraneptunicella aestuarii. The sequence continues at coordinate 2,756,559 of NZ_CP074570.1, read as the reverse complement.
AAAGTTATCAGAGCAGAAAGGTCTGTTGTTGTTCAATTTGCATCATATTGCGGCTGATGGCTGGTCGATGAATATTCTTGTGCAGGAATTCATGGCCGAATACGATGCAGCTCAAAATTACCAGGTTGCTTCTGTCGCACCATTGTCGATTCAGTATATTGATTATGCCCGGTGGCAGCGCAAAAATCTGGCTGGTAAAGTCTTGGCGAACCAGCTGGGTTATTGGGAAAAACAATTAGATAATTTACCTCTTTTACATGCTTTACCTTTAAAAAGTTCAAGACCGGCAAAGCCCGATAATACCGGTACTTCGTTGGTTTTCTCTATGACCGATAAAGTGGTTGTGGAAAAGCTGCAAGCATTGGTAAAAGAACGGCGTGTTTCGTTATTCATGTTGCTACACAGTGCATTTTCGTTACTGCTGTCAAAACATAGTAATGAATCCGATATTGTTATCGGTACGCCTGTTGCTAACCGTATGCAGGCTGAACTGAGACCCTTAATCGGTTTGTTTGTTAATACTTTGATTTTAAGAACTAATTGTATCGGGAATCCTGTGTTTCTGGATTATTTGAGCCAGGTTAAAAAGGTTAATCTGGATGCTCAGACTAATCAGGATATCCCTTTCGAATTTCTGGTTGAAAAGATAAACCCCCTTCGTAGCGAATCATATTCTCCACTTTTTCAGGTGCTTTTCTCCATGAATACTAATGAGAAAAGCGATCTGGAACTGAATGGTATCCAGCTATCGTCATTAGAGAGTGAACAACATACTGTTAAGTATGAATTATCGTTGTCTGCAGCAGAATCTCATTCAGGCCTCGAATTTTCATTTGAATACCGCACGGATTTATTCGAAGAGTCTTTTATTAAAACTCTGGCTGACCATTACTTATCACTTTTAAAAGGAATTGCCGAACAGCCAGGTGCAAGGATTTCGGAATTCTCAATTTTATCGCCCAAAGAAGTCACGTTCCTGATAGATGGGATCAACGATACCAGGGTTGAATATCCACCAGAGTTGCCTCTGCATATTTTGTTCGAAGAACAGGTGTACAAGACTCCCGATAAGATTGCATTAATTGATAGTGAGAGAAAAGTTTCATTCGCTGAGCTAAATCAAAGAGCAAATCAGTTAGCACATTATCTTAGTGCGAATGGCGTAGGAAAAGAGACGCTGGTCGGTGTATGTATGGAGAGAACGCCGGAATTGGTTGTTGCTATTCTGGCTATATTCAAAGCCGGTGGAGCTTATGTTGCTTTAGATCCAGATTACCCTCAAGCTCGTTTGCAGTACATGGTTGAGGATACTCAACCTGGACTTGTCATTACTCAATCCCAACTGCTTTCGGTGATGGGGTTTGCTACAACCACAACCTTATTGGCTCTGGACAGCCCTGATTTACAAGGGTTGTTACATGAACAATCTGTAGCGAATCCACAAATATCTGAAGCAAACAATCCGGGTAATCTTGCATATGTTATTTATACCTCTGGTTCTACTGGAAAACCTAAAGGAGTGATGGGGGAACATGGCGCTATTTTGAACCGCATACGCTGGATGTGGCGAGTTTATCCTATGCAGGACAATGACGTTATGTGCAGTAAAACTGCATTAGGTTTTTTGGATTCGGTCTGGGAGTTATTTGGCGGTTTATTACAGGGGCTCCCTACCGTACTGGTGAGGTATGAAACGGTCAAAGATATCCCGGTGTTTATTGCTCTGCTGACTCAACAGAGAGTGACTCGACTGGTAGTCGTTCCTTCTTTGCTGGAAGCAATGATACGAGAGGGGCAGGCCTTCCGGAATTGCCTTGATGTGTTAACTCACATTACGGTGAGTGGTGAAAAACTCTCCGCAGAATTAACTAAACGATTTTTAAGTTTTAGTAGCCAATGCCGCCTGCTTAACCTGTACGGATGTTCGGAAGTTGCCGCAGATGTGACATGCAGCGAAGTTACCAGGAAAAATTGCGAACAAAACCTGATTGGTCGCCCAATTGATAACATGCAGTGCTATATCCTTGATGAGAATCTGCAGCTTTGTCCATTTGGTAGTAAAGGTATGCTGTATGTCTCTGGTCCCGGAGTTGCTCGGGGCTATTTGAATAATTTAGAACAAACCACGCAGCGTTTTATTACTAATCCATTTAATGAAACATCTGAATATCAACTTTATAAAACTGGTGATCGTGCGTATTACACTTCCGATCGTGCATTGGTTTATGTGGGCAGAGACGATGATCAAATTAAGATCCGGGGCTTCAGGATTGAACCCGGTGAAATAGAGCAGCAATTACTCGCTCATGATGCAATTTATAATGCTGTTGTTACCACGAAAGAATTTGCTCCGGGAGAGTCATATCTGGTGGCGTATGTTATTCCGGCTAGTCTGGAAGAAGCATTGTCCTCTCAGGATTTAAAAGCGTTTCTGCATGAACGTTTACCTGACTACATGCTACCAGGAATGTTTGTGGTGCTGGAGAGCTTTCCTAAAACCTCAAGTGGCAAAATAGATAAACGAGCTTTACCTTTGCCCGACAGAATATCTTCTCAAGGGGAATATCTGGCTCCTGAAACGCAGGAGGAAAAGGTTCTCACGGGTATTTGGGCTGAGCTACTGAATCTGGACGCTGACAGCATCAGCGTTAGTGCCAATTTCTTTGAATTAGGAGGGCATTCCTTACTGGCTACACGAGTTGTCAGTCTGGTCCGTGATGCCTTTGGTGTCGAAGTACCATTGCGGATGTTATTCGAAAAACCAACCATCCGTGAATTCGTCACGCTACTATCGCAGTTTGCCGACAATGTGGTGATGCCTCCTATCGAGGTCGCTTCTCGTGACGAGACGCTACCATTGTCATTTGCCCAGCAGCGGTTGTGGTTTATTGACCAGCTTGAAAACAGTAATCAATACCATATCCAGGCCAGCTTTGAATTACACGGTGAGCTGGTGACTGAAGCCTTTGAGCAGGCTCTTTCCACTATCGTACAACGCCATGAAGTGCTGCGCAGTGGTATTGAAAAACGTGACGAGCTGCCTGTGTTGGTTATTCACGAGCAGGTAGCGTTGCCCGTCACCCGGGTAGATCTTTGTCACTTGTCCTTGGACGCGCAGGAGCAGGAAATTCGCCGTCTTGTCGCGCTGGACAGCAAAACCCCGTTTGATTTGAGTCGACCCCCATTATTACGTCTGCACCTTATTCAATGCGACAGTCAGCGTCATGTGGTGTTGTCCAGCATGCATCATATTGCGTCGGATGGCTGGTCGATGGGAATACTGGTCAAAGAGCTCAATACCTTGTACGGAGCCTATTGTCAGGGGCAGCCGGATCCATTACCGGCGCTGACAGTGCAGTATGCAGACTATGCACGCTGGCAGCGGGAATGGCTACAGGGCGATGTGCTAGGCCAGCAACTGGATTACTGGAAAACTCAGTTGGATAGCGCTCCACAGGTACACAGTTTACCGCTGGATAAACCCCGTCCGAAACAGCAGCAATATCAGGGTAAGGTGTTAACCCGTAAGTTATCCGTCGATGATACCCGGCAGCTTCAGTTAGTGTGTCAGGCTCAGGATGTGACCCTGTTTATGCTGATGCAGACTGCCTTTGCCGTGCTGTTGTCACGCTTTAGTGGCGAGACAGATATTGTTATTGGCTCACCGTCATCGGGTCGGGTACACAAGGATTTGGAAGGCTTAATTGGCTTCTTTATCAATGCATTGCCACTACGCAGTGATGTGTCGGGTAATCCCCCTTTTGTTGAGTTACTGCAGCAAAACCGTCAAATGATACTGGAAGCCTTTGAGCATCAGCATATCCCGTTTGACATGCTGGTTGAGGAAGTGAAGCCACAAAGGTCGATGGCCTATGCACCGCTGGCCCAGATTTATTTCACCATGCAGAACAATGCCGTGCAGTCTTTGGAACTTGAGCAATTGGATCTACAAGGGCGTGGTGCAGAAATAAGTGTTATCCGCTATGACCTGGAATTTGACATGTTTGTTGCCAATGAACAGCTGGTGATTGACTGGAAGTACAACACGGCGTTGTTTGAAGAAGAGACGCTGGTACGAATGGCTGACAGTTTTGAGCAGATGTTGTCTGGTATTGTGCAGGACATTCAGACACCGGTTGAGTTCTTGCCGCTGTTAACTGCAGAGCAACAGGAGACATTGTTGTACGGCTGGAACGATACGGAAGTTGAAATTGACCTGGTCGGAGGCGTGAACAGAGGGTATCTACAGGCCTTTGAAAACCAGGTTGCGAAAACCCCGAATGCCATCGCGGTGATATCGGGTTCGGCCCAGCTAACCTATGGGGAGCTGAACAGCCGGGCAAACCAGCTGGCCCATTACCTGATTAGCCAGGGTATAGAGAATGATATCCCGGTAGCGCTGTGTTTATCGCGTACACCACAGATGGTTATCGCGTTGATGGGGGTGCTGAAAGCGAGAGGTGCGTATTTGCCGCTGGACCCGGGTTATCCGAGAGCACGTATCCGTTACTTGCTGGATGATGCGAAGGTGTCACTGGTGATAAGTGATAGCGTGCTGTCACAGGAGCTGGAACTGTTGGATGAAACACTGGTGTGTCTGGATGACAGTGAGTTTTTGTCGTTGTTACAGCAACAACCGACAGAGTCGCCAGAGGTAAGCATTTTTGGTTCGGATATGGCCTATGTGATTTATACATCGGGAACGACAGGGCAGCCCAAAGGCGTGATGGTGACGCACGGTGGTTTGATGAACTATGTGAGTCACGCGGGTAGAGATTACCTTGTTGAAGTGCAGGGTGGCGTGGTGAGTTTACCGCTGGTGTTTGATGCTACGGTGACAAGCTTGCTGGCGCCGTTGTGTCATGGTCGTTATGTTGAGCTGCTTGCCGAGGGTGATGATGCGCTTGAGCGTCTGGAAGATTACCTGCTGGACGATGAAGACCGTTTGTTGTTTAAACTGACCCCGGCCCACCTTGATGCGTTGTGGGCGACGGGTCGTATAGAGCGGAATGAGGATATTGAGCACGTAGTTGTTATAGGTGGAGAGCAGTTAACGGTGAGCACGATGGAGAAATGGCAGGGCTGTTTCCCGAATGCGGTGTTTATCAATGAGTATGGTCCGACAGAGACGGTGGTGGGCTGTTCTGTATTCAGAGTGACGCGGGAGTCACTTGTAGGTGAGTCGGTACCGATAGGAAAGCCGATACAGAATACGCATTTGTATTGTCTTGATGAGTATCAGCAGTTGTTACCGGCGGGTGTGTCGGGTGAGTTGTATATTGGTGGAGCGGGTGTAGCGCGAGGTTACCTTGGACGAGAGGGTTTAACTGCCGAGCGTTTTGTTGACAGTCCGTTTGAAGGAGGCGGTAGATTATATCGGACGGGTGACCGTGTGCGCTGGCGTTATGATGGCGAGCTTGAGTTTTTGGGTCGTATTGATAATCAGGTCAAGGTGCGGGGTTACCGTATTGAGCCGGGCGAGATAGAAGCGCAGTTGCTGGGTCATGAAGCGGTTGAGCAGGCGGTGGTGATAGAGCGTCAACAGCGTTTACAAACCTATATTGTGCCGTCGAAAGGTAGTGCCTATCCGGTTCATGCCTTGGCACGGATGAGCAAGGATAGTCGCTGGGACAGTGTATTACGCAAGAGTCTGCCTAATGGCATGGTGGTCGGGTGTCTGAACAGTGGGGAAACCGATTTCACCTATGATGAGATATTCATAGAGCAGACCTACCTGAAACACGGTGTGACCTTGAAACCGGATGCGACCATTTTTGATGTGGGTGCCAATACGGGGATGTTCACGCTGTTTGCGGGCCAGTTATGTCCGCAGGCGAAGTTGTATTCCTTTGAGCCGATCCCGGATGTGTTCAGGGTGTTATCGTTTAATGCGGCTCTGTATAACGTGGATGTCCAGTTGTGTAACTTCGGGTTGTCGGATCGAGCCCAGGAAGTGACCTTTACCTTTTACCCTCATAATTCCCTGATTTCTGGTCGTTATGGCGATTTGGAGGAAGATCTGAGTGATGTGAAGGTGTATCTGTATAACCAGTATCAAGAGGATTTGGAGCAAGGTCGATTAAGCAGTGACGAGTTTGATGAGCTGTTGAATGAGCGTTTGCAGAGTGTGGACGTGCACTGTCAGCTACAGACGCTATCCCAGGTAATAGAAGAGTATGATGTGAAGGTCATCGACCTGTTGAAGCTGGATGTCGAGAAGAGTGAGATGGATGTGCTTCGAGGTTTGAAAGATGAACACTGGCCATTGATACAGCAGATGATAGTGGAAGTGCACGATATTGAGAACCGGCTTGAGGCGTTACAGGGGCTGTTGGCTCAAAAGGGTTTATGACTCACATTGGTCAGGAGAAGTTGCTGGAAGGTTCTCCGCTGTATGTGATTTATGCGATTCGAGAAGGTTATCCGCAAGGCAGTGTAGTGCATGACGAGGGGAATATGACAACGACCCGATACCCGTGGAGTGACAAGCAGGTATTGTCGGGTGCGTTACGGGAGTTACTGGCAGAGTCGTTACCTTCCTATATGGTGCCGGATGTTTACCTGTTCCTGGATGAGTTTCCGTTAACGGTAAATGGCAAGGTTGATACCAAGGCATTGCCTGATGTACAGCAGAGCGAAGAGTATGTTGAACGAACCGGGCCACGTAATGAAGTAGAGCGGCAGTTGTGTGAGATCTGGCAGGAAGCATTGAACCTGCCAGAAGTAGGTATAGAAGATAACTTCTTTGCCATGGGTGGAGATTCCATTGTTTCAATCCAGGTTGTATCGCGAGCGAAGCGTCAGGGTTTGCATTTTACGGTGCGAGAGCTGTTCGACCATCAGACCATAGCCAAACTTTCAAAGGTTATAGGGCATGGCAGCCAGGTACAAGCTGAGCAATCCGAGGTGAGTGGGGAACTGACTCTGTTGCCGGTACAACGAGCCTTCTTTGAATGGCAGTTACCGGTGGAGAACCACTATAACCAGTCAGTTTTGCTGGTAACCCCACAAGGGTTTGACGACAAGGCACAAGAAGCGATAGTGCGGAGTCTGTATCAACGTCATGATGCGCTGCGTTTACGCTTCGATAGCCAGAAGCGTAGCGCCATGCATGTGCCGTTTAGTGCAGAACTGTTGGTACAGAGCCTTGAAGTACATGATTTCAGGGACATTTCTCCGGAGCATCGAGAGGCAGAACAATTAAAGGTGGTTAACCAGGCACAGGCGAGTCTGGATATTGGTTTGGGACCGGTATTCAAAGCGGTGTATATGGAGGATGAAGAACAGGGTCGATTGTTGTTGGTAGTGCATCATCTTGTCGTTGATGGTGTCTCGTGGCGGATACTGTTGTCTGACCTTGAGACGGCATGGAAACAATACCGTTCAGGTGAGCCGGTAGCGTTGGCAGATAAGAGTTCATCGTTACAGCAATGGGGAGAGGCCTTGAAAGGATACGTGAAGTCGCATCATGTGCAAGGGCAGAAAGACTACTGGCGAGAGCAGTTATCACAGGAGGTGTTGCCACTTCCGGTTTCATCAGAAGAGGCTTGGGGTAATGAAGCATCGGGCTTCACGCTGGATGAAGAATCGACCCGACAGTTGTTGGGAGAATGTAATGATGCTTATCGCACCCGGATTAATGAATTGTTGTTGTGTGGTTTTTTGATGGCTTACCGACAGTGGAGTGGTCAGCACAGCTTGCGTTTATTGATGGAAGGTCATGGTAGAGAGGAGTTGTTTGAGCATCTTGATGTGAGTGACACAGTGGGATGGTTTACTTCTTTGTATCCATTGATTCTAAGTGATGCAGGTGTGTCGCTGGATGACAATCGAGAGGTTGGAGAGCTTATCAAACAGGTTAAAGAGCAATACCGAGCAGTGCCTGACAAGGGTATGGGTTATGGATTGCTACGTTATCTGGATCCGGATAGTGGTCTTGAAGCGTTGGAGGCTAAATATAATCCTGCGCAGATAGAGTTCAACTACCTTGGTCAGTTTGACAACACGATTAATCAGGATTCGGCTTTTGTTCCCGCAAAAGAATCTGCTGGGGCGAATTCTGATCCTGTAAATCCTTCATCTACTGCCATCAGTGTTATGGCAATGATAAGCAAGGGGTGTTTGCAAGTGAATGTTGAAGTCGCGGACAACCTCGCATCAGCCGAACTTTTAACATCGGAATATTCACAGGCTTTGAACGCCATTATTTCCACCTGTTTGCAACATAACCTAAGACAACAGTTGTTGGATCAAAATAAAGAACAATTGGAAATCCGCTCAAAACAAGCGGGTGAACAAAAAGAACAGTCTATCGAAGCGAGTTTGGAATTATGAAACTGGAACAACTTTTAACGGCGTTAAATAATAAGAAAATCAGCCTGCAATTGGACAATGGCAAAGTTAAAGTATTCGATCAAGACAAAAATCTCGATGATGAGTTAGTCAAATGGCTAAAACACTATAAACCGGAAATTGTTCAATGGTTGTCACAAGGAAAGGGCTTTACTGCGAGTGATTTCTCGTATTCGAAGCTGTCTTCAGAGCAAATTTCTGATATTGAATCCCGCTATCCCAATTTGCAGCGTTTATATATAGCAACGCCAATGCAAACAGGGTTTATTTTCCATGGCATGCTGGATGGTGCGGGTACGTCTTATACGACACAAATTTACTGTGATCTGGTGGGGGAGATTGATAGCAAGGCGCTGCATGGAGCCTGGCAAACGGTATTGCAACGTCATGATATTCTGAGAACCTGCTTTGTTGGTTTGGACAGTAACCAAATCCATCAACTGGTCTGTAATAATGTGATTCTTTCCCTGCATGAAGAAGACTGGCGTCAACAGGAACCTTCAGGCGTGGAAGAACAATTAGCAAACTGGCGTAAGGCAGATCAAGAGAAGGGATTTGATTTTGCACAAGCGCCATTGATGCGTATAAGCCTGATCAGAGTTGGCAATAATAAATATCACTTTGTCTGGTCCCATCATCATGTGTTGTTGGACGGTTGGTGTGCTCCCATTATTTTTGAAGAGGTCATGAGTTGTTACAAGGCGCTTTCCAATGGTGAAACGCCAGATCTTGGTACAACTATTTCTTATGAAAACTACATTTCATGGCTATTCAGAAAAGATAATGAAATGGCGAAAAGTTATTGGCAAAATCATCTGAAAGGGTTCACTTCTCCAACGAATATTCCTCATAAGATTATTAATAAAAATCTGCAATCTATTGATGTGCAGAAAATATATGTTGCCTTGCCACAGGAATACAGCGACAAAATTGCCGAAATGGCAAAAGCGGCGCACTGTACAATCAATGTTGTTATGCAGTTGGCCTGGTCCTACGTTTTACAGCGTTATACGGGCAAGGATGATGTTGTGTTTGGTTCTACTGTGTCTGGTCGTCCTGCAGAGTTGCAGGGGGTTGAGACCATGATGGGATTATTTATTAACAGTATTCCGGTACGCGTGCAATTGAGCTCCGAGGCCACGTTAAGAGATATTTTTGCCCAGATACAAAAAGATAACGTTGATCGTAACGAGCACAGTTACCTGCCATTGGCAGAAGTGCAAAAAGTATGTGATGTTGAAAATGGTACGGCTTTATTTGATAGCTTACTGGTATTTGAAAATTATCCGACAAATGAAGCTATAAGTGATAAGGCTAATCAGAAAAAGAATAGCTTTCAGGTAGAAAATCTCAGTGCAAACAGCAATAACAATTTGGGAATATCTGTTATTGCCCATTTTCAGAATGCCCAACTTCAGTATGAGATAGCTTTCCAGACTGCACAATTTGAACCAGACATGATGCAGCGATTGGCTAAGCACCTTGAGCAAGTACTGATTGCTATTTCAAAGGTTGGACTAGACAGCCGTTTAGAAAACTTGAATATGTTGAGTGAGGTAGAAACTCGACAATTGGTGCATCAATGGAACAATAACGAGAAAGAGTATCCGAAAGATGTTGGTTTACATCGCTTGTTTGAACAACAGGTTGTACAGACCCCTGATGCAATTGCTTTGCAGTACAAAGATATTCAGGTCACCTATCAGGAACTTAATGAGCAGGCCAATCAATTCGCTCATTATTTACTTGAAAATGGAGAAGCTCCCGGAAAATTAATTGGTTTATGTATGGATCGCTCTATTGAAATGATGGTAGCGATGCTCGGTATAATGAAATCAGGTTCAGCTTATGTTCCTCTAGATATTAAAGCGCCTGAATCCCGAATTACCCATATTCTGCATGATTGTGGAGCCAGTTTGCTCGTTACTCAAACGCATTTGAGTAGTCAACTTCCGGTAAGTGATAGCAGGCATTTATGCCTTGATGAAGGGGTTCAAAGTTCCAGTCTGTCTACAATGCCCAAATCAAATATTGGGGCACTCGACGCCGAAGCTAACAGTATCGCTTATGCCATTTATACATCGGGCTCAACCGGGCAACCTAAAGGTGTTCTTATTCAACATCGTAGTCTGGTTAATTTTATTTGTGCCGGTAAAGATGCATTTTTACAGGGGCTGATTAAAGGTTCGGTGGTGAGTTCACCTGTAGCTTTTGATGCGACAGTACAGTCTTTATTTATTCCTTTAATTGCCGGGTTATATGTTCGATTGTTGCCAGAAGAAGCGTTGCCAATTGAGTCTTTAAGTGATTGCTTGTTTAACAGCACTGACGCCTTGTTATTCAAGATCACACCCGCACACCTGAAAGCTTTATATAATTACACTCAAGGACAAACTGCTCCTTATGCCAGACATGTGCTTGTGGTTGCAGGTGAACAACTTACTTCAGAAGTGATTTTCCCTTGGTTGGTGAATCTGCCAAATTGCCAGTTCATCAATGAATACGGGCCTACGGAAGCAACGGTAGGAACCACAATTTTCAATATTAATAATGTCGAAACATTACCTGCGCCAGTCATTCCAATTGGTAAGCCATTAACCAATGCCCAGTGTTATGTTTTGGATTCTCAGCATCATTTGGTGCCACTTGGATGTGTGGGTGAACTTTATATTGGTGGGGCGGGGTTGGCTGAAGGTTATCTAAATCAACCGGAATTGACGGCCGAGAAATTTATCACTAATACCAATGTGAATATACCTGCTCAACGTTTATACCGTACAGGTGATTTGGTTAAACGACTAAACACCGGTGATTTGGAATATATTGGTCGTATTGACAATCAGGTGAAGTTAAGAGGATTTCGCATTGAGTTGGGTGAAATCGAAGTCTTGCTTAGTGCTATTGCTGGGGTTGATCACGCTGCAGTTATCGTTTGGCAGGGGAGTGATGCTGAAGCCCGTTTAGTTGCTTATGTTGTTGTTAATGAACTGCAATATGAACAAGACGAATTGCTACGCAAGGCGCGTACATCAATGTTGATTGATCAGTATCAGGCAGAGCTTAAAAAGCATCTTCCTGATTATATGTTGCCAGCTAACTACGTCTTTCTGAATACTATGCCGCTTTCTCCAAATGGCAAAGTGGATAGGAAAGCTCTGCCGGCACCAGAATTATCTGATATTCAAAAAGAGAAATACGTAGCGCCTGAAAATGAGATTGAAGAACAGCTGTGTAAAATTTGGGAAGAAGTACTAAAAATTCCTAAAGTTGGGATACAGGACAACTTCATTGCTCTTGGTGGTGACTCTATTATCTCAATTCAGGTAGTGTCTATGGCTCGTCAGCAGGGGCTGTTCTTTGGTGTCAGGGATCTGCTGGAGCAGCTGACAATTGAAGCGTTAGCACCATTTGTCAGCACCGAAGAGATTGTTTCTGCTCCTCAGGGCGAGGTTACTGGTGTCATGCCATTACTGCCTATTCAAATTCAGTTTTTCGAAATGAACCTGCCGGTGCCAAACCATTACAATCAGTCGGTATTGTTAGAGGCGCCAGTTGCTTTAACTGAATCTGATTTACATAAATTAATCACAGCTATCTATTCTCGTCACGATGCTTTACGACTGCGTTTTAACCAAACGGGTGAAAAGCTTGAAACGATCTATATGCCTTTTAATCGGCTAATGATAGTTCAGTCCATTGAGGTTTTTGAGCTAAATAATCCTGATGAAGCTGATTGGAGAAATCAGGTTGAACAGCATTGTGAGCGACTTCAGGGGAGCCTCAATATCCAGAATGGTCCGCTCTTTAAAGCTGCTCTATTTAGAATTAATGGTGAGCGCAATGTGTTGTTATTTGTTATGCATCACCTGATAGTCGATGGCGTTTCATGGCGTATTTTATTGAATGATCTGGAATATGGATGGGGGCAGTTAGCACAAGGTGGTGAAATTCAGCTGCGTCCAAAAAGCAACTCTTTCCAGCAGTGGGGTGAAAAAGTCCATCAGTATGCCAAGTCTGACCTGATGCGTAAGGAGCGTAATTATTGGGTGCAGAAAATGTCATCCTCTGTTACACCCATCCCCAAATCTATGAAAACCAGAACGAAGTCAGAAAGGGATTTTCAGACTGCTCGTTTTCAGCTGACAGAAAAAGAAACCACATTCCTATTGGGAGAATGCAACAAAGCCTATCGCACTCAGATCAACGAACTCTTACTAACTGGCTTGTTAAAAGCTTACAAGCGATGGTTAGGTGGGGAGGCCATGTTATTGAAGATGGAAAGTCATGGCCGTGAAGAATTATTTGATAATTGTGATGTCGGTGAAACAGTGGGTTGGTTTACTTCGATTTACCCATTGATTTTGTCATCGGGAAAAACAGAAGATATTGGTGATTTAATTAAGGCAGTAAAAGACCAGTATCGAGAAGTTCCCAACAACGGTATTGGTTATGGGATCTTGAAGCACATCAATAATGATCAGGAAGTAATAAAACTGGATCAGGCGCTGCCAGAACCCGCAATCAAGTTTAATTATATGGGGCAACTGGATAAATCTGTCAACCAGGACACGCAATTCCAAACAGCTCGAGGGCTCTCTTCTGGTCATTCTGTTCATCCCGAAAATAACCCGCCTGCAGTAATGTCGGTTTCTTGTGATGTTTATCAGGGGCAACTTGGTGTGAAGACCACCCTGGGACAGGAATATCAGGATATCAGGGGCTTTAGTGAAGCGTTGGAGCAGGCATTACAGGAAATCATCGTCCGTTGTGGCAATGTAAACCAGAAAAAAGAATTACAGGAAAGTTCCAAAGTGTTCGCGACCGACAGTTCTGAACTTGCAGAGAAAGGTATTCAGATATGAGGCCTGATAAAAGAAAAAACATGGCATTTCACATTTTTAGCACTGCTTTCAGTATTAAGGGGTATTTACTTTGAGCTGCAAGGACTTATTACAGCAACTGGCGCAAAAAAATATCAGTATTGGCTTGGTTGATGGTCAATTAAGACTATTGGATCCTGATAACAATCTAAACGAAACGCTACTACAGGATATACGTTCTCAGAAAGAAGAACTCATTGCTTTACTGAAAGACGACTTCAACAAGGATAAGCATGATTTTCCGTTAGCTTCGATTACCAGTGAAGAACTGGTTAAGATTCAGGGAGCTCATAAGGAAATTGAAGATCTCTATATTGCTACGCCGTTACAGGCCGGTCTTATTTTTCATGGCCTTTTTGATGGGGCCGATTCGGGTTATATACTGCAAACCTATTGTGATCTGGTTGGTGGTATCGATATTAACGCCTTTAAAAAAGCCTGGCAGTTAGTCGTCGACAGACATGATATTTTACGTACTTGTTTCACTGGCCTGGATTCGGAAAATATCCACCAGTTAGTGAAGCAAAATTGCCCGCTAGAATTCAACGAAGAAGACTGGCGTGATGTATCAAAAGAGATTTTGAGTGATAGGCTTACAGCATATCGAAAAGCAGATAAAGCTAAAGGTTTCGACTTTGAACAGGCACCATTACTAAGATTTTCACTTATCCGGACAGAAGACGAAAGATATCACTTTGTCTATGCTGGGCATCATGCGTTGGTTGACGGTTGGTGTACGCCAATCCTGTTTAAAGAGGTCTTTACATTTTATCGTCAGTTAGTAGCAGACCAGATTCCCTCATTGCCGCCAGTTCTGCAGTTTAAAGAATATATTCGCTGGTTGCTCAAACAGGATCCAACAGCCTCACGTTTGTTCTGGAAAGAGTATTTGCAGGAATTTTCTGAACCTACACGGCTTGGCCTGCCCAATTCACATAGTGATGAGCATTTTTCTGAATGCGGTAATGTCCATGTTCTGGTGAATGCCGACATTGCGGAACAGTTAAATCAATTGGCCACTCAGAGCAATTGTACAATGAATACCTTGGTGCAACTGGCTTGGGCATACCTGCTGCACAATTACAGTGGCGATAAAGATGTTGTATTTGGAACCACCGTCTCTGGTCGGCCTGCTGAATTACCTGGTGTGGAAAATATGCTGGGATTGTTCATTAACGTTATTCCATGCCGAGTCCGATTTGATGAGCAACTTACCATTGCTCAATACCTCAAAGCATTGCAGCAGGCTAACCTGAGCAGAGATGAAAATTCTTTTGTTTCTTTAGCTGATATTCAACGTGCCAGTGAACTACCTAATGGAACTCCGTTATTCAATAGTCTGTTTACGTTTGAAAATTACCCTGTAAATAAGCTTATCGAAAGCTCTGACGGTGGCTCAACGAACAAAGAGAGTAAATCCGGAGCATTTTCAATTGAATCAGCTGCTGGCTTGCAGTGGTCAAATTATCCTTTGGATATTTCCGTGCTGTACCAGAATACTTTAATGCTGGACATTCGATTTGATCAGAGCGCGTTTGATGAATCCAGTATCTGCCGTTTGTTAGGCCATCTGGAGCAGATCCTTGAAGGGATGGCGTCAGGTGGGCCTGAGATGGCGTTGTCATCATTAAAGTTGCTGACCGAGGCAGAAGGACAGCAGTTGGCGTCCTGGAACGCGACAGATTTTGACTATGACCGCGAAGCGGGAGTCGGAGCGCTGTTTAGTGCCCAGGCGATGTCGACACCAGGCAATATAGCCGTAGAGGGTGCAGAAGCCGGAGATGGTGGAAGTGCTTCGTTGAGCTACGGTGAGCTTGAGTCCTTGTCCAATCAATGGGCGTATTATCTGTTGTCCCAGGGTATTCAGTCCGGTGATGTGGTAGGTATTTACCAGTCAGAGGGACGAGAGCTTTGTGTGGGATTGCTTGCGGTTATCAAGGCCGGAGGCCGTTTCCTGTTGCTGGATACCCAGTATCCGGCCCCGAGGTTGTCATACATGCTGCGGGACAGTGTAGCCGCAGCGGTGTTGTGCCCCAAGCTCGCCATGACTGATTTTGTGCCAGAAGGTGTGAAGGTCATTGTGATGGATGAGGATGCAGCGATAGAGCAGGTATCATCGATGCCCGGGGAAAGAGGAGGTTTACCGGTTTGTGGTGGCGATGATGGCATTGGTGTTTTCTACACATCGGGCTCCACAGGCGAGCCGAAGGGTGTGTTATATAGCCATCGCAACCTGGTGAACTACAGCCTGTCGATGCAGGCCGTGCTGGGCAGTTGTGGTGATGACCGTGTCTGGCAACTGGCATCGGTCAGTTTTGATGTGATACTTGAAGAGCTGTTACCGGCATGGTTGTCGGGTGCAACGGTGGTGAGCCGTGGAAGTGGTGGGTTAGTTGGAGCAGCCGAGCTGCAGGCATCGATGAAGGATTTATCCATCAGCGTACTGGAGCTTTCGTTTGCCCAGTGGCGAGAATGGCTGTACTGGCTGGAAGTGAATAATGAAAGACCGCCGTCAGGACTGCGGGTGGTGATGGTTGGATGTGAAGCGATACCGGTACGGTTGATGCGTCAGTGGATGGCGTACGATGTGGAGCTGGTTCATGTATTTGGTTTGACGGAGACAGCGATTACGTCCAGTACGTGGCATTCGAAGGATTGGGATGCCAGTTTATCGGGTAGTCTGCCCAGTGGCAGCCCGTTGGGTAATACGCGTTTGCATGTGCTTGATGCTGCTCAGGGTTTGCAGCCCGTGGGTGTGGCTGGTGAATTGTATATTGGTGGCGATGGTGTGACCCAGGGTTATCTTGGTCGCAGGGAGCTAAGTGAAGCACGTTTTGTGGAATTGCCATGGATAGATAGTGGTCGTTTGTACCGAACAGGAGACAAGGTTCGCTGGCGAGAAGACGGTAATATTGAATTTCTTGGTCGGATGGATAACCAGGTGAAGATACGGGGTTACCGTATAGAGCCGGGGGAGATAGAGTCGCGTTTACGGGAGTTGCCGCAGGTACAGGATGCAGTGGTGCTGGTACGGGATGATGCCGGTCATGACAAGCAACTGGTCGGTTATGTGGTGTTGGAGGTTCAGGGCGGGGGCTCTGAGGTACTGTCGGATATCAAGGCCGGGCTGTCACGGCATTTACCGGGTTATATGATACCCGGGCATTTTCTGTTGCTGGAAAGTTTACCGCTGACGTTAAACGGCAAGGTGGACAAGCAGGCGTTACCGGCTCCGGGGTCACAGTACCTTGAGCAGTCAGAATATGTTGCTCCGCGTAATGAGGTGGAATCGACCTTATGTGATATCTGGTCTTCGGCGTTACGTGTTGAGCGTGTCGGTATCAGGGATAATTTCTTTGAGCTGGGTGGGGATTCGATAATCTCCATCCAGATAGCTTCCCGTGCAAGTCAGGCCGGAATTAGCCTGTCGGTTCGTCAGTTATTTGAACATCAGAATATTGCCGATGTCGTGGCGAATCTGGATAAGAGAGTCGGCATGGATGTCTTCCAGGGCGAGGTCAGTGGCAAGCAGGTGCTGTTACCGATACATCACTGGTTTTTTGCCGAGAAGCAGGTCAGGCCATCGTATAACAATATGTCATTGTTACTGGTTCCCCCGGTGGATGTTGACGAGAGGTGGTTACGGGAGTGGCTGTATGCCATCTTCCAGCGTCATGATGCATTGAGGCTGCGTTTTTATGAGTCGGATGGGCAGTGGCATAGTGATTACTTTCCCTTGCAGGAGCTGTCGATTGATAGCGCATTTACCCGTGTTGATATGAGAGGCATGGATGAGTCGGCCCGAACGGCGTGTTTGGGTGAGACGGGCCAGGAGTTACAGGAAAGCTTCTCATTGTCGGGTGGACCGTTAATGAAGGTCGGTTATTTTGATGCTGATGAGGCACAGGACAGTCGATTATTACTGGTGTTGCACCATGCGGTGGTAGACGGAGTTTCCTGGCGGATATTGCTGGATGATTTAAGCCTGGCCTATGAGCAACATAGCCGGGGTGAGCGGTTGTTGCTGGGGAATAAAACGACATCGTATCAGCGCTGGGCAGAGGCGCTGGTTGAGTATGGTCAGAGCGAGGCGTTTGAGGCTGAAATCGGTTACTGGCGACGGAGTCTTGGAGCCGATGTGCCGGCCTTGCCACAGGATGAGAGAGTAGAGTCGGAGCTGGATGTTGCGGTACATCAATTCAAACTGGATGAAGCGGAAACGGAACAACTGTTACGTCAGAGCCCGGCGGCCTATCGAACCCAGGTGAACGAACTGTTACTGGCGGCGGTCTGGTTAGGTATATACCGCTGGAGCGGTAACAGTGCGTTGCGTATCTGGATGGAAGGTCATGGTCGGGAAGATATTTTTGAATCGCTGGATGTGACGCAGACGATGGGGTGGTTTACCACCTTGTACCCACTGACGCTGGATGTTCAGGCGAAGTATCCAGGCGAGATTATCAAGCAGGTCAAAGAGCAATACCGGGCGTTGCCGAACCGTGGACTGGGTTACGGTATAGCCCGCTACCTGTCACCGGAGATTGATTTACCGGATGGCGGTGCTGTTGAGGTGACTTTTAACTATCTGGGCCAGTTTGACCAGGCGGTAAATAGTGAGACCGCGTTCCAGGTTGGCAGGGAGTTTAGCGGACGTAATGTTGCACAGGGTAATCCAAGAGAGGCGTTGCTGAATATTTCCGGGCAGGTGGTATCGGGGTCACTGGTATTGGGTGTGGATTATGACCCGGGTAGCTATCGGGCGCAGACCATGGAGCATCTTGGTCGCTGTATTAAAGAATCCCTGCTGAGTTTGACAGCCCATTGCTGTGAGCCTGGGGCCGGTGGTTATACGCCGAGTGACTTTACGTTGTCGAAGGTGAGCCAGTTGCAGCTGGACCAGTGGCAGCGTCGTTATAGGAATATTGAGGATATATACCCGACAGTTCCGATGCAGCAGGGAATGTTGTTCCATCGTTTACTGGATAATGAAGCAGGGGCCTATCTTGGTCAGATAACCTATCGTATCAGGGGGCCGCTACAGGGTGAGCGGCTTCGTGAAGCCTGGCAGCATCTGATATCACGTCATAGTGCCTTGCGTACGGTGTTTGTCGGTTTTGAAGATGAGAATATCCAGCAGTTGGTGCTGGCCGATGCGGCATTACCGTGGCATGAGCAGGACCTTTCGGGGCTGGAAGCATCAGCACAGGAAGCAGCTTTGGAGGCTTATCAGGCTCGGGAGCGTGAGAAGGGTATTGACCTTGAGCGTGCGCCGTTGATGCGTGTGGGACTGTTTGACCTTGGTGGAGAGCAGTATCACCTGGTGTGGAGTTATTTTATGGGCGCCTTTGATGGTTGGTCATTACCGATTATCAATCAGGAGCTTTTTGCCTGTTACCGAGCTTTGTGTCAGGGGCATGCGCCTGTGCTGGCGAAGGTGAAGCCGTACCGGTCCTATATGCAATGGTTGGGAGCTCAGGCGCCGTCGCAGGCGGAAGATTACTGGACAGGTTACCTTGCCGGTTTTGATGAGCCGACTCCATTATCGATTGCGAAGTTGTCGGGTGATGTGGTGGCGGCTGCGTCGGCCTGGCAGGGAACGAGTTTGTCTGTGTCGGTGAGTCAGGCGCTGGAGCAGTTGGCGAAGCGCCAACAGGTAACGATGAATGTCATAGTACAGGCGGCGTGGGCGTGTTTGTTGTCGCGTTACAGTGGATTATCGGATGTCGTGTTTGGTACGACGGTATCGGGTCGTCCGTCACAGGTGTCGGGTGTTGAGCAGATAGTTGGATTGTTTATCAACACGATACCGAGTCGAGTGAATTTCTCGTTGTCGGGTACGTTGGGAGAGTTGTTAAGTCATATTCATGGAGACAATATCCGTCGTGAAGAATACAGCTATATGCCGTTGGCAGACATCCAGAAGTTGAGTGAATTGCCTCAGGGTAGTGCGATGTTCGACAGTTATCTGGTGTTCCAGAACTACCCGGTTGAAGATGTGATTGAACAACAGGGGCAGGTTAATAACGAATTAACTTTTGAGATCCAGAGTGAAGATGCCAAATCTGATTATGGATTAGATGTATCTGCTACTTATCAAGGGGTCTTGTCATTTAAAGTTGAATATCGGGAAGATGTTTATAGTCAGTCCAGTATCTGCCGTTTGTTAGGCCATCTGGAGCAGATCCTTGAAGGGATGGCGTCAGGTGGGCCTGAGATGGCGTTGTCATCATTAAAGTTGCTGACCGAGGCAGAAGGACAGCAGTTGGCGTCCTGGAACGCGACAGATTTTGACTATGACCGCGAAGCGGGAGTCGGAGCGCTGTTTAGTGCCCAGGCGATGTCGACACCAGGCAATATAGCCGTAGAGGGTGCAGAAGCCGGAGATGGTGGAAGTGCTTCGTTGAGCTACGGTGAGCTTGAGTCCTTGTCCAATCAATGGGCGTATTATCTGTTGTCCCAGGGTATTCAGTCCGGTGATGTGGTAGGTATTTACCAGTCAGAGGGACGAGAGCTTTGTGTGGGATTGCTTGCGGTTATCAAGGCCGGAGGCCGTTTCCTGTTGCTGGATACCCAGTATCCGGCCCCGAGGTTGTCATACATGCTGCGGGACAGTGTAGCCGCAGCGGTGTTGTGCCCCAAGCTCGCCATGACTGATTTTGTGCCAGAAGGTGTGAAGGTCATTGTGATGGATGAGGATGCAGCGATAGAGCAGGTATCATCGATGCCCGGGGAAAGAGGAGGTTTACCGGTTTGTGGTGGCGATGATGGCATTGGTGTTTTCTACACATCGGGCTCCACAGGCGAGCCGAAGGGTGTGTTATATAGCCATCGCAACCTGGTGAACTACAGCCTGTCGATGCAGGCCGTGCTGGGCAGTTGTGGTGATGACCGTGTCTGGCAACTGGCATCGGTCAGTTTTGATGTGATACTTGAAGAGCTGTTACCGGCATGGTTGTCGGGTGCAACGGTGGTGAGCCGTGGAAGTGGTGGGTTAGTTGGAGCAGCCGAGCTGCAGGCATCGATGAGGATTTATCCATCAGCGTACTGGAGCTTTCGTTTGCCCAGTGGCGAGAATGGCTGTACTGGCTGGAAGTGAATAATGAAAGACCGCCGTCAGGACTGCGGGTGGTGATGGTTGGATGTGAAGCGATACCGGTACGGTTGATGCGTCAGTGGATGGCGTACGATGTGGAGCTGGTTCATGTATTTGGTTTGACGGAGACAGCGATTACGTCCAGTACGTGGCATTCGAAGGATTGGGATGCCAGTTTATCGGGTAGTCTGCCCAGTGGCAGCCCGTTGGGTAATACGCGTTTGCATGTGCTTGATGCTGCTCAGGGTTTGCAGCCCGTGGGTGTGGCTGGTGAATTGTATATTGGTGGCGATGGTGTGACCCAGGGTTATCTTGGTCGCAGGGAGCTAAGTGAAGCACGTTTTGTGGAATTGCCATGGATAGATAGTGGTCGTTTGTACCGAACAGGAGACAAGGTTCGCTGGCGAGAAGACGGTAATATTGAATTTCTTGGTCGGATGGATAACCAGGTGAAGATACGGGGTTACCGTATAGAGCCGGGGGAGATAGAGTCGCGTTTACGGGAGTTGCCGCAGGTACAGGATGCAGTGGTGCTGGTACGGGATGATGCCGGTCATGACAAGCAACTGGTCGGTTATGTGGTGTTGGAGGTTCAGGGCGGGGGCTCTGAGGTACTGTCGGATATCAAGGCCGGGCTGTCACGGCATTTACCGGGTTATATGATACCCGGGCATTTTCTGTTGCTGGAAAGTTTACCGCTGACGTTAAACGGCAAGGTGGACAAGCAGGCGTTACCGGCTCCGGGGTCACAGTACCTTGAGCAGTCAGAATATGTTGCTCCGCGTAATGAGGTGGAATCGACCTTATGTGATATCTGGTCTTCGGCGTTACGTGTTGAGCGTGTCGGTATCAGGGATAATTTCTTTGAGCTGGGTGGGGATTCGATAATCTCCATCCAGATAGCTTCCCGTGCAAGTCAGGCCGGAATTAGCCTGTCGGTTCGTCAGTTATTTGAACATCAGAATATTGCCGATGTCGTGGCGAATCTGGATAAGAGAGTCGGCATGGATGTCTTCCAGGGCGAGGTCAGTGGCAAGCAGGTGCTGTTACCGATACATCACTGGTTTTTTGCCGAGAAGCAGGTCAGGCCATCGTATAACAATATGTCATTGTTACTGGTTCCCCCGGTGGATGTTGACGAGAGGTGGTTACGGGAGTGGCTGTATGCCATCTTCCAGCGTCATGATGCATTGAGGCTGCGTTTTTATGAGTCGGATGGGCAGTGGCATAGTGATTACTTTCCCTTGCAGGAGCTGTCGATTGATAGCGCATTTACCCGTGTTGATATGAGAGGCATGGATGAGTCGGCCCGAACGGCGTGTTTGGGTGAGACGGGCCAGGAGTTACAGGAAAGCTTCTCATTGTCGGGTGGACCGTTAATGAAGGTCGGTTATTTTGATGCTGATGAGGCACAGGACAGTCGATTATTACTGGTGTTGCACCATGCGGTGGTAGACGGAGTTTCCTGGCGGATATTGCTGGATGATTTAAGCCTGGCCTATGAGCAACATAGCCGGGGTGAGCGGTTGTTGCTGGGGAATAAAACGACATCGTATCAGCGCTGGGCAGAGGCGCTGGTTGAGTATGGTCAGAGCGAGGCGTTTGAGGCTGAAATCGGTTACTGGCGACGGAGTCTTGGAGCCGATGTGCCGGCCTTGCCACAGGATGAGAGAGTAGAGTCGGAGCTGGATGTTGCGGTACATCAATTCAAACTGGATGAAGCGGAAACGGAACAACTGTTACGTCAGAGCCCGGCGGCCTATCGAACCCAGGTGAACGAACTGTTACTGGCGGCGGTCTGGTTAGGTATATACCGCTGGAGCGGTAACAGTGCGTTGCGTATCTGGATGGAAGGTCATGGTCGGGAAGATATTTTTGAATCGCTGGATGTGACGCAGACGATGGGGTGGTTTACCACCTTGTACCCACTGACGCTGGATGTTCAGGCGAAGTATCCAGGCGAGATTATCAAGCAGGTCAAAGAGCAATACCGGGCGTTGCCGAACCGTGGACTGGGTTACGGTATAGCCCGCTACCTGTCACCGGAGATTGATTTACCGGATGGCGGTGCTGTTGAGGTGACTTTTAACTATCTGGGCCAGTTTGACCAGGCGGTAAATAGTGAGACCGCGTTCCAGGTTGGCAGGGAGTTTAGCGGACGTAATGTTGCACAGGGTAATCCAAGAGAGGCGTTGCTGAATATTTCCGGGCAGGTGGTATCGGGGTCACTGGTATTGGGTGTGGATTATGACCCGGGTAGCTATCGGGCGCAGACCATGGAGCATCTTGGTCGCTGTATTAAAGAATCCCTGCTGAGTTTGACAGCCCGTTGCTGTGAGCCTGGGGCCGGTGGTTATACGCCGAGTGACTTTACGTTGTCGAAGGTGAGCCAGTTGCAGCTGGACCAGTGGCAGCGTCGTTATAGGAATATTGAGGATATATACCCGACAGTTCCGATGCAGCAGGGAATGTTGTTCCATCGTTTACTGGATAATGAAGCAGGGGCCTATCTTGGTCAGATAACCTATCGTATCAGGGGGCCGCTTACAGGGTGAGCGGCTTCGTGAAGCTGGCAGCATCTGATATCACGTCATAGTGCCTTGCGTACGGTGTTTGTCGGTTTTGAAGATGAGAATATCCAGCAGTTGGTGCTGGCCGATGCGGCATTACCGTGGCATGAGCAGGACCTTTCGGGGCTGGAAGCATCAGCACAGGAAGCAGCTTTGGAGGCTTATCAGGCTCGGGAGCGTGAGAAGGGTATTGACCTTGAGCGTGCGCCGTTGATGCGTGTGGGACTGTTTGACCTTGGGAGAGCAGTATCACCTGGTGTGGAGTTTTTTATGGGCGCCTTTGATGGTTGGTCATTACCGATTATCAATCAGGAGCTTTTTGCCTGTTACCGAGCTTTGTGTCAGGGGCATGCGCCTGTGCTGGCGAAGGTGAAGCCGTACCGGTCCTATATGCAATGGTTGGGAGCTCAGGCGCCGTCGCAGGCGGAAGATTACTGGACAGGTTACCTTGCCGGTTTTGATGAGCCGACTCCATTATCGATTGCGAAGTTGTCGGGTGATGTGGTGGCGGCTGCGTCGGCCTGGCAGGGAACGAGTTTGTCTGTGTCGGTGAGTCAGGCGCTGGAGCAGTTGGCGAAGCGCCAACAGGTAACGATGAATGTCATAGTACAGGCGCGTGGGCGTGTTTGTTGTCGCGTTACAGTGGATTATCGGATGTCGTGTTTGGTACGACGGTATCGGGTCGTCCGTCACAGGTGTCGGGTGTTGAGCAGATAGTTGGATTGTTTATCAACACGATACCGAGTCGAGTGAATTTCTCGTTGTCGGGTACGTTGGGAGAGTTGTTAAGTCATATTCATGGAGACAATATCCGTCGTGAAGAATACAGCTATATGCCGTTGGCAGACATCCAGAAGTTGAGTGAATTGCCTCAGGGTAGTGCGATGTTCGACAGTTATCTGGTGTTCCAGAACTACCCGGTTGAAGATGTGATTGAACAGAAGCGAGATGATCTGGGGTTGTCTTTTGAAGATAGCCAGTCATATGAAGCATCCAACTATAAATTAATGCTTTTGGCTGAAAACGGTAAAACTTTGCAATTGGGTTTTAAATACAATGCAAATGAATTCAGCAAAGAGACAATTTCTGCATTGTTAAGTCATTTGGAGAATGTAATTTGCCAAATGGCGACATCTGATCTCGAAACTTCCGTTAAAAAACTGAGTTTATTATCTGAACAGGAACAGAGAGTGTTGCTCTCCGATTGGGGGGCGGGGCAAACATTCACTGGCCTGGATACAACCAGCTTCATTGAGCAATTTAACGACCAGGTTGCGAAAACCCCGAATGCCATCGCGGTGATATCGGGTTCGGCCCAGCTAACCTATGGGGAGCTGAACAGCCGGGCAAACCAGCTGGCCCATTACCTGATTAGCCAGGGTATAGAGAATGATATCCCGGTAGCGCTGTGTTTATCGCGTACACCACAGATGGTTATCGCGTTGATGGGGGTGCTGAAAGCGAGAGGTGCGTATTTGCCGCTGGACCCGGGTTATCCGAGAGCACGTATCCGTTACTTGCTGGATGATGCGAAGGTGTCACTGGTGATAAGTGATAGCGTGCTGTCACAGGAGCTGGAACTGTTGGATGAAACACTGGTGTGTCTGGATGACAGTGAGTTTTTGTCGTTGTTACAGCAACAACCGACAGAGTCGCCAGAGGTAAGCATTTTTGGTTCGGATATGGCCTATGTGATTTATACATCGGGAACGACAGGGCAGCCCAAAGGCGTGATGGTGACGCACGGTGGTTTGATGAACTATGTGAGTCACGCGGGTAGAGATTACCTTGTTGAAGTGCAGGGTGCGTGGTGAGTTTACCGCTGGTGTTTGATGCTACGGTGACAAGCTTGCTGGCGCCGTTGTGTCATGGTCGTTATGTTGAGCTGCTTGCCGAGGGTGATGATGCGCTTGAGCGTCTGGAAGATTACCTGCTGGACGATGAAGACCGTTTGTTGTTTAAACTGACCCCGGCCCACCTTGATGCGTTGTGGGCGACGGGTCGTATAGAGCGGAATGAGGATATTGAGCACGTAGTTGTTATAGGTGGAGAGCAGTTAACGGTGAGCACGATGGAGAAATGGCAGGGCTGTTTCCCGAATGCGGTGTTTATCAATGAGTATGGTCCGACAGAGACGGTGGTGGGCTGTTCTGTATTCAGAGTGACGCGGGAGTCACTTGTAGGTGAGTCGGTACCGATAGGAAAGCCGATACAGAATACGCATTTGTATTGTCTTGATGAGTATCAGCAGTTGTTACCGGCGGGTGTGTCGGGTGAGTTGTATATTGGTGGAGCGGGTGTAGCGCGAGGTTACCTTGGACGAGAGGGCTTAACTGCCGAGCGTTTTGTTGACAGTCCGTTTGAAGGAGGCGGTAGATTATATCGGACGGGTGACCGTGTGCGCTGGCGTTATGATGGCGAGCTTGAGTTTTTGGGTCGTATTGATAATCAGGTCAAGGTGCGGGGTTACCGTATTGAGTTGGACGAGATCGAAAGTGCGTTGGCAGCAGTATCGGAATTAGTTGCGAATGCCGTCATCGTGTATGAAGACGAAGCGGGTAATAAGCATCTTGTGGCTTATGTTGTACCCACTGTACTCAGTGATCTGGACAACATTTCTGATTTGTGTCGCACAGCATTAATGCGCCGTTTGCCTGAATTTATGGTTCCCTCAATCTACATACAGCTAGAAGCATTGCCTTTGACCAACAGCGGTAAAGTGGATAGACGTGCTCTGCCAGATCCTTTGAAATATGGTAAGGAGCAAAGTTCCTATGTTCCTCCACGTAATGAAGTAGAGCGGCAGTTGTGTGAGATCTGGCAGGAAGCATTGAACCTGCCAGAAGTAGGTATAGAAGATAACTTCTTTGCCATGGGTGGAGATTCCATTGTTTCAATCCAGGTTGTATCGCGAGCGAAGCGTCAGGGTTTGCATTTTACGGTGCGAGAGCTGTTCGACCATCAGACCATAGCCAAACTTTCAGAGGTTATAGGGCATGGCAGCCAGGTACAAGCTGAGCAATCCGAAGTGAGTGGGGAACTGACTCTGTTGCCGGTACAACGAGCCTTCTTTGAATGGCAGTTACCGGTGGAGAATCACTATAACCAGTCAGTTTTGCTGGTAACCCCACAAGGGTTTGACGAGAAGGCACAAGAAGCGATAGTGCGGAGTCTGTATCAACGCCATGATGCGCTGCGTTTACGCTTCGATAGTCAGAAGCGTAGCGCCATGCATGTGCCGTTTAGTGCAGAACTGTTGGTACAGAGCCTTGAAGTACATGATTTCAGGGACATTTCTCCAGAGCATCGAGAAGCAGAACAATTAAAGGTGGTTAACCAGGCACAGGCGAGTCTGGATATTGGTTTGGGACCGGTATTCAAAGCGGTGTATATGGAGGACGAAGAACAGGGTCGATTGTTGTTGGTAGTGCATCATCTTGTCGTTGATGGTGTCTCGTGGCGGATACTGTTGTCTGACCTTGAGACGGCATGGAAACAATACCGTTCAGGTGAGCCGGTAGCGTTGGCAGATAAGAGTTCATCGTTACAGCAATGGGGAGAGGCCTTGAAAGGATACGTGAAGTCGCATCATGTGCAAGGGCAGAAAGACTACTGGCGAGAGCAGTTATCACAGGAGGTGTTGCCACTTCCGGTTTCATCAGAAGAGGCTTGGGGTAATGAAGCATCGGGCTTCACGCTGGATGAAGAATCGACCCGACAGTTGTTGGGAGAATGTAATGATGCTTATCGCACCCGGATTAATGAATTGTTGTTGTGTGGTTTTTTGATGGCTTACCGACAGTGGAGTGGTCAGCACAGCTTGCGTTTATTGATGGAAGGTCATGGTAGAGAGGAGTTGTTTGAGCATCTTGATGTGAGTGACACAGTGGGATGGTTTACTTCTTTGTATCCATTGATTCTAAGTGATGCAGGTGTGTCGCTGGATGACAATCGAGAGGTTGGAGAGCTTATCAAACAGGTTAAAGAGCAATACCGAGCAGTGCCTGACAAGGGTATGGGTTATGGATTGCTACGTTATCTGGATCCGGATAGTGGTCTTGAAGCGTTGGAGGCTAAATATAATCCTGCGCAGATAGAGTTCAACTACCTTGGTCAGTTTGACAACACGATTAATCAGGATTCGGTTTTTGTTCCCGCAAAAGAATCTGCTGGGGCAGATGTTGCCAGTGAGAACCCATCTACAGTTGATTTGAGCATCAATGGCATAGTCCATAAAGGATGTTTACGCTTTTCCATTTCTGCCAGTGTTGCCTGCAAGAGTACAGCGTCGCTGGCTCAGGCTTATGAACAGGCTCTTATGAGCTGTATAGAACATTGCAGGGAAGTTAACGTAAACCGTAAGCTGTATAAAGAGTATGTAGTACAAGGTTCTGATGACTCATTGTCGCAGGACGGAATTGAGATTTAACGAATAACAGGGGTATTGGGTTTTTATGGAAGTTCAGAATATTAAATCAGATAAATTTTGGGATGATTTTGTTAATAATATCTGGCAGAAAGAATATGCGGTGTTAGACGCCTACGTACAACCTGACATCATTACTCATGAAGATGCATATCAAATGCTATTGAATGGTTTAAACACGTTCACCAGAAAAAGGCACGCATCCAAGGCATCATTAAAGTTGTTTATTGATGGTACACCGGTAACCCCTGCTGAAATTGATGCAATGGGAATAATCCCCAAGATTTCTGATGGAAACTATACAAACTTTATTGAGCGATTACAGCCCCTTCTTAAAGGGAGGGAACTGTGTACTGTTCTTGATAGGGCTGAGTTGTTGCCTCACGTGCGTGCAGAAGTGTATGGATTGTTAAAAAATGTATTCTCCCGACTGGGTTACATCGCACCAGAGTCTTTTGCCTTCTTCTTTTTTGGTGAATACACATCTACGCCATTTGGTGCCCATATTCATGATTGTGAGAAGGAATGTGATGCCACCTTCATTACTTCTTTAAGGGGAGAAAAAACCATATGGGTCTGGCCGGAGGGTTATGAGGAAGATAACCCGGAAGTTAATGGCATGCGAGATATGGAAGCATATTCCAAGGATGCCGCTATTTTGATAGCTCATCCGGGGCAGATGATCTATTTTCCCTCATATCAACTTCATATTGGTGAGTCTAAGGTTAAAGACAGCTTTAACCTGTTTGTTGCAGTAAAACCAGCAAGAGACTGTACCAGTGCTTTTTTCAATTTTATTGAGAAGCAATTAGAGTGCTTTCCTGCGGGTGAGTATCAGGAAAAATATCGGATTTTATCCTTGCTGCGAGACCGCTATGAGCAAACTGTAAAGCATTTGAAGCAGAAAGAACGCGATAACAGTCGATTGCAGTTTGATCCTGATAATATGCAAAAAAATGCAGAATCAATACCCGAGCATATCACTGATGCAGCCAAATTACTGGCTAACTATATACCGCAAGACTTTCTGGACTTGATGGCAGTTAAATTCTGGGTTTCTGTATTGTCTTCTTATGGATTAGCTTCTGAAGTGATTGAAATTGAAGAAGCTCCGCTTATGAAAAACCAGTCGATTCAATTGTTGAAGAACCATTCTTTACTCTGGGGGAAAAGCACTAATCACATCGTTGTTGGATGTGCTGGTACCACTTTCGATTATAACAAGCATCATGAAGATCTGGTTAAGCCAATTGTCGAATTAATTAATACAGGGAATGTGATTTCTATTGAGTCTATGACAAATCAATTTGCTGATTTGCGTATTCAGGATGAAATCATGCATTTGCTTAACAGGTTAAACCATATTGGTGTTTTGAAATTGACTGTATAGGACTGGACAGTGAACACCAGAGAAATTATGGAATATTGCAAACAGAATGGAATTGTTCTGGGAGTGGTTGATGGGAAGTTAAAATTACATGCACCTGACGATAAACTAAATAAGGAGTTACTGGATAATATTCGGAATAAGAAGAAAGAACTGTTAAATATTTTTAAGCAGAGTGAATATTTCACAGTTTCTGATTTCCCCAATGCGAGGCTCAGTCAGCAAGCATGGGAACAAATTAAGCACCAGTATCCCGATTTTTACAAACTGTATATTGCGACACCTTTACAAACAGAAATGTGGTTCCGTGGAATTGGAAAACAGAACCGAGAGACTTGTGTAACACAATATTGTTATGAAGTCTCTGGTGAACTGGAGCCTGTAGATGTATTAAATGCCTGGCAATCTGTCGTTAACAGGCATGATATTTTGAGAACTGGTTTTGTAGAGACAGGGCCAGGATCCTTACATCAGTTTGTGTACAAAACACTTGATGTGATATCAGATTATACCTATCAAATGCCAAGATGGTGTATTGATTGGAGTTCAGTCGATGAAGGGCAACAGGAACAGTTGTGGAAACAATTTAAGTCCAGGGATAAAGCTCAGAAGGTTGACCTGTCAAAGCCGTTATTAACAAGACTCAGGTTGATAAAAACCGGAAAAAAACATAGTTATCTTATATTCACTTATCCTTACTTCCTTATGGATGAGTGGTGCATTTCCGTATTGCTGAATGAATTACTCGATGATGTTGGAAAATCGGTTGTTGGAAAAGTATTTGATTCTTCCGTAGCTCTACCTTATGAAGAGCACATTCACTGGCTATTACAACAAGATCCCGGTTTGACCCGAAAGCACTGGCAAAAACATTTAAACCGAATTTCTTTACCAACGCTTTTAGCCCATCCAATTGATGATATTGAAAAAGAGTTGCCGGCAAGTTGGATATCCAGCATCTCGTTTTCATCTGAAAGCACAAAAAAGCTACAAGCTTTAGCACATGAACACTGCACGGCATTAGGCACTATTCTTCATGCCGCATGGGCCGTCATTTTGCGACATTATTGCGGAGGTACCAGTGTAGTGTATGGGGGGGTGTTTCCATGCAAGTCTTTACGGCTCGAGGGAAACGAAAAAATGTTAGGGCAGTTTGTTAATTTGGTTCCTGTACTGATTGATTTCTCTGGTGTGGAGCTCATCAAACATCTTCTGGATGTCGTTCATGAAGGTACTCTTAAATGCCAGGAATACAGTTGTCTGCCCCTTTCTGAAGTCCTGGCTTACAGCGGGCTAACTTCAGACGAACCCTTGTTCGATAGTTTACTGATCTTTGAGAACTCACTTTCAGGATACAAGCAGCCACAAGCAAGTAATTTACTACCGGGTTTTAGTATTGAGAATTTAGAGCCTGAGTACTTGATAAGTTATCCCGTCATTATAAGAGCACAATTGTTGGCTGAAGAACTCAGCGTAAGGTTCACATTCGATGCTGAGTTTCTAACCGAAGATAAAAGTAAAAAACTATCGAAACAATTTGAACAGGTTCTGAAGCGATTGAGTGAAGGTCACCAGAGCGATTTAGTCAGTTCGTTAGTAGGTGCAGAGTTTTGAATAGAGGAAATGGATTAGTAATAATTTATGAGAGCTTTACCTACCTCTTGAATTCAACAGCAAAGAGTAATTAAACTGCCTCGCAATGGTAAATGTTTTATGTGGTCACATTTGATTTTATTTGCACAATATTTCAACTAAAGAGCTAGACAGTGTTGACCTTTGTGCAAAAAACAATCGGCATAGCATCAAGGTATAATGGTTTCGCCAAAAATCGTTATACCGAAGGTGATGCTATGCCACGAACAATGCTAACAGATAATGCTTGGAAAAAGTTAAAAAATGTGCTCAAAGAAAGTGGGCGGGTTTACAATAAATATGAGCACAGAAATACGCTGGAAGGCATTCTTTATCGAATGCGCACAGGTATACAGTGGCGAGATTTACCTCCTGAGTTTGGTCTATGGAATACCATTTTTCGGCGGTTTAACTTATGGTCGAAAAAAGGTGTTTTAGAAAAATTGTTGAGCACTTTGGCGAAGGAAAGTGATACAGAATGGCTGTTCATCGATGGCAGTATTGTCAAAGCCCATCAGGATAGTGCTCGAAGTGGTCGCAAAGACGAAGAAGCAATAGGCAAAAGCCGAGGCGGTAACTCGACTAAAATCCATTTGGCTGTCGATAGCGGCGGATTGCCAGTTTATTTTGAATTATCGGGTGGTCAAGTTAACGATATTGTCCATGCAGAGAGTTTGATTAGTCATGCATCTACGGCACAGCATGTCGTTGCAGACAAGGGCTACGACAGCGAGGTTTTAAGGGACTTTATCGAAAATAAGGGCAGTCAATCGCAGATACCAAGGAAGCAAAATAGCCGCATCGGAAATAGCCAAATGGAGTGGTGTTTATATAGGTACCGACACCTTGTTGAAAATGCCTTTATGAAGATAAAGAAATACAGAGCCGTTGCCACTCGGTATGACAAATTGGCGAGGAATTATCGCAGCATAGTCGCTCTGGCCTTTGTCATGATGTGGCTACCAATGTATTGCGATTGAAATATAAACAAAGATCAACACTGTCTAGCGAAAACGTACATCCGGCTCATGCTTTAGGCGATCGTTTCTCCAATTGTGTTGTATATGACGCGGATTCAACTCTCAAGTGCAACACTCAACCAATTAAGCAGCATTCAGCAGTTCATCAAAGACAACTGCTGGCTGCCTGAATCCGAGGCACTTCCTCGGACGTAAATTTATCTGCTTTTCGATTGAAGACAATTCTTCATCACTGACTGTCGTCAGATCAGTTCCCTTGCGAATATATTGTCTCAGCAAACCATTAAAGTTTTCATTCAATCCTCGCTCCCATGAGGCATACGGATTGGCAAAATAGATATCTGTCTTTAATGCCTTTGCAACGGTTTCGTGGTCACAGAATTCTGTACCATTGTCTGCTGTAATGGTTTTAACCGAATCGGTATAAGGGCGTAACATATCAGTCATGGCTAGTGCGACATCTTTCGCATTTTTGCCACTCACTTTACGCACTAAATAGAGCCTGCTTTTGCGCTCAACAAGGCTCACAATCGCCCCTGTTCCTTGTTTACCCAGAACAGTATCAACCTCCCAGTCTCCGAAGCGTTCCTTTGTGTCAACCACTTCTGGCCTGTGCTCAATACCAACGCGATTTGGGATGATAGTGCGTTTGCCTGAACCACCTTTTTTATACTTTCGGTGTCCATGTCTTAACTGTTTAAAAAGCTTTCCTCCGGCTTTTTTATCCTCATAGATAAACTCATAAATCCACTGATGACTTACTCGATATCCTGTCAGATCACCCACACCAGAAATTTGCTCTGGACTCCATTTAAGTGACAAACAGTACTCAACAAAAAAGCGCGTATCATCGGGTATCCCACGTTTACTTTTATGGAGGTGCCTTTCCATTGTTATTTTATGGGCAGTCTCTGCACAATAACCTGTTTCAGAGACATTGCGCTTAATTTCCCGACTCACACTACTTTTGTTCTTGCCAATCTGAATGGCGATATGACTTTGGCTAAAACCTTCTCGCAATAATGCTTCGATCTGATATCTTTGACCCTCGGTCAACTGCTTATAACTCATGGTAATACTCTAATTTTTGGCGACTTTAGAATACCACCAATAGGCAGTTGATCGTCTATCACCATGCAACCATGAGCGTTGCACTTATTTTATGAAATAGCGGATACTCCAGGTAGCCACCATTCAGTGTTAACGGTACCACAGGTGGGTAACTTATCCATTTTGAACGATGAGATATTAATTAATTCAGCAGAAGTATATGTTATTGATAAGGTAGAAAAAGATAATTCCAGCTTGGAGGTGTGAGAAAAGAAAGAAGGAGAAATATCTGGACGTTAGGGCGGTTTTTTACCAGAATAGGCGTCCTTTTCAAAGATTTGGCAGTTATTGTAGTTGATCTAAAAAGCTCATTGATGGAAATGTTTTAATCAGGGAATTCTGCTCATGCTTTTTGGTATTGTACCTGGTTTAATCTTAATGCCCTGCCTCCTGTCTGGATTCCATCACTGAGTCTTTATTCGAAAATTTAATAGGAAA
This sequence comes from Paraneptunicella aestuarii, assembly GCF_019900845.1. Classification (NCBI taxonomy): domain Bacteria; kingdom Pseudomonadati; phylum Pseudomonadota; class Gammaproteobacteria; order Alteromonadales; family Alteromonadaceae; genus Paraneptunicella; species Paraneptunicella aestuarii. The sequence goes on along the minus strand of NZ_CP074570.1, from coordinate 2,723,691 downwards.
TTTGTATTTCCTTCATGGCGATTAAAAAGACAAGTGATCTAAATGAAAACAACAGAATTATTAGCATTATGTCAGTCCAAAGGGATAAGTGTGGGAGTGGTAGAAGGGCGTTTAAAGGTACTGGACCCGGAGAAACGCCTGGATGAGTCGCTGCTGGTTTTACTGCGTGAGCACAAGCAAGAGCTGATAAGGTTTTTCAGCCCGGGTCATGGGTATACCGCCTCTGACTTTCCTCATGCAACGTTGTCCACCGAAGAGGTGGAAGCGTTGTTCGAACAATATCCTGATACCGAAAATCTTTATCTGGCAACGCCGCTGCAGTCGGGTTTGCTGTTCCACGGCCTGTGGGATGGTAACGGTTCATCGTATACATCCCAGAGTTATATGGAGCTCAGTGGTCATGTGGATACCGGTTTGTTGCAACAGGCATGGCAACAGACGGTATCGCGGCACGCTATTTTACGAACCTGTTTTGTGGGTCTGGACAACCGTAATGTACATCAGCTGGTACGCCGTGAAGTGACATTGCCGGTGCATGTCGAAGACTGGCGAGGCCAGTCGGGGTCGGAGCAGGCTTCGGGGCTTTTGGCATTACATGCACAAGACAAACAGGCGGGATTTGATTTTGCACAGGCCCCCCTGATGCGTATTACATTGGTGCGCCTGGAAGATGAGCGTTTACACTTTTTATGGACCTACCACCATATACTGCTGGATGGGTGGTGTGTGCCGCTGTTGCTGGATGAGGTTATGGGCCGTTATCGAGGTTTACAGTCAGGAGAGGTTTTTTCTCCCCCAGCGGTAGCGCCCTATGAGAGTTACATTGGTTGGCTGATGTCACGAGACAAAGAGGAAGCGAAGGCGTTTTGGTCTTCGCGGCTATCGGGGATAGAGGCCCCGACGCGTTTTATCCATGATTTGCCAGTATCGAAGGGAGCAGCCGATGACTTTTGCGAGACCGGTTTTGTGCTGGAAGAAAGGGTAACGGGCAGTTACAGGCACTGGTGAAGTCAAGTCGTACCACGATGAACAGTTTATTACAGGGAGCCTGGTCGTATGTGCTGCAGGGATACAGCGGTAGTGAACGGGTGATGTTTGGTACGGTGGTGTCGGGTCGACCGGGAGCGCTTTGGGGTGTTGAGAGGATGCTTGGTCTTTTCATCAACACGATACCGGTGGTGGTGGATGTGGACAAGGGGTTGTCGCTGGGTCAGTGGCTGGTAGACATTCATGGCCGTAATGTGGCGAGTGACGAGCATCAGTATTTGTCATTATCGGATATCCAGGGTTTGACGGCCATACCCGTTGGTACAGCACTGTTTGACAGTTTACTGGTGTATGAGAACCAGCCGGGTCATCCGGGAGGTGCGAGTGCATCGGACGGGGGTATTGTTGTTGGTCGAGCGGGCTCGGATGAGCGAACCGAATATGCGTTGCTGGTCAGGGCAAAGCTTGAGCATGGTCGTCTGGAATGTGAATTCCACTACCATGGAGATGTGTTGTCTGATTCGATGTCGCGTCAGATGCTGTCACACTTTGAACGTGTGCTGGAGCAGATGGCGCGAGGCGGCGAGGACTTGCAGGTTGGCGAGTTGTCGCTGCTGAGTGAGGCAGAGCGAGAGCAGATGCTTGTTGGTTGGAACCAGACAGAAGTTGCTCACCCGGAGGGTTTATGTCTGCATGAGTTGTTTGAGCGTCAGGTACAACAGAATCCGGATAGGGTGGCGCTGTACTTTGATGGCGAGTCGATGAGCTATGGTGAGCTGAATGCGAGGTCGAATCGTCTGGCCCGTTATCTGCGAGCGCAGGGGGTGTGCAAAGAGACGCTTGTTGGTGTGTGTACAGAGCGCAATTTTGATGTGGTGGTGTCGGTGCTTGCGGTGTTGAAGGCGGGAGGGGCGTATGTCCCATTGGAGCCGGATTACCCGTTGCAGCGTTTGGGATATATGGTGGGCGATGCGGGACTGGATTATTTGTTGACGCAGGAGGCGATAGCGCCCCGTTTTGAAGGCCTGGGTTCAGGGCATGTGTTGTCGGTGGATTCGGTGTCACTGGAAGAGGTCTTGCGAGAGGAGTCATCGCAGGACCTGGGGATTGAGGTTGGGTCGGATTCACTGTGTTATGTGATTTACACGTCAGGCTCGACGGGTCAGCCCAAGGGTGTGATGGCGCAGCATGATGGTGTGTTGAACCGTTTTACTGGATGTGGCGTGAATATCCTGTTTGTGATGGAGAGGTGTTTTGTAGCAAGGCGGCACTGGGTTTTGTGGATTCGGTATGGGAGTTGCTGGGAGGTTTGTTATCGGGTTGTGCGACGGTATTGTTACCGCGAGAGCAGGTCGTGGAGCCCACCTTGTTTTTGGATTCACTGGTGACATATGGTGTGACGCGCCTGGTTGTTGTTCCGTCGATGCTTGAGGTTTTGATGGAGGATGAAGAGTCGTTTGTCGGTTGTCTGGAGCGGTTGCGTTATGTGACGGTGAGTGGAGAGAAGCCGGGAGTGGGTGTGTTGAGGCGATTTCAGGGTTATGGGAGAGATTGTTGTTTGCTGAACCTTTACGGTAGTTCGGAGGTGGCGGCAGATGTGACCTGTTATGCCTATGGTGAGAGTGTAGATAGCCGGAGTCTGATAGGTCGTCCGATAGACAACATGCGAGTGTATGTGCTTGATGAGGGAATGCAGTTGTGTCCGGTGGGTGTTCCTGGTGAGTTGTATGTATCGGGTCCTGGTGTGTCGCGAGGTTATCTGGGCCGTGATGAGCTGACGGGGTCGCGTTTTATTGAGAGCCCGTTTGGAGAGGGAGGAGTTTATGGTCGGATGTTTCGTACGGGAGACCGTGTTCGTTATCAGCCTGATGGGAACCTTGAGTTTTTAGGACGGGTTGACGGACAGATTAAAATTCATGGTATCCGGGTAGAAACCGGTGAGATAGAAGCGGTCATGTTGATGCATCCTGAGGTTGAGAATGCGGTGGTTGTGTATTACGGGCCGGGGAACGAGGGGTATTGTGCCTCAGCTAATCGCCTATGTTATTCCGGTTAAGGGTTTTCAGACAGAGGAGAAACGGAGGGCACTGGGGCGAGAGTTAAAAGCGTGGCTTGGTGAGCGTTTACCGATGGTTATGTTGCCGGGTGGCTGGCAATTTCTGGACAGTTTTCCATTGAACCCCAATGGAAAAATAGACCGGGCACAATTACCGTTACCGGACAGTAGTGGACATGGAGAGAATGAATATATTGCTCCGGTGACCGAGACTGAACGGTTGTTATGTGAGTTATGGCAGGAAGTTATGGGTGTTGAGCGAGTAGGGACTGCAGACAACTTTTTTGAGTTGGGGGGAACTTCACTCACCATCATTACCATGACTCGTCGGGCGGCTCGAAAAGGATTATCTATTAGTGTTAAAGCTGCCTATGAAAATCCATTGTTAAGTGATTTGGTGAACTTTATCTATCAGCAGGAATCCTTGCCTCATCGTAATGATGTTGAGGATGAAGCAACATATCTCCCTTTGACTCCAAATATTGCTTTTAGCCTAAATGGAGCAAACGGAAGTTGGAATAAATGGATATACTGGGATTTATTACAAGGTTCAGAGATTTTTGCTCCTGAAGTTCTTAAAAAGGCTATTTCAAAAGTCATCAACAGACACGAAGCGCTCAGGCTAAGATTCAAAAAAAGGGAAAATAACTCCTGGGTTAATATTTTGATTTCGGGTGATAACAACCTTTCTTTTGAGGTATTCAATTGCCAAGGTAAAGAAGACAGTTTTCGTAAAGTATCTGAATTGAAAACTATTATGGAAAACCGATCTGATATTGAGGCAGGTCCGTTAATTCAAGTTGCTTTATTACAATCTGAACAAGAAGGTATTAGCCGAATATTGCTTGCAATTCATCATTATGTTGTGGATGCAATATCTTTCGACCTGCTTATGGAAGAAGCTTTTTATTATTATGTTTGCCAGGTAACAGAGCGTGACGAAGATTTACCTTATCAGTCGGGAAGTTATCGCAAATATGCGATGTCTCTGGTTGAGTATGCAAATTCGGAAATCTGCATTAGTCATGGCGAATACTGGCAGAAATTAGCAACATCTCAAGCATTAACCATCCCACTGGATAAAGATAACCTTGGTATCACTAGCTGGCGGGTAAGTGAAATAAAACAAAAAATCCCCTTACCTCTTTCCAGGGTCAAAATAGATTATCATGCGCTTGCTGTCGCAGCTTTGGTATTAGGGTTTCGCCGATGGTCAGGACAGCAGGCAATATATCTTAATTTGATTCAGAACGGTCGTATGAATTCAGATGTGACTCTGGATTTAAGTCAAACCGTAGGATGGTTGTCTCATCTCACTCCGGTTCTTATCAAAACTGAAAGTGATCTGGTATCCCTGGATACTATAGGGTTTATTTCAGAGCAACTTAAGGCTGTACCGAACGATAATAGTTTAGGTTTGTTGCGGTATTGTCACAAAGACAAAGCCGTTAGAGAAAAAATGCTTGCCATACCTGAGCCTCAGGTTAATTTTAACTACTTTGAAGATATAACAAGCCAAGCCGAATCCTCATCGGAATTTGAGAGCCCCACACATTTGGTTCGATCAATTAATGAAGAACAAAATCACCAACAAGAATATAGGGTCACGGGTTCTAAAGTGCGTGAACATATTCTGTGTGTTACATGTCATGTGTCTTCGGATGCGGTAAGTATAGGGTGGAATTACGTTGTTGAAATTCACTATGAAGACAGCATTCAAATGTTGCATCAGTGTTTTGAAAATGCATTACGTGAGCTTTTTTCAGAAGCTTTGATGATGCAAACAGCGGTAGTTAGTAAAACGGGGAATAAATCATGAAAACAACTCAATTACAATTTGGATGGCACTCACATGTACCTTATGTGCTTAACGAAAATAATTACTACAGTGAAGACAAAAAAGCACAATGTTCCAAATGGATTTTAGATTCAGTGAATGGTTTTAGCGAATTTTACAAAATATTTAGAGACAACAAGGACTTTAAGTCTTTTATTAGTATATCTGGACAAACTATTGAACAATTTCTGGCTTTAGCTGAAATGTCGGAGGAAACATTTAACTTTCTACGAAATACTTCGCTTGGCGAGTTGGAAATTATGCAGGTTAGGGATATGGCAAGAAATATGTTACAGAATACCCGGCATTATGTAGCTAATGGTCGACTGGAGTTGATAGGAACCGCATATAATCATTCTATTATGCCTTTTCTTAGTGTAGATGACTTCAGGAACGAAGTTGAAAAAATTCTTAGGGCGTTCGAAGTTCATTTTGGTGTTACTGATGTGCAGGGCTTCTTTCCTCCCGAAAGTTGTATAACTGAACGAGATATAGAGATATATCAAGCTTGTGGTATTAAATATCTTGTATTGGAAGATCCTACCTATATGGATACGCGGGGTGGCTTCAGACGGAGGTCGGGTAACTTCTATTCTCTTGATAGAGAAGGTGAGCAAAGCAGATTAGGCTGTTTTCACCGCAATCGTGCAATATCGTTACTGTCCTGGCTGTCGGAATATGAAAACATTGGCAATACAGGAAAAAACAATTCGGTCCGACAAGATGTTCAATATGCAAGGCTTGATGGCTCGGTTGATAATTCAATTCTAGAGTTCGAAGACGTATTCACTCGTTCTAAACACACTGAAAGAAACAGTATTAATCCGGAGCAATTTGCAGACATTGTTAAATCTTTAAGTATTAACGAGAGTGATGAAGGACAGGAAGATGCTAATCATAGCCTTATGCTTTTTACCGATCATGAGTATCTTGGTAGTTCGCATAGAATCTTTCCACTGATTAACCAGGCTATTGGTCGAATTTGCGAAGCAAATTCCAAAGAAGAAAACTTATCGCTTCAATTTTGTACGTTAAACGAAAGTTATCGTGGAATTGAAAATACCAAGATTAAAAAGCAGACAGTTAGTCTTTTAAAAGGCTCTTGGTGTTCAGGGTTGATGCTGGCAGATGCTTATCTTAAGGATATAAAGGACAACCAGTTTTTATATTCTCATGGAACCATATGTGAGCCTTTCGCCAATTGGAAATCATACTCTTATCATTATGATTTGATTTCAGCACATATGGCATATGTTTTTGAGCATATGACTCCTGTGTCCGAAGCAAGTGACCATCAAAAGGTTCTGATCAATCAGATAACATCATTATTGGATGTGACTAAAACGTCCTGCTTTTATGGGTGGTTTCCACCTGTCTACCGACTTAAACCAGCTTATACATTATTAATGAAACTGCATGGGATTCTGGCAGATTTCTATCAGGAATCTAATGAAAACACTTTCGTTATAGATGTTGCTTGGCATGATGGCGCAATCAAACCGATTATCAGCAGGATTCAGCAACTCAAAATGAGTGATAGTGCACATCTTCAGCCTCAAATTAGAGAAGCTGAAAAGAAAATTCAGAGTGCAAAAACGATTTTAAAATCGGGAGTGAACTATCAATGCTCTATTGGCTATCGGCATTTGTGCGAGGCAACAGACTTACTTGAAGAAATATTTGAATTGATTGACTCCGAAGAACGACTCTTCATGGAGCCTAATAACCCATGGGATCTATGGGACAGAAAATTGGTAGATGGCGTATATGTTTAAATACCAGTGGTAATGCAAATAGGTGAGTCTTGGATTCGGGGGGGCTGATTAACCCACTTTACCTGAGGATTTATGAAGTCAAAATTCAGAAAACCGGGAAATATTGTTTATAAGAAAAAATTTATCATGTAGGTTAGGGTGTTTATATTCACCAACCTGGTTGTTCAAGTATTAATGTGGCTGATTTATACACTTAATCTAAAAGGGTTCAAATGACTGAAATTAGTACAACAGAATTATTAGCATTATGTCAGTCCAAAGGGATAAGTGTGGGAGTGGTAGAAGGGCGTTTAAAGGTACTGGACCCGGAGAAACGCCTGGATGAGTCGCTGCTGGTTTTACTGCGTGAGCACAAGCAAGAGCTGATAAGGTTTTTCAGCCCGGGTCATGGGTATACCGCCTCTGACTTTCCTCATGCAACGTTGTCCACCGAAGAGGTGGAAGCGTTGTTCGAACAATATCCTGATACCGAAAATCTTTATCTGGCAACGCCGCTGCAGTCGGGTTTGCTGTTCCACGGCCTGTGGGATGGTAACGGTTCATCGTATACATCCCAGAGTTATATGGAGCTCAGTGGTCATGTGGATACCGGTTTGTTGCAACAGGCATGGCAACAGACGGTATCGCGGCACGCTATTTTACGAACCTGTTTTGTGGGTCTGGACAACCGTAATGTACATCAGCTGGTACGCCGTGAAGTGACATTGCCGGTGCATGTCGAAGACTGGCGAGGCCAGTCGGGGTCGGAGCAGGCTTCGGGGCTTTTGGCATTACATGCACAAGACAAACAGGCGGGATTTGATTTTGCACAGGCCCCCCTGATGCGTATTACATTGGTGCGCCTGGAAGATGAGCGTTTACACTTTTTATGGACCTACCACCATATACTGCTGGATGGGTGGTGTGTGCCGCTGTTGCTGGATGAGGTTATGGGCCGTTATCGAGGTTTACAGTCAGGAGAGGTTTTTTCTCCCCCAGCGGTAGCGCCCTATGAGAGTTACATTGGTTGGCTGATGTCACGAGACAAAGAGGAAGCGAAGGCGTTTTGGTCTTCGCGGCTATCGGGGATAGAGGCCCCGACGCGTTTTATCCATGATTTGCCAGTATCGAAGGGAGCAGCCGATGACTTTTGCGAGACCGGTTTTGTGCTGGAAGAAAGGGTAACGGGGCAGTTACAGGCACTGGTGAAGTCAAGTCGTACCACGATGAACAGTTTATTACAGGGAGCCTGGTCGTATGTGCTGCAGGGATACAGCGGTAGTGAACGGGTGATGTTTGGTACGGTGGTGTCGGGTCGACCGGGAGCGCTTTGGGGTGTTGAGAGGATGCTTGGTCTTTTCATCAACACGATACCGGTGGTGGTGGATGTGGACAAGGGGTTGTCGCTGGGTCAGTGGCTGGTAGACATTCATGGCCGTAATGTGGCGAGTGACGAGCATCAGTATTTGTCATTATCGGATATCCAGGGTTTGACGGCCATACCCGTTGGTACAGCACTGTTTGACAGTTTACTGGTGTATGAGAACCAGCCGGGTCATCCGGGAGGTGCGAGTGCATCGGACGGGGGTATTGTTGTTGGTCGAGCGGGCTCGGATGAGCGAACCGAATATGCGTTGCTGGTCAGGGCAAAGCTTGAGCATGGTCGTCTGGAATGTGAATTCCACTACCATGGAGATGTGTTGTCTGATTCGATGTCGCGTCAGATGCTGTCACACTTTGAACGTGTGCTGGAGCAGATGGCGCGAGGCGGCGAGGACTTGCAGGTTGGCGAGTTGTCGCTGCTGAGTGAGGCAGAGCGAGAGCAGATGCTTGTTGGTTGGAACCAGACAGAAGTTGCTCACCCGGAGGGTTTATGTCTGCATGAGTTGTTTGAGCGTCAGGTACAACAGAATCCGGATAGGGTGGCGCTGTACTTTGATGGCGAGTCGATGAGCTATGGTGAGCTGAATGCGAGGTCGAATCGTCTGGCCCGTTATCTGCGAGCGCAGGGGGTGTGCAAAGAGACGCTTGGTGTGTGTACAGAGCGCAATTTTGATGTGGTGGTGTCGGTGCTTGCGGTGTTGAAGGCGGGAGGGGCGTATGTCCCATTGGAGCCGGATTACCCGTTGCAGCGTTTGGGATATATGGTGGGCGATGCGGGACTGGATTATTTGTTGACGCAGGAGGCGATAGCGCCCCGTTTTGAAGGCCTGGGTTCAGGGCATGTGTTGTCGGTGGATTCGGTGTCACTGGAAGAGGTCTTGCGAGAGGAGTCATCGCAGGACCTGGGGATTGAGGTTGGGTCGGATTCACTGTGTTATGTGATTTACACGTCAGGCTCGACGGGTCAGCCCAAGGGTGTGATGGCGCAGCATGATGGTGTGTTGAACCGTTTTTACTGGATGTGGCGTGAATATCCTGTTTGTGATGGAGAGGTGTTTTGTAGCAAGGCGGCACTGGGTTTTGTGGATTCGGTATGGGAGTTGCTGGGAGGTTTGTTATCGGGTTGTGCGACGGTATTGTTACCGCGAGAGCAGGTCGTGGAGCCCACCTTGTTTTTGGATTCACTGGTGACATATGGTGTGACGCGCCTGGTTGTTGTTCCGTCGATGCTTGAGGTTTTGATGGAGGATGAAGAGTCGTTTGTCGGTTGTCTGGAGCGGTTGCGTTATGTGACGGTGAGTGGAGAGAAGCCGGGAGTGGGTGTGTTGAGGCGATTTCAGGGTTATGGGAGAGATTGTTGTTTGCTGAACCTTTACGGTAGTTCGGAGGTGGCGGCAGATGTGACCTGTTATGCCTATGGTGAGAGTGTAGATAGCCGGAGTCTGATAGGTCGTCCGATAGACAACATGCGAGTGTATGTGCTTGATGAGGGAATGCAGTTGTGTCCGGTGGGTGTTCCTGGTGAGTTGTATGTATCGGGTCCTGGTGTGTCGCGAGGTTATCTGGGCCGTGATGAGCTGACGGGGTCGCGTTTTATTGAGAGCCCGTTTGGAGAGGGAGGAGTTTATGGTCGGATGTTTCGTACGGGAGACCGTGTTCGTTATCAGCCTGATGGGAACCTTGAGTTTTTAGGACGGGTTGACGGACAGATTAAAATTCATGGTATCCGGGTAGAAACCGGTGAGATAGAAGCGGTCATGTTGATGCATCCTGAGGTTGAGAATGCGGTGGTTGTGTATTACGGGCCGGGGAACGAGGCGGGTATTGTGCCTCAGCTAATCGCCTATGTTATTCCGGTTAAGGGTTTTCAGACAGAGGAGAAACGGAGGGCACTGGGGCGAGAGTTAAAAGCGTGGCTTGGTGAGCGTTTACCGATGGTTATGTTGCCGGGTGGCTGGCAATTTCTGGACAGTTTTCCATTGAACCCCAATGGAAAAATAGACCGGGCACAATTACCGTTACCGGACAGTAGTGGACATGGAGAGAATGAATATATTGCTCCGGTGACCGAGACTGAACGGTTGTTATGTGAGTTATGGCAGGAAGTTATGGGTGTTGAGCGAGTAGGGACTGCAGACAACTTTTTTGAGTTGGGGGGAACTTCACTAGTTGCTATAAGGGTGATCAGCAAAGCAAAAAAAGTGGGGCTGAGCATGACTATGCAGCAGCTTTGGCAAAATCAGACTATTGCAGAGCTGTCTGCTATTCTTGGTGAATGTCGTATTGAGGGTTCGCAGGACATAAAGGTTGATGAACTATCCCAAATTCCTCTATTACCCGCACAATATCGTTTTTTTGAAGGTAAAAACCCCAATGAAAATCACTTTAACTGCGCCACAATGTGTGAAGTGAGGGTAGAGCTAAACGAAGACATTTTGCGTCAGGTAATTTTATTTGTTCTCACTAAACATGATGCCCTCAGAATGGTATTTCATACCGATGGTACTGACTGGTATCAGGTCGTTGCTGATGTTCCTGAAACTGTGCCATTGGAAGTCATTAATGTGTATGGTGACAGTGATGACGATATTGATGAGCAGCTAAAAAGTCACGTACAGGAATTACAAGGCAGTCTTAATATTCGTACGGGTGAACTTACGCGATTTGCCCTATTCAATTTACCGAATGACAGACCACAACGATTATTGTTTATTTGTCATCATCTGGTATTGGATGGGTTTTCAATGGAGTTTATTTTAGACGAGCTAGTCAATACTTATTCTACCATTGCTCAGGGTAACCCGCTTCCTGTTGTTTCTGATTCTTCGAATTATTCTAACGCTTTAAAAGCATTAAAAATGATGGCTTCTGATGAGTTAAAAGATGAAGCAGATTATTGGATTTCACATATTCCTGATGAGATGAAAAAATTACCAACTGATTACGTTAACTCTATGCAAAGTAATCAATTTAAAACGGTACATTTTTTTATTGATAAATGGGTAGGACCGGAAGAAACCCAAATCATCATGCATGAGATTCCAGCACAAGAAAAAGTAAATAGTGTTGCCGTAGTGCTGCATGCACTATCTTTGTTTGTTGCAGAGTGGAATGAGCAATCTCCGATGCTGATAGATTTAATGCGTTTTGGCAGGGAGGTTAAAGACAACAAAGTGGACTTGTCGGAATGTTTGGGCTGGCATGCTGTAACCATACCTTATTTTGTCGATCCTTCCACTTCAAAAAATCACCGGGAAGCTATCCACAAAATTCACGATGGGTTGGAGTCTATTCCTTATTCCGGTACTAACCTTGGGCTTTTGAAATATTTGAGTGGTGATGAAAATATCAGGCAGCGATTAAAGAGCAAACCCCATCCAGAGCTCATGTTGAACTTCTTTCCGGCTGAATCATCGAGTGTCCAGAAAGAAGAACCCATTCTTAAATGGTTGGATTTTTCTCTGGATCCTTATGTTGCACCAGATAATTACAATGGTTATATGTTGACCATATGGGTTAGTGAAATTGGAGACCGACTGGGAATTGGTGTTCAGTATAGTGACAAATTCTATGCAAATGAATCAATTGGAAAATTGATTGATATGTTTATTTCACAGATGGAGGAAGTGGCTCAATGGTTTAAGTTGAATCGCTAGGCGTTATCTGCAGAAGCTGTTGGCTTCTGCAATTGCGGTTCCTGCGTTAGTCATTGACGGAATTAGCCGCCTCTATCAGAGTTTTAAATCTGGGATTTTGGGAAGAATGGGCTTTTTTAAGCAACTGACTGATGTTTTTCTCATCTACAATGGCTCCACCTTCCAGAAGTGTTTCAAACATTTTTACGTTATTCTGAGAAATTGCAGTGTCGAGCAGACTGTCATCGCGATGGGATGCTAAATCAAGACCAGCTTCCAGAATTAACTCGGCAGCTTTATTGTCATTATGTTCCAGAGCCAGTTTTAATAATGTTAATCCTTGTTCCCCGTCAGTTTTAGCCCCCTGTTCCAGAAGCTTACTTAATTTAAGGTGATCGCCAGAGGTCACTGCTTCAGCTAGTATACTTTGAGTACTGGATGTAAAAGTATTACCAGCCGCTACGACATCATCCGCATACAAAAACATGGAACTAGATAATAAAACACTGGCTACCAATGCGTGACCGGGTTTAACCATGAGCAATCTCCTTTTGGAATAATTTGAGGGTGTTAATTTTTTCTTCGGTAATAAATCTACATTGGTGGCTTATTATTGTAAACAGTGGCTAATGTCTGCAAATTGAATGCAACTCGATCTTGATAAACATCAATCGGTTTTTACATCGGTATATCGTAACAAAGAGCGAATTTGTCTTGGGGTTCTACCCTGAGGTATCCCCACAAATAAATTTTGTGGATCAATAATTTATTTTAAATAGAAGGGAACATTCATGGCATTTGGTGATCTGATCAATCGCCAAACATCACAAACCCCAAACGGATACGCCATGAATGTACCCCAGATTTTGAATAAAACCATCACACTTGTCACCCCCAGTATGCATGTCACTAGAAGAAAATCACCGCTCGCTTGCATGACCAGCATATTGCATGGAGCAAATGCGACAGTGACAAGTATTGGTCGTGGAATTTCATCCTCTGCTGGAGAAAAACATAACATTAAACGTGCTGACAGGCTGCTTTCAAATAGCCACTTATACATTGAGTTATCCGGGATTTATGGTTTCATGGGAAGGCTTTTTACGGCGGCTCTTTCTACTCCGGTTATTCATGTCGATTGGTCTGACCTCGATGAATATAAACGACATTTTCTTCTTAGAGCTTCATTAGCATTTGAGGGACGAAGCATTACTCTATATGAAGAAGTGCATGATATTGGAACCAAGGAAAAACCAGCAACACATCGCCATTTTCTGGATGTGCTTAAATCCATTCTTCCACCGGGTTCAACGCCTGTTATTGTCACCGATGCAGGGTTTAAAACGCCTTGGTTTAATACCGTGTTATCACTGGGATGGCATTTTGTTGGACGAGCAAGAAAACCCAACTTTTTCCATATAAACGATGAAAACTGGCAATGTATCACTTCCCTTTATCCTGCTGCGACATCGTGTCCTAAAACCTTTGCTGGACAGTTGTGTCGGAGCAGTCCAATGGATGTACGATTCGTTTTATATAAACAAAATCCCAAGGGGCGTCATAAGCTTAACCGCTCCGGCACCTCCTGTCTTAAAGGCCCATCCCAAAAGGGCGCTAAACGAAACCGTGAACCATGGTTATTGGTGACGTCGTTACCAGATAAAAGTCATTTGGGTAAACGTGTGGTGAAAATATATCAAACCCGAATGCAGATTGAAGAAACGTTTCGGGATATGAAGAGCCCACGTTTTGCCTTGGGATTTAGCAATAATCTGAGCAAAGACACACGGCGTTTACGCATTCTGGTGTTGCTCACCACTCTGGCCCATCTTGTTGCTACGCTAGTGGGATGGACGGTGAAAAGAGCCAATAAGCATCGTCGTTACCAAGCTAACAGTCTAAAAAGCAAAGACGTACTAAGCCTGATGTTTATCGGTTTAAGGGCCATTGTCGATAAGACATTGAAGCTCCTGCCAGAAATATGGCCATCAGCCGTCGACGCTTTGAAACTAAAACTAGCGGAAGTGAATTATGTTCCCATTTAAATTTGTGGGGATCCCTCAGGGTAGAACCCCTTATTGCCTAAAAGAAAATAAGCCATCTCTTAAATTAACTGATGTCGAGCGTAATTCGATGGTTATCGCTTAAACCGATCTCGGGTTAATTTAACAGGTTAATTGCCATGACCGGGCTGAGGTCTGGGCTAAACATTCTAAAAAGTCGAGTTGTAAGTTCTTATAATAGACCTGAATATGTCACAAATCCGGAACGATTTCGTCACAATGAAGAAGTGGGTTGTATTGGACTTGAACCTCGTCTTGTAAGGGGAGGGGGCATTAATAGTCTTAACTAAGAACCGTTTTAACAAATTGCCTTAAGTTCCACTTCAGAAAACATCAATATACTCAACAACCTAACCGTCAACTTGAGTACATTCGTTGAATACTTTCCATAATCGTTGTCTGACTTAATCTGTTTTTCACCGGGATGAGATAGATAAACCTTGGCCTGTCCATTCGGATTGCGTTTGTCTTCAATGAGGGAATATTGGCTTGTTGGAAAACCTCTACAGGCATCTTTCCACTGTTCTAACGTAGATTTATGCTGGTAGCCAATCTGAATGCGCCATCGGGATTTGGGAAAACAGTTAACAATGGTCAACAATTTTTGTAAGTGACTCCAGTGCCTTATTAATATGGCGCTATCGCTGCTGTGCGTCCTTAACAAGGTGATTCGGGAGAGCAAGGCCAACTGCTTTTTAGCTGATTTGGAATTATCTTTGAATATTTTCCGAAAATGAGCCAATAAACGCTGTATATCTTGCTTTTCTAAATGTGAATTAGGGAAGGGAGGTATTAGGCTGTAGTCTCTGTTACCTGGATTATGTCTTAGATGATTTTTTGAAGTGCTGAGTTCACAGATGAGTTTAGCATTGGCGATCCAGATGTCGATTTCTTTCCTTGCAAGCTTGTGCTGCCAGACTAGCATGTCGGTTGATTGGCCTGCCTGATATTCAGATAAAAATTCATGAAGGATATAGAACATTCGGCTTTTATCTGGTTTTGGCAGTTCAAGTTCGACCGCATTTTGTTCATTTCTTGATAGTTCATTAGATTGATGTTCTATACAAAAAGCTTTGTTTTTGAGTTTAGTCATGACCGGGTTTAATAGCTGAAAAGCCTCGATTGTCTTGTCCATGCTCATGAGGCTTGAAATTGTTTTAACGCTAAGGCCGCTGATGTTGATAGCCATGTTTTTTGTGAGCTTCATGGCATTCTTCTGTAGCTCGCAGAATAGAATCAAATCGCAAAAGTGCAGGTAGTTGTTGAATGTGACTAATGGGCTGTTATGGCCTGCGGCAACCGCTAAAGCCCAATATCTGCTTTGAGGGTGAAGTCCGAAAATAGCATTTTTAATGTTTGCCCTTTCTGTTTGAGTGTATGGCATAACGGCCTGAATCAAACTTTCGGGAAGATAAGTTTTATCCATATCATCCCAATGCATAATTAATTGCAGTCTTGAAAAAGCGGAATGTCTTAAGCTGTAAAATACGAGCGATGGCACTCCGGCAATTTGCTTTAGTAGTTGGCCAATGAAATTGGAAACTTGTAACTTGTCCGGCATTTCGTAGCGGTTATGGGGGGAAGCGCAAAACAGTTGCTGAGGATTGGATTTTCGAGCCTTGGAAAAACGACATAGCTCCAACCAGCGCCGAATAAAGTCTTTTTCTTGCTCTGTACACAATGTGATGAGAGGCACTTTTCTCCGTGCAGCATTGCTTTTATTGTTGTCGTATTGATTGTCTCTGATAAACAGCCATAACTGAGCAGACCATTCTATGTCTTTGAGCCTGAGTTTTAGAATTTCGCCGATTCTGAGCCCAGCTCTAAAGGCGATGATGCAAATTATGCAAAGCTGTAGTTGTTCCGGTTCAGTCATGTCTTTGCATTGGGAAATGCTTTTAATGAGTTGGGCAAAAACTGGCTCTGATACAACCCCTGCTCGGACTCTCGAAATAGCGTTTTTATTATCACTAAGTGGCGTGCTTAACGGTTTCAATTGAAAGTTAACCACCGCAAATTGGTGTAAATCATCTAATCGTCCGGCACGGTAACTAGCATCATTTTGGGATACGGCGATTTCCAGCATTCCTTCGTACAAGGCTTCAAAATCGGTTTCTGGATCTGTGAGTTCTATATCTCGTGTACCTGAAAGCCATACGGCACCAACAGCATTCACGTATCTTCTGATTGAACTGAGTTTGTTGTTTTTATCTAACTTGTGTTTAACCCAACTAAGCAAAATGCTTTCGTTAATTGGCATTGTGTCGAGGCTGGGGAAAAACGAATGCCATTCATTTCTTGCTCGGGCAGATGTACGTTTTATGCCTTTATCTTTCTCTCGAAGTAATTTTTTCAGGTCATCAAGTAATCCAAATTTTGATGTTCTCTTATTTGAGCTGTGTTTAATGTCGTTAAGGCTTGGTAATGCGTTGGCATGCGTAATTTGGAACTGTTTGCTATCCATTATTACCGGTGTCGGTGCTTTAAAGAGGGACTGCCACATATTGGCTGGCAAGGAGTAAGCCATGTTTCTTTTGGTTGCATACTCGACATTGGCTTCCGGTATTGAAATTTCAGGTTTGGTTTCAGCCACTCCGATACCGGCTTTACAGAACCGTTCAATAGATAGCTCTTTAAGACCATGCTGTTTAAAGGCTGGACGTAATACTTCTTGCAGCGAAAGTGATTTTTGAGAATGGTATTTTCGGCTTCTAAGGTACTTATTAATTAAAGCCAAGGTGATTGCGGTCGGGAAAAATCGGGTGACTAAAACTGAGTCTTCTCCATTATGGCTATTGGTGGAGAAGGGGAATGAACGTTTTTTATGGTCTCTGTCTGGTACAAGTGTTAAATCTAACCAAACAAGTTGCTCAATTTGCTGGAGCGGGCATTTGCTTTGTAGAGCTTCAAATAATGCCGACAGGTGTCTTTGCTCGTTAAGTCCGCTGTGTAAAACCGCGCTAATCAGGCAATCTCTTAAATTGGTCTGCGGATCACTATTTTTCTCTATATTACTTAGCCAGTTCTTTTCAAACTCCATCAATGCATTGGAGCCAATAAACCATTTGTGGCTGCGAAAAGGGCGCTCTCTTTTCTGCCTTATGATTGTATTTGGAACAGGCAGGTGCCAGAGTTTGGATTTGTTACCTTCATTGATCAGATGCGTTAACAGGTTATTCGCTTTTGATAACTGGCTAGCACTGGTGAACTTTTTGCAAAGTGCAGGGAATACACTTTCCTTCCAGATTTTCTGGAAACTGGCATAGGGATGAGGTTCAGGATGGAAGAGCTTGGGCAAGTATTGTTCAAGGATGCGTAAAGCCTCTTTTCCTAGAGTGATATCATGGTCTTTTCTATCACGCTCTCGCTTTGCGATTCCTGATTGAAAAGGATCTGACTTTTTTGTCGCCAGACTTGCTCTAAATTCAATTAATGGATTTTGCATCCTTTCACCACTTCAAATTTAAGAGAGCACAATAGTGTTTGTAGAGTCTCGGATATTCGTTTGAAATCCCCATAGGAAAATCCTGAAAATCGACCAAACCCTTCTTGTCCCATTTCTTCATGCCCCATAAAACAATCAATTAGTGCAGGTGAAATGTCTTCCTTGGTCATCAAAAAGCTTCGCAGGAAATGACGATGCCAATTAATGGCAACGGGGAACTGATCTGCCAGATAGGGTTTTAATGATTTAGGTGATAACGGTGTAATGTCGTCATTTTCTATGAAAAATAGTAAGTCGCTTTCCCCAGTATTATCATCAGTATGATCTCCGGCATGTACTTGTTGGATGTGACTTGCTAACACGGGGAGTTGGTTACAAGCGAAAAAGTGCAGGGCATCTAAATGGGCGAGATACATTTTAATTTGTTGTATTGCGATTTCTGGCAATACAATCACGCGTGCAGCAAGACCTTCTCGACGCTCTTTATCGCTGATCCAGTATTTTCCTGATCCCAGACAGATGTCCTGAATTCTGCCTCCCGTGCCAACTACAGGTCGATAACCAGAGGCCAAAGTAATCAAACGGTAGATGTACAATACATATTGATTATGGAAGGCGATTACGTAGCGAGTCCCCTTGGTTCGTAGTTCATTTAAGTGCTGAATATGCTGCCTGTTACAGCTAATGATTTCCGTTTCTTTGAGATAAAGTGGCGATCCTATTGCGAGGGTTGGCTCAGACTCTTTGTTTTCGTCCTCTGTCGTGATTATCCATTTTTCATTGTTAGTGATGTCTTGAATCCAGTTGCTGAACTGGTCAATGAAGCTTTGAATTTGTTGCTGTGTAATGTGGCTATAGGGGAGCCCGGTAGTTTTGATGTCATTTACACCTGTGATGAGATCAGCGATGACAGAATCCAGATTGTTTTGACGTTGAAACGCATTTATTTGTTGGCAAATACGACTTATTGCCAGTCTTGTTCCGTACTTTTTGTTTAATTCTGATAGCCACTTTTTGACAATGTCTGAGTCAATCTCTCCTGATTTTAATTGGGCTTCAGTAACGATATTGGGCAAACGGATAGTCACGCTTTTGTCAACAGGTCGAATGATGTGGCTGACTTCTTGCTCTTGGGCAAATGTCGCTGTTATATGCTTAATTTTCAGGTTCAAGCCAGAGTCATCATGATAAAACAATCGATGTTGACCTTTGGATTGCTTTGCAATTTCCTCTGGGGCTCTGCCAGTTAACAAGCTCAATAATAGAAATGCTAAAGCAGGCTCAAAATCTGAGGTTTTGTCGGCAGACAATATTGAGTGAGATAAGATTCGAATTTCATGTGAGGTCAGACTTTGGAAATCACAGGGTAGAAATTGTTTCTTGCGCTGGATACTTTGAATGACTTGCTTAGCTTTTACCTGGTTCTCTTTTAGCTCTCTGGCGGTATCCTGATTGAGTGCAACGACTGCGTAGGTTGCCAAGTCCTCCGCAGAAGTAGATTTTTCTTCATTTTCCCATTCTTCAATGGATTTACTTCTTTGTCTGTTTAATTCTCGAACCTGGAAAACATCAAAATCATTGTCAGGTTCGTTTTCAATTTCTGTTTGTATATGTAGCCGATACTTTTTGCGAGGACCGCGATTTCCCTTCTTGATTCTGCCTGTTTTTTTATCGTAAGCATTTTTAAAAGCAACGTAATATCCATCCAATGATCTTTGAACCCTGTTGGACTTTGTTTCGTCTTGCCTCAATATATCGAGTCTGTCGATCAAAACGTCTAAGGGAAAGTCTTCGGGATTGGGCAGTGTACGGGCTACATCATCTCTTTTACCGAGACCGAGTTGCCTTAATTCGTTGAACACTTTGTTGAGTGGGGAGTCATTATCTCCAATTTCGGCCAGTCTGATAGCAGAACAAAGAACTAAAATTTTGTAGTGATCAAATCGAGGCTTTCGATAGCTGTATGATTTTAACTCACAGCACACGAAAGCCGTTGCGTGATATTCACGTAACCACTGTTTTTTAAGTAACCAGTTATAGATTTCATGTATTTCGACCGGGTTTTGATTGGAAGGGGCTGACACTGAGATGATTTCATCACAGGCGAAGTTAATTTTGTCGAGTTCTTTCTTAAATTCTATGGTGATACTGTAATGCGGGGAATCAATAAGGGACTTAAGGTAGTGAGCAATAGCATGTTTTTGGGGGATATTTAATGCGTCATTAAATATATGCAGAAATAAATTGCTGCCGTATTCCTCTTTGTACTTTTGATCTGATTTACTGCTCATCTGATCTGCTGCCCATTTATGCTATTGCTTATCCAGAAGGGCTGACGTTTGGAAAGATATATGAGTTGTGTAGAGGCGTTGATAATCTCTCCATTTCTGAGCCTGTCTTTGTACTACCGCTCTGCTGGCATCAGCCCAATTGGCAATGTCTGGTTCCGTTGTTTTGTGTTCGCTAAAGAGCTTTTTATGGATGTCCACTGGCACTTCCTTATTGACTATATCCAAGAGCATACCGAGTTGAACTTTTGAATCAACACTATAAATCACAGTGTGGAGTAGGGAGAGCCAAGCATCAAAAACTATCTTCTCTATTATCGCTTCTGAGTCACCATTGCTGCTTAGGATTAAAGTATCGGATCTGACTAGATCGAGAATTGGGCAGTTCAATAATGCGATTTTGTCTACAGGGCCAGTAACAAGCAATTCTTTGCCATTCAAAATGCCTTCAAGTCTGATGGTCTGGTTTAGATGTTCAAAAAAAGAGTGGGGGAGTGAACTCAGATCTATTGTTCTTGGAAGTTGCCCATAAAGCTTGAAAATGGGTTCAACCGCAGGGTGAATAATTGCAGTTTTTACCTTACTTTTTGACTTGAGTAAGTGAGCCATTTTACGTCCGTCAGGTCTATTTGTAGAGTAATAAATATACAATATAGATCTAATAAAATTGAATTTATTGTGACCGTGACCAAAACAAGTGTGTTTAATTGGTTGAAATTGTATAAATGAAGAGGATTTAGAAAAGGTAATAAATACAGTTGGATACTATTAATATACACATAACTATGTATAAGAACTTATAGTCGGTACGGCCTGTCACGCCGGGGGTCGCGGGTTCGAGTCCCGTCCACTCCGCCAATATTCATATCAATAAAATCCATGTCAATCAAATCAATACGTTATCTCTTATATAAGCACGATCCAGTGCAACTCAATATATCGCTTGTGACCATGTCGTGACCAAACCGTGACTTTTGTACAAAAAGGCCGGGTATTACTTGGTGTTTTTGCCAATAGATTCCAATTTTTGCGAAAAAATAATATTTGGCTATAAGCACTTGCTCTTCTTGGAATGGTCACCGTGACCAAACCCCATTTTATTCATCAGTAATTTCATATAAATCTGCGATGCCTATATCAATGCTGAACTACTTCTTTGCTAGTCATATGGACTGATAATGATGAAGAGCCTGATTTTCACATTGATCAATTATTGTTTGTTTCGGGTAAAATATTTGACTTCAATGTGCGTCAAATATACCATCCTCGCCGGAAAATAATTTACCGTTCTATGAAATTATTCAAGCAGTCTAGATAGAACAAGCAGTATCTAAATACCACGTTGCCAACTTCATGCTAGAGGCCGGAATAAGCCTTCAGAACTGATTAATTCGCATCTACCAATAGATTGCAATATTAGTCTGGAGCCTTTCATGGAGAGACACCGAACTCTGTTGATATTACTGTATTTCATATGATGTACCGTGTAGTTGAGCAAATTGTTAAATCAAAAATTCTGAATTTACTCACGGGTTTCATCTATGAAAAAGTCATGTGTATTACTGGGGGATACAACGTTAGCTATCAGGTGTGGTAATCACCTGCTTGAGAACCAACATGACATTGCCTGTGTTGTCACATCAGAACCTACAGTTGCAAATTGGTGTAAAGAGCAGAATATAAGTCATGTAGCTTCTATTCAGGAGCTTGAAGATCATCTTACCCTGAGTGATATTGATCTTCTTTTTTCCATCGTTAATAAGGCAATTATCCCCGACAGCCTGACTCGTCAAATCAAACAGTTTGCCATCAATTTTCATGACTCCCTTCTACCCAGGTATGCCGGCCTTAATGCCAGTGCCTGGGCATTGTTAGAGGGAGAAAAAGAGCACGGTATTTCATGGCATCAAATTGTCGATAAGGTGGATGCTGGTGATATTTACATTCAGCGCAAATTTGATATTTCACATATTGAAAGTGCCGAAGCTCTTAACTTGCTTTGTTATGACGAGGCTTATGACGCATTTGTCGAACTCATTGAGCACATTTCTCAAAATACGCTTAAAGGCTCGCCTCAGAATTTAGATTTCCGTACTTTTTATTCTTCCCGTAAAACGCCAGATTCACTGGGAATTGTTGATTGGCACATGGATGCGGAATCTATTGTAAACCTCAAGCGGGGCTTGCATTTTGGACAATATCAAGTCAATCCCTGGTTTCAGCTCAAATGCTATTTGAACGGAGAATTTTACTTGGTTGATGGCATCAAGGTGCTGAATAGTGCCTCTGACGCTACACCGGGGCAAATCCTGCAATTAGGCGATAATCCGGTTATTGCAACGGCAACGCAGGATGTGCAAATACAAGGCATTCGGTATTTAAATGGCGAAACGGTTTCAAATATTCATGTATTTGAAACCCTGGGCTTGAAAGAAGGGGATGTGCTTCCGCAATTGCCTAATGAGTTGCGCACATCCTTAAAAAACCTATATCGCGATATTCATAAAAATGAACCTACATATCTCAAAGTATTCACTCAGTTAGCGAATTTCGACACATTCTTTTTGCCACAGCTCGATGTTGTTAGTGAGCAATCTTTGGAGCAGAAACAGTGGCACGCATTGCAGCAGCATTTCCAGTCGAGAGATGAGCTAACGAGTCAATGCATGAGCGCCTTGGCTGTCTATTTATCAAGATTAAATAGTTTCACGCCTTTTACCTTCGTTCTGTATGAACAAGACAATACGTCACATTCATTGGCGCATAGGTCACTACTGAACTTCCTTAAGCCAGTTGAATTAACTTTAACACCTCAACAGCGCCTTGAAGATGTTCTTACTCAGGCTAATCGCTTTCTCGAAATAACCCCTGTTGGCTATGCCAAAGATATCTTTGGTCGATATCCTGAGCTTAGAACGATCCCCCGAGACTCCGAGGCGAATCCTTTTAATGTTGTCGTGAGGATCGGGCAGTCTATCGAAGATTTGGACAGCGACGAAAGCTATTCCAGAACTGGTTTGGTGATTGATGTCGCCATTAAGGAAAATGCTATTCGTTGCTCATTTAGTGGGATGAATGGGAATGGGGCTAGTGCGACTAATGCGAGAGCTAATGCAAATGCTATCGGCTTGCATTTGAGAAATCTGCTCAATCAAATACACCTGAACGCACAACAAAGCCTGGCTGACGTCGATTTTCTGGATGCCTCGGAACGTCAGCAATTATTATTCGATTTCAATCACACCGACTGTGATTACCCTCTCGACATCTGTTTACATCAGTTATTTGAAGCGCAAGCTGAAAAAACACCAGAGGCAATTGCCGTTGTTTATCAGGATGTTAGTGATAATCAAAAACTCACTTATCGAGAGCTTAATGAGCAAGCCAACGCATTAGCTCATTATCTTATCGAACAAGGAGTGAAACCGGAGTCACTGGTGGCTTTGTGTGTTCAACGCAAGCCTTATATGTTGGTTGGGCTATTAGCGATTTTAAAGGCCGGAGCGGCTTATGTTCCTTTGGATACCGATTATGCCAGCACTCGCCTAAACGACGTTCTTGAAGATGCTGACCCGTTAATACTGCTAACGGATGAAAAAGGCATATCCGTGATTGGGGATATGCCGTCTGATAAAACCGTTGTTCGATTGGATAAGGACTGGGATTTTGATAGAGGTTTTGACAGAGATTTTGACAAAGCATTACCTGTAAGCAATCCTTCAATACCGGAGCTCACTCCCACTAATTTGGCTTACATCATTTATACTTCAGGGTCTACCGGTAAGCCCAAAGGAGTCATGATTGAGCATGGCAATGCCGTTAACTTAATTATCTGGACTGCGTCTCAATATTCGGCTCAGGTATTCAGCAATACCTTGTTCGCGACCTCGTTGACATTCGACCTGTCTGTTTACGAGTGCTTTGCTACCTTGCATCAGGGCGGAACACTGAATTTAGTGCGTAATGCGCTGGAACAAGGGGCTGTTGGCACGACTCATATCAACACTGTGCCATCGGTGATGGATGGCATGTTGGATAGGGGGCAGGTTGAAGATAGCGTCAAGGTGGTTAATTTGGCGGGTGAACCGCTCACACAATCATTGGCGGAATCTCTGTTTCGAGAAACGCACATTCATAAATTGTGTAACTTGTATGCGCCTTCCGAAAGCACAACCTATTCCACCTATTACGAAGCGGCATCGGCGAAAGACTTTATTGTTAGCATTGGTCGCCCAATCGCCAACACTCAAATCTATTTGCTGGATGAGCACTTACAGCCTGTACCTAAAGGAGCTGTAGGTGAAATCTATATTGCCGGTGATGGCGTTACCCGAGGCTATTTAAACCAGCCAGCATTAACCGATGAACGCTATTTGCTCAATCCATTCAAGCACATGGATAGTCGAGGCCGAGCCACCAGAATGTATAAAACCGGCGATCTGGCTCGGTATCTTGCTGATGGCAATATCGAGTATCTCGGACGTAATGATTTTCAGGTAAAAATCCGTGGTTTTCGTATTGAACTTGGTGAAATAGAGAATTGCCTCAACGAGCATGAAACCGTGCATTCTTCTGTGGTGATGGCCTTTGGTTCCGGAGAGCAAAAGCGTTTGGTGGCTTATGTGATGCCTGCCGAATTCGCTACGTTGCAGAAAGAAAATACCAGACAGGAAGCGATTCAAGCGCTAATCGAGCATCTTGGTCGCCATTTACCGAATTATATGGTGCCTTCGGCGGTGATGTTGCTTGAACACTGGCCGCAAACACCGAATGGAAAACTAGACAGAAAAGCCTTACCTGCACCCGATGACAGCGCCTTGATTCGTGCTGAATATGAAGCTCCCCAAGGTGAAACGGAGCAGCGACTGGCACAGATTTGGTCAAGCTTACTCAAGGTTGAACGTATCGGTCGTCATGATGATTTCTTTGCTTTAGGCGGTCATTCGTTACTGGCGGTCAGGTTGATGGAGCAGTTGCATAAAGTCGGGTTAGGGCTGGCAACTCATGATTTATTCAGCTCTCCAACCTTGGCTGAACTGGCTAAAAAGCTCGGCTCTTATCGAAAAGCGGCGATACCGCCTAATGTGATCGAGCCGGATTGTGCTCGTATCACACCGCAGATGTTGCCGCTTATTCAACTGCAACAGGACGAGATTGATCAGCTTGTGTCGGCAACGCCTTCGGGTATCGCCA
The DNA here is from genome assembly GCF_019900845.1 of Paraneptunicella aestuarii. Classification (NCBI taxonomy): domain Bacteria; kingdom Pseudomonadati; phylum Pseudomonadota; class Gammaproteobacteria; order Alteromonadales; family Alteromonadaceae; genus Paraneptunicella; species Paraneptunicella aestuarii. The sequence continues at coordinate 2,699,050 of NZ_CP074570.1, read as the reverse complement.
ACATACAGGATATCTATGCGTTAACGCCGTTGCAGGAAGGGATTTTATACCATCATATTGCAGGTGAGGGGCACGATCCTTACTTGCTCAGTGAGCATTTGATTTTCTCCAATCGGGACGATTTAGACGCTTATTTGGCGGCGGTGCAAAAAGTCGTGGATCGCCATGATGCCTTGCGAACGGTGTTTCATTGGCATGGATTGAGCGAACCCGCTCAAGTCGTGCTGCGCCATGCGCCTCTTAATGTCGTAGAAATGGATTTGAGCGAGCAGCAAGCCGCTGCTGATGATGATTCTTTGCAGTATATGCAGGCGCAATATCAAAGCCTGGATGTACGTCAGTCCACCTTGTTACGTTATGTCATTGCTAAAGATCCCCTTCAAGTATCAAGAGTAGCATCAAGAGCAGAATCTGAAGCTTCTGCCGAAGGTCGATGGTTGGTATTGCAACAACTGCATCACCTGGTTGGCGATCACTCTACACTGGAAAGTTTGGCGGCTGAATTGAAGCTGATTTTATCCGGGCAAGACGCTCAACTTGCTACGCCAGTGCCTTATCGTAATCTGGTTGCCCGCATTCAATTGGATAGTCACAGAGAGTCTCACCAGAGCTATTTTGCGAATTTACTCTCGGACATCGAAGAATCCACCATACCTTTTGCTGTGCAAACGTCAAAACAAGAGGGTTTGGAGGGCAAAGAGCATCGGGTTGTTTTGCCTGATACCTTAAATACCACGCTACGCGCACAAGCCAAAATGCAAGGCGTGAGTCTGGCAAGCTTATGCCACTTTGCGTTCGGGCAAGTGGTTGCCCGCACCAGTGGCGTGCAAAAGGCGGTGTTTGGCACAGTCTTACTGGGGAGAATGCAATCCGGTGAAGGCATTGCCGATGCGATGGGGCTTTACATCAACACCTTACCATTTCGATTGGATGTTGATACGCAAACCGTGCAAGCCAGTATCAAACAAGTACATCGGCGGTTAAATGCATTAATGGAGCATGAGTATGCCTCGCTCGCTGAAGCACAACGGTGTAGCGGCATTGATTCAGCCGCGCCTTTGTTTACGGCAATGCTCAATTATCGGCATAACGCCTTGTCCGACATCATCAACGCGACGGAGGAAGCGCATCTATTCAGCCGAGTTCAACGAGTTCGGTTTGTGGAACATACCAATTACCCCTTTGTGTTATCGGTCGAAGATGATGGGCACTCGCTAGGGTTAACGGCGAATACCAAATCTTCTATTGATGCAGAACACCTGTGCCAAATGATGCAAAGGGCGCTCGCGCATTTATCTGAGATCCTGATTCACTCACCACTTGTTCCTGCTTGCGAGCTGGATGTGTTGCCGCCACAAGAGCGCCAGAAAGTTCTATACGAGTTCAACCAATCGCAGACGCAATACCCGCACCATCTATGTATTCATCAACTGTTTGAACAGCAGGTTGAAACAACGCCGGATGCGGTTGCTTTAATTGAATCTCAATCGCAGGATTGTGAGAGCGAAATATGCGACAGGGGAATGACTTATCGCGAGCTGAATCGGCAAGCGAACCAATTGGCTCACCTGCTAATCGCAAAGGGCGTCAAGCCCGAGTCATTGGTGGCTTTGTGCGCGGAACGTCGCCCTTATATGTTAGTGGCGATATTAGCCATTCTTAAAGCTGGAGGCGCTTATGTGCCTTTAGATCCGGAATATGCCAGTAGCCGACTGGTTGATATTCTGGAAGACGCTAATCCGTTATTACTATTGGCTGACGAAAGCGGTTTGTCATCCATTGGTGACGCTGCTCAACAATACAACGTCATTCGATTGGACGAGAATTGGCAAGAGCAAGTGTTGCCAGAAACCAATCCGCAAGTATCGGATCTGACGCCCAGCAATACCGCCTATGTTATCTATACCTCGGGCTCTACCGGTAAACCTAAAGGGGTCATGGCTGAGCACTTGGGTGTTACTCGCCTGGTGAAAAATAACCGTTATGTGGATTTTACTCCGGGAGATCGCGTTGGTTTTATTTCCACGGTGGCTTTTGATGCTGCCACGATGGAAATCTGGGGAGCACTTGCCAATGGTGGAACCGCAGTATTAGTTGATCGAAAAGTATTGATTGATAGCGAGGCTTTTATTGGCGTGTTAAAAAGCTCTCAAATCAATATTCTATTCATGTCCGTTGGTCTGTATAACAATTTAGTCAATGAATTGATGGCTATTGGTGAGCAATTTAAAACCTTGCTTGTTGGTGGGGATACATTGGATGCTGACAAAATAAAACGTTTGCTTCGCGCCAATAAGCCCCAGTCTTTCCTGAATGTTTATGGGCCTACAGAAACCACCACTTATGCAACATTTTACCCTGTTACCGACAAAGATATTGAGACGACATCTATTCCAATTGGTTGCCCAATTGGTAACACACAAGTTTATATCCTGAATGATCATTTGCAGCCAGTTCCTGTAGGCGCTGTAGGTGAAATTTACATTGGTGGCGATGGTGTAGCCAAAGGGTATTTGAACCGCCCGGATTTGACTGAAGAACGCTTTTTGCCCAACCCATTTTTGCAATCCGACAGTTTGGGGCGTCCGGCCAGATTATACAAATCGGGGGACTTGGGCTGTCATTTACCTGATGGCAACGTGCTGTTTATGGGGCGAAATGATTTTCAGGTAAAACTGCGTGGTTATCGTATTGAGTTGGGAGAGATCGAAGCGCATTTTACCGAACATGAAGAGGTCGAAGCTGCAACTGTATTGGTTTTAGGGCAGGGTGATGATAAGCGTCTTGTTGCCTATGTGATCCCTAAAAGTTTAGCGCTTCTAACAGATCAAAATCTGGGCGACGATACTCATCAGGCGTTAATTAATAAGCTGTCTGAATATATTGGCACAATACTGCCGAATTATATGGTGCCATCGGCGATTGTCTTGCTCGACAAATGGCCTCTGACACCCAATGGCAAGCTGGATCGAAAAGCTTTACCTGCACCAGATGAAAGCGCTTTAGTTAAGGCGCATTATGAAGCGCCACAGGGCGAAACAGAACAGCTAATCGCCGCATTATGGCAAGATTTATTGGGAGTTAGCCAAATAGGCCGCTTTGATGACTTCTTCAATTTAGGCGGACATTCGCTGCTGGCTGTGAAGTTAATTGAGCGGTTGCGCAAGGCCGGATTGAGCATGGTGATTGCGGATCTGTTTGATGCGCCCACGTTGGAGGGGTTAGCCAAGCGTTTGGAAAATCAGAACGCAAGTGCAACGCATTCAGTGGAAGTGCCTGCCAATCTGATCACCGGATCCAGCAGCCACATTACCCCTGAAATGCTGCCTTTGATCAACCTGAATCAAGTTGATGTTGACCGCATTATCGCTGCTGTTCCAGGTGGAATGGCTAATATTCAGGACATTTATGCTTTGTCACCGTTACAGGAAGGGATACTGTTTCATCATCTCTCTGTTGAGCATATCGACCCTTACCTTATTCATACCCAGATGGTGTTTCCAAACCGACAGGATTTGGATACCTATCTAAAAGCGACGCAACAGATTGTTGATCGCCATGACATATTACGCACGGGATTCTATTGGGATGGGCTATCGGAACCAGCTCAAGTGGTACAGCGACATGCAACGCTCAATGTGGTCGAGGTGGAGTTGCAAGCAAACAGCCAATATCAGGCGGCTGATTATCTTGATGTGATGCAAGCGCAACACCCAAGGCTGAACGTGCAATCTGCCCCTTTGCTGAGATATGTGATTGCCAAAGAGCCCAATACTGATTTTCATAGTGATACTAATACCAATAGCGAACGATGGCTGGTGCTACAACAGATGCACCACCTTATTGGTGATCACTCGACGCTGGAAAGCTTTATTGCAGAGCAGGCATTGATTCTATCTGGAAAAGCCGAGCAACTTTCAGCGGCACAACCTTTCAGAAACCTTATTGCTCATGTTCGTCTGGGTGTCAGCAAAGACAAACATCGTGAATTTTTCACTGACATGCTGCGCGACATTGATGAACCCACATTGCCCTTTGGTCAGGGGGATGTGCGACAAGACGGAGTCCAGACTTCTCAGCACTTTTTACAGTTATCCAATGAGCTTAACCAGTCGCTAAGAGAAAAGTCGCGAGCCTTGGGCGTGAGCCTGGCAAGTTTGTGTCATTTTGCTTTTGGTCATGTGATGGCGCGTACCAGTGGCGTACAAAAAGCGGTGTTTGGCACAGTGCTGCTTGGGCGAATGCAAGCGGGTGAAGGTGCGGCAGAGGCATTGGGATTATTCATTAACACCTTACCCTTTAGGCAGGATATTGACGAGCAAACCGTCTCTAACGCAATCAAACACACACATAAACGCTTAAGCCAACTAATGATGCATGAACATGCCTCTTTGGCTGAAGCTCAAACCTGTAGCAGCCTTGAGGCTTCCGCTCCCTTGTTTGGCGCTATCCTGAACTATCGCCATAATGCTGAGCCGGATATCGCCCCGGAAGAGATGCGCGATCACCTTTTACATCGTATTGAAAAGATAAAAGCCGAGGAACGCACTAACTACCCGCTATTACTATCGGTAGAAGATAATGGCGATTCGTTAGGCCTGACTGCTCAGGCCATAGAAGGCATTGATCCCGAACGCATTTGCCAGATGATGGAAAGCGCGCTTGAACATTTGGCTGAATTGTTGACTAACGCACCGGATACGCCGTCTCGTGCGTTGGATGTGTTACCGCCTTTAGAGCGTGAACAGCTATTGTATGGCTTCAACGCCACCGATAGCGATTATCCTCTTGATGTCTGTTTGCATCAGTTATTTGAACAACAGGCTGAGCGTACACCGAATGCCATAGCCTTGATTCAAGGAACGGATTCTTTTTCTTATAGTGAAATCAACGAACAAGCTAACCAGCTTGCTCACTTGCTGATAGAAAAAGGCGTGAAGCCAGAAACGCTGGTTGCATTGTGCGTTGAGCGTCGCCCTTACATGTTGGTGGGGTTGTTGGCTATTTTAAAAGCCGGTGGCGCTTATGTGCCGCTGGATGTGGACTATGCCAGCAGCCGTTTGGTGGATACGCTGGACGATGCCAACCCGCTGTTGTTGTTAACTGATGAAACTGGCCTGGCTGCGATTGGTGAAGCGGCACAAGACAGAGAAGCTATTCGATTGGATTTGGATGAATGGTTTACGAGTTCTTTGCCAACAATTAATCCGTTGGTCGCCGATTTAAGCCCCGAGAACATGGCTTACATAATCTACACCTCGGGCTCGACCGGTAAGCCCAAAGGCGTGGTAATAGAGCATGGCAATGCCGTTAATCTGATTATCTGGACACAGACAAAATATCAGGCTGAAGAGCTAGGGATGACGCTGTTTGCCACTTCCTTAAGCTTCGATTTGTCGGTATATGAATGTTTCGCTACCTTACATCAGGGCGGCACGCTGAATCTGGTGCGCAATGCCTTGGAAAATGGCGTCTCTGCTAATACTCATATTGGGACTACTCACATAAACACAGTGCCTTCAGTGCTGGAAGGCATGTTGGAGCGCGGGCAGGTGCAAGACAGTGTTCGTGTTGTGAACCTGGCTGGCGAGCCATTACCCGTATCGCTGGCACAATCTCTGTTTAAGCACAGTCATATTGAGCGTTTATGTAACCTGTATGCGCCTTCAGAAACGACGACCTATTCCACTTATTATGCCGTTGAGTCCAGTGAGGACTTTATCACCAGCATTGGCCGTCCTCTTGCCAATACCCAAATTTACTTGCTGGATGAACATTTACAGCCTGTACCCAAAGGTGCAGTCGGTGAAATTTACATTGCCGGTGACGGGGTAGCCAGAGGCTATTTGAACCGTGCAGACCTGACCGCAGAGCGATTCCTGTTAAACCCATTCAGAGATACCGACAGCCGCGGTCGCCCGGCACGCATGTATAAAACCGGAGATTTGGCGCGTTATCTTCCTCATGATAACGACGATGGCCTTTCCGGTGAGAACCAAGACGGATTTATTGAATATCTGGGTCGTAATGACTTTCAGGTGAAAATTCGCGGATTCCGCATTGAACTGGGCGAAATAGAAGCTCGCTTCAATGAACAACCACAGGTGCAATCATCGGTGGTGATGGCTTTTGGCGACGGTGAAAATAAGAAGCTGGTTGCTTATGTGCTGCCTGAAAATACGTCGCTACTGGCGTCTGATCCTGCTCGCCAACATTTGATATCGTCATTACTGGAATCGGTGGCTGAGCAGCTACCGAGTTATATGGTGCCTTCGGCGGTGGTGTTAATGGATGCCTGGCCGCAAACGCCCAATGGCAAGCTGGACAGAAAGGCATTACCTAAGCCCGATGACAGTGCCTTTATCAAGGCTGAGTATGAAGCGCCACAAGGTGAAATTGAAGAACGCCTGGTACAGATTTGGTCGGCATTATTACATGTTGAACGAGTAGGACGTCATGACAATTTCTTCGCCTTGGGTGGGCATTCGCTGCAAATTGTGAAGTTAATGAACCTGATCCAGTCAGAATTGAAGGCCAATGTCTCAATGGCAGATATCTTCGAGCTGGCTACCTTGTCTGACATCGCTTGCAAAATAGCGTCTTCTAAATTGACGGATGCTATTTCAGTGTTTGAGCAAGAAGAATCATACAGTCTCACTCATGAGATTGGCGCCACAGGCCGAAGCGCACAACAGATTGTGCCGATTCCACGTAATGGCTCGCTACCTTTGTCATTTACTCAGCAACGCTTATGGGTACTGACACAGATGGATACCGGGCTCAGCGACGCTTACCACATTCCTATTTTGTGGCGCTTTAAAGGCGAGGTAAACGTGGATGCGCTGAGTGCCAGCTTACATAGCCTGGTTGCTCGTCATGAGGCATTGCGTACCGTGATCACCAGCCATAATGGAATGCCTGAGGTGCAGTTGTTGCCCGATGACACGCAATGTCCTGTCGTTTATGCGGATCTGACCACGCTTTCTGGCGTTGAATTGAATGCCAGCGTTGATGAACTGGTGAAGGTAAACGTAGAAACGCCATTTGATCTCAGCAAAGGGCCATTGATTCGAGCCATGATCGCCTTGTTGCCAAACAACGAGTGGCTATTTTGCTTAACGCAACATCATATGGTGTCTGATGCCTGGTCTTTGGGCATCATGTTTAAAGAGCTTAACGCCTTTTATCAGGCCAATTTAGAGGGAGCTAATTTTGAAGAGGCTACAAGTCCATTTGCCGCATTAGAAATTCAGTATCCTGACTATGCCGCGTGGCAACGTCAGTGGTTAACCGGGGAACGTCTACAATCTCAATCTGATTATTGGAAAAAACAGTTACAGCATGCTCCGGCGTGTATTTCGTTGCCGACCGACCGTCCGCGCCCGGAAAAGCAGTCATTTGCCGGAGGCATGATTGCACTCTCATTAGGAAAAGAACTCACTTCCAAGCTTAAGAATTTCAGTAGGAATAACGGCGGTACGCTGTTTATGACCTTGCTGTCGGCATGGTCGGCGGTATTGGCTCGGTTGTCAGGGCAAAGCTCGGTGGTTATTGGTGTGCCGAGCGCGAACCGGGATCAGCAACAAATTGAAAATCTGATTGGCTTTTTCGTAAATACGCTGGCATTGCATATTGATACGGCTAGTCATCAATCAGTGCAATCGCTGGTGTCGCATGTTAAATCGCAATTGTTATCCGCGCATGCTAATCAGGAGTTGCCTTTTGAGCAAGTGGTGGAAGCGGTCAATCCACCGCGTAATGTTTCCCATCCACCCATCTTTCAGGTGTTGTGTAACTGGATTTCTGAAAGCGATTTATTGGTGGATCAGTTCACCTTGCCGGGCAGTACCTTTCTTGCTTCCGAGTTGCCATACCAAGTTGCCAAGTACGATCTTGAACTGTCGTTGCAGGAAAAAGACGGCAATGTTGAAGGTATGCTGGCCTATGCCACGGCGCTGTACGATGAACAAACCATCATACGCTTTAGGGACTACTTCTATGCGATGCTGAAGGGGATTGTGGCGGATAGTGAATCGTTGCATTCCAGAATCAACTTGCTGGCTAGCGAAGAACGTCAACATCTGCTTTATGAGCTGAATAACACCAAGGCCGATTATCCAAGGCACTTATGTTTACATCAGTTATTTGAACAACAGGCAGAAAAAACACCAGATGCCATTGCGGTTAAATATCGTGACCCGCAAGGCGATGTTATTCAACTGACATACCAGGCGTTGAACGCCAGTGCTAACCAGCTAGCCCATGTGTTGGTGCGCAAGGGAGTTAAACCGGAAACACTGGTGGCGTTGTGTGTTGAGCGTCATCCTTATATGTTGGTTGGGTTATTGGCAATATTAAAGGCGGGCGGTGCTTATGTGCCGTTAGATCCGGATTATGCCAGTGAGCGTTTAGTGGACACGCTTGACGATGCCCAGCCTTTGCTGTTGTTAACCGATGAATTCGGGCTGTCTGCTATCAATAAGGGGAGTCATAAGGGGAGCAACAAACAAGCCCCGTCCCCTGTGAGCCCTAATTCTGTGATCCGACTGGATAGCGATTGGCAAACAGACTATGCGAAGAATGCTCCTTTACCCGTCAGTTCCCCTGTTGTAGACGAACTCAAGCCTGAAAATATGGCTTATGTGATCTATACCTCGGGCTCCACAGGCAAACCCAAAGGCGTAGTGATTGAACATGGTAATGCCGTGAATTTAATTGCCTGGACAGCCAATACTTATCAAGCGGAAGAACTGGCGACAACGCTGTTTGCTACCTCGCTGAGTTTTGATCTGTCGGTTTATGAGTGCTTTTCTACCTTGTATCAGGGCGGTACGTTAAATCTGGTAAGAAACGCTTTAGAACAAGGTGTTGCTGGAACAACGCATATCAATACCGTGCCTTCGGTTATGGCGGGTATTTTAGAAAGGAATGGAGCTGAAACAGGAGTCGAAAGCACTGTTAAGGTCATCAATTTGGCGGGTGAGCCACTGCCTGCATCCTTAGCCAAGCGCATCTTCCAGCAGAGCCATATTCAACGTTTATGTAACCTGTATGCGCCTTCGGAAACCACCACTTATTCCACCTATTATTCGGTAGCATCTGCTGAGGACTTTATCACTTCCATTGGGCGACCTCTTGCCAATACGCAAATTTATTTGTTGGACGAGCATTTACAGCCGGTTCCTAAAGGTGTGGTGGGTGAGATTTATATTGCCGGTGACGGTGTTGCCAGAGGTTATTTGAATCGTCCTGATATGACTGACGAGCGTTTTCTTCCAGATCCATTCAATGCCACTGATTCCCGAGGTCGTCCGGCCAGAATGTATAAAACCGGCGATTTGGGTAGATATCTGCTGGATAAGAGATCATACGGCAATATCGAATATCTTGGACGTAATGACTTTCAGGTGAAAATTCGAGGATTCCGCATTGAGCTGGGGGAGATCGAGTCTCGCTTGAATGAGCATCATCAGGTTCAATCTTCTACTGTTATGGCCTTTGGTGAAGGCGAGCAAAAGCGCCTGGTCGGCTATGTGATCCCGGAAGATAAGACCTTGCTTGAACAACAAGCTCTTGATCAAAAAAGCATTGATCAAAAAAACATTAATCAAAAAGAGCTAGTTCAACAATTACTGGATCATGTTGCGCAAAAATTACCAAGCTACATGGTGCCTTCAGCCATTATGCTACTGGAGCAATGGCCGCAAACGTCCAATGGTAAGCTGGATAGAAAAGCGTTGCCTGTGCCCGATGACAGTGCCTATGTGAAAGCCGAATATGCTGAGCCCGAAGGGGAAACCGAGATGTATCTGGCTGGGATTTGGTCAGAGATACTGAAGCTTGAAGCTATTGGTCGACATGACGACTTCTTCGCCTTGGGAGGCCACTCTCTTTTAGCGGTCAGATTAATGGATAGGGTGGGCAGTAGCGGAACACGCATGTCTATTAAAGATTTGTTTGATTCGCCTACATTAGCTCAGCTAGCACAACGTTTGGAACAGTTGCGCGTGCAGAAAGAGGGCGATTCGCACTCGTTCATTATTCCTGAAAACCTCATTACCTCAGAAACCAGGCTGATTTCACCCGATATGCTGCCGCTGATCGATTTGAGTCAATCTGACATTGATTCCATTGTGGCATCGGTACCCGGTGGTATGGCTAATATTCAGGATATTTACGGCTTGTCGCCGTTGCAGGAAGGGATTTTATTCCATCATATTTCTGAGCAAGGGCGCGATCCTTATCTGTTAAACCTGTATATGACTTTTGAAAATCGTGAGGCGTTGGATGCTTACCTTGCTGCCATTCAGAAGGTGATTGAACGCCATGACATCTTGCGTACCACTTTCCGTTGGGAAGGCTTAAACGAAGCGGCTCAGGTTGTTTTACGTCATGCCTCGGCCTGGGTTCAGGAAGTGACGCTGGATTCGTTCGAAGACAAAAACGAGAAAGATAAAAACGCAATTGACTATTTGCAAGCAATGCAGGAACAACATAGCCGCATTGATATTCGTCATGCGCCATTGTTCCGATTCTTGATTGCGCAAGAGCCGGGAAGCGAGCGATGGCTGGTATTGCATCAGCATCATCACCTCATTGGTGATCACTCGGCACTGGAACAGTTAAATCATGAACTACACGCTATTTTGTTAGACAACGGGACACAGCTTGCAGAGCCTCAACCATTTAGAAACCTGATTGCAGTCGCCCGATTAGCAACGAAAAAAGAAGCACACCAATCCTTCTTTAGCGACATGCTACATGACGTAGAAGAACCCTCGTTGCCATTTGGTTTGAGCGATGTGCAGATGGACGGCTTGCAAAGCCATGAGCATCATTTGATGTTGCCGGAATCGCTACATCAATCCTTAAGAGATCGCGCGAAATCGCTGGGCGTGAGCTTGGCGAGCTTGTGCCATTTTGCTTTTGGTCATGTTGTAGCACGCACTAGTGGTACGCAAAAAGCGGTGTTCGGCACAGTCTTGTTGGGAAGAATGTTGGGAAGAATGCTGGCATCACAGAATGCGGCTGACGCGATGGGACTGTTCATCAATACCTTGCCATTCAGGCAGGATGTGAATGAGCAGGATATTCAATCTGCGATCAAGCAAACACATCAACGTTTGAGCCAATTGATGATGCATGAACATGCGTCGTTAGCTCAAGCACAGCGTTGCAGCAGCGTAGATGTTGCCAGCCCCTTGTTCAGTGCCATTTTGAATTATCGTCATAATGTCCTGGCTGATTCCCATAAAAATGAGCACGATAACCATGTTTGGAATCAGATTGAATGGTTAAAAGCGGACGAAAAAACCAACTACCCATTATTGCTATCGGTTGAGGATTTCGGACATAAGCTGGGGCTCACGGTGCAGTGTGTTGAATCTGTTGATGCTGAACGTGTTTGCCTAATGATGACCCGGGCGTTGGAACACTTAAGCGAGATGTTGAGCAGCGATCCTACAATGCCAGCTCGTTATCTGGATGTGCTTCCTGCATCGGAACGTCAGCAGTTGCTATACGACTTTAATGCTACCGATAGCGATTATCCTCTTGATGTCTGTTTACATCAGCTATTCGAAGCGCAAGCTAAGAAAACGCCGGATGCGGTTGCCGTTGTGCATGAAATAAAAAGCTCTGAACCAGAAACGAAACCAGAAACTAAACCAGAAGCTAAACCAGAAACGAAAATAGAAACGCTCACTTATCAGCAATTAAACCATCAAGCTAATCAGTTGGCTTATACCCTGATTGCAAAAGGCGTGAAGCCGGAAACCTTGGTTGCTCTATGTGTTGAGCGTCGCCCTTATATGCTGGTGGGGCTATTAGCGATATTAAAAGCGGGCGGCGCTTATGTGCCGCTGGACGCTGATTATGCCAGCAGCCGTTTGGCAGATACGTTGCAAGATGCCAAGCCTCTATTGTTGCTGACCGATGAAACTGGGCTGGCAGCGATAGGAGATGCGGCGCAAGCTTATGTTCAGGCTGACACTCTTATCAGATTAGATGACCCAGGAAAGGCCGTAACATCAGAACAGGTTGCAAACCCCAATGTTGAAGGTTTAACCCCTGAAAATCTGGCCTATATCATTTATACCTCGGGTTCTACTGGTAAACCCAAAGGGGTCATGATTGAACATGGCAATGCGGTTAACCTCATTGCCTGGACGAGGTCGGAATATCGAGCTCAGGAACTAGGCAACACGCTTTTTGCAACCTCCTTAAGCTTTGATTTATCGGTGTATGAGTGTTTTGCCACCTTGCATCAGGGCGGTACATTGAATCTTGTGCGTAATGCCTTGGAAAATGGCGTCTCTGGTAATACTCATATCAATAATACTCACATAAACACAGTGCCATCGGTCATGGAAGGCATGTTGGAGCGAGGTCAGGTGCAAGACACAGTGCAGGTTGTGAACCTGGCTGGTGAGCCGTTACCTTCTTCATTAGCGCAATCGCTATTTAGAAAAACCCAGGTTAAGCGTTTGTGTAACCTTTATGCGCCGTCGGAAAGCACCACCTATTCCACTTATTATGCCGTCGAGTCCAGCGAGGACTTTGTCACCACCATAGGTCGTCCTCTTGCCAATACTCAAATTTACTTGCTGGATGAAGATTTACAGCCTGTGCCCAAAGGCATTGTGGGTGAAATTTACATTGCTGGTGACGGTATTGCTCGTGGCTATCTCAATCAGCCGGATTTAACGAATGAACGTTTTCTGCCTAATCCCTTCCGGGAAAAAGACAGCCGTGGTCGCCCGGCGAGAATGTATAAGACAGGCGACTTGGCGCGTTATCTTTCCGGTGAGAACCAAGACGGATTTATTGAATATCTCGGTCGTAATGATTTTCAGGTGAAAATCCGCGGATTCCGTATCGAGCTGGGTGAGATCGAAGCCCGGTTGAATAAGCATGAACAAGTGCAATCGTCTGTTGTGACAGCCTTTGGTAAAGGCGATCAGAAACGCCTGGTGGCTTATGTGCTGGCTAACGACACGGGGATTGCTGAACAGTCACATGACCCGTCCCTGATTAAAGAACTGATTGAGCATCTATCGGCTCAGCTACCCAGCTATATGGTGCCTTCTGCTGTGATGTTCATGGACTCCTGGCCACAAACGCCCAATGGCAAGCTGGACAGAAAGGCATTACCCGTGCCCGATGACAGCGCCTTGATAAAAGAAGAATATGAAGCTCCTCAAGGCGAGACTGAACAACAGTTGGCTGCGATTTGGTCTGAATTGTTACAAGTCGAAAACGTGGGTCGTCACGATGATTTCTTTACTCTGGGTGGGCATTCGCTACTGGCAGTGAAATTGATGGATAAACTTAGCCGGGTCGGGTTGGGTATTAGTATCAAGGACTTGTTTGATTCGCCAACCTTGGCGGGATTGTCGAAAAAGCTGGGCAGTTATCAGTCTATTGAGGTTCCTGATAATGTCATTTCAGTCAGCACCACGCATATTACACCGGATATGTTGCCGCTGATAAATCTGAATCAGGCTGATATCGACCGTATTACCCGCTCAGTCGCTGGTGGACTTGGCAATATTCAGGATATCTACGGTTTATCGCCTTTGCAGGAAGGCATTTTATATCACTATTTGTCATCCACAGAGACCGACCCATACCTGTTGAATGTGCAGATGGTGTTTGCCAATAAAGAGGATTTAGATACTTATTTGGCAGCGGTGCAACAGGTCATCGACCGCCACGATATTCTGCGCACGGCTTTTTGTTGGGAAGGCTTGAACGAACCTGCACAGGTGGTGTTACGTCAAGTATCCCTGTCTGTTATTAACATGGATCTTGACGCTAGCACTAGCAAAGAGGGATACAAGGCGCAATTACAACAGATGCAAAACCAGCATGGACGATTGGATATTCGCCATGCGCCGTTGCTTAGGCTTGTGATTGCCAAAGCGCCTACCGATACGACAAAGGGAGACTCAGACTCAGACAAATGGTTGGTCTTGCACCAAATGCATCATTTAATCGGCGACCACTCGACGCTGGAACACATGATGCGGGAAATAACCCTGATACTTGAAGGCCGTGCCGAGCAGTTGACAACGCCTCAGCCATTCCGGAATCTGGTTGCGCAAGTGCGAATGGGCAGCGATAAGAAAGAGCATCAGGCATTTTTCACCAGTATGCTGGCGGATATTGAAGAGCCCACCTTGCCATTTGGATTGGGGGATGTGCAACAGGATGGTAGTCAAAGCCGTGAGCATCACATTAAGTTGCCAGCCGCGTTGAACGACAAATTACGCCAACAGGCTAAAACTCTTGGCGTCAGCCTTGCCAGCTTGTGTCACTTTGCTTATGGGCATGTAGTTTCCAGAGCCAGCGGCGTACAACAAGCGGTGTTTGGCACTGTCTTGTTAGGACGTATGCAGGCGGGTGAGGGAACGGCGGATACCATGGGATTGTTTATCAATACCTTGCCGTTCAGACAAGATGTGAACGAGGCCAGCCTCGAGTCTGGTATTAAACAGACCCATCGACAATTGAGTCAGCTCATGATTCATGAATATGCGTCACTGAGTGAAGCGCAACGATGCAGCGGTATGGAATCATCTGAACCGCTGTTTAGTGCTTTGTTAAATTACCGATACAATACCTTGCCCGATCCGTCCGACGTTGAAAGTGCTAAAACAGCCACCTTGCTTGATCGCATTGAGTGGATCAAAGGACAAGAACGCACCAATTATCCCTTTGTGCTTTCAATTGAAGAATACGGCGATGCCTTGGGGTTAACCGCACAGGTTGTTGATTCCATTGCGCCAGAACGTGTGTGCAACATGATGGCACGAGCACTGGAACACCTTAGTGAATTATTAGCACAAGCGCCGGATACGCCGTCTTATGTGCTGGATGTATTGCCGCCACAAGAGCGTGAGGCATTACTTTATGGTTTAAATCAGACTCACGCCGATTATCCTCGTGAACAATGCATTCATGAGCTGTTTGAATACCATGCCAACGCTAATCCGGATGCTATTGCGGTATTGCAGGTAAATGATGATGGCTACCAAACGTCGCTGAATTATCGTGAAGTCAATGAACAGGCCAATCAGCTTGCACATTTGCTGATTGAACGAGGTGTGGAGCCCAATACTCTGGTTGCCATTTGCAGCCGCCGTCGCCCTTATATGTTGGTGGCGATGTTGGCGGTACTGAAAGCCGGGGGGGCTTATGTTCCACTCGACCCGGCTTACGCCAGCAGCCGTTTGCTGGATACATTGGAAGATGCTAATCCACTGTTGTTACTTGCTGATGAAGCCGGGTTAGAGGCCATCGGCTATCTTGATAGCAATGTTGATAGCAATATTGAAACAAGTGTTGAGAGCGAGTTGGTGCATAGTCTTATCAGGCTCGACAGACTTGCACTGGATAGCTTGCCAGCGATTAATCCTCAAATCGCAGGACTGGATCCGAATCATCTGGCTTATGTCATTTATACCTCTGGCTCGACGGGTAAACCCAAAGGGGTAATGCTTGAGCATGGCGGCCTGATGAATTTAGCCAGTTCACAAACCCGTTTGTATGGCGTTAACGCCAGTACCCGAGTGATGCAGTTTGCTTCACCGGGATTTGATGCCAGTGTGTTTGACCTTGCCATGATGTGTGTCAGTGGCGGTTCGCTGTTCTTGCGTGACGAGTTATCCGGTCAGGATGCTCGCCACCTGTTTGAACAAATTGCACAACAGGGAGTGACCCATGTGTTGTTACCGCCTGTGCTGTTTAGAAGTTTGTCGCTGCAAGATATCTCTCTGGACTTTCTTGAGTCACTGGAAGTCTTGATCCTGGGTGGTGAAGCCTCAGAGCCACAACTGGTAAATCATTTATCGCAACAGACTCAGGTGTTTAATGCTTATGGCCCGACAGAAGGCACAGTGGTTGCCACGGTATGGGCCAGTGACGGACAAGCGCTAACCGATTCACCGCCAATTGGTCGTCCCATCGACAACACCCAAATTTATTTGCTGGATGAACATTTACAGCCTGTGCCGAAAGGTGCGGTGGGTGAAATGTGGATTGGCGGTGACGGCGTTGCCCGTGGCTACCTGAACCGTGAGGATTTAACGCAAGAGCGCTTTGTTACCGACCCATTCCGTGAACAAGACAGCCGAGGCCGCGCCGCTCGTATTTATCGTACTGGCGATTTAGCGCGCTATCTGCCCGATGGCAATTTGATGTACCTCGGTCGTAACGATTTTCAGGTGAAATTGCGTGGTTATCGTATTGAGCTGGGCGAAATCGAGTCGCAACTTGCCAGCCATGAACTGGTGCAATCAGCAACGGTGCTGGCTGTTGGTGAAGCTGAGCAGAAACGCCTTGTAGGGTGGGTAATACCAGAGGATGTGTCAGTTCTGGAAGACGAAAACCTTCGCCAGCATTTCATCCAAACGCTGCATGAATATCTGATGCAGCATTTACCGGATTATATGGTGCCTTCGGCCTTGGTATTGCTGGATAGCTGGCCGCAAACGCCGAATGGCAAGCTTGATCGTAAAGCATTACCACAGCCCGATGAAGGCGCTTTGATCAAGGCGGCTTATGAAGCGCCGCAAGGGGTTATGGAAGAGCAACTAGCGCAGATCTGGTCAGAGTTATTAGGGGTTGAACAAGTAGGACGCCACGACAATTTCTTTAGTCTGGGCGGCCACTCCCTGCATATGGTGAAGCTCATTAACCTTATCCAATCCCGATTAAATGTCAGTCTTTCTATGGTGAGCCTCACAGAGCAAGGCTCGTTGCAAGCGTTGGCAGAAACCTGTGACCAACAAGTGAAAATGAATTCTTTAAAGACTGAATCTGAAACTAATACAACGAATAGAGTGAAGTTTACGATATGACGCAAATTTCAAGCATTATTGATTACTTCTTAAGTAAAAAAGTCCTTTTAGCTTGTTTGGATGATCAGCTATCGATTGATGCGCCGGAAGGCGCGATTACCGCTGACGATATTGATCTGTTAAAGCGTCATAAAGAAGCCATTCTGGAATACCTGAAACATAGCAGTAAGGCAGATAGCCGTGTGGCTCAGGCGATCCAAAGGGTTTCGCGAGATACACCGCTGAATATCTCTTTTGCGCAGCAAAGCTTGTGGCTATTGGCTCAGATGGATGAATCCTTAAATGGGGTGTATCACATCCATAATGTCTTGCGTATGCAAGGCGAACTCAATGTCGAAGCCCTTATCGCAAGCCTTAACACCATTATGTCGAGGCATGAAGCGCTACGCACAGTGTTTTTGAATGACGATGGAACGCCGCACGTTGCAATTTTGCCTGAGAATACGCCATGCCCAATGGTGCAAGTGGATTTGTCTCAGAGTTCAAAGGATGACAGAGAAAAACAGCTCAATGAGCTGATAAAAACCAATACGGGAGCGTCGTTTGATTTAAGTGCTGAGCCGCTAATTCGGGCGCTTTTGGTGCAACTTTCAAGCAATGAATGGATTTTCGCTATTACCTTGCATCATATCGTGTTTGATGGCTGGTCAATGGGGATCTTTTTCCAGGAATTAACGTCGTTGTATGAGGCATATCATGACGGGAAGGGTAACCCGCTTGCGCCTTTATCTATTCAATATCCTGATTATGCCGCCTGGCAACATGCCAATCTGTCGGGTGAGCGTTTTGACAAGCAATTAGCCTATTGGCAGCAACAGCTTGCAGGTGCGCCGGAGTGCATTACTTTGCCATTGGACAGACCTCGTCCGGCAGAGCAGGTTTTCGACGGTGATCGGGTAAATTTCCAGTTAGATGAATCCTTATCGAAGCAGATTGTTCAACTATCCAAACAACAAAACTGCTCTGTTTTTGTGGTGTTGATGACCGCCTGGGCTAGTGTGTTGTCTCGCTTGGCGGGGCAGGATTCGGTTGTATTGGGCATGCCCAGTGCCAACCGAGGACATAGCCAGATTGAAAACCTGATTGGCTATTTTGTGAATACGTTGGCGCTGCATATCGACACCCAACATCATGCCAGCTCCGAAGCACTACTTAACCACGTTAAAAAACAGATCCTTTCTGTTCAGGACAATCAGGATGTGCCATTTGAACAAGTGGTGGAGCTGATTAATCCTGCGCGAAGTCTGTCTCATACGCCTGTTTTTCAGGTGTTATGCGACTGGATCAGCGTGGCGGATATGAAAACTCAGGGAATGACCTTATCCGGCATGACGGTAACGCCTGAGTTAGTACCTTATGAAAGCGTTAAGTACGACCTTGAAATCTCATGGTATGAGCAGGATGGCGTTTTGGCGGGGTTTATTGATTACGCCACGGCATTGTTCGATGAGCAGACCATTGTGCGCTTTAAAGAGTATTTCTGCCGCGTGTTGCAAGGTATGGCGGCAGAGCTATCACAGATTCATAGTGGTATCCCTCTGCTGTCAGAACCTGAGCGCGAGCAAGTCTTGTATGGCTTTAACGAGACTCACCTGGATGTCACTGATGTCGCTAAGAACATGTGCGTTCATCGACTGGTTGAACTTAAAGCGGAGCAATTCCCTAATAGAGTGGCAGTGATCGGTGAAGAAGGCTCTTTAACCTACGAAGAGCTAAACGCCAAAGCCAATATTCTGGCAAGAGAGCTACGCGCTCAGTATCAGGCATTAACGGGCGAGGCGCTCAAGCCGAATACACTTATTTCTTTGTATTTCGATCGCAGTATCGACATGGTGATGAGCATTCTGGCGGTGCTTAAAGCCGGAGGCGCTTACGTGCCTATTTCCACCGATTATCCCCCCGAGCGTACTCAGCATATATTGGATGACACCGGTTGTGCCATCGTGTTGACGCAACACCCGCATTTGCCTGCTTTGCAAAGCATTGCCGCAACATTGACGAAGTCTCCGCAGTTGCTATGTGTTGATCAGTTGTCTTTTGATCAAGCCTCCTCATCAGATAAGAATAATTTATCTGTAGAACAACAAGCCAGCGACTTGGCTTATGTCATCTATACCTCGGGAACTACAGGTAAGCCTAAAGGGGTGATGATTGAGCACCGCAATGTGGTAAACCTTACCGTTGGTTTGAAGAAACTGTATGGATACAGCGAACAAGACAGGGTCACACAGTTTGCTCCTATCAGTTTTGATATGTCGGTTGAAGAGATATTCGGAGCGCTATGTCACGGTGGTGGCTTGGTGTTGAGAACCGATGACTGGTTACTGGATGCCCGTACTTTCTGGCAATATTGTGAAAAATACCATGTGACCATCGCCAACTTGCCAACGGCTTTTTGGCATGTGTTGGCAGATGATGAAGGGAGTATTCCAACGTGCGTCAGGATAGTCACCATTGGTGGTGAAGCGGTTAACCAGAAGAAAATTCAGCAATGGCTGGCAAGGTCTGGGCATACGCCACAATTGTTTGTGGGATATGGCCCCACCGAAACCACGGTAAATGCTACCTTTGAGCGCATCGACAGTGTTGCGGATATTCGCAGTATTGGTAAGCCTACGGCCAATATGTTGTGCTATGTGCTGGATGAACAGCGCAATCCGGTTCCGGTTGGTGTTACTGGCGAATTGTATGTGGGGGGCTTGGGCGTTGGTCGAGGTTATTGGCAACGTTCTGATTTGACGGATGAACGTTTTATTCAAAACCCCTTTGTGCGCAAGGATACCCAAGCTGGCACACAAGTGGCATCGGCGCGAATGTATAAAACCGGCGATTTAGTGCGCTGGTTGCCTAATGGCAGCATTGAATTTATTGGCCGTAATGACTTTCAGGTGAAAATTCGAGGGTTCCGTATTGAGCTGGGCGAAATCGAAGCGCAGTTAACCTCTCACGATGAAGTGCAATCCGCTATTGTCGAGGCATTGGGGCAGGGCGAACAAAAACGTCTGGTTGCTTATCTGATCCCAAAAAATGATGCGGTTCTTGGCGCTGTTTTTGAGAAAGATGCTGTTCTTGAAGATAAGAAGGCGCGTCGGCAATTTATCCAGTCAGTAAACCAATATGCAACCGAACGTTTGCCCGGTTACATGGTGCCTTCAGCCATTGTGGTGATGGATAGTTGGCCATTGACACCGAATGGCAAAATCAATCGTAAAGCCTTACCCGTACCTGATGAAGATGCTCTGCTTAAGGCTGAATATGAGGCTCCGAAAGGGGAAATAGAGCAGCAGATCGCCAAGGTGTGGTCTGAACTATTGCAGGTTGAACGGATAAGTCGTCACGATGATTTCTTTGCCTTGGGCGGCCATTCGTTGGTGGCGGTGAAGATGATGAATCAACTGAGAAAGCATGATTTACATCTGACCATCAAGCATTTGTTTGAATCGCCAACCTTGGCGGGGCTCTCTTTGAGTTTATCTCAGCGCTTGTCTGCCTTGAGTGAAAACAGTCAGGAAACGCACTTAAATGAACAACCTAAAGTTCCGGATAACCAGATAACGCTTTCAAGTACAAGCATTACACCGGATATGTTGCCCCTGATTGAGATCACTCAGGAAGGGATCGATGCCATTGTTGCTTCTATCCCGGAAGGCATTAGCAATATTCAGGATATTTACGGACTGTCTTCTCTGCAAGAAGGGATATTGTTCCATCATCTATCCGCCAAAGAGAAAGACCCTTATTTGCTGAACCTGCAAATGGTGTTTCAGAGTCGGGATGATCTTAACCGCTATCTGGAAGCTTTTCAGCAGGTGGTTAATCGTCATGATATTTTACGCACCGCCTTTTATTGGCAAGGGCTGACCGAACCTGCTCAGGTGGTATTGCGTCAAGCTACAGTTCCGATACATGAAGTACAAGTATCGCAAGACAGCAGCAAGAGTGCTGCGGATTACTTAACGCAGATGCAGGAACAAAACGGCTGGATGGATATTCGCCATGCGCCTCTTATGCGCTTTTTCATTGCCCAGGAACCCGGAACTGAGCGATGGCTGGTGTTGCATCAGCATCATCATTTGATCGGCGATCACTCGGCACAGGAACAGATGAACCTGGAGCTGATGGCCTTTTTGAACGGGCATGAAGAGCAATTACCTGAAGCACAAGCGTTTAGAAATCTCATCGCTGAAATTCGATACAGTGCGGCAGCGGATGGTCAACCAAACACGAAAAAGGCAGAGCAACAGCGCTTCTTCACCGACATGCTATCGGACGTTGACGAGCCTACCTTGCCTTTTGGCAAAGGCGATGTACGTCAGGATGGCCTGACAACCAGCGAACATCGTTTGATGCTTTCCAGGGAACTTAACCATGCTTTAAGAGAGCAGGCCAGAGAGTTAGGCGTGAGTCTGGCGAGTGTGTGCCACTTTGTTTATGGGCATGTTCTGGCTCGCGCCAGTGGCGTGCAAAAAGCCGTGTTTGGGACAGTGTTGCTGGGGCGTATGCTGTCAAATGAGAGCACTTCCGACGCCATGGGGTTGTTCATTAATACCTTACCTTTCCGACAAGATGTGAACGAACAAGGTATTCAGCCCGCCATTCAACAAACTCACCAGCGTTTGAGCCAGTTGTTGATGCATGAACATGCATCACTGGCAGAGGCGCAACGGTGCAGTAATGTTGATTCTTCTGCGCCTTTATTCAGCGCCATTCTGAACTATCGACACAATATACATTTAGAAGAGCAGCCAGTTCAGGAAAATGGCCTGTTGAACCGCATTGAGTGGATAACGGCGGAGGAGCGAACTAACTACCCGCTTTTGGTATCGGTAGAAGACAATGGCGATTCGTTAGGGCTGACTGCTCAGGCCATAGAAGGCATTGATCCCGAACGCATTTGCCAGATGATGGCAAGCGCGCTTGAACATTTGGCTGAATTGTTGACTAACGCACCGGATACGCCGTCTCGTGCGTTGGATGTGTTACCGCCTTTAGAGCGTGAACAGCTATTGTATGGCTTCAACGCCACCGATAGCGATTATCCTCTTGATGTCTGTTTGCATCAGTTATTTGAACAGCAGGTAGAGCGCACACCGAATGCCATTGCCTTGGTTCAAGGGGCTGATTCTTTCTCCTATCGTGAAATCAACGAACAGGCTAACCAGCTTGCTCACTTGCTGATGGAAAAAGGTGTAAAACCGGAGACATTGGTAGCTCTATGTGTTGAGCGTCGCCCTTATATGTTGGTTGGGCTTTTAGCGATATTAAAAGCCGGTGGGGCGTATGTACCATTGGATGTGGATTATGCCAGCAGTCGTTTGGTGGATACGATGGATGATGCTAACCCTGTGCTGTTATTAACCGATGAAGCCGGAATAAAGGCCATTGGGAATACGGCACAAACCTATGAGCAGTCCCAGGCACTTATCCGATTAGATGAAGTCGGACAGACAGTAGCATCAAGGTCATCTGTTAATCCTAAAGTGGAAGGTTTAAGCCCCGAGAACATGGCTTACATAATCTACACCTCGGGCTCGACCGGTAAGCCCAAAGGCGTGGTAATAGAGCATGGCAATGCCGTTAATCTGATTATCTGGACACAGACAAAATATCAGGCTGAAGAGCTAGGGATGACGCTGTTTGCCACTTCCTTAAGCTTCGATTTGTCGGTATATGAATGTTTCGCTACCTTACATCAGGGCGGCACGCTGAATCTGGTGCGCAATGCCTTGGAAAATGGCGTCTCTGCTAATACTCATATTGGGACTACTCACATAAACACAGTGCCTTCAGTGCTGGAAGGCATGTTGGAGCGCGGGCAGGTGCAAGACAGTGTTCGTGTTGTGAACCTGGCTGGCGAGCCATTACCCGTATCGCTGGCACAATCTCTGTTTAAGCACAGTCATATTGAGCGTTTATGTAACCTGTATGCGCCTTCAGAAACGACGACCTATTCCACTTATTATGCCGTTGAGTCCAGTGAGGACTTTATCACCAGCATTGGCCGTCCTCTTGCCAATACCCAAATTTACTTGCTGGATGAACATTTACAGCCTGTACCCAAAGGTGCAGTCGGTGAAATTTACATTGCCGGTGACGGGGTAGCCAGAGGCTATTTGAACCGTGCAGACCTGACCGCAGAGCGATTCCTGTTAAACCCATTCAGAGATACCGACAGCCGCGGTCGCCCGGCACGCATGTATAAAACCGGAGATTTGGCGCGTTATCTTCCTCATGATAACGACGATGGCCTTTCCGGTGAGAACCAAGACGGATTTATTGAATATCTGGGTCGTAATGACTTTCAGGTGAAAATTCGCGGATTCCGCATTGAACTGGGCGAAATAGAAGCTCGCTTCAATGAACAACCACAGGTGCAATCATCGGTGGTGATGGCTTTTGGCGACGGTGAAAATAAGAAGCTGGTTGCTTATGTGCTGCCTGAAAATACGTCGCTACTGGCGTCTGATCCTGCTCGCCAACATTTGATATCGTCATTACTGGAATCGGTGGCTGAGCAGCTACCGAGTTATATGGTGCCTTCGGCGGTGGTGTTAATGGATGCCTGGCCGCAAACGCCCAATGGCAAGCTGGACAGAAAGGCATTACCTAAGCCCGATGACAGTGCCTTTATTAAAGCTGAGTATGAAGCTCCGCAAGATGGGGTTGAAGCTCAGCTAGCGCAGATTTGGTCTGAGCTACTCAAGGTTGAGCGCATAAGCCGCCATGATGACTTTTTCGCCTTGGGAGGGCACTCCTTGCTGGCGATCAAGCTTATGGAGCGCTTACGCAAAGTCGGGTTAGGCATAACGATTAAAGATCTGTTTGAACAGCCGACATTAACTGGTCTGTCAAAGCGTTTGGGCAATACTCAGGGGATTGTTGTACCTGAAAATCAGATTACGGCTACAACGGAACAGATTACCCCGGAAATGTTACCGCTGATCCAATTGAGTCAGCAGGACATCGACAGCATTGTGACCTCTATTCCGGGTGGCACGCACAATGTTCAAGATATCTACGGCTTGTCGCCATTGCAGGAAGGCATCTTATTTCATTATCTGTCATCACAAGATACCGACCCTTACTTGTTAAATTTGCAGATGGTATTTGCCAATCGTGAGGATTTGGATGCTTATCTGGCTGCTATGCAACAGGTTATCGATCGTCACGATATTCTGCGTACCGCTTTTTGTTGGGAAGGTTTAAGTGAACCTGCGCAGGTGGTGTTACGTCAAGCTCCCTTGTCTGTTATCAACATGGAGCTTGACGCTAGCAACGAGGGATACAAGGCGCAATTACAGCAGATGCAAAACCAACATGGACGATTAGATATCCGCCATGCGCCGTTGCTTCGATTTGTGGTTGCCCAAGTGCCAACTGATGCCGAGAATAGCGTTACAGACATAGATACAGACCCAGGAAAATGGCTGGTATTACAGCAATTGCACCATTTGATTGGTGACCATTCCACTGTGGAATATCTCATGAGTGAGCTGAGTTTGCTGCTTGCTAATCAGGCTGAAAAACTCACACCGCCTCAGCCGTTTCGGAATTTGGTTGCACAAGTCCGCTTGGGATCCAGTAAAGACGAGCATCACGCTTTCTTTAGCAAAATGTTGTCTGATATCGAAGACTCAACATTGCCTTTTGGTCTTAGTGATTTGCAACTGGATGGCAGCCAAAGCCGTGAATTCCAGATGTTATTACCTGCGTCTTTGAACGAGCGTTTGCGAGAGCAAGCTCGTTCATTGGGAGTGAGCCTGGCCAGCTTGTGCCACTTCGCTTACGGGCATGTGGTGTCGCGTGTGAGTGGCGTGAGTAAAGCAGTATTTGGTACTGTGCTATTGGGTCGTATGCAGGCGACGGCAGAGGGAGAAGGCGCGGCAGATGCCATGGGATTGTTTATCAATACCTTGCCATTTAGACAAGATGTGGATAATCGTGATATTGCACGGGCTATCAAGGATACGCACCAACAGCTTAGCCAGTTGATGGTTCATGAATACGCATCACTTGCCGAAGCGCAACGATGCAGCGGTATGGATTCATCCGCTCCGTTGTTTAGTGCCTTGTTGAATTACCGACACAATATGAAGCCTGATGAGGTCAGTGAGAGTCAGGACAATTTGTTAAATCGTATTGAATGGATTGAAGGTAAGGAACGTACAAATTATCCCTTTGTACTGTCGGTTGAAGAATACGGCGATGCCTTGGGGTTAACCGCACAGGTTGTAGAACCCATTGCGCCAGAACGTGTGTGCAACATGATGGCTCGTGCCTTAACGCATTTATCGGAATTGCTTGATGATACTCTATCTAATGGATCGTCAGCTTCTGCTTCGTCTTCATATATTCCGGCTTATCAGCTGGATGTTTTGCCTGCTGATGAAAAGCAAAAGGTGCTTTATGACTTTAATCAGCCCAATAAAAATATAAGCAGCACATCAAACTACGAGTGCTGTATTCACCAGTTATTTGAACAACAGGCAGCACAAACTCCTGATGCGATTGCCCTAATTCAAACTAAGAAAGCTCAAACTAAAAAAGCTCAAACTAGAATTCATGTTACAGAGCGATCCGCAACCGTTGAGTTAACCTATCGAGAGCTAAATGAACAGGCCAACCAACTGGCTCACTTGTTGATTGAGCAAGGCGTGAAACCCGATACGCCAGTGGCCATTTCCACTGAACGCCAAGGGTATCTATTGGTAGGAATTCTGGGAATTTTGAAGGCGGGTGGGGCTTATGTACCACTGGAGCCAGAATACGCCAGCACTCGTCTTCTGGATATTTTTGACGATGCCAAACCCAAGGTGTTGTTGGCAGACAGTACCGGTCTTGCTGTGCTGGGTGAGCATATCGGTGATACGCCGGTTGTTCGTCTGGATACGGATTGGCAAACCCGTTCAGACAGCCAGACTCCGCTTTCAATATCTAACCCTGTGGTTGCAGGGCTGACGCCAGCCAATATGGCGTACATGGTGTACACCTCGGGCTCGACCGGCAAGCCCAAAGGGGTGATGACCGAGCATTTGGGTGTGCTGCGGATTGTGAAAGACAATGGTTATCTGGATTTTACTTCAGAGGACAAAGTCGCCTTTGCGTCAACCGTGGCCTTTGATGCTGCGACTATGGAGATTTGGGGCGCGTTAGCCAATGGCGGGCAATGCATCATGATTGACCGGGATATATTGGTCGATGCCGATGCATTTATTCAGTTGTTAACCACCTATGAAGTCAACATTCTATGGTTATCGGTAGGGCTGTATAACAATCTGGTAGACAAGCTGATAGCGATAGCGAGTCAGTTTAAAGCGCTTCTAGTGGGCGGCGATGCGCTGGAACCAGAGAAAATAGAACGTTTAATCAAAACCAATAGTCCACAATTTGTTTTAAATGGTTATGGGCCGACAGAAACCACCACCTTTGCGACAACCTACAGGATAACTTCTAGCGATCTAGGTAAGCCTTCCATTCCTATTGGACGTCCTGTTTCCAATACGCAAGTCTATTTATTAAATGCCTTTATGCAGCCAGTGCCGATTGGTGCGGTTGGGGAGATTTATATTGGTGGTGATGGCTTGGCGAGAGGCTATTTGAATAGAGCTGACCTGACGCAAGAGCACTTTATTCCCGATCCTTTCATTGAAACTGATAGTTTGGGTCGCCCGGCACGGTTATATAAAACCGGAGATTTAGGGCGCTTCCTACCCGATGGCAATATTGATTTTGCGGGTCGTAACGATTTTCAGGTGAAGTTCCGCGGATATCGTATTGAGCTGGGCGAGATTGAAGCGCAATTAAGCCAACACCCACTGGTGAGTTCGGCGACGGTCTTGGTATTAGGCGAAGGCGATAGAAAACGCTTGGTAGCTTGGGTTATCCCGGAAGATGTGTCTTTGCTTGAAGAGGTTTCGGCAGATAGAGAGGTAGCTCATGAGCGTAAGGCGTTGATTGAAACATTAAACGCCTATCTGCAAGCCCATCTTCCAGAGTACATGGTGCCTTCGGCGATGGCCTTATTAGCACAGTGGCCTTTGAACGAAAGCGGCAAGCTCAACCGAAAAGCGCTGCCGATACCCGATGGTGCAGCCTTGTTAAGTGCTGAATACGAACCACCTCAAGGCGCAACCGAACAACGTTTGGCACAAATCTGGTCGGAACTATTGAGTGTTGAACGGGTTGGTCGTCGCGACAATTTCTTCACGCTTGGCGGGCATTCCTTACTGGCGATTAAATTGATGGAACGGCTTCGTAAAGAAGGCTTGGGTATTGCCATCAAAGATTTGTTTGATTCGCCAACGCTTGTTGGATTAGCCAAGAAGCTGGGAGGGCATGAATCGTTGATTGTGCCTGCAAATCAGATTACGCCGGATAGTGCTCATATCACGCCTGACATGCTGCCTCTTATTGAGCTGAATCAATCAGACATTGATCTGCTTGTGGAAAGTGTACCGGGTGGCGTCGCCAATATTCAGGATATTTACGGCCTGTCGCCGCTGCAAGAGGGCATATTATTCCATTACTTGTCGTCAAAAGGCGATGATCCATACTTGCTTTACTCCCATATGGCTTTTGCTAATCGGGAGGATTTGGATGCTTATCTGTCTGCGACCCAACAGATTGTGGATCGCCATGACATCTTGCGCACCGCTTTTTATTGGGAAGGGCTGTCTGAGCCTGCTCAGGTGGTATTGCGTCAAATACCGCTGAGTGTGATTGAAGTCTCACTCGACGAGAATAATGGAGAAGGCAAAAGCACTAAAGACTACCTGAATGAGATGCAGCAACAATATGCCCGATTGGATATCCGGGAAGCGCCGTTGTTGAGATATATCATCGCCAAAGAACCTGGAGCTTCTGATTCTGCTTCTGATTGTGATAGTGATCGCTGGTTAGTGGTGCAGCAATTCCACCATTTGATTGGCGACCATTCTACTTCTGAAATATTGGTTCAGGAGCTAGTGCTAATATTGACGGGGCAATCGGAGCAACTGGCTTCTCCTGAGCCTTATCGAAATCTGGTGGCTCAGGCGAGATTGGGTTCAAACAAGGAAGAGCATCAGGCCTTTTTCAGCAACATGCTGGCAGAGATTGAAGAGTCTACAACACCTTTCGGTTTAAAGGATGTGCAGAGCAATTCAGAGTCGGTGACAGAACATCACCTGATGTTGCCTGCGCCGTTGAATAAGACCCTGAGGGAACAGGCCAGAGCCTTGGGTGTCAGTTTGGCTAGCTTGTGTCACTTTGCTTACGGGCATGTGGTGGCGCGTGCCAGCACAGTAGATAAGGCTGTATTTGGCACAGTGCTATTTGGTCGAATGCAGGCCGGCGATGGTGCTGCCGATGCAATGGGATTGTTTATTAATACTCTTCCGTTTAGGCAAGATGTGAGCGCTCAAGGCATTGCCGAGGCGGTTCAACAGACACACCAACAATTGAGCCAGTTAATGATGCATGAATATGCGTCACTGGCGGAAGCGCAGCGTTGCAGCAGTATTGATTCGTCTGCACCGTTGTTTAGCGCTCTGTTAAATTATCGCCATAATCAGCACCCTGATATGCAGGGTATGAAGGTGGAAGAGACGCTCTTTGATCGCATTGAATATGTTGATGGTAAGGAACAGAGCAACTATCCATTCACACTTTCAGTGGAAGACTATGGCGATGCCTTGGGATTCACCGCGCTGATCGTTGATTCCGTTGGTTCTGAGCGCGTTTGTCAGATGATGGCACGAGCACTGGAACATCTAAGTGAGCTGTTGGCACAAGCGCCGGATACGCCGTCTTATGCGCTGGATGTATTGCCGCCACAAGAGCGTGAGGCATTACTTTATGGTTTAAACCAGACTCACGCCGATTATCCCCGTGAACAATGCATTCATGAGCTGTTTGAATACCATGCCAACGCTAATCCGGATGCTATTGCGGTATTGCAGGTAAATGATGATGGCTACCAAACGTCGCTGAATTATCGTGAAGTCAATGAACAGGCCAATCAGCTTGCACATTTGCTGATTGAACGAGGTGTGGAGCCCAATACTCTGGTTGCCATTTGCAGCCGCCGTCGCCCTTATATGTTGGTGGCGATGTTGGCGGTACTGAAAGCCGGGGGGGCTTATGTTCCCCTTGATCCGGCTTACGCCAGCAGCCGTTTGCTGGATACATTGGAAGATGCTAATCCACTGTTGTTACTTGCTGATGAAGCCGGGTTAGAGGCCATCGGCTATCTTGATAGCAATGTTGAAACAAGCGTTGAGAGCGAGCTTGTACATAGTCTTATCAGGCTAGACAGACTTGCACTGGATAGCTTGCCAGCGATTAATCCTCAAATCGCAGGACTGGATCCGAATCATCTGGCTTATGTCATTTATACCTCTGGCTCGACGGGTAAACCCAAAGGGGTAATGCTTGAGCATGGCGGCCTGATGAATTTAGCCAGTTCACAAACCCGTTTGTATGGCGTTAACGCCAGTACCCGAGTGATGCAGTTTGCTTCACCGGGATTTGATGCCAGTGTGTTTGACCTTGCCATGATGTGTGTCAGTGGCGGTTCGCTGTTCTTGCGTGACGAGTTATCCGGTCAGGATGCTCGCCACCTGTTTGAACAAATTGCACAACAGGGAGTGACCCATGTGTTGTTACCGCCTGTGCTGTTTAGAAGTTTGTCGCTGCAAGATATCTCTCTGGACTTTCTTGAGTCACTGGAAGTCTTGATTCTGGGTGGTGAAGCCTCAGAGCCACAACTGGTAAATCATTTATCGCAACAGACTCAGGTGTTTAACGCTTATGGCCCGACAGAAGGCACAGTGGTTGCCACTGTATGGGCTAGTGACGGACAAGCACTAACCGATTCACCGCCAATCGGTCGTCCTATCGACAACACCCAAATCTACTTGCTGGATGAACATTTACAGCCTGTGCCGAAAGGTGCGGTGGGTGAAATGTGGATTGGCGGTGACGGCGTTGCCCGTGGCTACCTGAATCGTGAGGATTTAACGCAAGAGCGCTTTGTTACCGACCCATTCCGTAAACAAGACAGCCGAGGCCGCGCCGCTCGACTTTATCGTACCGGCGATTTAGCGCGCTATCTGCCTGATGGCAATTTGGTGTACCTCGGTCGTAACGATTTTCAGGTGAAATTGCGTGGTTATCGTATTGAGCTGGGCGAAATCGAGTCGCAACTTGCCAGCCATGAACTGGTGCAATCAGCAACAGTGCTGGCTGTTGCTGAAGCTGAGCAGAAACGCCTTGTAGGGTGGGTAATACCAGAGGATGTGTCAGTTCTGGAAGACGAAAACCTTCGCCAGCATTTCATCCAAACGCTGCATGAATATCTGATGCAGCAGCTGCCGGATTATATGGTGCCTTCGGCCTTGGTATTGCTGGATAGCTGGCCGCAAACGCCGAATGGCAAGCTTGATCGTAAAGCATTACCACAGCCCGATGAAGGCGCTTTGATCAAGGCGGCTTATGAAGCACCGCAAGGCGCAATGGAAGAGCAATTGGCGCAGATCTGGTCTGAGCTATTGGGGGTTGAACAGGTAGGGCGTAATGACAACTTCTTCACCTTGGGCGGGCACTCGCTTTCTGCCATCAAGTTGATGGAAAAGCTGCGCAAAGTCGGGCTAGGCATTGCTATCAAAGACCTGTTTGATTCGCCGGTACTAAGTGCCTTGGCGAAAAAACTGGGTGGGCATGAATCTTTGATTATCCCACCAAACAAGATCATGGCAGATACCTCTCATATCACGCCAGACATGCTACCGCTGATTGACTTGACTCAATCGGAGATCGACCAGCTTGTGGAAAACGTGCCAGGTGGTGTAGCTAATATTCAGGATATCTACGGCTTGTCGCCACTTCAGGAAGGAATGTTATTCCATTACATCTCTTCAGATGATGTGGATCCTTATTTGCTGAACACGCAATTGGTATTCCGAAATCGACAGGATCTGGATATCTATTTGGCAGCAGTACAACAGATTATTGATCGTCACGACACCTTAAGAACCGCCTTCTATTGGGAAGGGGTAAGTGAACCTGCTCAGGTGGTGTTGCGCCATGCACCACTTATTGTTACCGAAACGCAATTGGACACGGTTTCCGGGTACAGTAAACACGATTATCTCAACCTGTTGAAACAACAGTATTGCCATCTTGATATACAGAAACCGTCTTTGCTGCAATATGTGGTTGCTAAAGATCCAGACTCAGAGCAGTGGCTAGTGTTACTACAACTGCATCATATGATTGGTGACCATTCCACGCTTGAATATCTGTCGAATGAATTGGCGCTTATCCTGTCCGGCAACAATGCCGAATTGGATACACCACAGCCCTTCAGAAATTTGATAGCTCAAATTCGATATGGTGTAGATAAGGGAGTGGATAGCGCTTTCTTTACCGAAATGTTGGCGGATATTGATGAACCTACTGTGCCCTATGGTTTGCATGATGTGCTTATGGATGGCGCTTTGGTACGCGAACATAACATCATGCTGCCGCAGTCTTTGAATGATGAATTGCGTCGACAGTCTAAAACGCTGGGTGTGAGCCTGGCCGCGCTGTGTCATTTTGCCTTTGGGCATGTGGTTGCCCGTACCAGTAACGTACAAAAAGCGGTATTTGGTACGGTATTGTTTGGACGAATGCAAGCCGGTGATGGTGCTGCTGAAGCCATGGGATTATTCATTAATACCTTGCCGTTCAGGCAAGATGTGGATGGTGCCAACGTTGAAAACATGGACATTCTGGCTGCCGTTAAACAGACGCATCGTAATCTTAGTCAATTGATGATGCATGAACATGCATCGCTGGCAGAAGCGCAAAAATGTAGCTCTCTGGATTCTGCTGCACCTTTGTTTAGTGCCTTGTTGAACTATCGCCACAATGTGTTGCCTTCTGAATCCGACGCTGAAACACCAGATGAAGCCCATTTGCTGAATCGCATTGAGTGGATTGAAAGTGAAGAACGTACTAATTATCCATTGGCGGTTTCAATTGAAGATTATGGCAAACAATTGGGGGTGACGGCTCAGGTTGTTGACCCCATTGACGCTGAACAAATCTGTCAGATGATGGCAGCAGCGCTGTCTGGTTTAGCGGATGCGCTTTCGGCCTCAACGCCTTTTCCTGCCTACCAGTTGGATATTTTACCGACTGATGAGCGTCGTAAAATACTGGATGATTTCAATGCAACCAAGGTGGCGTTTCCTGAGGATCGCTGTGCCCATCAGTTGATTGAATATCATGCTCATGCCAGCCCTGACAATCTTGCCGTTGTCAGTGATGAAGGAATGTTGAGTTACGGTGAATTGAACGCCAAAGCAAACCGTCTGGCTCGTGAAATTCGTCAGCGATATAAGGTTATTACTGGTAAAGAGCTTACCGGTGACACTCTGGTTGCCTTGCACTTTGAGCGTAATCTGGAACTGATAGTCAGTATTTTGGCCGTGCTCAAAGCGGGCGCAGCCTACGTGCCTATTTCCACTGATTACCCTGGTGAACGCATACAACATATCTTGCAGGATTCCGGCGTGGAGCTGGTCTTAACAAAAGAGCAGAATCTGTTGTCGCTGCAACCTATTGTGGATGAGCTCAAGCACAAGGTAGAAGCTCTTTGTGTTGACGAAATAGATCTGAGTCAGCATTCCGATAGTAATCTTGAAAACATCAATAATGTTCGTGATCTGGCTTACGTGATTTATACCTCGGGAACCACTGGAAAACCGAAAGGCGTAATGATCGAACATCGGGGGTTGGTGAATCTGACCGTTGCGTTGCAGCAAATTTATCATTATCAGCCCCAGGATCGTGTGCTGCAATTTGCGTCCAACAGTTTTGATATGTCGGTGGAAGAAATCTTTGGTGCCTTATGTAACGGCAGTGGTTTGGTACTCAGAACTGATGATTGGTTAGTGAATGCACATACCTTTTGGCAGTATTGTGAGCAGTATCAGGTGTCTATTGCTAACTTGCCAACGGCATTTTGGCATCTGCTTGTGGATGATGATGTGCCGATTCCTGAATGTTTACACAGCCTTGCTATTGGCGGTGAAGCTGCGAACCCGGAAAAAGTGGCGCAGTGGCTGGCTCGTTCTGGCCATCTACCTACGCTTTTTGATGGTTATGGCCCCACTGAAACGACGGTTAATGCCACCTTTGCTCAAGTAGCAAGCAAAGAGGATTTACGCAGCATTGGTAAACCTATCGCTAATATGCGCGCTTATGTTCTGGATGAGCGCTTAAATCCGGTTCCCGTTGGTGTGGCAGGAGAGCTGTATGTGTCTGGTGTCGGGATCGCTAGAGGTTATCTAAATAGACCAGAGCTCACAGAAGAACGTTTTATTCCCGATCCATTTGCCAGTTCATCTTCTTCAAATGAATCTGCAACCATGTATAAAACCGGCGATTTGGTGCGCTGGTTACCGAACGGCACTTTGGAGTACCTGGGACGTAATGATTTTCAGGTGAAAATCAGAGGCTTCCGTATTGAATTGGGCGAAGTCGAAGCGCAGTTGACCAGTCATGAGGCTATCAAATCGGCCATTGTAAAAGTGATGGGTGAGGGAGAACAAAAACGTCTTGTGGCTTATTTGCAACCCGTTAATGAAGGACAGGAATCCCAATCGCTTATTCAGTCGGTGAGTCAGTATATGGCTGAACGGTTACCCGGTTACATGGTGCCAACGGCGATGATTACTATACAGGAATGGCCGTTAACGCCGAATGGCAAGGTGGATCGTAAAGCACTGCCTGAACCTGACGATAGCGCCTTGCTTAAGGCTCATTATGAGCCACCTCAAGGCGAGGTCGAACAAAAACTGGCCGATATTTGGTCTGCGTTGCTCAAGGTTGAGCGGGTAGGTCGTCATGATGATTTCTTTGCTCTGGGCGGTCATTCATTGCTTGCAGTGAAACTTATGGAGCAACTTCGTCGGGTAGGTTTGGGCATTGTTATTCGAGATTTGTTTGATTCGCCCATATTGTCTGAGCTGGCTAAGAAGCTAGGGGCTCACAAGGCCTTTGTGGTTCCTGAAAACCAGATCACTGGCAGCACTACTCGAATTACTCCTGAGATGTTACCGCTCATCACATTGACTCAATCTGAGATTGATGGACTGGTGGCGAATATTGAGGGTGGTGTAAGCAATATTCAGGATATTTACGGTTTGTCACCGTTACAGAAAGGGATATTGTTCCACTATTTGTCGGTGCAAGATTTTGATCCGTACCTCTCCCATTCCTATTTGCTATTCCAAAATCGGTCAGATTTGGATCTCTACTTGTCTGCCACACAAACAGTGATTGACCGTCACGACATTCTAAGAACCGCATTTTTCTGGGAAGGTTTGTCGGAGCCAGCACAAGTGGTATTGCGCCATGCACCGATGAAGGTGACAGAAGTCGAGTTGCATGAAGTCGAGGGGTATAGCGCTACTGACTATCTCAACATGATGCAATCTCAGCATGGCATGTTGGATGTGAAACAGGCTCCGTTAATGCAGTTTGTTGTGGCTAAAGAACCGGGCTCCCATTCTGAAGATGGACGTTGGCTGGTATTACTTCTTTTGCATCACCTGATAGGCGATCACTCTACGCTGGATATTCAGTTTCATGAGTTGGACGCTTTGATATCCGGTCAACCAGAGCGGTTGGGTAAGCCAGGAGCATTCCGTAATTTGGTGGCTGAAACGCGCTTGGGTGTTAGCGAGGAAGAGCATCAAGCATTCTTTACTAACATGCTTGCGGATATTGATGAATCCAGTACGCCATATGGCATGAACAATGTCATGCTGGATGGTTCGCAAATTGATGAGTATAGCGAGTTATTGCCTCAGGAACTGAATGACAGGTTGCGTCAGCTCAGTAAAACCTTGAGCGTCAGCCTGGCGAGTTTGTGTCACCTGGTGTTTGGCTTGTTAGTATCCAGAACCAGTGGCGTCAGCAAAGCGGTATTTGGCACTGTGTTACTCGGACGTATGGGCGCAGGTGAAGACAACAGTGACACCATGGGGGTATTCATTAACACCTTGCCATTCCGTCAGGATATTGATGAGCGAGGTATTAAAGCCGCTATTCAAGAGGCTCATCGAACTTTGAGCCAATTGGTGTCCCATGAGCAGGCGTCGCTTGCGATGGCACAAAAGTGCAGTGGCATTGAATCCTCTGCGCCTCTGTTCAGTGCTGTACTTAACTATCGTCATAATCTATCCCCTGAAAGCCTTGATATCGAGTCATCAGAGACTAAGACCGAAAGTATATTTGAACGCATCGAATTGATTGAAAGTGTGGAACGCACTAACTACCCCTTAAGTGTGTCGGTGGATGATAACGAGGTTTCATTGGGCTTAACCGCGTTGGCGGCTGAAGGTATTAATGCAGCGCTGATTTGTAAAATGATGGCAAGGGGCTTGGCTCATTTGGTCGAGTTGCTTGAGTCTGCACCGGATACACCGATTTATAAACTGGATATTCTGCCTGCTCAAGAGCGTCAGGCATTGCTTTATGATTTGAACCAGACGGCATCGGATTACCCTCGCGATGTGTGTCTTCATCAGATCTTTGAGCAACATGCTAAAGCTCACCCGGATGCTATTGCTTTGTTGCAGGGCTATTATGAAGGGAATGATGAAGAGAACAATGATGGCTCTCAAATCAGTTTGAGTTATCGTGAAGTCAATGAACAAGCTAATCAACTTGCTCATTTGCTGATCCAGCGTGGCGTGAAGCCAGAAACGCTGGTTGCTATTTGCAGCAGTCGTCGCCCTTATATGATTGTGGCGATGTTAGCCGTATTGAAAGCCGGTGGTGCTTTTGTGCCGCTTGACCCGGCCTATGCCAGCAGCAGATTGGTGGATACGCTGACAGATGCCAATCCATTGTTGTTGCTTGCCGATGATGCAGGGCTACAGGCGATAGGGGACGCGATAGAGGATGATATGGTGGTTCAGAGTGCTATCAGACTGGATAGCGCTCTCCATCTTAACAGTCTTGAAAATCTGCCTGTGACTAATCCCGAGATCACCGGACTTTCTCCCAATCACATGGCTTATGTCATTTACACCTCAGGCTCAACCGGCAAGCCCAAAGGGGTCATGGTGGAACATGGCGGCTTGGTGAATTTGGCGACCTCGCAGGCACGCTTGTTTGGCATTAATCACACTAGCCGAGTGATGCAGTTTGCTTCACCGGGTTTTGACGCCAGTGTGTCTGAAATTGCCATGATGTGTGTTAGTGGCGGTTCGCTGTTGTTGCGTGATGAACTCTCAGGGCGGGATGTCCGCCATTTGTTTGCACAAATCAAACAACAAGGTGTGACTCATGTGACATTGCCGCCCGTGCTGTTTAGAAGTTTGTCACTGGAAGATATCTCGCTGGATTCACTGGATGCCTTAATCCTTGCGGGTGAAGCTTCAGAGCTGCAATTGGTGAAGCATTTGTCGCAACAGACTCGCGTGTTTAATGCTTATGGCCCGACCGAAGATACAGTGTGTGCCACGGCATGGGAGATTGATGCTGACGAGCTAGACCATATGTCGTCGACTGATGCTCTGTCGATTGATGCTCCGCCTATAGGCCGTCCTATCGACAATAACCAGATCTACCTGTTAGATGAGCATTTACAACCTGTGCCGAAAGGCGCGGTGGGTGAAATCTGGATTGGTGGTGATGGTGTTGCCCGTGGTTATCTGAACCGGGAGGATTTAACGCAAGAACGCTTTATTACCGACCCATTCCGCGAACAGGATAACCGAGGACGAGCTGCGCGCATTTACCGCACTGGCGACTTAGCCCGTTACTTGCCTGATGGCAATCTGATGTACCTGGGGCGTAACGATTTTCAGGTAAAACTACGTGGCTATCGTATTGAGCTGGGTGAGATTGAATCGCAGCTTGCTAACCATGAGCTGGTGCAATCGGCGACCGTGTTGGCAGTGGGTGAGGCGGAACAGAAACGTTTGGTGGGATGGCTAATACCAGATGATGTATCTGCTTTAACAGACGAAAGTCTACGTCAAAACCTTATCCAAACCCTGCATGAACATCTGATGCAGCAGCTACCGGAATACATGGTGCCTTCGGCGCTGGTATTGCTGGATAGCTGGCCGCAAACACCCAATGGCAAGCTTGACCGCAAAGCGCTACCGCAGCCCGGTGAAGGTTCATTGGTGAAAGCTGTTTACGAAGCCCCACAAGGCGCAATGGAAACACAGCTAGCGCAGATTTGGTCTGAATTGCTGTCAGTGGAAAAGGTGAGTCGTCACGACAACTTCTTTACCTTGGGCGGACATTCATTACTGGCAATCACCTTGATGGAGCGGCTGCGTAAAGCGGGATTAGGCATTGCCATTAAAGACCTGTTTGATTCGCCAACCCTTGTTGGCTTAGCGAAAAAACTGGGTGGGCATGAAGCACTGATTGTTCCACCTAATCAGATTACGCCTGCGACATCTCATATTACGCCGGACATGCTACCGCTGATTGATTTGACTCAATCCGAGATTGACCAGCTTGTGGACAGCATACCGGGCGGCATTGCCAATATTCAGGATATCTATGGTTTGTCGCCATTACAGGAAGGGATCCTGTTTCATTATTTGTCTTCCATATCATCAGGCGTTGATCCTTATTTGCTGTATGCCCATATGATTTTCGCCAATCGCGAGGATTTGGATGCATACCTTTCTGCGACTCAGCAAATCGTGGATCGTCACGATATTTTGCGCACGGGGTTTTATTGGCAAGGATTGTCTGAGCCTGCTCAGGTGGTTTTGCGCCATATTCCGCTGAATGTCATCGAGGTTTCTCTCGAAGAAGATGCAAATAAAACTGCCGAAGATTATTTACATGAGATGCATCAGCAATATTCCCGACTGGATATTCGCGATGCGCCATTATTGCGTTATGTGATAGCCAAAGAGCCGAGTATTGCTGGTTCTTCCTCAAATACAAACAGCCAGCGTTGGTTAGTGATGCAGCAGTTGCATCATATTATCGGTGATCACTCTACGCTGGAGATCCATTTTAAAGAGTTAAATGCGCTCATTTCAGGACAGAATGAAAGCCTTGCTACACCGGGAGCATTCCGCAATTTGGTGGCACAAGCGCGCTTGGGTGTGAGTGCAGAGGATGATCGTCAGTTCTTTACTGACATGCTGGCTGATATTGATGAATCGACGCTGCCTTATGGCTTTGGCGATACCATGCTGGATGGTTCTCAAGTGACAGAGCATCATCACATGTTGCCACAACCTCTGAATGACCAGTTAAGAGCAGTGAGCAAAGCGCTGGGTGTGAGTGTAGCAAGCTTATGTCATATGGTGT
Source organism: Paraneptunicella aestuarii (assembly GCF_019900845.1). Lineage (NCBI taxonomy): Bacteria > Pseudomonadati > Pseudomonadota > Gammaproteobacteria > Alteromonadales > Alteromonadaceae > Paraneptunicella > Paraneptunicella aestuarii. The sequence continues at coordinate 2,660,858 of NZ_CP074570.1, read as the reverse complement.
TTGGCTTGTTGGTATCCAGAGCCAGTGGTGTCGATAAAGCCGTATTTGGTACTGTGCTGTTGGGCAGAATGGCGGCACTGGAAAATACCAGTGAAACCATGGGCGTATTTATCAATACCTTGCCTTTCCGACAGGATATTAATGCACAAGCCATTCGCAGTGCGATTCAACAAACACATCAACGTTTGAGTCAGTTGTTGGGACATGAACAAGCATCCCTTGCCACGGCACAGAAATGCAGTGGCATTGATGCATCCGCGCCCTTGTTCAGTGCGGTGTTGAATTATCGTCATAATGTCTATGAAAAAAGCGCTGATGAAAACACGGATGAAAGCGCACCTGTAATCCAGGTCGATAATTTGTTCAGTCGTATGGAGGTGCTTGAGAGCGCGGAACGTACCAACTATCCGTTAGCGCTATCGGTAGAGGATTATGGTACGGCATTAGGTTTCACCTCTCAGACGGTTGAAGGAATTAGTGCCGAGCTGATTTGCCAGATGATGGATAGGGGGCTGGCGCATCTGGTTGAGTTGCTTGACTCTGCACCAGATACTCCGCTCTACAAGCTGGATCTCTTGCCAGCGCAAGAGCGTCAGGCATTGCTCTATGACTTTAACCAGACGACGGCGGAGTATCCGCGAGAATTGTGCCTGCATGAGCTATTTGAACAACATGCTCAATCGAACCCGGATGCCATTGCTTTGTTGCAGGCAAATGATGATAGCTCTCAAATCAGTTTGAATTATCGTGAGGTCAATGAACAAGCCAACCAGCTTGCTCACTTGCTGATAAAGCGTGGTGTGAAGCCGGAAACACTGGTTGCCATTTGTGGCAGTCGTCGCCCTTATATGATTGTCGCGATATTGGCGGTACTCAAAGCTGGTGGCGCGTTTGTACCTCTTGATCCGACTTATGCCAGCAGTCGATTGCTGGATACCCTGGCTGATGCCAATCCGTTGCTATTGCTTGCCGATGAAGCAGGATTAGAGGCGATTGGCGATGAGGTTAGTGAGCCTGTTGTCCGCGAGCTGGTGCAAGGTGCTATCAGGCTGGATGGTCAGCTCTTAGATGAAGATCTACCTGTTACCAATCCGCACATCGCGGGGTTAAATCCGAATAATCTGGCCTATGTCATATATACATCGGGCTCAACGGGCAAACCCAAAGGGGTGATGTTGGAGCATGGCGGTTGGGTCAATCTGGCTTATGCGCAGTCTCGCTTGTTTGACATTGATCACCATACCCGAGTGATGCAGTTTGCTTCCCCTGGCTTTGATGCCAGTGTATTTGAAATCTCCATGATGTGCGTGGGTGGTGGCTCGTTGTTCCTGCGTGATGAATTGTCAGGTCGCGATGCTCGCCATTTGTTTGAGCAAATCAATACACAAGGCGTTACTCATGCGGTATTGCCGCCCGTGCTGTTTAGAAGCTTGTCGCTGGACGATATCCAACTGGATGGTTTAGAGGTGTTAATCCTGGCCGGTGAAGCGCCGGATCGAGAATTAGTGAAGCATTTATCGCAACAGACTCGCGTGTTTAACGCCTATGGCCCGACCGAAGATACAGTGTGTGCCACGGCATGGGAGATTGATGCTGACGAGCTAAACCATTCTTCTTCGACTGATGCGCCTGTGACTGATTCACCACCCATAGGTCATCCTATCGACAATAATCAGATTTACCTGTTGGATGAACATTTACAACCTGTGCCGAAAGGCGCGGTGGGTGAAATCTGGATTGGCGGTGATGGCGTTGCCCGTGGTTATCTGAACCGGGAGGATTTAACGCAAGAACGTTTTGTTGCCGACCCGTTCCGCGAGCAGGATAACCGAGGCCGAGCTGCACGCATTTACCGCACTGGCGACTTAGCGCGCTATCTGCCTGATGGCAATCTGGTGTATCTGGGTCGTAATGATTTTCAGGTGAAACTACGTGGCTATCGTATCGAGCTGGGCGAAATCGAATCGCAGCTTGCTAACCATGAGCTGGTGCAATCGGCGACCGTGCTGGCTGTGGGCGAGGCGGAACAGAAACGTTTGGTGGGCTGGGTAATACCTGAAATGTTGGCTGTTTTAGAAAATGAAGATAGCCGTCAAAACCTGATCCAAACCCTGCATGAACATCTGATGCAGCAGCTACCGGAATACATGGTGCCTTCGGCGCTGGTATTGCTGGATAGCTGGCCGCAAACACCCAATGGCAAGCTTGACCGCAAAGCGCTACCGCAGCCCGGTGAAGGTTCATTGGTGAAAGCCGTTTACGAAGCCCCACAAGGCGTGATGGAAGTTAAACTGGCGCAGATTTGGTCTGAATTGCTGTCAGTAGAAAAGGTGAGTCGTCATGACAACTTCTTCACTCTTGGCGGACATTCATTACTGGCGATTAAGCTGATGGAACAACTGCGTAAAGCCGGATTAGGCATTGCCATCAAAGACTTGTTTGATTCGCCAACGCTTATTGGATTAGCGAAAAAGCTGGGCGGGCATGATGAACTGGTGGTGCCTGCTAATCAGATTACAGTGGAAACATCTCGCATTACGCCAAACATGCTGCCGTTGATAGACCTGACTCAGCCTGAGATTGACCAGCTTGTGGACAGCGTGCCGGGTGGTATTGGCAATATTCAGGATATCTACGGTTTGTCGCCATTACAGGAAGGGATCTTGTTCCATTATCTGTCTTCAATGTCTTCCGGATCTGATCAAGAGGGGCAAGATAACGGCGTCGATCCTTATTTGCCATATTCTTATATGATCTTCGAGAATCGCGAGGATATGGATTCCTACTTGTCTGCGACCCAGAAAATCGTGGATCGACACGATATTCTGCGCACGGGGTTTTATTGGCAAGGCTTGTCTGAGCCTGCTCAGGTGGTTTTGCGCCATATTCCGTTGAATGTCATCGAGGTTTCGCTTGATGCGAATAGGGATAAGGTCGCCAAAGATTATCTGGATGAGATGCAACAGCTGCATTCTCGATTGGATATTCGCAAAGCGCCGTTGCTGAGGTACATCATCGCCAAAGAACCCGGCGCTGTTGGCTCTGGTAGCGAACGCTGGTTAATGGTGCAGCAGTTACATCACTTGATTGGCGATCACTCCACTTCTGAAACTCATGCTCAGGAACTGGTATTGATACTGGCTGAGCAAGCCCAACGTCTGGTTACTCCTAAGCCTTATCGAAACCTGATTGCTCAGGCTCGCTTGGGCTCAAACAGGGAAGAACATCAGGCGTTTTTCAGCAATATGCTGGCTGATATTGATGAATCCACCACGCCTTTTGGTTTAAAGGATGTGCAGGGCGTCAGTGAGCAGGCAACAGAGCATAGAACCCTAATACCTGCGCTGTTAAATAATACCTTGAGGGAGCAGGCCAGAGCCTTGGGTGTCAGTTTGGCTAGCTTGTGCCACTTTGCTTTTGGGCATGTACTTGCCAGTGCCAGCGGTGTGGAAAAGGCTGTATTCGGTACAGTGCTATTTGGTCGGATGCAAGCGGGTGATGGCGCGGCTGACACAATGGGCGTGTTTATTAATACCTTGCCATTTAGACAAGATGTCAGTGCTCAAGGCGTTGCCGAAGCGGTTAAACAGACACACCAACAATTGAGCCAGTTAATGATGCATGAATATGCGTCACTGGCAGAAGCGCAGCGTTGCAGTGGTATTGATTCGTCTGCACCCTTGTTCAGTGCGCTGCTGAATTATCGTCACAATCAGCACCCTGATATGCAGGACATGGAAGGAGAAGAAACCCTCTTTGATCGCATTGAGTTTGTTCACGCCATTGAGCAAAGCAATTATCCGTTCTCCATGTCGATTGAAGATTATGGCGATGCATTGGGGTTAACGGCGATAGTGGTTGATTCTGTTGGTTCTGAACGCGTGTGCCAGATGATGGAACGGGCATTGGAACACTTGTCTTTGCTGTTAGCGCAAGCGCCAGATACGCCTTCTTGCGAGCTGGATGTGTTGCCCGCACAAGAGCGTCAGACGTTGCTCTATGACTTTAACCAGACGACGGCGGAGTATCCACGTGAGCTGTGCCTGCATGAGCTGTTTGAACAACATGCTCAATCGAACCCGGATGCCATTGCGTTATTGCAGGCAAATGATGATGGGGATGATGATGGCTCTCAAATCAGTTTGAATTATCGTGAGGTCAATGAACAAGCCAACCAGCTTGCCCACTTGTTGATTGAACGCGGTGTGAAGCCGGAAACGCTGGTTGCTATTTGTGGCAGTCGTCGTCCTTACATGATTGTCGCGATATTGGCGGTACTGAAAGCCGGTGGCGCATTTGTACCTCTTGATCCGACTTATGCCAGCAGTCGATTGCTGGATACCCTAGCTGATGCCAACCCGTTGTTGTTGCTTGCCGATGAAGCAGGATTAGAGGCGATTGGTGATGAGGTTAGTGAGCTTGTTGTCCGCGAGCTGGTGCAAGGTGCTATCAGGCTGGATCGTCAGCTCTTAGATGAAGATCTACCTGTCACCAATCCGCACATCGCGGGGTTAAATCCGAATAATCTGGCCTATGTCATATATACATCGGGCTCAACGGGCAAACCCAAAGGGGTGATGTTGGAGCATGGCGGCTGGGTCAATCTGGCTTATGCGCAGTCTCGCTTGTTTGACATTGATCACCATACCCGAGTGATGCAGTTTGCTTCCCCTGGCTTTGACGCCAGTGTGTTTGAAATCTCCATGATGTGCGTGGGTGGTGGCTCGTTGTTCCTGCGTGATGAGCTGTCAGGCCGCGATGCTCGCCATTTGTTTGAGCAAATCAATACACAAGGCGTTACTCATGCGGTATTGCCGCCCGTGCTGTTTAGAAGCTTGTCGCTGGACGATATCACACTGGATGGTTTAGAGGTGTTAATCCTGGCCGGTGAAGCACCGGATCGAGAATTAGTGAAGCATTTATCGCAACAGACTCGCGTGTTTAACGCCTATGGCCCGACCGAAGATACGGTGTGTGCCACGGCATGGGAGATTGATGCTGACGAGCTAAACAATTTGCCTGTGACAGATTCTCCACCCATAGGTCATCCTATCGACAATAATCAGATCTACCTGTTAGACGAGCATTTACAGCCTGTGCCGAAAGGCGCGGTGGGTGAAATCTGGATTGGTGGTGATGGCGTTGCCCGTGGTTATCTGAACCGGGAGGATTTAACGCAAGAGCGCTTTATTGCTGACCCGTTCCGCGAACAGGATAACCGAGGCCGAGCTGCACGCATTTACCGCACTGGTGACCTAGCGCGTTACTTGCCTGATGGCAATCTGGTGTATCTGGGTCGTAACGATTTTCAGGTAAAACTACGTGGTTATCGTATCGAGCTGGGAGAAATTGAATCGCAGCTTGCTAACCATGAGCTGGTGCAATCCGCAACCGTGTTGGCAGTGGGCGAGGCTGAGCAGAAACGTTTGGTGGGCTGGGTAATACCTGAAATGTTGGCTGTTTTAGAAAATGAAGATAGCCGTCAAAACCTTATTCAAACCCTGCATGAACATCTGATGCAGCAGCTACCGGAATACATGGTGCCTTCGGCGCTGGTATTGCTGGATAGCTGGCCGCAAACGCCCAATGGCAAACTTGATCGCAAAGCGCTACCGCAGCCCGATGAAGGCGCATTGGTGAAAGCCGTTTACGAAGCGCCACAAGGCGCGATGGAAACACAGCTAGCGCAGATTTGGTCTGAATTGCTGTCAGTGGAAAAGGTGAGTCGTCACGACAACTTCTTTACCTTGGGCGGACATTCATTGCTGGCGATTAAGCTGATGGAGCAGCTTCGTAAAGCCGGATTAGGCATTGCCATTAAAGACCTGTTTGATTCGCCAACCCTTATTGGATTAGCGAAAAAACTGGGTGGGCATGATGAACTGGTGGTGCCTGCTAATCAGATTACGGCGACGACATCGCGCATTACGCCAAACATGCTGCCGTTGATAGATCTGACTCAATCCGAGATTGACCAGCTTGTGGACAGCGTGCCGGGTGGTATTGGCAATATTCAGGATATCTACGGTTTGTCGCCATTACAGGAAGGGATCTTGTTCCATTATCTGTCTTCGGATGACATTGACCCTTACATCCTGAATACACAAATGGTGTTCGGTAGTCGTGAAGCCGTGGATGTGTTTTTAGCCACGACCCAGAAGATCGTCGATCGCCACGACATTTTGCGTACTGCATTTTATTGGGAAGGCTTGTCTGAACCTGCTCAGGTGGTGTTAAACAAGGCCAGATTGATTGTGCGAGAGCTGGGAGTCGAGGCCGTTTCTGGAGCAACCGCTGCTGACTATCTAAATAATATGCAAGCGCAATTCGCCAAGATGAATATTAACGAGGCGTCTCTGTTGCAATACGTTATTGCGCCAGAGCCTAATACGGATCGTTGGTTGGTGCTCCAGCAAATGCATCATTTGATTGGTGACCATTCAACGCTGGAACGACGTTCTCAGGAATTATTACAGATATTGCTGGGGCAAGAGGCGGAGTTGCCGGAAGTACAGCCTTACCGAAACCTGATTGCTCAGGTTCGATTGGGGAGTGATATCCAGTCTGATCGTGAGTTCTTCACTCGAATGCTGGCAGATGTTGACGAAGCGTCATTGCCTTTCGGTGCCAGTGATATTAAACAGGATGGTCGTGATGTGGTTATTCACGATGTTGTGCTGCCATCTTCACTCAACAACGAATTGAGAACATGCGCTAAAGCTCTGGGCGTGAGCCTGGCGAGCTTGTGTCATTTTGCTTTTGGGCATGTGGTGGCGCGTAGTAGCAATGTTGATAAGGCAGTCTTTGGTACTGTGTTGCTGGGAAGAATGCAATCGGGTGAAGGCGTGTCTGATTCGATGGGCGTGTTTATTAACAACCTGCCGTTTAGGCAGGATGTTAACGCTCTGAGTGTGAAAGCTGCGATTAAGCAGGCTCATCAGCAGTTAAGTGAATTGATGGTGCATGAGCATACGCGATTGACCGATGCCCTGAGATGCAGTGGTTTGAATAATTCAGAGCCATTGTTTAGTGCGCTGTTCAATTATCGCCACAATATCCGTATTGAGGTGGATGATCAGATCATCGAAAACAGCACAGAAAATCACAGCGAAAACAGCACAGAAAATAACAGCGAAAACAGCAATCCGGAAAGTCCGCTTTCATTGTTCGATGAACTGGAAGTGATCGGCGCTGAAGAGCGCACCAATTATCCTTTATTTATGTCGGTAGAGGATAACGGTGATTCGCTGGGTTTAACTACGCAAGGCGTTGCGCCTGTTGATCCAGAGCAAGTTACGCGCATGATGACCCGAGCTTTACAACACTTGGTTGAGGTGTTGCAAGACGCGCCAGAAACGCCGTCGTATGAGTTGGATGTGTTGCCTGACGACGAGCGTCAGCAGTTGTTGTACGACTACAATCAAACTGATGCCAGCTATCCGCTCGATATTTGTTTACATGAACTGTTTGAACGTCAGGTAGAACAAACCCCTGATGCGATGGCGTTGGTGCTGGAGCACCCTAAATTCGTTGATGATCACAATGTTCAAATGACCTACCGGGAACTGAATGAGCAGGCTAACCAATTGGCGCATTTGTTGATTTCAAAAGGAGTGAAACCCGATTCTCTGGTGGGTATTTGTGTTGATCGTCAAGCTTATATGGTGGTGGCAATACTGGCGGTGTTAAAGGCGGGCGGGGCTTATGTGCCATTTGAGCCTGATCATGTCAGTGAGCGTCTGGTCGATATGCTGAATGATATTAACCCTATGTTACTGCTTACCGATGAAAAAGGGATTGCAGCTATGGGCGAGGCCGCGAATCGTCAGAATATGATCCGACTGGATCAGAATTGGCAGAGTCAAAATGATAAGCCAGGCGATCAAGCTCTACCTGTTACCAACCCGAAACCAGAAGGGTTAACCCCGGAGCATCTGGCTTATGTGATTTTCACGTCAGGCTCAACGGGCAAACCTAAAGCTGTGATGATTGAGCATGGTAATGCTGTAAACCTGATCTCATGGTCAAAAACTGCTTATCAAGCTCAGGAACTGGGCATGACCTTATTCGCTACGTCACTGAGTTTTGATTTATCTGTGTTTGAATGTTTTGCTACCTTGGCTCAGGGCGGCACGTTGAATCTGGTGCACAATGCGTTGGAAGAAGGCGCCTTGGGAACCACCTTGGTGAATACGGTTCCATCTGTAATGAAGGGAATGTTGGAGCGGGATCATGTGAAAGGTTCTACGGGTGTGATTAACCTGGCTGGGGAACCGTTGTCGCGAACTTTGGCGGAATCGCTTTTCCAACAAACTCAGGTGCAAAGGCTCTGTAACCTTTATGCTCCGTCGGAAAGCACGACATACTCAACCTGTTATTCGGTCGAGCGCATTGATGATTTTGTGCAGAGCATTGGTCGCCCTATCGCAAACACCCAAATTTATTTGCTGGATAAGCACATGCAGCCTGTACCGAAAGGCGCAGTGGGTGAGATTTACATTGCGGGTGACGGGGTTGCGCGAGGTTACCTTAACGATCCTGAATCGACGAGTGAACGCTTCCTGCTTAATCCTTTTAAGCCATGCGATGGTCGTGGACGTCCTGCTCGAATCTACAAAACCGGGGATTTAGGGCGCTATTTGCCAGATGGCAATATTGCGTATCTGGGTAGAAATGATGTTCAGGTGAAAGTTCGCGGTTTCCGCATTGAACCCGGTGAGATTGAAGCCTTGCTGGATGCTCTGGAGCAAGTACGAGCGTCGGTAGTAGTAGCGCAAGGAATTGGTGATCATAAGCGTCTGGTTGCTTATGTGGTGCCTGAGAATTCGCACATTCTGGAACAGGAGGAATTGAAGAAGACGTTAATCAAACAATTGGCTGATTATGCCGATCAACGACTGCCTGATTATATGGTTCCGTCGGCCTTTGTCATCATGGATAACCTGCCGCTTACCGCTAATGGCAAACTGAATAGAAAAGCCTTGCCTGCGCTTGATGGCAGTGCATTAGCTAAAGAGGAGTATGAAGCGCCACAGGGCAAAGTCGAGAAACTATTGGCTCGAATTTGGGCGCAGGTTCTGGACGTGGAAAAAGTAGGGCGCCATGACAACTTCTTTGATATTGGTGGGCATTCCTTGTCAGTGATGAAACTGATGAGTGTGTGTGAGCAGCATGGCCTGGATATCGAAATACATGATGTTCTGGCGAACCCAACCGTGGCTGAATTAGCCAGAGAACTGGCGTCCAGCAATCGGGTGTATCATGCCGTTGCCTTTCAGGAAAACGAGTCTGATGAGAACGTCTTCTTTGTTCCTTCTGGATTAGGTGACATTACCTATGTGAAGTCATTGAGTGACAAATTACCGGATGATTTTAACGTGTATGCGCTGCCTTGGCATACAGGTAGTCATATAGATAACCACATAGATGGTCAGAACGATTTGCCAAAATCACTAGAGAGATTGGCAGCGCTCATGGCTGAGGATATTAGTCATATTCAACCGGAAGGGCCTTATCGTTTGGTGGGATATTCTTCCGGGGGAATATTGGCTTATGCCATTGCTCAACATTTAAGAGGTTTGGATAAACCGATTGAGTTTGTTGCTTTGATTGATGTGCATACACAGCCGTTACATAACCACGATGAGCGACAATTATATGGGCTTGAAGAGTTGCTGGCTTATTGTGTCGAGCAATTTTCAGTTAGCCCAGATACTATCAAACGCTTGGAGGAATTGGGTAGACAATACTCTTATCTGGAATTGTGTGAACGCTTTGCTGATATTTTGCGTCAGGAAGGGGAAAGTGATGAAGCGATTACCTTCTTTGGTAAAACAGGGAAACATATCTTTCAGGCCAGTGAGTTATTCGCCAGATATATCCCGGTTGTGCCTGATTTTACTATATACGCATTGAATGCCACTGAGAAAACGGACGAGCAATATATCCAGAATAATCACATTCAGATGTTGTCAGAATACTTGCTGGAACAGGGGGCAGACCCTGGGTTGATTGAAGTTGTTTCAATGCCTGGAAATCATATTTCCATGGTTGAGGAAGAGGCGCAACAACAGGAACTTGCTAATACATTGGCAAATATGGTTGCAACACGGCATACCAAATATGCTGAGACCGAGCTCGATAACAGTGCCTTGCAGCCTTTGTCTATAGGAAATAAAGGCGCAGACAATGTGATCTTTATTCCGGGGGCTGGAGACAGCATAACTTCCTTTATCCAACTGGCGGCATTGTTTGATAAGCGGTACTCGGTTTATGGTTTGCAGCCAAGAGGGATCTTAAATCAGGACATGCCTCATACTTCGATCGTTGCTAGCGCACGCTATTTCTGTGCGTTACTTGAACAAACCGAGATGGTATTTCCTGTTCATTTGATTGGTCATTCTCATGGAGGATTAATTGCCTTTGAAATGGCTCAGATGCTATCTAAACAGGGCAAGGAAATCGCTTCCTTAACCCTGATTGATAGTGAATCGCCTCAAACTACACTGGATAGCGATTGCCATCAGAGCAAGGTGTTTGCGGAGTTTACTGAAAGCATTGAGGGAAGCATGGATGTCAATTTGGATATTTCTCCAGAAGTCATTGAGAAATCTTCTTATGAGCAGTTTTTACAGCAATTGCATGGTCAAATGGTTGCAAAAGGGCTGATGTCATCAAACACGGGATATGACTTGTTAAAAGGCCCGTTAACTGCGTTTGCTATCTCACGCACAACGATATATCAGCCATCAGAAAGTTATCTGGGGAGAATTAACTTGATGCTGCTGGATGAGCGTAAGTTGAATGAGTCTGATAACGCATTGCAGAAAGAGAAAATGGAATACGAATGGCGACAAATGGCTCCGAATATTGAGGTTTATTATGGGCCGGGAGATCACTTCTCCATTTTAAAAACACCTTATGCAACACAACTTTACAAATGGTGGGAAGAGAATACACATGTACATAATTGAGTATGCTAAAAAACATTGGGCAATTTTTACCTTTATTACCCTTTTATCTGCTGGGGGGGCTTTGTTAACAACGGGTATGATTGATCATATCAATACTTCCGCTACGCAGTGGACTGCTGATGACGCAGCCATGATCCTGGCAAAAGGTGCTGGTTTGGCGGTTGCGTTAATTATCATGAGTATTGCGACAAAAATGATACTGGCATGGGTGGGTGGAGAGCTGGTTCATAATATTCGTAGAGATATCACGCACAGCTTTTTAAATATTAACTACGAGAATATGCTGAACAAGCAGCATACGGTGTCTGCCGCATTGATAGAAGACGTACAACGGATCATTCCCATGATCTTTTTATTACCGGATGCCATTTATAACGTACTGCTGTTGGTGTTGCTGTCAGCGTACCTTATCAGCCTGTCTCCAGCGCTGTTTGGTGTATTAGGGATTGCTATTGCGGTATTGGTGGTAGTGGGGGTTCTTGTGCAACGCTCATCTTTGTCATTAACCAATTTGCTAAGGGAAGAGGAAGATAAGTTGTTTGCTTATTTCCGTGCGATCAGTGAAGGCAAAAAGGAGCTACATCTTCACCCAAAAAGAAAAAGTCATTTTATTGATGAAAATCTTGAACCCAGTTTGTTGTCGGTGAAAGAACTAACGGTCAAATACGGCAGTATTTGGGGCGTATTTGAATCCGTTTCGGCTGCGTTTTTACTTGTTGCGGTATTCTCCCTGGTGTACGTCGGCAATGCGGTTCTTCAGTTGCCGTCAGGGGTCATTGCATCCTTTGTTCTCGGTTCCATGTTTATTATCAAACCCACCAACTTCCTGGCGCACATTGGCGCGGCAATTAACTCTGGTTTGAGCAGCTTGTCACATCTGGAAAAAATTGGCTTGAACTTAAATGAGAGTTTAAAAGCCAGAGATAAAACTGACGAACAGGAACAAACATCTCCGAATTGGCAGCAACTTGCGTTATGTGACGTGGAATATCGTTACCCAGGTGATGAAGAGGAAAGAGTTAAATTAGGGGCTTACAACCTGGAGATCAATAAAGGTGATGTAGTGTTTTTTACTGGCGGGAATGGCAGCGGGAAAACCACGCTTCTATTACTACTGACTGGTTTGCTTAAGCCGGAATCTGGGCAAGTGAAACTGGATGGCAAAGCCATTGACTACGACGTACTTGCTTATCGTAATTTATTTGGTGGTGTATTCTGCGATTATTTCTTGTTCAACGATGTATTGAATGCTGAAGGGAAAAGAGCATCTGAGCAGGATATTGAAGAAGCGATTAAATTACTGCAACTGGGCAATTTCATTGAAGTGGAAAATGGCGTGATTCAAAACGCCAATTTGTCTACTGGGCAACGTAAACGCCTGGCGCTGATGCAGGCCTATATCAGTAACAACGACATTTTCTTTTTCGATGAATGGGCGGCAGAACAAGATCCTGTGTTCAGAGATACGTTTTACAGCCAGATCATTCCTGAATTGAAAAATAAAGGTAAAACCGTACTGGTTATCAGCCATGATGACCGCTACTTCAATGTTGCAGACAAAATTGTAAAACTGGAGTACGGGCAAATTGAAAGTGTGATTGTGAATAATCATGTTGAGGTGATGGAGTCGGCTGTCGCTGAAATAGAGCAGGTTTAACTTGTTTTAATTGTACTAGCTCAGACTTGATCTGACAGTTACCCAGTTTTTCTGGTGCCGTTGTCAGATTAGATTTGAGCTAAATTCTTTTCAGCCCAAACCCGTTTTCCATCAGTTAATGTTTCCATTGGTGTTCTACCGCAGCACATTCGCCAACGCTTTGAGAGAAAGAGCCAAAGCCCTCAAAATTAACCTGTTAAATCCGGTAGCTAAAATATCCCTTTGTTTCAGTCAATGACGTATTTAATAGTTTTCCATTTATATTCAGGTGAATTTAATAATTATATTTTGACTTCTATGCATGAGTAATAATCATAGGATTGCAATAATTCTCGCCTCATTCCTCTACTGGTTACATCGCCCAAGAAATCATCAAGTGTTAAAATAATGTTAAGTTTCTTTATTGATTGGAATCAAATAATTGTGTTTGATTTTAATTTAGTCATTATTTGATACTTTATTGCCCTTGATGGTTAATTTTTTTTTGGTTAACATAAGCGCGATTTTTTCTTATATCGAAAAAAAGTGAATGATTATTTGGCTTTTTTCAGATATTCGCTCTTAAAGTAAAGGTAAGTAAATAATCGGCTTTGATGCCTTCTCAGCTTTGGTTGGTGAGGTTTGGCTGGTTCTGAAGTGGTGTTTTTTAATGCTGCTTATTTTTTAATTGCCAAAATATAGTGTTGTTAATACAGCTGGCTTTTTTAAAAGCAAATTAGTGATAAGGATATTTTAAGTTCATCTCTAAATTCAAAATCCTTAAGAGCTGAAGCTCTTTATGTTGTATGTATTGCTGTAAATAAAAATAGATTTGAAGGCTTTGTATGTAATAGAGAGATATATGCGAAGTCAAAAAAGGAAGAAAAGTATCAATAAGTAATGATTTGAAAATGTTTAATGATTAATCATTTTCTTATGGATTTTTTGATACCCCTTATCACTAGTTGTAGTTGTTGATTATATTGGGTGGACTCAAGGGCGGTAGCATGTCTGAATGAATCAAACCAGTAATCCCCATATCCTGAGACACTCTAAAGTAATGGATAATATTCATACGGTTATACTTAAACTCTCAAATATCAGTTGGAGTCAATTAAAGTATGATTCGGCAGTGCATGCGACATTTAAAATAAATCTTTGATGTAAAAACAGTTTAGCTTATTTCTTCAACAATAAGACTCCATTTCACGTAATGAATACGGAATAGACTTCTTTCTAAGGTGAATTATTTGTATCCTATAAAGCAGCTATATTGAACGGTAGAAATAATTTAATCTAATTGGAGGCTTTAGGGTGTTAGATATACTCTTTTTCAAAGAGTCAGAAGAGTTTAGCGAATGGTTAGAGCAAAATCATAGAAAGGCAAGTGAAGTCTGGGTTGGTTTTTATAAAAAAGAATCAGGAAAAGTTTGCCAAACATGGTCTGAGTCTGTTGATGTTGCGCTTTGCTTTGGATGGATTGATGGATTACGAAAAAGCATTGATGAACAGAGTTATAAAATTCGTTTTACGCCACGAAAGTCGGATAGTGTCTGGAGTGCGGTCAATGTTAAGAAAGTCGAGGAATTGATAAAGCTTGGAAAGATGAAGCCGGAAGGCTTGAAGCTATTCAATAGCCGGACAGACTCCGAAGGTTACTCTTCTGACAAGAGAAATTTAGAGCTTGATGACGAATATGAACAAAAGCTCAGGGAGAATCCAAAAGCATGGCAGTATTTTTCTGATCTTGCACCATCATACAAACGAGACACTATATGGTGGGTAATGAGTGCCAAAAGAGAAGATACTCGTCTTCGCCGTTTGGATGTTCTCATTACATCATCGGAAGAAGGGAAAAAAATCCCATTCCTTGGTGGTAAATAGCCTATCACTCACAGAGATTGGTTGCTTTGGTAAGAAAAAGAGTCTTGTGTTTTCAAGGCTATTATTTTTCTTTATATCTCACAATGTTCCTGTCCCCGTATTCATATATTTGAATAAATAGATTTTGAAATGCACCACAAATGTATTTTGAAGGAGATGATTAATGAAAACATATATGTTTCCTGGTCAAGGTTCTCAGTCGAAGGGGATGGGAGAAGGGTTGTTTGAGCGATTTGCTGAGTTAACAAAGAAAGCAGATAATATCCTTGGCTTTTCCATTAAAGAGTTATGCCTTGAAGATCCGGGTAAAAAGATTAATGAAACACAATTTACCCAACCTGCACTTTATGTTGTCAATGCACTTTCATATTACAAAGCGTTGCAAGATACGGGTGTGGAGCCGGATTTTGTTGCCGGGCATAGCCTTGGCGAGTTTAACGCCTTGCTTGCCGCTGGGGGCTTTGATTTCGAGACTGGACTAAAGCTCGTAAAGAAAAGAGGAGAATTAATGAGCCAGGCCCCGGAAGGTGCTATGGCTGCCATTTTACGTGGCTCTAAAGAACAAATAGAGTCAGTTTTGGAGAAGAACGGTTTACATAATATCGATCTGGCTAATTATAATACGCCGTCTCAGATCGTCATTTCTGGAGCAAAGAAAGAAATTGCTCAGGCACAGGCCTGTTTTCAAGAAGCTGGAATGGCATATTATCCCCTCAATACCAGTGGTGCTTTTCATTCTCGATTTATGGAGCCTATAAAAGAACAGTTTTCTGAGTACCTAAAACAATTTGAGTTTTCAGAGCTTAAAATTCCGGTTATCTCCAATGTGACGGCGAGACCTTATAATAACGAAGATGTGGTTAAAAACATGTCTGCACAATTAGCCTCTGGGGTACGCTGGTCTGATAGTATTCAGTATCTCATCAATCATGCTAAAAGTGCCTCTGATGAGATGGAGTTTGTAGAGATAGGGAGTGGTGATGTACTGACAAAAATCTATCTTTCAATTTTGCGAGAGCTACCCAAGGTCGATTCTGCCCAGGACGACGCCAAGGAAACGCTGGTGAAGACAAATGCTTATGCTGTTAACAGTAAGGTTATAAATGCAGCTTCTACGGGCTATAGCAATACGCCGATTGATCAACTGACGTTTGCACAACAGAAAGTTGACGAGTGGAACCGTAACAATCCGGTGGGAGTAAAGGTTAAGTCCAATTTTGATCAATTTGGTGAGTTGGAAACCAAAAGCCATGCCGTAGTTTTATTTGGTCATAGAGCGGCGATTTATATGAAAGGGTATCGTGGTTATTTTGATCTTGATGAAATCACATTGGTGTAAGTGTTTGAAAACTAAGTAACATCTTTACACTTCAGTCACCCATAAGCCTCCCCAACTATTTAGTTTAAAGACATATCACGTATTGTTGATGGTTGGTGGGGAGGTTGCTAGAAAAATACTCTTAATCCATTTTAGATGCTGAGCGCTTGTTAATTAACCCGAGCACGGGGTAATTATCACAATTATTATTCTTTTCCCTTTTCAACCAAGGGCAATCTGCATCATCAAATAGCAAACCAATGCAAAGAAAAATTATGCCGATACAAACAACAGGATTAAATGCAGAACATAAAACATATAGTCCTGAGGAACATGATATTGCCGTTCATCCCGAGGATTTGGGTGCAAATAGTTTTCGTGAACGCTACAACATTAAATATGCATACCTTACAGGAGCTATGTATAAAGGAATTGCGTCTAAAGAGCTGGTCATTGCCGTAGCTAAAGCTGGCCTTATGGGCTTTTTAGGTACTGCCGGTATGAGCCTTGAGAGAATAGAAAAGGAAATTCAGTTTATTCAGCAAGAGCTTGGTTCTGAGCACAGTTATGGAATGAATTTACATTCCCATTTAGATCACCCTGAGGTCGAAATGGATACTGTAAACCTCTATCTCAAATATGGGATAACTTGCATAGAAGCTGCTTCTTTTATGCAAATGACACCAGCGTTGATTTATTACCGCTTAAGTGGGCTTCATCAAAAAAGCGATTCAACAATAGAATGTCGCAACAGGATTATTGCAAAAATATCTCGTCCTGAAGTCGCCCGTGCATTTTTGAGTCCACCACCAGAGAGGTTAGTCCTCAAGTTACTTAAAGAAGGCAAAATCACGCAGCAACAAGCTGACATGGCTAAGCACATATCCATGAGTGATGATATTTGTGTTGAAGCTGATTCGGGTGGGCACACTGATCAGGGAATTGCCTCTGTGTTGCTTCCCTCTATGCAAAGCTTAAGAAAAGAAATCGAGCAGGAACGACAATCGGCTCACAAAATCCATATCGGGTTAGCTGGCGGTATCGGCACACCGCAAGCGGCTGTCGCAGCCTTCATGATGGGGGCTGACTTTATTCTTACTGGTTCCATTAATCAGTGTACGGTAGAGGCGGGAACCAGCGATTATGTTAAGAATCTACTGCAAGATATCAATGTACAAGACACGGATTATGCGCCTGCGGGAGACATGTTTGAAGTAGGGGCAAAAATCCAGGTACTTAAGAAAGGGATATTTTTCCCTTCAAGAGCGAACAAACTATTTTCACTTTACAGTCATTACAACAGTTGGGATGAAATACCTGAAAAAATCAGGCATCAGGTGGAAAATAAATATTTTCAGAAATCTTTTGATCAAGTTTGGCAAGAAGTTCAATCCCATCATCAACGTAAAAATCAGCACGCAACTTTGGAAAAAGCGGCCAAGAACAGCAAGCATAAAATGGCGTTAGTTTTTCGTTGGTATTTTGCCTATGCCAATCAGCTAGCTTTCACTGGAGATGAAAAAAACCAAGTTGATTTTCAAGTGCATACAGGCCCTGCGCTGGGTGCTTTTAATCAGTGGGTTAAGAACACTCATTTGGAATCGTGGCGTAACCGACACGTTGATCAAATTGCCGAAAAACTGATGCGTGAAACGGCTGAGTTACTGAATAGCCAAATTATCAACTTGATCAAGCGCTAAATATCTTAAATCAATCATTTAATACCCTGGAACAAGAATATGAGTTTAGTTGGAATTGAAGCAATGAACTTTTTTGCTGGCACGACATGTTTAGATGTAGAAAAGCTGGCACGATACCGTAATTTGGATATGAGTCGTTTTGAAAACTTACTCATGAAGCAAAAAAGTATTGCGCTTCCTTACGAAGATCCGATCTCGTTCGCAGTGAATGCAGCGAAACCTATCATTGATGCTTTAACCCCTGAAGAAAAAGACAGTATTGAAATGGTCATTACCTGTACTGAATCAGGTATTGATTTCGGTAAATCAATGAGCACCTACTGCCATGACCTTTTGGGGTTAAATCGAAACTGTCGCTTATTCGAATTAAAAAACGCTTGTTATTCTGGCGCTGCCGGATTTCAAACTGGCGTTAACTTTATTCTGTCACAAGCTTCTCCAGGCGCTAAAGCATTAGTTATCGCGACGGATATTTCTCGTTTCATGGTTGAAGAAGGTGGTGACGCCTTGAGTGAAGATTGGTCGTTTGCTGAACCTACAGGTGGTTCCGGGGCTGTGGCCATGTTGATCAGTGACAAGCCACATATCTTTCAGGTCGATGTCGGTGCTAATGGCTATTATGGTTACGAGGTAATGGATACCTGTAGACCTTCCCCTGACGCAGAAGCGGGTGACGCAGATCTATCATTATTGTCCTACCTGGATTGCTGTGAAAATGCGTTTTTGCAATATAAAAAGCGCGTTGAAGGCGTTGATTATGTCGACAGCTTTGGTTATCTCGCTTTTCATACCCCGTTTGGCGGCATGATCAAAGGGGCACACCGAAACATGATGCGAAAAATGGTTAAGGCAAAACCTGATGTCATAGAAGCCGATTTTCAGCGTCGTGTAACCCCGGGCCTTACTTTTTGTCAACGGGTAGGGAACATCATGGGAGCAACTGCGATGTTCTCTCTGGCTAGCACCATATACAACGCTAAGTTAGATAGCCCACAACGTATCGGAGTATTTTCATATGGTTCCGGTTGTTGTTCAGAGTTCTTTAGCGGGGTTGTGAGACCAGAAGGGCAGGCTCGTCTTCGTGAACAAAGGTTAAAAGAAGACCTGGATAATAGAGCCGAGCTTTCCATGGAAGAATATGAAGAGCTTCTTGCCAGAAGTCACTCTATTAAGTTTGGTACGCGCAACATGGTGTTAGACAGCAGCTTTATGACGCGTTCCCGAAGCGCCCTCGGAAAAGAAGTGTTGTTCTTAAAGCAGATAAAAGAATTTCATAGGGAGTATGAATGGGTATCTTAAATCCAGCTAAAGCCTACGAAACGATTCGAGTCAGCCTCAGAGACGATGTATGTACTATTCAGATTCATCGTCCCGAATCGAATAACACCATTAATAACCATCTCATTCATGAGATCACTGAAGTGCTTAACTTATGCGTTGAGTCTGTGAAAGTGGTTGTATTGGAAGGGTTGCCAGAGGTGTTTTGCTTTGGTGCTGATTTTAAAGAGATTCAGGAAGGGGTGGAAAATCCAGAGCAGCATGAGGAACAAGACCCCGAAACCTTGTACAACCTGTGGTTGCAATTAGCCTCTTGTCCTTGTGTTACTGTTGCCCATGTTCGAGGTAAAGCCAACGCAGGGGGCATTGGCTTTGTTGCTGCCTGTGATCTGGTTCTATGTGAAGAAAAAGCGGTGTTTAGTTTATCTGAACTGCTTTTTGGTTTGATGCCTGCTTGCGTCTTACCTTTTCTTATTCGTCGTATGGGCTTTTCAAAATCCAACTACATGACGTTAATGACACAGCCTATTTCCGCTAAACAAGCACATGAATGGGGCTTGGTGGATGCTGTTGAAGAGAATAGTGAAAATTTACTTAGACGGCATTTGTTGCGATTGAGACGATTATCCAAATCAGGGATTGCTCGCTATAAGCGTTACATGAATAAGCTTGATGATACGCTTACCGTAAGGAAGTTTGATGCGCTTGCTGCGAACAAAGAAGTGTTCTCTGACCCTGATAATTTGCACCTGATTGCACGGTATGCGCGCACAGGGAAATTCCCTTGGGAGGATGATTGATTATGTCTGATCAGGTTGTTGAATTGAAAGAGGTTGGAGAGGGTATTCTGCAACTTAAAATGCAGGACAAAGTGCATAAGAATACCTTCACTGAACCAATGATTGATGGATTAATTCAGTCATTTGAAACCATTAAAAACATGACCCAATACAAGGTTGTCATTTTTACGGGCTATGACAGTTATTTTTCTAGTGGCGGAACACAAGAAGCGTTGTTTTCTCTTTCGGAAGGAAAAGGAAAATTTACAGATGCGGCATTGTATAGCCTGGCGCTGAACTGTCCTATTCCGGTTATTTCTGCCATGCAAGGACACGGGATCGGCGGTGGCTTTGTTATGGGCATGTTTTCTGACTTTGTGATCCTGAGCAGGGAGAGTATTTATACGGCTAACTTTATGAAATATGGCTTTACTCCTGGCATGGGGTCAACCTTTATTCTGCCAAAGAAGCTAGGGCTGAGTTTATCTGAAGAAATGATGATTTCTGCCAAGACTTATTATGGTGAGGAATTACAAGGTCGTGGTGTTCCTTTCCCTGTTCTGCCTCGAAAAGACGTTATGGATTACGCTATGAATCTGGCTAAAACCATTGCGGAGAAACCAAGGGAATCGCTTGTTGTATTGAAGGATCACCTGATTGGAGACCTTCGTAAAGAACTGCCAAAAGCCATTGAACTTGAGGTCAAAATGCACGACCTGACTTTTCATAAGCCTGAAGTGAAAGAGCGCATAGAAGCTTCATTTGGAAGGTGAAAATCCACAGCGCTAAGTTTTCTGATTGTGATAGCGATGTACCTCAGCGTAATCATTTTGATAAATAATTCTTAATAAGGAAAACGACATGAACCAGGAAGAGGCGAACCGTTACCACCATTTGCTTGGGGTGCAAAAGAAACGATTTACCTACCTTAAAAGTGACTTTCTTGATTATGTAATCATGATAGTTATGTGTGCATTGGCTTTGTTTTTTTCATATGGATTTGAAAATGTAATGGCAAAAACCGGGCTAATACTTTGCGCCATAATGCTCGTGGTTTTTCCTTTGAGGCACGGCGTTAAATTTACGGTACCCATTATATTCCGCAGGCCGCAGGAATTTTGGTACATGGTGATTTACCGTCTGGTTAACATTGAGCCAGTGATGCTAATCGCGGCGGGCATTTTATTGGTTGAAAATGTCCTTATTAGTTTGACACCTCAACTTCCACACAATACAGAACTTGTGCGTGAAGTGGCTTTCTATCTGATCTATATACACTTTGCGATAATTACTGCTTACCGTACAGTGATACTCGTTGCCCATTTGATTAAGAAAGAACTGGTACGAGATGTTTTGATAGAAACGCTTTGGAAAAGAACAGTGACCAAAAAAACAGGTGTCACTTTAGAGATTTTCCATAGCTATTTTACCGGGTTGTTAGCGCATTTAATGATGCTTATACCCTGGTATCTGGTTGTTAGTTACCTGAATTTTTCAGTGCTCTTTTTACCCATTATTTGTATCGCCAACTATTTCGTGTTTTCCCATAGTCTTGGTGGGATTTTACGTTGGTATTATCGCGATCACTGGTTAGGTCATAATGCTGAGTTGGATTTTGTTTATCTTCATGGAGCCCATCATGATGCCATACCTAGCGCATTATTGGCGGCTGATGAAAGTGGGTTTTTAGAGGGCGTTGTACGTCAAGCCCTTGGCAGACCCATCGCATTATTCAATCCACTTATGGCAAGCATCTACTACACCATTAAGGTTTGGGAAAATGTGACTGGACATCAATATATACCGGGTATTTATCCCAAAGCCGCAGAGAGGACGCAGCACGCTATTCATCACCACGGCAACCTGGAACCTTATGGCTTACCGTTCAACTTAGCATCGCTCATGCATATATTGCCTGAAAAGGAAAAAGCGAAATTTGAGAAAATGACCGAGCGTGAAAAAGAAGCCTATCGCCTGGATGAAATATTAACGGGGTTTCAATGGAACAACCCTAAATTCATCTGGTATCAGCAACTGATAAGAAAATACAACGCTCAAGAAGCCAGAAAAAAAGCACAGGCACAAGAATCATAGCCGCTCTCTTGAGCTTGCAATCAGACGTTATTACAGGTCTTTAAACGCTGGAAATTGCTATTAAAGACCGACTCATTCACCTATTTAAAAGAAATCTATAAGCCCATTCATGACCGGGTTGAACGAGCCTTATGTGCTCAAAAGTATTCCCTGTTGTGATTCAAGGCGATGCCTGATGTGCTTGATTGAGTATGCACTCATAGAAATGTGTCTGGCGACTTTAAAGATTAACTAAGAGACTTTGAATATGAACAATTACTCTGGCAGAGAACATGCTATTGTGATCGGTGGCGGTATAGGGGGAATGGTTAGCGCCCGTATACTTTGCGATCACTTTTCTAAAGTAACTGTAGTAGAAAGAGATGCTCTTCCAATGCAGCCTGAGCCAAGAAGAAGCGTGCCTCAAGGTCACTATCTGCATATATTATTGGCCAAAAGTTTAAGAATACTTGATGGATTATTTCCAAAGTTACTCTCATCTCTAGAGTCTGACGGCGCAGTTAAAATTAATATTGGTGCAGATCTGGAAGCAATACTGCCACAAGGAAAAGTCCCAAAATACGATTCTGATATTTGGATATATGGTTGTAGTCGTCCCCTGTTAGAGTGGCATATTCATAAGCAATTAGTCGCCAACGACAAAATCCAGTTTATTGAAAGAGGTATGGTTCGTTCTCTGCAATATGACGCCGAGAAAAATAGAGTGACAGGTATCACTTTACAACAGAAGGACGGTTTATCGGATTTGTCGGCTGATTTCGTGGTTGATGTCGCGGGGCGAGGCTCTAAAGCGAGGGATTGGCTTGCAGACATGGGCTTTGAAAAGCCTGAAGAAACAGCGATTCAGCCACCGCTGGTTTACAACTGTCGTTTGTATGATAAGCCGAAAAACTTCCAGGCTGACTGGAAAATGTTGGCCATATACCCTGACGAAACCAAGAATTCTCTGGGCGGTTGTATCTATCCGGTGGAAAACAATCGTTGGATGGTGACCCTTTCCGGGGCTGGTGATATCTCATCAAGAACTGATGCTGAGTTTCTTGAGTTTGCACGTAGCTTACCTGAGCCGGATATCTACGACGCCATAAAGGATGCCAAGCCGCTTTCATCAATTCACAGCCGTAATAAAACCGTAAGTCGAGTGTTTCATTTTGAGAAAATGAGCGCGCGCCCTGAGTGCTTTGTGACGTTGGGAGATGCTGTCTGTACCTATAATCCCGTCTATGGTCAAGGTATGACCGCCGCTATTCTCTCTGCGGTAACGTTAGGTGAAGTTTTCACCAGACAGAAAGGCGAATTGATTGGCTTGGCAGAGAAGTTCCAAAAGCGGTTAGCGCAAGTAAACAATCAAACCTGGCAACGTGGAAGTTTGGATGATATTCGCTTAACCGACGCAGCAGACGATAATCCTCAATTAAAGAAAGAGATAGAAGATAGAACCGTATTAATGAACGAGCTTTGGGAGTTGGCCATCGAAGACAACCAGGTGGCGGATTCATTATGGCACGTATTGCATTTCTTAAAGGCGCCAAGTGAGCTGATGAATGCCGATATCCAGCAAAAACTTGCCAATTTCCAAAAACGCAAAGCGACATCCAATATTTGGCATGGACGGGTATCAGCAAACCAGATGGCCTCTGCGCAAAACGAATCTATTCAAGCCTTGCAACAACGCGTTGCGCAAGGCGCATCTGGCGAAGATGTGGCACAACTTGCTCAAGCCTGGGTTGGTGGTGGAACGGTAGATTGGCAAGCTTTGTACAGTGGATCTGCACCTCAGTTGATTGATCTTCCTGTCGCCAAAAGGCCCCAACAGAACCCAGCTCCCACGGCACGTAAAAAAGTCGATGTCCCAGTTGTGTTAAAAGACAAAGAACGTGTACGGAAAGAATCCAATAAATACTCAGAACTTATTCATCTTAACAGCGCCACAGAAGGACGTCCGGTGTTCTGGATACATGGTGGTGTTGGGGGCGTGTACCCTTACTACAATATTGCGGAAGGTTTGCAGAGACCCTTCTATGGCATCCAGTCAAAAGGCTACAGACCCGCATCCTGCAAGGGGATCCGGGCGATAGCGTCTTATTACATTAGTATCATGAAATCAGTGCAGCCAGAGGGGCCATATGATCTGGGCGGCTACTCGCTAGGGGGACTGATATGCTACGAAATCACTCGTCAAATACAGGAAATGGGTGAACAGGTATCCTCCATTGTGATGTTGGATACTCTGGATACGAATGGATTAAAGAAACTTAAAACAACACCGAAGAGTGGGTTATTGATATCTGTGAACTGGGCGCTGGCTGGAACAATTATTCAGGCTCCTCAAGACTTGACTAAAACCTTAATCAACAGGAATGAAGTTGACACTTCTCTGAAACTAAAGCTCTTCAAAAGACAGTTGATCGATTTAGCGGTAACCCGAGGTAGTGTGACCGAGGAAGCATTTGACGAAAGAATCGAACAAATGAGCAATGATTACCGTGAATTCGAGGTTCATCGTTACGGGTTGCGCCCACTTCTGTATCCCGATTCGGTTAAGTGCTATTACTTCCGTAATAAGAACGGAATGTTTTTTGGTGAATTAGAGCCTTATTTCAGTATTTCCAGCGCTGAGAATTATGTTGATCACACTAACTACTGGTCTGTATGGCAGAAGTATATTCCTAATTTTGAAATTCTGGATGTTGATGCGCCTAATCATATGGATCTACTCCTGGTGCCAAAAGTGTATAAGGCTATCGCTGAATTTTCTAAAGGTTTGTATTCAGAAGAAGGCGTAAGCAATGCATTTTTAACGTCCTTCAAAGAAAACTTGAAGAATAAACATGGTGTTTTAAATCCCGAGAATTTGGTTTCCTCAAATTCAAGCTTCATTTCTCGCTTTGTACCCAATATTTTCAAGTCGAGAAAAAAAGTAGCAACTAACCCAAATTAAAGATTACCCCTTTCTACCTTTTCCAATAATCGTCGCCAAAAACACCTTGCCTGGAGGCTTTCTCAGGTAAATGGCTTTTCGGTAGCGAGGGACATTCACGGAGTTTTTGAAAAATGCTTTCTGTATTGAATCGGTATTGCCGTGGCTTTGTTGCTGTTCCTCTTATTGAGGCGTGTGCAAAGCAAGGATTGTTTGAACTGTTGGATGTAAAGGAATTCCACAGCCGTTCTGATCTCATTAAACAGTTTAAAGCCAATGAGGGGGATTTCACTCTCGTCTTACAGGCTCTTTGTGCATTGGGTTGGCTTGAGGAAAATAATCAAGATGCCTATCGTCTTAGCAGAAAAGCCCATGTTGCTGCAAATGCCATTAACCTAACCCGGTTGTACGAAGTTTCCCCTGAGCGTTTATTGACTGAAAAAGACTGGCAAAAAGCCTTAAATGAAAAGCTTACTCAAGTATTACAGCCAGCCGAGGAGCTTGAAGAAAGCTTTATCAGCGTTGCGCAAGATGCGCTATGTGTTCTTCTTCTGCTTGGTTTGAAGCGATTAGGAGCACTGGATTCAGGTGAAGTGAACGGAGAAACGTTAAAACACCTTCCCAAGTCACTTCATCAAAACATTGAAACGTTTTTTAAACATACACAATGGCTTACTGATTCAAGCGAAGTATGGCAGCTTACCGATTCTGCAAAACAAAGCGTGAGCGAAATAGAAGTCTTAGGTGTTGTCGATGCCTATCGCTCGATGTTGTTTAATATGGAACAACGTATATTTGGGCAGTTAGACCATGCTTTAGAGGCAGATAAACCTGAAATAAACCTTTATCGTCGCAGTGTCAATTTCCTGCTTGATGAAGGTCGTTTACCTGAAGAAAAGCAACACAGTCAGTCTGTTAAAGATATTGAGGCATTGGTATTAAGGGTATTCAATCAAGCACCTTACAACAGGCAACCTGTGGTATTGGCAGGAATTGGCGCTGAAGTTTCACTGTTAGCGCATCTTTATCACTCGATTGTGACCCAAAGTGAACGAGGGAAAATACTCGAACAATATCCGTTAACCTTGCTTGTCATTGATCATGACCGAGATGTATTAAACCAGGCTGAAAGCATCCTGCAGGCATTGCCGTATCAAACGATTGAGGCCGATTGTAGTGATCCAGCGACTCTTCATAAAACCGTCTCTGGTTTAGGATATAAAGACTCAAGTCAGGTGTTATATATTGGGTCGCTTTTCGGATTAACCGGGCACCACTTTCCTATTAGTGCCAGCCTGAAAGATAATCAGGCAATTGCCATTGATAGTGCTTTGGACATTTTGGTCAGAACTTACCAGAGCCAGTATGTTAATTCTCAAGGAGTGCTACTCTCTTCTCTACAGGTTTTCAGCGCCTGGAAAAAGTACCTGACGGGTTTCGTTGAGGCGATTGAATACAGTAACCTGATCTTGCTGGAACCGCATCAACTGAGCGGCGAGCCGTTACAAATAGAATCTAATGAGAGTGGCGCTGTATATCTCGACATTCTGCATCGCTTGTCACGCAACTATTGTCTTCATGCTGAGTCGTTCATGCTATTGGCTGCGCAGGTTGGCTTGTTTGGCAAATTCCCACCCAAGCGCTATCCAACAAGCGCTAATTTCTGTCAAGTTACTCTGAATCATTTTGAAAAGCGGGATTACATTATTCGTCATGCCACCTTCGACGATTTACCCAAACTTTATCAGTTAGAAAGACTGTGCTGGAAGAATGAAATTAAATCCCCCGATGCCACGATCCGCGCTCGAATTGAAACTTATCCGGAAGGGCAATTTGTACTGCAAAGAAAAGGCGAAGTTGTTGGCGTTGTTTATAGTCAGAGAATTGAAAGTGTTGAAAGACTTGAGGGGGAAACTGCTGCAACAGTACATCAATGCCATGATCCTTTAGGAACCGTGGTGCAGTTGTTAGCGGTCAATGTCGATCCTGCGTTCCAAAACCTCAATTTAGGCGATCAGCTTCTCGAATTTATGCTCCAGCGTTGTGCCGTGGTCGATGGTGTGAAAACAGTGGTAGGGGTAACACTAACGAAAAACTACCATGCAGAGAAAGGCTATACATTTAGTGACTATATTCATTTAAGAGATGCCAGAGGGCGAGTTAAAGATCCTGTCTTGTCATTTCATGAGTCACACGGCGCTAATATCGAAAAAGAGATGCCGGGCTATCGTCCATCCGATACTGTGAATGAAGGCTATGGTGTTTTGGTTAGGTACAATATCCATTATCGAGTGCCTCGTAGTCTGCAAAAGCTGGTGCATCATTCAATCCAGCCTGTGACCACCGCTCCCAAGGACTCACACAAGGCTCACTCCAGACAACATATTACAACCTTTATCCAGGACTCCATTGAAGCGATTTTAGAAGAAAATAAAGCCGACTTTGGCATGGATCGTCCGTTGATGGAAACTGGGCTCAGCTCAGTGAACTTACTAGACCTGCAGGAAACCATTGCACAGCATTTTGGGGTTATATTAGCCCCCGAGTTTTTCTTTGAATACAACACGCCCAAACAGGTAATTGAATACCTGGTTTCTGCACTTGGCGCAGACAATGCACAAGTCGCATCTTTTGCAGAGCAGCAAAACTCTGGCGAGCTTAGAATCGAAGATTTAAATAAAACAAGCAAAGACAAACAACGAAAACAAGAAATAACTCAATTTGTGCAGAGCATCATTGAGTCGCTTTTGGGGGAAGATAAAGAGCATTTTGACCTTGCGCGACCTTTGATGGAGATTGGTCTGGATTCTGCTGAGCTGTTGGAATTACAAGAGCAGATTTCCCAGTATTACGGCATATCTCTTGAGTCCGCATTTTTCTTTGAATACAACACGCCAGGTAAGGTCGTTGAGTACCTTTTGCAGACTCTTGATCATGCTCCACAACAGTTAAACAGTGCCACTGCAGCATCGGCATCACAAGTCGAGGCTCAAAACCATTCAAACAACACAGACATCGCCATTATCGGTATGGCTTGCAAGCTTCCTGATGGCATCGAAAGCGCGGATGATTTATGGCAAAGATTACTCAACGGTTCAAGCGCCATTGGGCAATTGCCAGAAGGGCGATTCGACTGGCCTGATGGCATCGATCCATTAACAAGCCACTTGGGCATTGCCCGGGGTGGCTTTGTGCATAACATTGCTGGTTTCGATCCTGCGTTTTTCAGAATATCGCCTAAAGAAGCCGAGATCATGGATCCGCAGCAAAGGATATTGTTGCAATTGGCCTGGGAGTGTTTTGAGAATGCAGGTACATTGCCTGAAAAGCTGACACAGCGAGATTTGGGCGTGTTCATTGGCGCCAGTGGTTCCGATTATGCGCAGTTAAGAAATAATATTGGTGTAGAAGTCGAAGCCCATCACGGTACGGGAAGTTCCTTAGCGGTATTAGCCAACCGAATTTCCTATTTCTTTGACTTGTCCGGGCCGAGCTTACAAATTGATACAGCCTGTTCTTCGTCTCTGGTTGCCGTGCATAGCGCCGTTCAGTCTTTACAAAAAGGTGAGTGTTCTCAGGCACTGGTGGCTGGTATTAACCTGATTTGCCATCCTGCCAACTCCATTGCTTACTACAAGGCGGGTATGCTTGCTCCTGATGGGCTCTGCAAAACCTTTGACGCCAGTGCCAACGGTTATGTGCGCTCAGAAGGCGCTGTGATGTTTTTACTCAAGCCTTTACAGCAAGCCATTAACGATCACGATTTTATTCACGCACTCATTAAAGGCAGTGCCACCAACCACGGTGGACTCGCCGGCGGGCTCACTGTACCTAACCCGCAGAAACAAGCGGAATTGCTAGAGTCGGCATGGAAAAATGCAGGCATAACTCCAGATCAACTTAGCTATCTGGAAGCTCATGGAACCGGTACCTCTCTGGGAGATCCTATTGAAATTCGTGGTATGCAAAAGGCATTCGCCAGCTTTGCTGAGGGGGCGGCAGCTCCATCTTCTTCATGTGGCGTTGCTTCTGTTAAAAGTAACTTAGGTCATTTGGAAGCGGCAGCTGGTATTACCGGTATGCTAAAAACGATTCTATGCTTTCAAAACAAAATACTCCCGAAAACTAACCACTTCACAACGCTCAATCCTCAAATCGAGATCCAGGACTCGCCCCTTTATATTGTTGCTCAAAACAAGGATTGGGACGTGGTGAATAATCAGCCAAGATATGCCGGGATCAGCAGTTTTGGTTCTGGCGGTGCTAATGCTCATGTTGTTTTAGGTGAGTACCATAGGACTGAAATTCCAGACGTTACGCACGATCATTACTTATTTGTGCTGTCTGCAAAAAATATGGCGCGCTTAGAGAATTATGTAACCCGTGTTATCGCCTGGATTGATCACGCTAATTTGCCGCCCTTTGCTCACTTTATCTATACATTGCAAACGGGTCGCACCGCTATGCAAGAACGCTTGGCACTCAAAGTCAGTAGCTACGACGATTTGCGAGAAAAGCTCGATAAATGGGTTCGTGGGGAGCAAAAAATCGCTGCTTGTTGGCAGAAAAATATCAATGTTGCTCGTTCTGAAATCGAAGTGCTATTTGATGGCGGAGTAGGGCAAAACGTCATTGATGTCGCAATCAATGAAGGCAACCTTGGGCAATTAGCCATTTTGTGGACATCTGGCGTTGATGTGTCGTGGCAAGGTTTATACGGCGCATTTTCTCAAAAAGTCCCTGCGCCGACTTATCCTTTTGCCAATGAACAATATTGGATTGAAGCGAACCACCGGGTGAGCAAGGTTAATCATCAGGTGGGCGCTTCCGTTATTCATCCCTTGTTGCATGAAAACACCTCCGATTTACAAGAGCAGCGATTCACCTCACGATTCACTGGCGCTGAGTTTTTCCTCAACGATCACCAAATTCAGGGAGCTAAAATCTTTCCTGGCGTCGGATATCTGGAAATGGCGCGTGTTGCCTTGGAACGATCTGCTGGAAAATTAGAATCGAATACTGCCATTACCCTAAAAAATGTTGTCTGGATGCAACCTATTGTGGTTGATGAAGCTGGGGACAGCCTAAAACAAGTACACATTAGCTTGTTCGGTGAAGACAATCACAAGATACATTTTGAGGTTTACAGCGAGTTAAATCAGCAATTACAGGAAGAAGTAGAACAAGAACACACGCTTCACGCCCAAGGTGTTGCTGAGTTCCAGCAAAAAAGCGCGCCGGGTCAGCTTAATGTTGATGAAATCCAGACACAAATGACACAGGGCAGTTTAACTGCCGCTCAATGTTATCAAGCTTTCCAGGCAATGGGGTTTGAATATGGAGCAGGGCATCAAGGCATACAGCTACTTCACAAAGGTGACAAACAAGCCTTAGCCAGGTTATCTCTTCCCGCTTCCATCGTTGAAACACAGGCAGATTATCTACTTCACCCCAGTTTAATGGATTCTGCCTTGCAGGCTTCCATAGCCTTAATGTTAACGGGTGATTTAGCACAAGATGTCCAAATTAAGCCCAACCTGCCTTTCGCTTTAGATGCGCTTGAAATTTATGCGCCTTGTACAGCGAATATGTATGCCTGGGTTCGAAATACTAGCGTTGTTGCTTCAGGTAAGGTGCAGAAGTTTGATATCGACCTGTGCGATGAGCAGGGCAATATTTGCATCAAAATGAGTGGGTTTACTTCCCGTACACTCGAAGGGCAAATTGGCGCGTCTGCAGGACAAAACCAAAATGCTCAAAAGCTATCTGCGCAAACAAAAAATCAAAAAATCGACACCGTATTAGCCACACCCATCTGGAAAGATTCACCTGCGGTTTCTCATCAGCAGAGCTATGCCGAACATATTATTGTGCTGTGTGAGCTGGGCAACCTTCAACCCGATGGGTTCGAAACCTTAATCGCAGGCAGCCAGTGCGTGAGTTTACCCTCCTCGGGGCAAAGTCTTGCTGCTCGTTATGAAGAGTATGCAGTGTCTTGCTTTGACATGATCAAACAGAGGCTGGAAAAGCGTTTACAAGGCAAAACCCTGATCCAACTCCTATTGCCTGACAATATCGACAACTCTGTGTTGTCAGGATTATCGGGTTTACTCAAAACGGCGGCCTTGGAAAACCGCAAAATTACAGCCCAGACTATTCTGGTGGGGGCACAGGAAACCGTACAAAGCCTGGCAGACAAACTACAGCAAAATACTGGTTTAACTTATGGTTCTGTTTTTAGGTATGAACACACACAGCGCCAATATTTAACATGGCAATCCTATGAAAATATCACACCAGAGCACACTCATTATGTGTTCAAAGAACGAGGTGTGTATCTGATTACGGGTGGCTTGGGTGAGCTGGGGCTGTTATTTGCCAAACAAATACTCAAGCATACAGAAACTGCAAAAATCATCCTGACCGGACGCTCCCGGTTATCAGATTTGCCTCAACACAAGCATGAGCAAATAGACGAATTGACCGCACTCGGTGGCAACATTCGCTACTGCGCAGTGGATATTTCCGACGCTGAGCAAGTAGCCAGGTTAATCGCAGATATTGAACAACAGCACAACCGACTCGATGGCATCATTCATAGTGCAGGGATCATATCTGACAACTTTATTCAAAAAAAATCACTTAGTGAATTCAAACGAGTGCTGTCTCCAAAAGTATCCGGTACTCTCAACCTGAATAGCGCGACTCAACACATGAAGATGGACTTTTTCGTGTTGTTCTCATCCAGCACCAGTGTGTTAGGAAATTTGGGGCAGGCAGATTACGCCGCGGCTAATGGGTTTATGGATCACTTCGCTGCGTACCGCAACGAACTGGTTAAGCAGGGGCTGTGCCGAGGGCATACCATTTCCATTAATTGGCCGTTGTGGAAAGAAGGTGGTATGCATATCGATCAGGCGAGCGAAGCTATGATGATTGAAACCACTGGCATGGTACCTATGGCGACTGAAACGGGTATTGAGGGGTTTTATCAGGCATTAAACTCAGGCGCGTCTCAGTTTGTGGTGATGGAAGGCTATGTGCAGAAAATCAAGCAGCAGCTTTTTGTTGAGCCAGTTTCTGTTGAGCCTGTTGTTGTGGCATCTGCAACCGTTGTTAAACCTGTGTCGATGGCGGTAGATAGCACTCGTGATCTGCTTTTGAAAGTCCAGAAAATATTAATGGGCATGGTATCTGAGAATTTAAAAGTGCCATTAGCCGACATCGATCTGGATACTGAACTCAACGACTATGGTTTTGACTCCATTAGTCTGACCGCTTTTACTAACCAATTAAACGAAACATACGATTTAGACCTTAACCCCACGGTCTTCTTTGAATATTCCACCCTTAGTGGGCTAAGTGAGTTTCTCATCAGTGAACATTCGGAAGTCTTTGCTGGGCAGGAGTCAGTTGCAGCCTTAGAACCATCAACATCTGTGGTTAACACCGTTGTAGATAATGCTGCGACGGCTAATATCGTAGCAGATCGCACTGCAACAGAAGCCGTTAATGTCGGCGCTATTTTGACAAAAGTTCACGGCATGTTGATGGGTATGGTATCAGAAAATTTGAAAGTGCCTTTGGGCGATATCGATCTGGATACCGAACTTAACGATTACGGCTTTGACTCCATTAGCTTGACCGCATTCACCAATCAGCTAAATGAGCAATATGATTTAGACCTGAACCCAACCATCTTCTTTGAATATTCAACACTCGGCGGTTTAGGCGAATATTTGGTACAAGACTATGAAGCGGTATTTGCATCTTTCTTTAACGTTACCAGCTCAATCACGAGCAAAGTAGAGAGCCGGATTGAGAACCCGTCCAGCATGGTTCAACCCAATCAAGCGCCACTGGTTCAAGCTGTCTCTAAGCGACGTTCGCGTTTTGTGGCTAAAGCCGTCTCTGATGCATCATTCCAAGGTGAATTTTCCAGAGTGGAAGAAGAGCCTGTTGCCATTATTGGTATAAGTGGCTGTTTCCCCGGTGCCGAGAATGTTGAGCAGTTCTGGAACAATCTTATTGCAGAGAAGGATAGTATTTCAGAAATCCCAATCGAGCGCTGGGACTGGAAGGAGCTGTATGGCGACCCGCAATTAGAAGTCAATAAATCCAACATTAAATGGGGTGGATTTATCGACAGTGTTGCAGAGTTTGACCCACTGTTCTTTGGTATTTCGCCACGAGAAGCTGAGTTAATGGATCCTCAGCAACGCCTGTTAATGAAGCACATCTATTTAGCTATCGAAGATGCCAATTATAGCGCCAGTAGCTTGTCTGGTAGCAATACAGGGATTTTCGTTGGTACAGGTATTGGTGGCTACAGCGGCTTGTTATCGAAATATGGTGCAGCCATTGAAGGGTATACCTCTACTGGCGCGGTGTATTCCGTTGGCCCTAATCGAATGAGTTATTTCCTCAATCTGCATGGGCCAAGTGAACCTATCGAAACGGCGTGCTCTTCATCTTTGGTCGCTATTCATCGTGCCGTACAGGCCATGCATGAAGGTAGTTGTGATGCAGCGTTTGTCGGTGGGGTAAATACTCTGGTGAACCCGGAATTGCACATCAGTTTCAACAAAGCAGGTATGTTGAGTGAAGATGGGCGATGCAAAACCTTCTCTTCTGCCGCCAACGGTTATGTTCGTGGCGAAGGTGTGGGCATTCTGTTTCTGAAAAAATTAAGGCAAGCCGAAGCCGATCAAGATCATATCTACGGTGTTATCCGCGGTAGTGCGGAAAACCATGGTGGGCGAGCCAATTCATTAACCGCGCCAAACCCCAAGGCGCAAGCTGAATTGCTCAAAACCGTGTACAAGAAATCAGGTCTTAGCCCGAAAACCATCAGTTACATCGAGGCTCACGGCACAGGCACTGAATTGGGTGATCCCATTGAAATTAATGGCCTGAAATCGGCCTTCCACGACCTATACCAAGACGCGGGCGCGAAGCTTGATTCCTTGCACTGTGGGCTAGGTTCAGTGAAAACCAACATTGGTCACTTAGAGCTTGCCGCGGGCGTGGCGGGGGTGATTAAAGTCCTGATGCAGTTTAAACATCAAACGTTAGTTAAAACGCTGCATTGCGATGAAGTTAACCCTTATATTAATTTACACAATACACCTTTCTATATTGTTCAGAAAACCCAACCATGGGTGCGTTTAAAAGACGATTCCGGGCAAGACATTCCAAGGCGAGCTGGGGTGAGTTCATTTGGCTTTGGTGGCGCTAATGCTCACGTTGTACTGGAAGAGTACCAAGGGGCGATTACGGCTCCCGCGCCAGAACTGCAACTTGACAGTGCGGTGATCATTCCGCTATCTGCACGAACCAAAGCACAGCTAAACCAGAAAGCCTCTGATTTATTGGCTTATCTTGGCTCTGCTTGCTCGGTCAATCTAAGTTCACTGGCGTACACCTTGCAAATTGGCAGAGATGCCATGGAAGAGCGATTAGGCTTGCTTGTGACTTCAAAGCTGGAATTGGAAGAGAAGCTGCGAAGCTATGTGGCAGGCAAGACTGTTGATGGTGTCTATGTTGGGCAAGTGAAGCAAAACAAAGAAAGCTTGGCCATATTTACTGCCGATGAAGAACTACAAGAAGCCATCGAGAAATGGGTTGCCCGTAAAAAAGTGTCCAAACTCGTTGAATTGTGGGTGAAAGGTCTGTCGTTCGATTGGAATAAACTGTATGGCGAAGTGAAGCCAGTTCGAATTAGTGTGCCGACTTACCCCTTTGCCAAAGACAAATATTGGGTTGCTAAAAACAAAGCTAAAGAACAGGCGTTAGAAGCATCAAATCTTGTTAGTCGTAGACTTCACCCCTTATTGCACGAAAATACTTCCGACTTACAAGAGCAACGCTTTACCTCTGGTTTTACAGGAAATGAGTTCTTCTTACAGGATCACCGAATTCAGGGAACAAAAGTCTTTCCTGGAGTGGGCTATTTGGAAATGGCACGTGCTGCTTTGGAAAAAGCCGCTGGAAAGCTAGCACCTAATACCATTATTACCCTAAAAAATGTGGTCTGGATGCAGCCTATTTTTATCAATGGGAGTGAGACAGACGACAGTGAACAAACCCTGAAATACGCCCACATCAGCCTGTTTGATGACGAAAATCAAAAGATTCATTTCGAAGTTTACAGTGAACTAACGGACTCTTTCGATCAGAGTCTGGATGACGAACCAGAGAGCATTATTCATGCTCAGGGTGTGGCAGAGTTTCGTGTAAAAGACACGCCATCCAGGCTTAATATTGAGCAACTTCAGTCTGAAATGACACAGGGCAGCCTAAGCGCTAAGCAGTGTTATGAAGCCTTTAAAGGCATGGGGTTTGAATATGGTGCAGGGCATCAAGGTATTGATGTGCTTTATCAAGGTGACAGGCAAACCTTGGCAAAGCTGTCACTTCCTTCTTCTATTGCTGATACGCTGCAAGATTACGTTCTTCACCCAGGCTTGATGGATTCTGCCTTACAGTGCACCATCGCTTTAACCTTGAATGGTGACCTGGCAAAAGACTCTCATGCCAAACCGAATCTGCCTTTTGCTTTGGGCGCTATCGAAATATATGCAGCTTGCACCAGCACTATGTATGCGTGGGTGCGAAACACCAGCAATACAGGATCAGAAAAAGTTCAGAAATTTGATATCGACCTGTGTGATGAACAGGGCAATATCTGTGTCCGAATGCTTGCGTTTTCTTCTCGAAAATTAGAAGGCCAATTAACACTTTCATATTCTCAAAATCAAACTACAGGTACTCACACAATAGGGACATTGGCAGCAATACCTGCCTGGAAAGATTCACCTTCTGTGTTACCTCAACAGAATTACTCAGAACATCATGTTGTGCTGTGTGAATTGAGTGATATTCAAGCTGGAGAGTTGGGATCGTTACTGACCGGTAGCCAGTGTGTGGGCATCCATTCTACAGGGCAAAGCCTTGCTGAGCGTTATGAAGAGTACGCGGTGTATTTCTTCGAAATGATTCAACGCATGTTCGAAAAAGGCGTTCAAGGCAAGGTGCTTATTCAAATTGTTTTGCCTGATACCCTTGAGAAATCGGTGCTGGCAGGGCTGTCTGGTTTATTGAAAACCGCTACTCTGGAAAACCGCAAAATTACCGGTCAGATTGTCCAGATTGGAGCGGAAGAAACGACACAAAGTCTGGCAGACAAGCTCAATGAAAATACAGGTTTAACTTACGGTTCGGTATTTAGATACGAACATGCACAGCGACAGTATTTAACCTGGCAAGCCCAAAATGTAAGTGAAGCCGGGTATATCGGTGGCTTGTTCAACGATGCTGGCGTGTACCTGATCACAGGTGGCTTAGGTGCACTTGGATTGCTATTTGCCAAAGAGATCATTAAACACACTGAAAATGCCAAGATAGTATTAACCGGGCGCTCTGAGTTATCAGCATTGTCAGCGCAAAAACAGGCACAACTTGAAGAGTTAAGCGCCTTGGGCGTCGACATTGCTTACCATGCGATAGATATTTCTGATGCTGAACAGGTTGCCAGGCTCGTCGCCGGTATAGAACACCAGCACAGCAAATTAAATGGCATTATCCATAGTGCCGGCGTTATCGCCGATAACTTCATTCAGAAAAAATCGCTAGATGAATTTAAGCAGGTGCTGAGCCCAAAGGTGGCGGGTACGTTAAATCTGGATACTGCCACAGCGCATATCAAGATGGACTTTTTTGTATTGTTCTCATCTAGCACCAGCGTATTGGGCAACTTTGGGCAGGCCGACTACGCCTGTGCCAATGGATTTATGGATCACTTTGCTGCTTATCGTAATGAACAGGTGAAGTTGCAGCAGCGTAGCGGGCATACCGTTTCCATTAATTGGCCTCTTTGGAAAGACGGCGGTATGCACATTGACCAAGCCAGTGAAACCATGATGGCAGAGTCTACAGGTATGCTTCCAATGGCAACCGAGACTGGTATCAATGCGTTTTATCAGGCGTTGAGTTCCAATGCGCCTCAATTTGTGGTGATGGAAGGCCGACTAGCTAAGCTAAAACAGCCGCTTTTTGTTGAGCCTGTTATTGAGCGCAACGAAGTTGAACAATCTGAAGCGGTAGGCATTTCAGATGTGTCAGATACTTCCCAAAGTGACAACGATAGCCGTGATTTAGTGCTAAAAGTTCAGAATATGTTAATGGGGTTGGTGTCGGAAAACTTGAAAGTACCGTTGTCAGACATTGACCTGGAAACAGAACTGAACGACTACGGTTTTGACTCTATCAGCTTGACAGAGTTTACCAACCAACTTAACCACAAGTTCGATTTAGATTTAAACCCCACTGTATTCTTTGAGCATTCAACTCTGGGGCGTTTAGGTGAGTATCTGGTTGATGACTACCAGAACGTGTTTGCCGCTTTGTTTAAAGTAGACAAAAAATCGCAGACGCAAAACAAAGCCAAAGAGAACAAAGCCGTTTCTTCCGAATTGAAACAGGCACAGCCAGTTCAAACTGCTACGGCCTCAAAACGACGTTCTCGTTTTGCCAGACACGCTTTGTCTAATAGCGCTTTCCCTAACAGAATGGAAGCCGAGCCTGTTGCCATTATTGGTATCAGCGGTAGTTTCCCCGGAGCGTCGAATTTAGAACAATTCTGGAATAACCTCGTAGAAGAAAAACACAGTATTTCCGAGATCCCAAATGATCGTTGGGACTGGCAAGCGCTTTACGGCGATCCGCACAAAGAAATTAATAAGTCGAACATTAAGTGGGGCGGATTTATCGACAGTGTTGCAGAGTTTGATCCATTATTTTTTGGCATTTCACCGCGAGAAGCCGAGCTTATGGAGCCGCAACAACGGTTGCTTATGACTCACATTTATCTCGCTATCGAAGATGCTAACTACGACGCTAGCAGTTTGTCGGGCAGTAATACGGGAATATTTGTTGGAACAGGTAGTGGTGGTTATAGCGGTTTGCTCGCCAGAGCAGGCACAACCATTGAAGGTTTCACGTCTACCGGGGCCGTGTATTCCGTCGGCCCTAATCGCATGAGCTTTTTCCTCAATTTGCATGGCCCAAGTGAGCCCATAGAAACTGCTTGTTCTTCGTCTTTAGTGGCGATTCACCGCGCTGTTCAGGCCATGAACGAAGGAAACTGTGATGCTGCATTTGTAGGGGGCGTAAACACGATTGTTAACCCGGAATTGCACATCAGCTTCAATAAGGCTGGCATGTTGAGCGAAGATGGACGATGCAAGACCTTCTCTTCTGCTGCCAATGGTTATGTTCGCGGCGAAGGCGTGGGTATTCTGTTCCTGAAAAAATTGAAACAAGCCGAAGCCGACAAGGATCATATTTACGGTGTTATCCGTGCTACTGCTGAAAACCATGGTGGTCGCGCCAATTCATTAACCGCACCAAATCCTAAAGCGCAAGCTGAACTGCTAAAAACCGCCTATAAAAAATCGGGCTTTAGTCCCAAAACCATTGCTTATATTGAGGCGCACGGTACAGGCACAGAATTAGGCGATCCTATTGAGATTAACGGCCTCAAATCAGCGTTCCAGGATTTATATCAAGACGCGGGGATTACCGTTGACACATCCCATTGCGGCCTTGGCTCGGTGAAAAGCAATATCGGTCACTTGGAACTTGCTGCGGGTGTGGCAGGTGTGATCAAGGTTTTGTTGCAGTTTAAACATCAAAAGCTGGTTAAAACCCTGCATTGCGAGAAGGTTAACCCTTATATCAATTTGCAGAATACGCCTTTCTACATAGTGCAGGAAACCAAGCCATGGGAGCGTTTAAAAGATGACACCGGGCAGGAAATCCCAAGACGTGCAGGGGTAAGTTCTTTTGGTTTTGGTGGTGCCAATGCACACATCGTGCTGGAAGAGTATAACGCTCCCAATACAGCACCTTATGAAGTACACGATGACGAAGTGCTCATTCCATTATCAGCACGAACCAAAGCGCAGTTAAGGCAAAAGGCTGAAGACTTACTGACTTATCTCGATGCCGCTACCGATTTTAATTTGAGTTCTCTGGCTTACACCTTGCAAGTCGGCAGAGAAGCCATGGAAGAGCGCTTGGGCTTGCTAGTGACTTCAAAGCAGGAGTTAGCAGAAAAACTTCAACACTATTTGGCTGATAAACAGGCTGATGGCCTGTATGTGGGGCAAGTGAAAAGCAATAAAGAAAACCTGTCCATATTCACCGCCGATGACGAGCTACAAGAAGCCATTGAAAAATGGGTAGAGCGCAAAAAGCTGTCCAAGCTTATTGAGCTGTGGGTGAAAGGGTTGGTACTTGATTGGAATAAACTGTATGGCGTAGTTAAACCTGCCCGCATCAAAGTACCAGGTTACCCGTTTGCCAAAGAGCGATACTGGATCTCCAGTGAACAAGAGCAACAAACCTACATCGAATCAAGCGCGCTTTCAACTCGCACGATTCATCCTTTGCTACACGAGAATACCTCAGATTTGCAAGAGCAACGTTTTACCTCTCGTTTCACTGGAACCGAGTTTTTCTTAAAAGACTACAGCATTGCGGGGCAACCAAGCTTACCTGCTTTTGCCTTCCTGGAAATGGCTCGTGCCGCTGTGGCCTATGCGTTACCTGAGACGGATGAATCCAGCGCCCTTGAGTTATTCGATGTGGCTTGGGGAGAGCTCATACTTGATCCCGGAATGCAGATTTCTATTGCGCTATTCAGGCATGACGATGAGCAGTTAGGATTCGAAGTGTTTAGTACCGAAGCTGGACAAGAAAAGATCTATTGTCAGGGCAAGGCCGAATACATCGCCAATTTGCCTGTAACGGCTCTGAACATCGCCCAGTTAAAGGCTCATATGCAAGCCAGTCGTTTTAATGCCGATCAAATACACTCGGCATTTGAGCACCTTGGCATTCGTTACGGTAGAGCGTATCAGAGCGGCATCACCCTTTATCGAGGTGAGCAACAATGGCTCGCTCAATTGAATTTGCCAGAAGCATTGTTATCTACCCAGGGGGACTATGTGTTGCATCCGGCAATAATGGATGCCGTGCTAAAAGCCACCATAGGAATGATGGCAGACAACAGCGACCTGTCGCACTACTTAACACTCCCCACAACAATGGATGCGCTCAGCATTCTATCGGCCTGCACGCCACACATGTACGCATGGATCCGTTACTCCACAGAGGGTAATGACAAGGTTGATATCGATCTAACCGACAGTGAAGGCAATATCTGTGTCAGGATGAGAGGGCTACAAATGAATACGGTATCTCAGGAACGTTTCTTTAAATCGGCGTCCACAAACCCTTCAACGAAAGTCGAGAACTCAGGCTCAAACGTCATGGCTAAACCATCCTCAAACCAGCCATTGGTTGTAATTGGCGGCGCTGGGCTATTCGGTATTTGCATGGGGGTTTATTTAAAGAAAGCGAATATCCCATTCAAGATTATCGAGAAAAACGATGATGTTGGCGGTGTTTGGTATGTCAATCGCTGGCCGGGCTGTGGCTGTGATATTCCCATGCTCGCTTATGCCTATTCATTCGAACACTTTAAAGGCGACATGTGGGCCAAACAGCCACAAATATTAGAGTATTTGCAAGGTGTTGCCAGCAAGTATGGGCTGTATGAACATATCGAGTTCAATACCCGTATTTTAGAAGCGTCTTACGAAGGTAGACAAGGTCATTGGCAACTGGCTTTGGACAGCGGTGAAACACTTAACACCAAATACTTTATTAATGCTGCCAATGAAGGTTTAGGCCATAGTAAAAAAATGCCAAATGTACCGGGTATTGATGATTTCAACGGTACGCTAAAGCATGTGCTTGAATGCAAAGCGGACGAGCTTGATTTTAACAACAAAAAAGTTGCGATTATTGGTAACGGTACAACCCAGGTTCAGCTGGTTGAAACTCTTCAGCCTGTAGTGGATAAATTAACGGTTTACGCCAGAACGCCGAAATACCTGTACCCCAGAGCCGTATACACAGAACAAACACAGCAGCGTTTAAGCAGTGATTATGAATACTGGTTACAGTGTCGTGCTGAATATCTGGCGGGGGTTGATGAGTTCTTCCATGTTTTAAATGATCCGGTCAAAATCAATCCGTTCCATCCTGACACGCAAATTGAAAAATATTTCAATCGCGTACTCGATGATGAGTGGCGCTCATTCTATAAATGGCTGGAAGAGCGAGACATGGTACCTGACTATACGCCGGGTTGCAGTCGTCCATGTTTATCTCATTCGTACCATCAACAAATCAGAGCTGAAAACGTCACCTTGGAAGGT
The DNA here is from genome assembly GCF_019900845.1 of Paraneptunicella aestuarii. Classification (NCBI taxonomy): domain Bacteria; kingdom Pseudomonadati; phylum Pseudomonadota; class Gammaproteobacteria; order Alteromonadales; family Alteromonadaceae; genus Paraneptunicella; species Paraneptunicella aestuarii. The sequence goes on along the minus strand of NZ_CP074570.1, from coordinate 2,619,987 downwards.
AAGCGCATTACACGCATTACACCTACAGGAATTGAAACGGAAGACGGTGCTCAGGACTTTGATATCATTATCTGTGCTACAGGCTACGATTTACATGGATTTAAGCCTTTTTTCCCTATTTCAGGGCGCGATAACATTGACCTTAACAGCCAATTTGAAGGTTTCCCGCAAACTTACGCGGGTAATGCTTTCTCAAAATTCCCGAACCTGTTCTTTGGCGCAGGCCCGAGCTCAGGCACAAACTCCACGTCAGTAACGGAAATCTATGAAAGTAACTGCGAGAGCTTGTTGGAGATTATCCAATACTGTGAAGCCAATAACGTCAAATCTATCGAAGTTAAATCTGAAGAAGTGGCCAAGTTTGTTGATCACGTTCGAACTAAAAACCGTGATGGCTCGTTTGGTTCTGGATGTTCTTCCTGGTATCAGACCGACACAGGCGAAAATGCTGCCATTTTCCCAGGTACGTTGAATGAGTTCAGGAAGTGGCAAAAGTTCGATCCGGCGCATTACTGGTTTGAGTATTATGATGGCGATGGTTCTGACGGATCACACAAAGGTGGAAAGCATTCACTGACCACTCCGACTAGTGCCTCGAACAGTACGGTAGCAGCCAGCGCAGCAACACTACCAGAAGTGGTGCAAGAAGTTGCGCCCGCTATGATGATCGACGCTCAAAGCCTCGGCAACGACATATTGTCTTTGTTTTCACTGATCACCAAAATCGACAGTGGCAAGCTGGAAACCAATGAACCGTTGGGCAGCTATGGCATTGACTCGATTATGATTTCTGAGCTGGCGCGTAAAATCAGTGAGCGATTCTCTATTACTATTGAAGCCGTTAGCCTGTTCGAGTTGAGCTCGTTGGCAGAGCTGATCACGCTGGTGGAGAAAAAGGTCAACGAAAGCTTTTTTTATACTCAAGCAGCTCAAGCTGATCAAAACGTCAAAACAGCACCATTGGTAACATCTCCAACTACGCCATTTCCGTCATCGGCAACACTAAAAGAACTTGCTGTGTCAGTTGAGTCTGCGGACACCTTTGCTCATCGTCAACTTACCCGCCAAAGACCTGGTTCTCGGGCTAAACCTGTTGTGCAAAAACAAATTTCTCGCACGCTGGATACTCAATGCGACATCGCTATTATTGGCATGAGCGGCGCTTTCCCGGATGCCGTGGACTTAGAACAATATTGGGACAATATCCATAGCGGAAAAGACTGTATTCGGGAAATACCAGAAGATCGCTGGGTGTGGCAAGACACTTACGGCGACCCCAATACAGGTGACTTCACCAAAGTGAAGTGGGGTGGTTTTATTAAGGATGTCGACGTGTTTGATCCGGGCTTTTTCCATATTTCGCCGCTTGAAGCGAAATTGATGGATCCGCAACATCGTCTTTATATTCAAAATGTCTACCATGCTATAGAAAACGCAGGTTACAACCCGCAGACCTTAAAAGGTAAGCGCATTAGTGTGTATTACTCTGCGAATACAGTGGATTATCAGAAAATTGTTAAGCAAGGTCTGGTTCAAACGCCTCCTATCACCATGCAGGCGCAAGCCCATGTTTTTGCACCAAGCAGGGTGTCATACATGTTGGGTATCACCGGGCCTTGTGAGTTAATTGATACCGCCTGTTCCAGCTCTGGCGTCAGTATTAACCATGCTATCAATTCGATTAATTATGGTGGTTGTGAAGGGGCATTAGTGGGCGCGACCAACTTAATGCTATTGCCCGATTACCATAACATGTACGACAAAGCCGGCATGATCTGCGAAGACGGTCGTTGTAAAACTTTCTCTGCCGATGCCAATGGCTATGCGCGAGGAGAGGGGGTTGGTGTTATCTTCCTGAAGTCGTTGTCGCAAGCCGAAAAAGATGGCGACCCTATCGCCGGGGTGATCCGGGCGATTTCAGTGAATCATGGCGGGAAATCTAACTCACTCACAGCGCCAAATGTTAGAGCGCAGTTTGAGCTTATCAGCAGCGTTATCAAGAAAGCCAATATCGACCCAAGACAAATTGGTTTGGTTGAATGTCACGGTACAGGCACATCACTGGGCGACCCCATTGAAGTCACGGCCTTAAAAGAAGCTTATCAAGCCGCTTATCAAGAACAGGGCATATTGTCTGAATTTGACACCAAGCGCATTGGTTTGGGTTCCATTAAATCCAACATAGGGCATACCGAGCCGTTAGCGGGCTTGGCAGGTTTAATTAAAGTAATATTAAGCTTAAAAAACAAAGTATTACCGAAAACCTTGCATGTGCGTGAGGTTAATCCTCTTCTGAAATTAGAGCAAACGCCGTTCTTTGTTTTGCAAGAAAATCAAACTTGGCGTAGCCCGGAAATTGCCGGGCAAGTGCTGCCCAGAATGGCGGCGTTGTCTACCTTTGGTGTGGGCAACACGAATGTTCACATGATTATTGAGGAATACGAAACCGCCAATCTTGCTTCAAACAATGCGCAAATTCTGGCTAATCCTGTAATCATACCCCTATCAGCTAACACACAAGAGCAGCTTAAACAGCGTGCTCGTGATCTTCTGGACGTTGTTAGCAAGTATGAATCGGTTGATTTGAGAGCTATGGCTTACACGCTTCAAGTTGGGCGTGAAGCGATGGGTGAACGTTTGGGGATTATCGCCAGCTCTGCGGCTCAGCTCAAAGCAAGGCTTAGCGCTTATCTTGAAAAACAGAAAGATGTTGAAGGGGTTTTTCAGGGGCAAGTAAAAAGCAATAAAGCCACATTGGCTGTTTTTACCACCGATCAGGAGTTGCTTGCCGCAATCGAGAACTGGATTTGCCCCAACCCAAGCCCTAACAAGGCTTCAAAACTCGTTGATTTATGGGTGAGAGGATTTGAGTTTGATTGGAACAAACTGTACTTGGAAACCAAGCCTAAGCGCATTAACTTACCAGGTTATCCCTTTGCCAGAGAACGTTATTGGATTGATGCCAAGCCCAATAAGCAAGAGAGTATTAACCCAAAAACCAATAGTGAGTTAACTAACCTTCAAGGTTCAACTGGCGGTGGAGAGCGCTCTGTTGCCACCTTGTTGGCAAAACCGGTTTGGCTGCCAGCTCCGGTTTTTACAGTGCAAAATCAACAAGGATACGCAGAGCATCACCTTGTGCTGTGTGGGTTGGAAACAATTCAATCTGAGGCGATTTACAATGCAATCCCTTCAAGTCAGTGCCGCGTTTTACAATCAAACGCTGACACCATCGACCAACAGTATAGCGAGTATGCGCTAGCCTGTTTCGATTGGATTAAGGGACTTATACAATCTAAAGCGCAGCCTAAATCAAAGGAAAAAATCCTTGTTCAAATCCTTGTGCCTAATACTCCAGCGGGCTCAGTATTTGCCGGCCTTTCAGGATTACTGAAAAGCGCCACTCAAGAGAACCCCAAAATAGCAGGGCAACTTATCTATATTGACCCAGCGCTGAGTCCTGAATCGGTGGTGGAACAGTTACAGCAAAGTGCGCAGTTGCCGCAAGAATCGGTACTCAAGTATCAAAACGATGCGCTTTGGGTACAAGGCTGGGAAGAACTTCAAGGATTTGAAAAGGCACATGATCAAGCCCGTTGCGTATTCAAGGAGGGCGGTGTTTACCTGATCACGGGCGGGTTAGGTGGCTTAGGTTTGCTATTTGCCAAAGACATTCTCAGTAAAACCCGCAATGCCAGGCTGATACTGACAGGGCGCTCGGAGAGTTTGTCATTATCCCCCGAAAAACAAGCTTTGCTTGATGCCTTAAAAGTGAAAGGTGGCGATGTGGAATATCTCACCGTGGATGTGGCTGAACGTGAGGAAGTGAATGCTCTATTTGCGCATATTCAGCAAAACTATAAAGGGCTGGACGGCATTATTCACAGTGCTGGTTTGGTAGCAGATAACTTCATCCTTAAAAAATCTGAGCAAGAATTCAAACAAGTGCTCGCGCCAAAAGTGTCTGGTGCAGTAAACCTTGACGAAGCCAGCAAAGGCATGAACCTGGACTTCTTCGTGCTGTTTTCGTCAGGTGCCAGTGCCGTTGGTAATGCCGGGCAGAGTGACTACGCCGTAGCGAATGCTTTTATGGATCAGTTCGCTCATTACCGTAATCATTTGGTTGATACTCAGCAACGCTATGGGCGTACATTGTCGATCAACTGGCCACTTTGGAAAGACGGTGGCATGCGAGTGGATGCTGCTACCGAGTCAATGCTGACTTTCACCACTGGCATGGTTGCCATGAATACTGAATCGGGGTTGTTGGCCTTCTATCACAGCCTGAGTGCGACACCATCTCAAATTCTGGTGATGGAAGGAGACATTCAGAGAATAAGAGCCAGCATTATCGAAAAACGCACTGCGCCAAACCTAAGTGCCCCTGATCTGAGTGACATCAACGATGTTGACCCAGAGCAATTAACCCTGCGTACTTTAGACAAAATCAAAGTGCTATTTGGGGAAACCATAGAACTGCCAACGTCGAGCATCGACGAGAATGAAGTGCTAGAAGTGTATGGCATCGATTCGATGATCATTCAGCAGCTTAACCTGAAATTAGCGGCAATTTTTGGCAATATTTCAAAGACATTGTTTTTTGAATATCAAACCTTGGCTGAGCTAACCGAGCACTTTGTTAGCGACTATGGGGCAATCTGCCACCAGTGGACAGATTTAAGTGCTGAGCTCAATCAAGCGTCTCAATCCACGAAACCAACGACACAAACAAATACCGATATTGGTGCAAGCATACCCGGTACGGTTGCACTGAAATCAACCCCTATGCCTGTAAGGAGTGCTCCACCATCTGCACTTTCTGAACAAGAGCCTATTGCCATTATTGGCCTTAGCGGTATTTACCCGCAGGCGGATAATCTGGAGCAATATTGGGAAAACCTCAAAACGGGTAAGGACTCTATTACTGAGGTTGAACGTTGGTCGCTTGATGGTTTTTATCAATCGGACAAAGAAGAAGCAGTAAAACAAGGTAAGAGCTACAGCAAATGGGGTGGGTTTATAGACCAGTTTGCTGACTTCGACCCGCTGTTCTTTAACATCTCACCCAGAGAGGCCATGAACATCGATCCACAGGAACGACTGTTTTTGCAGGTGGCATGGAATACCCTTGAAGATGCCGGTTACACGCGAACGATTTTAAAACAGCAATATCAACAACGCCTGGGTGTGTTTGTGGGTATTACCAAAACCGAATTTAACCTGTATGGACCTGCGTTGTGGGATCAAAACCACAAGCTTTTCCCACATACCTCTTTTAGTTCCGCGGCGAATCGCTTGTCGTATTTCCTCAATGCCCGAGGCCCAAGTATGCCGGTGGACACCATGTGTTCCTCCTCGTTAACTGCGATCCACGAAGCCTGTGAGCATATTCGCCGTGGTGACTGCGAATTGGCCTTGGCGGGCGGGGTGAATCTTTATTTGCATCCGGCTAGCTATGTGGGGTTATGTTCTCAACGCATGTTGTCACAAGATGGCCAATGTAAAAGTTTTGGTGCTGGTGGCAATGGCTTTGTGCCCGGTGAGGGCGTCGGGGCGGTGTTGTTAAAACCGCTTGGTCAGGCTATTGAAAGTGGCGATGTTATTCATGCCGTGGTGCGTGCCACAGGCATTAATCATGGCGGTAAAACCAATGGCTACACGGTTCCTCACCCTGGCGCACAGGCGGAGTTGATCCGTTCTACGTTAGACAAAGCTGGCATTAGTGCGCGCGATATTAGTTATATCGAAGCGCACGGAACCGGAACTGAACTGGGCGACCCCATTGAAATTACCGGATTGTCTCAAGCCTTCGCAAAAGACACTCAGGAATCGGGCTTTTGCAAAATAGGTTCGGTGAAATCCAATATTGGTCATTTAGAGGCTGCCGCAGGCATTGCCGGGGTGACAAAAATCATCCTGCAAATGCAACACAAGCAAATTGTACCGAGCCTGCACTCTGCCACCCTGAACCCTAATATCAACTTTGAAAAAACGCCGTTTGTGGTGAATCAAAGCCTGAGTGCCTGGACTGGGGATAAAGGGAAAAGAGATAAAGAGTCAAATGAAGGCAATAACGCCAAGCCGTTATTCGCGGGTATTTCATCTTTTGGCGCAGGTGGAGCCAATGCTCATGTGATTTTGCAAAGTTATGATCAAAGTTATGATCAAAGCTATGGGCAGACTCTTGTTGCTCCAAACCGCAGTGCAGAGCTAGGCGAACCGGTTGCTATTGTCTTGTCGGCACGCACCAGACCTCAGTTACAACAACGCGCAAAAGATTTATTGCAGTGTATTCAGGTACGCACGTTGTCGTTGGAATCGGTGGCATATACCTTACAGGTAGGTCGAGAAGCCATGGAAGAACGCCTTGGCTTTGTGGTTAGCAGTATGCAAGAGCTGGAAAGCAAGCTGCAAGGCTATTTAGAAGATAATCAGACTGACTCAAACCAAACCATTGACCATGAGTTTTACATTGGTGCAGTGGAGAGCGGAAAGCATTGGGTGTCTGAATTTAAAGCCAATGGAAACTGGTCGAAGGTCATCACGGAGTGCTTGGTTAACAACAGTTTACCAGAGCTGCTATCAATGTGGGTCAACGGCTTAACCTTCGACTGGGGCAAGTTATATGACCCGGAGTTATCTGTATCCAAGCCCAAAATTAAACCTAAGCGAATCAGTTTACCCACTTATCCCTTTGCCAGAAAACGCTATTGGATTTCAGAAACTCTGAGAAATGAAATGATTTCAAAACCTGCAGCCAATATTTCAACACCGAGTCTGCCGGCTCAACGTTCACCCTCATCTTCAATCAATACTGCCACTACAAATATTGGCAGCGTCACTAGTGTAGCTGGAAAGAAAATGCGTAGAGTCTTAGGGCAACCTTCATTAAGCTTTAACATTTATGGAATAAGAACCAAGCCTGACAATATTCAACTGGTAGCCTTATCTGATTTGCCCTTGTTGCTTGATACGCAAACAGAGATCCGAGCGACTATAAAGCAGGAGCCACTTAGTCCTCCGGTTGTAGAGAACACCAATTCGCTACGTGACACTCAACTCGTGTCCGGTGTTAAGGCTGATTTATCAGGAGCCAGCTTGCGCAAACAGCTTGCTGGCAGTTTGGCCAAAGCGTTGTACATGGAAGAGTCGGAAATCAGTTATCAGAAGCCTTTTATCGACTTGGGGCTGGATTCGATTGTGGCAACCGAGTGGGTAAAATCCATCAATGACACTTATGGCCTATCCATGATGGCAACCAGGATTTATGACTATCCAACTATTGTTGAATTGTCGGATTTTCTGGCGCAGAAACTTCAAAACGCTAACAGCGCTCCGGCTCCTGTTCAAACACACTCTGAGCCAGTGGCCCTGGGCTCGGTACAAGAAACTCCACTTGCTGCGACAGTACAAAGTGAAAATCCTGGTGCAACGCAAAGCCAGAGCAGCATTTCAAGTTCAACGCTACAAAAATCCTTAAGAAGCAGCTTGGCAAAAGCCTTGTATATGGAAGAGTCGGAAGTCAGTTACCAAAAGCCCTTTATCGACCTGGGGCTGGATTCGATTGTGGCAACCGAGTGGGTAAAGGCCATCAATGACACCTACGGCCTGTCCATGTCGGCAACTAAAATTTATGACTATCCAACCATTACTGAATTAGCGACTTATCTACTATCAAAAATAGAACCAAAAATTAACGAAGCAGAGAAGCACCAAGCGCAAAGCCAGGTCAATGCTGCTATGCCACTCATGACTGAAACGGCAGAGCTTATTGCCCAGGCTGACTCTATCTTCCGGGAATACAATGATGCCAAGTCTCAGAGTTCCAATGGGATGTCGTTAAAAGCGCTGCAAGACCAATTGAAATCGGGTTTGGCAAGGGCGCTGTATATGGATGAATCTGAAATCGGCAACGAAAAAGCCTTTATTGATTTAGGCCTGGATTCGATTGTGGCTATTGAATGGATAAAGGCGATTAACGAAGAATTTGGGTTATCTATTTCAGCGACCAGACTCTATGATTACCCCACCATTGTGGAGCTTTCAGGATTTTTGCAACCCAAATTGAGCGCTTCTTCAACAAGTTATCGTTCGACGCACACGAGCGAAGTACAAGACTTTGACTCAGACGATGACACGCTTGTTGTATCAAAGCCGGTGTCTATTTTACAGTCTGCCGCCAGTTCGCAACCAGTAGCCGGTGCGCCGTCTTTTACAAAAGCCGCTCCCGCTGTTTCCCGAGAAATGTTGCAAAAAGAATTAGCACGCAGTTTAGCCAATGCCCTTTATGTTGATGAATCTGAGATTGGCTATCACAATGCCTTTATCAATCTGGGTTTAGATTCGATTATTGCGATTGAATGGGTCAACGCCATTAACGAACAGTACGGACTCTCGTTGGCAGCTACCAGATTGTATGATTATCCCACCATTGTTGAGTTGGCGGGCTTTTTGGCTGACAAGGTCAAGCCATCTGAAGCAGGTTCTTCAACCCCGGTTGTTAATGAACAAGCAGAACAGGCTGAGCGCAAAGTATCACCTTCGTTGAAACCAGCATCGGCTCCAGCGCATGCTTATCAGCCTGAGGCAGTGGTTCCTGTTCAACAACCTGCATCCTCTCTCGCCCCCGTGCGTGAACGTCAGGTTAAAACTGAAAAAGTGGCGATTATCGGCATGTCGGGCAGGTATCCGGGAGCAGAAAATCTGGATGAATATTGGGAAAATCTGGCTCAGGGAAAGAACTCGGTACGTGAAATTCCTGCATCTCGTTGGGATGTAAACGCCTATTTTGATCCAGACCCCACAGCCAAAGGCAAAGTGTATTGCAAATGGTTGGGAATGCTCGACGACATCGACTGCTTCGACCCTATGTTCTTCCAAATTACTCCGGTCGAAGCTGAGCTGATGGATCCTCAGCAACGCCTGTTCTTACAAGAAAGCTATAAAGCCTTTGAAGATGCGGGTTATGCCAGCGAAACCTTAAACAACATGAATTGTGGCGTTTACCTTGGGATCATGAGCGGTGAATATTCCCTTATGTTCCCTAAACACAACATGGGGATCTCTGCAACCGGGATCAGTTACGCTATTGCTGCGGCGAGAATTTCTTATTACCTCAATTTAAAAGGGCCTGCGATCCCGGTTGATACGGCGTGTTCTTCTTCGTTAGTGTCAATTCATCTGGCGAGTCAGGCATTGCTCAACCATGAAATTGACATGGCATTGGCGGGTGGGGTGACCTTATACCTTATCCCGGAGGCTTATGTGTCTATGTGTCAGTCGGGTATGTTGTCACCAGAAGGGCAATGTAAAACCTTTGATGATTCAGCCGATGGCTTTGTTCCGGGAGAAGGCGTTGGGGCTGTATTATTGAAGCGTTTGAGCGATGCTGAAAAAGATGGCGACAACATCTATGGTGTGATCCTTGGTTCGGGCATTAACCAGGATGGTAAAACCAACGGTATTACGGCACCAAGTGCCAACAGCCAAATGGAGCTGCTACGAGACATTTACACCCGATACAACATTCACCCAGACACAGTGAATTACATCGAAGCTCATGGCACTGGTACTAAACTGGGCGATCCCATCGAACTTGATGCCTTATCTGAGGTGTTCAGCGAGAAAACTCACAACAAAAACTACTGTGCCTTAGCATCGGTAAAGAGCAACCTTGGACATACCTCTGGCGCAGCGGGCGTCGCGAGCGTGCAAAAAGTCTTGTTGTCGATGAAATATCAACAGTTAGCACCGAGTCTTCACTTTACCAAAGAGAACAGTCATTTTAACTTCAAAAACTCGCCGTTTTACGTCAATACCGAGCTAAAACACTGGCAAAGTACCTCGCATCCGTTACGTAGAGCGGGGGTGAGTTCATTTGGGTTTAGCGGTACGAATGCTCACCTTGTGCTAGAGGAATACCCGCATCACCAAAGAGCGCAAAATGTGGTTTCGGTACAATCCAGTAGCACCTATATCATTCCGGTGTCTGCGAAAAATACTGCTCGTCTGTATGATTACGTGCAGCGATTAAAAGACTTCTTGTCTGGAAATCAGAATGTATCGTTAATGGAACTGGCGTATACCTTGCAAACAGGCCGCACCGCTATGGATGCCAGAGTAGCATTTGCGGTAAAAGACCTGTCGCAGCTATTAGCAAAACTGGAGTTATACCTACTCAAAGAAGAATCTATCGAGAATGTACGCCAAGGGCAAGTACAGCAAAACGACGAGCTTTTGGAGTTATTTTCTAACATGGCCTACGTGACCGATGATTGGATCAGCCGTGGTGAATTGTCAAACATCATGGATTTGTGGGTACGTGGTTTTCAGTTTGACTGGCGCAAACTCTATGGTGAAGTGAAACCGAAACGCATTAGCTTACCGACATACCCCTTTGCCAAAGAGAGTTATTGGCTACCGAAAGTACCGAGCGACGTGCAGAGTGATGTAAAAATAGAAGCGCAAGTTAAATCGAAAACTGAGCAGTCATCTGATACATCAGCCAGCACATCCAAACCAGAGCTTGTGCATTCGGTGATCCACCCGCTATTGCATGAGAATATTTCCGATTTATCAGAACAACGATTTGTATCTCGATTTAATGGCACTGAATCTTTCTTTAATGCGCCATTGGGTAACGCTCTGTTTGCTATGAACTACCCTGAAATGGCACGCATCGCGCTAGAAAAATCTACAGGCAATCGCCAGCCGACCCGTTCCATTGTTTTAAAACAGATGAACTGGGGGGCTGCGTTTAAACTCAATGCAGCCGACACTCCGCTATACACGACGGTGTTTGAACAAGATGATGGTTCGCTGCACTATGAAATTTATAGTGAGATGGTTGGTAGAGAAGGTCTCAGTGATGGTAGCAATGAAAGCATCATCCACTTTGAAGGTATGGCGCTATTTACTGATAACCGCTTAGAGGGCAAAGAACAACAGCCACAAACAGCATCGTTGCCACTGGATATTCCTGCACTGCAATCAACCATGACTGCAGTCGAAATGAAGGCTGGACTGCTTGGGGTTAACGCCCTTTATAAAAATGACAATCAAGGGCTAGCCGTTCTGTCTTTGCCTGAAATAACTGCCGAGCAAGACCATGCAATGTATCCTGACCTTATGGAAGCTCTGTTACAAGCCATTGGGGGTTGGGTAGCGAGTTGCGAAGGTTCACAACTGAAAATTGTTGTGCCTATTGCTTTAGACTCTCTGGAAATTATCGCGCCTGTTGAATCTATTCATAAAGAGGCAGAGATGTATGCCTGGCTACGTAATGTCTCCGACAATACTGTCCCGAAAGATACCTACACGTTGGATGTCGACCTGTGTGATTATCAGGGAAATGTGTGTATTAAACTTAGGCACTTAAATTTTGATTTATTCGATGAAAGTGCATTCAAAGCCAGCGGACTAAGGCGCCAGACCTTTGTTAAAAAAGACTGGAGACTTGCTTCTTTGCCACCGTCTCAAACTGTGCCTTCGCCAATGCTTGTGCTACATAACAACGCAACCAAAGCCTTGGCAGAAGCAATACAAAGCAAGGTCGCACAAACCCGTTTGATTCAGGAGCGCGACCTCGCAACATCCGAATTCAAGCAGGTCGCAATGCCCTGCAAAGTCTGGATAGATCTCACTGGTTTGGAACAACATGAACCTAACACACAATGGGTGTCGCTGTTACAGGCCGTGATAGAGGAAAATCGAGCCAATAAAGTGCAACTATTCTACATTACCCAAGGGCTTGAAAGTCTGGTTGGTGATACGGTTGCACTGACCGATACACAGCTTAATGGCGCGCAACGTGTTGGATTGTACCGCATGCTGCAAAGTGAATATCTTGGCATCACATCTCGGCATGTGGATTTGGAGCCTAAGTCTTCTCCTGAAGCTAACTTGGCTGAGCAGGTTGAGCAAATTTTGCAAGAGGTCTCAAGTCAAACTCACGATGTTGAAAGTTGTTATCGCCAAGGTGAACGATATGTCAGCCATTTGCATGAAACTCAATACAACACGTTGCCATCGGTAAGTTTTAACGATGCTGATGTCGTATTGGTAACCGGTGGAACCCGTGGTATCGGCTTGTTGTCTGCTCGTCATTTAGTCACACAGCATGGCGTTAAGCGTTTGGTGCTGACAGGAAAGGAAACCCTGCCAGCTCAGGAGACATGGAATGATGCGGCGCAAATTTCTCAATTACCGCAATCAATACAGGATAAAATCAGCCAAATTCAGCAGCTACAAAGTTTGGGTGCTCAAGTTGAGGTTTGTCCGTTTCCATTAGACGATTTACCGGAGTTGGCTAAGCAATACTATGCCATTCAAGCCAAAGTCGGCCGAATTACTGGGATCATCCATTCCGCCGGTATTACAGACAGCGATAATCCTGCTTTTATTCGCAAAACCCCTGACAGCGTTGCCAAAGTGCTAGCGCCTAAAATCAGCGGTTTGCAAAACCTTATGCAAGTGGTAGATCGCGCATCGCTGAGGTTTGTTTTGCTGTATTCCTCGGTGTCGGCGGCAATACCAGGCTTAAGCGTAGGCCAGAGTGATTACGCTATGGCGAACAGCTACATGGACTATTTTGCCAGTGCTTACAGTGCTCGCAACGCTGTGCCTGTAGTGAGCATTCAGTGGCCAAGCTGGAAAGAAACCGGCATGGGGGAAGCGGTTGGCTCTGCCTATAAAAACACGGGATTATTAAGCATTACCAATCAAGAAGGGTGTGCGTTACTAGATCGGGTTTTGGCAAATCTCAATACTCCGGTTGTTATGCCCTTAGTTGTTGATACCGAGCGTTTTGATTCTGCACGATTAATGCGAACAGAAGAGATGCAGGCATTGCAGCATGTGTCTACGCTTAAAAACCAAATAAAGCCTAACGAAGCAACGTCTACTCAAACAGCTACCACAAACACAAAGGCTGCACAGCAATGGTTACGTTCATTATTTGAGTCAGAGCTCAAAATGAAATCAGGGCAGTTGGATGCCAAAATCTCGTTTGCCGATTATGGTGTCGACTCCATATTGCTTGCGCAGTTAGTACAAAGGCTCATCCGAGAGTTAGGGGTGCAATTATCACCATCGATATTATTGGAATACTCCACCTTATATGCCTTCTCTGAATGGGTACAAAACACTCATCCAGGCTTGGTTGCTGAAAAGTTATCAGTGGCAACGGATAAAAACGTAGCTAGTGAAACAGCATCTGTTACCAGTGAGGTTGATTCGCTCACCAAAGAGCATGTTTTACCCGAAATTAAAGCAATGCCGCGAAAAGTCAGAGTACCCAAAGGCGTGTCACGTCGTGGTGTTGGTACTGGTCAAATCGCCGTCGTGGGCATGTCGTGCCGTTTTCCGGGAGCTTCGAATATCGACGAGTATTGGGCGCTATTATCCTCTGGACGACGTGCTATTACGGCTGTGCCTAAAGAGCGTTGGGGATTGGATAAAAACTATTACGCTGGTCTCATTGAAGACTCCTATGAATTCGACCATGAATTTTTCATGCTGCCACCTGAAGATGTATTGGCGATGGATCCACAAGCCCTGGTGTTATTAGAAGAAAGCTTGAATGTTATCTACCATGCAGGCTACACCCATAATGAACTGGCAGGTAAAAATGTGGGCGTATACATAGGTGCTCGCAGTCAAGGGGCTAATCTGGCAAACATTGAGCATTGCCGTAACCCCATTATGGCGGTAGGGCAAAACTATCTGGCTGCGAATATTTCGCAATTCTTCAACCTTAAAGGCCCATCGCTGGTGATTGACACCGCTTGCTCTTCCTCGCTGGTTGGTATGAACATGGCGGTGGAAGCAATGCGCGCTGGCAGCATTGATTCTGCTCTGGTTGGCGGCGTGAGCCTGCTAACCAGCTCAGGAGCCCATGAAATATTTGAGAAGCGCAATTTGTTGCAGCCCAATGGCGAATTCCACATCCTTGACCAAAGAGCGTCAGGCGTGGTGCTAGGTGAGGGTTGCGGCATGGTGTACTTGAAGCCCCTTGAACAGGCCAGACAGGACGGCGACAGCATTTACGCCATTATTGAAGGTATTGGTATCAATAATGATGGCAGAACCGCTGGCCCCGCCACGCCAAACATGGACGCTCAAGCAAGCGTAATGCAATCGGTATTAAAACAAACGCAATGCTCAGGCCAGGATCTCAGTTATTTGGATGTCAACGGCTCAGGCTCAGAAGTAACTGACTTGCTTGAAATTAAAGCGATAGCTTCTGTTTATGGCGGCAAAGAGCAGACTAAACCTCTGTATTTGGGCTCGATGAAACCCAATATCGGCCATCCATTATGTGCCGAAGGCATCGCCAGCTTTATCAAAGTTGCCTTGATGTTGCAGCACCAACAACTGGTTCCTTTCTTGTCGGGTCAGGAACCGCTCAAGCACTATTCGGTAGAAGAGTCGGGGTTTGCTTTCCCAAGGCAAGCACAAGCTCTGGACATGCAATACGCTGGCTTGAACTGCTTCGCAGATGGCGGCACTAACGCTCATGTCATTTTGAGCAAACCCGATCAGAAATAACGTCAGTCTTTCACGTTAGTTTTCTCTAAATTTACCCTCTTTTCTGTTGCTGAAACCACGTTCAGCAGCAGGAAAGCCGTTTGACCAATGACTCAATCAAAACAGTCAACAGTGGTACAAAATTACCAGGTTTAAAGACACATGGATAACAATAAACTCAGTTCACAGGTAAGCAAAAATACTGCTTCAGATAGTCCTTCAACGAGTAAGCGAGCCCCGTTGTCTCGGCCAACCATGCGCCGAGTAGACATTCGAACCTTGCAATTTTCTGACAACGGCGGAGCTTCGCCGGAAAATCATGCACCGGTGTTGAAAACCCTGAATCATGCCTTTAAACCCTCCGGGTGTTGGCAGTTAACGCTAGGTTGCGAGCATCGTATTTTAGCGGGGCATCAAGTGTTCGAGCAGGCATTATTTCCTGGCCTTGCATGGATTGACTTTCTATATCAATGGTTTGAGCAAGCGGGTTATGCGTACCATCATATGGTGTTGAAAAACCTATCTATATATCGTCCCTTGATGGTGTCAGACAACGCGCCCGTGACGTTGTCAGTGCATGCTGAAGAAATCCGACAAGGTGTTTTCAATATTCAAATTGCTAACGCGTCAGTCGCAGTTGAGAAGTCAACTCCATCGGCTTTGTATATTTCTGCGCAAATGCACATTACCTCGGCTGTGTCGTTTAGAGAATCCATCGACCTGGACTCTGTACTTGGTAGTCAGGTACCAACCATTGATCTTGCCAAATACTATGAGAACAGCCACAAACGAGGGTTGATTCATAGTGGCGTAATGAAAGCCTGTGGTGTGGTGTCTGCTGAACAGGGCGACACCTGGATGCATATTAACGTTGATCAACAAGCTGAACTTAATGCTCATGATTTTATGTTCCATCCGGCATTAATTGATGGTAGTGGCGTGGGCACTGGCAGATTGCTAGAGCAATATGTACCGGACGAGCAGCGTTTGTTTTTACCTTTGTTTTATGAGTCATTCAGCGCCAGCGAAAGCTTCGGCAGTGAATGCTATGTGCGCATAAAACAAGATTCGGTACAGGTTAAAGAAGAACTGGTCAGCGTGACCATGGAGTTTTTTAATTCCGACGGTAAAAAGATTGGGGAACTCAAGAACTTTAAGAACAAGTTAGTGCGTCATGACGGATTGATTAGTGCAGGTCAGCCAGCATCACAATCTGTTGTAACTGAGCAGGCCGATATCTCCCTTGAGTCTATGAGCGCATTATTGCAGTCCATTATTGCAAGTAAGTTAGGGCGGCAAGAGCAAGATATTGCGGTAGATCGCGGTTATTATGACTTGGGGCTGGATTCACCCATGTTATTAGAAGTGGTGAAAACCGTCGAGTCAGTGCTGGGCGAAACGCTTTCACCCACATTATTGTTTGAATACACGACTATTGCCTCCCTTGCGCAGCATTTGGAAGAATGTTTTGCGTTGCCAGATTCAGCACCAGCATCAATAACATCTCTGGCATCTGAACCAGTAAAAGTCGAACCAGTCAAAACCGAGGCTGTAAATAGTGCGCCAGTTTCTCGCGCGACCAGACAACATAACCCTTATGCATCACGCCTTGCTAATACTGCGAAACAAGGCGCAGGCGTGAATGGTGGTACTCAGGTGCAAGGTTCTGATATCGCTGTTATTGGTATGTCGGGACGTTATCCTCAAGCGTCAAATTTAAGTGAATTTTGGGACAATCTAAAAGCGGGTAAAGACTGCATCACCGAAGTACCTGAGGATCGTTGGGATAGTCGTCAGTTTGACGGCTTTAGCTCGCCGTCAGGTAAACCTATATCGAAGTGGGGTGGTTTTATTGATAATGCCTACAGCTTCGATCCCCGTTTTTTCAGAATTTCCCCTCAAGAAGCGGAATGGATGGATCCCCAAGAGCGCCTGTTTCTAGAGGTAAGCTGGGAGGCAATAGAAGATGCAGGTTATACGCCAAACAATCTTGTTGTGCCTCAAGGTAAAAACAAGCGGAAAGCCGTTGGAGTCTTCGCTGGTGTCATGCATAAAGACTATGCATTGTTGCAAAACGAAGCCGTATACGAAGGTCATCAAATACCGCTGACCCTAAGTTATGCCTCCATTGCCAACCGGGTGTCTTATTTTTGTGATTTTCATGGCCCCTCGTTGGTTATAGATACGGTTTGTTCTTCTTCATTGAATGCCGTTCACCTTGCCATGGAAAGCTTGATTAAAGGCGAAAGCAAGGTGGCTTTGGCGGGTGGGGTTAACTTATCGCTGCACCCCAATAAATACCAGTCTTACGGCATGATCGACATGCATTCGAGCGATGGCTACTGCCATACCTTCGGTGCAGGTGGTGACGGGTACGTTTCTGCCGATGGTGTCGGTGTGATATTACTCAAGCCTCTACAGCAGGCTGAAGCTGATGGCGATGCGGTTTATGCGGTATTAAAAGGCAGCTCGATCAACCATGTTGGCACAGTGAGTGGCTTTACCGTGCCTTCGCCAGTTGCTCAAGGCGAAATGATTGCCGAGTGCTTACGAAAAACAGGCATTAATCCGGAAACTATCAGTTATATCG
Source organism: Paraneptunicella aestuarii (assembly GCF_019900845.1). Taxonomy (NCBI): domain Bacteria; kingdom Pseudomonadati; phylum Pseudomonadota; class Gammaproteobacteria; order Alteromonadales; family Alteromonadaceae; genus Paraneptunicella; species Paraneptunicella aestuarii. The sequence continues at coordinate 2,602,871 of NZ_CP074570.1, read as the reverse complement.
AAGCTCATGGTACGGGTACGTCACTGGGCGATCCTATCGAAATTCAGGGATTGAACAGAGCGTTTAGAGAATTCACCGACAAGCAACAATACTGTGCTTTAGGGTCGGTTAAATCTAATATGGGGCACGCCGAAGGCGCAGCAGGCATTAGTGGCTTAACCAAAGCTATTTTGCAGTTACACCATAAAACCCTGGTGAAATCGCTTCATTCAGAAGTGATCAATCCTTATTTAGACTTACCATCTTCGCCGTTTTATGTGCAGACAGAAACTCAGGACTGGCATAGCTCAAACGGGCAACCGCGACGGGCTGGCATCAGCTCTTTTGGGGCTACAGGCTCTAATGCTCACGTTATTTTAGAAGAATATCTTGCTCAGTCTGCTTCTTCGTCTATTTCGCCAATAGCGCAGAAAGCCCAGGAAAATCAAGCCGTTCTACTGCCTATTTCGGCAAAAAACAGCGAACGTTTGCGAGAATATGCACAAACGTTTTTGGCGCATTTACAACGCTTTCCAAATACTGATTTGCGTTCATTGGCCTTCACAATGCAAACCGGGCGAGTGGCGATGGAAGAGCGCTTAATGTTACTTACCACCAGTGTCGAACAAGCCATTCAACAGCTAGAAAACTGGTTGGCTAAAGGCAAAACACAAAATGTTTGGAATGCGCGAGTTAACTTAAAAACAGGCGGAGCAGATCTGTTTGATGCTGATCCCGATTTGCAAGAAGCGATAACGCGCTGGATTGCAAAGGGTAAGTTGAAAAAAATCGCAGAGCTATGGATGCAAGGCTATTCAGTAAACTGGCAGGGGTTCTACGGCGAAACAACGGTTCAGCGCCTTCACTTGCCGGTGTATCCGTTTGCTAAAGAAAACTATTACGTTTCTAAAACCGAAACGCTAATGCAGAGCCGTGGTCGTATGTTTGGTAACGGCGCGAGTAAGCTTCATCCGTTATTACATGAAAACACCTCGGATTTAACCGAGCAGCGTTATACCTCTCGCTTTACAGGTAGTGAACCGCTATTGGCTTGCCCTCAGAGACACAACCTGGCAGTTATGGCAGAAGTGAACTATTTGGAAATGGCTCATGCAGCTCTTGTTAACGCTACGGGTATTGCGACCAAAACTCATGCTGCCATGCAATTGAACCACCTTGTATGGGGTCAACCTGTTGTCTTGACCGATGCGAGTAAAAACAGCAAAAATCAAGAACAAACATCAGACATTCATATTGCGTTGTTTGAAGATCAACGTGGTCAGATTCAGTTTGAAACTTACACCTGTTCAGAACCTTCTTCTGACAATGCCACGGTGCATTTTAGTGGTTCCGCACAGCTTAAAGTGACCGATGTCCAGACGGTATTGAATATTAATGAGATCCAGTCTCAGATTCAGTCTCAAGCCCGTCATTCCAGCTTGAGTGCCGAAGCTTGCTACCATGCCTTGAAGCAAATGGGCAATGAATACAGCTCAGAGTACCAAAGCATACAGGATCTGTATCAAGGTGATAATCAGATATTAGCCAGGTTGTCGTTACCTGAATCTGCTGGCAATCATACATCCTGTTACGTGTTGCATCCTTGTTTATTGGATTCTGTCTTTCAGGCCAATGCTATAGCCCTTGGTGAAGCACTCGTACCAGCTGCCATGTCGTCGTTGCAGATTTTCGCACCTTGTACTTCAAACATGTACGCGTGGATACGTCATAGCAATCCTCAAACCAATGCTGACAAGACTAATGTAGATAAGACTCATGCAGGTAATGTGCTCACCAGCGTACCAATGCTCGATATTGACCTTACCGACGAGCAAGGCCTGGTATGTGTGAAGATGCGTGCCGTGGTGCTAAAAGCGATTGAACAGGGGCTGGATGATTCTCATGTCAAAGCTTCCATTAAGCCTTCTTTCTCGCCTGTGAGTGAGCGCAACGTCGAGGCAAGCCTGAATCTGTATCAAGAATATTGGCAAGATATTGCGGTTGCAGAGCCTGCTGCGAGTTTTGACCGCGTGCTGTATGTGGGTGTCAACGATGCCATTGCAGACGAATTACAAGAAAAAATGATTCAGGAAGTAACACAATGGCAAGCTACAGAAGAGTTGTCGCACGCATTACAACAACTTCAGACTCTTGGTGAAGAGCAAGAACAAGGTTCAATTGCTGTTATTTACCGTCCTGAAACGAATAAAGACCATTCGAGCAAAGACAGCATTCAAACCATAGAAAATCTTTTCACACTGATTCAATCTTGCAACTCCAGCGTATCGCAGTTGATTTTAGTGGGCAGCAGTCAATCGGCCTATGAACAAGCCTGGATCGGCTTTGAACGTTCGATGGCATTGGCATTACCAAAATTGCGCTTCACTATTGTGTACGATGTGCCGTCGGCTGAGGCCATTGCCCAGTGCATCGGACGGGTTGGTGTATTTCGTTATAACCAACAGCAACATCAGCAGCTTTCTATCAAACCGGTGCAATACCAGCCGGCAGCCAGTGTGCCTTTGAAACAACAAGGTACTTATGTGATCACTGGCGGCATGGGGGGCTTGGGCAAGATCTTTGCGACTTATCTAGCCAAACATTACCACGCCAACTTGATTCTATTAGGACGCTCTGCCGCCACTGTAGAGCATCAACAGATTTTAGAAAACCTAAAAGCAGAAGGCGCGGCGTCTGCACGTTATGAAGCCATCGCCATTACCGATATCGGCAAACTGCAAGCTTTAGCTATAGAGCTTGAGCAAAATAACAGGATGCCTAATGGTGTGATTCACTCGGCAGGCATTGAACCTGAGAAAAAAATCACCGAGGCTACCTGGGATGAATTTAACGGTGTGTTATCTGCCAATATCGCAGGCACTGATGCTATTAATGCGGCCTTTAAACACTGCGAATGGATTTGCTATTTCAGTTCATCCTCAGCCATTTTAGGAGATTTGGGTAGTTGTTCTTACGCCGCAGGCAAGCGCTACCAAATGGCGGTAAGTCAACGCCAGGCGCAAACAGGACAAGAACAAGCTGAACAACCGCAATACATTGCCATTAATTGGCCATTGTGGCAAAGCGGTGGAATGGGAGTGAGTGACGAAGCTGCCACCGAGTTCTACTTAAAAAGCAGTGGTCAATCTTTGTTAACCACAGAACAAGGCATTGCGGCGTTCGAAGCGATTTTAGCCAAGGGTCACGCTCAAACTCTGGTGTTAAACGGTGATGAAGCTCGCATTGCCGACTTCTTAAGTCGCAAGTACCGTCCTGAATGGCAAGAGCTTGAAGATGAGCTTGAACATGCGTCAGAGGCTCTGAAAACAGCGCCTGTAGCCCTCGAAAACACATTAAACAACACCTTGGTCGAAGCGCAACAAGCACCGGGCAAACGTTGGCGTCAAGCCCTGAAAGGACTCGACATCGCTCAATGTGTCAGCCTTGACGTTAAACAGATGGTTGAAAGCATCTTAAAAGTGCCTGTTGACCAAATTGAAGATGACATTAACTTTGCCGATTTTGGTTTTGATTCCATCGGACTGACCAAATTCTCACGAGCAATGAGCAGCGACTTTGGCATAGAAATAACGCCATCGGTGTTCTTCAGTTTTACTACTTTGAGTCAATTGTGTGATCACCTGCTTGCTACCTACGCTGAGCAATTTGCTGATTTATATCAAGCCCCCACATTTAAGGTACAACAGGTTTCTACTGCCTCAGCCAGAGTTGCAGAGCCAGCAAATGCATTACCGCAGACCCATCGAAGAAGCCGAAAACAAGGTTTTGCAGGTGCGGGGAGCAAAGAAGATATCGCTATTGTCGGCGTGAGTGGTCAATTCCCTGATGCCCGTACAGTCGATGCTTTCTGGGACATTCTGCTAACAGAAACCAATGCCGTAAAAGACATTCCGGAATCTCGTTGGGGAAGGCTCAGCGATTACTATGACGCAACGGGTAAAAACCCCAATAAGTCATATTCAAAATGGGCTGGAATGATTGCCGATATTGATACATTCGATCCTTTGTTCTTTGAAATCTCTCCTCGTGAAGCTGAGTATATGCCACCAGAAGAGCGCCTGTTCTTGATGGAAGCGTACCATGCCATGGAGGACGGCGGCATCAACCCTGCGGCGTTGAGCAAGCAAAAAGTGGGTGTTTTTGTTGGTATGGAAGAGGGTGGTCAGCCCAGACTTGAACATGAAACCGAAGGTGATGCTGGTACTACCGGGCTTGCTCTAACGAGCTCTGGCGGCGCTATGATCTCGTCTCGCCTGTCCTATTTCCTCAACTTTAGGGGCCCGGTAGTCGCGACTAATACGGCTTGTTCTTCGGGTTTGGTTGCCTTCCATCAAGCCTGCACCAGCTTACAAAACAAAGAAAGCGATGTGGCATTAGTGGGCGGTATTGCTTTGCTACAAAGCTCAGCCAGCTATGTCATGATGAGCCAAGGCAAAATGTTGTCAGAAGACGGCAAATGCCACACCTTTTCTAATCAGGCTAATGGCATTGTGGGTGGTGAATCGGTGGCTGTGTTGGTGCTCAAACGTCGTAGTGACGCCGAGGCAAACAACGACCCTGTTTATGGCCTTGTTAAAGCGAGCGGCATTAACTTTGACGGTAAAACCAACGGTGTTACTGCGCCCAATGGCGAAGCACAAGCGGAGTTAATTAAAGACGTTTATCTGAGAAACAACATTGATGTTGAACAACTCGATTACATTGTTACTCATGGAACAGGTACTAATCTGGGTGATCCGGTTGAAGTGAATGCCCTGATGGAGGTTTTCAAAGGGCAAACCAGTAAACAACAATATTGCGCTTTAACCAGTAACAAAACCAACCTGGGTCACACCTTAGCGGCATCCGGGTTAGTCAGCGTAATCAATTTGCTGTGTGCCATTAAGCACAAAACCATCCCTGCGAGCCTGCATTGTCAGGAAGAAAGTGATTATATCAATTGGCAGACAAGCCCATTTTATGTCAACAAATCCAGTAAACACTGGCAGCGCAATCCTGGCGAAAAAAGAATGGGTGCGGTCAGTGCATTTGGACGCAGTGGCACTAATGCTCATGTAGTTATTGAAGAATACCTGGGCAATGAATTGCTTGATGAGCCGAAACAAGAAGGGTTGTTGGTGGTATCGGCGAAGGCAAAAAGCCAGTTAAAGCCCTATCTTGAAGCGATTCATTGCTACGTTGAACAGCACCCAACGGTGAACCTCGCGAACTTGCTGTATACCTTCCAGGTTGGACGCGAAGCCATGAAGCACCGCTTGGCGATAGTGGTTCAAAGCCGGGCGCAATTACTTGAAGCATTGAACATTGCCATCAATGGTGGTAGTTCAGATGCCACTGTTACAGGTGAGATCAACCCGTATCGTAAAGGTAAAACATCAACAGGTGCTGTCAGTAATCACAACCGTGAACAGGTTCAAAGCGCTATTGCCGCGCAAGATCTGATTACACTGAGCAAGTTATGGGTTGAAGGCGTAGCCATTGATTGGCAAGCATTGAACCAGTCGCTTTATCAGACCGGCAGTGTTAGACGACTCCCGAGCTTGCCTGTTTATCCGTTTATTCAGAACAAGTATCCGGTTTCAAGTACAGTAACTACAACTCAGGTTAGCCAACAGAACAATATTCATCCGCTGCTTCATAAGAACACCTCCGACTTATCAGAACAGCGCTTTACCTCAATATTTACCGGTAATGAGTTCTTCTTACGGGATCATCGAGTTAAAGGTGAAAAAGTCCTGCCGGGAGTGGGTTACCTTGAGATGGCGCGCGCTGCTATTCAGCAATCTGTCGGTGAACTTGCTCAAGACACCATCATTACGCTCAACAATGTGGTGTGGGCACAGCCCATAGTGGTTAATGATACAAAAACCGTCAATATCGGCTTGGGTGAAGCCGCTGATGAACAGCTTCATTACGAAATTTACAGTGAAACTCCAGCGGGTGAAGAAATCATTCATTCCCAGGGAGAGGTGGTGTTTGCTAGAAAAGAAACGCTTTCGCCACTGGATGTAGACAGTATTAAAGCGCACATGACGCAAGGTGTTTTGGATGCTGAGACCTGTTATCAGGCGTTCGATGCCATGGGCTTGAACTATGGTGAAGGCCACCGAGGCATAGTGGAAGTCTATCAGGGCGAAGGGCAGGTATTGGCAAAACTGGCATTGCCACAAGCGGTGCTAAATACGCAGCAGGATTATCTGTTACATCCGGCTTTGATTGACTCGGCGCTGCAATCGTCCATTGGATTGATCCTGAACAAAGACGCTGGCTACAACGTAACCAAAGGCGTAGGGTTGCCTTTTGCACTGGATTCGTTAGTGGTGATGTCGGCCTGTACACAGACTATGTATGCATGGGTACGTAAGGCAGAATTAGCGTCTACAAATGATTCTTCAAAGCCGGTAAAAGCGACACAATCCAAGCGCGTCCAAAAACTGGATATCGACTTGTGCGATGAGTTGGGGCAGGTGTGCGTACGAATGAGAGGATTCTCGTCGCGCGTTCTTGACAATGCCATTGGCGAGACGCAAACCAGTACATTGCTCGCCAAACCCGTGTGGCAGACCGCGCCTGCTGTTTCTGAGCTGCAAACTTACGCAGAGCGACACATTGTTTTGTGTGGAATAGACTCGATAGACACCAATGAGTTATCACGTTTATTGTCTTCAGAGCCGGTATCTTCTGATGCAACATCATTAATTCAGTCTCACCTCTTGTTATCGCAGGCATCAGAGGAAGACGTTGCCGCCCAGTATAGCGAATACGCAGTGGCCTGTTTTGCTCAGCTTAAAGCCTTGATGCAGGCTAAACCTAAGGCAAAAGTGCTGGTTCAAATTCTTGTTCCGAATACTCAAACGGGCGCTATATTCTCAGGATTGTCAGGGTTATTGAAAGCGGCAGCGTTAGAGAATCCGAATATTCTTGGACAAATTATTCTCATTGATTCTACAGCGAGCACGGCAGCGGTGGCGGAACAGTTGCAGCAAAGTGCTCAGCAGCCCAGTCTTTCGGTTGTGAAATACCAAAATAACACACGCCTGGTGCAAGGCTGGGAAGAGCTTCAGAGTGATGCATCGCAATCAAACCATGCCTGCAAGGATGGCGGCGTATATCTGATCACTGGTGGGTTAGGTGGTATAGGGTTGTTATTGGCTAACGATATTCTTAGCCATACCGCCAATGTTAAGTTGATACTTACCGGGCGTTCACCGCTGACACCTGAAAAACAAACACTCATCAATGCGTTAAACGCGCAAAATGGTGAAGTGGAATATCGCTGTGTTGATGTAACGCAGGCAGAGCAAGTCAACGACTTGATTAAGCATATTCAACAAACCTGCAACGGTTTGAATGGCATTATTCATAGTGCAGGTGTCATCGCCGACAACTTTATCCTGAATAAGTCGGAAGAGGAATTCAAACATGTACTCGCGCCGAAGGTGGCGGGAGTGGTTAACCTTGATCTGGCAAGCAAAGGCTTGCCACTAGACTTTTTCGTGCTGTTTTCGTCAACCAGTGCCATGGGCAATGTGGGGCAGGCTGATTATGCTGCTGCTAATGCTTTCATGGATCAGTTTGCTCATTACCGTAATCATTTAGTAAGCACCGAGTTGCGTAAAGGGCGCACTGTGTCCATCAATTGGCCGCTTTGGAAAGACGGCGGTATGCGTGTTGATCAAACTACCGAAGCCATGATGAAGCAGGCCACGGGCATGGTTCCTATGAGCACCACAACAGGTATTAGTGCTTTCCACCAATGCTTACAGCTAGAGCAAGGGCAGGTGTTGGTCATGGAAGGTGAACTGGCGCAAATGCGCGCCGCTGTTTTAGCTTCTCCTGTGTCCGAGGTGCTTGTTGAACAGACACCAACTCAAGAGCGCCCGGTTTTATTGAGTCATGAGCCAGCGGCTAGCAACCTGACCGAAAAAACACTGCAATATTTGAAGAGACATTTTTCAACTGTATTGAAGTTGCCGTCAGCTCAAATAGACGTGCAAGCACCACTGGAGCAATACGGCATGGATTCTATTCTTGCCGTCAGCCTAACCAATCAGTTGGAGAAAACCTTTGGTTCTTTGTCTAAAACCTTGTTCTTTGAATATCAAACCATCGCAGAGCTAACCGAGTATTTGGTTGAATCTCACCATGCCACACTGGTTTCGCTGTTTGATTCAGGAGTGAAGGAAAAAGCGCCAGATACACGTGCAGTAGCTTCACTGCTGCAAGCTGAGGCAACAGCAGAACAGAAACATATCTCCAGCGTGCGTAAGAGAAAACGCTTTACGCCAGTTTTGAGCCAAACTCGCCAGTCGGAAACGTCAGCTTTAAACATTGCTATTGTTGGTTTAAGTGGTCGTTACCCGCAATCGCGTAATCTGCAAGATTATTGGCACAATTTGCAAGCGGGTAATGATTGCATCACAGAAGTACCGGCTTCACGTTGGAACTGGCAGTCGTATTTCACCGAAGATCGCAACCAAAACGGCGCACATTACAGCAAATGGGGGGGATTTATTGACGGTGTCGATGAGTTCGATCCCTTGTTCTTTAATATATCACCGCTCGAAGCAATGGTAATGGATCCGCAAGAACGTTTGTTTTTGCAACATGTGTGGATGGCTATTGAAGATGCGGGCTATACGCGCGAAACGTTGCATACAGTCAAGCGTGATACATCCTATCCAGAAATAAGATTGGCTGGACAAGTTGGGGTGTATGCCGGGGTGATGTACGGCGAATACCCGCTTTTTGGTGCTGAAGAAAGCTTAAAGGGCAATCGTATGGCGCTGTCGGGCAGTTACGCCAGCATTGCTAACCGTGTTTCTTACATACTGAATTTGCATGGCCCAAGTATGGCTGTGGACTCTATGTGTTCATCGTCTCTCACCGCCATTCACCTGGCTTGTCAGGATCTCAAACATCATAAAACCGATCTGGCCATTGCGGGTGGTACGAATGTGACCATTCACCCGAACAAATACTTGATGTTGAGTGCTGGGCAGTTTATTTCAACCAAAGGGCATTGTGAAAGCTTTGGTGAAGGCGGTGACGGTTATATCCCGGGTGAGGGTGTTGGTGTGGTGTTACTTAAACGCCTGCAAGATGCCATCGACGATGCTGACAATATTCATGGTGTTATCCTTGGCAGCGCGATCAATCACGGTGGCAAAACCAATGGTTACACGGTTCCCAATCCGAAAGCACAGCGCAACGCTATTGAAGTTGCTTTGGCAGAATCTCAGGTCGATCCCGGTTGCATCAGTTATATTGAAGCTCACGGTACGGGTACCAAGTTGGGCGACCCTATAGAAATTGCTGGACTCACGCAGGCTTTTGGCAAAGCAGCCCAGAATACCGGGTTCTGCAAAATAGGCTCAGCAAAATCCAATATTGGTCATTGTGAAGGCGCTGCGGGTATTGCTGGCGTGACTAAAGTGCTTCTGCAAATGAAACACGAGAAAATTGTGCCTTCGCTGCATTCCTCAACGCTCAATCCGAATATTGATTTTGAACGCACGCCGTTTGTGGTTAACCAAACGCTAAAAGACTGGCAGCGTCCGGTTATTGAAGGTCGTGAACAGCCTTTAATTGCGGGTATTTCATCTTTTGGTGCTGGGGGCAGTAATGCCCATATGATTATTTCCGAATATCGACGGGAAAAACGAGAGCCTGTTACCGTATCGGACACTCCCGTTGTTGTGCCATTGTCAGCCAGAACCTCTGTGCAGTTACAGGAAATGGTCAGTAACCTGTTGGCGTTTATTCAAAGAGATGATGAGCCTGTAGATTTACTCAACCTTGCTTACACCTTACAAGTTGGTCGTGAAGCTATGGAAGAGCGTTTAGGGGTTATCGTTCATTCTGTGTCGCAGTTGGCAGAAAAACTCCAGGCTTACCTTGATGAACAACAAGAGGTTGAAGACCTGTACTATGGTCGCGTTAAAGATAACAAAGAGGCCTTGTCGGTATTAACCGGTGACAAAGATCTGCAATATGCCATCGAACAATGGATCAGCCCGGAAAAGATTTTTAAGTTGCTGGAACTGTGGGTAAAAGGCTTCCAGTTTGATTGGAATACCCTTTATGGTGATGCAAAGCCTCAGCGTATTAGCCTGCCGACATACCCTTTTGCTCAAGAGAAATACTGGATTAGCGATCTGCTAAATAGTGCTGGCGGCGAAAGTCGAGACGCTATTGGGGGGCAGCTCAATGCAATCACTCGTAGCGTTATTCACCCATTGATTCATGAGAACACTTCCGAGTTGTCGGAACAGCGTTTTACTTCCCGCTTTACAGGTACGGAATTCTTCTTAAGCGATCATCGCGTTAATGGCGTGAAACTCTTGCCAAGTGCGAGCTATTTGGAAATGGCTCGTGTTGCGGTGGAAAAAGCCACAGGAAAATCTCGCTTTACCGCGTTGAGCTTGCGCGACCTCGTTTGGGGAGCAGCATTGCCAATGAATGCCGGAGAGAAGGTGGATGGGGAGAAAATAAATGGAGAGAATCAGCCCGTAACAGAGTTGCACACCAGCTTGTTTGGTAATGCTGATGGCAAAATCCAATATGAAATGTACAGCAGCATGGAACAGAACGAGCGTGTTATCCATTTCCAGGGAGCGGCGCAGTTTATTGATTTGGAAGCGGCTGAACCTGGCTTTGAACGTGAACTGGATCTTGCTCATATTCGCTCGCAGCTTACGCATACAATCTTAGACAGCCACACCTGCTATCAAGCACTTAAACCTATGGGGCTGGAGTATGGTGCAGGGCTTCAAGGGCTAGACAGTATTCAATTAAGTGATGGGCAAACCAAAGCTCAAGCCTTGGCGACATTACGTTTACCGATGTCTGTAACTACAACAGCAACACAAAGCGATTACGTACTTCATCCAAGCCTAATGGATGCGGCGTTCCAGGCTGCGATCAGTTTGATTCTTAACAGCGACGATTTGCAGCCAATGCGAGCAGCCATCAAACAGTTTGTGCCATTCTCTATGGCATCCCTTGATGTGATAGCGCCTTGTGCCAATACTCTGTTTGCCTGGGTGAGAGTGTCAGATAAGCAAACAAGCCAAGCTTTGGACATAGACTTGTGTGATGCACAGGGACGTGTTTGTGTGAGAATGACCGGGTTATCTACTCGCGAGTTTGAAGAGCAGGTTGCTGACCCATCACAGACCCAAACTCAAGTCCAGGAGGATATTCATACCAGGGAAGTTATCGCTACATTAATGACTAAACCCGTGTGGCAGCCTGTGCCAACTACTCAAACGAATAGCACTCAAGCCTATGCTGAGCATCACATTGTGTTGTGCGGTGTAAGCGGTATTCAGTTGAACGAACTGGCTGCTCAGGTGCCATCAAGTCAATGTGTGAGTTTACCGGCTCTGATAGAGGCGGGCGGTGAAGATCTCGGCGTACAATTTAGCAAGAAATACAGAGAATATGCACTGGCATGTTTTGAACAGCTTAAAGGATTGATATTGGCTAAGCCAACGCAAAAAGTGCTTGTTCAGATCGTCATACCGAATACTCAAACCGGTTCCTTGTTTACGGGGCTTTCGGGCTTGTTGAAAACCGCAACTCTGGAAAACCCCAACATAGTGGGGCAAGTTGTTCAAATAGACACGTTATCTACTACCGCGGAAGTGGCTAAACAGCTTCAACAGAATGCTCAACAGTTCGTTGACTCCGTGATTAAATATGAGAACAACACGCGATATGTTCAACATTGGCAAGAACTTCAAGTAATCGAACGCCAGGCAACGCACTCATTGGATTCTGTCTACAAAGAACGCGGTGTTTACCTGATCACTGGGGGATTGGGTGGTTTAGGGCTGGTTTTTGCTCAAGACATCATTAACAACACCCGTCATGCCCGGTTAATACTCACTGGTCGCTCAGTGCTGTCTGCTGAAAAGCAGGCGTTGCTGGATGGGTTAAATGTCGACAGACCTTGTGTGGAATACCGTGCTGTGGACGTAACAGAACAAGATTCTGTAAAAGCGCTGTTCGAACATATTCAACACCGCTATGGTGGCTTAGACGGCATCATTCATAGTGCGGGGGTTATTGCTGATAATTTCATTCTCAAAAAATCAAAGCAAGAGTTCGAGAAAGTCTTAGCGCCAAAAGTGACCGGAGTAGTGAACCTTGACCAGGCAAGCCAAAGTCTGAATTTGGATTTCTTTGCCTTGTTTTCTTCTGGCTCTGGGGCAATGGGTAATGCGGGGCAGGCAGATTATGCGGCGGCGAATGCTTTTATGGATCAGTTCGCTCAGTACCGCAACCATCTGGTTGGCTCTCAGAAGCGTTATGGTCGAACCGTGTCTATCAACTGGCCTTTGTGGAAAGAAGGCGGTATGCATGTTGACGACAGCACCGAAGCGTTGATGAAGCAAACCACGGGGATGGTTGCTATGCGCACTGAGTCGGGCATTCATGCTTTCTATCAAGCGCTGCATGAGAAACCTTCCCAGATTTTGGTGGTGGAAGGTGTACTCCATACATTGAAAAACAACCTTGCAAGCCTGCAAGGCCGCGTTTTAAACGATCAGGTCAGAGAACCAAAACAATCGCAGCCAAACGAGCCATTAGCAATTAGTGCCAGTGATATAACCGACATTGACTATAAGCAGCTGCACAAACTGTCGTTGCAGAAGGTCAAAGCGTTGTTTGAAGAAGCCACTAAAGTACCGGTTGCCAAAATAGATGAAAATGAAGTGCTGGAGTCTTACGGTATTGATTCTGTGCTGATTGCACGCTTAAACCAAAAACTGGAGAGCGTATTTGGCGACATTTCAAAAACCTTATTCTTCGAATACGAAACATTGGAGTTGTTGACGAAATATTTCGTCAGCGCCCACACTCAGACATGTTTACGTTGGACTGGTTTAGATAAAACGCTTGGCGCTCAATCTGCGCAAGAGACTACACCGCGACAAACATCTGGCAATTTTCCGGCGTTGCTGTCGTTCAAATCACAAAATAATCCTGCGAATGTCTCACGTGTGAGCGCCTCTGGTGCAACCTCTGTTGAGGCACCTATTGCCATTATTGGCCTCAGCGGTATTTACCCGCAGGCGGATAATCTGGAGCAATATTGGGAAAACCTCAAAACAGGTAAAGATTGCATCACGGAAGTGCCTGGAGATCGCTGGTCTCTAGACGGATTTTTCCATCCAGACAAAGAAGAAGCGGTAAAACAAGGTAAGAGCTACAGCAAATGGGGCGGATTTGTTGAGCAGTTTGCTGAGTTCGACCCGCTGTTCTTTAACATCTCGCCCAGAGAAGCGATGAATACTGATCCGCAGGAGCGACTGTTTTTGCAGGTGGCATGGAATACCCTTGAAGATGCCGGTTACACGCGAACGGTTTTAAAACAGCAATATCAACAACGCCTGGGTGTGTTTGTGGGTATTACCAAAGCGGGGTTTAACCTGTATGGGCCTGAGTTGTGGAAGCAAGATGCCAGACTATTTCCGCACACTTCCTTTAGCTCGGTAGCGAATCGTTTGTCGTATTTCCTCAATGCCCGTGGCCCAAGTATGCCGGTGGATACCATGTGTTCCTCGTCGTTAACGGCGATCCACGAAGCCTGTGAGCATATTCGCCGTGGTGACTGCGAATTGGCCTTGGCGGGCGGGGTGAACCTGTACCTTCACCCGTCGAATTATGTAGGTTTGTGCTCGCAACAGATGTTATCTCAAGACGGTCAATGCAAAAGCTTTGGCATAGGTGGCAATGGTTTTGTGCCCGGTGAGGGCGCTGGGGCGGTGTTGTTAAAACCGCTCAGCCTAGCCATTGAAAGTGGCGATGTCATTCATGCCGTGGTGCGTGCCACAGGCATTAATCATGGTGGCAAAACCAATGGTTACACCATACCTCACCCTGGAGCACAGGCGGAGTTGATCCGTTCTACGTTAGACAAAGCTGGCATTAGTGCGCGCGATATTAGTTATATCGAAGCGCACGGAACCGGAACTGAACTGGGCGACCCCATTGAAATTACCGGTTTGTCTCAAGCCTTCGCAAAAGACACTCAGGAATCGGGCTTTTGCAAAATAGGTTCGGTGAAATCCAATATTGGTCATTTAGAGGCTGCCGCAGGCATTGCCGGGGTGACAAAAATCATCCTGCAAATGCAACACAAGCAAATTGTACCGAGCCTGCACTCTGCCACCCTGAACCCTAATATCAACTTTGAAAAAACGCCGTTTGTGGTGAATCAAAGCCTGAGTGCCTGGACTGGGGATAAAGGTAAAAGAGATGAAGAGTCAAATGAAGGTAATAACGCCAAGCCGTTATTCGCGGGTATTTCATCTTTTGGCGCAGGTGGAGCCAATGCTCATGTGATTTTGCAAAGTTATGATCAAAGCTATGGGCAGACTCTTGTTGCTCCAAACCGCAGTGCAGAGCCAGGCGAACCGGTTGCTATTGTCTTGTCGGCACGCACCAGACCTCAGTTACAACAACGCGCAAAAGATTTATTGCAGTGTATTCAGGTACGCACGTTGTCGTTGGAATCGGTGGCATATACCTTACAGGTAGGTCGAGAAGCCATGGAAGAACGCCTTGGCTTTGTGGTTAGCAGTATGCAAGAGCTGGAAAGCAAGCTGCGGGACTATTTGCAAGGCCATCTACAAGGCAATTTACAAGAGAATCCGTTCTACATTGGCAAAATTAAAGCCAATAAAGACGCGTTATTGGAATTTAAAGCCAATGACGATTGGCAAGAAGAGGTAAACGAATGGCTAGCCACACATAACTTGCCTGAATTGCTATCAATCTGGGCGAAAGGTTTAACCATTGCCTGGGATAAGTTATACGGCACTATGACGGCTAAACCTAAGCGCGTTAGCCTGCCTGTGTACCCGTTCGACAAGAAGAAATACTGGATTGTTGAAGCCATAAAATCCCCCGACATGAAGAAAGAACTGCAAGCAACTTCGACAGCTGCACCTGTTCAATTTGAGAAAGCGGCAGTTCCGGCAGAAAAAATAGATACAGCCGTTGTTGCCAGAGTGGACATAAAACGGGATACCCAAAAAGAGAGCCGCTCTTCGAAAGTTATCAGCTTATCGCAGCCTAACGAAGCGGCAAGAGCATATCAACGCTCGTTGGCAACGCCTCGCAAAGCTTCAATAGTTAGTCTTTCCCGGTTATCTGAAACCGTGCTTGTAGAAGCGCTGCCAATGGCGACCAGGCAAATCGAAAGTGAAAGAGAAGAAAGAGAAACGAAACAAATACCTATGATTCATTTACAGGATCACGAGCAAGGCGTGTATTCACTGCATATTGCAGCCGAGGGCAATACTAATGTACTAACAGAGGCGATGGTGCAGCAGTTGCTTCAATCACTTGAAGCCGTTGCTGAGAAAAGCGACATTAAAGTGCTCATTCTTAGCGGCACAGAGCAAAGCTTTATGAGTGGCGGCAGGGCAGAAATGAACCATGCTATCACTCAAGAATTGCACAAAAAACTTGCGAGTTTCCCGTATCCCGTCATTGCGGCGATGCAAGGCAATGCCATCGGAGCGGGGTTCTTTATTGGTAGCTTGTGTGACTTCATGATTTGCAGTCAAGACAACCTATACTTCTATACTCAGCCAGTAAGCCATTCTTATCGCCAATCGGATACTCAAGTAGGTAGCCAAAGCCAACAAGGCTTGTTCCCCAGCGAGCAAGAAGATGCGTTTTTCGCTGAGCGATTTGGTCAGGTATTGTCCAACGATTTGTTGTATTCCATTGAGATGCCAAAAGGTTCTGATTTGGCAATCAAAGGCTGGGGCAGCAAGTTTGTGGCAAGCGAACAGGTGTTGGCGTCTGCACTTGAGTTAGCCAAGGTGTTTGCGGGTATGCCGCAGATATCGCTACGAGAACTAAAACAGCACTTAAGCAGAAAAAGCCGCAGCCTTGTGAATCAATTCTCTGTCGTTGACACGATTGCCAACCAGGCGGTTGCTCAAGTGTCGTCGCAGAGGATGATTAATAGCCCCTCTAAACTGCTTGCAGTAGAAGCTGATGAGTCAGGCGTTGTGTTAGTTAAGGTGCTGCCTTACGAGCCGAAAAATGACATTGATGCGTTGGTTACTGCGTTAGAAACCTTGTTTGCACAATTGCACAGCGATCCGGGTTACAGAGCCATCGTGCTAAGTAGCTCAAGCCCTGATTTT
Source organism: Paraneptunicella aestuarii (assembly GCF_019900845.1). Classification (NCBI taxonomy): domain Bacteria; kingdom Pseudomonadati; phylum Pseudomonadota; class Gammaproteobacteria; order Alteromonadales; family Alteromonadaceae; genus Paraneptunicella; species Paraneptunicella aestuarii. The sequence continues at coordinate 2,586,696 of NZ_CP074570.1, read as the reverse complement.
CTGCCCATGGATACGGCGACGTATGATAAATATGTTCCTCGCTTGCAAGCACTGTTTTTACAATCTCGTATTCCGGTTATTGCGGCGCTTGAATATAACGCCAGTAATGCCGCCTGGTTCTTGAGCCTGTGTTGTGACGCTTGTATTTACAATGAAAGCGGCAGTTATCACTACACAAGCAAAAACGGCATTTACAACGATGTCGCATTGCTGTCGTTTCGTTTGGGTCATCACCTGGCCAAGCAGGTACTCTTTGCGACATCCATGTTCACGGGCAGTGAATTAAAACAAAGGCAACCTGCCTTAACCGCAGTGCCTGCAGAACAGGTATTGGTGAGAGCCATTAAGCTGGCTAAAACCTGGTCTGATTCGAATTCTTCAATATTTGTGAATAGCAAGCTGCGCATAGTTGCCACGCTTGAGCAGTTGGCCAGCTTGCCACCGGATGAAATCATTCAGGAACATGGCAACACTTCACTTGTTGTCACTGAACCCACAAGAGTTGCGTTGGCATCAAAGGTGATGGAAGCCACTGTGTACCCAGACGGTGTGTTGCTGGTTAAACTGCTCGACCGGGATTCCAAAAACCTGTTCACCGCCGATTTCGTGGCGGGTATCACCGAGGTGTTCCAGCACATTGAACAAACACCTGCTTATAAAGTGGTGGTGCTGACAGGTTATGACTCGTATTTCGCATCGGGAGGCACAAAAGAAGGGCTTATTGCCATTCAGGAAGGATTGTTTAAATACTCCGATGCGCCCATTTATGAGTTTCCCATTCACTGCAAAATACCGGTAATTGCCGCCATGCAAGGGCATGGTATTGGTGCAGGCTGGACTTTGGGAATGTTCTCTGACTTTGTTTACTTTAGTCGAGAGAGCATCTACAGCACACGTTTTATGAGCTACGGTTTCACGCCGGGAGCAGGTTCTACCTTGTTATTCCCTCATCAATTCGGCATGGAACTCGCCAGAGAATTCCTCATGACCGCGAGCGAATACAAAGGCAACGATATTGATCACCGAGGCATTGTTATGCCTGTGCTACCAAGGAAGCAAGTGTATGAGGCTGCGATGGTTCTGGCGCAGCGAATTGCACAACTGCCGCGCAGCACGTTGGTAGCGCTGAAACAACAATTCACCCGAACACTGAGAAACGAGCTGGAGCACATCTACGAACTAGAGCTGGCCATGCACGGCAAAACCTTTGTTAACAATTCTCAAGCTCTGTCTCAGATCCAGGAAAGTTTTCATGAAGACGCAGAATTTGGCTCTGCTGCTAAAAGCGACCATGACACATTAAATCACTCTTTAGGCGAAAATATTTTGAACTCGATAATGCCCACTCTCAAAAAACTCTTAGCAGAAGAGTTGTTTTTAGACGAGGAAATGATTGAAGAGGAATCGCAATTTCTCGACCTCGGTTTAGATTCCATTACTGGTGTTACCTTTGTTAAAAAGATCAATAAGGAATACGGCATAGATATTCCTGCGACGAAAATTTACAGTCATCCGACACTTGCCGAGCTTGTGCCGTATGTTAGGGAAGAGGTGGAGAAAACTCTTGATACGCCGCCGACACCGCCTTCGTCACCGACACCACCCTCGTCGCCGACGGTAACACCGGCGCCTACGCCTTCATTGTCTTCGACGTTAGCTGCTCAGCCTGCTCCGCAGCAAACAGCACAGCATAGCCAGGGTGGTAAACGTAACATAAGTATTACCCTGAGCGCGCTTGAACCAGCAACAAGCATTGTTGAGCCCGTGGTTATCGAACCCTTCACTAAAGCCGAGGTAACAAACATCGCTGTTGTCAGCAATGCACAGCAGGCGCCTGTATCAGGCGGCGTTTCTTCTGCAGCGCTAGTCGATTCTTCAGACATCATGGCAAATCTCAGAAAACTCTTGGCAGAAGAGTTGTTTATGGATGAAAGCGATATTGATGAAGACGCGCAATTCCTGGATTTGGGATTGGACTCCATCACTGGCGTAACCTGGGTTAAAGGCATCAATAAGCTGTATCAGATAGATATTTCAGCCACTAAAATTTACAGTCATCCCACTCTTGCAGAACTCGTGCCTCAAGTATTTGAAGCTGTGAAGCAAAATGGTACGCAAGTGGTTGAAACCAGCGTTTCTACCAAGGCTCAAAACACTGTTCAGGCTGCGCCAGTATCTAAGCCAAATGCAGAGGAACATAGCGCAGTCGCTGATGAACAGCTGTTGAGTTCTGTTATTGCCCAATTAAGAACCTTGCTGGCTGAAGAGTTGTTCATGGATGAAGATGATATTGAGTCTGACGCATCGTTTCTGGATTTGGGGCTTGATTCGATCACCGGTGTAACCTGGGTGAAGAAGATTAATCAGACTTATCACATTGATATGCCTGTCACCCAAATGTATAGCCTTCCTACGCTGTCTGAATTGTCGCCTTACGTATGTTCCTTGGCGGAAAAGAGCGGAGCAATCTGTGTTATCAGCACTGATTGTCCGGTCACAGAGCAAACTCAGCCAAAAGCAGCCGCTCTGACATCTTCTACGCCATCTGTTGAAGTGGTGGAACAGGTAGTAGAAAGCGCCGTAAAAAGTGTGCCAGAGAAAACATCCGTAAAAGACAATGTCTCCCTTGTATCCTTAGCGACACTTGAACCGGTTCAGCCGCAGTTGAAACAGCCAGCACAGAAACAGGTTGAACCAGCGCAAGCTCAGAAAACTCAGGCGGTTGCCATTATTGGTATGGCGGGTAAGTTTCCTCAGGCCAAGAATGTGGATGAGTATTGGCACAATATTCAATCAGGTAAAAACTGTATTTCAGAGATCCCTAAACACCGTTGGGATGCCGACGAATATTACGATCCTGAATTAAAACAAGCCGGATCAATAAACTGCAAGTGGATAGGGGCAATTGAAGAATATGACTTGTTTGATGCGTCATTCTTCAACATTTCCGACCAGGAAGCTGAGTCAATGGATCCACAACAGCGTTTATTCCTGGAAGCTTGTTGGCATAGCATTGAAGATTCGGGTTACAACCCAATGTCGTTGTCGGGTAGCCGAACTGGCGTATTTGCAGGCTGTGCGCCCGGTGATTACAGCCATTTAATGAGTGATTCAGGCTTAACTGAACACGGATTAATGGGCGGTTCTACATCGGTACTCGCAGCGAGAATATCCTACTTCCTAAACTTGCAAGGCCCATGTTTATCTATGGATACGGCCTGTTCCTCGTCACTGGTCGCCATCGCTAATGCCTGTGACAGCCTGATTTCAGGTGGCAGTGATTTAGCTTTGGCTGGCGGTGTGTGCGTCATGTCGGGGCCGGCATTACATATCATGACTTCCAGTTCAGGCATGTTGTCCAAGACTGGGCGGTGTTTTACCTTTGACCAACGCGCTGACGGGTTTGTACCCGGTGAAGGTGTTGGGGTCGTGTTCCTAAAACGCCTTGACGATGCGCAACAAGACGGTGACGCCATTTATGGGGTTGTGCGAGGTTGGGGGGTTAATCAGGATGGCAAAACAAACGGGATTACCGCACCTAACCCGAAAGCACAAACGCGCTTACAGACGGGTATTTACGATAGGTTTGGTATCAACCCTGAACAGATTCAATTTATTGAAACTCATGGTACAGGCACACAAATCGGCGACGCGATTGAAGTTGAAGGTCTAAAAGATAGTTTCAAGCAATACACGCAACAAACTCAGTATTGCGCGCTCAGTTCAGTGAAAAGCAATATTGGTCACTCGTTGCATGCTTCTGGTGTGTTGGGTGTTATTAAATTACTGTTGGCGTTGAAGCATAAAACCATGCCGCCAACCATTAATTTTGACACTCAAAACGAACACATTGATATCAAAGACAGCCCGTTTTACATCAATACTGAGTGTAAGCCGTGGCCAAAACCCGCTCAAGGTCTGCGTCAATCGGCGATTAGTTCCTTTGGTTTAAATGGTACGAATGCTCATTTGGTGATATCCGAATCGCCGAAAGAAACAGTATCTTCAGGGTTTAACCGCGCTTTGAACGAACCTGTGGTTATTACGCTTTCGGCAAATACTGAAGCGCAATTGGTGGCTTACGCCAGTAGCTTGTTACACGCCATTCAGAACAACCCTGATTATTCACTGAGCGATTTAGCCTATACCCTTCAAATGGGCCGCACTGCGATGAACCAGCGTATGGCGGTAATTGTAGATGGCTACGATGCGCTGAACCTTGCTCTGCAAAGCTATGTTCAAAATGGTACGCACTCAGACATTGTATCGGGTACGAAAAAGCGCCGTGCTGAGTTGATTTCAACGACACAAGAAGGCAAAGCCTACATTGCAAGCCTGATTCAAAACCGCAAACATAAAGCATTAGCCGAGCTTTGGGTGTTGGGTAACGATGTTAACTGGCAAGCATTGTATGCACTGAATAGCGTACAGCGTTTATCGGGGTTACCAGTGTACCCCTTCGCCAGAACGCGACACTGGTTCCCTGAACAAAATACTCGGCGTGTTGGGCATTCTGGCTCTGCCCAGACAGTTCAAGGTAAAGCAAATCTGGCTCAAAGCCAAAACCAGCTTGAGATTGCGATGCCTGCAATACAAACGGCAAACGTGTCACTTGGCATTGAAGGTAAAACAGAGCTTTTTTTGCAGCAACTTATAGCTGAGCAATTAGGTACTACCGCCGCGCAGATCGACCCGGAAATGAGTTACTACGAGATGGGGCTAACGTCTCATCACTTACTTAAAGTGACTCATTCCATTAAAACGCAAATTGCACAGAGCTTTTCGCCTACATGCTTGTATGAATGTCCAACATTGCTCGATCTTGTGGCTTACCTGGTAGAGCACTATTCAGCACAGTTAGCGCAGTTAGAGGTGTCTGCCACGCCTGCAAGTCAGCCGGTTTTGGAGCAGGTCAATACGCCAAACCTGGACAGCGCGCCAGTGATAGTGAATAACCGTGCAGAACGCTACCAACCGTTTCCCGTTAACGACATTCAAGAGTCATTTCTTATTGGGCGTAAATTGGGCGCAGATAAAGTGGGTTGCCATGTGTATTTTGAGATAGAAGTGAGCAATCTGGATATTCCGCGTTTAAACAGTGCCTGGAACCGTTTGAACACCCACCATGAAATGCTTCGTGCAGTGATGTTGCCTAGTGGTCAACAACAAATATTGGAGCGAACGCCTTCATATCAATTCCGTGTTTTTGACTTGAAGTATACAAACGAAGCCGATCGCTTGGACAGCTTGTATAAGCTCAGAGAAAAGATGTCTCATCAGGTACATGAGCCAACCCAATGGCCATTGTATGAGATTTGTATTAGCGATTGTGCGAATAAGCAGATTATTCATTTTAGCATCGACGAATTGATCACGGATGCCTATGGTATTCAATTGCTTGTTCACCAGTGGCAAAAACTCTATGACGATCCCAATTGGTCGTTACCGCCACTGGACATGTCATTCCGTGATTACATTTTGGCAATCAAGCAATTTGAGCGTTCTGAGCAATACAAGCGCGACTTGTCATACTGGGTGAACAAGCTGGAAAACATGCCGCAAGGGCCATCACTTCCAGTGAAAACCTCGGGTGGCATGTCTCAATACGTTCGTAGCAGTTTAGAAGGTGGCTTGGAAGCTGAACAATGGCGATCATTAAAAGCCAGGCTTCAAGAACTCAATGTTTCACCAACTGTGTTCTTATTGAGTTTGTTTAGCGAAACTCTTCGAATGTGGTGTGACGATGAAGCGTTCTCTATCGTATTGACCTTCTTTAACCGTTTATTAGATCCGCAATTAGAAGAAGTGGTTGCGCCGTTTATTTCGACCAATATTTTTATTGCGCGAGAGCAAAAGCAGGGCACTTTTAAACAGTTTATTCAAAATACCCAAAAAGCGCTGTTTGAAGACTTGGGGCACAACAATGTTAGCGGTATCAAAGCATTACGAGAGCTGAAGCGAAAACGCAAGATTGCCAATGCAGTTTCCATTCCCGTTGTTTTCACCTCGTTATTGGGTTACGACCTGTATGAAGGTGCGGACGGCTTTATGGAGAAGATTACTTATTCCATCACCCAAACCCCACAAGTGTATTTTGACCATCAAATTCACGAGCACAATGGCGCCCTTAAATTCCGTTGGGATGTGGCAAAAGATCATTATGCTTCCGGGGTTATTGAGCAAATTTTCTCTGACTATTGCCGTACTTTAGAATTGCTGGCATGCAACTTCGACATATGGGAACTGGATAGCTGGAAAGTTGCGCTGAAACGTGACTCGCTATCAGAACACGCTTTTCTCACTGATACCAATGACGTAGCTGTAGATCCTGCGCTGAGCAAAGTGAAAGCGGAAAATCCCACAGTGCGAGCCTTGCCGGAAAAAAGAACAAACCCTTTTCCGTTAACGGATCAGCAGCAAGCGTATGCCTTTGGCAGAAGTAAATACGGAGCCAACATTAGCTCGCAGTTTTACACCTACTTCGATGTTCAACACTTGGATATTGGCCGTGTGGAAATGGCGTGGAATAAAGTTGTGCAAGCACATGAAATGCTGCGCACTGTGATCCGCCCAGACGGTACACAACAAGTATTAAAAGACATGCCCACTTACTCAATCCGAGTAAACGACTTGCGCGGGCAAGCGCCCAGTTTTATTCAGGAAGCATTAAAGAAAACCGCTTCTGAAATGGTGACGAGACTTTGTCCGGTGGGAGAATGGCCTTACTTTGACGTTCAAATTTCACGCATAGATGACGTGAAATCCAGACTACATTTCAGTGTTGATTTGATTATTGCTGATGGCCCCAGCATTGAGTTATCGCTCAATACGCTGTTCGCCATCTACCAAAACCCGGATCAGTTACCCAGAAAAAATCAGGTGACCTATTCGGATTACATCTACTCCTTGCGAGACTACAAGAAAACCGAAGGTTACAAAGCCAGCCTGCAATACTGGAAAAATAAGTTTATTGATATTCCTTCAGGCCCCGAATTGCCATCTTTTGGTGGAGTAACTACCCACGACACAGAGCGTTTGGAAAGCGTATTGGAGAATTGGACTGTGTTGAAGAAAAAAGCTCGGGAGCTTGCCATTACTCCGGGAATGATTCTATTGGCTGCCTATGCCGAAGTGTTGGGCGAGTGGTCGCAGTCGGATGCCTTCTCTATTGTTATCCCCGGCTGGGAAAGGCTGCCCATACATGCCGATATTAACAATATTGTTGGTGACTTTACCTCCATGAGCTGGTTGGTGGTGGAAAAACAGCAACAAACATTTGCTGAGAAAGTTCGCTCCTATCATGAAAAAGTCAGTGAGGATCTTTCTCACAGGGCGGTGAGCGGCTTGAGTGCGCTACGAACGGTTGTGACCAAGAGAAGCCAGAAAAAGATGCTTAGCTTCCCTGTGGTGTTCACCGATTTGAATAGCTCATCGGGCTTTCAGCTACCTGAGGGTTTCACCTTGGGCGATTCACTGAGTCAAACCTCTCAAGTTCATCTGGACAATATGAGCTCAGAAGTTGATGGGCGACTCAATCTATTTTGGGATGTGGCAAAAGGCAACTTCCCGGACGGCATGATGCGGGCAATGTTTAACGGTTATGTGAGCCTTTTGGAAAGCCTGGTCAACAATCCACAAAGTTGGGAAAAAGTGAACTTCAGTCATCTTATTAATGCGCAGCCGCAAAAATATCGCGAGCTTATTGCCGCGAACAATACTCAATCTGGAAGAAATGCCAACAAAAATGCAATGGGGCAGGAGATAGAAAATGTATAGTGAAAATATCACATCTCAACAGTCAATCGGTGTAGGTCAGCCTTCTCTGTTACATGCATTTATTGAACAACAGATCACTCAAACTCCTGACGCGCAAGCCGTGAGGTTTGAAGGCAATAGTCTTTCATTTCACGAATTAAATTGCCGTGCTAACCAGTGTGGTCATCACCTTAGAAGTCTGGGTATTTCTCCCAATGACATTGTGGCTGTGGTGATGGACAGATCCATCGAAATGATGATTGCTCTGCTAGGCATATTAAAAGCGGGTGGAGCGTATTTACCGTTAGATCCTGAAACGCCAAAAGAAAGACTCGACTTTATTTTGCAAGACGCCAAGGTGTCTGTGGTGTTAACCCAGAACCGATTTACTACCTTATTGGCTGGTTATCAAGGCCACGTATTGGCATTAGATCGAGATAGCCTTGCAGAGCATGAAATTCATAATCTGGTTCATGTTAATCAGCCTGATGAGCTGGCCTATATCATTTACACCTCGGGTTCTACGGGTAAGCCCAAAGGGTGCATGTTGCCCCATGAGGCGATTTGTAATCGCTTAATTTGGATGCGAGATGAGTATCAGGTAGGCAGTGGAGATCGTATTTTACAAAAAACGCCTTATACCTTTGATGTGTCGGTGTGGGAGCTATTTCTTCCGTTGTTATCTGGCGCTTGCCTGGTATTTGCCAAACCCAAAGGGCACAAAGACAATCCGTATTTAATCAGCTTGATACAACAAGAAGCCATCACTATTTGCCACTTTGTGCCTTCTATGCTGCGCTTCTTTTTAAATCAAAGCGATGCGGCACAATGCCGTTCACTTAAGCACGTATTTGCCAGTGGGGAAGCTTTGCCCTATGAATCGGTTGAGAAGTTTCTCAATACTATTCCGGCTAAATTGCATAACTTATACGGCCCTACGGAAGCCGCGGTAGATGTGAGCTATTGGCAGTGTGAATTGCGCCCTGATAAAAAGATCCCCATCGGTAAAGCTATTAGTAATATTCAGCTTCACATTCTTAATGAACAATTTGAACCTGTAGAACCAGGCCAAAGCGGTGAACTGTATATTGGCGGTATTGGCTTGGCCAAGGGATATTTAAACCGTCCTGATTTGACTCAAGACCGATTCATCGACAACCCACTCAAAGGTGATGCTCAGGTTAGCAAAAAACTCTATCGCACGGGCGATGAAGCCTGCCTTTTGCCCGACGGCAATATTGACTATTTAGGCCGTTTGGATTCGCAAGTGAAGTTGCGCGGTTTTCGTATTGAATTGGGTGAAATTGAAAACACTTTGAATAACCATCCGCGTATCGACCACTCTGTGGTATTGGTCAAAGACGCAGATTCGGTTAACCCGCAATTAGTGGCTTATGTTGTGACTGAAACGCCGATTAAATTAAAAGAGGTACGGGAATTTTTAAAGAGCAGCTTGCCAGATTATATGCTGCCCAATGCGGTTATTTGCATCAACGATGTTCCTGTAACTACTCACGGGAAAGCCGATCGCAAGGCACTGCTTGCACTACCACAGAGCAAGTCTGAAGTGCTCAATGTGGTGCCAACAATTACCTCAAAAACACCGTTAAATACCCAAGAACACCAATCAGCAGAGACAGGAATAAATACCGACATGAATAACCTGATCAAAGAATTGCAATCAGATTTTTCATCGCTTCTTAATACCGACATCGTTAACCCCGATGATGACTTATTTGAGCTGGGTGCAACCTCGTTCACCATGGTCCAGACAGTAGAAAAAATCCAAGAACGCCATGGTATCAACATGCCTGTGGAAGTGTTTTTGGATAACCCCACGGTTCAAGCCATTGCGCAGTATTTGGGCAATATGCTGTCTAGCCAGTCCAATCACAGGGAGGAGTTGGTTGAACGCAATAACCAAAAATCAGTAGGGCAAGCGCAATTAGAAGCGGATTTACTTGGGTATTTTTCAGAGTTGCTTGGCGGTGAAAGCGTCGATGCGTCAGACGATTTGTTCGAGCTGGGAGCAACCTCATTTACGATGGTTCAGGCGGTGGAAAAAATTCAAAATACCTATCAAGTGACCATTCCTGTTGAAGTGTTTTTGAATGATCCCAGCGTGCGAGCTATTGCGCAACATTTGGCAGCCTTGCTTGGTGCTAACGTTGCAGTCGAGACTCAAGCACAGCCAGCGCACTGTTCACAAACAGAGACGACAGCAAGGTTACAGGCAGAGTTGATTGGCTACTTTGCAGACTTGCTGGGTGTCGATGGTATCACGGCTCATGATGATTTATTCGAGCTGGGGGCGACTTCGTTTACTATGGTTCAAGTCGTCGAGAAAATTCAAAACGACTACGCAGTCACCATGCCTGTAGAAGTGTTCCTGGACGACCCTACAATTGAAGCTATTACTCAATACCTCACCAAATTATTACCCTCGGGGTCATCTGCTATAGAAAATAACACAAGGGTTCATGTTGAGGTTCAGCAGTCCACGTCGCAAGTGAGTCCACCGTCGAGTGTGGCATCATCAATCAAGCTGCAACGTGTGGAATTTAGTGAAGATGCCTATGTCACCTCGTTTATTTCTACCAGCAGTAATGCTGCGCGATCGGTTTCCCTTGAGGTGTTAGGACGTTTTCTTTCGTTGTTACAGCAACATCAAGTGGCTGGTGAAGCAAAATATTTGTACGCCTCTGCCGGTGGTCTTAACCCTATTCAGTCGTATTTGTACGTTAAAGAAAAGGGCGTACAAGGTTTGGCAGAGGGGGTGTATTACTATCATCCAATAGAACACGTTTTATACCCGGTTACTACAGGTGTAAATATCAATCGCTCGGTCTTTTTTGAATACAATCGTAGTGAATTTGATAACGCTGGATTTGTGGTGTTTTTCATTGCACAAATGAAAGCCATTGTGCCCGTGTATCGAGAATCCAGTGCTCTGTTATCCGTGTTAGAAGCGGGTTATATGGGGCAGTTGTTACGCAGCAGACAAGCTGACTTTAATGTACAACTGTCGCCCGTAAGCGGTGTTGACTTCGATGCCATTAGCCAAGATTTCAAGCTTGATGACGGTCATACCTTTATGCACGCCATCTTGGGCAGTGCGTCAGTTCAGGGCGAGCAAGCGCAACAAGCAAATACCTTATTTAACTACTTGCAAACACATCGTAGTGCGTTGCATGGGCATTGCGCTAATCATGTTGATCCTATTCATTCTGATGTGCCGTTCAGTGTTAAAAACGAAAGTGCTGCGTTCCCAACACAAGAAGAAAAAGACAAACTTAAAGGTGTAGTCAATGTTCGCCAGTTTCCTGCCGACAGCGCTCGAATTCGCCTGGCTGAGCAGCCTTTACGAGAAGCTTATTACAATGCTCGCGCCACAAAGCGCGATTACAGCGAAGCCCCGGTTCCATTTGAGCAATTCAGCAAATTCTTATCATTGCTACAACAAAGACAAACTGGTCGTAGCGAGCTATATGGTTCGGTTACTCAAAGCCAGTCGGTGAAAACTTACCTGTACGTTAAAGAAAATGGCGTGCATGGTGTTGATAAAGGGGTGTATTACTACAATCCCATTGAGCATGAGTTGACGCTGGTTTCATCGGATTTATCTGTAGAATTAAAATCCTGTTACACCCCATTTAATAGAAAACATGCCCAGCAATCCAAATTTTGTGTGTTTTTGGTGTCATCTATTGCTGAAATGTCGCAGACCTTTGCTAAAGACAGCGCTTATCTCGCATTGTTAGATGCAGGTTATATGGGGCAGCTACTGGTAGACCGACAAGCCGAGTTTGATATGGGCGTGTGTCCAATTGGTGGTTTGTTATTCGACAAAATTCGCGCTGACTTCAAATTAGACCCAGAAGATTTATTACTGCACAGTTTTGTGTGCGGCAGCCACGCCACGCCGTTGCCGGCGGATTGGCGCTACTTAGAAGCTCACAGACGCCATGCTGAAACCTTACCGGCGGCTCATACTGCAAACGAAATGGCGATTGTGGGTATGAGTGGCAGATATCCGGGCGCAGAAAATCTGGAGCAATTCTGGAAAAATCTGCAAGCCAGCCAGGACAGCTTCACTAATTTGCCTCTTGAGCAGGTAGAGCAATATCGAAGTAGCAAAGAGCATCGAAATGGTTTTGCCCAAATGCATCACCGGGGAGCTTTCTTAAAAGACGTCGATTGTTTCGATTCGCTGCTGTTTAAAATGTCGCCTTTAGAGGCCAGAAGTATCGACCCGCAAGAACGCCTTATGATGGAAGTGGTGTGGGAGTGTCTTGAAAATGGCGGTTACACCAGCAATGAATTGAATCGGGTTGCTGGCAAAGTGGGCGTGTTTGTGGGAGCTATGTGGGATGATTATCAGCACTATGCCGGGCTTAATGTGCAAGATGGTCGCCATGTGCCGGTTATTTCTCTGCATTCGTCGATTCCTAATAGTGTTTCTCACTTCTTTGCCTTTAGTGGGCCAAGTATTGCGCTGAATACATCGTGTTCGTCGGCCATGACTGCGATTCATTATGCCTGTAACAGCCTCGCCAATGGCGAATGTCGTGCGGCGATTGTCGGTGGTGTGAATATTATGAGCCATCCGTATCACCACCAAATGTTACAAGGCTTGGATTTGCTTTCTAAAGATGGTCAATCCCACCCATTTGGTAAATTAGGCAGTGGTTTTGTGCCGGGTGAAGGCGTTGGGGCAATATTGGTGAAATCCAGGCAAGATGCACTGCGTGATGGGGACTATATCCACGGCATTATTAAAGGCACAGCCGTGGGTTACAGTGGTAAGAGCGTGGGTAACGGGTTATCTAAATCTGAGCAGCAAAAAGCGTCGATGTTAAGTGCTATTGATAACGCAGGTGTGAGCATTGGCTCTATTTCCTATATCGAAGCTGCGGCACCGGGGGCTAGCATTGCTGATGCATCGGAAATGTCTGCGCTGAAAGATGTGTTCAAACCCCTTGCTCAAAATGCATCTACTGTTTACGTGGGCAGCGTTAAATCCAATATCGGGCATTTGGAGTCGGCTTCTGCCATGTCGCAGCTTATGAAAGTATTGCTGCAAATGAAGCATAAAACACTATGCCCCACCATTAATGTTGGTGATGTGAGTCCATTGATCAATTTAAAAGACAGTGGCTTAGCCATTGTTGAAGGCGTAACACGCTGGGAGCCTTTAAGTACGGATGAAAGCGCTGCTTCCCAAGGTGAATATTTGCCGCGCAGAGCGCTGATTAATGCGTTTGGCGCGACAGGCTCAGGCGGTCATGCCGTGATAGAGGAATATATTCATCATCAACCAGTTAAAGAAGACAGCGAAAGCGTTATCTTGTTGTCTGCGGCGACAGAGCAGCAGTTAATCCAGTTAGCGCAACGCTTGGTCGATTATCTGGCAGATCCTGCCTCGTCAGCCGTTAGTTTAATTGACATTGCCTATACCTTGCGTGTTGGTCGCGTATATATGGCACAAAGGCTGGCATTGGTAGTGAGCTCGCGCCATGAATTACAGCAAAAGTTAAGCGACTTTATTCAAGGTGGCGATGTGTTAGGTTGTTTCACTGGACGCGCTTCTGTGCAGACAACAGAAACCGCTGTACAGGTGTCGAGCTTGTTCACCATTGCTGAGAAGTGGGTAAGTGGCGCAGTGTTCTCTTGGGAGGGTTTTGACAAGGGGAATGAACAACGTGTGCCTTTGCCAAGTTACCCATTTGCAAAAGACCGACATTGGGTTCGTTCCGAAGGGGGGTTGTCAGTATCAGGTGAAGTTTATTCACAGCAGGCTCATTCAGAAGCCAACCCGGATAATGCGCAAGAGTCATTGCTGATCCACGTTGAAGATTATCTTAAAGCTTTGTTTTCAAAAGTGTCGGAAATCCCGGTTTCTCGTATTCACTCAGAGGCTACATTCGATGAGTACGGTATGAATTCGTTGATGATCACGCAACTGAATGCAGCATTGGAGCAAGACTTTGGCGAATTGTCTAAAACCTTATTCTTTGAGTATCAGACCATTCGAGCCTTGTCGAACTACTTCATCAGCCATCATTTAGCTCAGCTTAATACCTTGATGGGTGTGCCGGAGGTAGCTGTAGCGAAAATGCCTTCTAAGTCCAACACAGCTAGCGAGAATGAGTATTTCGCGTTGCAGGCCACCATGCCTAATGCCAAACCTGAACCCGATATCGCGATAGTAGGGGTTAGCGGACGTTATCCGCAATCTGCTACGGTCGAAGCTTATTGGGATAATCTGCAAAGTGGCACCGATTGTATTTCTGAAATTCCAGCTTCACGGTGGGATTATCACGCCTACTACGATAAAGACAAAACATCACAGGGTACTATTCGTTCCAAGTGGGGTGGGTTTATTGAAGGGATTGATGAGTTCGATCCGCTGTTCTTCAAGATTTCACCTATTGAAGCGGAGTTTATGGATCCGCAAGAGCGCCTTTTCCTGCAAACCGTATGGCATACTTTTGAAGATGCGGGCTATAGCCCGAGCAGCCAGAACATTTCTCAGCATAAAGTTGGGGTGTTTGTGGGCGTGATGTATGGTGAGTATCAGTTATTCAGCACGTCGGACAATGTCAGAAAAGAAGGCATGGCGGTTGGAGCATCCTATGGTTCCATTGCCAACCGAATTTCATATACCTTCAATTTAACAGGCCCGAGCATGGCTATCGACACGCTTTGCTCTTCGTCGTTAACGGCGCTTCACTTGGCTGTAAAAAGTATTAAGGGAGGCGAGTCAGAAGCTGCCATTGTGGGGGGGATTAACTTGTCTATGCATCCCAACAAATATGTGATGCAGGCGCAAACCAATATGTCTGCCTCTGATGGGCGTTGCCGCAGCTTTGGTGAAGGTGGTGATGGCTTTGTTGCCGCAGAAGGCGTAGGCGCGTTGTTCATTAAGCCTCTTAATAAGGCCAAGCAAGACAGAGATAACATTTACGGCGTTATCAAAGGCACAGCAATCAATAACGACGGTAAAACGCATGGTTATACCGTGCCAAATCCTAATGCTCATGCCAGTATGATAATGGATGCCTTGCAAACTTCGGGCATTAATCCTGAATGGATTAGCTACATTGAGGCTCATGGTACAGGCACATCTTTGGGCGATCCCGTTGAGATTACCGGATTGAGCAAAGCTTTTAGGCAATTTACCGATAAAAAACAGTTCTGTGCCATTGGCTCTGCAAAGTCGAATATTGGTCATACCGAAGCGGTAGCAGGTATTGCAGGTATCACTAAAATACTGTTGCAAATGAAGCATCAAATGCTAGTGCCTTCACTGCATTCTTCGACACTCAACCCCAATATCAACTTTGAACAATCGCCTTTTTATGTTCAACAAGAGCTGACCGAGTGGAAACGTCCTCAAATCGAAAACAATGGTGTTATCACTGAAGTACCAAGAATTGCGTGCATTTCCTCACTGGGTGCGGGCGGTTCAAACGCTCATGCCATTATTCAGGAATATGTGCCTGAAGACACCGTGAAAAACGATTGTTCAGAAGCGACAACAGTGATGATCCCTTTGTCGGCTAAGGATCCACAGCGGTTGCAGGAATATGTAAAGCAGTGCGTCGATTATATTCGCAATGCCCAAAAGCAGGGGATGTCTATCTCTCTTGTTAACCTTGCCTATACCATGCAGGTTGGACGTGAAGCTATGGAAGAGCGCCTTGGCTTTGTCGTATCTTCCGTGCAGGAATTAGAAGAAAAACTACAAGCTGTGCTCAATGAAGAGCAATTCATAGAAGGGGTATATATAGGTCAAGGTAAAGATACACGCGTGTTGTCGGTGTTTGATGCTGATGACGACATGGCGTCTATAGCCTTAACCTGGGTCAATAAAGGCAAATACCATAAACTTCTGGATCTTTGGGTTAACGGCTTTGATTTTGATTGGAACCGTCTATACACCGAACATCATCCTGCTCGTATCAGCGCACCTAAATATCCCTTTGCCAAAGAGCGTTATTGGGTTGGCGGAGAAACAGTACAGGCAAGCAAAAAGCTTACTGTATCGACTATTCATCCGTTACTTCATGAAAATACCTCGGATTTATTCGAGCAGCGCTTTACGTCAACCTTCACTGGCGATGAGTTCTTTTTGCGAGATCATCAGGTAAAAGGTGAGAAAGTCCTTCCTGGCGTGGCTTATCTGGAGATGGCGCGTGCAGCAGTGGAAAAATCCGCAGGCAGAATGCTTGTCGAAGAATTTGAACAGGAAGCAATAATCACCTTGAATCATGTTGTCTGGACGCAACCGATTACAGTTAGCGGTGCAGCCAAAGAAGTCCATATTGCTTTAGGTGAAAGCGATAATCAGCAGATTCACTTTGAGATTTACAGTGAATCAGAGCAGGGCGAGGAAGTCACACACTCCCAGGGGGAAGTAGCATTTGTTGTAGAGGGAGCGCCTGAGTCGTTCGTTGTGGAAGACATTAAAGCGCGTATGACTCAAGGGGTGTTGGATGCCAAAACCTGTTACCAGACATTTGATGCCATGGGGTTGAACTATGGTGCGGGGCATCAGGGTGTTGTGGAAGTGTATCAGGGGAATGGTGAAATACTGGCGAAATTGGCACTTCCTCAAGCGGTGTTAAACACACAGCAAGACTATGTATTGCATCCCAGTTTGATGGATGCAGCATTGCAATCGACCCTTGGCCTGATTTTAAACAGTCAGAAGCAAGATGGTGATAGCGCGAAAGTGAATTTGCCTTTTGCCCTGGAGTCATTACAGATTGTTCGTGCTTGTACCGAGACCATGTACGCCTGGGCGCGTAGTTCGGTGGCAGACAGTGCCACCTCTAAGCGTGTACAAAAACTGGATATCGATTTGTGTGATGAACAAGGCCAGATATGTGTGCAGATGAAAGGATTCTCTTTCCGGGTATTGGAAAGTGCTTCTGAGCCAAGCACTGCAACCGTAATGCAGGAGGTATCTCAACAGCAAGAACTTGAAAAAACAGGAACTTTGTTTGCCAAGCCCGTGTGGCAGCAAGCCCCGGTTTCTGATCATCAAGACACGCAACAGTATGCTGAGCATCACATAGTCTTGTGCGGATTAAATGGTATTCAGCCAGAGGAATTGACCAATCTGATACCAACCAGTCAATGCACTGTTTTGCAAACGCAAGATGAAGCTCCAACGCTTGATACCGAATTTAGCGAATATGCAGCAGCGCTTTTTGAGCAGCTTAATGCCCTGATGCAGTCTAAATCGCAAGATAAAGTGCTTGTACAAGTTATTGTACCGCTTATTGCTTCGGGCTCAGTGTTTGTAGGATTGTCAGGATTGCTGAAAACCGCAGTTCTGGAAAATCCTAAAATTGTTGCACAGTTGATTGCTATTGACGCCTCAATGAGTGCCGAGGTTGTGGCGAAACAATTGCAGCAAAGTGCGCAGCAGCCCAGCGATACTCTGGTGAAATATCAAGACAATGCGCGCTGGGTGCAAGGTTGGGAAGAGATATTGGTGGCACAAACGCAACCAGACTGTGTCTTTAAAGAAGGCGGTGTTTACCTGATCACTGGTGGTTTGGGTGGCTTGGGATTGATATTCGCCAACGATATTCTCCGCAATACTCAAAATGCAAACGTTATTCTAACAGGCCGCTCAGCATTATCGGCTGAAAAACAAAAAGTGCTCGATGGTTTGAAAACTAAGGGCAGCAATGTTGATTATCGTATCGTGGACGTGACTGAGAAAGAACAGGTTCGCGACTTGATTGCCTACGTTAAGCAGGTCTACGGTGAATTGGACGGTATTATTCATAGCGCTGGCGTTATGGCTGATAATTTCATGCTTAAAAAATCTGTCGAGGAGTTTAAGCAGGTGCTTGCGCCAAAAGTGGCCGGTGCTGTCAACCTTGATGAAGCTAGCCAAGGTATGCAGCTCGACTTCTTTGTGTTGTTCTCGTCAGGCACAGGTGTAACCGGTAATCCTGGGCAGGCAGATTATGCCAGCGCCAATGCCTTCATGGATCAGTTTGCACATTATCGCAACACCCTGGTTGCTCAAGAGCAACGCAGTGGTCACACCTTATCGGTTAACTGGCCGCTTTGGAAAGAAGGCGGTATGCATGTGGATGACACCATTGAAGCTATAATGAAACAGGCTACAGGCATGATTGCCATGAGCACTGAAACAGGCGTTAAAGCTTTGCATCAGTGTTTACACTTCGGGTATGGGCAAGTGCTGGTCATGGAAGGCGAGTTAGGGCAGATGCGAGCAGGTTTATTGGCTCCTTCGACGGCTGGCAAAAAGGAGCCAACAGTTGCCCTTGCGGTTTCAGAATCTGAAAGGCTGGCTAAAACCATTCCTCATGATAATGCAGTCGTTTCGGGCAATGTAAAAGAGAAGCTGACAGGTGATATATCAAGTAAAACCTTGCAGTATTTGAAGCAGCAATTTTCAGCGATATTAAAACTGCCTGCGAGCAAAATTGACGCGCAAGCGCCGCTAGAGCAATACGGCATGGATTCCATTTTGGCGGTGAGCCTCACTGGAAAACTGGAAAAAACCTTTGGTTCGTTATCCAAAACCCTGTTCTTTGAGTATCAAACGATTGCTGAACTGGCTGCGTATTTCGTTGCGTCGCATCATTCGCAGTTGGAGTCTTTGTTTGATGTCGCTGAGTCAGGGGCAAATACCGTTGCGGTGGCGACACAGGCAAGCCCTGTAACGACGAGTAACTCGACCAGTAAAGCCACACTTGGTATGCGTAAGAGAAAGCGCTTTACTCCTGTGTTAAATCAAAAATCTCAACCTGAAACCTCAGCATTGAACGTTGCGATTATTGGTTTAAGTGGTCGTTATCCGGAATCTCGAGATATCGAAGCGTTCTGGAACAATTTACAAGCAGGTAAAAATTGCATCACGGAAATTCCTGCTTCTCGTTGGGATTGGGAAGAGTTTTATCATGAAGATCCAAGCAAGCGGGGATTCCATTCAAGTAAATGGGGAGGGTTCATTGAAGGCGTCGATGAATTTGACTCGTTGTTCTTTAATATTTCTCCGTTGGAAGCCATGGTTATCGATCCGCAAGAGCGATTATTCTTGCAACATGCGTGGATGGCCATCGAAGACGCCGGCTATACACGAGAATCGCTACATAAACCTGGCCAAGGGCAATTAGACGGATTGGTGGGCGTGTATGTCGGGGTGATGTCGGGAGACTATCAACTCTATGGTGCCGAGGAGAGCTTGAAAGGCAACCGCATGGCGATCGGTGGTACTTATGCCAGCATCGCTAACCGAGTGTCATACGTGCTTAACTTGCATGGACCAAGCATGACAGTGGATACCATGTGTTCATCGTCCTTAACCTCGATTCATTTAGCGTGTCAGGATCTAAAACACCACAAAACTGATTTAGCCATTGCAGGTGGTACTAACCTTACCATTCACCCCAATAAATACCTGGGCTTGAGCGAAGCGCAATTTATTTCAGTGAAGGGTCATTGTGCCAGTTTTGGCGCTGGTGGAGATGGTTATATTCCCGGTGAAGGTGTGGGGGCTGTATTGCTTAAACGCCTGGACGACGCCATTGACGATGGCGATCACATTTATGGTGTTATTCTTGGCAGCGCCATCAACCATGGTGGTAAAACCAACGGTTACACCGTGCCTAATCCGAAAGCACAGCGTAGTGCTGTTGAAATGGCGTTGGCCGAATCGCAAATTAACCCGAGCAGCATCAGTTATGTTGAAGCTCATGGCACAGGCACCAAGTTGGGCGATCCCATCGAAATTAATGGACTGAGCCAGGTGTTTGGCAAGTTTACCCAGGAAATCGGCTTTTGCCAGATAGGCTCGATCAAGTCCAATATTGGTCATTGTGAAGGCGCAGCGGGTATAGCTGGATTAACTAAAGTGTTGTTGCAAATGAAGCATAAGAAAATTGTGCCTTCACTGCATTCTTCAAGCTTAAATCCGAATATCGACTTTGAGCGCTCACCGTTTGTGGTGAATCAGGAATTGAAAGAGTGGCAACGCCCGGTATTAGACGGGCGTGAACAACCCTTAATTGCGGGGATCTCATCGTTTGGTGCTGGTGGCAGTAATGCCCACATGGTCATTTCCGAATATCGACAGGAAGAACAAGTGCCTGTCATCGTATCGGAAAGCCCTGTGGTTGTGCCTTTGTCGGCGAAAACCCCTGCGCAGTTAAAAGAAGCGGCGAGTAACCTGATGGCGTTTGTTCTGCGTCATATTTCTGCTGAAAACCAAGCTACGCCTGAAAAGATAGCGTCGCTTGATCTACTTAACCTTGCTTACACTCTGCAAATTGGCCGTGAAGCTATGGAACAACGTGTTGGTTTCATTGTGTCTTCTTTGAATGAGTTGAGCGAAAAGCTCAACGCTTTTGTGTCGGGTCAGGAAGACATTGCAGAATGTTACGCAGGCCAGGTGACGGGTAATAAAGAGGCGCAGTCTGCATTGTCGGCTGATGCACAATTACAGGAAGCCGTTGCAAACAAAAATGTATCGAAACTACTGGAGTTTTGGGTTAAGGGATCCCCGATTGATTGGAATAAACTCTATCAGGTATCGAAACCCAAGCGTATCAGCTTGCCTACTTACCCATTTGCCAAGCAACGCTCCTGGTACTCAGATATTCGAGCTATTAATCTGGGGTCTAAATTAACCCCGGCGGTTGATTCAGCGCCTATTGCTGTGTTGCATCCTTTGGTGCATGAAAACACCTCCAATTTCATGGAACAACGCTTTACGTCTCGATTTACTGACACTGAGGCTTTTATCGCCGACTATCAAGTGAAGGGTGAAAAGCGTCTGCCTAATGTGGCGTATTTTGAGATGGCACGGGCAGCCCTTGAAAAAGCCTCTGGCAAAGCTCAAGGAAGCACAAGCATTACACTGAAAAATATGCGTTGGGAGCATCTTGTTTTAGTAAACGCTACACCTAAAGAAGTGCATATTGCTTTGTTTGATGAAGGGAGTGATAAAGCGCTTTATGAAATTTATAGCGCTGGTGCTGACGGACAAGAAGCGCTTTTGCATTGCCAGGGAGAAGCCGAATTTCACGCTAAAACTGCTGCTGTGATAGATATTAAAAAGCTACAGACAGAAATGGCCCAAGCTTCGTTGACGGGCAAGGAATGCTATCAAGCCTTGCAAGCGGCGGGTATTGAACGTGGCGCCACTTATCAGGGAATACAGGCAGTTCATCAGGGGGAAAACCAGTTATTGGTAACACTTTCTGTGCCTACTGATGATATGCAAAAAGGCTGCGTTCTGCCCCCGAGCATTATCGATTCGGCGCTTCAGGCTGTTGTGGGGCTAATGGATATTGCTCCAAGAGGCAGTGTTCCTCAGCCGGATTTGCTGTGTTCCATCGAGTCTTTAGAATCTGTGGCTCCTTGCGCACCGACCATGTATGCGTGGTTACGATACTCTGATGGTTTGTCGCAAGGTCAGGCAACGTCTGCAAAACTGGATATTGAACTGTGTGATCAGCAAGGCAATGTGTGTGTCAAAATGCGTGGTGTTGAATATCAATTTGATATGCATAAACCAATAAAAGCGCACGCAACACCTGTTGCAAAAGCAAACAGTTCAGTTGTGGCTCAAGGTGAAGTGAAAAGCTCGAAGGTAATTCGTTTAACACAAGCAAGTCATGTTGCTGCTATAGACGACCAGCCTTCTACAACACTACGCAAAAACGCGACGATCAGTCTGTCAACGTTGACAGACGAGGTGTTTATTGCAGATAAGCAGCCGGTTTCTCTTTCGGTTGTTCCGACTCCATCCAGCGTTAATCTGTACAGCCATGAGAAAGGAGTGTTTTCGCTACAGATCAATACCGATGATAACGAGAATCTATTGTCGGGAGAGATGATTCAGAAGCTTGGTAACGCAATGGATGAATTGGCTCAGAATACTGAGGTGAAAGTGCTGATTGTCACCGGCATGGAGCAGGCGTTCTTAAGCGGTGGCAGAGCCGAGCTCAACCAGGCTTTGGTCGCTGAGCTGCACAAAAAAATCACACTGTTCCCCTATCCCGTGATTGCTGCGATGCAGGGGAGTGCCACAGGCGCTGGCTTCTTTATTGCCAGTTTGTGTGACTTCCTGATTTGCAACAAAGACAGTCAGTATTTCTATACCCAAGCACAATTCGGGTTGTTCCCAAGCGAGCAGGAAGATGCTTTCTTTAGTGAACGATTTGGCGAAACACTTGCTACCGATCTGTTGTACTCCAACGAGACTCCAAAAGGTTCAGAGTTGGAAATGAAAGGGTGGGGTTGTCAGTTTGTCGCACATGATCAAGTGATTGATGCTGCTCATGAGTTAGCCTCAATATTTGCGGATATGCCACAAATATCACTACGAGAGCTGAAACTGCATTTGTCCAGAAAAACACGGGGCATAGTTAAACAGCTAAGTGTGGTCGTTAGTCCTGCAGTTGGACAAAGCCTGGCATTGTCACAGGATGTGTTGTCTCAGCGAGTTAGTAGCCCGTCTAACTTACTTGCGGTAGAAACCGATGCTTCTGGCGTATTGTTAGTAAAAATACTGCCTTATGAATCAAAACAGGATATCGAATCATTAGTGTCAGCGTTGGAAACCTTGTTTGCCCAACTGCAAGAAACTGCGGGTTACAGAGCGATAGTGTTGAGTAGTTCAAGTCGTGATTTTCTGCCGATGAATAGTGATGCCTATGCAACGGTTGTGCCTCGACTCCAGACACTGTTTTTACAGATGCAAGTACCTGTAATCGCGGCGCTTGAATTTAATGCTGGCAATGCTGCCTGGTTTTTGAGTTTGTGTTGCGATGCCTGCGTTTACAGTGAAAGTGGCGTTTACCATTTTGATAATGGCTTCTCAAGCCACAATCTTGTCAATGGCGATGTCGCAACCTTGTTGTCGTCCCGTTTTGGCCATCATTTGGCTAAGCAAATATTGTTTACTGGTGCGGCGTTTACCGGTATTGATCTAAAACAGCGACAACCAATATTAACCGTTGTATCAACAGGGCAGGTGCTTACAAGTGCGTTGGCGTTAGCGAAGTCTTGGTCTGATTCAAACTCTTGTGCATTTGTGAATAGCAAACACCGCTTGCAGGCTAACCTTGAACTGGTAGCCAGCTTGCCAGAAAATGCTATGGAAGAAAGTGAGGGCATATCTTACCTTTCCGATGTCCCTACTCGCATTCCGCTGAAATCCGAGGTGATTGAAGCCACTATATACCCAACGGGCGTACTGGTGGTGAAAATGGTTGACCGTGAAGCGCGAAACCTGTTCTCGGAGGCCATTGCCGAAGGATTGACAGAAATCTTCCTGCATATTCAACAAACATCGGCGTATAAGGTGGTGGTACTGACTGGGTACGACACCTACTTTTCGACGGGTGGCACAAAAGAAGGACTTATTGCCATTCAGGAAGGGCTGTTTAAATACTCCGATGCGCCTATTTATGAGTTCCCAATTCACTGCAAAATCCCTGTGATCGCTGCTATGCAGGGGCATGGAATTGGCGCTGGTTGGACATTCGGGATGTTCTCTGACTTTGTTTACTTCAGTCGAGAAAGCATCTATTCCACGCGTTTTATGAGCTACGGATTTACGCCGGGCGCGGGTTCTACCTTGTTATTTCCGCATCAGTTCGGTATGGAATTAGCAAGAGAATACCTGATGACTGCCAGTGAATACAAAGGCCACGATATTGATGCACGAAGCTCTTTGATGCCTGTACTTCCAAGGAAAGAAGTGTATGAGTCGGCGATGGAACTGGCGCAACAAATTGCGCAATTACCTCGCTCGTCAATTGTGGCGCTGAAACTGCAATTCACAAAAGCACTGAGAAGCCAATTAGATGAGATCTATAAGATTGAACTGGCTATGCACGACAAAACCTTTGTGAATAATTCCGAGGCGTTGACTCAAATAAAAGGCAAGTTTAATCAAGAGGTGGATTTACCTTCTTCTATTGTTAAGCCAGAAGAAGTTCAAGCAGCATCGGAGATGTCGCATTCGATCAAGCCTGGCCTGAAAAAGCTGTTAGCGGATGAGTTGTACCTGGATGAAGATTCTATTGGTGATGACACGCCGTTCCTGGAGCTTGGGCTTGATTCCATCACAGGCGTGACCTTTGTGAAAAAGATCAATCAGGAGTATGGCATTGATATTCCTGTGACCGAGATTTACACCTATGCGACCATTTCGGCACTCACAGGTTATCTTGAAGAGGAAATCACGAAGCTGGGTGGTGCTGATATCGAAATGGTTGAAGTACCAGAGCAAACATCTGTTGCAGAAGTGATTCAAGAAAAGTCATCTGTGCAGCCAGTACAACAGGAAAAAGTGGTAATTGAATCGGTTGTTAACAAAAATGATGAGGCATTTGCTGCTCTGAAATCAACATTGAAAAAGCTGCTCGCCGATGAACTGTATCTGGAAGAGGACACCATTGGTGATGACACGCCATTCCTGGAGTTAGGTTTAGACTCGATCACGGGAGTAACCTGGGTACGGAAAATCAATGAGGAATATAAGATTGATATTCCTGTTACTGAGATTTACACCCACGTCACTATTTCAGCCTTAACGGACTATTTGCAAGGCGAAATTGGAGAGGTAGGAGAGATCGCAATTCCAGAAACGGTTGCTGTGTCATCTGAGCCTTCTGTTGCCCCAGCTAAAAAGCCTGCGCAACAAAAAGCGTCATCGCAGAAACCAGCTCCGGAAGTCGAAGTGGCAGAGGAGAAAGCCTCGGTAGAGACAAGCAGTGAAAGCATTGCTTCTATCAAATTTGCTTCTATTAAAGCAACCCTGAAAAAGCTGCTCGCCGATGAACTATATCTGGAAGAGGACACCATTGGTGATGACACGCCATTCCTGGAGTTGGGTTTAGACTCGATCACGGGCGTAACCTGGGTACGGAAAATCAATGAGGAATATAAGATTGATATTCCTGTTACCGAGATTTACACCCACGTCACTATTTCAGCCTTAACGGACTATTTGCAAGGCGAAATTGGAGAAGTAGGAGAGATAGGAGAGATCGCAATTCCAGAAACGGTTGCTGTGTCATCTGAGCCTTCTGTTGCCCCAGCTAAAAAGCCTGCGCAACAAAAAGCGTCATCGCAGAGACCTACTTCGGCAGCCGAAGTGGCAGTTGAGAAAGCCTCGGCAGAGACAAGCAGTGAAAGCAGCGAAAGCTTCGCTTCTGTCAAAGCAACCTTGAAAAAGCTGCTCGCCGATGAACTGTATCTGGAAGAGGACACCATTGGTGATGACACGCCATTCCTGGAGTTAGGTTTAGACTCGATCACAGGCGTAACCTGGGTACGGAAAATCAATGAGGAATATAAGATTGATATTCCTGTTACCGAGATTTACACCCACGTCACTATTTCAGCCTTAACGGACTATTTGCAAGGCGAAATTGGAGAAGTAGGAATCGCAATTCCAGAAACGGTTGCTGTGTCATCTGAGCCTTCTGTTGCCCCAGCTAAAAAGCCTGCGCAACAAAAAACGTCATCGCAGAGACCTACTTCGGCAGCCGAAGTGGCAGTTGAGAAAGCCTCGGCAGAGACAAGCAGTGAAAGCAGCGAAAGCTTCGCTTCTGTCAAAGCAACCTTGAAAAAGCTGCTCGCCGATGAACTGTATCTGGAAGAGGACACCATTGGTGATGACACGCCATTCCTGGAGTTAGGTTTAGACTCGATCACGGGCGTAACCTGGGTACGGAAAATCAATGAGGAATATAAGATTGATATTCCTGTTACCGAGATTTACACCCACGTCACCATTTCGGCCTTAACGGACTATTTGCAAGGCGAAATCATCAAGCAAGGCGGAACGTTTGAACAGACTGTTCAGTCGGTGATTCAAGATCCTGCTCAGAAGATTGAACGAGCAACCACAGCTAAGGGAGGCGCTTCTCGTCGACAGCCAATTCGAAGCAGCAGCCAGAAAGTTACCGCTT
Source organism: Paraneptunicella aestuarii (assembly GCF_019900845.1). Lineage (NCBI taxonomy): Bacteria > Pseudomonadati > Pseudomonadota > Gammaproteobacteria > Alteromonadales > Alteromonadaceae > Paraneptunicella > Paraneptunicella aestuarii. The sequence continues at coordinate 2,560,960 of NZ_CP074570.1, read as the reverse complement.
CGATTAAGCAAGAAACGGCGAAAGAACAAGCAAGCCATGTATCTAATAATGGTGTAAAGACGGTTAACAACGCTGCTGTTGCAAAAGCAGCCAAGAGCAATGCAAGCAGCGGTGTATTGCTACCTTTCTCCGCTAGTGATTTGGACGGTTTGCAAGATGAAGTAAAGCAGGTTTTGACCTATTTGCAGACTCACCCCAAAACGGATTTGGTTTCACTTGCTTATACATTGCAAACCAATCAGGTAGATAGAGAAGAGCGTTTGGTTGTTCATGTAAATAGCGTTGAAGAGGCAACACGCAAGCTGGGTTATTGGCTTAAGGAGTCCGAGGCGGTTTCTTAACATTTATTGGCCGTTCACGTTTTAAATTTATGAATATGTGAACGGCCAATATCCTAAAACACGCACAAGCGAATAGCTTATCGTTCTTGATTTCTTCATGCAGAAGATACTGTGTAAAAGGAGTTGACCGGCGAATAAATATGACTAAGATCGACCAATAAATTCACCTTGCATTCGGTTGGAGGACGTTGACCAAAATGAAACCGTAAATTCTTATCGCTTAATTTTACGTTTGATTTTAATGGTCATTGCTTTTCTACCGTCAGCAACAAAATTGAGTTCAGTGATTTCATTCGCGTTGAGTGAAATTTTGCTACTCGTTCAATAATTTGCCGCCTACTTGATGTGTGAGTCGGTGGAGCAAGAAGTTTTACTCAAACATAGTCCTAATTTTCAGTATAGCGTCATTAACGTGATTCGACGGCTGTCCTGAAATCGTGATTTAAGGCTATGTGAATTGACCAAGATAGTTAGAGGAAGAATCGTGCAACAGTTTTTAGCAAGTACCAGCCTTTTTTTCGAGCAAGTACCTGACACCGTGCGCCGTTTTAAATGGCTTGTTTGGCTTGGATTTTTTGCCATTAGTGCGATTGTGTTTTATGGCATGCCCAATGTGAAAGTTGATATGACCATGGAGGCATATTTTAAAAAAGATGATCCTGCAAAATTAGCCTTTGATAAATTCAGGAACGACTTTGGCAGTGATGAAGTCTTATTCCTGACATACAAAGCTCGTGATGGAGATGTTTTCTCCGATCAATCACTCAAAGCACTGCATGCATTACAAACAAGATTAAACAACTATAGTTTGGGTCAGGCTGATACGCCGGAAGGGCTTCATCATATGACCGATGTAACCAGCCTGATCAATGTGTCTTATATGGAATCACAGGGAGGTGTTTTACTTTCTCGCCCGTTCATTGGTGATGAATTCCCTGAAAATGATGAAATGCGAGAGCAACTCAGGCAACGAGCGTTAAATCATCCTGATTACACAGGCGTTTATTTTTCAAAAGACTCTCGAATTGGCGCCATTGTTATCAAAACGGATCTATCTGCCCAGATTGAACAAACCGAGACAGACTTGGCTTCAAATCAGTTAGATTTGGAAATGGCTGACGATAAGGATTTGCTCGTGGACATGGATGCGACCTGGAGTGAAGGTGACGTTGTAGAGGCCGGAGCTTTACCCAAATATCGCCAAGCAGAAATTGTTGAATACTCGTTATTCATGAGTGCAATCGAAGAGGTGATAAACAACCCTGAGTACACTGATTATCTGGAGTTCCACCCTACAGGTCTTTCCGCCACAATGGCCTATTTAAATGATGTGATTTTAAAGCAGATGGGGTTGGTGTTATTTGGCTCGTTGTTGCTAATTCTGGTGGTGCTGTGGGTGTTATTTCATTCATCCAGTGCCGTTATCTGGTCAATGCTTATTGTTGTAATGTCGTTTATGTTGACTTTGGGATTGGTTGGCTGGTCTGGTGCAGTCATGACCATCATGATCAACATCATTGTGTTTTTAATCATGACAGTAGGGATCGCTAACGCGATTCACATTCTTTCAGGTTACTTATTTTTTAGAGAGAAAGGTGAAGATCATCAACAAGCGTTGCGTCTGGTACTTAAAAAGTCTGGCCTGGCTTGCTTTTTGACCAGTTTAACAACGGCGATTGGCTTGTTATCTCTGACTTTTACCCCCATCGTTCCAATTCAAAACTTTGGTATCTTTGCTGCTGTCGGCGTGTTCCTTACCTTCTTGATGACTGTTTTTATGTTGCCTTTGATGTTGGATATTTGGGCTCCTGTGAGTAAGAAAAAGCAAATTCAAGAATTTCAACGACCTCACAGGCTACAACGCTTGTTACAGGACATTGAGCATTTGGGTTATTCCTATCCGAAACAAATCGTCGCTATTTTTGGTGTGATTACGGTAGTGCTGGTTATGGGGATTCCCAAAATCAAAGTGGATTCAAACGTCGTTGAAATATTGCCTCATGATAGCTCTGTTCGTAAAAACGTCGCCATTGTGGATAACAATATGGCTGGCAGTAATGTGATGGATATCTTGTTTGAAACCGGGGTTTCTGATGCGTTTAAAGATCCGCGTTTGCTTAATCGCATGGATGAACTTCAACAATACATTAAAGCTACCCACGGTGACATGGTCGGTAAGACAACGTCGCTAGTGAATGTGAGTAAAGATGCTTTCAAATCACTTCACGATAATGATGATAATTATTACCTCATTCCACAAGAACAAGGCGTGTTGGCTCAAACCCTGTTTATGTTCAACAACGCCAATGCTGCGGACAGAAGGCAGTTGGTAACTGACGATTACAGCACTGCAAGAATGACAATTACATTAAAGACCGCTGGTTCATATGTTTACGTACCTATGATTGAAGACATTAACCAGCATATCAACACGTTGTTTGCCGATGTGCGTCAAGATTATCCTGATTTGCAAATACAGGTCACTGGCGGCATGTCTTTGATGACCCGAATTGTTGATTACATTGCCTGGTCTCAAATTCAAAGTTTTGCTTTGGCGTTGGTGGTGATTTCTTTATTGCTGCTTGTTGTGTTTGGGTCTAAACGCGTTGGTTTAATCGCTGTGATACCCAATTTAATGCCGATTTTGGTTGCTTTCGGCATGATGGGCTATCTCAACATTCCATTGGATACCGACACCTTATTGATTGCACCAATTATCATCGGTATTGCAGTGGACGACACTATTCATTATCTCACCCACTATCGTGCCGGGATCATGCAGACAGGAAACATCCGTGTCGCTATACATCAAGCGGTGAGAGAAGCGGGGCAGGCTATTACCTTTACTTCCATAGTATTAGCCCTTGGATTCTTAATTTTTGTTTTTTCATCACAAATATCCTTAAGAAACTTTGGCATTTTAAGTTCACTGGCCATCATGATGGCTCTGGTCACGGACTTACTTCTATTACCTGCGCTGTGTGTGTTGTTTAAAGCAAAATTTAAAGGCAGCCCAGAAACGTCAGACCCTTTTAATAATAGCAATCAAGCTATCAGTTCACTGTAATTGGAGCGTTATCTATGTACCTTCGAATTCTAATTTTATTCTTTTTGGGGTGTTGCACTTCTATGTATGGCTTTAGTCAGGAGCTCAGCCCTAGAGACATTGCCTACAAGCTCTATAACCGTGAAGATGGTGTTAACCAAATAACACTGCAAGAACTCAGTAGTTGTCGTTATGTAATAAAAGATCAAAGGCCAGGTTGTGCAGAAAAGCCAAGACGCAAAGTAATTGAGTCTGTAAGGAAAGATTTTGGCGAGAACTTAAAAGATGTTCGTTCTGTTTCCATTGTAAAAAGCCCAGCCGCTGAGCGCGGTATTGGTTTCTTGCAATACGATTACGAAGAACCGAGTAAAGATGCCGATCAGTGGATGTATTTGTCGGCACTAGGCAAGGTTAAGCGTATTGTCTCTGGCAATGATAATGAACCCAAATCAGGGAGTTTTTTCGGCTCGGAATTTAGCTACGAAGATATGGAAAAACCTTATTTGGAAAACTATACCTACAAGCTTCTTAAAACCGTGGACTATAGGGAAAGAGATTGTTGGGTACTGGAAATTACACCTACGCCAGAATATGCACCTAAAAGTAATTACCAAAAAAGCATCAACTGGATTGATAAAGAACGAAATATAGGTTTAAAGACCATTTTGTATGACCGTCAGGGAAATATTGTTAAGAAAATCGTTTCTTACGATATTAAAAATATTGACGGTGTGTGGATGCCAATGATTGTCAATGTTGACAACGTGCAGACAAAGCGCATGACAACATTGAAAATTCAAAAAACCGCATTGAATATTGATGAGATTCAAGACGACTTTTTGAGCCTTCGCGCCCTTACCGACAGCGCATTTCGAGAAAGACACCTGAACTCTTATCGTCAATTTATAGAGTAAGGGTATGAGTACAGCGCTACGGTTTCTGGTATTCGCTTTACTCAGTGTTTCGGTGGGGGTTGTTGCCAATCCTCCCGACAACATATTCACTGAGAGTGACGAGTATGTAGAACAACCTTTCGACATGGATGATGGGGAATTTGCCTCTGATAAAGTGGTTGAAGATCCTTTCTTCTCTGAGGAAGTTGTTGGAGAGCAAGAATATAGTGATGAGTTAAGCTTCTATGATTCATGGAAGCAAAGCGCGTTATTGGCTCCGGCACATTTTACCTTTCGTCACGAAATAGCTTATGGCATTAAGGATCCCAAAAGCCTCGTCATTAATCGTTCGTCTTTACGGCTGCAATGGGAAAAGGGGCAAGGGGACTACTTCTTACGATTTGATGGTAAAGCTTCTCAAGATTTTGTTTATAACAATGCTGATTTCAGCGATGAGGTGAAAGACAAATATCGTCATCAGAGTGAAATAAGAGAGTTTTATGTGCAGGCGAGTAAAGGGGCATTTAGTGCCAAGATGGGGCGGCAACTGGTGATATGGGGCAAAGCCGATGGGGGAATTGTTACTGATGTAATAAGTCCCAGAGACTTGACTGAGTCGGTGTTCACCTCAATTGAGGATGCCCGTATTGGACAAAACATGCTGGTTGTTGATGCGTATCATCATAGTATCGCATCGCAGCATCATTGGGCGTTAATAGTGATCCCGGAAATCAAGGTTAACGATCTTCCTTTAGCTGGGCATCCATATGGCATTATTAATCAGCCGTTGGCAAACATTATTGATGAACGTCCGGGAACTTCTTGGAGTCAGCCCGAAATAGGCTTACGTTGGGCTGTGACTTCGGGAAATCTGGATTGGTCGGTGATGCTTGCTGATGTTCATGAGAATAATCCGGTATTTACAATGATACAGGAACATTCTCGGGATGTGCTTGCCCTCACATATCCGCGTTATCAAATGTTGGGGGTTGGATTTAATTTGGGTTATGGCGGTTTTGTGTGGAAAGGCGAACTGGCCTTTAAAAAGAACCGACACTTCAATTCAACCATTCAGTCCGATACTGAACCTTATGAGGTGTTAGATTTTGCACTGGGGTTCGACTTTAATAGTAATGGTGCATACACACTGAGTTTAGAGCTCAGCAACCAGCATATTTATAGCTGGGATAGTCGTTTGTTAAATTTTCAACGGGATGAAACGGTCGCGTATCTCGTGTTGACCAAGCCCTGGTTAAACGAGACTCTAACAACTGTCTACACCAGTAGTGCGCATTTGCAAAATAAAGAGTCTTTCCATCGGGTTGAAGTGCAATACGATATTAGCGATAACGTTTCTACCGAAATACAGGTTGATTATTTTAATACTCACCTTCCTGATTCGTTATTCGGGCAATTAGGGGATAAGCACCGGATATCTGCTCAAATCGATTTTAACTTTTGATCTCATGCCGCAATCGGCTGTGCAAGGCGCTATCACAAGAGACAATTCCATGTTGTCTCTTGTGTAATGTCTAACTGAAGTAATCTCAGCAGCGCATAAGAAAGCGTTTTGAGTCGGTTATTCAGGCAAGCATTCATGGTGATGAGGTTGAATCTTATTCACCATAGTCGTAGCCAAATATAAATGGATATTTTTATATGAGCGGATTACCGCGTATAAAAGCTAATTTTATTCTTATCTAAATCGCGGGTGTATGCAGAAAAAACCGGGCCGCGTTCTTTAGGCTCTCCCTCACATGTTCCACCTAATTCAATAACGGCGTTATAAAGTTTTTTTACGTTTTCGGCAGACCCAACATCAAAGCCAACCATTGTCCCGTTTCCATTGGTTGCTGGCTGCTTATCAAAGGGTATAGCGATTGCGAATGTAAAATGCTCATTTTGCCAATATACCATTCTGTCTGTTGCTAAAACCTGATTAATACCAATGTTGGCAAAAAGGGAATCGTAGAATTGAGTTGCAGCGTCCATGTCGTTTGTTCCAACAACAAAATAGTTCATTTTCATATCGTTCGTCTCTTGGTTTTTAGGGGAATATTTCGGAGGGGCGGCAGCCTAGTTTAAGGAGAGTTTATTTGTCAAGTTGCTTTGCTGGTAAGGCGTAAAATATATGCAAAATTGCATCAGCCGTTGATTTTGAGGTTGTGTAGCGAAAATTTTCCTGTTTTAAATTTACCGTTAATTCATTTTTGGCATTCATTTTCAATTCTTGTTTGTCGTACAATAACGACACCTTTATAAACGTTTCAATGTTGTGAATATCCGTCCCCAGCCTCCAATTCTTTGTCTTTCTGACAGCCAGCTTCTATTCTGGAAACGTGATGGTGAGCTGTTCCTTAAACAGTTATTGCGCTATGTCCATTCACCACAACCTAAAGCGGCTTATATCGGTGCTTCTAATGGTGATATAGAAGAGTTCTTTGAATTGTTTGTTGCTGCTATGGAAGGTATTGGCATTACCGATTGTCGCATGATCAAGTCGTCATTTGATGAAGAGGATGAGCACTATTTAAGTCAGGCTGACATTGTGTTGTTGGCTGGCGGCGATGTGCTGGCCGGGTGGCAAGTGTTTGAAGAAACCGGAATGAAACAGGTTATTCTGGAGCGGCAAGAAGCGGGTGCTTTGTTAATCGGTGTATCGGCGGGTGCGATCCAATTGGGAATGCATTGGCGAGTGACGCATATGTCGGGTGCGGTTGCTTTGCTTCCCATGTTGAAGTTGCTGCCTTTTACTATTGATGTTCACGATGAAAAGCAACGTTGGCGCAATTTAAAGGATACCGTGAGTTTGAATGGCAAGGGTAATGTGCCAGAGTTTCAAGGATATGGTATTCCCAGTGGCGGAGGTTTGTTCTATTTTCCTGATGGTACGGTTCAAGCTATTCGTCATGATTTGGTACGGCTAAGTGTTGTTGATGGTGAATTGGAATACGAACAGGTACAGCCTTTAAATGAGCAGTTAACCTTTCAGATGCATTAGAGTAATTGTTTTCTCGTTGAGAACTGGTTATTGTAGGCCGCAGTTTTTCCTTACATGTCAAGAAATTGATACTCCCCTCTTTGTTATTGTCTACAATATCTCTCGATCTTCTTAATTAAAGTGGTACAATCCGCTCCCATTAAACTTAATTGTCTGACAATCTTGGTTTGAGCCTGGAGCTCATACGAAACTTATACGATGAGAAGAACTGCAGTATGACAAGAACAGAAGAACTGTTTCTCGCTTTAAGGCAACAAATTGTTGAAGGCAAGATCCCTCATGGTCACAAAATCAGTGAGCCTGAGCTTGCCAATCAATTTCAGGTAAGCCGCAGTACATTGCGTGACGCTTTAGCTCGCCTCAAGAGTATTGGATTGTTAGTCAGTCAGCCCAACGTTGGCTACAGCGTTATTTCTCTTTCCACAGAACATCTGATGGAAATTTTCTATGTCAGGGAAGCGTTGGAAGGTATGGCGTGCCGTTTGGCTGCAAGCAATATCACTCAGGAACAATTACAGAATTTGCGAGACCTGCTGGAATCCCATGAAAGTAGTGTGCAGTTAAAAAGTGGCGTGGCCTATATTCAGGAAGAGCGCGATCTGGATTTCCATTTTGTGATTGTTCAGGCAAGTCACAACCCGATGCTAATCGATCTTTTGTGCGAGAAGCTCTACTTTTTAGTTCGTATGTATCGTTATCAGTTTGGCATGGTAAGTGACCGAGCCAAGCGTGCATTTTTTGAACATCAACATATTGTACATGCATTGTCTGTTGGAGATGGGGAGCTTGCTGAGTTTCTTATGAGAAGACACATCTCGGCTTCTCGAGACAATGTTGAACGTAACCTGTTAGTTAATAAAGGAGTCATATCATGAGCAATTCTGCTGGATTGCGCTTCAGAGAAGCGTTAGAGGCAAATTCTCCGTTGCAAATCGTTGGAACGATCAATGCCTATTGCGCCATCATGGCTGAAAGAATTGGTCACAAAGCGATTTATTTGTCTGGCGGTGGTGTCGCAAATGCGTCTTATGGTTTACCTGATTTGGGTATGACCTCTTTGAATGACGTTCTAGCCGATGCAAGCCGTATTACTTCTGTTACCGATTTACCTTTGTTGGTTGATATCGACACAGGCTGGGGCGGTGCATTTAATATTGCCAAAACAGTGAAAGATATGATCCGCGCAGGTGTTGCAGCGGTTCATATTGAAGACCAGGTCGCCCAAAAGCGTTGCGGGCATCGTCCTAATAAAGAAATCGTGAGTCAGGATGAAATGGTTGACCGTATTAAAGCGGCGGTTGATGCTCGTACTGATGAAAACTTCTTCATCATGGCGCGTACCGATGCGTTTGCGCAAGAAGGCTTGGATAAAGCGATTGAGCGTGCTGCGGCTTATGTGGAAGCTGGTGCTGACGGTATTTTCGCAGAAGCGGTGAAAACGGAAGAACACTATCGTCGTTTCTCCTCTGAATTGAACGTGCCGATTTTGGCCAATATTACCGAATTTGGTCAAACCGAACTGTGGAATAGAGAACAGTTGGGCGAGTGGGGCGTTGACATGGTTCTGTATCCATTGAGTGCCTTTAGAGCCATGAACAAAGCGGCTGAAGCTGTGTATCAGAATATCCTTGAAAAAGGTGATCAACGCGATGTATTGGATACCATGCAAACGCGTATGGAATTGTACGATTACCTTAATTATCACACTTATGAGCAAAAGCTGGATGCGTTGTTTGCTCAAAATAAAAACTCGTAACCCTATTATTCATCTTTGGAGCAATTATGGCTGAAAAAACTTTATCTGGCGCTGGATTGCGTGGTCAGGTAGCAGGAAAAACGGCGTTATCAACGGTTGGCGTGTCTGGCTCAGGTCTTACATATCGTGGCTATGACGTAAAAGAATTAGCTGAAAAATGTCAGTTCGAAGAAGTTGCCTATCTTATTTTGAAAGGCAAGTTACCTAATGCAACTGAACTAGCTGATTACAAAGCCAAGTTGAAAGGCATGCGTGGCCTTCCTGATGAGTTAAAACTGGTTTTAGAAAATATTCCAAAAGATTCTCACCCAATGGATGTAATGAGAACCGGTTGCTCTATGTTAGGAAATCTGGAAACAGAAATGGATTTTTCTGAGCAGCAAGACAAAGCAGACCGCTTGTTGGCATTGTTCCCTAGCATTATTTGCTATTGGTATCGTTTTGCTCATGACGGCGTAAGAATTGAAACCGAGACGGATGATGACTCTATCGGTGGACACTTCTTGCACATGTTACACGGCAAGCCAGCTTCTGATTTGCATGTTCAGGTAATGCATGTGTCATTGATTCTGTATGCAGAGCACGAGTTCAATGCGTCTACTTTCACTGCGCGCGTGTGTGCTTCTACATTATCTGATTTGCATTCTTGTGTTACTGGCGCGATTGGTTCATTGCGTGGTCCTCTTCACGGTGGCGCAAACGAAGCTGCTATGGCAATGATTTCACAGTGGAATTCTGCTGATGAAGCTGAAGCGGGCATTATGCAGATGTTGGCTAATAAAGATAAAATCATGGGCTTTGGTCATGCTATCTACCGTGAATCAGACCCGCGTAATGAGATTATCAAAGGCTGGTCTGAGAAATTAGCGCAAGAAGTGGGTGATGATGTACTTTATCCTGTTTCTGTTCGTTGTGAAGAAGTGATGTGGCGCGAGAAGAAACTATTCTGTAACGCTGACTTTTTCCATGCCAGTGCTTATCACTTCATGGGGATTCCCACTGAATTGTTCACACCAATTTTCGTTATGTCACGTTTAACGGGCTGGGCGGGTCACGTATTTGAACAGCGTGCCGACAACCGTATTATTCGTCCTTCAGCGGAATATACGGGTGTTGACTTGCGTTCTGTTGAATCTATGGACTCAAGAGCCTAATTGTTACCAAGTTTTTTCTTGTTGGTAACAAAAGGAAATACAGCAAATGTTGGCAGGGACGCCAACATAAGCCATATTGTTTGTCTGTTGTTTTATTCCACCTAAAGGGCAAACAGGTATGTTTACATCCAATTTATTTTCACGTTTTGCGTTAATTCTCTTATTCACCGCTTCTTTTCCATTTACTGCATTGGCAAACACTTCAAATCAAAGCTCACATTCAATTCCTAACCAAATCGGGGTGTTGGGGCATGGGCGCATTAGTGTGGAGCCTGATTTGTTTCATTTTAATGTGCTATTGGAAGAGAAAGGTACATTGGTCACTAAACTTAATCAGGTGTTGTCCAGTAAAAGTGAGAACATTGTTAACGAATTGGTTAAAGGTGGAGTGAACATTCAGGATATACAGTCCATGCATGTTCAATTGCAACCTTGGTACGAATACACCAACAATCGAAGAGAACAGCTTGGTTTTTCTCTGACTCGGGTGATTAAGGTCAGAGTTAAGGAAATAAGTAAGTTTGATCAGTTAATTGATCGAATAATCAAGGCTGGGGCTACGGGTATAGAGGACTTTCATTATTCAGTTTCTCAACCGCAAATGAATTATCTGGATGCGCTGGATTTAGCCATTGTTGATGCACGCTTAAGAGCTGAGCGTATTGCCAATGGTATAAAAGCTAAAGTTGGAGATGTTATTAGCGTTACTGAAAGAGGCGTTTCCAGTGTTGTACCACTTAAAGCACAGCGCATGGAGCTTGCTGATAGCAGCGGTGGTTATGTGCCAGGACAGGTGGATATAACGGCTGAAGTAGAAGTGATTTTTGAGTTGAAAAAATGACACTGAACGCCATATAGGGGTAATCCTGGATATATAGAGAAAATCAGTTGCATTTGTCCGGGATTTGAGTCTAATAACGGCTCGCTGAAATCGAGCATTGACTTGAATATTTATTAATCAGAGTTTTGTTATGGCTAAAAGTAAAGCGCAACTATATGAAGAATTAGTCCTGGAAACATCGGGCTTGCTAGAAGGTGAAACGGACATGATAGCCAACCTGGCTAATGTGAGCGCTTTGATTTGGAATAAGTTGCCACAAGTAAATTGGGCTGGTTTTTATCTTTTAAAAGGCGATGAATTGGTCTTGGGACCATTTCAGGGCAAACCTGCTTGCGTAAGAATTCCCATTGGCAGAGGGGTGTGTGGAACTGCTGCTAAAACCCTTAAGCCGCAACTTATTGCTGACGTGCATCAGTTTGAAGGACATATCGCCTGTGACCAGGCTTCTAACTCAGAACTTGTGATACCGGTTATCGTAAAGGGTGAGTTGAAAGGTGTACTTGATCTTGATAGTCCGGATTTTGCCCGTTTTGACAAGGAAGACCTGAGTGGTCTTCAACAAGTCGTTAATATTGTTCAGGATAGCTTATCTTGAAATCATTGATCGACATTCACGTTGCTCTCTCAACCCCAGACGATATGGACGTTTGGGATGACCGTGCAGAGGAAGCCTCGGATCGTTTAAATGACTTGCTATTTATGCTCTACGATCGCGCTGATGATGACTCATCAGTCGAGCAATTAGAGAAGCAAATCCAAAAAGTATGGGAAATCTGGCTTGAAGATGAACATTTATTGGATATTGATATGCAAGATTTAAGTGATTGGGTTGACCATTTGCTGGCAACTTGGGATGATGCAGATTCCTATGAACCTGAATAAACTTGATACTGTATCTGATGGATAGTCCTGAGAAGTTTTCCAATAGCAAAGAAGTGATTGCATTTCTTGTTGAATCTTTCCCAATGTGTTTCTCTCTTGAGGGAGAAGCAAAACCCTTAAAAATAGGTATTTTCCAGGAATTGGCTGAAGCGCTCAAAGATGAAAAGCGTTTAAGCAAGACCTTGTTGCGTAGTTCTTTGCGCCACTACACCAGTAGCTGGCGTTACCTGCATTCCGTTAAAGAAGGTTCTAATCGTGTTGATTTGAAAGGCGATGTGGCGGAAGTGGTTGAAAAAGAACATGCTGATCATGCCTTGTTACAACTTAAAGAGAGTAAACAAAAGGTTGCTGAACGCCGTAAACAAGAGGCACCTAAAGCTAAAAATGTTAAGAAAAAGGACAATTTTAAGCAAAAAGGTGACAATCCCACTAAACTGAATGGAACTTCTGCGCAAAAATCCAGACCCAATAAAGAAGTGCCTCAGAAGTTATTACCCGAGCAATTGGTTGCTGGAACAGAAGTCACAGTAAAAGTGGGTAAGGTTCCAATGCCTGCAGTGATAACTAAAGTTGGTAAGGATGGTATTCAAGTGCAACTACAATCTGGAATGCAAATTAAGGTTCAAGAGGATACGTTGCGTTTGGCTCGTGCTAAAAGGTCATAATATGAAAAACCTGTATCGCATCTCGGTAGCTTCTGCTTTTTTAGCGTTAAGTTCTGGTGCTGGTGCCGTTAATCCGGCTCCCTCAAATTTTGAGATCCCTGTATTGCAGCAAGAGACACAGCATGCTGTGGCAGCTAAGCGTACATCAGCTCAGTTTTTGCGTACCCACTTTAAAAAGATAGAACTCGATGATGCCTTTTCAGGTGTGATTTATGATCGTTACTTAAAGTCCCTCGATTCAAGCAAGAGCATTTATCTAAAATCCGATGTTCTTGAATTGCAGAAGTATCGAGACAGTTTTGATGAAGCGTTGCTTAAAGGCAATTTAACCAATGCTTACAAAATGTATCAGAGCAATTTGGAAAAGCGGGTGGAGCGATATCAGTTTGCTTTGTCCTTGCTGGAAAAAGGCTTTGATTTCAATAAAGCGGATGACAAGTATTACTACGACAGGGAAGACGCTGATTGGGCGAAAGATAAAGCTGAATTAGATGAGCTTTGGCGTCAGCGTGTTAAATATGATGCGTTGAACCTTAAACTGGCAGGAAAAAACAAGGACGAAATTAAAGACTTACTTGAAAAACGTTATCAACGAGCGTTAAAACGCTTGTCTCAAACCAAAAGTGAAGACGTTTTTCAAACTGTCATGAATGCGTTTGCTCGTAGCATTGAAGCGCATACCAGTTATTTATCTCCCCAAAGTGCTGATCGCTTTAACATGGAGATGAACTTATCTTTTGAAGGGATTGGTGCGGTATTACAGGTGGAAGATGACTTTACGGTGATCCGTAGCATTATTCCTGGTGGCCCTGCAGATCTATCCAATAAATTAAAACCGAAAGATAAAATTATTGGTGTTGCCCAGGATGGCGAAGATTTCGTTGATGTTATTGGTTGGCGTCTTGATGAAGTTGTTGACTTGATTAAAGGTCCTAAAGGCACAGATATTCGTTTGCAGGTACTGAAACCTTCTCAGGAAGGCGAGCCAATGGTACTGAACTTGACTCGCGACAAAATAAAACTGGAAGACAGGGAAGCCAAATCCAAAGTTGTTATTCCTGAATCTGGCTCACATCAGGGTAGAAAAGTGGGGGTGATAAGCATTCCTTCTTTCTATAACAACCTCAGTGTTGACGTTAAAAGAGAGATTGATGCACTTAAAACTCAAGATGTTGAAGGCATTATTGTCGATTTGCGTGGCAATGGCGGCGGTTCTTTAACGGAAGCCATTTTGGTGTCTGGCCTGTTTATTGATAGTGGCCCGGTTGTTCAGGTGCGCAACGCTGCAGACCGTATTAATGTGCATAATGATACTGATGGTGAAATTTATTATTCCGGCCCTTTAACAGTGTTGGTTGATCGTTATAGTGCATCAGCTTCAGAGATTTTCGCAGCGGCAATGCAGGATTACGGTAGAGCCTTGATTGTTGGTGAGCAAACCTTTGGTAAGGGGACTGTACAACAGCATAGAGGTTTGGGACGTATTTATGATTTGTATAGTAATCCTCTAGGTCATGTGCAGTACACTATCGCCAAATTTTATCGAATTAATGGTGATAGCACTCAACATAAAGGTGTAATTCCTGACATCCTTTTACCTAGCCCTATAGATGCGGCTGAATGGGGTGAGAGTCAGGAAGAAAATGCCTTGCCGTGGGACACTATTGAGCGAGCCAATTACGCTACATTTGGCGATCCTGAAACGGCTTTGAATCAGGTTGAAAAGCTACATGAGAAGAGAGTGTCTGCTGATCCTGAGTTTGCTTACATTTATGCTGATATTCAGGAATACAAGGAATTAAAGGACAAGAATTACTTTTCTTTGGTTGAGTCTGAGCGCTTAGCGCAAAAAGATGAGCGTGAGAAGAAAGATTTACAACGTGCAAACGAACGTTTGAAGCGTATGGGTAAAGAACCCGTTGCTTCGTTGGATGACTTGCCTGAAGATTTTGAAAGTCTGGACGCGTATCTTGATGAAACAGCACAAATTACTTTGGATGTTATTCAGACGGGTAAGTATGCCGTGAACACCAATTCCTGATTCAGAAGATCATATTGATTCCAAAAGCGAGCTCAAGTGGCTCGCTTTTTTGTGTCTGGTGAAAATTAGGAATGAGAGCCGGGGAGAGTGATTAATCGTCGTTTGGTAATAAATATCCTGATATGAGCTCAACTTCTCACATATTGATATCCATGAACCGAAAAGTTTGCATATTTGTATACAAATAATTTCAGTATAAATCTGTTAAATATTAGTTAAATTGGGTAGCATCACCGCTCTTTGTAAGCACGTCCTGATAATTACAACAATCAGCACCAGGAACTCTGCATGGCATCATTGATATTTGGAAATGGGTTCAGTGTGTCGCTATTGAAATATCAATGAATAGAGTTATGAGCCTGATTGCAATAAATGGGTAGAGATTAATGAATAATAGGGGTGAGTTTTCCTCCAGGTTGGGATTTATTCTGGCTGCGGCTGGGTCGGCTGTTGGATTAGGAAATATATGGGGATTCCCCACTCAGGTGGCCAGTAATGGTGGTGCCGCTTTTGTTTTGGTGTACCTGGTTTTAGCTTTCTTGCTGGCTTATCCGGTACTGATGGCTGAATTGGTGATTGGTCGAGCAACGCGTTCAAATACGGTTGACGCTCTGGAAAAAATATCGGGCTCAAAATGGGCTAGAGGTGTTGGTTTTTGGGGCTTTATCACAGTTTCATTGATTCTTTCCTTTTATGCCATTGTAGCAGGTTGGATGATTGCCTACTGTATTAAGGCGCTGACCGATATTCTAGGCATGGTTGAAATTTCGACCTGGTTGACTGAATTCTCTTCATTACGTAATTGCTTATTTAGCACTTTGTTTATCATTATGACTGCCGGGATTGTCAATGGCGGCGTGAGTGATGGAATTGAAAAATGGTCTGTACGTTTAATGCCGACCCTCTTTTTAATCATTGGCGTACTTATCGTCTATGTTGCGACTCTGGATGGTGCAGGTGAAGGGTTAAAAGCCTATTTGCAACCTGATTTCTCTGCTGTTTTTAATGCCGATTTGCTTATTAGCGCCATGGGGCAAGCGTTTTTCTCTATGTCGTTGGGTGTTGGGACTATGTTGGTCTACGCCTCTTACGTGAGTGATAAGGAAAACCTGCCAATGTTAGGTGCTTCAGTTGCATTGGTTGATATTGGTGTGGCGATTCTGGCTGGTTTGTTAATTATTCCTGCTATGTACGTGGCACTGCACAACGGTGTTCAAATCTTTAATGATTCCGGAGAGTTGATCGAAGGTGGGCAGCTTATTCTTACTGTACTTCCTGCCACCTTTGAAACGATGGGGTCTATTGGCAATATTATTGCTTTTGCTTTCTTCGCCTTAATGATTATTGCCTCGTTAACGTCTTCTATTTCCATGCTTGAAGTCCCAGTGTCTTACGTTGTGGAAGACATGGATATCAACCGTCATAAAGCGGTTTGGGTTATTGCTGCGGTAATCGCGATTGTCAGCTGTATTATTGCCATCAACTTTGAGACCTTGTTTGAGTTGGTGGTGTCGATGACCACTGAATACAGCCAGCCTCTGCTTGGCTTAACGCTATGTGTGTTTGTCGGTTGGTTGTGGAATCGAAATAGTAAGTTGGAAGAATTGAAAAAAGGCTATGACAATATAGAACAAAGCCTGTTTTGGAAAATTTGGCCTTGGTATGTGAAATTTGTCTGCCCGGTTATTATTTTGATGATGTTTATCCACTCATTGTAGACAAGTTCATTTCAATCTGGTGGTGAACTGATATACATTTGCAGTTCACCGCTGTCAGCGTTTTCCTCAAGAAGTATAAAAAGAGTTCAGCTAATGACTAAAACACATAAAGAACCATCGCTACTCGACTCCCTTATTCCCATCGTTATTCTGGTTATCATGCTATCGTTTTCCGTGATTTTATTCGGTAGCGATTCCTCTTATGGCCCTAATCAGATTGCCTTGCTTTTGGCGATGGGTATCAGCGCAATAATCGGATTAAAGAATGGCTTTAAATGGCATGAAATTGAAGACGGAATTGTGAGAGGGATCACGGTTTCTCTTGGTGCGATTCTGATCCTGCTGGCCGTTGGTTCGTTAATTGGGACATGGTTATTGTCGGGAACTGTACCGACACTGATTTACTTTGGTTTACAGTTGCTTGAGCCTTCATTGTTCTACGCCGCATCAAGCATTATATGTGCAATTGTGGCTATGAGTATTGGCAGCAGCTGGACAACGGCTGCAACTGTAGGTGTTGCTTTAATGGGCGTTGCCAATGGTATGGGAATGGACGAAGCCATTACCGCTGGCGCAATCGTATCGGGCGCCTATTTTGGCGATAAAATCTCTCCCTTATCTGAAACAACTAATCTGGCACCTGCGGTAGCCGGGACAGATTTGTTTGAACATATTCGTTACATGCTTTGGACGACCATTCCCAGTATTTTAATTGCGTGGGGCTTGTTTGTTATTGTCGGTATAAATGGCGCTTCTAATGCGTCTTCTGAGCGTATTGAAGAAATGCAGGCGTTGTTAGAGCAGGAATTTAATATTGGCTGGCCAATGTTGATCCCATTATTTGTTTTGCTGACTTTAGCTATACGCAAAATGCCTGCATTTCCTGCGGTTTCTATCGGCGCTCTACTTGGTGGTATTTGGGCGATTATCTTCCAGCCAGATGTGATTAATGATGTTGCCAGCCGTAGCGGCATGGAAAGTTATGGTGGTATTACTGTGGTGTGGAAAACCCTGTATGCCGGGGTTGAGTTCAATACGTCTAATGCTGATTTGAACGACCTTCTGAGCGGTGGCGGTATGGCCAATATGTTGAATACTATTTGGCTGATTATGTGTGCATTAACCTTTGGTTCGGTACTGGAAAAAGTGGGGTTGTTGAAGCGCGCTGTGAGCGCTTTCCTAAAAGGTGCAACTTCGGCAGGAGACATGGTAACGCGCACCATTCTAACCTGTTTTGGTACGAACCTGATTACAGCTGATCAGTACATGTCTATCATCATGCCGGGTCGTATGTATAAAGATGAATTTAAAAAGCGTGGCCTACACCAGTTGAATTTGTCTCGTAGTCTGGAAGATGGGGGAACGCTGACGTCTCCGTTAATTCCCTGGAATACCTGTGGCGCTTATATGCACAGCGTATTGGCGGTTCATCCTTTTGAGTATATTTTCTACACCTTCTTTAACTTGATAAATCCTGTTTTAGCCATCATTTATGCTTTTGTTGGAATAAAAATCCTACGCTTGGATCCACCCGAGGCATTTTCACAGGAAATGCCGGACAAGCTGAACCAAACTATAGAAAGCAAAACGAATTAGGCTGATATCAGGAGTTTATTGATGAGTGATGAGCGTTCTGTTACCTCTAACGCCCCGATAGCAAAAAAGCGTAGCGATTATCAAGTCCCCGATTTCTTTATCGAACAGGTGGATATGACATTTTGGTTAGAACCGAGCGAAACTCGGGTACTTACCAAAAGTAAAGTGCGCCGCAATGGTGATCACCAACGACCTTTAGTGCTTGATGGTGATGATCTTGAATTGTTGAAGGTTTCTATCAATGGCATTGGTATCAATACTTATCAATGTTCAGAGAAACAGTTGAGCATTGCTTACGATGCCAATGAATTTGAGTTGGAAATTGAAACTCAGATAAACCCAGCCAGTAATACCAGCCTGGAAGGTTTGTATTTATCTAACAATACCTTCAGCACTCAATGTGAAGCGGAAGGCTTTCGCAAAATTACCTATTTCCTCGACAGGCCAGACGTATTGGCAACCTATCAGGTAACTGTTCACGCAGATAAGCAAAAGTATCCTTATCTGTTATCCAACGGTAATTGCATAGCAAAAGGTGAGGGCGACAACGGAACTCATTGGGTAACCTGGCAAGATCCTTTTAAAAAGCCATGTTATCTGTTTGCGCTGGTCGCGGGTGATTTCGACTTGGTTGAAGATAAGTTTGTCACTCAGTCTGGTCGTACTATTGATTTACAGTTTTTCGTAGATAAGGGCAATGCAAGCCGAGCTGGGCATGCCGTTGAGTCTTTGAAAAAAGCCATGCGTTGGGATGAAGAGACCTTTGGTCTGGAATATGATCTGGATATCTACATGGTTGTCGCCGTGGATTTCTTCAACATGGGCGCGATGGAAAACAAGGGATTGAACATCTTTAACAGTAAGTGTGTTCTGGCTGATCCTGAATCCGCGACCGATGAAGATTATTTCAATATTGAATCCATTATTGGACATGAATACTTTCACAATTGGACAGGTAACAGAGTGACCTGTCGCGATTGGTTTCAGCTGAGTTTAAAAGAAGGGCTAACGGTATTTCGGGATCAACAGTTCAGTTCTGATATGTCTTCACCGGTAACGACGCGTATTAGTCAGGTTAAGTTGATCAAAGAACGTCAGTTTGCAGAAGATTCCGGCCCAATGTCTCATCCTATTCGCCCTGACGAAGTCATTGAAATGAATAACTTTTATACGGTGACGGTTTACGACAAAGGCGCGGAAGTTATTCGTATGATGCATACCATGTTAGGTAAAGACGGATTCCGTCGAGGCATGGATTTGTATTTCGAGCGTCATGATGGGCAGGCTGTTACCTGTGATGATTTCGTTAATGCTATGCAAGATGCCAACAATGTGGATATGAGCTTGTTCCGTCGTTGGTATGGGCAGTCGGGTACGCCCGAGGTGTCTGTGAAAGAGATTTATGACGCTGAACAACAGATTTATCGTATTGAGTTAAGCCAGCATACGCCAAAAACAGCGGATCAGGCGCATAAACAGGTATTGCATATTCCGGTGGATATGATGCTGTTGAATGCTCGGGGTGAAGCAGAGGCTCTGGATCAGGATGGCAACACATCAACCGTGCTGGATTTATGTGAATCAAAGCAGTCTTTTGAGTTCCATGGCATAAAAGAAAAGCCTGTACTGGATATTTTCAGAAGCTTTAGTGCGCCTGTAAAAGTTCACTTTGAGCAATCAACGCAGGATATGGCAGCGATAATGTTGCATGCCCGTGATGATTTTTCTCGCTGGGAAGCCAGTCAAAGCCTGTTCACCAATGCGATTCTGGATGGAGTTAAACATCAGGGAGTCATTGCTGATAACAAAATTGCCTTCATTCTGGATTGCCTTCAACAATTGCTTCAAAACAAACCTGATGATTTTGCGTTATTGGGTGAAATGTTATCTGTGCCCAGTTACGATAGTTTGGCGCAGAAGATGGCTGTTGTTGATGTTGAGGGGATCCTTGCTTCCCGTCAGCTAATGCAGGATAGCATTGCTGATGCATTAGTTGATGAACTCCATGCGGCTTATAGCTTATGCAGAAATGACGGATATGCCTATCAACAGGAGCAAATTGCTAATCGACGTCTAAGTAATGTGTGTTTGACTTATTTGGCGAAAGGCCAACAAGGAGAGTCATTGCTACTGCAACAGTTTGAACGCTCCGACAACATGACCGATACCTTGGGCGTACTTAAAGCCGCTCGCCGATATAATGTCCCTGTTTTTGAAAAGCTGATGTCTCAGTTTGAAAGCAAGTGGCATGATGATGTGTTGGTGCTGGATAAGTGGTTTAGCCTTCACGCAGGAGCTGAAACTGATGATATTTTGGCCAAGCTCGATTTGTTGACGGCTCATGCGCATTACAGTAACAGTAATCCAAACCGGATCCGGGCTGTAGTTGGAACATTTGCCTTCTTTAATACTTCGGGATTCCACAACATGAATGGTAGTGGATATCGTTACGTTGCTGATGCAATTATTCAGCTTAATCGTATTAATCCTCAAGTTGCCTCTCGTCTTATTACACCGTTAAGTGAATGGCAGCGTTATGGCGAAGATAGACAAGATTTGATGAAAGGGGAGTTATTACGTATAGCTGATCAGCCTCATTTAAGTCCCGACTTATATGAAAAAGTCAGCAAGGCATTACATTTTTAACAAAACTGATTGATGCCATGGCGACATACTTTTTCAATATCAGTTTAAGCTATCCTGAATGTGAGAATTTATACCAGCCCGGTATTAACTCAGTTCTTATTCGTTCTGAATCAGGGGAGCGTGTTCAGCTCCCTACCTCTAATTTACGTCCATTTGTTAGCCGAATCGGGATCAAAGGGCGTTTTCGACTTGTGATAAATGCGCAAAATAAAGTAGAGTCCTTCGAAAAAATAGCGTGAGTCGAATCCTTTAGTTTTTATTTTACAGCCACTTACCCTAAGATAGGGGAAGTATCTGCAACTGGTAGGATTTGTTCTTGCGAAAGCATTAAAATGATGTAATTATTTTGTTAACCATTTTCAGTGTGGTATTTGACTAAATTTCGCACGCGAAATCTGGTTTTGGCTAATGTGAACGTTTGAGTGTCTGATCAAATGATTAACAATTCGCCAAATTCCGGGTTAACGTTAAAAATGTTTATAAGAAGAGCACACCAACCCATCCTGCACAGACAGGGGAGAATTAATAATATGAAAATAGGGTCTCGTATCATTAAAATGTCACCACTGGCATTGAGTATGGCTGCCGCTTTATCAGCTACTGCTCCAGCTCACGCCGTTGAGTGGAGTTCTGGTGACTTAAAGGTTTCATTTGATTCCACGTTTTCACTCGGTATCGGTATTCGTGCTGAAGAAAGGGATTACGATAAAATAGGTAAGAGTAATCTGGCCAATCTTGATTGGACAGGTTACAACATGGCGAGCAACATCATCTACTCAGGTGAAGACATCTGGGCCATCAACAGTGATACGGGGGCTTATTCCTCCAATGCCGATAACGGTAACCTGAACTATGATAAGGGCGACTTATTCTCATTGCAGTTTAAGGGCGTTCACGAGTTAAACCTTTCCTATAAAAATGTTGGTGCTTTCGTACGTGGTATGTACTTCTACGATTTCGAAATGGCTGACAGTGATCGCGCATGGACTAACTATTTAAGTGGTCAGTTGCCAGGTGGTGATACACCTAATGACCCTTGTTCAGATCCAGATGCTGACGACAATTTATGTAAAGACATTCGTTTCCTTGACGCCTTTGTCTATGCGGATTTCGATATCGGAGAAATGCCGGTTACTGTACGTGTAGGCGATCAGGTAATTAGCTGGGGTGAAAGTACCTTTATCCAGCACGGTATTAACAATATCAACCCGGTAGACGTTGCTCGTGCTACTGCTCCTGGTGCTGAGTTGAAAGAAGTGTTCATTCCAGTAGGTACTATTTTCGCGTCTATCGGCGTGACTGATACTATTGGTTTGGAAATGTACTATCAGTACGAGTGGGACAGAAGTGTTTTACCCGTTTCAGGTAGTTACCTTTCTACTAACGACTGGGCAGGTGATGGCGGTTATTTAAATAATATCCAATTAGCATTTACCCGTAACCCAGATATCGATTCTGCATTCCTTACTGCATCTTTGAATGCTTTAGGCGATAACATTCGTGCAGGTTTGGATCCGGTTTCAGCGGGGGCTGCTTTACTGGCTCACGCAACCAAAGTCGGTCTAAGACCTTATGGCGATGCTTTCTATAATGATGCTGATGACCAAGGTCAATACGGTGTTAAATTAAGCTACATTTCTGAAGATTTGAATGATACCGAGTTTGGCTTCTATTACATGAATTATCATGCCAAGCGTCCGGTATTTTCTGGTATAGCCGCTAATTATACGGCGAGTGGTTTGGCTCAAGGTGTGAGTTACCTTGCGAATAACACCATTACTGAACAGAACATCACTGATATTGCAGCGTTCCCTCAAGCACAGGCTTATTTCCCAGAAGATATTAAGCTTTATGGTTTGAGCTTTAACACTAACGTTGGTGAAACCTCTTTAGCGGGTGAGATCGCTTTTCGTCAAGATGAGCCGTTGCAGATTGATGACGTAGAAACCTTATATGCGGCTTTCCCTGAGCAGCTAGCTGCTGCCGGTTTGCGTCCTGATTTGGCGGGGATTTCCCAATATGACAATTGGGTTGGCCATGCTCCTGAACCTGGCGAGTTCATTCAAGGTTACATTACTTCTGATACTGTTCAGGCACAGGCAACTATTACTCACTTGTTTGGCCCGACCATGGGTACAGACAACCTGATCTTCCTGGCGGAAGTCGGTTATGTAGAGATTAGTGATATGCCAGATCCTGATGTTTTACGCCTTGAGGTGCCAGGAACCTATCGTTCGGGTCCAATCCAGCCTTTGACTGATGCCGATGGTAATATCATTAGCACTCGTGAAGGCTTGCATCAAGGTTTGTCAAATGGCCCTGATACTGATGGTCATTTTGCTACTGATTCAGCATGGGGTTACCGTTTGTTGGGTGTTGCTGATTTCAACAACGTATTCTCTGGTATTAACCTTCAAGTTCGCGGCACGTTTGCCCATGACGTTGATGGTTATACACCTAACCCAATGTTCTTGTTCTTTGAAGGCAGAAAGTCTTCCAGCATTTCATTCACGTTTGATTACTTGAGCAAATTGTCGGCTACAGCTTCATACAACTCTTTCTGGGGCGGTGGTACAGCAAATGGTCTATCAGATCGTGACTTTATTTCATTTAACATCAAGTACTCTATATAGTTCTGGGGGAGAATATTAGAATGAGAAAAATAGCCCTTGTTACCAGCGCTATCACCTTGGCTTTGAGCGTATCTATCGCTCATGCAAAAGTGTCAAAGGAAGAAGCCGCAAAACTTGGCACAGAATTGACACCTCTGGGTGGTGAAAAAGCAGGTAATGCTGATGGCAGTATCCCGGCTTGGAATGGTGGTATTACAACCCCGCCAGCAGGATATAAAGTCGGTGATTTCCACCCGGATCCGTTCCCTGGTGATAAACAGCTTTTTGAAATTACAGCGAAAAATTACAAGGAATATGCGAAGTTTTTGTCTGATGGTCAGATCAAATTATTTGAAACCTACCCAGATACTTACCGCATGCCTGTATTTCCAACACGTCGTTCTGCATCAAATCCTCAGTGGATTTATGATTCAGCGAAAGTGAACGCAGTGAATGCTGAATTGGTTGAAGGTGGAAACGGTGTGAAGAATGCTTCTAAAGCCATTCCATTCCCAATTCCTCAAAATGGTTTGGAAGCGATTTGGAACCACTTGTTGCGCTACCGTGGTCAAAGTGTAAAACGCTTTGGCGGTCAGGCTGCACCAACGCCATCAGGTGATTACACTGTAATCGGTTTTGATGACGTGTTGATGGTTAAGTATTCACAAAAAGACGCAACACCAGAGACATTGTTTGAAGAGAACATGTTGTTCAAGTTCAAGCAGAAAGTCACTGTTCCTGCGCGTTTAGCGGGTACGGCACTGCTGGTATATGAAACAATGGATCAGGTTAAGCAACCACGCCAAGCCTGGACATATAACACTGGACAACGTCGTGTACGTCGTGCTCCTAACGTAGCTTATGATGCACCGGGAACCGCTTCTGACGGTTTGCGTACCAGTGATGATCTGGATATGTTTAACGGTGCTCCAGACCGTTATAACTGGGAGTTGAAAGGCAAAAAAGAAATGTATGTTGCCTATAACAACTACAAGTTGCACAGCGATTCAGTGAAATATTCAGACATTCTGAAACCTGGTCATATCAATCCTGATTTGACTCGTTTTGAAAAACACCGTGTTTGGGTGGTTGAAGCTAATCTGAAAGAAGGTTTGCGTCACGTATATTCTAAACGTGTGTTCTACATTGATGAGGATAGCTGGCAAATTCAAGTCGCGGATATGTACGATAACCGTGGTGAGTTATACCGAGTCAATATCGCTTATGGCGTTAACTACTATGAGATTCCTACTCATTGGTCTACATTAGATGTTAACCATGACCTGGACGCTCGTCGTTATCTGGCTGTTGGCCTGGATAATGAAGAGAAAATGTATGAATTCGATATCGAAATGGACGATGGTGAATTCACGCCTCAAGCGTTAAGAAGAGAAGGGATTCGTTAATTCATTACACATCTAGGATATGAATTGACAGTCTTGTCATAAGGACAGCGACGAATGATTGAGAGATTGTTTGTCGCTGTTGCATTTAAAGATTCCAGATATCGAGTAATTTTTTATTTTGGGATGCAGGCTATTCCAATTTAAATTTAACTGACATGTTAAGCATGCTGATGAAACGATTACGCTTTGTTCTGGAACGTTTAGATTCTTGGTTTTTTGAGTCATTTTTAGAGCCAATACTGGCTTAACTACTTAACTAATAGAGCCGGTAGAATCATTTATCGGTATCCATGTTGTTGTTATTTGAGATATGAAATTAACTAATTTTGTAGCGGTCGCTTGTTGCTTCTCATTGTTGTCATCTTCCACTTCAGCACTTGCTGCAAGTGAATCGGCATATATTGCACCGCTTGCCTCCAAATCGTTATTGTTGGACATTGAAAAAAATGGCAAACAATTGGTAGCAGTTGGGGAGCGTGGGCATATCTTGCTATCGGATGATGGTAAAAGTTGGCAGCAGCAAAACGTACCAACCCAATCGACATTAAACGGCGTTTATGCATCTGGTGATCACCTTTGGGTGGTGGGGCATGACGCGGTGATACTCGCTTCTTCTGATGCTGGTCATAGCTGGGAATTGCAACAGTTTATTCCCGAGTTGGAACGACCTCTTTTTGATGTCCTGTTTTTCAACGAAATGCAAGGTATTGCTGTTGGCGCTTATGGTGTTTTCTTCCGCACTGAAGATGGCGGTAAGCACTGGGAGCGTGAATACCATACTGCGTTTTTACATCCTGATGACCGGGAATATATTGAATCTTTGCAAGGCGAAGATCCTGAGTTCTTTAAACAGGAAATGGCGTCTATTTTGCCTCACCTTAATCGCCTTTCATTTCACAATGGTCAAGTATTTGTAACCGGTGAAATTGGCTTGGTTGCGGTCAGTGATGACATGGGGAAAACCTGGAAACGTTTGGAAACGGGCTACTACGGCTCATTTTTCGATGTGAAGCCTATGCAGGATGGAACTGTGATTGCTGCGGGATTGCGTGGTTCGGTTTATCGCTCGGATCAAACCCTTTCCAGCTGGCGTCGAATCGAAACTGGCACAACTTCGACATTCAATTCCATTGTGAACATTGATGATCAAACCACATTGTTAGTTGGTAATAATGGCACTAAATTGTTGCTTCAAGGGGATAAACCTCAAATAACGCATACCGAAGATGGTAAAGCGCTGGTTTCCGCAACATATTATAACCAACAGGTTTTGGCTGTATCTGAAATTGGGGTGAAGGGGCTATCCCTGAAAAATTAAGGTTACGAATGAACAAGTTCGCCGAATTATTTGAATCATTTATTTTCCGCAATCGCCTGATGGTGATTTTGCTCTTCATGGTAGCCACAGGTTACCTGATGTTTCAGGCTACGCATCTAAAACTGGATGCTGGCTTTACCAAGAATATTCCTCTGAATCATGAATATATGCAGAACTATATGAAACACCGAAAAGATTTTGGTGGGGCAAATAGTGTGTTAGTTGCTGTGTGTGACAAGAATGACAACATTTTTAATGAATCATTCTTTGTTACTTTGAAGAATCTTCATGATCAATTGTTTTTTATACCTGGTGTAGACCGCTCACAGGTTAAATCCCTATATTCATCATCTACCCGTTTTACGGAAATTGTTGAAGGCGGATTCTCTGGTGGGCCGGTTATCCCAGCTGACTTCAACCCATCAAATCCAGACGCATTACAGCTTGTGTCCGAGAACATTACCAAGGCGGGTATTGTTGGGCGACAGGTGTCTGATGACTTTAAGTGTGCCATGGTTAGCGCACAGTTAATGGAACTGGATCCAACGACGGGTGAGAAGCTTGATACTCTTGCTCTTGCCGAACAGTTGGAAAAGCAATTGCGCGGCAAGTATGAAGACGAGAACACCAGTGTTCATATCATCGGATTTGCCAAAATGATCGGTGATGTAGCGAATGGTGCCAAAGACGTTGTGCTGTTCTTCGCTATTGCCATCGCAATTACCGCCGTAATGGTTTATTTCTTCTCTCATTCAATCATGTTAACCCTGCTGCCCTTGTTGTGCTCTGTGATTGCAGTTGTATGGCAAATGGGATTGTTGACCATCATTGGATTTGGACTTGATCCCATGTCCATCCTGGTTCCTTTCCTTGTCTTTGCTATTGGCGTAAGTCATGGCGTGCAAATGATTAACGCGGTAAGCAAGGAAGTGGTTGCAGGAAAAGACTGTAAAGAAGCTTCTCGTCAGGCATTTCGTCGCTTGTTGATCCCCGGTGGTGTCGCCCTGATTTCCGATACCGTCGGTTTCATGACATTGTTGGTTATTGATATCGGTATTATTCGAGAGCTTGCTATCACGGCCAGTATGGGCGTTGCCGTTATTATTCTGACCAACCTGTTGTTATTACCATTGCTCATGTCTTACCTCAAGCTTGGTGAGAAATATAAGAATAAGATGTTGCAGAAATCCTCAGTGGATATGGTTTGGGAAAAGATTGGTAATTGTGCCAATTTGAATGTTGCGAAATATATTCTTGCTGTGACGGCGGTATTGTTCGCGTTTGGCTGGTATCAATCAGGTCAAATGAAAATAGGTGACTTGCATGCAGGTGCGCCAGCTTTACACGAAAGCTCTCGCTATAATCAGGATACATTCCTGATCACTGACAAATTTGAGATAACAGTCGATTACATCTCGGTGTTAATTGAAGCTCAACCTGAAGCATGTACCGATTACGACACCATGAATGCGATTGATACATTCCAATGGAAAATGAAGAATGTCGAAGGTGTGCAATCTACGATTAGTTTGCCATCGGTTTCCAAATTGGTGAATGCCGGATACAACGAGGGGAACCCCAAATGGCAGGTATTACCTCGTAACCAGCAAACATTGGTTCAGGCAATTGGTCGTGTTCCAACTACCTCGGGATTGTTAAACAGCAACTGTTCGGTTATGCCTGTGATTCTGTTTATGGAAGATCATAAGGCTGAGACCATTAACCGTGTTGTTAATGCTGTTAAAGAATTCCGTAAGGAATTTGAAACCCCTGAGCTGCAATTCAAACTGGCATCTGGCCCTGTTGGCGTTATGGCAGCGAAGAATGAAGCAGTAGAAGCGGCTCAAGCGCCTATGATGGTTTATGTGTTTGGTGCGGTTGTTCTGCTCTGCCTAATGAGCTTTAAGTCGGTGAAGGCTACTTTGGCAGTTATCATCCCGCTTTATGTTGTGTCTATTTTGGCTCAGGCGTTAATGACTTATCTGGAAATTGGTTTAACGGTTTCTACCTTACCTGTTATTGCCTTAGGGGTAGGTATCGGTGTTGACTATGGTATTTATATCCTGTCTACCATGAATCAGAAGCTGCGTGATGGTATGCCATGTCGTCAGGCATATATCGAAGCACTAAAAGAGCGGGGAAGTGCGGTACTCTTCACTGGTATCACTTTGGCCGTTGGTGTCAGTACCTGGGTGTTCTCTTCTTTGAAGTTCCAGATGGACATGGGTATATTACTAACCTTCATGTTCGTGGTTAACATGTTGGGTGCTATTCTGGTCTTACCAGCCCTTGCCGCATTTTTTTGGCGAAGCAAGGAAAACTGCTAAATTTCATAAGGGGTAAATTAAAATATTTACCCCTTGATTTTGCACGTTCAGGTCAAAATAAAACTCCTTGACGCTTTTTTATTTACCCTCTCTGCATAATTATCCGCCAAGTAAAATTCTTGTTAATTATTTGCAATATAAGCAATTGTTTATAATTAAAAATGCTCTAGAATTAGCGCTGTGCTGGCATCTGATCTTAACTCGGGATGAAATGCTCTGGACTCATTAAGGCAATGAATCTGGTTGTAACCGTTTTTATATCCCTGAACGATAATAAACAAAAATGTATCGCAAGGCGTTTTTCAATCGTGAGCAAGGCGCTATTCATCCCGAGTTGAGATTATTTGTCAGACAATACCTACGACAACAAAAATTAGACGACGGATTTCCCTGTACCAACAGCAAACCGATCCTTAAAAGGCAATAACAATGACGGTTAAATCGAATCAGCATTCGGTTCTCTTAGAGAATGTGTACCAGTTTATTCGAAAAAAAGTTGATCAATCACAAGCTAAGCTGGTTGAGCAGTTTGCACGTAACTTATATAAGAACATCCCCAAGGAAGATTTAGAACATCGTAGTGACAGCGATCTATACGGTGCGGCATTGAGCTTGTGGAACGAGTTCTATGTATTCGATAGCAGTAAACCGACCATTCAGGTGTTTAACCCTGATCTGGCTCGTCATGGTTGGCAATCTACCCACACCATAGTGGAAATTATTGTACAGGATATGTCCTTCCTGGTGGATTC
Source organism: Paraneptunicella aestuarii (assembly GCF_019900845.1). Classification (NCBI taxonomy): domain Bacteria; kingdom Pseudomonadati; phylum Pseudomonadota; class Gammaproteobacteria; order Alteromonadales; family Alteromonadaceae; genus Paraneptunicella; species Paraneptunicella aestuarii. The sequence continues at coordinate 2,531,965 of NZ_CP074570.1, read as the reverse complement.
AGTGCGTATGGCATTGAATCGCTTGGGTATCACTGCGCACTTGCTATTACATAGTCCCATTACGGTTGTGCGTAACAAGGACAATGAACTGCAAAGCTTCGAAGCGCCAGACAGCAAAGCGAAGGGCATTACCAAGAACACAATATTCCTGATAGAAATTGATCGCCAAACCAACAAGAAGGCGCTTGAAGCTTTGGTTGAAGAGCTTCACTCTGTGGTTAGAGAAGTTTCTCTGGCGGTAAGTGATTGGAAACTAATGCGTGATGCATTGAGCCAGGTCATTGATAATTTTGATATTTATACGTCGTCTATTGATGAAGAGAATCGAAAGCAAGCACAGAAATATCTGACCTGGATTAAAAACCACAACTTCACCTTGATGGGATATCGTCATTACACGATCAAAGCCATTGAAGGTGATTATCAGTGGACAGCAGATAATGACAGTAGCTTGGGCTTGATGAAAAATTCTGTCAGTGATCATGTTAGATTGCTGTCTCATTTACCTGTTTCTGCCCGTGAAGCAGCCTTAAGCTCCAATCCTCTGATTTTGACTAAAACCAACTCACGTTCTCGCGTACATCGTCCAGCTTATATGGACTACATTGGTATTAAAACCTATGACGAGAATGGAGTAGTGATTGGCGAGCATCGCTTTATCGGCTTGTACTCTGCTTCTTTCTACAATAGCAGTGTGACCCAGTTGCCGATTTTGCAGGAAAAGATAGATCGCATCTGTGTTCAAAGTGGGTTTGAGAAAGGTTCCCATGCCTACAAAGCGGTAGTGAATATTCTGGAAACCTATCCTCGTGATGAATTATTGCAAGCCACTGATCCTGAATTGCTCGGTATTGTGTTAGGTATTTTCCAAATGCAGGAACGTGGTATTTCACGTTTATTTGTTCGTAAAGATATTTTTGGACGCTTCTATTCGTGCATGGTGTACGTACCAAGAGAGTTGTATAACACCAAGCTGCGGAAAGAGACTCAAGCGCTATTACAAAAATCAATGAATAGCGATAAAGAAGTAGAGTTTACGACTTACTTCTCTGAGTCGGTCTACGCCAGAACTCAATATATGGTGCGTGTTGATAATAACAACGCGGAAATTAACGTGAAGGAAATTGAGAACAATATCGTGGAACTCACCAAAAGCTGGTCGGATAAACTGTCCAATACCATCCGAGCGAATTATGGCGAAGCCAAAGGCAAGCGTCTTGAGCACAAATATGCCAATGCCTTTAGTCCTGCCTATACAGAACGTAACTTGCCCAGTGTGGCTGTTGTCGATATCGAAAAGCTGGAACTGTTGGATGAAGATCATACTTTGGACATGTTGTTTTATCGTCCACAGGAAGAGCCAGCCAACAGCAATTCGGTGCGCTTAAAACTGTTCCATAAAAATGTTCCGATTCACTTGTCTGCTGTGTTGCCTATGTTGGAACACTTTGGTTTGCGAGTGATTGATGAAAGTCCTTACGAAGTAAAAACCGATGATGGTGGCGTTAACTGGATCATGGATTTCTCCATGTTGCACAGCACTGGCGGCACAATGCATATGGCAACCGCTCGTGAGTTGTTCCAGGATGCATTTTCACAGGTTTGGTATGGCAAACTGGAAGACGATTCCTTTAACCGTCTGGTATTGGGCGCAGGGTTAACCGGACGTCAGGTCACGATTTTGCGTGCCTATGCCAAGTATATGCGTCAAACCGGCAGTTCTTTCAGTAACACTTATATTGCCAATACGCTGGATCGTTATCCTCATATTGCTACCTTGATTGTTGACTTGTTTACAACTCGTTTTAATCCGGCTGTAAAACAAAATGAGAAGAAACAAGACGATTTGGTAAGTGATATTAAACAGCATTTGGATCAGGTTGCTAACCTGGATGATGACCGTATTATTCGTCGTTATCTGGATATGATTTTGGCTACCATCCGTACCAACTTTTATCAGAAAGACGAACAAGGATTATCCAAGCCTTACGTTTCCTTTAAGTTCCAGCCAGAACTTATACCGGAAATGCCGCTGCCGTTGCCGAAATTTGAGATTTTCGTGTACTCGCCTCGTGTTGAAGGCGTCCATTTGCGTGGTGGTAAAGTTGCGCGTGGTGGTTTGCGTTGGTCTGACCGTCTGGAAGATTTCCGTACAGAGGTTCTGGGGCTGGTTAAAGCTCAGCAGGTTAAGAATACCGTTATTGTGCCAGTAGGTGCGAAAGGTGGCTTCGTCTGTAAGCAGATGCATGAAAAAGTCGGGCGCGATGCTATTTTGGCGGAAGGTAAAGAGTGCTATAGAATCTTTATTCGCAGCTTGCTTGATATTACCGACAACATTAAGGATGGCGAAATCATTCATCCTGATGATGTTGTTCGTCACGACGAGGACGACCCCTATTTGGTTGTTGCTGCCGACAAGGGCACGGCTACCTTCTCTGACATCGCCAACTCGATTTCTGAAGAGTACCAATTCTGGTTGGGTGATGCCTTTGCTTCTGGTGGTAGCGTAGGTTATGACCATAAAGGCATGGGGATTACTGCTCGTGGCGCATGGGAAGGCGTTAAGCGCCATTTCCGTGAAATGGATATTGATTGCCAGACAACCGACTTCACCTGTATTGGTATCGGTGATATGTCAGGTGACGTTTTTGGTAACGGCATGCTTCTGTCGGAGCATACTCGCTTAATTTCAGCCTTTAACCACTTACATATCTTCTTTGATCCTAACCCGGATGCGAAAACATCGTATCAGGAACGTAAGCGTTTGTTTGAAAACCCATCTTTAACATGGGATGACTACAACAAAGAGCTGATTTCCAAAGGTGGTGGCGTTTTCTCTCGTTCTTCCAAGTCGATTGAACTAAGCGCAGAAATGAAGAAATGGTTAGGCACTCGCCAAGCCAAGATGACGCCTAACGAATTAATCCACAATATATTGAAAATGCCAGTCGACCTGATGTGGAACGGTGGTATCGGAACTTACATTAAAAGCAGCAAGGAAACGCATGCCGATTGTGGAGATCGTGCCAATGACGATTTGCGCGTCAATGGTCGAGACGTTAAAGCCAGAATTCTTGGTGAAGGCGGAAACCTGGGTGTGACTCAGTTAGGCCGTGTCGAATATGCCAGCAATGGCGGGCGTATTAACACAGACTTCATTGATAACGTTGGCGGTGTAGATTGTTCAGACAACGAAGTTAACATCAAGATCTTGTTGAATGCTTTGGTGAACTCTGGCGATTTAACCATGAAGCAACGTAACAAGTTGCTGTATGACATGACCGATGATGTTGCTGAGTTGGTAATTCGTGATTGCTACCGTCAAACGCAATCTATTTCGATCACGCATCAAAGTGGCGCAGCATCACTTAAAGAACAGACCCGATTCATTCATGGTTTGGAAAGAGATGATTATTTGAATCGTGAGCTGGAATTTATCCCATCAGACGATGAAATATCTGATCGTTTAGCTATGGGACAAGGTTTAACACGTCCCGAACTTTCAGTATTGATTGCCTACAGCAAAATGGTATTGAAAGAAAGGCTCAATATTCCAGAGATTACCGATAACCCTTACCATCACAAGTTATTGATCACAGCATTCCCACAGATGTTGCAAGACAAGTTTGCTGATCGCATGGAAGAGCACCCGTTGCGTGCAGAAATCATCGCGACTAAATTAGCGAACAACATGATCAACGACATGGGGCTTAACTTCTTGTTCCGTATGAACGAGGAAACTGGCGCATCTGTCACAGAGATTGCCAATGCCTACGCGGTTGTTAAAGGCGTGTTTAATAAGAACGGTTTGTGGGAAGCGATTGAAAAGCTGGATAACAAAGTACCTGCCACAGTTCAGTTAGATATGCTGACAGCACTGCGTCGTACACTGAGACGTGCTTCTCGTTGGTATTTGCGCCATGGTAAGAAGGGCGATGATATTCAAAGTTATATTGAATTCTATAGCCCAGCGCTAGATGACTTGAACAAGAACTTGCAGAAGTATCTGGTGGCGGAAGAATACAACCAGATGGAGCGATATATTCTTGAGTTGGCAGAGAAAAGTGTGCCTCAGGATATCGCGTATCAGGTTTCCAGCCTCAGTAATCTATTCCCATGTCTTGATTTGGCTCAGGTGGCAGCAGATGAGCAAAGAGATATTGCTCTGATTGCTCGCCTTTATTACCTGTTGGGCTCCAAGTTGGAACTGCACTGGTTCCTTGAGCAAATCAATCATCAATCAGTGGCGAACCATTGGCAAGCCATGGCTAGAGCCGCTTACAGGGAAGAGTTGGATTGGCAACAACGTTCTTTGACCAATGTTATTTTGCATTGGGATAAAGAAGGCAAGAATGCTGACGAAATCCTGGAACGCTGGATTAACGAGCAGGCACACTTGCTGGAACGTTGGTATCACATGATGGCTGAGTTCAAGACAAGTAAAACTCACGAGTTCGCTAAATTCTCTGTTGCACTGAGAGAACTCATGTTGTTAAGCTTGAATTGCGGATAAATTGATTATTGCAGTGACCGTTATTAAAATAGTCACTATTAAATGAAAAAAGCCCGGAATTAGCCGGGCTTTTTTATAGCAGAAATAATTAACGGGAATAATTTCATGTACGGATTGGCACGAGCCGCTTTGTTTAATTTGGATGCTGAGTTAAGCCACGAACTGACTATGTGGTTCTTAAAACATAGCCAGCATAATGTGTTAAAGAGTACTTACGCGCAAAATGTGCCAAACAAGCCTGTTGAATGTTTCGGAATTGAATTTCCCAATCCTGTTGGGTTGGCAGCAGGGTTAGATAAAAATGGCGAATGCATTGATGCCTTTGCTGCGATGGGATTTGGTTTTATTGAAATTGGGACGGTAACGCCCAAGCCTCAGGTTGGAAACGATAAGCCGCGATTGTTCCGCATTAAAGATGCCAAAGGCATTATCAACCGAATGGGCTTTAATAATAAAGGCGTTGATTATTTGGTTGAACAGGTAAAGCAAAGTCAATTCAACGGTGTATTAGGGATCAATATTGGCAAGAATAAAGCCACACCGGAGGAAAATGCACTGGACGATTACCTGATTTGCCTGGAGAAAGTCTATCCTTATGCCAGCTATGTTACCGTGAATATTTCCTCACCGAACACTCCCGGGTTGCGTAATCTGCAATACGGAGAAGCGCTCGACAGCTTACTAGCAGGATTAAAAGCGGGGCAAGAAAAGCTGTCAGAACAACATGGTAAGAAAGTGCCAATGTTGGTGAAGATTGCACCAGATCTAACATCAGAAGAAATTCAATCTATTGCGGATTCACTGCGTAAGGCTGAGGTTGAAGGTGTGATCGCGACCAATACGACTATATCTCGCGATAATATTGAAGGTTTACGCTACGCCAAAGAAGCGGGCGGTTTATCTGGATTGCCATTGCAGGAGAGAAGCTTGCAAGTCACTAAAGAGTTGGCTCAAGCCTTACAAGGCGAATTGCCTATCGTATCTGTTGGCGGCATTGACTCGGCTGAATCAGCACAAGCCCGGTTCGACGCTGGAGCCAGCCTGGTGCAATGCTATTCGGCGTTTATTTATCAAGGGCCGGAACTGATCCGTAACATTGTGCAGGGGATCCGTTAGTGATCCGCTCTCCACTGCCAACCTGGCAATGGAAATACATTCCTGAAACAGACCATCTGGCGTTGCAGCTAACGCCGGATGAGACCTTCGTTACAGCCTTTCAATCTCGACAATTAGCAGACAAACACGGAATTTGCGAAGCCTTTAGTGTGGAGCAGACCGAATCCTACTATCAATTTGCAGAGCAGATTTCATCTATGATGCCGAGCTTGCCGGAAGCCGTGTTGTTTCATATTACGGTTCATGCTGTTGCCGGTAGTCATTACCACAAAAGTATAGGAAACAAGAGCTGGTTGTTTAAGGCTCCGATGGATTCCTTACCTTTAACCCCGCTAGTTTTGATTGAAACCAGTATAGACAAGGCTTTAGCGTTGATACTGGAATCAGCTCAAGGCTTCGCTACTATTATGCTTCTGTCAGAACAATTACAAGTACCAGAGAATAAGCCATACAAGCGTTATAACCTGCTCAAGTGTAACCGTAATCTACTGTTGCCTGTGATGGGTGATGAAGCGATGCAACTGCTTTAGTCCAGTTGCTGTTTTTTATCACCATAACTTCGTGCTTATCTTGCGTTTTTTAAGTCAAAACTTGCGATAAATGTCACGATAAAAATGCCCGCTTTGTATACCGTCAAAAGCGTAAAAACAATCGACACTGTCCTTGCGGAATGCGTATAATGCCGCTCCGCTTGAGAATCAGAGAATTATGTACGATTTCCTAGTCACAACATCCAAAGGTTTGGAGCAGCTCCTACAGCAAGAAATTCAGCATTTATTGCCTGAATTAGAGACCAATAATCGCCCCGGACAGGTGATGTTCCAAGGTGAGCTTAAAGACGCCTATCACATTTGTTTGTGGTCGCGTTTGGCTAACCGGGTATTACTCAAATTAGCCAGTAGTAAAGGTAGTAGCGGCGATGATTTGTATGATTTGGCGAACAAGGTAAATTGGTCGAGCCATTTTTCTCCTGATCAAACCTTTAGTGTTGATTTTATTGGTGCCAATAGAGACATCAATAATACTCAGTTTGGCGCGTTAAAGGTCAAAGACGCCATCGTTGATCACTTTAAAGACCTCTATGATCAACGTCCTAATGTTGATAAACATCAGCCTGATATTCGTTTTCAAGGTCGTTTAAACCGTAACGGTATGTCGGTCTATCTGGATTTGGCGGGCGGCAGTTTACATCAACGTATGTATCGTGAAAGAGCGGGGCAGGCTCCTATTAAGGAAAACCTGGCTTTTGCCATGTTGATGCGTAGTGGCTGGGTTGATGAATTTAATCAGGGGCACATTAAGCCGCTTTATGATCCCATGTGTGGTTCGGGCACGATTTTGATTGAAGCTGCACAGTACGCCAGCAATATTGCTCCTGGGTTATATCGCGAACGTTGGGGATTTGAGAACTGGAAAGGTCATCAGCCTGAGCTTTGGCAATCCATGCTGGATGCCGCTGAAATTAAACAAGCGGTTCCCGGTGTTGCGCTGGTTGGCACTGATATTGACGCCCGCGTAGTTCATATTGCGGTTAAAAATGCCAATTTGGCCGGTGTCGGGCAGTTTATTCGTTTCGAGTGTGCAGATGCCACCAAATATAATCGGGATATGAACAAGCCTGGCTATATTGTCAGTAATATTCCTTATGGCGAACGTTTGGGCGAACTCACTCAATTATTACCTTTGTTTAAAGATTGGGGATTCCACCTGAAGGAATCTTATCCCAATTGGAAACTGTCGTTGTTAACCAGTAATAGAGACATGCTAAGGCAACTTAGACTGGTAGCGACCAAAGAATATAACTTCATCAACGGCAATATTGAATGTCAGTTGGTGAACTTTGAACTGGACGAGAAAAACTGTCATATCTCCGAGAACGACAGGCAACAAAGTTCAGATTTTGGCAATCGCTTGCGCAAGAATCTGAGCAAAATGAAAAAATGGATTAACTCTCAGGATACCAACTGTTATCGCGTCTACGATGCTGATTTGCCTGACTACAATGTTGCCATTGACCGTTATGGTGAGTGGGTGGTGGTACAGGAATACGCGCCACCGAAACAAATTCCTCAGCATAAATCCATTGCTCGTTTGCAGGAAGTGCTTATCGCAACTCCTGAAATTATGGGAATTCCGCCGGAACAGCTGGTGTTGAAAACGCGTAAGGTACAGAAAGGCAAAGCTCAATACGAGAAGTTGGATAAACAATCCAACGAGATCCAGGTGTACGAGAATGGTGCGCGTTTCTGGGTGAATTTACATGATTATCTGGATACTGGCCTGTTTCTGGATCACCGTATTACACGCCAGAAAGTGAAAGAATTAAGTAAAGACAAGCGAGTGCTGAACCTGTTTTCTTACACGGGCTCGGTTTCTGTGTTTGCCGCTTTAGGTGGCGCAAAACTGGTGACAACGGTTGACATGTCGAACACTTATATTAAGTGGGCGAAGCGTAACTTTGAGCTAAACGACATTCGTGGTTATCACCAGTTTATTCGAGAAGATTGCTTGTCCTGGATACGTAACTGTGAGCAGCAATTTGATTTGATCTTTGTTGATCCGCCGTCGTTTTCTAACTCGAAAAACATGACCGGTTCATGGGATGTGCAGCGTGACCATTTAGGCTTTCTGAAAATGGTGCGCAAGCGTTTAGCTCCGGGCGGTACTATCATCTTTTCCAATAACTTGCGTAATTTTGCCTTGGCGCCTGAACTGGCTGAAGAAACCGGGTTAAAAATCCAGGAAATCAGTGCTGAAACCTTACCTCAGGATTTTCAGCGTAATAAGAAAATTCATCACTGCTGGATAATGACCGATGGCGATTGATTTAATTCTTTTTTCTGGCTCTGAATGCAGCTTATGTGATTTAGCCAAAGATTTGTTGGAGCAGGTGGCTGAACAGTGTCCTTATAGTCTGACGACTATCGATGTTAAAGCTGAGCGTCAGTATTACCATCAGTACGGAGCACGTATTCCCGTTGTTTTCCGTGAGGATACCCAAAGTGAATTGGGTTGGCCTTTTGATAAAGCACAATTGCTTGAATTTTTAAAATGAGTCGATTACTGCAATTAAAAGATGCTTCCTTGTCTTATGGCGTACAGCTATTGGACAAGGCTGAGCTATTAGTTAATAAGGGAGAGCGCCTGTGTCTGGTTGGGCGTAATGGAACCGGGAAATCTACCTTGTTGAAGGTGGTTTCCGGCGAAGTTCATCTGGATGATGGTTTACGCATTGTTGATAACAACGTGCGCATTTCCGTATTACCTCAAGATCCTCCCGTGACCAGTGACATCAGTGTATTTGATTATGTTGCCCAAGGCTTGGCACAAGTCGGTGAGTTGCTGAAAGAATATCATCACCTGACCCACGAAATGGCGCAGCGTCAGGACGATAAAATCTTCGCTCGTATGGAAGTGGTACAAAAAGAGCTGGATCATTTACAAGGCTGGCAACTGGAAACCCGTATTGAACAGGTGTTAACGCAATTACAGTTGCCGGGTGAGCAGAGTTTGTCTGAATTATCCGGTGGGTGGCGACGTAAGGCTGCGTTGGCGAGAGCCTTGGTGGTTGAGCCTGATATTTTGCTGTTAGATGAACCGACCAACCATCTGGATGTCAGCATGATCGAATGGCTGGAAAGACAGCTCATGGACTTTAAAGGTGCCATGATGTTCGTTAGCCACGACAGGGCGTTTATTCGCCGAGTTGCCACTCGAATTGTCGATCTGGATCGTGGTCAGTTGGTCAGTTATCCGGGCAACTATCAAGAATATCTGGATAAGAAAGCGAAGGATTTAGAAGTTGAAGAGCAGCAAAACAAGCTTTTCGACAAAAAGTTGAGCCAGGAAGAAACCTGGATCCGTCAGGGGATTAAAGCCCGCCGTACTCGTAATGAAGGCCGAGTACGAGCCTTAATTGCCTTGCGCAAAGAACATGCACAACGCCGCGAAAAGATGGGCACTTCCAAGGTCACGCTGAGCGATACCAATCAGTCTGGCAAGCTTGTCTTTGATGTTAAAGATCTAAGCTATGCTTATGATGGGCAGCCGATTGTTAAGGATTTAACCACCGCTATTTTGCGTGGTGATCGTATTGCTCTCGTTGGCGCTAACGGTAGTGGCAAAACCACGCTTATTCGTTTGCTGTTAGGTGAGTTAACGCCGGATAAGGGCGAAATCAAGCGCGGCACTAATCTGGAAATCGCTTATTTTGATCAGCACAGAGAACAGCTTGATCCTGAAAAAACGGTGATTGACGTTGTCGCTGATGGCAAGCGGGAAATTGATATCAATGGCCGCAGTCGTCATGTGATCAGCTATTTGCAGGATTTCCTGTTTACACCCGACAGAGCCAATTCCCCGGTAAAAGCTTTATCTGGCGGTGAAAAGAACCGTTTATTGCTGGCGAAACTGTTGTCCAAGCCCAGTAATTTATTGATTATGGACGAACCTACCAACGATCTGGATGTGGAAACGCTGGAAATGTTGGAAGATACCTTGATGCAATATTCGGGAACCTTGTTGCTCGTAAGCCACGATAGAGAATTTGTCGATAATGTTGTTACCAGCAGTTTGTACTTTGAAGGTAATGGCGTTGTTCGCGATTTTATTGGCGGTTATCAGGAAATCTTCAAATGGTATGAAGAGAAGCAGAAAAAACAGGATAAGCAGGAAACTAAAGTTAAAAATGATAGTCCTAAACCCGACGCTTCTGCTAAGCCAAGGAAAAAGCTATCATATAAGCTTCAATTGGAACTTGAGCAGTTACCCGCAACCATTGAACGATTGGAAGAACAAGTCGAGGAATTCCAAAATACGGTCAACGCGCCGGATTTCTTCAAGCAGGATCCCACTACATCCAATGATATGTTGCAGAAGTTATCTGAACTACAAGCACAGTTAGAACAGGCTTATGCCCGCTGGGATGAGCTGGAAAGTATGACACAGGAATAAGAAGATTCATGAGACAACTCAGGTTAGCGATGGTGGCAGCGTGTCTGTCAGGAGTTCTTCAACAAAGCGCGAATGCAGCCGTTTATGAAGTCGTTGAAATGCCGACGCAAGACATTGCCCAGCACAGTTTTTCGGCATCAATTAATAATTCAGGTGATGTGGTTTTACTGACCGATGGAGTGTTTAATCCTCCCATTGATGTCAGTTTATTGAATTTTGAGAGTACGACGCTGGTTGACAACCTGACTGATATTGATGCGGCTCAAAATGGTAATTTCAATACTGAAGATTTGCAGTTTTTGGCTGATTTCATTCAGGCGCAGAGCTTGGAAACATTTCAGAAATTAACGCGTTATCAAAGCTTTTTGGTTTCCGGCAATAATGAAGCTTCCTTCATAACCGGCTTCGACACGATTGACCCGGAATTAGGCACTTACGCCAGAGACACCAATACTTATGTGCGTGAAATTAATGATGCTGGTGTCATCGTTGGTTTGGGTGATGGCCCGACACGTAAAGTCGTGTACACCAACGAATCTGAAGAGGAAATTACCTACGTTGTACAGGACTTTAACAGCAGAGGCTTTGTGCAATTGAATGGTGCAGTAGTGGAACTGGTGCCTGAATCAGATTTACCGGGCAGTATTTCTGAAGCTACTGACGTTAATAACAACCTGCTGGTATCGGGTTATGAAGCAACACAAGTAACGGAAGCGCGTCAGAACTCTATTGATAACTGTGAAGACGATGAAATTCGAGGCGATATTCCGGTTGATTTGTGTTTTCACCGTTTAATTCGCTCCGGTGTTAGTGGTGCTTTCCAGCGTCGCGGTGCGCTATGGCAGTTGAATGAAGCTGGCGATATTCTGAGCAAAAAGTCTTTGGGCATACATTTTACGCCGGAAGAGGATGACAATAATACTTATATAAGCCGTGCGCTGGCAGTTAATGATAACGGTATTGCTGTTGGCGATGCGTCTAAATACTTTGGAAGTAATGACAGCATTATTGGTATGTTTGCCGCGGTGTTTAAGGATGATGAAGTTATTGGTTTTACGGATGACTCAGAATATAACGGTAGTGTTGCCGTTGATATCAATAACAACAATTTAGTGGTAGGGCAGGCAAGTAAAACCATCAGTGGTTACAACCGTACCAAATTCTTTATTTACGATATCGATAATGAAGTGGTGACATATCCTGTGGACTTCTTCCCGGGCTCTGCCAGTGTTGCTCATTCAATCAATGACAATAATTTGGTGGTGGGCGAAGGTGAGGTTGATGCTGGTTTAAGTGTTTCTCGTCGTAAGCATGGTTTTATTTATGACGTCGCAGAGCAAACATTTCAGGATTTAAACGATTTGTTAGCCTGTGATTCACCTTATACCATTGTCCAGGCTAATAGCATTAACAATAGTAACCAGATTGCTGCCACTGCTATTGTTAACCGTGCCTCATATGATATTAAAGGGGAAGCTGTTCTGGATGAAAATGGTGATCCTGTGACAGAAGATGTTGCGGTGAGCGTCATTCTTAATCCTGTTTCCAATGGAAATATTGAAGATTGCGCACCTGATGAACAAGACGTTCAGGAACGCAGTGGCGGTAGCATGTTTTGGTTGCTTCCATTGATGTTACTAGGTCTGTTCCGCAGAAGACTGTAACTATGTAAGTCGTAGCGTTGATTCAGCTCTTAGAGCTTAAAAGCGCGTAATAGCTTCGGTTATTGCGCGTTTTTTTATTTTGATGTGCTGAAATGAACGATGGCTACAAGGGGAATGCGAGATAAATGAGCTCAGAGATAAGACGCTCATAGATAGATAGCTTGAGCAGCAGGAATACTAAGTTGCTTGCTGTGGGTTAAGTACAGATGGTTTTAACGGTTAATTGCTTATTGACTGTTTGAATATTCACAGCTCAGAAACACCAGTTATGTTTTAAGCTAGCAACTTTTTACGGTTGTTCTTTCTGCATTAATGCACATTATGTGCAATGTACAGAAGGTCACACCAAAAATTGCATACACGACTCAAAACACATGCTTCTGAGCTGAGATTTACCTCGAATCGTTAGCTTTTAATGAGAGTTCGATCTTCCATTGCTGCTCGCCATCCTCCTAACCAATGTGAGCGAGCTTCCAGAGCCTGAAATGGGCAGTTTTCTTTAGAACGTCCAGAGATACCAGCTTGGTACCCTTTAGCGTGAGCGCGGGAAAGTTTGTCTCTTTTCTGTCTTTTCATTTTCACCTCTACTTTGCTAAAGAAAGAGTAGTCAGTGTATCCGACCACAATTAATAGATAGTGAATATAAGTTAAAGGTTCAATGGCTTTGGTAAGAAATTTTTGTTGACATTTGATAACTGAATGAATTGTTGCTTTTTTTAATGTTACATTAATTTTTCATATTTATTACGGTTTTTATTCATTTAGGGTATATGGCAACTATCTTTCAGGAATACTTTTAATAAGCTCAGTTACTTGCATAAATACAAGTGATTAGATCAAAAAAGTATCCGAAAAGTAATATTTCTCAGTAATGGTTAAAGATAAGCGATGAGAAAAGTACCTGGTATGTGAATAAGGATAGACTGGATTGGTCAGAACTGAGAAAAGGCGACCAAAAGAAGACCGCCTAATAGTATGGTGAATACCAGTAAGAAACTGGATAGAAATTCAGGATTAGAAAGAACTGGTGTCCTGAAATAGTCCTACTTTGAGGTCTTTAGCCTGGTAAATGACTCGACCATCTACTTCCACGATACCGTCACCAATGCCCATAAACAGCTTACGCTTGATTACACGCTTCATATGAATACGATAAGTGACTTTTTTAGCCGTTGGTAAAATTTGGCCAGTAAATTTTACTTCACCTACACCAAGCGCTCTTCCTTTGCCAGGGCCGTGACTCCACCCCAAAAAGAAACCTACAAGTTGCCACATAGCGTCAAGACCTAAGCAACCAGGCATAACCGGATCACCGGGAAAGTGGCAATCAAAGAACCAAAGATCTGGTGTAATATCAAGTTCAGCCTCAATATAGCCCTTGTCATTGTCGCCGCCATCTTCGCTAATTTTACTGATGCGATCCATCATGAGCATATTGGGGGCAGGAAGTTGGCTATTGCCTGGGCCAAACAGCTCTCCACGACTACAAGCTAATAAATCTTCTTTGCTGTAGCTGCTTTTTTGTTCAAACATAGGTCTTCTTTATTCGATTTTCCAAAGGAAGGCGTAATTTAGCGAACACTTGTACGCTAAACAACTCTGAACAGTATTTTTTCTTAAAATTTTAACAATCAAATGAGTAAACTGGATGAATCTCTGCTCAAGAGTGAAATTAATTACTTAAATATGATTTGCGGTTGCCAAGCCAGAGCGCAAGTTCAATAATGCCTCATTCCAATAACAATAATGATTACCTCCAAATATTATGTCTGATAAAAGTAGCGCCAATGCAGAAAAGCAGAAACGCTTTCGAGAACGACAAAAAGCACTAGGTAACAAGCAGGTCAGGGGATATATCAGCCCTGAAGCTCAGTCGTGCTACAACGAAATTAGTCAAATAACCGGTTGGACAGATAGCGATATCTTGAGTAATTCCCTGAAAATTACTTACGCAGCATATAAGTGTGGCCAGATTAAATTGTTAAATGCCTGGCTGACCAAGAACATGAAAGAAGAATAGCTTCGACAAACCCAAAGGCTCCATTAATGAAAACTCCTATTCAATCTCATTTTGAATCTGTTAGTCGTATTACTCTCGGTTGCATGGGGTTTGGCGGCGATTGGGATTCCAGTCATTACGGTTCTGAACATGTTACTCAAATGCATAATGCATTAGATGCGGCATTGGATGCCGGAATCAATATGTTCGATCATGCTGACATTTATCGAATGGGAAAAGCGGAACAAGTGTTTGCTGAAGTGCTTAAGCAACGTCCTGAACTGCGGCAGAAAATTATATTACAAAGTAAATGCGGGATCCGGTTTGCTGATGAGAATGGGCCTGGTCGTTATGATTTCTCCGCTGATTGGATCCGTACTTCGGTAGAAAACATATTAAAGCGTTTGAACATTGAACAATTGGACATATTGTTACTACATCGCCCAGATCCCTTGATGCAACCTGAAGAAGTTGCCAAGGTGTTTGAAGAATTATTGGAAGCTGGAAAAGTTAAACAGTTTGGTGTTTCCAATATGCATCATTATCAGATGGATTATTTGCGTAGTTACTTGCCAATGCCTCTGGTTGCCAATCAATTGCAAATGAGTTTGCTCAATCATCAGTGGCTGGATGAAGGAATGACCGCCGGCATGGCCTCTGGTTCTGATACCCATTTCTCTCCAGGAACGGTGTCTTACTGTCAGCTTCATCAAATACAGCTTCAGGCCTGGGGTTGCTTGGCTAATGGTTTGTTTTCTGGTGGAGACCTCTCAGGTCAGCCAGAGAATTATGTCCAAACCGCAGAATTGGTTTCTCGATTAGCCGCAGAATATCAAACCAGTCGGGAGGCTATCGTATTGGGTTGGTTGATGCGTCACCCTGCGGGAATTCAGCCTATTATCGGTACCACCAATCCTGAACGAATCAAGGAGTGCGGTAAGGCGAAAAGCCTTTTGTTGAGCCGTAATCATTGGTATGAATTATTCGTTTCTGCGCGCGGATATAAGCTTCCTTAAAGTAAATATTAATATTTTTTATGGTATTAAAAATTACCGTTCAAATGTAACTTAATGTAATTTGTTTTTCATGATTTGTTCAAATTACAAAGGATTGTAATTGCATTTTCTAGCAAATTGAAAAATGTCATAAATTTTTAAACTTGTTGAAATTAAAAGGAAACTTTTCTCATTTTTTCATTTTCATTAATGTGGTATCAATTTATTCAAAAGATTACCACTTTGAAACATTTTGACATAAATAACAATTCACTTCCTCTTGATGTTGCACCTGTTTTATTAGTTAATCCTCTCGCCTGGTAAATAAAAATACCCTGCATATGACATTTTTAATATAAAAAGAGAATAAATAATGAAACAAAACAAACAGTTAGTGGGATTGGGGATGGCAGCGTTGTCCTTGGTCGCATCAAGCGTTATGGCGGCAGTACCTCAAAAAATCGAATCAGGTTTACAAGCTAATGAGTTAAGACTTGTAAATCCAAATCAAAGCTTGGTAGAAGCTCAAGCACAACAATATATCGTTGTGTTCAATGATGATGCTCAAGCTATGGCTGATGATCAAAGCCGCACAGATACAGGCGTTGCATTGGTTAAGGACGGTGTATTGAATGTCCAGGCTGCAGAGTCCATGCTTCGTCAAATGGGTGCTAAACCAGTTCGTGCGATTGAAAAACAACGCATGATGGTTGTTACTATGAATAAGGAAGTCTTCAACAAGGTATCTGAGAGCCGTGGTGTTGCTTATGTATCAAACGACCCTCGTCGTTATGTTATGGCGCAAACAACTCCTTATGGTATCCCAATGGTGCAAGCAACTCAGTTGGTTCAAACTGATTTGAATGCACGTAAAGTCTGTATCATTGATACCGGTTACAACCTGGGCCATCCAGACCTTCCTACCGTAAACGATGGCGTTTCTGGCCAGGCTAACAACTCTCAAGTTGGGCAGTGGAGCAATGACGGAAATGGTCACGGAACTCACGTTGCTGGAACTATTGCTGCGTTAGATAACAACTCTGGTGTTGTTGGTGTTTATCCTGGTGTTGATCTGCACATCGTTAAAATCTTCAATGATGCAGGTTCATGGACAACAGCTTCTGATTTGATCACTGCAATTCAACAGTGTAAAGACGCGGGCGCAAACGTTGTTAACATGAGTTTGGGTGGTGGTAGTTCTTCAACTGCTGAAGCAAACTCAATGCAGAGCTTTGTGAATCAAGGTGTAATGTTAATCGCTGCAGCAGGTAACGATGGTAACACTACCATGTCTTACCCTGCGTCTTACGATGCGGTTATCTCTGTTGCTGCAGTTGATTCCAGTGAAAACTGGGCGTCTTACTCTCAATACAACAGTCAGGTTGAATTGGCAGGCCCAGGTTCATCTGTTTACTCAACAGTACCTTCCAGCACTTACGGCACCAAGAGCGGTACGTCAATGGCGACTCCTCACGTTGTAGGTACTGCTGCTTTGGTATGGAGTTTCTTCCCTCAATGTACCAACGAGCAAGTACGTAAAGCATTGGTTGATACTGCTAAAGACAAAGGTTCTGCTGGTCGTGATACCAAATATGGTTACGGTATCGTTCAAGCTAAAGCTGCTTACGATTACTTGAACCAGTACGGCTGTTCTGGCAGCACTGGTGGCGGTTCAGGTGGTGGTTCTGGTGTGACTCCAGTATCAGGTTCTTTGCCTAACTTGTCTGGTACTAAAGGTGCGTGGGATCGTTACACTTGGGATATTCCTGCTGGCGTATCTACCATGAGTGTTGCTATTTCTGGTGGTTCTGGTGATGCCGACTTGTACTTGAGATTCGGTGCAGATCCTACTACCAGCACTTATGATTGCCGTCCTTATAAGTCAGGCAATAATGAAACCTGTACTTTCAATAACCCATCAACTGGTACATGGCATGTAGGTATCTATGCTTACAGCACGTACAGTGGTGTAACAATGAACTATAACTATCAATAAGTGTTTAGATTGATGTTTCATCTTTAATAAAGAAGCCCGATTTAATCGGGCTTCTTTGTATTTGAAGAATTCAAAAGTGTTTCAAGCTCATCTTTGAGTTATCTATATTGGCGGGTAAAAGTGGTGAATAAAATGCACCCAAGTGTAAAGATTTAAATAAGATGCTTTTAATTAATTTAGGAAAAGCATAATCTAGCCAATACGTGCATATTGATTGCACGGCCTGAAGTATGTACCGATAGTGGTTATAAAAAGTCTTAAACAGGCTGCAAGTAGTTTTCAAGTAGTAGCGGTAGGGAGTGATGTGATTTATGGATAGTATTGCTTCTGTTTTGGTCACGCATATTTTTGTCTGTTTGATGCTCGCCATCATCTTCTTTGTGACCTGGCGTACAATTGAGCCAAAACTTCACACTTTATGTTGGGGATTGCTCTTTGTTGTTGCTGCTGTAAAAGCCATTCTTAATATATTCCCTGAAATCTTTTATTCTCAAACTTTTTACTGGATTTTTGTTAATGCTATGTCATTGGTGATCCAGGCGCTTGGTTTGGTCGGACACCGCATACGGCGAAACATGGAGCCTTTTCCGAAATGGATTTTAATGTGTTTTGTTTTAGTTGAATTAGCCGTTGTCTGGTTTACCGTAGTGCAGCCTCACATGGGCTTACGCATGGTTTTCATTCCGTACTCCGGTGGCATTATGATGCTGTTTGCCGCATGGATTATTGCAACGCCGTCTCGGCCTGTTCGCGCCGCTGAATGGGGAGCGGTTGCTGTGTATGTCATATTCGCGTTATCACAAATTCTGGCTGGCACTTATGCATTAATGCAGGGAGAATTCCGTGATGACTATTATCTAAATTTATATGCTCAGGTGAATTTTATTTTTCATCCCGGAGCCTTTTCTGGGTTAGGTTTATTTACGGTGCTGATAGTGGCTGATGATCTGGCTGACAGAATGCGTCAGTTGGCGGTGACGGATCAGCTAACCGGGGTGTTTAATCGTCGAGGATTTGAAGAAAAATCTCAAAATACCTTTGCCATTGCCAAACAGCGAAATACCCCGGTGAGCATTGTGGTTGCCGATATTGATCACTTTAAATCCATTAATGACACTTATGGTCACAGTGTTGGGGATGAAGCGATAAAGTTATTTGCTCAAAGACTAAAGCAAGGTATTCGTGAAACCGATATTTTGGGGCGTGTGGGGGGCGAAGAGTTTGTCATATTGCTACCCAATACCGAATTGGAAAGCGCTATGCAATTGGTCGAACGGGTTAGAGAGAATGTTGCCAGTACGCCAGTGCAATGTTTGTCTGATCAAATCGCCATGACGGCAAGTTTTGGTATTGCTCGATTGGGAATTAATGCAGAGTCAATTAAAGAAATGTTGGCGAATGCTGATGGTGCTTTGTATTTAGCTAAAGAAAGTGGCAGGAATCGTGTCGCTGCCTATGCGCCAGTTTAGTAAAAAATAAAAGAGATAAAGAAAAAGCTCCTGAGAGGTGACTCAAAGGAGCTTTTTAATCTTTACATCGCTGTCTTTGCTTTACACATTCAAATCGTAAATGTGACCATCGTAAGAACTGCACTTAAATCCAGTTCCCTGATCATCGGCTGTCACGCAAGACAAACCACAGTTTGTTAAGCGCGTGAAGGCAACATATTGCTCGGTATTCATGTCGAACAAACCTGCATGACCCGTGTAGTCACAGGTGGCTACCATGTTGCTTGAAGGGTTGTAGGCGATACATTTAATCGAATTTTGATGTGGTGTATCAAATACAATGGCTTCATGATTGCGCCAGACTCGCAGTTTTAAATCTCGGCTGATACTGGCAAATTGATCATTACCAACAAAGCTACAGCCATTGGCAATTTTGCTGTGGCCTTCTTCAATCAAGTGGCTACGTTGCAAGTCGCTTAACTGGTTATAAGCCGCACCGGCTGAGGCAGAAACCGAGAATAACTCGGTTGCCGATGTTGCCACATCTTTAATGGCGTTATCGTGAACCTGAATTTCTTTACTGAATTGAATTTTGCCATCGTTGCTCACATCAAAGACCAATACTTCACCAGTATAAGTGCCTACATAGACGAAAGCGCCTGCATCTGTTTTGTGAGTTGCACCACAGTTAAGCGGAGAGCGATGCTGATAAATCACGTCGCCAGTCAAGGCATTAAAGACTTCGCCTGTTTGTCCACCAGTCACAAATACCCCATTTACGGAGGTAATGAAGTTGCATAGGCTGGGTAATGTAGTAACAGGCTCATCGTTCTTCCAGAAAATACCCGCATCACCGATGGAATAGATGTCATCCCCAAGCTTGTATACGGCATTTTTACCGCCAGTGGGGTCGATACCGGACAAATCCCATTCGCTGTTGTTCAAGTTAAGCAACGCATAGCAAGAACCGAAAGTAGCGAATGCTAATTGTTCTTCACCAACAAAAGCACATGAACGAGGCCAGATAACCGGAGGCAGTTTGCTATCCAACTTAAGGTTGAGCTGTTGCTTGTCGTCTAACTGCCAGATCTTAACGGTTCGATCATAGCTTAGGCTGACAAGACGTTTACTGGTTTCGCTGTAAACCAAACGCTTGATCCCGGCGTCATGAGCCTGAAATGTTTGCTGTAATTCACCGCCTTGTAGCAGACTGATTTCGCCTTCGTCGTTACCCGCGAATATCGCCCCGTCGCTGCTCACTACGATAGTGTCGGTTTCAACACCCTCGAAGTCATACATTGCCAGCATTTCACCAGTATTGGCGTTCCAGGTACGAATAGTACCGTCGTCACTGGTACTGACCAGCTGTTCGCCGTCAGCCATCCACTGAACCGTAAGCACATCGGCTTCGTGTCCAAGCAGCACTCGTTGTTGCTTACCTGAACCGTCATAGATGCGAATTGACTTGTCTCTTGAACAGGTGGCAATGGAATCATTGACCGGATTAAAACAGACAAATTCAACATCATCAGTATGTTCATTCAATAAGTGAGTTAAACGCATGGATGGAAGTTGCCATATACGCACCGAGTAATCGCTACTGGTCGAGGCAAGGTATTTGCCATCGGGACGAAATACACATTGGTTGGCCAGGTGGTCGTGTACACCCTGTGCTAATGCGTGTTTAGTTTTCGCATCCCACAGAATGACTTTGTTATCGTAACCTGCTGTTGCGACATACTGATCACCTAGTGAAGCTATCCCGCTGATAGGGGAGTTATGTTTCATCATAATGTTGCACCCACGAATTGTATGAAGGTTGTATCAGAGCTTTTATAAGAAAATTGACGTAGCAATTTTCTATTCTCCATTGAACCAATATCATCGAGAGGTGATGAAATATCTTTGATGTCCCTTGGAAACGATTCTTGTTACTTCATCGCAACATGCGTTTGCTGAAGATGTTCTCTCGACACGAATCTGCACTTAAGAGACAAATAGTAAGAAAATTTACCGAAGCAGGCAATGAAAAAATTTACCCAGACAGTGTTGTTTGTGAAAGACTCAGGGTTAGGAAGTGCCGCTCTAACGGGTAAAATGAAAATAGAGAGGAGAAAACAAAAACAGCGGCTGTCGTATGGCCGCTGTTTTTCTCTCAATCAATAATGAAATCGCTACTTGCTTTGATGATGCCAATCAGCGATAAGTTGTCGCTCTTCTTCTGTCATATTGCTCTTGTTAAGAAAAGGCATATCTTTGCTGACAGATGTACGCTGATAAATCTTATCTTTCCATTGTTGAACCAATTGCCAGTTATCCAGTTTTAAACCCAACGGCGCGGTTTTAAATACATCGTCGGTTGGAGTGGATGAATGGCAACTGACACAATGAGCGTTAATAACCGCAACCACCTGTTCTTGTGAGACCGTTTGAATCTGTCTGGTTTCGTTGCTTTCTGGTGCGCTGGCTGGCCAGGAAACCCAACCGGCAATGGCGAAAAATCCAATAGCACCAGTAACCAAGATCGACGGCTTTTTAATGCCTTGATGCTTCAAGTTAAAGTAATGGCGTATCCAGGCAAGAACAATGCTGATCATAATTAAAATCAGCCAGTTATTTTCGTTTTGATAAGTCATGGGATAATGGTTGCTGATCATGGTGAACAACAAGGGCAGGGTCAGGTAGTTGTTATGAACTGATCTGAGCTTCGCACCGTCTCCCCACGCGGGGTTGATCTCTTGTTTGGCTGCGACGGCTGCCACCATTTTGCGCTGACCAGGAATAATATTGGTGAACACGTTGGCGGCCATTATCGTGCCGATTAGCACACCAATGTGTATGTAAGCCGCGCGAGCACTAAATAAATTTGTGGCTAGCCAGGAAGCAAACGACAGCATCAACACCAAATACACTGCGAACAATAGAGCGTTTTTGTTAAGCGGGCTTCTACATGCTCCTTCGTATAACAACCATCCACCAACAATAAAGCCAATACTGTACATGATTGCTTGTGATGCGTTCATTTCCATGACGTTGGGGTCAATCAGGTAAGCTGACGCACTCAGATAATAGATAAGTGATAACTGCAATATACCGCTTAACCAGGTTGAGTAAGCTTCCCATTTAAACCAATGTAGTGTTTCCGGCATTTTCTCGGGGCCATAGCGATACTTGGCAACTTCATAAAAGCCACCACCATGTACTGCCCATAAATCGCCTTTAATGCCTTTGTCCGCCTTCCATTGAGGCGGTGGCTGCAGGTTGTTATCCAGCCAGATGAAATAGAAAGAAGCGCCGATCCAGGCGACGCCTGCAACAACGTGGAACCATCTAACAGCAAGCTCGAGCCAGTCAAGCAATGGCATGGTGTGTCTCCTTGTTCTTATTCTTAATTGAGTAAAGCATAATCGAAATCATGTTAGTTCTGTTGATACACGGGCTGCCCGGCAATCCAGGTACTTTGGATTGAACGTTCATCGCCAAGCATGCTTAAAGCAAATAAAGTGTCTTCGGGTGTATTCTCGCGTGATTGCATGCGCAGTTCACTTAATTCATTAAAGCTTGGGTTAAGTAGCACAAAGTCTGCCATGGTTCCCGGGTTTAAATTACCAATGTCGGGCAAGCCCAAAGCTGATGCCGAGCCTTGAGTCATCATGTACAAGCCTTTATAGGGATGCAGCGTAATGCTTTGTAGCTGGCATACCTTGTAGGCTTCACCTTGAGTACGTAGCATATTAAAGCTGTCACCAGCACCCACATCGGATGCCAGAGTTACCGGGACTTTGTAACGTTGCGCCTGTTCAATATCAAATAACCCACTGCCTAAAAACAGGTTGGAACGAGGGCAGAAAGCAATGATGGATTGATGCGCGCCTAGTTGCTCCCAAGTGTGCTCTTCCAAATGAATACAATGACCAAATACCGTGCGTTCGTTAACCAGACCGTACTGCTCATAGACATGCAAATAGTCTCTGGAATCGGGGTAGAGGGCTTTTACCCATTCGATTTCGTCCTTGTTCTCACTTAAATGCGTTTGTACATAGACATCATCATAAGACTTAACCAATTCCCCAAGGGCTGTCAGCTGTTCAGGCGTGCTGGTTGGCGCAAAACGTGGCGTAATTGCGTACTTAAGACGGCCTTTGTTGTGCCACTTCTCAATTAATTGAGCGGATTCTTTTTGTGCTGACTCTGCGGTGTCGGACAACCACTCCGGACTGTTTCTGTCCATGCAGACCTTGCCTGTGATCAACTGCATGTTCTTTTCATAAGCAGCGCTAAACAGTGATTCTGCCGAGCATTGATGCACGGTGGCGTAGGCAAGAGCTGTGGTTGTGCCGTTGCTCCAAAGCTGATTGAGGAATTTGTCAGCGATGAATTGGGCGTATTGTGGGTTGGCAAATTTGCGTTCAGTCGGGAACGTATAGTTTTGCAGCCATTCCAGAAGTTGTTCACCATAGCTGGCAATCATCTCGGTTTGAGGGAAGTGCAGGTGAGTGTCAATCAAGCCTGGAATGAGTAATTTGCCACTATGATCTTGTACCGTAAGCGTAGGAAATTCAGATTGTATGTCTGCGGTACTGCCAATGGCTTTAATGCGCTCACCCTCAATCACCAGAATACCATCAGCAAAATACTCAAAGTCTTGCTCTGGTGAAGTTGTGCTATTGGGAAAATGCAGGATACTGGCGCGTATCGCTTTAAGTTCTGCCATTAATGATTAGCTCCCGCGATAACTACTGTAACCAAAAGGCGAAACTAGCAAGGGTACATGGTAATGACCGCCGTCTTCCTGCATTTCAAAATGAATATCAACGAAGGGATAAAAGGACTTGCCATGTTCCGCCTTAAGATATTCACCTGCTTCAAAGCGAATGCAGTAAATGCCGGGCGTAAACTCAATATCACCCCAGTTCTTGCAGCGCCCGTCGTTATCGGTAGAAGCCGTTATTTGCTTGCCATCAGGCGTTGTTAAACATAATGCCATATTGGCTGCCGGAGTGCCTTTAGTGGTATCTAATACATGGCTGGACAGGGTAATCATAGGTTTTTCTCCAAACGCAGCAAGGTAATCTTGATTTGCTCGCTGGCTGCGTTGTGTATTTCTTGTTCTCGTGTGTTGTGAATGCGTTGTTTTAGTGCTGATAACATAGTGTCGGCACTAAGTCCTGTGGCACAGATGATAAATATAAACCCATTTTTATTTGCATATTCATGATTCAAATCATGTAAGGCTTGTAAGGTTTCTTCACTGGCTTGCGCGGTTTGTTCCTGTTCTTTGCTTGCCATGCCTTGAGTATTGGCGAACTTCTTTTTCAGGGAATTGACATCACCAATCATGGGATGTGCATCGAAAGCTTGCAGAAAATCCGTCTCTTGCATGGTTTGCCAAACATTCTGTGCAGTTTCTTTTAGAGCCTGTAATGACTCATAAGGTCGTTGCGCCACCATAGCGTTACACCAGTTTTGTGCGGCACAGGTTTGCTCAAACCACTCATAAGCGGCTTGGGTATCAAGTTGATTTAATTCGGATAAAGTCATAGATAATTATGAACTGTGTTGTTTTTCGAGTTGTTTCACCTGAAGCCATAAGTTCTGTTGCGCTTTTTGCGCCGAGTCTTTTTCAGGAACTTCAGAGGTATCTGTTTTGGTATTCAGCATTTGCACCAGCTGTGCCGCGATGGATATGGCGACTTCTATAGGGCGCTTCCCGGGAATGGAGAGTTCCCCGACAGGGCTTACCAGCTTCTGGACTTGAGCTTCGCTTAAGTCTCTGTGTGCTAATCGTGTCTTAAAACGCCGGGCTTTGGTTTCTGAACCAATCATGCCGACAAAATCAATATTCGGCAGAGTCAGTGCTTTATGGACAATATCAAAATCCAATTGGTGATTATGGGTCATCACCACAATCCAGGCGTTGTCGGATAAATCTTTAAGCTCATAGACGGGCTCGTCTGTGAGTATGGTGCTGACATTCGAGGGGATCTGTTCTGGATGCTCAGGAAACATATTCTCGCGATTATCAATCCATTTAATTTGCAGAGGCAGTTGCGCAATGATGGGAATGAGGGCTTTTGCTACATGACCTGCTCCAAATAAAGCCAGGGTTTGTTGATGTTGTCCTTGAACTTCATACAACACATGAACCGCTCCACCACAACATTGCCCCAGTTTGCTGTCTAGTGGCATTGCTTCGATCTTTTGACCGTTATTTTGGCTGTAATGCGTATCTAAAAGTAGCTCTCTAGCGTTACGCGTAACAAGGTGTTCAAGATGCCCTCCGCCAATAGTATCAAAGGCTTCATCGCTGGTGACGACCATTTTAGTGCCTGTATTACGAGGCGTTGAACCCGCCGTCGCTAATAAGGTAATAAGCACGTAACTTTTGCCTGTTTGATGGCAATGTTGTACTGCGTCGAACCAGTTTTGAGGGCGATTCATAGACTAATTTTCCTGCACTGCGTCAATAGCGGCTAAAACCGATTCAGGGGTTGCTGGCGCATGTAATGGCGGATCCACTTTGTACTGGGTCAAACTGGAAATGGCATCTTTAATTGCACACCAAACGCTTATGGCCAACATAAAGGGAGGTTCACCAACCGCTTTAGACCGGAAGATGGTATCTTCGCTGTTATCTCTGTCTAAAAGCTCAACATTAAATATTTCCGGTGTATCACCAATGGCAGGGATTTTGTAAGTGGCAGGATTGTTACTGGCAAGTTTACCGGTTTCATCCCACACCAATTCTTCAGATGTTAGCCAACCCATTCCCTGAATAAACGCACCTTCAATTTGGCCAATATCCAAAGCCGGGTTAATGCTCTTGCCGGTATCGTGCAGAATATCAACGCGATTGACTTTGTATTCCCCGGTCAGGGTGTCTACCGTGACTTCTGAAAGGGCTGCGCCATAGGCAAAATAGAAAAAGGGACGACCGTTACCGGTATTTCTGTCGTAGAAGATCTTCGGCGTTTTGTAATGTCCTGCTGCGGATAAATGCACACGATCCATATAGGCTTGCTGGATAAATTCAGCAAAATCAACCTGATGCTCGCCAGAGCGAATAGTGCCGTCTTTAAACTCTACAGAATCGGCTGAGACTTCAAAGCGCTGCGCAAAATATTCGGCTAAACGTTGTTTGATAGTAATGCAGGCATTCTGTACCGCTTTACCGTTCAAATCTGTGCCGCTGGATGCCGCAGTTGGCGAGGTGTTCGGTACTTTGTCGGTACGTGTTGCGGTCACTTCAATCATTGCCGCGGGAATACTCATTTCCTGTGCTGCAATTTGCTGGATCTTGGTGTGCAGACCTTGTCCCATTTCTGTACCGCCATGATTCACTTGCATACTGCCATCGGTATAGATATGAACCAGAGCACCGGCCTGATTGAGGTGCTTCACTGTAAAGGAAATACCAAATTTGACGGGCGTTAGGGATAAGCCTTTTTTGATAAAACGATTTTTGGCATTAAAGGCGGTAATCTCTTCGCGACGACGCCAGTATTCAGCCTTGTTTTCCAACTGTTCAATAATCTCTGGCAGCAGAAAATTCTCAACCTGCATACCATATTGTGTGGTATTGCGACCATTTTCTTCGCTATACAGGTTTTGTTTGCGCACTAATAACGGGTCTTTGCCCAAGGTTCTGGCGATCTTGTCCATCATGGCTTCGCCAATCATCATGCCTTGAGGCCCACCAAATCCACGAAATGCAGTGTGTGATACCTGATTAGTACGGCAACGATGACCTTCTATTTTGCAATCGCCAAGGTAATAACCGTTGTCGGTATGGAACATGGCGCGGTCAACAATAGCGTCCGACAAATCGGGAGAATGACCGCAGTTTCCGCTTATCTTTACGTTAGCCGCTTGAATTTGCCCGTTGCTGTCTACGCCCACTTCATATTGATTGGAAAACGGATGGCGCTTTCCGGTCACGATCATATCTTGAGAGCGGGGTAGGCGTAATTTAACCGCGCATTTGTTTTTGGCGGCTAACAATGCTGCGATACATGCCCATTGAGCGGATTGGGTTTCTTTACCGCCAAAAGCACCGCCAGCTCTACGCATTTCAACCACGACCTTATGAAATTTGATATCCAGCACTTCGGCGATGAGTTTTTGTAATTCGGTTGGATGTTGAGTGGAACTGTAAACCGTGATGTTGTCATCTTCACCGGGGATCGCCATAGCGATTTGCCCTTCAAGATAAAGGTGTTCTTGACCACCAATATCCAATGAGCCCTGAATGCGGTGCTCGCAGTTTTTTATGGTCGCATTCGCATCGCCTTGTTGCATGGTATGCATGGGGCGAACAAAGCTATTGGCTTCATGAGCTTGGGCAATGGTTAGGCAAGGTGCTTGTTCTGTAACTTGAATCTTGCCTTTTAGGGCTGCTTGTCTAGCTTCACGGGTACTGTTCGCCAATACGGCAAACACAGGCTGCCCGTGAAATAGAATATGTTCATGTGCCAGAATCGGATCGCCATCAAAGACCGGAGCAATATCAATATGACCGGGAACATCCGCCACAGTCACAACGTCGACAACGCCCGGGCTGTTTCTAACGTCCTCAAGATCAACCTGTTCAAGCTTTCCGGCAGTGTGCTGGCTAATGCCCAGAGCGGCATATTTAATATTGGCCGGTTCTGGCAAGTCATCAATATACAAAGCGCTGCCTGATACCTGCATTGCCGCGCTTTCGTGTTCCAGTGAACGTTTATCTTGTGACGCCGATAGTTGAGTGGTGCGGGTTAGTCTACGCATGTGTAATCACCCTTGTGGCTATCTTGTTGTCAGCCTGACTGGTTTCCAGCCAAAAACGTTTCCAAAGATTCACAATCAGCTTTTGGCGGTAATCGTTGCTGGCTCTTACGTCTGTTATAGGCGAGAAGGAAGTTGCAAGACAATTACGACCTTTGTCGTGGGTGCTGGCTTCTTTCCAGTCAAGACCAACAAGGGCAAAGCTCAGTTTTTTCGCCTCTGAAGGCACGGCGGCAACACCACCGAACCCGCTGGAAATAGAATGAATGTAGCCGTGTTGCGTGCGAATTTTGAATACCGCGCATACGGTTGAAATATCGTCTTCGTAGCGTTTCGATACTTTATAGGCACGTATTACATCGTCAGGATGGCGTTTGGGAATGGAAATGGATTCAATCCATTCGGTCGCTTTTAAATCAGTCTGGCGATAGCCATGGAAGAAGTTGCGAGCCGGTACGGAACGTCTTTGTGTGCCGTCATCAAGGTTTATGCTGGCATTGAGTGCCAGTAAGACGGGAGGGGTATCACCAATAGGGGATGCATTGGCGACATTGCCCCCCATAGTACCTTGATTACGAATCGGCAAAGAGCCTAGTCGCACAAACAGTTCCTCAAGTTCAGGGTAATGTTGCAAAAGTACCGGCAAGAATTTCTGGTAATTAACCGCTGCACCGATGGTTAATGCATCGTTGTTTTGTTCAATAACATTGAGCTCGGTTACATTGCCAAGGTAAATCAGCCCTGAAAAGTCTTTGTAAAGCTGAGTGCTTTCCAATGCCAAATCGGTAGCACCTGCCACTAACTTAGCGGTTGGATGCTGTTTAATGGTTGCGGCTAACTCTTCTCTGTTGGCGGGTAAAAACAGGCGGTCAGTGCCCGGGCGAGAGTCTTGATTTTGCAAGGCTTTTAATTTGGCTATGGTGCCTTGTGCCAGTTTTGCAAACTTGTCTTCCTGATAATGATTACAGGCGTCAAGTGCAGCATCAATAATGGGACGATATCCGGTACAACGACATAAATTACCGGAAAGCGCGTGTTCTATATCAGTACGATCAACCGGCTGTTGCTGCTGGTATTGAGCGAAAATTGACATAACGAAGCCTGGAGTACAAAAGCCGCATTGTGAACCATGATGCTTTACCATGGCTTCCTGTACAGGATGTAGCTCTTTATTGTTGCTGAGATATTCAACGGTTATCAGTTGTTTTCCATGTAATGCGGGCAGAAAGGTAATGCAGCTATTGATGGTTTTATATTCCAGAGAGTCATTGACCGTGTTGTATTCCGCCAGCACTGTCGTACATGCACCGCAATCTCCGGATGCACAACCTTCTTTAGTGCCAGTCATACTTCGGTTTTCGCGTAAGAACTCCAGAACAGTCTGATTGGGAGGAGCTTCGTTGAGGTGTACTGGCTTGTCGTTAAGCAAGAAACTGATCATGGGAAGTTGAGCTGCCGTTTTATCATTTAAAAGTTGACCATTTGGTCAATATATTTATATTTGCAGTGTATAGCAAGATGATTCTGCTTGAGTGGCGTGGGAATTTCGTGGTTAATTAGGCCTTTTCGCGGCTATTTTGCTTGCATTGATGGTGATTCAGCCTGGTAAAGAAAACTATCTAAGCTCTTATATCTAGAAGGAAGTGCGGTGTGGAACAGATGGGTGAACGAATGAGTGGTTCTGACATAAGAACAGCAAATTGTGAAAAGATATTAAGTTCTGCGACGCAAATTTTTGCACGAGAGGGGTTCGGGGGAACCACTGTACAGAAAATTGCGGACGACTGTGGCTTACCAAAAGCCAATGTGCTTTATTATTTCGGTTCCAAAATGAAGCTTTATCAGCAAGTGTTGCGTCGTATCATTGAGCTATGGAATTCAGGATTTGATAAAGCAACCGCCGATGATGATCCAAAAGAAGTTCTGTCCGCCTATATTCGTGAAAAAATGCGCATTTCCCGAGACAAGCCGGAAGCTTCAAAAGTCTTTGCTTTGGAAGTCATTAATGGCGCACCTGTATTAATGCCTTTTTTACAGCAGGATTTATCTGACTGGTTTAAAGCCCGAATTGCACTCATCGAATCCTGGATAGAGCAGGGCAAGATGGCAAAGGTCAATCCGGAATATCTTTTGTTTCAAATATGGGCTTCCACCCAGCACTATGCCGATTTCTCTGTGCAAATTGCAGGATTAAGAGGAGAGCCTCTTGACGATAAGTCATTTCAGGAAGCCACCGATTATCTGATTAATAGCATTTTAGGTGGTTGTGGCCTGGTTTGATTGCTATTTGATTGTTATTAACTGCCACTTAACCTGCTACTCGTAACACGCA
The DNA here is from genome assembly GCF_019900845.1 of Paraneptunicella aestuarii. Lineage (NCBI taxonomy): Bacteria > Pseudomonadati > Pseudomonadota > Gammaproteobacteria > Alteromonadales > Alteromonadaceae > Paraneptunicella > Paraneptunicella aestuarii. Next base: position 2,502,186 of record NZ_CP074570.1, on the reverse strand, counting down.
TTCTGGAGACAATATAAGTATGACAAATCAATATCCTCGCGATTTGATAGGGTATGGTGCTAATCCGCCTCATGCTAACTGGCCTGATAAAGCAAAAATAGCCGTACAATTTGTCTTGAATTATGAAGAAGGCGGCGAGAATTGTACCTTGCACGGCGATGCTCAGTCGGAAATGTTCTTGTCAGAGATCGTTGGTGCGCAGGCATATCCCGATCGTCATTTAAGCATGGAATCTATTTACGAATACGGTTCCAGAGCGGGTTTTTGGCGTTTACATCGGTTACTTACCCAATATCAGGTTCCTGTTACTGTATTTGGTGTAACGATGGCAATGCAGCGTCATCCTGACGCGGTTCAAGCTATGTTAGAGGCGAATTGGGAAATTGCCAGTCATGCTATGCGCTGGATCCACTTTCAGGATATGCCTGAGCAGCAAGAGCGCGACATGATGCAACAGGCGATAGAATTGCATCAGTCCTTAACCGGAAGTAAGCCCGCGGGTTGGTACACAGGTAGAACATCGCCCAATACATTGAAACTAGTAGCTGAACGGGATGACATTCTCTATTGCGCTGATTCTTACGCTGATGATTTGCCTTACTATGATTGCCATTACGGCAAGCCGTTATTGATCGTGCCTTATACCTTGGAAACCAACGATATGCGTTTCGCCACACCTCAAGGCTTTAATACTGGCGAACACTTCTTCCAGTATTTAAAAGATGCGTTTGATGTGTTGTATGAGGAAGGTGCGGAAGCCCCCAAAATGTTGTCTATTGGGTTGCATTGTCGCTTGGTTGGACGCCCGGGACGTATTGCGGGACTAAAGCGCTTTATTGAGTATGTGTTAGGCCATGACAAGGTGTGGTTATGTACGCGCGAACAGATCGCGCGTCATTGGTTGCAGGAGCATCCTTATAAATAATCTCTTATTCTCATGTGTCATCCGCCGACATGGTGGGTGACAACGCCAATAGTGTCAGCAGGTTGTATAAAACCTTTAGCGTAACCGCAGTATCCTCAACGCTAATTGATTCATCCGGATGATGGCTAATGCCGCCAGAGCAGCGCATGAATAACATGCCTATAGGACAGATGTTCGCTACTTCCATGGCATCATGACCCGCTCCTGAAAACAGCGTCAGGGGCTCTATGTCTTCCTTCATGATGGATTCTTGTAATAGTGACTGAAACTTTGGCGCACAAGCGGTGGCTTGCGCTGCGTGAGTTTGATGCCATTCAATAGAAACGCCACTGCTTTGGGATATTTCAAATAACGAATGTTGAATCTGTGCTAGTGCGAAATCGCGTTTTTCATCACTTTCGCTACGAATATCCAGTGAAAAATCGACATCACCGGGTATGACGTTCACGGCATTAGGCTGAACGGTTAAGCGTCCTACCGTGGCAACAACATCATGTTCTTTTGCCAGTTGCTCAATGGCGACGACCATTTTGGCACAGGCGACCATGGCATCCTGACGCATTGCCATTGGCACCGTGCCGGAATGGCCTGCTTTTCCTGTGACTTTAATATTAAAGCGCTTGGCGCCAGCGATAGAGCTTACAATACCTACCGGCAAGGATTCTGCTTCTAATACCGGGCCTTGTTCAATATGGATTTCAAAGAATCCAAGCAGGTCATGTTCGGCTCTGGATGCATTGGCCACCATATCAATATTGAGCTTGAACTGTTCCATCGCTTCTGCCAGGGAAATGCCGGCTTCATCGGTGAGGTTTTGCCAGTGATCTTGCCAACGTCCGGTTACTGCGCGGCTTCCCAGTAAAGTTGTACCGAAACGTGTACCTTCTTCGTCACCAAACCCAACAATATCAATATGGAACGGAAAACGGATCTGATTTTCATTGCAATACTGAATAACGGAAATCGGCGCAACAACGCCAAAGATACCATCATAGATGCCACCATTAGGGACGGTATCCAGGTGGCTGCCAATAATGAGTGTGGGGGCTTCTGTGATATCACTTTGATAACGTCCCCAGATATTTCCTGCTTCATCCTGCCAACTGAACATACCCGCCTGTTCCATCCATCTGGAAACCTGTAGATTGGTTTCAAAATGTTCGGTGGTCAGGTATCGGCGATCCATGTGGCGTTTTGACTGACTAAACTGAGCCAGTTGTTGACAACGATCGTATACCTCTTGGGCAAAAGCTTGAACGTCAGACATTAATGGACATCTCTTTTAAAAAACCGAGTCACTATCGGAGGTGTTGGAAACTATATGAAGCGAGGCGCTTCGAAACAAAGATACGGCGTTATAAATAATATTAAAAAATAATCTATTTATAGTAATAGCTGGGCGAGCATTCTTAACCCAGTGAGCAACAATAACACAGCAAAAAGCTTCTTCAAAACATTACTATCGAGTTTAGAAGCCAGGTTTGCACCTAACGGCGCGCACAAAACGCTTAATGGAATAATACAAGCCAAACCGGGAAAGTTAACCAAACCCAAAGTACCGAAAGGGGCATCTTCGGGAGCTGTACCCAATATGAGCATAGTGATTGCCCCAGGGAGAGAAATCGCTAAGCCGATAGCAGCAGCGGTTCCCACTGCCTTATGAGCCGGATAGCTGCAAGCCGTGAGTATGGGAACCGATAGCGTACCTCCACCGATTCCAATCATGGAGCTAAATGCACCGATGCAAGAGGCAATGATAGCTTGCCCGAATTTACCCGGAAGCGAACTGGCAATGGCCGATTTCGCTGTTCTAAATAGCATATTCAGTGCTGATAGTGTGGCGATAACACCAAATAGAATAGTAAACCAGGTGCCAGGCACTCTGGTGACTAACCAACTCCCAATAAACACACCGACAAAAATTGCAGGAAGCCATTGTTTAAATAGCTGAAAGTCTACGTTGCCTTTTTTATGGTGTGAACGAATCGAACTAATTGAAGTAGGCACAATGCAAGCCAGAGAAGTAGCTGTTGCGATGCCCATTGCACTTTCTGGTGAAACGCCCATGGACTGAAACAGAAAAAACAAAACAGGCACAATCACAATGCCTCCACCAACGCCAAATAGACCAGCAAGTAGCCCGGCAAATACGCCTGCTGCAGCGAGTGAAAGGACAATTGGTAGGTATTGTTCAATCATTGACTATACTTATTGATGTTAGGAGGCTCAGGATTATTTCACATCATAAAGCATTAAGCCAAAAGCATTATCTAAATCAATGTTTCAAATACGATTTTTGATAGCGTTTTTTATAAGAGGAAACTCGTATCTTTACCGTTTTTGGAACCGATGCGTTTGGTCAAAATGACACATGGGTCTGGAACAGTCTTTTATGTAGCTGTCGTTAATTTTTTAAGTTCGACAATTTGAGGTACTAAATGGCGGGGTCGCTTTTTGAGTTTGCAGAGCAGCGTAAGGATGACCGAATTCATTCTGAGCGAGAAAAACCTTTAATACAGGGAGAGCCTTGGCATGTGTTGGTTGTTGATGATGAACCTTACATGCATGATGTCACTAAGCTGGTACTTGTTGAATTTAGCTATGACGGGCGCCCTATAGAACTGACTCATGCCTATACTGCTCGCGAAGCTCGCTCTGTTTTGGAAGCAAGCAATAAATATGCGGTGCTTTTGCTTGATGTGGTTATGGAGGAAGATGACTCCGGATTAGAGTTGGTAAATTATATCCGTAATGAATTAAAGAATAACCTCATTCGTATCATCCTCCGTACCGGTCAGCCGGGTCAGGCTCCAGAACTTAAAGTGGTGCTGGATTATGATATTAATGATTATCGGGAAAAGTCAGAACTTACGGTCGAAAAACTGATCTCTTGCCTTACTAACGCCTTGCGTTCTTATCGTGACATTAAAACTATTCATGAGTTGCTACAAACCAAGACTGATCTGCAACAGAAGTTATCGGAACATAACAAGGAACTTTTGTTACTTACCAATAATTTACGTGACGAAGTGCGTGAGCGTACCCATGCACAAAAAAAATTGGCGCTTAGCAATGCCAAGTTGGAATCCATCATCAATAATTCTGCCACCTTGATTTCCCTTAAAAATGTCGACGGTGAATATGAGTTGGCTAATCAGGCTTTTAGTTCGCAACTTGTATTTAAGTGCGAAAACATTATAGGTAAGAAAGATAGCGATATTTTCGAAGACGATATCGCTTCAATGATCCAGTACAACGACCAGAAAGTTGCGCAAACATTACAGCCAATACAATGTGAAGAGCTATTACCAACAACATCGGGTGAGCATTTCTTTCTATGCATTAAATTTCCATTGTTAGATGCTAAAGGCAACTTACTGAGTATCTGCACAATTTGTACTGATATTGCAGAGCGTCTTGATGCTCATAATGAAATTTTACGCTTGGCTCAACATGATGCTCTTACTGATTTACCCAATCGCTCATTGTTTATTGACCGGATGAAACAAGCGGTTGAACGTGTCGAACGTAATGAACGCCACTTTGCTGTGTTGTTTATTGATTTGGATAAATTCAAGAATATAAACGACACATTGGGACACCAATACGGCGATAAAGTATTAATTGAAGTCGCTCATCGTCTCAGAGGGCTATTGAGAGCTGAAGATTCCGTTTGCCGTCTGGGAGGTGATGAATTTGCGGTTTTATTGGTTGATTTGGCTCAAGAATACGATGCACTAAAAGTCACCATGAAGATTCACGAATCACTTTCGGCACCTTATGAGTTTGATGGCATTGTTATGCATGTGACACCCAGTATCGGGATTAGTTGCTGCCCAAGAGATGGAAAAGATGTACAGGTGCTTTTGAAAAAATCCGATATCGCCATGTATAGAGCCAAAAAGCAAGGACGTAATGGATATCACTTTTACATAGAAGAAGACGATGTTCAGGTTCGTAAGCGGATCACGCTTGAGATGGAAATGAGAGACACGCTAAACAATCATATCTCCCGATTACAGTTGGTATATCAGCCAAAATTAAATGTATCTACTGGTGATATCCGAAGTGTTGAAGCATTGTTACGCTGGAACCATCCTTCAAAAGGCGTGGTTAAGCCTTATGATTTTGTGCCTATGCTGGATGAGATCGGATTAATGGTTGAGGTTGGACAATGGGTTTTGCAAGAAGCCTGCGACTTTGCGGTTCGAAAGGCAAAAGAAGGGAACCCTATGGTGGTTGGTGTTAACTTATCACCAACACAGGTTTATCAGGATGGCTTCATCACAAAACTATGCCGCATCATAGAGTCTTCGGGGTGTCAGCCAGAGTGGTTAGAACTGGAGTTGACGGAACAAACACTCATTCAAGATGGTGAAATTATTAAGGATGTGCTGGAAAGAGTTTCTGCTTTGGGGGTACGCATCGCCATCAATAACTTTGGTATCGGTTATTCATCATTAAATCTGCTTCGTGAATTACCCGTTAATTCTTTAAAACTGGATAGGAAATTAATTAAAGATGCGCTGACTCAGCTACCCGATGAAGCCATGTTAAAGGCGATAGTGCATTTTGCTAATCGCCTTAAGATGGATGTCATTGCCGAGGGAATTGAGACGAAAGAGCAGTATCAGCTATTTCATTCTATGCTAATGGGAGAAGAGTTGGGTTTTGTGCAAGGCTTTTTATTCAGTCAACCTGTCGGTGAAAATGAGCTAGGGGAAGCGATTACGCTGTCTGGTGATAAATGGAGAAAGCTTGGTCAATAATGAAGATGTTAATTCCTTATGTTAGAGCTTTAAAAACTTTAGTGTTTACTCGATTAGGGAAAATTGGCTGGGTAATACTGTGCGTTGGGTTATCTGCCAGTTTGACTTCTTGCATGCCGGAACCGACAAATCAGTCTAAAGGTACAATACGTGTATCAATAGTGCCTGATCAGGAGCCGGATATTATTCGCGAGCGAGTTAAGAATTTTATGGCTTATCTGGAAAAGGAAACCGGCTATAAATTTGAAGTTATCGTACCTACGGAATACCAGCAAACATTAGTGATGTTTTTGCAGAAAAATGTCGATATGGCCTGGTTTGGCGGTTACACCTTTGTTAAGGCGAGTCAAATGGGAAATGCGGTTCCTTTGATTTCCCGTGCTGCCGATGCCGAGTTTAAAAGCGTTGTTATTGTTCGTTCTGATTCACCATACACCACATTGTTTGATTTGAAGGATAAGCGCTTTAGTTTTGGTTCTCGCTTATCAACATCTGCGCATTTAATGCCTCGTGCGTTTTTTAAACGCGTGCAAATAGAACCTGAGTCGTTTTTCTCTCAGGTTGAGTATTCTGGAGCGCACGATAAAACTGTGGAGTGGGTAAACAATGGAAAAATAGATGCCGGAGTTCTTAATCCTCTAGTTTTACAAAGCATGCATCTTGATGGACGAATTGATCCGACGAAAATTCGGGTTATTTGGCGCTCTCCAAGCTATCAGGATTATGTGTGGGCTGTACAACCCACCATGGGTGAGGATTTGATAAACAAGATCCGTGATGCATTTTTAAAGCTGTCATACAGTAATGAAAAGGATAAACAACTGCTTAACGATATGTCGGCGCATCATTATGTGCCTGTAGGAAATGCTGACTTTAGCGTGTTGAGTCAGATTATTGATGAATTAGATATGTGAGAGCTTCCGTGGTTACCGATCTAAAGTCATTTCGGGGAGTTTTTACCAGTAACGTTTTAAGAAATGTGACTTTGCTGGTAATGACCATCCTGATTATGAACTTTGGCATATTGATTGCTCAATATGTTTTTAACCAAAAAGAAGATCGTCTGGAACGGCTTGGTCGTGAATATTATCTTACGACGGATAACAACATTGTTAAGCTGTTAAAGGATTTGGGTAAAATTCAGGAAAATCATGAAGCCGCAGTGAAGAGGGCTCAGTCAGGGGATGCGGGTGTTGATCTACAGCAGTTAAATTGGGAACTGGTTGAAAATATTAAATATACCGTATCCAGTCGAACCAAATTCATCTTTAAAAGCCAGGAACAATTTAAAGAAAAACGCTTTGACGATATCGTCCAACGATTAAAATCCAGTGCAGAGCAGTTAATGTCGGTGAGCATTAGCCCTTCACAGGTGAATACCCGTCAACTTTATCATCTGGCTTTATTCAATCAGAAGTTAAATGAGTTCGTCATTATTGCCCGCCAATTACAGAGCTTGCATGAGAACGCCTACGCAGACCTGGTACACGAGACTACTGCAACACAGAAGACGCAAGAGTTCGTTATGTATTTGCTCATTATTGGAGCAATTATCACTGGCTTGTTGGTGATGAAGGTGACATATGACCAAATTCGTAAATCGCTATACAAGCAACAAATGGCATTGAATGAGGTTGATAAAATAAACAGTGAGCTGGAATTGCGCATTAATGAGAGAACTCAGGATCTAAAAGGAACCAACGAGCAACTTCAAGCGTCTCTTGACCAGCTCAAGTTAGCTCAAAAACAACTGATTGAATCTGAAAAAATGGCCGCTCTTGGTGGTCTGGTTGCTGGTGTTGCTCATGAAATCAATACGCCTATTGGGGTTGGGGTATCCGCTATTTCGTATTTGTCGATTAAAGAAAAGGAGTATTCCACGCGTTATAAAAATGGGCAGCTCACCAAGGAAGATTTCGATAATTTTTTAACGATTATTCGAGAATCTACGGAAATGGTGCAAGCCAATCTGGAAAGAGCATCACAATTGATCCAAAGTTTTAAACAGGTCAGTGTGGATCAATCTCATGCGCAAGTGCGCAAAATTAATGTGAAACAATATCTGGATGAAATTGCGCTTAGTCTGGCACCTCAATTTAAAACATCGTCGCATCGTTTGGTTATTGAATGTCCTGACGATATTGAACTTTGCATTAATCCCGGCGATTTTTCACAGATTATCAGTAACCTGGTGATTAACTCTATCATGCATGGATTTGTTGGTATAAAAAAAGGTGTGATTAATATCGATGTGTTGAAGGTTAATGACAAGATTGAAATTCATTATCAGGATAATGGCGTCGGTATTCCCAACAGTATTGGTGATAAAATCTTTGAGCCCTTTTTTACCACCAAACGAGATTCGGGAGGCACAGGGCTGGGTATGCATATCGTCTATAACCTGGTCACTCAGTCGCTGGGCGGAACAATTAACCTAAGCAGAGATGGTGTAACTCAGGGAACGCGTTTTATTATCGTGTTACCGGGTAACGCTCCACAAACGATCAAAAAAAGATCTTAGTCTTAACGTTTATTTTTCTTTTTCCTGATTGGGAAAGCATTTTCGATCCATTAATATAGTTTCTTCATACTGATTGAAAGAGCTCATATAGCCTATGAAAAATGTGGTGGTGTTAACGGGGGCGGGTATATCCGCAGACTCTGGATTGAAAACCTTTCGAGACAACGATGGGCTTTGGGAAAATCATCGTGTTGAAGAAGTGGCAACACCAGAAGCTTTTGAAGCCAATCCTGAGCTTGTTTATCGTTTTTACAATGAAAGACGACGCCAGTTGCAGTCAGGTGTAGAGCCTAATGCGGCTCATAAAGCACTGACAGAATTGGAAAATTTTCTGGGTGATCATTTCTTATTAGTTACACAAAATGTTGACGATTTGCACGAAAGAGCTGGAAGCAAGCGTATCCTGCATATGCATGGTGAGTTGTTAAGCGCGTTTTGTTGCCATTCCCGGAAGCGATTCCGCTTACATGATGATATTAATTCAGACAGTCGTTGTACTTGTTGTGAACCACCACAAGCGGTTCGCCCCGACATTGTCTGGTTTGGCGAAATGCCCTATCACATGCAGGAAATTGGAGAGGCGTTACAGGAAGCTGATATTTTTATTTCGATAGGCACATCCGGCAATGTATATCCTGCTGCCGGGTTTGTTCGTGAAGCAAATCATTATGGTGCTCATAGTATTGAATTGAATCTGGAACCGAGTTTGAACGACACGCTGTTTCATGAATCACGTTATGGGCGAGCAGGGGAAATCGTTCCTCAATTTGTTAAGCAATTTATTCTGGAGAATCAGTAAACATGGCGTTGATGCAAAATTATTGGGTCGAGTTTGTCACTATTGCTACGGTTCATTTATTTGCCGTTGCCAGCCCCGGGCCCGATTTTGCCGTTGTATTAAAGCATAGCGTCAGTTTTGGACGCCGAGCTGCCATGATTACCAGTATTGGTATTGGTTTGGGCATTCTGGTTCATGTTACCTATTCATTACTGGGGATTGGATTGTTGATTAAAACGACTCCCTGGTTGTTTCAATTATTTAGCTATTTGGCGGCGGGTTATCTTGTGTATTTGGGGTTAGGCGCTTTGCGCAGCCGCCCTCAACATGCTGGTGGTACTGGTGGAGTTGAGTCAGAGGTCGTGATAAATGATGCTATTTCAGATCGCAGAGCATTTTGGATTGGGTTATTAACGAACGGGCTGAATCCAAAAGCGACACTGTTCTTCTTAACACTGTTTGCTGTGGTCATTTCAGCTCAAACACCCAACAGTGTAAAAGTCATTTATGGCTTGTACTTGGCGTTTGCTACGGGCTTATGGTTTTGTGCCTTGTCTTATTTTTTAAGCTCTCAAAAAGTGCGAGGCTTTATTCGTGAGCAAGGATTCTGGTTTGATCGCATTATGGGGCTAGTGCTCATAGGGTTAGCATTAAAACTGGTTATTAGTGGGATATAGGTTTCCCAGAAGCCCGAGATTAATTCGGGCTTTTTTGTGTGCTGAGCTTACTCTTTTACCTGAGTTGGATAGTTAAATCTGGGGTAAGGAGGATGCTTGTTTTCTTCCAAGGTGTATTTCGATTGCAGGAAGGTGACTAAATCGACTAATTCCTGAACGCGCATGACTTCATTGAAATTAGGCATTTTTGTGTATGGCATTTCATCTGGCCGCTGGGTATAGCGGTTGGATATTTTATGACTTGGGTTAATAACCGAGGTTAATAGATCCGCGTAGGTTTTCACTTTAGTAACTTCACCACCCAATATTACTGGTGTAGACAGCTCATGCTCTTCAATGTTGCTATTGTAGTTTTCCAATACATGGCAAGACATACAGTTATATTTAATGAAAACCTGTTCACCTGCTGCAATGTCTCCGGGCGGGAGGCTAAACCCCCACGGCGCTTCAGCACCTTTATAACAACCAGAAAGTAAAAAACAGGTGATAGCTGCAATAAGTATTGCTTTAACTGACGTATTCATTATTTATGCATCCGTAAATACCCGATAGCTACAGTATGAAATATAAGTCAGTATGTTGCTTGATATTGATCAATATCGTATAAAAAAGCCCCCGAAACGGGGGCAATGGGAACAAACTTCACGACAATTTGAACAAAAACTTGAGTGAAACTAACGTCGAATGTCTACCTCACCGACGCCGACATCAACTTCAATTTCATGTTCCCCGTTACCATGCCATTTTAGAGATTCGCTAACCATGTGTTTTTTATGATTAACTGAGTCAAACCCCTTAAGGTTCACTTCACCGACCCCTGCATCCAGATCAATGAGCGCATAGTTGTCGTCACTCAGTTTCAACTCTACTTCACCCACACCCACGTCAATGTTTAGACTGGTTTGCACATTCTCAATTCGAGCTTCGCCAACGCCCATATCCAAATCCAGGTTAGCATTAACAGGAATACTGATAATCCACTCCTGTGTTGAATCATCCTGATCAATTTGCAAATAGACATGCTTATCTTCAATGCGTTTGGAAAGCTGGGCATCACTGACATCGGTACTGCTAAACCAACCATTATCCTTGCCGGAAACTTCGACATTCAGCTCGATGGTATTGGATGAATGGGTATCAAGAACGAATTCGCCAACCGGAATATTGATATGGATGGTACTGTTGGGGTTGATATTTATTTCTTCTTTAATTCGGATTTTGTTGTTACCCGCGATGGCTTGAGTCGCAAATAATCCGGCAAGAGCAATAACAAGTAATGGCTTACGCATTAGATTTTCTCCTTGTGTACGGTGAGTACGTCATACATGCTTTTCATTGTTGGTTTGAATGGCAAATTAAATGCCATCTATTAACCTTTTGATTAATAAAGAAATTACTTTTCGCTTTGTTTTGCCATTTACTTTAAATCTGCCAATTTGACTAAATTTTAGGATTATTGCTTACAACGGCTGTTTGCAAATGACATGCCTGCTGACTGTAGCCATCACTTAAGTAATTCTGGATAATAGTCGCCGGGGATAACAAAAAGGTTTAAATAACTGTTTTGAAAACACGAGTACGCGTCGGTGGAGACCTAAATACCGCATTAAGAGGAGAGTATCAGGTTGATGTAAACCAGATACTGCAAGAGGGATGGGAGATCACCAAGAAGAGTAAGTCTAATATCCTGAAAGGATTGGCTGTCATTATCATGACATCCTTATTGGTTTCCGGTTTAGTATTAGAGTTGTCTGGTCAGGAAAACTTTCAGGAAATGTCTGAGGGTGATCGATTTTTACTGGATATTATCATTACTGTGTTAGTGGCTCCCATTATTGCTTCTCTTTCCATGATGGGGATTAGTCATAGTGTTGGGGCGATAACCAGGCCGGCCTACATCTTTCATTTTGTGGCTAAGAGTTTGCCAATTATTATGACAACGCTGATCACGACTGCGGTAGTGCATATAGGCTTTGTGTTACTGATTTTGCCGGGTGTATATTTATTTGTAGCTACCGGCTTTGCTATACCCTTGCTGTTGGATAAACAGCTAAGACCTTCGGAATCGGTAATCACATCCATTCGAGTGGTCAATTATCAGTGGTTTGCCTTTGTTAAAATTTACTTGTTTTTTTTGGTGTTGGGCCTATTAAGTATTGTAACGTTCGGGATCGCATTAGTGTGGGTTGCGCCTTACTACTATAATGTGAAAGGTATACTGTATAGAAATGTCTTTGGTGTTGATGTTCATATTCAAACATCCGACGATCAAGAATTGAGAGCTGACGATATATTCCATGCATAAATCGATACGCACAAGAATATGGGTTGGGGCAGTTGTATTTTTAGCTGTTCTGGCGTTTTTTTATCCTTTTGTTGTTCCGCCGCAATCACCAGAAGATATGGCTGTTGCAGCAAAGCGACATCGTATCTCCATGCCCGACTTTTCATCTTTCCATCGTATCAGTGAGAAGAAACAGGCCTTCTTCGGATATTTAAAACCTGAAGTTGAAAAGCAAAATCAGGCCATTTTACTAAAACGTAGTGAACTACTGAGCATTCGCGAGCAAATGCGTCGAGGCGCTACTGTTAGCTCCGCTGATATTGATGATGTGTTAGAGATTTGCGAAGAATATGACGTAGAATGCGAGAAGGTAAACGTCAAGGCACTGAATAAGCTGCTACTTAAAGTCGACATCATACCCTATGAATTGGTCTTGGTTCAGGCCGCCAATGAATCGGCTTGGGGAACTTCTCGATTTGCTCGTCAGGGATATAACTTTTTTGGCTTGTGGTGCTTTCGTAAAGGCTGTGGCTTTGTTCCCCGCCAGAGAGACGATGATTCCAATCATGAAGTGGCAAAATTTTCCAGCCTGGAACACGGGGTATCTCGTTATCTGAATAACTTAAATCGCCATTATGCTTACCGTGAGATGCGTAATATTCGTGCGGCATTGCGCGATACTCAGCAACCTATTACAGCAGAAGCCTTAATCGAAGGGTTGCTTAGTTATTCTGAGCGGGGACAGGCTTATGTTGAAGAATTACAATCAATGATCAGAGTCAATAGGAAGTACATGTGACAAAGTTTAAGTGGTCTTTATTGGTATTGATTACCCTTGTTTTTAGTTTCCCCATTTTAGCCGTACCCGAAAAAAGCAGTGAAAACCCAGACCAACTTATTTTCAGTTATTCTGATTTTTATAGCCACCTACGCAAATTGGATACCGAAGAGCTGGATGCGCTGCAATTCGCTTTTGGGTTTGCCCAGCATCAAAGTAAAAAGCCTTGTGCTATTAAGAATGTCTTTATACACACTCAAAAGCAGGATATTCCGGTAACAGTCGATACTTTGCAACGCTTTACACTACCCAAAGAGAAGGCTTTAAAACTGGCAAATGCCACCGTGAATGTTCAGTTTTCTCCTAATCAGGGCGATTGTGATATGTCGGTGTTGATTCTGGCTAAGCCAAACTGGGAAACGCAAATTTCTTCTGAACAGCTGAATAAAATCGACGGTCAATTCCGAACTTTTTTTAAAGAAGTGGGAAGTTTTCTGTCGTTTTTAATGCCAGAAACCAAGGGCATTCAGTTGCATTACGACATGGCTTCCAGTGTGCCCAACCTGAACAATGCAACAAAACAAGATAAGCGTTTGTTGCTTTCCAAAGATTGGCTTGGTGCGAATACCGAGGCTGTGGAACTAACCCCAGGCTTTGAATATATCAGCGCCTGGGTTGATTAGGTTTGATTATCGCCGCTATCTCCTAATTTAACGAGATAATTTGCACGTCATCATCAAGCTCGGCTTCTTGTGAATAGAGCTGTGATGATGCAGGGAAGTCTGGCGCATCAAATGCAGTATCGCCATCTTCCACCGGAGCGCCCGTCGCTTTGATATCAACAAAGTTATACAGGTTAACATCTGCCAAGTGTGAAGGCGCGACGTTCTGTACCGCTCTGAACATGTTTTCAATGCGTCCCGGGTATTTACGCGCCCACTCTTGTAGCATCATCTTAATAGCTTTGCGTTGCAGATTTTCCTGAGAGCCGCATAAGTTACATGGAATGATAGGGAACTGTTGTGCCTTTGCGTATTTGGTGATGTCTTTTTCCGTACAATAAGCAAGAGGGCGAATGACAACATGTTTGCCGTCATCGCTGACCAGTTTCGGCGGCATGGCTTTAAGCTTTCCGCCATGAAACATATTCAAAAACAGGGTTTCTAAAATATCGTCACGGTGATGGCCTAAAGCGATTTTTGTAGCACCAATTTCTGTTGCTGTACGGTACAAAATACCACGACGTAAACGAGAACAAAGTGAGCAGGTGGTTTTTCCTTCAGGGATCTTGTCTTTTACGATAGCGTAGGTGTTTTCTTCAACTATCTTGTACTCTACACCAATACTTTGTAAGTAAGTGGGCAGGACATCTTCCGGGAAACCCGGTTGTTTTTGATCCAGGTTCACAGCAACGATATCAAAGTGAATAGGTGCATGGCTGCGCAAGAACAATAGAATATCTAACATGGTGTAGCTATCCTTACCACCCGATAAACACACCATGACTTTGTCGCCATCTTCAATCATATTGAAATCAGCAATGGCTTTGCCTGCAAAGCGTCGTAAGCGCTTTTGCAGCTTGTTGAAACTGTACTGTTGCTTTTGAGTCACCTGACAAAAATCCGATACCACATAAAATTGGCGCGCATTATACGTGAGAATAGGGGGAGGATGAATAGCCGGATGGTTAGCGGATATAATTTGTGTGGGTAAGCCCCATGTTGCAGGGCTTACAAAGAATTATTTGATCGTTGGTCTGACGTTTAGCGATCCCGCTTCTCTCGTCCCATTTTGCCATCAACATAATCTTGCCAGTCTTCCTGGGACATTTCTTGGGCATCTTTTTCTGAGATGTCCTTGTCTCCGGCACGATCATTTTTACCACGTTCATAAGGATCTTTGGGAGAGCGAGTATGTCCTTTATATTTATCGATTTGTTCCTGGGTGTGTTTGGGATCTGCCATGGGAAATTCTCCGGATAAGATAACGTATAAATATTAACCATAGACCTGAATGAAGTTTATTCCATCAGGTACGAGTAAAATACTATCGTTTGGTTAATTCGTTACTCTGATTTAGATCAATGGCAAATCATTCAAGAGCGATAATTTCAAAACGAACTTTTCCACAAAGACATGAGCCTTTAAACATGCTTACTCCTGGTTGGCTTACGTTAAAAGAAAAGGGGACAGCAAGTGTCCCCTCAATACAATTCTAAAAAGCAGTTTAGAAATTATAGCTAAACTCGATACCGTACATACGAGGCAAACCTGGGTTAGCAATAGGAGAACCTACAGCCATGGCCTGACCGCCTGTGCCTAGCAGGTATTTCTCGTCAAACAGGTTACGCGCATAAAGTGAAATGTTGTAATCACCTTCTGCCGGGAAGTAAGTTAAACGGAAATTAGCCAGATTATAAGAATCGATCTTATTATCAGGCGTTAAGCCTTCTACCTGGCTGGGGTCATAAGGCAATACAGCTAATTGTGGCCCATCCAAATCCTGTTGGCGTTCGCCGCTATGAGCATAGTCGAAGTGCCATGCAAACTCGCCAATATCCAATTCCATCATGTAATCGAATGCAATGCTGTAGCGCGTTTTAGGCATGCCAGAAATAGGTTCGCCAGTTAAATCGGCAACTGTGCCGCCTTGTGCGATTTCTTCCAATTCCCAAGGGAAGTAACCCCATTTAGTGTACTCAGTGTCGAGATAGCCATAGTTAGCCGAAATCAGGAAGTCATCTGTGGCTTGCCATTTGAATTCAACCTCAGCACCTTGACCTTCTGCATCAACGTTACGCAAATTGTAGGTTGGAACCGTTCCTGCTGGCCCGTCTAACTCGTGGTTTTGCAAGTCGGTATAGTCGTAGCTGAACAAGGCAAGGTTCAAGCGGATCTGGTTGTCCATCCAGGAGGATTTTAATCCGATTTCGATGTTTTCTACCGTTTCTTCATCAACTGGAGGGGCTTCACCCAAAGTGTTAAATCCGCCTGCTTTGAAACCTTCTGAGTAACTTGCGTAAGTCATCAGGTCTTTAGTCCATTGATAATCAAGGACGACGCGCGGTGTTAACTTGCTCCAGGTTGCATTCTGGGTCACATCGGTTGGCACTGCAAAGGCGATACCGATAGGAATGTTGTCATAGCCTTCAAATGGAATAATGATTTCGTTCTGGTATTGCGTGAAGATATCAAAGGTTTTCTCATCGCGCGTGTAACGCAAACCTACGGTTAAATCCAGCTTATCGGTAATAGAGTAGGTGGCGTCTGCATAAGCCGCCCAGCTTTCAACCTCATTATTATTGTAGGTTGATTCTGCGTATGGGCGTCCATAGTTTGCTGCAACAATCAAACCTAATACCTGCTCAGGAGTGAATATAGTCGAAGCCGCAATAGCGCCTAAGGTTTGTGCTGGAATGCGTGTCAGGAAAAGACCCGCCATACCTAAACCAGGCTGAATTGATGGAATCAACGATGGATCAAGACCTGCATTGGTTAACGCAAAACCATCGAAGGTTTGGAATTTAAATCTGGCGTGAGTATCTTGCGCGATGTCTTCCTTAAAGTAAGTCGCGCCCAAAGTCCATTTGAGAGTGTCTGATGCACCCGTTAAGCGGAATTCCTGACTGAACTGATCCTGGTCTTCATCCAGAACACTCACGAAATAGGCTCTGTCAAAGGCGCTTCCGTCATCTTCCATACCGTTGTAACGTGTGAATTCACGATAGGCTGTAATCGACGTGAAAGTCACGTCGCCAAAATGCCAGTTCAACTCGGCAGAAATACCCTTAACGTCACGCGCTTCGTATACGTCATCACCGCCGTCGGTTTCAACCGGGCCGAAAGGATCGCCAAGGCCGTAGCCTGTATTCATTGTGACTGCCGGACGAGAATCTTGATTTAGCTTGGAAATGTCAGCACGAATCACGGCTTCAAAATCCACATATTCAGCAAATAAACTGGCTCGAATACCCCAATCGTGTTCATTACCCAGGTCTTCTCTACCGATGGCGTCTAAATAACCATCGCGATTATTGGAAGTATATGAACCTCGGAACGACCAGTTGTCGTTAATAGGGATGTTAACCAAGCCTTCAAATTTACGTTTGTAGTAGTTACCTAAAGTCACTCGAACGTTACCTTCGTAATCAATAACGGGTGATTTGGTGATAATGTTAACTGCACCAGCAGCAGAGTTACGACCAAATAGCGTACCTTGAGGGCCTTTCAGGATTTCCACGCGCTCCACATCGTTGAAGTTCAGGTTTGACGTACCGCGACGACCGATGTATACACCGTCGATATAAACGGCTACCGCAGGGTCAAGGCCGATACCGAAGTCATTGGTGGTGATGCCACGTACTGTCCAGGTGGTTTGCGTTGCGGTCGCGTTATTTGATTCGAAACCTGAAGTGTATAAGCCTAAATCATTTAAATCTGATGCACCGATTTTACGAATGGCATCTTCCGAGAAAGCGCTGATAGCGATAGGCACTTCTTGAAGGTTTTCGGTACGTTTTTGTGCAGTAACGTTAATAATTTCGATACCGCTATATTCTTGTTTTGCAGAGTCTTGGGCAGGAGCTTGCTCCTGTGCTGACAGACCTCCGGCCAGAGAGCTTAATCCAAACAATATCGCCAGCGACAGCTTACTTGGCTTTAATGTGTGTGTGATGTTCCCGTGATTTGTCATGATGCTTCCAGTTTTTGTGTGTGAATGTAATGAAAATAAGTTGTTATCGAAGCAGCTAGATAAGTACACCGACCAGTGGAAATAATCAACCTAAAATACCGGTTTGAGCCGAAAAGAGACAAGATTATGGTATGTATGGAGAATAAAATAAGCCCTGATGTAAAAACAGGGCTTATAAAATGAATATGTAGAATTAAATGAAGTGTGACGAGAACTAGTTCAACTGCACAGGAGATTCAAAGCCTTCTGGCTTTAACGCCAAAACATCACAGTCCAGCATATCAATAACGTGCTCTGCGGTATTACCAATTAACGCCGCAGAAATACCGACACGTCCGATAGTACCGATGATCACTAATTCTGCGTCGATTTCTTTAGCGACTGCTGGAATAACATCTTCAGGCAAGCCTTCCTTAACGTGGCAGTTTTCCAAAGCAACTTGATGAGTTTGCGCGTGGGAAGTCATGCATTTATCGTGATAGGCTTTTACCGATTCGTTATAGCCTTGAGGGTCGAATTCCGGGATCTCAATGGCAATGTTTACCGGAGTTCCAGGGTAAGAATTCACCAAATGAACGTTTGCTTTCAGTATCGATGCCATATCGTGGGCTGTTTTGGTAACTCGTTTGTTCAAAGACTGATGTGCTTCGTCTTCTGTACCCACATTCACCGCAGCAAGGATCTGACCGTTTGCTGGCCAATCGTGTTCTTTAACTAACAAAACAGAAGCCGGCGCTTTTCTTAACAGGTGCCAATCTGTTGGAGTAAAAATAACTGATTTAAGTGTATCGTGCTTTTGAGTGCCTTTTACTATGAGATCGTGGCCTTGCTCCATACACTCAATAATAATGCCTTCGTAAGGGCGGTTATGCCACGCAACTTTTACATTGATGGGCACATCGGTTTGCTTCTGATGGGCATCAACAATACTGGTAAGCCAATCCACTTTGTCGTCGATCATGGCTTGTCGCATGACTTCTCTTTCGTCAACGGAAAGCATGGTCGTCATTTCATAGGAAAAGTCATAAATGGTAAGGAAGGCGGTAATGCTTCCACCTGTTTTTTCTGCCAGCTCAATCGCTCTATCCAGCGATTTTTGTTTTTGAATTGTAGGATCTATAACGGCCAGAATTTTTTGGAAGTTACCCATTTCTATCCACCTTGGTAATAAGAGAGTTACAACTAAAAGTTACATTAACATAATGGTTTAGCTTGACCATATAGGCAAGTTTTTGACTTGTTTGAGATCAAACTAACTCTTTTCAATACATTTTATTGCTGATTTTCTAATCTCACACTCGTTTTATTAGAGGAAAATAGCAGGGAGTAAAAAGCGGGATACAAAAAAGCTGCTAAAAATAGCAGCCTTTAAATGTGGCTTGATTATAAAACTTAAAATCAACGAATTATTGCAGAGTCACCGAGCAGGTATTGCGCTGTGAACCCATTCTTTCTTCCAGTTTGGGATGATTAACAATGCTGATTAATTTGCCATTTACTTCGATCAAATTTTCTTTTTGGAATCGCGTTAGCAAACGACTGATCGTTTCAACCGTTAATCCTAAATAGTTTCCGATTTCGCCACGAGTCATGGTGAGCCGGAATTCGTTAGCGGAGAAGCCACGATCATGGAAACGATTCGACAAACTCTTAATAAAGTAAGCTAAACGCTCTTCAGCAGTACGTTTGTTCAACAGCATAAACATTTCCTGATCATGATGAATTTCATTACTCATCAAGCGCATGATTTGCTGTCTTAATTTAGGAAATTCACCGGAAAGATCGTCCAGTGTCTGGTAGGGGATTTCACATACCATCGACGTTTCCAGCGCTTGAGCAAAGCTTTGGTGTTTTAACTCCAGCAAGCCATCAAACCCAATAATCTCACCCGGTAGATGAAAAGCGGTGATTTGCTCTTCACCATCTTGAGACACGGTAAATGTTTTAAATGACCCTGAACGAACGGCATACAATGCTTTTAGCCCATCACCAGCGGTGAATAGACGCTCATTTTTCTGAATAGGACGTTTACGCTGGATAATATCGTCTAGCTTGCTTAACTCTTTCGAATTGAGATTGAAAGGCAAGCATAGCTGACTGAAACTACAATTTTGACAATGAATAGAAGAACTCGGGTGACCGGCCATGCTTTGTTCCTGTGTTAGTTCAAGGGGTACTATAGAATATCTGGCAAGGATTTGGAAATACTATAAATTCCGAATAAGCAAATTAAAACTGCCATTATTTGTTTGGTTTGAGGGCGTTCCATCATTTTTGCCAGGCTTTTTCCCGATAATGCTAACAGGATTACTGAGGGTAAAGTTCCTATACCAAAGAACATCATGGTTAATGCCCCATCAAGCCATGCTTCACTCGCTAAACTCCAGGTTAACGCTGAATAAACCAATCCACAGGGGAGCCAGCCCCAAACAATGCCGTAAGGTAAGGCATAGATAGGAGATTTAAAAGGAACGAAACGTTTCCCTATGGGGCTGATATGTTTCCAAAGTTTTCCGCCCGCCTTTTCCAGATAACTGAGAATGCGCCACCAGCCGCCAATGTAAGCCGCGACAAGGATCAGAAATACGCCACTAAGAAGGTTTAACCAGACAATGCCATTTTGTATTTGATGCGAGAATATACTGCCAAAGGTTCCAGTAATTGCGCCAGCGAGTGTGTAGCTGCTGATCCTGCCGATATTATAGGTGGCGATAAAAGGCAGCTTGTTTTTCTCTTTTGGGATCGCAAAGCTCAGACCTGCGACGACACCGCCGCACATCGACACACAATGAACACTGCCAGCGAGGCCAATTAAAAAAGCGGCTATCAGATCAACGTGCATGATTGGAAGAAGAGGAAGGTTGCTGAGAGTTTTCTTCGCTGACAGAGCCCTCATGTACAGACGGTTCCTCTTTCTCTGCTTGGCTATGATGATTATTTACTGAGGTAGGAGCTTCTTTTGATGCATGATCCTGCTTAATGTCCTCATCAAATAATATGTTGTATCCCTGCCTATCAAGATCATTAAACTGATCGCTCTTTACTGCCCAAAAGAAAACCACAATGGCGATGGCTACAATGAGAATCGCTAATGGAATTAATACGTAAATAATACTCATACTGTTTCTCTGGGCGTTTCTTTTGTTTCTGACATGAGTGGATTGTTGTCAGAACTCTGTACATTAGCAATGTCGGGAATATTAACAGAAAGAAGTCGGGTAGAGTTATAGACAACAATGATAGAACTCAGTGACATGCCGATGACGGCCATCCAGGGCGTTAAAAAACCGATCATGGCGAGGGGTAATACCGATGTGTTGTAACCCAATGCCCAGAGAATATTGGTGCGGATAGTATTGCGCGTTTTTTGAGCGATACGAAATAACGCGATTAATTTGCTAATGTTGCCGCCCAGCATAATGACATCCGCTGCATTTTTGGCGAGATCCGAAGCGCCTGATGCGGCTACGGAAATATCTGCCTGTGCTAAAACAGGGCCATCATTAATGCCGTCGCCTACCATTAACACGCGTTTGCCTTGAGCTTGTAATGACTTGATATAATCCAGCTTGTCTTCAGGGCGACATTCTGCTTTCCATTCTGCGATATTCAATTCTTCGGCAATGTTGGCTACGTTTGCTCTGTTGTCACCACTTAATATCACTGGTTGTAAATGACGAATGGTATCAATAAAGGCGAGGACTCCTTCGCTTAATTTATCTCGCAGTTCAAAGCTGGCAATCAGTTTACCTTCGCATTCAAGAAAGACGTTGGCTTCTTTGTGTGTATGAGGCTGTTCCAGGGTAGAGGAGTTAAAAATATAGTTTGCAGAGCCAATCTTATAGTGTTTACCTGCAATAACCCCTTCAACACCTTTACCTACGTGGTTTTTACTCTGTTCGACTTTTTCTATGTTCTGTGCCGTAAAGGCTTTGGCGATAGGGTGTTCGGAGCAGGCTTCCAAACTGGTCGCAATACTTAACACCAGATCGTCATTTAAATCGCTGTAATTTTTCCAATGGAACAGGCTGAATTTGCCTTCGGTTAATGTGCCGGTTTTATCAAAAACAACCGTGTCGATTTGATTAAGGTTTTCCAGAAAATCGGCAGATTTCAGGATCAAATTAAACTGCTTGAGCTTGGCCATTGCGGCGGTCAATGCACTGGGCGTTGCGAGCCCCAAGGCACAAGGGCAGGTGGCAACCAGCACGGCAACGGCATACATTAAGGCATGTTCGTCTTGCAGGGTTGACCAATACAGGAATGTGCCTGTTGCAAACAATAAAACCGCGTAAACAAAGAACTTAGCGAGCTTATCGGCGAAAATGGCAATTCTGGGTTTTTCTCCCAAAGCCAGCTCTTGAAGGCGACTAATATGCCTCACTGCGGAGTTTTGTAAGCTATGTGTGACTTCGACTTCTAACACACTACCTTGATTGACTGTTCCGCCATAAACCGTATCACCAACGTTTTTTAGTTCCGGTTGGAACTCACCGGTGAGCATGGATTCATCGACATGGCTTTGCCCTTGAACCACTTTGCCATCGACTGGCAGCATTTCTCCCGGTTTGGTTCTAACGATCTGTCCCGGTTTTAACGTTTTAGCTAAACATTGCTGTTCAATACCGTCAATAAGAAGCCGGGCGGTAACAGGCATGTGTTTATTGCTGTTAGCTGCCATCATTGCGGCTTTACGTCGGCTTAAATGTTCTAAAAAGCGGCTTATGAGCAGCAAGAAAATAAACATACAGACGGATTCAAAATAGACTGCGCCATGATCTTGAACAGTGGCATACGCACTTGAGGAGAAAATGATCAGGATAGCCAGGCTAATGGGCACATCCATATTCACTTGGCGTGCTGAAAGCGCATTGAGGGCACTGACAAAAAATTCAGAGCCTGAGTAAACAACAACAGGCACGGTGAGAATGAGGCTTATCCAGTGGAAATAGGTTTGCGTTTCGGCGTCTATGTCTCCGAAAATACCGAAATACAGGCCGAAAGCGAACATCATGACTTGCATGGAAAGCAAGCCAGACAAACCGAGCTTTTTAAGAAAACGTTTGGTTTCGGTTTTATAGTTTTCTTCAAAAGCGTCAGGTTGAAAAGGACGTGCCTGATAACCAATTTCTGCAATACATTCCAGTATTCTACTTAGCGGTAGCTGGCTTTTCTGCCAGACAACGGTTGCACGGTTGGCACTGACATCAACGCCAATACGTAGAACGCCGTTGAGCTGTAATACCTGCTTTTCAATGAGCCAGGCGCAGGCTGCACACTTCATACCTTCAATGGTGAGCTGGATTGTACTGGTATCGCCTTCATCCAATACCAGTTCGTCGCGCAGAACAGGGTTGTCGTACAACTGTAACTGGCTGACTAATTCGTCTTCATCTGAGGCTTTTTCTGCTGGTTCGGAGCGGAAGCGATAATAGTCTTCCAGCCCATTGTCTACCACAGCTTGAGCCACGGCTTGGCATCCCGGGCAGCAAAATGATTCGTCGTGTCCAAGAATACTCACCTTGAACTTCTGATCAGCAGGTAAGGGTTGAGCGCAGTGAAAACAGGTATGGCTATCTGGATGCATTGTTCGTTGCTAGTCTAATGGACGGCTAGGGGATTAATTTAATTGTGCCACTTTGAGGAAGACCAATCGTTTCCTGAATTTTCCATTCCTTGTGATGTGGCCATAAGGTGATTTGCCATTTTCCTTGCAAGGGCTCGCTTAAACTGGCTTCGTAGACCCCTTGGAGATTACGGGTCAGTAGAACATTAACGTCTTTCTCTTCCTGTGTTGAATGATAAAACTCTAGCATTAATGCGGCTTTATCTTCAGGCTCCGCATGAATGAACGTTAATTGCACTTTATCGGGTGACACTTTGAGCTCAGCTTCAATGCCTAACTCTTTGGCATGACGCAATTTTTCAATATTGATGTTAATTGCTTTGCCTTCTTTGTAGTAATCGTCCCGTACCAGACTGTTTTCGGTGGTGGTTGCCAATACCAGCATAAGTATGCCTAAGGCTACGGAAAGAACTGGCATGGTAATAAGAAACCAGGGCCAGAATTGTTTATGCCAAGGCAATTTGTCGTTGTCTTTGAACATGGATGCTACTTGTTGTTCCTTAAGGAAATGCTGTGTTCTAGAGGTACATAATCAAAGCCCCGGTAAATGCCGGGGCTTTAAGAACAGATTTTATTGTTCTTGTGAGAGGCTGTAAATATACGATGCTAGAACGTGTACTTTGTCTTCGCCTAAACGGTCTTTAAACGCAGGCATAACACCAGCACGACCATTTGTAACACTTTCTGTCACCGCTTTTTCACTTGCGCCGTATAACCAGATGTTGTCGGTCAGGTTTGGTGCGCCAAGAGCTTGATTACCTTTAGCATCCATACCGTGACAACCGGCACAAACTGCGAAACGGGCTTTACCTTTTTCTTGCAGGTCTTCATCAACAGAACGTCCGCTTAAGCTTAGTGCATAAGCAACAACTTCTTTAACACCTTGCTCGCCAAACGATGCCCATGAAGGCATGTTGCCGTGACGTCCATGCAAAATGGTTTCCTTGATTTTGTCAGGTGTACCACCATACAACCAGTCATTGTCGGTCAGGTTAGGGAAGCCGCGTTGACCGCGAGCGTCTGAACCATGACACTGAGAACAGTTCTGCAAGAACAAACGCTGGCCTACTTTCATGGCTTCCGGATCGTTAATCAAATCCGTTGTTGGCTTAGCTGCATAGGCTTTGAAAATAGGGTCAAAGCGTTCTTCTGCCATTCTCATTTCACGGTCATACTGAACCAGTTTGCCGTTTTTGCTGGCTTCTTCAACCGCTGCTTTAGATTCAGCCATCGACAATACGCCCTGATTCGAACTCTTCCAGCCTAACAAGCCTTCAAAATTACCTAAACCTGGGTAGAGTGCCAGATAAACCAAAGCCCAAACCGACGTTGCGTAGAACATGATTGTCCACCAACGCGGCAACTGGTTGTTAATTTCAACGATACCATCAAATTCATGATGCATATCGTCACCTTCTTTTACGCCTGTTTTGTTTTTCAAGCACCAGCGCAATAATAGGAAGCAACCCATTATTGTACCCAAGCTGATTATGCTGATCCAAATGCTCCAAAAACTACTCATTTTAACGATGACTCCCGTTTATACTCGGCTGAAGCCTTATTATCTTGTTCGTCGTCAAAAACCAGATTGGCTGCTTCGTCAAAGCCTTTCTGGGATTTTTTGCTAAACGCCCAAATAACAATCCCAATAAAAAATACCAATACCAGCACTGTGAAAATGCTACCGACTATGCCGTAGTCCATCATTTCAGTGCAGTTCCCAAAGATTGCAGATATGAAATAAGCGCTTCCATTTCAGTTTTACCTGCAACAGCTTTCTGGGCACCTTCAATGTCTTCTTTCGTGTAAGGAACACCGAAGGACTGAAAGACTTCCATTTTCTTGGCGGTATGTTTGCCATCCAGCTTGTTTTCTAACAACCATGGATAGGCTGGCATATTGGATTCTGGTACTACAGCTCTTGGGTTGGTTAAATGAACTCTGTGCCAATCATCACTATAACGACCACCTACTCGAGCCAGATCCGGACCTGTACGTTTGGAACCCCACAAGAAAGGATGTTCCCATACAGATTCACCGGCGACTGAGTAGTGACCATAACGCTCAGTTTCCGCTCTGAATGGACGGATCATCTGACTATGGCAACCCACACAGCCTTCGCGAATATAA
Source organism: Paraneptunicella aestuarii (assembly GCF_019900845.1). Classification (NCBI taxonomy): domain Bacteria; kingdom Pseudomonadati; phylum Pseudomonadota; class Gammaproteobacteria; order Alteromonadales; family Alteromonadaceae; genus Paraneptunicella; species Paraneptunicella aestuarii. The sequence goes on along the minus strand of NZ_CP074570.1, from coordinate 2,477,006 downwards.
ATATCGCGGCCTTCCAATTGCAGGGCTGAGTAAGGCTTAAGGCCATCAACAGGTGTCATGGTTTGTTGTTGATACATTAGTGGAGCAATCTCAACCATGGCACCGAAGCTGATAGCAATCAAAATGAATATAGCGAGTAGGCCAGTATTCTTTTCTACTATTTCATGTACGTTTTTCATGTGCTTCTCCTTATGCCGGCTGTGCTTCTAATTCTTTGTTTTCCGCTTCTGCTTTTGGAGCAGCAATAGTGCGGTAAACGTTATAGGCCATGACAAACATACCTACAACGATGAAGCAGCCACCCAGAAAGCGCATGAAGTAGTAAGGCATTGAAGCTTCAACACTTTCTACAAAGCTATAGGTGAGTGTTCCGTCAGCATTCACTGCGCGCCACATCAAACCTTGCATGATACCGGATATCCACATGGCAACGATGTACAGTACAACGCCAATAGTGGTTAACCAGAAATGAACGTTAATCAGACGAACGCTATGCATTTGTGCTTGACCGAACAAAATAGGGATTAGGTGGTAAATAGAACCAATTGAAACCATGGCTACCCAACCTAAAGCTCCTGAGTGAACGTGACCAATGGTCCAGTCTGTGTAGTGAGAAAGTGCGTTTACTGTCTTGATTGACATCATCGGGCCTTCAAAGGTAGACATACCATAGAAAGACAGGGATACAATCAGGAAGCGCAAAATAGGGTCTGAACGTAGTTTGTGCCAAGCGCCAGATAGCGTCATGATACCGTTGATCATGCCACCCCAGGATGGAACAAACAGAATAATTGACATTACCATGCCTAAAGACTGAGTCCAGTCAGGCAATGCTGTGTAATGTAAATGGTGAGGGCCTGCCCAGATATAAAGAGAAATCAAAGCCCAAAAGTGAATAACCGATAAGCGATAGGAGTAAACCGGACGACCAGCTTGCTTGGGTACGAAGTAGTACATCATGCCCAGGAAACCTGCTGTCAGGAAGAAGCCTACAGCATTGTGCCCGTACCACCATTGCATCATGGCATCTACCGCACCCGCATAAATTGAGTAGGACTTGGTAAATGAAACCGGAATCGCCATGCTGTTACCGATATGCAGCACTGCGACTGTTACGATAAACGCACCAAAAAACCAGTTTGCAACGTAAATATGGGACACTTTACGAATCACCAACGTAGCAAAGAAGTTAATCAGATAAGCAATCCAAACCACCGCAATTAGAATATCAATTGGCCATTCCAGTTCTGCATATTCTTTTGATGTGGTGTATCCCAGTGGCAACGATAATGCAGCACAAAGAATTACTGCTTGCCATCCCCAGAAAGTGAAAGAAGCTAACTTGTCACTAAATATGCGGGTTTGACACGTTCGTTGCACAACATAGTAAGAGGTTGCGAACAGGGCACAGCCACCAAATGCAAAAATTACCGCGTTGGTGTGCAACGGCCTTAAACGTGAGTAGGTTAACCAAGGGGTATTAAAGTTTAGCTCGGGCCAAATTAACTGTGCCGCAAGCAAAACACCAACTGTCATTCCGACAATTCCCCATATCACAGTCATGACTGCGAATTGTCTAACTATTTTATAGTTATAGTCTGGGAGTGTGTGACTCGTTTCACTCATTTTCGGGATTCTTCCACTTGTTACTAATATTTTATGCGGTTGACTCCGTAGCACCATAAGCGATAGCTACGTACTACTGTTAAAAATGTTTAAACTGCCATTTCTTGTTAAACTGGTTTAATTAACCAGTTAATAAAGCATAGACATACTTTAAAAAAAAAGTAGTCAAATATGCACCAAAGCCGCTAAACAAATTCGCGCCGATAATACGGTTTTTCTTACTAAATTAACAGCGACTTATGAATTAACTTGATCTTGATCAATTAATAGAATTATTTGAATCAACAATGAATTTAGAAGAGATTAATACTTGTGCAAATTCGCAATTATCTTCCGGTATTTTTATTGCTCATGACTCTCGTTTTTATTGGAGTATGGAATAAGCTGGTTATTCCTGAGCATGATAATGCGCTGAGTCCTACGGAAACAGTGTGTTTGGACGGGGATGCATGTTTGAATAAAGCTCGTTTACAGATTGCTTTTTCGCCTGATCCCGTGGTTGTTGAAGCTGAAATCAGGGTTAAATTGTATCTTTCTGATGGATGGAATTTAAAAAAAGCGTGGGTTGAAGGTGTAAATATGTATATGGGGAAATCACCTTTAATTATCGAGGATATTCATCATCAAAATAAAGAAATTACCGCAATAATGTTTCTTGGGAGTTGTAGTGAACCAAAAATGCATTGGCGAATAACAACAGAATGGCAAGCTGATAAAGATGCATTAGGGTTATCTGCTAACCAAACTGTTATTTCGACTTACGATTTTTTTACAAATCGTTAATTAAATAATGCAATTTATTTACATTTGCGATTGCAAATAATTGTTTAAACCAATGCGCTTAATTAAGCCAAGTTGTTTTTCCAGCCAATAAGCATGATCCATTTCCGTATCTTCAATTAATGTGTGGAGCATATTTCGAGTAACGTAATCCTGCTCTTGTTCACATAATGCGATGGTATCTTTAAGCAAGGTATCAACCAGATATTCTACTTTTAGATCGTTCTCCAGCATAGAAGGGACGTCTTTGCCAATCATTAGTGGATCACGCTGACTCATATCAGGCGTACCTTCCAAAAACAAAATACGCTCAATTAATAATGAAGCATGTTGTTTTTCATCGTCGAACTCATGATCAATGCGCTCATATAATTTATTGAGTCCCCAATCCTGATACATTCTGGAATGAATAAAATACTGATCCATCGCTGTTAGCTCATTGCGGAGTAATGTATTTAATGCATCAATCACTTTTTGTTTGCCTTGCATGATATTAATCCTCTAGTTGAGCTTGCAGGTAAGTTTCAATTCCCATTTTATCAATTTGATAAAATTGCGTTTCCAGCCAATCAATATGCTCTTCTTCTTTATCCAGTAATTCCACAAGCAATTCACGAGTAACAAAGTCTTTTTCTTGTTCACAAGTCATGATTGCCTGTTTAATTTTCGGTAATTGAGCTACTTCGAAATCATAATCACACTTCAGCATTTCCTCCGTGTGTTCACCAATCTGCAACTTGCCTAAATTCTGTAGATTGGGAAGTCCTTCTAAAAACAGAATTCGCTCCATTAATTTATCGGCTTGCTTCATATCAAGAATGGATTTCTTGTAGCAAACATCATTGAGCTTGCCTAATCCCCAATTTTTATACATGCGTGCGTGTAGGAAAAACTGGTTTATAGATGTTAATTCCTGGGTAAGCACTTCATTTAGGAGCGTAATGATGCTCGTATTGCCTTGCATAGTGATGTCGCTCAAGTCTGTTAGTTAGTAATCGTAGAGAAGTGTAGTCGCAAAATTGATTTAGATCAAAGAAAAACCGATAAAAAACAATGAGATAACAACAATAATGATTCTTGTTTAGACCATTGTTATCAATTCGTTTTTGATTTGGGTAATATTTACTATGTTTTACTCTCAAATATTCCCAATTCAGTTTATGCTTATCCTTTATTTATTAGTTAGTTGCAGGTTTGAGTTGCCAGGATGATCAAGAAATTGCTGATCGCAGCATTGTTGATAGCTTTAGGATATGGTGCCGCTATCTTTTTCCCTTTACCCAGTGATATAGCCGATCAGGTGAAGGAACCTGTAAATGCGCTTATCATTAAAATGAAAGGGGGGGCAGAAACGGCTGAGCAGGATATTCAGGAAGAAACACAACAAGCCTCTTCTGATATTCAACAGGTAACTGCTGACGGACAAACTCCAGGAGCTCAAACGGACGAGCAAGCGCAAGCTACTCAGGCACAGCCAGAAGAGGATGATGCCGATTATTTCACACAGGCGGATTTGTTACGTAACCCTACCAAGCCAGCCTCTACTACTATCTATTTCGGTACATTTTTAAATGATGCGTTAGCCGATTCAGAAATCAAAAGCCTCGAACTGGATCCTAAACTGGTACAAAAATTCAAATTCAAAACGCCAACCAATAAAAAAGTTACATTGATCACTATAGGTAAGTATGACGATGAAGGAAAAGCATATAGTGAAAAATTGCGTTTAGAGTCCAGGTATGACCTAAATCTTCAAATCGTTCGTTTTCCAGAGAAAGAAGAAGAGAAAAAGGACGAAAAAACAGAGTTGGTGAAGAAATTGGTAGAGGCTATTTCAGAGCAAAGCGAAAGCCCCCCGGCAGAACCTAAAAAGTAGCACTTCTTCATTCTTTAATATTTTAAACGGCCTTTAAGTGGATGATCATTTTGCCAGCCTGCCTGTGCTTGGCTGTTTACAAAGTAAACGTTTACGCATGCCGAGCCTCGGCTACCAAAATAAAAAGCGGCATCGGAATCGAGCTTGTTTTTACTGATATACCAATAAGCTTCCTTATAGGCTAGAGACTTTGATTTTACTATGTATACGCAGAGATCAGCCTGTCCTTTATGTTGCGTGATATGTATAACTCGACGAGCTTCATTGCGGTTAAATGTTTGAAATACACGCACAAAAATACCCACTAAATTTAAAATAGTGTTTGAAATATAAGTAAATTGAATCTATTGTCGATGTATCGTTGATATCTTTTTGCTCTCGTATAAGGATACTCTTAGTTAATTTGTCAGGGGTTAAATGACTGTTGCTGATAATCGTTTAGGGCGAAATCCGGTTCGATTGATCGGAATAAATGCGCCGTTTGAACCAGCCATACAATTTGGCCGGGAATACGGTAGTGCTACTGATCCTCGATCAGCTGTTAACGCTGCCTGGGGTATTGAGTACAATGGCAGAGCAACAGACGAGGGCGCTAGCATAAAAGAACCTCTACCGGCTCGAGAGCAGTCCATTCTTGCTCATCAGCTTTCACCACATCTCCAAAGCCAACTGCGTGGCGGATTACGTCCAATTGAAAATAAGGGGCGTAATCATTTTCAGCCGCGTCCGGAGCTGGATTCCGTCCACCTTGGTGCGGCAATTGCGACGCAACCGAAGCCAAGTAGCACAGTAAGCCCGGTTGTCCATACGTTGGGTGGAATGGTACTGCGCACAGTTCGTGGTGATTACAACTTCCAGTTGTAAGTGTTGCCCGTTTTTCCAATGTTCTATTAGCCATTATCATCATGCTGGCATTCCTGTATTTTCAGGAATTAAGTTCTTCATCATGAAAAAGTAGCTGGCTCCCGGAATAAAACCGGTAAACTCATTAGCTATTTCAAAACCGAGCTTAAGATAAAACTCATAGTTATGCAGAGTGCTGGTTTCCAGCATAATGGCATTTGCGCCCATGGATAAAGACAGCTCTTCTGCTGATTGCATTAACGCTTGTCCCAAACCTAAACCTCTAAGTTCAGGCTCTACCCAAAGTGAATACAGTTTGGCTATGTTCCAACGACGTTGTAATTGCAAACCACCAACTAATTGCTCTTGCTCATCGAACAGGTTGATATAACCTTCATATTCCAGAGCATGGAAACCAAGCTGTTGCGTTTCCAAATTGGCAATTTTTGCTTCAATGGGATGTTCGCGTTTACCCAACGGTGCCATTCCTGTTTCCAGCAGGAAGTTGCCAGCTTGAGTAGGGATCTCAAAGCTGCGTACTTCGTACTCTGGTAGTTGAATGTCGTTGGGTTGTTGCATTGCGTTAACCTGTCTGTTTCCTTACCTGATGCTTAGCGTTTTTGTTGTTTTGGATCTAACTCAAGACCAAGCAAATCAAAGATATTGAGTTGTCCCTGATACTGTACAAACAGCTCCTGATATAACTCAGCCGTATTTAATTGCCCCCATTCAATGGCCTTGTAAACCAGATAGGGTACTGGGCTATGGGGGTCGTCCATTGCCAGATATTCGGCCGCTTCTGCCAGTCGAGCATAAGCATCCATCCGGTTTTTAATTGGGCCAGAACCATTACCACCACCGCCTTGCAGGTCATTGATTGCAGCTGCGGTTGAGCTTTCTTCTGGTTGAGATGCATTATTGGTTTCTCCCGCGCGATGTTTTACATGGCTATACAAAGTTTCGTAAATCTCTTGTAGCAAGGTTCGAAAAGCGAGAAGAGAAGGGGCTTCATCAGCACAGAGCTTATCCAGCAACTTGGAATAATTATCAATTGCACTCAGTGCCTGGTCGATGTCTTTAAACAAGCGTTTATAAAATTCGATAGGCGTTGCAATAATTGCGGTGACAATACTATTGGTTTGCACGTAGTCTTTGGCCAGCGCTTTTTTCTGATCGGCTGGAAGCTGCTCGAAATGCGCAGCCATTTCCCAATCTGCCCAAGTGAAAATCTGTTCATTACGGGTAAACGTGAGCGGAAGCAATTTGATTACGGGTTGAAGTTTGTCATTTACCCATGCGATCAAATTTGTTCGATAATCAAGATCATTCTCATCTTCGATTTGTGGATACAAACCATCCCAAAAGTTTTCTGTTAACTGATGCAACAGATGAAAACAAGGGCCAATGGCAGAGAAACCATTCTGATGGATCATCGCTTCCATTAACCAGATCGCAATTTGCAGGTCTTTGCTCTTGTTGCTTAATGCATCAAGCGCCAAACGCTTTACTTCTTCCCAGTCTGCCGTGTTTAAGTCGTGTTCCCACTGTCCCATCGGTACACTGGGATCATCAGCAGTACGCGCCGCGTTGATAGCAGAATACACGCCATTATATTTCAGGTTTGAACCATAACGGTTCTCTTTATCAATATCCTGCAATAGCGATTCAATCGGTACACCAACCAACTGTTCAAACTGTTTCTCTAATACACTTATTTCTGTACTCATGGTCGTACCTTTTATAATGCCTTTGGCGCGGAGTCCGGGAATGAATCCGGGAATTCTAAAACTATCTTCTTATTGTCTTTTGGATCATTACCGTACAACACCAACCGAGCATAAGCTTTAAGTTGATTAGATTCTGGTGCTGCGGATTGAGCTTCTTTGGGTAATACCTTGGCTTCAAATGCCAATAACCGGGAATGCTCATTCAAACTTTCATCATCATAGATGCTGCTAGAGTATGTTTTTATAAAATCGAGTAAGCTCCAAAGCCCGTTGGCAGAATACTCCAGCTGATTCTGTAGTCTGCTTGAGCCGTTGATGGCAAATGCTTTGTAAGGCGATTGTTCGGCCCAATTCAAGGTTAGTTGTAAGTTATCACCAGGTTTCCAGAATATCGCTTTTGATTCACCGGGGTAGGTGGTCAGTTCACTTCCTGACTGGAATTGCCATTGACTCAAATGGCGTACAAAGCCAGCATTACTTTCCATAACATTGAATTCAATGTTCATTTCAACGCCGACGCTGTCTTTGCTCGATGTTGCCCCAAGAATATTGTCGAATAGCAGCACTGATTTATCTAACTGATTCAAAAATTCCTGAGCATCCTTGTAACGCGTATCTTTCCACACCATAAGCCCCATGCGATGTGATAATCCGTCTGAAACAGCTCGATATTGGGTGAGGAAGCTTTGCATATCTTGTGGTGAAATCTGTTTCGCTTTAGCTGAACGACTAAAGGGCGCTTTCCCAGCAAGATATTGATTAAACAACGCAACAATTTGAGCATATTCTTTTTTGATTTTGTCAGCTCTAAAGCTGTTACAGTGGTCTATCGCGCGTTGAATAATAGTACGTTGATTGTCGGCAAAAATGTCGCTACCGGCAGGTGCATCCAATTCTTTTGTTTTGTCAAAGCAGTTACTTTGATCAATGACTGCCATCTGGTTACTCATGAATTGTTTTAAATAATCGACACTGTTGGACGGATTTTTGCTTTGCGATTTATTTAGTTCAATTAATGAGTTCTGCCATTTGCCAAATAGTTTGTAATTGACATATTTACCTTTGGTATTAAGCAAGAACACAACCAAAGGCTCTGCGTATTCAAAAGCAATGTAATTGGCTCTTTCGGTTTGTGCAGCCAGGTAATCCTGTAATTGACCTTCACTGGTAATGGCAAATAAAACATCATTGTATTGATGCGCTGACCATCTTGCTTTATCTAAAGGTTTGAAAATATGGTTATCTTGATACAGGCGATCGACCTGGCGCAGCAACTCATAGGCGTGAGCCTGACTAATTTGCTGTAACCAGCGATGGCTCTCAGTGAATTCAAGCTGTTTGAACGCCAGCAACAGTGCCATCACTGAATCCATTGATTTTTTAAAGTTGCCAATGGCGGCGGCCAGATACGCTTCTTGCTGGCTAACAGGACGTAAATGTTCAGGGCTGAATTCGGTCGTTTCATGTACCTGAGCATTTAGTACATAGTCGTTCATTGCATATTGAAGTTGTTTTAACGCAATGCCTTGGGCAAAATACTTGGCTGTGTCGCTCCCCGCTTTTTTAGGTAGCCAAAGGCTCTTATATTCAGCCAAAGCAAAGGTTTCATATTCTTCTTGCAGTGCTAATGCACGATTCAGGTTTTCAATTGACCAGAAGAAACCGGATTCCATTGCTTCTTTATCATTCGATGTATGGTGGCCTATGTATGAAAGCTCATTAAGGGCATCCACTTCGCGAAACAGGGTTTGTGCTTCTTCTGTTAGCGTGAAAGGATGAACCAAACCAGAGTTATCTTCCGATTTAACGCCTGCGGCTTGCTTGGTCATGTACAGCGTCACGCCTAATTGACGGTTATCATTTATCAGAACCTTTTCGGCACGAGTCAGGCAGGTATACAGGAATGTTTCTGCTGCTTTTTCACCTTCGGGGAAGATCTCTTTTGATATGCCGCTTAGCGCATGGTATATGCGACCACATTCGTTAGGCTTGGCATGCCCTGTTAACCAATAGTCGCGAATATGAGTCGACCATTTTGTGTAATGACTCAAGGCATCGGAAAACTCGGGAATTTTGCTGTACCAACTGACAACGCTTGGCAGGCTGTTCATTTGTTCGCTGATACTGAAAAAGTCGCGAGGCGCGGCTAATTCATCAACGATGACATCCACTTCGCCATTGGCATAGGCCATAATGGTTTCCCAGGCTTGTTGCTTATCTTCAAAGCGGATCTTGCAATGAGATTGTTTGGATGAATTGTCGCTATTGGCAATGGCACGCACATACAAGTCTGAACGTTGATAAAAACTGTTTGGCAGTGGGTGGTTGTACAAATAGAGAACGATATCTTCCAGAGACCTAAGCACATTATCCGGATCGTGGACTTTATGGATAAGGTCATCCAGTTGCTTCCCTTTGGAAACGTTCACTGCGAAGTCATCGAGCCAGCTTGAGAAACTGTCAATGGATTGTTTTTGGGAAATGTCATTCATGCGTGATTGCAGGCTTCGTTGCATATCACATTGCAATTGCGGGAACATGATTTCGCCAAAGGTATGTTTGGAGAAATAGTTTTCCAGCTCACCGTTAAAAGGTGTGTTCCATGACAACGGAAGGCTAAGGTAATTGATACTTCCCGCATCCATATCGGCAACGTGGTCAATGACCGCATTAATGTAGTCGATTTCTCTCTTATAATTTATTTCCTTGGGCTCACTATTCATGGAACTGACAAGGCTAACGGTTTGATCTCTTAAGGCGAGAGAATCAATAGTGAGCAATAAGCTTAAGGTAACAAATGCCACAATACTCGAATACTGATAAGCACGTAATTTTGAGTTACTCGACAACAGCTTGCTTTGTGGTGCGAAAGCCATTGAATTTTCAGCAAAAACTTTCTGTTCCAGGAGTTCTTTTAGGAACAAATGGCGCATCTCAGGCTTGCCATTCTCCAACTCAACAGAATGTTTACCAGTAAAATACAACCCTCTTAGCATGAGAGGGGATTGCAAAATGGTTTTGGAAAACAATACATTACAGAACAGTGTAATTGCCGGACGCAGTCTTTCAAATTCATTCGCCAATAGCAGATATTGCAATGATTTTTCATCATTTGAACTATCCTGCTTTTTCTCGGCATTGTTGGCGTCGGTATTGGATTGAGTTCCCTCATTGCGCATAAAGGCAATTTGAATATTGCGAATATGCTTGCCAAGCATGGTAATCGCTTCGTTGATCCAGCTTGGTTGATAAGCTTCAGAATGGTTGTAAGGATTCGCCCAGCCAAACTGTTGATCCAGTTTGTCGGCAAGCTTGCCTCTTCCCCAAAATGAATTAAAGCCTTTCAATTCGTGGCATTCAGTGACCAAAAGGTAAATCGGTAAAATGAACCCGGTATTTTGCTGAACATGCCAGATGTGCTTATAAATTGTACCAGCCCAGCTTTCCAGTTCTCTTTCAGTGCGGGACTGTAATTTGGAAAGAGGCAAGGTTACGATCAGGCCATCAACAGGGCGCTCAGGCCGATATTGTTTGAGCTCGTTGACGATGTTCGCGGGATCCTGATCATGTAACACACAGCCTCGTTGGTACACATGCCAGTATTTTTGTGAGTTACCCAGGCTTTTCAGGATCAGGCGCTCTTTTTTCCCTAACACATTTTCCATTTCTTTCAGCATTTCGCTGTCATTGTCAGCCGTATCGCCGCTAATCAGCATATAAGTCGGGATTTTATAGCGACGTTCCTGAACACCGAATAACAATTTAAAGGTACTTTCAAATGGCAGTGGTTTGGAACCTGACGAGGTCGTACTTTCAGATGCAATGGGATCAGCCGAAGCGCTTTTCGACATACTGGCTTCGGCCTTATCTTTTAACGCGCTAAGATCATCTTTAGAGAAAGAAACCTTGTTCATAAAACGCGGCAAGAAGGGGATTCTGAATGAGATCTTGTTCCCTTTGGCAAAATACCAAATCAAAAAGCCAACGACGACAATAATCAACAACCAGCCAAGGCCGTATTGGTTGGCAGCATTAAATGAGCGGCTTAACGAATGTTGCAAGGAAGTAAAATTCATTATTTAACCTCCTTGTTTTTATTCTGTTCAGCAGGGCTGTTTTCTTTTTTCACCGCTTTGCTGTCGGAATGAGTGATATTCTCAAGCGTATTTTTAAGATCCCAGGTAAAGCCGTACCATATGCCTGTACTAACAATGGCATATAAAGCGATGCCAAATAATACCACTCTGTGCCATCGGGATATCGGTGCTAAACGGCGGTTCTCTGCTTCTTCCTCTTCTTCTTCGCTATTAAAGTTATATGGCTGTTCTAATAAGCGATCTGCGTTGAGGTTAACAGGTGTGTATTCGGTTAATTGAATCAAAGAAGACTGTAGTTCTTTCAGACGTTCTTCCTTGTTGAATAATTTACCTTTAAAGCCTTGCCACAACACACTCAGGTATATATAAGCCAGCTGTTTGGTTTGGGCTGTTATTTGTTTTTGAGTGGCATCAACGTCAACCAGCTTTTCTATTTCACCAATTAGTCGTTGTCCGGCAATGCGGCTATAAAACAGTTTATTCTCCAATAAATAATTCAACCATGAATCATCTTTCCAGGGCGGATTTTTCAGCAGTTGATCATCAATTAACGCCACAATGGCGTATTGAGCTTGCTTGTATAGATGGAATTGAGCGCTGGATGAAATACTTTTCACTTCATTTTCCTGATGGGTGAAATGTTCCATCAATAATGAGTGAGTATATAAAGGGACATCTGTAATTTGGGTTTGCTTATTGTCACCCAATTGCGTACCTGATTTTGCATGTTCTTGCAGTTTTTGTTTTAGCTCGCACCAATAGGCCAGCGATTCTTCAAAACGGTGAAGAATCACTCTATTGTTGTACATGGCCGAAGGTGCTAACGTCATTATTTCAAAGCCTTTTTATTTCGCGATATACCAATTAATAAACGCGGGTTTGTGCTCCTTTAAGGAGTCCTCTGTACCGCCGATAATCAGTTTATCATTTTCCTTTATTAAGTTATCTGTATTGCTGATTTCAAAGAATACTTCTTTATCGCCCAGAGTCACTTTTAAATCACTAAATTGTTTAACAATTTTCCTTTCAGCTCCCGATATACGTGAAAGTAAAAGATCGCCCCAATAACTTTCCGAGCTAATTTGAGCCGATTGCATCCATTTTTGCAACATTTCAGGAGAAGAGCCTTTTGAGTGTTGGCAAACAATCTTAAATGGCTCATCTTTTGTGGGCAATTTATCAACAAAGACTTCAAATTTATTGTTCTCAATTTCCTGAAATGGCACTGCTGTAAAATTAAGCGAAATTTCGTTGATAATCTCGGAGATAAATTGGATTACTGTATTAAATGTTGCATCAATATCATCATGGTAATAACCGGGAATTGACGGGGGCATATTAGACGAATGCAACAAGGCAATTTGTCCCACCATGCTTACCAAAGCTTTATAAAGTTCAAACGGGTGAACCTGTTCTGTATTTAACAGCATTTCCACATTGGGGTAATGTGCCATCATGTGGTGAATACGCTGTTTTTGTAAGTTACTGACGATGTTGAAATCATTGCTTCTATCAACAAAAAAGTCACGTAACCCTTTGGCTTTATTATGAATATCTGTGAGCAGCTTTTCCAGACGTTTACCAATAGTCACATTATGAGGGATCGCTGTTTTCGTTACCGACAAAATAGGCGGCGTGAAAGGCTCTTGCGTGAAGTCACCATCGTTAATGGCTTTTAACTTAAACAACGGAATGCCGCTATATTTGGATTTATCGTATTGCTCTCCCACCAAAAGTTGCAGGCGAGGGCGTAAACGCACCAAATCCACTTTGTTGTTGATATCGTTGTTGTCGATGATTTTACCCACATTCACGCTGTCGTAACGCTTACGCTCACTCTCATCGTCACTGGCGCAGGCATCTGACATAATGGGCACGGCCAGAAACACTGTCAGGATCGTGCCGGTTTTCACCTGCTCAAGCTTTTTCAGTTCCAGCTTTAAACAGTGATCAACTTCAAGGTGAGTATCTCCCGTAGGTTGTTTCTTTTCCTGTTCGGGCGTTTCCAGGCCATAACGCACATAAGTGCCGTCAGGCATGATGCCTTCAACCTGCTTAACGTGGATTTCGTTACGGGTAATCGCGGTTGAATCGATTTCCAGTCGGGTAATGCCCCAATAAAAAGGCTGTGTTAGAGCTATTTTTTGGTTGATGAGCTGTTCAAAGTAAAAATTGTTTTGCTGGAAGTGTTGCGGAGAAAGCAGCATTCCTTCAAACCATTGTACTTGATCTGGTATTTGTTGCAGGGTGCTCATCTTATTTGACTCCAGGTGTAGTAGGCGCTGCTGCGGCAACTTGCATTTGCTGTGCATCGAATAGCAGCCAAGGGGTAGCTAATAGGGTTAAGTCGGCTTTGGCATTAGGGTTTTGCGGATAAAGGGCAAATGCGATAACCGATTTGGCATCTTTGTGCCTGTCGGGTAGTTCAACAATGCTTTCGCTGTAACCCGGTACAATTTCACGATGGATAATATCCATGTTAATACCGTAGTTTGCCATGTAGCCCTTTTTCTCCATAAACCATTGCGCGGCACTGGCATTGCTTAAAAGAGCAATGAGATTATCGTCATAAACGAACACCACATCCACCGATACTGCATGTTGTAACTGAGCATCAAACTTCACCTGTAACGCGATGCTTTCCACTTCATTACCAGAATGCCAGGGCATGGACTCGTTAATGCTCTGAATGGTTGAGCATCCCGATAGCCAGAGGCTAAGTAAGAGTGCAAGTATGTGGGTGGTGGTTTTCGTTAACATTCTCATCGCCAATGCTCCTACGCTAATATCAGTATTTTGATTTGGCAGGGGGATAAATTTAACCCTGGAATATTGCTTGCTGCGCCATTTTGTAAGCTCATATCCAGCATTCGCGTAGAAGGCATACAAGAAAAGAAAGTCTTAAAACTTCCTAGAGAATTACGTTTGGAACCAATAAACAGGTTTGATACCACACCGCCGCCGCCAGCTGCGGAAACTTCATTGCCAGTGCTAATTGAGGTTGTGGTGCCCAGGTTATGAACCGGCATGGCGGTAATGAAAAAGTTAAAAATGTTGGGGATCGCCATTGTTGAAAATGCAAAGTTAGGCAATGGCGTAGGGGTCGGCGCCGGCATTAATATTTTGCAAGTGTCAGGGAAAGCGAACGATATTGAGAACATTTGTGTTTTACAAAACATATATCACTCCTATTCCTTATCCCATATTGATGCGTTCAGCATCAATCTTGATATCGTTGTCGGCTGTCATCAAATGCTGAGCCGCATGAGTTTTTAACAGCTTGTCAGCTTGATGATCGATGTACTCACCTCGATGCACGATATGTTTGGCAAGCTGGATAAAAGAATCCTGAATCGTTTGATAGCAACGCTTTGCCGACATGCTGAGCTTGCCCATGACTGAATTGAGGTTGATATCACCCATACTGTTCATATCAATCTGCTCACTGGCATTGACGGTGAGTTTGCGTGTATTCATTTGCATCGGTGCGCGATTCGGCAGCGCTATTTCTCTACTGTCTTGCTCTGTGTTTTCTTGGGCTGCGTTGCCTTGATTTGTGCTGTAAAGCACAGCCAAAATCCAGCATTCGTCACCTTGTACACAATATAAAACCTTGTCGTCCATTGTCGGTTTGATCAGGCAACTCAATGCTTGCTGAGCCGGTAATGTGCCGTCGATAACATATACATTGCCTTCAACATAGCTGATTACCCCCGATTTCATACCTAACGCAGGTTGAACGGGAAGCGGAGTGACATTGTAGGTGTTATTTAACTGATTCATGATTTTTTCCTTACGCAGCCTGAGCATTTATTGCTTGTTCAGCTTTTTGTCGTTCTGGGTCGGTTTTGCGTAACATGTTTTGATTGTTATTTTTCCATTTTCCATCTTTTCGCGTAGTCTCATGCCAGTTGGCAAATTCAAACTGGCACTGAGTCACATTCGAATGATCAAAAACAGCATGGGAAAAATCAGCCATGGAAAATTGCACTTGCTGTAGTTGGCACTCGTTAAATTGGGTTTTCTGAAACTGTCCTTTTTCGGCCTTGCTGTTATTCCAATGGCATTGGCTGATTACGGCTTCAGAAAAATTACACTCTGGCATGGTGCAATTAACAAAGGACGAATCGGTTATTTTGGCCTTGATAAACAGGCTTTGCGTTAGCCGAGCCTGATCAAAGACGCACTGATTTAGGGTCGCGCTGGAGAAATTCAATCCTTCCAGGTTCGAAGTGGCGAAATTGCACTCATTAAAGGTGCTTTCACTAAAGGTGCAGTAACGCCATTGAGTACCCTGAAAGTCTTTCTGATTAAACTGACACTTCAGCATTAAGCCTTGCGAAATATCGTTATTTAACAGGTTGATATGGGTGAAATCGGTTTCTCCCATGAGAAAGTTATTCATTACACATTGCTTAAATGTGCTTTGAAGCAATTCCGTTTTAAACCAGGCCGATTCTTGTATTCTGGCTGATATAAACTGTATTTCCGGGCAATGGCATTCGGAGAAGGTGCATGCTTTTATTTGAGTTTGATTCATTAACGCGTTTGTGAGATCACAACGGCTAAAGGTACATTTGCTCAAATTAGCGTCAGTCCAGTTCGATTGCAGTAACCGGCAATTCTGGAAGGTACAGATTTCAAGCGTTGCCTGATTAAAAACAGCAAGATCAAAAGTGCAATTCAAGAAGGTCACTTTTTCTAGCGTCGCGCCGGTAAAATTAGCCTCGGTAAAATGCACACCACTAAATACTGCATCTTTAAGGGCAATATTAGCCAGTTGAACATCTACCATGTCGGGTTGTTCAATAGGGCGAAATAGTCGAGCTTTTTTATGCAGCATTGCGTTCGGCATCTTTCCACCTCCGTAATGCTAATGGCGCGACATTCAGCGCATCTTTGTAATTGCTGTAGTTGGCAATAGTCATGACTGAATCCGTTTCTAAAAAGTTCGCTTTGGTCAAATTGCAATGTAGTAAGCGTGTTTTTCTTAATAGTGACGTATATAAATTCGCCTGGCTAAAATCCGCGCCCAGGAAAATACTGTCAGACATAATCGCCTGAATACATTGAGCTTTTGTAAACCTGGCGTATTTGAATTCGCTGTCACCCATATCGCATTGATTAAACAAGGTGCTAACTGCGCGTAAATAATTACCTGATATACGACGTAAACCGCATTGTTCCAATTGCGCTTTGCTAAATTGGCTGCCATTTAAGTCGTTTTTACCGCTAAATTGGCACTTATTGAGCTTGGCTTGGGCAAAGCTGCTGACAGGCAGTTGGCAATCCAAAAACGCACAACGTTCCATTTGCGATTCATTCCAACGAGTTAAGGCCAAGTTGCACTTCATCACGCTGGTCATTTCTATCTGGCTATGGTTGAAATCACAGTCGGGAAGGTGGGAACCCACAAGCACCGATTTCACCACTTTACAGTGATTGAATTGGCTTCCTGTCAGCACAGATTCCATTATTGTTGCCTGAGTAAAGTGGCAATGGGAAAAATTGCAGTTGCTTAGGAAGGCTTTCGCAATAATGGTTTTTTCCATCTTGCTTTGATTGAACGATGCTTGTGTTCCTACCGCGCTTGATAAGTTCGCTTCTTGCAAGTTTGCCGCATTAAATTGGGTTTTAATTAAACGCGCGCCGGTAAAGGCAGTGCCAGACAGATTGGATTGGTTTAATAGCGAACCTTCGAAATTGCAGTTTTCAAAGTTGCATTGCGATAAATCTTGGCCTGATAAATCCAGATGAGATAAGTCGCAACCCGACCAATCTCTGGCATTCAGAGCTTCACCAGCTTCAAGTGCGGCGATGAATACCGCACGTTTTTGTTGGGCAATGGCGTCTTCAGGCCTGTTTTCTAACGGGCTCATATTGAATTTGGGTGCTTGAAGCTGTAGTTCTTCAAGCTTTGCCATTTGTTCTTCATCCAGCTCAATGCCTCGGTCTGCAGCCATGGCTTTTAATTTGGGAAATGTAACGGAAAGTGGTTCTTTCTTTTCTGCTGCTGCAAGAATATCCGGGTCAGCGGTTGCTTTTTTGGCTTCAGCTTTGCTCTTTTCCTGGTCGAACTGGGCTTGTAATTGCGCTTGTTTGGCTTCTAATTCCGCTTTTTGCTGTTTGGCGTCGTCTACTAACGCTTTGGCATTGAAGTCTCCACGAGCGATAGCCGCTTTTGATATTAGTATTTTGGGTTCTGGCAATGTAGGCGCCGTAAAACCTTCAGGCAGTTTGCCATTGTTCGCGGCCTTGATGTCTTCAATGGTTTGAGCTTGTTGTTCAGCCATAATTTCGGCTGCCTGAGCTTTTTCATCTTCTATTTCCTGTTGTTCCTGAGCCAGTTGTTGCTCGGTTTTAACCGGGGATAATTGAGATTCATCCATGCTTACCAAAGCCCCAATTTCTGGATCCAGACGTTCTTCCAATACCTGTTGATAGTAGGCAATTGGGCGAGGCTCATCGGCTTGCTTTTCATAAGCGAGCATGACATTGCTAATGTCCAATCCATCCGGGTCGTTCACTTTGGTTTGACCGCGATAAATAAGGCAGCCAATGCGTTGATTAGGGAAAAACCAGACTGTGTCTAAATTGAGCGATAACTCTTCTATAGCCAGAGGGGATTTCCCTTGTTCACTGGCAAAAAGAGGATTGCGAGTAATAAATGCTCGCGGTCGAATGTCGGGAAGTATCCCGCTAATTACCGGGAAGGATTCATTCAGATTGATCAGCGTGTAGGCTTCGTTGCCTTGCAGATAGCCTTTAAATTGTTGATCGTCTCTGGCGGCCTGAAATAAGCGCATATCCGTGTCGGGAGCCAGAGCAGGGCAGTGATTTTCTAACCAATCTTTTTTAGTGTAGTCCCCGTTATATTTGGCGCGTTGGGAATGGGTCATATCCAACTGTCCAAATCCTGCCGGAGCGGGTTTTTGACGGATGGACGTAACGTTAAAATGCAAATCTTCTATAGGCGCTAAGCGCAGTGGAGATTTAGAACGATCTTCATAATAACCACTTCCTTTGGGGTTATCCTGAAAGCCTTCTCCACCAAAACTGTTGGCGGCAGATAACGAAACTGATTGCACGGGAAGTGCCTGGGTTGCGCTATACCCTACCAGCGCTTTTTTCCATTCTCTTTCGCCAAACAGGTTCAAGGCTTTTCGAACATTACCGAGCTCAATTGCAGCCTGAAATGTGTTAGTTTCCGGGGCTGGATTAAATGCGCTACCAGCAACCAATACCTCTGCGTTAGGCTTGGGCATTACCATGTCGAGGATGTCTTGTCCTAACGCTTCCATAATTAATGGCCATTGCATGTTCTCTGTTAACACTTCACCAATATGTGGGTGTTCGGTTTCCAGAGAATCATGGTCGGCTAATTGGAAAAAGACCAATGGCGAAATGACAGTATGATGCTCAAACCTGAATGTGTAGGTTTTATGCAAGAGTCCCATTTTCATTGGTTTAATCAATTTCATGGCTATAGCACCGATCTCATGACAGCAATGATCTCATTTTCCATTTCGGTGGTTAATAAGTTCACAGCCGCATTCAGGCTAATGTATGAACCACCGCCGGTAATTGAAATGGAGTTGGATGAACCTGTAATACTGGTGTCTGTGCTACTGCCCGTAATATTGGTCGAGGTATTGCTTCCTGTCAGGTTAGTGCTAACAGAGCTACCCGTCAGGTTGGTGCTGTCGGACGATCCAGTAAGGTTGGTTGACGACGATGCACCGGTGAGTCCTGTACTAATGGCAGCGCCAGTTAACGAGGTGTTATTGGAAACACCAACCATATTGGTACTGTTGCTCACCCCAATCATTGACGTACTGTTTGTTGTACCAATTTCACTGGTACTGCTTGTCAGGCCAATCATCGACATGTCAACAGACAGCCCCAACATATTGGTATTGATACTCATGCCGGTCATGGACGAGTTCATTGTCATCCCCGTCAGGTTTGCACTCACCGAGACGCCCGTTGTGGAAACATTGCCCGCGATCCCGGTTACGTTGATCCCTGTTTGTTGCCCAGTGATAGAGATGTTACTACTGGTGCCAACAAGGCTGGTGTTATCCGAAGAGCCAATAGTAGACATGCTGCTTGAGCTGCCGATAGTGGAGGTGCTGTCGGTCCAGTCAATATTTTGGACGCTGGTAGAGCCGCCCGTCTGGTTCGATTCACTGTACGAATGCCCGGTTTGGGTGTTGTACATATTGCTGTTACCGGTATGTACCGACTTGTTATAGGTGTTGCCGTAAGTGGTTTGATTACCATAACTGACGTAGGACATCATATCTGACGGATTAAAGGGCTGATCCGGGCCGTCTCCGGTTCGGGAAATATTGTGCGAACGTTTGCTAATGGAATAGCTGTAATTACTGCTTTCGCTGTAACTGACGCCATTGTAGTTATTGGTTTTACGCTCGGTTTCAACGATGTTTTTGGCAAAGCTTAGTGGGCGAGTGACATCCCAACCAAAACTAATACTGGTGCTGTCACCGTAGTTGGTATTGTAGTTATTACCCACGCTGGTGTGGCACGTGTAGTCCTCGGGCATAATCACTTTCGAGCCCTTGGCTTGCAGGCTTTGCTGAACTTCTGGAATTTCTGTGTCATCGTTTGATCGGCCTACGGTGACAAAGGTATCCACTTCCGGGATGGTTTGCATATGCTCTGCCAATTTAACCCAGGTTGGAGAGACATCTTCTGGCTGGTCGATAAAACGCACAAAGATGCCTTTGCATTTGAAGCTTTCTTGAGAGTCGTCGTAGTAAAAATCTTTACTGTCGAAGCTGAATACGTCTTTTTTCAGGTATTTTTCGGGTGAGCCTTGTTGTTTGATGATATCGACGCTGCCTTCGTAATCTTCTTCTT
This sequence comes from Paraneptunicella aestuarii, assembly GCF_019900845.1. Classification (NCBI taxonomy): domain Bacteria; kingdom Pseudomonadati; phylum Pseudomonadota; class Gammaproteobacteria; order Alteromonadales; family Alteromonadaceae; genus Paraneptunicella; species Paraneptunicella aestuarii. The sequence goes on along the minus strand of NZ_CP074570.1, from coordinate 2,457,174 downwards.
TTGCTGCCTGAGCTGCTTTTGCTGCACTGTTATCAATGACCTTAGCCAAAATGCTACCCATGTTGCCGGTTTGGCTGGAGAAGGGCATTGCCAAGCCTCTGGCGTCGGCAGCCTGAAACTGGTTACTGTATTCGCCTTCGACCGTGCCGTGATGTTGCACTGAAATGACGACAAATTCCTGATCTTCCAGTGTTGGAAATATAGGCACATCATTGTAGCCAGAGCCTTTGCCGTCGCGCTGCTTTAATAAAAACTTATATCCGGGTTTGAATTCGTTGCAGGTTGATGAGCCTGAAAAGCTGAATCGCGATGCCGTCAATATATTCATATTGGTATGGGCAAGGTGCTCCATCTCTTTTTCCGTAGCGCCATACTGAACGATGTGCAACATTTCCATGTTCAATTTTTCAGTCGTGTTCATGAAATCCAGATAAATAGGCGAGGTTTGTGCCGTTTTCTGAGATTCCCAGTTTGCTTCTTTTTGTGCCAATACCGTAGTAATGCCCGACGTTGTCAGGTTTTGCTGATAGTTAAACTGGGTAATGTAGTCGTCTCTATCCAGGGTTTGTTGCTTACTGAAACTCAAATACATGGGCTTCAGATCTTCCGTTTCTTCAAATCTGCCGCTGTCACCCACTTCGCGTCGGTAAATGTTTTGATAATAGGGTTGATCCGTAATGATCATGGTGTGCGTGTCGTTACTATGGGTAAAGTAATAGAACAAGTGTACCTTGTGCATCAGGCGGTTCAGGAAGTCCATGTCGGTTTCGCCAGCCTGTAACCAGTCTTGCTTACGGTAGTTGGCCAAACCTCTGATAATTTTGTTAGGGGCGGCTTCCAATTCCATTTTATTGAAGGAGATATTGTTCTCTGACAGCACTTCAATGATGACTTCAAGAATAGTTTTCTGAGAAAACAGGCGATAGTTGTTCTGTAAGGTGAGTTTGAACAATGCAGGTTTTATGCTGGCCTGATAAACACCACGTTCAGCCATTGAGAAGCTGCTGATAATGCCGTTATAAAACACCACAGGGCGATCTTCAGGGTATTCACCTTCTAATTCGTCTTTGGAGGTTTCCGGTAAACCCATACGAATACAGGCTTTAGCTCCCAGAATTTTATTGAAGTCTATCTTTTGACTGGTTGGGCCGCCTTCCTGTAACAATGAACCATAGTCTCCAGCGCCAGCAATTAATGTCCCCCAAGGCTGGTTTTGACCACTTGATGTGAAGGTATTGGCATGTAATGTTGCGTTAAATTCAAACATTTGCGACAGGTTTTCATGGCCGCCAAATTGTTGAATACGAAACACTTGATCATCCAGTATGGTTCCATCATCCAGTTCAATATAGAAATCCAGACTACAGCGAGGAGGTGGAACAAAGTCTGTCGGTTTAGGGTTTGGAAGATTGGTATAGTCCAAACGTTCCAATATTTGTTGAGTGTTGTGTCCGGTTTTGTACTTCATAGTGCGAAACTCCCAAACTTATGTTCAAGAGAAGGATGCACCGTAAAGCCGGGCGTGTTCATGCCGAAATGTTTATACACTTCCTGTTGATAGAGTGATTCTCTATCGCGTTTTTCAGTGCTGACATTTTCTTGTGGCAAGTCGCCCAATCTCATACCGGTTTTCAATGAAACTCGGCCTCTGAGCCAGCTGGAATGACCTAGATACATGGGAATGCCGTTGGAAAAATCAGAGAGAGGAATGGTTTCCCAGTTCAATTCTAATTCGACATTAATCTGGTACAGCCCATCGGTTAGCATTGACAGCATGGATGCCAGAATATTATGCAAAGAGCCATTAGGCATGAGTTTGTGGCAATATTCGATGCTGCGTACTCGCATTTTCAGTCCGATTGCGGCCTGGTTATCCCAAAAGTGTTTACCAAGGCCCACACCTGAGCCCAATATGGCGGTACTATCGCCCAATTTGGTTCGATAGCGTTCTGGCAATTTTTTCCATGCACCAACGCAGGGTTCAATTTCCAGTTCGCAATCAAACACCGTTTCCAGAATGTTCTTTAAAACCGAGTAATTTTGTCTGTTACCCACCAATAAACTGGCAAAGCTTAATAATTGTTCAGGGCAGAGTGGCAGGCGATCATAGACTTCCATGGTTTGATGGCCAGCAATAGCGCTGAGCATGTCATAGGTATTGCTGTTTTCAACGGAATCGTTAAACAGCATGGGATTAAGTTGCTTTTTAATGTCGTAAAGCAGCTTTATCAAACGATTATTAAACAGGTTAATAAAGGCGTCGGGGCCTTTGTTGCCAGAATTTTTTTCTCTTTGCAGTAATTCCGCAAATACATCAGGCAGAGGGCCTTGCTGCCCGGCAATGCTAAAGCCATTGACACTGACTTTGGCTTTACGATGATGCTTGTCAATTTCTATGTCATCAATAAAGTTGGGCTTGAATGCCTGGGTGTTGACTGCCTCATAGGAAATGTCAAAGCGCTTCCCATGCTGGTCAGTTGAACTTTCCAACATTCGGATCGCCTGATAGAAATTAAACTCCTCAGCTTGCGCTGTGAGCATGTCTAGGCTAGATGCTTGTGGCCACTCAACGGTTTCCATTCATACACCTTTTTGCTACCGATAAACATTTCCAATCGCACAAACGAATTGATATGACAAAACAACGCAAGAAACTGATTCAGCACAGAGCCGAACAGGATGGTGCTTGCGTTATCAAATTTGCGGTCGAATAAAGTTAATTTAAAATTCACACCTTGATAGTAACCGCGCCAACCATGTTTGGTGACAGGGTAAACGTCTTCATGAGCGGTAAAGCTTTCAATACTTTCAATTTGACGCTGATTCACCGAGTTTTCTGCCGAGGTATACAGCTCTAAAATGGTGGTTAATGTATCTTGCGCCAGCTCTTTGTCGGTTAACGACACATAGTACAAAGATAAATGCGACAGCACTTTCCACAGATGTTGCTGATTTGCTTTCACGCCGCGATAACGGGTAGGGCGCGTTAACATGGTCGCCTTAACAATGGGCGAGCTACCAATGACCGAGAAGGTTTGTCCGGTATTGAAAAATTCGGCAATGGTTCGGTTGCAGCACAAGGTTTGCGCGTAAATGGTCTCACCTTGCGGGCAGTCTCGAGCGTAATCTTTGTTAAACAACGAAATATAGGTTTCGCTACCAGGCAATTGTTTTTTATGACTGGCTTCAATTTGCGCCTGCCAACGATAGTCGGTTTTTAACTGGTCGCGGCGACTTAAACAAAAATAGGGCAATAGCTCTCGTGATGCACCGCGACGATTCATGGAGAACACTTTATTAATACGGTAGATTTCGTAGCAGTCGTATTGTTCTCTGCTTGGGAAAAGCTTGTAGCGGTAATCTTTGTAGGTGAGTGGAATGGGCTCCGAGGTTTTCTGGAACAAATTCACCACGGGAATACAGTTTAATTTCAACGATTGGTTGGTTAACTGAATGCTTTTGGGAATGGCATTATCCAACACCAGCATAATGCGCAGATTTTGCTTGAACTGAATGTGCTCCATACCGGTTAAATCGAAAAACAGGAACTTTTCTGGAAAGCTCATGTAATCCAATAGCAGGGTTAAACCCAAATCTTGCTGTTTGGTGGCTGGCAAGCTTCTTTCATGATCCGCAAAGCCGGCAAATTTCAGGTTGTCTTTGTTCAGTGTTGCAACACGATTGCCTTCAGCATCAAAAACCACGGCTCCAATAAAGTGACAAGCCATCAAGTCATAAAAAGGAAACTTGCTGTTCTCGTCCAGATTCATAAAGAAACGCAGTGGTTTACTTAGCATCAATCCATCATTGGAATCCTCAGGCGTCGATTTGATATTGATATCAATAATGGACTGCGCTCTGGGAAAATGGCTGGTGACGTATTCTTGCTGGTTAACCGGGAACTTGGCAACAGAGGCCACTTTCAACGGCCACAACAATTGCGAGTGGCAGGAAGAAAAGCGGCAATTGGATAACTTGTTTGCAGTTTCCGGTTTTGCTTCTATTTTTGACGGTTCAAAAAGGCGGTTGCCTTCGAAGCGATAACCTTTATCAAAATCAGCACTGCTACCGTGAACTTCACATTCCATGATTGCCATAGAAGGAATGGAAGTCATTAATTGTGGGTACAGTTGCTGTAACAACATGGATGGCAGTTGCTTGGCTTCTGCTTCCATATTTTGGCGTAACCGTCCTGTCATCCAGGAAAAGGATTGCAACAATAGCTCAATATGTGGATCGCGCGACTTGTCACCGTTGAAGGACAGTTCTTCTGCAATGCGAGGGTAATCATGGGCGAATTGCAGGGCATCCGAGCGCAGCTCTGCCAGCTCAGATTTAAAATAATCGGTTAATTGTTCACGCACTTCGTTCATTGTCTGGCTCCGCTAAAACTGATTTTGTGATTAAACGGCGCTGAAATGCGATCAACTTTAATCTGACCGGAGATCTCTACTGCGGCGGGTGATAATTGATTATTGGTTTTACGTAGTTGCACTTTGGGATTAATAATCCGTGGCTCGAAAGCCCTGATTAATTCCAGAATCTGATCCATCAGAATTTTGGCATCGCCATAGTTATTCCCAAAATCTACAGGACTGTCTATGCCCCAATTGAGCACAGACTTATGTCCCATATATCCTGGTTTAATGCCATCGAAATAGGCTCTTCCCGAGACCAATCTCTGTAGCTCCTCAGTGATAGATTGGCGCAGCAACGCAAGCTGACTGAACTCATCAGTCGGCTCGGGTTGCAAAGGTGCGCATAATCTATCAAAGAGGAAGCGCTGCATTACATCGGACCTCTATTACGAGCAACACTCCAGGAGTAAACGAAGCTACCCGTAATAAGAGCTTGGCTATCCTGATGAGAGGTTGTCCACTCGATATCGGTAAAGTTCAAGGTAATTTGCTCAGTCGCCATATCGTTTGGATGCGATTGCGCTTCTACCGAGCTGATCATGCAGTTGTACAGCTTAACTGTCATGATGTTACCAATGATGCTGTTACCGTCTCCGTCCATATTGGCGTTACGACACAAGAAAATTTGTGTTGGCTCAGAGCCATCGTCAATAGGTGTTGCAGACAAACAGTGTTTGTAAAGTAGCGGGGATGTTTTATCCAGATACTTTACTGCTGTGATGTCGTTTAACACTGGACGACCAGAGGTACGAGCAGAGTTACTAACATCAGTCGTCATTTGCTGTTTCATGCCAAAGTGCATGGATACCAGCTCAATACAACCTGACAGATCATCTCCCGCATCAACCAAATCACCGTCAATCAAACTGGCTCCAGCCAAGTCTGAAAGACCGGGTTTTAACAGTACTAAATCCATAATCTATTCCTCTTAATTTGTTGATCAGGAAGGAAGATCTGCCACCAGACGAATCGAGGTGGAGAGTTCTTCTAACTGAAAATGAGGTTTCAAGAATACCGTGGCACGGTATGCTCCCGGCTTCCCTGGTACGTCGGTGACGTTAATGCGAGCTTCACGTAATGGATATTTAGCCTTGATATGTTGAGGTGGAGTGTCATCCAGCAATACATATTGAGCAATCCATGTGTTCAGGTAAGCTTCAACGTTTTGACGAGTCATGAAGCTACCAATCTTCTCGCGCATCAATACCTTGATGTAGTGAGCAAAACGAGAGGCTGACATAACGTATGGCAACATGGACGAAATGCGCGCATTTGCCGTTGCACTGTCAGTCAGATATTGTTTTGGCTTGTTGGTGCTTTGACCACCGAAGAAGGCGGCTTTATCCGTACCTTTACAGTGACAAATAGCCATGAAGCCCAAGTCGTTCAATTCCTTCTCACGACGGTCAGTAATAGACACTTCAGTCGGGCAGGTTAGATCGATGTCACCGTTTTCGGTTTCAAAGGTATAGGCAGGTAAGCCTTCAACCAATCCACCACCTTCAACACCACGAATAGCGGCAGTCCAGCCGTGCAGTGAGAAAGCGTTGGTGATACGTTGTCCAAGAATATAAGCCGGGTTGCCCCACAAAATCTTGCGAGCATCAACTTGCTTAATGGTTTTCTCGAACTCAATGCCGTCGTCGTCTTTGTCCAGAACCCAAACCGGTTTGCCACCTTCAAGTACCAGATTGCCATCATCGTCGGTTTTATACAGGTTTACTGCAACATCTTCGTCGAAGTAGATACCTTCAACCGGGTTGTTTTCATGATGATAAGGTAAGCGAAGCATAACGCGAGGTAAGGTCAGGGTAACGTAGCGTGAATCTTCTGTTTCACGGAACGAACGCCATTTGATTAGCTCGGCACTTTCGAAGATCTTGCTCAGATCTCTTGGTTTGTACAGGTTGGCGTAATCTTCCAGGTCAAACAGTTTCGCGTAAGCTGAGGCAATGAATGGGGCGTGAGCTGCTGCTGCAACACCGCTGATCATTTCCAGGAACTTGATGTCTCGGGCTGTACGGCCTAATTGGTAGTCACCAATCAGTACACTGTAGGGTTCGCCACCAAATGTACCGTATTCTTCTTCATAAACGATTTTGAATAGGGCGCTTTGATCAAACTCAACCGCTTTATCCAAGTCTTTGTAAAGGTCGTCGTATGACACGTTCAACAATTTCAACTTCAACTTGGTGCTGGTTTCAGTGTTCATTACCAGGAAGTGTAAACCACGCCAGCTGCCTTCCAGAGCCTGGAATTCATCATGATGGATAATGTGGTTTAACTGTCGGCTGATGACTTTATCTTTTTGCGCGATACGTGTTGTGATCATGCCACCGATGTTATAGTCAGGGGCATCTTTACCTTCAGCTTTCGGGATAAGATCGTCATTAGCCAGGATCTGAGTCACATATTCTGCAATCAGTTCTAACGCATAAGGCTTTTGTGGTTGATCCAAAATCAATTGGCCGTCGGTTAACATACTGTTGATGTCTTTACCGTCTGCCAGTTCATCTTTGAACAACTCCAGTGTTGCGTCATCGTAGGCTTTCTGATCCAGTTCGCTTTTCGCAAGTTTCTCGCGATTTGCCGCTAATGTTTCTTTAGCGCCGTCGATGACTGCTTTAATGGCATCCAGTTTATCTTTGTCTTTCAAGATATTAACCAGAATGTTATTTAATCCGTCGTTACCGTCTAATTTGGCCAGGAAGTCACGCAGTCTGCTGCGTTCATCATAAAGCGCTTTTAGTTTCGGTACGCGATTAACCACTGCAACAGGATCGAAATCGTCAATGTGGTGAAACGCAACGTTTACCTGCATTGGTTCCTTTTCTCCTGGCAGTGTATTAGGAACACTGTACTTGAGTCGCGGCTCAATGGATTCCATGACTTTGTTGAAATTGTCGCGGTCTATTTGCACCATTTTTCTGTCACGCAATGGTGGCATTTTCTTATCAGATTTCGCTGATAGTGGTGCGATAATCCCTACTATAAAAGGGAGTTCCTTCTTCTCAATCGCTCCCCCCGTTTCAACATCGTATGTGATTTGAACCCTGGGAGGGCGTACTCTACTCAGTTTGTGTTGTATGCTATTCGACATTCGACTAGCCTCCGTTTAATTAAACTTAGCGTACATGTTCCAGGCACTAGTGAAGTGCTTCTCGAACATATATGACGCGTCCTCCGTAGACTCGTTTATGCAATTCACCTTTCGCTACCAGGAACTCAAGGGCTTGCTGCACGAGATCTTTGGCGTTGTTCAAGCTTTGTTTGGTGACCCACCAATTTGCTATCCCATCCACCGTGTCCCCAGCATTAGGGTTACCCTGGAAATATTCTTTTATTTCCATGGCAATGTTTTCGACGATAACTGGTTGTGATGCCATGTTTTTAGATCCGATTAAGTTGTTGCAGTAGGCTTGTAACCAACCCTCATACACTCACAAATCGTGCCAACCTGAAACCTATTTAACTTATTGAATTTAAAGGAAATAAAAAACTGTTTGTTTTTTGTTCTGAGGCCAAAATGCCCTATTAAAAAATAAACAATTGCACCTTAGGCGAGAAAAAATACGGGTTAAATGCAAATTGGGCGCTTTGTGACACAGTAGGGCGATTTAGCCCTAGCCATTTATACAGTGAAAATTATGATTAATATCAATAGGTTGAATTTTGAACATAAAAGGGATTTAGGTAGGAATCGGCACTGGCATCCTGATTGATCAGTGCTTATGGGACTATCAGATTGGAATGAGCAGTTAGCTTGAATGAGCATTAAGGTAGTAGGCATAACGACACCAAGGCTCATGTTGTTCATAAATTCATAAAGAGGAGTCTTATTGTTACTGTTAAGTCATATTGATACTTATGCGAATGATAATAGTTATCATTTGTGTATACATTTTATAAATCTCTGCTTATACTCCACGTGAAATTTTCATCATACTGCAATCGGAGTACACACTTGACACACTCTAAAACCACCCGAACATTGGGATCACAGGCTCTATTAGTAGCATTGGCTGCCGCTCCAACACTAGCGGGGGCGGAGAGTAACGACCTTTGCACAGACAAAGGTAAGCAAAACAATGCTGCTGTATGTGTAAATAAAAAAGATGACAGCAAGCAAATTGAGCTGATTGAAGTGTATGGCAACGCACTGTCTCCTTATCGTGCTGAACGCTCAGGTGATGAACGTCGGCTTGCCGATTTGGCTGATTTGCCTCAAACACTGCAAATTTTAACGCAACAGCAACTACAGGATTCAGGCAAATCTGATTTAAAAGAAGTGCTGTCGGCTCAAGCCGGTATTACTTTGGGCACGGGAGAAAACGGTAACGCATTTGGTGACCGATATATTATTCGTGGTCATGAAGCTCGTAGCGATGTATTTGTTGATGGATTGCGAGATCCAGGCATGACCACTCGTGAAAGTTTTGCTTCAGAGCAAATCGAGATCACCAAAGGCCCAAGTGCAACATTTGCGGGGCGCGGTTCTTCCGGCGGTGCAGTTAACAGCATCACAAAACAGGCTTCCCCAAATTTTGATTTTAACCGTGTCGATGCCAGCATTGGTTCTGACGAACACTATCGCGTTGTATTGGACAGTAACATTGCTATTAATGAAAACAACGCCATTCGTATCAATGTATTGCAAGCCGATGAAACCATCCCCGATCGTGACGGTATTGAGCGTTCTCGTCAGGGTTTGTTACTTTCGGGTTACACCGAAGCGACCGACAAGCTGTCCTTCATTGGTGATGTTTACTATCTCAATGCTGAAGATGTTCCGGATCTTGGCAGTTACTTTGATTCTCAGGCTCGTAAGCCCATTAGCAACATTCCTGTTTATGCGCAGAACGAAGACTTTCTTGACACTGAAGTAACGGCTTTAACGTTGCGAACCCATTACGACATCAATGATAACTGGCGTTTTTACAACGCGACTCGTGTGGGTAAAACCAACAATGGTTACATTACCACGGGAGCTCGTGGTTCCAATCGTGATGCCAGTGATACTGTTGCTCCTGGCGCTGCGACCATAACTTTGAGTACCCATCAGGGGTGGCAAGAAGTGGATTATGTGGCGACTCAGTTCAATTTGTTCTGGGAAACAAGCATTGCGTCCATGCCAAGCAAGTGGGTCTTTGGGTTTGATTATTCGGATGAATCTGTTGATAACGGTGTTTACAACATAACAACCCAGGGACAGTCTAATTGTCTTGTTGCTGGTCGTCGTGGCGTAACTGAGGGATTCTGTGCACTGGATGGCAACGGTAATGTGGTTGAAAACTTGCGAGGGTTAATGCAACGCAGTTTTGAGCGCGGTGCTCCTGATGCACAATCGGATATTGAAACCACCTCTTTGTATTTCATGAATACGTTGAGCCTGTCTGAAGACGCTGATCTTTTCTTTGGTCTGCGTAACGATAGCTTTGAGTATAAGAATGATGTACTTAGCGGTGGCAATAGCGCTATTTATGAATATTCTGACGACTTGTTCAATGGTCACATTGGCCTTGTGTACAAGATTGTCGAAGATGGCAACATTTACCTGACATACAGCACCGCGACCAATATCAATGGTGGCGAGTCGGATGTGGGTGGCAGTTGTGGTTACGGTGGGTTATGTGGTTCACCGGATCAAGTGCAGATGTCAGATCCTGAGCGCGTTAAAAACATTGAAATTGGTACTAAATGGCAGTTGTTCGACGACAAATTGCTTGCTACTGCGGCAATTTTCCAAATCACTAAATCGGATGTCATGGAAAGTGTCGGTGATGCCTATTCATCATTGGGTACTCTGAATACGGGTGAAAACAGAGTCAAAGGGATTGAGATTTCATTGACGGGTGCGATTACTGAAGCCTTGAGCATTCAGTTAAGTGCCACAAAAATGGATTCTGAGGTATTGGATTCCTTCAATGAAGACAGTATTGGCCTGGCGCTCAGTAACTTTGCAGAAGAAAGCTTCTATACTCAGCTTCGTTATCAGCCAAATGACAGTTTTGCCTTTGGTGCATCGGTGACTTATCAGGGCGAAATGTACGGTGGTCAACCCGATACCGCAGCGGGATACAACTCGACTCTGGGTGAATACTCCATTGTTGTACCAAGCTATACCGTGTTTGATGTGTTTGCTAACTATTATTACTCAGAAGACATTAACTTTGGCTTGAACATTGGCAACATCACTGACAAAGAATACTGGACTGCGGCATATCGTTCCGGTTCCTTTATGTATCTTGGTGAAGCGCGTAGTATTCGTGGAACAGTGACCTGGAAATTCTAATCAGATTTCACTAGAGCGTGCTCTAGTCATGACAGCCATTATTACAACGGTAGGTGCCTAAAAGGGCACCTATCTTATTTCTGAGGCAATATTGAATTATGGTTATTATTGAGCAATTTTTTAGCAAGGATGAAGTGCATCAATATCGCTTTGCACTTAAGCAGGTTCCGTGGAACGACGGTAAGCAAACCGCCATGGGAATGGCCGCCGATGTGAAACAAAACGGTCAGGCAGATGCCAATGACGCCCAGGTACAACAACTGGCAAACGGCGTCCTTGCCAAAATGGGGACAACACCCAAATTGGTGTCTGCCGCCTTGCCACACAAAATATTTCCGCCTTGTTTTAATCGCTACAGTGAGCACGAAACCTATGGTTTCCATGTTGATGCTGCGATTATGCGGTTGCCGAATAGTCAGGATGTGATCCGCAGCGATATGTCGATGACGCTATTTCTCAGCGAGCCCGATGAATATCAGGGCGGGGAATTGGTCATTGCCACGGAATTTGGCGAGCATAGAGTTAAATGTCAGGCGGGAGATGCCATTGTGTATCCTTCCAGCAGCCTGCACAAAGTAACGCCAGTGACTCAAGGTACAAGAATTGCGGCCATTACCTGGATGCAAAGTCTGGTGACAGACCAATCTATGCGACAAACGCTATTTCAATTGGATCAAACCATTCAAAGTCTGGCAATAGATAGCAACGCCAATCGCCAGCAACTCGACAATTTACATCATGTTTATCACAATTTAATTCGTCAGTTTTCACAGGTTTAATGCAGTACGGAATTGCGTTGACTGAGAAGGTCTGACAGACGCTAACAGGATGACTTGTAAAAAACAAAAGAAGCCCGGGAATTCCCGGGCTTCTTCATTTGATGAACGATAAAGCTAGCGTATCGATTACTCGTAGCTGTAGTTCATAGTCACGTTTCTGTATCTTGCGTAAGCGTACAAGCTAACATGATAAGTGCCAGCTGCTGGGCTTGCAAAAGTACAAGATTCGTTGTTGCCAGTCAGGTAAGGACGGCAGTCATAGTTGCTGGAAGTAGGTTGAGAACCATACTTGACGTATAGGTCTGCATCACCAGAACCACCTGAAATGTTTACATTCAGGACTGCTGCGCCATCTGGAACGTCTAATGTATAGTTGTCCCAAGCACCAGTTCTGCCGCTTAGTTTAGTCAAGGTGCCAGATACTGGATCAACAGTACCGCCGCCACCGCCGCCCCCCGTTGGTGGGAATGCAGGATCGCCGTCACAGCCCCAAGTGTTCAGGTAATCGTAAGCGTCTTGCGCTTTTACAATACCCCAGCCGTAGAAGTTGTCTTTACCAGACGCGCCACGATCTTGTGCAGTTGCTTGCAATGCTTCACGGATTTGCTCGTTAGTACATTGTTGGAAGAAAGACCAAACCAATGCTGCAACACCAGAAACGTGAGGCGTTGCCATGGAAGTACCGCTCCATGCTGCATAAGTATTACCAGGCAAAGTTGAGTTAACCGCTACACCAGGAGCTGCAATTTCAACTTGGCTGTTGTATTGAGAGAAAGACGCAACATTTGAAGAAGAGTCTACCGCAGCAACAGACATGATGCCGTCGTAAGATGCTGGGTAAGACATGGTGCTGTTACCATCGTTACCCGCAGCTGCGATCAATAGGATGCCTTGGCTAACCAGATTATTTACCGCAGTTTCTTCTGCAGTAGAAGCTGCGCCACCACCCAAGCTCATGCTGATTACGTTTGCGCCAGCGTCCGCACACTGTTGCATACCAGTGATCAGGTCAGATGCTGAAGTCCAGCTACCAGAATCGTTAAAGATTTTAACGATATGCAGGTCTGCATCAGGATATACGCCCACAACACCTACAGTGTTATCTAAACCAGCGATAGTACCCGCAACGTGAGAACCGTGACCATGACCGTCGTTGTTCCAGCTACCAACCTGACTGTTGTTTGCCTGACCCGTTACATCAGTAGGCAAGTCTTCATGGCCCAAAGAATAACCAGTATCAATGATACATACTTTACGTGCAGTTTTGTTAGGCTGAGACAGTTGGTCAGCTTGAACCATCGCAATACCGAATGGTGCTGTTTGAGCCATCAGGTAACGCTTAGGGTCTTCAGAGATAGTTTCAACATTTCTGTCGTTAATCAGCGCGTTGTAAGCCTTTTTGTCAAGCTTGGCAACAGCCATACGTTGACCACGGATAGAGTTAATGAACTTACCGCCAGCAGCGCTGATAGAGTTTAGTTGACCAGTGCGAGACTCGCCTTCGTTAGCAAGGTTTTGAGCACCTTCTTTAAATACAACGATGTATTGCTTCTGTTCGCTTGCATTGCCGTTTGCACCAACCAGTTTAAGGGCAGGGGCTTCGTATGACGTTCCTACATGTTCAATACCTGCGGCCATTACACTGGCTGCAACTAAAGAAAGAGCAGATACGCCCAATCCTACAACTTTGGTATTTAGGTTTTTCATTATTGTTTCTCGTTAGTGAATGTAATTCTTGTTTTCAATCTGGTTACATATTTAACCCATTTATATTTATGCCTAAAAATTTTCCAAGTGCAAACAATAAACGAGAAAATAACTATCCTGTTTGTGCATAAGATATTTCATATTTATTACATGGCATTTAAATACAGCGAATACTCAAAAAGCGGTTTAGGGTGAAAAGTCATGTAACTAACTGATATAGAAAGTTAATCAGAATATGAAGAAGAGTATGGGGAATTGTTGTAGGAAGAGAAAGCTACGCTGCAATTACATGATAATCACCTGCTTTGATTGGTGGTCTAAATAAGTGTGTATAACTGCAAGCTACCTACAGAAATTGGTCGCAGACTCGCCGTAAATCAATCCCTTGCGGCTGTGGGTCTGCTCCCAACTTTCTGTCGGTGACTGATTATTTGGAACAGTTATGTAGGGTTCAAATTCAAAAAAGCCCGGGAGATCCCGGGCTTCATCATTCATGAATTTTCTTCGAGTAATGATTACTCGTAGCTGTAATTCATGGTTACGCCGCTGTACTTCTGGTAAGCGTGTAGACTGATATACCATGTACCGGCTTGTGGGCTACTGTGAGTACAAGTCTCGTTGTTACCAGCCAGGTATGGACGGCAATCATATACTGTACTGGTAGGAGTTGCTCCGAATCTTGTGTACAAGTCGGCATCACCCGTACCGCCAGAGATAGATACTGTCATCACAGCAACACCAGCTGGGATATCCCAAGTGTAGTGATCCCATGCGCCTCTGTTTCCAGATAGGTTGCTTAAAGAACCAGATACGGGATCAACGCCACCGCCACCGCCACCACCAGTTGGTGGGAAGTTAGGATCACCAGCACAACCCCAAGTATTCAGGTAATCATAAGCGTCTTTGGCTTTAACGATACCCCAACCATAGAAGTTGTCTTTACCTGCCGCGCCGCGATCTTGTGCAGTTGCTTGTAATGCTTCACGAATTTGCTCGTTAGAACATTGTTGATAGAACGACCATACCAATGCTGCGACACCTGAAACGTGAGGCGTTGCCATGGAAGTACCGCTCCATGCTGCATAAGTATTACCAGGCAAAGTTGAGTTTACAGCAACACCTGGTGCTGCAATTTCAACCTGGCTGTTGTACTGAGAGAAAGACGCAACATTAGAAGAAGAGTCTACCGCAGCAACAGACATGATGCCGTCATAAGATGCAGGGTAAGACATACTGCTGTTACCATCGTTACCCGCAGCAGCAATCAGTAAAATACCTTGGCTTACGAAACCATTAACGGCATTTTCTTCAGCGGCAGAAGAAGCGCCACCACCCAAACTCATGCTGATAACGTTCGCGCCAGCATCAGCACACTGTTGCATACCCACGATCAGGTCTGAAGATTGAGTCCAGCTACCCTGATCGTTGAAGATTTTAACGATGTGCAAATCAACATCTGGGTATACGCCCACAACGCCTACAGTGTTGTCTAATCCAGCAATAGTACCAGCAACGTGAGAACCGTGGCCGTGACCGTCGTTGTTCCAGCTACCTACCTGGCTGCTATTCGCTACGCCCGTTACGTCGGTTGGTAAATCTTCGTGACCATAAGAATAACCCGTATCAATAATACACACTTTACGTGCGGTTTTATTAGGTTGGTTTAACAGGTCAGCTTGCACCATTGGAATACCAAATGGTGTGCTTTGAGCCATTAAGTAGCGCTTGGCATCAAGAGAGATTGATTCAATGCTTTCGTCTTTTAATAGCTTGTTGTATGCCATTTTATCCAGATTAGCGACAGCCATGCGTTGGCCTTTAATTGCGCTAATGAATTTACCACCGGCAGCTTCAATCGCATTGACTTGAGCAGTGCGAGACTGAGCATTGTCAGTGAATTTGGATACTTCAGGTTTATATACAATGATATAACGACCTTGTATCTCAACTTGTGCGCCTTGCCCATTAGTGCCGGCAAGTTTTAATGATGCCGCACTTTCAGTAGTGCCTACATGGTTAAGACCTGCTGCCATAACGCCAGAAGCAATTAATGACAACGCTGAAACACCTATTCCTACAAACTTGTTATTTAATTTTTTCATTATATGTACTCTCATATAGTTGTTAGATGAAAGACTATTATTAACGGTTAATATAGTAACCGTAGATATATTAATGCACTTGAATTAAGTTTTGTGCAAACAAAATGGTGATAATATTTATCCCTTTTAGTTATAAGGTATTGGCTGCAATTCTTAATTAAGATAAATAAAAATAAAAATTGGTTATTTCTGTTTTTGTGGATGTTAAATAAAGGATGGTTTTTTTTATATAAGTGAAACAAATGGGGTTTATATTTAATGTTATCTTTTTTGTTTTTTTAAAGTAAGTGTATTCGCAAATAAAACATAATCTTTGGCTTCTTCGGTATTTAGAATAAATTCACATGTGGTACAG
Organism: Paraneptunicella aestuarii; assembly: GCF_019900845.1. NCBI lineage: Bacteria > Pseudomonadati > Pseudomonadota > Gammaproteobacteria > Alteromonadales > Alteromonadaceae > Paraneptunicella > Paraneptunicella aestuarii. Next base: position 2,441,521 of record NZ_CP074570.1, on the reverse strand, counting down.
GTTATTTCTTGTCCAGCAATAAATTCATTATCTATCCTAAGCATGTATTTTCCTGGCCTTACCTTATCCAAAACATAGAAGCCATCAGGCTCTGACCAGTATGTTTTAAATAGCTCGGGTTGTTCATTTCCCTGTTCATCATCATTATATTTGTATAGATTAAGAGGCAGTTGGCCGACTCGCTCTATGGGATTGTTATCATCATCAAAGAGTTGAATTTCTCCTTCAATTTCAAAATGAATATAAAAAGGAATTTTAAGCTCAACTTCACCACCAGGATGAGATTCAAGTTTAATATCCTGATATTTTGGCGTAATGAAAGGGTTGTTTAATTCCTCATCATCAATGGTGTATGTTTTGGGATTGTAAGCATCTATTCCATAAAGTTTAATGCTGTTGTTTGTAACGTTTTTTCTAAATGTTTTATTTTTCTGTATCAAATTTACTTCTGATAGGAACTCTTCATTTTCATCCCATTGATCATTTTGATTTAGGTCTAAAAAAGGTTTTAAAGATAAATAGTTCCCTTTTTTAACCGAAGAATACATTATGCAGCGGGGTGAAATTATTGCACGCGACAAAACCTCAAAATTGATATTTAAATATTTATATTTCAATGAGTTAATAATTTTATTTCTATCATCCAGATTTAAAATTTTTTAAGATAGCTATAGAAGCTTTCTCGTAGTAGAAATATCGTTAATAGAAATTGAGATTAAACAGAAAATCTAAAACGATTAACTTTTTAGAGATGTTTGGTAAAGGATGTTTGGGAGCTTAAAAGTTACTGCGCCTGGACAATAAATTGGCTTCTATCCAGACCGTGTTTTTGCATCAAACGACAGAAAGAACGACGCTCTTTTTTGGCGATTTTTGCCGCTTTTGACACATTGCCACGGGTGTGTGTGAGCAATTGAGCCAGATAATCACGCTCAAATTGATAGATGAGTTGATCTTTTGCATCCTGAAAACTACTTCCCAGTCGGGGTTTAATTGTAGCCATTGGTAATGCTTGAAGTTCACCATCAAGATCTTCCAATCCTGAAAGTAAAGATGAATCATTAATGACATAATCTTCCGTAAGAAAATAGGCGCGTTTAACGAAGTTATCCAATTCCCTGACGTTACCTTCCCAATTATAGGTATGCATAGCTGCAATAAGGGAGGGGTGAAACACTTTAACTTTGTTATCGTTGACGAGAGCAAGACCAGCTAAAAAGTGTTGCGCTAACAACTGAATATCTTCACCACGTTTTTTGAGTTGTGGCAAAGTGACTTGCAGCACATCCAGACGATACATTAAATCTTCCCGGAATGAACCGTTAGAGATATGTTCTCGGATATTTGCGTTACTCGCTGCGATAATTCTTACATTGAGCTTTTTGAACTTGTTACTACCGATTTGGCGAACTTCACTGTCTTGCAAATAGCGTAAAAGGGCAACCTGAGCTTTGCTGGACAAGCTGTCGACTTCATCCAGGAAGACAGTTCCATTATCAGCCATTTCCAATAGGCCTTTCTTGGATTTATCTGCGCCGGTAAATGCACCTTTTTCATGGCCAAATAACTCACTAAGGATCAGATCATCAGAAAATGCACCACAGTTAATGGGTATAAAGGGGGCTTCTTTACGCTCACTAAGATAGTGAATGGCTCTTGCTGTTAATTCCTTACCTGTACCGGTTTCGCCTTTGATAAAAACGTTGGCATCGGCTTTGGATACTTTCTTGATTAATTTAACTGCTTTGACAAATTGGCTAGAACGACCGTAGAAATTAAGTTTAATGAATGCCTCATCCACATCCAGGGGCACAAAATGCTGTCGTTGCAGTATTCGCTGCTCTGAGTATGCAATGGATTCAAGCAGGTTATTCTCACCTGTTTTTAAGAATATGGTGTTATGACTTAATTGTGACGGTAATACAGTAGGGAGCTGGTTACATACAAGATATATGTATTGCTCGTGGTTGGCATGATAACGACGAATATCAATTTCAGAGATCTGATCAACATTATTAATAAGTATCAACCAAATAATTGGTGCACTATTATCTGTTTCCTCGTGTGTAATCGTTTCAAATTGACGCGTTTTAATTTGCCCCGAACCGAGTAATTCGATTACGGAATAGCTTGTATATTCATCAACGAAAGATACAACACGTACCTGTGAATCCCTAAGTATCATGCTGAAACCAAATTAATTTTTTTGCTACGGAACGAATATGATTAGTTAAATACTCACGTTTTTTCAAGCAAATTTACCAAAAATATACACATTTTTTCATAATATTGGTTACGCGTAACAAAGGGCGGTTTTTTTTAGATCAAAATCATGTTTTTACATACAGTGAAAGGTGAGTTTTGTCTAAAGATAAATGAGTTAAAAGGTAAAAAACTCTAGTCAGACCAGTGAGTTATTGATCGGTTTATTTGATTTAAATTTATCTTTTTAATTGCTTGAGGGGATCGGGTTTGTAGAGTGATTTTGTTTAACGCAAAGCTGTAACTTGGACAAAACCGAATAAGAAAACATAGCCAATAAAAACAGAAGAAATTGGAAAAAGCAGATATGAATTACAATCCAAATTTTTTATTAATAACTGCCAATTCATTTAATAGTGCATTCTCCTTAATTTTTAATTCCCCGAGTTCGTACGTAATTTCTGTTTCTCGTTGTTTAGCTTCTTCCAGTGTCATGGAAACGATATCAATGGCTACATTGCTCTTTCCATTGGAACCCGGTTTCTTGAATTCCAGAATTTCACCGCCAGAGTGAATGCGATTACTATTCTGCTCTTTTGCATTTGGGGGCTTTTTAGCGAGATCAAGCTGTTTAAGCTTCTTGCCGAAGTTGTCCAGAGCGGGGCGGTTTACTCGAATGCCAAGCTCTATACATTGTTTGTGTGACTTGTCGAAGTTGAGGTAGCTATTCTGGCGAATGATCTTCTTCACCATTTCGACTTTTTCTACTTGTAATTTTTTATCGAACATCTACTTCGGATAACCTCAGTTATAACTATATCCAGTGCCCAGAAGTTTCCCTGAAACATCTTAATAGGGATCTAAAAGTACGATTAGTAATACTTTTATGCCTGTATTGTATTTTAATTAATCTATTTGGCAACTGTTTAAAACCGCCAATGGGTCTAGCATCTCAAGGGAAAAAAGCTGTTTTAAGGTGTTGAATCGGGTATGTTTATCTATATCAAAATGTTTATGAGGCAACGAAATCACTGGCATAGACTCTTCTTATGCGTATCTCTGGTTAGTTTAAAAAGGTGTTAATGAATTTAAACCTGAAGTAGCATATACGCTTACTTCATTTCGTGGTGGTATACTCCACATTTTTCAATGTATTACGGTAGGTTAAGGCATGGCTTTGTCACTACAGGAACAATTACTTAAAGCTGGTCTCGCTGATAAAAAGAAATCACAGCAAATTAAACAGGAAAAACGCAAGAAAGATAAAATCAAGCGTACCCAAAAGCGTGTGGATGTTGACGAAACCAAGCTGTCTGTTGAGCAACAGATTGAAGAGAAGAAAGCACGCGATAGAGCTTTGAACCAAAAGACTAAAGAAGAAGCTGAAAGAAAAGCGATTGCTTATCAAATATTGCAAATTATCCAACTTAATAAAATTGATATTAAGAACGGTGATATTTCATTTAATTTTACTCATGACAATCTCATCAAGCGCATTCACGTAGATGTTCGCACACAGCAGGCTCTTCAAGATGGGAAACTGGCAATTGTAAGTTATCAGGATGGTTACGAGATCATTCCTATGCCAGCAGCAGACAAAATCTCACAAAGAGACGCGGATATCGTTGTATATGTCTCTGATAATGAATCGCCACAGGAAACATCAAGCTCAGATGAAGATGATTGGTATGCAGACTTCAAAGTACCGGATGATTTGATGTGGTAAAGCAGTAAAAAACAATAGAACAGCTACCTGAAACGTGCCCTATACCGAGGAAATAATAATGAATACAACGCATATCCCTCTACCGAAAGACAAGCTGGCATATTGGGTCGAGAACGATGGTGATAGAGCCGTACTGCATCAACCTGTTAACGGGCAATATAAAACTTACAACTGGAAACAAATATCTGACAATGCGCATCGACTATTCGCTTTCTTAAAACGCCAAGGGCTTAATAAAGGCGACACCGTTGCTATTTTGTCAAAAAACTGTGCTGAATGGATTATTGCCGACCTTGCCTTGATGTTAGGCGGGTATGTCAGTATTCCTATATATCCTACTGCAAATGCCGAAACCATTTCTTATATCCTGCAACATGCGGAATGCAAGTTTGTTGTCGTGGGTAAGCTGGATGACTGGAAGTCGGTCGAGCAAGCTATTCCGCAAGACATCCCTAGAGTTTCTATGCCATATCCTACAATGCCAGCTCAGTTTCAATGGCAGGATATTATGGATGAATATGAGCCTGATTATGATGTGCCAGAAGTTGAAGGCTCTGATTTAATGACCATTCTCTATACTTCTGGTAGTACGGGAGACCCCAAGGGAGCCATGCATAGCTACGACAGCTTTGTGCGTTCAGGGAAAAACACTGGGGCAAGTATGCAAGCGACACCACAGGATCGCATTTTGTCTTACTTGCCTATGTCACACTGTACCGAGCGAAATTATGTGTGTTCAGTTTTCATCAATTATGGTTTCAATGCCTATTTTGTTGAATCACTTGAGACGTTTGCAGACAACCTCATTTATGCCAATCCTACGGTTTTTGGTTCAGTTCCCCGACTTTGGACTCAGTTTCAAAAGAAGATTTTGCACAAACTTCCCAATAGAAAGTTACAGCTATTACTGAAAATTCCAGTAGTGAGCGGCATTGTTAAAAACAAGATCAAGAAGCAGATGGGGCTAAGCAGTGCCAGAGTGTTTTTAAGTGGTTCTGCGCCTTTGTCTGAGAAACTGTTGCAATGGTATAAAAAGCTGGATATCCATATCGCGGAAGGATGGGGCATGACCGAGACCTTCGCTTGTGGCTGCTTGCCAGGACCAAATACCGAAGTGAGATTCGGCACTATTTCGCAGCCAGGATTTGAGGTTGATATCAAGATCGCCGATGACGATGAAATCTTGTTGAAGTCGACGTCTGCCATGATGGGATATTTTAAGGATGAAGAAAAAAGTCGAGAAATACTACGTTCTGACGGTTTCTTTCATACTGGCGATCTAGGGAAAATGGAAGATGGTTATGTTTCTATCGTTGGTCGTAAGAAAGATATCTTCAAAACTGAAAAGGGCAAGTACGTTGCGCCAATTCCTATCGAATCTGAGTTTGCCGAAAATGAATATATCGAACAGATGTGCCTGATGGGAACTCATTTGGTTCAGCCTATTTTAATTGCAAACTTGAGCTCTCATGCTGATGGCGTTGCCAGAGAAGTGTTGCAGGAAAGTTTAGCGAATACTATGCACCAGATTAATGAAAAGCTGGAGTCCCATGAAAAAGTAGGTGGCATCATTGTGACCAATACAAACTGGACAACAGAAAGTGGTGAATTGACCCCAACGCTAAAAGTGAAAAGACATGTAGTTGAAAAGCAGTACCTGGATGAAGCTCAAAAGGTAAAACCAGGGCAGGTCATTTGGCAATAAAGCTTGCGGACAAATCAAATTGTTTAAGAAGAGAGCGTATAGCGCTCTCTTTTTCTATCTTGACTGTGTTAAACTCACGCCCCAAATAATTTCAGGTATAGGTGATTTCAGATATAGGCCGATTGAATAAGAAGATTTGCTTATGTTTGGAACAACAAGAATACTTATTTTCCCAATAGCTGTAGCTTAGGATCAAATACCTTTCCGTATCTGGTGTAGTTGAATGTCAAACAAGCAAATTGAGGCGAAGTCATCGCCTCGTTCTTCCGTCATTGCATCTTTAAAACCTATATCCAGCGATTTTATTATTTCGCACTGCCGCATGAATAATGCGATGAAGGAGCAGGGCATCTCTGTAGATGAATTGATTCAGCTTTTAAGTTCCGAACCATTTATAGACTCAGTTCAAGCCGTTGAAGTGGTAGAAGGCACAGCTCAAGGGGAGATTTTGCTGTTAATTTCTCCAGCATTGGAAGCACAAGAAATAAACAGGAATCAATATTCTTCTTCAGGATCAACGGAATTGACGAACCTTGTTTGGGAGTTGGAAACCAGGTTGCAAAGCCAATATCCTGAATGCTGTTTTCCCATCATGTTGCCCTATAGCGAAGATATATCAAGCATTAACCGTTACTGGTTGGAACGTAATCGTAGAAAGCAAGGTAATCTTGAAGCGTTTATCAAGCGATTCTTAACCACAAATGTCGGCTTACCCTACGACAAGCCAAAGCAGGCAAAACAAAAGTCATTTATGCTTGAAACCGTGCCTGATTTTCCTGACGAGCTAAGTGTCGCACTTTCTGAGCTAAAACCAGAATTAAAAGCAAAAGCACAAGAACGAACGTTATTGCCTCTATCACTTGAGCCATTTTCAGATGTTGTGCATGTTCTCACCACTTTTTCAGTTTGGCTAATCAGATACACTCTGCGTCGGCAGGCATTACTTAAAGTGACTATTTCCAATTCTTCAAATAGTCAGCCCTTCTTTTTATGTGTGAACGCAGAAGATAGTTCTTCTTATTTAGCATTGCTTGCTCAAGTTCAAAAGCAGTTGAAAGAAGCGCTATTTGAGCATGAATTAACCCCAAATTCATTACTGAACAGTGGTCATAAAGCTTGTTCTTTGAACATCTCAGTAATTAATCAAATTGGAAATTTTGACTTTTCGAGTGATTTCGAAACTTTTAATGATATTTCGACGCATTTTCATAATGTGGAGTTGGAATTAAACCTGTCTGCGACAATACGCGCTAAAAATGAGAGCACCAACACAGAGAAGGACAACGCCAAGAACGAATCGAAGCAAAAAGCAGAGAGTAAAACAGAATACTCATGGCACTGGGGCTATGATGCCAATTTGTTTAATCTGAAAACCATTCATCAGTTTTGCAATTCATTCAGCGAATTGTTGCTACAAACTATTCGTAATCCGGGCAACGATATATTCTGTTATTCCTTGCTTTCAGAAGAGCATCGCCAGTCGTTATTAACCAATAACATGTTCGAGAAACCCGAGTATTTTAGTGCTGAAAATGAATTGCTCGCCCAGATAGACAAAATAGCTCAACGTTACGCGAACAATGATGCTGTAATTTGGCGTGATAATAATGGTGATGTTATCCGGCTTAGCTATCGGGATTTGAACGAACAGGCTAACCGGCTCGCTAATTATTTGCTTTCTATGGGCGTTGGACTAGATGCTGATAAAGGTTCAGGGAAATCGGATCGCGTTGGAGTGTGCTTGCAATATAGCCCTAACGTCCTTATTGCGATGCTGGCGATATTCAAATGCGGGGCTCAATATGTGCCTCTGGATCCTGAGTATCCATCACAACGCTTGGATTTTATGGTGGGTGACTCCGCGCTGAAATACGTCATTAATGAGCAATCAACTCGCAATGTATTTAAGTCCCATGATGTTTCTTTCATTACCCTGGATTCACCCTCAATAATTTCCAATTTAGATGGTATGCCTTCGCAGCTTCCGGCTATCGCGAATGCTTCCGGTTTACCAGCGTATGTAATGTACACATCCGGTTCAACAGGTGTACCTAAAGGCGTTGTCGGAACTCACGACAGTATTATTAATCGCTTGATGTGGTTTCAAGAACAATTCCCTGCGGATAAACATACTGTATTTGCCGGTAAAACCAGCATTAGCTTCATCGATCATATTGCCGAAGTGTTACAACCTCTGGTTTCTGGTAGCACTTTGGTTATGCTGGATTCAAAAGAGAATAGAGCATCTCCATTACTTGAGGCGATCCGTTCTTATTCTATTCAACGCATTACATTAATACCTTCACAACTACAGGCAATGCTTGCCCACGAGAATAATCATTTCTTACGTGCATTGAAGATGGTTTTTAGTAGTGGAGAGCCTTTGTTTCAGCATTTAGTTGATGAATTTCATTGGTATTTTCAGGGTAAAGTGGAGTTGGTCAATGTTTATGGCTCCACTGAGACCGGTGCTGACGTAACGCTGTACCACGCGCAGTACCCGGAATACATGGGAGTGCTGAAATACTTTCAGCAAGAACAGGATTCGATTCCCGGAGCCAGAACGTTTAAAAATGCTTATTCTCAACTAGGCAAAACCGAATTGTCCCATTATCAGGGAGAGAAGATCACTCAACCTAATGTGCCTTTGGAAGAGCTGAAAGAGAAATTTTCACAGGTTGAATTGCCGGCGCATCCCAAAGATTTTGAAGCCTATTTTCAACAGTTACAGCAAGATCTGTTTCCTTATATGATCAATGTTTCATCCAAGAAATACATTGGTCACATGACATCGGCGCTTCCTAATTTCATTCCCGAATTTAGCCGCTTTATAAGCCAGGCTAACCAGAATGTGGTTAAAGTCGAAACCTCAAAAAGCCTGACCTTGATGGAACGACAAGTGATGGCAATGCTGCACAAATTATTCTTCAATGATGAGAATGCTTATTATCGTGAGCGAGTTCAGGATCCTCACAATATGTTTGGTATTGTGACCAGCGGAGGCTCACTTGCCAATATCACTGCGCTGTATTGTGCTCGCAATAAAGGGCTTATCGCGCAAGGCATCAATAAAGCTCAATTACAGCAAATTGGCGCAAACGAAGCGTTGCTGTCTTTGGGTTATAAGAAAGCGGTTATTCTTGTATCGCGATTAGCCCATTATTCCATTAAGAAAACCGTTGGTTTGTTAGGCTTGGGCGAGAACAACCTGATCCTGATCGAGCAGGATGAGCAGCAACGCATTAAAACCGCCGAGCTACAAGCGCAGATCCAGCAATGCAGAGAGAATAAACAGTTTATTATCGCCATCATCGGTATTGCGGGTGCAACCGAAACCGGCACGATCGATCCTCTACCCGAAATGGCTCAAATCGCCCAACAGCACGATATTCATTTCCATGTTGATGCTGCTTGGGGAGGGGCATTTGTTTTTTCAGACGATTATCGATTTAAGCTCAATGGCATTGAGCACGCCGACACCATTACCTTCTGTGCTCATAAGCAGCTGTATCTGGCTCAAGGGATTAGCTTGTGTTTGTTTAAGGATCCGCAAAGTGTCTTTGCTGTTACCACTCATGCCGATTATCAGGCCGCATCAGGTAGTTTTGATTTAGGCCAATTTACGTTGGAAGGTTCTCGACCCGCCGCTTCCTTGATGCTTCACGCCTCATTGCACCTGTTCTCACACCAAGGCTATTCCTGGATGTTGAGTCAGAGCATGGAAAAGACGGCTTATTTTCGTGAATTGATCGAGCAATCAGACGCTTTTGAACTGGTCGGCGAGAACGATTTAAACATTATTAACTACCGTTATATTCCTAAAGCATTACGAAATACAGCGACCAGTATTGAGGATAATCAGAACAAGAAGCCTTATTCTGCCTCCGAAAATGCTCAGATTAGTGCTGCGACAGATGACATCCAGACACAACAATTCTTGCGTGGTGAAACCTTTGTCTCGAAAACGCGTATATTGCATAAGCGCTATGGCGAAGAGAAGATTACCGTTTTTCGCGTTGTGCCTATTAATCCACTGACTCGATATGAGGATTTATTAGCGGTATTGAACGATCAACTTCAGATTGCGTCAGAAATCATAGAAAACGACCCAATTCCTCAACGATTAGTCCTTGGAAACTCTCTCCAGGCTAGCCATTCTGTACCAGACAGAGCGGTTGTGCCTATTGGAACACCGATTGCCAATATCCAGCTTTATATTCTGGATCAGAATTTAAAATTATTACCTGATGGCGTTATTGGTGAGGTGTATGTGTCAGGTTGCTGTTTAGCCCGGGAATATCAAAACTTACCAGCGATGACAGACCGTTGCTTTATTGCCAATCCCTTTTCCCAAAGCGCGGGATTTGAGCGCATGTATCGCACGGGGGATTTAGCCAGACGACGAAATGGCAATATAGAATTTTGTGGTCGCAGCGATCATCAAGTAAAAATTAATGGGCATAGATTAGAGCTGGATGAAATAGAAGCTCATTTAATGAAATTATCCATTGTGCAAATTGCCAAAGTGGTGAAGCTTGATTCGGCTACTGAATCGGAAGGATTTGTTGTTGCTTACATTCAGCCATCAGATTCAGCCGATACAATATTGGTGGAAGAGCATGTAAGGCGGGAGCTAGCCGCTCGTTTGCCGAGTTTTATGATTCCTGAGCAGATCTATATTTTTAAGACGATACCCACCTTACCTAATGGAAAAATAGATCTGCATTCCTGCTCAAAAGCAATAAGCGAAAATAAATCTGAAACCTGAGTTTTATTTATTGCAGCATTTATCCAGTTAATTATCGACAGGTGACGCTTGAGAGTGGAATAATACCCGGCGAATTTTTATCACTAAGTCAACATCGTTCAAACTGCGGTAACTTAGGCGATGTGATAGCGAAAGGTCTAATTAATGTTTGTACTATCCTCAAAATACAAAGGTTCAGAGTCAGATAATCAGCGTCTAAATCAACGTATTATTGAACTGGAAAATGAGCTTGAAAGTGTTAAAGCCGAGAACGAAGAACTGAAACTGGAATTATTGTTACAAGAACAATCGGTCGATAAAACTTACGATAATATGCTGGTACAGTGCATGATTGATTCTCTCAACCAGGTTGAAGGGGTCAGGCAAACGGTATTGGATGCTTATGAGCGCATCAGTAAAGAAAGTGAAGCCATTTCCTCTATAAATGAACTTTTCGACGTTTCCTCTCGCTCTCTCAATGAAATTGTGTCTTCCATGAATGGCATGAGCACCAAAATGGAAGGGATGACTACCAGTATTTCCGGACTTTCCAATACTGCTGATAGTATCAACACCTTCGTAACCACCATCACCAGCATTTCAGATCAAACCAACTTGTTAGCATTAAACGCTGCCATTGAAGCCGCCAGAGCAGGGGATGCAGGTAGAGGTTTTAGTGTGGTTGCCGATGAAGTGCGCTCATTGGCGAATGAAACCAATAAATCGGCAAGTGAAGTGTCTGATTTGGTGACCAGTATTATCGGCTCCACCAAAGAAGCCGTTGGCGCCGTTGGCGATCTTAAAAGTAACAATGACACCTTATCAGTTGGCGTTAGCCAGCTAAATTCTCAATATGATTCGATGGTGTCCTATTGTAATTCCATGAAAGGAACCATTTCGGATTCTTCCTTAAGAACCTTTATTCAAACCGTTAAACTGGATCACATTGTATGGAAAACCGATGTGTATTCCGTTGTTTATGGGCTGAGCAATAAATCGGTCGGAGAATTTGCCGACCACACCTCATGCCGATTAGGAAAATGGTACAACAATGGTGGTCGCCAGCGTTTTGCCCAAAACAAATCTTATAGAGACCTGGATAGACCTCATGCTGAAGTTCACCGCTCAGGCGTTGAAGCGATTAAGCAAATTCAGCAAGGTCATAAGGATGAAGGCATACGTAATCTGCTTGCTATGGAAAAAGCAAGCCAGGAAGTGATGAAGCTTTTGGATTCATTGGCAGGCTAGAACGCTGCACAAATAAATTGAAAAAGCCCGTTTTGTACGGGCTTTTTGCTATTTCATCATATCGATACAGTAAGAGGATTAATCCAGCTTACGTTCAATTTTAGCCAGCAAATCCTTAATTTCCTGCTGACGACCGCTGTCAGCAACAGGGCGATCTGGACGGCTTTGGGCATTTTGCGCTTTCAGTAAGTATTTTTTAGCGGCTTTGTATTTGTGTTTGTCGTACAAGAACTCACCGTAGAAATAGTTAGGGTCAATACCTTCCGGGTTAATCTCTAGTGCCTTTTGCAGCATTTCTTTCGCGGTTTTGTCACTACCAAAGCCAATCGGCCAGCCCGGAACTTTATGATACAGCGTCCCCAGACTTGTATAGGCTGAGCCTTGTAACGCATCCGGGTTGATTTCCAGAGCTTTCTCTAATGATTTTTTTGCATCTTCGGCTAGTGACAAGGCACCTAATCCGCCTTTTACGCCGGCAAAGGTAGACTGAGTGATACCCAACCAAATCCAGCTTTCAGCTTTAAGTGGATCGCTGTCAGATAAGGCTTTGGCATCTTTCAGCAAGGCTTCAAAAGCGGCAACCTGAGCATCGTCACGTAACTGATAGTTGGCTTTGGCCCAGTTATGTTGAATATCCAAAAGCGTCGACATTGAAGTGGTCGCTTGAGGTGTTTGTGGCATGTCGGCCTGGCTTAATGGTACATATAGAGCCAATGCACAAGTTAAAGCGATAAGTGGTTTCATGATTGGTTCTCCACAGTAGTTAAATTGGCGAATTTCTTAATAACAGGTAGTTTTTTCATTAGTGCGTTGTCGACAAGTTTTGGCAAAAAGCCGTTAACCCGAACAAACAGTTTTTCCGGCCAACCAACAAATTCACGGGCGCGAGCGCTCTGTAGTTGATTAACCAGTTTACGAGCGACCTGTTCAGGTGTGTCGGAATGGTTTCCTAATGCCTGATTCATCGCCACTACCGTTGGGCTGTTAATGCTTGTGGTTGTGGTACGAGGCGCGAAATACAGGGTTTTGACTTTGGTATCTGCCAATTCTCGCTGTAAGGCTTCGGTAAATCCTCTTAACCCAAACTTGCTGGCACAATAGCTGGTAAAGCAGGGGAACCCGATACTGCCAAAGGTGGAACCCACATTGACAATATAGGCTTCTGGTTGCTGCTTTAACACGGGCAATAAGCCGTGGATCAACATCATGGGAATGGTCAGATTCAACTCAATTTGCTGCTGAATGTCAGAGGCTTTTTGCTGGTCAAACTCACCAAAGCTCGACACGCCAGCATTATTGATCACCATATTAATGCCACCTGATCCTTTTAATTTCTGAATCAATGCTTCTCTTTGTTCTGCTTGCGCAATATCGGCAACCACATAGCGATGATTTCCTGCTGAGACAAGGGATAACTGCTGCACCATGTCTTTTAACTTGATTTCATTGCGCCCTGTTAGCGTCAGGTTAACGCCAAGGCTCGCCAGTTCAAAAGCGATGGCTTGCCCTATGCCTCCTGAGGCTCCAGTTAACAGACAGTTAATGTTCTGCCAGTTCATTTCGTTTCTCCGCTCATTCTGTAACAGGTGACTAGGCAGCCAATTTAACGCCGTGTTCAGTCGTTAGGCCGTGGAAAATATCACCATAAAGTTTGAAGAACATTTTTGCGCTATGAATGATCAGGGCTTGCTCTTGTGGATCCGTAATGCGATCCATCAAGGATTGGAAAAAGACGATATGTTCTTGATCCAATGCACCATGTGAACGCAGGTAAGAAAAGGCTTTCGACGGTAATGCTAACTTGTCACCAATGCTCTTTGCAGCTGCGTCAGCTAACTCAATGCTTGTACCTTCCAGCACAAAGACCATGCCGAAGAAACACAATGGGCTAATGCGATTGATCGAATCATAGGCATAGGAAACCATCAGCTCGGTTGCCATTGCCGGTTGACTGCGACGTACTTGCTCTTTGTCATAACCGCAGGCTGCAATGTCGTTCAAGATCCATTCCTGATGCCCGGTTTCTTCTTCAATGTATTCACCAATGGCTTCACGTAGCCATTCTTTATCAAATGGGATTTTGGAACCGGTTGCCATTAATAGGGGAACGGTATGTTTTACGTGATGATAGGCTTGTTGCAGGAATGCCACGTAATCATCCAGAGAAATATCACCCGTAAAGCAACGTTGTACGATGCTTGATGAACGTAAGTATTCTTTTTCTTTCAGTGTTGCATTTACTAATTGAGAATAAAAAGTCATTTGTCGTTCTCCATAGTCCAACTGCGTTACGCTTGTTGGGAGCTGTATAGCTCTTCGATTTGTGCCGAGAAATAGTTAAAAATAGCGTTTCGTTTTGGCCTCATATTGGCCGTTAATAGTCCGTTGCCACTGCTAAGCGGTTGGTCAGCAATGAACCACTTTTGAATTTGTGCATAATCAGGAAGTTGAGCATTTACCGCCGCCATCACTGGCGTTAAGTCGCTAGCCGTCAACATAGGGTTAAGTGGAACCAATAATGCCGTACAGAAAGGCTTGGCATCACCAAATACAACTACGTGTCGAAACTGTCCGGTCGCCAGTAACAATGATTCAGGCCATTCCGGAGAAATGTTTCGACCAAATGAGTTAATCAAGAGATTCTTTTTACGCCCTTCAATAAAAAGGCGATTCTCGTTTTCACTCCCCAGGGATGCCAGATCACCAGTTCGAACCTCTTTAGGAGCCCAGGTTTGTGGATCATGAATGTAGCCCAGGAACACATTATTGCTCACGACCAGCTCACCGTTTTCAATACGGCAATGACCTTGCAGGTGAGGCAGGATCTGCCCAACGCTGTTTAGGTCGTTATCATTAATATGATTGATAGCAACAACCGATGCGCATTCCGATAACCCATAGCCCTGATACACCGGTAAACCTAACTGCGCTGCGGCAGTGAGCAGTTTCGGATCGACTTTGCTGCCGCCAACGGCAATAAACTGTAAGGACTCCGGCGCTTTCCATCCTTGTTGACACGCATTAAGCAATACCATCAACAGTTCTGGCACCAGGTTTAAGGCATTGGGGCTGGTTTTACTCAACAATACCAACATGGATTCGGGTGACACCAGTTTGCTTCCAGAAAAGCCTCTGTCGTTTTCATTAGCAAGAACAACGGTTCCTCCAGCCATAAGCGTACCGTAAACACCGGCTACATTTTCAAGCAGAGTCGCTAATGGAAGAAGGCTCAAAAATACCGGGCGTGATAATCCAGTGACCGTTTTCAGTGATTCAGCCACGTTAATCTGGTTTTCAATACTTAAACACACACCTTTGGGAGAGCCCGTAGAACCCGAGGTAAAGGTGATTTTCTGTGTTCCTTCAGGAAGGTGAACCACTTGTTCTATTTCCACATTTTGCAGGTATACACCATCAAAAGGCGTTTCACAGGAAAGTGCTCTATTTAAAATGGGCTCGGGTTTCAACGTCAATATTGATGACGTGCCGGTTTCCATCAAAATGTGGTTGGTTTGGCTTTCTGTAAAATAACCGGGCAGGGGAATACAGCATACATTGCTGGTTAGGCAAGCCAGATCGAATAATACCCATTCAAGATGATTATCCATGCCAATGGCCACTCGCTCTATCTGGTTTTCCTGCAACCAGTTAGCGCGTTCTGCAACGGCTTCTTTTAAATCAGAATACGTTAATGTAGTAGAGCCATATACCAAGGCATGAGCATTACAATCAGACGCCTTTGGGTAAGGAAATGAATAGGAGTTCATACACCAGCATCCTCTAGTTGCTCTGCCAATTGCTGGATTAATCCGTCAAAGGTTAGCGATAAAGCGGATAGCAGCTTGGATTCAGCAATACAGGAGATAACATCGGCAATACGCACGGCCATTACCATTGGTTTGTGTTGGTAGTAACTTCCCCAGCTATCTGGGCCACCCGACACTCTGGATTCATCCGCGGCCGCTAATTCCACATAAGGAATATTGTGCTTAACCAGAATATTGACTACCGGTGGTATCGCGGTAAACAGCATGACTGACTTGTCGCGCAACGATAAGGCAAGAACAGCCATTAAAAACAGATGCTGCGTATAGGTGTTGGAAATGCTGCGCAGGTTGCCTATTTCGACACAATCTTGCAATTCCACCTGAAAACCCGACTGATTAAGCTCTTGCGCTAAAGGTTGGTCAAAGTATTGAGCTAGAAATGTGTTCTCGGAGCATACTCGTACACCCAGGGCTGACTGAATCAAACCATACTTTCTTAAATACAACAGTGAAGGCATAAAGGAATGAATAGAAGCCTGATGAACCTGCTGAAAACCTTGTTTGATAAAGGCTTCGACAGTGGCACGAGAAATATCACCTTGTTGTGCTATCAGCGCTTCCAGAGGCTGGGTATATAACGCAGGAGCAACAATATTCTCAAAAGAAGGTGTTTTAAATTGCGGCTCTACACTGGCACATTCAAAGGAAATTGAGTCAAGCAGTTGCATGCTGTTGTTACCTTTAATCATTTTCATGGTAACAACAATAGTCAATAGTTCTTAAGAAATTCTTAGGAGTGCTTAAGATTAAAGGAATTTCTATTAATTTATTTTAACTATTTGATTTTTAATGATTTAAAACTCCCATTCCAGAGAGAACCTGAGGCTTCGTTCTTGGCCTTTTCCACTGGTATCGTAAATAAAGCCCAAATCGTAATTAAGTTGTTTTTTCCCTTCATAACGATAAACACCTGTGAAAGCTGGGCCAATTCCGAACACTTCATCGCCGGTATACACTTCTATAGCGGGTTGAAACTCTGGCCATAGACGATAGCGATAATTCATTCTAAATGAGACCTGTAATTCATCTTCGTCAGCATCGTCTCCCCATTCTTTGCCCACGAACAGGTTCATGGTTAAGCTGGTGCGATTAATTTCTTTTTCAAACAACAGTGCAATTGAGGATTCCCAGGTGTTTTCAGCCCGTTCTTTTTCCAGCTCGACCAGAATTCCCCAGTCAGCCCAATAGCGACCTTGTTCGGTCAACACCCAACGAGATTCTATTTCATAGGCTTGAATACCGAAGTTGTCTTCACTATCGCGCTCACCGATCAGATAGACTTCAAGGGACAAGTCTTCGCGTAGTGAATGACCATAACCCAAACGTTGCGCCAGAATGTTGCCATTATCGGATTCACGGGAGACAAAGCGCCATTCCACTTTACGCTCAGTGCTAAGTACATAGGGGTGATAAACCTTATCAATAATGGCTTCGTTGGCTTGTGTTGAGGTGATATACAGGCTTATAGCCAGCAGCAGTAATAGACGTAACATCATGATAATACCTCTGTATCTTTACGAGGTGTGGATTGAAAGTTGTTATGTTTACTCCAGTAGTAAATAGCAGCACCAAAACCTATTGCTAACATGAACACAAGGAGGTGCAGCATACTGGGAGAGTCTTTATAACCGATAAATGAAGTCAGGAAATGCCCAACTTCAGAACGCTCAGACAATAGCTGACGAGTATTCCAGACCGGCATACCACTTTGAAGCCAGCCAATTTGTTCCAGGTAGTGGATAATTTGGTGCATTTGACCGGCGATATGACAAATAAACAACCAAATAGGGGCATTGTAATGCCAACTGATGTACGTCCATTGTGCGGCATAAAACAGGATCACTGCGACACACACACTGATCCCTGTTCCTAATACGATACCCAATGACAATACATTCGCTGCGGTATGCGACCAAAATGTATATAAATAGGTAAACAGGCTGGCTCCATTGATACCCACACTGATACTAATCAAGATTAACGCAATGACTGGGTTGTAACCTTGGAAACGACCATTAAGGGTAAATAGATAAGCCATCGCGGTGCTATAAAACACGAGTAATAGGAACGACAAGATGAGCTCGTAGAGATTGCCTTCAAAATAGTCCGATGCATTAGCCACAATCTTCATCAATACAATCGACACAAACACCCCCAATATCGTGCCGTACACCATACTTTTGGTCATTGAGGACATTAATGAAGGGCTATGGCTATTCGCTAAAAGAAGTGCCATCAATAAAAAGGTTGGCAAAGCATCACTCAGGAATAAAACGACGGTATTAATTAGCATCGCTCACTCCTGTTTCTTCTGTTGCCAATTGTTCAGGGGAAACGGCAATGACTAATCCTCGTGCAGAATTAGGATTGTATTCACCAATAAAATGATATTCACCCGGTTCAAGAGGCCCAATATAGATAGTGCCTTTACGATTACCGAAGATGACTTTTTCTCTGTTTAAGTCAAAGCTATCGAACTCTTCAGCTTCATCATCCTTGTTAATAATGGTGAGCTTGATTTTTTGATTCGCGGGTACTTTCAGCTCTGAGGGATAGAACAAATGGTTTTCTATGGTCAGGAAATACTCTTCCGTTACGGCAAAAACCGAACAGGAAAAAGTGAAGAACAATAGGGAAGCCAGGCGCGGGGCTCTAAGCTTTAACAATTGAGCCTCCATTCTCGTAATTAGGCTTAGAATCAGCATTCTCATTGAAAAATATAGTTATGCGTAACCCTCCCAGAGACTCCGAGCGAGATAATTCTATACGTGCCTGATGAAGATCACAGATTTGTTTTACTATTGCCAAGCCGAGCCCACATCCTGATTCATTGGAATTATGTCTGTCTCCACCAATACGGTAAAAACGTTGAAAAACATGTTCATATTCTTGTTCTGGTATGCCCGGGCCACTGTCTTCAATGATCAAGGTGGGTTGTTGTTCCCTGTATTCCGAACTGAGCACGATCTTGCCATGAACAGGAATGTATTTGTTAGCATTACTTAATAAATTAAAGATTAAAATGCCTACCGAGGTTTCATCGCCTGTTAACCGGACGTTTTGACCATAAAACTCTATGGTTTGTTCCTTTTCTTCTAATTTGGGATAAAAATCACCAATTTGCTCGCGAACCAGTGCATCAAGAGAGAACGTAGAAAACTGTTGCATAAAGGTGTCTGGATTGGTGCGATTCAGCATTAACATTTGCTCAATGACGTGTCCCATTCGCTCCACGCCTTTATTCAATGCTTTGGCTTGTGCGGTATCCAGGTTTTGTTCTTGCAGTTCATTAGCCAGATTGTGCAGGGAAATAGTTAGCACACTTAGCGGCGTTCTTAATTCATGGGCTGCATCCGAGGCAAATCGACGCTCTCGTTGATACGAGGCGCCCAAACGGGAAAGTAGAGAATTGAGCTTGCTGACAACCGGGTTTAGCTCAACCGGAATATTGGTTAATCGAACTTCGCTAAAATCATCTGATTTTTTGGTATCCAGTCGGTCGGACAGTTTACGTAACGGTTTTAAACCTGCGCCAATCAGGAAAAAGATCAATAAAGCCAAAAACGGAATACTGATAATCAAAGGACTCATTGCTGCGACGATCAACTGTTCAGCAACAGAAAAGCGTTCATCAATAGATTGAGCCACTAAAATAAAACGCTCATTCTTTGTTTCGTATGTGGCATACACGCGCCAACGTTTACCTGAAAAGTTTTGCTCGTAAAAGCCTTTTTCCAAGGGGCCGATGGCGGTGTTAGGAGTGTTGTCGGTTCTCAGTACCAATTGATCATGATGCCAAATCTGAAACGCCAGATGATCTTGCTGATGTAGCTTTATTAATTGCGGATTGTCTTTGCTTGTGGGTAAAGAACGAATGGTGTCGGCCATGAGTTGTAAGTCTTTATCAAACAAATAACTCGCTTTGCTCATACTCACATTGTAGCCGCGAATAGCGGCAGAGAAGGTCACTAATGTGAGCACTGATATGATGATGCTAACCAAAAATCGAGTGATGGAATTCATACTTTCTTAATGGTGTAACCGACGCCATGAATGGTTTTAATAAAGCCATCGGGCAGTTTACGGCGTAAATGATGGATCCTGACTTCAATGGCATTACTGCTGATTTCTTCGCCCCATTCATATAATGAGGATTCCAGTTTATCTTTGGATACCACTCGGCCAGCGTTTTCCATTAAAGAGCGTAATACCATGTAGTCTTTCTTCGACAGTTCTAAAGGCTGAGCATCAAGGGTTACACTATGTTCCGCGGTATTTAGGCTAACATTACCTATGCTGATTACGGACTGTTCAGCAGTGCCCAAGCGGCGTTCGATGACCCGGATACGTGCAAACAACTCTTGCATCTCGAATGGTTTAATCAGGTAATCATCGGCTCCGGTATCAAGACCACGTATTTTGTCATCCATTGAATCTCTGGCGGTCAGGATCAGAACAGGTAACAGGTTCTTGGAATTACGAATCGATTTGAGAACGCTTATTCCATCCATATCCGGTAAGCCGAGATCCAGGATCAGCATATCGCAGTCACCAGCTTGAATGCTGGAAAGCGCTTGCGCTCCAGACGTGACGTGATTAATGGTTAATCCCTCATGACTGAGTGAGGTTTTTAGCGCATCGGCTAATTGAATATCATCTTCAACCAGTAAAATTCTCATTTGGAATGAGTGTCCATTAAAATATAAGTGAAAGGGGAATTCTGTAAAACTTTAGCATTGATACTCGATAATCGCAGTCAAAACTTAAGAAAATCTTAAGCTTGCATAATGAAATGGCGGCTGAAAGCCGTACTTTTTCGATGACTTTTCAACAGAGCCTATTCATAAGGAAATGATTCAGGCAAAATTAGCCGTGATACTGAACTCAATATGATGGATATATATGGCTTTACTGGGAATTGATCTGGGCACAACAAACAGCCTGATTTGTGTTTGGAAAGATGGACAACCAACACTCATACCGAATGCTCTAGGTAGCAACCTCACACCGTCAGTCATCAGTTATGACGAAAAAAGTCAGGAAATAATTGTTGGGCAGTCAGCCAAAGAGCGCTTAATCAGCCACCCAGAATTAAGTGTCGCAACATTTAAGCGCCAAATGGGAACAAAAGCGCAAATCACATTAGGTAATCGTACCTTTAAAGCGGAAGAGCTTTCTGCTCTGATGTTAAAACAACTTAAACAGGATGCAGAAGCTTACCTGGGATGCGAAGTAACGGAAGCCGTTATTAGTGTGCCGGCTTATTTTAGTGACGCTCAACGCTCGGCAACCAAAATAGCAGGGGAGTTGGCAGGGCTAAAAGTGGAACGGTTGATCAATGAACCCACAGCCGCAGCACTCGCTTATGGAATACATGAAGGGTTGGAAGAACAGATGTTCATGGTTATCGACCTTGGTGGTGGAACCCTGGATGTCTCTATTTTGGATGTGTTCGATAATATCGTTGAAGTAAGAGCTTCATCAGGAAACAATTTTCTTGGTGGAGAGGACTTTACTCAAGCGTTAAAAGAACTGTTCTTAAAACAAAACAATCTTCAACTCATTGCATTAGACAAGAACGAACAATCTCGACTCAATGCTCATATTGAAACACTGAAACATGCACTGTCGATATCACATGAAGGGGAAGTCTCAATATCTCTGGCCGGCAGAGAGATTCAGTGGCACTGCACCCGCACTGAATTTGAAAAGTGCATTCAACATTTAATAAAGCAGTTCACCTTACCCATTGAACGCGCGCTACGAGATAGCAAGATTGAAAGTTCTCAACTAAATAAAGTGATTTTGGTTGGCGGTGCAACCAGAATGCCCTGGATTCGAAGTGAAGTGTCTCGGATGTTTAAAATGCTGCCAACCAGCCATATTGATCCCGATGAAGTGGTTGCCAGAGGAACCGCGATTCAAGCAGCATTAAAAGCCAGAAACGAAGCCTTAAACGACATTGTATTAACCGATGTTTGCCCTTATACACTGGGGGTTGGAATTGTGGTGGAACGTGGCGTTAATCAATACGAATCCGGACATTTTCTACCTATTATCGAGCGTAATATGACAGTGCCGGTAAGCCGTGAAAAAAGGCTGCATACGGTTCATGACAATCAGGAACAGATTGTGTGCGAGATCTTTCAAGGCGAAAGCCGGCTAACCAAAAACAACATCAGTATAGGCAAGATCCAAAGTGATGTGCCGAAAGACAAGGCGGGTGAACAGTTCGTTGATATACGCTTTACTTACAACATCAATGGTATTTTGGAAGCTATACTAAAAGTTGGAACCACCGGGAAAACGGAACGTTTAATTATTAATAATTCCGCAACCAATATGAGCCCGGAAGAAATTGAAGAAAGTCTGGCAAAATTGAACGATATTAAAATTCATCCTCGCGAAAACGCATTGAACAAACAAATCATTGCACAGTTAGAAAGGCTTTATGAAGAGCATCTCGGTGATATGCGTACTTACATCGCTCAGGTTTTGCAAGATTTTGAAAATACCTTGCTCAGCCAAAATGAACAGGCAATAGCCTCCGCACGTAATCAGGTTTTATCAATAATGAAGCAAATCGAGGGATAACGATTAATGAATTGTTGGGAAGTTTTAGGTATAGCGCCAACGGACAATGAAAGAGAGATCAAACGCGCATATGCGAAATTACTGCGTGACTGTCATCCAGAAGATGAACCAGAAAAATTTCAGCGGCTAAATGAAGCGTATCAAGCGGCATTAAGTTACGAATTTTCTGAATCTCATAATGAGGATGCGATTTTAGAGCAGACTGGCGACGACTCGAATAATGACTCATTCGATAAAGTGCAAGAGGATGAAGAACAAGGCTCTCAATGGATAGCAGAGATCGAACCCGTGACAGAACAGGAAGTTTATTTGAAAGATAAGATAGAACAATTTCTTGCATCTCTCACCGAACTGCTTGATAACTCCCGAACCGACGATGGCGACTGGAAGGCTCTGTTCAATAACGAACTGATGCAATCTTCAGAATGCCGACAATTGCTCAGTTATCAGGTATTCAAATTATTGGCAGGGCACTTATGCCATTCTCGCGAAGATTGGAGCCCCTCCAATCTCCCGGATTATGTTGTTCCTGAGTTTGCTCGCATTTTTGACTGGCAAGGACAAGAGCTTGAGCTTTCCAAAGCCTTTTCGCTGGAAGAAATGGATGCTGTTTTCTATGCGGCATATGGTAGTGCTGCCATCAATCAAAAAGCTGAATACATAGCGCCACAGGAAAATAGAACCAAGAGAGTCATTAAGTTTGTGGCCTATGCTGCGTTGTGGCTATTCATGCTTTCAATATTTACCCGATTCATGTCCGACAAGATTGAAGTAGAAGATGAAAATATTGAGAGTGAAACCGTAGTCATACAGCAAGAACCCTATTGGGATGCGGATCTTGAGGTGTGCAATCAAGCCAGTGAAGTAGGGGATTCAGAGGCGTTTTTAGCCTGCTTGGAACTGGCGGAATCAGGGCGTGTTTATGCTCAAATGAGAGTTGCTGGCCTGTATTTTGATTCCGAAGATAAAGAAGCGATTATTGAAACTTATAAATGGGTATCTCGAGCGAGTTATTATGATGAGTCAGCAAGATTAATTAAAGAAATCATATTGTTACTGTACGGAAAAACCGAAAAAGATCAGGAAATTGGTTATAAAGGAATCATTAATCTATCGGATAAAGGCAATGCCTATGCAACCGCATATTTGGCCACGCTTTACTATCTGGATATGAATGTATTTCCCAGAGCGGCTAATCCATTATGGTTGTTAGAAAAAGCTCAAAAGGCCAATCCAGATACAGTTGACTTGTATAAAATCGCACTCATTCACGCCAATGGATTTGAAATTAAACAAAATGAAGAAAAAGCCAAAGAGTTAATTCTTCAAGCCTCTTTAGAAGAATTTCCCACAGGAGCTAATAATGTTGCCTGGGAATTATCAACTTCATCAGACCAGCACCTTATTTCCACCGATAAAATTGTCGAACTGGCTAAATCCATTATTCAGGATAAACGCTACGCAAAAGATCCGGTTTATGTTGATACTCTTGCAGCCGCTTATGCCGCCAATAAAGACTTTGAACATGCAATAGAATATCAGAAAGAAGCGATAGAATTGTTTAAAAATAAAGGATATGCCCAATCTGAAATTGAACAAGCGGGCGAACGTTTGGGTTTATTTCAACAACAAAAACCGGCTATTTACACGTCGATATTTACGGACAAAAAAACCTTCTTTAATGATATTCAAAGCGCTATAGAGCGTAAGTTATTAAATCAACTGCACTGGGCAACTGAACAGCCTGAGTGAATAATTGAAGCCGCTTAAAAGCGGCTTTGTCTAATGAAATGTATAAATAAACGTATCAAGGCCATGGATCTTTACAATCAGGGGGACACCCTGGGCCCGTATCATTTGGTATGTTTTCTGATTCTTTGGATACATTACCATCACTACTGATTGGTATCGACAAACAAATATTACCAACACATATTGTTTCTAAAATTTCATCTGCGTTGACACTTGCTGAGCCGCATGCAACAAAAAAGCTGACAAGCGTCAGAATCTTCTTATTTATGTTCTTCATTTTAGTACCTTTAATCAATTTAACTGATAATAAAAAACAGAGGTTAATATATTACACCTACAGTTAATGTGATTTAAGGCTGAATTAGTAGAAGAATAGCATCTATGTAATTCTTAATTTCGATTTCATTGAGAGCTGTAAAATATTTGAATATCAGGTTTATGAAGAACAAATAAAACAGCAAAAATACGAAGGAATTTCAAAATCGTTCTCTACGTGAGTTACGCACATTTTACAGAGATAAGGATTTCGAGCTGAGGGATTCCCACTCTCAAAGAAAACAATATGCAACAGCTTCATAATAAGTCTTTAGATGAACCACAACAAATAGATAATGAATGAGTGGGTGGCTTCATAGCTTACTAACTGATATATAATAACTTATTTAATTTAACATAATATACATTATAGGTAATTAGATATTGGAGTGTGCCAAAGTGCGTTTCTGGCCTGAATCAGACATCTGGCCTATTTCTGTTTTTAAAACGTGTTTAGTTAGGTTTCTTGCACTTGCGTTCGGTGCCGCAGCGCTGATTTGTTGGAACGAATGAATTGTTTTTTAATGTGGTTCTTGAAATGGTTGAATTGAATTTACTTGGTGCCGGACTCTGTGCCGATGTTGAATTGATGTCGAGATAATCTTTATCGGTTCACACTGTGAACTGGTTTGCAGTTTTTGAAATTATTATCGGCGTTATTGAAAAGTTTCTCCTGATTTCCAACATTTCCAAAGCATTAATGTCATGTAAACATCTCTACGGTTATCTCCTTCATAACTGTCAGCAAATTCTCTATCAAATTTGCAATATCTATTAAATGTATCAAATAGACAGCTTCCAATAATATTAGGCCAAAAAATCTCCCTCATATCTGTATGAGTTCCTTTAGGGCTAAATTCGGTATCCCTATACATTAATGAGAATTCGTTCAACTGCTTTAAATCAAAACCAATGCCACTTCCATCAGTTCCTTTACCGTTGTAAGTAATAAATTCGTCAGCATCTTCAAGCCGTTTAAGGGCTCTAATTATCTTTGTTCCTTTATATGGTGTATAGCGCCCCTTAAATACTCCTTGTATTCCTACGATCGCAGTTCCCACATCGGTTACTAAAACCTTATTTGCCATGATGTCACTTCTATTGGTTTGAAATTAATAATGTTTAGTATACGTAACGCTGCGCTACATGAATCTTATTACAGGAGCTCACTTACTTTCAGATAGCGCACGATTTTTTAATGAATTGTACTTTTGTTAATCAGTTTGGGTAGAACATCACTCTTTTAAAGTGTAACATCCTAACCCTTGCAAAGTTGTATACGCATAGGCAAGCACTAATAACCGTAACAAATAGCAAAGGAATCTCAAAATATGGCAACCTGCCTATTCTTTAATATTCAAGTTATACCAGTAAATTCAAAAAAAAATGGATTGATTGGGGTTGATGGGTATAAAAAAATATCCGAGAAATTAGCTGAAGTTACCACTCTGAAAAAAACTGATAAAAAGCTGCACGATTATGGCGTTAGATTGAAGCGAAGCGAATTTTATATGGTTCCAATTAATCTAAAACCAGAACCGAACTATGTAAGAGGAAAGCTAAGAAGATACGACAAAGTTGACAGGTTGAACGAGTTTTACACTAATGAACAATTGTATGAGGTTCCCCAAGATAAATCTGCAACTACCAAGAGAAGTGAGTTTGATTTTGTGTTTTCTTATGAAAATCATATTCTTTGTATAGAAAATAGAGGTGGCAAACTTCCTCAACCAACGACCGTAGAAGAAGTGCTAATTCATTTTTTTGAAGATATAAAATCAAAGTTTACTGATTTCAAGGATTATCAAGTAACATGCAAAGTATTAAAAGAAGGAGCTGCAATCGAAAGATTAGAAGAAGCTGAAAGGTTCGGAAAAATAGAGATAGACATATCATATACGAATGATTGGCGGGACATTGAAGCCTTAGAGGCTTTTATAGATAAAGAATCTCGAGATAGTGGAATAGCAAAAACAAAGTTAATACAAACTCCTGCGAAGAACGGTGAAATCAATCAATTGCCCAATGTAACAAAGGCATATCTAGAAATTGCAAGTAAAAATGGAGATGCAAAGATTAGGTATTTTGATAAGTTTTTGAAAAAATGGGCAAACTTTTCATTCAAGAAGTTCCCTGTAAAAATCCCAGTTCCAAAAAAGAAAGATGAAGAAAAAGCATTTCATATCAAGATGTTTCAAAAAATTAGAGAAGCTATGGATAGAACTAGGATTCGATAGTGATAGCTAGGTATATTTTTAGGGCGCCTTTTATCGGTAGCTTTTTCAGGCTCGCCAATGCTTATGCCTGCAAAGGTGATCCTACATATACTAAAAATTTTGCCCCTTTAAGCATGTGGTGTGAAAGGGTTTTCCCTTCATTTTACTGGTCTATTATTTTAGGTAGTTTGATAACTATTTATGCACATCATTACGGTAATCATGATTTTGATGCTGGAGAATATATTATTGGGGCAATACCAAGCCTTTTAGGGTTTGGTATTGGTGTATTTGCGTTGATATTTGTACTACCATCCACATTTTTAAACTTATTAGACAATAGCGTAACAAAAACTTCTGTAAGGGAATTGCCGGCTAATATTGGTTACCCTCTTATGGGGATGGGGATTAGTTTGCTTATCTCCTTTATGTTGCAAGTTTTTGATAATGCGAATATTAAAATCATTTTTCTTGAATCCACATTAACAGTTTACTCTTTTAAAATGGTCATAGATTTAATTGAATATATAACTGTTTTAGGGAGAGTAAGTATAAAAACTGTCGCTGATGAATATAGATTAAACAATAAGCCAGCAAGAAGCAGTTTCAAAAAAAAGATTAAAGTAAACATATTTACACATCCAAATATTCAAGTTTAAGGCTAATATTTCAGTACATAGATTAGAGGCTGAAAGCCTAATACCCAACCCCTAACCCATACCAGAATCTATGTACTAATCGAAGGGCTCTACGCTGGAGAGTTTTGCTTTATGAAAGGTAAAACATGAAGGGCGAGCAGCCATCTGGAAAAACTATCGGCTCTATTTTGAATGCAGGGGTAGTGTTCAAAATTCTGTGTCATTTCTTTAAACTTCCTCAAAAAGGAAATGGCACATGTCCAAAAAATTCGAAATTGATGTTGAAGCCTTTGCTAAAGGACTTCAATCTGGTCAAGGTCTGCATGGTCAGGATGGTCTGTTATGGCAGATTTAAAATGCGTTTATCGCGCTTTGACCAAAAACGCAGCAGAGCAAGCATTGGATGAGCTGGAAGCCAAATGGGGCAAGCAATATCCTTTGGTCATTAAATCCTGGCGTAGTAAGTGGGAGCAACTATCTACCTACTTCAAATATCCCGAAGATGTCAGAAAAGCCATTTACACCACCAATGCTGTAGAAGCCGTACACCGTCAGTTTCGCAAACTGACCAAGACCAAAGGCGGTTTCCCGAATGAAAACAGTTTGCTCAAACTTCTCTACGCGGGTATGTTGAAGGCCACCGAAAAGTGGACTCACCCAGTCCAGAATTGGAATCTCACACTGTCACAGTTGAGCATCCATTTTGAAGGGCGGGTCGAACAATATGTCGAACTTTAACTTTTAGCTGACACAGAAGTTTGAACACCCTCAATGCAGGCCATGCACGGGTTCTGATCACTTTTGATAGTGCTAATTCGCCCGCCGTGGTGCCCGAGTGCCATTGGTTCTCAAT
The DNA here is from genome assembly GCF_019900845.1 of Paraneptunicella aestuarii. Lineage (NCBI taxonomy): Bacteria > Pseudomonadati > Pseudomonadota > Gammaproteobacteria > Alteromonadales > Alteromonadaceae > Paraneptunicella > Paraneptunicella aestuarii. The sequence continues at coordinate 2,413,698 of NZ_CP074570.1, read as the reverse complement.
GCACACCCTATCCTTTTGTAACTGTTGCGACGAGTTAACGAAATAACCAAAGTCGAAGACCATCCACGCCCCTAGCCCAATCAATAAATATCGTATAACTTACGGTGCCGGGCTCATTTTGCATTGTGCATCAGAAGTAGTAAATTCCTGTTAAAGATAAAACAACTGGCTGTTTCATCTTTGTGTGTATATTTCAGGGTGCCGGAATTGACGGAGCAATCATTCCTATCATTTGGTTCTGCAACTGCGTACGTTGAATAAGAAACCATAGCAAGAACGCATAGCATTATGCGAATGAGTGATTTAATACCTCTAATTGATGCATTGGCTTACTTTTTCGCTATCGTTAAAGGCCCTATATTGAAATTCTATTTTCCCTTGTCCTGTTTGTTCCCAATATACGGATTCATCAAAATGGTTTTTGAACTCGTATATGCGAACATCATCTACGGTAATCATAAGATTATTTCCTTTCTTCCATTCAAGAATAAGCTTATCTGATGTTGAAGTAACCATAACTCTGGTCTTGAATTCTTCATCATCTGCTTTTGTAATGTAGATGTTGATATACTGACTTCCTGCCGCCCCGCCCCCTTGTACTGCTATAGATTGCGCGTTATACATTTCATCAGGGGAATGACATTCAAATATAAAATGCTCGTCAAGTGAGTAAGTACAACTCGTTAATAGAAAAGGGAGAATTCCCCCAATGAAAAAAACGCTGCGCATTACATTTACCGCGCCAAGAAGATAAAAAATATTTATCGGGAAGTGTAGAGGCTATAGTGATCATGTTCAATGGTGAAAGCTTAACTTGAAAACGAAGCGTTAAGCGTATAACAGAGCATCGGTTATAATGCCCGTCATTATGCAGAAAAAACAAAACGAAACTGAGACTCATGAAAAAGTTCTTTAACCAACCGAGTTCTATGTAACAGGCATGCTATTTATTATTTTTTCTATTATTAGCCTCACGTGTGTAGGTATTATGAATCACTACCGCCCCCTGTTCGGTGGAGTCGCCCTGGCCATTCAACCCTTTGTTACTTATTATTTCTTTAGCATTTTTCATTTTCACTTCATTTATAAAGGCGGGGGTGTTGTATTTTACCCCATAGGATATTTTACATTATGCATACCGTTAGCTAGCTTATCCGTTATTGCTTATTACCTCTTGGGGCGCAAAAAAGAAAAGCACAGTTCATAGATATCCGGTAAACACAAGCCTTACCACTTTGCGGGGCAATTTAATTTGATACATGCAGTTTATCCGGCTTCAATAGCCAGGCTCTATCAGGTAGTCTCAATAGTCTCTTCGGGTTCTTTATAAAGCCTCAAAAAATCGTAACTAGAGACAATGCCGCAGACTAATCCATTATGCTCAACAATGATGTGATGAACACCGAGCTTACCCATTATATTGGCAACGTATTGGATTGAATCTGATTTTTTGACGGCAACAAAGTCTTTATTCATCACGCTTAAAACCAGAGGCACATCATCATGTGACACATAGCCATTCAATATATCCCTTGATGTCAAAAGCCCTACAATATCAGCTTCGTCACCGATAACCGGCAATGCAGATACATCCAATTTCAGCATTTTTCTGGCTGCGCTTCTAATATCATCATTAGCCCTGATAAAGTGCATTTGCGAATGATAGCCGCCCATAATTTTACCAATAGAAAGATGATGCATTGCTTGTGACTCCTTCCGGGTAATGCTTAGTAAAGTGCATACAAATTTACCTTTAAGTAAGTTTAGCAACACATCACTAAAGCGCGAGTCTCAGCAGAAAATTTTAGGGCTGATGGTTATACCGGGATGGGTTAACCAGAATAATGAAAATACGCAATGAAGAGTTAGGAAAGCGCCCATCATATTAAATTAACGGGCGCAAAAAAGTGAAGAATGAATTCGTTGTTCGCTATCGGTTTGAATTATCCATTAACTGACCAACGATATCCGAGACATAATCCGCACCTTTGAGGATTTCATCGATAATCCCCGACGCTTCTGAAATTAATTCCGCGTTTCGGTTAGCCTGTTCTGTCACTTCTACCATGCTGGTTCTGGACTGAGCCACTAGTTGATTGTTTCTATCAACCATTTGGTTGATCTCTTCTGTCGAAGTGGTTGTTCTGCTGGCTAACGTTCTAACTTCATCGGCAACAACGGCGAAACCTCTACCGTGCTCCCCTGCTCTTGCGGCTTCTATAGCTGCGTTAAGCGCTAGCAAGTTGGTTTGGTCTGCAATCGCCTTAATGGTGGTTACTATCTTGGATATCTCTGCTGACTGAGCATTAAGTTCTTCAACCAGCCCCGATGATTTACCAATATCAATGGCTATCTTTTCAGAGTTTTTCAGGTTCTCTTTTAAGATTTGAGCGCCTCTTTCAGATACTTGCGCCGTTTCAACAGAAGTGCTGTGAGCCACTTCCGCCGCTTTTTGAATAGCTAACTGTCTTTCTACCCGGTCAGTAACATCGGTGGCAATTTTAACAATCTTTATTGTTTCACCACGTTGGTCGTAAACCGGGTTATAAGTTGCCTCTATCCAGACTGTATTGCCTTTCTTATCAACGCGACGGAACAAACCATCTTTGACCTGACCAGACCTAAGTTCTTTCCAGAAATCAGGATTTTCTTGATAAAAGTCGTCGTCGCAAAATAGTTTATGATGCTTACCGACAATTTCATTCAGGTTTTGGTATCCAAGCGTTTGCAAGAAATTTTCGTTGGCATCCACAACAATACCTTCCGGGGTAAATTCAATGACTGCATTTGAACGGTGAATGGCTTTAATTAATGCTTGGCTACTAACAGCTTTTTCATGGGCAATGGTAACGTCGTTTGCAATCTTCATGACTTTGGTCACTTGACCATTAGACACAATAGGGATGTAAGTCGCTTCTACCCAAATATCATTTCCGTCTTTTCTCTTACGCCAAAATTGACCTGATTTACTTTTGCCTTTCGCTAAATCAGACCAAAAGCTTCTATATTCTGACGAGTTTGCCACTTCTGTCGGACAAAACATCTTGTGATGATTGCCAATGATCTCTTCTGGGGAATACCCCATGAATGCTAAAAATCTTGGGCTGGCACTCAAAACTTCGCCTTGTGGAGAGAAATAAATAACAGTGCAATATTCGGAAATACTGTCTATTTCTGCTTTGAGTTGCTTGATTAAATCATCACGATTATCCAATTTATCGTTCTGTTTACGGTTAAACAGCATAGCTACCCCATTTGTGCTGACTTAAGTTATTTTTATAGTTTTAAACGAGTTTCGAGTTATTTGATTATAAGCCCTTTAGTTCAACATTTACCGAAAGTATGGTCAAGAGCAGTTTAAAGAACCAATAACTCAATATTTATAAAAGGAAATCTAATACAAAACCTATTTTATGCTCTTACCCTGTGGCTAAACAGCTCCAGATAGAGGGATGATGCATTTACCTAAATGCTCAGTTTTATGCATAGATAAATGCTATATCGGAAAATATACGTAAATATGTAGAGAAAAGGGAATGCGCGTCCGCATGAAATGTATTTCTGGCTAAGTAGTCAAAATCTAAGTAGCCCAAATGAAGCTTTCATGCAAACGCCGAGTTATTTCAAGCCAGTTAATCAGAAAAAGCGGTCACATTACTCACTGCTTTATCAATACTCATTGTTTTGTACTTCCAGTATTCCAGTTTACTGGCTCGCGATTGCCCCACCTGACCAAAGTAGTCTTCCCATGCCGAGTCTTTGGTCATTAAGTCTGTCAGCATTTTATTGAGCTCACTAACGGTCCAGACATGTTTGAATCCTGTACCACCAATATCCGGAGCTGGATCACTTCCATTCACATATTGTTGAACCGTATACGCATTCTCCCATGCCATAAAAACGGTATATACCTGACCGTAATCGGGTGTTGAATGTCTGTACCAGGGAATAACAACAAAATGATGTGTGGGTTTTCCAATCTGAAAATGCCAGACTGAGGTTTCAGAATTTGCGCCACTAAACCCGATGGCCTTATTGATAGCACTCGATAAATCTTTGTCGGTAGGCTCAATAACAACTCCACCTTTGTCATCCTGAACAGAACCATACACTGCCAGTCCAATATTTACTGGTACTCCTGGGCAGTTATCAATACTCATTAATTTATCGTTCTTTAGTATCTCATCAATTAAATGTTCACCTGTACTCATTACTCAACCCCTTCTTGGTCATCGCTAAATAAACAGATTGCTCTGTAATCACCAATGTAATGGGCAATGAACGTTTAATTCTGCTTGTATATTACTTGCTATACAGGCTTTCTAATTATTCTTAAATGTGAAAACAATAATTTGATTAACGGAAAATTTAAGACAAGATTTTCTGACAGCTGGTAGTTAAAGTAGACATCTAAATGAGTTCATGAAATTACTCAGCAGAACATAAATACGTCTTTCATGACGACAAAATAATATGCGATACATCTATATTAGACTAATTTACTAGATGCGTGTCATATCGATACGCCCCCTCTTTTTGGTAGTCCGGAAAATTCAAATTAATCCATTAATTTTCATAAAGTTATGAAATTTCAACGTCATAAAACAGCTTCTTCCAATGATACGTTTAGTTTGTTTTTTGGTCGCTCGTGAAGATTTTAGCGCTTGATGAGTTCGATTTTATCGGGCGCTCTTCGCCCAGCTTTGCTATACATTTGTTATCCCGTCATCGGGACGTTGTAGAAAGTAAAACGGAATATATTGGAAAAAGGAAATCACTATTTCAGAAAAATGTTTTAGTGATATCCCGTTGTAAAATGAGTTGAAATAAAGGTGATGCCATGAAAAAGAAAGTTATCGACATCGTTGTTTTATCAGTTGCTTCTGTTGCGTTATTGTCAAGTCACTATTGGCATATTCTATCTGCATAACTAATCAACTCTGATATACATAAAAAGAAGCCTCTATATCCCTGCTGTCTATATTGAAAAGTACGGTTAGGGGCTTTTAAACACTCTGTTCATTCCACTATCTTTTTACTATTCCACCTTCAAGTTTCAGACTATTTCTTGATAAAAAAGCCACTGAAAATTAATTTTTAAGTCATTTTTAATATCTCATGCATCCTTTGACACTAAAGGGTTTAAAGGATTTCCTATCCATTAGAAGAACTTTTATTTTGTTAAAAAAATATTAATTACACTTGCAAGGTAATAAATATTCCCCCTATACTGAAATTGCTTTATAAAAAAAATCATAAGCAAAAATAACAACAAGTTGATAGGAAAAAAATATGTATAAATCTACGATTGCTACAGCCATCGCAATGGCTATGGTAGGGGCTGTTAATGCCACCCCTGCACCCACAAACTCAGCAAACGCTGATATCCTTAACGTTCAAAACAGATGTATTGTTCGCTTGAATGATGGCGTATCCAAGTTCGACGTTGACGGTCGTGCTCGTGGAATGGTTGCAGCAGCTCAAGCTCGCGGTAACGCTCAAGCGGCATTGCAATACGTTTACAAGAACTCAATCAAAGGTTTCACCATCAATATGTCTTGTGCTGCTGCTCAAGAAGCGTTTGGTGACAATGTTGATGTTCTGAGCATGGAATCTGACGGTATTGTTACCATGATGCCTGGTCCTCCAGGTGGCGGTGGCGGTAGCGGTTCAGGCCAAACTGTTCCTTGGAGCGTTACTCGTGTAGGTGGTCCAGTTGATGGTTCTGGCAACACTGCATGGGTTATCGATACAGGTATCGACCTGGATCACGCTGATTTGAACGTTGATGCAAGCCGTGGTTTCTCTGCCTTCACTACTGGTAAAAATGCTGGTTTTGATGATGGAAACGGTCACGGTACTCACGTAGCGGGTACCATTGCAGCATTAGATAACGGCATTGACGTTGTTGGTGTTGCGGCTGGCGCTACCGTAGTTCCAGTTAAAGTATTGGATTCTCGTGGTTCAGGTACCTATTCTGGTGTTATCGCCGGTATTGATTATGTAGGTGCTAATGCAAATGCTGGTGATTGTGCCAACATGAGCCTGGGGGGGGGTTACAGTGCTGCTCTTAATGATGCAGTAATTGCGGCTTCTCAACAGTCTGGTGCTTACTTTGTACTAGCAGCGGGTAATGACGGCGATCACGCTAACAACCACTCTCCTGCCAGCGCAAATGGTAGCCGTGTATTCACCATCTCTGCTTCTGACAGCAATGATGTTCTGGCGTCATGGTCTAACTATGGTAACCCACCAGTAGATTATGCTGCACCAGGTGTAAGCATCCTTTCTACTAAAAATGGTGGTGGTACAACGACTATGTCTGGTACTTCAATGGCTTCTCCAGCAGCTTGTGCCGTTATCATGATGCGTAACGGCAACCCTGGTACAGACGGCAAAGTATCTGGCGACCCAGATGGCAACGCGGATTCAATCATCCACTTGTAATTCGTTTTTCGATAGTGTGTAAACGTGAAGGCCAGAGTTGAAAGACTCTGGCTTTTTTCTGTGTGAAGCCCGCATAAGGCATAAAAAAAGAGCCTTTCATCACGAAGATTGAAAGGCCCTTAGCTTGGAAATTGATTTGTTGAAATAGTTAGAACGGATTCTTCAGCAATTTATTTCAACGTTTCAACATGTCTATTTCAGATCAAAGCGATCCAGTCTCATGACTTTTACCCACGCATCAACAAAGTCTTTATAGAACTTGTCTTGCGCATCAGAAGAAGCATAAACCTCTGTTATTGCACGTAATTCAGAGTTAGAGCCAAAGATCAGATCTACAGGCGTTGCTGTCCACTTCACTTCACCAGAAACGCGGTCTTTACCTTCATAAACACCAGGATTAGATGACTTTTTCCACTCAGTAGACATGTCTAACAAGTTAACGAAGAAATCATTACTTAGTGTTCCTGGCTTATCTGTGAACACACCGTGTTTTGCACCACCGATGTTGGCATCCAGACTACGTAAACCACCCAGCAGAACAGTCATTTCAGGAACAGTCAAACCTAACATGTTGGCTTTATCCACCATCATTTCAGTTGGCCCCATGTAACTGTTTTCACTGTAATAGTTACGGAATGCATCTGCGGTAGGTTCAAGATAAGAGAAAGACAATACTTCTGTTTGCTCTTGAGAGGCATCAGCTCGACCAGGAGCAAAAGGAACCGACACTTTATGACCTGCTTCTTTCGCTGCACTTTCAATTGCCGCAGCACCACCCAGCACAATCACATCAGCCAGAGAAACCTTTCTGGAACCGGATTTATTATTGAATGCCGTTTGGATTGACTCCAATTTATCCAGCACTTTTTTCAATTCAGCAGGGTTATTAACCGCCCAGTTGATTTGCGGCTCCAAGCGTATACGAGCACCATTTGCACCACCACGCATGTCTGTCACACGATGGCTGGAAGCTGAAGCCCATGCCGTTCTTACCAACTCAGGAATGGTTAAACCCGAATCCAGAATTTGTTTTTTCAACTTGCTGATGTCTTTACTGTTTACCTGCTTATAATCAACCGCTGGGATAGGATCTTGCCAGGTTAGCACTTCCTGAGGTACTTCCGAGCCCACATAGCGTGCGCGAGGCCCCATGTCACGGTGAGTTAACTTAAACCATGCTTTTGCAAAGGCCATTTCATATTGAGAAGGATCACTACGGAAACGCTCAACAATAGCGCGGAATTTAGGGTCTTCCTTCAATGCAATATCGGTTGTCAACATAGTTGGCGGGTTACGTTTTCCTTCAATATGCGCATCAGCCACCAATTGGTGAGCTGCTTTGTCTTCCGGAACCCACTGTGTTGCACCTGCTGGGCTCTTGGTTTTAACCCAGTTAAAGGTCATCAAATTATCAAGGAAGTTGGTTGACCATTGCGTTGGGGTAACCGTCCACGCGCCTTCCAGACCACTGGTAATAGTGTCTGCACCTTTACCAGAACCACATTTATTTTTCCAGCCCAAGCCTTGATCTTCAATGGCTCCGGCCGCAGGTTCTTTACCTACGCAACCTTCCGGGCTTTTCGCACCGTGGGTTTTACCGAAGGTATGACCGCCAGCAATCAAAGCAACAATTTCTTCGTCATTCATTGCCATGCGACCAAATGACATACGGATATCTTCTGCCGCTAATAAAGGATCAGGAACCCCATTTGGGCCTTCCGGGTTAACATAAATCAACCCCATTTGAACTGCTGCCAAAGGCCCTTTCAATTTACCCTTGTTATCACGGCGTTTATCATCAAGAAACTTGCTTTCTGGCCCCCAGTAAACCAAATCAGGCTCCCAATCGTCAGAACGACCACCGGCAAATCCGAAGGTTTTAAAGCCCATAGACTCAAGTGCGACGTTACCCGCTAGCACCATCAAATCAGCCCAAGACAGTTTGCGACCATATTTCTGTTTTACAGGCCACAATAAGCGACGCGCTTTGTCGAGGTTTGCGTTATCTGGCCAGCTGTTTAGAGGATCAAAACGTTGTTGACCACCTGCCGCGCCGCCACGACCATCATGCACACGGTAAACACCGGCGCTGTGCCATGCCATACGGATCATAAACGGGCCATAATGCCCCCAGTCCGCCGGCCACCAATCTTGTGACGTAGTTAATGTTTGCTCGATATCTTTTTTCACTTCTTTCAGATCAAGCGTCGCGAATTCTTTCGCATAATCAAAATCAGCACCATAAGGATTGGACTCAGGCGAATGCTGTCTTAGTGGTGAAAGATTCAGTTGCTCTGGCCACCAAAAGTGATTGCTTCGTGCTTCGCCCATTGCCTGTACACTGCTTACAGACATTAGAGAGGACACTGCCACCGTAATAGCTGCTACTACGGGTATTGACTTCTTTAACATGATTGTTGTTCCTTATTACTTGTTTTAGAACATTCACAACCTGAGCTGATCAGGTTTAATAAACTCTTGTAGTTATAGTCAGGTTTGGAGAATTTACTAAACCCAATAAATTGATTGTCATAATCGAAAATAGCTATCATGACTTTTGATTAATTCGAAAAAACGATGTAGAAGAAGAGTAGATGAGGACGGAAATGGAAGGTTAAAAGGCAATAAATGGCGCTCAAATATTGCCTTTTTATTTTTGATATTTACTTGTGACGTCGTCAATAAAAACAAGGGCTATAGAGCTATCTCGCGATTTTCCTCAATAATGCTTTCTAACGTTAAATTGTCCACGTAATGTTCTTTTACCCACTGCTCATTGTATACAGTCGATGTATAGCGATCACCACGATCCGGAAATAACATCAACATCTTTGGATGACAGCTTTGAGTGTTCTTGGAACCTTTATTGTCGGGGTAATTGGGTTTGATATAGGAACTGACAAACTCTTTTGAACGAATAAACTGCTTCATGGCAACATAAACGGCTCCCGATGAACCACCAACAAACAGACTGTGGTGATGCATTAATTCCATGCAGCCATCAATGATATCCTTTTCTTTTACATGAATAATCTGGTCAATATGTGCCCTTTTCACCTGTTCCGGGCGAATGCTGGATCCCATCCCCGGGATATAACGTTTCTTGGGCTCATCGCTGAATATCACAGAGCCCTCCACATCAACGGCAATCACCTTAATTTGCGGAAACTGCTCTTTAAGGATTTGTGAGGTTCCGGCAATCGTGCCGCCTGAGCTCGCCGCAATGAAAATATAGTCCAACCCTTGATCGGCAAAGGTTTTATAGATTTCCATTCCAGTGCCATAGTAGTGTGCCATGGCATTACGCGGATTGGCATATTGGTTGATCCAGACAAAATCCGGATTATGCTCTTTCAACTCCTGGATTTTCTGTAATCGGGTTTTCAGATAACCACCAGTATCATCACGCTCTGATACTTTCACGATCTCAGCACCATATTGGCGCAATAAAAACTCATTATGACTAAGGATATTAGGGTCGATAACACAAATAAATCGAATGCCTTCCGACTTACAAATTGCCGCCAATGCAATGCCAAAGTTGCCAGATGAAGACTCAATAATGGTGCTGTTTTTATTGATTTCTCCGCTTAACAGCAGGTGACGAATAATGTAAGCCGCAGGGCGATCCTTAATGCTTCCGGTTGGATTGTAATACTCCAGCTTGGCGTAAATATCCGCACTACAATCGCCGTTAGAAAAATCGTTTTCATCAAAGGGCTTGAGATTAACAATGGGCGTGTTACCGACCAAATCTAACAGGTTTGCATTGATCATAACGACACCTCTGAATCTTTTTCTGAATCTGTTTTCCAGGGAGTGGGAAAGAAGTTATGGATAACGGTTCCCTGCTCTTTTTCTATGGCTTGTTGTAGCAACCATTGCCCAACTGCGATATCCAAAATGCCTAAACCAAAAGGGCTGAAAATCAATGGTTTGGTTTTGTCTCGTTGATATTGGACATTTCCAGCTAAAACATCTGGCAAGCTGGTCGTCATAAAATCACGGTTGCCCGTTTCCATTTCTGTCAGATGCGGTGACGTATTGGCTCGGCAGACATGGTCGATATCGTCTGCAATATTTTGTCCGGACAACATCACTTGCGTTCCCAAATCACGCAGGGACACATGCAGAACCGTTGTTTCTGGCGAAAACAGCGTTTCATCCAATAACCAGGGCGTACCCGCCGTTGTAGCGAAGACCACAATATCCGCCTGACAGGCTTGAGCGATATCTTGGGTAAATTGCACACGAAGGTCGATGTGCGCTTCATCTAACCGTTGCGCCAAATGTTTCGCTCGGCTCTCATCCAAATCCAGCAAGGTAACGTCAGTTAACGACGGTATGCAGTGCTTAAGGTAGTTCAAGCACTCAAAGCCAATGTAGCCACAACCAATCAAACTGCAATGGGTTGCATTTGTTTTATCATGTAAAAGCTGCGCCGCTAAGGCCGCACTTGCCGCAGTGCGACAAGCATTAATCGACGACGCTTCCAGCAAGGCGATAGGCCGCCCGGTTTCCATATCATTTAAGGTTAATGTAGCAGAAGCACGATCAATGCCTTTTTCCAGATTTCCCGGAAACGAAGACACCCATTTCAAACCGGCAACATTGAATTCGTTGCCAAGATAAGCCGGCAGCCCAATGATCCGGTTCGCGGGTTGTTCCTCAAAACGCAGAAAAACTGAATGGGGCAGTGAAAATGCACCTTTACCGTAGGTGGTATAAGCGTTTTTCACTATCTGTACAACATTGGCTTCGTTACCAGCCAAGAGCTTTCGAATACAATCACCATCCAGTATTCGAAATTCATTTTTGCTTGTTGTGCTTATGCTCATATGAATAATTATCCCGTGTGTATTTGCTTTTTTAGTGCCTAATCAACAACCTAAATCAACCCCGTTTCTCTGCTGTGTTCAGCATTTTCGCTGTCTTCATCCTGATTATGGTGACTGCTTACCACTTCCATTAACTGGTTTTGACTATGTTGTTTTATAAGATTGTTTGTAATGCTGGATATCCGGGTATCAGCGAAGATATCTTCCACACCAATGCGTATACCCAGACGTTTTTGTAAGTTATTAATCAGTTGTAGTGCGATGAGTGAATCGCCGCCAAGTGCGACAAAATCCAGCTCTCCATCCCTCTCTCCGCTTTCAGATGTACTTGAAACATCCTGAGTACCAAACACTTCTGTGACCGCTGCGATAACCTGTTCCCTGATCTCTTCGGCGCTAAAGCTTTGTTTGTCACTTGAAAGCTCTTCGGTTTGATCATCACTGAGTTCCAGTTCGTGATAGGTAGACATCACTAAATCGTAGTAATAGTTCATCAACCGGGTTAACGGCTGGGTAGAAACTACGACTCTGGAGTGGGAGCTATTCAGTATGCGGCTATAAAGTTCTTCCCCTTCATCATTGAGCAAAGACACCTGTTCACGGTCAAAATCGCTTCTTCCGGCGTTATCCAGAATTTGCGCAGACATCCCATCTTCATACCAATCATCCCAATTGATGGTGCTGGTAAAGGTTTCGCTCACTGAATTCTTATAGTAGGAGAAGCAATCGAGGAACTCGTTAGCGATGGCATAACCCACTTGAGCATAGCGCGAGTAATAGGCAACGTTGGCAATGGAGGAACCCAGTATCATGAAATCCAGAGGATGATCTGCCTGTAGCCCCTCTAACAACTCATCTAACAAAAGCGTGCCCTGAATTTTAGAGCGCGTATATTGCTCAATAGTGGCTTTATCGCGACGCTGAATAATGCCACCGTAATCCACCACACCAGCACTATGAATTAATCCGTTTATTTGCCCGCACTGCTTGTAAATGTATTCAATCACTCGGGTCATATCTGAACGGTTCGCTACATCAGCTTGCTGTATCACAATCCGGCTACTGAGCTTCTCAATATGCTGAATGGCGCGGATACGTTTACAGGTAATGAGATGTTCTTCTTGTTGCGAGGATGCATGTTCAAGTAAATACTCTTCCCATTTATCGCGTGCAATAAAGGTCGAACGGTTAAGCAACACAATCGTGGCATTTACATGCTTGGCGATATGTTCAGCAAACACCAATCCCATGCCACCTAACCCGCCAACAATCAGGTACACACCCTGCTCTTTATATCGGGTTTGAGTTTTCACTTCTGGTAAGCGAACTTGCTCATAGGAAGGCAAAAAGCGCATGCCATGACGGATGGCAACCAGATCGTCTGGTTTAGCGTCATCTTTAAAACCAAAGGCTTCCGCTAATATTTGCCCTGCCAGACTGACGACATTGATATTCGGTTGAGATAAATCAACATCAATGGATTGGCAGGATAAACGGTTGTACTCCACGCCAATAATCTTACTGACAGCCGTTATTCCTGAGTGTTGCGGAACAAAACGATGATCACCCGGTACAGGATGCGCATTGCTACTGATAAAGCGCAGGGCAATGGTGTTATTGGAAAGGTAAGGCGACAACGCCTGTGCCAGATAAACACCACTGTAAACACTGATGGTTTGAGCTGGCTGCATTTGCGCCAGTGTTAGCTCGTCTTTGTCTCTATCTGTTTCGTTAAGAGTCAGGTTCCACGCATGAAGAATTAACTCAGGGATCGCACCGCGAGTATCTTGCAAGTGTTGCAATAACCGTTGGTAATCCGCCGGAGCTTCCGGGTTTATTTCGAAACACTGCTCGTTGATTTGCTTAAACTCACTGCCGATATGAACTTGATAAACATCCAACTCGGCAGAATCTAAAAGACCCAAATGCGTTTTCAATGCACTTGCCATTTGTTGCGTAATACCCGAGCTACCTAAGCTAGCTTGAGTTTCATCCGTATAGGTAAACAACAGAACCGATTTGCTATCCGACAAGGCTATCGGTGAGAACTCGTGAGCCAGCCCAACCGGTTTCCAAATCGGAAGATAAGTACAGTCGTCCAGACTAAATCGGGTTTGCGGCTTCATTACATTAGAAATCGCCGTTCTCTTAGGCACAGCATGTGCTTTTTCCGCAAAAGGATAACCGGGTAAGGAAACGGTCTTTCCTTGCTTATTGATATTAAATCTATCCCAATCAATATTGGCGCCTTGCAACCAGGCATCAACCAATAATTGTTGCAACCCGTTCTCGCTTTCCACACCTTGATAAACAGGCTTATCCGCAGAAAGAATGCGCGGTAACTGCTCTGGAATATAACGCCCCAGCAACCCGGTTAAGGTGTTGCCTGGCCCCACCTCCAAATACACAGAGTCACTGTTATGAGTGAGGCATTGCACACCCGGGTAGAACATCACAGTGCCACGTAAATGCTCAACCCAGTATTGGCTGTCTGTTGCTTGTTCAGATGTTATCCACTCCCCTGTAACGTTAGAGATAAATGGCATTTTTGGGGCATGTAAGCTAATGCTGCTTAATACCTCTCTAAAGGCAGGCAAAACCGGATCAAGCATGGATGAATGGAATGCGTGAGAGGTGTTTAATAGCCGATAGCGCATCCCTGTTTTCTGTGCATAAGACAAGAAACGCTCTGTTTTCTCTATACTTCCCGACAGCACTCCCAAACGATCACCATTAATTGCCGCAATACTTAAATCATACTGCTGAGCATAGGTTTGCAGCACATCCTGACTGGCCTGAACCGAGATCATTCTCCCAGCTTCAAGCGATTGCATTAATTGACTGCGATACGTCACCAACTTGATGGCATCGCTCAATTCAAAGACACCCGAAAGCGTCGCTGCGACATATTCCCCTAATGAATGCCCTATCATGGCTTTGGGCGTTCCCCCCTGCTCCATCAGTGATTTGGCAAGGGCATATTCCACACAGAATAATGCCGGTTGTACCAGTTCGGTTTGAAACGACTCATCAACGACGGGTTTGGGAGCACATAATATTGAACGCAACGAATCCGTTAACCACTGCACATCCAAGGTATACGTGGGGTTAGATTGAGCAAAGACTTGCCATTGCCTTTCAAATTCAGCGATACAAGCATCAATGTTTTCCCGATAACAAGAGTAATCGCTGGGATCCCGTTGATAAAGTTCAGCAAACATACCTGCATACTGACTGCCTTGCCCCGGAAACATAAACACCATATCACTCGGTTTAACGGCTTCGGTTAAAACGGGTGTTAGCTCCGAGTCGCTACTAACAATGTGCCGCAAACTGGCTTTAAAGTTTTCCAGGCTATGTTCTTGCCACAGTAACCGGTGACTATGATGGCGTCGTCCTGTTTGCAAGGTATAAGCGACATCGGCAAGAGACAGTTCAGGACGGGCTTCAAGGTGCGTTAACAAGCGACTTGCGCTGCGTTTTAAGGCCGATTCGTCTTTGGCGGATAACGGCAACAAGTGTTTAATCGCGCTTTGGTTGTTATCGTTTGTTGCTTGTTGAACATCTATTTCTAGCGCTTGCTCCAATATTAAATGCACATTGGTGCCGCCAATGCCAAAGGAGCTTACTGCCGCTCGCCTTGCGCCTTCCGACTCAATTTTTTGAACTTCATTGCTAATAGCAAAAGGCGTAGTAGCAAAAGAAGCTCCGTCCTGATTCACCCACTCGGCTAATTCCGGGTTAGGAACATGAAAATTCCGATTAGGCGGCACGATACCCGTTTTCAGTACCTGAACCGCTTTAATCAAACCCGCAACACCAGCCGCCGCATCCAAATGACCAATATTGGCTTTGACGGCACCTAACCAACACGGGGTTGTTTTAGGATTTGAAGCGGAAAATACCTGAGACAACGCACCAAGTTCCACCGGGTCGCCAATATAGGTACCGGTTCCGTGGGTTTCGATATAGTGAATGGAACCCGGTTCAATGCCCGATTTACGGTAAGCCTCACGAATAACCTCAGCCTGACCTTGCAGATTAGGCGCACCGAAAGAGGTCTTCTGAGCGCCATCATTATTCAAGCCCCAGCCTTTAATTATCGCATGGATCTGATCGTTATCTTCCATCGCTAAGGACAAGGGCTTGAGCAATACCAACCCGGCACCATTGCCTTGCACCATGCCGCTGGCGTCGCGATCGAAAGGACGACAATGGCCATCTTTTGATTCGATAAACTCGCCTTGGTGCAAATAGCCAGCGGGCTCCATTGGCATCAAACTTACCCCGCCAGCCAACGCCATTTCGCACTCACCAAACATCAATGCCTTACAAGCTTCAGCCACCGCAACGAGCGAGGTGGAACAAGCTGTGGAGACATTAATACTGGGGCCGGTCAGGTTGAGATAGTAAGAAATCTGAGTCGCCAGAAAGTCTTTTTCTACCTGCGTTAGCGCAGTAATAGCGCTTGTGGCATCGTTAGCGCCAGTATTAGCCATTGCTGCGCTAATCATCTGCAACCAGGGAATGTTGCTGGACTTGCCCACATAAACCCCAATTCTCGCATTCACACCTTGAGCTTTTCTCGAATACGGCGGATATCCGGCATCTTCCAAACAATGCACCGCGGTTTGCAGCAATAAACGATTTTGAGGATCAAGCATCGACGCTTGCTTGTTTGGAATGTGAAAATAGTCGTTATCAAACCATTCCCGCCCGGTGAAACGCATACTGCGTTTTACATAGTCGGGATTGTTAACTAATTCTAAAGGCACATCGCGTTGGCGTAATTCATCATCAGACAACTCTTCCAGCGCTTCATGTCCATCCAACAGGTTGTGCCAAAACTCGTCAACATTACTGGCATCCGGGAATTTGCCGCTCATGCCGATAATGGCGATATCTGAACCAATGGCTTGAGGCGTATGTCTGTCAGATACTTCGGGTTCCCAAGGGATACTATCCCCTGCTGATTGCCTTAAAAAACCGCTCATGGCTGCAACACTGGGATAAGTGAAGATATCAGTCACTTTAATCAACGAAGCCAAATCCGGAAAATCGGCTTGTAATGCTTGCTGGATACGCTCTTTCAAGGTCACCGCCAACAGTGAATTGCCACCCAGTTCAAAGAAACTATCCTCAAGATCGATGAACTCAAGCCCCAGCACGTCTTGCCAGGCTTGCTGTAGCAAGCTCTCCACACGGTTTCTGGCATTCGCTGTATTCGCTTTTTCTTTAACTTGAGCTTTTCTGTCCTTGTTATAGTGCTGGTGATCAGGCTTGGGTAACGCTTTTCTGTCTAATTTGCCATTGGACGTCAGTGGCAAAGCATCAAGCACGACATAGCTATCAGGAACCATAAAGGAAGGTAAATCTCGTGCCAAATCTCGTTTGGTTTGTAATAGACGCTCTTCCTTATTTTTCTCATTTGCCTGAAAAACCACATAGGCAACCAGTTGCTGGTGTTGCGCTTCCTGTGCTTTAGATGAGGATGAAGCGGAAGCTTGAGAAGAGGCTGGTATTGAAGCAACGAGCACAACGGCATCCTGAACCTGTTCGCAGGAACGGAGTTTGGCTTCTATTTCACCCAGTTCAATACGATAACCACGCAGCTTGATTTGATGGTCATTTCTCCCCAGATATTCCAGCTCACCATTGGGTAGCCATCGCGCCAAATCCCCTGTGCGGTAATAACGATTCCGCTCACGGTTAATATCAAGTTCAATAAAGCGTTCTTTGGTCAGTTCATCACGGTTTAAATAACCTCGCGCCAGCCCAATGCCACCAATATACAGCTCACCAATACCACCAATAGGTACAGGCTGGAATTGCTCATTCAGCACCTGTAATTGAATATTTTGGATTGGTTTGCCAATAGGCACGACGTTCAATGCGTCTGCATTTTCCGGCTGGCTCTGCCAATACGACACATCAATCGCCGCCTCGGTTGGCCCATACAGGTTATGCAATTCGCTCTTGCTGGCACGATGAAATGCCTTAACCGTTTCGACATTCAAGGCTTCGCCACTACAAAAAGTACGGCGCACCGAATCGCATTGCGACCATAGCCCACTATGTAACATGGCATTTAACATGGAAGGCACAAAATGTAATGTCGTGACCTTTTGTGCCTGAATGACCTCTGCAAGATATTCTGGAAATTTATGAGCATCCGGCTCAGCCATCACCAGTTTTGCTCCAGTAATCAATGGCCAGAAGAACTCCCATACCGACACATCAAAACTAAACGGCGTTTTTTGCAACACCACGTCGCTTGCATCTAACTTGTATTCGGATTGCATCCAGTGAATACGATTGACCAGCGCTTTATGTTCAATCATCACGCCTTTAGGTAGCCCTGTAGACCCCGAGGTATAAATGATGTAAGCCAATTGTGATGCGGTATGTTGCACATCCGGTTTTTCAGCGCTGAAATTGGAAGCAACAAATTGATCAAGCGGCGTTATCGTCTTGCCGGCACTTTGCGCCAGCTTTGAATAGAAGGCTTTATCTTGCAGTTTTGAATGGCTTAGCACCTGCGATAGTGCTGTATCTTGCAATACGTGTTCAAGTCTGGCTTCCGGGTAATCCGGATCTAATGGAACATAAGCCGCACCAGCCTTTTGGATCGCCAATAGCGCAACCACCATTTCCACTGAACGCAGCATGTAAACGCCGACTAAATCATGCTGCTTTATCTCTTGCTGGATCAGGTAATGTGCAACCTGGTTGGCTTTGTTATTAAGCTCTTCATAGGTGAGTTGTTGCTCATTGAAGATCAGCGCAATGGCCTTTGGCGTGGCTTTGACTTGCTGCTCAAAAAGCTGATGAATGCAGATATTGTCTGGGAAATCGACCTGTGTTTGATTCCATTCCCTGATTAAAGCTGATTCAGCATCAGGCAATCCAGAGTTAAAGGTTTCCTCGCCTGTCGATTCACCCAACCCTTGCAGAATATGCTCTAACTGAGAGGTCAATCTTGAAACGGTATTGGATGCAAAATGCTCTGCCAGATAACTGATTTTTAAAGATAGTTGGGATTCAGTATTAGCTTTAGACGGTTGTAAACTGGCGCTTAACGTCAGCTTATGATTGGTTTGCGCCTTGCCCGGCACAACCTCGATATTCAGGGGCTGCTCTTGAGCGTCAGGGGCATTGCCCAAAGGATAGTTCTCAAAGGCCAATAATGTATCGAACAGTGATTGCCCGGGGCTACTGGCTATTTTCTTTTGCTCAAGCTGTTTTTGAATTTCCGCTAGTGAAACATAGCTGTACTGCATCACCTTCTGCATATCCTGATGCAGTTGCTGGATCGACTTTTGCGCAGAGATGCCACAATTGACCTTTACCGGAAGGGTATTGAGAAAGAGTCCTACTGCCTCGTCCATGGCTCCTTCCTGTATCGTTTCGTCTTCCATCTCTTCGTCTTCAATCGCCTCGTCAATATCGTCCGGGCGCACAGCCACAGGTGAGCCAATGACCATGTAATGAGAATGTGCGTTATCTGAGCTTTTGCCGCGCCCCTGATGTCCACCATATTGATGTAACAGCATTGCCCAGGCGTATTGCAGCACAGTGTTCATGGTGACATTCCATTCCCTTGCCTTTTGCTGCAATCGCTGGGTTGCTGTGGAGCTTAAAGTGAAGCCTGTTTCTTTATAACCAGTTTCTTGATAACTCAGATCTTGATAACCCGTCTCTTTATAAATGGAATCGGCTTGTCTGATTGATTCAGCATCCATTGCCAAGGACGAAGGAAGCTCAATACCTTGCAGATATTGCTGCCAAAACGCTAACGCTTCGCGTTTATCTTGCGCCTGAAGCCAGGCAATAAATTGCGCTCCGCTGCTTTGAGTATTAACTGCTCTGAACTCAGCGTTGGTATTCACAACACCATCAAGCAAGGCATAATACTCACTCATAAGTTGCTTAAAGACTAATGGCAAGCTCCAGCCATCCAGCAAACTATGATGGTATGTCCAGATAAAGCGGTATTGCGTTTGTATATCGACTTGTTCAGCGTTGCGGAGCTTGAACAATGCAAATCGCGCTAACGGGTATGGCTGTTTATTGCTTTCGTCATCATTGCGGTTATCAAACAAAAATCCACGCTCTCTATCCTGCTCAAGGTATTCCGATAATTGCGTGAGTTCCTGTTCAGATTCGAACCATTCATAATTGACAGTCTTAGCAGCAAGTACCCATTGATGCAGATTTTCAGCCGCCCCCACAAATACCGTTCGCAGGGCTTCAAAATGCCCCACAGTGCGTTGCCAGGCTTGCTTAAACGCTTCGACATTAAGCTCGCCAGTAATATTCAGTTCCAGCTGATTCAGATACGCGCGTTTATCCAATACTGAATGGAACCACATGCCTTGTTGCAGTGGCGATGCGGGGTACAGATTGTCTACACCACCGAATTGTTGATAGCAGGTTTCAAATTCTTCCTGAGTGATCTGGGCTAAAGGAAAACGCGCTAAAGAAAAGAGCTCTAACGTTGTGGGTTCTTGCACCCTTGCAATAAGCAATGAGTCCGATACGGATTGATCCGCAGCCGTACTTACAATCTGAGTCAATTCACGATCTAATTCTTGATCTAATTGGCAAGCCAATACCTGTGCTAATTCGCGTGCTAATTCAGAGATGGTCTGATGCTTCATCAGCTGTTTGGCGCTAAATCGAACACCATTTTTTCTGGCTTTAGACACCAACTGAATTGCCAATATAGAATCGCCACCGGCAGCAAAGAAATTGTCGTGAATGCCTATTTTTTCTTGTGGCAGCACCGACTCCCAAAGTACACACAACTGCTGTTGCAATGGGGTTTCTGGCGCGACATATTCATTGCCCTTACGAGTCGCAAGATTAGAAAAATCCGGTTTGGGTAGCGCACGTTTATCCACCTTGCCGTTTAAGGTTAGCGGCAAAGCTTCGAGCACGACAAAGCTGCCTGGGATCATGTAAGCCGGCAGGTTAACCTGTAATGCACGAGTCAGTGACTCAATCATGGCTTGTTCATCAAAACTATCGTTTTGGCTGCTATTCAGCACCAGATAAGCCACTAAGCGTTTTTGGCCTTCATCATCGGAACAGGCGATAACCACCACCTCTTTCACCATATCCTGCTGCAATAACCGGGTTTGAATTTCGCCCAATTCTATGCGGAATCCGCGTATTTTGACCTGATCGTCCATGCGCCCCAGATATACCAGATTGCCATCAGGTAAATAGCGCACCAGATCGCCAGTACGATAAGCGCGTAGCTGCAACCAGGGCAAATAACAAAAACGCTCGTCGGTTTGCTCTTTGCGATTTAAATAGCCGCGAGCAATGCCCGCTCCAGCCAGATAAAGCTCTCCAGGCACGCCAATAGGAACCGGTTGTTGATGACTATCCAGCACATACGCCTGAGTATTGGCGATAGGACGGCCAATGCTGGCAATGCCGTTAGCTTTTCTTAGGCAATAAGTCGAGTAGGTAGTGTCCTCGGATGGGCCGTATAAGTCGTAAACCTTTTCTACGCCACGGGCATAAAGGGCAACCACCACATCTTGCGATAACGGCTCTCCAGCCAAATTCACCGTGGTAACGGAATCTGGAATATCCCCCGTTTTCAGCAAGGCTTTTATGGCAGAAGGCACGGTATTGATTAAGGTCAGTTGTTGCAAATGATCCTTATTTTGCTCATCGGCTTTATCGTCTGATAAAGCCGTCAGTTCCAATACATCATCAACCAATACCACTGTGCCTCCACAGCTTAATGGCACGAATAGCTCAAATATGGACAGGTCAAAGCACACTGAGGTGGAAAACAGAACGCGAGACAGTTCTTGCGGGCTGAATTGCGTTAAACACCATTGCAAAAAAGCCACCGTATTACCATGTTCAACCATCACCCCTTTGGGTTTTCCGGTCGAGCCGGAGGTATAAATAACGTAGGCCAAATGATGGGGAGCAAGACCGATAAATTCGTAGTTGGGGTTTTGCTCTAGTGGTTGTTTTTGTGATTGCTCTTGTGATTGTTCTAGAGCGGCTAATTGCATTTTAAATGCAGGATCATCAAGAGAAATAACCAATGTCTCTTCTGCTATCTCAGACAAATGGGCTTTCACTTTTTCCTGAGTCAGCAACATAGCGGCTTTGCTGTCTTGCAGATAGTACGCCAAGCGATCTTTGGGATAGGCGGGATCCATTGGCACATAAGCCCCACCCGCTTTTAATATGGCGAGTTGGGCAATAACCATATCCAATGTTCGTTCAAAGCAAATCGCCACCAGTGAATCGGGCTTAATACCTTGTGAGATCAGGTAATGAGCCAGCGCATTGGCTTTTTCGTTCAATGCTTGATAGGTCAGTGATCCCGTTTTGCACTGCAAAGCAATGGCATTGGGTGTTCGAGCCACTTGTTGCTCAAACATGGCGGGAATATTCACTTGTTCACAGTCTAATTTTGCTCCCTGCCATTCGGTCATCAGCTTGCGATATTCGGCCTTTGGCAAAAAGTGTTCCGTGTGGTAACTGCTATCAGGATGAAACGCGATTTGTGCAATAACGCGCTGGTAATAATCGAGCATAGCCAAAAACTGACTGCGCGAGATCTTGTTGAGATCCGCATCACCAATAAACTGAATACTGTTTTCCCGTTCGGTGTCCATGTGGAAATGCCCGGCCAGACCAAAATTGGACTTGGACAGGTCTTCCGTGGGCTCTATCTCAACGTGACCGTCTTTAATGGTGGATTCCATGGAATGGAAATGCAGAAAGCTCACCATAGTATCAAAGAGTATCTGATCGCCTTGTTGCTTATTCGCGCCATGATTAAATTCACGGGTAAGCGCGCTCACCGGATAACGTCGGTAAGGCACAATCGCCATTTCTGCTTTATGGGCTTGTTCAATCAGCTGTAGCCAGGTTCCCCCCGTTAAATCCAGCGTTACCGGCAAGGTGTTCAGGAACATGCCTCTTACTTGCTCGGCAGTTTCTACCTCCAAGCGTCCGTTAAAACTCAACCCCGTTGTGACTTTACGTTGGCCGGTGACTAAACTCAGCACTCGGAAATGCGCCGCAAGGAAAATGGCTTTCATGGGAAAACCGGTTCGTTGCACCAGCTTTCGTAGCGCCTGAACTACGTTGGCTGGCAAAGTGAAGCGACCGCGGTGAGCGTCTATGTGTGTATTTAATTCAAACTGTTGAGGTAAGTGGCTGGAAACCGCCATTTCTACCTGTTTAGGCAGCACAGTTGTGACACATTCCGCCAATTGACTGCGCCAGAAGGTTTTCGCTTCCTGAGACTGTAACGCCTGTTTCTCGGCGCGAATAAAGTCGGCATAAGAGGTTTTAGGCTGAGTGAACACGACCTCTTGTTGCTGGCGATATTTCAAATAAGCATCAACAATATCCACAAAGGCCAGATGCAAACTCCAGCCATCGGCAATGGAATGAGGCTCGGTAAAGGTTAAACTGACTTGATTGTCTTCCAGCTGATGAATGTAAAAACGCACCAGAGGTAAACAGGTCATATCAACCGGATTCAGGTTTTCACGCTCAATAAAGGCATGAATAACCTGTTGCTGTTGTGCCGGCTCTTGCGAGCGCAAATCTTCATAAGGCACTGTAATTGGGCATGCCTTATGGATCAGCTGCAAAGGTTCACTATAAGAGGTTAAATCAAAGGTTGTGCGATAGTTGGACTGGTTGGCAACAACCGCATTCACCGCCTTGACGAAATCACTATGCTGGTACGCTTCTTTAAAACGCATCCGAAATGTTGTGACGTTATGATAATCCGGAGGATGATTATTTGAGGATAGAGAGTCAGGCGGTGCGCCGCTTTCCTGAGCGGCTGATTCATGTTGAACTTCGTCAAATTCCATATGATAGAGCATTCCCAATTGGATTTGCCCAACCGGGTAAGCGTCCTCTAAATCAATCTGATTGTTTTCTAGTAATAGCGCTTTATCTTCTTCACTAATAAGCGAAAAAGGTTCAGCCGATTTAAAGGCCGCTTTTGTGTTTTTAACCTGCTCTGTTGCGCTTTTTTTTGCTTTTAGCAGTTCAAACAAGCGTTGTTTTTCGGCGGATAACGGCTTCTGGCTCATACATTATCCTCCTCGTCCTGCTCTACCAAGGTATCCAATGTATCTAGCATAGCCGCGACCTCTTCTTCACTTAGTCCTTCAATCTGGCTCAGTAAATCTTCATCAGAGGTGATCATGGATTCATTAATAACTTGCAACTGTCCAATCGCGTGAGCAAGTTCATAAATGGTCGGGGTTTTAAATAAGTCCGTAACGCTAAAGTACACATCGCGCTTTTCAGCACTGGCAACAACACTTAAGGCGCGAATGGAATCGCCACCCAAGGCAAAGAAGTTGTCATGAACGCCAATCTTCTCAACGTGCAGCAGCTCTTGCCACACGTCACACAAAATACGCTCTATGGTATTCGACGGAGCAACATACTCTTGTTGCTGACGATCTTGATCGCCGACTTCTGGCAAGGCTTTACGATCAATTTTGCCACTTGGCGTTAGCGGCATGGCATCCAGCATTACATACACCGCCGGGATCATGTATTCCGGCAAAACCTCTTGCAGTGAAGACTTGATTTCGCTGATCAACTGGTTACGCATACCCTCTTTTTCGCTTACATTTATTGGCGAAGTGATAGATGATGTTATATAAGCAACGAGTTGCTTGTCACTGCTGTAGCGACTGTCAGTATTGGCTTTGGCTAAAACAACGGCTTCGTTAATTTGCTCCAGGCGAGACAATTGAAACTCTATTTCACCTAGTTCCATTCTAAAGCCGCGCACTTTTTCCTGATGGTCAATTCTTCCCAGATATTCCAGATTTCCTTGCTGATTAATACGCACTAAATCCCCGGTTCGATACAACGTGCCAGAAGCAAAGTCAGTATGCACAAAACGCGATGCGGTCAGTTCAGGGCGATTCAAATAGCCTCGGGTCACACCGTCACCAGAAACCAGCAATTCACCGGCAACACCTTGTGGCAATAGCTGTAAATGTCTGTCGCACACAAACACCGACAAATCAGGCAGCGGCAAACCAATATTACTGGTGTAGCGGTTAATATCTGCACTGGAAATGGCTTTGTAAGTCACGTGAACCGTGGTCTCGGTAATACCGTACATATTCACCAGTTGGGTATGGTCATCGCCGTACATGCTGTACCAAAGGCTTAACTGGCTGTAGTCCAGTGCTTCGCCACCAAACACTACGGTACGAACATGATGTGCGATAGGCGCTTTAATATTCGAGTTAATATCCGCGCTAATATTCAGGTTTGCCAGCTCGCGGCTGAGCCCATAAAAGGCGGTAGGAATTTGCGATAGCATGGTGACTTGTTGCTGCAATAGCAGTTGTGCAAATGCACGGGTATCTCGGGCTGTCGCTTTAGGTACAATCACCAGTTTGCCACCATAAGCCAGTGCGCCCCACATTTCCCAGATAGAAAAATCAAAGGCGAAGGAATGGAACAGGCTCCAGACATCCTGACGATCGAACTGGAATAACGATTCCGACGATGTGAACAAGCGCGATACATTACCATGTTCCACCAACACCCCTTTGGGCGTACCGGTTGAGCCCGAGGTATAGATCACATACATCAGATTGTCACTGCCAAGAGTGAGTTCAGGATTGGTGTCCGGATAGGATTGCAGTTCTTCCTTCATGTCTTGAGCATCAAGAATGATTGGCATAATGTCGCTTGAAGTGGAAGACAGCAAATTATGTAAATGCGCCTGACACAGCAGCAATCGAGCCTGGCTGTCTTGCATCATAAAGGCTAAACGATCTGGCGGGTAATCCGGATCCAGCGGGATATAGGCTGCGCCCGCTTTTAATACTGCCAGTATCGCAATAAGCATCTCTGCAGAGCGCTCAACGCAGATCCCCACCAAATCATTGGCTTGAATTCCCTGCTCTAGCAAGTAATGAGCAAGCTGGTTGCTCTTTTGATTCAGTTCTCTGTAAGTAAGTTTCTGCGCGGTATTGCTCACGTCTCCCAAGACAACTTCGGAACCATTCTCGTCAGGCATGACCAACGCAATGCTATCGGGATTTGCTTGTACCTGCTGTTCAAACCAGGTATGCATACAAATCTTATGATCCGGGTTTTCGCTATTGGCCGGTTGACAGGTTGCCAGTGACAAAAGCTGTTCTCGTTCAGCGGCCGACAACAGCGGTAATTGGCTAACGGGGGATTCAGGCTGGTGAATGGCACCTTCCAGCAACGTGGCAAAGGCATCGCTCATGCGTTCTATGCTTTCACGAGCGAATAAATCCCGGTTATAACGCCATGACAGTGTTAAGCCGTTATTGTGAGTCGAAGGTTCTTCAACCACTAACTCTAAATCGAAGCGAACCAAGGGTGAATTCATCGACATCAGTTCAGATTCAATGCCCGGTAACTGCAAGGCTTCCTGAGCATGATTTTGCAATACCAACACCACTTGAAACAGCGGACTATGCGACATGCTGCGCTCAGGATTGAGTTTATCAACCAGCATTTCAAACGGTAGTTCCTGATGGGTATAGGCATTCAGGATCATTTGTTTATTGGCGTGCAAGAGCGCGGCAAATGACGTTTCACCATCAACATGACTTCTTAACACCAGAGTATTGGCAAAATAGCCAACCAATTGTTCAAGCTGAGCGTTTTGTCTGCCCGCGATGGGCGCGCCTATCACAATGTCAGATTCATTACTGAATCTTGAAAGTAACACCGCAAACACAGACTGCAAGAACATAAACAAGGTGGTTTCATGTTGCTGGCACAGGCTGTGTATCCCTTGCAGTTGTTCTGCTCTGATTTGTTGAACAAGCGCATCGCCATGAAAGCTTTGTTGTGCTGGACGAGGATAATCCAACGGCAAACTATGGATTTGCGGCAGACCTTTAAGCTGTTGCTGCCAATATTGAATATCCGCTTGCAGATACTCGTCGTTTAGCCATTGCTTCTGCCACTGGGCGTAATCCGCATATTGGATGGGAAGATCTGCTAATTGAGATAATTGAGCTAAAGAAGCCGGGTCTTTGCCCAAACCTTGCGCATACAACTGATTAAATTCTCGCAGTAGAACTTCTAACGACCAGCCATCAGCAGCAATATGATGCAAGGTTAAAACCGCAACATACTCATTCGAGGAAAGTTTCAGTAACAAGAAACGAATAGGAAGCTCGTTAAGTAGATCAAACTCACGCAGAATTTCTTCTTCAACCAAGGCTTCCAGCTTATTGCGATGGTTATTATCTTTAAATTCGGTACTGCTATCAGTTTCAGAGCTAAGATCACGCTCAACAAATGGCAGGTCGAAAGCTTGTCGTACATATTGCTCAACATCACGACGCCCGGTAATAAAGCCCGTTCGTAAGATTTCATGGCGTTGAATTAACGCCAATAAAGACCGTTTAAGCGCTTCAACACGCACTTCGCCTTTGAGAGAAAAAGCCGCAGGCATATTGTACTGAACACTACCTTTGCCAAACTGATCGATAAACCACATGCGCTGTTGCGCGTAAGACAAGCTTAAAGGCAATTCACGATTGGCAGGAAGCAGTTCTGGCAGCTCTTGAGATAACAAAGACGAAGCGCTTTGCTCATGCTGCTGCATTAGCTGTGCAATGGTCGGATACTCAAACAACTGGCGCATGGTCAGGTTGATGCTCAATTGTGCGCGCACCTGACTGGCTAACTGGCTGGCTAGAATAGAATGCCCACCTAATGCGAAGAAGTTATCTTCAATGCCCACTTTGGGGACATTCAATACTTGTTGCCAAATGGCGCACAGCGCAGCTTCCTGTTTATTACGTGGTGCGACATAGTGTGACTCAAGTGTTTGCAGAGAATATAAATCGCGTTTTTCACGGTTTTGCAGCGCTTTACGATCCACTTTGCCATTGGGCGTTAAAGGAAGCTTGTCGAGGAATACGTAATGCTCTGGAACCATGTAGGCAGGCAGTGATTCCGACAACACAGCTTTATATTCGCGGATTAACTCAGCCTTGACACTGTCACTGGCAAAATGGGAAAGCACCAAAAAGGCCACCAGGTATTGATTGCCTTTATTGTCGGCCTGAGCCACCACCACGGCGTCCTGATTGTGTTTAATGGCTGCTAATTGCGCTTCAATTTCGCCCAGTTCAATACGGTAACCACGGATCTTAACCTGCTGATCGCTACGCCCGACAAAGGCCAGGCTGCCATCATTTATTCTTCGCACTAAATCGCCAGTACGATAAAGCCTGGGGGGCTGGTTATTTACAGAGAAAGGTGCAGTAATAAATTGCTTTTCGGTTAATGCCGGTTTACCCCAATATCCTTGAGCCAGACTGTCCCCACCCAACAGCAATTCACCTACAACGCCATCAGGCTGCAATTGCAGCGTGTCAGGTTCAACCACATATTGTTGATAGCCCGGCAATAGCCCGCAAATAGTGACGGCATCGTCGCAAAAATGGACTTCGTCCATGTGAGACCAAATCGTCGCTTCGGTTGGGCCGTAGCAATTGAACACTCGACCAAACCGCTCTGTAAGTCTTTGCGCCAAGCCTTTCGGTAAAGCTTCACCACCACACAGAATAGTCATGCTGTTTAAATCAGATCTTGGCTGCCACGGGCTATCCAGCAGCATTTGCCAGGTTGCTGGCGTGGCTTGCATCAGCGAGATGGGTTGTTGATTGAGAATGTCTCCCAACTGTTCGCCGTCTCGGGTTTGTTCAACGCTGGCAATATACACCTTGCCGCCTTGCATCAAAGGCGCAAACAACTCCAAACCTGCAATATCAAAAGCCATGGTTGTCACTGCTAGACAGTAGCTGTTTTTGTCTATACCAACACGCTGGCTTGCCCCATTTAAGAAGTTGATTAGCGCTCCATGCTCTATAGCAACGCCCTTGGGCTGCCCGGTTGAACCCGAGGTGTAAATAACATACGCCAAATCGTTGTGATTCAAGGCGGGTATTGGAAGTTCAATCGGTTCTTTTTGTTTCAGAACGGCATCAATATTGATGACATGAGCATTGGAAAAATCATTACTGGCATGCAAAGCTGAATGGCTGACAATGCAGCTGAGTTGCGCATCTTCAACCATATATTGCAGTCGACTGGCTGGAAATTCCGGATCCAGCGGTACATAGGTGGCTCCGGCTTTCCAGATAGCCAACATGGCAACCACCATCTCAATACTGCGATCCAGATAAACACCCATTAAACCATTAGCTTGCTCTTGTTTTAGAATGTGGGCAGCCAGTTGATCAACTTGCTGTTCTAATTCCTGATAGCTAACCTGATTGGCACCACAAACCAACGCGGTGTTTTGAGGATATAAACGGGCATTGTCGGCGATATGTTGCAACAAAGAGCGGTTCTGCTTTGTTTTAGACTCGGGTTCAAATATATCGGGTTGATTCCAATCCAGCAAAACCTGCTGCTTTTCTTCATCACTGAGCAATTCCAGGCTGTTCGTCATAGCGTCTGGCGCTTGCAACATCTGTTCTATCAGGTACAACCAATGGCTCATTAACTGTTGAATAGAGCTGTCTCGATACAGATCAGTACGGTAGGTAATGCTTAATTCCAGACTGTTATCACTGTGTTCGATAAAGTCCATCGACAAATCGAAATTAGCAGCAACGTATTCCAAATCAACAATGGTGGCTTTATGCCCTACTATGCTGAGGCTTTGTACTGCATTGATATGGTTTACCATGACCTGAAATACCGGATTGCGGCTTAAGTCTCTTTCAGGTTGTAACTCTTCAACCAACTTCTCAAATGGGAACGATTGATGCTCCTGAGCCGCCAGAATAACTTGCTGCACGGCATCCATAAATTGCTTAACGTTATGGTTGTGTAAACCGGTTTTAATGCGAATAGGTAGCACATTAATGAAACAGCCCACCACATCTTGCCATGCGGCTTCTTGTCGACCCGCGACCGGCATACCCAGGCAAAAATCGGTTTGATTGGCATAACGGCTTAACAGAATATAAACCGAGCTCATTAATAAAGTGTTGAGGGTGATTTTCTGCTGTGAACAGACGCCCTTCCAAGCATTCAACGTTTCGGCATTAAGATGGGTTCTAACCAGTTTTCCTGCAGGTGCGGGTTCCCCGGGCAGAACGACTTTACGAGGAAAATCACTAAAACCATCGAAGTTTTGATAGCCATCCAGTTGCGACAACCAATAAGCCGATTCCCGCCCCACAATGTCATTGCTGAAGGTTTCTCGTTGCCAGTGGGCAAATTGCGTGTATTGACGAGCAATTTCAGGAAGTTCAATGGTATTGTCGTTTTTAAGCGCTTGATAAATCTGGCTTAGTTCTTTCAATAACATGCTCACCGACCATGCATCGGCAATGATGTGGTGCATACACAGTGCGAATCTCAAGTCATCGTCACTGGTTTTGATCAGCGTTGCCCGAATTAATGGCGCCTGGGACAAATCAAAAGGTTGTTCAATCCAATGGCGGATGTACTCGTCAAAAGAATCTTGTTCCGCTCTTAATTCAACATATCCCAGAGCGACATCAAGCTGATCCAGAACGCGTTGTTGCACAAAAGCCGATGAGGTTTGTTCTTGTTCGTGCTCTGGTTCTTTCTTTTTCGCTTCCTCGAAAACAGTCCGCAAACTGGCGTGACGAGCAATGAGCTGATTCAGTGCCTGTTGTAATAATTCCGGCTCAAAACCTTCTTCCTGAATGATGGCTTGAGGCAATTGCAACACGCCATACATATGATATTGAGTACCAAAACCCAACTCATTCAGTAGCCATAATCGTTCTTGAGAGAAAGACAATGGCGCGGTTTTGCTATCTAACGCACGGATATCGGATTCAGACGGGGTTGCACCTGTTTCACTCTGACCTTGCTTGCTCGGCACTTGTTTGCTAGCGATCATGGCAGCCATTTGAGCCATATTTTCAGCGTTGTAAATATCCTTGATGGACAGTTCCACCTCAAACGCCTGACGTACACTGGCAGCTAAACGAATAGCCAATAATGAATGTCCGCCCAGTTCAAAGAATTGCTGCTGAGTTCCCACCTGCTCAATGCCAAACAGCTCTTGCCAAATGGCTGCCAGTCGTTTTTCTTCCGGCGTTTCTGGCGCTTGATTTTCTGCTTCGGCATTAGCAGTAATGAGATCTAGCGTCAGTTGTTTACGATCCAGTTTGCCATTAGGGAGTAAAGGCAACGCCGATAATTGTCCCCACAATGAAGGACGCATAAATTCAGGCAATGCGTTTTGTGCCAACGCTTGCAGCTCACGCTTGAGATCCTGACCACTTTTAGACACATAAAAAGCGACTAACTGCTTATCCAGATCCTTGTCGTTAATGCGCATTGCCGCCACTGCGGCTTCCTGAATATCGGGGTGTTGATAGATGGCTTTTTCAATTTCCCCCATTTCAATGCGATAACCACGAATTTTAATCTGTTCATCAACACGCCCAAGAAAATAGAAATCGCCTTCTTCGGACATGAAAACCCGATCGCCGGTTCGGTACATCTTGCCTTGTGGATCACCGCAGAATGGATCCGATATAAACTTTTCTGCCGTTAACATGGGCTGCTTATGGTAGCCGGAGGCGATACTTTCACCGCCCATGTGTAATTCACCGGCACATCCGAATGGCACGGGTTGTTGGTATTCATCCAGCACATAAGCATTACGGTTAGGCAGATGTTTACCAATCGACACAATGCCATATTGCTGCCACGGGCAAGTGTTAAGCTCGGCAATACACGGGGTAATGGTGGTTTCTGTGGGGCCATAGGAATTCAGCAAGCGAATATGCTCAAGGCCAAAGTCCATCCATTGTTGTACAAGTTCAGGATGCAGTTTGTCACCACCGACAGAGATTAAACGCAAATGAGCAATGTCCTCTCTTGGGAGCTGCCCTACCCAGCTTTGTACCAGCAAATGCCAATAAGCGGGCGTAAAGCTGATAACCGAGAGTTTTTGCTCGGCGATAATGCGACTGACATCCGCCAACGGCCAGGTTTCATCGCCTTTCATGACTACTGTCGCACCCGACATAAGCGTAGGAATAGACTGTTCCAGTGAAGGGTCAAAGTTAAAGGGAACAAACAGCAGCACGCGATCGTCAGGTGTAAATTGGTATAAATCCTGTATTCCCAGGCAATGATTTAACAAGGCCCTGTGCGGTATCAAGGTGCCTTTGGGTTTACCCGTTGAGCCAGAGGTATAGATAACATAGGCATTTTGATGAGTATTGATTGTTTGTTCAGGCGCTGAATCAGGAAAATCATTCCAATTAACGCCGTCCAGTTCCAGAGACTGAATAGCCCGATCAGCCACTTTGCTACTGAATTCAGAGCGACTAATCACCACTGCCGCTTCAGAATTATCCAGCATGTAATGAATGCGATCTTCCGGATAGGACACATCCACAGGCATATAAGTCGCGCCCGCTTTAAATATCGCCAGAATAGACACCAGCACGTCAATGCTGCGATTCAATAGAACGCCAACAATTTGTTCTTGTTGAACGCCCTTATCCAAAAGGAAATGAGCGAGTTGATTTGAGCGTTGCTGCAACGCTGCATAAGTAAGCTGTTCACCATTAAATTCAATGGCAATGGCTTGCGGATAGCGTTGTGCTTGCTCATCAATTAAGTGGTGAACACATAAGTGCTCTAAATAGTCATTTGCATGGCTCGAATCATAAAATGGTGAGTCGCTTAGAAAATCTTTGCGGTTGCTGTTTACGCCGTAGAGCAAATAGTCCCTTTGCTCTTTAGGCAGGATATTCAGCTTTCCAATCGTTAATTCCGGTTCTGATACAAGATGTTCTAACAATGCCTGAAACTGCCCCGATAGTCTCTGCACGACTGAAGCAGAAATGCGATTGTTATCAAAAGTGAATCGACAGGAAAGCGTTTGATTAGCGCTATCTTCGATAATGCTCAGCCGTAAATCACTGGTATCAAATTTGGCATCAGGCATTATGCACTCAAAGCGGTTCTCCCTAGCGTGTATTGCGTGAGAACATGAGTATTCAAAGGCGAAAGGCAAGTAATAGGGTGTATGCTCTGTTTTTGTTTCCTGATTTTTATCTACATGCTTATCTATATTGAGCCCTAGCTCTTGCCAGTCAAAGCAATACTGCCAGGTTTCCAGCGCATCAAATGAGCGCTTATTTTGCTGCAACAGTTGCAAAAAGGTTAACTCGTCTTTGATATTCACCTTGATTGGCAAGGTTTTGGTCATTAGCCCCATCAACGAAGCCATTTCCTGATCTCGGCCATTTTGCGCATAGCCAAGCACCAAATCGCTACGCTTATCCAACCGATATAACAAGACTTGCCATGCGGTAAATAGCAAGTGTGGCAACGAAATTTCGTATTGTTGAGCCAGGTTTTGTAGCGATAACAGCAATTGCGGCTCTGCAATAGAAAAATCGAACTGCGTTGAGTCTGGTTTGGATTGCTCAGGAATGCGCTTATGCAGCGGATAAATCGGTGTATGTGCCGCTTCGTAGAAATTCAGGTTACGCCAATACTGCTTGCCCGTTTCACCATCCGGTGATTGCATCACCTCATTTTGCCATTCGGCAATATCCACATACTGCTCAGGCTCAGATACCAGTGGCAAGGTACTTTGCCCATACAGGTTTTGTTCGTATAACGCGGCGAGTTCGGCAGTTAAATTGTAGAGAGTTTGAGTATCTGCCTGAAACCCTGACAGCATCAATAACAGGTAATATTCATTCTGTTCTGAATCAGGAGCCACCACCTGAATTAATTGTGCCTGTATAGCCGGGGAATCAATCTGAGAACCGTGCATTTTCTGAAACAAGACATTAGCTTGTTCTTTAATGTGAGAATCTTTTAGGCCGGAATAATCAGTTCGTTCAGACACCATGGTTACCGAATTAAACCAATGAATGGGGACTTCAT
Source organism: Paraneptunicella aestuarii (assembly GCF_019900845.1). Taxonomy (NCBI): domain Bacteria; kingdom Pseudomonadati; phylum Pseudomonadota; class Gammaproteobacteria; order Alteromonadales; family Alteromonadaceae; genus Paraneptunicella; species Paraneptunicella aestuarii. The sequence goes on along the minus strand of NZ_CP074570.1, from coordinate 2,380,465 downwards.
CAGCAATAACCTGAAGTGGCATGATCATGTTTTCAGGTAAGGCTAAGTGAGTACGCAAAATCTCATGCCTGGACGCCACATTTTCCAACGCTAATTTCAGTGCATCCTGATGCAAACTGCCCTGAATACGAATGATTGTTCGTGCGTTGTTCGGTGTTTTTTCAAACAGTTTCCAGTAATGGCGTAATTCTGGAGACAATGCGTACCCGTGTGTCATATCTCAAATCCCGATGCTTGTAGTTAATGCATAAATACGTAAGTGTGATTATTGTTATTTTTATTTTGAGGGAGAAAATATTGGTCGAGTGTAGGCTTCAGCCATAGCCACTCTGACTCTTCGTTCACCAGCAAAAGGCTCTCGACCATGACTACACAGCAGGTTGTCAATCGCTAAAACATCGCCTTTTTGCCATTGAAACAGACGTTTTTGTTTGAGATAGGCATCTCGAATGTGGTGCGCAACGTCATCGGGAATACGGCTACCATCACCAAACAGGGTGTCGTAGGGCAACCCATCATTCCCCACCTCTGCGATCATTTGTTGCAATACCAGAGGAGGCAAATTGGCTCTATGCCAAAATGCCATATGATTAAACCAGGACTCTTCACCAGTATGAGGATGAGACATGACAGCGGAACGGGTTTGACGCGTCCAAAGATGGCTGTCACTTTTCCATTCCCATTCAATGTGGTTGTTATCGCAATACTGTTCCACATCAGCCCGGCTCATACCATCAAACGCATCTTGCCAACGATAACCGAATTGCTCGGTATAGTTACGAACCAGCATCCAGCCTAAACGCTTAAATTTTTCGACGATTTCCGGGTCGATAGAACTGAGTATTTTGCGTGAATCCGCTATGGGCGTTGCTCCCCCAACAGGAGATGGTAACGAGCAATAAAACCAAAGGCGTAAAGCTACGGTGTTGGCGGCAGAGTTTTCATTATGTAAGACAATGGATTCTTCTGCCGGATAAACCGTTGAAGTATAAACGCGAGTTGAAACCTCTTTTCTGGGAGTAGAGCGCTCCAAATAACCTAACAACTCATAAGGCATGGTCTTCAGATAGCGAACAAAATCATCATCGTGCTCAACCGCAAAGCCTCGAAACAAAATAGCGCCGTGTTGATAGAGCTTGTCATTAAGCAACGAAAGCTTGTCCTTACACCATTCTGCTAATTGAATTCCGGGTACATTCGCTTGCACGAGCAGCGCGCTTTTATCATGATCGTTGTCGTTTCCGCTTTCGTTATCACTCTGGTCAGAAAATAGTGCTTTAAAGCTCACCAACTCCTGACTATCGAGACTAATAGCCGTCCTTCGAGAGGTTTTCCGACGTTGAAAAGGTGGTTGTGTTGTAGAAACAGTCATTGGCTTACCCCAGTCATTGTTATTATTGGTCTTACATCACCGGTCTCGTCATTGACCGAATCAATGACGAGCCTGACTTTGTTGTTTTTGCCTAACTATTTATTGCTGTGCTTTTTTGCTTGCTGCTTGTGCTGCGTCTTCAAATTCCGCTTGTCGAGCCTTCAATACTTCATCAAGCATGGCATCCAGTCCTGCTCTATCGAAGTATTGATTTCTCAACATAACACCTTGAATTGACTTGGTATTTTTAATGTCTGAAAGAGGATTCTCAGATAGCAAAATAAATTCCGCTTCTTTCCCAACACTAATAGTACCTGCTGTACTCTGACGCTTAAGGAAACGAGCACTATTAATCGTCGCTGCTTTTAGCACATCGTAATTTGACATCCCTGCCTCATGCATGAGCTGAAGCTCGTCATGAATCGAGAAACCTGTAATCTGAAAACCATAATTATCAGTGCCCACTAAAAGAGGAACACCCGCATCATTGAGATATTTGGTTAAAATTGTATTTGCTTTAATCAGATCATCCACATACTTCAAAACTTTCTCGGTTCTAAAGAATGGACTGTAATAGGTTTGATTCTCTGGGTTGGTAAAACGCTCATATTCCTTCCATGAAATATATTTAGACGCTTCCTTTGCTTTCATTTTTTCAAATTTAGCATCGTCAGTATAATTTTGAATTCCAGCGATAATGCTTAATGTGGGTGAAATAAAAATGCCACTATCTTTAACCTGTTGAGCAATTGATTTTGCTGTTTCAGGATCTAAATCGACAATTTTTAAATTTTCTTCGTCGGATAACACCACCACCAATTCTTCCATATGTGCCAATCCATACATACGTAAAGAATATTCAAGAGGTTGCTTTCGTTGTGCATGTCCTGTAACCGGAATACCTTCCCTTTCAGCTTCTCTTAATAAGGTAAAATAGGTTTCAGTATCAAAATCCCCATGTACTTTAATAAAGTCATACCCCCGATCTTTATGGAAACGAACCATATTGATTGCATCCTGTGGGTTCTTCATATTGTAATGGGCTAATTGAGGCCCGGTTGTATAGTAATAAGGAGCAAGGATCTTGTTTGCATCTGCACTATAACGTATTGCTATGGTATCTTGCTCTGACCACTCCGCCATACTGCGAACATTGGTAACTCCGTTTGCAATCAATGACTTAAATTGCAACTGATATTCATGATAATCGCCACCGTGTTGGTGAAAATGAGTATCGGACAAGCCCGGAAGCATATAATACCCCTTAGCATCAATCACTCGATCAATATTCTCTGGCGCTGCTTCTGAATCGGGCTTTATTGCTGTGATAACTCCATTATTCACAATAACCTGGTAACCATCTAAAACCTGTTCCTGCTCCATGGTAATGACATTCACATTTTTGAATTGCAATACTTCACAATAAGGCGATGAACTCAAAGTAAATCCGATACCAAGTAACGATATCCCACAAATTTTACGCAATACATTTACTGACATACTTACACTACATCCACGTTTATTTTTGCGACAATGCTTTAATTAAACCCTTAAAATCAGAAAAATATTTTACAGAACGATTTAATTTATTAATCAGCAGTAAAAAATACCCACCCAATTGATTTTAATTTTACCTTAGATAAAAAAATAAATTAAAAGCAAGGAAGGTTGATATTTTAACGCATGTTATATTTAAATAAGGCTGCCCTATTTTTTAACCTCAATCAAGATGAAATATAATTACCCTGAAACGGATGATTTTCATTAAATCGGTTATTTTACGAGGCGTTGGAATGGTAAATCTGGTTTAAAAGTAAAATAAATTTCTTTATTTTTATTTAAATGAATTCTTTTAAATAAAGAAGCAAAATTCATAATGAAATTAATTACCATTGTTATCATTGACAAAAAATCAAAGCTTAAATGATTAAGATTTGTTCTGACAAAACACTTATAAGTTAGATGTAAATGGAGGGATAAAATGCGGGACTTAGTTATTTGTTTTAAACATATAACCTTTCTGGCATCTATTCCCAATAGTGAATAGAATGCTCGCCGTAACTTGATGAATGCATACTCTAAAAAATAGATTGCTATCAGACAGGTGCTTTAATGAGCAGTGAATAGCACCCGATTGTCAGGTTAATAATTATTATAATTTGGCCAATGTGCCCTTAACCTCGGGAGAGTAGTAAGTGAAATTAAAAATAGTAACAGGCAGCAACAGACAGAATTCCAATAGCAGTAAAATTGCCAACATCATTAAAGAACGTTGCCTGGCAAAGGCAAGCTTTAGTGAGATCAACGAGTTAAACTTTGCTGAAACTGACATTCCCCATTGGAATGAAGATTATTGGACAAGTTCTGAAGAGTGGGCTCCAATAAAGCGCGATGTTATTGCTCCACTACGTGACGATGATGCATTTGTCATTATCACGCCAGAATACTCAGGAATGGCAACTGGATTAATTAAGAACTTCTTTTTAATGTGTAGTGCTCGTGAGCTTGGTCACAAACCAGCGCTCATCGTTTCAGTTTCCTCTGGTATTGGCGGTTCTTACCCTGTGGCAGAATTACGCATGAGCAGCTACAAAAATACTCGTATTTGCTATATTCCAGACCACGTCATTGTTCGCAATGCGGATGATTTCTCAGATGAAAATCCAGCCAGTGAAAGACTCACTTACGGTTTGGACATTTTGGCTGAATATTCAAAAGCATTAAAAGGTGTTAGAGAATCTGGCGTGGTTAACCATAAAGACTTCCCATACGGTCTATAAGCCAATTACAAATTGGAGGCGTTGCTTTAATTTTCGCCTCCAATTTCCCCTATTTTCTCTCTAACTCTGCATCAAACGCTTTGGCATAGGTCGAAATCGCTGATTCCATTTCTTCAAACGGTTGCTCTGAACGAGGCGTTTCAACCGCTTCAATAACCGTATCGTAGAGCGCATCACTACTAAATTCCGGCATTTGAAAACTGTTATGCATTTTCGGAAAGATGACATTGAAGTAATGAATGTCGGAATAAACGATAGCAACCGAGGTTTTTACCGTATTGTATATTTCCAATGCCACAAGGCTCATGCCTTCCCAGCGCGATGTTAACAACACCATATCAAGATTGCGGCTGTTTAACATGGCGGAAGGTAGGTCATAGTCGAAGGTGGTTATTTTAGTGCAATGTTGTTCCGACAATTCATCCATAAGACGCAATGCATTCTGCGCATAATCGTTAGTCATTGCCCCCGTAGGCATGAGCAAAACGGCATGATATTGCTGTTGATGCTCTGGTGTTTCAAAGAAACGCTTTAAGGTAGGTAAAGTGATATCCCAGCCTTTTTGTGGTACGCAACGTCCCCAGACAAAAATCAGTTTTTTGTCTGCCGGAATTTGGTATCGGGCAAGAATTGATTGGCGTTCTTCATCCAACATTTCCCGCTTCATGGAAATAAAGTTGTTACTTAACAGATAACTGCGTAAAGGTTTTTTAATACCTTTAACTTCCTGACGCATGGTGCGATCAAATTCTTCCGTGGTCGCCCCCACAGAATCGCCTCGCTCGACAATATGTTTTAGCCCTACTCGCTCAAATCTCGCTTTTGCTTTCGACCAGTTATCGAAAAATATCGCTCCCATACTATGAGGCACCCAAAAATGTTTAACGTTACTTTCGGGCATTAGATATCTGGAGACCTGAGCAAAGGGAGTGTCGTGCGTAATAAGTAAAACCTGACCATATTGACGCTCAATCATCATGGCAACGTTCGCCACAGAGAGGCTATTACTCAGCCACTGATTGTAACCTCCGCCTTTTTGCGTTGGAGACCACAACTGACTGCGATTATAACCATCCGAATAGGTTCGATAAGTAATCAGATCGCCGTTCCACTTGCGGCAAAAAGCCTGCGTTTCGTCTCGTAATTCACGATTAAGATCCGGAGCGTCTTCTCTGAGATAAGCGGTTAACGCAAATAAGCGAGTATTCGAAGGAGTTAAAACCCTGGATTCGGCAATGAGCTGTTCAAACTCTTCAACGATAGAGCGTACAACAACGCCCGCCCCCGTTAACTTTGAATTCAGCCCATCAAACCCGGTAATGACAATATTAATCCAATCCAAACACCTGTCTCCAGTCAGGTAATAATTTCAAATCAGTTTTCTAAAACTCTACTACTCATCGGTAGAATTATATGGACGGATCAAACTGAATGTCGTGCTTACTGTATTCGGCTTTAGAGCGTAAATACTTCTGATTATGCTCATTGCAATATACGCCAGTAGATTGCTTTTCAATCACATTAATGCCGTATTTTTCTAATTGACTGGCTTTATCCGGGTTGTTGGAAAGCAAGCGAACATTGGTTATGCCCAGAGCTTTTAACATACCAGCGGCCGGCTCGTAATCACGCATATCATCAGGAAAATGCAGCATTTGATTGGCCTGAAAGGTATCAAAGCCTTTTTGTTGCAATACATAGGCTTCCAATTTGTTATATAAACCGATGCCTCGCCCTTCATGACGCATGTATAACAATATACCGTGGTCATTACCGAAATTTTCGATAGCTTCATGCAACTGCGCACCGCAGTCACATTTCATGGAACCAAACACATCACCGGTTAAACATTCAGAGTGTATTCGAATATTGGGAACTTCATGACTTTCCCAATCACCGAACCCTAAAACCAAATGTTCTTTACTATCTCTTAACCCATTAAAACTGATTAAATCAGCGAAATACTTTCCATTAATAACAGGAATATTGACACGGGTTCGGACTGTAACAGTAAAACCTTCAGACATAATAGCATTCATACGCATAACCTTATATTTTGCTACGTATCGCGAGCTTTTTAATAAAGTCCTTACCTGGACAATTGATATTGTTCGTATGGAGGTTGTAATGGCTCTTTAAGAGCAGCCCTTTAAGAACCCCTAGAGGTTAAAATACTACCCAGCAATTTGATGCATGTCAATTTTGGTAAATATTTTTCATGCTAGTGTTGCGAGCATTTTAATTAACCTCTGCCGAGGTTAATTACTCCTGATTGATCGGTTTTTAAAGAACCAGTCACTCTTGATAGGCGCATCTATATGCGATTTCAGTCCAGGAAAATACACATCAGAAGTCGTTTCGATAGTTTCGAGTGGCGCAACAAAAGACCAGATACTATCGTTAGCCAGTTTAAGATCCTGTTGGGTATGAGGTAACAAGAAGCCAATCATTTGCTCTGAAATCCCATTCTGTTCAGGACGATATAACAGCGCAAAATAAGCGGTTGGCAATGTGTCATCTTTAATCATCGCGTTTAAAGACGCAGGATCAGAGCTAACCGCAGCAATCCGGGTTCCACCCAATATCAGCTTATCTTTATTTAACTTGCCTTGTTCAAATTCCTCAAACGCTTGATAAGGAAAGTTCTGAAATGCATTGCCTGTTACCACATACAATTTGGAAGACTGCTTAGCCCACGCCTGAATTTGCCTGGCTAATTCATGCCACAGTGGCTGTAAATATTGATGTTGTGGAGTCACATTAGTTAGCACTCTGGCATGATATTGAGCACAAGGGTTTCCTTCAAATAGCAATTCAGGAACCAATAATTCAGGTACGAAATCAGAACCTTGGTAACTGTCAGCCGTGAGATTGTTCTCAGGAAATTGAGCGTCTACGTGAAACCTTTCTTCTGTCAGCTTTTCGCCAGAACACTCGGTCAACATATTGTCAGAAAGCGGCAAGGTAAACGCAGCCCAACGGGGCGAATGGTTTCCTGTCCAATATTCCAATGCAAATGCGTGTGGGTAACATAGTTGCAGGTTATTGCCATAAGGAAGTAAGGGGCTGCTGTCATAAACTGTCGGAGCCATGTTGGGTTGACTATCAATAAAAACTTGTGCGCACTCCTGTAAAGGCGAAGCTTGTAAAACAGGGCTTTGTGAAAGGGAAGCATGCTCTGGTTGATGTATTTCTTTCACTCCCGAGCAGGAAGTTAATAACAATACAAGCAAGGAAAAAGAAAGAGAGATAAGCAATCGATTAATCATAGCCCAAGCCATAGAATTCAAAAAATTCAAGAGTGAGAGTCAATAATTAACCGATTGTGCCTAAAAGATTACCTTGTGTTAACTGTTTTTTAGCAGCTTAAAAGAAGGCTATAGGTTAAAGACATTGATAAACCGCGTCAGCAATAAAGCGACTGACATCGATTCGATTACTATGATGAGCAACCGTATTGCAAGTAACCAGCTCAGTTAGTCCCGAGAGAATCAACATGGAATCCGCATCTTCGGCAAAAATACCATGAACAGTAGCACAACTGATATTCTGAACACCCAGTGTTTTGAGCTCATTGACGCATTGCAAAATGGTATGTCCGCTGGAAATGACATCATCGATAATCACGACCTTTTTCGGCAGGTTATTTTCTATCGCTTCAAAGGTGATATGAACTTCGCGATCCCCTTCCCGCTTTTTTTCACCAATGATAAAAGGGTGCTCTGAAATACTGGCGATCTGCTCAACCCATTGCTGGCTTTCAGCGTCAGGGCCAACCAGCATAACTTCTGATTCACCTTTCAGCCATTCGGCAATGGCAGGCGCTGCTTGCACAACCACGGTTGGAATACTGTAGATTTCATCCAGGCTGGCAAAGCGGTGTAAATGTGGGTCAACGGTCACCATCCAGTCAACATGATGAGATAAAGCTTTGGCAAAAATACGAGAACTCACTGCCTCACCTTCATTAAAGCGTTTGTCCTGGCGCATATAACTGAGATAAGGAGCAACTAATCCCACCGATTCAGCGCCAAGATCTCGTAATGTGTTAGACAAAAAGATAAGTGGCAAATACTTGGGATTAGGGTTTACCAAGTCCAATAAAATAACGCACTTTTTACCCTTCACATTATTGAGTACACGTAAGTAAGTTTCTCCATCAGGAAACTGCCGATGTTCTATTTCGCCGACTTCGGCTCCCAAATGCTGACTTAATGAATAACACATTGAGTGCTGAGTCGGAGCAAACAAAACCAGATTACCTGGTGAATCTTGAAACATGTAAACCTCGTATCATGTAATGATTTATCCTTATTATTCCCTGTTCCTTATGCCCTAACCTTGGCAACTAACATCCTGAAATATAAGATTTATTCAGGCTCGTCTAAGGCTGAATACAAACCAGATCAGGGTTATCCTGGTAGTAGCGCATGGCATAATCCAATTCGCCACTACTATTACTATAAATGGTAAACAATGGCGCGCCTGTCCTGACAACATCGCCGACAGTAGCGTGTAATCTAAGTCCAGATGCTTTAGTAAACGGCGCACCAGCCAGTTTCGCCAAACGGGCTAACTTACGGTTGTCAAACGCTGTAATGGTGCCGGATATTGGCGCGGTTTCCATATGGAAGAAACCCGCGTCGGGCAGAGTTTTCAAACCACCTTGTGCCTGGGCGATTTTTTCAAACTGTTGCTTGGCTAATCCGCTGTCGAGTATCTGGGTTGCCTGTTCGATACACTTGGAAAGATCACGGCTTTGTTCGTCGTTATTCGCCAAATCCAGCAAATGAGCCGACAATAATATGGACTTTTCTCTTAAATCCCTGGGAGCTTCCGGTTCACCATTCAACACAGCCAATAAGTCTCTGGCTTCTTCAACCGGGCCAATGCCAAAACCGACAGGCTTGCTGCCATCAGTAATGATGCAACGCACTTTTAAACCACATGCCGTTCCTACCCTGTAGAACAAGTCAGCTAAACGATCGACATCTTTCTGAGTGCGTACTTTGGCTGTGTCACCAACCGGAATATCAATAATGGCATGGGTCGAACCGCTGGCGATTTTTTTGGATAACATGGACGCAATCAATTGCCCTTCACCATCAAGATCCAGCGCTTGCTCAATACGAATGAGCAAGTCATCAGCAGGGCTTAAATTAACCGCGCCGCCCCAGGCTAAACAGCCACCCGTTTCGGCAACGACGCGCTGCATGTCTTCCATGCTCAAGTTCACTTCAGTTAGTGTTTCAACTGTATCCGCCGTTCCAGCAGGAGAAGTAATGGCGCGCGAAGAGGTTTTAGGAATAATCAAACCAGCGGCGCTTACAATGGAGACCACCAAAGGTGTGGTTCTGTTGCCGGGAACACCACCGACACAATGTTTGTCCATAATTTTTTTCTGACCATTCCACGACAGCCTCTTGCCACAATTCACCATCGCCATGGTTAAATCAGTAATTTCATCGGCATCCAATCGACCACCGGCACAAATAGCAAGAAAACTGGCAATCTCAATATCTCGATATTGATGGTCACTAATGTCTTTTACGATGGCTTCTATTTCAGGCTTGCTGAGCTTTTCGCCAAAAATCTTTTTTCGTACATAGCCTAAAGAAGGTAAAACCGGTGGATGAGAGAATTGCACATCGTCACCGGGTAAGGCTTTAAGACGCTTAATCGCGGCTTTGGAAAAACCGGCATATCCCTTGGGAATGATATCTCCTTCAACAACATTCAGAGTTGCAAGCATCTTGAACCCATTGGTTGATACAGCAACACGGTTACTGGCCGTAAACCCTTCCGACTTACACACGTGGCAGTCAGAACGAATAAATACGACAGGTTCCTGATGGGTATCAATACCCATATCGAGCACTTTCAGGAGATGCTGTTTCTTGATCAAAGCTTGGTTCCTTGTGGAGTTATCGTTATTTTAGGTTTCAAATTTTAGCGCCGGGTAATCCTAACTGATTATGCGCCTCTGACAAACAGCTTAGTCTTCTATTCAGCTTAGTTCTCAGAAATTCAACGCATCAGCCTGTAAAGTTAAGTTTTTACATCCACTTCAACAAAGGATCCGTCATATAAAAATCAGGGTGCGACAAAATGTCGCATTGTGCGCAGCAGAAGCCAGACCTATCATCTAAATGTGTGGAGCGATATTGAAATGCAGTTCCTGTGTGATCCTAACTTCCGATCACCTAGGATTTTCAGTATTTATGCTTAGCGATTACCCCACAATGCATATCTACTGCTTTTGTAGTTTGCTCTTTGTTGCTGAGAATACCGGAGTGTATTCTCAGCATTTTTCTTTTAGTTTTCATTTCCCACTTTTTATTTTTCATCGGAGCCTGACTAACATTAGCCGAACCATTAATGTCGAACTTTGGCATTCAACCTCATGTGGCTGAGAGATGCTTAAACGACAAGTTGCCTAAGGTTATGGGGACTTATGACAAATATGGCTATTTCAAAGAAAGGAAAGAAACACATCAAAAACTAATTGATGGACTGTGACGCAGTGCAGCTTGGCGGCAATAAGCATACCAAACCAACAAAAAGCCTCTCTGATTTTTACCGTATAAATCCAATATAACTAAAACAAAAGACTTAGGTTAAAAGAGAATGACTTTGGTAAAGCTAACAGTAAGCTCATCATTCGAGTATCTGATGTTATAGATTACAGCTATAAGGAGTAACAAAAGGCTAATTAAATACTTCATTGCTATAACGCTTCACATCACCGTTAGAAAAAAGAGGCGCTCATTCCTCGATCTGCATTTTTCTGTCCAAGTACATATGATTGTTATGTGTTTAGCTTCTAACATTTCGAAGCTAAACCTTCTGGTGAAATAGTGTGAAAATTATATTCTTGTTTCAACCAAGTTAGATTGTCCTCACTCAATATCGATTTATCACCAGCTTTCTTAGCCGTGTCTCTGGTGCAAAAATAGTCCCCGCCAACAGCTATGTGGCAAGCAACTGAATCACCATCAGCCCATTCTGCTATTGCCTTAGCAATATTACCTTCTTCACTTTCCGGTGCTTGTTTAATACCAGTAACCCATTGGGGGTTGAATCTTTCACCCAACTCCTTAATATGGGATATCCCCGCACCTTTTTGCTCGATTTCCCTACATACTTTATGTACTTTGTCGTGGTATGAGTTCAAATCACTATGCTGGTAATAGTATGCTTCTATATCGGGGTTCACTATTCCTGCAAATCTTGGTAGCTTGATAATTTGAAAACCAATTTCAATAGCATCAGTTAGGTGAGCTTCTAAATAGCTATTATTCCCTGGATGTGCAGTTTTATCTGGCCCCATAGAGAACGATAATTTCAATTCCCCATTTTCTCCTTCCTCAACTGAGCTGTTGATGCTTGCTTTGTAAGCTGAAAAGAACCTTTTTCTTTCTTTCCTTTTTATTGCCTCAAGTGTAAAAACTGTTTCACAAAGGAAAGGGGTTATTTTACTATCTTCAATTGCTTTTCTTATGGCCTTAAAAACTTCAATTGAAGGTTCATTGGGGAATTTTTCTGGCGAGGATATTATCCTCCAGACATTTGAATCAAAAGTGATATTCATAATTTATTCGATACCTTATCTTCACACATAACGCCAAGATAAGCGACGCAGGCGTGAAGTTGATTGGTTTATTATACATTGCTCTCCATTCCTAATTTTTATTAGTTGAGCGGCGGTAGATTTTTATCGCATCTCTGCGCATTTGAATGCGCTAACACCTTTCCGACAGCTGTTATTTGAATGCCTACATTCAAGCTGTTCCACCATTCTTTTAGAGTATTTAAGTTTTTTCTTTTATCTATATTTTCTATCAATAAACGAATGTTTTCAGTCTTTATACTCGGGTCTTTGTCATACAGATCATATACCGAGTTCATTGCATCCTTTTGCTCTTCTGAAGGTGCAACGGGCAACTGAATAAGACTACCCTCATGAATTACTTGCTGAATTAAACTAATAGATCCAATTTGCTGCCGGTCCGGCACCGGAATTCTTACATAATTAGGATTCAATGCATGCTCAACCATTATTGTATGAGATAAAGCTTCAGCTTTAAGAATTTCCAGTGCCTTATTATAGTCGTCCGAATCCTTTCTAATTCCAGCATCCACATATCCAGGTAGCTGTTCAGAGTAGTATTGCTCGATTTTCTTTAAGCCACCAAATGAACTCAGGCGAACAGCATCTAAAATGTCTAAGTGATCCAACCAATCCATACCTGATGGTAAAGACCCGTATAATATCTTTCCGAACAAGTCATCTAGTCGATCTATTCCTTGAAAAATATCTCCAGTCGAAGGGAGGAATGAACTTACAGCATGAAATGCTGTTAATCCAATTAAAGCATCATCAGAAATTTTATCTACAATCTCTACGGCTCGACTAATTCCAGCTCTCACAATACGGTTTTCACCTCTCTGAAATCTATGTATTAACAACTCGGAAAGGAGCTCATAGTCAGCAGTTCTTTCAGTAGAGGCTACTGTCTTTTGCGCATCAACGAGTAAAATTTGAAAGCTAGGATCCGCGAATATCTCTAATGCACCTTCGACACTTTCCATCTTAGGCATGAGTAAATTTTCAAACTCTAAAACTCTTGTATTTGCAATTTTTAGCGCTTCTTCAGTGTAATCTTTCTTTAGCTGAAGATTCATTTCTTGATAAATTTCGCGAGCACGCTTTTCATCAATTCCAACTTGCACGATCATTTGCTCGGTCTGAATGTTAGTTGAGCTATCCCCCCCTTTTTGACTTTGCTTATTCATCATCCTTATTCCGGCCTATATTAAGACTTCCACTAACTTGAATATTGGTTGAGTTTTTACCACCTTTTTGAATCTGTTTGTTTCCACGTGTAGCAATCAACCAACCTATAACTGTAAGAGGTATTGCAATCGCGACTCCACTAAAGAGCCAATCTTTATTTTCGATAATCCAATCCATTATGACTTACTCTAAAAATTTATAACAGTGTATAACTATGAATTCTCATTATGGGCATTTTTAGAACCATACCAAAAAAATCAACTAGAAAAACTTCCTCCAATTTTAGCAATAGGTTAAATCGAATTACCAGAATCTTTTCCATATATTATTTTAGGAAAGCAAGAACTGGTATTTTCACAGGCTCCTGATAATTTAAATCTTAGGTTTTCTTTTTATTAGAATCAATAAGTTAAAACCCATCGCTTGTTCGAGACGAAAACCGAGAATTACGAAGGTAGTAAAAACAACCGTTGAATGAGAGCGCTTTCAATAGCTTAAGACTACGAAATGAGAAATATTATTTTCTTTAAGTGAAATCGAGCTGATGAAGCTAATGACTACTAGCATTTAGCACCATTTGTTGAAAATGTTTTGTCTAGCTATAACGAGTTGGACATGGCGAATTTTTCGCGATTAGCTTTTATTTGCGTTCGATGTATTGAATTGATTCACTCGAACTCAAAAACCGCCACATAACCAGTGACAAGAGGGACAACTTAAAAACCTAATAAAATAAAGCAAACAGCTCCAAAATACGCCCTAACTCACCTTATAGTTTTTCACCATATTTTCCAATTCACGGGATTTTTCAGAAACCCATAAGGCGCGTTTTTCGGCTTCGTCCATGAGCTCTCGATTATCTTCCGCCAACACCGTAACAGCTGAAATTCGCTGAGACATATCCTCTGTTACATGGCTTTGTTCCGACGCTGCGGTATTCACTTCCGTGTTGTAGGCTTCGATCTGCTGAATAATACCAATAATGGTGTTAAGTGCCCCTCCCACGTCATGTGCTATACGTTTGGTATCTTCTGCTCTTTCGTTGGCTTCTTGAATGGAAGCGACCGTGACTTTACTACCTGATTGTAAGTCTCGAATTATTTGACTGATTTCCCCGGTTGAATCCTGAGTTCGCTTAGCCAATGTTCTCACTTCATCAGCGACAACAGCGAAACCTCTGCCTTGTTCACCGGCTCGGGCGGCTTCGATAGCGGCATTTAATGCCAATAAATTGGTTTGCTCGGCAATAGCAACGATTACTTCAAGCACTTTGCCAATATTCGATGTTTGTTCTTCCAGTTGTTTCATAACTTCATTGGTCGAACTCATTTCATTAACCAGGGTTTCGCTATTCTGCTGATTGACTATAACCAAATCGCGTCCAGCATTAGACTTTTCCACACCTTCATTACTCATTTCACTGGTTTGATTGGCAATTTCAGCCACTCTTTTTGATGTCATGGCCAACTGTTCAATGGCTGCGGAGATCTGGACGGTAAGATTAGATTGTTCAGCCGATTTGTTTTTCGCTTCTTCAAACTTGCTCATCAGTTCTGATACTGCTTTTAATAGCACGGATGACGCTTGCTTAACGTCTTTAACTGTGGATTCCACAGACCCAACCATAGTATTAAAACTGATTGCCAAATCCCGGATTTCGTCATTGGCTTCTACCGTTTTGGTTATTTGATAACGATTAGAGAAATCGAGATTAGAAGCACTGTTATTAATAAAGGAAATCATCTGATTAATAGGACGAGCAATACTTTTTGCCATGATGATTGATAGCAGGAAACTTACAATGCCCAAAATCAACGCGATAACCAACCCCGTGACAGTCAGCGCACTTTCCAGAGAACCTAAGGATGAAAATGCTTCATCCTTATCAATTTCACTTAACAATACCCAATTCACCCCCGAAATATTCAGAGGAGTATAGGCAGAAATCACATCCACTCCCCTGTAATCCTTGACCAAAGTAATGCCCGAATTCCCTTTTAATGCTCTTTGCACTGACTCGGTGTTCACCGTCTGTAATCCAATCGTGGTTTCCTTACTTTTCATTTCATCAATAACGCTACTCTCGAAATTTCCCTGCACAGCTTTGAAGAACTCGTTAGGCGCTTCTATCAGGAATCGACTATTGCTGCGCATTTTGATGTCTTGCCCAACAAGATAGGTTTCTCCACTATTCCCCATGCCGCTGCCATGCCAATTTTTATTAAACGTCATAATGCTGTTGATGCGTTCAATGGGCATCTGAAATATCAATACGCCAATTGTGCGTCCTTCGCTAACGATTGGTGTGCCGATAAATGATGCGGGGCTTTCGTAAGAAGGGCTATAAGGCTCAAAGTCAACCAACACGCTTTCACCAGAGGAAAGTGCGACGGCGCGTTTAAAGGTGTTAGCCAAACCTGAATTTTTATAAGCACCGTTGGTTAGTGAGGTAGCAAAATCCAGCTCTTTGAAAACGGTATAAACAACGTTTCCATTCAAATCCACTAGAAAAATATCGTAATAACCGAAAGAGTATAAGAATTGCCGATATGACGGGTGATATTTTTCATGAAACTGATTATGTCTGGATGGGTTTTCTGCATTAATTAACTTATCTTTCTCACCTAATGGAAATTTATTGCCACTAATATAAATATACTGAATTGTTTTGGCATTTTCTGATAAAGATTGAATTAACTCATGGGTATTTACTTGCCTTCCTTCGTTCATTTCTCTGTATTTTTTGCCAAATTCATCTTGATAGTAATTATTCAAACTACGTGTTATATCTTCTTGAGAAACAGGCAGGCGGACATCTTGTTCGAAGGTTTGGAACGCCGAGGTAAAATCTCGCATGGCGTCTTGGGTCATCGTGGAACTGGCAAGGGTGATAACCTGATTTTGAATGGTGGAGAAATAGGATTCTATCTGGTGCTTTTGCGCATCACGTATACCAACCAGACGTTCATCAAACTCTTTTACCAGGGCATTTTCAATTTCACTTTTCGCTGTAATAAATAATGCAGCAGCAAGCACAATTAAAGAACTAATCACCAGTGAGGATATATAAATGCTTATCCGTTTTTGAAGCTTCATGTCAATACTCTTAATTAAAATCCACCACTGACATTTTTAAATTTGGATGCAGTGGAGCCAACTGTCAAATTAAAAGCATGATAAGCCTGAATGTTTAGTTAAAATGGCTGTGCAATTTCAAATTGAATTTACAATCTTTCGTAAAATTATTTTCCTCGAATATAGAAAGTAAGAACTACTACTACTCTTATTAAAAAAGAACTTCTGGAAAAAACAACAAACCTAAAGATAAAGCTAAAATAAAAATACCACTCAATAGTTTCAAACCTCTTCCCTGAGCCTCATTCATTTTTATTTTATTAAGGCTATAAACAGCAATTACAACCATCACGCTATCATCAAAAATATAGGCGATATTGTATAAAGTCAGATAAGCATAATACTCGGAGGAATGAAGGGATTTTGCGGTTAAAATTTGGGTGAAGACTGCGGGCAATCCGGCAGTACAGAGCAATTCCAGAAAATTGACTAATACGGCAACAACGATGATGCCGGGAAACGCCAGCCAAAGGTTTTCAGCCTGAACAATTTTACGCACTCGCGAATACAGTCCCGGTTTTGCCGATTCAGGTATGCTCAAACTAATCCCTTGTTTGAATGCAAAGTAATCCTTGATATGAATCAGGCTAATCAAAAATGCTATCGCGCCCAGTACAATCTGAATATTGCGGGAATATCCAAGGATCAGAAACACATTCAGCCAGGCAGCCATAAACGCAAAATAAACCAGTCCGCTCACTAACACAAAGCTACCGGCAATAACGGCCATCCTGATCCTGTCTTTCAAATTGACCAGAATTGAAAGCAGGAATAACAACACCCACATAGCGCAAGGGTTAAATCCATCAACCAACCCGATGACAACGGTAAACAGAGGAAGACCAAGTTTCTCGGGCGCGACATCACCGAACAGAGGCAAATGAATATTTCGGGTTGCCGCAACATCGGTAATAGCCATTTGCTGTGTTATCCAGGCTGGTGTTTGTTGCTCATCAAACCCAACCATAACAGCGTCGCAAATTCTAAAGGTAGGAACGCCAGGATTAGCTATGCCATAGCGCTGGCTGATAACTCTAAGTTGCTCCAGGTTATCGCCTTGCTGTACATCCAGGGTTTGTATCTGAATATTCGGATATTGTTGTGCGAATAACGCAAAATATTGTTTGGCTTTGGCGCAATGTGGGCAGCCTTGGCGGGTAAATACCTGTATTTGATGGCAACTACCTGCCCCGGTATTTTGCGCAGATTGAGGTGCTGATGCGGATTGAGAAAATGCTGCGTTATCAACAATAATCGGCGTACTATAACCCGACACCGAGAACAGAATCGTTATAGAGAATAATGCGAACAGCATCATTCTTAAGTGCGATTTAAGCTCTACATTGCCTGAATGACTCATTCTTTTTTATCAGGATTCTCTTTATCAGCCGTATATTGGGGATCCGGTTCGATATGAACCACAGCATCTTCCACATTAAACTTATTCTTTAATATAGATTCTACTTCGTTAGCAAGTTCATGAGCCGCTTCGGTTGGCATGTCAGGAGCTACGGTAATAATCAAATCAGCTGCCACATGCTTACCGTTATAGCGAGAACGAATGCTATGCACCGATTCAATTCCATCCAGCTTTTGGACGGTTTTTCCTACCGCAGCATTGTCCAGTTTTGTACCATCCACAAGAATAGGAATGGATTGTTTAAACAGCTGAAAGGCAAAGTAGAAAATGATACCAGCGACACCGATAGCCGTTACGGCATCAATCCAGTACCAGCCCATGCTGGCAAGTTGCCATCCAGCAATAACGGCAACAGAAGTCATAACATCGCCAAGAGTATGTTTTGCATCGGCATGTAACAAATGAGAATTAAGGCGTTTAGCCCAGTAGTGTTCCCACGTAGTCAGGCCAATATTAATCACCACACACGCGACTAATAACCAGAATCCCACAGGGCTGGGTTCAATCGGCTCACCAATACGTTGTACTGCATGGATAATGACTTCAAAAGCAATAATGACAAGGGATGAAGCCAGAGCAAATACAGCCAGCGTTTCAAACTTCTCATGCCCGTAAGGGTGGTCATCATCGGCAGGCTTTTCAGAAAAACGAATAGCAAGAAAAGCTAACCCATTGTTGGCAACATCACTTAAAGAATGCGCAGCGTCAGCAATAATTGCTGTAGATTGTACGGTAAGGCCAACGATAAACTTCAACAAGGCCATGATCAGATTGACCGTACCTTCAATGTATAAAACCTTTTTTACGTTCATCTTGGCGTTCATCTTACCTCTGTATTTATTACAACTAACTCTTTGATTTTAGTACCAGTGCAAAGATATGGCTATAACCTATCTAAAGCGCACTTATCTATTTCTGAATACGTTTAAAGTCCAGAAAATGAGTAGAACAGGAAATACAAGGGTCATAATTTCGGATAATCCTCTCACAGAAATATTTCAGCTCCTTGTCAGATTTATCCAAACCGAATTGTTTCACGGAAAAATGCAGGTCTTTCTCGATACGAGCCTGATTCTGGCTAGTCGGCGGAATAATCGAACATTTCAACACCTTACCTTCATCATCTAAATCATAATAGTGATAAATCAAGCCTCTGGGCGCTTCAGTGCAAAAATGACACTCACCCGCTTTAATATCATAGGCAACATTGGCTTCCCCTTCCGGAAGCCCTTGTTGCAAAATGCCCAGACTTTCATGTAATGCGGAAAAACACTCCAATGCTCGCGCTTGAATACTGGTATGCATGTTTTGATTAGGAAACTTGAGCCCATACTCTTTGGCGACTTGCTTTACGTCTTCATGCAGCAAATGAAAGCTGTTGTTCATACGGGCTAAAGGGCCGACCAGATAATCATGACCGTCAAGCAACGAATAAAATGCCGTCGAGTGCCGGGTTTGATGTTCTTTAAAATGTTCAGGATACTGCGCAGGCGTTATCACCAGTCCGTTACTGATTTGAATATCACCGCTATTAATGGGAAAGGCTTTTTCGCCTTTTAGACTTACGCACAAAAAGTCATGGCTGTAATCAGGCAATTCCAGTTCACTGCTCCATTTCACTAATTGCTTAGCCGCAGGTAAAGCGTGTTCAACAAGGGTTAAGCAGTGCAGCCATTTTTCAGCATTGGGCAACTTGGTAAAGCCGCCCACTTGCAGCCCAACTGGATGGACAGAGCGTCCGCCAAGTAAGGTCATTAAGGAATTGCCCGCTTCCTGTATTAACATGCCTCGCTGTAAAAACTCAGGGTATTCCCCCGCCATCTGTAAGGCACTATCAAAGCCATAAATATCGGGCGCAGCAAGGAAATGAATATGTAAGGCATGACTTTGCAGCCATTCGCCCAGGTTCATGAGGCGACGCAGCCTGATGATATGCTCGGGCAACTGCACACCAAACAGGGTTTCCATAGCCTGAATAGACGTAAGCTGATACGCCATAGGGCAAATACCACAAATACGGGCACTGAGATCTGGCACATCTTTGTATGATTTGCCCTGCAAAAAGGATTCAAACAACCGAGGCGGCTCGAAAATCTTTAAATGTAACTTATCAATGTCGTTGCCTTTGGTTGTCAGCTCTAATGCGCCTTCTCCCTCCAAACGAGTAACGAAAGGAACTTTTAAATTAATTTTGCGTGCTTTTGTTGTCATGCTTGCCTTATGTTCCGAAAAACATCCACCGATAAAATTTTATTCGATTTCTCTTACCGAAAGCCCCTGCCAATGTTCTACCTGAGCTTTAAATGCAGGTTCATGGCTATGAATTGCCGCAAAACGTTGCGCCACTTCCTCAGAAACCAGTCCCAAACCTGAAAAACGATTCGCTAAACTACGAGCGTTAGGCTGCTCAGATGCACCAAAGCAACCATAGCAAGCCTTGCCAAATTCAGGGCATAATGCGCCACAGCCAGTTCGGGTAACGGGGCCTAGGCAAGGCGCTTGCCGCGTGACGACTACGCACACATTTTGCTGTCGTTTACATTCCATGCACAATTTTTCCATTTCCGGTTGTGGCAATGTGCCAAGCGTAAGTTGCTGCACAAAATGGCGAATTTGCTGCACCGTAATCGGACAGCCCCACAACTCAAAATCAATCTTTACGTGCTCTGCAACAGGCGTTGATGTATCCAGTGTGGCAATAAACTCGGGATGAGGGTATACACCTCGCTTCCATACATCGCCATCAGCAAGATTACGCAATGCCTGCACCCCTCCGCTTGTTGCACACGCGCCTATACTGACCAACAGCTTGGCATTATTTCGTACTTCTTGCAGGCGCTTTAAATCTTCTGGCGTTGAAACACTTCCTTCGATAAAGGCCAAATCCACTTTTGCGTCAGGCTCGTAAACCCCCGCTTCAATAAAGTGCTTAAACTCCACAATTTCCAGCAAGCTCAATAAGGCTTTACCCTGATTGAGAAACGCTAGCTGACATCCTGAACAGGAAGTGAGTTTATGAATGGCAACCGTGACTTTTGATTTGGCTTTGCTCATATTCCTCTCCATTTTGCTCTAAAAACCCGTATGACCAAACCAGGGTTTGATTTGAGGATAATGGAACACTGGGCCATCCTTACACACAAAATACGGCCCCAATTGGCAATGCCCACAAGAACCAAGGCCACATTGAAAATTACGCTCCAGGCTCAAATACACTTCCGATTCATCAACCTGCTGCTTATTAAGCTGCTTTAATGCCGCTAACATCATGATTTCCGGGCCACACATCATGACGGAACAATGAGACGGATCGAACTCGGCTAATTCCAGCAACTCAGTCACCAAGCCCAAGCGCCAATGGTACTTGCGCTTATTCTCTTCGCTTGCCGCTAACAACACCTGACAATCCCCCTTGTCGCGCCACTCATCGTATTTGCTTTGCCATAGCAAATCCTGATGATGTTTGACACCTTGCAAGATCACAATGCGCCGATACTGTTGCTTATGAGCAACGGCGTAGTTAATGGCAGCCACCACAGGCGCACAACCCAGCCCCGCCGTAATAAAAATCAAATCTCGCCCGGTAAAATCCGTTAACGGCCAGCCCTGCCCAAATGGGCCTCGCAAACCGATTTGACTACCGGGTTGCAAATTGTTTAAGGCTTCCGACACCCGCCCGACAGAACGAATAGTGTGCATCAATAGCCCGTCTTGCCAGCCCATAATGGAAATAGGTATTTCACCAATGCCCATAATGGATAGCATATTGAACTGACCAAATTGAAACCTTGCAAACTGTTGAATATGCTCAGGTTGCTGACTGCAAATTTCCAGATGTAAGGTATATAAACCGTCAGATTCCTGATCCTTCTTTATCAATCGAGCAGGAACAGGTACAAAACTGGCCACCTTGGGTAGATGCACCATATGGTCGGTATGTAATACAACGCTCATGGTCTTTCCCCTGTTGCTTGTTCAACGGCTTGGTCAAGCTCGGAACGAAGCAGAAGATTAGCTTCTTCAACCAAATCAATGCCAACCGGACACCAGCTAATACAGCGTCCACAACCAACACAGCCGGAACGACCAAACTGTTCTTGCCACATCAATAGCTTATGCAATAACCATTGGCGATAACGCTGGCTGATTTCAGGTCGAATATTCTTTCCTGCGATATGGCTATGCTGTTCACTAAAGCAGGAATCCCAAACTCGCACTTGCGAAGCCACATCATTGTTGTCGCTTTGTTCGGGATGAAAGGTTTGTACCGAGGCTAACGACACCTCGCCCAGCTTTTCACTATTGGATTCCTGTTTGGAACAAAAACAGGTGGGACAGACCAGTGTGCAATTACCGCAAGCCAGGCATTTTTCAGCGATTTCATGCCAGCGCTGGTCATCCAGCTTGTTTTGCAATAGCCGTAACTCTGAATCACTGGGCATTTTTCTCTGTTGCTGTGCCGCTTGTTGCAATTGCTGCTCGGCTTGTTCCAGCAGACTTTGTTCGCAAGCGTCAAGTGGTAACTCAAGCGGCAATTCAAGTGCTAATTCCACTAAAATTTCATCACCCACTTCGCTTTTGGCTTCAATCAAAAAGCCTTCATCCAATTCATCCAGTAACAAGTCATAGCCAAACAAGGCTTCAGGTCCATCACCGGTAGAGGTACAAAAACAGGTGCTTGCGCTACGCTGGCAGTTAACGGCAACGAGCAGTAATTGTTGGCGCTGAGCGCTGTAAAAAGGATCTGGGTAATGGCCTTGAATAAAGTGCTTGTCTTGTAAATTCAGCGCCGCTAAATCACAGGCTCTGGCGCCGATAAAGGCAATAGGTTCGGCAGCATAATCTGGTTGTCTGAAACGCAGTCCATTTTCGGTTTCTTCGGCACGCCACATTTCCTGTTTTGGTTTAAACAACCAGGGCTTAATCCCTTGAGGGCCGTTATTCCAGGCAAAAGCGCGAGCTGGATTTTCTGACTTATTATCCCGTTCCGTATGTTGTAGCTGATAACGTCCCGGCTCTGTTTCCTCTTGCCATCCCCAGGGTAAGGTATCGGGAGAATGCTGCTCGGAAAAGACGATAGCACCATCATGTACATGAGGCGCGATGATCTTATAGCCCCGCTTTCTCAACGCTTCATAAAGTGCCGGTAGCGAGTCTTTGGGCAAATACTGCTTACGCATTATTCACCCGGTTCATTAACCACTGTTGCCACTGTTGATTCTCTTCATCTGCATCCCCCTGTTTATTTGCTGACATTAAAATCACGTCGGCGTCAGGATTTAATTTGGCAATACAGTTTTTGGCGTATTCCAAATCGAAATCAACGTAAGGCAATAAATCCGCCTTGTTTATGATGATTAAATCGCATTCGCTGAACATATGCGGGTACTTTTCCGGTTTATCCGCACCGTCAGTCACCGACATCATGGTAATGCGGTAATTCTCGCCTAAATCGAATAATGCCGGACAAACCAGATTCCCTACATTTTCAATAAACAGCAGGCTACCGGGTTGAGGCTCCAGACTATGAATACCGGAATGGATCATGTCTGCATCCAGATGGCATCCCGTGCCTGTGTTAATTTGCAGCACCTTGCCACCGGCAGACTGAATACGCTTGGCATCGTTAGAGGTTTGTTGATCACCTTCAAGCACAGAAATATCCAGCGAAGCGAACTGAGGGGCTTTCAAGGTTGCTTCCAACAAAGCGGTTTTACCTGCGCCCGGCGTGCCCATTAAGTTAATGGCAATCACTTGTAATTTTTGCAGCCATTTTCTGTTTTGTTCAGCGAGAGCCGTATTGCCCGCCAGTAATGACTCTTGCAATTTCAGGCTGTTGCCATCCATATGCAAATGAGTGTGTTTGCCGCTTTGAGGATCTGAAATTCGCGCTTTTTCTGCGCTACAACCACAGTGATTACACATCGTTAAACTCTATTTCGATTAAATTTAAATCTCGCCCTGTGCCAATAGTATAGTGGTAACTGCCACATTCGCAGGGCTGCCCTAATTGTTGTAACTTGAACTCTCGTTCACATTGCTGGCATTTAGCTATCGCTTGCTGCATGTTGATCTGCAAATTAACATCGCTCAATCCCGCTTCCTCTTTCACCATATCAAAGCAAAATACCAAGCGCTCCGGATCGACGCAGGTCATGGTTCCCACTTCGAGTACCACTTTTTTGATCGGTCGATCCTGATAAGGTTCAACCTGCTGCAACAAGGATTTCACCAGCGACAATTCATGCATCAACAAATCCTCTCAGGTGCATCAGCAAATCCTCGGCAATTGAATCCCATAGGGAATATCAAGGATACGCTTGCTACCAAATTCATTCTTGATATAGAGCAAAGCTTGTGAAGACTGGCCTTTTGTTGTTTTGTCTGGAACCGAATCAACCACAGAGCCGATGATTCTGGCGTGTTCTCCGTGAGGATGCTGCTGCATTTGTCGCAAAATGGCGTCAGCATGCTCTTCAGGAACAATAAACACAGCCAATCCTTCATTGGCCAGATAAAGCGGCTCTAACCCTAATAATTCACATACGCCATTTACCTGTGGCGTAATCGGCAAATTCGGCTCAATCAATTCAATATTAACGCCAGAAGCCTGCGCCAGTTCATTGAGCACAACACCCACGCCGCCACGGGTTGCATCACGCATACAATGAATATCAGGAAACTGTTGTAAAAGAGGCTGTATGAGCAGGTTTAGAGGCGCACAGTCGCTTTTAATATCAGCAGAAAGCCCAAGCTCACCACGCGCCAGCATCACAGCCGCACCGTGGCTTCCAATATTGCCATTAACGATGACTTTGTCTCCGGGGCGGGCTTTTTGCGCGCTAATCTCGATATTGGGCGGGATAACGCCAATACCCGTTGTATTAATAAACAACTTATCGGCTTTGCCTCGCTCGACGACTTTGGTATCACCCGTGACGATTTTCACCTTTGCCGTTTGTGCAGCTTGTGCCATGGAATACACGATGGATCCCAACTCGGCAATAGAAAGCCCTTCTTCAATAATAAAAGCCGCACTCAAATATAAGGGAATGGCACCGCCAACGGCTAAATCATTCACTGTGCCATACACGGCAAGCTTGCCAATATCACCGCCGGGGAATTGGATTGGCGAAACCACGTAACTGTCGGTGGTCATTGCAAGCTGATGAACTGCATATTCGGTTAGGTATAACCTTGCCTGATCGTCTTTTAACAACAAACCTTCATCGCCGAAAGCCTTTAAAAACAAGCCCTCAATAAGGTTTTGCATGGCTCTGCCGCCAGCACCATGAGCTAAAGTGATTATTTCTTTATTTGCTTCGTTACTTTTGTCGTTCGTCGTCATCTGTACTTTATCTATGCCCGAATTTTATACTGATAGTACGCTGCGCACGCCCCTTCCGATGACACCATCAAAGCTCCAAGTGGATGTTCAGGAATGCATTCTGAATTAAATTTAGGGCATTGTGTTGGACGCAATTGCCCGGTCATCACCTGCTGGCAATAAATGGGTTCAAGTTGTGTTTCTGAGTGCTTATTCGCTTCTTCTTTATTGATAAATTGTTGAGCATCATAAGCCCGGTACTTGTCTTTAATATGCACGCCTGAACCGGAAACCTCGCCTAAACCTCGCCAATTAGCATCAATATCCATATCAAACACCTCATGGATACTTTTCAGCGCTGCTTGATTACCTTGTTCTTGTACAACTCGGGTATAACGGTTTTCAACCCGAGACTCACCTTGCTCTATTTGCAATAAAATTTGATAAAGAGCATCCAGCAAATCAACAGGTTCAAAACCCGCAATAACCAAAGGCAAATCTGTTTTTGTGACAAAGTCTTCATAGACCTTGCTTCCTATAACCATGCTGACATGCCCCGGTCCGATTAAACCGTCTAACTTTACCGGATTGGGTTGCAGAAATAATCCTTCCAGCGTTGGAAGCAAACGAATGTGGTGGCAATAAAAAAACAGATTAGGGATTTGTTGCTGATATGCCTGTTGGATGCTGTAAGCAATGCCTGGCATGGTGGTATCAAAACCAATGGCAAAGAAGATAATGCGCTTGTCAGGATGTTGCGTTGCTAGCTGTAAAGCATCCATTGGCGAATACAAGACTCGAACATCTGCCCCCAGGGCTTTTGCTTGCAGTAAACTGTTTGCAGAGCCCGGAACTCTCAAGGTATCGCCAAAACTGGCAAGAATCGTATTGGGCTGCTGAGCAAGCGCAATAGCATTATCGACAGCTTCGGGCGGCAGTACACACACCGGACAACCTGGGCCATGCACGAACTCAAGGGTATCGGGCAATAACTGATCCAGACCAAAACGGTAAATCGCGTGAGTATGCCCGCCGCATACTTCCATAATCTGTAAGGGGCGCTTTTTAAGCTCAGCTAATTGATTGGCAAGCGAAGTGATATTCTTAGCCAGGGTTTGCACGATAGTCTGATCTTTAAACGCGAGTGCAGTTGAGCCCGAATTAGCGCTAGTCGTCGAGTTCATTGGCCTCTCCGGACATCTGCTGTAGTAGTTTAAGCGTATCCATTGCTTCCTGTTCGTCAATAATTGCCATGGCAAAACCCACATGCACCAGCACATAGGAACCAATCAACTCTTGTTGTGATTTACCCTGCAAATCCAGCAATCCGATATTCACTATGCACTGTACACCTCCGGTATCAGCAGTAGCGGTTCCCAAGGTAGCATCTTCAATACTGACTATTTGAGCAGGCACACCTAAACACATGCTCAGATTCCTCGACGGCTTAATTGAGAGGATGCAACAAGGCATTGCCCTAACGCCAAACCACCATCATTGCAAGGAACGGTTTGATGAGACAATACCTGCCACCCCATCTCTGATAAAGATTGTTGCAGCCCTTCACATAAAATACGGTTTTGCATGCAACCTCCGGTCAATACAAGCGTTTTGTTTATTGTTGCAATAGATTCAGATGATAACGCGTTAACAGCATGATTAACCATGCTAATTAGCCCATCGATCACATATTGGTGAAATCCGAGAGCGATATTGGCGCGAATTTGCTTATCGTTATCGTGTTTTACTAATTCCTGAAGCATACACGTAAACAAAGTATGAGCATTCAAGCGCCCAATGCCATCAAAACTCACCCCCGGAGTACAAGGTAAACGATAGAGAAGATCACCTTGTTGCGCCAAATTTTCCAATGCTTGCGCAGCTTGTCCCTCGTAGCTGATTTGCATGGGAGCAACACCCAACAGGCAAGCAGCAGCATCAAACAGTCGCCCAGTCGAAGAGCACAGGTTTATCGAATGCGTATATTGATAATCGGCTAGTTGCCACAATTGTTCTAGTTGGGAGGCTATTTTAGGGAAGCGTTGCTGTATAAAGTTAAGCAATTCGTCGTTTTGAGGCTGTTCTGGATTAGCTAACAGCGCCACTAAATTACGATAAGGCTGGGTATTGGCTTTGTCTCCGCCTAATAAAGGATAAGGCTTTAACGAGCCAAGCCTTTGTACGGAATCCGCATTACCATAAAGTAATTCACAGCCCCAAATCTGGCTGTCATTTGTCGCTAATTGTCCTTGCTTATCATCACCAAAACCTAATCCATCCAGACAAAGGGCAAATACGTTCTGCTCAGGGGAAAGTTGATGTTCAGCCAAACAGGCTGCCATATGGGCATGATGGTGTTGTACCTGTATTAAGGGGATTGCCAGCTCTTGGGCTAGCTGTTCACCGTAGCGTGAGGATACATAATCTGGATGTGCATCTACTGCGATCGCTGTAGGCGCAAAAGCAAACAGCTCACAATATTGTTGAATTTTAACCTTGAATGATTGAAAGCATTCAAGACTACCTAAATCGCCATTAAATCCCGATAACACAACATCTGCCCGTTCATTTAAGGAGCCCTTCATTAAGGCAAAACTATTTTTAAGATCGCCCCCCAAAGCCAATATTTGCTGAGGCTTTTCAACTTTGTCTCTTAAATGAACTGAAATACTTTCTGGCACATACCCTCTGGCTCGCCGAATGAGTCGGGGTTTGCCCGATAGGATTTGAACCACTGAATCATCCAGAGGATGTTCAATATCCCGATTGTGCAAAACAAAGAGATCCGCAATTCCGCTTAACGAAGCCAACGCCTGTTCATTAGCATGACATATGGGACTACCGCTGACATTGCCAGAGGTCATCACTAATGGATTCGGACCTCTCTCTAATAACAGATAGTGCAGTGGCGAATAAGCCAACATCACGCCAATGGAATGGTTCTGCGGAGAAAGATTATCAGGTAACAAACGCTTAAATCTGGACTTTTCCAGTAGCACAATTGGCGCTTGTGACGAAGTTAATACAGCCTCTTCCTGTGCATTCAACTCGTAGTAATTCTGCAACTGCGCAATATCACGAAACATCACCGCCAAAGGCTTATCAGGACGATGCTTGCGCTGCCTAAGTTCGGCAATACTTTTAGGATTAAGGGCATCACAGGCTAAATGAAAGCCCCCTATCCCTTTTATCGCCAATATTTTCCCTTGAGCAATGGCTTGGGCGGCAAATGCGATCGTATGCTCAGCATCACATAATGGTTTCCCTTGCACATCGCAGTACCGTAACTCAGGCTGACATTGAGCACAGCAAATACCTTCAAAGTGTGCTCGTCGCTGGTTCAAATCGTCGAATTCGCTTTGGCATTGCGAGCACAAAGCAAAGTCATTCATTGCTGTATTCAAGCGGGTATAAGGCATTCTTTTTAATATGGTGAAACGAGGCCCACAATCGCAACAGAATCGAAATGGTTCACTCAAATTCATGTTATCCAGTTCCGACACACAAACGGAGCACATGGCTTTATCAACCGGCACATAGATTGGCGAAACAGAATCAACCGAACGGTCTATTGCCTTAGCTGCACTTTGGACAATGTTAAAATCTGAATAAGGAGGATGTGGTTTAATTGAGTGAGCGACAAGTTCAACGCTTTCAATGTGCCCTGTTGCTGGGCAAGCTTGCTGAATCTCTTGTAAAAAACGATTGGCTAATTGTTCTGATGCAACAAAGCGAACGACAACGTCAGCGTAACGATTCTCTATTTCGCCTTTAATTCCTAACCTTTCTGCTACCCGACAGACGGTTGGGCGAAAGCCTATGCCTTGAATGATCCCTGTAAATCGCAACTGATAATAAAGAGCGCAGTTATTCATGGCGCGTTTTTGCCAGTCAAAAGCAACGCTAAAACCTCATCCACCACCAGATTAACCTGAGCCAGTAGCTTTGCTCCTAATGTTTGATCATAGAATCGATCGTTCTGGCCAACAGCGCCAACAAAATCAATATGGGGAATAGATTGCTGATAAACAGGTAACATGGCAATGAGTTCAACCAGACTACCACCATGTTCAAATTGCAAATGGGATTGCTCCAGATTCTCTTGTAACTCACGAATAACGACAATTTCTCCAGCTTTAATTTGTTCGTTATTGGTAGCCTCGGTATTGGATACCACATCAACCACAATGACTCGCTCACAGTCCTTAAACAGAGGCAATAATGCCAATCCTGCGGTGCGACCATCAATGAGCTCAACATTCTCAGGAAGCGCTTTTTGTTTTAAACACTGAAAGACATGAAATCCAAAACCATCATCGCCATGCAATGGATTTCCAAGACAGATAATCCTGATCAGGCAATTGTCTACCGAGGCAATATTTTGATTTGTCATTGAATTATGATCATCTTGTGAATCTTGCTGTGAAATATTGGTCTTTGACCGTTTTTCCATAATACTGATCCTAATCAAGTCTAATTGTTAGAGATAACGTAATCTCTACATCTACTTTCCATTATCTATTTCGACATAAGAAGTAACTGATATGCAAGGATTATCAACCCAAGAAGCGCAACAACGGCTGCAGCAATACGGAGTGAATAAACTTCCGGACAAAGCGCCTCCGAGTGCGCCTGTTATTTTCATTCGTCAATTTAAAAGTCCTTTTATCTATGTTCTCTTAGCTGCTGCCATTGTGTCCTATTTTTTAGGGCAAACCATCAACAGCTTCTTTATTCTTCTGGTGCTATTTCTTAATGCGTTCATCGGCACCATACAAGAATTTTCTGCGGCGAAAGCAGCCGAAGCCCTGAAAAACATGGTTCCCTTTCATGCCTCTGTTTATCGGGATGGTACAATCGTCAGATTGCCAACTGAAGAGTTGGTTCCTGGGGATCTGGTTCAGTTGGTTTCAGGCGATAAGGTTCCCGCAGATATACACCTTACCCGTTCCAAAAACCTTATCGTCGATGAATCCATGTTAACGGGTGAATCTCAGCCTCAGCAAAAAGCCGCTAGCGATCCATTACAATACGAGCAGCAAGGCGGTCAATCTGCCGAATATAACTCGCAAGACGACAGTCATCCTATTACGGAAAGAAAAGACGTTGTTTTTGCAGGAACCATTGTCACTCATGGTCGATGCGAAGGGATTGTCACCGACACAGGTGTTAATACGGAAATTGGTCATATCGCCCATGACGTTACCGGAACCGAAGACACCAAACCCCCTTTGCTACTGAGGTTGGAGAAGTTTACCGTCAGGATCACCTACTCAATTGTTATCTTGATCGTCATTTTGTTTTTGATCACGCTAGCCAGAGGTGACGATTTATCTCAGGTCTTTCTTATGGGCGTGGCATTAGCTGTATCCGCCATTCCTGAAGGCTTGCCAGCGGCGATAACGGTCGCTCTGGCTATCGGCATGAGACGTATGGCAAACAAAGGCGTTATTGTTCGTAAATTGGTGGCTGTAGAGTCTTTGGGGTCATGCACTTACATTGCTTCAGATAAAACCGGAACCCTTACCGTTAATGAAATGACCATTCGTCAAATCGCAACACCGGATGGAAAGCAATATTCTGTTACTGGTGAAGGTTTGGATTTGCATGGTGAAATAAAGGATGAATCGGGTCAGCTGGCAAATGGCGACTCGGGTATCAAACCATTGATTATTGCAGGAACGCTGGCCAATGAGTCAACGCTGGAATGTGTGGATGGTGAATGGTCGGGTAACGGCGACCATGTCGATTTAGCCTTTTTGGTCGCTTGCAATAAATACGGACTGGATCATCGTCAAATCCTGAATAGCAATCAGGAAATATCCAATATTCCCTATGAATCGGAGAATGCCTATAGTGCCAGCGTTAGAAATGTGGATGGCCTACCCACCCTGTTTATAAAAGGTAGTGTAGAGAAGCTATTGGAGTTTTCAACGTTAGCGCCAGACAATACACCTTTGCATAAAGAAGCCGTTACACAGCAAATGCAGCAGATGGCAAAACAGGGATACCGGGTAATGGGGCTGGGCTATAAGCCACTTCAAAATGATGGCATGGAGCCACAACAAGAACTCTGCAATATTGTTTTTCTGGGAATTGTGGGCATGCTGGATCCTCTGCGACCACAGGTGCAAGAAGCCATCGCTCAATGCCGGGAAGCCGATATACAAGTTGCGATGGTGACTGGCGATCACCCCAATACCGCCCAAGCCATCGCCAAAGAAATGGGATTGCAGCAAGCCGACCAGCCTCTCACTGGCGCACAAATTAGTGCTTTATCAGCCTTGGTGGATAGCCCTCAAAAAGCCATGAGCGAAGAAGAGTTTGATCGGGAAGTCGCCAAACACCACGTCTTCGCTCGTGTTGAACCTCGCCAAAAGAAACGCTTGGTAGATTCATTGAAACATCAAGGTGAGTTTGTCGCGGTTACAGGAGATGGTGTGAATGATGCACCTGCCTTACATGCAGCCCACGTTGGCGTTGCCATGGGCAAACGAGGCACTGACGTAGCCCGGGAAAGTTCCGATTTAATCATCACCGATGACAATTTTGCTTCCATTGTCGAAGGCGTAAAACAAGGACGCATCGTTTATAACAACATACGTAAAGTCGTCTTCCTGCTGATTTCAACTGGTGCGGCAGAGATAACCCTGTTCATCCTGTCTATTTTAATGGGGCTTCCCCTACCGCTACTGCCCATACAATTGCTATGGCTGAATCTGGTCACAAACGGTTTGCAGGATGTGGCATTGGCTTTTGAACCGGAAGAAGGAAACGAACTCAAACGCAAGCCTCGCCACCCCGACGAGCCAGTCTTTGACCGTTTGATGATTGAGCGTGTGATTATTAATGCCATCGTGATGGGATGTTTAGCCTTTGCGGTATTTAAAGTGCAGTTATCGCTCGGGCTTTCTATTGAAGCAGCGCGTAACATCACTCTGCTGCAAATGGTGTTATTTGAAAATATTCACGTGTTTAATAGCCGCTCTGAACATAAATCCATTTTCAAGCAAGCCTTCCTGGGTAATCCATTTCTGATTTTCGGCATGTTCGCAGCCCAAGCGGTTCATATCATGGCTTTATATACCGATGGCATTAGCGATATATTGCAGTTGCAACCCGTCACTTTTAATCAATGGGTCGAGCTATTGGGTATTGCCTTGATACTGATTATAGTGGATGAAGTCCATAAACTATGGCGAAAACATAGGCCACTTTAAGTGAGCCTTGCTCACCAAGGGAAACTTATTGCGGACTCGCTGTGAAGCGACTGAAGAGCTTAAGTTTCCCTTGGTGGCAAATATAGAGAAGTGATCGTTTCCTAGTAATTCACCGTTAATCCATTGATCATGGATTGACGATAAGACATCCAGGCTGGAATAAATGACAAGATGACACTTAACAGCAAAACCAACAACGCATAGCCTAAACTGCTTGCCAAATCCGGGACGGCCGAAACAAACAAACCAAACTCTTCGGCTAACAGGGCTTGATATAAGCTCAATACGCCAACCAGGGCAATAAATCCCAACAGCATACCCAGTATGACAATCAACATAGACTCCGCTTCAATCAGCACCAAAACAAACAATGCACTGGCTCCTGCCGCTCTTAATATGGCAATTTCCCGTTGTCTTTCTCTCATTGACGCCAGAAGCATGGTCATCATGCCAAACAGAGCGGCGAGCAAAACAAGGTAAGCGATAAGCGTCAAGGTATTCTCAACCATGTTCATCATTTGCCAAAGCTCTTGCAAAGCCAACCCAGGCATAATGGCAGATAACGGCTCGCCCTTATATTCATTAATGGTTCTTAAGTAGCCTAACGTGGCAATTTTAGAAGTTAACCCCAACATGACGGCAGTAATACTTTCAGGATGAGTGGTTATATCTGCTATCAATGGATTGGCTGGAGAAGAAGCTTGTGAGGCTGAGGTGCTGCTTTGTTGATGGTTATGGTCGTGCTCGTCATGTTCGTTCTCGGAATGAGCATGGGCGTGATCATCAGGTTCAGATTTAATGGATGATCGTCGCGTTAAATGACTATGCTGCCCCATAGATTCATGAATGGCATTAATCGCAGCCAGAGTCACATGGATTGTTTGATCAATCGGGGTGCCGGTGGGTTTTAATATCCCTGTAATTTTAAAAGGATGGCCTTCATGTTGGGTAAAGGAGGTACTACCAACACCATGAGCAATAGTAAGAGATTGTCCCATGCTATAGCCCAGTGTTTTAGCAACACCAGCACCTAACACTACATCATAAACTCGCTCAAAAAACTGCCCCGAGTTAAATGCCAAAGGCTGTTTATTGCCATACTGGTAATGTTCAAAATAACTATTATTGGTTCCCAACACTCGATAGCCACGATGAGAATCGCCTAACGAAACCGGAATGCTCCAGGCAACTCCCCTTCCTTTAGAAAGCTCTTCATAGCTCTGCCAACTAATATTATTAGTGGCATTACCAATGCGGAATACCGAATACAAAAGCAAATTCACAGAGCTTGTACGCCCTCCAGCGATAATATCCACGCCAGACACGGTTCTACCAAAGCTCTGTCTCATTTCCGTTTTCATATGGTCAATGCCCAATAAAACGAAAAAGCTAACGGAAATTGAAATAACCGTTAGCAATACTGTAAATTTTCTTGCTAGCAAACTTGATACTGCTATTTGTACTAACATTCTGATTTTCCAGCTACTTTATTTATCTGCTCCAAACTTACTTGAGTATCAAAATTCGACGCCAGACTTTTATCGTGACTGACAAAAACAATAGTGCTGCCGGTATCTTCCGTGGTTTTGAATAACAGCTTGATAAACTGGTCGCGTAAATTACTGTCTAATGCCGACGTGGGTTCATCTGCAATAATAATTTCCGGTCGATTTACCAACGCCCGCGCAACCGCAACTCGTTGCTGTTGACCCACGCTGAGATTTTTAGCTTTGTGATTCAGTAAAGCGTCGTCATTTCTTAACTCCAAGGCATCCAGAATATGCTCTAGATGATGCTTGTCAACTGTCCCTTTGGAAGAAAAATAAGGGCCTAAGCGAATATTATCCAGCACAGAAAGATACGGTAGCAAATTAAACTGTTGGAAGATAACGCCGATGTGTTTAGCCCGAAACTTGTCTCTGGTATTGGCGCGCATGCCTGATAAGCTTTCACCCAGTATCTTTACAGCGCCTTTATCTGGCACAAGAATACCCGCTAATAGATTTAGCAGAGTGGATTTACCCGACCCCGATGGGCCAAATAAAAAGACATGATCTCCCTTGGCAACATTCCATTCAGGTATTTTCAGCACTGGATTATTAATTTTATCCCAGGTGAAGATAAGATTTTGGATCTCAATTGCGTTGCTTAAACTCAAGGTTAGTGCCGTTGTTTGATGTGCGATCGAGCTTTATGTGACCGCTAGAAAACTTGCCGGGCAGTCTAGCTATGAATGCCAAGGGTTGCAACATCCGAAATGGGTGAATCCCTTGATCTAACACAGTTTTTTTATACTTAATGGTAAATTTGTATAAATTTAAATACCTATAGTAAAAATTTCTGCACTATAAGGGAGAATATATTGCAAACTATCCCGAGATTATTCTTGAAGTCAGTAGTTCATTGATTTTACCTAATAGCTCTTCTCTACGGAAAGGTTTGTGCAGAATATCGTTCTGTTGTTGGTTGTCCAAGGATGCAAAATCACTCTCTTGCATATAACCGGTTGCAAATAAAATACGAATATCGGGATTCAATTTCCTTGCTTCATTGGCAACATCAACGCCATTGAGCGCTCCAGGCAACATCACGTCGGTAAATAACAAATCGTAATGATGTGATTTCAGCAAATTAATCGCTTCTTCTCCGTCAACCGCTTCGTCAAAATCATAGCCTGCAATTTTCAGGATCTGGCACTGTATCATGCGAACTTCGGGATCATCCTCAACAACCAACAATTTGCTGTTCTTCTTATCAGAAGCCTTATTTTCGGGTACGTTCGCCTTTGCATTATCTTCTTTTTTATCGCTTTTATCTTGCTTTGCTACAGGCAAATAAATGGACACTGTCGTTCCACAATCAGGCTCACTATCAATAACGATATGGCCTTTAGACTGTTTCACAAATCCATACACCATGCTCAAGCCCAACCCAGAACCATTGCCAATCCCTTTTGTAGTAAAGAAAGGTTCAAAAACCTTTTCCAGCACTTCGGGGGGAATACCACAACCATTGTCTCTAACCTGAATTAGCACGTAGTTTCCCGAGGCACTTCGCAATTCATCCAGCTTGATATCTTCAGGGCTAATAGAAGCGAAACTGATATTTTGAGTCACTATCAGGATATGGCCTCCCTTTGGCAAGGCATGTTTGGCATTGAGTATCAGATTCATAATGACATTACTAAATTGCCGAGGGTCTATATTGATTAACCATAATGGCTTATCTAACGTCATTTCTATAACAGTCTGGTCATTTACTGTACGTTTAAGCCTGTTCTCCATATCGTTAAGCAACTGATTTACATCAACTACAGATGTACTGAGTAACTGTTTACGACCAAAAGCCAACAAACGTTGCGTCAGTTCTTTTGCTTTTTGAACCGCTGATGAGATCTTGCTAACGTATAAATGATTATCTTCGTTATGCTCATCAATTAATTGTGCATTTCCTGCAATAACGGCCAGCAGATTGTTGAAGTCATGAGCCACTCCTGCTGTGAGTTGCCCAATAGAATCCATTTTACGAGAATGCTGCAATTGTTCTTCTTTTAATCTGTTCTGGGTGACATCCCTCAATGTTAAGCAATACATTCGCTGATTTAGATACGGCATTCTGGAAATACTAATTTCAACATCAATGATTTCTCCAGATTTGGTCACCGCCAGCAAGTCTCGCCTTGCTCCCATCGCCATACCCGCATCGCTTTGATTAAAACGGGAGCGCAATTGTTCATGACGATGCCGAAACTCATTCGGGATAAAAAGTTCCACGGATATGCCAATCAACTCTTGAGGTTTGTAGCCAAAGACATTAAAAACCTTATTATTAGCGCGGCGGATACGACCTTCATAATCAACCATAAAGATAACGTCTGGATTTTCATCGATCAATGTATCTACCTGGACAAGCGTACTTTTCAACTGCTCATTAATTAAATACAAATAGCGCACCACAAACGCCAGACAACAGCCAAGTAACGCTAATAGCACGACAAAAAAACTGGTATTCCTTACATTTCTGTCACTTTCTGCAATAAAGGTTTTCGCTTGATTTTCTTGATATGCGATTGCATTTGAGAACTGCTGATTAAGAAACCTGAAAGCATCAATTAAATATTCATGTCGCTCATCAGTAAATTCACTGGGAGAAACATAAAACGCCAGCTCAATGGTATTAAGCGCATCTCGCTGTGCATTTGTCTGTAGCATTTCCTTTAGCGCAGAGATTTTAGCTAAAAACGCAGGGCTATCATGTTGATTTAATGATTGCTCGTGCTGTTGCAGAGAATGAGTTCTGGAATAGAGGTAGGAGTCGAGTTCATGGTGAATTTGAGCCAGTAAATCAACCTGGGTAATCAGCTCATTCCCTTTAACAAACCAATCCTGTTTGGCATCGTGATATTTCAAGTACCAATTCAAATTAATATAAATCAGCACAACAATAGTAAACATACTCAGCAACAACAATACTAAAACGCCAATTTTCCATGTTGGCATTGTGGTATTCATCGTTTTTTTAATCATGCCTTATCCTTCACGTTACACAGCCGCGCTATGCTACGAGCAGATCAATATCGACCAACATGTTCATCCGCAACATTTTGAATTTCATGCACTCGACTAGCCAATGCCTGCAATTCAGCCTCACAAGACATTGATGACATAACTTGCTTGACCATATTTACCAGAAAATTTTCTTGCTCCTCAGATAAATCAAGAATATGAAAACTCTGAGATATCTGCTGTGCAAATGACTCCAATGCACAGGAAGACTTTTCTTTCAAATCAACGACAGAGGTAGACAAAATAGAACGTAGTTGTTCTGAAATTCTAGTCAAGGCTCGCTGTTCTTGCACCTGATTCCATTTCTCATCGAGTAAATCAACAACAGCAGCACCGACATCTTTTATCCGTCCGCATTCAAATTCATCTTTGGGTGCATTTAAAATCAGGATACTGGAGACTTTACCGTTAAAAACCAATCGATTGTCATACTGATACACCTTTCCCCGCTCTCTGAGTAAGGACACCACTCTACGAACCAGTTCCGGACAGCCATCCAATCCAGACATCTTAATATGCATGTAATCGTGATCGAATAAGGTAACAACAACGTGATATCCCATTGATTCAAAAAAACGTGCAGTTTTCTGCTTCAGTTTCTTATGGCAGCGAATGGTTATGGTTTCTTTAAAGAAATCCAGTATAGAACCGTACTGCGCGGCTTGTTTCATCGCCTCCATTGCCATTTCACTGGAACTTTTATTAGCGTTGTCGATCTGGCGAATTTTATTGCTGTATTCAATTAATCGAATAAGGCGGTGCATCAACTCCAATGGTAAAACTCTGGATTCAATCACCTCCATAATACCTAACTCAAAAAGCGTTATTGGTTGTCGAGACTGAAACTTATCGTACATCACCAACATGTTTGAGTCGGGAGAAAGCTTGATGATTCGAGTGATATCACCCAGTGACAGTGTCTCATCCAGTATCAGTAATTCTTTATGAGTAAATTGATATCTATCTATTTGCTCCATTTGAATATGCTGAAATCGCGTTAAGTTATTTTTGAGCTCAGTCACCAAGCGATGATTCACTTGTTTATTCTGGCTAACCCAAACAACATCGATATCAGCACTATTGATACGCTCAGCGACGTTATTAGGCGTATTATCCAGACAAATAGTATCCACCTGATTGGCAACGTCATAAATAAAAGAGCGCAGCTCATAATAGCTAATAGGTTTTGCCAGCAAGTTCCCCTGAAAAACATTGCACTTAAGTCCTTGCAAAAACGTCAATTGCTTTACGTCTTCCACGCCCTCACAAACAATGCGATATGACAGGTTTTGAGCTAGCTCAATCATGGCAGAAACGATAGACTCTACGTTCTTTTTAGCACCAATATCGTTTACTAACTTGCGATTAATCTTTATTTCCGAGAAAGGTAAATCACGCATTTTTCGCAATGTCGACAAACCCGAACCAAAGCCATCAACCATCAGAGAAAAACCCGCCAATCGCAGTTTAATCAGTACCTTTTCAAAGTGTTTGTTTAAACTCAAAATGGAAGATTCACTCACTTCCAAAACAAGATTGTGAGTCTCTAATCCCGATTCAGACACTAAATGGCATAACTCGTCAAAAAACGCCTCACTCAAGGATAAAACCGAAATATTGAAGGAAATTTTAAAGTCAGCGATTCGACGTGCGATGTTTTTAAGTTCATTCAGAGCTTGGGATATGGCGACTAAGGTAAACTCACTGATCATGCCCGAATGTTCCATTTCAGAAATAAATTTACGAGGTTCAACATCACCAACCTCTGGCAAAGACAAACGTGACAAGCATTCAACACCAACGACCAATTTATTCTCTAAATCAACCTGTGGCTGATAAACCAAGTAAAAGTGACCATTATTAAGTGCTTGTTTATAGTCAATAGGAGAGTTCAGCGAGGAGTTATCATTTTCATCTTGAGAAGATGTATGCTGCGACTTACTTTTCTGTGTTTTAAACACATCCTGCATCAATGCACAAAAGTCTTGTTCAATAGCAGGATGTTTTAACACACCGGCAACATTAAGACCTTCTCGTTTAGCCAAACGAATGGTGGATTCCAGTAACACATCGTCCATGCGAGACATTAAAATTACCGGATTTCCGATTTCTCGTTTAGCCAACCGTTCAAGCATGGCTACACCATCGATACCTGGCATATCCAACCCTAAAACAAAGGCATCATAACCATCATCGATATTCATCCACTCAGTATCAGGTTGCAGCAAGCGATGGCACTGAATGCCTGTTCCTTCAAAATAATTTTCGACTAGCCCTATAGAATCATCCAAATTGCCAAGAAGCAAAACACGCTTGCAAGACACATCGACCATGAGATTAACCTCTTACAACATTGACTTCGAATCAACTCATTCTTCTTATTTTTCCATCAAAGAACGTCGTTGAGCCCTCGACTCCATTTAACGAGTAAGGGGGGAATTACAGGCAAAAAAACAGGTGATTTAAATTAAAGAGGCTCTAGTGAAAAGAAACCAATTAAACAATCTATGGCCCCACCGCTTTTCCCACTTACTACTTGTCTCATCAAAATTAAATGTAAATACAAATGAAGAACAATTAAACAAGGCAGAGAGTCAAAATTAAGTATAGTCAATAAAATATTGATCGAGATCTAAACTTCATTATTTTTTTCATATTTAAAAAAATATTGCCAGAAGGCCTTAGAATAAAAGGCATTCAGCACTTGTGAAATATGCAGCGAGATTAACTGTTTTACGATTAAATCGGGAATATTTATTTATTTCGGGGTATTTTTGTGTCTTGCTTTTCAAGTCTCTGATGAGCAACTTCTCTAATCTCATCAACCAAGCCAACCAATTCATTCATTTCATCATCGAAGGATAAAGCTTTCATAATATCTTGCGCCAAATCCAACATGTATTCTTCTTGTTCTATCGTTAAATCCATTACATGAAAACTATCTCTGATCTTTTGAGAGAACAATTGCAACGCTTTATTCTTTTTGTTGTTTAATGTTGCCAATACTGTATTTAAATCCGTAGATACGGATTGTAATTGTGACGAGATAGTTAACAGGGCTTGCTGTTTTAATACTTCATCCCATTTTTCTTCCAAAACATTGATAATGGCCGCGCCTATATCTTTCAAATTTCCATTTTCAACCTCATCGGTGGGAGCATTAAGCACTAATATACACACTCCCGAAGCATTAAATACCAATCGCTGTTCCCGATACTGATAGACACGCCCTTTGGTATGAAGAACCCTCATAACTTTGCGCACAAGATCCGGACAATCTTTTTGATCAGAAACGTCAATGTATTCCTGGGTATCATTCGTTAAAGATATTGCTATTTTTACTCCTATTTCATTCTCAAAAAAGCGTATGGTATGGCGTAATAATTTCTCAGGAGAATGTAGTGCGAATGCATCCTTGCAGTAATTAACAATTGCACCATATTGAGCAGCCTGCCGCATAGCTTTCATGGCAATGTCGTTGACAGATGCATTTATAGTACGCTGCTCCAGAATATTATGAATACGGTAAACTAACTCCATTGTCGAAACATTCGACTCAATAATGTCAGACACTCCGAGTTCAAATAAATACACGGGGCATTTTCCTAAAGCTCGTCGATATAGAACCAGTGACTTAATCCCCGGGTACTGATGGAGAAAAGATTCGATAGTTTCGAGATTTAGTTGATTATCGAAAATAATAAGTTGGCAGTGCTCTAACTTATCAGTAAGCGATGAGTGTTTAAGATTGGGGATATATTTTGCAAGTTCCAGCGCAATGCTATCCACTTGGTTCTGATTAGATATCCAGACGATATCACCTTCAAATGATTGGATCTTTTCACACAGTTCTTCCAGTGACGTCGTTCTTTCCTTTTGATTATGGTTAATAGACAGGAAAAGTTTTTCACGTAATTCATTAATACTTAATGGTTCTGAGAGGAAAAAACCTTGTTGCAAACGACCATATTCGTTCTTTAAACGTTGATGTTGGCTACTACGATCAATTCGCTTGTAGATAACTTTGAAATGTTTTTTTCCAGCCTGATTGAGTAATGAGAGGAATTCGTTGTTCTGCGCTATATTCCGAGATTCGGAAGATAGCTGTTTATAATTTATTTTTATTCCATTGAATGATGTATCGCTAATTAAACGTGCTGCGTTTTTACAACTCTCAAAATTATCTATACAAAGATTAAAACCCAATTTTCGTAACTGTTTCAACGATGACATGGCAACAGCATTATTTAGCAAATCGTTACAATCATCAATTTCAAAGGTGATGAATTCAGAGTCAATTTCAACACTGGCGACTTTTAATCGAATTTCTTCTACAAACTGATGGGTTAAAGAAGAGGCATTTAAATTAAAAGCGATAGAGAACTGATATCCCTGTTGAAACAGGCTCTGCAACTCATTGAGAGAATGCTCCAGAATAAGTAAGGTAAACTGATTTATTAGCCCGACTCTTTCAAGATCAGGGATAAATATAGTAGGTACCACCATACCCGTTTCGGGCAAGTACAACCTAGCCAAACATTCAACGCCAACGATTTGGTCGCTCAACACATCTATCTCTGGTTGATAGACGACAGAAAAATAACCATTAGATAGCGCTTCATAGTAATCCAGTGAAGTATGCAATGATATGCTGTTGAGTTGCTCATCCAGCTCGTTTTGCTGGATAGCTGCATCTATCAGCAACGGCAAATCGGATCGATTAGCAGGTTTGGACAACGACGAGGAAACCTTAATCCCCAGGTTTTCAGTATACTCAAGCACTGTATGGATAGAATCAACGTTATTTCCGACCAATAACACCAAGGTGAGGGAATGTTTAAAAGGAGCAAGTTTATTAAGAACAAGCAACACATCCCTGGAACTCATATCTAAATCCAGGACAATCACATCCAGCACATCTGCGCCAGATAACATGCTCGTTAAAAAATCTGATTTGGGGCTAATCCATTCAAAGTCGGAATGTGATTCACCTGTTTTAACTTCCTGCAAGGTATCATCACTAATCACTATTACTTTGGTGTAAACATCAACCGGCATTTACGCACCTCGTAAGGCAGAAAGAATCAACATTTCATTTATGGAAATCACACCATTTAATGGTTATTAATATACACATTAATAATATGGAGTAAAGCGCGGATCAAGATGTAACTTGATGATGAGCAAAGACAAAAAGCGTAATCAGTAGCTTACAAAAATCGACATACGAGTATCCATGTGATTTTTTTCAGAAAGTTAAGGTTAACAGGAGAGGCTTAATGGCTATTCCAAAACGATTAGTTGCCCACAGCAATATATCACAGACGCACATTAACCCACTCCCTTGGAGCTTCAGCGATTTTTCCCGAGCATAGACGCATTGACTTGGCTTAGGCATAATTCACTCAACAAAAATAACAATATTGCTGCTCTTCTATGGATATCCTTGTCGTTTGTTTAACCGCTTTTTTCGCTTCGTTACTTACGCTCTTCTCTGGATTTGGATTGGGTACTTTGCTTATGCCCGTTGTCGCGTTGTTTTTTCCATTGGAAGTGGCTATTGCAACAACAGCCATAGTGCATCTGAGTAATAACCTGATGAAACTGCTCCTGCTGGGCAAACATGCAGTAATGAAACACATCATCAAGTTTGGGCTACCTGCAACCCTGTTTGCCTTTATTGGAGCCTATCTGCTTATTGCGCTTGGCGATTTCAATAGTCCAATAAACTATCAATTTTCGGGATACCAAGGCACAACAAGCTATATCAATTTGGTCATTGGTGGTGTCATTCTGTTTTTTGTTTCCCTGGAGCTTTCTCCTAAATTTGCCAACCTAAGATTTGCGGAACGTTGGCTGCCATATGGTGGAGCACTAAGTGGTTTTTTCGGTGGGCTATCGGGGCATCAAGGGGCTTTCAGAAGTATGTTTCTGGTCAAATCCAACCTTGATAAAAAGCAATTCATAGGTACAGGTGTAGTTATTGCCGTACTCGTGGATGTTGCCCGCTTACTTGTATATGGTGTCAGTTTTAGCAGCCATTCAGTGAAAGTAGACTGGATGCTCGTCACCCTCGCCTCATTATGCGCTTTTATCGGTGTGTATTTTGGTAGCAAGTTTATTGAAAAAATTACCATCAATATTATTAAGTCATTAATATCGGTGTTACTGGTATTAATTTCATTTTTGATATTAATGGGGCTAATTTAACTTTTTAATTTTCTTAAATTTTTAATTATTTTACTTACATCTGCTCTCAATTAATGTTGATGTAAATGATAAAAAAGAGAATTTAAAAACTGGAAGATGCCGACATAATTACAACTGGTCGTATTTGACAAGCGAAGATATTTAAACCACCATTAGCCTTTTAAAGTCATGACCAATTGAAATCATTTCCTTGTCAGTTTGAATTCACATTTTTCTGTTTATTCAAATCAGCATTAATCAACGAATGATTTCATTTATAGCAGTATTAGTTTTGTAGTATAGGTTGTTAAAAATGGAACCGGTTAAAAGAACATTGCTTAAGTTTTTGTATCGCTTTGCAAATATTGTCATTGCTTGCGTTTGTTTTTATTTAATTTGGCAGTTGTACGCGACGATATACTTAAATCATTAATACAACATTGAAACCGATTCCTGCCCACGCAAGCAAGCCACCAAGTACATTCAATAAGCAGATCCAATTCATCGTGTTAGAGCGTTATGACAATTAAAGATAAATGCTCTCCAGCCGCACTTCTGCGGCTGGAGGCGCGTTCGAGTTTTATTGCTTATCGAACCAACACCAGTGCAGTTAGTGCAGGTGCAACCACCGTCTCCCCCAATTGCAATTGAGCTAAACGAGGGTTGGCACTATTCACTAATGCCGGATGTAATCGATATGAGGATGAAGGTAATTTCACTTCTTTCGTTTCACCCCCATTATTGAAAATCACTAGTATTTCATCGAAATTGGGATCCAGGTTTTGCCATGGCGTTTCATCATTAATGCTCATCACGATTAAGCCTTGCTGTTGCTTTTTACCTGTATTATGAAATTTAACCCGTTGAATAATTTCATCCTTACTTGACAGGCTAAATAAAGGTGAGCTTGTTCTTATGCGAAGCAATTCCAAAAACATATTATTTGCTCGCTGAATATGCTCAGGTGAGACTAAATCTCTGCCTTCATTGTTTTTAATAATGCGCTGTATTAATTCCCAATTATCACCATCCTTAACTTTGGGCGGTAATCCTACATGGTAATTATTACTCTGCATTGAAAAATCGACTTTATTAAACCAATAGTTGAAATCAAAACTGTCTCTTAAATATGATTTCGATCTCAACAACTCGCTTCCCATGTGAAGAAATGGGATCCCTTGAGATAATAATGGATAAGCCAATGACAATACCTGCATATTCACTCGGTCATCGGTAGAAACCTCAAAGGCAATACGATATTGATTATTGTCCCAAAGAGTTTGATTATCGTGCTTCGACACATAATTAATGGTGTCCGCCGGATCGTCAGCATAGCCAGTTCCAGCGTCTCCATAAGGAATATCCAGCCCTGTGACCTTTTGTCCCTGACTGTTCTCAAGAGGAAACGCTTTTAAATTCCCCGCTAATCCGATGCGTAGCTGATCCATCGACACCGAATATTCATCCATCATAGCTTGGTGATTAGCGTCATTTTGAAGCTCATTAGGAACGGTTAATAAGCCATTGCCAATACCCTGCCCCTCGCGAATAGCGTCTTTAAAGGCAAACGATGAACCGCCTCTCACCGCGTCCCGCAACCTGTCAGTAAAGGTTCCGATCTCTGTTCCTGCCAATTCAGTTTGAGAGGCTTGAATAAACTGAGCATTATTCACCACCTCACCAAAATTCCAGCCTTCACCATAAAAGTAAGTATCGGGATCCACAGCGCGAACAGCTTGTCTGGCTTCAAGCATGGCCGCTTTAGGTTGATGCCCCATTAAATCAAAACGGAAGCCATCGATCTTATAGTCTCTTGCCCAGACAACCAGAGAATCGATCATGAGCTTGGCCATCATACGATGTTCTGTAGCAGTGTTGTCGCAACAGGTGGATTGTTCTACTGTGCCCGTAATCGGGTTAAGACGATGGTAATACTGGGGAACCACTTTATCTAATACCGACTTTTCACCTAATCCCGATGCAAAGGTATGGTTGTAAACCACATCCATTACAACGCGAAAACCTTTGTTATGGATGGATTGAACCATTTCCCTGAATTCCACAATACGTGGAATACC
Organism: Paraneptunicella aestuarii; assembly: GCF_019900845.1. Lineage (NCBI taxonomy): Bacteria > Pseudomonadati > Pseudomonadota > Gammaproteobacteria > Alteromonadales > Alteromonadaceae > Paraneptunicella > Paraneptunicella aestuarii. The sequence continues at coordinate 2,335,582 of NZ_CP074570.1, read as the reverse complement.
TTCCGGATTTAACGCATAACTGCCTTCAGGAACCGTGTAATGATACGGATCATAACCCCAGTTATAAGCATCGTGCGGGCGTATTTCTTCGATCAATGCTTGAGCATCGCCGCTTAATGGATCGTAACCCGAGAGTATTTCACTTATGGTTTTATGCTTATCCGACTCACTTGCACACACACTGACTTGCGGCAACAAAGTACAGACTTTCTGCAAAGTATCGGTAGGATAAATCGTTTGCTCAGGATCTTCATTCACCGTGCTGATATCGTAAGTTGGCAGCAAGTGAATGGTATTCAGCCCCGCATCTTTTAAGCGCTTTAACTGACGCGCACCATCGCTTTCAGTTTCACTAAAGGCTTTATATTTCCCGGCAAACTGCGGGTTGGAAAGTTGTGTATCAGCAGCACTAAAATCGCGTATATGAACTTCATAAAGTACATTTTCTTCGGGTCTGTCTATTCCGGTAATCATTTGCTTTTCCCAGCCTTTGGGATAAGTGTTGGAGGCACTTAAATCAACGACCTGAGAATATTCACTATTACGTGACAGGCTCAGTGAATATGGGTCTGTTACCAATAATTTTTCATTGGCTTTTGAAGCATAGTGATACGTTTCCACCTCATACCGGTAGTAAGTGCCCTGAGGAGCAATACGGGTGGAAACAGTCCATGCTCCGGTGTTGCTATCTTCAACCAACGGCAGACTGGTTATTAACTTTTTATCTTCATCATAAAGATACACATACACTTGCTCGGCGGTAGGAGCCCAGACTCTGAACAAAGTCTCTTTGTGATCACCGCCTTTCCCAACCGCTTGTCCATATATAGCACCATAAGGCAGTTCATCTGCATCGTTTTGACCAGATGTATATAGGGCATCCAACACGCCATAATGTTGCACATAGGATACCTGCTGCGCAGTATTATTTTCATTCAGAGAAATCACCGCTAACTGCTTCTTCAAAAGACTTTTGACCTGCTTGGTATCCAGTTCGATTTTGAAGGCTTTAAACCCGGATAAATGGGGATATCGTTGCTTTAAATCAGCCGACATTGCAACAGGTGATAGCGCAACATATTGTCGGGTTTTTAAATCCTCATCCAAAGAGGCGCTTTTAGAATAAGCCAATACCGCTTTTGCAGGCGCATTCTTCAACAAGATAACGCTTGGTGTCACCCAATGCGCAGCAAAATCCTGAGCCGCATGACTAAAATCAATAACCTCTGAATTCGGTAATGATTCAGCATAAACATGGATTGCAGAACTACCAAAAAGCAGCCCCGATAAGGCCACAGCCCTCCCAACCTGTCTAACCGTATTATTAAAAAAACGTTGCTTAAAAGCGTTATCTTTCATCCTGTCATGTCTCACTTTCGTTCTCAATACTGCACTCATTTACTGAATAACCTTTATGCGAATGGTTTCTGTGCTGTTATTCCAGGCAGAAACTATGTTGAGTTGTTGGGATGTAGGGTCAAACCAGAAACCAGTCGTCGCTTTGCTTAGCGCTTTCTGATCTGCTAATGCCTGAGTCGTTTCACCATTTATCGAGACAGCTTTAGGCTGAGATTGGATATTGTGAATAGTCCAGATAAATTGGCGTCGCTCAGGTTCTTCTTGATAACCATTGCCGCTTTTGTGAGCTTCCAGCGTTAGCGCGTTTTTATTGTTTTGTGCTGAAAACTGGAACAATGAATAGCGTTGTTCCTGAAGGCTATTTCGATACTTGCCATCATCCTGATACAACTGGCCTTGTGCCTGACTAACCGAATCGTGATGATAATAATGTACGATGACCTGCTCACCATGATATTGCTCGGTATTGTTGTGTGGCGGAGCCATTGGCACAAAGCTTCCCGCTTTCACCCAAACCGGTATTTGTTCTAACGTCACTTTTGATTCAAACTGCTTACCGCCCAGTTTGATGCTGTCGTCCCAGAAGTTGAACCAATAACCTTCGGGTAAGTATTCAGTTTTGGTTTCCAGATTGGGTTTATCAATCGGATTCACCCAAAAAGCATCGCCCCAAAAATATCCATCCTTATAATCCATTGCGCTTAGCTTATCAGGTTCAGCAAAGAACAAAGGGCGCATCATAGGCATACCCGAGGTGCTGTTCTCATAGGACAGGGTGTAAATGTAAGGCAAGAGCTGATAGCGTAATTTGATGTAGTTACGCACGATGTTTTTGGTAGCCTCATCGTGAAAAACAGGCTCTGGAGCCACAGTTTCCAAACCATGTACCCGGTAGATTGGTTGAAATACACCATACTGCAACCAGCGAATATACAGCTCGGTATCCAGTTCATCACCACGGGCAAAACCGCCTAAGTCTGAGTGGTTATAGGCGAGCCCTAGCAATCCCATTTGTAAGGACAATTCCACTTGAGCACTTAAACCACCCCATGAACGCTCTACATCACCTGTCCAGGGCAACATGCCATAACGCTGAGAGCCCGCAAACCCTGCTCGCATTAAGATAAACAATCTATCATCAGGGTAATGTTGCAGATGCTTGTTGTACAACATTCCAGCCCAGGTGTGACCAAAGGCATTATGTACTTCATCGGCTGAACCTATGGCATGGATCACATCGGATGGATGTGCTTCAGGCTCTCCAAGATCGCCCCAAACGCCGGCAACGCCTTGCTTGAATAATCGATCATAGTGGTTCCAGAACCAGTCCTGCGCTTTCGGGTCGAAGATATCGATCAAACCACCAAGACCAAAGAACATGTCTATTTTTCGGGTATCACCCGCAAGGTTTTTGGCTAAGACGCCCTCTTCTACCGCGCTTTGCCATTGTTTAGAGGTGTTAATAAAGTAAGGTTCAGTCACAAGCAGGGTTTTGATATTGTCCGCTTTGAAATCCTGGATCATCTTCTCGCCAGTTGGAAAGGTTTCACGCTCCCAATCCAACGAGCCCATGTGCCCACGCACATCTTTGCCAAACCAGTAAATATCAATGATGACCGCATCTAAGGGGATGTCTTGCTGCTGATAAAGCTTCACTACATTGCGTACTTCTTCCTCAGAATGATAACCAAAGCGTGAAGCAAAACTCCCCAACGCCCAACGAGGTGGTAGAGGCTGTTTTCCGGTAACCTTGGTGTAGTTGTCCATTAATTCAGGATAGTCATCAGCAGCGACAAAGATATACGCATTACGCCCGGCAACCGCTTCTAGCTGCATCACATCTTTATCTGATTTACCCAGATCCAGATAGCCTTTGGCAGAGTTATCAAATACCAGAATATATTTATTGCTGGAAAGTACCCCAGGCAAGCTGTAATACAGCGCCTTGGCTTCGTAGGAATAACCCCAAAAGGTTTGGTTGTAGAGCTTTAAACGCTGGCCTCGACGATCCATGCCAAGCACGCGTTGCCCGCCCCCCAGCAGTTTTTCTTGTTCTTGCAGTTTAAAGCGCACGCCGCGCATCGAGTCTAATGAAAAGAAACCACTTTCATGCTCAAGTAATGTCTTGCCGTTTTTCTTGAAAGCCACTGAGAACGGCTGTTTTTTAATAACGATCTGAAGCTCTTTACTGGAAAAAATCAGCGTTTCTGAATTAGCCTGTAATGCAAATGGAACACTTGTATTGCTATCGGCTAACGCGAAAGAATCGAGTTGTTTTACATTTGGTTTGTTAAACGACACTTCCACCGATTCAGGATTAATAGGTCTAAAATGCAGGTCGCCTTCGTCCGTTTTAACGATAAGGGTATGCTGTTGTAATTCATGCCCCAGAAATGTTTTGCCCAGAACACTGGTAGGTAATACTGCAACAATACATAAGGCGATGAATTGACGCCACATAGGTTATTCCCCCTGAAAATGGTTGTTCTATTGTTCTGCTTTAAAAGCAATCGTTAACAAGCATTGAAATATCAAGACGTTAGCCTGGATAAATTAACTTGATGTGATTCAAAGTTCAGCGCACAGCCGTGCAAAAATCTGGCGATATCCTGCTCTTTATACAGGTCGCCTCTTCCGGGTTGATTCGGTGCTAAATTCGGGAACGCACCATAGCCTGACAATAAACAATGCCAGGAAATAGTATCGAATTGGTGATGCAGATTTTGACGACTGATTTCTTCACTGACATCACCACATTGGAACCACACATCCAGCAACTTACCCAATGGCTCCGATAGATGTTTGTTTTCTCTGTTATCAATCCAGTATTGACTGTCACTACGAGTATTTAACTTGTAATGCGCAACAATGTAATCCCTGACGCCATTAAAACGCTCAGAGATAAACTGGTTATAATCATGTTGAAACTGTTGGCTGAATTGTCCTTTCTCATAGTTATCCATAAAAGATTCTATGCTGATCTGCACCAGATGTAGTGCCGTTGCTTCCAATGGTTCGATAAAACCTTGCGACAAACCAATGGCCAAACAATTGTAATGCCAATGCTTTTCAAGTTGCCCTACACGCATTTTTAAATGGCGAGCTTCGACAGAGCTATCTTTAATATCCAAATGCTGACGCAGTTCCATTTCCGCCTGATCGGCAGAAATATAATCAGAGCTATAGACGTAACCGTTACCGAAACGATTGGTCAGTGGGATCTTCCAACACCAACCGTTCGACAAGGCTGTCGATTTGGTTTCCACCGGAATATCCTGCTCATCAATCGGAGTAGGAAGCACAACGGCCGAATCATTAAATAAATTATCTTTAAATGACTGAAAGCCAACGCCCAGGCTTTTTTGCATCAACAAGGAAGCAAAGCCCGTGCAATCGACAAATAAATCGGCTTCAAGACATTGCCCGGATTCAAGCTGAATTTCCTCGATATTGCCGCTCTCGGCTCGTCGAATATCAACCACTTTACCTTGAATATGTTTGCCACCACGGGAAACGGCTAACTCAGATAAAAACTGCCCTAGCAAATGAGAATCAAAGTGGTAACCGTATTCCATTCTGAATGGAAAGTGATCAGGCGTCAGCGGCCCTTTTCCCTGTTTCGCGAGAATGCCATTGATAAGAAAATCTTCGGGCGAAGTATGAGTATTAAGCCCTAAACGACGAGTACGACAATTCACTTCAAAAGCGCGTTGGGTAAAGGTATCGACTTGAGAAATAAAAGGATGACGATAACTGGCGACACCTGAACCAGGGCTCCAACCATCGAATTGAATGCTCACTTTATAAGTAGCGTTACATTTAGGCATCCAGTCAGATTCAGCGACATTAATCAGCTCGAAGAAACGTTTTAAGGTGGGCGTTGAGCCTTCTCCAACACCAATAATGCCGACATCAGGTGATTCCACCAAGGTAACGTCAAACCCGTTTTGGTGCCAACGCTTTAAAAACAGATTAGCGGCCATCCAACCCGCAGTGCCGCCACCAACAATGACAATGCGCCTTGTCATTACATGTTTCCGCAAAGCTGTTTTAGGAAAGCATCATGCTCAGGTAGCTTGGGCAACGGATCCATCTTGACACGCTTCATATTTGCCAGCATTTCCAGCAATTGCTGATCGGTCATTGAATTAGCTAATGGGTGATAATCTTGTGGCTCAATGCCCTGCCCGAGCATGACTTGTAGCCATGAGCTGTCTTGAAACAAGTCGTTTTGCTCTTTAAATAAACGCCCGGTAGCTCGAAATAACTCCATTTTATGCGTTAACGAGTCGGGTATTTCCATCTCCTGCATATCGCGCCAGAACTGACTGTCATCACGTTGGTTAACATGGTAATGCAAAATCAAAAAGTCTCGGATTTGCTCAAACTCCAATTTGGATTGCTTGTTATATTCAGCCACATCGGCTTGAGCAATGCCGTTGTGAGGGAAAAGTTGAATCAACCTGACGATAGCTGATTGAATAAGATGAATACTGGTCGATTCCAACGGTTCAAGAAATCCACTCGACAAGCCAACAGCCACCACGTTGCGATGCCATTGTTTACGGCGTCTTCCGGTTTTAAAACGAATTAATTTAGGTTCACCTAAAGCTTGAGTGTCTAGATTACTGAGTAATAAGTCTTCGGCTTGCTGTTGTGAATAATGCAAGCTGCTATATACCAAGCCGTTTCCATTACGATGTTGCAATGGAATCCGCCATTGCCACCCTGCGTCATGGGCAATAGAGCGAGTATAAGGTGCGGTTTTCTCGTGTCGTTCAGAAGGTATGGCCAAGGCACTATCGCAAGGCAACCAATGGCTCCAATCTTCGTAGCCCGCGCCTAATTTCTCTTGAATAAGTAATCCTTTGAACCCCGAGCAGTCAATAAACAGGTCGCCTGAGACCACTCTGTCATCGGACAGGATTAACTCTGAAATATAACCATTTTCTGGATCTTGATGAACTTCCTTCACCAAGCCTTCAATGCGGGTCACGCCCATTTGTTCACTCAGTTTACGTAAATATTGAGCGTAAAGAGAAGCATCAAAATGATAAGAGAAAGGCAATTCAAGAATAGGGTCTTTGCTATTTATCTGTGCAAATTTGCCTTCCTGACAACAGAGATAATTCAGGTCATATTCCCATAAACTGCTGGTGTCGCCGAGCTGTTTCGCTCGTTGCCAGTAATGATGAAAATGGCAGAACGCAATGCTCTTTCCGGGAGCACCAAAAGTATGGAAATAGCTTTCTCCCTGCTTTTTCCAGTTTTCAAATTTAATAGCAAGCTTGATCGTCGCTTTAGTTTCTCGAATAAACTCAGCTTCATTCAAGCCTAAAACATTGTTCACCAAACGTATGGGAGGAATGGTTGCTTCACCAACACCAACAGTACCGATAGATTCAGACTCAACCAATGTCAGATTAATGTTGTTTCCCAGCACCTTCTTTAATAAGGCCGCCGACATCCAGCCAGCCGTTCCACCACCTAACACCACAACGTTTTTGATTTGACTATTCATACTTGCTACCAAATATAAAAAAACCCCACGAGTGAGGTTTTACCACTACATTTCAAATTGAACTAACGTGAGCCTGCCTCAGTGACAGGCTCATACTTTCCATGGTATTAGAAAGAATAGTTAAATCCTAACAGGTAGTTAGCGCCAAATGTTTGCAATTGCGTAATTTGACGAGCGTCACCACTACCATTGGTTTGAATAGTTTCTTCATCCGTCAGGTTTTGGCCTTGCAGAGTAACGCGCAGACCTTTTAACCAATCAATGTTTGATTCACTGAAATCGTAACCTACTTGAGCGTCAACCAAGGTTGCACCTTGGTCGGTAGCACCAGCTAATGACAAGCTCAAACCACGAGTTTCAGTTAAGAACTCAGAACGTTTGGTAGCAGATACACGGAACTCAAAACCCGCTTTCTCATAGTAAGCGGTAAAGCTGTAGTTCTCTTCAGACAAGCCAGGGATACGGTCATCATCAGCACCACTATCCAGACTACCGTCCAGGAAGGTCACCGCCGCAACAAGACCGAAACCGTCTAAAGCATCGCTAAAGATATGGAACGGCAAGCTTGTTTGCAATTCCCAACCACGAACTGAACCAGTCAAACCATCTTCACGATAAGACAATCCGCCCAGGAAAGTAGCTGGTGCCTGGTTGCCTGATTCATCAGAAGATTGATGGAAACCTGGAACATAGAAGTCAGAGAAATCCATAACAGTTGCAGCACTCTTATGCCAGTTAACCAAGTCTTTATAGAAGAAAGTGGCAGCAACGTAGCCGTCATCAGCGAAGTAGTATTCATATGACAAGTCAAACTGGTTTGATTCCAAAGGCTTAAGGAATGGGTTACCAGAACTTGCACTCCAGGCACTGTTAGCAGGATCAGTGCTCAAGATATTTGAATCATTAAACTGGAACGACACTTGGCTGTTTGGTCTCATGTCGTCCATTCTTGGACGAGAAATGACTTTAGCCATTGCGGTACGAATGTATTGATCTTCTGCAATTTCAAAGCTTAAATTCAATGTAGGTAATACATCAGTGTAATCAGTGCCACCTTCAACGGCCAAAGATGCAGTGTAACCCGTAGGGCCAGTAGAAGTAGAGAAACCGTGTGCATACTGGTCTACACTAACAACTTGCAGGCCAAGATTACCTTTAACCATAACACTGCCAAGCTCAGTGTCGATATCCAATTTGGCGTACAACGTCGTTACTTCTTCATCGATAGTATAAGAATCACCACGGCGACCGTTTTCGATTAAAGATGCATCCGTAGCAGTGTAATAACCGCTGTTATATAAACCTAAGCTGTCATAAGCTAAAACACCTTCAATACCGATAAAGGCCAAGCTGGTAACACCCAACACATCTGGGATTGGGCCATCATTAGGCCATGTTGGAGCTGTTAAATATGCACCACCGTTAACTTTTGACTTTGAACGGTCTGAATAGTTAATACCTAATTCAACACCAGAGAAAATGCTAAACTCAATAGCACCTTTTAATTCAAAACGAATGCTGTCTAAGGATTCTTCAAATTCAGGACTGTTAACGAAACCATCTTGAGCTGTATTTGGTGGGAAGCCATCTACGCCCTGAAATGCAGCGATTGGAGTTAAGCTACCACCCCATGCTTGAGGGCCTGCCAAACGAATCAAGTCAGGGTTAGTCAAGTCAACCGGAGCAATCGTTGGATGATCGCTAAACATAATACCTGAAGAGGTCATTTGGAAAGCGCGAGCGGTTTCAGGACGGCCATCAATACCGGCACGACCAACACCTGAATAACTTTCTATGTCAATGATGGTTTTATCAACATCACCCACTGAGATGTCTGCTACCGCAGTCCAGTTTTCATTGATTTGATATTCAATATTTAAACCGAAAGTGGTTAACTCTGATTCCTGACGACGCGCATCGTTACGGATTACAGAATAGAAACCGTCATAATAGCCTGAAGTAACCAAGCCATCTTCAACACCTGTAATAGTGTAAGCACCTGTACCCCACTCAGGGCCACCTTCTTCCAAGCCACGCTTAACATCATTTTCTTCAAAATCAATGTATAAAGCATCGAACTGAATCATTAAATCATCTGTTGGCGCATATTGAATAACAGCGGCAATTGAATCACGCTCCAATAATGCTGAACGAGCAAATGAATCGTGACCACCGTAAACAACTGTGCCATCCGGAGCTGTTGCTGTGTCGGTTGCACGACGATCAGATGCAGTATTTACATTGGCATAACCCCATGCACGGAATTGATTTTCCTGGCGAGGCGTTTCCATAGAAGCAATAGATAGTGCAACACCTAACTTATCGTTAGCAAACTGATCTACGTAGTTGAATGAAAAACGATGACCATCGTTGTCATAATCAGGGTTAGATGCATCTTCGCCATTTCTTTCGTAGTTAGCGTTGAAGGTAAGAGTTGAGTCAGCGCTCAAAGGTCTTACTGTCTGCAAATCAACCGTACCACCGATGCCTTGAGTCAAAAGGCCAGCTTCAGGTGTTTTGTAAACAACAATATTGGAAACAATTTCTGATGGATACAAATCGTATTCAACACCACGGTTGTCACCCATACCTAAAAGTTCACGACCATTTAATGACGTACCTACGTAGTTTTCATTGAAACCACGAACAGACAAACCACTGGTACGACCGTTACGGCGTTCACCAGCCAAACCAGGCAAGCGCGAGAGTGATTCTGCGACACTGGTGTCAGGAAGCTTACCGATATCTTCAGCAGATAACGCTTCAACAATGGATGTTTCGTCCATCTTGATCGCTTGAGCTCGTTGCAAAGCGCCACGAATACCAGTTACCTGGATAACCTCGGCATTATCGTCGCCAGCGCCAGCTTCCTGTGCATAGCTGACTGCACTGGTAAGCGCAGTAGCCACAGAGATGGCTATAATTTTTTTATTAAATTGTGACATTGTGTTTTCCCGTGTGTTGTTTCCAATAACAAATACTGCAAAGACAGAGTAATTATCTGATCAACAACAGTAATCAAATTTTACATTACTGCCCATTTTGTAGTTTCGTGATATTAACGCCTTGATTTATTTCTTTACAACCAATTGCATACGTATTCATTACTGTCCAAGAACAATAATTTAACAATTTGGTAACATGCAATTCTTGCATTTACCCCGACCAACATCAAAAGGTATCTTTTTGTTTTATATAACTTTTATATTATTAAAATAGGGAAAGGAATATACAGAACTCCTCTCCAAAAACATGCTGTAATAAAACTACATTAAGTATGTAATGACGCTGTTAAAAGACTTTATTCAGGCAAAATTACAAACATTGAAATTAAATATTTGTAATTTAACACCACTAAAATACTTATCGGTTATTTTATTTCTTACCAATTAAAAAGACAAAACTTAATTAATTCATTTTTGTTAGCGCTTTCATGTTGAGTGTTTGAAATGAGTTTTAATGCCTTATAGAAGAATCCTTTTCTTGATGAAACAACGCTCTCGGTTTGGATTGTTTTCTACAAACAAAAGAATAGATAAAAAATAATCTATCCTTCTATCTCTTTGAACTATCAAGAAAATAAAAGGCAGCGGATACGAAAGTGAAGTGGCAAGAAGTAAAACGAGAAAACAATACTTCAAGATTGGCGTTTGGTGAAACAGCTCAATAACCGAGATGTTGTACAAGTGATATGAGATACCAAGCTGGATTAAAGGTTAAGGGTCGGGTTACAAAAATGAATATTCAGTCAATAAAGGAGTAGCGGCAAAGAATGCCGTTCGAGACTTCCCTGCTCTTTTACCTAAAAACAAAGATGTGCAAACCATCAAAAGAAAAGTGCAGGTATGTAATCAATGAACCAGAATCTAAATTTGTAAGCTTAGAGTTAGAAACGATTACACCTGAAATTAAAAAAGGCTCCGTATTAGGAGCCTCTTGTAAATAGAAAAATGTTTTCTATGTGATTACTGTCAGTATTACCAACCAGTAATTTCGCGTAGTGCGCTACCAATGTCAGCCAAAGAGCGAACGGTTTTAACGCCAGCCGATTCAAGTGCTGCAAACTTCTCGTCAGCAGTACCTTTACCGCCTGCGATAATCGCACCAGCATGGCCCATACGTTTGCCAGGAGGAGCAGTTACACCGGCGATATAAGATACAACCGGCTTGGTCACATTTTCTTTAATAAATGCTGCCGCTTCTTCTTCCGCAGTACCACCGATTTCACCGATCATGACGATCGCTTCAGTTTGAGGATCATCCTGGAACATTTTCAAAATATCAATGAAGTTAGAGCCAGGGATTGGATCACCACCGATACCAACACAGGTTGATTGACCGAAGCCTTCATCAGTAGTTTGCTTAACCGCTTCATAAGTCAATGTACCAGAGCGAGATACGATCCCCACTTTACCAGGCTTATGAATGTGACCAGGCATAATACCAATCTTACACTCACCCGGAGTGATAACACCCGGACAGTTAGGACCGATCATGCGAATGCCTTTGGTTTCAACGTATTCTTTTACATAAAGCATATCCAGAGTAGGAATACCTTCAGTAATACATACGATCAACTCGATGCCAGCATCAGCTGCTTCGATAATAGAATCTTTACAGAAAGGAGCTGGTACATAGATAACCGTGGCGGTCGCGCCAGTTGCTTCAACCGCGTCACGAACAGTGTTAAATACAGGCAAACCCAAGTGAGTTGTACCACCTTTACCCGGCGTTACACCACCAACCATTTGCGTACCGTATGCAATCGCTTGCTCAGAGTGGAAAGTACCTTGACCACCAGTAAAACCCTGGCAGATAACTTTGGTATCTTTATTAATCAGGACTGACATTATTTACCCTCCGCAGCAGCAACAACTTTCTTGGCTGCATCAGTAAGTGACTCAGCAGCAATAATATCCAAACCAGAGTTGGCAAGAACTTCACGACCTAATTCGGCGTTAGTACCTTCTAAACGAACAATAACGGGAACGTTTACACCGACTTCTTTCACTGCGCCAATAATACCTTCGGCAATCATGTCACAACGAACGATACCACCGAAAATGTTAACCAGTACCGCTTTAACCTTGTCATCAGACAAAATGATTTTGAATGCTTCAGCAACGCGTTCTTTGGTTGCACCACCACCAACATCAAGGAAGTTAGCCGGGCTACCACCGTGCAAATTAACGATGTCCATTGTACCCATCGCCAAGCCTGCACCATTAACCATACAGCCAACGTTTCCGTCTAATGCAACGTAGTTCAATTCCCACTGTGCTGCATGAGCTTCACGCGCATCTTCCTGAGAAGGATCTTGCATTTCTCGTAACTTGGGTTGACGGTACATAGCGTTGCTATCAATCGCTACTTTGGCATCAAGACAATGTAAGTTGCCATCAGTTTTGATAACCAGAGGGTTGATCTCAATAAGAGCAACGTCTAATTCTTCAAACATTTTCGCCAAGCCCATGAAGATATTGGTGAATTGTTTGATTTGAACGCCTTCCAAACCTAATTTAAAGGCCATTTCACGTGCCTGATAAGGCTGAGCGCCAACCAGAGGATCGATAGCAGCTTTCAAGATCTTTTCAGGAGTTTCTTCAGCAACGGTTTCGATTTCAACACCACCTTCGGTGGATGCCATGAACACAACTCGACGAGTCGTACGGTCAACAACCGCACCAAGATACAGCTCGTTGGCAATATCAGTGCATGATTCAACAAGAATTTTACTTACAGGTTGACCATTTTCATCAGTTTGGAAAGTAACCAGGTTCTTGCCTAACCAATTCTGAGCGAAAGCTTTGATATCGTCTTTACTCTTAACAAGCTTTACACCGCCAGCCTTACCACGGCCACCGGCATGGACCTGACATTTGACGACCCACTCAGAACCACCAATGCGGTCGGCGGCTTCTACAGCAGCTTGTGGCGTATCCGCAGGATACCCCTCTGAAACAGGTAAGCCATACTGCGCAAACAATTGCTTACCCTGATATTCATGCAAATTCATGGTGTTTTTTCCGTATTTAGATGAAAAACTTGTCGCCTTTGCGACTTAACTCAACTAGCCATAGCCGAAGCTATGTACGCTAATCCCTTATAAATAAACCGCCAGATTAACTGGCGGGGCGTCCTGCTAAACTTCAATTCTTTTAAAATCTGTTATACATCCAACAAAATACGTGTTGGATCTTCCAATAGTTCCTTAACAGTCACCAGGAAGCCGACAGATTCTTTACCATCGATAATACGGTGGTCATAAGACAAAGCTAAGTACATCATTGGAAGAATTTCCACTTTGCCATCTACTGCCATTGGGCGATCCTGTATTTTGTGCATTCCAAGAATTGCACTTTGAGGAGGATTAATAATAGGAGTAGACATCAAAGAACCAAATACGCCACCATTAGTGATGGTGAATGTACCGCCTTGCAATTCTTCCATAGACAACTTGCCGTCACGACCTTTAATAGCAAGGTTTTTAATACCCTTTTCAATCTCAGCCAAAGACAATTGATCACAATCTTTTAATACTGGTGTTACCAATCCACGAGGCGTAGAAACAGCCATAGAGATATCGAAATAGTTGTGATAGCAAATATCGTCGCCATCAATTGACGCATTCACTTCAGGGAATCGCTTCAACGCTTCAACAACTGCTTTCACGTAGAAAGACATGAAACCAAGACGAATGCCATGTTTCTTTTCAAATGCATCTTGATATTGCTTACGAATATCCATAATAGGTTTCATGTTAACTTCATTAAATGTCGTCAACATGGCCGTAGAATTCTTGGCATTTAACAAGCGAGTAGCGATAGTCTTACGCAAACGGGTCATAGGAACGCGTTTTTCTGTACGATCTACCATGCCAGTAACTGGAGCGGCAGCTGTAGAAGGTTGAGTTGTACTCGCTGCTGGCGCAGGAGCAGAACCACCTTTCAAATGTGCTTCCACATCTTCACGGGTAATACGACCATTTTTGCCCGTACCACGAATTGATGCAGGGTCGATATCTTTTTCAGCCAACAAACGACGAACTGACGGGCTAAGTGCTTCACTGTCAGAATCAGCTTCTGCTTCTGCTGCTGGTGCTGCCGCAGCAGGAGCCGCTCCGGCACCCGCTACAAATTTAGCGATAATTTGCTCAGCGTTTACCGTTTCGCCTTCCTGAGCCAGGATTTCACTTAAAGAGCCATCGGCAGGCGCGACAACTTCCAACACAACTTTGTCAGTTTCGATATCAACCAAATTTTGATCTCTGGAGACAGCTTCACCCGGCTGTACATGCCAGGTTGCAACAGTTGCATCAGCAACTGATTCAGGAAGAACCGGAACTTTAATATCCATGACTTCACCTTTAGAACTGGATTGAGATTTTGCTTCAGCAGCGGCAGGTTTAGCCTGACCGGCGCTTTCTTCCAATAATGCAATAACTTGTTCAGCTAAAACGGTATCACCTTCAGCACCGGTAATGCTGGAAATAACACCATCATTAGGCGCAACCACTTCCAACACAACTTTGTCGGTTTCAATATCAACCAAATTTTGGTCGCGAGATACTGTGTCACCTTGTTTTACATGCCAGGTTGCCACAGTGGCATCAGCTACAGACTCCGGCAACACGGGAACTTTAATTTCAATTGTCATGGTATTCCTTTAATTAATTTCTAGTGCTTCGGCAACAACCGCTTTTTGCTGTTGGTTGTGTATTGCCAGATAACCTACAGCAGGGGAAGACGATGCGGCACGGCCAGCATAAGTCACTTTTGCCCCTTCAGGGATGGCTTCAACAAAGTGATGTTGACTACAATACCAAGCTCCCTGGTTCTGAGGTTCTTCCTGACACCAAACCCAGTCTTTAACATGTTGATATTTTTGAACAATTGCTTTCATTTCCTCTTGAGGGAATGGGTACAACTGTTCAATACGGATAATGGCAACATCGGTTTGTTCATTCTTGCGGCGTTGTTCTAACAGGTCGTAGTAAACTTTGCCTGAACACATAACCACACGTTTTACGCCTGCCGGTTTAATCTCATCAATCTCATCAATCACTTCGTAGAAGCGACCTTCTGCCAACTCTTCCATGGAAGAGACAGCCAAAGGATGTCTTAACAATGATTTAGGTGACATGACGATCAATGGACGACGTAAAGGTCGGATGATCTGACGGCGCAACATGTTGTACACCTGCGAAGGTGTAGAAGGCACACAAACCTGCCAGTTGTGCCCAGCAGACAATTGCAGGAAACGCTCAAGACGCGCAGAACTGTGCTCTGGCCCCTGACCTTCATAACCATGAGGCAACAATAAGGTTAGACCGCACAAACGTCCCCACTTATGCTCACCAGATGATAAGAACTGGTCGATGACAACCTGAGCGCCGTTAGCAAAGTCACCAAACTGAGCTTCCCACAGTACCAAAGAACCGGGTTCTGCTGTTGCATAACCGAATTCAAAAGCCATGGCCGCCGCTTCAGACAATACAGAGTCATAGATTTCTATTTTCCCTTGCTTGTCACTAATATATTCCAGTGGCATATATTCAGCAGCGTCAGTTTGATTATGTAATACAGCGTGGCGATGGAAGAAAGTACCACGTCCACTATCCTGACCAGTCAAACGGATATTATGACCCGCTTCAAGAATAGTGCCGTAAGCCAATGTTTCAGCCGCACCCCAATCAAGCAGTTTTTCCCCTGCCATCATAGCTTCACGATCCTGATACAGCTTACGCACTCGTGAATGAAGTTTAAACGATTCCGGGTACTCACAAATCTTGGTACCGATACGCTTCAATTCACTCACAGAAACCGCGCCCTCATAGGCAACGTTCCACTCATTCCCGATATAAGGGCTCCAATCAACAGAATGTTCTGTCATTGGACGCCATTCAGGAACAACGCAAGCACCGTGATCCAATGCTGCGCGATACTCATTGACTAACTTATCAACTTCATGCTCTTCAATCACACCTTGAGCAATAAGTTGTTCAGCATAAAGTTGACGAGGAACAGGATGTTTCTTGATTTTCTGGTACATCAACGGCTGAGTTGCATTGGGCTCATCCGCTTCGTTGTGACCGTGACGACGGTAACACACCAAATCAATCACAACATCGCGTTTAAAGGTATTGCGATAATCCAACGCCAGCTGTGATACGAAAAGCACTGCTTCCGGATCATCAGCATTTACGTGAAAAATCGGAGCCTGAACCATCTTGGCGATATCAGTACAATACTGGGTGGAACGAGTATCAATGGTTTTGGATGTAGTAAAACCAACCTGGTTGTTCACCACTATGCGCACTGTACCGCCCACTTTAAAGCCACGGGTTTGTGACATATTAAAGGTTTCTTGTACAACACCCTGACCCGCAATAGCTGAGTCACCGTGAATGGTAATTGGAAGAACCATGGAACCATTGTCGCATTCACGACGATCCAGGCGCGCTCTTACCGATCCCATTACCACCGGATTAACGATCTCAAGGTGAGATGGGTTAAAGGCTAGCGCCAAGTGAACATTGCCACCCGGTGTTGAGAAATCAGAAGAAAAACCTGAGTGGTACTTAACGTCACCCATGCCCAATGATTCATCATGTTTACCTGAGAATTCATCGAACAGGACTGATGGATTTTTACCCATCACGTTAACCAACACGTTCAAACGACCACGGTGAGCCATACCGATAACCACTTCTTTGGCACCGTTTTTACCCGCGTGTTTGATCAAGCCTTTCAACATTGGAACCAGTGCATCACCACCTTCCAATGAAAAACGTTTAGCGCCCGGGAATTTAGCCCCAAGGTATTTTTCCATACCGTCAGCCGCGACCAGACCTTTCAAAATGTCGATCTTGGTTTCACGATCAAATTTAGGTGTGGACTGGGCACCTTCAAAATATTTTTGGATCCAGCGCTTTTCTTCCGTATTGGTGATGTGCATGTACTCAGCACCAATGGAATTACAGTAGGTTCGATTCAGCGACTTATATAACTCGCCAAGCGTCATCTGCTCTTGACCGACGGCATAAGAGCCTACGTTATATACGCTATGAAAATCTTCTTCAGATAGGTTGTGATATGACAGTTCAAGATCTCTTACACGCTCTTGATGCCATAACCCCAGAGGATCGAGATTGGCATGTTGATGCCCTCGAAAGCGATAGGCATTGATTAGCTGTAGAACTTTAACCTGTTTTTGGTCAGCTTCGGTTGCAACTTGTTTACTGGCGGCAACAGGCATTTTAGCCTTTAAACCTTGCTCGGCCATTAAACGGAACTGGTTACGCACTTCACTGTGTTTGGTTTCCAGTGCTACTCCGTCTACTTTCGGCAATTTGTCGAAAACTTCTCTCCAATCCTCACTGACACTCAGTGGATTGTCCAGATAAGCTTCGTATAATTCCTCTACGTAAGCAGCGTTACCCCCAGCCATGTGAGACGATTCCCACCATGCTTTCATCACGCTTTCGTGCATCGTTTGCCCTTTCTCAAACAAATATTAATCGTTAATGGTTGCAGTATAGCCAAAGATCCCATGCACACACAGACAAGCCGTTATGAGCGGAGTGCACTGTTTAAGACATGCTTTGAATACTTCGTTTACTATGCCTTCTTCCTTGCTATGTGGATCTTGCCAAAGCCAGATCCACATTTGCATTCCTGTTACATCGCTCGTTGCAATAACATAGATTTAATCTGACCAATTGCTTTAGTCGGATTCAATCCTTTTGGACATACACTCACACAGTTCATGATGCCGTGGCAGCGGAATACGCTAAACGCATCATCAAGTTCACTCAAACGAGCTTCGGTGGCTGTATCCCTGCTATCAGCAAGAAAACGATATGCATGTAACAGACCCGCAGGTCCAATAAACTTATCTGGATTCCACCAGAAAGACGGGCACGATGTAGAACAACATGCACACAAGATACATTCATACAAACCGTCAAGCTTTTCACGCTCTTCTGGAGATTGCAGATATTCTCTTGCAGGCGGTTGTTTACTGTCATTAATCAAAAACGGCTTGATCTTCTCGTATTGAGTGTAGAACTGGGTCATGTCGATAACCAGATCTCTCACTACAGGCAAACCAGGTAAAGGACGAATAACAATTGTGCCATTCCCCAGGTCTGACAATGGAGTAATACAAGCCAACCCATTCTTACCATTCATGTTTACGCCATCTGAACCACAAACACCTTCACGGCAAGAACGTCTAAAAGACAATGTTGGATCTTGCTCTTTTAATAATAAGAGTGCATCCAACACCATCATGTCCTGACCTTCTTCAACCTCTAGCTTGTAAGACTGCATACGAGGCGCATTATCAACATCAGGATTGTATCGATAAACTGAAAATTCACGCATCATGGATGAAATACCTCTTAATAAGTACGAGCTTTAGGTGGAAACGCTTCGCGAGTCTTAGGCGACATGTTTACTTCACGCTTAATCATAGACTCATCACTCGGTTTATAAATCGAGTGGCACAACCAGTTCTCGTCATCACGATCCGGGAAGTCGAAGCGGCTATGTGCGCCACGGCTCTCGGTTCTGAAGTTCGCAGCAACGGCTGTTGCATAAGCTGTTTCCATCAAGTTATCTAATTCCAGACACTCTATACGTTGTGTGTTGAAATCAGAGCTCTTGTCATCCAGACGGGCATGCTTCAAGCGCTCACGAATTTCTTTCAATTCATTCAAGCCTTGCGCCATCGCTTCGCCTTCACGGAATACAGAGAAATTCAGTTGCATACATTGCTGCATGTCTTTCTTGATTTGAACAGGATCCTCACCCTTACCAGGTTCTGAGTTTTCCCAACGGTTGAAACGAGCTAGCGCTTCATCAACATCAGATTCGCTGGCTTCTCTAGCAGTATCAATTTCGTTTAATGCTTTACCCAAATGCAAACCAGTCGCACGACCAAATACCACCAAATCAAGTAATGAGTTACCACCCAGGCGGTTAGCACCGTGTACAGATACACAAGCAATCTCACCACAGGCAAACAAACCATTTACAGGTTTTTCATTACCGTTTTCGTCGATAGTAATCGCCTGACCATCTACGTTCGTTGGAATACCACCCATCATGTAGTGACAGGTTGGAATAACCGGAATCGGTTCTTTAACAGGATCAACGTGTGCGAATGTACGAGACAATTCAAGAATACCCGGCAAGCGAGACTCAAGCACTTCTTTACCCAGGTGATCCAG
Organism: Paraneptunicella aestuarii; assembly: GCF_019900845.1. Taxonomy (NCBI): domain Bacteria; kingdom Pseudomonadati; phylum Pseudomonadota; class Gammaproteobacteria; order Alteromonadales; family Alteromonadaceae; genus Paraneptunicella; species Paraneptunicella aestuarii. The sequence continues at coordinate 2,316,467 of NZ_CP074570.1, read as the reverse complement.
TTTCAACTTAATATGAGGACCCCAAGGGCCATCACAACCGCGGCCTTCGCGAATCTCAGTCATCATAGAACGAGCAACAACGTCACGGCCAGCAAGGTCTTTCGCGTTAGGTGCATAACGCTCCATGAAGCGTTCGCCATCTTTATTTAATAGATAGCCACCTTCACCACGACAACCTTCTGTTACCAATGTACCAGCTCCCGCAATGCCGGTTGGGTGGAACTGCCACATTTCCATATCTTGCAAACAAACACCAGCGCGAAGCGCCATACCTACACCGTCACCGGTGTTGATGTGAGCGTTTGTAGTGGATGCGTAAATACGGCCTGCGCCACCTGTCGCCAACACAACTGCACGAGATTTAAAGTAAACCACCTCGCCAGTTTCGATATCAATGGCTGTACAACCAACAACATCGCCGTCCTGGTTCTTAACCAAATCCAGCGCATACCATTCACTGAATACTTTGGTTTTGTTCTTAACGTTTTGCTGATAAAGCAAATGCAACAATGCGTGACCAGTACGGTCAGCTGCTGCTGCGGTACGAGCGCCCTGCTCGCCACCAAAATTCTTGGATTGACCACCAAAAGGTCTTTGGTAGATCTTACCGTTCTCAAAACGAGAGAAAGGCAAACCCATATTTTCCATTTCAAGAATGGCTTCTGGGCCTGTTTTACACATATATTCGATAGCGTCCTGGTCACCGATATAATCAGAACCTTTAACCGTATCGTACATGTGCCATTCCCAGTTATCTTCATGAGCATTACCCAAAGCAACGGTAATACCGCCTTGAGCAGATACTGTGTGAGAACGGGTCGGGAATACTTTAGATAAAAGAGCACAGGACTTGCCTGATTGAGAAATTTGCAAAGCAGCGCGCATACCCGCACCACCGGCACCGATGACTACAGCATCATATTCATGTACTGAAACTTTCACTTAGATACCCCACAAAACAAACAGACCAACGGCAACGTATACGAACGCAATCAAGTTCAGGATAAATTGCAATCCTGCACGAATTTTTGGAGGCTTAACGTAATCCGTTAATACCTGCCATAGTCCAATGCGAACGTGAATCATGATTGCTACGAGCGTAGCTAAAGTGAAGACTTTCATGCCGAGATGAGAGAACAACCCGTGCCATACTTCGAAGGTAATGGTTGGAGTTGAGATGAAAAACCATGCCATGAATACAGTAAAGGCAGTGATAATTGCCGCAGTTGCTCTGAGGGAGACAAAATCCTGCACACCATCACGCTTCAGGGTTGCCTGATTTGTTACCATAATACAACTCCAATCACGATAGTTATGATCACCCAAAGCACTATCGTCACTTTGGCACTATTATTACCTGACTCAATCTCTTCCCAGTGACCAAAATCCATCACAACATGACGCAAACCAGCCAGCAAGTGATAAGTCAATGCTGACACTGTGCCAATTGCGATAACTTTGCCTATAAAGCCATTCATCAATTCTTGAACTGTCGCGAAACCTTCAGCAGAAGTTAATGACATTGCCCAAGCGCATATTACAAATAAAAGCGCAAAGAACATTGCCACGCCAGTAACGCGATGAAGAATCGAAGAAATAGCAGAAGGAGGGAAACTAATCGTATTGAGTTGTAAATTAACTGGTCTTTGTTTTTTCACCATTATCGCCTGTTACCCTTGCGGGCTTTCAAATTTCACATCTCTCAAGAGACTAGTAAATTGCCACAAAAATGCCAAATCACGAGTCTCCAGCTACCTGCAAGATGTCACAGCATTAACAAATAAAATAATTGAAAAATTATTTTGCACTAAAATCGTAGGGTCTTAGCTGTGACGCCGCAAAAGTATATAAGTGACGCGCAGCAAAAACAATTTTTGTTACACCCAAAAATAAACATTTTTACGAGATTATTTAGAGATCGGATTTCTTGTGATATGGATTTAACAAATGCTTCACATTTATTTCACAGAATGCACGATTTTTAACTAACATCTTATTTTTAGCTAACATCTTTTTAAGCGTAAGTCCCATTTATCATATGTATTTAGATCATTATTTAAATTTACTTTGTTCATTACGCAATCCGCCACTAGCATTGGTATACTTAAGCGATGCATTAAAATTGACTTATGCTGGTAATAACAGTACAAATAGCGGCGCTTAAATTCTGCGGGGTCGCATATGTCCCGAAAACACCCAGAAAAACTTCTTAAGGAGAGTTTTATATGGCAGACAAAACAGCCATTCTGAAAGTAGGTGATAAAGAGATTGAACTACCTATTTTAAGCGGCACGGCAGGACTTGATGTCATTGACGTACGAGCTCTTGGTAAAATCGGAATGTTCACTTTCGATCCGGGCTTCATGGCAACAGGTTCTTGTGAGTCCGAAATCACCTTCATTGACGGCGATAAAGGGGTGTTGCTGCACAGAGGCTATTCAATTGAAGATCTAGCCCGCGACGCGGATTATCTTGAAGTCGTTTACATGCTATTGCACGGCGAAGCGCCAAACGAAAAGGATTATCAGGAATTCAAATCAACTATCACTCGTCACACCATGGTGCATGACAGTGTCAATGATTTCTTTAAAGGCTTCCGTCGCGATGCACACCCCATGGCAATGCTGTGTGGTACTGTTGGTGCGCTTTCTTCTTTCTACCATGACGATTTGGCTATTCATGATCCGGAACAGCGTTTAAGAAGCGCCATCCGTTTGGTCGCCAAAATGCCTACATTGGTAGCGATGTGTTACAAGTTTAACGTTGGTCAACCTTTCGTTTACCCACGTAACGACTTGTCTTATGCAGAAAACTTCCTGAATATGATGTTCTCTGTACCTGCTGAAGAATACAAAATCAGCCCAACCATTGCTCGCGCTGTTGATCGTATCTTCACCTTGCATGCTGATCACGAACAAAATGCTTCTACTTCTACCGTTAGATTAGCGGGTTCTTCTGGCGCTAACCCTTATGCATGTATTGCTGCTGGCGTTGCGTCTTTGTGGGGTCCAGCTCACGGTGGTGCAAACGAAGCGTGTTTGAATATGTTGAAAGAAATCGGTTCTGTTGATCGCATTCCAATGTTTATTGAGAAAGCAAAAGACAAAAACGATCCTTTCCGTTTGATGGGCTTTGGTCACAGGGTTTATAAGAACTATGACCCTCGCGCAACCGTCATGAGAGAAAGCTGTCACGAAGTATTGAAAGAGCTGAACCTTAAAGATCCGTTGTTAGATGTAGCGATGGAACTTGAGCGTATTGCTCTGAGTGACCCATACTTTGTAGAGAAGAAACTCTTCCCTAACGTTGATTTCTACTCTGGTATCGTATTAAAAGCAATTGGTATCCCGACTAACATGTTTACCTGTATTTTTGCTTTGGCACGTACTGTAGGATGGGCTTCTCATTGGCACGAAATGCTAAGTCAACCAGGTCAAAAGATTGGACGTCCTCGTCAACTTTATACGGGTAAAACTCAACGTCCATTCAAGTCTATTAAAAAATAATTTTAATGACTTACCATTCTAAAAATAGAGGCTTAATAGCCTCTATTTTTTTATTTCCTTTCCTGAATTAAATAAAACTGAATTAAATAAAAATAACCTACCCCAAAGAAAAAGAATGAATTCAAATTAAAAATTGAATTGGCTCGAATAATTTGACAGGTAAGAATTTTTTTAGCTTTAATTACACCTTTGTCATGGAAACACAGAGATTGCGTATGCAAATCTTTAGTTTCAATAAGGAATAATTACATTATCCAGTGTAGTTTTTTCGTGCTTTTATAAGACTTTAGTCCGATAATGCGCTGGCATAAAAAAAAGCAATTTCGAAATCGCACACAATAAACGGTACTCGTATGAAAATTAACAGCAAAGCACCTTTAGCTATTGGTGTGGCATTAGCATTGTCTAATCCCTATGCCTTAGCTCAGGAAAACGACAGTAAAAAAGACGAGAAATCTCTTGAGTTGGAAGTCATCATGGTTACCGCTCAGAAAAGAACTCAAAACGTTCAGGAAGTTCCAATTTCTGTTGCCGCACTAACCAGCAAAGAAATGGACATCATGGGTTCTTCAGGTATGGATGTTCGTGCCCTTTCCATGAGAATTCCCAGTCTATTAATCGAATCCTCTTTCGGACGTACTTTCCCACGTTTTTATATTCGTGGTTTGGGTAACACAGATTTCGATTTGTTGGCATCACAACCTGTTTCTTTGGTTTATGACGAAGTTGTTCTAGAAAACTCTCTAACCAAAGGCTTCCCAATGTTCGATATCGAACAAACAGAAGTGCTACGTGGTCCACAAGGTACGTTGTTTGGTCGTAACACTCCTGCTGGTATCGTAAAAGTAGATTCCAAAAAGCCTTCTCAAGATTTTGATGCTCACCTAAATTTCACTTTGGGTTCTTACGGCACTAAAGATTTTGATACTGCTGTAGGCGGCGCGTTAACTGACACACTTTCTGCTCGTGCTTCCTTATTGATTCAAAATCGCGATGACTACATCGACAACAAAGCCCCGGGCTTTGAACAAAATAATGTATTAGGTGGCTTTTCTGAAAAAGCAGGTCGTTTCCAATTGCTGTGGGAGCCTAACGACAAATTTGATGCATTATTGAATTTCCATTTCCGTGATGCGGAAGCGGATGCGCGCTTGTTCCGTGCCAACATTATCAAGCCAGGTACGAATGATCTTATCGACGATTTCGATTTTGAAACGATTTATCAAGACGCTGCTTCACGTAACAGACAAAAGATCGATACCAAAGGTGCAATCTTAAAACTTGAATACGATATGGGTAGCCATACCCTGACTTCAATCACCAGTAAAGAGTCAGCAGAAATGATATCTATCGGTGACATTGATGGTGGTTATGGTGCTTCCTTTATTGGCTTCTATGGCCCAGGATTTATTCCATTCCCATCAGAAACTGGTGCGAAAATGCCTGATCATTCTCAGATTACTCAGGAAATCCGTCTTTCTTCAAATGAATTGGGTATGATCGACTATCAAGTCGGTGCATTCTGGTTCGACGAAGAATTAACGATCCAAAACCTGAGTTTCGACACTCTGGCCGGTGGTATTCTGAACGGACTTTCCGAACAGCATATGGAAACCTCTGCATGGGCTATCTTTGGTTCTGCGGATATCGAAGTGAGTGATCGCCTGACAGTAACCGCTGGTTTGCGTTACTCTGATGACGAGCGCGATTGGGACGGTGAGCTTATCCTGTCTCCATTTGGTGCACCGTCATTCACTGCTGTATCCGCTGTAGAAGACTCACAGGTTAGCTGGGATATCAGCGCCAGCTACAAATATACTGACGAAACCAATATTTACTCACGCTTGGCTAAGGGCTATCGCGCCCCCAGTATTCAGGGTCGTAACCTGTTATTTAGCGGCACGCCAACCACTGCCGATTCAGAAACCATGATCTCTTTTGAAACTGGTTTCAAATCTCGTGCCTGGGAAAACCGCGCTCGCGTTAACGGTTCTGTATTCTACTACGAAGTTAGCGATCAACAGTTAACTGCGGTTGGCGGTACTGGAAACTTCACTAGCCTGTTAAATGCTGATAAATCAGTTGGTTACGGTTTTGAATTGGATGCACAAGCAACTCTGGATGAAAATTGGAGTGCAACTGCAGGCTTGAGCTACAACCACACAGAAATTCAGCAAGCAGACCTGGCTGTAGATCCATGTGGCGCACCTTGTACTATGATCGACCCTACTCGTGAAGATGGTTTGGCGTTGATCGACGGCAACCCTCTTCCGCAAGCACCTGAGTGGATTGCTAACTTCACATTGCGTTACACCAAAGAAATCGGTGAAGGTAACTTCTTCGCTTACACCGATTGGGCATACCGCAGTGAAGTTAACTTCGTACTTTATGAAGCTGAAGAATTCAAAGGCAAGCCTTTGTTAGAAGGTGGTTTGCGTGTAGGTTACGAGTGGTCAGCCAACAATTCAGATTATGAAATTGCCGTATTCGGCCGTAACATCACAGACGAACAACAACTGACTGGTGTTATCGACTTCAACAACCTGACGGGCTATGTCAATGAAGCTCGCTTCTGGGGTATTGAGTTCGTATCCAACTTCTACTAAGGATCAGCTTATCTGAGCTTAGAAGTAAAGAGCCGCGTTAATCGCGGCTTTTTCATGTTCTCAATCTTTAGTTTTGTTTTCTTTGTTTGTTGACCGGGAGCCTATCCCTTTTTATTCCACAAAGCCTGACGTTCACTTTCCGTCATAAAGGCCGACTTAATGGCATTTTCCTGCAGCCGGCTTAATTGTTCTGCCGTCATTCCCAGCACCTTATGCGCCACCTCATATTCATGAGGCAAATCAATATTGGATACAGCCGGATCATCTGTACTAATAGACACCAAAATCTCATTTTCCAAAAACAAAGGCAGAGGATGCTTTTCCAACTCTTTCACTGTGCTGGTGTGAAAGTTGGAGGTCGGGCAAGATTCAACCGCGATTCGATTTTTAGCCATATAAGACATCAACTCAGGATCTCTTGTAGCTGCAATGGCATGCCCAATTCGAGTAGCACCAAGCAACTTAATAGCATTCCAGATACTTTCCGGGCCATCCGCTTCACCCGCATGAACAGTAATTTGCCAACCGGCATCACGTCCTTTATTAAAGTGCTCTACGAACATGGGAGCCGGGAAATTGAGTTCATCACCCGCTAAATCTAACGCTACAATACTATCTTTATGAGCTAGTAACGCCTGAAGTTCTTGCATACAGATATCAGCACCAAAGGTACGACTCAAAATACCAATCAATTTTGCTTGCACACCATACTGCTGAATACCTGCTTGTACACCGTCAATGACAGCTTCAACCACGCCAGCCATATCCAGATTGTGTGCTTTAGCCATGTAATAGGGAGAAAAACGCAACTCGATATAATCAATGCCTTGCGCCTTGGCATCTCTTAAATTCTCAAATGCCACTCTGCGGCAAGCCTGCAAATCAGCCAACACGGAAACACCATATTCCAGCTTCTCCAAAAAGGCCATTAAATCACTGGTTTGCTCGATTATCTGAGTCATGGGGACTAACTCATCAAGGGAACTGGCTGGTAAGGCGATGCCATGCTTTTGCGCTAAATCCCAGATGGTTTCAGGGTGAATATTTCCATCCAAATGTCGGTGTAGTTCTACTAAAGGAATATTGGGATTAATCATTGCTAGCTCCTTATGTACGAAAACTCCAATAAGCCTTACAACTTATTGGAGTTCTCATTTGTGATTTTTAATGAATAAAAACTACATGAACAGCTAATTCTTACGCGCTATTTATACAGGTCTATGCGTTAACAATACCCTAGTTCAACTGTAGTTTTTCAGCAGCCAATACCGCTTGAGTTCGATTATTAACTTCAAGCTTCTTAAAAATCGCACTAATATGCGCTTTCACGGTTGCTTCGGTGATATTCAAATCAAAAGCTATCTGCTTGTTCAACAAACCAGCCTGTAATTGCTTTAATACTTGAAATTGTTTAGGCGTCAACTCAGCCATTCTTGATGCAATATCAATCTCATCAGTTGCAACACGAATAAGATTGGTTTGCAAATGTTCCGGCAACCAGGTTTCACCGCTTAATATTTTCTTGATAGCAATAGCGGTATCGGCAGATGCCGTGGTTTTAGGAATAAAGCCTTTAGCCCCAAAGGTCATCACGCGAGACACAATATTCGGTGAGTCGCTACCAGACACAATAGCTACCGGCACATTAGGATAATCTTCAGTTACCCGAATAAGACCATAGAAATCTTCACTGCCCGGCATAAAAAGATCCAAAAGCACTAAGTCTATATCTGGATTCTTTTCCAATGCATAAAGGGTAGTGTCCAGCGAATCGGCGTACACAAATTCCAAATTGTCGAATAACGGTTTTAGTGCCGCAGATAGAGCATCCCTAAATAGCGGGTGATCATCCGCTATCAAAAACTTGGTCATGTTCTCCCCTTCAAGTCTAAGTAGAAGGTTTAACCCAAATCATAAAAGCAATTATGATCCAGAGTTATACTTTAGTCTAATTATTAAAGGAAATTTTATACCGGACTATGAACAACAAACGACATCAACCTATTTCCAAGGGTTTATGTCATGACCACAAGAACATAGCCTGCCAGATACTATACTTGCTTTCAGTTATATTCGGAAGAGTCTTTTAACGAATTAGAAAATCGTTACAGGAATGAGCTTCCAGCCCTTGTCAGAGCTGGAAACTTGATATGCGAAATGCGAGTAAAGTGCTATTTATTCAGGCGATTATCAATCAATTCTTGCACTACACCAGGGTCAGCCAATGTGGATGTATCACCCAACTCGGCATAATCGTTAGCCGCAATTTTACGCAAAATACGACGCATAATTTTGCCTGATCGGGTTTTGGGCAATCCTTTAGTCCACTGGATAAAATCAGGCGTTGCGATCGGGCTAAGTTCATCACGTACAGACTGCCTTACCGCTTTTGTCAACTCATCAGAAATCACTGTGCCATCGGTAGGCATAACATAAACATAAATGCCCTGCCCCTTGATGTCATGCGGATAACCCACAACCGCAGCTTCGGCGACACTCTCATGGGCTACCAAAGCACTTTCAATTTCAGCTGTACCCAGGCGATGACCTGACACATTCAGAACATCATCAACACGTCCGGTGATCCAATAGTAACCATCAGCATCACGACGAGCACCATCGCCCGTGAAATACATATTGTCGTATGTACTAAAATAGGTTTCCTGAAAACGTTGATGATTTTCCCAAACGGTACGAGCCTGGCCTGGCCAGGAACCGGTAATCGCCAAATTTCCTTCATTCTCACCTTGCAGTTCAACGCCATTGCTATCCAGCAAAACAGGTTTCACACCAAAGAAAGGAAGTGTTGCCGAGCCCGGTTTCAAGTCAATCGCGCCCGGCAGAGGCGTGATCATCACACCACCCGTTTCTGTTTGCCACCAGGTATCAACAATTGGGCATTTACCATTACCAATTTTCTCGTGATACCAAAGCCAGGCTTCAGGGTTAATCGGCTCACCCACACTTCCCATTAAGCGCAAGGTTTCACGAGTCGAGCCTTGTGCAGGCTCATCACCTTTCGCCATTAATGCACGAATAGCGGTTGGCGCTGTGTATAGAATAGTGACCTTATGCTTATCAACCACCTGCCCCATACGAGCAACCGAAGGATATGTAGGCACACCTTCAAACATAAGCGTTGTCGCGCAATTCGCCAACGGGCCATAAACAATATAAGTGTGACCGGTAATCCAGCCTACATCGGCAGCACACCAATAAATATCATCAGGATGATAATCAAAGATTTTTTCATGAGTTAATGAAGCATAAACCAAATAGCCACCGCTGGTATGCACAACCCCTTTGGGCGTGCCGGTTGAACCAGAGGTATACAAAATGAACAAAGGATCTTCCGCGTCCATTGGTTCGGGTTCACAAGTCGCAGGTAAATCAGCAACCAGGTCTTGCCAGCTTATGTCTCTGGCATCATTCCAATAGCCATCATTCTTGGTATAGCGATACACCACTACATTTTTGATACTACTGGTGGATTCTTTTTCTAACGCTTTATCAACATTCGCTTTTAATGGAACCGGGTTACCACCACGCAACCCCTCGTCGGCGGTCAAGACTAATTTCGCTTCACAGTCATGAATACGATCCGCAATAGCATTAGGAGAGAAACCACCGAAAATAACAGAATGAATAGCACCAATGCGAGCACAAGCCAACATGGCGTAGGTCGCTTGCGGGATCATCGGCATATAAATGACAACGCGGTCACCCTTTTTAATGCCTAACTTCTTCATGCCATTAGCGATTTTGCACACTTCATCGTGCAATTCCTGATAGCTGATATGGCGACTAATGCTGGGATCATCACCTTCCCAAATAATGGCAGTGCGATCAGCGTTATCTTTTAAGTGGCGGTCAATACAGTTAGCTGACACATTCAGCTTGCCATTCAAAAACCATTCAATATTGACATTATCACGTGCAAAACTGCATTTGCTTACCTGAGTAAAAGGTTCAATCCAGTCGATGCGTTTAGCCTGCTCTTGCCAAAAAGCATCAGGGTTATCAATAGATTCCTGATACATGGCTTTATATTGTTCAAGATTAACCAGAGCATTGGCTTTAAATTCTTCTGGTACCGGATAAAGAGTGTCAAACATATTACTGTTCTCCATTCGACCAAACGTCGTTAGCTGGTAGCTTTAATCGCTTCAAAATCTGAATTATAAAAACCGCAAAGCATACAGATGTGTGCCGGGTTTACTTATCACGCAAGAGAAAATAACGACTCGCAATTGATTGCCCGATACAGTATATAACCCTGCCCCTGTGTGCAAGGCATGAATTTGATTCAGCTCACAAAATTCGTTTTCAGTGGTTTAGCTTGCAGCTCTTGCGTTGAACAGTACCAGAGAATGAAAAATTGTTAAATTCCGTATACCGGGTTGCTTCGAAATTCGGTAGAATCCCGCCTCGGATTTCATGAGACCAAACAACTCTAATTATTTATTATTCATTACCTATGCAAGATTCCCCCAAAGACCTGATTTACTCACGCCCACAAGAGAAAGTCGCTGATTTTCAGTTTGACGAAACGGTGACAGAAGTCTTCCCCGACATGATCCAGCGTTCCATTCCTGGCTACAACACCATTCTTGATGGCATTGGACAACTTGCAAAGCACTACATCCAGCCCAATACCAATGTGTATGATCTCGGATGCTCCCTTGGCGCGGCAAGTCTTGCAGTAAGACGCTACAACAGTGAAAAAGGCGTTCAAATTGTCGCAGTCGACAACTCAGAATCCATGATAGAAAGATGCAAACTGCACCTGTCGGCATTCAAATCGGAAACCCAATTCACCACCTTGCATCAGGATATATTAGACACCAACATTAATAATGCATCCGTGGTAATCATGAACTTTACCTTGCAATTCATTGCTCCGGAAAAACGCGAAGCCATGTTGCAAAAAATACACGATGGCTTACTTCCCGGTGGTGTGCTTATCTTATCTGAAAAATTGCGTCACCCCACACAACACGGCGATGAGCGGCTTATTGATCTTCACCACGAATACAAGCGCCGCAACGGTTACAGCGAATTGGAAATCAGCCAAAAACGCAATGCCCTTGAAAACGTCATGAAAATCGACACTTTCAATATTCATGAAGAGCGTTTGAATTCTGTGGGGTTTAGCGATGTCACTCTCTGGTTCAAATGCTTTAATTTCTGCTCAATGTTTGCAGTAAAACCTTCTACTCAGGCCACGAAATAAGCGCAAAAGGAGCAGAAAATGGAATGGTTCAAAGATTTTTATCAACGTATTGCCATGACAGATCTGTCTCCTTGGCTAGAAGTGTTGCCTGCGCAATTAAAAGAATGGCAAAAACAGCAACATGGCGATTTCAATAAGTGGGTCAAGCTGATCGGTAAATTGCCAGAAACGCAACCCAGTTCCATTGAGTTAAATGCAGAAGTGCGTTTCGGCACAGAAAGTGACATCAGCGAATATCAAAGCAAGCAAATTGAAGGCTTATTAAAGCAGTTCATGCCATGGCGTAAAGGTCCTTTTCATATTCACGGCATCCACATAGATACCGAATGGCGTTCGGACTGGAAATGGGATCGTGTCGCGCCACATATTGCGCCATTGCAAGGCAGAAAAGTGCTGGATATTGGCTGTGGCAGCGGTTATCACATGTGGCGCATGTTAGGGCTAGATCCGGAAATGGTGGTTGGCGTCGACCCCACCGACCTGTTTTTGATCCAGTTCCAAGCTATCAAACACTTTAACCCCGACCCTCGTATTCATTTACTTCCTGTAGGCGTAGAACAACTACCCGACCTAAGAGCCTTCGATACCGTGTTTTCCATGGGCGTGCTGTACCATCGTAAAAGCCCTATCGACTTTCTACAGCAACTGAAAATGCAACTGCGTAAAGGCGGCGAGTTAATTCTGGAAACACTGGTTGTCGACGGTGACGAACACACGGTTTTAGTTCCAGGAGAACGTTACGCACAAATGCGCAATGTCTGGTTCCTGCCAAGCTGTGCAGCACTGGAACACTGGATGCATCGCATAGGCTTTAAAAACATTCGCACCGTTGATGTGGCTCAAACCAGCATCGAAGAACAACGCAGCACCGAATGGATGACCAATCAGTCTTTAAAGGATTATCTAGACCCGGATAATCATGATTTAACAGTGGAAGGCTATCCTGCACCTAAAAGAGCGGTGATTATTGCTGAGAGTTGAGCTCCCAACTAACTCCGGAATTACCAAAGACATATTTCAAAGCCTTTATCCGTTGCTCGGCTGTTGATTTTTTCACCCCATTTTCAAATAACTGTTTTAGCTCTATATCTTTAGTAGATATAGCAAATGAATCATTTCTACCAACATGCATATCAGATTCACTAATCAAAAGTTCTTCGTCTGAATTATCATCATAAATCACATCAAATAACCCAAAATTCAGCAAATATTGAACCCATGTACAATCAGTAACATTAATATCTGCAAGTCTATGAACATCAACCTGATCCATATCCCAATAGTAAGGAGATTTATGAGACCACTTAGGATAAAGAGCTTCTTCAAAAAACTGTACAACATCACTATACACATCTATATAAATAATTTTTTCTTCTGCTTCTTCCTTATTCGATGACATATAAAGACTTTTAATCAATTCTTCCAGTTTTCTGCTAGTTGTTCCTATTCCTTCAATTAAATGATTTGTTACGTCAATTTGCGATTTAACCTCTTGTGTTTTAAGCAATTCATAAAACATACCCGCCCATTGTTTTCTCAGGTGATTTTCTATGCTCGCAAACCCATCAAACCCCTCAAATGCATTATTTCTGGGGGCACGTCTGACTTCATCAATAAAAGAAAATATATCTAAAGCATACTCTTGTTTTTCAATTGAAGGATACTTGATGTCAGAAACAAACTCCTTTTTCTTATTATGTTGATATGTATGGTGACAATTTAAAACGCCTTTTCTCACGTAAGTAAAAACAGGAATACCACTCTCTCTAGCAGCTTTGTATTCGGCATTTGTAATCGACTTGGTTTTATCAGCTATATACTCACCGCCAAACCTGCCCCCGATAATCAAAATAAATAACTGACAGTTGGAAACCTCATTAACGCAAGCTTCATGCGTATGCAGTTCAGGATGATAAAACACATCCCCATTCTCACTAAGAATTGGTTCAAAGCCATAAGAAATAATAAAACGTCGAAGTTGTTCACGTATTTCACTTAAATCAAAACAAGTAGAACTAACAAATACTTTAGGAGCGGCCATGTGAAAGGTTCATTAAGGATATAATTTAGGTCAAATATATCACCTATGAAAACATAGTTGAACACATTAGATTTCAGGATTACTTCCTATTCACCCAATTCACTAACAACAGCACTGAAAACGAGAACAGCAGCATGCCTGCGGCGAGTTGGTTGGCTTGTTCAAGCTGCATGGTTTCCACGTAGTCGAACAAGGCGATGGATAGCACTCGGGTTTCACCGGGAATATTGCCGCCAATCAGTAATACCACACCGAATTCTCCTACCGTATGGGCAAAGCCCAAAACCGTGCCAGTAATTAACATAGGGCGTGTTAAAGGCAGCACAATCAAGCGGAAACGTTGCCACCAATTCGCCCCCATGGTTTGTGCTACATCGAGTAATTGATTATCTAAAGATTTAAAACCATCACGGATGGGCTGTACCACAAAAGGCAAGCTATAAAGGATGGAACCGATGACCAATCCAGAAAAGGAAAACACCAGTGAGGAATCAAAAAATGTCTGCCATGTTTTCCCTAACCAGGCATCAGGGGTCATCGCGACTAACAGGTAATAGCCCAACACAGTGGGAGGTAAAACCAAGGGCAAGGTAATGATGGCATCAAGGATAAATTTCACATTAGAGCGGCTTCTAGCCAGCCACCAAGCCAGCGGGATCCCCAAAAGCAGCAAGAAAAAAGTAGAGACTCCCGCCAATTTTGCGGTTAACCATATTGATTGCCAATCGAATTCACTTATCACTGCAAAAAACCTTACAAAACAAGCATTACAGCATTAATTTAACGTCAGCCGAGCTTGGTGCTGCGTAACCGTTTTGAGCGATAATTTCACGTCCTGTAATGCCAAGAACGAAACGATAAAAGCCCATTGCCGCTTCTTGCGGCTGGATCACCAGCATTTGTTGTTTAATCGGTGAATAGAGATCGTCAGGGATCATAATAATTTGAGATGAATGAGCAGCTGCATCTATCTGGCTTAAAGAAACGAAACCTGCATTAGCGGCTCCCGCATACACAAACTGATACGCCTGAGCCACATTATTGCCCTTCACGATTTGCTCATTTAATGAGGAAAATCCTGTGCGTTGTAATGCCTGTTGAGCCGCTTTTCCAAACGGAGCCAAATCAGGATTTGCCATTGCAATCTTCACTTGCGGTGTTTTGGCTAGTTGCTCCATCACCGATTTAAAATCTGTCTTTTGAGAATCTTCCTGATTCATTTTCGGATACCACAAAACTAATTGCCCTATGGCATAAACGGCAGAACGATGTTTATGGCCAATGCCTTTTTTGATTAATTTGTCTGGGTGTTGCCAATCGGCAGAAAAAAACAAATCGAACGGCGCACCGTTTAATATCTGGCTATAAAGCACGCCTGTAGAAGCACTGCTCACTTTAAAGTCTAGATTAGGATGCTTTTGCTTATAGACAGCAATCAACTTTTCTAACGTGGGTTTAAAATTGGCTGCAACGGCAATACGAATAATATTGTTATTCTTGTTTTCTTGATTAACCTCTTGATTAAGAGCCGGTTCATTTACCTTCGTGATTCCAGCAAACAAAGTCCCAGAATAAGTTAACAGCAATATAAGAAACAGATTACTTAGCAGTCTTTGCATCATTATTTTTGGTTCCAATCATCGGCTTTATTAGCATCGCTTTGTTTAGCATCAACCCAATGCAGCCCTTCACTACTTTGTTCTTTCTTCCAAAAAGGCGCACGCGTTTTCAGAAAATCCATAATAAATTCACAAGCACCAAAGGCATCACCGCGATGCTTTGCACTAACGCCAACAAAGACAATTTGCTCAGACAAGCTCAATGTACCAAAACGATGGATAACACGAATTCGCCCTAATGACCAACGAGTACGCGCCTGAGCCACGATATCCTGCAAACTGCGCTCAGCCATGGCGGGATAATGTTCCAAATGCAATGCGGTGACAGACTTCCCTTCATTGAAGTCACGTACCAAGCCAACAAAAGTAACAACAGCGCCGTCAGTCTGATTATGCTCAGTTAATGCCTGATACTCTGTTTTAAGGTCAAAGTCTTGTGATTGAACGCTAATGTAATCAGATACCGAATTTGACTTCATACTCGGCTACCCGCCCGTTACCGGTGGGAAAAACGCCACTTCATCGCCGGTTTTAAGTGCTTGAGTATTATCACATAGCACCTGATTCACCGCAGCCAAACAGCGCTCCGATTGCATCACTTCTTGCCAGATATCACCACGTTCAGATAACTTTCGACGTAGTTCAGCAACATTCGCGCATTCTGTCATATCCAGGCTATCGGTTTGTAAACGTTCCCGTAACTGCGCAAAAAACAAAACCCGGATCATGTGTTTTCCTCGCGAAGCCAGTCACCACTTTTACCACCCTGTTTTTGCAAAAGCTTTACGCCACCAATAATCATGGCCGGGTCTACTGCTTTACACATGTCGTATAAAGTGAGCAACGCTACAGAAACAGCAGTTAAGGCTTCCATTTCCACGCCAGTTTTGCCCGCCAGTTTGCACAATGCGACGACCTTAATGAGATATTCGTTGGTTTCACTCTGAATGACAGGTTCAAAGTCCACTTGAACCTTGCTCAACATAAGCGGATGGCAAAGTGGGATTAACTCACTGGTTTTCTTGGCAGCCTGAATGCCCGCGATACGAGCAACAGCAAAAACATCGCCCTTTTTGTGCTCTCCAGCCAACAGCATGTCGAATGTACTTTGCGTCATGCTGATAAAGCCCTCAGCTATCGCGGTACGGGATGTCACCGCTTTTTCGGTCACATCCACCATATTGGCCTCACCTTTTTCATTGAGGTGGGTAAAAGCGCTTTTAGGATCTGTCATGTTTCTTTTTTCTTACTGTCTTCTTACTATCTTCTTACTTCTTGCTTGCTCTTATCTATTACAGGCTTGGCTTTAAATGCCCCACGAAATTACAGGGCTTGTGATCGGAGCTAAGCTGTTCCTTCAAGATGCCTTCCCAACCGGTACGACAAGCACCAGTTGAGCCCGGCAAGCAAAATATCGCGGTCTTGTTCGCCATACCGCCAAGTGCTCTGGATTGCACCGTTGACGTACCAATTTCCAGATAAGAGATATGACGAAACAACTCGCCAAACCCTTCAATATCTTTATCAAATAGAATCGACAAAGCTTCCGGGGTTGAATCTCGCTCAGTAAACCCTGTGCCACCTGTAGAAATCACAACCTGCACTTTCTCGTCAGCAATCCACTGAGACACCACTGAACGCAGTTGATACTTGTCATCTTTCACAATGCGCTTTTCAACCACATGATGCCCCGCTTCCAGAACAGCTTGAACCAGGTAAGCGCCAGAGGTATCTGTTTCTTCATTGCGTGTGTCGGAAACGGTCAAAATAGCAATATTTAAGGCTTGCATTTGTATATGGCTCTCTAAAATCTCTTTTATGAATGAATTCGATGTTGTTATTTATCCGCCGGGTGCTTTTTATCCGCCGGGCGCTTTTTATCCGCCGAGCACTTTATCCACCCAGCCTTTATCCCCCTAACATAGCCAAATGCCGGGTTGCGCCAGTGACGTCATCGTGCAGCCAATGGCTCGCCTGTTTATCTTGCAATAACGCCACTAAAGCTTGCTGCAAACCTTGTACATCGCCGGCGCTCATATAAGCACGTAAATCCAGTCCCTGCTCTGCAAACAAACACAAATGCAGTTGCCCAATAGAAGAAATACGCAGGCGATTACAGCTATCACAAAAGCCTTTGCTATAAGGCATGATCAAACCAATATTTCCGGCGTAATCAGGGTGCTGAAATTCCTGCGCAGGGCCTGATGTTTTGCTCTTTAATACCCGGCTCCAGCCCAGCTCTAACAACTGCTCTTTTAAAGTTTGTCCAGAATAATGATGTTCCTGAAAAAAGGCGGCATTGTCTCCAGTACGCATCAGCTCAATAAAACGTAACGTAACAGGCATGGTTTTAAGCCATTGCAAATACTGCTCTATTCCCTGCTGCTTTTGATGTTGCATCAATACCGCATTCACCTTAACCGGCATTCCCAGTTCAAGCGCCATGCCCACACCTTGCAACACCATTTTTAATTTGTCATGGCCAGTAATGCTGGCAAATAGTCGAGGGTCAAGGCTGTCGATACTCACATTGAGCGAAGTTAATCCGGCTTCATGCCAAGCGTGGATCAGGCGTGGCAATTTATCGCCATTAGTCGTTACGGAAATTTCATCAATCCCGGAAGTATTGGCAACAGTTGCGATAATATCGGGCAAGTCTTTACGCAAGGAAGGTTCACCGCCAGTAATACGGACTTTGGAAGTGCCAAGACCAGCAAATGCCTGAGCAACGGTATTGATTTCATTTAGAGTGAGAAAATCGCGATCAGAGTCGCACTGATAACCATCAGGCAAGCAATAGTTGCAACGGAAGTTGCAGACATCAGTAACAGACAGGCGTAAGTAATGGAACCGACGCCCGTAGCGGTCTTCCAGCATATTTGAATAACACCTTTCCAAAGTTAAGCACTAAACCGACTAATCGTTTGTGCTTAAGGGAGGCTAATCCGTTTCCAGATTAACCCTCGTTGCTATTAATATTGCTTGAGCAAGTAATTCGATAGCAACTCGGCTAAGGCTTCGTATTTTTACTTTATCCGTACGTTTACTTTAAAGAGAAACGTAGAAACCAGAGCTCGGGGTTATGACTAAATTAATAACGATAAATTTATAACAGTAAAAATTTTTCAGCACTCAAGTTATCCCAACTCTATGCTGCATGCAACCAAGCAAAATGCACTGTTACATATGAAGTGACAGCTTATGATAATACTTAAGCTAAACAAGCTTTCGCAATGGCATTGATTTTAGCCACAATCGCTTTTAAGCCATTACCACGAGTTGGACTAATATGACGTTCCAAATCTAATTGGGTGAAGTAATCTTCAATATCAAAATCTACAATTTCTTGTGGCGTTTTGTTGTTGTAAGCAGCCAAAACCAGTACCAACAATCCCTTAACGATAATGGCATCACTATCAACCAAAAAGGTTAATACATCCCCATCCCTATCGACTTCCAGCCAAACGTTGCTTTGACAACCTTTAACCAGACGCTCGGGGGTTTGTAACTCTTGTGGAAATGCAGGTAACGCTTTGCCCAGATCGATTATGTATTTATAGCGCTCTTCCCAGCTATCAAAAAAGGAAAGGTCATCTAATATTTCATCGGTAGTAGGCAAATTCATGTTTTCTGTTGTTCCTGCTTATTGTGACGGGTTGGTTATATTTTAAAAAAACAATCCGGCTTCAAGTTGAGCTTCTTCGCTCATCATATCTTTTGACCAAGGAGGGTCAAACACCAGTTCCACCTTCACATTCTTTACGTTAGGCACTTTTGAAACGCGATATTTAACATCGCTCACTAATACGGGCCCCATACCACAACCCGGAGCCGTTAAGGTCATATCCACCTGAACAGCATCGGCATCCTGATCAATCGACACTTTATATACCAAGCCCAACGACACAATACTGATAGGAATTTCCGGATCGTAAATGCTGTCGAGCGCTTGCCAAACCTGATCTTCCAAAATGCCGGTATGACCGTCATTAGTAAATTTCAGCTCTTCCGGTTTGAGCCCGATAGCTTCAGCGTCAGTGCCGTCAATACGCAGCATGTTACCCATCCAGGTAACCGTATAATTGCCGCCAAGCGCTTGATTAATCGTGACAAATTGCCCTTCTGGAATACTGGTAATTTCACCAGAAGGTACTCGCCTGGCAGGACATTCCCGAGTAGTGACAACCATTTTCTTCTGCATTTAATGGTCTACCCTACATTAAAGCTTTCGCCGCAGCCGCATTCGCTAACGACATTCGGGTTATTAAAGCGAATTTCGCCGTTAATACCCTGCACAACATAGTCAATTTCAGTATGTCTGACGATCTCTGAGGCATCTAGCGCAATCAGTAACATCATGCCATCAGCTAACTCAATACTGACATCGTCATCTTTACCCGCATCAACAGGTTCAAGCACATAAGCATAGCCAGAACAACCGCTGACTTTGGTGCTTAAGCGGATCTTCTTGTCGGAAGCATTACCCAAAATGCGCTTAAAATGCTTCAACGCCGAATCGGTTACTGTGACCAATGGAGCATCAGAATCAACTTTGGCATTGGGATCAAAGGTTGCAACAGTCGTATCTATCATGTCGTATCCTGTATTATCCAATGGGTTACATCAACATCATCTGGACTTTCTTCAAGCCGGCAAACAACATGTCGACTTCGTCCAGTGTATTGTAAATGGAAAATGAAGCTCTGGCTGTACCCGGCACATTCAGACGGTTCATCAAAGGTTGGGCACAGTGATCTCCTGTACGGATCGCAATGCCTTGTTTATCAAGCAAAAAACCCACATCCGCAGGGTGAGAACCGTCTAAATTAAAGCTCAACACACCAGCCTTATGCTTGGCTTTACCAATAATAGTCAGACCATCAAATGCCATGGCTTGTTCAGTTGCCGATGTCATTAATGCTTGTTCATGCGCTTGTACAGCGGCTAAATCTAATGCCGAGAACCATTCAACCGCAGCGCCAAAGCCAATAGCACCTGCAATATGAGGTGTTCCTGCTTCCAAGCGATTAGGCAATTCACCCCAGGTTGCATCCTGATAGGTCACGATGGAGATCATTTCTCCACCAGTTTGCCAAACAGGCCATTCGTTGAGAATGTCGGCTTTACCCCACAAAACACCGATACCGGTTGGACCAAACAGCTTGTGCCCAGAGAACACATAAAAATCACAGCCTAACGCCTGAACATCAACACCACCATGAGCCACCCCTTGCGCACCATCAATAAGAATATAAGCATTAGGCGCATGTTGACGTACCAAAGGGATCAGTACATCCAATGGATTTACTGTACCCAGAGCATTCGACACATGAGGCATAGCCACCATTTTGGTTTGCTTGCTCAGGCAGGCTTTAAACTTGTCGATGTTCAGTTCACCATCATCAGTAATCGGCGCAACCAACAAACTGGCTCCAGAACCTTTGCTCACTTGCTGCCAAGTGACCAGATTAGCGTGGTGTTCCATTTCGGTCACAACCACTTCATCGCCTACTTTTAACAGCTGCTGCAAGCCATGAGCGACGATATTAATTGATTCAGTCGTACCGCTGGTCCAGATCACTTCTTTTCTATCTGGGGCGTTTATGAAGTTGGCAATAATATCACGAGCATATTCAAAACGACGTGTGGCTTCGTCCGCCAATGTATGCGCACCACGATGAACGTTACTGTTACATTCGGTGTAATAAGAAACGATAGAATCAATCACTGCTTGCGGCTTCTGCGTCGTTGCAGCGTTGTCCAGATAAACCAGGCGATTACCGTCAATTTCACGTTTTAGGATAGGAAACTGTGCTCGAATAGCGGCAACATCAAAGCTCATTGCTTTTTACTCTCTTGTTCTCTCTCATTTTCCAGCCGTTTCATTCACCCATTTGGGCAAAACGAGCTTGCAATTGCTCTCTTAACCACTCGGCAATCGCTTGATTTGGCATATCGTCAACCAGGGCATTAATAAAACCGAAGTTCAACATAACCAAGGCTCTTTCTTTGCTGACGCCACGAGAAGTCAGGTAATACAAAGCATCGTCGTCCAATTCAGCTACTGTTGCTCCGTGAGCACAACGCACATCATCGGCGTAAATTTCCAGCTCTGGTTTGGTATTGATTTGCGCTTTATCCGACAATAGCAAATTACGGTTATTCAGTTCCGCCAAGGTTTTTTGTGCGTCACGATGGATATGAATACGACCATTAAAAGTCGCTTGAGCCGTATCACCCACTATTCCACGTACATTTTCTTCAGTGGTACAGTTTGGCACTTCATGTTCAACGGTGGCATGCAAATCAAAACGCTCATCGTCTTTCAACAAATAAATCGCGTTCAGCTTGGCATCGGCGTATTCGCCTTTGTGCAGAATATCAACATTACTACGCGCCAAAGCACTGCCATAACCAACAAAGGTGCTATTGAGTTTGGCTTTTTCATTCAACGCGAAATGACAGCCACCTACTGACATATCAGCACCTGATTGCAAAGCAAAACGATAATGTTCCAACTGCGCTTCAGGTTGAATTGAAAATTCAGAAACCAGAGTATTGAAGCTTGTGCTGTTGCTTTTATCCGCATTGTCAGAACTCATATGTTCTAACACGGTTAGCTTCGCGTCTTTGCCAACACGACACAGCACGCGAGCATGGCCTTCACTGCCATCTTGAACAATATTGATAATACGAACGGGTGTTGAGATTTGCGCACCATCAGCGACATCAATCACCAACGCATCTTGCAACAAGGCATCGTTAATCAAACCAAACAAATGATGCTCGGGCTTAACCTGAGAAAGAATGCTTTTAGCTGTGTTGTGCTGTTCATCAGTCGCTTTTGCCAATGAAAACAGGCTTAAGCCTTCAGGCAAGGTAAGCCCTGATAAATCTGTCTGCAACTGACCATTAGAAAACACCATATCAATGGTTTCTTGGTCAGAGATAGCAGAAATTTGAACAGCTGCATCGGCTTTTGTACTTTCAAATTCAGCCGTTTCCAGCGCTTTTAATGAGGTATAACGCCACACTTCGGTTTTGCGTGTAGGCCAGGCAGTGTCTTGCAACTTTGCCAACGCTTGAGCGCGAAAATCAGCCAAACCATCGGTTTGCCCTGCTAATGCTGTTGCTTTAGCAATAACATTTTGCAACCAGGGGTTCATTACGCCTCTCCGTCTTTATGCGTTTCCAGCCAGGCATAACCTGCGGCTTCCAACTCATGGGCAAGAGAAGCATCACCGCTTTTCACGATTTTGCCATCAGACAACACATGAACAAAGTCAGGTTTAATATAATCCAACAGGCGTTGATAATGAGTAACCACAATAAAGCTACGCTCAGGGCTACGCTGACTGTTTACACCATCAGCAACCACTTTCAAGGCGTCGATATCCAAGCCTGAATCAGATTCATCCAAAATGCACAGCTTGGGTTCAAGCAGTAGCATTTGCATGATTTCATTACGTTTTTTCTCACCACCTGAGAAACCTTCATTCACGCCACGCTTTAAAAATGCCAAGGGCAAATTCACTTGCACACAAGCCGCTTTGGCTTTTTTCAGGAATTCAGCTGAACTTAATTCGTCTTCACCATTGGCTTTACGCTTGGCATCAACGGCTGCTTTCATAAATTCCAGATTGCTAACGCCGGGAATTTCAGTGGGATACTGAAAAGCCAGGAACAAACCTTCACGAGCACGCTCTTCGGTTTCCAAATCAAACAGGTCTTTGCCGTTGAATGTTGCAGAGCCAGACTCAACTTCATAACCTTCACGACCAGACAATACGTAACCCAAAGTGCTTTTACCTGCTCCATTAGGCCCCATAATGGCATGAACCTCACCCGGTTTAATGGATAAATTCAACCCTTTTAAAATAGTCTTGTCTTCAACTCTGGCGTGGAGATTTTCAATTTCTAACATTATGAATAATCCTGCTTATTATTCGATTGGTCTTTATTTGAGAGGCGCTTTATCTGTGAGTCATTAGCCCACAGAACCTTCAAGGCTAATCTCAAGTAATTTGCCGGCTTCAACAGCAAATTCCATCGGGAGTTCTTTGAACACTTCTTTACAGAAGCCATTAACAATCATGGACACCGCTTTTTCAGCATCAAGGCCACGTTGCCTGCACAAAAACAGTTGTTCATCACTCACTTTGGAAGTAGTGGCTTCATGCTCAACAATGGCAGAAGGGTTACGACTTTCAACATACGGGAAAGTATGGGCTCCGCACTTATCACCGATTAACAGTGAATCACATTGGGTAAAGTTACGAGCGCCTTTAGCGGTAGAATGCATTTGCACCAAACCACGATAACTGTTGTTGCTACGCCCTGCCGAAATCCCTTTGGAAATAATGGTGGATTTGGTGTTCTTACCAAGGTGGATCATCTTGGTTCCGGTATCGGCCTGTTGTTTACCTCGAGTTAATGCAACCGAGTAAAACTCACCGACACTGTTGTCACCTTTCAGAATACAGCTCGGGTATTTCCAGGTAACGGAAGATCCAGTTTCCACTTGCGTCCATGAAATCTTGGCATTGGTATAGCAAACACCACGCTTGGTTACGAAGTTGTAGATACCACCACGGCCTTCTTCATCGCCCGGATACCAGTTCTGCACGGTGGAATACTTGATTTCAGCATCGTCCAACGCTACCAATTCGACAACCGCTGCGTGTAACTGGTTTTCATCACGTTGTGGCGCAGTACAACCTTCCAGATAGCTGACATAGCTGCCTTCATCGGCGACGATAAGCGTGCGCTCAAACTGCCCGGTGTTTTGTTCATTGATACGGAAATAGGTAGACAGTTCCATTGGGCAACGCGTGCCTTTGGGAATGTAAACGAAAGAACCATCGGTAAACACGGCGCAGTTTAACGCTGCGAAATAATTGTCATGTTGAGGAACCACTTTCCCCAGATACTTCTTCACCAATTCAGGATATTCGTGAACCGCTTCGGAAATCGGGCAGAAAATCACGCCCGCTTCATGTAACTTTTCCTTAAAGGTGGTCACCACCGACACCGAATCAAATACAGCATCAACAGCCACCCCGGCCAACATTTGTTGCTCAAGTAATGGAATACCTAACTTTTCATAGGTTTCCAATAGCGCCGGATCCACTTCATCCAGAGACTTGGGCTTGTTTGCCATGCTTTTAGGGGCTGAATAATAAGAAATGGCCTGGTAATTGATCTTGGGATAATCAACGTGAGCCCAATCTGGCTCTTCCATTTTTTGCCAAATGCGAAACGCCTTGAGTCGCCATTCCAGCATCCACTCAGGCTCGCCTTTAATCTCAGAAATGCGTCTTACGACGTCTTCATCCAGACCAGGGGCAAATGTTTCTGATTCGATATCGGAAACGAAACCGGCTTCATATTCCCGGTTTAATGCTTGTTCTATTTGGTCTGTCATGCTTTTTACTCAACGAATCTACAGTCAAATCAGTTTTCTACTCAATCTATTTCCGTTTCTATCATCAATAGAACGGAAATGATCGCCTAGATATAATCTTAGCTTTCTTACACACTTATACTGCCCTACCTACCCTGCACTTTTACTGGCAGCCTTATTAATTAAGGTAAAGATAGCGTTTTTAACAGGCGCAATGGTAAAGTACCTGAGTATTTTACTCAAGTATTTACCCGACAAATTTAGTCAAGTATTATTCGTTCGGGTATCAGCCCGGCCTCTCTAATGAATTCTCTTACAGATCACCAGACTTTATATCAATGCGCAAGCGGCGACGGATCCTACTATAAACCCCTCTGAAACTCTATTCGATTAGACTATTTATGGCCGAATTAAGCGATATGGCTGGTATTTTCATCACTCATCATCACAATCAAATTAGCAGACTCGCGTGATGACAAGTTTTCCTTGTTTTCCAAAGCATTTTTCGCAACACTGCGCGACCCGACTATATCAAGCAAAAGAATTCAGAATAAAAGCCACATTCAAAGGTCACTGATATGTTTCATTGCGACACTCCCGGATTACTTCCCATTGCACAAGCGCTAGAAGCTCAATTAAAGACAGTGCAACCAGTAACGGAAACCGAAACCATTGCTATTCACCAAGCATTGGGGCGTATTGTCGCAACATCAATCAATTCACCTATACCCGTGCCTTTGGATGATAACTCTGCGATGGATGGCTTCGCATTTAAGTTTCCAGAAAATAGTGCTGATGGTAATGATGACAGCCCAAGCTTTGAATTAACTCTTATCGGAGAATCCTTTGCCGGGCATCCCTTTTCAGGCTCTATCACCGACGGCCAGTGTGTACAAATCATGACTGGCGCAGTGATACCTCAAGGTGCCGATACTGTCGTGATGCAAGAGAACATAACTCGAATCGACGAGGATAAAATTCGCATTGACCACATGCCTACAGCACAACAAAATGTGCGCTTTCGCGGCGAAGATATCTCGAAAGGCCAGGAAGTGGTGGCAACAGGAGCGCGATTAACGGCTGCGCATTTGTCGCTATTAGCGTCTGTCGGTGTTGCTGAAATAGATGTATTTCGTAAACCTCGTATCGCTGTCATTGCCACAGGCGACGAACTTAAAGCCCCGGGTCAACCAGTCAATACGGGCGAGATTTACGAAAGTAATCGCATTGGTTTAATTGCCATGTTGCAGAAACTCAATGTCGACATTGTAGATATGGGTACTTTGCCCGACGATAAAGAAATCATTAAAGCCGCGTTTGAAAAAGCGGATCAAGAGTGTGACTGGGTCATTTCCTCCGGTGGAGTATCGGTTGGAGAAGCGGATTACGTAAAAGAAGTGTTAGCTGAACTAGGGCAAATAGATTTTTGGAAAGTGGCGATAAAGCCCGGTAAACCTTACGCTTTTGGTAAATTGCCAAATAGTCTTTTTTCTGGCTTGCCCGGAAACCCGGTTTCATCCTTCGTCACTTTCATGCAATTAGTTGTGCCAGTGTTAAGAAAATTGGCAGGCGAACAGCACAAAGCACCTGTTTACTTAAACGCCGTCGCGATTCAAGCCATATCAAAACGCCCCGGTAGAGCAGATTATCAACGCGGGAAATTTTTCGTTGATAATCATGGTCACATACAGGTCTCGCCACAAACCAAACAAGGCTCGAATATGATGAGCAGTTTTATTGATGCGAACTGTTTCATCGTATTAGAACAGGATAGAGGCTCAGTCCAACAGGGTGAAAAGGTACAAATCCTCCCGTTCGATGCCATATTACAGTAGTGGAAATATTAACGAGTGTTATTCCTTAAATAGCGCTTTAGAAGGACTCAATGATTAAATTATCTGAAGTAAAATGCTTGGCTAAATTAGCTTGGCCATTACTTATTGCTCAAATTACCCAAACATTAATGGGCGTCTCCGACACCATTATGGCGGGTCGAGTGTCTTCTACCGACATGGCAGCAGTTGCGGTGGCATCCAGTATCGTGTTTCCCATCATGGTATTCCTGCAAGGGATTATTTTGGCGTTACCGCCGATTATTTCTCGCTTAAATGGAGCGCAAGACAAAGATGCCATCCCCAAAGCAGGACATCAGGCATTCTGGCTATCCATCTATTTGAGCTTGCCCGTGTTTTTGTTGTCATTCGTTACCAACTCATTAGTTGCCCCCATGACCATGGAACCCGCATTAAAAACCATCACCGCTGATTATCTCAGCTACGTGTTTGCTGGCATTCCAGCATTTGTGTTTTATCAGGTTTTACGTCAGTACGGTGAAGGGCTTTCTATCACCAAACCCAGCATGATTATCATGGTTATTGGATTGATCGTTAACATTCCTGCCAACTATGTATTTATTTATGGCAAGCTTGGCGCACCAGCGTTAGGTGGTGCAGGCTGTGGAGTGGCGACAACTATTGTATTTTGCGCCATGTTAACAGCTACCTGGTTATATACGAAATACGCAAAAGCGTTACAAGACTATCCCTTCTTTGGGCACCTTCATCCACCTGAATGGCGTGAAATCAGAAAAATATTAAAACTGGGCGTGCCGATTGCCTTTACTCTTCTGTTTGAAATTACCTTGTTTGCGATCGTAGCGATCATGTTGGCGCGTTATGGCTCGGACGTGGTTGCGGCGCATCAGATTGCGCTAAACGTCAGTTCAATCTTCTTTATGATCCCGCTGAGTATCGGCATGGCAACGACAATACGTATCGGCTATGCACTCGGTCAGGGAGATAGCGCTCTGGCTAGTACCACAGTTTATAGCGCATTAATATCGGGGTTATTGCTCGCTGGTATGAATGCAACGCTTTGCTATATATTGCGCTACCCCATCTCGGAACTGTATAGCACGGAACCCGAAGTCATAGAGATGGCTGCTCAGCTAATGTTTTTAGCGGCGATATTCCAATTCTCAGATGGAACACAAATTATCGCGGGTTGTGCTTTAAGAGGCTACAAAGACACCAAAGCCATGTTCTACTTAAGCTTTTTGTCTTACTGGATGATAGGTTTACCAACCGGATACATTTTAGCGATGACAGACTGGATAGTACCGGCAATGGCGGCGAAAGGATTCTGGATTGGTTTTATTGTTGGCTTGACCGCAGCGGCGTTATTGTTAGGAATGAGACTGTTGTGGACACAGCATAAAGTGAAAACAACCTCTCAGCTTGTTTATCCCTGAATCTCTCTGACTATCTCTAAATAATAGCCTAATTGCACTTTCATTCTGATTTTGCAGCAAAGTGTATGCGATTTATACGAAGCAGAGGCTGTGTAGCATAGCAAGAACTATGTAAACAGCCGATAATGAGGTAGAAATCGCATACAAGCGCTGCAGCTAAACCTTCATATGATGCCTAATCGGCAACGCCCTAATTCGCTTACCACAGGCATGAAAAATCGCATTGGCAATCGCCGCAGCAACCGGTGGAGTACCCGGCTCCCCGACTCCGCCCGGTATCGCATCAGACTCAATAATATACGTCTCGACAATCTTCGGACTTTGATTCATACGCAGTACGGGGTAATCATGATAGTTAGATTGCTCAACTTTACCTTGCTTAAAGCTAATCTCGCCTAACAGCGCAATAGAAGCACCAAACATCATCGAACCTTCCTGTTGCGCCCTGACTCTGTCAGGGTTAACAACGGTTCCAGCATCTATCGCGGAATGCATTTCAAGAATCGAAGCCTTATCATTTTCAACCTTCACTTTAACTGCAACAGCAACGTAGGTGACAAAACTGCGATGAACGCTAATGCCCCAGCCTTCATTTTTAGCAACCGCCTTATTCGCCCCCGACTTTTCGACAACAGTACGTAAAACCTGCTTTAAGCGCTTGGTATCAATGGGAAAATCATCCAGTGATTCACCATAGTTGGTAAACTCAAAGCCTTCCGCTTTCGGGTCAACATGACGATCAGAGCCAATAAGCTCCATCCACATATCATAGGTTGGCTTTTTCGCCGCATGCGCCACTTCATCAACAAAAGAACCTAACGCAAAAGCATGATGAATATTGCTTACAGAGCGCATCCAACCAATACGGGTATGAGCCTTGGCTTTATGGGATTCACAAGAAAGATGCGGTAAATCAAAGACTAAATCACCAAAGCCCAACGATAATTCTGAAACACTCGGTTCGTCTGTTGTTCCGTCAAACGTCCAGCTGATACTCGGAAAGGCGCTACGCTGGATCCAGCTATTTACCTTGCCTTGCGCATCCAGTCCGGCTGCGTAATGCTGCGCACTAATAGCATGATAATAACAATGCTGAATATCATCTTCGCGTGTCCACACCACTTTCACAGGCTTACCAAACTGCTTGGCTAACATGGCCGCTTCAACAGAGTAATCCGGCTTGGATTTACGACCAAAGCCACCACCTAGCAAAGTGACATGAACCTTAACCTTTTCGGGTGGCACACCCATGATCTGAGCAACCGTATTTTGCGTTGATTGGGGCGTTTGAGTACAAGCCCAAATTTCAAAATAACCGTTTTTATATACTGCGGTGGCTGCTGGCGGTTCCATGGGTGCATGAGCCATATAAGGTACGCTATAGCTGGCATTGACCGTCGTATTCGCATTGGTCATTTCCTGGTAAGCATCACCTTTACTACGCACAACCTTACCTTTTTGCGTCAAATTCTCATGCAGTGCTTTTTGGTATGCAGACGAATCGTGGCTGTCGTTTTCACTTTCAGTCCAATTTACCTGTAGCTTATTTCGCCCTTGAATAGCAGCCCAGCTATTGTTAGCGACAACCGCAATGCCCGCCAACGGCTTAAAAGAAAAGGGTTTTTTAGCTTCTGGCATTTGCCACACATCAACGACATCCTTTAGCTTTTTACTTGCTGTAGCGTCGTAACTGGCAACATTCGCTCCCACCACAGGGGAACGAGCGATGCAGGCATACAACATGTTATCGAACTGTATATCTTGCCCAAATTCAGTCTTACCCGTTTGAATGTCTTTCATATCGACAATGGGCATTTCCTTGCCGATATATTTAAACGCTGTTTTGTCTTTTAATCGGATAGTTTCTGGCTTGGGTACTTCCAACGTTGCGGCAATATTCGATAATTGCCCATAATCAAGGGTTTCACCTGATACTTTATTGCTAACAATACCGTTTTTAGCTTCCACCTGAGACACATCCACTTTCCAGGTATTCGCGGCGGCTTGTTCCAGCATCATACGCGCGGAAGCGCCCATTTCGCGTAGAATCTTGTAAAAGCGACGAACGGAACGGGAACCATCGGTATTTTGGCTACCATAACGCTTGTCAGCCAAGCCTTGCACCACATTCACCAAATCCCAATTGGCTTCCATTTCATCTGCTACGATTTGCGGCAATGAAGTACGCACACCTTGCCCCATTTCCGAGCGATGGCAGACAATATTCACAACACCAGTTGGCTCAATGCTAACAAACATATTCAGCTTGTTGGCTTCATTTGGAACAGTGCTAGAAGCAGCAAAAGCCTGATTCGCGCCGGGCAAACTGGTTGCCAACACAAGCCCGGTAGAACCTACGCCCAATAGCTTCAAGAAACTTCGACGGCTGACATTTTCGATCGTGCTATTTAAACGATTCTCAGTATTGCCAACTGATGAGTTGGACATAAATAATGATTCCATCATGATTTTGCCCCCCCTACTTCACGTATTTCTATATTCGTACTCGCATTGGCTGCTGTTTTAATGGCCGACTTAATACGGTTGTAAGTACCACAACGACAGATGTTTCCTTGCATAAAATTATCAATCGCTTGATCATCAGGATTAGGGTTTTGCTGTAACAAAGCAACGGCGCTCATGATTTGACCCGACTGACAATACCCGCATTGAGGAACCTTATGCGCTTCCCACGCCTGTTGTACAGGATGCGAGGCATCTTCCGCCAACCCTTCAATGGTCGTGATTTTTCGACCTTGGGCAGCTGAAGCCGGGAAAGAACAAGAACGCATGGGTTGACCGTCAACATGAATGGTACATGCACCACAAATGCCCTGTCCGCAGCCGTACTTGGTGCCTGTCATTTTCAATACGTCCCGAATCACCCATAACAGTGGCATTTCCGGATCAACCTCTACACGAATGGGATTGCCATTCAGGGTAAAATCTATCATTGCATCTCCTTGTATAAACCCTTTCACCGATTAATTTGTTGCCACCCAGTCAGCAAGTTGCGCCTGAGTGTCAATGTCTATTGCCGCTTCTGGCATAGCAAATGCCAAAGCCTTATTTTGTTGTTTTTGTTCTTGCAGAATCACTTTCGCTCCACGCTCTCCAGAAAGTGCCTGCAAGGCAGGAAAACTCCATCGAGGAAAAACAGCGGGAACGCCTAATGTATTGTTATATTCAGCCGAGACAATCTTGTCATTGTTGAGACGACTAAACTGCACCAGTTCATCAATATGATTTGACGTTAACGCGACTTGATCCGCCAGAACAATCATCACATGACTAACGTCTAATGTTGCCAAATACGATAGACTTTCACTGATGCTAGTCCCCATTCCCAAATGCCAGTCGGACACATCAATCGTTTGTATTTCATTAGAAAGCACGGCTCTCACATTTTCTTTATTTGCACCAAGCGCAATATAAATATCGTCTCGCTGAAAACATTGGCTCTCAACAAGCGCTGTAATCATACGATTCAACATGGGCTGTTGATGCACGTCTGCAATCTGCTTCGGGCTACCAAATCGACGACTTTCTCCAGCAGCCAACACTAATGCCAACATTCTGCCTGCGTTTTGGGTTTTAACCTGCACTCAGTGGCTCCCCGCTCGCGCCATAAATCACCTTATGTATCTCGGATACAGCCGACAAGGCGATTGACTCAGGAAGTTCTCCACCAAGACTCAGTCCCATAGGATTCCATAATGGCTTCACCAAATCCGAACGAGTCATTTGCAATACATCCAGTACCTTTTCGGTGCGGTGTTTTGGCCCCAATAATCCAACATATTCAGCATTAGTGGATTGCACCAGTTTCAACGCTTGAGCATCCTGATTGATATTGTGAGTCATAATAACGGCAGCACGCATCTGCGATATCCATTCAGCTCCAGCAAGCTGTTCGGGCTGCTGACGAATAATCTGCTTACAGCCGGAAAAGTATTTCTCTCTGGCGTAACCGGTTCGGTGATCGATCAAATAAACATGCCAACCCAACGTTACCGCCATTTCAACAATCGGGCGCGCATCGATGCCGCCGCCAAAAACTGCAAGAGAAATAGGTGGTTTATGAATAGAAGAAAAACTATTTTGCTGGCTGTGAGAAAATTGATTTGGGATATCTAGTGTCAGCGTATTTCGTGGAGATAAAGCGGATAAATCCTGATGATAATGAACACAATGCCCCGCATCCAACGCCTGTTTCATTGCGATTAATTCAAGATAATTATTTTCTGCGCTGACGGGTTGCAGCAGAATTTTAACGCGACCACCACAGCCCAAGCCTAACTGCCATGCCAGGTCATCCTCTTCGCGCATATCATACTCAATAATGATATTGCCAAGCGATTCCCAGCACTTTCTGGCCTGTCGCATGATGTCAGCCTCAAGGCAACCACCACTTAACAGGCCACGGTATTGGCCCAGGCTGTTGATTAACATCATAGCGCCCGGCTTTCGATACGAAGAGCCCTCTGTTTCTATGATGGTCGCCAACACCCATTCCAGTTGGTCTTTTTTAGGCTCCCATAAGGAGAGCAGATCCCATATATGATTCGCCATTAACGACTAATATTTCCCTTGGCACTACCCAAAAACGAAGAAAAACCAACTTCACAATATTTGAGAAAGAAACTCAACTGATTCTTTACTATGACACGTTAAGAGTTCACTTTTATGCGTCAAATAACGCATACAGGCTACACTGGCTTTTATTTGTGGCAAAGTGTATGTGATTTCTACAAGGCGTAGTCTGTGCAGCATAGTTGACTATATAAACAGACTAAATAGCTGTGTTTAATTGTCAGTCACCCATAGAGATTTATCGCAAACTCGCCGTGGATACTTCCATGTAGGCTCCACAGCCGCTTCGTCGATTCATCAAGTGAAAAGCAGGGCTGAGGGTTTGCTTCTAATTCTCTACAGGTGACTGATAGTTTGGAACAGGTATTTAGTCTTCCGCGACTCTTCTCAAGTTAATCAAACCCGCTTCAAAATCAGGGCCGATCATATCATCAATAAACAAGATGAAAATTCTGTTCAGTGGATTTCCCTTTACTTCACCGGAATCAGACCAGGTTACAAGGGTTTTATCACCTTTAGCCTCAAGCACTAATTTACCTTGTGACTGCATATCAAAATCAGGAAATACCAATTTATACTCCAAGACGGTATCTGGCACTACTTTGGTAATTTCCATATAGCCTGAACCTTCTTTTTCACTTACCCACTCAGACTTCATACCAACCTGATTGTCAGGGCCTGAATAAGTCATCTGCATTTTCGGATCACGCTCATACCACACGCCCCATTTTTTCCATTGCTTTAAATCAACAATGTAAGAAAACACCTTGTCCGGACTAGCATTTATCTCTAGAGAACGTTCAACTTTAAACGCAGGGGATATTAGAAAGCTTGCGCCAAAGGCGATAACGACAACAATCACTGTGGCATACAGTGCTTTTTTAAGGGTTTCCATGAATAGTTCCTTGCAGCATTTGCTAATGCGGGTGGCATTAGCAGCAATTTATGAATTGCTTAACAAGATAAGTTAAGTCACATGATAATTAAATAATTTTTACCATTGCTAACAATTTTGCCATCAGCCTATTAAAGGCAAGTAAGATAGTTGTGAAAATGTCCTTCGAGCATTAAAGAAATTACCTTACCCAATTATTTTTAATGAATTAGCCAATATTTAGTAATATTCACCACACCCGGTGATACATTTAACTAAAAAGACATCCAAGATAGTCTTAACCATATGTTTTTAATGATTTTTTATCTTGGCACACCACATGCTTTAGCTTGCCTGATATGTCAGCCTGAAATGTAAAATTAAATGTCTGTGTGAGACTTACACAAAAGATTCAGGCAAAATAAATTCCAATTACACATGCGGGGATAACAATGCGTCAGCAAAACACTTTGAAATGGATTAGATTAACAACCGGAGCGGTATTAATAGGTAGTGCAGTACTATTGAGTGGTTGTATGGATTCGGAAGCAGATAACAAAAATAAGGAAGAAGTAGAAGTTATTGCTGTACCCGTTGAAGTTGCCCAGTTACACACCGGCGATATTTCCTCAAATTATGTAACAACCGCCGTTTTAGAAGCCAAAGAAGAGGCCTTCGTGACGGCTAGAGCGTCAGGCATTATCGAAGAAATATTGGTTGAAGAAGGCGATTACGTTGAGAAAGGCCAGGTACTCGCCAGACTGGAACAAGAACGTTATATCCTTAATTTACAGCGAGCTAAAGCTGATTTGCTAGGCATTCAAAAAGAACTGGATAAAGTCGATAAGGTATACAACAAAAAGCTTATCAGCGATGACACGTTCGATAAGTTAACGGCACAGTTTGAATCGGCCAAGGCAGGGGTCTCGCTTGCTGAACTGGATTTAAAAGAAACCACCATCATTGCACCCATTTCTGGTTTTATTGCAGAACGTAATGCCAAAGTCGGCAACCTGACCGAATCATTCCAACGTCAACGCATGTTCCATGTTGTACAGCAAAAAGAATTGTACGGCATTGTTCACTTACCAGAAAAAGAACTTCCCAGAGTACATGTTGGTCAACATGCGTCTTTGCAATTAACCGCAATCAATGAAGAGAAAGTCACAGCCGTAGTAGAACGTATCAGCCCGGTTATTGATGCTGAAACAGGTACGTTTAAAGTTACACTACGCGTACCTAATGAACATAACACGCTGAAAGCAGGTATGTTTGCTCAGGTTAAACTTAACTACGATACCCATCAAAACGCTCTATTATTACCTCGCCGAGCCTTATTACATATTGATGACCAAATTAATGTATTTACCGTTAAAGATGGTAATGCTCAGAAAGTTTCAATTAGTATCGGCTACGAAGAAGGCGACTATGTAGAAGTCACAAAAGGACTGAATGGTGACGAGCAAATCATTGTTACCGGACATCAGAACTTAAAAGATCAGGCACCAGTTGAAGTTGTTAACGGATAATCTGGAGTCAGATCATGAGTATTGTAGATATCTCGGTCAAACGACCGGTTACGATCTGGATGTTCACCTTTGCCGTTTTACTATTCGGCATGGTGTCCCTATCCAGACTATCCATCAATCTATTGCCAGAGCTAACCTATCCTACACTGACCATTCGCACAGAATATACTGGTGCAGCACCGGGAGAAGTAGAACAGCTGGTATCCAAGCCTATTGAAGAAGCCATCGGTGTTGTTAAAGGCGTTCGGGATGTTAAATCCATCTCCAAAGCAGGACAATCCGATGTGATCATGTCCTTCGAATGGGGAACCGAAATGGATATGGCAAGCCTGGATGTGCGCGAAAAACTGGATGTACTTCGCCTCCCATTGGATGTCACCAAACCTCTATTATTACGCTTCAACCCCAATATGGATCCGATCATGCGATTTGGTCTGGGTGCAGTATTAACAGAAGCAGATAACAGCAACTCAAAATCTGATAACGATGTCCCTACTGAATTTGCTTCTTTAAGTATTGATGGCCTTAAGAAACTACGTGAATTCGCTGAAGAACAATTAAAACGTAAACTGGAATCCGTTGAAGGCGTCGCTTCTGTAAAAATTGGCGGTGGATTGGAAAAAGAAATTCAGGTTCTGATCGATCAACAGAAAACCAGCCAACTCAATATCAGCATTGAACAAATCGTTAATCGCCTAAAAGAAGAAAACGTAAACACCGCGGGTGGACGACTTCAGGATGGATCACAGGAATATCTGGTTCGTACATTGAATCAGTTTAAAACCTTAAGAGACATGGGCGATGTATTTATCGCAACCCGTAACGGCAAACACATCAAATTGTCTGATATTGCTGAAATTCAGGATAGCTATAAAGAGCGTAGCTCCATTAACCGCTTTAACGGTCTGGAAGGCGTTGAAATCGCCATCTATAAAGAAGGTGATGCCAATACGGTACAAGTCGCTGAAAACATTAGAAAACGTCTGGAAAAGATACAGCCGGATATTCCAAAGCAATATCAGCTACAAATCGTATCAGACCAATCAACCTTCATCGCCAGCGCGATTGATGAAGTAAAATCAGCAGCCATCATTGGTGGTATTCTCGCCATGATAGTGTTGTACTTCTTCCTGAAAAATATCTGGTCAACACTTATCATCTCTATCTCTATTCCGGTATCAGTGGTTGCTACATTTAATCTGATGTACCGCAATGATATCAGCTTAAATATCATGAGCTTGGGTGGTATCGCCCTGGCAATCGGTTTGTTGGTAGATAACTCTATCGTTGTATTAGAAAATATTGATCGCCACAAAAAACAGCGCCCAGACGAAGTTGATGCAGCAGCGTCTGGCACCAAAGAAGTATCTACGGCAATTATCGCCTCAACATTAACCACGATCGCCGTGTTCTTCCCTCTGGTATTTGTTGATGGTATCGCAGGTCAGTTATTCAGCGACCAAGCCTTAACCGTGACTTTTGCTTTAGCGGCATCCTTACTGGTTGCACTGAGCATTATTCCAATGATGTCAGCGGCTGCTATTCGTGCCAAACAGCCCGACACTTTGGACTTAGGGCCATCAAGAAACAAAGGTAAACCCACCTCTAAACTGGGTTTAATCGCTTACTATGTGTTATTTGTGCCTAAATATTTGATACTGGCCGTTTTCTACTACCTTCCTTTAGCCATCACGACTGTAATAACCACCCTATTCAGAATATTGAAAAAAGTCTTTGGTATACTGTTACGCCCTGCATTAGTGGCCTTTGATGCGCTATACAACTCATTAGAGAACCTTTATCAATCAGCGTTAAAACGCTCTTTGAATAATCGCATCGCCATCATGTCTGGTATCGTGTTATTAGCATTAGCCTCGTTGTTATTTATTCCTCGCTTAGGTATTGAGCTTATTCCTGATATGTCTCAGGGCGAGTTCCACGTTGAAATCAATATGCCAACCGGCTCGCCATTAGAACATACCGACGAAGTGCTGGCAGGATTAGCCAAATATACGAATGCATTGCCTAACGTTGACCGTTCATTCTCTCTGGCAGGTACAGGAAGCTTAATGAACGCATCACCAGCTCAAGGCGGTGACCACTGGGGTAAACTGAGCGTTGTGATGAAAGACGGCTCTGCGCCAGAAGATGAGTTAGCAACCAAAGCCGCTATGCGTGAATATTTGCGAACTCAACCAGGTGTACAGGCCAAATTCGGTAAATCAGAGCTATTTTCCTTTAGCACACCATTAGAGATTGAACTCATTGGTTATGACTTAAATGTACTAAGTCGATATGGCGAAAAGCTGGTTGAAAAGCTACAAGCAAACGACCGTTTTGCCGATGTAAAATCTTCCCTGCAATCAGGTAACCCTGAACTGCGCATCCACTTTGATCATGCCAAATTGGCACAACTGGGGCTTTCTGCGCCTACCGTATCGAAGTTGATTGCAGCAAAAGTCGGTGGTGAGAATGCCAGTAAATACTCTATTGAAGATCGTAAAATCGACATTCTGGTACGTACTCAGGAAGAGCAACGTGATTCTCAGGCTGATATTGCCCAAATCATTGTTAATCCTGGTGCAACCCGCCCTATTACGCTAGATGCCGTTGCCAGCATAGAAACCGCTATTGGCCCAAGTGAGATTACCCGCGTAGGTCAAGAACGTGTTGCCATTATCTCAGCGAACCTGGCTTATGGCGATTTGGGTGAAGCCGTATCAGTGGTGAAGCAAATCATTCCAGAATTGCAGCTTCCCGGAAGCATGTCTGCACGAGTCACAGGTCAGAATGAAGAGATGGAAGTCTCCTTCCAGTCACTAAAATTCGCGCTGATCCTGGCAGTATTCATGGTTTATCTTGTCATGGCGTCACAGTTTGAATCCCTGCTCCACCCCTTCCTGATTTTATTCACTGTACCTTTAGCTTGTGCAGGTTCCATTTATGGCTTGTATTTGAGTGGTACAACAGTCAGCGTGGTGGTCTTTATCGGTTTGATCATGTTGGCGGGTATCGTGGTAAACAACGCCATTGTTTTGGTTGACCGTATTAACCAAAACCGCGAAGCAGGTGTCGAAAAGGCACAAGCCATATTAGAAGCCGCGCAAAGCCGTCTACGCCCAATTCTCATGACAACCTTAACCACAACGCTGGGTTTATTACCCATGCTAATGGGCTTGGGTGACGGTGCAGAGCTACGTAAACCCATGGCGGTAACGGTTATCTTTGGTTTGTTGTTTGCCACCATGCTTACGCTTTTCCTCATTCCGATTTTATACAGCTTGTTTGACCGTAAACACTATGTCAGCACCCCTGATAGCGTCCCTGGCAATAACGTTGATGGATACAGCAACGGGGAGCAGGAAGCATGAGTGAGAATAAAATCACCTCCTTCGGTGAGGGGCTAGCCAGTTTCGCACTGAAACGCCCCGTTACCGTAACCATGGTTTTCTTTTCCATGCTGCTGCTTGGTATTATTTCCAGCCGCTTGTTGCCGTTGGAACAGTGGCCGGGTATTGAGATCCCACAGATCTTTATCGAAATCCCCTATCAGGATGCCACTCCAGTGGAAGTGGAGACCATGATCACACGTCCGGTCGAAGAAGCATTAGCCACCATGGCCGGCATTAAGCGCCTGAATTCAACGTCCAGCGACAACCGGGCTCAGGTCAACGTTGAATTTGAATGGAATGAAAATATCACTGCCAAAAGTATTGAAGCGAGAGAGAAAATCGACGCTATTCGACACCTGCTACCGAACGATGTCGAACGTATATTTATCTATCAATTCAGTACAGGTGATATGCCGGTTTTCCAAATTCGGGTTTCCAGCGAACGTGATTTATCCAACGCTTATGACTTGTTAGAACGTAACCTTAAAATCCCCCTGGAACGCGTAGAAGGCGTATCCAAAGTGGAACTTTATGGATTACAAAAGAAGCAAATTAGTATTCGTATCGATCAAAATCAGGTAACAGCCCTGAAAATCGACTCAAACCAATTGGCTCAAACACTCAGAGAAGCCAATTTCTCCATGAGTGCCGGACATATCAATAATGGTTGGGAAGAAATTGATATCACACCTGTCGGTGAATATCGCAGCTTGCAGGAAATCAAAGACCTATATGTGACGAAAGGAATACGACTAGCAGAAATCGCCGAAATTAAATATGAAAAACCTCGTCGTGAAGAAGGTCGTCATCTGGATCGTACGTTTGCCGTTGGCTTTAATATCTTTCGTGAATCAGGTAGTAATTTGGTTGAAGTCTCCAATCGCGTTTTAAAAGTGATTGAGGAAGCCAATGAAAACCCGGCATTTGAGGGTATTAAGCTGCTTATCATGCAAGACGAAGCCGATACCGTGACCACCTCACTAAATGATCTGTTGGAAGCCGGCATGTTAGGCGCACTGCTCTCCTTTTTAGTGCTTTACGCCTTTTTACGCCACTTCCCCAGCACCATGATAGTGGTGCTGTCAGTGCCCTTCTCTATCTGTATCACGCTGGGCTTTATGTATTTCTTTGGCTACAGCATTAATATTCTGTCGCTAATGGGATTAATGCTGGCAATCGGAATGCTGGTCGACAACGCCGTGGTTGTTACCGAAAGTATCTATCTGGAAAAAGAACATTATCAGGACTCTAAGCAGGCAACCATCATGGGTGTTGGCAAGGTCAGCATTGCGGTGATTGCCGGAACCCTGACCACAGCCATCGTATTCCTGCCCAACATCGTTGGTTCCAAAATCATGGTCACTATCTTTTTGGAGCACGTTGCCGTTGCCATTTGTATCTCGCTGTTCGCGTCATTACTCATCGCTCAAACTCTTATTCCGGTATTAGCAACACGCATTCATCCTAAAAAACGGAAAAAGAAAAACGACTCAGGAAAAATCAAAGAACGCTATCAACGCGCTTTGGAATGGAGTTTGAACAATCAAGGTAAAACCGCAGTCATCGCCGTTCTTATGCTGATAAGCACAGCCATACCTATGCAATTTGTGCAATTCGACGAAGAACAGGATGAAGGCAGCAAACAGGTCTGGTTGAATTACAACATCCAGGGCAACTATTCACTGGAAGAAGTTGAGAAAACCGTGAATAAAATGGAAGAGTTTCTGTATGCCAATCAGGAACGCTTTTATCTTAAGTCTGTTTACACCTATTACACCTTTGGTCACGCAGCATCAGGCCTCACCTTACAGGACAACATTCCTATCGGATTGAAAGAACTGAAAGAAATGATCAAGAAGGAAATGCCCACCTTTGTTCGTGCCAAACCCACGTTCCGCTGGTCAGAAGGTACTGGAGGCGGCATTAGAATGACCTTGTTGGGGCAATCATCTGAAACACTAATTTCAATTGCAGATCAGTTAGTACCCGTATTAAGCAATATCGAAGGCTTAACGGATGTGCGACCTGATATCGACAGTAATCAGAAAGAACTGCAAATACTGATCGATCGTCAAAAAGCGTTCCGATTTGGCCTTAATACACAAGAAATATCCAGTATTGTGGCAATGGCACTTAGAGGCAGTAACCTCAGAACATTCCGTCATGGTCTGAATGGTGAAGTGGATATTCGAATGCTGTACAACGAGTCATTGCAACATTCGATTGAAGAATTGCGTAATCTGCCAATTAAACGCAATGACGACCAAGCCATTACTCTGGACATGATTGCCGAAATTAAAGTTGTGGGACGATTAGGTGAAATACGCCGTTATTATCGCCAAACTGCCTTGGCGATTGGTGCGAATCTGGAAAAAGACGCCACTGTCGAAGATGTACGTAAGAAGATCGAAGCGATAATGAAAAATATCGAACTTCCAACAGGTTATGAACTTAGCTTGGATGGCAGTTTTAAAAACCAGATGGAAGCCGAATCCGCCATGATGACCAACATGTTATTGGCGTTATGTATGATCTATGTGGTTATGGCGGCTCTGTTTGAATCGCTACTGCTGCCCACTGCCGTTATCACATCGCTGATTTATTCATTTACTGGCGTATTTTGGGCCTTCTTCCTCACCGGAACGTCCATGTCGATTATGGGTATGATCGGCATGTTGATCCTGATGGGAATTGTGGTCAACAACGGCATTGTATTAGTGGATCGCATAAATCAGTTGATTCAGGAAGGCTACAGCGTTCATGAGTCGATAATCCAAAGCTGTCTTACTCGTACTCGCCCTATTTTAATGACGGTACTGACAACAATATTGGGGCTTGTACCATTGGCATTAGGCGGTACACAGCTTGGTGACGATGGTCCGGGTTATGCACCTATGGCAATCGCCATCATTGGAGGCTTGACCTTCTCAACGCTGACCAGCCTGTTTTTGGTGCCATTGAGCTATTTACTACTGTTAAAACTCCGTAGAAAAACAGCCAACATGATCCAACAAGGTAAGCAACTGGCCTCCAGAGTAATTGCAGATAGTCAGCCAAACGAAAACTAACCATTAAAAAAGCGCTACTGCCGAAGCGGTAGCGCTCTTTCATCTAAAAACATCCCGTATTAATGCAATTGATACTTTTGCAGTAAAGAATCAATATCATGGGATAGTTGGCTCAGTTTCTCTGCTTTTTGTCTACTTAATCCGGCGTCAGATAAAAACGATTCTGCAACATCCTTGATATCAGAAGTATTACGATTAATTTCGTTAGTTCCCATTGTTTGTTGCTCTGCCGCAGAAGCGATCTGAGCCGCCATATCACCAATGCTTTTAATACTACGGGAAAGCTCATCAAAACTAACCGCAACGGTATTAGCGTCACTAACACTGGTTTCTGTCAATTCCGTACACTCTCTCATATTCCTTACAGCTGAATTGGTCGACGATTGGAACGCATCGATCATGGCCGAAATTTCTTCGGTAGAGCCATGCGTCGCTTGCGACAACACTCTTACCTCATCAGCCACCACAGCAAAGCCTCGACCTTGTTCACCCGCCCTGGCAGCTTCAATAGCAGCATTTAATGCAAGTAGATTGGTCTGCTCTGAAATACCTCGAATAGTCGCCACAATGCTATGGATTTGGGCACTGCTTTTTTCCAACTCGGCAATGTTTTCAGCCGCCACAGATACTCGATTAGCTAATCGTTCAATAGCAACCTTAAAATTGCTAGACAAATCACGCCCGGAATTACAACTTTGAGAGGCTTGAGAAATGGATTGAGCAGCATACTCAGCATTATTGGCTATTTCCTGTGTTGTCGCAGACATCTCATCCATGGAAGTGGCCACCTGAGCTATCTGCGCTTCTTGCATATGAGCTTGAGACTCACTGTGCTTTGCCACCTCAGCCGATAAAGTCGACTCATCACGTAAAGTTTTGGATATATCCGATACCATAACGAAGAATTCGTTCAACCCTCTCAGGAAACGATTAACTCGGGATACCAATTCAGAATTACTATGGCTTTCCGCTCGAACGGTCAATTCTCCTTCAGCGGCTCTTTCAATGGCTGCAATAACACTCCGATTCTCAAGGAAACTAATATTTCCCTCGTAGATATAGTAAGTGGCAACAGCCGCACCAATTAAAGCCAATATGACGTGATAAACCAGAGGTGCAAACAAGCCCCACTCCGTTTCCATCCCCCAGGAAAATACAGTAATAGGGGTATTTCCAACCTCAATACCATAATACTGACAATAAGAGGTTAATAAGTGATGCACAACCGTAAGTAAGACCAAAAGCACTAAAGGCAAAACATCACGATAACGAATTAAAATGGCAAAATTAAGGAAAAACAGGAAATGCCCCTCACCTAAACCATTCGACTGCTGGATGGTAATTGCCATCATGCCTGTCAGCGCTGTCGCCATAGTTAATCGCGATAGCAACGTGCCTTTCAAAAGCTTGTAGGTAAAAAAGCTCAGGGCTGCGATCGCCCCGCCACCTACAATCCCAAGCATAAAATAACCATACTGAAAGGATGTGACGCAGCTTACCAAAACCGCATAAGCAACAATCGCTCCGAGGATAACTTTATCCGCCTTTTCAAAGTCTTGAATAAAATCTTCCCGTAATTTTTGATTTAAATCCCGACGATAAAATACTAATAAATAATTCAGCATCACAATTTCCAATAATTCTAATGAATACTTAAATCGTCAAATAAATCATCAACATCAAAATTATTTTGACTATAAGCTTTTGTTAACCACCATTTACTTTCTTCACGTTGCAACAAATAGACTTTTCCAACATGATTAATCACTTCACCTTCCAGCCTGACATTCAGACCAAAATCCATTTTTATCAAATTAAGTTCTTCGTTTTCAGGAAAGTAACCAATAAAGGACTCATCAAACTGTTGAGCATATTCACTTGCTCGTTGTGTATTACTATGACGATCAATATCGATAAAAATAACCTGAGGATAGGCAATATCTGATTTATCGACCTGCATGAGTTTTCTTAGTATCGACATTGTCGTAGGGCATATGTCACCGCAGCCCACATAGCCAAAGAAAACAAGAACCTTAGAGCCATCTTCGCTTCCTGCTTTAAGCTGTTCAATAAAAGGGCTTTCAATTAATTTACGAGTGCTTAAGTCAACAAAAGGAACCGAAAAAACCACGGTAACCATAGAGGCGAAAATTAAAAAACCCAATAATGTCTTCATAATTTCTTTTTAACTATCCACAATGAAAGTCAAGGATTGTTATTCAGGGAAGAAGATCACTCCATCTATTACATTGTGGTACAAAAACATTAAAAACACTTAAAATCATATTGAAAATAATGTGATATATGAGGATTGATAAAATTAATTACCAC
Organism: Paraneptunicella aestuarii; assembly: GCF_019900845.1. Lineage (NCBI taxonomy): Bacteria > Pseudomonadati > Pseudomonadota > Gammaproteobacteria > Alteromonadales > Alteromonadaceae > Paraneptunicella > Paraneptunicella aestuarii. The sequence continues at coordinate 2,273,022 of NZ_CP074570.1, read as the reverse complement.
AAAAATATTTTTTAGAACATTAAATCTATGTGGGGGTAATTTAGAGGTATATTTTGCTGAAAACTTAGCGAGGATTATTGATATGAGGTTTATTGATATATGGGGTTAATTAATCTGAACTACGGCCAACCACGCCACCATCCACGACGTTGTGTTTGCTTGTGAATGGTCTGCTCACAGTAATTCTGCATCTGCAATAATTCGTTTCGGGTTAATTGAGCTGGCGGCAATAACAATAAAGCATGATAGTTTTGCTCACCCACTTTACGTTGTACGACGATTAAATCACTCACCGCTTCAACCTCAGGCAGGTTAATATTGCTAACATCAGAATAAGAGCCCAACTGGCAGACGTACTTCCCGCTTAACGCTTGTAAGCGCTGTAATTTGGCCTCTTGAGTGGGTGAAGTTACAGACTTGCGAGAAGTGCTTTTTGTTTTCGATACACTCGATACCGGTTGCCCTTGTTTCAATTGAACCTGAAAAACGTTACCGGAAAATTTGCTTGCAGAAACAACAAAGGCTTTATGCAAACTGGGGACTTGGCGTATCTTGCGTAACGCCGCCATAGCCTGATTTTCTGTTGTGAAACCGGTCACAACGATATAACTCACACCAGTATCACTATTACGGAATATACGAGTTGGAAATGCTCGCCCATCAACTTGCTTGGGTAACGCCGACAATATCACTTCCGCTGATCGCGCTTTCTTAAACACACCTATTTGCACAAAGTATTCATTATCTGAAAACGGTTTACTATCTACTGTGATAGAAGCTTTATGAGCATAGTTAACCGAACCGTTCCCTTTGCTTTCATCTCCATTTCCTTCGCCGCCGCCAAGGATCATATCGGAAAGCCACACCACGTCGCCCTGTTCTGTCACGTTAATGGGTTGAGGTAAGGAACGAACATGCCAATGCTTTTGCTGCAAATACTGAGGATCAACCTGCAAACTGTATTGCCCCGGGGCAACCTTGCTAAAAGCGTAATAACCGTCAGATTCAGTAGAAACCGTAGCAATAACTTCATCGTTTTTCATTAACTGAACAGGTACACCAAGGACTCCCCGACTTCCCAGTTCCCCTTGCAAATACACACTCCCTTCCAAGTCACTGAAAGAAACAACAGGAAGTAAAATACGATTTAGCCCACCGGGATGACTTTTCACCGATAATTTTTCGTACATGGGGTATAAAAACGGGTCTTTTAATGAAGCCAGATCTACCGCAATATGCTGCTCTCCCGCCGCACTTGCGCCCGTCAAAATGGCCTGCCCATATGTATTGGTTTCGGTGTAACGCCAGTCACTATTTCCAGCAAATTTAATTTCTGGCAAGGGTTCGTCGCCTCGAGACAATCGTCCATTGCGATCTTTGTCCAGATAAGCCAGAAGGTGCAAATTACCAGAGTTCGAAGAACGCTTATGTGAAAATCTGGGCACCTGATTAACGTAGTCATAACCCATAGCAGTAACAAACCCCGCACTGACTTCCCAATCGCCATCTTCATTTACTGTAACACCTGATGTCAGAGTAAAGTGACGTGTTCTCCAGTTAAGCTGATGATTAAGCTTGTACTTCTCTGTGCTGGACGGCTGGTAGGTCAACCGGGTTATTTGAAACAAACGACTATCGGTAGCCCAACGCGCTTCAATATTACTGCTCTGAATGTCGAAATTATCAAAAGGATACCAGTTCAATCCCACAGATAATGAAACAGGTTTAAAATTATTCACCCAATACAGGCTGTTAAAAAGGCGATCAATGCCTTCGCTCTGGTTATAGGAAAAAGCACCAGAAATAGCACCATGTCCAATAGACTTGGTAACAGAGAGCAAGGCATTCAGGTTGTTACTGCTATCGCGATTAAATTGCTGAGTAAGAGAGGAACTCCAGCCAAATCCGCCCCATAAACCGGTACTTCCAGAAATTCGGGCTCGAACCTGAGAATCCAACTTGCTGCCATCAGAACGAATTTGGCTGCTAAAGTTGTCGAAATGCAGGAAATCCAGACTGATATTGTACTTATCTAACCAAAAACCACTATAGCCACCGAATAGCCCGTACCCCTCTCCCATTTCGGTTCCTAACTCCAGATTAAAAGCACCAGCACCCGCTTGTTTATATAAAGAGGTGGTCAAATAGTTCTGGGTATCGCCAGTGGTATTGTTATCCAGTGATTGAATAGAGAAACCCGCAGTCAGATCTTGAGAGAAACCGTAAGAAATCCCCAACTTACTGGCCTGAGAATAAGGCATAGTAGCTGCGTTATCTTGATCAATAATGTTCTTGCCGGGGTTAATGCTGTAGAACTCAATATCAAACTTGTTTTCAACCAGTTGGTCTTTGCCCATCTGATACGTTTGCGTTCGAATTTCTTGTTGGCCATCAGGGCCAAACAACTTCAATTCGTAACGGTTGTAACCATAAAAAGCCGGCACATTATTAAACACCAGCTGGTTTTCATTGTTAGCCGTTTGCGCCGCAATAAACTGCCCATTTCGATACAGTTCGCCACGCCATCCCGGGGATACGGTCTCCTGTAAGCTAATAGAGTTAAAGGCATTAAACTGGTTTCTATTACCTGTGTACAGATGAAAACCCGAACCAATGTTCGTGCCTGTAATCAAGTTATCCTGGGTTGTGAATATGTCTCCCAATTCATAACCAACCTGGGAAATAGAAGCGGAAGAATCTGCAACACGAAAATCTCGAAAAAACTTTAATCTCTGATTATTCGTCTCATCATTATGATTCAAACGTAATTCAGTACCTTGATACAAGGTGTCGAAATAGGCATTGAGCTTCGCGTCATAACGGCTTTCAGAGGCGGCGTTATCATAGCCATAGGACAAATTAAGGTCGACCGAAGGAAACGTCGATAGATGGTATTGATCTTCAATTAAATATTCCGGCTGAATACTGAAAAAAGGGGTGGCGGCCTGTGCTTGAGCAACATTAACGGGTTTTTGATCAACATTGGTATTTACCTTTACCAACATCTGAGAGTAGTTAACTTCTGCTTCTCCGTCGAAAAGCGCCTCAAGAAAGCTCACATCCAGATAAGTATCAAACTGGTCACGAGTCCATAGCTTGCTTTCAACATCAGCAGGAGTGAATTGCTCACTTGTTAACTCAGGCAAAAGAGACACATTTAAGCGGCATTCCAATGTATTACTGGTTAAAACCAGGTCATCACCATCCGACTCAACAGTAACGCCAATAAGGTCGGAAACCTGATTCACCGGCAGTAATACCCGCCCAGCAATGTAATAGCTATCTACGCTATGAGAGATGAAATACTTACCAATTTTCACTGCATTCACTTGCAGTTGTTCTTCGGAAGCGGGTGCATAGGTTAATTGAATGGGCAAACAGCTCTCTTCAGCCCAAACGGAAGAGGCACGCATACCTATGAGTAAAAGCAGCCCTATCAGGGCTGCATTAAATAAACGCACCATGTATTAAATAAGGATTTTGTTATTTATTTTGCTGAGAATTTGCGGGTCATCTTAATATCGCCGCCGTAATCAACCAATTCTTCATAATTAACGGTAATTTCACCGATAGCCTTTCCGTTTAATGGAACCTTAACCAAGCGTTTCTCTAGTGGTTCATAAACTGAAACGCCTTTCGTCTGTCCAATGATATCACCTTCACCATTAATCACGGTGAATGCGCCAAAGGTAGAGCGATTACCAGAGCGCTTCAACATAAGATGTAATTCATCTTCCCCTTTCTGATTTTTTACAATCTTGAAGCTATCCATACTGGCTTTGGCACTGGTTTGCCCATGACGCACAATAATCGGCAGGTTGTAGACTATTTTGGCAGCCATCATTTGAGGATCGTTCTGCAAGGCTCCCTCAATACGAAGTTGGCTACGATATTCTCCGTTTTCCAAACCAGGAGGTTTTTTAATAGTGAAACGAAGAATTTGAGAACCGCCCGGAAGTATAGAACCACTGCGAGGCGAGTAACGAACCAAGGAACGCGCTGATTTTTCCACCTTGCCTTCATCGGCAACAGGCAGAATACGCCCATCTTCCGTCATATCGACATGGTTAATCTTAACGCTGTAAACAATTGGCTCGTCAGAGTTATTCCTGATAGTCAGTGTTTGAAACCGATTATCACGATCAAAATACAATCGAGATTTATCGATCGAGAAATGAGCCTGTACGCTTGAAGATATCAGTAGCAGTAGAAAAGCAAAATATGGAAGTCTAAGCATAATCAAATCGGGTTTCTAATTTTTTGCCCAGACTACCATTTTTATCAATGAAAGCCTATCTTATTGATAAGTCACAGCTAATGTATAAGTTGTCGAATAGTTGGAACCACCGGTTAGTGCGGTCGCCACATCAAGCGTGCCATATACAGTAGCTACAATGTTCTCAGCAGCACCCGCCGTAGTTGCTAAAGGCGCAGATTGAATACCATCAGACAAGGTGGCTTCCGCACCTGCACTACCAGAGTTCATTTCAATACTGGCAGAGGCAAGGAAATCAACGTTGTTATTATCATTATCACCAGTAATGGTAATAAGCACATTGGAAGCAGCAGCCAAACCGGAAACCGTAATCTGACCGGTAGTCTGAACAGCGCCCACATTAGTGCAAGGCCCGGTTACTGAGCCGGCATTATCCATAACACATGTAGAACCCGCTGTGGGTGAGATTTGACCAAAATTAACCGCCAAATCTTCAACGAAATTTAATGCTGCGAAAGCGGTAACATTAACATTTCCGGTTGTAACATCGGCTTGTATCGAAGTGGCAGCCAGAAGTAGGGACACTGCAGATAACACCTTTAATTGTTTAGCCTTAACCATGTGAGACACCCTTTATTAACACAGTATTTTATACAGTTTTATGCACCGTTTATCGGCATTAGTTGTTGAAACTTTAGCAAAAGATCACTCGTAATTTAATTCACCAGACTCAACTGTCTTTCAGCATGCTCTGGTATATGACTGAACATCTCTCACTGATGTACGGATCTCTTCTAACTCATCTTTAAAGTTGAGTGATTTAATCATCTTGCCAGCCAACTCAATCAAAAACTCTTCCTGATCCACAGTAAAATCCATCAAATGAAAGCTATCGTGAATTGAACGAGTAAAACTTTTAAGCGCCTCATTTCGCTTTGACATTAATAAACGGGTAAAGCTTTGAATATCATGAGACAAACCATGTAGTCCGGAAGATACGTTGCGCAATGCCTGTTTTTCAATGCACTCTCGCCACTTTTCAGCAACAATGGTAACAACAACCGCACCTAAATCTTTTATTTGCCCTAATTCATATTCATCTTTAGGCGCATTCAATACCAAAATACTGACAGATGAATCGTTAAACACCAAACGGTTACTTTGATAATGATAGACACGCTCTCGCCCACGAACCAGATTAAGCACTTTGACTACCGTTTCAGGACACTCTTTCTGACCTGAATAGTGATAGTGCTGTTGATCATACCCCGCCAACATGGCTGCACATTTAAGTTTAAAATGTTGTTCAAAAAATTGAGTGGTTTTTACCAGTAACTCATCGGCACTTTCCAGCTGAAAAATCTGTTTGCAAAACTCAATTATCGAGCCGTACTGATAAGCTTGCTTCATACTTTCTTGAGCAATTTTGTTACTGTTTGCCAGTTCCCTGTTACGTTCAATTTTACGAATTAATTTGGGTAGAAATAACCGATATTCACCATTCGCATCAAAACTATCCATTAAATATGGGTCGTATTGATGACTTTTACTGAGTACATCTACACTATTCACCAATACGATGCCACGCACGGATGAACAGCACTCAAGTAATGCCCTTAACTCAGCGATGCCGATATCGGAATCAGCAATAATAACGTCAACGAGAAAAAGATGTTCATTAATCTCATCGGTAGATTTAAAGCAATGAACAACAGGTAAGTCTCGCTTTAACTGATGCACCAGATGGTTAGATTTATCGTTACCAATAAAATAAATATGCGGCTGTAGTGACTGTAATTTTTGTGTCAGCACTCGAGTTGACTGTCCAATATAAACATACTCAGCAGAAAATTCAGTCAACTGTAGTAAATCCAAAGGCTGATATAGTGCAAAAGTCAGTACATCGTCTTTAATTTTAATATTCTCAAGAGTCCTTATATCTTCCTGAAACTGACCATAACGCAAGATCGATGCATTAATTTTTTGTAATGTTTGCCACACTTCACTATCAATTTCTCCTGCGTGTTCATTTAATTCCTGAATGGAATACACTTCCTTGCAGACATAACCAGCATCAATCTCAGACAGGCTATCCAAAGCCAGCAAATGGTCATTCTTACCATCAAAAATAATGGAAAATCCCAGATTGTTACCATACGTCAGTAATAGATTAAACTGCTTATCATCACAGCATAAACAATCTGTCGCGAAAGAAAGGCAAACCATGTTATTTACAATCCCGGATTGAATCAGAACCTCGCGAAGCTTGTTTAGAAATGACAACTCTACAAAGCTGGCAATATGGAAATTGAGAACGATATCGGAATGAATTTTACAGATAGGCGCTACCGTCTCCAGAATAGCAGCAACAGATTCAAAGTAAGTCTCATCAGACACTAATAATGACTGCTGCTCGCCCGCTACATGCTTTATCGACTGAAAGCCGATCTCGGGAAAAAAGGAAGATAAATTAATATTAAAACCACTAATTCTTCCCGAATCAGTCACAATCATGGGTTGGCAATAGACACTAACAGATTGACTATCAATCAGCCCGAAGCAACCTTTTTGCAGAATTTTGATGCGGCTGAATTGACTAAGCCCAGCTTTATTCGTCTGCTTAATCGTGCCCTGTGAGTAAATTAAAGGAAAATGATTGCTGGTTTCAATAACAACTTCAATACTACTCCCTGTATCGGATTGTACGATTACCAGGCATTTTTTTCCCGGATCATTAATAAAACGCTCTACATGTTCCTGGACAGAATCTTTGCTGAAAAAGTTATCATTCTGAAGAATATCAATCTCAGCACTACGATATTTACTTTCCAGAAAATCGAGCAAGACCACTGGAAATGATAGAGCATCATAAAACTCTAAAACACTTTCCGAATCGCAACTTAAAGAACCGCTGGCAGCTTCACCTAACATTTTATTCCTCCACAGCTCAGGAATATTTTTAAAGGACACGAGTGCGTATTCAACTTAGGCATACAAATGCGCTCTTGGTTCCTACATATTCCTTAATCCCATCAAGCAATTCAAGACCAGGGTATGCACCAATAGCCATAACCCTACTATAGATATGGAATTAAATACTTTAACTTAAACGATAAATTACCCGGGGCATTCATCCGGCCTTTAATAAATATGCCTATTTTCAGCAACTAAGCATTATTAACCAAAGTAGAAGCGATTAGCTCGGCAACCATAATTAGGTAAAAACTCAATATAAAAATAATTGCTAATATTTGCGCTAAAAGTTGAATTTTTTACTGAAATCTTAAGTAAAGCTTTGTCATATTGACTTTTCGGTCGTTATACTTACCTCGGGACAGGCTCCTGTTCACTATTGTTTAAAGACCAATAAAAAGGTACATGGTATGACTGACACTCGCATTCCCAGAAGCAAAGAAAACGACTATTCCAAAGAAATGGCTAAAAAACGCCGGGAATTTATCAAAGAAAAAACGGGTGAAGAACTCAAATATACAGGCGAATACACTATTGATGAGAGTGTATTACCGGGGAATGTAGAAAACTTTATCGGCATAGTACAAATGCCTGTCGGTATCGCTGGGCCTGTGCGCATCAATGGCGAACATGCACAAGGCGATTTCTATGTACCTCTTGCAACAACTGAAGGAACCCTGGTCGCCAGTTATAGTCGCGGTATGCGCGTTATTACAGAATGTGGTGGCGTAACCACAACTGTTGTTGAACAATTCATGCAACGAGCCCCGGCCTTTTTATTTGAAAATGCACGGGAAGCCAGAGACTTTGGTCAATGGGTCAAAGACAACTTTGAAGCTATTAAAGCCGCTGCAGAAACCACAACCAGCATAGGTAAATTGAAACATATCCATCAGTGGTCTGTGGCACGTTCGCGTTACCTGCGTTTCAACTATACAACAGGCGATGCAGCTGGGCAGAACATGGTCGGTAAAGCAACACTTGCTGCCTGTGAGTGGATTAAACACAACTACCCGGGCGGTGCCAACTACCTGCTATCAGGCAACATGGATACCGACAAAAAGCATTCTCACTTGAATATGCTGCACTCTCGCGGAAAACGCGTCATCGCAGAAATTGTGATCAAGAAAGAGATCCTGAAAGCTGTCATGGGTGTTGATACTAAAATGTTAGCCAAAGCAACGGTATTGGCAAACACAGGTGCCTTAATGGCTGGTGCTGCTTATAACGGCCCTCACGCAGCCAATGGTATTGCATCATTATTTATTGCAACCGGACAAGACGAAGCGAACGTGGTTGAATCCCACGCAGGTTTGTTCTCTCACGAATTATTAGACAATGGTGATTTGTATTTGGCTGTCACCCTGCCTTCCTTGATCGTGGCAACCTTTGGTGGCGGTACTGCCCTTCCAACACAACGCGAATGCCTTAATATGCTGGGCTGTGTGGGCAAAGACAAAGCGAATAAGCTGGCTGAAATTGTTGCCGCAACCGTGCTGGCTGGTGATATTTCACTGGGATGTGCTGTTATTGCGGGTGACTGGGTTTCCAGCCATGACAAATATGGTCGTAACCGCGGTTAATAATAACTCAAACACATTATAGAAAAGGCTGCATCAGCAGCCTTTTCTATTTCAAATTCGATATTTACCAAGGCAGTTCCTGACCATTGCTATGCCAGAATGTACCGCTGTTTTGCATGGTTAACGCGTCAATACGCTTAACCAAATTAGCCGCTGAATCATCAGCACTGATATCACCGTTAAAATTCACCATTTCTGTTTGAACAAATCCAGGATGCAAAATAGCCACAGCAATTTCTTTAGAGCGCAGATCCTGAGTTAATGACATACCCGCAGCATTAAGTGCAGCTTTGGACATACGGTATCCGTAATAAGCTCCTGAACCATTATCAGAAATAGAGCCCATTCGGCTGGTGATCAGCGCCAGTTTGCTTCCAGAATTCATATTGTTCACCAGAAGATCAGTAATCACCAATGGCGCGAGTGCATTCACTTTAAATTGCTGTTCAATGCTATCAACATTGATATCACCCAAAGATTCATTTCGGAAAATCCCGGCGTTATTAATCAAAATATCAATATTAATCTGTGATAAAGGAGCTAACGCTTTAGGCAAAGAGTTAAAATCCTGAACATCCACGCCTTCAACAATATTGGCTTGGGTATCCTTAAGCTCGTCGCTCGCACTACGGCATAATGCCCAAACCTGATCACCACGGCTCAGATAATGCTTAGTCAAAGCTAAGCCGATGCCTCTATTAGCACCAGTGATGACAACGTTAGCCATATTATATCCTTTACATGTTGTAGATGTTGCTGCCGAATGGACTCACTGAATTGTTGACTATTTTTTCAACTCTTCAACTTCTGTGCTCGTCATTTCGCGAGCTTCTGACTCAATCATAACGGGAATGTTTTCACGAATGGGGTATGCCAAACGATCAAAGGCACACACTAATTCGTGTTGCTCTGGAAGATATATCAATTTTCCCTTGCAGACAGGACACGCAATAACTTCTAGTAATTTCTTATCAAAGGACATAATTTCCCCGGTTAATGTTTTGACTCGCTACTTACGCTCGCTTGGCTATCAGCAAGAACCTGTATTTGAGTGCTGTAACTTTTCTTTTAATTTTTGCAAAAAAGAGCTTGGCAATTGCGCTTCTACGGGCAAGTACCACCAATTAGGCTGTGCAAATTCGGCACATTTTACCGCGTCTTTTTCCGTCATCAATACGGGCGTTTTTCCGGCCGGTAAATCGCCCTCTTGATATTGGTAATGATCCGGGAAGGCCATAGGCACTTCTACTTGTATTTGATGTTGCTGTAACAAATCAAAAAAGCGCTGAGGATTACCAATACCCGCAGCGGCAATAACACCACTTTTTATTTGGCTTAAAGGCATTGTTTGCTTAGGCTCACACAGGTTGGTGAGTTCACCGGGAACCAATGCCATTGGCACTTCATTTCCTGACGTTTCACCACCATTCACCACCACAAAATCAACAGTCTCCAATCGCCACAAACCTTCTCTTAGTGGTCCCATCGGCAAAAGAAAACCATTACCATGACGCCTTACGCCATCTACTACGGCAATTTCAATATCTCGTTGCAGCGCGTAATGTTGCAAACCGTCATCACAGATCACTACATCACATTGGCACTGTTCTACAAGATAAGCCGCTCCCCTTGCTCTTATCGGATCGATGACTATCGGACAAGATAATCGTTCTGAAATAAATGCAGGTTCATCCCCTACGAGTGAAGGATTTGCAGGACGATTCAACTCAAAAGGAAACTGAGATGTTGACAGTTTGCCGCCATAACCTCGGCTGACGACTCCGGGTTTAACCCCCTGTTCACTCAACCAACGACATAAGGCAATCACCAAAGGCGTTTTGCCATTACCGCCAACACTGATATTGCCCACCACAATAACTGGAGCAGAAATAGCAGTTGATGAAAAAATACCGCGCTTAAACAGGTAACGCCGAATGGCAGAAAGAGCGCCAAACAACAGAGTAAAAGGCCATAACAACCATACCCACCAGGATGATTTGTACCATGCTTGTTCCAAGGCACTCATAGACAATTACGCCTTGTTTTCTTTATTAGTCACAGAGGTATCAATCACTGGAGTCTCTATCTCGGGAATATCAATAACCCGGCTATCACTGGCACTATTTTCACCAAACTGTAAGGCATGTAATTGGGCATACACACCATGCTGTTGTAATAAAGACTGATGATCGCCCTGCTCGACGATTTTCCCTTGCTCCATGACAATAATATTGTCGGCATTTTCAATGGTCGATAAGCGGTGTGCCACGACAATACTGGTACGAGAGCTTTGCAACGTTTCCAATGCTTCCTGAATATAACGCTCAGACTCTGTATCCAATGCCGAAGTTGCTTCATCCAGAATAAGAATTGGCGCATCACGTAAAATGGCACGCGCAATGGCAATACGCTGGCGTTGCCCGCCTGACAGCATTAAACCATTTTCCCCGATTACTGTGTCGATTCCATCTGGCAATTGTTTCACAAACTCCATCACATGAGCCGATTGAGCTGCGCGAAGAATATCATCACGCGAGACTTTACCTTCCATACCGTAAGCAATGTTATTGGCAATAGAATCGTTAAACAGAATGACATGCTGTGATACGACAGCAAATTGATTGCGCAATGAGCGAAGTGCGATCTCATCAATAGGAAGGCCATCAATGAGTATTTTGCCTTCTTGAGCCAAATAGAACCGGGTTAACAAACTCGAAATGGTTGATTTACCACTGCCCGATTTGCCCACCAAGGCCAAACTCTTTCCGGGTTGTAAGCTAAAGGAAATATCGCTCAGAGCTTTTTGCTCCTTACCAGGGTAAGAAAACGAAACCTGTTTAAACTCAATATTGCCATTACAGCGCAGCAGTTGTGTTTGTCCTGAGTCTTGTTCGTTATCCTGATCTAACACTTCAAAAATGCTTTCACAGGCCGCCATTCCGCGCTGAAACTCACTATTAACGGTAGTGAGCTGTTTTAATGGTTTAAGTAGCATGGTCATGCTAACAACGATGGAAGTAAACACGCCCGCTGTAAGTTGCTCTACCATACCCGGCATACTGGAGATATAAAGTACAGCAGCAAGCGCAACAGACGCAATCACCTGAATACTGGATACGCTCAAAATGCGCGCCACAATCAATTTCATATTTTGCTGACGGTTGTTGTTGTTCTTAGCCTCAAAACGCTTATTTTCCAAGTCTTGACCATCAAACATCAACACCACTTTATGACCTTTCAGCATTTGTTCTACAGAAGTCGTCAGGTTTCCCATGGCCTTTTGAATGTTATTACTGACGACTCTAAATCGTTTGCTCACAACAGAAACAATAATGGCAACCACAGGCCCAATTAATAAAAACACCAGACTTAGTTGCCAGGATTCATAAAACATCAAACCGAGCAACCCAATCACTAATGCGCCTTCTCTGACCAAGGTTAACAAAGCTTTACCTGCGGCGTTCGATACTTGCTCAGTATCGTAAATCACCTTGGAGATTAAGATCCCGGTTGAATTCTGGTCGTGAAAGGAAACGGGCAGATGCAAATACTTGCTGAACAACTGCTGCCTCATGCGCATCACCACCATGTTACCTATCCAGGACAAGGTGTAAGTTCCCATAAAATTGAAAATGCCTCTCAGGATGAAAATAGGCACAACAAAGACAGCGGCCAAACGCAGATAATCATAATCACCATTAACCAAACTGCGGTCTATCACAGGCTGTAATTGCGAAATGAAGAACACATCAATGAGAGAATATCCAATCATTCCAACTAATGCGGCAAAGAAAGCCAGTTTGTAATCTCGAAGATAAACGCTAAAGCGCTTGAATACGGAAACGGCTGATTGATGAGTTGACATTAATATTATTGATTCTATACAAAAAGTTAAGCGGCCTGTCGCGGAGGCTTATAATACCCTATTGTAGCGGGCTAATGTAATACCTGTGTAATCCTGAGTAGAATCTATTACATTCTCGCCCCAAGCTCAGGAATGTTGTTATACCAGAACTTCCGTATATCTTGGCGAACCGTTTTTATTTCAAGTCTGTTTTCAGATGCTAACCCGGTTGGGTTAAAACGAAATCGAACCATTCCGCTGTCTGCAGTGTTAAATAACTTAGCGCCATGCTCCTCATACCGCGCTACAACATCTTGATGCGGCATTTTCCAACGGTTCATAAAACCACTGCTAAACACCACATAATCAGGTGCAACCGCTGCAATGAAATTTTCAGAAGAGGATGAACGGCTGCCATGATGAGGAGCAATCAAAACATCAGCTTTGAGTAATTCAGGTTCATCGCGATAAAGTCGTAACAAAGCCAGTTCAACGTCCTTTTCAATATCGCCGGTTAACATAACCGAACTCATACCATCACTGATCTTGAGCACGCAGGATTGGTTATTATCAGAGAGCTCAGCCAACTCATATGTACCAAGCAATTCCTGCAATAATTCAGGCTTTGGCGGCCATAACGGAATGATGGTTAAACCTTGCCAGAACCAGTTTTTCCCCACCTGACAGCGCTGATTATCGGGCGTGATTAACTGTTCGATTGCAATAGACTGACGTAATTTAGAATAACTGCCACTGTGATCCATATCCCAATGGCTAATCACAAGCTGCTCTACTTTGGGGATGCCCTTACCTTTGAGCATAGGTAATATCGCTGCGTCAGCCATATTAAAGCCACCGGGATAAGCAGCACCAGTATCATACAACAGAGTAGCCTTGTTGCGGGTTATCATCACAGACAATCCCTGCCCAACATCCAATACCGACAACTCCCATTCGTTTTGATTAACACGCCCAAAACTCATTAACGGAATCAATAACAATCCTATCCAGAATTTGGAAAACGGCAGCTTGGGCAGCAATAACATCAAACTGGCAAGTAATAATAAAAACCAGACAATCGTTGGAAATGACGGAATAGATGCCGATAAAAACACGTTCTGCTCAGCCCCCAGGCTCAGTTCAGAATTTGACACAAGATATAAACCGGAAACCAACCATTGAGCCAAATAATCAGCGATAAGAAATAATGTTTCTGTTAGTTCTTGTAGCCAAGGCTCATCAGATAACATCAATACTTGTAACGATTCAAACAGCACCGCAAGCAAACTCACAGGGAGAAGTAAAAACGAGACATAAGGCACTGCCAGCAAATTCACAACAGGCGCCGAGATACTCAGAGTATTCATTTGCCAGGCGACAATCGGCAGCATAAAAAGGGCAAGCATCGCTTGCATACGCAAGGTAAAAATGAAGATTGTCTTACTACGCGTTAAAACACCATAAATACCAGATTCCTCATAAGATTTACTGACCGGCCAACGCCAAAATAGGAAACACAAAGTAAACATGGCGGAAAAACTGAGCCATAAACTCAACGAATATAGGCTTAAGGGAAAAATAACAATACAGATTGCCAAACAAGCCAATACTTTACGTATTAACGACCAATGAAGCCGAAAACAAAGCAGAGTAAAAATAACCAACAACATTAGCCACGCTCGAATCGTTGGTAATGCCATTCCGGATAAATAGGCATACCCTAGAGAACCCACGAGGCAAGCAACAAGGCAAAACACATGATAGTTAATTTGGTATTGAGCAATAAACCGTTGCAAAGGCCAGGCACACAGGCTCAATAAGATATAGAGAAAACCTGCGACCAACCCCAGATGCAAACCAGACACCGCGATCAAATGAGCCGTTCCTGTGTTTTGCAGAACCGTCCAATCCTCTGGCTCTAAACCTCCTCGATAACCCAAAGTCAACGCCAATAGCCATCGCCCATGAGGTAATTGATAAGATTGAATTCGATTCAATAATCCCTGCCGTAAACTGTTGCCATGTTCCAGAAGTGCATTGCCGCTGTCTTTACGTACATACCCCGTCGCCTTAATGTTGTTTGCAAACAGCCATTGTTGATACAGGAACCCATGTTCATTGGCTAACCCATGAGGCGGTTTTAACTTCACGGAGAAACGAACCCTATCCCCTTGTTGCACCTGCCATTCGGGTTGATACCATGACAAACGGATATCCAAGCCACCTATTCCGACCTTTTCATTGTTCAAAGAATGTACATTTAAGGTAAATCGAGACTGTTTTGTATGGTCAACGAGCGATGAAACCTCACCTTCAAGTGTGACAGTTTGTTGATAATATTGTTTAGGGAGTTGCCAATAGCCCTGCCAATGGCCTACACTCGCCGTCCAGATTACTCCCAAAGTAAAACTGAACAGGATCTTGAGCGCGCTGGAATATTTAGCCATGGCAGCGGTCAAACCAGGCAGTAAGACAATCAGTAATGCTATCAGTAGTAACGAAGCCAGGAATCCGAGGGAGGGAAGTTCTTCCCACAGTAGTGAAGATGAGCTGCCGATAATAAAGGCGAGAATCACACGATTCTTATTACTACTTATCCTGGTATTATTTGCCCTGGTATGACTTTCCATAGTATTGCTTGCGTCCTGCAAAATTGAATCTGTATTAATCCAGTATACATAAATGCTGCTTCAATATAGATCGGAATTCTTTAAAGATTGCCGAAAAATTAGCGTCGAACATTATGCCAAAGAAAATGATTAAACGGTTCTTACCGGACCATCAAAAGATTAAGGAACAAAAGGCACTGTCTATGTTCGGGACGCTGCTACATGACGCGAATCTTTGGCACCTTAATCGTAAATCAGCAAGTGGCGCATTTGGCATTGGGTTATTCTTTGCATTTTGGCCAGTTCCCTTTCAAATGTGGCTAGCTGCAGCGGTCGCCATCCCATTACGAGTTAATCTTCCTCTATCTGTCGCTACCGTCTGGATCACCAATCCATTTACCATGCCTCCCATTTTTTATGGCGCTTATATGGTAGGTGTGGCCATTTTAGGTGAAACCCCATCAAAGTTTGAATTCCAACTGAGTTGGGAATGGCTGATACAAAGCGCAGAAACTATTGGGCCTGCATTTTTAGTAGGCTGTGGAGTCTGCGCGGTATTTTTTGGTCTGGTGGGTTATTTTGGGCTGGATTTACTATGGCGAGTATCAGTTAAAAAAGCCTGGAAAAAACGTCAGGATAGACAAAAAAAGTAACACTATCAGTCACCGCACAGTGACCGCATAGTCACGCCGGTAACAGTTAGTTAACAAAAAGTTAGTGCGTTATTGCTCAATGTGCTTTATTCTCGCGGTCAATATTTTTTCTAAAGCATTTGAAGTAGTAAGCAGCACGTTCCATGAAAACCAAAATCGTTGCATTGATTCTAATTGCAGCACTGTTCATTGTAGTTCCTCGTCAACTTCTCGGATTCTCCATTTGGCACTTAGGTTCAGCACTTGATGTAGCGGCGGCGTTAGGCGCAAAACTCGCTTGTTCAGGGAAATACCTCTCCAACTTTTCAGATGAACAGATTCGCTCAGATTTACTTTCCTATTCCCCCGTTAATCAATATCTCGACATTCAATACCAACCCGATGCTCAACGTGTTGTTACCGATATGCTTGGACTTGCCAGCTATTCTGCGACCTACCGAGAGGCAACCGGATGTTCTCTGGATATTGGTGACACATCAGCTCTCGATTCTATTGTTGCCATTCCTATTCCATCTGAAGCTCGACCTTGGCCAAAGGGTTATCAAGTCAACACCATTGATTCAGACAAACAACAAAAACTGGATAAACTGCTTGAGCAAGACAATAAGGCAGGTTTGCAAACCCGAGCATTAGTGTTGGTGCAGAATGGTGAAATAAAAGCCGAGTCTTACGCACCGGGGTTGGACTATCAGTCAAAACTACTTGGTTGGTCGATGGGCAAAAGCCTGACATCTATCATGCTGGGAAGAATGGAGCATATGGAACTGGCTGACACTACCAAAAGAGCTCTTTTTCCAGAATGGGAAGACGATCACCGCAGTCAAATATCATTAGAACATCTGTTAAGAATGTCTTCCGGACTAAAGTTTGATGAAACCTATGCCCCCGGAAGTGATTCAACACGAATGTTATTCCTTGCTCATAGTGCATCAGATGTCGCTTTAACAGGAACACCAGAGTATCAGCCAGGCACCCACTTTTCCTATTCATCAGGCACAACCAACATCTTGAGCCGTTGGATGTATGAACATCTGGGTGGAACGCCACAAGCTTCCTATAACTTTCTGCAGCAAGAGATCTTATCCAAACTCAACATGGCACATTCCACCTTTGAAACAGACCCTAGCGGGGTTTATGTAGGCAGTTCCTACATTTACGCTTCGGCACGCGACTGGGCGAGATTAGGTCTTTTAATGCTGAATAAGGGTGAATTCCAGGGAGAACAGCTACTCTCTGAGGATTGGGTTAATAAGGCTTCGATGCAAAACCCTTCTGACAACTACCCGGCATATGGCTATCAGTTTTGGCTCAACCAGAACGCAGATGCCCTGGAATATTCCAAGCTGCCAAAGGATGCTTACTTTATGTTGGGAAATAGAAAGCAGGCAGTCATGATTGTGCCTTCACTAAATAGTGTTGTAGTTCGCCTGGGATGGACTTCTGGTGAGTATCCAATGAATGAGAATTTCGCACATATACTAAATTTCGGAACCAAGAGTTCCAATTAAGTTTATCGATACATTTTAGGTCTGGGTATTTATTTAAGCACCTAAACAAACAAATTAACCTTAACCAAGCTTTAAATTGAACGTAAAGTATAATTAAATATACCAAATGGTTGATTATTTAATTTTGAATAACTTTATATATTTGAGAAAAACACAAGCCAATTAAATAAATTTTAGAATACATATTAAGGAAAGTTATAAAATATAGAGATTGCGATTATGAAATGTGCTCACAAATAAAACAAGTTTCGCTTTCACTCCGTTGATTTACATCAACACCAAAACAACTAATTATGTTAACTCGACATAAGAGCAACATTTAAGATTAAATCTTTCCATAATAGAAAAAATCCAATAAGGCTCAAAGGTTATTCAAATAGTTTTTAAAACCGGCATTATCAGCGCTTATTTATATCGTCAAGAAAGAGAAAAAATAATGAACATAGATGCATCAAGTCACTATCCATGTACGCCAGACAAGCTATTCCAACACATCAGAATGACTAAAGCGCTGAATTATGTATCACATCCCCTGCTTAAATTTAAGCCTAAAACACCAAAGCAATTACCAGAAATTTGGCAAGAAGAAACTTATTGGGTTTCTATGTATTTATTTGGTTTCATTCCCATTGGAGAGCAAGCAATTGTAATTACATATCCAGAAAAAGGAGAGGATGAAAAATATGCAATTCGCGACAATGGATTTAGCTCTTCAGTAAAAAGATGGGATCACACCCTTACTATCACACCAACAGATAATGGCTGCTTATATCACGATCACATGGAGCTGGAAGCTGGAATACTTACTCCTATTATAGGAGCCTTTGCTAATTACTTTTATAAACACAGACAACGTCAGATTAAAAAATTAGTAGAAAATAATTTTGACTTTTCACTTTCAAATAGTTGACTCCACTTATCAAAGGTATATAATTTACCCAGTTTGAAGTTCTTACGTTATTTATGTACATCAAGTTGTGCAGTAGTACCTTGTCATTTTCATAAGTAGTAGAACCTCTTCAGCTCCGTCGCCGATTTGAAGTTTAAACGGCTTGTTTGAAAAACCTGAAAGATAGGAATATTTATGTCTGAAGCAACTGGCACGGTTAAGTGGTTTAACAACTCCAAAGGTTTTGGCTTTATCCAACAAGAAAGTGGTCCTGACGTTTTTGCTCATCACACAGCAATCGAAGGCACTGGATTTAAATCGCTGCAAGAAGGCCAAAAAGTTACATTCACATTGATCGAAGGTGACAAGGGTCTGCAAGCTAGAGATATCAAAAAGCTATAGGCCTCTATTTTAGATATTAAAAAGGGTTATCTACGCCCTTTTTAATATCTTACTCCCTGATTCCTCTTCATTCGAATAAAAACGATTTACTCCTTTCTCTAAAGCTCTCAATTATTCTCTTGTATAGAAATTTTAAGTGCGAATTTTGCAGTCGCTTCCCTGCGTCTGAAGATCTATAGAGATGTATTTATATGGTACGAATTTTTCTAAACCTTATTCATGCTCAGAAAATAGCGCCAACATTTGCTCTTCGGTCATCACTTCAACGCCAAGCTCTTGCGCTTTAGTCAATTTAGAGCCCGCCTTTTCCCCCGCAACCAGATAATCAGTATTAGCGGAAACACTGCCGGCAACTTTAGCGCCCAAATCTTGCAATCGCGCTTTGGCATCATTGCGTCCCATGCTGGATAAAGTTCCGGTAATCACAAAGGTTTTGCCTATTAGAGGTTGCTCATCCTGAGACTTTTTCTCGATTTGGGGCCAATGTACACCGGCATCTTGCAATTGCTGTATAACTTCGCGGTTTCTCGCTTCACCAAAGAAATGTACAACATGCTGTGCAACGACTTCACCGACATCATCAACTTCTTGAAGTGCAGCAATATCAGCTTGCAATAGAGCTTCCAGAGTCAAAAAATGATTAGCCAGGTTTGCAGCGGTTGCTTCACCCACTTCACGTATTCCTAAAGAATAAATGAATTTGGCTAAGGTCGTTTTCTTAGCTGCGTCCAACGCTTTATCAATATTAGCAGCCGATTTTTCGCCCATACGCTCCAAAGCAGCGACCTGAGCAATATCCAGTTTGAACAGATCTGCCGGGGTTTCAATCCACCCCAAATCCACAAATTGCTCAATAAGTTTGTCACCCAAACCATCGACATCTAACGCTTTTCGGGACACAAAGTGCTTTATGGCTTCCTTACGTTGCGCTTTACAGACTAAACCTCCTGTACAGCGCGCCACAGCCTGATCTTCAGTGCGCTCAATATGGGAATCACATACAGGGCAATGTTCAGGGAAAACAATATCTTGAGCATCATCGGGGCGCTTTTCCAAGACAACAGAAACCACTTGCGGGATCACATCCCCTGCTCTGCGAATAATGACGGTATCGCCTTTCTTCACACCTAAACGTTCTATCTCATCCTGATTATGCAAAGTGGCATTGGAAACCGTAACACCACCAACAAATACAGGTTCTAATCGCGCAACCGGAGTAATTGCACCGGTACGTCCAACCTGAAAATCAACGTCCAGCAATGTCGTCATTTCTTCCTGTGCCGGGAATTTCTGGGCAATAGCCCAACGCGGAGCTCGAGCAACAAATCCAAGTTCTTCCTGAATGGCGAGGTCGTTCACCTTAAACACGACACCATCAATTTCATAGCCAAGTTCAGGACGCTTATTACCCAATTCCCGATAATAATCGAGGCATTCTTCAACACCGCTTGCCTGACGGATCTCTTTTGAAACAGGTAATCCCCATTCTCTTAACTGCTGCAAACGATCATAATGTGTATCGGCCAGTTCTTCTTTTTCACCTTCCACCAAGCCCATGGAATAAGCGTTAAACATAAGCGGACGTTTTGCAGTAATGCGCGAATCTAATTGACGCAAGCTTCCGGCGGCAGCATTGCGAGGGTTTACAAAGATTTTCTTTCCTTGCACAGCCTGTTCCTGATTCAGCTTTTCAAAGCCCGCCAGAGGCATAAACACTTCGCCACGCACTTCAACGCGTTGAGGGTATTGTTCACCACGAAGTCTAGGGGGAATATTCTTGATAGTACGCACGTTTTGCGTGATATCTTCACCGACAGTGCCATCACCACGCGTAGCACCACGAACCAATTTGCCATCTTCATATAACAAACTAACAGCAAGCCCGTCTAATTTAGGTTCACAACAATAAGTCAGAGTGATTGAGCGTTTTAATCGATCCAACATGCGCTTTTCAAAAGCACGCATTTCATCTTCACTAAAGGCGTTATCGAGGGACAACATGGGAACTTCATGAGTTACCTGCTGAAATTCAGGCAATGGCGCCCCACCCACTTTTTGTGACGGTGAATCAGAAGTTAATAATTCTGGATTCGATTTTTCCAGCTCGACCAGTTCCCGCATTAAGCGATCATATTCAGCATCCGTCACAGTTGGATTATCCAAAACGTAATACTGATAGTTGTAGTCTTCCAGCGTTGATTTCAATTCGTTAATACGACTGGCTGGTTCAGAATCATGGCTATTTGAAAATAAATCTTCTTGTTCTTGCATATAAAACAGAGCCCGGCTCATCACCAGGCTTTCAATTAAGTTTCCAGTTAGGTTTCAAATTAACTTTCGATAAAGTTAAACGACAAATTTGCCCAGCAGCTTTTGAACAAATTTTGATTAGAAGCAATTAAGCGCGATGAATCATCCGCTTACGTTCAAATTCTCTAATTTTTTCAACGTACTGACGCAAACTTTGCTTAGTCAACAAACTGCGGCGACCATCTAAAATTTGAGCCCCAAATTCATCTGCCAGTTTACGAGCAGCGTTATGCATCATATTAAAAACCTGTTGCGGATCGCCTTCAATCGGCAAAATCATAAACAGAGACACACCTTGGGTTTTAAAGGTTTCCATTTCGTCCAGATTAAATGTACCCGGCTTAAACATATTAGCCAGGCTGAATAATTTAGGCCCCTTGCCATTACTGGCAGCATGGCGATGAAAGACATCCTGATCACCAAACTTAAATCCCAGGGTCAACAATGCTGGCAACAAAGAAGCTCCAGATATCTCTTTGCCTTCGGGCACTTTTACATTAAGCACCAACACTTCCTGTTGCATGGGCTCAGCGCTTTCGGCCGAAGCAGACTCGTCAACATCAACTTGCTGGTCATCAAAATCCATACGGATCTGATCTTCGCTCAATCGAGGCTCAACTCGTCTGGTAGAAGGTTTTACTTCTTTCTTATCTCCACCATTCACCAATTGCTTGGCACGCTCAGCCAAAGACAACTTACTTTTAACTGGTTCACTATTTTTTGCCGTTGCTGCGGGAGACTTTGTGTCCGATTTCAAAAGAGAACGGGGGGGTTCAGGATAAGCATCAAGAGATTCGTCTTTAGCCGACGAAGCAGAAGATGGCTTTTGCGATTGCTCTTTGTATGAATCTTCCTGGTATTCTTCGTCATCTTCTATGGCAGAAATGTCTTTTCTAACAGAAAAGGATTTGGGCTCCACCGTATTTCTGGCAACAGTTCGCACCTGACCAATACCGTCTTCGTCAAATGCAGACGAATTAGCGCCGGTACTTGTTGTACCCATATCATCGTCGTAATCAGCATTGACTCTAAATGCGTTACTATCAGAAGAAAAATCAATGGATTCGTTTATAGAATCACTTAGAAGAGGATCATCATCGGCAATACCGACCACATCATCGTAATCACTGCTATTCCCGTTGAGTTCCGGCTCTTTTCTCAGATTAGGATTGTTAGCTTCTTTTTTCGCGTCTTTACTAGCGGCATTTTTCCGAATTGTCCATAAACCATGTACCAAAATGCCTAATATTGAAAATACGCCTAAAACGATAATGGCAAGTCGCAAATCTTCCATCAATAAACAAACCTTTATTTATGCGTTAACGATAGCAACGGCTTCTTCCACATCAACAGCCACAATCCTCGATACTCCGGGTTCGGCCATAGTAACTCCTGTTAAATGCAGTGCCATTTCCATCGCTATTTTATTATGAGTTATGTATATAAATTGCACGCTTTTGGACATTTCAGACACCAACTTACAAAAACGTCCCACGTTAGCGTCATCCAAAGGAGCATCCACTTCATCCAGCAAACAAAAAGGTGCAGGATTAAGGCGAAAAATTGCAAAAACCAATGATAAAGCGGTCAGGGCTTTTTCGCCACCGGAAAGCAAATGAATTGTACTATTTTTCTTGCCCGGTGGTCTCGCCATAATTGTCACGCCAGTATCCAGAAGATCATCATCCGTCAGTTCCAGATAAGCCGCACCGCCACCAAAGACTTTCGGGAAAAGTTGTTTCAAATCATTATTCACTTGATCAAAGGTGTCTCTAAAGCGAGCCCTGGTTTCCCGATCAATCTTGCGAATGGCATTTTCCAGTGTTTCCAACGCCGCAACCAAATCATCGTTTTGAGTATCGAGATGCTGCTTTCTCTCCGCCTGAATCTCGTATTCTTCCACAGCGGCCAGATTTACTGCGCCTAATCGAGATAACGAAGCAGTGGTTTTCTCCAGTGTGTCTTGCCAGAGCTTTTCATCGGCATCCTCAGGCAATTGCTCTAACAAAGGTTTAAGCGGTTGATTCATTTCTTGTAGCTGTTCAACAACAGCATTGGCTCTCACCCTATAACCTTCACATTCCAACCTGGTACTTTGCTGAACTTCTCGCGCCTTCTCAATTCTGGATTGAACACCTTGTCGCCCTTTTTCAATATCGGATAACAAGCCTTCAACTTCAGCCAATTCATCACTGACTTTTTCCTGTAACTGCTGGGCTTCGCTACGTTCATTAAGCAAAATTTCCAAACGCTCAGCCTGCTCTTCCATCGGCATTGCCATTTCATGCAATTCATCTTCAAGATGGCGCAGCTTTTCCTGCATGTTATTGATTTGAGCCTGAGTGCGCAGTTCATTATCTTTAGCAGTTAGCAGCTGATTTTGATGCGATTGAACATTCAGTTCCAAACGGTGGCTTTCATTTTGATACTGAGCCACTTGCACCCGATTTTGTTCAATAGATTGCTGCATTTGCTGACGTAACTGTTCTATGCCGTCATAATCACCATCAAGTTCACTCAGTTGCTCTTCCAACATAGCAACCTGTTCATTGAGCTCTTCTTGTTGCTCTTGCTCTTCAAGCAACTGTTCCTTATAAGAAGCCAAATCACTCAATAATTTGTTCTTATGTTGTTGCTGTCGCTCCACTTGTTGCTGTAAAAATTGTTGCTGTTTCTGAAGTTGTTGTAATGAAGCTTCAAAAGATTGGCGTTTTTCCTGAGCTTTTTCGCGCTCAACCTGTAATTTATCGACTTTTTGCTGCGCAACCTCTTCCCTGTCGAGCAATTCCGAGTATTTAGTCTCACATTGCTCGATCTGTTCTTCGATATGGTTCATTTCAGCCAAACGTTCCAGAGCTCCACTATGCTCCGCATCAACGCCGGAAATAGACCAATCAACACCAACCCAAAACCCATCCCGGGTTATACAAGTTTCACCATTGACGAGCTGCGCTTGCTGGCGTATGGCCGCTTGTTCATCTTCAGCAATAGCAATATGCGTTAACCATTCAGGAACCTGCTCGGCTCGACATTTTGTGGCAAGTGTATTTTCAGGCTTATGACGAATTAATGAACCAGCGAAAAACAACCTGAGTCCATTTACATGCATCTGCTCAGGACGTTCAGTAACCACTAGTGCGCTATGCCATTGTTGTAAAGCGGTCTCAAAAGCCACTTCCCACCCGGGTTCAACATTCAAATATTCCCAGATGGATTGCGTTTCACAATGGTTGTTAGCAAGCCAATGGGCAACCGCACCACTGTGCTCGCTTTCTTTGGCATGTAAATTTTCCAAGCCTTGCAAAGTAGCTCTTAATTGCTGTAATTCTCGAAAGCATTCAGTCTGCACTAACTGCGCCTGCTGAAACTCCTGTTTTGCCTCAACAAAATACTGTTCCGCGCTCTGAGCGTCTTCCTTAGCCTGTTGATATTCCTCTTGAATGAACGCTAATTCTTCCAAAGTGTTCTGTAATTCTGTGACGGCACTGGAATCTTGCAGTCCATCAGCTTCATCCTGTAATTCAGAAATACGCTGTTCGGTACGCAATTGCATTTGCAGACCAGATTGTATCTGGCTATAAGTGCTCTGAATTTGCTGTTTGATATTGTTAAATTGCAACTCTTGCTGACGCCACAAGGATTGCTTTTCCTGAAACTCTTCTTCTTTTACAGACAGCGCTTCTTCCGCTTGTAACAACTGTTCGGTTATTAATTCTCTTTGCGGCTCAGATTCATCCAGAATAGCTTGAAGCTCTTCAACCCGAGCTTGTAATGCGCCAATTTGCTCTTCGTTCTCAATAATCGCTTCGTTTAAGCTTCTAACTTCTTGCTGTATTTGGTTTGTTCGTTGTTTTGAATGGATTTGGTTTTGTTCTATACGGGTGATTTCTGTCGCCAAAGTGAAGTTTCTCTGCTGCACATCAGCAAGCTGTTGCTTTAGAGTAGCTTGAGCATCGTGATATCGGGTAATACTGGATTCGTCACCACGTTGTTCAGCAATAAACTGCTGAATTTCATTCTCCTGTCTCTCAATTTGAGTTTCCAGCTCAGTGATAGACGCCGTGTGCTTT
Organism: Paraneptunicella aestuarii; assembly: GCF_019900845.1. Lineage (NCBI taxonomy): Bacteria > Pseudomonadati > Pseudomonadota > Gammaproteobacteria > Alteromonadales > Alteromonadaceae > Paraneptunicella > Paraneptunicella aestuarii. The sequence continues at coordinate 2,247,965 of NZ_CP074570.1, read as the reverse complement.
AACCAACGAATGGCAGCCAATTCACCTTTAAACTTTCGTTCTGTGGCTTTTAATTCTTTATAACGTCGCGCAGCAGCAGCCTGACGTTGCAATTTATCAAGCTGTTGTCCCAATTCCATACGCACATCTTCCAGGCGTTCCAGATTTTCCCGGGTATGCTTGATGCGGTTTTCCGTCTCTCTACGACGTTCCTTATATTTCGAAATGCCCGCAGCTTCTTCAATAAAGACTCTTAATTCCTGCGGCTTGGATTCAATCAGGCGAGAGATCATGCCCTGTTCAATAATGGCATAACTGCGAGGGCCTAATCCGGTTCCCAAAAACAAATCGGTGACATCGCGGCGGCGGCACTTGGCATTATTGAGATAGTAAAAAGATTGCGCTTCGCGGGTAACAACTCGTTTGACTGACAACTCATTGTAACCAGCAAATTCGCCTTGAATTCTGCCGCTACTATTATCGAAGACCAGCTCAACACTGCATTGGGATACAGGCTTACGTACAGAAGAACCGTTAAAAATAACGTCAGTCATTGCGTCGCCACGCAAATTTTTAGCAGAACTCTCTCCCAACACCCAACGCACAGCATCAATAACATTCGATTTGCCACAGCCATTCGGCCCGACAATCGCGGTCATATCATCTGGAAAAGGAATATTGGTAGGATCAACGAAGGATTTAAACCCCGCTAATCGTATTTTTTTCAATCGCATGGCGTTGCTATGCTAAGCCTATTATTATCTTGAATGAATGTACCGTATTGCCTATCAGACAAGTTTCGCCTGTTATTGCAACAAAATGTTGAAAGCCTAGCCGATACATTACTAGCGCACACCGCACTTTATCAAATCTCAATTTCTGTAACAATTGATGATTTTAATGCAGTTATTAAGTACCTATAATCCCTGATAATACTAGTCGTTTTCAGGTAATTGTCAGTTTTTATGCAAGCAAATAGTGGTGCGGGATATTTCTTATTAGGCTTCAAGCTTATTCAAACTAAAGGAATTCGTCGTTTCGTCTTTATTCCCTTATTCGTCAACATATTGCTATTTGGAGCAGCCTTTACCTATCTGGTAGGAAGAATTGATGAGCTAGTGCTTTACCTGATTGACCTAATCCCAAGCTGGCTGGAGTGGCTAAAAGACGCCGTGGCTTATTTCGTCTGGCCTTTGGCGGTTATCACCATTCTGTTAGTCTCGGCTTATTTATTTAGTACATTGGCTAACTGGATTGCCGCGCCCTTTAATGGATTACTTGCTGAAAAAATGGAACTATTACTAACAGGTAAACCTTTGGATGATGGGTCTTTTGCAACCTTAATCAAAGATATTCCCAGAACTCTATCAAGAGAATTCACAAAGCTTCGTTACTACCTGCCCCGAGCAATTGGCTTTTTGATCCTGTTTTTCTTTCTTCCTGTAATTGGCCAAGTATTGTGGTTCTTGTTTAGTGCCTGGATGATGGCCGTACAATACCTTGATTACCCTTACGACAATCACAAAGTCAGTTTCGCAGAAATGCGCCGTGACTTACTTCGCCATAAAGGCGATTCATTCTCTTTCGGCACTATCGTTATGCTGTTTTCCATGATCCCCATCATTAACTTCCTGGTGATGCCGGTTGCTATTTGCGGTGCTACCGCTATGTGGGTTGATAAATACAGAAGTGACTATACTAAGTCGTAATAGCCTGAGGGCCTAAGTGGCTTTAGAACAAAGTTTTTGAGCTAAATCACAGTTCTATCAAGTGCATTGAATTATCCTGAAGAGCATTGATTCAGGAAAAATTAGGATAGGTGTCCAGATGACTCATACTGCCGAAAATATTATGACCGCTTCTGTTTATACTCTTACACCAGAGGCTTCCGTAGCTGATGCTATGAAACTGAGTAAAGAACAGAATATCCGACATATTCCCGTTATAGATTCAGAATACAAGCTGGTAGGCATTGTCAGCCAGAAAAGTCTGTTCAATAAAGCACTGCATCTACTTAGTCTTTATGGCACTCAAGAATCGGTTCAAATGGAACAGGAAACCAATATCAAAGAAGTAATGGAAACAGAATATTTGACAGTATCAAAAGACAAACCTCTGACAGATCTGATCCAATTATTCAAAAAGAACCGTCATGGTTGCCTGCCTGTTATTAGTGACAACAAAAAATTGCTAGGTCTAATAACATCCAATAATTTTGTCGATTATTGCGAAACTTTATTGCAATCCTGAAGAGTGCTTACATCCAGAAATCAGAACACAAAGAAATTAGAACCAAAAGAAAAATCAGGACGTAACAGGATTAGAGGAAACTGGAGAGCCAGAATACACTTTTGTTTTGCTTCCATCGGCAATAATCACCTGATTACGTCCTTTATTTTTTGCCTGATACAAAGCTTTGTCTGCAATATCCAAGGCATTTTCAAAGTTATGGCGAGGTGAGTATTCGACAATGCCAATACTGGTTGACTTATTCACTCGTTCATCAGAAATATAATATTCAGATTCCTGATAGGTTTTACGAATACGTTCGGCAACATGACGCGCAGTCGACATGTCTGCGTCCAGCACAATAAGGAATTCTTCACCGCCATATCGAAATGCATAATCACAGGCTCTAATTTCATCTCTGATAATTTGCGCCATGTGCATAATCAGCTTGTCACCTTCAAGATGCCCATAGGTATCGTTGATCTCTTTAAAGCGATCCAAATCAATCATAATAAGCGACAACTTTTGCTCAGGCTCGTAGGCGTTCTTAATTTGATCAATAAATTCACTGTGCAAAAAACGACGATTATAAAGCTTGGAAAGTGAATCGGTATGGCTAGCCTTGGTCAGTTCTATTTTTTGTCGTTGCAATATCGCCAGTTGATTCTTGTAATGTGATGACCAACGGAAAATAGCGATACTGATGATAACGACTCCCAGATTATTCGCCAGATTCTCCAAAATCATGCTAATCCATTGAGCACTGATTAAAACAAACTCATCCAATAAATCATGGCAATGTCCAACCAGTAAGCAACACAGTCCAGAGAAAACCATAGTGGAATTTGATGACTCGGATCGGAGTCTGATATTCACGGTTATCATCATTAAGATGAAGGATATAGAAAAGATTTCACTGATCACATCGTTGTAATCAATCAAATCATGCTCGATGGGTATGTTAGACTGCAAAATCCAGACACTCCATGTCAGCAATATTAGAAATAACCCAAAAAATAGATAAATTCGTTCTGTATTCATTTCTTTATGCAACACCCAATAGACAGATGTTGTTCCTTAGCACACTTTATTGTTGTTTTTAACAGAGGCTCAACACTGAAGTATTTTGAGTAATTGTTATTAATACTTCTGTTGCTATTTCTAAGCTTCTGTTTAAGAAATGAGCTTAGTCTACATTCGAAAAATGACCAATTGATGTCAAAAAAATCTGTTCTGCTTGAGGTGTGTCGCACCTTCATTAAACGATTAACACGATTTTTAACGAATAAAATCATCATTAAATGTGAAGAAATGGTTATATTTTTCATTTCCCTGTTGCTTTATGTAATTAAATACACCTAAACTGACGCTGATGGCAGGAGGTAATGGTTGCCCCTGCTCGGCATCAGGTGATTTTGACTGTTGGCACTTGAATGACGTTGAAGCCCAATAGTCGAGAGATACCCTAATGAAATTGTACGTAGGAAACCTACCTTATCGCCTGACCGATGGCGAACTAGAGCAAACCTTCTCAGAGTTTGGTGAAGTTACTTCAGCAAAGATTATTATGGATCGCGAAGCTAATCGTTCAAAAGGCTTCGGGTTTGTAGAATTCGGCTCAAAAGAAGATGGTCAGAAAGCTATCGAAGCGATGCACGGCAAAGAAATGGCTGGGCGCACTATCGTGGTTAGTGAGGCAAGACCTCCACAAAACAACCGCAGCGGTGGTGGCGGTGGTCAGAGACAACAACGCCGATTCTAGGATTTCCAAAGAATGAAGTAAAAACGCCCCAATAAAGGGGCGTTTTTCAATTTATACGTATGTCATTTTGTAGCACAAGCTTTTAGTCATCCGCCAGCGTTACACCAACATCATAGTTAGTTTCCTCAACCTTTGCTTCTCCAGTAAAGAATGCCTTTAAGTCACTCAAAACTATGTAAAGGCATGGAACCAATAACAAGGTAATAACAGTGGCAAACAAAATACCAAACGCCAATGATATTGCCATTGGAATAACAATTTGGGCTTGCAAGCTCTTTTCCAAAATAATGGGAACCAAGCCCATAAACGTAGTTAACGAAGTCAAAATGATAGCCCGGAAACGTTGAGCCCCGGCCTGAACAGCGGCTTCAAATACTGAATAGCCTTCTTCTCTTGCTCGGTTTACGAAGTCCACCATAATCAAGCTATCGTTCACCACAACCCCCGATAACGCAATAATGCCACACATAGACAACACGCTAATGGAATGACCCAGTAATAAGTGTCCAACGATAGCGCCCACAATGCCAAAAGGGATGACTGACATGATGATTAAAGGCTGACTGTATGACTTCAAAGGGATCGCCATCAAAGCGTAAATGGCAAACAAAGCGAAGATGGCGCCTTTCGCCATACCCGCCAAAGCCTCCCCTTGTTCTTTGGATTGGCCTTCCAAAGTGAAAGAAACGCTATGATACTTCTGCAACAATTGCGGTATAAAATTTTCCTGTACATCTTTAACCACTTCCTGTGGTTCCAGTACGCCTTTATTCACTTTTGCCGACAAGGTGATAGAACGCACACCATCCAATCGAATAATAGAGCCATAACCTTTAGCCATTTCGATTTCAGCCACTTGTGAAAATGGAATCTCGTCACCACTGGTTGTACGAATTCGCATATTCTCAAGACTTGCAATTGAACTCCGCTCATCTTTGGGATAGCGGATCATGACTTTAACTTCTTCGTCACCGCGCTGCACTCTCTGAGCTTCTGCGCCATAGAAACCATAGCGAATTTGCTTCGCCAGGCTATCCAGCGTTAACCCTAGCGCTTCCGCCTCGGGTTTAATCTTGATGCGTATTTCATCACTACCGCCGCTAAAGGTGTCGGATACGTCTCGTACACCACTGTACCCTTGCAAATGAGCTTTTAACTCATCACTGGCATGACGCAATTCATTCAAGTTTGTTCCCGTTAGGTTGAGGCTAATATCCGGAGCACTAAAACCACCAGCGGATCCAACGTCAACCTTTTTGATTCCGGGGATATCAGGGATCATGCTCTTCCAACGACGCTGAATTTCAAAACCATCCAGCTCTCTGGTCTCTGCCTTGGTCAGTTCCACGAACACGGTTCCAGCCAAACTACTTTGATCAAAAAGCATAGAGTGCTTCACTACCGCAGCTCCAGTCTCCTTCTCAACTTCCTGATTCATTTTCTCAAGTGCTGCACCAATAATTTTTAAGGCGTCATCGCGTTGTCGAGTAGAACTCCCCGGTAACATTTCCATTTCAGCCTGAATAAAGTCACTGGGAATATTTGGGAAGAAAACAAATCTCACTAAACCGCCACCAAACAGGCCAATGGTCAAAATCAACGCAGCAACAAAACCAGCGATTGTCATATAACGATTACGTATCGCTTTTTGTAAAACAGGTAAATAGACCGTCTGTATGAAGTTTTTTAAGCCTTCAGAAAAATAATCTCGGAATCGCTGTAGTGCATTGGCTTTTTCGGGTTCATACGGTTTCATTTTCATGTGAACCAAGTGAGCGGGCAATACAAACTTTGATTCTATCAATGAGAACACCAGACAAATAATGACAACCCATCCAATAGTCTTCCATATCTCACCAAATGTTCCTGGTACCATTAACATTGGAGTGAATGCTGCAATCGTGGTTAACACGCCAAAAGTCGCAGGCATAGCAACTTTCTTCACCCCGACAATAACATTATCAATACTATGCCCTTTGCGATCGATCTCTGAATAGGCAGACTCCCCCATAATAATGGCATCATCAACCACTATCCCGAGCACCAGGATAAAACCAAACAAACTGATCATGTTCACCGATACATTCATTGGTTCCATAGGCATAAATAGTATTGCCCCAAGGAAACACACAGGTAATCCAACAATCACCCAAAATGCCAGTTTCAATTTCAGGAATAGTGACAACACGAGAAAAACCAGAATAGCGCCATAGAACATGTTGGATAACATCATGTTCAATCTGTCATTCAAATAGAAAGATGAGTCGCCCCAAGCGTCAGCTTGCACGCCTTCCGGGAAGGTTCGGGTTGATAAGTAATGATTAACCTCTTTGGAGATTTCCAGTGCATTTTGATCGCTAACAGCATCAACTCTTACGTTAACCGCTGGGCGACCGTCAAAAACAGCATAATTAGTATCTTCAACAAACCCATCTTTAACCGTGGCAATATCTCCCAAAGTCAATCGTGTTCCATCAGAACGAGTCAACAACACCAGATTTTCAAACTCGTGCCCTGTATAGGCTTGCCCCTTGGCACGAAGAAGAATGTCGCCATCATCTGATTTAATGGAGCCGCCGGGTAAATCTATAGAAGATTGACGCACAGCATTAACCACTTCCTGAAAGGTTAAGCCATATTCTTGTAACCGGAGCTCAGATAACTCAATGGAAATTTCATAATCACGAGTTCCAACAACCTGAACGCTGGAAATTCCGGGTAAATTAGCAATCTCGTCCCTTAACTTCTTTGCTTCTTCTTTCAAAAATCGTTCTGATGCTTCTCCATATAAAGCAACCCACAATACGGTTTGTTGCGGTTTCTGACGATACACAATCGGTTTCTCAATATTTTCTGGAAAGCTGGGAATGGCATCAACCTGAACTTTGACCTCATCCAAAACCAATTGAGGGTCATAGTCATCAAGCACTTCTATGGTCACAGTAGCCATACCTTCTACAGCATTAGAAGTTATCTTTTTGATCCCTTCAATATCCTTTACAGCTTCTTCAACCTTGATGATGACGCCTTCTTCAACCTCTTGGGGAGCAGCTCCGAGATAAGGAACTCGAACAACGACGTTATTTATTTCAAAATTAGGAAATATCTGCTTTTTGATACTAATAGCAGAAAATAAGCCACCAATGATTAATAGCCACATGAGCAAATTTGCCGCCACACTGTTACGGGCAAACCAGGCAATAAGCCCTTTATGAGTGTCAATCATACTCATAAGGAGCCACCTGCTTTAGCTATTTCTCCAATACTATCTTGTGCTTCACCACTCTCTTCCGCGAAACGAACGCTCATGTTTTCTACGGGATTAGGTACTGCGCTGACAATCACCTTTTGTCCAACCGATAAACCTTCACTGATATACACTAATTTTTCATCGGATTTTTGAACGCTCACCGGGGTAATATGCAGTTTTCTCTCTTCATCAACGACTAATACTGTGCCATCAAGACGCAAAACATTTCGTGGTAGAACAACAATGTTTTCAGCGTAATTACCGGTAATTTGAGCGCTAACAAAGCGACCAAATTTCAATGGGGCATCATAAATGGCACTTTCACGCATGTAAGGATCCTGAACTTCAGCCACAACATAAATAACGCGGTTTTTTTCATCCAGGACTCCTTCATTGCGAACCAGACGAGCATCCCAGGAAAACTGCTTACCAGCGACCTGAGAAGACAATGTCACCTTTGAGGGTAAATGTGACCCTCGGCTTCCTTCATGGGATAGCTCAAGATAAGCCAGATCGTTGTCGCTCAGCGGCATCCTGATTTCAGCGATATCAGTACCGTACACAGACCCCAGTTCAGAACCAACTGCAACAAACTGACCAATATCGACATTCTTGCTTCTTACCAAACCATCATAAGGAGCACGAATTTCGGTACGTTCCAAATTACGCTTGGCTCTTTCCAATTGCGCTTCTGCCGCTCTTACGTTAGCGATTTCCTTTGCCAACTGAGGCTTACGTAAACCTAATTCCGGCGCAACGCTGTCTCGAACACTTTTCCATTCTTCCGCAGCCACTTTGCCCTTCGCCTGCTCTTCTTCCAAAGCCGCTTTAGCTCTTGCCAATTCAGCTTCAGCCGATTTGAAATCAGTAATGTAATCCGCTTGCTCTAACTGAATGAGTAAGTCGCCCTTTTGAAATAAACCTCCTGCAACAAAAGCATCTGACAATTTAACAACTTTGCCACTCACCTGAGCACTTAGCACTGTTTTAACTTTGGGTTGCACCGTACCTTGTGACTTTACAATGTAGTTCATGTCTTTGGTTGTCACCTCAACAGCCTTAACCAAAAACGCCTTATCCTCTGCTTCCTGTTTTTCCGGTGCTTTTTTCGCGCCTATCATCACCATTGTTAAGGCCACCGCAATTAACAGAATCAATACAGGTAAAACAAAATTACGCATTACCTTGCTCATCCAATCCGCCTCTCATAAATAAACAGTACATATTGTTCCCGGAATTCTAACGGTCAATTCCTGATTTCCTACACGAAAACTGTTAGATATTGTTACTTCTCTACTTGAATTAACGCCATCTGTTTTTTTATACTCCGGTCACGGGATAAAAAGTTCTCAAACTACATTCTCTTCACAAACAGATGCATTGACTGATTCAAAACCTGAATTGAAAACGGAAGCGAAATAATAACCGAATAAAATCAATTAGTTATAAAAATACACAAGCGCTTCTCAATTAGATAACAATAAAAAGTTCGTAAAGTTAAGTTTGAGAAAGGCTCGACAATCGTCTTTAGCCTTAAAATACAGTCACTAACAACTAAATCGTTATACGATAAGTTACTGATTTCACATATCCCCAATTATGTTCCAGATAAAGCGTCAGAAAATAGATACCTTGTTATCAAGTATGTGCTTTAGTTTTACGAACTGATAGGTTATTTTATTAACCACACAAAGCAAGCTAATGGTTTCCTCTTTGCATAATGCTTATAAAGGAAGTCAATACTTGTTGGGTATAGCAGGTATCCAAATAGGTTACCCATTAAAGGAATGAAAATTGTAAAACAACCTCTCTGCTACTTGATAGAACACGATTATCATAGCAGTTTACGAGTCAAATCCATCCAGACAGATAGTCTCATATCGAGGGATTAAGGTTGCCAGCAATAATTAATTAAAAATGCGTAAGAAAAGCCTGTTCATTAAATATTTATTATGCACTTTATTACTAGCTGCATGTTTTGACGTGCTCGCCTTATCTATCCCTCACCTTGAAACCAGAATAAATATTGATGGTAATCTGGATGATGCGGCCTGGGTTAATGCTACAACCATTCATCTGGATAAAATTACCCATCCCTATGAAAATACGCCATCTCCAGTGGAAACCCGAGTCAGCTATTTTGAAGATGGTGAAACCCTCTATGTCTCTTTCGTTGCAGAAGATCCTGAACCAGAGAATATACGTGCTTTTTTTCACGGACGAGATAATGCTAAAAATGATGATTTAGTGGGTATTCGCCTTGATCCCTATGGCGATCATCGATTGGTATTTCAGTTTTATGTAAACCCCTTAGGTGTTCAAAACGACAGCACTTATGACGTCACTTTACAAAGTGAAAAAAGTTCATGGGACGGCATATGGGATTCAGCTGGAAAAGTTACGGAAAAAGGGTTTCAAGTTGAATTAGCTATTCCCCTACACAATTTCAACTTTAATTCCAACATTGGTCAGCAACAATGGGCTGTAGAATTTATTCGTTTCTACCCTCGGGAAGAAAGGCTCCGTTTATCCCATATAAGCATTGATAGAAATAATGATTGCTGGGAATGCCAAATGGACTTTTTACATGGTTTTGACAGGCTATCGGAGTCCAACAATAATGCAACATTATCTCTTATTCCCACTCTCGTAGTGTCCAACACTGACTCTCGTAATGTTTATACAAATTCCGATTGGAATACCGAAACAAACAGTCAGGTTGGATTGGACATCAAGTGGAACTGGTCATCAGACCTATTTATCAATGCCACTATCAATCCTGACTTCTCACAAATAGAAGCCGACGCAGCCCAGTTAGGTTTCAATGATAATTTTTCTTTGGAAGTAGAAGAAAAACGGTCATTTTTTCTGGAAAATGACGATATTTTTAGCAGCCAGTTTGATCTGGTGCACACTCGTAACATTAGTTCACCTAATTTAGGGATAAAAGTTACCGGAAGAAAAGACAAACATGCATACGGATTCTTCGCCATAGATGATGAATATACGACGATTCCGATTCCCGGAAACCTCGGCTCAGATTACATAACCCTCAACAAATCCAGTAAAAATACTGCATTACGCTATCGCTACGATGCCAATAAAGATTTTTATATTGGTATTCTTGGCACAATACGCACATCCGAAGATTATCACAACTACGTAGTCTCCTCCGACATGCACTACCGCATCACAGAACAAGACCTACTGCAAATTCAGCTTATACAAACACGTACCAATTATTCTGAAGCAATCAGCGAGCTCTTTTGTACAGGCGATAATTGCGCAGAACAAACACTACGTAATGTGAAATGCCAATTGAGCAACTGTAATATTGATGAGCAATACCTACGTACTTATATGCAAGAGGAAATCACCGGGGAAGCATACAAAATCATTTATAACCATGATGAGCGGGACTGGTATACCTATTCACGAATCCAGGATATCAGCGGTGGATTTAGAGCTGATTTAGGTTTTCAAACCCGCGTCGACCAAAACCGCGCCCTGTTCGGTGGCGGACTGAAATATTATGGCAATAGTGATCAATGGTGGAGCATTCTCGATATTTGGATTGACTATGACATTCTACGTAACGATGCTCGAGATGTATTAGAACGAGAACTGGAAGTCCATTTTGAGGTATATGGAGAAGCACAGTCCTATTTAACAATGGGCTATATTCATCGTAACGAAGTCGGTAAACGCTTGGATCCCAGTATATTGGATGTCGCTGGAAATACGGATATGTTCCAAGTGGATTACATAGAGATAGAAGCCAATATTCAACCTGTTTCTGGACTATATCTTGAATTGCTCGCGGATTTTGGTAATCGCATTGATTTCACCAATAATCGCCCAGCCAAACAATTTACTGCTACACCGACAATCATTTATAACATCAACCGCCACGCAAATTTGGAGCTCATGTATCATTATTTCTATCTGGAAGCTGATGACGAGGAAGTATCTTCAGCTCATGTTGCCGATATGAGACTCAGCTATAATTTTGATACCAGAAATTCACTGAAATTTAATGTGATATATACCGATGTCAGATATAACCTCAACAACCAACCAGCGTTATTACCTGAAAACTACCCTGATGAAAAATGGTCAGATATTTCAACCCAGCTAATCTATAGCTATAAAATTAACCCCCAAACGGTTATTTACGCTGGGTATTCTGATCATGCGGTTAAATACGACCAGCTTAACAATTATGAAAAAGACGATAAAAGCTTATTTATTAAATTCAGCTACGCGTGGATAAACTAGCAATCAAATCCTTATTTCCTCTCAAAAATGACACAGAACAAATAATAACCACTTAAAGTAATTTAAAAACACAACCACTGTGACATATGCGACAAAGTGATCTATATTTCACCTGTTTCCGTAATTGAATTACATCCCAGGGGAGAAATTGCCATGAGTCTTAAAAAACAATTCCTTAAATCAAAACCAGTCTGCAAAGTGACCTTTAAACTCACACCCGAAGAAGCGAAAAATGCAGATTCAGTTCGACTACTCGGCGATTTCAATGATTGGGACAAACGAAGCCAACCCATGAAAAAATTAAAAAATGGCGGATTCACTGCGACAGTAGCCCTGGAAACAGGAAAAGATTACCAATTCAGGTATTTATTGAATGATCATGAGTGGGAAAATGACTGGGCTGCAGATAACTACATGCCTTCTCCACAATCCTATGATGATAACTCGGTAGTATCTTGCTAAGAAGCCTCTAGCCGAATCAGAAAACACAATAAGCCAGGGTATCAAATAATATAATACTCTGGCTTATGTATGCATGAAGAACCTAGATTTGCTCTAATGCTTGAGCAAAATCAGCAATAATATCCACACAATCTTCAATACCAATTGAGAATCGGATCATATTGTCGCCAATACCCATCCTGGCACGCGTTTCAGCACCCATTTCATAGAAAATAGTATGAGCGACAGGAATCGCTAATGTCCGAGTGTCTCCCAAATGCGTAGCATTTAGCACTAGCTCAAGATGATTAATAAACTTGAAGCAATCTAATCCGGGTTTAAGATCCAGACTTAAAATACCACCAAACATCTTAAACTGCTCGCGAGCTCTTTGATGCTGAGGATGAGATGCAAGTCCGGGATAGTACACATGCTCTACTTTGTCATGACCATTCAGGAAAGCAGCTAATTCAATAGCATTGTTACAGGTTCGTTCCATCCTTAATGCCAAGGTTTCCATACCAACGGAAATAGCATGAGCAGAATCAGCGGTTAAGCAACCGCCCATATCTCGCAACCCTTTCTTTTTAATTTGCGTTAGAGCTTGCGCCTGTACTGGCAATTTTCTTAATTCAGGCAGAATTCCGGTAAAGCTAGTCCAGTCAAACAAGCCAGTATCAACCACAGCCCCACCCAATACATGACCATGACCCGCCACATATTTGGTTAATGAACTGACAATCAAGGAAGCCCCAACATTTTTCGCTTTGAATAAAAAGGCCGGCGTCATAGTGTTATCAACTATGTAGACCAATGACCGCTGCTGGCACAATTCCCCAATACCTTGCAAGTCCGCAATCTGCGTGGCAGGGTTAGCGATTGTTTCAACAAATACCGCTTTGGTATTAGGTTGAATGGCATTTGCCACATTTTCGACCTCGGTAACATCAACCATGGTCACTTCAATACCAAATCGCTGCAGTGTATTAGCAAAACTATTAGTGTTACCAAACACAAATTGACTAATGATGATGTGATCGCCAGACTGCAATAACGTTAACAAGGTGGTGGTAATGGCCGCCATGCCCGTTGCGAAAGTTAAGGCTCCAATCCCCTCTTCCATTTGAGCCAACATATTTTGCAACGCGTCGATAGAAGGTGAAGACTGGCGGGAATAGGCGTGCCCAGCCACTCGCCCCTGAAAAATATCAACCAAATCTTCAACTTGCTTATACTCGAATAATACCGAGTTGGTTCTGGGTTGATGAACTGCACCATTTTCTGGCTGATTCAGCACTCGATCGGCGTGCACTAAACGAGTGGTAAATCCCTTGTTATTCAAAATACGTCTCCTGATTATTGATTACCTGATGTATCGCACAAATGTGGATATTTACCTTCTACCGAACCAAAGAAGTCTAATGCTTTACGAAGTTCGGCATCGAAATCATCACTCACTTCACAAAGGGGTCCCAGAATAAATCGCTTGCTTTTAAAGTCCAATCCGACCAATAGAACTGGCACATTGGCTTTATTCGCAATTTGTAGAAATCCGGTTCGCCATTTATGTACGACTTTACGTGTACCTTCTGGTGCCAGAGCCAGCATAAGCTGTTCCTGACTATTGAACTTATCAACCATCTGCCCAACAACGCCATGAGCCTTGGAACGCTCAACGGAAATCCCGCCAAGCCAGGTCATAAACTTGTTAAATGGCCAGAAAAACAAACCGCTTTTCGCCATAAATGAAACACGTAAACCAGTAGCAAACATAACTGCAACAGCAAGGGGAAAATCCCAATTTGAAGTATGAGGTGCAACCGCAATAATCAGTTTCTTCTGATTAGGGAAGTTTCCCTCCATCTTCCAGCCGACCAGTCGAAGGTATAACGCACCGATGAATACCATAAACCGATTACCACGACGCGGAATATTTTCCGGTAATTCAGATATATTTGCTTTCTTCAATAATTTAGAAATCAGGGGAACCTCCACTAACACATTCCAGACTGTGTTCAATTAAGTACGATTCACACCAGATTTCTCAAAAATACCCTGTTATCCAGCGATGGGATTGCACTTAACGACTCATAAAGCAGAGCGTGTTGCTCTAATCGGTCTATGCTAAGCGAAAACCCGCTTACACCACAATGTCTTTCCTATACATCTTGCGCAAAGAATGATTTTTTTATGGGACAATTTTGGTCATAATTCAGCAAACCCCATTTAATGACTTGATGGCCACCCGTTACGACCCGTCGTTATGACCAACAAAGGGAGAAACCAACACCATGTGCATTTTATTTATCGCGGTGAATCAACATAAAGATTACCCACTTATTGTGGCGGCCAATCGTGACGAATTCTATGCTCGCCCAACGGCTCCCTCTGAATTTTGGTCAGACAACCCGAACATTCTTGCAGGAAGAGATATTCAGGCAGGCGGCACATGGATGGGAATAAACAGACAAGGCGCTTTTGCAGGGCTCACCAATATTCGAGCCCCCCACACCTTTCGCGCAGAAGCCAAAAGCCGGGGGGAATTGGTGAGCCAGTTTCTAACTGCCCCCCCAGACAATCAAACCTACCTGCAACAGATCCGAAATTCAGCTTCCTATTACAATGGCTACAATCTGATTTTCGGTCGTTGGAATAATCTGATGGTCTATAACAATCATCTGGATCAAGTAGACCAGCTGGAAACCGGCTTTTATGGCCTTTCTAACGCCTGGCTAAACAGCGATTGGCCTAAAATAGAAACGGGAGTAGATGGATTAAAAAAGGTTTGCCAGAATATGGAGAAATTCGATAAAGATTCTCTCTTCAGCCTGCTTGGTAATCAAATCAAAGCTGAGGATCATTTACTGCCAGAAACAGGCGTTGCTCCTGAGCTGGAAAAGGAATTGTCATCTATATTTATACATTTACCCAACTATGGCACTCGTAGTTCCACATTAATGTATGTTGATCAAAACCATCACGTACACTGGCATGAAAGAAGCTTCGATACTGGCGCTAAAATCAGTCAGGAATCACAATTTAGTTTTCCCATAGAGAACTAACGACAAAAGCCAAGAATACATAGCGAAGAAATAATAGAAGGATAATATGGAACTACTCATTCGTCCGGTGCAACATACTGATGCAGAAGCTATTTGTGCCATTTACAATTACTACATCAGCCACTCTGCCATCACTTTTGAAGAAATCACGTTAACACCGGAAGATATTAAGCAACGGATAATAAGTATCACACAATCCTACCCTTGGCTGGTTGCGGAAGCCGAAGGCAAGATCATCGGCTATGCTTACGCGGGACAATGGAAACTGCGCAGCGCTTATCGCCATACTGCCGAAGTGACGATTTACCTGGATAACAAGCAATTTGGTAAAGGCTACGGCAAACAGCTTTTTCAGGCATTAATAGAAGCTTTACGCCCCAATTTCCATGTGTTGATGGGCGTTATCACCTTACCCAATGCTGCCAGTGTCAGACTCCATGAATCATTCGGATTCGAAAAGGCAGGACACTTTAGTGAAGTCGGTAGAAAATTCGAGCAATGGCTTGATGTCGGCTACTGGCAAAAGACCTTGTAGAACATTATTGAGAAAAGATTTTCACGGTTCTAACAACAATAGAAAATATTAGTGAAAAATAACGCAATTGTAGCTCGAAAAAATCCGCTGCAATGTCATAATACACGGCGATTTTAGCCCATTAACCGATTGAGGATATTATGTTCGAAGTGCTACCCCAATTACCTGCAGATCCTATTTTAGGATTATCCACTGCATTTAAAGCCGACACCAATCCGGCCAAGATTGATTTGGGTGTTGGTGTCTATAAGGACGAAAACGGTCGCACCCCTATTCTCAATTCTGTCATCAAAGCACAGCAAATCCTGTTGCAAAAAGAAGATTCTAAAACCTATATCACCCCTCAAGGTGTACAAGGCTTTATTGATGGCATGTTGCAATTGCTTCTGGGAAATAGTCACCCGGCTTTATTAGCTGATCGCATTTCAGCAGTACAAGCTCCTGGCGGCTGTGGCGCACTGCGTATACTGGCGGAACTAATCAAGCGTTCCAATGGTGAAACCACTGTTTGGGTTAGCGATCCAACCTGGGCAAACCATATTCCATTGATTGGCAATGCTGGTCTGAAAATAGAAACCTATCCCTATTTTGACAAAGCCGCAGCCGGTATCAACTTTGAAGGTATGATCAGCGCCTTGAAACAGGTGAAAAAAGGCGATGTAGTGCTATTACACGCATGCTGTCATAACCCTACCGGTGCCGACTTAACCAATGAGCAATGGCAACAGGTTCTGGAAGCGGCTAAAGAACGCGAATTCATCCCATTTGTCGATATCGCCTACCTTGGTTTTGGCGATGGTTTGGAAGAGGATTCCTATGGTCTGCGTCTATTGTGTGAAAACCTGCCAGAAGTATTAGTTGCAGCTTCATGCTCCAAGAACTTTGGCCTATATCGTGAACGTGTAGGTTTAGCAGCAATCGTGACTCAATCAGCGGATCAACGCAAAATCGTTCAGTCGCAAATCCAGGCCATTGCACGCGGTATCTACTCTATGCCTCCTTCATACGGCGGCGCTTTGGTTGATATCATTTTGCATGATGATGCGCTAAAAGCAGAATGGCAAAACGAAGTCTCTGAAATGCGTACCAGAATGCAGTCTTTGCGTGCCCTTCTGGTAAGCAAACTGCAAGAAAAAGGCGCGAGCAAAGACTTCAGCTTTATCAATGAGCAAAAAGGCATGTTCTCGTTCCTGTGTATTTCTCCAGAACAAGTCATCAAAATGCGCGACGACTTTAGCGTATACTTTGTTGATTCAAGCCGAGTCAACATTGCAGGCATTAGCACTGAAAATGTTGATTATTTGGCAGAAGCTTTGGTTTCTGTACTTTAATTCTGATATCTAAAACAGATGGTTTGCACTGCAAGCCATCTGCCACTTAAACTTCCCACACAAACGCCTTTCATCTGATAATCCCCTTATTCAACCTGCAAACTCCCTTAAAAATAGCCAAATACTGCTACAATTTTAGATATTAGAAATTTAGTTAGCTCTTGTTCAGCTCTGGTATTAATGGGCGCAAATTGCAAATATCGATCATTACAAGGTGAATGCTGTCAGGAACCAGATTTAGGTTCAGGTTACTGTTTTTGGCACGACTCCAAACTCGATAAAAGTAAAATAGATATCGTCGGGCGCCTGGAAGCTCATGTGCGTAGCGGAAAGCTATCCAAAGGGCTCAAACTACAACGTTGTAATCTGAAAGGAATCAACCTCGTTAAACAAAATAGTAAAACCGGCTTCGACTTATCTGAAAGTGACTTATATCGCGCCAATCTTCGAGAAGCACATCTATTTAATCTTAATCTAAAGCATGGTTCCCTGATGAAGGCCGATCTCAGCGGTGCGAATTTGCATTGCGCCAATTTGGAGAGAACCAATTTACTTGGTATTCGGTTAAATAAGGCCAGAACCGATAATTTGGAAATCGGCGATAAACTCATGCAGGAGATTACGGCTGAACACAAGCTAAGAGCGGAAGACAAAGACGCTGCGATGGATAATTTTGAACAATCAGAAGAAATCTATCGGGTTTTACGCAAATGTTCCGAAGATCAGGGATTATTTCAAGCTGCGGGCTATTGGGGCTATAAAGAACTGTTGATGCGACGTAATCAGCTATCCAAATGGTCATCGGCCTGGGTATTTTCAAAAACCGTCGACATGCTGTGTGGTTACGGAGAAAAACCAGAAAATATCGTTATTTTTTCACTCTCTCTGGTCTTTAGCTGCGCCTTTCTTTACTTCATTTTTGGCGTCCACTACGAAGGTAACACATTACAATTTAACCCATCCAATGGCGTCATTAAAAACCTGGCTAATTTCGCCATGATGCTCTATTACAGCGTCGTCACCTTTACTACCTTAGGCTATGGCGACATTACTCCAATAGGCATTACCCGGCTGATCGCCGCCATAGAAGCTTTTATTGGCAGTTTTACGCTAGCCCTGTTCGTGGTTGTGTTTGTTAAACGAATGACTCGTTGACTAGCGCCAACTGTTAGTCCTACATCAGTTCCGCACACTTATCATAGATGGCATCGGCAATTGGCATCGCCGATGTGGCAGCGGGAGAAGGCGCATTGCCCACATGCAAGCTGCGGGTACTGGTGACAAACTTAAAGTCGTGAATGAGCTGACCGGTCTTGGACACGGCCTGAGCACGAATACCACTTCGATAAGGCAGTAAATCCGCTTTTTCAATACTGGGACAATACTTTTGAACCAGCGACAGATAACCCGATTTAAACAACGAGTTCTTCATCTCGTTCAAACCGCTTTTCAGATTATTTTTTAACATGGGCCACATACCAGGAAAACGCATCATTTGTGTCACGTCAGCTATATTCACATCGGTTTTGGCATAGGCTTCCCGCCCGAGAGCCAACACAGCGTTAGGCCCCACAGTAACAGTGCCGTCAATCATGCGGGTTAAATGCACACCTAAAAAGGGTAATTCAGGATCTGGAATAGGGTAAATCAAGTGATTCACCACCTGATTATGCTTTTCAGCCAGCAGATAATATTCACCACGAAATGGCACAATTTCAAAGTCAGTTTCCAGCCCTAACATGGCAATCAAGCGATCAGATTGTAACCCGGCACAATTCACTAAAAATCCGGTTTGGCTTACCTGACCATTGGCATGAACCTTAATACCGTCATTGGACTCAACCAGATCCGTCACTTGGGTATTAAACTTAACCACCCCGCCCTTGCTTTGAAACTGTTGCAGCATGTGCTCGGTTAACTTTACGTAATCGACAATCCCGGTGTCCTTAACCCAAATCGCACCAAGGCCAGTAATATTAGGCTCTCGCTGTTTTAACTGTTTTGCATCAAGGAGCTCTGGGGAAAGCTCATTGTCCAGACAACGCTGATACAAGCCTTGCATACGCTCCATTTCCAGCTCATTGGTGGCAACCAGCAACTTGCCACATTGATCATAAGGCAAATGGTACTGCTGGCAATACTGAATGGTACGTTGCAAGCCTTCTCGACAATATTGCGCCTTTAAACTTCCCGGCGGGTAATAAACACCGGCATGAATAACTCCGGAATTTCGTCCCGTTTGATGACGTGCTGCGCTGGATTCTTTATCCAGTAACACAATGCGTTTATCAGGGTATGCCTGCTGCAATTTTAATGCTGTTGCAGCCCCGACAATGCCACCACCAACGATACAAATATCTGAATGTTCCATGCTTGAATTCATACTCACCAAAGAATTGAGCGCATATTAAGAAATGTTTGCTTTAGAAGATCAAGTTTAATCATTTCTTGTGCTGAATAATTCGACGCTTGAGAGCAACTTCTCACCTTAATTCTTCCTTTCCCCTGCCACAACAAACGGCTAAAATGCCGCCCGTTTAACATACATTAATTAATCAGGCAGAAGTTCCTTATGACTCAAGAGCGCTTTGGCGGGTTAGAAAGACTCTACGGCAAACCACAATTACAATATTTACAGCAGGCTCATGTCTGTGTTGTGGGTATTGGTGGTGTTGGAAGTTGGGTAGCGGAAGCCTTGGCTCGCAGTGGCATTGGGAATCTAACCCTCATTGATTTAGATGATGTTTGCGTGACTAATATCAACCGCCAAATTCACGCATTGGACAACACGGTGGGGCAATCCAAAGTGTTAGCCATGGCTGAGCGCATTAAGTTGATCAACCCCGAGTGTAAGCTAAACCCAGTACAGGACTTTGTCATACCCACTAACGTTTTGGAGCATATTTCCAAGGATTTCCATTACGTGGTTGATGCCACTGACAGCATCAAAGCCAAGGCCGCCATGATAGCCCACTGCAAACGCAATAAAATTCCCATTATTACCATTGGTGGCGCAGGCGGACAAATCGACCCGACGCAAATCACAGTAGGCGATCTGGCGAAAACCATACAAGATCCATTAGCAGCAAAACTACGTAATTATCTGCGTCGTTTCTACCATTTCAGCAGCAACCCAAAACGCCGCTTTAGCATCGAATGTGTATACTCGACTGAGCAACTTCGCTATCCTCAGGAAGACGGCTCGGTGTGCCACACCAAAAATCTCAGCAAAGGCAGTGTAAAACTGGATTGCAATAGTGGTTTTGGCGCTTCGGTGACTGTCACCGCCACCTTTGGATTTGTTGCCGCATCAAGAGTCATCAACAAGCTACTTTCCAAGGCTGACCTATAACAACCTTTGTAGCTCATATGTTGCTCATGTGAGCAGAATACGGAATGCTTGACCCATGCAAACGTCAGAGAAGCCTTCGGGAAAGATGAATAAAGCCGAAGCGAACCGGGCACTCTTTGCCATTATGCTGCTGACGTTACTCAGTGTTGCCGGCATCGCTATGCCCTTTCCCATTCTGACACCTTTAATGCTGGACACACCAGGCAATCAACTTAGCCAATTTATGGGTATTCACCCCAATATTCTGTTGGCGATTATTTTGGCAACCTACCCTTTAGGCATGTTTATCGGCTCGTCTTTTATCGGTTCATTATCGGATATTTACGGACGACGCAAAGTATTGGTATTTACCACTCTACTGAGCGCCATCAGCTATGGCTTTGCTGCGTATGCCATCGTGCAGGAAAGTTTTCTGCTGTTACTTGTAGCCCGCATGATCACTGGCGTGTGCGAAGGTAACGTTTCGGTCGCCAGAACCATGACCACCGATCTGCATCCCATGATTGATAAAACCCGCTCAATGTCGCTGGTTTATGCCGTCATGTACTCCGGCTGGTTAATCGGCCCGTTAATGGGCGGTTATATGATGCTGCTCGGTGCGGATATCGCGTTTATACTGGCGGGACTGTTAATGCTGTTCGCCTTAACCGTGGTGATCCTTTTCATTCCTGAAACCAACACATCATCACAGCAAGATAAACACCAAGGCTCATACAATGTGCTTCAGCTTGCCATACGCAGCAACTCACTGACCCTGCTCAAGCACCGCAAAATCCGTCATCTTTTCATTCAATACTTGCTGATTATGTTGGGGTTAAATGCCTTCTATGAGTTCTACCCGGTGTGGCTGGTTGAATCTTTCAACTTCGACAGTGTCGGTATTGGTCACGCAACGGCAGTGGTCACCTTCTTCATGATATTGAGTAGCTTGTTTGTTCTGGAAAAGCTGAAAAATCGCCTAAGCGCAAAAAATGTCATTATTCTGGGGCTAAGCGTCTTTGCTATTCTGCAATTTTTCACTCTCAGCATGAATGATGATCTCCTATACCCTTTCTTTGCTGTTTCAGGTGCCTTTATCGCCCTGTTTAATGTGTTGATGCCGCTATTTTACAGCGAACGTTTTTCTCAGGGAGAACCCGGGAAAATGTTTGGCTTAACCACCAGTACATTTTGTTTAGGCAGCTTTATTATCGCACTTGTGGGCGGTGTTATTAGTGTGATGGGAGCGGCATGGACATTAGTAACAGGCGGGGCATTGACATTAATCGGCATGCTGTATTTTGTCTGGTTATTTCGCTCAGATGAGGCAGAATCAGAAAATGTGGAACAAATGGAAAAAAACCTTAGTCCAGCAGAGCAGGAACAATAGCAAGAGTATTGCTTTTCTCGCACAGCCGTTTTTGCAATACTGAGAGCAATACAGGCAAACTCTTTTCATAAGGACAGGAAGTAACATTATGTCGAACGACGATCATAAGCACCCGAACCAACGATTACTGGAATCTTTCTACCAAAGCTTTCAAAAGCTGGAACCGCAAGGCATGGTGGAATGCTATCACCCTGATGCCGAGTTTTCAGATCCTGTTTTTCCCGACCTGAAAGGCCATCAACCCGGAGCAATGTGGACCATGTTGTGCCAAAAAGCCCAAGGCTTTGAGCTGACATTTAGCCATATTCACGCCGATGACCATACAGGCACGGCGCAATGGGAAGCCAAATACGTATTTAGTACCACTGGACGCCCTATCCACAATAAAATTCAGGCTAAGTTTGAATTTAAAGATGGCAAGATTATCAAGCACATCGATCACTTCGATTTCTGGAAATGGAGCCGAATGGCGCTAGGCGCTCCCGGCACCTTGCTAGGCTGGAGCCCGCTGATTAAAAACAAAGTACGCAACATGGCTTCTGGTAACCTTGAGAAGTTTATCGAAGCCAATCGTTCTTAATTTTGATATCACCGAATCTTAACTATCTCTTAGTCACAAGTCGAATGTATGGTCTTTTAATCGTTTGCGTTTTATACAAATGGCTATATGTCACCTTATTCTCTTTGACGTGGTATGAAGCTTGAAGAATGGTCTGTTCCCCTCGGTTAACCCCCTGACTAAATTAGCAAAACGCAAGAATATTGAGAGTAATTCATCAGGGATGATGAATTAGGGCTGCCCGGTGCATGGATGCACCGTGAGACCGGCTTTCAATATTTGAGAAGCGCAGGGGGCAGTTAACCGTTGGGGCTGATTTCTTTTGGTTACTTTTCTTGTTCAGCTGACTATTTATTAATTTGGGAAAAGTAACTGGCGCGTCCGAAGGACGTGTCATACAAGAAACCCAAAGAAATAACAAAAGCATAATTATCATTGATGAATAGAATCTATCTGACATAAAAAGACGTGACTAAGAGATAAACATCTTAAGGGGATTGCAACGCTTTAAGGCGATCCACAATCCCCGACGCTCTAATGCAACGACGGTTCACCGCATGATAAATCGCGCTTTTATCAGCTAACAGAACACATTGCTTTTTAGCGCGCGTTACCCCGGTATAGAACAATTCACGAGATAACAAGGCTCTTTGCTGTTCACTCTCTGGTGCGGGCATACAAAGCAAAACTTTGTCGAATTCAGAGCCTTGGCTTTTATGGGTTGTCATGGCGTAGACCGTTTCATGCCGAGGCAGTTGCCCGGAAAGAAAATGCTGGTATCCGCCATCGGCGCGCACAAACCAGACCTTCACTAATCCCGAGTCGGATGTTCTATGCATTTCAGGCAACACAACGCCAATATCGCCGTTAAACAGACCCAATCTATGATCGTTTTCCACAATCATAATGGCTCGACCGGGGTAATACTCGGTTCTGGCATCAATCAGTCCCTGACGCAAAAATTCACTTTCCAATAACTGGTTGATGGTCTCAACGCCCCAATAGCCATTGCGCTGAGTACACAATATTTGTAATTGCGATAAATGGCTAAACGCGCTGTCCGCATCACCGGAACGGCACGCTGCAAAATATGTCTGCCAATGACTCATGGTTTGCTGGATCACGCGACTATGATCCGGTTCTGCCAACCATTCCAGATCACCGAAAGCCGCGTCAGTTAACACATTCACCACCTGCTGCATATTGCCTGCATTGATGGCTCTTGCCAGATTCCCTATGCCGCTTTGAGCATCGAAACGATAACTTTTTTGCAAGTAAACCAGATTGTCTTGCAATGGCGTATTGCCCTGTTCCTGCGCCTCTGCAATAGGTAATTGAGCTTGGCACAATACCGATAACTGCCTGGCGGTTTGTTCATTGTATAGCGACAGGTCTGCCTTAACCGCGCAGATATCTCCTAACACAGACCCCACTTCTACGGAAGATAGCTGATTATTGTCACCTAACAGGATCACCCGTGCATGGGATGGAATAGCGGCGAACAGCTTGCTCATTAACGGCAAGTCGATCATGGATGCCTCATCCACAATCAACACATCCAACCTTAAAGGATTATTGGCATGATGGACGAATTTCGGCGAATGGCGTTTTACGCCCAGTAATCGATGGATAGTGGAACATTCATCAGGCAACGTCATCCCAGCCACAGGCGGCAACTGTTGGGTTGCATTGCGCAAAGACTCGGTTAATCGCGCTGCGGCTTTTCCTGTTGGAGCAGCCAGCTTAATCACAAACTCTTTCCCGGTCTGGCGTTTGGCTAATAACCACAATAACTTCGCCACTGTGGTGGTTTTTCCGGTTCCGGGGCCACCAGTGATAACACAGAAGGGCTTAATCGCAGCCAGGGCTACCGCCACTTTCTGCCAGTTAATGTCATGTTGAATACCAGAAGCAGCATCTGAATCTTCAGGAAACAACAGCTGAATATCCTCAGCAATAGAAGCCATATCGCCAGCATCGCTTTTACCAGAGAAAAGCAGAAGCTGTTTCACCAACTCGTCTTCATAGTGCCAGTATTTATTGAGATACAGCAGACTTGGCGTTGCGACATCTGCACTTATTTGCAAAACCAGAGGACGAGCGACACGATAAGGTTCAGCGCTGATTCTGTCATCAGACATCAACAGGTTCATAAGATTGGGAATGGGCTCTGACACAACACCAGAAAGCTCAAAAGAAAGCTGCCCAAGCTCAACACAAGTATGTTGTTGACCTAACTGACGACTAACGCAAGCACCAATAATGGCAACCCAGTCAACAGCGCCTACCTCTGGCTTTGAATCAGATCGCATTTGCATTAAAAACAACGCAAAAGCTTTATCAATTGCGCGCAGATAACCTCGCTCCAAGAGCTGTTGTAAAAGGCTATGAGTCACAGAAAGCGAATTAAACATGAGGCTCTCCTTCATGAGCAGCCGTTTCAACCATGCCATAAAACAGCGTATTCAGTTCCATAACCAGTGACTTCTCCGGTAGCAAATGCAGGCAACCCATATGGCTATATTCAGGATGCATTCCACGCACAAACAAATAACAAGCGCCGCCAATATGCGTGTCGTAGTCATAGCCAGATAGACGCACCGACAAATAGCGATGTAACGCTACGGTGTAGATCAAGGCTTGCAGGTTGTAATCATGTTCCCACATGGCTTGTGCCATGCTGTTCTGGTCATAACATGCGAAGTCATCGCCCAAATGATTAGACTTATAATCCGCAACGTAGAAGCGCCCCTGATATTCCAGAGTTAAGTCGATATAGCCCTTTAACATGCCCGACAGTTGCCCAAAATCATAAGGATAGCGAGCTGGAAAATCATACTTGCGTAATAGTGCATTGAACGCTGTCGCGTTGACCTGTTTCAATGGCAAATAGAACTCCATTTCAGCGATACGTTGCGATTCCGTGATGTCCTGCAACTGGAACGTCGCCGTTTCATTGGGGAATTGGCACTGAATCGGAGTTTGCATGGTTTCCCGTATCCAGGCTGCAATATCGTCGAATGGCTGCAAGGTCTCAGTTGCCAGTAATGAGGTAATGCCATAACGTTGAGCTTGCTCTTTCGCCACATTCGCAAAAGACCGGCTTGGGTTCCCGTCTTTCCCCGAAGATGCATCCAGTTCCTGCCAATCAGATAATTCGTAGATAGCATGCAGGAAAGAACCCGGATTCACGCCTCGTTCGAAGGCGAATCGCATGGGAAGCGCGTTTTTATAAGCCAGTTCTTGCTCCACAGTCCTTTTCTCTGGTTTATCGTCCGATTGTTCGTCTGCGGCTTTCCCCTGCTCCTCTCGGGTAACAAAAGCTTCGTGTGCATCCTGATGCCCATGTTGACCATGCTGGCTGATACCTGAATAACTGGTCAGTACCCAATTCATCGCCATGTTACGGGAAAGCTGGGCAGCGCTATATTCTTCAAGCTCTCCCGCTCCCCTATTTGCAGCGGCGATGACATTGGTCGTCTTTTGTTTTTGTTCCTGTTCTTGCTCAAGCTCAGGTTGAATAAGTTCTAACTTAATACTGACATCATTCTGCTTCGCTGCTAATGCCTGTATCGCTTGAATAATATCGCTATCAGGCAATTTAGCGGGTGACTCCAATTCTTGTGAGGCGAGCAACACCTGCCCCATCGCCGTTTTCATAAACCCGCTGTTGCTGCGCAAACGCTCGGCGGCATTATTCCAAACACCAAGCCAACAATGATATTCCGCACGAGTCAGCGCCACATACAGCAATCGCGAATCCTCGCCCATGCGTTGCGCTTCCTGCAACATTTGCCCCTGTTCGTCAGGTTCTGCATCCCACACCAAGCCAATATCCGGCTTGTGATAAGTTCCCTCTTTCGCTTCCTTATAACGACAAGCAAAGGGAATAAATACCAATGGATACTGTAAGCCTTTTGAGGCGTGGATGGTGGTGATCTGCACCAGATTCTCATCGGTTTCCAAGCGAAGTTGTTGCTCTTGATGATTGTGATCCGGGTCACTTAAGCGAGTCTCAAACCACTTCAGCAACAAGCCTTCCCCCTGTAAAGCATTAGCTTCAACCTGCAATAGCTCACCTAAATGGCGTACATCGGTAATACGGCGTAAACCATCACTAAATGAGCGAATGAGATGCTGATACACCTGAAAATGCAGCAGAACATGATTGATCGCTCGCATCACGCCTTGCTTTAGCCAGAACTGATGCGCCTGACGAAAACAGCTTAACACTTCATGCCAACGCAGCTCGTCTTTTAACATGGCGTCAAACTCATAGGCTTGCCAAGGGAAAAGTTCTGTCAGAAGTGCTGCTCGCACCAAGGATTCATCCTGTGGGCTGTGTAACGCACGTAACAGCAACAGCATCTGATACGCCACTTCGCTGGCAAACACGCTTTTTCGAGCCAGATAAACACTGTCGACGTTAACCGCGGCCAGCGCTTCTTTCATGATTTGCGCTTCGTTTCGGTCTCGAACCAATACGCAGATATCTCCTGCCTTAACCGGAATATCGTTGAGCAAATACGTCTGGCTATTTAGCAAATCGGCAATCTGTTCAGAAAAGTGCTGAGCCAATAGTCGACTGGCATTGGCCCAACTCCAGTATTTGCCTTCTTCAACTTGAGTTAAAAAGCCCAATTGCAATGCAGCAACTGAGGCATCTTGCTGTTTCAACCCTAAATGGCCTTTATCTGCCTCAACCTGATGATAAGGGATCGCCTCACCAAATTGGAAAGCACTTGCTGTATTTGGCTGAAACAAGTGATTTAAGCTGGCAACCAGGGCTTTCTGCGAACGGAAATTCGTGTTCAGCGTATACTGACGCTGCTCAGAAATAAGCTGTTTGGCTTTAAGATAGGTAAAGATGTCACCGCCCCGAAAGCCGTATATCGCCTGCTTGGGATCACCGATGAGTATCAGAGATGTTTGATTATTTGCAGGCTTATTTTCCGGATTAGCAATATAAATACGTTGAAAAATGCTGAACTGAATGGGGTCGGTATCCTGAAACTCATCCACCATCGCGACCGGATACTTGCCAGCAATCGCAGTCGCCAATGCCTCGCCTTGCGATTCATGTTGTAGCGCCTGTTGCAGATTTTGCAGTAAATCATCGGGGCTGATCAGGTTAAAACGACGCTTTTGCTCCGCCATGCGAGTTCGCATCCAATCGACACTAAAAGCCACATAATACAAACGTAAATGCTGCCGAACCTGCTCTTGCAGTTGATGAAGGTGGTCAAACTGTTCAAAGTTCAGATGGCTAAGATCTTTGCTGCCTTTTTTCGCGGCTGCCGCCACTTTCTCAGCAGAGAACACTTCCCAACTGTCAGCCTTGCCAATGCTAAGCTGCAATCGAGTACCTTGAGCAAAAGACTGCATCTGCTTTAGGATATCGGGCTTGGCTAATTTGGCATTGGCCTTTAATCCTGCATCCTGAATTTGTTGCATCAACTCGTTTTGCAACCACCAACGTTTTATCGCATCGACTGCCGTTTCGTAGTCGTTTAACAGCTTTACTATTTTGTCTTTGTCGATTTGGGTTTGCTTATCGGAAACAAGAAGTACGTCACGGTTTAATAATGGGCGAATACTCTGTAAAAGCGCATTGGGTGACGGCCATTGCTGCAAAAATAACTGCAATTCTGCTCGCGGCATGTCTGCCACAAACTGACGCCAAAAATCGGTTATCGCCAGCTTTTGCCATTCACTGTCATCAAGGATTAAACGCCGTTCATACAAAGCGCCTCGCTCGAAGGCATATTCCAGCAACATGCGCTGACAGAAGCTATGAATGGTATAAATAGCCGCATTGTCCATGCTCTGCATGGCAACCAACAACCGTTGTTTGGCTAGCTTTAGGCTGGACTCGCTTTTATCGGCGAGAGCTTCAATTAGCGCCTGAATAAACTTATCGTCACTGTTGCCTTGCTCAAAATCCACAAAGGCTTTATGTAATCTGGCATGTAAGCGTTCTTTTAGTTCATTGGTCGCCGCATTGGTAAAGGTTACAATAAGCACTTCTTCAACGGGTAAAGGCTCGCAGCCATGCCCTAAAATTAAGCGCAAATAGAAACTGCTGATGGTGTAGGTTTTACCTGTACCAGCACTGGCTTCGATTAACGCTTGCCCATTCAGCGGAAACGCAAGTGGCTCTAATGGATTCATTATTCGCCCTCCAGCACAGCCAAAAGAGGAGACAGAATTTTATCCGCGCACTCAGAAAACTCGCCAAACTGCTCGGCTAAATCAGGGCAGATACGATGAAAATGTGCTTCTGTACTTTCAGCACGGTTTCCACCACCAAAGTCATTACCCACATATGCATTAATGGCTTTTTGCTGGTCTTGACTCTTTGCCCACACCCAGGCGGTTTCCGGGAAAAAGCACTGCGGTTGATTGTTGTTATCACGCCAAAATTGCAATAATTCGTTAAGGGTATTTGAGGCAAATTCTGGAGATAAAGAAGGCAAAACCATGACATCATCAGTCGCGAAAAAATAGGCTTTTTCAACATCAGCAGCAGTATTATCTTTGAAAGATTGCTGTGATTGAATTAATAACCACTTCACCCAAAGTTGCAGACGATCCTGAGCTCGTAATTTTCCTGGTCGCCACAAAACCAAAGCGCGCGAATGGGCAGAAACACCAGATGAAAGGTTACGCGTACCAAGCGGATAAATTCCCTCTATGCGCCCATGCATATGGGTTTGACTCATGTCGGCGGCGATATTGCAGGAAATATCCAGCCATTGAGCAGCCTGATGTAAATCAAGACCGGGAAGATGCTGCGCAACCTGTTCTTTAACCTTATCAACCAACTGATTTACTTCGTCGATAGCTTCTTCGGCTAAACGACCTACCGGTAATTTCCCCGCCATTTTGAGTTGCCGGGTGATATCGCGTCCGTTATTTTGCGACTGAGTATCGCGAATCAATTCATGGGACAACTGATAACGGGACAAGGCATCCAGCAACAAGGGTTCATCATCTTCTGAATTCGATAACGGGCGGCCAAAACGTGTATGCCAACGATGCTCAAAAAAGTAGCGTGCCGGATTTAACAAACAGGAAATTAATTCGTTGAGGCTGAGCTCATTTCGCTTATCCTGCTCAATATCATCTAATGCTTGAGAAGTAAAACCACCAGCCAAAGAAGACGTATTTCTAGCCTCTGCATTTGCAACACTGTTGCCCGCTTTTAATACCGACAACCAGTGTTGATTGTAACTTTTAGACACAGTACCAGACTTGCTCGATTCGCGATAATAGTCACGATGGAATGGCTGTAAGGGATGTTCAAGCACTCTTGGCATTGCTGTTTCACTGCCGCTAGTCTCGTACTGATTACAATAATGTTGCAACTCGGTGAGCAATATCGACGGCGCTTTTTCAGAATTATCTTTTTCATCACGGCCGATATAGCTCAAATACAGCTGTTGACGTGTTGACAGGATCGCTTCGAGAAACAAATAGCGATCATCATAACGTCGCGAACGGTCGCCTTTTCTGGAAGGAGACACAGCCATCAGGTCAAAACCAACAGGCGTAACAATTCGGGGATAGCCGGGATCATTTAGTCCTAGAATACACACCTGTTTAAAAGGAATGCTTCGCATCGGCATTAACGTACAAAAGTTGATTTTCCCGGCTAAAAAGCGCTGCCCAACGCCTTTGCTGCTGAGTTGCTGGTTAACGGCTTCCACGAAGACATCCTGATCAATCAGTCCGGGATACTGCTCACCATGCTCTGCCAAGGTCGCCAACGCATCCAATATTTGCTGACGGTAGTAGCCCTGTTCTTCTGATTCCGCAAACAAACGCTGCAACCAACGTTCAGCCATCATCACTTTATCTTGAATGCTCGATTCCAGTTCAGCTTCACTCAAAATGGATTCGAGAGTCGATAAAAATTCAATGAACTTGCCTAAGACTTCAACCTGTTGTCCTTCCAGATCGACATAGGGTAAAACCTCTGCATCATCAGTCGCTAACGGGGTTTCATCAAAAGCCATGGCATAACCTGCCAGCAAACGCTGTAAGCCAAACAGCCAGGTATTCTGCCCTTCTGTGGGCAAGTCCCAGCGTTGTTTGTCTTGCGCATCTAATCCCCAGCGAACGCCAGAATCTCGCAACCAATGCTGCAAAATATCCAGCTCAGATTCCTGTACTCTAAATTGTGTTAACACATCGGGCACGGAAAAAAGCTCGACCACTTCAGTTAAGGTAAAACGGCTTTGATGGAGGTTTAACAATTGCAAAAAGGCTTTAACGACGGGAGATTCGTCAACCACATTGCGGTCAGAAATGGCGTAAGCCAAATACCGTTGCGCTTCTGCACCACCAAATACGGCATCAATAAAGGGCGCGTATTCGGCGATATCCGGCATCATGACAATGATATCGCCCAGGGATAACTCAGGATGATGCTCTAGCTGTCGTAGCAAGTGATCATGCAACACCTCCAGTTCCCGTAACCGGGAATGGCAGCTCATGATAATCATTGAGTTATCCGACTCTGATAGCATGTCCCCGTGCATTCCCGCAGACTCAGTCGGCGTGGTTAACCCTAAAATATCGTTTTGAATATGCGCTAACAGATGCTCTCGTGGCGGCTCGATAAAATAATCTTCAACATGCATATTGCCACGCTCATCCAGCTCCAGCAGCATGTCTTGAAATTCGCGCCCCAGCTTGCCCCACGAAGCGAGCAAAGGGTTTCCAGTTTCATATAACGACAAGGCTAACAAAGCTTCGGAAGATTGCTCTTTGAGCGCTTGTTGCTCGAACAAATCCAATTGTTTCTTTTCTTTTTGCTCAACAGAGATGATGTCCCCCCAGTAATGTTCACAAGGGTTACACCAAAATAAAACGACATCGCCTTGCTGTGCCAAAGCTTCAAAAATTTCCAACTGCTGTTTGGGAATAGCAGAAATGCCAAAAACAAACACAGGAGGTGTTGCTTCGGAACGATTTGAACGGCGTTTTAATGCGTTTAGCAGCTGCTCATGCAAGTTAGCACGATGCCAGGGCGATTCCCCTAACTGACGCGTTTTCTGCAACAGCATGCGCCATAGCTCTGGTTGCCAAGGCTGTGTTGATACATCCACGCCTTTAGCCGTTTCCCCAGCTTCCCATGCCATTAACCAATCCGGACGATAGACCAGATATTGGTCATAGATATCCGCTATTTTGCCCGCCAGTTGATAGCGCTTACGTAATTCACTAACGCCTTTGTCTTCTTTCTCTGAAACATTCAGGTAGTCATGAATAGCCCGGAAGTTTTCAAGCTGCGCACACTCAGGTAACAATTGCATCAACTTCCATTGCATATTGTCTTTGGTAAAAGCGGATTGTTTGGGTAGGTCGGCGATATTGCGTCGGTATAAATCCCAGATATAACTGGACGGCAGCGGAAATGACAGGTTAGCGGCAATGCCCATATACTCAGCGATACGGATCTTCAACCATTGCGACATCCCCGGACTTTGCACCAAAATCGGTAGCGGCGTGAGGATATGAGAGAAATGCTGATCAGCTTGTGACTGATTCGATTGGTAATAATGTGAGATGCGCTGAATCAATTGCTCACATAGCACTTCCATTTTATTGGACTGCACTAAATGCAACATGGGTGACGGGTTCTTGTTATTTTTCCCGAAAGTTTAACATACTCGCACCGTAATGGGAGATATTGCCACGAATTCAATTCAACCCTACCCGCACTCGGTCGCTTCTGGTAGTATGCACGCAAATTTCGCTTACAAACCCAATACACAAATGAAATTTATTTCTTTTAATATCAATGGCCTGAGAGCCAGAATTGCACAACTCACCGCTCTGATTGAAAAGCATCAACCTGATGTGATTGGCCTACAAGAAACCAAAGTACAAGATGAAATGTTTCCACTTGCTGATGTGCAAGCGCTTGGCTATAAGGTGTATTACTTTGGTCAAAAGAGTCACTATGGCGTTGCCATCATGTGTAAACAGGAGCCAGAGAGCGTGCAATACGGCTTTCCTACTGACGATGAAGAAGCTCAGCGTCGTATGATCATGGCAACCTTCACCCTGGAAAATGGCGAAAAGGTTCGTGTTCTTAATGGTTATTTTCCACAGGGAGAAAGTCAGGATCACGAAACCAAATATCCGGCCAAGCGCAAGTTCTACAAAGATTTAATGTTTTACCTGAATGAACACCATAGCAATGATGAAAACATTATCGTGATGGGTGATGTAAATATTTCACATACCGATTTGGACATCGGCATTGGTGAACCGAACCGTAAACAATGGTTGAAAAAAGGCAAATGTAGCTTCTTGCCAGAAGAACGTGAATGGTTGAACACACTGATGGATTGGGGTTTCAATGATAGTTTCCGTAGCCTGCACCCAGATACTGATGACCGTTTTAGCTGGTTTGATTATCGCTCTAAAGGCTTTGACGACAATCGCGGTCTTCGTATCGACTTAATACTCGCCACTAACGGATTGCATGAGAAATTGGTTTCTGCTGATATTGACTACGAGCTAAGAGGTTTGGAAAAACCTTCTGATCACGCACCCATTTGGGCAGAATATAAATAACGCCATTGACGCAGTGAGGGTCACTTTTGTTTGGTCTGACATTCATTCAAACCTTATGTTTGTTGCTTTATCTGGGTTTGATTGGTCTTACCGCAAAAAGCCTAAACCTCAAGCAACGTATTGCTCATAAAACCGGGCAGCATCTGCTGTTCGGTAGTGCTGCCAGCCTATTCTTCCTGTGGTTATTCCGCACAGGCATTTACCCCGGACTCAATGTTCACTTTCTATGGCTCACCGCGCTGGTATTACTGTTAGGCTTTAGGCTCGCGATTATCAGCTCAGCAATAACCTTGCTCGGTATCACCGCTATTAATCATGAAAGCTGGCAAATGTTTGGCGTGAATGGCTTACTGGGCATAGCGATTCCTATGTCGCTAAGTTATCTGATTTATAACATCACGTTTCATCGGCTACCCAAACATCTATTCGTTTATATTTTTGTTAGTGCCTTTTTTGCCGGTGCAGCAACATTAACACTGAAAATGGGCTTATTGGGCGGATATTATGCGCTTGAAGGCATTCATAGTTGGGACATTGTTGAAGACAATTATCTGATCCTCATTCCCCTGCTGCTATTTCCAGAAGGTTTGCTTAATGGCATGACCATGACCTTGTTAGTCATCTATACACCGCATTGGGTGTATACCTATCACGACAAATACTATATGGATAAATGAGGCTAAATAACGGTTCGAAATAATCTGTCACCTACAGAAAATGGTCAGCAGACCCTCACCGCAGAGAGGTGGCTGTGGAGACTCCAAGGACGGATCCATGCCGAGTCTGCGATCAATTTCTGTAGATGACTTGCCGTTATGCGAACTAATTTAGGAGATTCAGAGAAGATACTGAGAGAGGAAAAACAGCGTAAGCCTGAATGTTGCTTACGCTGGTTGCACACTGAGTAAAGCAGTGACTACTCCATGAACAAATCAAGAATGTTCGCCAAATCTGACTTCAGTTTGATTTCTTCGCTGGTTAGCCCTTTCAATTCATGGGGGAACACTAACCAATCTTCACTTTCGTGTACGTAGTAGTCAGGAATTAAATCTGTTTTATTATTTTTCGGCTTATACCAAGGCGTTGCAATTCGTACGTCTTGTGGCATGTTTAAGCGCATTTTTTCCTGAGTTTGTTGAATCAATGCTGCCACACTGCGTCCGGAATCAAATACATCATCCACAATTAACAGACTATCGTCTGCATTGGCATTTTCAATCAGATATTGCAGTCCATGAACCTTGATGGTTTTGGATTGTTGATTGATACCATAATAGGACGAAGTGCGAACCGCAATGTGGTCGGTTTCAACATTCTTGAACTCAAAATACTCTTGAACAGCGATGCCTACAGGTGTACCTCCACGCCAGATACCAATCACAAATTTGGGGCGAAAGCCGTCTTCATATACTTTAGCAGCTAGGCGGAACGAGTCTTCCAGCAAGGACTGCGCGGTAATATAAGTCTTATCCATAATTACCAATTACTCTTCTTGATATAGATGTATGTCTAATCGGGCGGTAATTATAGAAGAATTTAAGGCAAGACTTCATCAAATCATTTGAAATATTTATATTTCCGTCGATTTAACGGGATTTTTGGTGAGGATAAATGCAGGTAATAATGCAAATGACA
Organism: Paraneptunicella aestuarii; assembly: GCF_019900845.1. NCBI lineage: Bacteria > Pseudomonadati > Pseudomonadota > Gammaproteobacteria > Alteromonadales > Alteromonadaceae > Paraneptunicella > Paraneptunicella aestuarii. The sequence goes on along the minus strand of NZ_CP074570.1, from coordinate 2,213,593 downwards.
GCAACATCTAAGGATAAAGAGCCGAAATCCTTCATCACCGCTCACGAATAAGTGAAATTTTACAAACCTCGGCTTAGGCTTAAAACCACTGACGAGTAAATGCGCGATCCAGCTCTTTAAAGGCTTTTTTAAGCAGTAACGCCAACTCTCTATAGCTTGGACGAGATTTAGCAGCGGCTAAGTCACATCCCTGCTCACGCATTTTAGAATGAATATCTTGATACCAGGCACGAATAGACGGTGGCAACATTTGATGGGAACGATGCCCAAGCCACAATAAACCTTGCAATGGCAAACTTAAAAAGAAAGCAACGATAGCAATAGCTTGGGGCAAATACTCGGCTCCATTAACTTCAACCATAACAGAAGCACAAATTAATGAGAGTGGCGGCATCCATTTGAGGGAAAAACGAGTAGCATTAATGACACGACTTTCAGGAAACAATGCATATAACTCTTTACGCAACGGCCAATCTTTCATGTAAGACTGCCCATCTCGTACCAAGCTTGTAAATGTATGTGCCATACAATCAACTCTAAAAACGTCAATTAACTCAGGGTGTTACCAATATCAATAAAAACGTTGGCTCACCCACCAACCCTGTTTTGTTCATTGTTTCCTGCCTTAAGGATAAACATTAATTGCGGCAGATGCCAAGAATCCTTAATTATAAAGTACACTCTATGGGTATGACAGAGAGCCAAATTATCGGATTTTTCCTTCAAGTACATACATGGAGACAAAGTTAAAAATCACAAGTGACTAACCTGCTCCGGATAAAACGGCATTTCCTGACAAACAGGAAATGTTAGTGTAAATGTCGTGCCTTTTGATAATTTACTTTCTACCTCAATGTTTCCCTGATGTTCAACCATAATGTCGTAACAAATTGACAAACCAAGACCAGTACCTATGCCAACGGGTTTGGTAGTAAAAAACGGGTCAAAAATTCGATTCAAAATATCAGGCGCAATGCCACTACCATTGTCTCTAATCCTGATAAAGACATAATCCCCTTCATGGCTTGAAGTAACATGAATTAATCCCTCTTTTTCAACCGCCTGACTGGCATTAATGAGCAAATTGGTCAGCACCTGAATGATTTTTCCTTCGTTTATCGAAGCGTTAGGAAGGTTCTTTAAATCCGTAGTCACCTGACAATGATATTTCAATTCATTGTGAACCATATTCAATGCGATGTTGATACAGTCATTTAAATTGCAGGGTTCCATACCCTCACCGTTCTCCCGGGAGAATTGCTTAAGGTTTAGTACAATACTGCGAATACGTTCCAGACCTTTTAAGGAGGCATCTAATAAGTCCTGACTATCCTCATTAAGAAATGAAAAATCTTCCTGCCGCAAAAATTCGACAGCTTGCTGAGTGATATCCTGCAGTTTTCCATCGCCCTCGGCATGATTAAATAACAATAAGATTTGAGTAATGGTGTAGTAATGCTCCATGTATTCCTGAAGCACTTTCAAGTTGCTGGATACATATCCCAGTGGATTATTGATTTCATGAGCAACACCGGCAGCAAGCTGTCCAACAGAAGCCATTTTTTCTGAGTGGATCAGTTTCTTCTGTGCGAGCGATAACTCTTGATAAGCTTTTTCCAACTCATCTTTCTGCTTTGACAATTGAGCCGTTCTTCTCGCGACTCGCTCTTCCAATGAAGCATTGAGCTCAATTAATTCAATTTCATATTTGGAACGCTTGAAATATTCTTCTTTCAAAGTGTGGGATAGCTCAGAAAATGCAGTGGAAAGGTCTTCCAGTTCGTCGCCACTCTTAATCACTGTAACTTCATGATTGTATTTTCCAATCTTCACATTTTTGGCAATATTGTGAGTGTCTTTACGCAGTCGATAGAGGTTTTTGGTTAAATACACACCGAGAAAATATGAAAAAATAGCCACCAACAGCATTTCAATTAACGCGATTGACACTGTCCACTTACGAACCCGATTCATCGACTGTGTAATACTGTTAATAACAATGCCTATTTGCACTGAACCATAAACCGTACTCCCTTCACTTATCAGTGCCTGCACATCAAAAATATCGTCTTTAACCGATTCCACACTGGAATCCAGAGAAAAAGGCTTTTTGATTAACTTGTCATCCCCGGCAGAAGACAATAATTCACCATTTGAAGAGAGAACTTTCACATACTTAATGTCGGGATTCTGCAATAAATCAACGGTAAACATATCCAAGGAAGCCAAATCAAAAGACAGCACAGCATCTTTTGTCGTTGTGGCAAAAAGCCGGCTGGTTGTGGATGCGCGTTTAATTAACGCTTCGTTTGCAGACTCGGTCATAAACCTGACAGCTACAGTGATTAAGACCGCAAGCAACACACCTTCAATCAAAGCAACACCCAACATGGTTTTGCTACGTAATGATAACTTCATAATGATTTACTACTGCATAACTTACTGATTAATAATGTCGATACCTAATGCTCTAACATCATCCCAATCAGCATTAGTCGCTGCTTCAAACCCATTGAAATTCACACTTTTAAGTAACTTTCCCCCTAATTCAGACTCATGCATATGCACCATAGCCAACTTCAAGCGATTGACAACAGCTTCCGGAAGAGATGACTTAACAGCAAAGGCGTGAGGTGTGTATTGAGGGGTTGTCAGAAGAATTCGTAATTTGTCCTGAACGGCTTTGTCAGCATTATAAAATGTTCGTGAAACACCTCCTCCTGCCACCATAAAACCTCGTGAAACATTTAAATAAACGGAATCGTGGGACGATACATATTGCGGATAGATGGAGATCCCTTTCTTGCGAAATTCAGCAGATGTCAGCAATGTTGCAGCAAACGCTGCTGGTGCAGGAAAAGCGATAGTTGCCCCATTCAGCTCTTCCAGTGTTTTAATGGGCGAGTCTTTATGAACCACGATAATCCCTGTAATGCGTTTATCTTTCTGCTTCACCAACGCCTGATAGCCAGGTGAAACATTAAACACAGTGAAATGATAAGGGTTCATATAAGCAACGTCATAAGTGTTAGACGCGAGTCGCTTCTCGAAGGTGGGAATATCCTTCGCGGTGGTAAAACGATAATCGTCCCCGGTTTTCTCACTAAGGTAATCAAGAATAGGCTGCCACTTTTTAGCCATTTTCTTGGCTGATTGTTGTGGCACAAATGCAAAGGTGTAGGTTTCTGCAAAAACAAGATTTGAAGTCACAACAAAATAAATTAGAACGATAATCCTCATCTTGTTCCCCATGAAGTCAGGCTTAAGACTTTGCCCCCTAGATTAGATATAGACTATGGTTCATATTTCACCAATACAACTATTGGTTAATACTCATATTGCAACTTATTGTCTACGCTCCTATAAACAAGCTTGTAAATTTAGATTGAACTCCTATGAATAAGCACCATCTCATTTCAGCAACCTTTGTGCTGTTAACGGCAACAGAGGCATCCTCCGACACCCAGTTATACGGTGATATCCTGATTAGATATGAAGATGAGGGAAACCATATCTCGCTTCCACCAAGAGAAAGAATGCGTCTTATTGCCCACGCAGGAATTAAAACCCAGTGGACAGAAAACTGGTTAACCCATTTTCGTTTAGGAACTGGATTGAAAAACAAACAGAATGTGCCAGGCATTACTATTCATCGATTTAGCGAACAACCCCAGCCTGACAGCGATATATTCCTGGAAAGAGCATTTATTCAGGGTAAAGGTGAAAACTGGAAAGTTGAAATAGGGAAAGTGCCCTGGAACAATTTTCAAGTGACCGACATTTTTTGGGATGGAGACCTTAATCCCTGGGGAATGAATTTCAATTATGAGGTATCAGCTCAATCAACCCTGTACTTAAGCTACTATCAACCATTAGACGGTAATTCAGATACAATCGGCGATATGAGCCTTATTGGGTTTCAATGGCGAGAAAAGATGGGTAATTGGCAACTGGGTATTACCCCCTGGTTTGTGGATTACCAAGGCGAGTCAAATGCGCAATACGCAACTAAAGACACTCAATACGACAACCAGTTTCTGTTACTTTCAGCCTACGCAAAATACGGAATGTTTAAAGTTGGTTTGGATTATGGCCACTCTCTTGATGATTTCGATTATGTTGCTAACGGTAAATACTCTGATCAAAAAGAGAGTGTGGCTCTTGAATTCGCCCACGGTGGCTTGAAATCCTCAGGAGATTGGCTCATTCAATTTAGACTATTAAAAGTAGAACGCTTTGGCGTGGTCACAGAATTTGCTCAAAATGCCGTATCACCCTTTGCAACCAGTAATTTCAAAGGAGTGGATCTGAGAATTCGACGCAAAATGTCACCTGAATGGTGGTTAGGAATGCGTTTTTCCGACATACAACGCATTATCGAGCCGCTTGAGGAAGGTTATCGTTTCAGAATTGAAGGCCAGTACAAGTTTTAGGTAGATGGTCTTCCCTGAGCGCACATGCAGGTCAGATAGAATAGTTAGCCTGACTTTGTAGTTCATGTGCAATATGAGGATAAACAAACAAGACAAATGGCTCATTACGGTTGTTCTGAATATTTATCAAGCTCTCTATATTGTCCGTGCTCAGAACATGTCCTTGATTAAGATAATTACATTTTGCAGAAAGTAACGGCAAATCCCGCGCCAAACTCATTCCAGGCTTCAACTGATCTGGCGTCAGAACATGTTCTGTTGGCAGTTCAGGGGAAGAAGCCTGCGATTGGATCATATCTTTAAATGCCTTAAAGACTCTTTCCGCAACATGGGTTTGTTTATCTTTGTATAACCTGTCCATTGCTTGCTCTGCAAACAATGGAACGCCCATGTATTTCCCTGTCACAAGCTTATCGTAAGCTGCACATAATTGGATGATCTGGCAAGGAATCGGCACTTTATCCCCTGCCAAGCCAATAGGCCCACCAGTGCCATCAACATGCTCAAAGATATGTTTTGTGAGGGCGGAGACAGCACTAAAATCACTATAACCTCTGAGTAGATTGGCACTTAATTCATTAAATAAATGACCATTAATCAACTTGGAATCATTACGTTGCCGCTCTTCTGGCAGCATTAAAAAATTTTGTGGAATCTGTAACTTACCCAATTCATAAAGGCGTGCAGCAACGCTCGCCTGATAGGTAAGCGATGGCGAAATTTGAAATTCTCGGCATAAACGCTGTACTTGAGTAGCTATACGGTCTCCATGACCAAAAGCATCTTGAGTATGCATTTGAATGCATCGGCTCAATAAATCAACAGAAACCTGAAAATAATGTCTTGTTTTGGAATTGACCTGGTTTTTACCCATATCAGAATCTTTCCCATGCTTCTGTAGCTGCATCATCAATTCTTCATGCTGATGCCTGAGTTCCAGATTCTGCTCCATAACTTGTCGATTAATAATTTGTTGTTGATATTCATTAATAAACTTTTCAACACAAATTTTAGTCTTGGCAACCAACTCATCATTGTCCCAGGGTTTATTCAGATAGAAATCGACATGCCCCTGATTGATTGCTCTTGTTGTGTCGGTGGGATCGGAATATCCAGTAAGGAGAATTTTTCGGCTTAGTGGGCTTAATTCATGCGCGGTCTCAAGAAATGTAGCGCCATCCATTTCAGGCATGCGCATGTCAGAAATGAGCACAGAAAATACTTGGTATTCCAACGCTTTAAGCGCTTCATTACCATCAGTAAAGGAAACAACATCAAAATCTTTGTACAAGATACGGGTTAGCGACTTCAACACCTCGGATTCATCATCCAGAAGCAAAATCTTGTGTTTTGACATGACCGATTCCTCTCACCTAATGCACTAACAATTCATACTTGTGCTATTACGAAAAAGAACATTCTCTTTATGTTCATTTTTTCATTTGGTCACATTAACAACCAATTAAGACACAAATAATTTAGAATGAGTCACATAAGCACTAAAAGACGCTAAAAAAATGCAAAATATAGACTTTTAAAATAATCAGATTTTTCTAAATAAAACAATTAAAAACCCAACACTTTAAAAATCATCACTCAAGTGATAGACAATTAATTACTTAAACTACAATAAGTATAGATGGGTGTCTGAAAGGTTGCCAAACCCGAGCACAAACTGCCAACTTTCAATTCAAGCCAACCAGCTGGAAATACAATATAATCAAGCTGTCAGTTCGAACTGAAACAGGATACTCCACATATCTAAATTGTCTTAACAGCTTAAAAAGCCGAGCCCTAAAACAACCAATCAGTCATCCAGAAAACCTTGGCTACTGTTTAATTACGTTTATTAGATTCAAAGAACTAAACCCCAACATGATTTCGTCAAATTAACCACTCAATCCAAGTGGCAATCAATAAACATTATTTACTCAGTAGCCATTGTAATTTTGGACAAATTCTAAGATTAAACAATTAGGCTTTAGTTGTAGAAGTTATACCTATTGGGAATTTAATTATGTTGACATAAAAACGCACAAATCATCGAAGTGATAGCATCAATCAAATTTTCAGCTATATGTGAGTAAAATTAATGATAGAAGGATTGGCTGTAGGTCTTTAGAATATGCCCAATTATGGGATTACCTCTTGATATTATCGGGTTTGACCACATCAAGAGCAATCTAACACCAAAGACACTTGTTCAGTCAGTAATACTAGTCATTCTCCAGTCCTTACTGAACACCCTTATCAAATTATGGAGTTTTCTATGTCCACAAAACACTGTCGACTGCTTATTCTGGGTTCAGGCCCTGCCGGTTACACTGCCGCCGTGTATGCAGCCAGAGCTAATTTGCAACCGGTTCTTATCACAGGACTGCAACAAGGTGGTCAATTAACAACGACAACTGACGTAGAAAACTGGCCAGGCGACCCCGACGGTGTACAAGGACCAGAGTTAATGATGAGAATGCAAAAACATGCTGAGAACTTCGACACCGAAATTATTTTTGATCACATCAATAAGGCAGACCTGACCAAACGACCTTTCACACTGACTGGTGACAGCGGTGTGTACACATGCGATGCATTAATCATTGCCACAGGCGCATCAGCTCAATACTTAGGGCTGGACTCTGAACAAGCCTTTATGGGCAAAGGTGTATCAGCATGCGCTACCTGTGACGGCTTTTTCTATCGTAACAAAAAAGTAGCAGTTGTAGGCGGTGGTAACACAGCAGTAGAAGAAGCCTTGTACTTATCCAACATTGCATCAGAAGTACACGTTATCCACCGTAGAGACTCTTTCCGTTCCGAAAAAATTCTTGCTCAGCGCCTGATGGATAAAGCAGAAAACGGTAATGTAACCTTGCACCTGAATCGCACACTTGACGAGGTTGTTGGTGACAATATGGGTGTTACCGGTATCAAAATTAAAGATACTCAATCGGATGCAATTGAAGAGCTGGATTTGATGGGTGTATTTATCGCGATCGGTCATAAGCCTAATACGGATTTATTCACTGGTCAGCTTGATATGAAGGATGGTTACTTGTTGGTAAAAGGTGGCTCTGAAGGTAATGCGACTCAAACCAGTATTCCAGGTGTATTCGCTGCCGGTGATGTATGTGACCACATCTATCGTCAGGCGATTACCTCTGCCGGAACAGGCTGTATGGCAGCACTGGATGCGGAAAAGTATCTCGACGCTCAGTAAGCTTTATTAACGATTTGTCAGTAAGCCTCATTTAATTTCCGTATTTAAGGCTTACTGACACTGATTACGCTGTTCTATGGCCATTCATTTATACCAACTCTCAGAAGAACTCATATTTCCCCACCCCAACATGACTCTTGATGAGCCAGAAGGCCTGTTAGCGTTTGGTGGTGACCTGTCAGTAGAGCGATTAGTGCTTGCCTATCAACATGGCATTTTTCCCTGGTATAGCGAAGGAGAGCCTATTTTATGGTGGTCTCCTGATCCCCGCATGCTGCTTTATCCAGACAAATACCATGTATCTACCAGCTTTCGTAAATTTTTAAGGAAAACGCATTTTTTTGTCACTCTAAACAAGGATTTTGATGCCGTGATCGACGCTTGCGCCCATATCCCTAGAAATGACTCTGGTACATGGATTACAGAAGACATGAAAAATGCCTATAAAGCGCTGCATAAATCCGGCTACGCCCACTCCATTGAGGTATGGATGGATGATTCATTAGTTGGTGGCTTATACGGGGTTGCTGTTGGTACGGCATTCTGCGGTGAATCCATGTTCCACAAAGCAACCAATGCGTCAAAACTGGCTATGTATTGCTTGGTACAACACATGAAACAACATGGTGGTGCATTCATTGATTGTCAAATGCACACTCCCCATTTAAGTAGTCTGGGCGCAATGACAGTTCCCAAGAAGCAATTTCTACGTGAATTGGAAAGAAGTCAGAAACACTCATTTTATCCAGACACATGGATGGAAAAAATTATTTTTAGCAGAAGTAAACATAATCGGTTAATATATTAACCATCATTATAATAATAACCCTATGTGTAATGCACAACCTGTTGATATAAAAAACACACCAATAACAGGCAAACTAGACTAAAGCAGTATTTTTTAGTCTCACATTACGGGCTAGATTTACAGAAGTATCCCTGTGTTCGGTCTTGTCATTCGAGATCATTGGGATTGTAGGTGGGGTTTTGGCTAAAGGGCTAGAAGTATCATCATGACTTCCATGAAATTCGGGATAACAGATTCCTTTCAATGTAGCTACCTTCCAGAAAAGAAGGAGCGCTTGCTTGTATACGTGGGTAACGGTAATAGCAATAGTGCTATGGACTACGAAACCATGTTGGAAGCAGGTTTTCGCCGTAGTGGCGACCAAATTTACCGTCCACAATGTCTTGGCTGTGATGCTTGCCATTCACTTAGGCTAGAAGTTGACAAGTTTACACCCAGCCGCAGTCAAAAGCGGGTATTAAAACGCAATCAGGATGTCGTCAGCCGCCTTTCTCGCTACGACAAACCCAAATATTACGACTTATATCAACATTACATTAGTGAACGTCATAGAGATGGGGGAATGTACCCGCCCACTCCAGAACAATACACGCATTTCATTTATAACAATTGGGCTCAGCCTGTATTTATGGAGCTTACACTGAACGATAAGCTTATTGCGGTAGCTGTTACAGACGAGCTCCCCAATAGCCTTTCCGCGTTATATACTTTTTTTGATCCGGATATGGATGATCGTTCTTTGGGAATACTTTCCATTTTGGAACAAATTAAAAAAACCAAAGAGCTTGGTAAGCAATATTTATATCTTGGCTATCAAATAGACAGCTGCACAAAGATGAATTACAAGCAAAACTTCCTACCAAATGAACAATATATAAACCATAGCTGGATTTGTTTTCAAAAAAAGCATAACTGAACTTTACAGCCGCTTTATATTTGGGCAAGATCTGCGCCGCACTTTGCACAATAGCTAAGGTAACCTTAATAAATGGCAAAAGAAGATTGTATCGAAATGGAAGGTACGGTGTTAGACACCCTTCCAAACACCATGTTCCGCGTAGAACTGGAAAATGGTCACGTTGTGACTGCGCATATTTCTGGAAAAATGCGTAAAAACTATATTCGTATTTTAACTGGCGATAAGGTAACTGTTGAAATGACGCCCTATGATTTGACTAAAGGTCGAATCATTTATCGTGCTCGCTAACAGTATACCCAAATCCAGTAGACCGGAGTAACCCGCTCATTTAGATCGGCGATCTCCGGTTAACCACCCAAATATTCTAATAGCCTCTATCCCACAAGATTAGAGACAAGCTTTCTATTGCCTGAAAACTATTCGAATTGGGTTCCGGATATATCCCATGCATATTTTATACATGCTCTGAAATAATTGGGCAGGATCATTTGTGCAACCAACTTGGATCGCATAGGCAAATAAAACACAAAAAGATAAAGGCCAGATAAAAAAACAGAGGGCGTTTGCCCTCTGTTACGTTTGATATTAATTATTTAACGATTAGTTCGTTGCTTTACTTGCTTTCTTCAACGACTGAAAATCGAAGTGTAGCTTGTCGTCTTTCAAATCAATTTTCACACTACCGCCATCAATCAAATCACCAAACAGCAATTCGTTCGCCAGGTTTTTCTTTACTTCTTCCTGAATCAAACGCGCCATTGGTCGAGCGCCCATCGCCTTGTCATAACCTTTCTCAGCCAACCAATCTCGGGCTTCGTTGGTGACTTCCAAAGAAACGCCCTTGTTATCAAGCTGAGCCTGTAATTCAACGATAAACTTATCAACCACTTGCAGAATGACGTCAATATCAAGGTGATTGAACCAGATAATACCGTCCAGACGGTTTCTAAATTCAGGAGAAAACGTACGATTAATTTCAGACATGGCATCATGGCTATGATCTTGCTGTTTAAAGCCAATCGACTTACGAGATGTTTCCTGAACACCCGCATTAGTTGTCATCACCAATACCACATTTCTAAAATCGACCTTACGTCCGTTATTATCCGTTAACGTACCGTGATCCATAACCTGCAACAAGATGTTGTAAACATCACTGTGAGCTTTCTCCATTTCATCCAGTAATACCACAGAGTATGGGTTTTTAATCACAGCATCGGTTAACAAACCACCTTGATCAAATCCGACATATCCTGGAGGTGCACCAATTAAACGGCTAACCGCGTGACGTTCCATATACTCTGACATATCGAAACGAATCAGCTCAACGCCCATGACTTTAGCTAATTGCTGAGTCACTTCGGTTTTACCAACACCTGTAGGGCCAGCGAACAGGAAGCTGCCAATGGGTTTTTGCTCATTCCCCAAACCAGAACGAGACAAGCGAATCGCATCGGTAAGGGTTTCAATCGCTTTGTCCTGACCGAACACCACCATCTTAAGGTTACGAGACAGGTTCTTAAGCACTTCTTTGTCAGAAGCTGATACAGACTTCTCAGGAATACGTGCCATCTTGGCAACAACATGTTCGATATCTGTCACGCCAATGGTTTTCTTTCTCTTGGAAGCACTTACCAAGCGTTGGCTGGCTCCAGCTTCGTCTATAACATCAATAGCCTTATCTGGCAGATGACGCTCATTGATATATTTTGCAGACAACTCGGCAGCAGCGCTAATGGCTTTCTTCGTATAGTGAACATCGTGATGTTCTTCATAACGAGACTTCAAACCCATCAGGATCTTGGTTGTATCGTCAACACTTGGTTCAGTGACATCGATTTTCTGGAAACGACGAGCCAAAGCGCGATCCTTCTCAAAAATACCCTGATATTCCTGATAAGTCGTAGAGCCGATACAACGCAAATCACCGCTGGCTAATTTAGGTTTCAACAGGTTTGATGCATCCATCACCCCACCCGATGCAGCCCCTGCACCAATGATGGTATGGATTTCATCAATAAATAAAATCGCGTCTGAATCTTTTTGCAATTCCTTCAAAATGGCCTTCAGACGTTTTTCGAAGTCGCCACGGTATTTAGTACCGGCTAACAAGCCACCCAAGTCCAAGGAATAAACCGTGGCATTTTGAATAACTTCCGGAACCGTACCTTCCACGATCCTGAACGCTAAACCTTCAGCAATCGCGGTTTTACCCACCCCGGCTTCGCCAACTAACAGAGGGTTGTTTTTACGACGGCGGCAAAGCACCTGAATACATCTTTCCAGTTCGGAGTCTCGTCCGATTAGCGGATCAATTTTGCCTTCTTTCGCAACTTGATTCAGATTCGTGGAATACTTCTCCAGCACAGAAGCCTGCGCTTCGGTTTCTGGTGTATCCTCTTCTTCCACTTCATTAGAAGATTCACCAGGTTCATCATCATTCTTGCGAACCCCGTGAGAAATATAATTAACAACATCCAGGCGAGTCACATCGGCTTTTTTCAGCACATAAACCGCTTGGGATTCCTGTTCACTGTAAATAGCAACCAGAACATTGGCTCCGGTCACTTCCTCTTTACCAGAAGATTGAACATGAAAAACAGCTCGTTGTAATACACGTTGAAAACCAAGAGTAGGTTGAGTTTCCCTCTCACCATCAACGTCATCAGAAATGATTGGCGTGGTTTCCTTAACAAACTGGGTTAATTCAGTCTTCATTGCCTCAATATCAGCGCCACACGCCTTAAGAGACTCTCTCGCTGCAGGATTATCCAGCAACACCAATAGAAGATGCTCAACGGTCATGAACTCATGACGATGTTCACGAGCAAAGATGAATGCCTCGTTAAGCGTTCTCTCTAAATCTTTATTCAACATGGTTAGCGCCCCCTTAAAGGATTTAAGCTTCCTCCATTGAACATAACAATGGATGCTGATTTTTCCTTGCGTACTGATTGACCTGCATCACCTTGGTTTCGGCAATTTCAGCAGTATACACACCACAAACTGCTTTGCCTCGATAATGAACTGTTAGCATAATCTGGTTAGCTTTTTCAGAGTCCAAATTGAAAAAGCGCATTAACACTTCGACCACGAAATCCATTGGCGTGTAATCGTCATTATTTAACATGACCTTATACATCGACGGCGGTTCGACCCTCTGTTTAACCGCTTCCAACTGCTTTTCGTGACTCACACCAATTATGTTGTTTCTGGACATAGTTTAATAATAGCTACTTTGATGAAATTGACCCAAAAATTTAACTTATCAGACAAATATTCAATTATTCCTTGACACTTGCAGAGTACCATAACTACATTTAATTTGTTAATTAAACGCCCGCTGCTACTTTTGGCGTTAATTCATTATGGATGTCGTTAGAGGTATAGTGGGGTCTTCACTAATTAGATCAAGGAGCAAATCCGGAATTAAATTATGGCAGTAGGTAAAGTTAAGTGGTTTAACAACGCAAAAGGGTTTGGATTTATCGTACCAGAAGATGGTGGAGAAGATGTCTTTGCACATTTTTCAACCATTCAAATGGACGGATATAGAACCCTCAAAGCCGGTCAGGAAGTGAAGTTTGATGTTGAACAAGGCCCTAAAGGTCTTCATGCAGCAAACATTACTCTTCCAGAGGACAGCTATCGTTAAGATGGTAAAAGCAGGCAGGGGGGGGCTGCTTTTCTATCAGGATCACAAAATCGAACTGAATATGTTTTGGTGGTGTCTTAACAATGTTCAGCTTGAATACTTTACAAATCAAATGAAAATAACTTCTCGCTAAGGTATTTTATTTTTCTTTCTGCGATTCGATACTGGTTATATATTGTCCATTCAACTTTCTATCGTTGCCAATCCTAAATATTTTTAGCTTTCATTTTTCTTGTTTAAATTATCTACGCTTTAACATTTCAAATTAAATATAGTTACTTTTTCATGTGCAACTTTTCAGCACCTTGCCTGAAACTGATGCAAGCCTTAGCCAAAAAAAAAGCCTGGTATAAAACCAGGCCTTCAAACTTGAATAATTGACGTTTACGCTTGTAGTGCAGAGTTTAAGGTTTCACTTGGGCACATTGCCTTAGTGACCTTATCCAGCTCAGGCATATAGTAACCACCGATATCCATTGGTTTGCCTTGAGTCGCATCAATTTCAGCAATGATTTTGTCTTCATTACTAGACAAAGCATCGTATAGCTTACTGAAATTAGCAGCCAATTCAGCATCGTCAGTCTGATTGGCAACGGCTCCCGCCCAATACATAGCCAGATAAAAGTGGCTACCACGGTTATCTAGCTGACCCGCTTTACGCAGAGGAGACTTGTCGTTGTTAAGTAATTCCTCAGTCGCTTGATCCAGGCACTTAGCCAATACGCGGGCCTTATCGTTACCTTGTTTTACTGCAAATTCTTCCAGAGAAACCGCTAACGCCAAAAACTCGCCCAAAGAATCCCAACGTAAGTGACCTTCTTCAACAAACTGCTGAACGTGTTTAGGTGCAGAACCGCCCGCCCCAGTTTCGAATAAACCGCCGCCAGCCATCAAAGGCACAACAGACAGCATCTTGGCACTGGTTCCCAATTCCAAAATCGGGAACAAATCCGTCAAATAATCACGTAATACGTTACCGGTAACAGAGATAGTATCCAAACCACGGATTGCGCGTTCCATTGAATAACGAATGGCACGTACAGGTGACATAATTTGAATATCTAAACCCGTGGTATCGTGATCTTTAAGGTATGTTTCAACTTTCTTAATCAACTGGATATCGTGCGCACGCTCGTCATCCAACCAGAACACTGCCGGCATACCAGACAAACGAGAACGAGTTACCGCCAATTTAACCCAGTCACGGATAGGCTCGTCTTTAGCCTGACACATACGCCAGATATCACCTTCTTCCACGTCATGCTCAATCAACACATTGTCATCTTGATCGATGATACGCATTGTGCCATCAGCAAACATTTCAAAGGTCTTATCGTGTGAACCGTATTCTTCTGCTTTTTGCGCCATCAAACCAACGTTTGGAACCGTACCCATAGTCGTCGGATCAAAAGCACCGTGAGTTTTACAGAAGTTGATCACTTCCTGGTAAATGGTGGCGTAAGTGCTTTCTGGAATAACCGCTTTGGTATCGTGAAGCTTGCCATCAGGCCCCCACATTTGACCAGAACTACGGATCATCGCAGGCATAGAGGCGTCAACGATTACGTCGCTTGGAACATGTAGGTTAGAAATACCCTTATCGGAATTCACCATCGCAATGGGAGGACGGTTGGCATAACATGCATTAATATCGTCCTGAATTTCAGAACGTTGTGATTCAGGCAAGCTAGCAATTTTGTCGTAAACACTGCCTAAACCATTATTTGGATTTACACCCAACTCTTCAAACAATTTGCCATGCTTCTCGAACAAGTCTTTATAGAAAACTTTCACACAGTGACCAAATACGATTGGGTGAGAAACCTTCATCATGGTCGCTTTTACGTGTAAAGAGAATAAAATGCCGGTTTCTTTTGCATCTTCGATTTGCTCTTCAAAGAACTTGCACAACGCTTTCTTGCTCATGAACATGCCGTCAATCACTTCACCAGCAAGCAAATCAATGCGAGGTTTTAAAACCGTTACTTCGCCGTTTTTGTCGGTGAATTCAATGCGTACATAACCCGCTTGATCAACAGTTACTGATTTTTCACGAGAATAGAAATCACCGCCACGCATGTGAGCAACATGAGAGCGCGAAGCCTGGCTCCACTTACCCATTGAATGCGGATGTTTTTTAGCATAATTTTTAACGGCGGTTGGCGCACGACGATCCGAGTTACCTTCACGCAAAACAGGGTTTACTGCACTACCCAAAACCTTGCCATAACGCTCTTTAATTTCAGCTTCTTTGTCATCTTTAGGTTCATCAGGAAATTCAGGAACCTTGAACCCTTTAGCATTCAGCTCTTTAATCGCCGCTTTTAGCTGAGGAATAGAAGCACTAATGTTAGGTAACTTGATGATGTTTGTATCAGGCTCTTGAGTCAATTCACCCAAAATAGCCAATTCATCTGGCGCTTTTTGCTCATCAGTTAAATATTCCGGGAAATTAGCCAGAATACGACCAGCTAAAGAAATGTCGCTCAATTCAACATCTACGCCAGCAGCAGAAGCAAATCGCTTGATAATAGGCAATAAAGAATAAGTCGCGAGAGCGGGAGCTTCATCTGTTTTTGTGTAGATGATTTTTGACTTGGTTTGGGTCATTGTATACCTCAGTTTCTACAGTAAACACTGCTTGTGCAGTGAGTAGGGAATGAAAATTAAACCACCTGAATTTATCCCTGTTATATGTTGCCGAATCTTAACCATAGGCGAAGTCACGGGTTTCGACCAATGAAAGATCCTGCCTCAGAGTAAACTTGCAGCCGAATGATATAGGGGCAGATGACCTCTACACAAGTCTTAGATACACAATTCATCAGCTTTTTTGGCAAAAAATTTTAACCCTCTTTTGATTATGTCTATGAATTTAATAACTTAGTTCCTTCTCCTCAAATGGTCTGACCAATTTACCGTGTGATTAATATTTAACCAGATAGACATCCCTTTTTTCATCAAAAACCTTTTAGTAAATGGTTCAAATACTCAATATAAATTCATAAACTTTGTCGTAGAGTTGCCAAACCCCTACTCCGCCATTCAGAATAGCGAGCTGTCTTCATCAATGAGTTCACCAAACATCCAATGAGTTCTTCTAAAAAAGTCTTTCCGAGCAAAGCAAGTCAGGAATGCATTATTCTGTTTAACAAGCCCTTCAACGTACTGAGTCAATTTACCGATAATGGGGAACCGGGCAATGAGCGGGGAACGCTAAAAGACTACATTGATGTTCCTGGTGTCTACGCGGCAGGACGATTAGATAGAGATAGCGAAGGACTTTTACTGCTGACCAATAATGGGCAGTTGCAAAACAAATTAACTTCCCCAGATAAAAACATCAGCAAAACCTACTGGGTTCAGGTTGAAGGCATTCCGACAGAAGACAAGTTAGCTGAATTCAGAAAGGGTCTGGATTTAAAAGACGGCTTAACCAAACCGGCAAAAGTCAAATTAATCCCCGAACCCAATATTTGGCCGAGAAATCCACCTATCAGAGAACGTAAAAATATACCAACCAGCTGGCTAGCTGTGACCCTGACAGAAGGACGTAATCGTCAGGTCAGACGTATGACAGCGCATATCGGCTACCCTACATTGCGATTAATCCGTTATCGAATTGGAAACTGGACAATCGACGGCATTGCAAATGGCGAATACAGAATCATTGAAAACAACGCCTGATAACGCTTAACAGTGCAATTTTTCTCCAAAACAGTCATTAAATGAACATAAAAATGGAGAACATGGGTAAAAAGCAGGGACAACACAAATTAATTTACGAATTTCCTTCGTTAAATCATGTAATTTTCATGAATTACAGCCTTGTTTTTGCTACTATGCGCATCCCTTTCCCTCAAGGAAACAAATAGGGAAACAAAATTGTGGCAATCCAAAGTTCAACCTAATTATAGACATTGCGAGAGAAAAGTATTTAATGTCAACAGAATCGTCTCCCATAACCAGTAAATTACCTCAAGATACCAAAGTCATCGTTGGCATGTCCGGCGGCGTTGATTCATCCGTATCAGCATTGCTGCTGAAAGAGCAAGGCTATCAGGTTGAAGGCCTGTTTATGAAAAACTGGGAAGAAGATGATAATGACGAATACTGCGCTGCAGCGGAAGATCTCAAAGATGCTCAAGCAGTAGCTGACAAATTAGGCATTGAACTTCACACCATCAATTTTGCGGCAGAATATTGGGACAATGTCTTCGAATATTTCCTTGAAGAATACAAAGCCGGTAGAACACCGAATCCCGATATCATGTGTAACAAGGAAATCAAGTTTAAAGCTTTTCTGGAATTTGCCGCAGAAGACTTACATGCCGATTTCATTGCTACCGGTCATTACACTCAAAAACGCTGGCACGATGGACATTGGCAGCTTTGTCGTGGTCATGACGACAACAAAGACCAAAGTTATTTCCTGTACACGCTTGGCGAAGAGCAAATTGCTCAGACTCTCTTTCCTATTGGGCATTTACCCAAACCAGAAGTACGAGAACTTGCCAAACAGCATGGCCTAATCACCCATGACAAAAAAGACAGTACAGGCATTTGCTTCATTGGTGAACGCAAATTTAAAGATTTTCTCGCGCAATATTTACCCGCCAACCCCGGCATTATCGAAACCGCAGAAGGCGAAGCAATAGGTGAGCATCAAGGCTTGATGTATCACACCTTGGGGCAACGTAAAGGCTTGCTTATCGGCGGTCAGAAAGATCATGGCGACGAGCCTTGGTATGTGGTCGATAAGGACGTTCAGCGCAACGTATTGATTGTTGGTCAGGGTGCGAATCACCCTCGCCTGTTTTCCGATGGCTTAATTGCCAAACAGCTACACTGGGTCGATCGTAAAGGCCCTCAAGGTAGTACCCAACTTACCGTTAAAACTCGCTATCGGCAGGCGGACATCCCCTGCACAGTCACTCCAAAAGGTGAGGTAGTAGAAGTATTATTCAACACCCCGCAAAAAGCAGTTACCCCAGGCCAATCAGCAGTATTTTATGACGGAGACGTCTGCTTGGGGGGCGGGATTATTGAGAGTTATATTCGATAATGAGTAACTTTATGAACATGCAGTTGGCACTCGCAGGAGTCTGCCAAGCTGCGCTATTGGTGAAAACGCTAGCTCGCACGGGTAAATGCGACCAGGATGCCTTTGAAGCATCTTTGGAATCCATCACCATTACCGACCCAGACGAAACGATTGACATTTACGGCAATCTTAAAAACCTGCATTTGGGCATTGAAACGTTGAGCAGTCAATTAGGACATTCCAGTAAGCCCAAAGACTCAGAAATCACCCGCTACGTTGCAGACATTCTGGGATTAGAACGCAAATTAATGCGTAATCCTCAAAACATGTCTGACCTTGCCAAGCGTATTGACAATATCAAGCGTCTGAAATTACACAGCTCATTGTTTGAAACACAAATGATGTCCAATCTGGCAAGTATTTACAAAGATGTCATCAGCCCTTTGGGTAGCAAGATCCAGGTTGCTGGAAATCCGACTATCCTTAAACAGGCAGGTGTGCAAGACAAAGTAAGAGCCATTCTACTGGCAGGCATTCGCTCTGCCGTATTATGGCGACAGTTGGGTGGCAAAAGACGCAACATCATTTTCCAACGCAAAAAAATCCTTAAGGTTGTTGATTTACTGCAGCAACGTTTAAACGATCAATTCTAATTTGGGGTATTCATGGAATTATCAGCGCTCTCCGCTATATCTCCGGTCGATGGCAGATATGGCAAAAACACCATAGCACTTAGAAGTATTTTTAGTGAATTTGGTCTTTTCAAATTTCGTGTACAAGCAGAAGTGCGTTGGTTACAAGCTTTATCTCAACATTCGGATATTCCGGAAGTACCTGCGTTCAGCGATACTGCTAACGCACTATTGGATGATGTCATTGCCAACTTCTCAGAAGACAATGCGCAGCGCATTAAAGAAATAGAACGCACCACCAATCATGACATGAAAGCGGTGGAATACTTTCTGAAAGAACAGGTTGCCAATAATGACGAACTGAACGCAGTTAATGAATTTATTCATTTCGCCTGTACGTCAGAAGATATTAACAACCTGTCTCACGCCTTGATGCTACACAATGCTCGAGAAGAAGTGATTTTGCCGTTCTGCGATCAACTGCTTGCAGCGATTGGCAAGATGGCAGACGACTTCAAACACATCCCCATGATGGCCAGAACACATGGTCAGCCTGCCTCTCCGACCACCATGGGCAAAGAGATGGCGAATGTGTACGTGCGTTTGAAGCGCCAACGTGACGCCATTGCTGAAGTGAAAATTCTGGGCAAAATTAACGGGGCTGTAGGTAACTACAACGCGCACTTATCGGCGTATCCAGACATTGATTGGCACAGCTTCTCAGAACAGTTCGTTACCAGCCTTGGCTTAACCTGGAACCCCTATACAACGCAAATCGAACCTCATGACTACATTGCCGAAATGTTCGATGCGATAGCGCGTTTTAATACTATTCTGATCGACTTTGATCGTGATGTTTGGGGTTATGTCGCACTGGGTCATTTCAAACAGAAAACCATCGCTGGCGAAATCGGCTCTTCAACCATGCCACACAAAGTCAACCCTATCGACTTTGAAAACTCCGAAGGTAATCTTGGCCTTGCCAATGCTGTAATGGGTCATTTGTCCAGCAAATTACCAGTATCCCGTTGGCAACGTGACCTGACTGATTCAACCGTTCTACGCAATCTTGGCGTTGGCGTGGCTTATGCCATCATCGGCTATCAGGCAACCTTAAAAGGTATCAGCAAGCTGCAAGTTAACGAAGAAAGCTTGATGCGCGAGTTGAATGATAACTGGGAATTGCTCGCTGAGCCGATTCAAACAGTAATGCGTCGTTATGGCGTCGAAAAGCCTTATGAAAAGCTAAAAGAACTGACGCGAGGCAAAAAAGTGAATCAGGAAATCATTGCCAACTTTATTGATGGCCTGAAAATCCCTGATAGCGCGAAAGAAGGGCTGAAAGCCTTAACACCTGCCACCTACCTGGGTGCAGCTGAAAAACTCACTGAGCTTTTACCTAAATAGTATTCTAATTTTCAGCATAGACTATTCACAAACTCATTGGCGTTGGTTAGACTCCATCCCAATGAGTTTTTTGTATTTAACGCTTCAAAAAGCTCATTTCACAAGTAGAGGGAACTTGTAAAAAGACATCGTTGGAGTCACAAACATGGACTGTTTAGTCAGAAAATGGCTATGGGCTGGTATTGAACCAAATAATCTTTGTAATATTAACCCTATCCGCCTCACCAATATTATCGCTCTGGTTTGCTTTGCAATGCTGATGTTGCAACTTCCTTTTCACTACTTTTACTGGCAGGAAGGTGGCAACATTGAAATTCTCATTATTCTTTGCCATATCTGCGCCATCATTCTGGTTCCGATTCTTAGTGCCTATCATCAAATCACTTCTGCCCGTTCTTGCTTAATTATCACCTTTTGCAGCTTTATCCTGAGCTCAACCATTTACCTGGGAAACAGCAGCAATATGCACCAACTACTCATTTTGGGCATCTTCATTCTTCCCTTTACTTTCCCTGAAAACAAAAAACACATCAGTATCGCAAGCACGCTTACCTTCTCCCTGCTTTTTATCCTCTGGGATACACAGTGGCTTACTCTACCAATCACAGATATAGACTTGAATTACCAAAGTAAACTGGCACAACTCAACAACCTGCTTCTTATTTTTCTCAGCCTGTTGAGTAGCTACCTCATTCTCAGAAATACCCAGATAAGCTGGCAAAAACTGGCTCAGGAACAAAAACGTTCCGAATCACTATTGCTTAATATCCTTCCCTATCCTGTCGCCAATAGGCTCAAACAAGACAAACAACCGGTTGCAGACAGATTTGAAAATGCCACAATCCTGTTTGCCGATATTCAGGGCTTCTCTGAACTGAGCCAAACATTAGAACCTGAAGCGCTGCTCAACTTATTGAACGATGTGTTCTCTGCCTTTGATAAAATATGCAAAATCTACAGCCTGGAAAAAATCAAAACCATTGGCGACGAATACATGGCAGTGTGTGGCGTACCAATAGAAATTAAAAACCATGCACGCTTAACCTGTCTTTGCGCATTAGAAATGCGCAAGGTGTTTAATGAGATTAGCCAGCTACATGGCATCAACGCAGGGTTACGCATTGGCGTGAACTCCGGTTCGGTTGTAGCCGGTGTCATAGGAAAAGACAAATTTTGCTACGATTTATGGGGTGAAGCCGTAAATCTCGCATCACGTATGGAAAGCCAAGGCGTTAATGACAAAGTTCAGGTCTCACATAACACCTATAAATTGGTTATTGACGACTTTCGCTTTGAATCTCGTGATACCATTGACATCAAAGGCATAGGGCGAATCCCCTGTTATTTCTTAGTTGGATTAAAAACCCATGATACAACTCGACATTGAACAATTTATCAAAGAATACTGGCAAAAAAAGCCACTGTTAATCAGACAGGGCTTGCCTCAATTCGCGGATCCACTCGATGAACACGACCTGGCAGGACTGGCACAATATCCTGAAGTAGATAGTCGTATTATTAGCCAAAATAACCAGCAGCAGTGGGATGTTACACAAGGCCCGATAGAAGACTTTGAAGCCGTCTGTAAAGACAACTGGAGCTTGTTAGTCAGAGGCGTGAACGAGTATTTGCAAGAAGCAGCCTATATCCTGGATGAGTTTAATTTCATTCCAAACTGGCGTGTAGACGACCTAATGGTGAGCTTTTCTGTCGCTAATGCAGGCGTAGGGCCTCACCTTGACCAATATGATGTATTTATTATTCAAGGCAAAGGTTCACGTAATTGGAAAGTAGGCGACAAAGGCAGTTTCACCTCAGTGAAACCTCATCCTGGCTTGTCACAAATAGAGCCCTTTACGCCCATTATTGACGAGGTGCTCTACCCCGGGGACATCATCTATATCCCCCCGGGCTTTCCACATGATGGGATCGCATTAGAAGAATGTTTAAATTATTCCGTTGGGTTTAGAGCGCCAGAGCAGAGCCAATTATTGGATAGCTTCGCGTCCTATTTATTAGAACACGAAATTAAGACCCATCGTTACACCGACCCTGACATTATACTGCGGAGCCACAGTGCAGAAATAAAGCAAGCAGAGCTACAACGTATCAAATCTCTCATGCAAGAAGCTATCGACTCACCTTGTTTGGAGAATTGGCTGTTAAGTTTTGCTTCGGATCAGAATAAAGACTTTGATGAAGAAGACGAACCTGTACAACTGACCCAAAGCGAAGCCGAACATCAATTTGCTCAAGCGACTTATATAGAAAAGTCCGCCGACACTATTGCGGTATTTATGGAGCCAGGCTCACATGAAAAGACACATGAAAAGACACATCAATACACAGAACAAAATAACCTCTGTACGTTAAATCTGGCACTTAATGGGCAAGCTTTTGAATATCAAGGTGAAGAGTGGGAAATCGACTATCTAAAATCGCTTCTGTCGTCACGTCAAAGCAAGATCACCGCTCAAGTCAGGAATAGTGCACAACTCAATGCTTTTATCATCGCATTGCTAATTAACGGTATGTGGGAAGTCATTGTGCATGACTAACTAAAGTTAGAAACAGATAGAGCAAAGTCAATCTTTGCTCTATCTGTTTAATAGTTGCTCTTCATGGCTGCTTTTCTTGGGCGCTTTTCTTGGGCGTTTTTCTTAATATTCAGTGCTACCTAACACCAAGATATTTTTAGCAAAAAGAAAGCTAGTCAATCAGAGAATAAAGCTCTTCCGCTTTGTTCACCAACAATTGCGCGAATTCGCTCTGTACCTTAGTACGTGTCGGCATTCTAATGATATTTTCGGCCTTCAACTGCCAATTTAAGGAAAAATGGCGAGCCGCTTCTTTATAGTCTTTCGCCACTGACGCTGGCGCGTAATCCGTAGGCATATCGCCAGTAATCACCCAATACTTGTTACGTTCTTTATCGCGAATTTTAAAGATAGCCACCTTGTTGGTCATATAGGTGCTAACTTCATTAAAAACGGTTTCTAAAATAACGCCTTTTTCTGCCAGGAATTTGCTGGCATTACGCAATTGCCCTTGCGCCCATACCATGCCTTCCTGCTGCTCCGGGGTAAGCTCAGGAGCTTGTGATGTCTGATTTGATGCTGTTTCTGTCATAATATTTGCCTAACTTCACTACGGGCTGATGTGAAGATTCATCACTCAGCCCTTTTAAAATATAATTGCGATTAACTCTTTAAATGTTGCAGCAACGCTTGCAACGGATGCTTGGGTTTCACCCCTTCAAATCGCGCTACCTGGCTGCGGCATGAATATCCCGTAATCAGTACCTGATCAGGATTAAACTGCTCAAATGCCGGTTGCCAACTCAACTCGAATAAGGCTCTGGAATCTTCCATATGCTTTTGTTCATGACCAAACGTACCTGCCATACCGCAACATCCAACGCCAACCGTTTGCAACTGCAAACCAAAATGCTGAAAGATTTTCTGCCAATCTTTTTCGCTTCCTGGCAACATGGTTTTCTCAGTGCAATGGGCTAACAAAGCATAAGTCTCAACGTCTTGTGGCGCTTTAGTTGCAACAATGCCTTTATCAGCCAGCTGCATTAACCATTCATGCACCAACAATACATTGAACTCACCTCGGCGCTCACCCAATGCTTTTTTATATTCATCGCGGTAACACAGCACCATAGAAGGATCCACACCCACCATAGGAATACCAAGTTCGGCATGAGTATTCAAAAACATCGACGCTTCAGAAGCCGTTTGATTAAACTCTTTTAAAAACCCTTTAACATGCTGAGGCTTACCATTGGGTTTAAAAGGCAACACCACAGGAGTAATTCCCAGTGCCAGCGCCAAATCAACGATATCGCTCACCACCCCGGCTTCGTAAAAACTGGTAAAAGGATCCTGAACAATCAACACCGTTTTTTGCTTTTGCTCATTATCCAATTTCTGTAGCGCAGAAATATCGTATTTCGCTTTTCGCTTCACCCTAGAACGCAATGTAGGGCTGGAAAGCATTGGCGTATCGATATAACCAATACGTTTACGAATAAGGCGCTTCACCCAGTTCATGGACAATCCCCAGTTAATGAGTCCGGGAACTTTTGCCATCATAGGCGCCATTTTTTCAATATTCGCGACGAAATAGTCTTTTAATGGTCTGGCGTAGCGGGTGTAATACAATGATAAAAAACGGGCGCGAAAATCTGGCACGCTGACGTTAACCGGACATTGATTGGTACATGCCTTACACGCCAAACAATCATCCATCACCTCAAACACTTCTTTAGAAAAATCTTCATTGGCGGGGTTAAACAAGCTGACGCTGTTACTGCGTCGTTCCATAAAAGGCGCAGGTTGAGCATTCGCTTCCAAATCAGCAATATCCACATTCTGAGCTTGTAACAGCCTTAACCATTCACGGATCATCCCGGCACGGCCTTTGGGACTATGGCGGCGATCCGCCTTCACCTTATAAGAAGGGCACATCGGGGACTTGGCATCATAGTTAAAGCATAAGCCATTGCCATTACAGCTCATGGCAGGTTCCCAGCTGTCACGAACCTCGACAGGAATTTGGCGATCATAATAACCACGCTTGGTATCACTCACTCGCACCAGCAGCTCGTCACTTTCCAATGGTGTACAGATTTTTCCGGGGTTCATCTGGTTATGAGGGTCAAAAGCAGATTTGATCTTACGCAGCTCAGTGAACAGCTCTTCACCGAAGAAATCCAGCCCGTATTCACTACGATATCCCCTACCATGCTCGCCCCACATTAAGCCGTCGTATTTAGCGACCAATGCCACCACTTCATCGGAAATTTCCTGTAATAGAACTTCTTGTTCGGGATCACACATATCCAACGCCGGACGTACATGTAAAACGCCTGCATCAACATGTCCAAACATGCCGTAGCGCAAACCTTTACCATCCAGCAAAGCACGGAATTCCATAATAAAATCGGCCAGATTTTCAGGCGGCACAGCGGTATCTTCAGCAAAGGCCACCGGTTTTTTACTTCCCGGCGTTTTACCTAATAATCCAACGGCTTTCTTGCGCATACCATAAATTTTATCGATATCCGAAAGCCCGTATGTCACCTGATATCCAATCACACCGAAGCGTTTTTCAGCAATATCATCATCTAAACGTTGCGTTAATTGGTTTATTTGAGCTTCTAACTGCTCGCGATTATCACCGTTATATTCGACAATATTCAGCCCCAGCATATCTTTGTCTGGCACATCCTGAATCAAATCACTCACGGAATGCCAAACAATATCCTGCTTAGCCAGATTTAAAACATTGCTATCCACGGTTTCTACTGATGTAGCCTTTGCCGCCACCATAGCAGGCGCATGACGCAAAGCCGATTCAAATGAGTCGTACTTGATATTAATGAGCGCTTTACTATTGGGGATAGGCGTAATATTGAGTTTGGCTTCGGCAACAAAGGCCAGTGAACCTTCAGAGCCCGCGATAATACGCCCTAAATCATATTGAGATAAATCATCAGAAACGGCGTGTTCCAGATCATATCCTGTTAAAAAGCGGTTTAAACGTGGAAATTTAGCCAGTATGGCTTCACGTTTTCCTATACAGGTTTCAAGCACTTGCTTGATGGCCGTTAGAGTTCGTGATTCTTTTTCCGGTAATGATGTGACTGGCTTTAGCTCAGTATCAATCACTTCACCGTTAGGTAATACGGCTGACAAGGCCAAAATATGATCACTGGTTTTACCATAAACTAATGATCCCTGCCCCGATGCATCAGTATTGATCATTCCACCAATAGTCGCTCGGTTGCTGGTTGATAAATCGGGAGCAAAGAAAAAACCATGGGGACGCAACACATCATTCAACTGATCTTTGATCACCCCTGCCTGTACCCTGACCCATCGTTCTTTTATGTTTATCTCGATGATATCTCGCATGTGTCGCGACATATCAACCACAATGCCGGGTGTAAGAGACTGCCCATTGGTTCCTGTACCACCACCTCGAGCACCTACTTTTACCTCAGGATTCTTTGCTAAAAGCCGACCGACAATAATCAAATCGTCGATAGTACGCGGCAGTATCACAGCCTCAGGTAATTGCTGATAAACAGAGTTATCCGTAGCAACCGCTAAACGACTGGAATAGCTTGATTCAATATCCCCGGTAAAGTCACTTTCCGATAACGCATTCAGGAATTTCTGATACGGAACCGCGACTGGCGTATTTGGTTTTACAATAGGTAGCATGGATAATCAAATTAGGTACAACAAGGCGGCTATTATCCTTAAAACCGTACCATTAAGCTAGGCATGAACGCTGTAAAATCCCCCATAAATAAGGCTTAAATTCACTTGATATTACGAGTGCTATGACAAGAAGCATGGCAAGTGACATAAAATGTAACTTTTGCAACTTTATAAGAAAGCAAGATTAGTATTTAATCAATAATATTCAATGTCACTTGGGAGAAGTACATAATGAAATCGTTGAGGATAACGTTAGGTTCGGTATTAGCCGGGATAGGAGTGGTATTCTTCATCTTGCCGGGTTCGATTCTGTTTTTAATCGCCGGATTATTACTATTGAGTTATGACGTTCCTGCCGCCAGAAAATGGCTGACTCATTGCCAAAACGCGATGTCTAAAGGAGCAAGAAAACTGGATAAGCTGTTAGCCAAGCGTCGCTATTAAAGCATTAGCCTTCTTTTTAAGCTCAGCTATCTGACTGGAAGACAATTAATCAAGAACCAGACACAATAGCCAGGCACAAATAATCTGACATAAAAGCCAAACATAAATAACCCGGCATTTGCCGGGTTATTCATTTTAAAGATTGTTAATCTGTAAACAGACGTTCAATTAACCGTGGTTCTTACCCAGATACAACCAGGTTTCTACTACGGTATCAGGGTTCAAGGAAACACTGTCGATACCATGCTCAAGCAACCAGGCTGCGAAGTCTTCGTGATCTGATGGACCTTGACCACAAATACCCACGTATTTACCGCGTTTCTTGGCAGTGGTAATTGCCATCGCCAACAATGCTTTCACCGCATCGTTACGCTCATCAAACAGGTCTGCAATTAAGCCAGAATCGCGATCCAAACCTAGCGTTAACTGAGTCAGGTCGTTAGAGCCGATTGAGAAACCATCGAAGATGTCCAGGAACTGATCCGCTAACAATGCGTTAGATGGCAATTCGCACATCATGATCACTTTCAGATCATTAACGCCTTGCTCAAGACCTTCGCCTTTCAACAATTCGATAACCTTACGGCCTTCATCCACTGTACGTACAAACGGGATCATGATCTCAACATTGGTCAAGCCCATTTTGTTGCGTACACGTTTAATGGCTTCACACTCAAGGGCAAAACAATCACGGAATGATTCAGACACGTAACGGCTAGCGCCACGGAAGCCCAACATTGGGTTTTCTTCGTCTGGCTCGTACTGATATCCACCCACCAAATTGAAGTATTCGTTGGATTTGAAATCAGACATACGCACGATAACGCGCTTCGGATAGAAAGCCGCACCAATGCTGGCAATACCTTCTACCAATTTCTCAATGTAGAACTCTTTTGGAGACTCGTAACCCGCCATCAAGTCGTTAATTTCAGCTTTAACGTCTTCAGGCTGTTGGTCGTAGTTCAACAATGCCTTTGGATGCACGCCAATCATACGGTTGATAATGAACTCTAAACGAGCAAGGCCAACACCTTCATTCGGCAAGCGAGCAAAATCGAATGCACGGTCTGGATTACCCACGTTCATCATCACTTTAACTGGCAACTCAGGCATGGAATCAATGCGCGAAGTCTGAACGCTGAAATCCAGAATATCGCCATAGATAAAGCCAGTATCCCCTTCCGCACAGGAAACAGTGACGCGATCACCGGTTTTCAAGGAATCGGTTGCGTTACCACAGCCAACAACCGCAGGAATACCCAATTCACGAGCGATAATCGCAGCGTGACAAGTACGGCCACCACGATTGGTGACGATAGCAGAGGCTTTCTTCATGATAGGTTCCCAATCCGGGTCTGTCATGTCAGTGACCAATACATCGCCTTCCTGAATCTTGTCCATTTCATCAACAGAATCCAGTACCTTCGCGGTTCCAGCACCGATCTTGTGTCCGATAGCACGGCCTTCACACAAAATACTCGCCTTACCACTTAACTGGTAACGCTCAATCGTTTGAGAGTCTTCACGAGAACGAACGGTTTCAGGGCGAGCCTGAACGATGTAAAGCTTGCCATCTTCACCATCTTTCGCCCACTCAATGTCCATTGGACGTTGGTAGTGCTTCTCGATGATCACCGCTTGCTTCGCCAGTTCCATCACTTCATCATCAGTCAAAGAGAACTGATTACGAACAGCATCTTCTACAGCAACTACTTCAACTTGCTTACCATGTGAAGTGTCGTCTGAATACTGCATCTTGTTCATCTTGCTACCAAGGTTGCGGCGCAATACAGCGGGATTGCCCAGCGCTAACAATGGCTTGTGAACATAAAACTCATCAGGGTTTACAGCGCCTTGTACGACCATTTCGCCCAAGCCATAGGATGAGGTAATAAATACCACATCTTCAAAGCCTGATTCGGTGTCGATACTAAACATAACACCAGAGGACGATAAATCACTTCGAACCATGCGCTGAATACCCGCAGACAAAGCAACGCCTTTATGGTCGTAGCCCTGATGAACGCGGTAAGAAATCGCACGGTCATTAAATAGAGAGGCAAAAACGTGTTTGATAGCGACTAACACATTATCGTAGCCTTTCACGTTCAGGAAGGTTTCTTGTTGTCCAGCAAAGGATGCATCCGGCATATCTTCTGCTGTGGCAGAAGAACGAACAGCAAATGAAGCAGCGTCGTCAGAATCACCTTGAAGCTTCTCGAATGCTTCTTTAATGGCAGATTCAAGCTGAGGTTGGAAAGGCGTATCCAAAATCCACTGACGAATTTTGGCTCCAGTTTCAGCCAAGGCATTAACATCATCTACGTTTAGCTCATCCAGCACATCATGAATTCGCTTTTCCAAACCGCTTTGGTCGAGAAATTCATTAAACGCATGAGCCGTTGTTGCAAAGCCGCCGGGCACCTGTACCCCTGCATTAGCCAGGTTAGAGATCATTTCCCCAAGAGAGGCGTTTTTACCACCTACTCGTCCAACATCACCCATACCTAACTCTTGGTACCACAGAACATAGTCGCCCACTAGCGAACCTCCCGCTTAGAAAGAAAAATTTACATCTGATTGTCGTACTACACTGAAACCCTTGTGTATTAAATCATCACTTGAGTATCGCTGCTTACTCATCCTATGAGAACTATATAGCACACTATCAGCCTTATAGAGACATAAGCTTAATTGAGTCTCTTAAGCATGGGTAATGTTCTAAATTAATGCTCAATATTGTAAGGATGAATACCGCAAAGGTCTTGTGTGGCGTGGATTTTAGAATGACGCTAAGTTGAAGTAAAATTTAATTTTTTTCTGTAATAAAATTACTACATTAAGGAATTTATCAGACGTTTTTCAAACACAATAAATGAGTGTGTAAATTTACCCGATAACGAGAAATATATTCGCTTGATTGTTAAATATGTACTTAGCTATAACAGCGAGTTAACATAAATAAAAACAGACTGGCAGTGACACCAGTGACAGAGCAACATCCAAGGAGCCCCCGTGCGTACTGCGTTTTATATATCTGATGGTACAGCCATTACCGCTGAAGTATTTGGTCACGCCCTACTATCTCTTTTTCCAATACAGTTTATTCATCAAACCATTCCTTTTGTTGAAACACCGGAAAAAGCCGTAAAAATCGTGCAGCGAATATCTGAAAGTTTTCAAGATCCCTCAGAACGCCCCTTGGTGTTTTACACGATCGTTAACCCTGAGATCAGAGAAATTATTGCTGCGTCACCGGGAATTAATTACAACTTTCTGGATCAATTTGTGGCTCCACTGGAAAAAATTCTGGGAGTGCCTTCCAAACCGGAAAAACACCGAACTCACAGCATTCACGAAAAAACCTACGATAACCGTATTGAAGCCGTTAACTTCGCGCTAACCAATGATGACGGTGCCAATTTCAAAGATTACGCCAGTGCCGATATTATTTTGGTCGGTGTGTCTCGCTCAGGCAAAACTCCAACCAGCCTGTACCTGGCTTTACAATACGGTATTCGTGCAGCCAACTACCCATTTACCGAAGAAGATATGGGCGATGTTTTAAAACTTCCAGCTGCGCTGAAAGCCTATAAACAAAAGCTGTTTGGCTTAACGATTTCGGCAGAACGTTTACATCAGATCCGTTCAGAGCGTCGTGCAAATAGCCGCTACGCTTCCATGAAACAATGCCGTATGGAAATACGCGAAGTGGAAAACCTGTATCGCAAAGAAAAAATCCCTTTCTTGAATAGTACCCATTATTCCGTAGAAGAAATCTCAGCCAAAATTCTTGCAGAAACCGGACTGGAAAGAAGACGTTATTAATTTCATTCAGACTTTAGCTTAACCCAAACAGCAACTTATGAATGAGGTTGCTGTTTATTTTTCCTTTTATTTCTCACCCATAAAAGCGACGAGTTTGATTTTTTTAGCTCAAAAACATCAATATTCGCAAATAAATCGCTTAACTTTTTATAACCATAATTTCGCTGGTCAAATGAAGCATGATTAGAAATATGCTGTCCTACAGAGCCCATTTTCGCCCAGCCAGCCTCTTCTTCTTCAGCTTCAACCGCTTGTCTTAAAAGGTTCATCAACTTCGAATCCTGCTTTAATTTATTGGCTGGAACCTTTATTACATTATTATGGTTTTCAACTTCTTCATCTAAAAATAAAAACCTTGAACAACTCTGCACAAACGCATCAGGCGTTTTTCGTTCTCCAAAGCCAATAACCATTTTTCCCTCCGCCACAACTCTGGTTGCTAACGGCGTAAAGTCGCAATCGGAAGACATCAAACAGACAACATCAACATTCTTCGTATACAACACATCCATCACATCAATGACCAAGGCAATATCCGCAGCATTCTTGCCTTTGGTGTAATCAAATTGCTGAATAGGCTGAATAGCAAACTCTTGTAAAACATCTTCCCACGGCTGCAGTTTTGCCCCTTTCCAATTCCCGTAAGCTCGACGAATATTTACAACACCATGCCTGGCTAACTCTGATAGCACTTTACTGATTTTCCTGGCAGGGGCATTATCCGCATCAATAAATATTGCAATTCTCTGAACTTGATCCATTTATCCTTACATTTAACCTTATTTAAATTAGGTAATATATATTGACTTATATACCGTCATTTTTAAAGCTCTAGAACTGTGAGACAACACCCAAAACTCAATAGCCATCACAGACAAAATATTGCCACTACAGGCAAGCTTTTTCCGCTTTAATGTAAACTTACACTACTTACTTTAAGATCACTCATATCCATTTGTTTTAAATAGATTTTATCTATTCAAAAATGGTCTACAGTTTGCACTACCAAGTTGCGGTTTAATCACGTTAAGAGAATATAAAAATGACTGCAATTTCAGGATTTGGGGGAATGAGCCCTCAAGATATGATGCAAAACATGCAAGAGCGAATTAAGTCTGCTGATACTGATGGTAACGGCAGTGTGTCGATGACGGAGTTAAAAGAGCTTTCAACTCCGGATGGTGAACAAGTCGAAGGACATCCACCTCCGCCACCAGATTTGGACAAGATGTTTTCAAACGCCGACACCGATGGAGATGGAGAACTTTCCCAGGAAGAACAAGAGGCTATGTTTGCTGAAATGGAAGAACGTATGAGCCAGTTTAATCCCGGTAATGCGCCACCCTCTACAGGATATGAAACAAGCAACACAGGTTCTTTTCAATCATTGTTCGAAACATTAAAAAACAACACCGAGGATGAATCAGAAAAAGAAGAGTTTCAGGAGATGTTAGATAAACTGAAAGAAAACAACTCAGAGCAAGGACAATTGGCATCAATTCAAAGGTTCAATGAAATGCTACCTCCTATTGATGTTCTTGCATAATCCATAAGAAACAAATGTCTTAAAAAAACAAAACGCCCTCTAAAATCACTTTAGAGGGCGTTTTTCATTGATATTTATTTAACACTGCTACGCAGATGATCTGCAACCAAAAATGCCATTTCCAATACCTGATCAGCATTTAAACGCGGGTCACACTGAGTTTGATAACACTCAGCCAAATCACTTTCACTAATTTGGTAAGCGCCACCAGTACACTCGGTAACGTGCTGCCCGGTCATTTCCAGATGAATACCACCAGCATGAGTGCCTTCGGCATCATGAGCAGCGAAGAACTGTTGAATTTCACGTAAAATGTCATCGAAATTACGAGTTTTATAACCACTGGATGCCTTCTTGGTATTACCGTGCATGGGGTCAGAGCTCCACACCACGTGGCGGCCTTCTTCTTTCACACGGCGTAACAAACGAGGCAGATTTTGTTCCAGCTTATCCGCGCCCATGCGCGTGATTAAGGTTAATCGCCCGGGCGTGTTATCCGGGTTTAAAGCATCGATCAATTTGATCAGCTCATCCCCTTCCATTGAAGGGCCAACCTTAACACCAACGGGGTTATGAATGCCGCGGAAGAACTCTAAGTGGGCATGATCCAACTGACGAGTACGTTCCCCTATCCAAAGCATATGCGCTGAACAGTTGTACCATTTATCAGTAAGCGTATCGACACGCGTCAAGGCTTGCTCATAGTTCAACAATAGCGCTTCATGAGAGGTGAACAGGCTGGTTTCATGCAGTGCTGGTGTATTATCGGAATTAATCCCTAATACTTCCATAAACGACAAGGTATCCTGAATACGGTTTGCCATGTCCTGATAGCGTTCTTTAAGCGGGTTGTTCTCAACAAACGCCATGTTCCAACGGTTAACCTGATGTAAGTCCGCTAAACCACCTTGAGCAAAAGCACGTAGCAAGTTCAAAGTTGCTGCTGAACGATGATAGGCATCAATCATGCGTTGCGGATCAGGAATACGCGCCTCTTCGGTGAATTCAAAGCTGTTGATAATGTCGCCACGATAACTTGGCAAGGTCACACCATCAATAGTCTCAAAATCAGTAGAGCGAGGTTTGGCATACTGACCCGCCATGCGTGACACTTTGGTCACCGGGCTTCGTCCAGCAAAGGTCAGTACAATCGCCATCTGCAAAATAACCCGAAAAGTATCGCGAATTTTGGGAGCGTTAAACTCACTAAATGATTCCGCACAATCGCCGCCTTGCAACAAAAAACCTTTACCTTGCGATACATTCCCTAACTGCCTAAACAGCTCACGAGTCTCAGCAGCAAATACGAGTGGCGGAAATCGCTTGAGTTCAGTTTCAACAGACTCAAGTTTATTCAGATCGCCGTATGTGGGTTGCTGTAAGATCGGGAAATTACGCCAGGAATCGGGCTGCCATTGGCTCACGTTAAATACCTTTTAAAATTTGGGGTTATGAAGAGCAAACATAAAACCATGAAAAAACATGACTCGCAATACAAAATCCATGATAAAGGTTAAAAAGATAAAAATGGTGATTCTATTAGCCGATTCTTTTTAACATGAGCTATTCGCCAGCCCAATGTTTTAGCTTGTATATACAAACCAAGAAAGCAATCTTTACCAAACCAAACATCATCAAATTATCATAAAGTTTAGTTGCGACTGGCTATTTTGCCATTAGCTCTTTGATTAAAGCATCTGATGCCTGCTCAACCAGTTCCAATACTTCTGTAAAACCTCTGGCACCGCCATAATAAGGGTCAGGAACATCGCGAGGTGAACCATCAATCATGGTTAAAAAGAGGCGAACTTTATACTGCAAACCAGCCGGACATAACGACAACATATCTCGCAAATTATGGGAATCCATGGCAAAAAGATGATCAAAGTCATGAAAATCAGACTTTTGTAACTGGCGAGCTCGTTGCCCCTTGAACGAATAGCCACGAGATTCACCTTCCCTGCGACTACGAGGATCCGGTTGCTCCCCGACGTGATGGGCAATTGTTCCGGCAGAATCAATATGCACCTTTAATCCCGTTTCCCTGGCTTTATGACGAAATACCGCTTCTGCGGTTGGAGAACGGCAAATATTGCCCATACAAACAAATAGAACTCGAGTTTCTTTCATAGTGTTATCAAAGTTGATTAGCGTTGAAAATGTGAAGTTAGAGCAGCGACTGATGCGTGATATAGATCATAGCGAACTTGTGAGGAGTTAATGAATAAATATTTGGATAAATTCTTTAATGATGTGAGATTAGCCTAAAAGCTTGTCGAGCTATCTTAATTGTGAATATCCACTGTCTATTTATGATGATGACCAGAATACAATTTAACTTAAGCTTCTATTGCAGATTGACCCCAATATAATTCAATGGAATAAAACTCGCTATCAGCGTTAGCACAACCGTTTTATCAATAACTCAAACCGTCGTTCGCAGGGATGCGAACGTCGAGCTTACAAGGATGTATTCACAGCGTGTTTGAGTTATTGATAAAACGATTGTAGGGCTGGCTCTGTTATTCTCCTGACGAAGGTAAGAGTTGCTTTATTCTATTTGCCACAATCATCGCTGCTTACGCTAGCTCATATGTTCTTATAAACTTCATCTCCGTCATCCCGGAAACGCAACACGGTATCCGGTATCCATAATCAAGCAGGCTAAAAACCTTAAGGTAGACACCAAACACAAAAAAGCCTCGTATCGACGAGGCTTCTTATATTCTTATAATTCGCTATATTATCTCACAGCCCTTTAACGGACTGCTTTCAGCTTTCTAACAGCGAATTAAACCAGTTCTTGCAATACTTCTTTCGCTTGAACCCATGTTAAACGAGGGCCGTATTGAGAAACGATTTTAGAGCTTGCCAAACTTGCCAATGCGCCCGCGCCAGCGTGGGTGTGGCCGTTAGTAATACCGTACAGGAACGCTCCAGCAAACATATCGCCCGCGCCGTTTGAGTCAACCGCGTCTACTTTGTGTGGCTCGATGTCGATAAACATAGTGCCATCCCAAATCATGGCGCCGTTTTTACCTAGTGTAATAACGAAATGCTTGGCATATTTCTTCATGATTTCACGAGCGTCATGAATAGTAGAAGTACCAGTGAAGTCCATGGCTTCCTGTTCGTTACAGAACAACAGGTCAACACCGTCGCCGATCAAAGCCAGCATATTGTCTTTAAAGAAATTAACCATGTTAGGGTCGCTCATGGTTAAAGAGGTTTTCACGCCAAATTCTCTGGCAAGTTGCATTGCTTTTAATGCTGCCGCTTGAGCAGTAGGACTGGCAACCAAATAACCTTCAACATATAACCATTTAGAGTTTTTTAGCGCTTCAACGTCAATTTGTTCTTCGCTCAAAGAACCTGTGATACCAAGGTAAGTATTCATGGTACGCTCTGCGTCATCAGTGACCATAACCATACATTTACCTGTAATGCCTTCGTCTAGCTGATCTTCAACCACCTTGGTTGCAACGCCATTCTCTTTCAAATCATTTAAGTAGAAATGACCTGCGTCATCGTTGGCAACTTTACAAGAGTAGAACGAGCTACCACCGAATTGAGATACAGCGATAATAGTATTCGCAGCTGAACCACCTGATTGTCTTTTCACTTCTGACTGATGATGGTCGTGAAGCGCACCGATAAGGTGTTCCTGGCGCTCTTCTTCTACCAACGTCATCAAACCTTTTTCAATGCCATGTTGCTCGAAGAAAGCATCATTTACCTTGAACTCCATATCTACAAGCGCGTTGCCGATACCATATACATCGTATTTCATTTCTTAACCTTTTTAATGAATTGATTGCTCACTACAAGCCACAACCTGCCAATATACAAAAATGGGTAAATTTTTTAAATAATAAAACACTATATAAGATTCCCTGATTTCAGTTCAGGCCGAAGAATGTAAAGCTTCATTTTCACTTGTGAAGAATGCTTTCCGCGCCATTCCCACATTGCGACTTTATATGTGTTTACCCTGCCAAAATGTGCCGGTAGCTTAAAGCCCGTCACCTTATCACCCATAAATATTTAAGCAACATGCAAATAGGATTGAACACCCGCTAGTAATAATGGTTGGGAACAAATACAGGGCTCGACTAGACTTACAAGATTCATTTCGCTAATGTTGCGCGCTTTTTAAATCGCCGTGTCCTTAAAAAACGCAGTATCTTGTTAAACACTAATTGGCAGTACCCAAAATGTTAGAGCAGGTTCTTTTCTTAGTAACATCTTTTTTTACCATGATTAACCCATTGGGTAGCGTGCCGCTCTATATTTCAATGACGGAATCTTTTTCGCCACAATTGAGCCGAAGAGTCGCTATTAAAGCCTCTGCCACAGCCTTTTTCGCTCTGGTTCTGTTTGGTTCTTTGGGGGAATGGATTTTTGAATTCTTTGGTATTTCGGTCAGTGGTTTAAAAGTAGCCGGTGGCATTCTGTTTTTCCTGATGGGCTATGAAATGCTGCGAGGCAAAACCGTTCCCAAGCGTCAAGAACAAGAAACCGAGCATGAATACGGCAGCGATATCGCCATTGCGCCTTTAGGTATTCCCATGATCGCAGGCCCCGGCGGTATCACTATGGCAATTCTGTTTTATAAAGAAGCCACCGATATAGTCGCTAAAGGTGAAATCATAATTGCCTTGTTCATCGTATCGGTACTCACCGCATTAACCTTTATTTATGGCAGACAGCTTATGTCATTATTAGGCTCTAGCGGCAGTAAGGTGATGATGCGTGTAATGGGTTTGATTGTGATGTTGATTGCGGTTGAGTTTTTCTTCGCAGGCATTACGCCTTATGTGCATAAAATTATGACGACGGTTCCAACCGCCTGATATTTATCTCCTTCGTCTCTGTATTCATTCTCTTTTTTATTAGATTTCTTTTTTATTAGATTGACAGGGGTAACTTAGGTTACCCTCTGGCACCTATATTCCCACTTACGATAATAAACCTATGACATCCGTTATTTATGCCGTGCTCTCTACTGCGCTTATCATCTGGTTATCTGCCAATGTAATTAACTTACGTCAAAAACATCAAATTGCACTGGGTGATGGGGGTAATGCAGAATTGCAGGCTGCGCGCACAGCCCACGCCAATGCCATAGAGTACATTCCTATCGCTTTATTAATGCTGTTTGCGTTGGAATATAATCACGGGCACCTACTTCTTATTCACGGCTGCGGCATTGCCTTTATGCTCGGAAGAGTCATTCATGCGCGTTCAATTCTGTCTGCGTCGTTGAAGAAGAGAAAACAAGGCATGGTGCTGACATTTTTATCGCTGATGGCATTAAGTGCGCTTAATCTGATTTACCTGCCCTGGGGTCAGTTTTTACCATAAAGCATCCACACTAAATAAGTGTGTTTAAATGCAAGCCTGCACAGAAATTTATCGCAGACTCGCCGCCTCTTTATTTAAGAAAGAAATCCCTTGAGGCTCCACAGCCGCTTCCCCGATTCATTAAGTGGAAAGCAGGGCTGAGGGTCTGCTCAAAACTTTCTGTTGCAGACTGATAGTTTGGAACAGCCATTTAGAATTTGATACCTTGACCTGACTATAGCTTTATACTTTATGGTCTACTCTTTATCGTATGTCAGTAATAAAGAATCAAATACATGTACACCATTGGTCAAATCTCCAAACGCTTTGGTTTATCTCGTAGCACCCTGCTCTATTATGATTCAATCGGCTTGCTAAGCCCCAGTGGGCGGAGTCAGGCCAATTATCGCCTGTATTCAGAACAGGATTTGCAACGCATGCAAAAAGTCGCTTTGTTTCGTGATGCCGGTTTGCCTTTAGAATCAATCATTCAATTATTTGAGCAACCCGAATCGGAAGTGGTTGAAGCATTAGAAACTCAACTACAACGTATTAACGACGAAATGAATCGCTTGCGTAATCAGCAACGTAACATTCTAAATATGCTGGAAAGCAAAACGGGCTTACTGAATGCGCGTTCTTTGAATAAAGAACAATGGGTTTCTCTGTTGGCGGCTTCCGGTATGAATGAAAACGATATGCTCAATTGGCATGTTGAGTTTGAACACCTGTCCCCCCAAGCTCATCAAGACTTCCTTGAATCACTAGGCATAGAGCAAAATGAGATAGAAAAAATTCGCCATACATCTCAAATAAAAAGAGATAAACAAGCCTAAAATCATTTCATCGAACAATCACAACTTGCTCATTTCATAAACAATATTCCACCAAAAGTTAAATAACTTCTCTGTCTAAATCTTAACAATTCCGTAATATTTTTATCCTTTCAGCCGTGTTATCTATAGGTTTGTAATTTAACCAACACAGGTGGACAACATGAAAAAAATAATAACGTTAATACTTCTCTCTCTCTCAGCCTACGCCAGCGCCAGCACTCATTGCGGTTCATTCGGCTGCCCAACAGGTGCTCCGTCGAACAATACCGTTGTTGAGCGTTCTATCTATATTCTAAGCAATAATAGAACGACCAAGTTTGCAGACTGGACAGCTTATAAGGTAACGCCAAGCACTATTGATGGCCCTAGCCGTTCACGTACCTGGAAAGCTGACCCAGCCATTAGCAGTAGCTACACTCTCGAACCGGAAGACTATACTGATGCCAACGCAGTGCTAAAAACAGACCGTGGCCATCAGGTTCCACTTGCCAGTTTCAGCAATACTGCAACCTGGGCAGATACAAACTACCTATCAAACATTACGCCTCAATCCTCAAACCTCAACCAAGGCCCTTGGGTGAATTTGGAAAACGCGGTTCGTAACTATGTGCGTACTGGTCAAAGTGTATATGTGGTAACAGGCCCTTTGTACGAGTGGTATTTTGGTACTCTGCCGCAAGCAAACGAAAGCCACACCATTCCTTCAGGTTACTTTAAAGCAATCATGACCATATCGGGTTCTGGTTGGGTTGAAGCTTCTGCTTTCATCATGGAGCAAAACAGCGGTCGTTATGACAACTACTGTGCAAAAGAAGTAACGATCAACGAAGTAGAAGCACGTGCAGGTTTAAACATTATGCCAAGCTTACCTTCTTATAAAGAATCCTCAGTTGAAGGCCAAACGGGTGGTTTACGCAGTGAGTTAGGTTGCTAATCCCTATTCTTTCGAGCATACAGGGATGTGCTCTTTTACCCGTCTTTGTTTATCGTTACTTTTTATCGTTACTTTCCTATCGCAATCTGAAGTTTTATAATCCCCATCTTCTTATCACCAGTATCGATCAAGGATACAGATGAAACTTCTTTTATTAAGCAGCTCTCGAGCAGGTCAGTCAGGTTATCTTGAAACAGCGAGAGAGGCGATTTACCAGCATACTTCCCAGTGCAAAAATATCGTCTTTATTCCCTATGCAGGGGTGACTATTAACCACGATGAATATACCGCAATGGTGCAAAATGCATTGCCTGAATTATCCATTCGAGGCATTCATACCTGGGAAAAGCCCCTTTCCGCTATTCGTGAAGCGGATGCCATTTTTATTGGTGGCGGCAATACCTTTAATCTTCTTTACAGCTTGTATCGCTATGATCTTGTCGATGCGATTAAAGAAAAAGTGCAAGACGGTGCGTTATATGTTGGCTGGAGCGCGGGCTCTAATGTTGCGGGTAAAACCATTCGAACAACCAATGATATGCCGATTATTGAGCCGCCCAGTTTTACCGCGTTAAATCTGGTGCCTTTCCAAATTAACCCTCATTTCACCAATTATCAGCCTCCGGGTCATAACGGTGAAACACGAACGGATCGTTTGAATGAGTTTATGATACTCAACCCCGACACGCCGGTACTGGCTATTCCCGAAGGAACTGGTTTACTGGTTGAACAAGGTAAGTATGAGATTATCGGTGAAGGTGAAAGTTATGTTTTCCAGAATGGAGAACAAATCACGGTGAGCGATCAAGCGCATTTGCAGGCTTTGCTGCCATAACCGTAAGTTAAATTAGAGACATCATCCCGAATCAGATTTGTTCGGGATGATAAAAACAGTTACCCTTTTCTACCTACTCAGCGCTACCTATTCAGCTCTACCTACTCAACTCTAAAGAGAGGAGTAAAATCCAGATAAGGCCAAGCTTCCGAAGGCTTACTCACCAAAGGTAAATGCCCCAGATAAGGCGCATCAATCAGCTCTTTCAAAGTCGCCACATTTTCTTCTTTATAGGGCATATCGTGATCAATTTGATTCGCGACCCAGCCAGCAATGTGTAATCCATCACGCTCAATCGCTTCGGCTGTCAGTCGAGCATGATTCAAGCAACCTAATCGCATCCCTACAACCAACAGAACAGGCATGGCTTGTTGCTGAACAAAGTCAGACATAAATTCACCATTACCCAATGGCAAACGCCAACCTCCGGCACCTTCCACCAACAATAAATCAGGCTCTTTTAATTTCAGGCTTAAATAAGCGTCGGTAATAGCTGCCACGCTTAAGCTCTGCCCGGCTAATTGAGCCGCCAAATGCGGCGCAATTGCTTCCTTAAAGGCATAAGGGTTCACTTCGTTGTAATCAAGCTGAATAGTGCTTTCGGCATGAAGTGCCAAAGCATCTTCGTTACGTAATCCCTCAGGCGTTTCTTCACACCCCGAGGCGATAGGCTTAAAACCAATACTAGATGTGTCGCGACATTTGATGTAATCCAACAAAGTACGAGCAATAAAAGTCTTACCAACACCCGTATCGGTGCCAGTGATAAAGAGTTGCTTCATCGTGTTAATTCCAGAAAACAAACTTGGTAGGTAAGAGGCAACTTCCCGTCAGATTGAAATTGCCTTTGATATTGCAATTCTAATAGAGATAACTGTTTCTTGCCCAAGGATTTTTTGTCCTTTCGTTTAACAACACCCGCTCCCACATCTTTAATTGAATGCATCGCTTCAATGGCACTGGAATGCCAGGTGCAATAAGAACGAGTATGGTAAGAACCTTCAAACCCCGCTTGATAAGCCGCTTCGATAAGTTGTTCAGCAGAGCAAAATTGATTTACATGCCGATGCTTATCAACCTGCTGCCAACATTCTTGCAATTCAAACAGTGAGCCATCGGTCATAATCGCCAGAACCAATTGACTTGTGGGAACGCAAACCCGGTGTAACTCACCTAAAAACAATGAAGGAGCCGCACTCCATTGCAATGCCATTGATGAAAACACGCCATCCACAGAAGCATTAGCAAGAGGCAATGCATCTGCATCTCCTGTCAGCCAGTGAATATGAGGTTCACCGTAGTGTTTGCGAGCATAGTTTAACATGCCATGAGACAGATCCACGCCCAGCACTTGTTCAGAAAACTCTGTTAGCCAACGAGTAACGCGCCCGGTTCCACAGCCCACATCCAACATGCGAGAGACTTTCTTGTTCGGTAACAGGCATAAAGCGTCTTTAGCGATACTATCTTGCACATCGGCTTTATCATCATATCGCATAGCAGCCAAACTAAATTGTCGGGCAATACGTTGTTTTAATGCTTGCTCAGCAATCATAATTGGCTCCTTTCCTCTTTATTCCGCTCCATTACCTCTGCGAAAGCGAAAACCAAATGCTGTATATCTTGTTCTTCATGTAAGGTCGTAAGCGTAATGCGAATTCGGTCTGTCTTTTTAGGTACTGTTGGTGTGCGGATAGCTGTAACCCAAAAGCCTGATTGCCGCAATTCATCAGCAACCTTTAGCGCTAGTTTTGGACACCCGATTAACACGGGTTGAATCGCTGTATCAGAAGACAAAACCTCTAATTGTGCATCTTGCATTAAGCGTTTAAATAACCGGATGTTGTTTTGCAGCTTTTCTCTTCGCCAGTGTTCTTGCTGGCAGAGTTTAATATTCGCTAACGTATGTGCCGCCTGCATGGGCGAAAACGCCGTACTGTAAACATAATGACGAGCAAAGTTTCTTAGATAATCAATTAAGGTCTGGCTACCCGCAATAAATGCGCCGCCAGTGCCAATCGCTTTACCAAAAGTGGCCATCAAGACCGGAAGTTCACTTTGCGACAAGGCATTGGCTTCAACGGTTCCCATGCCATTTTGCCCTAATACCCCAAAACCATGAGCATCATCCAGCGATAACCAGGCCGAATGTTGTTGGCTAATGCGTACCAGTTCGCTGATTGGCGCTTGATCACCATCCATGCTAAACACGCCTTCAGACATAATAAGCGTATCGCCTTCATTATTATTTTTAGCTAATAGCGAGTGCAGGTGATCCATATCGTTATGGCGAAAACGAGAGAAGTTAGCGTGACTTGCCAACGCCCCGTCAATAATGGACGCATGAGCCAACTTATCGACGACTAAATTTCCTTTTACTGGTGACTGGCTTCCTGACTGGCTAAAAAGCGACTGGCACAAGGTCGCATTAGCCGCAAAACCGGAATTCATCAATAACACCGCTTCCCGGTTTAACTGAGCAGCAAGGTATTCACAGAGCTCTTGATGCTGTTTTGAATAACCCGTGACAACAGGCGAACCACCACTTCCGCCAACTTGAGTGGATGTATTAAAAGGTGTTTGCGCTAATCCCAAATAATCATTGCTGGAAAAGTTGATATAGCGACGACCTGCAATAGTGACATACTGCTGCTGGTACGCTTGCACAACGTGTTCGCGACGCAATAAGCCTTGCTGTTCACGCTCAAGCAAGGCTTGGGACAAAAATTCAAATGGCATGATACTGCTTGCCCTGGTTAGCTCACCGCCTCGTAAAATAAGGATTCTTCCGCTTTTTCACGTACCGCATCCATTAACATGGACTGATGCGCTTCGTCAGAATAATCACGAGCACGTTCTGGCTTGATCCCTAACTTGCGGAACAGTTGAACATCTTCGTCAGTATCAGGGTTGGAAGTAGTGAGCAGCTTGCATCCGTAGAAGATGGAGTTCGCACCCGCCATAAAGCATAAAGCCTGGGTTTGCTCACTCATTTCTTCACGACCCGCAGACAAGCGCACATAGGATTTCGGCATCATAATGCGCGCAATGGCGATAGTTCGAATAAACTCAAAAGGATCAACGTCTTGCTCACTGTCTAATGGCGTACCGATAACGCGCACCAACATATTAATTGGCACACTTTCAGGATGTTGTTCCAAATTAGCAAGCTGTACTAGCAAACCTGAACGATCCGAGACACTCTCCCCCATGCCCACAATGCCACCAGAGCAGATGTTCATGCCGGCATCGCGCACATTTTGCAATGTGTCCAAACGATCCTGATAAGTACGGGTTGTGATCACGTCACCATAGAATTCTGGCGAGGTATCCAGGTTGTGATTGTAATAATCAAGGCCAGCCTGCTTAAGCTGCAACGCTTGTTCGCGGGTTAACATACCCAATGTCATGCAGGTTTCCAGCCCCATGGCTTTAACACCTTCGATCATCTTAATGACATAAGGCATGTCGCGATCTTTAGGATTACGCCATGCAGCCCCCATGCAAAAGCGAGTGGAACCTACTTTTTTGGCGTCGCGCGCACTCTCAAGCACTTTTTCCACTTCCATTAAGCGTTCGCGCTCAAGCCCGGTATCGTAACGTGCGCTCTGAGGACAATATTTACAGTCCTCTGGGCATGCACCAGTTTTAATGGAAAGCAGCGTGCTTACCTGAACTTCGTTAGGGTTGAAGTGCTGACGGTGTATTGTCTGAGCCTCAAACAACAAATCATTAAAGGGCTTGTCATACAAGCGGTTAACTTCTTCAACGGTCCAATCATGACGAATTGTGGCAGACATAGAACTTGTCCTTTACATTATTGTGATGCTTGCCTAGTCTATTTCCCGAACACACTTTGTCAACCATATGATTTTTCAATTAGTTTACATATGATTATTTTATAAGCACATGGATATTCAATTCGATCAACAACACATCTGGCACCCTTATACTTCGGCAGTCAACCCACTTCCCTGCTATCCGGTTTCTCATGCTGAAGGGGTACATATTTATTTAGACAACGG
Organism: Paraneptunicella aestuarii; assembly: GCF_019900845.1. Lineage (NCBI taxonomy): Bacteria > Pseudomonadati > Pseudomonadota > Gammaproteobacteria > Alteromonadales > Alteromonadaceae > Paraneptunicella > Paraneptunicella aestuarii. Next base: position 2,169,451 of record NZ_CP074570.1, on the reverse strand, counting down.
AACAAAGCTGGTCGATGGCATGTCGTCCTGGTGGGCAGCAATTCATGGTTATAACCATCCTGAATTAAATAAAGCAGCCAAAGCTCAGTTAGAAAAAGTGTCTCACGTTATGTTTGGCGGCCTAACCCATGAGCCCGCAATTCAGTTATGTAAAACGCTGGTTGAGTGGAGCCCGGAAGGATTAGAGCGCGTGTTTTTGGCAGACTCAGGCTCTGTCGCTGTTGAAGTTGCCATGAAAATGGCGGTGCAATACTGGGCTTGCCAAGGCAGTTCAAACAAGTACAAGTTTATCGCGCCCAGAAATGGTTATCACGGTGATACCTTTGCAGCGATGTCGGTATGTGACCCCGTAAACGGTATGCATACTCTGTTTCAAAATGTCTTGCCCAAACAAATCTTCGCCCCAGCGCCCCAAACTCGGTTCGGTGCCTTATGGAATGAAGATGAGATGCTGGAACTGGATGAATTGCTGCAACGTCATCATCACGAAGTCGCCGCCGTGATTTTAGAGCCCGTGGTTCAAGGTGCTGGGGGAATGCGCTTTTATCATCCGAATTATTTAAAGCGCTGCCGTCAGCTTTGTGACCAGTACAATGTGTTGTTGATTGCTGATGAAATCGCCACAGGGTTTGGTCGTTCAGGTGAATTATTTGCCTGTGATCATGCCGATATCAGCCCTGATATTATGTGCCTGGGTAAAGCGATTACGGGCGGTTACATGACACTCGCCGCAACACTGTGTACAGAAGATGTGGCGATGGGTGTGTGCCAAGGCGATCCCGGTGTATTTATGCATGGCCCTACGTTTATGGGCAATCCACTTGCTTGCTCAGTCGCCAACGCCAGCATGGCTCTTTTAGAAACCGGACAATGGCGTTCTCAGGTTCAGAGCATCGAATCTCAGTTACGAGAAGAGCTTGCCGTTTGCAAAGCGTTGGATAATGTTGCAGATGTAAGAGTGCTGGGCGCTATTGGGGTGGTTGAAACCAAACAGGCATACGATGTAGGCACTTTGCAGAAACACTTTATTCAACAAGGCGCGTGGATCCGTCCCTTTGGTAAGTTGATCTATTTAATGCCCCCCTATGTTATTGAAAAAGAACAGTTATCCATCTTAACTCAAGCTATCTTCAATACCTTAAAGCAGATGTCGTGAACAGACGTTAAAACTAACAACATCAGGAAGAAATCTTCACTTTTTCAACACTAGTGAAATAACCTGCTTAAACAGGCAGATTTTTGCTTGTTTCTTGCGTCTGGGTAAGTAACATTACAGGCTTTCTTGAAATCACCGGAAACGATTCCGGAATAACCAAAAATATGGAGCAATGAATGGCTCATGCCACAGTGGCTGACGTACTGGCCGGACAATATGCCGTAGGCGAAACAGTCGTAGTTAAAGGATGGGTAAGAACCCGTCGTGATTCTAAAGCAGGTCTTTCTTTTGTTGCCGTGCATGACGGTAGCTGTTTTGACCCTGTACAAGTCATTGCCCTTAATAATCTGAATAATTACGACGACATTCAAAAGTTGACAACCGGATGCTCGGTTTCCGTAACTGGTACTATTAAAGAATCCGAAGGCCAGGGTCAAGCTTTGGAAGTGGATGCCACGGCCATTGAGGTTCTGGGTTGGGTTGAAAACCCGGACACCTACCCTATGGCAGCAAAACGCCATAGCATTGAATATTTGCGTGAACATGCACATTTGCGTCCACGTACCAATATTATTGGTGCGGTTACTCGTGTGCGTAACTGTTTGTCTCAGGCGATCCACCGTTTCTTCCATGAGCGTGGTTATTACTGGATCAGCACGCCGATTATCACCGCCAGCGACACTGAAGGTGCAGGTGAAATGTTCCGTGTTTCAACGCTGGATATGATGAATCTTCCTCATACTGAGCAAGGTAACGTGGATTATTCTCAGGATTTTTTCGGTAAAGAAACCTTCTTAACGGTATCAGGGCAGCTTAACGTTGAAAGTTACTGCTGTGCCATGTCGAAGGTATATACCTTTGGCCCGACGTTTAGAGCAGAAAACTCCAACACCAGCCGTCATTTGGCTGAGTTCTGGATGATCGAGCCTGAAGTCGCTTTTGCTGACTTGGCTGATATCGCTCAATTAGCTGAAGATATGTTGAAGTACGTATTCAAAGCGGTATTGGAAGAACGTGCTGATGACATGAACTTTTTTGCAGATCGCGTCAACAAGGACGCAATTGCACGTTTGCAAAAAGTAGTTGATCAAGATTTCGTGCGTATGGATTACACCGACGCCATTGAAATACTGAAAAACAGCGGTAAAAAGTTTGAGTTCCCTGTTGAATGGGGTATTGATTTGGCGTCTGAACATGAGCGCTTCCTGGCTGAAGAACACGTTGGCGCACCGATTATCATGCAAAACTATCCGAAAGATATTAAGGCTTTCTATATGCGCATGAACGACGACAATAAGACCGTTGCTTGCTTAGACGTATTAGCGCCGGGTATCGGTGAAATTATCGGTGGTTCACAGCGTGAAGAGCGTTTGGACAAATTAGACAAGCGTATGCAGGAAATGGATTTAAATCCGGAAGATTATGGCTGGTATCGAGATCTACGCCGTTATGGCACAGTGCCTCACTCTGGATTTGGTTTAGGCTTTGAGCGCTTGGTTGCTTATGTCACTGGCGTACAAAACGTTCGTGATGTCATTCCATTCCCTCGAGCTGCTGGTAGCGCTAACTATTAATCGACATGGAGTTCACTGGATATGTTTATTCAACATCCAGCAGTTACCAAGATAGTAAAGGAAACCCCGGTTTCACCCAAAGTGAGAGTGATTGCCTTTCCTTTCGCTGGAAGTAATGGGAATGTATTTCTACCGTGGAAGGAACATCTGGGAGAGCACGTTGAAGTGCTCGCCTATACCCCACCAGGTAGAGCTGGACGTTTTCAAGATGGCCTGATTAACAGTATGGAAAAGCTGGTACAAGATGCATGGCAGCATATGGGTAAATATCTAGATAAGCCTTATATTTTGTTTGGGCATAGTCTGGGCTCGTTGATTGCCTACGAGTTTATGCTGAAAGCACAAAAATATGGCTTCCCTGCCCCGATTCACTTTATTTCGTCAGCAAGAAAAGCGCCGCATCTTCCATCAATGGAGAATTGGACTGGACTTTCTGATAAAGATTTTATTGAACACTTGGATGATTTAGGTGGATTACATCCTGATATCGCCGCAGTTCCGGAGTTATTAGACTTGCTTCTTCCTGTTCTTAGAGCCGATATTGAAGTAGTCGAAACTTATCAACCTACATCGAAAGAACCTAACTCTACACTGGCTACGATTTTTGGTGGCGAAGATGATGATAGAGTGCCGTTAAACGATTTGCAGGTATGGCAAGAGTATTTTCAAGCTCCGATAAATATCAACATGGTTGATGCAGGCCACTTTTATCTTGATAGCCACGCCAAAGAACTCACAGGGTTTATTAACAAGGTTGCACTGGAAGCAAGCTAATCAAGTTCAACTCACAGATATCAAGATTAAAAAGCGCTTCTTCATGAAGTGCTTTTTTGTTTCTGCTCCTGTGTCCGAAGCGTTCATTATTTAACAGTGAATTTTCCTGACCAGGCAAAGAAAAAGGCCAAATATAAAATTTGGCCTTTTGTAAGAAATGCAATTCAAAGCCAATCAAATGACTGGCTTTGATTTAAACATTACTGGTAAGTAGCATTCAACGTAACACCAGAGAATGCAGAGTAAGCTCTAACACCTAAGTGCCAAGTACCAGAAGTTGGGTTAGTGAAAGAGCAAGTCTCTTCATTACCCGACTTGTATGGACGGCAGTCATAAGTGCTAGTAGTTGGCGCAGTACCGTAACGAACGTACAAGTCAGCGTCACCAGTACCACCAGTGATACTTACATCCAGTGTTGACATACCAGTAGGAATATCCAATGTGTAGTTCAACCATGCATTTTTAGCAGCAGACAAGTTAGTTTCAGTTGCACTGCCACCAGTAGAACCACCACCAGAAGCTGCAGTATAGTCAGCTACCAGAGAAGCACCGCTGAATGCGCTGTATGCATGAACCAATACATGGTAAGTACCTGCAGATGGAGTAGCGAAAGAACAGCTTTCATTGTTGCCACTTGCCCATGAACGACAATCGTAAGTGCTGGTAGAAGGTTGTGAACCAAAGCTAACATACAAGTCAGCGTCACCAGTACCACCAGACAGGTTGAATGTCAGGTCAGTTGCGCCAGCAGGTACGTCGATAGTGAAATACTGTGAAGACTTGGAAGTACCAGTCAAGCCAGTTTCAGCTTGGCCTTTAGTTAAAGCACCATCACCTGTGCCGCCGCCTGAACCGCCGCCGCTGCCACAGTTAGCTGCCATGTAGTCAGAAGCCGCTTTAGCCTGTACCAAACCATAACCAGTGTAGTTATCACGACCAGCAGCATTCAAATCCAACGCTGTTTGCTTAAGTGCATTACGAACTTCAGCAGCAGTACAAGTTGGGTTTACACTCCATGCCAATGCAGCAACACCAGTAACGTGTGGCGTAGCCATTGACGTACCGTTGTAATATGCATAGTCAGTGTTACCTTGAACTTGCAGAGTCGCAGAAGTACCAGCGGCTGCAACCAACTGTTGACCAGTAGTTCTGTTAACAGAAACTGTTGGCATAGTCATTACGCTGTTAGCATCAACAAGGAATGGGTTTTGAAGCCCAGGGCGAGCACTATTACTGTAGATGATTACACCTTCAGCACCAGCATTCGCACACGCTTCTGCACCGTTGTCGATCTCAGTGTAGCTGCTGCCAGCCTGGTTAGCATTACGCTCAGCAATACAGATTTTGCCAGTCATGTCACCACAAGAATAGGTGCTGCCAGAACGGCTACAAACTGCCAAAGTCCCCGTTGCAGTACCATTTACGTTATTAGAAACGTAGCTTGTACCACTTGGCGTATAACGACCTTGTGGAAGAACACGATCATCACCTAAAGAAGTTGCACCGTAAGTAATGAAACCTTGACGTCCATCGCCAGCAACAGTAGACAGAATTGCTTCACCTGGGCCCGATAATTCAACTTGGCTAGTGTACTGTGAGAACTCAGCATGCAAGCCAGTTTCATCAACAGCAGCAACAGATACAACTGAATCATAAGAAGCAGGATATGAGTGAGTTGCGTCACCGTCGTTACCAGCAGCAGCAATCAACAATACATTGGCATTATAGATAGCTTGTAAACCGTTGCTTTCAGATGTGCTTGAACCAGAACCACCCAAAGACATGTTTACTACGTCAGCACCTGCTGTTTGACATTTTTGAACAGCATTAACCAGGTCACTGCTGTATGCCCAACCGCTTTCGTTAAATACTTTAACGATATGCAAATTAACATTTGAGTTAGGTAAAATGCCTTGAACACCGTAAGAGTTGTTCATTGCAGCAATAGTACCGGCAACGTGGCTACCGTGAGATCCACCTGCTACGTTCCAGCTACCAGTACCACTGTCGTTAGTACCAGTTGCAGTTGGTAGATCCGGATGACCACCGTCATAACCAGAGTCGATGATACATACTGTCGTATTTGAAGCACCCGCGTCAGACAACTGGTTAGCTTGAACGCTTGCTAAACCCCAAGGAGAGTTTTGAGCCATAGGATAACGGCGAGGGTCAGCTTCTGCACTGGCAACATTTTGGTTACCTTGCAACGCTCTAGCAATGAAGTTCATTTCAGTTAGAGATTTCTCTGAAGAAATCTTCATCAATGCTTCACCCGCTTTAGTTGCTTTCACAAACTCAAGCTGCAAACCAGCACTATCACTCAATGAGCGCATGATTTCTTTAGCTGATTGACCCGCTTTAGCGGAAGCCAAAGAAGAAGAGTCAGCTCCAAGAGCCATCAACTGAAGTTGCTTCAGGGCAGTATCAGAATTTAAACGAACGATAAACTGATCAGTAACAGCAGCATATTTCTCACGATGCTGCTCTGCATACCAGCTAGAAAAATCTTTAGCTGATACTACAGTTTCATTTGCATTGGCAGGAGTTGCTACAGCCTTCAGCTCTGCAGCGTGAGCACCTAAAGTGCTCCCCATGATTGCGATAGAAATCGCACTTAGCTTGACGAATTTGGTATTCATTATATTTTCCTTCAAGACTAACGTCTTATGCATATGTAAAGGCTTGTATTTCTGTTTTCTTTACCTTTCATATGCCCCTAAACACAAAGTCAAAGTACAACAAACTCTTTAACTTACTCTTGGGACTGCTCCAACGTCCTTGCTTCATAAATTCAACAAAAGCGGAATTCAATCCACAAATTCACAACGCCATATTCAATTAACATCACTAATAAATAACAAACCATGCAAACGCATGGTTGTACTTCATTTAACTACTTAGTCTTCAGTAAACGCTTGGTAGTTGCGTCTTCCAAAACGAGTTAATTTGAGATGAAAAAAGAGAACACCTAGTTGCTTATATCCAAATGTTTAGGTTGCTTACAACGCTGATTTGTAGAACCTGAACAAACGACTCTGAGTGCAAACAATGTAATTATTTGTAATTAACATTTAATATTTGTTACATCCAGATGACGCAACGATGGTTGATCAATTAGGCAAGAAACACAAAAACAATTCAGTTATATATTATTACTTTTGTGAATATTTTTGATTTTATTGAAGTTTTATAAAAACATATATACAGGACTGACCAGACTACTTTTTTTGGGATGCAAGGTCAATGGGATAACATTTTATTAACATTGGTAAGCAAAATGTAATCCAATATTTAATGCCAATAAGTGATTTTTACAAGGTTTGATAGAAATAAACTAAAACGTATAAGGTGTTAAAAAATATGGATTCGATAGTCATCTAAGCAATAACATCGACGGGAAAAATCATAAGAAATTAATTTATGGTGAAACGTTTTATGAAGAACTTACCATTCTCATAAATAAAAATTCAATTTCACATAAATTAAAAAGCCAGTATTTACTGGCTCTACTTAATCTATTATAGATTTACTCCAAAGGATCGCCTTTTGTACCGCCTGATGAGGTTGTACTTCCTCCTCCCCCATTAATAGGATCGCCTTTAGTACCACCAGAGCTTGCAACAAATTCTTTTGATGCAGAGTTAATCAATTGATTTAAAAGGTTTTCAACACTTAAAGTAATATCGCTTTCACTAGCATGTACGGGTAGAGATAGAGAAGCGGTAAGAACAACGGCTGACAGAACATTTTTATTTATATATTTCATGAGTTCCTCCTGACACTATTAGAGAGGTAATTTTTTTACACCTCAATTTCCATTATGCCACTTTTATTGAAAAATACTACTCATGAAAATTATTCTTTGAAGGGCAATAAGAATGCCTCTAAAGGCGCTTACTTTCAGGCTGGAAGCAATGTTCATGATAAAAACACTCTAGGCTTTCAACATTCTTTCGCTACGCATGTAATTTGATATGGTGGAAAACACAGCCATGAACTCAACGATATTAAGAGAATGCTTAACCAGTTCATAGTGCCCCCAAATCAATCTGAAATTCTCATAAAGATATACTGTATAGGATGCATCCTTAGGAAAACCAAAATGATCAAGATGACGTAATGAATGTTCCAACAAGGCTAACAGATTAATAATACAGTATGTGATGTAAATTTTCCCAACGATTAAGTCGGCGTTAGTCACAACATACTTATCAGGATCATCTAATTGCCCCCTAGCCTTAAATTCTATCATTCGACAAAGAGGGGTTCTTAGGGCAATCAAAATAATTGCGGGGATATCTACAAGGAAAAAAGAAGAGAATATAATGTAGTTGTTTTTGGTGTCCCTGACTAACTCTAATATTGCTAATTCAGATGCCTTAACAATAAGTAGTATGGATAAAAGGGATACGATATTAACAAAATGTCGGTTTTGAAAAATAAGAAATATGCAGGCTAACAAAAAAACCAGCATAAATTTGCCTGGAGTCTCTATGAATGCGACCGCCAAGGCCGCAATCACTAGGTAACCCAGAGCCGATACCAAGTTAACTTTTGAGGTGAGCTTCGCTAAGATTGACTTCATCTTCAAGTGTACGGCGCTCCAAATACATAGTAACCAATTTCATGGCATTAAACTGGCATCCGATAGCCATCGCCAAAAATTGATTCATGCTGGGGGCACCAATATCTTTTTCCCAATTTTCATAAGTTTTACGAGTCTTAACTCCAGCCAACTTAGCCATCTGCATAGTTGTCATACCAGCTTTACGACGCATTCTTCTTAAATCTTTACCTGTGATAAACATTTTGATTATACCTTTGCATTAAAACTGTCCGCGATTATAGCAAAAAAGTACCAACAGGTAATATTTATAACCTAAATAATTTCGTCTTATTTAAAATATTTTTTATATTTGTACGAAAATTGCGGGTAATTTAACCTGACCACCACATTCTGTCCAAATATTTTCTCACCAATAGCTACGTATACCAAAAACACATACACTTATATGGCAACAACTCCTCAGCCAATTTTAACGCCAATATTCAACATACCCATCATGGTTTTTTCCTGTTTTTTCAGGAAGTGAAGATACAGGCGTTCCCAAGTACAAAAATCCTAAAATTTCATCATCTTGATTCAAACCTAGAGACTGTTTTACAAACTCGCTTTGCGCATATACTCCTGTTCGCCAGATTCCTGAAAAAGACTGAGCAACAGCAGTCATTTGCATTGCTTGCACAGTGCAGGCAGCTGAAGCTATTTGTTCAACTCTAGGGACTTTAGGGTGCTCAGAGTAAGTCATAATAGCAATAATCACCATGGGTGCTCTGGTAGGTAATGAGCTTGCACGTTCAATATCAGCCTGAGACATTTCATGATATCTGGCAGCTTCCTGAAATAAAGAACCCAGTCTATCCAACCCTTCACCGGTACAAACAATAAATCGCCAAGGCGTTAATCCAGCATGATCAGGAACACGTAAAGCTGCATCAAGTATATTTTGCAACGATTTAGCATCTGGCGCAGGCTCTTTTAACCGACCATTAGAGCGACGATTCAGCAATAAATCCAACGCATCCATAATTAATAACTCCTCAGGCTCCTGAAAAATGAGTGCAATTTAGCTTGAGCGCAACTAAAGAAGCTTCCATATCATTAAGGGCGGTATGTTATACCACTAATATCAAGATAAGAAGCGTTTGCCCAAAAAGTAATCCACACTGGTATATCGACCACCACCAGTAAAAAACAGAGACAACAACATGATGAAGTATGTCATGGCAAACTCAATACCATTATTAAGCACAACAAAATTTCCACTGCTGGTCAGCCAATTGTAATGACCATGTTCCATTAATATGGATCTTGCAGCCTCAAGTTTTTGAGGAGCTTCCATAACCGATTCATTTAAAAACAAAGTACCATTTGACAACCAGCTACTAGAATCAGCAATTGCAGGCCATCCATTTTCCCAATGAACAGAACATGCAGCTACCAACATTGTAATCATTAGCGGTATGGATATTAGCCTGGTTGCAAGCCCCAGTAGAATAAGAAAGCCTCCAATAAACTCGGTAGCAATAGCTAAAACAGCCATAAAAGCAGGAAAAGGCAACCCCAAGCCCCACTCATTATTGCCAAACCAGTCAACGGTACTTGAAAAGCTTACATATTTATTCCATCCAGCCTGGATTAATACTGGTGCCAAATACAACCTCATCAATAGAGGAGCAATACCGTCAGCTATGTTTAACCTCTTAAGAGATTTTTCAATACCGCTCACAAATTCAACTAGATTCATCTTAATTGTTCCGCAGGAATTACTAATAGGATGCTAGAAAGCACTATTAACAAGATTATTTCATGATTAAGGGAAAAACATACAAAAATGTTTGGGGAAACTGAGAGATATACATGCGGAAAGAAAAAATGGGCTCTTTAAAAGGACTAACCCCCGGAGCAGAAACCGGGGGTTTTATAAATCGGTCATTTTATTCTTATTAATTATAAACTTAAGCTAGAGAACAAAGACTTCCAGAAGCCATCTGTAGAAGAAGTAGAAACTGTAGTGGTAGTAGTTGTTGTTAACACTGGTACTTGGCTTGTAGTTTCAGGATCCCCAGTTTTACCACCACCAGCGAACGCATTAGCACTTAATAAAAGGCCAGAAACCAAAATTACCTTGACTGTTGTATTTGTATTTTTCATGGTTATATCCTCGTAACAATTTAGACAATGTGGATTGCATTACACATAAATAGACAAAAATGTGGACTAGAATCCACACCATTATTATCAAAAAATATTACGATTTTTATAACGTTAAGAAAAACAAAGGAAATTTACGCCATTAAATAACGATCACGGGTCATACGAATCGTTTCACTAAGAATAATCCAGATGATAATACTAGCTACCGTGTGAGCTGCATAAGGGTACAAAGTAAAAACTACCAGGACATTTGTATACCCAAAGATGTGCCTCACGTAATACTCTCCTAGAAATAATAATTCCATTACTACAAAGACCATCATCAGCTGATATATTTGCCAATCACTATTAATCCATCGTATCTCCCTCCATTCGGGAAAATGGCGCTCCATAATAGCAGGGCGAAAAAATATGAAATGTCTGACCATCAAACTTTGAAATAAAATAACCAGACTCCAATAGATCTTAGGGGCGGGATAATCAATCAAATACCAATATATATCCGCTGCAATAACTGACGATAAAGCACCAGCTGCAACCCATATCATTCTATCATAGCGTAGTTTATAACATGCTCCGGTACAGAGGACGACAACAAGAATTTTAAAAGTCCATGTATCTTTGGCTAACAAATAGATACTTTCTTCAAACACACGCTCCAAGGACAATATAACGAAAATGCCAAATATATTCTTATCAATATGGTAGCTATATGCCGAAGCGAGAAGCAGTAAGACCAGGTAAATTCTGTCAAACCATAACGCTTTTCCAAAAGTGAATACACCAATACAACAGGCAATAAGGCCAGCAATAAACGCTATTTTTTTACTTATATTAGGAGTGATTAATGAATACAACTTTTGATCTGTCTAGGTTATGCGATATTTAGAAATTTTTTAAGATACTCAACAAAGTCATTCCGAGACTGCTGAGATATTCTTTGATTGCACACCTTCCACCACTTCTTCAGTGTGCCAACAGATAGAGAATCGATAGTCCCTGGGTGCTCTTTTTCTATAGCAATGACCGTCTCTCGACTTATACCCAAGCGCGATGCTAGTTCGGCTTGGGTAAAGCCTGATTCTTTGCGCATTTCTTTGAGCTTTTTACCACTAAAGGCTTGAAACACTCTTTACCCCTACAAATTGACTAGCAACTAATTTTACCAGCTAAAATAGTACAAAAAATTTAACAGGTAAAGAGCTCAAGTTTACAATATGCGCTATTAAGACTTGGTCTCTGCAACAGATAGATCCAACTCTTGCTCAACGTCTTTACGATCAACATACATTTTGATCAGTTCAGCAGGTTTAAATCCACAAGCAGTCGCCATAGCCAAGTACTGGTTCATACTTGGAGCACCAACATTTTTTTCCCAATTTTCATAGGTTTTACGAGTTTTAACGCCAGCGAATTCAGCCATTTGCACTGTAGTCATACCAGCAGTTAAACGCATTTTTCTCAAATCAGCACCATTGATAAACATGTTACGCACCTCTATATAAATCAATTCAATTTTGTAATGTTGGGGTCTTTTCCTTTGACGGTTCTTATTGTAGAAAAAAGAAAGTGGAATGTGTTCCACATCGTGATTTTTTTTGTGCGAGAATGGTTAACTAATTGACAAGTAAGGAAATTTTTTTTCTAACTTTTTTGAATTGAGTCTTAAATGTTGATTTAGGTCAATTGGATTGATTATTTTTACAACAAAAAAAGATATTTGAGCCAAGAAGGCAAAGTTCATCATCGAACAGCCGGTCACTCTAACACTTGTTAGATCAAATTAAAACTCTAATGCAGATCCATTTTCTACTCATCAGAGCAGAGTTTATCCCTTCAGTTAACACAATATATTGCGTATTGCATTATAGGTGCATAAACACAAATAAATCTCTTACCTTACCAAGACTTCCTCTATTGTGATTAAAGATGTACATAAAAAAGCGCCTTTAGTTGTTCACTAAAGGCGCTATCCAATAATTAATTCTTAATAGATTTAGGTAAATCTATATCACTGAAGCTAGCTCAGCCCCTTGTCGAATGGCTCGCTTGGCATCCAATTCTGCAGCAACATCAGCACCACCAATAACCTGAGCCTTAACACCAACATCCAATAACTGTTGATATAAGCCTTTATTAGGTTCCTGACCAGCACAAATAATCACATTATCAACATCCAGTAATCTGGGCTCATCACCTATGAGTATATGAAATCCTTGGTCATCTATTTTCTGATAACTCACACCAGGAATCATTTGTACATTCTTCTGCTTCAATGATTGACGATGGATCCATCCTGTCGTCTTACCCAAATTCTTACCGACCTTGCTTGCTTTACGTTGCAACAAATAGATCTCTCTTTCACTTTCATCAACCTGAGGCTGAGTCAAAGCCCCTCGGTTGGCATAATTCACATCAATACCCCAAGCTTTTAGCCACTCTTCAGGTTGAGTAGAAAGAGAATGCTCTTCCGTTAAAAACTCAGCAATATCAAATCCAATCCCACCAGCACCAACAATCGCCACCTTTTTGCCAACAGGCTTGTTGTCTCTTAACACATCCAGATAAGACAATACCTTCTCGTGATCAATGCCTTCAATATCGAGTTTTCTGGGAATAATACCCGTTGCCAAAATGACTTCATCAAAGTTACCAGCAACCAGAGAATCAACAGATTGCTTCTCGCCCAAATGCAAGTGAACTCCGACATCTTTAATACGATTCTGGAAATATCTTAGCGTTTCATAGAACTCTTCTTTGCCGGGAACGCGCTTAGCAAAGTTAAACTGACCACCGATCTTGTCGTCCTGATCAAACAAATGTACTTCATGGCCTCGCTCAGCAGCATAACAACTAAATGCCATACCGGCAGGGCCTGCACCAACAACTGCCAATTTCTTCTTATGGTTGGTTAAAGGGAAATTCAATTCCGTTTCATAAGCGGCTCGGGGGTTAACCAAACAGCTTGCACGTTTCTGTTCAAAAACATGATCCAAACATGCCTGATTACACGCAATACAGGTATTAATACGATCACTCTTGCCCTGCTCTGCTTTATTGACAAAATCAGGATCAGCGAGGAAAGGACGAGCCATCGACACCATATCAGCATGCCCATCGGCCAAGACTTTTTCAGCCACTTCCGGGGTATTAATACGGTTGGTTGTAATTAATGGTACAGAGACTTCTTCTTTCATTCTCTGTGTTACCCAGGTAAATGCCGCTCTTGGCACCATTGTGGCAATAGTCGGTAGGCGAGCTTCATGCCAACCAATCCCGGTGTTAATGATGGTCACACCAGCGTCTTCCAACATCTTGGCTAACGCAACAACCTCAACCCACTCACTACCACCTTCAACCAAATCCAACATGGAAACACGGAAGATAATAATAAACTTCTCACCAACGGCTTCACGCACCGATTTTGCAATTTCAACAGCAAAGCGCGCTCGGTTTTCGAAGGAGCCGCCCCACTCGTCATCTCGTTGATTAGTTCTGGGGCAAAGAAACTGGTTTATTAAGTATCCTTCCGATCCCATGATCTCAACACCATCATAACCCGCTAACTGCGCTAATTTTGCACAACGAGCATAGTCTTTAATGGTCGACTTAATACCTCTGCGAGACAAAGCTCTTGGCTTCATTGGGTTAATCGGTGCTTTAATAGCAGTGGGCGCAACAATCAATGGATGATATCCATACCTACCCGTATGCAATATTTGCATACATATTTTTCCACCATGCTCATGAACAGCATTCGTCACAATCTCATGCTTTCTGGCATGAGACTTACGCGTCATGCGTGAGGAAAATGGCGATACCCATCCAGAATAATTAGGACTAACACCACCCGTCACGATTAAACCTGCGCCGCCAGCAGCTCGCTCAGCATAAAATGCTGCCAGTTTCGCATCGCCATCTTTTTCCTCTTCAAGGCCAATATGCATTGACCCCATCAAGGTACGATTTCGAATGGTTGTGAACCCCAAATCAAGTGGAGTAAAAAGATTAGGGAAAAAAGGATTATTACTCATAAAGCCAACTGGTCTTACCTGTTTTAGGTTTTAGTTTAACGTAACTTAACAACGAATAAACCCCATTTGTAATATAAAAAATTACAATTCTTATTTTTTAATATTAAGTAGTTCCGTTAGGATAATGCTAAATCTTTAAGCTACAAGCGATACAGCAACGCTTTCAGTAGTTTAACAAGCTAAAATTGGACAGCAAAAGAAGACTGATATGACAACCCAAAAAAGTTGGACGGCTAGATTCTTCGGAGGAATCTGGTCGGTTTTGAATTTTACCCGAAGCCTGTTTTTTAATCTGGTGTTCATTGCCATTATATTGATTATTATTGGCGCCTTAATGACAGACGATCACCAAACCGTGGTTCCAAAGGAATCAGCCCTGATATTAAATATTCAGGGTGACATCGTTATTCAAACCGAAAGCATCGACCCTTTCGATGAACTCATGATGGAAGCCGCAGACAACCGCCGCGCCAATCCAGAAGTGCTGCTTCAAGACATCGTCTTCGCCATTGACAACGCCGCCGAAGATAATCGTATTAAAACCTTAATATTATCATTAGGCAGAATGCGTAACGCCGGGCAAGACAAGCTGCGTACTATTGCCGATGCTATCGAACGTTTTAAAGCAACAGGCAAAGCTGTCTACGCAGTAGGCGACTACTACAACCAAAAGCAATACTACCTTGCCAGCCATGCAGATCATCTCTACCTAAACCCGATGGGAATGGTGTTTCTTGAAGGTTATGGTCGCTACCGCATGTATTACAAAACTGCGTTGGAAAAGCTAAAAGCAACCACTCATATTTTCCGTGTTGGTACGTTCAAGTCTGCTGTCGAACCTTTTATTCGTGACGATATGTCAGACTATGCCAAAGAAGCAAACCAGGAATGGCTAAATGCGCTTTGGGAAAACTATAAACAAGACGTCGCCAAAGCCAGAGAAATGGATATCAGTAATTTTGATGAAAAACTGGATTCTTTTATCGCCAAATTTGAAGAGTCAGACGGCGACTTTGCTCAGTATGCCCTTACCAATGGATGGGTTGATGCCCTAAAAGATCGCGAAGCAATCCGCACTGAAATGATCAGTCTGGTTGGTAAAGACGACAATAAACTCGGCTTTAACTATGTTGACTTCTACGATTACATCGAACTAATCAAACCTCCTTTCGATATGAAACAGGGTGATTCGAACGTCGGTATCGTCGTTGCCAAAGGAACTATTTATAACGGCAATCAAAAGCCTGGTTCAGTAGGCGGCGACAGCACAGCAAGATTGCTGCGTAAAGCCAGACTGGATGACACAGTAAAAGCGGTTGTGCTTTATGTAGACTCACCTGGCGGCAGTGCATTTGCATCCGAAGTGATTCGTCAGGAAATTGTCAACCTGAAAGATGCAGGTAAACCTGTCGTTGCCATGATGAGCTCTGTTGCCGCATCTGGCGGCTACTGGATTTCAGCAAGTGCAGACCAAATCTGGGCAAGCCCTTCAACCATAACAGGCTCTATTGGCATCTTCGGCATGTTCATGACCTATGAAGACACGCTTGATTATCTGGGTGTACACACTGATGGTGTCGGCACAACCGAATTTGCCGGATTATCGGCAACTCAAAAACTCGATCCAAGAGTTGGCAAAATTTTCCAGCGCAGCATTGAGCATGGTTACGACAACTTCATAAGCTTGGTGGCAAAAGAACGCAACATGAGCAAGGAAGATGTCGATAAGATTGCTCAAGGACGTGTTTGGGCAGGCTCAAAAGCTCAGGAAATAGGTCTGGTCGATCACTTGGGTAATTTCGATGATGCCGTTAAAGCAGCGGCTGAACTTGCCAATATGACCCACTATAACGAGAAATATATTGAGCCCACTCTTTCAGCGAGAGAACGTTTCTGGAAAGAATTCTTTGGCGATGCTGCCCTTGATGTCGCCAAAGCCGTTGGTCACTCAACCGCTGAAAGTAAACTGATGCAACAATTAAGCAAAGCGATTAATGAAATTGATACCTTTAGTCAATTCAACGATCCGCGTGGCGCTTACGCATTCTGCATCATGTGCGATTACTAATCAGCTAATCGACCATTATTAGTTCAAGCATTGAGAGCCTTGCCAAACACAAGGCTCTCAAACTTTACATCTCTAGCCTCACTGAAATACTCCCCACTCTTCGTTCCCTTGGAAATTCACGCTAATATTAACCACAAGTAGTTGATCTGATTATTCATTCATGAAAAAGCACATATATATCGCTTACACAGGCGGCACGATTGGCATGCGCCCTTCCAATAATGGCTATATTCCGGCAAGAGGATTCTTATCTGAAACCCTGCAAAAAATGCCAGAATTCCATCATCCGGAAATGCCAGATTTTACCCTGCATGAATATCCCGAACTAATCGACTCATCGAACATGTCACCCAGCCATTGGCAGCAAATCGCGGATGACATCAAAGACCACTACGCACAATACGATGGCTTTATCATTCTGCACGGCACAGACACAATGGCGTACACAGCATCAGCCCTGTCGTTCATGTTTGAAAACCTGGATAAACCCGTCATCGTCACAGGCTCGCAAATCCCTTTGGCAGAACTGCGTACCGACGGACAGGAAAACCTGCTAAACGCGCTTTATATTGCGGCAAACTACCCTATCCCCGAAGTCAGCCTGTTTTTTAATAACCGATTACTTAGAGGCAATCGCAGTCGAAAACTGGATGCTGACGGTTTTAACGCCTTTGATTCCCCCAACTATGACGCTCTGTTAGTTGCAGGTATTAATATCAAAGTGCTCAACGGACAGGTAAAAGAACCCGAACCCGAAACTCAACTGATTGTAAGCCCTATCATTTCTCAACCCATCGGTATGGTAACGCTCTACCCGGGCATTAGTTCCGATGTATTGAAAAACACCCTACGCCAACCCGTTAACGCCATGATCTTATTAAGCTATGGCGTAGGTAATGCCCCACAAAATCCAGAACTTCTGAATCAGCTTGAAGAAGCCAAAGAAAAAGGCATTTTGGTAGTCAACTGCACCCAATGCGTTCGCGGTAAAGTGAATATGGAAGGCTATGCCACCGGGCATGCACTGCATGACGCGGGCGTATTATCAGGTATGGATATGACACCAGAAGCAGCACTGGCAAAACTTCACTATTTACTCAGCCAAAACCTAAGTGTTGAGGAAATGCGTCATAAAATCAGCGAAAGCCTGCGTGGAGAACTGACTCCGGGTGTAAAATCACGTGCGAAGTAAAATTTGAAACTGAGCACAAAGTGATACTGTGAATAATTTGCACCAATGAAAATAGGACATTGAATCCGAAAGAGGGTTAACCTCACAGCCAATTTAGATGGAGCAACTGATTAACTAAAACTTGATAAATACAAAACAACATTAGCTTTCAACTCCATCTATAATTGATACTTAAGTTCACTTTAAACCGCGAATTACGGTTCCTGTGAACTTTTCTATAATCCTAAATTTCCCTTCTTTTAACTTTATATTTGGCCAACATGTGGGAGGCTTCACACCATGCCAATCGCAGTAGACTTCTGCTCGCAAACTGTTTTTCCAAATTCTTGGATCTCTATTTGGAGAAACCATCTCAAAGCACCCTTCAAATGGCTTGCTATTCCTATATTCAGCGCCTTCAACTTCGATTACAGTCACCCCTTCAACATGCTCACTTTTATATACTTTTGCTGATAAATCAGTATGAGGGGTAGATTTATGACTCCAGCTTGGACTCTTAAACGGCATCTTTTATCACCTTTCAAACATAGTCAGACTCTACTCATTCTTTATAAAAACATCTAAAAATAGATACAAAATGTATAATACAAATGAATTAATTTTCAACAGTCGCCATGTCTAAGAACAAAAAAGCCGCTTGCTTTAAAACCAGCGGCTTCCTTAAACAAATACCTCAACAAAATTAAGGCACAAACACCTTGTTCAATCGAGGCAGTAGCGGTAAATCGTCATCAGACATAACGCCTTTTCCAATCCAGCTACGTAGCAATTCATCCATTTCCATATGTTCGCCTTGTTCCAGTTTTAAGGCCATTAACTGCAACTGTAATGTCTTACGCATCTCTGAGTCTTCTTGTGGCGATTCAATTCCGCGCATCAGCTCCATCAGAATAAGAAGCTCTTTGCGGTTGTATTTCGCCATTTCGCCTTCGTCAATGATTGCGACCTGGAATGCCTGACGCCAAAAGCCTGGCAGCTCACTTGCAGTTTCAGGGGTATCAGCTCCGCGCCATTGTTCTAAAATGGCAAAGATGTTGCGGTACAACTCCGTGTTTTGATACTCCGACAAATATTCCAACTTTTCGCCCAAGCGATTGGATACATCCTTAAATTGCTCTCGCAATTCTTTTGCCGCACCTTTAGGTAACGCATTAAACTGCTCTCGAATACTGGCAACGTCCTTTGATTTCAATTCGCTCAAGTCACTACGGCTTTGCGCTTGTTCAACCTTATCTGCAAGTTCAGTCAAGTTAGCTTGAATAGCTTCAATAACGACATTCTGCTCTTCTTTCTGCTTCGAGAACTCTTCATCCCGCTTGGCAAAAATCTGATCATTAATGGCGCGGAATTCGCTCCACAACTTACGTTCCGCTTTAACTCCAGCCTTTTCAATCTTACGCCACTGCCCCTGCAATTCTTTGGCTTTATCCGTCGCTTCGCGCCAATTTTCCAATCCAATTAATTCTTTGGCTTGCTCTACCAGGCTATTTTTTAGATCGGCATTTTGCTGATAAAAACGATTAATCTTTTCTTTGACCGGATTAATCACCTGCTGATAGCGCTCATTAAGCAGCTCTCGCGATTTAAAATCAATATCACCCACGTCTTGCCACTGCTTACGCATTTCTGTGTAGGCTTTTTCAAGTTCAGATACCGCTGTTCCAGCATCAAGCATTTCAGCCAAACGATCCAACAGTGATAATTTATGATTAAGGTTTTGCTCTCGCTGAGCATCCTGTTCAGCAAAAAACTCACGACATGGTGCAAACGCCTTTTCACATGCCATATCAAACGCTTTGTTCATAAGTTCATCGGCTTCACTATCAACCGTACCAAGGCTATTCCACTGATGACGAATTTCTTTAACTCGACGGGCTTGCTCTGTCGGCTCTAACGGATGCAATGCCAGTTGTTCTATCTCTTTCAACACTTCTGGCTTGCGAGGCTGAGCAATATAAGCCTGCCAATCTTTCAGATTTTCAATGTCCAGTTGCACACTCTCAAATGAACGACCTAATTTAGCTTTTTGTGTTTCAGGTAAATCCTGAAACAACTCGAGCAACTTCTCATAATGGCGGAATGCGTTTTTAAAACGCCCCTGATCAATCTGCTTGCGCACAATATTTAGCTTGGTTCGACAGGTGTTCACTGTTTCATTCAATTGAGCTCGCAGAGACTTCAACGAATTAATCCAGGATTTACGTACTTTGTTCCAGCGAGCATCAATTTCTGAAGGCCAGATATGTGTAAACTGCTCTTTCAATGCATTCCATTTCTGTTCAAGTTCATCCAAATGCAATTGTGCTGCGTCAAGCTGGCTTACATCATTCGGCAAACTCAAGTCAGAAAACTGGCTTAGTAATTCATCGGCTTGCCCTAACGCCGTTTGCAAAGCTGGCAAGCTATCCAAACTGGCTCGGCACGCTAATAACTTATTAATAAGCGATTCGATGCCCTTTCTTTCCGCTGGTGAAATGTTCTGCTGGGCAATTTCTGTCAGGGAAGCCTGAGCCTGCTCAATACCACGGGTAAAGCTTTCCAACTCACCCAAAGTAATGTCACTGGCATTCTTATTTAAGCTATCGTTAACTTTAGAAAGCACCTGATTGGCGGTTTCATGAGCCTGTTGCAACACTTTGCTTTGTTGCTCCAGAACTTGCTGTTCCTGCCAGGCTCCCTGTAATTGCTGAGCTTTCTTATCCAGTCGTTGAACAATATCCTGAAACTTCTCATTAAACTCTTGAGCTAAATCAGCATTTAGACAATCAAAGGAGGCCCTGGCATCGTCAAACTGTTGCTGTAATAGCGCTCGTTGTTGCTCTAGAGCCTGGTAATCTTGTTGTTCCACCAAAGCCAATAACTTCGACAACACCAAGCGAACATCTTTTGTCAGTTGAACTGGCTTTTGTCGCATTTCCTGAATATGTGCCAACTTCTTGTTTGCCAATTCAGTGAGTTCTACGCTTTTTGCCTTTTTAGCAATTTTTGCGATGTCAGATTCATCATGAATTTGCTCAAACAAAGCATTGCATAACCCTGAATTTTCAGTGCTTAGCAATATACGCATATTCAACTGCGGCTTATTAATCTTGGCTAACACGCCGAGTATCAACGAGGTGTCAGATTCATCCAGGACACCGTGTTGTAACAAGGTTTCCAATAACGCAACATCCTTGCATTCCTTGATAAAGGTGCGCTTTATCTTATCGGTAACAACAACGTCACCAGTGCCCATCAAAGCGTGCTCAACCTTGCTTCTGGCTTTACGTATAATTCGCTGATCACTCGAGGTATCAGCCATCTTCCACCAAAGGTCAAAGTTGTTGAGCTTCTCTAACGCAGCCAGACTTACGGCAACATTACTGTCATTGAAAGCCAGTTCATGAAGAATTGAGATATGTTGCTGATCATTCGGACTTAATTGTTGTAAAGCCTGAATACGAACGGCGGGATCTTTGTGCTTATATTTGGGTTGAAAAAGTGTTTTAAAAATCATCCTGTTTAAACCGGGCGATAGGTTGTTCGGAAAATTGTTTTTTTAATTCGTCTTTGCTTTTATTAACGATTTCGCCATCAGAACCAATCGTAAAATGCTCTTGGGAATTCATCACTTTCGATTGATAAAGCATGACTGCTTGCATGCTGCTAGCCAACTGCTCATCTGTCAGTTTTGTTCCATCAGGCCACTTTCCAGTTTCAACAGCTGAGCTTAATTTTTCGTAGGTGTCTTCAGTCATAGACTGAACAAGTTGTTCAACATTCATTTACTTGAATCTTTTCTCAATAACGATTCTGACACGATTGATAACGTACCAGAACAAACCAATACCGGAACAGGTCATCGCTATATAGTATTCAGTTTCTTCCGGGCGAGTGCCGCCCCAATACATATAACCAAAACCCAACACAAATAATAGCATCGCTAACAGTGATTGGTTGTTTAAAGATTGCGAACGCTTGATTGTTTGCATACGCTTCTGACGTAGCAAATCTTCTTCAGAGGCAGTACCGGTTAAAAAGCCGCAATACTGGCAGGACTTGGCTTTATCGGAAATTCGTTTTGAACATGAAGGGCAAGTTGTCAGCGCCATTGTGTACTCCAGTGAAAACACCGCGCACTATAACCGATTTAGCGCCTTTTTTGAATCAACTTGTTGGCCTGAAGGAATATCAGGCCAACAAGTTATAACTAGAAATTTAACTATTGGTTTTCTGAGCCTTATCTTTTTCCAGTTCATCCCAATACTCTTTCACTGTTTCGCGCATTTCTTTACGTAACAGGAAAATGCCAAACAGGTTAGGTAATGTCATTACCACAATGGCGACATAAGACAAATACCAAACCAGCGTAGTATCAGAGAATGATGCCCAGAAAAAGCCAGCCACGTAGAATACACGATACGGCATAACTGAACGTGGACCGAGCAGATAAGTCATGGCACGGTCGCCATAGTAAGACCATGAGATTGCCGTCGAGAAGGCAAATAACAATAGTCCAAGGGAAACAATATACTGCCCGGAATCACCAAAGAACCCGCGAGTAAAGGCTTTGGTTGTCAACTTGGCAGAGTGGATCAGGGATTTCCCGGTTACGATCACGTTCTGTTTCACCAGCTTACCATCAACGACTTTTAACTCGCCCGTATACACATCTTCCTGATTGCCGACACTAAAAGTGACATCTTCCGCAATAGAACGAGCGTTAATGATGGTGAAATCTTTGTTGAGCGGCTTACCACCAACCACTTCGATCGAACCATTATATTTAGCAACGGAGTTTTCGCCTGATTCATTCAGGAATCCATATAGCTCCTTTCGATCGGATTCATTGTTTTGCGCGTACAGCCCAGCAACAATGACCATATCGGTGCGATCGAACTCGTTCTCAAACTTCTCATTCCATACCCCGGAAGACAAGATAACCAATCCGGTCAACGTACAAATAATCAGGGTATCAATGAAAGGTTCCAGAATGGATACAACCCCTTCCGACACGGGTTCATGGGCTTTTGCCGATGCGTGAGCAATAGGTGCAGACCCCTGCCCAGCTTCGTTTGAGAACAAACCACGGTTTACACCACGGTTAAAGGCATAAGCAAAGCTGGCTCCCAGGAAGCCACCTGCTGCGGCAGAGCCTGTAAAAGCGTCACGGAAGACTGAAATAAAGGAAGGAATAACATTCTCAATGTTATACAAAATAACCGCCATAGCGCCGATGATATAAACCGCAGCCATGAAAGGAACAACACGAGAAGTAAAGGCTGCAATGCGCTTAATACCACCCAGAATAACCAAGGCCAGCAATACCGCCAGAACACCGCCGGTTAGCATGGGTTCAATACCGAAAGTGGCTTCCATACTGGTCGAAATACCGTTGATCTGCGGCAAACTTCCAGTACCGAAAGAACTGATTACCGTCGCAATGGCAAAACCAACCGCCAACCACTTCATGTTTAAGCGACGATCCATGTAATACATGGGGCCACCAGCCATAGTGCCATCTTCTGTTTGAACACGGTATTTGTGAGACAGAGTTACCTCAACAAACTTGGTCGTCATACCAAGAAATGCCGTTACCCACATCCAGAATAATGCCGCTGGCCCACCTAAGAATATGGCCAAAGCAACACCACTGATATTCCCTGTACCCACAGTACCGGAAAGCGCAGTGGCTAAAGCCTGAAAGTGAGAAGTATCACCCGGATCGCCCTTGCGATCATATTTTCCTCTCACTACGTCAATGGCATGACCAAAATAACGCACTTGAGGAAACTTCAAGTAAATAGTGAAAAACAAACCTACACCAAGTAAGGCATAGGGAAACCAAGCAGAGCTACCTAAATAACCATCAAGTAGCAGTAAAAAATTGCCGAACGCTTCCAAACTATATTCCTCTTGTTCTTCTTATATTCATCGTTCAAACGCGGGTAGAATGCCTGTAAAAAACATCACATCAACCAAGTGCTTGAACGCTGCGAGATTAACGTAAATTTGCTACCACACCACGTATAGCAACTAACACATCTGCACCTAACTGCTTACTCCTCTCAGGCGACCAACCATAAGCAGGATCAGGCAAGTCATTATTATCCTTAAACGGCATTTCCAGGGTAAAAGACAAACAATCAAAACGCTCACCAACAGCATTTGATGCCACTGTCATATTAGCCTTGCCAGGTTCATCCTTGTCATAACCATGTGAATCCTGAAACTCAGGCGTCACTTGAATCAAAACTTGCTTAAATTGTTCTTCCAATGACGCAATTCGGTCACTGTAACCGGGATTACCTTCGCAGCCCGCCACAAAGTTATAAGGAATGGCTTCATCACCGTGAACATCAAGGTAAAGGTCAACGCCCGTTTCCTGCATCTTGTTCAGAACATAATAAACTTCCGGGCTACTCTCCAGAGTTGGCGTTTGCCATTCTCGATTCAGGTTCACGCCTTTTGCATTGGTTCTTAAATGTCCTCTAACGGAACCATCAGGGTTCATATTAGGCACAATATAGAAAACGGCTTTATCCAACAAACTGCGAGCAACGCCATCTTCTTCATTGAGCAAACGCTCCAGCAAACCTTCCACCAACCACTCAGCCATGGTTTCACCAGGATGCTGGCGAGCAGTGATCCAGATTGTGCGTTTGCCTTCATCCGGCGTGCCGACACGCAACACAGACATATCACGTCCATCCAGCGTTTCGCCCAAATGAATTAAGCGGCAGTTGAAATCATTTTGCGCCCATGCCAATAAATCCAGATGCTGTTCATAGGAATATGGGGCAAAGTATGCGAAGTAAGTCGCGTCTTGTTCCGGAGTGTGTTCAATGATTAATTCAGAGCCTTTCACTTCAGTAGGCACTCTAAACCACTCGACGCGATCATAGGATGCCACAGCTTCATAGCCTGGCCAGCCTTCGGGATAAGCGGTTTTGTCTAAATCAACGATGGTTAATTTATGGCTAACCATCGGCTCAGATTCCAGTCGGAAGTGGAACCACTGATGAAAATCAGACAGGTTATCTTTACGTATACGAAGTTGAATGTCTTGAGGTTGTTCAGCGCGGAGCACTTCGATATTCCCGCTGTCAAAATTGCAACTTATTCTCATTCTAGTTATCCGTGTTAGCAATGACGGGCTAATCTAGCACAAAACGAAGTACATGCCATCCCATGAGCTTTGTTTCCGGAGCATTTTGTACTCTGACCTTGGAAATGGTACTTATGAAGTTAGCCAGTTCTGTAATTTAATATGAAATGATGTCGTAAACCCAAAATGTCTGCCAATTACTTTTTGCTGTTTATTCAACAGGTAGTAACTGGGATATCCTCGAATCTCGAATTGCTTTGCGATTGCACTGTTTCCCATAACAACATCAAATGTCATTTCGTGTTCATCCACAAACGCCTGCACCTCTTCACTGGCTTGGTAATCAAGCGCAATCACAACGATATTGAGCTTGTCTCTATCCAGATTTTCCAGGCTGCCAATACTGACTGAACAGATAGAACACCAGGGAGCAAAGAAATAAACCAGAGTGGTTTTATCTACGTGCGCCTCATTAAATAACTCAACCGTATTGCCCGCAAGCGTCACTGCGGTAACGGGCTGAACCTCCACGCTGCCATCGGTTTCCAGCATATCTTTGGCACGCCAATTCTGAACCGCCACAATCACAGCCAGAACAATCAATATTTCCAGTGCAAATTTACCGATCCAGCGCAGGGCTTTTTTAGATAAAGGCATAAACGAAGATGTTTCCATACAAACTAAATAGATGTGTTTAATTGTCAGTCACCCATAGAAATTTATAGCAAACGAGTTTTGGATATCAGACAAAAAAGAAGAGGCGTTAATGCCTCTTCTCTGCATGAGCTCGAATACTATCGGTTTTTATCTATGATTGCCATTGAGGAAGGCTTTCAAAAGTCAGCCCAGCCATTTTCAATGCCACACGAACCACCTGACAGCTATAGCCATATTCGTTGTCGTACCACAAATACATTGTAGCGCGATCACCCGACGTAATCGTCGCCTGAGAATCAACAACGCAGGCCGCACGAGAACCTACCAAGTCGGTAGAGACGATCTCTGTTGATGCCGTGTAATCGATCTGATCTTGCAGATCAGAGAACATGGACATTTCTCTTAAATAGCTATTAATTTCTTCCTTGCTCACTTCCTGTTTCATATTCAGGTTCAGGATCGCCATAGACACATTGGGCGTAGGAACACGAATCGCATTCCCAGTCAGCTTACCTTTTAATTTTGGATACGCTTTAGCCACCGCTTTCGCAGCCCCCGTTTCGGTAATAACCATGTTCATTGGCGCACTACGCCCACGGCGATCAGCCTTGTGGTAGTTATCAATCAGGTTTTGGTCATTGGTATATGAATGAACCGTTTCAACGTGACCATTTACAATACCAAATTTCTCATCCAGCGCTTTTAACACTGGTGTAATGGCATTGGTTGTACAGCTCGCGGCAGACATAATCACATCTGAATCAAGGATATCATCCTGGTTTACACCATAAACGATGTTCTTGATATCACCTTTGCCAGGTGCAGTCAGAAGCACTTTAGCTGCGCCTTTGGATTGCAAATGACGTTTAAGACCCGCTTCATCACGCCATGCGCCTGTATTATCAATAACCAGCGCATTGTCGATGCCGTACTGAGTGTAATCAACATCTTCCGGCTTATCCGCGTAAATCACCTGAATAAATGCACCGTTGGCTTTTAACGCCGAACGCTCTTTATCTACTGTGATACTACCGTTAAAGGGGCCATGAACAGAATCACGGCGCAGCAAGCTGGCACGTTTTTCCAAATCACCGTCTTTACCACCACGAACAACGATAGCGCGCAAGCGAAGCTTGTTGCTTTTGCCCTGACGGTTAATCAACAAACGCGCCAACAAACGTCCAATACGACCAAAACCGTAAAGAACAACATCTTGCGGTGCGTGAGAATCTTCATTGCCGACAATGCTGACAAGTTCTTTTTCAAGATATGCCTGAATGTCACCGCCCTGACCTTTATCTTCGTGGTAGTAACCGTAAGCCAGCTTACCAAGATCGATTTTGGCAGGAGCCAAGTCCATCTTGCTTAATACTTCGAGCAATGACCAGCTATAACGTAATTTCAGCTTTTCCGCGCGATACAATCTCACACTACGATGAGCCTTGATGATATCAATGACACTGGCTCCGAGAAGAGGCTTGCCAAAAATAGTGAACTCTACGGCTTTATCGCGATAGAGCTTACCCAGCACAGGCAACATTTGCTCTGCGTACTCTTGTCTTTCCTGCCAACTATTTAAAAGGGCTTGCTCATACTGTTGGTTCATTGCTGATTAACTACCTCTTGAGTAATTGGGGTATGCGTTTGGCTATCCATTTCCCAACGCTTCTGTGCCCCGAATAGTGATATTCAATATTGCTTATCAGAAAAATGGCGGCTATTTTAAGAAATGTTAGGATATGTTCCAAATTGTTGAAAAGTTTCAGAATATTGCGAAAGCTAACGTTTAAGGGACTTTTTTACGTAATTTTTCAAACAATTTTTTAAACAATATAAGTGGGTAAACATGCGTTTAATTAGCCTGATATTTGGCACTCTGTTATTAAGCGGCTGCGATAAATTCTCCGAAATAGGTATCACAGAAATTTGCGAGCAATATCCTCAAATGTGCGAAGACCTTAATTCAGATGCCTGGTGTCGCGCTGAAAAATCCAAGATCATCAAGAACCGCTACAACAATCTGAAACAACCCAGTGACGGATGGAAATATGAACTGTTACTCAATTTTGAAGAGTACAAACAGTGCATCGCCAAAGCCTCACAAATCGAACACATAAAACTGAAAGAAAAGAAATCCGGACGCGTTGCCGGGTTGATCACCGCCGACAAAGAACTCCGCAAACTCGCCCGGGACACGCAAGAATCAAAGGATCCACGCCTACTCTACTACCATTGGTCACGCTTTGGCAGCGAAGAACATTTGAAAGAATTTTTAGCCTACAGAGACAGTGAATTGCTGGAATCGCCAGAAATGCAAATCGCTTTAGCCACCTATTACGTTAAAAACGATCGGGAAAAAACCATTCAAACGCTTTACCACGCACTTGAACTTTATCGTGCCAACGACGAAATCGACTCAGAAATTTTTAACAGTTTAACCAGCATTTTTGTGAAACTGGAAGACTACCCAAAAGCCTTTATCTGGGGATATATTGCCCGCGAGTTCAAAGTGGAAAAACTGGATTTGTCTCAAATTGAAGCACTGGTAAGACAAACCGGGGGCAATATTGGAGCGCTGGAAGACACCGCCGACGATTATGTTGATGCAATCAAATCTGGTGAATTTAGAGCACCTAATTAACCCAAGTTGAAAATGAATTTCATTTCAGTCATTTTCAGCGAATTTTCAATGCTTTTGTAAAGAAAAGATTGCAAGCAAAAATGCCAGTATCCCATTTTATAAATTAACCTGTTGAATGGCTTCATCAAAAACACAAAAGCCCTGTATAGACAGGGCTTCAGAGCTAATAAAAAGAATATGCAGATTACTTATTCAGGTGTAAATGATATTGAAACCGAATTGACACAATAACGTTTTCCGGTAGGTCGTGGCCCATCCTCAAACACATGCCCTAAATGAGCATCACAGTTATGACAAACAATCTCCACTCTTTCCATGCCGTGACTCAAATCTTCCCTGTAATCGATATTTCCCGGCACAGCCTCATCAAAAAATGACGGCCAGCCACACCCCGCATCAAACTTATGTAATGAGGAAAAAAGCTGACTGCCACAGCATTTACACTCGTAAACCCCCGGCTCAAACACATTGAGTAACTGCCCGGAATAAGGAAGCTCCGTCCCCGCTTTACGACAAACCCGATATTCCTCGTCAGTGAGTTTTTCACGCCATTGTTCGTCACTTAACTTCATTCGCCCTCCTTTATGAATAACCTGTAAAGATTAACACGCTCAGGGAACAACCAACGAGTAAAGCAAACCTGCTATTAACACTTAATTTGATACTGCGGCCTTCCAGGCTTGCTCCATTCAACATGGTATTTTTTAGCAACGGGTTGATCTATTCGGGAAAAGGTATGCGCACCGAAAAAGTCACGTTGCCCCTGTAATAAGTTAGCAGGCAAAGTCTCACAACGATAGGAATCATAATAGTTCAATGCCGAAGCCATAGCTGAACAAGGTATACCCATCATAATGGCATCAGCCACAGTACGACGCCAGTTGTGCTGGAACTTGCCAATCTGTTCAACAAAAAATGGATCCAATAGCAGATTTTTCAAGCCATCGTTGTTCTCATAAGCATTCGCAATAGACTGCAAAAACACAGCTCGAATAATACAGCCGGCACGCCAAATTTTGGCAATGCCCGCAAAATCCAATGACCAGCCATGCTCTTTGGAAGCAATATCCATCAATTGAAAACCTTGCGCATAGGCACAAATTTTCGAGCAATATAACGCGTCACGCAACGCTTCAATCACTTGCTTATGGTCACTATTGGAAAATGTCGCAGGCTCAGGCTTGGTAAGCACTTTCGAAGCATCAACCCGTTCTTGTTTAAAACTGGACAAAGCTCGGGAAAATACCGCTTGAGTGATGGTGGTTGCGGGGCTGCCCACTTGCAATGCACTCACTGCAGTCCATAAACCCGTGCCTTTCTGTCCGGCTCTATCCATGATCACATCCACCAAAGGCTTACCGGTTTCCTGATCATCTTCTTCCAGCACTTCTGCGCTGATGCCAATCAGGTAGCTGTTAAGGCATCCCTCGTTCCATTCACGGAAAATAGCGGCGATCTCTTTAGGTTGTAACCCTAAACCTTCACGCAATATCTGATAAGCCTCACAGATCAACTGCATGTCGGCATATTCGATACCATTGTGTACCATTTTCACATAATGCCCCGCACCGACAGAGCCAATGTATGTTGCACAAGGTTCGCCTTCTTTCACGGGCTTACCAGGAGCATAATCTTCGATAGGTCTGCCCGTTTGAGGATCGACCTTAGCCGCAATCGCTTCAAACACGGGTTCGATGCGAGTCCATGCATAAGGGTCGCCACTGGGCATAAGAGAAGGCCCAAAGCGCGCGCCCTGCTCTCCACCTGAAACGGCAGTAGAAAAGAAAATGAACTTGCCTTTGTATTGAGCTTCACGCTCAACAGAATCTGTCCACAAACTATTTCCGGTATCAATGACGATATCATCAGGTCTAATACCGGCATCAATTAAACGATGACAAACGTGATCAACAGGCTCCCCCGCAGGCACCGACAACATAATCAAATGAGGCTTGGTTAGCATGTTCAATAGCTCGGTATACGAGCTACAAGCCATTAAACGAGGCTCACCGTCAGGATTTTCAGCTTTATCCTGAGCGATTGCATCTGCCACTTTATCTTTATCTAAGTCAAAACAAGCAATCTTGTAGCCATTATCAGCAAGGTTTAATGCGAGGTTTTTCCCCATTACTCCCAAGCCAATAAAACCAATATCGCATAGCTGGTTATTCGTTGGTGTTCCCATGATGAATACCTTAAATTCCCGGAATGTTGTAAGTTAGTGGTTGTGTCGCAGAGGCATGCTCTTACACACATGGCAAGAAAGGCGCGGATTATACTGACAAATGCCAGTCAAGCCTACGCCTGACACTTCAAAAATATCCCAATACTTTTGTAAGCCTGAATAAACTCCTTTGCGATAGCAATGTTTGGAATGTCCTGTGACTTTTGATAACGAGTATCCATCTCCAAACGCCATTGATGCTGTTTATCCAACTCCGGCAAATTAAACTTCACATCATGATCACTGGCATTGAATAAAATAAACCAGTGCTCCTGAAGCTCACCTTCACCTTTAAACTCCACAGCGAAAGCTTGATTGTCATAATCATGCCAATCATCAACCACCTTACATTGCCCGTCTGGCCGATACCAACCCACACTGGAAATGTTGTAATGGTTGTAATAATTATCATCTTCCAGATTCAAATTGTTCAACAAATGACTACCTTTACGTAATGCAATCATTCGGGTACAAAAATCCAGAAAATCCCGTTTTCTCTCATCCAATATCCAATCGAACCAGCTAATTTCGTTATCCTGACAATAAGCATTGTTATTGCCAAGCTGAGTTCGGCTCAGTTCATCACCGCCCAGAAAATGCGGTACACCCTGAGACAAAAACAGCGTCGCGATCATATTACGCTTTTGTCGCTCACGCTTGAGGATGATATTGCGGTTATCGGTTTCCCCTTCAATGCCATAATTCGCCGACACATTGTGCCCGTGTCCATCACGATTTTGTTCTCTGTTCGCCTCGTTATGTCGTTCGTTGTAACTGACAACATCCTGCAAGGTGAAACCGTCGTGATAAGTAATGTAGTTAACCGAGGTATGCGGACAACGATGATTCTTGCGGAATACATCTCGGGAACCTAACAGGCGAGTAGCAAACTCCGCAGTAATCCCTTTATCACCGCGCCAAAAAGCACGAACGTTATCCCGGTACTTGTCGTTGCATTCCAACCAGTTACTGGGAAACTGCCCCAAACGATAGCCACCCACTCCAACATCCCAAGGCTCGGCGATCAATTTCGCAGGCTGCAATACCGGATCCTGTCGTAATGCCCTGAAAAAGCCGGAATTATTGGAAAATTCGTGAGGTTCACGGCCTAAACTGGCAGCCAAATCGAAGCGGAAACCATCAACGCCCATTTCCTGATACCAGTAACGCAAAGCGTCCAATACCATTCGAAGTGGATAATGATGCGCTGTATTGACACTGTTACCACAACCGGAATTATTGCTGTAATAATTGTAGTTATTACCGCCGTAATCATTGTGCTCAAACAGGTAAAAAGCGCTGTTGTCGAAGCCTTTAAAAGACAACATAGGGCCGTCCTGATTACCTTCGGCGGTATGGTTAAACACCACATCCAAAATCACTTCAATGCCTTCTGCGTGTAAGCTTCGAACCATGGTTTTAAATTCACAAACCGGATCATTAACCGCAAAACGAGGATCAGGAGCAAAGAAATTAAGCGGATTATATCCCCAATAATTGCTCAATCCTTTTTCAGCAATGTAAGGCTCCGACATAGAAGCTGCCACAGGTAACAATTGAATAGCAGTGACACCCAGTTGCTTCAAATGTGCAATCACCGCCGGGTCACATATTCCAAGAAACTTACCACGATGTTTTTCCGGTACTTCCGGGAAACGTTCAGTTAATCCTTTAACATGCGCTTCGTAAATCACGGTGTCTTTTAATGCGGTAAAAGGCTTTTCTGTTCCTAACCAATCAAACTGATGATCGGTCACCACACACTTGGACATCATGGCTTCGTTGTCATTCTCGTAGCGCTTTCTGTCCCACATCAAACTATGACTAAGGCGCTTGGCGTAAGGATCGATCAACAACTTGTCAGGATCAAAACAAAAGCCCAGTTCAGGCTGACAATGCCCTTTTACCCTGTATCCATATAGGTCGCCCGCAGCAACGCCCACCACATGGCAGTGCCATACTTTTCCAGTTTTGGCAGGCATGGAAATCACTTGTACTAACTCTTGCGTTTCAGCATCAAACAAGCACAGTTCCACTTCTTGCGCATTAGGGCTATGCACGGCGAAGTTACAACCTTCCGGCGTCACTGTCGCACCGTGAGGGTAAGGATTTCCGTGTGTAATACTCCAGGGATGAACCATGGCTAAACCTCGTTGTACACAATGTAGAGCGTTGCCAAAGGCGGCAAAGTCAAACGAATGGAACGTGGACGCCCATGACAAGGCTCATGTTCAGAATGCAAATGGTGATTCACAGTATAATCACTGCCCCAATATTGCCCCTCATCGGTATTCAAGACTTGCTGATATTCACCATCATCAAGCACACCAAAGCGCATGTTTTCTCTTGGTACAGGAGTGAAATTGCTGATCACATACACCTTTTGTTTTCCATCTCGTGATTTTCTAACAAACGCCAAAATACTTTGCTCATGGTTATGATGATCAATCCACTCAAAGCCGTCTGATTCCCCGTCCATGTCATGCAAAGCAGGTAACGTAGCATACAAATGATTGACGGAACGAAACAGAGCGTGTGCTCCTCTGTGTTTGTCATAATCCAATAAATGCCAGCTTAGGGAACTGGAATGGTTCCACTCTTCGGGTTGACCGATTTCGTTGCCCATGAAATTGAGTTTCTTGCCCGGATGTCCATACATGAAGGCGGTGTAACAACGTAAATTCGCGGCTTGCTGCCACTCGTCACCGGGCATCTTGCGTAATAAAGAACCTTTACCATGCACCACTTCATCATGAGAAATGGGTAAAACGAAGTTCTCATCGAAGGCATATACCAAGCTGAACGTAATTTCGTTGTGATGATGGCTGCGATAAGCCGGATCTTTGGAAATGAAGTGTAAGGAATCGTGCATCCAGCCCATATTCCACTTAAAGCCGAATCCCAAACCACCTTCGTAAACCGGGCGAGATACTTTGGGAAAAGCCGTTGATTCTTCTGCTACCGTGAATGATTTCGGAAACTTGTCATACACTTCCTTATTCATCCACTGCAACAAACTAATGGCTTCGTAGTTTTTGTTGCCACCATCAATATTCGGGATCCACTCCCCTTCTTTACGGGAATAATCCAGATACAACATCGATGCCACGGCATCCACTCGCAACCCGTCAATATGAAACTTATCCACCCAAAACAACGCGTTAGCTACCAGAAACTGGCGTACCGTGTCTTTACCGTAATCGTAGATGCATGAATTCCAGTCAGGATGCCAGCCTTTACGGGGATCTTCGTACTCATACAAATGAGTACCATCGAATCGCGCCAAGCCATGACCGTCTTCTGGAAAATGAGCAGGCACCCAATCCATGATCACGCCAATCCCGTTTTGGTGACACTGATCAACGAAGTATTTGAAATCGTCTGGCGTACCAAATCGACTGGTAGGTGAAAACAAGCCAACAGGCTGATAGCCCCAGGAACCATCAAAAGGGTGTTCTGAAACCGGCAGCATTTCAATGTGAGTAAAGCCCATGTCTTTCACATAGGGAATTAACTGTTCTGCAAGCTCTCGATAAGTCAGTGAACGCGATGTGCCATCTTCATTGATATGGCGTCGCCAGGAACCTAAATGCACTTCATATATACTCATTGCCGAGCTGTACAAATTAGGTGATTCACGCTCCATCCACGCCTGGTCTTGCCACTGATAGCCATTCTGATCAAAGACTTCCGATGCTAAAGAAGGATATTGATGAGAATAGAAACCAACGGGGTCGGCTTTGTGAGGTAATTGATGCCCGTGTTTGTCCTTAATCTGATACTTGTATTGAACACCAGCATTCACACCCGGAACAAACAAGACCCAATACCCCATATCGGTTTTTTGCATGGGATGGCAAGCACCATTCCACCAGTTAAAATCACCAATCACCGAAACCGCAGAAGCATTGGGGGCGAACACAGCAAATCGTGTTCCTTTCACACCGTCTTTCAGACCTACATGCAATTCAATTAATTGAGCACCAAGCTGGTTATAGACATTCTCAGGATGATGATCGACGTAATGCACAGCATGATATGCCTGAGCCTCAAACTGGTAGGGGTCGATCACTTCATGAACGCCATTCGCCGTCGTGACCTGAAAAGAATATAGAAAATGTTCCTGACAATCAGACAACTCAGCCACAAACAAATCAAGTTCACCCTGCTTCTGTAATTCCCCAAGATCAGCTCCGGTTTCCAGATTCGTCGCTGAAACCGACTCGGCATGAGGCAACCAAGCCCTTAAAATGAACCCCTCTTCCGTTTTATGAAGACCAAGAAACTCGAAAGGGAATGGACACCTGGCTTGTTGAAGTTGTTGCTCAATTTGCATAATTCTTTACTTACACTGTTACTGATTGCAAAAAGTCAAACCGGGATATAGGAATCCCGGTTTAGATGGTCGGCTCTTAATAAACACGATTGAACGCTATTGCTCTGACACCTTGTTTCGGGTTTCAGTTAATCCAAGAGCCAAACTATTCAAAACAGGATCGGTGAAGATCTGTTCAAGGTTACGAGTCAATTTACGCTTCCAGTTTGGATACTCATTGCACGTTCCCGGAATATTCACCGGCTTATCCATTTCTAACCAATCTTCCAATTGTAGACTCAATAATGCACTTGAGCCTTTTGCCATGTGATATTGCATACCGTGGTTCAATTCTTTATGCATACCCAGTTGATCCACTGAATGTGGCGTCCACTCAGGAATAGACTGATGTCCATGCAAGCTGTCCAGAATCTGCTGTTTATTGTCATGACGACTGGTATATAACTGCGCCAATACTTCTTCGCTTGGATACAAATTCAATTCTTTGCCCAACTCCAAATCCAGACAATGCCAATAACCGGTCAAGGTAGGCATATCATGAGTTGTTAGCGTTGCCATTGACTGCACAGGGTAATGGCTGGGAGAGAAGAAACCACCATCTTCTGATTGCTCGAAGAAGAATACGCGATACGAATGCACACCATTTTCTTCCAGCTTGTCGCGAATTTCGTCAGGAACCGTTCCCAAATCTTCACCAATGACCAGGCTCTGGTTACGATGACTTTCCAGCGCCAAAATACCCAGTAAATCATCCACCGGATAATAAACATAACCGCCTTCACTGGGTTTATCGCCCTTAGTCACCCACCACAATCTTAACAGTGCCATAACATGATCTATACGCAGCGCACCGCTGGACTGCATGTTAGTGCTGAATAAATCAATAATCGGCTGGTAACGTTGCTGATACAAAATATCAGGATCCATTGGAGGCAAACCCCAATCCTGTCCTAGCGGCCCGAGTACATCTGGTGGCGCGCCAACACTGGCATCAACCACATACAAATCACGATTACCCCAGATTTCCGCACTGCCTTCACTCACACCAACCGCCAAATCACGGTAAATACCAATCTTCATGCCTGAATCCAAGGCCGTCTGATTGGCTTGCTCTAACTGCTTGGCGGCTTGCCATTGCAAGAACATATAAAAAGTGACACGTTTAAGATTGGCTTTCTTAAATTTGGCAACACCCTTGTTGTGGTATTCGTTTACATCTTTTGGAAAAACAGGCCATCCCCAACAGGCTTTGCCTTGAGTCGCCAAATCTTCTTGAATCGCATCATAGGTAGCCAGCATGTCCAGGCTTTCACCGCCTTGTTCAACGAAAGCCTTAAATTCTTTCGACACTTCATTGTTCTTGCTTAAAAAAGCTTCGTACTGATAATCAAAAATAGCATTCAACACCTGTAACTTCATACGGGTTACAGCATCGTAATCAACATACTCGATGTTACGAACATGGTTCAAGGAAGCTTTGAACTCAGCACTGTTCACTATCGTCTGTACCGATTCCTGCTCATAACCTTCTATTTTGGTTACATCCAGATAGATAAAGTTAATCCAGCGGCGAGAAGACGGTGAATACGGGCTACAGTTATCAGGGCTGGCAGGATACAGTGCATGAATAGGGTTCAAACCAACAAATTGCGCACCTTGACGCCCGGCCTGTTGCAGCAGATAAGACAAATCAGAAAAGTCACCTACACCCCAGTTGTTTTCGCTACGCAAACAATACAGTTGAACACTTAAGCCCCACACTTTTTTGCCCGCAGCAATATCCTCTTGTTTGTAGC
The DNA here is from genome assembly GCF_019900845.1 of Paraneptunicella aestuarii. NCBI lineage: Bacteria > Pseudomonadati > Pseudomonadota > Gammaproteobacteria > Alteromonadales > Alteromonadaceae > Paraneptunicella > Paraneptunicella aestuarii. Next base: position 2,133,194 of record NZ_CP074570.1, on the reverse strand, counting down.
AGCTCTTCGGTGCAACAACCAAACGCATATCGGCAAGATGATCACCATCATCAGAGCGTAACGTGACCGTATGATAGCCAAGCGGCAAGTCACCATTGATATCAACAATGTATTCCTGAAACTCTACGTCATCGATGTGGGTGACATTAATCAGCTCGCCATCAGAGGGAACAAAATTTTGTTGCATTCTTTCACCTTGCTCGGTCTCGATATCAAGGATGAAAGAATCATTCACCAGTTCAATAGGTAATCTGATTGCGGTAAGTAATGTGTCCCCTACCCGGTTTACTTGCACCGGATTTAAAGGCAACATCCAGCTCTCGTTAATTTGCTCTTGTAATTGGTCTTTCAGGGTATTTTCATCATCGACCTGGTAGCCCATGACGCGGAGTAATTTGATTTTACTTTCTTCGCTAACCTTAGCAGGTTTGCCCCATGCATCTACATAATTGGATTCAATGCCACGCAACTCGACTAGTTTTTCGATAACAGAGGAGGTCATTTGGATTCTTCTTTCCTGTGAGCTATTTTTAGTCAAACAATAGCCAAATCTATCTTCTGGAGATAGTTGTCTGTAAAAGCCCTACAATATTCCAAAATGAAGTAATTTGCACGAGGGAAATTTGTAATTTAGCAACATTTTAGCTAAATTTTTTGCTATTGAGTTGTATTTGATCCATAATTTTCTGTAATTTTATTTCATATCGATTATTGATTATAACCCTTCGAGGAAAGCTCCCATGGCAATAAAAGTTGGTATTAACGGATTTGGACGCATTGGTCGCTTCGTTTTTCGTGCAGCAATGGCGCGTGATGACATTGAAATTGTTGGTATCAATGACTTGTTAGATCCTGAATACATGGCCTATATGTTGAAGTACGATTCAACCCATGGCCGTTTCAACGGTGACGTTGTCGCAGAAGGTAATCAGTTAGTTGTTAATGGTAAAGGTATTCGCGTAACCGCAGAAAAAGATCCGGCAAATCTGGCTTGGGGTGATATCGGCGCAGAGGTTGTTGTTGAATCAACCGGTTTATTCCTGACCGACGAAACAGCTCGCAAACACCTTCAAGCTGGTGCGAAAAAAGTCGTGATGTCAGCCCCTTCCAAAGACGACACCCCGATGTTTGTAATGGGTGTTAACGACAAAGATTATGCCGGTCAGGAGATTGTTTCCAACGCCTCGTGTACCACAAACTGCCTGGCACCTTTGGCAAAAGTGATTCATGACAAATTCGGTATTGTTGATGGCTTGATGACAACCGTTCACGCGGTAACAGCAACACAAAAAACCGTAGATGGCCCATCACATAAAGACTGGCGTGGTGGTCGTGGTGCTTACCAAAACATCATCCCATCTTCTACTGGCGCAGCAAAAGCAGTAGGTAAAGTCATTCCTGATTTAAATGGCAAATTAACCGGTATGTCTTTCCGTGTACCAACGGCCGATGTATCTGTGGTTGACCTAACCGTTAACCTGGCAAAAGGCGCAAGCTACGAAGCCATTTGTGCAGCAGTAAAAGAAGCGTCTGAAGGCGAACTAAAAGGTATTTTGGGTTACACCGAAGACGAAGTGGTTTCTCAAGATTTCATTGGCGACACTCGTACCTCTATCTTCGACGCCAAAGCGGGTATCGCACTCACAGACAACTTTGTAAAACTGGTTGCCTGGTACGACAACGAAATCGGCTACTCAAACAAAGTTCTGGATTTAGTTGCTCATATCAGCAAATAATCTAACCAGATAATGTCGAAAGGCGGCTCCTATAGCCGCCTTTTTCGTGTCTGACGAGGGCGCGATCACGTTTTATTAAAAAGACAAAATAGAAGAATAAAAGGAAAACACGATGGAATTGCCTCAATCAGTGTCAATACAACAACAGGGTAACAATCAAATACTCTGCATTGATAACCAACATGCCAGCATGAAGTTGTCTTTATTTGGCGCTCAGGTTTTCAGCTTTGTACCCAAACACGACGGTCGAGAGCGTTTATGGCTAAGTCCCCTCACCCATCTTGATGGCAGTGAAACCATTCGCGGTGGCACTCCACTCTGCTGGCCCTGGTTTGCCAATCAGTTTCCTCAAGGAAGCTCTGTTTTACCTGCTCATGGTTTTGTGCGTAATCAGTATTGGCAAATGATTTCGTGTGAAGAGGATACTAACGGAACCCATCTTGTTCTTGAATGCCCCAATACGTCGGCGCAAGGCTTCCCTTATTCAGCCAAACTTACCGTTGAGATCACCGTATCAAGTGAACTGGAAATCAAACTAATCACAGAAAACATCGGCGACGAAGCCTTTAACATCACTGCTGCATTACATACCTACTTTGCCGTTGATGACCTTTCAAGCTACTTCATTTATGGTGTGACCGGTGAATATCTGGATAAAACCCGCGCAATGAATCGCTTTACAACTCCGTCGAATTATCAACTCAGTGAAGAAACCGACCGTATTCACTACAGCGATTCACGCGCCATTGCCCTGTGTAATCATGACGGTAGCCAAAAAACAGAAATAACTCAGGAAGGCCATGACAGCATTGTGATTTGGAACCCATGGCAGGAAGAAGCTCGCAAAGTTAGCAATATACCAGATGCGGATTATGTGAAATTTGTGTGCATTGAAGCAGCAGTAACTCAGGAGTTGAGCATTGTTCCTGGGGAGCAGCACCAGCTAATCCAGCGAATTTCCTGAGCTGATAAGAAATAAATAGAAAGAAAACTAAAGACAAGAATGCATTGAGGCGCTTGGGCTCACTATCCATTAACGCCTCAATGTGAAATGCAACTGATACTTAGCTGAGATCCAGCTCGCTTTATCTAAATAAGTGTACTTAACTGCAAGTCAGCCACAGAAATTTATCGCAGACTCGCCGTGAATCAATCCATTGAGGCTCCACAGCCGCTTCCCTGCGGCTGAGGGTCTGCTCAAAACTTTCTGTTGCTGACTGATAGTTTGGAATAGCTATTTAGCTTGCTTTATCCAGTTGGGCCGCACCCGCAATGGCATCCTGAGCCAGCTTGGTAATACGATCATAATCGCCCGATTTCAATGCATCTTCCGGCACTAACCATGAACCGCCTACACAACGAATATTCGGCAAAGCCAGGTAATCCAGATAGTTGTTAGCATCAATGCCGCCTGTCGGGCAGAACACCACATTCGGGAATGGGCCACCAATGGATTTAATCGCTTTAACGCCACCCGAAGATTCCGCCGGGAAGAATTTGAAATGGTCGTAGCCCAAATCAATTCCGCTCATGAGTTCAGAAATGGAGGAAATTCCCGGGATCAATGCGATATCCCCCGTATTCCCCGCTTGCAGCAATTCTTTAGTCATCCCCGGGCTGATAGCAAACTGTGCGCCCGCTTCCTGAACCTGCTTTAACTGCTCAGCATTGATCACCGTACCCGCACCAACAATGGCCTCAGGGACTTCTCTGGCAATCACAGAAATCACGTCCAGCGCAACCGGTGTACGTAACGTTACTTCCAACACCTTAATGCCGCCCGCTAACAACGCCTTTGCCATAGGAACGGCATACTCAACGTCTTTTACTACCAAGACCGGTACAACAGGGCCTTGTGAGAAAATCTCTTCGGCAGATCTCTTCCAATTTTTATTTTGCATAATCTACTAGCCCTTAAAATACTGTTCCAAGTAAGCAGCGGCACCCAATAACCCGTGATCAGGTTCGGTGATAACAAACGTTGGTATCGCTGAAACATATTGACTAAAGCGCCCTTTTGCTTCGAAACGCTTTCTAAAATCGCTGGCTTCCAGAAAATCAACAAAGCGTTGAGTTATGCCACCAGCAATGTAAACCCCGCCATGAGTTCCCAAGTTCAATGCCAAATTACCGGCAAAGGTTCCCATGTTGGCGCAAAACTGATTTAACGCGGCTTCACATAGCTTGCAGGTTCCTGCAACCGCATGTTTGCTCACATCAGAAGGTTCAGTGAACTCGGCTGGTACGCCTTGATGCTGCGCCAACGCTTGGTAAATCTGAACCAAACCCCGTCCAGACATCACTTCTTCCGCAGAGGCATAACCATATTTCTCACGTAGGAAGCGCCAAACAATCAAATCGGTTTCATCGACAGGCGCAAAGTCAACGTGACCACCTTCACCATCCAGAGGCTGCCAACGTGAACCCGTATTCACCAGATGTCCAACACCTAAGCCTGTACCAGGACCAAATACCGCGATATTGCCGTTAACACGGGCTTCACCGCCGCCAATTTGCTTCTTCTGTTCAGGTTTAAGTACGGGCAATGACATCGCTACCGCATCGTAATCGTTGATCACGCCTAACCAATCCAGGCGCAAGTTAGCTTTCAATTCCTGTATGGAAAATTGCCAATGGTGATTGGTCATCTTGACTCTGTCTTCAATAACAGGGCAGGCAATACCTATACAGCCCGCACGAAAGCGAATGTCGGGAAACTGATCGAAATACAGTTGAATGACATCCGCAATGGTGTCGTAGTCCTTGCATAAATACTTTTTAATATCAATGAGTTCGCCGTGTACTTCTCTAGCCAAACGAATGTTGGTGCCACCGACATCAGCAACAAAACGACCGCTCACAATACTTGCTCCTGAGCTCCGAATAATGAACATGCACCTTCTTCTGCACCAGTCAGAGAAGCGCGCACACCAGCAAATAACTCTCTCCCCATACCTACTTGATGATGAGCAAGGTCGGCTTGTTTCGGATCACGCTTCGCTAATTCTTCATCGGATACATGAAGAATTAATTCGCCGGTCTGGGAATTCAACTCAATCACGTCGCCATTTTGAACCTTAGCCAGCATACCGCCGTCGTAAGCTTCCGGCGTAACGTGAATAGCAGCAGGCACTTTGCCCGACGCCCCCGACATACGACCATCAGTAACCAAAGCCACTTTAAAGCCACGATCCTGCAATACTCCCAGCGGAGGCGTTAAGCGATGAAGTTCAGGCATACCAATGGCTTTTGGCCCCTGGAAACGAACCACCACAATGCAGTCTTTATCCAAATCGCCGGCTTTAAACGCCGCATCCAATTCAAACTGATCTTCAAACACCACCGCTGGCGCAGTAATAATGCCGGCACCATCGCGTAGCGCAGAAGTTTTGATAACACCACGACCCAGGTTGCCATTCAGAACACAAACACCGCCATCCGGCTTAAAGGGTTTGTCTACTGTCGCAACGACTTCGGGGTCGAATGATTCTGTTGGCCCGGCTTGCCATTCCAACTGACCATCAACTAACTTGGGCTCTTGGGTGTACTTCTCTAATCCACGGCCACAAACCGTATTAACGTCGTTATGCAACAAACCGGCATCTAACAGCTGTTTGAACAACAAGGCCATGCCACCCGCGGCAGTGAAATGGTTAATGTCAGCCGAACCGTTAGGGTAAATGCGTGTAATCAAAGGCACTGATTTGGAGATATCAGAGAAATCATCCCAGTTAATGTGATAACCCGCAGCACGAGCAACAGCGATCATATGCATGGTGTGATTAGTTGAACCACCAGTGGCAAGCAAGCCTACCAAGCCATTAACGATAGATTTGGCATCAACGATATGACCAATCGGCATGTAATCCGCACCCAGATCCGTTAAACGAGTAACTTGGCGAGCAGCAGCATTGGTTAATTCATAACGTAAAGGCGTACCCGGATTAACAAATGAAGAACCTGGCAAATGTAAGCCCATCAATTCCACAATCAACTGGTTACTATTTGCCGTACCGTAGAAGGTACAAGTACCGGCTGAATGATAAGATTTAGACTCAGCTTCCAGCAGCTGGTCGCGACCGACTTTACCTTCTGCAAAGGCCTGACGAATACGGGCTTTTTCCTTATTAGGAATACCAGAAGGCATAGGGCCAGCAGGTACAAATACGGTAGGCAAATGACCAAAGCTTAATGACGCCATCAATAGCCCGGGGACGATCTTGTCGCAAATCCCCAGCATCAAGGCACCATCGAACATATTGTGAGATAACGCGACAGCAGCAGATTGCGCAATAATATCGCGGCTCATCAAACTTAAATCCATGCCCGGATTACCTTGTGTAACACCGTCACACATAGCAGGTACTGCGCCAGCAAACTGGGCTACGCCGCCAACAGAAGCCACCGCTTCTTTAATTTGCTGAGGATACGTTTCATAAGGCTGATGCGCCGACAACATATCATTGTAAGAAGACACAATACCGATATTGGCTTTTACCATATTGGTCAAAGAGGTTTTGTCTTCCTTACTGCAAGCGGCAAACCCGTGAGCGAGGTTTCCACATGATAAAACACCCCGGTGTGGCCCTTTACGACGTGCGTGTTCAATTTTATCCAAATACGCCTGTCTCGAACGTTTACTGCGTTCAATAATGCGTTCGGTCACTTCCAGGATGGTGGAATTCATCATTATCTCCTATTTCTCCTATCTATCTTAAGCTTAAGGAGCCCACATTAATTCAACATCGGCATGCTGCAATACAGCTCGAATGGGCATTTCCAGCGGATCATCACCTGCCAGTGCCTGCTCAATAACTGCCTTTTTACCGTCACCAGTCAAGTGCAAGAAAATGTGTTTGCTATTCAATATAGATTTCAATGTCAAAGACATACGCTGATGCGGTGCCGTTGTCGGCTGCACAGCGATGTAACAGGCATCGGTATTCAAATCCAAACCCGCTTTAATTTGTTGTGAACACGGGAACAAAGAAGCGGTGTGACCGTCTTCCCCCATGCCTAAAATCAATACGTCGAAAGGCTGTTTGATATTGACCAGATTCTCAGTACAGGTAGCCACTGCATCTTCCGCATTGCTTTCAGCGCTTTTCAGCCCGACAAAATTGGCTTTAGCGGCATGAGACTGCAACAGGTTTTCGCGTACCATTTTGGTATTGCTGCTTTCATCAGTTTCATCAACCCAACGTTCATCAACCAGGCTGACATCGACCTTACTCCAGTCAATGCTGGTTTCTGACAGTTGTTTAAATAAAGGCATAGGCGTTCGACCGCCCGACACCAGCAAGCTGGCGCGACCTTCCTGACTAATGGCTTCTTGCAATATTTGCACAATACGCTCAGCAAAAGCGGCATTCAGATCTTCTGCTGATTTAAAAATATTTTCTATCACCGTTTGGCTCCTGAGCTTAATTGTCGCGCTTGGCTGTACTGTCGTACCAACCACGATCATCACGAGCCATCAAAGCGACAGAAGACGTTGGCCCCCATGAACCCGCCGGATAACCCTCAGGTTCTTCGTTGGTTGCTTTCCACGCATCAAAAATGCCATCAACCCAGGTCCAGGCTTGTTCGATTTCGTCACGACGAACAAACAATGACTGATCGCCTAACATCACTTCCAACAACAATTTTTCGTAAGCATCAGGAATACGCTCATTTTTGAACGCTTCAGAGAAACTCAGGTTCAGTTTGGATTTCTGCAAATTCATCGAACTTTCACCGCCCAAACCAGGCACCTTGTTCATGACAGTAATCTCTACGCCTTCATCAGGCTGCAAACGAATGGTTAACTTATTGGAAGGTAACTTGGCAAAACTGTCTGAAAACAGGTTGTGCGGTTGGCGTTTAAAATAAATAACCACTTCACTGACCTTGCTTTGCATACGCTTACCAGTACGCAAATAGAAAGGCACACCCGCCCAACGCCAGTTGTCAATTTCCACTTTCAGAGCAACAAAACTTTCAGTTCTACTGGATTTGTTGGCGCCTTCTTCTTCCAGATAGCCCGGGACTTCTTTGCCCTTAACATAACCAGAGGTGTATTGGCCACGAACCGTATTGTCACTGACGTTATCCTTATTAATAGGACGCAATGACTTCAGCACTTTCATTTTTTCGTCGCGAATACTGTTTGCATCCAGACTGGCTGGCGGCTCCATCGCGATCAGGGTCAAGATCTGCAATAAGTGGTTTTGCACCATGTCACGGGTTTGTCCCGCTTCATCAAAATAGCCCCAACGCCCTTCAATACCCACAGATTCAGCAACCGTGATCTGAACATGATCAATACAGTTGTGATCCCAGTTATTAGTAAAAATGGCATTCGCGAAACGCAATGCGATCAGGTTCAATACCGTTTCTTTACCCAGATAATGATCGATACGGTAGATTTGGTTTTCGTTAAAGAACTCAGCCACCTGATTATTAATGACCATTGAAGATTCCAGGTCGTGACCGATTGGCTTTTCCAATACCACACGAACAGTTTCATCAATCACATTAGCCTGATGCAAGCCCTTACAGATATCACCATAAATACTTGGCGGCGTCGCTAAATAGCACACCATAGTGCGAGCCTTATCGACATTCGCCTGCAAGACGGAATAGCTGTCGTAGTCTTTCATGTCGATTTGGACATAATCCAATTTTTCTTTGAAACGACCCCAGGTTTCTTCACAGATACTTTCATTTAAGAAAGTTTCCAGATTTTCTCTTACCTGAGCGACGAATTCTTCAGCAGTATGCTCGTAACGAGCGACACCGATAATGCGAGTTTGTTGATGCATCAAGCCAATTTTTTCTAATTGATACATCGAGGGCAATAATTTGCGTCGAGCCAAGTCCCCTTTTGTGCCAAAGAGGACAAAATCACAAGGTTCAAGCGCTTTATTTGGTACCATGAAACGTTACCTTCTAAATTTATTACATTAGCTGTTCGTTAAAAGCTGTAAATTTACTATATTTAACGACTAAAATCGGCTTCAATGTGCGATAGTAAACTATATTTGTAGTAAATTTACAACTTAATATCTTTTTTTTGACCTATGACGAAAATACTGTCAGCCTTTTAGCTGTAACTATTACACAAGTTTGTGTTAAAAAATTACAAATACAACCCGATCATTATAAAGTAGAATTTTAAGAACGCATGAACATTCTCGAAAAGATCGCCCAAAACAAAGGGGCATTTAGCAAGTCTGAAAGGAAGGTCGCAGAAGTCATTCTAGCTAACCCTCAAACAGCAATTCACTCCAGTATCGCGACGTTGGCAAAAATGTCAGATGTAAGCGAACCTACAGTAAACCGCTTTTGCAGACGACTTGATACTAAAGGTTTTCCCGACTTTAAACTGCATCTGGCACAAAGCCTGGCCAATGGCACACCCTATGTAAATCGCCATGTAGAAGAAGATGACGGGCCAGAGGAATACACCAACAAGATCTTTGAATCCACAATGGCAGCGCTGGAAGTGGCTCGTCAGTCGGTGGATATCAACGCCATTAATCGAGTTGTCGATTTGCTAACCCAGGCAAAGAAAATTTCATTTTTTGGTTTAGGCGCATCCGCCTCAGTCGCCCATGACGCACTGAACAAGTTCTTCCGATTCAATGTTCCGGTTGTGTACTTTGAAGACATCCTGATGCAGCGTATGAGCTGTATGAACAGCAGCGAAGGTGATGTGGTTGTGTTAATTTCTTACACTGGCAGAACCAAAAGTCTGGTAGAAATCGCACAAATCGCCAAAAGTAACGATGCCATCGTGGTTGGGATCACTTCCGCTTCCAGCCCTCTGGCAGCAGAATGTAACCTGATATTAGGCTTGGAAGTACCAGAAGATACCGACATGTATATGCCAATGGCGTCGCGTATTGCACAGCTAACCCTAATAGACATACTGGCTACAGGCTTTACTCTGCGTAGAGGAAGCAAGTTCAGGGAGAACCTGAAACGCGTTAAAGATACCTTGCGCGATTCACGTTTCGATAAGCGTTCTCAGTAACGACTCAATAAGTCATCAGTAAATAAAAAATTACGACATTTCGCATTTCATTCGCAAACATTTCATGACAATCCGATGAATTTTATGTCATCGGATTTCACTTCCACGCCATTTTGCATTAGAATTTTGTAATAAAATTACATTTTACAGTTTAGCAACAGAATTCTGCTTGGAATTAACACAACACTTGTGCGTTAAAATGTAAAACTTCTGTCTGGCATTCGCAGTTACTTGCTTTGACATTCAATATAAAGACTCAATATAAAGACTCAATATAAAAACCAGTACCAAGACCCTTTACAATAATAGAGCGACAGATCAAATGCTAAGAAGAACCAAAATCCTGGCCACGCTAGGGCCTTCTACCGATTCAACTGAAAGTATCCGCGCTATTCTGGAAGCCGGTGCCAATACGGTACGTATGAACTTTTCCCATGGCACTGCAGAAGATCATATTCAACGAGCTCAGCGAGTACGCGATGCAGCTCAATCACTAGGCAAATATGTAGCTATATTAGGCGACCTGCAAGGCCCTAAAATCCGTGTTGCCAAATTTAAAGAAGGCTCTGTTCACCTGAAAGTCGGCGCCCATTTTATTCTCGATGCGCAACAAGGCACCAATGACGGTAATCAGGATTCGGTTGGTATTGATTACAAAGCCCTGCCTCAAGACGTTAAAAGCGGCGACATTCTGCTATTGGATGACGGTCGTATTCAATTGAAAGTCACTTCCGTTGAAGGCGACAAGGTACACACCGAGGTATTGGTTGGCGGCAAACTATCGAACAACAAAGGGATTAACCGCCAGGGCGGCGGATTATCTGCCGACGCTCTGACCGAAAAAGACAAAGAAGATATTAAAACCGCCGCCAAGATTGGCGTGGATTACCTGGCAGTCTCCTTCCCTCGCTGTGGTGACGACTTACGTTACGCTCGCCGTTTAGCCGAAGAAGCCGGATGCTTTGCCAAGATCTGCGCCAAAGTAGAACGCGCAGAAGCCGTTGCCACACAAGAAGCCATGGACGACATCATCTTAGCCAGCGACGCCGTGATGGTCGCTCGTGGAGACTTGGGGGTTGAAATTGGTGACGCCGAGCTGGTCGGTGTACAAAAGAAACTGATCTCTCGTTCTCGTCAGCTGAACAAAATTGTCATCACAGCCACACAAATGATGGAATCCATGATTTCCAACCCCATGCCAACTCGCGCAGAGGTAATGGACGTAGCGAACGCGGTTCTGGATGGCACAGATGCGGTTATGCTTTCCGCAGAAACCGCAGCAGGTGAATACCCGGTTGAAACCGTTGCAGCCATGGCTCGTGTTTGCGAAGGCGCAGAGACTCACCCTAGCGTGCGCATCTCCAAACACCGCGTAGACGAGAAATTCAGCAGCATTAGCGAAACCACCGCCTTGTCAGCGGTTTACGCAGCTAACCATCTGCCAACTATCACCGCTATCGTGGCACTAACCGAAAGCGGCGGCACAGCAAAGCTGATGTCACGTATTACCAGCTCATTGCCTATCTACGGCTTATCTCGCCATGAAAGCTCATTAAATACTATGGCGTTGTTTAGAGGCGTGAAACCGGTTTACTTTGATTCCAGCAACAGCCAACCCGGCGAACTGAAAAAAGACGTTATCACCTGTCTGATGGAAAAAGGACTGGTTAAATCCGGCGACCAATTCATTATGACCTACGGCGATGAAATGGAAACCGTCGGCGCAACCAACGGCTGTAAGATTGTTACAGTGCCGTAAGGTTGATTGGGTTTGACTTGGTTGAGTGACTAGATGATTTAACGCCAGTGGAAGGGTTCTGCTGGCGTGAACAAGGAAATAAAATTAGAAGAATAATGGCATTGACCTACTGATCTAATTGGAGTTCATTCAAAAACGCTGTAACTTGGACATCTAACCCTGTTGCTCGACTTCGAAATCTTTGTCCTGACAAATTTTTCAAATCAAAAATAACTTTAAGTAGCGATTCAAAAGATAATTTTTGATTGCTCGATAAATTAACATTAGAGGCAACTTCACTAACACTTTTTGCAAGTGTTTCCAGACGATGAATTTTCACATCTTCGTTATCGGCCAACGAAGTACCTGCGGATATATACTTCGCATTTAAAATAATGCTTTCGACGTTTCTATTCATCTTGTAATTCCTTCTCTTAATTAACGCGTATATTAGATACAAGCCTCTTTAAAAAACTAATGGCTTATTGTGGTGAATGAATCACCTATAGAAATTTATCGCAGACTCGCCGTTAATCCATCCGTGGAGGCTCCACCGTCGCATCCCTGCGACGGAGGGTCTGCTTATAATTTTCTATAGGTGACGGTAAGTGTGAAAAAACTGTTTATGTTTAGTTTTAAAAAAGACACCAATCACTTTCACAAAAACACTTCTGCCAGCATACAGCGCACGCTGCCGCCACCGACTTTTTCGATATGACTAACGTCGAAAGACAACAACTCTCCAGACTTTTGCAGAATGACTTTTTGTTCTTCGCTGAAAGCTTCAAACGCGGTTTTGGACATTGTCAGGCAAGGTTTGCCGTCTTTGTTTTTCAGTTGCAGTACGTTGCCACAGAAAGCAGCAAGTTGAGCTTCATCGATTTCAACAATGTTCTTGCCTTTTAAGCTGTCCAGCACCTGCTCTCGCTGGCTATCGGGGATCACTTCTGAACAGATAATGGCGTAGTCGATTCCAACGCTCAGCATCACGTTGGTATGATAAACGGGTTTCCCTGAGGATAAATTCGTATCGAAAGCAACCACATCACTCACTTGTAAACGCTGGGCGCATTGCTCCAACAAGATGTGATTACAGCGTTGTGAAATGGCGGCATAAACACGGTTGTTCTTATGGTCGAACACCATCGCGCCAGTACCTTCCAATTTTGCTTTCTCTACAGCGAGAGAGCGGATATCAATAACGTTTTTAACTTTGTAGCCTTGAGCTTCCAGGCACTGAATTAACAGTTCAGGGCGCACTTCCTTTTGACGGTTTTCACAGGCCATTGGGTAGAGGTACAAATTTCCATTGCTGTCGGTACTAAACCAGTTATTAGGGAAGACCGCGTCAGGCGTGCCCTCTTGCGCATCATCAAAAACCAGCACGTTTACACCAAAGGCTTGCAAGCCTTGCACCATGACATTGAATTCCGTCATGGCGGCATCCAGCAACTCGGCACTGGTCATGTTGACCTGATGCTGGAATTCGTTGTCCAATCCGGTTTCGCTATTGAAAGCAAAACATTGCGGGGGAACCATTACTACGGTGTCAGTTAAATAAACATCATTACCAGTAACAGGCATACATGCTTCCTCGATTTAGAAATGGTGTAAAAGATAAAGGGTTTTAAGCGTTAGTTTTAAACGACTTCGCTAACGGAAACAGATCAAAGAAATTTTGCGTCGTGATTTCAGCCAGTTCAGACAATGAAACGCCTTTTAGCTGCGCCACATACTCAGCCACTTCCAGCACATAACCGGGCTGATTCTTCTTGCCACGATATGGAACAGGGGCCAACCAGGGAGAATCCGTTTCCACCAATAATGACTCTAACGGCACTTGCCTGACTACGTCTCGTAATTCATCGGCACTGGCAAAAGTGACGATCCCGGAAATTGAGACATAAAAGCCCATATCAATAGCCGCTTTAGCCATGCCCCAAGACTCGGTAAAGCAGTGCAAAACCCCTTTGGTGTGTTCTGCTTTGTACTTTTGCAGCAGTTCAATGGTATCTTCACGCGCGTCGCGAGTATGAATAATCAGCGGCTTGTTCAGCTCATTCGCTACTTTGATATGATCAATAAAAGACGTGGTTTGAACTTCTTTACTGTCGGCACTGTAAAAATAATCCAATCCAGTTTCACCAATAGCTACAACACGCTCATGCTGCGCTGCTTCAAGCAACTCGTCATAACTACAGGCATCTTCCTGATGTAATGGATGCACACCACAAGACGCAGAAACACAATCAAACTCTTCCACCACTTTTAGCATATCCGGGAACTCACGCACCGAAACACCCACGCATAAGAAGTGTTCAACACCTCTATTTCTGGCGAATTCAACGGTTTGTTTTAACTCTTCAGGCGTTTTACCCAATCTGTCCAAATGGCAGTGAGAATCGACTAACACTCTGTTTCCTTTAGCTATAGGTAAGTTTCATATGATGGCGGGCATTAAACCATAATACATGGCTAAAACAACCCCTACCCGAAAGGTTGAAGCTAAAACGGTCTGCCTGTGAATCACTACTCAGAACTACCTGTCAGCACAGAAAGTGATAAGCAGCCCCTCAAACGCAGGGATACGGTTGTGGAGCCTCAAGGAATTGATTCACGGCGAGTCTGCGATAAACGTCTGTGGGTGACTTGCTGTAATGCTGCACTTATTTGAACGTTTGAACGTTTGAACGTTTGAACGTTTGAACGTTTGAACGTTTGAACGTTTGAACGTTTGAACGACATTATCTTTCAACATAAAAAAGAACAAAACCCTCTAACAATACAAACTGTATTACCAGGAAGACGTACTCAAAGTGTTTTGCAAGGAAGTAACAAAACTCGTGAACAATAGCGGTTTATTGATCCCGGTTTGATGCATGCGAGAACTGGTTTCAATCAAAGATTGATAGCATTGCCAGAACTTATCATGTTGCTCGTCAGGGATTGTTTGCATTTGTTGTTTCAAAAACAGTTGCATCCATTCCAGTGACAACTCCAAATGCTCAGCATACTTATTGGCAAACGCATCGCTGCTCATTGCTCTTTGTTTGAGCAGCTCAATATCCTGCGGCAATTGTTTCAGTACGTTAGCATCCTGATCACTTAACAACTGTTGCAAATACAAAGGACGAGACCAATATAACGACACCAATGCCGGATCAGCGACCAGTTGTTCTTGTTCCAGCCAATCTGCCACTTGCTGTTGCTGACTCACTTCAATTAGATTTTTCTGGCAACGGCTTTTAATGGTTGGCAGCAACTTATCCATCTTGTCGGTGAGCAAAAACAGATAGGTGTCTTTGGTGGGCTCTTCCAACGTCTTTAATAACGAATTCGCCGCTGCCACCGTCATTTTATGAGCGTTGTGGATCACTAATACCTTAGCTTGCATCAAGTGCGACGAAGCACTGAGTTTATTGGTGGCTTCACGAATATCATCCACGCCAATTTGCCCTTCCGGTTCAATCAGATAGAAGTCGGGATGACTGCCAGCCAAATACAACTGACAGGACTTGCATTGCCCACACCCAATCGTCTTGGATGTTTGACACAGCAAGGCTTGAGATAATTGCGCGACCAAGCGGGATTTACCCACTCCTTGTTTACCATAGAAAATGATAGCGTGGTGCAAGCTGCCACTTTCGAGGCTGTTTTGCAGCAGTTGATAAGACTTTAATAACCAGGGATACATAGCCTCAACCAACCCAAACAGCTAATTGAGCCAAAATATCGGCTTGCACCTTATCCATTGACTGCATGGAACTGATCACCACAATAGAATCGTTTTGCTCGGCTAATTCAAGATAACGCTGGCGAGTACGTTCAAAGAAACTTAAATCTTCCAGTTCGATGCGATCCAATTCACCTCTGCCTCTGGCACGGCGCAAGCCTTCCGCCGGTTCAACATCGAGGTAAATGGTATAGTCTGGCGCAAAATCGCCTAACGCAACCTGACGCACTGGCATGATCATAGAGTCTGGCAACTGCCTTCCACCGCCTTGATAAGCCTGAGTGGAAAGATCGTGGCGATCACCTAATACCCACTGCCCGGCAGCAAGCGAAGGCTGGATCACGTTTTCTACCAACTGACTGCGCGCAGCATACATGATCAGCAATTCAGTAGCAGGTGTAACCTTCTCTTGCCATGGGTGCTTAACCACGTCTCGCAAGGCTTCTGCACAAGGCGTTCCACCCGGCTCACGAGTACAAACCAAGGGTATGTTTCGCTGATTAAAAAATTGCTTGCAAGTATCTATAGCAGAGGACTTACCTGCCCCTTCCAAGCCTTCAATGACGATGAACTTACCCTTCATAAGCTGATTATTTACCTAGCTGATAACGGCGAACTGCCGCGTTATGTTCTTGTAATGTCACCGAAAATTGGTGACTGCCATCACCTCTGGCAACGAAATATAAATCACTACTTTGTAACGGATTTAAAGCCGCTATGATAGAAGCTCTGCTGGACATAGCAATAGGCGTTGGCGGTAATCCATTCATTCGGTATGTATTATAAGGCGTTATGGCGCGTAAATGTGCTCGGGTGAGGTTGCCATCGAAAGCATCACCCAAGCCATATATGACGGTGGGATCGGTTTGTAATCTCATGCCCTGATTTAAACGGTTCACAAACACCGCAGCGATATGAGGTCGTTCTTCTGCCATTCCCGTTTCTTTTTCAATAATAGAGGCTAATATCAGGGCTTCGTAACTGGATGATAACGGCAACTCTACGGCTCGGTTCTGCCACTCGGCCTGGATAAAATCATGCATCTTAGTCGCCGCAAGTAACACCACTTCCGACAGCTTTGTATTTACTTCCAAATGATAGGTATCCGGCATCAACATACCTTCCAGCGAGGTTAACTTAAGTTCCTGATACAACTGTTGAACCTTGCCTAACAACTGACGCTCATCAATATCGTTGACTAGCCAGGGCTGGCTAATAAGCTGGGTTTTCCATTCACTCCAGGTTTGCCCTTCAATCAAAGTGACATTGATTTTTTTAGTTTGCCCTTGATGAAATTTTTGCATCACAGTAGACAGCGTTTCTCCCGGCAGAATATCGTAATAACCGGCTTTAAATTGTGCCTTATCGGAATTAAGTTTAAGCCAGATACGAGTCAGGATCTTCGGTTGAGGTTGGGGTTGGATTTGAGCCAGTTCCTGCACATTGCTAACCACCTTTCGTGCAGACTCTCCCGCTTTGATTTGGAACACTTGAGGCTGAGAGAGCATAAGTGGTTGCTGTTCAAAATCGTCCAGCATATTCAACAAAACCATAAAGCCGATCATCGCAGCTAGCAACAAAATGGCAACAGAGGCAATGATCCACCTTTTATATCGTTGAATGTTTTTTATAACGCTCATTCCTTACTTGATGTCCTTTTTCGTCTTTCCTGCTTCGTTTTACCTATGGGGTTATTCGCCAAAGACGATACGATGAATATCGGCAACATCTTTTTGTGAACATGCAATCTCATAACTGTTTTCATCGAATATTAACGAAGTCACAGGCACAAGTTGCATTAAACTGTTGCACATCAAAAGGCTATCAACTCGTGATAACAATTGCGGTTTTACTCTCACTTGATGTACTAAAAAGCCATGTTCAGCCAAACGCTGAATAATATGCTCACGCATCACACCAGCAACGCCGCAATAATGCAAGTCGGGCGTAAACCACTGCTGATTTTCTCGCCAAAACAAGTTAGCAACCGAGGTTTCAACCACCATGCCTTGGGTGTCGGTGACGATCTCGTCCTGGGTTTCATTTGAAGCATAAGCAAAGGCGCTTTTAACGAGCACCTGTTCCAATCGGTTTAAGTGCTTAATACCTGATAATTCTGGCTGCATCGCCAGTTTAAACGGGCTTAACCCCAATGCGATACCCTGTTCTTGCCATTGCTCGTAATATTCTGGAACAGGATGAGACGTGACGTTTACTTGCAATTCTGCATTGTGGTCGCGTTGATAACCTCTCCCGCCCATGCCAGCAGAAACCAATACCTTTAACACAAGATTTTGTTGTGCTAATTCGTTTGTCTGCAACGTATCAATAAACTGCCGGAATTCTTCCGGCTGGAATTCCTTTAAGCCCAGCTTTTGCGTGTCTTGTTGCAAACGCTGCATATGCAGTTCGAAAAGCTGTATTGCACCTTGGCGCACAAGCATTGTGGTAAAGCAGCCATCGCCATAAGCAACAGCGCGACTCTGCGAGGGATAGGTATTTGACTGGTAGGTTATATTCATAAAAAAAAGCCTGTGAAACAGGCTTCATTTTCTCAGGTTTAAGCGCGAGTTTAAACGCGCTTTAACAATAAAGATCCGTTTGTTCCACCAAAACCAAATGAATTACACAATGCATATTCGGTATTCATTGGCTTCGCCTTGTGTGGCACAAAGTCTAAATCGCAACCTTCGTCCGGGTTGTCGAGGTTAATGGTGGGTGGAGCAATACCTTCTTTTAATGCCAATGCGGTAATAATGGCTTCAACAGAACCCGCCGCACCTAACAGGTGGCCTGTCATGGATTTGGTTGAGCTCATCATGACGGACTTGGCCGCATCGCCAAAGATCTTCTTCACCGCACTCACTTCAGCAATGTCACCCGCTGGCGTCGAAGTACCATGAGCGTTCACGTAGCCAATCTCTGAGGCATCAATACCCGCATCTTTAATGGCATTCGCCATTGCTGAAGCTGCGCCTTCACCATGCTCAGGTGGAGCAGTCATGTGATACGCATCACCACTCATGCCAAAGCCGACTAACTCGGCATAGATTTTCGCGTTTCTGGCCTTGGCGTGTTCATACTCTTCCAACATAACCACACCGGCACCTTCCCCCATAACAAAGCCGTCGCGGTCTTTGTCCCAGGGGCGACTTGCTTTTTGTGGGTCATCATTTCGGGTCGATAAGGCTCGAGCCGCATTAAAGCCAGCCAAACCTAATGTAGTAATCGCTGCTTCAGCGCCTCCAGCCAACATGGCATCTGCATCGCCATAGCTTATCATTCGGGCTGCAACACCAATGTTATGAACGCCAGTAGTACAAGCCGTGACTATATTCAGGTTAGGCCCTTTTAGCCCTTCCA
This sequence comes from Paraneptunicella aestuarii, assembly GCF_019900845.1. Classification (NCBI taxonomy): domain Bacteria; kingdom Pseudomonadati; phylum Pseudomonadota; class Gammaproteobacteria; order Alteromonadales; family Alteromonadaceae; genus Paraneptunicella; species Paraneptunicella aestuarii. The sequence continues at coordinate 2,114,607 of NZ_CP074570.1, read as the reverse complement.
TAATCGACAAAAAGCCGGAAATCATATTGGTAATAGTGGAAGGAACGAAAAATGGAGACACTTTTCGAGATCCATTATCTAACAGCTTAAGATGGTTCTCCTCAATGAGTCCCAAACCACCAATACCAGCACCAATGCTAACGCCGACTCTTTCAGCGTTATGTTCATCTATCACCAAGCCAGAATCGACCAATGCCTGTTTTCCTGCTGCGATGCCAAATTGGATGAATAAATCCATCTTTTTGGTGTCTTTCTTAGGAATATATTCAGTTGCGTCGAAATTCTTTACTTCACCAGCAAATCGGGTTGCAAAATGACTGGCATCAAGTCGGGTAATGGGGCCAATACCGCTTTGCCCAGACTTAATCGCCTGCCAGGTCTCTGCCACTGAGTTACCAACCGGAGTTAGCATTCCCAGTCCAGTTATTACCACACGCCTCTTAGACATAAAGTCTCCGCTCTAAAAATCTCGTCAGGTAAATATAAGAAATAGCAGATTGTTCTAATATTCTGCCTACTTTAAACAATAGCAAAAACGCCTGATTCCACATCAGAAACAAAGTGTCGATGTTGATATATAAGAAAGTAAGAAGGGCTTGTCTAAGCCAAAGACGGCTTCTTGAGGTACTGTTTAGAGAAGTACGGACAAATGCCAATTCCGGGAACTTATAGGCAGGCATTATAAAGTAGCTATTGTTGATATTCGTGTTGATATTTGAAATATCGGAATAGTAAAGGCGGCTAAAAGCCGCCTCTATAGAATCTGTGTCTTAACCGTCGTGGTTCGCATTGATGTAATCAATAGCGGCTTGAACAGTTGTGATCTTTTCAGCTTCTTCGTCAGGGATCTCAGTGTCGAATTCCTCTTCCAAAGCCATCACCAGTTCAACGGTATCTAATGAATCAGCACCCAAATCATCGACAAAAGATGCTTCAGGCTTAACTTCTTCTTCTTTAACACCCAATTGCTCTACGATGATTTTCGTAACGCGCTCTTCGATATTGCTCATATTTCTAGTTATCCTTTGATGTCGCTAGATTCTAAATCTTAAATCGGCGGCTAGTGTATTCGTCTAAGGTAGACCATGCAAGCCCGGGATGCACCTTTTTTGCTGGTCTAACCACAATTTAACACAAAAACAACATTAGCCAAGAGTAACAAAATAACCCAACGGGTTAACCCATAAACATGCCACCATTTACATGCAATGTTTCACCGGTAATGTAAGCGGCTTCGTCAGACGCTAAAAAGGCAACGGCGGCCGCAATTTCAGAAGGCTTACCCAACCTTTCAGCAGGTACATCCTTCATAATGGCAGCTTTTTGCTCATCACTCAGCTCTTCAGTCATGTCTGTGGCGATAAAACCGGGCGCAACTACGTTAACAGTAACGCCACGAGATGCGATTTCTCGAGCCATTGATTTGGTGAAACCAATTAACCCTGCTTTTGCGGCTGCATAGTTAGCTTGTCCCGGATTACCACTACTGCCAACCACAGAGCCAATATTAATAATGCGCCCTGCACGTTTTTTCATCATGCCTCGTAAGACAACTTTGGACATTCTGAAAATGGAAGTCAGGTTGGTATCCATGATGGTTTGCCATTCTTCTTCTTTCATTCTTAACAGCAAATTATCACGGGTCACGCCTGCGTTATTGACCAAAATATCAATATCGCCATATTTTTCTTTGATGGAGCTCATTAAAGCGTCAATGGAATCTTGTTGAGAAACGTCTAATACCGCTCCCATCCCTTTGTCACCTAGATATTCAGCAATGTTTGCAGCACCGTTTTCAGATGTTGCAGTACCAATAACCGTTGCCCCTAAAGACAACAGTTTTTCAGCAATGGCTTTTCCAATACCACGGCTGGCTCCAGTTACTAATGCAATTTTACCTTGCAAGTCAGACATAGGATCCCCTATTTATTTAATACAGCGGTGAGACTATCAGGCGTATTAATCGCCGTTCCACCGATGGATTTATCAATTCGTTTTGTTAGCCCGCTCAGCACTTTGCCCGGCCCACATTCAATAATATTAGTGACGCCTTCTGATGCAAGTTTCTGGATGGTTTCAGTCCAGCGAACAGGGCCATATAACTGGCGAATCAAAGCATCTCGAATACCATCAACATCGCTGACAATTGCCACATCGACATTGTTAATAACAGGAATAACAGGACTGTTCATTGGCGTTGCATTTAACTTGTCAGCTAACTGACCTGCAGCATCCTGCATTAAACTGCAATGACAAGGAACACTCACAGGTAAGGGCATTCCCATACGAGCACCTTTGGCCTTACAACCTTTGATCGCTCTGTCAACGGCTTCAGCGTGTCCAGCAATAACTACTTGCCCGGGTGAATTGAAGTTAACCGCAGACACAACCTGCCCTTCAGCCACTTCTTCACACAACTCGACAACTTTGTCGTCGTCCAAACCAATAATCGCCGCCATGCTACCCGCGCCTTCAGGAACGGCTTGTTGCATATACGTACCACGGGCATGAACCAGGCTAGCCGCATCAGCTAATGTAAATACACCTGCACAAGTCAGTGCAGTATATTCACCCAAGCTATGTCCAGCGATAAAATCCGGAGCCGCGCCACCTTGTGCACAATACTCTCGCCAAATAGCAACACTGGCAGTTAATAAGGCAGGCTGAGTGATACTGGTTTTATTCAATTCTTCCAGCGGCCCTTCTTGTACCACCTTCCACAAATCAAAACCCAGTGCGTCAGAAGCTTCAGCAAAACTTTCCTGAATGGACGGATAAGCCTCGGCCATATCTGACATCATTCCCACGGTTTGAGAACCTTGACCGGGAAATACAAATGCAGTTTTAGACATATCGTTTCCTAATAAAATTACACAGAGTAACCGCAGGCTAACGTACCAATGCTAACCTGACTCTATGTAGACAAAATGAAATTAATATTTAATCAGCAAGGAGCCCCAGGTAAAGCCCGCACCAAATGCCTCAAGCATTAATGTGTGACCACGCTGAATGCGCCCATCGCGAATTGCGGTATCCAAAGCAGTAGGAACAGAAGCTGCTGAGGTATTACCAAATTTTGGCAACGTAAGAACAACATGATCCATCGACATGTTAAGTTTTTTTGCTGTTGCCTTAATGATACGGAAATTAGCCTGATGAGGTACAAGCCAATCCAGTTCAGACTTGCTCATATTGTTAGCCGCCAGGGTTTGTTCAACCAATTCACTGAGTTTGGTAACCGCAACTTTAAAAACTTCGTTGCCTTTCATTACACCCCAAGAACTATTAACGGATTCTACATCTCCCCAAACCGGAGTTCCTGCATAAAGAAGATCACCATGTTTGCCGGAAGCATGAATGTGACTGGATAAAATTCCCGGTGTTTCGCTGGCTTCAAGAATACAAGCTCCCGCGGCGTCACCAAACAGAATAATCATGGTTCTATCACTTGGATCTACCAAGCGAGACAAGGCATCAGCACCTACAACCAAAATACGCTTACACATACCTGTTTTGATGTATTGATCAGCCACACTCATGGCAAAACAAAATCCAGCACAGGCAGCATTTAAATCAAAGGCAGGAATACCATCGAGAGAAAGTTCTTTTTGAATGTCACAGGCAACGCTGGGGAAGGTTCTGGGGCCGGTTGCTGTGGCACAAATAATCATATCAATTGAAGAAGGGTCAACATCCCCCATTTCCAACGCCGCACGAGCAGCTTTTGTGCCCATATCACTGACCGTTTCATCGCTCGCCATGATGCGGCGTTCTTTGATACCCGTTCTGTCAGTTATCCATTGGTCGCTGGTATCCACCATTTTTTCCAAGTCGGCGTTGGTTCTTACTTCTGCAGGGTAATAACTACCTGTTGCTATTATTCTTGAATACATTAACTTACGACCTTCCAATAAAACTGTAGCTTTAGTTCAGAACGCATTCCCGTTTACGTTTTTCAATTTTCTGAACTTATCAAGATTCCCTAAATAATTGCGCAATCTCAAAAATCAACTCTTGCGAGCAAAAAGCAGTATTTTAAATACCCGCTTATTTTTGTCTAATAACGCAAAAGCAAGTTTCATATTATTTTATTTCTAATTACTTGATTGCTTTTATTACTGACTTTGAATCCCTATAAATAGTTCCTCAAAATCAAAGGTTCGCTATTCTCGCATTTCCAAGGCAAAGCGTCTGTAATCTCGTTACAGATCGGATGTGTAAAGGATTTCACTCCTTGACAATAAACAGCAAAACCAAGCATTAATGCACTCAGAAAACTATGGTTTAACTGAGCTCAAAAAGCAAAACACCATCAAAATAAAAATGGCAGGAAATTAAGATTTTTGTACAGAATGCACACAGGTGGCTTGAATTAAAGAGATTAATTCAGGAAAGAATATTTTAAATATTAAGTTGAAATAATTGTTTCAAATAATTTGAAAACAACCGTGCCCGAAAAACAAGGTGCCTAAAAAAGCTAAGGGGCATTAAATGCCCCCATCAGCTTCAAAAACCGGAACCAATTAAATTGTTCCCGGTAAATGATGCTTACTTATCTACGACTTTCTTGCCTTTGTAAAAGCCATCTGCAGTCACATGGTGACGACGATGGGTTTCACCAGTAGTCGAGTCAATTGATAATGTCGCCCCAGGTAGCGCGTCGTGAGAGCGACGCATGCCACGCTTGGAGCGAGTTTTACGATTCTGTTGTACCGCCATTACTTACTCCTGATTACGCTTAAGTTCTTTCAACACAGCAAATGGATTTGGTTTTTCTTGTTCCGGCTCGATGCTTCCATAACTCAAACTTTCGTTACCCATTTTGCAATCATCTTCCTGATGCATAGCCACAATAGGTAATGAAAGAATCAGTTCATCCTCGAACAATTCAAGTAAATTAATCTCGCCAAACTCATCCACTTCGACCGGCTCATAGGTTTCCGGTATTTCGTCCACATTGTCTGAATCTGTAACCGGACAGAAACAGAAATCTACATCGACATTGTGAACAAAGGATTCATTACAACGCTGGCAAATCAGACTCACAGTGGTCTGCAAGTTGCCTTCAAAATAAGTTAGACCCTGAGCATCAGTATCAAACTTAACTGTTATTGCAATATCATCTAGCACCTGGTCAACTGCTTCATTAAGCCGTAGCATATCATGAGCCAGCATAATACCCTTATAATCAGAGCGTTTAGAGGCACTTTTGAACGGTTCAACTTGTTTGGGCAGTTTGACTTTCTGCATAGCGGGCGCATCATATAGAGGAAATGTCTCTGAGTCAAAAAAATCTTGGTATTTAAGGGGGATTCCTTGCCGTTTGAACATAATTTAACAAACTCATTACCTTTGATACTGGCAACAGAGTCAAAATACAAGCAAAACGTACTGAAAAAACTGGGAATTCCATTCCTTGCCATCTCCCCCAATATTGATGAATCCGCATTGGAAAATGAACCTCCCAATGAGCTGGTCATTCGACTCGCGAAAGAGAAAGCACTGGAAATAGCGAATAACCATTTAACAACATCCCTACCCGAAAAATACCATTCCTCTGCTTATATAGTAGCAGCCGATCAGATAGCTTGTTTTGAACAGGACATTCTCGGTAAGCCGGGCAATAAAGAAAAGGCTTTTCAACAATTACGTCGCTTTAGTGGTAATAAAGTAGACTTCCTGACTGGATTAGCACTGTTCGATACAAGAACCAATGCTATTTATACCTTGTTAGAACAATATTCGGTTTATTTTAAAACCCTGTCTGATGACGACATCAGTCATTATCTGGATTTAGAGCAACCCTATGACTGTGCAGGCGCATTTAAAAGTGAAGGGATAGGAATTCTTCTATTCTCAAAACTGGAGGGAAGAGATCCAAACGCATTGGTCGGTCTCCCTCTCATAGCATTAGCTGAATTATTTAAACAGGCTGGTATTAATTTGCTACAGCAAATACCTATCGCTGACTAAGCCAGCGATAGGATTCAAAAAGCAATATTACTCAACGGGGATAAGTCGAGATAACGCACTTTGCAATTGCTCATCCATAGCAGCATCAAAAGTGCGTCTTTCCCCGGTACGAGGATCATCAAAACTCAATTGATGTGCGTGTAAAAACAAACGCTTTAATCCCGTATTGGCAATCACATCTTCTTCAAATTGTTTGTCGCCGTATTTAGGATCACCAGCAATACAATGTCCAGCATACTGGCAATGAACCCGAATCTGGTGCGTCCGCCCGGTAATAGGTAAAGCTTCAACCAATGTAGCGCCTTGATATCGCTGCATCACTGAGTATCGGGTTTCAGAAGGCTTACCATCTTGAGAAACACGAACCACCCTTTCACCTGAACGTAATGTATTCTTATGTAGGGGGGCTTGCACTACTCGCCGACTTTTCGGCCATGTACCAGCAACCAACGCCAGATATCGCTTATCAACGGTTTTGCTTCGAATTTGCTCGTGCAATGACTTAAGCGCAGAGCGGCGCTTGGCTATCATCAGGCATCCAGAGGTATCGCGATCCAACCTATGTACTAACTCAAGGAACTTGCTTTCGGGTCTAATGGCTCTAAAGGCTTCAATCACGCCATAAGAAAGGCCACTTCCCCCGTGTACAGCAATACCACTTGGTTTGTTCAACACGATTAAATGAGAATCTTCGAACAAAATGAATTTTTCCAATTCATTGGCTCGATCTGTATTCACATAGGGTTCTGAACTTTGTTCGCTGACTCTAATTGGTGGTAATCGTAAAACATCATTTCCCTGTAACTTATACTCAGGTTTAATGCGCTTTTTATTAACTCTCACTTCGCCTTTACGTAAAAGACGATAAACCATACTTTTGGGTACGCCTTTAAGTAAACCAATTAGAAAATTATCAATGCGTTGGCCCGCTCTTTCAGCGTCAACGTCTATAAATTGTACTTTTGTAAAATCTAAATCTCCCATAGCCGCGCTATTCTATATTATTTCCTCGCAACTGGTGACAAGAATTATGCGAACTTTGCAAACAATTTAAGAGATTCTTTCAGTTGGCAATAAATCGACTCATTAATCATCATAAATTGCACTAATTAAAGATATTTTCTTGCTACATTTTCAGCTTTGATGCCATAATTAGCCGGTACTCGTCTTATTTGACGGTATTGTTGTTAGTCAAACGTGTAACATTGCATTGAAAATGTACTGCGTAAGCTACAGCTTCTGGTTCTGAACGTAATTTCCTGACTCATATCCCGCTCTGGCAGAATTATCAAACAAATTGCTATTGAGCATTCGTTAAACAGAATATAAAGATATGATTAGATGCATTACACAACAGTTACCGGATGTGGTAGACAAAACAGAGGATTAACTGAGCCATGAAGAACATACAAGGTTATACCCTTGTCGGTAAAAGTTAATCGAACCGCAGTCAATGTGCACAAATGAAAAGAATTAAATTGATTAAGTAATCAATTGATTAAATAAAAGTTGCGATCAGGCAACAAACTTAGGAATTACTGGATACTTGCGACACTAGCGCAGGTTGACTCAAATGCATAAATGCGTTTAGACCCATACTACAAGCGATAAAAATAGAGCTTGAGGATATACAGTCGAGAGACTGAGTTGACGTTTAGGTCAAACAAGTCAGACACAATGAGAGTCAATAAACACATGCCCGTACTCTAAAATACGGCTGTTCTCTGCTACCTGTAAGCAATTGATTCTATTCCTGTTTGTTGTGTGATCGGTATGTATTACATCGAGCACAATATATGAAAAGAATGTTGATCAACGCAACTCAGCAAGAGGAAATGCGAGTTGCTCTGGTTGATGGTCAAAAGCTTTATGATTTAGATATCGAAAGCCCGGGCCACGAACAGAAAAAAGCGAATATTTACAAAGGGATTATCACTCGCATTGAACCAAGTCTGGAAGCCGTTTTTGTTAATTATGGCGCTGAACGCCACGGATTCCTTCCTCTCAAAGAAATAGCCAAAACCTACTTCCCATCAGATTACAAATTTGAAGGCCGTCCTAACATCAAAGATGTGGTGAAAGAAGGCCAGGAAGTTATCGTTCAAATCGACAAAGAAGAACGCGGTCAAAAAGGCGCAGCCTTAACAACCTTTATCAGCTTGGCGGGTAGCTACCTGGTATTAATGCCCAACAACCCTCGTGCCGGTGGTATTTCCCGTCGCATTGAAGGTGATGAGCGTACAGATTTAAAAGATGCCCTGGATAAACTAAATCTGCCTAATGGCATGGGTTTAATTGTTCGTACTGCGGGCGTTGGCAAATCCTATGAAGAATTAGAATGGGATTTAAATATCCAGCTGACTTATTGGCAAGCCATTGAGAAAGTGTCGGAGTCACGTAAAGCACCGTTCCTTATCCATCAGGAAAGTAACGTTATTATCCGTGCAATTCGCGACTATTTACGTCGTGATATCGGCGAAATTCTGATTGATAACGATACAGCATACCAACAAGTGCTAGAGCACATGAAGCTGCTACGTCCGGATTTCGTTAACAAGGTCAAACGCTATAAGAACGACATTCCACTATTCAATCACTATCAGATTGAAAACCAGATTGAATCCGCTTTCCAACGTGAAGTCAGACTTCCTTCTGGCGGTTCAATTGTTATTGATCCAACCGAAGCCCTGACCTCTATTGATATCAACTCCTCTCGTGCAACGAAAGGCGGTGATATTGAAGAAACCGCATTGAATACAAACCTGGAAGCAGCCGACGAAATCGCTCGCCAGCTCAGACTTCGAGATTTGGGTGGATTGCTGGTTATCGACTTCATTGACATGACACCATCACGTCACCAAAGAGAAGTGGAAAACCGCTTAAAAGAAGCAGTAGCTCAAGACAGAGCCAGGGTGCAATTGGGACGAATTTCCCGTTTTGGTCTACTGGAAATGTCACGCCAGCGTCTGCGCCCGTCTTTGGGTGAAGCGTCAACGCATGTGTGCCCACGTTGTTCTGGTCAAGGCACCATTCGTAGCGTGGAATCTTCAGCCCTGTCAATCTTGCGTTTGATGGAAGAAGAAGCGTTAAAAGAGAACACTAAAGAAGTAAGAGCGAACGTACCTGTAGAAGTAGCCTCTTACCTATTGAACGACAAACGTAATACCCTGCGTAAAATTGAAGATCGCTTGAAAGTCACATTGTTGATTTTACCTAAGCGAGAACTGGAAACGCCTCATTATGAAGTTTCCAGAGTGCGTAATGATGACACTGTTATTGAATCCAGTTCAAAGTTAGCTCCGGTTCAACCAGAGAAAGATGACAGCTCAAGTTCCTCCAGTGAAAGCGTTGTTAGAGAGCAACCTGCGCTACAGGGTTTTGTCGCTCCATCTCCAGCAGCACCAGTTGTTAAACCTGCATCCAAGAGTTTCTTGACTGTTTTCTTTGCCTGGTTAGGTAGCCTGTTTAGTTCCGATGGAAAATCAGGTAATAACAGCAAAGACCGCAACAACCGCAATGCCAAGGGCAATTCACGCAGACGTCCACAACGTAACCAGCGCAATCATCGCAACGGTAAATCTGAGCGCCCAGAGCGTACAGAACGAGCTGAGCGCCCTGAGCGCAAACCTCGAAGTGATCAAGACAAAAACCTTAAAAAAGGTGATGCGAATACCGAGGCTAAAAATACCAAGCCAAGAAGAAACGACCAGGAAAGAAGAAGCGACCAAGCAAAGCCTCAGGCTCAAACGGATAATAAAGACATTGAAGCCAAGAATGAGAAAAAGCTTGTCGAACGTCGTAAGCGTAGAGAGCGCAAACGCAGTGTAAGAGTGTCAGACCCAAATGCTCTAGTCACCGCGGATGTAACAGCTCAGGAAACGTCTAAACAAGAGCAAGCAATTCAGGCACAGCCTGTTCAAGAGCCTCTTGTTCAACAAACCCAAGAGACTTCTGAAACTAAAGCAGAAACGCAAGTAACTGACGAAAATAGCGCAACTCAAACATCTGAAGCGCCTAAACGTCGTACTCGCAGCCGTAAAAAGCCAGTAGATGCTGACGTTAAAAATCAGGTGAATGAAACGGCACCAGAATATCAATTAAACGAGCCTGCAACAGTAAGCACTGAAGCAAAAGCTGAGGCTGATGTTCAAACGGCTCCAGTAGCGCAAGAAGTAACAGCAATCCCTGTTCCATCAACTGACACAAATAAAGTTGAAGCAGCGGAAACTGAAAACAGCGAATCAGATAGCTCTGGACAAGTTGCGTTGCAATTTGAAGAAGTTGAGACAAAAGCACAGGTTAATTCTGAAACAGTAAATACTGATAAAGAAGCCACCTCAGAAAGCACTGTTGAGACTATTTCGGAAGAAAAGCCGGTGCAAGAAACAGCTTCTGAAAGTGCAGCTGCTACCGTCGTAACTATTGATGCAGTTAATCAGCCAGAGAATACGGTAGAAAAGCAGATAGAATCTACACCTGTAGAAGCTACTGAAAGCAAAGAGCAAGTTCAGGAGAATGCTGAACCAACTCAAACTGACATTTTCCACGCCGCCGACAATCAAGATATCAAGAAGGAAGAAGTAACTGAACCTGCTCCGGTGGCAGAAGTTAAAGCAGAGGAAAACACTGCGGATGAGGAAAAGCAAACTCAGTCCAGGGAAAAAAGCAGCAAAGGTAACTACAAGGCTAAGAACAGCTTGAAACGAGCGTCTTATCCTATGGCAAGACCTCAAAGCATTGATACACCTATTCAAGAAATTCAGATTTCTGCTTTAGATGAATCTATGCGTCCAGAATTTGCCAAAAGTGGTCGAAGCGCTGCCATAGTAAGTTTGACAAATAAAGCCAACGCTCCAGCAGCACGACCGGAAGCGCAAGCTTAATTGATAATTTGAACCTCTTAAGCATTAGTTATCTGATGCTTAAGAGAAGCTCAAATCCATCAAAAAAACAGAATGAAACACATTAAAAAAAGCGGCTTACAATCTTACTTGCAAGCCGTTTTTTGTTTTATGTACTTTAGAAGTTTTATACGCTTTATAGAGTGTATGAAACTTAAATCCCCTTAATACTCTCGTTAATCTGTACAAGAGCAGCAACAGGATCTACCGCTTTTGTAATAGGTCTACCTATTACCATATAGTCCGACCCCGCTTGAACAGCCTGCTCAGGCGTCATAATTCGGGTCTGGTCATCTTGTTGGCTACCCGCCGGACGAATTCCCGGAGTCACCAAGCAAAATTCCTGACCACACAAATTCTTTAACGCAGTCGATTCTTGAGCAGAGCATACAACCCCATCCAAACCAGAATCCTTGGTAAGCTGTGCCATTTTTAGCACATGTTGCTCAGGTGTGGATTGAATGCCAATTGCCTGTAATTGAGTAGCATCCATACTGGTAAGCACGGTCACCGCAATCAACTTGGGGCGTTGCTCGCCCAGCTTGTCCAAGGCATCCCTTGCCATCGTCATCATTTTAGGGCCACCAGAAGCGTGAACATTAACCATCCAAACCCCTAAATCAGCCGCAGCCAAACAAGCTTTGGCAACCGTGTTTGGAATATCATGAAATTTCAGATCCAAAAAAACATCAAACTTTCGATTTACCAGCTCTTTAACGAAATCAGGGCCAAAGTAGGTAAACATCTCTTTGCCAACCTTAAGTTTGCATAGTTCAGGACTTAATCTGGAAACAAAGTCCAAAGCCTGACTTTTATCGTCATAATCTAAGGCAACAATAACTTTCGGATCTGCTGACAACATCTATTCTCCGTCTAAACCTTTAATGGGCTTCATCAGCCCCCAGCTTTTACATGAAGGGCAAAGCCAATGAATTCTTCGCCCGGAAAAACCACAACCACCACAACGATATTTAGGACGTTGTTGCATTTGTTCTTCAACCAACTTTTGCAGCATCATCAAACTCTGTTCGGTATTCTTCGCATGTGGATCACGAATATATAAGCCTAGAAGAGTATGGAATCCTCTCATTGTAGGACTGCCATTCAATTGTTCCAATAAGAACTCAGTTGCCGCAGAAATAGATTCTTGTTCCGCGATAAGCTTAACTTTCGCTAAATAAGCAGTGGCACACTGCCCGGAATACTCATCAAGCAATGATCGCAGTGTTTCTGTACTTCCCTGACCCTCAGCACACTTTTCCAGTAAAGGCACGGCTTCACTGAACCAGCTAACATCGCGTAATGGCACTTGTTTAAGGTAATCATTTGCAGAGGAGTAATCCTGCTTTTGAATAGCCATTTCAGCCAGCATTAACCAGGGACGAACCGTGTGTTCATCAGACATAATGGCTTTTTGCAGATCTTTTTCAGCTTGCTGTGAATCATTTAGCTTCAAATATACTTGAGCATGTTCACAATAAAAATGAGCAATACGCTGACACAATTCATCGCTATCGCCATGATTCTCCATCATATTTTCAGCAAGCTCGATGGCTCTATCCCACTCTTTGGTGGTTTGATAAATACCAAAGAGCTGCTGCTGAGCAGCCAAAAAATGCTTTTCACTGCCTAACAATTGAATAAAAGTATTTTCTGCCCGCTCTAGAAAACCAGCCAGGGCGTAGTCCCGACCTAGTTCATACAAGGCATCTTCTTTTTGTTTACTTTCAATGCCTTCTTTTCCGACCAGATTTTGATGAATTTTAATAGCGCGATCGAGTTCACCACGATGTCGGAAGAAGTTTCCCATTGAAATATGAGTTTCAACATTCGCAGTATTCACATCAATCATTTTAATTAATGTATCTACCGCTTTATCAGGCTGATCAGACAGCAGGAAGTTTAGGCCTTTGAAATAATGCTTGGATAAGATGCTGGACGATTGACGTTGCGCCTGACGTACACTATTACGCCCCATCACCCAACCATAACCGGCTGCAACAGGTAACAACAGAAATAGCAGTTCAAGCATTTACTTTATAGATTCTTGTAATAGTTTTCGACGCTGACGTTGTAATGAACCGATTTGCAACTTGAGTTTCATACAAAAGATCACCCAAATAATCGACGCAAAACAAACCCCCACAAAAAAGCTCAGAGCCAGCAAGGAAGAAAGAGTGAACGACTGCGTTCCAACAAAGTAGTCTAGTACAACCTGAGCACTGTTATTGGCACCAATCACCATTGCAGGGATAAGCAGTGCAATCGCAATAATAACGAGTAATAAAACAGTCAATGTATTCCCCTTGTTTTTCAGGAGCACAATAACAAAAACGGCACTCTTATTGGAGTGCCGTTAACATATTTTTTTAATTTAATTACAGGATCAAATCGTTGACTCTTTCCCGCAGTTCCTTTCCGGGCTTAAAATGAGGCACGTATTTTCCATCAAGTTTTACAGACTCTCCAGTTTTGGGATTACGCCCAACTCTTGGAGCTCGGTAATGCAAGGAAAAACTACCAAACCCGCGGATTTCTATCCGTTCACCACGCTGTAGGGTTTGAGCCATTTGTTCAAGAATTTCCTTAATAGCCAGTTCAACATCCTTTGCTTGCATATGCCGCGCTTTATCAGCTAAACGCTCAATAAGCTCTGATTTGGTCATAGAAACCTCTTCGTCAACCAAAAATATAAATCTGATTTGGCTACCGGCAATAAAAAAGGGGTGGAAAAACCACCCCTCTTACTATTCAGAATAGTAGCGAAGTGCTTATTCTTCTCCTTTCGCCGCCTTGAAGGCTTCAGCCATGGCATTTGAGAAGCCAACTTCTTCAGTTTTGTTGACTTTAGCCATTGCTTCTTTTTCATCCGCTTCGTCTTTCGCTTTCACAGACAAGTTGATGATGCGGTTCTTACGATCAACACCAATATACTTGGCTTCGATCTCATCACCTTCACTAACGATAGTGGTAGCATCTTCAACACGTTCACGTGCAAGGTCAGCAACACGAATATAACCTTCAACTTCTTCGGCTAGCAGAACAGTCGCGCCTTTGGCATCAACTGCGGTAACCTTACCAATAACAATAGCACCTTTCTTTTTATCTGTCAGATACTTATTGAATGGATCTTCATCAATTTGTTTTACGCCTAGAGAAATACGCTCACGCTCTGCATCGACTTGCAATACAACAGCTGTGATTTCGTCGCCTTTCTTATAGTCGCGAACGGCTTCTTCACCAGTCTTGTTCCAGGAAATGTCAGACAAGTGAACCAAACCATCAATACCGCCATCCAGGCCGATGAAGATACCGAAGTCAGTGATAGACTTGATCTTACCAGTAACCTTGTCACCTTTGTTGTAAGACTTGGCAAACTCTTCCCAAGGGTTAGCAATGCACTGTTTCAAGCCAAGAGAAATACGACGACGTTCTTCATCGATTTCAAGTACCATAACTTCAACAGTGTCACCCAGGTTAACAACCTTAGATGGGTGGATGTTCTTGTTAGTCCAATCCATTTCAGAAACGTGAACCAAACCTTCAACGCCTTCTTCGATTTCAACGAAGCAGCCGTAGTCAGTCAGATTAGTCACTTGACCAGTCAGTTTAGAACCTTCTGGGTAACGTTGTGCGATTTCATGCCAAGGATCGCTACCCATTTGCTTCATACCAAGAGAAACACGAGACTTATCTTTATCGAACTTCAATACTTTAACGTTGATTTCGTCACCAACACTGACGATTTCACTTGGGTGCTTAACGCGTTTCCAAGCCATATCAGTGATGTGCAACAAACCATCAACACCACCCAGATCAACGAATGCACCGTAGTCAGTCAGGTTCTTAACGATACCTTTAACTTCTACACCTTCGTCCAGGGCAGCCAGGAATTGTTCGCGCTCTACGCTGCTTTCTTCTTCGATAACAGCACGACGAGATACAACAACGTTATTACGCTTGGCATCAAGCTTAATAACTTTAAATTCTAGTTCTTTGCCTTCAAGGTGAGCAGTGTCACGTACTGGACGAACGTCAACCAATGAACCAGGCAAGAATGCACGAACAGCGTTAACTTCAACTGTAAAGCCACCTTTAACTTTACCGTTGATGATACCCATAACAGTGGCTTTTTCTTCGTAGGCTTTTTCCAGCTCAACCCAAGCCTCATGGCGCTTAGCTTTTTCGCGAGACAGGATAGTTTCGCCGAATCCGTCTTCAACGGCATCCAACGCAACATCTACTTGATCACCAACAGCAATTTCCAAATCGCCACGGGAATTCTTAAATTGTTCTGCCGGGATCGCGCTTTCGGACTTAAGGCCCGCGTCTACCAAAACAATGTCTTTATCGATAGAAACTACTGTACCGCGAACGATAGCACCAGGACGAGTTTCCAGTTCTTTTAGACTTTCTTCAAAAAGTTGAGCAAAATTTTCAATCATAATTAAGTTTTAAAAGGTTCAAATCCACTACAATCCATCGTGAATGGGGTTGTTAAATTAAGAGTCTGGTTCCTTACGACACTTCGTTGTTCAATGCTAAGCCTGTAACTTCTCATTGATAAGTTCTTCAATCTTTTCAAGCACTTGCTCAACAGTTAAATTGGTCGAATCAAGCACTAATGCATCATCAGCAGGCTTTAAAGGCGCCACAGAGCGACTACTATCACGCTCATCTCGCGCCTGAATATCCGCCAAAAGGCGCGATATGCTATCATCACGCCCCTCATCTTGCAACCGACCGGCAGAGAATAACTGATGATATCTGCGATTCGCTCTCTCTTGAGCCGAGGCGGTCAGGAAAACTTTTACATCCGCATTAGGGAATACAACGGTTCCCATATCTCTTCCATCAGCAACCAATCCTGGCGCTTCTCTAAAAGCACGCTGTCTGCGCAACAAGGCTTCACGCACTCTGGGTAAAGATGCAACTTGAGAGGCCATTTTGCCAACTTCTTCAGTGCGAATTGAAGAAGTGACATCTTCCCCTTCAAGAATCACTCTGGGCTGACCATCGTCTAAAGATTCGAAATTAACATCAAGTCCGGAGGCAAGCGGGACTAACGCGGCTTCATCATCGACAGGAATTTGATGGTGGGAAGAGGCTAATGCCAAAACGCGATAGATCGCGCCACTATCTAAAAAATGCCATCCCCTTTTTTTAGCCAGTGCCATACTGACAGTTCCCTTTCCTGCGCCGCTGGGTCCATCAATTGTCACAACTGGTGCTTGATGCATATATTCTCCACTGGGGTTTGCTCCAAAAAAACGGCGCAATTATACGCCGTTAACGTGAAGGTGCAATGACGGAGTGAACAAAAAGACACATCCGCCGCATTTACCGTTAATGACAAATAGAAGCAAATCGCTGGAAATAGTCAGGAAATGTCTTCGATGTGCAGCCAGGATCATTGATAATCACGGCAGTATCACTCAGCGCTACTAATGAGAAACACATGGCAATACGGTGATCATTATAGGTATCAATATCACTTAACTTGATGTCCTGTGGAGGCGTCACCTCAATAAAATCATCCCCTTCTACCACTTCAGCACCCAATTTACGTAGCTCAGTTGCCATGGCGAAGAGTCGATCAGTTTCTTTAACGCGCCAGTTATAGATATTACGAATAGCAGTTGTGCCTTTGGCAAACAAGGCCGTTGTAGCAATGGTCATCGCCGCATCGGGAATATGGTTCATGTCCATATCAACAGCATGTAATGGGGCTCCGGTAACCTTGATATAGTCATCCCCCATTTCAATCCTGGCACCCATTTTTTCCAGTACATCAGCAAATTTCACATCACCTTGAATACTATGTTTGCCAATACCTGTAACCTTCACTTCCCCACCTTTAATAGCCCCTGCAGCAAGGAAATAAGAGGCAGAAGACGCATCACCTTCAACCATAAACTTGCCAGGAGAAACATACTGCTGTCCACCTTTCACCTTGAAGGTTTGATATTGCTGATTTTCAACTTCAACGCCAAAGCTACGCATAATATGAGTGGTAATATCAATATAAGGCTTGGAAACAAGTTCCCCTCGAACCTGAATTTCCGTATCACCGTCAAATAAAGGTGCTGCCATTAATACCGCTGTCAGGAATTGGCTGGAAATACTGCCATCAATAGTGATTTTTCCACCTTGTAATGGATGCCCTTTAATCTGCAAGGGAGGATAATCTTTATTCTTTAGATAGGTAATATCGGCTCCTGCTTGAGCAAGCGCGTCAACCAAAGAGCCAATAGGACGCTCTTCCATTCTCGGCTCACCCGTCAATTCAAACTCACCCTGAGAGGTTGCCAGTACAGCACAAAGAGGACGCATTGCCGTTCCTGCATTTCCGAGATATAGACTCACAGCTTGCTCGCAATTAAATCCACTACCCAGCCCTTCAACAACACACTCGGTTTTGTTCTGAGAAAGCTGATAATTAACGCCCAGCTTTTGTAAGGCATCGAGCATGTGACGGATATCATCACTATCCAACAGATTAGTCACCCGCGTAGTACCCTTGGCAATAGCCGCTAACAACAAGGCTCTATTTGAAAGGCTCTTGGAGCCCGGTACATTGACTTCGCCACTCACACTGGCAACAGGATCTAATCGCAACTGTTCCAAAAGACTTTCCTTTAATAAATGAAACTCAGCAGCAAATAAGAAGTTTACCCATAACACATTGAGATACTTTCATTTGTATGTTGAGGTTTAATGACATTAATTTTGAAGCTATCCAACAACAGAATCAGCTTCCACAAACAATTATCCCCCAATACAGGGGGACAATTTAACAACAAGCTCTAAGAATTACTGCCTGCCTTTAATCAGACGGCATAACACTTATTCTTCTGAAGAATCGCTTTCAGCGGATCCTTCATCTGAATCTGTACCCCTTTGCTCAACAGAAGCTGCAACTTCAGCCACGGCTTCACCAGATTCATCATCTTCAATCAGTTGATCAGATTCAACTTCTTCGATCTTCTGTAGACCAACAACATGTTCGTCTTCTGCCGTTCTGATGATACGCACACCTTGAGTGTTACGACCAATCACAGACACCTCGTTGACACGAGTACGAACCAGTGTTCCCTGATCAGAAATCAACATAATTTCGTTACTTTCATCCACCTGAACCGCACCGACAACGTTACCATTACGCTCTGTCACTTTGATGGACACAACACCCTGTGTAGCACGGCTCTTGGCTGGGTATTCATTTAACGGGGTACGTTTACCAAAACCATTTGCGGTAATGGTCAAGATGTCACCTTCTTCCTTAGGCACAATCAAAGACACAACACGCTGACCATCCTGCATCTTGATACCACGAACACCTGTTGCATTACGTCCCATTGGACGCAACGACATCATCTCTTCGCCCGTTTCAGGATCGCGTTTCACTTCGCCAGTTTCAGAATCACGTTGCTTCTCGTTAAAGCGAACCACTTTACCCGCATCAGAGAACAACATGATATCGTCTTCACCGTCGGTCAACGCAACACCGATCAATTCATCACCTTCAACCAGATTCACAGCAATAATACCGTTAGAACGAGGTCTGGAATATTGAATCAACGAAGTCTTCTTAACCGTACCATTCGCCGTCGCCATCAGTACATATTTGCCTTCTTCAAATTCCTGTATTGGCAAGATGGCGGTAATACGCTCGTTTTCTTCCAATGGCAAAATATTCACAATTGGACGACCTCGAGCACCACGGCTAGCTAAAGGCAATTGATAAACTTTCAGCCAATACAATTTGCCTCGAGTCGAGAAACACAAAATATGATCATGTGTATTGGCAACCAATAAGCGTTCGATAAAGTCATCATCCTTCATCTTGGTTGCAGATTTACCTTTACCACCACGACGCTGCGCTTCGTAATCAGACAATTTCTGATACTTCACGTACCCCTCATGTGACAAGGTCACAACCACGTCTTCACGCTCAATCAAATCTTCAATATCAATATCATGAGAAGCCGCGGTGATTTCGGTGCGACGAACATCCTGATACTCATCACGGATCGCTTCCAATTCACCACGAATCACTTCCATCAAACGCTCAGGGCTACCCAAAATGTGTAACAACTCAGCAATCAAATCCAGAAGCTCTTTGTATTCAGCCAGGATCTTGTCGTGCTCAAGGCCAGTCAACTTATGTAAGCGAAGATCCAAAATGGCCTGTGCTTGCGGCTCAGTTAAGAAGTACTTGCCGTCACGAATACCAAATTCAGGTTCTAGCCAATCAGGACGAGCAGCATCAACGCCAGCACGTTGCAGCATTTCAGCAACATTGCCTAATTCCCATGCTGTTGCAACAAGGCTTTGCTTGGCGTCAGACGGGCTTTGAGAAGCTTTAATAAGATCAATAATTGGGTCGATATTGGCCAGCGCAACCGCCAAACCTTCAAGGATATGGGCACGGTCTCTCGCCTTACGCAATTCAAACACGGTACGACGTGTAACCACTTCGCGACGGTGACGAATAAAGGCTTCAAGCAATTGCTTAAGGTTCAGTGTTTTAGGCTGACCATTATCCAACGCAACAATGTTGATACCGAAAACGGTTTGTAGTTGCGTATTGGCATACAGTTTATTCAGTAAAACTTCTGCTGATTCAGAACGTTTAACTTCGATAACAATGCGCATTCCGTCTTTATCAGACTCGTCACGCAAAGCAGAAATGCCTTCAACTTTCTTCTCTTTAACCAGCTCAGCAATTTTCTCGATCAATCGAGCTTTGTTAACCTGATAAGGAATTTCAGTCACGATAATAGTTTCTTTACCATTATCTTCTGTTTCGATATCAGCACGGGCACGCAAATAGATTTTGCCACGACCCGTACGATAAGCATCATCAATACCCTTACGACCACTGATCATCGCGGCAGTTGGGAAGTCAGGGCCCGGAATGAAATTCATCAATTCTTCAATGGTAACATCAGGGTTGTTGATCATTTCGATACAACCACTGACCACTTCACCCAGGTTATGCGGAGGAATGTTCGTTGCCATACCAACGGCGATACCGGAAGAACCATTAACTAATAAGTTAGGGACTCGAGTGGGCAATACTTCTGGAATTTGCTCTGTACCATCATAGTTAGGTACAAAGTTAACCGTCTCTTTATCCAGATCCGCTAGTAATTCGTGTGCGATTTTCGCCATACGGACTTCCGTATAACGCATCGCAGCGGCAGAGTCGCCATCAACAGAACCAAAGTTCCCCTGACCATCCACCAGCATGTAACGCAAGGAAAAGGGCTGAGCCATACGAACGATTGTGTCGTATACAGCAGAGTCACCATGCGGGTGATATTTACCGATAACATCCCCAACAATCCTGGCGGATTTTTTATAGGGTTTGTTGAAGTCATTTTTCAGTTCGTTCATCGCGAACAGAACTCTTCGGTGTACCGGTTTTAAACCGTCTCGTACATCAGGAAGCGCTCTTCCCACGATAACGCTCATTGCGTAGTCGAGGTAAGAGTTTTTAAGCTCTTCTTCAATATTAATTGGAAGAATTTCTTTGGCGTTATCAGTCATACACTGCCTTGTAATTATTATGTCTATCTGCCTCATTCCCAAAGGAATAAAGCGTTAGTACTTTTTCAATAATCCAGAATAACAAAAAGGGGCAACGAACCGGGATACATAAACTGAGAGGCAGTTAGTATTTTGACAAATAAACACCATCCACCGAAATGGTATTGGTCTTGATTCATCCTTCTGGCGGGCATGAAATTTGGTAGCAACGAAACTGAGTGTGCCAGCCCAATCCAGAACTATTTCCCCTGCAAGTAATCGTTAATTCATTGAACCCTTTTTTATCAGGTCAAAGCATTACACATTGCCCTAATTATTATCGTGTTTTTGATTTTTAGGGTCTAAACAACCAATAATCAGGTTGCGTTTAGTCGACCGATTCTATCATCGCATTGCCACAATTGCCACGTTTCCCCAACCCGACTTTTAAGCGTTGGAAATATCAACACATTATGAACAATTAGAGAGCTAAAATAAGGAAAAAAGAAGCAAACAGACAAAAGTACAAATAAGAGAAGAGGCAAGCTCACCATGCGACGTTTTCAACACTCAATAACAAAACGCCGATGATGAACTAAAAAATGGACTTAGCTACATTTCTTCGAGACGACGCCCTTTGGTTTCATGCACATACTTAACCACAAAGAACACGCTAATCAGCGCAGAAGCGGCGTACAAACCATAGGCACCTCCCAAACCAATCCCGGCAAGTAGCACAGGGAATGTCATACTCACTAAAAAGTTAGCCAGCCACTGCGCACTCGCCGCCACAGCCAACGCTGCACCACGAATCCGGTTATTGAACATTTCACCCAACAAGACCCAAACCACAGGGCCCCAGCTC
The DNA here is from genome assembly GCF_019900845.1 of Paraneptunicella aestuarii. Taxonomy (NCBI): domain Bacteria; kingdom Pseudomonadati; phylum Pseudomonadota; class Gammaproteobacteria; order Alteromonadales; family Alteromonadaceae; genus Paraneptunicella; species Paraneptunicella aestuarii. The sequence goes on along the minus strand of NZ_CP074570.1, from coordinate 2,093,334 downwards.
ATGCCAAAAAACACGATATACAAATTCGCCGCCACCAACGCCAAAGTGCCATTACCACTGGTTAAGGCTAAATTCCCCTGCTCGTTCAAACCTGCGGTACTGAATAAGAACGTTAATGTCGCTAACATCACCGACATCCCGACACTGCCAATTAACAGCAAAGGCTTACGACCAATTTTGTCGATCAAGGCAATCGCGATGAAAGTAGAAACCACGTTAGTCGTACCGCCAATCACGTTGATCAATAACGACTGTGATTCATCAAAACCTGCGGCTTGCCACAATTCAGAACCGTAGTAAAACACCACATTAATACCAACAAACTGCTGGAATACCGATAAGGCTACGCCAACCCAGACAATAGGATGCAACTTGCTGGTTTTCTCAATAAACAAATCACGTAATCGGGGTTTGTGATCCCCTTTTAGCGATTGCTTCACATCTTCTATTTGCTCGGCTTCACTACCCGGAGCGATACGGTGGAACACAGTTTTCGCCAATTCAACCTTGCCATGAGCCACCAGATACCGTGGTGATTCAGGGATCATCATCACACCCAGCAAGAACAACAAGGCAGGGATCAGTTCCATCCAGAACATCCAACGCCATGAAGCAAAGCCCATCCAGGCTTGCTCTTGCGCGCCACCAGAAATGGAAGCAATAGTGAAATTACTCAGAAAGGCAGTAAACAACCCAATCACAATGGCTAACTGCTGCAACGTTGCTAAACGTCCACGTAAACGAGCCGGAGACACCTCGGCAATATATGCAGGCGCTAAAACAGAAGCCGCCCCCACACCAATACCACCAAACAAGCGATAAAAAATAAATTCCAGAGAAGAATCTGCAATACCTGAACCCAAAGCGCTGATAGCAAAGATCACCGCCGTCACCAACATGGCTGGCTTACGGCCGGATTTATCAGCCACAGGCCCAGCTATTAATGCACCAATGGCACATCCCAATAAAACCGAGGCCACATTAAAACCTGTGCCAATATCAGAAGCATTAAACGCCACTTCCAATGCCCCCACCGTGCCGTTGATAACACCAGAATCGAAGCCAAACAAAAAGCCTCCGATAGCAGCAACAGCGGAAATAAAGATGACATACCTCAACGAAACAGAATCGCTTTCCAAACCTTCTGCTCTCGCTCCCCCATTAGAAGCCGTATTCGTCGCTTCCATAGTTTCTCCTGTTTTTATTTTTATCTTGTTTTTTATTGTTATTTAACGGCATGTAACAACACGGTGTTGTTAGTCCCGTTCTCTGACTTCACAAACTCTGACTCGATAGAAAAATTCTCTTTTAACGCCAACAGCAATCCGTCTACATCATTGGTTTTAAACAATCCTGCGACTTTAATGTTGGCGATATCAGGATCCGACAATTTAAAACGGGTGGCTGTATACCGGGAAACCTCATCCAACACTTGCTGTAAAGGTTCACCACGAAAGATAAGTTGCCCTTGCTGCCACGACAAATTGGCCTGAATATCCTGCTCAGCAACCACTTGCGGTTTAGTCTGAGCACGGTTCAATTCCTGTGAAAATACCACTTTCTGACTGCGAGACACAGCTAATGACGATGCCGGCAAACGCACCGAAGTCTGATGCAACAATTCACTGGCTGGCTTAGGCTGTTCATCCACTAATACTTTGCCTTCGGTTACGATCAACTCAACCTTCTTATTTTGTATCTGCACATTAAAAGCCGTGCCCACAGCTTGAATCAACTTACCGTTAGCCAATACATTCAAAGGTCTAGCTTCATCATGAGCCACCTGAATATGTAGCTCACCATGCTCCAAAACCAGTAAACGCTGTTTATCGGTATAGGTAATCGAGACCAGACTATCCGTATTCAACGTCAGCTCACTACCATCGTCTAGTGTCTTGCGGAATTGTTCACCGACCAATGTACTGACCTTCTGGCTGGAAAATACCACCTGTTGAGCCGACGATTGAAATAGCCCTTTCCATTGATTCCATTCGCTATTATTCCAACCAAAAGCCAGTAATATTCCGACGAAAAACACCGAAGCCGCCATTGCAGCCACATTCAAAGACATACCGAAAATTGCAGGCTTCGCCGTAGACGCTTTTTCTGGAAATAATATTGCCAGCCGATGCAAAACATCCATCTTATCCCAAATTTTAGCCATTTCCAGAAGCATCTCTTCATGGGCTTTATCCTGCTTCATCCATCGAGCCAATTGCTCAATTTCATGCTTTGATAAGCCTCTGTCCATACGAGCAATCCACCCACTCGCCTGCTCCATCACATCCTGATCAGGCTTTATCTTCACCACATTATTCATTGGCTTTTTTCTCCTGATTGACGTGCTACGGGCAAGTCAACAACGTTATCAACGCCATTATTTTCCGTTTCAAATAGATCTTGTTTTGAACTCACTTTACCCAGACGTATATCAAACATATGTTGAGTGCAGCGTTTAATTCCTGTCGCGATATGTTTTTCCACCGTGCTTTCACTTATATCCATTGCTTGTGCTATTTCTTTTTGCGAATAGCCATACACTTTTTTCAATACAAATGCTCTGCGACATTGCACTGGCAATTCCCGCACAGCGTCACAAAAATGACTAAACTCTTCATTACTGGCTATGGTTGCAAAAGTCGTATCAACCTCCGACTCCAGCTCACCCACACCACCCCATTCATTTTCTTCAGGATCATAACTATCAGATAACCGGGTTTCCGCACGTTTTAGATGATCCAACGCCAGATTTTTCGCGGTTTTATACAGAAATGAACGAGGCTCAGCCACCTGTTCCGGCACTTCCAACTGGCATAAGCGCACATAGGTTTCCTGAACAATATCTTCCACTTCTTTGAGCGGCACAATACGCGATATCATTCTCGAAAGCCCGGTTCTGGCAGCCATGAAAGTACGATGTATTTTATTGTCTATAGACATGAACCTTTCAGTTTCTTAATTGCAATCACCCATAAGACGAAGATGCGGCGATTATCCTCTATACAAACAGCAATATTTTTACTTAATTGCGTACTAAACCAGCATTCAGACATAAATCTCCGGCCTGATTTACAAAAAAATAACATTTTTGTTGCATATAAGCTCTCAAGATTAAAAAATTACTTCCACGCTTATTGTTCTCGTGTACACAAGTCACGATTTCATAATGCAAGTAAACGCATAAACGAACCTCAATCCATCAAGTAGAAATCAGGCAGTGTACTTACCCGTTGTAGCAATCCCGGTGAAATTCATTTCACTGATAATGTCTGGGCTGAAAACAGCATGAATCCTTCGCGAATTGCGTTGGGACTGGCAATTGCCTGCTCATCATCGGCATGGAGTGCATCCATTTCAGAGGCAGAAAAAGCCTTTGCCATAGAACCTCAACGCGCCGACAGCGCACTGTTACAATTCGCAGAGCAAGCAAACCTGAGCATTGTCTTTCCGGTAGAAAAAGTGCAAGACATCAGCACCAACTCATTACATGGAAAATATTCCATAGAGGAAGGTATTCAGCGCTTATTGGCGCACACCCGTTTGCAAGCAAAGATTTCAGAAACAGGGCAAATCCAGATACAGGTGCAAAACCAGGATAGCGCTGAAGATGCAGGCCAATCGACAAGCACCAACTTACTGCAACGACTTCTTGATTTCTTCACACCCGATGAAGTCATGCCAAAGTCAGACAAAGAAGACTACGAAACCATTGTCATCAAAGGTATTCGTTCCAGTGTTCATCGAGCCGTTGCAGTTAAACAGGATTCCAATTTGGTGGTTGACGCCATCATGGCAGAAGACATTGGCAAGTTTCCCGATCAAAACCTGGCAGAATCACTACAACGGGTTTCCGGCGTATCGATAGACAGAGCAGAAGGCGAAGGCCAGTTCGTCACGGTACGAGGCTTTGGCCCAGAATTTAATCGTGTGCAACTCAATGGCAGACAAATCGCCACCGACAACCAAGGCCGAGAATTCAGCTTCGACATTCTGGCATCGGAGCTGGTGAATAGTGTACAGGTGTTCAAAACCCAATCGGCGAGCATGGCTTCAGGCGGTATAGGTTCAACCATCAATATCAATACCGCCAAACCGCTTAGTCAACATGGGTTTCGCTGGGCGGGCTCAGTAAAAGCTCATTATGACGATAACCGTCAGGAAACCTCGCCCGAGCTTACCGCCCTTTTCAGCAATACTTTCGATGACAATCGCTTTGGTGTCCTGGTTTCCTATGCCCAACAAGAACGCTCAACACGCATCGACGAAGCGCAAATAGATGGCTGGCTGCCCGACACCAATATTCCCGATGACCAGTTACAACGCCAAAGCAATCATATTTTCGTGCCCCGAAATTACGACCAACGCGTTCGCTTTGACAATCGCAAGCGCCAAGGCGGAACCTTGGTACTGCAATACCAACCCAATGAATCGTTTGATATCACCCTGGATTACCTGCATTCCAGCTTTGACGTGAATACAGATGTCACCTCAATGGGGCACTGGTTCACATCCAGTAATCTGGAAAATGTGCTTACCGACAGCAATGGCACCGTGGTCGAATTTGAGCAGAACATAGGCCACGCCACCGATTTTCACGCCAAAACCTTCGATCGCCCAAGCTCACTTAACGCCTTGGGAAGTAACATCAAATGGCATATTTCTGATCGCTGGCAAATAAATCTGGATTGGTCCCATTCAGTTTCAACGCTCGAAGATAAGCAAGGTGCTGGCGATTCCTTATCTCTGATAGGCTATTTAAACCGTTCTCACTTTGATCATTCCTCAGGCAATATCCTGCCAGCTATTAACGGTTTTGAAAGTGCTTCAGCCAACATTATCAACGCCGAAGGCATTGCTGCAGGTGTGAGTCATTATCTGGATCCGGCAAATGGCAAAGCTCACGTATTCCTGCTTCGAGGCTGGGATATTCGAGATCAAATTAACCAATGGCGCATAGATAACCTTTTCGATATTAACGGCGATTGGTTAGCGCAAATCGACATTGGCTTTCAGCTCAGTAAACGCAAGAAGCGGAATCAACGTTGGGACAACGAAGCCAATGCGGCTCACTGTACATTTTGTGGTTATGACTCAACGCCTGATATTCCCGATGATTATCAATGGCTATTTGACGCTGGCGAAGGGTTTCTGTCGGGCATTAGCGGGCATGAAAACATTCCTCATCAATGGTTACGACATGATCAGCAGCAATTGTTAGCTTTCCTGCAAACCAATACAGAGCAAAACCTGAACGCCCAGTTGCGCAGTCACTCATTCTCAGTGCAAGAGGATATTAGCGCAGGATATATCAATGCTCACTGGCAACAGGATTGGCAACTCTGGGATTTCAGTATGCAAACCGGTGTCAGGTTTGAGCAGACCGATGTGTCAGTGTCGGGTACGGAATCGCCTCTTTTAGAGCTGGTTATTCTGGATCAAACCGAATTAGGACAAATCACCGCTCCCGCTGTAGAGACATTAAGCAAAAATCGCTACCACCACTGGCTTCCAGCCCTGAATCTAAAGCTGGAATATGACAACAACTGGGTATTCCGTGGTGCAATCAGTAAAACCCTGACTCGGCCCACGATTTCTCAGCTTTCACCGGCATTGGTGTTAGACACAACACGCCAAGGCGGAGACCTGCGCGCCAGCTCTGGCAACCCGGCATTGAGGCCCTTTGAATCCTTCAATATCGACATGGGAATCGAATACTACTATCAATATCCCAGCTATATCTCTGCTAATTATTTCCGCAAACGGGTTAAGCATTTTATTTTGAGTAATGTGGATACAATCACCTTCCCCGGCGTCACCGACCCAAGTACAGGTATTAATCCCAATGAACCAGACGAACAAGATAGCTTAGCCGAGTTTGACCATACCTATCCTCAGAATGCAGAAACCGCCGTTGCCGATGGTTTTGAATTCAGCCTGATGCATCAATTCGGCGATAGTGGTTTTGGAGTTTTAGCCAATATGACACTCATAGACAGTAATGCAGAACTGAACAGAGAAGATGTCAGTCGCAAGTTCGCACTCACCGGCTTAAGCGATTCGAAAAATGTCATCCTTTACTACGAAAAAGCACCCTGGCAATGGCGACTCGCATGGAATAGCCGAGATGCCTTCCTGCAATCACTCACGCAAAAACGTAGCGCCGAGCCGACGTTTGTCGCCCCTTATCAACAATGGGATATGAGTATGAGCTACGACATTAATGATCATCTAACCCTGGTTCTTGAAGGCATTAACCTGACCAACGAAGTCGTGCATAAACATGGAAGATACAGTAATCAATTATTGCTAATACAAGACACAGGAACGGCCTATAGCTTAGGTATAAGAGGTGTGTTTTAACATGAAAACCAAGGTAGGCTTAGATAAAAAAATGCCAGCCTAAACAGGCTGGCATTTCTACACATAAACCGAAGTTAATTAGTTACCGGTAAACTGAACATTATCCAGATAAGAACTCTCTGTACCTCTAGAACTATTCTTATAAAATCTCCATTCTAAAGTATGTTCACCTTCATCCAACTGAACCTCATAATTTGTCCAGACACCAGAGTTTCTTATTTGCTTTATGTAACTACCATCAACATATAACTGAACATTACTGCAACAATACTGAGGTGTTTTCAAATCAAATGACATTATCCCTTGACTGAAAAGTGCTGTGAACTTAACTAAACTGCCACTACTACCTGATAATATGGCATCAGAGCGAAGACTTTGAGCCCCTTCACTGGAATCGTCATCAGCCAGAAACCAATCCGCTTGATTATTCTCGCCCATTTCCCAGAAAGGAGCTAAATCTGCCGCTTCAAAATCCTCGCTAAAACTGGTTAACGCTTGTGGCACAGAATTATTATCTATCGGGTCGGTATTATATTTATAGACCTCATCACCATCAGTAAATCCATCATTATCTGTATCAGCATTTAGTGGATTAGACGCTAGTATGATCTCTTCACTATCCGAAAGCCAATCTCCATCACTGTCTGACTTAATCGGTGAAGTACCATGCGTATTGATTTCAATAAAATCATTCAATCCATCACTATCAGTATCTGCATTAGCGGGGCTTGTCTTATTTGTATATTCCTCAAGATTAGTCAATCCATCAAAATCATCGTCCAAAACGGCGTCAGCAGAATTATCATCCGATAGTCCGTACTTGGTCTCCCACCATGCAGGTATTCCATCATCATCATTATCACTTAGATCAATTTCATCAAAAACGAAATCACTTCCATCGTGCTGAACAACAACTGCCTTACTTTCGTTGTGGAAAAGGCCAAGGATGGAGTAGTCATAAGTAAACGTATTGAATAGTCGCATAGTGCCAATTTCATGGAGATTGACATACCAGTTATCACCGTCCTTATAGGCCGTAATCAAAAGTTCATCAGTGCCCACAGCATCAACTAAGGAATAACCTATATCCCCCTTCAGTTCCATGCTGGAAGAGTCATATATCTCCCCTGAACCCAAAAGTACCTGTGACCCAGATTTAATAAAATGAATACCACCATTAAGAACATTGGAATTATAAGAAGAACCGGTTGGCTCAGAAATAGCCCCCGAAGTCTGGTTAATTCCTTCCGCATAAACACGATATGCATAGTTTAGGCTATCAAAATAATAAACCTTATTAGTACTACTATTCCAAGCATAGTGAGTTGATGTTCGAGACCAGGATCTCTGGTCTTTCAAACTACCGTTAACATCAACAACATGATGCATATAGGGAGATGAACCATTTTGGATCAAAAGATATTTACCGACAGCCGCCAAACCAATAACTTTCTTATAAACACTATAAAATGCTTTTTCAGAGCGAATATCATTCAAATCAATGTAGGTAACCTGCCCCGTGCTATATCCCAGGTATAGGCGAGAGTGCGATAGCGAATACTCAACATGAGTTGGATATATAGGCTCATTATTGCTTTGACGACCAACAAAAATCGAATCTAAATATTCATTGGTAATTAAAGAACGTCGGTGAATCCTTCCATTATCAGCATCGTATAAATAAAGAATATTATCTTTATCCATAAACATGACTTCCGGTGTAAAGTCACCAACTGTTGCTGCATAATCACAACCACCAATACCATTATCATGAATACTATCCCAGCAAGAAGCATCGGAAGGATAGGAATCCAAGTCTAACCCTGTTGTAGAATCTGAACTTGAATAGCCATTATTCCAGGAATCAGGGAATCCATCACCATCTGAGTCAAGAGAAGCCGCGGCATCATTAGGAAACGCATCCAGACTATTGATAATACCATCACCATCCAGGTCATTATTTTCCGAGAACATTGAATAAACAACTTGTCCCCCCTGAATCGTGACCAATACGACACCTTCTGTTGTTTCAAGAACCGCCTGAACAGAACCAGAGAGTTCTATTGATTCTAATTCGACATCATTTTCCAAACGACTCAGACGATATACACCACCAGTCAAGTTCTTGGCTAAAATTTGCTGACCATTTTGCAGCCATACTCCTTGATGGAAGGAGTCTTGCTGCACTGACCATGACAAATCATCAGCATTAAAAACATTGCCATTACCAAATAGAATTTTTGAACCATCTCCAGATATCAAGGCTGGATACTGGGGCCCAGAGTTGAAGCCCGCACTGGTAATATTAGAAAGACTTCCTGATTCAGAATCCACGCCTAAAAGATACATATAGTAATTTGAAGAAAAAGCTAAAATCTGACTTTGAGTTTTATTCCAGACTAAGTGCTCCGCGGAATAAGTATATTGGCTCTTACTGGTAACAACACCATTTGCGTTAATCAACGAGATATATTTCGGATAGTCTGGGTTAACTGCAATATAATTACCCGTTGAAATCATATTCGAGATAGAATTCTCGAACTGGTGAAAATAAGTTTCACTACCAATATTCGAAAGATCAATATAAGTAATTAATCCTGAACTATAAGCAAAATAAAGTCGGTTATGGTTTTCTGAATAAACAACAATATTAGGAGCCACATACTGATTTCCATCAGTATAACCAACAAAAATAGGGTTTAAATGGCTCTCTGATGTGGCAGACCAGCGATATACCTTATGGTTTTCCTTGCTGTAGGAATAAACTATACCGCTTGAATCCGCAAACAATACATCAGGGGTATAAACCGGAATTGTAGCTTCAAAATCACATACTCCATTACCATTATCGTGTTCCTCTAACCAACAAGCGGAATCCTGAGGAAAACTATCCAGGCTCAACCCTGTTGCTGAATCTTCCGAACTATACCCCTCATTCCATTCATCAGGGTAACCATCATTATCCGCATCTAGTGAAGCGGCCGGATCGTTGGGAAAGGCATCATCAATATTATCAACACCGTCGTTATCGCTATCGTTACTTGGTAAATACTCATTAATAGTCAATAAGTCTTCAATGATTGAAACAATAAAGACCTTATCTCCTACTCGAACTAACTTAATATATTCGCCATCTAGCAATTTAGACTCTAATCGGGTACTGACATTATTTTCATTGAACCTGAATAAATAATCGCCACTTAAAACAGCAATCTCGTCATTACCAACATTCACAACATCAGAAAATACGCTAATTCGCCCTACAGAAGTAAAATCATTAGCATTGATAACATGACCAGAAGCGCAAAAGATTAAATCACTTGATTCCTTCAATACCATAGGAGGTGAGCACGTACCCTGGCTATTGTAGCTTGTAGTAAACGTCCCACTTTCAATATCAATATTCTGATAATACAAAGAACTATTAGCAATCAATAATCTCTGATTATTGCTATCCCAAGCAAAAGGCTTAGAGCTACTATTGTAGACGTAACTATAAGACTGATCGGTTATGTTGCCATTTGCATCAATCAAATATTGAGTGTTGGAAACAGACACAAGCAAATAACTATCGAGAACCATCATTTGCATAGCCGAAGTTGAATGCCCAACATTAAGTAAAGAAACTAAAGTTGATACTGACAAAGGTGAGGTATTTAAATCTACATATGCAATACCTCCATCGCTATAACCAGCATAAAGCTGAAACGTTTCAGCGTTTACATCAATATTAAGAGATGTTGATAACTGAAGAACCTGGTCTCTATCAATATTAATCGAACTGATATAGGCTTCATTTTCAGAAGACCAACGATAAACACGTTCATTTTCATTAGATAACAAGTAGATGATAGAAGAATCAGCTACGACCTGATCGGGTGTAAAATCAGGAACTGTGGCTGAAAAGTCACAATTTCCATTACCGTCATCATGCTCTTCCAACCAGCAATCATACTCCTGTGGAAACGCGTCCAGACTTAAACCGGTAGTAGAATCCTCTTGAGCATACTCTTCATTCCACTCATCTGGATAGCCATCACCATCAGTATCAAGAGAAGCAGCGACGTCCATAGGGAATGCATCATTCGCCTGTGACACACCATCACCGTCAGCATCAGTATTTACTGAGTAAGAATTAACTGTCAGGTAATTTAACTTTTTAGTCACTACGCTAAAACCGCTTTCAGTTTTAGCTAGAGAAAGAGGTGATCCTTCAATGAACTGGCTTTGGAATGTTCTAAACTCGGAATCTCTAGAATCAATTTTGGTATTACCAGCCGAATAAGAAAGAGTTGTGAGATATTGATCGTCATTCCATTCAGCATGACTAACAAGTTCATCCCAACCACCGACGAACTTCATTTCAGAACCAGAAAAAACGTTACCCTTATATATCGTTTTATTACTCTCGCCCTTGGTCAGTATTATAGGCGCAGAAACTGGCTGGGAACTTGAATCGAGATTCAAGTAGCGGCTAAAATCCCGAAGAATCTTTCCTGAGGAAGCATCGATATAAATTTTATATAAATAACGATAATTCCCTAAATAGAAAGCATTGATTTCGTCATCCCATTTATAACTGAAATCCTGATTAGAAAAGTAAGCATAGTAACTCTGTTTTAAATCACCATTTACGTCATATATATAAAATTGGTAATTCAATATCGCAAGAATGAAATTGCCTGCTGAATAGACTTCATAGGCGCTTTGATTTAATTCCACAAAAGAATTTAAACTTCCCTGCTCATCAGCATACTGAATAGCTCCATCCTCAAACATCACATACAGGCGTTGATGTGCATTTGAGTACATAAAGGACTTGACCGATGCGTTCTCGTCAATATCAATCAGAGAAGAAAAGTGTTGACTTTCACCATCCAAAATCAAAATTTTAGACAGTTGAGGAGAATAGAAAATATGTTGTCCGTTAAATGACTTAAGCAGAAAATCATCATCTTGTCTTAAAAGAGTTAAGTAACATTGAGATCCGTCACCGTCTTGCGCAGCATAGCAGGCAGCATCATTGTCATACTCATCTGCATTATTGCCTATACCATCAGAGTCCGAATCTTCTGATTCTGATTCATCAAAGGGAAAAGCATCTTCGGAATCAGGAGTGCCATCATTATCATCATCGGTATCGGCATTATTACCAATGCCATCGCCGTCAAAATCCGCCGACTCTGTAGCATCTAATGGAAAAGCATCTTCAGTATCCGCAACACCATCGCCATCGTCGTCTTCGTCAGCGTTGTTACCAATACCGTCATTATCAGTGTCATATGATTCAGTGGCATCTAATGGAAAAGCATCGTCAGTATCGGGGACGCCATCACCATCATCATCAGTATCTGTTGAATCTGGAGTTCCGTCATTATCAGTATCTACAGCTTGTGCTGGTGGGGGGGACTGAGAATTTCCGTCACCACTTCCGCCCCCACCACAAGCGGACAAAGTCAATAAAAAAATAGCTATAAATAGCAGATTGTTCCTTTTCATTAAAATCTCCTAATACCCTTAGCAAAGCTGAATGCAAGGAATATCAATATGTTGTATGAAATGTGACTGGTAAAAACTGGCAAAAGAATCGATGTTTTTCCATAAACAGAGGAAATATCCTTCTGATTACTTACGATCACCAGTTTATATAAAATTAGCTCTTTCTAAACAAGCAGCATTATAAAAGCGATTAATTTTCTAGCAAGCAATTTGCAAAGAAAAGAAGCTAACATCTAAAATGTTTCACAACCCCCAAATGAAATTTCAAAGATTAATATCGCTTCTATACAATGACGACAAACACTCAGACTCTCAAATAAACTCAATAATGCAACCCGACCAAGAACTACTTATCGCCATCAACACCACCATGCCCTTTGGCAAATATGCCGGTCGTAAATTACTCGAACTGCCAGAACCCTACCTGGTATGGTTTCACCAGAAAGGATTCCCCTCAGGAAAACTAGGAGAGCAACTGGCATTGATGTACGAAATCAAACGTAATGGTTTGGAAGGCATGTTAAAACCACTATTAAAATAATATATAAATCAGGTAGTTAAAAAACTCCTCTTCCTTATTCCCGCCCTTTTATCATGAAAGCCTGGATACTCTCAGGGCAGGAGAAAAACCTCATCAATCATTAGCACTAGTAAGTATTTCTATTTATTTGAAGTATCAATCAAACCAAAATAACAGAACAAGCAAATAATAAATCATCTAAAATGATCTAATAAAACACACATTAATTCGTTCTCTATCAATTAAAAAGAGTTTTCCATTAAAAACCCGCATAATAACCCACTACAATTAACATCTAATGCAAAATAAGTAACCTCAATAGCATTCTCTTTAAAAACAAGACTTAAGTTATTAAAAATTAAACCTGCGTATTGAAATTACCTAGTTTAGTGCTCTGCATACATATATAACAAATTGTTATATTGAATCTTTGATTTCGAATAAAAATAGATCAATAATAATTAGCACTCTAATTATTAGCTTAATGATATTTAGAGATATATCTTTGCAACAAAGGCTATTAACTTATGAATACCGAAAGCAGTAATCAATTCACTATTACTCGCACATTCAATGACACTTGCATCTGGTGTCACTCACTTCGCCAACGTATCAGTAAATTCACCTTGATGTGGGGTACGTTGAGCGCCTTCCTCATCATTGTTTCTATTCTCGCTGCCATCAGCAGCATCGCTGGCAAAGGAGAAGCAGAGGCACACTAATATGGAAATCTACACCCTTATTACCCTTGGAATTTATTTTGTTGTTATGTTGGGTATTGGCGTTTACGCCTATCGGGTTTCAGGAGATGACATGGAAGGTTATGTACTTGGAGGTCGCAATGTTAGCCCTCACGTAACAGCTTTATCAGCAGGTGCCTCAGACATGAGCGGATGGATGCTCATGGGGCTTCCTGGTGCGATGTTTGTCATGGGCTACGATACCTTATGGATTGCACTTGGGCTGCTAATCGGAGCCTTAGCCAATTATCGACTGATAGCGCCGCGATTGCGCGTTTATACCGAAGTGGCGAATGACGCTTTAACACTTCCCGACTTCTTTGCCAAACGTTTCGTCGAAGAAAAAGGCAGTCTGCGCTTAATCACTGCGCTAGTCACCATCCTGTTCTTTACCCTCTATACCTCTGCCGGACTGGTAGCCGGAGGAAAGCTGTTTGAATCAGTATTCAACCTTGATTACACCCTGGGCTTGGTAGTCACAGCCGGCGTGGTCGTTGCCTATACCCTATTAGGTGGCTTTCTTGCGGTTAGCATGACTGACTTTGTACAAGGTTGCATCATGTTCATTGCATTGGTGATGGTGCCTTATGTGGCATTTCAGGAATTTGACAGCATCAGTGAACTGAATCAAATCACCACAGAGCAGATCGGCACTATGTCCACCATGCTAAGCGATGTCACTTTATTAGGCGTCATTTCCAGCATGGCTTGGGGGTTGGGTTATTTTGGTCAACCTCATATTCTGGTGCGCTTTATGGCAATCCACTCAACCAAAGACATTCCTGTGGCAAAACGCATCGGCATGAGCTGGATGACCGTCACCTTGATTGGCGCTCTTGGCACTGGATTAGTTGGCGTTGCTTACACACAGAAATTCACCTTACCTCTGGATGATCCGGAAACGATATTTATCGTCTTCTCACAAACCCTGTTTCATCCCGCTATTAGTGGTTTCCTGCTAGCAGCCATACTGGCAGCCATCATGAGCACAATTTCATCGCAGCTATTGGTGTCGTCCAGTTCGTTGACTGAAGATTTATTGAAAGTCTTCTTTAAAGGTTCCAGTGAATTGCAACGAAGCGCTCTACCCGGCCGCATCGCCGTTATTGCGGTGGCTGCTGTTGCAGTGCTCATCGCAGCAGGTAAGAACAACAGCGTGCTCTCTTTGGTAAGTAACGCTTGGGCAGGATTTGGTGCCGCTTTTGGCCCTCTGGTGATTTTCAGTCTGTTCTGGAAAAACATGACCCGTGCTGGCGCAATAGCGGGCGTCATTGTTGGTGCTGTTACCGTTCTGTTCTGGATATACGCACCGATTACGATTGCTGGAGCGAAGTTAAATGAACACCTATATGAAATCGTACCAGGGTTCATTTTCAGCAGTGCCGCGATTGTGATTGTCAGCCGTTTTGGTGCACAAACCAAAAGTGAAAAGGCCAAAGAAATAAGAAGAACCTTCATAACAGCACAACAAACACTACTAGAACAAAGCTAATCGCTTGGAGACACACATGTTTGACTTAACCAAATGGCAGCGTATCGTCCTGAAGGTCGGTAGCACGCTGATCGCCCCGGATGGTAAAGGATGCAGTTCTCGTTACCTGCTCGCTATCGCCCACTTTGTGGTGCGCTGTCGGGCAATGGGAATTCAGGTAGTGCTGGTTTCATCAGGCTCTGTTGCCGCAGGTAAACACCTGTTTTCAGATAACGTTACCAACAACAGAGACGTATCCATCACCCTGAAAAAAGCCATGGCAGCCGCCGGACAAAGTGAAATGATGGCTGCCTGGGACAGGTTGTTTGACTTTCCAACCGCTCAACTACTCCTGACCCAGGATGTATTACAAGATCATGCCAGCTATACAAGTGTCCGTAAGACGGTATTTGAATTACTGGATCATGACATCCTGCCCGTTATTAATGAGAATGACGCAGTATCAACCGACAACCTGAAGGTTGGCGACAACGATAATTTATCAGCAATGGCAGCCGCAGCCGTTGACGCCGATTGCCTGATTATCTGTTCCGATGTCGATGGACTTTACGATAAAAATCCATCACAGCACTCAGATGCCAAGCTTATCCATCAGGTTGACAACATCGACAGTAATATTCTTTCGATGGCAGGCGACTCGGTGAGCGGCTTGGGAACCGGTGGCATGTTCACCAAACTCGAAGCTGCGCAAAAAGCCACCGCTCATGGCATCCTGACCTTTATTTTAAATGGCTTGAAAGAGAGTAGTTTCAACCAGTTGCTACAAGGTCAAAACCCGGGAACCTGCTTTATGCCCGCAGAAACACCGATGCAGGAAAAAGTGCACTGGCTCACCCACACCTCTCAGGCACGCGGCGAAGTTATTGTTAACAATAACATTCAAGCCAAACTACAAGACGCAGACCTGAAACTGGACTATAGCGACATTGTTGACGTCAACGGTGACTTTGCCGCTGGTGATACCGTTCTGGTTAGAGATGAAGCCGGCAAAAAGATCGCTAAAGCCACCTCTCGAAGCAGCAGTTGCCTGCTGTATTTTCTGACCAGTGATGATGTTGACGATTCCATTGTGGAATCTGCACAAATTTCAGGCCCCGTTATCGTTAAAAATGAATTAGCCGTATTGGAGACAAAATGATTAACATCCCAAAGATTACGGATAAAGCTGCTGAAGCAGCACGATGCATTTCACGTTTAGATAGTGATGCAAAGAACGCCATTCTTCACCAAATGGCTAACGCCATTGAAGAAAAAAGCCAGCTCATTCTGGCGGTAAATGAAAAAGAAGTACAAGAAGCGAGACAGGATGCCTTGCCAGAAGCCATGATTGACCGGCTGACCCTTAATCCACAACGTATTGCAAATATGGTTGAAGGTATCCGTACCATCACACAACTGAAAGATCCGGTTGGTGCGGTGCGCGAACTGGGCAAACAGGAAAGCGGTATTGAAGTCAGCAAAGTGCGTGTACCTCTGGGCGTGATTTGTATGATTTACGAAGCGCGTCCCAATGTCGCTGCCGACGCATCAGCCCTGTGTTTTAAATCGGGTAATGCCGTAATTTTACGTTGCGGCAAAGAAGCTATTCAAACCAGCATGATGATAGTCACCATCATGCGTGAAGTGCTGATTAAAAACGGCCTGCCACAAGCCGCGCTGACCATGATCACCGATCCGGATCGCAACATCATGACCCAACTGTTAAAACAGGACGAACATATCGATCTGGTTATTCCTCGCGGTGGTGAAGGCTTAATCCGTTTCGTCTCGGAAAATAGCCGCATTCCGGTCATTCAGCACTATAAAGGCGTGTGCCATCTATTCGTCGATGAAAGCGCCGACATGCAAGTGGCCAAAGAGTTGCTACTAAATGGCAAAGTACAACGCCCCGGAGTCTGTAATGCGTTGGAATGCCTGTTGGTACACAAAGATATGGCACAGGAGTTTTTACCCATCGTCGCGCTGCACTGTCGTAATCATGGTGTCAAAGTGAATGCCTGTGCTCAATCCATGCCTTACTTTGAAACAGCCAAATTACTGGAGTCAGAAAACTTCGGGCAGGAATATCTCAGCCTTGAGTTAGCGGTACGCATTGTGGACGATCTGGATCATGCTGTGGCGCATATCGACCGATTTGGCAGCAAACACACCGAAGTGATTTGCACCCGCAATACTGACAATGCTAAACGATTCCAACGTATTGTCGATGCTTCAGTGGTAATGGTGAATGCCTCTTCCCGCTTTTCCGACGGTGGAGAACTAGGACTGGGCGCTGAAATAGGCATCGCCACAACCAAGCTTCACGCCTATGGGCCAATGGGGCTGGAATCGCTCACCACAGAAAAATACTTGGTTAATGGAACAGGACAGATTAGGCTATAACTTAAATAGCTATAACTCCACGTATTAATGGGAAATTGAATGCTCAAGCTGGAATATCACATTCCCGAGCTCATTAACTTCATTCATCAATATAAAATAATCAGCTCAGCCATCCTCGTTTTGGTTGGGCTTTTTATTAAGAAAATGATTGTTAAGCGAGTTCGCAAAGTCAGCCAATTTAAAGGTGAAGACAAGCGCCACCAAATCAGCACCTTAAAAAACATCATCAATATATCGTTGTTATTGCTGTTGTTTCTATTATGGTCAACCGAATTACAGCAATTTGCCCTGTCGATTACGGCATTTGTCGTGGCGTTCGTATTTGCTACACGTGAGTTTATTCAATGCTTGCTTGGCTTTATTTACGTCCTCAGCGCACGCCCCTTCCGCATTGGTGATTGGGTGCAGGTAGGCGATGTTGTCGGTGAAGTGGTCGGCGTCGACTGGATTAAAACCACACTGCTGGAAGTCGATGCCTCCACCTACGAATATACGGGTCGGCATATCTACATCCCTAACAACAAGCTAATTATTAATACCGTCGTAAACCTGAACTTCATGCGCCGATACGCCGTGCATACCTTTACCATCATCACCGACCCCGATGTCAACGTGTATGAACTGAAACCTCGCTTGGAAAAGCTGGCTCACGACCATTGCCAGCATTTTAGCGACGTAGCCGAACGTTATAAAAGCGTAATCGAAAAACGACTGGATATCGGGCTTAACGTCATCGAACCCAGTATTCGCATCACCACGAACGAATATGCCAAATGCCAGACAGAAATCACCATTTTCTGCCCGGCAGAAGAAGCCATCAAAATCGAGCAACAAATTAGCAGCGACTTTATGGAATACTGGCACAAAATAAGGGAGCGCAAAGGCTTGAAGGCTTCTTAGAATAAAGCCAGTCTATGTTGATACATGCGACCCAGATACTGGATGGCGCATCAAGTGCGCCATGACATGGTTGGTTAATTACCATAACGCCAAAAGGCACATTATTAATGTCATCCCGGAAACGCAACGCGTTATCCGGGATCCATCTCACTCAGTGCACCAGCCTTACCAATATTCACGAATCTCAAACAACATGCCTTTCCCTCACATAAAATCCAACATACAATTCCGAACAATCAACCAAATCGAAGCCACCACATCATTCACTTGCAATGCAACGACGACATTCCAGAGGCTCACAAGGTTCTTCTAGAGACAAACGTCAAAACCGCAACTATCAAGTCAAAAAAAGCGGCATAAAAGACGAACTCATCGACCGCCAGATTCTGGCAATTCATATTGCAATGGTGGAAAAACTGCTAGCCCATCCCGAGCTCCATCAGCAAGTATTCGAAACATTGGAAGAACGATTAGAAACAGGCAAACTACGCTATGGCGGTTATATGACCTGGTACAGCCTGATGGACAACATCGACAACGAAAAGCTGTTTCGACAAGGCGTACTGGAAGATTCCCCCAGAATGAAAAAACTACGCCGTAGTACACCTCTGGTTGGCATCCTCACCGAAGAAGAACGCCAACAGGCATTAATGAAAGCCGCCTGCGGCGAAGCGAATATTGAGCATTTAATGTATTAGTATGAAAAGCTATTGATGCGTAAGACTTACAGGAAAGTTAATCACCAAACAGCGACTGTACATCTCCCCACACCTTGTTGCGTAACTTATTGGTTTTTCGACGATAATTAGCAATAAACTGTTTCAACGTTTTATCTTTGTGAGTGGCTAAATATTTGAGTACATCAGCTTGTAGCACTTCCCGATCGTGCCAATCACCAATTACGCCATGCAAGGGCTTGAGTTTCTTTTTCAGTGAGTTCAGTTTTGGCATCACATCAATCATTCCCTGGCCACTTAGCTTGTTATTCAATCGATTATTTACCTCATTAACAACCTCTTCGTTGAAGTGACTCACACCTGTATCTAACAGTAAAGTGACAATTTCCCGAATCTCTTTCAATAATCGTCGAACCGCATGCAAATCTTCAATGCTACGCTCACCTTGTAGTAACTGATTGGTTTGATTCCAGTTGTCTTGAAGGAATTGCAACGTTAACAGTGAAACCTGTCGCTCAGGTAGATCTGCAACTTTTGCTGTTAACGTCTTGTTGAGTTCAACCAATTCAGGTTGATAAAAAGCGGCTAACTCGGCAATTAATATCTGGCTTTGTTTATCAACTCTCTTTTGCAGAAACTGACGAAACGCTTTCGTCTCAGGATATCCTTTTAGCATTAACAGGTTCACTTGAGCTTCTCGAATTTTCCCTGCTCGCTTATAGACGGGGGCTAACAAAGTAACATGATGTCGCTTTTTAAATCCCCCATGAGAGCAACATTCAAATAAAGACAGGCTGGCTCTGATATTTTTTATCGCCACGCGTAATTGATGAATGTCTTCCATATCACCACTGGTTTGAGTAGCCTCAATATATCGCGTTAATACATCAACCTGCCGCTCATACTGTTGCAACAAACCATGCATCGACACCTTCTGGTGATTTTTTTGAGGAGAAGAACCTTGTAAAGTCATGAACTCAAAATACTTGAATCACTGAAAATCAAAAGATAGACGAATTACTGCTATTCATAAACCAGACTTGCCAGTGAAACGACCATTTTACTTAAATTTCTTTTGCCGAACGACTTCGCTGCAATAATTGAGTCAAATGAACAACAGCATCGCCTATTAGCACATATTGACCGTTTTTTAACAATACGCCTAAATTATGCACTGTCCTGATTTTAGTAGAACGCTCATGCTTCAGACTTTAATCCCGAGGCATGAGCACCGCGCTTAAAGGACGCATCAAATCCAGAACCAGGAGCATTCACAATGGTGTTGCTATCTGGATCATAGGTCAGATTTTTAAACAGATAGCAATATAACCCTAGCGGGCAAACCTGGGGGAAATATGGATTTATAATGCTGTGATTAAAAGTGATAACTCGGAACGGTTCAAAACCTACATTTACATACAGTAAATGAGGATTTTGAACCAGTTTTTAATTCATATTAGAAAATTCTCTTGCGCGGCAGTTTCCCTACTCCGCATCATCGTCATTGTGAATATCCAAATTCGTCAACTCATCATGGTTGTTAGATGATTTACTACCGTCGTTTCGCGCTTGATCCAGGTGTTCTAAATACGCTTGGTTAACGTCACCGGTAATGTAATAACCATCGAATACTGACGTTTCAAAATTACGGATCTCCGGGTTTTCCATTGCCACGGCAGACTTCAAATCATCCAAATCCTGATAAATCAAACCATCTGCGCCAATCAAGGAACAAATCTCGTCAACTTCTCGGCCATGAGCAATCAGCTCATTAGAAGTCGGCATATCGATGCCATAAACGTTCGGGAAGCGAATTTCTGGGGCTGCTGATGCAAAGTAAACCTTCTTGGCTCCCGCTTCACGCGCCATCTTGATGATCTCGCCAGACGTCGTCCCACGCACAACGGAATCGTCTACCAGCAATACGTTCTTACCTTTAAATTCTGATTTAATGGCATTCAACTTGCGACGTACCGATTTTCTACGCATGGTTTGACCCGGCATAATAAAGGTACGGCCGATATAACGGTTTTTCACAAAACCTTGTCGATACGGCAAGTTCAATTCGCAAGCGATTTCCAGGGCAATATCAATGGAGGTTTCTGGAATAGGAATAACGACGTCGATATCCAGATCCGCCCATTCTTTAGCGATCTTCTGCCCTAATTTAGCGCCCATGTTTACACGCGCTGCGTATACCGACACACCATCAATAAAGGAATCTGGGCGAGCAAAGTAAACAAACTCAAAGATACAAGGAACATGAGCAGGCTTTTCTGCGCACTGTTGAGTGAACAACTGCCCGTCTTCAGTAATGTAAACCGCTTCACCGGGAGCAACATCACGAATAAAAGTAAACTCGAGCGTGTCCATTGCGACCGACTCTGACGCTACCATGTATTCGTCACCGTTTGGTGTTTCACGCTTACCTAATGCTAACGGGCGAATGCCGTTAGGATCACGAAATGCTACAACGCCATGACCAATCACAGCGGCAACCACAGCATAGGCACCACGAATACGTTTATGCACATTGGCAACCGAAGCGAAGATATCTTCAGCCTGAAGCTTTAGGGTGTCGCACTTTTGCAGCTCATCAGCCAGGATATTGAGCAACAATTCGGAGTCGGATGTAGTGTTGATATGGCGCTTGGAAATACGCAGCACTTCTTCCTGTAATTCCTGAGCATTGGTCAGGTTACCGTTATGTGCCAACGCGATACCGTATGGAGAGTTCACATAGAATGGTTGCGCTTCTGCCGAGCTGGATGTGCCTGCGGTAGGGTAACGCACATGAGCAATACCGATATTGCCAGTTAAACGTTGCATATGACGGTTACGAAATACATCGCGTACCAGCCCATTCGCTTTACGCAAATGGAACATGCCATTATCAATGGTGATCATGCCCGCGGCGTCCTGACCACGGTGTTGCATAACAGTTAATGAATCAAACAAGGCTTGGTTAACAGGGGTATGCCCCACAATACCAACAATTCCACACATACAAATGCACTCTTATACTGCAGCAATAAAGCTGGAATTAGCTCTCAAATACTCGAAGAACCATTCTATGACGACTGAAAATTCCGGTATCAGCAGTGATGCTTGCCACCATTGAGATGACGCCACTGGCGTGAAAGTATCCAGAAAAAACAAAACCGCGCTGACAATTAAGCCACCGCGTAACAAACCAAATACTGCGCCTAATGCGCGATCTGTTCCCGACAAGCCGGTGATATGCACAAGCTGTCCGATCAGATAATTAATCAATCCGCCCAGAATCAGGGTTAATACAAATAAAATAGCAATGGCAACGCCGTTGCGCACAATCTGATCCTGAAAATTAGTAAGATATGCAGCTAAAAATGGGTAGAAGTGTCTGGCGACGAAGAATGCAGCTATCCATACTGCAAGCGAAATGGCTTCCTTTACAAACCCTCGGACCAAACTGACCAGAGTTGAAAGCAGGATTATGCCGATAATGGCGAAGTCTATCCAATTCATGGGTTATCGCTGTTTAATTGCCTGTAATTACCATGCCTCAGTATTAAAGGTACTGAATTATTGCAATGTGAGGCTAATTGTTATCCCGTTAAAATAATACCTGGGTGCAATGCGGGCGCATTCTACCAAATGAATTTTAGGATGTCTTTATTGAGATAGGATTAGTTTGTAATGCAAAATGAACGTTCGATTACAGAACGGAGTGCAGAAGCCCTACACTCCAGCATAAAACAGAAATGGATGATTAATTGCTACAACGACCTTGTCTCGCCATATCCAGCTTGGTTACTTCATTTTTACCCGTTGTTGCATCAACAACTTTCAAGCCAGCTCCACCAACAAACGCGCCCATTTTGATGTATTGCTCAACAAAATAGTTCTTACCGCTTTCAGCCTCCAACATAAGGGAGTTGGGCGAGAATTCCGATTCAGTTGAAAGGGTGTGTTCTCTATTGCCTGCAACTTCTTCATAGAAAAAGATGCCTGGCGCGGTCTCGCCAACACATTTACCATTAAGCCAGACATCTTTTTTCAGAGCGCCACCAAAAGCAGAATTAATACGGTACACATAGATACCCGCATTTCCCTCGGAAGGTGCATCAAATTGTTTGGCTTTATTGGTTTCTTCCTGACTAACAGTAGGAACGGTGGCACAACCAGACAGGGCTAAAAAAGTGATGGCAATAGCCGACAGACGTTTTTTCATTTATTTCTCCTAAACCTTGATAAACATATCTTTAAGCAGAGCCTAGAGATAACAGAATTCCAATTTCCATTATTTACAAATTTTATCTATTACCTTGGACTACAAACTGCAGGTAGGAGTATACGTATTTCAAATTGTGACACCAGATAATATTTGTTTAACGGCAGGCACCTGAGAACAGTAAAACCCAAGTAAGAAGCAATAACCAATTGATTAAAATAAATAATTATTTCATCGCAAATGGCGTTAACTTGCCATTTAGCCCGGTTAGATCTTTTAAATGAGGTAATGCGTTATGCATTTTCTGGCGATCCAAATCAGGGCCCACGAACACTTTTGTCAATAACCCTGAGCTGGTTTGAATTGGGCGCGTGAAGGTTCTGTACCCAGCTTGTTCTAACTTGTTCAGCAATTCACGCACGTTCTTTTGATGACGGAAACTGCCCAGTTGCACCACCCAGCCGGCACTCAGCTCATCCGGGTTTTCTTCAACAACATCACGATCAACAGTTTGCTCTACGGGCTCTGCTACAGGTTCTGGTATTTCGATTTCACCAGATTCATCCAGCGGCTTTTCATCAACAATTTCCGCTCTACGGGTAACGGACTGTTCAACATCTTCAATGGGGAATTTGTCAGCTTGAGTAAGTTGTTTCATTACAGGAGGCTGAGGAAAGCTTTCAAAACGATCTTTACTGCGCTGCTTCTCGCCATCCAGAATTTCAGGCAAAAATATGACAGCCAAAGCAACCAAAATGATGGTGCCAACCAATCGGTTTTGAAATGCCGTTGCCAAGTAATGAACTCCTTTTAAGATGTATTCTGCCGGGGAAAACTGAAAAACACAGCCCCCTCGTGGGCGATCACATTCAATCGCCCAGAGAGTTTAACTTATCGCATTGATATTACAACTGACTCTTATAATGAAAAGTAGATGAAAAGTATGAGAAAACGTGTTGATGTAGCTATTTTCAGCTATTTCAATACTGCCATTACTTACGATTTCGCAATACGTCCGCAACAGTAAAGAAAGAACCAAAAACCAAGATACAATCATCATCAAAAGCCGCTTTTTGCGCCATCTCATAAGCTTGCGCAACAGACTCACACAGTTTTACTTTTTCAGACCCCGGTAATTGCTCCGCCAGAACTTGCGGATCCGTTGAACGCGGTGTTGGTAAAGGCGCAATATACCAACGCGCACCCAGGTCAATAAAAGGTTGTAAGCTGGACTTAGCATCTTTATCTGACAACATTCCCACCACCAGATGCAAATTACCTCGCACGATTGGCATGAGTTTGTATTTAAGATATTCCGTTGCTTGAGGATTGTGAGCAACATCCAGCACTGTGAGAGGTTGCTGACTGATAATCTGAAAACGACCAGGCAAATGCGTGTTACGGCAAACATGCTGTGCCAGCGAGTTATCTAACTCCCACCCCAACATATCCGCAACCGCTAAAGCTGTACCAATATTCATACGAGGAATTGACGGCTGCGGCATACCGACAAGGTGCTTGTCGCCATGATGCCATTCCCAGCAGTTCAATTCATTCTGGATCATCTGAAAATCGCGGTTTTGCCACCAGGCTTCCACGCCCAAACGTTCCACTTCATCAATTAACGTAATGGGTGGTTCGGTATCACCTATAACCGCTTTTCCACCCTGACGCAGAATGCCAGCTTTTTCCAGTGCAATTTCTTCGCGGGTTTCACCAAGCCAATCCTGATGATCCAAACCAATATAGGTTAGCACCGCCAAATCAGGCTCAACGACGTTAACTGCATCTAAACGACCACCTAAGCCAACCTCAAGAATTAACACATCCAGCTCTTGCTCTGCAAACAAACACAAAGCCGCAAGCGTGCCAAATTCAAAGGTGGTTAATGTAACTTCATCGTTTTGGCCATCTTGCCCCTCTTTGCTCTCCTTGCCTACTCTCGCCGCTTCGACTTTGGCAAAAGCATCACAATGAGCTTGCTCTGACAGCATATGCCCATCGACTCTGACTCTCTCGCGATAGTCCAACAAATGAGGCGAGCTATAAACGCCAACCTTCTTATCCAGATACAAAGCGATTTGTTCGACCGCAGCACAGGTTGAACCCTTACCATTAGTTCCAGCAACCGTAATAACCGTGCCACTTAAAGTAAGGTTTAAACGCTCATAGACTTGCTTGACCCGTTCCAGAGTCAAATCAATCTCTACCGGATGCAGTGTGTCGAGGTGTGCTAGCCAACCCGCTAAATCAGCGGGTAAGCCAGAGGTTTGATTGGTCATAATCTACGGATTAATGTGATGAAGTTTATCTAATAATCCATGCAGTTTGTCGCGCATTTGACGACGATCTACGATCATGTCAATTGCACCTTTTTCCAACAGGAATTCACTGCGTTGGAAGCCTTCTGGAAGTGTTTCACGTACGGTTTGCTCAATAACACGAGGGCCAGCAAAACCAATCAAAGCACCAGGTTCACCCACATTAATATCACCTAACATGGCTAAGCTGGCAGAAACACCACCCATAGTTGGGTCAGTCAATACTGAAATAAATGGCAAGCCCTTTTTGCTCATTTTCGCTAGCGCTGCACTGGTTTTCGCCATTTGCATCAGAGACAACAATGCCTCTTGCATACGTGCACCACCGCTGGCAGAAAAACAAATCAACGGCATGTTGTGTTTTAAGCAGTGTTCAACGCCTCTAACAAAGCGAGCGCCCACAACTGACGCCATTGAACCGCCCATGAAATTAAACTCGAAAGCAGCAACAACAACAGGCATCCCCATTAGTTTGCCTTGCACAACAACCAGTGCATCTTTCTCTTTAGTTAACTTCTGAGCAGCAGAAATACGGTCTTTATAGCGTTTGGAGTCTTTAAACTTCAAAACATCTTGCGGCTCAAGATCTGCGCCTAATTCTGTGCGCTCGCCTTGATCCAGGAAATGGTTGATACGTGATCGAGCACTGATGCGCATATGGTGATCACATTTTGGACAGACTTCCAATTGCTTTTCCAACTCAACTTTATACAAAGTGGAATTACAATTGGAACATTTTGTCCACACACCTTCAGGTACGTTGCTCTTCGTCACCGACTGGGTACGTGGCAGTATTTTTTGAATCCAGCTCATAAAAAATAATATCCCAGGTAAAAACGTGTACTTTTTAGTTACCGCTGTAACGATAAAATATCGACATACAGCGATGTATGTATTTTTCTGTGTCCATTCCCAACATGCTTCCTGCAACGAATTACCACATCTTTGGGCATTGCTGTAATAAACGCATTTTACACGAAGATGTCAGCAACATTTTGCTTGAAGTCTACCTACTTCGTATTTTTCCGTTTGCTATAGGAAATCAGGATTCATCATCCTGCCTGCATAACCAACCGCAAAAATACGATATCTGGGTCATTCAAGACGTACCCTATAGCCATTGTCCTACCATTCAGTGGAAACTACTCTGCCACAGATTGACGAACGAGTACAAATTTTCCCTATTTTGAAGCAAATTGCAACAGTAAGCTTAGGTTAATTTGTACTAATTAGCACAGAACATGCAGCAAACTGGCTGTTAAGTCGATGTAGAATGTAACATTGCAGCGCATTCTAGCAAGTTTCATCGGTTCGTCTGGTCAGAGAACCTACAATTGGAGAAACAAAGGACCCGGATCCGTCGCTGGCAAACCATATTTTTCAGGATATTCCACTTCCACCAGATACAAACCGTTTGATTTTGCCGTCGCTGCCGCCTTGGTTCGGTCTTTTTCAGCCAGTAGTTCCGCTATCCATTCAACCGGCATTTCCCCGGTTCCAACCAAACAAAGCGAACCGACGATATTGCGCACCATATGATGTAAAAAAGCGTTGGCTTTGATGTCCAGAATAACGAATGAACCTCGGCGCACGACCCTGGCATGATGCACGTTACGAAACGGGGTTTTGGATTGGCACATGGCAGCACGGAAAGAAGTAAAATCCTGCTCGCCCAATAAACTCTGAGCAGCTTCATGCATTTTTTGTTCATCCAGTTCACGGTAAAAGTGAGTCACACCTTGAACCAGTATGCCGCCACGCATTTTTTGATTACTGATAATGTAATGATAACGACGTGCTGTTGCCGAAAAGCGCGCATGAAACTCATCATCCACTTCCTTCGCCCATTTAACCGCAATGGTATCGGGAAGATTGGCATTCATGCCCATTGTCCATGCCTTTAATGGACGCTCAACATTAGTGTCGAAATGAATCACCTGATTAGTAGCATGAACACCTGCATCGGTGCGCCCGGCGCATTGCACTTCAATGGGTTCACAGGCAATCTTCGTTAATGCCGTTTCCAATTCTTCCTGAATACTGTTGACTTCTCGCTGACGCTGCCAACCATAATAAGCGGCGCCATCGTATTCAATTCCAAGTGCAATTCGGGTCATATTCGATCTTTGTTTTTGCTAACTGGCTATTAAGGAAGCGCTAGCAGGCTAAAAGGAAGGCGGATTTTAAGCGATGCGGTGAGCTAATACAAAAATTCAAAGCTCTTTTTCGTCAAAGGATGACTCATTCTCAGCTCGTCCCGTATTACCAACCAGCTTGTGCTCTTGAAGTGACTTGTTTTCCTGCACATGGCGGAAAGGCAATTCGATACTGGCACAACAACCGGCAGAATCCAGATTATTGTTGATGGTCAAACGCCCTCTGTGCGCTTCGATAATCTGGCGACAAAGTACCAAGCCAATACCTGAACCACTTTTCTTGGTACTGTAAAAAGGCACAAACAGGTTGTCTGGGTTGCTGATCCCCGCTCCTTCATCGCATATGGTTAATCGAAACACCGGAATATGCGCCGTCCAGGCAACTCTAATCACTCCTTTGGGTTTGGTGGCAGCCATTGCTTCAACTGCATTCTTGATCAGATTAATCAGCACTTGTTCAAACTGAACCGGGTCAATCATCAACCTCACATCTTCGGTCGATAAAATCTCAATATTCTGATCGTTAAAAAGCTGGCGTGTTTTGTCTAACAGCTGTATCAAAGAAATACATTCCAGCTGTGGCTCCGGTAGTTTTGCCAACAATTTGTAGCTATCCACAAACTTGCTTAAGCCACTGGCGCGCTGACTAATAATGCTCAAACCATCCAGTAAATCTTGCAGATTGTCGTCATTCACTCCCTGACGACTAATCATCCGGTTTAAGGTTTGACTAATTGACGCAATAGGCGATAGGGAATTATTGATCTCGTGGCTGATAACCCGCACCAGACTCTGCCAGGCTTTACTTTCCTCACTACGCAATAAGGTGCTCACGTCAGTAATAAACAGCAATTTATGCTGAATACCCGACACCATATACTCTTCCACATGCACATTAAAGCGCCCGGTATGATGCCCCAAAGACAGCTCAACAACCTCATGACGACCACTTTCAAACGACTGGGCAAAAGCAAGCTGTTGCAATAGCTTTTCGTTAGAGCGTGAATGCTCAATTGATAAAAGATGTTGTGCAGCAGGGTTAAAAAACAGGATTTGGTTATCATCAGTCAAGGCAACGATGGCAACATCAATATGATCCAATACCGTACGCACCAATAGTTGACTTTCCTTGGTTTCAATACGCTGCTGGCTCAATCGTTCAGCCAGATTATTCACCGAACCATACACTTCACCCAACATACCCTTGCTCATTTCGGAACGAGCACGCAGGCTGTAATCACCTTGTTGCATGGCATCAAGCAAGTTAATCAAACTACGAAACTGATGCACCACTTTTTGGTGGATTTGATGATTGGTATAGAGCACCAACATACCTTCAACAAAGGCCATTAGCAGGATCAACCAAATAGATATGTCTTCATAAAACATGATCCACAGTAGAAACGTCAGCAATGGCAAAGATGCCAACAACGACAGCCGCGTTAACTGGGATTCAAATGAAGGTTGTTTTGATACGGTTTTTTCCATCAGTGCTGCAACCAGAAACGGGCTGCCCTTATGTTTTAGATCATTCTTTCGATTTACCTAGGCGACGATACAACGCGCTACGACTCATTCCAAGTGATTTTGCGGCTTTACTGGCTTCACCATCAAAATAATTCAGCCGCTTATCAATGATGTCCTGCTCTATTTCATGGATCGGACGTAAGTCATCATCAACCAGTCCGGCACTCACTGGAAACGAATCCAATTCGACATTAATACCCAGATCCTGCGGCAAAATCGTCTCGCTATGACACAAAATATGAGCACGCTCCATAATATGATTCAGTTCTCGCACATTGCCCGGCCAGTCATAATTCAACAATGCAGGTTCAGCACTTTTATCAATCTGCTTAACTGGCTGAGAGTATTTTTTGGCAATTTGCGCAAGGAATGAATTAGCTAATGGCAAGATATCTTCTTTGCGATTACGTAATGCAGGAATTTCCAGTTCAATGGTGTTGATACGATAGAGCAAATCCTTACGAAATTGCCCTTGTTCTACCGCTTCATTTAAATCGGAATTGGTTGCTGTGATTAAGCGCACATCCACAGTTTGAGTTTTGCTGGAGCCCACTTTTTCAAACTGACTTTCTTCCAGCACCCTCAATAACTTACCCTGCTGGGAATAGGGAGTATTAGCAATTTCATCAAGAAATAATGTGCCTTGATCCGCTAATTCAAAGCGCCCTATTCTCGTGGATTTGGCGTCGGTAAAAGCCCCCTTTACATGACCAAACATTTCACTCTCGAACAAAGACTCCGTCACAGCCCCCATATTCACAGAAATCATGGGTTGCTCGTGGCGTGACGACAAATCATGTAAATAGCGAGCATACATGCTTTTGCCAGTGCCGTTTTCACCGGTCAACAACACACTGACATCACTGGCAGCCACCTGTTTCAGCGTTTGTAATACGCGTTGAATCGCTGGTGATTGAGCGACAATTTCCTTATGTGGATGCGCCTCTTCCTGCAATAAATGGTACTGCTCCGACAGCTTTTGCGTTTGGATCTGGCTTTTAGCCAAGGCAATTTGATTATTAATAATGGAGAGCAGTCGGTCGTTTTCCCAAGGCTTTTGAATAAAATCATTCGCCCCTTTTTGCATTGTGCTTACAGCAACTTCAATGGTTCCCCATCCAGTCATCACTACAATGGGTATCAGTTCATCCACTCTACGAATGGACGCAACAAGTTGTAACCCTTCATCCCCTGACGTGGTATCCAAAGAGAAATTTAAATCCATCAATACCAAACTAAAATCGCCATAGCGCAGTGCTTCCAACGCACTTTCTGGCGAGTCAACTGTGGTGGGAACGAAGCCTTCCGACTTCAATAACATGGTTAACGCTGAACGGATGCCTTCGTCATCATCGGCAACAAGAATATTATGCTTCATCAGAGCGTACTGACCTTTTGTGTTCATTATTGCAGCAATTTATACGAGGCAGAGACTGCTTGGCATATTGCGCTCGGTATACAGGTATTAAGGATCCTGCTTGATTGCCCGACGATTATAAATACAGGCTAAGAAAGAGTTCAATATTAACCGGAAATTAAAGTGGATTATGAAGTGTTTAAAAAGAGGTGTTGCAATTAAACCCGCCCTTAATGCCTTCAAGACAATATCTAAGAGCGGGTGTATAACTAATGTCGGTAATTAGCAGCCCAGATCAGCTTGAGCGATAGCGTCATTGACCGGAGAACAATTACCAGAAGGTAATGATTCAGGTACATAACGGCTCAAGTTTGGATCATATAATGCCGTTTCCAGGAAAGCAGTGATTTGATCCACCTCTTCATCGGTTAGCCCTAAAGGCATAAAGCGAGGATCAAGCGCACTGGCTGGTATCACTTTTTGAGGCACAGCCGTATTTTTGTATGCGACGACATCACGAATTGACTCAAATGATGCACCATGACCAAATACATTAGTGTCGGCCAGGTTATATAACTGAGCAATCTTGAACTTGTAATTGTCAGATTCTTCACCGGTAAACCCACCACGACCACGGCTGGTTGCATCATCAACCGTACCGGTAATTTGTGGATTATTTGGATCAAAATCAGCAAATCCAAGAGCAAAGAACATTTCGTCCTCAGTCGCGCCCACTTCAGAGCTTAACGCTGGGCCACGGTGACAATCAACGCAACCTGCACGACCAAAGAACAAAGTAGCGCCCGCCATTTCGTCTTCTGTCATCGCATCTTCATCACCTTTAAGCCATTGCTGGAAAGGTGATTGAGACGCTAACACGGTACGCTCAAAAGCAGCAATCGCTTTACCGGCATCTTCAGTTGCGTCGGAAGAACCTTCTGGAAATGCCGCCTCGAACATTGCGATATATTCTGCGTTGGTTTGCAAAATCGAATCATCGCTGGTTTTTAAACGGTGTACGCCCGTTCCTGCAATCGCCTGAACTTCAAGACCAGACAACAAACGAAGGTTATTCGTTTTTGGTGTTCCCGGCGTAGCTAAAACCGCCTCAGCCAAGCCAGCATTCACGATACCTTCAACATTATTACCAAACTGACCATTCCAAAGCATAACATCCTGGTAAGCCGTGTTCAGTACAGAAGGTGAGGCAATTGGCTGTACGTCAGGTCTAAAGCGAGGGTCGGCAGAAGCTGCGTCAAACCCAGCAGCCAGCATACGGCCTTCACCTTTCATACCAAAACCTTCACCACCTTCTGCAATACCTTGAGGTACACCCGATTTAAATCCAGCATCAGCGTGGTGACAACTGGCGCAAGACCAAGTGCCATTACGATCACCATTTACACCTTGAGTCGCCAAAGCGGTTTCATGGTATAACAATTTACCAAGTGCAACTTTTTCTTCTGTCAGTGGATTATTAGGATCTTGAGGGATGTCGGAAAGATTTTCAGGAAGGATAAAAGATTCGATACCACCTCCATTTGATGCTGCTTCAATCGTTTCCTTCAAAATTTGTGAGGCTGTAGGTGTTGTTGGTGTTTGAGGAATGTAGACGTTAGTTGTTGTAGCGTCATCGCTCCCTCCACAGCCGGACAGCATTAAAACTGCGCCAGCTAAAGCGACATATTTAATTGTCATTGTTTAATTCCCAAGCTAAATCAATTTATTGTTAAGTAGCCCACTGTGCGACTACCTATTACTTCATCCTTTGCTCTTTAAATACTCAATAGGAGAAAGATATTTTTATTATTATTGAGGGTATGTGACTCATTAAACCAATCATATTTAAATTATTCATAGTAATTAAGAGCCCAATACCTAGGGCAATCCCTGCCACTCAATGCAGTGCATTTACTACTTAATTCGCAAGCACCGAGATCAAAGTTGTAGCATTTTTAATCGTTAATACAATCAAAAATTCACAAGCCCGATGAGTATATATTACATGCCGGCAAAAAGGTTATCCAAATTCGTATAATAAGCCTAATTTGTGAATTGATTCGCAGAATTGAAATTTATCGCTCAAGTCCCATATAAAGCGCCATATTCCATAAGCAACCAGTAGACAGGAATCATAAAATAATGCCGACGGATCCCAACTCACCCACTATCACCAATGACGCACTTGATTTTGCATGGCACTCAGCCTCCCTGGAATGCAAATTCACCGGTGATGAATTACCAAAAGATACACTTTCACGAGCCGAACAAGCGAAGTTCCTTACCAGTTATCTCATGACTCATAGAGATGACTCTTATGTGTTGAATTTGAACAGCGAATGGGGCGCAGGCAAAACCTACTTTTTAAAGCGTTGGGCGAACACGCTAAGAGAAAAATATCCTGTTGTTTATATTGATGCATGGGCTAACGATTTCCACAATGAACCTTTGTATTTGATTCTGGGGGAAGTCATCACTGCCTTATGTGATCTCAAAAAAGATAACGAAAAAGAAAAGTTAAAAAAGTCTCTTACCAAAGCGTCCATTGATGTCGTGAAATCTGTTACTCCTGTTATTGCCAAAGGCTTGGTGAAAAAGCTAACTGGCACCGATATCGATAAGCTGTTCGATGGCTCTGATGAGGAACAAAATAGCAGCGCGTCACCGCCCCAGTCTCAACCTACTTCCAACGAAACGGGTAAAAACGACGAGGCTAAATCACCTAACAATGACATTAGCCCGGATATGTCACAAAAGGCGACAGAAGCCTTATTAAAGCTACATGTAGAACAGCAGGATTCGGTAAAAACGCTGAAAGCTCAAATTAAACATGTGCTGGAAAACATTACTTCACAGGAAAACAGCGACGACATTTTGCGCCAAGCTCCGTTGTTTGTATTTGTGGATGAACTGGATCGCTGCCGTCCTACGTTTGCCGTTGAAATGCTGGAAATGGTGAAACACATTTTCTCCATCCCTCAGGTCATCTTCGTTATCGCTACCGACACCACGCAATTACAACATTCCATCAAAGCCTTGTATGGTTCAGGATTTGATTCAGAGCGTTATTTGAATCGATTTTTCAACCGAAGTTTCACCCTAAACAACCCGGATTTAAAAGCTTATGTCGCAACTCAACCAGCTGCACAGACCATTACAAACCGTTTGATTGATACCAACGCTTTGAACATTGTGGAATGGGAAGAAGCAACAGCACAGCAATTTATGGCCTGTGTGTTTGAATCTCTGGCATTGGATTTACGCACCA
The DNA here is from genome assembly GCF_019900845.1 of Paraneptunicella aestuarii. Lineage (NCBI taxonomy): Bacteria > Pseudomonadati > Pseudomonadota > Gammaproteobacteria > Alteromonadales > Alteromonadaceae > Paraneptunicella > Paraneptunicella aestuarii. Next base: position 2,059,922 of record NZ_CP074570.1, on the reverse strand, counting down.
TTAATCAGGTTCTGGAGCGAGTGTCAGGCATTTGCGCTCATTACCCAGAAGAAGAAGGGATATTGATTGTATTGTTATTGGAAGCCATTCGAGCCTTCAGCCAAGAGAGCTATGACCGCATTGTGGAAGGAAGAATAAGAAATTCGGAGCATGACAAGATCACCGAACTGTTTCTAACCAAATTAAACAGGCAATACCAAAATCTGAGTATTGATACACACGACCCTTGGCCTTTGATAAAGAAAAATAAAAGGTGGAACCCAATAATTTATGAAAATTTGTATATGCACCCCAAAAAGAGAATATCAGTTACAAGTCCCGTCCATTTTGATTCATACCCAAACTCAATGAAGCAAATCATTCAACAACTACTGGCCATATTTGGAAAATTACCAATGACACAACAAGATCAGGTTAGTTACTTAACCGCCTATCTCCACGCACTAAGACGGAATGACAATCAACGTTTCCATCGCTACATTATGACTGCGTCGAACTTAAGCTAATTTGTTTAATCAAAGGCTTACGTTCGAAACAACTCCCGCTTTATGCAAGCGGGTGTTCAGAATAGCCTTATTCCACAAACAACAACACCATTTCCATGGCAATCAGGATAATGATAATCCATTCCAAGAAGGACGAATGTTTATGGTTTTGTTCAGAAGCCAGCATTTCCAACAGCTCGCTGATGGTTTCCAGCTTCATGGTTAACAGTTCTACGCGAGGCTTTAAATCCAGATATTTAGCCGCCACCATATAAATGGCTTCTTGCTCTGGGTATTCCCAGAAAAATTCTGGCGTATCCAACAAGTTGTAACGCAATAGAATATCGCTTTTGGTCATAAACAATTTGCCGCGCAATTTAGCCAGTTGCTTACGATTAAGCGGGATCTTACCGGTTTTCGCCAACATCTGAGACAAATAGTTATTATCCGTTACGGTTTGCTCAGCCACTATCTCAAACTGTTCCAACTTCGCTGACTGTGCTAATGCATGGCTAATTGCTAATAAGGTCAAAGCGTCATCATCAGGCAATGACAAAGTATCGTCATGAATGGTCACATTTTGCTGATCAGCAACCTCATAATGAAACTGTTCATTTTCCGGAATCGCAATCGGCTCTTTCACCAATGACTCAAGGCAAAACTTAAGCTCTTCCAACTCAGCTTTAGATAATGACCAGGTTACAATTACACCATAATCAAAAAGAAAAGCGGTGCCTCGTTCAAGCTTGATATGCAAAGCATCACGATAGCGACGAGACTGCCACTTCTGCGGAAAATCAGAAGAGTTAGGCTTAATGTCGATACGATTGCCAATAGTAATCACATCAATATTATTTACTTTCATGTTTTTTCTCGAAAAAACCTACTTACGTTCTCGCGCTTTTACGCTGACAACTGATTAATAACAATCGCCGTTCTCAACTTGGCTTTACCATAACTGGACAACTTATAAAAATCATCCAAGGCAATCGGCAAATGCTGGCACTCAAAAGGCGTTAACTTTTGATCATCAGTATCCGGGTCATGCAAGTACAAACAGGCACTGTCCATTCCCGTAACTGTTACCCAATGCGGCACTTTGTTGCCATTTAATTGATAAGTGCTTATCAGGCTCAGTACACATGAACCCTCATTAAAACTTTGAGCAAGGTCGTCCAAAGAGAAATCCTGATAATGGATCGTCAAGCGAGCTCTTTCAGCCTTGGATAAAAATTGTCTTTCAACCAGTTCCAGGATCTCTTTCTTAAACGGACTGCGCACGCCATTGGTGAACAGCGGAATTTCCTGATTGATATACACTTCAGCATGAAAACCACGCTTGATAGCCGCTAAGGCCAATCCAACCGGGTGGCAGCCACCGTGCCCTGAAGTCATAAAAATCGTTGTTGCTTCACGCCAGATATCCAGTTCCAATTCCTGATTCAATTCCAAATCAGGACGGAACTGCGCCATCGCCATCATCAAGGATGAAGGGCCACAGGTAAAATCCGTGGTTTGTTCATACCAGGGGTAAGCGGGCAAAAACTGGATACGATTCGGATTGCGAATCGCCTTTTGCATACGATATGCATCGCTATGATCGGCATAGTAGTTCTGATACGTACCAAAAATACGATAGCCCATCGACTCATACATGGAGATAGCCACGGTGTTGTTTTTCGCTACTTCCAAACGTAAAAACAACTTATTCAGCGCTGCGGTTTGCTGCTCCAGATGTTGCAGTAACTGTTTGCCAAGCCCTAACCCTCTGGCTGACTTGCTCACCGCAATGGAATACAAACGCGCCAGGCGAGTGCCTTTGCGCATAATCACCAGCCCGTATCCCATCAACATGCCAGCCTGTTCCACCACAGTGAAAACGCAATGGTCGGAATTTAACCAATATTTAAACTGACGCTTACTCAAACGATCCGTTTCAAACGAAGCATTTTCCAACGCCACCAGCTCTTTTAAATCTTCTACCTGTGCTTCCCTAAAAACAGGGTTAAGGTGAGGTGTCACCATGCTTTTTCCATATGAACTCATTAACAACATGCCTATCGGCCTCTGGCTTCGAGACGATTAACAAACTCTTGCATAATCTGCATATATAGCTCTTTACCCAAGTATTGATCTTCAACTTCATGTTCAATACTGGGGTTATCATTCACTTCGATAACATAAATCTTGTCACCCACCTGTTTCAGGTCAACGCCATACAAGCCTTTACCTACGAAACCACAGGATTTGACCGCTACATCCAACACTTTTCTCGGTACTTCAAAAGTTGGCAAGGTCTCAAAAGCACCAGATTTGCTTTTCGTGCCCGCATGGTTGTAAATCTGCCAATGGTTTCTCGCCATATGATAGCGACACGCATAAATTGCGCGACCATTCAGTACACCAATACGCCAGTCGAACTGGGTATACAGGTATTCCTGAACCAACACCAAAGCAGAATGCTTCAGCATGGCGGTTAGCTTGTCCTGCAACTCATTACGGTTATCAACCTTGAACACTCCCATAGAGAAAGAGCTTTCAGGCAACTTCAACACCATTGGAAAACTGTAATCCTGCTCTAACCTTGAGATAGTTTGTTCATCAATGTCTGACACAAAGCAGGTTTTGGGCGATGGAATACGGTTATAGGTGAAAGCGTCATGCAAAAACACCTTATTACAACAACGTAGAATCGACGTTGGATCGTCAATAACCACCAAACCTTCCATCTCGGCTTTACGCGCTAACTTATAGGTATGATGCTTAATTGATGTGGTTTCACGAATAAACAAGGCATCGTATCGGCTCAACATACCAATATCGGAAGCACTCACCAGCTCAGCATGAATATTCAGCTTCTCAGCCGCTTTGACAAAGTTTTGCAACGCTCGCTTATCGCTTGGCGGTGTTTTCTCTTCCGGGTTCACCAATATCGCCATTTCCCAACGATATTGCTTACGATTACCCTGAGTTCGCCACACACTGGAAACAAAGAAATCCAGACGTTCTTGCAACAGATCAGTCTGCAGCTCATTCAACTCGGAAATGTTGACACTAAACACTTCAGCTTCAGGACGACCCGACTTCCAACTCACGTTCACTCGCAAAACCGGTGCAGGGAATTTTTCAAAGATGGTTCTTCCCAACTTCAAATAAGCCGGTTCCTGAGTCCAGCCAAAATACACCAATAATGAAACCGACGAGTCATAGGTTTTTGGCTTAAATAGCGATTTGGACAAGGTCATGCGAAACCCTTCAACCTCGCCGGAGTCTTCCTTATTAGTTAAATCATTGATCGTGCTAATACTGGGCAATACTTTGTGACGACGCGCTTCCGCCAACAAAGAACAATAGTAGCCGTGACTGAGATACTTGCTGGTATCACATAAATTAATCACGCGCATTTTGGGTTCATTCAGCTTGGGATATTCAGCCAAATATTGTTCAAAGCTTATCACTTCGATCTGATCATCGGAAAATCGTGAAGCTTTGTCAGCCACAATAATAGTTTTCGCCATCGGTAACCTGTTTGGTATGCAATAAATAAAAAGAATAGGTGTTAATCAAAACTTTGATAAATATAGATTATATTTATCAAATTCGTTAGATGCTTGCATCTTTTGAATGGATCTGGGCATACCCAACAAAGACAAACTAAAACCAGGTTAACAGACCTTTGCTGAGACACAGTAATAATGAGCTAAAACTGTAAATTTAAAAGGGATTTTTGATGTTTTGGATATGAATAATTTTGTTCTTAACGACAAGGTTTGGTGATGGGATTAATGAAGCAAAACAAGTCCCTTTATTTTGCCCGTCACGATAATTAACTTAACTTTTCAGAATCAGGAATTAATGAATTTAAAATGTCCATATCCACTGCGAGTTTTCGCTCCCAGCCCCCTAAATTCAACCAACTGCTCGAGCATCGCAAATAAAAAAGTCAGCTCTTTATTCTGTATATCTCTCTCTGCTGAACCCAGTGGCGCAGGTCTTTTGGGAATAATGGCAAATTCCAGTTTAATGTCTTCGACTGCCAGAAACTGAACTGGAAGCGGATCACTCCAATCATTAGGTGTATTGCTTAAAGTGTGCTCCCTCTTACCCCCTTCAAGGCACCACTTGCCAAAATGGGGCGTCATTACATCAGCCGTATATTGTGGAACTCTCACAGGCAAGGCATCAAAAAAGATATAACTACCTGATTTTTCATCTTTTTTCGTCAAACCCTCATCATCCATGGCGCTATTTTCCTGGTTCTGCTTAGAAGCTTGCGGTTTATCCTGCTCCACATCCAAACCAAAAAGGTGTTCAAGCAGCGCCAAATCTCCCGTGTTAAGATTAGCTTGCTCAGTATCTGAATTACTTTCAGACATCAACATCATTTCCCGGATGAAATGTTTCAATGCACCTTTTACAGCACTTCCCGGTAAATAAGGGGTTCCCAAAGCAGGATGAAATTGCAAATTATTACCGATGGGATGGGGAGAACCCACCCCCGTCAGGAAAAATCCATCCGATTGATACACCCGAGTCACATCTTTACCCTCGAACCCCAAGCGTCTCAGCATGGTACTTCTGTTTTCTTGCGACTGCTTAATTGCATTCTCTAACCGGGTTGTATCGGTTTTTGTTACAGATGACTGACTTTTGCTCGAACATGCGTGTTGAGTCGTCAGCAATGTCAATGACATTGTGGAACCACCATGATTTCCATCATCAGGCTCAAACAATCTAAAAAATACAGATTTTGATTGAGTAGGATCATAAACCGTGTTTTTGAAGCCAGCCCTGTCCTTATGGTTCATCTTTTCCTTCATAACAAAACCGAAATACTTGTTGTACAACAAGCCCATATTGGCATTCCCTTTCAAAGCCAATAAATCAATATTTTCTGACTCGCTCATCCTGCATCTCCAGTCTCGGTATCTGCTGTTGCTGCATCTGCTGAATCTTGCTTTTCCTGCTTAGTTGCCTCCGACAGTTCTTTTTTAGCCTGAGAGATCTGCTTCACCCAATTAACCAACTGGGCTGTTTTGGTTTGAGCAAAAAAATAACGCGTCAGTGTCAAGGCTTGTAGCTGTGTAATGGTTTTATCCAATAGCAATGCGTTATCGCTTGTAGCCTTGTTTGCAACATCGTTTGTATTCGCCTCTCCCGAAGCAGCCGATGCCAGTCTTTCATCGTGTAAATACTCACAGATAAAACGACCTATTTTTTTATCGCACTTATCCGAAGAAGCTTCCAGGGTCACGAGAGTCATCATTAAACCATTATTCTGTAACATCGCAGGAACAGCCTTCACCCGATTATTGATTCGCTTAACACCGATTTCCCTAATATCATCGCTTTCCAGCCACTTAAATACCGTCTCTGCAAATTGTTGCGATTCTAATTGCATACCGATTTGCCTCCAGCATCTTTGAACAACAATTCCATCTTGCACCATCCCATACCCACTGTTTCATTTCCCCCTATTTGCACATAGGGCGCAGAAGCGGGATGGGTTGAAGAAGACTCATCTTGCCCCAGCACAGTGTTATTCACATAATCAGCAATGTCCTTATTGCTTAACTCACTTCGACCTACAGGCGATAAACTCAAAGGCCAATACAATATGGATTCCGCTGGCAAACTTTCTTCATACCACAAGGCGCCATCAACCACTGTCCCGGTTTTCGAGTTAATACGAATATGAGGAGTAATGGGAACAGCATGAGTACACAAATGGCCAAATATCTCATCCCGTACTATAACCATCTCATTCACAGCCGGTAATAGCTCCGAAAACTCGCCCAAAGATTCTCCCCATGTAGATACTTGAAACCTGTGCTCTTCCAGGTACAACACGTCATTATCAAGGTGGCTGAGCAAGTCGCTGTCGGCTAACGCCGTATTTTGCTCAGCAACAGATAAAGCATTTAATTCATTTGAAAGTTCAAATTCAGTATTCAATAGTCCAAGTCGCTTGGCATCGCGCACAAAACGCTTCAATACAGAAACACACGTCACTTTTACCGTCGGCATATTCAGGCAGCGCACTGGTAAAGCTAAAATTCGAGCATCCCCTACCAATAAACGCCCAGCATTAGAGTCACCATTCTCATTTTTTCCAAAGGTAGCATTCCATAACTGCTCATTTTGCTTTCCCGCCCCTTCAGCCTTTGCTTTTATCGCCCCCTTCATGGCAGAACCATACACACAGGGCCAATGGTTCTGAGCCTCTCGCATAATCGGCAAATCAATTAGCCCATTGCCATCGCCAGCGCCAGCGTGAATAGACGTTTCAGCGGTCAGTAAAACCATCCAGCTATTGATTGCATTTGTATTCTCAGCGGACGTCATTGTTTGTCTCCTTGGATTTACGAGTGACAGTTTTAATGGCAATGGCACCAAAGCCCATATGTGTTAGTTTTCCAATAGCAGGAGCTTGCCAGGACTGTATTGAAGTTAAAGAGTTAAGAAGGTCGTCGGTAGCACGCAAATAAAAGCAGCTCCCGGCCGGGATCACTTGCCGCGATTCTCTTGGTTTACGCCCAGCCATATCCCAGCCAGAATCAAACTGAGGTCTATCGACAATAGCACTCACTTGCTCCACTTTTACATTCATGGCAGAACCAATATTGGCAGCATCAAAAATGTCTAAGTCTCCAACAAAAGCCGACTCATTAGCGCCATGCTCAAAACGACTTTCAATATCGCTGACAGGTAAATAACCGCAGCCGTAAGTTGACGATGCAATAGCGGGGCTTAGCAAAGTCACCACTACCCATTCAGCATCAGGTTGCATATGTACAAAGCTTGAAATACATGGATTTGAACTGCGCAACTGCGCAGCAACCGAACGCCCATCAGCACCCAGTCGCTGTAACGGGTATGCCACATAATCAGAGCTCAATTGCTTTAATAAAGGCTCGCTTAATCCATAAATATCCACTTCAAACTGCAAATCTCCAAAATACTGATGAGAAAATCGCAAGTGTTCAGTCTGGTACAATTGCCCTTCTTTGACTTGCCGACCTTCAAGAGCCACTCCCAAACGCACTTCAGACAACAAGATCTCTTCCAGCTCAATAAAATCGGGGGTTGGTGACGCTTGATCCAAATGCACAGGCTCATGATTAAGCCATTGTTGTAACACAGTGGTTGATACGAAAGACAAGCTCGTATCCCTCGTCTTTTCATCTGAACCAGCTAATTCAGGCATCCTGAAGTAATGCGGGCGATTGCCTGATACATCTTTGGTTTGCGCCGTTTCTGTATTACCAACATCACACAGCACTGGCTCACCCGGCTCAAAATAGCGTATTTCTTCATGAGACGTACCATCTGGCGAGGCACTTTCTTTTGCGATTTCCAACAGGGCAATATCACGAGGACAAGGCACATATACCTTGTCATTCAGCGATAAACGCAAAGCCGACATTCTTAATTGAGGCGCATCATCAGAGCTGTCACCAATAATATTTTTTCGCTCATGGGCAGGTAATAACTCCCATAACCGGGCGCGAACAGCACCATAGAGGGTACGTAAGCTTGGGAGTTTCTGACTTGCAACAGGCAGCCCTCCCACATCTTCATAATTACGCCCTTCACGCAAAAATAGACTGTCCATGACAGAAAAGCGAAGAGAATGGCTTTTGTTATTGTTACTCATAGTTCAACGCTCCTTTTAGCCATCGTTTCGACGGCTGCCGCGATAATCACCCGCAACAAACATCAATAAGCTCAACGCATCCGGGCTATAGACATGAGACAAGGCACGGGACGCAACAGGCACATCCTGCGAATGATTGGTACGTATCCGGGAAAACGCCAAAAGATGTTCAACCAGCAAAGGTTCCAGTTCACCATCCTGTCCACTCTGATAGCCTGAACGCCCTAAATCAGACAATACCAATCCTTTTATCGTCTCGTTATTTTGAATGCTGTTAAGCTCCTCATAGCGTTGCTTTACCCTGTGCAAAAAACTGCGCCCAAACTGCTTCCCTTTGAACAGTTCAGCCAAATACTCAACAGGCAACAGATCGCTTTTGTCATCACTGCCGCTGTCACCCGCATCTCCAGCAGCAAGCGGAGTAATAAACTCATTCCAAGGGCTTGAATAAGTGAAAAAACACTGCCCTTGTCCCCACAAACTTACCGCAACCGCATCCCGGCCACATTGCGTTTTAGCAACATGGTTCAACAAGCGCTCGCCCTCCTGAATGATTTTGCTTAATGGAATTTTATAGTGTGCAAAACAGACCGATGTTGAAGCCGTCACCTTGGGCAAATCAACATTGATGTTGTGTAAAAAATCCTGACTACAGGCAATAAACGCCTGGCGTAATTCAGTTGCACAACGCAAAGCACTGTTGGCAGGTGTAAGCGCCAGAACATCTTCCCCTCCAACATAAATAACAAAACCGTTGTGGCGTCGTACAATCTCATTCACCTGAGTGATAAAACCAGCAAGCATAAGATTAAAGTCTGGAATAGACGAAGGTTCCAAATGCTTGAGCAAATCACCAAAACGGTCACCATCCATACTCAGCATAGCGTAATAAGCACTCGGTGAAGCCTCGTCGTTATTCAGCTTCATAAGTGCTTTTAGTGCCTTAATCGCTTCTTGGCTACGTGATGAGAAACGAGCATCATTTGGTTTATAGCCCTCAAAATTACGGTAATTCTGAAGCTCATTAATGTAAAAGTAAGTTCCGTCTGTTTCAGCTAATTCACTTAAGTAGTCATAACCTCGCGCCACCTCTTCTACTCCCTGAACAGCAATCTCTTCTTCATTGCTAGCCTGGTCAAAATTCGGTTTTTCTCGCACCAAATCACTAAGAGCCTGACGATAACATTCCACACTTGCTTTTGCCGCATCAACCTTATCAGACTGTTTAAGTGCCTCCAGCAAGGAAATTAACCAGGGAGTGGCAGCAACATATGCCAAAGAAGGCACTCTGGGAGTGATTTTCCAGCCCTTGATGTTGCCATTATCATACTGAAACACCGAGCTAAAACGGCGTTTAATATAAGCAATAGCGCTTAAAAACTCGCCGTCACGAATATCGTGAACCAGGCGCAGTTTTACCGTATCGGCGTTCCGATGAAAGTCTCTTAGCCGGTTCCAAAATTTGTCTTTTGCATCCTGTTGACTAACCTGCCCCGACAACTCAGGTAAGTCTTTAATTAACATACAATTTAATAACGACGAGGAAGGACGGTTGCTCAGGCTGTTTTGCGGAGTGCGCCACATACCTCTGGCACGCAAGGTTTTACCACCAAGCAATTCATTGTTAATACACCAACGAATATCAAAGAAATGTTCAACCTGCTGCTGCCAGTTAGCAACAACATCCTGCTTTTTGTCATAGCCCTCTTGAGCAAGAAAAGGTTCAATGTCCTGACACCACACTCTATCAGCCAGGCTTCGCCAGTGTTGGCGAATCTCAGCAATCACATCATTTGCAAAAGCGACCTGTTGTTCACAGCTCAAGTTTTCTGGCAATTTAATCGTGGCTTTATTGGGTAGTCGCCCAAAACGAAGATTATTAAAGAAAGCATCTTGATTATCGTCCTCCCCCGAAAAAGCCTTGCCCATATCATCAGGTAACAGAGGTAAAACACTCTCACCATGGCGTTTTTGAGCACTATACAAGCCAATACCCGTCAACCAGCTCAGCAAAAACGAACCAGCCCAATAATCCCGAGTTCTGCGCGCTTGCATAACAAAACGATGAACCGGCCCAATAGAAAAATGGAAGTAATATTGCTTACTCATCGGCGGTCTCCACGCTGTTTTCTTCGCAGCTGGATAACTGCCTCTTAAAATTACTAAAAAACGCCTTATTAGCCCTATAAGGCTGCTCACTAGAAATAGCAAAATCTTTACTAAACATCGTGCCAAATCTATTCTTTTTATTGTGCTCAGGCTTTCTTTTCCAGGCCGCCTTGAATTTTCCGAATGGAGTCACCTTTTTAGGGGACAGAGGAAGAAATAACGACGGCATAAATAGCACCCTATGGATATAGCTATTTGTGTTTTTACAACGCGCCACTTTCATAAAAAACATGGAACCACGGCGATTTATCGCTTTTCCATTATTATTCTCCGAAGTATCAAACGCCTTAGCCTCAATACGATAATTTTTTGGCTTATCTCCCTCCCTCTTTACACTCCAGACCATGGGCATTCCTAAAAAAAAGCGCTGCGGAAAATCATTTTGCTTGTCTTTGGGATCCCAATTTTCGAGCTTAAAACCATCCTTAGCATAAGAATCGAAAAAAGCCTTATCATCGTTAGCATAGGATTTTCTTACTTCCTTATATACATCAAGCAAATCAGCTAAAACCTGCTGACCATCTCGCCCTGTTGAAGAGTGGGAATGGCCTTTGCCCTCTATTATTTGTGTATGGCGGCTAAATGCAGGAATAGGAGGTAAATCGTCAACATTAATATCAGCGTCGCTGTAAAACTCTGATGAATCATTGCCCTTAAGCACCTTATCAAGATGTTTGCTCAACGCTGTATCATGAAATTGAAGTACGTCCCTGTCATTATGCGTTAGTTTCGACAAGGTCACGGAACCAAAACCATTCCGACTTCTCGCGCCCAAGCAACCAAATTGATGCAAACACAAAACCGCATTAAGTACCGATTGCACCGACACTTCATCCAGCGACTTATCCAGTTCAATTTTCAGAGAAAAAGTGCCACCGGTATAATACGGGCGAAGAATCTCCTTATTATAAATACCCTGCCCAAGCCCATAACCTATCGAAGACGGCACTGAATTAGAAGACTGATTTGCATACTCTTTGTTTTGAACCACCTTTAACCTGACCCTGGAAGCCCCCTCTGTGCCCCCCCATAAATCCAGCTCCCTTTTATGCAAGGTTTGTAAGGCAAGGTTGTTAATATCCTGATAATTTTGATGCTCTCTGGCGGCTTTTTCCCTTTCCTCTAGCCAATACAAAGCGCGCCACCAGTACCGTAACACGCCTTTAATGGAAGCCTCTCGCAACGCCAGTTTTTTACTCGCTCCTTGCATAAACAGCCAGGTGTTAATTTCAAACGTTGCGCAATACAACCTGCGGCTGGCGCTTATATTACTTAAAGCATCCATCCGCGTGCCAAAATCTGATGCTACTGTCACTGAGTTAGCCTCCCATTTTTTCAAAATCGTAATACCGCAGGTCATAGCCCTTTATCTGATAATCGTTGCTAACATACTGCACCTTCATATCGCTGGTAGTTGATGCCATCGTCGCAGCCATACTGGTGATCTTCTTGCCACCGGTAAAATCAACAATAGTATTGGGCAAAGGCACATTACCGGCCTTCGCAACAGAATTTACAGCCGTTAAGCAAGCATAATAATCTTCAAAATCAATGCCCTTTCCCTGTGAGCATGACGCATGAAACAAGCTCTGGCACACCATGCCTTTCTCCTGTGTATCCATATATACAAAGCACTGTTTTTTAGGGTCGAAAACCTTGTTGCCATTGCAATTCGCGGGCTGAAGCAAGGCCCCTAACTGAGGATCGCTATAAAGCGCAAAAACAGATTGCAACAAGCCTAATTCACTCATACTGGACGCACTCGTATTACCAAAGAACTGCTCATCTTTTGACAGCAGAAAACTCATTCTCAACTTGCTGGCATCTACCAAAGGCAAAGGGGCAGGAGGCCCCATACCCAGCCTGGAACACCGGTTAAAACCGAGATGATGCTCCATCGCGATCAACATCATTTGCCAGTTAGTCACCTTGCTGGTAACCGCATCAACAAAACACACAACCTGGCTTAGCAATATTGGCAATGGGCGCAATTCTCGCCCTTGGAAATCTAACGCCTTTAAATCTCGTTTCTCTAAATCAAGCACCTTTGATTTTTGCACACAACACGCCAACACCAGCCGAATAAAATCCAGCCAATAATGAGCATCGTCTAGCAAACTTTTTATCTCTTTCAGATTGGGATCATCTTGCAAAACCTTTTGCATCGTCTTGCCTTTATCCCTTATTTTATCAACCCCGTCTTTATGCCAGACGGGTTGCCCAAGTGCTTGAATTAAGGCTTCATCCACCACATCATTGAGTTGACTGCGCAAACGCTCTCGAACATCGGCAGGAAACACAGCCTGTTGCACAGGCTTATTCAATGCAGATAAAAACACAATCAAATGGCCAAAAGCAGGATGCCCTTCATTTTTACCTAACGTAACGCTCTTGGGTTGAGCATAAGCTTTCACCTGCTCAAAAAATACATATCCGGTAAGCAACGACAACACCAACGCCCAACACAGAGGAGCAGTGCAATACATAAGGAGCAAGGTATAAGCACTAACCGCGACAATAACCCCCAACTGAAGCGACAACCGTTGGCACACGGTTAAAACAAGCAGCAAACCGCCACTAAAAAGCCAAAGCCGAGAACTGTTCAGCCAATGGCTTTGTAACACAGCACTAATGCCGTCGCTTAGCCACCCCAGAGCAATGCCAAAAAACACCAGAAAGGTTAATAACGCCGCATGTTGCAAGGTTCCCGGAAACAAGGAAATGCCGGGGTAATGCCCAAAGTCCATCGCCCGGCGCTCCTGTTGAGTTTTGGAAAAGTGATACCAGACAACCTTAATCACAACCACACCCAACAGCAGACACAACCCCAGCCAAACCAGATTTACCTGCACAGTAAAATGGTTCGCTACAGTAAGACTATGATGTTTTAACAAAAGAAGCGTATTGTCATCGGCACTTGAGCCAAAGAAAAACTGGATCACCAGCTTTGCAAGCCAGTTAACGCTAATCAGAAAAATCAGCGTAAGCAGTAATAAGAAAAAATCATGTACATAAGACGCATATTTGCGCCATAAAAAATGGAAAGGCTCTCCAGCAATTCTGGACATTATTTGTATAATCCCTGACTAAAACCATAACACGAACATTTGCTCGAACAGGAATGGCAACATCATTAACGGATAAACCACATACTCCTTATCCCCCTTGCCTTCTTCAGTGTTTTGTGATCGTAGCGCGCTTCTCAATAGAAAAAACAGACAATAGAAAAAACAAAAAAATAGATTGTTTACAACAGGCGCCCCACACTAGCAAGGCGCATTTTATCAACCTTCTTTAAAAATAACGCACAACAACAAAGCCCCCAAAGAAGCACCGGATTATAACCATACAACCCCATAAAATTAAAGTAAACAGATTGGCTTTTAGTCATCGCCTGTCTCACGCCTGAGAACGCTAAGGTATCGACTTCCCCTCTCCAACCAGCTGATATTAAGCAATGAATGTGTAGCTATATTACGTTATAATCGCACCAACCAAGCTGTTTCGCGGCTAGCTCGGACAACAAGTTTTATAGGTTGAGAGGTTAAAAACCAGGTTATTCACAGAAAAAGCGTCTTTAATTGTGGATAACTCAATTTGGCGAACCTGTTTCATCAACTGTGGATAACATTAATAAATTGAGGGTAATCAATTGAAAAATAGAGAAAAAGGTTCAAAAAGCCCTCACCAAAAACAAGCCGAGACTCGCCAACCCACGCCAATAAAGGGCTGCAACGCCATCGCCCAAATAATTCCAGCACTTATCCACAGGTTTCTGGACAATTCCTCAGAGGTTCGCCAAAATACCCCCTCCAGCCCTTGTATGACACAGGCTAAAATAGGTGCAGTCTGGAACCACTAGCTGTTTGAAGCTGTTGAGACTTAAGGCCCTGCTTTTGAATTTGAATTATAAGTCGTCTGGAACCACTAGCTGTTTGAAGCTGTTGAGACATTTTTGTAGCTAAGGAAATCGACTGCTCACTCTTGTCTGGAACCACTAGCTGTTTGAAGCTGTTGAGACATAAACCAGCCAAGCTGGCAACCTCATCGATTCTAGTCTGGAACCACTAGCTGTTTGAAGCTGTTGAGACAGATATGCCCCTCCACGACTTGTATTTCGCTTCGTCTGGAACCACTAGCTGTTTGAAGCTGTTGAGACTGAAAGCTTGTCATTCATTTGTTTGACCAACTGAGTCTGGAACCACTAGCTGTTTGAAGTGACCGAAGGTCATCCCGAACTCGTTTCGGGACCTCCAAACAGTTAGCAAGATGGTTGAAAGAGATGCTGAAATAAATTCAGCATGACGATGGAAAAGGGAAACCACTAGCTGTTTGAAGTGACCGAAGGTCATCCCGAACTTGTTTCGGGACCTCTAACCAGTTAGCAAGATGGTTGAAAAAAGAGATGCTGAAATAAATTCAGCATGACGATGGAAAAGAGTGAAAAACTAGCTGTTTGAAGTGACCGAAGGTCATCCCGAACTTGTTTCGGGACCTCTAGACAGTTAGCAAGATGGTTGGAAAAAGAAATGCTGAAACTTGGGTGATACTTGCCGACTAAAGGTGCAACTGGATGCCGCATCTTCGTGCGGCATGACTTTGGGATAGCTGTTTGAAGCTGTTGAGACAATAACTTGGCAACCAGCAGAATATCGATCAACTGTCTGGAACCACTAGCTGTTTGAAGTGACCAAAGGTCATCCCGAACTTGTTTCGGGACCTCTAAACAGTTAGCAAGATGGTTGAAAGAGATGCTGAAATAAATTCAGCATGACGATGGAAAGGGGAACCACTAGCTGTTTGAAGCTGTTGAGACCACCACGCCTCCTTTCCTATCACGCTAGCTAAGTCTGGAACCACTAGCTGTTTGAAGTATCACGCAGTCATTCCTGCGAAGGCAGGAATCCATTAACTCCGCACTGATATAGTGCGAAATAGTTGAGGGCTGTTACATTCTCAAACGCCTGTGTTTATGGGTCCCCGCCTTCGCGGGGATGACGGAACCACTAGCTGTTTGAAGCTGTTGAGACAACAAGTTGGAAGGAACATTTTCAGTTCACTCTAGGTCTGGAACCACTAGCTGTTTGAAGCTGTTGAGACTTTTTGTTCTTTATTCAAAAAACATTCCCCAAATTGTCTGGAACCACTAGCTGTTTGAAGTGACCGCAGGTCATCCCGAACTCGTTTCGGGACCTCCACACAGTTGGCAAGATGGTTGAAAAAAGAGATGCTGAAATAAATTCAGCATGACGATGGAAAAGAGTGAAAAACTAGCTGTTTGAAGCTGTTGAGACAAATGCTGTGGTTCTTGTTCCTTGGTTTCCACCGTCTGGAACCACTAGCTGTTTGAAGTGACCGCAGGTCATCCCGAACTCGTTTCGGGACCTCCAAACAGTTAGCAAGATGGTTGGAAAAGAGATGCTGAAACTTGGGTGATACTTGCGACTAAAGGTGCAACTGGATGCCGCATCTTCTGCGGCATGACTTTGGGATAGCTGTTTGAAGCTGTTGAGAATATCTTCGTATCCAAGAATAACGTAAAAGTGTCGTCTGGAACCACTAGCTGTTTGAAGCTGTTGAGACCTTTAAATGAGGCAAAGTGCCGTGATGATCTAGAGGTCTGGAACCACTAGCTGTTTGAAGCTGTTGAGACATGCTGACCTCAAAAAAATCACCATTTTGACAAGTCTGGAACCACTAGCTGTTTGAAGTGACCGAAGGTCATCCCGAACTCGTTTCGGGACCTCCAAACAGTTGGCAAGATGGTTGAAAAAGAGATGCTGAAATAAATTCAGCATGACGACGGAAAGGTGAAAAACTAGCTGTTTGAAGTGACCGAAGGTCATCCCGAACTTGTTTCGGGACCTCCAAACAGTTGGCAAGATGGTTGAAAAAAGAGATGCTGAAATAAATTCAGCATGACGACGGAAAGGGGAAAAACCAGCGGTTTTTACAATGACTCCCCCGTAAAAACCGCCTTACCTTTAAGGTCATATTCTCTGCCAATTTCATTCTATCCAGCTTGCAACGGCGTAACTTTCGGCTAGTATTACTCCCCGTTAAATAACTCGGGATAGTTGTTTATTCCCCGCCGAAACTCTACAACGGACAAGGACTGGCAATGCCTTTTGATGCACTCTTTCCCATTTATGTACTGGATATCCGTTTAAAGTGGCTACAAGCCGTGCAATGCTCACCCTTTCATCATCCTTTGGTATATGGCTGGCTAAAGCATTTGCTCAACAACCATACTCAAACACCGGCTTTTTTCCTGGATTTGCCTGAATGTAGCCGGGTGGCGTACAACAAGGGGGATGAGTATCAATTCCGGCTCATTTTAGTGCGCCCTGAAGCGGAATTTTTTAATTTCCTGATAAGCCAGTTACGCGCTTTACCCGTCAGCGCCAAGCCGCTGGAAGCCAAAGCCGCATTTAATAACAACCTGGAATTGCTCACCCTGACCGACGCCTTAACCCAAACCGAGGTATTCCACGCAAATGACTTCACCGCGCTGACCAGCCTTAGCTTCGCTTGCTTAAGCCAGCAACTCAAACAAGCACTGGCTTCGCCTCAGGGTTGTTTATTGCGCCTGACCGCCCCAACCCGGCTATTAAAATCCTTTAAAGACCGTGAAACCGCCAAAGGAGAAGCCCGATTCGCTCGGGATGCAAAAGACATCACTCTAGAACTCTTGCTAGAACGTATGTATACCGGCATTGCAACACTGTTGAGTGAATTTACCCCTCCCCCCCGGCCTAAAATGCCAACATTGCCTACTGGCAGCAGTAGTGAAAGCCACTGGTTTTGGCTCAATAACGACTACAAAAACAACGACTATAAAAATAACAAGAACAGCAAACAGTGTGGCGGAATGTTTGGTGAATGCCGCTTACATATATCAGACATTGACGACTTCTGGTTACAGGTGATCCTGCTCAGCCAACTTCTGGGCATAGGGCAAAACCGCCAGTTTGGGCTGGGTCGTTATGCATTATTCGACGCCCAACAACAGCCAATACAAATACCTCCACCGATCAACGCGGCTACCCCCTGGTTAAAACACATTCAACGTGACGAGTTATTACAGTTAGCGCTGGAAAAAAGCCAGGCCAGCAGCAACACCGATATCACCTCGCTTAAACAGCAACTGGAACAAATCGCTCAAAATCACTACGCCGTTCCCATGCTGGAGGGCAGCATATTACAAAAACCTGGTAAAGCGCCGCGCCCCTTAGCCGTTCCCCCGTTTCTGGATCGAGTATTACAACGGGTAATACAACAAGCCATTCAGCCCAGTATAGAAGCCTTAATGTATGAAAAAAGCTACGGTTATCGCCCCAATAAATCGCGCCTAAACGCCTTAATGGATATTCGACAAGCCAAACGGGAAGGCTACCACTGGGTTTTTGAATCGGACATTGATGGATTTTTTGATTCGGTTAATCGCGACCATATCCAAAAACGCTTGTTCGGCTTATTCGGGGAAGCCGAATTCGTTCAGGTAATTATTAACTGGTTAGCCGCTCCGGTGGTTTTCAACGGCCATGCCGTGGAACGCAAAATGGGGATCCCTCAAGGCAGCCCATTAAGTCCGTTAGTGGCAAACTTGATACTGGACGATTTTGACAACGATCTACAAGCTCAAGGATTCAGGCTTATTCGTTTTGCCGACGACTTTATTGTGATGTGCAAAAGCAAAGAACAAGCTGAACAAGCGCTGGCGCTCGCGACAGAATCACTGGCTGAACACGACCTGGAACTGAATAAACGTAAAACCGCAATTAAATCACTGGATCAAGGCTTTCACTTTCTAGGCTATTTGATTGTGGGGGAACTGGCACTGCCCAGCAAAGCACCTGCCTCGAAACAAAAGCAAGGCATTCCATCCGGTTCATGGCTGGCTTCACTACCCGAATCGTTGCAACAATTGGCATTAAACAACAGCACAACCACACCAGATGAAACCCCACAACCAAGCACCAGCGAACCCGACCAAGCCTTGGCGGCGAATGTATCCAACCCGATTGAACACCCAGAGCCGCCCCTCAATACAAGAGTTAAGAGCACAAACTCTCAGAACACAGGCATTGAAAGCTCAAACATTGAAAGCACAGCGCAGGAAACAACCGTAAAATTCACAGATTATCTGCTTGAACAACACTCCTCACCTTCGGCCTTAAACGACTCCCCCATTCAACCGGTTGGCGAAAGAGATAGGCAAGGAACCTTGCTGTGTGTCAGTGGCGACGCTTGCACTATTCATTGCCACCAGCAAAGGCTGTCGGTCTCTCGGGATGAAGAAGTTGTGGTTAACCAACCCTTCAGCGCCATCCGCTGTATTGTACTATTTGGGCACCATCAAATTACCAGCCAATGTTTACACCAGCTAATGCAAGCACATATTCCCGTGCATTATGCCACCACAATGGGGCGCTATATTGGCTGCACCAGTGCCCCCATAACACAAAGCTATTCGCAGCAGTTATGGCAGAAACAACATCAATTAAGTAACGAGCAACAGTTAGCCTTAAGCCAGCAACTGGTAGAATGCCGCATTCGCAATATGCAAGACGTACTACGCCGCCACAACAGCCCCAACACCCAAGCGCTGTCACCACTGGTTCAAGCCGCATTGATGGCCTCCAATGTTAACATGCTGCGTGGTTACGAGGGCGCGGCAACACAACAGTTTTTCCATGCGTTTACCGACCTACTGCCCGAGTGGTGCGAGTTTAACCACAGGCAACGCAGGCCGCCCCCCGACCCGGCCAATGCCTTATTGTCCCTCGGTTATACATTACTGTACGGCTACAGCGACACACTCATAAGAGTGGCAGGACTTCTGCCCTGGATAGGCGTGTTTCACCAATCGGGGGGAACCCATGCAGCACTGGCCTCAGACCTGATGGAGCCTTTCAGGCATCTGGTAGAACGTAGCGTTTTAACCCTGTTAAGGCGCAACCAGATCACCCGGGAACACTTTACGCTAAACGAAAACGAATCGGGAAAAATCGCCTGTTACATTAATTCCGAAGGGCGAAAAATCTTTTTGGGGCACTTGTTGACATTAATGGAAAGCCCCGCCGCCACCTATCAGCAGGAAGACACCGTCACACCCTCGCAAGCACTTTACCAACAAGCGGTCAGTTTGGTGAATTACCATCAGCAACAAGGAGAATTTACACCATGGCGGGTACGTTAAGCATATATGTTGTCTGTTTCGATATCTCTGACGATAAAGTGCGTCGTAACGTGGTAAAGGCATTAATGCAATACGGAGACCGAGTGCAATACTCGGTTTTTGAACTGGCATTTAAACGCCTTGGCGATATGCAGAAAATGCAGATAAAACTGGAAGCGCTGTTAGAGCCGGGCGATGAAATACGATTTTATCGTTTATGCCATCAATGTAGAAAAACCTCCAAAGCAATTCCCGACAAACCTTTAGGTTACTGGCCAGCAGCTATTCTGATACACTAAACCCCAACAATAAAGGCAGTTATTCACAGAAAAAACCTTTTGAATTGTGGATAACTCAGTTTGGCGAACCTATTTCGCTACCTGTGGATAACATTAATAAATTAAGGGTAATTGATTGAAAAATAGAGAAAAAGGTTCAAAAAGCCCTCATCAAAAACAAGCCGAGACTCGCCAACCCACGCCAATAAAGGGCTGCAACGCCATCGCCCAAATAATTCCAGCACTTATCCACAGGTTTCTGGACAATTCCTCAGAGGTTCGCCAAAATACCCCCTCCAGCCCTTGTATGACACAGGCTAAAATAGGTGCAGTCTGGAACCACTAGCTGTTTGAAGCTGTTGAGACTTACTCCTGGTAAAACTACTTTTGATAAAACTAAATGTCTGGAACCACTAGCTGTTTGAAGCTGTTGAGACATCTGTATCCGGTACGTCCTTAGGGTGATATGCCAGTCTGGAACCACTAGCTGTTTGAAGCTGTTGAGACCTTTTAGAGCTTCCACTCTTTTATCTAAATCCTGTCTGGAACCACTAGCTGTTTGAAGCTGTTGAGACCGTGATATTGGCGCAACAAAGGAAGATCGTGTTTAGGTCTGGAACCACTAGCTGTTTGAAGCTGTTGAGACCAATCAGTATACTTTCTCATATTCTACTCCTATAGTCTGGAACCACTAGCTGTTTGAAGTGACCGAAGGTCATCCCGAACTCGTTTCGGGACCTCTAAACAGTCAGCAAGATGGTTGGAAAAGAGATGCTGAAACTTGGGTGATATTTGCGACTAAAGGTGCAACTGGATGCCGCATCTTCGTGCGGCATGACTTTGGGATAGCTGTTTGAAGCTGTTGAGACTGTCAAAGGAAAGACACAAAACAAAAAAGAATTTGTCTGGAACCACTAGCTGTTTGAAGCTGTTGAGACTATTTTAAGTCTAATTGTAATTTTGCCTTTTTTGTCTGGAACCACTAGCTGTTTGAAGCTGTTGAGACAGGCATAGCCGCCGCAGCCATTAGCATAATACGGTCTGGAACCACTAGCTGTTTGAAGTGACCGCAGGTCATCCCGAACTTGTTTCGGAACCTCCAAACAGTTAGCAAGATGAATGGTAAAAGAGATGCTGAAATAAATTCAGCATGACGACGGAAAGGTGAAAAACTAGCTGTTTGAAGCTGTTGAGACTTAAGCAAATCGAGCACGTTTTGTTGCGAGAGAAGAGTCTGGAACCACTAGCTGTTTGAAGTGACCGAAGGTCATCCCGAACTCGTTTCGGGACCTCTAAACAGTCAGCAAGATGGTTGGAAAAGAGATGCTGAAACTTGGGTGATATTTGCGACTAAAGGTGCAACTGGATGCCGCATCTTCGTGCGGCATGACTTTGGGATAGCTGTTTGAAGCTGTTGAGACTACTACTACTGGTAAAGCCCCCTTACTATTTTCTGCGTCTGGAACCACTAGCTGTTTGAAGCTGTTGAGACGCTGCATTTGCATTGGCTGCTGAGGCTGCATTGTCTGGAACCACTAGCTGTTTGAAGTGACCAAAGGTCATCCCGAACTTGTTTCGGGACCTCTAAACAGTTAGCAAGATGGTTGAAAAAATAGATGCTGAAATAAATTCAGCATGACGATGGAAAGGTGAAAAACCAACTGTTTGAAGTGACCTCACCAAGCACAATCAGGCATTAAAAAACCCCGGTGGTTTTCACCTCCGGGGTTTTTACTTTTTTACACTCAATTTTACATAGCGGCTGGGGACTAAACAGTGCTCTTAGCTCTCCTAAAAACAGCCCCCTGCTCTCAAAATTGTTTACTCGTGGCGTAGTGCCTGGCTTGGTTCCATATCCAACGCGCGTTTGGTTGGTACGTAAGTGGCGATAATCACTGCGCCGCCTACGATGGTGACAATTACGGACGAGATGATAGTCAAGTCAACAATGGTTACCGGGAACAGTTCAGACATGGCAACACCCATCATACAGCCCATGATCACGCCTGGAACACCACCGATAAGCAGTTGTTTCACGCCTGTCATCAGGAACTCTTTGGTGATGCGAGACTCGTCTGCACCCAAAGCACGTTTAACGCCGATTTCCTGAGTACGTTGGTTAATGGTGTTAGACATAACGCCGTAGATACCACTGGTTGCCAATACCGCTGCCGCCACACCGAACAACAAGATGACGGTTGTGATGAAGATTAGCGGTGCTGTGTAACGCTCGATACTTTGTGTATATAGCTCGATGTTAAACGCTGGCAATTCAGGGTCGATAGACTTCAACACATCACGCAAGGTGTGAGTTACGTCTGATTTCTCGGCCTTCATTTCCATCGCTACAGTTACTTGCTCTGTAGGATCCTGAGTAGCAGGTCTGAAAATAGAAGGTGTTTTCGAGTTTTGACCGAAAGACTCACCTTGAATGGTATGCTCAACCACACCCACAATGGTCAACCAATGTGGTGCATTGCCGTCAGCTTCAACGTTACGAATACGTTTGCCGATTGGGTTACCATTCGGGAAATGACGCTCTACAAACGATTCTGTCACGATAACAGTGGTTTTATCCAGGCCATCATCACCGCTGTTGAAGTAACGACCTTCGCGCAATTCAACACCCAACTTCTTCAATGCACCCGGTAAGATGCTGATGTAGTTAGCTTGTGGGTAGCCTTGATCTTTGGTGTATTCACGGCCTTCAATGGCAATGTTTGGCTTGGCACCCATTTCGCCCGGCAATTCAGATGAAATCATGACTTTGCCGATACCAGTGCTGTTTTCCAAACGTGCTTGCAAGTTCTTCAGGAAAATAGCTCTTTCTTCAGGCGTGTCGTAGTTAGAGCCTGTCATCAGTACCTGAGCAGACAAGATACCTTCAGGATCCGCACCGTAATCCGCTTGAGTAGCTTTGAAGTTAACCACCGACATTACCGTGGCGGCAATCAATACCGTCATGGAAACGAAGATTTCACTGATAACCAGAACCTTGTTCAAACGACCTGCTTTCTTACCTAGCGCACCACGAGTACCGTCACGCAATACCGCGTTGAAGTCTGCACCCGAGTTTTTCCACGCTGGCAATAAGCCCGTGGTTAAAATAGTACCGATAACGAAAGCAATACAGATAGACAAGGTGTAGCTGTCTACGCCGAACTTCCACCAGAATTTAGGCTTTTCAACGAAGAATGACTTGGTCACACCTTCGGTAACTTCCAAGCCCCAGGCTAATAGAAGCACTGCGATAACGCCGCCGGTGACACAGATAAGTACACTTTCCCACAACATTTGCATAACCAAACGGAAGCGAGGCGCACCTAATGCAACACGGATCGCAGTTTCTTTTCCACGCTCAATGGCACGGGCAAGTAGCAAGTTAGCCACGTTAATCGCTGCAAGAATCAAGATAAGTACCGCAACAACGTGCAGAGAGTAAATGAACGGCGCACCGTCTTCGATATCTGCCATTGGAATGGTTGTGATATAGGCACCAACACCGGTGTTAGTTTTAGGATAACGTTGCTCCAAACGTTGCATGATAATCGCAAGTTCTTTATCAACGTCTTCAATGGTAATGCCCGGATTCAGGTGAGCAAGACCGAATACAGAGCCCGCGTCGCCACGGTTAGACTTGGTTGCATCTTCACGCAATGGCACCCACATTTCAGATGAGTATGGGAAGAAGTAACCTTCCGGCATAACACCGATAATGCGGTGAGAATCACCATTAATTTTCAGAGATTGGTCGATAATGTTTTTGTCGCCACCAAACTGGGTACGCCATACGTCATAGCCAATCACAACCACACGCTCTGCGCCAGGCTGGTTTTCAGCTTGAGTAAATTCACGACCTAAAATAGGCTTGGTACGAGTCAATTTGAAGACATTTGGCTCGGCTGCGATACCGCCATAACGACGCGCACCATCACGACCCGAAACGTTCAAGCTGACATTACGGTAAGCACCAAACTCGCCTAATCCCTTCACGTTCTTACGAATTTCGTAATAGTCATGGAGATTGATCATATCCATGCCTTTGAAATTGTTACGTGAAGCACTCATTTGCACCAAGGTATCACCATTTTCAAAAGGCAATGCCTTGAAAACCATGACGTTAAAGAATGAGAACAGGTATACGCTCAAACCGATACCGGTTGTCATTACCAAAGTCGTCAGGATGGTAAATCCTGGTCTTTTGGTGAGTAGCCTTATGGCATATTTAATATCACTCAGAATCATTATGCTGACTCCTCAACCGCACTGTTCTTGGCTTCAGCTTCTTTTCTTACTGATTCCAACGCTGCTTGCTTGTCAGCGTCTGAAACTTTCTTGTCAGCGACAACGCGACCATCCAGAATTTCAATGATACGTTCTGTACGAGATGCTGAACGAGGGTCGTGCGTTACCATTGCAATGGTAGAACCTTCTTGATGTAACTTGTCCAATAACTCCATGACTGACATGGCGTTTTTGGTATCAAGGTTACCAGTAGGTTCGTCCGCAAGTAGTAGAGAAGGCTTACCGGCAATGGCGCGAGCAACAGCTACACGCTGTTGTTGACCACCTGAAAGCTGTGAGGGGTAATGCTTGGCGCGGTGCCCCATATCTACTTTTTCCAATGCATCTTTCACCATTTGCTTACGCTCGGCTTTAGACAGGTTTGGACGGTAGGTCAAAGGCAACTCAACGTTTTCTTCAACGTCCAGGTCGCTGATCAGGTTAAATGATTGGAAGATAAATCCAATTTCCTGATTACGGATACGCGCACGTTCCGCTTTGTTGATGTTAGATACATCGTGACCAGCCAGCATGTAAGTACCGCCAGTGCTGGTGTCCAATAATCCTAAAACCGATAGCAAAGTAGACTTACCACAACCAGAAGGACCAGAAATGGAGACGTACTCGCCTTTGTTAATGGTGAAACTAATGTCTTCCAGAGCGTGAGTTTCGACTTCTTCCGCGTAAAATACTTTCTTAATATTTTCTAATTTAATCAATGCGTCGCTCATTTGTTTTCCTCTCGAATAAATTCGTTAAATTCTGTCTTTTATTTATTAATTGATGCGGAATTTGTTGTAGCTCTCGAAACGAGTTGGATCTGAAATCACCACTCGATCTCCTACTTGCAGTCCATCCAATACCTGGATTTCACTGACAGAGCCGTAACCCAATTGCACTTCGACACGCTCGGCGAACTCGCCACCATCAGTTAAGCGGTACAAAGAGGATTGGCTGCGGCTTTGCGCAAATAAAGGACGCTCTACATACAACGCATCTTCAATTTCAGTAATCTTGATTTCGCCGTCGACGCTCAAATCAGGACGAGCATCGTCGGGTAATTCTTGAGTAAAGGCTACGTCAACCTGAACGTTGCCGTTAATAACTGCGGGGTCGATACGGGATACAATCCCTTCGATTTTGCTATTACGAGTGTCGATGGTTACGTGTTGACCAATCGCAACATCACGAATTTGGATTTCAGGCACTTGCAACTCGGCAATCAAAGAATCACGTTGAGACAGCTTGGCAATGTTGTCGCCCATACGAACACGTTGACCCGGATCCAAAGGGACTTCCTGAATAGTACCGTCCATTGTGGCAATAACCATCAAGGCATCAACCTGTTGCTGAATTCGCTCTACGCTCTTCTTGGTTTTGTTCAAGCGAGCTGAGCGAGCAATGTTTTGAACCTTCAGGTTCTCTTGAGACTTTTTATATTCTTCTTGCGCGGATTCCCAACGCTGTAGCGTTTGATCCATTTCTACTTTGGAGCGCTGGTAGTCCAATTTGGATACCGCATTAGTTTGAATCAATTCTTCGTGAGCATTGTATTCATTCACGGCATGTTCGTAAGCCAGCTTCAAATTCAGCAAGTTAGATTTCATTTCCAATAGCTGAGTTTCCTGAGCAACTCGAGCCGCTTCATGTTCAGAAGTTAAGGCTTCCAGTTCCCACTTTTCTTCGGCCAATTGCTGAATCAATTGAGGGTTGGTCATCTCAACGATGAGGTCGCCTTCTTTAACAATGTTACCGGCTTTCAGCACAACGCGAACAACGGTTGCGTCGGTCATTGCCGCTAACCAGTGAATTTTGTCCGGAACCAATAAACCTGTACCACGAACTGATACAGTGTAATTACCACGCTTCACTTCACCGATGGTCAGAGAGCTTCGATTGATACTAAAATCAGCTTGCCCCATCACCCAAACATAATTAATCAGGAACAGGACAGGAATAGCAGCAGCAAGAATCATCAATATCTTTTTGTTATTGAATTTTTTCTTGTTGGGTTTGTTCTCAGTTACGTTAATTTGCATCGATACTCCGTATAGATTCCGCTATTGGACACAACTTCAACTTAATGAATCCGACTATCTGGATGAAACTTCCAGCACCAGCATGAATTTATTTACCTTACATGACCCCACAAGCCAATATCATGCCAACTTGCATCACCATGATTTAAAAGGAAAATATATTACTTACCGATACCAAGTCCCAGATCAGGGAAAGATTATACACCTAGCCGTCCCATTTTTGGGACTATTGTGTAAAAAAGGTTAATAATTATTTTACCGAAAGAATTCAGAGCCCGGGTATTCTTACCCAAAGGAGAAAAAGAGAGGCAGAAAAATCAAAAAACTTATCACTATTGCAGTAAGTATTGATTTTTCCTAAATGAGAAATATCACTTCACGTATTCATTTGTCGATATTGCGTGTACCCGACAAGTTAGGAGCAAAGACTAAATCACTAAAGCCACTGATGTAATGTAATCCATCTCTCCCAAATAAAATGTCGTAGATACTTACCGATGCAATAACACTTCCTGTAACACCACCATTGCCGCAGTTTGTTTATGCAATGCCTGACGAAAAGCAATACTGTACTCACCATCCAACACGCTGTTCGCCACGTCCTGTTCACGAATCGCGGGTAAATCATGCATAAACAAGGTTTTACCGGTTTGGTTCAGCGTATCCATAATGCCCTGAGTCACCTTAAAAGGACGGAATGCTTCTTTCCAGTTTGGGTCTGGATGCGACACGCCCATGGTTTCCCAACGCGTTGTGTACACCACATCGGCACGCATAGGTAAATCAGCAATATCATGGCTTTCAATAATAGTAGAACCGATAGCATGAGCTTTAGAGCTGGTGCTTTCCAATACCTGCGAATTCAAGCCATATCCTTCTGGCGTTAACAAGGTCAATCGCATATTAGGGATCAAAGACACGGCGTAAGCCAAGGCCGCCGCACTGTTATTGCCCTCGCCCATATACACCAGATGCAAGCCATCAAAGCTGCCGAAAGCTTCACGTATGGTAATCAGATCGGCAATGGCCTGGGTCGGATGCTCCGACTCACTCATAGCGTTGATCACGCTCATTTGCTCTTGGGCAGCCAAGGCTTGCATGTCTGAATCCTTACCATTGGTACGAACCACCAAGGCATCCAGGTATTGGGCTAATACCCGCCCGGTATCTTCCGGCGTTTCCCCGGTAGAAAGCTGCAATTCATTGGGCCCATATTGAATAATTTTGGCACCTAACTTAAGCGCCGCAGCAGCAAAAGAAGTACGAGTACGTGTTGAATGCCCGGCGAAAAATAAACCGACAATTTTGTCGTCCAAACGATGATGTGCCTGAATGCCGTTTTCAATCATGTCGATACCACGCTCGACCAATTGTAATAAACGCTCGGGATCTAGATTTTGTAAGGTAAGGAAATGCATGTTGTCTCTCTCGGATAAGCTCTTCGGGTTTTGGTTTCAAGGCATACGCTTTAGATAAAGAGCCATACACTTGAAACACAAACCGCTGATATTTTTAACCGAGTATAGAGAAGAAAGGAAAACAGAAACAACCAGAAAAACGATATTTTGTCTTTATTTTTCAATTAGATATAAATTTATCAACCTATTGGTAAATTGCTTTAACGCCTGAGATTCTACAGGAAGATTAATCAGAAACAGGTTTAGAAGTTATAAAACAGAGGAAGTTGAAAGGAAGGAAATTAAAAAGAAAAGAGATAAAAATAAAACAAAAAACTATCGCACTAGCGAATCAAGATTAACTAATATCCAACTAGTGCGATGCGTTTAAGAAACGATATTAAAACGTCAAACCAATACGGTTAGCCACTTCTTCGTAGGCTTCGATGACATCACCCAAGCCTTGGCGGAAGCGGTCTTTGTCCATCTTCTTATTGGTTTCCTTGTCCCACAAACGGCAGCCGTCGGGTGAGAATTCATCGCCCAGTACGATTTCGCCATTGAACAAGCCGAATTCCAGTTTGTAGTCCACTAAAACCATGCCGCCAGCGTCAAACAGTGCGGTTAGCACGTCGTTCACTTTGAAGGTCAGTTCTTTCATTTTGGCGATATGTTCGTCTTTCGCCCAACCGAATGAACGGATGTGGTATTCATTCACCATAGGGTCGTGCAAGGCGTCGTTTTTCAGGAAGAATTCAAAGGTTGGCGGGTTAAGTACCAAGCCTTCTTCCACTCCCAAACGACGGCAAATAGAGCCAGCAGCACGGTTTCTAACGACACATTCAACCGGGATCATTTCCAGCTTTTTCACCAGACATTCGTCGTCGGATAGCAGTTGTTCCATTTGTGTTGGAATACCGGCTGCTTCCAGCTTTTGCATGATGTAATGGTTAAACTTGTTGTTCACCATACCTTTGCGTTGAAGTTGCTCTACCTTTTGACCGTCGAATGCAGACGTGTCATTGCGGAAATGCAACACCAACAGGTTTTCATCGTCGGTGCGATAAACAGTTTTGGCCTTGCCACGGTACAGTTCTTCTCGTTTTTGCATCTTATCGTACTGCCTTACATTGCAATATTAATAAACAGGGCTAGAGATTATTTCTCTGCCACTAACAAGGAGAGCACGTTACCGTGCTCTCGAATTCTTTTTACCCTATCGGGTTTAACCTTGCTGGTTAGATGTCCAAATCGTCGGTCGCCATCACTTCGGCAATGGGGTTAAACAGGTCGGTTACCAATTGCGACGATAGTGCTTTACTCTCACTATCCTGGAATGTGATGCTGGTTTTTTCACCTTGCTGCACCACTTTCAAACGGTATTCCTGTTTTTCCAGAGGTAATTCATCCGCTCCCCCCCAGATACCGCTCCACCAACCGGAATCAATACCAGTATAGTTGACGAATAACAGTCCGTTGGATTTATCCAAATCTTTTACGTTGAAGCCCATTTTACGCAACACCAGCAACAAACGAGACCAGGCAATTTCATAGCTGGCATCGACCATAAAGGCTGGATCACCATCAGCATTAAAGCCCAATTCCATCTTCAAACCTTGTTGAATCTGGCGTAAGCGACGCGCATCGGCAATACGAATTTGCTTGGCGTAATGGCTGATGACGCTGTTAAGAATTTCGATTTCTTTCAGTCGAACCGTGGATTCGTCCAGTTCAGCAATAACTTGATCGTTGACGGTTTCCAGATAATCTTTCAGCTCCACTTTCAAGGCGGCAGAACGACCATGAGGCTTAACATCCAACTGGAACTCGAAACGCTGACCAACGCTACGCTCGGTTTTTGTCCAGCTATACCAGGCAGAATCTTCAACGTTTTCAATCACCATCCAGTCAGAGACTAACCGTTGCTTGTCTTTGTCGAATGACACAACGCCAATACCTTGTTCATCCAGGAAGTTCAGCAGGGAATTCCAGATGGTTTCGTCTAAAGGTTGAGAATCATCGACCTGATCAAACCAGACAACAGCTTCACGCGAACCTTCTGTGATATGAGAGCCCGTTACCAAAGGCAACACTAATTGAGGTGACTGAACACTCAATTTACTGCCCAATAAATCTCGGGGAGCTTGTTCACCTAAGGCCGGTAAGGTGTATTCGTCTGAGAAGTCAGGTCTGTCCTTATTTTCAGGGATCACTAACTTCGTGGTTTTCGCTTCTTCCAGATAATCAAATCCGCCACTTGCCGCATGACGGGTTTCCACCGTACTACATGCCGACAAAAGCGAAATCGTTCCCAAGCAAACTAATGCGTACTTATGCAAAGTAAATCCTCTATGCAACAATTCCCATGCCCTGTAACAATTTCATCACTGTATTTTGGGTTTCGGGTTCAGGTTCAACCATAGGTAGTCTTAGTGCTGGAGTTTGAGTTAGCCCCATTTTATACAGCACCCATTTTGGTACTACCGGATTAGGTTCGATAAATAAAGTGGTGTGAAGTTCCGCAATTTCGTCATTAATCTTGTGTGCCAATGCAGAATCACCGTTTCGCGCCGCATCACACATCTGTTTCATTTGTGCCGGTACGATGTTGGCGGTCACGGAAATCACGCCATCGCCACCCGCGCATAAAAAGTCACAGCCCGATGGGTCATCACCACTTAGAATGACAAAATCATCGGGAACACGAGGTTTCAAATCCGCCAAACGCGCCAAATCGCCTGTTGCGTCTTTAATACCAACAATATTCGGGTGTTTAGCCAATTCAGCCACAGATTCATTACTCAGGTCGGCTACGGTACGGGAAGGCACATTATAAAGCAGGACAGGCACAGGGGCAGCGTCAGCAATGGCATTAAAATGAGCAATCATACCGCGCTGTTGCGGTTTGTTGTAGTAAGGCACAACACTCAAAAAACCTTTAACGCCACTGTTTTTCATTGCGTCACCCAGTTCAATCGCTTCCTGGGTAGAGTTCGCGCCAGTACCAGCGATGACAGGGATTTTACCTTCGCTGAATTCAACCGTTTTTTCTACAACCTTAATATGCTCTTCAACTGGCAATGTTGCTGACTCACCAGTGGTGCCAACTGACACGATAGCATCAGTTCCGTTTTCGATGTGGAATTGCACAAGTTTTTGCAATGAAGCATAATCGACATCGCCTGATGGCGTCATCGGAGTGATCAGAGCAACGATACTGCCTTTGAACATAGTAACTCCCGAAAAAATGAGCGCTAATGGTAATGACCTGTGCCTGCAAAAACAAGTCACCAAGCAGTAATAATATCAGGTAATCGACAGAAAATTCTGAGATGACTACCTCACACAGTTTAGTAATTATGAAGCATCAATTAATTGTGACCTTTTTAGGTGCCAATAGAACTGGCATTTTGAGCCAAGTTGCCAACCTGGCAAGTGCATACAACTGCAACATTTTGGATAGTCGCCAAGCGATTTATGGCGAGGATTTTTCCTTGACCATGATCCTGGAAGGTTCCTTGAACAGCATCACCAAAATGGAATGCGAACTGCCACACTTATGCTTGAAGTTAGAGTTGTTGTCGATGATGAAACGTACCCGTCATCATAATAAACAACATCTTGAAAGGCTGGCAGATATGAGTTTCTTTGGTACTGGCGCGGTTGAACGCACTGCGGAAATTATGGCGTTTTGTGCCAGTAAAGATATTCGCATTACCGCATTTCGCCAGCACAATAAAGACACCGACAATGTGAAGTGCAAAATGATTGCTTCATTACCTTCGGGGATTTCATTTGATGAACTCAGCACCGATTACATGAAGCTGTTGGAAGAATTTGAGTTATCCGGTCACATAGAAGAAAAAACCTAGACAACAGGAAACACACTATGCCTATTCAAGCTGGTACACCCGCACCAGATTTTAGCTTACAAGATCAAAACGATAAGACGGTTACCCTGTCACAACTGAAGGGTAAAAAGGTATTGGTTTACTTTTACCCGAAAGCCATGACGCCGGGCTGTACAGTACAAGCACAAGGCTTGCGCGACGCAAAAGCCGAGCTTGATGCCAAAGGGTTGGTTGTATTGGGTATTAGCATTGATGCCGTACCACGGCTGACCAAATTTGTTGAGCGCGATGAATTAAACTTCACCTTGTTGTCAGATGAAGACCACGCTGTCGCCGACGCCTTTGGTGTTTGGGGCCCCAAAAAGTTCATGGGTAAAGAATATGACGGTATTCACCGCATCAGCTTTTTGATTGATGAAAACGGCATGGTTGAACATGTTTTTGATAAATTCAAAACCAAGGATCATCATGAAGTGGTTTTGGATTATTTGAACGGTTAAGCGTCTAGTTAGCTTTATTTACGATTCTGGGGTTCTGTTTTAACAAAGCCCCCCCTCTTTCAACATCATCACAAATCGCCAGATTTAATTTTTTCCTGCCCAAACTAACAATTAAAACACGCATTCCAGGTTAAGCGCCCAATGTTAGGATTGGCGCTTAAGCTATTGGCTTGCAGGTCGCCTGAGTGCAGTAAGTTGGCAGAATACACCAGCATGCGATTGAATTTAGCGGGAACCTGATAAATACGTTCAAACAGCGCGGTATCGCCGTTAATGAATTCACCTTTGGGCATTCCCACTGTCGTCGCCTGTCGTTGCAAGGTTTTCATATATTGCGGCGCTCGTTGCTGGGTAATGCTTTCAAACCCGGTTTCTCGGTGGCGATAGAATGAAGTGCCACCATGCTCACTGGTTTGCTCATTTGCGCCTGAGTCATTTTTGAACAGATAACCAACAACGGCGTATTGCTGTTCGCTGACGGAATCGAAATGAGGAATAAGCTGGATAGGTTTCACCTGCTGCGGCGATTTAGTGGCTAATGACAATGCCAAGAACTCCAGTGTTCCGGCTTGTTGCAGTTGCTTATTTAAAGCGCTGGCGAGAGACTTTTGCAGATATGCTCCTATATCAGAAACATCTGTACCACTTCGATAAAAATAGCGTCTAACGCCGGGGTAATAATCACCGGGTTCTTCGGCGAATTCTTCTTTCGAATCAGCGCAAGCGGCTAATTCAGCAAGAGCTTGGGGCTGCAACCAGAAGTCATCCACAATCCAGACAGGCAGTGCTTCGTTGCCTACACTAATGCACTGCCACTGCGCTTTTGGGTTAACATCAAAGCGAAATAAAACATCGGTTGTCGAAGTGTTCTGGTCAAGCGTTACTGAAACCACTGCCTGGCGTTCTCCAGCATCTTGTTCTTTCTATCGATGAGATTGTAAATCTGCCCTTGTGACGCAATCATGGCGTAGATTGGACGCAAATAATCATCCTGTTGCAGTTCAACAAGCAGCTCTGGCGATAAGGCTTGCAGCGCGTCTTCATCAATGGTGTAAATGCCCGTAACTGTATGGCTTGAACCATCAGACAAAGTAATTTCCAGAGACAATGGTGTCACCAGTTTAAGCTGCAACATTTTTTCGATAAAACGACTAGTTGCAAACTCCCCTTCCAAAAGCTGCACCAGGTTTGCATTTTGCGCCTCAAGATAAGCTGTTGGATCACCACTATCGTCAAATAGAGCTTCACCATCATTATCCGATAGGCAATCGCTTTCAGCGTCCAGACAAATCACATATTGTCCTTCGGATTCATCATCCTGCCCTAAAAACAAAGGCTGGCGCACAACTTGTAGCGGAATATAAATGCCTTGCCACTTGCCTTGTTCCCAGAACAAATTCTCTCCAGCGTCTAACCCCATCATGGCAGAACATAAAAATTCACCGGTTTCTGCATGTTTGGTAAACACAATGGGATATTGAACAACCAATTGCATAAATTCACTCACGACCACAGGAATTAAATGCAGTACAGCGCCTTCCGCTTCTACCTTATCTGTTCTTACGCGCACAAAACGATGGGCGCGACTATCCAATGCTACAAGTTTTGTCATGGCTTTATCTGTCCGATATTGTCTTGCTAGATTTTCTTGAGTAGCCATTCTAAATCCTTTGTAGCCCATATTGAGCAATTTTATTTAACAAATCTCGATTACTGGGTAATTTGGCACAGGCTTGTGCGATATTTTTTTGATTCATCATAAACTGCTCGTTAGCAAGTTCAGCATCCATCAGGCCATGTTGAATATGGCTTAAATCCGATTCAAAGCCCATTCCATAGAGGACATATTGATAACTGGCAGCAGGAAATACTTCGTTATTACTGGTGAAGTCATGATCATAAGGAGGGTGATATCTCCATAGGGTCATTAACTCCTGCAAACTGTCAGGAATGGTTTGAGGATCACGATTATCATCCCAAAATTTGTTATCCGTGCGTTTACTGAGAATGTAATGCAACTTGAGAAAATCAATAATGCGATCCCAGCGATATAAAAAGGTTTCGTTAAAACGCTTGGCGACAATATCCATAACGGTACGATTTCCTGGTAACTGCTCGGCAATCATCTGCGCTGAAAGCTCAACCAGCACCAAAGCCGAAGCTTCTAACGGCTCTAAAAACCCGGCAGATAAACCAACAGCAACGACATTCTTTTGCCAGAATTTGGCTCGATGACCACTTTTTATGTCGATTTTACGTACTGAATATTCGCCCAAATCTCTGCCAATATAACGCCCCAACGCTTCGTAAGCCGCTTGCTCATCGGTATGACGGCTGGAAAATACATGCCCAATGCCACGACGATGCTTTAATCCAATATCCCAAATCCAACCCGCTTCCTGTGCCGTAGAAATGGTATGCGACGCAATAGGCGAATCTTCCGAATCGTATGGAATCTGCACAGCTAACGCGCTGTCAATAAAGAGAACATCGCTACAGTCTTTAAATGGCACACCTAAATGCTCACCTAACAACAACGATTTAAAACCGGAACAATCAACAAACAAGTCGCCGTGAATATCGCCATTTTGTGCCGTAACAAGGGCTGCAACATCGCCATTGTCAGCATTGCGAATATCGACCACATCGTCTAACACATGCTGTACGCCCAGGTTTTCTGTGCAATGACGCTGCAACAATTGAGCAAACTTTCCGGCATCTAAATGGTAGGCATAGTTAGCTACGGCATTAAATTCGGCGGTGCGAATGGTTTTAGGCGCCAAGCCTTGCTCACAAACGGCTTCCTGAAAGCATACCGACTGGGAGAAAGAATGCTTTTGTTGCGTGTTTTGTTGCCGTTCTCTTAGCCGCTCTCTAAGCCAATAAGGAACCAAATTCACTTTGCCAAAGCCTTGCGGTAACACCAGTGGGTGATAGTAAAAATCGCTATCGCTGCCATCGACCCAACGTGCGAATTTAGCGCCTTGTTTGAAACTGGCATCACACTCACGAATAAAGTCGGTTTCGCTAATGCCCAATTGAATGAGCGTATTACGCATGGTTGGCCAGGTTCCCTCACCCACGCCAATAATCGGCACATTAGGCGATTCAACCAGCACCACCTGAATAGCAGGGTTAGTTTTGATCTTGTGTTTCGCCGCAATTCTTCCAGCAGTCAGCCAACCGGCTGCACCACCACCCAGAACTACTATTTTGCGAATTGCTTGTTGCATAGAAATATCTTGTTTGTTCTTTTTAAATGCACTTTTTAAATGCACTTTCCTAATACTTAATCGTCTATAAGCCAAAAATAGAAACTTTTAAGCAGACCCTCAGCCGCATGGACGCGGCCATCATGAAAAGCATGGAGCTTCCAGGGATGGATTCACGGCGAGTCTGCGTTAAGTTTCTATTTATGGCACATCAATCAACTTTGCAATTTAAAAATTAAAAGCTGCCTCTTACGCCTAATGCCCAACGGCGACCACTGTCTTCAACCAACAACAAATGGTTGGCAAAGCGACCACGCTTATGAACATACTCTTCTGTCAGGTTAATACCTTCAAAGAATACCGTGATGTTATCGCTAATATCGTAACTACCACTCATATCCAATTGATGATAATCCTCAACAATCGTTGGGCCATCACCTTGAACCTGAGTTAACGACTGAACGAACTCATCACGCCAGTTCCAGGCCAAACGTACTTGCAATGGGCCGTCTTCATAGAAGCCAACAAGGTTCAATGAATCGCTCAACCCCGTCACAGCAAACACCTGAGTAGTATCAGCCGGATCAAGATCCGCATTGCTATCTACAAAAGTGGCGTTAGCCAAAACACCAAAGCCAGAATCCAGCGTATGTTGCCAAGCCACTTCAATGCCGTCCACTGTGGCATTTTCACCATTGTTCGGCAAGGTATTGGTAAACACGGCAACCGCGTCATCAGCATCTGCTGCACCTGAATCACTGCCAGTGGAAGGGTCAACCAAGGTGCCGCCAGAAGCTGTAACAAAAGTACGGTCTTCCTGAGCATTAACAATAAAGTTCGCTACGTCTTTTTTGAAGTATCCTACAGAGGCATAACTGGCATCACCGTAGTACCACTCCAACGACAAATCGAAGTTGTCAGACTCAAAAGGCTCCAACTCGGGGTTACCCGAAGTCGAGGTTAAGTCCCCGCCCTGACGAGTCGTTGTGATCACCGTGACTGGCGACATGCTTTCCAATGTTGGGCGAGTCAAGGTTTTCGACGCGGCTACGCGAGCAATCAGGTCATCGGTCAATTCCAATTTAGCGCTGAAATTCGGCAGGATCGCATCATAGTCATTGTTAACAGAGAAAGCCTGTGCATCACCAAACTGAGCTAACATTTCTGTTTGATCCAGAATGGTTAAGCCGATAATTGGCGCTTCAGTACCCGTTACTTTTACATCGGTTTGCTCAACGCGTACACCGGTTGTCACAAACAACGGCATACCGCCAATTTCACCTTCAAAGTCCAATTCCAAATACGCCGCAATAGTTTCCTCTTCCACTTCAAAAGAGTTATTACGACGTACTGCATCAAAGCTTAAGCCTGATTGCTGTTCCAAATACACGAAGTGCGCTTCACCGTCATGCGCCAACCACTGAGTCGGCATTCTGCCACTGCCACTTACGCCACTTAGGAAGTCGCTGCCCGCATCAAAGACATATTGCGCCGACGCAGGAATCCCCGGCACATCAGGATAACCGCAGTAAGTACAATGAATGCCTACGCCTTCGTTATCCCAACGAGTCAACGCTTTGGTTTCCTTACTGTATTGCAAGCCAAACTTGGCTTTAGCGATACCTTGATCGCCCATATAATCGCCATCCAGGCGGAACTGAGTGATTTTATCATCTACCGCCCAGCCACGGCGTAACATAACGTGAGCACGGCTATTCGCAGGATCCAGCAAATCACTGACGCCCGCAGGTGGAACGTTAGGGTCATAGGCAGGGAATCCATCAATAGGAGACACACCAATTGCACCATCAATTTCTTGCTGACCACTGTAAATATTGCCATTGGCATCAGCGAACATGCTGGCAACAGGGAGGATATTATCGTCTACCTGAAAACGCACACGGTTGGCATAACCAATCAATGAAAGCTGATTACCGCGACCATTATTGGCTTCACGC
The DNA here is from genome assembly GCF_019900845.1 of Paraneptunicella aestuarii. Taxonomy (NCBI): domain Bacteria; kingdom Pseudomonadati; phylum Pseudomonadota; class Gammaproteobacteria; order Alteromonadales; family Alteromonadaceae; genus Paraneptunicella; species Paraneptunicella aestuarii. The sequence goes on along the minus strand of NZ_CP074570.1, from coordinate 2,022,911 downwards.
TCGGCTTCTGAATGCGACAAATCGAACTTCAGGTTCAACTTATCATTCACATTCCAGTCCAGGTTCAAACCGTAAGCGATAGTGTCGGTTAGTCGGTCGAACTTCTTGGCGTGCATGTCCGTTGCCAAACCCACTTCCTGATACAAGTCGATAACCGTGCCGTTTTCATCCACCGTAGGGCGAACACGATTACCATCGGCATCAAACAGACTGCCATCGTCGTTAACGCCTTGAACGTTGGGCGCAGTAAACCAGTGACCGTAAGAAGTGGCATTGGTTTCGACGTCAAAGTCAGAATACAAAACATCAGCGGTTAAGGTCGCATCGTCATTCAATGCATACTGGAAAACCAGATTCGCGTTAGTGCGCTTACGGTTTTCAAATGTCACCTTGTGGTCATAGTTACGAGGTGAAAATACCGTTCCGTTCCAATCCGCACCACTTTCAGTTTGAGGATTGGGAATACCGACGTTTTCCAACCAACCGTCCATTTGCGCCTGATTCAAACGGGTGTCACGCTCTTGATGCGAGACCGCCAACAACACGCCAAAACGTTCATTGTCGAAGGTATTGCTGATCAAGGCAGAAACCTGAGGGGTCGCTTCTTCGCTGTTTTCGTCGTACACACCTTTAACGCTACCCGCTACCTTAAAGCCTTTAATGCTGAAAGGTTTCGCTGTGTTCACGTTAATGGTGGAACCTACACCACCCGATTGCATGGTCGCGGTTGAGGTTTTATGTACATCCAGGCTGCTAACCAATTCCGATGCAATAGTATCAAAACTAAAGGCACGGCTTTGGTTTTCAGAGGCGATTTGGCGTCCGTTGACCAATACCGTATTAAACTGCGGGCCAAAACCACGTACTGTAATTAGCTGACCTTCACCGCCTGAGCGGTCAATTGATACCCCAGAAATACGCTGTAGTGATTCTGCAAGGTTAGTGTCTGGAAATTTACCGATATCTTCAGCAGAAATAGCATCAACCACCCCACCCGATTCTTTTTTCACGTCCATAGCACGAACCATACTGGCGCGAATACCGCGAACCTGAATGGTTTCAACGTTTTCCGGACGATTACCGTTTCCTGTAGCTTGCTCCTGAGCAACCGCCATCGGGTTGCCAGCCATCGTTACCAACGCGGTAACAACAGCCGTAGAAAGTTTCGTTCGTTTATACATGTGTTCACTCGATCTTGTTTTTTGTTATCTCGTTGTGAGTTGCCATGTATGAACCAGTGTTCTGAGTCTATGAGCATCATTCTTGTCTCATAGAAGATGAGAGACAGTTCAACCAATTGTCAGCACCCTTTAAGCAGCAATCGCAGCGCTATTCACTTAGCCAGATAAAACGCTTTTATTCTGATGCTTCACTCTCTGAACACTAAAAAACCAACAAAACGACCTAAAGCTATGATGCTGAACACATTAGGCCGCCTTGTTGATCTCCACACAGACAACACACAAAAATTCCCGAGCCCAAAACACTTTCCAATCAAGCTTAAAAAGCCTTTGACGCACCGGGACATAAACAAAAACGAATGGCAAACAAAAATCCGCCATAACAACAAAAAATAAATGACAAAAAATTCACAAAAATTTTACGAATGGGGGAAATTTGTTAAATTCAGAATTACAAAGATTGAGCGATACCGCCTTTAACACCTTGTTTCCCAGGCTTGTTTTTTCTGTTATTCCCCCCATGATCTCCCTATAATGCGCCGCAAGTAATTAGAGTTTGAGTCAAGCAAGTGAACGTTGATCCGCAAGAAATAGAAAAATTTGAACAATTGGCATCTCGTTGGTGGGATCTTGAAGGCGAGTTTAAACCACTCCACGCTATTAACCCCTTACGACTGGATTTCATTGCCAACCATGCCAACGGCCTGTTCGACAAACGTATTGTTGATGTCGGTTGTGGCGGCGGTATTCTTGCAGAAAGCATGGCTCGATTAGGCGGTAAAGTCACCGGCATTGATATGGGTGAAGCGCCATTGCAGGTTGCTCGCTTACATAGCTTGGAAACTGGTGTAGAAGTGAGTTACGAGCAAATCCCGGCAGAGGATTATGCCGAGCAACACACAGAACAAGCCGATATTGTCACTTGCATGGAAATGCTGGAACACGTACCTGACCCGGAATCTATCGTGCGTGCTTGTGCCAAAATGTGTAAACCCGGTGGTTATGTGTTTTTCTCAACCTTAAACCGTAATACCAAAGCGTATCTGATGGCGATTTTAGGGGCTGAAAAAATACTGCGCCTGGTGCCTGAAGGCACTCACGACTACAACAAATTTATCAAACCCTCTGAGTTATTGCGCTTTGCCGACAATGCGGGATTAAAAGCCCGAGATATTACCGGCTTGCATATGCATCCTATCTCTAGAGAGTTTTATCTTTCCGACAGCAATGTCGATGTAAACTACATCGCCTTCTGCGAAAAACTATAAAGGATTAACGCAGATATGAGCATTCGCGCCGTATTATTTGATTTGGATGGAACACTGCTGGATACCGCCAAAGATTTGGGCAACGCCCTGAATCATGTACTGGAATACCACGGTTTACCCATTTGCACTTTGGAGCAATATCGCAGTACGGCATCACATGGTTCCAAGCGTATGTTGGAACTGGGATTTGGTGAACGATTTTCTGAATTCGATTTTGAGCAATTAAAAACACAGTTTCTGGATCACTACGAAAACAATATTTGTCGTGACACCGAGTTGTTTCCGGGCACAGAAGAAATGCTCATGTCATTGAATGAACTTGGCATCAGTTGGGGTATTGTCACCAACAAGCCGGCTTACCTGACTGAACGCCTGCTCCCCTATTTTAATGCCTTTAATCAATGCAAAGTGGTTGTGTCTGGCGACACACTGGAAAAAGCCAAACCTCATCCGGAACCTCTATTACATGCGGCACAACATATTGATGAAGAACCACAATATATTGTGTATGTGGGAGATGCCGAAAGAGACATCATTGCCGCAAAAGCCGCTAATATGAAATCGGTGCTAGCCAACTATGGGTATATTTCCGAACACGATAAACCCGAACAATGGCAAGCAGATATCCATATTGATCATGCGCTGGAATTACTCGCACACCTCAGATCATGAAAACACCATATATTGCGAGAAATATATTTACCAGCACTATATGTAGTGTTTTTTTGAGCAATTCAGACTGAGCCGAATAAAAATATTTTAAATTTTTTATTCGGTAATCATTTTCTTGATTTTGATAAATTAACTATCGTTTTTGAAGTTTTAAGTTAGCTCCTACTAACAAAAAGTCACATGTATGTTTAGTAATACCTATGCCCCAATATCTTGGGTTGAATTTATTTAAAAACCTCACTATCTTGTGTTTCGGATACTACAATTAGTGGCGACTAATTGAGCTCCCGGGAATGGCTGAACAAAAAATAATAATAGCTGTTCGAGTGCGCTAACAGGAATAATTCAATATCCCGGTAACTATCATCCCGGTAGCAATCGGTGTTGTTTTGCGCCTGAATTACGATAAAAATTAAAAAATGGCTGATCTATAAGTATGAATAACGACCTTTTAGTTACCAAGCGTAATGGCGAGAGGGAACCCCTCGATCTCGATAAAATCCACAAAGTAATCACATGGGCGGCGAAAGGACTCGATAACGTATCTGTCTCCCAGGTTGAAATTAAGGCTCACATCCAATTCTTTGACGGCATCAAAACCGAAGAAATCCACGGGACACTGATTAAATCAGCAGCCGACCTGATTTCCAAAGAATCTCCGGATTATCAATATCTTGCAGCACGATTAGCCATCTTCCACTTACGTAAAAAAGCTTTTGGGCAGTTTGAACCACCCAAATTGCTGGATCATGTTCGCAACATGGTCGAGAACGGCAAATACGATAAGCACATTCTGGAAGATTACAGTGAAGCCGAACTGGAACAAATGGATGAATACGTCGACCACTGGCGTGACATGGATTTCAGCTATGCAGCCGTTAAACAGCTGGAAGGCAAGTATCTGGTACAAAACCGCGTTACAGGCGAGATCTTTGAAAGCGCTCAGTTCCTGTATATTCTGGTTGCAGCCTGCCTGTTCTCCAAGTATCCAAAAGAAACCCGTATGGGTTACATTCGTCGTTTTTACGATGCCACATCACAGTTCAAGATTTCTTTGCCTACGCCAATTATGTCAGGCGTGCGCACTCCTACCCGTCAGTTCAGCTCATGTGTACTGATTGAAACGGGTGACAGCCTGGATTCCATTAACGCCACTGCTAGCGCTATCGTAAAATACGTCAGCCAACGCGCTGGTATCGGCGTTAATGCCGGTCGCATTCGTGCTTTAGGTAGCCCTATTCGTGGCGGTGAAGCATTCCACACCGGTTGTATTCCATTTTATAAATACTTCCAAACGGCTGTAAAAAGCTGTTCACAAGGTGGTGTTCGCGGTGGCGCGGCTACCCTGTTCTACCCACTTTGGCACCTGGAAGTTGAATCGCTGTTAGTTCTGAAAAACAACCGCGGTGTTGAAGAAAACCGTGTCCGTCATCTGGATTACGGTGTGCAATTCAACAAGACCATGTATCAGCGCCTGATTAAAGACGATTACATCACCCTGTTCAGCCCATCCGATGTTCCCGGCTTGTACGACGCCTTCTTTGAAAATCAGGATAAGTTTGAACAGCTGTATACCCAGTACGAGCAAGACGACAGTATTCGTAAAAAACGCATTAAAGCCATCGAGTTATTTGGCCTGTTCATGCAGGAACGTGCCAGCACGGGTCGTATCTACCTGCAAAACGTGGATCACTGTAATACTCACAGCCCGTTTATTGCGGAAGTTGCACCGATCCGCCAAAGCAACCTGTGCCTGGAAATTGCCTTGCCAACCAAGCCACTTAGCCATGTTAACGACGAGAATGGTGAAATTGCCCTTTGTACGCTGTCGGCGTTCAATCTGGGTGCGATTAATTCTCTGGATGAACTGGACGAACTGGCAGACCTGGCGGTACGTGCTTTAGACAATCTGTTGGATTATCAAGACTACCCGGTTCCTGCTGCATACAACGCGACTATGGGACGTCGTACACTCGGTGTAGGCGTGATCAACTTTGCTTATTATCTGGCGAAGAATGGCGTGAAATACTCCGATGGCAGCGCCAACGGTCTGGTTCACAGAACCTTTGAAGCGATTCAATACTATTTGTTGAAAGCCTCAAACGGACTGGCGAAAGAGAAAGGCGCTTGCCCGAAATTCAACGAAACAACTTATTCTCAAGGTTTGCTGCCCATTGATACCTACAAAAAAGATCTGGACAGTATCTGCAATGAACCTTTGCATCTGGATTGGGAAACATTACGTAAAGACATCGTAGAGCACGGCTTACGTAACTCAACTTTATCCGCTCTGATGCCGTCTGAAACCTCCTCGCAAATTTCCAATGCCACTAACGGCATTGAACCTCCGCGTGGACATATCAGTGTAAAAGCCAGTAAAGACGGTATCTTGAAGCAAGTTGTACCTGAATATCACAAGTACAAAGATGCTTATGAGCTGTTATGGGACATCCCTTCTAACGATGGTTACATTCAGTTAGTTGCTATTATGCAGAAGTTTGTCGACCAAACCATCTCAGCCAACACTAACTACGACCCAGGTAAGTACGAAGGCGGTAAAGTGCCGATGAAGCTGTTGCTTAAAGACTTACTGACAGCCTATAAACTGGGCGTAAAAACCTTCTACTACCATAACACCCGTGATGGTGCTGCGGACGCATCCCTCTCCGATTCAGCCACTAGCGGTCAGGCGAACCAGGCTGAAGAAGTGATAGAGCAGGAAGACGATGATTGCGCTGGCGGTGCGTGCAAAATCTAATTGCACGCATCCTGCGTTTTACCTGCACATAAACAGGTATTGCATTTGAAGTGTTGGCAAAAGCCAGACAAATAAGATCAGGTATTAAGTTCAAGGCAGAACCAAGTAGCGAATAACAAGAGTCAAGCAATGAAATACACCACTTTTAACCAGTTTACGACGAATCCGCTTCAGGAACCTATGTTCTTCGGTAATCCGGTGAACGTTGCACGTTACGACCAACAAAAACACAGCATTTTTGAAAAGCTGGTTGAAAAGCAAATCTCTTTCTTCTGGCGTCCAGAAGAAGTTGACGTCAGCAAAGATCGTATTGATTTTCAAAAGCTGTCTGACTCAGAGAAGCATATTTTTATCTCGAATCTGAAATACCAAACCCTGTTGGATTCCGTGCAAGGCAGAAGCCCTAACATCGCTTTCTTGCCTATCGTATCGTTACCTGAACTGGAAACCTGGGTTGAAACCTGGTCTTTCTTTGAAACCATTCACTCACGTTCTTACACGCACATTTTGCGCAACCTGTTCAGTGAGCCCAGTGCCATTTTTGAAGATATCGTGGTTAACGAAGAAATTAAGCGTCGCGCCACCGACATCTCCAAATACTACGATGATCTGATTTACTACACTCAGCTTTGGCAAACACAGGGGGAAGGCATTCATACCATTGACGGGGAACGTCACATTGTTACCAAGCACGAACTGAAGAAAAAGCTGTTCTTGTGCATGAACTCGGTTAATGCCTTGGAAGCAGTGCGCTTCTACGTCTCTTTCGCTTGTACCTTTGCTTTTGCAGAACGCGAGCTGATGGAAGGTAACTCTAAAATCATTCGCCTTATCGCCCGTGACGAAAGCCTGCACTTAACCTCGACCCAGCATATTTTGAATATCTGGGCAAAAGGCAAAGACGACCCGGAAATGGCAGAAATTGCCGAAGAGTGCAAAGAAGACGCAACCAATATATTCCTCAAAGCCGTAGAGCAAGAGAAGCAATGGGCAAAATACCTGTTCCAGAATGGCTCCATGATTGGTTTGAATGAAGAAATTCTGTGTCAATACGTTGAGTACATTTCCAATGAGCGTATGGCAGCCATCGGTATGGGTAAACCTTTTGACGTGAAAAGTAACCCGCTGCCCTGGATGAACAATTACCTCAACTCTGACAACTTCCAGGTCGCGCCACAAGAAGCAGAAATCAGCTCTTATCTGGTGGGGCAAATTGACAGTGAAGTCAGCGCCAACGATTTTGATGATTTCGACCTGTAGTTTTGGTTGATGTCTGATCCAAAAGAGACTCTATTGATCACCATCAATTCCCAACAAGCCATCGAGTACAGCAGCGGAGAAACGGTACTCGAATGCCTTGAAAACAGGAATATTGAGGTACAGTACCACTGCCGTGAAGGGTTTTGTGGTGCTTGCCGCACCCGCTTGAAACAAGGCGAAGTGGAATACAAGATCGCCCCACTCGCCTACGTCGACGACGACGAAATCCTGCCCTGCTGCTGCGTACCGAAAACGAATATCGAAATAGAAGTGGAATAACGTTTCACTTCAATCTTGCCAGAACCTTTCCAAACTGAACATTGAATCAAATGTGTTGAATTTGATGAGTGACCGACTTCAATAAAATAGAAAAGAAGAGAAATTGTTGCAATACAGGCATGGCGACGGATAGCGGCCTGATACACACCGCTATCCCTTGAATGTTTTTAACGAACGTTACTCATCACAGGCTTTAGAGAATTCCTTTGGTGATGACCAGGCATTGAATAAAGCACGTACCAGGCTGGCTAGAGGTATTGCGAAGAACACGCCCCAAAACCCCCATAAACCTCCGAAAAACAACACGGCAATAATGATGTAGACCGGGTGCAAACTGACCGCCTCAGAAAACAGCACAGGTACAAGCACGTTGCCATCAAGCGCCTGAATAATAGCGTAAGCAACCATAATCGACCAAAAATCGGGCGTAATACCCCACTGAAATAATGCCACGGCAGCGATGGGTAACGTCACAACGGCTGCACCAATATAAGGGATCAATACAGAGAAACCGACCAAGACACCCAACAACAATGAATAGCGCAAATCCATCAGAGCAAAGGTGATAGTTGAAACGGTTCCCACAATAATAATTTCAATTACCTTGCCACGAATATAGTTCAGAATCTGAATATTCATTTCCTGCCCCACCTGCTTGATCAAGCGGCGTTCTTTTGGCAAAAGATTGGAAATATTATCAAGCAGTTGCTGCTTATCCTTGAGCATAAACAGCACCATAATAGGCACCAATATCAAATAGATAAGTAATGCTGCCGCACCAAACAATGAACTAAATGAGGCAGACAATAGCCCCTCCCCAATCTTCACAACTCGCTCATCAACACCACTGAGCATTTTCTCGATTTGATTTACATTGATAAATTGCGGGTAGTTATTCGGCAACGCGGTTATCCACGCCTGCGCCTGTTCCCAAATCTGTGGCATTTCATTTGCCAGGTTCAAACTTTGCTGCCAGATAACCGGAACCAAACCTATTGTGGCTAACGTCACCAAACCAACAAATAAGAGCAACACGACACTGCTGGCGTAAGTTCTACTCAAACCCATATTCTGCAAACGAACCACTGGCCAGTCGAGCAGATATGCCAGTACGATGGCAACAATAACAGGGGCCAGCATATTTCCCCAGAATAGTAAAATCAGGCTCGAAATTATTAACAAAAACAGCAGCATGGCTGAATCTGGATCTGAGAACTTGCGTTTATACCAGCGACCAAACACTTCGAACATTTGATTTCCTTTTAATATAAAACTGATGCATCTGAATCAGGAGAGACAGGATCATCATCTTAGCAAAGAAGTATCCATCCCAAAATTTTAATTGCGTGTTATAGTTAACTAAATTCGTGAGAAAAGTTACCGGAAAACGCCGCATGAATAGCCCCGAATCTCTGAAAGAAATCAATATCTTGAAAAAAAGGCTTAGCTGGGGTGAGTTACCTCCCTTCTATCACATGATCGCCAACTCGGTTGCAGAACTTGAAGGCATTCATACTCACGGATTTGAACACCCTTTAAAACGCCTGATTAATCGCCAAAACTGGAATCTGGATAGATTGAAAGGAAAAATGGATCTCAATGGCGAAATCCAGGTTGAGCGCAAACCCAAATTAACCTTGTATCGTAAGTTCCATGATGGCAATTACGAGATACATTGCGCTCCTACCAGCCAGGGCGGCCCGGTGTTTGTTTATGCCAAAGGCGACCCCTTTATTGATTTTAGGGTCTGGGATCCCGCCACAATGGGATGCATTCTACGTTTGCCCAAGTTTGCAGATTTTATCGTCCATGCCTACCGTAAGGGAGATGAAGCGGATCGTATATTGATAAAATACACGTCAGATATCATTGATAATTTACTCACAACGCTCGCAAGTGAAGTCGACATAGAAGAATACAAAGGGCAATCAATTAAAGATGTGCTCAGTGAAATTGAAGACACACTTAAAAAATAAAAATAAAAGTAAGAAACAATAGATAGGAAATAGCGGTCAATATAACTTAACATCGCTTCAGTATTGTTGAGAAAATCAGCAAGCAAAGCGTTTAAAATGCATTTTACGGAACTATTCCTTGTCATTTATTTCAAAATAGTAAATTCAAGGTCAGTTCAAACAACATCGGTTCAAATCCAAAATAATGTCGTTGCCAATAACTCAATCATTCATGAAACAAACATTTTTCTTTTTATTGTCATGCTTTTTAAGTTTTTCCAGCCTGGCACAAACACAGCATATTAATTCTCAGAAGAATGCTTTGCCTTCTATTGGCGTTGTTGCATCCGAAGCGATTAGCATTGAAAAAGAGCAGCTCATTGGCGACGCCTTGATGCGTCAACTCAGAGCACAAGCGCCCATCATCATGGATCCGGTTCTGGAGGAATACCTCAACGACCTGGGGAATCGTCTTGTTATTCAAGCCGAAGATGTCAAATTCCCGTTTAACTTCTTTTGGCTAAACAATAAAGATATCAATGCCTTCGCCTTCTTTGGCGGTAATGTAGGCGTGCATACAGGACTGATGTTAGCCGCTGACAACGAAAGCGAGTTGGCTTCGGTACTTGCACACGAAATCAGCCACGTCACTCAACGCCATGTGGCACGAACCATTGCAGCAAGACAAAAAAGCTCACCGCTACAGGTAGCCAGCCTGATTGGCGGGTTGATCCTGGCAGCCGTAAACCCGGAAGCCGGTATTGCGGCTATATCGGCAACCAATGCCGCAAGCCAACAATTCAGCATTAACTATACTCGCTCAAATGAGCAGGAAGCTGACCGCGTTGGATTCCAGATTATGCGTAAATCCGGCTTTGACACCAACGCCTCCGCCACTTTCTTTGGCAAATTGGCAGCAAAAGAGCGCTCTCGCTCAAAAGCGCCAGCATTTTTGATGACGCACCCTCGCCCAGAATCTCGGGTAGCTGATGCTCGTAATCGTCAATTACTCAGCCAAGCCAATTCCATAGCACCAAGCCTGGCTTTCCATTTAGCGAAAGCGCGCGTGATCGCTCGATACTCGGGCGATGAGAAATACAATATCCAGTTTTTCCAGAACCAGATTGAAAAGCAGGAATATGTCTTTGAAGAGGCAGCTAAATATGGTTTAGCCATGTCATATCTGAACAATAACCAATCCGATGAAGCGGAAGCATTAATCAATGAGCTATTGGCACAAGATCCTGAAAACCTGTTTTATCTGGATGTTGTTACCGACATCTATCTGGCTCAAGGACAATCGCAAAAAGCCGTTAGCAAGCTGGAAGTGTTAGCTAAAAAAATGCCGAGAAATCGCGTGATCACGCTAAATCTGGCTAATGCAGCAATAAAACAGGGGAAATACCAATACGCCACCAATATCATTAAAGATTATTTATTGATAAATCCGGAACATACGCTGTCGTATCAGTTGCTGATTGAGTCTTATGGTAGCAATAACCAGATGCTGGAAATGCACCAAACCCGTGCGGAATGGTTTTCGTTGATGGGCGCCTACCCCAATGCCATTGATGAGTTACATTCAGCTTATAACTACGCCAAAGATAATCACCTGGAAAAGCAACGTATTCGTGCTCGAATAGAACAGTTTAGAGAAGCTCAGGAACAGGTTCAGAAACTTTAGATCGAGCCATTTGCCTGAGCTATCTCTTGATATTTTGAACCAGCTATTTTTGACCTTTGTGCGCCTGACTTTGCAACATGGCAATAGCGGCAAACAAGGTCTCTGAGGTTTGTTCGCCAAGCAGCTTTTTCTCAACCTTACCTTCTGGAGAAATCAGGAAAGTAGCGGGTAACTGTTGCGGCTTTGGAACCATTAAATTAGGCTCAGGATCGGTTCTTACCACTGGAAATTGCATGTCATATTTCTGCTTTAGCGCAGTAAGTTCTTCCAAGGTTAAAGCATCATAACTGGCAGCAATTAACTTGATATTCTTGCCTTGAATCTGATGATGAAACTCGTTTAGCTCCGGCACTTCGCGTAAACAAGGGGCACACCACTCGGCAAAATAGTTCAATACCACCCATTCACCTTGAAGCTCGCTCCAGGAGATTTTATCTCCCTGCACAGTTTGAAAATCAAACCGCATCATTTGTTGCACCGCAACACCCAAGACCATTGCCAACGCGGCTCCAACTATTAAAAGAGATTTATTCAAGAGAGCTCCTTACATTCGATCATCATTAGTTCTGCCTAGAAGGTTCAATTCAAGTGCCATTTAACAGCAATTTCGGTATAAAATACCCGAAATTTGATTAGCGAATAGATAACAAACACCATGTCAAATATCACGATATTACACAATCCACGTTGCTCCAAGAGCAGACAAACGCTGCAAATTCTTAATGACGGTGGCTATGCATCAACCGTTGTTGAATACCTGAAAACACCACCCGATGCCGCAACGCTGGAGCAAATCAAATCCAAATTGGGCTTGTCTTCCTATAAAGACATGATGCGCACCAAAGAGCCTGAATTCCAAGAGCTTGGATTGGACGCCAAAGATATTACCGAAGTGCAGCTGTTGCAAGCAATGGTGGATTGCCCGAAGCTTATTGAGCGTCCAATAGTCATTACTGACGATGCAGCTCGAATCGGTCGCCCACCTGAACAAGTGTTGGAAATTCTTTAATGCACGACATTTTGGTACTTTATTACAGCCAACAAGGCAGTACCCGTCATCTCGCCAATCAAATTGCTTTGGGGATTGAACAAGCGGGCTGTATTGCACGCTTACGTACCGTGCCATCGCTGCACAACCCAGATGCGGAAACACAAGATCCATTAGTACAGAAGCAAGACTTGGAAGAGTGCATTGGCCTGGCAATGGGCAGCCCGACTCGTTTTGGTCAAATGGCTGCGCCCTTAAAACACTTTTGGGATAGCACCAGTGACTTGTGGCTGAAAAGTACGTTACAAGACAAACCGGCTTGCGTGTTTACTTCAACGTCCAGCTTACACGGTGGGCAAGAAGCAACCTTGTTATCCATGATGTTGCCGCTACTTCATCATGGCATGGTGTTGCTTGGTATTCCCTATGCGGAACCCGCCTTGCATACCACAACAACTGGCGGCACGCCTTACGGAGCCAGCCATTTGGCTCATAACAACAATATTCAGCTTTCAGACGACGAAAAGCAGTTGTGTACTGCGTTAGGCAAACGTCTGGCAGCAAACGCATTAAAATTACAGCAAAATTAAGGTAACTCATGTCTGATAAAACCAAACTGTTCAGAGCAATTGCATTATTTGGCTATTTTGGATTGCTGATCTGGATGGTGCTTTGGCATTTCGTGCTTATTCCCGACTCTCCCTACTCGGTGCTATTCCGGGTACTGTTCTGGATTGTTCCTTTGCTATTGCCACTAAAAGGCATGATCCAAGGCAAGCCTTATACCCACGCTTGGGCTAACTTTATTGTTATGTTTTATCTATTGCATGGATTAACCGCTATCTATTCAAATGCCGATGAATGGGTTTATGCGCTTATCGAGATATTATTGGCAACTGCGATGTTTATCGGGTGTAGCTTCTATGCAAGGTTTAGAGGCAGAGAATTAGGTTTGGGATTGAAGAAATTAAAAACGGAATAGCAGGTTCTAATTGTAAAGGATGAGTTGAGGAAGGTTAAAAATGAAAAAGCAAATTGCAGTGTTACTTGTTTCTTCATTCGCATTAGCGACGTTAAATGGGTGTGGAGGCGGCTCTTCAAGTTCCAGCAAGAACTCATCAAGCGCTAATAGTAGTTCCTCAACCATCAATACCGCCCCATTAAATGAGCGTTTATCCCTTATCGCTCCTAACCTCATCACAGCCTACCAAGCCACCGGGTTAGTTGCCCATATTGATGGTGGCGCAGAAATTGTGTCATCACACTGGCAACAAATCAGTGGCCCCGAAGTCACGTTCCTCGCCGGCAATAGTCAGGTAATAGGCTTCGATGTTGCCGAAGCTGGCGATTATACCTTTAGTTATTCAGCAACCGACTCCACAGGCGCAACGGCCGAGCAACAAATCAGTTTTACAGCCGTTCCCAATTCCAGCTCAGAACAAGCCAATGTCAGGTTGGATCATGCCGTAACAGAACAAGGCAAAGTATCGTTAAGAGTAGACAGCAGTGTGCCAGATAGTTTGTTCAATGTGTCATGGCAGCAAGTGGCTGGGGTGAGTATTCCCACCAGTTCCATGACAGTTCAAGGGCAATACCTGTTTTTCGATGCACCTGTGGTTTTAGAAGATGAACTACTGGAATTTAGAGCGACGATTACCACGGAAGGTGGTCAGCAACTCTCAGACACGGCTTTTGTGCTGGTTAAAAACACCGCCATTAACAATAGCGGTTATTTCCCCGATGTTGTAGAACGGGTTGTGTCTGAAGATGTCTATCCATACATCAGCAATACTGCTTACAGCAATGCGTTGGTGGATTGTTTGTACAATAATTTGATTGATGAATCTTGCCTGTTCTCTACCTTGCCAATTATCGCCAAAGATCAAAGCGCATCGTCTAACAATGTTCCAAGCATCGAAACCATTATGCAACGCGTTGTGGTTTCCCATGATTGGATGGCACAGCGTTTTCAACAGTATCTTGAAACGTCTCCCGTTTCAGAAGACATTCGTCGATTGCTAAAAGCCGTAACAGGCATCGTCATCGCAAATGATGTACGCCCCAGCTTTTATTGGGCGGCGACTGGGGCGATTTATCTCGACCCGGCTAACTTTTGGGTTACACCACAAGAGCGAGACACGCTCAATGATGTGCCTGACTATCGCAGCAACTTTGGTCGCGACTTGAAGTTCATCGTTCCCTGGCGCTATGTTAAAGACGGGCAAAACTATCTGAACAGATCCAACTATCCAGCCGCTTATCGTTTACAACGCTCAACTCAGGATGTTCAAGCCGATATCACCTGGTTGCTGTATCATGAGCTGGCTCATGCCAATGATTTCTTCCCGCCCATTCGACACGCCAGTATTAGCGCTTCCGATTCGCCATTAAGCTATGTGAACCGTTACGATGTCTCCTCCGATACCTTGTCGCAATCCTACCCTTTGACGTCATTGGAAATGAAATCTCTGGCACAGGTAAGCTTTGCCGGGCAATCAGCGAACAATACTCAGAAGTCCTATTTATCATCAGATGTTGAAAGCTTTTTCCGCCCTGATGACGCCACCGATTACTACAGTTATTCCACCACTCGTGAAGACTTTGCCATGTTGTTCGAGCGCTTTATGATGTTGTATCGCCTGGGTGTGTCTGCCGATGTTGCAGTGATTGATGTGGATAACAATCCCGATTTTGACGTGCATTGGGGACAACGCAATCGTATCAATGATGCCACCTTGGAATCGCGCACTGACTACGTGGTTAGAACGATTTTCCCCGAGGTTTCTCCTGCGCAATTATTAGCGGATTTACCACAGCAGGAAAACATGGTTCGAGGCGTGTCCTGGTTTGATAATTTGATGGCTGATACTGAGAATTTTCAGGCTGCTGGAACGATCAAAAGAGCCCAAGCCAGTATCAATGATTTTCGTTTTGGCGCTCATGATGAAGCTGGTAGACCGAAACTGCCGAAGTCGAAATAATACTAGAAGCTATAACTCAAGCGCTTGCTTAACAAATGGAATGGTCAGCTTGCGCTGAGTTTGTAATGAACGCTTATCCAGAAGTTCCAATACAGACACCAGGCTTTTCATATCGCGGCGGTAATGCTTAATCAAAAAACTGGCCACTTCCGATGGCAGTTTCAAGCCTTTGGCTAACGCTTTGGAGACCAAAGCATCCACAAGCTGTTCATCGGATAAAGGCTGTAATTTAAAACACACGCCCCAATCCAGACGCGACACCAGATCTCTCAACTCGATATTTAAAGACTTAGGCATACTAGTAGCACTAAATACCAGGTAATGCCCGACTTCCAACACCCGATTAATCAGATCAAAAATGCCTTGCTGCCAATGCTTGTGAGTTTCAACGGCTTGAACATTGTCGATACAGACAACCTGATATTGTTCCAGCCCTAACAAACTTTCTTCTGAATAGGCAATGAGCTCATTTAAATCCAGATAAATAGCAGATACCCCATGATCACCAACCTGCTCATTGGCTAATTCCGACACCGCATATAAGAGATGAGTTTTACCCAGGCCAGAAGCTCCGGCCAAATAGCACAAATGTGTACTCACATCTTGGGCAAGCACAAGCTCTTGTAAATAATCAACAACCTGTTGGTTTTCTCCCGGCACAAAATCATCGAACCGATAGGACTCCGGCGGAGATACAGGCAACACAAGTTGATTATCGATTATGGGTTCCACGTAAATTCCAGCTCAGAGGTTGGTCTGCCAAAGGCGTCAGTTAAGCGCTGTACCTTATCATCCAATTGCAACACGCTTAGCAGGTCTTGTAGCTGCCCAACCAGGGACAAATGATAAACCCCTTGTTGCCCATTCAAGGATACCAGCTGAGCAGACGTCACAGCACTCAAGGATTCAAAATAACGGGTTGCCTGAACATAAGCAGTAAGGGAATCGAGGTTACGAATAGTGATAACCGCCTGGGCATTACCATTGCCGCCAGACACCGATTTTACAGCGTACTGAGAAGCCAGTTTGTCGGCCAAAATATCCATTAATTCTTGCGCCAGAGCCTGTTTGTCGTCATTGCGCAGAGTGCCTGATTTGAATTCACCGTTTTGCAATATCAGCCAATCGGACTGCCAACCTGTATGAGTTGGTTTAGGTGCTACACTCTCACCAATCTGAACCGGCTGCTCAGGCGGTTCTTGGCTTTGCGTAGTTTCTAATACAGCTTCGCTACTTCCAGCCAATACGGCATTAGACTCCACAAACCCGCTATCAAGATTCTGCTCAGGATAAACACGAGCCGACATCACTGCTTCAACATTGTAACGGCTACTGGCTGCTACGATATTGTCAGTGAACTGACCCCAAACATCGTACAGCCCAGCCTGGTTTAAGTCAGATAAGTCCAACACAGGAAATACCAAGCTCAAGCCGCGACGCTTAACGCCTTTTTGAATCGCCGATTTCAATTCGGTTTCTGTGTGTTCCGAATATAACTGACGTTCTAAATTCTCAGATTCTTCGGCAAGCCAGATTAAAGTGGCAGGGCGATAACTGCCCCAGATGGGAAAATTGGAGTTGCGAATAAGGTTATCGACTTTTTCCGGTTCATAACTGGCGACCAGATAAAGTTCGTTATTTTCATTTTCAAACTGATACTGGCGCACATATTGACGGGCACGTTTAATGTCGTCTTTTATGTCATCACTATCCAAAATGGCTTTGGTACCACTAACCTTAATCAGCACCTGCCCGAAAGCTTGCTGAATAGCGATTTGTTGCGCACTGTTAGACTGACTACTGACCGGAACGCGCGCTTCATACAAACCGGTAACCACATCGGCGGCAACCCCGGTTGCAAACAATGCAGCCACTGAGTAAACGGTTGTAAACGCTACTCTTGGCTTTATTCCAGACAAGCATCGAATCAAAAACTTAAACAAATTTATCTCTTTAAATCGATCTCAATTCAGTGCGAATTGTCATTCATATTTGAACAAAGATCATCTTTTCTTTAACTAATTGCACAAATATTGACAGTCTTTTACGCTCTTCTCCTCCGATGACGTATCCAAATGGGATATATGTCGCTATAATTCGCTCCGGTCATCAACATGAAATGAACGAGAAGTATCTTGGCTACATCCCCTACCCCGCTTAGTTATAAAGATGCCGGCGTGGATATTGACGCAGGCAACCAGTTAGTCGAACGAATCAAAGATGTCAGCAAGCGCACCGCTCGCCCCGAAGTCAAAGGTGGCTTGGGTGGTTTTGGTGCTTTGTGTGCCATTCCCCAGAAGTATAAAAACCCGCTATTAGTCTCTGGTACTGATGGTGTCGGTACTAAATTGCGTCTGGCAATGGACATGCAACAACACGGTGGTGTTGGCATTGATTTGGTCGCTATGTGTGTAAACGATTTGATTGTTCAGGGCGCAGAACCGCTGTTTTTCCTGGACTATTACGCAACAGGTAAACTTAATGTCGACGTTGCCGCAGAGGTTGTTACCGGTATTGGTAAAGGCTGTGAACTGTCAGGCTGTGCCCTGATCGGCGGCGAAACCGCAGAAATGCCCGGCATGTATCATGGCAATGACTATGACATCGCAGGTTTTTGCGTTGGCGTGGTTGAGCATGATGATGTGATTGATGGTTCCAAAGTAGCCCCAGGCGATAAGATTATCGCATTGGCGTCCAGTGGCCCTCATTCCAACGGTTACTCGCTGATCCGCAAAATTTTGGAAGTGAGCGAAGCTGATCCTTCTTCGCAATTGGGCGACAGAACCCTTTGCGAACATCTGCTGGAACCCACTCGCATCTATGTTAAATCGGTGTTGTCGGTACTGGAAACGTTACCGGTTCATGCAATTTCTCATATTACCGGTGGTGGTTTCTGGGAAAACATTCCTCGCGTATTGCCTAAAGGCACAAAAGCCGTGATCGATGGCAACAGCTGGCAGTGGCCGGAAATCTTCAACTGGTTGCAAAAAAACGGCAATGTTGAAACCTACGAGATGTATCGCACCTTTAACTGTGGTGTCGGTATGATTCTGGTTGTACCCGAAGCGCAAGCAGATGCTGTTTTGGCTGAATTAAAAGCCTGTGGCGAGCAAGCATGGTTGCTGGGTGAGATTGAATCCGCATCCGACAGCGATGCTCAGGTTGAGATCAACAACTAGATGAAATCAATCGTTGTATTAATTTCCGGCGGAGGTACTAACCTCCAGGCCGTGATTGATGAAATCCACAATACTGATGAACCAGGGCAAATATCTGCTGTCATATCGAATAAGGCAGACGCCTATGGTTTGCAGCGTGCCCAGCAGGCCGATATTGCAACTCACGTTTTCACCTTTCAAAAAGGCGGTTCTCGAGAAGCATTCGATCGCGAGATCATGAATCAAATCGATGAATACAAACCTGATTTGGTGGTATTGGCTGGCTACATGCGCATACTCAGCCCGGAATTTGTGAATCATTACATGGGGAGAATGATCAATATTCACCCCTCATTGCTTCCAGAATTCAAAGGCTTACACACGCATCAGCGAGCGTTAGATGCCAAAGTGCCTTATCATGGTGCCAGTGTTCACTTTGTCACGCCTGAGCTGGACGATGGGCCAGTGATTATTCAGGGCAAAGTGCCTGTAGAAGCATCCGATACGGCTGAGTCTCTGCAAAAGAAAGTACATGTGCAGGAACATGTCATTTATCCGACAGCAATCAAGTGGTTCTGTCACGACAGATTATGTATGCTTGATGGCAAAGCATACCTAGACAATAAGGAGTTAGACAGTGCGGGTAATCCAATCTCTACGTAACTTATTGCCTTTTGGCAAGGGTGCTGTCATATCAGTAACAGCTTTGGCAAGCCTGCTCGTTTTGAATGTCGCCCATGCGCAGCTTTTAGACCCCTACACGGCAAAATATAAAGCGTATAGAAGCGGCTCTGAAGTCGGGCATGCTGAGATGCACCTTGAGTCACTAGGCGATAAACGCTTTAAAGTCAGTTTTACCAGTAAAGCCTCTCTGTTCTTTTTCAGCGATAAACGTGAAGAAGTCAGCTTGTTCAGCAATGAAAACAACGCTCTGATCCCCTATAAATACACTTTCAAGTTAGACAGCACTTTTAAAGACAGTGCTTTAGCCTTGGAATTTAATCAGGACAAAAAGCTTATTTATATGAGCGGCAACCAAAGCATGGAATGGCAAGGTGAGCTGGACAACCAACTTTATATGCTGGCTTCACAAAAGGCGTTAAAAGAAGGCAAAACGGATTTTGAATTTGACGTGATCAACTATCGCGGGCAAAAGCGTCATTACAAGTTCAAGGTGAATGGCGAAGAAATGCTTGATTTACCTTATGGGAAACTCAAAACCATTAAGGTAGAGACCATCCGTGATAACAAAAAGCGTCAAACCTATACCTGGTTTGCCCCGGAACTGAACTACCTGCTCGTTCGCATTCAACAATTTAAAGATGGCGATGAACAAGGTGATATTCAGTTAAGCAAATTCATACTGGATGCACCAGAGCCAGAAAAAGCCCCCTCTTCAAAGTCTCCAGAAAGTAAGCCTTCAGGTAATGCGGAGTAATCCGCATTACGGCTAATTATCCCTATCATCTGAGATAGCTCATATTTGGGCTAAATAACAAATAGTTCAAAACGATCAGTCACCCATAGAAATTAATCGCAGACTCGCCGTTAATCCTTCCATGGAGGCTCCACCGTCGCTTCCCTGCGACGGAGGGTCTGCTCATAACTTTCTATAGGTGACTTGCAGCTACGCACATTTATTTAGAGCTTTTTGGCACTCGTTGTAACAAGAGGTTTATGTAACGCAATATATTTCGCTCTTTGCTCACTTCTACTGTTAAATCTCATTTTCTAAATTAATGCGATGTTTTAATTTCTTTTTTACAATATCTAATAACGTTTTCCACTCATGCTCTTCTGGCTCGTAATCTTCCCATGAAAGCATGAAGTCTAAATGAGCACCATACTGGAATAATAGACCCGTAATAGAGTTGCATTGCCTCCCTGTTTTAGCTCGGTATGTCGGCTCTAGCATGAGGGACGCTACGATAATGATTTTGTGATTTGCGCATTGTGAAAAACAAAAGCTCAGCTCATTTATTCGACAACACCATCGAGACAATGCCATCCAATATTCACATAATCTAAAATAATACAAAAGTTTAAAATATTACTCGCAAAAACAATAAGGTAATTAATAATATCCGCGCGCATGACAAATATGTAAACAAAGCATATGTTTTTCGCGCAACTTTTAACTTCTCATATAGCAAAGTTCACCTTGTGTTAGGTGATAATTTTTTGAATAAGGCATTTATTGTGAGTGAAATTAAATCAGGAACAGAAACACCAACGGTCAATCCTCAAGTTACTGAATTGAGTAGTGGTGGGTTTAACGGGTGGATGAAGGAAGCTTTTTATACATTTTTAGATATGGATGTTTTTAATCCGGGAGAACCCTCGGTACTAAATGAACTAATCCAATGGTCAGAAGTTATGATGGGGCTATTAGGGATACCTGCCCCCGAAGTAAAGATGAACAATTGGAATGTGTATGCAACGGTAGCCTTTAATATGTGTGGCCCCAAGATGGATGATAATGCCACTATTGTCGGTGCTGGCGGGCAGTTACCCGAAGGCTATTGGAATTTTAACGTTGGTAAGATGGGGTCAAGTGGGTTAGGTGCAGCTCTTACCTCACAGCAGAATCAGGATCCTTCGCAATTTATTAATATTCAGTTTAATAACCAAGGTAGCTTTAATGGTTTCAATCATGATACTTGCCAGTTAGCAATTTGGGATTGGGAAAAAGATGGTTATCTAAGCAATGGTGTGTCACAAGTCATTGATGTTTGGTACAAGTATAAATGGTCTGATGAAAACAAATCCTATGATGATGATCTACAGGCTAAAATCTTTGTTTATATCTACTTTAAACCGAATACCAATGAGCCTTATAAAATGGACATTTATGTTCAGGAGTTACATGAGAACAAAGGGGATAGAACACCGCTAATCCAAATGGCAGATATTTTTGTGGGTATACAAAGGAAAGAGGAAAAGCATTTCACTAATGTTACCTACAAGACTGAAAGTAAGACTATTGATGGAGCTTATAATTGGTCGGAAGTAAAGTGTTCTACTCAACAAGTGATGGGTATCAATGAAGACAATGTTGAAGACAGCTTCCAAAACTGGGCAAAATTGCGCGTGCGTAAGCAGCTTGGAAATCCATCCGATTTAGAGAACAAGACAGTAAGTGAGATGAAGGACGACTATATTTCTCACAAATTCGGTATGTATTGCTTATTTACTGGAGAAATTCCATACAATCATGATGGTTCAGCAGAGTTTAACGCTCATGTGGATATTTCAGCTCAGCTTGGACTGTTTTCCTATAATGTTGAAGGTGTAATTGATTGGGAACCTCCAACTGGTGCGGGTGGCATGCCAATCGCCTAAATTCCAACCAACTTTCCGTTAGTAACAAGAACAGCCATTGTTAGACATGCTGTTGAATGAAGAAAAGCCAGGCTGAAAAAGACGCTTGGCTTTTTGTTTTTATGAGCTGTTTTTTAATAGTTTGTTATGGGGTGTAAATTAATGGTAATCACACGGGCAGTTAATGCCTAAAGCTTCGTCCGCTTTCCAATCATCAGTTCCCAGCACTTTTCATCAAGCTTAGCTTTTCAGAGCATAGCGCCCACTCATTGGTAGCCTTGTTCTGACAGGCTTTAAACTGTTCCGTTACCGTATTTTTATGACAAGGAAGGTATTGCGTAGCGCAGATTAGCCTTAAATTATCAGTAGCAATCGAATCATCTACTTTATTATCTTGATCGTTATGACAGGCATAGTAAGCATCCCATGCGACTTTATCGTCGACAGGAATAGAAGCACAGAAATATCCGGTTGTGTATTGAAGCCTGCCTATTCGAGTATTTTCATCAGTGCGTATTTGGCGAATATCCATCAGTTTTTGCCGCTCATAAAACGATCAGTCACCCATAGAAAGTAATCGCAGACTCGCCGTTAATCCTTCCATGGAGGCTCCACCGTCGCTTCCCTGCGACGGAGGGTCTGCTCATAACTTTCTATAGGTGACTTGCAGCTATGCACATTTATTTAGAGCTTTTTGGCACTCGTTGTAACAAGAGGTTTATGTAACGCAATATATTTCTCTCTTTGCTTGCTTCTGCTGTTAAAAATCATTTCTTCTAATTGATGTGATGCTTTAATTTCTTTTTTTACAATATCTAATAACGTTTTCCACTCATGCTCTTCTGGCTCGTAATTTTTCCATGACAGCATGAAGTCAAAATGAGCACCATGCCTGAATAGTCGACCAGGAAGAGGATGATGTTCCCTATGGCCTAGAAAGATGCCATATCTTAGGTAAGGATGAACATATTTGTGAGTTGCAGACTTCTGGCTATAAGTGATTGAGTCATGGGTAGTAACGCTATCAAGCTTTGTTTCTATGACTACTCTAGGTTTCCATGAGTCATTCTTGCTCTCAAATACTAATATATCGGTTTCATAAGCCATTTCATTGTATGAGGGGGAATTGCCTCCATACTCTACAATTTCATTTGCATATAACAGCTTTTTTCCTGCCTCGACACTATATCCTGATAGTGCGTTATCAAGTTTCACTGCGACTAGTTTTGCCCATTCAATTTCTTTCATATTCTTATTGTTCTGTAGTTCTAGCGTTGGCAACAAGGGCTGAGTGAAACCAAATCGAAGCTCGAAGAGCAGAACTGTTTGCGCTTGTTACACATTTTATTTGAGAAGAAAGTCAGATAGAAAACGAACGCTATTAACCTCCACATTTCCATTATTGTGCTGCAAACCAAGCTGAGCATCAGCCTCACCTGTATCAAAAGTCAATTTTTTCCTAATTATGAATGTAACGCCAGGCTAAGCGGCGCAGCTTTGCTGCGTCCTTGCTTGAGCGCCTTGTTACGTGTTTATATCGTGAGGTAAGACAACTTTTCATTGTGAGTTTGTGCATCATCTTCCCAAATTAGCCGAACAATGAGCTTTTGTTTCGTTTGCCTATGGACAGCTGCAATAAGCTCAACGGACTGATGTCTTTCAAGGCTTTCCATCGGAAATTTATCAGAGACTTCCGAATCAATAACCACATTGTTTCCTTCGGGAAATTCAATTCTGACATTTCTGGCTGTGGCAGAACCTTTATTCCAAATCTTGAGCCTACATTTACTACTTCCTAACTTGATAAATGACGCTCCGAGATCCGCACTTTTCTCCTTAACAGCACCTTCATTTTCTTTTTCCAAAAGAAGGTTGTTTAATTTTTCTTGGCTTTCGATAAGAGATTTCTGCTTTTTGTTAAAGCTAACCGTTTGCCAAGTTGCGTAGCCAGATAACAAAAATGCTAACCCGGCTATCACATCGCCCGCGTCAATATTTATTGGCATCATTTGAACCTTATATTTTTGCTACCAGAAAATGCCTTCTTCAAAGACTTACGAAGTTCGTCAGCAACATCTTTAACTA
Organism: Paraneptunicella aestuarii; assembly: GCF_019900845.1. Classification (NCBI taxonomy): domain Bacteria; kingdom Pseudomonadati; phylum Pseudomonadota; class Gammaproteobacteria; order Alteromonadales; family Alteromonadaceae; genus Paraneptunicella; species Paraneptunicella aestuarii. The sequence goes on along the minus strand of NZ_CP074570.1, from coordinate 1,999,321 downwards.
CCTCTCTCTTCATCTCTGAAAGATGCTCTTCAATATTTTCGCCATTTTCTCGGATTAGCTCGTCTTTATTAAACTTACGCTCACATGACACGCAAGTCATAATTTGTACTGTTTCATCAGTCCCTTCTTCATAAGAAAAGTCTGAACAGCCACATGTAGGACAAAGCAAGTTTATACTTCTGTTGTATTTTTCAGGATTCATCCAATCTCTCCGTAAAGTAGGGACACGTAACGCCGCAATATGGGCGCATAAAAGCTTGGCTAAAATTAGGAACGAAGTGACGCAGCCAAGCTTTTTGCGTCCCTTTCATTATTGCTTTGTTATATGCCAAGTTTCTCTTTTGCCATTTCTCGGAAATAGCTGTAATTGCTAGCGTACTCCCAAACTGATATTAAATGTTTTCCTGATTCATCTACCAAGCAGAAAATTTGGCAGTCTTTGTATTCTTTTGAGCGTTTCAAGGCTTCCCATTTTAGATGAAACGCCTGACTATCTCGAAGCATCGTTATACCATTTTCATCAAACTCAAATTTATGATTAATTGTGCCGATAAAGCGCACTAATAAATAAAAGTTTCTTATAAAATAAATAGCTATTCCAATACTGAGAAATGTTAAAAAGACTAATGGCCATAATTCATATTTTACGTCATTGGTGAGCATTATGTAGGGAATCGCCACTGCGCCTCCCAAAAATGCTGGTATCAATAATACCCCACATGTATAGGCGAGCAATTTAACTATCTTTGAATGTTCTACCAATGCTGATTCCTTGACATATAACAATGTATTACTGCGAATTCGCTGTATGCCCAAAATCCACACACGCCAGCTATCGCAATAGTGGTTTATTTTTCCTAATATTAACAACACATCACAAATACACACAATGGTTATTTAGGTTACCTTTTATCACAAAAGGCGAGAGCAGTTCTATATCAAAGGGATAAAAATTGGAGAAAATGAGGCTAATTCATATCAAGCAGTTAATACAACCGACGTCCTGCATTTTCCAATAATCAGCTTTCAGAGCTATGTATAAAGCTCACTTTCTCAGAACATAAGTTCCACTTTTTCGTAGCTTTATCCTGGCAAGCCTTCATATTGGTCTGCTCTACACCTTATTGCAGGGAAGATATTGCCCGGCACAAATGAGTCTTCTGCTATCAGTATCAATCGACGTGTTTACTTCCTGCTTATCATAGCAACTAAAGTAATCTTTCCATGCTTGATCATCATCCGCCGGTATTGAGGAACAATAGTGCCCTTGAGTATATGAAAGCCTCCCTATTCTGCTATTTTCATCAGTGCGTATTTGGCGAATATCCATCAGTTTTTGCCGTTCATTTAATATCAACTGGTTGTCATCAAGCTCCTTTTGCTTCTTGTCAATTTTCTCCTGCGTTTTTGCAATATCATCCTGTTTATTCTTGGTATCGACGGCAGTCTGCACCGAAACAACTGCACCACCAAAGGATCCCAAAGCCGCAATAAGTGCCGTTATCACTGGCAACCGTTCAAACAAACTCTTGGATGATTTCTGCTCTGACAATTCGTCGATTGTGACTTTTAGCAGTTTTTTAACTGATTCCTCACTCATGAATATCACTCCTTACATTCTGTTTCACATTCACTTTCTCAGTAAGATTTCGCAGAGAAGTATTGTTCTCACTACAGGAAAATGCAATAAAGCCGCAGGTTATGGTTAAATCAAGGATGAGAAGTCATACCAACTGTCGGCGCTGTAGAACCCATGCATCAAGGCTTATCCTGTTTGCAGCATGAATCTGGATTTTTAATAGCAAATAAAGTTAAACGCCTGTTTGAATTTTTACTTTTTTTAGATACATTATAGTGATTATGGTCGGATGAGTTGTAGCAGTGCTTATTGCAACTTTTCCATTAATAAATTGGAGTTAATAATGTACATCTTGGCTTGGGTATTTGTTCTCATCGCGCTTATCGGTGTGAGCAGCTATTTTAGAATCAAACTGTTCAATGCAACCTTGGCTGTCGCAGTGTGGATGCTTATTGGAACCAGCGCTGATATCGTCGGTACAGTGAGTTGGTTAGTCTTCCTGGCACTGGCAATTCCTCTCAATTCACCTTCTATTCGTAAACAATATCTCTCAAAACCTGCACTGAATTTATATCGTAAGATCATGCCGGAAATGTCCAGCACAGAGCGTGATGCGATTGATGCTGGTACAGTTTGGTGGGATGGTGAAATTTTCAGTGGTAACCCTAACTGGAATAACCTTCACGCAATTCCGGAAGCGCGTTTAAGCCCGGAAGAACAAGCTTTCCTTGATGGCCCGGTAGAAACCGTATGTAGCATGGTTAACGACTGGGACGTAACTCACCGCCGCACGGATCTTCCCCCGGAAGTATGGCAATACCTGAAAGACAACAAATTCTTCGCCATGATCATCAAGAAAGAATATGGCGGTTTAGACTTCTCTGCTTATGCCCAGTCGCGCGTTCTGCAAAAACTGTCAGGGGTGAGCAGCGTACTGTCCAGTACGGTTGGTGTACCTAACTCATTAGGCCCAGGCGAACTATTACAACATTACGGTACAGAAGCGCAAAAGCAGCACTATTTACCAGCACTTGCAAAAGGTGATGCGATTCCCTGTTTTGCTCTAACCAGCCCGGAAGCGGGTTCCGACGCAGGCGCAATCCCGGATTTGGGCGTTGTGTGCAAAGGCCAATGGAACGGTGAAGAAATCATTGGTATGAAGCTAACCTTCAACAAGCGCTATATTACGCTTGCACCTGTTGCTACCGTTGTTGGTTTAGCTTTTAAAATGGTTGACCCTGACGGTTTGCTGGGCGACAAGAAAGATATTGGTATCACTTGTGCGCTGATCCCTTCCGACACCGAAGGTTTAGACATTGGCAATCGCCACTTTCCATTAAACGTGCCATTCCAAAATGGCCCTGTGCGCGGCAAAGATATCTTTGTTCCTCTGGATTACATCATTGGCGGACCTGAAATGGCCGGCCATGGTTGGAGAATGCTGGTGGAATGCTTGTCTGTAGGTCGCTGCATTACCTTACCGTCTAACTCCACGGGTGGCGTTAAGACCATTGCTTTGGCAACTGGTGCTTATGCCAGAATTCGTCGCCAATTCAAATTGCCTATCGCGAAAATGGAAGGCATTGAAGAAATGCTGGGGCACATTGGTGGTAATGCTTACATGATGGATGCTATCACCCGCTTTGCCACCAAAGGCGTTGATTTAGGCGAAAAACCGTCGGTTATCTCTGCTATTGCAAAATACCATACCACCGAGAAAATGCGTCAGGCGGTCACTAACGCAATGGATATTCATGGCGGTAAAGGCGTTATGCTTGGCCCAAACAACTATTTGGGCAGAGGTTATCAGGGCGCGCCTATCGCGATTACGGTTGAAGGTGCCAACATTCTAACCCGTAACATGATGATTTATGGTCAGGGCGCATTGCGTTGTCACCCATACGTACTGAAAGAAATGCAAGCTTCGGCTAATCCTGATGAATCACAAGCATTGGAAGAATTCGATAATGTGTTGTTTGGTCACGTAGGTTTTGCTATCAGCAACTTTGCCAGAAGCTTCTGGTTTGGTTGGGGCGGTAGTCATCTGGTTGGCACACCATTTAATGACCAAACCAAAGGTTATTATCAGTCTATGACCAAATTCAGCAGTAACCTGGCGTTATTGTCTGATCTGTGCATGGCTGTACTGGGCGGAGAATTGAAGCGTAAAGAACGTATTTCTGCTCGTTTGGGTGATATTTTAAGTTACCTGTTTATTGGCTCGACCATTCTGAAACGCTTTGATGATGAAGGCCGTAAGAGCGATGACGCACCTATGATGCATTGGGCAATGCAAGATTCCTTGTACCGTGCAGAAACCGCAATGGTCGACTTGCTGGACAACTTCCCTATCAAAGCAATGGGAATGGTGTTAAAAGTAATGATCATGCCATTTGGTCGCCGCCATAAGAAACCGAGCGATATACTGGAACACAAAATTGCGCATATTCTGCAAACGCCTTGTGAAGCCAGAAACCGTTTAGGTGAAGGGCAATATCTGACTGATCATGAAAACAACCCATTTGGTCAGTTGGAAACAGCCTTAAAAGACATTTTGAACGCAGAGCCTATCTTTGATCGCGTTTGTAAAGCAGCTGGCGAAAAGCTGCCATTTACTCAACTTAATCTGGTTGCAGATAAAGGGCTTGAGCTTGGCGTGATTAATGAAAAAGAAGCGGACTTACTTCGTAAAACCGAAGAAGAAAGACTTCGCGTTATCAATGTTGATGATTTTGATCCAGCAGAATTACTGGCTGACAAATCGAAAAAGACAGAAAAAGCCAGCTCTAAAGCAGCTTAATCAAAACGTCTAAATGACAGCCATCGCTCTATTGGGTGGTGGCTGCTTCTCTCTCACACTATCTCTCACTCTCCCAGTAATCCACACAGCACTTTTCCCTCCACATCGTCAACCGCTCTTCACATTGTCAGTTCCCTCTCAGATTAGTTGTCTCATTTGTCATGACATCTTTCCTTTTGCCAAAACCAAGAGGTAAAGTATATTACCCATGCAATTCTCATGACCTCTACATTTCATCGCTCCAATCATTAATGGAGCCACTTTTAACAAGATCTCAGCGGGAGAAAGAATGAAACACTATCTTGCGAAGTTTTACCGAGCTTTTTACCGAATCTTTTACCTAACAGCAGTATCCTTGCTGGTAACAGCGACCAGTCACGCTTATGAGGCAATGACAGGCTACGTTCAATACAGCGCTAACAGCCTACAAGACAGGTGTGTCGTTAACGTTGAAAGCAGCTTTAATCGCATTAGAAACCGTTCTGACATTATGGGCGTGCATAAAGGCGTTTACGCTCATAATGGCGGACACTGGCAAGGTGTGGCTCGGTTGCAAAATGGCAACAATCAATACGTTGCCATATCTCACAGCACATCAGGAACAACTGGCGGATTTGTCATTGCGCAAATGGCATCAAGAAATACAGACGGTGTTCGTTATCGCTCTAACCGCTTTTCTTACTACAGTAAATTCAAAGACACGGCTCCTGTCAGCACAGATAAAGTCATCAAGCATGTGTTACCGATAAGCCAGGCAACCGGTAATCGCTATGATCATATTGGCGGAATTCAGATCTATGGCGATACGTTATTACTGCCAGCTGAGAATCGCACCAACTCAGCCAACACCAGTATTAACACTGAAGTATTGTTTTACGATGTATCAAACCCTGCCAACCCGGTCATTCGCCCCTACTCCGTAGCTTCATCACATGACAGCGCGGGTAATGTCGCTATTATCCGACTTCAAAATGGCAAGTATCTGCTGGGTGTGGGAAGAGACACGGGTATTCAATTCTATGTTTCAACCACCACCTCTCTGGCAGATCCCAATACCAGCTTCACACCTTACTATCATTGGCGCTTCTCCGTTGATGGCCTCGGTTCGGGAAGCATTGATTACAACTGGCCAGATTCGCAACCAACGACCTATCAGGCCATTACTTTCCTGATGGGCTGTAACGGCAGTATTTACGTAGCAGGTACGCACAATAATGTCGCCATTCCTGGCTGGGGTGAAGATTGGGCAGACCTATACCGCATCACCAATGGTAGCGGTAATTCACTGGTACTCACCAAACGTGGTAAGAAACATGTCTGGTGCGAAGAACTGAGTGCTCAGCAATGTGATCTTCTGGCTGCCGGGGGATTATATGTGGATACGCAAGGTGAGTTAATTTTGTATTCCACAGAGCACGGACTTGATGGGCCATCAGGTTCTATCAAAATGGCTGAATTTGCTGCTGAAAGAACCAGCTGCCCAACGATTAATGACGCCTGGGTCGAATTATTTGATGACGATACTTTCGGCGACCGACACCTGTTAATTGACTATGTCGACAGAAACTTAAAGCCTTACGTGAACTATACCTATGATGCGATGGAGTCCTTTAACGACAAAGCTTCATCTGTTCGCTGGTGTATTCCATCCGGCTATGCCATGAAGGTGTATCAAAATGACAGCTACGGTGGTAGCGCACTAACGTTAAGTGGAACGGGTACGTTGCAAACCTATTCCAACCTGAAAAATCAAAGCTTTGGCGACAAAATATCCTCTTCTAAATTCGTTAGCCAGTAGAGGCTGAAACGAAGCTGAAGGTAGCGGTGACTGCACATTGAAAGCTAAGCCGCCCATCAAAGCTAAATAACTGTTCCAAATAATCAGTCACCTAAGAAAGTGGGGAGCAGACCCACAGCCACAAGGATGCGGCTGTGGAGCCTCAAGGGATTGATTTACCGCGAGTCTGCGTTCAATTTCTGTAGGTGACTTGCGGTTATGCGCACTTATTTAGAGCTTGATAAAGGCTCAATATAAGAAACCAAAAACAAGAAAGCAGCCAACTGGCTGCTTTCTTTAAATAGACTTTCAGCTTTATAACGAACTATTTTTTCTTCTTGTCGTCTACCTGCCATTTACCACCTTTATACCAGGCAGCCCAACCCGTTGCCTTACCGGATTCATTCTCGGTCATCACGTATTGCTGCTTCGTTTTACGGCTAAAACGCACAATACTGTCATTGCCCTCTGAATCGTTCTCAGGCGCATCAGCCAGGTATTTCAACTTGTCTGGCAATCTATCCTTAAATCGTTTTAATTCAGCGACCAGAGGCGCTCTGGTTTCGCGAGATTTAGGGAAGTTATGTGCGGCAAGGAACACGCCCGAAGCCCCGTCACGCAATACGAAGTGAGCATCCGATTTGGTACAAGGTAATTCTGGCAAATCAACGGGGTCGCATTTAGGCGGTGCAACTTCACCATTTTTCAGCAACTTACGCGTGTTACCACAGGTTTCATTGGTACATTTAAAGTACTTACCAAAACGTCCGTTTTTCAGCTCCATATCAGAATGGCAACGATCACACTCAATCAGAGGGCCATCGTAACCTTTCAGTTTGAAGCTGCCCTTTTCCACCAAATGACCATCACAGCTGGGGTTGTTACCACAAATGTGCAGCTTGCGAGTTTCGTCTAACAGATAACTATCCATAGCCGTACCGCACTTTTGACAGCGCTTCTTGTTACGCAGTATTTCTGTTTCTGACTCGTCATCATCCACATTAATGGCTTCTTCACCGGGAGTGAGGTTCATGGTATTGCTACAACGCTCATCCGGAGGCAGATTAAAGCCTGAACAGCCAAGGAAAACCCCTGTACTTGCTGTACGAATGTTCATGGGGCGTCCACACACATTACAAGGAATGTTTGTTCCTACTGCCTTGTTGGTATGCATCCCGCCATCTTCTGGCTCTTTTTCGGCTGTTAACAACTTCTGGGAGAAACCTTTATAAAATTCGTTCAGAACATCTTTCCAGTACAACTTGCCTTCCGCGATTTCATCAAGGTGTTGTTCCATGTTCGCGGTGAAGTCGTAGCTCATTAAATCCTTGAAGTTTTCCAATAGGCGATCACTGACGATCTCACCCATTTTCTCAGCGTAAAAACGCTTATTTTCAAGGCGGACATAGCCACGATCCTGAATGGTGGAAATGATGCTGGCGTAAGTAGAAGGACGACCAATGCCCCGCTTCTCCAATTCCTTAACCAAGGCTGCTTCACTGAACCTTGCTGGAGGCTTGGTAAAGTGCTGCTTGGGATCAAGATGCAAAAGATTCAGCACATCACCTTCTTTCACGGCAGGTAAAGTCGTATCGTCTTCACCTTTGCGCTTAATTTGTTCTTGGACACGAGTCCAACCGTCGAACTTCATGACTCGACCTTTTGCGGCCAACTCAAAGTCATCGGCTTTCACTAAAATAGTGGTTGCATCATATTTGGCTGGTGTCATCTGGCAAGCGACGAATTGACGCCAAATCAGCTCATACAAACGTTGAGCATCTCTCTCCATATCGCCAAGGCTAGCTGATTGCACCTGGACATTAGAAGGTCTGATAGCTTCGTGAGCTTCCTGAGCCCCTTCTTTGCTACCATACACATTCGCTTTTTCAGGTAAATACTGGCTGCCAAATTGCTCTTCAATATAATCGCGACAGCTTGCCACTGCTTCAGCACTAAGATTGGTAGAGTCTGTACGCATATAGGTGATATGCCCAGCTTCATATAAGCGCTGAGCCATCATCATGGTTTTCTTAACGCCGAAACCTAATCGAGAGCTTGCAGCCTGCTGTAATGTCGATGTGATGAATGGTGCCGATGGACGACTTTGTGTCGGTTTGGATTCGCGAGAAACAACTTCATATTCAGCATCTTTAAGTATTGCCAGAGCTGATTGCGTTTCCTGTTCATTACGAGGTTTGAATGTCTCGCCTTTATGCTTGCTTACCAGCATTCTGAAAGATTGCTGAGCTGGACTGTTCACATCCGCATGCACATCCCAGAATTCTTCGGGAACAAAGGCTTTAATTTCACGCTCACGTTCAACAACCAAACGTACAGCAACAGACTGTACACGCCCGGCGGAAAGGCCACGAGCCACCTTTTTCCATAATAAAGGAGAAAGCATAAAGCCCACGACTCTATCCAGAAAACGGCGAGCCTGTTGCGCATTGACACGCTCAGAATTTAACTCACCCGGATGCTCGAACGCTTCCTTTATTGCATTCTTGGTAATTTCGTTAAACACCACACGATGGAACTTGGTATCTTTATCGCCAATAAGGGATTTTAAATGCCATGCAATAGCCTCTCCTTCCCTATCCAAGTCCGTTGCGAGATAGATATTTTCGGCACTTTTAGCTAGCTTTTTCAGCTCATTGACGACTTTTTCCTTACCTTCCATGATTTCATAGTGCGCGTCCCAATCGTTTTCGGGATCAACACCCATACGATCAACTAATTTCGCATACTCATGTTGGCGTAAATACTTTTCTTTATCCTGTTCAGAAAACGCCTTCAATTCTTTTGCTGTTTTTTTAGGCGGAACTTTACCCAATGCTTTCTTAGGAAGGTCTCTTACGTGTCCAACACTGGATTTCACAATAAAATCCTTGCCCAAATATTTATTTATTGTTTTCGCCTTGGCTGGCGACTCCACAATAACCAGAGACTTTGCCATATTCTTTTGCTAAACCTTATATTCACTAGGGTTGGGGAGATTCGAGCCGGAAATTTACGGTGGCTATAACTTTCATTCTTTTTTTAAGATATATCTTCAAAGTGGATAGAAAACAAGTTCTTCTTAATAGTTATGTAGGAAAAGGGCTATAAGCCGTAAAAATAAGGGGTGGAGGAAATGGAAGCCTGATAGAAAATCGTATATTCTCCCGCCCAATTACATAAATAGCATGTGTTTGCAGTGCAACGTAAAACACAGAAGGAGGTAATCAATGAAGAATTTTGAAGTGAATTTTGACGGCCTTGTCGGCCCGACTCACAATTACGCAGGTTTATCCTTTGGTAATGTTGCCTCTTTTAGTAATGCCAGTGCCAACAGCCATCCAAAACAGGCAGCCTTACAAGGACTGGCAAAAATGAAAGCGCTGTCGGATATGGGCATGAAGCAAGGTGTATTAGCACCACAGGAGCGCCCTGATATTTACACACTGCGTCGTCTAGGCTTTTCCGGGTCAGACGCCGAGGTTCTGGAGAAAGCCGCTCAGAAAGCCCCTGAAGTGCATTTAGCTTGTTGCTCCGCATCCAGCATGTGGACAGCCAATGCTGCGACTGTATCACCCAGTGCTGACACCGCCGATGGACGCGTGCATTTCACGCCAGCCAACCTGACAAACAAATTCCATCGCTCTTTGGAGCCTGAAGTCACAGGGCGCATTCTGCAAGGTACATTTCACGACAGTAAATACTTTGTCCATCACAAGCATTTACCCGATAACGAACACTTTGGTGATGAAGGCGCGGCAAACCACACTCGTCTTTGTAAAGACTATGGTCAGGAAGGCGTCGAATTATTTGTCTTCGGACGTTATGCCTTTGATGCATCAAAGCCAGCGCCAACCAAATACCCTGCCCGTCAAACTTATGAAGCGTGCCAGGCTATTGCACGTTTACATGGTTTAAGTGATGACAATGTTGTGTATATTCAGCAAAACCCAAATGTGATTGATCAGGGCGTATTCCACAACGATGTTATTTCCGTCGGTAATCAAAACGTCCTGTTCTATCATGAGCAAGCCTTCGCTGACACCGTTTCTGCACTGGACGAAATTCAACAGAAATTTGGCGATTCGCCATTACATTTCATTAAGGTCAGCACCGATGCAGTTTCCGTGCAGGAAGCGGTAAAAACCTATTTGTTTAATACCCAAATCATCACCCTGCCTAACGGCGAGATGGCGATCATAGCACCTACGGAATGTCAGGAAAGCACAGCAGTATCAAGCTATCTAAATGAGCTGGTGGAAATGGGTACGCCAATCAAACAGGTTCACTATTTTGATGTAAAGCAAAGCATGAAAAATGGCGGAGGCCCAGCGTGCTTGAGACTTCGAGTAGCCTTAACGGAGCAAGAGCTACAAGCGGTTAATCCTAATACTCTGATGAACGACGCGCTGTACAGTAAACTGACTCACTGGGTAAACAAGCACTACCGTGACGAGCTAAGCCTGGATGACCTGCGCGATCCGGCATTGCTGGCTGAATCCAGAAGTTCCCTGGATGAACTAACTCAAATCCTTAAATTGGGCTCTGTTTACCCATTCCAGAGAGTGTAACAGCTGGTTATCCGGGCAGTTCTTAGCGCTTGCAATTTATAGAGCGTCCAATATATAGAATGCAAAACGTAAAAAGGGCTTCATTGAAGCCCTTTTTACTGCATAGCGAATTATATCGCCCTACGCTTACAGTGAGTTAGTACAGGTTAGCGCTGAACCATCATCAATAAACGTTCCAGGGTTATTCGGATCTTCAACGAAATATCTGCCATCACCATACGGATTCGTATTAGGTGTAGTGCTTTCAATAGACACATCTTCCGCACTTGCAGATAAGGTATAAAACTGGCTAACTCTTGACTCAGAACCCGCAACTAACGTCTTGGCTGTTATTTTAACAGTCACCCAAGCTGCGAAAGTTTTTGGATAACGAAGATTTAATATAGCCTGCCCATTATCATCCGTGGTTACATTACCATCAATCGCAATAATATTTCCTGGTGAGATGTTACCATCACCATTGGTATCTTCATTGGGATCCAATATTGCGTCATCATCCACATCTTCATTCGCACAACCGATGGTCTTAACAGGCACCCAATACTCGAATGCATCTGCGCTAGGAAACGGTGCCCAATACCCTTTATAAAAAGCAGGGCGTATCACTCCATAATTAGGATCCCCGGGCTGAGCATTAGGAGACAATAAATCACTATATTTCACAGGAGTGCCACTGATAGTTAAATTAGCACCGTCAACAGGGTTTGAATTAGCATCCGTAACAAACACAGTGAATTTTTTCAGGTAACTGGCTTCATCCGGAGATTCAATTTTGTTACCCGTTCCTAAAGAAATGAATAACGCTCGATCCCCAACTGTCAGACTTGTACTAGCCTGAATATTCGAATCAGGTTCCGTCGCAGTAATAATAATCGCGTCTTCACTCGTTACCGTGTTAGATGTGTATACCGTGGTAGCCAAACCATTACTATCCGTTACAACCGTTGCCGGAGAAATACTTCCACCACTGACATCATCAGCTGTGAAATTAATGGTTTTGCCTTTCACCAGGTTACCCAATGGATCACGTAACACAGCCGTAATCGTGCTCTTTTGCCCATCGGGGCCAATAGAACTTGGGCTGGCTTCAATAAGAATGTTGTCGACCTGCGTAGCAATAAATTCAATATCCGCTCTCGCATTCACAATCTCACCAACGTTATCAACGCCTTGCGCCAAGACAGTCGCTTTACCCGCATTGGTTGAATTGATAGACACAGAAACCTGTCCGTTCGCGTCTGTCGTGCCTGTTGTCGTATTTAACGTTCCACGAGTGGTGCTGAATGTAACCGTGCCATTTGTAAACGGAACGCCTTCCCGTAACCAGGTTACTTTTAAGCTGGCATTAGTATTTAATTCAATATCGTCTGATGGGACTGTTGAAAAACTGAACTGATCTTGCTGTACACTAATATTTGTACTGCCCACAGCACCAAGAGAAGAGGCTGTAATCACATCAACACCGGAATTTAGCGCAGTGTAATTGACCGTGATTTGCCCTGTTTCGTCAGTGCGGGGATTAGTGTTACTTAAGCCATTTCCATTAGCCGATGACAGTTGCACTTGTTTATTAGGAATACCGTTACCATCTGAATCTGCAACAACGATAGTAATTTCCGCAGTGTCATTAAGAATAACGGAGGCCGGGCCATTAATTCTCACTTCCGTCCCTACCACATCAATATCGACTTCCTGACGCAAACTACCGACTTCGGCAGAAACGGTAAATGTTCTGTTTTCAGGATTGTTTTGAGAAGTCAGAATAGCGCGAGCCGTGCCATCAGTTCCTGAAGTAGCCTGAATGATTTGCAATTCGCCAGAATCTGATGAAAAGGAAACCGTAACACCTTCCAAAAGCACATTCTGAGCATTTTTAACCAAGGCAATCAGTTCAATCTCTTCTGAACCACTGGAAGAAAGTTGAATAGCGCTGGTATACAAATCCAGAGTCGCAGGAACATCCGTTACCAGAGTTCCCCCCCCCTCGGATACAAACCCAATTTCAGCCGTTTCTCCAGACTCCAACGTCGCGACGACCTTACCTGCCCCCGCTTGCTCACCAACGGTTATATCAATAGTAGCTACACCATCTGTTCCAGTGAGCGCAGTGCCATTAGCAGGCTCAAAAAAGGCTAAATCGGTTTGAGTAAAACTAAATGTGACCAATTCGTCATTAATCGCATTACCATTTGAATCAGTAACCGTTGCAGTGACGGTGAGTGGTGTACTTGAGCTGAGTTGATTACTGCTGCTTCCAGAATCTCGTTCTGCGATCTCAAGTGCAATTTGCAATACCTGAGTTGTGTTATTCCCCTGGTCTGTTTGATCCCTGGAAATACTACCGCCTCCACCACAAGCACTTAATAACAGTATGTATACCCCAATGACTAAACTCTTAACCAAGAGAGAGATATGCTGTTGTGCGACCAAAGGAACTACCTCCGTGCTTTATTTTAATTTTTAGTTTAGCTTCTAATGCAAACTTGTTAGGCTACGTAAAACAACAAAAACTATATCAGAATCAAATGAAAGCCTCTTTCAACTCACTTTCACTTACCAGTAGAATCTTCATCGGCATGGTTGCCGGGATCATTACTGGTTTTTTGCTGCAATCACTGTTTGATGATAGCGGAGATTTTAGAATAAACCTACTGGGGACAGACTTTTCAACGTATGGATTTTTAGTAGATGGTATTTTTACCATTATCGGACAAATCTTCATCGCCAGTTTGAAAATGATGGTCGTTCCACTGGTTTTTGTTTCCCTCGTTTGTGGAACCAGCAGCCTCAGTGAACCCAGTCAACTCGGGCGTCTTGGCAGTAAATCCATTGCCTTATACATTGGTACAACTGCCATCGCCATCACCATAGCAATAACGCTAGCCTTACTGGTCTCACCCGGACAAGACATTACGCTACCAACCAATGCATCCTATGCCGCTAAAGAAGCGCCCTCATTGGTTCAGGTGATCGTGAACATGGTTCCCACCAATCCCATTGCAGCGATGGCCAATGCCAACATGCTACAGGTTATTGTTTTCTCTATTCTATTTGGCATTGCAATGGCAATGTCTGGCGATGCAGGAAAACGACTTGGTGCCATCTTTGAAGACTTAAATCACATCATATTGCGCCTGGTTACCATTATTATGAATTTGGCTCCGATTGGCGTCTTTGCCCTCATGGCAAAACTGTTTTCAAGTATTGGACTAGATACCATTGTCAGCTTGATGAAGTATTTCGTTCTGGTTATCGTCACCTTATTTGTCCATGCACTTGTGGTGTATCCAACCTTGTTGAAAGTATTTACAGGGTTAAGCCCGCTCATGCTATTGCGCAAAATGCGTGAAGCGGCGATGTTTGCATTTTCTACCAGCAGCAGTAGCGCAACCTTACCCATCACAATGGAAACAGCGCAGCATAAGCTGGGCATTAAAAATAATGTGGCTTCTTTCACTATTCCTTTGGGCGCCACCATTAACATGGACGGCACAGCAATAATGCAAGGTTGTGCTACGGTATTTATCGCTCAGATTTACGGCGTAGACTTGTCTCTTAACGACTACCTGATGGTTATCGCAACGGCAACGCTCGCCTCTGTCGGCACCGCAGGGGTTCCTTCCGCAGGGTTGGTAATGCTGGCAATGGTATTGCAACAAGTGAACTTGCCAGTTGAAGGTATTGCATTGATTATCGGTGTTGACCGTTTATTGGATATGACCCGAACCGCGGTTAACGTAACTGGCGACTGCACAGTAGCCTGTATCGTCGCGAATTCAGAAAAACAACTGAATATCGATACCTACAATAACCCCAACGCGGGTCAGAAAGACGAAGATGTCGATTTCGAGCACTTTAAGGAAAACGCCTGATTCTGTCGTTTTAGCTCTTCATCCATAGCTTTATCAATAACGCCAAATCAAAAAAACGGGTTCACTTTGATGAACTAAAGTGACCCGCTTTTTTCAAACTCATTTTCAAATTAACTGAGTCTTTTCACTACTGCCACATACCCGAATTTTGTTTTTCCCACAGCTTGGAAATAACTGAATTCAAGGTCATTGAAGCTGACTTGGACAACTTTTCCGCTACCGACTTCTTCATTTTATAAGAGATCTGGAAGATGACTTTGTCTTTATAACACTCCAACAGATAGTCATCTGATGTTTTCAATTCATCGACCAAGCCCAGCTCATGGGCTTTAATGCCATGCCAATATTCACCTGTGGCGATCTTTTCCATATCCAGATTTTCACGATGAGAATGAACAAAGTCCTTAAACATGCCATGCACTTCTTCCAGCTCTTCCCGGAATTTAGCACGACCTTCATCGTCGTTTTCACCAAACATGGTAATAGTGCGCTTGTATTTACCAGCCGTATGCTGTTCAAACTCAATGTTGTTTTTCTTCAACAACTTATGAAAATTGGGGATTTGAGCCAATACACCGATTGAACCGATGGCAGAAAAAGGCGCAGCCAGGATTTTATCAGCCACACATGCCATCATATAACCTCCACTGGCAGCCACTTTATCAACGCAGGCGGTCAGTTTAATATTGCGATCTTTTAAGCGTTGCAGCTGAGAAGCCGCTAAACCATAGCCACTCACCACGCCGCCCGGGCTTTCCAAACGCAGTACAACTTCATCTTTCTCTGTAGCAAGGGTGATAACTGTCGTCACCTCACGGCGTAGGCTCTCAACTTCGTGAGCATCCATAGAGCCTTTAAAGTCAATAACATAGACTTTGCCCTTATCGTCACTTTCTTTTTCTTTCTGCTTATTGAGTTCTTTTTGCTGTTTCTTCCATTCCTTGAATTCCTCTTTACTGAAAACCATTTCCTTTGCCAATTCTTCAGCTTCAGCCAACTGCTCTGACATAGGTATGATTTCAAGCTCACCTTTTTGATGTTTTTGCTTGGAAGCAATACCCGCCAGCCCACCAAAGGCCAGCAAAATAGCAGCAACGATAGTAATCGCCTTTAGCAAAAACATTCCGTAGTCGTATAAAAATTCCAAGTGCATTCCCCTATTCTTTTTCGTAACCGCATTAATATGGACAAATTTTCAAAAAAAAAGCCAGGTGAATCACCTGGCTTCGAAATCATGTAACAATTTGAGAAAGAGTTTAATCCTCTCGCAAATTAGTTAGCAACAACCGTGGTATCAGTCACCTTGATAGTGCCGCCTTGAGTTGCGAAGAATGTCGCTGTCTGTAACTGCATTTCCGTCGTTGCAGCCAAGCTTGCTGCAGGGTTCAACAATGAACTATGCTCACCCGCCAAGAAGCGAACAAGTCCACTACCTTGAGTAGTTGAGCTCACACCAGACAAGCCCATCAATGCAGCCAAAGGCTCCGTACCAGACAATGGCAAGCTGGTTGTATTTGGAATGACTGCATCAGGACCAGCAATAGAACTATCGTCGTTTGAACCACCACCAACAACTTCATGCATCATTACAGGAGTATTCGAACTTAGTAATGCCGCGTAATTGTTAGCATCTGCGGCATCAATTACAGTTTGAGCAGCAAAGGCAAACGAGGCAAAGGTGCTGTTAATGGTTGCCAGTTGAGTAGCATTCAAATTAGCTTCAAAAGCCAGGAACGCAGGACCAACAGCAGCTTCAGGCGGAATACCATTTTGTTGTGCATACTGACCCAGGAAAGCTTGGAAGTCAGCAGATGAAGCCGCCAACAAAGAACCTTTCACCAATGGGCCGAAAGTATCAGACTCTAGCAAAAAGCCAGCGATACCACCGCCAGGAACTGACAATGTTGCCGCCTTGAATTCATACATGCTGTCAAAGGCAGCTAAATCACCACCCAAAGTCGCATTAGCGTTAGCAACAGTACCAACACCAGTAATTGACCCCAGGCTTTGACCAAGGAAGTAAACATTGCTGGAATCCAAATCAACACTACCACCAGTCAAGTCAACCACAGCATTCAAGCCTAAGCGCAAACCTAGCGTGTCAACGATACTTTGACGCAGGTTATCACGAGCAGTAATCAAGCTACCCAGGTTCAAATAATCTGTCGGAGAACCGCCAAAACCTATAGAACCATTAACGACTCTACCGTCAATAACAAAGCCACGGCTACCATGTAAAGGATGATCGATAGCAACTGTTGCAAAACCAGCCAAGGACAGAGCACCAGTAATCGCTAATACATCTTCTTTCTTGGAACCAAGACCGTGTTGAATAACCACAACAGGCCAACCAGCAGCAGGTTTGGTAATCGCGCTAACCTGACTGCTCAGGCTTGCCAAAATTCCAACGACCGCTTCATTAGGTACAGTCACTTGAACTGAAATCGTCTCTGTACCATCAACATTGCTACCAGCAGGAGCTGGAATTGGGCTAACTTTAGTCAGATTACGACGATCTTCAATGCCAATAGCTGCCAGGTTCAAATCAAACAATTGACCTTCTGTAGCCGCCTGACACAAACCGTTATAGGGGCCAACTGCACCAGAAGCAATCAAGTTACCCACAGTTTCAGCCCCCATTGCACGAAGCATTGCACCATTGGTACAAGCTGCACGCCACCAATCACCAAGAGGGTTAGTAGGGCTCAAATAGTAAGGCAAGTTGATGCTACCCTGCTTAACGCTAGCCGCACAGAATGGGCCAACTTGTGCAAACGTGCTGGCAGCTGTTGCAAACAGAGGACTGGCAGGATTAGCGAGTGCGCCCAACAGGCCGCTACAAGTATTCAAACCAACCGCGCTCAAACCCGCTAATTGTTCTTCACTCAACAAACTGGATGCCAATACATCAAAGGCATCATTAACTGGTGCATTATCTACCATGATGGCAGGTAAGTAAGCTCCAGCAGCTTGCATTGCAGTAGCTTGATCAGCACCTTGACCTAATGCAGTCGCGAAAGCGGTAGCAAAAGGCGCAATCTGTAGTTTCTTGACGGTGCGAACAACAGTTCCTGCAGATTGTGTTGAGAAATAGGCTGCATAAGAAATATCACTACGATCAACACCCATAGCGATAACAGGAGCAACAATAGTGTTTACCAAAGTTTGCAACTGTCTTTGTTCATCCGTCGCTAAAGGATGAGTATTGATATCCTGACGAGCCAACTCCCAGCTAATTGAACCACGAACACCACGACCATCAGTATCTTTCACTGAATCAGTCACAACCAAAATGTAACCTTGTGCTGGCTTCAATGGATGTAGAGGAACAACTGAAATAGAACCTGCACCGACTTTGCTGGTAACAAAATCAACGCCAAAAGTTAGTTCTTCACCAACTTCACAAGGAACGCCAGGGGCAGCCAGTTGAGCAGCCATAGCCTGACATGTAGAGGAAGTACCTTCCAAAGCCTGAGTGGCTTCGAATAAACGAATTGCGCCTGGAACCAATACAGAATTGCCATCGATTTCCAGACCATCAGGCATAGTCACGTTTACCACAAAAGGATGCTGCGTAGACCAACCATCAAGTGCGCCAAGCGCTTGTTGAGGATCAGCTGGATTAAACGTGCTTGCTTCTGTTTCCAGAGTGAAGTCGAACAAACTACTGGCAGGGATAGTCAGTAGATCGTTGGGGACGTTAAGACTCTTTGTTGCGGGATCAAATACGATTCTTGCGAATGGCTTGTCGATGGGTGTTTCATTTTCGACGGTGGAAAGGTCCTCTCCACCACCACAGCCAGATAAACCCAGCGTGGCAGCAATCGCAGTACAGACTAGCAATTTTTTCATATGACTCCCCGGTTCCTCTTGTAATTATTCTTTCACCTTTTTTCACCCAAAATTTGACCTTTGCAGGGTGACGTGTTCTTGGTGTGATAGTGCGTTATTAAAAATCTGGTGTACATGTACGACCAGTTAGACTCGCTAATCTTATTGGCATTAGCGACGATTTGCAAAGATTTGTTAACTGTATGTAAGCATCTTGTTTAACCCTTACTCATTTAACCCCGGCAAAACCTTTACCAATGCGGAT
The DNA here is from genome assembly GCF_019900845.1 of Paraneptunicella aestuarii. Classification (NCBI taxonomy): domain Bacteria; kingdom Pseudomonadati; phylum Pseudomonadota; class Gammaproteobacteria; order Alteromonadales; family Alteromonadaceae; genus Paraneptunicella; species Paraneptunicella aestuarii. The sequence continues at coordinate 1,980,629 of NZ_CP074570.1, read as the reverse complement.
TCTATCCAGATTTAACAAATATGAATGCGCAACATGAAAAATGAAGTTATAGCTTATCGGAAACAAAAATCGAATCTGAACATGAAAGTTTAAAAGTGATAAAAGTAGAAATGAAAAGTGGTAAGATGCGCGCCATTCATTTTCCAAGACTAATTAGCAAGATCAAGCAAGCATGACTCTTAAATCACAACTTCGCGCTCCAGACATGAATCTCCCTGAGCAGTTCGACCTAAGTAATAAAACCATTTTAGTTACAGGAGCCGGTGATGGCATTGGTCGAGTCGCCAGCCTGACTTACGCAAAATTGGGAGCCACCGTCATTTTGTTAGGCAGAACAGTATCCAAGCTGGAAGCTGTCTACGATGAGATCATGGCGGCAGGCTACCCTGAGCCAGCGATTATTCCACTGGATTTACAAGGCGCAACCGTGAGCCATTATGAGCAAATGGCAGCAACAATAGAGGAGCAATTTGGTCATCTTGATGGGCTCCTGCATAACGCAAGTATATTGGGAAATTTACGCCCTTTTGCTCAAATCACTGAAAAAGAATTTAATCAGGTGATGCAAATTAACCTGAATGGTGCCTTGTTTATGACCCAAGCTTTATTGCCTGCTCTGGCAAAAGCACCTCATGCGTCAGTTGTTTTTACCTCTTCAGGTGTCGGCAGCAAAGGACGTGCTTACTGGGGGAGCTATGCTATCTCCAAATTTGCAACAGAAGGCATGATGGAAACTCTGGCTGACGAATACAGCAACTCGACTATTCGCTTCAACTGTATTAACCCGGGCGCAACCAAAACCGCAATGCGCGCTAAAGCCTTCCCGGCAGAAGATGCCAGCAAGTTGAAAACAGCGGAAGATTTAATGCCGCTATATTGCTACTTCATGGATGACAGCAGCACCGATATCAACGGTCAGACCATTAAAGCTCAATAAAAAACAGTTTCTACTCTATAAAAGACCAGATACACAAAAGGACAGCAATGCTGTCCTTTTTTATGGATCCCAAATAAGCCGAAAACTATTCCTCTTCGGCCATTTTTGCCCAGGTATCTTTTAATGCTACCGCACGGTTAAATACCAACAGGTCATCGGTGCTGTCTTTATCACGACAGAAATACCCAGTGCGCTCAAACTGCATCGACACACCCAATTCGCTGTCTTTTAAGCTCGGCTCAGCAAAACCTGATATTTTGACTAATGAATCAGGATTAAATGCCTCTGCTAACTCCATTTTGTTGGCATTCGCTTCTTTAAACAAACGATCATATAAACGGAATTCTGCGGGTAACGCATGTGCCGCAGACAACCAGTGAATAACACCTTTTACCTTACGGCCATCTTCTGGCGCTTTGCCTAGGGTGTCGGGGTCGTAAGTACAATAAATAGTGGTAATTTCACCCTGCTCGTCTTTTTCAACACGCTCAGCTTTAATCACGTAGGCATTACGTAAACGCACTTCTTTGCCCAATACCAAACGCTTGTATTTCTTATTGGCTTCTTCGCGGAAATCGTCTTTTTCAATCCAGATTTCTTTGGAAAACGGCAACGGACGACTACCCATGCTTTCATCCGAAGGATGATTAGGTGCGTCAAGGATCTCCTCACCTTCATAATTCTCAATCACAATTTTCACTGGATCCAGAACCGCCATGGCACGCTTGGCATGATCATTCAGATCATCACGCAAGCAAGACTCCAATACGCCCATTTCCACTACGTTGTCTTGTTTGGTCACACCGATACGCGAACAAAACTCACGAATTGAAGCCGGTGTATAACCACGACGACGTAAACCCGCGATAGTTGGCATACGAGGATCATCCCATCCAGAGACAAAAGACTCTTCCACCAACTGAATCAATTTACGCTTACTCAGAACCGTATATTCAAGATTCAAACGCGAAAATTCATATTGTCTGGGGCGTGACTCAATGGTGATGTTGTCGATAACCCAGTCATACAAACGGCGGTTATCCTGAAATTCCAGCGTACACAAAGAATGGGTAATGTCTTCGATGGCATCCGAAATACAGTGAGTAAAGTCGTACATTGGATAAATGCACCACTTGTCACCGGTTTGATGGTGATGAGCAAACTTAACGCGATAAATAACCGGATCACGCATACACATGAAAGGTGATGCCATATCGATCTTGGCACGCAAGCAACATTCACCTTCTTTGAAGCCACCGTCAGCCATTTTCTGAAACAGTTGCAAGTTCTCTTCGACGGAAGTATCACGGTAAGGGCTATTTTTGCCTGCTTCAGTCAAAGAACCACGCATTTCACGCATTTCTTCCTGAGAAGAAAAATCGACATAAGCCAAACTCTTCTCAATCAGCTCTTTGGCATAACCAAATAAACGATCAAAGTAGTCAGAGGAATAGCGAACCTCACCATTCCATTGAAAACCAAGCCAGGACACATCCGACTTAATGGCATTCACGTAATCAATATTTTCTTTTTCAGGGTTCGTATCATCAAATCGAAGATTACAGGTTCCCTGGTAGTCTTGGGCGATACCAAAATTCAGACATATAGATTTTGCGTGCCCAATATGCAAATAACCATTGGGTTCAGGTGGAAAACGGGTATGTACACTATTGTGTTTTCCTGATGCCAAATCTTCATCAATGATTTGACGAATAAAATTGGTCGGACGGCTTTCTGTCTCGGCCATGCTCAATAACCCCTTAGAATATGTATGGAAATACAAATGTGACGACCTTCACGAGACTTTTTAAGACTGCTGTCGCTGCCATTAGCGTGATTAAAATCAGGCACATCCATATAAAAATTCAAAAAACGCGGCATTATAACACCAGAAATTAATGATGCAGCGGGGTTTTTAGATGAATAACGGGCAAAAAATACGTTATGAATAAGAAATGGCTGAAAAAAGAAAAATAAAGGGAGAAATGAAGAGAAAAATATTGAGGTCTTTCATTCTGCGTAGAGCATATCCGACGCGATATACAAGCCATCCAACACCCTTTCTATTTCATCTCGCGGATTCTGGAAGCGCAGGCCAACCAATACTCGCGAATCGCCTGCCTTTCTCTGGTTACGTACTTCGGCAAATAAGGTCATATTATCCCCCGCCCCAATAATGACCGGTCTGGGAGCAATTCCCATCTTCTTGGGAGGCAAAATAAATTCAAAACAACATCCCCCAAGAGACACATCCTTAATACAACCTTTCAAAGGTTCTTCCTGTCCTACCACTTTCAAAGAATCGGAAATATTCGCGGAAATACAGGTCGCCACTCTGGGATGACTACGTAAATCATACCGTTCCACTTCTTCCGGAAAATAGAGAAACAGCATGTTTAGAGGATTATATGAACGCCATCGAATCGCGCTTTTAAAGGCGAGACATTCTCCACGAACGCCTTCTATCAGAGTACGCACCACAACTTCATTATTGTCGTAGAGAAAACGGCTATAACGATACCAGCTCTCATGATCCAGTAATCGAACAATCAGGTAACGTCCCATTTCAAAGCCGACTAACTTTACCGGAAGCCTTTGCTGCATAGGCGAACCAAACTGCAATTGCAACATGCAGCCGGGACTTAACTCACTCACATAGCTGGCACTTGTTCTATGTACCACATGATTGGTACTGACAGTCATGGAGATACCTCTTCAGCAAATTAAACAATCAACCCCTTGAGACTCCACAGCCATATTCATACAGCTGAAATTGAAAGAAATGTCTGCAGGAAAAGACCCCCATCAAATCCTTGCAGACAATTTCACTCCCTCATTTAACGCTATCGGCCATTTTCAAATTGACTAAATAACAAACGGCTGATTAATTTGTGAACCGGTTCACAGAATCAAAATCCAGAAAGACTTGCATGGAAAAAACTGGGCAAAACATAGAAGGAATGAAAGCGAGGCCAGAAAACACCTAACCCCATCGACAACAGCAACAGATTGCTAACATTATCCATGAGCATTTTTACTTTCCCTTAACATGCTCTTTGTGTTACAAGCTTTAGTTATAAGAACTATAACAAGCACTTTCGCGACAAGATGTTATCGGGATATTTAAGTGCAATTGTACCCTTTGTTATTTCAGAGATGTTGTTTCCAATAAAAACAAACCGCAGTATTAAATGATGAAAGACAAAGCCACTTCCTTTGACATTGCACATATGGCAGGCGTGTCGCAATCGACCGTTTCCAGAGCGTTGCGCAACAGCCCATTAGTTAGCATAGAAACACGCAATAAAATCAAGGCCATCGCCAAACAACTCAATTACAAGGTCGATAAAAACGCCAGTAATTTGCGCCAGCAACAGAGTAAAACCATCGCCTTATTGCTGTTTGAAGATCCCACTTCAGACGACTCCATGATCAACCCATTCTTCTTATCCATGCTAGGCAGTATCACCAAAGCATCTGCGAATGCAGGCTATGACTTGTTGATATCCTTTCAACAATTCAGTAATGACTGGCACGCCGACTTTGAAGATACACATAAAGCCGATGGCATTATTTTATTGGGTTACGGTGACTTTGTAGATTACAAAGACAAACTCACCAAACTGGTTGAACAAGGCACTCATTATGTACGCTGGGGAGCCATTAATGATGAAACGCCGGGTATCACCATCGGCGGAGACAATTACAACGGTGGTCGAATTCTCACAGAGCATCTACTGCAAAGAGGCTATAAGCACTTTGTTTTCATCGGTGGCGCAGATAATCGCAGCCCCGAATTTCTAGACAGATTTAACGGTTTTAGAGATGCCTTAAGGGCCTCTGGCACCTTACCCAAAAACAAAACACCGCGGCATTGGGATGCCGTTTCCACCGAAACGTCTGGCTACAATGTGGGCAAAGCCTTGATTGAATCGGGTGAAAAATTTGATGCGATTGTATGTGCCAGCGATCTTATCGCCGTTGGTGTATTAAGCGCCCTGCAAGAAAGCAAAATCAAAGTGCCAAGAGACGTCGCCCTGGTCGGTTACGACAATATTCCACTATCCCGATTTACCAGCCCGCCCCTCACTACCATCAGGCAAAATACCCAACTTGCCGGAGAATATCTGGTGAACACGCTGGTACAGCTTATCGAGAAAATCCCCGCCAGCAGTATTTCCATTCCGGGGGAACTTGTTATCCGACGCTCATGCGGTTCAACTGAATCTAGTGATATAGCGTTGGAACAGCAGGTTAAAAATCGATTATATGAAGAAGAAATTTAGAAAGGCGTTTCGAGGACGTTGTTCTTATTAAATTCACCTGTTATGTAACAAACACAACAGGTGAATTCCTGATTCAAGCCAAGTATAGCTTAAGACGTTTCCTTCACTCTCAATACCAACAAGCCTGCGATGACCATACTAATGCCACCAATAAGCAAGGCATAAATAGGTTGGTTATCAAAGATAACACTGACCATAAAGCCTAAAATGCTGGCTGCCAGAATTTGTGGCAAGGTAATGAAGAAGTTAAATATCCCCATGTAAATGCCCATCTTATTGTTCGGTAAGGCATTCGCTAATAATGCATAAGGAACCGATAAGATAGATGCCCAAGCAAAGCCCACTCCCACCATGGAAAGAATCAGCCATTGCGGATCTTTAATCACCATGAAGGAAGCCAAACCAGCACCACCCAATACCAGGTTAATCAAGTGAGCGATACGCAGATTAGTCATGCGCACCAAAATTGGAATAATAATAGCGGCAATGGCTGCGAAACCATTGTAGGCTCCAAACAACACACCAACCCAATTAGCGCCCTGATTATAAAGCTCGCTGGTCACATCGGAGCTACCGTAGTGATATGAGGTAACTGCCGAAGTGCTATAAATCCACATGGCAAACAACGGAAACCAGGAAAAGAACTGCACCCACGCCAACTGTTTCATGGTTTCAGGCATGGAAAACAGGTCATTCATCATAGAATTAAAGGCATTAGTCGTTGGTTTATTGCGAGACAAAAACCCTGCCACCAACTGCGCAATACCAAAAAAGAAAATAAGACCGGCAAGAATAAACAATTGTTTATCCAGGCTGTCCTGAAAACTCTTAATAATAGTAAATACAGCAACGCCAACTACCGTCCAGGTCGCGCCCGCACGAATATATTTTTCAGCAGAACGAACGGTACTTTCATGACCAGCATTGTGCGGATTTTCTTCTTTTTCAGCGTCTTCAAAGGCTTGAAGTTGTTCAGGTGAATATTCTTTGGTCGAGACGATAGTCCACAACACCGCCAGGAAAAAGGCCACCGCACCAAAGTAAAAAGAATATTTTACCGTATCCGGGATCTCACCTGCAGCCGTCGTGTTACTAACATTCATATATTCGGCGAAAACATAAGGCATGGCAGAGGCCACTGTAGCGCCAATGCCAATGAAAAAGCTTTGCATGGCATAACCCGTTGCACGTTGTTGCTTGGGTAACATATCACCAACAAACGCTCGGAAAGGTTCCATCGACACGTTAATTGACGCATCCATGATCCATAACATCCCAGCCGCCATCCACAGATAAGGAGAATTCGGCATAACAATCAGCGCCGCACAAGCCGCTAATGCGCCCCAAAGAAAGTAAGGACGACGACGCCCCAAACGGTTCCAGGTATTGTCACTCATGTGCCCAATAATAGGCTGAACAATCAAGCCTGTTATAGGTGCGGCAATCCATAAAATAGCCAGATTATTGTAGTCAGCACCCAATGTTTCAAAGATACGACTCACATTTGCGTTTTGTAAGGCAAATCCAAACTGGATCCCCATAAAGCCAAAACACATATTAAAGATTTGCAAAAAGCTCAACTCGGGCTTGGTTTTTTGCATATATAGCTCCTACTAAACAGTTACAACTTGGGAACAGAACAAGTCTGTTTACAGCTTTTTAAAGCGAATAGCAGTGCCGCCGCCCGCCGCCAAATGCAACATCATTTTATCGTTTTTATTTACTTTTATTCTTTTTACATCAACGGGATAAGGATTATGTTTCCAATGCGCGTCTTTACCATCCTGATAAATCTGAGCTTCGTAAGTTGCCCCCTCATCTAAAAAGTCCGTATTCAGTTCAATCTTTCTTCCCTGTACATCAGTAATAGCACCAACGTACCAGTCGGAGCCATCACGCTCTTTACGAGCAAACACAACGTATTCCCCCACTTCGCCATCCAGAGCGATACTTTCCTCCCAATCGGTAGGGACATCTTGAATAAACTGAAATGCAGCCAAGTCTTTGCTGTAGTTACGAGGCAAATCCGCCGCCATTTGAATCGGGCTATAGAGTACCACATAAAGGGCTAATTGTTTTGCCACTGTTGTATTAACACGATTCCATTCATAAAGCCCTTTTGGAGCAACATCAAAGATACCGGGAGTAAAGTCCATTGGCCCCGACAACATGCGGGTATAGGTCAGCACAACAGTATGTTCAGGCGGGTTAGGTGGAGAGCCCCAGGCATTGAATTCCTGTCCTCTGGCACCTTCCCGGCTAATCCAGTTAGGGTATGTTCTTCTTAGTCCGGTATCCTTAATAGGCTCGTGAGTATTAATACTGATTTTGCGTTTTGCCGCTTCTTTAATATTGTACAAATACTCATTAACCATGAACTGTCCATGATGCCATTCATGGCGCACAATGCCTTTATCATCGACACGCTTGATTCGTCCACCATCGGCAACATAGCCTGTTTTAATCTGTTCAACACCTAGCTTTTGATACAGATCCAGCGCGTCCTGCATTTGATTGCGATAATTGGTCACAGCACCTGACGTTTCATGATGTCCTATTAACTTCACACCTTTGGATTTAGCGTATTTAGCCAACTCTTTAATATCAAAGTCGGGATAGTTTTGAGTAAAGCTAAACAAATCACCATTGAAGAACCAATCGCCATCCCAGCCGATATTCCAACCTTCCACCAGCACACCATCAAATCCATAACGCGCGGCAAAGTCGATATAACGCTTGGTTTCGTCAGTTGTAGCACCGTGCTTTTCACCTGAACCCCAGGTTTTTTCAGCCAAATGCATCGCCCACCAAATACCAATGTATTTACCCGGCTTAACCCACGACACATCACCCAACTGATTAGGTTCATTCAGGTTTAGGATCAAACTGGAATTAACCAAATCAACGGCTTTATTGCCAATTTGAATGGTACGCCAGGAAGACTTCATCGGTAGCTTGGCATGCACTTTAGTGCCATCGTACCAAGGGTATAAGTCGGTTTTCAGTACACCGTCACGACGTTGATCCAATGAAAATGCAGCATAATCCACCAACGCAGCTTCATGAATACTGATATGCGTGCCGCTGGGTAAACGTGCAGTGAAAGGGGTTTCTACCCTATCCAACTCTTTTATTGGCGTTTTCTTATATATAAACTCATAGCGGTTCCAACCTCGTGCCGGGATCCACCAGGAAGTCGATTCAGGATTTAGACGAAATTCGGTTTGCTCATCAACAATTGTTACCTGATCAACATCGCCTAATTTAGGCAGCTCATAACGAAAACCTATACCATCGTTAAACACTCGAAAACGCACAGAAAATTCATGCTTAGAACGGTTAACGGCGCTTTTCTCACCTTGAAAAGAAAATGTCACCAGTAGCTCGTTATGATGATCAACAACTTGTTTTCTCTCACCCCAAGGTTGTTGCCAAACGCTGTTAGCATTACTGGTTTTATGAGTCTTGATTTTGAAACCATCGACAAACTCGGGAAGTTTGGCAAACACCAACCCTAACTGAGAATTAGCGACCACCTCTTCATTGCCTTTCATCACTCGATAATGAGCGCTATTGCCCTGATCGTTCACTTCTACCTTGAGACTGCCATCAGGAGAAGTCGCCGACACGGTTTTGGCTAATGATTGAAAACTACAAAAAGCAAACGAAAGACACAAGAAAGCAGCAAACGAGGAACGAAATTGACTCATGATTGGGATCCTGAACGGGTGGTATACCAGAGAAATCTAGTGGAAGTGTAAGATAAACACGTACTAGCACAGACTGGGTTAATACTCATGAACCCAGTCTACTGAAAATCAAGTTTTCCTAACAAGCTTCTGCATACGTATTCACAGCAAGTTATAGTTGGAAGTCATTGATTCTAACGCTAGCAGCACCACCAATTTTGTACGCGAAACGAGACTAGTCGACCTGCTCTTCTTTTACCGTAAACCAACTAATAGCTGATATCGCCAAACAGGTTGCGGCAATTAGAAACACAACGCTCTTGTTCTCAATTCTACTTACAGCCAAGCCTACGCCCAAACTGGCAACTAACTGAGGCAAAACAACGGACAAGTTAAACAAGCCCATGTACAAGCCCATTTTCGACTGCTCCACTTTTTGCGACATGATGGCAAAAGGCAAGCTGATCGTCGCCGCCCAACCAATGCCCAGCACTGCCATAACAATATAAATAGTGGTGGAATTAAAGCCGACCTGAGACAACATCAAATAACCCACAGCCATCGACGCGATGCAATAAGCATGGGTTTTAACGCTGCCGAGTTTTTTCGCTAAAGGCTGTAACGCAAGTACGGGCAATATTGCAGAAATAAGAGACAAAATCAGAAATGAGATGTTAACCACGCTGCCCACATCATCATCACCCAACTCAGGCTGGTTGTATTTCACAAAAGCCACCATGTAAATAAACATGGATTGAATGCCCACCCAGGTAAACGAATGAGCCGCTAACACCTTCTGAAAACCGATGTGTGCTTTATGGATTGCCTGATCACCATCTTCTTTGGTCATCAAGGTTTGAGCCACAAAATAGACGGTAATGACGAAACTCACCGCTTCTATCCATAAGTGTTCAAAATGCACATCAGCAATACGCGCAACCAAAGCGTACATACCGTAGATCAAAAAGCCCCATAACGGCTTGATAATCATCATGCCATCCAGAAATGAAAAGGGTTTGTGCTCCATGTCAGCATATTCATGGCTGGCTTTAATTTCTTTCGGCTCTTCAATAAAAAAGCATGGCAGGATAGAAAACAGAAAAACCAGCCCAACAGCAAAATAGATCAGGGCATAGTTGTTCCAGAAAGAACCGATACCATATGCTAATACGCCGAACGTACCGGAAATGGTCTGCATCCAGGTGTAACCCTTGGTGCGTTCATATCCTTCCGGAGTGACATCCGCAATAATGCTACGTGTCGGGTTAAAACTGACATTAACCGAAAGATCCAATGCCAAAGCCACGGCAATAGCGACCCCAAGAATGCCTTCCAAACCAAGGGAAGCAGAAATAATATCAATGTTAGGTAAAGCCAACATTGCAAGTGCAGCAAACACGCCACCAATTAAGATAAAAGGTCGGCGACGCCCGCCCCACAACCAGACATTATCACTAATCACCCCAATAATGACTTGTCCGAGAATACCGGCAATAGGCCCTGCCGCCCAAACAATGCCGACTTCATGAACATCGAGGTTATATTGGGTGGTCAATATCCAGCTTAGCGCTGCAATTTGTACCGAAAGTGCAAACCCCATCGCTGTAGAAGGAAGACTCAGGATTGCATAGAACGTATTGGTTAGATTTTTTTGAATTTTTATCATAATGCAAATCTACGTATCGATCTTCATGGTCAGTGGCAACAAGCACTGAAACGTCTGTTAGATCTGGTGTGTTAATCGACACTGTTTTGTTTCAAACTGGTGTCCAATAGATGCAAAAACAACCTTTCACTCTTTATGCAGGAAAACGGTTATTTTTTTAAGCAGGACACTATTCCCTATCGTGAGACTGAAAGCAAGCTGCGAAGTTTTCAGTTTCACTTTCAGAATCGAACAGGATAAAAGCAGGGAAAATAACAAGCGAAAAATAACGAATGTTAAGCCTAAATTCGGAACAACAAAGTATCAATGAATAAAAATCATCAAAAACAGTGACTTGAATCACCAAATTAGGTTATCCACAATTTCCAGAATAATTCTCGCTCAAAGCCTGAAAACAGTGGATAACTACTCGCACTAGCTGTTAATAATTTGCGTGTTTATTGTGGATAAAATTAGAGAGATTTGCTTGATTTATTCCTTAACCCATTGAAATTAATTCATAAAAATTTTTTTAACAAAATAGTTTATTTAATCCAGCGACTTGCGCTACACTTACTGCTCTAGGTACGATTTCCGATCTCATTTGTAGATCACCAGATCAAACTAGTTAGCGCACGGCTCTATTGTTGAGCCATTCCCCTAGCCCAGGAATGTCCCGCATTCCTGGGTTTTTTTATGCCTGAAATTTGCGAAATATAAAAACCAGGGAAAGAAGTGCAGAATGCATCGGGAAGCAAAGACTTGCCTTCCCGACGAATGGCAGTATTACTATTGAGATTTTACTCTTGTGGTTTTAGTGAATTCATAAACAGCTGGGCATTATCAATGTAATGTTTCGCTGAGGCTTCCAAGCCTTTTTTCTGCTCATCAGAAAGCTGTTTCACCACTTTTCCGGGTGTTCCAACTACCATTGAACCATCAGGAACTTCCATGCCTTCGGTCACAAGAGCATTGGCGCCAATAACACAATGTTTTCCAATTTTGGCACCGTTAAGCACAACGGCATTAATGCCAATCAACGAATAATCACCAACGCTACAACCATGCAGCATTACTTTATGTCCTACAGTCACCCCTTTGCCAAGAGTAAGTGGATAACCCGGATCGGTGTGAAGTATTGAACCGTCTTGTACATTGGTTCCTTCACCAATAGTGATGGTATCGCAATCCCCTCTCACCACAGCGTTAAACCACACACTGCTTTGAGCCTCCAAAATAACATCACCAATTACATGACTGCCTGGGGCACAATAGGCCGTTTCAGCCTTTTGCACTTTCTTATCTGCCAAAGAATAGAGCACTACTTACTCCTTAAATCGTTTATTAACTTTTAATGGCTTTATCGCCCACCATTCGAATCAAACCTTCCTGTGTAGTGGAAGCAACCAATTTACCGTGACGATCGAAAAACTGACCACGCACATAACCGCGAGCCCCACCTGCACTAGGAGAATCAACACAGTACAAATGCCACTCATTGAAATCGAGCGGATAATGGAACCAGACCGCATGGTCAATGGTCGCCAAACGCAAGTCTTTATCGTTCGGTGAAACACCATGAGGCTGAAGTGAAGTTAACAATAAATGATAATCCGACGCATAAGACAACGCCGTTTGATGCATCAAATTATTATGCTCCACTGGTTCTTTTAAGCGCATCCAGGTATAGCGCTTAGCATCTTTATAATTTGTAGCGCTTTTCACTGAACGCAAATCAATCGGTTTGTGATAAATCAGCTTTTCACGTAAAGACATGGATATTTTGGCATCGGGATGTTCCATCCCCTTAATATCTGGTTCAATGTCCTCGGGCGGAGGAATATCATCGGGTAATTGAAAAGTTTGGTGCTCCATGCCTTTTTCCTGTACCTGAAATGAAGACATAGAATCAAAAATAACCTTGCCATGTTGGATCGCTTTGGTTCGACGAGTTGAAAAACTACGACCATCACGAACATTTTCCACCTGATACAATACAGGCGCGGAAACATCACCCGGCAGAATGAAATAACAATGGAAAGAATGGCACGATAAATTTTCAGCAACGGTGTACTGAGCAGCCGCTAAAGACTGTCCCATCACCTGACCACCAAACAAGGCTCGAAAACCCAAATCCCAACTCTTTCCCCGATAAAACCCTTCGTCTAACTTCTCAAGGGTTAACAGCTCAGCTAACTTGGGTTCTTGCACAATAAACCTCCGTACATAATCAAGTCTTGTTTCTTGCGAGTCATAAAAGCAATCACCTTCACTCACAACTCACAACTCACGCATCATACCTTAAAATCTTGAGATAAATTATAGCGGATCAGAGTAAATCAAGTGCGGCTTTGCAAGCCTCTTGGATCTCGGGGATAAAACTTATCCGGAAGATGAGCCTGATGTTCAAAAAAGCGCGTGTCTTTGAACGGTAATTTCATGAAGCCTGAAATCCCGATCCCTTCAATTTTGGGAACCAAGGTCACTAACTTTCGCAAACAAGCTTCAAACTCATGCTCTCTGGCAAGATCCAGCAACTTGTAATAACTATGGATTTTCAGGTGCGTTTCCAAGGCTTCAAAGATAATACATCCGGTATGATGAATGTTATTCAACTGTCGAATAATGACCATAATCTCTTCCGGCAAAGCCAACAGCTCATCAGGATCTGCCCCATCTTCAAAATAGGAATGCATACGGCTTTCATCATCTACCGTAGACACGGCACTTTTTTCATAAGGGATACGCATTCCTGGCTCGGGAATGAAGGGACAATTCTCGTCGTCGCGATCAATATGTAAAGTGTCACGGGCGTTAAACATACAGCTTTTGAATATACCTTCTCGATGAATGGCACGAGCCAGTTGAACCACATTGTTCACCGAAGAATCAAAAGACGATTTCACGCTTTTATCATACAGGTTTAAACTGGAATCAATGTACACGCCATCAGCAGACCAGCGCACCACAATTCCACCCACAACAGGGTATTTACCCAGTCTGGAAACTTCCGAGACAAAGGCTTTTTCCGTTTCTCCCATACCCTGCATGAAATTCTTATAATAGCGATCAAACTGTGCGTCGTTCACATAATGCAAATCGGCATGATAGTTTTCCTCGCGCAAGAAAGACTTACGCGAACTGTATACAACCGTGTCAATTTCCTTATATTCCGCATGATGACGAGAAGGAATTAATGTCGCCATCGACACATAAGGCAATTCGGCAAACACCATATTCTTCATAAAACGCATATTGCGCATCATATAGTCCCCGGCTTCTCGACGCTTTTTAGGATCGTCTCCCAACATCAAGCTGAGCACTTCTGCCATTTCCCTTGGTAAGCCCAAAGAATTAGGGCGAATAACCCGGTTACCAAAACGACAAGATTGCCCCGAAGCCAGTGCGTACAAGGTACTCGCCATACCCTGCTCATCAAATCTGGGCGAAGACAATTCTCCGTTTAGCTGCTCTTCGCCAATAAAATAAACATCGCCCAAACGGGCATTGGTTTGCTGCAAATCGCCAGACATTAAATCCATGATGTTGTTCGCCACGTACTGCCCATCAGCATCCATCTGTGCGAACACGGAAGAACCCCAATCAATCAATCCGATCTGTTCATTTTCTTCGTCAAATACAATATTGGATGGCTTAATATCCCCATGCACGATGGGTTTCAGATGATCGTTCTGACTAAAGCTTCGTAGCGTATGCAAAATGTCGGTAAGTTGCGCGGCAATTTTGACAACAAGGCGCGGTTCCAACGGCCCTCGACGTAGTGAAACCTTTTCCAAATCCTCGCCGCGAGCTCTTTCCATCACCAGAATGGACTGATTACTTTTACGAAAAAACTCAACTAATCTGGGCACATGAGGATGGTCAACATTGCTCAACATGAAGGCTTCATCTTCTAATCTATCTTGAACATGTTGAGGTAAATCCGGACGAGAAAACTTAAAGACTAATTCCCGAAGATCTGGAGACAAGCCAGCAAAAGCAAAACCAAAGGCTCCCTTACCAATCATTTTTATTTGTTTAAAACCCTGGCTTTGCAACTGATCAATACAGAGTTGCAGCCATTCTTTGAGCTTTTTTGCATCCTTATGCGACAGCAAATAAATCGACTGTTCTTCAGGAATGTAGAAATGTTTTAAATTGGATAGAGGCACAGGTAATTCAACGTTAGTTCAGCGTTAAACAAGTTAGTGGCATGATAGCAAAAAGCCCGTCGAAACGGGCTTTTAAAATACATATTTACGGTTGAAATTATCTTAATTCAGTCAACATTGTCAGAGGATTCTCAATATAAGACTTCCACAAGTTGTTGAACTTAACCATGGTAGCACCGTCAATAATACGATGATCGCCAGACCAGCTAATATGCATAATATTAACGGGTTTAACCTGATCGTTCTCATCAAAACGTGGTAAACGCTGAATTTTACCCAAAGCAACAATGGCAGATTCTGGCTTATTGATCACCGGCACTGCAACCGTACCGCCGATCACGCCCACGTTAGAAATACTAATCGTACCGCCACGCAAGTCATCTTGCCCCAAGCGACCTTCTCTGGCTTGCTCAATAATGCGATTACATTCCTTGGCAACTTCCATCAAAGACAAGTTCTGCACGCCTTTAATGTTGGGAACCAACAGGCCGATTTTCGAGTCAACCGCCATGCCAATGTTGTGGTCTTCAAAGTAGGTTATTTCAGTACAATCTGCATTAACCTGACTATTGATAATGGGGAACTTCTCCAGTGCCAACGACATCGCTTTAATGAAAAACGGCATAAAGGTTAGCTTTACGTCCTGCTTTTCAAAATCCGGCTTAAGCAATTGACGAGTCATCATCAATGCATCCATGTGCACTTCATCGCTAACGCTGAAATGAGGAATGGTATAAACAGATTCTGTCATCTGTTTTGCCATAGCCGCTTTCACGCCACGAATAGGCTCCTTGCGCACGCCACCTGAGGTAAATCCTCGTGTTGAAGTCACTGCTTTTGGCGTTTCCTGAGTGGCGCTGGCAGTTGATGCCTGCACTCCACCATTTTGGAAATTCACCAAATCGTCCTTCATTACGCGGCCTTTTTTGCCGCTGCCAGCAACCAACGCAATATCAATGCCCATTTCTCTTGCACGACGACGCACCGCAGGGCTCGCTAATGCCTTACCCGGGCGAGTATTCGCTGGAACTTGAGCGGTTTGATTAGCACAGGCTTGGACTGGTTTAGCCTGAGCTGGCGCTTGAGCATTTGAACCAGTAACACCACCAGCCACTTCAAGGCTGTACATAGGCGTATGCACTTTGGCAATTTCACCCTGCTGATAGTAAAGCTTAACGACCTTACCTGAGTATTTGGCAGGGATCTCAACCATGGCTTTGTCAGTCATGACTTCCGCAACAGGTTGATCTTCGCTGATCATATCGCCTTCGCTGATATGCCATTTAACCAGTTCACATTCCACAATGCCTTCACCTATATCAGGCAGAATGAAATCTTCGATGGAGCTCGCAGTTTGTTCCGTAGAAGTCACTTGCTCTGCTTGAGCCGAGGCATTGCTGGAACTGGATGCAACAGAAGCACCATTCACTGCAACACCATTTGCCTGTTCACCTTGATCGTCACCCAGGTTCTCTCCACCTAAATTCATGGCAAACAAAGGTTGATGCACTTTGGCAATGTCGCCTTTTTTGTAGTAAAGCTCTTCCACTTTACCGGAGTACATCGCAGGAATTTGCACAACCGCTTTATCGGTCATGACTTCTGCAACAGGCTGGTCTTCCAGAATATCGTCGCCTTCAGCCACTAACCATTCAACCAGTTCACATTCAACGATACCTTCACCAATATCGGGCAAAATAAAATCTTTACGCATGTTTCACCCCAACCTAGTAGTTCATTGTGCGCTTAATAGCTTCGTAGGTCTTGAATTCATCTGGCATGTATTCTTTTTCGTGAGCCAGAGGATAAGGCGTATCAAGGCCACATACACGCGCAATAGGCGACTCCAGATACAGAAAACACTTTTCTTGTACTGTCGTTGCAATTTCGGCAGCAAAGCCACTGGTTTGTGGCGCTTCGTGATTAATCAATAAACGACCTGTTTTTTGCACTGACTCGCAAACCGTTTCTGCGTCCCAAGGCAAAATGCTACGTAAATCAACAATCTCACAGGAAATGCCATCTTTCTCAGCCATAAGAGCGGCCTTTTCGATAACTTCCATTTGAGCGCCCCATGCCAACAAAGTGATATCAGAACCTTCTTTTACCACTTCAGCTTTGCCTAATGGCAATTGATAGTCTTCTTCAGGTACTTCACCGACAGACGCACGATATAAACGCTTGGGTTCCATAAATAGAACCGGATTGTCGTCTCTGATAGAAGCCAACAACAATCCTTTTGCCTGGTATGGGTTACGAGGCGTGACAATCTTGATACCGGGGCAATGAGAGAAAAAGGCTTCAGGCGATTGTGAATGATAAAGACCACCAGAAATACCACCGCCGTATGGTGTGCGAATGGTTAACGTACCCACGGAAAATTGACCACCTGAACGATAACGCCATTTCGCCGTTTCATTCACGATTTGGTCAAAGGCCGGAAAGATATAATCACCAAACTGGATCTCGGCAACAGGGACTGAGCCTTGCGCCGCCAACCCATTGGCGAAACCAATAATGCCCTGCTCTACCAGCGGAGTATTAAACACTCTGCCCTTGCCGAACTTTTCTTGCAAATTACTGGTGGCACGGAATACACCACCAAAGTGACCAACGTCTTCACCAAAAACCATGACGCGTTCGTCTTGATCCATTGCTGTCATCAGGGCGCTGTTGACAGCTTGCAACATATTCATCGTCGCCATTAGTTGATTCTCCCTGATGTTTTAGGATATTGCTCTGGATACTTACTGATGTGCTCTTTCAATTCAGTCAACTGCTCTTTCAAATGCCAAGGCACTTGGTCGTATACATCGTTAACGATTTCATCGATCTTACAAACCGGAACCTGTTCAACGCGCTTAAGTTCTTGTAAAACGTCCTGACGCATAGATTCAACTTCTTTCTCGTTGGCTTTTTCATCCAGCCAGCCTTTCGCAGTCAGCCACAAAGCCATACGGGCAATAGGATCTTTCTCACGCCACTTGGCTTCTTCTTCACGAGAGCGATAACCGGTTGGATCGTCCGAAGTCGAGTGAGCAGCCAAACGGTAGCTCATTGATTCAATCAGCACGGGGCAATTTTCGCTTAATGCGATTTCACGCGCTTTTTGAGTCGCCGCATAAACAGCAAGAAAATCATTGCCATCAACACGAATGGTTTTAATACCGTAGCCAATTCCGCGTGATGCAATACCATCACCTTTGAACTGTTCTTCGGCAGGTGTTGAAATGGCATAACCATTGTTACGGCAGAAGAAAATAACAGGGCAGTTCAATACTGCCGCCATATTCAATCCCGCATGAAAATCACCTTCCGAGGCCGCACCTTCACCAAAATAACAGATGGTAATGGCTTCTTTGCCAGCCATTTTCTGCCCATAAGCATAGCCAGAAGCTTGTGGGATCTGAGTGCCTAATGGAGAGGAAATGGTCATAAAGTTATGTTCTTTAGCACCGTAATGAATAGGCATTTGACGGCCTTTATTCGGTTCTTTTTCGTTACTGAACATCTGGTTCATAAACTCTTCCGTGGTATAACCACGGTAAGCTAACGCGCCCTGCTCACGATATTGAGACATGATCATATCGTCAGGGCTTAGAGCTGCAGCACTGGCAACGGTACTTGCCTCTTCACCAGTACAAGCGAGGTAGAAACTAATACGTCCCTGACGTTGAGCGGCGATCATGCGCTCATCCAATACACGGATATATTGCATTGTGTGGAAAATTTTTAGCGCGGTTTCTTTATCAAGAGCGGGCTCGGTAGCCGCTTCATGAACCTGACCTTCGGGACTTAAAATTTGCAGCATGGGGATGTCGAGCAAACCATTAGAGATAATCTCTACCTGATGTGCTATCCCAACATTGGACAAATGATTTCTTGTTTTCATTATTAGCCTCTTAGGGTGCCAGAGGTGAGTTCATTACTGTCGTTAGGTGTTAAGTGAGAAGGTAGCAAAGCATTAACTTTGTCCCCGAATGAACTCACATCGAAAGCGAATTTTAGCTGCGATTATGTTAGTGCAAGCATGTAAAATAAATGTTGCTTTTTATCAACAAAGCAACAACAACTAAAAACAAAAAGCCTAAATTCTCTTTTTTATTAGGATATTTGTTTCCATATAATGTGAAAGGCCACTCAAAGATTGCATGGATATGAAATATTCATCCTCTAATGCGATTGTTATTTGGAAGTGTTATGCAACAGAAAATATTCTAGAGAATAGCTCTGCGTCCTCTATTTACTTTCGGACATAATCTTAATTCGAAAGACACTAAAATGGTCTTACCAGATCCTCATCACAAAAGGAAATTTCAAGACGCGCTACATGATATATATTCTTATTAGTTCATCAATATACATGTCCGATTATTCTTTATTCACATCGATTCACGAGTGGCTTTATCGCCAGAGTTACCATCATAACGTAATTGCAATTCCAATTGCTTTACCGATTGATTCTGCTGTAACACCTGATAATGAACAAGTAAGTCCTGAGACTTGTCAAAGCGCAAACCATAAATAGCGTTGGCCAGTTTATGGTATGAAACAGGCTGGCTATGCGCTTCAAAATATTGCCGAAGAATGCCTTCATTATCTTCATGCAGTACAACTACAATCTCACCAGTTGCAACAGCCCATTGATTTAATTGAACATCAAAAACCCGATCTCCAGCATGAAGCTCTCCACCGCCATAACGGAACTTTCCTTTATTTATCAATAAACTGAACTCATTACCCATAGCACTTAACTTCCTTTGTGAATTTTTCTTCACTGGTTTTTCATTAGCTATTTCACGCCCAGCATCATCCCCCTGTGACAACGTTGAGCTTGATTCACAAGCCGTCAGCAAAACGCATAATGCCATTAACCCAGAAAACCAGAATAACCTGTTCATATCCATAACTCTCACGCTAATTTATCGACGCCCACAACCATGAAACATTTGCATATCCAACCCGCATGTAATTGGAATAAATGTTTTTATTCAATGATTTGGGAATTAATAAAAATTAATTATGATGACCGTATAATAGAAGCTACATAAAACAAGCTTAACCGAAAATAAATACAGCATTACTTGAGGTTAGAATAATCACCTAAAATATCTATTGGGACGGGCGGTTTTTATACATTGTCGTATTTAATTACAATTTACGCTGAATTTGTTTCTCGAATACCAATAAAAATATAACTGTAATATTGCATTTCTGAATTACCGCGAGGTAAAGTTAGTCTCCGTAACATGGCGAGTTCTATTTTCTGTTTCTACCTATCCTGAATTTCACGTCCGATTTTGAAATTCTTAAGCATAAATAGAAAGCCACTTTTACGTTTATCAAAATAGATGACATTTGAAGGAAATATAATGAAAACGTTCCGTCCTACACTTGTTGCAACGTTAGTCACAGCTGCACTTTCTGCTTCAGCTGCCCACGCTGCAAACGGCACACTGGTTTCTCCGGCAAACTTCGACCAGGCAAGCACAACTCAACGAGTATTCCAATCTGACTTGGCTTTCCAAAAAGAACTAGCTCAACGACAAACTAAAACAGGCATGCGAAGCCAGTTTGACTCTAAATTGGGTAAAGCGACCTTTGTATGGGGTGGTGTTAATCAAGCAAAACCAGATTTAGCCTTGATTCAACCAGAACAGCGCACAGCCTATGCCGCTAACTATTATTTAAATGCCCTAACAGGCTTTTCTGCCGACAGCACTGATGGCAACCAAGCTGTATTGGCAAACTTGCACGACATCAAACGCGGTGCTGTGGTAGCAAAATATCGTCAACAGGTTCAAGGCATTGAAGTATTCAATAAAGAATACAATGTCATGATGGACAGAGAATACAACCTGGTTGCAGGCTCTGGATATTTCGCTAACAAAGCTCCGGCTAATAAACTACTTAGCATGTTGGCAAACTTTGGCTCTGCAGAAAGCGCAGTACAAAAAGCCATTGCAGATTTAAGCCATGGCAAAGCCAATGTTAGCCTGACTCAGTCTGCTGACAAAGGCGATTACAAAGTATTCTCTATTGCCAGCCAATCAGGTGAATTACAGGTTGCTGGTGAACCTCGTGCCAAGAAAGTATTTTATGAAGTAAATGGCACTCTGGAAGCCGCTTATTATGTAGAAGTTTCACTTACTCAAGCTGAAACTCTGGATAGCATCAACCACAGTTATGTTATTCAAGCCAACAATGGCAAAGTGTTATTCCGTAATAATCAGGTAGCACATGCAAACGAATTTACCTATCGTGTGTACGCTAACGAAGACGGCTATCCATGGGAAGGCCCTCACGGTGATGTTCTGCCACAAGCAGAACCAGGTATTGACCCAACTGAAGTATTGGCTGCACCTTTGCGTACAGTCTCTAACTACAGCAAAATCAGCACCAACGATCCATGGTTGGAAGAAGATGCAACCATTACCTCTGGTAACAACGTATTCTCTTATGCTGACGTAATCGCACCACAAGGTTTCAACGATGGTGACTACACTGCCGAGATCACTTCTCCTCGCACTTTCGATTACCAGTTAAACGATCAGAACAGAGCGTCTAACCTGACCAATGGTAAAGCTGCTATTGTAAACATGTTCTACATTAACAACTTCTTGCACGACTGGTGGTACGATCATGGCTTCGACGAAGCCTCTGGTAACGCACAGTTAAGCAACTATGGTCGTGGTGGTGTAGAAGGCGATCCATTAGAAGTTCAAGCACAAGATTACTCTGGTTTGAACAACGCAAACATGTACACACCTGCCGATGGTGCTAGCCCTCGCATGCAGCAATACTTGTACAATGACAAAGATGCAACCAATGGTGTAGACCAGGCATTAACTATTACCTCTCACCCAGCATTGGGCTTGTTGAGCAGCACTCAATTATCTTCTTTTGGTCCTGCACAGTATGACCTGTTATCAGGTGAAATTGCTCGTGTTGACGATGGTGATGCTGTAAGCAGTGGCTCAGTGACTGACGCATGTGAAGCCTTAGTCAACCCTGAAGCCATTCAAGGCAAGATCGCTATTATTGACCGTGGTAGCTGTACTTTCACAGCTAAAGTGCTTCACGCTCAAGAAGCAGGCGCAATTGCAGCTATCGTTGTTAATAACAGCAATGATGGTTCTCCAGCTCCAATGGGCGGTTCTGATAGCACAGTGACTATTCCGAGCGTAGGCTTGAACTATGAAGAAGGTCATTCTATCTATGCATTACTGGATAACCATGAGACTGTTACTGCTGAAATGTTCAGCAACTTCCCACTAAAAGATTCTTCATTCGATAACGGTATCATTGCTCACGAATGGGGTCACTACATTCAAAACCGTCTAGTTGGTAACGCTAACGGTTTAAGTAACTTCCAGGGTCGCGCAATGGGCGAAGGCTGGAGTGACTTCCACTCAATGATGTTTATCGTTAAAGATGGCGACCGTAACATTGATGGCAACGCTGAATTCATGGTGCCTTACGCTACTGGTACCTATGTAGAAGATTTCTACTATGGTATCAGACGTGTTCCTTACACGCCTAATATGGATATCAACCCTCTAACCTTCCAGCATATTGAAGAAGGTGCAACTCCTGGTGATCCTATTCCAGGAACAAGCGTAGCTTCTCCACACGCACCAGGCGAAATCTGGGCAACCGTATTGTGGGATGTTTACGTGAAAATGTTAAATGCTCACGACTTCGCAACAGCCCAAACACGTATGGCGGATTATCTGGTTGCTGGTTATAAACTAACTCCGGTAGCTCCAACTTACACTGAAGCTCGTGATGCGTTGTTAGCTGCAATGTATGCTAACGATCCTGCTGATTATGCGTTGGCATTATCTGCCTTCGCTCGTCGTGGTATGGGTTACGGTGCGAAATCACCTGATCGTAACAGCAATTCATTGACTGGCGTTGAAGAGTCAACAGCAACTCAACTTTCAACTTATGAAGCTTCCAGCGTTGCTCTAGACAAGAACTACGATGGCGTTGCAATGGGCTACTGCTCAAACGACAACATCCTTGATGTGGGCGAAACTGGCACTATCACCGTTACTATCAAAAACGCAGGTAGCGAAGTATTGAGTGGTATTACTGCACAATTACAAGTAACTAGCGGTCAAGATGTTACTTTCGAAAATGATGGCATCATTAATTTCGACGATTTGGATCTGTTTGCAGAAGAGATCAGCGTTCCAATCAAAGTGACGCTAAATGAAGCTGCTACAGCCGACACTCTGGAAATCGAAGTCACCTTCCCAGAGCTAGCTGAAAATGACGATGTTGTTGAGCCTGAAGCTCAAAAGATTACGACAACCGTTAACATGGACTTCTCACCTATTGCACCTTCCAACAACTCAGCAACTGCTGATATGGAAACCATCGCAGCACTGGCAGACCTGAAACAAAATGTCATCTTTGGTGGTGAAAGAGCCGCAGCAACTCAAAGTTTGGATACCATTAACACTGGCTTCTTCCAGATCTTCAACTCGGAGAATCTGGGCGAACAAACAATGTTCCTGGTGAACAACAGCTTCCAATCTGATGTTGCCGTTGAAACGACATCGGTAGAAGTTGGCTATGGCCCAGATTTCAGCATCAGCTTCTGGCATTTCTACTGGTTAGAACAAAGCTACGACGGTGGTGTTGTTGAAATCAGCGTTAACGGCGGTGAGTGGGTTGACGTAACCGAGCTGGGTGGTGAATTCTCACACGGTTATACTGGTGAATTGGCGTCTGAACTACCAGGCCGTCAAACTTACACTGGTATTAATGGTGACCTTGCTACCTTCGCAGGTAATACTGAAACCATCAGCTTTGGTGATAGCCTAAACGGTCAAACAGTACGTTTCCGCTTCCGCGTTGTGTCTGACGGCGCTGTTGCAGACTTCGGCTGGAACATCGACAACGTTACATTCAATAACATCATCAGCCCTGCTTTCTTCGAAGTCGTTGCTGGCGATACATTTGCGTGTGATAACTCAGCGCCTAAGCTGACACTTTCTGACTCTATCTCAGTCAACGAAGGTACTACCAGCTCTGTGTCTGTTTCTGTAACAGACAGAAACGCAGATGACACTCACACTTATATGTGGGAGCAAACTGCAGGGCCAGCAGCAAGCTTGTCTGGTGCAAATACTGCCACGTTGAGCTTCACGCCTGCGGATGTTTCTGCAGCAACAACGCTGACCTTCCAGGTAACTGTTAGCGATGGCACTGACTACACAACATCAAGTGTCAATGTGACTGTTAACGATGTACCAGTAACACCACAAGAGCCAGTTACTGTTAAATTGGACAACGGCGGTACATTGCCTTGGTATTCTGTACTATTGTTACCATTAGTATGGTTGCGTAGACGCACTTCTAAATAATGAAAAGACTCAGATAAATTCTGAACATGAAAAAAGGGTAAGCATTTAGCTTACCCTTTTTGTTTTTCATCATTTACTGATTTTCTAGTCTTCCAATTCAGCCACTTTTCGCGACTTGAAAGGATTATCAAAACTACTGTCCTGTCCCAGGTATTGAGCCTCTGGATGATAATGTTCGACGATACGTCTCGCTTCTCTTGCATGTTCATTGTCGGTATAAACCAGCATGATAGCTTTCCCTTCTTGTAGTTCATCCTCATACTGGCTGATACGATAATTGCGATGACTTATCCCAAATAACCCACCAAGCCAACCACCAAACCCGGTGAAAAGTAAAACCAGCAATGCAATATTGATAGGTTGCACATCCCAGCCATAGGGCTGAAACGTATAAGCCAATAAAGACACTATTGCGCCAATAAACACACCGACGATAGCACCTCGTATAGAACTATGAATTAAATCACGCTCCTCAAATATCGAAGCGGCATGCACATTATGCCCAGCAAAATCATCCGCTCTTTCGGTAACAAAATGAATGTCATCATCATGGATCCCAACCGTCGCCAACTCAGCTTGAAGTTGATCACTCTCACTCATATTTTGAAGTAAAAACTTATATTGCATATATGCCTCCAAAGCTTAATTCGAACCCACCAAGAACCCGAACATCACTCACGAACACTTTTTAATCAAAATAAGCTTTGTCTAAAGTTAAGAAATACGCCAGACATATACAAAAACGGTTTAAAAAAACGACTTTATATACACATTTAAGTGGGACTAAATTTAGCAGGATGACATGGGATACCAATAAACAGGGCTGGAAAAATAGCTTGAAAGTTTAGCGTTTAATTCAGAAAAACGAGTCAATACTTCCGTACTGCCAGAAACACAACGCCAGCTAAACTGATGGCAATTGCACTTGATAACATCATAATCATAATACTGATACACCTCAGCTACGGCGCGCTGCATAGCCTCAGCGCCAACAAAAGGATTGCCCGAAGCATCACCCGCGATATAAATAGTGTCGCCACTACGCTCACCGACAAATCGCTCAGGAGAAATCGCTCTAACCAATCCGTTACCTTTTAATTCCACGATTTTTCCATCGCACCAAATGCCGCTATGTTCAAAAAAACCATACACACCACATATCAGGATGGCGCCATCAACAGGCGTAATCTGGAGCTTTGTCTCGCCCGGGAATGCACCCACAATACCAGCAGATTTTTGTTTATTCTCGGATATTTTCCCTCCCGCATAGGCTGCAACAATTGCAGCACCCAAGCCTAATAACGGTAAAGCCATCGAATATCACTCGCAAAACAATTTGAACAATTATTATGCAAATTAGAGCGTTTTCAGACCAACATCAAATAAGGAATGTAAACAAGTTTTGCACAGTTTACGTTTAAAGGCTTAACAAGATAATCCCGAGTGTATTACCCTTAAGCAGCAATCATTTTAAAAATAGAGTGGCTTAGCTCCTCTTCAGTCTCTCAACGCTATCCCAAACAAGGACAACATGAAACATAGTCATTTTTTCGCTCATCTTTCCCGCATGAAACTCATTAACCGTTGGCCTTTAATGCGTAATGTTTATCGTGAAAATGTTCAGGAACACAGCCTGCAAGTTGCCATGGTAGCTCATGCTTTAGCGTTGATTAAAAATCGTTTTTTTAATGGTGAACTTGATGCAAACAGAGTCGCGACCTTAGCCATGTTTCATGATGTATCAGAAGTGTTGACGGGGGATCTTCCCAACCCCGTAAAATATTTCAACAAAGCAATTCAGGATGAATACAAAAAGATAGAAAAAATAGCAGAACAAAAACTGATTGATATGACACCAGAAGCATTTCACGATGACTATGCAGATCTCATCAATCAGGACAACTGCCACCCCGATGAGAAGTTCATCATTAAAGCTGCCGATGTGATCTGTGCTTATTTAAAAACGCTGGAAGAACTCTCTGCTGGCAATCAGGAATTTCAACTTGCTAAAAAGCGCCTTGATAACCTGCTGAAAAATTATCAGTCAGACGAAGTCAGTTACTTTATGGAAACCTATGTTCCAAGCTTTGAGCTAAGTTTGGACGAGATTACATTGGAAGACCCTGACAACGCATAAGTTTTATCTCAGTTATCAACGGTATCTATTTGGTTATCCGCCTGAAAAATGATAGTTTTCGGGCTAAACCATTTTCAGGTTAAATAAAAAGCCCAGAAAGCTGTAAACACTAATATTCAATCAGCACATTCGCATTATGGAGGCAAAGTATGATTGCAGAGCATTGGTCAGAACGACGTTTTGAAAATCAATCTCAACGTTCTGGTGATACTCGTTCAGCATACCAAAGAGATAAAGCTCGCATCCTTCATTCCGCTGCATTTCGTCGCTTACAGGCGAAAACGCAAGTTCTGGGAGTGGGCACTGGAGACTTCCATCGTACTCGCCTAACCCACTCGCTTGAAGCGTCACAGATAGGCCATGGCATTGCCAGCCAGCTGGCAGCGAAATATCCCGATCTGGCAATAGAATTGGATTTACAGCCTGTACTATTAGAAGCACTTTGCCTGGCTCATGATATCGGTCATCCTCCGTTTGGACATGGTGGAGAAGTTGCCTTACATTACATGATGCGCAACAACGGGGGCTTCGAAGGTAACGGGCAAACCTTTCGTATCGTCAGTAAATTAGAACCTTACACGCCTGCAAATGGAATGAACCTGTGCCGACGCAGCATTCTGGGCCTGATAAAATATCCGGGATTTATCGAACAGCTGACTCGCACCACCGTTCCCAACGACATTCCCGATTTTCGCAATATTAAAGCCGACGATTGGTACCCCCCAAAAGGTCTGTATTCTGACGACAAAGAAGCGTTTGACTGGCTGTTAGCACCGTTATCCAACAACGATAAGCAACACTTTATGGCACTCAAAGCAGACCCCAAAGCCTCTGCTCACGGTAAAACACAATTTAAATCTTTTGATTGCTCGATCATGGAGCTGGCTGATGACATAGCCTATGCCATCCATGATCTTGAAGACGCCATTGTCATGGGCATTGTAAGAGAGAAGCAATTTCGACAAGAAATTATGGAACCGCTAACCGCCATTACAGACTCATGGCTTGGACAAAACATTCAACATCTGGAAAGCAAACTGTTTAGCCAGGAGCATTTCGAACGTAAAGATGCGATTGGCGCCTTGGTCAATCACTTCGTCACTCACATTAGTATTGAACAAACCGATCCTAACTTTACCGAACCGCTACTACGCTACAACGCAGTCATGCCGCAATCAGAAGAGAAAGCGCTCAAGGTCTTTAAAGAATTTGTGCTTAATCGAGTGATCAAGAAACCGGAAATCCAGCAGTTGGAATATAAAGGTCAGCAAGTTGTGATGGAGTTATTCACCGCATTCCACTCCGATCCCGCACGATTGTTACCAGAAAACACACGTAAACGATGGATGTTGGCAGATACGCAAGGAAAAGGCGCACGCGTGATCGCAGACTATATTTCCGGTATGACTGACGAATTCGCGTCTCGCATGTATGCCAACCTGTTTCTTCCCAAAACACAGGGAGTGAATCACGGGCAATTTTATTAGAACGAGAATCATCATTCCTCACAAACATAGAAAAATCAGAAAAATACGCCTAGAATTAAAGATCTGGCGCAAAATGCAGATTAACTACATCAGGTAATCCTACAGGTTGACAACAGGTTCAATATGACACAACACAGTTCAGCAGTTGAGCAATTCGACGAGAGCGATATTCTAGAAGTTGAAGAAGTTGTCGATACACATGATGTTCCAGAATTGGAACTTGAAGAAGAAGCCGAAGCTCAGGCGTCTTCTAATGAATCCGGTGAACCTGAGTATTCCAGCCCCCATGCCAACGACCATAACAGCCAATCCAACCAATCAAAAGTTGTCGAAATATCGAAGACTGAAGCAGATTCTCTCGACCTTACTCAACACGAAAACAAGAGCACTTCCCTGGCTCAATCTGCACCAAACGAATTAAGCACTGAAGAAGCTTCTGAGAAACAATCCCCTATTCAAACGGCAGAGCAGCAATTTGCCACTGCGGTTCACTATATTAACGTTGAAAACAACCACTATCTGGGTGCCAAATGGTTCCGAAAAGCAGGAATGCAGGGGCACGCTAAAGCGCAAATGTATTTGGGGTTAATGTTTATTAAAGGCGAAGGCGTACCTAAAAGTTTATTCCACGCCTATTGCTGGCTAACGCTAGCCAGTTGTCAGAACCTTGAAACAGCCAAAGAAGCCAGAAAGAATCTGGAACCCTATCTGACCGCTGCTGAAATCAATGCCTCTTTACGACTAGCAGCAGAACGCATAGAGCACATATTTTCAATTTAAAGATTTATCAGTAACTCTATTTATCACAATAAGTTAACTATTTACATTCTCTCTTCTTATCCCAAATTGAGGTTAAATAACCATTTCCAGGCCGTTCGCTTGGAAATTTTTCAGGGGTTTCCCCTTTCTTTCTAAAACATGACCTCACAATGTCCTTTTTCGGAAACACTGCCAAGGGCTCACTCAAGGATCTGTAATGCTGATAAGAATCAAGAAATCCAGCGATGAAAGCGAATCGAATATCACCGATGAAAGTGTGTTTAATGAGCGACGTCATATTTTAAAAACATTAGGATTTATCGGCGCAGGATCGTTATTGGCAAGCTCAGGCAAATTACAGGCAGGGATATTCTCCAGTGATGAACCCAAGCCATTTCAAACTTCCGGACTACAGTACAAAACATCCTCCGGCTTTAGCACTGACGAAACACTCACCCCAAAAATGAAGGCGACGCAATACAATAATTTCTATGAATTTGGCACAGATAAAGGTGCGCCCTACGAAAACTCACAAGCATTCAAGGTCAACCCATGGAAACTGGAAATTGGTGGCTTAGTAGAAAAGCCACTCACAATGGACTACGACGACCTGTTCAAATGGTTTGATTTAGAAGAGCGAATTTACCGTTTGCGTTGCGTTGAAGCCTGGTCAATGGTTATTCCCTGGGTAGGTTTCCCGCTAGTAAAACTGTTGGCAAAAGCAAAACCGCTGAGCAGTGCTAAATACGTTGCCTTTGAGACGCTTCACGACCCCAAACAAATGCCCGGCCAGCGCAGTCGGTTTATGGGTGGCGGCATTGATTATCCTTATGTTGAAGGGCTGCGCATGGACGAAGCAACACACCCATTAGCTTTGCTGTCTGTGGGTGTATATGGCAAAACCCTACCACCACAAAATGGCGCACCAATAAGGCTGGTAGTTCCCTGGAAATATGGCTTTAAAAGCATAAAATCACTGGTCAAAATCACCCTTACCGACACCATGCCCAAAAGCACATGGAATATCCTTGCTCCTCATGAATATGGATTCTATGCCAATGTAAATCCTACAGTGAGCCATCCAAGATGGGGCCAGGCGAAAGAACGCCGGATTACCAGCGGCAGCATTTTTTCACAAGAGCGAATTGCAACCCGCCTGTTTAATGGCTATGACGAAGTCACTTCACTGTATACCGGAATGGATCTTCGTAAACACTATTAGCACGGCTAATAGCACGATATTGGCACAGTATGTTTAAGCTAACACCCCTGCATATAATCTGGCTCAAAGTGTGTATTCATATAGGCAGCCTGTCGTGGCTTGGCTGGCATTACTATCTGGGATTTAGTGACAGATTTCCCGGTGATCCGGTAAAAATGCTAATTCACTCGACAGGATTAGGAGCGTTAGTATTATTGTTGTTATCCCTTGCAATATCGCCACTTGCACAACAATTTCGTCAGGCCAATCTCATCAAGGCCAGACGATTATTAGGCTTGTATAGCTTTGCGTATGCCTGTTGTCACATCTTCAACTATTTAGCATTCGACTTACAATTCGACTGGCCGGTGTTATTGGAAGACATTATTAAACGCCCTTATATCAGCGTTGGTTTTGCTGCATTTTTGATTTTTTTAACACTCGCTTTAACTTCGCCCAATGCGGTAAAACGAGCGTTAAAACAGCACTGGCAGAAGATTCACAATTGGATTTATCTCGCATCAATACTGGTTGTAGTACACTTTTTCTGGTCAGTTAAATCCGACATTTATGAACCCGGCTTCTATGCGCTCACATTGTTTATTTTACTTTCACTGCGCAAGAAACACTTAAAGCACTGGATAAAAAAACAGATTAAAGCTTGACCTGTTTAAAAACACAGTATACTGTTTACCCATACAGTACAAAACAGGTGTTGCTCATGTTAGCTTCTCAAAACCGTGAACCCGCTATTCAGACCAATATACACAACAATGCACAAAACGATATTCTGTCGAGCGTGCAATCAGAATCAATGCTATCCACGGATTTGCAGCGCCCTGTTATCAACAATCATCAAGTTCGTTTCCAAAGTTACGCTAACCATAACAGTAGCCTGGATGCCCTACTACACGGCCTGAGTTATAGCCGACGCTGGGTGTATTACTTCTGCCACGATTTGCGTATTAAATGCGACTACAACAACGTATTGCAGGTTCGCATTGAGCGAAACATCCCATTACGCAATTGGGTAGAAAAAGTGTTAGAAGCAGGCCAATGCGCAGCTATCATGCTTGAGAAGAACTCGCTATCCAATCAAGACATTATTGAAATTAAAAACCTATGTGAAAACGCAGGTATATTGCTGTTATTGCTTGAGCCACAAGCCCACAAACTAAACTAATGGTGTGATATGACGCTGTTTCATTCCTATCACCCACTCCGGTTTTTCGAACAAGAATCGTAAATTGAAGTGGCTATAACATGCTGTAACCAAAAGAATCAGGTACACTCTGCCCACCAGTAAAAAATACAAATGAACAAATTAAACAGCAGAGCAATAGTTACAGATGAGCGTGCAGAAAACAGGAAAAATAGAAGAAGAACAAATAAAAGCAGCACCACATTCTCTATCAGAGGAACAAAGGCTACAAAACATGGATGACAGTTCACCGTGCCCTTGCCATAGTGGTAAAGCATTTAAAAGCTGCTGCAAACCCTATCTGACGAATGAAAGCCTACCGTCACATCCTGAACAGTTAATGCGTTCCCGCTACACCGCATTTGCATTAAAACAATTCCAATACATTGCTGACACTCATTATTCCAAACTTGACCCTATCAACAATGCCGAAACACTACAGCAAGATTTTCAGGACATTCAGTGGCAACATTTACGCATTATCTCGTCTCAGAAATCGCATCATGAATCCCTTCAGGATTCAGACAGTGAAGGAGAAGTCTCTTTTATTGCCTATTATGCAATACAAGGGAAACTGTTCGCACTGTCAGAAACCTCTCATTTTATTAAACCCGATGGTAAGTGGCTGTACGACGCAGATCACTCTCAATCCAAAGTCGAGAAAATCAAATTATCTCGAAACGACACCTGTTTTTGTGAGAGCGGAAAGAAGTTCAAAAAATGCTGTGACGGCAAGTTAGCCCAAATACGTTAAAAGCAGCGTTAAAAGCCGAGTTAAAAAATCTGTGTTAAAAACAAGCCATGAAAGCTGGGGCAGTTATTTAGCAGAACATAACTAACAATTGGTAATCAACGCTCAGCAAACCGCATTACAACTGTAATGCATGTAACTCTGGCAATATGTCTATTGATTGAGGAATTAAGTCAGCCAACATCGTTTCATCAATGGAGATTTCAGGGGCAGACCCACCTTTCATACGTCTTTGACAGAAAATATCACAGTTAGCCAATACTTCTTCTGGAATAAATTGCGGGTCATTATTTAAGGATAACGGCGGTGGGAACATACAGCTCATCAATCGGGCATTAGCGAGATCATGTTGAGACATCGCCTCTGAAACCAGTTTCTGTTGTTGCCAATGCTTCTTTTCTGTTGCCAGAGGTGTTTTGGGGTAAAAGTCGATACTGGCAAGTTCCTGCTCTCGACTATCTTTCACAACCTCTTCATGCACATTAACCAGATTTAGCCTGTTCGACACATCCTGATGCAACATGGCCAATAGAAATGCGAAATCCTCAGCCCCCTTACTGGAAAGGACTTTAGAAAACGAGCCTTTAAACTCGGCATCTATGGGTGCAACATGCGGCGTATTTGACATATCTAAAGGTTTAAATGATAGCTAATATAAAATCTGGCACTAATACTGGTTTGTGAATGCTTTTATATCGACTGAAACCCGTATCCCTTGATGCATAATCGAAATGAAACACCGACAAAACCAATTAATAACGATTATTGAATTATCAACGTAGAGCTTATAAGTAATAGCTATAATTAATCCGTCTACTCATTTTATAAGGATAAATTTCAGATTAATGAATATGAAAAATATGAGGTGTATCAACGCTGATACCCTACATTGTCGAAATGGCGAGCAGTCGCACTATTACGGCATTCAAATATGAAAATAGACAGGGTAAGCTAGAACTCAGAAAAATAACGGGGTAACACATAGTTTCCCTGTATAAGATAATGAACATTATCAAAAACACTGAACACTGATTTGTCGTGCTTCATTAATCTATTGATTTATTCAGGCAAACCGTTACATTTCACAACTTCACCATTCAAACGGGGTAATTTTTAGCACGGTAATGGCACTGATAGATTTCGAAAAAATGCGTGTCCTCGTTGTGGATGATCAACGTCCCTTCCTGGTTCTACTACGCGGAATGGTTAATGCCCTTGGGGCAAAATCTGTAGTCATTGCACAAAATGGCGAAGCAGCCGTTGTCGCGTGCCGAAAAGAAAAGTTCGACATCATTATTTCCGACGTACAGTTAGGAGCCGACAAAAAGAACGGATACCAATTTCTGGAAGAGATCCGCATTCTCAAATACGTAAAACCAGATACCGTCTTCGTTATGGTCAGTGGAGACAACCAACGCCCCGTTGTACTTGGCAGCCTGGAACGTCAACCCGACGATTACATGATTAAGCCATTTTCCCAGGCACAATTATCCATCCGTTTACAAAAAGCCTATATGAAGAAGCAGGAATTAGCGCCTGTCTATCAGCATTACATGAAAGGTGATGTAAATAAGGCTATCGAAGAATGTCGTACCCTGATCACCAATGGCTGTAAATACCGTCAGGCATGTAGCGTACTGTTAACGGAACTGTATTGGAAATCGGGCCAACACAAACAAGCACTACATATGCTTGAACCCATCATGCAACATAAGCCTCACCCTTGGGTTCAAGTCGCAATAGCCAAAACTCAGATGCATCTTGGTAATTATGATCAGGCAATTACCCTTGCGAAACAAGTGGTGAAAAATCGCGTACTTGCAGTTGAAGGGCACGACGTTCTGGCAAAAAGTTACTGGCAGAAAGGCTATCTGGATGAAGCTATAAACGAAATCAAAAAATCCATCACCTTGTCGCCCTATTCTCTCGACAGACAGTATTTAGGCGCGAGTCTGGCACGGGAAAACAACGATTTCGAATTCGCCAAACAATGCTGTAAAGCTATTTTTGAGCAAACACGCCGTTCGGTTTACCGTGACGTTGCTCACCTATGTAACTTTGTACGAAGCATTCTTGATGCCGCCGAACATGCGGCTGAAAAAGGTGATCGCAATAAATTCCAGCAAGAAGCGCTGATAACGCTACAACGCTTGAGAAACGACGACATTCTCACCCGCTTATCGGAACCCTTTGACTACGGCGCTTTCGAAGACATCATTAACGCCAGGGTAAATTTTCTCGATGGAAAATTATCAGAAGCTCGTCGTTCATTATCTAAAGCGCAAAACACGCTGGAAGAACAATTTGAAGAATACCCCATATCAATGGTGCCCGACTCCATAAAAGTGCTATTTGATCTGGGTGAATTTGATGAAGTTAATCTTTTGTCCAAGCGCCTGCAAAATGGCGAATATAATATCGACCCTAACGTAGAGTACCTGTTAAGCAAGACCAGCGAAGGCATGACAGAGCAAATTCGAGCCTTCCAACAACACTGCAAAGACGGCCTGAACTGCTACAATCAGGGTAAATTTCAAGCGGCTTACGAATCTTACTCGCAAGCACTCAAATTATCGCCCACAAACATTGATGCAGTAATCAGTTTGCTACAATGTATTGCCCGGATGTTAGATAAACTGGATAAACCTGATCTAAAATTAATCGTAGATAGTAAAAAACACGTCAGGCTCCTTGGCGATCTGGAACTCAATAGAGCACAAAAAGCCAGATTCCACGAAGTAAAAAATGAACTACAAATGCACATGGAACTAAAATGAAAACACTAAAAACAGCAGCGAAATTACTTGGTATTTGTATGTTCGTTCCTCTCCTTTCTAATTGCGCTCATAAACAGCCCCCCTGCGAGGAAATCCTTGAAGTCAAACGTCAGGAACGTGAATGTGCAGAACTGAAAAAGATCATGAATGACAAGGAACATCCTCAGCAAGCCTTAACCGCAAGACAACGCTTTGATGAAGAATGCGTTAACCTGCGCTACTACCGCGATGAATACGACACCATCTGTAAGAAAGGCGAAAAACCGATTGGTAAGCGTGAAGAGTAAATTAATTTAGCATCACAACATCTTCCAATAAAAGATTGTGAGTCATCTTATAAATTTTAGTACAACTAAAATGCAATACTTAGGTATTCATGCAGCAGGTCGATGCTAAAGCCGCTCCTTTTTCTCTTGAAAATGGACAATCGTTGTTCTTATACCCAAATATTCATATACCGCAGCGGTTTTCAAAACCAAGCTATTATCACGACAGAAAAAATAATCACAAGAGGAAGCTAGTCCAGCATGGGTCATATCACTCACGGAGGCAATAAAACGCCTATTTTTTTTCATATTACTATCTCGATGATATCCTAAAAAATTCAACATATGATAAATAGCGTTGACTTGCTGAACTACTGTAATACCGTTAGGAAACCTTTTGTCAAATGGGTGTGGCTTTATTCCCCAATAAGTTTCCATATCTATTTTCGCCCCATGTTTAGCAAACTCTTTAGCGAGTAAATCCATAATCTGCTGCACTACATTTGGTGGTTCAATATTATTTAATCGTTTAGGGCTGATATTCATTTCTCTTTCAAATGCAGCAATTGTCGCCAAGTTTTTATCCATGCCTTGAGTTGTAGTAATCATTCCTTGACTAAGCTCTGACATAACAGAGTATATATGCTTTTCAAGCATAGCTTTGAACGATTCACTGTCAGGTAAAAGAGTATTAATATCATTCATCGCCTCCTTTACTGTGCTCTCTAGATAATCAACCAGTTCCTTTTGCCCCCTTTCTATTATGTTTGCATAGCTTATCTCTGTTTGCCCACCATACATTTTATGAAGCATTCCACTCAATCCAAAGTCTGACTCGGGTGTTTCTGCATCATTTTCACAAAACCTCTGGAATTCTTTATGAGGGTCAAATTTGCCGACAGCAAATTTGCCAGTATCTACAAAGTTCAAATCTAGAAGAGGGCGGATGCGCACAGCTTCAATGTCAGCCAAAACGTCCAAAAATTTATTTTCATAACCTTTAGAACGTTTAATCTCTTTGAATGTTTCATACGAATATGCGGGCGTAATACAAAACTCTTTCATTAGCTCCTCAACACCATGAGGATCTCCTTTAGTCATCAGATCCAATACATTGTGATCAAGATATGCAAAACTCTCATGTTGTTCTTCATTCTGTTCATATTGCATAGTTACTTATTCAACGTCGACTCTAACTAAGGGTTAATTAGTATACATATTGATTTAAAATTTGCTTGATTCGTTAATACCCAAATTAGGACGTTGCGTTCTATTCCAAAAACAAACCAATCCCACTAATCTAGGCCAAACCAACGTTTCTCATTCTATTTTTCAGCAAAAAACGGTAGCTAAAACAAGTTATTAGCAACTTCTCGTGCTCCATAATCTGAAAGGAAAATTCAATTTCAGGAGAAAGAGCATGCCAACCAAACCGATCGGTTTTGAATCAAGTAAATTTAAAGACAGCAGTGAGCTTAACTCATGGATTGATAAGCCACTTAAATCAGGTAAGGATACAAAAGACGTGTATGGCGTTTTTAAGGGGGGCGGCCCTAAAGGTGTTGCCTTCTCTGGCGCAATCACCAGATGTGAAGAAGAAGGGCTTCGCTGGAAAGAAGTGGCGGGAACTTCTGCAGGAGCCATCACCGCGGCGTTACTTGCTGCGGGATACGATGGTGAAAGCTACGAAAAAGCGATTAACGAAATTCCGTTTATCGACCTGATGGATCCCTTCAATCTTGATATCGTTAAACGCGATGCTCAAAAGTGGGAGCACCAGAAAGATGTCGATGGCATTACCAAGGTCATCAAAATTGTCGATGACGATTTCTTCACTACCAAGAAAGACAAGCTGCATGAAGAACTCGCTGATTACTTCAATAAAAAGCGTGAGCAAGCCATTGAGGAAGAAAGGCTGCGTAATGAACAAGAAGCGCAGCGTCTGCAGGAAGAAATGGAGCGTCAGGCACTTATTGAGCACAGAAATAAACCCTGGTATTCACGTTGGGCAGCCAATACTCAGTGGGCGGTGTCTGGTACGCTAAGCGGTGCATACAACGGCGCATCGTATCTGTACGAGAGAAGCCCTAACGTTAGATCTCGCATCTATTCTGGCGGCAAGATGATCTACTCAGGCGGTAGTAAAATCGCCTCGGTAATCAGACACCCCATTGATTCCACAAAGTCAGGGATTGCCAGTGGCGCGACTTACATCGCCAAATCCAGCTATGCTATCGACGCAGTATCTGGCTTCATCTCCGACAAGCTTGGGCAGGATGACCTTGGCGATATTATCGGTAATGCGCTAAAAGGCGTGGCAAACTCAGATAAGGAAAAGGCCAAAGAAGCGCTGGTTGGGTTTTTAAGCTCAAAGTACGCCAAGAAGATGCCTCCAGCCATGCTGAAAGTGATGAAAAAATCCAATGGTGACATTGATGTCGATACTGCTCTGGCAGTGTTTCTGTCGATTTATTACAAAGGCGGCGCTTTCAAGGGTGAAACCTTTATTGAGTTGATGGAAACCTATCTGCAAAAAGCCATTCGCGGCGACGCCAATATCGACTTGAGCCGCCCGGTTACGTTCCGCGAACTGGCTATACCTGCCAAACTCATGGCATCGGATGTCAGCAATGGCAGACTTCTAATGTTCCCTGATGACCTTGCCATGTACGGTTACGACGGCGAAGAAGGCCGTATGCATTTTATGGACTTCCCGGTTGCAACAGCGGTTCGTGCCAGTATGAGCCTGCCTTTGGTATTTGAGCCCGTGTACCTTCCCTATGAAAACCACAAAGACGGCCTTGCTCCTACCAAATGGGCAACCCTGGTTGACGGTGGCATGCTAAGCAACTTCCCGGTTGAACAATTCGTCTCTCGCAAAGATGACATCGATATCTACGCCTTCTGGCTGGGTGATTTGGATCTTATAGAGCCTTTCATGACCGACAAAGTCTCTGGCTATATGGGCGGATGCTTTACGGCATTACAGGAATCGCACGACCGTTTTGTACTGGATCACGCTGGTGACAACCTTCGCGTGTGTGAAATTCCTCTGGATATTCCATCCACAAGAGAAGAGCAGGAGGAACTGGAGAAAGAACGAGATCAAATTACCGATCAACTTCATGATGATTACGAAGCTGCCAGTGCCGAGCTTGGTAAGTTAATGACAGCAAAAGACAAGGCTGAAAGTAAGTCGGATAACATCACGGCGTCATCGATACAACGTGAAATCAACTGGATTAAAAAGGACATTGCGGCTCTGGAAACCAAACAAAGCAAAGTTGAACAAGAGTACCCTATCGTGACCCGACTATGCGGCACTTATGACTTTGACCTGACAGATGAACAAAAAGCCAAGCTTGTAGCTAATGGATATGAAGCAGCAGCAGGATTGTTTTAAACGGCTGTTTGCTTAAATAGATGTCGATTGAAGTTTATTAAGCTTTAGAAACAGGCAGTGACTTATCTTTTGATAGTCACTGCCATTACATTTCAAGTTTGTTGCTTTAAAGAGCCAACTAAATGACACAATACTCTGGATTACAGAATAACGTTATAGCTCAGTATGATTGTACGAGGCTTACCCGCCATTAGAGAACCATGCACTCTAGTCGACAAATACTCTTTATCAAACAGGTTATCGACTGACAAAATAACCTTCTGTTTGTCATCAATTTTATAATTGGCCGTAAAATCAACAACGGTTCTACCCGGGATATGAGTATTTGTGTTGGAAGAAAATGAGCCAGCTTGGGTCAGCATTTCGCCGGTATAACGCAGGATCATTCCCCCGCTCCATTTATCAGCGATTAACTCGGCAGACAGCTGAAGCAGATTTCTCGGTACATAAGGTAAAGCGTCACCTTGTGTCACATCACCCCAGGTATCAAGCTGTGAAGTGAAACTGTTTTTAAATTCGGTGTCTGTGTAGGTGTAAGTCAAACTGACCGGTAGCACGACATTATCCAATGACCACTCAGCACCCGCTTTAAGCTCCAAGCCACTGACATTCACTTCACCGGCATTATATTGGTCTCCAATATTGTCTTCTTCACAGCCCTGACTGGCCGTACAGTTTCCATGCATATTGTCATAGTCGGAGTAGAAATAGAGCGCTTCGGCACTCACAACAGAGCCTTTATAACGTAACCCCAATTCATAATTGATACTTTCTTCGTTCTCAGCCTCTTTATTGCCCGGAGCAGGAGGAGCAAAGCCTTTTTGAACGCCGGCAGTCAACACCAAGTCATCATGATAACGATAGGTCATGGCAATAGAAGGCAACCACACATCAACCGTATTGTCTTTGTAAGTCGGAACTGCTTCACGAAGAGGATCGCTTTTGCCCCAATCGCTTCTGTCGAGATCCATGCTTTCATAACGTAATCCCGTGTTCAGAATAAAATCATCAAAGGAAAACTCATCATGGATAAATGCCGCGAAAGCCTTTGCACTATCAATCAGGTTTGAATCGCTACCGGGAGTACCCGCACTGGATAACGACATATTAAATTGCGCATCCATTGAATACTTGTCGACCCACTGAAAACGATCCATTTCATCTTCGTGATATCTGGCTCCCACTTTTAACTGATGACTTGCTAAATCGGCAAATAGTGTGCTTTGGATCCCTTTAGACAAGTAATCGCGATTGTTCGCTTTAACGTCAATAGCAAGCGTCGCATCGCCCGGTGCATTGTCAAAAGCCGATGCAGCGTCAACGCCACCGCTTTCCAAGCTCAATCCATTCACCTTGCTGACTTTATACCAATTACGGGAAAAGTCGTTGTAATAGGCAGTCGTACCTAAGGTGTACTTGTCTGACAAATGGATCTGATGGTTAATCTGCACTTGCTTATGAGTGGTTTTCATATTGTCGCGTTGCGATGCGGAATATCGGGCAAACGGGTTTTCTGCAAAGTCGACATCATTCAAACCCATATAGGTTTCATTGGAGTCTTCGTCAGAATACTTAAGTTTGAACTCAAGTGATTGTTGTAGTTCGGAAGAACCAAAATTCATTCTGAATTTAGACAACAGATCGTTCTTGATAAATCCGGTATCGGTATCAGAATGGTTAATATCTCTAAAGCCATCGGCTTGATATCTGAACACCTCAGCAACACCGCCAAAGTCTTCGTTACTACCGCCAATAAAGGCGTGTAGCTTTTTATAGTCATCAGAGCCATAACTTAGCGCTAATTGCCCCGCGAGCTCTTCATAAGGAATTTGTCTGGACAACATGTTAATTACGCCGCCAGTGGTTCGAGGACCATACATAGCACTTGATGTGCCCTTAAGCACCTCAATTTTTTGCATTCTCCCCACTGTAGGAAAATAGTATGCAGACGGTGCAGAATAAGGCGCGGGCGCTGCTAACACGCCATCTTCCATAATGGTCACTTTCTCACTACGATTTTGCCCCGTGCCACGCATACCAATGTTGGGGCGAAGCCCATAACCATCTTCTTCCAAGACATACACACCAGGAACCGATGTCAGAGTTCTCATAATGTCAGTGAAAGAAAACTTGTCTAATTCCTGCTGGTCAAGTTCATGCGCCGAACCAGGAATATCGTTAACCGAATTAGCAGCACCAAATATTGTCAGATGTTCAATCTCGTAAACCTTAGGAGCCATTTCTTCCGATACAGCGCTTCCCAAAGGCATAGACAGCAATAATATAGTTTGAATCGTAGTTTTTTGAATCTTCAAAACACTTATCTCTTAATATTTCAATATTTCAATCTGTTACTTATGCCACCCAAGCTTTCCCCTCTGATTCAAGGAAGACTGAGTTAAATGGCATTGATGATTAGCCCTGTTGGGGGCATGTACATGCTCAAAGAGCGCAAATGATAATTATTGTTATTTGTATTTTCAAGCAATATCGAAGGATTAAAGTTTACTAAGCGGGAATTGAAGAATGTTTAGCCAGATATTTGTATTGTTTCTTTGCTCTGATATCCCTGCCAATAGCCACTCCAATTTCTTGACTGGGAATGAGTTAATGCCGCTTGCAGTAGTGTTCCTGCTTTTTGGATGCTGATATTTTTATCAGCCATAAGTGTTAATGAAGAGGAGCCTGGCTGCTCGTCAAATGAAGCAAAGAGATAAGAATTCGATGCCATTTCTCTGAGTTTATTAGCCAAAACATAGGCGGTTTTATACTGCACTCCCAATAATCGCCCCAACCTTGCGCATGACGAACCCGAAGGCGAATGAGCAAAGATAACAACAGCCAGCAAATAGTGCTTTAACGGTAATCGGCGATGAGCGAAAAGCGTACCACTGGTAACGCTAAACTGCTGAGAACAAGCTTTACAGGTATAAATGGGGCGAGTTCTTGAATGATAGCATTGTCGGGAATCACATGCCGGGCACATCGGCTCGCCATTGGTTTTTAACCAGCGCAGCTGTTTGAATAACTCCAACGCTTCATCTTCGGTCAGCTTAAGGACTGAGTTAATCGACAGCTCAGGTAATGCCTGTTCTTCTGCACGACATGGGCTTCGCATTCTCTCTCCGTCACAAGGTAGGCTGTTAAAACCATTGTGCGAAGAGAATGAGTGAATTAATCGTGCAAAAACAGGAGGTTCACGTCAGAAGAAAGGTTTAATACTTTTAATAATAAAACAGAATCTATTAAAAAATGGGCTGTATCGAATTTATCATCGCCAATACAGCCAAAGCTTGAAGAATAGCGACATCAACTGTTTGATTTAGAAGTTGAATTAAAATTGAAGCATCAATCGTCTCCGATCAGATCAGAAATATCTTCAATATACCCATCCAGTTTACGCAGTAGCTTTTTACGCTGCTTATCAGTTAATGACTTGCTCATATCTGCGATCAAAGCGCTATATAAACGGCCATTAAACTCTGCATTGGCGACCATTTTTTCAGAACGATAAGCCTCCGGATTGGTCATTAATGCCAGCAGTTCTTCTTTAAATGCCGGGTTTTCCTTTCGAGTGGCAAAGATGGCTTTCGCTTTCCCCTGAACAGTTTTGTGATAGTTGATCCATTCCTGCCAATTTGGGCGGAATTGAGGAACATAACCGGCAATAATCGACTTTTGTTCATCGCTCAGTTTACCAACCCATTCAGACAAATTCTGTTCAATGTCTTTCTGACGCTTATCCATGCGCTCCTGTTCGGTTTTTTCGTATACCTTGTCTTGACTGTCCTGTTCTTCTTTATTGTCTTTGGCTAATGCCTCAAACATCGCTTTTACCTGAGCATCAGAAAGTGAAGATGCCATTGCCGCCAGATCCGGGGCAATATGACCTCTCAAATTTTCCCAATGAGTACGAGCCTGATCAAACTGTGCTTGCAAGTTATCGTGAGTAAAACCATTAGTTTCAACTAATGCACGAATGCTGTTTAGTTGCTCCCGGTATTTCACCAGTTCTTCCTTACGATGCCATGAATGCCAAACAGCAAATCGCTCATCAAAGACATTACGTTGCGCCTTGTTGAGGTCGATGTAATCATCCAGATACCAATGGATCATCCAGTCCATGTT
Source organism: Paraneptunicella aestuarii (assembly GCF_019900845.1). Classification (NCBI taxonomy): domain Bacteria; kingdom Pseudomonadati; phylum Pseudomonadota; class Gammaproteobacteria; order Alteromonadales; family Alteromonadaceae; genus Paraneptunicella; species Paraneptunicella aestuarii. The sequence goes on along the minus strand of NZ_CP074570.1, from coordinate 1,938,413 downwards.
GTTATACACAAATTGAGAACTACACCCACCTAATAGCAGGAAAATGGTAACTAAAATGATTTTTCTCATGGCGACTCCTTTTTACAGCTTATTCTTATCCAACAATCGGCCTAAACAGATGCTCTGATTAATTAGTCAGCTACAGAACATTATCCTTACTTGATGATTGGCAGTTTAATCTCATAATTCAAATTGAAAAGCGTCTGAAAAGCATTTTTACACACTGTTACAGCCACCATACATTTAGCGACAAAACAGATTGCTCATTGTTTTATCAATCCATATTCAAACTTCATATTTTTTTCGGAAATATTCTTTCCGGGGATATTTCAATAGCAAGAAATACTTGCCACAATGAACGACTATTAAGATTTCCATCCGGCAAACAGGAATTTGCAGTTAACTATGCCGGAACTGACGAACCAAGATATTCAGGTTTAATGACATGAAACGTATCGCTGTACTAACATCAGGTGGTGACGCTCCCGGCATGAATGCCTGCATTCGAGCCGTAGTATTAACCGCCGAGCATTACAATATTGAAGTGATAGGCTATCGCCACGGTTACAACGGTTTGCTGAATCAGGAATACAAAGTTATGTCTCGTGATTCAGTCGGTAACATTATGCAAGCAGGCGGCACAGTGCTACGTAGTGCTCGCTGTCTGGAGTTTAAAACCGAAGCAGCGGCGATTAAAGCAGCGCAGAACCTGGATGAACTGGAAATAGAAGCGCTATTGGTGATCGGTGGCGACGGTTCATTCAAAGGTGCAGATCACCTTAGCAAATTCTGGGATAAACAAATCATTGCCCTGCCCGGCACTATCGACAATGACATCAATGGCACAGACGCTACTATTGGCTACTTCACCGCCATTGAAACCGCATTAAGCTCTATCGATAAAGTCCGTGATACAGCAGACGCCTTCGAGCGTATCTTTTTAGTGGAAGTCATGGGCAGACATGCCGGTTTCATTGGCTTATCTGCCGCAGTCAGCTCAGGTGCCGATCAGGTATTGTTACCCGAGATTCATAACGACAGCGTTAAAGCATTACAAACCATCGTTGGCCACATTGAAACCGCCCGTAAAATTCGCGGTAACACCAGCTATATCGTGGTTGTGGCAGAAAATCTGTGGCCTGGCGGCGTCACAGCTTTGGCGCAAGTGCTGACAGAACGCATTAAAACCGATTGTCGCCCGGTAATTTTAGGGCATGTTCAACGCGGTGGTTCTCCGGTTACACAAGACCGATTATTAGCGACCAAACTGGGCGCTTATGCTGTAGAAGCGGCAATGGCGGGCAAAACCAATATTATGGTGGGCGAGCGTAACTATAAGCTGGTTGATGTACCGCTGACAGAAACCTGGGCAAATCGTAAAGAACTGGATCCTTATCTGGTAAAAATTCAAACAGAACTGTTTGATATCACTCAAAGCCAACTTGCCAAGCAACTGGCTGACTAATCATATCGAATACTGTCGTCACCGATAGTGACTTATAAGCAGAGCCACAGCCGCATGGACGCGGCTGTGGAGCCTCAAAGGATTGATTTACGGCGTCTCTGCAATAAGTTGCTATTGGTGACGAACGTCTATTCCCAAAACTCTGAATGAAAGCCTGGGTAAAGGCTCGAATTAAAAAGCCCTGAATATAAGAAAGGCTCCTGCAAGCAGGAGCCTTCCACCAACGCATTTCTATCAAATCCCGCATACGCTTGTACTGGGTGTAATAGGAACTTTTCTAGATTATTGTGCCTTGGCGATAGATATCATATCGTTATATCGTACCTTTTGCCCAGCTTTTAAAAGCTCAGCGCCTCGAACAACCACATTTGTGGTGTCATCCAGCTCACCAAACACCTCAATTCGGCTGCCCAAACCAACACCGGTTGTCACTGGAACCTGTACTGCCTGATTGTTCTCATCCACCACAAAAATAAACGTCCCGCTCTTTCTCAGTACCAACGCATCGCGAGGCACGGTAACGCCTTGATGATAATCACTGTGAGGCAACGCCACTCTTACCGCACTGCCAATGGGAAAATCGCCCGGACGCAAAGCTACTCGCACTTCCATCATACGTGAAACCGCATTCCCTACAGGCACAATAGCGCGAATACTTTGTTGCTTTTCCAGTACAGAACTCTTCACTGCCACATTCAGCCCCGGCTTAAGAAAAGGCACAGCCGAAAGAGGCGCACGAATACTGGCTTCTACATTCGCCGTATCCACCACTCTCAATAAATCACTGCCAACACTGGTGTATTCCCCGGGAGCCTGAATGCGCTCGACGACCAGAGCGCGAAACGGCGCTTTCACCTGCGTTTGTTCCAAATGATATTCAGATTGAGCTTTGTTCAATTCCGCCTGAGCCAGCTCCTGACGTGCAATTTCCAAGTCAGACACAATCTCATCCAGCTGATCGCGCGATGTATTATTGAGCTCAGCCATCTTGCCAAAGCGTTCCTGTTTACGCTGTAAAAGCTCAACTCTGGCCTGCCATTTCGCGATATTGGCAATATTTTGCTGGTGCTCAAGTTTCATTAAACGATCGTCAATGCGAGCCAGCACTTCCCCCTGTTCAACCACTTCGCCCACTTCTGCTACCCAAGCCAAACGCCCGGCGACCTCTGCGGCGATATTGGCGTCGCTTCGACTAACGACCGTACCCGGAACCCAAATCTGCTCAGAGACCATTTCAACTTTAATATCATCCAACTCCACCAACGTGGCGGGTGGCTCTGGTTTATTTGCCTGAGCCCATGCATTTGCGCTCATCGCCAGCGCGCTTATCGTAAATAGCAAAGTTGGAATAACAAACTTCTTAACATTACTCATCATCATTCTTCCCGAATCTAACTATTCTTTGTGGTTCACTTTTTGGTTTTTCACCCAATGTGCTCCACCAAAACCGGTATCTGTCGTCTTTCTCATTGTTATGGTCGACGATAGCTGTAATAAAGTTGGCAACAACAGCAAAGTAAATATCGTGCTTACCGACATTCCCCCCACGATGACACACGCTAACCCTCGATAAATGACACTTCCCGCCCCCGGAACCAAAAGCAAAGGCAGCATGCCGAAAATAGAGGTTAGCGTACTCATAAAAATAGGACGGAAGCGCAACAACAGAGCCTGATGCACCGCTTCTTCACGACTCAAGCCTTCACTTTCTCCCGCTCGGGTTTGATGCACCAACAAAATGGCATTGTTTACCACCAGCCCCAGCAAGATGATAAAACCAATCATGGTCAACAAATCCATAGGCTGAAACGTAAACAGGTTAAGCGCTCGTAGCGATAACACGCCGCCAACGGTCGCCAGCGGAATACTTAAAATCACCATAAAACTGTCTTTGAATGACTTAAACAACCCGCCCATCAGCACAAACAACAACGCCATCGCGAAAATGAAGTTTTGGCTCATGGTAGCAATGGATTTCTTCAAACTGTCGGCGCTTCCCCCGTAATTCACCGCACCATCAGCAGGCAACGACGCCAAAAGCTGAGGTTCAATTTGTGTCTGGATCACATCCATAGCTTCTTCCAGAGACATGCCTTCGGGCGGATTCAGAGAAATCGTCTGAGTACGGCGACGATCAATACGTTGGATCTGGCTTGGCCCAACCTTTCTGTCAACCGAAACCAAATCCCCCAACTGCACCATTTCTCCGGCAGGTGTCATTATCGGTAACGAAGACAACTCTTCTGGAGAGCCCCAAGGCTGTGAACGGAAAATGATGTTCATGCGTTTTACGCCATCAAAGTATTCGCCCACATACAAACCATCGCCCATTGAACGCACAATATTGGCGATGCGAGGACGATCCAGCCCCACTTCCATAATTCGAGCATCGTTAGGTGTCAGACTTATTTGAGGTTCAGCCTGTTCAATGTTGGGATTGGCTCGCACATTAGCCTCAGGAAAGGCTTCTCGTAGTAGATCCATGCCTAATTGCGCAGTGGCTGCCAAGGCTTCGGTGTCGGTAGCCTGCAAGCGAATATCGATACTACGATCATTACCAAAACCACCAAACAAATTGCCTTGCATGGCAAACGCACCGGTATCCGGTAAGTCCTTAAGAATTTCACTACGCATCAGGTTTTCCAACTCTTTCACGCGATCCTGATCTTTTACTCGTGCGCCAATAGTGCCGCCATTCGGCCAGGTAATAATGTAGTAATTTTTTAAGGCAGGCTGCTTTTCGCCATCCATATAAGGCTGCAAACGTTCTGCCACCAAATTGATCACTTCCTCTTCCACAAATTGCGAACTTGCACCGGCAGGGAAATTGAAAAAGGCATCAACCGCATCACGCTTCACTGGCGGTAAATAATCCAGCTTGGGAATGAGCATGACGGTTGCCAGTATCGGCAAGCCCATCAACAGGGTAATCATCACCATGCGGCGTTTCGTAGTTGCCGTTAAGCGCATAATGCCTTTTGCCATTCTGTTCCATAACGGCAGCAAGCGATCTTCCTGATCCGCCGAACGTAACCAGCGATTAGCCGCAACAGGTAAAATAGTGACAGCAACAACAAAGGAAATGATCACAGCAATAGCAATGGTCAGCGCCAAATCAGCAAACAGTTGCCCTTCCACATCATCAAGGAACATAACCGGAATAAAGATAGCAACGGTTGTCGCGGTTGATGCCAGCAATGCCCCAAAGACTTCTTTGGTCGCCTTATATGCAGTTTCTTCCTGATCCTGTTCTGGCGATCTTTTAACTGTTCGATGCCGAACAATATTTTCCAGCACCACAATTGCCGCATCCAGCACCATCCCCACCGCAAAAGCCAAGCCAGCCAAAGAGATAATATTCAAAGAACGACCGGTAATTTGCAGCACGATAAAGGTGCTTAAGAGCGAAATAGGGATCGACAAGGCAACGATTAACGTGGCTATTTTCTGGCGCATAAACCACCACAAAATGCCCACCGCTAACAAAATCCCCATCACCAGATTGCCTGTCACCAGATTGATAGCACGATAAATAAACACCGAGGCATCAAATGACTGCACCATGGTTAACTGACGCGGTTTAAGTAACTCTTCATTTATTTCAGCGACTTTTTCTTTCACCGCTTCCAGCGTCGCCAGTACGTTAGCTTTGTTCTCACGGTCAACACGAATAGAGATAGCGCGGTTACCGTTTTGGATACTGACATAATTTTCATCGCCGCCCTGAATGCGTATCTGGGCAATATCCGACAACTTGATTGGACTACCGTCTCGCCATTCCAGAATCAATTCCCCCATATCTTGAGGGTCGTATTTACCTTCAAAACGCAGGGTATATTTACGACGACCAACATCAACGAAACCACCAGACACATCATTCGCCGAACCCAACAAACGCGAAATCGCCGTTAAATCCACGCCCAGTTCAGCGGCACGGTATGGGTCAAAAACAATCTGAAACTCTTCATCGCTGCCACGCCCACTTTCCATACGCACACGAGAAACGCCAGGAATGCTCTCTAAACGAGGACGAATAACATCCTGAAAGAAGCTAATGTTGTCTTTAATGTCTTGGTTATTGCCGGGTAGTTTCTGCAAAAAGAAATAGGTTAAGGCAGGCCCATCACCGCCTCTGCCGCCCATAATGATATTGGGAGATAGCGCATCTCTGGGTAGTGGCGGAATGCGATTCATGCGGCTGATGACCTCAATCAAGGTCTGCTGCATGTCGGTTTCCAAGCCAAATTCAAGATTAATCCAGGCATTGCCCTGATTAGCAAAGGCCGACATATTCTGTAAGCCCGGGATACCTTGAAGCACCTCTTCCTGAGGCTCAATAATTTCAGATTCAATCTCCTCCGGAGAAGCAGAACGCCAACTCGTCTGAATATTGATCTGAGGTCTTTCGATATCGGGGAATAACTGAGTAGGTAATCGGGATAAACTAATAAATCCCAGAAAAACCACAATGCCAACTATCGTTCCTATCGCTGAAGCATTTTTTAAAGCGTACTTAGTGATGTCCATAATAACTGCGCCCACATAGCAGGGTGAGAATGAGTATCACTATAGGTCGCAGGAAAGAATAAAAAAGTTTAAATCCGCTAACCGCAATTTTTTGCGACAAGTGGTTTATACGAAAATATTTGAAACATTTAGCAGCAAGATTGATACATTTTTGGGGAGTGTGATTACAGGATGACTAAATATATTGAGCTTTAACTTTTATCTGACACAGTAACTTGAATTTTACTTGAACATCCTCTGCGCCATTAGCCGTGCTTCTCGCTATACATATACTCCATATAAGCCACAAACTATGAACCTAAGCAGAGATGCCTTTTTAAAGCTTCAACTAAACATTCAGTTTTCTCCTTGAACTCACTTTCGACTAAAGAATACAGATCGTTTGGCGTCTTTTGTCTAGAAGAAATAACTTTTCTCCAATAAGTTTTGGCGGTGTCTTTTTCTCTTCTTGCTGGAGTAAAACTAGGCTGACTAATATCATTCAACAATCTGTCTTTATTCTGCCAAATAAATAGCTCGATATCATTTACTGGCGAGCTATATAATTTGCTAACACTTTTGAAATCGCGATTAATGGACTCGTATATATCCTGATCGACTACAGCAATCAATTTATCTGAACTACCAAATATTTGATGAGTATCATTTTTCATTGCAATTGCTTTTACTTGAGGTTCTCCTCCAACAGGAATCACTTCATACTCAAAGAATGGTTGTAGATGCTTTCCAATAAGGTATTTTAAGAACCCTTCCAGGATTTCATCCTCAGTGATAATGTATCTATCTTTGCCTATGAAACCATATAAATCAGACTTCACATACCCATATGAACGCCGTTCTAAAGTAACCTTCTTCCCATCATCTTCAAGATAATATAAACAACCATCATCGACTGTACTCATAAAAGCCAAAGAGTGAGAAATAACTATAAGCCGCGTTTCATACCGCTCAAGGATTGGCTTTATCGCTGTGAATAATTTAACTTGTGCAGCAGCATCAAGAGCCACATCTAACTCATCTACCAGCACTAACTTTGCACCAGATGTTATTAATCTATAAAGCTGTATTAGAAAAAACTCACCTGAACTCAGATGATCTTCTCTCACATAATAGTCATGTTCTTTTGGAATAAAGTAAAAAGTGTTTTTCCCAATTTTTATTGCTTTAAGCTCATCAAATTTTTCAGTTGAGTAAATTTCTGACAAAAATTTGATTAAATCACTTGCACTCTCATATTGATTTGTTGCGATTCCAACTCTAATCTCATTATCAAAACTTGCAATTAAAGAAAACTGCTCAAATCGTTTACCATAAGGAATAGGCAGCTCAGCGATCATAGTATTTCGACCAGGCAGTTTATCTCGGCTATCAAGAACCCCTCTTCTTACATCGAAAGAAAATGAGAATTGATCAAAACCTTCTATCTCAAATAGGATCTCACTACCGTCTCGGATAGAATCCAAACCAGATGACTTACTGAATATTTGTGGATCAGTTAGCAAATAGAAAGACTTTATAATTGAAGTTTTGCCAACACCATTTTTCCCAGTAACAACTATAATTTGAGACTCAGGATAAATAAACTCAACTGATAATTCTGAAATAGCTTTAATATTTTTAAGAGTTATCTTATCTCGACTCATTCCACCTCTCCTCCATGAGAGTTCTTAATGCGAAAACACCATATTTTCTCTGTAGCTTTTCCAAGTAATCAGGATCTATTGATTGCACATAATGGAGCATACCGAATAGAGATTTTTCGCTCCCCTTAAATTCTTCCTCTAGAAAGCTTTTATACTTGCTTTCGTCTGTAACGTAAAAATGCAGTAATAATTCCAATTTCTTTTTGTACTTTGTATCAATGGTAACTTTTCTGTTAGGCAAAATACTCAGCCCAAGTATTTTCACTTTATTCCCTAAATGAGTAATACGTGTTTTCTCTTCATTGAGCAATAAGGTTGAGGATGCATACTTATTCAAAAAAGTTTGGATTATTTCCTTAAGATCCGAAAGCTCCTCAAAGCTCTTTCCTGAAATTATAATGTCATCCGCGTAGCGGGTATAAGTCAGAACATTACTCTCACAAAACTCTCTAACAGCACAATCAAATTCAAATAAAAAACCATTACTTAATTGAGGAGAGGTTGAAAAACCAACTGGTACTGAACCATTAAATGTCATTAACGAGGCAAGCAGATTTATATAAGAATCAATATCTGAGATAGGGATGCGCTCTTTATCCCTTTCTAATATACGAAGTACATCCGTAATTTTTATGTTTGAGTAAAAATTTCTGATATCTGTTAAGAAAAAATAATTACTATCTGTGTGAGCTCTAACCGCAGTAAAAGTATTTTTGTCTTTCGTAAAAGAATGAACAACATTCTTATCCTTTGCTAGATGTCGAAGAATAACACGGTCAATAAAGCGTAAGTATTTTTTGAACTTATCCGATGTCTTAAATATCTCCCTACCGGATACGGTGAACGTTTCGACCTCCGAAGCTACATCTAATCCACAAAAATCAACAAATGCTTTACTATCGTGGAAAATAGCATTAAATGCTTGCTCAAAAGTCCGCTTTGTCATCGTAAAAACCTTATAACTCAGTGCAGAATAGCTTAGCTCACCAGGCAGAACGAATGGAAGAAAGAAGTGGCAAGTGGAGAAAAAACACAATCTTTTCAACTATCCCCCTTCCTCAATTGGAAGGGATGGACAGCGAAATCAAATTATGGCTCCTAGGGACCAGCTTTCCGACCGGAGCTTCTCCTAGTCACTGGTAACCGCCATTATAGTCATCTTCCTTAAAGAACGTCAATTTCACTTAACAAATATAAAGCGCGAATTCGACAATTAAATACGACACCGTCACTTACTCCGATACTCTCCGCCCCCATTTCTTTTAACCTGCATTTAGCTCGTTCAAATTCAAAGGTCAAAGCTCCATCGTTATAGCTGCTCTTGCGGTACATGGGCGATGATCAATAGCTCGCGGTTAGAGTCGTAACGCTCGTCAACTAATGCAATAAAACGACCAACTATTCCCTAATCATTTGCTTAACGCGATCTCTATGGCTGCGGCTGACTTTCAGTTCAGTGCCATTTTGCAGGACAAGGTGGTATTCGCCGCTAATGTGGCTAACGAGTTTAGACACGTAATTGACATTAACGATGACCGAGCGGTGAACCCGGACGAACTTTTTCGGATCCAGCTCGTCGACCAATTCTTTCATGGTACGGCGCATAATATGAGTACCGGCATCGGTGTGAACGCACATATAGTCACCTGCGGCATCCACCCATTGAATACTGTCTACAGCAACACGACTAATCTCGGAGCCATCTTTGATGGCTAAAATAGAAGGGTAATTATTTGATGTAACGGGTTCACCAGCAGCCAGCTTACGAAGGATCTCTTCGCTTTCTTCTCCAGTAAAATTAGCCACTAATTCAGCCAGTTTATTCTTGTGGGCTTCATCCTGATGTAACTCGAAAAAGTGCTCGGCCTTGTCGATAGCTTCAGCCAGTCGCTTGTCGTCAACGGGCTTTAAAAGATAATCGGTGGCGTGGATTTCAAAGGCTTTAATAGCATAGCTGTCGAAAGCGGTCACAAACACCACCAAGGGGAGCCGTGGCATGATCTCTTGTAGTTTCTGGATCACCTGAAAGCCGTTTAATCCCGGCATTTGAATATCCAGAAAGATGAGATCAGGTTTCAGAGTGGGGATCTGCTCAACGGCCTCTCGACCATTTTGACACTGACCAATAATACTAACGTGTTTAAAGTTGGCTAAGCGAAGTGCCAATCCTTTTCTTGCTAAGGGTTCATCATCCACGATGACAACATTAATTGTTCTAGCCATGTTCATTCGTATCGAGTGGGATCCTGATAGTTACTTTAACACCGGTTGGCTCGTTATGTGCAATCTCGAATTGATAACGCGAACCATACAGCGACTTTAAACGTTCTCGAATATTGGTCAATCCCACGCCATTTTTGCGATGCAACTGACCATCAACAATGTTGGCTCCGGGGCCATTATCTTCTACTTGCAGTAGCAAATCGTTATCTTGAACTTGTGCAGCTATACGAATAATGCCGCCCATTTCCAACTTGGAGATGGCATATTTAATAGCATTCTCGATTAACGGTTGCAGTATCAAACTGGGAACCAAGGCTTGTTTTGCTTCTTCCTGAATTTGCCAATCGACAGTAAGGCGCGTATCAAAACGCACCTTTTCAATATCCAGATATAACTCAAGGGCTTTTATTTCCTGCTGTAATGGCACTTTCTTGATGGGGTCTTTATCCAATGAGTAACGCAAGAAGTCACTAAGCCTACTCACCATGCCACTCGCGGTTTCATAGTCTTTCATCAGTATCAAAGTGGAAATGGCGTTTAACGTATTGAACAAGAAGTGCGGATTCAGCTGATATCGAAGCATTTTAATTTGCGCTTGATGCGCCATCGCAGAGGCTTTCAATGCGTTTTGCTTTTCCTTTTGCAGCATTTGATAGTTCTTGATACCAAAATACAAACCGCTCCAACAGGTCATCAAGAACACGGAGTTGGCACTGTTAGTCAGATACATATACCACTCGTCGGGGCGGTATCCGTGCTTGTAAATTTCCCAATAATGGACGTTCTTGGCAACCGTCCAAAGCAGTGAAATCACGTAAATGGAAACCATGACGGCAATTACGATCTTCCAGGGAGTCAAAGAGCTAACTGCACGAAAAACATAGCGAAGAGGAATGGTAAGCACCCATCCGGCGATGGAATTCAGGATGATAACGAAAATCCAGATAGGACGCATATCATGCAGAAACGAGCCAATATAATAGATAAGCGCAAAGCCTATCCAGCCGCAGGTATGTAGCAGCCAGAATAATCTTTCGCGATCATCGATTAGTTTATGCCAGTAGCTCAAAAGGGGTTCTCGTGTAAAAACAGTCTCATTGCAATTATACGAGATAGAAAAACAAGAAGCCTGTAACTGACCGTAGGCTAAATGCTGTTTGTCGCATTTAGCCCCAAGTCATATGAATTAAGAAAGGTAATTAATAATGGATATTCATGCGCTTTAACCAGTGAACCCACCACCATGCAGGCCCCACCAGCAAAAACTGTAAGTCTTTCAGAAATGAAGGCCGTTTACCTTCAATATTATGACCAATAAACTGCAAAATCCACATCACTACAAATAGCGCCAAACTAAACTGCCAAACCGAGATATTCATACGTTCCAGCAACTCGATAAACACAAAGGAAGCGGCTGTTAGTAAGGTCATTGCCGCACCGATTGGCCCTGACAATAAAAAGTAGTAATACAAAATAGGGATCGCAATGATATGCGCCCAGGTTACGTCAAAGAAATCAACAAACTCTGGCGTTGGTATGGCAGAAATAAGCCCTAAGGTGACAAAGTAAATCACAGGGACAGCAACAGCATGAATGAATATGTTGGTTTTGTTTTGGTGGCTTTCGCCGTATTCATTGAGCAGGTATTCGATCTTTCGCATGGAACTCGCTCCAGTCAGTTTATTGTTATTATGTTGTTTTAATCATTCAGGATCTGTCGCGTACTGAGTTTCTGAGTCCTTCTCGTCGCCCTGTTTGTCGGCTTCTACTTTCCAGTGATCATCCTGATAAATTAACGCAACGGTTCCTGACTTGGCCAATACGAATCGTGAACAGATTACCTGCCTAAATTCTTCATGCCAACATTTTCATGCAATAGTTTTTAATATCGAACAATAACACTCAACCATTGCAGCCGTTTACTGCCATTCAAAAAGATGTCTGCTACAAATCGACCATTAACCGACTCACCAACATTTCCACTTCTTCTTCCGCTGTGCTGAATTTAATGCCATAGCTGAAATACAGCTCGTCCTGCTTAACATTCATCACAGTGCCTTTGAGTTCGAAAGGATCCGTGTTCTGCCCATTTAACCGGATCACAATATCGTTGGAATCAAGCTTCTTGGTTTGATTACGTAAGGTAGCAATACGGCAGCCACTATTGGAGATATCCATTAATGTTCCCATTGCCATTGTATTGCCCGTTTTAGCATCCATGATAGAAACAGGAACTCGAATTTGAGCACGTTTTTCTGATCGAAGCCCCTGGCTTTGAATAAAGGTTGGAAAAGCGACAAAGATCATGTGAATTGGCTTGAGCAGAATAAAGGTCACTTTGGTTTTAAAGGCAACGACTTCACCCGCTTCTTCCTCAAGAATAAAGCGAATGATCATAGAATTATCGATGTAAATTGCATCGCTTAAATTGCCCCATTTGGTTTCATCTGGATAGCGGATCATCATAGTACGATTACCATCCATCCCTATAAATTCAGTTCTTACACGCTTTGCATTTGTCGGTGTAGACACCTGAATATCAAGTGGCATGCCTGGTCGCAACGACCTCAACTTACGCAGATCTTCAGCACTTAGCCCCTTAACATCTTTCAGTATTGCCATTCAGAGCAACTCTCCCTCAAAACCAGTATTGTTATTATTAGATTCATGTGAACGATATATCTGCTTTTTCTTTATATTCTTAAATAAAGTTCCAAGTCCAGGCATAGTTCGCGCCATTTATGCCAGAAAACGCACTAAAAACACACTTAATGTTAAATAAATATCCTACTTACTTATAATTTTCTGTGTCTGGCTAGCTGTGTTCACTGCTATTATTGTAGTACAAATCTCACATTTGAAATACTTACAGGGATCCTCGTCCAAGTGCGTCTCTGTAAAGTTAAGTTATTGATTTAACCAGAAAGATTAATGAATCAGGACAGGATCAATGTCACAAAAACCAGCCCCTATCCGCTATACCGTTTCCATTCCCAGTGTTGCAAAGCATATTTTTCAGGTTGATTTGGAAATTGATAAACCAACCGAAAGCGGTCAACAACTGAAACTTCCCGCCTGGATACCCGGTAGCTATATGATCAGAGATTTTGCCAAAAACATTCTGTGGTTAACCGCCGAAAGTGCCAATGGGCAACCATTAGCTGCTCATAAGCTGGACAAACAAACCTGGCAAATTGCAGCACATCAGGGGGCGATTAAGGTCAGTTACCAAATTTATGCATTGGATCTGTCCGTTCGTTCGGCCTTTCTGGATTCAGAGTTTGGCTTTGCAAACGGTACAAGCCTGTTTTTGGAAGTGGTGGAACAAGCCAATACTGCCATTGATGTAGCACTACAAATGCCTGTTGATATGCCGTTATGGCAATTAGCCACAGCCATGCCCACTAAACCCGGAGCAGCCGACAGTGACTTCCCCTATCAATGTGCCAACTATGCGGATTTGATTGAACACCCTATTTTAATGGGCGAACTGGATGTTATTCCTTTTGTTTCCCATGGTATTGAGTTTGAGATGATATTTGTTGGAGGTCAAAATACAGACACCGACAGAATGGCTATCGACCTGAAAAAGATCGCCGACCATCATCTGGCACTATTTGACTCTCCTGTTGGCACTCCAGCGCCCATGAAACGCTACCTGTTTCTGACTATTCTGACCGAGTCTGATTTTGGTGGCTTGGAACATACCGCCTCAACAGCACTGGTATATAGCCGTAACGATTTACCCAGTGTCCATGACCGAGGAAAAACTCCTGCTGGCTACCGCACATTTTTGAGCCTGTGCAGCCATGAACTCTTTCATACCTGGCATGTTAAACGCACCAAACCAGCATTGTTTATCGCGCCAGATTTAAGCCAGGAAGTGTACACAGAGCAGCTTTGGATTTACGAAGGATTTACCTCTTATTACGACGATTTCAGCCTGCAACGCACAAAGCTGATTTCCAACGAAGATTATCTGGAAGTATTAGGACAAAACCTGACCCGATTAGCGCGTAATGCTGGCCGATTACTGCAAAGCGTCACCGAATCCAGTTGGGATGCCTGGACGAAATTTTATAAGCAGGATGAAAATGCCCCCAACGCGATTGTAAGTTACTACACCAAAGGCGGCATTATTGCTATGTGCCTGGATTTGAAATTGCGGCTTGCCAGCAAAGGCCAGCACAGCATTGATAACATCATGCAAATGCTGTGGCAGCAATTTGGTTCAAAAGGCATTGGTACTGACGACAACGTCATTCACCATTTGCTTGAACAACTTGGCTACGATTTTAATGAATTTCTGGACAGTGCCTTGTATAGCACAAAAGACTTGCCCGTTGCAGAGCTGTTAAAACAAGTTGGCATTAGCTTAAATACAAGAGCCAGAAGCAATGCCAAAGATCAGGGCGGCAAAAAAGCGCAGGATTCGGTGCGTCACGCCTTTGGTGCAACTTACAACAGTGCATCATCAGGTATCACCATTACTCAAGTTCTTGCAAACTCTCCGGCAGAACAGGCATCGTTCAGCAAGGGAGATAACCTGATAGCACTTAACGGCTATCAGATTAACGAGCGTAATTTTCAGAGTGAACTAGATAAGCTGGAAACTGGCAGTGAAGCGGTGATCCATTATTTCCGTCGCGGACGATTACATGAAACAGAAATGCCAGTTCAAGAAGCGCCTAAAGATACGGTTTATCTGGAAATCGTAGACAAAGAAGCAGCAAAACTTTGGTTGGGTGCTCCCTGAGTTTATTTGAGTTGGTCTATTTCAAATAAACTCAGATTAAAACTATTCGGCTTTAGCCGGCACAATTAACGCTGGGTCAATTCGTTGATCCAGCCAGTTCATTCGCCAATCCAGATGCGCGCCTGTAACCCTGCCAGTGTCACCGATTTCAGCTACCAGTTCGCCCTGCTTCACCACATCACCCGCTTTAACATGGGACTTGCTCAAATGCAGAAAAGTCGATGTGATGCCATGACCGTGGTCAATGATCATGGTTCCACCTGAGTAGTACATATCAGGCACGAATAATGTAACAACACCATCGGCTGGCGCATAAACCGGATGACCAATTGGCCCGGCAACATCAACACCAAAATGTGGGTTTTTAGGCGTGCCATTCAATATTCGCTGACTACCGTAAACACCGCTAATCTCTCCTTTTGCCGGCCATTGAAACGCTTGCATAAAATCAATACGCTCATCTCGTAATTTACGAGCAGCGGCAACATCGCGATTATCTTTACGAATGCGCTCAAGCACAGATTCAGGCGGCGTGACCATTTTCGGCGGTAAGCCATCAATTTTTTGGATCTTGTATTCTCGTTTTTGCAGTTTTAGAACCTGGCTATGCACTTGCCCATCTTGCGTTTGCCACTTTAACTCGTGCTCTAATTTAGCATCACGACCAAAGCCTATGGCAAAGAAACCGTCATCAGAAACCTGTATTTCCTGCTCGTTGAGCCAAACTCTGGTTTCCTGTGCGCTTTTTGCTCCGCTTTCTGCCTTGGCTATCTGTCCTCTTAAGAGCGCCCCCTGCTTAAGCTGCCCGCGCAATTCCAGTTGCGGCCAGTGTAATGCAGGTTGTGAAGGCAGCATTTTCTCAATTTCACTCATAGAGGCAGCAGAAACGCTCGCTACGGTACATAGCCAAAAAGACGCTAGCAACACTAACCTGTACATAAGCATTAGCTTAGGCATAGGCAATCGCTCCTTTACCAACGCCTTCATAGGCAAACACTATGTGTTGATGTTCTGGAGACAAGCGCTTTTGCTCATTCGCCATAAATTGCGCCAAACATTCAACGGTAGAGTCGGTTTCAATAATCTCACACTCGGCAGTGGGAATAGCCAGTTCAAAGCATCCCTGAGACGATTCATAAGAAAACAGATAATGATTACCGTCTGCCAAAAAGGTATATTCATCTGTAGTCAGAGTGCATTCTGACACCAAATCTTCGCGCGTACCGATGTAAATATCTTGCCAACGTTTCGCCCAGTATTCAGGCCATTCACTATTGGTTTGATTATCGACACGAACATCTATGCGTGAACGATGCCCATGTGCGATACGCTGGCAATTGCCATCGTGCTTTTTTAGCCCATGAGTATAGTGATAAAAAGGCGTTTCGATGACTTCGGCGCGCAAATTCAATTCAATACCCTGCACATTGCCGGGTAACTTGGTACGAATAATGTCACTAAGATATTCCTGCACCGATTTCATCGTCACCGTATCGGAATAGATAAAGGCATAAGCCTCGTCAGGACAATGCAAATGAATGCTTTTATCTGGGCGGTTAAAATGCACTTTTACCGAATCAGAAACCGCTAAATGTTCTACAGCGGTATAGGGATGCTCCATTGGGATCAAGAGTTTGTGATCAACATATTTATCAATCAGTGATTTCAAATCTTTTTTGACCCGACCAAAGTCAAGCACCATGCTTTCTTCATTTAATGCACCATCAAGCATGACATCGACTATCCAGCTCTCCCCTACCATGCCTCGTTCCGGACACAAGTAGGAAAAGTCCATCACAGTCAGATCATTGACAAATAATTGCATGTTGTAATTGATTACCTCTAAACACAGCCCCTGCTCAGCAGAGCCTGTTTCTTAATTCTATTTAATCGAAGCGATAAGCCTTAACCCGCAACTCGTTCAATTGAATGATTAAGGATTATGGAATTGGCTCAGAATTATAAACACCCAAACCTGAAACACCAACAAAAGCCGAGCGAACAGCTCAATTATGATTAAGTTATGCTTGTTTTATGGGTGATTTATAAGTGTTTTATGAGTGAGTCAGCGCAACTTTGCCACATAAATTGCCATCGGCATTAAACAGCAATAAAAACTTTTGAGGAAAAACCAACTTACTGGCGCTACCTACGCAAGGCGATTCTGAAGCCTCATGAACTTTTTGGCGTACAACTAATGGAAATGGCGTTGATTCATTTATCAGCCGACAATAACAATGACACTCGTTACCCAGAATATCTTTTTGGACAATTTCCACATCCAACGAAGACTCAGACGTTGCCGTTACAGACAATGTACAATCGTCAGGCCGTACACCCAATGTAACGTTATTATCCATTATCGGTACGGCATCATGCGGATGAAATGAAGCAGAGATATGTTGACCCGCAATATTCAGCTCAATTCTATCCCCCTGAATGTGAAGCACTTGTGCCGGGATCAGGTTCATCGCAGGATGACCAAACAATCGTGCTACCTGGACATTTTCAGGTGAATGAAAAATGGCATCAGGTGTGTCGAATTGCAGCAGTTTTGTTTGAGGTTCTGTTTGAAACTCTGTTTGAGATTCTGTGGATTTACCCAGAACCATGATCCTGTCAGCCAATTGCATGGCCTCTTCCTGATCATGAGTCACAAACAAGGTGGTTGTGCCTAACTCTCTATGCAGAAACTGAATCAATAGCCGTAATTCCTGACGCGCAGCTCTGTCCAAATTCGCCAAAGGTTCATCGAACAAGAATAATCTGGGGTGTTGGATCAAACAACGCGCCAATGCCACGCGCTGCTGTTGTCCTCCGGACAATTGCGCAGGCATACGAGCTAACAAGGCACTCACACCCACTTTTGCGGCTATCTCATGTAACTGTTGTTCTCGTTGCGAAACAGTGATGCCTTTGATCCTGAGAGGAAAAGTAATATTGTCTGCCACTGTCATATGAGGAAACAACGTGGGTGATTGCAGTATCATCGCAACCTGACGTTGCTCGGCAGCGATATGATCGACAGGCTGTTCATCAAACAAAATACGGCCTTGATACTCCTTGTCTAATCCCGCAACCATGCGTAACAAGGTCGACTTACCACACCCTGATTCACCAAATAAAACAACAAACTCTCCCTCCTTAATATCGAAGGACAAGTTTTGAAATAGCGAGCTCGGTATTGAGTGACTTGATGTGGAAACTGGAGCTTGAGTTTTTCCAACTCGCTCCAGTCTTAGTCTTGCCATCGTGATAATTGATCCCTGAGATTAGCGGGCAAACCCTTGATGGTAATAGTGTCATTTTCCTGATTGTAATAGACACGATCGCCCAACAGTTTGCGGTCAAAACTCAAGCTGATTCCACCACCCTGCCCGGTAAATTTACTTAGGGTTTTAATGGCGGCACGATCCGGTTGAAACGTCTCTTCCAACGGCTGTTCCATACTTTGAGCAAAAGAATAAAAATCCTGCTTCTGATCATCACTGGATAAGGCTTCCGCGATATCTTTCACCGAGATATCTTCGCCGGTTTCCAGCTTGTCTTTATAGTAGTCAACCAAATTGGCGCGAGTAGCCTGTTTTTCTTGCGGATCAAACTGTTCGCTGTCGAGGTACTGTTCAACATTATGCAGCAACTGCTTGTTTTGCTGCTTGATATCAACCAGCTCTTCACATCCCATAAACTGCATGAAGAAATCCGACACCTTGCGTCCAATACGCCCTTTGATAAAGCTCACATAGCGGTTGTGTTCTGGCGACGTTTTGTATTGCGTAACGTCAATACGTGCAGCCAACTGCATTTTCGCCATGTCTAAATGAGAGCTGACGCTGAAGTTCAAATCGCCCGTCACTTCAACATGCTCTTTAGTATCAAGCAAAGCGATCAATAAGTAGTCCGTTGCCAGAAATTGGAAATGGCTAAACACCAAAAAGCCCGTTTCAGGTGTAGCAAAAGCTTGCAGATGATGTGTCAGCAATTTGGATACATGGTGAGTGAAAGCAACAAAATCTTCCTCTCCCGCCATGAGCTTATCCAGTTGCAATTGTAATTCATTGAATGCATAAGGATTCTGGATACGCGGCTTTTCTTCCGCCTCGTCATCGTCGTCGCTGTCATCTTCCTCAATTGGACGTTCTTCCAGCAGAAAACCACCGACACCTTTACCCGGTTTACTGTTATAAATATGATTCAGGTTCTGCGCCATCTGCTCAATTTCAGGCGAGATTTCACAGGCTTCAGCCCGTGGCAGTACGACAAGTTGTTGTTCACGTTCTACAATTCGGTGCACAATAACATTGTGAATAATGAGAGACATATTGTAGTTTTTTCCTTATTCAAACCAACGTTAGATGGAGCTCGATGCATTTTGCTGATAGTATCCCCATCAATTCTTTAAGGGAGTGGCTATGCCGCAACAGTCTAAATACTCTGACCAACAATTTGAAGCACTGATGACAGACATTATTGCTGTTTTAGAACGAGAAAATGCAGGACGCGATCTGTCATTGATGGTGCTAGGTAATATAATTACAAGAATTTTACAGCATCAGGTAAGCGATGCCGACCGTCAGGAAATGGCGCAACGCTTTACTCAGGTACTATTAAAAAGTGTCGCATAATCGCTTATAGTCTTATAGTTAGTATGTGTAGTCAGTGCGCTAAACACTCTTAGTATTCTAATAATTATGATTATATCTGAAACACCAAGACGACAGTTGGTAAGCAAACTTGTAGGATGGGGACACTGGTTTACCCTGGTAAACATCGTGGTCGCTATTGCCATTTCCGGCGTCTATTTGTTTAGCTCGCGCGTACCCAGCACTCTTCTGGGCATACTTTATTTATTTACCAACTGGTTCAGCCATATTGGGTTTCTTACCTTTTTCGGTTTTGTCATTTTCATTCTGCCTATTTGTTATCTGATCCCGAATAGTCGATTTATCCGGGCTTATGGCTCTATTACTGCCGCTATTGCATTAGCCATGCTAGCTCTGGATGCACTTCTTTATACGCGCTATGGGCTGCATTTATCCTTTAGCAGTGCCGAATTTATTCGCGATCATGCCAAATTTGCGATTGCAGAAGTCAGTAGCCGGCAATGGGCTTTCTTTGGCCTGTCGTTTATCGCCTGGTTATTTTTACAATTGCTCATTGCCAACGCTTTATGGAAGCGTGTTGAACGGCTGCAAAAACTAAAATTTGGCCTGCCCATTAGCGCCGCCTTTACCGCCATGTTCGTATTTAGCCATGCAACGCATATTTGGGCTGACGCTGAACTATATCAACCGATAGTGCAACAGGATGATATGTTCCCCTTGTCTTATCCAGCCACAGCTAAAACCCTGATGTCCAAATATGGCATGTTGAACAGGGAAAATTATAATCAACGCAAGCAACTGCAATTATCTATTGATAAAGGCGCTGTGACCTATCCCACAGAACCGCTGTATTGCGTTATCGATACTCAAGCTAAAGCGACACTGTTAATGGTGATGGATGCTGATTCTCTGCAAAGCCTTGAACCATCGATGGTGGATAGCCTGAATCTCAATAAATTAACCAACCACTATGATTTGAGCCTGTCTTCTCGTAGCGCAGTTAAAAGTACGCTCTATGGCTTACCGGATTTGTACCATTGGAAACTGGGTTCACACCGCCCAATATTATTAGACTTACCCGATAAGCTTGGCTTGCCGGTACACTTGTATAGCCATGACCCCTCACTTTTTGCGACCAGCAAGGTGAATGGTCAAGATAACTGGGAAATCTTCTCAAATTCATTGTCAGAGGCAACACCGGGATTATTCATTGGTTTTATCACTCAGGCAGAGCTTAACGAACTTTTAAAAAATACCGATACTTCGCAGCTTCAAAAGCTGTTTATCAGCCACTTTTCTGCCAATCACATGGTTGATGCCTATACCAATTTACCGATCTCACCCAATCGACTATTGAGTCTCCATGAGGATATTCCTGCTACGTTATTGGGCAACATAGGTTGTAACGCCAAAACAGAGCTACACAGTACGGGGCAAAATCTCACCAAAGCCAATCGCACCTGGTTGGTAACCACTCAGGACGATAAGGTACTGATAATGCATCAAGACCTTAAAATTCAGGTAGATAGCCGTGGCAATTTTGTCATCTACAACCAGGATGGTAGCCAAAATACCAGTACAGAGTTAAATACAGGACTATTAAGCCAGGCAATAAAATTACTGAGCAAATTTGCCGACAACGAGTAATATTTCTGGCAATTTTTTTTTAAACCGCTATGGTAGTGAATGCTTCATAACGGAATAAAAAACGACTCTTAATAAGACTGGAATATGCTCAGGACTGTTTTCATCAATTTCGCAATTTTTCTATGCGCTCTCACCTGCGATATTGCAAGAGCAGAAGGGCGAATTGCAGTGGTATATCCTGATGTTCCGTCCCCGTATAACCAGATTTTTCAAGAAATTATGTCTGGTATTCAAGATGAATATACCGGTGACGTTACTTCTATCGCCATCCCTAAATCCTTCAATCAGGATGACTCTCTGCGATGGATTGACAATCAAAACACCAACCAAATCATCGCTCTGGGTAAGCACGGCTATAGGCTGGCGCAAAACATTAGCGGCGAAAAAGCGGTGGTTATTGGCGCAGTTCCTTTGTCCACAACCAGCAATGAATTATCCGGGATCAGTCTGATCACAGCCCCTGAAGAAATGTTTCTGTCATTGCAACAACTTGCTCCTAATATTCGTAAAATTCATGTCGTCTTTAATCCTCGAAATCGCTGGCTAATAGACTTAGCTAAAACCGAAGCTGAAAAGCTTGGGTTTTCACTACAAACAACAGAAGTGACCAATGTTAAAGATGCCCTTAGTGCATACGATAAAATATTGGCAAATATTGACCATCAGAGCGAATCCGTATGGTTACCACTGGATCCTGTCTCTGCTAACGAGCAAGTTATCTTGCCCAAATTACTGGAAGAATCCTGGGAACAAAACCTTGTGCTTTTCTCCAGCAAACCTGCCCACGCCAAACGCGGTGTTCTGTTTTCACTTTTTCCTGATCATTATCAGTTAGGAAGAGACCTGGTGAAAATGGTCACTAAAATGCACGATTCAAAACAAAGTGCAGGCGTTCACCCCATTCGCAATTTGAAATTGGCTGTTAATTTAAGAACCGCCGCGCATTTGGGATTTGATTATAAAAACAAACAGAAAAATCAGTTTCATCTGACTTTTCCAGAGTAGTCGTTATGAATACCGCAGTGACTCATCAAGCTTCCAAAGCTAATGATACCCAGCAAAAGCAGGGTAGTATTCGTCGTCGCTTACTCAGCTACATAGTTATAGGTGTAGTTGGCCTCCTTCTTACTTTCAGTGTGGTAACCAGTTGGTTGACCACTAAACAAACCTCATCGCAATTGGTGGGTAATGCCAAGCAGGTATCAAGTGCATTAGCGCAACAATCCGCTTTGGCACTTATCACAGCCAGTATAGAAAACGCCAAAGCGGCCTTGGATCAAGTTCTGGCATTTCCCGACGTAGATGGTGCAGGACTAGTCAGTTGGGATGGTTCTTTCTATGAGTGGCGAGGCAGTCAGGCTGGCACTGAGTATTTCAGGAATATCGACTGGGCTGACGTGAAAGATAATATGCTGTTTGATGAAGATAGCGACCATTGGTACATCGCCTCTGTGGTTATTCTGTCTAACTCAACCCCCGACGAAACTGGCGAGTCACTCTTTGAAACTGCCGATGAAAAACTCGGTTATGCCATTATCAGTTTTAGTAAGCAAAGCCTCTATGAAACCAACCTCAATATTATTATCACCATAGGTTTAACCGGACTGATTTCCATTATTGGCTTAATTCTGATTGTTGGCAGCGCGATTCAGAAACAGCTGTCGCCCCTACGTGAACTGACTAAAATCATGGTGTATAACCACCAAACCGGTGAACACAATCTTGCCAACGTCAGTGGAGCTCGCGAAATTGAACAAATGGCAGCCTCGTTTAATGCCATGATGCAAACACTGGATGAGCAGGATGAACGTCTCAGAAATCATCGTGATCAGCTAGAAGCGGAAGTAAAAATACGTACTCGCGAACTAGTCGAAGCTCGCGATGCAGCACTCAGTTCAAGCCGTCATAAATCTGAATTTTTGGCCAATATGACCCACGAACTTAGAACACCGATTCAATCCATTATGGGCTATGTCGATCTGGTCAAAGAGGAAACAGAGAGCGAAGGCGTTTTTCAGGTCAGCGAAGACCTGGACAAAGTTAGCCGTAATGCCGAAAGATTACTTGGCATGATTAACTCGGTACTGGATCTATCGAAAATAGAAGCAGGTCGTATGGAGCTGAAAATAAACAGCGTTTACCTCAATGACCTGTTACGAGATGTAGAAGAAGCAACCGCCCCACTCGTCCCTGCTAACAAAAATCAATTTTCACTGCTTAATCATTGTGAAAATATGTTGCTCAGAATTGATAACGAAAAAATGTTACAGGTATTAATCAACCTGGTCAGTAATGCCTGCAAATTTACCGAGAGTGGTCAAATTACTCTTGAAGTAAAACAGCACAAAAACTTGCTCGAATTCCATGTCATTGATACAGGAATTGGAATTCCAGATCATAAATTAAGCAGTGTGTTTCATGAATTTATTCAAGTTGATTCAGGGGAAAACCGCCGTTTTGGTGGCACAGGTTTAGGCTTGGCAATATCGAAACAATTCTGTGAATTGATGAGAGCCAAAATTGAAGTGGACAGCGTTGTGGGAGAAGGAACCCGGTTTACAGTAACGCTGCCCATTCAAAGATAGGTGTAAAGCAAAGGAAATCTGACAAGTAAATCGTTATGTTCGATAGAAACATAAAATTTACCTTGCCAAGTAAGGGAAAAAATAAATATTGTTTGAACTCAAATACCTGGCAGACATAGTAACCTGTGTGTAAAAGGGTTGTTGGGCAGTATCACATCCATACTGTGCATTGAGTGGTGAACCAAATTACCGGATAACACTATGAAAATTAGCAGAATCACATCCAGCGTATTAATTGCTTTGACAATGTCTTCGTCTGCTTTAGCAATGAATGAAGAGTTAAATTATCAAAGCGAATATGAAGATGAGCTTATGGATTATTACGGTGGCGAAGAGTTTGTTAGTATCGCGACTGGAACCCAAAAATCCATCACCAAAGCGCCTGCAATAGCTTCTGTGATTACATCTGACTACATAGAAAAAGTTGGAGCGACTAATCTGGATGAAGTGCTTGAATTAATCCCGGGATTACATGTTTCACCATCGACCGTTTCACGTCTCGACCCTGTATACTCTGTCAGAGGATTACAGACTGGATTTAACCCACAAATTCTTGTGTTGCTAAACGGTACTGAATTTAAGAACAGCTTTTCCGGCGGTCTCCCATTTACTTTTCGATTACCCGCCAAGAACATTGAGCGAGTAGAGGTTATCCGAGGCCCCGGCTCTGCTTTATATGGTGCAGATGCCTTTTCGGGTGTAGTCAATATTGTTACAAAAGATCAGGGTAATAATAATGAAATTAATCTGGGCGGTAGATTAGGCTCCTTTAAGAGCCGTGATTTTTGGCTACAACTTGGCACTAAAATTAAAGAACTGGAATTGGATTTTTCCGTTGAATCTCAAACATCTGATGGAGACTCCGATCGTATTGCCGAATCTGATTTGCAAAATACATTGGATGGCGCACTAGGCACCAATGTTTCTTTCGCTCCAGGCCCACTACAAACACAATATGACATAATTGATTTACACGCCTCAGCAACATGGAACAATCTCAAGCTGGAACATTGGTATTGGGAACAAAACGATGGTGGATTAGGGCCTGGCGGAGCCCAAGCATTAGATCCAATAGGCACGCAGAATGTTGAGCAGTATAGAACCAAGCTATCTTATCGCTCAGATCTATCTAGAGATCTAATATTTTCTACCAATGTTTCACATTTGGTAGTGGATAACGAAACCTACTTTGTATTATTCCCGGCAGGAGCAATATTACCGATAGCGCCGGATGGAAATCTCAATTTTTCTAATGTTGCTGGAATAATAGAGTTTACAGACGGTTATATTGGGAGCCCAAGAAGCGACCATAAAGATACTCGCATGGAGGCTTCCTTTGATTACAATGGATTTGAGAACCATGAAATC
This sequence comes from Paraneptunicella aestuarii, assembly GCF_019900845.1. Lineage (NCBI taxonomy): Bacteria > Pseudomonadati > Pseudomonadota > Gammaproteobacteria > Alteromonadales > Alteromonadaceae > Paraneptunicella > Paraneptunicella aestuarii. Next base: position 1,913,595 of record NZ_CP074570.1, on the reverse strand, counting down.
AGAGTCAGTGCAGGATGGTTCGAACAAGCACTCAATACGAGTGAATTCAAAAACTTTGGACCAGGAATCATTGATGGCACGGAACAAGTTGTAGGTGGTGAACTCACTGATATCACCGATACTCAATACGAATATGTTCCCGACTCAAAAAGAACCAACCGTCACTTGGTATTACAGGATATTTGGCAGTTAGGTCAGGATTGGGAAGTAACGCTCGGACTGCGCTACGATAGCTTCTCCGACTTTGGCAGCACAGTTAACCCTCGAATCGCTCTGGTCTGGGACGCTGCCCACGATCTCACGGTAAAGGCTCTCTATGGAAGTGCTTTTAGAGCCCCGTCTTTTAACGAGCAATTTTTACAGAACAATCCCTCTGCTATTGGTAATCCTAATCTGGAACCAGAAGAAATCGATACCTATGAGCTGGGATTAAATTATCAAATCAATTTCAATACCAAGTTATCGCTGAATTTCTATTCTTTCCAAGCTGATAAATTGATATCAAGAGCGCCAATAGAAGGTTCAAATCTGTTACTAACCAAAAATTTATCAACTCTTGATGGCAAAGGTGTCGAGTTAGAAGTGAATTGGTCTTACGATGATTTTCGTATCGATTTCCATTATTCACACCAAAATACGGAAGATCCTTCTCTGGATATGAACATACCATTTGTAGCCCAAAATACAGCTTATCTGGGTGCATTCTTCGATATGAATGACAAATGGAATATATCCCTTTCATCACATTGGATAGCAAGCAGAGAAAGAACTTCAAGCGATACCAGAAACAAAATCGATAATTACATCCTGACAAACGTAGCTTCCACCTACCAAATCACGGATCAAACCAAGACCAAACTTATCATTAAGAATATTTTTGATGAGGCTATCTACGAGCCTAGCAGCGGAACAATTAGTAATGATTTTAGAATGCCAACCCGCAGTATTTGGTTGGAATTGGAGTCAAAATTTAGTTTTTAGAAAAGCAGTATGAATAAAAATGAGAAGTTTGGTTATTCAAGTCGTCCCAAAACCAATATATGTCTGGAGCAAGCCGCCCCTAATAACCCCTATGTATGCCAAAAACAGTTTCTGGCTGGATATGACACCATTGAATTAGCCACAAGAAAAAGTTTCATAGACGTTTTGCTGCTTTTACTAAAGCTAGAGCTCCCATCCGACGAGGAAAAAGCACTTTTAGAATCGCTGATGATAGGGTTAATTAACCCTGGCCCTCGCCATCCTGCATCGAAAGCTGCCATGTCTGCGGGTATTAGCAAAGCGAATCCTGAACACATACTTCCAATATCGCTTACGGTTATTGGAGGAAGTATGGCTGGAGCTCAGGAAGTCGCCAATGCCTATCGCTTCATTAGTAATAATGCTAACTCTGACACTCAAAATGTTAAAGCGGTCATGGATCTTGATAAAGAAAATCGCTTTGCACCAGGATTTGGGCGCCACTTTGGGCAAGCAGACCCCTATATAAAGTCTCTGGCTAGAGCATTACAAGAACAACGTAAAACAGGAAAACACTTCAACTGGTCAATTCAACTCGCTGAAAGACTGGAAAAACAACAAGCTGGTATGTTAGATGTTGGATTAGCCGCAGCCATTTTTTGCGATCTTTCCATTGGTGAACGTGAAAGTATCGCCCTCTACCAATTTATGCGAAGCCCTGGGCTTATGGCTCACGGACTTGAACAATCCCATCGCCCAATCAGCGATATTCCATTAATTGAGGACGACCAGTATGTCTACGAACAAAACGCATAATACTGACACTCGTTTTTGGGATGAACGCCGTAATAATCTTCGCTCCAAGATAGGTAAATGGACAGGTGGTGAGAGTGTCTATATCAGAGGCTACTCATTGTTTGATGATTTGTTTAATCAAATATCTTACATGCAACTGATCGTCTTGAATGCAACGGGAAAACTGATTTCCAGCAATCTTGGCAAATGGTTAGAAAATAATTTCATGTCCATGAGCTACCCAGATTCGAGAATATGGTGCAACCAAATAGGCGCTTTAAGCGGCTCAATGGGAACCTCTCCAACAGCCGCTACCGTAGCAGGTTCTTTAGCTGCAGATTCTCGAGTTTACGGAGGTAGTCAAACGTCCCAAAGTGCCATGAATTATATTAAAAATGCACTGGAAGAATATAACGCTGGAGCCACTATTCCAGATATCGTAACAAAAGCGCCATTAAAACAAGGGCGCCCAGCCATTATAGGATTCGCTCGTCCAATTGTAAGAAATGACGAACGTATCAAACCTCATAGAGAAATGACTAAAAAACTCGGATTTAAGGAAGGCGAACACATGAAATTCGCTAATCAATTATCCGATTATCTGGAAAAACACTACTCAATGGGCATTAATATTGGAGGCTATACAAGTGCCTTCATGTTAGACCAAGGCTTCACCCCGGAAGAAGTCTACATAATAAAAAACATTTGTGTCGCAAGTGGTGTCACTGCCTGTTATACGGAGTATAAGCAACAGCAAGAAAATGCATTCTTACCGCAACAATGCAACGATATTGAATATTTAGGGCATCAACCTCGCCCGATTCCCTGTTAGTTAATACAGACTATAGTAAGCACTCAAAAGCACTAAGGGATATGCCACCCATATCCCCGGCTTTTTTGCCCTATCCTCCCGGTGTAGCAGAGCTTCCATTCACAGCCAACCCTTTCACTCTGTCAGCCATTGGAGGAACTTCCTCACGATCAATACGCACATCAATGAGCGTTGGCTGGTTCTTGCTAAATAGCCTGCCAAAATCAACAGCTTCCAGTTCTTCCGTCGTGTTTACCACAATTCCCTGAATACCCATTGCCTCAGCCATTGCGGCAAAATCGATGTCGCCCAGTTCAAAACCGATTTCCTCGGCTCCGCCTAATCGCTGTCCATGCATGACCATACCCAGCACGCTGTCATTCAATATCATAAATACCATGGGCAGGTTTAACTGCTTGGCAACAGTGATCTCCTGCGCACTCATCAGGTAACTTCCGTCACCTGTCACACAAACATGAGGAAGCTTTCCTCTTGAAGCGGCTGCAGAACCCACACTGGCGCCAATAGCCCATGCCATCGCCCCAAAACCCATCGCAAGATGATATGTCCCGTTATGCTCGGGTCTTTGGTAATACTGTATAGACCATGCCCAAGCATTTCCGGCATCCACAAACATACGCGTATTTTCAGGCAAGATCCTGCTCAGGTAGGAAAACAAGCGTTGCGGTTTAATGGGATTGTCATTACTAAAACACTTTTGCTCATGTAGCAAACTGGTAAAACAGCCATTCACGTTGCGCTTCCCTTCCCGAACAAAATCGGAATGGTCTTTCGACCAATGGCGCTTGGTTCGACTCAATTTTTCATTGATGATCCGGAATATCGAAGGCAAATGACCACACACATGTAACTTGGCCATATGCGAACGGGTAAAATGCTCTATCCGCGAGTCCACATGGATCAACTTGCCATTGATCAGTTCCTGCGTCCAACCAGCCGTCCCCAGTTCCCCCAGAGCAGCCCCAATGGCAATGACCAGATCAACCTTACCCTCTTCATCGCGTAGCAGCTTTCTGGCGCTCTCGTGGCCTGAGAAGCCAAAAACACCACGATACAGATGGTGAGTCTCATCAACCCAACGCTTACCCATTGGCCCTGTCACAAACGGGGCATCAATGAGCTCGGCAAAAGTCATGATCTCTTCCGACGCCCCTTTACAACCATCACCAATAAACAGAATGACATTGTTCACCTGTTTCAACTCGTAGATCATACGCTCTACCGCGCCATGATCGGTCAGATTAAAACGGTTTCTAAGCGCATTGTATTCAATCGTAGATGGCTTTGTTGCTGCAGAACGCAACACATCGGAAGGCACACTGATATGCACAGGCCCCGCGGGTTCATTACGCGCTGCCATAATAGCCGAGATTAATTTGGTCTCTAACTGCTCATGATGGCTCACCAATGTACTGTACTTACAACAATGGCGAAACATGGATACAGTATCGATTGCCGTACAGGAAGAGTCCTGCAAGGCTCGCTTACCAAATTTAGGTAAAGGGGTTTGTGCTGTTATCACCAACATAGGCACATTATCAGCGTAAGCCGCTGAAACACCGGTCAACAAATTAGTTGCACCGGGGCCTGTTGTTGCACAACACACTCCCAGTTTATCCGTTTCCCTTGCATAACCATCAGCCATAAAAGCTGCGCCAGCCTCATGACGAGCAACGACCGCTTTGGCACCACCAAAGCGACCGCTGATAGCTAACGCGTTATACAAGGGCTCAATTGCCCCTCCTGGAACGCCAAATACAAACTCGATTCCCATTTGATTAATGTAATCGACAATTAGATCGGCATACGAAAATACATCCATGTCAATGTGTTCCTCCCCACCAGGACTCACCATAGACATAAGATTACCGCCTTCAACAAATTTATTTTTTGAGTAGTTTTTTACTAATAATGTAATTTACACAATGATAGGACGATTGAACAGAGAGCAAGACATTTTACTGTATTAGAGGACGGAAGAGGACTTATAAGGATAATTAAAAACCCTAATAGACCTCTTCAACACCGTACTTTTCTACTATTGAATTGATATCTAAAGGGCGGCTAATATAATAGCCTTGCAAATAATCCACCCCCAACTTTTTTAATTCCAGTAAAATATCAAGGTTCTCAACAAACTCTGCTACTGTCGTTTTATTTAAAGCTTTAGCAACTTCACAAATCGACTTTACCAATGCGTAATCAATTGGATTATTGATCATATCTTTGACAAAAGACCCATCCACTTTTACGCAATTTGCGGGCAATTGCTTTAAATAACTGAATGTACTAAAACCAGTACCAAAGTCATCAATAGAGAACTCACAACCTAACTCCATAAGTTGATTTATCATTTCCTGGGTAGCAACCAAATTGCTTAAACTTGCACTCTCGGTGACTTCAAAAATAATCTGCTGAGGACGTACATTAAAGGTAGTAAGCTTTTCTTTAATAAGGGGCAATAGGCGTTCATCACCCAAGGCTTGTGCTGAAAGGTTAATAGCGACTTTCTTTAATACCGGGTGCTGACTCATCATACTGATAGCTTTGGAAATCACCTGATGATCCAGCAAGGTAATATCCTCTGCTCTTTCCAGTGCAGGAATAAATTCACCAGGCATAATCAATTGATTATCAATTTCCAAACGCACTAATGCTTCGAAGTATTGAACTTCTCTATACTCTGAATCAATCACAGGCTGGAAGTGCAATACTAACTGATCATTAATAATGGCCTCTTGCAAGGTTTGCACCCAGTGAACAGCCACTTTAAAATCTTCACTTTCCTTATCCTCGTCACTAAACATATGAACTAAATTTCGGCCTCGACGTTTAGCAACATATAACGCGATATCCGCTTGTTGAAGATAAGTTGAAGGGTCATCAATTTCACCATCAATTGCAGTAACACCAACACTACAACTAATGCGATAAACTCTTTCATCAAATTTGAAATGACCACTTTTTAACGTATCGCATATTTTTTGAGCAAGATTAACTGCCGCCTCGGCATCTGTACGAGGAAGTAAAATGGCAAATTCATCACCACCAACGCGGCATAAAATATCGGCTTCTCGTTTTACCCGTTTTAAGGTATCAGCCACTTCTTTGAGAATAATATCGCCCTGATAATGACCTTGCGTATCATTAATGACTTTAAAATGATCCAAATCCAGATAAAGCAATGCATGTGAAACCGGTTGCGTTAATGCACTACTGGTTAAACGATTTAATTCAGTATCAAAATAATGGCGATTGTAAAGATCGGTTAGCGTGTCATGAGAAGCCAAATGGTTTAGCCTTATCTGGGCTAATTTTCGCTCATCAATATTATCCAACGTCGCGGTAATACCTATTACCTTATAATCCTTTTCTAAAACGTTAAACTGAGCTTCAACCCAAAGTGGACTACCAGATTTACAAATCAGCTGAAATTCCATCTTTTTATGTTGAATTTCACACGCAACAATCGCTTCCAATGAATTTTGGATCAGAATGTTTTGATTTTGATCATTTGCGGCAAATTGAAAAACCGACAATTTACGTCCGATGGTTTCCGATAAGTTAAAGCCGGTCAGCCCAATCCATGACTGGTTAATAAATTTAATATTACCTTCTCTATCCAGCTCTATAACGACGGTCGCCAAGTGATCTAACAACCGTTGGTGTTCCTCGGAAAGATGGCGATAACGTTCCTCATTTTTCTGAATCGTTAGAACCTTCTCTTCAAACTGAGCATTGCTAATCAGATAATTTTCACGATGAGCCGCAATGCTCATCACTCTACGTAATTGATCGGCCTTGAATGGCTTTTGAATAAAATCCACAGCCCCTTCAATCATCAATTCTTCAGCTAAGTCAGTACCACCATGAGCCGTCATGATAACCACGGCCTGACTGGGTGAGCGAGCCATAATGTGTTTCAACACATCAGAGCCACTCATTTCAGGAAGTTGCACATCTAACAAAACAATGTCGTATTTACCCGGCGCATAGGCTTCTACCGCTTCCATACCAGTCATAGCCACATCAATACGATGGCTGGCTCGTAAAATTCGACTTGCTAATTCGGAAATATGAGGATCATCTTCAACAATCAGTACCGACGTTTCGCTGCCGAGACTCATTTGTTCCTGACAATAATACTGGATTAAATCCGGGAGAAGGTGGAGTTGCTCATTACTCACTACCTTATTAATGGAAAACGCACTCGCCGTGGTTTCTGCGATATGCTCACAGTAAGTCGTTGTCATCAACAAAAAGGGGGTATGGCTTGGGCACATAAACAGATTGGCTCTTACCATTCGAGCCAAACGCCAGCCATCCAAATTGCCAATATCAATATCGGAAACGATGCAGCAAAAGCTATCAGCTTTTAGACACTTAATGGCCTCAGCACTATTTCTAGCCCACGTAATAGCGGCACTAAGTTCATCAAATTGTTTGATTTTCTGATATTTAACTTCGTCACTGGTGACCAGCAATAAAGAAAGCTGTTGCGTCATCCGATACCTTTTTCGACTAAATACTCTAAATTACTGTTCCAAATAATCAGTCACATACAGAAAGTAGTGAGCAGACCCTCAGCCGCAGGGAAGCGACTGTGGAGACTCCAGGGATGGATTCACGTCGAGTCTGCGATCAATTTCTGTAGGTGACTTACAGTTGTGCACACTTATTTAGGGCGTATTGATCATTGATTTCAAGACAGAGCAATGTAACTCTTTATGGCAGGACAAACAACTTACCAATAGAAATTAGTGCGAATTAAATGTGTACCAGATAAAAAATCAACAGAATTACTTATTAGAGAATGTTACTGATTAAAGAATTGCACCTGAGCCAAACTGGGAAATGCGGCATCGGCCTTAGCGTTTTTTGTCTTATTGCCTTGTTCATCAATTAAAATGCACTGTTTCAACCCTGCCTTTCGACCTGCCAGAATATCGGTTGGGTTATCACCAATAATAATAGATTCTGCAAGATTGATATCCAGTTCTTTCGCGGCTTGTAGCAGCATTCCAGGCTCAGGTTTACGACAATCACAATTGGTAAGATAGTCACCTTTCCCTGAAACAGGGTGGTGAGGACAATGATAAACACCCGCGATATCAACGCCATGTTCAGCAAATTGAGCCAACATCCATTCTGTGAGGTGTTGAAAATCAGTTTCAGTGTAATAGCCTCGGGCGATACCTGACTGATTGGTCACAACAACGATGATGTAGCCTTGGTCAATAAATCGCTGACAGGCTTCAAATACACCATCAATAAAATCGAATTTGTCTGGATGGGAGGTATAACCATGATCATGGTTAATCACGCCATCCCTATCCAGAAATACAGCTTTTTTCATAGCAAGGAGCAATAATACAGGCAATAAATACGAAAAACTGCCCTATTAAACCCTGACCCCACCGTCCAATTCAAGCACACGACCAGTGAAATAGTCATTTTCGAAGATGTACTTGGCAGCATGTCCCATTTCTTCAACCTGAGCCAAACGACGCAGAGGTACAGTAGAAAGGAACTTGTCTAACATTTCAGGGCGCATTTGACGCGCCATCGCTGTGTCTACCAAACCAGGGGCAATACATGCCGCGCGGATACCGAAACGCGCCAATTCACGTCCCCAGCTAACCGTCATGGTGGCTACTGCCGCTTTAGACGCTGAATAGTTGGTTTGCCCCATATTCCCGGCACGAGACACAGAAGAGATGTTGATAATCACACCTTTGCTGTCAGTCTCGATCATCTTGGCTGCCGCTTCACGACCACACAGGAATGTACCAGTAACGTTAACATCCAAAACAGACTGAAACTGTTGCTTGGACATTTTATCAACGACTTTGCCATCTTTAACTTTCAACAACATGCCATCGCGCATAATGCCAGCGCAGTTGATCAAGCCATTAAGCTTGCCAAAATGAGCAACGATCTTGTCAAAGGTCGCAACAACTGCATCTTCATCTGTTACATTCAACGCAAAACCTTGCGCATCAATACCTTTGGCACGCAATTCTTCAGCCGCTTGAGAAACCGCATCTTCCTGCATATCAAGCAATGCGATATTAGCGCCAGCATCAGCCAGGCTTTCAGCCATCGCACGCCCCAAACCTTGAGCGCCACCAGTAACTACAACTACGCTATTTTGTAATTCCATCGTTATAACCTTTCAATTCTGGCCTTTTCAATTCAGGCCGTTCAATTCTAGCCTTTCAATTCTTGAAGCATTTGAAAAATGCTGGAGAAGTCTTTCTTACCATTACCTTGATTACTATGCATGGTGTAAAGACTGTTCGCTAGTGAGCCCATAGGCGTCGCGCTCTTGCTTTGCATCGCCGTTTCTTGAGCCAGGCCCAAATCTTTCTTCATCAAATCGACCATAAAGCCACCGTTATAGTCATTGGAAGACGGCACATTTTCCATTACATCAGGGCAAGGATTGTAGACTTCCAGCGTCCAGTTACGGCCTGAACTTTGCAGCATGATTTGCGACAACACTTTAGGATCCAAACCATTTTGGATACCCATTTGCAACGCTTCGGAGGTACCTACCATCAAGATAGACAACAGCATGTTGTTACAGATCTTAGCAACCTGCCCGGCTCCCGTATCACCCGCATGGAAGATGTTCTTACCCATAGCTTCCAACACAGGTTTGGCTGCTGCGAAATTATCATCCGAACCACCAACGATGAAAGTCAGAGTTCCTGCAACTGCGCCACCAACGCCGCCAGAAACAGGCGCGTCAACAAAACGGATGCCTTTGCTTTGCAATACTTCACTGACAGCACGTGCGGAACCGGCATCAATGGTACTGGAATCAATAACCAACGTACCTTCAGGCAACATTGACATCAAACCATTGTCACCAATATACAAGTCACGTACATGCTTGCCCGCAGGCAACATACTCAATACAACGTCTGCACCTTCGGCAGCATCATGAGCACTTTTCGCTGCATAAGCACCTTCGCCCGCCAACGCATCAAGCGCTGCCTGAACCAAATCAAATGCACGTACCTGAAAACCGTTTTTCAGCAAATTTTTCGCCATTGGGCCACCCATGTTGCCCAAACCGATAAACGCAACTGTTGTCATGTTGCCTCCTAATTTGTTAACGCCTGCAATGGGTGTTCACCTTCCCATTGTGGCTCAAAGAAAGATTCGACCAAATCAGCAGGCACTTCTGCTGGTGTGGCATATTGCCATTTAGGTTGCATATCTTTATCGATCAGCAAAGCACGTACGCCTTCCTGAAATTCGCCCAGTGAAGCGCAACGATAAGACATCGCTAATTCCATCTGAAAACATTCAGCCAAAGATAATTCACCCGCTCTATTTAGCTGCTCATAAACCAAATGCATAGTAATCGGAGAGCCAGCTTTCAAATTCGCTTGAGCTTTTGACAACCATTTGTCATTTTCCGATGGCATGGCAAGAATATAGTCGATAGATGACTGCAAATCAGAACATTGCGCCAAGCCTTGCATGGCTTCAATGTGTAATTGGAATTGTGCAACTGGCTTTAATGCTTCATTAGCCTGAGTATTAGCAATACATAGCTCATCCAGCTTGCTAACTGCATTAGCATCGTTCCATGCAATGGCTTGTAGCTGTTCGGTGAATTCAGACAAGTTCTCACTACTGTTGAAGTAGTCAGCCAAGCCCAAAACAATAGAATCCGCACCATTGATGCTGGCACCCGTTAAGCCACTAAACATGCCACAGCCCGCAGGCATCTTGTTAAGGAAATAACTTCCGCCCACATCTGGGTACAAACCAATGGTAATTTCCGGCATCGCCATACGGCTGGTTTCAGTCACAATACGATGGCTTGCTCCCATCAACAGCCCCATACCACCGCCCATCACGATGCCACAGCCCCAAACAATAAAGGGCTTGCCAAAGTCATGGATGAAATAATCCAGCTTATATTCTTCGCGGAAGAAATTTTGTGCCAGTTCAGGAATTTGTCCGGGCTGGTCTTTCATTGCGTTGTATAGGGCAACAACATCACCACCCGCGCAGAAGGCTTTTTCACCTGCGCCTTTTAGTAAAACAGCACCGATGTCAGATTGTGATTTCCACTCATGTAGCTTTGCCAGAAGTAATTCCACCATCACTACATTAAGAGAGTTCAACGCTTTGGGTAAGTTAAGTGTTGCCACACCCAACTTGCTTCCGTCAGCACATGCCAGTTCTTCAAACAGAACCGGCGCTTGAGCCAGTTCTGTCGTCATTACAAAATATCTCCAGCATCGTCAGCCAACACTCGGCGACCAATGATGACACGCATGATCTCGTTAGTGCCTTCCAAAATCTGGTGAACACGTACATCACGCAAATGGCGCTCCAACGGATATTCCTGAATGTATCCATAGCCACCGTGAATTTGCAGCGCATCATCACACACTTTAGTACCCACATCGGTAGCAAAGCGTTTTGCCATGGCGCAATAGGCGGTTTTTTCCGGATCATCATTATCCAGCTTGGCAGCCGCTAAACGCACCATTTGGCGAGCCGCAACCAGCTCAGTGGTCATATCAGCGATTTTGAACTGTAACGCCTGAAAAGCCGCTAATGGCTTACCGAACTGTTGACGCTCGTGCATATAGTTTCTTGCCGTATTTAACGCTTGTTGTGCTGTTCCTACGGAACAGGTAGCAATGTTAATACGACCGCCGTCCAAACCTTTCATGGCAAACTTGAAGCCTTCGCCTTCATTACCCAACAGGTTTTTCACGGGTACACGTACATTTTCAAAAGTGACCAAGCGCGTAGGCTGAGCATTCCAGCCCATTTTCTCTTCGGCTTTACCATAAATGATGCCATCAGCGTCAGCAGGGATCGCAATAGCAGAAATGCCCTTTGGCCCTTCTTCACCAGTTCTAACCATCACCACCAGCACATCGGTTTCGCCCGCGCCAGAGATAAACATTTTAGAACCGTTTACCACGTAGTGATCACCGTCGCGCTTGGCTGTAGTACGCAGAGAAGCTGCATCAGAACCGGAACCCGGTTCGGTCAAACAATATGACGCCAGTTTTTCACCTGTGACCAAAGAATCAGACCACTCCTGTTTGAACTCTTCGGTTCCCCAGGTGGTCATCATCCACGCCGCCATATTGTGAATGGTCATCATGGCAGTGGTCGCAGTACAGCCCATTGCCAATTGTTCAAAAATAATGGAAGAATCCAGACGACTTAAACCCAAGCCGCCTTGATCTTCAGGACAATACAAGCCACAAAAGCCCAGTTCGCCCGCACGTTGAATCACATCTTTAGGAAAATGATGATCTTTATCCCACTGCGCTGCGTTAGGTGCCAGTTCTTGCTCTGCAAATTGTCTCGCAGTTTCGGCGAACGCGAGCTGGTCTTCAGTTAAATTGAAATCCATCAGGTTTTGCCTCTGCTGATTAAATTAACGTAAATTGATAGTCATATTTGGCCCAGTTGGAATGTCATCTTCAAACCAACGAGACGTGACGGTTTTGGTTTCAGTATAGAAACGCGCTGCTTGCTTACCGTAAGCATGCAAATCACCGTAGAATGAATTCTTCCAGCCAGTGAAAGAGAAGAAAGGTAATGGCACAGGAATGGGTACGTTAATGCCCACTTGTCCAACTTCTACTTCGTGCTGATATTTACGCGCTGCCGCACCACTACCAGTGAAGATAGAAGTACCGTTACCGTAAGGGTTACTGTTAACCAGTTCCAACGCTTCTTCCAAAGTATCGACGCACATACAGCACAATACCGGACCGAAGATTTCTTCCTGATAAATCGCCATTTCTTTGGTGACATCAGTGAACAGCGTAGGGCCAACCCAGTTTCCGCTTTCATAACCAGGCAAAGTAAAGTCAGAACCGTCAACCAGACAGTTAGCGCCTTGCTCTTTACCTTGTTGAATCAACTCTAATACACGGGCTTTCGCTTTTGGGCTGATCAGCGGGCCATAAGCCGCTTTTTCATCATTCCACAAGCCAGGGCTCACTTCTTCAAACAGAGGCTTCAATTCAGAAATCCACTCTTTGGAATCGCCCACAAAGACAGCAACAGAAATGGCCATACAACGTTGACCTGCAGCGCCCACAGAGGCACCTACCAGATTATTTAACACTTGCGCTTTATTCGCGTCAGGCATAATAACGGTGTGGTTCTTGGCACCAGCAAAACACTGAGCACGCTTCATATTGCCGGTTGCAGTTTTATAAATGTACTGACCAACAGGAACAGAACCAACAAACGACACCGCTTTGGTTTCTTTATGGTTCAATAAAATATCAACTTGATCTTTACCACCATGAACAACGTTCAATACGCCTTTTGGTGCGCCAGCTTCAATGAACAGTTCAGCCAAACGAATTGGCGTCATCGGGTCTTGCTCGGAAGGCTTCAATATGAATGTGTTACCAGCGGCAATCGCCATTGGGAACATCCACAAAGGGATCATAGCCGGAAAGTTGAAAGGTGTAATACCCACGCATACGCCTAACGGCTGAATGAAACTGCTGGTATCAATACTGCGGGCAACGTTTTCAACAGTCTCGCCCATCATTAACGCAGGCATATTGATGGCTTGTTCAACCACTTCAATACCACGCCACACATCACCTTTCGCGTCGGCGAAAGTCTTACCTGTTTCCTGACTCAAAATTTCAGCCAACTCGTCGTGATGCTCTTTCAACAAAGCTTGATAGCGCATCATTAAACGGGCACGTTCACTTACCGGCACTTCTTTCCAGCTTTTGAACGCTTCAGCAGCACTGGCAATGGCGCGTTCCATTTCAGCATCGGTAGCACAAGGTGCCTGGGCGATAACTTCATTGTTGGCAGGGTTGGTAACATCGATGAATTGAGTTGTAGATGAAGGCAAAAACTCGCCATCAATTAACAAAGGTACATTATGGCTCATGACAATTATTCTGATGGTTAACTAATTTAGTGGGGCTTACATTAACAGAAATTGCACCTTTACGTTAACGTTAACGTGATAAAACTTTAACAAAATCCAACTTTTTTCCCGTACATTAATGAATACACTGGAAATTTTTTCAATTCGATGAATATTTTTCCTATCACAACTCCCACATCAGGTCGTACCAGATACAGTTCAATAAATCACCTCAAAAGGTTTTTTATAGCGTTCTGCTATTTAGAGAGCTATCTGTCACTGTGTTAAAATTAACCACTTGCTGGATTTTTTGAGCAACCTTTCACCCGATCCATTGTGAGAATTTGCCTTAAGTGTAAACAGAGAGAGCAAACAGATTGGGAAAGATTGATAAGTTGTAATATCAAAAGCCTTAATAGAAAGCGAAGCCCAAATAAGTAGTACCTGTGAGTAGTCATACCTGTGAGTAAACGAGCACTTAACATTGCCATTGTTGAAGACAATGACGACGCGCGAACCAATCTGCGTAATTACCTTTTGCGTTTGAATTACACAAACGTGGACTGCTTTCGTCAGGGTAACGAACTGAAACAACAGATGCAGTACAAGGACTACGATGTCCTGTTGATGGATTACTACCTTGGCATCCACAAAAATGGCGTAGAAGTCATTCAGGAACTGCAAGAAAAACAACTCCTTAAAAACGTTACCAGTACCATATTTGTCACCAGCGATCACATGCCAATGGTGGTAGGTCAAATATTCGATGCCCATCCCGATTCTCTATTACTCAAGCCCTACAACATCAATCATCTGGAAAAGACTCTAAGGGGCACATTACGTTTAAATGAGTTTTTATACCCTGTACTTGCTTTGATGGATGAAGAGGAATTTGACGACGCGCTGATTTATCTGGAAAAGCTCAGCAAACAACTGCCGCATCCTCGCTATAAACCTGCCTTTGACAGGCTGAAAGCAAAATTATTGATAAAGCTGGAACGCTATCAGGAAGCCTGCGATTTATACATGGCGGTATTAAAAGAATCTTCAAATGTCATTTGGGCGAAATGGGGCTTAATACTCTGCTGTTATCTCTATGGGGATATTCGCCATTGCGAGAAAATCCTGTCTTCATTACTGAAAAACCGATTTACCAAGGAAAGAGCCTGTGAGTGGTTCGCCAAAATTCAGATAAACAACCGTGATTATGATCAGGCTTTAGATTATGTGGAACAAATCAACGAATCCAATATGTCGCTTAGTGCAACCCGGTTAAAAGCTTATCTCTATCAAATGCAGGATCGCATTCATGACGCCATTGCGGTTTTAGATAAAAGGCGACAAACCGACACAGAAATACGTGAACATTTTGCTCAGTTATCACTGGATATGGCTCGTTGCCACCTTATTCTGGCAGAAGAAAAAGCCGAAAACGCTCGTTCAGAATCACTCCTCAATGCTGAGCAACTCATACGTGCAGCAGTGAATAAAAAGCTTAAATCCGACTCTCATACTGACACCAATTATCTGTCTGCAATGGTTGCCGTATTAGCGCAGGATATCGACAAAGCGAAACGTTTGGTATCGAAACGCAATATGAACAAACTGGATAAAGAAGACCTCCACACATTGGGCGATGCCATAAAAGTCCTTCATGGCATTGGTGAAGAACAAAAAGCGGCGGAATTATTAGCCGTATTCAAAGAACGCGCCTCTTCCCTTTCCCAAATTAATGAACAAGCCCTGGCTGAACTTGCTTTCATTCGAAGCGAGCAGAGCATCAGTAAGGAACGATTGCTGGCGGTAAGATACAACCAACAATCTTTACAACAGTATGTAACCGGAAATTATGAACAGGCCATTGGTGGTTTTTATCGAGCACATCGCATGTTTCCACAAGAACCAGTCTTTTGCCTCAACCTGTTGAAATGCATGATAGAAATCCCTACTTTGCTATATCAGGATATCTACGCCAAAGCGCTATTTGACCAACTAAAATCCCTATCGAAAGACCAACAAACTGAAGAAAGATTGCAGGAACTGGCTGAACGACTGGAAATGCTTGATGGGCTGCCCCTAAATAGCTAATCTGATCGCATAATTAATTCAGAAAAACTCCGTTCTCACTGCAATGAAGAACAATCAGGCACAATGAAGATTCAATAACTTCGTCCATTTATATTTATGAAGGCGATATTTCTACAAAATAGTAAAATATGTAAATTCCAAATTTACGTATTTCATGAAATCTAAGAAATTTTTTCTTTCTCACCATCACCAAAAACCTTACTTTTATCATGGGTTTATTTGGCTAATTTTCACTCAAAAACAGACATATCAACACCTTTTTACCTGTTTGAGTATATTTTTTTACAACATACAACAAAAGTTAAGACGCATATTATTACCTTGATTACAAATATCACATTTACAAAGATCAAAACCTAATCTAGAAATATTATTCCCTTAACAACACAACCCTCTACACTATGAAAAACTATAAAATTGCAGCAGTTGCCCTCGCCTTATTAACTTCTAACGCAGCATTGGCAAAAGGCATCGAAGTATCGCTAAGCAGTGATATGAACAGCATCACAGCGAAAGACGATTTAACGCTCAACATCACTTTCACCAACACTGAAAGCACTCCATTAAAACTATTGGAGTGGTACATTCCTACTCAGGAAACCAAGGAATCATTATTTAAGGTTAAAAAGGACGGCTTAAGACACGAATACTTTGGCGCACATGCGAAACGTTCTGCACCTCAAGAAAGTGACTATATCGAACTACAACCTCACCAAAGCGTTTCTTACCAGGTTGAATTAACCGGTATGTACGATTTAAGCGCGACGGGTAGCTATGACATTCAATACGCTGCTGACTTTAAAGGATTGGTTCGTGATATCGACAGCAAAAACCGTAGCAGCAAAATCGCTTCTAACGTTGTGAATGTCTGGATTGAAGGGCGTGGCGATAGCTATGCAGAAATGCGTCAACAAGCAATGCAAGACATCATTTCTATTCAAGGCGTTAGCTATACAGGCGCTTGCACCAACTCAGAGAAGAACTCTATTCAATCTGCTCTTTCAGCAGCGAATACAATCACCGACAACTCTGTTGCTTATCTGCAAAATGAAGCTTCCAACAAGTACAATGCTCGCTATGACACCTGGTTTGGCACTTATAGCAGCTCTCGTTGGAATACAGTAAGAAACAACTTCTATGCAATTCAGGACGCGATTGATAACAAAAACCTGACGTTCGATTGTAGCTGTAACCAAGGTTACTACGCTTATGTATATCCTACACAGCCTTACAAAGTGTACTTGTGTAATGCTTTCTGGAGCGCGCCTACAACAGGTACAGACTCAAAAGCAGGTACCATCGTACATGAATTGAGTCACTTTAATGTGGTTGCAGGCACGGACGATTTGGCCTATGGTCAATCTGCAGCGAAATCGCTGGCTAACTCTAGCCCAAGCAGTGCGATTCGCAATGCCGACAGCCACGAATATTTTGCAGAAAATACGCCGTACCAGAATTAATATCTGCTTAGTATTTGGCTTAATAAAATGGAACGCAAAGCTTAGGCTTTGCGTTTCGTGTTTAAATCAACCTGAGATAATGGCAATAAAATGAGAACAAGCTCTATGATAGAGAAAGTAGAAAAACGCACAGCTTCCAAGCTCAGCATGTTACTGCTTACACTTATCACTGGATTAATGCTCTTTGCCAAATCAATATCAGCCATGCCTCTAACTTGCCAAATTACCTTTCAAGAACCGCCTGAAAACGAGAAAACTGACAAACTTGTTGCCCTCGTTAAATTTTCACTCACCAACGGTTCAAGCGATACTGTACCTGTACTTTTATGGAACTCTCCCTGGGAAGGCTGGAAGAACCGATTCCTCAAAGTGTCGGTAAACGATGAACAATTAGAATATCAAGGTGCCATGATGAAACGAGGCGAACCACTAGCTTCTGATTTCATCACATTGAAAGCCAATGAAACATTATCAAAAGTGCTCAATTTAGCAGATGCTTATCCTTTACAGGCTGGTCACTACAACATTCGTTATCATGGCTTTATCTACACGCTAACCAAACCCGACAATCAAACTGATGCCAATACAGAACTGGCAATGGAGCTACAAAAACTGGATTGCCCTGCACTTGAGTTTGATTTGAAATAATCGCGCTCATATTAGTGATAAACAACCTCATTTTTCACTGGCGCCAAATGCGACAAGATACGGTTTTCCTGCTGATATGTTAAACCAATATCACGCATCGCTTGCTGTACGTACTCTACCAACAAGAAAAATTCGCTATCTTTGATACTCAAATCCTTATGAGCTTCCAGCATGGATTTCCCTTCGTAGTCACAAGGGCCGCCAATTAATTCGCAGGTTTGCTCAGTCAGTTCACGACGCAAATCATTTTTCGGAACGCCCTCAAAATAATGACCAATAACCGGGTCGTTATAAATGCGAGTGAGCGCTAAACCATAGACCTTTGACAAGGTTTCCTTTCCGCCGATTTCAGTGTAAAGATCGACATTCTGACCTTCTCGATAGGAAACACATCCCGTCAACATGGTACAAGTCGTTAATAAAAAAATAGACAGTGATTTCATTACAAATTCGCCGTAATTGATAAATAAAAACCAGAAGCATCAGGCTCAAAAGGCAAGCTTCCCAAATCGACGTAAGCAGCCGTTAACGACCAGGCTTTGTTAGGAAAGTAAGCCACAAAAACATCAGTAACCGTTTCCTCTTCCGCCAATCCCCCCAAGCGGTTGGTTTGAGTTCTAAACTCAACACCTATCACAGTGCTATCGCTAGGCAAAACCGCAATCGAACCTTCCCACTCCAATTCGTAGCTATCATCATTCTGAGCACCAAACCCGAGCAAACCAAAGCTGTTCGCTTTTGTTAACCTGGCAGTTCCATTAAGCAATAGGTTGTTACCACCCAATACACCCAACAACACCTTGGAAGCAGAGAGGTAAACGTCAGTGCCTGAATCATCTTGAGCACCCAACAGTTTAGGAACACCTACATCAGGAAGCGGTACAAGGCCGCTGGATAAGGCCAATGATGAATCAAAATCCCGATTCTTCTTGTACTGTAAACCCAACGACAACTGCGGTATCCAGGGAGAATCAGAAAACACCGCATCCCCCAGCAATTTCACTTTTACCCCAAAGATATCCTGCTCAATCTCAGTGCCAGGAGCCGTGCTAATTTGCCCCTCAGTTAACAAATTAAAGACATTACTGACAATGCCACTTGAGACATCCAATCGTTGCTTCTGAGCAGAAAATTCAAACCTGTCGTAAACGCCAATGGCAGCACCTGTAGTCGTTAAACTGTATTCACCAGTATTTAAAAATTGCAGATTCACCGTGCCATTTATCTCTTCCCGGCTTCCATATCCGGCAATAACAGCCCAAGGCGTAATACCGCCACCAGCAGAGCCCTCAAAACCAGTGATACCACCGGTAGCCTGCAAGCGACTCCCTGTACTGGCACTGGCATAAAATGCCTGTGTGAGCAGTAAAGTTGCAGTAATTCCAATTAATCGTTTTTTATTATTCAAAGCCAATTCCAAATGTTTTATACCAGCTATTTAACGAGTATTAACGGTAAGTAAACAAACCCTTGGCATTAAAGATAGCCTATAAATAGAATTTTTGAGGAAACAAAATTTAACCGTCTTTCTTTATCCAAAAAACAGGTTGGAAAACAAGCGAAACGTCTATTAATTGAGCGGAAAATTGTGGCTTTTTCTTAAATCACTGTTGTGGCTTATCAAACACAACATTTTGAAACAAGCTTCTGCATTACTGTATTTGAGCAATGTGCAATGAACCGTTAATATCGCAACAGCTAAATAAGTGTATATAACTGCAAGTCACCAACAGAAATTGAACGCAGACTCGCCGTAAATCAATCCCTTGCGGCTGTGGGTCTGCTCCCAACTTTCTGTCGGTGACTGATTATTTGGAACAGTTATGTAGTATCTTAATTAACCTGATTGTCGCGTGTAGTAATAAATCACCAAGAGAACATCCATGAAGTTATCCTCATCAGCATTGCCCTTCATATTAGCCACTCTTGTTCTGGCATCCTCTTCCAGCTTTGCCGAATGCAAACACTCCAGTACAGCCAAGTGCATAGAAGAGGCGGTCGAGAACTTCGGTGAATCAGTGGAAAGTGCTGTCGAAAATGCCGGAGAAGCGATTGAAGACAAGGTTCATGCAACCGGTAAATTGCTTGAAGAGCACACCGAAAAAACAGGAACAACCTTAGAAAAAGCCATGGAATTGACGGGTAATACGCTGGATAAAGCAATACGCAAAGCTGGCGACAAGCTAGATTCCACAATGAAAGATACCGGAAAAGTCATTGAGAATGCACTGGAAAATACCGGTGAAAAACTGGACACCGCAATGCAGAATACTGGCCGACGTCTTGAGCAAAGCGCCAACGACGCAGGTGAATATATTGAGAAAAAAGCGAAAGCAATTGTCGACTAATTGACTTTAACCAAGATACAAAAAAGCTGCTTTATGTAAGCCTCGAAAGGTATCCACAAAGCAGCTTTTAAAAAATTAAATATACGACTTACATCATCTCAACAGCAAGAGCCGTTGCTTCACCGCCACCAATACACAATGACGCAACACCTTTTTTCAGGCCACGTAGCTTCAAGGCATGTAACAAGGTAACCAAAATACGTGCACCAGACGCACCGATTGGATGACCAAGAGCACATGCGCCGCCGTGAACATTCACTTTATCCGCATCCAGTTCAAGCTGTTTGATTGCCAACATGGTTACCATCGCGAACGCTTCGTTAATTTCAAACAAATCAACGTCCGCCAAATTCCAACCCGCTTTTTCCATCAATTTCTGCATCGCCCCCACTGGCGCAACAGTGAATTTTTCAGGTTCAATGGAATTCGTTGCATGAGCAACAATGCGAGCTAATGGCTGCAAGCCCAACTCTTCCGCTTTGGCCTGACTCATGACCAACAACGAGGCAGCACCGTCAGAAATGGAACTGGAGTTTGCAGCCGTAATAGTACCGTCTTTTCTGAACGCAGGACGCAAACCAGGAATTTTCTCTGGCATGGCTTTGCCCGGAGACTCGTCATGAGATACGGTAACAGCACCCTTGCGATCCTGAATCGTGACAGATGCAACTTCAGCATCAAAACTTCCGTCTTCAATGGCTTTTTTCGCCTTGGCTAATGAAGACAAAGCAAATTCATCCATTTGCTCACGAGTCATATTCTCTTCATCTGCTGTGCCTTGCGCGAAACAGCCCATCGCCTGACCGTCATAGGCGTTTTCCAAGCCATCCTTCATCATGTGATCCAGGATCTCACCGTGCCCCATACGGAAACCAGCACGCGCTTTAGGCAACATGTATGGTGCATTACTCATACTTTCCATGCCACCCGCTAACACAACCTCAGCAGAGCCAGCTTTGATCAGGTCATGTGCCATCATGACGGCTTTCATACCCGAACCACACACTTTATTGATAGTAGTAACACCGGCAGACAAAGGCAGGCCAGCTTTTAAAGACGCTTGTCTGGCTGGAGATTGTCCCAACCCGGCAGGTAATACACACCCCATCACAACTTCATCAACAACGTTAGCATCTACGCCCGCTGTTTCGATGGTCGCTTTAATTGCTTCCGCACCCAGGTCAGTCGCAGTCAAAGGAGACAAAGCCCCCATCATGGCTCCCATTGGAGTGCGCTTTGCAGCAACAATAACAATCGCGTCTTTACTCATACTCTCTTCTTCTCCGATGTCTTATAGCTGGACGCGAACATACCACAATTTTAAATGAAGAGTAGTTAGTCCTTTCGTACAGCTTTATGAACGCACATTAAAAATTGTCAGCTTTACTTACCAAAAATCTTTATTGACGAGTTTACTAGCATACTTTACCTTTACGTAAATTGACACTTACGTAAACGTAAAGTGAGAACAATGTCAGAAGTTACCTATACCATTGGGGAGTTGTCAAAAGAATTTGATATTACTCCTCGCTCAATCCGCTTTTATGAAGAGCAAGGCTTACTTGCGCCAGAGCGTGTTGGGCAAAACAGGGTCTACAGAAAAAAAGACCAGGTTCGCTTAAAGTTAATTCTGAGAGGGAAACGCCTTGGCTTTACTCTGTCAGAAGTGAAAACACTGTTTGAGCTTTACGATGATAGCTCAAACTCAAGGCCGCAATTAGAGGCCATGCTCAAGATGACCAGGGAAAAAAGGGCCATCATGACCCAGCAAATGGAAGACATCCAAATGTTAATGAGTGAATTGGACGACGTTGAACTACGTTGTCGCGAAGAATTAGCTGAGTTAAACGGAGGCTCAAACGAATGAATGCAGCATACCCAACATTGAACTTTGGCCTTGGCGAAGAAGTCGATATGTTACGCGATCACGTGTACGCCTTCGCTCAAGGTGAAATTGCACCGTTAGCTGAAAAGGCCGACGCAGAGAATTACTTCCCAAATGAACTTTGGCCAAAACTGGGCGAAATGGGTCTGTTAGGTGTAACGGTTTCTGAGCAATACGGCGGTGCCGATATGGGCTATCTGGCTCATGTTATTGCCATGGAAGAAATCAGCCGCGCTTCTGCCGGTATCGGTTTGAGCTACGGCGCTCACTCTAACCTGTGCGTTAACCAAATCTACAAAAACGGTAACGAAGCACAAAAAGAAAAATACCTTCCAAAATTGGTTTCAGGTGAGCACATTGGCGCGTTAGCCATGAGTGAACCTAATGCCGGTTCAGACGTTGTCAGCATGAAATTGCGCGCCGAGAAGAAAGGCGACAAGTACATTCTGAATGGCAACAAAATGTGGATCACTAACGGCCCTGACGCCCACACTTATGTTATCTACGCAAAAACTGACGTTACAGCCGGTTCAAGAGGCATTACCGCCTTCCTGGTTGAACGTGATTTCCCAGGCTTTAGCCGTGCGCAAAAACTGGACAAATTAGGTATGCGTTCTTCCAATACCTGCGAATTGGTATTTGAAGATTGCGAAGTACCAGAAGAAAACATTCTGGGTGAACTGGGCGGCGGTGTTCGCGTTCTGATGAGCGGCCTGGATTACGAGCGTTTGGTATTGTCTGGCGGCCCATTGGGCATTATGCAAGCGGCGATGGACTTGGTTGTGCCTTATATTCATGACCGTAAGCAATTTGGACAATCTATTGGTGAATTCCAATTGGTTCAAGGCAAAATCGCTGACATGTACACGCAAATGAATGCGGCTCGCGCTTACGTTTACACTGTTGCAAAAGCGTGTGACCGTGGCGAAACCACGCGTAAAGACGCTGCAGGTGCCATTCTTTATTCCGCAGAACTAGCCACCAAAATGGCACTGGATGCCATTCAGTTGTTAGGCGGTAACGGTTATATCAATGAATTCCCGGCTGGACGTTTGTTACGTGACGCCAAGCTGTATGAAATCGGCGCAGGGACTTCTGAAATTCGCCGTATGTTGATTGGCCGTGAATTGTTTAAAGAGTCTGAGTAAGTCAATTACAGATACACTGAATAATGGTTAAAAGATCGAAGACACGCTGCAAGTTCATCCATGAACGCTCGAATCTCGGCATCCATGCCGAGAACGGTCTTCTAACCTTTTAACCATCATTCAAAACAACATTAACAGCCTGAGTAAGCCATTAAAAACAGCTCTCAGGCTTTTGTATATAAACTGTCGCACCTTTTCAGGAGCTTCAAGTGCCAGAAATTAAAACAAAAATTAATATCAAATCGCAGGATTTCGCCGACAACGAGCAGCACATGCTGGCTCAAGTTAACGACCTGCGAGACAAAATCGCTCAAATCAAATTGGGCGGTGGTGAACAGTCTAACAAGCGCCATACCGACAGAGGCAAGCTATTACCCAGAGAACGCATTAACGCTCTGCTCGACCCGGGTTCTCCGTTTCTGGAATTCTCCCAATTAGCCGCATGGAACGTGTACGAAGATTACGTGCCAGCAGCCGGTATTATCTGCGGTATCGGGCGAGTTTCAGGTCAGGAATGTATTATCGTCGCCAACGACGCTACGGTTAAAGGCGGAACCTACTACCCTCTAACCGTGAAAAAGCACCTTCGGGCGCAGACGATCGCAGAGCAAAACAACCTGCCCTGTATTTATCTGGTCGATTCAGGTGGTGCCAACCTGCCTCGCCAGGACGATGTATTCCCGGACAGAGAACACTTTGGTCGTATTTTCTATAACCAGGCCAATTTGTCAGCGCAAAACATCCCGCAAATCGCAGTAGTGATGGGCTCCTGTACCGCAGGAGGGGCTTATGTACCCGCCATGGCAGACGAATCTATCATCGTTAAAAATCAGGGGACTATCTTTCTTGGTGGGCCACCTCTGGTACGCGCTGCCACCGGTGAGATCGTCACAGCGGAAGAACTGGGTGGCGGTGATGTTCACTGTCGTACATCAGGTGTAGTGGATCACTTGGCAAACAACGACCATCACGCATTGCAACTGGCTCGCGACGCCGTCGCCCGATTGAATCGCGTGAAACCCGCCACGTTAGATATCCGCGCACCACAAGAGCCGCTGTACGACCCAAAAACCATCTATGGCGTCATCCCGAAAGATACACGCAAACCGTTTGATGTAAGAGAAATCATTGCCCGTGTCGTTGATGGCTCTGAATTTGACGAGTTTAAATCACTGTACGGGACGACGTTGGTTTGTGGCTTTGCTCGTATCATGGGCTACCCGGTCGGCATCGTCGCTAACAACGGTATTCTGTTCTCTGAGTCAGCATTGAAAGGCGCTCACTTTATTGAGTTATGCGCACAACGCGGCATTCCATTGGTCTTCTTGCAAAACATCACGGGATTCATGGTTGGTAAACAATATGAATCTGGTGGTATCGCTAAAAACGGTGCCAAAATGGTAACGGCTGTAGCTTGTGCCAAAGTACCGAAATTCACCGTTTTGATCGGGGGTAGTTTTGGTGCGGGTAACTACGGCATGTGTGGTCGTGCTTACGATCCTCGCTTTATGTTCATGTGGCCTAATGCCCGTATCTCGGTAATGGGTGGCGAACAAGCCGCTGGCGTATTGGCTCAGGTTAAACGCGAACAAAAAGAACGTGCCGGTGAAGAATGGTCGAGCGAAGAAGAACAAACCTTTAAGCAACCTATTATCGACATCTACGAACAGCAAGGTCATCCCTACTATGCGTCTGCCCGTTTATGGGACGATGGCGTTATCGACCCGGCTGACACACGCCACGTATTAGGCTTAAGTTTATCCGCAGCACTGAATAAGCCTATTGAAGAAACCCGTTTCGGCGTATTTAGAATGTAAGGAATTAAGCAATGTCTGAATCAGTATTACTCTCTGTTGACGAACGTGGCGTTGCCACAGTTACCCTGAATAAGCCGGAAAAGCACAACGCTTTTGACGATGTGTTGATCGCTGAACTAACCGAAACATTCAAAAAAGTAGGAAGCGATGACTCTATCAGAGCCATGATTTTAGCTTCTAACGGCAAGAGCTTCTGCGCAGGCGCTGACCTGAACTGGATGCGTCGTATGGCTGAATATGGTTACGAAGAAAACCTCAAAGACGCCAATGCCTTGGCAGATATGCTTTGGGAATTGAACTTCATGCCCAAACCAACCATTGCTCGTGTACAAGGTGCAGCATTTGGTGGCGCGGTAGGCTTAATTGCCTGCTGTGACGTTGCCATTGGCAGCAAAATGAGCAAGTTCTGCTTAAGTGAAGTTAAATTAGGCTTAATTCCAGCAACCATCAGCCCTTATGTGGTTGAAGCCATTGGTGCACGTATCGCTCGCCGTTATTTCACATCAGCCGAAGTGTTCTCTGCTCGCAGAGCGCGTCGTATCGGGTTATTAAGCGAAGCGGTTACCGAAGAAGAACTGGATTCCACTATCGACGATATTCTAGGTAACATTTTGAAGAATGGCCCAGCGGCAGTCGCACAAGCGAAACAGTTGGTTTTCGATGTTGCTCATCGTCCTATCGACAAGGCTCTGGCTGAAGAAACCAGTAAACGCATCGCCAATATTCGCGTGTCTGAAGAAGGTCAGGAAGGACTACATGCCTTCTTGCAAAAACGTTCGCCAAACTGGCTTAAAGGCTAAGAGGATCGAGCATGTTTAAGAAATTACTAATTGCTAACAGGGGTGAAATTGCGTGTCGCGTAATTCGCACCGCCAAACAAATGGGGATCGCCACAGTTGCGGTCTATTCCGACGCCGATGCTCACGCATTGCATGTACAACATGCCGATGAAGCAGTTCACATTGGTGGTTCGGCAGCAAAAGAAAGCTACCTGCTAGGTAACAAAATCATCGAAGTTGCGAAATCTTTGGGTGTTGATGCCATTCATCCCGGCTATGGATTCCTGTCTGAAAACGCCGATTTCGCCAACTTATGCCAAGCCAATAACATCACCTTTGTCGGCCCTCCTGTTGGCGCGATTGAAGCGATGGGCAGCAAATCTGCCGCCAAGAAAATCATGCAAGAAGCCAATGTACCTCTGGTTCCTGGCTATCATGGCGATGATCAAGCACCAGCCACATTGAAAAAGCACGCCGATGACATGGGTTATCCTGTCCTGCTTAAAGCTGCTGCTGGCGGTGGTGGTAAAGGGATGCGTCAGGTTTGGTCGGCCAATGAATTTGAATCTGCATTGGAAGCTGCCAAGCGTGAAGCGATGAACGGATTTGGCGATGACCATATGCTGGTTGAAAAATATCTGACTCAGCCTCGTCACGTTGAAATTCAGGTGTTCTGTGACCAACAAGGCAACGGTGTCTATTTGTTTGAGCGTGACTGCTCAGTACAACGTCGTCACCAAAAAGTCATTGAAGAAGCCCCCGCTCCCGGCATGACCGAAGAGCTACGCAAGCAGATGGGTGAAGCAGCGTTATTAGCCGCTAAAGCTATTAATTACGTGGGCGCAGGCACGGTAGAGTTCTTGCTGGATTCAGACGGTTCTTTCTACTTCATGGAAATGAATACGCGCTTGCAGGTAGAACACCCTGTGACTGAGATGATTACCGGACAAGATTTGGTTTCCTGGCAGTTACGTGTCGCTCATGGTGAGCCTTTGCCATTGCAACAGGAAGAGCTTTCCATCAATGGTCATGCCTTTGAAGCGCGCGTGTATGCCGAAGATCCTAACAATGAATTTTTACCTGCTACCGGCAAACTGACTTACTTGCAACCGCCAGTCGAAAATCGCCATGTGCGTGTTGATACCGGTGTTCTGCAAGGTGATGAGGTATCGGTTTACTACGATCCCATGATCGCCAAATTGATTGTGTGGGATGAAAACCGCGACAAAGCGCTAACCCGTTTAACCAAAGCCTTAAGTGAATATCGCATTAAAGGTTTGGTTAACAACATTCCGTTTCTGTACAACCTGGCCAGCACATCGGCCTTTAGAAATGCAGAATTGGACACTGGCTTTATCGACAAGCATCACGATGCGATTTTCGTTGAGCAGAGCAAAGACATTGAGAAGTATTTGCCCATGATGGCGGTGGCGCTGATATTGGATAAGCAAAAACAGGCCGAGAACTTGATTGCAAACCATAACAACGATCCGTTTTCTCCCTGGCAGCTATCCAACGCTTGGCGCGCTAATGAAACCCATGAGCAGACCTTAAGCCTGGATGTATCTGGCGAAATCTATACGGTTTCCTTAATGCAATTGGAAGACAATGCAAGTCGCAACACTGCAGGACGTCGTTTTGTCGTCAAAGCAGGTGAAAAAACCTCGCAAATTTCCGCGCAAATAGAAAATGACCTGCTACAGTTAAACATCGATGGGCATCGACAAACTGTCACCATTGCCAATGATGACATTGGAATATCGTTATATACCAATGAATTGGTTATTCATTTTGCAGAGCACAAACCGGATTTGGGTTTAGACGAAGACAATGAGGGTAACGCAGGATTTACTGCTCCAATGAATGGCACGGTTGTAAAACTCATGGTAGAAACCAATGCCATTGTCGAAAAAGGCCAGCCGCTTATGATCATGGAAGCAATGAAAATGGAACACGCGTTAACAGCCCCGGCAACAGGAAAAGTAACAGAGTTCTTCTATCAGGTAGGTGATCTGGTTGATGGTGGTGCCGAATTACTAGCATTTGAAGCAGAAGAGGAATAATTGATGGGTTCAGTTTCACCCTCGTTTTCAGGGTCGTCTTTCTCTGAGAGGTACCCCAACAGTGTTACCATTTTTGAGATGGGCCCCCGGGATGGATTACAAAACGAACAAGCCGACATTCAACTGGAAGACAAAATTCGTCTGGTTGAAGGGCTCGCCAACGCAGGTTTGAAGAAAATCGAAACAGGTGCATTTGTCTCTCCCAAATGGGTGCCTCAAATGGCAGACAGTTCCGAGCTATTCAAACGAATCACTCGTAAGCCCGGTGTAGTTTACACCGCCCTAACACCTAATATGAAAGGGTTTGAAGCGGCGGTAGAATGCGGTGCAGACGAAATTGCGGTATTTGGCGCAGCTTCGGAAACCTTCACTCAAAAGAACATTAACTGTTCAATTGCGGAAAGTATCGAACGTTTCGTACCCATTATTGAAGCAGCAAAGGAAAAAGGCATACCTGTTCGTGGTTATGTCTCCTGTGTTGTTGGTTGCCCCTATGAAGGTGAAGTTGAACCAGCCAAAGTTGCCGAAGTCGCCAAGATTCTTTACGACCTTGGCTGTTACGAAGTATCGCTGGGCGATACCGTCGGCGTAGGTACACCCATTAAAGTACAACGCATGTTAAGTGCTGTCTTTGAGCATGTGCCTGTCGAGAAAGTTGCGGTACATTTTCACGACACCTT
Organism: Paraneptunicella aestuarii; assembly: GCF_019900845.1. NCBI lineage: Bacteria > Pseudomonadati > Pseudomonadota > Gammaproteobacteria > Alteromonadales > Alteromonadaceae > Paraneptunicella > Paraneptunicella aestuarii. The sequence goes on along the minus strand of NZ_CP074570.1, from coordinate 1,885,192 downwards.
CGGTATGGCCTTGAGTAACATCCTGATGGCACTGCAAATGGGGATTAGCACTATCGACAGTTCAGTCGCTGGACTGGGCGGTTGCCCTTATGCTGGGTGCGCTTCAGGTAATGTGGGTACAGAAGATGTGGTGTATCTGTTACATGGTATGGGGATTGAAACAGGTATTGATTTGGCGCAATTAGCTCAGGTCGGCCGCGATATCACTAAAGCCATCGGCAAAGATCCACAATCGAAAATAGCCAAAGCCATTATGTATGGCAATGTCGCACCACAGAATATGGTAAAAACGACATTCTAATCTTTTCACAGTGCGAGCATGTCTCGCACTGTTTTTCCCCTGCTTGTTTTTCCTTAGTCTTGCTGTGTAAAACAATGTAATCGCCCTGTTCTATTTTCTTTCATCTGCTAAAGTAAACAGCTTAAGCGCTAACAAAAACAATAAAATAAATACTTAAATACATTGCATACCGTAAAACGCACAATCAAAATTCCGGATCATGTTCGTCTGGAACGCTATCGTAAAGCCCCTGACCTTGGGCCTAACGTCCTGTTTTTTACGGGCGGCACGGCTATCCATCAGTTCTGCCGCCGCTTAAAGAATTACACCCACAATTCTACTCACTTGATGACTCCTTTCGATTCTGGTGGCAGTTCCGCAGAACTCAGAAAGGCCTTTTCCATGCCTGCAATTGGCGATTTACGAGCTCGCCTTATGGCACTGGCAGATGAAGGCACTAAAGGCATGCCAGAAGTATATGAACTGTTCATTTATCGGCTCAGTAAAAAAGCCTATCAAGCGGAATTGCAGCAAGAACTTGATGCTCTTATTCAAGGTCGTCATCCATTAATCGCTGCTGTATCTGAGCCTATGCGCCAGCTCATTCAGCAACAACTCGCCTCTTTCGGAAAACACAAACCTGATAATTTCGATTTGCGAGGTGCCAGTATTGGCAACTTGATCCTGACCGGCGGTTATCTGAACAGCGACAGACAAATCGACCCTATTGTATATCTGTTCTCAAAACTGGTAGCCGTGAGAGGCTCAGTGGCTTTAACGGTTGAAGACAACCATCATCTGGTTGCGGAACTGGAAAATGGCGACACGCTGATTGGCCAGCATTTAATAACAGGAAAAGAACACCCTCCCATCAACAGCCCAATAAACAACATCACTCTTTCTCATGCTTTAAATGAACGACATGAAGTGAAAAGCACTATATCTCAAGATATACAAAGCAAAATAGAACAAGCCGAGCTTATTTGTTTTCCACCCGGAAGCTTCTACTCCAGTCTGCTGGCTAATTTGATGCCTACCGGTGTTTGCGACGCCATCGCAGTCAATGGAAATCCCAAAGTATATGTCCCTAATCTGGGTAAAGATCCTGAATCGATTGGACTGACGACAGAGCAAAGCATCAATAAATTGCTTGAGTTTTTAAACCAAAACCGTTCTGGAAGGGATGCAAAATCATCACCATATAACGGAATGCTTACTCATGTGTTACTTGATCAACACGATGAATACTACACCGGCAATATATCCACAGAAAAATGGCAGCAATCAGGCATTCAAATTATTCGTGCTGATTTGGTATCAGAGGAACACTTGCCCTCCCCCTCTTCAAACAAGCATGTTCCAGAAAAGTATGACCCGGAAAAGCTGACACAAACTTTATTATCCTTGGTGTGAAACTTTTTCTTCCACTTCAGCGTACAATAGAAACGTACTACACCATTACATTAAACAAAGTTTAGAGTTTACAATGCTCTATCAGTAGAAAGCGAAACTTGTGCCGTGAAGATCAATAATATGAATAACAATAAATCTTATCTTAAACTGCTCACCACTGTATTTATATTGTGTATTAGTTTCACGAGTAAGGCAGAAACGTCAATTCAGGGACTGGTTCAAGGTCAAATCGCGTTAAATTCAGATTCCGAGAAAAGCTATCTGTATAAAGGCACGAGCTTGCTTCGTTACGACGATGAACACAATGCCTCCATCGCTCAAGCGTTGCTGAAAATAAACTCAGATCTCACCGCCACCACCTCAGTGGAAGCGGTGTTAAACCATACCAACTCGCCTAAATCGTTCACTCATTTCAGTCAGGCATTCATCAAATACACGCCTGTTTGGTCTCCTGATTATCGTTGGCAATTTAAAGCCGGGATGTTCTACCCGGAAATGAGTTTGGAGAATCCTGATATTGGCTGGTTATCTCCTTATAACTATACCAATTCAGCCATTAATAGCTGGATAGGAGAAGAACTGCGAACTATCGGCACAGAAGTAAAGTTGATTCGTCCCGGAAGAGCACATAACAGCCCTCACACCTTTACTCTACTGGGTTCTGTATTTAAGGCAAATGACACTACCGGTACTATCTTGAGTTGGCGTGGTTGGGCTCTACATGACAAACAGACGCTTTTCAATGAAGTGGTTCCCTTTGCCAATTACCCCACCATTGCACCCGGTGGCATTATGGAAAAACAGGCTTCCTGGGTCGATCCCTATCGTGAAATTGATGGCAACTGGGGCTTTTATGTAGGTGCTCACTGGGATTACAAAAACACCTCCCGCCTGCGTTACTACCATTACAATAACCAAGCCGATGAAACCGTACTGGCTCGTGGTGGGCAGTACGCCTGGAAAACCATCTTCCATAGCCTTGCCTGGCAATATCGTTTCAATCAGGAATGGCGTTTTATCACCCAGATAATGGATGGAAATACCTCAATGGGCGTTGGCAAAGTGAATGTCGATTTTACGGCTTGGTACGCTATGGTGAGTTATAAATCGGGTCAACATCGTGTTAGCGCCCGTATAGATGATTTCAAAACCATTGATAAGGACATGTACTGGCAAGACAATAACAACGGCGATGGCAATGCTCTCACCCTTTCCTATCGCTATGATTGGCAGGACAATATACAATTGGGTCTTGAGTATTTGTATCTTGATTCTTTTCAAGCCAATCGAATGCAATGGTATTGGGATCCCAATGTTCGTCAGCAACAATTATTAGGGGTCGTCCAGTATCGCTTTTAAGACGTAAAGGATTTTTAAGCTCTCCATGAGATATTGGACTGAATTACTGAATAACGTATTACTGCCTTTTATCATCCTCATTTTTGGCTTTACGGTTGTTTCCCAATTTCCTGCCGAGACCCTGTTTTGGTTAAATGGCAAAAGCTGGCTACCTTACGTTGCAATAGGGATTAGCTTGCTTTTGGCTTTGCAATTTAACCACAGCCGCCTGGTCTATGCCGCAGGGTTTTGGAGCTTGCTGCTGTTTTCCCTTGATAAACCAGACATTCATCAATACACAGGGTTAACAACCTGGATGCTATTACCACTGGTAGCCAGCTGCCTGGGTGTACTCATTTGGAAGCGCAACAAAGCAGTACGACCATATAATGTCCTGAAAGATATCGCCTTATTCATAGCGGTTGCCGTTGCCACTTTTACCTTACTCACCTGGCAAGATCTACAAAGCAACAACCTATATCAAAACTGGGCTAACACGTTATATCAATGGCTACCCCACTGGCGCGCACAATTCAGCACCACAGAAATTCTGCTATTTGCCATATTGCTATTGGTCTTGCTGGTAAGAATGTTAACGCAAGCCAGCCTCGGTAATTCTCTACTGGCAAGCATGATTGTTATGATGTTCATATTGCAGCTTTACGAAAATAACGAAGTCCTGAGATTTGCCAGCCTGTTATTTTCCGTCGCAAGCTCCATCGTTGTATTGTTCGATAGCCATAATATGGCATTCAAGGACGATCTGACGGGCATAGCTTCACGCCGAGCACTCATACAATTCACCCGAGCGATTGGTAATAACTACAGCATTGTGATGGCTGATGTTGATCACTTTAAATCCTTTAACGATACCTATGGTCATGACGTAGGTGATCAGGTGCTAAAAATGGTGGCACAACAGCTCAACAGAGTGTCAAAAGGCGGCAAAGCTTATCGCTACGGCGGTGAAGAATTCACCTTGGTGTTTCCCGGTAAAAATCCGGAGCAAGTGTTTGATATTGTAGATGAATTGCGGGAAAGCATTGCCAATTATCCTATGGTGATCCGTCAGGCAGAGCGCCCAGACAAAAAACCGAAGAAAAAGGATTTAAAACAACCATCTTCTGGAACACAACAAAAGGTAGTTCATGTCACCATGAGCTTTGGCATCGCATTTAAAGACAAACAAAGCACATTTGACGAAACCATGAAATCCGCCGATCAGCTTCTCTACAAAGCCAAAAAAGCGGGCAGGAACAATGTGCAGAAATAAAGTTCCAACAATCTATCTCTGTCAACAAACAGGTATTGGTTTGCAAGGATGTGATTGATTTAGCAGATATTCAGTTAAAGACTCCCATATAATAGTCCACGACAGCTTAGTATTCGGGGTTATTTTATTCCAATTCAAGTTCAAGTAACTTGCCTAACAGAAAGAATATCACTAGCATAAAAGCCAATCATTCCAAAAAATCGAACTGTCAGGCACTTAATGTATCGCACCAAAACGACGCTGGAACAGTGGCGTATATTGCAAGCCGTAGTGGATAGCGGTGGTTACGCTCATGCGGCAAAGCTTCTGAATAAGAGTCAGTCTTCCTTAAACCATGCGGTTGCCAAGTTACAAGATCAGCTCAATGTGCAACTACTTGAAGTCAAAGGTCGAAAAGCCTTTTTAACACCGGCGGGTGAAGTCATGTTGCGTCGAAGCCGGATCTTGAGCCAATCAGCTCAGGATTTGGAAGAACTGGCTAAAAACATTAATCAGGGTTGGGAGCCTGAAATTACCATTGCTTTAGATTTGGCTTTCCCAAGAGAGTATTTATTGCCTGTTCTCAAGCAATTTCAACATGACTGCCGTGGCAGTCGCCTAAAAATTATTGATACCGTGCTCACAGGAACAGAAGAAGCCATTACTGAAGGCTGGGCGGATATCGTACTCACAGCAAACATTCCCAAAGGGCATTTATACGAACCGCTGGTCGAGGTTGATTTTATCGCTGTGAGCCATCCTGAACACCCTCTCGCAACCCTGGAATCTCCAATAGATCCAGAAGAATTGTTGCAACACATTCAAATAGTGATAAAAGACACTGGCAAAAGTCCTGTTGAGAATCGTGGATGGCTAAAGGCCGAACAACGTTGGACAGTGAGCCAATTTCACGCTGCTATTGAGCTTTTACATGAAGGTATTGGTTTTTGTTGGCTCCCAACGCATTATGTTCAGCCCTTGCTCAAAAAAGGCTCACTGGCACAATTATCCATAAAAGGAAGTAGTTTCAGGCGCATTGTGGTGTCGATGGTTAATCCACATCCTGATAGAATGGGGCCCGGAACCCGGATGTTAACGGAAATGATCCTTGCTGAGAGGCAAATAACCCAATAGTCTTATAACAATACGACTGACAGGTGGTAATAATAAAATGCGGATGACACGCGAAGAACTAAATCAACTAATGGCAGACAGTGCGCAAGATGCCATTAGTACCACTCATGATGAATTCAACGTAAAACTCAATGGTACTCCAGAAAGCATCTCATATGTGGATGATGTATTGCTAAGCTGGTTAGGTCGATATAAAGATCAAGCGCTTGAAGACAAGGCCGTTTTTACCTTGTGTAATCTCTATGGTGCTTACGTTGGTGAAGTATTCCGCAAGCTGGTTGGTGGTGAATGGAGTTATGATGAAGCCGATCCCGACGCGCCTTATGTTGTGCTGGAATACGCTGGAAAGTCCTATGCATTTGCCGGAATTTGCTATCAGCGTTTGGTAAACGACAGCAATATCAGCATTAAAAAATACTTCGATCAGGCGCTATCCAATTCCACTCAATAATTAACCTGAAATTGAAGTTGGAAATGAGGGCTGGACATAAGAAAGAGTTACCGTAAATGCCGGTTTCATTTTGTTGCCCTCAGTGTTTTCTATACCTGCTATCCAAACTTCCGGAATTTTTCCCGAGCTACTTTATATCGCTAGCTTTATCTTCCATAACGGGTTCCTCAAAAGTTCTCCAGTCTTCGGAAAAATAAGCCAGTCGCTTGCTGCGCAGGCAATACATAATACCCAACACAACAACAACAATAGACAAAGCTATTGACCAAACAAACCGCCAATGAACATCCATAGCCATCATAATATGCAACGCCAAATCACCGAAAAGAGACAGCAATAACATAGGTTTGACCAAACTAAACATAAAACGCCAGTTTAGCTTTAACCAGGTTTCTCTAAAGGACACCATCAATGCGGCGACAACGCCCGGTATTCCCAACACAAGATTCAAATAGAAATCTCTGGTATCGGGGTAAAACACAGAGAGTAACAAGGAGCGATCCTGAAAGTTACTTAATGACACAATCAGAATGAAATAAGCCTTTGCGCACAACAGCACAATTAGCCATAACAAGGATGGCGGTTTAATACGACCTAATTCGTCGTAACATTGAATGGGAAGAATAATCCCGGATTCAGCCACGTCTAACTTCATCCTTTAATCTTAGCTGAAAATGATGACTCGTTATGTGCATTCCTTCGCGCAAATAAAAACGATGCGCTTCAAACCGCTGCACGCCTGAGTCCAAATGTAATTCCTGACAATCCTGAGACTTGGCGAATTCAATTAGCGCATCTAACAAGCACTTTCCTGCACCTGTTGAACGTTTGTTATCATCCGTCACCAAATCATCTACATACAAATGCTTGCCCCACGCTAACTTGGTCGCAATAACAAACCCGGCAACCGCGATAACCTGACCATTCATTTCGACATAGGCAAGTTGATACCCCTCTTGCACCTGAACCGCTATCTGTTCACAAAATGAAGCCAAATCATATTGTGGACGAAGCTGTTTCATCACAGGATAACAGCGTTCCCATTCATCAGAACTACGGGCAAAATGAACTTGCATTGTCATATGAATATTCTCTATATAAAACAGCGTGACTAATGACCGAGCACTTTGGCAGGCTCAACTTTACTGGCTCTAAGAGCAGGATAAATGGTAGCAAGTACGCTTAATAGCAGCGAAATAGATACAGTAATCCACACGTCTCGCCAAAGCAGTAATGACGGCAGAAAATCAATGAAGTAAATATCTCCAGATAACAACTTTACCCCGAATAAAGACTCAATAAATTTAGCAATATCGGATAAATTCAACGCCACCAGAATACCAGAGACCGAACCAAATAACGCACCAATTACCCCATTTAAACTGCCCTGCAAAATAAACACTCTGGCAATCAGGTTCGACCGGGCTCCCATGGTTTTTAACATGGCAATTTCAGCCTGCTTTTCACTCACCGACATCACAAGAGAAGACACAATATTAAAACTGGCAACCGCAATCACTAAAATCAACGCCAGATACACAACCGATCTGACTAGCTGAATGTCTTGATATAAGTGCCCGTGAGTACGAGTCCAATCAGAGATGTATACCTGTTGCGACAATTCATAGGCCAATCTACGAGTCGTCATTCTGGCATCAAAAGGCTCAACATAGTTTAACCGTATACCTTGCGCCCCTTGTGCAATAGAAAGGGTTTCAGCGGCTAAATCCATATGCATATAAGCGAGAAAACTGTCCAGCTCTCCCCCCAGAGACACTTCCCCGACAACAGTTAACCAAATGGTTTCCGGCGCAGACAATTTTAAGCCATCACTACTTCCAGGCTCACTTCTTCTGGGTAAAAGAGCCTGAACTTTGTCACCGACACTTAAGCCCAACTGTTTAAGCACTTTGCGACCAAGTAACACACCATAAGGTGTCGCAATGAAAGTTTGCCAAGCTTCTTCATTGACCATATGCGCCGCTTCGTTCTGATGAGACAAAGCGGGATCAATCGCAGTCAGCTCAACGGCCTTTGTTTTTTTGCCTCGCTGTAGCAATGCCGTAGCCTTAATAAAAGGCTGAGCTGAAACCACTTGAGGATGGCGTTTAGCCTGTTCAATAATACTTTTCCAATCTGCCAAACCAGCCGGGTCAACCGCAGTCAACTCACCATGAGGAATCGCTACTAACAAACGGTCTTTTAGCTCACGTTCAAAGCCATTCATAACCGATAACAGCAATATCAGTACAAAACATCCCAAACCAATACCGACGGTAGACGAGGAAGCAATAAACGACGTAAACCCACTGCGCTTTTTACTCTTGCGGAATCGAAATGCGAGTTGCCAAACCAGACCGTTCACTTAGCTCTCCTGTCCGGAATTGACTAACTTACCATTGCTTAAATGCAGTGTACGATCAAGTTTGGCGGCTAATTGAGTATCATGAGTTACCACGACGAAACTGGTAGCAAACTCCTGCTTCAAATCCAAAAGCAGCTGGTATACCGATTCACCTGTCTTGTCATCCAGATTCCCAGTAGGTTCATCTGCCAACACCATCTTGGGGTGAGTTACCAAAGCGCGAGCAATCGCCACACGCTGCCGTTCCCCTCCCGACAATGCAGACGGTTTGTGCAAAATACGATCAGCAAGGCCAACCTTTTCTAAAATTAGTTTTGCTTGCTGCATCGCCTGTTTATGAGGCTTTCCTGCAATAAGCAATGGCATTGCCGTATTCTCTAATGCATCAAACTCCGGCAACAAATGGTGTTGTTGATACACAAACCCCAGACATTCATTACGAAACCGGGCTTGCTGCGCTTCGCTGTATTGATAGATGTCCTGACCTTGAAAAATCACAGAGCCAGAATTGGGCTTATCCAATGCCCCAAGCAGATGCAGCAAGGTACTTTTTCCCGAGCCAGAACTTCCTAAAATGGCCACCTGTTCACCTTCATTGAGAGTGAAACTAATATCATCCAACACGTTAACGGGAACCGGGCCTTCCGAATAAGTTTTAGTAAGATGTTGGCATTGAAGTAAAACTGAACTCATTAATTTCCCTTCTAAATCAGGCTATTCATAGCGAAGCGCATTGGCTGGTTTCACCTTGGAAGCACGATACGCAGGATAAAGTGAAGCGCTAAAACAGAGCAATAATGACAGCGCAATCATGGCTGTAACTTGCTGGTTCTGAACCAAAATAGGCAAGCGAGCTTCTGGCAAATACAGATGCATAGGTACACCCAGCATCAATAAAATCTCATTGATATTAAAGGCTAGAATTAAACCAATGGCACTTCCGATAAGCGTGCCTTTAATACCATTACTTAACCCATTGACCAAAAAGATCATTAGCACCGATGTGCGTGACATCCCTTGCGTTTGCAGAATCGCAATATCACCCTGCTTTTCCGTCACCACCATGACCAATGCTGAAACAATATTAAAAGCAGCAACCGCAACAATGAGCAGCAACATCAACAACATCATGTTTTTTTCCATCTTCACGGCATCGAACAACGGCCCCTGACGTTCACGCCAATCATGGTATTGAAAGCCAGCCTTATCCAACTGTGTACGCATGTTCATATAATCGAAGGGGTCTTGCAGGAATAAGCGACTTTGTTCAATCTCGCTCTGCGGTTTTCTTAACAAACGCGCTAAATCGGCAATATTCATCAATACAACAGAGCTATCCAATTCCGATCCCATTTCAAATATGCCCACCACTTTAAATTTACGTTGGCTGGGAATGCGTCCTAATAAGGTATAGCGGCTACCTTCAGCGGTCATAATACGTACAGGTTCACCCACCTGAATATCTAAAGACATAGCTAAAGAACGGCCAATGACGATGCCAAATTCTCCCGGCTGCAAACGAGACAAATTCCCTAGCAGCAAGTGTTCCGACATCGACGCGTACTGATCATAAGAACGAGCTTCAACTCCCTGCACAATCACAGGTTTCAAACCCGACGTTGACTGCACAGCCGCTTCCAGTTCCGCAAAAGGAATAACGCCCTTAACCATCTCATCATCAGCGATGGATTGGGGTAATTCAGCATGAGTGGTATTAACAATAAAGTGCGGTAGCAAACCTAGAATGCGTTGTTTTAGCTGGCCTTCGAAGCCATTCATAACGGAAGAAACGAGGATCAAAGCTGCTAGCCCAAGCGCAATGCCCGTAATGGAGAAAAAGTTTATAAAAGCAATAAAATGACTGCCCTTGCGGCTATTGGCATAACGCCAGCCAATAAAAACAGAAACAGGAAGCTTCATTCAACCTGTCCTTGAATTTCTGTCATAAATGAACATCCTCAAAAAGTGCCTGATTCCGGCAACAAGTGCCGCAATTGTGACACATATTATTGTCGCTTGAACACGATTAAGCGATTTTACTTACAATATTGTGGAAAACAGATATGGGTATTAGCCAGATGAATATGCTAATCAGCACCATAAACTGCTATACTCCGCGTCAAATTTGGCCATACTGCCACAAGAAAAGCGATGAAAAACACATCAGCCTTACAAACTGATATAACTCTAAAAATCGCTCGCTTAACTGAAACCCAATCAATATTTTTGTAAATCTCATGATTCGAATTTTTGCAATTTTGCTTTCGATACTACTGAGCGCTTGCTCAAGTACATCACATGTTCTCATAGGCCAGGAACGTCCTCCTATATCGCCAGAACAAGTGGTGGTGTACACAGAACCTCCCGCAGAATATGAAAAAATAGCCATATTACAATCCTCTAGCCGTAACTCCTGGACTTTTACCGAGCAAGGTAAAGTTGATGCAGCAATAGAGCGCATGAAACAGGAAGCGGCAAAGCTAGGCGCTAATGGCGTGCTGTTAGAAAGCACTGGAGATGAGCATTCGGGTTATATCAGCACAGGTTCTGGCACCTACGAAAGGCATACTGCCATAGGCATTGAAGTAGGTATGCCGCTTACTCATAAGACTGCACATGGTACAGCCATATGGGTTCCACCTACACAAGCAAATTCAAACTAATCGATTAAAACTAACCAATTCAAATCAGTAAGAGTAATCACAATGGAATTTAAAGTCTTTCTCACCATCTTTTTTACCGTTTTTCTTGCCGAATTAGGTGATAAAACACAGCTGGCAACGGTACTATTTGCCTCCGAGCAAAACGTCAGTAAATGGATGGTATTTCTGGCAGCTTCAGCTGCATTGGTCGTTTCTGCTGGATTGGGCGTATTGGTCGGCGACACACTTTCTCACTACATAGATGAAAAAGTATTGAACTACATCGCCGGCGCACTTTTCATCGTCATTGGCTTATTTACTTTATATAAAGCGTAATTCCCCTATTTCCAAGCTAGCTTTACAGACAGTAAAGCTAGCGACATCATATCGCCATAATTCCTTATTAGGATCTTTCTGTTAGGTAATTTATATTACCGTTGAGATGCATTTAATTCGGCATTCATTTCTACAATGAACTCTCAAATGAGGATCCCAATGATTAACTTTTTATTCAATACATTAAAAAAACCTTCCAGGCTGGCCTGTGCAGGTATTCTTACCTGGATGGTATCTGTACCAACTCAAGCCATTGTCTACCAAACACAAGCTGTTACTGGTGCAATGCGCTTCGATGAAGCTTATTTCCTGCAACCCCATAATTCCTATGAGCACGACTCAGTGCTAACAAACTGGCTCAACAAAGGCTATCGTTCTTTAGAGTTAGACGTCATAGACAAAGGTGACTGGGAGCTTGAAACCAAAGGCCCCTATGTTTCCCACGATGGCTACGCAGGCAATGAAAATTGCAGTGCCAGCAGTAATGACAGATTAGGCGATTGCCTGACTGATATTCTGAACTGGATAGATACGAATAACCCCGACACGCCAATCATGCTGTTTATCGACATGAAAGCATCCTGGGATCCACTCAACGCCTGGAAAGGTGATGAAGTGAAAATGCTGGATGAATTTGTTGAAAGTTATATTCCAGCTCATCGTCGCTTTACTTACAAAGAGCTTATCCAGCACTTACAAAGTACCGACCCCTATTTCAGTACCAGCGATTATCGCGCCAGTTTAAAGCGTGTTGGCTGGCCTACCCTTTCATCTTTGAAAGGCAAGCTCATCATCGCTCTAACTGGCGGTTATGTAGGCGATGTTAATGCGCGAATGGAGCAAGCTCTTGGCTATAGAGGTGACAATCTAGCCACCTTCCTATGCCCGGATATCGACACCACTGATCCAGAAGAATTCTCAGGTACTATCGATGCAATCAGTGCCAGCAATTCCAAAAAGTTTTTCTGTGGCAACGTTAAAGCAGGCGATCATTACACAGCAACGGCTAACCGCGCGGCGGAATACAAGCAGATTATGCACCTTTGGGACAAAGCAGGTGATTTCGCCAATACTGATTTTGCAGCATTGTGGATCGCCATCGCTCACGGTGTACAAGGCGTAGGTATAGATTTATCGGCAGCATCCAGCACACCATCCTACATTGGCAATAACATTGACTATGTTGGCAAACGCCGCAGCTTGCCAGGCTACTTCACCATCCATTCAGTGCAAAATACCGGATTATGCCTAAGTGATGACAACACCAGTTACGGCAATGGTAGCAACATAGAAATGCGCTATTGTAACAATGGCAACGAACAGAAATTCGTGTACTCGGCCGAAGGTCAATTACGCATTAAAGGCAATGACAAGTATTGTGTCGACTACAGCTCAGGCAGTGCCGACAATGGTGACAAAATGCACTTATGGGACTGTGACGGCGGTAACTCGGAAAAGTGGGCTATCACGCCTAATGGACAGTTCAAAAACCGTGACAAGAACTACACTCACTGTATCGACATTCCGGGTGGTTCGCCTTATAACGGACAGCGTTTGCAAATATATAGTTGCCATAGTGGTAGCAACCAACAATTTCAGTTAAATGCAACCGCAGACTGGTATCACAATCCGTAAATAATTAGAGAGAAAGATGAAACTAAACGTATTCGGCAGAGATGTTGAAATTATTAAAGATTCGAGAGAAAACTGGGTAGCCTACTACCTTGGCAATGAAGGAAAAAAACGTATCGCACACGATATTGTTATTCCAAAACAACTCCGTGAATCAGACATTGTCGAATACGTTGCCGACCTTTGCCACGAATGGGCAAGCATAAAATTTCCGGATGTTATTAAAATAACCTGAGCCAGGGTTAAAACAAGCGATTGAGTGATCCAAGTGCTCAAAAACGACAATGCCGCGAGCAGTTGAACTGTTCGCGGCATTTTTATCATTCAGCGCTGTGTTGATTCGAAACCATTCAATATCGTTTCAAACAACACAAAGCAAATGAGGGTCTCCTGGAAATTCTATTTATCTTTATTAATTAGAATGTAGCAACGACTTTCACTGAGCCGTTGACACTGGCAGCATCAACATATCCAATCGCATTTGGATTACTTGATACTTCCGCGATCACTTCCTGATCACTATTCACTTCCTTTGGAGGGTTACCCTTACCACTGAAAATTTCCTTCGCCCAGTAGGATTTAATCTGGCTTGCAGACTTACCCAGAGCAATTTCGTCAAAAGCCTTGCGTAAATCTAATTCAGCATTCTGATTAATCGGCGTTACCGAACTACCATCAGGAAACTTCTTAAGTTTACCAAGGAAAATACGTTTAATTTCCGATTGTGAGACAGCATTATTGTTTGATGCACTAACCACCACAGCGATTTCGGCCAATGCAGACTTACTTATCATCAAACAAAGCGTCAACAACGAAATGAGACTTAATTTAGATAATATTTTCATAATTATTTCACCTTAGAATACAGTGCTTACAGCAAACTGAACTAACTGAATATCCGTCTCGTAAAAGGGATTGGTTTCTTCTGTGTCAGTGTACTCAGCTTTAAAAGCAACTGAGTCGTTAACATCCCAACGAACACCCAAGGTATATGTATCTCTGTCTGAAGCGGCACCCATCATTAAACCGGCTGTGCCTTCCCACAAACATTCATAGGATTCAGGATCGATACATGCACCAGGATACGGAGCATAATCAGGCATTTGATCAGGGTCTTGCTCAATGGCGTTATAGGTAAAATGCACCATTATGTTGTCAAAACGCTTGGCTAAACTCACGTAATACGACTCATATTTAGCGGAGAAGTTATCACCCAAATCTGTTTTGGCGTATTCAGCAACCATCAAGTAGTCTTCATAATCAACTTTTACACCAAAGCCTGTAAAGAAGAATCGGTCATCTCTTATTTCCAAATCATCTGCTAATTGATTCATAGGCGCAGGAAATTGTGACCATGCTCCCACAAGCGGATCAAGGAATGGCAAACCAATAGTGGCATCCGTAATTGATACGCTGGCACGTAATGTTAACCAGTCACGGTTTAAGGTGTACGCAACTGTCAGGTTGTCTTCAAAATTCACGTCTGTTGCATCAGGTAACTGGGCGATTTTGTCTTTGTTACGACCAAACGTGACGTGGAATGTAGAATCAAACTCACCAACACTGAAGTTGTAGATTGAACCAACACCATCAACAACGTCCCAAGGTGCACCATAAACACCGCCCGGAGGACTGATAAAATGATAAGCGTAAGATACGTCCTGATAATCAGAGTACAGGTACAATGGCACTTTCTGGCGACCAAAAATCAAACGCCAGTTGTCATTAGCGTCGTAGCTAATGAACGCCCATTCAGCATTGATATCCCAATCTTCGATACCTTTCGACAACAATTGTGTTGTGACACCCCAACCATCACCCAAATCTGCAGAGGCTTGCAATGCAATCAATGATTTGGCGTCAAATGTGAAGCTGTCATCATAACCTTCCCATTCATCACCATCATCCAACGTCATGCCGCCGGCAAGAGTAGCGAAACCTGAAAAGTTCACATCAGCGGCATGAACACCCAACGGTACACACAGCGCGCTTAAGAGAATTGAATTTCTCAGTAACTTCATAGCTTTATCTCTCCTAAAAGATTCTCAATTTTGGTACTGCTGTTTTTAAACGGATATTACTGCGCCCAATGCAGGCGCATACGACTATTAAACTTTGAACTGGGACGCAACAGACTCCAGATTTTCTGCCAGACGAGACAATTGCTCACTCACTGCATTGAGTTTATTGCTGGCATTACTGGATTCCTGAGTCTTGTTTTGAATATCAGTAACAGAATCAACCAATTGGTTGGAAATGTCCTTCTGTTGCTTGATGTCGAGCGCGATCTGCTTATTCATCTGATCGATTTCGTGTACCGTTGAGGTCACCGTCTTCAAGCTTTCGCCCGCTTGCGAAGCTTGCTCAACACTCTCGCTAACCTGCTCCCTGCTGCTTTGCATCTTATTCACCGCTTCTTTGGCTGTAGATTGCAAATCTTCGAGAATATGACCTATCTCTTCTGTAGAATCCTGAGTACGCATCGCCAGGCTTCGAACTTCATCGGCAACCACCGCAAAACCACGCCCCTGCTCACCAGCACGCGCAGCCTCTATGGCGGCATTTAAGGCTAACAGGTTAGTTTGAGAAGCAATGCCTTTAATAACGTCAAGTACCACATGAACTTTGGCTGATTCCTGTTCCAGCTTGGTAACGATCTCAGCAGACTCAGTAATGTTTTGAGACAATGCGTGAATGTTGTCGATAGCATGTTGCAGATCACCCAGCCCAATAGTGGCAGCATTTTTAGCTTCATTGGCAGAGCTGGAAGCATTCGCCGCATTGTTGGCAATACGTCCAACGCTATCACTCATATCAACAACAGACATGCGAGACTGTGAGCTACTTGCCAACTGCTGTTCAAATATCACTTGGGACTGAGTGGTTAACTCGCGAATTGTCACAGTGGTTTCAGCCAGCGGCAGTGCGGTATCAACAGTTTGCTTGATAGTTCGCTGTAACTTTTCAATAAAGGTATTGAACCAGTGTACTAGCTGCCCCATCTCATCCTGGCTTTTTGTGCTAATGCGCACAGTCAGATCGCCATCTTCGTTAGCAATCTTGCGCATGGAAATACTCACTTCATCAATACTCTTCTTGATACTGGCACTAATTGGAATAGATACCAAAGACAAAACAATGACAGTACCTATACCAAGAATGAAGCCAATAGACACGGTCGATTCTGTGTTTTCATTCACTTCATTAAACGCATCAAGGAAAGATTTCTTCTGACTGGAATTAAAGGCAACAAAATCGTCATACAGTTTGTTCACCCTTTCCGTCATGATACGGCTGTCTTCAGCCAAGGTAGAAAAGTCGGCAGTTTCTTCAACGATTCCTTTAGAAATGTTATAAGCGTGAGGGTAATAAATCTCAAGCTGCTTGATGAGTTCATTAATCTGACCTTTTGCAGATTCATCAATAGATAAAGCTTTATTTAATTCACTTTTGAGTAAATCATAGGAATCGTTTGCGGCATCCAGTTTATCGCTCTCGCCCATGATAGCCGCGTCACCGAGTGCGATTTTAATATCTTCCAGTTTTTTTAACGCATTTGCTGAAATTTGAAAAAGAGGGAATTGAATTTCTTTGGCATCTCGTAACAAATGTAGGTTTTGATTCATCGCCCACATATTCACAAACAGATAAATGAAAAATGCAATGACTCCAACAATGGGTATCAACAGAATTTTTAATCTTACCGATTGTTTTAAAAAAAAATTCATCCAAATAACTCCTACATTTGAAAATGGCTGAGCACTGCTTTGAGTTTCCCCTCACTGACCCAACTATTTTATATCGGGCTAAATCTCCAAACTTTTAACTCTATCAGCCCTCAATCCGGAATTTATTTTACATAATATTATCGAATTGTCATTGATAAGGATCATATTTTAACCTCAAGCATTCCTCACCATTGAACACATGAAATAACACTCACAAAGAGTTAAATGCCAAAATATTGTTTATAAAGCATTTTAATTCAATATAAGATTCACACTTTGACGCAAAAAGGCTAACTCTCATGACGTAAAAGTTGTCATTTTTTAACCTATTTATCGGGGTGTTTAGACTAAAGTATGATTCACCATTAAGATTCTGACGCATTTATGTGAAACATTTTAGACAGCTTAATTTGAAATCTTGCGCCGAAGAGGCTTTCGATGCATGCTAGCAAACCATAATCATTTTTAAGAAGAAGCCTTGCAGTGAACAAAGGGATCAAAATCGTTTTAGCTTTCATAATTATTTCTGTTGCTTACCTAATCTCACTGGACTTTCGTCCTTACCCACTAGACTTTATTGTAAAAGCAACCCCCATATTCTTACTGATTTATTACTCCTATACAGAACTGGAAGGTAAGTTACGCACATTCACAACACTTGCATTACTGTTTAGCTCTTTTGGTGATATTTTCCTGTCAATTAACATCCAAAATAGTTTCCTTTTTGGGCTTTCTTCTTTTCTTATCGGGCACATTTTTTACATAGCTGCTTTTTGGGGTTTGAAAAACAAAACTCGCCATATGACAAAAATGTTACTAACGATCGTTGTATTGGGTATGACAGCCACTATGGGAGTAAAGGTTATTCCTATTGCCGGGGAATTGGCGATACCAGTGTCGGCTTATATCAGCGTAATAGCGTCAATGGGTGTGTTTGCCATATTTGCATGGCGACATAGCCTGCTCCACTTCTTCGGGGCTTTTTCATTTATCATTTCAGACTCAATGATTGCCTGGAATAAGTTTATTGAACCCATCCCCAATGAGCGCTATCTGATCATGACCACCTACTATGTGGCTCAATTACTCATTCTTCGAGGTATCTTAAATCTGCAAAAAGAGAACAAGGCGCTTGTCGATAACACGAACATCTAAGTAAGTGTACACAACTGTAAGTCACCTACAGAAATTGATCGCAGACTCGACGCCTCTTTATTGAAGAAAGGAATCCCTGGAGTCTCCACTGCCGCTTCGCCCATTCATTAAGTGGGAAGCGGGGCTGAGGGTCTGCTCACTACTTTCTGTATGTGACTGATTATTTGGAACAGTAATTTAGGTTCGAGCATTCAACATATTAATATAGAAATAGATTTGTCCTATTTCATGTATAGAGAAATGAAATAGGACACCACTTTAAACTCCCGCTATTATCGCTCCAGATATTTCGCAAACGCACGGCAGCATCATGTACATTCCCAAGCATTTTGAAGTAAAGGATCAGGAAGAACTCCATCGCTTTATTCAGAGCCATGCATTTGGTCAACTCATCTCAAATATAGATGGTCGCCCATTTGTCAGCCACCTTCCCTTTAAACTGAGTGAAGACAAGCAACAGCTTCTATGTCATGTAGCTCGGCGTAATCCTCAATGGCAATCCATTGAATCCCAGGAAATATTGGTGACATTTCAGGGAGCTCACGACTACATTTCCCCAACCTGGTATCAATCACAAGGTGTACCAACATGGAACTATCAAGCCGTACATGTATACGGCAAAGCCGAGTTAATGACAGATTCTGACGAACTTCAGACTCTGGTCGAAGAACTCAGTGCAATCTACGAGAGGCAAAATCCGAATCCCTGGCAACCTGACTACAAAGCCTCCATGCTGAATATGATTGTTGGCATAAAAATCGCGATTACCGAAATTCAGGGAAAATACAAGTTCAGCCAGAACCGAAGTTTGGAAGACAGAGAAAACGTTATCTCAAAGCTGCAAGAAAATGGCTCAAACTCATTAGCCAAAGAAATGCAAAAGTAATCAACATCCCCTACAAAAAAGAAGGTTGAACATGGAAGAGTTTATTTCTCTCGTTGTAGCTACATCATTATTACTGGGATCACCTGGACCTGCGCCTTTAGCTTTAGCAGCGACAGGAGCCACCATAGGTACCAAGCAAGGGCTACCTTTTCTAAGCGGCATTTTGCTAGGACTATTAGTGGTTATCACCACTACCACATTGGGGCTGACAGCCTTATTTACAGCCTTTCCAGCCCTAAAACTGACCATGCAAGTTGTGGGTGGTCTCTATATTATTTATGTCGCTGTTAAAATAGCTAGAGTCCCCATACTTAGCCCGCAACAAGCAAATATTAATGTTGAAAAAATGCCAGGATTAATTGATGGATTTATTCTAAATCTACTCAACCCCAAAGCTTATGCAGCGTTGCTGGCTCTTTTCTCTCAATTTACTTTACCACTAGCATCACCGCAGCTTGGCTTAATCGCTACCGCAACCACCTGTTTTATACTCGCCACAATTCTGGATTTTATCTGGTTAGCGATGGGAAGCGTGCTACGTCCACTGTTTGAAAAACCAACCTCAGCCAAAATCGTGCGCTCCAGTTTTGCCACATTAATGATCGCAGCCGTTGCTTTTACCTTTGTTGAAATGGTTTAGCAAAAGCTAAATAACTCCGGTTAATTGCGAGCTTCAAGCCATGATTTACTTGGAATTCGAAACCAACCGTACTACTCTAACACCATGTCAATCTTAGATATTTTAGCGTTTATTAGCTGATGGAAAATTTAAGTCTGGAAGAGAAAATCGAGAAATTTAACGAATTCTTCACCATCAAACACGCGGTTAATGTAAATGCCGTTCCCGTTCCAGATGATTTCGTTCTTCCCGATGAAGAAAATCTAACCGAGCACATGCCCTACGCATTTCGCATTGCCAGCGATATCGCTCATATTGAATCGCAGGCATTGAGATCGCTCAGAAACCTCAGCGACCACGCCACTGAACTGGCTGAATTTCTCAACCACCAATCACACAAGATTGATCTCATCATGTCCTATGTATTGCGACAGGAAGATCACTCTGATCATCAGTTTAAATCAATTGAGTTTGGCGGCAGTGGGCTCACCCTAAAGTCACCTGAAGCGATGCCTGTTGGCGCATGCTATGAACTCAAACTCTTTTTAGACGTCGAGGCCAGCGCAGTGTTTTGTTACGGTGAAGTGATAAAGTGCGAAAAAGTCGAAACAGACTCAGTTACAAATATTGACACAGATAGCGCTTGCGATGAAATACCAGAGCAATACAATGTGTCGCTCATTTATACCCGCATCCGTGAGCAGGATCAGGAACTGTTGGTAAGAGCGAGCTTACATTTGCAATCAAAACAGTTGCGCAAGCAGCCGAAAAAGTAAGCTAAAGACAAATTAATCAAGTATCTTCAAGCATTCATGGCCAGTAGTATTTTCGCGCCTGTACTGCCCTCAAAAGCAGGCGATCATAAGCATTGGGCAAATCTGAAAGGTAGCTCTGCCGCCTTGGCAATAAGCAATACCGCAAAATCCAGTCAACGACGCATTTTGCTGGTCACGGCTGATACACCAAGCGCGCTGAAACTGGAAAAAGAAATCAAATTCTTTTTGCAAGCTCCCGTTCAAGTATTCCCCGATTGGGAAACCCTTCCCTATGATAATTTTTCGCCACATCAGGATATTATTTCTCAGCGTCTGGAAACCCTGTACCACCTGACCCAAAGCGAACCCGGGATCTTTATCGTACCGGTAAATACGCTACTGCAACGCATGGCTCCGGTTGATTATCTCGGGCAATTCCTACTGATACTGAAAAAAGGCCAAACACTTAATATCGAACAATTTCGCAGACGTTTGGAAAAAGCAGGCTATACCCACGTTAATCAGGTTATGGCGCACAGTGAATTCTCCATTCGTGGCAGCATCATCGACCTTTACCCAATGGGTAGCAAAGACCCTTACCGAATTGATTTGTTCGATGATGAAATTGACAGCATTCGTATTTTTGACCCCGACAGTCAACGCTCGCAAGAGCCGGTTGAAAGTATTCGTATGCTCCCGGCACATGAGTTCCCTACAGACGAAGCGGCAATTAATCGCTTCCGTGAGCAATACAAACAACAGTTTGATGCCGGATTAGGAAAGGGCTCTATTTTTCAGGATGTCAGCAACCGCATCATGCCAGCGGGTATCGAATACTACCTGCCACTGTTCTTTGAGCAAACTGCCACCCTGTTCGATTATTTACCTGAAAACACATTAGTGATGATGCATGGTGACTTGTATCACTCTGCTGAATTCTTCTGGGCCGATCTCAATGAGCGCTATGAACAATATCGTTGGGATCCACTCAAACCCTTATTGCCGCCAGAATCTCTCTTTCTGCGTGTCGACCAATTATTCGAAGCATTAAAACAATGGCCTCGGTTGTCCTTGTTTAAAGATGCAGGCGAAGATAATGCTCAAACCATCAACTATCAGATTGAAAATATTGGTGATATTGGCATTAATCCTCAAGTCAAAGTGCCGACCATCAAGTTACAGGAACAGCTTAAAGAATGGAAAAGCACAGGAATCCGAGTGCTGTTTTGTGCCGAATCGCAAGGTCGCAGAGAAACCCTTCTGGAATTATTGAGCAAAGCCAATATTCGACCAGAACCCGTTGCCAGTTTTAATGAATTCGTAAAAACACATGCCCCCATTGGCATATGTATTGGCCTGGTCGAGCACAGTTTTATTCTGCACGAAAGCGACGGAGCTCTGGCCTTTATTACCGAAACCGAGTTGCTAGGACACAAAATAAGTCAACGTCGTTTACGCGATAAACGTGAAGCAACCGATGAAAACGCCGTTATTCGCAACCTGGCAGAACTTACACCGGGACAAGCCGTTGTGCATCTAGATCACGGTGTGGGTCGCTTTTTGGGGTTACAAACACTTGATGTCGGTGGTATCCCAGCAGAATACCTGACTCTGGAATATGCCAAAAGCGCCAAGCTTTACGTTCCTGTAAGCTCACTGCATTTAATCAGTCGATACACAGGCGGCGAAACCGACCATGCTCCTCTGCATACTTTGGGCACAGAAACCTGGTCAAAAGCCAAGCAAAAAGCCGCAGAGAAGATTCGTGATGTGGCGGCACAACTGCTGGATATCTACGCTCAGCGCGCAGCCAAACCGGGGCATGCATATCAATTAGACTGGGATGGCTACCGCGCCTTTAGTGAAAGCTTTCCTTTTGAAGAAACCGCTGATCAACAACAAGCTATCAGCGCCGTACTCAATGACATGCAATCACCCAACGCCATGGACAGACTGGTTTGTGGTGATGTGGGCTTTGGCAAAACCGAAGTGGCTATGCGTGCAGCCTATATAGCCGCCAGCCAGAATAAGCAGGTGGCGATATTAGTCCCTACCACGCTATTAGCCCAACAACACTATGAAAACTTCGTTGATCGCTTCGCAGACACGGCTTTGCGCATTGATGTGATGTCCCGCTTCAGAAGCACCAAAGAACAAAATCAAGTGCTGGAAAACCTGGCTAATGGCAAAGTCGATATTGTGGTAGGTACTCACAAGCTGATCCAGAAAGACGTTAAATTCGCTAATCTGGGCTTGGTGATCATCGACGAAGAACATCGTTTTGGGGTGCAGCAAAAAGAGAAATTCAAATCGCTACGAGCCGAAGTTGACATACTCACCCTCACCGCGACACCCATCCCAAGAACGCTTAATATGGCATTAAGTGGTATGCGTGATTTGTCCATCATCGCGACACCGCCTGCAAAACGCCTTGCAATAAAAACCTTTGTCAGACAAAAAGACAAACAGCTGGTTCGCGAAGCCATTATGCGTGAAATCCTGCGTGGTGGTCAGGTGTACTTCCTGCACAATGAAGTCGACACCATTGAGAAAACCGCCAACGAAATCGCTGAAATCGTACCCGAAGCAAAAATCGGCATAGCTCACGGCCAAATGCGAGAGCGCGAGCTGGAACGGGTTATGTCTGACTTCTACCACCAGCGTTTTAATGTACTGGTGTGTACCACCATTATTGAAACCGGTATCGACGTACCATCCGCTAACACCATCATTATGGACAGAGCCGATCATCTAGGTTTGGCGCAATTACATCAGCTTAGAGGCCGTGTAGGACGATCTCATCACCAGGCTTATGCTTACCTGCTCACGCCTCACCCCAAGCGCATGACCAAAGATGCAGTAAAACGACTGGATGCCATTTCTTCATTGGAAGATTTGGGAGCCGGCTTTGCACTGGCAACACACGATTTGGAAATACGTGGCGCAGGTGAATTATTAGGTGAAGACCAGTCAGGCCAAATGGCGACCATCGGTTTTAGCTTGTATATGGATATGCTGGAACTGGCCGTTGAAGCCCTAAAAGAAGGCAAAGAGCCGAGTTTGGAAAATGTATTGGCGAAGCAAACGGAAATCGAATTACGTATTCCGGCACTGTTACCGGAAGACTATATTCCAGACGTCAATACACGACTGTCGCAATACAAGAAAATTGCCTCCTGCAAGAATATGGATCAATTGGAAGATGTTCAGGTTGAGCTGATTGACCGCTTTGGTTTGTTACCTGATGCCACCAAAAACCTGTTCAAGATCAGTGAAATGAAAATGCTGGCGCAACAGGTAGGTATTCAGAAAATTGAAGCCAGTCAGAGCGGAGGTTTTATTGAATTCACCCAAAATACCAAGGTGGATCCCGGCTTTATCATCAGTTTAATTCAGGCGCAATCCAACATTTACAAACTGGATGGCCCACAACGACTGAAATTTAAAATAAACACGGACAACGCCGAAGAGCGTGTTAAACTTATCGGCGATATGTTACAAGAATTCACTAAACAGGCGGCCTAACCCTTTGATACATAAGAATTTTAGCAAGGGAATAACGACTCGTTCTGACGCTAAATTGCGGCTCTCTCAAAACACATCAACTCGAAACGAGCAAATAAGAGCAAGAGCGAGTATCAAAGTGAAGCTATGCAGCGCACTCATAGCTGCTACCAGTGTATTCTCTGTCAATGCACAAGCGCAGCAAAAGCCTGATTGGTGGTTCGATATTGAAGTCATCGTATTCAAACGCAATATTGATGGCTCGCAACTCACCGAATCTTTTCCTTTTGCATTGCAGCCAATTGAAATGCAAGGTGTGCGTGACTTGCTAACACCTTATTTGCACCCAGATATCAGCCGTCTAAACAAGGTTCTTCCCAATTGCTATCAACAGGAAAGCATCGCATTTCCAAAGCAAACCGCACCAGCATTTAGCATAGACGAAAGCGTATTTGAGCCTTTAACTCCGGTTGATGTATTTCCTCAATATCATTCTCAAGCCTCTTATCAAGAGCAAGGCATGGATCTGCGCGGTGGCAGAGCAATAAGCAATGAAAGAGAAGAGCAACTCAATGGAATGTCTGAAGAAGAGAGGCAAATACAAAGCCTGCAAATGGCTTTTTCTATGCCTGATGAAAGACCAGGTGAAAGACCAGGTGAAAATCCAGATGAAGTGCCAGAAACAGCACAGGAATCAAGTAACACAATAGATTCGGGCTCGTCTTCCCCAGAAAGTTTTCCTCTAAAAGAAAGAGTTCAAACCGCAAGCTACTCAGACAATATCACTACTTCTGAAAACGCTCAGGAACTTGATGAAGCTCAAGAAGCATCTACCCCACAAGCAATTTATGATGCAATGACGTTTCAAACAGAGAAGCAGCAATATCAACTGGCTCACTGGGAGATCCCTGCCGATCTGGGCTGTTCATTTAGCAATAACAAGCCGCGCTTTTGGCTAAATGATGTTATTGATCCCAGCTTGGCAAACCCCGATTTACTGGATTATTTACCTTTATCTGAAATAGACAGCATTTTTATTGAATCAGTACCCAATATTGTTGATAGCTTCAACCGAGACGATATTAGAAGCCCATACTTACTGCCAGCATCACAGTTAGCGCTGAAAAAGCTGGCAAGAGATATAAACCGTATGCGTGGACTAGAAACCATGCTGCATCTGGCATGGCGACAACCGGTTAAGTTTGGCCCACAACAGTCACCCGGGTTTAGATTAATCGCAGGTAAAAACTACGGAAACGAATTTGCTTACAACGGCTATCCCATGCCCCCAGAAATGCTTTCAGCCAACAAGCAGAAAAACACAAACTCTCATGCGCAAGAGCATCCCCGGGAGCAAAGCTCAAGCTCAACAGCGTTTCTGTCAGAAGAATGGATGTCCGAAGAAGATAAGATGCTAAATGACATCAAACAGGCACTGGCAGAACTGGATAAAGTGGAATTAAGAGGTGCAGATAGTCCCCAATCAGCATCTATCCTCATTGATATACCAGACATGGCTCAGAACGAAGCAAACAAAGATATTTGGGAGCTGGACGGCATGTTTAGAGTTTATTTACAAAATATTGGTCGCACGCCGTATTTGCATATCGACAGCAAACTGAACTTCCGTCAGCCCATGTTATTGCAAGGCTATCAGTTGCCAGAGCGCATATTGCAAGCATTTCAGCCTCCTTTAGAGTTACCAGACGAGGGCAACGGCATTCAATCTGGAGTCACTGAAAGCAATTCAAATGACAACTCAGCCATGCCCACTCAACCACTGTACTTCCTGAAGCCTTATCACTTTCAGCAATTGCGTAGAGTGATCAGCCGCCAAATGCACTATTTTGATCACCCCATGTTTGGCATGGTCGTACAAATCAGGCGCTACAAAATCCCTGATTTTATGAATGAGTAATCCCTCAAAGGGTGAATGCGCAATCCAATCGCTTGATAGATTGCAGAATCAGGTTTTCATAAGCTCATTCGCACTCAATAAGAGCTAAACCTTATCTTTATTTTTAGTAAATGAAGATTAAATGCGAATATCAAATTATAAAAAAGTATGACTTTAAATACATAACAATCAAAAAAATGATTATTTAATATTCTCAAATCTAAAAACCTTAAATTCTTGAATGTGAACTTATGAGATTAAAAACAGAGATAAACCTTGTCCATTCATTTGAATTGTTATAGAAAAAAGCACTGCAACACCCCCTTAATCTCTCTTATCAGGCATTCATATGACCGTAAAATTTCTTATCTTTGATCTGGATGGTACCTTGGTAAATAGCGCGCCAGATATAGCTCAGGCATTGAATAAAACCTTGCTGGAATTTGGCTTATCGGTGGTGGAAGAAACACAGGTACAAGAATGGGTCGGCAAAGGTATCGAAGTTTTACTGGCTCGCGCTTTAGAGAACGCTTTAGAAGATACTGATGCCATTGAAAAAATGAAAGGCAAAGCACTTCAAAGCATCAAACATCATTACGCGCAATGTTGCACCGACAAAACGCACCTTTACCCTCAAGTTATTGAAACTTTAGATAAATTACAGGAAAAAGAGCTTGATTTCTCGATAGCGACAAACAAGCCAACAGCAATGATTGCCCCTATATTGAATGCCTTGAACATTAGCAGCTACTTCCCGTTTTTTGTTGGTGGTGACGATGTAGTGAACAAAAAACCACATCCTGAAATGCTGCTCAAATGCATGTCAGAACGGGGATACAAGCCCGAAGAAACCATGATGATTGGCGATTCAAGTAATGACATTCAGGCAGCGAGAAATGCCCATATTCCCGTTGCAGCATTCACTTATGGATACAATCACGGTAAGCCCATTGCATCAGAAAATCCTGACTTTGTACTTAATTCATTTAGTGAACTATTGAACATAATTAAATAGAAAGAGCAAAAAACAAAACAAAGCGAGCATTTAAATTACCGCAAAAAAGAGTTAACCATACTTGATTAATCCAAGCTCTAATTATTATCCATTTGACACAAATAAATTAGGCTTCTACTTTTTCATAATCACGAAATTTTACAAAAGCAGGGTAAAATCATGCGCGATAATGAAAATATTGTTGATCTAATATTATTTGAATTAACTCAAGAAGTTTTAATCTGTAATAATTCCACACACGAAGGATATGAAAAACTTAAAAGCCAAATAAAACTACATGTAGAAAATAAGCAACCGATTCGATTTATTCTACCTGCGTTTCCCTGTAAGTCAGTCAACCGCAATAAAGTGTTGGGGACAAAGCCTGATATGGGGGAATATCTAGCTATCAAAAAGCTGGTTAAAACCATCAGAAATATAGAGTCTATCTATCCGCAAGGCTCTATTGTTACGATATTTTCTGACTACCATACATTCAGTGAGTTCATTAGTGTCGATTTGACTCA
This sequence comes from Paraneptunicella aestuarii, assembly GCF_019900845.1. Taxonomy (NCBI): domain Bacteria; kingdom Pseudomonadati; phylum Pseudomonadota; class Gammaproteobacteria; order Alteromonadales; family Alteromonadaceae; genus Paraneptunicella; species Paraneptunicella aestuarii. The sequence goes on along the minus strand of NZ_CP074570.1, from coordinate 1,858,284 downwards.
CCATTACCAGTATTCAGAAGGCTTGAAGCAGATCATCAACAGCTTCAACGCCAGCGACATTATTGCCGTCACAAACTTTCAACATTTCCAAGAGTTTGCTGCCTATGAAGTGCATGAATATTCCGATGCACTACGGGCACTTTATGGAGACAAGCAGTATCAGGACAACTTTGACAACTTGCTTGAAACCGATGAAAACGTACACCTGACTTACATCGGCATGAAGCGATTCATGTGCGAAGACCAAAGACCACTCACTAACGCTATGACCAAAAAAGAAAGGAATCAGCGTATATCCGATATTGCCAAAGGCATGATGTTACAAGGTAAAGCGCTGGATAAATTCCTGGCAAAACACTACGACGACTATATCCGACTTAGCATTCATGACCATCCATTTAATGGAAGCAAATATAGTGTGGCTTTATTTGAGAAAAGCGTCATCGAAAAAGGTTCTATTAAAACCCCTTGGCATAACACCGTGCTATTTGATACATCCAATGCACAATTCAGCATTGCTCCCCTTATCGAACATCAGGTAGAGACCCATATTGGCTCTCAGGTTTTATTGCCAGTTCAATATAAAAACTCACCTTGGCTACTGATAAAACTATCAAGCGCAAAACCCTCTGTTTTAGAACAATATTGCAAACTGGAACTGTCTTTAATCCGTCATCAGTGCGGGCTCATTATCGACGGTAAAAACACCGGCTTGTCATTGCATGATTTTGACAATAATGAGCTAACTGCCTTAAACAAACAGTTTGGCGTAGTCGTACTTAGAAATTTCGAGCGTTTCCACACCTCGAAAGACTACGAAAATTGGTATCAAAAACGCGGTAAGATGATCCCATGGAAATTTGGATTCACCCATGTTGTAGCCCCCGAGATAGGTCATCAAGGCAAGCCGCCCTCTTCGGTTGATTCTGAAGAAGGATTACCGATTCACTGGGATCTCAATAGCCCGCCCGCTTATATGAACATTGATCAAAGCATTCATAAATACAGCGATTACACCCCCCGGGAATTCACCCTCTATTGCCATAGAATGGAGACTGCCGATCCTGCTCAGCAAGGACTCAGTTTGTTAGTGGATACTCTAAATGCCAGTTTGTCTATCAATGGACACTTACGAGAATCGCTACGCAATACCCACTTAAGCTATTTCACTGAACAAAGCTATTTTGGCGGCATTGAACGAGTGTACCCTATCGTCATGCACTCCAAATGGCTACAGGAAGACATTATTCGATGGTGGGAAGTCTGGGATAGCAAAGACCACCCAAACACTATCCAGCCGAATTATTCCAAAATTGTTGATTCACCAGAGTTCAAAGACATGGCGCAATTGGAAAAGATTCTACGAGCCATATGCATGTCGGAATCCAATATGTTTAAACTCGCCATGCAGCCCGGTGACGCCATCCTCATTAATAACGAGACAATGCTCCATGGCCGTACCGAATTCAAAGGCTATCGAGAACTTTGGCGTATTCAACTACAACCCCCAGCAATCAACAGCCCATTCAAACACTTAAGCTACGAGAACCAACAGCTGTATAGAAAGAGGAAAGCGAATCAGTTGGAAGCGATTGTTTAAAATGAGGGATTAAATCACCACAGCCGCATTCAAGCGGCTGTGGTTTAACCTTTAATTAATGGGAATAGCAAAAGCAATTATCCCAAGGATAAATACGACACTGTCGCAACAACACAAGCAACCAAAATATTAAGCACTGCACCTTCCTTTGCCATATCACTGATTTTGAACTTGTCTGTACCGTACACAATCGCGTTAGGAGCTGTCGCAACAGGCAACATAAAGGCACAACTGGCACTAATCGCAGCAGGGATCATCAACAAAGCAGGATCAATCCCCATAGAGCTACCTGTTACCGCCAAGATGGGCATAAGCAGTGTTGCCGTTGCAGTATTCGAGGTGATTTCGGTCAGGAAAGTCACAAAAATACAAATACTCAATATCAATAACAGTAGAGGAAATTCATTCAGTACACTCAGAAAATTCCCGATTTCCTTACTCAAACCAGATGCAGTGAATGCCTTGGCAATACAAATGCCACCAGCAAATAACAATAACATTCCCCAAGGGATATTATTCGCCGTTTGCCAATCCAACAGCCTATCGTTTTTAACACCACTTCCGGTTGGCACCATGAACATGGCAACCACGCCAGCAAGTGCAATGGTGCTATCTCCAACCGAGTTGAGTTGCAATGCCTCAGTCCAAAATGGACGCGTTATCCAGGCTAATGCAACACAGGCAAACACCCCAATAACACGTCTCTCCTGAGATCGCCACTCACCTACTTCTGGAAGATGAAAATCGTTTAATTCCCCTAAGCCTCGGGTTAGCCACAGCGCCATGACAGGAATAGCTAACAAGACAATAGGCACACCAAACTTCATCCATTCAATAAAGTTAATCTCTGTTCCCGTATGTTCCTGATAAACACTCATAAAAATGATGTTTGGCGGCGTACCAATTGGCGTACCCACGCCTCCCAAACTGGCGGCATAGGCAATACCCAGCAGGATGGCAATCGCCACTCTGGGATTATTGATAGGTTGTAGAACCGCTAGCGCAATGGGCAGTAACATCAGGGTTGTAGCGGTGTTAGATATCCACATACTAAGAGCCGCGGCGGTGATCATAAAGGCAAAAACCAAGCGTTTGGCGCTTTGTCCGCCAGTAATCCGGATCATATATAAAGCAAAGCGCTGATGAACATTCGACTTCTCAATGCCCTTAGAGAGCATAAACGCGCCCATCAACAGAATAATGACATGACTTCCCAATGACGATGCCGCCTCACTATGGCTGAGCACTCCGGTTAAGGGAAAGGCAAAAAAGGGGATGAGAGAAGTAGCCGGAATAGGTAACGCTTCAGTGACCCAAAGAATGGCCGTGAACAGGGTTATCGCCGCAGTCCAGGCAATAGGTGTATCGAATCCGGCAGCGCTGGTTCCCAATCCTAAAACAGTGGATGCAATAAAGGCAGAAACAATCACCCAAAAGCTAAAGGATATTTTTCCCCTGCTTTCTGGTTCTCCCGAATTTTCAGGCTCAGAGCGATTCGATACAGGTTCAACGTCTTTATTATTGCTCATGATACTTCTCTAACTGCTTCTGGGCTTCATTCCAGCGGGTGGACTGTTGTAGCTGAGCCCAAGCTTTATTATCCGCTCTTTGTGACATCAACATAGTCGCTAAACGTCTGTTTGACGTTGCGTTGATATAATCATGGGATAACTCATCCAACACCTGAATAGCGCCTTTTCGGTGATTACATACCAATGCCATGTCACAACCCGCGTTAAATGCCGCTTCAGCACGTTGAGTAAAGCTACCAATGCCTGTCGCACCTTCCATCGCTAAATCATCTGAAAAGACAACACCATCAAACCCTAGCTGTTGACGCAAAATCTGTTTAATCCAAACCTCAGAAAAACCCGCCGGCATGTCGTCCACGTCTGGATAAATCACATGCGCTGGCATCACGGCATCCAACAGTCCCTGCTCATGAACGGCTTTAAATACAGACATATCAATGTTGAAAACATCTCCTCTCGCTCGCTTATCAACAGGGATAGCAATATGGGAATCTTCCAGGACATTACCATGACCCGGAAAATGCTTGCCTGTTGACTTCATGCCCGCTTCTCGCATCCCTTCAATAAAAGCTGCGCCTATTGAAATGATATCTTGCGGGTTGTCGCTAAAGCTTCTGTCGCCAATCACTTCTGAGATACCGTGAATATCCAGTACCGGCGCAAAACTAATATCAATATCAACAGCTTGCACTTCAGCTGCCATCAACCAACCAAAGCTTTTGGCATACTGACAGGCCGTATTGATATCTTCAGGAAAGGAATTCTGCAAACTTCCCATTGCAGGAATGGCACTAAACCCCTGACGAAAACGTTGTACACGCCCCCCTTCATGATCAACAGCGAACAGCAATTCATTTCGTGCCGCTGCGCGAGTTTGCCGAACAAGTTCTCTTACTTGTGTGACATCGTGATAATTGCGAGTAAACAGAATGACTCCACCTACCAAGGGGTGTTCAAGGATCTCTTTTTCTTCCGGAGTCAGCTCATATCCGGTGAGATCTAACATTATTGGTGCCATAAAGGGTCTTTATAATGATTTTTATTGCGCACCAATATAAAAGATGTGCCAGAAAATACAATCATTTGCCCGGCAACCTATCAAAAATGCGTCAATCTCCGGTTAATCGTAATTACTGATGAATTAAATCGAATTAATCGTCTTTTCCATTGAAATACATGAACTAGAATAGTCACATTAAATGATGATTCTTCTTATATGACTGTAAGAAAAAACCGGGAGAAAACAATGTACGCTGTCATTTTTGGACGTGAAGGATGCCCTTATTGTGTAAGAGCAAAAGATTTAGCAACAAAGTTAAGTGAAGAGCGCGATGACTTCAAATTTCGCTATATCGACATTCAAAAAGAAGGTATCAGCAAGGCTGATTTGGAAAAAACCGTGGGTAAACCGGTAGAAACCGTACCTCAAATCTTTTTGGATCAAGAACATATCGGAGGATTTACTGACTTTGAGGCTTATGCCAAAGCGCATTTAGGTTTATACGAGTAAACCATATGTTGACTTAATCTCATTGAGTCAACACTAAAAGAAAACGCCAATTACATCAGGCTATATCTCTCTCGGGATATAGTTTGATGTTCACCGCGCCAGGCGCAGCAAAACCCGCAGCAACAAAGTGGATAACCTTGCGGATCAGTTCAGCTATATCCATCTTCTCGTGAAAATCTGCCGCAGCGATATCCGTTAATGCCCGGCTTGAAGCCATTGTGAAAACACAAGATCCCAAAGCAAAATGCCAACGCCAAAACACTTCTTCTTTAGGTAAATGAGGAACCGTGGCATACAAGGCTCCATTAAAACGTTTCATAACATCGCCGTAATGGATATTGATGTACTTGCGCACGTGCCCTTGAGATTCATAGTAAGCTTTCGCGAATAACTGCACAAAAGTACGAGTACCATTGGGCCTTACCGAATCAAGCATTAAAAGCGGCTCAACCATCAACTCAAACAAATTTTCTGCATTAGCATTAGGGTGGTGCTCAGAGAGAAGATTGATGCGTTTATCCACTTCCGGCATCAATACACCAAGATATCGATCAAGAACCGCCTGAATAAGTTCTTTTTTGGAACCAAAGTGGTAGTTCACTGATGCGAGGTTTACATCCGCTTTACTGGTAATCGAGCGCAGTGATGTGTTGTCAAATCCCAGTTCAGAGAACAACAATTCGGCAGCATTAAGAATTTTATTTTTCGTGTTCACAGAGCAATACAAAATCCAATCATATCCACCTGACTCTATAGGCATGTTTACGAAAGTGCAAGTCTGTAGATGCCTAACCTATCGCCATAAGATCCAAGCCTCAGGGTAAACGCCCTCAACCTCAATAAATTCCGTAAAAAATAAAAGTCCCTATCTCATTATTTGCGCTACTTATCGCAAATTAATCACCGCTTACATACAAAGTCTGTTTATCCGTCGTTTTTTGATTATACTGGCCGATTATTTTAATACATGGGAATGTCGAGGAGAGTGAAGGTAACATTAATTTTCGGTTTTAACCTGTTAACTGTTATCTAAAAGACACAAGGGTTCACTCATCACTTCGACGATAGAATACAGCAACAACTCAGGATTATTAATATTATGATAAAAGCAAAATCCTCCAGCCTGGCACTGCTTATCAGCGCAGTGCTCGGTCTCTCAGCATGCTCTGAACAATCACCTAAAAACGACACAAGTGCCAAAGTTTCCCCTCAAGCTACTGCGGCAGAAGCAAAAGAGTTTCTGAAACAATCTCAGGAAGAATTAAATAAGCTTTCCTTACCAGCAGCTCAAGCAGCGTGGGCTTATCAAACCTATATTAATCAGGATACAGCCAATGTTTCGGCTTATCTTGGTGAGCGTGTTTCCAGCAAAGCTTCTGAAATGGCTAAAGAATCGGCCAGATTCAACAATGTAGAAGTAGACGCTGACACTCGTCGTATGTTGGACTTGTTGCGTCATTCCCTGGTATTACCACCACCGTCCGATGCCAAGCAATCTGAGCGTTTAGCTCAAATTCAGACAGACCTGGAAGGCATGTATGGCTCTGGAAAATACTGCCAAGGCGACGGTGACAACAAGAAATGTATGACTCTGACAGAAATGAGTTCCATTATGGCGACTCAACGCGACCCAGAATTACTGTTGGAGCTTTGGAAAGGTTGGCGAGAAGTCTCTGTTCCCATGAAACCTCTTTATATGGAAGAAGTTGAAATCGCGAACAAGGGAGCTCAAGAGCTTGGTTTTGCTGATATCAGTGAGCTTTGGCGCGGCAAATATGACATGAAATCTGACGACTTTGAAGCAGAGCTTGATCGTCTATGGGGGCAAGTAAAGCCATTTTATGATGCACTTCACTGCCACGTAAGAGCTGAACTGGGTGAAACTTACGGCACAGATATTGTTCCACAAGATAAGCCTATTCCAGCTCACCTGCTTGGCAATATGTGGGCACAAACGTGGTCCAATATCTATGATGTTGTTAAGCCAGAGCAGGAAATGAAAGTCATTGATGTGACCAAAGCATTGGAAGACAACGGCTATGACGAAATCAAAATGGTTAAGCAAGCGGAAGCTTTCTTTACAGGCTTGGGATTTGAACCTCTACCAGAGACTTTCTGGGAGCGCTCGATGTTCCAACAACCCGCTGATCGCGACGTTGTGTGCCACGCTTCTGCCTGGAACCTGGACAACGTAGACGACCTGCGTATTAAGATGTGTATCCAGAAAACAGGGGAAGAATTCGCCGTTATTCACCACGAATTAGGCCATAACTTCTATCAGCGTGCCTATAACAAGCAGCCTCTGTTGTACCAAAGCTCTGCAAACGATGGATTCCATGAAGCTATCGGTGACACCATCGCATTGTCCATCACACCTAAATACCTGAAAGGCATCGGCTTGGTTGACGAAATTCCTGATGCGTCAAACGACATTGGTATGTTGTTAAAAACCGCTTTGGACAAAATTGCCTTCGTTCCATTTGGTTTGCTAGTTGATAAATGGCGCTGGGGTGTATTCTCCGGCAAGATCAAGCCTGAAGATTACAACAAATACTGGTGGGAACTACGTGAGCAATATCAAGGCGTAGCATCACCTGTAGAGCGCCCTGCGGATGCATTTGACCCAGGTGCGAAATACCACATTCCAGGTAATACACCATATAGCCGCTACTTCCTTGCTCATATTTTACAATTCCAATTCCACAGAGCTTTGTGTGAAATTGCGGGTGACGAAGGTCCGGTTCATCGCTGTTCTATTGCGAATAACAAAGAAGCTGGCGCAGCATTAAATAAAATGTTGATGATGGGTCAAAGCAAACCTTGGCAAGAAGCTCTGGAAGTATTAACAGGTAAGCCAGAAATGGATGCAACAGCAATTCTTGATTACTTTGCTCCACTTAAAACCTGGTTAGATGAGCAAAATAAAGGCCGTCAGTGCGGTTGGTAAACACCCCTTGCATATAAGCTAAAGGCGTTCTTTTGAACGCCTTTTTCATTCTTGATTTCAATACACGAGCCTTAGCAAAAGTAATACGAACTCTTATTCACTGGGTTTTCGATTCAATAAGATCTCTTCTTCGCTAAATCCATATCGACGCATGACTTCATCCGTTGTATCGATAACCTCTCCTACCCCTATGATTTTTTTCAGCTCATTTTCAAACTGGGTAAGTTCCTCACTGGCGTTTTTGCGCACGTAGTTTCGCTCTTCTTTCAAAAATTCCCAGTCAATATCCGCTGATTGAGAAAACCATACAGTAACTGAAAAGAAAATCCCACGAGCCAAACAGGTAGCAATATAGTCTTGGCGTTCCATATTGCTGGCAAAGTCTTCACTTGGCTTACTTGTAACCATTTTCTCAAGCGAGCTAGCGTCAGGATGGTAAGCAATAAAAATTTCTTTCATCACCCCTTCCCTCAGTTCTGGTTTACCCTTGGAAGGCATCATCTTGAGTATTTCAGTGACAAAGTGTTGTTCATATTCGCCATCAGAAAACAGGGTATACATATTTTGAACATTACTGGTTCTGTCGGCCTCAATGCCCAAATTGAACAAGGTCGCAATTCGAGTAGGAATAACCGGGCGAGACATGGCTGCGGGTAATCGATATTTACCATGAAGCTTAAAATATAAGCCAAAATTCAAGGCATTATTCACATACAAATTGCGTAATGCATCGGGTAAATCCTCAATCTTTGATGGCGGATTATTGAGGTGCTTTTCAGCTACTGTTCGCGAATAGTTAATAAAGAAATGTTCCGCTGTGTGAATATCACTATCTCGCTTTTTGAACGGTTTTAACGAGACAAATTTACCGCCGGCACCAATATCGACAACCTCAAAAGGTAGATCAACCATTTGGTGATGCTTGGAGCGCGTTTTCAACTCAGGGAAGGTAATCTTTAGCACTTCGCCTTCTTGCCAGGGCAACCCTTCTCTCAATCCAACCCGGATTAAATAAGGGGTTACCAAATCGGTCACACCATCCTGTTTTACACCGTCTTTTTCCAGAATAACATTGGTTCTCACAGGAAACGGGCTGCGTGTTTGCTTAATATCACCGCGCAAGTTATTAAGCTGGATCATACTAAATGACTTTGACTCATCAGGCTCTGCCTGACGAAATCGTAATAGCGCCTTATAGTGTTTCTGGCTGACTTTATGGCGATGATAGGCCAAAACCTGAGTTTCATCGGTAATATCTGTCATCAGCACCATATGACTCAGCGCTCGTACTACTTTTAAGGCTCGCACAGAAATGGGAATTTTCCCCTCTTCCATTTCTTTTTTCGCCTGAGGAGTGGTCAACGGGCGATAACTTTGCTGCTCAGAGATCTCTTTAACTTGTAGTTTATAAACTCGCCAACTGGCTTGCCTGGTAGCATAAGCAAGAAAAGAGCTACGCAATAGCTCGTTGTCCTTTAACTCATAATCCATAGCCGTATAAAAAACCACATCATCTTTGCTGGTGGTATTAAAGGCATAGGCGTATAGCTCGGTAATTCCCCGCTCAATAATATAAGAGAGGCGCTCCTGACTTAATAATACGGATAAACAATGCTGCTGTTGCTTGTTACTCCAATAACAAAGCGATTTGGCACTCACTTCATTGGATAAAGCGTATCGAGGATAGAACTCACCTTTAGAATGAACTATAAAGACCGGAAATGACTTGGAGCCTTTAATAAAATACTGCTCCAAGCCTTTTATATTGAGCGAGCGCAGTGAATTACTCACATTCACCTTTCTCACCGGTTTCAAGGTACGTATCAGATCACGTAAAAATACCGTCACCTTGTCATAAAGCGTTACCTGAATGCGTTTTAATCCGATTTGCCGCTCGTCATCATGACGAATGATATTAACGACTTGATATCGCTCTCCATTGACATCATTCAATACATACTTGTTTTCCAATCCGGTGTAATAGAGTTGAAATACGTCCCCCACGGAGAACTGCATTTCACTATTGGTACGTACTCGAATGCCATGTAAGGAAAGATCCAGAGAACGGGCTTCAAATACTTCATTACAATCGGAACGTAATTCGACCTTACAGAAGAAATTCATTCTTTCTTCCTTTCTACGGTCAATATCAGCAAAACAATACGAGGGAACCAGATACGATATTTGAGGTGCAGATTGGGTCTCGACCGACTGCTGCGCTAGTGCAGGTGACTTGCCAGCCTTGAAGCTTTCTTGAGCCTCAACGACAGATTTTTCATAACGAACCCGAAAATTGTTTTCGGTTTTATGCACAGCTTCAAATACACCAATCGTAAAATCACCGAAAACACCGAGTTGTTTTTCAAACACCTGAGCCGCGACAGGATCCATAAAGTGATTGATATCCTCATACTCATAACGTTCACAAATCCCATCCACTTTGCCACGCAAATCGATCACCTGGCGACAAGGTTTTAGAAGCCTGCGAACCTCCATTTTGAGCACGAAATCACTACTGTTGGGTTCATTTTCCCGAGCCTGCAAATAAATATGCTGCATAGACTCAACAGAAAGATTGACATCAAGGTTTTTAAAAATCTCTTTGCTTTTACCCAATCCATTCACCATTCATCATTCAATCAGTCTCTGCCCCATATCAGAGATGAAATATTGATATGTTCACTTGTGACTTCCCCAACTCACAAACGTTCCTGCATCTAAGTATTGCTAGAACAGGTTTAAAGTGATTATTCTCGAATCAACATTCTCACTATAGCAACCTCTTTAGTGGGAGTCATTAAAGTATAGGTATTGAAAAAGAGACGCTACAACATAGATGGCTGTAGCCAATGCACTAGTTTGGACTTGGAAACAATGGTCTTTTGTTCCAGGAGTTCTTTCCAATTTTCAATATCAAGCGATATATGTAATTGCGCACTGGTAACGATATTCTCCAATTCTTTACCCAGCAGATATTCTGCAAGCAAATTCAAACCCGGATTGTGAGCCACTAACCAAAGTGAGTTAACACTCTTTTTTACTTTCGCAAGAATAGAAAGAAGCGTTTGGCCGGATGCTTCATAAATCAAGGGTTCCAAAGATAACACACTGATCGGCCAGCGATTTTCCTCAATATAGGCTAGCGCTGTCGCATAAGTGCGTACAGAATGAGAACACAAGATCAATTGTGGACAATCAAAGGATTTTCCATTCAATTCTTCATTTGCCAGGCATCTGGCCATATCAACAGCATTGAGCAACCCCCTTTTATTAAGTGGGCGATAACAGTCCTCTACGGGATATTTCCAACTTGATTTAGCATGACGACACAATACCAAATGTTTCAAAATCAGCCTCAAACCACTTTATCAACCGACAACCACTGGCGCATTTTTTCATACAGCATGTCTCTAATAATAGGCTTGGCCAGGTAATCATTCATCCCCATTGCTTTGGCTTTCTTAATTTCATCCGGTAATGCATTTGCGCTCAATCCCACAACAGGAATATCCAAATGTAATGTTTCCCTTATTTCACGAGTCGCAGTGTAACCATCCATTACGGGCATTTGTACATCCATCAAGACCAGATCGGCAGCATTATCCTTCAGGAAATTAACGGCAAGCTCACCATTCTCAACATGCACAACCTCTATGTGTTGTTCAGCCAACATTGCCATAACCACTTCGGCATTAATAATGTTGTCTTCTACCAGCAATATGCGTTTTTTGTTCTCTGAATCAAAAGGTTCAAATGCTCCCTCTTTATTACCTTTCGGCTGAGATAGAGACACCACCCCTTTGTACAAAAGGTTAATCAATGATTCCCGGTTAACGCTGGTGTATAAGGGGTGAACATTAGGAGGTAATTTACGAGAGCTCAATAACACTTCATCTGCATTAACAATAACCGTGAAATCCTCTCCCAGATTTCCCATATCCAAAAATTCCCCCAAAGAGCACAAACGCACCCTTCTCTCACCTTTACTAAATACGTCTAAACGTTTTATCAATGCCAACATAGGCGCAGAAAGACCACATGACTCCAGATCACCATTTTCGACTGTTATCAACGCCAGCACATCTTTCAGTTTTTCTTGAAGTTCAAAATGGGCACTGGGTAAAACCGGAATGCTAAAATAGAAGCAACTACCTCTTCCTTCCTTGCTTTGAACACCAATTTCACCGCCCATCAAATCGACCAAATTCTTACTGATAGTCAGCCCTAATCCCGTACCACCATATTTACGGGTAGTAGAACCATCAGCCTGAACAAATTCGTCAAAGAGTGTTGTCTGCTTAGCTTCAGGAATACCAATGCCAGTATCGATAACCTTACCCTTTAACCAAATTTGCTCTTCTGTCAGTTCCATCGACATATCGATAGTTACCGAACCACTCTCAGTAAATTTAACGGCATTGTTAACCAAGTTAAGTAAAATCTGGTGCAAGCGAAGAGGATCTGAGCGAATACTTAAAGGCAAATCTGCGGCTAAATTCGCATGTAGTTTAAGCCCTTTTAAATCAGCATTATTACGGCACAACTCAATGACCTGCTCAACTAACTGATCAGGGCAAAAGTCAATATTATCAATCACCACCTTGCCAGCCGCTAATTTCGAAAAATCCAGAATGTCATTGATAATGCCAACCAGGGTTTGTCCGCTAAGAAAAATTTTCTGTAGATACTGTTGAATTTGCTCTGGACTATCAGACTTTTGAGCTACCTGAACCAAGCCGAGAATACCATTAATCGGGGTTCTGATTTCATGGCTCATATTGGCAAGAAATGCCGACTTAAGTGCCGACATGTCTTCGGCCTTTTCTTTCGCTTTTTCCATCGCTTCCAAACTTTTCAGTTCAGTCAAAGACATTTGGTACAGCGAATTCGATAACAATTGAAATTCATCATAGCCGCTATCAGGAAAATCTTTATATACCTCTCCCGGTTCTTTTCTATTAATGCTATTCATCAATTTATCAAGTGGGTTTAGCGTAAATTGCCGAAACAGAGCATAACCTAATGATGCAAAAATAATTGAGCCTAAAAACAAATACAGAAAATGGATCTGATTCGCATCTTCTATCGCCTTGTTAACAGCTTCACCACTCCATTTAATAAGCATTAAATAATTCTTTAATTCCTTGCTACCTTTAGGCACTGTACGAATATTGTAACTAAACCAAAAATCATTATTTCCAAGATCAACAAACTGCGATTTTCGTGTTCTCAACGCACTTTGCACTCTTTCACGAAGTTCTCCGGGTAAATCAATAATATCTTTGCGGTATTTAAAACTACTGGAAGCTATAATCTGGTTTGACTGCTTATCAACAAAAATAACGAACTCAACTTCCTCTGAACTCGCCAGGTTTGTCGCAACACGAGTGAAATTACTGCGCCCTAAGTCAGCTTCCAAGGCTAATACAGCTGCATCGGCCATTTCTTGAGCTCGATTACGAGAAGTTTCAAGGAGAATGCCTTGAGTCGACCGATTGATTAAATAGCTTTGGGCAAGAAAAAACAGCATGAACAACACGCCCATGGGAAGCAAAACCTTGGTGGAAATAGACCACTTCATTATTGCTCCTGCTGACACATGAGATGAGCGAACACGCAAGACAAGAAGATGATACCAAAGACAGTACTGTTATACTCAAGCGACATCGCTTAAACCTCGGCTTCAGACCACATCGGCATACACAACACAATTATGGACATTTATATTACCTGATGGATTCTATCTATCCGGCACTCTTTTAGCTACTAACATTGCTCTTTTATGTGAAGAGCATCACGTAGATTATAGTTGAGGGTCAACAAAATGAATCAAATCCAAATCTTTTAAACATCTTAACGCTGTAGCAGGGGTAATCTCACACGCAAGTTTAAGCAACTTTTTCACTTTTTCAGGTTCTTCATGCAAATGAGCTTGTTGCCGCCAATCCAAAAATTCAACGCCTGAAATTTCTTTCTTTGCCAGCTCAACATCAACACCTAATTGTTCTGCAATAAAGGCGAGAAAAGGCTCAGGATTATTGTTGATTTTCTTCATCACCGCTTCCCAGAGACGACGCAAATCTTTCTTGAGGACAGGATCCCTGTCCCCTTTTAACATAATCACATCAATTATTTTGTAAGGTGTGCTGCTGCTATTAAAGATCACATGTACATTTTCAGATTTTAACAATTGAGTCGAAATTGGTGGATAAGTGACATAGGCTTGAATAGCCCCCGATGACAGCATAGATTCTGCATTCACCTGCTCGGCTTCAACATGCTCAACTTTAGGCTGAGAAATACCAACAGAGTCAAAAGCTATTTGAACAACATAATGACTTAAAGCCTGCCATTCAAAACCAACGGGCTGGCCTTGCAAATCCGCCAATGATTCAATTTGTTTATTGGCAACAATAACATCACCTCCATTTGAATAATCGGGAAATAAAACCAAATCCATAGGTTGCTCCAGGATTTGATTTATCTGAGTCACTTCAGACATGGAGCTGGCAAAACCATCAATATGATTTTTCACCACAGTCCGACGAAAATCAGCAATAGACAGGTTTTCGATTAGCCGAAGGTCAATACCCAGCTCTTCATCAAGGCCTATTTGTTCAGCAAAGTACAGAGGGTAATAGCCAATCCAGGGAGTTGTAGCCAAGACGATTTTATTAAGTTGAGGGCGTTCAGAACAACCGAGCAAAGCCCCGGAAAGCAACAATGTTACTGCTATAAAAAAATTATAAAACAATGACTTAATGTCAATATTGAAGTGCATATGAGAACCAATTATTGATTAGTCGTTATTATTTTCCCTTTCTGGTTAAATTCCACCATGTTAGATCTGTCTACGACCCATTTTTTAGATAGCATCCTCTCTGCAAGATACCATCCATAATCCTAAAGGAAACCCCAATCACCATATTTATAACATTAATTAACAAGAAAAAGGGAAATATATCTCAATGCCAAGATAGAGTCTTGGGGGAAACGAGGGAAAAGCCTAATCAATATAGTGTAGTCGTAAGTCAGAATACAGGAAGACTAAAATCCCCCCAACGGTCGACTCAAGCAACCTGAACAAGTAAACGCCTCCAAGGAAAAGACTCTTAATAATCACCTAAATAATTGTGATTAACGGCAAGTCAGCCACAGAAATTTAGCATTCAGCAATACGCTCGCTTTCAGGTAACTGCTTTTTCATTAATTGACTATATAGCCCATTCACATTTTTAGATAAAACATCATGCCCTCCCTGCATTACAATTAAATATATTTTTTCATACAAAATATAAATCACAGCCTTAACCCAATTAAACAAAGGGCTTCACAAAAGACAAAAAGATCGATTAGGAAAAAAGTAAGTTAGACTAATAATAAATAAACATAAAAACGTTTAACAAAATAACAAAACGAAATTTTGAAATAAAAAATCATTAAAAAAAACAATAACATGAAAAATATTAATTGGAGAGTATTTGATAAATAGAAAATATGAACTACGAAGCAAAAAACGTTATTTCAGGCTCCCTGTTCTACACATTAAACCAAGGCATTTTGAGCAAACTAACTGCACTCACACCAGATTATTAATACATCTATGCAGAACTTCCTGATCGATAGGTTTACTAATACAATCATCGAATCCTACTCTTTCGTACTCCAGCAAGTCCTCTTTCATTACATTTGCAGTAAGGGCAACAATTGGAAGATCAGGGTATTCAGCTTTGATTTTCGCACAAGCAGTAATACCATCCATTACAGGCATCTGTATATCCATCAGAATTAAATCTGGTCGATATTGAGAAACATAATTAACAGCAATCTCCCCATTCTCAGCGAGCTCAACATGAGCCCCTCTAACTTGTAACATAGCCTGAGCTATCGCTTGATTAATTTCATTATCATCAACAATTAAAATACGTTTGTTTGTCAGGTTTGTACTTGCTACTTCTGACTTTACATGTGGTGCGAATTCGCCCTTTGATTCAGGCAACGGAATATGAATAATAATTTCACTTCCCACACCAGGTTCGCTTTCAACCCAAATATGGCCGTCCATTATATCAACCAGCGCTTTAGTGATTGCCATTCCTAACGCAACGCCTTTATATGGATCATTGGAACCATTGAGCCTTCGGCTAAACAGAGTAAACAAATTACCTGCGGTTTCTTTATCCATACCAATCCCGGTATCCTTAACTCTAATCTCAATGCCATTTTCAGACTGAGTTTTAAACTCAGATAACGTTAAATCAACACTTCCTTTTTTAGTAAATTTGAGTGAGTTAGTTAGCAGATTTTCCACTATCTGACGTAAACGAGCCGGATCACCAAAGCGTCTTTCTTTGGCGAGCTTATTGATAAAATTCAATACAATAGCTTTCTTTTTGGCATCCTGGCGTAACGATTTCAATGTATCATCCACAATCTCTTTTACATTGAAATCTACCTTTTGCAGTTTTACGTTACCCGCTTCAATATCCGAGATATCCAAAATATCATTGACGGTATGAAGCATATGCCTGGTAGACCTTAATGCTGTCGCTACAAGCTCTTGTCCAAATTGGCTTAAAGGCTCATTCTTTAACAGCTGCAAAGATCCATAGATACCATTCATCGGCGTTCTGATTTCATGACTTGTATTAGCTAAAAAAGCACTCTTAGCCAGATTAGCCTGTTCCGCCGCGTCTTTCGCCTCTCTCAATTGTTTTTCGTATTTTTTACGAGTGGTAATGTCGCGGATCATGCCAATAAAATGCATATTCCCATTAACGTAAAATTCAGTCAGCGATAGCTCAATTGGAAACTTTCTTCCTTCTCGAGTCTGAGCTAACACTTCTCTATTACGACCTATCACTTTCGATGCTTGACCAGGTGTATAACCAGCCATTAAACGATCATGCCCAGATGCAATTTCACCATCCATCAATAACGCAACATTGTGCCCTAAAACATCATTGGCTTGATAACCAAACATTCTTGTTGCCGGTTCGGTAAACACTTCTATGCGACCTTTACGGTCAGTAATCACAATGGCATCGTTGATATTATTGAGAATTATATTTTGCTGGTTCTGAACTTGCTCCAGACTTTCATTAACCTGATCCAACAGTGTGCGCTTTTCCTTCACTTCCTGATCCAGTTCCTGATTCAAACGTAATGCGTGATCCTGAGCCAACACCTCATTTTTTAACGCAATCAGCAACGCCACAGCATAGGCTGCAAAACGTAACGCATGCCATCCCCACCATGACACATCCCAAAGTAAGGACTGCTGAAACATGATTGCAGCAAGGCCAAACATAAAACAATGTAAAACAAATAACAGATCATCCGGATTTTTTGACTCGCGATAGCAAAGTAATAACTTCACAGCAGCCATCAGTAACAACACTCCCCCCACAAAATTCAGCATTATAGCCAAGGGAGTAAAGCCTTCAGGCCCAACCAATTTAGGTAATGAGGAAGAAAAAATAACAGATAGGAAACACACGAACAGGGAAATCAAGCCAGTCCATATAGGCCAAAACATATTGAGCCTGTAGACAAAACGTTTCGGCAATAAAATCATGCTAAACAGCAAACCACCGAAGAAAGTAGCAACTGAATGCAACCACACAAATAGCTGCCCCGGCTCAGCCAAGGCATGAACGCCATCCATGACCCCCATCGCCGTCAAGGCTCCAGCAATAATGAGATTAAAACTGGTTCCTTCATTACGTCGGTGCAAAATAACCAAATAGTAAGCGACCAATAACGCAATCAATGTACCAGAGAATTCAATCGCGCTATGAAAAGGTAAGTGTTCAAAGCGCCACTCTTGTAAAGGCCCTTTACTAAGAATGAAAGCGCCAATATGAACCACAAAGCTAGCAACGATGGTAGCAATGATTGTTCTTTGAGTAACAGGAGAGGATCGCATTGACTTAAGCATTCACACTATTAATAGGGCTATTAACCAAATTATAGTCAAGCGAACAAATAGCATCCTGTTAATTATTAGCCATTCTCAATTATTGCTGTATCCAAGCACCAGACTTCTCTTATCTCATTACAAATAGGTAATTTAATTACTCGACATTAGCGCTCAAAATGCCTAGTGTATAAATAAAATTAAATCAACCCGTTTATGCTGTACGTTAGCCCAAATAACTGCCCCAAATAATCAGTCACCTACAGAAGTGGTGAGCAGCCCCTCAGCCGCAGGGAAGCGGCTGTGGAGACTCCAAGGACGGATCCACGTCGAGTCTGCGATCAATTTCTGTAGGTGACTTGCAGTTATGCACACTTATCTAGAGGTATTTCCTGCAATGCGATCTGTTCTTAACTTTCTGACATTTAGCGCCTTATTCTTCTCTTTAAACAGTTACAGTGAGGAAGCAACAACCAATGCCCTACCCACTTGCTCAGATAAAGCCAGACAGGTAGCAAACAATCCCACAAAAGCAGAATGCAAAGCACTGTTTAATATGGATGAAAGCTGGGAATCGTTGATTTTATGGAGCTGCAATAACTGCCCAAGTGCCGACGGAATGGAAGCAACACAAATGCAAGCAGCAGGCACACTGGCAAAACGCTATAACAGTAAACTGCTAAACCAAACGCCTCTGGGAATTCATTTGGAGCAAGGTATTGATACCGGTCTGCAATGCACTGGCGAAGGAGACTGGAACTCAACCTCAGCCGCTTTTGCTTCATGTGGCGCAGCGGTTCTTCCCAAAACCAGTCCGATTATTCTGGCTGTCATTGGCACGCCCGGAAAATGGACAGAGCAAGATAAGAAATACAGTAATCTCAGCAAGAAAATCTTCTGCCGAGAAGAAAAGGCCAAAATGGAAGCCTTTGAGCGCAATATTCATGTGATCTCACGCGCCACCCATTATGAATACTGCACCGGCGTAGACATTAACACTTGTATCGCCAACCAAAGCCAGTTCCCCACCCCGGTTAAAACCACCGAAGATTACTGCTCATATACCGGCTGCGATGGCAATACCCCGGATGAATATTGCCCGTTGGAAGTGGTGATGAATTAGCTAGTGACCGCAGTGTCTCTTGAATATTGGTGAATGTTTTTGCAGACAGCGCTGAACCATTGCCACACCAATAGCAATGCGCTTAGACTAGGTGTTTAATCGCAAACTCAAAAGACCGTTAAGTGGAAATACACCAAATCCAGGGATACATTCAGTCCATCTATTTCGCCGTTTATGACGACAAGGTTTTACTGTTGGATGGTTGTTGTAGAGCTGACATTAAGCGCATCGAACGCTTTATTACCCAAGAGTTAAACCGCCCTATTGAGCAGCTTAGGGCTGTGGTTGTGTCACATATGCATCCCGATCATGCTGGAGCTGCCAATGCTCTGAAGAAACGCTTTGGTTGTAAGATTATTTCCGGCTTTGCAGAGGGTGAATGGTATAGCGGCATCGACGGCTGGTTGATGTACATGAGCGATATTTTGCTAACGCTGTGGGTCGCCAACCGACTCAAAAAGAAAAAGAAATTGATTTGGTATTCCCGCAAGTTAAACGCAGATCATTTACTTAAAAACAATGATGTTATTCCCGGTTTTGAAGATTGGCAGATTATTGAAACTCAGGGGCATACCGACAGAGACATATCGCTTTTTCATGTCCCCACTCGTAAGGTTTACGTGGCAGATTTGGCGGTAAAAGTCAGAGGAAAATTTATTCCACCGTTTCCGGTTTTCTACCCCAATAGATATCGAAAATCACTTGAGAGAGTTGAACAGTTAAGGCCTTCCAGTGTCATGCTCGCGCATGGTGGAGAAGTTACCGTTAGCCATCAGGAATATTTAAACCTGGTCAGTCTGGCCCCCACAGTACCTGCAACGCATTGGCGTGCAACCAAAGCAAAACTGAAAAAGCTGTTTACCTAAACCAAGTCGTGTTTATCATGGCTTTGAGTTCCTGTATAATCCGCGCGCGCTATTACGTATACAGTACGTATGCAGCGTACATGTACAAGAATTCACCGCAAGTAAAATAAGGCGCAGCATGACAGTTGAACAGTTTAATCCTAACAAAACCACCACGTTAGATACTCCCAAAAAGGTGCTGGAGCAGCAGGCGTCACGTCAGGAAAGCGAATCACAGGACGTTTCTGGCGAAGTATCTCACAATGCCAAAGTGGGTTTTGTTTCTTTGGGCTGCCCTAAAAACCTGGTGGATTCTGAGCGCATTCTAACTCAGCTTCGCACTGAAGGTTATGATGTTGTGCCCACATACCAAGATGCGGATCTGGTGATTGTGAATACCTGTGGCTTTATCGACAGCGCGGTTCAAGAATCGCTGGATACCATTGGTGAAGCCCTTGCTGAAAACGGTAAGGTGATTGTTACTGGCTGTTTGGGTGTGAAAGAAGATGAAATCCGTGAAGTTCACCCCAATGTACTTGCCATTACCGGCCCTCATGCCTATGAAGCCGTAGTGCAACAAGTACACGATAATCTACCTCGCCCTGTACACAATCCTTTTGAACATCTGGTGCCTGAGCATGGTGTCAAACTCACGCCGCGTCATTATGCCTATCTGAAAATATCGGAAGGCTGTAACCACCGCTGTACTTTCTGCATTATTCCAGCCATGCGCGGCGATTTGGTTAGCCGTCCGGTAGGTGACATTTTAAGTGAAGCACAACGCTTACGTGATGCTGGCGTGAATGAATTATTGGTGATTTCTCAGGATACCAGCGCCTATGGCGTGGATGTAAAACATCGTACCGGTTTTTGGGATGGCATGCCGGTAAAAACCGACATGGTTAGCCTTTGCGAACAACTGAGTCATTTAGGGATCTGGGTGCGCTTGCATTATGTTTATCCCTACCCTTCTGTTGATAACGTCATTCCGTTGATGGCTCAAGGGAAAATCCTGCCGTATCTGGATATTCCATTTCAACATGCCAACCATCGAATTCTTAAATTAATGAAGCGCCCTGCGGCGACAGAACGCACACTTGAACGCATTAAAAAGTGGAAAGAGATGTGCCCTGAGCTGGTTATCCGTTCCACCTTTATTGTTGGTTTCCCGGGTGAAACCGAAGAAGAATTCCAGGAATTATTAGATTTTCTGGATGAAGCGCAATTAGACCGTGTTGGCTGCTTTAAATACTCCGATGTTGAAGGCGCTAAAGCAAATGACCTTCCTGACCCGGTTCCAGAAGAGATCAAGCAAGAACGCTATGAGCGCTTTATGGAAAAACAGCAGGCGATTAGCGCGGCGAAGCTACAGAAGCGTATTGGCTGCATTATGATGGTGCTTATCGACGAAGTGGATGACGAAGGCGCGATTGGCAGAACCTACGCTGACGCCCCCGAAATCGACGGTATGGTTTACCTAAATGGTGATATGGAAGTGAACCCGGGTGACTTTGTAGAAGTATTGATTGAACACGCCGACGAGTACGATTTGTGGGGAACCCGAGTAGTCGACGGCGAGTAATAAAAAGCAGGTAATAGAAAGCGAGTAAATTAACGATCCTAAAAAGATCGCTTAACCAACCACTTGAGGAAAGCAATGAAAATTCCTTTTCGTATGATCAGCCATCAAGGGGCAATGTTAAAAACTCTTAGTGGCATTTTGCTTTCTTCAATATTTCCGGTTAACCGCCCTAAAACCAACCCTGCCCAAATTGACGATGTTCATGTTGTTTTGCCTTCACCAAGCGAAGAATTGGTCTCGCAATATCAACAGTGGTGCACCTTTGGTATCGAAACATCAGACAATCTGCGATTTGAACAGAATACTCAACATCTCCCCGCTCATTTGTTCTCCCAGTTTGCACTTTCAGTTTGCGCACAACAGCTAAAACAATTGCGCTACCCATTGCTGGGCATTATTAATCAGGGAGTCGGTCTTGAGGTTATTCACCCTATTCCACTGGGCGAGCCTTTGCATATTACCTGCAAAATGCTTGAGGTTAGCGAAGACGACGGTAAAGCCCGAATTCATCAGCAACTGATCATAGGCACTGCCAATATTCCCCACTGCTATACCGCATCGTTTCATACTGTGTTTATTTTGGGTAGAAGTAAAAAGCCTAAAACCAGCAAAGAGTCTGAAGTGATTGATTTTGAGAAAATTGGTCAATGGACGGTCGAACCAAACGATGGTTGGAACTTTGCCTTACTAACAGGTGATTTTAACCCTATTCACTGGATTGGATTCATTGCCAGATTCTCGCCTTTCAAGCAAAAAGTGCTGCATGGTTTTGGTATGTTTACCCGCAGTATTGAAACCGTACAGCAGCATTTTCAAGCACCAGTTAAAAGCATCCACGTTAGATTTGTCAGCCCAGCCAAGTTGAATAATCAGAAAGTGAGTGTATTAGTTAGTGACGAGAGCAATAGTGAAAACAGCGGCGAGAAAGAAGGTGTTCGCCAGATAGAATTACGAGATGCAAACAATAAACTACTGATGGCGGGTGATATCAGCCTGTAACTTTGTAGTTATAACCCAAAACGCCTACTCACATCCGGTTATAACATCCAAAAGCGTAACCTCGACATCAGAAGCAAACACTTCAAGCAGCACCTTTTGCGCTAAAAACTCAGGGTAAGCATGGTACTTGACTGGCTCTTGTGCATTATACCCTGCCTGGTTAGCGGAAGAGTTCAATACAGCGGCATCCGTCACATTCAAACCAATATCGCCTTTAGCAAAAGGCTGCATAAGAATAGAAAACCCTTGTTGCAAACGAGTAGTATAAGGCAGATATTCACCGCCACCGTTTGCATGCGACAAATAAAACCGTACTTGTGAGCTGTCGGCATCGTATTGAGCAGTTAACGAAAAGTGCTTTTGTTGTTCGTTATGCGGTTTGTTGTGAGCTTCATCATTCATCAATGACAAACGAAGGTATGGAATGCTCATGCTATCTGGAGCATCTTGCGTGCTTTCTGCTTCAATAACGGCTTCACGGGCACTTTGGGTGTACACCTTGTCAAACTGGGCACTCACCTGTACCTGACACAATCCCTTATTCAAGGTTTTCTGCCAAAGACTACTTCCCGATTTTGAGGAAAAATTAAATTGATAAGAATCGGTCACTCTAATTTCAGGCTTGGGAGCAGAAGCGCATCCCCAAAGGCCACCAGCGGCAATAACAGAGAAAGCAGCGATAGAATATCGCTTGGTTAAGTGTGAGGAAAATACCGTCATCGGATATCCTTGCCTTCTTTGGTTGCTACGTCCGCTTGCTTATCAAACACACTGCCTCGCCCTTGCAAACGAGGATCTTCCTCATAATTCTTCACTTTCACTTTGAGCTCGTCGATTTGGTCTTCATAGCGGATCGTGTTGGTATTCATTTTGGTCACGCGCTCAACCAGGCCGGAGATAATCTTGTCTTTAATGGATTCACGAACACGGGAGGGCAGCTTGCGGAAATCATCGGAATTAATCAGCATTACCACCATATTTTCCTTGGCTATCACAGTGGCTGATCGGGGTTCTTTACAGATAAATCCCACTTCACCGATAAACTGACCTGGATGAAGATTACCGATAATCTTTCCTTTATGAAGAACTTCAGCGTTGCCCGCTAAAATGATGTAGAAAAAAGGCTCATGAGCCCCTTCCTTGATAAGTATCTTTTCTTCCTTAATACGCTTTATGTTTCGAGTCATCTTGAGCAAAACTTCCCGTTCAGCAGGCGATAGCCCTGCAAACAAGGGAATTCTGGCTAATATTTCCATCAGCTTAATTTTGTTCATCTGGACATACTCTGGATCAGCATTTCAACCAGCCGAATCACTTCCTTTCAAACTCAAATGGGTACAAAAGCGACAATAGACGCAAATTTATGATTTGTATAGCGGATTTCCATCCTGTTGTACTCTATGGCAAGAAAAAGCGCTACTCATCATCTGCTTGTTCTAACAAGTTTTTATCCAGTTTTTTGGATGTTTGAACACCCAGATTTCGAAACTCTTCGGCACGACGAACCAGATTGCCTCTTCCTGAATACAACTTCTTACAAGCCTCATCATAACGCTTCTGCACGGTTCCCAAATTGTCCCCCAGTTTTTCCATATCTGAGACAAATCCATGAAACTTGTCGTACAAAGCCGCGGCTTTCTCTGCGATTTGCTGCGCATTTTGATTCTGATATTCATACTGCCAAATATTATTGATAGTGCGTAACGCCACCATCAGGTTAGTTGGGCTAACCAGCATAATATTCGAGTCCATTGCCAATTTAATCAAATCCGGCTCTTGGTCGATCGCCAGCAAATAAGCCGGCTCCACTGGTACAAACATCAACACATAATCCAATGTTTTGATGCCTGATAACTTCTGATAATCCTTTTTACTCAACTCTTTAATATGGGTGCGAATGGAGCTGACATGTTCCTTGAGGAAGCTTTTCTTTAACTCTGCATCTTCGGTATTGAAGTATTGCTCATAAGCACTCAACGACACTTTGGAGTCGATAATAACGTCTTTATCATGAGGCAAATGCACAACCACATCCGGTTTAAAGGCTTTGCCATGCTCATCTTTAAACTGCCCCTGCGTATCGAATTCATGGCCTTCACGCAAACCGGATTCCGCTAAAATGCGCTCTAATACCACTTCACCCCAGTTACCTTGCTGTTTGTTGTCGCCTTTCAAGGCTTTGGTTAATGCGGCGGCTTCATGCGTGATCTTCTGATTCAGTTCACGCAAATTCAAAATTTCGGTTTTAAGTGACGCTCTTTCCTGACCATCACGGATATGCTGATCCGACACCTGCTTTTTGAAGCTTTCTATCTGCTCTTTTAATGGCGTGAGCAAGGCGTCCATTCCAGCTTTGTTGGTTTCCGCAAACTTCTCGGATTTCTGTTGGAAAATCTTGTTCGCCAGGTTCTCAAATTGCGTTTGTAGCTGAACTTCTGCCTGCTTTAGCAATTCCAGCTTTTCTTCGTTGGCTTTATTTTCCTGTGCATGCTTCGCAAGTGCGGCTTGCAGTTGGCTGTCTAACTCAGCCACAGCCTGTTGGCTATTCTCATAGCGTTGCTGCCAATGAGCACTTTGTTCTTTAAGGACTGGCACTTGCGAAGCCTGTTCTTGAAACCGAGCGTTATCTTTCTCCAACTCCGTGTTTCGATGGCGCATATCGGATATTTCATCCTGAATACGCTCCATATCCATTTTCATTGCCTGTACCTGTTGCTGTAGAAAAGAGCGTTCCTTTTCAATAGATGCCATATTCAAGTGAGTTTGCTGTAACTTCTCCGCTTCCCCTTGTAATAGCTGAGATTGCTTTTGGCGCTGTATCAGCATGCCAATAGCAAGTCCACTGGCTAAGGCAATAACGGCAATGATCACAATGACAAGTTCAGACATGAAGGTTTTCGTTCCTGGTTAGTTCAGTATGATGTTCAAAACAAAAGCGAGCCGTTATTGTCTAACAAACTCGCTTTTTCAATCAATGACCTGATTGTTTTTATTTGATTTTCAATGAGTTGAAAATAATGCTTGGACTATTTGCTCAGCGCCTTGTCTAACTCTTCGATTTTCGCTTTCCAAATCGCAGGGCCAGTTTCATGCGCGTTAGCACCCGTGCTATCTACCGCTACGGTGACGGGCATATCTTCCACTTCAAACTCATAAATCGCTTCCATTCCCAAGTCTTCAAACGCAACAACACGCGCTTTCTTGATGGCTTTAGAAACCAGATACGCCGCACCACCAATCGCCATTAGGTAAACAGACTTGTGCTTCGCGATGCTTTCTACCGCCGCAGGGCCACGCTCAGCTTTACCGATCATGCCGATAAGGCCGGTTTGCTCCAGCATCATATCAGTGAATTTATCCATACGAGTTGCTGTTGTAGGGCCAGCGGGGCCAACCACTTCGTCACCGACTGCATCAACCGGGCCTACGTAGTAAATGAGTTTATTGGTGAAATCGACGCCTTCTGGCAATCCTTCACCGCTTTCCAGCATGGTTTGAATGCGTTTATGAGCCGCATCACGCCCAGTCAGAATTGTGCCTGACAACAGAACAGTTTCGCCCATTTTCCATTCTTGAATGTCTGCTGGGGTCAAGGTATCAACATTCACACGACGAGTATTCTCACCCACTTCCCAAGTCACTTCTGGCCAATCTTCCAACTTGGGCGCTTTCAATTCAGCAGGGCCGCTACCATCCAAATGGAAATGAACATGGCGCGTTGCCGCACAGTTCGGGATCATCACAACCGGTTTGGATGCAGCATGAGTTGGAACGGATTTAATTTTAATATCAACAACCGTAGTTAAGCCGCCCAAACCTTGAGCGCCAATACCCAGTTTGTTGACCTTGTCGAAGATTTCCAAACGCAGTTTTTCTTCTGTGGTTTCCGCGCCGCGATCCATTAATTCCTGAATATCAACAGGATCCATCAAACTTTCTTTTGCCAATACCGCAGCTTTCTCTGCTGTACCACCAATACCAATACCTAACATGCCTGGCGGACACCATCCAGCGCCCATACTTGGCAAGGTTTTAACAACCCAATCTGCAATCGAATCGCTTGGGTTAAGCATGACCATTTTGGATTTGTTCTCTGAACCGCCGCCTTTCGCAGCGATCATCACTTCAATCTCGTCACCAGGAACCAGATCAATATGCACAACGGCTGGCGTATTGTCTTTGGTGTTGGTACGGCTACCCGCAGGATCCGCAACAATGGATGCACGAAGCGGGTTGTCAGGGTTGGTGTATGCGCGGCGAGTGCCTTCGTCCACCATTTCCTGTACCGTCATATCGGTTTTATCCCATTGCACGCCCATTCCCACTTTCACGAAGCAGGTAACGATACCCGTGTCCTGACAAATAGGACGTTTACCTTCGGCAGACATGCGAGAGTTAATGAGAATTTGCGCCATTGCGTCTTTAGCCGCCTGACTTTGCTCCTTCTCATAAGCCTTTTCCACAGCTTTAACGTAATCAAGAGGGTGATAATAGGAGATGAATTGCAAAGCATCTTCGATGCTGTCAATAAAGTCCTGTTGACGAATAACGGTCATGTGTGCCTCGTAAAAAATATCATGATTGCCTAACATTCGGCTTAAAACTCAGACTGTCTATCACTTAGGTAGAAATAGATAGAAAAGAGCTTTAACCCTGAATTTGAGATAGGAATTTGCTCTTTAGTTAATCCTGAAAGATAGCTCAACAACTCACTCGCCGAGAAACCTTTACGCAAAACGAATTCCTATCTCCACTGCGTGTTTCTAAGTAATAGCACAATATGATAACCTGCTTGCCTTTCATGCTCCATGACAAACGCACTTTTTCCTTGTTCAAATCACAGTCGCACCATGCTTTATTTCCGGCACGCAGGCCAGACTTAAACCATACAGAGCAAGTGATTCAACGAGTGACTTAACAAGAAAAACAAAAAGTGCCGCTTTAGATCGATTTAAGAAAATTAATGCATAAGATTCAGATACAACAACTTGCATCCGGCATCAAAACAAACATTGATGTCGATATCACCCAATTATTTAAGCCTTTTAGGCAATTAACGGGGGCAATTTTACTGGATTCAACCCAGAGCCAACATCAGGACGCACGCTTTGATATTTTTGTCGCAGAACCCATTGCGACTATTACCATTGAACAAGAACATTGCCAGTTGGACTCCAAATTCCCGTTGCCTGATGTTGAAGCATTAAGCGTTATAGACACAATCACTGCGGTTCAAAACAGGTTATTTGAAAACACATCGAATCCCGATACTCACCTACCATTCATTGTGGGCGCTATGGGCTACTTTGGTTACGACTGGGGCAAAGGACTGGAAAAGGTCGATAATGTATCAGCCAATGAATATCACACGCCGGGATTGCAAGTAGGCATTTACAGTTGGTCGGTTATTAAGGATAAAGCAAATAATGGGTTTTATTTCTGTTATCACCCCAACTACCCTCACCCAAGCAAAACCTATCTGGAATCGCTGTTTAATATCGAGCAACAGGAAGAGCACGCTGAACCATTTACATTGCAGAAAGAATGGCACAGCAATCTAAGTAAAGAAGAATACATATCCTGCCTGAACCGTATTCATGAATACTTGCTAGCGGGCGATTGCTACCAGATTAACATGGCACAACGTTTTGCCAGTGAATATTCCGGTGATGAATGGATGGCCTATGAAATGCTACGCAATGCCAACAGTGCACCATTTTCGGCCTATGTGAATACCCAACATGGTGCAATTTTAAGCATTTCGCCCGAGCGTTTTCTTGCAGTAAAAGACAACATTGTCGAGACCAAGCCCATAAAGGGCACGCGTCCGAGAATGCCTGAAGCCCAAAACGATTTAGAGATGGCAAAAGAATTGCAAAGCTCTCCTAAAGATCGTGCTGAAAATCTGATGATTGTCGATTTACTGAGAAATGATTTGAGTAAAAATTGTCAGCCAGGAAGCGTAAACGTGCCTAAACTGTTTGATATAGAAAGCTTTCCTGCGGTTCATCATTTAGTTAGCACAGTCACCGGGAAGTTGAAATCAGATTGTTCGCCCTTACAACTGCTACAAGATGCATTTCCCGGCGGTTCCATTACTGGAGCTCCCAAAATAAGGGCGATGCAAATTATTGAGGAGTTGGAACCGAATCATCGTCATATTTATTGTGGCAGTATTGGTTACTTGGGTATCAATCAAGATATGGACAGCAACATCTGCATACGCACCTTGTTGTTGGAAAACAATAACATATATTGTTGGGCTGGCGGCGGCATTGTAGCTGACTCTAAACCAGAACTGGAATATCAGGAAACATTAGACAAAGTGGCTAAAATACTGCCGTTACTGGCAACACAGCAGAAGCCATGATTTAGTACAAACATGAATGTCTAGAGGTACAACACTTTGATGAACGAAGCGCAGTTTTTACAACGGTTTCACCACCTGCGTAGAATTGAAGATGAACAAGATTTTCCGCTCAGACGAGCAGGAAAAAAAGCCGCAGTGCTCTGCCCGGTTGTCTGTCGGGACGAGTTAACTGTGCTGTTCACCAAGCGTGCTTCTCACTTAAAACACCATGCCGGACAAATCTGTTTTCCGGGTGGACGCCACGAAGATTACGATAGCTGCCTGAAAGAAACGGCCTTAAGAGAAACCGAAGAAGAAATCGGTTTGTCACGTCAGTACACCAAGATTATTGGCAATTTGCAGTCGTTTCGCACCGTTTCAGGGTACGAGGTCACGCCCTATGTTGGCTTAATCGAGCCTTATTTTGATCTGGAGCTCGACCGGAATGAAGTTGAGCAGGTATTTGAAGTTCCGTTGTCTTACTTGGTCGACAAGCGCAACCACATTGCAGAACCCGTGCATCGCAATGGTGTCGATTACTCCATTTACTTCATTCCCTGGGAAGATACTTATATTTGGGGAGCGACAGCGGCATTTGTGAGAATTCTGTCGAACCATTTGACTGAAAATTTATAACCCCAAAGCGCAACTTTCATTACTCTGAAAACCACTTTAGAAACAAATCTTTACAGTAAGAGACTATGTCGCTTCGCTGGTCAGCCTTCCCCGTTGCTCATTGTCGAGCCACAATAGCAATTAAACGATTAAAGTAACCTACCCTGCGACTTCAATGATAAGTGTTTTTGATATGTTCAGTATCGGGATTGGCCCTTCCAGCTCCCATACTGTCGGCCCCATGCGGGCAGCTCATGATTTTATTAATGTACTCAAACGCAAAGAGCTTTTTGAGCAAGTGAATAGTGTCACTGTAGAACTCTTTGGTTCACTGGGACAAACCGGCAAAGGGCACGGTACTGGAAAAGCCGTTATTCTAGGCTTACTGGGTGAAACTCCAGAAACCGTAGACGCCGATCAAGTCGATCAAATGCTTGCTACAGTGGCGAATACCGAACAACTAATGCTAAACGGCACTCAGGCAATTCAATTTCCTCGTGAAAATGCCATCGTCTTTCATCGTCGCAAATGCTTACCTTTGCATAGCAATGGCATGACCTTACGTGCATTCTCAGCCGGGAAAGAAGTGGCCTGCCAATCTTATTACTCCATTGGTGGCGGCTTTATTATTAAAGCGGAAGATTTCGAGCAAGAAAAAATAACCGCGTTAAAGCACGCAGAGCAAGATGTTCCCT
The DNA here is from genome assembly GCF_019900845.1 of Paraneptunicella aestuarii. Taxonomy (NCBI): domain Bacteria; kingdom Pseudomonadati; phylum Pseudomonadota; class Gammaproteobacteria; order Alteromonadales; family Alteromonadaceae; genus Paraneptunicella; species Paraneptunicella aestuarii. The sequence continues at coordinate 1,828,568 of NZ_CP074570.1, read as the reverse complement.
ATTCTTTTGAAAGCGCCGCAGAGCTTATTGGTAAATGCAAAGAGAATGGATTCAGCATCAGCACACTAATGATGAAAAACGAGCAGGTCTTTCAGTCCAAAGAACAAGTGCTGGATAAGCTCTGGTCTATCTGGCAAGTGATGCAAGCTTGTATAGAGCGCGGCATTACAACGGAAGGTATTTTGCCAGGCGGGCTTAAAGTCACCCGCCGAGCACCCGGTTTATATCGCCGTTTATGTAATGAAAAAACGCAAGATCCCATGCAAACCATGGACTGGGTGAATATGTTTGCATTGGCGGTTAATGAAGAAAATGCCGCTGGCGGACGTGTAGTCACCGCACCCACCAATGGAGCAGCGGGCATTATTCCAGCAGTGCTCAGTTACTACGACAAATTTGTTCGTCCTGTCGATCGAGAAACAGCCGCGCGCTTTTTACTCTGCGCCGCAGCCATCGGCATCCTTTACAAGAAAAATGCGTCTATTTCTGGCGCGGAAGTAGGCTGTCAGGGAGAAGTCGGCGTCGCCTGTTCAATGGCAGCAGGTGCATTAACCGAAATCCTGGGAGGTTCTCCTGATTCAGTAGAAAATGCTGCGGAAATCGGCATGGAGCACAATTTGGGATTAACCTGTGATCCGGTCGGCGGTTTAGTTCAGGTTCCCTGTATTGAACGTAATGCCATGGGTGCAATCAAGGCGATTAACGCCTCTCGCTTGGCATTACGCGGTACAGGTGTGCAAAAAGTCACGCTGGATAAAGTCATTAAAACCATGTGGGACACAGGTAATGACATGAAGTCCAAATACAAAGAAACCGCTCGAGGCGGTTTGGCTGTGAATATTATTGAGTGTTAAAACGCTAATTAAATGATGTGCTTCTTGCTTAAAAGCCTGAGCACATCATTTTTATTTAGCCTGAGCTGTTGCGGACTATTGCAAAGGCAGTGTTAAGCCTCGGAACATCTTCTCAATTTCATCATTATTCTTCTGCGTCATGGCGCGCTCGATCACATCCTTGGTCAAATGTGGGGCAAAACGCTCGATGAAATCATACATATAGCTACGCAAAAACGAACCTTTACGGAAACCAATCTTGGTTGTGCTGTAATCAAATAGATGGCTCGCTTCAATTTTCACCAAATCTTCATCCAGACGCTCGTCAATCGCCATTGTCGCGATAACACCAATGCCCACACCTAAGCGAACATAAGTCTTGATAACGTCAGCGTCAGTGGCTGTGAAGACGATTTTAGGCTCTAGCCCTGCGCGAGAAAAAGCCTCGTCCAACTCAGAGCGCCCCGTAAAGCCAAACACATAAGTGACCAACGGATATTGAGCAATATCTTCAATGGTAATGCTTTCTTTGCGTGCCAATGGATGATCGCGATTTACGATAATACTGCGATTCCAATGGTAGCAAGGTAACATCACCAAATCGTTATATAGATGGAGAGCTTCAGTTGCGATAGCGAAATCAGCCTCACCTTTGGCAACCAAATCACTGATCTGTGACGGCGTACCCTGATGCATGTGCAAAGATACATTAGGATATTTTTGCATGAAGCCTTTGATTACCGCAGGCAACGCATAACGAGCCTGGGTATGAGTAGTGGCAATATTCAGTTTGCCTTGATCTGGCAGGGTATGTTCACGAGAAACGGCTTTGATACTTTCAACCTTGGCCAAAATTTCCCGGGCAATGTTAATAATGTCTTTACCCGCATCAGTAACGTGAGTTAAGTGCTTGCCACTACGACCAAAGATCTGCACTCCCAACTCATCTTCAAGCATTCTTACCTGCTTTGAAATGCCTGGCTGGCTGGTGTACAAACTTTCAGCCGTCGCGGAGACATTCAGGTTGTTGTTGAGTACTTCTACTATGTATCGTAGCTGCTGTAACTTCATGATTTGACCAACCTAACTCTTCTTTCTTTAAATTTTATTATGCAAATTATATATACCTACGGAAGAATTAATTCCATAAGTTTTTAAAAAAAATTCCACATTTCCCAATTTTTCGCCTTTTGAAATAATAAGTTATGGCGTAAAACGACATAAAAATGATTATGTTTGACCCATCTTAAGAGTCGCAATAAGATAACCAGGTTAATAGAACTCGAAATAGCAAAAACCTTGTAACCATGACAGATCGCAACAACCGTATAGATTTTTCTGCCGTGCTCGCTTCGGCGGTACACGACATGAAGAACTCGTTGCTTCTGCTCATGCAATCCATTGAAAACATGGGCGAATATTTTCCCGTCGGAACAAAGCAAGGCGATCAAATTGCTACGGTTCAATATGAAGCATCAAGGCTAAATACCGGGTTAGCACAGCTACTTTCCTTGTATAGAGTCAAGCTGGATCAGCTACCGTTAAACATTCAGGAACACTTTGTCGAAGATATTCTGGATGAACTTTTTGCAGCGAATCAAAACTACATCAGCCACAAAAACATCAAGTTGACCGTTGAAAAGCCAGAAGACGATATGTCTTGGTATCTGGATGCGGATCTCATTAATGTTATGCTCAATGATGTACTTATTAATGCAATGCGATACGGTAATAATGAAATATTGATACACGCAAACGAGAAAGATGACTATTTTGTGATTACTATTGAAGATGATGGTCCGGGTTATCCCGATATTATGCTAAAGAACAATGAAACTAACATGCGCGACTTCAATATTAGTAGTGGTCGAACAGGTTTAGGACTTTTTTTTGCTAGAATGATTGCAGAAGCTCACATAAATGGCGATAAAAAGGGAAGCGTTCATTTGGCGAATGGTGGTTCGCTTGGGGGTAGTGTATTTACGCTGAAATTACCGTAAGATTTCACTACACGTCCAGGTAAGAACGCAAATAATAAAAGACGGGATACTCAAAACGAATGTTTACAATAGTTATTATTTTAATTGTTACGTTGATAGTGTTGGCAATAATGATCAACGCCATTCAGCAACACAAAGAAAAAGTTGAAGCCGAGCGACGTACCGAGATTGCCAAGCAAAAATCTATTGTCGATGAGACAGAAAACGTCTTATTGGCTTCCGGTCAAATTCCTGTTTCCCCTAACCTCGCACTCATCATGCATAAACGCATATACAATGCGTTGAAGATCATTCTGGAACTTAACCCCAAAGCCGCAGATATTAAGCAGCGAGTTAAAGAATCCAGTGAAAGAATTAACAATATTACGCCCAGTCCCGCAGAAGTTGACGAAAACATCACTCTCCCGGATAACGATAAGCAAATCATTCTTTGTATTCAAAGCCTCAAGAAACTTCGCGCCCTGCTCCGTTCTGAGCACAGCAAAGGTAAAGTGGACACACAAACCTTTATTGCCGAAGACAAACGACTGGATAGAATGCAGTTGCGAGTCAACGTAGACACGCTTTATCGTAGAGCCGACTCCGCAATTAAATCACAAATGATGGGTTCTGCTCGCCAATATTTGGAAAAAGCCATTATCGCCTTGAGCAACTTTCCTGCTCAAGACGAGTACACCAAAACCAAGAAAGCTCACCTTGAGCAGTTACTGAATCAGATCCAGGAGAACCTGCGTAATTCAAACGCAGAAGATGCCGCCAGACGTCTTGAAAAAGAAAAAGACGAATTGGATGTCTTGTTTGCACCCAAGAAAAAATGGTAAAACAGCCAAAGTAATAAAAATACCGAGTAATGTTGAGCTGTCGGGCAACTTACGCACCCCGCCCGACGGCTTACTTCCCCAAGTTTTCCCATCTCTTTCTATCTCTATACTAAAGTTAAATATCAAACTTCTCAGCCAGTAATAACTCCATAAACGCATTCGCCGCCACAGACAAACTGCCCCGCTGACGCCGAACAATGCCAACCTGTTTAATCAAACCACTGTTGCGAATAGGTCGACACACCAAACCTTTGTTTTCCATTTGAATACGGCACAAGGCTGGCACGACCGAGATCCCCATACCAACTGCAACGAATTGCCCTAACGTTACTAACTGCCCGGCTTCGGCTGTTATATTCAAGGTTAGATTGTGCTCAACTGAAGCTTCATCGATCCAGCGTCGCATCGTTGAGCCCCAGTTCATAGCAACAAAGGGAAATGCACTGATTTGGTCCCAATCCACTTCGTTTTGCAACGCTAGCTCGTGTTCAGGCTGACAGATCAAAACACAGTCATTATCAAACAAAGGCAAGAAGTCCAAACCATCAAGGGTATCGCTTTCGAAAGTAATACCCAGCTCTGCACGAGATTCTCTGACTGCATTCATTGCTGATTCCATAACAACGTCTTGTACTGAAATACTGATGTTGGGATAAGAATCATGAAACGCCAGTAACACCTTAGGCAGCATGGTGTCTGCAAACGACGGCATAACGGCAATAGTGAGTTTCCCTTTTTGCAAACTAAACAGGTTATTCAAATCGGAGCAGGCTTCTTCCCAATCTTGCAATAACCGTTTGGCAACCGGAAAAAACTCCTGTCCTTCAGGTGTGAGTTCCACTTTACGTGTTGAACGGCTGAACAAAGCCCCCCCAATGGTTTGTTCCAAGTTGCGAATAGCAATCGATAAGGCAGGCTGCGAAACATGTAATCGCTCAGCCGCTTCGGCATAGTTGCGACATTGTGCTACTTTCACAAAGGCTTTAACTTGTTTTAATGAGATATTCATCAGCGCAATTTAATAAAATTTATTTATTAATTAAGAAATTTATTTAATTTTACATATTAACAACTGTTTCCAATAATGATAACAAATTCATAAACTGCGGAGTAAAAATGGCAGGTTTCAATAAAGTGGTCACCAGTTACGAAGAAGCCATGGCTGGTCTGACTGACGACATGACCATCATTGCAGGCGGATTCGGCCTATGCGGTATTCCTGAAGGATTAATCGCTCAAATCAAAAAGATGGGTGTAAAAGGCTTAACCATCGTTTCCAACAACTGTGGTGTTGATGGTTTTGGCTTGGGCATCTTACTTGAAGATCGCCAAATCAAGAAAATGGTATCTTCTTATGTCGGTGAAAATGCTGAATTTGAAAAGCAGCTGATGTCTGGCGAATTGGAAGTTGAATTGACTCCTCAAGGTACGCTTGCTGAAAGAATGCGTGCTGGCGGTGCAGGTATCCCCGGTTTCTATACTGCAACGGGTTACGGTACACCAGTCGCTGAAGGCAAAGAAGTGCGTGAATTCAATGGTCGTAAATACATTCTTGAAGAAGGTATTGTAGGCGACTTCGCTATCGTTAAGGCTTGGAAAGCAGACAGACTAGGCAACTGTATTTATCGCGACACAGCAATGAACTTCAACCCTATGGCAGCCACTGCTGGCAAAATCACCGTTCTGGAAGTTGAAGAAATTGTTGAGCCTGGTGAGTTGAAACCTACCGAAATTCATACTCCGGGTATTTTCATTGATCGCGTTATTCAAGGCACTTTCGAGAAGCGTATCGAGCGTCGAGTAACCCGTCCGGCAGGAGGAAACTAATCATGGCATTATCAAGAGACCAAATCGCTATGCGTGTAGCGAGAGAATTCAAAGATGGTGATTATGTCAATCTCGGCATTGGTATTCCTACTCTGGCAGCTAACTACGTCCCTGACGATATTCACGTTATGTTGCAATCGGAAAACGGCTTGTTAGGTATGGGCCCTTACCCGACTGAAGAACAGGTTGACGCTGACATGATTAACGCTGGTAAAGAAACAGTTACCGCAGCCGTTGGCGCTTCGATCTTCAACTCTGCCGACAGCTTTGCCATGATCCGTGGTGGTCACGTTGATGTCACTGTACTGGGTGCATTTGAAGTAGACGTAAACGGCAACATCGCTTCCTGGATGATCCCGGGCAAGCTGGTCAAAGGTATGGGTGGCGCAATGGACTTGGTAGCCGGTGCGCAAAACATCATTGTTACCATGACTCATGCAAACAAAGATGGTGAGTCGAAATTGTTGAAAGAGTGTACGTTGCCACTAACAGGTGTTAACTGTATTACTCGTATCATCACAGACCTGGCTGTTTTGGAAGTACGCAACAAAGCGTTTTATCTGATTGAAAGAGCGCCAGGTGTATCGGTTGAAGAGATTAAAGCGAAAACTGAAGGTGAATTAGTCGTAGAAGGCGACGTCCCTGAAATGCAGTTCTAATTTCTAGTCTGATTAATAGAAAAGCCATCCTTGGTGTTGCCAAGGATGGCTTTCTTTTGATGGCTTTCTTTTTTAGCTATCGTCACTGGCGCACTTTGAGCAAAGAGTGGTATAAGGCAACACCTGTAAACGTTCTTTGCTAATATCCTGACCACAATCAAGGCATTTACCATATCGACCACAATCCAGTAAATGCAATGCTTTGGTTATTTGCTCCAGTTCCACAATCGCTTCATTTTGCAAAGCACTTAGCACTTCATCATTTTCAGATTCAGTGGCTAATTCCTCAAAGTCATCGTCCCTTTCCCTGCGAAAATCCAGATCAATCATGGAAACCCTACGCTGTAAGCGACGTTGTTTACTCAATAAGATCTCACGGGTTTGATTTGTATTCATAAGCAATTACAGACCTCTATAAATCTTTGCTAAGCCTAGTCGCTGTCGTAAAAATGAGTTTTGATCTACCGCAAATTGCCTGTAAATGATTAGAGTGTGTTATTAATTCGCACAATGTATATCTCTAAGATTGGTATATCCGTATAATGACCGCATTCATCGTTTCCGAGCACCATAGTGTTATTTTCTGATTTACCCTTAGACAACCGTCTTCAAAAAATCCTGGCATTAAAAGAGTTCACCACGGTAACTCCCATTCAACAACAAGCCATTCCACACGCCTTATTAGGAAAGGATCTACTGGCCTCATCCAAAACGGGCTCAGGAAAAACGCTGGCATTTTTGATCCCCGCTATTCACAGAACCTTAACGCAAAAGGCATTAAGTAAACGTGATGCAAGAGTGTTGGTACTAGCCCCCACTCGCGAACTTGCCAAGCAGGTATTCAACGAGTTATTGCAACTGATCAAGAATACCCCTTTGAAAGCTGCGCTATTGGTTGGTGGAGACAATTACAACGATCAAGCCAAAACCATGAACAAAAACCCGGCTTTCGTTGTTGGCACGCCAGGGCGCGTGGCTGACCATTTACAGGGCAAGAGCTTATTTCTAAATGGCTTGGAAATGCTGATTCTGGATGAAGCTGACCGAATGTTGGATTTGGGTTTTCAGGAGCAACTGAAACAGATCAACCAGGCCGCTGATCATCGTAAACGCCAAACCATGATGTTCTCGGCAACTATGCACAGCGTATTAGTAAACGACTTGGCATCAGAGTTACAAAAACAACCATTGCACATCAACATTGATGCCAGTGATCAGGCAAACGCCGATATCAAGCAACACTTCTATTTTGCGGATCACATTGAGCACAAGGAGCTATTGCTTAAACACCTGTTAAACAAGGAGTCCTTTAAGCAAGCGATTATCTTCACCGCTACGCGCGAAGACACCTCCCGTTTAAGCGAACTGTGCCAAAAATGGGGTATCAACAGCACGGCGCTCAGTGGTGAGCTGATTCAAAGCAAACGTGCTGCCATCATGCAGGATTTCTCTCTGAACAAGCATCAGTTATTAGTCACAACTGACGTGGCATCCAGAGGACTGGACATTCCAACGGTATCGTTGGTGATCAACTTTGACTTACCTAAAACAGCCGATGAATACATTCACCGCATTGGTCGTACAGGTCGTTCTGGTAACGAAGGCACCGCAATTGCTCTGGTAGGCCCGAAAGACTGGCGTACCTTTACTCTATTGAAACAACAGCTACAACAAGAGTTTAACTTTGAGACAGTAGAAGAATTACCGGCTAAATTTTCAGGTTTCAAAGAAAACCAACCGAGACCTTCTGGTAACAAACAGAGTGACGGGAAATCAGGTTCGGCTGCCGTTAAGAAAAAACCAAGAAAGACTGTACTGGTTAAAACAATGGAAGGAAAAGATGTGGGTGATGCACCATTCTTAAAGAAGAAAAAGCGCCCTACGCTTGATCAAGAAATACAGGATTTCGATGACGATATCGAAGATTAATCGTCAATAGCCAACAAAGGGCTCTCAAAAAGAACGGACGCAAAAAGAAAATAAGCAAAAAGAAAGGGCGCTGATAAATATCAGCGCCCTTTCAATATAAAAAGCAATTAAAAGCAGCTTATAAAGCAGCTTCCAACTCAGGTAGAATCTGGAACAAGTCACCAACCAGACCATAATCAGCGATTTGGAAAATCGGCGCTTCTTCGTCTTTGTTGATAGCAACAATCACTTTGGAATCTTTCATACCAGCCAAATGCTGAATAGCACCAGAAATACCAACAGCAATGTATAGTTGAGGCGCAACCACTTTACCGGTTTGACCAACCTGCATATCGTTAGGTACGAAGCCAGCATCAACAGCGGCGCGAGACGCACCAATTGCAGCGCCTAATTTGTCCGCGATACCGTCCAACAACTTGAAGTTCTCACCATTTTGCATACCGCGACCACCAGAGATAATCACACTGGCAGCGGTCAATTCTGGACGCTCAGATTTGGTCAACGCTTGAGAAACGAACTTAACCAAATCACTACTTTTAACCACATCAATCGCTTGAACTTCAGCACTGCCTTCTTCCGTTGCGGCATCAAAGGCACTGGCACGAACGGTAATCACTTTTACAGCGTCAGCACTTTGTACAGTCGCAATGGCATTACCTGCATAAATAGGACGCTTAAATGTATCCGCACTTTCCACTGCGATAATGTCAGAGATTTGTGCAACATCCAGCAACGCCGCAACGCGAGGCATGAAGTTTTTGCCCGTAGTTGTCGCAGCTGCCAACAAGTGGCTATAACCATCAGCCAAGGCCAAAACCAAATCAGCCACGTTCTCAGCTAATTGATCTTTATAGGCAGCATTATCAGCCACTAATACTTTCGCTACGCCAGTCACTTTTGCCGCTTGCTCTGCAACTGCGCCACAGTTTTCACCAGCCACCAACATATGAATGTCGTCACCCATTTGCTGTGCAGCATTAACCAATTTGTAAGACTCAGCTTTCAGGTGCTGGTTGTCGTGTTCTGCATAAACCAAAATAGCCATTAGATCACCTTCGCTTCGTTTTTCAATTTTGCAACCAACTCGGCAACATCTGCCACTTTCACACCACCTTGACGCTGTGCAGGCGCTTCAACTTTCAAAGTTGTCACTTTGGAAGCCAGCTCAATACCGAAATCGGCAGCGGCTTTAACATCAATCGGTTTTTTCTTGGCTTTCATGATGTTAGGCAAAGAAGCATAGCGAGGTTCATTCAAACGCAAGTCGGTGGTTACAATCGCAGGAAGATTCAACTCAACCGTTTGCAGACCACCATCAACCTCACGAGTCACTTGCACAGTGCTGTCTTCAACTTTGACTTCAGATGCGAAAGTACCTTGCGGCATACCGGTTAACGCAGACAACATTTGACCGGTTTGGTTGTTGTCTGAATCAATGGCTTGCTTGCCTAAAATGGTAATTTGAGGGGCTTCTTCTGCAACCACTTTTGCCAATAGTTTGGCCACTTGCAAAGAATCAAGATTCTCTTCTGTTTCGATGTGAATACCGCGGTCAGCACCTAATGCCAATGCTGTACGAATTTGTTCCTGGCAGCTCTTGTCACCAATAGAAACAACAACAACTTCCGTTGCCTTGCCCTGCTCTTTCATTCTGACTGCTTCTTCAACAGCAATTTCACAGAAAGGATTAATCGACATTTTCGTATTAGCCAAATCTACACCCGTGTTGTCAGCCTTCACTCTGACCTTAACGTTGTAGTCTATGACTCGTTTAACCGGAACTAGTACTTTCATCATGACCTCTATATCAACCACCTGTTTTTCATTCCAATCAGGAGTAAAAACAGGTTAGCTTCATTTGAACGTTGACATTGACTTTAAATTTAGTGTGAGCAATCTACTTGCTGTTTACGTAAACGTCAACCTGAAACGCGCATTTTGCTGAACTATTGAGCGTTATTCTGCAATTTCAAGGGAAATTTTCTTTACGACGCAAATTTCGAGATAATTGAGTTTTTCGAGTATATAAATCTCTTTATTCTCATAATCCAAAACTTGACCTATGCCCATTCGACCAACACAATTACACCCACAAAATTAGGGAGCACATCCCTTTTTAAATAAAAAGAACAAAAAACTCGCCCGTTTAATCAATAAAACAACAGTTAAAACAGGCGATACAGGCTAACTTATCGGAGGATATCTCAGTGCAGCGAGAATCGATGGAATTTGACGTAGTAATCGTCGGTGCAGGTCCGGCGGGTCTTGCCACAGCATGCCGAATTATGCAATTGGCACAAGAAAACAACACTGAATTAATGGTGTGTGTGGTCGAAAAAGGCTCTGAAGTCGGCGCTCACATTTTATCAGGTGCGGTATTGGAAACACGCGCTCTTGATGAACTATTCCCCGATTGGCAAGCCAAAGGCGCTCCCATTTCAACCAAAGTCACAGAAGACCATATCTATTTGTTGAGAGACGAAGAAAAAGCCATTCGCTTACCTAACTTCATGACGCCAAAAACCATGCACAACGAAGGCAATTATATCGTGAGTATGGGTAACGTCTGCCGCTGGCTGGCAGAACAGGCTGAAGCGCTTGGCGTAGAGGTATTTCCTGGTTTCCCGGCATCTGAAATTATTTATGAAGACGGCCGAGTTGCGGGTGTTATTACTGGCGATATGGGTTTGGATATCAATGGAGAGCAAAAAGACTCTTTCGAACCCGGCATGGAATTAAGAGCCAAACACACGATTTTTGCAGAAGGTTGTCGTGGACATTTAGGCAAAGAATTAATCAGTAAATTTGAATTGGATAAAGACGCCTCTCCGCAACATTACGCTATCGGATTCAAAGAAATTTGGGATATACCGGCTGAACAACATAAAGAAGGTTTAGTCGTTCACTCTGCAGGTTGGCCGCTATCCGATGCCAGCGGCGGAGCCTATTTGTATCATGCTGAAAACAATCAGGTGCTTGTAGGCTTAATCATTGACTTAAATTACTCCAACCCACACTTAAGTCCATTTGACGAATTCCAACGCATGAAACATCACCCTGTATTCAAACAATATTTACAAGGTGGAAAGCGCGTATCTTACGGCGCAAGAGCGATTGCAAAAGGAGGGTTCAATTCCTTACCTAATATGACATTCCCGGGCGGAATGTTGGTAGGTTGTAATGCTGGAACTCTTAATTTTGCCAAAATTAAAGGCAATCATACCGCAATGAAATCTGGCATTTTAGCAGCGGAAAGTATTTTTGAAGCCATCAAAAACGATTCAGCCTCAGTTGATTTTGAAAAACGTTTTAGAAATTCATGGCTGTATAAAGAACTGCATAGTTCACGTAATTTTGGCCCTGCATTACATAAATTTGGTTCTATCATTGGAGGGGCTTTCAATACCTTCGATCAAAATATATGTCAGGGCAAATTACCCTTCACATTAAAAGATAATCACAAAGACTATGCACAGCTTCAAGAAGCAAATAAAGCGAGTAAAATTGATTATCCAAAACCCGATGGAACGCTCAGTTTTGACAAGCTTTCTTCAGTCTATCTATCCAATACTAACCATGAAGAAGATCAGCCATGCCACTTAAAATTGGCAGATGAAAATATTCCAATTAAGGTTAATTTGTCGAAATATGATGAGCCTGCTCAACGATATTGTCCGGCAGGTGTATATGAAATTGTGAGCGATGATTCAGGTAATTCTCAATTCCAAATCAATGCGCAAAACTGTATACATTGTAAAACTTGCGATATTAAAGATCCTAGTCAAAATATCCGTTGGGTTACACCTGAAGGTGCTGGCGGACCAAATTATCCAAATATGTAAATATTTATTTAAAAAAAGCGGCAACAGCCGCTTTTTTATTGCATAATTTTTAATATAATTATATTTTATTAATGAATAAATTTTTATTGTGACTTAATTTTCTAACTCGGGGAAAAAACATGTCTGAATTCTTACAGATTTTGACTCACGGCAGACGTTTGCAAGGTGCGGTCAAGGATCTAGGTAGTGATGAATTAGAAGAAGTAGTAGCGAAATTGAACTCAATTATTGAAAATAAAAAAGAAAGAGAAAAAGAAGAAAAACAGGTTCAAGCTGAAAAGCAAGAAAAAATTGCTCAAATTCAAGAGCAACTTAAAGCCGCAGGCTTAAGCTTGACTGATTTAAACGAATCAGATCTTATTTCTAAAATCAGCAAGTCTGGTAAAAAGCGTCCTGTAAAATATCGACTGGTTGATGAAAACGGTGAGCCACACTTCTGGACTGGTATTGGTAGAATGCCAAAAATATTCTCAGAAGCACTAAGTAACGGCATTGAATTAGACGATTTTAAAATCTAATTAACATTGTTTTATTGCAGCGTGTATCTTGTGACATATGAGCTACTCTAAAAGCTCATCATTAACGTAATACCATTGACTATGATCTTTGATGTTCGTTAATTTTAACACGCTGCAACATCTCTCTTTTACAGCTCTCGCCTTATATTATTTCGTACGTTTCCTAACAATAGTAATAGTTAAATACTCCAACACGATTTAAAGCAATAACACTAAAAATCACCTTGTAAACTCTGCCCTGTTGCCTGTAAATGCTTTGCACAGCCTCTCAACTATGGAAGAGCAATTGAAGATTCAGGAGTGATTGATAGACAAACCTGCAATGGATATCGAAAAAAACTCGTAATTATATACGATTATTTAACCTGAATGGCGCATAAGAAACCCTCTAAAATCAATATAATGCATTGAATTTTGATGAATTATTTTCAAGTGGACTCGAGGATAATTGACAACAAATAAGCTATCTATTACAAGTAAATCTCACGAAGAAATTACTAAAACAGCTCATATCAAAACTTTTTATTATGCGCTACTGAAGTAGTTTATATCTTATTTAAAAAGTGCATAATCGCTAATAACACACTCTGGGAACAATCCCCCCTAAAATGCAAAAATCGTATTCGAATATTATCAATTTATAGACAAAAATACTGATAATCAGAGCTTCATGATTAACAACATATAGTGGTCATTAAAAATGTTCTCTGATTATTGAGTTAGATAAAAGCTTTCCAACGATCTCATTACCAATTCCAAAAACTGAATATTTTTTAACCGCATTGATTTTTGGCTGAAAAAAACAGGCAAGAAATTAGTTAACCATTTGCAAGGGTGCTAATAAAATGACCACAAATTTATTCCATTTTTAAGTATAAGCATAAAATTAACCGAATTTCCTAACGCCATTAAGTCCTGTACAAATATTTATAAATACTCTTTTGCATACATACGCTTAAAACTGCCCATCTGTTTAATGATCGGCTACAGTAATAAAAACACCAGCAACATATGAGTCAGTTAATGAATCTTCAAGTACAGGAAATTATCAAGCAGGTAAATCAGGTTATTGTTGGTAAACAAGAGCAAATCAAAATGGCTCTAACTTGCTTGCTATGTCAGGGACACTTACTGATTGAAGATCTACCGGGAATGGGAAAAACAACTCTATCTCATTCATTGGCGAAGGTACTGGGGTTGCATTTTAATCGTGTACAATTTACTTCGGATCTTTTGCCTGCTGACATTCTTGGCGTCAATATTTTTGATAGTAAGAACCAACAATTTCAACTTCATCAAGGACCCGTGTTCACACAAGTATTATTGGCTGATGAAATTAATCGCTCCAATCCCAAAACCCAAAGCGCGCTGCTGGAAGCAATGGAAGAAAAGCAAGTTACTATCGACGGCGCCAGTTATAAACTACCCTCTCCTTTTATTGTCATTGCCACCCAAAATCCCATGCACCAATCAGGCACCTATGCCTTACCAGAGTCACAGCTGGATCGCTTCTTTATGCGCATCCATCTGGGTTATCCTGATTGGCAATCAGAAAAACTCATGTTATCCGGTGATATCAATGCCAGTATGGAAGCACTACAACAAGTGGTCACTACTGAACAACTCGACAACATTAAGTACAATATCATTCAGGTTCATTCCTCCAATGCCATTCTGGACTACATACTCAGATTAGTCACCATGAGCAGAGAGTCAGACTTATTCCCCAACCCTTTGTCACCCAGAGCCAGTAAAGCTATTCTTTATGCCGCTAAAGCCTGGGCTTATATTCACGACCGTGACTACGTGGTTCCCGAAGACATACAAGCCATCCTGCCAGCCGTTTCTGAACATAGAATGCGAAGCTCAATGTCTGACATAGGAAACGAATTTAGTCTCAGCAAACAACTGCTGGAACAAATCGATCCTCTGGCAGCTTAAGTCTTAATAATGAAGGAAACGATAGCAACAGAATATCCAGCATCATGACTCCCTCTTTTTGGCAAACTCGAATACTAGGTTGGTTGGATAAACGTATTCCAGCACAAACTCAATATCAGCTGGATATGTCCAACATTTTTATTTTCCCGGCTAAATTTGGCCTTCTATTTTTAATCCTGTGTTTAGCGCTTTTTTTACTTGGCAGTAACTACAGTAACAATCTAATGCTACTGCTATGTTTTTTTCTGGTTGCGTTATTCCTGATAAACCTATCAGCCAGCTACAGTAACTTTGCAAAAATTCGCGTTCAAATTGGGCGTACTAATCCGATATTTTCAGGCGAAGAGGCAACCATTCCCCTCTGGTTTAGTCACCGGGGTGAACAAGAAGACAAACTCCCCTACTATGGCAAGGTTCATATAAGCCCTTATGGTGACAAGATCCACACCAGCATCGACCCACAGCACCTTACCAATCCGGCTCATATTTCAATTGCGGGCTTACCCAGAGGAATACATAAACTTCCACGCATTACATTAGAGAGTTTCTATCCACTAGGACTATATCGTTGCTGGACACACCTACAGTTTAAAGGCGAAGTGCTGGTCTATCCCAAACCCATTCCATGTCCGTTAAATACCGTCATGGCAGAAGATGATGGCGAATTCGCGGAACTTTCAAGCGAAGAATCGGGTATAGAAGATTTTGATACTTTAAGCCCTTACCAGCCTGGAGAGCCCATGCATCAAATCGCCTGGAAGCAGGTTGCCAAAGGACAAGGGTTAGTGAGTAAACGGTTTAGTGGCACATCAAGCAAAGCCCTGTGGCTGTCTATACACCAAATGGACAGCAGTAATATTGAACAATCTTTGGGGAAACTCTGTTGGTCGGTTTTGGAATGCAATAAACAACATATGCGCTTCGGGCTTGATTTAGGCTCTGTGAAAATATCCCCAGATTCAGGTATTCCTCACGTAGAAGAATGCTTAAAAGCACTGGCATTATATTCTTCAAAAAAGGGAAGTGAGAGACGAGTATGATGCAACGCACTGAAAATGAGTCCCACTTCCTGCTATCTATCGCCTTATTGATAACGTCACTTTCACTTATCGAGCCTGTTTTACTTTGGATTCAGGTATTGGTGTTTTGCTCTGCCGTCATGCGATTTGCACTTTTTTTCAATCTGCAAAAACATCTCCCCACGATTCGAACCATTAACCTGCTCGCGATACTCAGCGCCATTGTGTTGGTTTATTCTGGGTGGCATTTAGGCTTACTGCTCGGCATGGTGAACCTTCTGGTGATGGCAAGTGCCTTAAAATTAATGACCATGCGCAAACACCAGGATTATTTTCGCCTCATCTGTACGGTGTTTTTTCTGGTTGGGTGTGGCTTTATTTTTCAACAATCCATTTTGTATAGCCTGATCTATAGCCTGATCATATTTATGCTATTGCTCTCACTGGCGTTTCATATCTCGCCCAATACTCGACTCAATAAACAAGCATATCGCATTGGATTACAGTGCTTACAAGCAACCCCCATTGCGATACTGCTATTCTTGGTCATTCCTAAAATCGATCCGCTTTGGCGTATGCCCAGTGCCAAAAATGCCGAAACAGGTTTAAGTGAAACGGTGACTCCCGGTGATATCGCTGACCTGTCGCAATCAACTGAATTGGCATTCAGGGCAACCTTCAACGGCGCTATACCAACTGCTCAACAACGATATTGGCGAGCAATTGTATTAGAACACTTCGACGGACATACCTGGAGCATTGCGCCACAACGAAAAACCACCAAAGCCTTTAACTGGCAACTACGCCAATCATTCCAGCCTAATGTAACTGGCGCTTATTTTGATTACGAAGTCATCGCAGAACCTACTCACCAAACCTGGCTATACGCATTGGATATTGCCCAATCCAGCGATGCGGAAACCTGGCTAAGTCGGGACTATCAATTGCAACGAACCAAACCCATGCAAAGCCAGTTCAAGTATCAAGTAAAGTCTTACTTTAATGCTGAATTGAAAGATGAAATAACGGGCATGGATCGCGAACTGAATTTACAACTTCCAAAAGAAGGCAACCCTAAAACCCAATCCTGGGTATTGAATCTTCGAGCCAGACATTCAAGTGAACAGGAGTTTATCAACGCGGTAAACCAGCATTTTCTCACTGGTAAATACCGCTACACACTACGCCCGTTTGCCATGCCACATAACCCCATCGATCAGTTTTTATTTGACGATAAAGCTGGTTTTTGTGCCCATTACGCTGGGGCTATGACTTATATCATGCGCCTTGCAGGCATCCCAGCTCGTATGGTAACAGGCTATTTAGGCGGCGAAATGCACGGGCAGGATTACATGAGCGTATACCAATACGATGCTCATGCCTGGGTAGAAGTGTTACAACAGGATAAAGGCTGGGTGCGTTACGATCCTACCTCATTAGTTGCACCAGACAGATTATTGTATGGCTTGGAAGCGGCTGTTGCTTACGAAGATAGCTTCTTATCAGAAACGCCGTTTGCATTAGCGAAGCTTAAAAATATTGAATGGTTAAATCAGATAAGAATGTGGATGGAAAATGCTGATTATTTGTGGAGTCGATGGTTGTTGGGATTCGATCAGAAAAAACAACTCAATTTGTTTGAGTCCATTATTGGAAACCTGTCACCCTATCGAATAGCAGCATTAACTCTGGGCGTCATGCTAATTATTGGGATTTTACTCGCCCTGTTTCATTATCGAATATGGTTTCCCAAAATTGATGACCCACTGCTACACGCTTACCAACAAGCGCTGGAAACCCTGAGAAGAAATGGCATTGTTAAGCCGAAAAGCATGGCTGCCAGTGATTTTGTTCACGTTGTGAATCAATACGGCAGTGAGCAATACGCCCAGCAGTTCAATATGCTGAGTGAAGAATTCATAAAGCTACGTTATCAACAAGCGCAAGCATCGCCAGAACAGCTACAGCAGTTCAAGCGCAATGTAGCCTTGTTTCAAAAGCGCTTTAAAAAGCGAGGCTAAAGAGCACCCCAAATCAGCTGGCTCGCTAGCTGGTTCTCTAGCTGACTCTATGACGCCTTAGATGAACCGTCACTTCCTCACGGTCATGATATAAATGCTTGGCACGCAAAGAGAACTTACGGCAACCATTCTCTTTAAGATGATCTCGCATCAACTCCATGCATTCCATAACAGACTCATAACGGCGCTTCATTGGCAGCTTCAGGTTGAACATCGCTTCTACGCACCATTCCTTGGCCACCCAGTCAGCCATCAGTAATGCGACACGTTGTGGCTTCTCCACCATGTCACACACCAACCAGTAAACATTCTTTTTCTTGGGTTCATAACTGAATCCATCCGCCATAAAATGAGTAACCTGACCAGTGTCCATCAAGGACTGATCAATCGCCCCATTATCAATAGCCTGAACAAACATGCCTCGTTTAACCAGTTGATACGTCCAGCCACCAGGACAAGCGCCCAAATCCACAGCATTCATGCCAGAACGTAAACGCTCTTCATGCTTGATTTTAGGAATAAACACCTGAAATGCTTCTTCCAACTTTAACGCTGAGCGACTCGGCGCATCAGAGGGCGCTTTTAAACGCAGTATGCCCAGAGGTAAAGGGGAACAGTTATTTTTATTGGCAACACCCACATAGCAGTTTTGATTGTCCGTAAAGAATACGAACAATTCATTCTCGTTATCCTGCTCTTGCTTAGCCAAGAAACCATGCTGACGCAAAGACTGTCTTAGAGGAACGGTAAACTTACGGCAAAATTTGGATAGCTCTTTACCGGCATCGGTATCGGGATGTTCAACACGTAAATTGCCACAAACAGGAAAATTATCCTGTTGCTGCAATGCATGAATAATCTCACCAACGCGATCTTTAATATCCATATTTTGCACATGCAAAATAGAAGCAAACCATTGGCGAGTAAAAATTAAATGTTCTATGGGAAGAATGTTGGTGATCTGTTCGGCCTGTTCCTGCTGGTAACACTCGAAGATTACATAACCACTGCCTTTCTTGGCATTGACGTAACCAAATACGCCTCTTTCCGATGCTTGTTGCATAAATTCATTTGCCGCATCGTTTTCAAAACCAGCTCTACAATATAAAAGGACGGCCGCCATCTAACTTAAACCTTACTCGCTTACTCATTAATGGAATACTCAAAACGGGCGCATTCTACTCTATTCCCAAAAAAGATGCGCAATTAACTATTTCCCATTTTAAACCCGGCAGTACACAGAACGCCCCAAGCGATGAGAAAGAACACTCCGCCGATAGGGGTAATGGGCCCGAAGATTTTATTTCCTGTCAGAGCAAGTAAATACAAGCTGCCAGAAAAGCACACTATGCCTGCCAGCATGAAGCCATAAGACCAAAGCAACAAAGGCTGTCCAAACTGTCGATACAATATCACCACCAGCAACATCGCCAAACTGTGATAAAACTGATACTGAACGCCGGTTTGAAACACCATCAGCATACTCTCAGACAGCTTGGCCTTTAACCCATGAGCTGCAAACGCCCCTAAAGCCACCGACAATCCACCGCAAAGTGCAGCAATAGAAATAAGATAATTCAAGAAGCTCTCTCCTAACCTAACAATGGGATTGAATAAAGGCTGCAACCTTATCAGCCGCTAATTGCATATTTTCATCCAAAGATAATCCAGATGCTTTACGGGGCTTAAAACTGTGATCGCCATCACCAAGAAACTCGACCGCTACAGAATCTGGTAGCTGATAATCAGGGATTTCTGTCTGATTACCAAAAGTATCCCTCTCACCTTGCACCACCAACAAAGGTTTAGTCAGGGTCTGCAAATGTTCAATGCGCAGTTTGTCGGTTTTACCGGGAGGATGAAACGGATACCCCAGGCAAACACATCCTTTGGCGTCCAAGCCCGCAAAAATCATACTGGCGACTCGACCGCCCATCGACTTACCACCAATAAATAACGGCAGAGAAATATCTCGCAGGGCTATTTGGGCATGAAACTGTTGTTGTAGCTTATCTATCTTTTCCGGCGGACGTTTCTTCCCTGTTTCGGTCGCCACCTTCATATAATCGAAATCGAATAACTGAACCGCAATACCTTTTTCTTCCAGTAATCGCGCCATGTCTTGCATAAAAGAACTGCTTTTACCCGCACCAGCTCCATGAGCCAGAATTAGCTGAGCAAATGGTTTTATCATGAAATATCCTGAAAATTCCAAGTCTGATTAGTCTGCGTTGTCGCCACCCACCTGAGTCATCACCCAATCTCTAAAGGTCTGAATACGTCCCAACTCAGATTGTGCTTCTCGGCATACTATGTAATAGGCTTGTTTGGTTGTCATACGCTCTTCAAAGGGGCAGACCAAGCGTCCCATCGCAATATCAGGACGCGCCAATGCATTATCAACCAATGCAATTCCCTGCCCTAACGCGGCAGCTTGGAGCACTAACATGGTATGACTGAAAATCGGCCCCTGATTCACATTAACGCCGAGCACATTAAAGTGACGAATAAAGGATTTCCAGGATTCTCGGGAAGTATCATGCAACAACATATGATTTTTTAAGTCATCCAATGTATCCAGCTGCTTACTGCCCATCAACAAGCTGGGTGAACAGACTGGCACCAGATATTCCGCATACAATTTTTCGGCCATCAATCCCGGCCAACGTCCTTTACCATAGTAAATCGCTAAATCAACGTCATCTGTTAAAAAACCATCTTCCGAGTCAACCGCTTTAATTCGCACATCAATATCAGGATGCTGGCGGGCAAAATCAGATAAGCGAGGAACCATCCACTGCACGGCGATACTGGGAGGAAGTGCCACCGTTATTGAGCCTTTTGCCCCCATGGCTAATAAACGGTTTGTGGCATCTTGCAAACTCACAAAAATATCTTTTATTTCCAGAAAATAACTTTGGCCTTCTTCGGTCAACAGCAGGGTACGATTTTTTCTCAAAAATAACTTCATTCCGAGAAATTCTTCCAACCCTTTTATTTGATGGCTCACGGCAGCCTGAGTCACGAACAGCTCTTCTGCGGCGCGGGTAAAGCTCAAATGACGAGCTGCAGCTTCAAACGCTCGAAGTGCATTTAGAGGAGGCAATCTTTTAAAACTCATAACGACTACAAACACCCAAAAACTTTAATTAGTTTTTCTAATGGTTAATCCATATTTTTTCTCGTTTTTCACAGCCCGAGATCCGTTATATATTTACCATGTCTTCTGAAACACCAAGTTTTTCAAGTGATTCAACAAAACTTAGTGCTTCGGTTAACAAATTACGTGTCATTTTTAACATTAATTTTACTTTAGGTGAGAACTATGAAATCTGTAAAAACTCTTTTAATCGCAAGTTTAACCGCTTTAGTTATCAGCAACAACGTACAAGCTGAACAAAACCTGTTTAATACTCAGGAATTGCACCAAGCAGTTGCAAGCAACATCGAATTAGCAATTAATGATATCGCGACTCCAGAAGTACCGGTTATCGTTAAACAAGAACTAAATACAATGAGCCTGGAACAAAACGTTAATCAGTTTCTGGCAATGGCGAAATTTGATCGCACTAAACAAAAACCAAATCTGACTTTAATTTCAGAGTAACCTGAGCTTTTTAACTTCGTAAGCGAGTATCAAAGTACCGTCTTACCTAAAAAGTTTCAGTTTTTTGACACGAAATACCCCGCATGGTACTCCCTGCCATGTGGGGATATTCCGAAATCACATTGCACTCCGAATCAATCTTCATTCCAAATCCATCTTCAAAACATTCACACCAAACGCTCAAACAATACTTTCTCATTGCATTGCAAGCTAACAAACCTCAGTTAAACATAAAGCATCGAATGTAGACAATATTTCTGCGATGAAGGCGTAAATAAAGCAAGATTAGAAATCGGGCAGGAAAAAGATGTCTCTCAAAACATGCCGAGAAACATCTGTTCAGGTTTACAGGTATTAAGAAGCGGTATTAATCGGGGTAAAGCTCTTAATCAGCTCATCCAGTTGTTTCATTTGTTGCAGATAGGCTTCTAATTGTTGTAACGGTAACGCACAAGGTCCATCACATTTAGCATTGTCAGGATCCGGGTGCGCTTCAATAAACAGTCCGGCTAATCCTAACGCCATGCCAGAGCGAGCTAACTCAGTCGCCTGAGCACGACGCCCATCCGCTGAATCAGAACGACCACCCGGTCTTTGTAATGCATGAGTCGCATCAAAAATGACAGGCGCATACTGCTTCATCTCATCCATGCCCAGCATATCAACAACCAGATTGTTGTAACCAAAGCAACTTCCTCGCTCACACAACACAATACGATCGTTACCCGCTTCCATGAACTTCTTGATGATATGACGCATTTCATGAGGCGCTAAAAATTGCGGCTTTTTCACATTAATAATGGCATTAGTTTCCGCCATCGCGACAACCAAATCGGTTTGACGCGCCAGAAATGCGGGCAACTGAATAACGTCAACAACCTCAGCAACAGGCGCAGCCTGATGCGGTTCATGAACGTCAGTAATCAAAGGAACATCAAACTGCTTTTTGATTTCTTCAAATATCTTTAAACCTTCTTCCAGGCCTGGGCCACGAAAAGAATGAACGGAAGAACGGTTTGCTTTATCGAAAGACGCTTTAAATACGTAAGGAATATTCAGTTTTGTTGTGACTTCCTTGTATTTCTCGGCAATTTGCAACGCCAAGTCGCGAGATTCCAATACATTCATGCCACCAAACAAGACAAATGGAGCTTGATTGTTAATCTCAAATCCCGCCAACGGGATGCTTTTCAAATTATTCATCTGCCACCGTAATTACATAAGTTTACGAAACGGGCAGATGATAACGGATTTGCAGAATAAACGCAGGACTGATTGTGATTTAAATCACGAAATTGACGAGAGCCGCTTTATCGTTTCACTTAATAGCTCATTGCACTTAGGTATTGAACGATGCAATTGCCTAATGCCAAATCATATCGCACTGCCCCATAGTGCTAATCTGAATTTTGAGTAAATCCGTAATAGGATCCTGAGGGCAATGTTTAATGAAATAGTGATAATCCGCCAACGCCAAATGAGGGCAATCCAACTGGTGCAATAAAAAGCCGCGATCTCTGCGCTCATAAGGATCATCAGGGCAAAGCTCCAACAATAATTCTGTGCATTCCAAAGCTTCCTGATACTGCTTATTGTTGATAAATGCACCTTTAATATTGTGCAGCATACGAACGACAGTATTCTCACATTCCACAGGAATAAGCGCTTCCGAAGGCACATTTTCCGCTTCATCATGCCCAGTCATACTACGATACAAAGCTAAAAGCTGATGCCAGTCCAGATGCTTGCCATCAACAGGATCGATAAACCAATAACGCCCTTGTGCAACTTCAACGCGCACTAAATAATGGCCGGGAAATGCCACTTCACGCATTCTCAATCCCGCAGCATTCCCCACCTGACACAACAGCACAGCCAGTGTCATCGGAATGCCGGTTCGATAATCAACCACCTTATCAACAAAATTATAGTTGGGTGAAAACGCCTGATTTTCATCACCGGAAAACGCTAACTCGGTATAGAAATAATCAAGGTATTGTTGCACTTTTGCTTCAGTGGATGAGGCTTTCTGAACTGCGGCACTCGCACCGTGAATAAATTCTTCGATTTGAACAATATGGCGACCAATATCAATATCAGACTGAAAATGCTCAGCCAGATACAAGCCTGCCATAAATGAATTCTGCTGTTTTATTGCCTGATGAATTGTCTGCACCAATACGCCCCATAAAACCCAAACAATCTATACTCAATACTGACTTCAACCTATCCACAATGTGGTAAATAAAAACAATACGAGCAACCGTGTCTTTACCTTATCGGAACAAAAAATAGAAGCTTTATCAAAAGCTGCTCAATCGGAGAAAAAAATACCAAGTCGAGAATAAAACCACTCTAATACAGACAATTCACAAGGGTAAAAAGTTTCATAAATTTGTAACCTTTTCAGAAATAACAATACCGCGAGATAAAACGTAGATAGAGAAAAGGATACAAAGGAGATAATAGATTGAAGATTCAGGGGATTAATAGTCGATCTGCCACCCAGGCAAGTAGATGGCAGAACCAGATAAGCGTTACCCAAATAAAATAGGATGCTTTAAAACCGCCACTTTAGCGATAAAGACTAACCAGGCAATCGCGCCCAAAAAGCCTAACCAACGCATCAACATATTACGACCCAGTTTAAGCGCATATAACCCCATCAAAATGTAAAACACCAAGCCAATCACTTTTTCCGTTAACCAGGCATCAACGAACGGATACTGCTGAATGATAAAGCAAAGCGTTAACGCACTTAGTAGCAGGATAGTATCAACAATGTGTGGAGCCACCTTCACCCACTTTCTTTGTAGCTTTTCCGGGTCACGGTTTAACCAGTAAAAGCGCAGAATAAATAGCGATAAACTAATAGCAACCGCTGACATGTGCAGGTGTTTAACGAAAAAGTACATAAAATCCTCGATGATAGTTCGAAATTACCGTGGGCAAATGTACTGATATTGAAAGAAAAATTAAAGGTAACTTTATCGTTACCTTCAATTTTTATGTAGAAAAGAGGAGTTTTTAATGTGAATCCGGGTTTTTAGATATAATATCTTCAAAATGCTCAATGTCCGACAAGAGCAGATCCACTAACTGCGGATCGAACAAACTCCCTTTTGCAGACTGAAAATACTGCACCACTTCCGGCAACGGTCGATATTTCGGCTTACACTTTTCATTGCGCAAAGAATCGTACTCATCCACAATCGCCAGAATACGGCTAAAAATATGTATCTGTTCCTGTTTCAACGATTTGGGATACCCGGAACCGTCCCAGCATTCATACTGTTCACGAGCCAGCATCGCCGCAGTTTTGATAACAGGATGCTCCGCATCTTTAATTACAGCAATATCTTCACTAACATGCTGACGCACCAAATCCATCTCTTCAGGAGCCAGTTCCCCCGATTTACTCAATAGGTTAACAGGAACAACCAAAGAACCAATATCGTGTAAGCGCACCGCTAACGACAACACATCAATGTCATCTTGAGATAAACCTGCTTTTTGAGCCAACAACTCACATAACAAAGTAACACGCTGAATATGGCGTCCACCGCTCAAACGACATACCAAAGCTTTACTCACTTGCTCCAATATCTCTTTTTGATTGGCTTCAACTTCACTGGTCAGCTGCACTTGCTCAAAAGCGACCTGCACATTGCTGGCAAAAAGCTCAATCAAATTACGATCATAATCGTCCAAAGGACGTGGCAATCCAGTCAGCAATAACAAAGAACCTCGTTGATGATTGCTGTGGCAATAAGCCACCAGAAAATCATCCTGAATCACCACACTTTTGTTGGCTAGAGCCGAGCGACACGCTTGCAATTGCTCGTCATTAACTGAATTCAATACAGAATTAACGGAAACCTTGTCATCACCACATTTGCCCTTATACAACACATAATCAGCCAACTCATCCAACCCACTGCTGGCAGACGGAGCCGAAATATAGGACACCTCTTGTGCAGCACCACCAATTAAGGATGTTAATTGCTGTACCAACCCATTCATAAAACCATCTAAAGTACGAAGGTTGAACAGGTTTGAAGACGCCGTCAGAATACTTTCCAATCCTCTACGACTGTTTTCCAGGTTGATAATATCGCGATAAGAACGCAAAGCCGAAATCACCGAAGTGAACAGCTTTTGTGATGTTAATTCTGTTTTAGATTTATAGTCGTTGATGTCGTAATTAAGAATGACATCAAGCTCAGGCGCCTGCCCCGGCTGACCGGTACGCAGAATAATACGGGTGAAATAGTTATTTATTTCATCGCGAATAAATTTTGCGACGCGTAATCCCGCATCGTCAGTTTCCATAACAACATCCAGCAAAATAACCGCGATATCATTATGTTCACGCAATACCCGCTTAGCATCCTCGCCACTATGGGCGCTGATAAATTCGATATCGCGATCTTGAAAAATAAAATCATTTAATGCCAGTTTAGTTACTGCGTGTATTTCTGGCTCATCATCGACGATAAGCACCTTCCATGAAGCACGTTCTGGCAGCGTTTCTTCTTCTACATCATCAGCAAAAAGAAAATCGTCAGACATACCCCCACCTCTAAAGTGGCTCACCTCATAAGTTATACAAATTCAAAACTAACTTGTTCGTGGTTTTTATGCAACACACTTTTGGGCATAGCAAATTCTAGGATGACCAGAATAGTCTTCAACAGCAGTAATATTAAGGTATCCAGCTTGTTGAAAAAGTTTCTGAATAGCTTCGCTCTGGGTGTAACCATGCTCAATCAGCAGCCAGCCAGAGAGTAGTAATCTACCCTTTGATTGTTCGATTATATACCTAATATCATCAAGACCGTCGTCACCAGAGGTCAATGCACTGGCAGGTTCAAAACGCACATCACCTTGCACTAACCAAGGGCTGTCAGCTTCAACATAGGGCGGGTTGGTGACAATAAAATGAAAAGGCTCATCAGTGATATTATCAAACCAATCACTTTGACTGATCTTGATGTTGCTGATGGCTAAATTAGAAGCGTTCTCTTTGGCAAGCTCAACCGCTTCTGGAATGCGGTCAACCGCTTCAACTTGTGCCTTTGGTAATTCCGAAGCCAAAGCCAGCGCAATCGCTCCAGTGCCAGTACCTAAATCCAAAATCCTTAACGGATGTTGTTGTTCATTCTGAGGATGACTTGTAACCAGGGACAAAACCGTCTCAACCAATAACTCGGTTTCGGGCCTTGGGATCAAGGTATGTTCATTCACTTTCAAGGTGAGCGTCCAGAAATCCTGTGTACCGATAATATAGGCAACAGGCTCGCCTTCTACTCGCCGAGCCACCATAGCTTGAAAGCGTTGGAATTGTTCAGCAGAAAGCTGATATTCGGGATAAGTAATGAGAAATGTAGTGTCACGCTTTAGCACATCACATAGCAGCACTTTTGCGTCAATCGATGGTGATTCACCTTCCGATAGCACTTGTTTTGCCCAGGCTAAACACTGGGCAATATTCATTTCATTCACAAGTTTCATTCACAAAGAGCATATCCTGTCATCGAAGGCTTTTCAGTCATACCTGCAACCAGAATAAATGCTAATGGTTACACATCTTCCGACAAAGAAGCCAACTGATCGGCTTGATACTCTTGACGAATAGGTTCCAGCAACAAATCCACGTCGCCCTCAATAAATTCATCCAAGCGATACAGGGTCAGGTTAATGCGATGATCAGTCACACGTCCTTGAGGGTAGTTGTAGGTACGAATGCGCTCTGAACGATCGCCACTTCCTACCAACAGTTTACGAGCCGAAGCCTCTTCAGCCTGACGTTTTTCCTGCTCAATATTGTTCAAGCGAGCCTGTAACACTGACATGGCCTTGGCACGGTTCTTATGTTGAGAACGTTCATCCTGACATTCCACCACAATACCGGTTGGTAAGTGAGTCAAACGAATAGCAGAATCGGTTTTGTTAACGTGCTGACCACCCGCGCCACTGGCACGGAAAGTGTCCACCCTCAAATCAGCCGGATTAATTTCAATGGCTTGAGATTCTGGCACTTCTGGCAAAACCGCCACGGTACACGCCGAGGTATGAATTCGTCCTTGAGATTCGGTTTCAGGAACACGCTGCACTCGATGACCACCGGATTCAAACTTCAATACGCCGTAAGCACCATCACCAACCACATTCGCGATCACTTCTTTATAACCGCCATGTTCCCCGTCGTGGGAACTGACCACTTCCATACGCCAGCGCATCTTTTCAGCGTAACGACTGTACATGCGGAACAAATCGCCAGCGAAAATCGCCGCTTCGTCACCACCGGCACCAGCACGAATTTCCAAAAAGCAGCTCATGTCGTCATTAGGATCTTTCGGCAACAACAAAATTTGCAGCTCTCGCTCAAGCTCTTCCATACGTGATTTGGCTTCTTTCACTTCCATCTCGGCCATTTCACGCATTTCTGCATCGTCTTCTGCCAGCATTTCCTTGGCAGTCTCAATATCATCCAGACATTGTTCGTAATCTTTAAATCCTTTCACCACATCTTCCAGTTGTGAATATTCCTTCGACAAGGCGCGGAACTTGTTTTGGTCAGCAATAATCTCAGGTTCACTCAATAGTGCCTGTAATTCTTCAAATCGCTCTACCAAGGCTTGCAATTTTCTAACAACTGATTCTTTCATTCCGGTTCCGATAATTATTCGTGCTTAAGCCCTAATGCATTTTGCAGCAGAGCTAATGTGTCTTTGTCCTGAGTTTCCGCTGCTTTTTTCAATGCAGCCGTAGGCCCATGAATAAGGCTGTTTGTTAACTTATTGGCCAACTCGGTGACAACCTGCTCCGGCTCGCGACCATCGATCAATTGAGCAAGGGCTTTTTCCAATAATTTAACTTTCTGTAACTCACTTTGCTGACGATAGTTTCGCAGCATATCAACCGAACCCTGAGCGTTATTCCACAAAGTAAATTGCTCAACCTGCTCGGCTATCAATTTTTCCGCTTCCGTTGCAGCTTCTTTTCGTGAAGCAATATTTTGCTCCACGATTTGTTGCAAGTCATCAACACTATATAAATAGGCATCATCCAATTCGGCAACTTCTTCTTCGATATCTCGAGGAACCGCCAAATCAATGAGCAACATAGGCTTTCTACGACGTTCACGTAATGCACGCTCAACCAAACCTTTCCCTATAATAGGCAATTGGCTCGCGGTAGAGCTGATAACAATGTCAATTTTGGACAATGTGGCCGGGATTTGTCCCAGCGTAATCAACTGACCTGAAAATCTCTCTGCCAATATTTTACCGTTGGCAACGGTACGGTTAGCAACCGTTATATTCTTCACGCCGTGTTCATGAAGATGAGTCGCAACCAACTCGATGGTTTCGCCCGCCCCTACCAACAAAATATGGCTATCGGATAAAGAGGAGAAAATATGCTGAGCCAACTGCACCGCCGTAAAGGCCACAGAAACCGCATTCGCGCCAATTTCTGTTTCGGTTCGAACCCTTTTCGCTGTTGCAAAAGTCTTTTGGAACAACTGCTCGAACATGGAATCGACGGTGCCAACATTTCTGGCGCTGGTAAAAGACTGCTTTAGCTGCCCCAAAATTTGAGGTTCACCTAGCACCAATGAATCCAGTCCACTTGCCACTCGCATTAAATGCTTAACCATGTCCAAATCAACATGAGCATAGCCATGCCGCCATAAACTGTCTTGATCCAGACTGTGAAATTCAGCCAACCAGCCACATAACATCTCTGGCGACATTTCCGCTGCGGTCACATATACCTCTGTGCGATTGCAAGTAGACAAAATAACAGACTCACTCACATCGGGGTGATCCTGCAAAGTACGTAATGCATCCACCAGAGAATCCGGAGAAAAGGCAACCTTTTCCCGCAAAGATACAGGTGCTGTATTGTGATTAATTCCGAAAACGACGAGCGACATTAGATTTTGGTTTATCTCCACATAACAATTCGTCTACCCAACCTGATCCGTCTATTCGCAGGCTTACCTGATAAAGCTCAAACAGTATTAAAACAGGTAAAATATAAAGTAGCCCGAATTGAGCGCCGTGCATTGTACGAAAATCTTATGCCCTTTAAAAGTTACCTCACGCATAAAGAAGAATTGATATACTATTGCCCACCAATTCGAACAAAAATGCGCTAATTCTGTTTAATGAATCATTTAATGAATCGTTTTTTGTGCCAGTTATTGCAAGGGCTGATACTCAACAATCTCGGCATTTCAAGAAGACTAAATGAAAGCCTCTTGTCAGCCAAAGTCAAAATCTCGATTGTCGTCATCGGATTAATTCTGGTTAGCGCATGTTCAACGGTTCCCACACAACCGGTTGAAAGTTTAAACAATACTCAACACCAACAATGGCTAAACAGTATTACTCATTGGCAGTTTCAAGGGCGCATAGCCATCAAAACCCCGGATGAAAAACTCAGTGCTTATATAAACTGGTCACAAAAGGCGGACAGTTCCCATATCGTGCTCACTAACCTGATTGGATCTACCTTGCTGGAAATGACCAGTGACAATGGCTTCACAACGTTGGAATTCGATGGCAAGTCATATATGGACACCGACCCTGAACGTTTACTACGTCGAATTACTGGTTGGGATATCCCTGTGAAAATGCTGCCACAGTTAGTAAAAGGCTATATTCCAGATAATGAATTCAGCTATCAACTATCGGCTCAAGGCTTGCCTTCATTGGTAAAACAAAAGCGTGAAAATGGCTGGCAAATTCATTACGACAGTTTTCAACAGGTAGACAAGGTTTGGTTACCTGATAATTTGAAACTTAGTCACAACCCCAACAATATAAAGATAAGAATCAGTAAATGGATCCTCAGTTAACCACTTGGCCTGCTCCCGCCAAGCTTAATCTCTTTCTACATATTAATAGACGTCGTGATGATGGTTATCACGACCTGCAAAGCATTTTTCAGATCCTGGATTATGGCGATACACTGACTTTCCAGCCAACAGATGATGGCAATATCGACATCACCAGTAACTACAATGAAGTACCATTGCAGGACAACATAATCTATAAAGCGGCAAAACTGTTACAGCAACACACGGGCTGCAAAAAAGGTTGCGCTATCACCTTGCACAAAGTCCTGCCAACAGGTGGCGGGCTTGGAGGTGGATCATCCGATGCAGCCACCACATTAATTGCTCTGAACTATTACTGGCAGTTGGGATTAGATAATTCCGAGTTACAGGAATTAGGCTTGCAACTGGGAGCTGATGTCCCTGTTTTTGTTAAGGGTTATAGTGCTTTTGCTGAAGGTGTTGGTGAACAGCTACAACCCATTGAATTAGAAAAAAATTGTTATTTGGTTGTTAACCCTGGTGTACAGGTATCAACGGGTTTGGTTTTTAATCATCCCGACCTTCCCCGCGCCACACCTGAGATTACCAAGGAAGAGTATATTTTTTCCCAAACCCAAAATGACTGCGAAGCCTTGGTTTGTATTCTGTATCCTGATATTGCAAAAACATTACACAGATTGTTAGAATACGCGCCGTCCCGTATGACAGGTACAGGGGCGTGTTTATTTTCCCGTTTTAACAATGAAGCAGAAGCTAGAAAAGCCGCAGAATTCCTGCCAGCCAATAGCCAATATTTTATTGCCAACGGAGTAAATATCTCGCCAGTCCATTTAAAATTACAAGAATTATTAAAAAAGTAGCGACGGGACAGGAAATTTAAACGATAATTTCACTTAGAATCAAATCATTGGGGTATGTCACGTTTAAAGCGTGAAAATTGGCCAACTACTATGAGTTTAGTCAAAAACATACAACCCCGAACGTTAACTTTATTTAGGTACAGTTAGTTAGCGAATCGGGGACACTCAGATTTCAAACCGTAAGGCTTTGACAATCGCCCGCCCCTAAAAAAGCTCGCTAGCCGTTTCCTAAAGCATACTCCGAGGATTTACACAGTGCCGGATATGAAGCTATTTGCCGGAAACGCAGTACCCGAACTAGCTCAGAAAGTCGCCGATCGTTTATACACCAAATTAGGCCACGCCAGCGTTGGTCGTTTTAGTGATGGTGAGATAAGCGTTGAGATCCATGAAAACGTCCGAGGTTCCGATGTTTTCATCATCCAGTCAACATGTGCTCCAACCAATGATAACCTCATGGAGCTTATTGTAATGATTGACGCACTTCGTCGAGCATCATCTGGCAGAATCACGGCCGTTATCCCCTATTTCGGGTATGCCCGTCAGGATCGCCGAGTTCGCTCTGCTCGTGTTCCCATTACCGCTAAAGTTGTTGCCGATTTCCTTTCCAATGTGGGTGTTGACCGTGTCATGACAGTCGACCTGCACGCCGAACAGATTCAAGGTTTCTTTGACGTACCAGTAGATAACGCTTTTGGTAGCCCGATTTTGCTGGAAGAC
This sequence comes from Paraneptunicella aestuarii, assembly GCF_019900845.1. Taxonomy (NCBI): domain Bacteria; kingdom Pseudomonadati; phylum Pseudomonadota; class Gammaproteobacteria; order Alteromonadales; family Alteromonadaceae; genus Paraneptunicella; species Paraneptunicella aestuarii. Next base: position 1,797,120 of record NZ_CP074570.1, on the reverse strand, counting down.
ATGATCAAACGTAAACTGAAAAATCCGGTTGTTGTATCCCCTGATATTGGTGGTGTAGTAAGGGCAAGAGCGGTTGCCAAGTTGTTGAACGACACAGACCTTGCCATTATCGATAAACGTCGTCCAAAGGCTAATGTAGCCCAGGTAATGCACATTATCGGTGACGTTGATGGCCGCGACTGTATCATCGTTGATGACATGATTGATACAGGTGGTACCTTGGGTAAAGCGGCGGAAGCCTTAAAAGCCAACGGCGCGAAGAGCGTATTGGCTTACGCGACACACCCGGTATTCTCCGGCAATGCACCAAAGAATATCCTGGAATCCTGCATTGATGAAATTATCGTAACTGACAGCATCCCTCTTTCAGCAGAGATGCAACAAGTCACCAAAGTTAAGCAATTAAGTTTGTCAAAAATGCTGGCCGAAGCTATTCGTCGCTTAAGCAACGAAGAGTCAATCTCAGCTATGTTTGAACACTAATCCGGAAACCGGAACATTGTTTAACCGCAACATACTCATCAAGAGCAAAGGTGCCACTGCACCCTTGCTCTTTTTAACTGCGCTGTTTTTGCTTAACGCTACCGGATGCTCGCAAACTCAGCTATCATCAGAGCCAGGCACGGCAAATACGAAAGAGTCCACTATCAAACCTGGCACTAAACCAGAAACACCCCCTTCTGTTGAGCTTCATGCTACTGGGGAGATTGTTTATAAAGGCTTGGAAGGCGGTTTTTTTGCTTTCTATTCAGATGACGGCAAGCACTATTATCCGCTTAATCTGGACGAAGAATTTAAGCGTAGCGGCCTAAGAGTTGAAATACGCGCCATGCTAAAGCCTATGGTACGTACTATTGCCATGCACGGCACGCCCATCGAAATTATCGATATTCAACTTATCGGACGTACACCTCCCAAAGACGATCGCCTGTAACAGAACCATCTTGCGTTCTTGTAAAAGGCTGAAATTATCTGCTCCATAGCTTGTCTGGACTATTCTCAAGTGGTAGAATGCGCCGCCCTTTTTGAGAGGGACTGCCCTATTTCATGTTTGCCTGATATTTGATCAATACATTGAAAATGTCGTCAAACCATCAGAAACAGGGCTCGCGATAGCCTTGGTCGCAAAGGCTATCTCAATTAAATTTGGAGAAAATAATGTCAAATGCAATTTTTACTTTGGACGCAGAAATCCGTACTGATATAGGGAAAGGTGCGAGCCGCCGCCTACGTCATGCAGAAAAAGTTCCTGCGGTTCTTTACGGCGCTGATAAAGAAGCGGTATCACTTACTTTGGATCACAACAAAGTTATTCAAGCTCAAGAATTTGAAGCTTTCTATTCTCACGTTTTGACCTTGAATATTGGCGGTGAAAAAGTTGAAGCCTTGATAAAAGACATGCAACGTCACCCATACAAGCCAAAAGTATTACACATGGACTTCCTACGTGTAGATGCTTCTCACGCAATTACTACTCACGTTCCTTTGCACTTCATTAACGAAGACACTTGTAAAGGCGTGAAAATGCAAGGCGGTCACGCTGAGCACCATTTGAATGATGTTGAAGTTTCTTGCTTGCCTGCGGACTTGCCAGAATTCATCGAAGTTGATTTGGCTGACGTAGAAAAAGATCAAACTATCCATATGTCTGATCTGAAATTGCCTTCAGGCGTTACTTTGGTTGAGCTGGCTAAAGGCGCAGACCACGACCAAGCGGTTGTGACCATTAAAGGCGCTAAAGGCGGTAGTGACGACGCTGCTGATGAAGCTGCGGAATAATCAGCTTGGCTGATATCCAACTTATCGTGGGCCTGGGTAATCCAGGCCCCGAATATCAGCATACCAGACACAACGCCGGAAGCTGGTTTGTCGAAAGGCTGGCAGACAGGCACAACATTCCCCTAAAACTGGAAGGCAAATTTCAGGGCTTTACGGGACGCGGCATCATTGCCGGACAAGAAGTACGCCTATTGATCCCCACGACTTACATGAACAAAAGCGGTCAATCAGTAGGAGCACTCGCAAAATTCTATCGTATTTCCCCTGAGCAGATATTAGTCGCATTCGACGAGCTCGACTTACCACCCGGAATTGCCAAATTCAAAACTGGCGGCAGCTCCACTCAAAATGGTATTCGCGACATCGTCGCCAGCATGGGAAATGCTAAAGACTTTCATCGCCTACGCATAGGCATCGGTCATCCGGGAGACCGTAACAAAGTCACCGGACATGTATTGGGCAAAGCAACCAGTGCAGAGCAAGAAAAAATCGACGCAGCTATTGACGAAGCGTTACGTTGTACCGAAGTGTTATTGAAACAAGACTTAAAATCGGCAATGAATCGTCTACACAGCTTTAAAGCCGAATAGACCTCAAGCCAAAACCAACAGGAACAAATAAATGGGATTCAAATGCGGAATTGTGGGGCTACCCAACGTAGGCAAATCCACACTATTTAATGCGTTGACCAAAGCAGGTATCGAAGCAGCCAACTTTCCATTTTGTACTATCGAACCCAATACGGGCGTAGTACCTGTTCCTGACCCTCGTCTGGACGCATTGTCTGCCATCGTTAATCCTCAACGTGTCATTCCAACAACAATGGAATTCGTTGATATCGCGGGCTTGGTGGCAGGCGCATCCAAAGGCGAAGGCTTGGGTAATAAATTCCTGGCAAACATCCGTGAAACCGAAGCCATTGGCCACGTTGTTCGTTGTTTTGAAAACGACAACATTGTCCACGTTGCCGGTAAAGTGAATCCCAAAGATGACATCGACGTTATTAACACTGAGTTGTCTCTTGCTGATTTGGAAACCACGGAAAAAGCCATTATCCGTGTTGGCAAACGCGCCAAAGGTGGCGATAAAGATGCCAAATTTGAATTAGCGGTTCTGGAAAAACTACTTCCTTACCTGAACGAAGGTAAAGCATTACGAGCAGTTGAGCTGGATAAAGAAGAAGCCGCCGCTATTGCTTACATGAACTTCCTGACCTTAAAACCGACCATGTACATTGCCAACGTCAATGAAGACGGTTTTGAGAATAACCCTTATCTGGATCAGGTACGCGCCATTGCGGAAGAAGAAAAGGCCGTTGTCGTAGCCGTTTGCGCCGCCATTGAATCCGAAATTGCCGAGCTGGATGACGCAGAGCGTGACGAGTTCATGGCTGACATGGGCTTGGAAGAACCAGGCTTAAACCGCGTTATTCGCGCAGGTTACGACCTACTTAACCTGAAAACCTACTTCACAGCTGGAGTAAAAGAAGTTCGCGCCTGGACCTTCCCTGACGGCTCAACCGCCCCTCAGGCAGCCGGTAAAATCCACACCGACTTTGAAAAAGGCTTTATCCGCGCAGAAGTCATCGGATACAACGACTATATCGCCTGTAAAGGCGAACAAGGTGCGAAAGACGCTGGCAAATGGAACCTGCAAGGTAAAGACTATTTAGTCAAAGACGGCGACGTTATCCACTTTAGATTTAACGTTTAGTTTAGATTTAACGCTTTAGATTTAACATATAGCTATCTGAAGATTTATCGAAGACAAATTTAAAAAAGAGCCGAAAGGCTCTTTTTAGTATTAGCTCAATACTTCCAATTTACCCACCCATTCATTAAATCCAGCGCACTTATGACGTATAACGTCAATGCTTGTTTGTTTGGCAATATCTGGCCCATGGGTTGTTTTACGGTATTTAGTATTACTGATGAGCCGCTTGGAGGGGGCAGTCTCTCTTGAATTATTTATTTTCTCAGGATCATAATCAAAATCTTGCAATACTGATTCAGCCCATCCCCTCACACCCGGTTCTTGCAGTACACTCTGCATTGCTTCAGGTGAACTAAACAGCAATCCTTCAAATTCATACATTTGTACATATGGGATTAACTTTGACTTTACGCCATCAGGAACTCTCTCAAGGATCTTCGCTTCTAAAGAGGCTTTGGTTTCGGATGCAGAAACTTTCTTAAATCCATAAAAATCATAAAGCGTGGTAACAAAGTCAAAACTATTGGCAAGTCTTCTAACTTCGCTTGCAATACGATCCAGCTTCACATCTCCGCCCATATTAATGGCCGTAATAAAAACCTCTTTTTGAGCCAAATAAGGTGATAACACTGACGTTACAAATCGTTCTTCCGTTACTCCTTCTACAGATATCCCTACCCTCACCATTCAGGTCTTCCTCCAACCAGATTCTTATTCCAAATATCACCCATCGCATAATCTTCCAGCCAGTCCTTCAATGCCTCTTCATCCACCCGTTTAAACTTGGATACTCCTTGTTCCTGATCCACAACAATGAAATCTTTGGCCTCGAATTGATTCGCAAATGTCACAGATTGAGTTGAACAGATCACTTGACTGCTAGACGATACAGATTTAACTAAATCTGCAAGCACTTCCAAGGCTGCTGGATGTAAACCTAATTCAGGTTCATCCAAAATAATTGACCGAGGACGCAACGATGCAGGCTGTAGAAAAAGTGTCGCCATACAGATAAAACGAGCTGTTCCATCAGATAGTTGCAACGCTGAAAATGGTTCGTCATGTTCTCGATGTAACCATTTTAATAGTAATTTTTCCTGCCCCTCAGTACCTCGAGGCTCAAGATAAAAATCATGAAAGTAAGGTGCTACTGTTCTAATCGCTGAGACGATGTCCAAATAACTCTTTGTAAACTCATCGTCATCCGAATTTTTAAGCCTTAAAAGGAAAGCAGCCAGGTTTCCAGCATTAGAATACAAATAATCCGAAGCATCGACGCTTACCGCATTCTTGAACGCAGCACTGTCAGAGGTGTCATGAAAATGATAGACACGGCATTGCTCCATATATTCCCTTGTATATTTTCTGACATAACTGCTATCGGCCTCACTTCCCGGTAGCAAGCCGCTTTCACCTTTATTACCTTTGATTTTAAAGTGTCTATTTGAGCTCTTAATCGTGCAGTATTCATTTGTAAATACCAATGAATCGTTACTCGCGCCATGCTCAAACTCAACATGATAACCATTGTACCCAACATCAATATCTATCGTAATTAACTGTGTCGTTTTCGCGCCAAAATGGAAGAAACTGTTGGCAAAACCACGCTTTTCCACATAGGTTTGCAGCTTCCCTTCAGATAAATTGCGCAGAAACGAAAACAAGGAAATGAAGTTTGATTTACCGGAACCATTTGCACCAATAAGTATGTTGATTGGCTTCATATCTAGTTCCAAATCCTTTATGGATTTAAATCCCTTTACAACAAGATGTTCCAAATGCCGATTATTGTCTGCCATAAGCGCTTAACAAAACTCCAAAAGATAGGGAAGTATAATAAGAAGCATTAAAACATATTTAATATGCGAATTCGCCATCTGATTTTGTCCCCTCATTCCACTTTTGGGCTTATTATCACCAAAGTCTCTGAAATCTTATCCTGTATTGCTTGCCTGTTGGCATCCCAGAAGATCTGGATAAAACCCAGTAACCCGGTGGCAAGTCCTGCGCCGTAGCCGCCGTAACGTCCGAAGGCTTCCCATAAGGTAAGCTCGCTACCGTCGAGTTTGATGACCTTAATACCCACCAGCCTTTTACCCGGTGTTTGTCCGTGATACCAAGCAGTGGTAAAGCTATAGTAGGCCGCCGCCCAACCAAAACTTATACCGAGATCGGCTAATAAGCCTTGTATCCAGTCTAAAAGGCTTGGTGGTTGCTTGGCATCTTTGTTTTCATTATCAGAACTGTTACCAGTCTTAATGATGTTGCCGTCTGTATCTACTGGCCTGATCCTCATACCCTCGCCGTCCAGATAAAATGTGAGATCCTTACTCTCCGTATTTTCAGCATTCCCCGTATTCTCAGCATTCTCCGCTCCAGCCTCTGTCTGCTTATCTTCCTGGTTAATCTGCTTTTCTGCCAGGCGCTTTTTTAATGCCTGTTCAATTGATTTTACATCAACCACAGACTCGGATTTTGCCACTGATTCAGTCGTTTGTGCTTGCTGAGTTTTTTCTTCTGACTCAAGTTCCTGCTGCACTTGTTGTTTGATTTGAGAGAGTTTATCCGACGAAAAGGCATCGAGGTTTTGCACAATGGTTTCTATGGTTCCAAGCACAAAGGCAAAAGCGAGGAAATATCCTGTGCCTCGCAAAAGTTTGCGCCGGGTTGCTTTGTTTTGAAAACGGGGACGTTTGCTGGAAACAAAACAAAACCAGGCAAGTACGCCTAATAGAATATGTTCATTGAAGTAAGTCAGTAGACCAACCAGTGACATATCGATGATGATGGCTATCAATCGCCGGGTTGGTGTTGCCAGAGGAGTTCCCAATAAATGCTCGGCAACCCCAAAGGCATAAGGCGTAACGATATTCTTATCTTCTTTGTTGTTACTTCCCTTATTTGGACTTTCCTTATTTGCTTTATTTTTCTCTTCCATAGAACCTTTGCTCTCGACATGTCAAAAGAAGACGGAACCAAGCCTGACCAGCAATCTAATTCAGCTCTCTAATTCAGCGCTCTAGGAAAGCTCCTTAATCCCTTCATTCAATCCCTGCAATGTGAGCGGGAACATGCGCCCTTCCATCAACTTACTGAGAATGCTGATTGAGGGATAATAACTCCAATACTGCTGAATTTGCGGGTTTAGCCAGATGGCATTTTTAAAATGGTCCAGTAAACGCTGCATCCAGACAGAACCAGGCTCTTCGTTCCAGTATTCAACGCTACCACCGGGGTAAGTGATTTCGTAAGGCCCCATTGTGGCATCGCCAACAAATATCAGCTTATAGTCACTGCCATATTTGTGGATCACGTCCCAAAGCGGCATCTTGTCCTGCTTGCGACGAGCGTTATCTTTCCATACATAATCATAGACACAGTTATGAAAATAGAAGTATTCCAGATGCTTGAATTCGGTATTACAGGCTGAGAAGAGCTCTTCGCACGCTTTCACATGGCTGTCCATTGAACCGCCAATATCAAAAAACAACAGCACCTTCACAGCATTGTGACGCTCGGGCACCATGCAAATATCCAACATTCCGGCATTTCTGGCGGTTGCGCCGATGGTCTTGTCCAAGTCCAGCTCTTCTGCGGCACCTGAACGAGCAAACTGCCGTAACTTGCGCAGTGCGACTTTAATATTTCGCGTTCCGAGCTCTACATCAGATGACAAATTCTTGAACTTACGTTCATCCCACACCTTGGCAGCAGAAAAATTACGATTACCATCCTGTCCTATTCGTACCCCTTCCGGATTATAACCATAAGCACCAAAGGGCGACGTACCGCCAGTACCAATCCATTTGTTACCACCTTGATGACGTTCTTTCTGTTCTTCCAAACGTTGCTTCAAGGTTTCCATGAGCTTATCCAGCCCCCCCAGGGCCTGAATTTGCTTTTTCTCTTCCTCGGTAAACAAGCGCTCAAACTCTTTACGCAGCCATTCATCGGGAATGTCATGAGAAAACAAATCGATACTCTGAACACCTTGAAAGTAGTCTGCGAATGCCCGATCAAACTTGTCGAAGTTAGATTCGTCTTTCACCAGGCACAAACGAGAAACGTGATAGAAATCTTCCAGGCTGGCATAAACAACCTGATGCTTCATGGCTGCCAGTAAATCCAACAATTCACGAATACTGGCGGGAACCTTGTATTCCCGCACTTTCATAAAAAAGGGAATGAGCATTAACGTCGCGCCATAAACACCAGTTTTTCGAACAGATGAATATCCTGTTCATTCTTCAATAGCGCACCATAAAGTGGTGGAATGCTTTTCTTGGTATTAGTTTCGCGCAACACTTCAACCGGAATATCTTCCGCCACCAGCAACTTCAGCCAATCCAGCAATTCGGAAGTAGACGGCTTTTTCTTTAATCCGTTAATGTCTCTGAGATTAAAGAAAGACTGCATGGCTTCACTCAGTAATTCCTGTTTCAGATTAGGGAAATGCAAATCCACAATTTGCTTCATTTCCTGTTCGTCAGGGAAGCTAATGTAGTGGAAGAAACAACGACGCAAGAAGGCATCGGGCAGTTCTTTCTCGTTGTTAGAAGTAATAATAACAATCGGGCGTTGTTTAGCAGAAATGGTCTCGCGAGTTTCATACACGTAGAACTCCATGCGATCCAATTCCTGCAATAAATCATTGGGGAATTCGATATCAGCCTTGTCGATTTCATCAATAAGCAATATAGGACGTTTTTCAGCGGTAAACGCCTCCCATAACTTGCCTTTGATAATGTAATTGCTGATATCTTTAACTTTCTCGTCACCAAGCTGAGAATCACGCAAACGAGAAACTGCATCATACTCGTACAAACCTTGCTGAGCTTTGGTCGTCGATTTGATATGCCACTGTAAAAGGTCGGTATCCAATGCTTTCGCTAATTCCTGCGCCAACATGGTTTTACCTGTACCTGGTTCACCTTTAATCAATAATGGTCTTTCCAGTGTAACGGCGGCATTAACAGCAAGTTGCAATTCTCTGCTGGCAACATAGCTATCAGTTCCAGTGAACGACATAGTCTCTCCAATTAAATTCCAGATAATAACTGCTTTATAATGTTGATGATTTACAAAGATATCTCAAACGCTAAAACATATTCAAAATAAGTTATAGCAAAAAGCACTTTCGTTTTGCGCCCATATCCCTACTCTAGACTAACATATCGATGCCTAAACACATAAATGCGTATTTGCAGGCCAAAATATGGTTAATAACTCGCTTTATTTGTTGCCAACTGTAGCGAACGTGCAAAAACTGAACGCACGCCACGCAGTAAAGCAGAGAGAGCACATAGCGCTTTATATGTTTAGGTAAATATGGGTCTGGGTTTCCTGTCATTATGAGTTTGTTGCCATAAACACGAGAAACAGACCTTGAGCAATAGATCAGATTGATCAGTTAATTAAGTGCGGTTGTATATGAGATTTCCTCTATACAACACTTATTATTCCAATTAAGGAACCAAGATGCATATATTCGACGACAACTCAAAATCAATTGGCCATACACCTCTTGTTCGCTTGAACAGAGTCGCCAAAGGCAACGTATTTGCAAAAATCGAAGCCAGAAACCCTAGTTTCAGCGTTAAGTGCCGTATCGGCGCTAACATGATCTGGGACGCTGAAAAACGTGGCATCCTGTCTGAAGGTAAAGAGTTGGTAGAACCAACTTCTGGTAACACGGGTATCGCTTTAGCTTTCGTAGCCGCTTCCAGAGGTTATAAGCTAACGTTGACTATGCCAGCCAGCATGAGCTTGGAGCGTCGTAAATTGTTAAAAGCACTTGGTGCAAATCTGGTTTTAACTGATCCTCCTAAAGGCATGAAAGGTGCGGTTGCCAAGGCTCAGGAAATCGTTGAAGCAAATCCTGAAAAATTCGTCTTGCTACAACAATTCGATAACCCTGCAAACCCTGCTATCCACGAACAAACGACAGGCCCTGAAATCTGGGAAGACACCGACGGTCAGGTAGATGTCTTCATCGCAGGTGTGGGTACTGGTGGTACGATTACAGGTGTTACTCGTTACCTTAAGCAAACCAAAGGCAAAAACATTATCAGTGTTGCGGTTGAACCGACTGATTCCCCAGTTATTACTCAAGCAAAAGCAGGTCAGGAACTCACTCCAGGGCCTCACAAAATTCAAGGTATCGGCGCGGGCTTTATTCCTGGTAACCTGGATTTGGATTTGGTTGACATGGTCGAGCAGGTCAGCAACGACGACGCTATCGCTATGGCTCACCGCCTGATGAAAGAAGAAGGCATTTTGGCTGGTATTTCTTCTGGTGCAGCAGTCGTTGTAGCGGCTCGTCTTGCAGAACGCCCAGAGTTTGAAGGCAAAAACATCGTTGTTATTTTGCCAAGCTCAGCAGAGCGTTACCTGAGCAGCCCTCTGTTTGCAGGTCAATTCTCAGACCTTGAACTAGAGCAGTAATCCATTCAGGCCGCAATCTACGGCCTAATGACCAAATCTATTTCGATTCCATTTAAAGGGAGGTCAAAACCTCCCTTACTTTTTCACATACTCTTTACTTTTTAACATAATAGCCACACACTTAAGCCAATCAGAACTTCTTATATTTTGGGATTAGTCGGTATTATGTTGAAAAACCTTCTTTCGATCTTTATAGCCGTTTTGTTTTTAACAGCATGCTCAGAAGCGACAAATCAAAATCAGGGAGCGGGCAAATATGGCATGATGGACGATTCAACACCGGAAGGAGCTGCACTATTATTCTTCAACTCCATTTACAATAAAGACGCAACGCTGGATCAAGCACTTAAGTACACCACTCCCAAAATGACACGATTATTAAAGTCATATCACACCAATCGTTCAGTTCAACGCCACATCCTTAATCTCACTTACGATGATGTTCCGGAAATGCAAGTTGATTCTGGTGATGACGTAGGACGAACCGAATTCGCAGTACAATCAGATGTTTCTATCTTTTTTACCGGATTTAGCAATGGCGATAAGATTGATGATCTACGTACGGTCAAGATGCTAAAAATTCAAAACAAATGGCTGGTAGATAGTATAAAAGCCGATAAATACATGTAATGCATAAATGGGGAATAACCCTTATTCCCCTACTGCTACACCTTCACGACGGGGATCTGCCCCCCCGATCAACTTTCCATCTTTAATCAATATGCCATGTAAACCGCTGTTTAAATCAATAATTTTTACTTCGTGTCCCAGCTTTTCCAAGCCTTGTTGCAGTTTTACGATATCAGTCCCTTCTTCCAGAGCAACATAATCATTTCTATGCGTGAACTTAGGCAAATTGATGGCTTGTTGAACATCTAGCCCCCAGTCCAACACACCAACTAACGTTTGCGCTACATAGTTAATAATCCGGCTACCGCCCGGTGAGCCAATAACAAAATACAACTCACCCTCTTCATCGAAAACCATGGTCGGAGACATAGAACTTCTCGGGCGCTTGCCTGCTTGAACACGGTTAAGCGCCTTGTATTTTCCGCGATTGGGCAAGAAAGCAAAATCCGTAAGCTGGTTATTCAACAAAAAGCCTTCAACCATCAAGCCTGAACCAAATGCATACTCGATACTACTGGTCATAGACACCGCATTGCCTTCTTTATCGACAATGGAAATATGAGAAGTATTAGGCAAGTCAAAGGCATTATCTACCTGAATAAAAGCGGTGGAATAAGCAGAGCCCGCACGCGCTTTTTTCATGTCCTTGGCTGGATCGATCAATTTCAAACGCTTTTGCAAATAGGTGTTGTTTATCAGCGCACCGAAAGGCAAATGAGTGAAGTCCGGGTCGGCAATATAGGCTTCACGATCCGCAAAAGCCAAACGCGAAGACTGGGTGATCAAATGAACCGCTTCAAGCTGATTCGGCTTGTATTGCTCAAGTTTATAGTCTTCGAGCATTTTCAATATTTGAAACACACTGATACCGCCCGAAGCAGGCGGCGCCATACCGCAAATTTTATAGGTTTTGTAATTACCACAAACAGGATCACGCTTTTTCGCCTGGTAATTATTAATGTCAGACTCTTCCAGCAAGCCGGGGTTTATCGTTGAAGTCTGAACGGTTTTGGCGATTTGTTTGGCTAAATCACCTTTATAGAAAAAGTCAGAACCTTCTTTGGCGATACCAAAAAGCACAGCCGCAAAATCGCCATTTTTTTGAACAGTGCCCTGCTTGATATATTCGCCATTAGGATAGAAATAACGCTTACTGCTATTGAATTCTTTGAGACCAGGATGTAAATCCCAAGACAACAGCGTTTCCAACCTTTGGGAAACCGTAAAGCCCTGATATGCCGTATCAATCGCTTCATTAAACAAATCTTTCCAGGCAAGCTTACCAAATTCCTTTTGTGCCATTTCCAAGGCTTTAAGCGTACCGGGAACGCCCACAGAACGTCCGCCCACTACGGCTTCTTTCCAGGGGATACTCTTACGATCCTTAATAAACAAATACTGGTTAGCAGCGTCAGGTGCGGTCTCTCGACCATCAAAGGTATGCAATCGTTTATTCTTATTATCCCAATACAGGATAAAAGAACCACCGCCAATACCCGACGACTGAGGTTCAACCAATGTCAACATGGCTTGAATGGCTACAGCCGCATCAATGGCATTACCACCACGCTTTATGACTTGCTTTCCAACCCATGATGCATAAGGATTGGCGGTACTGACCATATACTGCTTAGCGACATGAGCCTTCTTGGAATAATATCCCGTAGTGGCTTCCGGCTCCCGGTCTTCACGCTGTTTTTTGTTATCCGCATAGCTGCTCGGAATGAGTGTCAAAGCAGCAACAAGAAACAGAAGATTTCTCACTATAAATTCCAAATTCTGGTTATTTAAATTTAGTCGGGTCTGGCGCTCGTTTTTCCAAAAATGCAGCGAACGCCTCTTTTGCAGCAACTGTACCTAGCTGACTAAAAAACACATCCAGTTCGTCAGCCATGTGTAATTTAACGGTTTCAAGATCCTGCTTCAATAACGCTTTGGTATGTCGCATAGCTAATTTAGGTTTGCTTGCCAATTTTTGCATTACCGTTTGTACGGCAGTATCCAACTCATCATCAGGCAAAACCTTGTTGACCAAGCCATACTGCAAAGCTTCATCCGCACCGAAAGGCTCACCTAACATTAGCCATTCACTGGCCTTAGGATGACCAGCCAGCTTTGGCAAAATCCAGCTTGCTGCAAATTCCGGCACTAATGCCAGATTAATAAAAGGCATACAAAACACAGCGCTTCTGGAGCAATAAATGAAATCACAATGCAATAACATGGTGGTGCCAATGCCTACCGCTTGTCCTTTAACTTTAGCAACAACTGGCACAGGACAGTGCATTAATGCCTGCATAAAACGTACTGTTTCAGCAAAATGCTCTTCATCTTCAACTTTGGCAAAATGTGATAAATCATTGCCAGCAGTAAAGTGCTCCCCTTCCCCCTGAATCAATACCGCTTTAACATCGTCGTTATCAACCGCAGATTCCAATGCAATAGCGGCTTCTTCATACATCTTGGGTGAAATGGCGTTACGTTTGTCTGGACGGTTAAAAGTGATAGTGAGAACCAATTGGTTTTGTTCGACTCGGATATTAGACATTTAAATTGCTTGATGGGGTTGCTGAGAAGTGCCAGCAAACATAAACTTTGTCGCGCAATCTTGCAATGAGTTCTTCTCTATAAGGCTGTAACAATAAGGAATTTCCTGAGAATGCTGAATTTACCCTGGGCAGCAAGGCACATGCTTGGCCCACTTATCCTGAGTAGCATAAGTTGTATTTTGTTTTTTCTCGCTTCGGATATACAAACGACACTGATTTATGATCGCATTGCGGTGAGTGCTTTCGAATTATGGCGATTAATAACAGGCAACCTGCTGCACACGAATGGTTTTCATCTAATACTGAATATCACAGGGTTGATCATTTTGTGGATGCTACACGGTGATTACTATTCTCCCGGCAAATATCTGTCTTTGGTGTTATTTTGTGGGCTTGTCGTAACAAGCGCTATCTTTTTGTTTACCCCTGAACGAGTCTGGTATGTAGGGCTTTCTGGCGCACTACATGGTGTATTCGCCTGGGGCATTTATCACGATATTCGTCGCGGCATGAAAACGGGATGGGTATTACTTGCGGTGTTGATCGTTAAAATCGCGTCAGAACAAATATACGGTGCTAATGAATCTATCGCTGAATTGATTAATGCCAATGTGGCGATTGAATCGCATTTATACGGAGCCATTGCTGGCTTGTTCGTTGCGATAATGTCAATGCTGACATCAGGACTAAAGAAAAGATAACATCTTTTCCAACCATCATATTGCACAACAATACAGTATCCAAAATACACCGTCATGCCGCACAGCGATGCGGCATCCAGCCTTACATTAATCTGTAGCTGGATGGCGGTCAAAGCCGCCATGACGACAAATAAGTCTTATGCGTCCCTAGAGATTTTCTTCAAACAACTTATAGATTCTGCGATATTCATCCAACCAAGAGCTCGGTTGCACAAAACCATGAGGCTCTACTGGGTATATCGCTGTTTCAAAGTCCTGTTTTTCCAATTCAATTAAACGCTGTACCAAACGCACAACATCCAAAAAGAATACATTGTCGTCGACCATTGGCGCATTAATCAGCATAGGTTTATTCAAGCCTTCGGCGAAATAAATAGGAGAACTACGCTCATAAGCAATAGGGTCAACATCCGGTGTATTCAGGATATTGGAAGTATAAGGCCCATTATAATGTGCCCAATCAGACACCGGACGTAATGCCGCTCCAGCCTGGAATAGTTCTGGCTTGGTAAATAGTGCCATAAAGGTCATAAACCCGCCATATGAACCACCGTAGGTTCCTACACGCTTAGGATCAACATTGGCATTTTCCACCATCCAGTTCACACCATCTTCCAAATCTTCAATTTCAGGTTTACCCATATGACGGTAAATCGCTGTACGCCAGTTACGACCATACCCAGCCGATGCGCGATAATCCATATCCATCACAACATAACCTTGTTGCGCCAACATACTGTGGAACATAAACTCACGGAAATAGCCAGACCAACCAAAGTGCGAATTCTGCAAATAGCCAGCACCGTGGTTGAAAATCACCGCACGGTGTTTTTCGTCAGAGCTTGAAGCTGGGCGATACAGTTTAGAATAAATAGGTGCATCTACATGGCTGGATTTCACAGGAACAATTTCTGGCATCACCCAAGGCATAGCCAAGAACTCTTCACTCACTGTGTGAGTAATACGAGTTACCTGTTCTGAAGGCTGAGCAGCTTGAATATACAACTCCGGTGGCATAGTGATCTTGGAATGAGTAAGCAGTAATGTCTGCTCGTCAGGGCTCAATTCGTAACTGGTATTACCCAGTAACTGAGTTAGACGTTCTGATTTCTTGTTGGCAATATTAACTCGATAGATTTCATACATGCCCGGATGCGGCTTGTTAGAACTGTAATAAAAGTATTCATCATTGCTGGTCAACGTCAGGCTATCAACTTCAAATTGACCACTTACCAAAGCGTAAGCCTTGCCATTTAATGGCTTAAGGTAAAGATTGGCATAACCCGATTCTTCCGACAAATAATACAAAGTATCGCTGTTATTCAACCAGCCAAATTGATTAAAGTGATAGTTGATCCAGGCATCATCATGTAAACGATGTTGGGAGATCAGCTTATGTTTTTTAAAGTCAACCGTGGCTAACCAGCGATCTTTGTTGTCCCAGGCTTCCAACATAATGGCAACCTGATCGCTTTTACTATTCCAGGCAACACTATCAACATTGTCACCCCAGTTTTCCATAATCGCTAATGAACGAGGCAAACGATTAACCGTGTATTCTTTTCCCTGAGCTTTGGCATTTTCACGCTTAACGTCAGCTAACACATCATCGTTATATCCAGGTAAAGATTCAAAACCAATTTGGTGCGCCTGATTTGTGGTTAAGTCCATGTACCAGACCTGGTGCTCAATCGGTTTTTCATCCAGCACTCTGCGGCGTACACTTTTAATATCAATACGACCATCTTCCTGAATATGATGTGGCATCACATCAGTGTCATCATTCTCAGGAACATCTTTGGCAATAACGACTATCAACTTTTTGCCATCAGGAGAAAGCGTAGCGTTAACCGTCTCGAAGCCTTCGGTCAGGTAAAACGGATTTCTGGTTGCCGTCTCGTTTTGGGCAATAATTTGTTGCTGATAATCAAAACGCTGTTCATTTTGCTTTCTGACCGTTTGAATATAACCAATCAACTTTTGCTGTTCAGCGGCAATATAATCTTTAGGGGGCTTATTCGCTGTTTTTTCCGGAGCAAATTTCCAGGATGCTAATTGCTCAACAAAACCATCATTAAGATTTGTCGCATATAAGGCATCGCCGATTTTATAGGTTAAACGACCATCATCGATGAAAGCCAGATTACGAATTCCTTCCACGCCTTTGGTTAACTGGCGTATTTGCCCGCTCTGTAAATCTTTCACAAACAGGTTATTCGATGCTAACCAGGCAGCAAAATGCTTGTTTTTGCTCAGAATTCTATTGGCATAATGCACTTTGTGTAAGTCAGCAATGTCTACCAAAGACGCGCTATCTGAAGAGATGCCTGTCGTCCACAAATCTCGTACAACCGACCCAGCTCTTTTACGCGAATAGAAAACAGACTGGCTATCATCCGCCCAGTAAGCGCTTTCTGGCTGACGACCTATCCAATCGGGATCAGACATAATCTTTTCCAGAGTGATCACTTTGTCATTTTGTGACATCAATCCGGTTTCGGGGGCAACGGGTTTAACTATTTCGTAGTTTTGTTGGACGGTACTTGCCTTTGGTGTTTGTGTATTAGCAACAGTGCTGGTGCAAGCGCTAATACCAATAACACTCAGAAAAACGGCGACGCGTTTAATTGAATTATTGGACATTGATAACATCTCTTGTTGTATTGGTTCCATACCCTTAATTGAGCCGTGAAGTTATAGCTTTCTATCACCTCTATCTCAACATCACGGTAATATAATGAAACACAATGACTTCATTCATTGGTAAATGTGGGAACATAAAGCGGTTTATTTAACCCCCGATAGCGCTACTTTACAATCTGCAAGCAAATATTTTGCAGGGCAATGTCTTATCTATTGTTTCTCTATAGTTACGGTATTAACATTCCGCCGTTAAATATTATTACCCCACAGTTTTAATAAATAGCTAATTAACAACCCGTTTCAACATTAATCAGCTACCATTAAAACAAATGCCAACATGCCCTAATGGCAGCAAACGATTGAAAGAGAAAATCAATGTATTCAAGAATCCTTACGTTTATCGCCATAACGCTGTTCAGTAGTCAGCTCTTCGCCGCAGAATGCCCTTCATTATTAAAATTTGCCAAGCGCAAACTAAACTCTCAGGAAGTGGTTAACCTATGCACAGAATACGCAGGTAAGACCGTGCTTTTTGTCAACACAGCCAGTTACTGTGGATTTACCCCACAATTCAAAGGGTTAGAAGCACTTTACGCCGAATATAAAGATAAAGGCTTAGTGGTACTGGGCTTTCCATCTCACGATTTTAATCAGGAAGATAATGATGAAGGTAAAACTGCGGAGTTATGCAACCTGACTTATGGCGTTAAGTTCCCTATGTTTGAACCTATTTCAGTACGTGGCGACGATGCCGATCCTCTGTACAGAATGTTAGCCAAAAAATCTGGCACGACTCCCAAATGGAACTTCTACAAATATCTTATGAATAAGAACGGGGAAATTGTTGATTCCTATAGTTCATTAACCAAACCAACAGACGAAGATTTTATTGCTGACATAGTTAAAGCCCTAAAATAACGAAAACAACAGGGTAACGAAAAGAACAGGTTTGTGAGTTTTAATACCCATTATCTTAAACGTTAACATTAGTTAGCTTTTGTCGAAGGGTTTGTGAACCTGCATCTAAATAAAAAACAGCCAGGATCTGGCGCCCATAAAAAAGCCCCGCTAAACTAGCGGGGCAATAAGCACACTCAACTTGGAACACACTTTAGCTGTTGTAGCTTACTTCTTCCGAAGTAAGAACAGCATTGCTAACTGCATTAATTTAGTCCTTCATATTCTCAATAAGTTCAAAATATTTTTCATTTATTTTCGACCACGCTAATTCAGCGGCCTCTGGTCCCATTGCCAAACCTTCAGCATAGATAAAATAAACATCTTCAATGCCAAGAAAATTAAAAACATCTCGAAGATAGACTGATTGAGAATCTTTTGCAGTTCCCTCATAAACACCACCTCTCGCCGCCATCACATAGACTTGTTTATTCTTAAGCAAGCCTTCAGGGCCAGTTTCGGTATATCTAAAGGTCACGCCCGCTCTGGCAACACGATCAATCCATGCTTTAAAGGTACTCGGAACACCAAAGTTGTACATTGGCATTCCAACCACAATCACATCCGCCCAACTTATCTGCTCAATCAGATTATCCGATATAGCAGCTAACTTATGCTCCTCTGGCGTGCGTTCATCTGCAGGAATACCCCATGTCTGCATCTCATCAGTTGACAGGTGCGGTAAATTCAGTGATTGCAGATCAATAGAAGTAACCTGCACCTGTTGACGTTGCTGAACCTGCTCCATAAATTTGGTGGTCATCTTGTTTGAATTTCCAGACTCACCATTCAAGCTACTGTTGATCACCAATACATTCTTCATAATTCCGCTTCCACGATGTTGACTAAAAACGATGGAAGACAGTTTAATTAGATTAAATGGAAAGAAAATATCAATAAATTAAATGAATCGTTCTATAAAAAAGAAAGTATTAAAGATTTAGAAGACTAAATAGAGGCGGGAAAGAAAGGTTACTACAAAGAGCAAAGCAATAATCGCTTTGCTCTTACATACAAAGTCAATGCTATTCAGAAACTAAATTTTAGAACCTGGCAACATTTCCCAGAACATCAACTAACAGTGGTTCTATCAAACAGCTGGAAGAAGTCCAAGAGACCTTAACAGGCCCGGTATAATCAGTACCTTCCTGAAAACCGAATTGGTCTACAACACCTGTACCTGTCTGGCCTGCCCCTAATGTTACAGGAGCAAGCAATGGAGATTGAGTAAAGTAACCTGAAACCACATTGAAACCAGCTCCACTGAAATCAGTGACTCTATTGCCTGAGAGGTTAAATACTTTTATTTCAACATCAACATTAGAACTCGACAAATTGCTGACCATATATGAGATCGATCGAGTCCAGAATGAAATCACCTTTTCTCCACTAGTAGTACATGACGCTACTTCGTGAGCATAACTATTCATTGAGGTAATAGAGGCGAAAGCTAAACCTAAAACCAATGTTTTCCCAAAATTCCACTTACCATGTAAATTTTTCATAATTATTTCCTATATATGTTTTACCTTTCGATGACTGTCATTTACTACGTCATCTCCCTCATCATAACGAAGCGGTAAGTTTTTTAGTTATCGACAAATTGGCTTGAGTATTAAAACATCCGACCTTGGAAAAACTGAGTTTAAAAACACCTTTTACCTACAAAAAGACGAAACTAAACAAAGAAAAACCGAGCAATATGCCCAAATATCATTCAACCAACAGGGTTTTTGATTAGTATGTGCGCAATTAACACCAATGTCATAAAAAGGGGTTGACGACCTAAATGCAACTACGCATAATACGCGCCACTCAAAGCGAGTAACCAAACAAATGGCTAAGTAGCTCAGCTGGTTAGAGCACATCACTCATAATGATGGGGTCGCAGGTTCGAGTCCCGCCTTAGCCACCAGGATTTTGCGGAAGTGGTGAAATTGGTAGACACGCTGGATTTAGGTTCCAGTGCTTCACGGCGTGAGAGTTCGAGTCTCTCCTTCCGCACCATTATTTGTTGGGGTATAGCCAAGCGGTAAGGCAGCGGGTTTTGATCCCGCCATTCGTTGGTTCAAATCCAGCTACCCCAGCCACTTATTAAAATCCAATAATCCGAATAGTTGTTGGTATGACTATTGGGGTATAGCCAAGCGGTAAGGCAGCGGGTTTTGATCCCGCCATTCGTTGGTTCAAATCCAGCTACCCCAGCCAAATAAAGACGCCAGATAAACTTGATTTTGTCTGGCGTTTTTACTTTTAAGCCTACTTTTTCTTCTATTTTTCGTTCTGTTCCCTACTCTCTTATTTCAAGCGTATTCAATCACTTTACATCACATACATTAACCTTCAGTATTGCCAACCACTATAAGAAATAAACAAATAGGTTCGGTTTTGATCAACGACATTGTGGCAGCAATTAACAACGTGCTTTGGGGTGATGGGCAAGTTCTCATTGTTATGCTGGTTTTAGCAGGACTTTGGTTCACTTTTAAATTGGGTTTCGTGCAACTGCGTCACTTTGTCTACATGTTTACCATCATGAAAGGCAGTACCAATACAGACGCGAAAGAACGAGGTATTAGCTCCTTTCAAGCCTTGTGCACCAGCCTGTCGGCGCGTGTCGGAACCGGAAACCTGGCAGGTGTCGCAGTCGCCATTTCATTAGGCGGCGCAGGCGCAGTATTCTGGATGTGGGTAATCGCCATATTAGGCATGGCAACCGGATTTGCAGAAAGCGTACTTGGGCAACTATACAAAGTAAAAGATGACCGTGGAGAGTTTCGTGGTGGCCCGGCTTATTATATTCAACAAGGGCTCAATAAACGTTGGCTAGCGGTGACCTTTTCTCTGTGCTTGTTTCTTGGATACGGGTTTATCTTTAGCGCAGTTCAAGCCAATACTATTACCGACGCACTCGCTCATGCCTATGATGTTCCGACCTTTTATTCCGGATTAGTGATCATCACATTAGCCGGCTTAATCGTTGTGGGAGGAATGCACCGTATCGCTCACTTTGCCGAATGGATCGTGCCATTTATGGCGATTGGTTATGTACTGGTGACAATAGGCGTCACTATCGCCAATATTGAACAGGTTCCCGCATTGCTTTGGCAAATTGTGTCTTCGGCTTTAGGTCTGGAAGAAGCTGCAAGCGGAGCCTTGGGTGCAGCCATTAAAAACGGTATTCAACGCGGGCTATATTCTAACGAAGCTGGCTCAGGCAGTGTACCCCATGCAGCAGCAGCCGCATCACCAAACCCCAACCATCCGGTATCGCAGGGCTATGTTCAAATGTTGGGGGTTTTTGTTGATACCTTGATTTTATGTACCTGTACCGCGGTCATTATTCTGTTGGCGGGTGGTTCACAATCCGATCACATGGAAGGCATACGTTTGACTCAAGATGCCATGTCGAGCCATTTAGGTGAAGGCGGTATTGATTTCGTCGCCGCGGCGATCAGCCTGTTTGCCTTTACTTCCGTGGTTGCCAACTATGCTTATGGCGAAAGTAATCTGCACATTTTCAAACTGGACAATAAAATTGGTCGAATTGTTTATACCTCAGGTTATCTGGCAATGATTCTCTGGGGCTCAATGGCAGCATTACCTCAAGTATGGGCAATGGCAGATATGGCACTTGGCATGATGACAGTGATTAATATCATCGCCATTGTATGGATGACCCCCACCATTGTCTCTATTAGCAAGCACTACTTTGAACAGCGCAAAAATGGTCAAACACCATCCTACAAAGCAGGAGACTGTGAAATTCAAGGTAAATCTGAAGATGGAATATGGGAATAATCATCGCTTTCCCCTGACACAATAAAAAATAATCCAAAGAAAAAGCCCCGTTTATTCACAATAACCGGGGCTTTTTAACTCCTACTTTCAATTTATCTTTTTGGATGAATTCGATTAGTCATGACTGGCATCCAAATTCGGCTTTTTCTTTCTGTTGGCTCTTTTAGATTTAGCCGATGCAGCTTTAGATTTTGCTTTTACCGATTTAACTTTTGTACTTGCCGTTTGTTCTGATGCTGATTTAATTATGATGTTATTAAATTCATCCAACTCAACATTTTGTTCATCTTCACTCAATTTATAAATGTCGGATGCTTTGCCAATGGTTCTCACTCGCACTCGTGAATTCACCACCGTAGGGCGAACAATTAACAAATTGTTCGGATAAATAATAACCTCTCGCTCTTCCGTAATCAGCTTGGTATTGAACAAACCAATTTCCGACACAAATCCTTCAATGTAATTATCACCATCCAAAACCCGAATATGATTACCGCGTCGAAACGAGCTATGAAATAACAACACAAAATAAGATGTGATATTGCTCAGCAAACTCCAGTTTGCGAATAAGGCCACACCGGTTAGCGTTAACAACGAGGTGGACAGGATCAGCAAACCACCAAAATCAATCCCCCAAATGAGCAACATTAAAGCAGCAGCTACGAATCCACTGATCAATCTGACAGTATGATGCGCTTTTTCAGCCGAATCAGACTTCATACGACTGTTATCAATACCTCTTTCAATCAGAGGAATCGTAAAACGGTTTACCATCCAATACAGGATCAGCACAGCAAATGACCAGATCAAACTAATCCAGTATTCCTGACCCCAAATCCAAATCTGCTCTAACATAAAACTACTTAGTCTCCTTCTCTTAACTTCTTCTCGTCACTTATTCTCATTGTTTAGGCGTTTCTCAACCAGTGAGCGTAATTCATCAACTTTTTTCTGCAACTGCATTATTTCCAAATCTGTTTTTAAACTCACCTCATAATTTAGCCGGGTCGCCATTCGATCCTTTGCCGCCTGACGGTTCTGCGACATCATAATAATAGGAGCCTGTAGCGCCGCCAATGTCGATAAAATAAGGTTCAATAAAATAAACGGATAGGGGTCAAACGCTTCTTTTTCAATAATCCATACGGTATTCAGAACAATCCACAGGATCATAACAACCACAAAGATAATGATAAAAGGCCATGAACCGCCAAACTCAGCAACGCGATCAGCAGTGCGTTGCCCAAGCGTTAGTTGCTCATCAAAAGAATGGTTTATATCCGTTGCAATAGGGCGATTATTAGCAATACTATCGATAACATTACGCTCAGCCTGATCTAGCTCACTGTAGTTCATACCCAACAGGGCTTTGGCTAGATTTTCAAAATATTTTTTCATACTAGTGCCCACCATCAGTTAGCGATCGCGATTCTGTCTCCAATTCTAACAAATGCAATAAATTTTCAACCTCTTAAAAACAGAAAATAGCAAAAAAAGGACTTAATGGAATCAACCACTTAAAAAATGCGTTAGATCAAAGATTGGTAATATATTCACCATCGAACTTGCATGCGTAAATTCTAGCGATATAGTAAATAAAATACTCCTAATAAAAACGGAGTAAGAATGTCGAATGAATGCTATAAATTTGTATCAGTGACGTAATTTGGTAGAAGCCAAAGCTCACCGAAAGCAAGACTGAAAAATAGAATAGATACATTCCACACTGCAGGAGAAGTGATTCATGCCGAGAACGACACATCTAACGCACTCAAAACCCCAAAGCGGACGATTCCATGACTATAATGAAGCAGAATCAGTCCTTCTTAACGATGTTATTCGCGCAATGGAAATGGCTTCTGAAAAAGGCATCACAGATCATCAAATGTCCATGATCATTTCTCATGCTGCCAGTATGGTGGGTGTAGAGTTATTAATGCCAACCTTCGACAACAACGAGCTTTCCAGTGACGACGTCATCGCCTATTTGGAAAACATGGTTGACTGTATCCATGAAACCAGCGAGCGCATGTAGCTGACCCCACTAGTCATTTACATCATTCCCATCGCATATTTCATTACCTGTTGTTTAGCCCAGGTAAAACGATTCGCTGCCGTTAGGCCAACATTACGCAAAAACTTAATCGGCGCCAGCTCATTACTGAATACGGCATACAATGCATCCATAGTAGACATCATCAATAAATTTTGCGGCTGTCTGATACGTTGATAATGCGCCAGGCTCTTTGCTATTTCGGACTCAGAACTCACACTGCATACATCTTTCAACAACTGCTCCGCATCCTTAAACCCAAGGTTGACACCCTGCCCCGCCAAAGGGTTAATAGTATGAGCAGCATCGCCAACCAACACCAAACGCCCTTTTACATACTGCTTGGCATGCATTCGGGTTAATGGAAATGACGCCGTTGTGACAATATCAAACTCAGGTAATAAAGCAGGAAAGCTGGCCTGTAATTGCTTCTTTAATTCAGCATTAGAAAGCCTGGAAAGCTGCTTTATACGGTTATTTTGGTCGTACCAAATAAAGGATGCATAGTGATCAAACAAAGGCAGAAAAGCTCTGGGGCCATTGGGCGTAAATTGCTGCCAGGTGATATTCATATCCTGTTCGTTTAAGGCTTCTCCAGCGTTACCTTTACATTTAGCGGTAACACTCAATACCGATTGTTGATACTGCCACCCAGAAGTACCAATTCCAGCTAATTGGCGAGCGCGAGACTGGGCACCATCAGCAGCCACAATCACCTGAGCCTGATAAGGTTTTCCATCGAGCAACAACGTCCCATTCTCGTGGCTCATGTCATCATAAGCAGAAAACCAAAGAACATTGTTTTGCTGCTGCAATATCTGATGCAATCCCAACTGCAAAATACGATTCTCGACCATATAGCCCATATGGTCATATTGGCAATCCTGAGCATCAAAATCGGTACGGCTGCCCGGCTCCTCCCAAACTGCCAAACGGCTATAGGGATGAACACGCATGGCACAAATAGCCTCCCACGCACCTAATTGCCTCAGGAATTGTTCAGAAGCCAGGCTAATAGCAGAAACACGGACATCCGGGGGTTGTGTCACATCGAAAGGCTGAGGCATATTCGGTTCGACCAAGGCCACTTTCATCTGCTTCTGAGCAAAGCCCAAAGCCACAGCAGCACCGACCATACCCGCACCAATAACCACAACATCGACCTGTTTCACTCAAGCTCCCCAATTCAATCTTTAAAATTCATAAACGCAGCAGAATATACGCCATCTCCCCTGAATTTTGGAGCAAAATCACAGTCTTGCATGAGCTAACTCAATAATCCTACTGAAAACAAGCACACTTTCTCTTCAACTTGCTTCACTTACCAATATAGAAGCAATTAAAACCGCTCCAAAGCCTCTTTAATTCGGCAGTAATGAATTTCATTATGAAGGATAGCGACAAAGACTGGATCAGCCATAACGAACTGGCTA
This sequence comes from Paraneptunicella aestuarii, assembly GCF_019900845.1. Classification (NCBI taxonomy): domain Bacteria; kingdom Pseudomonadati; phylum Pseudomonadota; class Gammaproteobacteria; order Alteromonadales; family Alteromonadaceae; genus Paraneptunicella; species Paraneptunicella aestuarii. Next base: position 1,772,417 of record NZ_CP074570.1, on the reverse strand, counting down.
AAATACGCGGCTGCAATTTTGACAAAGAATTTTAGGGGAATGGCTTTTAGCTTTGCTTTAGCAAAAAAGAACAAAAAGCCCCCAATGTGCTGAGGATAACGAACCACAATGAGCAAAAAGCTGTTTATAAAAACCTGGGGCTGCCAAATGAATGAGTATGACTCAGAGAAAATGGCGGATCTTCTGGATTCCACCCACGGTTACTCAGCCACTGAGGAAGCCGAAGACGCAGATGTGATATTGCTCAATACCTGTTCTATCCGTGAAAAAGCACAAGAAAAGGTATTCCATCAATTAGGGCGCTGGAAAAACCTGAAAGATAAAAAACCCGACCTGATCATTGGCGTGGGTGGCTGTGTAGCGTCTCAAGAAGGTGAAGCCATTCGTAAACGTGCGCCTTTTGTCGACATTATTTTCGGCCCACAAACCCTGCACCGTTTGCCAGAAATGATCAATCAGGTAAAAGGCGAGAAAACCTCAGTTGTCGATATCAGTTTCCCCGAAATTGAAAAATTTGACCGTCTTCCAGACCCACGCGCCGAAGGCCCAACTGCGTTCGTTTCGATTATGGAAGGCTGCTCTAAATACTGTAGTTTCTGCGTGGTTCCTTACACTCGTGGTGAAGAAGTCAGCCGCCCGGTAGACGATGTTATCTACGAAATTGCGCAACTTGCCGAACAAAATGTACGCGAAGTAAATTTGCTGGGGCAAAACGTGAACTCCTATCGCGGTCATCACCATGATGGTACGGTATGTACCTTTGCAGAATTATTGCACTTGGTTGCTGCGATTGAAGGCATCGACCGCATTCGTTACACCACGTCTCACCCGGTTGAATTTACCGACGACATTATCGCAGCCTATGAAGATATTCCTGAGCTGGTCGATCACCTGCATTTGCCAGTACAAAGTGGCTCCGATCGCGTTTTGGCCATGATGAAACGTGGCCACACCGCAATTGAGTACAAAGCCAAAATTCGTAAATTGAAGAAAATCCGTCCAAACCTGAGCATGTCATCTGACTTCATCGTTGGCTTCCCGGGTGAAAGTGATCAAGATTTTGAAGACACCATGGACTTAATCAAGGCCATCGACTTCGACCTTAGCTTTAGTTTCATCTATAGCGCACGTCCCGGCACACCTGCCGCAGACTTACCTGATGATGTACCAGAAGAAGTAAAAAAACAGCGTTTACAAATCTTACAGCAACGCATCAACCAACAAGCCATGAACATCGCTCGCGGCATGTTGGGTACAGAACAACGTATTCTGGTTGAAGGCCCATCGCGTAAAAATCCGATGGAACTGTGCGGTCGTACCGAAAACTACCGTGTTGTTAACTTCGAAGGCACGCCCGACATGATCGGCAAGTTTGTTGATGTGAAAATCGTCGATGTGCATGTGAACTCCCTGCATGGTGAACTGTTACGGACAGAAGACCAGATGGAAAAACGAGCCAAGCCAGAAGCGCCGCAAGTAAAAACGCCACAGGTAAAAGCAACACAAGCGCCTGATGGCTTGGGTGTAAGCCAATTTCAACCTTGAGAAATTGGCATTTAACCCCACATGCAACCATAATAGTCAGATTCTATTGCGCCCCATCATTTGCAGGGCAGGAGACATAGTTGAGCAGTCAAATAGTAAGTCATCAAGTCGATCTGGAACCGAGTGATAATCACCGCATTTCCAGTTTGGTAGGCCCATTTGATGACAATTTGAAGCAGATCGAGCGCCGTCTCGGTGTTGAGATCACTTATCGTCACAACCATTTCACAGTGATGGGAAAACAGCAGCAAACCAATGCCACCGCGGAATTGCTGAAATTGCTTTATATCGAAACTCAACCCGTAAAAGGCGTTATTCCTGAGTTAGAGCCCGAGCAAGTTCATTTAGCGATTCAGGAAGCTAACTGCATGGAACAGGACGAACAGGATCCCTATGCCAAAACCAGCTTCATTAAAACCAAACGAGGCGTCATCAAGCCACGCAACCAAAACCAAAGCCAATACGTAACCAACATAGTGCATCACGACATTTGTTTTGGTATTGGCCCAGCAGGTACAGGTAAAACCTACCTTGCCGTAGCATGTGCCGTTGACGCCTTGGAACGCCAGGAAATTCGCCGCATTCTATTAACTCGTCCCGCGGTTGAAGCTGGTGAGAAACTAGGTTTTTTACCCGGTGATTTATCACAAAAAGTAGACCCTTATTTGCGCCCTTTATACGACGCATTATTTGAAATGCTGGGGTTTGAAAAAGTTGAAAAGCTGATTGAGCGTAATGTAATTGAAGTCGCGCCCCTTGCTTACATGCGCGGACGCACACTTAACGACGCCTTCATTATTCTGGATGAAAGCCAGAATACCACGGTAGAACAAATGAAAATGTTCCTCACCCGTATAGGCTTCAATTCCAAAGCCGTTATTACTGGTGACATTACACAAATCGACTTACCCAGAGGCGCACGTTCAGGACTTCGTCATGCCATTGAAGTGCTCAAAGACGTAAATGAAATCTCATTTAATTTCTTTACTGCCCACGATGTGGTTCGCCATCCAGTTGTCGCCCGAATCGTTCAAGCCTATGAGCGTTTCGAAGAGGGGCAACGCAAAGAAGAAGCAGAAAAGAAAAAAGCACAATTAGCAGAGAAAAGCAGCGAATCATCAAATAAAAACGCTGCGCCTGATAACAACTCACAACCTTAACTGAATTATCAACCATGTCAGGAATACTCGATTATCAGCTTGCCAGTAACGACACCAACGTCCCCACTGCCGAGCAACTACAATCATGGATCGACGCCGTATTGAACACAGAATCCTTGCCCGACGAGCAAGAGATCACGGTCAGAATCGTTGATAATGACGAAGGACAAATGTTAAATCGTGAATATCGACAAAAAGATTATCCAACGAATGTGCTATCCTTCCCGTTCGAAGCTCCTGAAGGCGTTGAAATCAACTTTTTAGGAGATTTAGTCGTTTGTGCTCCAGTTGTCGCTAAAGAAGCCGATGAACAGAACAAACCATTAATGTCACATTGGGCGCATATGATTGTGCATGGAACCTTGCATTTGTTAGGTTATGACCATATTGACGAACAAGACGCCGAGCAGATGGAAGCATTGGAAGTCGAAATTTTACGTAATCTTGGTATTGACGACCCATACCAGGATCAGGAATGATTAACCCTTTACGCTTACTCAGGAAAGCAAAACAAGATTTATTATGAATAACGACGATAATCCCCACTCTAGTAACGGTTCCTCCAGTAAAGGTTGGCTAGATAAATTAGTACAAACCTTCTCAGGGGAACCGCAAAATCGCGAAGAATTAGCAGAAATAATTTCTGAGGCCCAACAAAAGGACGTCATTGATCCTGAAACCCGCAATATGATTCAGGGGGTATTAGGCGTCAGTGAAATGCGAGTCAGGGACATAATGATCCCTCGGGCACAGATGGTCACCATCGACATCACCCAAAGCGTTGAGTCGTTTCTGCCTATCGTACTAGAATCCGCCCATTCCCGTTTCCCAGTGATTGCAGAAGACAAAGACCATGTCGAAGGCGTGTTGCTGGCAAAAGACCTGCTACGTAAAGCCTTTGAGCCAGACGTTGAAATCCAGCTAGCCGACATCATTCGCCCCGCTGTGATTATTCCTGAAAGCAAACGCGTTGATACATTACTGCGTGAATTCAGGGAACATCGTTATCACATGGCAATAGTGGTTGATGAATACGGCGGTGTATCCGGTTTGGTCACCATTGAAGATATTCTGGAACTTATCGTAGGCGAAATCGAAGACGAACATGACGCTGAAGATGAAGAATCAGAAGACATCAAAGCCTTAAACAAATATACCTATTCCGTTAAAGCTCTCACCCCTATTGACGAATTTAACGAATATTTCAAAACCGACTTTAGCGATGAACAAGCCGACACTATTGGCGGTATTGTCCTGAATGCTTTTGGGCATCTGCCTGAAAAAGACGAATCGGTAATGATTAACAATATTCTGTTTAGAGTGAGTAATGCCGACGGACGTCGCTTAATTCAATTAAAAATCACCTTTCCAAAACCTGACGAAGAGCAAGCACAAGAATAATTCGGGTGACAGCGATAACCTACCTCGCCAATCTATTACTGGGGGCAAGCTTAACATTAGCTTACGCCCCCTTCTCCTATTGGTTTGTCACTCCTGTTATCTTCACACTGTTTCTGGTGTTACTACATCAGTCCAAGCTTAGCGCCTTCAAAAGCGGCTGGTTCTTTAGCCTTGGCTGGTTTGGAGCCGGCATTAGCTGGGTGCATGTCAGCATTGCAAATTTTGGTGGCCTGCCTCTGCTTGTTTCATTATTGCTAATGTTGCTCTTGTGTGGCTATTTAGCCCTTTACCCTGCGTTAAGCTTCCATTTACTGAAATCCAAAGTGCCCTTTAAGCATTGGTCTTGGGCATTACCTGCACTCTGGTTTGTAACCGAATGGCTCAGAGGTTGGGTATTAACCGGATTCCCCTGGTTATCCCTGGGATACAGCCAAATGCATAGCGTATTGGCAAACTGGGCACCTATTATCGGTGAAACGGGTATCAGCATGTTAGTGGTAGGAATATGCGCTTTGCTCGGGCGACAGCTTTATGAAAAACGCTTATTAAGCGCTTTTGTTTCACTCTCTCTGGTCTATGGCATTAGCTCTCTTATTGGGCATATCTCCTGGACAACTCCAGGACAAAAGTCGTTTGATATCGCTATGGTACAAGGCAATATCAAGCAAGAATTGCGTTGGGCGCCAGAACAAGACGGCCCAACCATGCATAAATACATGACCATGACAGAAAGCGCTTGGGATGCAGATATTGTTATTTGGCCTGAAGCCGCTATTCCGCGCCTTGAAGCCCTGTCGCAACTGTATCTAAATCAACTCGATGAAAAAGCCAGCGCAAGCAACACAGGGTTAATTACCGGTATTGTTAATTACAACTTCGAAACCAATGAAGCTTATAACAATTTGATTAGTGTCGGAGTTACCTCAAGTAAACAAGAAAAAAGCATTCAAGCAGAGAAGCAAGCAGAAAAAACAGGATACTACTACGGTCATCCTAACCGCTTTGCCAAGCATCACTTATTGCCCATTGGCGAATTTATCCCGCTGGAAGATTGGCTCAGAGGATTAGCCCCCATATTTGATTTGCCCATGTCCTCTTTTAGCCGGGGAGATTACCGTCAGCCCAATCTGCTTACTAATAACGCCCATATGGTTCCCGCCATATGCTTTGAAATCGCCTTTCCACAACAAATTCGCGCGAATATTCACGCCGACAGCGATTTTATCATTACCGTAAGTAACGATGCCTGGTTTGGCAATTCTCATGGCCCGCATCAACATCTGGAAATCGCCCAAATGCGTGCCAGGGAAATGGGATTGCCTGTGCTAAGAGCCACCAATAATGGCGTTACCGCTTTTATAAATGAACAAGGCGACATCCTTGCGCAAGCGCCGCAATTTCAGGAAGCCGTATTGCGCCATAGAGTTCACAACACATCCGGGGTAACCCCCTATCGCTATCTTGGTGACTTGCCGCATTGGATATGGGTGGCTATCTCGGTATTAATATATCTACGAGTCAAACGCAGAAGCATGTACCTATATCGAGAGATATAATCTAAATGAAAGCCGGGAGATATAGCTCAACAATCTAGCTTAGTCATTAGTTTTCATATTCAAATACTTGAACAGCGAATAACCCTATAGCATCATGAACTCTAAAGCCTCAGGCATTTTCGAAGTTGGCTTTCTGTAATAAGACATCCGTAGCAAGACGAATATAACAGGGAATCGCTGCCTGGCAGCGCTCGGGAAAACGCTTGAAGAACAGTCAAACCAAGGCAAAGTTACTTATTGCAACACATCATTTAACACGCCGGTTAAATAGCTACATTTTATTTATCTTATTCATGGGTGGATTATGTCTGCCTACAATCACCAACGCTCAGCCCAGTGAATTCGACCTTAGCCGAGTACGTGCAGGATTAAAAGTCTTCCGTTCCATGTTGATGGCCGACAGAGACATCACCACCAAAAGTACCAGCGACAACGAAATCAACATCGTCTTTATTTACAACGCCAATATGGAACAGGCAGAAAGCCTGGCACATAGTTTCGTACGCATGGGTAAGCAAGAAACTCAGGGGAAAATAAAAGGCAGCCTGATAAAAGTGCATATCCTGAAAGAACTGGACACCATCACCAAACTCGCTTTAGCACCAGCAGGGATCTTTGTTCTGGAACCGATTCCAGATGAAATGATCCAGAACATCATCAACTATGGCAAGGCGCACCATGTCGTGACCTTTTCCCCCTATCAGGGAGATGTTGAAAAAGGCGTGCTGGGAGGACTGGAAATAGAAACCCGTGTTCGCCCATTTATCAACACCCACACATTACAAGTATCAGAACTACGTATTAAATCCTTCTTTTTAAAGGCGGCGAAGATTTATGAAAAGTAAAAGCAGCGCACGTCTACGCAATACATCCTATCTGATCAATGCCGTATTTCTGATACTCACCATTGCCCTACAGGTTTTACTTGCTGCCTACTGGCTAAACGTACTCGAGCCCGACCTACGAGAAAAAGCCCACATAGATGCAAAACTGGTCGCAGAAGCGCAGGCCATACAACTCTCCAATGCACTGGTCGACAGCAGAAACAAGAATAACCTGGATGCAGTACATGACGTTGTATCCAAGCTTCTGCTATACAAACAAAAAGATTCCCAAACTCCCATGTACATTGGTATCACTCTTGAACTGGATACCGATTACTTCCCCATTGACTTATTAAAACTCGGCAATACCCAATGTAGTAATTGCTTCCGTGCCACCGTAGAGCTTTACTCGCCCAACACCTATGAGCTGTTAGGCGTTGCCAATTTCTGGCTGTCAGACTCTTTCTACCAACAACTGGCACTGGATATTCGTAATAAGCTGATGATAGAAGGCATTATCAGCCTGATATTACTACTTACAGCCTGGTCAGCCTCCTTCTACCTCTTAAGAAGTTTAAACAAAACCGAGTCACTGCGCAGAGCATCCGAACTGGCACTGTCGAAAAACAGGGAAAAATACCACCGTCTACTAAACAGCTTAAACCAATACTTTGTTTATACCCGTAATAAAGATGGTGTAATAACCAGTACCAGCCAAAACGTTAAACAGCTCTTCGGCTACAAGCCTGAAGAAATGGTAGAAATCGTATCACTACTCACCAACAACCCCATTAATCAGGTGGCGTTGCATTATTATGGTCGAGGCAGAGAAAGCGATTCACAACTGGAATTTGAAGCCGAAATTCTGGACAAATCCGGCGAAAAACGCTGGCTCCTGCTATCAGAAGCCAGCTTATTTGACGATGATGGTAACTTCATCAGCATTGAAGGATTAGGACGAGATATCACCAAACAAAAACGCTCAGAAACCGACTTGAGAATCGCCAAGGAAGAAGCGGAAGTAGCGAATCAGGCCAAAGGGCAGTTTTTGGCAAATATGAGCCATGAAATCAGAACGCCCTTAAATGCTATCATCGGCAATAGTTACCTGGCCTTACGCTCCAAGCTAAACGAACAACAAGAAAGCCTGCTGCAAAGAATCGACAGCTCAGCTCATGTATTACTGAGCCTGGTTAACGACATATTGGATATTTCCAAAATCGATGCCGGAAAAATGGAATTGGAACGTATTCCCTTTAAGCTGGAAGATGTGCTTAGCAATCTTTCCAGCGTCACAGCAATTCAAGCAGCCAACAAAGGGCTCGATATAATCTACTCCGTTGCGCCAGATATTCCTCAACCACTCATTGGTGACCCACTTCGTTTAGGGCAAATTCTGTTAAACCTTGTTAGTAATGCCATCAAATTTACCGAACGAGGAGAAGTTCTACTCACTATAGAAGTCGAACATCAGCAAGATAGCAGCCTATCTCTGCTCTTCTCAGTCAAAGACGACGGCATCGGCATTTCCGAAGAAAAACAACATCTGTTATTTTCCTCGTTTAATCAAATTGATAACTCGATCACTCGGAAATATGGTGGCACAGGGTTAGGGCTGGCTATCAGTGCCAAGCTGGTTCACCTTATGCAAGGTGAAATATGGGTAGAAAGTGAATTTGGTAAAGGCAGTCAGTTTAGTTTTACAACTCGTTTTAGCCTTCCCAAAAACCAGCCATTATCAACGCACGCACTAAACGATATCGCCCAATTGAATGGCAACTTTCTGCAAGATAAACATGTTCTGTTAGTCGATGACAGCACCACCTCGTGCTTCATTCTCGCTGAAATGCTAAGTAGCTGGCAGTGTAAAAATCAAACCACACACTCCGGAAATGAATGCCTCGACTTTCTGGCAAACAACCAAGACCCCATCCATGTCATCATCGTTGACTGGAAAATGCCCGGCATGAGTGGTATTGAACTCATAGAACACATTCAGAAAATGCAATTGCCCTACCCGATGCCTTTATTCGTGATGCTGACCGCCTTTGGGCATGACGACGAATACTTGCAACAAACGCTGCATTTACCGCTTTCAGGTCATCTATCCAAACCGGTGACTCACGGCCAACTGTATACGGTATTACAAACAACGCTTTCAACCTGCTTAGCTCAAATTCCTATCCCCTTGGCAGATCTAAAACCTGATATTGAAGGACGAGGGAAAAAAGTGCTAGTGGCAGAAGATAATAAACTGAATCAGGAAGTGGTACTCAGTTTACTTGCCGACATTCAAGCTGAAACCGTTGTCGCCAATAACGGCTATGAAGCGATTCAACGAGCCAAAGAGCAACGCTTCGACCTGATACTCATGGATATTCAGATGCCACAACTTGATGGCTTATCTGCCAGTAAATATATCCATAATGAGCTACATCTTGATACGCCAATCATCGCCATGACTGCCCACGCAATGCAAGAAGACAAAGAACGCAGTCTGCAAGCCGGCATGGTTGCTCACTTAACCAAACCCATTGATGTCGATTTATTCTATAAAACCATTCAGCAATATTTGCATAACACGGTTAAATCAGAAGCGAGAGCTATCGATCAACAAAACCTCCCGAAAATTCCGGGCATTGCAACGGGCTCTGCATTAAAACGCCTAGGCTATAAAATGCCCATGCTATCCAAATTATTGTTGGAATTTCAAAGAGATTATCAACACTTCGAGCAAGAGTTTAATGCTCTGGAAAAAGAACAGAACATATCAGGCATGCTGTATCTGGTACACAAACTAAAAGGCGAATCAGGCAATATATCAGCCAATAGCATTCATCAACTTGCCGGAAAAATAGAAAGCAACCTAAGGCTGCACAACACTCTGGACAACACCGCGCTAAATCAGTTGTATCAGGAATTAACGCAGTTACTTCAAGCCATAGAGCAATTCCTGACAAATCAGGAAGACGATCTCCAACAGGTGCAATCGGAAATTTCTTTACAACTAGATCAAAACACCGTGCTAACTTTAATAGAGCAGTTAGACAATATGCTTCAAACTCAACAACTTGACGCTGTAGATTTTGGAGAGGATTTACTTACTCAGCTTCCAGAAGAAGAGTTCGCATCACTACGTGAAGCCATCTCATCAAGTCTGGAAAAGCTGGATTTTGAAGAAACACGCGACAAACTGGAACAACTGAAAACTCAGATCCAGTCGATAAGCTAGTTCCACTCTTTTTCTGGTAATGAAAGGAAGACATAAGGATGAATACACCTCTAGCAGCAGTCAGCGAGAAAGACGCAACTGAACAAACGGTGTTAATTGTTGACGATACCAGTAGTAACATCAAAACACTGGGGGAGATATTGCGTAATGAGTGCAATATCATCTTTGCCCGCAACGGCAAAAATGCTCTGGAGCTAGCACAAAAAATGCGCCCCGATCTGGTTTTGCTCGATGTTGTCATGCCAGAAATGGACGGCTACGAAGTGTGTCGCCGACTAAAAGAAAACAAATTCACAGAAATGATCCCGGTAATTTTCGTTACTTCACTAGATAGTGAAGAAGACGAAGAAAAAGGACTGGAATTAGGTGCTATCGACTACATCACCAAACCCTTCCACCCACCAGTTGTGAAAATGCGCATCCGCAATCACCTGGAGCTGGTACGCTATCGGAATCAGTTAAAACTTCTTTCCACCACCGATGGCTTAACCGGTATTGCCAACCGTCGTCGCTTTGATGATCAGCTCTACATTGAATGGGGGCGCGCCTTACGCGAGCAAGAACCTCTCGGCCTGATATTTCTGGACATTGATAACTTCAAAAAATACAACGACTTTTACGGCCATCTACAAGGCGATGAATGCCTTAGAACCATTGCCAAAGCCATACATAACTGTCAAATGAGAGACACAGACGTTGTAGCACGCTACGGCGGCGAAGAGTTTGCCATTATCCTGCCCAATACCGATCTTCAGGGTGCTGAATGGTGCGCAAAACGGTTACAGGAAACCATTGAACAATTAGCCGTACCCCACCCTCATAATGGCAGTTACAAGTCGGTTACCGTAAGCATGGGTATTTCATCTGTCATGCCAACGCCCAATATTAGACCAGAGCAATTATTAACCTTTGTCGACGGTTGTATGTACGAAGCAAAAGAAACCGGACGCAACAAATTTGTTTCACGTTTGTTTGTTGCATAGGGTTATGAGTAAATGCCCCTAGCCCGTTTTAACATTCGACGCAGAATAGGCTGGAACACGAGAAAACAAGCCGGGAATCTTGTCAATGGGCATTGGACGTCCAAACAAATATCCCTGTAACGCCTCACAGCCAAATCCAACCATCATTTTAAACTGCTCGGTTGTCTCAATACCTTCTGCACATACAGACAAATTTAAATTATGAGCCATTTCAATCATACTGCTGATAACCAGCATCTCTCGTTCACCATTGCCTAGAGCATCCATCCAGGATTTATCCAATTTAATAGTGTCGATATGATTATGAACCAGATTACCAATAGAAGAATACACTGTACCAAAGCTATCCAAAGCAATAGAAAAACCCAATCCCTTTAACCGGTTTAAGGTATCGTAGACAGGCTGAGCATATTGATTCAAAGCCGACTCGACAATGTCGAATTCGATACAGGAAGGTGATAAGGAATCATCTTTAAACAGGTTTTCCACGAAGGGAACGAATTCCGGATTCAATAGATCAGAATGGGTCAAGTTCACCGTGAATAACAACTTTTTTTTCAGCATGGTCTGGATAACATCGGCTTCAATCACAACTCTTTCCAACACCCAGGAAGTCAACTGAAATGCCATCTGATTCGCTTCTATTACTGGTACAAACTCCGCAGGGCGAATTTCCCCCAACTCCTCATGTTCCCATCGAGCAAGCGCTTCAAACCCTAACAGTTCGCCTCGCACATTCACTTTAGGCTGATAAAACACATCCAGGCGCTGGTTTTTTAACGCCGCATCAAAGGACATGTAAATCATCCTCTCACGCCTTGCCCTCTCTAATAATTCCTTATCAAAATAGGTGTAACCACCCTTTCCTAACTTCTTCACCTGCTGCATTGCAAGTTCAGCATTTTCGAGCAACTTGTTGCTTTGATAAGACACGTCTTTGGCAAAAGCAATGCCAATACTGGCCCCTACACGCACATTGCGATCATTAATAATGTATTCGCCATTCAGGTTTTTCACCAGGCCCTGCACTAATAAGGTAATCGACATAGAGTTAGAAGACGGGATCAGAAAAACCAGAAATTTATCGTTAGCCAAGCGGCAAACATGGGCCTCCGTACCTACCAGATTTAAAATGGTACAGGCCACATCCGACAACACTTTGTCACCGAATTCATAACCATAGGAACGGTTAATACTGGAAAAATTATCCAAATCAATAAAGAACAAGCCAACATCGTTGCCATCACTCTCACAAATCAGTAATTTCTCCTGCAACAAATCCATGAACTGATTACGGCGAATCAAACCTGTTATCTGTTCATGATTAGAAATTCTCTCAACGACATTCTTAACTGACTTAAGCTGAAATTGCGTTTGGTTATGTTTATCCTTTTCTTTTGTAAATAAATTCAAAACCCAGTTAAAGGTACGGGCAATCGTGTTAAAGTCCTCTTCACTGGAATCTTCATCCAGACGACTATCCATATTTTGTTTTTCCTTTAACGCAGTCGCAAATGCCACTAAACGCTCCATAGGAAACAAAATCTTACGCTGCAAATAAAACCCAAAAATCACCAGCAAAAATAAAGCCGGCAAGATCCATGACAAGGTTTTAAGCAACAACTCCCTCATTCGGTTGTCCAGCAAACCATCATAATCTCCCACAACCATGAGATAACCATCAGGACTTCCCTGACGACCAATCTCCTGTACAACATAAATGTCACCACCAGCCACCATCACATCAATGACTTTTAATTTAGGATCGGTTAAGCGATACATATATTGCTGCACTTCGCGCGCGTACATAGGGTTTACATGCTGATACATTAGATCCCAGCTCGTATTAAATACGAATCCGGCTTTAATACTGTTTATTTCAACTAATTCATGCAAAAGAAAAGTAGGATGTGAACTCTTATATTCCAAAGCACTTAAATTTCCCAACTTATCAGAGGTTTTCGCCGCGATTTGAGAAAAGAAGCTCTTCAGACTTTCCGACTCAATCTGTCTGAAATTCACCATAAAAGCAGCAATAATGCCACTGCCAAGCAGCAAGAGGCTAAATAACAGAGTGACATGCAGCTTACTTTTAATGCTATCAGGGATCATGGTCTGATATATCCTGCGAGAGGGAAATTAAGCTAACGCTAACAACCAGAAAGAAACGTTATCTAAAAAATAGCCTATTTTTCACTATCTTCCCAACTCACCGATTGGGCAACCACAGAAATGAGGATGAACAGCGACGCAAGAATAAAAGCAAAAAGCAATCTTTTATTCAGTGGCCTTTTATTGACAACCATGTAACATAATGACCAGTAAAACTACCCGTAAACCAACCAAACTGTACTAAAGAAGGTATAGGAATGGCTTATTCTTCTACTTATACTGGGCAGGCTCTCGTTAACAAAATGGTAACAATAGGGCTATTGATTAAAAATTCAGGTAGTAAATAAATGAATAGTCTAAAAAACAAACTCACTCTTCTGACTCTCATTCCTGTCGCTATTCTCGTTACTATCATCATGTTTTCATTCTGGATCCAGCTTCAATCCGCGGCTCAACATCAAACCCAGAATGCACGAGAATCACTGCTTGCCTTAAAACGTAAAGAGCTAAAAAACTACCTGGATTTAAGCATGAGCAGTGTTCAACATATTCTTAAAGACTCAAGCTTGTCCAAAGAAGAGGCACAACGCCGTATTCAGCAACATATTCAATCGCTAATTTACGACGACACCAACTACCTGTTTGCCTACACAGAAAAAGGCGATCGTATAGCCTTGGGTAACAGCAATAAAGGCATTGGTGACAACTTCTGGGGCGTACAAGACCCCAAAGGCAACTATGTCGTACAAGGGCTCATCAAAGCCGCCCGCGATAAAGACGGTTATTACCTGTATCACTGGCCTCGCCTGAAAGACTCAGAACCACTGCCCAAACTCAGTTACACCATATGGCTAAAAGACTGGAACTGGGTAATCGGAACCGGCTTCTACATAGACGACATCGACAAAGAAATCGCCGTTATCGAACAACGCACAACCGACAACCTGTCGAAAGCGCTACTCACATCGCTGATTATCTCCGTTCTGGTATGCAGCTTATTGGTCTTTATGGTAAGGCTGGCGGCAAAACGCATTTCCCGCCCATTGGAAGAAGTCACCGACAGCCTGCGCAATATATCCTCTGGGCAAGGCGACCTAACCAAGCGCTTGCATGTAAAAAGCAATGACGAAGTAGGTCAGCTAGCCGACAGCTTCAACCTGTTCATCCAGAAAATACATTCCATCGTAAAAGAAGTGCTGGAATGCTCAGACAACGTTAGAAACGCCGCCCAAAGCATCGACAAGCGCAACACCGAAGTGCATCAACTCCTGCACGTACAAAACAAGGAAACCGATCAGGTCGCAACAGCAATCCAAAAAATGTCAGCCTCAGCCATTGATATGGTCGCCAATGCAGAAAATGCAGCCAGTACAGCCAGCTCAGCCAATCACCAAAGCCAATCCGCCATTTCAGAAGTGAATGGCTCCATTGAACATGTAAAACAACTGGCTCAAGGTGTTGCCACCAGCGCAGAAGCCATACACACACTGGAAAACAACGTAAAAGAAATATCATCAGTGCTGGATGTTATTCGCGGTATCGCCGAACAAACTAATTTACTCGCGCTAAATGCAGCCATAGAAGCCGCCAGAGCCGGAGAACAAGGACGAGGTTTTGCCGTAGTCGCCGATGAAGTCAGAACCCTTGCCAGCAGAACCCAAGACAGCACAGCAGAAATTCAAAAAACCATAAAAAGCCTGGAAGAAGCCGCCTACAAAGCCGTTAAATTAATGAGCGAAAGCACCACAGAATCCACTGAAACCGTATCGAAAGTAGACGCAACAGGGCATTCACTAGCCGTGATAACAGGTGCCATTGATGACATCTCAACCATAGTGAACCAAATCTCAGCCAACTCCACCCAACAACACGAAATTAGCCAGAACATTAGCGCACGAATTAACAACATAGTGCAGTCACTAGACAAAACCGACCACCTTTCCGACATGAGCGCCGAAGACAGCCACCAACTGGTCAAGCTCGCAGAAACCCTGCAAAAACAGGTTGGGCAGTTTAAGGTTTAAACCCCAAATGGAAGGCAAACACCAAAAACCACTTACAATTTGAATTTGCGTAATATTTGTACCTCTTGTAGTATCAAAGCACTTCAACAATACCGATGTAGAGCTCGAAAATGGCAAACAAGGGCCGTAGCCGTATGCCTCCCGGCAATTTACGTAAAGACGCAATGGAACATCAGCGTCGTGAGACTATTGGAAAACACCACGCTCAAAATCAACCCCAACTAGCCCAAACTCGAGCCAACAGCACAGGTACACACGCCTCACCAAGGCCCCAAACAGGTTCTGAACGCAGAGCGGAAAGAAACAAGGCAGCAAAAACCATACAAAATGCCTTCAAGAATTTTAAAGATCGTAAAAGTGGATTTTATGGCGTTGTGCGAGAGGCCGTAGACACCAGAAGGCAGCAACTTGCATCCCCCTTGGTTAATGCGCCTGGAAACAGCTCAAGAGCTCATAAACCAGGCGGTGCAGGTCGAGAATTTACTACCAATGCCGATGGGCATATCACACAGATATCTCTATTTAATAAAAACGGAGATATCAGTGAACAAATCGACTTTGCTGGACACGAAAATGGACAAAATCTGTCAGGACACCACCATGTAATGCACACCCCCGGAGACATTGGCTCATCAAGAGGCAGACGCCCAAACGTCTTCAGAGAAGCACACTACCCAGCCGCGACAATGGATCAGCGAGTATGGCAACCTTCATCAGCAGGAGAAGCTGTACCTCCGATGGCATCGACACCTGGCTCTGCTGGCCCACATAATCCAAAAAACCTCCCAAGAGACCGCACAAACCAAATGGGAGCCGTAGCAGCCGCCAGCGGCGTGGCTACAGCAACCAGAAATTCAACACCGGGTGCAGGTTCAACTCACACAGAACAACGCGCCGCCTATTTGGCCGGATTAAGAACAGATGGCGGATAAGCTCCACCTCGTCATTCCGAATTCATTTCGAAACCTCCAATAATATCAAAAAGATACTGAGACAAGCTCAGTATGACGCCGATGTTTAATCTCCGCGAAAACTGGATGACGCATCCGGTGTGCCATGACAACAGACATAGCTCTCCCGTGAGAGCGCGACAAACAATATTGCAGAAATATCTATGCCAGACTAGTTTCAATCCACGCGCCTGCGGGAGGCGCGACGGATGGCAAACGCCCGAATATTTCGCGTCAGATGTTTCAATCCACGCGCCTGCGGGAGGCGCGACATATCGCCCGATGTGGTTTATTACGATGAGTTAGTTTCAATCCACGCGCCTGCGGGAGGCGCGACTTAGCGCAAACCCTAAATACCATAAATACATAGAGTTTCAATCCACGCGCCTGCGGGAGGCGCGACAGATTGGCGAGTTTTTTAAACTCGGAGGTTCGGTTGTTTCAATCCACGCGCCTGCGGGAGGCGCGACGCGACCAAGATTACAGTAAACGCACATCAACGCGTTTCAATCCACGCGCCTGCGGGAGGCGCGACGCAACAATACCGAGCACAACAACAACTGATGTAGTTTCAATCCACGCGCCTGCGGGAGGCGCGACGCTTTTTTGATACAGCACGCAAAACAGGTCATTGTTTCAATCCACGCGCCTGCGGGAGGCGCGACGCATCAATGCCGATACGGTGGACTATGGGACGGTGTTTCAATCCACGCGCCTGCGGGAGGCGCGACATATGGGTATTGATTTCCTTCTCGAAAACGGTAAGTTTCAATCCACGCGCCTGCGGGAGGCGCGACAATGCCACTTTTCAGGCTGAATACCTGCCCTTCTGTTTCAATCCACGCGCCTGCGGGAGGCGCGACGACTAGCCTATAGAGCATTGCTTGATTCGCAAGGTTTCAATCCACGCGCCTGCGGGAGGCGCGACGGAGGCTCTTCTTTTTCTCTTTTTATGATCCCAAGTTTCAATCCACGCGCCTGCGGGAGGCGCGACAGGCGGTGTTGCTGGCGTTTTTGCTTGGGTTAGCTGTTTCAATCCACGCGCCTGCGGGAGGCGCGACCCAATGACACCACCTGCTAAAAAAGGCCAAAGTAGTTTCAATCCACGCGCCTGCGGGAGGCGCGACAACGAATTGGTAATTGGAAATGGAATCAACCGAGTTTCAATCCACGCGCCTGCGGGAGGCGCGACGGGGGTGGTTGTCGGTAAACGATATTCGTCGCCTTGTTTCAATCCACGCGCCTGCGGGAGGCGCGACAATAACGGTATTCGTTATTATCCTTATCAAAGGCTGTTTCAATCCACGCGCCTGCGGGAGGCGCGACTTCGAACACTTTGAATACTTCGTCACGGGCTTCTGGTTTCAATCCACGCGCCTGCGGGAGGCGCGACAAAATAAAAGGGATGCTTGGTGGTACATAGACAGTTTCAATCCACGCGCCTGCGGGAGGCGCGACAGCCACCTCTGTAACCCAAGTCACAGAAGGGCAAAATCGGGAATTTCCGCTAACCTCTGTGAAAATTCCCAAAAAAGGCCATAAGGCATTGAGTGATTTTCCCCAATGCCTCATTTTTAAAGGCTTGTAGCTTACCGCTAAAGATCCGGGTTTTTAATGAGCACTGGGGGTTAGCGGAAGAAGGCCGTTCTTCGCTAAATAATCAACGGGCTTTTAAACACATCAAAGCTGGCTTTGGCGCCGAAATGTTCAATTTTATTTTGACCATTCTTACCGAGTTTATAAAAGCGCAAACTGTCGACTTCTGGATCATAGGCAGCAAACAACTGCTCTTTTAATTCCACCCATTGCGCCGGGGTCACGTCGCACTCAAAAACAGAATATTGCACACGAATACCGTAATCCTGACAAATCTTGGCAATATTGCGTAATCGACGTTTTCCACCCTCGGTGTCAAAGCTCACATCGTAAGTAATCAGTACCAACATAGCGCACCTATTTAGCAATATAAAA
Source organism: Paraneptunicella aestuarii (assembly GCF_019900845.1). NCBI lineage: Bacteria > Pseudomonadati > Pseudomonadota > Gammaproteobacteria > Alteromonadales > Alteromonadaceae > Paraneptunicella > Paraneptunicella aestuarii. Next base: position 1,754,659 of record NZ_CP074570.1, on the reverse strand, counting down.
AGGCGGGTACTGCTGCAAATCGCCACGCAAATGCCGCGCTAACAACATAGCTTGAATATGAGGTAACAGGCCAATTTCCACCTTCTCATTCAAAAACGGATGCAGGATCACTTCCTGTTTTCGCTGTTGCCATGCCGCATACAAGGCTTTACGCGCCTCTTCCTTCAACTTCACTGCCCCACTCGCTTCCGTTTCGAAATCTCTGGCCTTGATTTGCTGTTTGTTGATCAAACTCACCGCCATTCTGTCAGCCAGATAAGCACGAAATTCTTCCAGAATATCTTGCGCCAAACTGTCTCGACCAGGGCGATCGGCATGTAAAAAGCCCACTTGAGGATCAAGCCCAACCGCATTTAACGCCCCCGACACATCCTGCCCAATAACCGCATAAAGCAGCGACAACAAGGCGTTTATGGCGTCACGCGGAGGGCGGCGATTACGCCCGTTAAACACAAATTCATCCTGCAATGACGGCTTTATCAAGTGTTGAAACACTGAAAAATATTGCGCCGCAGCCTCACCTTCAATACCACGCAATTGCTCAACAGACTTCGCATTACCCGCCTGTTCAATGGAAAAGCGCAGCGCTCCAATAACCCGGCTAACCTCTTCATTGTCACCATTATTACGAATATGGCGCTGTAACACATTGCGACCATTTTGAATTTTGGCAGCAATGATATTTTTCGCGATATCAACAGGATTATTGTCGCTAATACGATACTGAGCGCGGCGTAACAACACATTGCCCGACTGCCTGCCTTGTATTCTTGCCTGAAACCGACCAAACAAATCGAACCAGGCCAAATTCACATCATTCTCTGAACAATGCGCCATCAAACCGGGCGACACCTTGGCTTGCCCAAAACAGTAAATAGCCGCAATAGAATGTATCGGGATTTTCTGTAAGGTGTTCTGTTCTTCCTTGATCACAATGGCCTCTCTTTCCTTGTGGGCATAGAGTGAATCGCGCGTCAGGTACAACACATTCTGCAATTTTTTCATAAGCCAGATGCTTCCTTATCCACAGAAACTTCTTTATCCACAGAAAAGAGCGCCTTCACATACACTGCGCTGTTATCATTTTCGACTAATTTCGGCTCACATTGATCATACAAAGAGCAGGCATTACAACGCTTTTCGTACACAGGTTTGGGAAGGATGCGTTGGGAAAACAAGGCTTTCACCTCATTGATAACAGCAAGGGTTTGAGAACGTAGCGACTGATCAAACTCTACAGGCTCACGGCGGCGAGTTTCCCAATACCACAAATAACCGTCGCTAATGTGCTGCCCGGTCATTTCCTCCAAACACAACGCCTGAGCACAAAGCTGAACCTTGTCCCAGTTCCCCGGCTTCGCCTTACCGCGCTTGTATTCCACCGGCGTTAACGCTCCTGTTTGCATGTCCTTTTCCACCAAATCCAGCTTGCCCGTTAATCCCAACTGCTCAGCACTCACCATCACCGCCCGCTCCATACGCACACCGTTGCGCACCTCGGGCTCGCCGCTGTCCACCCGCTTATGCAGCTTATTGCCCTGCGCAGTCAGCCAGTTGTCGGCCCACACCCGCTCAATGTGGATTAACGCACATTGACGCGGGCAAAAAGCATAATGCTGTAAGGCGGAAAGGGGGATTAAGTGATCTGTTGACATTTAGAGCACACCACCATCTATTTCAAAGAAATCTTTAGTTTCTATAACACCCGCCATAAAGCCTAAAAACTTCCCGTCATACTTTGAATTCCAATAGTAAAGTTCGTCTTTTGAATTAATTGGAGACAAAAATCCATTAAATTTCGAGATCTTATTAGCCCACATTTGTACAGATTTTTTCTGTACTTCACGCCAACTAACAGGCACTCCGCACTCTATTTTGTTTGCTAATTCACTATCGACAATAACAATTCGAGTGTCTGTGTTAATCACTTTGAAATCATCCATTACAGTTTGGAAATTTCTATCATTATCACTTAACAAAAGCGCTTCACTTTTTTCAATCAAGCCATGGTTCAACTCACGCGTTATCGCCCGAGTAGATAACTTTGACAGATCATTGCCTACAGCACATAGCTCATCCCAAAGTTGACATAAAACCTTCTGTGCTTCTTTAAATCCCGGATGATGATTTAAGCCATCCTTATCAGGAACGGTGACAAAATCAAAAAGCCAGGCTTCATTCCTAAAACCATGACGATTAATTCTTCCTGCAACCTGCAAAAAACTTGTTACTGAAGCGCGCTCTCGAAAACCAACAGCAAAATCAAGATCAACCCCAGCCTCAACACAGCTCGTAGCCACTAAATACCAGGTTTGTTCTTGCCATTCGCTTCCGTTCTTTTGACGACACTCAACTTCATTGAGAATGATGTCACGATCCTCAGAATCCAACGCCGTTGATAAATGTAAAACCAGCATTTCATCTAACGATTGTTGCTTGGTATCCTGCCCTACACCTTTCGCTATTGCGTCAGCAACGACAGCCGCCGACTGAACCGTATTCATAATGACCAAAACACAAGGTTGATGAATATCCTTCTTATTAATCTCTGTGCCCTTATCAATGATGGCTTCAACCAAAGAAGACAAAGGCATAGGAGCATCCTTAGTCTCAAAAGTAACTCTGCGTTTTTCCAGCTCAAGAGCCCGTGCAAGTATGCCGTTATCAATTAACTCAGGGATCTTCTTTCGGTGCTTGTCATCAACCAGATACTGCGAGTCCCAAAATTCCACCATAGAACCCGAAGAAAGCACTATTCTGCATCCCCAATCATCCGAAAGTTCTCTTAACCATTTCCATGCAACTCGTAAAAACTGAGGCGGTAAACAAGCATGAGATTCATCAACAAAAATTCCCGAACCCGGAACGCTATTAAGCTTTCTCAACTGGCTCGGATTAGCACTTGCCAAAGTCTCAAAGAACTGAACCGCAGTAGTCACCACGATAGGCGCTTTCCACAATGCAGATAATTGGCGCAACGACTTATCAGAAAAATCCGCTTTATGATGGTGAGCAACCACAACCTGATCAGGATCTTCCCCTTCCAGAACAATCGACTTTTTTAACGTCTTTACGGTTTGGTTAATCACATTGGTAAATGGCGCAATAACAATAATCCGGCGTAAACCATGAGCCAATGCCTGTCTAAGCAAAAATGCCATCACAGATGTGGTTTTTCCTAATCCAACAGGCGCAGAACACGAAACCAGATTTTCATCAACTAAAGGGCTTTCGACGCAACAACGATAAAAATCACCTCGAATTGTATTCCTCTCGCTATCGGGCTCTTTAGATTTAGCCGCTAACGAACTCACATACTTATCAAGTGCCTGAAGCCGTTCTTCCCAACGATTATCAGCTTGAGTATAGATAGGAAAAGCCTCGCCGGACTCATAACAGGCTGCGCTTAAGTGGTCTGCATCCACCAGGCAACTCAACATCAATCGGGTAGTTAAACAGGATTCTGGCAGATCTAACGCTGTTTGAGGGTATTCACCACACTCTTGAATTTGCAGTTGTTTATAATTTGCTAATTGATTGTCTGTTCTCGAAATAACTTTGACATGTTTACGTAAATCAACGTCTTTTGAATGTTCGTAAGTTCTATTATGCCTCGCACCTCTTAAGTGAGGTTCATCATCCAAATTGAGTTCAGGGCACTCTTCAATTAGTAATTCAGCAACACCACACTCTTCATCATAGCTTGGTAAACCGGGGGCATGATGGCCTCTAATCAACCACGCCAAAAGCAAATTATTGATTTCATTCGCAATGGCAATACCTGCATCAATGTGATCTACTTGCAATCGTTCATTCACTTCACCTTTCAATACAGGTTGATTCAGTTCATCAAGTTTTCCCATATCATGCAGCATATAAGCTGCTTTCAAGGTGTCGCATAATGCCGTGATGTTCTCTGAATCGAAGTGTGAAAATCGGAGCATATCCTTAATTAAAGGAAGGCCATATTGAATGGCCTCAGCAATATGATCCGAATAAGAATGAGGCTCGGAATCGAGCCTCTCTTTTGGTGGAGAATGCGCCGCTAACATTAGATGTTATTGTTCAAATCTTCTACTTTAGCGAAGCGCTCAATAATTGCAGGATCCACATCTGCCAATGTTGGCACATGGTAATCACTCAGACTTACCGGGGTTTCAACACCTTCTTTTAATTTCGGTGTCAGCGCATCAATCAACAAATGTTCAGGGCATGAACCTAATACATTTTTATGCTCTGCAAACCAGGCATGAAGTACAGATATTTGAGGGCGAATTGCCGACGTAGTGTGCTGATAAACATACGGCAACATAAACTTGAATAAATCCAAATCTTCCTGAGTAGCACCTGTTTTCTTTGCCACGCTCGGGTTCACATAAATAGGAATGCAATAAACACCATGTTGCACCACTTTAAACCCTAGAGGTGCCATACCTCGGTCTTTGCCTTCTTGAACACCTGATTTGTTGGTGGTTGTCATTCTAACAACATCAACAGGCGCAACCGACAACCCCACGCCAATCTGCAATGCACCAGTGCTAATAAAGTGGTCAACATTTCTGTCTTTGGCATCACTGTCTTTCATGGACTCAAGAAAGGTATTACCAAACAAACGAGCATCCCAATAAGACTTTACAAACGCGTCTCTATCCAATTTTTTAATAGCGTCGCGATCTCTGCCTCGTTGCTCCAAAATACCAAATTCGTTACCGCTCTTACCCAATTTCAAATGGCTCAACGCTTCTTCAAAAACAGGAGAATCCTCAGCAACCAGATCACGAAATTTGCGTTTAAAAGAAACCGGAGAAATCATGCCTCGTTGATCCAAATCTCGAGTTCTTGGTTCAGAATCCATATCCGGATCACCATTAGGGTTCGACATAGTGACGTCCAACACAATCAATCCAACTTGGCGGTTAAAAGGTGCATTCATGATTATTCTCCATCCTTCGTGTTATGTGTTTCTGATTTCTCTATTTGAGTGTTTGTAAAAGGTCTGCCGTTTAAATAGCCCAACATAAGTTCAGCTTTAAACATATCGTCAACCTTGTTATTCGCCGTATTCCAATCTCTCAACTTCTCAGTTAATTGTTCCAGGTTTTTTGAATACCAAAGATAAGCCCAAAGCCCCTTATTAATGAGTTTTTCATTTTCAGTTTGGTCTTCACTTTTAGCAGGGATTTTTTTCAACTTGGCAATCGTTTCTTTAGCCCACTGAGAATAAGGCTTAATACGATTTGCCATTAAAGCCAATGCTTTGATTGGAGATTGCACAGCCATTCCATAACACTGATTGCCGATTAAAGTACCTGGAATTTGGCCACTACGCCTCCCATAACAATAACCAATATGCAACTCGTCTGCGGCCGACAATAGCTGGCCTAATTTAAAAGCAAGATCTTCCATATAGCGCTCCTTATAACGCCCGCGTTTAAATAGAATTAATCCAAGCATAGCGACTGCAACCAATGCCTCTTTATTCTTCTTATAGTCAACAGGCACTAGTGCCCTTTTACCTAAAGAACGTTGAGTTCTTGATTGGGCAACACGCTCCAACAAAGGTGCAAATTGAGTTACCAGCTTGGAAAGAATATTTGAAGTTAATTCTGAGGGTGGAGTAATGGATGTAATAAACAACCTCATCACATCCGCAAAAGGAATAGCCTGAACCTTAACACTGCTCTCTCCACCTCGTATAAATGCCTGATCTGAATGCATCACAAAATACTTGGGTGCCACTGTCCAGGGGTGAAGCGTTTTCACATCCTTATCAATCTTTACAGGTAATTGAATCATAGGGATATTCTCACAACCTGAATGCCACTGCTCTGCCGATTCCATCAGCAATTCAATAGATTGGCTTGTTGAATAAGCGACTTTTTGGTTACCGTCATTAATCTTTCTAATAACGACAATATCCACCAAGGGATTTGGCTTAAGGGAATTTTTCTTAATGAACTCAAATAACCGGGTACATTTTCTGAGATAACCTTTCTCATCCTTGTTTTTAAGCAGTTTTTGTTCTGCCGCAGCATTAATGTCGCCAGTTAAAAACAATGTTGTTTGGGCATCCTCAAATTCCCGACAAAAGGCTAACAACAAATCCGGCCCTGAAGCCTCTGAAGGAATAGAATCCCATGTATTCTGAAATTTATTGTCATCCGTTAACCTGGTTAACACAGCACCAAGTCGTTCGGCAATTTCAGCACTGATAGAATAAGCATCCGATCGGGCTGCCTCATATCTCACAACTGAAAGGTTTCCTGAACCGTCATACCGGGAATACAGGTTAGTATTGCCAATTACTGGTAGCTTCACTTTTGGAAACTTGTCATCTAACAAAGGGACTTTTTCAGACTTTATCGGACAAAAACCAGTGCGTGTTTTTCCCTTGGCACTTTTATTCAGTACCTTAGTAATATCTGGAACATAACGCCTTGAACTGGCGAAATATGGCGCATCCTCATCCGGTTTAAAATCAAGAATTAACGTAATACGCTTACCGTCAGGAAAAAGCCCCTTTTGAAGCCCCTCGCCAAACATTACAGCCGCCGCGGCTTTAAGCAGATCCTTGTCAGGGTTTTGCTGGCAACGTTGCCACAACATCTCATCAACCCCTTTTAAAATCGACAAGCCATTTTCAGAGGCAGACAAATAGCGTTCAAATAATTCAAAAACCGCAGACGCATCTCCCCCTTTCAATGACTCAAGCTGTACAGCCCGTTCTGCCACTTTCTTACGATAATTCGGCCAGGCCACTTCAAGCTCTGGAAATTCAAGAGTAGTTTCAGCGCGTAACGATCCAATAAAATCCAGAAGCTCAGCCTCAGAAGCATTTTTATTGTCTTTCTTCCATGCCTCATACTGCTCATTTCCGCCCGGTCTGGTAGGAAAAATCAACTTGGCACAGGGAAACTGATTTTTATTGCCGTTACCAATTGTCCAAATATCAGAAAAATCATCTTTCGATAACAATTGAGCATCGGTTACAACGCCTTGTTCGTCCAACGAAACTCGGAAACTGGTTCCCTTTCCCGGTTCTTGAATATCGCCATGTATGGGATCAAGCGACACCCCAGTTTCCTCATAGCCCAATAAGATGGAATAAAGCTCATTAATCATATTCAAAGCTCCCTTTCTTAATCCAAGCTCTGTCCCCAGTTTGAAATTCCGGCTGGTATTGTCCTGAAACAGCTTTACTAAAAACCTGCTTAGTCACACTCACCAAATTCAGATTAATACTGGTGTCGACCTCGGTTTTGGTAACCGATTCTGACGTTTCATCCCGAATTGGCCCCCAATAACTTGGCGTAAATTCACTAATACCTAAACAGGGCGTAGCATGGCATTGGCCTTTACTGAGACGGCGCTGAAACATAGCTTGAAGATGATGGCGAGGATTATTGCCATAGCGCATGGGCTTCCCACTGCCATTTTCTATATTGGCATATAACCTGTAACACACCTGGCTTATTGCTAACGTTACATATTGAAAATTAACCTTACCCTTTTCTTTAAGAGGGCCACGGTAATTCGTGGTGTACTTCTGGTAAAACACATCCCGACCAGGAGAACCAGAAGGCTTACAGATCTCAACCTTAGTAGGGTTAATCCAGGCTCGCCCGTCATTAAGAAAAGCTATACGTTCAAAAATACCTTTTGCCGCCGACCAGGTTGGAATGGGGTAACTTGTGGGCGTTGAACCCGTATCAGGACGAGACCATAAAGCGAATGGCCCCGCTATTTCCATTGCTATTTCATAATCTTTTTGTTCATTCATTTTTTCTTTTCCCTAAAGAGGCACCGCCTTTAACTAACAAGTTATAGCTAGTTACAGCTATAGCAATGTGCATATAGAACACTCAGAAAACAGGCAATTCACATTAACTAGCTAAAAGACATTTGAAGTACAAAACAGGGGGAGTTATTTTATTCCCAACAAGAACCATATATTTGTCACTTTTAATATCCTTTACCTTTTCAGGCGAAAAAGTTTGGTTTAAAGATTTAATTCTGTCAAACAGTAAAATTCCCCGATTTTCTTTATGTTGATTTCAATCAAATTCATTAAGGTGAGTTTTGGTTGCTGTTATGCCGAATACGTAACGCTGCGGTAACGCCGTGAAAATTCCCCCTTCGTTATACCGGAAGCGCCACCTTTGCCATGCAAGAGCCCACCTTCTCTGTCATACCGGAAACGCGCCCTCTTCGCCATGCAAGAACTGTCCGGTATCCATTTAACAGCAATCCACTTGAGCGAAATGCTTGTGCAAGTCTGGCAGCTCCACGCCCTCGCCATTCCGAATTAATTTCTGAATCTTCAATATTATCAAACAGATACTGAGACAAGCTCAGTATGACGCCGATGTTTAATCTCCATGAAAGGCTGGATGGCGCATCAAGTGCGCCATGACTTTGAGGTTCTGCGTTTTGCGTTTGAGGTTTGGCGCTTGAGTGTTGAGGTTATATTTTGCTCCATTGTTTGAGTTGGCGTAATATGGCGGTTGGTTTCCAAGGAGCCAATTTGGTGTCAATTCAAGGTTGTTAATGGGCAGAAAGGCAGTAGTTTCAACAGGTTACGAATTTCAAATTAATTACCTTAAAGGCCACCTGAATCTTTATGATTAAAGTATTATTTTGAATTTAAGGTTTGAATTTATGAAGTTATCGAATAGAATATTAACCATTTTATTAATGGCTGTTTTTCTGGCTATGCCTGCAATGGCAGGTGAAGGAAACAGTAACCTAAATACACGCAGTGGATTTATCGCTAATAGCGGTGGTGGCGGCATGATTCCTGATCCTCGGTCTACGCTTTATGCCGTGTTGGGCAGTGGTGGTGGCGCTACACCAGACCCAAAATCGGCTCAACAAGGCAGAAATGGCATTTTAGCCAGTGGTGGTGGTGACGGTGCAACACCCGATCCCCAATCTATGGAAGTATTGTGTATTTTAGGATATTGCTTTTCACATTAGCGGGGAAATAACAGCACAACTAGGCTGTTAACTTAATGGGCTTAGATGAATTAAGTTTATTATTTGGTGATTATTTACCCTTTCTGTACACAGTAGTCTTCTTTATTGGGCTAAAAGCTTTCCGCCAGAACACGTCATTAACCATGTTAGCGCTGGTTTTGGCGCTGGCGGAATTTTCCATGTACGTTATTCGAGATCCGCTGTGGGCATGGGCGAATAAAAACCCAGCCGTTCCTTATGATATTCGACTATTAGGCTGGTATGGGTGTTGGGTGGTTTGCTATGCCGCCATGATTATTTTGCTACTTAAAGTGCATGAATGGACCAATATCACTAAATCCAACCCCGTAACCTATGTACAACAAGCTCTTTGGGGGCAAGGTACGCTGCAACTTATAATGCTCGCTAATGCATTAACCTTTAACCTGAAGCCCATCAGCTTGTTCTACCAATTCGCTATTCCCATTACCAATGTTTTTATCGCACTGTATGTAATGTACGCCATATTAAGGAATACCATTCATGTTGATATTAAAGTTACTGCTAATCGCAATTCTGGCCTATAGCTGGTATCGCCTGTTGGCGGTGGTTAAAAAGCCCTACACGCGCATTGAAAGCCAGCCTTCGGTGTATGAACGTGTATTGGATTGGGCGTTAGATATCGACAACCGCCTTAAAAACTTCCGCCAGTTAAGCGATGCCGAGCTACAGTTGGCGCTGGGTGAATTAAAGCAGTGGCATTTTCTGTTACGCAATATTCCCGCTGAAGACGGCAATGGTTTAACCCTGGTTAAAAAGTAGGGATCAATTATGTGGTTATTGGTGTTAAAGGGCGTATTTTTTATTGTTGCAGGGGCTTTGTTAGTTTATTCGTGGCGTTTGACCCGGCGTGGATTTGTTGCCCACAAAACGCCAGATGTGGCTTATCGTCGTTTGGTGTTAGAACGCCAGAATATACATTTTCATTGTGATGACGTAATTGAGTCGGACATGCATCAGCGTTGGTTAAAGCAGGTGCGGGAAATCAAGCCAGAAAAAAGTCGCTTGAAGCCTGTGAAATAGGCTGAAAACCGCGTTTTATTGCCCATTGCGTCCCCGTTCGTTTGCTTATTGTTTTTGCTCGTTGTTTTTGTTCGTTGTTTTTGTTTATGATTTTCATTCATGATTTCTGTTCAATTTTTTGAACTCTTTTATTTCAAGTTCCCTTAGTTTAGCTTCCTGCTTGTGCTTGCTTTTTTCCTTTTCTTTTTACTTTTTCCTTCTTTCTTTTATAGCCCCTTGCACTCGTTCTTTATAGAGTCGAGCTTTCCGCCTTTTGTTCAGACGGGTTATCAAATATGGGGGCAAGTACGAGGTTGGATACCGGTTTAAAAGAAGGCTCTCGTTGAATCGCTTTGTACAGCATAATGCCTAACCTGCGCACTTCCGACAAACTTGCACCCTCGCCCAGTTTCACAATTTCCATAGCTTGCCCGGCATTGAAGGTTTCGCAGTAGCGTGCGATAAATGCCTGTTTGTCGCTTTCTGTATTATTTTCGGCGTTAGCCTGCGCATTGCCGCCAGGATTAGCAGGGTTGTTCCCGGTAATTAACCATTCCATAGTCACTCCCGTTTTTAAGTACATTTGAAAACAGGCTTTAAAGGGCGGGTTCTTGGCATTCTTCCATGCAATCACCTGGCTGGAACTAACCCCAAGATAACTGGCGAGCTCTGCGTCTATCGACGCGCCACATACGCTCATCATACGTTCGATAATGTCTTTTTGGTTTGTTACCTGCATTCCCTCACCCGAAATCACAGCCTGGTTAGTTGCCTCAGTATAATGTTTCTTTGCAATCACACAAATATTTTTGAACTAAATTTCATATTTTTTAATATATTTAATGAATTTTAACTTGATATTTATTTTCTTTAGTATTAATTTTTTATCCCGAAAGGACAGCAACACTACAACACAGGGGATAAAAAGGACTTCCAGCTTGGTTTTGCAGGGATGCCGTTTTTTTAATTTTTTGAAATATAACTAACCTCAGCTGCGCATAAGAAAGCGAACAATAGCAATATGAAACTCAATATATTTCAAACTGTTATTGGTCATATGAGCCCCGATATGCCACTGGAATATTTTGAGGAAGGTTACTTTTTAGTGAACTCGAGGCGGGTTTACGCGCCAATAGCGAGACTATTGCAAGTAAACTTAACGAAGAAGTCGCTGAAAATAACCAACTCAAAACGCTTTCTTATGCGCAGCTGAGGTTAACTAACAAAAGCTTGAGGTTTGACATTATGAGACTCATTTCAGGAAGCGATTTACGTGCTATGCGCAACGTGGCCGGGCTTACAACACGACAAATGGCATCGGCAGCGGGTGTTAAAACCCGTAAAACGTATGAAAACTGGGAGAAGAACGTGGGAACACCTAATGTTAACCAGTTCTTTTCCATGGTTAAGGCGTGCGGTTTCGAGGTGTTTGAGCTTCTTCAAGCCTTGCATCTCAAGAGCAGGCCAGCCTGAAAGTTATGGATGGTGAGCAAACTTATATCCACCTCGACGTCGAACAAACAGCCATAATGGCATTAATACAAACGGCGGTTGAGCTGGTGTCGGTGTCTCATCCTGAAAATAAGGAGCATAGGCAGTTAGCGCTTAAGCTCCTTGTGCAATTGCAGTCGATTATTACTCAATAACCTGCGTGGCATAGCGTGAAACATAAAACCTTTCAATGGTTACTGTTGCTGGTGTTCTGTTTAACGCTATGCAGTATTGCGCATACAGTTCAGTTTTTTAAACAGCATCACATTTTTGAAAACTGGTTGGCGCAATCTTTGTGTGCCGCCAGACACTAAGCAACATACGAAGGCGATCAATGGATGGACTTTCCGCCCTGCTCGCCTTTTAATTTCTTAACTATCTTCTTTCTTAATGTCTTCGCTTTTACCCTCTTCTTTTTTAGAGGGCTTGGCTTTGGTTGGAAATAAAATCGTGTTATTCACCGAGTTGTAATACCAGGTGGCAAGGCGTTGCAGGTCTTCTTTGGAGGCTTGATCACCAATACTCAATGTGCCCATATGCACGCCATTTGCAATAGTTTGAATAAAGCTGTCGGTGAATTCTTCAATAGATAAATTGAAAACTTTATTTTCATCTTCATGAGGAAAGGTTTTCGGCGCTTCGCCTGTGATCATCCATTCGACGGTACAGCCTGTTTTTTCATAAAGCTCATAACAGGCCCAATAGGGTGGCTTCTTGGCTCCGCGCCACGCCACAATGGTACTGGACTGAATTCCCAAAAAACGGGCAAGCTGTGATTCGTTTTGTGCGTTACAGGCTTCGCGCATACGTAGTAGTACGCCCTCAACGTCGTAGTAACTCATTGTGTGTCCTGTGTTTTATTTCTTCGGGTAACAAGCCGTTATGTAGCAGCTTGCACACCATGTGTTCGGTGGATGTTCGAGAATAATAAAACAAAAGGTAAAGTTTTGGAAAGGTAGACGTTACAAGTTTTTACTGCTGATGTTCAAATTTTTATTTCAATTTTTTAAATAAGGTAAGAGCGGCGGTACTGCTGCCATTCAGAAAAAGCGCTCCCGTGAGAGCGCGACGGGCGGGTGCTGTCAACTCCACAATCTCAAATGACGTTTCAATCCACGCGCTCCCGTAAGAGCGCGACATTCCCTACTCTTGAGTATTTCGGTAGCACTGTGTTTCAATCCACTCTCAAAACTGCCGTCATACTGGAAGCGCGAAGCGTTGTCCGGTATCCATCCAACAGCAATCCACCGAGAGCAATGCATTTGGAAGTCTGACAGCCCCACGCCCTCGTCATTCCGAATTCATTTCGGAATCTCCAATAATGTCAAACAGATACTGAGACAAGCTCAGTATGACGCCGATGTTTAATCTCCGCGAAAACTGGATGGCGCATCACGTGCGCCATGACCAACAGAAACGCACTCCCGTGAGAGCGCGACCTCATCTCATCGATTGCTTTTTCCAACGGAAGGGTTTCAATCCACTCTCAAAACTGCCGTCATACCGGAAGCGCGAAGCGTTATCCGGTATCCATCCAACAGCAATCCACCGAGAGCAATGCATGTGGAAGTCTGACAGCCCCACGCCCTCGTCATTCCGAATTCATTTCGGAATCTCCAATAATGTCAAACAGATACTGAGACAAGCTCAGTATGACGCCGATGTTTAATCTCCGCGAAAACTGGATGGCGCATCACGTGCGCCATGACCAACAGAAACGCACTCCCGTGAGAGCGCGACCTCATCTCATCGATTGCTTTTTCCAACGGAAGGGTTTCAATCCACTCTCAAAACTGCCGTCATACCGGAAGCGCGAAGCGTTATCCGGTATCCATCCAACAGCAATCCACCGAGAGCAATGCATGTGGAAGTCTGACAGCCCCACGCCCTCGTCATTCCGAATTCATTTCGGAATCTCCAATAATGTCAAACAGATACTGAGACAAGCTCAGTATGACGCCGATGTTTAATCTCCGCGAAAACTGGATGGCGCATCACGTGCGCCATGACCAACAGAAACGCGCTCCCGTGAGAGCGCGACTAATGTTGTCATTCACCGTTCCTTGTAGAATTTGTTTCAATCCACGCGCTCCCGTGAGAGCGCGACCCGGGCAAAAGTCCACGAGTGACAGGTGATTATGTTTCAATCCACGCGCTCCCGTGAGAGCGCGACCAATAAAATGCGCTCAGTACCAACCATCATCAAGGTTTCAATCCACGCGCTCCCGTGAGAGCGCGACATGCATCAATCAAAACGCCTTCCCAAGATGTCAGTTTCAATCCACGCGCTCCCGTGAGAGCGCGACTCTGCCTCTCGGTTATCTATCCACCATTTTGCAGTTTCAATCCACGCGCTCCCGTGAGAGCGCGACGCTATCACAAAAATCATTACGCCGGGAGGCGCTGTTTCAATCCACGCGCTCCCGTGAGAGCGCGACCAGGATCACCAGGGGTGGTGAAAGAGTTGCATATGTTTCAATCCACGCGCTCCCGTGAGAGCGCGACAATGTGCCTATATTTAGGCACAATTATAAACATTGTTTCAATCCACGCGCTCCCGTGAGAGCGCGACAATACAAACCAAACGTAATCGCCGACACGAATAGTTTCAATCCACGCGCTCCCGTGAGAGCGCGACTTTTTTAGGTGCCTATGTATCAATACAGGCGGGTGTTTCAATCCACGCGCTCCCGTGAGAGCGCGACGTACAATGCAAGCATCCCTGCGCTAACCAGTGCGTTTCAATCCACGCGCTCCCGTGAGAGCGCGACGTGCTGCCGCAAACTTGAGTACAAAGTTTCGTGTGTTTCAATCCACGCGCTCCCGTGAGAGCGCGACGTGGATGCTAACGTCAAACAAGACAAGCCCTTTGTTTCAATCCACGCGCTCCCGTGAGAGCGCGACTTGGATTTGTACAGCAATTTACAGTGCAGCCGCGTGTTTCAATCCACGCGCTCCCGTGAGAGCGCGACTGATACGCCACAGCAAACACTTGATAGTTCTATGTTTCAATCCACGCGCTCCCGTGAGAGCGCGACCCAGCAGAATATCGATCAACTGTTGCAGCATCTGTTTCAATCCACGCGCTCCCGTGAGAGCGCGACCCCATAACATTCGCCCCCGGATACCCCGGTTTCGTTTCAATCCACGCGCTCCCGTGAGAGCGCGACGGTTTAAAAAAAAGAAACTCGTTCGAGGCGTGACGTTTCAATCCACGCGCTCCCGTGAGAGCGCGACGCAAGAATTACGAGTACGAACTGATGACAAATTTGGTTTCAATCCACGCGCTCCCGTGAGAGCGCGACATTACCCAATTGTACACAATAAGTTAACTTAAGTGTTTCAATCCACGCGCTCCCGTGAGAGCGCGACTTACCACTTGATTAACGGTTGCATCGGCTTCAACCGTTTCAATCCACGCGCTCCCGTGAGAGCGCGACTCGCAAGGTTGCCACCAATATGGATTTGAACCTCGTTTCAATCCACGCGCTCCCGTGAGAGCGCGACACCCCAAACATTCCGGCTGTACACCACAATAGGGTTTCAATCCACGCGCTCCCGTGAGAGCGCGACATTAAATTCCCGTTGATAACTACTCTCGGCAAGGTTTCAATCCACGCGCTCCCGTGAGAGCGCGACGCAGCATCATTTCAGATGGCACGCACAGTAGCGGTTTCAATCCACGCGCTCCCGTGAGAGCGCGACACGGGAGATATACAAACAAAACACAGGAGCTTTTGTTTCAATCCACGCGCTCCCGTGAGAGCGCGACTGCACAAGCACTTTTGCGTACTCTGTCCATGACGGTTTCAATCCACGCGCTCCCGTGAGAGCGCGACGTAAAGCAGTATATAGAGCTGCGATTAACTTTGAGTTTCAATCCACGCGCTCCCGTGAGAGCGCGACAATATTACCGTGATGGAGCTTTCGCATTGATAGTGTTTCAATCCACGCGCTCCCGTGAGAGCGCGATTTCAAAGGTTTTCGGCTCTCCGGCTGTTCATGTGTTTCAATCCACGCGCTCCCGTGAGAGCGCGACAATAACAACCATCATCACGTATTTTATAATTCGTGTTTCAATCCACGCGCTCCCGTGAGAGCGCGACCCGAACTTGGCGTGACGATACTCTAACCAGGTTGTGTTTCAATCCACGCGCTCCCGTGAGAGCGCGACAGCCACTTCTGTAACCCAAGTCACAGAAGGGCTAAATCGGGTATTTCCGCTAACCTCTGCAAAAATGCCCGATGAGAACCATAGATTATTAGGTAAATTTTCTCAATGTCTTATTTTTATTGGCTTGCGGGTTACCGCTAAAGTCCCGGGGTTTTTATGTGTACTTGGGGTTAGCGGAAATAGGCGGCTAAAACACGCTAGGGTTTGGGTTGGTGTAGTGGATATTCACTTGCTCTCCAATGTCGAGTGGAATAGACAAGTTGCCATGACAATATACGGTTTCGGTGGAGTTTTCCAACTGTAATTTATACAGGTGATATGCACCCAAAAAGGTACTTTCGAGAACAATGGCTGTTCTATTTTCCATATCGGCGCTTGCCATACGAGAGTGTTGAGCACCAATTTTAATATCTTCCGGTCTTACTAAAATTTGCACCTGTTGGCCTTGTTGCCATCCTTCGCGCAGATAAGTGGGGAACTCGCCGAATATTGACAATATTTGGCAATCCGAACCTTCTATGGCCTGAACAACACCATTCACAAAGCTGCTGCGCCCAATAAAATTAGCCACGATTTTATTGGCTGGATGGTAGTAAAGGCGCTGTGGGGTGTCCCATTGCTGTAGTTGCCCCTCGCTCAAGATGGCAATACGTTCGGCAAAGGCAAAGGCTTCTTGTTGATCGTGTGTTACCAGCAAGGCGGTAACCTGTTCTTGCTTTAAAATCGCTCTAACCTGTTTCACCAACTGTTGCCTAAGCTCGGTATCGAGGCTGGAAAAAGGTTCATCTAACAACAAAATATCGGGCTTGGGGGCAAGCGCTCTGGCTAGTGCAACTCGCTGTTGTTGCCCACCAGAAAGTTCATGCAGTTGGCGTTTTTCCATGCCTTGCAACGATACCAGTTCCAGCATTTCAGCTACGCGCTGCTGTCGCTCTTGTTTGGGTTGGTTAGATAAACCAAAGGCAATGTTGTCAGCCACATTTAAATGAGGAAATAGCGCCAAATCCTGAAACATCATGGCGATATGGCGCTGTTCAGGCGGCAAGTTTTCCGATGAGCTGGCTACTTGTTTGCCTCGAATTTCAATATGCCCGGTAGATAAGGTATTGAACCCGGAAATGGCTCTAAGAATAGAGGTTTTGCCAGAACCCGACGCGCCCAGCAAGCAACCTAACTCGCCGGTTTGCATATGCAAGCTGACACCTTGCACTATGTTCGTGTCACCAAATTGAATACCTATGTTATGCAGTTCCAGCATTAACCTACCTTCTGTTTATCAATTCCCCAAGCCAGTAAAATGACCGGAATGAGCCCCATAATAACAATGCTCATGGCTGGCAAAGCGGCATCTGCCAAGCGCTCGTCTGATGCGAGTTCATAAGTTCTAACCGCCAGTGTATTAAAGTTGAAGGGGCGCAAAATCAACGTTGCTGGCAACTCTTTCATTACATCCACAAACACCAGTAATAAGGCCGACAGTACACTACTTCCTAACAAAGGCACATGCACGCGTTTTAGCACTTGTCCGGGTGAATTGCCCATATTGCGTGCGGCTTCGTCCATGCTGGGTTTAATGCGTTCTAAACCTGCATCGATATTGTGTTTGGCGACGGTCAGGAATCGTACTGTATAAGCAAAAATCAACACAAATAACGTACCTGAAAAAATAAGCCCGGGTTCATAATTAAAGGCCACCAGCAGCCAGCCATTCAGGCTTTTATCGAACCAGGCAAAGGGGATCATCACACCAATAGCGATTACAGTTCCGGGAATAGCGTATCCCATGCCCGCAAGCTGAGTGCTGGTTGTCATCCAACGGTTGGGGTTTAGGCGCTTACCGTAAGAAACAAACAAGGCACAGAACACGACAACAAGCGCTGCAACCGCAGCCAGTACAAAGCTGTTCTTTAGCAATTGCAGAAAATCGGCATTGAGCATGTAAGACCAGGTTAGCCATGACCACTGAATTAATTGCAAAACCGGGATTAAAAAACCTAACAGGAAAGGTGTGGCAACCAGCAACGACATGAGTATGCCCTTTCCGCCAGAAACCTTTTGCGGTTCGAGTTCTGCGCTTTTTTGTCCAGGCTGATAGAAGCGTTGTTTACGTCGGGAATATTGTTCCAATAACAATAACCCCAATACAAACAAGCACAAGCCGCTGGCAAGTTGAGCCGCGGCAAGTGGGCTGTTCATACCAAACCAGACGCGAAAAATACCTGTGGTGAAGGTAGGCACGCCAAAATACTGTACTGTACCGTAATCGGCAAAGGCTTCCATCATGGTCAAAGCTGCCCCAGTTAACAAGGCCGGGCGAGCCATTGGCAAGGCGATTCGAAAAAAGTATTGGCGCTTGTTCAGCCCCATGCTTTTTGCCGCGTAATACAAGCTGGATGATTGCGCTTTAAACGCTGTCATCGCCATTAAATAAACATAAGGAAACAGCACCAGTACCAACATGACAATAGCGCCAAACAAGGATTGCAACTCAGGAAACCAGTATTGACCGTAGCGCAATCCGGACAGGTCTCTTATTAGAGTTTGCACCGGGCCTGAAAAATCCAATATGCCGGTATAGGTGTAGGCGATGATATAACCCGGGATCGCTAAAGGCAGCAGCAAAGCCCACTGAATAATGTTTCTGAAAGGAAAGCGATATCGAACCACACACCAGGCGCATAATGTCCCCAGCAGCAATGTGCCAAGCCCAACGCCAGCAGCAAGAATAATGGAATTGATGACGTAATCAGCTAGTACGGTGTCGAGTAGATGCGACCATATAGACCAATCGGGCTGAGCCCAACTGCCAAACAACACCAGCAATGGCAGCGTAATAAAGGATGCCAACGCCACTATACCGGTGTTCCAGCGATCCAGTGGCATTGAGTTAATAGACATAACAAATTAACAAGTGTGATTTACTGACCGCTTATTTCCAACCTGCGCGATCCATGACGCGAACAGCTTCACCATTCAACTCGCCCACTTTGAACAGTTCAATGTTCTCAGCTTTAAATTGCCCAAAGCTTTTCAATACATCGCTCCACTCCACGCCTTCCACAACCGGGTACTCATGGTTGGTTTGCGCGTACCATTGTTGCGCTTCAGGCGTCACCATAAAGGCCATTAACTTTTGAGCTTCAGCTTGGTTAGGAGCATGCTTGGTAATGGCTGCGCCAGAAATGTTGATATGTGTGCCACGATCATTTTGATTTGGCCAAAACACTTTAACCTGCTGGGCAATAGCACGATTGCTCTCATCGGTATCGGTTAACATGCCAGCTAGATAATAGGTATTGGCAATAGCCAGGTCACATACGCCAGCAACAGCGGCTTTAATTTGGTCTCGGTCTCCACCTTTGGGTGGACGAGCAAAATTAGCAACAAAGTCTTGTGCCCAGGTTAATACGTCATTTTCAGACTTTTGCACCAACATAGCGGCTGTCATGGATTGGTTGTAAATATTGCTGGAAGAACGAATACAAATTCTGCCACGCCATTTTTCGCTTGCCAGATCTTCCATTGTGCTTAATTCGCTTATTTTCACTCGCTCAGGTACGTACATAATCGGGCGTGCGCGCAAGGTTAAGGCATACCATTGATCGTCGGCATCGCGCAGGGCTTTTGGCACGGCTTTGTGCATTGCCTCTGAGGTGTATGGCTGTAGCAAGCCTTGAGATTTGGCGCGGTGTAAACGGCCAACATCAGTGGTAACCAAAATGTCTGCCGGGCTATGTTTACCTTCCGATTCCAAGCGGGAGATCAAGGCATCAGCTTTGCCCGTAATCAGGTTCACCTTGATATTGGTTTGCTCGCTAAATTTGTCGAGTATCGGCTTGATTAACGCTTCATTACGCGCCGAATACACATTGACTTCTTCTGCCGATGCTAAAGATGGAAGCATGGTAGAAGCCAACACTGAACAAGTAGCGAAAAGAAAACCTAAATGTTTGGAGATAGACATGACTATTATTTCCTTCACAGACAAACCAACCGCGATATTGGGATGATTAATAAATATCAATAAACCTGACAGGCTTTTCGCCGCGGATACTAACGAAATTGAGAATTATTCTCAATAAAATTTACTGTAAAGAATGAATAATCCGTGGTGGCTTTTGTTTGCCATACCGCAGGGCTGTGGATTGCTGATGAATGGATACCGGACAACGCTTCGCGTTTCCGGTATGGCGGCGTTGTAGTATTTGTGGTTTGCGGTACTTTTGAGCGTGGATTGAAAGCAAATCCGGACGCTCAGGTGTACCCATAAACTATGCCATTTTTTACAAGAGCACTTTGTCCGTTGTCATGGTGCACTTGATGCGCCATCCAGTATTTCGCGAGCGTATATAATATCGACGTCACACTGAACTCACCTAACTCACCTTGGTATCTGATTGATATTATTGAAGATTCCGAAATAAATTCGGAATGACGAGGAATTCGGGAGCGGAATGACGAGGAATTCGGGAGCGGAATGACGAGGAAGTCGGGAGCGGAATGACGAGGAGATCGGGAACGGCATGGCGAGGAAGTGGGGAGCGGAATGACAATGGAATGAAGCAACTCGTATTCTGAATAACACATCTCATCGACGTGAATTTATGAAATATTCAGTACAACGTTAACCCGGGTTCCGTTTTCAGAATATGAATACTCACTCGCTAGCCCTTGCACTAGTTCAATTCCTCGTCCATACCCCAAATCTGAGTCCCTATTGGATTTCACATCACTTAAATCAAACCCTTCGCCGGAATCTTTTAGCTCCAACAAAAATCTTGGAGGTGAAGGTTCATATCGAATGGAAATTTGCACAGAACCTTCCTGCAACTCATCCAGGCGTATACTACGCTCTTCAAAATACTGCATAAAACCCTCGGGAGTTCCTTTAATTGAAGAATCTAACCGCAAAATGCCATGATCAAGTGCATTGTTGTATAACTCACTCAATACAGTAAATAAACTGGAACGAATACCATTAAAAGCGGCAGTACCGGAAACTATTTCAATCACTTCACTCACTGGCTCGGATTGGCGCATATAGTGAGCATCCAAATCAAACTTCAACTCAAATGGGAGATCGGGTGCTTTATGTAGTTTCTTAGGCAACCCTAATGTTTGACACAGATAGCTCACAATAGTGACATCGTCGGCCTGCTCCAATTCACCACTAAACTCGTCTGCCTTTCTTGAAACTTCTTCAACAGTAATATTCGGGTTCTCCAGTAACCATTTTTCAATCCCCTCTTCGCCTAACATGTTGCCATCTGCATCATGTACTTCAACGACACCATCAGTAAAACCTACGAGTCGATCACCATATTCGGCATCATAACGTTCTGTTAGAGATTCGAAATCGTGAGGCTCCAAAATCCCCAGCGCCATATGCATGGACTCAAAGCGTTTTTTCACATTACCTTTAGAGTCAATGAGAATCAGGTGAGGTAAGCCTCCATTCCAGATATCCAGCATTTTTCCATTCTCGGATACCTCGATAATCGCCGCAGCACAAAACATGTCTCCGGGCAAAAAGTCCAACAATGTCTTATTAAACGTGGCAGCCATTTCAGAGACGGTGATCCCTTTCTGCGCCACAGCCTGAAATGCCCTCGCAATAGGAATAGCCCCTATAGCAGAGGCAAGTCCATGACCGGTAAAATCGCCCAACAGCATAAACAAACCGCCATTGGGGCTTTGCTCTATCAGGAACAAATCCCCATTGAAGTTTGATGCGGGTGCAATTTGGTAGTCCACCAGTTTTGTCAGCTTATTGCTTAAAGTAAGCACATTAGAAAAAATATGCTCAACAATGGCGTGCTCGCGTGCAATGTTGTTGTTGTGGTAGGTGAGTTCCAGATTTTGCTGATAAATATCCAAACTCAACTGCCGGGTTCTGGCATGTGCTTTTATTTTGGCCGACAAAATCACACGATTGAAGGGTTTAGATACAAAATCATCCCCCCCGGCCTCCAAGCAGTTCGCCAAGCTTTCCTCGTCATCCAACGAAGTAATGAAGATAATTGGCAAATGTTGCGTAGCCTGTTTTTTCATACGACGCGCCACTTCCAAGCCGTTTAGGTCAGGCATGACAACATCAAGCAGGATCAGGTCGGGATCGACCTGTTCAAAAATTTTGAGCGCTTCCAGCCCGCCTCCAGCTTCATACAACTCCGTATATCCATCTTCTTCAAGAATATGACGCAGTAAGAATCGATTTATAGATTCATCATCAACAATCAGAATTCGCATAAGGCTATTCTCTTGTTATAACTGGAGACAGGTAAGATTTAACTAATTTCGAATTTCTTGTCAAAACGCGATATTTGCAAAATTTTTGCAACCTTGGGGCAGGCGTTAACAATACTGAAACGCCCAACCCTTTCTTGTAACGACTTTTGCATATTTAGCAGCATCCCCAGAGCCGAACTATCCATATACTCTGTATTCGCCAAATCAATGACGACTTCTTTTATACCGCTAACATCATTGGTGTATGCGTCCCTAAACTCTTGAACCATCCCAAAGTCAAATTTTTCATCCAATACAATCGTTAACTCTTTACCATCTTCAGAAAAATGCCTTTCTAGTCCCATCGCAAAGCCCTTAGTTTGTTGAGTTTTTCAAATAGCCATCACCGCACTTTATCAACTATACCATCGACGACACACTACAGATAAATGGTACGGTGTTTTTTACATTAAGAATCATATGTTAATGTAGCAGAGCATAGGCATATTGACATTTTTTTCATAAAATCCTCTGTAATGTTTGTAAACTAAATACATTGAGCCCAAAGAATGCAGAATAACCCTTTGGTATACAGTACAGAATCAGGGAGAATCCGTACTGAAACAGACTCTCCGAGTAAAAATAAGAATCTTGATGGTATTATCAGGATCCGCCGAGAAACAAAAGGCAGAAAAGGTAAAGGAGTAACGACCATAACCGGGTTTGATCTGTCTGACGACGAATTAAAACTACTCGCGAAGGATTTAAAAAAATTATGCGGCACTGGCGGTGCCATCAAAGGAGACGTAATTGAAATTCAGGGAGACAATCGCGAAAAAATCAAATCAACGCTGGAACAGCGTGGATTTCAAGTTAAATTAGCTGGGGGATAGCCCCCGCACTGGTTGGAATATCTATGGAAACAGTTACTCTTTCAGACCTTAATATCCTGTTAGTCGAGCCTTCCGACACGCAACGTAAAATCATTAGCACTCTGTTGCTGAAAGAAAATGTGGGTGAAATTGATGTGGTATCCAATGTTGCTGACGCAAAAACCGCGCTAAGAAGCCATGGGGCTGATTTGGTGGTAAGTGCCATGTACTTTGAAGACGGTACAGGACTTGATCTATTACAGCACATCAAAAATGATCCTGAGATGTCTTCTACACCTTTCATGTTGGTTTCCAGCGAAACCAAAGTATCCAAACTGGAAGAATTCAAACAGGCCGGTATTGCTGCCATTTTGCCCAAACCTTTTCAACCAGTGCATTTACAGCGCGCTCTGAAAGCCTCTCTCGACCTGATTAACGAAGAAGAAGTCGAGCTGGAATTGTTCGACATTAAAGAAGTGCGCGTATTGGTTGTTGATGACAGCAAGCTGGCTCGTAATCATATTCGCCGCGTATTGGAAAATATGGGGCTAACCAAAATTCAGGAAGCAGAAAATGGTGCTGCCGCCTTAACCCTGCTGAAAGATCAACCTTTTGAGTTGGTCGTAACCGACTACAATATGCCTGAAATGGATGGTCGCGAGTTATCAGAATATATTCGTTTTACGCCTGCTACCGCGCATATTCCTATTATTATGGTTACCTCGGAAGCGGCTAATAGCGCGACCATGAGCAACATTCAGCAAACCGGGGTCAATGCCTTGTGTGACAAACCTTTTGAGCCTCAGGAAGTGCGCAGAATGCTAACAGCACTGCTGAGTGACTAAACTCTCAATTCCCTTTTAGAGAAGGAGCAGAACTTACTGCTCCTTTTATTATTCCCTTTAAAGGCTCTCTAATTCTCGCCAACATGTTGCCAGATAAAGCAAATTCCTTTAGTTTGGCGAATTTGGTCATTTCCTTCTCTCAGGATTTTTCATGTCAAAAAGCAAGATCGTAAAACGCTTGGCTATTGGTACAGTCGCAGTCGGGGTGATAGCCGTCAGTACAGGTTATTTTTGGTTATCACAAAGTAAACCCATGCTGGAAGGCAGCTTGGCGCTTCCAGGCTTATCAGCCACAGTCACAGTGCAACGAGACGCCAACGGCATTCCCACCATTACCGCTCAAAGCCGAATAGATTTAGCCAGAGCAACAGGTTTTATTCACGGCCAGGAACGTTTTTATCAAATGGATCTGTTGCGCCGCAATTCAGCGGGTGAGTTGTCAGAGCTGTTTGGCGATGCCGCCCTCTCCTACGACAAAAAAATCCGTACACACCGATTTAGAATGCGCGCCCAACGAGGCGTACAACGAATGCCAGCAGAACATTTGGCGATATTTCAAGCGTATACCGAAGGCGTTAACGCAGGTTTAAACCAGCTATCATCCGCGCCGATGGAATATGGCCTGTTAGGAAAGTCACCCGTTCAATGGAAAGACGAAGATTCACTGCTAGCCGTTTACAGCATGTATTTGGATTTACAGGAACATGATGGCAGAACAGAACGTTCCTTGACCTTAATGAGAGATGCACTACCCGAAGACCTGTTTGCCTTCGTTCATCCCAAAGGTGGACAATGGGATGCCCCCATTGATGGTTCGGTAGGCGAAGCTTCTCCTATACCACAAAATACCTGGCCAACACTTGAACAAAGCACTGAGCTGGCAGCCATTTCTCATGAAAAAACATCACAAGAAACAGCCTATCAAGACATGCAGCCAGAAGACCTCAGCCCGGGCAGTAACAACTGGGCGATATCTGGAGCTTTAACCCAATACACCAGCGGTATGCTGGCTGATGATATGCATTTGGGTATTCGTGTTCCGAACATCTGGTTTCGCGCCCATATGAAATGGCAGGAGAATGGTGAACCACATCAGGTTGTAGGTTTAACCCTGCCCGGCGCACCAACCTTGGTTGTTGGAAGTAATACCAAAGTTGCTTGGGGCTTCACCAATAGTTATGGCGACTGGAGCGATGTCATTCGCTTAACCGTGAATGACAAAGGCGATAAATACCTGACTCCTGAAGGCTTCAAAGCCTTTGATTTAGCCAATGAGACGATTCAGGTAGCCAAAAAACAACCCGAGCAATATGAAATTAAAGAGACCATTTGGGGGCCGGTTATTGGCGAAGATGGTGATGGTAATCTGCTGGCTTATCGCTGGACAGCCCATGATGAGATTGCCACCAATCTGAACTTTTTAAACATGGAAAAAGCAAGCTCGGTGGAAGAAGCTTTAAGTATTGGCCCGACTCTGGGAATGCCCAATCAGAATCTGGTTACTGCAGACAAAGACGGCAACATTGGCTGGATTATCACCAGTATCATTCCGGTTCGTTACGGATTTGATGGTAGCTATATCAGCGATTGGAGCGATGGTACTCAAGGTTGGTCGGGTTACTTGCCACACGATCAATACCCAAAAGTGTATAACCCGGCACAGCAACGTATCTGGACAGCCAATTCTCGCGTTGTGGGTGGCGAGATGTTCGACAAAATCGGCAATGGCGGCTATGCATTGGGCGCAAGAGCGAAGCAAATTCGCGATGACCTGTTCGCCAAGGAACAATTCTCGGAACAGGATCTGCTGGATATTCAGTTAGATGATCGTGCTGTCTTCCTGACACGCTGGCATAAACTCTTACTGGAACAGGTCGTACCGAGCTCTAATCATCCAGATCAGGCAGCACTAACGAAAGCGTTACAAAACTGGTCGGCGCGCGCCAGCGAAGAAGATCAGGGTTATCTGCTTGTTCGTCAGTTCCGCTTGAAAGTACGTAATCTGTTGTTTGCTGATTTAGTCAGCCAGCTTTCCAGCATGGATAAACACTTTAACTTCAATTCAGTGCGTAAATACGTTGAGGAACCGATGTGGGCGATGATTACTGAACAGCCCGAGCACTTGCTTCCCACTCGCTATACCTCTTGGGACAAATTGCTGGTGCAAGCATTAAACGAATCTCTGGATGAATTGAACAAAGACTTTGGTGACTGGAAAACCCTAACCTGGGGTGAGTTCAATGCCGTAGCCATTAAGCACCCAATGAGCCCTTACGTGCCGTTTCTGGGGTTGTTAACCGACATGCCTCATGAGCCACAAGCAGGCGATACATTGATGCCCAGAGTGGGAGGACGTGACTTTGGCGCATCGCAACGCATTGTTGTCGCTCCTGGGCATGAAGACAAAGGGATCTTGCATATGCCATCAAGTCAGGCCGCGCATCCTTTATTGCCTTATTTTGGTAAAGGACACGAAGAGTGGTTAAAAGGCAGAGCCACACCTTTATTACCGGGTGAAACTCGCTACGAATTAACATTAATGCCAAATTAGGCCGGTATTGATGTTGACAGAACGCAGCTCAAGCTTTACTTTCGGGATATGAAAACTGTAAGCGCGATTTTTCTCATTTTTAGTCCATCCTGATGCGGGAGGCTAGCGCTTGAGCGAAAGTTACGAAACCTCCCAACCGGGAGGTTTTTTTTTGTAAATTGGAATATTAGGCAGACACATGACCATCAACCTCGATGAATTGAGAGAGAAAATCTCTGACACTGATGCGAAACTCTTATCTTTGTTGGCAGAACGTCTGCGATTTACCCAACAGGTAGCCGAAACCAAAATCGCGACTCATAAAGATGTGCGAGACCCTAAACGCGAAGAACAGTTGTTGGTTTCATTGGTAAAACAAGGCAGTAAATTGGGGCTGGATCCTCACTACGTCACCAATATCTTTCACGTAATCATTGAGAATTCGGTACTCAATCAACAAGCGTTGTTGGCAGAGCGCGCGAACCCGGAGCACAGCCAGCCGCTTAATCGTGTCGCCTTTCTGGGCAACCCCGGCAGCTATAGTTATCTGGCAACACAACGCTATTTTGCTCGACGTCCAGGCGAGCTGCATGAAATGGGATTCAAAACCTTCAAAGCGGTTCTGGAGAAAGTAGAAAGCAATGAAGCAGACTATGCGGTGCTACCGATAGAAAATACAACATCGGGCAGTATTAACGAAGTCTATGACTTGTTGCAGCACACCAGTCTTTCCATTGTGGGTGAGATCACTCAACCCGTGAAGCATGCACTGCTCACTAAAAATCAAAAAGACATCAGCAATATCAAACAGGTTTATGGTCACCCACAAGCCTTGATGCAATGTCGCGTATTTATTGACTCTCTTGATGATGTGAAGAAAGTCCCATGCGATAGCACCTCTGCGGCAATGCAGTTGGTCAGCGAATCAGAACGAGACGACATCGCAGCTATCGGCAGCATCGAAGGCGGCAACTTCTACAACTTGAACGCGATCAAGCAAGATTTAGCTAACCAGCAGGAAAACCATACACGCTTTATTGTGGTTTCCAGAAAGGCAGTGAAAGTGCCGATTCAAATTCCTGCGAAAACCACGCTGGTGATGTCCACCATTCAAAAACCGGGAGCCTTGGTTGATGCCCTGATTGTATTGAAAGACAACCAGATCAATATGACCAAACTGGAATCTCGCCCAATTACCGGCAACCCATGGGAAGAAATGTTTTATCTGGATGTTGAAGGCAATACCTCGGACGGCCCCATGCAACAAGCCCTGGAAGACCTAAAAGGCATTACCCGATACCTGAAAGTATTAGGCTGCTACCCGGTAGAAGACATTACTCATACCAAAGTGCCTGTGTTTAAAGCATTATCAGAGTAAGTAAAGAATAAAGGGTTAAATATAGGAAAGCAGGGAATCTTCCCTGCTTTTCTAAGTATTACAGCTAATTAAGTATTACAGCTAATTAAACTGTTTCTGATAAATCAAATCCCGGTACTTAACGTTCGATCGTCATCCGCTTTAAGCAATAACTTCTCGCTATCCTGTAAACACTGTTTTGAATAGTCGCCAAACCAGGTGGCAATATCTCTAAACTGTTCAATAAAGCCTTCTTTGTTGCCGGATTCAACCAGTTTCAGGTACTTGTCTAAACGCTCTCTAAAGCGCTTTAATAAGCCAATGCTTTTCTGATTGGAAAAGATAATGTCTGCGTACAGAACCGGATCCTGAGCAAACAAGCGCCCTACCATTGCCAATTCCAGTCGATAAATGGGTGAGCTGAGCGACACCAGTAAATCCAAATCCGGATCTTCTTCTGCCAAATGAGCGCCATACACAAAGCTGCTGAAATGGCGCATTACCTGAATAAACGCCATGGCATCGTCATGCTGCTGTGCTTCGGTGTAAAATACTGCGGCTCCCCAAATCTTAATCTGCTCAAGCAGCCACTGATACTCTTCAGGCTTGCGACCTTCACAGGCCACCACAACTTGTTTGGCAAAGCTTTTAATGCCGGGGCCAAACATTGGGTGCAAGCCTACAACCGGGCCTTTGTGCGCCTTCATCATGGCTTGCAAAGGCTCTGACTTCACACTGGTGATATCGGCAAGAATACAATGCTCAGGCAAGTTTGAGAGCTGTTTAATGACCTGTTGCGTCACTCGAATCGGAACGGATACCAGCACAAGTCCAGCCTGCTTGAATTTTTCTGATGCGCTATCCCAATCGTCCTGTTCAATCACGTCGACCTGATATCCACTACGACCAAACATACTCACAAACAGGCTACCCAAAGCACCGCCACCACCGATAATAACCACTCGACCAGCGTCAGGATTAGCGCACAAATAGCTGTTGTTCTGAGTTTGATACGATTCGCGGATTATCCGTCGCAATACATCTTCAATTAAATCGGCTGAAACGCCTTTGTCTTCCGCCTGTTGACGTCGCTTAGCCAGCAATTCCGCTTCACGGCTAGGAACATAAATCGGTAGCCCTACCTGACTTTTATATTTTCCCACTTGCTGTGTTAGCTGCGAGCGTTTTGCCAGCAACTCAACCAACTGGCTATCCAGTTGGTCGATTTGTTGACGTAATGCATCCAGTGAAATATCGGTCATTCTCTTCCTCTCGGTGACTCGGGCGTTTCTTCAATTATTTAATTAAAGCGCCTGATTACGCTTATTCAAACGCATAGGCAATACTGTAATCAATTTCTCGCGCGCTTGATGCAATAAATCGGACGTTGTTTTCCAATTAATACAAGCATCAGTAATCGACACCCCATATTCCAGCTCATCTTTAGACTTATTGGTGCTTGATTGACTACCTTCTTTCAAATGACTTTCCAACATGATCCCGATAATCGACTGATTACCTTCCAGGATCTGGTTAATCACGTTCATGGCCACTGGAACCTGACGGCGATAATCTCTGGAGGAATTAGCATGGCTACAATCAATTACCAAACCTGCCGACAACTTGTTTTCATTTAAAATCTCTTCGCAGTCAGACACGCACACAGAGTCATAATTTGGCTGTTTTCCACCACGCAGAATAATATGCCCATCTCCGTTCCCCTGAGTGTTAATAATACTCACCTGCCCCTGCTTGTTAATGCCCATAAAACTATGTGGCGACGCAGCAGAGCGTAATGCATTAATCGCGATATCCAAGCTGCCATCAGTGCCGTTTTTAAAACCAACCGGCATCGACAAACCACTGGCCATTTCACGGTGAGTTTGAGACTCAGAGGTACGTGCTCCAATGGCAGACCAACTGAAAAACTCTGCCAGATACTGAGGGCTGATCGGATCCAGCGCTTCTGTTGCAACAGGCAGTTCAAGCTCCGCCAACCAAATCAACAATTCACGCGCTTTACGCAAGCCGCTTTCAATATCGAAACTACCGTCGATATTGGGATCATTAATCAACCCTTTCCAACCCACCGTTGTTCTTGGCTTTTCAAAATACACTCTCATCACAATGAACAAAGTGTCTTTACAGACTTCATGCAACTCTTTCAATTTCAGCGCATATTCTTTTGCAGCCTCAATATCGTGAATGGAGCAAGGGCCGGAAACCACTAACAAACGGTGATCGCGGCGATGAATAATATCGGAAATGATCTTTCTGGATTCTTCGATCTTTTCCAATGCCTTATCACTAACTGGAAGCTCTTCCTGCAATTGCAAAGGAGTAACTAATACATTCTCTGAGGAGATGTGGACATTATCTACGTGCGCCATATTCATTGTGTAACCTAATTCAGTTAAATATTCAGTTTAAATTTTGGGAAAAGTGGGTGCCTGACGGCGAGTGGTAATGTGGCATTACCTAAAAGCTAATATCACCAATAATAGTGATAATAATAAGGAGGGTAGCGAAGGAGTTCGCAAGGTTTCATTTTACTCAAGCCTCTTTCTTGCAAAGCAAGTTGTAAAGTAAACGATACTAAAAACAATTTCTTTCCAGCACAATGTAAGCGCCTAGGCTTGACTTTCTAACATTGCACGTTCCTTTTAACAAGCGTTATTTTGAGATTTTTAGAAAAGGTTAATAAATTCAATATGTTGAAATATCGTCATCATGACAGGTTTAATGGACACAAATTAAACCAGAGTCAATGATGACGATAAAAGGCGGAATAGAATATTCGTAATCAGGAGGAGGTTGTCGCTCTTTTACGCAGTCTGTTTTTTACACGTAATATTGCTGCCAGTTGAGACCACTGTATCTGACTAACCAAAAGCCCGGACAGGATCAACAAACAAGCGACCAGCTTTGTTGCGCCCAATTGCTCATCATAAAAAACAACACTGCCTAAAATACCAAATACAGGCACCAAGGTAGTTAACAAAGAAGTGGTCGACAATGGATACTTCAACACCATTTTATTCCAGATCCAGTACCCTAATAATGTGGTTGGGTAAGCCTGAAACAAAATAGAAAACCAGACCGTGCCATTCATTTGTTGCGGTAATTGAATAAATACTTCACTACCGTGGCTAACCCAGGCCAGAAATAACAATGGAACAGGCGCAAACAACATTCCCCAGACACTAAAAGCAAAGACTTGTGTAGTTTTAGAGAGTTTCACTATCAATGCCGTCAGGCTCCAGCTAAACCCGGCAATAAGTGCGAAAATCAAAGCGCTCGGCGGCACAGATCCATCCTGCAACATAAAGCTCATCGCCAACCCGGCAAGCGCTAACATAGCGCCGAGCTTTTTCTGAGGCTGAATGGTTTCTTTCAGATAAAGCCAACCCAGTAACAACCCAAACACCATACTCAATTGCAACAGCACGCCAGCCATTCCGGCAGAAAGCCCCAAGGTGATAGACCAGGTCATCATACCCCACACGCCAACACCAAAGCTCAAACCATAAGCGACTAAATATTTTAGGGAGACATTAGGCCGAGCTATAAAAAAGATGGCTGGAAATACCGCAAAAATAAAACGCATAGCGGTTAATAACACCGGGTTAATTTGATCGGCTCCTAACTTAATGACCGAAAAGTTCAAACCCCATAAACACATCAAAGCAATAGCAATGATTAAATCTCGCAGTTTCATAGATCCTCAAAGCGTTCAACATTTATCAAAACCGTGAGGCACACTATGAAAGGTTCACAAAACAAATAACAGTATCAATTTTTTAATTTATTTAGTATACAGTTTGAAAAAGTTGCATTAGCCAATGCATTAATTCATCCAGATACGGAAACCGCAAAGCATGCGCTATAAAGAGATCGCTGAGCACATTATTCAAGACATTCGTAGCAGTAAGCTGCATATTGGTGCAAAAATGCCGTCTCTACGACATATGGCCAAACTGCAAAATGTCAGTATGACAACCATGCTAAACAGTTATCATCTGTTGGAAGAATTGGGCTGGATTGTTGCCAAACCGCAGTCCGGTTTTTACATTTCTCGCCCATTATCGGATCAAAGCACACCCGAAACACCACAGTTTCAAAGTCAGATAAAAAGCCTGTCAGCCAATGATTATTCAGGAAGCTGCTATCAGGAATTTCGCCAATCTGGCCCTTTAGGCATATCCCGCATTGCGCCTGAACTGATGCCAACATTAATGTTACAGCGCAGCCTGAAACGCAGCATTAGCAACTTCGCCGAAGCACTACATGAATACCCGGAAACACAAGGCAACCAACGCTTACGCGAAGTCCTTTCCAGGCATTTTAGCTCGCACGGGTTCCCAATCCTCGCGAATGATCTGGTGATCACCAATGGTTGTATCAATGCTATTCAATTCGCGCTGGAAGCCACCACAAAACCGGGCGATAGCGTGGCTATCAGTTCCCCCTGTTTTAGTGGCTTATTGGAACTGTTAGCACTGATGGACAGAAAAGTCATAGAACTCCCCTGCACCTCTGAAGGCATCGATCTAACTCAGTTGGAAAAACATATTCTACAAGGCAATGCTCAAGCGGGATTATTTAGCACATCGCACATGAATCCGCAGGGCATGAGCCTGTCTCAAGAGCAAAAACAGGCATTGGCTGAACTGGCTAACAAGCATCAATTTCCAGTGATTGAAGATGATGTTTATATTGAGCTTTCTCATAGTAAGAATATGCCTTTACCTGCCAAATATTGGGACAAAGGTGGCTATATATTGTGGTGTTCATCGGTATCGAAAACACTCTCGCCAGGGTTTAGGGTTGGCTGGTGTATTCCTGGTATCTACAAAGATGCCATGATCAAAAGAGTCGCAGTAAGCCAACTAGGTTTGAATACGCCAGTGCAAGTGGGCTTGGCTGACTTCATCAACACAGGGCAGTATCAACAGCACTTAAACAAGCTACGCACCTTTTTAACCTTAAATGTTCAGGAGTATATTGCCTTGCTGCGTCAACAACTCCCGGAAAACGCGGCTATTAGTTCGCCCCAAGGCGGCACAGTGCTGTGGTTGCAAATACCCGGTTTGCACTGCAAAAAGCTACAAAAAGCCGCGCAGGAAAATGATCTGGATATCAGGATTGGTGCGTCATTTACCACGCTTTCGCTGTATCAGGATTGCTTAAGAATTAACGCCGGATGGCCTTTAGATGACAAAATTAGAGAGAAATTAAACAAGCTGTGTGAACTCATCAGAAATCACACAGCTTGCTAACACCACTTACCCTGCTGGATAAATGTAGCTGGACTGAATACCTAGAGGGAAACCCAAGCCCCAATAAAGCAGCAAGAAGGCTGTCCACGCCAGAATAATAGTGATGCAGTACGGCAACATAAGTGATAACAAAGTACCAATGCCGGTAGATTTCACATAACGCTGGCAATACACCACCACTAATGGGAAATAAGGCATTAATGGGGTAATAATATTGGAAGAGGAATCCCCCAAACGATAAGCAGCTTGAGTTAAATCAGGAGAAATGTTCAATTGCATCAACATAGGTACGAATATCGGCCCCAATAGTGCCCATTTCGCAGACGATGAGCCCACAAACAGGTTCACAAATGCAGTTAAGAAGATTAATCCAACGATTGTCACCATGCTGGGCAGGTTCATGGCTTTCAACACCTGAGCCCCTTCAATTGCCAACAATGCTCCCAAATTGGATTTGCTGAAAGCATCAATAAACAAGGCGCAGAAGAAGGCCATGACCACATAATAGGCCATGCTTTCCATGGCTTTGGTCATGCTACCGATAACGTCTCTGGTGGTTTTAAAGGTTCCTGCAATATAGCCATAAACAACGCCCGGCAATAAGAACAGCAAAAATATCAAAGGCACGATTGAGCGCATAACAGGTGCAGCAAAAGAGGTTAGCTCACCATTGGCAGCACGCATGGGAGAATCCGCAGGCCAAAGAATGGCGACCAGGGCCACAATACCGCCAACCATGACAGCCGTCGCTGCGCGCAAGGCTTTGGTTTGTTGAGCGTTCAGTTCTTCAAATTTAGGGATTTCAGCAGGATCGCCGTCAATTTCGGTGTTTTGAAGGCGAGGTTCGATCACCTTGTCAGTGAGATACCAACCCAACAACACGATCAAAATGCTTGAAGCAGAGTTGAAGAACCAGTTATTCAACGGATTGACCTGAATAGCCGGATCAATAATTTGAGCCGCGCTTTGAGTAAAGCTTTGCAATAATGGGTCTATCGCCGATGGAATAAAGTTAGCGCTGAATCCGCCACTTACCCCAGCAAAAGCCGCCGCAATACCCGCCAGAGGATGACGCCCCATGGCGTAGAAGATCACACCTGCAAGAGGAATAACCAGTACATAACCGGCATCAGTCGCTGTATGGCTGACCAAAGCCACCAGAATAATAGAAGGGGTTAGCAATGCTTTAGGCGTTGAATCGAGCATACGCTTCAAACCAGCATTGATAAAACCTGAATGCTCAGCGACACCAACACCCAGCATCGCCACCAGCACAACACCTAATGGCGCAAAACCAGTGAAGATTGTGACCATTCTTGATAGAAAATCAGCTAAAGAAGCGCCTGTCAGCAAATTATTAACAACGACAGCTTCTCCAGTTCGTGGATCAAGTGAGGAAAAACTCACTCCTGAAAGTAATGCAGATAACACCCACACGATGATCAAGCTGATCAAAAACATCACAGCAGGATCCGGGAGCTTGTTACCCACCTTCTCGACCTTATCCAAGGCACGGGTTACAAAAGATTGACTTGCCATACACCCTCTTCTTGTTATTGTTTTATTGACATAACCTCGATTCGGGATTTGAGGTTAG
The DNA here is from genome assembly GCF_019900845.1 of Paraneptunicella aestuarii. Classification (NCBI taxonomy): domain Bacteria; kingdom Pseudomonadati; phylum Pseudomonadota; class Gammaproteobacteria; order Alteromonadales; family Alteromonadaceae; genus Paraneptunicella; species Paraneptunicella aestuarii. The sequence continues at coordinate 1,720,269 of NZ_CP074570.1, read as the reverse complement.
ATCGCGATATCAGGGTAATCATTTACCCAATAAAATAAAGCGTAAAAGTGTGCCAGATTAGCGTCAAATAACAACTGTTTACTGGCAATTGTCTGCAAACTTCACTGCATTTGACTGTTCACTACAGGTAACAGGTAAGTGGTTTAGGCAAAAACTCTTAACGCCGCATTGATGGTTAGTACAAATAAAGGCACGTTCGACAGAACGAATATGGCAAATCGCAATTCAATTTTGTTAATGGTGACTTGCACCAAGCTATGGATAATGCGTAACACAGTGTAAGCCCAAGCTGCATATATGCTTAAGTCACTGTTATTACCAAGAAAAACCAAAGCCAACACGATGGCGTAGAAAATGGTGGGTTGTTCCATCAAATGGTTATAATTGTCGGCCTTCCAACGCACATTCGCAGGTAGCTGCGCCATTTGAGAGCCCGAAGGGGCATTGGGATCCAGTTTCATCTTGGCAGAAATGATAGCGGGAATGCGGGTAGCATACATCCACAACCACATAATGAGTGACCACAACACCAGCAACACCACGGGTTGTAGTAAAGCAATATTCGACTCCATTTTATTCTCCTGAAAGCTAAGCGATTTTTATTATTTTCAAGCAGAATACATTATTTAGAAGCAATAAGAAGACAAGGGACAAGAGAAAAATGTTTCAGGATTGTTGTGACTCTAAACTATGTCTCTTAATCACAAACACAAGCAAACAGTGTTTTGATTGTTTTCATACTACTCGAATAGCTAATACCACTTTACTATTCCTGAATAGGAGCTATTCCAATTTTTTGTCTCTTTCGCATTGCCAGGAATTAGTAACTGTCTAATTGCTGCATTATCAAGATTGAAGAATGGCCTAATCCCCTCGGTTAACTCCCTGACTAAATGAGCAAAACGCAAGAATATTGAGAGCAATTCATCAGGGATGATGAATTAGGGCTGCTCGGTGCATGAATGCACCGTGAGACCGGCTTTCAATATTCGAGAAGCACAGGAATCAGTTAACCGTTGGGGCTGATTTCTTTGGGTTACTTTTCTTGTTCAGAGACAAGAAAAGTGACTGGCGCGTCCAAAGGACGTGTCAAACAAGGAAATGACAAGAAACAACTACATCACAATAGTCATCAAAATTGTGGCATATATGATTTAGAAGATGTCGAGACGGAACAAAACTAATTGCATAAGAACAAACAGCAAAAAGCCCGCTTTCGCGGGCTTTTTTAAAGTTAACATCAGCAATGGAATTTCTTAGTTCAACTTCTCTTTGATACGAGCAGCCTTACCAGTGCGACCACGCAAGTAGTACAGCTTGGCACGACGTACAGCACCACGACGTTTCACTTCAATTGAAGCAACTGATTTACTGTGAGTTTGGAATACACGCTCAACGCCTTCACCGCCAGAAATTTTACGAACTGTGAACGCTGAGTGTAGACCGCGATTCTTCTTGGCAATAACTACGCCTTCATAAGCCTGAAGACGCTCTTTTTCACCTTCTTTAACGCGTACTTGAACAATAACTGTGTCACCAGGGCCAAATGCCGGTACATCAGATTTCAATTGTTCTGCTTCGATACGCTTGATGATGTCTTGATTAACTTTGCTCATCTTAACCTCGATTCCTAGTTAACTGTCATTTTGCTGCAAATGCTCTTGTTGATATTCTTTCAACAAGCGCTCTTGCTCCTCAGTCAGAGCTAGATTACTTAACAATTCAGGACGTCTAAGCCAGGTTCTTCCCAGCGATTGTTTTAAACGCCACTGCCTAATTTTTTCATGATTGCCGCTAAGCAACACTTTCGGTACAGGCTCACCATCCAATATTTCAGGACGAGTATAATGAGGGCAGTCCAACAGCCCATTATTAAATGAATCTTCGTCTGCCGATTGTGCATGTCCCAGTACTCCTGGAACCAATCTCGATACCGCATCCATCAGTACCATCGCAGGAAGTTCACCACCACTCAACACGTAATCCCCTATAGAGATTTCTTCGTCGATGTGGCTTTGAATCACTCGTTCATCAATGCCTTCATATCGGCCCGCAACCAACACCAAAGAATCCAGTAAAGCCAGCTCTTTCACTTTCTGTTGCGTTAGGGGTTTTCCCTGCGGCGACATGTAAATCACTTTCGCTTTACCTTGTGCAGACTGTTTCGCTGCTTCAATGGCATCACTTAAAGGTTGCACCATCATTAGCATCCCTGGACCACCGCCGTAAGGGCGATCATCAACAGTGCGGTGCTTGTCGTGAGTGAAATCGCGAGGATTAATACACTCTACTTGTAACAAACCACTCTGCACTGCTCTCCCTGTCACTCCTTGCTCGGTAAACGCATGAAACATCTCGGGAAAGAGCGTGACTAGCCCAAACCATTTGGATGTTGTCATTAAAAGCCAGGATCCCAATCCACAATGATGGACTTAGCTTGCAGATCCACCTTTTTGATCACTTGATCATATAAGTAGGGGATCATTCGTTGTTTCGCTCCGTAAGCATCATTCATGTTGGCCTTAACCATCATGACGTCATTAGCACCGGTCTCAAATAATTGTTCCACGGTGCCCATGTCGTAGCCAGATTCAGTGACCACATTCAGGCCAATCAAATCACGCCAGTAGTAATCGTCATCCTGTAATTCCGGAAGCTGTTCAACAGAAACCTCAATATCGGCATTCTTTAACAACTCAATATCATTACGAGAGTCGATTCCTTCCAGCTTGGCAACAACACTTTTATTTTGGAGTTTCCAACTTGTTACCTTGTATTCCTTTACTTCCCCCTGAACTGAAATCAGCCAAGGCGAATAATTGAAAATACCTTCCAATTCCTCGGTATATGAATTGATTCGAACCCAGCCACGAATACCATGAGGTGCACCAATTTTGCCGACCACAATTGTATTTGTTGAGTTATCCATCCTTCTATACCTCTGCAACAGAATTAAGCTGCTGCTTTTTTAACGTCTTTTACCAAACGCTTAACACGGTCAGACATAGCTGCACCGTGACTAACCCAATGTTCTACACGCTCAAGGTCAAGACGAACTTTTTCTTCCAGACCACGCGCAGTTGGGTTAAAGAAGCCGATGTTTTCAATGAATCGGCCATCACGAGGACAGCGGCTGTCAGCCACGACCACTTGATAAAAAGGACGCTTTTTAGCGCCACCACGTTGTAAACGAATAGTTACCATAATTGCCTCAATTTAGCTGTTAGTGAGTTCGGTTTGTGAACTTACCCATTAACGCTAATGTTAACTTTACCTTCCCGACACCTGACAGGCGCAAGAAAAGGCCGCGAAATTGTACGGATTTTTGCTGTTAATGCAAGTAATTATCTTTGTTTTGGGACTTTAATACAGGGACTGGTTTACTGAGTATTTTCAAAAGCATTTTATTGGCGTTTGAAAGCAGAATATCACAACGGCAAAAAGTCTACTCTTTGCCGTCTGAACTCTATTAGCAAGATAAATTGGAAAGGTGGGCTTACTTCCTGAACATTCCACCCAAACCGCCGGGTAAACCGCCCGGAGGCATCATGCTTTGCATCTGGCGCATCATCTTCTTGGCGCCGCCACCCGACATTTTCTTCATCATCTTCTGCATTTGAGTAAATTGCTTCAACAGACGATTCACATCCTGAATTTGAGTACCAGAACCGGCTGCAATACGCTTCTTGCGCGAACCTTTGATAATGTCAGGGCGTTCACGTTCGGCAGGGGTCATGGAATTAATAATGGCTTCCATTTGATTAAAGCTCTTTTCATTAGCCTGATCTTTAATCTTGTCGGTCATCGCCCCCATACCTGGAAGCTTGTCCAACATACCCATCATGCCGCCCATATTACGCATTTGCTCAAGTTGCTCTTTAAAGTCTTGTAAATCAAAGCCTTTGCCTTTTTGCACCTTTTGAGCAAGCTTGGCGGCTTTGCTTTTATCAACTTTACGTTCAACTTCTTCAATCAAACTGAGTACATCGCCCATGCCCAAAATACGGGAAGCCACACGCTCAGGATGGAAAGGCTCTAACGCTTCGGTTTTCTCGCCAACACCCAGGAACTTGATTGGCTTACCGGTAATATGACGAACAGATAACGCCGCACCACCACGCGCATCACCGTCTGTTTTGGTCAGGATCACACCGGTCAGTGGCAAGGCTTCATTGAAGGCTTTAGCGGTATTCGCCGCATCTTGACCTGTCATGGCATCAACCACAAACAAGGTTTCAATGGGTTTAATAGCCTTATGGATTTCCTGAATTTCGGCCATCATCGCATCATCAATGGCTAAACGACCGGCAGTATCCACCATAACAACATCGTAAAATTGCTTACGCGCATGGTCGATAGCCGCATTGGCGATATCGACAGGCTTTTGATCCGTCGAAGATGGGAAAAATCCAGCATTGACCTCATTCGCCAAGGTTTCCAACTGCTTGATCGCAGCAGGGCGGTATACGTCAGCACTGACCAACAATACTTTCTTTTTCTGACGCTCTTGCAGAAAACGCGCTAACTTGGCAACACTGGTTGTTTTACCCGCACCTTGCAAACCTGCCATCAACACAATCGCAGGCGGTTGAGCTGCCAAATTCAAACCTTCGTTCACTTCCCCCATAATCTTTTCGAGTTGGGATTGAACGATCTTGATGAAGACCTGCCCAGGATTCAGGCTTTTAGTGACTTCAACGCCAAGTGCTTGCTCTTTAATGTTGGCAACCACTTCCTTAACAACTGGCAAGGCAACGTCGGCTTCAAGCAACGCCATGCGCACTTCACGCATGGCATCTTTAATATTGTCTTCTGTCAATCGACCTCGACCAGTGACGTTTCTTAACGTTTGTCCAAGGCGTTCGGTTAAATTCTCAAACATGTAGATACAACCTTTCAGGTATCTGATAGTTTCAGGCACGACATTCTGTAACGCCATAACGTCAGAGCGTGCCGAACAGTTTATTTAATTGGCGCAGAGTATAATACTGCCGGGCTGATATTCAAACCACCGAACAGCAGAAACCCGGATATTCTGGCTGATTTCCCGGAATTAACTTTTGTTATTGCGGTAACAGCCCCTAGTCCCTGCTAACACAAACCGCTATACTTCGCGAATAAATGAACCCAGCTTTGGAACAAGCAATACCATGTTTTGGCTTTTTACCCTTATCTGCATCCTGCTATACCTTGTGGCAACCGGGCTGATCTCGTCACGCCTGTTCCATCAGGACGGGCCAAAAAGCCAGACATCAAGATATGTTGCACTTGTCGCGCTCATGGCTCATGCCTTTATATTGCACCATGACATTATTATTCAAGGCTCGGGGCAAAATCTCAGTATTACCAACGTGGCGTCGATTGTTGCCTGGTTGATGGCCTTATCCATGACCATCATATCCTTTGGCATGACTCATGTTTTCCTGATGCCGGTTGTTTATGGTTTCGCTGCGATTGTTATCGCCATGAACGCCCTGATCCCTGCTACTCATTTAATGCATATTGAGCTTCAACCCGGCTTATTAATACACATCAGCCTTGCCCTATTTGCTTACGGTGGCCTCATGATTGCCCTACTGTACGCGTTGCAATTCAGCTACATTAATTATCGTCTCAAGCATAAACAGGCTTCCTTACTGCACTCCTCCCTACCCTCATTGATGAGCGTGGAAAAAACGCTGTTCAAAATTTTATGGATTGGCACGGTTTTGTTATCCATGTCATTACTGAGCGGTTTTGTTTTTCTGGAAGATATGTTTGCTCAAAAACAGGCTCACAAGACAATCCTGTCAATTATTGCCTGGATGCTTTATGTCGGTATTCTCACAGCGCATCACAAGTTTGCCTGGCGTGGACGCGGCGTAGTGATCGCTACCATTGTAGGTTCGGTGTTACTGACTCTTGCTTATTTCGGCAGCAGAATCGTGAAAGAAATTATTCTAGGATAAGTTTTTAAGAATGTTTTTCACCTATAAATCATAGAGTTATAGGTATCGACAAAAAAAATCGTCATCGACACTTGAAGCATCACATGTTTAAACATAAATTTGCTACTGGTTTTTAGCATAGGAACAATTAATTGGACGATATATCGACGGGCGCGTTATTTGGAATACTCGCCGTTTTAGTTTTACTTTCTGCGTTTTTTTCCAGTTCTGAAACAGGCATGATGTCGATAAACCGCTATCGACTTAAACACCTCGAAAAAGAAGGATTGAAAAGTGCCAAGCGCGTTCAAAGACTACTTTCCCGACCCGATCGCCTCATTGGCTTAATCCTTATCGGTAACAACCTGGTTAATATCGCCGCATCAGCCATTGCAACCATTATTGGTCTACGACTATTTGGCGACGTAGGTATTGCTATCGCCACATTCCTGTTAACCATCGTTATTCTGATTTTCGCCGAAGTTACGCCGAAAACATTGGCGGCCTTATATCCGGAGAAAATTGCGTTTCCTGCGTCAATATTCCTGATGCCATTAATGAAGCTATTCTACCCCTTCGTTTATTCAGTAAATCTGGTCACCAACGGCATTCTTTCTTTATTTAAAATTGAAGCCAGAGACAACGAAGGCCACAGCCTAAGCAAAGAAGAATTACGCACTGCGGTTTACGAGTCTGGCAAAATGCTGCCCAAGCGCCACAAGGAAATGCTGGTAGGTGTTCTGGATCTGGAGAAAGTAACGGCTGAGGACATTATGGTGCCGCGCAATGAGATTATCGGCATTGATATCAACGATGACTGGAAAATCATCCAAAAGCAGTTAATTAATGCCCAGCACACTCGGCTTTTATTATATAGAGACACCATCGACGATGCGGTTGGCATTATTCATATGCGTGACGCGTTGCGATTACTCTCAAAGGATCAATTCAACAAAGCTACTTTGTTACGCGCCGTACGCGAGATCTATTACACGCCAGAAACCACTACGTTAAATATGCTGTTATTGAACTTCCAAAAAGCCAAAGAGCGCATTGGATTGGTTGTTGATGAATACGGAGACATTCAAGGTTTGGTAACGCTTGAAGATATTCTGGAAGAAATCGTGGGTGACTTCACCACTAACGTCCCAGAAGAACTCAGCCAAGACATTATCAAGCAGCAAGATGGCAGTATTTTGGTTGATGGAACCACAAACATCCGGGAACTTAACAAGGAAATGAAGTGGAAACTTCCCACCGAAGGCCCTAAAACACTTAACGGTCTTATTGTTGAGTACCTTGAATATATTCCTCAAGAGAAGATCAGCTTCCGACTCGCCGGTTATCCTATCGAAATAGTCGAAATGAAAGACAACATAGTGAAAACCGTCAGAGTCATTCCTGAGTTTTATAAAGCGCCGAAAAAGTAATAGCAGTAACGAAGGAGTTGTATAACAGGGATGAAGGATTTATACAGATATCGCAGGCGTGACAGACACAGCAAAAAAGGCCAGAACGATTATAAACAGAGTTTATTCTATTCTAGCCTTCTGCTTGCTTTTGAGCTCGCTTGGTCATAATCGACGCTTTCACTCGCTCAACCGATTCATTTAATTTGGCTAACCGGGCAATGATACCGCGCAACTCATCATCGTCCGCCAAGTCCGACTGAGCCACATGGTTCTCAAGCACCTTTTGCAAATTAGCCGGTAAGCTATTGCTTGCCATACTGGTGTCCTCCCGCATTCTATATCGGTGGGAATCGCAAAAAGTAAAACTATATTTTAGATATTAATTTAAAAACTGCCAAAACCCAGCTCTACACGCTCTAGACCGGATTATAAAAACGACAAATCGCCCCCTTGCTCTTATTCACTTCATAGTCAATATTGACGATGGCTGAAGTAGCAAACAACATCGATTGATGTTGCTGACAGAAGTTGTCAGTTAAAAAGCTAACTATTGGCATGTGGCACACCAACAACAAGCTCTTCACATCCGGGTTGTCCAACAGAAACGCATCGACATAATCGTGTACAAGAGAAGGGTTGCCGGACGGCGTTATGTCGTAATTGGTCATAACCCGCGACACATTCACTTGTTCAGCAAGCGAAGTGAGTGTCTGTTGTGCTCTCACATAAGGGCTGACCATAGCAACATCAATGCTACCCAATTCAGCATTCAACCAATCACCGGCTCTACGAGCCTGCTCCACACCATATGGTGTTAAATTGCGCGATTTGTCGTCTGCTTTAAAAGGCTCGGCTTCACCATGCCGCATCAGTAATAACTGCATAGTTCTACAACACTTTAAAAAGGCTTAAATTCCAAGCGAATTAAATAATTTGAAAAAACCTCTAATTAACGATTCATTTATGTGTATGCTTAAAAGTAGAAACGCACTTGTATAATTTATTTGAGCGCCCTTTGATCACCAGTAAGCATGACCACAGGCAATACCGAATCGTTACTTCGCCTAATGGACTAAAGGTATTGCTAATTAGCGATGTCAAAGCGACCAGAAGCGCGGTAGCAATGACTATCGCTGCGGGGCATTTTCGTGATCCAGAGGAATGTCCCGGCTTATCTCACCTATTGGAACACTGTTTATTCTCGGGTTGCAAGGCTTATCCAAAAGAAAACCAAATTAATCAGTATATAGAATCATACGGTGGTCATATAAACGCGTGGACAGCTGCGGAAATGACAGGTTTTCATATTGATTGTCCCAACGAAGATTTCGCCCTTTGTAATGCCATGCTTGCCAATATGCTGGCGCATCCACTATTCCCGGAACAAGCTATCAGTAACGAAATACAGGCTATTGATTCTGAGTATCACTACAAGCAACAAGATGAGCAACGACGTATTTATCAGGTAGACAAAGAAACCTGTAACCCGAATCACCCTTTTAGCCAATTTTCTGTGGGTAACAAGGATGTATTTGAGCAATATCCTGTGAATCAGGTAGCCGAGATGTTAAGGCAATATCATGATGTATGGTATCGAGCAGATAATATGCGTTTATGTATGCTTTCCAACGAGTCTTTGGATGATATGGAAAGCAAGTTCTTGCCTGAATACCACATATTATCAAATGAACCGACCTGTCAGGACGAAGCAGCAGAAGCGCTTTATTTGCCACAAAATCTGGCGCAGAAAATTGAAATCAAGCCGCTCAAAAACCTTCACCTACTCACATTAAGCTTTATCTTGCCAGATATTCACCAATGGTATCGCAACAAGCCTGAAACCATCATCAGTCAAATGCTTGGACATGAAGGTGAAGGTAGCTTACTGGACTATTTTAAGCATCGCGGCTGGGCGACCCATTTAGCTGCTGGCGGCGGTATGCAAGGGAAAACTTTTAAAGACTATACCGTTAGCATTCACTTGACCAATAAAGGCTTGAAAGCGATACCTGACATTTTGAACGCCGTCTTCTATTACATCGAATTAATAAAAGGCGAAGACTTTCCCAAATGGCGATTTAAAGAAAAACAACAACTCAACCTGCTCAATTACGAATTTCAGGATGATGTCAAAGCGTCAGATCTGGTCAACCATCTGGCAATTCAATTGCATTATTATCCTGATGAGCACATTAGCTTTGGTGAGTATGTTCTGGATGACCATTCTCCGGAACCCGCCAGACAACTCATCCAATTAATGAAACAAGAAAATATGCGCATCAAGCTGGTTTCTCCTACCGCCAGTACCGAGCATATGACCAAGTGGTATAACACACCTTACAGCCTGTCTCCCATTCCTGATGGCTGGGTAAATGCAATTCAATCACCAACGCCTGTAAAAGAACTATCGCTCCCCTCTGTAAACCATTATCTGCCAGAACATTTATCTCTTCTTCCCCTTAATCCGGAACTTGATTCTCCAATTCGCATTAGCCAACACCTGAATGGGGAAAGCTGGTACGGTCAAGATCAAACATTCAGGCTTCCCAAGGGAGAAGTCTTTATCACCTTTGCTTCTCCTGAGTTTAATCTTGATATTAATGCTGCCGCACATACACGTTTATGGGCCGCAGCCATTCAAGAACACTTAAACAATGAGTTTTATAACGCGGGCGTTGCTGGTATTTACTGTCATTTGTATCCGCACCAGAATGGCGTTTCACTTCATACCAGTGGCTTTGCCGACAAACAACTCAGTTTGGTTAAAGACATACTGGAGCAACTGACTCAGGCACCTTGCATTGAACCCTATTTCAATCAGGTTAAATTACGCCGGGTACAAGCCTTAAAGAACAGCTTGTTAAACAAACCGGTAAATCGCCTGTTCACTGCTTTGAATACCGTCATGCAGCATAATTACATGCCGGAAGAATTGACCCAAAGCGTGCTAAATTCTTCAATGGAAGATGTTCAAAATGCAGGTAAAAGACTATTCCAAAGCCATTGGCAAAGCCTGATTTATGGCAACTGGATGCAAAATGAAGCGGAACAACTGGACGCCTTTATCGCTCAGCGTTTTAACAATAATGGCGTTGAGCAATGTGAAAACAAAATTCTGGAGTTAAGAGAGCTGGAATCTCATTTTAGCTTTGTCAATTGTCAGCATGATGACTCGGCCCTGGTTCATTACATTCAGGCGCCAGATAACAGCGCCTATGACATTCTCATGTGCATGATGCTGGAGCACATCTTATCGCCATCCTATTTCGATTGGATGCGAACAAAAAAACAACTTGGTTATCATTTGGGATGTGGCTATCTGCCGTATCGTGAACATCCCGGTTTAGCGCTCTATATTCAGTCTCCCCATGCCAGCGCCGATGAACTCTACCTGGAAACACAACGCTTTTTGAGTACGGTGCCTAGCGGCATATTCCGTATCAATGACTCAGGATGGAGAAAATTAAAAGAGAATCTGGCACGCATACTCAACGCACATGACGTGAATTTATCCATGAAGTGCCAAAGACTGTGGACAGCCCTTGAAACCAGTCATCAAACAGATTCAGACAAAGCGTCTTTAACCGCTAAGGTTGAACAACTAACAAGATCCGACATTGCCGAATACCTGTTCAATTTAATCAATAAAAACATGGGAACCTTAAGTCTTTTAAGCGTTGGAGCGAAAGGAACAGCTCAGGATTTACCAGCCCGTGAACTCACGAATCTTGCGCAATTTCGTCAGAAAGAAAAACTCATACAATAAAACGATTGTAAAACAATAAGATAAATCCAACTTTCTACAATGCTATACATTGTTAAATTGTTCGCGTAGTGAACAGCTTACACAATTAAAAATTAAACAATGCAGGTAGAAATTGTGCTATCGAAAAGACATCTGGTATGATGACTCAAAATTGGCCCATGTGCTGTATATAGTCAATTGCAAAGAAGTAATAATAATAAAGATGTCCCTCGTTCAAAAAACTCGCCAACAAATAAGCCAAATAAAGAACTACTGTGCAACAGGTAAGTTAACAGGGCTATTTTTAACCATGTTATCGCTGACAGTGAGCGCGCAAGAATCGCATTCATTTAGCGACGCCGGATTAACCGCAAGCAATCCTTTTCTGTGGACAACCATTGGACTGTTATGTGTCCTGATCGTGTTGTCGTCCGTATTGTTTATTCAACAATCATCCCGACGCTCCACGAAGAAGAAAAAAGAGCATAAGAAATTCAAAGCGCGAGAAATTAATAAAGAAACAAAACCATCACTGGCTCATCTGAGCCTTGCAGAAAGCCATGACGTTCAATTGCGCATAGCTCCAAGCGAACACCATGAAACTTTCTCTCTGAGTGAACAACTTCAAGCACTACATACCAAAGAAAATTTCAATTTATTACAGCAAGCCGTAAACAATACATCCGATGGTATTTTCATTGCCGACAACGACTACCAAATCGTCTATGTTAACAACGCCTATTTAAAATTCACCGGCGAATCTCATTTCGACGTCATCAACTCCCCATTGCAATTCAAGCAGTATCCGAAACACTTTGAAGTCGAAGTAAAAAATAGCCTGTCCAATCATCGTCATTGGTCAGGAGAACTCGATACCATTACTGCCGACGGAAAAACATCGACCATCAACTTGCGTATTGACGCGATTGTGGGCGACAGCAATAAAACCAGCCATTTCGTAGGTGTGTTTTCTGATATTACGGAGCAAAAGAATACCGAGAAAGAACTGTTAAAATTAGCCAATGTTGACTCATTAACGCAACTGCCTAACCGTTCCTATTTTCATTCTTATCAGCAATACCTGATCCGCACCCGCGCACCACATGCATTGCTATGCTTTGACCTGGACAATTTTAAGAAAATCAACGACACAGTAGGCCACACGGCGGGCGACCAGCTTTTACAACAGGTGGTTAGTCGCCTGGAAAACCTTATACGCAAAAACATGATTGCGTTTCGTTTGGGCGGTGATGAATTTGCCATCATCATAGAAGGCAAACCTGAATTTCATCGCTTGTCGCACTTCGCACAATCGGTTCTGGATAAACTGGCGCAGCCCTACCATGTTTATGGTCAGGAGTTCGTGGTGAAAGCCAGTATCGGTATTGCCTTTTATCCAACAGACGGCAAGTCACCACAAGAGATTCTTAAAAATGCGGATACCGCCATGTACTTCGCCAAAAATCTGGGCGGAAACCGCTATCAGTTCTTCCAGGAACAGTTAAATCAAGATGTTGTTAATCAGTTACATACTGAAAACCTGATCCGCTACGGCCTACAACACGAACTATTCCGCGTTTATTATCAACCCAAAGTTGACGTAAAAACCGGCCAGCTATGTGGTATGGAAGCCTTGGTACGCTTCGAACATCCGGAAAATGGTCTGGTTAGCCCAGCCGAATTTATCCCTATGGCAGAAGAAACCGGACAGATTCTGGAAATAGGCGAGAAAGTGCTGCAAATGGCCTGTGCAGATACTGCTCGTTGGGTGTCGAAAGGCTTACTAAAAGGCAAAGTTGCCATTAACATCGCCGCATTACAATTCAAACAATCCGACTTTGCCATTCAGGTACGTAATATTCTGGATAAAACCGGACTGGCACCAGAACATCTGGAATGTGAAATTACCGAAGGCACCTTGATGGAAAGCCCGGAAGACGCGCTGAACGTGATGTTGGCACTACGAGCTCAAGGCATTCAATTAGCCCTTGATGACTTTGGAACCGGTTATTCTTCGCTGGCTTACCTGAAACGCTTCCCAATAACCACACTGAAAATCGACAAAGCCTTTATTGAAGACATTGATAAAAACCATACCGATAAAAACATGGTTGAAGCCATTATCAATATCGCCCATAACCTTGGCCTGGAAGTGGTAGCAGAAGGCGTAGAATCAGAAGCTCAATTGGCAGTGCTCAGCGAGTTTGGCTGTGAAATGCTGCAAGGCTACTTGTTCAGCAAGCCTTTAAGCGCCGCGAAATTTGAAAAGCTATTGCTTGCAGACAGCCTGTCTCACAAAACAAACACAGCCAGCCAGCGCTTTAGTCAGGATTGATTGCAATCTATTAATAGTTCTAATAGTTCAATCCAGGGAAAGTCTGGCGACCACCTCCGGCTCATCGGCAAAAAGCTCACTGCAATCCATTCTGTTTTCCAGATGCAGCAACATGCCATTCACCCTGAGATTGTAACGAGTCAAAAGCAGTAGTTCGCTAACCTGATTATGGTACTTGCGATGAAAATACTGCTTATTTTCAAAGTCTGTTCGCTCGTTTTCTGTATCATTGCGTTCATGAGGGTAATGCACCGCCTCGGCTTCTCGCGCCAAAACAAAGGTCGCGCCGGATAAAAAAAGACGATACGCTAACTCAATGTCTTCCAGTCCCCAGGAACGAAACTCTTCATCAAATCCTTGAATGCTTCTTAATGCATCGGTACTGAAAGACACATTACATGTCCAGTACAACACCCAGGGCGCGGGTTGTTCAGACAGGTCATCTCCATAAAGCTGATAAAATTTCGATTCCCGAATATCAGACAGTACGCCTTTGGATTTGAGCGACTCAATAGTTGCTTTCATGTTCCTGATGTCGATACTATCAATGAGCTGTTGCCTGTCTTGCTCTTCAACACCAAAACCGTAAGCATACCCCACCACAGCCGTTGCACCCGGTTGCTTTTGATGTGCTTGCAGATGCGCCTCAACAAAATTGGGAGCCACCAGCATTCCGGTATCCAAAAACACACATATCGGCGCATTCGCTCGCTTAATACCCATATTACGCGCAGCCGCAGCGCGAAAGCCCAAATCGTCCTGAAAACAGTATTGAATCGATAACCTGTCGCTGAATGCTTCAACAACTTCCCGCGTATTGTCAGAAGAACCGTCGTCGGCAACAATCACCTCATAACAAGACTTGGAAAGCGTCTGCTGAGCTAACGTTTGTAGCGTCGCTTGCAACAATGTACTTCGATTGTAGGTGGGAATGATAATGCTAATATCCATTGCAGCTAACCTTATATCATTGAAAAAAGGTAATTGACGTGCCCCATGTCAAGGAGGAGCTCTAAGTAATTGATAAACACTATGTTATCGAGGAAATCACGCCACAATTCTGCCAATGGGCGCGAGTCCAACGAATATAATTCAGGCAGGCTCGTAACGCCTCTTCCAAAATCATGGCGACCCAGATACCAATAAGGCCATAACCAAGATGAATTCCAAGGAAATAAGCCAAAGGCAAAGCAAAAAACCAACTTGCAATCAGCCCTAACTTGGCCGAAAACATAGCATCGCCCGAGGCACCAAGAGAAAACACCACGATCATATTTACTGAACGCGATGGCTCCATAATCAACCCCAGAAAGAAAAGTGCAGTACATAGCTTAATAACGTCAGCATCACCGGTGAAAATACCAAGAATCGGTTCAGAAAAAACAATCACAATGAGCGTCACGGCAATCGAACCAACAACGCCAATCACCGTATTTCGCTTTAAGCCCTGATCAGCTAAATCAAACCGTTCGTTACCAACATGATGCGCGGTAATAATCTGATTAGCCTGCGCAATAGAGAATGACCACAGCAAAATAAACGTCGATATCTGTAATACAAAGGTACGCGCAGCCAGAGCCAAATCACCGATTTCAATGACTAAAATCGTCAGTACAAGCTGAAACCCGTTAAACAGTATTGGCTCCATCGTTGATGGTATGGCAATACGCATAATTGGGCGCAAACGCTTTTTGAATTGCATCCAGACGTCACCAGACAGAGAAAAGCGATAATCAGAATTTCGGTGTACGTTAAACATCAACACCAGCAAGTACACAAAATAAGCCACGGCTGTAGCAATCGCCACACCTTGAACACCCAACTCTGGAAAGCCAAATAATCCAACAACAAGCAGAGTATTCAACACCACATTTACGATATTGGAGACGATAGAAGAAGCCAGATTCCAGCGCGTTTTCCCCAATGATGCCGCAATAGCGGAATAACCAAATCGCACCGCCATGAAGAACAGCGCGGGGCCAACAATCGAAAGATACGTGCTGATGTGAGTGCTAATCTCGTCGGAAGCACCCAGCCAACCACCCACAAAAGGATGCACCAGATAAACCCCCAAAGCGACAACAACGCCAAGCAAGGTGTTAATAATTAAAATCGCAGTAAAAGTATGATTAGCCTGATCTTTATTTCTAGCACCAAGAAACTGTGCAGCGACACTACCACCACCTTGAGCCATCTGCTTAAACAACATGATGATGACCGCCATCACCGCCTGAATGGCACCAAATGCTGCGGCGGCTTCCATCGACACCAAACTTAAAAAGAAAACATCGATAAAACCAATGGAATAGATCAATAGCATTTCAAGGCCAATTGGCCATGCTAAAGACCACAAATTCAGGTTAACGGAAGAATTAGAATCATTCCCCACTCGAACCACCCGATTTCGCCTTGCCTGCATCTGGCGTTTTAGTCACTTCGGGGGGCTTAACCTCCACTTTAACAGGCTGACGCTTGTCCAGATGCGCAAACATATTCAGCCCTTTCATTTTATCGAACTGTTTATCCAGATTTTGCATCTGCTTTTGGCGCTGCTTCGCATCGCTCTTGCTCACACCCATTGCCTCAGTATTCATGGCTTTATTTGCCATATTGCCAATATTCATTAGGGATTGAAGCCCCTTCATTGGATCTTTGGGCTGAGTGGATTGCATGGAAAATGAATACTGCTTTTTACCATCTTTGCCTTCGGTCGTTTCCACCTTGATCTTCGAGGCTTCCTGCTGCTCTTTAGAAGGAACAATACTTTTGAATGATTTGTCATTTACCAAATTATTTACAAAAGAACGCATGGCATCGGCTCTTGGATTGTCAGGAATTTCCTTGCCCGATCTTGGATCAATCTTGGTACGACCGTTGTCCTTACCCAGATCTTTTGCGCCAAACTGTTTTAGCGCGCCAAACATGGGTTTCATGGCATCAGCAAAGGCTTTGCGCTGCTCTTCAGTGGTGTTTTTCTGTTTATGATCGGCATTATCTAAAAACGGAGCTAACGCTGAACGCACCCCTTTGGCGGCAGTAAAAGCCTCTTGTGCTCCTTTTAATTTATTCAGTCCTTCCATGCCTTTTTTACCACCTTTGCCTAGTTTTTTTTGGTGGCTATCGAGCAAATTCACTGATCGCTTAAATTCAGTGTCATTACCATCCATACGCTTATTGTGGCCTTGTTTCACTCGACCAATCTGTTCGGAGATATGCTTGCGTTGCTTTTGATTCTGACCAATATGCTGTGCCAGCACTTCACTCATGGTTTTGGGACCTTTCATCTGGGAATGCTTGGCATCAACCCCCTGCCCCATCATAGTGGTATGCATGCCTCGTTTGGGCTTGCCACTCTCTTTTGAACCGGGCGGTTCAAACACAGCATACGCTCGCTTGCGCGAAGGTTGATTGTTGTCATCATCAGAATCGTTCATGTGCATCAACCAGCTTATTGTGTGGAAAGTCTATGTGTGGAAAGCCTAAAGATAGCGTGGGTAAGAATAACAGGCAACAGAAAACACGTCATATGCAAGGGTGATCTTATATTAAACAAGGACTTGTTGAGTGAGATTGCCGACAAGCATGAATGGCAACATGTTAAGAGATGCGGACCTGCGTCAGCATGACGACAAGATTAACTTTCGCTAAAAGTATTAGGTCTTATGACCTAAATTATTGAGGAATTTTCGTTGCTTGCCAGGCAATCACCTGCCACACACCATCACGTTTCAGGAAGGTTCCCGTGTTGTAGTAAAACTGAGTTTTAGTCGTTCCCTCTTCCTGCCATTCAGCCCCAAGCTTAAATGCAACAATAGCCGTTGTGCCGTACAAACGAATATCGGTTTCTTCTGCCCAGTATTTGGGATCAGGATTGTCACTTGAATCCGGACGCTTGCCTACTTTCTTCTCTTCTTTTATGCCATCA
This sequence comes from Paraneptunicella aestuarii, assembly GCF_019900845.1. NCBI lineage: Bacteria > Pseudomonadati > Pseudomonadota > Gammaproteobacteria > Alteromonadales > Alteromonadaceae > Paraneptunicella > Paraneptunicella aestuarii. The sequence goes on along the minus strand of NZ_CP074570.1, from coordinate 1,702,925 downwards.
ATAATAACTGACTTATCAAAACGCTTTCCGGCAGAACTGGTATACACCAAATCGTCTGCCCAGAACCGATTATGATTTTTGAAATCATCCCCCACCTTGTTGTCGAGAAAATCATTAAGCAACTGGTTTAAATCGCTTTTATCATCGGCAAGACTCGGAAAAGAGCAGGCAAGTAACAAGCCTAAAACAAGCATTTTGGTTATTTTTATCATCACGCGTTATCCATGTTTACTTAGAGCGGTTTAGTTCGATGACAAAAATAACATAGTTAAAACCAGGTCGTGAATGAAATTGGTCTGGCTACCACTTCATCGCCATTTCATCCAGGCAACGCAGAACTTCCATACTGGCTTCTTCCATTTGTTTGAGAAACACCATGCCCTCTTCCGGTTTATCGCATTTCAGCGCTTCAATTCCCATTTGATGAACACGCTTGTGAGGATCTTCCAAACGCTGATAGCAGGTCGTATTTTTATAAAGCTCAGCGCCTTCACCATTGTAATACCACTTACCCAGTCGACACTGGGTATGATCGGAAAATTCCTTAATGGACTTTTTAGACAATCCCAAAAACATCCGGTAAACATCAGCTTTCCATACCACATGATCCATTTTCACCGTTTGCACAAAGCTTTCTTTGTAAGAGCGTTCAACGATTTGGAACAAGTTTTTAGAACGATCCAGCACCTCTTTAACGGTAGAAAGCACCTCACGATTAGACTCCGAGACATTGTGACAATTGTCTGTCATGCCATTGATACGATGGTCAACCGTCACCATTTCCTTTTCAATGGAATTAACCAACCGACTGATTTCTTCGGTGGTTGTATTAGTGCGCTGCGCCAAGGCTCGCACTTCATCAGCCACTACCGCAAATCCTCTACCCTGTTCACCAGCACGAGCCGCTTCAATAGCAGCATTCAATGCCAACAAATTAGTCTGCTCTGAAATACCCCGAATGATAGTGACAAAGTTGGTGATTTGTTCAGTTAAGCCTCGAAGACTATTCACTCCCTCGCAGCTTTCCTTCGCTTGATTCTCGATGCCCGCCAAGGCTTCAGAAATACCGGAAAGAACTGTAGTACATTTATCAAAGTCGGTTCCCTGGTCGACTAACTTATGATGCTCTTCGCTAAGAATATCAGCGGCATCAGCCACCGTTTCGCGGATCGTGTTCATGGCTTCCGTTGATTCCATCAGCAAATCTCGAATTCCTGCCGCTAAATCAAGCTCTCTACGAGTGTCATCGTTTTCAGACCTCGTAATATTTACCTCATTTTCCAGCTGCCTTTTTGCATTTTCCAAAAGCGCAATTTGTTCCTTCAAAGGGTTGATATCAACAGCAGGTTCAGATGATAAGCGGTTAAAAAATCCCATAATTTCGTACCTATGTTGCTAACGGAGCTTTACACAACCCGAACATATTCGGCTGAAACTCCAAATAACTAAAACACTCTATTTAGAGTGTAATTCAAATTTCAATAATGTGATTAAATTGCAAGCAAAAGGAATTAAGCAGTAGAAATTGAGTAGTAAAAAAGGAGCTGTAAGATTAAAAAACCCGGTGCAGCAAATGCCAGACACCGGGTTTTGTAAATTAAGGATTGCAGCAATATAACTTGCGGCAACGAATACCTTAGTAGAACGTCCAGCCTAGTAAAAAGTAGCTCCCTCCTGAGCCATTTTCTTCAGGATCTCAGCAGGTGCGAAGCGATTACCAAACTGCCCATGGAAGTGCTCCAAACGAGCGAGCACATGGCTAATACCCAGCGTATCCATATAGCGGAATGGGCCACCCAAAAATGGCGGGAAGCCGATACCGAAAATAGCACCGATGTCACCGTCACGAGCGGAACGAATCAAACCTTCATCCAAACACATTGCCGCTTCGTTAAGCATCAACAACATACAACGCTCAGCAATTTGCTCTTTCGACAAGGTTTGCTTAACGCTAATGCCCAGCAATTTATAAACGCTTTCATCCACGTTTTTACCCGGCTTCTTGCCGCTGTACAGGTAGATACCACGTTTGTTCTTCTTACCTTTACGATCATCAGCCAACAACTTATCGAAAGCATCCGGCGCTTTAAAACGTTCACCCAAGTCAGCTTCCAGAATGGGAGAAATCTTGGAGCCTACATCAATGCCCACTTCATCCAGTAACTTCATTGGCCCAACAGGGAAACCGAAGTTAACCAAAGCATCATCAAGATGTTTAACTGGCTCACCAGACAACAACACATTAGCCGCTTCATTCATGTAAGGTGCCAAAATGCGGTTTACATAAAAACCCGCTCCGTCTTTAACAACGATTGGCGTCTTACCCTGACGACGAGCAAATTCCACCGTGGTAGACACGGTTTCGTCGGACGTTCCCTCATGCACGATAACCTCAGCCAACGGCATCTTGTCTACCGGAGAGAAGTAGTGCAAACCAATTACTTTCTCAGGACGTTTCGCTTTGGCTGCAATCTTGCCGATGGGAATCGAAGAGGTATTGGTCGCGAACACGGTTGATTCCTGACAATTCTCTTCAATGTCAGCCACCATGCGCTGTTTCAGATCCAAATCTTCGAACACCGCTTCAATGACCAAATCCACATCCTGATAACCAGAATAATCCAGCGTGCCGGTCAACAATGACATTTGCTTTTGCATTTGTGACTTGCTCATAAAACGGCGTTTTACCTTTTTATTGAGCAAATCGAAGGTGTACTTCATTGCGTTAGCTATGCCTTCTGGACGCACGTCTTTAATACGTGCAGGTACGCCCGCTTTAGTCGCAGTCACAAAGGCGATACCACCGCCCATCAAACCACCACCCAACACACCCACCTTTTTCACCGGAGCAGGCTCAACACCTTCAACACCGGTTTCTTTCTTCATTTCAGTGGTTGCAAAGAAGATATTGCGAAGCTGCTCAGATTCTGGGGTCATTACCAACTTACCGAAGAACTCGGCTTCCAATTGATAACCGCGCTTGCACGCTTTACCAGCGCTGGCTTCTAACACATCCAAAATCATTTCTGGCGCAGGATAATTGCCGCGAGTTTTAGCAAGGGTTTGCTTACGAGCTTGCTTAAACAGGAATTGACGTCCAAAAGTGGTGCGTTCCAGAACTTTGCCAACAAAGTTCAATTTTGGCCCTTTACGCTTGGGTTTACCCTTAAGCGCAAACTCTTTTGCCACATCCATTAGAATGCTTTGCGGAACGGCATCATCAACAATGCCATATTTCTTGGCTTGGCTTGGGCGAACCTGACTACCGGTCAGCATCATCTTCATGGCTTGCTGAATACCAATTAATTCAGGCAAACGTTGTGTGCCACCACTTCCCGGCAACAAACCTAATTGAACTTCAGGCACACCCAGAACCGTTTTATTGGCATCAGAACAAACACGATAATGGCAAGCCAACGCCAGCTCTAATCCACCACCCAATGCAGGCCCGTGAATGGCTGCAACAAAGGTAGCGCTCATATTCTGAATGCGGTCAAACACTTCCTGACCGCCCTTGGACAAGGCTTCCGCTTCTGCCGCCGTTTTGCACGCCGCCAACATGGTGATATCGGCACCCGCTACAAATGAGCTGGATTTGCCACTGGCTAACACCACGCCTTTAATGCTTTTATCCGCTTCGATGTCATCCAGCATCTTGGTGATTTCATCACCAAATTCAGCCTTCAAAGTATTCATGGATTCACCGGGGACATCCATGAGCAAGATCGCTACACCATCGTCACCTTTGGTTAGCGTAAATGCGCTTTTATTAGTCTCTGTCATAACAGCTATCCGGTAAATTTATTCAGTTTCAACAATCATAGCAGCACCCAGGCCACCAGCTGCACATGCGGTTAACAAACCCGTTCCGCCACCACGACGATTCAGCTCATTCAACATTTGCGTGATCATGCGCGTACCGGTTGCCGCAAAGGGGTGTCCGTAAGCAATGGAGCTACCCATTACATTGAACTTATCCATATCAATTTCGCCTGTAGCTTTATCACGCCCCAGTTTTTCTTTGGCGAATTTATCACTGGCAAACATCTTCACGTTCGCTAGCGTTTGCGCTGCAAAGGCTTCATGCATTTCAATCAGGGTAAGGTCGTTCAACGTCATGCCAGCACGATCCAATGCCATCGGTGTCGCATAAGACGGCCCCATCAACATATCTTCCCATACATCAATGGCAGCAAAGGCATAGCTTTTCAGGTAGCCGATTGGCTTGTAACCCAAAGCTTTTGCTTTCGATTCTGTCATTAAAATAATCGCGGATGCACCATCAGTAAGAGGCGTTGCGTTTGCCGCAGTCACCGTACCGTGTTTTTTATCAAAAACAGGACGCAGCTTCTTGTAGCCTTCCAGTTTGGAATCAAAACGGATGTTATTGTCTTTATCCAGTGCGCCTTTGAAAGGTTCGGCATAAGCTGTCATCACTTCATTGGCTAGCTTGCCTTCATTCCAGCTTTCTGCCGCTAATGAATGAGAACGATGTGCTAACTCATCCTGCGCCTCTCTGGTGATGCCATGGGTTTTCGCCATTTGCTCGGCAGTTTGCCCCATCGACAAACCAGTAGAATATTCAGCAACAGCAGGAGGAACAGGTAAAAGATCTTTTAAGCCCAGCTTTTTGATAATACCCCAACGCTGACCTAGCGTTCTCGCTTTCTGCAAATCAACCAAAGCACGGGCTAACTTCTTGGAAACACCAATAGGCGAAACAGACGTTGAATCTGCACCACCTGCAATACCCACGTCGATATTACCAACCAACATGGATTCGGCAATGTTTACTGTGGCTTGAAAACTGGTGGCGCATGCGCGAGAAACGCTGTAAGCATCAGTGCCTACATTCATCCCCGTGCCAAGCACGATTTCACGCGCAATGTTGGGCGCTTCAGGCATTTGAACAACTTGTCCGTATACGACCTGGTCAACCAATTCAGGTGACAAGTTATTGCGCACCATTAATTCGTTAACCACCATTTTGCCCAAATCAACCGCCGGTACACCGTGGAAATAGGTCGCCATCTTGGCGAACGGTGTGCGTAGCCCGGCAACAATTGCAATACGATCCCCTGCTTGGGTTGTCAGGTTTTGTTTAGGTGCCATCATCTACCTCTAAGTGGTCTGACCTGTTTAAAGGTCGGATTGTACCCATTGCGAACACAAATGAAAACATTTGATTAACATCGTTCACAAGAATTAGCACGGTTTGGTTTCTTTTCAATGGGTTAAATCAAGCTTGATAAACCGCAAAAATACCCCATTAAGCTTTGGTTAAGTCACAACATGCAGCATCTGCATGGAATTTTAGCAAGAGCAATATCTCTGGCTCGGTGGGCGGAAAATAATCACTCCTCCCCGAGATAGCAAGAGGAATTTACTAACCCTCACACCATTTGTTACAGGATATGGCTCGGCAACACCGACATCGGCGCATAAAGTGTCGGTATTAGAACTATTAGGGCGTGCCCTAGGCAAACATAACAGGAAACGACAGTACGTCATGGTTGTAGATGCATTTAATCATTTAAAACAGTACCTTGATTCTCAAGTTATTGGTCAACACGATTTTACCAAGAATATCCTTATTGCCCTGTTGGCGGATGGCCACCTTTTGGTTGAAGGCCCACCCGGACTTGCTAAAACCCGCGCCGTTAATGCGCTGGCAAACGGTGTCGAAGGTGATTTTCACCGGGTTCAATTTACCCCGGATCTTCTACCCGCCGACTTAACTGGCACGGATATTTATCGTCCTGAAACCGGGCAGTTTGTCTTCCAGCAAGGGCCGTTGTTCCACAACCTGGTACTTGCCGACGAAATCAACCGTGCTCCAGCCAAAGTGCAATCGGCGCTATTGGAAGCCATGGCAGAACGTCAAATTACTGTAGGTAACAAAACCTACAAACTGCCCGAACTGTTTTTGGTTATGGCCACCCAAAACCCCATTGAACAGGAAGGTACTTACCCGTTGCCTGAAGCTCAGCTTGACCGTTTCCTGATGCATTTGAACATCGACTATCCGGGAGCGGCTACAGAATTGGAAATTCTACGTTTAACTCGTGGCGAAGCCATTAGCAATCAGGTGGCAAAGCCTACACCTATTACTCAAGATACGATTTTTGCTGCTCGTAAATCCATTCTGGAAATGCATCTTGCCGAACCACTGGAACAGTATTTGGTGCAATTGATCATAGCCACCCGTCAACCACAACGTTATGACGACAAACTGGCCAACTGGATTGAATTCGGTGCCAGCCCTCGTGCCACTATCGCACTGGACAAGTGCGCTCGCGCCCATGCCTGGTTAGCAGGTAGAGATTTTGTTGGCCCCGATGATATTCAGGCCGTCTTCCACAACTGTATGCGCCACCGTGTACTGTGTACTTACGAAGCCGAAGCAGAAGGCATGACTCCGGATCAAATTCTGGATCGCATTTTACAACTGGTCCCAGTGCCATAAGGTTTTTCACAACGTTTTCATGATGAACGACAAATTGGCAATGCTAGACGCACAGCAATGGTTGCAGACGCATTTCAGCGATGGCTGCAACCTCAACATAAAAGAGTTACTGCAATATCGCAGTAAAACAGCGCTTATCGACCTCAACCCTCGCCGCACTATTCAGGCAAAGTTGGCGGGCAGCTACGTGACCAAAACCAAAGGTCGCGGTATGGAGTTCGACGAAGCTCGTCATTATCAACCCGGCGACGATATTCGCGCCATTGATTGGCGAGTCACCGCTCGCACCGGGAAAACCCACACCAAGCTGTATCGTGAAGAACGAGAGCGCCCGGTGTTCATTTTGGCGGATTTCTCTTCCAGCATGTATTTCGGCACTCAACTTCTATTCAAATCAGTGCAAACAGCGCACCTCGCATCACTGATTGCCTGGTCGGCAGCGAAGCGAGGCGATAGAGTTGGCGGCTTACTGTTCAACGAGCATGAACACCATGAGTTCAAACCACTAACGCGACAAAAAGCCGTTCTGGCCTTACTCAGCGGTATCGTGGATATGCATCAGGCGCAAAAAAAAGAACCGCAAAAAGCTCCACACGCTATCCATCAAACTAACCCCGGCTATTTTAGCGACGCCTGCGCTCGCTTACGCCGTTTGGCTCGCCCTGGCAGCCTGGTATTTTTAATCAGTGATTTTATGCATCTGGATGATATTGCAACTCAACACATCTCCCGTATCGCACGACACTGTGAACTGGTCGCCTATCAAGTCACAGACCCTTTTGAACACGAATTGCCCAAAGTATCTGTACCACATAATGTCTCGCTCACCGATGGCTTTAACTCGCAAACCATTACTTTGGGCGAAGAAAAAACCGCGCAACAATATGCCAGCGCACATGCACAAATGAGCGATTACATTCGCACCAGTTTGCAAAAATGCATGGTTCAACATATGGAAATCAGCGCCGCATTGCCTCTGGAACAACAACTCAACGGGCAAACCAGACGCACAGGGAGAAGCTGATTTGAATCCATTAGACCAATTAAAAGATATCCATCTGCCGGAACAAGTCAGTGCCTGGCCACCCGCGTATGGCTGGTGGATATTGCTTGTTCTGAGTTTACTTGGCGTTTTTCTATTAGTTCGCTGGTGGCGTAATTATCGCTTTTTTATGCAAGCCAAGCGCGACACCAAAGTCCTTCTATCTCAATTAGATAGTTCACAATCCGACTGGCCAGCCCAACTGAATGAGCTACTAAAGCGCCTATGTATTAGTTACTTCCCTCAGGAACAAGTCGCGAAACAATATGGTGAACAATGGCTTCAGTTTCTTGCGGCTCAACTGCCAGAAAAGAAACGCGAGCCATTTATTGAAACTATGACCCCTTGGCAGCACAGCTTGTATCAAGCCAATGCCGAACAGGTGGATTTTGAACAAATCAGAAGTTCCGCAATGTCTTGGTTAAACAACTTTAAACCATCTCGCTCAGCAAAAGCTGGCCTGGCAGTAAAGAGGGAAGCAAAGAGAGAGGTAAAGCATGTTTGAGTTTGCCTGGTTGTGGGCGTTTGCCGCCCTTCCCTTACCCATTCTGTTCCGCTTAATCCCCGAAAAGAAGCAAGGGCAATTCGCAGCATTGAAAGTCCCCAAGCTCACCAGCGGTATTGCAGTTTCCACCGGAAAAACCGGCACCAGCAAATGGCGCTTATTGATCGCCACTCTAGCCTGGATCGCTTTAGTCACAGCCGCAGCTCGTCCACAATGGTTAGGTGAACCAGTAAGCATTCCCGCCGAAGGTCGAGACCTGATGTTAGCGGTGGATTTATCCGGCAGTATGAAAATGGAAGACATGGAAGTAAATGGTCAGCAAGTTGATCGTCTAGTCATGATCAAGCACGTTATGAAAGACTTTATTCAACGCCGTGTCGGCGACCGTCTAGGCTTAATCCTGTTTGCCGATACCGCTTACTTGCAAACGCCTCTCACCTACGACAGAGACACAGTTGAGCAATTTCTGAATGAAGCCGTGATAGAGCTGGTCGGTGAGCAAACTGCCATCGGCGACGCTATTGGTTTGGCGGTAAAACGATTCCAGCAAAAAGAGGATTCCAACCGCGTGCTGATCCTCTTAACCGACGGACAAAACACCGCTGGTAATATTACGCCGGAACAAGCAAAAGAACTGGCGATTTCAGAGAAGATTACGGTTTACACCATTGGTGTCGGTGCCGACCAAATGCTCATGCGCAGCCTGTTCGGTACACGTCGAATTAACCCTTCTCAAGAACTGGACGAAGATATGTTGCAAGGCATCGCGCAAAGCACTGGAGGTAAATACTTCCGAGCCAGGGATACAGAATCGTTACAGGAAATCTACGCCACGCTGGACGAGTTAGAGCCAGTTGAACGCGACACTCGACAAATGCGCCCGCTACAAGCCTTGTTTTATTATCCGCTGGCATTGGCATTGTGCCTGTCACTCTTGCTTGCCTGCACGCCATTTCTAACCATGATTAGCCAGAAGTTGAAATCCTGATGTTAGTAGAATTGCAAGATTTTCACTTTATCAGACCCATGTGGCTGCTCGCCATTGTGCCATTGCTGCTATTGGTAATGGGCTTAAAGTACATTCAAAAACAACAATCCGGATGGCAAGGGGTTATCGCAAGCCACCTGTATCAGCATCTGATCAGTGTCAAAGGTGGCAAAACACAACGCCCGCCATTGTTTCTGTTAGGTTTTGGGTGGGTACTCGCCTCTATCGCTTTGGCAGGGCCAACCTGGGAGCGTTTACCGCAACCGGTGTATCAATTACATACCGGCAAAGTGGTTGTCATGGATATGTCCATGTCGATGCGAGCCACTGACATCACACCCAATCGCCTAAGTCGAGCCAAATTCAAAGCGATTGATTTGGTTAAACAAGCCGGTGAAGGTGAAATTGGTCTGATTGCCTACGCAGGTGATGCCTTCGTGATCAGCCCGCTTTCCAGTGACATTCAAAACCTGACAGCCTTGATCCCAAGCCTTGCTCCGGAAATCATGCCAACGCCCGGCAGTGAGCCGCAGTATGCCATGGAAGAAGCCATTAAATTGCTCGACAGCGCAGGCTACAAAAAAGGCGAGATATTCTGGATAACCGACGGCGTAGACATTACGCAAGTAGCACCTATCACTCAAATGATTGCCAAGCATGACTATCGCTTGTCGATTTTGGGCATCGGCACGGAAGAAGGTGCGCCAATCAAATTGCCAAACAATGAATTAATGAAAGACTCACGTGGTGCTATTGTCATTCCTCAGTTCGAAAGCAGCCCACTGAAGTTACTAGCAAGAAAAGGCAAAGGCCGTTACATCGACATGCAGCCCACCGATCAGGATATCGAATACCTGATTGAACAAGAGCTAATGGAAAGGAATGTTGAACAAAACGAAGGCAGTGAAGGCAACTTTGGCGACCAGTGGAAGGAAATGGGGCCTTATCTTATCTTGTTTATTCTTCCTTTTGCCGCCTATGCATTTAGACGCGGAATCTTAGCCGTGCTCTTGTGCGTTATGCTGCCACTAGCGCCACCGCAAGCCAAAGCGGATTGGTGGAGTGATCTGTGGCAACGACCCGATCAACAAGGCATGCAATCCTTCAATAAAGAAAACTACGCCGACGCCAGCGCTCAGTTTGATGACCCTATGTGGAAAGGCAGCGCTGCCTATCGTAATGGCGATTATGAGCAAGCCATTGAAGCCTTCTCGCAATTGGATACCGCTGAATCCAATTACAATCTGGGTAATGCCTTGGCGAAGGCGGGCGATCTGGAGCAAGCCATTGAAGCCTATAAAAAGGCATTGCAGCAGGATCCGAATCATGAGGACGCAAAAATAAACAAGGAATTGCTGGAACAAATGCAACAACAGCAGGAACAACAGAACCAGCAAGATCAGCAAAACCAGGACAATCAAGAACAACAAGACAAGCAGGAGCAGTCTCAAAATCAGGATCAGTCCGATAGTTCTCAGCAGCAACAAGATCAAGAGCAGCAAGACCAGCAGCAGTCCGATTCAGAAAATTCAGACCAGCAAAATAGCGATCAACAGCAAGAACAAGATCAGCAAAACCAGTCTGAACAGGAAAAAGAGCAACAGGAACAGCAAGAGCAGAAATCGGAACAAGAACAATCCGAACAAGAAGAATCAGAGAAGGAACAAGAGCAGCAAGCTGAAATGCAGCAGGAAGAGTTAACTGATGAACAAAAGGAGCAACAACAGAAAATGCAAACCTTGCTACGTAAGGTGCCTGATGATCCGGCTTATCTGTTAAAGCGCAAAATGCTATTAGAACAAGAACGACGTAAAAGACAGCGTTTACCAAGTCAAGCAACGAGGAACTGGTAATGAATAAGCAAATCGGAAAAACAGCAATGCAATGCATGCTATGGTTAGCCGTTTTGTTCACGGCTCCCCTTTATGTATATGCGGATGTCACGCAAGTCACCGCAACCGTCGACCGCAACCCGGTGATGGTGGATGAATCCTTTGTGTTGGAGATCATCGCTAATGATAGCGTTGACGCAGATGCACTAGACACTTCACCACTGTTGAAAGACTTTGTGGTTGGTCGCACTTCCACCAGCCATCAAACACAAATCATCAATTTTGATACCAGCAGAACCACGCGCTGGTCGACGGTGTTAATTCCTCGTCAACCAGGTATCTATACCATTCCTTCCTTCACCATTGAAGGTCAAAGCAGTCAGCCTGTCAGACTCGAAGTGTTACCGGTTTCGCAAAGTAAAGCGGCACAAGGGCAAGATGTCTATCTGACGACCGAAGTCGATTTGGAAGAAGTGTATTTGCAACAGCAGGTACGCTACACAGTGAAACTGCATATTGCCATGGATTTGCAGCGCGGCAGCCTGTCAGCGCCTAGCATGCAAGATGGGGAAATTGAACAGGTTGGTGAAGACAAGGAATATTCAGAGATTATCAATGGCCGTCGTTATCGCATAATTGAAAGGACATTCTCGATTATTCCTCAGAAAAGTGGCGAATTTACCATTCAAGCTCCCTATTTTGAAGGTGAAGTATTAGACAACAGCCGCCGCTCCTTCGGTTTCTTTAACCGTACTCGCACCATCAACAAAGTGGGCAAGAACATCTTCTTGAAAGTGCGCCCTATTCCTACTGATTTCAAACATCACTGGTTACCCAGCGAACACGTTGAAATCCACGACGAGTGGCAAGGCTTGCAAGGCGAGCTAACCGTTGGTGAACCTGTCACACGAACCATCACCCTGACTGCACTAGGTGTGGTTGAAGCTCAGCTACCAGAAATCGGTGGTGACTATCCAGAACAAGTGAAGACTTACCCGGATCAGGCAGAAACCACCACAGTTCAGCGCAATGGCACCTTTGTCGCACAGCGTAACGAAAGCACCGCGATTATTCCAAATGAGGCCGGTGTACTGATTATCCCTGCGGTGAGCGTTCCCTGGTTTAATGTGGTTACTGGCAAAACTGAATTTGCTACCTTGCCGGAAAAGCGTTTAACGGTAAAAGCGGCTCAAACCACAACAACACCAGCACCGATTCAAGCACCAGATCCAGCAACCGTGGCACAACAGCAAGCGCCCCAACTACCATTGGCTCAAGCGCCATTAACATCCGCCCCCATCGCTCCTCAATGGTGGTCAATAAGCAGTTGGATTTTACTGGTGCTATGGTTAGCCACACTGATGTTCTGGTGGTTAAGTAGCCGGAAAAAGCAGGCTCTAGTCACGACCAGTGAAACACATGGCAATTACACGGAAAAACAACTGTGGCAACAATTACAGCAGGTTGTTCAACAGCAGGATGCGCAAAATCTTACAAATTATTTGCAACCCTGGCTTGCAGAAATATGCAGAAATCCACAACAATCATTAGCGAAAAGCGTTGAACAACTGCAAAACGGTGAATTAAAAGCCCTATTGGACACGCTGTTTGGTAATCGTTTTGGAGGTAGTAACCACCAGTCAACAAACAGCAATGAGTTGTTCTCTGCATTGAAGGATCTACTAATAACATTACGGAAACAAAGCCGGGATAAACCGGTAATCAAGGGTACACAGTTACACCCTCTTTATCCGAACACGCAGTAAAAGGTAAGTCTAATGATGAAATTAAAACCACTTGTTGTTGCCACTCTGTCGGCACTCTGGTTAGCGGGTTGTCAAAAAGCTGCAGAGCCAGAATCGACCACCACCCAAGCAGCAAAACCTCAAACTGAGCAGACTGTTAGTGCAGAAGCTGAAAAGCCGATGACTGAATCAGAGCGCTTAGCCAAGTTCTTTGCAGACGCATTTCAGGAAGATCTTAAAGAATCGCCTTTATACCAATCGTATTTGGGCATTAAATGGGATTACGATAAATGGGATGAAATCACCGAAGAACGTGCAGACGAATACGTTGCTCGCTTGCAACAACGCTTGGAAACACTGGCAGCTTTCGATACCAGCAAGCTGACAGAACAAGATTTACTAAGTAAAACCATCTATGAATTAGATACCAAACGCCAATTGGCTAATGATGAATTCCGTCATCAAGAATACATCATGCATCAGTTCCGTGGTTTTCATACCATTGTCCCAAGCTTCCTGATCAACATTCATCAGGTTAACGACCTTTCCGATGCAGAAGCCTATGTAGGCCGTCTACAAAAAGTAGACCATTTATTTGATCAAGTTATTGATCAACTGCGCATTCGTGAAGAAAAAGGCATTTTCCCACCGAAATGGTCTTACGAACAAATGGTTCAGGCTTCTAATAATGTCATCACAGGTCAACCTTTTGATGACTCAGAGCAGGACTCTACTATCTGGGACGACTTTAAAGGTAAAGTCAGCAAACTGGATATCAGCGATGAGAAACGCAACAAGTTGTTGAGCGATGCCAAAGCCGCCTTGATTGCATCGGTATTGCCAGGTTATCAAAAACTGATTAAAGAACTTGATAAACATGCTGGTTTGTCACCTGAAGGCGATGGCGTCTGGCGCTTACCAGAAGGCGACAAGTGGTATAAAAACCGTTTGGAATGGTTCACCACCACAGATTTAACAGCCGATGATGTTCATAACCTGGGCTTAAAGCATGTTGACCGCATTCACAATGAAATGATGGCCATCAAAGATAAAGTGGGCTTTAAAGGTGATTTACCCGCTTTCTTCGAGTTCATGAGAACCGACAAACAGTTCTACTATCCAAACACCGATGAGGGCCGTGAGCGTTATATGGCGGAAGCCACTGCGTTAGTAGACGAAATGCGTACCAAGCTGCCAGATTATTTTGGTTTGTTACCGAAAGCGCCAATGATCGTAAAACGTGTTGAAGCATTCCGCGAGCAGTCAGCAGGTAAAGCTTTCTATCAACGCCCGGCTCCAGATGGTTCACGTCCAGGTGTGTACTATGCAAACCTATACGACATGAATTCTATGCCGACCTACCAAATGGAAGCTCTGGCTTACCATGAAGGTATTCCGGGACATCACATGCAATTAGCGATTGCCACTGAACTGGAAGGCGTTCCTGAATTCCAGAAGTTTGTTAACTTTACTGCTTATACCGAAGGTTGGGGTTTATACACTGAGCAATTAGCGAAAGAAATGGGCTTCTATCGTGACCCATATTCCGATTTTGGTCGCCTTTCCATGGAACTATGGCGTGCTTGTCGTTTGGTTGTAGACACTGGTGTTCACGCTAAAAAGTGGAGCCGTGAAAAAGCAATCCAATACCTAATCGACAATACACCCAACCCGGAAGAAGATGCGCGTAAAGCCATTGAGCGCTATGTTGCAATGCCTGGTCAGGCAACAGCCTACATGATTGGTAAGCTGAAAATTGTCGAAATTCGTGAGCGCTTAAAACAAGAACTGGGTGATAAATTCGATATTCGTGGTTTCCACGATGAAATCCTGAAAGATGGCCCGGTTCCATTGAACTTGTTAGAAGAAAAGCTGAACAAATGGGCTGCTCAATTAAAACAAGCTTAATCAAGGGCTTCCCTAATTAAAAAAACAGCCGCCACCATCGATTCTGGCGGCTTTTTTTTTTAGCAAGGCTCCAGCTTAACCCGGGGCTTGTCGTAACTCCAAAGGGGTTTACAATGGGCTTGGACTCTTAGCTTGTAGATAGCCGGATCAAATAAAAAAATGATTTCTCGAAAGCAAAATCAGCAAAGCACGGTCTCTCAAAACATGGCTGATAAACAAAAGCGCTATGAAGCGCTCGTACACACCTACCATGCAGACCTATACAGGTACGCCTACTGGTTGGTGAAAGACAAACATATTGCAGAAGATATCGTGCAAGAGGCATTTCTGCGCGCTTGGAAATCATTAGATTCACTCAATGACGAAAAGGCAGCGAAATCCTGGCTTATCACAATATTGAGAAGAGAAAATGCACGCCGCTTTGAACGCAAGCAATTAGATGTGGTCGATATGGATGATGTGGTATTGATGGATAACGATGTCTCTCAGGAAGGTAAAATTGAGAATAGAGAATTACGTCGTCATATCGCGGCACTTAACGAAGAATACAGAGAACCATTAATCCTTCAAGTCATGTTTGGGTTTAGTGGTGAGGAAATATCAGAACAACTGGGACTCAACAAAAATACCGTAATGACCAGATTATTTAGGGCGAGAAATCAGTTGAAAGAAGCTATCGAAAATGACTCTAACATGATGGGGAAAGCGAATGGATGATTTAGAATTTCGCCGTCAGGTTTATGCTGATCCTGGCAGCAAAGATCCCGCATTATTAGAGGCGGCAACTCAAGATCCCGCCAAGCAACAGTTTTGGGACGAAATGAAAAGCATGAACAGTGACATCGAAAATGCACTGGACGTGCCTGTACCCAGCGAATTGGCTCATAGGCTCATTTTGCGCCAATCAATAGAAAGCCATAACCGCGATCGTAGTCGTAATCGAATGCACATCGCACTGGCGGCATCTGTTGCCTTTGTTATTGGTTTAAGCTTCACATTATTTAACAGACAGCCCACCATCTATGAATTAAGCGATGTGGCTCTGCGTCATATGTATCACGAAGCAGACTATGCCTTGTCGGTCGACGACAATGTGCCTTTGGCTGATGTCAATGCCAAGCTGGCGTCATTTGGTGGCGAACTCAAAGAACCGTTTTCACGCGTATATTTCGCGAGTTATTGCTTGTTCGACAAACAACGTTCTTTACATTTGGTATTGGGCAACGGCGCAGACAAATTCACCGTATTTATTACCCCCAAGGAAGACAACGAAATCTTTACAGGGCATTTTGAAGACGAAAACTACTTTGGACGAGCCTGGCAAACCAGCAAGATGAATGTGGTCGTACTGGCAGAAAAAGCCAAACCGACAGAACAAAGCATGGACGAAGTACGAGGCAAAATGCTGTTTTCGATCTAAATAGCTGTGTTTAATTGTCAGTCACCCATAGAGATTTATCGCAAACTCGCCGTGGATACTTCCATGTAGGCTCCACAGCCGCTTCGTCGATTCATCAAGTGAAAAGCAGGGCTGAGGGTTTGCTCCTAATTCTCTACAGGTGACTGATAGTTTGGAACTGGTATTTAGGTATTCGTGTTACAAGCCAAACGCTCAATCCTGAGCGTTTGCAAATTTCTCCTTTACTCAAACCCGCATTGACCGCTAGACTCTGACCTCCGTCCAGACATAAAAAAAGCAAGAAAATCTTATGGATGCATACACTCTCGCCTCTTTAGCACTGTATTTTTTGGTCATGCTCGCAATCGGCCTTTATTCCTACCAACAATCAGAAGCCGATGTCGCAGGTTTTTTATTGGCAGGTAGAAAAGTCAGCCCGGCCATTACCGCCCTGTCCGCCGGAGCGTCCGATATGAGCGGTTGGATGTTGATGGGATTGCCCGGCGCCATGTACATTTCAGGCATGTCCAGCACATGGATAGCCATCGGATTAGTCATTGGTGCGTTTTGTAACTATTTACTGGTGGCGCCAAGGCTCAGGGTGTATACCGAGTTAGCAGACGCACTAACCATTCCCGACTACTTTGAGCACCGTTTTTTAGATAGCAGCCACACCTTAAGAATTATCTCCGCAATTGTTATCGTGGTGTTCTTTACCCTTTATACCTCGTCAGGCGTTGTCGCTGGCGGTAAGTTGTTTGAAAGCGCCTTTGGCATGAGCTATTACACAGGATTGTACGTTACCACTGGCGTTGTAGTGGCTTACACCATGTTTGGTGGCTTTATGGCCGTGAGCATGACCGACTTCGTACAAGGCTGCATCATGTTTATCGCCCTTATTCTGGTTCCTGTCGTTGCCATATTAAACATGGGTGGCGTTAGTAATACCTTCAATCAGATCGAAGCCATTAACCCCGATTTACTGGCCATGCTCAGCGGCACCAGCATCCTTGCCATCATATCCAGCATGGCCTGGGGCTTGGGTTATTTTGGTCAACCTCATATTATTGTGCGCTTTATGGCAATCCGCTCTGTTAAAGAAGTCCCTGTTGCACGTAATATCGGTATGGGCTGGATGATTGTTTCTATCATAGGTGCATTAATGGTGGGATTAACGGGCGTAGCCTTTGTTGCGTTGAATAAAATAGAACTCACAGACCCGGAAACTATCTTTATCGTATACAGCCAAATTCTGTTTCATCCGCTTATTACAGGCTTCCTGCTTGCGGCTATTTTAGCGGCAATAATGAGTACCATTTCCTCGCAATTGCTCGTCACTTCAAGCTCTCTGGCGGGCGATCTTTATCATCGTTTTTTACGTAAAGAAGCCACACAGAAAGAATTATTATTGATCAGCCGTGTCTGCGTTGCTCTGGTGGCTATCGTGGCGATTGGCTTAGCCTACGACCGCAGCAGTTCAATATTAAGCCTTGTCAGCAATGCATGGGCAGGATTCGGCTCAGCCTTCGGGCCTGTCATATTGTTTTCATTGTTCTGGAGTAATATGACACGCCTTGGTGCTATTGCAGGCATGATAACGGGTGCATTCGTTGTTTTGATCTGGATATACGCCCCTGTCAACATTGATGGACAATCCTTAAGTTCACTCATGTATGAAATGGTTCCTGGATTTATTGCAGCATCAGCCATGATATGGATAGTAAGTAAGATAACCACCTCGCCATCCAGTGATATCCTTGAACGCCATGAAAAAGTAACTGTTTTAATTCACAAATAGTATTTGAAAATGCGATTCATACACTACACTTACGGTAGTACATTGACAGGTTGAGGTAGCGTTGCTGATGAGTCGCTATTCTTTTATGATTCAAATTTTAAAAAGCAATGCGAATTTCTGAAAAATATGCTTTATTAGTAAGCCTCAACCAGCCTTGTTTCAGGCACAGATACACAACAGTTTTTTGAGTAGCCCCAGGATAGGAAGTATCAAATAATGGCTTTTTTTACTGCAAGACAGCCCATTTTAGACATTAACAAGGACGTATACGCATACGAATTATTATTCAGAGACAGTCTGGAAAACGTATTCCCAAACATAGACGATGATGAAGCCACATCCAAAATGCTGGAAGGCTTACACCTCAATCTTGGGCTAGATAGCCTGACACAAAATAAGCTTGCCTTTATCAACTTCACTGAAGACACGTTACTCAATCGTTATCCTCTGATGTTGCCTAACGATCAGGTTGTTGTGGAAGTATTGGAAACAGTGCAACCGGGTAAACGCTTATTAACTGCGGTAAAAGAATTAAAAGCCCATGGCTTCCAAATTGCATTAGATGACTACATTCACGATCCGGCCTGGCGGTATTTCTACCCTTTCACCGATATCATCAAAATTGACTGGATTGCAATGTCAGTGGATGAAATCAAACAGGTTATTCGGGATATTCGAGACTTCCCGCATATCAGGTTACTGGCTGAAAAAGTAGAAACTCACGAAGAATTTGAAATCGCTAAAGAACTGGGATTTGCCTATTTTCAGGGCTTCTTCTTTAGCAAACCGGAAGTCATGCAGAGCCGCTCTCTGGAATCCTCGCATATTGCACTTGCCGAGTTAATGGCTGAAATGGCTTCTCCCGATCCTGACATAAACATGATCACCCGAGCTTTTGAGAGCGATGTTAACCTGTCTTTTAAATTACTGCGCTACGCTCAAAGTTCCTTTTTTAAACGTCGCAATGAAATATCCGATATCAAACAGGCCATTGTATTTCTGGGCCAACAAGAGTTGCGTCGCTTTGTTTCACTACTGTTTACCGCTCAATTTGCCTCGGGTAAACCGGCTGAATTAACCACCATGTCTTTGGTTCGCGCTCGCTTTTGTGAGTCACTGGCTAAACTCCCGGGGCAAAAACCCGCTTTCGCCACAGCATTTCTGGTTGGGCTGCTATCTTTGCTGGATGCTATGCTGGATACCAATCTTGAAGACCTGCTTAACAAGTTGCCCCTGTCAGACAGTATCAAAATTCCACTCATTGAAGGCGAAGGTGAGCTAGCAACCTACCTGCAATTATGTAAAGCCTTTGAGGCTGCTAACTGGGCAAATGCCTGCTTGCTTGCTGACAGAATCAGTGTCGATTTTGACCTCTCCGCAGAGTGTCATTTAGAAGCAGTTAAATGGGCAATAGAAAGAACCGAGTTCACTGAATAAAATACTAATTTTATATAGCCAATAAGCATAATCCTTATTCTATATTTTGTGTTATGGTCATAATCATATAATTCTTTTGCATAAAAGTTATAGATTAGGGCCAAGATGTCTACCAATATTCCCAGTATTACTCATTTAAAACAGTTGGAGTCGGAAAGCATTCACATCTTCCGTGAAGTGGCTGCCGAATTTGAAAACCCGGTTATGTTGTACTCGGTTGGCAAAGACTCCTCGGTATTACTACACATTGCCCGTAAAGCCTTCGCCCCCGGCAAGATCCCCTTCCCTTTATTACATGTGGATACCACATGGAAATTCAGAGAAATGATCGAGTTCCGTGATCGCATGGCTAAACAGCATGGTTTTGAGTTACTTGTTTATACCAACCCGGAAGGCGCTGGTAATAAGATAACGCCGTTCACTCACGGTAGTAGCAAGTACACTGACATCATGAAAACCCAGGCATTAAAGCAGGCATTAGACAAATATCAGTTTGATGCGGCCTTTGGTGGCGCTCGTCGTGACGAGGAAAAATCTCGCGCTAAAGAAAGGGTTTACTCGTTCCGTGATCAACATCACCGCTGGGATCCAAAAAACCAGCGTCCAGAATTATGGAACATCTATAACTCACAGGTTAACAAAGGCGAAAGCATCCGTGTTTTCCCCATGTCAAACTGGACTGAGCTGGATATCTGGCAATATATCTATTCAGAAAATATTGAAATCCCTGGCTTATATCTTTCCAAAGAGCGTCCCGTTGTGGAACGCGACGGCATCAAAATTATGATTGATGACGACCGTATGCCATTGTTGCCTGGCGAAGAGCCGAAGATGGAATCGGTTCGCTTTAGAACGCTAGGCTGCTACCCACTAACAGGGGCTGTAGAATCTACCGCCAGTACCTTACCTGAAGTTATTCAGGAAATGTTGTTAACCAAAACCTCTGAGCGTCAAGGTCGTGTTATCGACCACGATGCATCAGGCTCCATGGAGAAAAAGAAAATGGAGGGTTACTTCTAATGGAAAACAAAAACATCGTTTGGCATCAACATAAAGTTGATAAACAAGTTCGTTCTGAAGCAATGCAGCAACGTCCATTAGTGATCTGGTTTACCGGTTTAAGCGGTTCTGGCAAGTCAACACTGGCTAATTTGCTTGAGCAAAAGCTGGTTGAGCGCAGCCACTACACCTATTTGCTGGATGGCGACAATATTCGCCACGGCTTATGCGGCGATTTAGGTTTTAGCAGCAAAGATCGCGTTGAAAATATCCGCCGTATCAGCGAAGTCGCGAAGCTCTTCGTCGATGCAGGTATGATTGTGCTTACTGCGTTTATTTCGCCGTTTAGAGCCGACCGTGATTACTGTCGTAACTTATTACAAGCAGGCGAATTTGTAGAAATCTTTGTTGATACCCCATTGGAAGAATGTGAAAAACGCGATCCCAAAGGCTTGTATCAAAAAGCGCGTCAAGGCGATATCAAAGACTTCACTGGTATCGACTCACCTTATGAGCAACCAGAGAATCCGGAAATTCACTTAAAGTATGACGGTTCTTCAGCTGAACAGGCTGTGGAACAGCTGTATACCCAACTTGTTGCGAAGGGGTATATCAAGTAATGACGTTTTCATCTGAACTACTGGAACAAGTAGCACAGACCGCCAAACAAGCGGGTCAGGCTATTATGGAGATCTACAACAAAGATTTCTCCGTTTATGAAAAGTCTGACAGTAGTCCGTTAACTGATGCTGATCTAGCAGCGCATGAAGTGATTGTTGCAGGGCTGAAAAGCTATTCTGACCTGCCAATCCTGTCAGAAGAGTCTGCGGATATCACTTGGGAAGAACGACAAAACTGGCAACAGTTCTGGCTTGTCGACCCACTGGACGGAACCAAAGAATTCATTAAGAAAAACGGTGAGTTCACCGTGAATATCGCCTTGATTGATAAAGGTCAGCCTGTGATGGGTGTGGTTTACGCGCCTGTTCTGGATACCTTGTATATCGCCAGTGCGGAAGGGGCTTATAAAGTCACATCCGAAGGCAAACAAGCGATCAAGGCCGTGGTACGTAGCGACAATGAAGTATGTAAAGTGGTTGGAAGTCGCTCGCACCAAAGTCCCGACATTGCAGCGTTTTTGGCCAATATTCCCGGCGAAACAGAAATGCTGTCGATGGGCAGTTCGTTGAAGTTATGTCTGGTAGCGGAAGGGCAAGCACATTTGTATCCAAGACTTGGCCCCACATCAGAATGGGATACCGCAGCGGCACACGCCATTGTGCGAGCAGCCGGCGGTAAAGTCACCATTTTGAATAAAGGCTCCGATGCCGAATCGTCTTATGTCGATTCCGGCGAGCCACTGCTTTACAACCAGAAAGAATCCATTTTAAACCCTTATTTTTTAGTGAGCGCGTAATCCATGCATAGTGAGAACCAATTATTGCAGGACGATGTTCTGGCCTACCTGGCACAACACGAAAAGAAAGATCTCCTGAGATTTTTAACCTGTGGTAGTGTTGATGACGGAAAAAGTACACTCATCGGCAGACTATTACACGACTCCAAAATGATCTATGAAGATCAAATGGCTGCCGTTGTTAAAGACAGCAAAAAGATGGGGACAACGGGTGAACAGGTCGACCTGGCCTTACTGGTTGATGGTCTGCAATCCGAGCGTGAACAAGGTATCACCATCGACGTTGCTTACCGCTACTTTTCGACTGACAAGCGTAAGTTCATCATCGCTGATACTCCAGGGCATGAGCAATACACCCGCAACATGGTAACAGGCGCTTCAACCTGTGATTTAGCCATCATGATGGTTGACGCCCGTGAAGGCGTGAAAACTCAAACTCGTCGCCATTCATTTCTGGTTTCCTTATTGGGTATCAAACACGTTATTGTTGCCGTCAACAAAATGGACTTGATGGATTATCGTCAAGACGTTTTTGAGCGCATCCGCTCTGATTATCTGGAATTCTCCAAACAATTGGATTTTGACGACATTCGCTTTGTGCCTATGTCAGCATTAGTCGGCGACAACGTTGTGAATCGCGGCGAAAGCCTGAGCTGGTACGAAGGCGATACGTTGATGCACTTGCTGGAAACCATCGAAGTCAATCGCGAGAAAAGCGACGGTGAGTTCCGCTTCCCGGTTCAATACGTAAACCGCCCTCACCTGAACTTCCGAGGCTTCTGCGGTAACGTAGTGTCTGGTGAAATTAAAGTCGGCGATGACGTTAAGGTATTACCTTCTGGTAAAACCTCACGAGTGAAAGAGATTGTGACTTTCGATGGTGACTTGCAGTACGCTTATGCACCACAAGCCATCACGCTAACGCTTGAAGACGAAATTGATATTTCTCGTGGCGATACCATTGTTAAAGCTGATGCGACACCATTCGTTGGTAACGAATTTTTGGCAACCATTGTGTGGATGTCGGAAGAACCCATGTTGCCAAACAAGCAATATGGTATTAAGTTTGCGACCAAACAGACAACCGGTAGTATCAGTAGCATTGAATATCAGATTGATGTGAATACACTGGAACACTGCGAAGCGGTACGTTTGAATTTGAACGAAATCGCATTGACGAAAGTCAAACTAACCCAACGTGTAGCGTGCGATCCATATCGTAAAAACCGTAGCACTGGTGCCTTTATTATCATCGACAGAATGACTAACGGCACAGTGGGCGCGGGCATGATCGTGGATCAATGCACTTCAGAAGTGAAAACCACTGAGTTCTCAGAATTCGAATTAGAACTGAACGCATTGGTAAGAAAGCACTTCCCACATTGGCAAAGTCTGGATATTAGCAAACTCTAATAACGCCAATTCTAATAAAAATGAGTCGCCATGGGATTTGATGCGCTTTTTACATTGTTCGTGTTTGTCGGCACTATCGGTTTACTAATATTTTCGAATAAAAACACTGCGTTCATCTTCTCGATGGCGACACTATCGCTGCTATTAACCAATCAGCTGACTCTTAGTGATGTCTTTCACAACCTGGCAAACCCGGGGCTGGTAACACTGGTTCTTTTATTAATCATTAGTGTCGCCATTGATAAAACCGGGTTTATCAAATCTATTGGCCGAACATTAATCAGCAGCGACTATCGGCGCAGTTTAGGCAAGCTATTGGGCGTCTCCTTTTTTAGCTCTGCCCTACTCAACAATACTGCCATCGTTGCCAGCCTGGCAGGGCCAGTAAAACAGAATCAGCATCACCCTGCTTCCCGATTACTGCTACCCCTGTCTTACGCAGCGATTTTAGGCGGCACCGTCACACTTATTGGTACATCCACCAACCTGATTGTCGATAGCTTTCTGGTGGAGCATGGACACCCCGGATTCGCGTTCTGGGACTTTACCTTATACGGTCTCAGCGCTGGCCTTGTGTGCTGCTTATTGCTTTTTGTTACCTCCGGTTTTCTACCCAAAATCGAAGTCTCCGAAGACCAATACAAGCACTACATCATCGAAGCCAAAGTAGGCTGGGGTTCATCGCTTATCGGTAAAACCGTCGAAGAAAACCATTTGCGTAACCTGCCAGAATTGTTTCTGGTGGAAATCGTGCGAGACAACAAACTGATCACCCCGGTTGCTCCAGATATTATTCTGGAAAGAGACGATAAACTGATCTTCTCCGGCAATATTCAGCGCGTAGATACTCTCAGCCATATCGACGGTTTAACTTTGTTCGCCGACAGTAACGGCCTGCTGCGCGAAAACCTGACCGAAGTAATTGTGTCCAACCGTGCCATGTTAATTGGTAAGACGCTTAAACAAGTGGGTTTCCGAGCGCTTTTCGATGCTGCTGTAGTCGCCATTCGTCGCGATGGTGAAAACCTGTCAGGAAAGCTGGGAGAGCTGAAACTCAAAGCCGGTGACTTCTTATTGTTAGCCACAGGCCCAGATTTCCAGAATCGTCACAACTTAAAGAACAACTTCTTTATGGTGTCGGAAGTCAGCATCGCCAAAAAACTCACATTCAAACAGGAATGGCTCACCATTGGCGGCTTTTTGTTGGCAGTGCTAATCGCCGCTCTACAATGGCTTAGCCTGCCGATTGCACTGCTATGTTTGCTATCGCTGCTGGTGTTTTACGGGGTCATTAGTGGTACAGAAATAAAACGCAGCATGCCTATCAACCTGATATCCATCATAGTAGGCGCCATGAGCCTGGCCATGGCGCTGGAAAAATCAGGTATGCTTGAGAAAATCACCACCCTATTGGCGCCTATTATTCAAAGTGGTAGCCCGTTTATGGCTTTGGTGACTGTTTACCTAGCGACATTATTACTGACCGAAATGGTCACCAACAACGCCGCAGCCGCCTTAATGTTCCCCTTTGCCTATGGCGTATCTGAATCCTTGGGCGTGTCGATTATGCCCTTCGCTCTGGCTGTTGCCTTTGCCGCCAGCGCCAGCTTTATCTCACCCTACGGCTACCAAACCAACCTACTGGTATTCAGCGCCGGAAACTACCGCTTTAAAGACTTTATTAAGGCAGGCGTGCCTATTTCGATCCTCTACTCAACCACAGTGTTGTTGTTGCTCAAGTGGAAGTTTGGGCTTTAGGGACTGCTTTTAGTGGTTTGTTTAAGTTTTGGTTTAAGCGTTTGGCTTAAGCGTTTGATTTAGCTTTGGTCATCCATATCGCCAAGCTTTTCCTGAGCCACCAGCAAAAGCTCAACTTAGCCTTGATGTAACCCTTTTGCTGTAAGGAATTGCATGATGATCTCTTTTCTAAAGCCGACTATTTTCACATCGTCAATTAAGATAATGGGTACAGGACCTGCGCCTAGCTCCTGATAAATGGACTGATATTGGCTATTCTTTTCAACATCATAGTCTTGGTATTCCACATTCAGACTTTCAAACAAGCGTCGTGTTTTGGCACAGTATTTACACCAGGCAGTACCCAACACAATCACCTTGGAATTATTTACCGCGTGATATTCAGCAAAATCACCAATGGTATATTCTGAAGCAGCCGTCATCCATTGGTATCCCTTAGAGGCTCCAATGCCAATAGCCAGTCCAACAATCAAATATAATCCGTAACTCAACACGGTTTTTAACATGTCAACATCTCTTGTTATTAACGAACACAAAAGGGGCTGAATTTAGCCCCTTACATTATTTACTTTATCATGTGCTTACGCTTTTTTGCGCGGGTGATTACTCAAGACACCATAAATTGTACTCAACACAAGCCTTTTGATTACCGGCTTCACAAGCGGGTTTTAATTGAAGTTCACATTGTTCTGGGCTTGGGCGAGCAAATGCATTAGTAGCGACACCGATAGACATTCCAATACCCATTACCAACACTGCCAATTTTTTCATTTTCATCATCTTTATTCCTTAACAGTAAATTGTTACTTAAACCTATTATTTAAACAAAAAACGTGTGGCTCGGTTTTCCTTGTCTTACTTTGCACTAAACAACTGTTTCCGCGATAAACAAGCGTGCTTGGCAAAAGCTCCTTGAAAAGTCCTTCCTTTGAAAATCGCATCCATTGAAAAACAACCTGACCACGTCATTCAAGCTACCGATTGAAAATGAGAATAGACACTAAAAGTTTCTAAAAGCCGCAAGATACGGGACTTATAGAAAATTTTAAAAGTGCAGGATCATGATTCTGGAACAAACAAAATCTGAGCTCCAGCTCTGTACCGACGAGCCCATGCAAGCTCTCACAGAATGAGAAAAAGCTCAATTTTTAAGCATAAAAAAGCGCTCAATTGAGCGCTCTTTAAATTTATTTTAAGAAGAACAAGCTAAAAAGCTTAGCCTCGACGCCATGTTGTCCCTTGAGGCCCATCTTCCAAGACGATATTCATCGCTTGTAATTTGTCACGAGCATCGTCTGCTGCCGCCCAATCTTTCGCTTGGCGCGCATCGTTACGTTGCTTGATTAGCGCCTCAATTTCAGCCACATCATCGCCGCCGCTTGAACCACCTTGCAAATACGCAGCAGGATCCAACTGCAACAGTCCAATAATGCCGCCGAGTTTTTTCAGCACACCTGCCAATTTAGACTTCTCAGAAGCGTCAGTTTCTTTATTCACAGCTCGGGCTAAATCAAACATCACAGAGAAAGCTTCTGGCGTATTGAAATCGTCATCCATCGCTTCTTCAAAGCGGGCTAAATAACCACCGTGAGCTAAATCAACAGATTCATCCGCTTCAACATCACGCAATGCGGTGTAGAAACGCTCCATCGCGGCTTTCGCCTGTTTCAGGTTATCTTCTGAATAGTTCAATTGACTACGGTAATGCGCCGACATCAAGAAATAACGCAACGTTTCTGGGTCGTAGTCTTGCAATACATCACGCAATGTGAAGAAGTTACCCAAAGACTTGGACATTTTCTCCTGATTCACTTGCACCATGCCGGAGTGAACCCAATAGTTCACGTAAGGGGTGTCGAATGCACAGCATGATTGCGCGATTTCATTTTCATGGTGAGGGAAAATCAGGTCAGAACCGCCACCGTGAATGTCGAAATGCTCACCCAAATGTTTGTGGTTCATGGCAGAACATTCAATGTGCCAGCCCGGACGACCATCGCCCCACGGAGAAGGCCAGCTAGGCTCACCGGGTTTTGCCGTTTTCCACAATACAAAATCCAGTGGTGCTTTTTTATTCTCATCAACATCAACACGCGCACCGGCATTCAATTGTTCTAAATCTTGCTTGCCCAAACGACCATAGTCTTTATAGGAGTTCACTTCGAACAACACGTCGCCATTATTCGCTTGATAAGCGTAGCCTTTATCAACCAAACGCTGAATTACATTGATGATTTCATCCATATGAGTGGTGACGCGAGGTTCAATGTCGGCATCCAACAAATTAATG
This sequence comes from Paraneptunicella aestuarii, assembly GCF_019900845.1. Classification (NCBI taxonomy): domain Bacteria; kingdom Pseudomonadati; phylum Pseudomonadota; class Gammaproteobacteria; order Alteromonadales; family Alteromonadaceae; genus Paraneptunicella; species Paraneptunicella aestuarii. The sequence continues at coordinate 1,675,928 of NZ_CP074570.1, read as the reverse complement.
GCCTTGAAGTCTTCATGCATCATGGAGATAGTGCGCTCGGTTAATTGATCAACCGTTTCGTTATTTTCAATAGCGCGCTTGATGATCTTGTCGTCAACGTCGGTGATATTACGCACATAAGTTACGTCGTAACCTTTATGGCGCAGGTATCGAACCATTAAATCGAAGCTTAAATAGGTACGGGCATGCCCCATGTGACTGAGATCGTAAACAGTAATCCCGCATACATACATACCCACTTTTCCGGGGACTAGGGGTTTAAATTCCTGCTTTTCCTGAGTGAGAGTATTATAAATCTGTAACATCTACGATCCTGATTATTTTGTTGTGAACATGCTCGCAACTGGAACCCTGTTCGGATTTTGATGAAAGTCAGCGGCAAATTATACGTCAGTAAAAATATGAATGGTCCATTTCACTGATATTTAATTTTACGTTGCTTAATGTTTCCCCTCGTGCATTTGATTTAAATAGCACTCATAGGGTTAACAAATCGGGTAAAAATATTATCACCCATTGATGACGACTCTCAAGCTTTTTACCCAAAGCAACAGCAAAATATCATCGATACTTTTTATAGTGCATGAGTTCCGCTAGAATGCGCAGACTTTTAGAAAAACACACAGGTATAGCAATGGTCACTCTACACACCAACTTTGGTAAAATTACATTAGCGTTGAACGCTGAGAAAGCCCCCAAAACAGTTGAAAACTTCCTGTCTTATGTACGCGATGGATTCTATGACAACACTATTTTCCACCGCGTTATTAATGGATTTATGATCCAGGGTGGCGGTATGGAACCGGGTATGGTGCAAAAAGCAACAAACGACCCAATTGAAAACGAAGCCAACAACGGCCTGGAAAACAAAATGGGCACCATTGCAATGGCGCGTACCAATGATCCACATTCTGCAACCGCGCAATTCTTCATTAACGTGAACAACAACGACTTCCTGAACTTCCGTAGCGAATCAATGGATGGTTGGGGTTATTGTGTATTTGGTGAAGTCACTGACGGTATGGACGTGGTTGAAAAAATCAAAGCTGTTGCGACGGGTTCGCATGGATTCCACCAAGACGTTCCTGTCGAAGACGTGGTTATCGAAAAAGCTGAAATCACCGAATAATGGTGTGCTGGGAGCATCTCATGATGCTCCTTAATTTCTCTTCCTGAATCACTCGCATGCCAGTTACCTACTTTATTGCCGATTTACACTTAAGCCCGGAACATCCGGAAATCACAACTTGCCTAAAGCATTTTCTAACGACTCAAGCTGTTGATGCTGACGCGTTATATGTATTAGGTGATTTATTCGAAGCCTGGATTGGCGACGATGACATCAACCCCTTTACTCAGGAAGTCACTCAGGCATTCAGGCAGTTATCTGAACGGGGCGTGGCTATTTATTTTATTCATGGCAATCGGGACTTCCTGATCCGCAAGGCTTTCACAAAACGTGCAGGCATGACGCTGCTACCGGAATCAGATGTGATTGACTTATACGGCGAAGCCACCTTGATTATGCATGGTGATGAACTTTGTACCAAGGACGAAGCCTATCAACGATTTCGCCGTAAAGCGCGCAGTTGGTGGTGGCCGAGATTAATTCTCATGCTTCCCCTTTCAGTACGACGCAAAATAGCAGCTCGCGGACGCAAGATCAGCCAGCAAAACCAGTCCACTCTTTCGCTCGATATAATGGACGTTACACCAGAGGAAGTCGTCAGGGTAATGCAAGACAATGGCGTGAAAAGGCTGATTCATGGCCACACTCACAGGCCAGCAATTCACGATTTGGAAATCAACTCTGAACCGGCACAGCGCATCGTGCTAGGTGATTGGTATACACAGGGCAGCATGCTAAAAGTGACCCCAACCGAGATCACTTTGGAAACAATGCAATTTGAAGTTTAAATATAAGATTCGATATTGTTCATTTTGTTTCGGGTACGGGAAACAAAATAATTCACGATCCCCTTGAGAGTAACCAGCCCAACGACTCTTCCCTTGTCATTCATCACTGGCAATGCTGAGATATTGTTATCCAGCATGATTTCGCCAGCACTGATAATAGCGCTTTCAATTGCAATACAAATGGGTTTCGCTGTCATTATCTGATTCGCGGTTTTATTTAACACCTTAAGCTCAACATTAGAGGCAATATCCGAAAAAGTATTCGGATGAATTGCTCTAAGCACATCGCGATCAGAAATAATTCCCAGCAAAACGCCGTTTTCTTGAATCAATACATGTGACACATTTCGAGTCTCAAAAAGCGATGCAACATAGCGTAGAGAATCCAACGGCTCCACCACTTTAAACTCTTTATTCATGACTCGATCCAGGGCCATAAACTTCACTCCTTACAGCACATTTTCATATTTGAGCCATAATATAAAAAGTATACCAGTTTGCAATTAAGTCCAGCTTCCAACCCTAAATATTTTGCCGTTCAGGGGTAAATATTTGTAGAAAAATGTAATTCTGGTATGACCAATGGCAATAAGTCACAAAATATCCTTATTATTGTCATATAGAAATATAAATTGTCATATTTATGCAATATTTAAATTCGACGCAATTCACTGTTTTTATTATTTAAAACAAAAATACGTTTAACAATTCGACATTCCCCCGCCGAATAACTTATCCGCACCTTAATATTAACGTCACGCATTCGTCTTACTGGTCTTTTTTACGCAATATTTTCGTCTTAATTACTTAAATACTCTGTCACACAATCCCCCTATCCTCGCCATCGTTTAACTGAGATGGACTCAGTCGAAGCAACAACAAACACACTTACTTATAGGAACATCCACTATGAACAAGACCTGGATAGCCAAGACTGGCGCGATGGCGCTTGCTGTATCCGTGACAGCACAAGCGCAGGTAGTACCGGCAGTACAATCATCCAGCGCCTGGTACACCAGTGCTCAATCAAGTATCAATAGCAAATTACAACAAGTGCCAAATACAAAGGCTAAAAATGTAATTTTGTTCGTTGGTGATGGTATGGGTATTTCAACCTTAACCGCAGCGCGCATTTTAAAGGGCCAACAACAAGGTAATTCTGGTGAAGAAGGTTTACTGAGCTTTGAAAACTTCCCGTTTTCAGCGCAAGTAAAAACCTACAACGTCGATGCTCAAACTCCTGACTCAGCGGGCACAATGACTGCCATGATGACAGGAATTAAAACCGACGCTGGCGTTATCGGCGTTGACGAAGACATTGTTCGCGGTGATTGTTCTACCGTTGCAGGCAACGAATTGGTAACAGCATTAGAACTGGCTGAAATTCGTGGTCTATCGACAGGTATCATCTCAACAGCACGTATCACTCACGCTACACCAGCATCAACCTATGCAAAATCGGCTGACCGTAACTGGGAAGACGTTTCTGACATGCCAGAAGCGGCAGTAACTGCAGGATGTAAAGATATCGCTGATCAATTGGTTAACTTCGAAAAGAACCTTGAAACTCGTTTTCCTGGTGTTGATGTAAATGGTATGGAAGTGGTTATGGGCGGTGGTCGTCGTCACTTCTTACCTAAAGACGCAACGTTCAATAGCCCTGATGCAGTAAGCAGCGTAGAAGGGGATCGTACTGATGGTCGTGACTTAACCGCAGAATGGCAAGCAGCCTACCCTAACGGTGTTTACGTTTATGATCAGGCAGGATTCGACACCATCAATGCAGCAACAACAGAGCGTGTATTTGGTTTGTTCAACGAATCACACATGCAATATGAAGCTGACCGCGCCAATGATATTGCTGGTGAACCTTCTCTAGCCGAAATGACCAGCAAAGCCATCGACGTGCTTGATAACAACGAACAAGGCTTCTTCCTGATGGTTGAATCGGGTCGTATCGACCACGGTCATCACGCAGGTAGTGCTTACAATGCATTAACTGACACCATTGAGTTTGCAGATGCCGTTCAAGCAGCGGTTAGCGCAACTAATCCTGAAGAAACCCTGATTATTGTTACCGCTGACCACAGTCACGTATTTACTATCGCTGGATACCCTAAGCGTGGCAACCCCATTCTGGGCAAAGTGGTTCCTGTTGGTTCAGACCAGCCTAGCATGGCTAAAGACAACATGCCGTACACCACGTTAGGTTACACCAATGGCCTGGGCTTCCGCGATTTGGGTAATGAGACAGATGGTGATGCATCGTATAACGAAGCAGCTGTTGCAGGTCGTCAAGACATCAGCAACGTAGACACCACAACATCAGGTTATCATCAGGAGGCAACCATTCCTCTAGGTTCTGAAACTCACGCAGGTGAAGACATTTCTCTACACGCAATGGGCCCAGGCTCGCAATACGCACAAGGCGTTATTGAACAAAGCGTGGTATTCCACCTAATCGACCAAGCCCTTGGCCTAATCGACTAAGCCCGAAGTAACAGAACATATTGAGACGGAATAAGATTATGAAACAATTTATTTATACAGCAATTGCGGCGTCTGTCCTGAGCTTGACCGGGTGTATGAGCGACGGTGATGACGGTGCAAATGGCGCTGATGGCGCACAAGGTTCAGCAGGCATTAACAGCCTGGTAGCACAAACCAGCTTGTCGGTAGGCAGTGAGCACTGCGCTAATGGCGGCGTTCAGATTGATTCAGGACTTGATGCCAATCGCAACAATGTGTTGGATGCAGATGAAATCAGTGCAACAGAATATGTGTGTACTCCAGCAGCAACAGAATTGAGCTCAGCACAATTACAAAGCAGCACCAACAACCCTTGGTTCGTGTCTGGTCGTGCAGAAATCACAGAAGCAAAAGCGCAGTGGAATGCGGTTACTGTGGGTAATGTAGACGCAGCAAAAGGCGAAACGACTTCCAGCTTGCAAATCGCACAAGTAAACGCAAGCCAACTGGCGGACATGCGTGGCAAAGCCAAGAACGTCATCCTGTTTGTCGGTGACGGCATGGGTATCTCTACCGTAACGGCTGCCCGTATTATGGACGGCCAAGACAAAGGCATGATGGGCGAAGAGAATGTATTAAGCTTCGGCGATTTCCCATTCTCTGGCTTTTCTAAAACCTACAACGTTGACGCTCAAACCCCTGATTCAGCAGGAACTATGTCGGCTATGATGTCGGGCGTAAAAACCGATGCAGGTATCATTGGTATTGCCGAAGCGGTTGAACGCGGAAACTGCGCCTCTTCTCAAGGTCAAGAGTTGGTAACAGCGCTGGAATTGGCGGAAATTGCAGGTAAAGCCACCGGTATTATCTCAACAGCTCGTATTACACACGCAACACCAGCAGCAACATACGCAAAATCGGCTGACCGTAACTGGGAAGACGTATCTGACATGCCGGCTTCTCAAGTTGCTGCAGGTTGTAAAGATATCGCTGACCAATTGGTGAACTTCGAGAGCAACCTTGAAGCGCGTTACAGCGGTTTAGATGTTGATGGTATCGAAGTTGTCATGGGCGGCGGACGTCGTCACTTCTTACCTAAAGATCCTGCATTCAACAGCCCTGATGCAGTCAGCAGCACCGAAGGTGATCGTACCGACGGACGCGACCTGACAGCAGAATGGAAAGCCGCTTATCCGAATGGTAACTACGTTTACGACCAAACCGGTTTTGATGCTATCAACGCTGCAACTGCCGAGCGCGTATTTGGTTTGTTCAACGAATCTCATATGCAATACGAAGCTGACCGTGCTAATGACATCGCAGGCGAGCCATCGTTGACGGAAATGACTTCAAAAGCCATCGACATCTTGAAAAAAGACGAAGACGGCTTCTTCCTGATGGTTGAATCGGGTCGTATTGACCACGGTCATCACGCTGGTAGCGCATACAATGCATTAACTGACGCAGTAGAGTTTGCCAAAGCCGTTCAAGCTGCTGCAAGCAAAACCAGCGCAGAAGATACCTTGATTATCGTTACTGCTGACCACAGCCACGTATTTACTATCGCTGGTTATCCTAAGCGTGGTAACCCAATTCTGGGTAAAGTAGTACCTATCGGTTCCGATGAGCCAAGCATGGCTGCCGATAACATGCCTTACACTACTTTGGGTTACACCAACGGTTTAGGTTTCAAGGATCTGGGCAACGAAACAGATGCAGAAGCTTCTTACAACTACAGTGCTGTAACGGGTCGTGTTGATTTGAGCAATGTCGACACCACCGCTTCTGGTTATCACCAAGAGGCTTTAGTACCACTAGGTTCTGAAACTCACGCGGGTGAAGATGTGGGTATTTACGCCAAAGGCCCAGGTGCAAACCTGGTGACTGGTACCAACGAGCAAAGCGTTATCTTCCACGTTATGGACTACGCTGCTGATCTGGTCAACAAGGCAAATGCTGCTCTTAACTAAAATTCAAACGGATAATTTTCGTTGAATTAATCGATGAAAATCCGGGATTTCTATTGAAATCCCGGATTGTTGTATTTAATAGAAGCTCTATATAAGCCTCAAATAGAAGTATCAACCGCAATGAAAAATCTCACAGCTCAACTCTTGATTAACTTGGTAAGCCTGCTTTGTTTAAACTTTCTTTTCTTAGGTAGCAAAGCCTTTGCAAATCAAAACGTTTGTAACAATACCCCAAATCAACTCGCGGCAAATTACACCATTGAGACCCTATCTCGGTCAGGTCAATCTGAACAGCACAGACACCAAACGCTTGTACTTTGGCGTAAAAACAATCTGGTTGGTCATCAATTCCCGGAAAAAGACATCACTGAACTTTGGGAGCATCAAAAAGATCAACGTATCAAGCTATACAGAGAATTCGATGCTCATCAACGCGGGATTGAATACACCTCTGAAGAAATCAAATCTGAAAAGATAAATTGGGATAATAAATATCAGTTGCTGCCCAATTCCGTATTCAAACAACTGAGTAAAATCAAAACCGAAAAAGAATCTTGCTGGACTGTGGAATACTACAGCAGCGCTCCCCAGAATAAAGTTGTCACCAAATTACAGTGGATCCCGGAACTTAAGCTGATCAAGTCACTGGAACTAAGCGGGGAATCAGGCACTAAAACCTGGACATTAAATAAGGTAGATCTGGATGCAAAAACCATTAATACCGCTTTTGCAGCCTGGGATAAATATCAGCTAACCGATTATGCCGATGTGGGCGATAACGAAAGCGATCCTTTCCTGATGAAAATGATTAACCTTGGTTTCATTGAACATGGTGCATCAGGATTCTACAACGATAAAGGCGAGCAACTGGGTGGTGGACATCATCACTAAAAATCAGAGTAATGCGCTTATTTTTAGATATCGCTATTTGTCGCCTATAAACTCCACAGCCATAGAAATGTGGCTGTGCTTCTCCCCCTATTCCAACATCCCCCATTCTTCACAATTTCGGCACAAATATCCGTAATTTCCCCCGGATAACTTAGGATATTTCCGATAATAATCTTCTTGCCAATAGGTAACGATATTGTCAACATTCCAAATTACTTACCATTTAGGTTAATTAAAAGCCGTAATATTGGCATCATTGACGTTCGTAAATAGGCGATCGTCATTGTCGTATTAGTCTGTTCAATATAAGGAGAGTGACATGTCACTTATCGAGGAAAACTTCGCTACAGCCACCAAACTCGACGAGAATGCCGCTGTTAGAATTCAATCTACCATCCGTTTGCTTGAAGAGAATACCGACACCCGTATAAAGCTGAAAAACCCAGTGGAAGGTGGTAACACAGTTGATTTTGAGTTGGTAAATGGCGAGATGTCCCATGTGGATCAAGCCTGTGATTACAACGGTGTCAACCGCAACGATCACACACTTACCGCTTAAATCTGTCTTTCAATTTTAACCACGTCAGGGAAATAACATGGAAACGATCAAGAACTGGGCTCTTGTTATTCTAATTATCATCGTCGCCGTTGGCGGTTATCAGTATTCTAAAGCCTGGAATGATGCCAAAGAGAAAATTGCCGCAGCAGAAAAACAACAAGCGGACATGCAAGCAGAAAAAGCCCAACTGGAAGATAAGGTTGCCTCGCTGACAGCCAAGCAAGATGAGTTAGACAAGAAAATTGCTTCACAACAAACGCAAATTGGCCAATACGAATCAGAAATTGCCGACATCAAGGAAAAGCTAATCGCAGCGAATAAGCTAACCATCGCAGAAGTAGACGAACAAAGCATTGCCGACAACTTTAAGAAAACCTATGGATTGGAAGATGTAAAAGGCATTCGACTTGTGAAAATTCCCCCCGCCGAAGGTGGATTCAAAATCCCTTCGCTTGTCCTTCCTATTGATTACATAAAGCTTGCTGTAACCGCCAAAAACAGTCAACGCGCCTGTGAACAACAAGCTGAACTGCAAGATAAGATCATTGGATTGAATCAGGAAATCAACCAGCTCACCAACGAAAAACTGGTACTGGAACAACAAAAAACCCAAGCCTATTCCGAAGGTTACGAAAAAGCCTTTGCCATGTACCTGGAAGTGAACAAGCTCTACATCGACTTGTTAAAAGCTCCACCGAAAGTTGATTTAGCGCCTAATTGGCTACAAATCGCCGGAGGATTTCTGACAGGCGGGCTGCTCTGCGCATTGTAGAAGCGCAATGTAAATCAAGCTAATAGATAATCTGGAACCCCATAATTGTGATGATTATGGGGTTTTGTTTTTATACAGTTAAAGAAACTTTTCCCAAACGATCATTTTGCTATCTTCCCCCTTTACCAATGATTTTAACTATTCATTAGAAACGAAAACTTTCAAATCATTGACACTTACACAAGCGTGTGTATATTTAATGCAAAAGGGGTATGGATACAATGACGTCAAAGGAACTTATCGGATTGCTTAAATCTCAGGGATGTGTATTTGTAAGGCATGGAAAAGGAGACCATCAAATCTGGTATTCACCTGTTACCGGAATAAAATTCACGGTTCCTCATCCCAAAAGAAACCTGCCAAGAGGCACAATTCACAGTATCAAACGCGCTTCTGGTATCAATGTGGGATGATAAAAAAATGAGGAATATAAATAGCATGTTGTTCATGGTTGGAATTGAAAAACCATCAAGCCCGGATGAAGCTTTTGGCATTGTTGTTCCTGTATTTGAAAAACTAGGCTACGCCTGTATCTCTGCTTCTGATACTGAGCAAGATGTGTTGCAACAAGCCAAGTATTGTATTTTAGAGTTACTACAAGAAGTAATTTCTGATGGTCACCTGATATCATCTCTGGAAACTGGATTTACATCTTATTCAGAGGAATATCCTGATTATGACTTGTGGGTTGGTCTGGATATTGATGTTGAATCACTTAAGCCCAAGCAAAAACGCATTAATATCAACATGTATGAGCCATTGTTAAAGCGTGTTGATGACTTTGTGCAAAGCCATCAAAACTACAAAGACCGCTCTGATTTTCTAGCAAAAGCTGCGGTAAATGAAATGGCACAGCATCAATAGTCAGCCAATGGCGTTCCTTGATGGAAACGCACTTGCCATTGCTCGGCTTTTCCTTGGTCAATAGCGTCTGCCCGTTGCCACAAAGAAGAGCGATAAGCTATGTTGATTAACTCTTCCTCACGGCTGTCCTGAGCTCGGTTCAGCACCTTCTCTGCTGACTTATAGGTCACCTGTACTAAAGATGGTGATAACAGAGCAAATGCAAAGTTCTTACTAACCAATGTGACGTCTTTTTCCGATTCAGACTCATCAACATCGTCAAGAAGCAATGCCATTATCGCCACACGATTGTAGCGGTTTCCTGAACGCCCAATTTCCTGAAACTCGGGATGCAGCAAAGCTTCCAGTTTTATCGGATTTGAACGCACATCGGGTTGATGTAAGGAAACTTCAAGCTGTTGAATATGTTTAAAAAGCGTTTTTTCGTCCATGTATATTCCCTCTACCTAAGAAGCGATTACTTACATCACGATAAATCGGTAAAACCTAGACAGGCACTCCGCTATGAAACTTAAAATCATCGTCAGGGGTGCGAATCAACTCAGCTTCTACTTCGCCAAAGAAACGGATGCGTTCTGAAATATCTTCTCCAGCAATTTCTGTCGCCAAGGTCAAATAATCCTGATAATGGCGGGCTTCTGATCTCAGCAATGAAACGTAAAAGTCACCTAGTCGCTTATCAACATGGGGCGCTAAGGCAGCAAAGCGTTCACAGGAACGTGCTTCGATATAAGCTCCACAAATAAGCTTATCGACTAAAGTGTCTGGCTCGTAGGTTTTAACATGGCGCAACAAGCCTTTGGCGTAGCGGCTTGAGGTAATATTTTCGTATTCGATATTGTATTCATCCATGATTTCCAAGACCTGATAAAAGTGATGCAATTCTTCTTTGATTAACAACACCATCTTATCAATGAGATCCTGACCATAAGGCGTACCCGATTTAGGCAGCATAGCTTTAGTCAAATTGTTGTGTTTCACCAGCGTTCGCCAATCCCCTTCTTTGCGGTAGGTAAAATCTTCAAAAGGTTTTAGCCAGGCTAATAGAGCATCGCCACTGTCTTTGTTCACTGCATATTTACGGATCAGGTACATTGCAGACTGAGCTGCTTTTAACTCACACACCAAGTGATCAATCAATATAACAGGCAGCCTTTCAGGTTTTATGGCTTCCTGAATCCATGCTTCTGGCGTTACACAATGCAAAAATTGATTAATGGGTTCGAGTAGCTCTCTATACATGAAAATGAATGCCAGTGTATGAAAATGTTTATAGGCGCGCAGTTTACGAGATCCCGCACAGTAAACCAAGGTTGGCGATTTAAACCAGGATATGCTACCTTTAAAAAGGTAATCATATTAACCACAAATAAATTGTGATAACTCAATTTATTGACAGATATGAATATCATTTGTTATTAAGTTGTTATAGTATTGTTAAAAATCACCAAGTAAGGGTAATTATGATTCTCAACCACCTGTGGGGCATTTACGCTCATCCAAAAGAAGAGTGGCAAGTCATTGAACAGCGCCACGAAAGTGTTAGTTTTAGTCTTTCTCATATTCTGATCGTCGCATTAATTCCTGCCATTATGGGTTATTACTCAGCAGTGCATTTAGGCTGGAGCATTGGTGTGGGTGATCGCGTTATGCTTTCCTCTGCAGATGGCATCATGATGGCTACAGCCATATACATGGGTCTGGTAGGCGGTGTATTCGGCCTTGCCTATATGATCCACTGGATGTCAAAAACCTTCGACTCTGAACCTACTTATACTCAGGCTTTAGAAATTGCATCCTACACCGCCACACCGTTATTTATGGTAGGGTTTGCAGCATTTTATCCTGAGCTATGGTTCATTATTACCGTCGGTTTGGTAGGGCTCAGCTACTCCGTTTACCTGCTATATACTGGCGTACCCATTGTAATGAATATTCCTGAAGACAAGGGATTCATCTACGCAAGTTCAGTGGTTACCGTTGGGCTTATCTTCCTGGTAGTGCTAATGACGGGTTCTATTGTTTTGTGGGGCTGGGCATTTAGTCCGGTTTGATTCTACAAACATGTAAAGATCAACCAATTGTCAGGTGCTGTCACTTCGGTGCAGCACCTGCATCTTAAAAACACTTTCCTCGAAATTCTTCTAAACCAGCTCTCTTTAAAAAATCTTAACGAAGATAGTCTAACAGAGTGTCTAATCCTGAAAATCGAATAGAGGTTTGAGCTTGTTCTCTCACAACAGGTTTAGCTTTATAGGCAACTCCTAGCCCTGCTGTTGCCATCATCACCAAATCGTTAGCACCATCTCCCATCGCAACCGTTTGATGCATAGGAATGCCATATTGTTGTGCCAGAGACTCTACAGTTTGAGCTTTAACCTTGGCGTCAACGATATCACCTCTCACTTTGCCGGTAAGTTTGCCGTCTTGAATATCCAGCGTATTGGAGACCGCAGCCTCTAATCCCAAACGCTCTTTTAAGTAATCTGCAAAATAGGTAAATCCACCAGAAGCGATAGCAACCTTCCAGCCACACTCCTGCAATCGACCTACAAGCACTTCAATACCCGGCATTAACGGCAAAGCATTACGTACTGTCTGCAAAATACTTTCGTCAGCATTTTCCAGGCAAGCCACTCGCTGAGTTAAGCTTTGTGCGAAATCCAGCTTCCCTTGCATTGCCAGTTCAGTCACTTCTGAGACTTCTTTGCCCACACCGGCCAGTATGGCTATCTCGTCTATGCATTCGATCTTGATGACCGTGCTATCCATATCCATGACCAGCAAACCCGGTTCATTCAGCTTGGGTGCATTCTGGCAAAGAACCAATTCAACCTGATGTGCCAGAGAAGCCTGTTCAATTAGCGCACTTAATCCATTGGATTCAGTAACCTCAACCTCACATTTTGCAACCAGTCGAGCATGCTCAGGCAGGCTGGCTCGACTCTCGCTCACATGCCACAGACCAGTAATCACTTGTGCAGACAAAGCCTGAGCAACATTATCCAGCTTCTCTAAATTCAATGCGTCGGCAATCACAATTAATTGCCAACCTTCGCTTGCTTTAAAATTAGAAAGTGCTTCATAACTGTCACTGTTTTCAGACAACGCTTGCTGCGAAACCAAGCCATTTTCAACAATGGTGAAACCACCCGCATCAGTCATTAGTTTTCTTAAAAATGCTGACGAATAGCGTTGTGTTTGAGTCAGAGGAGATAAGTACAATTTACTACCGGATTGAAGTTAACTTGAAATTGGTCTTGGATTGTAGCGAAATTCATCGCAAATAAAAGCACCAGCTTGTTCTAACTAATAAGAATTATCTTTTCCTCATAGAGAGGTATATTCACACAATTGCACTTTGCACTCTCTACACATAACCACCTACAATAGAAGGCACTGAATAAACATTGTCTTTATCAGGTAATTACCTTAATCTGAACCCGAAGTGGAGATCATGAAATCAAAATTTAACTTGATGAAAATAAAGGAAATGTTAATGCAATACACACATAACACCTCCGGTTCCAAGCTTGGAACTGATGCTTATTTACGTTAAAAAAACGCTATACACATTCCCGATGAAGATTACTTCAACCCCTCACATTTTACTGGATCTCCCCAGTCGCTATTCGATCTATAAGCGAATAGCTCTGCTGATTTTGGCAATCCTGCTATCACTGGTTTGTATTTATGTGTGGTACACCACTTACTCTCAGCTCAATAATTACAGTAACAAACAAGCGAATGAGCTTGGCCGGGGGTTGGTTAACCAATACCAAGTCATTTTGAGTGATTATTTACTGAAGAAGAACCATAGCAAAATGCAGTTGATTATTGATGCTATCGTCAATGACCAGCATGTATTAGCGGCCACTATTTTCGATGCTGAAGGCCGTGAAGTTATTAGTAATCCAGCAGATAAACACTTTCTTCGTTTGTATGCGAACCATGTAGAACTGGTGCCCCTCACCTTTGTCAGTGAAATCACGAGCGAAGGACAAAAGCTTGGTTATTTACGTTTGATTCTGGATGGCAGCTTGGCAAATGGCAGCATTGAACAGCTCAACAATGCTTATCTGCAACGCGCTTTAGTCATGATGTTGTTAGCTCTATTGGTTGGCATCATCCTTACTCGTAGCTTCTATTTATGGCGCATGAAATCCATAAAGATGAAAAAGCCCAGAATGCTCTAGAGACTCATCGCCTCTCTATATGAATTAGAGCAACTAGCAATGACCGTTTCAGCACTCTCTCCCTTCAATTCAGCCAAACTCATTACTATCTCAGGTAAATACTCTGGCGAGTTACGCTCTCCCTGACGCCCATAAATGGGCATATCTGGTGCATCGGTTTCCAACACCAAATATTCCAAAGAGATATGCTTTATAGTTTCACGCGTCTTTCTGGCTCTGGGATACGTGATCGTCCCCCCGACACCTAACTTAAACCCAAGCTCAATATATTGCTCTGCTATCTGTAAGCTACCCGAGAAAGCATGAATGATACCGCCAAGGTCAAATCCGGACTGTTTCAGTATCCGAATCAGTTCATTATGACTCTTACGATGATGCAGGATAACTGGCAGTTGGAATCGCTTAGCAATATTTAATTGCGCCTGAAACACCCTTTCCTGAATATCTTTAGAGACTTTCTCACTTAAAGACCCACGTAAAGAGAAATCCAGCCCGATCTCACCCACAGCCACTAGCTTATCTCGGTGCATGACTATCGTCTTTTCAAGCACTTTCAGATCATGTTCATAATGTTCCGACAAGAAATATGGGTGTAATCCCAAGGCAATATCAATTTGAGGGTAAATACTCTGATTAGAATACTGTTGTTGTATTTCCAGAAGCTTATAGAAATGGGCAACTTGCGTACCGGGAATGAAGATCCGTTCGACATCTTGCTCTTTACAGCGTTTTAAGAGCGGTTCCCTGTCGCTATCAAAGCAATCAAAGTCAAGGTGACAATGGCTATCGATCATGCGCACGCTCGCCCTATATATTAATAGATAAGCATGGCTGTTAGGGCATTAAACGCTCTATTTCCCAAGAGCTATCTGCCTGCTTACTATAAACGAAACGGTCATGCAGCCTGTGCTCACCACCTTGCCAAAACTCAATCTCGTGGGGCATAACTCGATAGCCGCCCCAAAAGCTGGGAATAGGTACTTCACCTGACTTAAATTTCTGTTTTACTTCTTCAAACTTGGTCATCAACATTTGTCGCGTCGAAATAGGACGACTTTGCTCTGACGCCCACGCAGCTAGCTGGCTTTCTTTGGGACGAGACAAGAAATACTTGGTAATTTCCATGGTACTCAAAGGCTCTGCTTCTCCGCAGACCTTTACCTGACGTTCAAGGAAATGCCACGGAAAATGCAGAGAAATACGATTATTCCCTTTTAATTCCAACGCCTTACGGCTCTGCAAATTGGTATAAAAAACGAAACCACCCTGCGAGACATCTTTTAACAACACAATACGTTGCGACGGCTGGCCTTCGGCATCGACTGTCGCAACAGTCATTGCGGTAGGATCTGGCAACTTGGCATCCACAGCATCTTTCAGCCACAGCTGAAACTGCTCCATGGGATCATCATTCAAATCTTCCCGATCCAACTTACCACTCACATATTCACGACGAATATCAGCAATAGATTGCGTAGTCATTTTTCAGCCTCTGTTGATTAATGAGTTCAATCGATTCAAGTTTGATATGCCTTGATTCAGGGACTTTCTATTAAACAGGGTTTAAATTATAGGTCTAAATTATGATCGTCTATATAACCCAGGCTTCTCAGCGCTCTTTCGTCGTCTGCCCAGCCAGCTTTAACCTTAACCCAAAGCTCCAAAAACACCTTGTTATCGAACAAATCTTCCATGTCTTTGCGCGCTTCTTTACCAATGGTCTTTAAGCGTTGACCGCCTTTTCCAATAACCATACGCTTCTGCGTCTCGCGTTCAACCAGAATTAGGCCATTAATGCGATATACGCCATTTTCAGCCAGTTTGAACTGCTCTATTTCCACGGTCACGGAATAAGGCAATTCATCGCCAGTAAAACGCATCAGTTTCTCACGGATGATTTCTGCCGCCATAAAGCGTTGTGAACGGTCGGTAACGTAATCTTCCGGGAAGTAATGTTCAGATTCAGGCAAGCTCGCAAATACCTGCTGACGCAAACCTTCAACCTGAGAGCGTTGTTTTGCCGATAATGGAATGATTTTGTCAAAGTTGCCCTGACTGGATAACCACTGCAAATGTGGCAACAGGTCATCTTTTTCTTTCACCTTGTCGGTCTTGTTAACAATCAACCAGCAAGGCAAGCCCGATTGTGTGACTTTGCTCAAAACCAGCTGATCATCCTCTTCCCAGCGAGTTCCTTCAACCAGAAACAAAACCAACCCGACATCGCCCAATGAGCTGGAAGCAGAGCGGTTCATTAAACGGTTAATGGCACGTTTCTCTTCTTTGTGCAAACCCGGAGTGTCAACATAAATGGCCTGACGATTCTCTTCAGTATCAATACCAATGATGCGATGACGTGTTGTTTGAGGCTTACGAGAAGTAATACTGATTTTTTGCCCAAGGATTTGGTTGAGCAAGGTGGATTTACCCACATTAGGGCGTCCCACAATTGCCACCATGCCACAATAAGTGGTATCAAGTGGCATATCGGGATTATTCGGCATTCTTTAATTTTTCCAGAGTTAAACGAGCAGCTTCCTGCTCGGCTTTACGTCTACTTTTCCCCATCGCGGATACGGGCTCAGACAAGGTATTTACCTTGCAGGTAACATAAAAAGTTTGATCATGAGATTTGCCTTTAATATCGACCACCTCATAATCAGGCAAAGGTAAATGCTTACCTTGCAAATATTCCTGCAACTGGGTTTTGCTGTCTTTAGGATGAAAATCGGGATCCAGCTTGCCGATACGATCACCGAACCAGCTCTTTACCAGCTCAAAGCAAGTATCTAAGCCTGATTCCAGATAAATCGCACCTAAAAGAGCTTCAAACGCATCAGCCAGAATCGACGAGTTACTAAAACCGCCACTTTTCAGCTCACCCGCACCTAACTGCAACACATCACCAAAATCAAATTGTTTCGCCAATTTAGCCAAGGTTTCCCCCTTTACTAAACTGGAACGCATTCTGGTGAGTTTGCCTTCAGGTACATTGGGGAAATTATCATACAGGATACGGGCAACGATCATGCCCAAAACAGCGTCCCCCAAAAACTCCAAGCGTTCGTTGTGCTTGCTGCTTGCGCTGCGATGAGTCAACGCAAGCATCATGTTATCCATATCTTTGAAATGGTAACCGATACGATCACACAACTGGATATAGGGACGCATCTTGTCCATGTTACTGAATTCCACCTATACGACTAAATCTGACACCTGTCGGCACCCAGGTTGGTAGAATGCTGCTTTCAGGTCGTTCAAACTCAAAACTAATCCAGATTGCAACGGCTTTTCCTACCAACAACTCATCAGGAACAAAGCCCCAATAGCGGCTGTCACGACTATTATCTCTGTTGTCACCCAATACCAGATATTGGTTTTCAGGTACCACCCATGTCGAAACGGGTACGTTACCTTGAGTATAATACAAATCAACCGGTGCGATGGCTCTTGGGTTACGAAGGATCTCGTGTTGTACCTCACCCAGGTCTTCAACAAATCGCTCAAGTGGCGTGCCTAACTGCTCAAACGCACCACTATCGACGAACTTTAAATCGACCGGGCGCATTGGCTCGCAATTTTCACCACTTGGACACGCTGGTTTTAAAAACACTTGTTGACCTTTATACATGATGGTGTCACCCGGCAAACCAATAACACGCTTAATAAAATCAATGCTGGGGTTTTCAGGAAATTTAAATACGACGATATCACCGCGTTCAGGCTTGCCCACTTCAATAAACTTATTGCGAACAACCGGATCCTTCAAACCATAAGTGAACTTTTCCACTAAAATAAAATCGCCGACTAACAAGGTCGGCATCATGGAACCGGAAGGTATTTGAAATGGTTCATATAAGAAGGAGCGTAGAACCAGAACAAAGGCAATAACCGGGAATATCTGCTGCGCCGTGTCTACCACATAAGGAATTGGCGCAATTTCATGGAGTGTTGCATCATCAATCACGCCGTTAGTATTTGTCCTGGCGATTTCGATTTTTGCCTTACGCTTGGGAGCCCAAAGAAAGTGATCTGCCAACCAGATCAAACCAGATACAACTGTCAGGATGACCAGAAACAACGAAAAGTAGTTTGCCATTATTTACTCACCTTGAGCACCGCGAGGAAAGCTTCCTGAGGTAATTCAACATTACCCACCTGCTTCATGCGTTTTTTGCCCTCTTTTTGTTTTTGTAGCAATTTCTTCTTACGGCTAACGTCACCACCATAACACTTGGCTGTTACGTTCTTGCGCAATTGTTTTACTGTGCTTCGAGCAACAACATGGTTGCCAATTGCCGCCTGAATTGCAATATCGAACATTTGTCTCGGAATGAGCTCTCTTAACTTATCAACCAAATCACGTCCACGATATTGCGCATTTTCTTTGTGTGTAATGACAGCCAGCGCGTCAACGCGCTCACCATTCACCAGAATATCCAAACGCACCATGTCGGCGGTCTGGAATTTCTTGAAGTTATAATCCAGAGACGCAAAACCACGGCTCGTCGATTTAAGGCGATCAAAGAAATCCAAAACCACTTCAGCCATTGGCAATTCATAAGTGATCGCAACCTGATTACCGTGATAAACCATGTTCGTTTGAACACCACGTTTTTCGATACACAAGGTAATCACGTTACCTAGAAAGTCTTGTGGAACCAATATATTGGCTTCAACGATAGGTTCATGAATTTCAGCAATATCATTGATTGGTGGCAGCTTCGACGGGTTATCAACCATGACAACTTCGCCATCGCTTTTAACCACTTCATAAACAACCGTTGGTGCAGTAGTGATTAAATCCAGATCATACTCACGTTCCAAACGCTCCTGAATGATTTCCATGTGCAACATGCCAAGGAAACCAATACGGAAGCCGAATCCCAAAGCGGCTGAGCTTTCCGGCTCATAGAAGAGTGAAGCGTCGTTCAAACTTAGTTTCGCCAGAGCGTCGCGGAAGTCTTCATAGTCATCGGAGCTAATAGGGAAAATACCGGCATAAACCTGGGGTTTAATCTTTTTAAATCCCGGTAAAGGCTGTGTTGCAGCATTCTTGGACAAGGTAATGGTATCACCCACTGGCGCACCATGTATTTCCTTGATACCTGCCACCACAAAGCCAACTTCGCCCGCTTTAAGCATGCCCGTATCGGTTGCTTTAGGTGTGAAAATACCCACACGATCAACCTGATGTACCACGCCATTCGACATGATTTTTATTTTGTCGCCGGTTCTTAGCACGCCTTCCTTAACACGAACCAAAGACACAACACCTTGATAGTTGTCGAACCATGAATCGACGATCAGCGCTTTGAGTGGCGCATCCAACTCACCTTCTGGTGGCGGAATTTGATTCACAATGACTTCTAATACGTCTTCGATACCCACGCCAGTTTTGGCAGAACAGCGTACAGCGTCCATGGCATCAATACCGACAATATCTTCGATTTCCTGAGCAACACGCTCAGGATCGGCTTGTGGCAAATCAATTTTGTTTAGAATCGGCACTACTTCCATATCCATTTCGATAGCGGTATAGCAGTTAGCCAAGGTCTGTGCTTCAACCCCTTGTCCGGCATCAACAACCAATAATGCACCTTCACACGCCGCTAATGAACGGGAGACTTCATAGGTGAAGTCAACGTGTCCCGGAGTATCAATGAAGTTCAACTGATAAGTTTCACCGTTTTTAGCAGTGTAATTCAGGGTCACACTTTGCGCTTTGATAGTAATTCCGCGCTCCCTTTCCAAATCCATTGAATCCAGCACTTGCTCTGCCATTTCACGTTCACTCAGACCTCCGCAATGTTGGATCAGACGGTCTGAAAGTGTGGATTTTCCATGGTCAATATGGGCAATAATAGAAAAATTACGTATATTTTTATGTTGCATGAACTCTGTTAGTTCCAGGCTAAATCTTTAATTCAAGGTTACTAAAGGCCGCTATTCTTGAATGAATGAGCGAATGAGCAGCCAACGGCAATCCTGTTTCGGGTTGTTTATTTTTCGGCGTCAAGTCCTGCCAGACGCAATTGGCGGCGATTTTACTAGTTTATGAACAACAAAGCGACTCAGATATGGTGAGAAAGTGAAGAAAAAGCGTAACTTGTCATGAATTACGCTGATTGTTGAAATGAAAACAGGAATTTGAATAGTTAGAAGCTATATCGCACGCTTAAACGGGCTTGTCTTCTTGAACTAATTCGTTCATTTCAGCCTTACCAAGCAGAACAGGGTTAAATTGCTGCTGACATCGGGATTGAGTCCATATGCGTAAGATTCGATAAGTCCCCCACATCCAGACAACTGTAAACAGAACTAACCAGCTTTCGGCGTGAAATCCCAATAACGGCAAAATCTGCTGCCCTAATAAAGCGCCGATAATTAATGCCAGCAAAGGAACCAAATACATAATTGAAGATGCCGCCAGTAGCTTTTCTTCGCTCACGCCCAATCGAACTTGCTGACCCGCCTGAAAATCATCATCCAACTCATTCCTTGCAACCAAGATCTGATTTTCTTTATTCGCTAACGCTCTGGCAACAGCTCCCGTACCGCAATGGCTACGTTGCGCGCAGCTTTGACAAGCATTTTTCATCTCGGTACTAACGATAAGATGCTGCCCATCAACGTGTTTAACAACGCCTATTTCTTCAATCATCGACGGCTATTTTTTAACTGAACAGGTTTAATGGAACTCGCGATAGCATTCGCTGTTTTAGGTGGGATCTTGCCCACAATAGTCACTTCCATTGTGCCGTTATTAAGTGACAACAAGGTGGTAGATTCATGGCGTAACCAGCCGCTTTCCGGCAGTTGCCCTTGCAGCTCACGCATATACACAGAAACATCCACCAATCCATCACTGAGCAGAACATAATCCACCAGCTCCCCGGTCATCGGCAACTGATGCACATCCTCTTTAATAATTGCCATGCCTTTAGGCAACCAATCTATTTTCCATTGATGGCTAAATCCCTTATGCCTGTGAACACTGGCAATTTCCGGCAACTTATCTCGCTCAATTTTTGTAAAATACTCATCAGGTTCATCGGAAACATGAATGGATGTCACCTGAATTTGCTCGATGAGCTTGCCTTCCATATCCAGCAAATCCAATTTCAGCAGTAACCCGCTGTCGTACGCCAACCAGACAGTAAAACTGTATCGACTGCCATCGGCACTGACGATACGAATTTGCTGCGCAGGCAAACCAGAAATACGACTCTTGCCGACCAGCACTATATCGTAGGCATTTTGCAACAATTCAGGTGGCTTAAAAAACTGTTTAGGGATTGGCCCATTGATGTAATTGGAACGAATACTGTAAGGCTCCCCATTGGGCTCAAAGTAACTCACTTTGTTCCCAATACGGAATGCCTCTCGCCCGGGGCCATTCAACAGGCTAAGATGCTCCATCTCAATGCCATCCTGAACACCGTGACGCCACAGATAAGGCTCGGACTCGCCATTAGGTTTTGTGACAACAAAGGTAATTCGGTAATTCAGATTGTGCAGGCTGGAACGCAACTTATCCAGCCATACAACTGCCGCGCCTGACGTTCGGGAAACATCAGAGCGGGCATCAGCCAAAGAGGTAAAAACCAAGCTCGCTATCAGTAGCAAGCTTGCAACATATCTATTTATTATCTGGATGTCCGCTATCTTTGTTCGTACCCTCATTCGATGCATCATCTGGGGTATTTGAGTTAGGTTCAACATTACTCTTCCGACGTACTTGTTGATTATGATCGTTCAAATAAGCATTTAAGCGACGTCTTTGCTCCATAACATCATTCCCCGGCAAAGAGCGAGTTTGCTCCAAACTCACAGGTGACAAACCACCTTGAATACCAGAAACAGGAATAACGGGAGTGGCGCTAAATGGCTGTTCAGCGACAGGGGTATTGTACTGTTGATATCCGAGAATAACAGCAACGGCGACAGTCGCGGCAATCGCAAACTGCCCGGTTTGTTGCACCAAAGGCGTAACAGAACCTTTTGATCCCTTACCGAAAAAGCTTTTCAGTAACGATGGCTTGGGCGCCATAATCACTGGTTCTTTCTCAATGGCTTTGGCAATACTGTCAGACAAATCCAAATGCAATTCGGTCGGTAATTCGTTTTTCAGTCCGTCTTTAATTATATGGTAACGGTGCCATTTACTGATGAGTTCTGGATCACTACGGAGCTCTTCGAGAAACTTTCCATCCTGATGGTCGCCGTCAATATACGCTGACAGGCTCTCGATTTTACGTTGCGTCATAATACCTCAATGCCACGGCTTATTTTATTATTCAATTAGCACACTTACTGTGTATCGACAAAGATCATGTTCTCTTTGTAGCACTTAATCTTTGTAATACTTTATCTTTGCAACAATGGTTGAATCACTGCATCAATTGCTTCCCGAGCTCTGAATATCCTGGAACGCACCGTTCCTACCGGACAATCCATCACACTGGCAATATCCTCGTAACTCATTCCCTCAATTTCACGTAAGGTAATCGCCATACGTAAATCTTCGGGTAACTTCTCCACTGTTTCAAACAACAATCGGTTAATTTCTTCCGTTAGCAATACTCGTTCAGGTGTTGAATTTTCTCTCAACGAGTCACTGCCATCGTAAAAGTCTGCTTCCTCTGCGTCAACATCATTCGTTGGTGCTTTGCGCCCTTGCGATGCAAGGTAATTCTTGGCTGTATTCACTGCAATACGATATAGCCAGGTATAAAACGCACTTTCCCCTCTAAAATTCGCTAACGCTCGATATGCTTTTACAAAAGCTTCCTGTGTCACATCAGCAACATCACCGGAATTTTTCACATA
Source organism: Paraneptunicella aestuarii (assembly GCF_019900845.1). Taxonomy (NCBI): domain Bacteria; kingdom Pseudomonadati; phylum Pseudomonadota; class Gammaproteobacteria; order Alteromonadales; family Alteromonadaceae; genus Paraneptunicella; species Paraneptunicella aestuarii. Next base: position 1,653,458 of record NZ_CP074570.1, on the reverse strand, counting down.
TCGGGATACAAGATGAGCAACCTTATGCTGGTATTTGGTTACCAATAAACCAAACGCATTCTTATCACCACGCTGTACCCGCTCAACAATTTGCTGATCTGTCGCTTGCTCGCTCATTCGAGCCGTATCTCCTATTTCTTCTTTTGTCACCCGAGGGAATCAAATCGTTTAGCACACTTTGCTACCAGCTTTAATTAAAGCGGCTTTCACAATGCAGGCAAGTTTATAGCGATTCATCTCGCTTGAACAGGCTAAGCATTAAATGTAAACCACCTAATCAAGGCCGCTATCCATATGCAGTTTCCCTGAACATTTTGGGTGTTTGGCTCAAGTAAGCAACTTAATAGACTACAGCACCATGAAAAAGTTCTGAAAAATGTAAAAATAAATTGCATTAAGATTAAATTCAGACAAAAAACGCACTTCAATGTACATTTTTCAATCAAAACCGGTTGGATTCCTTTTTTAATTTCCCTCGCTTAACGGTATGATGAGCGCCTTGTTTTGCACAATGATCCTCTTGCATACACGCTAACATACGCAAAAGTACGTTTCTGCCAAGATCATTCAGGTATGATTAATTTCATTGAGCATTAGACATATCACCCTTATTTAAACAGTAATAAAGGCAATTAACTTCAATCCTATGAACCAACCCGTTGAATATTCATGTGATGTGCTTGTCATCGGTAGCGGCGCAGCAGGCCTCAGTCTGGCATTAAAACTGGCACAACACTGCCAGGTCGTCGTCATTAGTAAAAGCAAAATGTCTGAAGGCTCCACAAAGTATGCCCAAGGCGGCATTGCTGCAGTATTCGACGAAGAGGATTCCATTGCGTCACACGTCCAGGACACCATGCTGGCTGGTGCAGGCATCTGTGATCAGGACATAGTGGAGTTTACCGCGCAGAATGCTAAAGACTGTATGAACTGGTTGATTGACACTGGTGTTGATTTCGATGAAGAAACCGATGCCCAAGGCGGTACTCGCTATCACCTGACTCGTGAAGGTGGTCACTCGCACCGACGCATTTTGCACGCAGCTGATGCAACAGGTAAAGCGGTGCAATACACCTTGTCGGAGGCTGTACAAGCGCACCCAAACATTACATTGATGGAAGGTTTCAACGCTATCGACCTGATCACCAGCCAAAATAACAGTAAACAATGTTTAGGCTGTTATGTATGGAACAGAAAGATTGAACAGGTTGAAGTGATCCGCAGTCGCTTTGTCACACTTGCCACCGGCGGAGCCAGTAAGGTTTATCAATACACATCCAACCCGGATATTGCCAGTGGTGACGGTATCGCAATGGCTTGGCGTGCAGGTTGCCGCGTTGCCAATATGGAATTTAACCAGTTTCACCCGACTTGTTTATATCATCCCCAAGCCAAGAATTTCCTGATAACCGAAGCGCTACGGGGCGAAGGTGCTTATTTATGCCACGCCGACGGCAGCCGCTTTATGCATAAGTTTGATGAGCGTTTGGAATTAGCGCCTCGTGATATTGTGGCACGAGCTATCGACTATGAAATGAAGCGTCTGGGCGCCGACTGTATGTTCCTGGACATCAGTCACAAGCCAGCAGAGTTTGTCATCAAACATTTTCCGAATATTTATAAGAAATGCCGTTCTCTGGGCATTGATATCACCCGCGATCCCATTCCTGTTGTACCCGCAGCCCACTATAGTTGTGGCGGTGTCATGACGGATAAGAACGCGAAAACCGATCTGGACAACGTCTATGCCATCGGTGAAGTCGCTTACACCGGATTACACGGCGCTAATCGTATGGCGAGTAACTCTTTGCTGGAGTGCGTAGTATTTGCCCATGCTGCCGCAAAAGATATTTTGTCTCGCTTGAATGAAGAAGTGTCAAACGAGCCCATTAGAGCCTGGGATGAAAGCCGGGTTAGTGATTCAGATGAAGAAGTGGTTATCCAACATAACTGGCACGAACTACGCCTGTTTATGTGGGACTACGTAGGCATTGTGCGTACTAACAAAAGGCTCGAACGCGCTATGCATCGTATCGAATTGCTGAAACAGGAAGTACAGGAATACTATGCACACTTTAGGGTCAGTAATAACCTGCTAGAATTGCGTAACTTGCTAACAGTCGCGGAATTAATCGTTCGCTGTGCCATGGAACGTAAGGAAAGCCGAGGCTTGCACTACAATCTGGATTACCCGGATCAACTTGCTGAATCTGGCCCAACCGTGCTTTCACCCACCATAGTTTCGAAAACGCATCCGAAAACACATTAATCTGAATTGGCAACTTAGCCTCTGTGATGCTGATAGCGGATCGCTAAACACAACCTGCGATAATCAGCATCACTCAGTTCATCAGAATATAAACAAACCCACAGTTTCTGTTGCTGCATGTTAGTCAGGTGCAGCCATAAACACCAAGGTATTGCCCTTGAGCGAGATGAGATCTGCCACTGAATGCCCGGATTAAGCAACAAAGCGAACTGCTTATCACTCCCCGTGTTATCTAACTCACAAAGAGATTGCATTCGACCATCAGGCATGAGCGACAACACAAAACCTGTGCGCCATCGCTTACGCAATAATTGATATGTGTGAATCAATAACAGCAGAGTTAAAAGCAACTGCATATACAGTTGCATAGGCAACCAATCAGGCTGCCATAACCAGACAGAGGAAATAAAAACCGCCCCGATGGTAACTATCGAATAAGCGCGAAACCGGGCAGGCGTTACCTGAATTCTATACTTTGACTCTATCGAGAATGACATTAACCATCCTGGCATATTCGGGGTCTTCACACTTGGCATGTCCCATAAACCAAGCAAACAAATCCGGATCGTCGCACGTTAATAAGCGCTCGAAGAGTTCTTTATCTTCGTCACTTAATTCGTCGAATGCTTCTTCCACAAAAGGCATAAACAGCACATCCAACTCCAACATCCCGCGACGGCAAGCCCATTTCAGTCGAGAAACACGTTTCTTATCAAACATTCAATCTTCACTTAAGTTGCATTTTTCCAGACGCAAATTTATTAAAATCTGCTTGAGTGTTGCGATTATAGCCCCATATTGCCAGCATATAAACGCACTCAACAGATTTTAATAACGAGAACGAATATGTCTGACCTTACTCTTTGTCCTATTACTGAAAAATCCATCATTCTGGTCACAGGTGAAGACAGACAGCAATTTCTTCAAGGGCAAGTCACAGCCGATTTAACCCTGTTATCCAGCGGGCAATCAACCCTTGCCGCTCATTGCAGTGCCAAAGGGAAAACCTGGGCGATATTTCAAGTCTTGTGTGCTGACGATCACTATTTACTTATCACTGACAAAGGGTGCACCGAGAACAGCCTTCGAGAATTGAAGAAGTATTCGGTTTTCTCCAAAATTGAATTCACCGATGTTAGCGAACAATACCAATATTGGGGTGTTATCACGGAACAGTTTCCCGTCTCGGCAATGGAAAAGTTGGGGTTAGCAAGCCCAGATGAAAATACACCCAGCCAGTATGCTTCTCATGCCAATGGCGATATCTGGTTAACTCAACTTTCCCAACCTGTGACACGTTTTGCGCTTTTACTACCGAAGTCCTTAACAATAGAAAACATCTTGTCTAGCGCCACATCCGCCGAAGAAAACCTGTGGAATGCGCTAGATATTCAGGCAGGCATTCCTAAACTCAACGCTGAACTGAGCGAAGAGTACGTGCCTCAAATGATGAACCTTCAGGCATTAAACGCCATTAGCTTCAAAAAAGGCTGTTATATGGGGCAGGAAGTGGTGGCTCGTACCAAATATCTAGGCAAAAACAAACGCGCCGGAGCCATTTTGGAGAGCGCAGTAGAAGCGTCAATTCCTCCGGGAGAAACTCTGGAACTTCAATTGGGAGAAAACTGGCGTCGCATCGGCACGGTGCTATACAGTGCAACAGAGAGCAGCGCTACAGAGAAAAACACAACAGAAGCAGGAAAAACCTGGGCATTTGCCGTTCTGCCCAATGATTTGGAAGAGTCACCATCAATACGCTTACAAAGCAATCCCGATATTGTCTTTCAAGTATGTCCTTTGCCCTATTCTCTTGAGGGCTAACTCGCGATTCCAAACGACTCGTCGAATCAATCCATGGATTATCAACAGCCGCTTCCCTGCGGCTGATAGAGAACTTGTTCCTTTTCACTGATATAAGATAAAAAGCACATCAAAAATAGTGCAAAAATCTCAAACTCAATGAGTTACAATTAGCGCTCATTCTAGATAAATGGTTAATCCTATGAAAATTGCTCAAGATACTGTAGTAGCAATTCACTACACAGTCTCCACTCCCGATGGTGTCGATATTGATAGCACCGCCGGCGATGAACCTCTTCAATTCCTGTTTGGTCACGGTCAGTTGATTATTGGCTTGGAAAATGCGTTATTAGGCCGTGAAGCTGGCGAGAAAATGCAAACCACCGTTCCCGCAGCAGACGCTTACGGCGAACGTCACGACCAACTGGTTCAAGCTGTACCGAAAAATATGTTCGAAGGTATGGAACCTCAAGTTGGTATGCAATTCAGAGCCTCTACCGATCACGGCGACCAGTCGGTGATTATTATTGATGTAAGTGAAGATCACGTTGTTGTTGATGGCAACCACCCACTTGCTGGCCACGATTTGTCATTCGATGTTGAAGTAGTTTCAGTTCGCCCTGCAACTGCAGAGGAAGTGCAACACGGTCACGCTCATAGTCCAGGTGGCTGTGGTCATAACCACTAATAACTATTTTCCGGGAGCGTCATATTCAGGCGCTCTCTTGCAACTTTCTATTTCTTACCATTATCCACATCAATTCGATTATTTTTATACACATTTTGTCGATTATCGACACAAATCCATACACTTTTGTATAAACGTAAAGCAATCTTTGCCCTTCACATTCACAAAATTGCAATATAATCCCCCTCCGAAGTAAAGGATTTAGGCTACTATGCCGAACCATCTTTAAAAGATTGCCTTTGACAGACAAAAAGCCCTTCTGTCAGCGACAGAAATCAGAATTATAACTACGTAGAGAGTCCGAATGAAAAATCAGTTCCCACTCCTGCCAAATACCAAAAGACTACTGTGTCTCTGTTTACTTGGCTTGAGCTTCACAACATTGGCTGTTGAGAAAAGCTCAGAGAATGAAAACGAAGCATCTCTAACCAAAACCACCGAAGAAGCAGAGAAAAAAGAATGGGATGTTCTTAATCCTCCATTTCCTTTGCACAGTGTCAAAATAGACACGAACGAAACAACCTGGTCCAGCCTGGATGTAACCCCAGATGGCAAGCACATTGTGTTTGATATGCTGGGTGACATCTACATGATGAATATCGATGGCGGCAAGGCAAAAGCCTTAACCCAAGATTTCGCCTGGAACATTCAACCAACCGTAAGCCCGGATGGTAAAACCATCGCCTTTATTTCAGACCGTGGTGGCATTTCCAACATCTGGACGATGGATCTGGAAGGGAATAATCTCAAGCAAATCAGCACAGAAAAGAAAAACCTGATCCACTCCCCTAAATGGAGCCCCGATGGTCAGTATCTGGTAGCAACAAAAGGCATTATGTCTCGTCGTAGTATTCCTGCTGGTGAAATCTGGATGTATCACGTTTCAGGCGGTGAAGGCGTTGCCATTCAAGAACGCTCCAATGGCAAGCAAGATCAGAAAAACCAAGCTGATCCAAGTTTCTCTCCAGACGGTAGATACATCTATTACACTCGCGATATCACTAGCGGCCACATCTTCTCCTACAATCGTGACCCATTGAAATCAACGTTTGCTATCAATCGTTACGATACCTTGGAAGGCGAAGTTGAGCGTTATATCTCAGGCACAGGTGGTGCAGTTGTACCCACACCATCCCCCGACGGTCGTTATGTTGCCTTCCTCCGCAGAGTAAAAGAAAAAACCGCGTTGTTCCTGAAAAACGTCCACAATGGTGAAGAAACCATGTTGACTCTGAACATGGAGCACGACAACCAGGAAGGCTTTGGCTCCGAAGGTTACTTCCCTTACTTTGACTGGACGCCAGACTCCAAGTCTCTGGTTTACTGGACAGCCGGTAAATTTCACAAGTTAAATATTAAAGACAACTCAATTAACGACATTCCAGTCAACATCGAAGCCAAGCTGCAATATGCGGATGCCCTTCATTTTGATGTGGATGTTGCACCGGACGAATTTGACGTAAAAATGCTGCGCTGGTCACAGAAGTCGCCCAATGGACAACAAATTCTGTTTCAAGCCTTAGGCAAACTTTACGTAAAAGATCTGAAATCAGGAAACGTCAAGCGCTTAACCAAACAAGATGATCACGATGAATTCTACCCACGTTACTCCAACGATGGAAAATACATTGTTTACAGCACCTGGAATGATCAGGAACTGGGTAGCATCAAAATGGTGTCAGCCAAAGGCGGCACAGGTAAAACCCTGACCAAAGAGCCGGGGCATTATGTTAGTCCCAGCTTTTCTACCGACGGTAAGAAAATCACTTATGAGAAATTCACTGGTGGCTATCTACTTCCTCCCAAATGGTCAGTAGACCCAGGCATTTATGTTCTGGATATCAAAACCCAAGACACCAAGCGTGTAAGCAAATCAGGTTCAGCCCCTCATTTTGCCGGAGACAATGATCGCGTTTATTTCACCGACAGCGTTTCAGCACCTTACCCTGAACTCCAATTAGCAAGTGTTGACCTTAACGGTGAAGATCGTCGCGAACATTTATACGGAGCCGACAAGGTACAGGAATATCGTTTGTCTCATGACAAAAAGTGGGTTGCTTTCATTGAACAATACAAAGTGTATGTTACCCCCTTTGTTGAAGTAGGTAAGCGCCAAACACTCAACGGCAGCAACAAAGCCATGCCGGTTAAACAATTATCAAGCCGCGCTGGTCAATATCTGAATTGGAGCCCTGACAGCCAAACAATCAGCTGGTTCCACGGCCCTCGTTTCTTTGAACGTGATCTAAAAGACGCATTTGACTTCGTTGCAGGGGCGCCAGAAGCATTACCAGAGCCAGAAGCTGAAGGCTTAAATCTGAGCTTCAAACAAAAATCAGACAAACCAACGGGTTACAAAGCGTTAGTTGGTGGCAACATTGTTACCATGAGAAATGCCAATGTGGAACAAGAAGTCATCGAAGGCGGTACGGTACTGATTAAAGACAATCGCATCGTTGTTGTTGGAAAGAATGTTGATATCCCTAAAGGCACTGAAATTATCGACGTAACCGATAAAACTGTCGTTCCGGGATTGGTTGATGCTCACGCTCATGGCGCTCAAGGTCGCAAGGAAATCATTCCACAGCAAAATTGGATGATGTACTCCAATGTCTCATTTGGTGTAACCACCATTCACGACCCATCGAACAACAGTACGGAAATCTTCGCTGCTGCTGAGCAACAAAAAGCAGGGAACGTCGTTGCACCACGCATATTCTCTACCGGGAAAATCCTTTACGGTGGCGAGCTTATCAGCCATAAATCGGTGGTAAATTCATACGAAGATGCTCTATTCCATGTTCAGCGTTTAAAAGACCAAGGCGCCATTTCAGTTAAGAGCTACAATCAACCTGCTCGTGCTCAACGTCAGCAAATTCTGGCAGCGGCTCGAGAACTCAACATGATGGTCGTGCCAGAAGGCGGCGGTAAGTTCCATCAAAACCTGAGCATGCTGGTAGATGGTCACACTGGCCTGGAGCACTCCATTCCAATTGCATATGGTTATAACGACCTGACAACACTCTGGTCCTCAACCAAATTCGGTTACACCCCAACATTTATCGTGTCATACGGCGGCATGATGGGTGAAGAATACTGGTATGACAGAACAGAAGTATGGAAAAACGAACGCTTGTTGCGTTACACACCTTCGTTCCTGTTAGATGAGCGTGCGATTCGCCGTACAACAGCACCTGACGAGCAATACAATCACCCTCGCGTAGCCACTTATGCGAAAAAGCTACGAGACAATGGAGTTAGTGTTCATATTGGTGCCCACGGTCAACGTGAAGGCTTAGCTGCTCATTGGGAACTATGGAGCATGGTTCAAGGCGGATTCACGCCTTGGGAAGCACTGCGCGGCGCCACTATTGATGGTGCAACGCATTTGGGAATGGGTAAAGACATGGGTAGCATCGAAAGCGGCAAATTAGCGGATTTGGTTGTTATTGATGGCGATGTATTAAACGATATTAGTAAAAGCGAATTCGTCACTTACACCGTGCTAAATGGCCGCGTATACGAATCTGCAACCATGAATGAAGTAGGTAGCAAGCATAAACGTCACAAGTTCTTCTTCGAAGACGACAATGTCCAATTCATGCCAAAAGAAACAGCGGTAGAAATGCAAAACAAAGCTGAACTATACCACTGGGTTCACTAGTCCAATCTTTCAGCCATCCTCAAAACATTGGGGATGGCTACTTTACCTCTCATACAACTCGTCTGTCTTTATAATTACTAGATGCTTGAGGACTATAACACGTACTTCGAGTCCCTTTACTCTTCAGCCTCGGCTAAAAACGTGAAAAACTTCAGCTAAATATTCCAATTACTTTGCAACATTAGTAACTTAACGAACCTAATGTGATAGTCTTCACTCACTGATTCCCCCCGTGCATCACTACCTTTACCTAGCCCATCCTTCCATCGAACATAACGACACACCTGCTCGCTGCTTAATCCGAGCTGCGCATAAGAAAACATTAAAAGGAAAAGTACAGAGAAAAAGAAAGAGCATATTGCCCTGCTGTTTCTCTGCCAAACAAACAGGGCAATAATACTCCGTGCTACTGGATTATTTTCATGCTAGTGAAAGCGACACAAGTCTATTTAAAAACCTTCTGCTTCCTCAAATAAAACGCCACCATTTCTCAGGGCGATTTGTTCTGCGTGCTTTAGTTTTTCCAGAATATGAATTTTATACTGCAACTCTTCCAGCTCACATTGCTCAGGCAATTCGCTGATCAGTTCCAACAGTTCTCTTTTTTCTACATACATGGCTAAATAATGATATTGCAAAATACACGAAGGTAATAATAGACACCATTGAGACATACACAAGCTCAATAGGAATATATTTTTATACTCTGTAATGGAAGTTAACGGATTAAGAAAATAACAGAGAAACTAACATTCTGTAGAGAAAAGGATTATGAAGAGAAGCAAACAGGGCTTTGAAACCCCATTCAGAAATAAGGTTTAATAGCTACAAATCAATGAGTTAATGATCATCCAAGCCAGTGATGTCACGAGACAACATAAAATAAATACTGACTGCATAAGAGACAACAACAGCGATCGCAATGAAGGTTAATGTATTCACAGGTACGAATAGCCATACCAAAACACATAATACTGTTCGCATTATGGCGTGGATAATACCCACGGGATGTTGCACTATCCAGGAATAGACAATCCAGTGTAACCCTAATCCGATACCAACGCTCAACGGCACGAATTGCGGCGCTTTCATCATTAAAGGAACATGCACAGCCCAAAGCAGATTGACCATTAACACACCCAACGCCATCAGCTTGGACAATGGATTGACTGATGAAGTGATATTTTCTTTACGTAGCTTGGCAATACCTAACGCCATAGGAAATATCGCACCGGTAGCAAACAACAAAAAGAGAGTAGCGTAATACTGATTTAAAAACAGGCTGGCAATACCCACCACAGTCCAAACGATAGCGCCAGAAATAGGTAAAGACACCGCGCGATTCGTCGTGCGCTCAAAATCCTGTCTTAACTGCTCCAAATGTTGTTCACTACTCATCTATAGGCTACTCATATTAAAGAATTACTTCTTCTGCAAATAACGGATTTGCACCATCAATCGCTTGTTATCCAACAATTCAAAAGCACTTTGCTTAAAGGAAGGCGGCCCCATTCGCCCCATGGCGTTATTACTGAAGAGCAAACCTTCCGACGGCATTCTGCCCTTGGAATCAATACGCCCATCATCATTTTCATCATGGAACGCAGCAAAAGCATACTCGCCTTCTGGTACATCTTTAAACTCGATTTTCACAACGCCTTTTTTCGCAGGCACCGCTTCTCGAATTGCACAGGTGTTGGGAAACGCTTCTTCTTTCGTACACAACACCGCTCTAACCGAACCCGCTTCTGAGCTGATCCCGGTTGCCACTACGGTCAGGTTGTAATTTGCCGCCAATGCACTGGGAGACATCAGCACCGTCATGAAACTCATCGCCAACAAAGTTTTCAATTTTTGAATTCGCATACTTTCACTCTCCATTATTGTCGATTTGCTTACCCAAGCCTGTTTACTCTCATCAGCTCTGAGCGAACTTTTCTTCAAAGTTACCCTTTTCAAGAGAAAACAATTGGTTGGCATACTCGGCAGCATGTAAATCGTGTGTCACCATCACAATGGTTTTCTTAAACTCTTTATTCAATAGCTGTAATATTTCCAAAATCTCTTCGGTGGCTTCCGCATCAATGTTACCCGTTGGTTCGTCACACAAAATCAAAGGCGTGTCAGAAACAATCGCGCGTGCAATGGCTACCCTTTGTTGCTGGCCTCCAGACAATTCATCGGGTAAGTGCTCAGCACGATCCTGTAATCCTACAAGTTCCAAGGCTTTCATCACTCGACGTTTACGATCTGCACTGGGCAAATCTGTCAGAAGCAAAGGCAGTTCAACATTTTCTGCGGCATTTAATATTTTCAGCAAGTTAAATGACTGAAAAATAAAAGCAACATGATGTGAACGCCACTCTGAAAGTTGTCCTTCAGTGTATCCGTCGATACGTTCGCCATTGAACCAGTATTCACCTGAATCAACCCTGTCTACACCACCGACCAAATTCAAAAAGGTGCTTTTACCTGTGCCGGAAGGCCCCATTACCGCGTAAAAATCACCTTCATTGATAGAAAAGTTCAAATCATCAAACACCCGGACATCAGCGTTTTTGCGATGATAAGCTTTTTTAACGTTTTGTAGTTTTATCATGGTTTACTTCATTCCTGTCAATGCATGCCCGGCTATAGCTTGTGCCTGGTCTTCCATAAAACTGACTCTCACCGCCATATTGGGTAAGATGCGCTCGGATTTTTCCAGGATTTCGATGCGCACTCGCACCGTGGCCTTGGAGCGGTCAACAGTTGGCACTATCTTCTTGACTCGTCCTTCAAAATGCCAATCTTCATAAGCATATAATTCAGCCTGTACTCGTTGCCCTTCACTGATCATGTTCAAGAACGACTCATTCACATCCACTTCAATTTCCAGCGATGCCATATCAACAATGGTGCAAATACCAGTACGGGTATAACCGCCCCCCGCGGAACTTGGCGAGATGATCTCCCCCGGCTGTGCATTTTTGGTTGTGACAACGCCCGAGAAAGGTGCTCGAATAGTATGATCCGACAAGCGTTTTTGCAGCTGCTCAATCTCAAGTTCATTCAGCAATACATTGGTTTTTGCGGTTTCCAGATTCGCTTCTAATACTTTGATATTAATGGTTAAAGTATCGATGTCTGACTGATTCGAGAAATTCTCGCTCATCAAGTCCTGTTGTCTTTTTAACTTGCGCTTGGCATCCAGAATCTCAGCTTCGCGTTTCTCTACTTCGGCTTTATACAAAGCACGACGACTTTCAGCCAATTGCAAATCCAGCTCAGCAATGCGAGTGTCTAATTTAGCAAGAGCCTGACCTTCCTCAACCTTAACGCCCTCTTCCACGTATACTTCGTTGATCAAGCCAATGGTTTTGGCTGAAACCGTGGCAATACGTTGTGCCGTAATATGCCCCGACACTTCAAGAATACTGCCAGTTATCGAAGGCTTTTTGTTAACGTCGTTATCCGATGAACTGGTTGTGGAAAGAGACGTATTGGAAACAACAACATTAGATTCTGCACGTCCTCCTTGGTTAGAAGAAGTATCTACGCGACTAACAGAACGTGCTGTGTGCGAAGATTGATCATCCGCCGACCACTCCTGCCACCCCATATAGCCAGCACCCAACGCAACAACAAGAGCTATTGCCAGCGCTTTTTTATTTCTATTGGCACGACGGACTTTCTGCCCAGAGCGGTCAATTCGAAGTTCGTTTAATGCTTGTATTTTGTCAGTCATGGTCGTCTATCTTTTTTACTACTACTTCCCGGCTCGCACTTTCATGCCCGAGTACGCAGGAATTAATCCCGAGAACAATCCTACCGCTACAGCCAGTCCAAATGCTTGCAACGACGTAAGGCTATCCACATGCAAAGCAAACGACACCGTATTAAAGCTGCTACCAAAAGTAGAAGCCAACAGGCCGTCAAACAGCGACCAGGAAATAACGATGCCCAACACACCTCCAATCAAGGAGAAAATAAACGCTTCATACATCAACATAAAAAACGCGATGCTGCGCTGAAAGCCCAATAAACTCAGGATTTTCAATTCATGCTGTCTGGCATCCACCGCCATTTTCAACGTATTGAACGTGCCACAAAACGCACCAATCGAAAGGATAATCGCCAGCGGCCAACCTATATATTTAATCAACCCAACCGTGCTGCTGGACTGTTGCACAAAATATTCTTTTTCTGTTTGCAGGATCAGATCCAGACGACGCTCGTCTCCAATCAACAGCATCAGGTTAATCAAGGAATCTTCGTCAACAATCGGCATTCTTACAGACTGAAACTGGTTCTGACGCTCAAAGTCACTCTGTACCGTTTGCACACTGCCCCACACTTCCGATTCAAACAAATTACCCTGTAATTTGAACGTACCGACGATGCGCCAATCCACGCCACCCAATCGAACTTCATTACCAATATCCAAACCAGATACTCGGCGCGACAGATTTTCACCCACAATCAACTCAGCCGTACCGGGTCTAAACATGCGACCGGCAACCAACTCAAAGCCTTCATGTAGCGACACAGCATTCTCGTATAACCCTCGCAGGTTGATATTGATTTTCTTATCCGAGCCACGCAAATTACCAGAAACAATGATCACCAATTCAGGCGAAATCACTTGCTTGGAACCATACGCCTGAGTCACCAAACCACGCAGGATTTCTACCTGCTCCTGGCTCACATCACTGGTGATCTCAGTTTGAGCATTAGAGCTTAAAGCAATGCCAATGTTCTCTGAACCCGAGTTCGTCAGTGCTTTTTCAAAGCCTTTCGCCATCGACAAAAAACCAATCAGCACAATCACCACCAAGGTAATCGACAGAGTTGAGGTCAACGACATCCACTTCTGTTTCAACATGAAACGCGTAGAAATAGCAAAGAAATGCAAATATAAACCAAGCTTACTCATGGACTTTAAATGCCTCCGCTGGTTTCATTTTCAACGCCAGAATACTGGGAATAAGCCCGGCAATCGCACCTAGCATCAGCGCAATTCCAATAGCTTGCAGCACAACGAAGGAAGGCAAATTAATATCGGGAATAATCGGCCAGTAATAAATCATGGCTTTGTTCACGCCAAAGCTCAGCGCCAAGCCAACCAAAGCACCAATGGCCACCAAAATATAGGTTTCGCCATAAATGATGCCGAAAATACGTGCATTGGAAAAACCAATCACTTTCAACACCCCAATGTCTCGTGTGCGTTGGCGCACAGTGAGTGCAATGGTACTGGCAACAACCAATACGATAGATAAAAACGAAATCAACACGACACTTTTGATAATGAAAAACACATCACCAAACTGCTTAAAGAAATCATCGTGGAAGGCTTTGTCCGTCGCAGAAAAAGTATTATTAGATGAACGCAAAAAGTGATCATCAATACGAGTCGCCAACTGATTTGGCTCCACGCCTTCTTCTGGCACAACAATGAAAGTGCCCACCGTGTTCTGCCAAATCACCCGACTGTCATTCAAAAAATCATAATGAGCGATGACATACTTACGACCGCCAGACTCATCCGTTGTCGTAAACAAACCACTCACCTTGAAAGACCAGAAACCTTCACCAGAACTGGGCTGGAATAAAATACTTTTCAGCGGGACGACATCGCCGACTCGCCAGCCAAAACGCTTGGCAATGTGATAATTCACCAACAAGCCATTCTTGGTACGCAGGAAGTTATCCACCGCCCCTTGCTCCATCACCATTTCAGGGTGTTGTGGGATCCAGTTTTCCGCATCCACGGCAAAAGACATAATATCCTGATCTGTGTCCTGATAATGCAAGCCATACCAGGTGGCGTGCCCCACCGATTCAACACCATCAATCTTGGCAATGCGTTGTTGATAGGAAAGCGGTAACGGATTCACCAAGCCGCCTTGACTCATGACCATCAAACGGCTTTGAGCAAAGGTATCGCTACCGCCAGACATGGAAAAATTAAGCGTGCCTAGCACACCGAAAATAAGGAAACCGGAACAAATAGTGAAGAGCAGTAACAAGGTTCTCAGCTTGTTACGCTTGATATTGGCCCAGGATAGCATCAAATCACCCAACATAAGCGCTAACCTATCTCTGTTGGAGAACTTGTTGCAGAAGCGTTTGTCGCCAGAGCATCACGAATACGCGAAGCCAGCACAAACTCGTAAGCCGGGGTTACCCCCAACCTATTGTTCAGCATGTGGATCTGGGAACCCACCATGCTCATTATCGCCATATGAAATTGTTCTGTTGAAGACACCTTACTTCCATCAACAGGAGAAATCAGACCTCCATCCTCGTATATCTTTTGCCATTGTGGAACACTTTTCTTAAGAAAATTAACCCAAGTGCCTATCACTCCAAAAGAGCCACCAGAAGAGCCGCCAGCAGAGCTATTGTTAATGGTTTCCTGACGAAAGGTTTCTAATGTTGCTTGTAGTTGTACATCTGGGCTTCCAGGATTAATACCGCCAGCATGCCCGCGCCAAAACTCAGCATAATAAGTTGCGAATTGCTGCAAGGCCATTGGCTCTGGGTTAATGGCAAAAATACTACAAGCAATGATTTTCATGGAAAGCTGCAAGCGCTGTTCAATCTTGCCTTGTGTCGCTGCGATAATGGCCTGAGCAATTTCACTGGAAATATAAAACAGATCCTCGTTCACCGTAATGGCAAGTTCACCGCCATAACGAGCGAATTCAGGCTCATAATCAAACATCTCGACCGAACCGTCGTCATGCCATTGCAATGAAGCAAAATCCACAGGCTCACCATCAAAACTGTGATTACCGTAATACTGCTCTGCCGTCAGAGGCGTGACACTGATATATTGCTGCGCTGCGCTTTGGATTTCCTGCTGCAAAGCCTCTGCATTTTTCAGATTCAAAAAGCGAACACGAACATGAGGGCCGCCATCCCAGTAGCGCAAGAAGAACCAGGCATCAGCGCTGCCAGAGGCTTTAATGTCTTTCACCTTCACCGACAACCACTCACGAATAAAGCGCTCCTGCTGCTCAACGTCGTGCAGGAAAATGTGAAATGCTGTCCAGTTTCGTGTGTAATTCATACTCATAATAGTTTCAATGCAAAGTTGTGATGGCGGTTAAAACCAACCAGAACCTGAACCACTAGCTGTCCTTCCAGTCCAAGTCGCTGCTGTAATTTGGTGTCGCGGAACATACGTACCGGACGAGCGAAAGCGTCAAACAAAGACGCAGCCAGGCAGATATCATGCCCCAAGGCTCCGGCCGCCATATGCGCCAACCGTATGGCAGCGTCACCGTAATCCCGCTCCAGTTGTGCGGTATCAACCGTAACAAACAGCTCAAAGGCCATCGAAGCCAGATTATATTTCTGGTTATCGCTATAAAGACAGTCGCGCAAGATATCTAAAAAGGCTTCGGTCTGATTAGGCTGGTATTGCAGTTCACCTGCGCCATCGTACATACCAATTGCCGGGCCATATGGATTTATCCAGGCCACTTTCACCTGCAAAGCGGATTCTGCGGGCATAGTTTCTCGGCGGCTTTTCAATCCAGTCAACACAGACAAAAATCGAGTCAGGAAGCCCGCATCCAGCACTTTATTAATTTGAGAAAATCCAGTGGCATCGTTAGCTGCCGAACGGCGAACCAAGACATCCAGCACATCGTCCTGTGGTAATTCAGCTAGAGCTTGTTCCGACAGTGTCTGTTTAGAATGAGCAGCTTCACAAACCTCATAAGGCGTGGCGAAAATATCTAACAAGCTTTGCAAGTTGTGGAAACGTTCATGAATACCTTCCGGCTCAGACCAGATAGACACTCGATGCGTTTGTGTCTGTTGCAAAAAGGCTAACGCGTTATGTTCATCGTCAATGGAAAGACTCAAGGCCGCCAAAGTTTGCTGAACGCTATCGGATTCAACCAACAATGACTGTAACATCTGTAAATCAGTCTTTTCTGTGGTGGCTGCAACGCCAGCCAATGCTAATAAATACTGCAACTGCGTAAGTACGATTCCCGCATCCAGCACCACGCCATAAGGGGAATATTCACCATACTTGCGAGCAACCGCCCAATAATGGCCAACAATAGCGATATGACATTCGCCCGCCGCCAATTCAGTACCGTAATTCACATTAGAAGCCACCTGCTCCAGCGCGTGGTAGTTAGCGTGATAGTGATAAACGTCTACGTTGTTCGACTGACTCTGGTTTTCTTTTTCATGTCTAACAATCAACTTAATGCCACAGGAAAACAAACCACCAAAAGAGCTTACCGGATAATGCACATCTGGACGATTTAACGGTTCATATCGAACCGGAGAAGCCAAATAACGCAGCACCAAACTCATTTTGTCAGCAAAAGACAATTCAGATAACGAACACGGCTTTCCAGCCAGGAAATCAGCAAATGACTGAGCCTGACGAGGCACATTGGTATTCAAAAACACCAACTTAGCCATTTTTGACGACTTATCCGCTTTCGCGCCGTAATGACGGCTGTCCTGCAATATAGGCATATTCAGGTTGTCGAAGCGGCGATCTGTCGCCAGCCCCCAAGCGTCTTTTAATGTCAGTGTTGTCAATTTAGCCGTTTGCATCTCATTCACCTTAGCGCCCATTTAATATTGGCTCCCCTGATTACCTGATACTGATTAAGGGAAGTTATGTGGGAATGGGTTTAACTCGGCAACGCTGGCAAAAGGTGGTTTACCTGAAGCGCGCGCAAACTTGTTCACTCGTTCCAATGAGATACGACGATACTGATGGCCAAAGGTCACAGGCATAAGCCCCGGAGCAATCACCTTAACGCAATGCAGTTGGTGCGGTTCCAGCTCTTTGAAGGTTAAATCTGCCACGATCACGTCGTCGGCATAATCTCGCACCTTGTCCATCAAATCGTTGAGATCATCGGTGATATTGCGATTGATCTTGCTGCGATAATCACTGCCGTAAATCTCTTCCAATGTGCCCTTTGGCTCATCGGAAAACAGGAAACTCAAACGCTCATAGGTTTCAGGCAAGCTGTACAGCAATACGTGGTCGTGCATTTCCACCACTTTGGAATCGTCGTTGAGCATTTCCAACGCCTTTTCTTTTAATGGCGGCATGGACTCCTGATACACACCCATCGACGTCGTAACTTCAATCAAGCCACTATAAATCGCGTTTTCAGGTAGTAAATGCGCGCCGGCGGCACAGTAAGATTTAACCGGTGCATCGTCAGCATCATCAACAATCATGCACCAGACAACAGGCACATCAATGCCCACTCGCATATCGAAGGCATGCAGCGACAATCCTCTGGCATCAACACGATGAATCAACGCCTGAATACGGTCATCGTCAATACTGCGTAAATCAATTTCTCTGGGCGTAAACTGTCCATACCAGGTGGTCAGGTAGGCGTCACGCTCAACCAATTCCAACAAGCCATAGAAAATCGCTTCTTCCAAGGCTCCGCCCAGAGCACAACCGTTAGAGGTTTCATAAATAAAGCGGTTTACTTTCACATCAGGCGTGTTGAGCAAGTAATAGAAAATAGACTGCTCAGGCACCAAAATTTGCTTGTTGTGGAATAACGACTGACACCACACCCAGTTGTATTCAAGATCATCGGTATAGGGATGCAAGACAAACTCGTTTTCTTGCAATTGCTCAGGTTCATGCAAAATCATGGCGCGAGGATCCAGGGCATGTTCCGCCAACTCACGATAACTACCGCGCACTGTGGTTTTATGGCGCTTGGGAGAATGCCCGGCATGGCGTTCCAGGGTTTCCAGAATTGCCACCATTTCGGCATTTTGGCGAGTTTCGCTACGCCCATAACCGCTCTCGGTTTCATGGGTGTACATGATAGGCAACTCAGCAGAAAACATAGGCATCAGGTTCGACGATAAGCTATAAAATACGTGACGAACCAAACCAACGTGGCGATCCAAAAAAGCTTTTTTCAAGCTTTCCAGATTTAAATGAGGGTTATCTACACGAGAATCTGAACCTTCTGCTTTATCCAGTGATTTCAGTGTAAATGCAGCCGTTTCAGGTGAATTTTCCGGTAAATCGGCGCAAATTGGACAATCAACAACAGAAATAAAACCATGTTCGGAACTGCGCACATTCACCAGATCCAAACGCACAGTTTGGCGATATAAGCTGTTACCTTCATTTGCGGATTTATTATCTAGCGTTGCCTGTAAATAATGTCTCAATAAATGCGTAAACAGATTCGCTGTTGTCGGCGCTAAAGAAGAAGGCAAACAGTCACGGCGCGTTTGTGCAGAATCACTCAACGTAGCCCAATGATGCGGCTGCTGATTGTTGTTATGTGCCCAACGGCGCATACAGGTAAAACAGCCTGATTCATCTTGTTTCACATAAGGCCCAAGCCAGATGTAACCGGGCTCCAGGCCAATGATCAAAACCGGAACCTGTTGCGCTCTTGCTGCACGTTGAACCTTATCGAACCAGACATGCTCACGCAAACTGGCTACAGCAATCCATAATTGTTCAACATTCTCAGCAAGATCATTTTCAGGGATTTCATACGAATCCATGCAAGTGATCTGCTTTGCATCCGCTAAACCTTCAAGCAATACCGGATGCAGTAAATTGTCATCATGAAGGATATGAATATTAAGCATATTCAATGTGTTAAGTGCTGGATGTGCGTCAACTACCATTACACACCACCTATTTTATCAACACAGCTCTCTTCAACACTGCTTTCTTCTGCTAATAAGGCATAGCCTGAATAAATGCCGTGAGTCGCTAACATCACGTCACCTTGCACGCGTTCCAGTTTTGGCAATTTGGCAGCAGAATGATGTAATAACTCTCGTAATACTTCGCCAGTTTGATCAGTAAACTGCACTTCTGGCAACGCCAAATCAATCGCCGATTCAATAACGTTTGCCTCATCAAACTGAGCCTGTAGATAAACACCACACAAACAGTCGCGAATGGCTTGTTCTGCCGTTGCAGCAACTGTTGAATAGGCAGTGTCTGAATTTAACAATTGAATGCTGGCAACAAAGCAGTAACAAGCTTCATCCCAGTACAAAATCAGGGCATCATGGCGATAACCAACAGATTGAAGAAAGTGCAACAGCAATTGCATTTCTTCATCGTCCAACTGCATCAGATTAATACGCGCAGACAGCGCTTTTTGCACAAATTCAGGCTGCTCCGACACCAATCGCGCATAAGCGTTTTTCTCCCAGCTTTGCTGGTCAAAATCTGTAGTAATGCGGGAAACAGGAACACCCAACTGAGTCGCGGTGCGTAACGATAATGCCTGAGCAATCGCACGTAATCCCGCAGTTGCCGCATTTAGGCCACAGCTCATCACCTCTTTCGCAGCGCAATCCATGGAGCTTGGGAAGCTCAGTCTTAGCTTGGAATGGAACAGAGGCACCTGTTTTACTTCCTTACCGACAGATTCATCAAGGCAACCCAACAAAGGATCAAAATAGGCAGTTAAAGCTAACCTCACCTGTTCGTATTGTTCCAGTTCGCGATCATCCGGCATTTCATACTCAGCCTGAAACTGTCTGACTTCATCCGCTGAAATGCCGCTGCTCACTTCCACTGGCAATAAGGGATGCCGAGACATTTCCAAATGGCTGGAAACTCGATAAACGTAGTTGCTCAAACCTGAAACATCAATATCGAAAAAGCCTTTGATGACATTCAAAGCGGCAATGCTACCCAACATGGAAAGCCCCGCTTGCGGGAAGCTTAAGTCACTGTCGGCACTGACTCTGGTTAACTGCTCTGCCATGTCATTGAATCCGGTGCCAGAAACACTGGACAAGGGTGACACCACAGCTTGCCCGTATAACAAGCCTGCAACCAGACACGCCTGTTCAGCATGATGATAATAGCTATGACCTGCCTGCAATTGAGTCGAACAATACAGAATTTGATCGAAACCGCTCACATCCGTCGTCGCGCCTTCGGAAGCTAAAATCAGCTCGGCGCTAAAACCTGGAAGCTTTGCAGAGTAATAGTCCAGCGCATCTTTGATTTCCTGACGGGAAATGGTTTCTTTGGTCATCACTACAGTTAGCGTTTGAATACCCGAAGTCGCTACCCCTTCCAGCGCAGATTTCAACACATAACCATCGCCCACCAAGGCAATCTTTTGCTCTTGCCATTGTGGAAACAGGTTGATGAAATCAGCAGAGGATTCGCTTAAATAACGGAACAGATCACGGAAATGAGTAAATGCCATCCATGATTCAGGCACTAGCTGCTCAGCGTCACGAGGCATCAACATTTGATGCTGCGCCAATTGCGTGATCAGATTGGTGAAGAATGGACGTAGCTTTTCAGGCAATTTGCTCTGAATATCCAGCAAGCTAAAACCGGCATCAATAAAGCTGATGATCTTGGCAACCAATGGATAAATGCCGTCACCTTTTAAGATAAAGCCACCAGATTGCCCTTGGAAATAAACGCCGTCAGCGACTTTATTAAAATAGATATGACCTTTCAGACGCAAATTACGTGCGAATAAATCTTGTTCGGCTGCGTTACTCATTTTCCCCTCCTACCGCTGAAGGGATCACATCTTTCCAGGATATGCCATACACGCGCTCAACCGAGTTGGCGATAATGTGGCACAAGGAAAATTTTTGTACGGGTGTGATATCTAACACTGGCAACAACAGATAAAAGTAATTCACTGTTGTGCGATAAGTGATGAAGTCATGAGAGCGGAATAACTGACGCCCTTCCTCATGCTGCAACGCCGTGTTAACCACTTTGCCCGTATTGTAATCCCGGCTGGGTTTATTAACGTCTTCCGGCACTTGACTGGAAACAGACTCTGCCAAATCAGCAAAATTCTGTTCTGTGCTGGATACTTCACTATCTTCACGAATAATTTGTTCGTAATTCTGATCGACCACCTGACGATTATTGTCAAAGGTTGTCACCACAATATGATTCCAATACTGCAACATGGATTGCACCGAAGGTGGCAAGCTCATTTCAGTAAATTTATCGTCCACCACAAACGGCAAATTGCTATCAATCAATGGCGCATATTTCTTGTCCAACAGATCAAACTTGCCTCGTAAGGCGTCCTGCTTGTCAAAATTTTCAAAGAAATATTCAGCATGAGAGCGATAAGAGATGTAACCTCGCTTGATACCATCAGGCTTAAACTTGGCTGCCACCGATGCCATCATGAAAATCAGGCAGACAAAAAACACGTCACTATTGGCTTTTTTCAGTCCCATCAAATGAAACAATAAGCCCGTGCTATCGACCAGAAACTGTTCTTTGGTATCGTGAAAACCTGCAATATTGATGGCTTGACTACGCTGATATAAGCCCACGGTTACCTGATTATTTTCTAATAATGGCAAGTAAGGGGGTGGCTCTAATTCACTCATTGCTAACTGATACGATAAACGCTCGTATTCTTGTGCATTAAGCTCTGCCGTTGCAGGATTGTCAGCTAACCAGCTTTCAATATGTTGTTTGGCATAGGGGAAAATGTCGTTATTAAACTGTTCAACATCGCAATCCACCACAAGATCTACATGAGGGCCAAACTTCCAATGGCTGGTCATAAAGACACGTAAATCCAACTGCTGAATATGCTCCACCACGTCTTTTACCGGGTTTTGCAACAATGCTGATTTGTCGTTATCGAAATAGGCAATTCGGATCACATTCCACATAACTGACTCCCTATTCCGGTGCTTCTGACTCTGCACCTGACACAACAGGTTTTCTGGTCATTTCAAATTGGAACTCAGCAACGTGGTACTTTCCATCAACCTGTAAATGCTGGTCGTCAACATCCGGCAAGGTTTCGCTGATCACGATAGGATAATCATTACGGCTCAACGCCAGATACAATAGCTGCACCAAACGAGGATTACGGAAATCCACGTAGAAAGGCTTCATATTCTTGAAATCAAGATTCGCCCAATCCAGTTTACTGTCTGTAGAGCCCGGGTTGGTATCAAAGGGAGATACTCGAATAAATCCCGCACTCGGCAGCTTATGTTCCTTAATGAACAACTGAATGGCTTCAAAAAACTCCAGCTCGCTTAATTCTACAGAAGGCAACAGCTCACGAGGCACCATGTAAGACTTGCGGATCAACACGGTATTGCCAACAGAAACGCGAGGAATTAAACCGATCTTTTCACGCGTGCTAAAGCGACCACTACGCAGGATAGGCAACACGTAAATCAACACACCGTTCATATTCAACAAAGTCAGAATACGGTGCATATTCGGCAACAGTAGCGGCATTAAAAATCCGTGGTATAAGCAATCAACCAGCTTGCCGTCGGGCTGTTTAAAGAAGACTTTGTGAGTCTCTGCGTCGTAAACCAGTTTCAACTGTTTTAACGATAGCTTCTCGGTTTCTTCACGATTTGACGGGAAAGGTTCCAGTAATAATTCACGTTCAGCCAGCTTAGGATGCTTATTGGCGTTAAAACCAAACAACCCGGGAATTTCGGCATAAGTACCATCACGGGAAACATCATTTAAATAATCACGAATGTCTTTGAGATCGTCTTCTTCAAGCACTTCAAGGAAGCGAGACAATAAGCCAGAATGTCCACTGAAGACCTGATTAATCACAAACAGTTTGTCATCATTTTTACTGGCGATTTGCCCTAAATAGCTATGGGAAACCACACGATTACGAATCGCTTGCGGTAGTTTCTCAATATGTGCCTGTAATGATTCTGAGTTCAGTTGTACATATTCAACACGCTTGCCCTGTTCATCGTCGGCAAATACGGTATCCAGAAGCTCACTGACAAAATCAACGATGGCCTGTTTAAAGCCCCGAGTAATATCTGATGAGGGAGACAGCTTTTCAGGGTCAGGAACAAAATCAGGTTGTCCTACGCCATAGCGATCAGAGAAATCTTTAATGAAAGCGATAACATCATCACATTCACCTTCAGCCCCAAAGCGATCTAAAAAGAAATCTGCAAAATTAGTTTGCGCCAATTGGTGAATATCGAAAAAGGGAGACAAGTCCGACAGCATGTGAAAATCATCGCTAAAAGGCGCAAGTATGTTTTCATCTATGCAGACAGAATCATCTACCAGATAGCTATTTTCAAAGAATGCCGGATGAGCTAATTCTTCACTTGGCGTTGCCTCTAAGCACTCTGCAATAGCGGCAATCTCGTCATTAATTGCTCGACCAGTCGCTAACCTTTCTTCGGGAGAATTGAAAGGGAATTGCTTTAATAACGCTTCCAGATTGTCCAGTCGCTGCAACGCCTGTTGCGAAGCTTCATCATTTGCGGTTTGTAAAACCTGTTTACACCACGCCAACAGCTCAACCTGTCCGAAGAACTTGCTATCGGTAACAAACAACTGCATATCAAACAGTTGTCCTATGGCTTTATCAACAAAGCCTTGTTCCAGTTTTGGCGCGAGTTGCAGAACAGCTGCAATGATTTCAGGCACAGTGGCACTGGCTTTACCCAGTTTTTGAAATGCAACCAAAATGCATTGGATAACCTGATTAATCTTGAATTTAATCTCGGTTTCACCCGTTCCCCACACGCGTCCGTTTACGCTCGCGCCCGCAGACAACTTGGTTAAAAAGATCTGATCACCTTGAATAGACAAACTCGGATTAACTTTAAGCGGGAACGTCGTTTTGACCTTCTCATAATTGCTTAACAAGCTGTCCAGCATGGCTTGGAACAAACCCGCCTTAACTTCCATGCGGTTTTCAAGTTCACCGCTCATTGTGACATTATCGGGATCTTGAGCCTGACGCCACTTACCCACAAACACAGGAGTAAAGGTGGATAAAGGACTAGTCTTTAATGAGCTGCGAGAAGCATAGCGAAGCAAACCGGCTTCAAGCTGTCGACGTTTTTTAGGCTTCACTTTTTTATTCGGGTCGCGATATAAAGAAGCAAAATCAGAAAACAGCTTGGTGTTGGAATAGCTTAGCGCATGTTGCAAATTCGCCGCGTTGTCCCAAATCTCTTTTAAGTGCAAAGAGACTGTTTCGTTTTCTTCTTTGTAGACCTCTTCCAACTGCGCTCGATAATCAAATAACTGATTAATGCGCTCGGTTATTTCGGACACCTTTTGAAAACTGTCAGCATCAAAAACCGTTTTAACTTCTTCCAGCAACTCAGGATTAATGGCGCGAATATTAAAAATATTACGCTTTAATTTCAGAAGTTTGTTGGAGAGCTGACGATCATCCAAGCCTTGAACACGCTCTTCCACATACTTGCAGTAATCTTCCTTATGGTTTTGCAACCATTCAGATAATTGGAAGATACGCTCCAGATGTTCGCTGGTTGCCC
This sequence comes from Paraneptunicella aestuarii, assembly GCF_019900845.1. Lineage (NCBI taxonomy): Bacteria > Pseudomonadati > Pseudomonadota > Gammaproteobacteria > Alteromonadales > Alteromonadaceae > Paraneptunicella > Paraneptunicella aestuarii. The sequence goes on along the minus strand of NZ_CP074570.1, from coordinate 1,628,741 downwards.
CGGTTGTGGTGCCATTAATTAAATTAGCAGGCTCACCACATACCCGAATCAGGTAATTGGGGTGCAGTACAAACCCGTCTTTCAAAGATGTGTTATCAGGACGGTTTTTTGATGTCCTTACAGCCATAACGCAACTAACCCTTATTGATAATTTTTACTGAAAGCTCACATCCCAAAGGGACGCTAAACAGCTGATTTTTCAAAGGTTTTGTTTGAAACAAAAATACAGATTGAACCCAGAATGATAGACACAACTACCGGTACAATTGCAGCCTCGGTAAAGAGGTTGCCGCTCCAGGAAAGGCGCAGTAATTCAACCACGTGATACATGGGAACCACATTCGCGATCATCATGAACCAGTCATTGAAGGTATCTAACGGAATTGAAGCGCCAGACAAAAACAGCATGGGCTGGAAGATCAATACACTGGCAGAAAAAGCGGAGTTAGAGCGATTAAACAAACTGCCCAACATAAATCCGAAAGAGAATAAACTAAATGCGGAAACACCTAACCCTAACATCAGTTGGAAAACATATTCAGGAAGGATACGGTCAAACATCAACCAACCCAGGATGAAGACTTCTGTCATACCCAGAGCAAAAATAATGAAAGCCTTAACCAAAGTAGAGAAAACAATGGAGTTAATGCTCAAAGGTGTGATCATTAAACGGCGGAAAAATCCCAGTTCTTTATATACAACAAGAGAAGGGGAAATATTAAAGAGTGCCGTATTTAATAAAATAATGCCTAAAAACGACGCGGTGTATTCATCGTAATAGCTGTTACCACCAGAACCATAAGTGGTTTCACCGAACAACATTCCAAACGCCAAGTACATAGCAGCAGGAAAAATCAGTGCGAAAAAGAGAACCATGGGTTCCTGAAAGTAAACTTTGGAATCCAGAACAAGGTATGCGCGAAACTTCTTTGAAATCATTCTAATTATCCATTTGCTGCTTGAACGTAATGAGAATAGGCTTGGTCAAGATTGCCGTTAATTTCTGCGGCCTTACCAATAACTTCCGATGGCGTACCATCGAATACCACCTGCCCCTGATGAATCATCACGACACGATCGGCTAGCGTGGTGGCCTCTTCCATATAGTGAGTAGTAAAAAGAATGGTTTTGCCTTGTCCCTGCAATTTTTCAATTAAGCGCCAAAAATCCTGTCTGGCAATGGGATCTAATCCCACTGTCGGTTCATCAAGTAAAATCAGTTCAGGATCATTGACCATTGCCAATGCCAAAGAAACGCGTTGACGCATACCACCCGATAATTCACCGATTTTTTTGTCTACAAAATCAGTCAATTCGAGAGAAGCGATGATGTCGTCAACATCAGCGGTTTTGTCATACAGTTTTGTGAAGAATTCGAGAAAATCTTTAGGCGTGACCTTAGGAAACAACCTCACTTCTTGTAAATGAGCACCCACTCTTGGTAAATGTTTTTTCTTATTCGTTAAAATATCAATTCCAAAAACACTTACTTCACCAGAATCAGGTTGTTTTAAATTCAAAATGGTTTCTATAAATGTGGTTTTACCTGCTCCATTGGGGCCAATTAGTGCCACAGTTTCCCCTTTGGATACAGAAACCGATACATTATTTAGGGCATATTTTGCACCATAAGTCTTACTTATAGAGGTAACTTTGATCACTTCTTCACTCTGTTTCTGCATTACTTTAACTGCCGTTTACTTAATTCTTAATGCGCACTTTCAGGTTTGGAAATATTCGTATTGATTCGCATCATTCTAATATTTCGTATCTAAAAGTGCGCCTGCTTAAAAGTAACTAATCAGAAATTACTTACTAACTTCTGTAGATACTTCTACGTCATTACCGCCGCAGCTTCCGCAGCAAGAAGATGAACCGCATGTAGAGCAAGAGCCACAAGAAGAAGTACCACTGGAAGCGCCAGTTTCAGGCAGAGCCATTGCATTAGCAACGCTAGCAACTTCCAAACCTTCTACGTTCATTTCTTCAACATTCAAATCATCAAAATTAATATTTTCTAGTAACATAACTTCGTTCCTATTTTTTAATTCATTTTCGCCAACAGAAAATACTGAGGCTTATATTACATGGAGATAAATTTTATCTCCTTTTCGAGTATGCCAAGACAAACACTTTTGTCAATTTGAATATTTACAATATAGAAAATTTAAATAAACAAAATACACTTATAAAAAAACACCATTAAGTAGCAGGCATAAAAATGGAAAGGAAAAACGGAACCGAAGACATGAAGTGCTTCCAATTTCTTCCATAACGTTTTAAAACAAAATAAATAAAACACAAAAATAAAAACGTTATTTAATTACTACTCCGTAAAACTGCCTACTACTCCAACCTAGAAGAAACGGAAACACCTTTAAGTAAAAAACGGAACTAAAAGATGTTTGAATGTTTAAAAAACATTAGCTCTAATCTAAAAATTCTGTACCTATGTATGTCGAAAACAAGTGAGTAAAGGCACACCCGACAACTAGCAAGGTGTGCACTTGATTAAGGCTTAATTAACCTTATTTAGCAACGCTGGTTTCTACTGAAACATCGCCACCGCCGCAGCTTCCGCAGCAAGATGAAGAGCCACAAGTAGAGCAAGAACCGCTAGAAGAACTACCGCTAGAAGCGCCAGTTTCAGGAAGAGCCATTGCATTAGTCACGTTAGCAACTTCCAAACCTTCAAGGTTCATTTCTTCAACGTTCAAATCATCAAAATTAATGTTTTCTAGTAACATAACATTGTTCCTATTTTTTAATTTATTTAGCCTTAAATAAATAACTAAAAATACAATTACTTATTAAGACGCCCCAGTACAAGCGTAATTCGCTAGGGTGCAAACTTAGAAAGAACTTAAAAAGAATATCCATCCCAAGCTTGCTGATTCGAGTATGTCAACCTTCACATTTCAAGTCAAATAATTTTCTTACTTAAAAAACCCATCCTACAAAAACGTAAATAATGATTCAAAAACCATTCTAAAATTTGTAATAAAACTGAAGAAAAGCATACTTTTGAGAAATAAGCGAAAATGTTTCCTAAAACCTGGAACCTTATCATTAATAAAACTTATCCAAACTTAGATGCAGCCCCCGAAAAATTTAAATTAATCATTAAATATCAAATAGATAAAAAACAACCAAAACAAAATAATCATTAGAACAACTGGTCTAACCTGATAGCAAAACAAACCTAAATCGGTAAAGAAGCAGGCTAAGAGGTGAGAAATTATTTTATTCGCCTTTCCGCTCGAACCACTTTAAAAACTATGACGTTTAAGATCTTGCAAAATATACCACTTGTCGTTTCTACAAAGCGTTTCACAAATGACTAAAAATTGACAATATTGACACTTTGAGGAAGTTTACACGCCTCTATAAAAACCGAAAAAACGCTCATATTTCATCCGAAAAATCGAAACATCTTTATACTCAAAAAAACATATACAAACCCTATTTAGGGAGAAAAGATATAAGTAAGCCGAGCTATAGGAGTAAAGATTGAGCCTCAGATTTGAATGCTCTCAGGGACACTTTCTCAACTCTGTAAACAAAGTATCAGTACGTAAACTGCACCTGGAGGAAGAGGCAATACAAGCTTTAGATATGCATAAATGTGCGTAGATGGGAATAGATGGGCAGGAAGAGAGGCCATGCAGCTATGGATGATATGCGACGTGTAGGCATCTATGTAACCTGTTGGTCGGTCCTATCAAGCACGACACTTTCATTCAGACATAAAAAAACGGCGCTTTTGTTGTTAGTAATGTCACTAACATAGCGCCGTTTATTTTGCATTTATTCTATTTATGCAAATACGAGAGACGTCTACTACATACCTGTTTCAAACTACCAGTCACCTGTAGAGAATTAGGAGCAAACCCTCAGCCGCAGGGAAGCGGCTGTGGAGCCTACATGGAAGTATCCACGGCGAGTTTGCGATAAATCTCTATGGGTGACTGACAATTAAACACTGCTATTTAGCCCTGAGGTTGACCTTCAGGCTTCATATGTGGAAACAGGATAACGTCTTTAATGGTTGGGGAATCACTAAATAACATCACCAGACGATCGATACCAATACCCTCACCTGCCGTTGGAGGCATACCGTATTCCAGCGCACGAATATAATCTTCGTCAAAATGCATAGCTTCGTCGTCACCGGCTTCTTTCTCTTCCACTTGCTTACGGAAACGAGCAGCCTGATCTTCTGCATCATTCAGCTCTGAGAAGCCATTAGCTAACTCACGTCCACCCACGAAGAACTCAAAACGATCCGTGATAAAAGGATTTTCATCATTACGTCGAGCCAATGGCGATACTTCCCACGGATAAGCTGTAATGAAGGTCGGCTGGATCAAATTCTCTTCCGCTACCGCTTCAAAGATTTCACACAAGTATTTGCCAGGCCCCCAGATGCCTTCCACCGCTGGCTCTTTAATATGAAGAGTCTTGGCAAGTGCGCGCAAACCTTCCAGATTATTTTCAGGATCATTCACCACTTGCGCATCGGCTTGTGGATAATGCTTCATAATCGCCTCAGACATTGTCATACGCGTAAACGGCTGACTAAAGTCATACTCGATGGTTTCCTGAACTTCGCCGTCAGCGTTTTTCACAGTATTAACAATAGTGGTTGTACCCAATACGTCTTGCGCCAATGTGCGCAGCATATCTTCGGTCAAATCCATCAAATCGTTGTAATCTGCATAAGCCTGATACCACTCGATCATGGTGAACTCAGGGTTATGACGAGTCGACAAACCTTCGTTACGGAAGTTACGGTTAATCTCGAACACACGCTCAAAACCGCCCACAACCAAACGCTTCAAATATAATTCTGGCGCGATACGTAAATACATATCGATATCCATGGCATTGTGGTGAGTAATGAACGGCTTGGCGGTTGCACCACCCGGGATCACTTGCAACATGGGCGTTTCAACTTCAATGAAGTCTTTCTTCGACAAATAATGACGAATGCCTTCTACGATTTTGCTACGCATCAGGAAGGTATCACGGGTTTCCTGATTAATAATCAAGTCCACATAACGTTGGCGATATTTAGTTTCCTGATCCGCCAAACCGTGGAATTTCTCAGGTAAAGGACGCAGTGATTTGGTCAGCAGCTCATACTGCTCCATATTCACATACAAATCGCCTTTGCCTGATTTATGCAACTCACCGGAAACACCAATGATGTCACCCAGATCCAGGTTACCGTAACGGGCTTTCAGATCTTGCTGCACGTCTTTAGAGGCATAGGCCTGAATGCGCCCTTTCATATCCTGCAATACTAAAAATGGCCCACGTTTAGCCATAATACGCCCAGCTACACTTACCCGTTTAGCCTTCGCTTCTAACTGCTCCTTATCCAGCTCGCCAAATTCGGCTTGTAAATCAGCAGTGTAATCTTCTCTACGAAAACCATTTGGATGAGCGTTCGCCTTGCATTCTTTGCGGATTTCATCCAGTTTTGCACGGCGTTCAGCGATTAACTTATTTTCATCTAGTTGCTGGGTCATGGTTATTCCTGCGTTAAAGTCCAGACTTCAAACTGGCCTGAATAAATTTGTCCAAATCACCGTCGAGTACGGCTTGTGTATTTCGAGTTTCAACTCCTGTGCGCAAATCCTTGATTCGAGAGTCATCCAATACATAAGACCGGATCTGACTTCCCCAACCAATATCAGACTTGCTGTCTTCCATCGCTTGTTTTTCATCAAGCTGTTTTTGCAGCTCCAACTCATAAAGCTTCGCTTTAAGCTGCTTCATCGCTTGATCTTTGTTTTTATGCTGTGAACGTTCGTTTTGGCACTGCACCACAGTGTTGGTTGGTAAGTGAGTAATACGAACGGCTGAATCGGTTCGGTTTACGTGCTGACCACCAGCACCCGACGCGCGATAGGTATCGATACGTAAATCAGCCGGATTAATTTCGATTTCAATATCGTCATCCACTTCAGGATAAACGAAGGCCGATGCAAATGAGGTATGACGACGATTACCGGAATCAAACGGTGACTTACGCACCAAGCGATGAACGCCGGTTTCAGTACGCAACCAGCCATAAGCATATTCGCCACCAAAACGAATAGTCGCTGATTTAATACCGGCGACTTCGCCTTCGGAGACTTCAATCAGTTCGGTTTTAAACTGATGTTCTTCGCCCCAGCGCAGAAACATACGCAACAGCATATTGGCCCAGTCTTGCGCTTCTGTACCGCCAGAACCCGCCTGAATATCCAGATAACAGTCATTAATATCGAGAGGTTTAGAGAACATGCGACGAAACTCCAGCTCTTCCAGCTTGGCAATTAACGTCTGCAATTCAGCCTGCGCTTCATTAAAGGTGTCTTCATCCTCGGCTTCAACGGCCAATTCGACTAGACCTTCAACGTCTTCCGTTCCCTGAGTTAACTCTTGAATGGTCTCAACCACATTTTCCAGTGCGACTTTTTCTTTGCCTAGCGCTTGTGCTCGCTCAGGCTCATTCCACACATCGGGAGACTCTAACTCACGGCTGACTTCTTCTAGCCTTTCCACCTTAACATCATAGTCAAAGATACCCCCTAAGAAGCTCTGTACGCTCCCGGATATCCGCCAAACTATTGTGAATGGGATTTATTTCGAACATAAAACCTTAATAAACTGTTTAGTCACTATTTTTTCAGGCGCGGATTTTACCGGAAAAGAACATTTAATGACAGCGGGATAAGCATCAAACCGCACCGAATTAGCCACCAAATAACACCGAAATCCATCATCAAAACAAGGCGTTTACATTTTATTAACTTTATATGCCAACGAGCTTGGCGTCCGAAGTCACTATTTTTTAATTAATTTATATTACCGTTAATCGATTACACCTTGGGCATTAAGCCAAAGATGTAACCCTGAGCCGTAGAAAATAAGTGAAAAACCGAAGCAAAAGCCAGTCACTCGTGACTGGCTTTTTATTTCAAAAAATATGCTGTATATGCTAAATCGCAGCCCAAAATACATGATGAAACTGGCAGTAAAAATTGTATTCGCAAGCATTATCTCACTCCTTTTGATAATGGCTTTCTTGTGGCTAAAACCCATGCCTCATCTCGAAAGAGATTCCCCCAGAACACTTCCCTGGCACTTACCCGACTATAGAAATGCCCAATTCCATTATGAAGTATTAGACGACGGACGCCTTCATATTGAAATCGAACACCTGTTTTTATCCGGTATTCAACCAAATATGCTGGCCTGGTTTTATCAACAACTTCCTATCTCCACCGTTGATTTAAATGGCACAACCTACCCGCTGTACCACTTATTTCATCCAACAGAACATGGGCGTATCAAACTCATGGAACCAGCCACAAATGGTCAAACAGGAATGCATGTAGGTGCATTGGTGGCAAGAGAAGAATGGTTTGGCTCATTCAATAGCAAAGGGGCTGGGCGCGTTATCGAATTTTCAGCTAACGGCATGTTAATAAAGCCCGAAATTGCTGGAATGCATGTTGGGCAAATTCACCATGAATTTATCGCCGAGGCAGGTGGAACACGTTATAAAGTACACAGCATCATAGGTTCAGACTGGCCTGTTGTCGGTTCACTTATTAATTTTTATATCCGTAGCAAGCTATTCCCGCCCGCCATGCTGGAACAATGGTTACGACATCAGGTTGAGGAAGTGAGCAGTTTACAGTTTTTTTTGCCTGTGTTATATCAATCTCAAGCAGTTGATAACCATTATAAAATTCAGCTCTAGCAGGCCGATTTTATGTTGATTTATCCGCAATTTTTAACCCGCGCAGATATAAATTATAAGAACTCCGTCATGCCCAAAATCGCCCTCGACACAGTTAGATCCCTCATCAACTACTTATCTGTTAAAGGCATCGACCGTGACATTCTATTGGCCAAAACCGGACTGTCGGAAAAACAACTGAATCAATCAGGCGAACTCGTTAGCACCACCATTTACGAATCGCTATATCAGTTGGCAGAAAACAAACTGCAATGTAAAACTATCGGTTTTGATTTTGGTAAAGTCATCGAACCGGATCGCTGGGGCGTACTAGGCTACATTGCCTATACTGCACAATCCGTAAAATCCGCACTGGAAAATCAACGCAAATATCAAACTCTGGTAGGCAACCTGGGCGCGCCGCTACAAGAAGTGCAAGAAGATTATATTCTGTTGAAATGGATGCCCGCCTATCATTGCAGCCACAACACCGTTGAAGAAATAATTACAGGCTGGGTGGCACTGGCAAAACACCTGACCAACAACAAAATCAGACCGCAAGCCATATATTTCAGCCACCGCTGCCAATCCGACCTACAGCAATTCAAGGATTATTTCGGTTGTGATGTACAATTTGAATGGGATTATCACGGTATCAAAGTAGACAAATCCCTCGCCAGCACCCCCTTTACCAAGCACGAACCCGAAATTCATAACCTGCTCTGCCAGCACGCAGGCAAGATGGTCAACAACTTGGCAGAACGACTTCCAGTAGAAATCGTCACCAAGTTCATCACCACCCAACTTCCCCTTGGCGTCCCGGAAATAGAAGACGCAGCGCAGAACTTACAAATCAGCGTTAGAACCCTGCAACGCAAACTCAGCGAACACCAACTCACCTTCACCGGACTTATCGACTCCATCCGCAAAGACCTGGCACTCAGCTACTTACGCAACACCAATACCAAGATTGTCTACATCGCCCAAATGCTCGGCTTCTCAGAACAAAGCGCCTTCCAACGCGCCTTTAAACGCTGGACAGACCAAACCCCAAAACAGTTTCGGGATAGTTGTTTGAAGGGGTGAGGGCTAATATTTGGATGCAATGGGAAAACGGCAAGCAAAATTATCATGTATATTCCTCATGAATCTCAATATATTTCCATCCATTAGCAACAGTCATTGAAGTATATCAATTCCAACTTTGATGACTATTGTATTCCTACCATTCCTTCTCCCCATTAAATGACTCGTCTTTAGGACAAGCTAGTTTCATTCCATATTTCAGATGCCGCACTCTCTATCTCGATATATGATTTGGAAATTAAAGGAGTTCTCAATACAGCATTTTCTTTTATCCATTCAACAGCCACTCCTTCCTTCTCTTTTCTTCGTAATTTTGAACCAGAACCTAGATTCATAGAAAACAAATCTAAAAATCTGCGAGGACCAACCCCAATAAAAGGCTCAAAATCTACGAGATTATGGCTTGATTCCCCATCCAAATTTGACTTTAATTGAATAGATTCCGAATGAAACTCTAATGCTTTACTTTTCGGATAAGGTTCAACATATACAACTCGTTTTACCCCACTTCCAATAATATGCTTTGCGCAGTTGTGGCATGGGAATGTAGTGCAATAAAGAGTTGTATCTTTCGTAGAAACACCTGCTCGACTACAAGATAATAGAGCCTCCATTTCTGCATGAACGATACGCCCAAACTCGGTAAGATCTGCAATCTTACTTTTCCTAAGAACTTGAATCAGTTGCTCATGTTTTTGTGGTTCTATTAAGTTGTCATCGACCACTAACTTTGAAATTTCTTCTATAATTTCCGATTGCGTCCTCTTATTTGAATCTTCCTCCCTCATATAATCCTTGCCATCTGGCGCATCTTTTACTTCACCGGTATTAGGATCTGACCGAGCCCAATATAAACCGCCACCGAATTGAGGTACATCGTTTGCTCCAGTTGCAATTATTTGTTCATCTTTACAAACAACAGCTCCTACTTGACGAGAAAGATCTCCGGAACGAACAGAACTGTTGAACGCCATAAACATAGCAAACTCATCAAATGTAGGATTTTTATATGGGTGTGAAAAAATAAGTTCTAAAAACCGCTTAATTGCATTCTTAACCTGATCTTGATTACGGCCTAAGTTGAGGAAAAAATCTGACAAATGGTAGGTATCTCTTGTTTTTTGTCCATGAGAAATTTTTTCATCTTCGTCAATTTGAATGAGCTCGTTAGCTTCTACTTCAGTACAGTTTTTCTGTTTTAAATAATTACGTCTACGATTTATATCTGCGTGTATACCAAACAAATAAAAACCATCCCCATATATTTTGCGTAGTAATTCGACTTCACTCGGATGTTTTAATGAATTGATAATATATGCCGTTTTCCTCGAACTCTGCCCCTTTCTTTCTTCTTGTATCTTGGAGGCAACCCCCGCAGCCAATATCGCATTGTTTCCACATTGCTCTCGCAACAAGTCCCCATGTTCCATATAGTGGCGAATTCTCTTGTACTCTTTAGAAATACCTGATTTGTCAAATACAGGCAAAATACTAGACACGCGAATTTCTACCACTGAATATCCAAACCCTTCCAGCCCATCTTGCAGTGGTTCAGTCACCAACCTATTCTCTGTTCCCACCGCACTTACTATTCCAATTATCAATTCGCTATCTTTAATATTAGATTCAAGATATTCACGTTCAATAGTTCTATTTGCACTTTGAGACTTAGGGGATACGCCACTTACCTCAGCCTCCAATTCTTTAGTACCTTGTTCCTTTATAGTTTGCTCTTCGAATTGGTCAGGATAAAGTAAACTAGGGACTCGCTGTTCAAGGAGCCCCTTTCCCGGCGCCTTTCCTTGAAACTGAATTGTTCCTGTTGACTCAAACCAGTTTAGTATTCCTCCAGCTAAACGGAAAACCTTTTTGTTAGGCATAGGTTCATCCCAACTACCTCCCAATTCAGATAGCTTGTCTTTTAATTGAACAAATGTCCCAGAGAACGATAATTTCACCCAAAGGCTCCTTTAATTTACAGAGTTTTCAAAGCTCAAACTACGAACCCTAATAGTATTAATTTCAGCCATAAATTGGGATTAACATCCAATAGTTCAATAGCAAATTCCCCTTTCCTAACCCAAAACGCCAAAAAGATGGCATCCAGTGTCATTTTTTTTCATACCTGTTAATTTACATTCTATTCACATGAGTCAATGTCTTTTAAGGCAGGGTTGAAGAGATAGGATGGAAGTAGGAGCAGTTTACTACAACGCCAATTCCCAATGGGTGCTAAATATTGTGCTGGCAAGCATGATACTGGGTGTTGCGCTGGATATTCACTGGCGCGATTTTAAAGCCATTCTGAAAATGCCCAAAGCCATCATTGCAGGCTTGTCGGCTCAGTTTATTGCACTTCCCGCCGTAACCACCGGGCTAACCTTGATGCTCGATCTGCAAGCCGGCATTGAACTGGGTATGATTTTGGTGGCCTCTTGCCCCGGCGGTGCCATTTCCAACTTTGTCACCCATTTATCCAAAGGCAATACCGCACTTTCCATTTCCATGACAGCCGCTGCCAGTGCGCTGGCTACCTTTATGTTGCCCATTAATTTTGTATTTTGGTCGCAGGTAAACCCTGAAACCGCCGCGCTGATCACCTCGATTGACGTCAGCGGGCAAGCGCTGTTTATCAACCTGCTCATCGTATTGGCTGTGCCCTTGTTGATTGGCTTGTTTATTCAACATCGCTGGCCTGAATTCGCGAAATTGCTACATAAAGTTTTGAAAATCACCAGCCTGTTAGCACTTGCCGCTTTCATTACCATTGCTATTTATCGCAATCAGGATGCCTTTATGGCGCATTTTGGCCTGATATTTACCGTGGTTTTAGCCCATAACGCCATTGCCTTTTTGCTTGGGTTTGGAGCGGGCAAATACGCAGGCTTAAGCACTCGCGATATCAAGGCCACCACCATTGAAGTGGGTATGCAGAATTCGTCCTTAGCCATTGCCATTGTCTTTACCCAATTCAATGGCGAAGCAGGTATGGCGCTCATTAGCGCATTTTGGGGCACCTGGCATATTGTGTCGGGGCTGTTGGTTTCTTTCCTACTTAGTCGTTGGGGTGTGGAGTTGTCCCCTACTGTTCAGGAGACAAGATCGTGAAGATTCTTATTACGGGTGCTGCCGGGAGTTTGGGGCGCAGATTGGTAGAAAAGTTAGTACAAGTTCCGTCATTGAGCTTGTATGCAACGGATATCAAAAACAATCCGTTTAAAGCTTCGAATAATCTTCATTATGAAAGCTTTGACCTACGCGCTCCGGGCTTCACCGATTGGGTAGAAACGATCAAACCTGATGCCGTAGTTCATTTAGCTTCTGTACTACAAATTTCGGCTCGCTTAACCCGAGAAATGGCTTATGACATTGACGTAGTAGCCACCAAGCGCTTATTGAAATCCTGCATTACCAGTGGTGTGAAAAAATTCATTATTACCACCAGCGGTGCGGCCTACGGTTATCATCCCGAGAACAAGGACATTATTACCGAAGCGCGTCCGCCCAGAGGTAATGAAGACTACTTTTATTCATCCCATAAGGCTGAAATTGAACGCATCATGGCAGACTATCGTGAGCGTTATCCTGAACTACAACAAATCGTATTCCGCCCCGGCGCGATATTAGGCCCGAACTTTGAAGGCCCGGTTGTGGATCTGTTCAAACAGAAGATGATTACCGGCCTGATGGGTTATCCCGGACCATTTAACTTTATCTGGTCGGAAGATGTGGTGGACTACATTATTGAAGGTCTGCAAAGTGATATTACCGGGCAATTCAACATTGCGGGCGATGGCATTATGACCATGAAGCAAATCGCCCAACGCTTACAAAAACTGTATTTGCCATTGCCGGAATTGCTGATCAAAGCGGTGCTTGCTATCGCCAAGCCACTAGGGTTGACGCAATACGGGCCTGAGCAAACAAAATTCATCAAATATCGTCCGGTGTTAGATAACAGCAAATTGAAGAACACCTTCTCACATCAACCCATTTACAGCTCATCTCAAGCTCTGGATGCATTTCTGGCGCAGCAACAAGAGGAACAAGCATGAAGCGATTAACCCAACTGCTGGTATTAGGATTGGGATTTGGCTTGCAGCAAAATGCAATGGCCACAACGATTACTGTTACGGATGTAAAGGGAGCACCTCTTCCAAATGTCATGGTGATGCAAACGCCTGTTGTAGGCCACACGCTGGATCTTTCAGATTCAGGCTATCCGCCCGATAAAGTGCTGAACCAGGCAGATGCTTCTTACACCAAATTCACCAACCCGGAAGGCAAAGTGCATTTCGACACTTACCCTGGGCAAAAGGTGCGTATTCGCTTGCGCGCACCCGACATGGAAGATACCACCTTTAGTATGAATTCCGACGAAGCCAAAACAGCGGTCATGAAACTCATTGATGATCCATTGCGCAGAGCTGAGTCTCGCCCGGCTAATACCTGGTTAGCCGAGTTGAATCTGGACAATGACGCGTCATTGAAAAAGCATTACATCATGCAATGCGGCTTCTGCCATCAGCAAGGTTCACACTTTTTCCGTCGCCCAAGAGAACAGGAAAGCTGGGACGAAATCATCTACCGTATGGTCGGCTATGGCTCCCGCTTACACGACGATGCGCAGGAACGTTTACCCAAGTTGCTGTTTGAAGAATACAGCCGCCTATATCAAAACCCAGGCTTGATCCCGGAAGGCACGCCGTGGTCGCCCTATTTGCCAGACACCGACATCACCGAATGGCCGATTGGCGATGCCTTCTCGCAAATGCACGATTTACTCTACCATTCAAACGGCATGGTTTATGTAGGCGACAACCTGCAAGACCGCCTGTACGAAGTAAATCCCAATACGGGCGAGTATGTGGTTTACCGCATGAAGCGCGAGAACTTCGACAAGCACGGCGGTTTAATGGGCAAACGCTTAAGCTCATTCCCCAAGCATGAAGCCTTTTCCGGTATTCATTCTTTTGCGGAATCGCCCAAAGACGGTCACATCTTCATTACCACTTCTTATCAACAACGTTTGGTGGAATTCGATCCCGTCAGCAAGGAATTTATTAATCACCAAATGGAAAATGGTTACTACCCTCATACGGTGCGAATCGATCAACAAGACCGTGTTTGGTTTACGATGGCACTTTCCAATCAAATCGCACTGTTTGACCGCAAAACCAGCAAATTCACCATGTTCGACTTACCCAACCGTGGCGCAAGAGAAAGCCTGACCGTTAACGGTATGGGTATCATTTTGAAATTGATGGATTGGGGCTTGCCTCTGGCTAACTGGTTCCCTATCGACAAACAATCTACGGGTATGCCACTACCTTATGGCATTGATATCACGCCTAATGGTGACGTCTGGTTTGCTCGTCTACACGCCGACAGCATTGGCAAGATTGATGGTAAAACGCTGGAAATCAAAATGTATGACACGCCTTTTGTGGGGCCTCGCCGTTTGCGTAGCGACTCTAAAGGCAACTTGTGGATTGCAGCCTTCCCGGAATCCATGATTGTGAAATTCGACCCGATTAAAGAAACCTTCACTAACTTCCCATTGCCGGTACAACCGCTCGGTAGCGAAACGCCTTATTCTCTGAATGTTGACCGCGAGCGAGACATTGTCTGGATCAATGGCAACACATCCGATGCCCTTTACAGTTACGACATTGATTTGGATGAATGGTCGCACTACCCCATGCCCAAGCGCGTCACTTTCACTCGCGATGTGGAAATTGCGCCTAACGGTGATGTATTCACTTCTAATTCCAGCTTCCCAAGCTGGCATATTGAAGATGGACAACCCACGCTGATCCGCTTACGTCCGGATTATAGATTAGAAGAAAAGAAGCAGCAGACAACTGACGCTTCGACTTCTTCAGGAAACGAATGACATGACCACAGCAAGGCAACCAGGCTCTTCTGACAAATTCTCAGACGAGCCATCCAATTTGCCTCTGATGGCTTATCTGGCGTCTTGCTTGCTGGCGTTTATTGGTGGCCACATCATCAACTACAGCATCATCTTTCTGGCGCTGGAATGGTTTAACTCACATGCGCTGGCAGGGATTGGCTATGGTTTATGCTTTGGCCCACCGCTGATTTTGGGCTGGTTTGCTGGCGTTTACTGTGACCGCTATTCTCCACGACGAGTGATCTTAACGGCACAGAACAGTTATCTGGTGAGCCTGGTTCTGCTATCCATCGCGCTCAACAGTACAGAAGAAACCAAACAGCCACTGTTGCTTATTGCCGCCTTTTTCTCGGGTGTGGGTTGGTCATTTGTGGCTCCTGCGCGTTTTGCTACTCTGCCCTTTTATGTCAAACCCAATAAACTTACAGGCGCTACTATCGCTCTGAATTTGATGGTCATGACAGGCTTCGGCCTCGCCCCCATGATACTGAAACAAATACAAGTTCATTTCGACTGGCAGACCGTGTTTGTTGTTGCGGCTGTATTGTTTGTCGTTTCCAGCTCATTGTTGTTACCGCTTAGATTTAACTTCGACGGCAAACCAGCGGAAAAAGCCGTTCAGGAAATAAAAAGCAGCCTGACTTTTGTACATCGCTCGGATTTCATCAAACCCTTTCTATTGCTTGCCACTATTACCTATTTATTGATGGGGCCCATGCAAGTGATTTTGCCCACCATTGCCAAGCAGATGCTGGGATTAAACGAAACCGCGCAAGGCAATTATCTCAGCCTGATCGCTTTTTCCCTGATTGTTGGTGGCTTGTCTGCCATGTGGCTGAAAAACAAAGGGCGCATTGGATTAAATATGCTGCTTGCCATTACTGTGGCAGGCGCAGGCTTGGGTTATTTGAGTCAGGAAGACAATTTAAGCCTGTCTGTGCTGGTTTTAATATTGGCTTCTATTAGCGGCGGCATTGCTATCAGTTTTATCGTAGCCGGTTTACAAGCTTATTCGGTTGATGAACATCGCGGTCGCATCATGAGCTTTTATAGCATTATCAGCCAATGTATTCCTGCCGCCAGTGGTATTGGTGCTGGAATACTGGCACAGGCTTTTACCCCTTTTATTGCATTGCAAATTATCGCCGGGATTATTGTACTTAGCGCCCTCACCTGTTTAGTCGCCATGAGTAACATTCGCCGCTTGGAAAACTTTGAACATGGTCAATCAAAATAGTTCTTCTACTATCTCGTCACATAGCTCCTCATTCAAGAACAAAGTCGTGGTTATTACCGGCGGTGCGGGCGGATTAGGTAAAGCATTAGGTAAACAGCTATTAGAGCTGGGAGCCAAAATAGCGGCGCTGGATCTATATGTAGAGGGGTTGCTCGCAAGCGACAACCTGCTACCAGTTTCCGTTGACCTGACCAATCAGGAAGCATTGCAAAAAGCGGTAGAGCAAGTCACCTCCCACTTTGGTGGCGTTGATATCCTGATCAACAATGCCGGTATCACTCATATGAGTAAATTTGAAGATACTACTGAAAGCCTGTTTAACACCATTATGGCGGTGAACTTCACCGCGAGCGTAGACATTACTCGTTTATGCTTGCCGTCGCTGAAAGCCCGTAAAGGACAAATTGTGGCTATATCCAGTGTCGCAGGCTTCGCTCCCTTATACGGTCGTTCGGCTTATAGTGCCAGCAAGCACGCAATGGAAGGTTTCTTTCAATCGCTAGCTTCGGAAGTCATTGATGACGGTATCCATGTCACCATCGTCTCGCCATCGTTTGTGAAGTCACGGCCTGAATTAATGGCACAGGTAAATAATGGGGTTTCATCACCGGGGGCAATGAAAAAAAGTACCAATGGAGAGCAACTTTCACCTGAATATGCCGCTCAACAAATTATTTCCGCATTGATTAAAAAGCAATCAAATTTGCGTTTGGGACGAGTTTCAAAAATTGCCTATTGGCTGCACACCTTATTACCAGCGCGCTATGTACAAATAATGAGCAAAAATGCCAAAAAAGAATTTCAGTAATATCAACACTTTTTGTCGTCACGATAAATATTCATTGTTGTACAGGTAAATTGCGAATCCACATAATCGCGCCAACTAACGAAGTCCCAGGGCGTTTCCAGCCCTTATAAATAGTGTGATTACCTATAGTGAAAATTTGTTTTTTGATGTACCCATGGGAGAACATTTCTCCTGAAACAGATACAACGTTAAGAATAATACATGAAGCGGCTAGCCGAGGCTTAACGGTTGCGATCACAACCCCGCATAGTTTGACTATTCGAGACAGTGTTGCACATGCATTTTGTAATGTGTTGAAGAAATCTCAGAAAATCCCAAGCAACATTGTTAACTTCTACAGAAGAGCAGAATTCCGACGCAGTAAATTACCGTTAGCAGGTTTCGACGCCATTGTTATGCGCGCTAACCCGCCGCTGGACACTATCGCGTTGAACTTTTTAGACTCAGTACGCAACGACACCTTTATCTTTAACGATATTGATGGCCTGCGTGTAGCCAATAACAAACTGTACCCAGCGTCATTTAGTGGTGATGCCAGCCGTTTTGTCCCTGCCACACACGTATCAAAGAACCGTGATTATCTGGAGCAGGTACTTAAAGATTCACCCGGAGAAAAGATGATCATGAAACCCTTAAACGGGTTCGGTGGTCAGGGTGTTATCGTTGTAGAAAAACGTGCCAAGCAAAACTTCCGTTCCTTGCTCGATTTCTATATCGGTGGCGAGAAGAACGGCAACTACGTCATCTTGCAAGAATATGTTGAAGGTGCTGAAAACGGTGACGTTCGTATTCTGATGCTCAATGGCGAACCCATTGGTGCTATGCGTCGCGTGCCTTCTGCCGATGATATTCGTTCGAATATTCACGCAGGTGGTAAAGAAGTCAAACACGTGTTGACCAAAGAAGAAAAAGAACTGTGCCGTGCCATTGGTCCTCAATTGGTACGCGACGGTTTGTATTTTGTCGGGTTGGATGTCATTAACGGCAAGCTGATTGAAGTTAACGTGTTGAGCCCGGGTGGCATTACTCGTATTAACCGTTTGAACCGCGTCAAGCTACAAACCCAGGTGGTTGATTTCATTGAAAATGTAGTCTCTGCACGCGAGCGCGTGATCGAGCGTAAACATGCTTTCCGTAAGGCAATAGAAGATGCTGAAATTATCTGAGCAAGCGCTTAGGCAAAAAATAAAGGCGAAAGAAACCTTTGAATGTGAGCTGGAAGACGGCTCACTTACTTTAAAGATTGAAGCCTATGCACCAGTAATCTGTACAGCGATTCATGCGGGACATCGTATGACCGACAAAATCGCTGAGCATTGCCTGTTGAATGAGGCCGAACGCCTGTATGAAGAAGATCCGTTCACGGATCAATTCATACAATCCATGCCGATTACCATTGTTGCCAATGATTCACGCTACCAGTACGACTTAAACCGTCCACTGGCTACCTGTATCTATAAAAAAGCATGGGGTAAGCAGGTATGGAAATCGGCTTTGCCCACCAAGGATCGCAAAGTCAGCATTGATCGTCACCAATGCTTTTATCGTATTGTCGACACCTTAATCAGTGTTCTTGAAACCATGTTTGGTTCTTGCCTGGTTTTTGATGTGCATTCCTATAACTACCAGCGTCATGCCCAAACCACGCCGACTTTCAATTTAGGTATTGATCAGATCGATATGGATCGTTGGGGCAATGTCATTCATCACTTCCGTCGTGGATTAAACCGTATTGAGTTGTCCAACAACAAAGTACACGCTGGTTGTAATGAAATTTTTTATGGCCGGGGTTATCTGATTTCCCATATAAACGGACGTTTCCAAAACACGTTGGTCATTCCAACGGAATTGAAAAAAGTGTACATGGATGAACGTTCTGGTGAGCCTTACCCCAAGATCCTGAATGAATTAAATGTTGGCTTTAAAGAGTGTCTGACCGACACCGCTGCCTTTTTCAGTCGTCGCCATACCAAGAAATTACGTGCTCAAAAGTCGGATATGTTGTCGGATGTTATCGAGCCGTCACTTTTGAAACTGGATCGTCAACTGCATCGTTTAGCGTCTGATCTTGAGACGTTAAATTACATCAACCCGCTGAATATTCAGCAGGAAAGAAAACGCTTTTTCGCACAAAAAGGCAATTACGAACCGAATTTTATCTATCGCCCGCTAAAAATCGATCCCTATCAATTCAGGGAACAGCTGTATCGTTTGCCGGTAGATGAAGTCCGTGATGCCGCTATTCAGCAGATGTATCGTGATGTCATTGACGCTTTGTCCAGCAAGATTGATATGCTGGTCAATGCAGGACAACCGCAGTTTGTATACGATTCACTGAAATATTACGGTGAACCGTCACTGGACGATGAGCGGAATGCCTTGTTCCTGTTACACGCTTGTGAATTCGAGACACCGGAACCGAAAAACATCGGAACAGAACAATTACTGAGCATGTTCAAACAGGCCGCTGAGCAGTGGGATATGCAATGCCGCGTTGAGTCATCCAATAAGCTGGTTGCTCAAGCCATGGTGTCTAACGGAAAAAGAACGGTATACGTTAACAAGCAAGTGAATATGTCTGAGTATGAAGCCAATGCCCTGATCCATCACGAATTAGGCGTGCATATGGCGACAACGTTAAATGCCGCTCAACAGCCACTTAGAATCTTCTCATTGGGTTTACCCGGCAATACCGAGACTCAGGAAGGCTTGGCGATTCTTAACGAATACCTGAGCGGTAATTTGCGCCTGGAGCGTTTAAAAACCCTGTCGTTACGCGTTATTGCGGTAAAAGAAATGCTGAAACATCACGACTTTAAGCACACCTGTGTTTATCTGGTGGAAGAATTCGGCATGACTCAGGAAGACGCCTTTAAGCTGGCGGTGCGAGTTCACCGTAGTGGTGGATTCACAAAAGACTATTTGTATTTGAAAGGGTTAGCAGAAGCAGTTCGCTTGTACCATCAGCAGGATATCTCCGCGCTGTTTATTGGTAAAACCAGCTTTAAATACTTGCCGCTGTTGAATGAGTTAATCGCTAGAAACTGGCTGCCCAAACCTGACTATATTCCAACGTTTTTACAAAAACCGGAACCTAACTCAGAGATTTTGAGCTATTTGATCAATACGATCCAAACGTCACCGATAAAACCATCAGCAGCCTGATCTCAGGCTGCTTTTCTATCTTTTATCTGTCTTCTTGTATTTGATTTGCCTCTAAGACTCAGAACAAGACTATTCGACAGTATTTTTCAAGAAAGTAATATAGTCAGATAAACCCAATTGCTTTACATCACGCATGTAGTTCAAATACAGCCTGATAGATAATTCGGGTAACGGCTTGACCAAATGCATTTTCTTCTGCTCTACATAGTCGGCAGCTAATATTTCAGGCAAAACAATACAGCCCCCATTCGTCAACATATAATCCAAACCGATTTGCACAGAACTGGTTCTGAAATGAGAGCGGCGAGTTTCAGGAAACTGCTTTTCCATATATTCTGCAGCCTTGGCTCCCCAATCAATCATGATGTACGAAACAAACTCTTCTTCGGAGAGCTCTTCCTTGGTGGAATATAAGGCTAATTTAGATTCTTGCAGTAAAGAGGTACCAAATTCTTCTGACTTTAATGGCTCTAAAGTAAAAGCCAGATCAATAGTACGTTCATGTAATTGGCGCGATAGATGATCGTTATTCATTACCTCGGCTCGCAATGACACTTCTGGGAAATGTTGCTTCATTGCAGACAGCCACTGTTGCATGGAAAATTCCCACGCATTGGGAGTGCCTGCTACCACTAAAAAGTGTAAGTCGATCTCGGCGAGCGCTTTTTTAGCGTCATTTAGTGTCTTATTGATAATTTCAGCATGAGGTAGCAGCTTTTCGCCAGCAGAAGTCAGTCGAATACCGTGGCGGTAGCGATAAAACAACGATGTACCGAAATATTCTTCCAGTAACTTAATACGTGCGCTAATAGCGGATTGAGTTAGATACAGGTTTTCTGCGGCTTTACCAAAATGGCGTGTCTTGGCAACTTCAACAAACGTTGCGAGGAAGCGAATATCCATTGTTCTCATTGAAATCTGATATGAATATTCTTTAAGTTACAGTAAAGCGAATGATTTACAAGTTTCCAAGGGTCAATGGCTTAACGAACAAGCAATTAACCCCAGGAAATCTTTAGAGCAAGTCGCTCTAACTTGTCAGGAAGTATTAAGACAGCTTGCTTAACTTCTTATAACCTTCCAATGCCAATTCGCCGTTGACGCACTCAAGAACATAGGCTGCTTTGGCTTGTTCTTCAATGCCTTCTTCCTGAGCCACTTCGGTACAATATTGTTTCAGTTCAGCAACCAGTTCTGCTGGCGCATCAGACATGTCTCCAGCCAATGTTGGTAATGACCACAACGCTGCACAGACAATAGCAATGTATTTCATATCTTTCTTTCACTTTCAAAAAATAGTTAGGTAACTAAAGCACGCTCTGGAATATTGGAAGCAATATCCTCGCTTGAAGTATTAGCCCGGTCAGCTAAAAAGAAAAATGAAATAACTTTATCTTGAAGAGAAAAAGAATTGATTTAGTAAGTCTTGGAAATTCATAGGCTTCTGTGAAAGTGATACAGATATAACCAAATGGTCAAGTTATGTTTGCAGTATCATCATTTACACACAAATTTTTTTTCATTTCTGTTATGTCATGTTTCTATTTCGGTATAAACTTTAACCCCGCACAGGAAGATTACATTTCTTATTTGTGTATTAGAGTGTTAACACCCAATTCCTATCCAAAAAGCCTCACCAACTGGTAAGAATTTCGCTCTCAATAAGAAAAAATAACATTATAAAAATTAAAATTTGTTAAATTTCATGCGGAGTACCTGAATGCATTTAACCAACACATTCAAAACTAAAACGTTTAAATTAGGCTTGTTAGCCGCAGCAACTCAACTTTTCTTTTCTACCTCACTTCAAGCTCAAGAAACACCTCAAGTTAAAGCCGAAGCTGAAGATCTGGAAAAAATCATGGTAACGGCTCGGAAACGTACCGAAAGCCTGTTTGAGACACCAACAGCCATTACATCTATCGGCTCAGGCATGATAGATGATGCCAATATTGGCAATCTGGACGATGTAGGCAAATATGTTCCAAACCTGAACATTAGCCGCTACGGTGTCGGTAACGCAGCCCACGCAGCTATTTTCATTCGCGGCATAGGTTTACAGGATCATATCATCACCACCGACCCAGGTGTTGGCGTGTATCTGGATGGGGTTTATCTGGGTCGCCAAATGGGTGCGAACCTTTCATTGCCAAATATTGAACGCGTAGAGGTATTACGTGGCCCACAAGGTACCTTGTATGGACGTAACACTTTAGGCGGTGCGGTTAACGTTATCACCAAAAAGCCTGGCGATGAGCATATTGCCAGTGTTGCACTAAAAGCCGGCTCTCGCAGTCGTGTTGCGGCAGACATTTACATTAATGCTGAGCTGACCGACAATCTTAGTTTCTCCGCCAGCGGTTCGTTTAAAACTCGTGATGGCGTTGGTCATGCGGTTAATCTGGAAAATCCTGAAAAAGAAATCGGTGAAGAAAGAGAATTCAGTGGTCGCCTGGCGGCTAATTGGCATGTCAGACCTGACTTTTCATTGATATTTTCTTTCGATGCCGTAGACAACGAATCAGGTCAATCTCCTTACACAATTGAATTCACTAATGCGTTAGATCCTAACGACATCTTCAACGGCGATTTCCCATTATTAACACCGGATATGATCCCGGCAGATCCTGATGATCTGGGCACAACACTGCCAGGAATTGAATCTAACAGCCATGATGGTTGGGGCACCTCAATTACGGCTGAATGGCTTGTCAACAGTGCTATTACTGCCAAGTTTATCGGTAGCTATCGTACTTCGAATTACGAAGGCGGTTTGGATGACGATGCATCACCATTACATTTGTCAGAATTCCCGGAAGAAGGCGGCGCAGATCAGTATTCATTAGAACTACAGATTAACGGCACTTACGACAACATGGATTTTGTCTCTGGCCTTTACTATTTCAACGAAGATGGCTACACACGTTCTGGCCCTTGGGTATTCAGTCCTTTTAATACGCCAGATGGTTTAATGAGCGACGGTGTTACCCCCTCATTCGGCGGCTACGGCTATTTCGATTTGAATCAGGAAACCGATGCCTACGCAGCTTATTTGAACATGTCTTATGATTTGACTGATCGCATGAGCATTGGCGGTGGTGTTCGCTATTCCAAAGACAAAAAAGACGCCAACGCCTGGTTCCCTACCTTTGACTTTATCGATCCTGTGACAGGCAGAAAATATGTCGAAGCTGATTTCAGCGAAGTCACTTGGGACTTAAATGCGGCATATCAGTTTGAAAATGGCATGAATGTATATGCCCAGGTTCAAAAAGGCTATCAAACTGGCGGCTTCCCTCCTCGTCCGTTTGGCGGCTCAGCACAGTTTGTATCTTTTAATGAAACCACTGCGATTAACTACGAAGTGGGCTTAAAAGGCAAAGTCACTAATGACCTATCAATGTTACTTGCCATGTTCTACACAGAATACACAGATTTGGCTCTGCCTTTCTCTGATCCAACATCTGGCGGTGGGTTCGTTACTATCGTAGAAAACGCGGGTGAATCTGAGGCCTTAGGTGTTGAAGTGGAAGCCAGTTGGCAAGTGACAGACAACTTCTCAATCCGCTCAGCTATCGGCTTTATCGACGCAGAAATCACTCAGGTTGATCCGGGCGTAATCGGTATTGGCGAGGGTGACTCCCCTGCACAAACTCCTGAATGGACAGTAATGATTGCACCTTCCTACTACATGGATATGAGCACGGGTGGTTCCATGACATTCAGCGCTGATGTGTCTTACCGTGATGAAATGCAAGGGCAATCTATCTACAACCCTAACGAACTCATTGATGCGCGTACTCTGGTTGGCTTCAACGCCAAATATGAGTCGGAAGAGGGTGATTGGTCATTAACCCTTTATGGTGAAAACATCTTCAACGAAATATACGACCAGGGCCGTCTGCAACAAACTGGCTTTGTCGGCATTGTTCGTAGCAATGACAGAAGCGAATTCGGCTTACGTTTCTTTAAAGAAATTGAACTTTGATAAGCTTTGACTGGCTGTTATAGCTGATACAAAAAAGCTCACCCCGGTGAGCTTTTTGTTTATCGGAAAAGTATTTTGTGCAAACTAAAGTACACTGTCCTGATGAATGGTAATAAAGTGCGGCGTGCCCACTTTGCTGTAATCAATCTTGTATTCTTTACTATTCAAGGTTTGAACAAACAACAAGGTTTTTTCATCACTAAAAATCTCGTTACTGGTCACATCAATTAATTCCATATCCAGCATTTTGGCATCGCGTTTAGTTTCCGGAACTTCGCCTGTATATTCTTTAATGCCCCGATGAGTCACAATTACCAACGGATTATCTTCACCGTTCATAATTAACAAATCCAGCTTGCGCATCTTGTGAATAATTGTGTTCTTGCCACTAACCAGAAAAGGCTTCTCAGTCATTTTTTACTCCATTGGGGATATTACACCAAACTAAAAACGATACCCCGATACTCAGGACTACTTTAAAAGATAGACCAGAATCGTAAAATTTGAGTAATTTTCAAATAAAATTGCAAAAAACTCTGCTTAACATCAAACAGTTACATTAAATAACTTCAGCTGCGCATAAGAAAGCGTTTTGAGTCGGTTATTTTCGGCGACTTCTTCGTTAAGTTTACTTGCAATAGTCTCGCTATTGGCGCGTAAACTCGCCTCGAATTCACTAAAAAGTAACGTTCCTCAAAATATTCTAGTGGCATATGGGGGCTCATATGACCAATAACAGTTTGAAATATATTGAGTTTCTTATTGTTATTATTCGCTTTCTTATGCGCAGCTGAGGTTAAATACGAAAACATGGAAGATATTAGCAATAATTTTATCGTTATTTCTGAAGCATAGTTTTTATCTGATCGCGATTAAAAATTCTTTTTAAATGCATGATCTCAGCTAGAATGGCGCGTTCATAAATTTTATTAATCCGGAGTAGTTTTATGAAAAGGGCTTTAGGAATTTTATTTGCTATCAGCACATTAATCATTACAGGTTGCGGCAGTACCCCCTCAGCACCAATATTTAAAACCACAAATCAATTTAAAATCGACAATATTCATTTCAAGCTATCTCAACTTGTTACACCTGAAATTGAGTATCACACCGAGGAAGAAATGAAAAAAATCATCATTCCTCAAATTGAAGACAGATTGCAACGAGCTAATTTGCTAACAAATGATGAATCGGCAAACAATTTGTTTATCTTCCTGGATTACCAAAGACGTTTTGTTGGAGATGCGTCTCCATTTCCATCCGATTCACTGAGTACGCCATTCTTTGGCTATACAATAGAAATTAGAGAAGGCAACAAGGTAATTTCCACCATCTCAAGAAATCGCTTAATTTACAAAGCTGGCTTTACATTCAACTTGAAAATTGTCTCTGGCTCATTGCGTGAAAAATCCGATGAACTGACATTTTTAAATGCATTAGCAGATAAGATTATTGATGAAATTAAAAATATCAGATTGCAGTCAAATTAATCCAAAATACGATCAGGAAGCAATATCCATTATTGCTCCCTGATTAATTTCAATAACCTCTTCTATGACAGAGTTATTTTTTAATACTCTGCAATAATGCCCTAAGCTTGGCGGGCTTAACCGGCTTGGTCAGGTAATACACTTTATTCTCAGCAGCGGCCTGTACCACTACGTCACTACGGTTGGCTGTGATTAATACAGCAGGGAGTGGCTTATTGAATGTGCGTCTGAAGTGCTGGATCATGTCCAGCCCTGTCGCATCACCACCTAACTGATAATCAAACAACAACATTTGTGGTTCGTTTTCCTTAGCCAATTCCATAGCCTTCTTACAGTTGGTTGCGCAGTCCACTTCCAATTGCCATTTCGACAACAGTGTCTTCATGGCTTCCAGATTTTCCTGATCATCATCAACACACAATACACGTAATTGTTTAAAACCCGCTTTAGATAAATTAGGCCCATGATGCTGCTCTGATTGTGGTTCCGCCGCATCAATCAAAACAGAAAAACAGCTTCCCTGGAAAGGCTTGGAGGTCACAGAGATCTCAGCATGAATTTTCTCTGCCAAACGAGATACCACACTCAAGCCCAAGCCAACCCCCTCAGCCTGGCTATTTTGAACACGATAGAAGTCGGTGAATACCTTGTCATGCTCTTCCTCCGGAATACCGACCCCAGTATCACGAACTTGCAATAACACTTTGCTTCCTGCTTCAGCAGTCATCGCCGTCACTTCAACTTTTCCGATATTGGTATACTTCAATGCATTAGAGAGCAGATTTCTGACAATCCGATGCAAATAAGTGGCGTCGGTATTGACCCATAATTCAGGAACATTGAATGAAAGTGCGAGCCCTTTCCTTTGTGCAGCCAAGCTAAACTCGTCGATGAGAGAAGACAGCATTTTCTTCAAATTCACGGCACTAAAAGAGGGCTTCATATCCCCCTGTTCCAGACGAGAAATATCCAGTAATGTCGATATCATGGCCTCACTGGCGCTAACGCTGTTGTCGATCTTTTCAAAGATAGTCGCGACATCAGGACTCAACTCGTACTCTTTCAAGGCAGACAAATACAGCTTTGCAGCATTCAGTGGCTGTAAAACGTCATGACTTGCCAAAGCAAGAAAACGCGTTTTACTGGCATTCGCTTCTTCTGCCGCGCTACGAGCAGACATTAATTGCTTTTCAACTGCACTACGGCGTTCGATTTCCTTGCGCAATTCAACGTTGATTTCCTGCACTTCTTCGGAGCGATGTTGAATACGTTTCTTCAAGTCAATGTTGCTTTCTTCCAACGCCTTTTGCAGCTCGATGTGCTCAGTGATGTCGTTAAAACTGGTAACAAACCCACCTCTTGGTAGCGGGTTTCCTACCATTTCAATCACTCGCCCATCGCTGCGCTCGCGAATAAACTTATGGGGTCTGCCGCTGCGTAAATGCTCAATACGCTTTTGTACCAACGCTTCCACTTCACCAACACCACATTCACCGCGTACCGCGTTGTAACGAACCAACTGTTCCACAGGCGTGCCGAAGCTCACCAAGCCTTCTGGATATTCAAACATATCCAGATATTTTTGGTTCCAGGCTACTAATGTTAATTCCTTGTCGATAACGCTAATGCCCTGCTCCAGGCTTTCTAAAGAAGCAAATAACGCAGACTGGTTAATCTTGATGGCTTGCGCGGTTTCATCAAAAACCTGGATGACCTGCTCGAAATTAAGCTGCTCACCGCTCACTACGGAATTGATTAATACGTTGGCACTGGAAGCCCCTATCACACCGCCCAAGGCTCTTTCACAGAATTGAATAAATGCAATATCGGGAGCATCGACTCCGGAAATTACCAAATCATGTTTCTTTTCAAAGTCTTGCAATAGCTGGCGACTACGATCCATGCCCAGAAAGGTATTCAACACTGTGATTAAGTCATCATTGGAGACATGGTCTGCCGCCACCATTGAATTGACTTTATGTTCGTGGGTTTCAACAAAAGCATGAGCCTGGATTTTGTCGGCTAAGCGCGGGTGTGCAAGCCAGGAGAACAAGATGAAAGCCGCGATGTTGGCAAACAAACTGGAAATCGCCGCCAGACTCATCATTTCACTTTGTAGATGATGTTCATGATTGTCACCGCTCAGCAGTGGCATAAACAACCACAGCATCCACACAGTAAACCCGGCTATCCACCCGGCATAAACTCCTTGAGCATGGGCTCGTTTCCAGTACAAACCACCAACAATCGAAGGGAGTAGATGTATAACCAATGAAAATGCCAGCAAACCGATATTGGTCAGCGGCGTGCTAATGGAAAGTTGTTGATGATATAAAAATGCCAAAATCAACAACGCGGCAATGACTAAACGCCGGATCCAGAGAATTTTCTGAGTATAAATTCCCGGGCGTGATTCATGAGGCGAAGCCGTTAATATTCTGGGCAAAATAACATCATTCGTCACCATTGTGCTTAATGTCAGTGTAGCAACAATGATCATTGCAGTAGCAGCAGACAACCCGCCCAAAAAGACAAAGCCGGTGATCATTGGCCAGCCGCTTTGCAGAGCTAAATGAATAACATAAGTGTCGGGGGGGATGCTGTCGGAAGGTACTCCGTCAACACCAAAGGTATTCAATCCCATTGAGGCAATGATTGGAATGAGAACCGCCATCGTGCCGAGATACAAAGGGAACAGCCACTGAGAGGTTTTCAGGTGCTTTAAGTTCAGATTATCAACGATAGCAACATGAAACTGACGAGGTAAGCAAATCACCGCCGCCGCCGCGACAATGGTCTGAGCCCAAAAACTCAACGATAAAACCGATGACACACCTTCGTCACTGAAAAAGCTCTCATCTAAAATTCCCCCTTCCAAGGTATTCATACTGGCTTGTAAATCGCCTTCCACGAACCACCAGCCAGCCACCACAACCATCATCAGTGCAATGAGTTTCACCAGCGATTCAAATGCGATTGCCAGCATTAAACCATGTCGATATTCCGTAACGTCTGTGCGCTGAGTACCAAAGTAAATACTGAATAAAGCAATGAAAAAGGTCGCCAGAAGAATAACGTACTGAGCATATTTCTCGCCGGCAATGATAACAAATGCCAGTCCTATCGCTTTAAGCTGCAAGGCGATATAGGGAATAGTCGCCAACAGCGCGATCAAGGTCACCAGTAAGGCAACCGTTTGACGTTTGCCATATCGAGACGAGATAAAATCAGCAATCGTGGTGATGTTTTGTTTTTTACTGACCAATATCAGTTTGTATAAGAATGGGCGACCAAAGGTATAGAGCAATATTGGTCCTAATAATATTGGCAAGTAACTCCACTGATTTCGTGCAGCTTCACCCACAGCGCCATAGAAAGTCCATGCTGTACAATAAATAGCCAAAGCCAAACTGTACACGGCAGGATGCGATGTGAGCCGTTTGGCGTTAACACTATGTTTGTCTCCCCACCGTCCAAGCCAAAACAGGATCACCAGGTAAGCAAAGGCTAATAAAAACCATCCAAGGGTCATTGCGGGCGTCACCTTTAACTTTGAAAGTATTCGTCTATGCTAACTCTAACACAAGTAAAATCATCAAGTTGCCATGTGAGACCAAAGTCCGATTTTACTGTGGGCAAGTTAATATTAAATTGCACTCAGGCGTACCTTAGCTACATTTTATTAACAACAATGCAAAATTTGCCAAGGTACTCAAATCTGTAGGAGGAATGAGAATGGCTTTCCAGTCAGAAGAACAAAAAGTCGCCTATTGGCGCAGAAACATTGGCCTACTCGGCAAGCTACTCGCCATATGGTTTGTAGTATCTTATGGCGCCGGCATATTATTTGTCGAAGCCCTAAACAGTATCCATTTTTTTGGTTTTAAACTTGGATTCTGGTTTGCTCAACAAGGCTCAATCTATATTTTCGTGGCGCTAATCTTTTACTACGTGAAGAAGATGAATGACCTCGACAAAGAATTTGGTGTAGACGAGGAGTAGAACGTAATGGGCATTCAAAGTATGACTTTTCTTGTAGTGGGGATAACGTTCCTTCTCTACATCGGTATTGCAGTATGGTCTCGTGCGGGCTCTACAAAAGAATTCTACGTTGCAGGCGGCGGTGTACACCCTGTCATGAACGGGATGGCAACCGCAGCAGACTGGATGTCAGCAGCATCATTCATTTCAATGGCCGGCCTTATCTCTTTCATGGGTTATGACGGTTCTGTGTATTTGATGGGCTGGACAGGTGGTTATGTACTTCTGGCATTATGTTTGGCTCCTTACCTGAGAAAATTTGGTAAGTTCACAGTGCCAGACTTCATCGGTGACAGATATTACTCTCAAACAGCTCGTACCGTAGCGGTTATCTGTGCAATCTTCGTATGTTTTACCTATGTTGCTGGTCAGATGCGTGGTGTAGGTGTTGTATTTAGCCGCTTCCTGGAAGTTGATATTACAACGGGCGTAGTTATCGGTATGGCAATCGTTTTCTTCTACTCGGTATTGGGTGGTATGAAAGGGATTACCTATACTCAGGTTGCTCAATACTGCGTATTGATTTTCGCCTACCTTGTTCCAGCAGTATTCATTTCAATCATCATGACGGGTCACGTATTCCCACAATTGGGCTTTGGTGCCACGTTAGCTGATGGTTCAGGCGTGCATTTGCTTGAGAGGCTGGATGGACTCTCGACGGAGCTCGGGTTTACCGAATATACGAGCGGCAAGAAGAGCATGATTGACGTATTCTGTATTACTGCCGCTTTGATGGTGGGTACTGCAGGTTTACCTCACGTTATCGTTCGCTTCTTCACAGTACCTAAAGTACGTGATGCTCGTAAGAGTGCGGGTTGGGCATTGTTGTTCATCGCAATTCTTTACACTACAGCGCCAGCGCTTGCTTCATTTGCTCGTGTAAACATGATCAATACTATCAATGGTGTTGAGCAAACGGGTACTGATTACGCAGAAGCGCCTAGCTGGATCAAGAACTGGGAGAAAACCGGTTTGATCAAGTGGGAAGATAAGAATGGCGACGGTAAGATGTTCTACTCTGGTGACGAACGCAATGAAATGAAGGTTGACCGTGACATCATGGTACTGGCCAACCCTGAAATTGCTGACTTGCCAATCTGGGTCATCGCATTGGTAGCCGCAGGTGGTGTTGCAGCAGCATTGTCAACTTCCGCCGGCCTACTACTGGTTATCTCAACGTCGGTCTCGCATGACTTGTTGAAACGAAATATCATGCCGAATATCTCCGATAAGCAAGAACTGATGTATGCGCGTATCGCGGCTGCAACGGGTATTGTTATCGCAGGTTATCTGGGTATTAACCCGCCAGGATTCGTTGCTCAGGTGGTCGCATTCGCCTTTGGTTTGGCAGCCTCGTCTTTCTTCCCTGCCATTATCATGGGTATCTTCCACAAGCGTATGAGCAGCAAGGCAGCCGTTGCAGGTATGTTAGCAGGTATCGGTTTCACCGCTGCTTACATCATCTACTTCAAGTTTGTTAACCCTGGTGCAAACAAACCTGAAAACTGGCTATTAGGTATCTCACCTGAAGGTATCGGTACGATCGGTATGTTGATCAACTTCGGTGTCGCATTCATTGTGTACCGAGTTGTAGGCGAAGCTCCTCAAGACATTCAAGATTTGGTTGAAAGCATCCGTTATCCTAAAGGTGCTGGAGAAGCGCACGATCACTAAGATTGTGCCCAGACAAATTATTGAATCATAATAACAAGCAATGGTTTCACTCCCTGGAACCATTGCTTTTTTTATGGCTTGAATCATAAAGGTAAACAGAGATGGATATTCCAAATCAAGTTCTGGATTTCTTTAAACGCCACGCACCTTTTGATGCCTTGGCGAATGATGATTTAAATGAATTAGCAGCGCAGGCCAACCTGGTTTATGTCACTGCTCAGAATCATCAGGAAGTGATGCCCCCTTCCACTGACTATGTGTATTTAATCCAAAGTGGTCACTTTATCGTTCACGAAAAAGGACATAGCCGCCCTATCGGCGCAGGTGACTATTTTGGATTACATCTTCTTTATGAGGATGACATACCCGATTTCAGGATGGATGTTGAAGAAGCAGGTTTAATCTATTTTCTGCCGGTAACCACCATAAAACGGTTGCAAAAAACCAACCCGTCTATCCCTCGTTTCTTTGAGCGATACGACAAAAAAACTCACTCCGACCCATTGGATGAATCATCCAATATCTGGTTGCATCAACGTATTGATACACAACTACAGCGAGCACCTGTTACAACTACGGCTCACACAAGCATTGAAGATTGCGCTCGCTTGATGACTGAACAGAAAATCTCTTCCTTATTGATCACAGACGAAAACGGTCTGGCAGGTATCATCACAGACAAAGACATTAGAAGCCGAGTTGTGGCTCAAGGGTTGCCACCCAGCTACCCGGTTTCTGAAATCATGACCATGGATCCGCATTTAACAACCGGAGATAAAACCATGTTGGATGCTTTGAGCATGATGACTCAACACAATATTCACCATTTACCTATTGTTAAATCTAATAGCGAGAAAGGTAAACGCACGGTATTGGGCATGGTGACATCCTCAGACATATTACGTGCCCAACGTAGCAATATTTTGTTAGTGATTGATGATATTTCAAAAGCCAACAACCTGTATGAGCTGGTCAATGCTTCATGGCAAATTCCCCATTATTTTAAGACCTATGCCAGCCGTTTTAGCGATTTTGATATCGCAGGAAAAGTGCTTTCACAAGCCACAGATATCATGACCCGTAAGCTGATAGACTTTTTCACCAGTCAGCACGGAATGCCCCCTATGGATTACTGCTGGATGGTGTATGGTTCTCAAGCAAGGGGCGATCAGAACCTCGGTTCGGATCAAGACAATGCCCTTTTAATGGAAAGAGATCCCAGTGACGAGGAAAGCCAATATTTCGCCGATTTTTCAGATTACGTATGTAGTGGCTTAGCGAAATGCGGTATCAAATTCTGCGGCGGCAACATCATGGCTTCCAATCCCGATTTACGAAAGTCCATTTCCAAAGCCATTGAGCGAGCTCGGGTTTGGTCAGAAAACCCCACCAGCGACGCCATCATGCATTTTAATATTTTTCTGGATGTTCGCTGCGTATCGGGTAACGAACAACTATTCGAAGAGTTTATTCGCAGCAGAACCAGGCTCTTACAAAAGTCGATGTTTATCGCCTCATTGGCACGACATGCCAATAGCGTCGATGTGCCGCTGTCCTTATTCAGACAATTTTCCTATGAAAAGAAAGCACCATCCAAAGACTGCATCAACATCAAGGAAAAAGCTGTAGCAATTGTGAATGACATCGTCCGAATTTATGCATTAGCCGAAGGTATTACCGCACCCAGCACAGTAGACAGGTTAAATGCTCTAACCAATAGTTGCGGATTGAACAATAAAGATCGTAGTAATCTGAAAGAAATCTGGTTCTTCCTGAACCGACTGAGATGGCGTCATCAACTTACATACAACACGACAGACAATCTTGTCTCAATGAGCGAACTATCATCTATCGAAAGATATCAACTCAAATCAGCGTTTCAGCAAATAAGGCAAGCACAACAAGGCTTAATAATGAAATTTAGTGGTGGGATTGCAAGTTGAACCGTATAGCCTCCGTGATTAAACGCATTAAACGTTCCTTGTTCACTCATACAGAATTACCGGAACAATGGCGCAACATTGCCATTAAAGAGCTGCCCTTACTTGCATTGGATCTGGAACTCACCAGCCTTGAGCAGGATGCCGAGATTGTTTCTGTGGGTTGGGTAGCCTGTGAACACCAGGCGATTCAATTATCCAGTGCCTTTCATAGCATCATAAGTACCGATGCCAATCTACACCAAAGCCCGACAATTCATGGGCTCATCAATGAAGATATTATTGCAGGCGCAGACTTGAAGGAAGTTCTGGAAAAGTTGTTTGTAATGGCAAACTCGCATATTTGGGTATTTCACAATGCCCTCATCGATTCTTCAGCGATAAAACGCGCCTGTACTCAATTAAACATAGAGTTTCCGGATTTTGTTTATTTCGATACCTTGCAGATGGAACGCTATTTACTGGAAAAGAAACAACATCCAATCGTCAACGGAGCGCTCACGCTGAAATCCTGCCGCCATCGTTATGGACTGGAGGAAGCTCCAGCGCACAATGCTCTGGATGATGCTATGGCGACTATCGAACTTGCTCTGGTTCAACTGCACCAATTCTCGCCAAAAGGCAATGAAGAACTGCAACAGCTCATCAGAACCAAGGCTCTGCATTTAAGTTGAAACTGGCTACATAACCCCATATATGGGGTTATGTAGAGATGATCTGTGAAGGTTATTTAACCTGAAATAAAAAGCTAAATGCGTCATAAGCGGCCAGATGCAATACATCACCATGATTTTGCTGTTCATATAAACGAAACGCCAACTGCTCATTCTGAGGAAGCGACTTCAATAATTTAACATGCAAATGGCGCGCTATTCGTTCCATAATTTGGCCTTCTTTTCCTACAGCAATAAATACTTTTCCCTTGAATGATGAAGCCTGCAAATGCTCAGGAAGTTTTTCCAAAAGCAAAGACTCGTCATCCCACCATAAGCTTGGACTCACAATCACGTAGTTATCAAACAACTGAGGTTTGCGATACAAAATTTCCGTTACTAACAAACCTCCCAGAGATTGCCCAACAATAGTCGTACTTTCGCTCACTCGGTACTGTGTTTGCACTAAGGGCTGCAACTCTTTTTCTATGAATTCGATAAATCTGGCAGAACCTCCGGATGTAGGAAACTCCTCTTTATCCTGCTTGTTACGGCTAGGAAATGTGAAGTCCCGCTTTCTATCTACATTACCAATACCAACCACGATGGATTCCGGCATCAGGTTAATCCAGGAAAAAGAGCCAAATTGAACCAACCCTGAGATATGAATAAAGTCCTCATCTCTTGAGCCATCAAGAAGGTAGATAACCGGGTAGTTACGATCAGTATTTTCGCTATAGCTTGCAGGAAGATAGACATTTACAATCCGATTTTCCTGTAATATTTGAGAATCAAATTTAATCGATTCGCCAATGGAGAAAGGCGCTTTGTTTAAGTTAAATTTGCCAGGAGTGTTTTGAGCCAAAGCAGTGAACGAGAAGACCACAATCGCTATCAAAAGAAATAACTGCTTCATACCTGTTCCAGATTAATTCAGGTGAGTAAATTTAATACTCGTGAAAATACCAAGCCTTGAATGTAAAGTCACATAACTCGTGGGAAATCTTTGAAAAAGTCTCCCGTCATCAATCAATTCCTAACTTGTTCACTCTGCAAGCCTCCTCTATACTTTTCAGCGTCAAACAACGATCCCTCTTTTCTAATTCATTCGAGTATTCATCATGAAATTTACCTACTCTAATCCAACTCAAATTCAATTTGGACAAGGACAAATCGCATCCATTAGCGACCTTATCCCTACCGACCAAAAAGTGTTGGTGCTATATGGCGGTGGCTCCATTAAGAAAAACGGGGTTTATGATCAGGTTGTCGATGCGTTAAAAGATCATGACTGGCAAGAATTCTCTGGTGTCCAACCTAACCCGACGATTCAAGTGTTAGACAAAGCTGTTGCTCAGGTAAAAGAGCATAATATTGATTTTATCCTGGCCGTGGGTGGTGGTTCAGTCATTGATGGAGCCAAATATGTTGCTGCCGCAGCTAAATATAATGGTGAAGGTTGGGATATATTGAAAAAGCGCCTGAGAATAGAAGATGCGGTTTCTATTGGCGCCATTTTAACCTTGCCAGCCACAGGTTCAGAATCCAATGCAGGTTCGGTTGTCAGTAATGAAGACACACAGGAAAAACTGGTCTTTTTTTCTCCTCTGGTTCAACCCAAATTTGCAGTCATGGATCCTGATGTGGTTAAAACCCTTCCGTCTCGTCAGGTGGCAAATGGCATCGTGGATGCGTGGGTTCATACCTGTGAACAGTATATTACCTTCCCAGAAAATGCACTGGTTCAAGACGGTTACTCAGAAGCATTGCTTAAAGCTCTAAAAAGACTGGGCGAGACCTTCAATGAACAAGACGACCAATGGCGAGCCAATTTGATGTGGGCGGCAAATCAGGCATTAAACGGTTTGATTGGCTCAGGCGTGGCTCAGGATTGGGCAACCCACATGATAGGACATGAACTGACCGCGCTCTATGGCGTTGATCATGCCCGTTCTCTGGCAATAATCCAACCATGGTTACTACGCAATCAAATTGAATCGAAACGCGCCAAACTGGAGCAAATGGGACGCAACGTATTTGGACTTCAAAGCAGCGAAGACCTGGCTGAGCGCACTATTCAAGCAATCGAAGACTTCTATCATAGCCTGGATGTCGCAACGCAATTAACCGAACACAATGGTGATAAAGCTACAGCCATCGACGCTATCGTTAAAAACCTGAAAGCACATGGATTGGCGCGATTAGGCGAAACGCAATCGGTAACCATCAAGCATTGCCGTGCCATTTTGGAAGAGGCTGTAGCTTAGCACAACCAAACATATCAACCATCAATATAAGTGCATCAGCAACTCTCAGCCACGTTCTTGTGGCTGGGGGCGGCTCATTAGTCTTACCTATTCCTTTAATTTCTCTCCATACGCTCATTCTTAACTATACTTAATCGCATGACATTTCAGTTGCTTAAGTAACCATCCAGATGAGTGAACGACGTAACTTTACCCGCATTCTCCTTTCAGGAGAGGTGGAGCTACATTCAAAGGACAAGGTCTGGTCTAGTCACCTTATTGATATTTCCCTCAAAGGCGCTCTCATAACCATTCCAGAACAATTTAAAGGCCAAGCAGGAGATTCTATTAATCTAAATATCTTCATGGAGTCAGTAGCATCAATACAATTTGAGGGGCAAATTACCCACATAGGTGCCAAGCATTTGGGCTTAAAAAGCGACAGAATGGACATCGACAGCATGACGGAACTACGTCGATTAATAGAACTCAATATGGGAAACGACTCACTGCTACATCGAGAACTACATACGCTGGTAGCAGTGAGTGATGAATAGAAGGGTAAGAACTAAAAGTGCGCTATATCGCTTCCAAAGCATCCTTGAGCTGAGTCACCGCGATAATTTCCATGCCCAGATCCTGCTTGGGCACATTCGCGGCTGGCACAATTGCTTTGCGAAATCCGTGTTTTGATGCTTCTGATAAGCGTTCACTACCATTAGGAACCGGACGAATCTCTCCAGCTAACCCAACCTCACCAAACACAATCAAATCTCTGGGTAAAGGACGATTTCTGAAGCTGGATACCAAAGCCAGCAACAAGGCCAAATCAGCGCCCGTCTCCGCCACTTTAATACCACCCACAACGTTAATGAAAACATCCTGATCCGACATTTGTACATCGCCATGACGATGCAACACCGCCAACAACATCGCTAATCGGTTTTGCTCCGTTCCCACGGCTACACGACGAGGGTTTCCAGTTTGTGAGTAATCTACCAGGGCCTGGATCTCAACCAATAAAGGACGGCTTCCCTCCCAAATAACCAACACCGTTGAACCCGGCGAATGCAACTCAGAACGATTCAGGAAAATAGCAGAAGGATTACGTACTTCCTTTAAGCCTTTCTCTGTCATGGCAAACACGCCTAACTCGTTAACCGCACCAAAACGGTTTTTATTGCCGCGTAGCGTGCGGTAACGGCTATCGTTATCACCATCCAGCATCATGGAACTGTCAATACAATGCTCAAGCACTTTAGGGCCAGCGAGGCTACCGTCTTTGGTCACATGACCAACCAAAAAGATAGCCACATTGTACTGCTTGGCATAACGGGTCAAATAGGCCGCACTCTCTCGTACTTGAGACACACTGCCAGGGGCAGATTGAATATTCGCCATATGCATGACCTGAATGGAGTCCACCACCATCAATTCAGGCTTTTCCTGCTGCGCCAGATTACAAATGCTTTCTACATTGGTTTCCGCCAATACCCTTAATTTATCTGTCGGCAAACCCAGTCGTTGAGCGCGCATTGCAACTTGCTGAAGCGATTCTTCCCCTGTCACGTACATCGCTTTGCGCGTTTCAGCCAACTTACACATTACCTGTAACAGCAAGGTACTTTTACCCGCACCGGGAGAGCCTCCAATAAGCATGGCTGCGCCGGGAACAATTCCGCCACCGAGTACCCTATCCAGTTCTTGAAAACCAGAAGCAAATCTCGGTAATGCCTGCAAATCAATTTCATTCAGGTTTTGTACTTTTGCCTGAGTGCTGCCGGCATAACCACTACGTCCGGAATCGACTCGTACACTTGCCAACACAATCTCAGTTAATGTGTTCCAGGCACCACAAGCATTACATTGACCTTGCCATCTGGGATGATCTGCACCACAGTCATTACATACATAAGCCGTTTTTGATTTCGCCATTGTGCTCTCTGTTGCTCCCTTTTGATATTATCCTTGCAAGAAAGGTTGAAAAATGCGTTGATTCTAGCTGAACTTGATAAGAGAAGTACAACCTTTGACAGGCGTTTTGTAATAGGTATCGCAAGATATATGGCAGGAAATAATGTGGCTCAATAGCGCATTTGCAAATAATTTGCATATTTATGAAATTAGAAATAATCTTATCGGGCTGCAGGATTTTTGCCCTGCTGCCGATAAGCTTGTAGTTGAAGCGCAATGCTTGCAAGCCGAAGCGATCTGCAACAAACGCAACCAAAAAACGCAACAAATAAGCCAGCCAAATAATGAGCGGTCATAAGTATAGCGGTTATCGATTTGATGAATCAGGACTTAGAACAATATAGAGATATCATTGAGCAATTGAAGCCCTTTGTAAAAGAGCCCGATTTCAATAAAATTCTGGATCAGGTCGCTGCCAAAGTGCCCAAACCCAAGCGCTTTTTATTGAAAATGGAGCTAAAGCGTCTTGCCCGTCCCTGTACTCGAATCATAGACCTCAGAGGCCGAGTTGATGGCGAATGCCACCCACATGATCACGAAGGTACTACCCACTTTATGGATGATGTTGCCAGAGAAGTCTTTGAATCTCAGGTGCGTATTTTTGGTGAATATACACTGGGTGTGTATGAAGCCGTAAACAACACCGAAAACAACTTTCGGGTAATGCAGCAAAAAGAACGTCAAAGTGATGACCCTCACCAAAATAACCCGCTTTACACTTCAGCCAATAAACAGGTAGCGAAACCTGAACCAGAAGAAGAACCTGTCAGCTACATTGTTCCTACCCATTGCTTCGCCAGTAATGCGCAACGTAGCGAAGAACGTATGAACTTTGCTATCAATGTGGAATTATTCTCAGAGCTCAACAAATCGGTACAGGCCACCTCAATCGACCTTTCCGTGAACGGTTTGCGCATTAAAACAGACAGCAAATCCATTTTTAAGATGAATGAGACTTACCATGTTTTCTTCCGAGGGCTGGAAAGTGAGTATGCACTGGATCGCCGAAACGGCATCCCATACAAGGTTGTGAAAATAGAACGTAACGACGACGAACAGCGCATAGGTCTAAAACGCAGTGAAGATCCCAAACACGCTAATTTTGAAACCTTCCTGACTCAATTCATCAAAGGTAACAAGCGTCGTTACAAGGTCAATATCGACAACACGCTACAAGCGATTCAGAGTAAAAGTTACGAGCAATACTACATTCCTAACTTTACTTCGATCCCGGTTTACATTGAGCATATTGACGAAATCTACCGTCCTCGCTTTATTCTTAGCAATGACTGTAATAAGTCCTCGATTTATTATTGGTCGGATGAACAAAATCAACTCTGTTTTAGCAACTTGCTTAACAGTAGACGAATTACCAAAGCCATCACATCTGGCATGAATGAATTTTTCGTTTACGCCTTCAACAATGTGAGCAACGAAAAAGTCTTCTTTTATTCAGCCAGCAATTTTGAGCTGGCTTCAAACGATGAAATCAGAAAAGCTTATCAAGGTTTTGCTTCTCGCAAGGCAAGCTGGCGTATTTATAAAGTCCAGCTAACCACAGCTTCATCAAACCAGAGTTTCAGGCCGCTGTCACTGCCCGATGATATCGGCGACAATGTGCGTAAGGAAAACCAGCCTCCCGCCCCAAGGCTTTTGGCGAAGCTTAAACATATTAGCCATATCGCGCTGGTTACAGATATTACCGATCCGGTTTCGACCATTGCCTATCAAAAGTATCAGGTAGCGAAAAACCATCTTCCAATTATTAAAAAGTTCGGTCATGCCAAAACCGGCAAGCCCGATCCTTTATCGGTATTTCGCTTTAAATACCAAAACCTGCGTGCAGAGAATCGTTACCAATTAAGAACACCGATTGAGTTGTCTCACTTGGGCAAAATCTACAAAGGGATCACTGATGATGTCTCACCCGGCGGCATGAGACTGGAATTAGAAACACCATTTGATGGCCATACCTATGCCATCATCGAAATGGCTTTGCCAAAACTCCAGGCCATGACAAAGAAATATGAGCTTTCAGGCTTACTCTATGAAGTCAGAAATATTTCAAAAGATGGCAAAGTGGTGAACCTCAAAACCTTCAAAGAAGAAGATTCCACTTCCATTCCGGTAGCCTATCGTTTCTTTAGTGAGTTGATTAAAAACAATCGCAAGAAGCTAAAATCCGATCTGGACGAAGAAGAGTTTCCGGGTATTGGCGAAGCGCTGAAAAACATCTATGCCAACAATGTACTAAACATTGGCTTTTTCCTGAAAAAACGCGGTATTCACCTGGTTCCGGATGCCATGACCAAACCAGCTCATTACAACCGCCTTCTTCCTATGTTTACCCATGGATGCCCGGAACGAGATACACAAACCGCATTGCCTCTGTACAGCGCAGACAAGAAAGACAGCCAATATATCCCGGAAACATTAAAAACCATGTCTACCAGCACCAACCCGGTAGCCCGTGAGTTATTTATTGCTTATAAACCCGATGCAGCCACTCCGGAAGAAGCGTTCAAAGGCGTGTTTTATGATCATTTCAGCGATGAAAAAGAACAGCAGGATTTTATTGCCAAGGCCATAAAACAAGGACGCTTCTTCGCGATACGTATCTTTGTGGCTCGCACAGGCAGACCGGATACTGACCTGCTTCGTCTGGAAATGAGTTACGTCAATATGTATGCGCAGCATAAAGCAAAGTCTTTGGAAAAAGACTTGTGGGAAGTCACCGGGGTTGGCGACATTATTGATGTCACCGATGAATCCATGAGACGTTGCGGTTTTTTAGAAAAACACATCATTCGCAACAAGGGTGAAGACAGTCACGCCCTAAGAGAAATTCATTAATCTCATCTGTACCGATCTCATTTATCAACCACATAGTTAACCTGGTTAGACTGATCTGATGGTCTAAAACTCACGTCTTGAGCTTGTTGATTTACTGTTCAAAGTGAGAAAGATGTAAGCATTTATGTCGTTCGCAATGCCATATATGACACAAAAACAAGTCAAAAATGACAATGCGATGCCACTTATGACAAGTCGTTTTCTTTATTAAAACACTCCATACACACTTCAATTTCATCCTTTTAACAAGTTAATTACACCCCGGGTAAATTTACCTCCAATCGCACATAAAATCAGCAAACGTCCAGAAAAAATAACTCTTGGCATGCATAATGCTCTTACCTCAGCAACGCATCTGAAGCGCACAATTTCGGTTCGCTGAATACCGAGTCTGCCCTACACTTGAGTAGATTAAGGACGATTCTCCGAGGAATTAACATGAACGAAACTCTCATCGAACTCTCTCGCTGGCAATTTGCCCTCACAGCAATGTTTCACTTTATCTTTGTGCCGCTCACATTAGGAATGACATTTTTGTTAGCCATAATGGAATCGGTTTACGTAATGACAAACAAGGCAATTTACAAACAAATGACCCAATTCTGGGGCAAGCTGTTTGGCATCAACTTCGCTCTGGGCGTTGCAACGGGTTTAACCATGGAATTTCAGTTCGGCATGAACTGGTCTTATTATTCTCATTACGTGGGTGACATTTTTGGCGCACCTTTAGCGATCGAAGGATTAATGGCTTTCTTCCTCGAATCGACCTTCGTCGGCCTCTTTTTCTTTGGCTGGGACAAGATGTCGAAGGTGAAACATCTTATCACCACTTGGCTTGTGGCCTTTGGTTCCAACTTCTCAGCACTTTGGATCCTGATAGCCAATGGCTGGATGCAACATCCTGTAGGAGCCGAGTTCAACATCGAATCCATGAGAATGGAAATGACCAGCTTCGCCGATGTGATATTCAACCCGGTAGCGCAGGTTAAATTTGTTCATACTGCCGCGGCAGGCTACGTTACTGGAGCCATCTTTGTTCTCGCCATTTCCAGCTATTACCTGCTTAAGAAAAAAGACATCGCCTTTGCTCGTCGCTCTTTCGCTATTGCAGCCAGCTTTGGGCTAGCATCGGTGTTATCCGTTATCGTTCTGGGCGACGAGAGTGGTTATGAGCTTGGCGAAGTGCAGAAAGTCAAACTGGCGGCTATCGAAGCCTCCTATGAAACTCACGAAGCTCCTGCCCCTTTCACTATTGTCGGTATACCCGATGACGAAAATGAAGAAACACGATACGCCATTCAAATTCCCTGGGTTATGGGCTTAATCGCCACTCGTTCCATTGATGAAGAAGTCATGGGCATCAAAGATTTGAAAGCCATCCACGGGGATCGCATCTTGAGCGGTGTCAAAGCTTACCGTTTGCTGGATGAGGTGCGTAATGGCACTGCGTCAGAAGCACAAGTGGAAGAGTTTGAAGCTCATAAAGAGCACCTTGGTTACGCCATGCTGCTACAACCATTTACCGACGACATTACTCAGCCTAGCGCTGAAGCCTTGGAAAAAGCAGTAGATTACAGTATTCCTCCGGTCGCACCGTTATTTTGGGCATTTCGCTTGATGGTTGGCTCAGGTTTCGCCATGTTAGCGCTGTTTGCCCTTGCGTTCTGGTATAGCGCCAAGCATGAGATCACAAAACCGCGCTGGTTACTAAAAGCTTCTCTATTCAGCTTACCCCTTCCCTGGATTGCATCAGAAGCAGGTTGGTTTGTGGCTGAATTTGGACGCCAACCTTGGTCTATCGCAGAAATTCTGCCAGTACATGCGTCTGTTTCGAACCTTAGCGTTGCAGAAGTCGTCACAACGCTGGTTCTATATTCCTCGTTTTATTTAGTGATGTTCATTGTCGGTTTTTACCTGATGAAGAAATTTGCCAAGAAAGGCCCAAGTGAATATCACAAAGATAAACTGGAAGAAAAAGAGCGCGAAAAGCTAGAAAACGAACAACTTGGAGGGTTTCAATCATGATCGATTATGAATCACTCAGAATCATTTGGTGGGTACTGGTCGGCGTTCTTCTTATTGGCTTTGCCATTACCGACGGCTTCGACTTAGGTGTCGGTGCCCTGCTCACCTTGCTGGGTAAAACCGACAACGAAAGACGCATCATGATCAACACCATTGGCCCTCACTGGGATGGTAATCAGGTTTGGTTTATTACTGCTGGAGGCGCTATATTTGCGGCTTGGCCTATCATTTATGCCACGGCGTTTTCAGGTTTCTATCTGGCTTTGGCGTTAACGTTAATAGCATTATGGATGCGCCCGATCGGTTTTGACTACCGAAGCAAATTACCTAACCCTCAATGGCGTCAAGCCTGGGACTGGGCATTATTCGCAGGCGGTTTTGTTCCTTCACTCATCTTCGGCGTTGCCTTTGGTAACTTGCTGCAAGGTGTGCCTTTTGAATTTGATAACAAACTCCACCCCACTTACACAGGTAGCTTTTTCGGATTATTGAATCCTTTTGCGATCCTTGTCGGGCTAGTCTCTGTTGCCATGTTGCTAAACCACGGTTCAACCTGGTTGCAACTAAAAACCGCAGAAGGCTTGCAAGAAAGAGCGCGTAAGTTGTCAGTTAAATTATCGCTGCTAACCGTCATCCTGTTCTGCCTTGCGGGCGTTTGGATTGCGTTTGGCATTGATGGCTTTGTGGTGACTTCAACTATTGATACCACAGCCACTTCCAATCCACTGAATAAAACCGTGGTTCAGGAAAGCGGCGCATGGTTGAACAACTATAAAATTTACCCCTGGATGATGGCCGCGCCCTTATTGGGAATTTTAGGTGGCCTGGGGTGTTCACTTTTTTCACATAAACGACAAAGTGGGCTCGCTTTTGTCTGTAGTGCGCTGACATTAGCAGGTATAATACTGACTGCCGGGTTCTCTATGTTCCCCTTCCTAATGCCAAGCACCACGATGCTAAATGCAAGTCTGACCATGTGGGATGCAACATCCAGTCATCTCACATTAAAAGTCATGTTCTTTGTTGCCTGCTTCTTCGTGCCCATTGTGTTGAGCTACACAGCTTACAGTTTTTGGGTTATGCGTGGACGCATCAAACAAGAACAACTTGACCAAAGTCATGCCATTTACTAAGTGCTGTTTTAAGCCCTTATTTGAGTGTGTATTTAAGTATTAGGAGGAGAACATTATGTGGTATTTCACCTGGATTTTAGGCGTTTTATTGGCATGTGCCTTCGGCATTATCAATGCCATGTGGTTGGAATCAAACGAAGATATGGACAGAAACGATTAGTTTTTAGAGGTAGTTAACTAAACGTGATGAGCAGTAACGAACATATTATTCATCGTGATGAAGAACGCCAGCTAATAGGTTGGCTTAAACAACAAGGCGCCGTATTTCACGCTCCACTACAAACAGTAATGATAGTGTCACTGGCTATCTTTGCTTTGCAAGTTGGCGCGTTTTGGTGGTTAGCGAATATTGCCGATACGATGATCGTGCAATCTCAATCCCCGAAGATGGAAGACGTGCGCCTGCT
Organism: Paraneptunicella aestuarii; assembly: GCF_019900845.1. Lineage (NCBI taxonomy): Bacteria > Pseudomonadati > Pseudomonadota > Gammaproteobacteria > Alteromonadales > Alteromonadaceae > Paraneptunicella > Paraneptunicella aestuarii. Next base: position 1,584,366 of record NZ_CP074570.1, on the reverse strand, counting down.
CGGATTAGCCTTTGTGTTTATTTTGTTATTACACAAAATTAAAGACAATCTAATCAATCAGACCCATGGTCGAATATGCTCAACGCTGCAAGCAAGATTACAGCATCAAATGGAACGTGGCAGCCATGCCATGATACGCAACGAAAGCCACTATTTCTGGCAACAACTTTGGTTAGACAAGATCCCTGCCGTGGGCGACTACATCACCAAATACCGAATTCAGAAAAAGATGGCGACCATCACTCCTTTTATCGCCGTTGCCATTATGTGGCCGGTGAACTGGGTGATAGCAGTAGCCTTGATTATTGCCATTCCTGTCGTGCCGTTATTTATGTATATCGTGGGCAAAGGCGCAGCGAATTTGCATCGTCAGCATTTTTCCGCGCTGGAAAAACTGGGCAGCACCTTTGTAGACAGGTTGAAGGCATTAACCTTACTGGAAGTCTTCAACGCCCATAAGTCACAGCAGAAAACCCTTGAACAAGCGAGCGAGCAATTGAACGAACGTACCATGAAAGTGGTGTCTGTGGCATTTCTTTCCAGCTCGGTTTTAGATTTTTTCTCAACCTTGGCAGTAGCACTGGTTGCAGTGTTTGTTGGCTTTAATCTACTAGGCGAAGTGCAACTTGGTGCGCATTTAGCGTTACATCAGGGTTTGTTCCTGTTGCTCGTGTCACCACAAATCTTCGCTGAATTAAAACGACTGGGAAAACAGTATCACCAGAAGGCTCACGCTGTTGCTGCTGCTCAACATTTAATGCCCATTTACGAGGTCGAATACCCCATTCAAAGACCTAATCAGTTCAGTGGCATTCATTGGCGTAATGTGAAAGTTGAATCGCCTGTTGTAACAGCCGATGAACTGCAACTCAGCGCTGGCGATTGGGTACAACTGGAAGGTGCTTCAGGTTCAGGTAAAACCGTGTTCCTGGAAGCGTTAATGGCACAGCGCCCTGCCAGCCATGTGCTCAATGCCAATATTGCCATGCTGACCCAGCATGCCATATTAAAGCCTTGTAGCTTGCGTGAGAACCTGACGCTTGGGCGTCGAATTAGCGATTCCAGATTATGGGAATTGTTAGCTTTCGTTGAACTAAAAGAATGGGCTCAGTCGTTACCTCAAGGCTTGGACACTCCGATGGGTGAAGCCCCCGTCCTATCAGGAGGACAACAACAGCGCATTGCGATTGCAAGAATGCTATTATGTGATGCAGATATTATCCTTCTAGATGAGCCGACAGCCCATTTGACCAATGAGCAACATCAGCGCATTAGTCAGTTGCTAAGGGATAACTTTAAGGATAAAACGGTGATCTGGGCATCCCATAAACCGCTAAACTCAGCCTGGTTTAATCGTAGTTGGCATATGAGTGATGGGCTCTTGAACGAAGTAAATACGGAAAACAAAGACAGAAGATAAATAACCTGAGCTACGTATAAGAAAACGCTCAAGATTGAAAAATAAACACTTATATTTCAATGAATTACAAGTTAAACATCTATTATATGACCCTAAAGTATTTTGTGATGAGCTACTTTTCTGCGAATTCGAGGCAGATTTACGCAGCAATAGCCAACCTATTGCAAGTAAATTTAACGAAGAAGTCGCTGAAAATAGCCATCTCAAAACGTTTTCTTATGCGTAGCTTAGGTTAAATGCTAAAACAAGCCCTGACGCTCATTCTCGCAATCCTTCACGCCAGCTCAGGGCTTACGCTACTCATCGTTTCTTCCTGGTTTATCGCCGCCTGTGCCATAGCAGGCGTTAACTTCAATTACATGCTACCCGCCGTGATCATTCGCGCAATGGCATTTATTCGTATCGCATCCGGTTATGGACAAATGTGGCTGGGGCATCAAGCCCTGCTCGACAGCATTAAGCAGTTACGTATTAAGCTTTTTGCCAAACTCAAACACAATCTGATTAGCGATAAATCCTTCGCCACAGAAGCGCTGGCTCACCATAGTGAAGCCATTGCCAATATCTGGATCGGCTGGATAAATCACAATGCCAGTACGCTAATACTGCTGACTATCAGCCAAGTTATCATTATGTGGTTACTGCCCACTTGGTCGCTCTACATGCTTGGCGCAATCGTCGCCTACTTGCTCATTATTTCATGGCTGTGTTTAAAGGGATTGTCGCTAAGCAAAGAGCTGTTTCAGCAGTTGACCGAGTTCCGCCGCGAGTCATCTGCGTTTTTGGCTAGCTCGGCGATTTGGCATCAAATGCCAGAGCTCAATCACCCACAAGCCGATGCGATATGGCAAATTCGCACTAAAATCGACGATATCAGCAACCACGCCATGTGGTTAATTCAGCTTTATAGCTATGCCGCACTGTTTCTCGCCTTGTGGCAATACGCAAATGAATCAGTAACAAGTGATGATTTAGGCTCACCTTTGCTGCTAATCGGCATCATGCTGTTATTTTCAGCCCGAGACTGGCTCACACCCGGATTATCATCACAATCGGCACTCACCGACTACCTCAACGCCAAACAGCATTTTGACAACATTCCTGTGCAAACTGTGGCTCCAGCCATAGAGCTGAACGCAAAACCTTTAACATCAATCTCATTAAGCCAATTTAAAGCCGATATTCCAGCAACACCAGCCATCGACCTACAAGCTAATCAGCACGACATCGTCCTAATCAAAGGTAGCTCAGGCGTTGGAAAAAGCACTCTATTAAAAGCCTGCTGCGGGTTACTGCCCCATTTAGGCGAACGAAAACGCAATGACATTTCACTACCACAAGGTCGTATTCAACAATGGTGTTATGTCGAACAGAATCCCAACGCCCTAAGCGCCACACTCGCCAGCAATTTACGATTGGGAAATCCAGGCGCCACAGACGAAGCATTAAAAGACGCCCTCAATAAAGTAGGGTTGGGATCATTCTCGAACTTAAATGAATGGATAGGCGCAGGCGGAAGACGCTTATCAGGCGGCGAATTAAAACGCCTGGCTCTAGCAAGAGCCATGCTCTGCGACCATGAAATGCTACTGCTGGACGAACCCTTTGAAAGCCTGCACACCGACCAACAAGAAGCCATCGCAGCACAAATCAATCAACTGGCACAAAACCGACTGATTATCATCGCCAGCCATATTCAGCCAGCGACTTTGAAGGTGGTTAAGGTTGTTGAGTTGGGGTGAAGAATTTGAGAGCTTTGTTTAGAAGCCACTATTTATCGGCTGAACTACATTTAAAAATATATTATTCATTCGCTCATAATTTACTTGAACCCCATCAATATTGGCTTGAACCCATTCGTGCTTACCTACATTCTCCCAATTTAACTCATAGCCAGCAGCAAGAGCCAAATGTTCAAACAGCAGTCTCTGAACTCTTCCATTACCTTCCCTAAAAGGGTGAATCATATTGAGCTCACAATAGTGTTCAGCTAATCTTTCACAGAACAGTTCTCGTTCAAGTCCATTTAACCAATCTTCTCTATTTAGACTGTCAAATCTTCTTTTAGATTCAGCTTCAATTCGTGAGCAATTACAAAAGCGAGTCCCCCCTTTCGCAATATCTACGGTACGAATTTGACCTGCCCAACTGTATAAATCTGAAAAAAGCTCTCTGTGCAGTTTTTTCATATAATCCAGACTGTAAGGAGGTTTTGAAAAAGTAACTCTCTTTACTGTTATGGCTGTAATTTCTCTCTCCGCAGCCTCTAACGTCTTCATATCTTCAATATTTAGTAAATTAACTAACGTTGAACTGCCTTTGTAACAGTAATGGTCATTGGAGGCATCATACTTATCCATACTAAACTCTATACTTAGCTAAAACACTCTCCAAAGATTGCTCTGATGATTGTGCAGAGATCTGTATCCCCTCGAGTCTGGAACTATGTATGAAATTATTGAATTTTGTTTGCTCATAACGCTCATATGCGCTGAAGCTTGTATTTGAAAATAGTGATATTAATGACTTAAGCATACGCTTTAGTTCATGTGGTGTCCTTGCTTCAAGTTTGAATCCGATAGCTCTAATAGCTTGAGGTTTTGCCTCAATAAAAGGCAAAATGTCAGCCATATTTTCAAGCTCATCTTTCTTTTTAGAAACAATTCCCTTAAGGGCGTGAATACGATCAAAAAGCTCCCTAAAACCTTTAACTCGAAGCTTAAAACCCAGTTCGCTTTCAATGGTTCGTTTCAGTTTCAAATATGAACCTAGCAACTTTAGCTCTTCGGCATTTTTACAATTCAAAACCTTAGTTATTGAAATACTCATACAGTCCCCTTGCTCACCAAGCATGTTCTCAAGTATATCATGTACATCAGCTATGTGGAGTCAAAGCAAACACTCTTAACCCAATCATTAGAGATTGGATAGATAATTTAAAGTGGGTTCAGTAACGCAACAATTAAACAACTAGCCGAAAAAACACCCATACAGGTCTTCATTGACTACTTTGAAAAACTGCTCAATAGTTTTCACTGAGCTATTGGGCTCGTAGCTGTGCCACTTTAAATCTCTTCGCATCCAATAGATTTTCCACACCCCTTGAGTACGAACATAAGTCGCTTTGGCGAAGTCATAATCCATATATTCTGAAGGATTTCGCCATACAGGCCGAGTTTCAAAAATGAACACTGATAGCTTCTCCAAACGCCAACCAATATCTAATTGATTTCTGATTGATGGTGGAGGTCTGCGAATAGCCAGAAATGCATCTACGGCCTTTTCTACTTTCTTGATTTCAAATTCACTTAAAGCCATAACGCATCAAGTTCCTTTAGCCATATTACAAGTATTGAAGAAGGTTTTTGTTAAAGAGTTTACAGAATACTGATTAGCGTACACCACAAAAGAAAAAAGCGCCGGAAGGCGCTTTTTTCAAACAAAATCGTTTTAAGATTAACGACGCAAGCCTAAACGCTTGATCAAATCTTGATAACGCTCTTGGCTCTTACCTTTCAGGTAATCCAACAATTTGCGACGTTGGCTAACCATGCGCAACAAACCACGACGTGAATGGTGGTCTTTCTTGTGTGAATCGAAGTGACCTTGCAATTTGTTGATGTTGTGAGTCAACAAAGCGACTTGTACTTCAGGTGAACCAGTGTCGCCTTCTTTAACAGCGTAATCGCTGATAATTTGTGCAGTTTCTTGTTTAGTTAGTGACATTGTATTTCTCCAAAATAATAGGGATGTCTCCCAAAATGACTCGCCGATCACTAATTCAGCCAGTCGAAAGGACGCGAATTATAGTGCTTTAAGCAGAATAAGCAAGTGAAATTCGCTCCTTTTCCCTTTGTTTAATGGCTCGTTTAATGGCTCTAAGAACCTTTAAAAACTGAGTACCACCTTCACACTGTCATTAACACTTTGACTATCAACAAAACCGATAGCTTTGACATCGCCCGCTACCTTGCTCACCACGGCTGCGTCGTTAGCCAGTTTTTCAGGAGGCGAGCCTTTGCCAGTGAAAATCAGCTTTGACCAGTAGGCTTTCATTTGGTTAGCAGAACGCTCCAACACTTTGTTATTAAAATCTTCAACAATGGCACTCTCATCTTCTTGCCCATAAGGCACAGCTTCAGAACCATCGGGGTATTCTGCCTGTTTGCCCAGAAAGATCCGCTTTACAGCGCCTTGATCCAGTTGATTAGCATTACCAGGATTCACGATCACTACCAGCCCCGCATGGGAGAATGATGAAAACAATAAAACTGAAATGATACTTAGCAGGTACAACCCTTTACACTTTTTCATCGCCATACCTCCTTAAAACACCACATCGACGCCGAAACGCACCAGTACACCGTCTTCCTGTGGATCTGGCTGTCCTACATACAAAGGCTTAGCCACTTCATTGTCCATGTTGGTGATATCGAGTTTCATCGCGATTGAAGCGTCAATGTCGTATCGAACACCCACGGTAACCGTGCTGACTTTGTCATTACGATAAAACGAATTCAAAATGCCGGATAATTGATCCAGTTGCGGAACAACACCGGTTGGAATGGTATTCGCTTCGAATTCAGGATCATCTTCCCTATTCGCGTATGTGATGTGAGCAGTGACATCACCAAAGCGACGCCCCAGCATTACAAACCAGGCGGAGTCATTATAAACAAAAGAAGGTCTGTCCCAGCTAATACTGGTGTATTCCACATTCATCAACCAATCGTTGTAATCAACGATGGCAGCAATAGCTGCATAATTGGCCGTGTTGGAAGTGCGAGGGTCTACATGCGCAGCCAATGTACCAAATCCAGCGCCAGCCAAGGTGGCAAAGTAAAGCGCCATAGCATCGGGGATTTCCTGGGTAACATCTGCTTGAACATAACCACCTCGGAAAGTGACCCAGTCATTCCCTATCGTTACGTTTAATCCCATTAAGTCATTCGCTTCCACAGTGAGGGATTGTCCCGCCAATTCTAAATTTTCAGAAAGCGAACCATAGAAAACTTGCCATGTTGACGACCAGTCGCCATGAACTCCTCGATAAAGGGTGTCTACACCATCAAATGAAGAAAAAGGTATTCTATATACTTCCTCTGGCGGACTAATCCAGGGATACGCCACACCGACATCAAGAAAGTCAGAATAATAGAAGAAAGGGGCACGTATGCGTCCAATACGCGCATCCCAATTTCCTTTTATTTCATAGGTTAGATAAGCCAGTTCCACTTCCAGATCGTAATCGTTGTTACCTTTGGCGACGAACTGAGTAGTCACGCTAAAATCGTTATTGAGCTGACTGCCCACCTGAAGTGCGATCATGGTATCGGGAGAAAATGAAATTTCATTGTCGTACCCAAGATATGGTGCATCATCTTCACTATGTTTACCTGCCACAAACGAAGCAAAACCATTGAAGGTTAAATCTGCATTTGCCGAAGAACAATAAAGCATTGCCAATACCACTGAAGAGGCGATTCGTGTGCGAATTTTCAAATTCATAGCTATATTCCAATGTGAATTACCCAACATCTGATTTTTGGCTTATGCCTTAAATCCACTGGTAACTTGTTGTAACTTCTTAGCCATCACGGCCAGTTCTTTACTGACATTCACCAAATCGCTGGCGGTGCGGCTGTTCTTCTCAGTCGTGGCACCAATATCTTCAATAGAAACGACGATATTATTGGCAACAACGGCCTGTTGTTTGGTGGCAGTGGCAATAGCCATTGTCATGCTATTGATATTGCTGATAGTGTCTTCCAATGACCTCAATGAATCTCCTGCCACTCCCGCTTTTTGAACGCTCACCGACACCATGTCAGTTCCCGCATTCATTGTTGATACGGCTTCTCGTGAGGCTTTTTGAAGCTTTTCGATGGTTTGTTGAATTTCTTCTGTTGAGGTTTGTGTTCTGGATGCCAAGGTGCGAACTTCATCGGCAACAACGGCAAAACCGCGACCTTGTTCGCCCGCACGGGCGGCTTCTATGGCGGCATTCAACGCCAGTAAATTGGTTTGTTCAGCAATACTGCGGATCACATCCAGCACTTTGCTTACTTGTTCAACATCAGATTCCAGCTGATAAATCACTTGAGCTGCATCTGAAATCTTGCTGGACAGCTCGATAATAGAATTGATTGTCTCTTCCACAACCGCTGCTCCTTCCTGAGTCAAATCAGCAGCATTGTTAACTGAATCAGCGGTAAGAGAGGCGTTGTTGGCAATATCCTGTACCGACGCGTTCATTTCAGAAACCGAATTAATAGTGACCTGAGCACTATCTTTTTGATGTTTGGTTATCTGACTGGTTTCTTCTGCCGAACTTCTGACTTTAGTCGCCGTAACCGAAAGAGGCTCGGCGATATCCAACACTTCACGTATGGTGATTTGAAGTTTGCTCACGAAGATATTAAAGCGTTCAACCAACTCCCCTATTTCGTCCTGATTGTCGGTTTGCAGACGTACCGTTAAATCCCCATCACCTTCTGCAATGTCATGAAGCGAATGAATTATTTCCTCAATAGACTTATGAATACCGCGCCCAATAGGAATACTGGTAAGGAGTAACAATGCAACGGTTATCAGCCCCACTATCATGCCGATGGAAATGAGACGAGAACTGTAGGTGTTGGCCAGTGAAATAGAATCTTCAAATTCCTTGTTACGAGCCACTTCAAAGCTTTTGAGCCTTTGCTTCAATATCTCATACGACGCTTTCAACTCCTCTCCCATTTGAGGCAACAAGCTATAATCAATATCTTGTTTGACCATGCCGCTAGCAAGCGCACTGCCTTTTTGGAAATAATCAGAAAATAATTCTTCCAGTTCATGAATTTCTGTTGCTCTGGCCTTGAACAGATTTTTCATTGTGACCAGATCGGTTCTCACCAAATCGGCCGTTTGTTGCGCTTGAGATAACATGTCCTCATCGCCAGTTGTCACCGCAGAACTAAACGACACTTCAATCTTGCTGACATTGTTAGATACTGATGCCGACAGTTTCACTAAGGGAAACTGAATGGAACTGGCGTTTTCAAGCAAGCTTGCGTTATTGGAGGAGGTCACATAAACCAGCACCCAATAAGCAATAAAACTGATTGTTCCAATTGCTGGAATTAGCAGTATTTTTTTAATAATGCTCAGCTTTGCAATTCTCATAGCGTCACTTTTCCCAATAGGCTTTGAGTTTTTACGTCTAATTCATTACTTCTTTTCATTGATTCTTTTGGCACCACTTAATTACCACTACTTTTGTGAATGAGACTTAAAAGTCACAAACTACATAATTTGATTGCTTCAATTTAAATTTAACAATTTTTTAAAAAACCTTTAAATCAGAAACAATTACCTGATTTGATAATGACACAATTAAAAAAAAGTAAGTAACTTCCCTATAGGGACGAAATAATTAAGAACATAAAAAGAGGGGAAAAGGCTTTGAAGAAAAGACAATTACAAATTGAGTATCATTTTAACCAAGACAACCTATCAATTAGCTCTTCATACCGCTACTTAAAGCGAGCAACAAAGTGGCATCAAGGTAACTATGAGAAATATTGAAACATAAACTAAACTTAAAAGACTAACTAACCTGAGCTTGGAAGTGTGCGAGATTTGTCGATGCAAACCTTAGCCGGAAGAAATGAAAAGTATTTGAAATCAGGGATAAATGCACAGCAGAGTGAAATTATTTTCAACGAGATAAAACATTATCTGGAAACATCAGAAGCTTATCTTGAGCATGATTTGTCTTTACCGAAACTATCAGTGAAGTTGGAATTTTCAACCAACATAATATCTCAAGCAATTAATGAAACAGGCGGGCTTAACTTTTTTGATTTTATTAATCAATACCGAGTAAATAAAGCAAAGGTTTTATTAGGAAATATTAAAATTCCCATCAGTAATATTCCCTATGCCGCAGGGTTTAAATCGAAAACAACCTTTTATTCAGCCTTTAAACGATTCTGCAAATGTACGCCGAAAGAATATCGGCAAACATTTGCAGCAGATAATAAACATTAAAGAATAGAGGAGATGTTAATAAGTTATTGGGTAGATACCAAACGCTTTGCCGATAGAAGCCCATGTTCTATTTCGACCAATCCCAGAAAGCGTTCAGATTGCGCTTCATAGGCTCTGCAAAGCCCTAAATCCGCATTTTCTGCTTGTACCTTCACTTGTCTACCAAAGCTCAGATCGCGAGCTTCATCAGCACTGAGATGATACACAGGCAAATTACTGACCGGCGCATCAATAGGCAACAACAATGAGTCCAGATAGGATTGCTGCTCTTCTTCTGGAATAGCTTCAAGCTTTTCTGTTAGCACTTCCAAACTCATCATTTGTTCAGCGGGATAATTAGCCACTTCGGTACGATGTAAACGCGTGACATAAGCGCCACAACCTAAAGCCTGACCAATATCATCAACCAGACTGCGTATATAAGTCCCTTTGCTACAACGTACTTTCATGTCGGCAAACTTGCCATCGAAGCGCAATAACTCCAATGCAAAGATAGTGATCTCACGCGATTTGCGCGGGATATCTATACCTTGTCTAGCGTAGTAATAGTAAGGCTTACCTTCGTATTTCAGAGCTGAATAAATGGAAGGGACTTGCTGGGTCTTGCCTTTGAACGGTTCCATTGCTGCCAATAGCTGCTGTTCTGACACATCAACAGGGTTGGTTTCAACTACTTCACCATCAGCGTCAGAGGTGGTCGTTCTAATACCCAGTTCAGCAGTCACTTCATAGGTTTTATCAGCGTCGAGCAAGTATTGCGAGAACTTGGTCGCTTCTCCCAAACAGATTGGCAGCATACCGGTTGCCAAAGGATCCAGCGCTCCGGTATGCCCGGCCTTCTGGGCATCATATAAGCGCTTTAGTTGCTGCAATACCTGATTGGAAGAGCCACCTAAATGCTTATCAAGAAGAAATACACCGCTGATATCACGGCCTTTATTACGACGTCTTCCCATGCTTGGTTATTCGCTATCCTGCTCAGATTCCGGATCAACATCACGACCGGCCTTGCGCGCTTTCTCAATATCGTCAGACACTGTCTGGCTGACAAGATTAGAAATACGCATACCTTCGGTAATGGATACGTCCTGTTTAAACTGCAACGCTGGTACGGATCTCATACGAATGCGCTTTGCCAACAAGGAACGAATAAAGCCTTTATTTTCATCCAAGCTTTTCATGTAAGCTTTTATTTTTTCGTCATCTGATTCAAAGAACGTCACAAAGACCTTGGCGTGAGCCAAATCTCGAGACACTTCTGCACCAGACACGGTAACGAATCCCAAGCCGGGATCACGTTTCTTAAATTCATTTTGCAAGATACTGGCAACTTCCTTATGGATCTGTTGCGCCACTCTATCTGTACGAGAAAATTCTCTTGCCACTTTTCTACCTCTATACAAGGTTATTGCGAAAACCAATTAGCAGGGAAAAAAATGGGCAGCACTCGAATCAAGCCTGCCCATTATTATTTCTTACGGCTTGTATTGATTATAGCTCGCGCTTAACCTCTACCGTTTCAAATACTTCGATTTGGTCACCCACTCTTACGTCGTTGTAGTTCTTAACGCCGATACCACATTCCATCCCGTTACGGACTTCCTGTACATCGTCTTTAAAGCGACGCAGTGATTCAAGCTCACCTTCATAGATAACCACGTTATCACGTAGTACACGAATTGGACTGTTACGTTTAACTGTCCCTTCGATGACCATACAGCCAGCAATAGCACCCAGTTTAGGTGACTTAAAGACATCACGTACTTCTGCCAAACCAATGATTTCCTGCTTGAATTCAGGTGCCAACATACCACTCATGGCTTGTCTGACTTCTTCAATCAAATCATAGATAACGCTGTAATAACGCAAATCAATTTCTTCAGCTTCGATAACTTTACGCGCTGAACCGTCTGCACGAACGTTAAAGCCAACAACAATCGCGTTTGACGCAGCAGCTAACGTTGCGTCGGTCTCGGTGATACCACCAACACCACTACCAATGATGTTCACGCGAACTTCGTCGGTAGCCATCTTTTGCAGAGACTCGGAAATCGCTTCAACAGAACCTTGAACGTCCGCTTTCAGTACGATGTTCAATTCGCTTACGTCACCAGCTTCCATGTTAGCAAACATGTTTTCCAGTTTCGCTTTCTGCTGTTTAGCCAGCTTAATTTCACGCTGCTTGATTTGACGCTTGCTGGCAACTTCACGAGCTTTACGCTCATCTTGTACTACCAAGGCATCTTCACCCGCTTTAGGTACACCAGACAAACCTAAAATCTCAACAGGCTTGGACGGGCCAGCAAGCTTGACTTCATCACCGTTCTCATCGCGCATCGCACGAACACGACCGTATTCGATACCACACAACAAGATGTCACCGGTTTTAAGTTCACCTTCCTGAATCAGAACAGAAGCAACCGGGCCTCGTCCTTTATCCAGGCGGGATTCAATAACGATACCGCGAGCAGGGCCATCGTGAACGGCTTTCAAATCCAGAACTTCTGCTTGTAGCAATACCGCTTCCAGCAACTCATCAATACCCATACCTGTTTTAGCAGATACGTTAACGAATTGATGCTCACCGCCCCACTCTTCAGAAATAACTTCCAATTGAGATAGCTCGGTTTTAACGCGATCTGGGTCAGCCGCTTCTTTGTCCATTTTGTTCACAGCAACAATCAAAGGCACATTTGCAGCCTTGGCGTGCTGTACCGCTTCCTTGGTTTGAGGCATTACGCCGTCATCGGCAGCAACAACCAGGATAACAATATCCGTTGCCGTTGCACCACGAGCACGCATTGCGGTAAACGCCGCGTGTCCCGGAGTATCCAGGAAGGTAATTTCGCCGCTGTCAGTTTGTACACTGTAAGCACCGATATGCTGGGTAATACCACCCGCTTCGCCTTTAGCAACCTGGCTACGACGAATGTAATCAAGTAATGATGTTTTACCGTGGTCAACGTGACCCATGATAGTCACAACAGGAGCTCTGGTGGTTTTCTCACCTTCACCCGTTTGAGCCAACAATTCGTCTTCAAGCGCATTGTCATTCACCAGCTCATATTCCATGCCCATTTCTTCAAGCACAAGAATTGCGGTGTCCTGATCCAATACCTGGTTAATGGTTACCATTTCACCCAGTTTCATCAGGGACTTGATAACTTCAGTGGCTTTCTTGGCCATACGGCTCGCCAATTCACCAACAGTAATGGTTTCGCCCAAGCGTACAACACGGTTTACCGGTTGAGCTGGCATGTTAAAGCCTTGACGTAACTTGTCAGTCGCTTTTTTCTTGCCTTTGTGGGAACGACGACGGTTATTACGCTCGATTTCGAAGTCTTCTTCGTCTTCGGCTTCCTGTGCATAGCGGTTGCTATGCATATGGACTTCTTCGTTTTCTTCCTGCTTACGTCGAGCTTCTTCTTCTTCCCAACGCTTACGGTTTTCTTCCGCTAATTTACGTGCTTTTTCTGCAGCTTCTTTCGCTTCTTTCTCAAGCTTGCGTTTAGCTTCCTCTTCCTGCTGCTTCTTCAGGCGCTCAGCTTCTTCTTTAGCTAATTCTTTCTCTGCTTTCTCTTCTGCAGATAATTCAGCTTCTTGATGCTTCTCACTGTGCTCGCCATCTTTTGCAGCGGCAGCTTCGCGTTCAGCTTTTTCTCTTGCTCTGCGCTCAGCTTCTTCCTTAGCTTTACGCTCAGCATCTTCACGTTCTTTTGCGGCTTTCTCCGCTGCCAAGCGAGCTTCTTCCGCGGCTTTTTCAGCGGCAATGCGTTCATCTTCCAAACGTTGCATTTCCAAACGACGCGCTTCTTCTTCAGCAGCACGCGCTTCATCTACTTCAGTACGCTTAACGTAAGTGCGTTTCTTGCGAACTTCAACTTTAACCTGACGAGACTTACCCGCAGTAAGAGTGCTGGTGGTTTTACGTTGTAGCGTCATTCTTTGCGGTGCTTCTGCCACAGTACCAGTACCATGCTGCTTACTGAGATGATCCAGTAACTGGCGTTTTTCATCCTCAGTGACAGTGTCACCTGATGCTTTAGAGATCCCAGCATCAGCAAACTGTTGCAACAATCGGTCTACTGTCGTACCTATGTCGGTGGCAAGCTTTTCAATCTGCACTTCTGCCATGATTATGCTCCTATTTGCTGATGTTGTTATTCTTCATTGAACCAAACGATATTTCTAGCGGCCATGATCAGCTCACCCGCTTTTTCTTCGTCCAATTCCTCTATGTCTGAGATATCATCTATGCCTTGTTCAGCTAAAGATTCCAAGTCTACAATACCTCGACTTGCTAATATGAGTGCGATATGGCGCTCCATTCCATCCAAAGCCAGCAACTCTTCTTTTGGCTCCGCTTGTTCCAATGATTCTTCGTTAGCCAGCGCTTGAGTAGTTAAAACTGCACGAGCACGGTTACGAAGTTCTTCAACCGTATCCTCATCCAGCCCTTCAATAGCCATTAACTCACTCACAGGAACATAGGCCACTTCTTCCAATGAAGTAAAACCTTCATCAACCAATATCAATGCAAAATCTTCATCAATATCCAGACCATTCATAAAGGTAGAAAGAACTTTCTCATTCTCGGCCTGATGTTTCTTATTCAGATCTTCCACTGTCATGACATTCAGCTCCCAACCGGTTAACTGACTTGCCAAACGAACGTTTTGACCATTCTTACCGATTGCTTGAGCCAAGTGATCGGATTCAACCGCAACGTCCATTGTGCCTTTGTCTTCATCAACAACGATGGAAGCAACTTCAGCAGGCGCCATTGCGTTAATGACATATTGAGCCGGGTTCTCATCCCAAAGCACGATATCTACACGCTCACCACCCAATTCACCTGATACAGCCTGAACACGCGAACCACGCATACCAACACAGGCTCCAACAGGATCCAAACGCTTATCATTGGTTTTTACCGCAATCTTGGCACGAGAACCGGGATCACGAGCAGCGGATTTAACTTCCAGCGTTTCTTCTGCAATTTCCGGTACTTCAATGCGGAACAATTCAACCAACATTTCAGGCTTGCTACGGCTGACAAACAACTGAGCGCCTTTGGATTCAGGACGAATATCAAACAATAAACCGCGAACACGGTCACCAGGGCGGAAGGTTTCTCTTGGCAGCATATCTTCACGATACATCACACCTTCTGCATTATTGCCAAGGTCGATGATGACGTTATCACGGTTAACTTTCTTAACTGTACCTGTAACCAAATCACCCAAGCGATCCTGGTATTCATCAACGATTTGAGCTCGTTCAGCTTCACGTACTTTCTGTACAATAACCTGCTTGGCAGTTTGGGTGGTAATACGGTCAAATTGGATTGATTCAATCTGCTCTTCTACATAATCACCCAACTGAATTTCAGGATTATCCAATTGAGCAGCAGAAATGGTCATTTCCGCATAAGGATTTTCTTGTTCTTGATCGTCGGCAATAACTAACCAGCGACGGAATGTTTCGAAGTCACCAGTATCTCTATCGATACAAACACGCACTTCGATGTCACCGGTATTTTTTTTCTTTGTTGCACTTGCCAGTGCGTATTCCAACGCCTCAAAAATTTTTTCTCTGGGAACTTGCTTCTCATTTGAGACAGCTTCTGCCACTAACAGAATTTCTTTGTTCATTGTCCTGTCGCCTCACTCAGTATTTTCTGGTGACATTAATACCCAACACTTTATTCAAAGCGTGGAACCAAATTGCCTTTTTCGATATTGCTGAAAACGAGTTCAAATACTTCACCGTCAACCTGAATTTTTACAATTCCGTTCTCAACGGCCAGTATTTCTCCCTTAAAATTACGTCTATTGCCCATAGGAACACGCAAGCGAATAGCTGCTTCCTGTCCGACAATAGCCTGGTAATGCTGCTCCTTGAATAATGGTCTATCCATACCAGGTGAAGACACTTCCAGGTTATATTCAGTAGTAATGGGATCTTCAACGTCCAATACGGCGCTCACCTGATGGCTGACATCAGCACAGTCATCAACAGTGATACCATTAGGGCCATCAATAAATAAGCGTAACGTCGAATGCTTACCCGCCCTGACAAATTCAATACCCAACAATTCAAAGCCCAACGCTTCAACCGCCGGGGTCAACATTTCGGTCAACTTTTCGTCAAATTTTGACAAAGCCAAGCTCCAAAAATAAAAAAAGGGCTTACAGCCCAGATTATTACCGCTTTATCCGTAACTTAAATTTGCATATAAGACAATAAGTTAGGTGCTTAAAGTGCAAATTTGGAATAACAAAAAGCCCCGTGCATGCGGGGCTTTTGTCTGGACTCAATTCTTTACAGTTCATCCATTAACTATTTTAGCTATCCTTTTGGTAGAGTCCACTTAATTTAACAATCAATCTGCTTTACATTGATTCTAAATTGGTTGCGGGAGGCGGATTTGAACCACCGACCTTCGGGTTATGAGCCCGACGAGCTACCAGGCTGCTCCATCCCGCGTCTGATCTCGTATTGTAGCGAGCTGCCTCGCCTCAATGTGGTGCGTATTATACATAGGAGCTGGCATCACGCAAGCCGATTTATGATTTTTTTGTGATAAACCGGTTGTTTGCCGATACATTGAGCACTTTGTACAAATAGCGCACGTATTAAGAAGCAAAGAGTGTGATATTTTTCACCAAGCACATAAGTTTGCTATTAAATAGCTTCTTCGTCTTGCTCACCTGTTCTTATTCGAACAGCTCTGACAACGTCATAAACAAAGATCTTTCCGTCGCCAATTTTACCTGTATGAGCAGCTTCCTGAATCGCTTCAATAGCTCTGTCGACCAAATCATCAGTGACTACCAGATCGATTTTTATCTTCGGTAGGAAATCCACCTGATATTCAGCGCCTCGATACAATTCAGTATGACCTTTCTGACGTCCAAATCCTTTTACTTCGGTCATGGTTAATCCAGACACACCAATTTCGCCTAGTGCAGAGCGAACATCGTCCATTTTAAAGGGCTTGATGATTGCCTCAATCTTTTTCATTGTATTTCCTCTTCAAACTCAGTTCATGCACAACATATTAAAAACGCAAGTGTATCCACTTCGCTACCATTATGCATTCCAATATACCCAGTGTTTAGAAAAAAAAGCTAGAATCAATAGAGTGGCAATTTGTAGGTACATTATGCATAAGCAAATTTTCAGGGAATTCAGTAAATTAACGCGCGGTAAATTATTGATAAAAAGCCTTAGCGCGCAACAGGGAGTCAGTCTCATTGAATTAATGATAGGTTTGGCGATCTCCGGAATATTAATTACCTCGGTTGGGCCGATGGTAAGAGACATTCTGATCCAGAACCGAATCATAGGCCAAATCAATGAAATCAGTGCTGTTGTACAAACCGCTCGCCACATAGCCATAAATGAGCAAGCAACAACAGTAATGTGCCCTACCACAAACTTCACAAGCTGTAGCGTTGATTGGAATAATCCCAAGATGGTATTTCTGGATCTGGATGGTAATGGTCAACGTAGTGCTGATGAAGAAATTCAGGCAGGTTCAGGCATCATTATTGACGGTTATGATTTATCAGGGCCAATTGGGAGTATCAGTTTTCAAGGTAATGGCGCTGTCGCCTCCCCCAGTACACTGCTTCTTTGCCACGAAAGCCATGATGCCAAATTTGCTCGCGCTTTAACTATAAGCTTACAGGGAAGAGTGAAAATGAGTCAGGATACCAACAATGATGGTATTCACGAAGACAACTCGGGTTCAGCGCTGATTTGTATTTAACCCCATATATGGTCTCCTCCCTCTTAAGGCACCAAAGTGCGTATGGGCAGTATTCTCCAGCAGCTTGTAACACCATGCGATGCCAAAGTGAAAATCAACTCAGAGCTGTGAAAAATGAGGAGAAAAAATAGAACTGAAAAATAGAGCGGAAAAATGAAACTCACCACTTCCGCTTACATCTGGAAACATAGATATCGCCGAAACAAGTCAAAGGATCAATTAGCAGCTCCAGCAATACTCAGCGATAGACAGCGTACCATCGCCATTCTGATCCCAGGCTTTACGCCCATCACTGAAGTAATAAAGATCTCCATCACCGGACTGAATGGAGCTACCAACGGGCACAGCTCTTATTACATAGCTGATGCCATTTGCTGACACAGTGCTAATAGTTAAGTCGTACTTTTTATTGGCTTCAGGTTCGGAAGAAGGTGAGTAGGTTTGAAAAATACCAGGTGCGCCAGTGTCACCGCCTCCAGAAGCCGCACCACGATAAGTAAAGACAGAAGCTTTATGACGCTCCATCGCTGCGGCTAATGCCATAAGATCCGCTTGTCCTGCACTGCGATTGCTGGCGACCAGAAAATTGGTATAACCTGGATAAGCAATGCTCGCCAACAAGCCAACAATCGCCACAGCAATCATCAATTCCATTAAAGAATATCCTTGCATAAATTTAGATGATCCAGGCTTTGGCATTGCCGCTTCCTTTTTTATTGCCTTACTGACGTTCATTTTCTGTCTGCCAACTACTGCGTTGTAATCTTTCATATCGACCATAGATATTTTCTGCCAGACACTCAAATGCGGAACCGCATTCATCACCATCATCGACAATTTCGGTACACTCAGTACCTAAACATACAACGGGTTTAACCATATCTTCTACCAGTATTTTAGTCTCTGGCGCAATCCCCGTCTGCTTTAAATCTGCATATCTGTCAACATGCTCCTTAATACCGTTCTTATTCAGATCTGTTACTGCATTGCCGTTTACCAATTCAACCAGATAGGCTCGACTGGTTCCGGTAGGAGGTGCACATTGGCTTGTACTCAGTGTGGCAGGCAAATAGGTGGTAAAGAACAAGCGATAATTCAATATTAATGGCGATGCCAATACTTTCTCACCGCCCGTTGCCAATTGAATCATCCAGCCTTTCTTCTCCGCA
This sequence comes from Paraneptunicella aestuarii, assembly GCF_019900845.1. Taxonomy (NCBI): domain Bacteria; kingdom Pseudomonadati; phylum Pseudomonadota; class Gammaproteobacteria; order Alteromonadales; family Alteromonadaceae; genus Paraneptunicella; species Paraneptunicella aestuarii. The sequence goes on along the minus strand of NZ_CP074570.1, from coordinate 1,565,966 downwards.
AAAGTGCTGGCTTCTATTTCTCTTTGGTTGTCATCACTGGAAGTCAGCAAATGCTGAGTGGCGTCATACAGATCAGCTGCGGTATATGGCACAGCAGGGAAGGTATAGTTTCCGTCAACATCAAACTCAAAAACGCCCTTGTCTTTTATCATATAGAAATAATCCTGAATAACCGTGTTCAAAGGGTGCGCACGATATCCACTACCCACAGCAACGGCATAATAATGCTCTTCTGCCAGGCTAATCTCTGATACATCGGGAGCATAATAAAAGCGGCGGTTATCAGCAGCAGAGCCATCAGAAGAGAAAGTTGCCAAAAGAGCGCCTGTCACCAAGTCAGCCCCACTCTCACCGTTGTGAATATCCAACCGGAATACTTGTCCTCCGGTATCAACAACGTACATGTGATCTGCAATACCATCATGATCCCTGTCAATTATGGATATACGAGCAGGAATACTATATTTCATATCCGCTAAATTCAGAGTCGCATCGGCATTGCTGGCACTCCACAAAAGAGCACCGGTATTAGCGTCAACCATGTACACCGCGTTACCCACCACATCAGGTGTACGAGTTTCCTTACTATCCTGATTTTCATCATAACCGCCACCAAAAATCATGACGTCTTTCACCGCAGTTCCAATTTTGACTTTGGTTAAGGTGGGTCTTGACCAGGTTTGTCCCAGTTTTTCAAATCCTGTACTACCTCCATCGATGATAAAGGCAACGCTTGGAGAGGTTTTACTTGTAATATCAAACACGTAGTAATTATTACCGCCACGGCGCATACCCAAATAGAGGTATTTACTGGTTCCGGTGTCACGCAATACCATATCGCCATCAAGGCCATAAATATGGTTAAAACTGGAATTATCCTGATAAATATCATACAGATTTGCCATCAGCTCCTTGGGGATCACCGCAAAGTTCTCTTCACCGGTGTCAGGATCGATGGAGTGCAAGAATCCATGATTGGTTGCCACCAATACCGCGCTGTCAGTATCAGAATAATTAACAATAACCGGCTGTGAATGAATGGGATCCCCCATTTGTAAACGCACATCGGTAGTCGAACCGTCTCCATCATCATCCAAAACATCCACCCCTCGCGCCCACTTCAATACGGCTTCGCGAGTTGCTGCAGGATCAGCTTCTGAGGCGACAGCTAAATCCAGCGCAGTAATATTGGTGTTATCTTCAGATACTTTATTGGCAGTAGAAACGATACCTCCGGTTCCTTCAAAGAAGTAGATGTTGCGCACCAAATCCAGCGTATTCGCTGCGCCCCCTCTTCTCACATCGTTTCCATCCGCCAAGACAGACCAGTAACTATGTGCATTCTCATCAAAAAAGCCGGTGTTATCATTCACCGCAGGCGCACCATTTTTATCTCTGACAACGTCACTATCCAGACGGTACTTTTTCAGATTGCCCGGCCACATCGTACCTTCTGCGGGCTTAAATAATGCGAAGTACAGCTCATCCTTGTGGGTTAAGCGGTTCAACTGGTTAACAGCGACACCGGGAGAAACGAAGGTTGCATTGACATCTTTTACATTCTTGATAATGGTTTGGAAAGCCGTCACCAGGTCATCACTATTATCCGCAGTGTAAAAACCGCCACCACTCTGTAATGCCAACTGATTCAAGAAGTTATTCGCTGTTGCATTGGCCGCAAAGCCAATCGTATGAGTTGTAACCCGAGTATTGATTTTTGATTCATCAGATTCAGAAATATTGCGTACCAAATCCAATCCACACTTTTCGCCGCCACTACCGGAACAAAATGCCCCCAATAGCGCTTCGATTTCGTCAACGCTGTGATTGTTATTGGCTTCACCGTCTGACAGTAGCACTATATGGTTATTGGTTTGGCACTGAAGATCGGTGATAGGCGAATTATAGACTGCGCCTGTAGGTATATATTCATTGATACAATCGTAGTCGCTGAGATTATCTTCGGTACAACCACTCGGTAATACGGAATCCAAACCTGTATAAGACAGACGATGACTAACCCGAGTGTTACGTCGAACCGTACTGCTTACGGTTGAATTCCCCCTGGTCAATCCGTAATACACAGGTAAACCACCATAGTAACTGGCAGCCTCATACAAGGTATCGACTATAGGGGTATAACCACTGGCACTTAACTCATCCACCTTATTAATTAAATGAGAACGTACTGTCGCGATAGAATTTGGCGTAGCATTGCCCTGATAACGAATGATCAACCTTGGTGCCCCTGAAGGCTTACCTTTATAGGAGTAGGCTCCACGATTACCCGCCATGGAAGACACAATAATCATCATATTGTTATTGGCAGCCCAATCACCTCGATTAACCACCTCTTGTATCACGGTAGTAATTGGCGGACTTTGGTACTTACTATTTTTGTACCATGCGGGAATATTGCTCCATGTCACGGAAGAAGTTTTGGCTTTGTTTTTTAACAAATAACGTGGATAAGAAGAGAAGTCTCCCGGATCAGCTTCATTGGCGGCACTGATCACAAATGAGGCGCCACTTCCGGTTCTATTTTGATATGCCGTAAATTCAACATAGGCATCCAAAATAGTGGCTCCCTGAGGAATGCCCACATTGTTAAATCGCATCCCAATATAGCTGTTGTAACTTGGGTTAAAAGTGAGCTCACTACCTGTCGACTGATAACCGTTAGTGGTTTCTTCCGCGTTGTTTGACTCAGATGCAACCTGATAAGCCAATTCCCCTTGAATACAACCCGTTGCCGTTAAATGGTCATACTCAATGACCAATTGAGGTGCCTTTCCGTTCCCGCTATCAATCGCTTCGGCAAGCCTGCCACTTGCGGGATCAGCACTGGATGAAGAGATAATAAAGCTGGCAGCATTACCACCACACCAGCCGGGTTGATCAACAATTTCTTGCAGCACCGCCGTTAAATCTGGCGTTGATATTTGTTCGTCAACATTAGGAAACTCGTTAGCCGTATTCCAAAGCACATTATTTGTGGTCAGTGTACGATTAGAAATGTTACTGGCAGTAGTATCAAAAGTGGCTGAGTTAGTCGTCAACTCACCACTAATTTGCATCGTCGTAACAGGAATATTGTTAGCATCAGAAACAAACTTCAAAGAAGCCGAGGATATAGTCGCGCCTTGAGGAATATTAACGTTCTGAAAACGAAACCCTGATGTTACCGTGTTGGTTCCCTGAGATAACACCAAAGAATTCGCATCCAGAGTCACCACACCGGAAACTTCATGTGCATCGTCGCTGGATTGGCTAACGCTCACTACCAATTCAGGTACCACAGGATCATCAATAGGTCTGATAGGGTAAAGCACAGGGCCACCATAATCAGAGAAGCGCATCAATCCAGCATTAACGTTTGTGGCTGAACCCAATACTTCTTTTAACGCATTCTGTACCCGCAACATGCGTGACTCGGTTCCACCATCCTTGTCTGTCATACTTCCTGATGTATCCATTATAAACAGCACATTCGGATCATAAGTCACTTGCTGCCCAGCCGTCCCCAGATATATTTCAAGATCATCGGCCCACACAGACACCGCAGTCATGGCTGACAATAATGCAGCAGAGGCACTGACGACTAACCGTTTAACTATAAACCTTTTGACAATTAACCCTTTGATTAACATATCTATAAACCTCCAGATTAATTGCTCGAAGCAGGGGCAAACACGGCGGCAGTTAAGGTATTTGCCACCGCATAACTTGACGTTGCCAACTGTCCGCAACCTCGAATCAGGAATACATGGCAACTGATACTGCTACCAGAAATCACATTGCTGGATCCCAAACAGGATTGTTCGCGAACAAAGGCCGTTTTTGACCAACTGGCAACACTCGGATTGCTGTTATAATCCCCCGCCACTACTTGTCGTACACCGCTCGTCAAACCCGCTTCTGTAATTTGTCTATCAACCCAATTAATAGTGTCGAAACAACTGAGATTCTGATTGGTTAAATCAATGGCATTCAGCTGGCGGGCTTCCGACAAAGGGTCGGTTAATGCAGCAGTGGTTAACACAACCTGATCTTCTGATTCAAACACCACTCCGGAAATAGCGGCTTCGGCAGCATCAAATGCCAAAGATTGTGTTTCCAGACTGCTTGCCATTTTACTTTGTAATAACCCACTGGTGACTGACGTTACCCCTAAAATGGTAAGGCTGAGTAATACCAGCAGAGAAAAAACCAAAACCAAACCTTGTTGCTTCATGTCTTTCTAGCTCTCACAAAATTCTTCATATTCCGAAGGGTCACGGTTGTTTCATACATCTTGTACAAACTGTGCCCCGGTGGGGTATAAACAGGTTCGTTCAGCAACTTGAATGAAGGAACCGGATCGATAAAGGCTTCACCATCCCCTTCAACAACCAATGCAATACGGATCGCCACAACATGACTTCCTAAAACACGTTCTGCTGAAAGTTGATCGGCAGTAACATAGTTTATCGGTCTCCCTGTATTGTCATTTGTGCCCGCATTAGCACTTATCCCGTACAGCACTTGAAAATTGAGCACGTTGTCTAACAAGGTAAATGCCGCATCACCATTATTTCCGGCTGCAACTTTTTGCCCTCTTAACACTCGCCCATCAAAGCCCCGGCATTTCAGCTTGTTGTCTTCAACGAAATATTCATTGACCACGTAAAACTCTTCATTGTCCAGATACCCTAACTTGTAACCCCGACAATCACGTACCCCTTGCATACCCACCACCAAGGTGTCATTACCACCGTTAATGGCCTGAACCGAGCCTAATCCCAGGTTATTAACGAAATCGTTCGGAATAACCACAGGATGGTTTTGCACAAAAGCGGATTCATCGGCAATATCAACCAAGGTATTTAAATTTGGATCCATCGGGTCATAGCGCCCTGTCATTAATAAATCGGAACGTAATCGATTGATAATAAAACGCCCACTTTCCTGACTTGATGCCAATGCCCGATTCAATCTATCGGTTACCTGATTACTTGCCATCATTTGCACCACTGCGGCAGAAATAAGCAACCCCATCGTGAGTGAGATCATCAACTCGACAATGGTGAATCCTTGCTGATGCATGGAAGGTAGTGTTCGACCAAAACGCCTCATAAAGTAACATCCAACACAACGCAGTCATGGGGGCTGAGCTCTCCCTCATTACATTCAGGATTTAATACACGCTCAATGTTTTGCCAATTTTGAACTGGCCATTTCAAAATAATGCTGTGTATTGAACCCGCACTGCAGGTATCCGCATCCAGAATATTATTGTCAGCACAGTTCACGTCTATTCTGATATTAGGGTTAGCGCTTGCCACAGAGCAGCTCACTTCATAAGCATCAAAAATGGCAAACTGAGCCGCTGTACATTGATTATTACGGCAATCAGGAATACTGGGCGGATGGCTTAAACAATGGCAAACAAAATTGGATGCGCTACTACCACAGGAAAGGTTTTCAAAGTTATAGATAGAATCGTCAAAATAACCATTATCAACCACCATTCCATTGCTCGCCGCTGACAACACTGCGTTGGCTCGAAGCCTCTCACTCATCTGCTGGGCTACCATTACAGCCTGCGAACGGCTTAAGGCATCAGCATTGGCAAATGTGCCAATAAATTGCAATGACGCCACGCCCAATAAACCAATAGAAAGAATGACCAAGGTAACCAGTACCTCGATCATTCCAATTCCAGATTGTTTATTTCGCACCTCGTACAGACGGTAAGACATCATCATGCTGTCAGATTCTCCAACCCCGATAAATTTCCAGATTCAATTACTGTTTCGACAAATTTTAGTACAAGGTAAGGGCAAATTGGTGTTGATAGGTTATTAGCAGGGGTTATTAGGTATAAATTTACTTGAAGCTGTTTTTACTTTTTGAACACCTAAACAGGAAAGGCATACACAGAAAAACAAAAATATAGTCATTTTAATTCAATAAGTTAAATTAAAATAAGACTATGGAAAGCGCCATTCAAACAAAGATAATTATGTAATATTTTTAATACCTAACCAGAATTCACAAATGCTCAAGCAAGGAAAGCAATAGCTAAATTTGAGAAGAAGTTCACAATAATTTTTCGCCAAAAACAGGGCTAAAAACAATGTCAAAAGGGAATCAGAGGAAATAAAGGGTTAAACACAATGATTTAGGAGGAGTGTTAGCCGGGATCAGAATAAGATCTGATAGTCTCTAATCATAAGAGTTTGCCAACAAAATCACTGGCAAACCCTGTAGTATCAATGTGATTTCAATCAGTGAGGATAACGCTAGCTCACTTGCTTAATGCGTAATTCTTTCGGAACCGCAAACTCAATGTTCTCTTCTCGTCCAAGGGTTTCCTGAACATTTTTAGCCCCAAGAGAAACCAGCTTATCCACCACGCCTTTCACCAGCACTTCTGGAGCAGAGGCTCCCGCAGTAACTCCCACATTCTCAACACCTTGCAACCATTCCACCTGAATAGCGTCAGAGTCGTCAATCAAATGAGCATGAGCGCCGATTTTCTCCGCCAGCTCTTTCAAACGGTTAGAGTTAGAACTGTTTTTCGCGCCAACAACCAGAACCAAATCACAATTGCCAGCCAGCTCTCTTACCGCATCCTGGCGATTCTGAGTCGCGTAGCAAATATCATCTTTTCTGGGGCCTTCAATATTAGGAAAACGAGCACGCAGCGCGTCAATAATGTCAGAGGTATCATCCACCGATAACGTCGTCTGGCTGCAATAATACAACAAGTCGGGATTCTTCACCTGCAGCTTTCCTACATCATCTGTCGATTCAACCAGATAAATGCCGCCCTCGTCGTTGTCGTACTGCCCCATTGTTCCTTCCACTTCCGGATGCCCTTGATGCCCAATCAAGATACATTCAATAGCTCGCTTGGAGGCTCGACTCACTTCCATATGCACTTTAGTCACCAAAGGACAGGTTGCATCAAACACTCGCAAACCGCGTTCATCAGCGTCTTTACGCACTTGCTGCGACACGCCATGAGCAGAAAAAATCACAATGCTGTCGTCGGGCACTTCATGTAATTCATCAACAAAAATAGCGCCCATATCACGCAAGCGATTAACCACAAACTTGTTATGAACCACTTCATGACGCACATAAATTGGCGGAGAGAAAAGCTCCAAAGCACGTTCAACAATGGTAATGGCTCGGTCAACGCCAGCACAAAAACCACGGGGATTCGCCAAATGAATATTCATAATGCCCTCATGCTCCAGACTTATTTCACTTCCAGGATTTCAACATCAAAAATGACCGTTTGCCCAGCCAATGGATGATTAAAATCCACGGTCACAGAATCACCAATCACTTCACGAATAATTCCCGGGATCTCAATACCGCCGGGTTGAGAAAAAGTGATAATCATTCCCGGCTCAGCTGGTGTATCTGCATCAAACTTGGCACGATCCACATGATGAATATTGTCGGGATTAGGCATCCCAAATGCATCTTCTGGTGCCAATGTGAAAGACTTCTTGTCACCCACACTCAAACCTAACAAACAGGCTTCAAAACTGGGTGTCAGATTACCATCCCCAATCACAAGCTTGGCTGGCTTATTGTGTACACGGGTACTGTCAGCCGCCGAACCATCCTGCAATTTCAAGTCGAAATGCAGCACTACTTCACTTTTGTCGGTTATCACTTGTTTATTTGTCATCTTCTTCATCAATAGGATCAGGGTTTTTAAAGGCATCCAGGATCAAAATCGCTGCACCCAGAAAGATCGCACTGTCAGCAATATTAAAGGCTGGCCAATGATAGTTTTGGTAGTAGAAATCAAGAAAGTCGATGACATAGCCATGCACCAGGCGATCAAACAAGTTTCCAATCGCCCCACCTAAAATAAGAGAAAAGGCAATAGGCAATAGAACTTGCTCTTTGCTGGTTTGACGTAACCACCACAAAATCAATCCACTGACAGACACCGCAATTAATGTGAAGAACCAGCGTTGCCAGCCACCCGCGTCACTTAAAAAGCTAAATGCAGCACCATAATTATGTACATGGGTAAGATTAAAAAATGGCATGATTTGAATAGACTGGTATAACTCCATGCCATCAAGCACCATAAATTTAGTGATTTGATCAATACCAAATGCGATGGCTGCAACCCACAGCCATCGTAATCCAGTCTCCTTAAACGCTTTAAGCATAACGACGCGATTCACCTTCGCCTTCAACGTTGTCGACACAACGCAAGCACAAATCCTCGTACTTATCGTTACTACCTACGTCTTCTCTGTGATGCCAACAACGCGCACACTTGGTTCCAGGCGCTTTGGTTAAAACCAATTTAACCTCAGCCATTTCAGTTTCAATCGCATCAGCAGGAGCCGCATCCAATGGCTGTACATCAGCCAAAGACGTTAACAGGACAAAACGCAATTCATCTTCCAGCTTCGCCAGTTGAGCACGGACGTCATCAGAAGCATACACAGTTACGGCTGCATCTAATGAACTACCGATAGTTTTGTCACGGCGAGCCTGTTCCAACGCTCTATTCACTTCAGTTTTAACCAACAAAATCTGTTGCCAATAACGGTTGTCGTAACCTTCCTGGGTTTCAGCAGCACCAAAACCCTCATACCATTCACCCGTGAAGACAAACTCGTCACGCTCACCCGGCAATTCCTGCCAAATTTCATGTGCAGTAAAGCTGGTAATGGGCGCCATCCAGCGAACCAGCGCTTCAGCAATATGATACAAAGCAGTTTGACATGAACGACGAGCCTGACTGTCGGTTTTCGCTGTATATTGACGATCTTTGATCACATCCAGATAGAAGCTACCCATTTCAACAGAGCAGAACTGCATCAGCTTTTGGGTAACATTGATCAGGTCATAATCGTTGTAGGCTTTGATAATCTCTTTCTGGGTATTTTTGGCACGTTCTACCGCCCAGCAATCCAACGCCACCATGTCTTTGCTATCCAACAAATCCGTAGCAGGATTGAAACCACTCAGGTTAGCCAGCAAGAAACGAGCGGTATTACGCACACGACGATAAGTATCCGCAGCACGTTTCAGGATTTCATCAGAAACGGCAATTTCACCACGATAATCGGTTGAAGCCACCCACAAACGCAAAATATCTGCGCCCATCTTGTTGACCACTTCTTGTGGCGAAACCGTGTTGCCCAATGACTTGGACATCTTGCGCCCTTGAGAGTCAACAGTAAAACCGTGCGTCAGCACTTCTTTGTATGGCGCTTCACCTTTAGCTGCGATAGACGTCATCAAGGACGACATAAACCAGCCACGGTGTTGATCTGAACCTTCCAGATATAAATTGGCAGATGCCGGAATATCATCGCGACGATCCACAACAAAGTAATGAGTCACACCTGAGTCAAACCATACGTCTAACGTATCGGTTACTTTGGTGTACTGCTCGGCGTCATCACCCAGTAATTCGGCGGTGTCTAAATCCCACCATGCCTGAATGCCTTTCTGTTCCACCTGCAAAGCCACTTTTTCAATCAGCTCGGCGGTGTTTGGATGCAAGTCACCTGTGTTCTTGTCAATGAACAAGGCAATCGGCACACCCCATGTACGCTGACGAGAGATACACCAGTCAGGGCGGCCTTCAACCATGCTTTCGATACGACCTTGACCCCAATCAGGGATCCACTTGGTTTCTTTGATCGCAGCCAAAGACTGCTTACGTAAACCTTTTTTGTCCATGCTGATAAACCACTGAGGCGTAGCACGGAAAATAATCGGGGTTTTGTGACGCCAGCAATGCGGATAACTATGCTGATAAGCATGATGATGCAACAAGTTGCCTTTTTCTTTCAGCACTTCAACAACGTGGTCATTGGCTTTAAATACGTGCTCACCCGCAAACAGCTCGGTGTTTTCCATATATACGCCGTTGGCACCCACCGGGTTAGCCACTTCCAATCCATAATGTTTGCCGACATTAAAGTCGTCTACACCGTGCCCAGGAGCTGTATGAACCAAGCCCGTACCGGAATCAGTGGTAACGTGATCGCCCAGGATAATAGGCACATCAAAATCATAGAATGGGTGCTTAACGCGCACATTTTCCAAATCGGAACCTTTGGCAAACCCCAGATTGTGATAGTGCTCAACGCCAAAACGATCCATACAGGATTTCACTAGCTCGGAAGCCACAATCAAACGGCGTTTCTTGCCTTCGATTTCGACTTGAACCAAGGCATATTCCAAATCAGGGCTAACGGCTACCGCACGGTTGGCAGGAAGTGTCCAAGGCGTGGTTGTCCAGATAACAACTGAAACATGACCTTCACCAGTATGACCTTCAGGATGCTTAAAGCTTTGTACCAGCTCATATTCATCAACCGCAGGGAATGCCACATCAATAGCAGGTGAAGTTTTGTCTTTATATTCCACTTCCGCTTCTGCTAACGCGGAACCACAGTCAGTACACCAGTGAACAGGTTTGAAACCTTTTTCCAGATGCCCGGATTCGGTGATTTTACCCAGCATACGGATAATGTCGGCTTCCGATTTAAAATCCATGGTTTTGTAGGGTTTATCCCACGTACCAAGCACACCCAAGCGGATAAAATCAGCTTTCTGCAATTCAATTTGCTGATTGGCATATTCACGGCACTTTTCACGGAATTCAGCTGTACTAACCTTGTTGCCCGGCTTACCTACTTTCTTTTCTACCATCAATTCAATAGGCAGACCGTGGCAATCCCAACCTGGCACATAGGGTGAGTCAAAATCAGACAGTGTTTTAGATTTGATAATTATATCTTTGAGGATCTTGTTCAGAGCGTGACCAATATGGATCACACCATTCGCATAAGGAGGGCCATCGTGCAAAACAAAAGGCGTCTTGCCTTTTTTAGCTGCGCGAATTTTTTCGTACAAACCTTTCTCAGTCCATTGTTTGAGCATTTCAGGCTCGCGCTGAGACAAGTTGCCTCGCATTGGAAACTCAGTTTCCGGTAAGTTTAAGGTGTGTTTGTAATCGCTCATGTATCCTCAAATCCACAACTGATGAATGTGTGCTAATTCAGTGCCTTGCCAAATTAGCTTGAATGAAATTAATGTACTGACAGAAAAACGGTTTTTAATTTTCTAGCGTCAAATGCGCTTGTAACCAGTTTTTCGCAGTCTCTGCATCTTTTACGATTTGTTCCTTGAGCAACTCAAAGGAATCAAATTTTTGTTCATCTCTGATTTTATGGTGTAGTTCTACCACTACATTTTTGCCATATAGCTGATCATTAAAATCAAAGATATGTACTTCCAACTGGGAACGTACACCATTTACAGTGGGTCTATTGCCCACGTTTGCAACACCAAAATAACGCGTTTCATCAGAAACAAAGGTGTTGCGAGTTACACGGTCTCGCACTAATCGCACGACCACTGCAAACACTCCCGTTACCGGAGAATTGCATCGGTGCAGAAGCACATTGGCGGTGGGAAAACCAATACTACGCCCCCGCTTATCGCCGTGTACCACTTTGCCACTAATACTAAAAGGACGCCCGAGAAAAGCAGCAACCTTTTCCAAATCGGCATTCAGCAATGCGTCTCGAATAGCCGATGAACTGATTCGATTGTCTTTGTGCTTCAAACTGGCAGTATCAACAACGTCAAAACCAAATTTTTTGCCAGCTTCTAATAGCATAGCAAAATCACCGGTTCTGCCACGCCCAAAACGAAAATCGTCACCCACTACCAGATATTTCACACCCAGTTGTTTAACCAACAACTGTTCCACAAAGAAACCCGCTTCCTGAGCGGCAAATTTGCGATCGAACTTTACGCAAATCAGTCGGTCGATGCCCAGTTCCTGCAATAAGGTGTATTTTTCACGTAGCTTGCTCAATCGAGCCGGAGCCGTAGACGGAGAAAACAATTCTTCAGGTTGAGGCTCAAACACCATCACAGTAGAAGGCACGCCCAATTCTCGTGCTTTCTCTATGACCTGTTTTAAAACAGCGCGATGTCCCAGATGAACACCGTCGAACTTACCGATGGTCAGAACACAACCATTGTGGCTGCTATTTAGATTGTGTAACCCTCGAATCAGCTCCAAGCCAGACCTCTTAATATTTAACCCGGGAAAATTTGCCGCCATCAAACAAGATTGCTCATAAAGCCATCAACGATTGATACTTTCATGCAAAAAATCCGACGGATTATAACTAACCTTCAAAATAGATACAGCCTGCACACAGGGAAAATTGAATTTGAACCCAAAGAAATTACGATTAAACAGGCATTGGCGCTAATTTACCCAAGGGTTGCTCTAACGATGCTGGCGGTTCGGTAAACCACTGAGCTCCTTTCTCACCCATATATAGACAATCTTCCAAGCGCACACCAAATTCGCCCGGTATATAAATTCCCGGTTCATTGGAGAAACACATACCTAATTGCAAAGGCGTTGTTTCGCCATGAACAAAATTTACGCTTTCGTGAGTTTCCATGCCAATGCCATGACCAGTTCGATGTGATAACCCCGGCAGTTTGTATTCGGGGCCAAATCCTTGTGACTGATAAAACGCGCGAACGCTATCATCGACCTTACCGGCGGCAGTGCCAATTTGCGCTTTTTCAAACGCGATCATTTGCCCCTTATGCACTGTATTCCAGATTTTACGCTGCTTGCTATTTGCCTCACCAAAAACAAAGGTACGACTAATATCAGAGCGATAACCATGCACAGTACAGCCGGAATCCATCAGTACCACAGAACCTTCACGAATTGTCTGCTCCTCTCTTGTGCCATGCGGATAAGCACTGGCTTCATTAAACAATGCCAACGCCCAAGCGCCTGAGCCTCCCAACTGCGACTGAGCTTGCTTCATTAAGCCAACTACCTGGCTTTGGCTCATACCCACCTGCAATTGCTGCCACACATGCTCATAAGCCTTTAATGTGACTTCATTGGCTTTATGCATCAGTTGTAATTCATGCAAGCTCTTGTACATTCTGCAACCGCGAGTGACAGGCTCTGCACTGACATGCTCCATGTCGGACAACTCCGCCATCACGCCTTGCAATACAAAATAACGCACGCTCTCTTCAAAAGCGATTTTGCCTTTGTTGATACCGCGATCTTTAAGAATGGCTTTAACCTGTTTAAACGGGCTTTCGTGTTCTTGCCAAACACGCACATCTTTGCCCACTTGCAAAGTTTCGCGAATGCTGGGTTCTTCAAAGAATGGACAAACTACAGCCACTTCACTTTGCTGTGGAATGATCAGCGCAGTTAAGCGCTCGCTTCGCCACCACTGAATACCAGAGAAGTAATCCATCGCCGCCCCCGGTTCTAATACCAAGGCAGCAATATTCAAGCTTTTCATGATTTCCTGCGCTTTTTTAATACGCCGAACTCTTTCATCTGAGCTAATCGGTTCAATACCCGTAGTGATCGATTCCAAGGAAGACAAAGACGATGGCTTTAGTGCGTTTTCACTCGAATGATTCGAAGCCGCAAGTGCAGTTGCCGGAAGCACAGACGAAGCAAGGCTCAACCCGGACAGTTTCAGAAAATCACGTTTATTCATGCTTAAAAAGCCTTTTTTCGAAGTTCACTGTATTTAATTCTACGTATCAGCTTGTACATTAGCCTGAACAGCCTGCAAATGCCTCAAACGAACACCAAGAAGCAATAACACAGAAATAAACACCGTAGCACCAATTAAAATCAATAAGCCTAACTGCCATACCTGCTGACGCCAATGCCACTCATACCATTGCGTCATATCCGGCAGAAAATACATAACAGCAGCCACCATGCTGACACAGGCCAGCGCCACTCTAAACAAAAACATCAAGGTTTCAGAAGACACCTGATACACCCCATTCCGATGCAGTTTTTGATACAACAACGCCGCATTCACCGTGCCCGATAACGCCGTAGCCATTGCCAAACCCACATAACCAAAGGGTATCGCCAAAATCAGATTAAACCCCATGTTGGCCATCATGCTCCAAATCCCATATTTCACAGGCGTTTTCGTATCCTGACGAGAGAAAAAACCAGGCGCCAGCACTTTCACCAGCATAAAACTCAATAAGCCTGTGGAATACGCCATCAAGCTGTAAGAAGCAAAGGTCGCAGTTTCAACGGTAAAAGCCCCGCGCTGGAATAACACCAGCAGCATAGGTTCAGCCAGCACAAATAAACCTGCGGCAGCGGGAATCCCCAATATGCTAACCATACGCACGCCCCAATCCATATTGGCAGCAAACTGTTTACTATTGTCGGACACAAAATCTCGAGACAAGGTGGGCAAGATAACGGTGGCAATCGCAATACCAAACAAACCAAGAGGAAATTCCAGTAAACGATCCGAGTAATACAACCAGCTAATTGATCCCGTTACCAAAAAACTCGCAATCAAAGTATCAAACAACAAATTAATTTGGCTGACCGACACCCCAAACAAAGCCGGGATCATGAGCTTTCTTACTTTAGTCACAGCAGGATCATTCCAGCCCCATTGCGGCTTAACCAACACACCCGCACGTTTTAAATAAGGAATTTGAAATAGAAATTGAATACAGCCACCAAAGAACACGCCCCATGCCAGGGCATAAGCAGGTTCAGCGAACATTGGCGACAGATAAATTGCACACGCAATAATAGCGACATTCAACAATACAGGCGTAAACGCCGCGACAGCGAATTGGTTCAGGGTATTAAGAATCGCCCCGGACAGCCCAACCAAGGTAATAAACCACAAATAAGGGAAAGTGATCCTGAGCATACTGGCCGCTAATTCAAACTTGGCTCCATCCTCTCCCCCTTGCAGATAATCAAGGAACCAACCCGTACCAAAAAGCGCAGCCAAAACAGGAGAAGCGATAACGCCGATCAAGGTCACAACCGTCACAATTGTACCTAATGTGCCGGACACACGAGCAATAAACAGACGTAATCTGTCTCTGTCACCCTGCTCTTCAACTTCGGTCAGTACCGGAATAAATGCTTGAGCAAAAGCCCCTTCAGCAAATAAGCGACGTAAGAAATTAGGAATTTTATTAGCGAAGAAAAATACGTCAGCAGCAGCATTAGCTCCCAATAAATTAGCGACAACCACATCCCGAACCAAACCAAGAACACGGGAAATTAATGTCATAAAGCTAACAATCAGGCCTGACTTTAGAAGTTTTTTAGACAAGGTAACATTCAATCTGAAGAAAAATCTGCGCCTATTATGTCGACACAAGTATGTCGACACAAGATCCCGCTGTAAACCAATTAAAATAAAGGCTTCCCAGCCTTTCATATTCAATTCACCTGAAAAAATTTGAAAGTTTTTTAAATTGTTTGTCAACGCAATGCAAGCTGACCCGTTTTAACCAGTGAAGACCATTAAAACCGACTCTCGGAGAAAGATTATGAAAACAATGAACAAAAATGCCATTTCAGCTTTGTTAGCAGCACTGACCGTTACCACCTTGATTGCAGCTCCCATTGTACATGCCAAAGGACGTGGTCATGGAGGCCATCATGGCGCTAACACAGAATTCGCTTTTAGCCGTTTAGACACCAGTGGTGACGGCAATGTCGATAGCAGCGAATTAACAGCTCAGGCTTTAGCGCGTGCAGAAAACATGTTCAACCGCAAAGATGCTAATGATGACGGCTTTTTAAGCCTTGAAGAAGCCACCACAGGCCGCAGAGGTGAAGCCCCTGACCATTCAGATATTGCAGCCGACATTATCCAGTGTGTGACCGACCTGAAAGCAGAAACAGGAAACGACAATATTATCATCCCGGATGCTGATCTGTTTCAGTCTCCCGAAGACAGATTCAGTGCCGCAGATACCTCTGGTGATGGTGTATTAGACCTGACTGAAGTACAGGCCAAAGCCACTGAAAAGGCCACAGAAGGATTTGCTCTGATGGATGCTGATAGCGATGGTTTGGTTACGCTGGAAGAGTTCACTGCTCACCGTGAAGTGATGCATGAAACACATAATGCTGTGAGACATTGCATTCACGAACTAACCAGTGCAGAGAATGTGATCTAACGATTTCGGGTACGAAACTAACTGGAACATTCCCGCAAAATCTCAAGGACGAGATTTTTTAGCTCTACCAACCTTTCATGCAATCATACCGTGTATAAACAAAGCCTCACTATTGGAGGCTTTGTTTATATTAGACAGCAAGACAATCAGAAACTTACATTTTCTCTAACGTCTCAATACCCAACAAGCCCAATCCCACTTTCAAGGTATTCGCCGTTGCCGCCGCCAACATTAAGCGACTTTGCTTCAACGACTCGTCAATCCCCGGTTTCAAGATCGGGCAGGCTTCGTAGAAGCTCATAAACAAGCTGGCAAGTTCATACAAGTAAGTACACAACACATGAGGCGTCGCTTCCGCTGACACAGTGTTAATGGCTTCCACCAACTGCGTTAACTTAACCGCCAAAGCATGTTCCTGTGCTTCCTGTAAGCTAATCTCAGCATTCAGGCTGGCTGCATCTACGCCTGCTTTTCTAAAAATACTGACAACACGCGTGTAGGCGTACTGCAAGTAAGGCGCGGTATTACCCTCAAAGCTCAACATGGTGTCCCAATTAAACACATAGTCAGTGGTACGGTTTTTACTTAAATCGGCATATTTCACCGCACCGATACCAACGATACGAGCCACTTGTTTGCGCTCTTCTTCAGATAGATCCGTAGAACGCTCAGCAATCAGTTTTTCCGCACGCTCAACGGCTTCATCCAACAAATCAGCTAACTTGATTGTGCCACCGGTACGGGTTTTAAATGGCTTGCCATCACTGCCCAACATCATACCAAAGGGGCAATGCTCGTAAGTGGTTTCAGGACGGGAGAAACCAGCCTTACGGCCTACTATTTCAGTCTGTTTAAAGTGCAAAGCCTGACGCGCATCAGTAAAAATCAGGTTACGGTCAGCTTGCAGATCGAAAGAACGGTATTTCATCGCAGCCAAATCGGTTGTGGCATACAAATAGCCACCACCGGATTTTTGTACGATATACGCTGCGGGCTTGCCTTCTTTGTCTTTCATTTCGTCAATGAACACCACTTGCGCGCCTTGGTCTTCCACTGCAATGCCCTGCTCTTTCAACGACGTGATAACGCCCGCCAGTTCAGGGTTGTAAGCACTTTCGCCCATCACATGTTCACGTTTCAGGGTCACATTGAGCTTGTTGTACACTTCTTCGCTATGAGCAATAGATACATCAATAAACTGCTGCCAAAGGGTCATGCATTGTTCTTCGCCGCTTTGCAGTTTAACAACATATTCACGGGCACGATCCGCGAAACCATCTTCTTCATCAAAACGCACTTTGGCTTCACGATAAAAATGCTCCAAATCTTCCAGTGCCGTTTCCGCGACTTCCTGCGCAGCCAATTTGTCGCTCAAATGCGCCAGCAACATGCCAAACTGCGTACCCCAGTCACCCATATGGTTTTGGCGAATGACCTTATGGCCTAGAAATTCCAAAACACGTACCACAGCGTCGCCGATAATGGTCGAGCGCAAATGCCCAACGTGCATTTCTTTCGCTAAATTAGGCGAAGAATAATCAACCACTACAGTTTGCTGCGCTTCTTTTTCCATTCCCAAATGAGCGTCAGACACCATTGCAGGTATTTGCTTGGCCAGGAAACCATTCGACAAATGGATATTGATAAACCCAGGCCCTGCGATTTCCAACTTGTCAGCGACGTCGTCCAATTCAACCGCAGCAACAATTTTCTCGGCGATATCACGCGGCTTTTGCTTAAGCATTTTGGCAAGCGCCATAGCACCGTTAAACTGATATTCACCAAATTCAGGTCGGGTACTGCGAGTCAAAGGCGCTGGCGCATTTTCTGGCGCATCAATAGCCGCCAGTGCAGTTTTAAATCTTGCTAATAATAATTCCTGAATATTCATTGCTGCTTAGTGTTCCCTGGTTGTATGGAAATTCACGTCAGGATAACGTTCCTGAGCCAAAGACAAATTCACCATGGTTGGCGCAATATAGGTAAGGTTGTCACCGCCGTCCAACGCCAAATTAGATTCATTTTTACGCTTAAATTCAGCCAGTTTCTGTTGGTCATCACAGTACACCCAACGGGCAGTGGCAACATTGATATGCTCATAAATCGCATCAACATTGTATTCCGACTTCAAACGCGACACGACCACATCAAACTGCAACACACCCACCGCACCAACGATCAAATCGTTGTTCATCATGGGGCGAAATACCTGAACCGCACCTTCTTCAGAAAGTTGGATCAAGCCTTTCAACAGTTGCTTTTGCTTCAATGGATCTTTTAAGCGAATACGCTTGAACAATTCTGGCGCAAAGTTAGGAATACCGCTAAAGCGGAATTTTTCACCGGAAGTAAAGGTGTCACCAATCTGAATCGTGCCATGGTTATGCAAACCAATAATGTCACCGGCATAAGCTTCTTCCAGCAAGGAGCGATCACCCGCCAAAAAGGTCAAGGCATCGGCAATACGCACATCTTTACCAATACGCGGTTGATGCATCTTCATGCCTTTTTCGTATTTACCCGACACAATACGGCAAAACGCCACGCGGTCACGGTGCTTGGGATCCATGTTCGCCTGAATTTTGAAAATGAACCCACTGAACTTGGGCTCGGTCGGCTCAATAAAGCGTTCATCGGTTTCACGGCCTTGAGGCGCAGGTGCCCATTCGGTTAAGCCATCCAACATGTGATCTACACCGAAGTTACCCAATGCTGTACCAAAGAATACTGGCGTTAGCTCACCATTTAAGAACTCTTCCAGGTTAAACTCGTGAGAAGCACCAAGCACCAGTTCCAACATGTCGCGCAATTCTTGTGCGTAAGTACCAATGGCTTCATCCAACTCTGGGTTGTTTAAACCTTTAATAATGCGGCTTTTTTGAATGGTATGACCTTGCCCGGTTTGGTACAGAGTGGTTTCGTCACGCAACAAGTGATACACGCCTTTAAACTCTTTACCCATGCCAATGGGCCAGGTAATAGGCGCACATTTGATGTTCAAAACATCTTCCACTTCATCCAGCAACTCGATGGGATCGCGAATATCGCGGTCGAGCTTGTTCATGAAAGTGATAATCGGCGTGGTACGCAAGCGCGTAACTTCCATTAATTTAATGGTACGTGCTTCTACACCTTTGGCGGAGTCGATAACCATCAAGCAGGAATCAACGGCGGTTAAGGTACGATAAGTATCTTCCGAGAAATCTTCGTGCCCCGGGGTATCCAACAGGTTAACCAGCTTGTTGGCATAAGGAAACTGCATTACCGAGGTTGTCACCGAGATCCCACGCTCTTTTTCCATTTCCATCCAGTCAGACTTGGCGTGCTGACCAGACTTTTTGCCTTTGACCGTACCTGCTTTTTGCAAAGCATTTCCGAACAACAGCACTTTTTCAGTAATGGTGGTTTTACCAGCATCGGGGTGAGAAATAATCGCGAATGTTCTTCTCTTTGAGACTTCTTTCTCTATTGAGGAATTTGACATCAAATAAAATCTTCTAACTATTTGTTAATTAACAAAAAATATCAAAGTCGAACAAGCAAATTCTAAACATTTTGGCATTCCAAAAGCGGTGAGTGTTCAACTGATCAAAATGAAAGTGCGGATTTTAATAGAAAAGTGAGCAAATTACTCTCTGTTTGAGAGAAAAGTATAATTTTCAGGTATACAAGGCAATATTCAGTGGATTTAACCTTTTTCAAAGGCTGATAAAAAAAGGCGAGGCACTAAGTCCTCGCAAATAACACAACGGGATTCTTTACATTAATTTTCTTCTAGTTATTACCTCGCAATGCGTATATGGCAGGCTGATTGATATATCGACGCAAGGGCCAGTAGCAAGCCAGCAACATAATGCCTGCGACCAGTGTTAAGGTGATGAGGAAAATAATGCTTGTCTGGGTTTCAGAAATATCAATTTCACTAAGCTCTGAAGCAAACCCGATATACAAGCCCAATAATGCGATAACACTCAACACTGCACCGTAAATAAACGCTGCGAAATTATCCTTAACGATCAACTTGACCAGATCCTTACGCTTGGCACCAATTGCCATACGTGTGCCCAATTCAAACTGACGTAGTTGAGTGCTGTAACTCAAAATACCGTATAGGCCAATAGCCGCGAGGAAGAAGCTCAGCACAACCAGGGCTGCACTGGTAACTGCAGTTGTATATTGAGTAAACAGCAGTGAATCTCGCTTTTCTTCCCATGAACTCATAGCGTTATAGTTCATCTGATTACCACTGCCCACTTCATTGATGATACGAATCACTTCTTCCGCCGGAAACTCTTGCCCTTCGGCATGTTTAACCAGCAATTTCAGTCGATATTTATCTTGTGGCCAAGGGTAATAACTACGCATGGGAACATCTTCTTCACCTGGAATTTTAATGCCTTTGACAATACCAATGACACGTTTCGGCTCATCATTATTAACTCGAATGCGCATACCTAGTGCACTGGTGTAAGGCGCTAATTTACTGGCATATACATGATTAATGATAATGACGTTGTCGCCGTCTCTAACATTAGCCGCAGAGAAAATATAACCATCCATCAGAGTTTGTCCGACTAAGTCAAAATAATTTTCATCCACAGGTAGTGACTCAACCAGCAAAGTCTCATTAGTATCAACAATAGTTTGTGATGGTGTATCAAACATATCCATGGGTGAGTAAGCATTACTGACACCTTCAATTTGTGGCAGTTCAGCCAGACGATGCTTTACTTCATCAATGGTAGGAACCAATGCCTGAGCAGAATCAGCCCAGCCATTGAGATACACCGTTGTCATGCGTTCCGTGTCGAACCCAATCGATTGATTAATTACTCGTGAGGCCTGATTGAAAATGCTAAAGCTGACGAAAATCAACACAGTAACCACTGTTACCTGACTCACAATCAAGATCTGGCGAATGTTACGTGACACCTGAGCACTGGTGCCTTTACCACTGGTTTGCAAGCTGGCATTCAACTTACGATAGTTGATCATGTTGGCACTAAACCAGGCAAATAATAAAGCTGTCGATAACGCAATCAAAATGGCTGAGGTCATCGTAAATAAATTGATAGAGAGTTCATCGACACGAGGCAGCTTTTTCGCAAGGAATTCCTGCATCACGTAAAAACCATTATCAGCAATGACAAGCGCAATCATCACAGAAGCCGCCATTAATAACCCAGCTTCTGCGAACAAAAGTTTATATATATGACGTTTTTTCGCTCCAAGAACAGCATGAATAGCCAAATGGCGCAGCTTTTCCGCGGTACGGGAAATAAACTGATTAGCAATATTGGCAATGGCAATCACCAGCAATCCGGTAACACTTGCTAACAACAGCCATACAGTCTGTTCAACATCCTTAAGAATGGCTGACTTAAGCGTGTTGAGTTTCATGACAATATGAAAGCCTTCCAAAAAGCCAGCACCGACCACTTCACGCTGAAAGGTTTCATCAATGTTTTGAGTTAGCGCTTGCTCTATCTGACTAATGGTTTTATCAGACGCAAGCTTACCAAAGAAGAACAATCCTGGATGTGCACCTAAATAGGTATTGCGACGATCCTGCGCCACAGGATTAAAATCCCAAGGCATGAAAATATGTGTTTTTTGCCCAATGGCGTCTATTTGAGGTTCAATGAATGACGGAGAAAGTACCCCGATAACACGATAGTTGGTATCCCAGAAACGTACCGTTTTTTCAAGAATATCCGGGTCAGAAGAAAACAGTTCCACCCAAGCTTGGTAACTCAACACTGCCACAGGATTATTAGAACCCAACTCTTCTGTTTGTTCAAAGGTACGTCCCAACGCCATTGTCGCACCTAATAACTGGAACCATTCAGGATTGACGTGAGTCGTGCGAATAATAGGTTGTAAAGGATGTTGATTAAGTTTCTGTTCCGAATAAAAGCTCAGTGCTACGTCGCTAAAGATGCTTTTGTCTTTGTACAATTCCATAACACTGGGATAGGTAAAATGGCTACCCAGCAACTCACCATCGCCATCAATGTACAAATGTTCTAATTGATATAAACGATCCTGCTCAGGATAAGGCAAAGGGCTTACAATCAACACGTAAGCTAAAGTCAGAGCACACAGCAAAGCACCAATAGTAATACTCATGGTAGAGACAACCATTGAGACAAATCCCGGCTTTTTTTGTAAGCTGAAACATGCCTGCTTTATCCAGTACATCAATCGGGTCATGGATTCACTCCGACGGGAATGGCAGATTCACTCGCATCTTTTCCCTTTAATGTTGCTGACGTTTCAGGGGCAGTCAGAATCGTGCCATCCAAAAGCTTTAATTGATTACGAGCCATATCTGCATAGCGTGGATCGTGAGTTACCATACATATCGTCGTGCCGTTTTGATTCAACTTGTCCAGAATCGCCATAACCTGATCACCACTTTTGGAATCCAGGTTTCCGGTTGGCTCGTCCACAAGCAAAATAGCGGGGTTGGCAACAAGCGCACGAGCAATGGCAACACGCTGTTGTTGTCCACCTGACAACTGGTTGGGTTTATGCTTCAAGCGATGCCCCATATCCACCAGCTTTAAACACTCCACAGCACGATCATAAATAGTCTGCTCACTGAGATTTTCATCGCTATATCTCAATGGTAAAGCAACATTATCCAACACGCTTAATTCATCAATCAGATTGAAAGATTGAAAGATAAAGCCAATTTTCTTATTTCTGATTTCAGCAGCTTGATCCAGGGTCAGATTCGTGACATCAGTACCTTCAATCAAATACTGACCGCCGCTTGGCGTGTCCAACAAACCCATAATGGATAACAGCGTCGACTTACCGCAACCAGAAGGCCCAGAAATAGAAACATAATCACCGGCTTTAATGCTCAGGTTAATATCTTTCAGTGCGTAGGTCTCCACCTCTTCAGTTTCAAAAACTTTTTGGATGGAATTCATTTCTAGTTTGATGCTGCTCATGAGGTGCTACCTGTACTTAGTCTTTCTTAAAATTTGATATCCAGGGATGTTGTACCTTTCAAATTGGACAAATCCGAGACAATAAACTGTTCATTGGCTTTGGCTCCTGCGACGATTTCCATATAATCACCCGCACGGCGACCGAAGCGAATATTTTGAATATCAGCCGTTCTATCCTCTGGATCAATGCGATACAAATCAACACTGGAATGAGGCTGAACCTTTGCAGGACGCTTGATATAGGTCACATTCGCCAAGGTATCGGCAATAATAGTGGCATCAACATTTAACTGGGGACGAACACTTGAAGGTAAGTCATCAGGCAATGAAACTTCGATAATCACGGTATTATCTTCAACAATAGGGTCAATACGAGACACCATGCCATCAATGTTGTCACGACGAGTGCTGATCACCACTTTTTGTCCAATACTGACATCTTGAGCCTGACTTTGTGGAACACGGATCAGCGCAACCAAATCAGTGGTGCTGCCAATTAACGCGATTTCCTGACCTATATCCAGACTTTGCCCCTGCTCTACAGACAAGCTTTGCAAAACACCATCAATACCAGCGCGAACCACCAAATCATTCAATCGAGTTTGTTTGGTTTCCAATAAGCCTTCTTGCTGCTTCACTTTTTCCAGCTCAATATTGACAGACTCCTCATGAACCAGAGTCAACTGCTCGATACCTTCTTTCAAAATGTTCAATTGCTCTTGAAGCTGCTGCTCTTCCAGAATCGCTTCTTGTAAATTAATGTCTGAAACGATGCCTTTTTCATTTAACTTGGATTTAGCTGCACGATTCAGCTTGGCCTTTTCCCAGTTGGCTTTAATCTCAGCCAAATGCATGGTTTCTGACAACATTTCACGTTTGTTGCTTAGCTTAAGTTGACGCAAATTCGCCTGAATTTGGGTTAATTGCATACGAGCACTTTCGACTTCCTGAGTTAATTCAGGATTTTCCATGCGTACAATAACGCTGTCGGCAGTTACGGGAGCACCGGGCTTTAACACAATTTCTTTCACTGTCGCACGGGAAGATGAAGTAATAAGCTGCTGCTTATCAGAACGCAAAGTGCCATAGCCATTGATGATAACGTTCAGATCACCCTTCATGACTTTCTCAATCAAAATATCGCTACGCTGAATGGAAGCCGTACTCGCGATACCTTTAGCCCAAATAAACAAAGCAAGTACAACAATAGAAGCTGCGCTGACAAGCAAGTACCTTTTACTTAATTTATATTTGTTTTGCTGTGGGGTTTTGATGACGTCCATCTGAACTCTTGCACCTTAAACGCGAATGTTAATATTAGGCCTGAGAATGAAAAGTTCATTTTAGAACTCGAATTTCAGAGCCGTTTTCACCTTCTCTGCGCTAGGAATACAAGTTTCTTGCCAACTTTAATATTTTCTTTAATTTCAATAAGTTGATTAAAATCGTAGGAGGTGAAAAAGGTTTTCCAATTCAATTAAGGTTCGATTTTGAAACCATTAGTCCGATATTGATTCCAAAACCGAACTGCTTTTTACTTCTGATATGTTTTTAGGCAGGCTTATAGTGACTGTGGCACCCTCTGTAGCGTTATTGGTCAGATGAATTTCGCCATTATGTTGCTTAATGATCTTACTGCAAAAACTCAACCCAATACCTTGCCCATCAGGCTTGGTGGTAAATAATGGCACAAACAGATTATCCAGATTCGCCACACCGTGACCATTATCCACAACTTTAATCTGAAATTGAGTATTCAGTTCTTCAATACTGAGTGTAATTTCACTGGCATCAGCTTCAACGGCGTTTTTAATCAGGTTAATGAGCACTTGTTCCAGTGCTGACTCGTCCGCTAGCAAGGTTTCTGCTCGAATGTCGGTTGTTAATTGGGTATCACCAAATATCCCCTGTAAGCGGCTCACCAAAGGCTGAGTATGAAATGCTTTGAGATTCAAATTAGGCAACTTCGATACCGAGGCATATCGCTGAATAAAATCCTGCAAGTGATAACAGCGTTCCGATATCAAAGCCAATGCCTGCTTATTACGCTCAGAATCCATACGTTCAGACAAACTTTCAGCCAGAGATGCGACTGGAGTCAACGAGTTATTAACTTCATGACCAATCACACGGATCATCTGCTGCCAAGCATTAGATTGGGTTTCCTGCATCACGGATTCCACATTGGTAAACACCAGCAACTGATGGTTCTCGCCGGCATCAATGAATTCACTGTGATTAATCTGCCACTTTCTCCCTTTCTGACTAAACTGCCAGCCTTCTTCGGTTTTCTTCAAATTTAGCAGCTTGGGAGAAGCAAGCCGATACAGTTGCCAAGGCTCGTGATACAGGTAGCTAAAAGCACTATTGGCATAGCTGAGCTTGTTGTCCTGATTAAACACCAATACCGGAATATCCAGTTGATCGATCAACTGGTATACCAAAAAGGCATGTTGATCATATTGCGATTTCATCGCTTGCAAATACAAACTCAATGCTTTGGTTTCTCGATGAAAGGTGCCCACGATGCCTTGAGGAAAAATGGGTTTTGAAAACTGGTTGTAGTCTTCTGCCCGTAGTGCATCAATATGGGTTAAAGCACGTTCAAATGTAGTATTGATATTTCGATAAAAACGGATGCTGAAAAAATAGGCAACCAGTCCCCAACACACTGCTGAAATAAACACACTCTGTACTGACCAGCCAAAGCTCAATAACAGAAAACCACCCAAAATGGCAATTGCAACACTGGGTACAATCAAATAGGTTATGAGATAGGACTTCAGACTATTGAACTTGAAGATCTGCATACTTCTCCAATCTTCGATATAAGGAAGATTTGGTTAATCCCAATAATTCAGCCGCTTTGGGTATATTCTGTTCTGTTATATCCAATGCCTGACGGATCAGCTGTTTCTCAGCATCTTCCAATGTCATCATGGGTAAGACAGGAACGCCATTCTCATCCGACATAGCCGCACCGCCTGTAGCAACTCCGCTTAAGGAAGTATTGGCAATATGCAAATCCGCTGCATCCACTTCTTCCCCCGCATTGAGTAACAAAGCACGCTCCATAATATGACTCAATTCACGAATGTTACCCGGCCAATGATAGGTGCGTAGCGCATGTTGCGCCGTTAACCCCAACTTCACTGTATCCATTTGGTACTTACTGGAAAATTGCGCAATAAAAAAGTTAGCTAGAGGAACAATATCTTCCTGTCTTTCTCGCAAGGAAGGCATTCTGAATTCCATAGTATTTAGGCGGAAAAATAAATCTTCGCGAAATTCCCTCTGTGCGATCATGCTTTGAATGTCTGCGTTAGTTGCACTGATAATACGCACATCAGCATATTGAGTCGCACTGGAACCCAATACTTCATATTCCCCAGATTCCAATACTCGAAGTAACTTCATCTGCTGAGAAAGAGGAATATTGGCAATTTCATCCAAAAACAAG
Source organism: Paraneptunicella aestuarii (assembly GCF_019900845.1). Lineage (NCBI taxonomy): Bacteria > Pseudomonadati > Pseudomonadota > Gammaproteobacteria > Alteromonadales > Alteromonadaceae > Paraneptunicella > Paraneptunicella aestuarii. Next base: position 1,539,512 of record NZ_CP074570.1, on the reverse strand, counting down.
GTGCCTTGTTTGGCTAATTCAAAACGTCCAATACGATTGTTTTTGGCGTCGGTGAAAGCGCCTTTCATATGACCAAACATTTCACTTTCAAACAGGGTTTCGGTGATCCCGCCCATATTCACGGAAATAAAAGGATTGTCACTGCGAGCAGAGAGTTTATGAATATACTGCGCCATACGGGTTTTGCCCGTGCCATTTTCCCCAGTTAGAAGAATGGGGACGTCGGATGCGGCAATACGTTCAACCTGTTGATATAGTCTGGTCATGCACTCAGAGCGCCATTCGAAATCCGATTCAGTTACAGGTTCCAAACGTTGTTTTAGTTGTTCATTTTGACGCTTCAGCCCATTAAGAGTGAGCTGTTGCTGGATAATGTGCAGCAAACGTTGGTTCTTCCAGGGTTTTTCCAAAAAATCCCCTGCTCCGCGCTGCATGGCTTCAACAGCTAAAGACACGTTGGACCAAGCTGTCATCACCACGGTAGGAATGTCATAACCTTCTTTTTCCAACCAAGACAAAAAGGCCAGCCCTTCTTCACCAGAAGTGGTATCACGCGTAAAGTTCATGTCTAACAACATGAGAGCGGGTTTATCCTGTTTCAGGAATGCTTTAGCGACTTCGGGATTCTCAGCTTCTGATACTTGATATCCATTATCTTCCAGCACAAATCGGGCACTCACCCGAATTTCCTGACGATCATCAACAACGAGAATGTGAGGCTGACTCATAAAACCTTTCTGCTTGTCCAAGATTAGCGATATGAGTCGAATTCTAACCTCATCTCGCAATAAAACCAGCCTAAGTCGACCAAATTATTTCTGAGCATCTCAATAATCAGGTATAAATGTCTCTCACTCTTGACGTATCTGTTGCACCAACTCATCTATGATAGAATCGCTGACCAAACGCTCCGGAGTAAACAGGTAATAAGACTGAAAGACATTATCCAGCTTACCGATCATGGTCACATTGTTTTGATGCTCCACTTCATCCTGCACGGCAATTGGCGCTGGAAAAATCCCAAAACCTTGCATGCCCAGTGCTTTCATCAAGGCACTGTCATCAACATGTCCAGCAATAGACACTTCCAGTTTCCTTTCATGCAACCAATATTCAATGGCTCGATTCATCGGGCTGTTTTTAGCTGGTAATAGCAACTTTTTCTCTCTGATACAGGCCGGAAAATCCTTTTTGAAACTATCAACCCAGTCATTAATGGCAAATAATCCGATTTCACTCTTGCCAATTTCGTGACAATACACTTTCAGGTAATAGTTGTTGTCTGCGGGAATATCCGCCAGAACGATATCCAGCTTATGCACCGCGAGTTGCGCTAATAAATCTGGCTGCATTCCATCAATGCAAATCAAATTCACCGCCCTTTCACCCGATACGATAGGAGCCAACCACCGAGACACCAGCGATTTGGGCAAGGCATCGGAAATCCCGACCTTGATAGTACGCACATAATCCAGATCGTTGCCTTTTGATGTTTCCAGCCATTCTTCGGCAATAGCGAACATGTCATCGGCATAACGCTTGGTTAATCTGCCATAGTCGGTAAGCACCAGTTTTCGCCCTTCTCTATGAAAGAGCTTTTTGTCCAGCCTTTGCTCCAACATGGCTATTTGAGCACTGATAGTTTGTGGCGTCAGATGCAGTAATTTACTGGCGTTGGCAATGCTTCCTTCAGTGCTCACCACCCAAAAGTAATAGAAATGGTTATAGTTAATGTGAGTAATCATTCGAAATTTACGATGCTTTTATAAGAAATAATCAGATTTATTCAGACGATAAAGGTTAGTAGATTAGCTCCTCATTATCTAGCGTCTATTCAATCTCTCTTATACATCTTTAGAATGAGAGACGTTAGATAAGGAACTTTAACTTGGAAAACTAGCCTTTCCGACAAAACTTAACTATAAGAGGATTTTCGTTTAACAATGTTTACCGAGGTTAGACACTAACCAAAATGAATACGATACGTCATTTTTTTCAACTGGAATCCGCTAGCGGCATTCTGTTAATGGTTGCTACAGCCATAGCGCTAATCGTTGCCAATAGTCCCCTTTCGGACTATTACAATATGTTGATTTCAACTTCCGCCGGTGCTCACATCGGGGATTTTTCTCTGAGCAAACCACTATTACTGTGGATCAATGATGGTCTTATGGCCGCCTTTTTCTTCCTTGTGGGTTTAGAGCTGAAAAGAGAACTCATGGAAGGCCAACTTACCAATCCATCCAACGTCGTCCTTCCCATTGTTGGCGCAGTTGGAGGCATGGCGGTACCGGCATTAATTTATTTGTTTTTTACCGCAGACAACCCGAATTTTGCTGCTGGCTGGGCGATCCCCGCTGCAACTGATATCGCTTTTGCTCTGGGCATTTTAGCCTTACTGGGTAAAGCGGTACCTTCTTCCTTGAAACTGTTTTTAGTCACTTTGGCGATCATTGATGACATTGGCGCAATTTTGATTATTGCCCTGTTCTACACCAGTGAAATTGCCACAACGCCATTGATCATCGTTGCAATATGTATTTCGCTGCTAACATTAATGAATCGCTTACATATTAGCGATGTACCTGCGTACATCATGGTAGGCGGTGTATTGTGGCTTGCTTTGCTAAAGTCAGGCGTACATGCAACCTTGGCGGGCGTGGTATTAGCCTTCTTTATCCCAATGCGTGACAAGGACGACCCTGAACATTCACCGGTTAAACACCTTGAGCACAGCCTGCATCCATCAGTGGCCTTTTTAATATTGCCTATCTTTGCTTTGGCAAACGCTGGGCTGGATTTAGGCAACATCAGCATTAACTCGCTCATGCACCCTGTTACTCTGGGCATTGCTCTAGGTTTGTTTGTGGGTAAACAGTTGGGCGTATTTGGTCTGTGTTATCTGACCATTAAAACCGGTCTGGCGAAACTGCCCAAAGATATGAATTTACTGCACTTGTATGGAATATCTATCTTGTGCGGTGTGGGCTTTACCATGAGTTTATTCATTGGTTCGCTCGCCTTTGAGGAAACCGGAAATAATATGTTGGTGGACGAAAGGTTAGGTATTTTGATCGCATCCCTATTGTCATCAGTTGTGGGCTTCCTGGTTCTGAAGTTTGCCTTGAAAGACTCAGAGCCTGAACCAACAAAAAATCAGTTTAAAGGGGCTTTAAAGCGCCAACCACCGGAAAAGCTTTTGCCTAATAATAATTAAGCATATTTAGCACTATAACTCGCTATCCCAAGCAGTTGTTTGCCGCCTTGACCTCCATCGGGCGGCATTTTTTTATCTTTTTCTGCGGCTCTAAACAGCGCGTTCAAGCAATTTCCCTGTCACAAGATGTACTATCTGTATCCAAATCTCTTTCCGGAATGTCTTTTGCCATACCCTCAGTACCCAAAACATGCAAACCAGCCTGCCGCAATATCGCCAAACCTTTAAGCATCACGTTTTCTTCAATGGTCAGTGGCATTAACAGCTTCAAAATGTTGCCCCCTGCGCCACAGGTTTCAATGATAAGCCCTTGCTGAAATGCCGCTTCCGAAATGGCATCAGCAATGTCACCATTTGGACAACATAACGCTTGCATTAACCCCCGACCTCGTCGTCTAAAAATCACAGGTTTTGATAAAACCGGCTCCAACGCCACTTGTTGCAGTCGGGATTCATTCAGATATTGACTCAGCTCGTTCGCTAATTCAGATAAGCTCTGCTCTAAAATATTAGCTTTATGCTTAAGGCTTTGACTAAATTGTTCGTCTTGCCAAAACAGATTCAATGCTGCTGTTGCTGTAACAAAAGCAGGGTTATTGCCTCGAAACGTGCCGTTGTGCTCACCGGGTTTCCAGGCATCTAATTCTGGTTTGAATAACACCAGTGACATCGGTAAACCATAGCCACTGAGGGATTTGGATAACACAATGATATCCGGTTCGATCCCGGCTTGTTCAAAGCTGAAAAAACGCCCGGTGCGGCCACAACCAGATTGAATATCATCCACGATCAACAAAATCTGATATTGCTTACATACTTGCGCCAAACGCTGGAGCCAAAAGTCGCTGGCGACATTAACGCCGCCCTCACCCTGTACCGTTTCAACAATCACCGCAGCCGGTAAATCCAAACCACTACTGCTATCGCGTAGGGACTTTTGCAACACCTCAATGGTATCGACATCCTCCCCCAAATAACCATCGTAAGGCATAAACGTGATGTTGTTTGTCGAAACTCCGGCAGAATTACGATAGAAACTATTCCCTGCGGCTGCCAACGAGCCTAACGTGACACCATGAAAGCCATTGGTAAACGAAACGATGTTAGTTCGCCCAGTTACCTTACGCGCCAGTTTCATTGCTGCTTCCACAGCATTGGTACCGGTAGGCCCGGTAAACTGAAACTTGTAGTTCAACCCCCGAGGTTGCAAAATCAAACGGGCAAAGGTATCCAGAAATTCACGCTTTGCCACTGTGTGCAAATCCAGACTGTGGCAAATATTATCGTTCTGCAGATACTCAACCAGATGGTGCTTTATTTCCGGGTGGTTGTGTCCATAGTTGAGCGAGCCCGCCCCAGCCAGAAAATCAATATATTCCCTACCTTCCTCGTCCGTTAAAATAGCGCCTTGCGCCTTGGAAAATACGGCGGGAAAACTTCTGGCATAGCTTTGTACATTGGATTCATATTGTTCAAAAATCATTGTCACACCATCCTACACACTTATTTTTATATTTTGATAAAAGGCGCTCATTCGTCACTTCACTCTGCTAGCTAAGACTCTGCTAACTGACAATCTGCTAACTAACAAAATTCAGATACGACTTATAAAAAGGAAATACCCATCGCGAAGGCAGTCCCGCGATCACTCCCAAGGCAGAAACCAGGTTGTAATACACCACCTTTTTCGGCATCCCTTTGCGGATATAACGAAAGCTGTCCATCACACTCTCAGGCGTGTGAAAATCAATATTGAAGGAAATGCAGGTATCCAGGCTTTTTACATGATGCAGAGTTCCCGGGGGAATATAGAGCATATCGCCGGGCTCAACGCGAACACGTATCGGCTGCGCTAATGCATATTCAGGGTAAGAATCAACGTCAGGGTTATCGGGGTCGATATCAAACCAACGCCAACTATTACGACCACAGCGATACATATCTTCCGGCGGATAGAGCACCCATTCTTTAGTGCCTTTGATCTGGAAGAACACGTTATGTGTACGCAACGTATCGAAATGCAGCTTGGTCACGCTCTCGGCAGAACTCATAAAAAACTGCACATAACGATGCCAGTCACGCTGATAGAACCGGGGCAGCAAGTCTGCCTGAAAAGGCTCGGCGTCAGCGATAAGCTCAGGAAAAAGCTCGAATATTGGCACATCATGCCAATAGGCCGGACGGATTCGGCGCGAGTCACCATTAGCGGTTCGGTATTCAAAATCATCCACACTATCCATGTACTCATTGAGTGGCATTTTTCCCATGACGATTTCACCACCAGGTTTAAACTCCTTGGTGACAACTTGAGACTGCCCCATCTTCTGCCTGAAATATTCCGTTCCCCAACACTGAGTGGCTCGCCATTGATTGGCGTAACCTTTCACCAACAAGGGAAGATTCAGCGCCAAGTGTTGATGATGGAATTCTTGCGCATCAATATGCCCCTGAAGCACCCGAATCTTTCGACAGTTTTTATTATCCTTGAGCATTGGCCGCCTCCATGAGTGTTTTCTCAAACAACCGCTGGAAGCGCTTAATCGTCTCGCTATGATATTGCGCTTTGCTGTATTGCCACTTGATATACAAGCGACGGTATTTCTTGTCGTAATTCACTTCAATAAAGAATCTAAAATCCTTCACCGAATCATTGCTGGCGTAAGTCAACGCTTTATGCACCGCTTTGCGTTCAGGAAAATCCTCGTCCTGAGTCATATGATCTTCTTGCGATTCAATATTGATGTAATTGAAGATAATTTGAGGAATAGGTACTTGCCGTGCTTTAGCCTGTACCACCGGGTCATCATGGAAAATCCCCATGGTATAAGCCAGGCCGCTTTCTTTTACATTGTCGATGTCGTGAATAATCGTTTTGATCGCATCCTTATCGTAGATGTCTTTTATCGCCACCCATAAAGGCAGTTCCGTAGCAAACCACCCAACGGTTTCACTGAAGTCCAAATCACTGAAGAAGGAATAATCACGACCATGATTCAACACACGATAAGACACATGCTGCACATCGGTTCCAGCCGCGACCGCCTTCGACACCGCAGCGAGTGCAATGGCATGAACATCCCGGGTATGTAAGCGCAGTATTTCCTCGCCCACATCCACCTTAAACTTCTGCTCCTGCTGGTCAGCACCGATAAAATCAACTCGATTATCAATGTAGAAATCGGTCGATGCAGTTTTCTCCGGGTCTTGGGCAAAAGCGTCTATATTCTGTAAAAACTGTTCTGACGACGAAAATTCACGCCACATTTCACAGTAATCAGAATACTTGGCTCTGGCATCAGCAAGGCTGGCGCTGCTGTCTTTTGATTCAGCATCCACGCCATAAGATTCATCAACAATCGCGCGTTTAAGATCTTCCATAATGATGTTGAAACACACGCCATCAGCCATGGTGTGATGCAGAACAAAGAACCCGGTATACCAATTGGAATCGTCCTTCTTAAACAGCGCGAGATGGAACAGCAAGCCACTCAGAATATCCATGCCTTCATTGCTGGCCTTACAGGTTTTCACGATAAAATCTATTTGACTCTGTTCGTCCAACTCCGATAAATCATGAATGTGTAAGCCGTATCTAAACTCGTCTTCGATATACTGCGCCCAAACCCCATCAACACACTCAGATCGCACTCGTAACGCATCGTGGATCTGACCAATTTTGCGCACCGCTTTTTCAATGGTTTCTTCTGGATACTCCAGATAAATGCGATCCATAATCGACGCCGTAAACTGATTACGATTATCGTCTTTGGTAGCAAAAGAACGACGTTGATTCGGCGGCAGGAACAGATATCGACGCCCCGATCCCGGGTTTATTTCAGGCTTGGAGACAGTTAATGATAAATCATCTCTTTCCTGATTTTCTTCACGAGGCAGGCTCTCCCCAGAAGCATAAACCGAAGCAATATAAGGATGTTTAGTGAACTCAGCCAAATCCAGATCGAAACCGGCATGTTTCAATGAGGACTTAAGCACAATCATTTGCAGTGAGTCACCACCCAACTGGAAGAAGTTATCGGTAACACCAACACGTTCAACGCCCAACACCTGTTGCCACACTGCGCAAATGGCTTTTTCGGTACTGGTTCTGGGTGCAATATATTCAGACTCAGCCACTGCAAATTGCGGCTCCGGCAAGCTACGTCGATTCACCTTGCCATTGGAGGTTAGCGGAATGCTGTCCATGCGCACAAACGCAGTCGGGATCATGTAATCCGGTAAACGTCCCGATAACCACTCTTTTAATTCCGCCACCAATTCAGCTTCAACCACATTAGGTTGAGCAGAAACAAAATAGGCGACCAGATATTTGTTGCTTTGCTTCTGCTCTGAGCCGATGCGGCTTTCCCTGGCAATAACAACAGCCTGCTGTAAACCCACATAGTCATTAAGCAGAGCTTCAATCTCGCCTAACTCAATTCGGAAACCCCGGATTTTCACCTGATCATCCATGCGCCCCAGATATTCCAGATTGCCGTCCTCTAGCTGGCGTACTAAATCGCCGGTTTTATATAATCGCTCAGGCAATTCAGACATTGCCACTAAAGGATTCTGAATGAATTTTTCAGCGGTGAGTTGTTCACGATTTAAATAACCTCGCGCCAAACCCACACCACCAATGTGCAACTCACCAACGGCGCCCGGCGGAACCAGACGCATCGCGGCATCAAACACATAAAGCTGAATATTCTGGATGGGTTTGCCGATAGGAACCGTCGCTGTAGCATCCTGTACCAGTGCCGAACAATCAAAATAGCTGACATCAATTGCCGCTTCCGTTGGCCCGTATAAGTTATGCAATTGCGCATGAGGTAACATCTGATAGAAACCTTGCACCTGACTCGGCAATAACGCCTCGCCACTACAAAACACTTGCTGAATACTGCTACATTCAGCCAGAGCATTAGTCGCTAACACACTCGACAACATGGAAGGCACAAAGTGCAATTTAGTCACGCCGTGGGCTTTAATGATTTCAGCCAAATAATCCGGTTGCTTATGCCCGCCCGGCTTCGCCATCACCAACTTCGCACCTTTAATTAACGGCCAGAAGAACTCCCACACCGACACGTCAAAGCTATAAGGCGTTTTCTGCAAAATAATGTCTTGTGCAGAGCATCCATATTCGCGATGCATCCAGTCAATACGGTTCACCAATGCCTGATGCGACAACATCACGCCTTTGGGGTTTCCTGTGGAGCCGGAGGTATAAATCACATAAGCCAGATTCTGCGAAGTAATGCCTTCACGCTGCGGGTTATGGGTTTGCAGATCGCTCCAAATGCGGGATTGCTCATCCAATGCCAGCATTTGTATATCGGCTTTACTGGAATCAATACTTTCATCAATGATCTTGGCAACCTTCGCCTGCAAGTGGCTTTGTGTCAGCAAAATACGAGCGCCAGAATCTTCCAGCATGTAGGCAATGCGCGCATCGGGGAAATCTGGATCGATGGGCAAGTAAGCCCCTCCCGCTTTGACCACCGCCAACATCGCAATGACCATTTCCAAAGAGCGTTCCATAAACAAGGCTACTCGCTCGTCAGCTTGCACACCTTGAGCAATCAAATAATGTGCTAACTGGTTAGCACGAGCGTTTAGCTCTTTATAGGTCAGCGACTGGCTTTCATAAACCAGCGCAATGGCTTGCGGTGTTTTGGCAGCTTGCGCTTCAAACTGCTGATAAATGGTGGCATCCCGGTCAAACTGTACAGGCTCGGAATGTATGCCAGCCGCCAAATGGCGGAAATCATCACTGGATAACATCACCACCTTTGAAACAGGCTCTTGAGCACGGTTTACCATATCCAACAATAGCTGCTTCATATGGCGTGCGATTTGCTCAATGCTTTGCTGCGTCAGCAAGCCAGCTTGCACTTCAAAGTTCACCGCCAATTGCGCAGCCATGTTCACCAACAGGCTAATACCGTAGTTGGTTCCCTCAAAAGAGTTCACGGTTTCAATGCCGATTGACGCTTCATTGACCCGTTGCCCAATCGCTTCATCAATGGGGTAGTTTTCAAACACCAGTAAACTGTCAAACAGCCCTTGTTTCACCGGAGACTGACGCAGAATCTCCACCAGTGGCACATCGCTGTGCGCTTCTCGCTCGGTCATTAAAGCGTGGATTTGCTGTAGCCATTCGCCCACGGTTTGCTGGGCATCGACATCAATGACGACAGGTATAGTGTTGATAAACAGCCCCACCATTTCCTCAACACCCACCAGCTCAGCCGGACGACCCGAGGTGGTCGCGCCAAATACCACCTGTTGCTGTCCACTGTAAGCCGACAGCAATAACGACCAACAGGCCTGAACAATCACATTCACCGTGGTATGGGTTTTCCGTGCGAGCTGCTGTAATTGCTCGGTTTCAGACTCGCTTAACAGCACACTGTGTTTCAGGTATTCACCAGCAACACGCGCATTTCGAGCCGATTCCGTCACCAAAGGTAATGGCGTTGCCGCTTCGACACTGGCAAGTTGGTCTTTCCAAAAAGCTCTGCCTTGTTTAACCGAACGTTTATCCAGCCAGTCGACATAATCACTGAAAGGACGATGCGGTTTTAACACTTGCTCAATATCGGCAAGGGTGGCCTCATTCAGCGCCTTTCCATCTTCTTGCCACTGCGACAAGAAACCATAAATTTGCGTGAGTTCACCAAAAACAATGGGCTTACTCCAACCATCCAATAACGCATGATGATGCGACCAGATGAACACTTGTCTCTGAGCTTTTCCCTGCTCCAGATTTAGCAAACTAAAACGCATCAAAGGCGCTTGCTCAACATTAAACCCTTGTGCTTTATCTGCGGCGCGAATGGCTTCGATACGCTCTTGCTGTTCTGAGTCCGACAAGCTAGACAGGTCTTCAACATGCCAAGGCAGGTCAACTTCAGGTAACACCAACTGATGAGCATTACCCGTCTCTAACCCAACAAAAGCGGTGCGAAATAGCGCGTGACGTTTTGCCAGCCATTGCCAGGCATACTGCAAAACATCCAACTGCAAGCCTTGAGCACGTAGCAGGGTTTGAGTGACATAAGTGCCTGAATGCAACAAGCCTTGGAACAACATTCCCTGCTGCATCCCCGTTGCAGGCAATAACTGTTCAATCTGTGGGTATTTTACCTGCCAGTCGTTCAGTTCCGACGGGCTGATTTTCGCCAAAGGGAAATCCGAAGGGGTATAACGTCCTTGTTGTACCGTCCTACAATAGGCAACCAGCTCGGATAAGGCTTGTTCAAAACAATTGAGCAAGTTGTGCATTGCGGATGCTGAAAAGCGCTCATTGTCGTAGGTGAGATGGAACGTAAGTTGCTCGTTAACCACCATGCCGTTAAACACTAATGGATAATGAGGCAAACGCCCTAAACCAATGGCTTGCCCTGATGATTCTTTGGCAAGGGTAAAGGCTCTTTTTACTTGCTCTTCACTCGTGTCGCTTACGACTTGATCAAACTGACCCAGATAATTAAACAGAATTTCGCTTTCGGGCAATTCCACAAAAGGATCGATAGAGCTCAAATACTTAAGCACACCAAAACCAATACCCTGGTTTGGCACAGCGCGATATTGCTCTTTTACATCACAGATCAGGTTTTCCAATCGCGCCGTTCTATCCTGCTTACCAGAATCAACACTTAACAATGATTGCAGTACCAAAGGATACACGGAAGTAAACCAACCCACCGTTTGGCTGACATCCAATGCCGGATTGATTTCCTCACGCCCGTGGCTTTCCAGATCGATACGAATGGTTTGCTCACCACTCCACTGCTGAATACCCAACAACAAACCGCTCAGTAGCAACTCATTCACCCGGGTACGATAAGCCTGATGACTGGTGCTTAATAACTCCTGAGTTAAAGCTGCATCCAGTGAAAAGCTGGCGACGGATACCGGTGTTTGTGCTTCCTCAATCTCCCCCAACTCTAAAGAATCTGGCTCGTGCACACACGAACTCACGCATGGCAAAGAAGACAATTGCGGCACTTGCTTGCGCGCTTCAATGGCCCAATATTCCTGCTCTTTATCGATCACTTCGCCATTACGATAAGCCTGTAACCACTCGCCCCACTGTTGATAGGACGAGGTTTTCGCTGAAAGGGTAAGCTGTGTGCCTTCACGCCACTGTTGATACAGAGTATCCAAATCATCCAGCAAGATACGCCACGACACACCATCCACCGCCAAGTGATGAATAACGATCAGCAAACGTCCCATGCATTTAATGCGGCTTTCTCCGCGAGTCGTGGAACATTGTCCTTCGGGTCGGAAGTACACCACTTTCAACATTTTGCCCTGTTCAGGGTCGAGCGCTTGCTGATACTGAGTCGCTTTTTCTTCAATGCCTTCGAACGACGCGATTGGCCAGTCGGAAATAGCGATGGCATTTTCCAGCATGGTGCTGCTCATCGGCGCATAATGCCCCTGCCATCGAGTGCCTTTGTCGATATCCAAACGACGGAATTTCAGGCGTAAGGCATCATGACGATCGATCAGTTTACGCACCAACGACAACAACGAACGCTCATCAAAATCAATGGGCGTATTAAGCAACATGGCCTGATTGTAATGATGCAAATCCGCTTCGTTCTGGAAGAAACGCTTTTGTACAGGCAACAAGATTTGTTCACCTGTGACCGCATCCTGCGGCGCATTAACCGCTTGTTCGGTGCGCACCACCGGCGCAAGTTGGCGTATGGTTTGCGCCTTAAACAAATCTTTAACCGTGAAATACAAACCCTGCTTAGCAGCGCGCGACACCACCTGAATAGATAAAATGGAATCGCCACCCAATTCAAAGAAATTGGCACTCACACTCAATTTGCCAGCAGAGGTTTTTAATACGCTCGCCCAAATGCCTTGTAACTGGCTTTCAATCTCGGAGACCGGAGCCACAAAGCGGGTTTCCATTTGCTGCCAGTAAGCCTCAAAATTCGGCTTCGGCAAGGCATGACGATCCACCTTGCCATTCACATTCAAAGGCAATTCTTTTAGCGCAATAAAGAAGTTGGGAACCATGTATGGAGGTAACTGCGATTGCAAATATTGCCGGGTGGTATCAATCCAGTTCGACCATAAGGCTTCGTCAGACAGCATCTTTGACGCATTGCCATGCTCAGGGACGATATAGGCGACAAGGTGAGTTTGCTTACGTGCTTGTGTTTGGGTTTGGGCTTGCTCATTTTGAACTTCATCAACGGCAATCACCACAGCCTGACGCACGCTTTCCTGCTGTGTGAGCAAATAATCGATCTCGCCCAGTTCAATGCGCAACCCGCGAATTTTCACCTGATGGTCAACCCGACCAATAAACTCGACATTGCCGCTTTCCTGATAACGCACCAGATCACCAGTACGATATAACGCTTCTTGCAGCCCGTCGGCAAAAGTCTTGTGCACAAACTTGTCGCGATTCAATTCCGGTCGATTGATATAACCACGGCTTAAACCTGCGCCACCAATATAGAGTTCACCAATGGCACCAAAAGGCACGACATTTTGCTGCGCATCCAGAATATATAAGCGCGTGTTGTCCAGAGGTTTGCCAATGGGCACGGCATGAGGCGAATCAGGCGCCACTTTACTTGGCGTTAAGCCCCAATAGGTGGTCGCGCCAACCGTGGTTTCCGTTGGGCCATATTCGTTCACATAAATACCATTAGGCAGTAATTCGTGCATCCAGCGGTACATATTGCGCGATAACAACTGTTCACCCGCAATGACTAACAAATGCCTTGAACTGGTATTCACCGGAAGCAGATCTTTACTGGCGATGGCTTCCAAATGCGCGGGGGTGATCTTGTACATTAAGGAACGGGTATCGTGCAGCAGCACATCTTCCAGGCGCTCCAGTATGCTGGCATCGTCAGGCAGAATTTCCACATATTGACCACAGCACAAAGGCGGATACAAAGAGCCCACTGTGGCATCAAAAGCCAGCGAAGAGCTGACCACAGCCCCTTCAATATGCTCAGGCATAAACTCGCGAGTGGCAAAAGACAGGAAGTTCACCGCATTGCGATGAGACACCTGCACACCTTTGGGTTTGCCCGTAGAGCCCGAGGTGTAGATAACATAAGCCAGAGAATCGGGTGTGAGCTTGTGCTCTTTATCTTTCTCTTGGTCGAGATCAACATCCACCAGGCGCCCCGGATTGGCATCCGGATCATCCTGCGAGCTTTGTAGCAAGGCGCTAATAAAGGTCGGGCAATCCAGATTAATCACCTGAATTGAATCAGGGATATCAAACCCTTTAGCTAATTCCGAATCAGTGAGCATATGCGCCAAGCCAGTATCCTCAACCACCCAGTTCAGTCGTGCAACAGGATGCTCAGGATCAAAAGGCACATAAGCCGCACCCGCTTTGAGCACGGCAAGCACGGCAATTAACATATCGCAGGAACGGTTTAATCGAATGCCCACCAATGAACCTACTGATACGCCCTGAGAGCGCAGATACCAAGCCACTCTGTTAGCCGCACAGTTCAGCTCGTCGTAGGTCATGCGCTGTTCACGATCTAACGGCTCTTCACTGGGTCTGAATCGCACGGCAATGTTGTCAGGAACCCGTTGAACCTGTTGCTCAAACAACTCATGAACCAGGGTGTCTTGCGGGAATTCGCGCTGTGAAGCATTCAATTCGTATTGCAGGAAGTTCAGCTCTGATGCTGACAACATGGACAATTCTGTCAGGCGCACAGACTTAGCATTAACATTAGCGCTTGAACTCGCTTTAGAAAGCAGCTGCACCATAGATTGCAGCAAACGTTGCAGATGATCATTCAAGGTCTCGATACGCCCGCCCGTGAACAAGGATTTATCGTAAACCCAGCTAAACTTCACACCTGCATCAGAACCCGACACATTGACATCAACGCTTAAACTTAAATCGAATTTTGCCGCTTTTTCCTCTTCAGGAATCGCAGAGAAATGCAACCCCGGCAGACTTTGTTCCTGCTTCTCGGTGTTATCCATCATCAGCAAGATTTGGAACAAAGGAGTATGTTGTAAACTTCTGGGAGCCTGAACCTGCTCAACCAGCAATTCAAACGGAATATCCTGATTAGCCTGGGCATCCAGATTCACTTGGCGAATATGCGCCAAATAGTCAGCCAATACCTCAAACTGGGTATTGGCACGCAGTACCAAGGTATTCACGAAAAACCCGATTAGCGGCTCAAGTTCCTGCTGCATCCGGTTCGCCACCGGCGTTCCGATAACAATATCCTGAGTATTACTATGGCGCGACAGCACCATCGCCAAAGCGGCATGAATTAACATAAAGGGCGTGACTGACTGCTCAACAGCCACCGATTGCAACTCATTGGCAAACTGCACCGACAGTTGACTATGCAACACACCACCTTCATGTTGCTTTTGCGTAGGGCGAGCAAAATCCAAAGGCAAGCTATGCACCACAGGCAAATCTTGCAACTGCTTGCACCAATAGCTCAACTGTTCTCCAAGATTCGACTCTTTATCCTGTGGTTTATTCAGAGCTCTACCAAGAGAAGAAAGAAACTCACGCTGCCAATAAGCATAATCGGCATAGCGAATCGCCAATTCAGGTAATGGTTCATTGAATTCAAAGGATGGCGTTGATTCCGCTTCCTCCGCCAACAGGAAATAGCGATACCAGGCAACAAACTCGTTCACCAACACACCCAACGACCAGCCATCTGACGCAATGTGATGCATGTTGAATAACAGCACGCCTTGTTGTGCCGATGTTTGCAACCAGCGGGCTCGCAACATCACATCGGACGCCAAATTAAACGGCGTATAAGCTTCGTTATTGATATGCGCTTTTATCAGCGGTTCAGGATTAACACAGCTGGTAAGGTCAATCTGTTGCAGCGAAAAAGGCACCGCATCACGAATGATTTGCACAGCTTCACCGTCAATCTCAGCAAACACAGTCCGTAATGGTTCATGCCGTTCAATAATCCGACTAATGGCCTTTGCTGCCACAGCCACATTAAACTCACCATTGACCTTTAAGGCTTTCGGCATGTTGTATTGCACACTGTTGCCGTCTACTTTGTCGATCACCCATAATCGCTGTTGCGCGTAAGACAAGGGCAAGCGCTTGATAGTGGCGGGCATAGCCTGAATAGATTTTTGCATGGCGTTTTGCACGGCGTTTTGCATAAATTGCTCGCCTGCCGCGCCAGCAGTAGTGTCATCGCCTAACAAACTATCAATATACGCCGCCAATTCATTCAGTTGAGGATGCTGAAATACCGCTTTAACCGGCAATTCGATGGCAAACTTGTCTCTGACTCGCGCCACCAGCCTGACCACTAAAATAGAATGCCCTCCCAGTTGGAAGAAATTATCATTAGCGCCGACTAAGGCACCTGGCAATTGCCCTTCATTTTCGTCGGCTTTTAGCTTTAACAGCGCTTGCCAGGTCGCCGCCAGCCATAGCTCGGTGGCGGTTTTCAATGGAGCTCGTTGCGCGCTCGCTATTTTCTGTTCCGGCGCAGGCAAGGCTTTTTTATCAATCTTGTCGGCTGGCGTTAGCGGAAAACGCGCCATGACCACATAAGCGGTGGGCACCATGTAGCCCGGTAGTTGCGCCTGTAATCGGGTTTGAACCTGCTGTAACCAATTCGCTTGGCGCTGTAAATCTGTGACAAAAGATGCATTTTCCGGGATCAAATAGGCCGTTAAATACTTATCCCCGGCCTCATTGCCAGCCCTCTCATTCACATTGTCCTGACGCACCAGAACCACTTGGTTCGCCACGCCATCACATAAGGAAAGCTGATGTTCAATTTCACCAATTTCGATACGGAATCCTCGGATCTTCACCTGATGATCAATGCGTCCAACAAACTCCAGTTCCCCGGCGAATTCACCTGTTGTGATCCAGCGCCCTAAATCTCCGGTGCGATACAGCTTCCGGCTATCTGCGCCCGGGGCTTTAATGCCCGGATAATCCTGATAGGGATTCGCCACGAAACTGCTGGCAGTACGCTCCGGGTTTTGCCAATATCCGGGGCCAACACCAACACCCGAGACACACAATTCACCAATCGCGCCCGGCGGTAGCAAACGTTGATGCTCGTCCATGACATACAGGGTCATATTGGGAATAGGTTTGCCGATGGGAATACTGGTTAATCGCTCATCCAAGGACTTGCGCATGACAAAAGCGGTGATATCGTCCGACGCTTCCGAAGGGCCAAAGCCATTCATAACCGGAATATTCGGCTCTAGCTCAAACCACTGGTTGATCAAGGGCACAGGGCAAGGTTCAGCGATAATCATCAGCCACTTTAAGTCGGGAAGCTGAGAGACGTGTTTCTGGCTTTGTGCTTGCAAATACTCCACCAACACTTGCAATACCGCCGGAGCGGTTTGAATAAGATGAACTTGCTCTTGCTGTAGCAAACGAACCAGCTTGGGTAGATCCGTCATGTCATCCAATACCACGGTTTTACCACCGCTTATGACTGGAGCGAGAAACTGCCACACAGACACATCCGAAGAGGAAGCTGCACTTTGCAAGAAATGATGAGGAGCTAGCTGGTCGTATTTCTCCTTTTGCTCCTGTTGCGCCTTTTGCTCCTGTTGCTCCTGCAACATAAACCCAAGCAATTCAAACTCGGCGACGATATGATTTACCGCGCCGGCATGATGTACCAACGCCCCTTTGGGTCGCCCGGTGGAGCCCGAGGTATAAATCATATAGGCGTAATCTGCCCCCGTTCCCGGCACATCAGGGTTGTGTTGTGCATAACGTTGCCAGAAAGCGGCATCATCCAGACAGGCTCGCACACACTGTTTGGGCAGTTTTTCAAATAAAACAGATGAATCAAGAAGAGGGTCAGAAGCAGAAAGCAAGCGAGTTTGAGTCAGCACCACCTTCGCCTGGGCATCCTCAATCATATAGGCTAAACGTTCCATCGGATTGGTTGGGTCGAGTGGTACGTATGCCCCACCCGCTTTCATGGCGGCTAGCATGCCCACCAGAAAATCATCGCTCCGATAGGCGTAAATCCCCACCAGATCGTTATTACCAATGCCCTGCTCTATCAAGAAGTGAGCGACACGGTTGGCTCTCTCGTTGAGCTGCGCGTAAGTCAGGCGCACATCATCATAAACCAGTGCAATGGCTTCAGGCGTTCTCTCAACCTGCTGTTCAAACCATTGATGAACGCGAGTATCCAGCGGGTAATCCCTGCGCGGGCTGTTGAACGTATGCAGTAATTGGTGAATGTCCTCATCGCCCAGCATCTGCAAATCGTATAACTTCCCGCTCGAACGGCTCTGATTGCCCGTAAGCGCTTTTAATAAGCGATGAAACTGCGCATCGAAGCTTTGAATTCGCTCCTCTTTAAACAGAGACTTGTCGTATACCCATGAGAAATGCAGCTCTTGTTCTGCCGGGTCTCTGTCATCTCTGGCCTCCCTGTCATTGATGCCATTCAGCTCAACTTTTAATTCCAAATCAAAATTTGCCGTCCAGGCTTGCGATTGGTCGTCAAACTGATATTCCTGAAAGCGTAATTCCGGTAGCTGCAAATCGGCACGTTGATTGGTATTCATGCTAAGCATGATCTGGAACAACGGCGTATGCGCCATGACCCGTTCCACCTGACACTCATCCAGCAAATGCTCAAAAGGCACGTCCTGATTGGCCTGGGCATCCAGATTCACTTGTCGAATATGTTGTAGATAATCGTCAATCTCTGCAAAATCAGTATTGATGCGTAACACCAATGAATTCACAAAAAAGCCAATAATCGGCTCTAGTTCAGGGCGCATTCGGTTAGCAACCGGCGTGCCTAACATGATGTCGTGACTGTGGCTGTGACGGGAAATCAACAAGGCCAACATACTGTGTAGCAACATAAAGGGCGACAATTGACGAGCCTTGGCAAATTCCAATAACCGATGGGTTGCCGATGCGCTCAATTGAGAACGGACTACGCCTCCTTGATGGGATTTTTGTTCCGGACGCGGATAATCCAATGCCAGTGAATGCACGGTTGGCGCTTCACTCAACTGCTTGCGCCAATATTCCAGCTGTCGTTTAGCACCATTAGGATTGTCTTTAGCCAGAAACTGATTCTGCCAATAAGCGAAATCGGCATATTGAATCGCTAAATCACAATGCTCTGAGAGATCCCCTTTATGAATAAGCCGCTGATAGCCTTCAATAAATTCACGCACCAACAATCCCATTGACCAGCCATCAGAGGCGATATGATGCATATTAAAAGCCAACAAGCCTTTGTTCTGCACATTGGCAACACCTCTGCCCGATTGCAAAATCACCCAGGTAGCACGCAGCATTAAATCCTTATCCAGAGCAAAGGACTGAGCCCTTTCCTGCAACACAATATGGTGCAATTTAGCCTGTTGCTGCTGCGGCGTAAGATGACTCAAATCCAGCGTTTTTAAGTGAAAATCAAAAGATTCACGAATAACCTGCTTGGGCTCGCCATCCTGTTCCACAAACACGGTGCGCAAGGTTTCATGACGCGCAATGATCTGGCGAATAACGTCACTGGCAATTTGGGTGTTAAAGGCGCCTTCAACGATGAATTCCGAAGGCATATTAAATTGCGTACTGGCACCGTCCATGCGATCGATAAACCACAAACGCTGCTGAGCATAAGACAGCGGCAAGTCCTTATCGCGCGATATCGGCTCAATATCCGCCACCGAGGTAAATTGCTGATCTGAAAACCAGGCCAGAATCTCAGCTTTATTGTTTTTAATGGCGGCAATAAGTTCAGGCGTAAGCAAGCTCTTATCGCCTTTCACCAACACCTTGTCATCTTTAACGCCCAGCTTTATGCCTAAATCACGGCATTGGCTCATCAACTCAATCAGCTTCATATTTCCAGTACATCCTCGTTATCTGATTCATGCGATTCCAGCTTCAAATCGGCTTTCAAGCGTTCGCTGTCAGCCAATTCATCGAGCCAATGACAAAGCTTGCGAATGCTTTGTCGCTCAAGCACATCTTTCACCGTGATAGTGAGCTGGAAATGTTGTTTGATGTCGTTCACAAGGCGCACAGCCAATATGGAATGGCCGCCCAAATGAAAGAAGTCGGTGGTCACACTGATTTGTGATTCAGGTTTTCCGAGTAGAGAAGCCCACAGTTGGGTCATCAACATTTCTGACTCGGTTTCAGGTGCGTTAAATTCGTCGGGTTGAACCCCTTGCTGCAAAGCTTCAAGAACAGCCGAAGTACCGAGCAATGCTTTTCTATCCAGCTTGCCATTGGTACTGAGTGGGATGCCATCTACAAAAGCCCACGCGTCAGGCATCATGTATTCAGGTAAGAGCTTCGACAGCGCCATGTCCCAAGCTAATTTCAGGGCTTTTTGCTGTTCGTCATTCACGTTGGAACCCATACTGGCAACATCCACAACAACACAAGCGAGCAAGCGTTTTTCTTGCGAAAGCTGGACAGACGATTCGACTGGCTCGACCGCCAGCACCACCGCATCCTGAATGCCATCGCAGGTTTTTAGCGCTTGCTCGATGTCGCCCAGCTCAATACGAAAACCGCGAATTTTTACTTGTTGGTCAATACGCCCCAGATACTGCAATTCGCCCTCATTTGACCAACGGGCTAAGTCGCCGGTTTTATAGAGTCGAATCGGGGTATTCGTAGATGGCAAGCTGTGATTGATAAAAGACTGATGAGTTAAATCCGGTCGGTTTAAATAGCCTCGCGCCAACCCCACACCGGCAATATACAACTGCCCCACAGCGCCTTGAGGCACGAGCTGCAACGCATCATCCAGCACGTATAAGCCTATATTGTGGATAGGCTTTCCAATAGGAATGGATATGTGTTCAAGCGGTCGGTATTGAGCACAATCCCAATAGCTGACATCAATAGCAGCCTCTGTTGGGCCATATAAATTGTGCAGTTCACAGGCTGGCATTAGGTGTTGGAAATCCATCACCTGCTGCGCCAACAAGGCTTCGCCACTACAGAACACCTGACGTAACGAAGTGCATTGTTCAAACCCATCAAAAACCAACATGGCAGCCAACATCGACGGCACAAAGTGCATCTTGCTGACCTGTTCCTGCTGAATAAGCTGGCACAAATAATCCGGCTCTTTATGACCTTCTGGCTTCGCCAATAGCAAACACGCGCCTTTCACCAGAGGCCAGAAGAATTCCCACACCGACACATCAAAACTAAAAGGCGTTTTCTGCAAAATAACGTCGTTGGCATCACAACCGTATTGGCAATCCATCCAATGAATGCGGTTCACCAGGGCTTGATGCTCAATCATCACGCCTTTGGGCTTTCCGGTAGAACCGGAAGTAAAGATGACGTAAGCAAGGTTTTCAGCGTTAGAAAAGTCAGCAGACAAATTACTTGTTGAGCAAGCCTGTAACTCGGCTTGAAACGCAACATCGTCCACGCATAAATACCTGCAATCAATACCCGCAGCTTGTAATCGTGTCGCCAATTCACGAGTTGTGACTATACATTGAGGTTGAGCCTCTTCGGCAATGGCGAGCAGGCGAGCATCGGGATACTCAGGTTCCATTGGCACATACGCGCCCCCGGCCTTTAGGGTCGCCATCATACTCACCACCATTTCCGGGCAGCGAGGTAAGCAAATTCCGATCAAGTTTTCCTGGCTAATTGCTGTTTCATCGGCATGAGAACGCACGCGAGAAGATAAGTAATGCGCGAATTGATTGGCCTGTTGATTGAGTTGCTCATAGGTAAAAACCTGCTGCTCAAATTTCAACGCAATCTGTTCGGGGCTGCTTTGCACCTGCTGTTCAAACCATTGATGAATGGTCAAATCGGCGGGGTAAGGATGCTTGGTATCATTCTGAGCAAGCAGCCATTCCTGTTGTTGTTCTGTAACCACAGATAGCTGGTTTACGGCGACCAATTTACCTTGCTCGGTATTCTCTAAAACCTGAGTCAGAAGCCATTCCAAACTGGCATTCAAGCGTCGAATAGACGCTTCAACAAATAAGCTTTGGGCATAAATCCATTGCAATTGGAAATGATCTTGATGGTCGATGACCGTCAATTCCAAATCGAACTTGGCGGCGGCATTAACAGTATCAAAACGCAGAGGCTCTACTTGTAAGCCACTGAGTGAAAATCCGCCCAGCTCTTTCTCTTTTTCGTTAGCGCCCGAGCGCTCGCCTTTAACCAGATCAAACAATATCTGGAAGATAGGCGTATGAGATTGACTACGCTGTGGCTGTAACTTGTCCACCAGCATGTCAAAAGGCACAACCTGATGTTTATGCCCTTGTAATGACTGTTGTTTCACTTCCGCTAATAACGTCTCAAAATTTGAGTTTTCGCCAAATCGAATTCGGCTCACCTGCGTGTTGATAAAGAAGCCAATCAAGGGCTCTAATTTGGCGTGGTGACGACCCGAACCCAGGGTTCCCAGAACAACATCATTAGTATTGCCATAACGACCTAGCACCAAGGCAAACGCAGTTTGGAACAACATGTAGGGCGTTACGTCCTGTGCCACGCAGTAATCGCGAATACGGGCTGACAACTCTGGCGAAAAATCATGCAAGTGCTTACTACCAATAAAATCGGCTTTTTCTGGGCGATTTTTATCTAAAGGTAAACTATGAACCGGCGGCGCATCGGCCAATAGCGTTTGCCAATAGTCCAGATGCGGTTGTAGAGACGCTTGCTTCTCACCTGAAAAACTTTCCCGCTGCCAGTGAGCATAATCAGCATATTGAATTGCCAACTCAGGCAAGGGATCGGCCTGTTCATGGGAATACGCTGCATAAAGTTGTTCCAATTCTTTGAGGAACACGCCAATTGACCAAACATCACCGGCAATATGGTGCAGGTTCAAAAAGGCCACATAGTCTTCGCTTGCCAAGGCAATAAGGTGCAAACGAATGGGCAACTCAGCTTCCAGATGAAAAGGCTTTTGTGCTTCCTTATTAGCTAATGAGTTTAGCTCTTTCTGTTTGGTAGCATCATCGAACGACTGCCAATCCAATTCGGTTAACGGCAATGACCACTTCCCGGCAATCTGCTGCACGCCCTCGCCTTGCTCGGTACGAATATGGGAATGCAAGACCTGATGACGTTCAATAATACGATGCAGCGCCCGACGAAACGCCGTTAATGCCAGAGTGCCAGTGATGCGAAAAGCATAGAACATATTGAATTGCTGACTGCTGCCGCTCTTACTGCCGCTCTTGCTACCAGTCAACGTATCAATGAACCAGATGCGCTGCTGGGCGTAAGACAATGGCACAGGTTCAGCAGACAAACTGACCGTTTTTTCCAATGGCAGCTCAACACTGGAAGATTGAGCAACCGCCTTGCTTAGAAAATCGATTAACTCATTTTTATGGGTTCGAATTTCATTCAACAAGTCTTCTGTCATTGCACCTTTAGGGGCGTCGTAACGAAGCTGTACATTTCCCCCGGCACTTCCAACCTCCTGCAAAGGAAGGGTTTGCAGGGAGAGCTTGATATCTCGTTGCAACAATCGGTTAATCAGTTCTGCAATGCTCATAAATGCTCTTTTTATTCTGGTTATTCTGATGAAAAAGCTAAGACTTAAAGGAAATCGCTTGTCGTGATCGTCGTTTTTCTCTTACGGAATGTCGGTTCTCACTCTGGTCGGCATCCGTGTCGCTTTGTGTTTCCGAGGTTTCAGGAAGCGTTTGTGCGCTCGCTCTGTTGCCACGTCGAGAACGCAGGTTTTGCATGGCTTGTTTCACTGTGTCTTGCTTCTGTTGCTGCAATTCGGCAAGCACTTGAGCAATGGAAAGTTCCGGCTTATGGCTCATCAATGTCAGCAAGCTCAATAAATCTGCAACGAACTGCTGTATGTCTGACGACTTGAAACGAGCCATGTCGTAACTCAGATACAAATGCAAGTCAGTTCCTGGTACAAAAACCAGCGTGAAAGGAAAGCTGTTTTGGGCATAGTGGCTAATATCATCACGCGCCAAAATGCTCGACTGAGCCAAACGCTCGGCGTCGATGGGGTAACTTTCAACATTCAGCAAGTAGTCAAACAGGGGCTGACTACCGGCTTTCTGCTCTACAGATTTTGCGGCCAATTCCGATTGAGCGCGGATCTCTGCCAACGATAAATAGGCATATTGCTCACGTTGCACATTGTCTTGATGAATACGTTGCCACCACTGTTGCAAGCTCAATGCAGCGATGGGCTCAAACTGATAACGCACCGGAATGGTATGAATAAACAAGCCCGCCATGTTCTCTACGTCATTTAAATCGGCAGGTCGTCCCGACACGGTTTCACCAAACACCACATCGTTACTTTCACTGTAATGGCTCAATAACAAGGCCATCGCGCTGTGAACCAAAGTGTTTAACGTCACGCCTTGTTGAGTTTGCAGATTCTGAATGGCTTGTTGCAAGGTTTCCGGTAAGTTCAAAGCGTATTTGTCACGCTGAACGGCTGTCTCCTTTTGTTCGGAAGCATTTTCACCGGGATCATTTGAGGCTGCTAAATTTTTCACATTAGCCTCAGCATCAAATGCCATTTGCGGAGGCTGATTCAAGCCCGCAAGATAATCTCGCCAATACAGCAAGGCGGCTTCATGGGAATGTTCCTGCAACCAGCCGATGTAGCCTTGATAGGCGGGTACAGCTGATAAGGAAATAGACGATTTGTCATCAGAAGTGCTGGAAACCGTTTTTTCATACAAGGCGAGCACATCGGCAATAATCAAGGACATCGACCATCCATCCAACAGGATATGGTGGAAATTCCAAACGAAATGCCATTCCTGTTTAGAAAGCTGGTACAAATGAAATTGCGTTAACGGCGCTTTATCGAACTGAAAACCCGCTTCGCGTTGTAACCGTTTTTCAGTTTCCAACCGTGCTTGTTGCTGATCCTGATTAAACTCGCTCCAATCATGCTCCTGCCAAGGTAGCGAGAGTTGGGTAAACACAATCTGCATAGGTTGAATAAAGTGGTTATGGTCAAACCCGGTACGAAGCACCTGATAACGTTGAAATACGTCATTCCAGGCGGCATACCAAGCATCGCGATTTAATCCATTGTGTAAGGCAAAGCTCACCTGCTCGAAATACGCTGTTGAATCAGGCGTTAACAAGCCCTGAAACAGTATTTCTTCCTGAGTGCTGCACAGTGGGAAAATATCAGAAACCGAATGGTGAACTCCTTGATTAATCTTGGGAACGACTTTGTTCAAGGTATTTTGCAATTGCCTGTGGCTTGGCTCCAAAAATGCGCTTGTAACGTCTGCATCAGTATCAGAGTAAGAGGCTTGAGACTGGCGATAGCAAGACAATAACAACGGAAAATCAGAGGCTGTTGCCTGCTGTTTGCCAGCCTTAACCATGCTTTCACAATGCAGCAGACATTGTTCTAACGATTCTCGGAATAAGGCAACAAACTGGTGAAGATGACCAGAGGTATTATGGCTCTCAATAGCACTTGCCCACATGGCGTCAAACTGGAACTGAATATTGAAGTGTTCAGCTTGCAACATGGCATTCACTTCAACCGGATAGGCTGGTGGATTTTTCAACGAGGAAGACAATCCACTCAAGCGATGCAAATGCCAGTGCTTTCTGCCTCCTGAATCAGCATCGCCATCGCCATCGCCATTTTGCAGTAAGTTGTCAACCTGTCCCAGGTAGTTAAACAACAACTCGGCAGGAGAGTTTTGCCACGCCTGCTGTATCTCGGGGTCTCGAGCAATATAATTTAAAACACCAAAGCCAACGCCTTGTTGTGGAACACGGCGCAAACACTCTTTCAGTAACGCGAGATGCTCACCATAAGTGCCTGTTTGCTCAGCAACACCACAGGGTAAAAACACCGGATACAACGCCGTAAACCAACCAAGGGTTGCGCCCAAATCCATTTCATATTCGCCAGCAAGCTGTCGTCCATGGCTTTCCATATCCACACGTATTGCCGATTTTCCAGTCCATCGCCCAAAGGCGTTTAACAGCGCGCCTAGCAAGATATCTTGCACTTGTGTGTGATAAGCCAGATGAATATTGCCAAGTAAACGCAGAGAATCGTTTTTACTTAACTGCAATTCTATTTTGATCAGGCGTGTCGGTTCCTTTACTGGCGAGAAGCTTGCAGATAATTGGTTTGCAGATAATTGGTTTGCAGGCAATTGGCTTAACCAAAAATCGCGCTGTTGTTGCACATCCCGAGACTGAGAATAGCCCCGCAATGTGTTGCTCCATTGCGTTAATGAAGCACTTTTCGCAGCAATTTGAATTGCCTTACCATCTTGTAACTGCTGCCAATAATCGAAAATATCCGCCAACAGAATACGCCAGGAAACACCATCACAAATCAGGTGATGCATCACCAACAATAGTTTGGGATTGGGTTGCAACAAAGAGTTGGATTGAGCACTTTCAGAATGCGTAGATTCGGTAAAAAGCACGGCTTTAAATAAGCCCCCCAGCTCAATATTAAAACTTGCCTGCACTTGCTCAGTACGTGCACGTATCCGCTCGGAACGACTGTTTTCTTTTGCGTTAGAGCTCATTCCATCCAGAGCATTTTGCCCATCGTCAACAATAATGGAGTCATCCACCATACTCTGATTAAAAGGAGCAAATACACACTGCCACTGAGGCTTCTGCTGCTCTGATTCAAGCACACCCTGTACAGGTTCAAATCGCGCTCGTAACACATCGTGGCGCTGATACAAAGCCGCAACAATATTGTGCAAATGTCTTGCAGAAAATGACACTGGCACATCTAACACCAATGACTGGTTGTAATGTTCTGGAACAGGTAAATCCCGTTCGAAAAACCAATGCTGAATAGGTAAAAGAGGAACAGCACCGACGATATCGTCTTGTTCACTTGCCACCAGAATATCCGGACTAACACGAACCACGGACGACAATTCCACAATGGTTTGATGTTGAAACAGTTCTTTAACCGTAAACAAAATGCCTTGGGTTTTCGCGCGAGCCACTACCTGAATGGCAAGAATGGAATCGCCGCCTAACACAAAGAAGTTGTCTCTGATACCGACCTTGTCGATGCCCAACACTTGCTGCCAAATGCCACATAGCTTTTGTTCCAGCTCATTACTCGCCGTAACCAGCTCTCTATCTGAACTTTGGGCATTGTTTTGAAAATAAGCATCCGCCAAGGCCGCCAAGGCCAACAAGGCCAACAAGGCCTTGTTATCCTGCTTGCCGTTGTGGGTCAGTGGAATCGCGTCTATGACAATAAAAGCCGACGGGATCATATGACCGGGAAGAGCGCCGCTGAGAGAATCACGTAATTGGTGATGCAGTTCGCTTTTGAAATGGCAATGATCGCATTCGCTCAATCCTGCGCTAACCACAAAAGCCACAAGTTGCTTGTGATTATCCTTTCCACTCACATCACCATTCGATTTGGTGAGAGAACAAGCCAATACCGCAGCCTGTTGAATGGCAATCGGCGATTTGTCCTCAACACTCACTTTACAGTTCAGAAGTGCGTTTTCAATTTCCCCCAGCTCAATACGAAAACCACGGATTTTCACCTGATGATCACGTCGTCCGAGATATTCGATATTGCCATCAGGCAAGAAGCGCCCAATATCGCCAGAGCGATAGAGTCGAACCTTATTCGACAGGTTTGAAAAAGGCAGGGAGTGCTCGATAAATCGTTCCGCCGTAAGCGTTTGTCGATTCAAATATCCCAACGTGACACCCTCGCCCATGACGCAAATTTCGCCATAAGCGCCCGGCATAACAGGTTGCAGTTGCTCATCCAGAATACACACGCTCAAATCTGGCAAAGGTCGCCCAATGACGCTCCCTATCTGCATTTGGTCTTCGTTCTGAGTGACTTCATAGAAAGTCACATGCACGGTGGTTTCAGTAATGCCGTACATGTTCACCAGCTTGCAATCACTTTGACTATAGCGTTCAAACCAGGGAGACAAGGCTTGATAATCCAACGCTTCACCGCCAAAGATGACGTAACGCAAGCTGGCGAGAGCTTGACTTGAACTGTCCTCAACATCGGCAGCCAAAACCTGTTCAAAAGCAGAAGGGGTTTGATTGAGCACCGATACCTTTTTCTCTTGCAACAAGCGTAAAAACTGCTGCGGCTCTCGTGCCACCCAATAAGGCACTACCACCAAACGACCGCCATACAACAGCGCGCCCCAGATTTCCCAAACCGAGAAATCAAAAGCATAGTTATGAAACAGCGTCCAAACGTCTTGCTCACTAAAATCAAACAAGGCATCGCTACTGGAAAACAAACGCAATACGTTATGGTGGCTAACCTCTACACCTTTGGGTTGTCCGGTGGAGCCCGAGGTATAAATAACATAAGCCCTATGGTTTTTGGCTGGAACAAAATGTGCGTCATCGACACTGATATTCGCGGTGGAAAAACACTGTAATTCCAAAGAGGTATGCGCACTGTCAATGGTAATGCATGTCTTGACTGTACTATTGACGATAGACTGAAAATCCCAACTGGCGGTTTCACTGGCTTCCAAATGCGTGAGCAAGATATCGACATTGGCATCCTGCAAAATCCATTGGGTACGTGATTCCGGATTATTGGTATCAATGGGCAAATAAGCCGCGCCGCTTTTAAGCACGCCCAAGATCGCCACCAGCATGTCTACAGAACGCTCAAAGTATAAAGCGACTAAAGAGCTCGACTTCACGCCCTGTTTCAGCAAATAACGCGCAAGCTGGTTGGCCTTATTATTGAGAGCGTCATAAGTGAGTGACTCATCATCACACTGAACGGCAATGTTATTCGGATAGTGACTGGCGAACGATTCAAATCGCTGTGAGATAGATTCAAACGTATTTTCGATCTGGGACTGTTCACCTTCATTCTGAACAGAAGCAACAGGCATTGACCACTCAGCTAACTGCTGTAATTGAGCAGCAGATAACAATGCAACCTGACTCACAGGTGTATCAGGTGATTGCACCAAATTCGTCAGCAACTCATCGAAACAATCGGCTAATCCTTGAATAGAAGAGGATAGAAACAGGTCATCCCGATATCGCCATTGCAGCAACAGTCCACGTTGTGATCCTGACTCACTCACGCACAGTTCCAAATCGTATTTGGCAAACACCGGCGCATTAGCCAATGCATATTCCTGAATAGATACCTTACCCAAGGTCAAATCGGCACTTTCATTGTTCTGAACGACCAGGGCAATTTGCACCAAGGGGTTATAGGCGGAACTGCGTTGTGGCTGTAATTCATTGACCAGCATTTCAAAAGGCACTAACTGATGCGTATAGGCCGCAACCGCCTGTTCTCGGGTTTGCTGTAACAGAGTGGTGAAATTCGTGTCAGCGGTGAATTGATGTCGGTAAACCAACATATTCACAAAATAACCGACCAAGTGCTGCAATTCGGGTTGTGAACGTCCGGCATAAGGTGAGCCAATCACAATATCCTGCTCGCCAGTTTCTCCATGTTCTCCGCTATAGCGAGCTAAAAGCACCGCTAAGGCTGACTGCAGGAAAATATGCAAGGTGACATTGTGAGCATCACAGAACTGATTTATTTGCTTTAGCTGTTCAGCAGAAAGTTGATGCTGCACCAACCCGCCAGACATTGTCTGATACATCGGACGGCGTTTATCCAACGGCAGATTGTGCAGTTCAGGCGCACCTTTTAAACGTTCCTTCCAATACAGCAACCCAGACTGAATTTGCTCTTGAGACGGGTTTAGCGCTTGATGAGTCCATGCCGCATAATCTGAAAACTGAATAGGAAGCGATGGTAATTGCTGCTCCAGCGACAACTCAGCATTGCCAGCATCGGCATAGTATTGATACAGGGTCGATAATTCCTGAATCAATAACGCCACCGACCAACCATCTGTCGCAATATGATGCATAGACACAGATAAATAGGCGTCATCGGCAAAACGGATTAGTTTGGCACGGATCACCTGACCAGTAATGAGATCAAAAGGCGCAATAACAGCCTCGGTCAAAGACTGATCTAATTCGGCTCGGGTTGAAACCGCAAGCACAGGCATCACAAACTGGTCAGCCGCATCAATGGCTAACGGCTGTAAGTAAAAGCCTGAATCATCACGGATCATGCAAGTGCGCAGGATTTCGTGTCGTTCAATCAAATGCCTGAAACTGCTCTCTAATGCCGATGTGTTCACTTCGCCCTGCAAGGAAAAAAACCGATACTCGTTGTAGGCAGCGCTTTGAGGTTCCATTTGCCATTGAAACCATAACCCTTGTTGCGCGGGTGTCATGGGGATTAACGAGTCAGCTTTGACTTTCTCAATAGAGGAGGAAAGAGAAACGTCAGTGAGAACATTTGAAACATCAGCCACTTGCATTTGCAATTGAGCCATTTGCGAACGAATATAAGCCGCCAATTGCGCAATGGTGGGGTATTCAAAAATGCAGGCAATAGACAATTCTTCTGCTAATTTTCCCTGCCAATGCTTGTTCACTCGATACAGTAATCGCGTCAACACGATAGAATTAGCACCGAGTGAGAAAATACTGTCGTCCGGTGATATTTCCTCTGGCTCTTGGCGTGAGCCATCAAACAACTCATCCTGTAATGCCTGTATCAAAAAAGCTTCAAGCTCATTCGGTGCTCTTGTTTGAGTTGTATGCTGTTCAACTTCGTTCAGAGCTTGTTCTTGAGACTCGGGTTCAACAGCAGACTGCCCCTTAACGTAAGCAGCAATGCTATCAATCTCGCCCGTCAGGTACTTGTGCTGTGCCAGTTTTCGCTGAATTTTACCACTGGTGGTCTTTTCCACTCTGGCGGGTTTCACCAGCAAAATGGCGTAAGGATCGAGCTGATACTCTTGAGCAATTGCGGTTAATACCGATTGAAATACCGCTTGAGAATTCAATTCTTTTAAGGCGGTGCGCGCCACTTCCTGAACCACGACCAAACGCTCTTCGCCGTCTTGCTCCACCGCAAACGCTGCGCCAGCGCCAACCGTTAACGCCGAATGAGCTTCTTGAACCGTGCGTTCAATATCCGTGGGATAATAGTTCTGCCCCGCAATGATAATGAGTTCTTTAATGCGCCCGGTGACATACAAGCGATGGTTGTGAACCAGGCCCAAGTCACCCGTGCGCAGCCAGCCAGCATCATCAGCTCTGGCATTTTGCTCTTCTTGTTGTAAGAGCGCATAAAAAGTGTCATGAGTTTGTTCTGGGCGTTGCCAATAGCCAACGCCAATGCTATTTCCTCTTGCCCAGATCTCACCCACTTGCCCATCAGGCAATTCGCAGAAGGTTTCAGGATCAACAATACGAATATCGTGCCCGCATTGCTGCATTCGGGAAATATCACCACAGGCAACGGCAGACTTGCCTTCTGTGGGTGGATTTGACTCAATAGCAATGGATTTGCCATCAAGCGCGAGACGAACAATATGCTCCGGCTCATGCATACAACCACACAGAAACACCGTGGCTTCCGCCATGCCATAACTGGGAAAGAAACTGCCTTGCTTGAAGCCCGCAGACTCATATTTGCGAGCAAATTCAGATAAGGTTTCAGGAAAAATCGGCTCGGCGGCGTTAAAAGCAATGCGCCAGGAATCCAGATTCAGTCCCGCTATCGCCTCTTCTGGCACCTTTTTCAAACAGAGTTCATAAGCAAAGTTCGGCGCACCACAAATGCTACCGCGATAATGACTAATGGCCTGTAACCAATACACAGGATTGGCGACAAAGGTCAGCGGTGCCATTAATACCGAACGCGTGCCCAAATAAACGGGTAACAGCATGGCATTCACTAACCCGAGATCGTGGAACAAGGGCAACCAATTCACAAAGGTATCACCCTGATGACAACCTGTGGTTTGCTCTAACAAGCGCAGATTCGCCATGATGTTGCCGTGAGTTATCATCACGCCCTTGGGGTCGCCCGTTGAGCCCGAGGTATACTGCAAAAATGCCAGTGAGTCAGGGCTGATGTCTGGCCAAACGAATGAATCCAGGTCGCTATGCGGCTCAGCTAACAACGCATCGGTATAGATAAATTGTTCGGCGTTCAGATCAGGCAAGGCTTGAGCTGAGTGTTCGTGATCAGAGGTTTGCAAGAGTCTCGCAACAAACTTGCTTTGCATCTCTTGCGTAGTGAGGATGTAGTTCACACCACAGGTATTGATAACATGGCGAAAACGGCGAGTATTGGCCTTGCCTTGGGGCGGGTACAAAGGAACCGCAACAATGCCGGCGTACAGGCAAGCGTAAAAAGCCTTGATGTAGTCCAGCCCGGGCGGATAGCACAGGATGACTCTTTGTCCTGCGGCTCTTTGTCCCACGGCTGTTTGTCCCGCCGTTTTTTGTCCCGCCGTTCTTTCCACAGCAGCCCCAGCAGCAATTTGGCGTAACAGACGAACAGCCAAGATCTTCGCCTGTGCATCCAGTTGCTGAAAAGTCAGAGTATCCACCCGAGCCAGAGGTTCGTTTACATCATCCCCATGAAGAAATTCAAAAGCGGTTGCGTCAGGTCTTGCCAACTCGCCTTCCGGCTGTGCGTATTGCGCCAATCGCCCCACCAGCGTTTGCTGATACCCCTGTGACATCATGAGTTCTCCTCCATAGTAATATCTTTACTGGAATCGCTGGAGCGAGTCAGATCTGACTGATTCTGATCAGGATGATTAAGCTGAACACTATGCACTTTGCCGTTTTCCATACGCACCACTTTGTCCGCCACATCGAAATAGCGATCATCATGGCTTATGACAATCACCAGCTTGTTCATGGCTTTTAAACTGGGCAGTATTTGTCGATAGAAGATTTCTCTAAATACCGGATCCTGATCCGCTGCCCATTCGTCAAACACGTAAATAGAGCGATTTTCCAGATAGGTCACCAGCAAGGCCAAACGCTTTTTTTGCCCATCTGAAAGCGCGGTTCCTGAAAACTGACCGTCGCGCACTTCCACCTTGCCAGACAAGTGCAAATCCTGAATATAACGATTCGCCAGCGCCTGAATTTGAGGGTTGTCGATGCCAAACAAACGGGTAAACAGATAGAAGTCGGTGTAGATAGCAGACACGCTCTGACGGCAGGCTTCCCGGTTCTCGGGCGTTACTTCGATGTCATCAAACAGCAGGCTGCCGCTTTCTGGCAGGTAATGCAGCGACAGCATTTTCGCCAGCGTAGTCTTACCCGAGCCATTGCCGCCAACTAAAAAGGTAATTTCGCCCCGATTCAACGTGAGATCGATTGGCCCAACATGAAAGGACTCATCCAGATTTTTGTTTTGATAGGCGAAGGTTAGCCCTTTGAGAGCCAAGCGTTCACAATCGATCACGCCGTCTTTGCCCCACCCGGCTTCAACCGGCATGTCCTGTTTTAAGCCCTGCAATTTTCGGGCAGAAACCGAGGCGCGTGCAATGGGCCCAACCGCATTAATCAACGCTGCAATTGGCCCGGTAATGTACAGCATGACCATCACGACCCCGGTCAAATGCTCCTGAGACAGCGCGTAGTAATTCGCCATCACATAAGTCACACAGCCAATGGCGAAGAAGCTAATCAGGTTGCCATAGGTTGTACCGAAGACAATAAAGGTCTGCCCTCGCTTGTCGTCTTGTGCTTGATCCTGCTCCAGCTTGAATAAATCCTGATTTAAATAGGATTGCTGGCGCTGTTGGTTGATCTTCAGCTCTTTAGCGCCGTATATCAGGCCGCGAATAGACTCGTGGATCAGATCGAAACGATGCCGCGCTCGTTCTATGTATTTGCTGCCAATATAAATCGGCAGTTGATAGGTCATCGCCCCCGCCAAAATGGTGAGAATGATGAACACAAACACCGGCAAGTTGAGGTAAATCAGAAATCCCAACAAGCCAAGCAAAGTAGCGATGTTCACCACCAGCTCGGGAAATACAGCCGCGCCACTGATAACACCGGGAATATCGGCGGTGATCCCTGCCATTAATCGTGAGGGGCCAATACGTTCCAAATCCTGAATGGGTAAGCGAGAAATACGTCGGTACATATCCATGCGCAAGCGTTTGGTCATTTCAATCGCAACCCGGGACAACAAGGTTTGCGACGAGGCCTGACATAGCAAAATAAACATGCATAACAGGAAAAAGGCCAAGGCTAATTTAGGCGTGGAAACCTCAAACGTCCCAAACAGCATAAAAGGTTCGTAGCCCTCCACTTGCAACAAACGACTTGGCGGCGGACGAAGTGACATCAACACCAAGGGGATCATGATGGAATAGGCAAACCCCGCCAAACTACCGAGCACAATAGCGAGAAACACGCGATTTGGCGCAGCTTGCCCAAACAGTTTTGATAATTTGATAGCATTTAAAACATCCTCTTGTCCCGGTGGCGGGCTCTGATCCTTGCTCTGGTTGGCAAACGATGATTCATTGGAAAAAGATGATTTATTGGAAAAATGAGCCGTAAAGGATCGAGTTTTCTTCAGTAATGCCCCAAAAACGCTTCTTAATGTTGTCATTATTCTGCCTCTCCCAATGCTCGATTTGATTCTTTAGAGGATGTTGCGGGCACAAGGCGCAACACCGAAGCACCTTGAGGCAAGTGCGCTTTCCCAAAGTACATGGGAAATAACTGATTATGTTTATGAGCCAGAATGTAGTCGTCGTAATGCGGGCTGAGGATATTGCCACTTTGCCCTGTACTGGTAATAAAGCCGCTCGCTTGCACGTTGCTCATATCAACAACCTGACGATAGTTCGGGCCAATTCGCTGTTGATAGCCTTTATCTTCAGAATACTGCCAGTCGGCAACATTAATGGTGAAAGCATCACCAGAACCGGGGACTTCACGATCAAAGAGATAATCAAGCAGTTGTACATGAGTAAATACCGGGTGCGGATAAACGCTGTGATGCACATCGCCCCAGGTTCCGTCTGTGCCAGCATGTTTATTCAGTTCGGCAATGGCATCATCCAAGGCCAGTAGTGCTAATTGCTGACAGGTTTCCATTTCTGGCGTATGGGCTTGGTCGCACCACATGCGAGACTCATCAGAATCAGGCGCATTAAGAAGATGTTCAATAAATACGGGCTGGATGCGATTGACCAGACCTTGTAATTCATCACCGCGAGCGACATGTAATAAGTCGCCGCGCAGATCGTCCTTCACCAAGAGCGCATTAAAATTACGTAGCCAGGACTGAAAAATAGCAGCGCTTTCACTGTCTGCGGTTAAATTCCCCTGCCAATCCGACAAACGCGCCAATACCTGGCTCTGCACTTGAGTTTCAGGTGTTAAGCTCGCCAAAAAGTTGACCAGCTTTTTCGCCTGCAAACTCACCACATCCCCTTGCATCTGTGAGAAATCCTCAACCTGAAACTTAATACCTGCGGTAATTTGAGCTTGAAGAAGTTCTGTAATTCTTTCTGCGCGATAAGGTGGCGACCAACTGCTGGATATCAGGTAAGGGTAATCGTCGCTATGAATCTTATTGTTGGCACTGACAAAGAATCCCTGAGCAGGATTAATGCCATTGGGCAACTCATTAAAGGGGATCATGCCAAGCCATTCATAATCTGAACGCCAGCCGGGAACAGGTAAACGTCCGTCACCTTGTTGCCTGACCGGAATATGACCAGCCGCTGTGTAAGCGATATTGCCGTGAATATCGGCATACAGGTAATTTAAGGCAGGGGCGACGTAATCCTGGATCGCTTCAGTAAACTCATGCCAATCCCGGGCATAATTGATATCACGCAAGCTATCCATTGAGGTATCGCTAGCGATTAATGCAGTCCAACGCATGGCCAATGGGTTTTCCACTTTTCCCATGGCATCACTGATTAACGGCCCATGGCGAGTGCTGCGAGCCAGCCATTTTAGCGGAGGAACCGGATCATCCAGCATTTCCGGCAAATCAGACTTCACCTTGATCCATTCCTCGCGAACCGTCATAGCCTGCCACTGACCATCAACCTCATACATATCCTCATGCACGGGATGAACGCGTTCGACATAGAGGTCTTGAACATCGGCAGTTAAATTGGTGCTTGCCCAGCTAATCAAGCCATTGTGACCATAAATAACAAAAGGTACTCCCGGGTAGGTAGCACCAATGGCGTGCAGCTTGTCACCCTGAATCTCAGCCAGATACCACAAAGCCGGGATTTGATTCGCCAAATGCGGGTCGGCTGATAACAGCGGTAAACCCGACACGGTATGACGGCCAGAAACAACCCAGGCATTGCTCCCAATCGCAGCATTGCTAACACCGGAAGGCCGTTGGATGGTGTCGCTTAAAGACAGTAATTCACGATTCAATTGAGGAGAAGTGAGGTCATTCGCTTCCGTGACAGTGACTCCTTCTTCTGGATAATTTGGCGTTAGTTGCGCCGCTTTTTGCAGCCCAAGTTCCTTGACCAAAGAATCAAAGGTTAATTCGTCGCCGAAGTTCTGACCCAAATCCAATGCCATTAACTTTAACAACAGTACAGAGTCTGATGGCTGCCATTTCTCAGGCGTGAGATCCAGAATGCTAAACTCCGGCGGCAATACATGGCCTTCACTTAACCAGGCATTGATGCCGTCAGCGTAGGCTTGCAGGCTAACTTGTGTTTGCTTATCCAGATGAGCAATGGTTTGGCTGGACAAATGATGCAACCCCAGTGTGCGCATCAACTTATCAATATTCAGCGCATCAAACCCTAAGACTTCACTTAGCCGCCCTTGCCCAAAACGACGCTGATACATCATTTGCCATAAGCGATCCTGTGCATGCACATAGCCCAAAGCGAAAAAGGCGTCCGGATCCTGCTTCGCATAAATGTGAGGCACAGCATTGCTATCACGCACAATTTCAACTTGTGCCGACAACCCATTTAATTTCACCTCACCCGATATTTGCGGCAAACTTTGATTAAAATGTTGATAGCCCCAAATTAACCCGACTAAAACAGGGGCAATAATCCATGCCATAAAACGACTTAATATTGGAAATGAATTATTCAACATCACAAGCAGCCCGTTATAAAATTTCAGCCACTATTAATGGCAGTTAATTCGGTTACTTCTTTTAAAAAGCTCGTTATTTAAAAAGCTGTTTTAGAAGTAAAAATATTGAAATGTGAAATTGAATCAGACTTGAGGTAGTAAAAATTTAATACCAAAACGATGAATATTTTTTACTTTTTTGTTATTTTACAATTACTTACACCACATTTCGCCAAAAATAATAACCAGCCACTCACTTGTTGTAAACTGATTTCAGGATAAAAAACAAACACACCAAATGGGTTAAATATTTGCATTTCTTAAATGATTCAGGATGGATTATTTGAAAATAATTGATGAAAAAAACGGATGTTTTGGATAGTAATTTTCTTATCAAAAATTAATAATATTTAGCTATATCAAATTAGAGAAACTCAATTAATTAAATCTAAGAAATAATAAAAAAGAAGGTTTAATACTATTACGATTTTGTGGAAAAGGAAGGAGAAGCTGAAACGAGTTCAGCTTGACGATGTGGTTCTATTAGCTCTTCTTATTTTATTAGCTCATCTGCGGTTATTTTTACTTGGCTTGATGCAATATCCAACACAATTAGCACTGCAAAACCAAGACCTACTGCCCAAGCGTCAGCTTCATAATAATCGCGTCTTCACGCCCATCGGCGGTAGGATAATAATCCTTGCGAACTTCAATTTCTTCAAACTGCATTTGAGTATAAAGATTAATCGCTGGAGTATTCGATATGCGCACTTCCAGCCAGGCTTCTTCCGCTTGGCGTTTGTTGCATTCACGCAAAAAGTGCTTCAGCAATTCCTTACCCAGGCTCTTGCCTCGTGCGTCCTTGGCAATACCAATATCCATGAGAGTGCATTCAACCGAAACCTTTAAGCCCACGTAATAACCGACAACTTCATCATCCAGTAGCATTTGAACAGCAAAGTAAGGTTCAGTTAAACAATCGGCAAATTGGCTGCGTGACCAAGGATATGAATGGCATCCGGTTTGTAACTTAAAAGCAGCTTCATAATCATCCGGAGAAATGAATTGAAATTGCGGTTCCAAGCTCTACCTCTATTTATTCACTAGATTTAAGTACAGCTTGCAGTTTATCCCATAAGGTTTTCTTGCTGCCAGCATTGAGAAGCGAATTCACATTTGAATCGGCAGGAAGCGGTAATTGGATATCGGATGTATATTGGCCTGAGTAATTACCATCATTCTGAACCCGAATGAAACACAATGCCTCGCCTTGAGGCTCTTGTGAATCAGACAACCAGATAATTTCTTCCAGTGGATGATTCAACGCAAGAGACAAATCCTGCCAAAACCATATGGGATAGTTGGATTTAAGACCGGCTTCAATCACCAGTTTCCCGGTAACGTCAATGACTTCTTTAGTGGGTTCTGCCAGCACTGATTCTTGAGATTTGCTCTCTAAGGGCTGACTCTGATTAGAAGTATCTTCGCTAGAAACACTCGTTTCTAACATATCTCGCATCTCTGGATTAGAGTCTGCATAGGATTTATCGAGTAGATTGGCCTCGGACAAACGCCATTGAGTAATACCTAACTCACTGAGTATTGCTTTACGGTATTGCTCCTGGTTTATCATCAATCAACACTCGCTGTGGAAGATGTTAAGAAAGGAACATGGCAGGGGTGGAGGGACTCGAACCCCCAACCATCGGTTTTGGAGACCGCTGTTCTACCAATTGGAACTACACCCCTATCCTGCTGCAACAATAAAGTCCTTAAGATGATCTTTATTACTTGAATTGTTGCTATCCGCTTGCCCTTTCACTGGACAAGCTGCGGCATTATACCCATACACATTAAAAGGTAAAGAGGTTTTAGCCTCGATTAGAATCAACTGCTTGATTATTGTCATATGCCAGTTGCCAAAGGTCATTTGTCAGCAATGCAACGGGTAGCATTTTCGTGACATTCTCTGTCACGAAAGACTCCACAGCCGAAGGAAAATAGGCACAGTAAACTTCCAGCAAGCATTGAATTTCAGGTTGTGTTAGCTGATTAATTAAAATGCAGCAGGCCAAATCGAAATGAGGATCGCCAAGTGCCGCATATTCCCAATCAAAGATAACATTTGAGCCCAAGCCAGCAATATGCCCGAAAGACATATCATGGTGGCATAAGCATAAGGCATTCGAGGTTTCCCATATGGATGTACAAGCATCCATACGCTGACATAAATCGTCATGATAATGCGCAGGAATAAAATCCAGATAGCGCTGCCAATTTGCTAACAGGTTCATTTCAGTGACACAAATAGGCAACTGATGAATATGCGCCAGCACTTCTGCCGCCTTACACACTTTTTGCTGGCGGCTACACTGGTTCATGGGCTCTTGCTCAACCCAGTGTTCCACCTGAATTTGGTGATCCTCAGACAAGCTCACAGGCATAGGCGCATAACCAGCGTCAGCCACCTGTCGTTGTAAGGTAAAATTCGCTTGTCGGTTTACCGGAATAAAATGCGTTCGCTGAAAATGCTTCACAAAATACTCAGTACCAGGATTGGCCTTTTCAGTTTCCAAGCGAAAATGAAGATTACTGGTTTGATGCTGCAAGGGAGTCAGCTGATATCTGGAATCAGTAATAGATAACGACGAGACATATTCCTTAACTGTGTCTGTCACATCCTCAGTTGCGTTTTCTCTTTTTACTTCCACGACTTCCATTACTTCACCTATTACTACTAAGAGCCACTATGGACTGCTAAGGCTATTTACTACTGAATGTCATATCAGCTCACGGCGCAAAATGCGTACTGCTAATATCATCGGCGGCATTCTGACTACAACGCCAAGCATACAAACCATACAACGACATTACCACATAAATGATGAACAACCCGGTTGTGAACAA
Organism: Paraneptunicella aestuarii; assembly: GCF_019900845.1. NCBI lineage: Bacteria > Pseudomonadati > Pseudomonadota > Gammaproteobacteria > Alteromonadales > Alteromonadaceae > Paraneptunicella > Paraneptunicella aestuarii. Next base: position 1,500,429 of record NZ_CP074570.1, on the reverse strand, counting down.
TAATCCTTGGCTGGCATACAAATAACAAGCGGCAGAGTTAATAAAAATCCAGTATATCCAGTTCTCCAATACCTTCTGGGTGACCAGAAATGTAGTAAACACACTAAATAACGCAACCCCGGCATCCAGATAGCCAAAATAACCAATATCGTGAGTATCATTCACATAATGTGACAAGCCAATAGACAACAAAATAAGCCCAGCGATTGCTGCCAAATGCCAGGTTATAGGGAAATGTCGGATCACCGATTGTTGTTTCTGGTTCTGGATCCCGCGCCAACTCCACCACCCAAATACCGCCATGATGACGTAGTAAAGATTCAGCGCAGATTGAAAGGGCAAGGCGACTTGCCAGAAAATCCAGGTATATATGGATGAGCTAATAAAAGCACACAGCCAACACCAAATGTTTTGTCTGGCTGCAAACCAAACATAAAGTAGAGCTAAAATAGCAGCAATGAATTCCAAACTGGTCATTGCGCTTAGCTCATTTAAAATGTTGTCCATGTGCTTTCTCTTGTTTAGCTTGGTAAAGTCTGAATTAGAAGTGATAGTCCACAGACAATCCAAACTGACGACCATCGCCTAGCTGATAATAAGGCTTTTCGCCTTCATAATACTCTCTCGGATCATTATTAAATCCGCCAAAGCCTCGCACATAATACCTTTTATCAAAGATGTTTTTACCCCAAATTGACCATTCCCAGTCATTCATTTGGTAAACAAAGCGGGTATGCCACAGCACATAAGCGCTAGAGCGTTCGTTATGACCATCAGAAAAATAATGTTCGTCCTTGCCGTCAGCTTCCAAACTCATACGCAAATGCTCTGTAACGTCGATTACCATGCCCACATTGAAGGTATAACTTGGCGCTTGTGCCTGTTCCCGTTCTGGCACGTATTCACCTTTGGCGTTGTATAAATCCCCAAACGTCGCATCCAGTAAACCAATGTTGGCAAAGAAAGTGGCACTGTTATTCAGTTCATAGCGAGACTCAATTTCAACGCCCTTATTAGTTCCCACATCGGCATTCAGCTTCACATCCACAAAACTTAACGCGCCCGTTCCGGGGATTTCCAAAATGAAATAATCGTCAATTTGATTGTTCTTACGTTCCATATAAAAAGCAGAAATGCCCATGTACAACTTGTCGTTCAGGAATCGATTCTTCATGCCGATTTCGTAGTTCCAATTGTACTCGGGTTCAAACAAACGATATTCAGGTGCAATGCGTAAATCGGTATTAAAGCCCCCCAGCTTGTAACCTCGATACACACCACCATAAAGCAAACCTGATTGCTCAGATTGATACTCAAGCACTAACTTACCACCCACGATGGTATCGTCAGACGTTTCCGCAAAACCAGCACTGTCTTGGTAGTCCGTTTCCGTGGACTCAACACGCAGGCCAGTGATCAAGGTTAACTGCTCACTCAATTGGCTATCCAACTGGCCATAAAGCGCAAGTGTATCCACCTGATAATCGTTAGCAGGACGCCCTTCCGCATAGGTGTACTCCCGAACAACGTCTTCATCAACATTCTTTAGATAAGCACCAATAACCCACGACGTTGAGCCAGCGAGCAGCTTACTGCTGTCATTGGAAACAACGCGCACATCCAGACTGTTATTGTCACGATTACGGAAGTAGTGATCCGTTGAGCTGTATTCCCAAGGATGAAACCCCACATAGGTCCAGTCTTCATCGTAGCCATACTCTAAGTCGGACTGATTGTTGGTATAGATGGCTTTGACGGTTCCCCAAGGCTGACGCCACTGCGCATTCAAGCCAAAAGCATGGGTTTCTTGACGATCAAAACCGGGTTCATCTGAACGTGTTTTACCATCGTTATCCAATGAAAACGCATCGTAGCCATTGTCGATATCGAAATACTGATAAGAAAAATCCAGCGTTAGATTTTCAGTGGCTAAATAGCGCAGTTTGATACGTGACGTCAGCTCGTCGATATTGTCGGTATCTTCACGATCGAGATAGATGTTTTTAATAAAACCATCGCTGGCGTACTGTTGCACAGCCACTCGATATTGCCATTTGTCACTCAGGCTATCGCCGTAAGCTGCGGCAAGTTCCCAGGTATCCTGCTGTGCTACGCTTAAACGAAAATGACCGCTGGCAAGAGCACTGGGGTCAACGGTTTTCAGCTTCACTACGCCAGCCATCGCTGACGCACCAAATTCAGTACCATGTGGCCCACGCAAGACTTCGACCTGTTCAACATCGAACAAAGTACCAATACCCGCCATACCGGAAAAATCCATGTCGTCGATGATAAAGCCAACCGATGGATTAATGGGTTCAGCATATTGGCTACGTTCACCAATACCACGAATTTGGATAAATCGTCCGCGCCCTGCACCACTGTTAAAATTCAGATTGGGCGCGACATTCAGTAGCTCTTCCAAGTGCTTGGCCTGACGCTGATTCAACACATTTTCAGATAAAACCGATACACTGCTTGAGATCTCGTCGATAGGCTTATCGCGAAAATCGGATGTAACGGTAATGGTTTCAATAGATTCAGCGTCTTCTGCAACTGAATGAGTCGCAGTAACAACGGAAAAGGTTGTCAGGATAGAGAGAGTTAAAAAGCGTTTTTTCATTTGGATCTCTTCTTGTATTTTTACATGAAAAGATCCGGTTTTTACGGCTGGATGTTCGATGTAGTATCCAGCAAGAACCATTTTCTGGAATTGAAGCAGGTTATGCTGGAATCACCATCCCTACGCCGGCATTATCCGGATCAGGTTACAGGGTTCCGACTTGCGTCAATCTCAGCCCATTTGCCAGTAACATATTACTGACTGGACACCCCTTGGTTATATGTCGCCGTAGACGATCGCTACGACAACGCGGAGGGATTGTAGCAGGCTATTGATGACTTGCAAGCACCCAATCCCAATCGGACAGGATATTGACCTTACTTTTAAGCTTGAGCCAATATCCTTATCTCTACATCATTTATTTCAAGACTGATTTCAAAGCTGCCAAGCAAAGCGCAACGTTTTCGCTACGAGCAGCATAGCCCATCAATCCGATACGCCATGTTTTACCCGCGAACGCGCCAAGGCCAGCTCCAATTTCCAGATTATATTCTTCCAGAAGTTGTTTACGCACAGCCGCATCGTCAACGCCTTCTGGAATGTAAACGTTATTCAATTGCGGCAAACGCTCATCTTCTGGAACAACAAAGTCCAAGCCAAGTTCTTTAAGCCCTTCAGCCAATTTCTCATGCTGTTTCTGATGACGCGCCCAGGCTTTTTCCAGCGTTTCATTCTTTAACAACAAGAGGGATTCATGTAGTGCATACAACGAATTGACAGGTGCAGTGTGATGGTAGCTACGCTTGCCATCACCCGACCAATAAGCCATCACCAAAGACTGATCCAGGAACCAGCTTTGAACCGGTGTTTTACGCGCTTTAATCTTTTCTACCGCAGCATCACTGAAACTAACCGGAGACAAACCAGGAACGCAGGACAAACACTTCTGACTACCCGAATAAATGGCATCGATACCCCATTCATCGACACGTAGTTCTACGCCACCAAGAGAAGTAACGGCGTCAACAATGGTCAAACAACCATGTTGCTTCGCCAGCGCGCACAAGGTTTTGGCATCAGAGCGAGCACCGGTAGAAGTCTCAGCATGAACAAAAGCCAGAAACTTGGCATCAGCATTCGCTTTTAGTGCTTCTTCCACGTGTTGGGGATCAACCGCACGCCCCCACGCTTGCTCAACCACAACCGCTTCACCGCCACAGCGTTTGACATTTTCCAGCATACGCTGACCAAATACGCCGTTGATACAAACGATCACTTTGTCGCCCGGTTCAACCAGATTCACAAAACAGGTTTCCATGCCCGCAGAACCGGGAGCAGACACCGCCATTGTTAATTTGTTTTCAGTTTGAAATGCATATTGTAATAGTGCTTTGATTTCATCCATTAAGCCAACAAACAGCGGATCAAGATGGCCTATAGTAGGCTTGGAAAGAGCAGCCAGCACTTGAGGACTTACATCTGATGGACCCGGCCCCATAAGGGTGCGTTGCGGTGGAAAAAAATGCGAAAAAGACATATTCCTGCTTGCTCCTGTTAGTAAGTAAATTCGTTAGTAAAAAGTCGTTGGCAAGCCTTGTGAAAAAGGCTTCTCGACCTTTAAGAAATGAAGATTTGGCAGAGTATCATGCGCAAGCTATGTGCGGATAGTCCAACAAGGAATATTCCCATCATTCAAGAAATTAATATATTGTCGTGATTTCATGCCTCAGCATCGTAATTTGCTGACAAATTTCTTAAACTAACGCCAAATTGCGATAACTTGAAAACCATGCCTGTAACAACCATGCTGACACAGCAGATTCAAAACTGGGTGAATCGACGCCTGGCTCATCCCTGCCATCGACAACTTGTGGTTATATCGGGTGAACAATCATGGGCTATTGAAACGGCTTACCTCTTAATTGAACAGTTAGGTTGGAACAAGGAAAACACAGGCTCAATAGTGAGTGTGGGTATTTCTCATCCAGATTCAGACGAAGATAGAAGCAACGCAGTACACATTAGCAACAAGCAATATCGCCAATATCTGGGGCAGGAAACGCAATGCGTTATCTACAATGCCTGGGCGGGAACCCGTGCCAATGCTCTGTCAGCACTGTCTGGAACAATAAAACAATCGGGTTTGATGATACTCCTGTGCCCGGATTTTCAAAGCTGGGGCAATTATAAAGATCCCGAATTAAAACAACGCATATCCTACGGTTTTGAAGACAATTTCCAACACAGTTATTTTGTGCAATGGTTAGTACAACATATCGAACAGGATCCACACTGCCTGGTTATAACGCCCATAGGTATAAGCGGCGGGCAAGGGCAACCAGCGCCACTACAAAATATATTATCAACGCAGAAAAATGCTCCTCAACCTCCTTGTATTACCAACGATCAGCAACAAGCTGTCGACGCCATTATCAAGGTCGCAACCGGACATCGTAATCGTCCGTTAATTATGCAAGCCGACCGGGGACGAGGAAAATCCAGCGCTATCGGTATCGCTAGCGCCAAACTGGCAAGCGAAAACAATAAAAACATTATTCTGACCGCACCAACAAAATCTTGTTGTGAGCAAAGCTTTCACTGGTTTGAAACGCTCGGAGCAAATACAAATGCGTTAAACTTCTGGGCGGTTGACGCGCTTATAGAACAGCAACCTTCTGCCGATTTAGTAATCATTGATGAAGCAGCGGCAATTCCCGTAGAACAGCTTAAACAAATTTGTGCGCTCTATAAAAGAGTGGTTTTCAGCAGCACAATACACGGTTATGAAGGCAGTGGCCGAGGGTTTGAAATTCGCTTTAAGCAGCACCTAAAACAGCAATTCCCTGAGTATCGCGAAATCGCATTACAAGCGCCGATACGCTGGTCTGAAAACGATCCCTTGGAGCAATTCTGGTTTCAGGTTTTGGCTTACACACAACCAGATAATTCATCGTCCGATTTAAATGACTATATTGGCATGGTGACGGCTCAGGAGCTTATCAATAATCCACCATTGCTATATCAAAGCTTTTCTCTATTAGTAAATGCTCACTATCAAACAAGTCCCGACACAATAGCATCGTTACTGGACTCCCCTGATCAACATGTGTTTATTTCTGTTAAACAAGGGAATGTATTAGCAACAGCGATTGTGGCATTGGAAGGCGGTAGTCGTCTGAGTGATATTGCTGAACATATCGCATTCGGAGAACGTCGCCCTAATGGACACTTGCTGGCACAGAAACTTTCAAGCACCCTAAATATGTCGGAAGTTGCAACCAAGAGATTTGCTCGCATAGTCAGAATTGCCGTTCAACCAGCTCAACAACATCAAGGACTAGGAACTGAATTGCTCACAGAGATTGTTCAGTGGGCTGAGAAAAAAGAACTGGATTTCGTTGGTGCATCTTTCGGGGCAGAACCGGAGTTATTACAATTTTGGCAAAAAAATCATTTTCAATTGGTATTTTTGGGATTAAAAAAAGAAACCGCAACAGGCGAATACAATGCCTTGGTATTGCGTTCGCTGCATTCTGAAAACGAATCTATTATCGCAAGCTTGGAAAACGCACTTCAACGCAATATCAAATTCCACTTATCCAATACCTACCGTCATTTAAGCTACCCAATGGTGTTAAGCATTTTACAGTCGCTACTTCAAATTGATGATCTGGATGAAACTCGTAAAGCAGAACTGGAATATTTCGCGTCAGGGAAACGACCATTATCTTTGAGCAGAGAAGCTCTTTTTGTATTAGCGTTACAAAAAAACAGCTATGCAAACCTCAATGAAAGTGAAAAAGAATTGTTAGTTAAATATGCATTACAACAGCAAGCCATCAACAAGCTAGCAAGCGCAAGCCTTATAAAAGGGAAGAAAGAGCTAACAACGAAAATACAGGAAATTGTGAGAAAAATACTGAAATACTAACCCCTCATTCAAGTGAAACATTTCACCTTAACTCACATGCACAACACGACTAAATTATTCCTCGCTTATGTCGAAAGCATATATCTAACTAAGCTGATGTGATGGTTCCCACCCGCTTGCGGCATCAAAGTGCCATGATTGAGTTTGTAGAACAATCAAGACGAGAGAAGATCGTCACATCAGGTTAACTATATAGTTAATACATTAAAAATTAGCTTTTTACCTAAAGCAATGCATAATAATCACCGAGTAAATGATTACTCGCCTTAAACTTAATAGTTGATTAATAGGTAATAATTATGGAAATAGTAAAAATTGCAGTTGTCGCTTCAACTGTTCTCTTATCTTCAGTAAACACCCAATCTTCTGATACCCTTGAATTATCCAAAGACTCGCAAGCAAAAACATCTAAGATGCTCATTGCGCGCGGAACTCGAACCAAACCTCCAGTCGATCCGCCGGTGATGAACTCAACCTGGACAAATCTTTTCAGCATTAGCTAATCATCATTGCCATAATACCGGTAAGGCAACAGCCTTTGCCGGTATTCATGTCATATAAATCCAAGCCTCGTGGAAGATTCCACTCTTCCAATTTTACAGTAATATTCCAACGACCAGTTTCAATCCACGCACCCGCGTAGGGTGCGACTTTATCAACGTTGTAACCGCTATTGCTCAAAATGTTTCAATCCACGCACCCGCGTAGGGTGCGACTTACTAACCTACCACTCTCAATAAATTGAACGAGTTTCAATCCACGCACCCGCGTAGGGTGCGACATAAATCCAATAGAGCCTCTGTTGCAAGCATCTTGTTTCAATCCACGCACCCGCGTAGGGTGCGACTTTATTCCATATCCCATCAGCGAGCACATACCAGTTTCAATCCACGCACCCGCGTAGGGTGCGACCCTGGCTTTAGCACTGTCAGCTTGTCAAAGCCTTGTTTCAATCCACGCACCCGCGTAGGGTGCGACACATTGGAATGCATGTATAGGAGGCTCAGTGTTAGTTTCAATCCACGCACCCGCGTAGGGTGCGACTACGCGCCATTGCTTTATGCAATGTCAATAATGGTTTCAATCCACGCACCCGCGTAGGGTGCGACGTAATTAGCTAAATAGGATTTTTAACCACAAGTTGTTTCAATCCACGCACCCGCGTAGGGTGCGACTTGGGGGCGTTCGCGCTATACCAAATTAGCGCAGTTTCAATCCACGCACCCGCGTAGGGTGCGACAGCCTTAAAAATCCCTTTAAAATCAACACTTTCAGTTTCAATCCACGCACCCGCGTAGGGTGCGACTTTTGGCAAAGGGTTAAAAGATGGTAAAACCAATGTTTCAATCCACGCACCCGCGTAGGGTGCGACAGCCACGTTGTAGCGGTTCATTGATGGATTATTTGTTTCAATCCACGCACCCGCGTAGGGTGCGACTTTAATCACCTTTTTATATTGGCATCCCGCGCAGGTTTCAATCCACGCACCCGCGTAGGGTGCGACAGACAACGATGGATGGAGTTCTTCGTGGATTTGGTTTCAATCCACGCACCCGCGTAGGGTGCGACAGCGTCCTCTGTGATACTGATTACAGAAGGGCTGAATGTGGCATTTCCGCTAACCTCTGCAAAAACACCACACGCAAACAATAAAACAGTCCTGAGATTTCTTCAATGTCTTGTGGTTAAAGGCTTGCAGCCTTCCGCTAATCTACCGGGTTTTTAATGAGCACCGCAGGTTAGCGGTAATTGACTAATACCAATCCCATTAAAAACCTAGCCATTTAACTGTGCCCATTTTCTGGTGCATAAAGAGATAACACGATGGGTATCTTTGACAAATGTATTCCAGGCGTCACTACATGCATCCACGATATCTTCATACCCTTCAAATATGCGATTGGATAGTGCGTTCTGACGAAGCCAACTCCATACCTGTTCAACCGGATTCAGTTCCGGCGAGTAGGGAGGAAGCTTTAGCATACGAATATTATCAAACTGTTGGATCGTGTCCTCTGTATGCCATCCTGCGCCATCCATGATGACGACAGCCATTCGCCCCGGTTTAGTACGTTCAGAAATCTGTTTCAAGTGCAATGTCATTGCATCCTTGTTGACCCACGGCGTTATGAGCGCTTCTGTTTCACCGGTTGCGGGACAGACAGCACCGAAAAGATAGGCATATTCAAATTGTTGCTGTTTGACTGCGCGTGGGCGACTGCCAGTTCTCGCCCATAAACGAGAGGTGGTATTTTGCTGACCAAAGCGAGCTTCATCCTGAAACCAGATATCAACATTGTTCAGAGACAGATGTCCTGGACAAAGTTTGATCACATTAATCTCCAGTTTTTTTAAACTCTTCCTGAGCATTTTGCGATTGCTTTGGATGTTTTGAACGGCTGGAAATCCATGAAAAACCCCATTGATGCAAGAGACGGTAAATGTTGGACATTTTATAATCCACATTCAGATGGCTCGATATCCAGGCTTGGATATCGGCTCCCGTCAGTCTTCCCCCGACATCAGAACGACTATGATATTCAATATAGCGAGATAGCTTTTTTATCTGTTCTGATGACAGCGATGCAGGACGACCGGGAGGAGATTTGGCATCCAGGCCATCAATTCCTTTATCCAGAAAAGCCGCTACCCATTTATTTACACTTGCCCTGCTGACCTTAAGTGTTCTAGCTATTTGTGCTTTGTTCATTCCTTCACTGTAATGAGCCAATGCAAGTAACCTGATCCTTTTAGCTGCGTTAGTTTCCTTTTTGGAAAGCGCTGTGAAATCTATCTTTTTTAGCATCTAATACCAATCCCATTAAAAACCTAGCCATTTAACTGTGCCCATTTTCTGGTGCATAAAGAGATAACGCGATGGGTATCTTTGACAAATGTATTCCAGGCGTCACTACATGCATCCACGATATCTTCATACCCTTCAAATATGCGATTGGATAGTGCGTTCTGACGAAGCCAACTCCATACCTGTTCAACCGGATTCAGTTCCGGCGAGTAGGGAGGAAGCTTTAGCATACGAATATTATCAAACTGTTGGATCGTGTCCTCTGTATGCCATCCTGCGCCATCCATGATGACGACAGCCATTCGCCCCGGTTTCGTACGTTCAGAAATCTGTTTCAAGTGCAATGTCATTGCATCCTTGTTGACCCAAGGCGTTATGAGCGCCTCTGTTTCGCCGGTTGCGGGACAGACAGCACCGAAAAGATAGGCATATTCAAATTGTTGCTGTTTGACTGCGCGTGGGCGACTGCCAGTTCTCGCCCATAAACGAGAGGTGGTATTTTGCTGACCAAAGCGAGCTTCATCCTGAAACCAGATATCAACATTGTTCAGAGACAGATGTCCTGGACAAAGTTTGATCACATTAATCTCCAGTTTTTTTAAACTCTTCCTGAGCGTTTTGCGATTGCTTAGGGTGTTTTGAACGGCTGGAAATCCATGAAAAACCCCATTGATGCAAGAGACGGTAAATGTTGGACATTTTATAATCCACATTCAGATGGCTCGATATCCAGGCTTGGATATCGGCTCCCGTCAGTCTTCCCCCGACATCAGAACGACTATGATATTCAATATAGCGAGATAGCTTTTTTATCTGTTCTGATGACAGCGATGCAGGACGACCGGGAGGAGATTTGGCATCCAGGCCATCAATTCCTTTATCCAGAAAAGCCGCTACCCATTTATTTACACTTGCCCTGCTGACCTTAAGTGTTCTAGCTATTTGTGCTTTGTTCATTCCTTCACTGTAATGAGCCAATGCAAGTAACCTGATCCTTTTAGCTGCGTTAGTTTCCTTTTTGGAAAGCGCTGTGAAATCTATCTTTTTTAGCATCTAATTATCTGTTTTGTCTTCACTGACTTAATTAGATCATACTTTTAATGGGATTGGTATGACTTAATTAGATCATATTTTTAATGGGATTGGTATAACACCAATGTCATGGCGTACTTGATACGCCATCCAGTGAAATTCAACCATTGTGTATTCTGGATACCGGATAACGCTACGCGTTTGGACATGACAAACCGTGTGCATGCAAACAAAGGGTTGGAATGAAGAAGAGATAAAAATGAGGTGGTTCCAGATACAACAAAGCCCACTCGTTGAGTGGGCTTTGTCTTTTAATTAAGAGCCTGGCAGTGTGCTACTCTCACATGGGGAAACCCCACACTACCATCGCCGCTAGTACGTTTCACTTCTGAGTTCGAGATGGATTCAGGTGGTACCGTACCGCTATTGCCGCCAGGCATAAACTGTCACAATGTAAAAAAGCTGTCATCAAATTCGAATCAGGACGCTAGTATCAGTATCCTATCAGACTTGCGAAGTCATCATTCAACGCCAAGCGCTACTCGTTCACATTCGTTACTTAAGTCAACTTGGGGTTGTATGGTTAAGCCTCTCGGGCAATTAGTACAGGTTAGCTTAACGCCTTACAACGCTTCCACACCCTGCCTATCAACGTCGTCGTCTACAACAACCCTTCAGGACGGTTAAACCGTCAGGGATGATTCATCTCGAGGCTCGCTTCCCGCTTAGATGCTTTCAGCGGTTATCGATTCCGAACATAGCTACCGGGCAATGCCATTGGCATGACAACCCGAACACCAGCGGTTCGTCCACTCCGGTCCTCTCGTACTAGGAGCAGCCCCCCTCAATCATCCAACGCCCACACCAGATAGGGACCGAACTGTCTCACGACGTTCTAAACCCAGCTCGCGTACCACTTTAAATGGCGAACAGCCATACCCTTGGGACCGACTTCAGCCCCAGGATGTGATGAGCCGACATCGAGGTGCCAAACACCGCCGTCGATATGAACTCTTGGGCGGTATCAGCCTGTTATCCCCGGAGTACCTTTTATCCGTTGAGCGATGGCCCTTCCATACAGAGCCACCGGATCACTATGACCTACTTTCGTACCTGCTCGACGTGTCTGTCTCGCAGTTAAGCTGGCTTATGCCATTGCACTAACCTCACGATGTCCAACCGTGATTAGCCAACCTTCGTGCTCCTCCGTTACGCTTTGGGAGGAGACCGCCCCAGTCAAACTACCCACCAGGCACTGTCCTCACCCCAGATAATGGGGCAAAGTTAGGACATCAAACATACAAGGGTGGTATTTCAAGGATGGCTCCACACATACTGGCGTACGTGCTTCAAAGCCTCCCACCTATCCTACACATGTAGGGTCAATGTCCAGTGCCAAGCTGTAGTAAAGGTTCACGGGGTCTTTCCGTCTAGGTGCGGGTACACAGCATCTTCACTGCGATTTCAATTTCACTGAGTCTCGGGTGGAGACAGCGTGGCCATGGTTACACCATTCGTGCAGGTCGGAACTTACCCGACAAGGAATTTCGCTACCTTAGGACCGTTATAGTTACGGCCGCCGTTTACCGGGGCTTCGATCAAGAGCTTCGCTTACGCTAACCCCATCAATTAACCTTCCGGCACCGGGCAGGTGTCACACCGTATACGTCCTCTTTCGAGTTAGCACAGTGCTGTGTTTTTAATAAACAGTCCCAGCCACCTGGTCACTGCGACCTCCAATCGCTTAGAGAGCAAGTCTCATCACAATCAAAGGCGTACCTTCTCCCGAAGTTACGGTACTATTTTGCCGAGTTCCTTCACCCGAGTTCTCTCAAGCGCCTTAGTATTCTCTACCTGACCACCTGTGTCGGTTTGGGGTACGGTTTGTATGCACATAAGTTTAGAGGCTTTTCCTGGAAGCAGGGCATCTGCAACTTCACTGCCGTAGCAGCTCGTCTCGTGCCTCAGAATTAAGAGTCCGGATTTGCCTAAACTCTCTTCCTACACACTTTCACATGGACAACCAACGCCATGCCTGCATAGCCTTCTCCGTCCCCCCTTCACTGTACATACAAGTACGGGAATATTAACCCGTTTCCCATCGACTACGCATTTCTGCCTCGCCTTAGGGGCCGACTCACCCTGCCCTGATTAGCATGGGACAGGAAACCTTGGTCTTCCGGCGTGGGGGTTTTTCACCCCCATTGTCGTTACTCATGTCAGCATTCGCACTTGTGATACCTCCAGCAAACCTTTCAGTTCACCTTCAACGGCTTACACAACGCTCCCCTACCCAGCATACAAGTATGCTGCCGCAGCTTCGGTGTATAGCTTAGCCCCGTTACATCTTCCGCGCAGGCCGACTCGACTAGTGAGCTATTACGCTTTCTTTAAAGGGTGGCTGCTTCTAAGCCAACCTCCTAGCTGTCTTAGCCTTCCCACATCGTTTCCCACTTAGCTATAACTTTGGGACCTTAGCTGGCGGTCTGGGTTGTTTCCCTCTTCACGACGGACGTTAGCACCCGCCGTGTGTCTCCCGGATAGTACTCACAGGTATTCGGAGTTTGCATGGGGTTGGTAAGTCGGGATGACCCCCTAGCCCAAACAGTGCTCTACCCCCTGTGGTATTCGTCCGAGGCGCTACCTAAATAGCTTTCGGGGAGAACCAGCTATCTCCCGGTTTGATTGGCCTTTCACCCCCAGCCACAAGTCATCCCCTAATTTTTCAACATTAGTGGGTTCGGTCCTCCAGTTGATGTTACTCAACCTTCAACCTGCCCATGGCTAGATCACCGGGTTTCGGGTCTATACCCTGCAACTAAGCGCCCAGTTAAGACTCGCTTTCGCTACGGCTCCCCTATCGGTTAACCTTGCTACAGAATATAAGTCGCTGACCCATTATACAAAAGGTACGCAGTCACAGAACAAGTCTGCTCCCACTGCTTGTACGTATACGGTTTCAGGTTCTATTTCACTCCCCTCGCCGGGGTTCTTTTCGCCTTTCCCTCACGGTACTTGTTCACTATCGGTCAGTTAGGAGTATTTAGCCTTGGAGGATGGTCCCCCCATCTTCAGTCAAGATAACACGTGTCCCGACCTACTTAATATGTGAATATGATGTCTTCGTGTACGGGGCTATCACCCTGTATCGCTGAGCTTTCCAACTCCTTCCACTAACATCATAATCATCGGCTAACCCCCGTTCGCTCGCCGCTACTAAGGGGATCTCGGTTGATTTCTTTTCCTAAGGGTACTTAGATGTTTCAGTTCCCCTCGTTTGCTTCTACACCCTATGTATTCAGGTGCAGATAATCCCTAAGGATTGGGTTGCCCCATTCGGAGATCGTTGGCTATAACGTTTTTTGTCAACTTACCAACGCTTATCGCAGACTAACACGTCCTTCATCGCCTCTAACTGCCAAGGCATCCACCGTATACGCTTTGTCACTTAACCATACAACCCCAAATTACCTAAGTAATTCAGAGTCATAAAGCTGTGACTTCGCCGCTTTCTTGTCAGATAGGATATCTAATTTGCTAGAACCCTAATTCTTTAATACTTACTTGATGATTTTTCAGCTTTTCCACATTGTTAAAGAACATTTAAGGCAAAACCTTAACCAATCAGCACTTGCGCACAAGCACTCATCAGGTTAAGACTCTTAACCCTTGTCTCACAATCACAATAAAACAATCTGTATGGACACTCAGTCAAAAAAGACTAACTTTTCGTAAGGAGGTGATCCAACCCCAGGTTCCCCTAGGGTTACCTTGTTACGACTTCACCCCAGTCATGAAACACAAAGTGGTAATCGCCCTCCCGAAGGTTAGACTAACTACTTCTTTTGCATCCCACTCCCATGGTGTGACGGGCGGTGTGTACAAGGCCCGGGAACGTATTCACCGCAGTATTCTGACCTGCGATTACTAGCGATTCCGACTTCATGGAGTCGAGTTGCAGACTCCAATCCGGACTACGATAGGCTTTAAGGGTTCCGCTCCACATCACTGCTTGGCTTCCCTCTGTACCTACCATTGTAGCACGTGTGTAGCCCATCCCGTAAGGGCCATGATGACTTGACGTCGTCCCCACCTTCCTCCGGTTTGTCACCGGCAGTCTCCTTAGAGTGCCCAACTTAATGCTGGCAACTAAGGACAAGGGTTGCGCTCGTTGCGGGACTTAACCCAACATCTCACGACACGAGCTGACGACAGCCATGCAGCACCTGTCTCAGAGCTCCCGAAGGCACTGAGGCATCTCTGCCAAATTCTCTGGATGTCAAGGGATGGTAAGGTTCTTCGCGTTGCATCGAATTAAACCACATGCTCCACCGCTTGTGCGGGCCCCGTCAATTCATTTGAGTTTTAACCTTGCGGCCGTACTCCCCAGGCGGTCTACTTAGCGCGTTAGCTTCGCCACGCATCGTTATAAAACAACACACAGCTAGTAGACAGCGTTTACGGCGTGGACTACCAGGGTATCTAATCCTGTTCGCTACCCACGCTTTCGCACATGAGCGTCAGTCTATCTCCAGGGGGCCGCCTTCGCCACTGATGTTCCTCCAGATCTCTACGCATTTCACCGCTACACCTGGAATTCCACCCCCCTCTAAACGACTCTAGTTTGCCAGTTCTAAATGACTCTCCCAGGTTGAGCCCGGGGCTTTCACATCTAGCTTAACAAACCGCCTGCGTGCGCTTTACGCCCAGTAATTCCGATTAACGCTCGCACCCTCCGTATTACCGCGGCTGCTGGCACGGAGTTAGCCGGTGCTTCTTCTGTGGTTAACGTCACAGCTGGCAGGTATTAACTACCAACCTTTCCTCACCACTGAAAGTGCTTTACAACCCGAAGGCCTTCTTCACACACGCGGCATGGCTGCATCAGGGTTTCCCCCATTGTGCAATATTCCCCACTGCTGCCTCCCGTAGGAGTCTGGGCCGTGTCTCAGTCCCAGTGTGGCTGATCTTCCTCTCAGAACAGCTAGAGATCGTCGCCTTGGTAGGCCTTTACCCTACCAACTAGCTAATCTCACTTAGGCTTCTCTTTTGGCGAGAGCTAAAAGCCCCCTTTGACCCTCAGGTATTATGCGGTATTAGCAGTCGTTTCCAACTGTTGTCCCCCTCCAAAAGGCAAATTCCTAAGCATTACTCACCCGTCCGCCACTCGTCAGCAAAGAGCAAGCTCTTCCTGCTACCGTTCGACTTGCATGTGTTAGGCCTGCCGCCAGCGTTCAATCTGAGCCATGATCAAACTCTTCAATTAAATATCGAAATAATAAATTTTTGGTTAGCACTCTTCTAACGAGTGCCCACACAGATTGTCTTATTGAATTGTTAAAGAACAGTTGCATTCGAAGGAACCCTAGAGGCGCACTTCAAAAGCGGGATGTGAATTCTATATAATCGACTCACATTGTCAAGCTTTTATTTTTAAAAATTTTATAAAAGCTTAAATCCGTTTGTTTGTTTTTCCCTGTTTGGCTTCCCTCTCGGAAAGTGAGGCGCATTATATAGAGCCGAATTAATTAAGCAAGGCTTTTTTCGATTTATTTTTTATGTCTTTTAAAAAAACACAAAAACACAAAATAAACCTTAAAAAACATAGCCTTATAGTTTTTCACTCGATAAAAAGATTAGAAAACAAGCTATTTATCGTTAAATCTTATTAAAACGACTAAATTTAGAACATAAAGTCGTTAAATAAGATCCTGGTTATTTATTATTGGTATCCGTTTCAGAATCTAAAGGTTCTGCTTTTTTATTTTCAAAATCCGCGTCACCTTCTTCTGTATCTCCCACAACATGTTCCAGTGTAATGGTCTCAACACTGCGGAATGTATTGATTGGACCCGCGAAGGTATATAAGGCAAATACCAAAAACAATACTAATGAAGGTTCTGTTGCAACAACGATGAAAACCAACATTACAATAAGGATAGCAACAAATGGCACTTTGCCCTGCCAATTTACTTCCTTAAATGAATTATATTTAAAGTTGCTTACCATCAAGATACCCGCCAGCGCGGTAATAAGGGCGACAAAGCCTTCAATAAAATAGATATTAAACACTTCTTTGATCTGATATTCCTCACCAACCCATATCAGTCCAGCAACCAATGCCGCAGCACTTGGGCTTGGCAATCCCTGAAAGAAACGCTTATCCGCGGTTTCAATTTGAGTATTAAAGCGTGCTAATCGCAAAGCTGCGCCGGCGACATAAACAAATGCAGCCAACCAGCCCAATTTGCTTAAGCCCGACAGTGCCCAGTTATAAGCCACCAAAGCCGGAGCCATGCCAAAGGACACCATATCGGCCATTGAGTCATATTCCGCGCCGAATGCACTTTGAGTTTGTGTCATTCTTGCAACGCGGCCATCTAAGCCATCGAAAATCATCGCTACGAAAACAGCGATAGCAGCCGCTTCAAATTGCCCTTTCATCGAGGCAACAACGGCATAAAAGCCTGAAAAAATACCAGCGGTAGTAAGTAGATTGGGCAATAAATAAATGCCCTTACGTTTTGATTCTGTCATGTAATGCTCCAATTGGGTGCGGAAAAATAACATATTAGGGGATTGCAGGTGAAGCGAATTTACTTTTCCTCCGCCATCAAGCTTGCCTAAATGTCACCGCTCCAGATGCAAACAAACCACCACATAGGCATTATGCGGTGGTTTGCTATCACATTCCGTTCCTACTATTTATTTAATGATGAAATCACCATCAACAACATCAATAGTCACTTCATTTTGATTCTCTAAGGTTCCGGCCAATAATTTCTGCGCCAATGGATTCTCAATTTGACGCTGAACAGTACGTTTTAGAGGTCTTGCACCGAACACCGGATCATAGCCAGCATCAGCCAACTTATCCAATGCTGCGTCCGACAAATGCAACTCAATACCCTTATCTTTTAATCTGTCAGTCAAAAGTGCCAATTGAATACGAGCGATTTCCTTGATCTGAGTTTTCGCCAACGGATGGAATACCACCGTATCATCAATACGGTTGATAAACTCAGGTCTAAAGTTCTCGGAAACAACCCCCATAACCGCAGACTTCATTTGCTCGTAATCAGCTTCGGTATGCAGTTCCTGAATCAAGTCAGAACCCAGGTTCGAAGTCATAATCACAACCGTATTTTTGAAGTCGACCGTACGGCCTTGACCATCGGTTAGACGACCATCATCCAATACTTGCAGCAATATATTGAAGACATCCGGGTGAGCTTTCTCAACTTCATCCAGCAAAATTACTGAATAAGGCTTTCGGCGCACTGCTTCGGTCAAGTAGCCACCTTCTTCGTAACCAACATAGCCAGGAGGCGCACCCACCAAGCGAGCAACCGAATGTTTTTCCATGAACTCAGACATATCGATCCTGACCATCGACTCTGAGGTATCAAACAAGAACGCGGCTAATGCTTTACAAAGTTCTGTTTTACCCACACCGGTTGGGCCAAGAAACAAGAACGAACCAATTGGACGGTTAGGATCCGACAAGCCAGCACGAGAACGACGAATCGCATTTGATACGGCGTCAACAGCTTCACTTTGTCCGATAACACGTTGGTGAAGTTCCTCTTCCATACGCAACAGCTTCGACTTTTCACCTTCTAACATTTTGGAAACAGGAATTCCCGTCCAGCGAGACAGTACATCCGCTATTTCATTGTCAGTGACTTTGTTCTTCAACAAGGTCATTTCTTTAGACTCACCTACTGCGGCATATTCCAACTTTTGTTCCAATTCAGGAATACGGCCATATTGCAGTTCCGACATACGGTTTAAATCTTGAGCACGACGAGCGATCTCCAAATCCAGCTTAGCCTGTTCCAGTTCAGCCTTGATATGTTGCGTGCCTTGCACGGCCATCTTCTCGGTTTCCCACACCTTTTCCATGTCCTTGAACTTCTGCTCCAGCTTTTCACGTTCTAACTCAATGGCTGCTAAACGCTTATAACTGGCTTCATCGGTTTCTTTAGACAACGCCTGCTCTTCCAATTTGAACTGGATGATCTTACGCTCCATGCGATCCATTTCTTCCGGCTTGGAATCGATTTGCAAACGCAGGCTTGCTGCGGCTTCATCAATTAAATCGATGGCTTTATCAGGTAATTGACGGTCACTGATATAACGATGTGACAAGGTTGCAGCAGCAACAATAGCCGGGTCAGTAATATCAACCGAATGGTGAAGCTCATAACGCTCTTTTAACCCACGTAAAATAGCGATGGTATCTTCAACCGTTGGTTCATCAACCAACACCTTCTGGAAGCGACGCTCTAAAGCCGCATCTTTCTCGATATATTGACGATATTCATCCAACGTAGTCGCGCCAACGCAGTGTAATTCACCGCGCGCCAACGCAGGTTTAAGCATGTTCCCCGCATCCATTGCACCGTCGCCTTTGCCAGCACCAACCATAGTGTGCAATTCGTCAATAAACAGAATGACGCTACCTTCTTCTTTCGCCAGTTCATTCAGTACCGCTTTTAAACGTTCTTCAAACTCACCGCGATACTTGGCACCCGCGACCAAAGCGCCCATGTCTAAAGACAAGACCTTCTTGTTCTTCAAACTGTCTGGTACTTCACCGTTAACGATCCGCTGCGCCAACCCTTCCACGATTGCGGTTTTACCCACCCCGGGTTCACCAATCAAAACAGGGTTGTTTTTAGTACGACGTTGTAACACCTGTAGCGTGCGACGGATTTCATCATCACGTCCAATCACGGGATCAAGCTTGCCTTGCTCAGCGCGCTCGGTCAGGTCAGTGGTATATTTTTCCAATGCCTGACGCACATCTTCGGCATTCGGATCAGTCACTTTCTGACCACCACGCATTTTCTCAATGGCATTTTCGATTTTCTCTTTGGTTGCGCCTAGTTGCGTCAGAATTTCTCCCAAACGCCCTTTGTCATCCATTGCAGACAATACGAAGACTTCTGAGGTGATGTAATCGTCTTTACGCTTTTGTGCGATTTTGTCGCACAGATTAATTAAGACCACAGTATCTTTTGACAGCTGAACATCACCACCAATGCCATCGACACGGGGCAAACGCTCTATAGCCTGAGAAAGAGCTGAACGCAAGCTGTTAGTATTAACTCCGGCGGCATCCATTAATGGTCTGACTGAGCCCCCTTCCTGATTCAACAATGACATCATGATATGGACAGGCTCGATATATTGATGATCTCGCCCTAATGCTAATGATTGAGCATCAGAAATGGCGATTTGAAATTTGCTTGTTAATCTGTCTAACCGCATAAATACACCCAATTTAGAAAAGTTTCGGCTTCATTACCCAATTAATGGGTGTGCATTCAATAACTTCAAGTGTAAGAAATTCTATTAATTGTGCCAGATCAATCCTGATAGCAGCTTAATCATGCTTTTTAGATTGTTCTGTTTTTTATTTAATGGCGGTTAATGATTAGGTTATTTAACCTGAACTCGGGATAAGAAATATCGTTACTCTTGAAGTTTCACTGGATTTAGCTGCGCTGGAAGGTGTTTCTTATCCCGAATTCAGGTTATTTAATCCAGATGAGCGAAACCATACGCCCGGTTTTGCCATCTCGGCGGTAGGAATAAAAGCGCTCAGGATCAGAGTAAGTGCATAAATCGCCGCCACTCACACTCACAATACCCAAAGCATTAAGCTTTTTTCTGGCAATAGAATATAAGTCAGCGAAGAACTTACCAGTCGAAGAAGCCCAATAGAAATCATCATCAAATTCAAGAAAGGCGGCTTTAACATCTTCTCCAACTTCAAACGCGTTAACGCTAATCGCTGGCCCAAGCCATGCCTGAACATTAGTTAGCTGTATAGGCTCTGCTGATGCAGACCGAATATCACTAATAGTCTGCTCAATAATGCCGTTAGCTAACCCTCTCCAGCCAGCATGAATAGCAGCGATCCATTTAGCTTGCCCTTGAGAATCACCGCCGCACAAAAGAATCGGCAAGCAGTCAGCAGTCATAACCGCACAGGCGATTTCAGGTTGGAAGGTAAAACAGGCGTCTGCTTTTAAATCATCGCCGGTGTAGGGAAGTTGCAACGCTCTGGTACTGTGAACCTGTTCTAACCATTGAATGTCTGGCATAGGTAAACGTTGACGATTGGACTCAACATGCTCAGGTTCATCGCCTACATGCATGGCAATATTGAAAGAGTCATACGGAGGCAGACTCTCGCCCGCACTATGACGAGTTGAGCAAAACGCCTGAATATTTGCAGGCGCATCCCAATCAGGCAGAATCCATTCGGGAGCCAAGTCCGAGGCCAGATCAAAAGACAGTTCAAGTGACGAATCTGCCATAGGCATTTTCTCTTCTGACATCATGGCTCCACTGTTCGGGTTAAACAGACTAAATAAGAGGCGATTGTTTTCGCAGTGTATTTCGCAGCTTAACAAAATCCTCTGGCAACGGCGCTTCCCAAGTCATCCATTCGCCAGATGTGGGATGAAATAATCCCAGTTTCACGGCATGCAATGCCTGGCGGTTAAAGCCTCGCAATGTTTCAACTAATTCAGGAGACGCGCCTTTAGGCAATCGCATACGACCACCATACATCGG
The DNA here is from genome assembly GCF_019900845.1 of Paraneptunicella aestuarii. NCBI lineage: Bacteria > Pseudomonadati > Pseudomonadota > Gammaproteobacteria > Alteromonadales > Alteromonadaceae > Paraneptunicella > Paraneptunicella aestuarii. The sequence goes on along the minus strand of NZ_CP074570.1, from coordinate 1,479,507 downwards.
ATCACCTACCAACGGATGACGAATATGCGACATATGCACACGGATCTGATGGGTACGCCCCGACTCCAGCTTCAATCTTAAATGAGTAAAATCAGCGAACTTTTCGATAATACGATAGTGGGTTACCGATGGCTTACCGTCGTGCCGTACCGCCATACTGGTGCGCTTGGTTTGATGTCGACCAATGGCCGCATCAACAGTACCGCCAGCCACCATGACACCATTTACAATCGCTTCATATTCACGGGTAATCTCACGAGCTTGCAATTCTGCAACTAAATGCGTGTGAGCTGGAATGGTTTTAGCTACCACCATCAACCCCGTGGTGTCTTTGTCCAGGCGATGCACAATGCCAGCTCTTGGCACAATATCAATACCAGGGCAATGATTTAACATGGCATTCAATAAAGTGTTGTCATGATTACCCGCACCAGGATGCACCACCATGCCAACAGGCTTATTTAAAATCAGAATATCGTCGTCTTCATAAATGATAGGTAGCTCGATGTCCTGTGCCTGATGTGCAGAGTGAACTTCAATAAAACCAGTCACTTCAATGCTTTCATTACCCAGCATCTTGGTGCGAGGCTTATCTACAACCTGCCCGTCGATTTTCACTCCACCAGCCAATATCCAGTCTTTTATACGGGAACGGGAATAGTCCGGGAATAACTCCGCCAAGACCTGATCCATTCGTTGTCCAATATGTTGATCTTCTAGTTGTGCCGACAACTCAACCGTTTCTCGTGATGAACTCATAAACTCAAATATCAATCCAGATAATACGACGTTGCTATAAATGGGGCTTTCATTCGCTTTTTTATCCGCAATATAAGCTCAACCATCAACTCAATGTCGTTACGCTACATATAATGCGAGCGATTATATCTGATTTCCTGTGAATAGCACTTAAACTGACATTTTTACTATTGCCGTTGCCTACATTTATTTAGGAAACAGAAGAAAGACTTTTATGAACTTATATGAGGAAAACAGGTCTCACTGCCCACAAATAAGAAATATCATTATCCAGGCATTGGCATATCGCCACACTGCGGGGTAGAATCCGTCATCCTGTGGATTTACCTCATCAATCTAATCAAGCTGATTCGATGATGACAAAGTTCGCGACACGGAAACCGTTTTTTGGAAAGAACAATTTCATAATGAATACAATAAGTTTATTACGTCTTTTACCCATTTTAATCATCCTGCCAATTTTGACGGCGTGTTCATCTTCTCCTGATGACGAAGACATTGTCATAGCCAATAAAGGTGCTGAAGCATTATATGAAGATGCCAAACGCAGCATGGAAGTGGGTAATTTCAGTCAGGCAGCAGCAACCTTAAGTGCTCTGGATTCTCGTTACCCGTTTGGGCCTTTGTCGCATCAAGTCCAGTTAGATTTGATCTACGCCTATTATAAATCCAACAAAACCGATGAATGTTTGGCGACTATCGACCGCTTTATTCGCTTAAACCCGAACCATTCCGATGTGGATTACGCCATTTATATGCGCGGGTTGGTCAATATGGGCTCTGACTCCAATTTCTTTCAGGATATTGTTGGCATTGACCGTTCAGACCGCGATGCCACTCAGGCTCGCCAAGCCTTCAACGACTTCAAAGGGCTTATTGAAAAGTACCCGAACAGTCGTTACGCAGCAGATTCACGCAAGCGTATGGGGCATATCAAAAATCGTTTAGCGAAATATGAGTTAGCAGTGGCTCGTTACTATATGAAGCGCGATGCTTATGTAGCAGCAGCGAATCGCGGCCAATATGTCGTTGAGCAATTCTCCGACACAGGCCATGTACAAGAAGCCTTGGAGATCATGGTTGAATGTTATGAGCAAATGGGGCTGCAAGATTTAAAGAATAATGCTTTGCAGACATTACGCTTAAACTTCCCTGAGAGCAGCTACGTTAACTAATCACTCTTAGTACCTATTAGCCCACACCCGATCCATCTACACATGACGGGTGTGAGCCAATCGTTCGAATGCTCTATACAAGAACGTTCTCCAATATCCTACATAACTGTTCCAAGTAATCAGTCACCTACAGAAAGTGGGAAGCAGCCCCTCAGCCTCAAGGGATTGATTTACGGCGCGTCTGCGATCAATTTCTGTAGGTGATCTGCCGTTATATACACCTATTTAACCGCAGCTGAGGCTATTTAGCTTTTCACTTTTCATAGCTCACGCTTTCTCACTTCTGTTTAGCAAGCCGCCAGCTATAAAGCATTGCTTGTAAAAAAACGTTCTCTTACGCCATAAAGATAAAAATATCTCCATTAATTTCACTCACAATGATTAAAATCAATACAATTACGCGTAAATGCTTCTCTAAAGATGAAATTTAACTCATCAAAAACAACAATCACAAATATTAAAACTAAAAATTAAATTGGCGCAATTGAGAAATAAAAAATTTACATAAAGAAATAAAATCATTACCAAAAAGCTACACAAATAGAAAACAAATATAAAATAATCAATATTTATCAATAAGTTATATAGCAAATTTACACATGAGAAATAAAAAAACACCCAACATTCGCTTAAGTGAATTTTTTATCTTCGTTATAATTTAAAATTATTATCACGGTAAATTAATTATACATTCAAATATTTAAATTTTCTTTCCGTTTGCTACATTGATTTCCGGGAGTAGCTAGTATCCGCTAGAAATAATTAAGAGAATTCAACTCCCATTTCCGCAGACAGGATGTAAAGAATACACAGTGTTTCAGATTCGAGCCTGTCTTCGTAGTTGACTTGAACGTTAACTCAATCCTCAAGCAATTAAATTGCTATCAACAACGAGAAGGAAAGAAAATGTTAAGAAATATAAAAACATTAGCAGCAGGTATCAGTGCAGCATTCTTGCTGTCCGCTTGTGCCGGCCCAGGTTACGTAAAAAGTGAAGGCCACATGCATTCACTGGGTGGATTAAAAGCCGCAACGATTAATTTCAAAGCTGACTCGTGCAACGGCATTGAGAACAGCACGGGTCACGTAAAACTGACCGACCTTGATGCCATCGAATGGCAAACTGTCAATGGTGTCGATTTACAAGGCTCTGTTGATGAAACCTTCTATTGTTCACTGGATGGTTCTACCGGGATCCCTTGTAACTGTGGTGAAGGGTATCAGGAAGTGAGTTTTTCCTACTCGTCTAAAAACAACGCAGCCCCGGGCGACGGTACAGGCGTTGCTTGCTTGGCCGACATTGGCACAGGTGAAGACCAAGGTTACAACGGTATCGTGGAAATCCTGATCTTGTCAGGCCCATATGATGGTTATCACAACGTAGGCGCAGCGCGCGTTACCCAAAAAGCCTGTGATTAATCCAGTCAGCAATATAGAGAAGGAAAAATATACAATGAAATTCCAAAAAATATTTACTGCCATTGCCGCTGCTGGTTTAGCTTTCAGTACAGTAGCTGTTGAATTCCAATCTGCCGCTCCTCGCTTGGGTCAAGTAGGGGCTGACGGAAGTTCTATGGATGTCCGTGTTATAGCTCACGCCAAAGCAGGGCAATTGGAAGCGATGAAAAGCGCTTTGGTTGCTCATGGCGCGACTTTCCATGCCCAAAAAGACGACTGGGTTTCTGTAAGCCTTAACGTTAACGCACAAAACTACACCGAGTTAGAAAGCATTGCTTCTGTTGATTTTGTTGAAATCGATCAGAAAAGATCATCTATTCCAATGGATGTTCAGAACCTGACTCCTGAGCAATTCGCAGCTCTAGCTGACGGCGACCTTTATCGCTGGGTAGGTAATGAAGCGGTTCCTTACGGTATTGATGCAGTACAAGCTTATGGCTTCGCTCCAGGCGCGAACATGCCTAAAGTCTGTATCGTTGATACTGGTTACAACCTGGGCCATCCTGATCTACCTTCTACTAACGTTGATGGTACAAGTGAAGGTGCTGGTGCATGGAATTCTGATGGTCACGGTCACGGTACTCACGTAGCAGGAACTATCGCAGCTCTTGGCGGTAATGACCAAGGTGTTGTCGGTGTTATCTCTGAATCTGCAAACCTTTACATCACTCGTGTATTCAACAGCTCTGGCAGCTTTGTTTACTCTTCAGATCTTGCTGGTGCAATCGAAGATTGTGCTGATGCAGGTGCGACAGTAGTCAGTATGAGCCTTGGCGGCATCATCAATACTAAAGCAGAAGAGAAATCTATTCGCAAACTGGCTGACAAAGGCGTATTGATGATTGCTGCGGCGGGTAACGATGGTGACGCGACCCACAGCTACCCGGCATCATACGATGATGTAGTGTCTATCGCTGCGGTTGACGTAAACAACGAGCAAGCTTACTTCAGCCAATATACTGCTCAAGTACAGCTTTCTGGACCAGGTGTTTCTGTTGCTTCAACAGTACCTGGCGGATATGCGCTATATAGCGGTACTTCAATGGCGACGCCGCACGTATCTGCGGTAGCTGCATTGGTATGGTCTCACTTCCCTAACTGTTCTTCACAAGAAGTTTTGCAAGCATTAAAAGCATCTGCAAAAGACTTGGGCGCTCCAGGTTATGACTACCAAACAGGTTATGGTTTGGTTCAGGTACAAGGTGCCTATAATTATCTGGCTGACAATGCATGTAAATAATCTGGTTTTACTTGTTTAGAGCCTGCTCTTCTAAAGTTAAGCCAGAGTCATTGAAAGAACAATTTAGACAAGCAAAAGGGCGAATGAAAATTCGCCCTTTTTATTTATTTCTTTCCTTCTTTCGTTCCAAGCTTTAAGAACTTTCTTTAAAAGCTAATCCCCATCATGTCCGTTAACGATATCCGACAGCTTTTTCAGTCGTTCCACTGCCAGGTGATTCATTGAACCTTTGGGATAACGGTTTTTGCTGGATAACTCCCCGGCTTTTTTCCCGGTTAACAACGACAAGGCATCATCCACAGTTTCCGCAGTATAAATATGGAACTGGCCTTTCTTCACGGCATTGATGACATTATTGTTCAGCATCAAATTAACCTGATTCGGCTTGGGAATAATCACTCCTTGAGTCCCTGTTAAACCACGTTCCTGACAAACATGGAAGAAGCCTTCAATCTTCTCATTAACCCCACCAACCGGTTGCACTTGCCCGTACTGGTTAATAGAGCCCGTAACCGCAATTTCCTGATTAATCGGTACGCCTGTTAACGCTGAGATCAACACTATAAGCTCCGCCAAAGAAGCGCTGTCACCATCAATGTGACCATAGGATTGTTCAATCGCGATATTGGCACATAAAGTAAGCGGAAAATCGAGCGCGTACTTATGCCCTAAATATCCCGTTAACAACATGACACCTTTTGAGTGAATTGAACGCCCAAGTTCAACTTCCCGTTCAATATCCACAACGCCATTCGAACCCGGGTATACCGTAGAAGTGATCCTCGTTGGCGTACCAAATACGCTATCCCCAATTTCAAGTACCGTTAAGCCGTTCACTTTACCAACGGCAGTGCCTTCAGTGGCAATCAGGATCTGCCCTTCCTTGATATCATCCAGCAAAGATTGGCTGATGCGCCCACTACGACGCTGCTTGGCATCCAGCGCTTTCTCAATATGCGTCACATCCATTTCTGTGGATTCATCCTGACGGCAAAAATAGGTCGCTTCTTCCAGCAATTCGATAACGTTAGCAAAACGAGCCGACAAACGCTGCTGATGCTCAGCCAAACGTAAGCTGTACTCCACCAACCGACTCATGGCCGACTTGGAAATACCATTTAGTTGCAAACGGTTAATGTGATTACGAACTCGTCCAACAAAGTCAAACAGCGTGGTTCTATCCAGGTTGATTTCATGATCAAAATCCACCAGCACTCTGAACAGTTCGTCGAACTCATCATCATACTCCTGCATGCCGTAATACAAATCACGGGTTCCCATCAATATCACCTTAACATCAATAGGAATAGGCTGAGGATTCAAGGTGATAGAGTTCACCATGCCATAGTCATGCTGGGAAATATCGATCTTGATCGTGCCGAATTTCAACGCCAGTTTCAGCGATTCCCAAACGAAGGGCTGCTGGATCATCTTATCGGCATCCAGCAGCAAGTAACCGCCATTCGCACGGTGTAACGCTCCTGGACGGATCATGCGATAGTTGGTATACAAAGAACCATGAATATTACTGTATTCAATGCGTCCAAAAATATTCTGGTAGGTCGGGTTTGGCTCGTAAACAACAGGCGCACCGCTATCCAGGTCATGCGTTGTTAAGATATTAGGCAGGTACTGCTCTTCCAGAATACTACGCTTATCAAACTCATCGTGTTTTTCATCTTTGGTGTCGGAAGACAGCACTTCAACCACAGTTTGTGCCAGATGCCCCTTCAATTGACGCAAAAACTTTAAAATTCCCAACTCAGAGGAATACTTGTGTTCCAGTTCTTTTAATAGAGGACGAATGCCTTCTTCTGCGGTTTCGCGCTTCAAGTTACGCAATTTTTCCGATACCGCTCGCTTCCATTGCGGCATTTCGATCAGGCGCTCACTTAAAACCCCCTCCAGCTCGTCAATCAAGTTGTAATAGTATTGGCGCTTTTCATCTGATAGCTTGGCAAATTCTTCATCATCAATGGGTTTGCCATCAATAATAGGGGAAAAGCTGATAGAACCATTGTCTTCATACAGCGCTAATTCTTTCTTCTGAGCATAGAGCTCCAATTCATCAATAACGCCGTTATATAACTGGTCATATTCGCGATTAATCGCCGCTTTTTTACGCTGATAGCCAGGGTTATCAAACACCGCCGGGAAAGTATCCAGCAGTTCATCAATCAGCAAGCTCATTTCTTTTTGGAAACGCTTGCCTTCACCCGGGGCAAGGCGCAAAGCGTAAGGCTCTCGCTCATCGTCAAAATTATTGATGTAACACCAGTCATCGGGAGAATCTACTCTGCCGGCAGCTTGCTTTTCAACATACTCATGCACAAGTGTGTATCGCCCGGTGGCAGGCTCACCCATAACATATAAATTGTAGCCAGAGGCATTAATCCCCAAACCAAAACTCAATGCTTCTCTGGCGCGCTCCTGACCAATAAATGTTGTCTGCATAACAGAGTCATCTTTCAATGCCGCGTCAATCAGGCGATTATTTGGCTTGGCGTATAATTGTTGGTACTCAAGAGGTTGGGCTTTTGTCATTTGTATTATTCCATTCCTCAGATAATTGAATGTTGGCACATGCCGGAAAACGGTGCCGAATAAGTCAGGTATTTATCATATATACCGACGATCAATTCTATGTTTATTCTAAATAGCTGTGTTTAATTGTCAGTCACCCATAGAGATTTATCGCAAACTCGCCGTGGATACTTCCATCCAGGCTCCACAGCCGCTTCGTCGATTCATCAAGTGAAAAGCAGGGCTGAGGGTTTGCTCCTAATTCTCTACAGGTGACTGATAGTTTGGAACAGGTATTTAGGTTTATCATTATGCATGACTTAATGATGCTTTACCGCTGCTAATTGTTAAGGTTCGAAACACCAGCATTAACATTCAGCCATGTTGACCTGATTAAACACCAGTGAAACCTTTATCCCGTTGAGAGTCAAATGCGAAATTCACACAAGTTGGCAAGCGCTTAGTTTTCACCCACTTTCAAATCCGGTTATACTCACCAAAATGCTTAACCAAAACCAATAACACCATGAAAAATAAATTATTGTTTGCCTGCTTTTCACTTCTTGTCTCTCATTTCGCTCAAGCCAAAGTGATCAGTAATACCGAGTATGGATTTACTATCGAAAATGAAAGCATCATCAAACATTCTCCAGAAAAAGCATGGCAGTGGTTTATTTCAGATATCGACCAGTGGTGGCCAAAAAGTCATAGCTGGTGGGGTGAAAAAGGCACATTCACTCTGGATGACTACGCTGGCGGCTGCTTTTGTGAAAAAACTGATGCCAAAACAGGTAACTCTGCTGAACATATGAGAGTCAACTTTGTCGATAAACACAAGTTATTGCGTATGACAGGTGGGCTAGGCCCTCTACAAGGGATGGGAATTTATGGCGCGCTTGACTGGCGCTTTGAACAGACAGAACAAGGCGATACCAAAGTCACTCTGCGTTATCAGGCTAATGGCTATAATCCAGAAAGCTTTAAAGAACTCATACCTATTGTTGATAAAGTTCAAGCGATGCAACTTGGCGCGTTGGTTGAATATGCGAATAAGCAAGTGATGCAACAATAAACCAAATAGCAGGGATGGCGGTTCAAAGCCAGTATCTTAGTCACAAGCCCAATGAATGCTCTTTTAATCGTTTGCGTTTTATACAAGTGGTTATATGTCACCTTATTATCCTTGATGTGGTATGACGTTTGAAGAATGGCCTGTTCCCCTCGGTTAACCCCCTGACTAAATTAGCAAAACGGAAGAATATTAAAAGCAATTCATCAGGGATGATGAATTAGGGCTGCTCGGTGCATGGATGCACCGTGAGACCGGCTTTCAATATTCGAGAAGCACAGGAATAGGTTAACCGTTGGGGCTGATTTCTTTTGGTTACTTTTCTTGTTCAGCTGACTATTTATTAATTTGGGAAAAGTAACTGGCGCGTCCGAAGGACGTGTCATACAAGAAACCCAAAGAAATAACAAAAGCTAATTATCATTGATGAATAGAATCTATCCGACATAAAAAGATGTAACCAAGAGACAGGCTCAAGGCCGCTATGCCTCAATCACAAGAAAAAATAAAACAGTCACGCCCCCCAAACAAGCCGTCATGCTGATGTCTATCAGCATCTCCTCTCTTTATTTCCCTTCTCATGCAGGGCTACGACCCTGCATACATGGATAACAATGAGTTATTAAACTAATCAGACCAGCGAACATTATTTATTACCCATTTTGGTGTTTATATGACAGTATTTACATCTTTGTCATATTTCAGTTACAAAAATTTGTTCCTATAGGATCCCAAAAACAAGTAGGCACTAAAAAATACAAGAACCAAGGAAACTATCATGCAATTTACAAGAAGAAAATTCCTGCAAACCTTGGCTGTCACAGCCTCCAGCGCCGCATTCACATCAACATTGGTGGGCTGTGGAGACAGCAAATCTGGCACAGTTACCGTATTCACACCCACTCCGGTGAACATTGATAATAACGGCCAATACTTCCCGCAATCGGTCGCTTCCGGCGATCCAAAATCCGACTCTGTTATCATTTGGACTCGTGCCATTAAAGACTCCGCAGACGTTCCTCTTGTATTGCAAGTTTCCACCGACGACAGCTTCGGCACAGTCGTTGTTGAATTTGAAGCCACAGCACAAGCCAGTGCCGATAACTGCATCAAGATCCGTGTCGCAGGTTTAAGCCCTGATACACATTACTACTACCGCTTCCTGATCAACGGCGCAGATGAAATCATCAGCAGCCGTATCGGTCGCACCAAGACCGCACCGGCAGAAGACAATGAACGCAATGTTAAATTTGCCTTTGTTTCTTGTCAGGACTATATCGGTCGCTACTACAACACCTATCTTTCAGTATTGCAGCAAGACGACCTGGACTTTGTTGTGCATTTGGGTGACTACATTTATGAAACCACGGGTGACGACTCATTCCAGAGTGGTAATGAAGTTCGTAATATCGTGTTTGATGATCAGGAAGGCGCTTTAACCATTGGTGTAGGCGACTCGGCATTTTATGCAGCCGCCAGCTTAAGCAACTATCGTCAGCTTTATAAAGAATACCGCTCTGATGCGTTGCTACAGCAAGTTCACGAGCGTTTCCCGATGATCGTAATTTGGGACGACCATGAATTCTCTGACGATTCATGGCAAGACAACGCCACCTATACCGATGGCGCAATGGGTGAGCAAAACCTGGAACGTAAACGCAATTCCGAGCAGGCTTTCTTTGAATATATCCCAATGGATCATGTTGCCATTCGTGGCGAAGATGGTTCTTCAAGCGACAGCTTGACCGTTTCCGAAGAACACTTGTATCCAAACACGCGTATTTACCGTGACTTCCGCTTTGGTAAGCACTTGCATCTGGTCATGAGTGATTATCGTACTTATCGCCCTGACCATATTATTCCAGAAGATGCGTTCCCCGGAACGGTGGCGATGGATCAGGCAACAACCAGTGGATTCTTGCTGGCTACCGGCATGCCGCAAGCACAGGTTGATGCAACCGTGGCGCAATTGTCTCCGTACGTGAATATTGATGACGCGCCTTTCGCGCCATATAAAGCAGCATTTTTAGAAGTATTCACCGGCTTATATATGCAAGCTCTGGCAGCAAAACTGCCGCTGAGTCAGGAAGAATTACTGGCAAAAGCACAAGGCTATGCCGTCGCCAATGTACAAGGCAAATTAGCGACCAGTTATCTGAACCTTGTATTGTCTGGCGCCAAAGCGCAATTACCCGCAGAGCACCCACTTCAACAGCTTCCAGCGTTACCAGAAGCCGGCGTTGAACAAGGTATCGCTTTCTACACCTTGGCGAAAACCGCATTATTCGACAATCTGGGCAGCCGTTATCTGGTTATTAAAGACACTTACGATCTGTACGCTGCATACAAAGAATATGTGGCTAACCTGCAAGGTGGCACGGCTCAGAATGCCTGGGCAACCGAACAAACCAACTGGATGGCGCAAACCTTCGCAACATCCGATGCCACATGGAAGATGCTAGGTAGTTCAGTCTCCTTCTCCCCATTGATGTTCGACTTGTCAGCAAGCCGTCCATATTCTGGCTCGGTTGCGCTGGAATCCGCTCTGGGCTCAGGCTTATTGCCAGCAGCATTGCAACAACGCTTCTATATTAACGTTGATCACTGGGATGGCGCACCGCAATTCAAATCAGGCTTTATCAAAGATGTACTTGCCAGCAACGGTGTAATCACACTAGGCGGCGACATCCATTCAACCTATGTCACGGAACATGCGGCACATCCAGCAACGGGTAATAAGTCGTTTAACTTTACGACGTCATCGGTTTCATCCGGCACATTTGGGAGCTTCCTGCAACGCGGTATGAACTCGGTATTATCCCAATTGGGCGATGTACCCGATGCGGTAAGCCAGTTACCGTTCTTCTTCAACATTTTGATGGAAACCGCTACCAAGCGCTCTGATATCGCTGACGACTTAGCCTTTGCGGAAATGTGGCAACACGGCGTTGGTATCGTCACCGTGTCGGCTGACAACGTACAAGTGGAATTCCATAACGTTAACAGCGAAATTAATGGTGAATCGACCATCACCAACAGCTACTACGATGCAGCCGATGAATTCCTGGCGATGGTAGACGTACACAAATTCCGTGTAGCGGGTAATCAGCTGGAAAAACTCGATTAACAGCCTTTCAAGCTGTCTCATAATTCATACAATATCAAAGCTCCTGTGCTTAGGCATGGGAGCTTTTTTCGTTAAGACCAAAATCCGTACATGCAGGAAGATATATGAGCACAGTCTCAATCCACAACACCGAACATTACCAATGGGGAGAACCCAACGCCAAAGGACAAAGATGTGATGGCTGGCATCTGGTGAAAACGCCAACCTTGAATATTATTCAGGAGCGAGTACCTCAAGGCTGCGCCGAAGTTAAGCATTATCACCAACATGCTGAGCAGTTTTTCTTCGTGCTGGAAGGGATAGCAACAATAGAGCTGGAAAACCAATTGTATGAACTCTCGCCTCTCCAGGGCTTGCATGTTCCGGCAGGAAAAGCCCATTTATTGCGTAATGATCAAGAACAAGACTTGATATTTACCGTAACATCCACGCCGCCCAGTCATGGTGATAAAATCCTTGTATAACTCACTTGCTTGCCATCACCTTAGTTGTTGCAAGTGAACTAACCTTGTTGCAAACACGTCGGCTCGCCGACGTGCCCATATCCAGACAGGAATCAATACTGCCGCGAGTATCAGACTGGATATAACGATACGACTGTATAAAATTGAAGCTCCCAACACCTCAAAGTATGAAAGCCCACAAAACATCAAAATAAACATAGTTGCCATACCATACACTAACCATTGAGTACATTTGGCCAGTAAAATATTACGCATATATTGCTGTTTCATGAGCTCTAGATAACTTCCTGTACTGGCATAACGTTGCATTACTGCCCCCCTTCTCAACCAAATCAAATATCCGGTAAACAGTATCGCTATGACTCCAACCACGACCAGCCATAGAACCTCAAACCAATGTAGTTGCTCGTACAAAAACAAAAGCAATAACGGAGCAACAGTTATTCCAACTAAATCCAGTGATAAATAAGCCTTTTGTTTATTCCTCTCTTTATTCCATAACTTCTTTAACTCTTCAGTATCAGGCAATTTAACTTCCTGTTGTTGCCACAATCCAGACAAAGATTCACGCTCATTCATCACTTTTTACTCTCTGCATCAGCACGGTTTTAGCACGATTCAATATCACGCCAACATTACTTTTTGTTAATCCACAGACTTCCGCTATATCATGATAATCCAACCCTTCCATAGATAGAGTCACCACTTGTCTTTGGGTCACTGGAAGCTCGCGGACGGCTCGTAATAGTCTCGCCACTTGATCTTCCTGCTGAAGTTTTCTGTGAGGAGACACATTCTCGTTTCCTTGTTCGTCATTAAAAGGATCAGGTTTGATCTGACGTGTCTGGTAAGCCACATGATCAACGCCTCTGTTGTGAGCGACCCGAAGCACATAAGTTTTTAAACTGCTATTACCCTGATAACGCTGCAAAGCCTGCCATACTGACAAGCACATCTCCTGAAACAACTCTTGTTGTAGAGAGAAATTAGCTTCATAGCTAGCTGCTACACGCCCCAAAATAGCACCATACTCAGCCATTATTGTTTCAAATTTCAGTTCCAATATTATTCACCCGGGAATTAAACTGCACACATCTCTCCTATCTACTGTTGTCCAATAGTCGCTATCCGTCAGAAAAAATTACAAGCCAATGTAATTTTTTTACAAACAATCAGACTATAGACATTGAACACCTTATTTAAACTGGAGAACACTATGGAAACAGTAATATTTATTAGCCTCTTCGCAATTGCATTTGTTTTGCAATTTGTCCTTGAAACACTGGGTAAGACCAAAGGTTGGCAGTTCGCTAACAGATTGCTCAATGATCCGGAAGGAATGATGCATACACATAGAGACACAGCCCCTGAAAATATTGAACATCACGAAATCACAGCATTAAAAGAACGCATTCAGGTGCTGGAAAAACTGATCACCGATCAGGCTTTTGATATGAAAAAATCATTATAAGAACATTAGCCCTATGCTCCCCAAATAATTGGGGCAATATTGTCGAGCACGAAAGCAAAGCGAATGGGGGCACTACACGCCCCCTGACTTTCACTGCAACTCATCCAAACTCTGATGAAAATGCACAAACTGCTTAACATGGTGATCAGAAATCTTTTGCTGGATCTTTTTCTGAATCTCCGGGGAATTGCAGATGATATGCACCGGACGCTCTTCTCTGGCGATGGATGACAACATGGTTTTCACAGCAACCAACCCTGTCATATCAATAAAAGGCACGCCTCGAATATCCAGAATAAAGCGTTTTACGTAGTCATGCGTGAATTGATAGCGCTCGAAAGCTTTTTCAATGGTGCCGAAAAACAAGGGGCCTCGAACCCGGTACACAACCGTACCTTTAGGAAATTGCGGCGCATTAGTCGGCACACCAACAACAAGCTCGTTGGTATCACCTTCAACTTCCACCTGCGTCATTTCCATCACACGTTTTATCAACAACAATGACGCGCAAATCATCCCGATACCCACGCCCGCCACCATGTCGATAAACACGGTTAAAACAAAACACACCAGCAACACCACCACATCACTGCCGGGCGCAATCTGCATGGTACGAATGAATTGCTTGTAGTGAGACATGCGATAAGCCGTATGGATCAATAAAGCCGCCAACGCAGCCATAGGCACATAACTGATATAGGGAGCCAGAATAAGCACGTACAACATGATCAAGACAGCATGAATACTGGACGCGAGTGGAGACCGAGCGCCGTTGTTGATCACGGTCGCGGTACGAGCAATGGCTCCGGTTGCCGGAATACCTGCCGCCAACGCTGAGAAAACATTGCCAACGCCAATGCCTGTCAGTTCCGCATTGGGGTCATGTTTGGTTCCCGCCATGCTGTCTGCCACCGTCGCCGACAACAAAGACTCGATAGCCGCCAATATTGCAATAGCAACGGCGGGGAATAGCAGATCATGAAACTCGGTAAAAGTAGGAATTGTAAACAATTCACCGGGAGAAAAGGTAGGCCAACTGAATACTGGAGGATAAGGCGGAATTCCCGATACCACCTCTCCTTCTGCGCCGGTATAGCTAAACTTGCTACCGATGGTGGCAACCTCATAACCCATCGACGTAAACGCCAGAGCCAACCCAGTACCGACCAGAATGGCCGTCATCGCAGCGGGCATAAAAGGAACAATGCGCTCACCCCAAAACAGTAGCGCCAGGGTAACAACCCCCACGACCAATGTAGCGGGTTGTAATGAAGAAAAGTGAGCCCCAATCAGCGACAGTTTCTGTATAAAAGAACCATCGAAACTGGCAATGCCCAAGCCCATAAAATCATTCAACGACAACACCGCCAGCACCACAGCAATTCCGGCGGTAAAGCCCGTTGTAACAGGATAAGGCACATAATTGATTAATCTCCCCAATCGAGAGATTCCCATACCTATCAATATGACACCGGCAATAAGCCCCGACCAGACAATGCCTCTTAGCCCGTGCTGGCTCACAATTGGCGCCAAAATCACCACAAACGCTGCCGTTGGGCCACTTACCTGCCAAATAGAACCGCCCAACAAAGGAACAATAATCCCTGCCACAATCGCAGTGTACAAACCATGTTGCGGCGGCAGCCCAACGGCAATGGAAAGCGCCATTGAAAGCGGCAAAGCAACCAGAGAAACCACAAAGGCAGCTAACAAATCGTGGCGGAACATAGAAGCATTGTATTGCTTCATTGAACCTCGTAAGGCTGAAGCAACCGGAAGGAAAGACGGGTGTTTATTCATTGATTCACTACTTATTTTTGGAAGGTGATGCATAAAGCTCACACCTCTTTAGTGTAAGAGCTGAAATCACGCTTGCAAAGGGAATGTAGGAAGCTTATTAATAAATGTAAAACTGCCTCCTTGTAACATATAGAAAATACACAAAGAGAGTATAAAGATATATTTTAAATTACTGAGATAAAAAAAGAAAAATAAACAGACAGAATACATTCAAGTGAAAAAGAACAAGATAAACTGACTAAAGTGAAAACTCTATTCCTGTCTTCTTTTCCCCATCGTCACAATAAGCCAAAAGCTGTAGCCCGACACATGCATATCTTGGTTTCATCTTCCCAGTACTAACAAAACGAATGTTTAAACTAAACCACCCTTGACCACCGCAAGGAACAGTCTCGACCAGATAGTTCGGAGGGCCAATAATCTCTTCCACATCACCTAAGTATTTCCCATCGCTGCCCACACTAAAACCAGAAGTCGACCTATGCTTAAATTTTTTTAGAAGAACTTCAGTCACCAACATAAGCAAGCATCTTTTCACTTCTAATCCATAAACGTCAATATTTCCATATCCGAACCACTCTTCTAAATCACATAATCTGTCATCAGACCATACAAGCCCAGTAATTTCACCATAAAAAGGAAACACTCCAGATTCAATCAAACCTCGCAAGTGGATGTGCTTACAGACCTTTTTCATCCAAAACTTAACAAATTCTTCGATGCTACTAAGCTCTTCAAAATCTACGGACGAAATATTCATCAATAACCTTCAAACCCTATTATTCACATAATTAATTCTCCATAAGCGCACACATATCTGACAACAAACTCAAAGCGTAAATCAATTTATGGAATTTTTTATTTCCTTTTAGCTATGTTCCGTTTTTTTTAAACGCTGCGAAACAAGCTTGGAGTAATTACTTATACACAACTCGATATCTGCATCTGACGGTTCCTGCCATGTCTCATTACGCAAACTAAACTCACTCCTTTCCGTTGAAAAATATTGAACTCCTATTTCCAATGCTTTTTTAGGATTACGCTTTCTATTTGGCATACCAATCTCCCACTACTTCTCGACCGGGATCAGATACGTACGATCCAGTAACAAGTAAAAGTAGTTCAAATTTAAGTTCAGTTACCAAGATATCCCCTCTAAACGCCCTATACTCAGAGTAATCTACGTTGTGACACGTAAACCACGTAGTTTGTTCGAGCCAAATGAGCTGAATCTGCTTCAACCACAAAATTGGGATACCTCTTACCGTAACTGAAATATAGAATAACCTAAATAAGTTATCCTAATAATATTTTTTTGTTATGTTACCGATAATTACCATGCAAAGATCAAGCCACACTACAAACCAAGCGGGAAAGCATTTTTTCTTGTTATTTTTCAATAAATTAAATCAACAGATATTGACCGCTTGTTAAGTTACACAGAAATTTCCTTCACACTCGAGCGAAAACGCCCCCATACCCTATCAACAAATAACTTTTAACCCCTATTTTTGGATGTTTTTATTTCCATCGCAAAAATTGCGGGCTATTCTACACACCAATTAATTTAAAATTCAACTCAAAATCTAGATCTTATAAAACATGTCTCATAATCTGAATAAAAGTATTTCCCAAATAAAAAAGTATGATCGTGGGCTTTTACCTAAAAACCAGTATAAGTTCCGTCACAGTAAACCTTCGGAAAATGGTTTATACGAAGCAGATGCAGACATGTCATTTACTTTCGGCTTTAAACTCAGAGTATTACTTGAGTACTACAACCTTAAGTTATCAACTCTAAATTCCTGGCTAAGAGGAAAAGGGGAGAACTCAGAAATACCCGCAAGCCAGATATCTAAGGGTCAAGGACAAGTGATACCGACAGAAATCAAACAACTGATAATTGAGTTTGTATCAGAGCACGCGAAGGAAAAAGACCTTTCTCCGCCAATAGATACATATTTCGATCAAAAGCAGACTGAAATAGAAGAACTGATAGGATCCATGTCGGATCAAGAAAAGAACGAACGAGACAGTCACCCTATCCCTTTCATGCAGCTCAATATACATGAGGACATGTTTTCTCAAAATTCAATCATAGCTTTTACAAATAGAGAAAATGCATCCAGAAGAATTAGACAAGAATTGACACTTCACATAATTGAAAACAACTCTCCTATATGCACTATCTATGGAAGCCCAAGCACTCAAAAAAGAGAAATAATAAAACAATGGCAGAGGGAAGTATTTGAACGAAAAAACAATGACGTAAGTTTTATTTCACTAGATCTTACGTTTTATGCTCAAATTTCAGAGGTTCTTTTTTGCATAAGAGAAGAATTGCAATCAAGAAGAGATGGAACTGAGAACACTCAAAAGGTGTACACCACAGAAGAGAAACGAAAAATTAACAAACTGCATCCATCAAATTTATTTTCTGATTTAATGGATTTATTTGTGCATAAAAGATACATCTTAATACTTTACGGATTTGAAACGAAACTGGACTTATCAAGAACGGATCTATCAATCTCACACTCAGTTAGCGGAAAAGAATGGACTTATTTAATAGAGTTAATACATGAGTTATCAATAAGAAATAAAGATAAGATTCAAATGTTACTTACCTCAAAAGAATCTCCAGAAAAATTCATACATACACTCCCCATAAAATCAGAAATAATAAATGTCCACGCACCATCCATTACGCTTTTTGAAGAAGCCAAGCGAAACCAGAGTTATCACTTAACTCCCCAAATCTTATCAAAAATCCCATCATATATGATTAATATCCGACAGCTCAGGCTATTAAGCCAAATTGAGGAAATGGTCATAGCCCTCGGTTATAGAAAGTATATTGAGGATAATAGCAAAAGATATATCGACTTAATAATTAATGGTAAATTTGAAACCGTCATTTATGAATGGATATTTCTGTCAACTGTCAACTGGGATGAGTATTACGAGAACAATGAAGCCAAACCAAGGCCAAATCTGTCCGCTATGTTATTTCTTTTCCTATGCTGCGTTACAATGGACGGAATAAAAAAAGAATCAGCTAAACATGTAATGTCAGAGTTAAGTGAATTAAACAACTCAGGAAATAAACCTCTTAGCGCAAACACATTAAACAACTTGCTGCTAACAGTACTTGTCGAACAAGAAGATCGTGCAGGAACAAATGAGCCTTGTTATCAATTCAAAGATCCGTCTATTAAGGAAATATACTCCCAAACATTTATTCAGGAAATGAACTCCCAAGAAGGAATAGAAACTTTTCATTTATCTAATAACTTTATACCAAGAATTAGGTTTTCATTGGCGAAACTCTCGTTCAGAACCTTGTTAAACTCTTATATAGATGACGAAGAAAATGCATCCTTAATATCCATATATGATGACAAAAATTTAGGTTTGTATTCTCTACTTTCAGATCACTTAAAAAACACACCGAGAGAAGACGAAAAAACAAGCAAAGAACAAAAAAAAGGACTGGATATATTACTTGCCGCAACCGATAAAATGCGCACTTGTGACTTCACACCAAGATCTGATCAAATTCTTAGAATTAGCCAAATAGTGGATTGCCTTCTTCACGCCGCCGAACCATTTACAAAAGATGACGTAAGTGGAAATGTATACAGCGAAACCAATCACGAGCATGATGAAGGAGAAATATTCAACAATATGGTTGCCGATCTCTGTGCTGGAAAAATGGATAATGATTCACAGACACTTGATGATTGGAACCACAAAATTATTACCTACAGTTACATTATTATTCATTGGTGTCTCGACCTAAGAGAAACTTATGCATCCACAAGAGTCCTGTTCAATGGAAATAAAATAAGGTACTCATTGCTAAAGCGTTTTTTTCAATTAAAGTCTGGTGGAAACATTCAAATTACACATTCCAGGGAATCAAACACATATTCAGTATTACCTCCAAGCGTTCTCAAGGCTTTTCAAAAATCAAACAAAGAAATTACGACAAAATTTCTGCAAAATTTACTTTTTTCAGCCGTTCAGGTGGGACATGTGGAAATTTTCTTTTCTCTATTATTCCAACTTCAGTCTGTAGAAAATCTAATTAAAATTTCCGCCAAATCGCCAAGTGAAAATAGTGGCTTGTCGTCCTTCGAGAGCTTTATTGGTGGCCCAAATATTTCTATTAATATTTCGCTGCTAAC
The DNA here is from genome assembly GCF_019900845.1 of Paraneptunicella aestuarii. NCBI lineage: Bacteria > Pseudomonadati > Pseudomonadota > Gammaproteobacteria > Alteromonadales > Alteromonadaceae > Paraneptunicella > Paraneptunicella aestuarii. Next base: position 1,460,231 of record NZ_CP074570.1, on the reverse strand, counting down.
ACTAGCAGTAAGAATATTAATGGGACAACTTGATATAGCAAGAGACTTCGCATTACATCTTAAATCTCAAGATTTTCCATCTCAAAAAGAACAGAACATCAGTATGAAGTTAGATGCATTTTTACTAAGAACCTATACGGCTCTTGGAAACCATAAGGAGAGTTTGGAGATAATAAACGATAACAAAAACGACTTCATCTATTCAGAGAACAGCTTAGAGAAATTTATTAACAGGGATTTTCCGATGTCTGCTATGATTGAAAGATATTCCTCTATGTTAAGGATTAAAATTCTTCAACACCCGTTAATTTTAGTTGACAAAAAATTTGAGGATAAATGGAGAGAATTAGAATCCCGACTAAGTACTATATCTAATAAGCTAAAGGAACATATAAACACGTACAATGAAACATTGAAGGGTCAAAGTTCCAATTCATATTTAGTCAAGACACTATTGATCCCAGAATATATCCATTTAAATGTTCTACTTTGCTCTGGAATGCTTTATGAAACAGAGGCGACCAAAGAAAAAAGCAGTAGAATTTCAAAAAGAAAAACAATACTCAAAAAAATTGAGAACATTCTGAATGACATTATAGATGCAACTTTATTTTCAATTTCTCCATTTTATAAAATGACCTACGATATAGGATTCTTACGCTTCAATCTGTATAAATCGTTGGTTGAAAATACCCCTCCTTCAAAAAACCTAGGCAAGAAGCTGACCAATCTATTATTCAATATCAAGGATCACTACCCTTTATTTTACTGCCAACTACAAATTTTACATGCTGAGTATTTGAGACAATTATTAATCCACACACCATCGAAGGAAGTAAGAAATGAACTTCAAGATACTCTACAAGTAATTGAAGATATCATTTCCAAGCACAGATATATGAACAGGCTTTTTGAACTACAATGGTTAAGAGAGGCATGTAATCTAGAAAACATCGAAAATAGAGCCTATACGGTAGGGGATCCTGCCCTTTGGATGTTGCTCTAAGCTTGATCTCTAAGACCAATAGTACTCTGCTCAAATTCACTCACATTTTACAACTTCAGCATTGAAGATTCTGTAAGTGCAGGGGGTTCAATTTCAATTAGGAACGTCCCCACAAATTTCCCTTGGCTATTGTGATAAACCTGCCGCCTGCGGTATTCTATGGCGCTTTGAAATTAACCCGATTTTTGCCACTTGCGAAACGGTCATAATGCGGCATAAAAAGACCGTCCCGTGTAACCCAAAGCATGGCGTCAAACGCAAGTGCAAACCAGTATTCAAGAACGGAACCTTTAATGGCAGTAGAATATTCACCACGAGAAATAGAAAAAAAGTACCAGCAGAAGTGGGAGCAAGATAAAGCCCACAACGTAACGGAAGATCCAAATAAAGAAAAATTTTACTGTCTCTCCATGTTTCCTTACCCCAGTGGCAAGCTGCACATGGGGCACGTTCGTAACTACACCATTGGTGATGTCGTTAGTCGTTTTCAACGCATGCAAGGCAAAAACGTCATGCAACCTATGGGTTGGGATGCGTTCGGATTGCCAGCAGAAAACGCCGCCATTCAAAATAAAACAGCTCCCGCCAAATGGACTTACTCCAACATCGAATACATGAAAACCCAGCTAAAATCTTTGGGTTTTGGCTACGACTGGGATCGTGAGGCAGCGACCTGCCAGCAAGACTACTATCGCTGGGAACAATGGTTCTTCACCCGTCTATACGAAAAGAAACTGGTATACAAAAAGAATGCAACCGTGAACTGGGATCCTATTGACCAAACCGTATTGGCCAATGAGCAGGTTATTGATGGTCGCGGCTGGCGTTCTGGTGCCTTGGTTGAGCAAAAAGAAATTCCACAGTGGTTTATCAAGATCACTGACTACGCGCAAGAGTTGCTGGATGATTTAGAGCAACTTCCAGATTGGCCTGATCAGGTTAAAACCATGCAGCGCAACTGGATTGGTCGTTCAGAAGGTGTAGAGTTAACGTTTCAGGTTAAAGGCCAGAACGAAGCGTTCGACGTTTACACCACTCGTCCAGACACCTTGATGGGCGTGACTTACGTAGCACTTGCAGCACAACATCCTTTGGCATTGAAAGCAGCAGAAACCAACCCGGAACTTGCCGCCTTCATCGACGAATGCAAAAACACCAAGGTTGCCGAAGCCGATATGGCAACCATGGAGAAAAAAGGCTGCGCGACAGGCTTATTCGCCATCCACCCTATCACCGGCGAAGAAGTGCCTGTATGGACAGCTAACTTCGTATTGATGGATTACGGTTCCGGTGCCGTTATGGCCGTTCCAGGGCACGACGAACGTGACTGGGAATTCGCCACTAAATACGGTTTGGACATCAAGCAGGTTATCAAACCCGTTAACGATGAAGACGAGTGCGACCTGAGCAAAGCGGCCTACACTGAAAAAGGCATTCTGGTTAACTCTGGTGAGTTTGACGGCCTGACTTCGCAAGACGCATTTAACGCCATTTCCGACAAATTGTCAGCCGAAGGCAAAGGTAAACGTACCGTCAATTATCGCCTGCGCGATTGGGGTGTCTCCCGTCAACGTTATTGGGGCGCGCCTATTCCGATGTTGAATCTGGAAAATGGTGAGTCTGTGCCGGTTCCAGCCGATCAACTGCCAGTGGTATTGCCAGAAGATGTGGAAATGGACGGGGTGATATCGCCGATTAAAGCCGATCCAGAGTGGCGCAAAACCACCTATAACGGTCAACCTGCTGAGCGCGAAACCGACACCTTCGACACCTTTATGGAGTCGTCCTGGTACTATGCCCGTTACTGTTCTGCTGGAAACCCCGATGCCATGCTGGATCCAACGCAAGCTAATTACTGGTTGCCAGTTGATCAATATATCGGTGGTATCGAACACGCTATCTTGCACTTATTGTACGCTCGCTTCTTCCACAAACTATTACGTGACGAGGGCCTGGTTAGCTCTGATGAACCGTTCAAACGCTTGTTGTGCCAAGGTATGGTGTTAGCCGACAGCTATTACCGTGAAGACGAGAAAGGGGCGAAAACCTGGTTTAACCCAACGGAAGTTGACATCCATCGCGATGACAAAGGCCGTATCATCAACGCAGTCTTACGCAGTGATGGCCAACCGGTTATTCATGGCGGCATGACCAAGATGTCAAAGTCCAAGAACAATGGTATCGACCCACAAGAAGTTATTGAGCAATACGGCGCCGATACTATTCGCTTATTCACCATGTTCACCGCGCCACCAGAGCAAACGCTGGAATGGATTGATTCGGGCGTAGAAGGCTCAAATCGCTTCCTTCGCCGCTTGTGGAGAACCGTACAAGAGCATATGGAAGCAGGTGACATTGAAGCATTAAACGTTGCAAATTTATCTGCTGATGACAAAGCCTTGCGTCGTGACATTCACAAAACCATTGCTAAAGTCACTGATGACATGGGTCGCCGTCAAACCTTCAATACCGCCATTGCTGCGATTATGGAGTTATTGAACAAGGTACAAAAAGCGCCTCAGGAAACGGCTCAACAACGCGCATTGGTACGTGAAGCCTTGGTCGCAATGGTGCGTATGCTTAACCCGATTACGCCTCATGCAAGCCATGCCTTGTGGGAAATATTACAGCAGGAAGAGAACGTTGAAGCTGGCTGGCCTGAACTGGATGAAAGCGCATTGGTTGAAGACGAAAAACTGATTGTCGTTCAGGTGAACGGCAAAGTACGCGCTAAAATGACAGTAGCTGCCGACGCCAAGCAAGACGATGTTCAAACATTAGCTATGCAGGAAGAAAACGTGAAGGCATTTGTTGAGGGTAACACCGTTCGCAAAGTTATTTACGTACCGGGCAAGCTGCTAAATATCGTTGCGAACTAATTCCAACGCAGGATCAGGACTCATAATGAAAACGACAGCCATGCGCCGTTTTTCAACCTTAAAACTGGTAGTAAGCACCTTGCTTATTACCAGCTTGCTGCATGGCTGCGGCTTTAAATTGCGCAACGATTATCAGCTTGCCAAAAGTGTCAGCCATATCCAGCTCACCAGTACAGAGCGCCATTCGCAATTGCAGAAAACTCTCGCTCAACGCCTGAAGTTTCTGGATGTGGAAGTGATCGAAGCACGTGAACAGTTCAACGAGAAAAACGCCACGCTCTATCTGCAACGCGAAAAGCTGGAGCGCAAATTATTGTCGTTGTTTCCCAGTGGTCAGGTGGCAGAATACGAATTGTTGTATCAGGTGAAATACCAATACATCAAAGGTTCTAAGCAAGAAAATGCAAAACCAGAATCTATCGAGTATGAATTTGTATTGTCTCGTGAATATCAGGACGACCCGGATCAGGTACTCGCTAAGTCACGCGAGTTGGATTTGATTCTGGACGAACTGAGACAACAAGCGGCTAACCGTATTATCCGCACGCTCAGTTTGCAGTCTGATACTCACCAAACAGCAATCACTAAACGGTAATCACTAAAGAACATGCAGGTTTACCCCAATCGTCTTGCCCAAACACTACAAAATGCGCTACCGCGTTTTATTATGGTGTTTGGCGATGAGCCACAGCAAAAGCTGGATGCCATCGAACAAGTTCGAGCTCAAGCAAAGCAACAAGGTTTTGACGAGCGCCAATCGCTGGTTGCCGACACTCAGTTTGAATGGTATTCGCTGATTGAAGCCAGTCAAAACATGTCACTGTTCTCTTCTCGTCAATATATTGAACTGGAAATACCCACCGGAAAGCCCGGAACAGAAGGCAGCAAAACCCTGCTGGACTTGGCAGCACAAGACAACCCTGACGTCATGGTTCTCATTCATGGAGCCAAAATAGGTAAAGAAGTCACGAACAGTAAATGGTTCAAACAGCTAGATCAGCAAGGCATTTACATCCCTTGTTATCCCTTGGAAGGCGACCGCTTAAGAAGCTGGATAATGGATGAAATGCGGCAACTGTCGTTACAAACCAATCCCGCCGTAGTGAACTTCTTTATTGATTACTTTGAAGGTAATCTGCTCGCCGCCAAACAAGAACTGCAAAAGCTGGCTCTGCTCTACCCCGACGGCAATATTGACATTAAACAGATAGAGAAAATTCTGGTTGAGCAATCCCGATTTAACGTATTTCAGCTAGCCGATGTACTGCTGGCTGGTGACGCGTCAAAAGCCGTGAAATTGCTTAACCGCTTGGAATCAGAAGGTATTGAACCCAATATCGTCCTGTGGGCTTTGGTGCGGGAATGGCAAACGCTATCCACCTTACAGTTTGCACAATCGCAACGTCAGCCCCTGGATAAACTCTGGGCACAACTGCGCATTTGGCAGAATCGTAAAAGCCTCTACATGAATGCCCTGAATCGACTCGGCAAGCCTCAGCTGGATGAACTACAGCACAAACTACAACAACTGGATATGGGACTAAAGCAGTCACAAATTACGCGCCCTTACGTTGAATTGTGCCATTTATGCCTGATGTTCATGCCGATGCAACTCTCTAATCTGCCCATGGATTTCAGTTAGCACTATGTCTGCTCACCCGGAGTTAGCGACAATGCAGCCCGTTATTGGTATTTATGGCGGTACATTCGATCCTATTCATTATGCCCATATATTCCCGGTGCAACAGGCGGCGCAACAAGTTGGTATTGAACAAGTCAAACTTATGCCTTGTCATATTCCACCACATAAGAATCAGCCCAACACCAAGCCCAGCGATCGTCTGGCAATGGTGAAACTGGTCAGTGAACATGTGACTATTTTCAGCGCAGATGACCGAGAGCTACGCCGCCATAAAGCTAGCTATACTATTGATACTCTGGAAGAAATGCGCAGCGAAAATCCCAATAGCCCAATCTGCTTTTTTATTGGCATGGATTCCTTAACCAGCTTTCATCAATGGCATCGCTGGCAAGATATTCTCGACTATTGTCATTTAGTAGTGTGTTGTCGTCCCGGCTATCATCAAGAACAGCAAACTGATATTGCAGATTTTCTGCAACAGCGTGAAACGGCTAAACCCCAGGATTTACATGACAAGTTAAATGGTCATGTGTTTTACGCTCAAACTGATGAAATCGACATTTCATCCACCATGATCCGGGAAAATTTACGTGTTGGCTTACCTGTAGATGAACTTTTACCTCCATACATACTTTCCTACATTCGCCAGCATCATTTATACTTAGCAGGTTAATCGCAAATTTTTGCAAACTTGAACATTAAACATAGAGCCAGCTCTAAATACAGACAATACCTATCCAGTTATGGGGAGAACCATTGGAACACGAAGAATTAAAGCAATTTGTCATCGACAAAATTGAAGATCTAAAAGGCAGAGACATCGTAGACCTTGACGTTAAAGGCAAATCCACCGTCACCGACACCATGTTGGTTTGTTCTGGCAACTCAAAACGCCATGTCGTCTCTATCGCACAAAATGTCGTACAAGAAAGCAAACAGGCAGGTAACCCACCTCTTAGCATTGAAGGCGAAGACATAGGTGAATGGGTGCTGGTTGATTTTGGTGATATCGTCGTGCATGTAATGCAAGATGAAACCCGCGACTTTTACCAGTTAGAAAAGCTTTGGGGCTAATGCACGGTTTTGAAACCAATCCATAGCCGCCCTACTCGCAGCCAGGTTTTAAACAAGGATACATAACCTATGCAAATACAGCTTGTTGCGGTAGGCAACAAAATGCCATCTTGGGTAACGCAAGGCTTTTTAGAATACGCGAACCGATTCCCCCCTGATACCAGCCTGGTACTCAAGGAGATAACGCCGGGTAAACGGGGAAAAAACGCCGACATTAAAAGAATCTTACAAAAAGAAGGGCAGCAAATTTTAGAAGCGATTCCGCAAGGAAATCGCATCGTCGCCCTGGAAGTAAACGGCAAGCCTTGGGACACTCACCAGCTTGCTGAACAGCTAACACGCTGGCAACACGATGGACGTAATGTTAGCCTGATGGTTGGCGGACCAGAAGGGCTTTCACCTGAATGCGTTGCTGCTGCCGAACAAAAATGGTCACTGTCGTCCTTGACCCTGCCGCATCCCTTGGTAAGAATTGTCTTGGCTGAAAGCTTGTATAGAGCATGGTCTTTAAATAATAATCACCCCTATCATAGGGAATAAGTAAACCGGAATTCATCTTTTGCCGCCAAAACGCATAACGATACGAGACCATACCGCCGAAGCAAATCTCTTTGCCCGTCGCTCTATCATTGCATTAATGGTGGTTGCACTCATGATGTTTGCGGTATTGAGCAACCTCTATTACCTGCAAATCACCAGTTACGAGGATTACCAGACTCGCTCTAACGGTAACCGCATCAAGGTACTGCCGGTCACGCCAAACAGAGGCTTAATCTACGATAGAAATGGCGTTTTACTCGCAGAAAACCGCCCTATTTTCAGTCTTCGCATCATTCCAGAACAGGTCGATGACCTCAAAGAAACACTGGAATATTTGAAAACCCTGCTCAATCTCGAACAATCCGAGATCGACGACTTCTATAAAGAATTTAGACGCCAGCGTCGCTTTAAACCCGTGACCTTGCGTAACCAGTTAACACAGGAAGAAGTAGCGCTCGTCTCAGCCAACCAGCATCGTTACCCAGGCGTCGTGGTAGATGCTCGCTTAACGCGCTATTACCCCTATGCCAACACACTCACCCACATGCTGGGTTATGTGGCGAAAATCAACAAAAAAGACCTGAACAAACTGAAAGAAGCAGGGCAAGAAGCCAACTACGCCGCCACCTATGATATCGGCAAGCAAGGTATCGAAAAATTCCACGAACAATTGCTGCACGGCAAAGTGGGATATCAGGAAGTAGAGGTTAACAACAAAGGGCGCGTTATTCGTACCTTGAAGTTCGAGCCCCCCACTCCCGGTCAGGACATCGCGCTGAATATTGACATCAAGTTACAGAAAGTGGCGCAAGGAGCTCTGGAAGACAAACGAGGGGCGATTATCGCTCTTGACCCTAGAGATGGCGGCATTCTCGCTTTGTATAGCAACCCCAGCTACGACCCCAACCTGTTTGTGCATGGTATTAGCAGCAAAAGTTACAGCAAGCTTCTCAATTCCAAAGATCGCCCGCTCATTAACCGTGCGACTCAGGGACAATACCCGCCCGCTTCAACGATTAAACCCCATTTGGCATTATTAGGGTTGGAAGAAAATGTGATTCGCCCAGACACCAAGATGTTTGACCGAGGCAAGTACAAGCTGAAAAACGTTGAACATGAATGGCGCGACTGGAAACCCTGGGGACACGGCTGGATGGATGTCACCAGTGCTATAGAACAATCCTGCGACACCTTCTTTTATGACTTATCGTACAAACTGGGTATCGACAGCATCAGTGACGAAATGCATGCCTTTGGCTTTGGCGAATATTCCGGTATCGACCTGTACGAAGAATCCGACGCCAACATGCCATCACGAGGCTGGAAGCGTGCCCGATATAATCAGCCCTGGTATATGGGCGACACTATCTCGGTCGGTATCGGGCAAGGCTACTGGACAGCCACGCCAATTCAGCTAGCGGTGTCAGTGGCGACTCTGGTAAATCGTGGCGAGCGCTACGTTCCACAGCTATTGCGAGGCTTTTACTACGAAGGACAAGTGCAATTGGCCGAGCCAAAATCATTGCAGCCGCTTGAAGTCAAAAACTCGGAAAACTGGGATGTTGTTCTTGATGCCATGTACGGCGTAGTGAATCGCGAACACGGCACTGCCAAGAAAGCATTTAAAGATGCCAACTACATATCAGCCGGCAAGACTGGTACAGCTCAGGTTATCAGTATCGGGCAAGATGAAGAATACGATGCCGAAAAGCTGGCAGAGCATTTGCGCGATAACGCCATGTACGTAGGCTATGCGCCTTATGAAAACCCTGAAATCGTGGTAGTTGTCGCGCTGGAAAATGCCGGACACGGTGGCTCACAAGCTGCGCCTATTGCCCGTAAAATTATGGATTATCAGTTTAGAGATCTACCTCCGCTTATCTCTGAAGAACCTAATTCAGAAAACAGTGACACATTAGCCAATCATACTCAGCAAGATAGAGACTCACATGGTGCGGAATAAACTCGATCCGAACAAAACCACATTTCTTGCCAAGATCCATCTTGATGCGCCCTTATTGCTGGCACTATTAACCTTGATGGCGGTTGGCCTGTTTACCATTTATTCAGCAGGCGGGCAGGATCTGGTTTTAGTGAAAAAACAGGTTGTACGTTTAGGCGTGGCCTTCTCGGCAATGGTACTGGTTGCTCAAATCCCACCGTTAGCCTATCGACGATTATCCATTTATTTCTATGTTATCGGCGTACTCATGTTGGTAGCGGTGCTTGCCATTGGCGTATCGGGAAAAGGCGCCCAACGCTGGCTGGATTTAGGCTTCTTCCGCTTTCAGCCCTCTGAAATCATGAAGCTTGCGGTTCCCATGATGGTGGCTTGGTATATCAGCCGAGCTAACCTGCCGCCACGTACCAGCCAGGTTGCCATTGCATTTCTTATCGTAATCACGCCAACCTTGCTGATCGCCAAGCAGCCCGACTTGGGTACGTCGTTGCTTATTGCCAGTTCAGGGATATTTGCCATCTTTTTAGCAGGCTTGCGTTGGAAACTCATGAGCTTTCTCGCGGCTGCCGGGCTGATATTCGCGCCGATATTATGGATGTTTTTAATGAAGGATTATCAAAAACAGCGCGTACTCACTTTTCTAAATCCGGAAAGCGATCCTCTGGGCTCGGGTTACCATATTATTCAATCCAAAATTGCCATCGGCTCTGGCGGCATGGAAGGTAAAGGCTGGCTGCAAGGTACTCAATCACAATTGGAATTCCTGCCGGAACGCCACACTGATTTTATTTTCTCGGTATTCAGTGAAGAGTTTGGTTTTGTTGGCGTTAGCGCACTAATGGCCTTATATGGTTTCATCGTGATACGCGGCATGATCATCGCCATCCGTGCGCAGGAAGCCTACAGTAAACTGCTGGCTGGCAGCATCACCCTCACCTTTTTTGTGTATGTCTTCGTCAACATGGGCATGGTTTCTGGAATACTTCCCGTCGTGGGCGTACCGCTGCCTCTTGTGAGTTATGGTGGAACCTCGATGGTGACAATACTCACAGGTTTTGGCATTCTTATGGCGATCGCAACGCAAAAACGTTTCATGTCTCGTGAATAATAGGTATAAAAACGAAAGGCAGAAACGCAGGTAACATCCCTTTTTATGTGCTGGATCAACTTGAGAAACCAACAAAAGAATCAATAATTAAGGTTAGCTCAAGGCTATAATTACAAAATTAAAAACCCATAATAAAAACACTCACTTCGACGACAGTTAGTAACATACGAAAGTGAATGGTGGAATAAAATGCGCAAAACAAGTTTATTGAAACGCAAAGCCATTGCGGGAATGGCGCTGTGTTTTGGTGTAACAGCATTCAATCTGTACGCAGATGATGCTGGTAACATTGCTGATGCTGCAAAAAAGAGCAGCCAATCAGCCACAGCAACATCTCCCGACATCAAAGAAAAAATCGATCAATTCGTACAGAAAATGGTGCAAGAGCATCAGTTTTCTCCTGAATATATCGAAAGCTATATTAAAGATGCCCAGCCTAACCCCAGTATTCTCGAAGCCATTAGTCGCCCTTGGGAAGCCAAGCCTTGGTATCAGTATTATCCTATTTTCCTGACAGAAAAACGGATCAGTAAAGGGCTGGAATTCTGGAATACTCATCAGGAAACATTACAAAGAGCCGAACAGGAACTTGGTATTCCGGCAGAAATCATTGTTTCCATTATTGGTGTTGAAACCTTTTACGGTACATACAAAGGCAAATACTCGGTTTTAGATGCCCTATACACGCTCGGCTTTTATCATCCTCCTCGCGCCAAGTTCTTCCGTAAAGAATTGGAAGAATTCTTTGTACTCACCCGAGATGAAAAGCTGGATATTACCGAATTAAAAGGCTCTTATGCCGGAGCCATGGGTTGGGGGCAGTTTATCTCTTCCAGCTACCGCGATTACGCTATCGACTTCGATGGTGATGGTATTCGAGACCTGCTCAACAACCCGGTTGATGCCATAGGCAGCGTTGCCAACTATTTTAAACGCCACGGCTGGAAAACGGGTGAATCGGTCGCCTTTCCAGCCCAGGTTGATGGTCAACAATACACCTCCCTGATTAACAAGGACTTAAAGTTCAACCATTCCTGGCAAGACATCCAAAGCAAAGGGGTTCGTTTGTTCACACCTCATATGGATAAAGTCCCAGCAGATGCCGATGCCAAATTGCTGGAATTTGAACAGGAAAATGGCAAAGAGTATTGGCTCGGATTGCATAATTTCTACGTTATCACTCGCTATAATCACAGCCCGCTTTATGCCATGGCGGTGTACCAGTTGAGTCAGGAAATTAAAAGCCGGAAGTATGAATCATGAAACTAGCCGTCGTTGCGATCTGTAGTGTAGTTATTTTGTCAGGTTGTATGAGTACAGGGCGTTATTCACAACGCAACGACTCGGCTCCCGACCGCACTCCTCACCATATCACCAGTGAAGATGCCGTCCCAATTTACGAAGAATACAACAAGGCCAACAGCCGAAGTTATGAAGTGCTAGGAAGGCGCTATCATCCTTTAGAAACAGGCAAAGGCTATGTTGCAGAAGGTGAAGCGTCCTGGTACGGGCAAAAGTTTCATGGTCATCTTACTGCCAACGGCGAAACCTACGACATGTATGAAATGAGCGCAGCTCACAAAACGCTGCCCATTCCATCCTATGTAAAAGTGACCAATACCGAAAACGACAATTCAGTCATTGTAAGAGTGAATGACAGAGGCCCGTTTCATGGTCATCGACTCATAGACTTATCCTATGCCGCCGCCCGAAAACTGGATATGTTAAAAACCGGAACAGCACATGTGAAACTGGAGGTCGTTCATGTGGATGAAGAAGGGCTCATCACTGTAGGCAATCAACCGATTCTTTCTCCAGCAATCACAGAAAAAGAACAAGCCGTGTTTATTCAAGTGGCAGCATTACAGGATCAGGAAAAAATAGACGCTCTCGCCAAAGGCTTAACCACTCTTTATCAAGTGCCCACCCATGTACCGGCAGAAAACGGTATTTACCGATTAAGATTGGGGCCACTGGAAAATGATCACGAAGCCAACAAGTTGCTAACCGAACTTAAAGCCAATGGCTATGACAGCGCATACAAGTTGTACGTGGCGGCAGAATAAGGCTTAGCGAACTATTGCTGATAATTGTGGTCGTACTCTGAGATTGGGCTCATACCCCCAACAACAGCCACTGAAATGTAACCGAATCTGAATCAGGCATGACATCATGTTAAAACGCGATTTGTGTATGTTATAGTAGCGCGGCTTTTAAGAATAAAGACTCTTATAAAACGAAATTCGAATACGAAAACCAATAAAGTAACAACGGACTTAGAATGGGATTCATCAATAAACGCTTTTTTTCCGCACTCGCAGGCATTTGCCTATTCACCTCAACCCTGACCGCTAACGCTGCGGTTATCGTGCCACCAGCACCGCCCGTCGCAGCTAAAGGCTACGTGCTAATGGACTACGACACCGGTCATGTTATCGCTAGTGAAAATGCCGATATTCAACTTCACCCTTCCAGTCTCACCAAGATCATGACCAGCTATGTGATTGGCCAGGAAATCAAAAATGGCACTATCACACTGGATGACATGGTAACCATTTCGGAAAATGCCTGGTCGAAGAATTTTCCTGAATCATCCAAAATGTTTATCGAAGTCGGTAAACAAGTAAAAGTATCCGAATTATTGCGCGGTATTATCGTGCAATCCGGTAATGACGCCTGTGTTGCTATGGCGGAGTACATTGCCGGTAGTGAAGAAGCCTTTGCTGCCATGATGAACTCTTACGCGCAAACGCTCGGTATGACCTCCACCAACTACATGAATAGCCACGGCCTGCACGACCCAGAGCACTATACAACGCCTCGTGATATGTCGATTCTGTCAGCGGCCTTAATCCGCGATTTACCAGAAATCTACGCGATTTATCACGAGAAAGAATACACTTATAACGGCATTAAACAGTACAACCGCAACAGCTTATTGTGGGATAAAAGCCTGAATGTTGATGGCATTAAAACAGGCCACACCGACGCAGCCGGTTATAGCCTGATTACGTCAGCAACCCAAGCTGGTATGCGTTTGGTGAGCGTGGTAATGGGCACTGAAAGCGAACGTTCTCGTAAAGTAGAAAACAAAAAACTGCTGAAATATGGTTTCCGCTTCTACGAAACCATCACGCCATATAAAGCCGGAGAAAGTTTTGTTTCTCACCGCATTTATATGGGTGAACAGGAAACCGTGGACTTGGGAATTATGGAAGACACCCCCATAACTATTCCTCGTGGACAACGCAAAAATCTGGAAGCCAATTTTCAGTTAGATAAAAAACTGGAAGCGCCCATTGAAAAAGGCACGGTGGTAGGCAAGCTGTATCTGCAACTAGACGGTGAAGACATTGCTGAATACCCATTGGTTACTCTAAATGGCGTTGCAGAAGGCGGCTTTATTAATCGCGTTACTGACTACTTCAAACTGAAATTTGGCATGGAAGAATAAGGAAATCCAACAAGAGTAATAACTCATAGCCACTTCGTTGAAGTCCCTGTAACAGAAACGCGTAAACAACAATAAACACATAATTCGCAGTGAAATGCGGCAAATAAGCCAAAATCACTGCGAATTCATAGATATCCGCCTTCTCCACACACTCGGCAACAGTCAATACACACAGCATAAACACAGAGCCAGTCGCATCTACGCATGTGACAGCTTGAAACTATATTTGTATAATCCGAAAGATTTTTTTGAAGTCACCTGAGTAATTTGAGAGTAGAGATATCGCATGGACACCAGATTTGATGAATTGTTGGACTTTCCGTGCCATCAAACATTTAAAGTCATGGGCATTGCCCACGAAACCTTACCGGATCAAGTCGTCAGCTGTTTGCAGCAACACGCTCCCAGCGACGACTATGCACCAACGATAAGGCCAAGCAGCAAAGGTAACTACCATTCGGTTTCCATCCGAGTGAAAGTCACCAGTAAAGAACATATGGAGCTCATTTATACAGAGCTCGCAAAACTGGAATTGGTACGTTACGTACTGTAATTGCCAAGCATTACGAGCAAGATTTTACAATGCCAACTAACCACATCATTGTTCGCCAACTGGGTCGCCGCTCCTACATTCCTATTTGGAAGGCGATGCAGACCTTTACCGATCAACGCGACGAAAACACATCAGATGAAATCTGGTTGGTTGAGCATGACCCCGTCTTTACGCAAGGGCAAGCTGGTAAAGAAGAGCATATTCTGGCAACAGGCGATATCCCTGTCGTTCAGGTAGACAGAGGCGGTCAGGTGACTTATCACGGCCCCGGTCAGCAAATGCTTTACGTACTGCTGGATTTGCGTCGCTTGAAAATCGGTGTGCGAGAAGCCGTTACCGCATTAGAACAATGTGTGGTGGAAACGCTGGCAAAATCCGGCATAGAAGCTTACCCCAAAGCAGACGCACCGGGCGTATACGTAAACGAAGAAAAGATCTGTTCGGTCGGGCTGAGAATTCGAAAAGGCTGTTCATTCCACGGCTTGGCGTTTAACGTCAACATGGATTTGTCGCCGTTTCAGCGCATTAACCCTTGCGGTTACGCTGGCATGCAAATGACAGATAGCGCCCGATTAGGCGGAGTAAACACGCTTACAGATGCAGGTGAACAGTTAGTGAAAGCTTTCTGTTCCCACTTAAAGATCGAACACATAGAAAACGTCAATTCTGAACAGTCTGAATTGTCAGAATTCATCTGAGCTCATCAGAACTCATTTAAAAACAGAGAACGAATACATGACTGAAGCAACAGGCAATCGCAGAAAAGCAGGTGAGAAACTTCGTGACGCAGACAAAGTGCGCCACATCCCAGTCACCATTATTCCCACTGAAAAAGAAGAAATGCTGCGCAAGCCTGAGTGGATCAAAATCAAGCTGCCTCGCTCCACAGACCGCATTGACGAAATCAAACGCACCTTACGTGAGAACAAGCTGTTTTCCGTGTGTGAAGAAGCCAGTTGCCCCAATTTAGCCGAATGCTTTAACCACGGCACAGCCACCTTCATGATACTGGGCGAAATCTGTACTCGCCGTTGTCCATTCTGTGATGTCGCCCACGGTAAACCGCTGCCGCCAAGCGCAGAAGAACCAGAAAAACTGGGTAAAACCATCGCACAGATGAAACTGAAATATGTGGTTATCACCTCGGTAGACCGCGACGACCTGCGTGACGGCGGCGCACAGCACTTTGTAGACTGCATTAACGCCATCCGTGAGCACAGCCCACAAACCAAAATTGAAGTATTGGTTCCCGACTTCCGTGGACGCATGGACAGAGCCCTTGAAATATTCAAAGACGGCCTGCCCGACGTATTCAACCACAACCTGGAAACCATTCCACGCCTATACCGTGAATGCCGCCCAGGCGCTAACTACAAGTGGTCACTGGAACTACTACAGAAATTCAAAGCCCTCTACCCCGGCATTCCAACCAAATCCGGCTTAATGATGGGTATGGGTGAAGAAAACGACGAAATTCGCGAAGTATTAAAAGACCTGCGCGCGCACGACGTAGACATGCTAACACTGGGTCAATACCTGCAACCCAGCAAGCACCACTACCCGGTCAAGCGTTACGTCCACCCCGACGAATTTAACCAGCTAGACGCTGATGCCCGTGAAATGGGCTTTATCCACGCAGCCTGCGGCCCTATGGTGCGATCGAGCTACCATGCAGATAAGCAAGCCGCAGGAGAAGAGGTTGTGAATTACAACGCTAAATGATACTGAACATCGCTATTTGGTACTGCACAACGCTAAATGGTACTGAGAGACTTCAAAACGATGTCAGAATATCATGTGAATTACAAGGTTATTTGGTACTGCACATTGCTATTTGGTACTGCACAACGCTAAATGGTACTGCTGACTCATTTTCTAACGCTATTTGGTACTAAGAGCACCAAAGACGCCCCTCTCCAAATGATGCCGATTGAAGCTCCTGTAAATTAACAACTCAGAAAAATCGCACAATTTAATCATTTTGAACAAATCGTTTCATACACTATATTCGTGCGTAATTTCTGATTTCGGAGCTTGATCATGCAAACACTCACCGCAAATGATGCCAAGAGATATTTTGGAGAGCTGCTTTTAAGTGCTCAATATGAGCCTGTGAACGTTAGCAAAAATAGTAAAAACACCGTTGTTGTCATGTCTATGAAAGACTTTGAAGAACTCGAAGCAATGAAGCTTGAATACCTGAAACACTGTTGTGAATCTGCTAAAAAAGATTTGCATAGTGGAGCCGCTGTCGATGGTGAAACCTTTCTCAACGCTCTTTAATTTCATATTACCCAATGATCTCTACTTCAGAACCCTGGTTCGTCTACATAGTCCAATGCGCCGATAGCACCTTATACACAGGCATTGCAAAAGATGTGGCTGCTCGTATTGATAAGCACAACGCCAGAACAGGCACGAAATACACACGAGCCAGAGGGCCTGTAGTGGACGTTTATCGAGAGGAAGCAGACAGCCGCTCAGAAACAAGCAAACGGGAAATGCAGATTAAGACGCTTTCCAGCAAGGAAAAATTGACACTGATAATGTGACTTACAGCGCTAATTGATACTAAGCGTATAAAAACGTCTATGAATCGCAAAACTCAAACTGGAACGTGTATACGGTTTAGCAATACAGTTGCCAATCTTTCTAGCCTTTATATCAAGTCAGTTCCAGGCAATAGCAATTTGGCACCAATAAAAGCCAAATAAAGTCGGTTTAGGGTGTTGCCGCCATAACACTCTCAGGCCATTGAACCGCTATGAGGGTTCATTCATAATGCCAACGAAAACAACCGCAGTTAAGGCTACTCTCAGTTATGACAGATACGTTCCTCAAATCCTTTTTTCTGGGTGGCGTACTTGTCGAGCCCCAAAAAGCGACCATCACTCTTCATGGCGAGAGTGTCCCTTTGCAACCCAAGCAAATGTCGGTACTTGTGTATCTCGCACAAAATGCGGGGCGTTTGGTCAGTAATGATGAATTAGTAGCTGAATGCTGGCCTGGTCAGTTTATCAGTGATTCCCCCGTATCAAAGACGATTGCGCAACTGCGCAAGGCTCTTCAGGATTCAGTTAAAGACTGTCGCTATATCAAAACCGTCTCTCGCAAAGGGTATATGGTGGTGGCTGAGGTAAAGGGTTTATCAACATCTGCCCCCGTTGAGGTAGTGAGTTGGAATGAGGGGTGCCCTTATCCTGGCTTATCGGCCTACACGGAGATGTACGAAGCGGTTTATTTTGGGAGAGAGCATTTTGCAGAACAGCAATTGGGTTGGCTATTTAGTCTCCAAGGCGGAGGGTGGTTTAACCTATATGGGCCATCTAATAGTGGCAAAAGCTCTTTGTTGAATGCCAGATTTTTACCCGCAATTAAGCGTCATGTTACTGCGAAAAACCAACAAGACTGCACTGTTCATGAAATTGATTGTACTGATATCGCTAAAGCAGATGCCGAACTAACAGCAATAGCGTCGGCAAATGTCAATCGTCAGGCTCCGGCGATAATATTTATCGACAACGTTGAAAATGTCGTCGACTCAACTCTTCATGTATCACTGATACATTCATTGCTGACTCTAATAAAGCTTCAAGGCAGTATCGTACTAAGCTGCACAGACATACTGAATCAAACACAACTTACATCAGTTCTAAACCACACTCTGGGACATGAAAAGGCTCATGTTGATATTCGCCATGTCGCTATTCCCAGCGTCGATAATACTGAACTTTACCAAATCATTGAGAAGTCGAGTCGCGCAGCGGGTCTACAAATAGACAATTGTGGCAAGCGACAGAAAAGTTTAAGCGCTCTTATTGTGGAAGGGTGTAAACAGTCAAACAATGCCCTGCTGATTACCCAATCTACGCTTGAACAACTGTACTCCAACCGCTCGGAATCTATGCTTACTTGTCAGGCGTTTGAGGATATGGGTGGAATAGCTGGCTGTTGGAGTCGTATTGCTGACCAAGCCATAAAATCATTATCGAAGGATGCCCTTCAATATTTAGATCCTCTGCTATTTCATCTCATTGGGACAGAGTCCTACATATCCCCTAAACCTAAATTAAAGCAAGTTGAATTCCAGTCTTTATCAAAAGACATGCAGAATCTGGCAAGGCAATTGCTCAAATCAGGTTTACTAAGCTGCTCAGCCACAGAGCCTGTAAAGCTCAGTTTGTCCTCGCCAGATTTACTACAGTGCTGGCCTAACGCCGTAAAGTGGTTCGAGGTTTATTCTCCTATTCTCTATATTCGACAAGATCTTTCAGTGGCAACACAGCGCTGGCTAGCTCACGAGCGCAATCCCGATTTCCTGTTCACCTCTAAGCGCCCGTTGCAACAGGCTCTGCAATTAGATTCGCTTAAAGAAATCCCCCTCTCTACAGATGAAAAAGTCTTTTTGCAGCAAAGCCAAAATAGAGCCAACAGAATGCGGGCGCAACGCACAGGATTATGGGCGACCTTGTCTGCCAGTGTTATTGCATTAGTATTTTTGACGCTATCTTTGCAGTGGAAAAACACGGAAATAAGTCAGTCACGCAACAATGCTCAACAATTAATCTCATTTATCCTGTCTGACCTCAAAGGCAAATTGGAACCTCTGGGTCAACTTGATTTACTGCATATTGTGGGCAGCCAAACTGTTGATTATTTTAATGAGGCCGGTATCGATAACTTATCCGGTAAATCACTGGTTCAATTAGCCGACGCATTGAATATTCTGGGTGAAGTGGCTGTTAAGAAAAACACCTTCGTCGATGCCCGAAAATACTTCGAGCAAAGCTTACACGCCATTTCCTATATTACCGAAACGAGCCCGCACTACAGTTTGTCTCTTGAAAAAGCCATCTATGCCAACTTTTGGCTTGGCTATATGGATTATGAGCAAGAGAACTTTGATCGCGCCACCAATTATTTCAGTGATTACCGCGACATGGCCGACCGTTTACTTCACATTAATGGAACAAACACCAATTGGATGCTGGAAAAGTCTTACGCATTGAATAACCTGGGCTCCATCGCATTAAAGCAAGGCAAACTGGATGCTGCTGAATCCTACTTTACGGAATCGAAAAAGATTAAAACCGACCTGATTGATTTAGCCCCAGACAATCTGGTGTATCGAGATGAATATACCGATACCTTGAGCTGGCTTGCTTCTGTGGCAGAAGCCAAAGGGCACTATGAGGAAGCTCTGACGATTTATAAAGAGTCACTAGCCATGATGATTGTTGTAGCAAGGCAAGCTCCTGATAACTACGGACTAATGTCAAATCTGGTGATTATTGAATTGCGTTTATCGCAAGCGTTATTTGATTCTGGCAACAGAGAACAGGCTTTAAGACACCTTACCAGCGCAATTCTTCGACTTGATGTGCTGGTAAAACACGACCCGGAAAATGCAATAACCAAACGACGCCTAATCTATGCACAAGTGCTAACCACTCGAATCCATCGGCTTGAAGGGAACTATGATCAAGCCTTGCTGGTATTACAACAGGCAATTAATCAGCAAAGTATCCTGAAAGCCTCCGATAGTCATGCTTCCCTAATCGTTGAGAAGGAAATTGATATTCTTACTGAACATGGCCAAATATTGTTGGCGATGGGGCAAATACAGTCGGGACATTCGCTTCTGGATCAAGGCATTGCTTTAGCCAAAACCTATGATCTTGACGACATAAACCGACAACGCCAATTTGCTTATCTGCTGTTAATTAAAAAGCTATATCCATCCGATAACAAACTGGCTCTGGTGGATATTGATAACTTAATCACATTGGCTTATGAAGACATGCTACGCTGGTCAACTTCTAATACCCATAAACGTTCAGGCACTATTCTAGAGTGGGCATTAGGCAGATTGATTGGCAAACTACCTAATGCTGAATCATTACTTTCAAACCCGGTTTATGCCAATATCTACCCTGAATTGACAATGCGTTGGAAGGATGAAGATATACATTAAGAATTTATAAGTTTCTTCTTGTCATAATCTCCATCCATTTCATAACCTTCGTTGAGATTAGGGTTGGGTCTGCGATGGGTCATTCTTTATTTGTGGATCGCAATCCAGATAAAATTCCCCCGTCTTCGGTTGATGCAAAGTATCTTTTATCACCAATTTTGTTATAAAAAATTTCTCGGTTCCCGGAGGAGGCGTTTTACAAACGATAATCAAAGAGTAATCGTTTGGCTTAAATACATTAAAATCCTTTTTAGGATCAACATTAGTTCCTACTATTGGAAATTCTTCCTGCCATTTGCTATCAGGTAGAGGTTTGTAACCACTATCTGTCTCTAAATAGAGTAATTTAACCATTACACAATTCAGATTCATCTCCGGTTTATCGCTCTCAATATTGGCTAACGAAAATCCCACAAGTTCTGTCGTTTTCAGGTCTATCTTGGGATCATCACCTAAACCTTGGATCCCTTCTCGCGTATAAATGGAATATTTGTACTCGTAGTCACCAGCTTTAGGCTCAGATGAATTTGCTACCTTTTTAACTTCAAGTTGATAAGCAATCATTTTATTTCCTTCTTATTTTTCTTTGTCTTAGATACTCGGTAAAAACGTACCGCTTAAATGGGTATCGGCCTAAAATAGATTATTTAAACCTAGAGCTGTTCTTTACGATGAATATTGCAGTTGAGGCCAAGCGTTTATTGACAACCAATGTGGAAAAGCGCCCAATCAAGGGCGCTGAGATGCTGATTAGGCAACAATAGGAATAAAACGCAAAGTCAAATTTGGATTACCAGACGTTGCTTGATAATTGGCATTAAAGACTTCACCTTGATCAAAAGGCCCTGTCAGAGAATTTTTAGGTACCCATGTGTCGTTAGAGCCATAAAGGTGCATCGATGTAGCCGCTCTGACAGTATCCACATGCCCAATAGTCGGACCACTCAATAACTTAAGCGTAGAGCGATCACCATTATTTGCCGCATCCAGATATCCAATCACAAACCCTGGAGTATCAGTGGTGTAATCTACATTGTTAGGAACAGCAAACCCATTTCCAAACGTCAATGCGCCATTCATGGGTATAAAGAAAGCCTGCATAGCAGGTGCACCTGAGGTACTGGTACAAGTAATCTTGACATCTCCGCTGTTCACTGGCAAACAACTACTGTTTTTAGGCACCCAGGTATCACCACCTGTAAAAAAGTGTACCGAGGATCCCACTTTATTATCACCCTGTTCAACTGTTGCCCAACCTCTGTCACCATTATTGACAGTTTGCACTGTCAAAAGCACAAAACCTGATGATGCAGCCGAATATGTGGTAACGCCTGATGAATTAGGATGAGATAAGTCAATTTCTGTCATCTCGCCCAGATTAAACCCTTCAATGCTTGAAAAATTGAAGATGGCATTGGGTTGCCCACACGTATTCACCAAATCAGTGCGGAAATGATCCTCCGCCTTAACAGGAACCAAATCACTCGCATAGGGAACCCAGGTATCACTACCCGTAAAAAAATGCACAGATGAGCAACCAGGAATTGTCGTGGGGCTTGGTAAATCTCCGGCATAGGTTTCAGCATATCCACGGTTACCATTCTGCGCAATCATAAGGGTTGACATAACAAAACCATCATTGGTTTTTGCATACATAACATCATCTTTTATTGGATGCGGGAATCCAATAGTACCGTCAGCGAGTTCGGCATTGCCAACATAATCACGAATATACCCGTTAACAGCATCAACCAAAGCAGTTGGGTTAGCTAATCCAGGCACTAAATCAAAAAGAGAGGTGATCAAGCTTAATGTCATTTTCGATCTGGGATCTGACATCAGTGGAATAGGAAGAGAGAAAATAGAAGAATTATAGGCATTCTCATCAGTATTCTTAAGCCCTCCCAAAAATTTAATGGAGATATCGATACTCTCCTTATTGTCTTGCAAGAATTGAGAAGACTCATATGCCATTGAAGCCGTTAAGGTACCTGAATTAAGAATACCGTTATATCCGGCTTCGAGCGCCGCAGTAATTTTTTGATTGCCCTGGGTACGTATTAATGAATCAGCAATAGAGGTTTCCATCACAAAATACCCGCCAAATCCGGCTTTAACCAGAAAATGGGTACCATAGTTCTCGAAGAACATAGTGCAACTTTCTTTCGTCAGGTTTGCTTCCAGCTCCTGAACTGCCGAACAGAAATCTTGAGTAACGGCTATATCGCTGATATGGCGCTCAATGCTATAGGTTTTTAATACCTTCCAGTTCAACGAATACTGGGTGTTGGCATCCATAAAAAGGTTGCTATGCAGCATTAAACTTGAATTAAAAGAACCAGAAAAATTAACCCCGGTATACTCGCCACTGATATTAGCCTGAAACAGATCATCATATTCTGTTTTAGTTCCCATTATCGTAGTTTCATTCTGAGAATAACTCTGAGTAGAGGTACCAATAGCGACACCCGTTGGCACATCATATTCCTGCAGCTTTCCAGGCTCGCCGTATTCGATTTTGTTACCACTGGCAGTAAGTTGAAAGACCGGCTTACCCATAAAATCACAGTCTTTCATGTTAAACGCATTTGCAACTGGATTGGTAAAACCTGGAAGCCATTTAGGTGCACTGGTAGTTACTTTATTCATGATTAATTTCCTTTCAAATTAATAACTGATTACAAGTCATTTGTATCTCCGGTAAATCCTGGAGACGCTTTTAATTTGAAAGATACGGTCACAAAACACCTTACCGTTTCCCTGCTAATTCTTACCAAGTTCCTCCCTTAATCTTTACCCCCTTATCCAATAAGGGCTATAGAGCACTTCATGATTTTCTCTGGTCTGCATTTATCCAATTTCAGTTGACTAAAATTTAAGCTCCAGCTCTAACAGCCCCCATGACTTGAGTATGATTTTTGCAAACATAAAATGCATAATGGCAGCTAGCATCCACAAATTAACAAGTCTAAAAAGTGAACTCTGCAACAGATAAATGGTTCGTCTACATAGTCCAATGTGCCGATAGCACTCTGTACACAGGCATAGCAAAAGATGTGGCTGCGCGTATTGATAAGCACAACGCCGGAACAGGTGCGAAATACACCCGAACCAGAAGGCCAGTAGTGGACGTTTATCGAGAGGAAGCAGCCAGCCGTTCAGAAGCAAGCAAACGGGAAATGCAGATTAAGGCGCTCTCCCGCAAGGAAAAATTGGTGTTGATAGCGGAAAATTGATGAGGTTTGGCTAGTTCTATCAAGCTGCTTTTAATTGCACTTTGAGTAGCTGCTCTGCGGATTCTATCCCCTCCCTGTGCTGGCACAGTTTGAACAAGGTGAATAGCTTTTTAGCTGTGGCGTTTCCTTTAGGGCTAACCATTCTGCGTAAACCCGCTTCTTGCATTTGCATTTTTTCAGCCATTTCCTCGAATGATTGAGTGCCATTAAGGTAATCTTTTAACAGGCTGTTACCCACCACTATATCCCCTTCCAGATAAGCCTCCAGCGCTTCTAAAAGTAAGGCTTTGCGATAGTCAGGATCTTTACAAAGTTCCATTACGGTTTGTTTAAATTCACGTGTCAGTGCCATATTTAATCGCTCTCTTTACGAGATTGGTAATCGTGCAAATAAGATTTTGCTTGTGCAATCATGGTTTTTTGATCGGATTTATCACTTCCGGAAAAAAGTAAAATCACCGAGTCCCCTTCGACGATGAAATAGATCCGGTAACCCGGCCCGTAGTGAATGCGTCTTTCATACAAACCATTAGCATTAGACAATGCCTTGTGATCACCAAAATTCCCGGCTTCCATTTGCTTAATCGCCTTGGTAATTTTTGCCTGGGCTCGAACATCACGTAATCCTTTTAACCAATCCCTAAAGGGCGCTTTCCCCTTTTCTGTTTGATATTCTTTAGCCACTCTTTTCACAACTGGCATCATTTCAACTCAACCTCCCTGTTGAAAATAACATAAACGTTATTATTGATATATTCAACTTATTATTATTAATAAATCAGCAATGCTCTTGATCTCGTTCATCCCTTTCCAGCTCAGTCCGTCTTTCTCCATCTATACCCATCGGTAGCATTCTTAAACTACCAATTACGGAAGAAAATCGAAGCCGAGCTCAAGCTCGCCCTAAAAAATCAGTGCGTTTTGCCCCTGACTCATAATCATTCACAGATCCCCCGTACCCAAGAATGAAGGAGAACCACCGCATTTTTAATCCATTCGCCAGAGTCTACAAATCGCTCTCAAAGTAAGTTTTGCGGTTTCAATATCACATTGGATTTTGCAACATGAAACTAACGAGTCGTTCCATTTTTGTCTGGTTCTTTATTTTAAGTATTTATTTGCTGGTGCTGGTCGGTATTGGTCAGGTGGCGTTTACCAAGCAATATTTTAATGAAGCCGACAGTATGGTGGGTGAATTTCTGGAAATTAAGAAAAAATACGCTGTCGAGCCCGAAAAAGATGCGGATACCGATTCACTTATCAATTCTCTGATGGAAGAATCTGCGAACTCGTCCAACGATTTACAGGAGCTTGCGTCGCAGTCGTTCAACATTATTTTGGGAGCCTTGCTCGCTTTTTTATCGGCTTCTGCGACAGTCGTGTTTCAAGAGCTGCAAAATCGCTCTTCAGATGAGCCTGATGATGATAAGGAAAAGCGTGAGGTAGATAACGCTCTGTAACGTCTTCCGTACTCGGCTGCTTTGCTCTGCGCTGCTCAGCCCTGCTCTACGCTGCTCGTCTCAGCCCCATTTCTTCTATTTTCAAGAAATGGGGACTTGGGAAATCTCATGATGATCCTCTGGATGCTACATCAACGTGTGGCATGACAAGCAAGGAACATTTATTCCATGCTTTCCCTGACATGTACAAACCGGGCACATTGGTTACATAACATGTTCAATAAATAAAAAACCTCAAGCGCTAACCGATTGCAACGACAAAGGCAAGGTGAAGTAAAACGCGCTGCCCTGCCCCTGGTGGCTTTCAACACGAATTTTACCCTTGAGCTTTTGGGTGATCAGGTTGAAAACGATATGCATTCCCAGCCCGGTTCCGCCTTTTTGCCGTTTGGTGGTGTAGAAGGGTTCAAACACTTTTTGTAAGGTTTCTTCTGTCATTCCCACGCCATTATCGCGATAAACAATGTGTACGTTTTCTTTATCGGGCTTAACGTCAATAGTCATTTTAGGCTCATCGATCCCTTCAAACGCATGAAGAGCTGAATTTTTAACCAAATTCATAATAACCTGGGAATAGGCTCCGGGCAGAGTTTCAAACTTAAACTCCTCGTCACAATTAATTTCAATCACGGGATTAAACCGCTTGTACTCTGATTTCAGTGCCGTAAAAATCTTTTCTGTGTAGGGTTTTAGCTGAATAGTTTCAACTTCTAATATTGATTGGTCTACGGCTACTTGTTTAAAGCTGCTGATCAGGTTTGCCGCTCTGCGTATATTCGTGAGTAACAGATCCGATATTCGCGCCATATTATGTAAATAACCTTCAAACTGTTCCTGGCTGACTTCGGCGTTTTCGTAGGTATGGGTGATATTTTGAGTTTCGGCTTCAAATTGTGAAGAGAGCGTTAAACAGATCCCTAATGGCGTATTCACTTCGTGAGCCACACCCGCAACCATGCGGCTAAGTGAGCCCATTTTGTCTTCTTCAAACATGGCATCCTGAGTTTTCTTGCGCTCTGTAATGTCGGAAAACATGCGCATGGTTGCGCCTGAGCGGGTCTGGCTTTGCTTTACCTGTATCCAGCGTTCGTCCTGTAATTGAAATTCCAATGGCGATGGCAATGAGCTGTGCAATAACAAGACTTGTTTAAATTCGTTCCTCTTATCATCTTTAAGGGATGAAAGGCTTTGGGTATCCAATAACCAGTGAATAAATTCCTGAACTTTTCTATTAGTGAAATTTTCCGCTCCCGGTAACACACGAGACAGGTTTTGGTTAACCATAATGGTGTCACCGCTTTCACTGGACAGTAAAAAACCGTCACTCATTTCCTCTATTGCCTCAAGTAAACGCTCTTTGTTGTATGTCGCTTCGGCAGAGGCGATGAGTAATCGTTTTTGGATAGAAAGGAAACCCAGTGTGACGATAATAAGTAAAAAGCTGGCAATAGAAACGGGCCAGATAAGCGATTGAGACGAAATCCCTTCAGTCACTTCAACTCCAGCGCCGGGCATGTAGAAAATGGCATACATGCCGGTATAGTGCATGGCACACACGGCCAGTGCCCATAATGCCGCCGAAACCAGCATTAACCATCGAGTAGGTAGAATAGACTCAAGATAAGCAGATGTTCTCAGGTTCAGCGTAACAACTCCCAAAACCCATGCCACCACCACCGATGCAACAAAATAGCCAACATGATAGACAGAGCGGGCGTCATGATACATAGCAGCCATGCCGATGTAATGCATCACTCCTATTCCCAGGCCGATGATCAACCCATACAAAACCTTTTGTTTACCATTGAATGTTAATTTACTGATCGCCTTTAAGGTTGCATAAGAGGCGATACAGGCGGGGAAGACGGAAACCAGCGTTATCGCTGCATTGTAGTGAATGGGCTCCCCTATGGAATAAGCCAGCATGGCAATAAAATGCATAGCCCATATTCCCACCCCCATGACAATACTTCCTGCCAGTATCAACTTGTGTGACGACTGTTGATTATCGCTCTGTGCCTTGGCAAGCTGAGAAACGCTAAATCCGGTATAACCCGCTAACAAAGCAATTACGTAGGAAACAACAACCAGCCAAAAATTGTAGGTGACTGGAAGCAGTTGAGATGACTCTGGAATTGACCAGGTAAAATGGAAATGATGCAGTAAGTGTTCCAGCATTATGCGTTACTCAAAAAGTGGCTCATCTATTAGGCCGATCTTCATATCTGTGTAATATATTTACTGCTTCCGGTATTACACCTAAAAATGCATCGACTAATTCAGGATCAAAATGTGTTCCCCTTCCCTGTTTAATGACTTCCAGTGCGTCGTCGAGTTCCCATGGCTCCTTGTAGCATCGTTTGTGCATTAGTGCGTCGAACACATCAGCAATGGCAACAATACGCGCATAAAGGTGGATCTCATCGCCTTTCAATTGTTTAGGGTATCCAGTACCGTCGAAACGCTCATGATGCTGCCCGGCAATAACCGCTGCCGACATCAAAAGAGGACGTTTGGAAGTGGATAGAATTTGCTCGCCCGCTTCTGCATGAAACTTCATTTGTTCAAATTCTTCTTCGCTTAACTTGCCAGGTTTCATCAAAATGGCATCCGGAATTGCGATTTTTCCCATGTCGTGCATGGGTGAAGCCAGCTTGATATGCGTGGCTTCATCCTCACTCAACCCTATGGTTTTCGCTAATAAATAGCTTAAATGAGCCAAACGGCGAACGTGATTTCCGGTTTCTTTGGATCGCCCTTCCAGCACTTCCCCGAGTCGCAATATCAGCTCTTGTTGACCATCTGTGATTTCCTTTTCCAGATTAATATTTTCAAAAGCAATTGAGGCATTCATTGAGAATAAGTCCAGCAACTGTTTACTTAGCGGATCCAGGTCGCCACAGTTTTCCACAAAAATGATGGTGCTTTTGCCATTCCTGGCTTCAAAATAGCCAACAAAATGCTGATCAATAAATGAGGATTTTTTGGTTTTACAGGCCTGTTCAATGTAATAGGAAATATTTTCAGGAGAGACTTTGCCTGAAGCATTGCTTGGGGAAGAAGAGGCAACAATCTTCCAATGTTCAGGATCATCAGCTAATGCAGTCGCCATGTTGCTCTGCATTAAATACGATTCGCTATCAATAAAAAGAACAGAGGTAATTTGTTGCAGGATGCCGCTGGCAAACTTTTCCAACGAACGAGTCTCGAACAGCGAACTGGAAGCCGAAATCACCCGCTCCAAACCCAACTTGTTTTGTTCCAGATATTTTCGATCCTGCTCTATCTTCATCAAATCCCGATAGGCTCGCACGGAAGCAAGCACAGTAGTGAACAGGCGCTTTCGATCCAGCTCAGTTTTTTCCTTGTAGTCATTGATATCGTAATTAATAAAACAAGACTCTTCAGGCGCATCACCCGGCTGACCAGTGCGTAGCACTATGCGAACCAGTGAGTTTTTAGCGTCTTCCCTTACGAAGCGAGCCACATCGAGCCCGGCGTGACGCGTTTCCATCACAACGTCGAGCAAAATAAGCGCTATATTCGGCTCTTTAACGATTAACGCTTTAGCCTCTTCGCCTGAATAGGCATGGATAAACTCTAGCTTGCGCCCTTCAAATTCCACATTTTGCAGCGCCATCTCTGTCACGGTATGAATGTCAGGTTCATCATCAACAATCATCATCCGCCAAACCGAATTGGTATTAATTGAAGAAGATGTTGAATCAACTAGAGTCTCGGAATTTCTAGCAGTGTCTTTCGACTTGGAAAACATAATACCTCCCAAGCAATGTCTTCTTCAAAAGATAGCAAACAAATCAAAAAACAGATAAAAAGAGGGTGAATGTTTTTATGTCATCGAAAGCGTTTTTGGGGAATTAAGAACAATTACAAATAAGAACACTTTTCGAGTTGAAAGCATGAAAAATTGGATTTACCTTTTCAAATTAACAGGGTTCCACACCGATAAACGGTGAGTAACGTTAATACATACACAACGCAAGGCGTTTATGTAAGGTTTCATCTCCCGCTTCGTTACTCGATGTTATTTGGCAAACGCAAACATAGTGGTTCCAAATATGAATGGCTGCCAACTGCAGTCATTTACCACTGTTCGATTGGATGAATCATTAGTGGCTTAGATATTTGGAATAGCTATGCCTAAAAAACACCAATCGCTACCTTCCCAATCAGAATGTTTTTATAAGTCAATCGCCTACGAACACCTTGTTGCCAGCTGGCTACTCAACGATGGCTGGAACGTCTTCCTGCCTTTGGTTGATCATGGGATGAAAACCGACGTTGTGATTTCTGATGGAGTAAAGTTCTATCGAATACAGGTAAAATCGGTCGAAACCAGTAATGAACATTCGATGGTAGAATGCCAATGGAACAAGGTTAACATCGACTACATTATCTACTTTTCCAGAAAGGAAAAATGGGGATATATGACTCATTCTTTCACAGGAAAAAGAAAGCTGAATCACAAAGCACATATTAAATTTCAACAAACACCAGAGCACTTTGCACAGGCATTTAACTCACTCTGACCCCTTTGGAAAAGATCTGTGTTCTCACAAATGGCGAACCAAACCTGTTTCGCCATTCACCTCACGAAATCAAAAACAACAGAACTATGCCTTCTCTGCCAGGCTGCCAACCTCCAATAAAGGCGAAGCATCAATATTATCCGCATCCATCATACTGGCGATACGTTGCATGGTGGCAACCATCTGGCTTTGTTCCCACTCTTGCAATTGTGAAAAGCGATTAACGAAGTGCTCCTGAAAAGGCAAAGGTGCCTCAGACAAGGTCGCTTGCCCAATTTCAGTCAGAAACACGCCTACACGGCGTTTATCTTCGGTACTACGAATACGTTGTACAAGCTCTTTGGCTTCCAGACGATCCAGAATATTAGTCACGGTTGCCGAGCTTAAATTTATATTATCAGCGATTTGGCGCACCATAATACCGGGCTCTTTACCGATATTCTGCATCACCAATAATTGCGGGCCAGTCACGCCTACATCACGGCTCAACTGCTTGGATCGCATATCAATGGCTCTAATCACCTTCCTTAGTGCTATCAATAATTCCTCATCTTTCTGCATATTCATCTCCATATACAGGACAACTAACCTAATCTGTGCAAGAAATGTCAAAGCTTGTGGAATTGATCAAGAACGCCATGAATAGCAGCCACTTTCACTCAAATGCACCAGAGGGAGATGATAAGTATCTTCATTGCCATAGTCCAATGCTTCCTCATTTGTAGCGGTATTTGTAGGTGTAATGCCAAGTGCTGGATTGATGAAAATTACCGGCATTTATAGCGCGGCTTATAGTCGAGTTCGAGGCGAATTCAGCAAGCCATTTATCTGGTTAGTTCAAGTTGAGAAAGGCACTTGAAATGTCATAAAAATGCAACAAAACAGCCCCTAACTCATCGATATATAGGGCATTTAACAAATTTATAACCAGAATCGCAGACATTAGAATGCTCTTTTCGTTATTTTTAAATTGCTCGAAACTCACACAACATCGGACTTACGCTAGCTCCTTTTCATTTTTCTCATATTACCCCTCTATTTTTTTCAATCGAATAAAAAATACATCTAGGTATGATTGGTTTAAATATTTACCCGGCCTGTGCATTAATGTAAATCGGCTCCACTATAGCCATTCACAAGTACAGCATTATTCCGGACTTACTTTAGTCTCTTTAATTTAATCTCATGATTTGAATGCCAATATCAGGCATCAGCAGCATGAATAAAATGTGATGAGAGTAATTAGCGATAAAGAATTCATATCAAGAATCTTCACATTAAGAATCTTGATGCTTTAACTTTGATATTTAAGCTTCAAACACTATATAAGGTACTCAAATGGAAAATCTCGTTCAGGTAGCAGGCATCATCGACGCATTAGAAGCAGCTCTTATTGTTGAAGAGGGCGTTGAATGGCTAGGCTTCCCTCTCCGTTTGCCATCCGGCAAAGACGATATCACTGAAGAAAACGCCATCTCTATCATTCGTGATCTGAAAGATCCTCATGCCGGCGTATTAATCAGCTATATGACTCAAGCTGACGAAGTCAGCCAGTTCTGCGACGAGCTAGGTGTTAAAGCTGTGCAACTTCACGGTGACGTTGAAGTAGAGCAACTACGCAAATTGAAAGAAATGCGTCCTGACTTGTACGTATTGAAAAGCCTGGTTGTTAAAGAAGACAACGCTGATGAATTGTTGCAATTGGTTGATGAGTGTGCCGACTACGTTGACATGTTTATTACCGACACTTTCGATCCAAAAACCGGTGCAAAAGGCGCGACTGGTTTGACTCACAACTGGGACGTTAGCGCTGAATTAGTGCGTCGTTCACCTAAGCCATTGATGATGGCTGGCGGCTTGAACCCAGAAAACGTTGGTGACGCAATCCGTTATGTTCGCCCTGCGGCAGTTGACGCTCATACCGGTCTGGAAGGCCCTGACGGTCGTAAAGACAGAGCGAAAATCCAAAAATTCGTGTCTGAGGCACGTAAAGCTTTCGCTGAAATTTCAGCCTAAGCCTTCACAGACAGGGCGGGAGTTCAGCTCTCCTGCCCTATCAGTCCAATAACACGATTAATTGCAAATCAATAACAGAATAAGGTAGCCCATATGACCATTGAAGCGTCCGTTCATGTACTGCCCCAGACCAATAGGCTACGTGCTTTACATACTATCATTCGTGACAAAAATGCATCACGAGAAGATTTCGTTTTCTATTCAGATCAAGTCATTCGCATGTTACTTGACGCTGGATTGGAGCGGCTACCTTATGAGCCTCAAGTGGTGACAACACCTGTTGGCGCTTATTATGAAGGCGCTCGATTGACCACCAAAATTTGTCCGGTATCTATCATTCGTGCAGGCGAGAGTATGGAACCTGAGTTCCGCTCTATGTACCCAGAAGCGCCAGTAGGCAAAATTCTGATCCAGCGCAACAAGCAAACCAAGTTGCCCAAGTTGTACTACTCGCATTTACCGGAAGATATTGCATCACGCCATGTGCTGGTATTTGAACCTATGTTGGCAACCGGCGGCTCTGCTGAAACAGCCATTCAAGTGCTACTTGATAAAGGCGTAAAAGAAAAGAACATCATATTCATTAACTTTCTCGCGGCTCCAGAAGGCATTGAAAGAGTGCTGGGTAAATTCCCCGGCGTACAAATTGTCACCTCTTCCGTCGAGAAAAAACTCAATGAACACGCTTTCATGATCCCGGGTATTGGCGACTTCGGAGACCGTTATTTCGGTACGGCCGATGCAGGAGCCAATAATGACTAATCGGTCTTTGTTCGATTATTTACTGGCAGCGCTTGCACCAGCAATTTGGGGAAGCACCTATTTGGTGACAACCGAATTGCTGCCCCCCGACTCACCTGTGCTCGCGTCGGTTGTGCGCGCTTTGCCAGCCGGGATTATTCTTATGCTTATCGGCCAACGTCTACCACAGGGAGCCTGGTGGTGGAAAGCCTTTGTGCTCGGTGTATTGAACATCGGAGCATTCTTCTATTTCGTTTTCCTTGCCGCCTATCATCTTCCTGGCGGCGTCGCTGCGCTCATTATGTCGAGTCAGCCTCTTATTGTTATGTTACTGGGTTCATTCCTGCTCAAAGAAAAAGTCACCCAATACCAAGTTATTGCCTGTTTTGTCGGCGCTATCGGCGTTGCCTTACTGGTGTTAAAACCCAGCGCGCAACTTGATGCCATTGGTGTTTTCGCTGGGCTTGCAGGCGCTTCCTGTATGGCATCCGGTATTGTTATGACCAAACGCTGGGGACGCCCTCAGGGTGTTAATCTGCTGACCTTTACCGGATGGCAACTGACTGTGGGTGGCGCGGTGTTATTACCTATCGCCCTAATGACAGAAGGCTTACCGGAAACCATCACCAGCAACAACATCATCGGTTTTACTTTCCTGTGTTTGGTGGGCTCGTTGTTTGCCTATGTGATCTGGTTCAGAGGCGTTGAGCGTATTCCAGCCGTCAGCGTGTCGCTTATCTCATTTTCCAGTCCGTTGTCAGCCACGATTTTGGGTTACCTGATCCTGAATCAAAGCCTGACCGGGATGCAGCTGGTTGGCGCGGTTGCCATTCTTGCTGCGATTTTTCTGGCTCAGCCCAGAGCCGCTAAAGCAACACCTCAAAGTCCTCAATTGACTCCATTAAAAGGAAACACAAGATGAAGAAGATTTTCGAGCCACTAAAACTTGGCAACATTCAGTTGTCAAACAAGCTGGTTATGGCTCCAATGACTCGTAACCGTGCAACCACAGAAGGCTGCGCCACGGCATTAATGGCCGAGTATTATGCTCAACGCGCCAGTGCGGGTCTGATTATATCTGAAGGCATTCAACCTAGTGTTGTCGGTCAGGGCTTCATGAATACCCCAGGTTTGCACACAGCAGAGCAAACCGAATCCTGGAAACAGGTCACAGAAGCCGTACATAACGCAGGTGGACACATTTTCGCTCAGGTCATGCACAGTGGCCGTATTGGTCATCCAAGCCTTTACCCTAGCGCTCACCAGTCAATCGCACCATCTGCGATTGCAGCTAAAGGTCAAACCTTTACGCCAAATGGTCTGGCTGACTATCCAGTACCACGCGAAATGACACTGGAAGACATCAAAGACACCGTGCAGGACTTTGTCTCTGCCTGTAAAAACGCCATTGCCGCAGGCTTTGATGGAGTTGAATTACACGCAGGTAACGGCTTCTTATTGCATCAGTTTATGGCTGACAACACCAACAAGCGTAGCGACGAATATGGCGGTTCATTTGAAAATCGCGTTCGTTTCGTGGTGGAAGTCGTTAACGCCGTTGTTGCAGCGATTGGCGCAGAGAAAACCGCTATCCGTATTTCGCCTGAAAACCCATACAACGACATGGTCGAAACAGAAGCGAAAACCTTGTATCGCACCTTGATTGATCAACTGCCGACAAATCTGGCTTATGTCCACATTATGGAAGCGGGTAATCGCGGGCAATCATTAGCGGTGCGTGATGCATGGCGAGGAACCTTTATTCTAAATCCACATAAATCGCCGGATGATGGATTTGTTAAACCGGATATTGCCGAAGCAGTTTTGGAAAATAACGAGGCTGACGCAGTGGCGTTGGGCGCACTCTTCCTGGCAAACCCGGATTTAATTGAACGAATTAAGCAAGGTGGTCCCTATAACTCAATGGATGAAGCCACACTCTATGGTGGTGATCATCAGGGTTATACCGATTACCCAACGCTGAGCAGAAAATAGCGTAGTGCAAAGGTAAACGCGGCCCAGGAAGCGGTCGGATAGTGCTTGATGCGCTATTCGACCGTTAACTTTATCAGTAAATATGAAATGGAATGGGTGTGAAGAAGCTTACTCGAATTGATTGAGTAGCTTTTTAAGTAACTCAGCAAGTGTTTCTTGCTCTGTATCGGTCAAGGGGGAAGCCATTTGGCGACATTTCTCAACATGATGAGTAATGACTTCGCTAATCAGCTTGTAACCCTTGGTGGTTAAGGCGACTCGAACACCACGTCGGTCATTGGGATCGGCTAAACGTTCAACCAAATCCTTAACCTCCAAGCGATCGATACGGTTAGTCATCGCACCCGAAGAGAGCATCAAAGCTTTTAGTAGTTGATTAGGTGTCAGTGTGTATGGCTGACCTGAACGTAGCAACGTAGCGAGAACATCGAATTCTCCAGGGTTTAAACCAAAACGGGAGAATACTTTCTGCATTTCGCCAGAAAAGAAGTTTTGCGCACGAATAAGCCTACCCGAAATCCCCATTGGTGACGGGTTGATGTCAGGTCTTTCTTTACGCCACTGCGCTAATACGATGTCTACGTGATCTTTATTCATGGGCGGGGATACTAACACCGGCTTATGTAGCGGTAAAGAGCGTTGACAGTGACTTGGCTTAGTGTAACATGCGCCACTTATCTTCACATAAAGATTGTTTGTTTGGATATTTTTTATGTTAAGACGATGTTTAGAAGTATTACTGTCGCTGTTCTAAGTCACTGAGGAATTTGGAACTTGTTCGAGAGTCAGCCTACGCGCTCGCTCTCAGGGAGCAGAATGCCGCACACGATGGCATTCAAGAATCAACACAGATAAGTACTGAGAAACATGGTGATTAACGTGAATACTAGTGCCCCTGTTATGGGCTTCGAAAACGACCCTGCGCAGCAAGCAGAACCTGTCATTCAAATTGCGGGATTGCCTGCCCTGTTGTGGCAACGAGTTAAAGAAACCCCTGATAAAACAGCTGTTGTGTTTGATCATCAAGCGATCACGTTTCAGCAACTTGCCGATCAAAGCATCCTGTTAGCGCAATACTTGCGCCATCTGGGAAGTCAAAATGACGACTGTGTCGGATTATTTGCCGACCCATCCATGACACTGATGATCGGTGCCTGGGGTATTCTTACGGCGGGCGCGGCCTATTTACCGCTTTCACCCGAGTACCCAGAAGAGCGTTTACGCTACATGCTGGAAAACTCTCGCGTTAGCATTATTTTCTGTGAAAACCATCAAGCTCCAGTGGTTGAAAAGCTGGCTCCTGAAGGCATTAAAATCATCACTCCGGACGACATTGCCTCCTTTAACGCAGCGGTTTCCAAGAAACCCCAAATTGATGTTGAAAGCATTGCTCAACCGCATCATTTGGCCTACGTCATCTACACCTCTGGCAGTACAGGCAAACCCAAAGGGGTTATGATCGAACATCACAGCATTGTCAGCCAACTTTGCTGGATGCAACAAGAGTTTGGTTTTAATGAAAAAACCAACGTGCTACAAAAAACCCCAATGAGTTTTGATGCCGCGCAATGGGAAATCCTGTCGCCGGTATTCGGTGGTACAACAACGGTCAGCAAGCCCGGTGATTATCGAGATCCGGAAGCCCTGGTTGAAACCATTATTCGCAATAATGTTACGACCTTCCAAGGCGTTCCGACATTAATTCAAGCCATGCTCGATACCATGGGGATCCACGATTGCACCAGTTTGAACCAGGTATTCAGCGGCGGCGAAACACTCACCAAGCATTTGTCATCCTTATTGTTTGAAACCCTTCCCGGTTGTCAGCTCATTAACCTGTATGGGCCGACTGAATGTACCATCAATTCATCCACATTCGTGGTTGACCCTGACACTGTCGGCAAAGGCCCTACCGCGATATCAATTGGTAAACCTGTTGGAGACACCCAATACTACATTCTGGATACAGACCTAAACCCGGTTACTGAAGGCAAAATTGGTGAGCTCTATATCGGCGGTGTGCAGCTTGCACGTGGTTACTTGCACCGGGACGATCTCACTGCGGAACGCTTCATTGATAATCCATTTCAAGAGCAGGATGGTAGCCCGAAACTTTATAAAACCGGCGATTTAACCTACGTAGACGGTTACGGCAACTATCACTTTGCCGGACGCGTTGATAACCAGGTGAAATTGCGCGGCTTCCGTGTTGAGCTGGATGAAATTCGTCTGGCCATTGAAGATCACGATTGGGTAAAACACGCCGCCATGCTCATCAAGGAAGACTCACGTACAGGCTTTCAAAACCTCATAGCTTGTATTGAACTAAACCCGAAAGAAGCGGCATTGATGGATCAGGGCAATCATGGCTCTCACCATCAATCGAAATCCAGCAAGCTTCAGGTAAAAGCTCAGCTATCGAACCCGGGTTTGAGAAGTGAGTCGGAACTGGAGTCGCTAAAAGCGATCTCTTTACCTAACAAGCAACCCAGCGATGCTCAAATTCTGAAATCCTTTGGACGCAAATCCTATCGTTTCTACGATGGGGGGGATGTGACCAGGCAAGATATTATTGATGTCCTGAATTTTAATCCTTATACCAATCACTCTCGCCCACTTGCCAGCCTGACGCTGGAAGAGTTTGGCGAATTGATGCGCATGTTCGGTCAATTCACCAGTAGCGAGCGTTTGTTGCCCAAATATGCATACGCCTCACCCGGTGCCCTATACGCCACGCAGATGTATGTAGAACTCGACAATATGTTCGGCTTCGAAGCGGGTATTTACTATTACCACCCGGTAGAGCACCAGTTGATGTTAATTCATCCTGGCAAATCCAAGGGCATTACTCGATTGCAGATTCACTTTATTGGTAAGAAGAGTGCCATCGAACCCGTTTATAAAAATAACATCATTGAAGTATTGGAAATGGAAACAGGCCACATGCTGGGCTTGTTTGACGAACTATTGCCGAAATATGGTCTCGAAATCGACGACGGTAGTTTTGATGAGAACGTAAAACAATATCTGAAAGTCGCTTACGAAGACTATTACCTTGGCAGCTTTGCTCTACGTGAGCAAAGCCGCAAGGCACTTCCGGTTAAGGTTGACCTGTTTGTGCAATCCCATCCGGGCAAAATTGAGAACCTGCCAGGTGGTCAATACCACTGGAAAGACGGCAAATTGCTCCCTCTTGGCGACGAGCTTATTTTGAAAAAGCATGTCATTGCCATTAACCAACAGGTTTACGAAAGAGCCAGCTTCGGTATTTCCATAGTGAGCCGCGAAGACGAGGAATGGAAAGACTTTATTTCTCTGGGTCGCCAACTGCATTACATCCAGGCTAACCATATCAATATCGGTACGATGTCGTCAGGATACAGCTCTAAAACAGGCAACGATCTGCCTTCGGCTGTTCGTATGCGCAGCATTCTGGCTGAACACGACATGGACATGCGCCAGTTTTATTTCTGTATCGGTGGCAGAATTACCAATGATCAGCGCACCAGCCTGGGTATGAAAGAAGACTCAATTCATATGAAAGGGCCAACAGAAATCATTAAAGATGATTTGCATGAACAGTTGCCCAATTACATGGTGCCAAACAAGGTGCTGATCATGAACCGTTTACCGCTTACGCCAAACGGCAAGATTGATTACAAGGCATTGGCAGAATCGCCAGAAGTCACCAGCACCAAAAACGATCGCCCTTTCGTATCGCCCAGAAATGATGTCGAAAAACGCATCGCTGATATCTGGAAAACCGCTATGAAATGGGAAAGCGTATCCACTAACGATGACTTCTTTGAATCTGGCGGTAACTCGTTAATTGCGGTGTCGCTGATCAACAAAATCAACGCAGCGTTCAATGTCACTCTGCCGATGCAGATATTGTTTGAAGCACCAACCATTGAAAAACTGGCACAACGTCTGGAAGGTAAAACCAGCGAAAAAGCCTCTCGTTTGTTGCGCTTATCACCGGTTGAAAAGAACCCGGTTTTTGCCTGGCCTGGCTTGGGTGGTTACCCAATGAACCTGCGCTTTTTGGCAGCAGAAGTGGAAATGTACCGCCCGTTCTATGGCATTCAGGCTTTTGGTATTAATGCCGGCGAAGAACCTTACGCCACCATTAGTGAAATGGCCGCGCAAGACATCAAAGCCATCAAGGAAAAACAAGGCTCAGGGCCTTACACCTTGTGGGGCTATTCATTTGGAGCCCGTGTTGCATTTGAAACGGCTTATCAGATGGAACAAGCCGGTGAACAAATCGAAAGCCTGTTCCTGATCGCCCCCGGTTCGCCCAAGCTACATGCCGAACTGGAAGGTATGTCGTCGAAGATACCCGCGTTCACTAACAAGGCATTTGTCACCATTTTGTTCTCGGTGTTTGCTCAAACCATAAAAGGGCCGATTCTGGAAGCCTGCCTGGAAGAAGTTTACAAAGAAGATGATTTTATCAATTTCATTTGCAAGCGCTTCAAGCATCTGGATTCCGATCTGGTGAGCCGTATCACCAATATTGTGCGCCAGACTTACGAGTTTGAGTACACATTCCGGGAGCTACAGGAACGTCAGTTGAAAGCGCCTATTACCATTTTCAAAGCGCAAGGCGATGATTATTCCTTCCTTGAATCAGGCATGGAGTTCTCAGCCAGACCACCCACTATTGTGGATCTGGAATGCGATCACTACTCGCTACTTAAGCCCGAAGGCATTGAAGAGCTGACGCAAAAGCTACTCGAATACAACTTGATTGGTGAAAGCGAATAGCGTCACAAATAGTCATTAATCAAATAGTCATTAAAAGAGTCACACCCAAGCACATATTCGCAGAAAAAATGAGCTTGAGTAAAACGGAGAATTAAATGAAACGCGTAACAGAAAGTGGCATTCCACTGGTGTTTACAGAAGAAGTCGCCGATGCGTTGGCAACTGGGCAAGCAGTCGTCGCGTTAGAATCGAACGTTATCTCCCACGGGCTGGATTACCCGGATAACGCCAATACCGCACGTAATGTTGAATTAGCCGTGCGCCGAGGCGGGGCGATCCCCGCCACGATTGGCATTTGTGACGGACAATTCCTCATCGGCATGGACGATGACATGATTGAACGCTTCGCCACAACCGCAAAAGTACCGAAAACCAGCAGCCGCGACTTACCTATTATTCTGGCTCGTGGCGGTTTAGGTGCCACCAGCGTTGCCTCTTCTATTGTGGCTGCCGAACTGGCGGGCATTCCTTTTTTCTCATCGGCAGGTATTGGCGGCGTACATCGTGGTGCGCAGCAAACCATGGATATTTCTTCTGATTTAGTGCAATTCACGCGCTCTAAAGTGGCTGTGGTCTGTGCCGGAGCCAAGAACATTCTTGATTTGGGATTAACGTTGGAGTTTCTGGAAACCCACTGTGTTCCGGTTGTTTCTTATCAATACGACGATTTTCCTGCGTTTTATTGCCGTACCAGTGGCTTTAAAGCGCCGCATCGTGAGGACAATCCTTTCGTTATCGCACAAGCGATTGAGAACCATTGGAAACTGGGCAATCACAGCTCTTTTTTAATCTCAACCCCAACCAAAGAAGAAGACGCCATCAACAGTGAAGAAGTGGATGACGCCATTAACGAAGCCATTCGTAACGCTGAGAAAGACGGCGTAGCAGGTAATGCTGTGACCAAGTACATCATGCGAGCCATCGACAAAGTCACATCAGGTCGCTCAGCAAAAGCCAATATGGCTGTACTGATCAACACCGCAGAAGTGGGGGCTCAGTTAGCCAAAGCACATATGGAAATTGTCGCCGCCAATAAATAGAGGGAGAAGTCCCCGACGTCAGCGGTAAGGAATGTCGGGAAATGAAGTGTTAACCGGATGGCTAATCTATCCAATCAAATTTAGTCATCCATCCAGCGAATAACAGGAATTACAAGTGCAATATTTACGTTGGTTGATCACCGTCACCATGATCGCAGTTATCATCACCGGGCTTTTTTCTTACAAGAATAAGTTAAACGCCGAACAGTCTCAATCAGGTGAGCCTGCTGCAACGATTGAAGCCATTCACGTTGAGACCATCCAATACCAGGAAACCTCATTTGTTAATGGTGAAAGTCAAGCGGTCAAAACCATCACGCTGAGTAATGAACTGCCGGGCAGAATTGACACGTTAAACATGCGCTCAGGCGACATTGTGAAAAAAGGTCAAGTGCTGTTGGAGCAAGATCACAGCGAAGAAGATGCCCGCTTAATCGCCGCCAAAGCCAATATTGAATTGCAGAAGAAGACCTTGAACCGCTATCGTCGTCTTTTAAAAGAAGACAAGATCAGCGAGGAATTGGTTGATCAGGCACAAGCGGATTTGCTCAATTCTGAGTCGAATGCGGCATTGATCCAATCCTATGTTCAACGTCGTACTTTCGTCGCGCCCTTTGACGCTCAGGTAGGCATTCATAACTTACAGGAAGGTCAGTTCTTGCCCGCCAACACTGTGCTAACCCAGTTGATTGGTTTAAGTGACTACATCTGGATTGACTTCGATATTCCTCAAATTTACGACGAATTACCCATTGGTTCACAAGTACGAGTCGAGATCCAGGGCAATGATGGTCATTCAGCGATGGCAACCATTGTATCAATGGAGCCTATGCTACGCGGTGAATCTCGTCACTTGCGTTATCGCGCTAAAATCGCCAACAACAAGTTGCCGTTAAAACCTAACTTTCTGGTGAAAGTCACCTTCCCGATTTCTGAGCCACAAGAGCGTATTGCGATTCCTAATTTGGCGATTATCAAGGATCGCTTAGGCAATTTCGTCTACAAACTGGAGCCAGAAGGTGAATACTTTAGAGCCCAACGTGTTCCTGTGGAATTGGGTGAGCGTATTGGCGATAACGTCATTGTTTTAAGTGGTTTGCAACCGGGCGACTATATTGCCAACAAAGGTTCTTTCAAGCTTTGGCCGGGCATTAAAACCTTTGTCGCCCCTCCGAAAGAAGAGACGGTGAAAATCGCCAATCGCACGTTACTTGACGGTATCGACGTTAAAGACAACGAAGCTGAAGCCAAGGAAGAAGTCACGGCCAGCATGGTGTCAAACGACACGAATCACGGAGCGTCACGATGAAAAAGAATGTAATGGACATCTTTGTTACGCGTCCAGTTCTGTCGATCGTTATTTGTATTGTTCTGTGCTTTTCAGGATTACAAGCTATTCGTGGCATCCCCATTCTGCAATTTCCTAAAATTGAAAGCTCGTCTTTGGTGATCACGACGGTTTATACCGGCGCATCGGCAGAAGTCATTAAGGGCTATATCAGCGAGCCTATTGAGCGCGTTGCTGTTACCGTTCCGGGTGTTGAGTTTGTTGATTCCAGCAGCCAGGCGGGTTTAAGCACAGTTACAGCATGGTTAAAGCTGAATGAAGACAGCACGCGCGCCGTTGCAGAGCTAAATGCACGGCTCAGTGAAGTGGGCTTTGAATTACCGAAAGAAGCCGAAGATCCGGTCATTTCGGTTAGCCGTGCTGACCGCCCTCATGCGGTTTTCTATCTGAACGTGATTACTCAGGACATTCCACTGCCCAATATCACGGATTACCTGTCTCGTCAGGTCACGCCACTATTGAACAATATTCCCGGCGTTCAAAAGGCATTGATTGAAGGTAGTCGTGTTCCGGCCATGCGCGTTTGGCTCGATTCTGAGCGTATGAATATCTTTAATGTCAGCGCTCAGGAAGTGTATAAAGCGCTGGAAACCAACAACGTGATTTCTACCTTGGGTTACACAGAAACCGGGCAACAGCGTATTGATTTGGTCTCCAACACTCAACTTTCTACCGCGACCGATTTTAAAGAACTGATCGTAAAAAGCGTGGATGATCACAACATCTATTTACGCGATATTGCGCGCGTTGAACGTGCCTTTGAAGAGCCTACACTGACCGCTCGCCACAGCTTGGATAACACGGTTTATATTTCGGTTTGGCCGCTTCCGGGGGCGAACGAAATTGCTATCGGTGACGCACTGTATGACGTAGTCGGTAAAATCAATCCAACCCTTAAGCATGGCATAAAACTGAACTTCGCCTACGACGGCACCCAGTATATGCGTGACGCACTAAAAGAGATCTTCAAAACCCTGTTCGAGACCATCTTGTTAGTAGGTGTCGTTGTACTCTTTATGATGGGGTCATTTAAATCCGCATTAGTGCCGTTGGTCACTATTCCTATTTCCATTCTGGGTGCGGTAGCAGGTATTTATGTAATGGGCTTCTCGCTCAACCTGTTAACGGTTCTCGCTATTGTATTGTCGGTAGGTTTGGTGGTTGATGATGCCATCGTCGTGGTTGAAAACGTGTCTCGCCACATGCGTGAAGGCGCAAAACCGATTGAAGCTGCGCTCAGAAGTAGTCGCCAGTTACTCGTGCCTATTATTTCCATGACATTGACCTTGTCGATGGTATACACCCCAATTGGCTTCCTGGCAGGTTTGACCGGTGCTCTACTGAAAGAATTCGCCTTTACTCTGGCACTAGCCGTATTTATTTCCGGTGTTGTAGCCATTACTCTCTCTCCGGTTATGAGTGCCTATGTGTCTCCTGAAGGTGGGCGAGAAGGTCGCTTAACCAAATGGGTTAACAATGTGTTTTATGCCATTCAAGTCCGCTACACCAATGGCTTACAGCGTTCCTTTGGCTGGAGCTGGCAGATCATGTTTATGGCGCTGGCATTCAGTTTGTTAACTGTTCCTTTCTACTTGCAGTCAGACAAGGAATTAGCGCCGGTTGAAGACCAAAACTTCATTAACGTGTTAGTTCAATCTCCGCCTGAATCGTCTTTGGCGTATAACGAAAAATACATGTATCCCATCGTGGAAGAGTTGCTAAAAACCGACGGCACTTTCCAGATGTGGCAAAACATTTATGTTAACGGTGGATTCGGTGGCTTGGAATTTGTTAAACCCTACAACCGGGATCATAGTGTCATGGACAAGCTGCCGGAGGTGTATGGCAAATTGGTTCAAACTCCTGAATTGAACTTGTTACCCTTGTTGCCTTCTCCGCTGCCGACCGCAGGTAACTTCGACGTGGAATTCATTGTGAAATCTTCTGATACTCACGCCGACATGAAGAAATACGCCGACCAGTTGGTAGGAGCAGCCTTCCAAAGTGGCGAATTCCTGTATGCCGATACCGACCTGAAAATCGACTTGCCGCAAATTGAGATTAATCTGGATCGCGGCAAAATCGCCGACCTTGGCATGACCATTACCGACGTGAGTAGCCAGCTTGGTATCTACCTGTCGAGCAACTACGTCAATCGCTTTGACTCAGATGGTAAAGCCTATCGCGTTATTCCAATTGCCGACAATTCCATTCGCAATCATCCGGAAAAGATCTTGTCGCTCAACATCAAAGCACCGAATGGCACCTTGTTGCCATTATCAGCCGTGGCTTCGATTGACTGGATCACCGTTCCTCGCCAACTTGCCACCTTTGGTCAGCAAAATGCTTTCCGTATTTTCGGTGGTGTGTTACCCGGTTCAACCAAAGAACGCGCTTTGGCAGCACTGGAAAAAGCGGCGCATGACATCTTGCCGGAATACTACAACATCGACTATGCCGGTGAGTCTCGCGACTTGCGCAAAGACGGTAATAGCTTGTTAGGCGTGTTGGTAATTTCACTATTGATTATGTACTTGCTGCTAGCAGTTCAATTCAATAGCTTTAGAGACCCATTAGTGGTGTTACTGGGCAGCGTGCCACTGGCTATGTCTGGCGCACTGTTGTTGTCTTTCATTGAACTGACAACCATGAACATCTACTCACAAATTGGTTTGATCACGCTCGTCGGCCTGGTCGCCAAAAACGGAATTCTGATCGTGGAGTTTGCCAATCATCTGCAAGAAGCAGGTAAGAGCAAACTTGAAGCGGTTCAGGAAGCAGCTGCGACTCGTTTGCGCCCTATCCTCATGACTACGGCGGCGACAGTGTTCGGTCACTTGCCATTGGTGATGGTAACGGGAGCAGGCGCAATGGCGCGTAACAGCATTGGTATCATCCTTGTGGCTGGTATCATCATTGGAACACTATTTACTCTGTTTGTGTTGCCTGTGTTCTATATGAAATTTGCTGAAACTCGCGAAGCCAAACCTGAGGTTA
Source organism: Paraneptunicella aestuarii (assembly GCF_019900845.1). Taxonomy (NCBI): domain Bacteria; kingdom Pseudomonadati; phylum Pseudomonadota; class Gammaproteobacteria; order Alteromonadales; family Alteromonadaceae; genus Paraneptunicella; species Paraneptunicella aestuarii. The sequence continues at coordinate 1,415,888 of NZ_CP074570.1, read as the reverse complement.
TGGCTGAAGAAGCAGAACCCGTGCAGGCTCCTTCCAAACCTGCACCGCAATTTGTTGTACCTTAACCGTACTCGAATTGTAATCCCCTGTGTGGCTCCTTCCTGCGCTTGCGTAGGAAGGAGTTTTAACGTTCGGCTCCGGGAATGATCATGCCGACAGTTTAGACTCACCCATTGCGAGCATTTTCTTTATCATGCCATAAACGCAAAATCACGATTTCGGCTTTGCTAATCAGATAGCGAATCGTGTACTCACCAATAAATAAGTCACGAATTTTTTCAGGCTCCAGAGCTTGTTCCACCTTTAAACCCAGCTCAGGAAAAGTAACCAGCTTATTGATTCCGGTTTTTAGTTCGTTTGCGATTCTGTTCGCAGCCAATGGATTCTTGACTCCGATAAATTCCCTTAACCTGATCAAATCGTCTACGGTATCCTGTGTAAATCGAATATTCATACTTTCGGCGGGCTTCCCTCGTTTTCACTTCCCCAGCTTTCCATCCATTGAAAAGCCTTATCCCCTTCAACCAGACGATTATCTTCGACAGACTTCAACGCAGCCAACGTATCTTGCCAACGAGAATCAGCCATAGCCTGTCTTGCTAAATAATCTTTAATCGCTTGGTTAATTAAATAGCTTTTACTTCTATCCAGCTTTTCAGCTAATTCATTTAGCGGTGTTTCAATGTCCTTTGAAATTCTCACACTTGTTACACCCATCGGTTTTCTCTATGCAACTACAATGTAATACACTGTACTACATTGTAGTTTATTCAGCCAATAGTGAATTTTTTATACATAGAAACTGGATGCCGGATAGCGCTACGCACTTGGGGTATGCATGGGAGTTGGCTATTTCACTGCATTTTCTTCCGTCGTTATTCATGTATAGAAAGGAAGACAGGATAGACTTACTGCAACCCTTGCTGCCTGAATTGAATAAAGTGCTGACGCCAAATTTCAGCGCGGCTGAAGTCGCCTTGGTCTTCCAATGCATGGGCAATATTGAGTGAAGCGGGAACCAGGTATCCCGGTGATTGTAAGCGCTGTCGCCAGACTTTTAGGTACAAGGGAGGGATGTATTCCTGATCATGGAATTCCATAAAGGTTAAACGACCAGACAACTTGTAGGCTTTATTGACGTGGTTATTACAAGTGCGGGCTCGTGTCAGTGACAGGTCTTCACCAAATTGTTGCCAATAAGCCAGATTTGGCGTTTTCGAACCTGAATCTTGCTCCTGAGTTTCAACATCTTGAGGAACACCGTTCTCCGTCATCTCATCAGACACAGGTTTAGATTGAGCACTATCATTATCAGGCACTTGCACCAGGATATTTGGATGGTCGGCATCGGGCACACAAATATGTTCGGCTAACTTTTCAGATAAAGGATATTCATCCACAAATCCGGCAAAATGTGCCAGCTCATGAACAAACACCGAGTATTGATCAGCCAGATCAAGGTACATAATGCCGTTATTGACATTGGCTTTCCCTTGTTCGGTAAAGATCACGATATGTGAGAAGTCCTGCGGTTTAAAGTAGTTAGCCAGTTGCCCCACTTCGCAGGTAATACGATTACGATTGATAGCGTGATGTTGACAAGGCAGCTGTTTATTGTTCATCCAGAGAGGCTGATTGATACAAATCGGTAACGACGCCAGTCGCTTATCTTGATGAAAACGATGTTTAAAATGTTCCGCTTGGCGCATGGATTCCAATCCTGTCGCCAAAAACTGTAAGCGAACCGCACAATATTCCAGGCTGGCAGGAACGGGAGGTTGAACAACCTTCAAAGGTTTACGCCAGTAATCCCGAATCAACCGTTGATATTGTTTGGCATTTTGTTCTCCTAAATGCTCAGCGCGCAAAAACCACTGTTTGGATTCATCGTAACGCTTCATCTTCCATAAATAACGCGCCAGAATAAGGGCACTTTCACCATGCTGTTCTGCATATAAAGCCAACCAGGGCAGAGCCTGCTCGTATTCTCCCTGTAACCAGTACCATTGATACAAGGCATATTGCGAAGGCTTATGTTCCAAACCCGCTGCACGACTAAAAGCTTGAATTTTAGAAGCAGAGTCTCGACTACTTTGGCCAATTTCAAACAAGGCTTCCAGATGATTTTTTTCCGCAGCGCTATGCAACATGGTACGACGCAGGTGTTTGTCATCTGTCATCATTGCCAGCTGGTATTGAGCTTCCGCATTATCGCGTTCAGCAAGCAAGGTTAACCAGTACAATTGGCGATGCTGAGTAGCGTGTTTTATTAGGGATTCTGTTGCCTGAGTGTCGCCTAATGCGGCGGCTTTAAACCAATTTTGCTCAACCTCAATGCCAGCTTGGGCAAGATGATTGAGGTATGGCAGATAGAGGATTGTACTCGCCGGAACTTTGCCCAGCGCAAAAAGCATAATAATGAAATACAGCAGTAGTTTGCGATATTGTTTAAGATGCTGGAGGAGTAGACCCATAAAGTCGATTTTTCAGTTAGCCTGAAGTGAATATATCACTAATGGCCTTCATAGGTTTTCTTGCGCATCAAATCCAGTTCTAAACGCGCATAACGGTGTTCGACGAAATTGTATACATTGGTGGTTAACGCCAAACGGAAATAGTTAGAGGCAACATTGGGGCGATTGTTGTACATGTGATATTTACCCAGATAGAAATAAGCCTCACACAAACGTTCAGTCAACATTTCCTGATTAGTAACGCTTTCCATCAGCAGGTTGAGCACGCCAATCTCATCAATTTCACCCAGATATAAATCAACCAGATGCTTCGCCCACTCGGATTCTTGAATATGCTTGCGGTTTTCAGCCAAATGCACCAAGGCCGCTTTTTCATCGACTTCACGCTCAGCGAGGAACAACCAGATAACACGGTAAGGATCGTCTTCGCGGTGTTTTAAAAAGGTTTCCAGATCCTCAACCGCCAGCTTTTGACGCCCGGCATAATAAAGAGCAATACCACGGTTTAAATAAGCAAAGCTATGCTCAGGGTCGATATCCAGTGTTGAATCGAAGGCATCAAAAGCCTGAATGAAATTTTGTTCCTGAGTGTAATGAATACCCAGATAGTTATAGACTTCCGCCAAATCCGGTTTATGTTCCAAGGCGGTATTGAAATCATTCATTGCCAGCCCCCACAACCCAAAACTATCGTATACCTCACCACGAATATAGAGTAACTCAGCACGTTGTTCTGCGCTCATTTCCTGCATGTTCAGGATCTGATTTAAGCGCATCAGTTTCATTTGCTCACGAGCACTGATCGGGCTGGGCTCAGGCAGTAACAAGTTGCCCATTTGTCTCTCGTAATTACTGGAATTCGACATTGAACTACACCCTGACAGAGCCAGTACGGTGATTAATGCGAATAACTTAATAACTCGAGACATTGTATTTCCTTTCAAATAAAACAGATGGGAGCCTACAATCACTCCCCTTTTGCAGCGCAACATGATACAAAGCTTTGTATTGTCGCCAAACAGGAAAACCGTTATTTCCCTGTCACAGGATGTAACAAGCTATGTCTGGCTTGCAATCCTGTTCGATATTATGACGATTTTCCAGCCGCTTGGCGAGCTTCAAAGGCAGCCATTTGTTCTGGTGTTGCTTCAGCTTGGTGGTTGGCTTTCCACTCGCTATAAGGCATACCATACACAGCTTCACGGGCTGCGTCATAGTCGATATCAACACCAATTTCTTTCGCTTCCGCCATATACCATTTAGATAAGCAGTTACGGCAAAAATCAGCGACGATCATCAGGTCGATGTTCTGTACGTCTTTATTGTTGTCTAAATGCTTTAGCAAGCGGCGAAAAGCGCCGGCTTCGATTTGTTGGATTTGTTCTGGAGTCATTGGATATTCTCCTTATTAAAAAGCAGGGCAAATACGACAAAAAAGGGAGCATCATGCTCCCCTTTTCTCTATTTTTATTTAATTGCGCTTATTCAGCGTCACCCGCAGGTTTTTCAGACTGTGGTTTTTCAAGCAATTCTTTCATGCTCAAGCGAACACGGTTTTGACGGTCGATTTCCATTACTTTCACGTCAACCATTTGGCCTTCTTGCAAGTAGTCAGAAACCTTGTTTACGCGCTCATGAGCGATTTGTGAAATGTGAACCAAGCCTTCTTTGCCCGGCAATACTTCAACAAATGCACCGAAATCAACGATACGCGTCACTTTACCATGGTAAGTTTTGCCTACTTCCAGATCCGCAGTAATGGCTTCGATCATGCCAATCGCTTTTTCTGCACGAGACAAGTCAGTGGCGTACACTTTAACTGTACCGTCGTCTTCGATCTCGATATTACACTCAGACTCTTCAGTAATTGAACGGATAGTTGCACCGCCTTTACCGATAACTTCACGGATCTTGTCTTGATCGATTTTCAAAGTATAGATACGAGGAGCAAATTCAGACAACTCTTCACGGTGCCCCTGAATCGCTTGATCCATGACACCCAGAATGTGCAAACGTGCTTCTTTAGCTTGTTTCAGAGCGATCTGCATGATCTCTTTGGTGATACCTTCGATCTTGATGTCCATTTGCAGTGCAGTAATACCGTTAGTCGTACCTGCTACTTTAAAGTCCATGTCACCCAAGTGATCTTCATCACCCAGAATGTCAGAAAGAACCACAAAGTTATCTTCGCCTTTCACCAAGCCCATCGCAATACCCGCAACAGACGCTTTAATCGGTACACCCGCATCCATCAATGCCAATGAAGTACCACAAACAGATGCCATTGAAGACGAACCATTTGATTCTGTAATTTCAGATACAACACGAACTACGTATGGGAAATCAGAGTGCGCAGGCATTACCGCTTGAATACCACGCTTGGCCAAACGACCGTGACCAATTTCACGACGTTTTGGTGAACCCACCATGCCAGTTTCACCTACACAGTACGGAGGGAAGTTGTAGTGCAACATGAAACGGCTGCTACTTACACCGCCCAGTTCGTCGATCATCTGTGCGTCACGCTCGTTACCCAAAGTAACCGCAACCAACGCCTGAGTTTCACCACGAGTGAACAATGCAGAACCGTGAGTTCTTGGCAAAATGCCAGTGCCAACATCCAAAGCACGAATCATTTGAGGGTCACGACCGTCGATACGAGGTTCACCCGCCAAAATGCGAGAACGAACAACGTCACTTTCCAGGTCATGCGCCAATGTACGCACTTCTTTTTCGTCCTGTTCTGCGTCTTGCTCAAGAATGGCTGCTACTGCTTTTTCAGTCGCCGCTTCAACCGCGTCTTTACGAGCCATCTTGTCAGAGATTTGATATGCAGCAACCATGTCTGCTTCGATCAAGTCTTTGATCTTGGTTTTTAAATCAACGTTTTCAGCTTCTGGCTGCCAGTCCCATGTAGGCGTACCGACTTGCTGAGCAAATTCAGTCACTGCGTTGATTACAGTTTGCATTTCCTGATGACCGAACATCACAGCACCCAACATTACCTCTTCAGATAATACGTCGGCTTCTGATTCAACCATCAATACTGCATTTTCAGTACCGGCAACAACCAAATCCAATTGACTCTTTTCTTGCTCAGAGTTCAAGGTATTCAATACATACTGGCCGTCCATATAACCAACACGCGCCGCACCGAGTGGGCCGTTAAATGGAATACCAGAGATAGCAAGAGCGGCAGAAGTGCCGATCATTGAAATGATATCTGTCGGGATTTCAGGGTTAGCTGAAACAACCGTAATAATAATTTGTACTTCGTTTTTAAAGCCATCCGGGAAAAGTGGACGAATCGGACGGTCAATCAAACGAGCAATAAGGGTTTCACCCTCTGATGGTCTTCCTTCTCTCTTAAAGAAACCACCTGGAATTTTACCTGCTGCGTATGCTTTTTCCTGATAGTTAACTGTTAACGGGAAGAAGTCCTGATCGGCTTTTGCTTCTTTTTTGCCAACAACACTAACAAGTACAGCAGTATCGTCCATGCTTGCCATTACAGCGGCAGTAGCCTGACGAGCGATTACGCCTGTTTCCAGGGTGACAGTATGCTTACCATACTGGAAAGTCTTAGTAATAGGAGTCACTTTTTTCAGTATCCTTTAATTCAATCTTTTTTACTTACAATTTGCGGCGCATAGTATAGCCACTGTTTAGTAGTAACGACAGCTAAATTTGTGGAATCCGGAGATTTTCTAACAGGAATCATTAGCGCTATGCACAATAAATCCAAGTGTGAATTTTTTGTGACGAAATCCGGACTTGTTAACCGTTATTCATGTACTCGAATTGAGCGTTGTTCGCTTTTGGACATTTTCGACACAACCAAACGAAACGAGTTATCAATTAAGCGATGCAATTCCCCCAATGGAGGGACTGGGCCGTACTTGTCTTCGTCGAAGTAGATGGTGATCCAGTGTTTTTTGTTCATATGGTAGCCAGGCTTGATCGAAAAGAAGATATCACGCAATGCTGCGCCCTCATCAGGCTCACATTTCAAATTGATATTCATCTTTCCTTCAGTCCAGCCCACTAAGGCGTACATTTTGCCTTTCACTTTGAATACATTAACGTCAGGCCCAAAGGGGAAATCCATCGTAGTTTCCGGCTTTGCCAACAAATATTCTTTTAATTGTTCAAACTGCATTGCTCTTCCATTTATTGCTCTAACTCAACGCTTAGGTTATGTAATTTAGGTTACTCTCTTAGCGGTTGCAAAGGATCGCTTAATAAAAAAGAGTTTCACAAAATCAGCCTAAAAAACAGACAACATAAAAATCGTTATCGTAATTGAGCAATTTCAAATCGGGGAAATGAATGGTTTTACTCACAAAAAAAGCATAACAAATACTCATTTTAGATTTGCCAAAACCTATGAAGTTACAAGATAATACCGGGGTCTAAAGAGCAATTATATTACCCATGACTCCCAAGAAACCTATTCAAAAACTTGTTGAGAAAACCGATAAAGCTTCCAGAAAGTGGCGCGACAACCCGCATTCTAAAGAGCTTGCGGAAGAATATGTAAAAGCGAAAGAGGAATTAAAAGAGTCTGTTGTTTCCATGCGTGAGGCTTTAGAAGCGATTCGTAGCGAGCAGAAGTAAAGCGGCACTCATTCGAGTATTAACTTTCACTTTTGAGAAATAATTTACATCCCTTCAATCCACCAGCAAATCCTTGCCGGCATAGACAAGTAAAGAGGCTTCCCCTAATATCTTTGTCGAGATTTTTGCATATAAGAAATTGAGAACGAATGGCTTTTTTATCGGACAAAAACGACAGCCTGATTTACCTGTCCAGCCTTCATACCATTGGTCGTATTCCAAGATCTGTCGACACATTGATAGAGAGCCCCGAAGTATCTCGATACCATGCCGCTATAGAATGGAATGACGGTCGCTGGCATTTGCGAGATCTGAGTTTAAATGGCACCTGGCTAAACCATATTCGAGTCAATAAAGATCAACCCTACCCATTGAAAAAAGGTGATCAATTGCAGTTTGGACATCCTCAAAACGAAATATTTCTGGTTAAGGATGTACAACCCCCGATGGATGCCCTATTTCCAGAGTCGATTATTCACAAAGCAGAAAGTCATGTTATCTTTTTGCATTCCTATCATCTGTTGCCCAGTGAACAATCTCCAGAAATTGCCATCTTTAAAAAACAGGGGTTGTGGTATATCGATGAACTTCATTCATCACATCATTCCTCTCGAGAATTGCAGAATAAGGAATTTGTCATACTGAATGGGCAACAATGGCAACTACGTCTGGCGACAGGTGACGCCCCCACAGTTGAACTGGATTACAGCCCGTGTTCACTGGATGAGTTGTCACTCACCTTTTACCTTAGTCAGGACGAGGAGAGCACCAAATTACTCATTGATTGCCATAGTGAACAACATAACTTACGCTCGTTAAGTCATCATTATATGACTTTAAATTTGGCACGAATTCGAGCACAAGATGCCCTCAATGGTATAGACTTAAGCGAACAGGGTTGGGTGTATACCGAGCAATTAGCCAATATTCTGGGGCTGGATGAGAATCACCTGAACATTCAGATCCATCGCGCCAGAAAGCAATTTTACGACACCTTTGGTAGTTCTCAGGATCCCGCTGATTTTATTCAACGTCGTCCTGGAAAAATTCGCTTGGGATGCACTTCTTTCAAAATATACAAGGGTAGCACCTTGGAATGTGCTCTTGATGCATTGAGTAATCAGATGAATGTTAAACACGGCTGAACCATTTCACTCCTCTCCGTCAATTGCTGGTTACCAAATTCAGAAGGTTATCGGTGAAGGTGGAAGCAGCAAGGTATACCTTGCTCTGGACGAAAGATTGCAACGGAAAGTTGCCATCAAGGTACTTAAGCCGAAAAATCAGTCGGACACAGACAGAGCACTTAAGGAAGCCAGAGCATTAGCTCAAATCAACCATCCGAACGTCATCCACATCTACGATATTATTCATCAAAAAGATCTGGTCATGTTGGTAATGGAGTACCTGCAAGGGACTACCCTGGCAAAACTGCAACGCCAGCAAGTGATGTCCATTGAACAGAAACTGGGACTTCTGACTCAAATTTGTGATGGTGTACAAGCCATACATGATGCAGGAATTTTGCACGCAGATCTGAAAGCCGAAAACATATGGGTGACAGGTCAAGGTACAGTCAAAGTGCTCGACTTGGGCATTTCCCGGTCTCTGAAAAATAACGATACAGAAAACGGCACAAATAAATCTTCGCCCAGTTTTGCTACCCCTACGGCTCTTTCTCCTGAGCAGGTTAAAGGGGAACCGCTTAATGTAAAAAGCGATATCTTCACCTTTGGACTACTGGCATTTTATCTGTTTGCGGGACGATTCCCCTACCCTCAACACACCCGAGAAACCTTCATTCATTATCTTTTGAATGAAAAACCAGACGATGCCGCACACATACTTCCTCTATTGCCAAAAGCGTTAATTAACCTATTAAATAGCTGTCTAAAAACGGAGCCGAACAAGCGCCCTGTAAATTTTGTGGCGGTGGCTAATCAGCTCAGAACCATAGAGCAAGACATGATGAATGCTCAGGCTTTAGAGCAGGTAACCGAGTTACTGGACAGAAACCTTTATTCGCCTTCTGCATCGCCAGAAGATAGTTCCAAAAACAGTAAAAAAGGGAGAGGGCATACTCCAACAAAGGGATTATCTCGAACACAGGTATTTGTGGCATTGGCGATTTTCTCAGCCCTGTTATTTATTGCCTTTGTTTCATATCAATTATGGCAAGAAGGCCGCGCCTCTTCGTTCATTCATTCAAATGAAAATCCGAGGTATGTGGCGGTATTACGACCAAAAATTACAGAGCAAGAAACAATAGCACCGCAACAACGCGACATTATGATCGCCACCATTGATGACGCCATTCGACAAACCCTGCTTGGTATAAAGAACATTCACCTGATATCAAGGCATGAAACCGATGGGCTTTCGGGAAGCTTAAAACAAATCGGTCAACAGGTTGCTGCAACCGATATTATTACCACCGCCATTAATTGCACCGATTACCGATGTGAAATTACCTTTGACAGAGTCACCTCCGAGCACTGGAGCGTGGTGCAACAAAAGCAATGGTTTACCCATTTTGGTTCGGCTCATGCCATGTATGAAGAAGCCAAATCCTTCTTTCTTCCCATATTTCCCGAGGCCAATGCACAATTAGCAGAGACCCAATTGGCTCCGATTTATATCACGGAACAATCCTATCAGGAGTTTATAGAGTTGATCGTCGATATCCACATAAAAGGCAATAGCAACGACGCAAACTTAAAACGCCTTGAACAGTTTATCACGCGTGATACTCCGCTCTTTCAAGCCTATGAGAACTATCGCTGGTTGGTGCTAACACTCTATGACGACAAAAGAGACGCACGGTATCTGGAAAATTACCGAACATTGTTGGACAACGCACCGCCAGAGTATAAGAACAGCGTGTTTTATGCGTTGGATTTGTTCTGGATTGCCATTTATCAGCAAGATTTTACCGCAGCAGAAAGTGCCATTGCACTATCAGAGGCCAGACAAGCCAGCATTTATCAGATCAAAGATTTACGAGCAACATTGAACTTAAAACAGGGAAAATACCAACAAGCCCGGGAATTATTTGAACAACTCGTCTCTCTGCGATTCGATCGTTCCCACCTGTTTAATCTGGCACTTTGTCATTGGTATCTTGGCAACATTGGTGAAACTCAAAACCGTCTTGAACAGTTATTGGCTTTATTTCCCAATGACTATGCTGCTAACCAATTAATCGCGTCACTGTATCTGACTCAGGGTGAACTAGAACGCTCTATTGCTGCCTATGAAAAGATCCTCGAACAAGGGGGACATAGCAGCGACATGAACAATCTGGCAATCGCCTATATGCTACAAAGAAAATATCAACGCGCAAAAGAGCTTGCAGAGAAAGCCATTCAGGAAAGTCCGAATAACACCTCGCTATATTTAAATCTTGCAGATGTGCTGCATCTATTGCAACTCAATGACAAAGCACAATCCTTGTATCAGGAAGTTATACAGCGTTACGAAGGGAAAGAAAGCCTGAAATCCTATTTGGAAAAGGCTCAAGCCTATGCCCACCTGAATGACCCACAAGCCGCCATTAAATCCCTCAACCAAGCAAACAAACTTGCCCCGGGAAACACCGAAGTAGCGTTTGTTTCAGCTTTGGTTTTCGTGCTGTTGAATGAGCCGGATTTTGCAATCCCCAAAGCCGAAGAAGCGCTCACTGGCGGCATTGGAGAAATATGGTTTGAGCTGCCCTGGTTTGACAACTTATGCCAAAACCAGGGCTATCAGCAGTTATTCTCTCGTCCCCTGACCTGTTTTAAAAGCTAGATGCTAGGGCGTATGTTTAGGGGGCTCAGGTTCTGGAATGATGATCGAAGGATCCTGTGATCTCACTTTTATTGTCTTTCCATCTGCGTCTTTCGCTTCAGCAACCATTTCAAAATTTAATTGCACAAACTGGAAACGACGCAACTTATCTTCATTCCCCTGATCAATAATAACGGTGAGCTTTTTACCATGTTCACCGACCGAACTGTGAACCAATTCTTTGAATAGTAATTGGTCTTTCTTGCTACCGATTGGGATCAGCTCATCACAAAACGTAAAATCAGATCCCTTCGCCATTACATAAATGGACTGCACACCTTGCTTACTGGTAAACGTAACCTCACTGGACGGTGTAAATATCCAGGGATCATCAATACTTGGGGTCACGTAGGTTCTTGCTTCGTTATAATGCTTGGAAGCCTCAGGATCGCCTGAATTCCCATCATCCACATTACTATTCATCTCTTCAGTGTTCATGGTGTCAGCCTCATTCTATTTGAAGTACATAAAAATGACCCATTAATGACGCTATGTAAACAATCAGGGAAGATATATTGACTCAAGACTAGCTTTTGTACTGTTTTTTTCTCGCCCTGCGAGAGCGGAAGACCATATAAATCGAATGAATGACTAATCCCCAACATGCAATAGCAACAACTGCACATGGAATAGCGATTTGTGGTATCTGTGCATGGAATCCTCCAACCGCAAAAATAGCACTAATAACCCCAATAATCGCTTCCAGCGCAAACGCTTCAATATTTAAAGGATACTGATTCATAAACTTTCTCACGTACCAACTCCAGAACTGCAACACAAAGATAGAGCCTTGACCTACTCATACTGCAAATAAGTCGAATCAATGCAAAATAATCAAGCTAAAGCAGATTGCCAGAATATCACTCGTCATTTCCTCAATACCCAGATAAAGCGCGTATTGAAATCGTTATTTTTCTCGAGAAAGCTTAAATTTAAAAACATCAGGTATGGTGATAGATTATGCTGAAGTGGCTATCAGTGAGAAAATCACTCAAATAGCATTACCGACTCGAATACGCACAGCCGAGACAGTTTTTTCTATCCGCCTTTATTCGGCTTCGGGAGCTCGTTTGATTTTCTTGGCATGAGACGGGGCTGATGCAGGCTTACCAAGTAACTTAAGAGCCTCATAATAAACCTGAGCGACCGTTGACGGCACACCATCTTCCTTACACATTTTTCGGAATAGCTTATCCGCTTTGTCTTTATGTTTTGAAGCTTCAAGATGCTTTCTTCGCATTAACTGATAAAACGCATCATGAACCAGAGATGCCCTAAGATTGTGTTCTGTATCAACTACAGGGCCAGAAGTGCCATCCCAGGCATAGCCACTTTTTACGGTCAAATTACCTTGCTTATCCAACGCAATAAATTGCGTATCAATATTCTCTTTGGGCTTAATTGACGTTGCGATCTTATAATCTTTCGCCAACTGATACTTATACCCTGACATATATTCTATAAATGCTTCTGACATAATGATTTTCCATTTATTAACGTGAAACCCAGAGCGATAGACAGCACGTCAGAAAAGTCACACTACAAGCATTTCAGAAGCGCATAACCGTTTATCGATTAGCGTACAAAGACAGTTAGAAACGATAATGTTCCATTGGCAATTGTACTAATGCTCAAAACCGGGAGAGACCATCAAGCCTGAGAAGTTAAAATGGTAAAAGAATAGCACAATGAATTTAGTGCGCTGAATCAAAGAAAGTTGAAGATTGATTTTTCAGAAGAAAGTAACGATCCAAGACTGATCCGAGAAAGAAAAAATGAACTGATTTGAATAGAATAATTTGGTGCGGAAAGCGGGACTTGAACCCGCACGGCCTAAGCCACCACCCCCTCAAGATGGCGTGTCTACCAATTCCACCACTTCCGCGTAGACTATTTGAGCTTGTTGATAACAAGTAGCTCACACTTGTTTAAATTCTACTAATAAGCTTTGAGGAGCTTAGTTGCTACCGTTATCGTCGGCAGGTTTCTCTTCTTGAGCTACTTCCTGAGACGCTTCAGGTGCCTTAGGTTCAACTGTTTCAACAGGAACATCGTTGCTACCTGGAGCAATAGTTACAGATGGAACATCTGCATCAGCCGGAGTCATTTTCACAGCTGGATCACTTAGGTTTTGCCACTCGTCAACGTTCTTTTCAACATTACCAGACATGCTACCCAATGCCAGGTTAATAATGAAGAATAACGTTGCCAAAATAGCAGTGGAGCGTGTCAGGAAGTTTCCTGAACCGGTTGAACCAAATACAGTATTTGAGCCACCAGCCCCGAAAGAAGCGCCCATGTCAGCACCTTTACCTTGCTGGATCAACACCAAGCCGATCAACATCAAAGCAACAATCAAATCGATCACTAAAAGAATTTCGTACATTATTTATCTCTACTTATTCTGCCGCTTGGCATATGGCGACAAAGTCATCCAATTTCAAGCTCGCTCCGCCAATCAAGCCACCATCAATATCTGGCTGGGCAAATAATAGCTCGGCATTATCAGCCTTAACACTGCCACCATACAAAATGGTTAAGTTGGCAGCAACCGAGGCATCTTTTTCAGCGATATAAGACCGCACAAATTGATGTACCTCTTGCGCTTGTTCTGGTGTCGCTGTTCTACCTGTACCTATAGCCCAAATTGGCTCGTAAGCTAAAACTGTCTCGGCTAATCTTGCAACACCTATCAAAGCAATAACAGGCTCCAGTTGCGATTGAATAAAATCGAACAACTGACCTGAATCGCGAACCTGTTCTGATTCGCCAAAACACAGTACAGGGGTCAAACCTGCAGCAAGTGCCTGTTGTACTTTCTGCGCGACAACATCGTTGTCTTCGCTATTGTCTGCACGTCTTTCAGAATGACCAACAATAACATATTGGCAACCCACTTCCTTAAGCATAGAACCCGACACTTCACCTGTGTGAGCTCCAGAGTCGTGCAAACTCAAATTCTGGGCGCCCAGTTTGAAACCCTTTGCTTCAAATGCGCCAAGATAAGGAAAAGGAGGACATACAACTACTTCAACACCATTGAAAGCCAGCTTTGACAAACCGTCCTGCATGGTTTTGACAAGCGCCTGATCACCATTCTGTTTCCAGTTTCCGGCAACCATTTTTTGTCGCATTGTATTCATTTATCCACCTGAGTTTATTCAAGCTATTAGCAATAACTGTATATTTAACCGTCTTTGCCAGCCGTAAACACCCTTCAAAAAAGCGGGCGAGATATTAACGGACGCCGACAAAAGTTACAAGTTTTTTGACATAAATCAGCCCGTAATTTATGTCAAACTGGAAACTTATTTGCAACTGAGTATGACACTCATCCAAAACGTATAAAAAGCGTTCAAACAAACACTATTTGAACGCAACATTACACAGCAGCTTCAACGGCCTGTGCAATGTGCTCCGCCCAATGATTCGCATCATTTTCATGTTGCGCTTCCACCATGACTCGAATGACGGGTTCTGTTCCACTCTTTCTCAATAATACTCGTCCATTATTTGCCAAACCTTTTTCGGCATCAGCGACAGAGGCTTTTACCTTATCGTTCGCTAATGGGTCTAAACCTGATGCAAAGCGCACATTGATTAATCGTTGTGGGAACTTCTCCATACCCATGCGTAATTCAGCGAGAGTCAAGCCTGAATGCAACATGGCAGCAATCACCTGCAACCCTGAAACAATACCATCGCCCGTAGAGGACTGAGCCAAATTCAAAATATGACCAGAGCTTTCTCCACCAATACTCCAGCCTTTCTGCTGTAGTAGTTCCATCACGTAACGGTCGCCAACTTTACTGCGAGCAAAAGGAACACTGAGTTTTTTCAGCGCTTTTTCCAGCCCCATATTACTCATTTGAGTGCCAACAACCCCGCCTTGTAAACGACCGGATTTCAGCGCATCGCGGGCAATGATATAAACAATTTCGTCACCATCGACAACATTACCCAGATGATCGACCATCATGATGCGATCACCATCACCATCCAACGCAAAACCAAGGTCGGCTTTTTCATCAAGAACACGTTGCGTTACCGCTTCCATCGCGGTAGCACCCACTTTGTCATTGATATTCAAACCATCAGGTTTTGTTCCAATTTCAATGACATCAGCGCCCAGTTCCCGCAAAACATTAGGAGCAATGTGGTAAGTTGCGCCATGCGCACAATCAACCACAATCTTTAACCCGGTTAGCGATAATTCAGACGGAAAATTACCTTTACAGAATTCAATATAACGACCAGCAGCATCCTGCACACGAGAAGCTTTACCCAGTTTGTTTGAGTCAACGCACACCATTGGCTTCGCCATTTGAGCTTCTATCGCCAGCTCAATATCATCGTCCAGTTTAAAGCCGTCAGAAGAGAAGAATTTAATACCGTTATCGTAATAAGGATTGTGTGAAGCACTAATCACAATACCAGCTTCGGAGCGAAAGGTTTTGGTTAGATAAGCAATAGCAGGTGTCGGCATTGGCCCCAATAAGCCAATATCAATTCCGGCAGCTGAAAGTCCAGCTTCCAGAGCCGATTCCAACATATACCCAGAGATACGAGTGTCTTTCCCCACCAGCACCTTATTCGTTCCTCGCCCGGCTAGCACTTTACCTGCAGCCCAACCGAGTTTGGTCACAAATTCAGGATTAATCAGGTTTTCGCCAACTTTGCCACGAATACCATCTGTTCCAAAATACTGTCTTTTAGTCATTATTCTTGTTCATTCCCAATTGTCTTTTTGCGATAGACTTCTTACATCATCAATGTTAAGTCCAATCGCAGAACAAATAGTTAACGCTACTTAGGACGTGTTGACCTAAATAAGTGTGCTTAACTGCAAGTCAGCCACAGAAATTTATCGCAGACTCGCCGTGAATCAATCCATTGAGGCTCCACAGCCGCTTCGCCGATTCATTAAGTGAAAAGCAGGGCTGAGGGTCTGCTCAAAACTTTCTGTTGCTGACTGATAGTTTGGAACAGCTATTTAGCGTTGTGTAATACTCAATAGTTTTAACGCGTCCACGGTTTCTTTCACATCATGAACTCTCAAAATCGCCGCGCCCTGTTGTGCCGCTAAAACCGCAGCAACTACGCTGGGTACTAGGCGCTCATTAACGTCTCGCCCTAATAAAGCTCCAAACATGGATTTTCTTGAAACGCCAACCAAAACAGGAGCTCTCAGATCATGAAACCTGGAGATGCCAGCCAGCAAATCACAGTTATGCTGTAAGGTTTTGCCAAAACCAAACCCTGGATCGATGATTAAACGATCTTTACTGATCCCGGAATCAATACATGCCTGCATTCGCTGTTGCAAGAAGGCCTTTACATCCTGAATCACATTTTCATACTCAGGAGACAACTGCATTGTTCGAGGCTGACCCTGCATGTGCATCAGGCAAATTGCAGCATCAGTTTCAGCCGCCACTTGTAATGCTCCTTCTAATTGCAGAGCACAAACATCATTAATCAGGTCAGCTCCCGCAACTACGGCTTCACGCATAACAACAGCTTTACTGGTGTCAATTGAAAGAACAACATCAAACCGTGTGCTAAGGGCTTCAATTATGGGGATGACTCGTTGTAACTCAAGCGCTTCCGGGACATCCTCTGCGCCGGGACGAGTTGACTCACCACCAATATCAAGAATGGTAGCGCCATCCTTTACCATTTGTTCTGCTTGCGCTAATGCAGCATCCATATGATTAAACTTGCCACCATCAGAAAAAGAGTCAGGGGTAACATTTAAAATCCCCATAACCTGTGGCGAATTTAATGACAGGGTTTTATTTCTAAATTTCATTTCTCACAACAGATAAAAACGAAAAAAACGCCTCTCAATAGAGGCGTTTTTAGCATAAACATTATTTCAACGAACTAGTGTGGCAGATCGCCTGGTTTACCAAGGTCAGGATCCTTGCCTCGTGATTTTTCTTCCTCATCGACTTTTTCTTCTGATTTAACATCAGATGCGGTCGCGCCACCAGTCGGCTTGCTATCATCGCTATTTGACTCTTGCCAGTCAGCAGGAGGACGGACGTCTCTGCGCTCCATCAAGTCATCAATCTGCTTCGCATCAATGGTTTCATATTTCATCAACGCATCTTTCATGGCATGCAAAATATCCATATTCTCTTTCAGAATGCCAACGGCACGCTCATAGTTGCGATCAATCACTGACTTAATCTCGGCATCAATAGCACGGGCAGTATCGTCAGACATATGCTTCGCTTTGGCAACGCTACGACCAAGGAACACTTCGCCCTCTTCTTCCGCGTACAGCATAGGCCCCATTTTGCTCGACAAGCCCCACTGAGTTACCATTTTACGAGCGATATCAGTAGCGCGCTCAATATCGTTAGATGCCCCTGTTGTAACCTTGTCATCACCATAAATGATCTGTTCAGCGATACGACCACCAAACAAGCTGGAAATCATACTCTCTAAATGTCGTTTACTGTGACTGACACGATCCTGTTCAGGCAAATACATAGTCACACCTAAAGCGCGTCCACGAGGAATAATCGAAACCTTATAGACAGGATCATGTTCAGGCACCAATCGTCCCACAATAGCGTGACCCGCTTCGTGATACGCCGTCATGGTCTTTTCTTCTTCAGACATCACCATGGAACGTCGTTCAGTACCCATCAGGATCTTGTCTTTGGCTTTATCAAATTCTTCCATTGCAACCAGACGCTTATTGGCTCTGGCAGCAAACAATGCCGCTTCGTTCACCAGGTTAGCCAAATCAGCGCCTGAGAAACCAGGAGTACCACGTGCAATAACCGATGCTTCAACATTGTCAGCAATAGGCACTTTACGCATATGTACTTTTAAGATTTGTTCACGACCACGAATATCAGGTAAGCCAACGACAACCTGACGGTCAAAACGACCCGGACGCAACAATGCAGGATCCAGTACATCAGGACGGTTAGTGGCGGCAATAACGATGATACCTTCATGCCCTTCAAAACCATCCATCTCAACCAACATCTGGTTCAAGGTTTGCTCACGCTCGTCATGTCCACCACCTAAGCCAGCACCGCGTTGGCGACCTACAGCGTCAATCTCGTCGATAAAGATAATACAAGGTGCCGATTTCTTGGCTTGTTCAAACATGTCACGGACACGAGATGCACCAACACCCACGAACATCTCAACGAAATCAGAACCAGAAATAGTAAAGAAAGGTACTTTGGCTTCACCAGCAATGGCTTTTGCCAATAAGGTTTTACCTGTACCTGGAGGGCCAACCATCAAAACACCTGTTGGAATTTTACCGCCCAGTTTCTGGAACTTGGTTGGATCACGCAGGAAGTCTACCAGTTCAGTCACTTCTTCTTTTGCTTCATCACAACCTGCAACGTCAGCAAACGTGGTCTTAATTTGGTCTTCACCTAACAAACGAGCTTTACTTTTACCAAAAGACATCGCTCCTCGGCCGCCGCCGCCCTGCATTTGTCGCATGAAGAAAATCCATACGCCAATCAATAACAGCATTGGGAACCAGGAAATGAAAATAGAAGTAATCAGAGATGTTTCTTCAGGCGGTTCACCAAACACTCTTACGTTATGTTGAATCAAGTCATTCAACAAATACTCATCGTAAGACGTCGGCAAATAAGTAGTGAAGCTTTCACCAGTCCGTTTAAGCCCTTTGATTTCTCGGCCTTCAATGTGTACTTCGCGCACAAGATCCTGACGAACGTCCTGAATAAACTGGGTATAATCAGTCTGTTTTCTAGAGCCGTCATTAGGCGCGAAACTCTGAAATACTGACATCAAAACAACAGCAATGACGAGCCAGAGAATCAAATTTTTTGCCATGTCACTCAATTTACAAAACCTCAATCTATCTAAAATTTAGCAATCAGTAGTAGCTATTCTTGCTTTTGGTCAAGCCTACTACAGTTTCCAGCCAGTCGCCACCAAATAGACTTCTCGCGAACGAGCTCTGGATGAGTCAGGTTTACGGGTTTTCACCACCTGAAACCTTTGTTTTAATGCTTTGAAATACTCCTCGAATCCAGCTCCTTGAAAAACTTTAGCAACAAAACTGCCATTCGGCTTCAATACTTCGTTACACATATCCAAAGCCAACTCAACCAAATACATTGCACGGGACTGGTCAACGGAATCGTTACCACTCATATTGGGTGCCATATCGGACATCACAACATCAACATTCCGACCACCGATTCTATCCAGCAAAGCATCCAATACTGCTTCCTCTCTAAAATCACCTTCAAGAAAGTCAACACCTGCGATGGAATCCATGGGTAATATGTCGCAAGCAATCACTTGCCCCTTGTCACCCACCACATCCACAGCATATTGTGACCATCCACCCGGCGCTGCGCCAAGGTCAACCACGCACATGCCCGGCTTAATCAACTTATCTTTTTGTTGGATCTCATCCAACTTGAAAACGGCTCGGGAACGAAGCCCTTGCTTCTGAGCCATTTGCACATATTTGTCGTCAAAGTGCTCCTTCAACCACCGTTTACTACTACCAGAATGTTTTTTCTTGGTCATATTACTGCAATTACAATGGGAATAGCACAGAGATGGCGCTAGAATAACGCTTTTCAAGCTATTCAAACATGATTTCTTTGTAAATGAAATTAACTAACAAACAAAAGCAATATTTAAAAGGGCTGGCGCATGCGCTGAAACCCGTAGTACTCGTGGGCGGCAATGGTCTGACTGAAAACGTGTTGACCGAAATCGACAACGCATTATCACATCACGAACTCATCAAGGTGAAAGTTCCCTCTGAAGACAGAGAAGAGAAAAAGGCCTTGATGGATGCAATTGTCCAGCAATCTGGCGCTGAAAAGCTACAGGTTATTGGACATATGCTGGTGATCTATCGCCAAAGCGATGAGCCCAAAATCGAGTTACCGAAAAAGTAACTCATAAAAAACGGCGTCTTGTCACAAGACGCCGTTTTCATTATTGCTTCAATAAATTAAATATATTCCACTTGCGTGATTTCAAACTCTACTGCACCAGAAGGGGTTTGAATGGTCACTACGTCGTCCACTTCTTTCCCAATTAATCCTCTGGCAATGGGAGAATTCACTGAAATCCGGTTGTTTTTGATATCAGCTTCATCATCACCCACAATTTTGTAGGTTGTTTCTTCGTCGGTATCAACATTCAACAATGTGACCGTCACACCAAAAATCACTTTTCCGGTGTTTTGCATTTTAGTCACATCGATGATCTGAGCATTACTCAACTTCGCTTCGATATCCTGAATGCGTCCTTCACAAAAGCCCTGCTGTTCTCGAGCTGCATGGTATTCAGCATTCTCTTTTAAATCACCATGTTCACGAGCTTCCGCGATAGCTTTGATAATCGCGGGCCTTTTTACCGATTTTAACTCATTCAACTCGGCACGGAGCTTTTCAGCTCCCTCTGCCGTCATTGGTATTTTATTCATTAATTCAATCTCTTATGTAATTCCTGCACAGAATTGACTGATTTACGATCGTCTGTTGCATGAGCATTTACAGCCGCAAAAGCACCATTCATTGTGGTTGAATAAGACACTTTTCCAAGCAATGCTTCGCGACGGATATACACCGAATCCGTGATAGCCTTTCGCCCTTCGGTAGTATTAATGATGTAGCAGTATTCACCATTTTTAATGGCATCAACAATATTCGGACGACCTTCCGACACCTTGTTGACCACACCACATGCAACATTTGAATCATTCAATACTTTTGCTGTACCTTTTGTCGCTTCCAGTTTAAAGCCTTTTTGCAACATGGAGCGGCCAAGTTCAACAGCGCGCGCTTTGTCTTTTTCACGGAGTGACAATAGTACCTTACCTTTTGAAGGTACAGGTTCACCAATGCCCAGGCTGGCTTTTGCATAAGCTTCAACAAACGTTTCACCAACCCCCATAACCTCACCCGTTGAACGCATTTCTGGCCCAACTAATGGATCAACACCGTGGAATTTGGCAAAGGGTATCACAACCTCTTTCACAGAGTAATATGGTGGGATAATTTCCTTATCAACATTTTGTTCAGGTAACGTCTGTCCCACCATCGCTCTAGCAGCGACTTTAGCTAACGGACGACCAGTAGCTTTTGATACAAAAGGCACAGTACGGGCGGCGCGAGGATTAACCTCGATTAAATACACTTCACCATCTTTAACCGCAAACTGAGTATTCATCAAACCGATAACACCCAATTCCAGTGCCATATCCTTCACCTGCTCACGCATAGTATTGAGGATATCTTCTGGTAAGCTATGAGTGGGTAGAGAACACGCTGAGTCACCTGAGTGAACGCCCGCCTGCTCGATATGCTCCATAATGCCGCCAATAACAACATTTTCACCGTCACAAACTGCATCAACGTCAACTTCAATAGCATCATCAAGGAAGCGATCCAGCAATACTGGCGCTTCATTAGACACACTTACGGCTTCGGTCAGGTAGCGTTTCAGGTCTTTCATGTCGTACACAATTTCCATGGCACGACCACCTAAAACATAGGACGGGCGAACAACCAGAGGGAAACCAATCTGTTCCGCTTCCTGCAACGCCTCATCCCAACTACTAACAGTCGCATTTGCAGGCTGTTTTAGGCCCAGCTTATGCACCATTTGCTGGAAACGTTTTCTGTCTTCAGCACGATCGATAGCATCTGGCGACGTACCAATAATTGGCACACCATTTTCTTCCAATGCTCGTGCTAACTTAAGAGGGGTTTGACCGCCGTATTGAACGATAACGCCTTTAGGCTTCTCAACTCGTACAATTTCCAACACATCTTCTAATGTGACAGGCTCAAAGTACAAGCGATCTGAGGTGTCATAATCGGTAGAAACAGTTTCCGGGTTACAGTTAACCATAATGGTTTCGTAACCATCTTCACGTAAAGCCAAGGCAGCATGAACACAGCAATAATCGAACTCGATACCCTGACCAATACGGTTTGGGCCACCGCCCAATACCATAATTTTATTTTTATCAGAGGGCTGCGCTTCACATTCTTCATCATATGAAGAATACATGTAAGCCGTGCTGGTTGAAAACTCTGCAGCACAAGTATCGACTCGCTTGTATACAGGGTAAATACCACGCTCCCAGCGCATATTGCGAATATCGTCTTCAGAAACTTTTGTCAGTTCAGCCAAACGCTTGTCTGAGAAGCCTTTACGCTTAAGGACTCGAAGAAAATCACCAGCCAGGCCTGGAGCGCCGACTTCCTGTACTTTTTCTTCCAGCAGCACCAAATCCTGAATTTGTACCAGGAACCAGGGATCTACATGGCTTAACGTAAAGATCTCGTCTAACGACATGCCCATGCGGAATGCATCAGCAATATAGAAAATCCGGTCTGAGCCAGGCTCCTGCAGTTCACGAACAATTTTGGAACGGTTCTCTTCATCGCTGGTATCAACGATAGGCTCCAAGCCATAAACCCCAGTTTCAAGACCACGTAACGCTTTCTGCATTGACTCTTGAAAGTTACGTCCAATCGCCATGACTTCACCCACAGACTTCATCTGGGTTGTCAGGCGATCATTAGAACCGGGGAATTTCTCGAAGTTAAAACGAGGGATTTTAGTCACAACATAGTCGATAGACGGTTCAAACGAAGCTGGCGTTAAACCACCAGTGATGTCGTTTGCCAACTCATCCAGCGTATAACCCACAGCCAACTTTGCAGCCACTTTCGCAATAGGAAAGCCAGTGGCTTTTGACGCAAGCGCCGAAGAGCGCGATACACGCGGGTTCATTTCAATAACAACCATGCGTCCGGTCTCCGGGCAAATACCAAACTGAACGTTTGAGCCCCCGGTTTCCACGCCAATCTCTCGCAATACAGCAAGCGAGGCATTACGCATAATTTGATATTCTTTATCCGTTAAGGTTTGCGCAGGCGCAACGGTAATGGAGTCACCGGTGTGAACTCCCATCGCATCGAAGTTTTCAATGGCACAGACAATAATGCAGTTGTCATTTTTATCGCGTACCACTTCCATTTCATATTCTTTCCAGCCAATCAGTGATTCATCGATCAATAATTCATTGGTTGGAGATAAATCCAGGCCACGGCGACAGATTTCTTCAAACTCTTCGATGTTATAAGCGATACCACCACCGGTTCCACCCATTGTGAAAGAAGGACGAATAATACAAGGGAAACCAATGCGGCTTACAACGTCTAGTGCTTGCTCCATATTATGAGCAATTTCGGCTCGCGGACATTCCAAGCCGATGTTTTTCATGGCTTTGTCGAAACGTTCACGATCTTCCGCCTTATCAATGGCATCCGCCGTCGCGCCAATCATCTCCACACCGAATTCTTTCAACACGCCATGGCGATTCAAGTCCAGTGCGCAGTTCAAGGCCGTTTGCCCACCCATGGTTGGCAAAATGGCATCCGGACGTTCTTTCTCAATGATCTTACGTACAACTTCCCAATGAATTGGCTCAATGTAAGTTGCATCAGCCATTTCCGGGTCTGTCATAATGGTCGCCGGATTAGAGTTCACCAGAATAACGCGATAGCCTTCTTCTCTTAACGCCTTACATGCTTGCGCACCGGAATAATCGAATTCACAGGCTTGTCCGATAACGATTGGGCCTGCACCCAAAATCAGTATGCTTTTAATATCTGTACGTTTTGGCATGATAGACTTCCAACCTTAAGTGCGTGCTTGCATTAATTCGATAAACTGGTCAAAGAGCGGAGCAACATCATGTGGCCCCGGGCTAGCTTCGGGGTGTCCCTGAAAGCTGAACGCAGGTTTGTCAGTTCGACGTACACCTTGCAGTGAACCATCGAACAGGGAAACGTGAGTCGCTTCCAGGTTAGCTGGCAAGCTGGACTCATCCAATGCAAACCCATGGTTTTGGCTGGTAATCATCACTGTGCCGCGTTGCAGGTCTTTAACCGGATGGTTCGCACCATGATGACCAAACTTCATTTTCTCAGTCTTGGCACCACTGGCTAATCCCAACAACTGGTGTCCCAAACAGATACCAAATATAGGCACATTGGTTTCTAATAATTCTTTGATAGCCGCTATTGCGTAGTCACAGGGTTCTGGGTCACCCGGCCCATTAGATAAAAACACGCCATCAGGATTCATTGCTTTCACTTCACTGGCAGGTGTCTTGGCTGGCACAACCGTGACTTTACAACCACGCTCTACCAACATACGTAAAATATTACGTTTCACCCCAAAATCGTAAGCAACGACATGAAACTGAGGGTTTTCCTGTAACTTGGTATGACCAACGCCAAGTTGCCATGTGCTTGAATCCCATTCAAATACTGACTTGGTCGTGACTTCTTTTGCCAAGTCCATACCCTTCAATCCCGGAAACTGCTTTGCTTTCTCAAGCGCAGCCGCTTCATCAATATTATCACCCGCCATTAAACAACCGTTTTGCGCACCTTTGTCACGCAACACACGAGTTAAACGACGAGTATCAATATCGGCGATACCGATAATATTACGGGCTTTGAGATAATCAGAGAGGCTTTGTTGATTTCGGAAACTACTTGCTAACAGTGGAAGATCACGAATAACAAGCCCTTTAGCCCAAATGTGCTCAGACTCTTCGTCTTCGTCATTAGTGCCGGTATTTCCAATATGAGGATACGTCAAGGTGACGATTTGTTCAGCATATGATGGATCAGTTAAAATTTCCTGGTAACCGGTCATGGAAGTGTTAAAAACCACTTCGCCAACCGATTCACCTAACGCGCCTATTGCAGTGCCCTTAAATGTCGTTCCATCGGCAAGCACGAGTATCGCTGGGTGAGTCAACTTAGCCTCCTAAAAGTGCTACATCTGGCTATCAATGTAGAGTGTGTTTATCTTTCATATTGACTGCTGTACCAGGCAACTAACCCGACACAACAATAAATATGAAAAACAACGCTCTCTTACCCAATCCCCAAAACCAAAATGTACAGTGCTTCTATAAAAAACGGGATGCCAGTCTTAACCGGCAGCCCGTCTTAAAAAATTGTGCAATTTATTTCTCGCAATTCAGGTTCAACCTAAATTTTTGGCAAATTCCGCGCATTCTAACGAAAGGCTTCACTTCATGCCAGAGAAAAATCAGAAAAATTGTAATTTTAAGCCATTAGAGCTATAAATTATCCGAAAGCGCCAAAAACCCTATAAAGCCCTTCCGAAATCAAACAATTACTACTAACTAATCATCTAAAAGATAATGCCTTACCAAGGTCTACTTCTTTGCTGATTATTTGATGCTGAACGATAAAATTGTCTAAACCAAGGGCTTATTTCAGCTCCAAAACATCCTGCATATCGTACAGCCCATTTGGCTTTCCTGCTAACCATTTAGCCGCTTTTACCGCGCCATTAGCAAAGGTCAGACGACTTGACGCTTTATGAGTCAATTCCAAACGCTCGCCAATATCAGCAAACAATACCGTGTGCTCACCGACTACATCGCCCGCTCTAATTGTAGCAAACCCTATGGTTTCGTGTTTGCGCTCGCCGGTATCGCCTTCACGTCCATACACAGCACACTTGCTCAAATCCCGGTTCAGCTCATCGGCAATCACTTCACCAATAGCAACAGCAGTGCCGGAAGGAGCGTCTTTTTTAAAACGGTGATGCGCTTCCCAAATTTCGATGTCGGCACTATGTCCCATCACGCGAGCCGCTTGTCGAGCCAGATTAAACAGCAGGTTTACGCCAATACTCATATTGGCAGCGAAAACCACAGGTAGTTGCTTTGAGGCGTCATGAATCAATTGTTTTTGCTGCTCATTAAGGCCGGTTGTACCAATCACAACCGGAATTTGCTTTTCCATGCACCAATCAAGATGCTCAGGCAGTGCGCTTGGTAAAGTAAAATCAACCATCACATCCGGCATATTGCTTGCGACTGAAGACATGTCAGTGGCAACAATGCCACATTTACCAATCCCCGCCAATTCACCAACATCAACACCAAGCCAGCTTGAACCATCTCTTACCAGAGCGACTTGCAGCTCAACTGCTTCGTCAAGGTTAATCGCTTCTACCAGTACCCTTCCCATACGACCATTGGCACCAAAAATACCCAGCTTGATTGTCATTTCTCACCACTAATCAGATAAATCACAAAAAGAGCCACAACCATACAAAAAAAGCCCTGTTAATTAAACAAATTAACAGGGCTTTATCAGTATAGTCTTTATTCTTTGTTTTACTTTACTGCTTCCAACAAAGATATCGACACATAATGTTTTATTTCTAAGTCATATCGTTCGAGTTCCAGGCGGAAGCGCGGAATGTATATTTAATACTTGAGCACTTCCAACGACGAAATCGGACGATATGACAACGAAACCAACAATTAGCTAGTTAGATCGTCAAAGAACTTCTTAACGTTATCGAAGAAACCTTTCTCCTTCGGACGATGTTTACTTTCTTCGCCACCCATAGACGTTTCCAACTCTGCCAATAACTCTTTCTGACGCGCATTCAGGTTAACCGGCGTTTCAACCGCAACCTTACACATCAAGTCACCTACAGCACCACTGCGCACAGATTTCACACCCTTACCACGTAAACGGAACATTTTGCCCGTTTGCGTTTCAGCCGGGATCTTGAGTTTGACTTGTCCATCCAAAGTCGGCACGTCCAACTCGCCACCCAAGGCCGCCTTGGTAAAGCTTAATGGCACTTCACAGTACAGGTTATTGCCGTCACGAACAAAGATGTCATGCTCACGCACATGCACCTGTACATATAAATCGCCGGACGGAGCGCCGTTCTCACCCGCTTCGCCTTCACCAGCCAAACGAATACGATCGCCAGTATCAACGCCAGCAGGCACTTTAACTGAAAGGGTCTTGCTCTTTTCAACACGCCCATGACCATGACAGCTAGTACAAGGATCTGCAATGATCTTGCCTTTACCCGAACAGGTTGGACAGGTTTGTTGTACAGCAAAGAACCCCTGACGCATTTGTACTTGGCCACTACCATGACAGGTAGGGCACGTTGTCGGCGAAGTACCTTTTTTGGCGCCAGAACCATCACAAGGTTCACAGGCCACCAAAGTAGGCACTCGAATTTCCACGGCTTTACCGCGAACGGCTTCTTCCAATGTTAATTCAAGGTTGTAGCGCAGATCTGCACCTTGGCGGGCACGCTGTCTGCCACCTCGACCACCACCAAAGATATCACCAAAAACGTCACCAAATATGTCGCCGAAATCAGCTGCACCAGCACCAGCACCAGCAGAGCGGTTAGGATCGACACCAGCATGACCATAGCGATCATAAGCGGCACGTTTATTTTCGTCCGTCAAAATCTCATGGGCTTCCTGGATCTCTTTAAACTTCTCTTCCAGTTCCTTGTCACCAGAAGTTCTGTCCGGGTGATACTTCATTGCCAAACGCTTGTAAGCTTTCTTGATATCTCGCTCACTCGCGTCTTTGGCTACACCTAATACTTCATAATAATCACGTTTCGACATAGAGATGATACGTTCCGGTTATTACTTGCCTCTATCAGCAGTCACTATAATTCTTCATAACTATCGGGTCACTATTAAAGCTTCCCAGATACAAATAAGGGCGCATGAATCAACCAAGCGCCCGAATGCTTAATCGAACATGGGCTAACAGCCCATGTCACTACCTATGGTCGATTCCAGCAATTATTTGTTGTCGTCTTTTACTTCTTCAAACTCGGCATCAACAACATCGTCATCTTTACCAGCTTTACCAGAAGCACCAGCATTAGTACCTGCACCAGCAGCACCTTGTTCAGCCGCTTTAGCCTGTGCGATTTCCATCAACTTGGCAGACGCTTGAATCAACTCTTGAGTCTTGGCTTCAATTTCTTCTTTGCTGTCGCCTTTTATAGCAACTTCCAAAGCAGAAATGGCAGATTCAATGGATTCTTTATCTGATGCAGGCAATGCATCACCAGCTTCTTCAACTTGCTTACGAGTGCTATGAACCATGGCATCACCCTGGTTACGAGCTTGAACAAGTTCTTCAAACTTCTTGTCTTCCGCAGCATTCGCTTCCGCGTCGCGCACCATTGCCTGGATTTCTTCTTCACTCAGACCAGAAGAGGCTTGAATCGTGATCTTCTGCTCTTTACCCGTGTCTTTATCTTTGGCAGATACGTGCAAGATACCGTCAGCATCAATATCAAAGGTCACTTCGATTTGAGGCGCACCGCGCTGTGCAGGACGGATACCTTCCAGGTTAAATTGCCCCAGAGACTTGTTACCTGAAGCTTGCTTACGCTCACCTTGCAATACGTGAACCGTTACCGCAGCCTGGTTATCTTCCGCTGTTGAGAAGGTTTGCGATTTCTTGGTAGGAATCGTTGTGTTCTTCTCAATCAACGCAGTCATTACACCGCCCATGGTTTCGATACCCAAAGACAGAGGCGTTACGTCCAACAACAATACGTCTTTAACGTCACCCGCCAATACACCGCCCTGAATACACGCGCCCATAGCAACGGCTTCGTCAGGGTTAACATCTTTACGAGGCTCTTTACCAAAGAATTCAGTTACATACTTCTGAACCAAAGGCATACGTGTTTGACCGCCAACCAGAATGATGTCGTGAATGTCGTTTACCGACAAACCTGCATCAGAAAGCGCTTGTTTAACCGGATTCAAAGAATCCTTAACCATATCTTCGACCAGTGATTCCAACTTGGCACGAGTCACTTTAATAGTTAAATGCTTAGGACCTGACGCATCAGCAGTGATGTACGGCAAGTTCACTTCTGTTTGTTGCGCAGAAGACAATTCGATCTTGGCTTTTTCAGCCGCTTCTTTCAAACGCTGCATGGCCAAAGGATCTTTGCGTAAATCAACGCCTTGATCTTTCTTGAATTCATCAACCAGGTAGTTGATAACACGGTTATCGAAGTCTTCACCACCCAAGTGAGTGTCACCATTAGTGGCCAATACTTCAAACGTGTGCTCACCTTCAACTTCATCAATTTCAATGATTGAAATATCGAATGTACCACCACCCAAGTCGTAAACAGCAACAACATTGTCACCTTTCTTCTTGTCCATACCGTATGCTAACGCAGCAGCAGTCGGTTCGTTGATGATACGTTTAACTTCAAGACCAGCAATACGACCCGCGTCTTTAGTGGCTTGACGTTGAGAGTCGTTAAAGTACGCAGGTACAGTAATAACGGCTTGAGTAACCGGCTCACCAAGATAGTCTTCTGCTGTCTTTTTCATCTTTTTCAAGACTTCAGCAGAAATCTGTGGCGGAGCCATTTTCTCGCCTTTCGCTTCAACCCAGGCATCACCATTGTCGGCTTTAACCAGTTTGAAAGGCATAATGTCGATGTCGCGTTGAACTTCTTTATCTTCCCAACGACGACCAATTAAACGCTTGATTGCGTAAAGTGTATTTTTAGGGTTTGTGACCGCTTGACGCTTCGCAGGCTGACCTACCAAGGTCTCACCGTCGTCAGTGTAAGCAATAATAGAAGGCGTTGTACGATCGCCTTCGGCATTTTCAATTACTTTAGGCTTATCGCCATCTAATACAGCAACACAGGAGTTAGTGGTTCCCAAGTCGATACCAATGATTCTACCCATCAGATTTCTCCAACTACAAATTCTTTAAAACTGTATTTTTAGTGGGGTTATTTGATTTTTTTTCAATGTTTAACATGAAAAAAAACCACAAAAAATCCCAAATGCTAAACTTCTACATCCACATTATTTTCGTCATTTCCGGCTACTGCACGAGATACAACAACCATCGCTGGACGTAGCAATCTGCCGTTAATGAGATACCCTTTTTGCATCACAGCCATTACCGTGTTTGGTGCGAAATCTGCCGATTCCTGCATAGCCATGGCTTGATGCTGTTCTGGATTAAATGCCTGACCTTGTGGGTCAACAACTTCCAATCCAAATTTTTCAATCGTACTAATAAAGGATTTATGAGTAATCTCTACGCCTTCCATCACAGCCTTTAATGCTTCATTGGCAGGATCAGCAGACAGTAAAGCTCGCTCCAAATTATCCGCAACAGGTAACAACTCACCCGCGAAGCGTTCCAGTGCAAACTTATGCGCCTTTTCCACTTCAGCGCTTGCACGACGACGAGCATTTTCAGCTTCAGCAGCAGCCCGCAATACTGAATCTTTCTGTTCAGCAATCGTTGCCTCGGCCTTCGCCAGAGCAGCCTCTAATTCCTGAATACGAGCTTCATCAACGGTCATACCTGCTGTTGAATCAGTCTCAGACGCTTGCTCACCTTGAGTCTGAGCGTCGACTTCTTGAACCATCTCTTCGTTTTGTGCTTCATTACTCATGTATACACTTCCCAAATTTGTAAGCAAAAATTGAATTGCGGCTATTAATGGGGTTACTTTGAGTTGATTCAAGGCGTTTTTTTAAGACAAATTCACTTTTTTACCATTAAGCTTGAATTCGTTAGCTTACAGCGTCCTTTTTAAGCAATGTAAGAATAAGAAATACTTCTCTAATTAGAACGAATATCTCTGACATGAAAGATTTAAAGCTTGGATTTCCCGCTTATTTTGCTCTAGTCTAGGGACAGTTTATTTTCAGGTCGTACTTTTAAAGTCAGTATGGGCACCCCAAAACGCAATTTTGAAACCGTCGGTCTAATAGGCAAACCCAATCATCACGGCGCAAACGAGAGCTTAAACGCCCTCATGCACTATTTGAAAAAAAGGGGATGCAAGGTACTCGTTGAAGAACGAGTAGCTAATGAACTGAACTGCCCTTCGGTGGAAGTTCATGACATGGTGTCAATTGGCAAACAGGTGGAACTTGCTATTGTTGTGGGTGGTGATGGCAATATGCTGGGCGCAGCCCGGGTACTGTCTCGTTTCAATGTTGGCGTTGTCGGCGTTAACAGAGGCAACCTTGGTTTTCTTACCGACATCCACCCTGATGAAATCGAAACGCAACTGGACTACATATTTAATGGTGAATACACCGTTGAACAGCGCTTTTTACTGGAAGTAGAAGTCCATCGCCACGGCGTACTGAAAAGCAGCAATGCAGCTATTAACGAAGCGGTTCTGCACCATACCAAAGTGGCTCATATGATGGAGTTTGAACTCTATGTCGATGACGACTTTGTTTTCACCCAACGTTCTGATGGTTTAATTGTGGCTACGCCGACAGGTTCAACAGCCTACTCTCTTTCTGGCGGCGGCCCAATTCTGACACCGAATCTGGATGCACTTGCCATAGTGCCAATGTTCCCGCACACATTGAGCAATCGCCCAATAGTGGTAGATGCCAATAGCGAAGTGAAACTCAAAGTATCCGCCGACAACACCGAGAATCAACAAGTCAGTTGTGACGGTCACATAGTGCTGTCAGTGATGCCTGGTGACGAAATCCACATTCGCAAAAATCCAGACAAACTCAGTTTGATCCACCCCAAAGATTACAGTTATTTCAATGTGTTACGCACCAAACTCAATTGGGGTAGCAAACTTTATTAACGTCCGATCTGGACAAGCATAAAAAACTGTATATATTTACACATACTGTTCATATATACATGAATTTTTATGCTTACTCATTTATCAATTAAAAATTTCGCCATCGTTCGTCATCTGGATATCGAGTTCAGCAACAATACCACCGCTATTACCGGGGAAACTGGAGCTGGGAAATCCATTGCTATTGATGCCTTGAGCTTATGCCTTGGTGGTCGAGCAGAAGCGGGAATGGTCAGAAAAAATGCAGACAAGGCAGAAGTCACTGCCACCTTTTCCCTGCAAAAAAATGAAGGCGCAACAAGCTGGCTAAGCAACAATGAGTTAGACGACGGAGAAGAACAGTGCATATTACGTCGTGTTATTTCCAGTGAAGGCCGCTCAAGAGCCTGGGTAAACGGTAGCCCGGTCACGCTACAACAAATGAAAGAATTGGGGCTATTGCTGGTTAATATTCATGGGCAACATGCTCATCAGGAACTATTAAAGCCAGATATGCAGCGCATCACACTGGATAACAGCGCTCAACATTCTTCGCTCTTAGAACAGGTACAGGAAAAGAGTACCCAGTTTCACGCCTTGTCACGCAAGTTAAAAGGACTGCAAGACGAACAACAGCAGCGAGCCGATCGCAAAAGCCTGCTTCAATATCAACTGCAAGAGCTTGATGATTTTGCCTTGGCTGAAAACGAATTTCCTGAATTGGAAGCCGAGTTTAAAAAGCTAAGCCACAGTCAAACCTTATTGGAAGATACGCAAATATGCTTGCATAAACTGTATGAATCCGATCATGGCAGCGCGCTTTCTATCGTAGATGAAGCCTTGGATAAACTGAGTTCTTTAGTAGAGCACGACCCTCAATTATCGCCCATCGTGCAAATGCTCACAGAAGCGCAAATTCAGGTACAAGAAGCATCAAATGAATTACGGCATTATGTCGAACATCTGGAAATCGACCCAATGAAGATGCAGCAGACCGATGAACGATACTCCAAAGCCATGGAGTTAGCACGTAAACACTCAGTGTTACCTGAATTCCTGGCATCGCATCATCAAGGGCTACATGACGAATTAGCTACCCTGCAACAGCAAGACAATGACCTTGAAAGCATTATTCATGAACTGGAAACTCTGAAATCAGGTTACTTTACGTTAGCAAAACAACTGCACACATCGCGCCAAAAATCAGGCGGCCTGCTTGCTCAACAAGTAACAGAAAAGCTGCATAAAATGAATATGCCTCATGCCCAGTTCGAGATTAAGGTCACTGCAATAGAAAACCCTAAAATCTCAGCAATTGGTACTGACGACATTCGTTTTATGCTAACCAGCAACAAAGGAATGGAAGCCGACAGCATTGAGAAAGTCGCTTCCGGTGGTGAGTTATCACGTATTAGCCTCGCTATCCAGGTACTCGCTAACAGAACCAGTGCCACTATGATTTTCGATGAAGTCGACACGGGTATTAGCGGCGCAACAGCATCAGTTGTCGGCAAATTACTTCGAGAATTAGGAGAAAATAATCAGGTACTGTGTGTTACTCACCTACCGCAGGTTGCAGCCAAAGCTCATCAACAAATGTTAGTCACCAAGTTTACCGACAAAGACATCACTGAGACTCATATGCAGCGGCTGTCAGAAGATAAACGTGTTGAAGAACTCGCACGCCTGCTGGCTGGCGATGAAATAACAGAATCAGCACTGCAAAACGCCAAAGGACTGTTGCATAGTTAAAGGGTGGAACATATGACGTATGAGTATTACGTGAACACTTGAACAAAGAATGAGGCAATTTCGGGCGCGGCAATTTCGAACAACGTAGCAACGGGCTGAATAATTCGATTATTGGAAATAGGAACTAATCATTGATTGCGACTGTCCGAGTGGGTTAGGATGCGCCTTCCAATGGAGACAGCAATTATATGAGTAACATTAAAGCTTTTCTTTTTACCCTGAGTGTTATTGCAGGCACCACTTCTTTATCCGCCTGTTCTTCTTGGGTATTTCGAATTGATATCCCACAAGGAAATTATCTTGAAGCCAAAGACGTAGAGAAGCTGCGCATTGGCATGACCAAAGAACAAGTCGTTTTCGTATTGGGAAATCCAGTATTAAAAGACAGCTTCGAAAAAGATATTTATTACTACATTTATGAAATGAAGCGCGGAATGAAAAGCCGTGGTGAAGATTTTCGTAAAGATTTGGTGATTGAATTTGAAAACGACAAAGTTGCCAAAGTCACTGGTGATTTTGAATTATCCGAAGACTTTAATACACCTTTAGAATAATCCCTCGCGGCGCTAACTAGTCGACTAAATACTACAACAGAGGGCTAATTACAGCCCTCTTGTTTTATCTGTGCTTTTTATCTGCAATTGATTAACTTATTTTATCAGCTTCTTAGCATTCCAGCCTTAAACCCGAAAATAGCAACAAGTTAGCTCTTCGAACGAGGGCGTCCACCCGTGACTTTGCTGGCACGTCCCTCTTGAACGGCTTTTTCAGCTCTGGCACGGCGAGCTTCTTTGGGGTCTGCGATCAAAGGACGATAAATTTCAATCCTGTCACCATCACGAGGAATATCCTGCAATTTACAAGTACGATTCCATATCCCGACCTTATTCACAGTCAGGTCGATACCGTCAAATTGCTCAAGAATTCCAGATGCTTCAATGACTTGCTGAACCGTCAAGCCTTGTGCAACAGTCACCTCAAGTAACGCTTGTTTCTCCGGTAGCGCATAAGCAACCTCAACATGAATCTGCTCTTGTGCTTCCGGGGTTTGCTTTTCTTGCTCAGCCACGACTCACATCCTTTGCCCGGTCAGTAAAAGCCTTCACCATATTATTAGCGATACTGCTAAATACCTTGCCAAAGGCCAATTCCACCAGCTTACTGGAAAATTCAAACTCCAGACTAAGTTCTATTTTGCATGCATCTTCAGCTAATGCGGTGAACTTCCATCCACCTTGCAAAGAAGTAAAAGGCCCATCTACCAACGACATAAGAATATGCTTACCCCGTGATAACTCATTGCTGGTTGTAAACCACTGATTCACGCCCGCCTTTTTAATTAACAGCGAAGCCCTCATGTGCGAGTCTGATTCTTCATGAACATCCGCATTAACACACCCAGGAAGGAATTTCGGATAGCTCAGCACATCATTAACCAGATCAAACATGGTTTCGGCACTAAATGGAACCAGGGCACTTCGATTTACAGTTGGCATTCTTGCTCCTGTCCGCCCTACATTGACGCGGCATATTACCACAACATTGAAAAAAGCGTGCTACAAACAAAGTGCAATTATCTTAAAGACAAATACGCCATACTCGTTATAATACGCCGCCATGAGTAAGAAAAAGCAAAACAAATCAACCAGCAATACCATCGCGCTAAACAAAAAGGCGCGCCACGACTTTTTTCTTGAAGAAAAGTTCGAAGCAGGTATCTCATTACAAGGCTGGGAAATCAAAAGCATTCGGGCAGGCAAAGTCAATTTGTCTGACAGTCACGTATATATAAAAGATGGCGAAGCCTTCGTTACCAACTGCAAAATTCAACCGTTGGAATCAGCATCAAGCCACGTCATCTGCGACCCAAACAGAACCAAAAAGTTACTGCTCAAAAGACGTGAGCTAAGTACACTCATTGGCAGTGTTGAGCGACAAGGCTACACCATAGTCGCCACCGCCATGTATTGGAAAAAATGTTGGGTAAAATTAGAGATTTACCTCGCCAAGGGTAAACAATCGCACGATAAGCGCGATACTATTAAAGACAGAGATTGGGAAAGACAAAAAGCCAGGGTAATGAAACACGGCTAATAGCCAAAAAAGCAGCAAGCAAGTGAGATTTAGGAAAATCTTCCTTTTGCAACACTTGCATTGTGCTAGAATGGCACCATATACCTAATCAAGGTACAGATTCATTTAGTACTAGTACTTGGGGCAGATTAGGATTCGACGGGATACACGAAACCCAAGGTGCATGTCGAGGGGCGGTTGGCCTCGTAAAAAGCCGCAAAAAAATAGTCGCAAACGACGAAAACTACGCACTAGCCGCTTAATACCCGGCATAGGCCCTCCCACTTCAGCCGTTGTCTGTTCGTGAAGGTTCGGGAGGTCATACTAATAGACTAGCGAGGGAAACTTGTCTGAGGTTGAACCGCGAAATAGTATCAGGCCAGCTATGAGAAATCCTGTTTGTCGGAGTTCGTAATAGTTAAATAAAAGGCAAACTAAACATGTAGGACCGAGGATGTAGGTATTACGGACGCGGGTTCAAATCCCGCCTGCTCCACCAATTCAAAAAGGCCGCTCTTTCTGAGCGGCTTTTTTATTTCTTGATAGACATTTATATCTCAAGTAAAAATGCAAAGATGAGCAAACAAACACCGCCTTTCACAATAACACCAGCAATCATAACGCTGATTTCAAACATTAGTGAAAGCTTGGGGCGTTTATCTGTATTGCAGGAAGAAAAGGATCTTCGTCTTCGCCGCTTGAATCGTATTCGTACCATACAAGGCTCGTTAGCGATTGAAGGTAATACCCTGAGCCAAGAGCAAATAACCGCCATACTTGAAGGAAAAAGGGTCATAGCGCCGCCTAAAGACATTCTGGAAGCGCGAAACGCAATCAAAGCCTATGAAGAATTTGAACGCTGGCAACCCGCTAACGAAAGGGATTTGTTAAATGCTCATAGGATATTAATGGCTGGCCTTATAGACGATGCTGGTCACTACCGTAGCGGTAACGTGGGCGTCATGAATGGCGATAAGGTGGTTCATATGGTTCCCCAAGCCGAACGAGTCAAAATGCTAATGGGCGACCTGTTTAACTGGCTAGATTCCACAGATCAACACCCACTTATTGCCAGTTCTGTGTTTCATTATGAGTTTGAGTTTATTCACCCCTTCGCTGACGGTAACGGTCGTATGGGGCGCTTATGGCAGACCTTAATACTTAGTCAATGGAATCCCTTGTTCTCTCAATTACCCGTTGAAAGCATGATTCATGAGTACCAAAGCGAGTATTACCAAGCGATTAACTTAAGCACTCAAAGAACGGATTCAAGTCCCTTTATTGAGTTCATGCTCAATACGATTTTAGAAACAATCAAAAGCACTAACCCAAACCTTACCCCCCAAGTCAACCCCCAAGTCACCCCCCAAGTCAAATCACTACTTACTTTGATGCTAAAGACAAAAGCCCCTTTAAATCGGGAAGAATTACAACGGGCATTACAACTGAAAGATCGGAAATCATTTAGAGAACTCTATTTAAAACCAGCCTTAGAAAGCGGATTAATTGAAATGACGATCCCAGACAAACCTAACAGCAGGTTGCAACAATACAGACTCACAGAACTAGGCAAGCAACAAGCATATTTAGAAACTGATCTGCTTTAATCAAACCAGACACTTTGATAATGGAATAGAATCCAATTATTGAGGTGTTAAATGACAAAAAGAACCAACAGAAGTTATACGACTGAGTTTAAGCGGGAAACTGCAGCATTGATAACCGAGCCAAGTTCCTTAAGAAAAGTGTGATGATTAAGTTGAGCAGAACAGATTGGATTGCCAATGCAACGGAGGACAGTATTGGAGTGAGTTGTTAACCATATGACTGTGATGGCAACGAAATAAGAGGATGCGAAATAAATATCTTTGGTCGAAACCAAGACAGAGGTTCAATAGCCCCTGTCTATTATTCAGAATGCAATGATTACTTGTATTTGCATTAATCTCTATAAACAATGACGGTGAGTTTATCGCCTGGGCCACAATCGTATTTATAGACGATTGCACCTGCTTCTACTACTTTAAAATCGGGGTCATCGCCTTGAAGGGTGGCACGCTTACCATTAAAGAAAATATCAACATGGTTCACCAGGTCATCTTCAGGAGTAATCTGTAAAGGGCGGTCTATATTCTCCATGTATGTTGCAATGGTAACTCCTGCGCTGGTTCCCAAAATAATATTTGCTTCAACAACAGTACGATTCATATTTAATTACTCTTTTAGATTTAGGTTAGTATCGAGTCAGCAACCAATGCTGCATTAACTTTAGAGTTTTAAATTTACCATGCGTACTTATTGGCGACAAGGTAATGATAGGCTCTACCCAGATCTTACATCCCCCGGATAAAAACCAGCCTTGGGCTATTCTATAACCCCTTTCCACCCCAAAATAAGATGATTAAGACTCTTGTTATCTTTATCGCTAGTTCCCTGCCAGTCTGTTGCTCTAGAAACTAGTTTCCCACCAGAAACCTGCTAGAATACGCAGCAATTTTGACTGTAATAAAAGAATTGGATACATGCGCACTAGTCAATACTTGCTTGCAACACTGAAAGAAACCCCTGCCGATGCAGAAGTGATCAGCCACCAGCTTATGTTACGTGCTGGTTTGGTTCGTAAATTAGCCTCTGGTTTGTACACATGGTTGCCTTCTGGTTTACGCGTACTGAATAAAGTCGCGCAAATCGTTCGTGAAGAAATGACCAAAGCGGGCTCTATCGAAGTATTAATGCCGGTTGTTCAACCTGCGGATTTGTGGGAAGAATCGGGTCGCTGGGTTGAATATGGCCCTGAACTGCTACGCTTTAAAGACCGCCACCAGCGCGACTTTGCTTTGGGTCCAACCCATGAAGAAGTCATCACCGATTTGGTTAAGCGTGAAGTCACCAGCTACAAACAGTTGCCGATGAACCTGTTCCAGATCCAGACCAAATTCCGTGACGAAATCCGTCCTCGTTTCGGCATTATGCGTGGTCGTGAGTTCACCATGAAAGACGCTTATTCCTTCCACATGGACGAGCAGTGTCTGGAAAAAACCTATCAGGATATGTACGACGCTTACTGCCGTGTATTTGAGCGCATTGGTTTGGAATATCGCCCGGTTATCGCCGACACGGGCTCTATCGGTGGTAGCACATCTCACGAATTCCACGTATTGGCTGACTCCGGTGAAGACGCTATCGCATTTAGCTCTGAGTCTGATTACGCCGCCAACGTAGAAATGGCGGAAGCATTAGCAGTAGCTCCTGTTTCAACGTCTCCTTTTACCAGCATGGAAAAAGTGGCCACACCTAACGTCGCGACTATCGCTGAGGTGTGCGAGCATTTTGGTGTTCAAGCTGATGTGGTTGCCAAAACCATCGTGGTTTTGGGTGAGCAGGAAGAAGATTCTAATGGCGTTAAATTGGTTGCCTTGGTTCTTCGTGGCGATCATGAATTAAACGATATTAAGGCAGAGAAAATTCCAGGTGTATTCTCTCCGCTAACCATGGCAAATGACGCTCAATTGGAAGCTCAAGGCTTGGTTCCAGGCTCAATTGGCCCAGTGAATGCAAATATTCCAGTGTTTGTTGATCGCAGCGCTGCGGAACTGAAAAACTTTGTTTGCGGTGCCAACGAAAAAGACCATCATTTAACTGGCGTAAACTGGTCAGATTGTACCGCTTACGAAGTGGTTGATATTCGTAACGTTATCGCGGGTGATCCTTCTCCAGATGGCAAAGGCGTGCTGGATATTAAACGTGGTATCGAAGTAGGCCACATTTTCCAACTCGGTAAGAAATACAGTGAAGCCATGCAGTGCGGCGTTCTAAATGAAAACGGCAAGAACGAAATTCTGCAAATGGGCTGTTATGGTATAGGTGTGTCTCGTGTTGTGGCAGCAGCGATTGAGCAAAACCATGACCAATACGGCATTAAGTGGCCTGAAGCCATTGCGCCGTTCAAAATTGCGCTTATCCCTATGAACATGCACAAGTCTCACAGGGTTAATGAAGTAGCCGAAAAACTCTACGCTGAAATGCAGGAAGCCAATATGGAAGTGCTTTTCGATGACCGTAAAGAGCGCCCGGGCGTGATGTTTGCGGATATGGAACTGTTAGGCGTGCCTCATTCCATCATTATCGGAGAACGTAATCTGGATGACGCAAAAGTCGAGTATAAAAACCGTCGAACTGGCGAGAAACAGCTGCTATCTATCGATGAAGCGGTAGAATTCTTGCAAAGACTGTAAAACCTCAGTAGGGTAAGGATGTTCTGCACAAATTTACAGCAGAATATCCTTACACTTAGTATTGAAATAAAATTCGCGACTAAAATGTGGGAATATCGACATTTACATTTGGTATGTAATAAAAGGTCTATATTTGAAGGAATAAGGTGTGAATAATAATAAGACCGTGGCAGTAACACCCATTTTAAACCGTGTTACCCGCACTCAAAAAACCACTCTCGCAACGTTTGCAACTACTGTTATTTCGTCCCTGATTTTTTCATTTAGCTTTTTCTCACTTAGCTTTTCGGTGCAAGCCGCCTCACCCTCATCAAAAGAACTTTTAAACCTTTATACACTCATTAAACAGAAGCAATATTCCGAAGCCTATACAATGTCCAATGCGTTACTTGAAGAATACGGGGGCGAAGCGGAATTTGATTTTCTGGCTGGACAAGCCGCGTTTCAAACAGGCCATTTTCAAGAAGCCGTATTTGCTTTTGAACGCGTTATGTTTAACCGCCCACAGCATCAGAAAGCCAGACTGCTGCTCGCCTTTAGTTACTTCAAGGTAGATAACTATGGTGCAGCCAAGCTTGAACTAAACCAATTGCTTAAAAAGGCAGACACGCTAACCCCGGAAGAACAGCAAAAAATTCGCGATTATCTGAAAAGAATCGAAGAGCAAGAACGCAAGGCAATTCGTAATACCGCTTTGGAGGTGAAAGCAGGTATTGGCTACGACTCTAACGTGAATAGCGGCACCGATGACGACCATGTCTTCCTGCCAGCGCTAAACAGGGAAATCCCCTTAGTGGAAGGCGCACAGGTTGAAGATATCGTCGCCGATGTTGCGCTTTCTTATAAACTGAACGAAAAACTCTCTCAGAAAAGCGCTTATTCCCTGCAAGCCAATTTCACCAATATTACTCACGACACCAAAAGCAATCTGGATCGCAGTTACCTGAATCTCGTTGCCAATTACAGTAACTATTGGAACAGCACCAAGTACACGGTTACAGGCTATATCCAACCCATGATGCTTGATGATCAATACTATCGTACAGCCTACGGTGTAATGTTAGATGGCTCATGGAGACTAACCGATACCTGGCTATGGAGTGTAGGAACCAATGCAGCCAAAATTGACAACAATAAATATGATGTTCAAAGTCTGGATCAAATAGGCATCAACACAAAAATCACCTACATCAATAACCATATCCAAATGTTCGAATTGGCCTACTACGACGATGATGCATCCAATTCGGGTGGTGAACACTTTGGCAGAGACTACTTCACAGCAGCTTATACTTATCTTTACCCCTATTCACGAGATTTGAATTTCACCCTGAAAGTGTATGCCGACAAATCCAAATATGATGCCATTCATCCCATCTACTTGGTCACTCGGGACGATAGTTCGGTTACAGGTATGTTGGCCGCAAGTTATCAATTGGATGACCAGTGGAATTTATCGGCGCAGCTGAGACACGCCAATAAGAACAGTAATATAGAGATTTACGCTTTTGTCCGAAGTGAAGTGAACATTTCGGTGGCTTATAAATTTTAGACTCAACGAACAGCTTAACTCTGCGCCTGTGAACCAGTTCACAGCATTGCAGATTGAGCAAATTATGAACTTGATTTAGTCTTAACCGATAGACAAGTTAACACTAAGACGACGTCACACTAACCCGACGAATTGAAGCGCTTTTCGTTTAGTTAAGCATTCAATAGAAACATGGCTCTAACAGCTCTGTTTATTGTGTTTTACACAACAGACTCTAAACAGACGGCGTAAAATTTAGGGCTTGTCATAACGGTTATGGGAAGAATAGTACATACTAAGTATCAGGTAGTTGGTCAGGCATGTACTCGGTTATATACTCGGTAAAGAAGAGCTCGGGGGAGAATCAACATGACGCGGCAATATAACGCTCTTGCACTTTCAATATTGGTATCAAGCAGCTTAATATCTGGCTATGCAGCCCAAGCGGCTACCACCGCAGGTAAAACCATGGTAGTCAAAGGCGATGTACAAGCCTTTGAAACCGAAGCTGATTCCCGCCAATTACAACGCCGTTCCCCCATTTACGATATCGACACTGTCACCACAAAAGCTAATAGCAAAGCTCAGTTCAGAATGACTGACGGCACACTGCTCGCATTAAAAGAGTCCTCCCAGATCCTTATTTCTGAATATCAATACGAGCCCGGAAATGAAGGAAATTCAGCCGTCATTGAATTAGTGGAAGGCGGATTACGTTCCGTGACTGGCGCTATCAAATCAAATAATGGTAGCTATCAATTAAAAACACCTGTTGGTTCTATTGGTATCAGGGGTACTCACTTTGAAATCGAACTAATCAACGGCGATATGTTCCTGGCTGTTTGGGACGGCGCGATTGATGTTACGGTTAATTCAGGAAGCGGGTCTGATACGGTTTCGTTTGGAGAAGGTGAAGATTTCTCATTCGGCGTTATTAGTGAAAATGGCGAAGTGACTTCCTTACTGGAAGCCCCGGAGAACTTCAACCAGGGTCACGGTAGCGATAATGATGGCGACGATGACGGTAATGACAGAGACGGAGACTCATCTGAAGGTGGTTTTGCCAACAACGATGGCGATGACGATGGAGATAACGAAGGTGGTGACGACTTCGGTGATGATTCTGACGAAGGCGTTGATTTTGGTGACTTTGATGATGATAACGAAGGTGGCGATGATGGCGACGAAGGCGATTTCGCTAGCAACGACTCTGAACAAGACAGCGCTAATCAAGAACGACTTGAAGGCGTGCTTGATATCAACAGCCCGGCCGATCCTGTCGTCATAGAAAACAAAGTTGGAGAATTCACCTACAGCGGTCTGGTTGAATCGTCATTCAGCAGTACAGCAGGTGGCGCGAGTAATCTGCAAGTCAATATGACCGTTGATTTTGATATTAACTTCATGACCGGTGATTTATCACTCACCGACAATGGAGGTGAATGGTTAGCCCTGTTTGCAGGAGCGGTAGACGGCAGTGATCTGATTATTGATATTGGCACTGCCTACCATGGTAACGAAATAGCGGACGGTACAATTAATGGTTTCTTTGGTGATAACGGTAATCGCATTATCGGTAACTTCAATTTATTTGAGGTGAACACCCCAACCACGAGTACCACCGGAAGCTTTATTATCAACTAAAGCAAAACAAATAAGCTGTGGCGAACATCAAGTATCAACATCAAATTACATTGAAATTGCCACAACAAGGAAAGCAATGTAACGATTTTGATGGAGAATCAGTGTGGAAAGGCGTATTGCAACATTAATCAGACGTTATCGCGAGCTCATTACTTGCGGTAAACCGCCTCGTTTAA
Source organism: Paraneptunicella aestuarii (assembly GCF_019900845.1). NCBI lineage: Bacteria > Pseudomonadati > Pseudomonadota > Gammaproteobacteria > Alteromonadales > Alteromonadaceae > Paraneptunicella > Paraneptunicella aestuarii. The sequence goes on along the minus strand of NZ_CP074570.1, from coordinate 1,373,065 downwards.
AAGCCAAGCATTCTCATTGGCGAAAGCGATTATTTGCAGTCATGCTCGCTCAAACTGTCTTTTACGCACTGCCATCCCATGCGGCTCCAACGGGGACATTGGTTCATCCTATAGAAAACAGTTCTTATAACTCCAACCTGTTTTTATTCTTCAAGGTCAGTGACACCGTCGCGTTAAATTCCGTTGGCGTCTCTTTTGGTGACACAGGTAACAGCCTAATCTTTTGTAACGGCAATTGCGGCACAAATTACCGAGGTGTAAAAAATGGTGTAAACCCGGTTAACTTTGGCTTAAATCCGGGAACAAACGTCATTCATTTGTGGGCGAATAATCCAGATAATGTCATTGATTCAGCAAGCTTTAACTGGCAACCCAAACAAATTACCGGCATTCAGGTAATACGAAACACGCTCGGAGAATTCACCTTAAACTGGTCCCCCACCACAGGCATCCAACGTTATAACCTTTATGCTTCGACTGAACGTGGCGTTTCCCCGGAAAATGTGAATTCCATAGCAAACGGGCAAGCCTTTCGTTCCATTAGTGGAACATCTCAAGTAGTCACGGGTTATGCAGACGAAACTGCTGTTTTTGCCCGCATCACTGGCGTCGACTATTCAGGAGAAAGTGCATTTAGTGCTGAAATTGCCATTCCGGCATTCAGCAATGCCTTACCTGTTGCAGAAAATGATCAATTTACTGGCAATGAAGATTCAACATTATCCGGTAATGTCATGAATAATGACTTTGATCCAGATAATCAGGGCGATAATCCATCAGCACAAGAACTGGTCGCAACTCTGGTTGAAAATGCCAAACATGGGCAAGTGACATTATCGGATACAGGTCAGTTTACCTATGTGCCCAATAGTAATTTCAACGGAACTGACAGCTTCGTCTATGAGATAGCCGACCCTCTAAACGGCATTGATTCCGCTACCGTCACCTTGATTATTCGCCCTGTTAATGACCTTCCTGTCGCACAAAACGACAGTTTTTCACTGAATGAAGATAGTTCCCTAACAGTCAATGCCAGCGGATTATTAAGCAACGATAGCGATGTCGATGGCAATACACTCAGCGTCAATCCGGTTGCTAAAGTCGCCCCGCAATCAGGCACACTGCAATTAGGCACTGATGGCAGCTTCACCTATACACCCAATGCCAACTTCTCAGGCACAGACTCCTTTATGTATGCCATTTCTGACGGAGTTTCCCAACAACAACCATCCGCGACGGTTTCTCTAACGGTTAGTCCTATCAACGACTTGCCTGTCGCCAACAATGATGTATTTGAAATTGACGAAGATACTCAGCTCCAGAGCAACGTGCTAAATAATGATTCGGATGCCGACGTTGTGAATGGTGACAAAGCAGCAGAATTGACTGTAGCGTTGTTATCTTCAACATCCAATGGCGAAGTAAATTTATCCAGTAATGGAGAATTCACATACACCCCAAATCTGGATTTTGTCGGTTCAGATGCATTCAGTTATCGCATTACCGACTCAGCAGGAGAAACCGCAGACGCCAATGTCAGTATTACCATTAATGCCGTAGCAGACGCACCAAAAGCCGAACCGGATAGTTACACATTGGATGAAGATTCAGTGCTACAAGTAACAGCCGAAAATGGCCTGCTTGCCAACGACTCCGACCCGGATCCCGGTTCAACACTCAAAGTCAGTAAACTCATTACATTACCGGAACACGGTACGGTTGAATTTAATCAGGATGGTTCTTTCACTTACACCCCTGAAAGCAACCAAAATGGTAGCGACGAATTTACCTATCAGGTGGAAGACAACCAGGGAAATAGCAGTAATGGGCAGGTTTCTCTAAGCATTAATCCGATTCCAGATGCTCCCGAAGTGGAAGATGATGTTGCCGAAGCCATTTTTGGAGAAGCGACTGAAATTAACGTACTGGAAAATGACAATAATCTCGATAATGACAATAGCGCACTTGTTATTGTCAGTGCTACTGCCCTGCATGGCACTGTCTCTATAAATGAAGGCAGAACTCTTACCTATACTGCGCAAGAAAACTTTGAAGGAACTGACACCGTTACCTATGCCATTAAAGATGGTTTATCCGATTCAGGATTAACCAGCACAGGTAAAGTCACTATCACGGTGTTATCGCCTAATGATCCACCTATCGCCAATGATGACAACATCACCATTGATGAAGATAAAAAAGCAACAATTCCTGTTTTGCAAAATGATTCCGATCCGGATAATGATCAGCTGACGATCATTGAAGCAACAGCAGACACAGGAACAGTCATCATCATTCCCAGTGAGCAAGTGCTGCAATACACACCAGCCCCGGACTTCTTTGGCGAAGCAATTATTAAGTACACCATCGAAGACTCTCGCCAACAATCGGCTTCTGCCATTGTTACTGTTACTGTAGTAGCAGTTAATGACGCACCTATAGCGGAAGATGATAAGGTCACTACCCCCGAAGATATTCAAATCACCATTGATGCTTTGGCAAACGACAGCGACGCTGATGAAGATACGCTAACCATCATTTCAATATTGGCTAATAATGGTGATGCAATTAAAGGTGATAATGAAACCATTATCTTTACACCGGCTAATAATTTTAATGGTGATGCAACGGTCAAATATACGGTATCCGATAACAACGGTGGCTTGGACGACGCTATCGTCACCATCACAGTCACACCGGTTAATGACTTCCCTATCGCCCAAGACGATACCGCAACCACACCGGCGGGAACGACAGTCACCATCCTGGTTCTAGACAATGATTCAGATCCAGACGGCGATACACTGGAAGTATTTAGTGCCAGCACAAATACCGGTAGTGTATCGATCAATGCCGGTACATCACTTAATTACACACCACCTGCTGGTTTTAGCGGCACAGCGACGATTAGTTACAGTATCAGAGACAATAAAGGTGGTAGTGCAACCGCTCAGGTTATTGTCACCGCAGGAGATCAAAACCCAACGGCCACCAACGATTCATATATATTACTTTCCGACGGCGTTCAGGTTAGCATTGCGGCTAAACAAGGCGTGTTAGAAAACGACAGTGATCCGGAAGGTAATACACTTACGGCAACCATCGCCACATCACCAAGCCATGCCTCAGCATTTACCTTAAATACCGATGGTTCATTCGATTACCTGCATGATGGAACAAATAACCTGACCGATAGCTTTACCTACACAGTTAGCGATGGAGCCAAAACCGCAACAGGCTCGGTTAGCATCAATATTCATATGTCTAACACGCCTCCAGAATTATGTATTCCGCCTGTCACCCATGCAACTGTCGGAGTCCAATATAGCTACCCGGTTTACGCAACAGACTGGAATGAAGACACGCTCACCTATTCAGCCACAGGACTCCCCAGTTGGTTAACGATCAACTCTTCTTCTGGGCTGATATCCGGTACTCCTGGCACATCAGACAGCAGCGCCAGCAATATTCAGGTAACGGTTAGCGATGGTAAAGACAGTGATTCCATCAATTTCGCCGTGCAGCTGCAGGATGAATTTGGCATATCCAACGCCCTGCAACTTGATCTTGGTGGTAACGACCGTATTGAAGATATGGCTCTGGACAACTACGGACGAATCGTTGCTGTTGGACAATCCAACAATGACGTGTTTGTTATTCGCTTACTGCCAAACGGTGATTTCGACACATCATTTAACGGCTCAGGCAAAAACTTCATTGATTTCGGTAGTACCGACCACGGCTATGCCGTTGCCATCGACAAAGAAAATAATATTTTGATCGCCGCACAAACAACTGATTCTGTTAACGGTGATACTGAAATCGGCATTGCAAAACTCTTAAGTTCAGGTTCGCTCGACACCAGCTTCGGCGGCGGTGACGGCTTGGTTGAAATTGATGTGAATCCAGGTATCAATTCCGCAGACTATGTCTCGGAACTGGTTATTCACGACAACACAGATATCACTGTGCTTGGCTACTATCATAACGGTACAGACCACGACGTTGTGCTGCTGCAAACTCTGGCAGATGGCACATTGGATAGCAACTTTGGCTCTGGTGGAAAATTGATTTATTCCTCAGCAAATGACCAGTTTGCCCATGCCATTGTCAAAGACGACGAAAACCGCCTATACATTGCAGGAAGTCACCACAATGGAACAGACAATGACCTGTTACTTGGACGTATTGATTTAGACTCCAACAATGATGGTAGCGAAATCGGCACATGGGATACTGGCTTTGATAGTGACGGTATTTATACCTACGATGGCGGCAGCACTGAAATCGCTTATGCCATCAACTTCGATTCCAATGGTAATCTGGTTGTCGCGGGCGATCATGCCAACCAGTTTGGCACATACAGCTTCACCACGACACCAGCCTTAAACACCTCTGGCTTTAACAGCGCTCAGGGCTATCTGGTACATGACATCACCTCCACCAGTAATGAAAAAGTCACCGACATTATTCGCGACGAGCAAGGCAACCTTTACGCCTTTGGTAAAGCCGACAACGATATCGGTATTATCAAAATCTTGAGCAATGGAACTCTTGATTCCAGTTTTGCCGGAAGTGGAGAACTCATTGTCACAGTCAATGGCGCAAGTGATACCAAAGTAAGCGCGATGTTAAATGGCAATGGTCAGCTGATGTACGCCGACACCGATACCAGCAACACCGAAGTAAATATTTTCCAAAAAATAAATATTGCTGATCCCGGTTTCACGTCTTGTGGCGATGCCCGAGTGGTTCGAAATAACACAGCGAGTATAACAAACGACACCATTGTTGACGTGGTTGAAGGCGCCCCCAGCGAATTCTATGCCGTAGGTTATGGTGTGCCGAACGGAGTGTCATACGAAGATGTCCTCATCTTCAAACTATCCAGTAACACTGGCTCAATAAGTGAATTTGCCGATACAGGTTATTTAAGGCACAACGCTGGCGCGTCCTTTGTTGTTAAAGCGGTTAATACCACCAGTGCCCAGGATTTATTAGTAACGGGACTGTATAACGATTCCGACTTACGAGTTCTGAAGTTTAATATTTCCGGTAATCTCCACTCGCCTTTCAGCAGCGATGGTATTCAGGATGATTTCAACGGGGTACAAACGGCTACCGCCTTCGCAACATCCATCGACAACAGTAACAATCTATTGATTGCCACCACCACAGCAGATGCCACACCCGTTGTCAGATTGATTAAAATTGATGACTCAGGGGCAATGGTTACAGGCTTTGGCACTTCAGGCATCACTGATTATGTCGGTGCTACGGGCATTGATATGACAATGAGTGCCGACGGTTCTATCTATGTATTGGCTCAAGATTATGGCTCGACTGACCAACTTATCTTGAAGTTCACCGCAGCCGGAACTCTGGATTCAAGTTTCGCGACAAGCGGAGTAATGACTCTGGCCAATATCACCCTAAAATCCGTTACGGCACTCAGTGACAACAGCATTGTCGTGCTGATGGATAACTCTGGTGGATGGATTCAGAAATTCACCAGCACAGGTGCTCTGGATACTAACTTCGCTAACGGCGGCACCTATAATCTCACCACTTATACAGTGCCAACATCAGCGAAAATCAAATCAGATGCCAGCAACAATATCTGGGTACATTTGCAAGATGCCAGCACTATTCCTTACATCATCAAAATGGATAGCACAGGCATACTTAAGAAAGACTACCTGAATGCAGGCCAGGGGCGCTTATCAAACGATGTGATTAACTGGACGAATATGAAAGGTTTCACCTTTGAAGAAGGTGGCAAGCTGGTTGTATTTGGAGAAAGCAATAACGACTTCGCCCTGGCACATATGGATAGCAACGGCACCATCATTAATGGTGAGTCCAACTTACGCTTCGATTTTGGTTTCGGTGATCACGGCTACGATATCGAACTGGATCACTATTCACGCATACTTGTCTCGGGTAACAGTTTTGACTCCGTTAATAATGATGTTGATCAGGCTATCGCCCGTTTCACCCATGATGGTTCTGCCGATACCAGCTATGATGGCGGGGAAGGTATTCACATCATTGATGACGCTATCGTTTCGCGCTTTACAACATTGGATATCAACGTTCAATCCAAAACCATTGTTGCAGGTATAGTCGACGATGATATCAGTGCAGGCCGATTACAGCCCAATAGCACAACTCTGGACGGCTCGTTTAACTCCTCCAGCTATGTTGTCAATGCCACAGCAAACACCAACAATGTAAGCGGACAATTCGTAGATGATATGGGTAATATCTGGCTGGTTGGTTCTGAAAATAACAAGGGCAACGTAGCCGTAATAGATCGATCAGGTACCCTGGCAGGCTCATTCGCCAGCTCCCCCGGAGAAGTGAACTACGAACTGGCATTCCTGAACGACTCCAAACTGATGAGCATCACCAGATTGCCTGATGGCAAGCTCCTTGCCGTCGGTGAAATATTTGGTGGAACTCAGTACGATGCATTCATGGTGAAGTTCGACCCAACAGGTGTGCTGGACACCAGCTTTGATAGCGATGGCATTCTGTACTACGGTCAGGGAGACAGTATCGATAACGGATTTTATGATGTCGCTCTTGATGCCGAAGGCAACATTATTGTCGTTGGTGAAAGCAATAATCAGATGATTGCGAAACGCTATGACATAAATGGCACTTATATCAATGCAGCCAGCTTCTCATCCACCAACTATAGTTCTGCTACAGCGGTGCAAGTGGATAGCTTCGGAGCGATATTTATTGCAGGACAATCAGACAAGGGGTTTGAGCTCTATCGCTTTAAATCAGACTGGACTCAGCTAAACCATTTCCCAAGTTATGACCTGGCTGAGAGTTACAAAGTCAGAGATATTGCGATTGATTCGATAGGCAATCTTTACATGACAGGTAGCGCACAAATTGATCAGGAATGGGATATTTTTGTACTTAAGTACGCAAGTGCAGTAGGATTCTACTAGCGCGTTTTTTAATGCTCGAAGTCGTGCTTTAAGCTGTATTCGAAAAAGCACTCAAATTAGCCCTTGAAAAGCATGATAATCCATGCACAAATGCAATCGAGGGCTATTCTTAAAGCTCAATTGAAAAACGCATAAAATTGAAAAGCACATAAATGAACGGCTAACGGTATACTGTTTACCAGAGGCAAAATAAACAATTATTACCATTCCATCGTAGCTAATACTGTCGAAGGCACAGATTAACTCTCAAGCTTGGTAAAACAGAACGAAACGACTATACAGCATATATGAAACTGACCTTCCATGGAGTCAGGGGCTCAATCCCCTCACCAGGCGAGCAATTTATTCGATACGGTGGCAACACAGCCTGTATTCATATCGAATTAAACGACGGTACGGATATCATCCTGGATGCAGGAACAGGAATAAAATCGGTAGGCCAAAAACTGGCAGGCAAAGATACCGATATTCATTTGTTGCTAAGCCACAACCATTGGGATCATATTCAGGGTTTTCCTTTCTTTATTCCCATTTACCAACCTGGACGTAATATCTTTATTACGCCGGGGAAAACCAGTCAGGAAGATCATGACGCCATATTGCGTCAAATGACCGGAACCTATTTCCCGGTGAACTATCATTCTCTGCAATCCAATATCGAGATTTGCCCAATTCCCTCCGACACCGACACCTGGACGCTCAATAGCGCCACCATTACTCGTCGATCGATGAATCACCCCGGCAGTGGAAGTTCTTATCTCATAGAGGCTGATGGCGTCAAAATAGCCTATATCACAGACAACGAACTCTATCCTCCCTATCAAAAAGAAACCGACTTTTTACAGTGGGTGTATTTTGCAGAGGAAGCCGACCTGATTATTCATGACGCCCAATACATGATGTCGGACATGCCAGCCAAATCAGGCTGGGGACATTCTGTCGCCGAAGAAGCGGTTAAGCTTGCCATGGCTAGTCGAGCCAAACGCCTGGCCTTATACAGCCATGACCATATTCGAACTGACGATGAAATCGAAGCCGTTGAACAACATTGTCAGGAAGTCGTCGAAATTGCCGAGGTCGATATGGAAATGTTTGCAGCCGCCGAAGGCTTGACCATCGATTTTGATCAGGAATGAAACTGCTTAAGGCGCTACGTAAAACCTACCGATCCATCACAGTCGGTTTTGCCATCAGTGTCTTGGTGATCCTGTTACAGTTCGCTCAAATTGACTGGCTTAGACAGGTTATGGAGCGTGCTCAAGGATTAGTTTACGACCTGCGTTTAAAAGGCACACTGGAAAGTCGCGACTCAGGTTTAGCCGAGATCATCATTATCGATCTTGATGAAAAAACCATGTCGGAAATCGGCTGGCCGTGGCCAAGAGACAAACTGGCAACCCTAATCAAAAATCTTAGCGATGCGGGTACTGTTGTTATTGCCTTCGACGTTATCTTTTCCGAAGCCGAGCGTAATCCCGCTGAGCAAGTACAACAAAAGCTACGCTCTCACCCCGACCAAAGTAGCGACTCCACCAATCAACTCATTGCCCAGCTAGTAACAGAAATGGATGGTGATTTAGCTTTCGTTGAAAGCTTTTCCAGCACCGATGTCGTATTAGGTTACATACTGCAAAACGACGATATGCGTAGAGGCAGATTGCCTGAACGCGTCGTCACCAGTGATAGTCCCGTGGATCATCAAATGGTAGTGGGAAAATACTCGGGATATGTCACCAGCCTACCGCGTTTTCATAATGCGTCATCAGGCGAAGGGTTTATCAATTCCTCTCCCGACCCAGATGGTTTCTTACGAAAAAGCGCATTGATATATCGCTACGAAAATACACTCTACCCCTCGTTAGCGCTGGAAGCCGCTCGCTTATATGCTCTTGCGGATAACATTTCGGTTAAAACCCAACCAGCAGGGCGATTTAACAATATTGAAGGGGTTGTGATCGGAAAAGAGCTCATCCCTACCGATGCAGAAGGCCGAGTGTTGATCCCATATCGCGGTCAAGCCAAAAGCTTTCCTTATATCTCAGCCATTGATATCGTTAACAACCAGTTCGACCCAAGCCTGTTCGAAGGTTCAGTGGTGTTTGTTGGCACTTCGGCTATAGGTCTGGCAGATTTACGTGCTACTCCCATGGGGGTGCAATACCCCGGCGTTGAAGTTCACGCCAATGTGCTGGAAGGCTTATTGCAGCCAGAACTACTCAAATATCGTCCCGACTGGTGGGAAGCGGCTATCGCCATTTATCTCGCTATAATGGGGATGATCCTGGCGATCATATTACCCAAACTTGGGCCGACTCAAATGGCCTTTGCCGGTATGCTGGCATTAACCATTTCCGTAGGTGGAAATATTTGGCTTTGGCATCAAGCCAATATCGCCCTCCCTTTGGTATCGTCCATCTTGCTAATTGTATTTTTAGTGGCTTATAACATTGCCATTGGCTTCTTTAAAGAATCTCGGCAACGACAACAGATTAAATCTATCTTCAATCAATACGTCCCCCCCGCTCATATCGACAAAATGCTGGAAACCCCCGAAGACATATCAATGGAAGGCGAAAAGAAAGAGCTCACCGTATTGTTCTCCGATATTCGTAGTTTCACTACAATCTCTGAGCAGCTTTCAGCGAACCAGTTAAAGCAGCTATTAAACCGATATTTTGACCCGATTACCGAATGCATTTTTGTACACCAAGGCACGATTGACAAATATGTTGGCGATATGGTGATGGCATTTTGGGGAGCACCACTGGATGATGACAATCACGCCGAGAATGCCGTTAAAACCGCACTGGAAATGCTGCGAATTACAGCTAAATTACGCGCCGATTTTAAAGCCGATGGATTACCTGAAATCCATGTAGGTGTAGGTATTAATACTGGCGATATGAACGTGGGTGACATGGGTTCTACATTCCGTAGAGCCTATACGGTTATTGGCGATGCCGTCAATTTAGGTTCGCGCCTGGAAGGACTCACCAAGTTCTATGGTGTTGAATGTCTGGTCAGTGAATTTACAAAGCATCAATGTCCGAATATTGAATTTCGTGCCATTGATAAAGTAAAAGTAAAAGGAAAAAGCAAAGCGGTGAGTATTTATGAGCCAGTAGACAAAACTACAATGTCTGCCCGGGAATTCGATCAAATTCCCCAATATCACCAAGCTTATGACAGTTATCTCAAACAAAAATGGGATGAAGCAGAGCAAAAGTTCACACAACTGTTGCACAATTCACCCGAGGTAAAGTTGTATCAGATTTATCTGGAACGCATTACCGAACTGAGAAACATGGTATTACCCCAAGATTGGGATGGTAGTTATACCCATACAAGTAAATAGGAGCGCATCTATGGAAGTCGATAAAGTCCTGGCGGAACTGGTCAATATCAGCATCGAATTGTCATCGGAAAAAGACACCACGCTATTGCTGGAAAAAATTCTGCTGGCAGCCAAGCGCCTTTCTAATGCCGATGGCGGCACCATTTACGGGATCACTGAAAATCAGGAACTCCGTTTTGACACACTGCTGAATGACACCCTTAATATGTACATAGGTGGCTCATCAGGCAAACCAATTTCCTTTGATCCCATTCCAATCTTCATTGATGGTAAACCCAATACTGGCGCTTTAGTGGCTCATGCAGCTGCTACTGGCAAAGTCATCGACATTGAGGACGTCTACAATGTCACCGAATATGATTTATCAGGCCCTCGCAATATGGATGCCCAAACAGGCTATAAAACCCAATCGGTACTCACCATTCCCATGACCAATCACGAAGGTGAACTCAATGGGGTTTTGCAGTTGGTTAACGCGCAAGAGGAAAATGGCAACGTCGTTCCTTTCAGTGAAACCATCGAAGAATCTATTCGAGCGTTAGCATCGCTGGCAGCCGTGGCCCTGACCAACCGCCAACTAATTGATAACATGGAAGAACTATTTCAGTCATTCACTCGCCTGATCGCCAAAGCCATCGACGAAAAATCCCCCTATACAGGCGGGCATTGTCGCCGAGTACCAGAGCTAACCATGATGATTGCCGATGCAGTGCATCGTCATAATGTTGGGCCATTTGCCGACTTCACCATGGACGACGCAGATCGACACGAGTTAAGCATCGCCGGCTGGTTGCATGATTGCGGCAAAATCGCCACACCAGAATATGTCATGGACAAGTCAACCAAGCTGGAAGCGGTTTTTGACCGCATCGAACTCATACAAGCCCGCTTTGAACTTGCCATTCAGCAAGTAAAAGTAGAGCAACTGGAACAGCTTCTGGAATGTCAGGAACCCGCCTTACAGGAACATATCAACAACGACACCGCAGAAAAGCTGCAAGAGCTGGAGGAAGCACGGGATTTTGTTGAAAAAGCCAATGTGGGCGGAGAGTTCATGAGCCCGGAAGCCCAACAACGTATTGCCGACATAGGCCAAATGTATCATGTGATGATAAACGGCGAAGCCCATCCACTGTTAACCGAAGAAGAAATCTACAACCTGCAAATTGTGCGTGGCACTCTCAATAATGAAGAACGAGCCATCATCAACCGACACATGGAAATCACCATTGAAATGCTGGAGTCACTGCCCTTCCCTAAACACCTGAAACGGGTTCCTGAATTTGCAGGTGGACACCATGAAAGAATGGATGGCACAGGGTATCCGAAAGGGCTCACTAAAGAAGAAATGTCGGTTCCCGCTCGAATGATGGCCATTGCCGATATATTTGAAGCTCTCACAGCATCAGATCGCCCCTACAAACCGGGTAAAAAAATTAGCGAATGTCTTCGCATTATGGGATTTATGTGTAAGGATATGCATATCGACGCAGACCTGTTCAAAGTCTTTATCGAGCAGGAGGTTTATCGGGAATATGCAGAAAAATTCCTGAGCGAAGAACAACTGGATGAAATCAACGTAAACGAAATACCCGGCTACCTTGATATTCACTAAATATTCCTTTGACTTTCATTAAAAAGGAGGCTGGTAAACAACTATGCAAAATAGCAATGTTGCATTAATGCTTACTGGAGGCGGCGCAAGAGCGGCCTATCAGGTAGGTGTTTTAAAAGCTATTACCAGCCTGTTTCCTCGCAATCACCATATTCCATTTCCCGTACTGTGCGGCACGTCCGCCGGAGCCATCAATGCAACAGCCTTAGCCTGTTATGCCTCGTGCTACCATTTAGGCGTTCGCAAACTGGAATGGGTATGGAAGAACTTCAGCACCGAACAGGTATACGTCGCCAGCATGTCAGGCACCTTGCGCCACATGGCTGGAAATTACTTTTCCAAATACCAGTCAGACGACGTGCGCAATTCAAAAGGCAGCCTGCTCGACAACCGGCCTCTGCGCAGATTACTACGCGCAATGCTCGACTTTAAACGCATTGACCGCAACATACATACTCAATATCTACGCGCTATCAGTGTTACCGTGTCCAGCTATAGCTCTCACGATTCCGTGAGCTATTTTCAAGGACAACCCGACCAAAGCCGCTGGCAACGTCAAAAACGTCGGGGCGAACCTTGCAAACTGGAAGTGGATCACCTACTCGGCTCAGCGGCAATCCCGATTGTCTTCCCTGTCGTACAACTGGGCGACGATTATGTAGGTGACGGTTCCATTCACCAATTGTCACCACTTAGCACCCCTATTCATTTAGGGGCAGAAAAAGTCTTGGTGGTCGGTGTGGGGCAACGTGATAAAAACCTGCGCATGCAACCGCATATATTCCCAAGAAGTGCCACAGTGGCAGGCCACTTACTGGACACCTTGTTTGCCGATACGCTCGACGCAGACATTGAGCGATTGGAAAGAATTAATAAAACCCTGTCGATTATGACCCCGGAACAATTAAAAAGTACCGAGCTCAAACCTATCGACTGCATGGTGATCAAACCTTCACAAGACCTGACCGCCATCGCTCGTAAGCACTATAAAAACCTACCATCAGGCATTCGTACCTTGTTGAAATTAATCGGCGTATCGGAACACTCAGAATCCAGCTTACCCAGCTACCTGATGTTCGAAGGCTCATTCTGCCAGGAACTGATCCAACTAGGCTACAAAGACGGCATGGAACGCAAAGAACAGCTAAAAGCCTTTTTGGAGATTTGAGCACTTTTCCTATTATTGGTGCTTAAAAAGGAAGCCATAGCGTACTTGATACGCCATCCAGAAAACCTGATAGCAGATTCATTGCTTATCGAAACTGTGTACTTTACATATTCGATATCAGCTGATGTTTCTCTGGATCCCGGCTCGTAGGCCGGGATGACAAAATGGTTTAATATTATGGCCTTGCATTTTAATGGAATATTGCTCGTCAACCTGAACTTGTTTCAGGTTCTCCAAATTGCTTTTACAATCCAAGTTCTTTAAAAGCGGTCATGGCGTACTTGATACGCCATCCGGAAAGCCTGATAGCAGATTCATTGCTTATCGAAACTGTGTACTTTACATATTCGATATCAGCTGATGTTTCTCTGGATCCCGGCTCGGAGGCCGGGATGACAAAATGGTTTAGTATTATGGCCTTGCATTTTAATGGAATATTGCTCGTCAACCTGAACTTGTTTCAGGTTCTCCAAATTGCTTTTACAATCCAAGCTCTTTAAAAGCGGTCATGGCGTACTTGATACGCCATCCAGAAAACCTGATAGCAGATTCATTGCTTATCGAAACTGTGTACTTTACATATTCGATATCAGCTGATGTTTCTCTGGATCCCGGCTCGTAGGCCGGGATGACCAAACTGTTTAATTGTATGTGTCCCCTTTTTCCAGTTAACACTTGCCTTTCCCATACTCATTAATTAAATTAATCATCCTACCAACACTCATTAAAGTCGTAAATGAAACAATTATCCATTGACAACCTTAGGGCGTTTGTCGCGGTAGTGGAATTAGGTGGGTTTGCCAAGGCCGGGGAATACCTGAGCCGTTCACAACCTGCTATCAGTCTGCAAATAAAGCGTCTTGAGCAACAGCTCGACTGTAAATTATTCAAGCGCGAAGGCCAGCGTCAGGTGCCAAACCAAAATGGCAAAGAGCTGTATGGAATGGCGGTTGAGCTGCTTAAGCAGAATGATCATATATTTCAGCACTTTGAAATCGCACCGCTTTCAGGACAAATTCGCCTTGGTATTCCAAGTGAATTCGCTACCACGCTGCTACCCAATATTATTGGCGCATTTAATAATGCTCACCCCGATGTTACGCTGGAAGTCACGTCAGCCTTAAGCGCTGATTTGCTGAAACAACACAGTCAACAAGCTTTCGATTTGTTATTGGTACTTGGACATCAAATCCATCCCGATGAACAAACCATTACCGACAGGCTGGTATGGGTCGGGCCCGCCGATAATCGCCCCATCGAAGAGCAATTGTCTCTTGTACTCGCTCCCGATGGTTGCGTATACCGCAGAAAAATATTGCAGGAATTGGAGCGACAGCAAAAAGGCTGGCGCATCAGTTTTACCAATTCTGACCTAACCGGGATCACCGCCGCGATTAAAGAAGGCTTGGGCATTACCGCATTGGCTCGCAGTACGATCCCTTCGGAATTAAAAGAAATAGAATCAGATAAATTACCAGACTTAGGCGAAGTAAGTATTCACTTGAAGGCGTTTCAGGATAGCAGCAATAACATTGCAGGAAAACTGGCGGAATTTATGTTTAACCGCCTGTCGTTGCTGACCAGGTAATTGTGGAACTGGTTATTACCGTTGAAGCCCCTCTGGATCCCGGGTCGGTTGCGCCGCCCGGCATGACAGTGGGTGTATAGGCAGAGAAAAGGAGGTTACTGGTAGGCAGCAGAAATGTCGTAAGTAAAATCCAAGATACCATCCGTTACCAAGGATTTATCGACTAACGTCACGCGCGACCATAAACCGACTCCAACGGTGCCACTAGTCGCCGATAATTGGTAATTACGTACATCACTCCATGGATTTCCAGTGTAATGAGCAAATGCCACTCCGCCTTTTTCCTGTTTTGTTATGACTTTGTTGACTGTGACCGTGGCTCCTTTTACGCCAGAAAGCTGTATTATGGCACCATCCCCTGTCAAATTAGGGCACAAGCTGTTCGCTTCGTTAGCCGCTTCGCCATTAAATGCCAGCGTGTTAGGTTGATCGTTAGCCATGCAGTACGATCCCACCAATGTCGCATCATTCACATCCAATACAGGGTATGACATTGCTTGAGTTTCGGTGACTGTCAGAGGTTACTCCCCCAATCGAGAGTTAATTTCTACCGATAATGTGTATGTCGTAGCAGAAAGAGGAAGTGCAGTAATAAGTGCTCCTAAAAGAATGGCATTGATAATGTGTTTTTTCATTGTGTTACCTTGTTTTATGTTTTGTTAAAGACCTTCTTTTTGAAGGCACGCAGACATCTGCTGTAAACAAGGTAACGGCATGAAAAACCGAATTCTGGAGCACTTTAACTTGCGTGGCATGCAAATGACTTGTGTGCCACGCAAGTTGAGTGGCGATGCTGTTCTAATACTGGTGTCATTGCGATGAAAACCGCGTTCCTTAACGGGATGTTGAGAAAGGCAAGATATGAGCAATCTCACGGCTTCACCTATACCGTCACACCGGAGGCGTAAGTCATCCGGGATCCATGATGCGGTGGTCGTTGGTGTGGCGGCATTTGTAAGCCCCGGTTCCAAGTTTAATTTACCTACCCTTCCTCTCTGGCAAGGACGTAAGCGCAATCACGTCAGCATAGAGAATATAATCCACCGCGTTCTGAGTATCAAAATGCCATTCACAGAGGGTGCAAGCCACCGACTTGTTTTGCATAAATTCGCTGTCCACCACCAATCGATAACGCCCTGCTTTAATTTTATCCAACACATAAAAGCCATCGGGTTCGGAGTAATAAGTTTTAATAAAAAGTGGGTCTGCCTCATTCAATTTGTATAAATGCAAAGGCACCTGTCCTACGCGGTCTTTCTGCTCGCCCGCTGCGTCGAACAATTGAATTTCGCCTTCCAGTTCGTAGTGCACCTGAAAAGGGATCGCGATATTCACCTTGCCGCCGGGATGCGACTCCAAACGAATATCGCTATAGGTAGGCATGATAAAAGGGTTTTCCAGCTCACTGTCATCCACCGTAAAAAGTTTAGGATTGTAGGCGTCCACACCATAGAGTTTGATCTTGTTTTCTGCTACTTGCTTACGGAAGGTTTTGTTGCGCTCTTTCAGTGACACTTGTGGTAGAAAATCCTCGTCGCTATCCCATTGAGCATTGCCGTTCAAGTCCAAAAAAGGCGTCATTTCCACTTCTGAGGTACGCAGCGCCGACACGCTCGACAAGCTGGAAAAGGGCGAGTGAGACAGCAAACCAAAGGAAATGCCCAACCCCACAGACCAACCCGATGTATCGTTATAACCCACACTGCCATTTAAACGAAACGCGTCGAAGCGATGAGACAATTTTAATGATGTATTGCGTGTATTCTGTGCGAGATCCCAACGAAAGGATAATCCGGCATTGATGCCGTGAAATCGTTTGCTGTAGCTTAAATCAAATGCGCGCTGTCCGAACGCGCCCAAGTCTCGACGAAAACTCACGTTCAGATTGCCAAAGTCGCCGTTTGCCGATCCCACAACAGAGAAGGATCGGTGCTGTGTTTTGTCCGAAACCTGCGCACCTTGCGCCAAAGTCCCGTCCTCGCCATTCGCTTGAGTGTCTTCCTGATTGACAAAACGTTCGTTATCGGTCTGTTGCCCTTGCAGTGACAAAGACCATTGCTGGGTTTTATAACCCAATTCCAAGGTTTGAAACAAGGACTGATTGTCCGACAATATGGATTTTGACGCTGACCAATTCAGGTTCACATCTTGCCATTGAAAGCCCCAATTAACGCTATGACTTTGACTCAGATTGTCGTCGTTTTGGAGCTTGTTACTGGAAAAGGTCACATTGTGCTTACCGAACAAAAAATCCAGTTGTGTGCCCACATTCACATGGTATAACCAAGTATCGGCATAGCCCAGCTTCACGTCAGCGTGCCACCCCCACAAGTCGCGGTCACCCGCCGTGCCATACACCAAAGATTGACCAAAAG
Source organism: Paraneptunicella aestuarii (assembly GCF_019900845.1). Classification (NCBI taxonomy): domain Bacteria; kingdom Pseudomonadati; phylum Pseudomonadota; class Gammaproteobacteria; order Alteromonadales; family Alteromonadaceae; genus Paraneptunicella; species Paraneptunicella aestuarii. Next base: position 1,355,996 of record NZ_CP074570.1, on the reverse strand, counting down.
GATTATCTTTGTACTCTACACCGAGTGTCACAAGCCGCTCCGCCGACAAAGCGTAACGCACATCTGCCGCCATCAATCGTCCACTCCTATTCCCTCCCACTTCTTCAAACAGTGCTTGGCTGCTGTCCAGATAAATTAGCCCCGGCGACCATTCCCCCGCCGTTAAACCATGTTCACCCGGGCTTTGCACCCACTCTTCGGTCACATCCCCTTCTGGCGAGGTGATCCTTATCTTGTACTGGGTACTCTGCTCCTTAAAATCCACATTTTTGAACTCGTAAAAGCCCGCCTCACCTAACGCGATAAAATCCACCAACAAGTCATCTTTATACAATTCCACCTCACTAAAAGGCTGGGTGTAACCCGACAAGTCCATACTGTCACGTTGTCCGACATTTTGTCGCTCCCCCAAACTAAAACCCAACCCACGACTGGGCAAGTTGAACAAGCTTTGCCGTCCACTTTGAATATCCCCCATTTGGTAATGCAAGCGATCACCCCCCCAGGGGATTTTACGCGACATTTTCGCCCGGCCTCGCAGCGCATCCCCTTTGTTCCAATTGAGCTGGGCTTCGGTTTGGTGATACAACAAGTCGAACACACTTTGAACATAGGTGCCTAAACGATGCTGATTATTTTGCCAACGGTCATTGGCTGAAATATCCAGTACAGGGGGGGTACCCAAATAATAGTGATCGGGCACCTCCAGGCTGGCAGATTTTTTCTCTTTAAGCTTGGCGAGCATTTCTTTGCGGGCGGCTAACTTGATGGCCTTGGTTTTGGGATGGCGACCTTCGGTGAGTATGGCAAAGATTTGACGATGTTCATCGAAGCGATAACGTACTTCAAGGGCGTCCAGCAGGTGAATATTAATGTAGCAGTCGCCCTCCTGAATAAAATAGTCGTACTTTTCAGCCTCTAAAGGAACAGATACTGCGCCATCCCAGAACAGTCCGTTTAACTCGCCACTTGATGCGCCTTCTGCAACATCACACACAAATTCGCTGACAAACTGCTCGTTAAAAGTGTCCAACAGCAGATAAAACTGTTCGTAGTCCCGCGTGGCTAAATCCAGCTCGACACCCGTTTTACGGTTATCGAGCTGAAAGTCGGCAAACACAAAATCCGTTTCAACCTCCTCTTCCTCGGCCTGTGTAATAACAGGCCAAAACAGAAAGTGACCAATCAGAAAGAAACTAATCCAAAAGAGACGAGACATTCCTTAACAACTCTTTCAGCCCTAAGATAATGCGCTATTGGTACGCGGCGGTGACTTCATAGGTGAAATCAAGCACGCCATCAATAACTAGAGATTTGTCGTAGAGTTCGACTTTTGAAAAAATATTACGATACAAGATGCCCTCCGTGCTCGGAAATGCAGTGCTGTAGGTAAATGACGTTAGCGTGGTTAAATTTGTGTGAGCGAGTGAAAAACGTATCCCGGCTTTGTCTTGAATGGGCGCACTATACGTTATATTAATTGTTGCATTTGGCACCCCTGTAAATTGGATAATTGATGTTTCACCCGTAAGCTGAGGGCACAGGCTGTTCACGTTGTTCACTGGATTACCATCAAAAGCAATGTCGTTGGGTTTATTATTGGCTCCACAACGGGCATCGTTCGGCGTTGCATCATTTACCGCAATAATGGGATAACTAGTAGGTCGGGTTTCAGCAAGAGTCAGTAAGTTCTGCCCCACCGATGAAGCCACTTCGACATCCACATTGTAGGTTTCTGACTGCGCCTGCACAGTAACCAATCCCAACAAAGTAAGCATAAAATTGGCGATTCTATGTTTCATCATGCATTCCTGTTTGTTTAGTGGTTTTGTGTGAATGCCCTTATATGAGTTCGTGTGAGAGCGTTTAAGTAGATAGGTGAAAGCCTCAGCGAGTGCCAGAAGCGTCGCAGGGGTATAAAATTGTGTGTTGTTCCGTCACTGAAAATGACGGCGCACACTTCCGCCTACGGCGCTTCGCTTTACTGCACTCTGCTCAGCCAAGCCCTACTAAATCAAACCTTACTGAGCCACAATCCTGACTTCGTAGTTAAAAGTTAAGACGCCACTGGTAACTAAAGACTTATCGATCAGAGATATGAAGCCTTCTGTTCTAAGGTCTTGAATACCCTGACTACCCAAATTGTAATCTTGTTCAATCTGTGTGGCGGCATACCTAAATCCACCCTGCTCCTGAATAGCCGCCCCCCTGTATACTCGCACAAGGGCGTCCGCATTACCGCGCACTCTAACAATGGAAGCTTTACCTGCACTGTTGGGGCATAGACTGTTTTTTTCATTAGCCGTTAATCCATCCACCCCCTTTTGATTTGTGCCTGTATCGCATGTCGCCCCAATTTGGGTAAAATGATTAACGGCGAGATTAGGGAAATACATGGCTTGAGTTTCAGTGAGTGTGACATCATTATTTATTGATGACACCATATTCACTTCCACTGTGTATTGGGTCGCAAAGGCATACACAGGACAAATCAGCAGAATGTGCAAGAGTGCACGAAACGTGTTTTTAATATTCATTGTTGACTCCAATTTCGGGCGCATTATTGATAAATAGCGGAAAAGTCGTAGGTAAAGCTTAACGCTGCTGTCGTGGCTAAGCTTTTGTCCACCAAGGCAACAGTGCCAGAAAGATTGGTTTTATACATGCCTGAGCTGGGAACGACTGTATCATATTCATACCCAGTCCCCGAAAAACGGACACCCGACTGCGTTTGCACCGGCATCACGATTGATATTCGAATAAGAGCATTGGGCGTGCCAGTGATCTCAAAAGAGGCTGGCGTTCCTGATCTATTTGGGCATAGACTGTTACGTGTCGTTGCTGCAGTGCCATCAAACCCTTTACTATTTCCATTAGGATGTGAGATATCAATGGAATGACAATCCGCCCCTTCCAACGTATCAGACAACACACTAATAGTCGGAAAGGTCATGGCCTGGGTTTGCGTGACCACAACAGGCACTTCGTCTAGTGACGCGCTGACGGTCACATCCACAGAGTACTGTTCTGCCAAGGCTTTATTGGTGATAAAAGCCAAGGTCAGGGTTAAAGCCAATGCCAATCGCACAGGCCAACTTTGTGTGTATTTTTTGCTTTTCATATTGATTCCTGTTTAGCTATTGCTTGCTGCTATTAGCTGCTTCTACTCATAGCCGCTATTCACAACCGCTACTGATAGCTCAGCAGCAGGGTATAGGTAAAGGGCAAGCTACCGTCCCGGACGGCGTGTTTATCGACCAGGGTCAGGTGCCCTTGCACATAAGCATCCGCCTTACCGTTTTTATCCAGGGTTAAATGCTGGGGCGAAACCGCGGAGCGAAAGGCAAAACCTTGCTGCGGTGCATCCTGCCATTCGGACTGAACAAACACTTGGGCGCTGGCATTGCCGCGTATTGTTAATTTAGCGCTATTACCTTTTGCGTTAGCGCACAAACTGTCTTGCGGATTTTTACCGTCGTTTGCGACGCACACGCTGCCGTCTTTTGATGCCTCATTAATGGTGATTTTGGGAAAGCGCATGGGGCGAGATAGGTGCATTTCTAGCGGGATATTTTCCGTCTGCCCCTCGCTTTCGCTCTCATTTTCACTTCCCGTTTCATTGCTATTATTGCCACCGTTATTGCCAAAGACCGCAAAGGGAAGGCTTAGAAACAAGCCTGCCAGCAAAACAGCCAATACAACAGAACGTAATTTACCCAATATCATCGCACTCCCCCCTTTCTTTCCGCTGACGCTTTAATCACTGTTTTTGGCTATTATTCCAGGCTATCAGTCAGAGCTATGTCACCTAAGCATCGTTTACGCGGACTCGCCAAAACGCCATCCATGGAGGCTCCGCAACCGCTCCCTGCGGCTGAAGGCTGCTTAAAACGAAACAAAGGTGAACGGTCATGACGATCCTTTGGCTAGCATTGCGCTTTATTGGTAAGCCACTGTTTCATCAAAAGAGAAAGTAATAAGACCGCTGACAACTGCTGATTTATCAACCAGCGTTACTTTTCCCCATACATTATCTACGTAAGTGCCATCAGTATTGGAAAGAACGACGGTGGTGCCACTTGTACTGTTAAGCGCATCAAATCGAAATCCGTTTTTTATCTCGGCTGACGATGTTGTAGATATTGAAACTGACGCATTCTTGGTGCCTGAAATTGTCAACTGAGACTCCGGTACTGCTATATTTGGACAAAGGCTAGTCGCTGTCGTCTTCCCGCCATTTTCATAGCTACGATTAGATGCATAGCAAAAGGTGCCTTCTGTGGAAGCTTCGTCAATGGTGATCACAGGGAAGCTCATAGCCTGAGTTTGCACAATAGTTAATGGCTGTGTATTCAACACATTGTTGATTTCAACTTCCACGTCAAAGGTATCGGCCTGGCTAATACTAGAAAAAAGCAGGGCTAGGGTGGTAAAAAAGATTTTGTTCACGTTGTTCATTGTTCTGTTCTCTACAGTATGTATTTCTTCAGCTCCCAACTGCTAAAAGGAGCAAGGAGGAAAAATAGCCTAGTTATCAAGCTATGTTTTAGGATTAAAGGCGTTCTTATTGATACGCGGCGCTCACGTCATAAGTAAAGGTTAACAAGCCATCAGAAACCGCAGCCTTGTCTACCATAGTGATGGTTCCTTGCATCGAAACATTTGTCGTTCCATCTGTTCCGGACAAAGTGCGCGTAAAAGCAGAGTTATAGTTAGTAGTAAAACGCATACCATTGGTTGTTTGTGCAGTTGACCCTTGAGTAACTGAAATCACCGCATTAGGCACTCCTGTAAAAGTAACTTGAGATTCCGAACCATTTAATCCGGGACACAGACTATTGGCGTTAGTCGCCGTTCTGTTATCAAACCCGGTTCCATTGCTAGATGAAGAATGGCAATCAGCGCCCACTACTGTAGCTTCGTCCACTTTCACTTGCGGAAAGCTCATAGCGGCGGTTTGCACCAACGATAGCGGAGTTTCCCCCAGTGTCACATCCACATCCACATCGACAGTAAAGGTGTCAGCCATCGCTGCGGAGCTCATTAAGGTTAAAGCGCCGAGTAAAGTAACGGATTTTTTCATTTTTGCTCTCCAATTGATTTTATTTATGTCTGTGTTTATGTTTTTCAGGCCGTTGTTTTTATTATTGATGCCTGGTTTGGTTTCTCGTTTTACTGCTTTTTTACTTACTGCTTTCTCACTGCTCTTTTTTGCTTTGCGATAACATAAATGTCTTTTGTTATGTTCTTTTATTATGCTTATCGCGAAGCGTTAAGTGCCCATGCATAGCGAGCCATCGCCTGCATCAACACTTAAACGGGGTGTGGGCTACAAGGTCAGTACCCGTTGCACCACAATCTCGTTATCTTGTTTGGGATCTTCCAACATAAAGGTCAGGGACTGCCCCTTGAAGTCGGCAATATTTAATTCCGTTTTAAGCATGCGGCGCGATAGCTCTGGATAAATGCTGACTTGGTTAGCTCGGTAGATTTCTTCGCTGTTTTTGTCGGTGACAACAATATTGCCGCTCACTGAACCTTCCCCTGTGCGTGTCATGACCAAATCCAATTTTCCTTCGTCCGTCACCACAGGTTCACCAAATTGCAACTCACCGCCTTCTTGTCCTTGCACTACAAACACAGGGATCACGTATTTCAGGTTGGGGCGAATAAAAATGCCGCTCACTTGTTTAACAGGCTCTTGGTTGAGCGCTTCCACCACTAAATGAGAGCGGTATTCCCCGGCTTTGGGGCTTTCCTTTTTAATAATGCGCACCTTCTGGAAAGTGTGAGGTTTAACGTCGCGGGAAATACGCGGCCCTATGCGCAAGTAAGGCTTCGCGGATTTGGCATACGATTCGACCTCAATCAAACTGCCTTCTTCGTTCATTTCCATTTCAATGAGCGATACTTTAAAACTTTGTAAAACATCGGAATCGTTATAAATACGAATCTCATCTCTGCTGGTGGTTTCATCTAACACAACCCGTGTTTTATCCAGTTTAAAATTGGCCGCATTTGCTTTGGGTACTGCGACCAAAATAAGCGACGTTGCCACCAGCAATAGCAGCCATTGTTTTAAAGAAAAAAGTGTTAATAAACGCATAGTCAATCCGTATAAGTTAGTGCTTTAGCCAAACCCGATGTATGAAAATACATAAAAGGTATATTTAAAAATACCAGAGCCATTTAACGGCAAACTTTTTATCCGGTAAAGCGTTTTACCTTGCGCATCACGCAATTTACTTGCATGCCACGCAAGATAATTTAAATACATCGTCTTTTAGCTCGAATCTTTGTTCAATTTAAGGACGGCGGGAATTAAAAAGTTGAAAGAGAGATTAAAAGAAAAAACAAAACACAAACCAATAAGGTAATTATAACAACCAAATGCCTTATTTTTTTAGGGGGAGGGAATAAAAAGCCTGTTTAAATAATCTGAACTCAGGTTAAATAAAATTAATCAGGCTGTATGGAGAGTTTTTCGATTAGCTGATACAAATCGCTTTTTATGTCTTGGGGAAGCTTCTTCAAGGCGTCGTGGTTTTCTCCGACATATTTGTGCAACACCGGAGTGCCTCGTCCCAGAAGTAGCCAATCAACAGATACATCCAGGTATTCACATAAGGCAATCAGGTGGCTTATTTTAATGTTTCCTCCCGCTAACCACCGCGAAATAGTACTTTCTTCTACGCCAACCGCGCTGGCTAATACGAGCTGTTTTAAGTTCTGCTGGTTTTGCAGCAAGTGCCTTAAACGAGCCCCCCAATGAGGTTCATTGTTCAACATGTCATTCATCACTCCACATGGCTACAAGTACGTCTTTTAGTTAAGATCTACCCAACATTTTGAAAATGGAGAGTGAATCCAAGCCAATACAAACAGCTTTACGGTATGTTATTTTACCTTAATAGTATTAACTTTGTTAGATGAAATATTATTGCCACAATCAACATTAAATTAGCTTCATCGTATCATTTATTTCTTTTTGAGACTTATTTTAGGCACTTTCTTAAATCGCTCGACCATACTTTATACAGAATGATTTAATGGGTGATACAAAAACAGCACATGCTTTTTTCTGCCACTCGGAAGGGAGGTTAACCATTGGACGGTTGGCGTTTTTCCATGAATATTGAGTTCAACATCAGAGGTTAAATTGCGCCGGTATTCGTTGAAGAAGCTTCCGGGTTTACTAAAGTCCGTTAAAAACCGGCGGATGAGTATAGCTTTTCTCATAAAGCAGCAGGCTTTATAGACTGTTAGCAAAGTCTTGCGGTTTGTGTATTTATCCGCCGAGTTAATAGGTGCATCAACTCACAACGTGGGCTTTCACATCCCAGCGCACTTGCCACTACCACATCATGGATCCCGGCTCGGAGGCCGGGATGACCAAGTCGTTTAAAACTATGCTGTTCAGAAAGTCATGGCGTACTTGATACGCCATCCAGAATGCTTGGTAGCAAATCAATTGTTTATCTAAAACAGTACGATTGATATATTCGATATCAGCTGATGTTTCTCTGGATCCCGGCTCGTAGGCCGGGATGACAAGCATTCCATGATAAATCATTTGCATTTACATGCCAGACCACTCGCCAAGCTGAACTTGATTCAGCTTCTCGCTAAAAACCCTTATATGGATAAGTCAGGCTTACAACTTCGCCATCTCTGGCAGCTCTCCATTAATTCCCATCGCCCGTTGAATAATCAAATGCTTGGCTACAGGCAGCTGATTGGTCAGGCTCATACCGACTCCACGAATAAGTTTCAGCATCGGATTAGAACCCGCAAACAACTGCTTGAACGCTTCCATCGTCGCAACCATTTGACTGGCTTCAGCTTTGCGCCAGCGTTCAAAAGCACGTAGATGTTTAACCGCACCGATGTCCTTATTTTCTTGCTTCAACGAAATCAGCGTCTCCGCCAATGCTGCCGCGTCAAGAATCCCCAGGTTCGCTCCCTGACCCGCCAAAGGATGGATGGTATGCGCCGCATCACCAATAACAGCAACACCTTCACTGATCCACTGACGCGCATATTGCATACGTAGTGGAAAAGCTTGCCTCTCGCTTTGTAATTCACAAACTCCCAACTGCAAATCAAAGGCAACAGCTAATCGCTGATTAAATTCGGCTTCATCGAGTACCAATAACTCATTGGCTGTGTCGGTGTCTTGAGACCAGACAATAGAGCACAAATACTCGTTCCATAGCGGCAGAAAAGCCAAAGGCCCTGTTGGTGTGAATACCTGCCTGGCAACTTGCCCATGAGGTAATTCCGTTTTAATGGTGGCAACAATCGCCTTTTGTTCATAGTCCCAAAACGCAGCAGGAAATCCCGCTTGCTGCCTTACTCGGGACTGAGCACCATCAGCTCCCACTAGCAATCTAGCTGTAAGTAACTGCTCACTTTCAAGTTGAATAACGTTAGTATTGCCTCCCATTTGCAGAGTTTTCACCGAGCAAGGGGCGATTAAAGCAATATCTTCACACTGTTGAGCCTTGTGCCACAGCGCAGCACGAATACGATCATTTTCAATGATATGGCCTAGATAAGGTTGCTGAACCTGATGATGTGAAAACTGGATCTGCGCAAAGCTGTCTTGCTCTCGCACATCCATCTCGGTATAAGAGCACACTCGCGTCTTCACAAGTTCATCCCATACCTGACAATGACGAAAAACCTGCTCGGTCGCCAGGCTTATGGCGCTCACTCGCAGTGCGGGTTCAGGAGAATCTTCATTACATTGTTGCCATTCAGAAGCTGGCTCGGAAGTGTCTAATACCGCAATGGAAAAACCATGACCCGACAAGCTCACAGCCAGGGTCAAACCGATCATTCCGCCACCAATAATTGCGATATCGTATGACTGCATGTTGTTTTCTTCTCCTGAATGCTATCCGTATTTTTTATCTAAATTGGCTAAAGCTATCGTCGTCCCATTGCTCTTTGAGCAAAGGCGCTCTTAACGATAGGAGCCAACTGCATCGACAGTAAACCAAGATTTCTCGCCATCACCAAAGGTAACGCACGATTGGAAAACAGGTTCACCAAGCCATGCGTGGCACCAATGGTGGTATCTGCATCCTGCTGTCGTAAACGTCTAAATTCAGACAGAATCTGATAGCTGCCAATATCCACTTTTTCTTGTTGCGATTGAGCAGACTTAATTGCTTTAAGCAGGCACAACACCATGTCTTGAACATCACGCAAACCGAGATTAAAGCCTTGACCTGCAATAGGGTGTAAGGTTTGTGCAGCATTGCCCAACAAGGCCGTTCGATGCAGGTAGAGACTCTCAGCTTTCACCAATCTTAGAGGATAAACAACACGTTCCCCAACCTTGGTAATCGCCCCCAAGCGATAACCAAAGGCGTTTTGCAGACGGCGACAAAACTCGCTATCGTCCACATTGAGCAAGGTTTGATAATCATCTTTAGGCAACGTCCAGACAACTGAACAACGGTTATCTGTCATGGGTAAAAAGGCTAAAGGCCCGTTTTCAGTAAAACGTTCAAAGGCTTGTTGCTGGTGAGGCTTGTCTGTTTGTACGTTGGTGATCAACGCAACTTGTTGATAATCATGAACTTCGGCCGGCACGCTCAATAATTCACGTGTGCCGGATTCTCCACCGTCTGTCACTAATAATAACTTGGCCTTAAGCTGTTTTCCTGAATCTGTAACAATGTGAACGTAATCACTATGGTTTTTGATTTCAGCAACCGAATCGGGGCAATACCAATCTAGCGAGTTTTGCTCGTGAGCATTACCAGACAAAGCCTGATGCAGAATGCGCCCAAACTCATGAAGCTCTATAACCCGTCCTAATTCTGGAACCTTCAATGACTTGGCATCTAAATCACATTGCCCAAGGAAGCCCTGATCCGACACATGAATATACCGAATGGCTTCAGTGACATAGTTGATTTGCGAGCCCACAATTTGAGAGCTTAGCCCCAACTGAGAAAGGAAATCCAAAGACTGACGTGCCAAAGCAATAGCTCTACCGTCAAAGCCAGGGTGAGGCAGATTTGAATCGTAAGCTTTGGCTTCGATAATGGCGACACGTAATTTTGGGGTTTGTTCTTTATTGATAAGACGAGCAATCGCCAACGCCATGCAACAACCGACCGTGCCACCACCGACAATCACGACATCATAATCAAAGCTTTGATTTTCACTACTAAGCGTATTGCTCATCACTAAAACACTAACGTTGCGCCATCAGCGCTTCTATATCTGCAATGGTTTTAGGTACAGCGGCGGTCAGAACCACATTCCCCTGTTCCGTGATCAGGATATTGTCTTCAATACGAATACCAATACCTTTCCATTTGTCTTCAACATCGGCGTCGTGATCAATATAAATACCAGGTTCAACCGTTAGCACCATTCCCGGTTGCAAAGGACGATCTTCACCGTTGATTTTGTACATACCCACATCATGCACATTCAACCCAAGCCAATGCCCCAAGCCGTGCATAAAGAACGCTCGCCAGGTCATGTTTTTCACATTGTCTTCCAGCGAGCCAGACAAAATACCTAACTCAATCAAACCCGTGCAAATGATCTCAACCGCTTTATCTGTCGCTTGCTTGAATGTGCCACCCGGAACCAATATTTCCATCGCTTGCAGCTGAGACTGCAATACCAGATTGTAAAGCGTCGCCTGTTCCTCGGTGAATTTACCATTGGCCGGGAAAGTACGTGTGATATCAGCAGCGTAACCTTGATAATTAGCGCCCGCGTCAATCAAGACCAAATCACCATCCTTTAACGCAGAATGGTTGTTGGTGTAATGCAAAATACAAGCGTTAACACCAGAGCCCACAATAGTGTTGTAAGCCGGCGTTCGAGCACCAGACATGACAAATTCATGCAGAATTTCGCCTTCCAGTTGATATTCATAAACACCGGGTTTTGCATACAACATAGCGCGTTTATGAGCTTCGCAGGAAATGTCCGCCGCCTTTTGCATTACCTGAATTTCAGCAGCCGATTTAATCAAGCGCATTTCATGTAAAACAGGGGCGAGATCAACGATACAGGAAGGCGCACTTTTACTCTGTTTTGGCGCACTGCGTAGCACTTGCAATGCACTAAATATCAAAGCTTCATCGTCACCATTTGAGCCTAAAAGAAAATAAACCTGAGCATGATTATTTAACAATTCAGGAAGGGCTTCTTCCAAATCGTCAATTTCCATAGCTTCATCAACCAGCAAAGCGTCGCAAGCTTGCTCGACACCAAGGCGAAGGCCATGCCAGATTTCCATCGCTTTATCTTTAGGCTGGCAAAACAAGACTGAATGATGGTTTTGCGAAGAAGATGGATCTGAGCCATCTGCATTTAAGGCAAAATTACTCATATACAGCCAGGCATTCGGCTCATTAAAACCTGTCAGATAATAAAAATCGCTGTCTTGAGAAAAGGGAAATTCAGTATCATTACCTCTGGATTGATTCACTCCAGATGCTACCAATACAGCGCTGCCTTGAGGCAACTGCGCCATTAAACGCTGTCTACGTTGTAGATATTCAGATTGTGGGATCATTATCTTGCTTTTGTGGTTAAACGAATAATCAGAATGGTCAGGTTAACCTAAAATCAGCACTCATACTTAGTGCAATGTACGACTGGGGCCTTTTGGCTTATCGCTGCTGCCCAACTCGCTATAACATAGCAATGCTGAAATTCGAACGTACTCCATCACTTCATACAGAGCTTGTTCCGACTCATCGGTTTCGGGCATATCCGCATCCATCTGAATGATGTCGGAAAAGTCTTTTAAGGCTTCTTTCACATCTTCAGAACAAGACAACAATTCCTGTTTCTGCACACCGAAACCAAGCAGGAAGCCTTGAACCCAGGCAATTACCGCTTGCCCGCGCTCTTCAATAGGCGCTTCTTCATCAGGCAAACACATCACCATAGAAAAGTCTTCGCTACGTAACTGCAGTAACAATTGACTCAACATAGCTTCTACAGCTTCGTTAATTTCTCCAGGAAGCGGTTCGCCAGCATTAATGTAGTCGCATAGTGCTTCTTGCCATTGAGTGTTGTCAGGATCCATTCCCCCCGACAACATACCACATAAAATGCCATGAACTTCTGCAGCGTCACTAAGTACATTGTGTCTGTGCAATAGCGCAGACACTGCTTCATAATTTACTTCGCTATTTTTCAATTCAGTATCTCAATTCAATTTAACCTTGAACTAACTGTGGATATCCTAACACTTAGTCAAAGCCTTGCCCAACCAATAATAGAAGTCGTTTTCCCGGTTATAGCCTTATGTGTTGATAAATTGTTCCAACTCAAAGCCTGACAATACAGAACCGCAATAAAGACGAAGAATTAACCAGATAAATCATTAGCTTATTGGCTTAATCGACTTCTTCTATCGTTTGTTTGCTTGAAATATAGCTAAATCGAATGTTAGTTCAACAGCATAGTTTCAATTGTTGAGTTATACTTACCCTAATTCGAGCTTATCTGTTTTTAGAAAACTTGAATTAAAGAAAGTGGCACTCCATATAGGTGATATTGAACTTATATTAGTTTGTAGTGTTACTTTGCTAACGTTTTTTGTCTCCTGAGGTGCGCGCGAGCCTGGCTACGTCCCGAGCCGATGCTAACATCTAAGGAACTTGATTCGACTGCTTTTGAGCAAGCTCGGCTTGTACCGAGAAGCCTACGGTAGCGATGATAGGTCCGCCCTGAACTCACGGTTCTAGGGTTTTGCCCGGCAGCGACATTTTCGGGAGACATCCCTCACATTTATTCAACACCCAATGTAAACTCACACTTCAAACAGCAAAAACTCAACCGCTTGTTCCGGCTGCACAGAAAGCGCGCTCTCATCGCTAATTTTCACGCCATCGCCCGCTTGCATGTTTAATTTATCATTCAATACCAATGAGCCTTTTGTGACATGAATATAGGCGTTCAGTGTTCGCTCTAATGTGAACTGCCAATCTTCACCTGCGTTGAGGTTCACTCGATGTAGCCATGCTTGTTGTTTTATTTGCAAACTGCCTTCTGCACCATCGGGAGAAAAGATCAGCTGCTCTGCCTGGTTTTGAGCGAAATGCTTCTGTTGATATCCAGGCTGAGTGTTTTGGACATTGGGTTTCACCCATATTTGCAGGAATTTTAATTCCTCCTGCTTCGATGCATTGTACTCACTGTGGCTAATGCCACTACCCGCTGACATCAACTGAAATTCACCTTCCGGCACAATAAACTCATTGCCTTGAGAATCCTTGTGTGCGATTTGCCCTTTTGTGACATAGCTCAGAATTTCCATGTTCTGATGCGGGTGTGTGCCAAAGCCAGCTCCGGGCGCGACGGTGTCGTCGTTAATAACAAGCAGTTGCCCATGCCCCATATGCTCTGGATCATAATATCGCCCAAATGAGAAACTATGAGCACTCTGTAACCAGCCAAAATCAGCTTTTCCTCGTTCGTTCGCAGCTCTTAATTGCAACATTGTTTTTACCTGCCAAATCTATAATCGAATGCCTCAAGTCTATTACTCACCTAAACGAATGAAAATCAGCAAATTATGCACATAACATTCTATTTAATAGAAAATAGGATATCCCTATTTGTTCACAAAAACATCAAAGGAAAATTCGCCTTACACATCACGCCAAAAATAAAGCCAAAATATTTTACTTACCTTAATGGTAAGGTTGCATTTTTCTGCTAGGCTTCTTGGGTTGGCTTAAATGAGCATAAGATATAACTAATGTACACAGCATTGAGTATTCATATATTTTTCGTGTGCTTCTTTTATTCGTGTGCATCCACTTTCATCTTTGTTCTATCTCTGTTGGTATGCATTCTCGACAGTGAATAACAGCTAATAACTTTCGCCAAGCGAAACGGGAACATCATGGAGTTCGCCAGCAATTGTGCGATTGATGACTGCCCGGAACTTGTTACCCAACAACCAAGGAATTGTTTTATGCAGCTTAATGATTTTTATCGAATCTCTGCAGTCCTGACCGGTTACGACGAAGTCAAACTAATCGGAACCGGTGTAGGACAAAGCTACTTCGATGTGCTCACCGGTATCATTCCAGAATCCATTATCACCGCCCTCAATACCACCTTTACCTCACTTCCCGGCAGTTGCCCAGACACGCTGAACACACTAGTCCGACAGGAAATTATGGCAAATGAGGCCTTAGGGCCAGTCGCCAGAAACATTATCAAGATGTGGTACTGTTCAACCTGGTTTCCCATGCCCGACAACTGGGTCAGCAAATATGCTGTGCCAACCCAAACACCAGGCCAATATCAGGATGTTGAATTTATTATTTCCGACGACGCCTACATCCAGGGTTTAGCTTGGGATGCCGTGCATTCTCACCCTATGGGCGCCAAACAGCCTGGTTTTGCCACCTGGTCGTTTAAACCTGAAGACATCACGCACAGCCCCCGTACCCATCGCTAATCCTACGCGACAAAAAATTTAGAGGATGAAACATGAGCAATTGTGAACATTTTGACGTCGTCATCGTCGGTGGTGGTATTTCTGGCGGAGTCATGGCGCAAAAGCTGGTCGAACAGCATCAGGCAGCCAATAATGGCAAAGAATTAAAAATATTAATTCTGGAAGCAGGGACTGACACAGGGAAAACCTTTGCGGGTTACAACAAATACATGAGCACGTTTTTTACGGCTCTGGCAAAAATTCCCAACTCTCCTTTTCCGCAAAACCCCAATGCACCTCAACCGCTGGTAACAGACCTGGCGCCGATTAAAAACAACCAACCACTTACCAGTGGCTACTTTGTGCAAAGAGGCCCACTCCCTTTCGGCAGCACCTATACAAGAGCCCTGGGCGGTACAACATTGCACTGGTTAGGCACCTGCTTACGCATGTTGCCAGAAGATTTTCATATCAAAACCGAGTTTGGCCACGGTTTAGATTGGCCTATCAGCTACGATGAACTGGAGCCTTACTACCAAAAAGCCGAAATGGTAATTGGTGTTTCCGGTAATGCTGATGAACAGAACTACCACAACATCGACAACCCGGCCGTGCATATTCCTTTTGAGAAGGGTTATGACTATCCAATGGAGAAAATCCCTCAGTCGTATTTCGACAACGTATTAGCCGACGGCTTACAAGGTATGAAAGTTGAAATGGGGGGCAAGGTCTACCCTATTGATGTGGTTAGCACTCCTCAAGGCAGAAACGGCATGCCACGCAATGGATTCGAGCCGGAAGGCGCAGTAGGTAACCCGGATGTCGGTCAACGCTGTGAAGGTAACTCAAACTGCGTGCCTATTTGCCCGGTTCAAGCCAAATACAACGCCCTTAAAACACTGGTGAAAGCTGAGAAATCCGGCTGGGTGGAAATTCGCTCACAAAGCGTTGCCTATAAGCTGGATGTTTGCCCAAGCAGCAACAAAATCAGCAAGGTGCATTACAAACACTATGAAACCACTGAGTCACCTGATCACACCTTGCATGAAGTGAGCGGCGATATCGTCGTACTGGCAAGCCATGCCGTGGAAAACGCCAAGTTGATGTTAGCATCGAATGTGGGTAACTCCAGCGATATGGTTGGTCGTAACCTGATGGATCACCCCACCATGCTCACCTGGGGCTTGATGCCAGAAAATATTGGTGCTTTTAGAGGCCCAGGTTCAACTTCCGGCATTCCTTCGTTACGTGGCGGTGAATTCCGTAAAGATCACGCCGCTTTCCGTATTGAAATTGGTAACTGGGGTTGGAACTGGCCAACAGGCGCACCTATTGCGTCGGTTCCTAATCTGGTTGACGAAGGCAATATGTTCGGTACGCAACTACGTGACCATATGGGCAGCATGTTCCCACGCATGTTCCGCTTTGGCTTTTTGGTTGAACAGCTTCCCAACGTTAACAACCGCGTGACCATTGACCCTAACTATCGTGATCAGCTTGGTAACTATCGTCCTGTCATTGATTACAACGTTACCGACTACACTCGTGCGGGGATGGCTGAAGCCAAGCGCGTCTCGGATCAAATATTCCAGCGCATGGGCATTGAGCAGTTCACCGAGTACAACGATTCTCAGCCGGGCTATCTGACCTTTGAAGGTGAAGGCTACACTTACAATGGCGCGGGCCACTTGGTAGGAACTCACATTATGGGTGACGACCCTCGCACGTCAGTTGTGAATAAAGACCAACGAAGCTGGGATCACCCGAATTTATATCTGGTTGGCTGCGGCAACATGCCAACAATCTCCACATCCAACCCAACGCTCACCATGACAGCGCTGACCATTTGGGCAGCGGAAAATGTCTACAAGGCACTAAACGGGTAACGGAGGACTTTTCATGCTACAAGAATTTAAACTATTTGATGAATATCTGGAAACCTGCCATCGCGACGGCGGTATTCACACATTAGAACAACTGCACCACGATTTGCATATTGCGACACAGTTGGAGTTTTCAACGTTACCGCCATACCTGTGTGCTTTATACACCATTAGCGACACGACCAACCCGAGTGCTTACTACACTATTCGTAGTGTTGTGATGGAAGAGATGTTCCATTTGGCGAATGCAGCGAATGTGTTAATTGCGGTTGGCGGCAAGCCAAAGCTGAATTGCTCGCAATTCGTTCCCACTTACCCAACCAAACTACCCAATGGGGAAAAATGGTTTGATGTTGAGTTACTCCCGTTTTCACAAGCAGCACTCGGCATTTTCAAAAATATCGAGATACCCGGAGATATGGTTCCTGAACCCGTTAAAACCATCGGTAAGTTCTATGAAAGGATCCAGCACGGTTTAAATCATCTCTATGAAAAAATGGGCGATGCCTTATTCCCAGCCGATACCGCACCGCAAGTCACTGCCAATTATTATTACGGCGGAGGCGGTGAAATTACGCCGGTTACTGATTTGGCATCGGCACAATTTGCGATTAACGCCATTATTGCTCAAGGGGAAGGTAAACCCGTCGGCGATTGGGATCCCACCAAGCCGTTTCCATTAGAGGAAACCACAGGCATTTTGGATGGTGATCATGAGCTATTTAACCAGCATCGTGAAATTGCTCACTACTTCCGCTTCGATGAGTTGGCACAAGGCAAGCGTTATGTGTGTGGTGATTCGCCGCAAAGTGGCCCAACAGGCCCGGCTATCAATATTAACTGGCAAGATGTGTACAACATGCATCCCAACCCAACTGCGGCCTTATACGAAAATATTCCTGAATTGAAGCAGCTCAACAGGGAATTCAACCTGATTTTCAGCCGTCTGCTTGACGAATTAAACACCGCGTTTAATGGCGAACCCGATAAGTTGCTGCAAGCCGTTGGTACTATGTACAAGCTGAAATACGCTGCACAGGAAATGTTTAGAAACCCGATACCGGGCTCTCCTGAAGGCTATTACGCTGGCCCAACCTGGGAATATATTGCGGAATAACCCTCTCGCCAATATTCCAACATGAAACAGGTCAAGGACGACCTTTCTCTCTTCATGTATTCTCCGTTTAATTTAGCAGATTCAAAAAAGCCCCCGCCGGTTGCCAATTTTCTCTCTAAAAACCTAAAACCTGACCAATCGGTCAAATATTTTTAATTTTTTTCACATTACAATATTTTCTTTATTTTCAAATGATTAAAATATTTTTCTGCAAATTTTATCGCCTGAAAAACCACAAATTCAATGATTCTGATTAGTAGGATTGAAAAAATTGCATTAAAGTAGCAGCCATTGTTAACAAACTGATAACGCCATGACGGTTATAAATTTAGGTTCAATCAATATTGATCACGTATATCAAGTACCGCATTTTGTTAATCCCGGTGAAACTCTGGCTTCCACCAGCTACATAAAAGTATTGGGAGGCAAAGGTGCCAACCAGTCTATTGCTTTGGCGCACGCTGGCGCTCAAGTAAAACATGTGGGGCTGGTTAACGAAGAAGATTGCAGTATCAAGCAGCACCTGATCCGCAAAAACATCGACTGCAAGTACCTGAAAATGAGTGAAGAACCAACAGGTCATGCCATCATTCAGGTCAACGAATCGGGTGAAAACGCCATCGTACTGTTTGCCGGTGCCAACCACGACGTTACACCACAATTAACACGACAAGCCTTTGCTGATACAGAACAAGGCGACTGGATGCTTACCCAAAACGAAACCAATTGCATTGGGGAAAGCATGGAAGAAGCCAAACGTAACGGCCTGAAAATCGCCTTCAACCCCGCCCCCATGAATGCAAGCGTTTTGCAGTTACCGCTGCATTTGGTGGATCTGTTCATCGTTAACGAGATTGAAGCGGCTGGCATTGCAGGAACAGAATCCATGCCGGATATTGAAGCCTTTTTCTCCGAGAAATTTCCTGATGCAGAAGTCATCATTACGCTCGGTAAGCAAGGCGCTGTAATGCTGACTAAATCAGGCAAAATTACAGTTCCCGCTTTCGAAGTGGAAGCCGTCGATACCACAGCGGCTGGCGACACTTTTATTGGCTTCTTTTTGTCTTCCTACATTAAGAATACTGATCCAGAACAAGCTTTAATTAACGCCTGTGCCGCCTCTGCGATAGCAGTAACACGTCCCGGAGCCGCGCAATCGATCCCCGATCAAGAAGAAGTTCAGGCGTTTTTAAAACAACAGAAGCAATAGCCTATGACGGAAAAAATTATTATTGATACCGATCCGGGTATCGACGATGCAATGGCGATATTTTTCGCATTTCAGGCTCCAGAAATTGAGGTGCTTGGACTCACAACCATTTTTGGTAACGTGCATGTCGACATGGCAACCCGTAATGCCCTGACATTGTGCGACATCGCAGGTAAAAATATCCCTGTAGCCAAAGGCATGGCAATGCCTTGGGTGGGTAAAGAATCAGAATACGCTCACTTTGTCCATGGTGATAACGGCTTCGGAAATGTCGATATTCCCATGTCGAGTCGCGAAGCCGATCCTCGCCCAGCCGCACAGTTCATTATTGATACGGCAAAACAATATCCCGGTGAAGTCACGCTGGTTGCAGTGGGCCCGTTGGGTAACCTGGCGTTAGCTTTACGCCTGGAGCCAGAACTACCGAAACTGCTCAAACGCGTTGTCATTATGGGCGGTGCAGCGTTAGTGCCGGGTAATGTGTCACCGGTCGCAGAAGCCAATATCTGGAACGACCCTTATGCCGCAGCCATTGTATTCAATGCCGGATGGCCTTTGACCATGATTGGTCTGGATGTCACCTATGCAGTGGATTACGACCAAAGCTATCTGTCTGGTTTAAAAGAGGTTAATCCTAAACTGGGCGGCATAATTGAATCAATAGCACAGTTTTACGTGAAGTTTTACTCGGAAACTTACCAGATTGCCGACAAACCCATTTGCTATTTCCACGATGCAATGGCGATTGCGCAAGTTGTCGATCCAAGCCTGTTTGAATATACCGACGGGCATATCAAAGTTTCAACCGACCCAATGTGTTACGGGCAAACATCTTTTGCAGCGGCAAACTCCCCCAACAAGAACCCACTATGGGGGCAAGAACCTGTGGTATCCGTTGCCATGAAAGTCGATGAGTCCCGTATCAGAAAAATGTTTATGGATTACTACGCAAAGTAGTGATTTCATTTTATTAATATTGACCATAAAGCAAAAACGCTTGTCTTTATGGTCAATTATCTCATTTCAAAGGTTTCTTCTTGCTCGCCCCCTAAACCAAGCTGAATATAGGCGACCTTGAGTGTGTTGATTTTTTGCATCAACTCACGCCATACTGATGTGCATTACCTGTTTAATTTTCTGTTCAACTTATTAGTCGAATGAACACCATTATCTCTGGGCGCATTGTGAGTCAGGATCTTCGTCAGCAACTACGAAAAGCATATAGAGCCAAACGTCAGGCGTTAAGTCAGGAACAGCAGCAGCAGGCAGCTATACAACTGTTAAAAAGTGCCCAATCGTATGACTTGTTAGACAAATTCGACAAAATTGCCCTGTACCTCCCCAATGATGGCGAAATTAGTCCCTCTGAGATTTTGCAATACGCATGGCAACAGAAAACCCTGGTGTACTTGCCCGTACTGCACCCTTTCAACAAAGGCACATTGCTTTTTGTGGAATATCACTCCGATAGTGAAATGCGTCCAAACCGCTTTGACATTATGGAGCCGGTGCTGGAATGCCATCGTATCTGCCCGGTCGAAGAGTTGGACGCAATATTTACGCCACTGGTTGCCTTCGATAAAAAAGGCAACCGCATGGGCATGGGTGGCGGATTCTATGATCGCACACTGGCCTGCCTGACAAGAATGCCAGAATCAGAACGACCTGAAATTATTGGCGTTGCCCATGATTGTCAGGAGTGCCCAGCGATTCCCATTGCGAATTGGGACATTCCACTTAAGTCTATTCTGACCCCAACTCGATTAATTCAAGGATAGTGTTTCCGCCTTTAAATTCTTACGCCATTCATCACTCCCGAATATCGCCCTGCTGATGAAGATCAGCCTCTCTGGTCAAACAGCTCCGGCCTTAACAAAATGACGATAACATAAGCACTATTCGGCTAGATTATTCCGGGTATTTAATACTGATGCATAGGCGGAATTCCCCGATTCGGTTATACTCCGGTTTTCTTTCCGCAATCGTTTTAGCAACGGCATCACAATGACTCAAGACGACAAGAAACGCGCAGCCGCGCAAGCCGCGATTAAGTACGTGCAACCAGGCAGTATTATCGGGGTTGGTACAGGTTCTACTGTTAACTATTTCATCGAAGCACTGGGCGACTTAAAGAACAACATTGAAGGTGCCGTATCCAGTTCTGATGCCAGCACTGAAAGGCTAAAAGCCTTGGGAATTGAAGTGTTCGACCTGAACAGTGTCGGTTCTTTCGATATTTATGTGGATGGCGCTGACGAAATTACCGAGCACATGCACATGATTAAAGGTGGTGGTGCCGCTCTCACCAGAGAAAAAATCGTTGCCGCCGTCGCCAGAAAATTCGTCTGCATTGTCGACGACAGCAAACAAGTTCCCATTTTAGGTGACTTTCCACTGCCTGTTGAAGTTATCCCAATGGCACGCTCATATGTTGCCCGAGAATTGGTGAAACTGGGTGGAGATCCTGTCTACCGTCAAGGCGTTATCACAGACAATGGCAACGTGATTCTGGATGTTCATAACCTGAAAATATTGAATCCACCCGAACTGGAAACCGCCATCAATCAAATCACCGGCGTTGTCACCAATGGCATTTTTGCCAAACGTGCAGCCGACGTGGCGATTATAGGAACCGAATCAGGGATCCAGATAATAGATCCAGCGGCTGAATTAAATTCATAAATTCAGTTGTCGATAGATTGCACTATTTCATGTATCTGATAAAGTGCATGTTAATTTAGATGTCTGGACGTCTAAATTTAAAAACAAACTCGTTTATCGTTAATCTAGTACGCAGGTAAGCCCATGAGCAAAATTTCATTGCCCAAGGACAAAATTAAAATCTTGTTGTTGGAAGGTGTACACCAAAGTGCGCTGGAAACCTTTAAAGCAAATGGTTACAGCAATATTGAGTATCTCAAGACCTCACTTGGTGAAGAAGAACTATTAAAGATTATCCCGGATGTACATTTTATCGGTATTCGATCCCGTACTCACTTGACTGAGAAGGTTTTAGAAGCGGGTAAGAAACTGGTGGGCATCGGGTGTTTCTGTATTGGAACCAATCAGGTTGATTTAAAAGCCGCTCAGTTACGAGGCATTCCCGTATTCAACGCGCCATTTTCAAATACTCGTTCAGTAGCCGAGTTAGTGCTGGGTGAAATCATCCTGTTATTACGTGGTATTCCAGAGAAAAACGCCGACTCGCACGCTGGCGGCTGGATGAAAACAGCAACCGGTTCCTACGAAGCCCGTGGCAAAACCTTGGGTATTATTGGCTATGGTCATATCGGTACTCAGCTCAGTATTTTGGCTGAACATCTGGGTATGCACGTAAAATTTTACGATATCGAAGACAAACTGGTATTGGGTAATGCAACCCAGGTAAAGAGCCTGACCGAGTTGCTCAAAACCTCAGACGTTATCTCGCTGCATGTACCAGAAACCCCGCAAACCAAAAATATGATTGGCGCGGCTGAATTGGCGGTAATGAAGCATGGTGCAATTTTGATCAATGCCTCCAGAGGCACAGTTGTTGATATTGATGCCCTTGCAGAAGCCCTGTCCAGCAAAAAACTGAACGGCGCGGCGATTGATGTATTCCCGGTTGAACCGAAATCCAATAATGAAGAATTTGTTTCTCCGCTACGTGAATTCAACAACGTGATCCTTACGCCTCACGTGGGTGGAAGCACTCAGGAAGCGCAAGAAAACATTGGTAAAGAAGTCGCCAGCAAGCTGGCGAAGTACAGCGACAATGGGTCAACCGTTACAGCAGTTAACTTCCCGGAAGTATCACTTCCAGAACATTCAGGTTGTTCCAGAGTATTGCATATTCATAAAAATACTCCGGGGATCCTTAATGAAATCAACCAGTTGTTCGCGAAAAACAGCATTAACATTGCTGCTCAGTACCTACAAACCAATGAAAACATCGGTTATGTGGTTATTGATGTAGAAACCGCTCAAGTCGATATCGCGCACGAAAGTTTGCAAGATATCGAAGGCACGATTAAGGTTCGCAAGCTGTTTTAAACCAGCCGAAAGAATGCAAATCCTGCAAAAAATGACGCCCTGAAAAACAGGGCGTCATTTTGTTATTTCCAGCCAACAGAATAAATTCTCCACTACAGTGTACAGTTTCCGGTTTTCTTAACTCATTTCACAATAATTTCTAATCATATCAATTTGTTCAATCATTCACCTTTTGGTATAAATTTAAAGCAAAATAGAGAAATCAGACTATCCTAGATAAAGAACAATGCTTGTTTGATTCTCAAGAGTTGCAATAAAAAGTCAGTACACAACTCAATTTCTTTTCGCATCGCAGTCAACCAGAATTAGTTATGCTCGACGTTTAAGCAGGAGGGGTAATGCGAGGTTTCTTTCAACAGCTGAAAATAAATCATCGGATATGGATTATTGTTTTAATAGCAGTAGCGGGCTTTATCGTTAATTCAGCTATTGAACTGTTCGACTCCAAACAACAAATGCTCACCGACCGAAAAATCGCACTGCGCAATGCGGTAGAAGTCGCTCATAGCGTTATTAATCACTACTACCAACAAGCTAAAAATGCCGAGCTAAACACAGAAAGTGCCCAGAAGAACGCCATAGCCACGGTTAAAGATCTCCGTTTTGAAGGAAAAGAATACTTCTTCGTACAAACGGGCTCCGTCATGATCATGCACCCCTTTGTTCCCGCCATGAATGGCAAAGACGTTGCCGATTTAAAAGACAAGAATGGCAAGCTATTCGTGCTGGAAATGGTCAACAACGTCCAAAAAGACGGGGAAGGATTTGTAGAATACAGTTGGCCTCATGGCGGCTCTGATGTTCCCGTTCCCAAAATCACCTATGTAAAAGGCTTCCCGGAATGGAACTGGATTGTAGGCTCAGGTGTCTACATTGACGATATCGACGAAGCTTTTTATTCCATGATGTTGTCTAAAATGGGTCGACTCATCCCCGGTGTTATCTTTCTGCTCCTGCTGTCTGGAATGCTGGCAAAATCCATTCAAGCCCGCTTGATCATGACGCAAGAAGCCATGGCCAATATCGCAGAAGGCGAAGGCGACCTGACTCAACGACTGGATGAACGAGGAGCCGACGAAATATCGGACGTCGCCAGAGAATTCAACAAATTCTGCGCCCGCATTCAAACCATGGTCAAGCAGATGAACTCAACCAGTCAGGAATTGCTTCATTCCGTTAAAACCATGAGCCAGGCAATTGAAACGGCTAATGCTGGCCTTCGCCAACAACAAATTGAAACCAATCAGGTAGCCATTGCCGTGAACGAAATGTCGTCCACAGTTCATGAAGTCTCTCGCAATGCCAGCCATACCGCAGAATCGGCATTAAAAGCCGATGAACAGGCACAGCAGACCAAGTCGGTCGTCGATGACAATATGACCGCCATTGGTTCACTTGCAGACAGCGTCAGCAGTGCCTTTGTCGTTATCGACCAATTGCAGGAAGAAAGTAAAAGCGTTGCAGGTATTTTGGATGTGATTAAAGGCATTACTGAACAAACCAACCTGCTCGCACTAAACGCCGCAATAGAAGCCGCCCGAGCGGGAGAACAAGGCAGAGGCTTTGCGGTAGTTGCCGACGAAGTCAGAACGTTGGCAAATCGAACCAAGGAATCCACCAGCGAAATTCAGAACGTCATTATTAACCTGCAAAACAAAGCGGAAAGCGCAGTGAAAGCCATTGCGGGCGGGAAATCCCAAGCAGAACAAGGCGTGTCGCACGCCACCAAAGTCAACGACTCGTTAGGAGACATCACACAATCCATTAGCGTGATCAGTGATATGAACACCCAAATCGCCACCGCCGCCGAAGAACAAGCAGTGGTCACGGAAGAGATTAACAAAAACATTACTCGCATTTCGTCCATCGCCGATGAATCCATGAATAGCGCCAAAAATGCAGAAGCCAGCGCTGAAAAGGTCTATGCGCTGATTGATGAATTGGACGGGCTGGTTAAACAATTTAAGGTGGATTAACAAAACGTTAATATAATCACTATTTATACATGGAAGCGGGCTCCAGCCTCACTCGATATATAAGTAACCTGAATTCGGGATAAGAAACATCCTTTAACGTTGCACCTGTGACAATTCCTATTTCGATTACACTGCCGTTATTTCTTTTAGTTCCTTGTATGACACGTCCTTTGGACGCGCCAGTTACTTTTCCCAAATTAATAAATAGTCTGCTGAACAAGAAAAGTAACCAAAAGAAATCAGCCCGAACGGTTAACTGACCCCTCATGACCCTACTAAACACGTAAAAATAGATTTATTCACACCCCAGTGAAACTTTTTTCACTGCAATTCGTACTACTTAATGAAGAAATCGGATCTGTTGACTGTACCGCTGCTAACTTTCGCGTTTCGAGATGGATAACTGTACTATACTGATTCTTTAGCAAAATCAGACACCTTTTGCATAATCAACTCTTCTGGAAGCACTGACAATGTTGAAAATATCTCTGGTATTAACCGCTTTAATGAGCAGTTTCTTATGCCATGCGGGCTCGTTAACGGTCATGCTTTCAAGCAAGGAAGGCAAGCCTTTAGCCAATGCGGTAGTCTACCTGGAAAGCAGTAGCTCAGCGTCCTCTTACAGTGGTAAAGACGTCGCCATTATGGATCAGGTGAACCGTCAATTTTCCCCTTACATTCTGCCAGTGCAAAAAGGCCAGTCGGTAGCCTTTCCCAATTCAGATTCCATTAAACACCATGTCTATTCCTTCTCTCCTGCAAAGGTATTTGAATTGCAGCTATACAAAGGCGTAACCGCGAAATCGGTAATATTTGATAAAAGCGGGATTGTGGAATTAGGCTGCAATGTTCATGACTGGATGTTGGGTTATATCTTTGTTGCAGATAATCCTTATTTTGCTCAAACAGACAAGAAAGGTAATGCAACCATTGAAGCGCCAGACGGCGAATACAAGCTTAAAGTATGGCACTCGCGTGTAGCAGAGCAAGACAAAGAAAAAGCCATGACCGTCAAGTTAGCGGGCAAGCAATCTGCCAACATACAGTTATCAGAAGCATTAGCCGAAGACACGGCTTACTATGAAGAAGAACAAGACGAGTTTTCAGCTTATGAATAAGAAAGGTCTACTTAATTCACTCAAAGTCAGGATGCTGCTCAACTTCCTGTTGATGTTGGGCGTTATCGTCATTGTTACCCTGTATACGGTTCAATCTGCCACCTACAAACACTCCACCGGGCAGTTGCAAGATCATGCCCGAACTTCAACGAACGTTGTCAAAGACAAGATCACCAACCGGGGCAACGCACTGCAAGAAGCGTTGAATACCGTCAGTAAGGACTTCAGCTTTAAGCAACTCATTGTCACTGGCGAGAGCGACCCCATGAGCTTGCTGGTGGCCTTGCAGAATTACCAACGCCGCAATGATGCCGATATCGCTTGGGTACTTGATGCACAAGGCTCTGTATTGACCACATCAAACACAAAAGATATTGCTGCTCAGAAGCTTGAGCCTCGCAATCTTTCCCCCAATACCACCCAAATTATAAAAATTGCCGGGGAATTTTACTTATTGAAAGCAGCTCCGGTTAAATTTGTCGAATCGTCACGTAATATCAACGCCTGGTTAATCATGGGTATTGACGCACGTAAACTCATTACACCCGAATTAGTCGAGCTAACAGATATGGAAATCACGCTACTGGTACTGGGTGCGAATCACCAGATCATTGGCAGCACCTTTTCTTCTGAATTAAGAGAACAACTCACCGCACAACAGATTGCTCTTGAATCAGGCTTAAACCAGTTTCAAGGCGATATGACACAATATATCTATTCGGTTTCCGAGTTTGGTTCATGGAACGAGACCCCCACCTACCTTTTACTGGCAACCAAAGAAGAAAAAGCCTATTTATCCTATAACAGTCTGCTGGTGCAGCTCATTGGTATTCTGGCAATCGCAGCCGTTATGGCATTACTGGCAGCGATGATTTTATCTAATGGCATCACTTCCCCTATCACCAAGCTGGTCGCGGTTGCCAACAAAATTCGCCAAGGTGAATACGTGTCGCAGTTTCCTTCATGTAGCACCAATGAAGTCTCAACGCTGTCGGCTGCAATCAGCGAGATGCAGGAAGGTATTAAATCGCGCGAAGAAGAAATTCAGAAACTGGCTTATTTTGACTCACTCACAGAGTTGCCCAACCGAAACCAGTTTTTGCAGCATTTAGGCAAGCAGATAGAGGCCAATCCTGACTCAGAACTCGCCGTCTTGATGATGGATCTGGATCGCTTCAAAGATATCAACGACACGGTGGGTCATGATATTGGTGACAAACTCCTGCAAGATATTGCCAAACGCTTACGTGACGCAGCTTATCAAGGCGTTTTTATCGCCCACATGGGTGGCGATGAATTCGGTATCGTTATTGATCACACCAATGGACAAAACCCCAAAACCATTGCAGAAAACTTTTCCGCCTTATTTCAACGTCCTTTCTTAGTTAGCCAGCTTACACTGGATGTCGACGTGAGTATGGGTATTGCCTGCTACCCGAAAGATGGCAAAACCGCCCATGAGTTAATGCAATGTGTCGATATTGCGCTCTACACATGCAAAGGTCAGCATTTCCCTTATGCTATCTATCAACCCAGCTTGAACAAACACTCCGTGCAACGCCTGAGTTTAATGTCGGAACTGCGCGGAGCGGTTGCTGAGGGACAATTAAAGCTTTATTACCAGCCCAAACTAGCCATTGCAGAAGGCAGAATATCAACCGTGGAATGTCTGGTTAGATGGATCCATCCCACACACGGCTTCATACCACCTGACGAATTTATTCCGTTAGCAGAACAAACTGGCGCGATTCGAGACGTCACTCATTGGGTATTGAAGGAAGCTTTTAAACAGCAGCAAGAATGGGCAGAAGCCGGGCATCAAATTGGCATCGCCATCAACATATCGGCGGTAGATTTGGTCGATATGACGCTTCCAGCGTATGTCGCTGAATTGATGTCGGAGCACAATACAGATAGCGATGCGCTCACGCTGGAAGTCACTGAAAGCGCCGTTATGTCTGAGCCCGAAAGCGCCTTAAAAGCCTTAAACACGCTACAACGCATGGGTATTGCTCTATCCATCGATGACTTCGGTACGGGTTATTCATCAATGGCTCAATTGAAGAAGATGCCGGTCAAAGAGTTAAAGATAGATAAAGCCTTTGTATTGGAACTGGCTTCCAATGAAGATGATCGCATCATGGTTCGCACGCTCATTTCACTGGCTCAAAACCTTGGCCTAAACACCGTTGCCGAAGGTGTGGAAGATGAAGAATCCTTAAACTTGTTAGCTGAAATGGGTTGTACCAAGGCACAAGGTTTTTATTTAAGCCGCCCACTGCCCGCGCCAGATTTCAGAGCCTGGCTGGAAGAGTATCAGACAAAACATAAGGCACACGCAGAAGCCTAAAGATACGTTTAAATCGGTTTGTCATATTTAGAATAAAAATAAACATCGACAGCTAATTTAACCCTCGGCTATGCTGAGCAAATGAAAATAACTCGTTTGCTTTTAATAGCCCCACTCCTATTCGCTCAGCTCGGCTGGGCGAGTGGCTTTCATTCCAAACTAGAGTTGGAAAGCCGCTTTGACGCAAGGCACGAAAAAGATCCTCGTTATCAATATAAAGTACGCTGGCAGCCGCAATATCAATTTGATACTTCAGCATGGAGCCTGCATGGTTTTGTCAGTACAGGGGAGGAATTCGCGTCCAGCTACAACACCATTAATGCTCAGCACACCCAGCATATTTACTTAAGGCGCTTTTTCGCCCGGTACGAAAGCCAATATGGCAAAAGTGAGTTTGGCGTTATTCCTACCTACAAGGGCAAAGTCGCCTCGACGGGATTATCCAAAGATGGCTGGATAACCGGAGCCAGACAAGTTTACTCACCCACCAAAGACATCAAACTCGAATTTGTTGTAGGGGAACTTGCTCATCTCGACTCCCCCACCATCAGAAGCCCACAGAATCTGGATTATGTTGAACTGGAAGTATCGGTAGATTTCTCAGAACAATGGAGCTACGAGCTTGGCATAGACCACATGCTGGATGACAATTTCGTTCGAGGTGAAATACGTTATCACCCTGAAAACAGCGAAACAGAATACGCGATAGAATTGCTCAACAACCTTGATACGCAGCATTCAAAGCTGGTGCTCAGCAACTCTCGAAATCTATTAATTAATAACCATGAAATAGAGCTATTTGCCTACTACAGCTATGTAAATGAAGCCTTTGGCGCACGAGCAGAACTCACCGAAGACTTCGTGGATTTCGGACACGCGTTCACCGTGGAACTGGAAAGCGAACTCATCGCTGAATGGTCACTAAGCTGGTTTTCCAAACTGAAATTTCATCAGGGACAATCGCGTTTTCAGTTAGGATTGAAGTTAACCATTTAAAAATGGCAGCTTGATAAGTTCTCTTTTTTCTGTACTTTTACTCATAGCACTTTTGGCAATCTGCCAGTCAATACATTGCGACTGAGCCGTAGCCAAAGGCTTTTATATTTTTAGGACTCTCTTTTTCAAGGAATGAATATGACGCAAAAATCACAATCCCCATCGACCGCGACTTTTATTTGTGCCGCCATCACATCCCCAAAACAAAAGGCTAATGACGTGTACGTCCATTGCCTAATGCATCTGAATCCCCCCATTGACTCTTAAATTGACGGTACTATTTTATAGTACTAATATGGATGGCATGAATGAAAAGGAAATATCAAAAAACCCTCGAGCTCATTTTTAATCGACCTGTGAGTGGAAATGTGAAATGGAAAGACATTGAACAACTGTTCGTTGAGTTGGGCGCAGAATTAACGGAAGGGGAAGGATCTCGTATTGGTGTCAGATTATTCGGAGAACGCCGAGTGTTTCATCGTCCGCATCCCTCGCCGGATACAGATAAAGGTGCGGTAAGTAGCATTAAGCGCTGGTTGGAATCAAACGGAGTAACGCCATGATAAATGTTATGAAAATTGATGGTTATGATGCCGTCATTCAATATGATCCTGAAATTGATATGTTCAGAGGAGAATTCATTAATTTAAATGGTGGCGCAGACTTTTACGCATCAGATATTAGTGGCCTTCATAAAGAAGGTAAGTTGTCTCTGGATATGTTTCTCAAGATGTGCCTAGAAGACGGAGTTTCTCCTCAAAAACAATATTCAGGAAAATTTAACGTCCGCATAAGCCCGGAACTACACGAAAGTTTGGTTTTGAAAGCAGCAGCCTCGGGAAAGAGTATTAATCAACTTGTTGTTGATTCAATATCAAATACCATCGCCAATGGACAGTAAAAGATAAATTCCACAACAAACATTAAGAGATTCCGGCCTTCGCCAGAATGACGAGGTTTCAGGAAGCAATAATGTATTCTTTCCTACGTCGTCATGCTGATGAATATCAGCATCTCAAACGCCGATTCCGCCTACGTCGTCATGCTGACGAATATCAGCATCTCAAACGCCAATTCCGCCTACGCCGTCATGCTGACGAAGGTCAGTATATCCTATCCCTCCGAAGCAACAGCAATACACAAGCATCTGAAATGTTCAACATTCACCAGAAGCCATAGGAAGGAATGCCAGAGATCCGTTATGCTTTGGATAAACTCAGCCAAGGAGCAATGCTAATGTCATTTTCAACCCCGGATCTATGTGACGACCACCCAGATGCCGTTCGAGTTCTAGAGATAGACCTAAACAACTACGGCAGCCGCAAAACCTTCTGCGGTGAAATTGTCACCATCAAGTGTTTTGAAGACAATTCATTAGTTAAAGATCAAGCCAATCAACCCGGCAAAGGCAAAGTGATGGTTGTCGATGGCGGAGGCTCTGCTCGTCGTGCTCTGTTGGGCGATATGATTGCCGAAAAGGCTGTAGAAAATGGCTGGGAAGGGATCATCATTTACGGACGTATTCGTGATGTAGATATCATCAATACGCTGGATTTAGGCGTTCAAGCCCTCGGCACAGTGCCAGTAAAAACCGAAAAACGCGGCATCGGCGACCTAAACGTACCTTTGCATTTCGGTGGAATTGACTTGATCCCGGGCGAATACGTATATGCAGACAACAACGGTGTTGTGGTATCAAGCCAGAAGCTGTTGTAGCAATTTATCGGACACTCCTTAAACCGATGATATCCCAAGCAACGCATTAAACCCCAAGTAAAAGCCGGATATGGTTTATATAAGTGTTTAATACAAACCCGGAATGCCAGCATAAACGCGCTTCGGGTTCTGTTAGCAACAGTTGGTTCAAATCAAAGAGAAAAGACTGGATGGCGTATCAAGTACGCCATGACAGCAAAAGCAGCGCCCACGCGCTTTTGACATATCTTTCGCTTGTATAGCCTCCCCTTCTGAATACCAGTAATATCTTTTTATCCTTTATTGATAAATGCGTCACACAAAGGAAAACGTAATTAGAATTACCATTTAGGAGTTGAAGATATGAATAGAACGGTTATTATACTTACCATTATTTTGACCTTTGGTTTTACCTCGTCGAGTGTATGGGCTAATTCTGGCAGTCAAGGCTTTACCATCGCTAAAAGCGGTGGCGGTGTTTTCCCACCTGAAAAAGCGACATATACGGTTAATAAAAGCGGTGACGGTGCTTTCCCGCCTGATAAAACGGCATATACGGTTAGTAGAGGCGGTGGCGGTGCTTTCCCACCAGATCCTCAAACGACCATTAACCAAACCGAAGATAAGCTTTGCTTGCTTGGATACTGCTTTTCCAGCAACAATTAAGTAATTAGAGAGGTAAAATCTTTAAAATGGAAACTTGGAAGTGTCTCTAGAAACGGTTTTTGCCATTGATGATTTTTTACCTTTTTTATATATCATTATTTGCCTGGTGAGTGTGGCGCATTTTCAAATGACCACCTCACTTTCATTGCTAACCACGGTTATTTGTATAGCAGAATTTGCAAACAATGCGGTTCGTTCACCCGTATGGGACAGCCTTCCTTATCTCGACCCCGATATTGCCAGAATTGTTTGGACAGGATTATGGGTGTCCATAAATTTTATAACCGTATGGGTAGTCTATAGAATTCATGTGTGGAGAAACATTGCTATATCCACAGAGGCGTATGCATTTAATTGGCTTCTTATCACTCAAAATATTCTAATTACTCTTAGATACCTTAGCGCAATTACCGTTAAATCAGAGTATTACGCTATTTTTTATCAGTACATTATCCCTATATCCAATGTTGGCCTGGGTATTTATCTTATTTTCGCTCTTATCAGGAATCTTTATGATATTCGTATTCAAGCTCGTGTTCGTCGCCTACCTCTTTAGCGTGATTATTTTAATGATCCAAATGGTGAGTAAAAAGTTCTCGCCGGGTTTTGTGCCGCAGTCGGTGTATGAGCGTGCTGTGGTGTGGTATCTGGAAATTCAGGAAATGCCGGAGGAACAACGCATTATTGAAATGAATCGCTGGAGCAAGTTTATCGCCGACCTGCCCCGCAAAAAACAACGCTTGCGCATTCTCAGTAAGGGTTAAACGCTGCTATTTCTTTGTGGGAAAAGAGACAACTTTCGATTGCTGCTCTGACTCTGATTCCGTTGCATTATTGGTTTCATTATTTGTCGCGTTATTTGTTGAATTGTCCGCTGTAATATCAGGCCGGTGTTTTTTCAGTTCATGCAACAGGCTTTCATAAAAACTCTTACCTAGCCACGCAAAATGCGCAGCCGTGAACACTTCTAACAGTTCTAACTTACCTTCACTTACCATGTTGCTGATTTCTTTGCGCATATAACTAATGGCACCCAACTGGCTTACCAGAATATGGCCATTACACTGAAGCAACACGCCGTGGTAGTTCTTCTCGTCGACTAATGACGCTTCAAAGCGAGCACACTCACCGGTGATCATCCATCCCATACTCACCCCGGTGTGTTTTGCCACCTTGAAAATGGCGTCGAAGGGCAATTCTTCCTGGGTTTTCCACTGTTGCATTTCGTCAACGCTCATATCCAACCATTTAGCTAGTGCTTGCTCGGAATCGGAGCCGAGAGCAAACAGCAAGCGAAGAATAATGTCGTCAATGTCATATCCTTGCACTTTGTGTATTTGCTCGGGTGTCACTTTTTGCAACGTGCTTTTTAATATTCCCAACAAACTTTGCTTCATTCACTTTTTTCCTTTTTGGAAGTGGGCAATACAAGTGTGTCGTTAAGTTCGCGATATAAGGATTTCGCCAGCATTTGCAGGTTTTCGGGGGTGGAATGGTCGGTAGGGCGAAGCAGATCCATGCGCATTCCAAGAATAAGTTCGTTGTAGAATGCTTCTGCAAACATGACTTCAGGTACGCAAATCGCCTTGTTTTTTTGTGCCTGTTGCGAGCCTTCTGACACAGGTCCAAAACCAGACTTTTCCCCATGAATTAACCACTCGATAGGGTTGCCAGTACGCATATAAATTTTATAGCAGGCTTTTAACGGCGGCTGTTTGGCATTGCGCCAGCTTTGCACGGTACTCGCCGTCACATCCAGATATCGAGCTAATTGAAAATCATTGCTTACATTACAAGCTTTATACATACGCTCAAATGTGGCGTGAATATCAAAGTCTTCTTTGGTCATTGAACAACAACAAGGTTAATTATTATGGCGATAAAGACTAACGATTTATGGTTATTTTGTACACCAAAAATTATTAATTTTGGTAAAAATTACCAATTCCAGTAATAACATTAACGCCAAAATGGTAAATGCATATTGAGATTAAACGTAAAGGAATGAGATGAAAGGAAAAGAAAAGGAAGGAAAGAAAGAATCCTGAGCATCAGAAGCAATCTGATGCTCAGCTAACAAGATGATTATTTTGGCTTAGAAGAAAGTATAAACTAAGGTCGCAGCGGTCTCTGTGTCCAAATTCTCAATACCATCATCCACTTGAGTGTTGTGATTAAGGATGACAGAGAACTTCAATGACATTGAACCGTTTACTTTGGCAGAAACGGAGGTTTCTGACTTGGATTTGGTGTTATCGCTACCAATTTCCGTGCTCAGAAACTGCTTGAAGGTCGCATTGTCAGACACCTTCCACTTGTAGTTAACCGCTCCACGGACGATGAACCCGCTGGCATCTTCACCTTCCATGGTTTCAGCAAACGAATAACCCGGACCCAAGCTGTAAGAGAAAGTGGATTCGTTATCATCCCACACCTTGCTGTTCCAACCGCCTGCGACAGTAGCCTGATAGTCAAAGCTGCTAAACCTGTCATCTTCGTATGAAGCAAACGCAAACAAACGATTGTTAGGATCATTCAACTTGTAGTTGCCCTGACCAGAAACGAAAAACTTCTGAGCCGTTGTTTGGGTTTCAGTGTTGTCGCTGTCATCAGTCACTTCGTCTTGCTTATACAAAGCTTCCAGCGTGTACTCATTGCTCCACATTTCCAATTCATGTTGGGAGCTCAATCGACCTTTAAATGAGGAGGTTTCTGTATTACCCGTGGTAAATATAAGCCCCACCTCACCATCAAGCGTAAATGGTTTTTGTTCTGCTTGCTCTTCTGCCAATACGCCAAAAGAAGTTAAAACTGCTAATAATATTATTGATTTATTGCGCATGATGCCTCCCCTTAAATTCAGCGGGCAATTCTATAGCAAGCGTACGCAAATGTTGAGCTTAACAGCGTGTTTTTCTGTAAATCATCGCTCAGGTTTTAAGAGACATCACAAAATATCAAAGGTTACTGCGCCGCACCTTGTGCCTGCATCTGAATGCCTGCATGAGCAATCGCTTCTATTAAGCGCCCGGCATGTTCATTGGCTCTTTGTTCCACCTCTTCTCTGGTGTTGTACACATTCGGGATGTAAATCATTCGATGAGTGTAAATCGGCTTTTCAAACACCATGCCAGCCAGATACGCAGTTTGCTGCAACGGCAACACCAGTTGCTCAATAGTGAAATGGTTATAGCCCAGAGGATCATAAGCTTCCTGAGGCCCACCAATGGTAAAAGACAGGATAAAGCGTTTGCCTTTTAGTTTGTCGCCCGCGCTACCGTAAGCAAAGCCGTAGGAGAAAACCTGATCAATCCAGGTCTTTAATAAGCCAGGAACAGAGTACCAATAGAATGGATATTGCAATACCACCACATCAGCGTCTAACAGTGCCGCTTGCTCTTGCTCAATATCAATACGGGCATCGGGATAAAGTTGGTCAAGGTAACGTATTGTCACCCCTTCCATCTGCGTCTTGACGCGATTTAAAATCAACTGGTTGGCAACGGAATTCTGCAAATTGGGATGACCCGAGATAATTAAGGTGTTAGTCATTGGTACGCTCTCATTCACTGGCATTTACTCGATGTCAGCAGAATAACGGCAACCAATAAAAAGCATAAGATGACTAGTTTCTTTTAATTTGTTAGCTTTTACCTAACAATAAAAATTAACACCAGCCAAACGCGAACATGCTGAACAAAAGCACAACCCACAATCAACTCATGCTGTTTCATTGCATCGTTCAGGAAGGCAGTATTCGAGGCGCAGCTCGCAAGTTGTCTTTGGCTGCACCTTCGGTGAGCCAATCATTGAAATTACTGGAACAGAATCTTGGCTTGTCGCTGTTCACTCGAACAACTCGGCATCTGGAATTAACCCAAGCCGGGCAACAGCTATACGACAAAACCCTACCCGCCATTAAAACCCTGGAATCGGCATTGGATGAGGTCACTTCCTTGGGTAATGCCCCGTCAGGAAAAGTCAAAATCACCTTGCCTCGTTTTGTTTATCAGCTTTTTTTCCGCCATATATTTGCTGAGTTTTGTCAGCTCTATCCCCAAATAGAGCTGGAAATCTCGATTTCAGATGCAACAGTAAACATCATCAAAGACGGCATTGATGTGGGGATACGGTTTGGTGATCGCATTGAGCCGACAATGGTCGCAAAGCGCTTAACACCGAATATGAGTGATGCGCTCTTTGCCTCTGCGGGCTACATAGAACAACATGGTATGCCCAACAGTATCGAAGCCTTGCAGCACCATAAGCTTATTCACTACCGCTTTATTGCCTCGAACATGCTGGCGCAGCTCAATTTACAAGAACAAGGGCAACCAGTGGCAGTCAACATGCCAACAGCACTTATCGTTAACGATACCGATCTTATGGTCGAAGCGGCGAAACAGGGTGTGGGTATTGGACGGTTGGTTCAACCTGTCGTGGCAAGCGCATTTGAACAAGGCACTTTACTACCGGTTTTGCCGGAACACTGGATAGAGCAACCGGGGTTGTTTTTATATTTCGCTCAGCATAGTCAAAAAGCAAAACGAGTACGGGTGTTAATTGATTTTATTGAGCAGCGTAAAGTGCTGCATTGGTAGTAAAGCAGCACTGGCTCAAACAGTTATGAGCCAGTGTTATAAGTTTGGCGCTAATAGCGAAGAATTAGCTCAAAGAAGCCTGATAAATGCTTTCAATAGTGCTGTCCAACATGCTGTCGAACTCGTCATCAGACTGTTGTGCTGACAAGCCTTCTGTTAATGCACGAGAGAAACTTGCGATCATGCCATTGTTTTCATTCACGCGACGGTTCGCTTCTTCACGGCTGTAACCACCAGACAACGCAACCACTCTCAATACATTAGGGTGCTTAACACAGGCTTCATAGAAGTTGGCATCTTCTGGCAACGTCAGCTTAAGCATGACTTTTTCGTCGCCCAAAGCAGACAAATGCTTCAACAACAAGTCGCGCAAAATCACTTCTGATTCCGCTTTATCAACAGAGTTAATGTCTACTTCTGGCTCGATGATAGGCACTAAGCCCTTCGCCAAAATCTGCTTACCAATTTCAAACTGTTGTTCAACCACTTTAGCAATAGCATCTGCATTAGCTTGCTTGATAACAGAGCGCATTTTAGTGCCAAATACGCCTTGAGCGACCGCTTTGTCTAACAACGCATCTAACTCAGGCATCGGCTTCATCATTTGAACGCCGTTTTCTTCGTCAGCCAAGCCTTTGTCAACTTTCAGGAAAGGAACCACTTGCTTCTCTTCCCACAAATATCTGGAACTGGGTTTGCCAGCGATGTCACGATCCAGTGTATTTTCAAACAAAATAGCACCCAAAATGCGGTCGCCACCAAAAGCAGGGCTGGTTACGATACGAGTACGCATTTTATGTACGGTGGCATACATTTCTTCTTCACCGTTGTATTCGTTCTCATCAACACCGTACATTTTCAGTGCTTTTGGGGTACTACCACCACTTTGATCCAACGCAGCAATGAAACCTTGCCCATTCTGCAACTTTGCTAGCATATCTTTATTGGCTGGTGCGGCCATTGGCAACACTCCTATTTTGATGACGTCACAACCTTGTTGCTATGACGTAAAGTTTTAAAAATAAAATCGTTTTGTCGCGTGTTATTAATCGTGCTTTAAGTGCTGCAAAACTTACGCTTCACCGCGCGCACTTAGCATGGCAACCGCAGGTAGTTCTTTACCTTCCAGGAATTCCAGGAAAGCGCCACCACCGGTAGAAATGTAGGATATTTTATCGGCTACATTGTACTTGTCTACGGCGGCTAATGTGTCGCCACCACCGGCGATGGAAAAAGCATTACTGTTAGCAATGGCTTCTGCCAAGGCTTTAGTGCCATCACCAAACTGGTCAAACTCGAATACCCCAACAGGGCCATTCCACACAATAGTACCGGCTGACTTAATCATGTCGGCCAATTGCGCAGCGGTTTGAGGACCGATATCAAAAATCATGTCGTCGTCAGCAACCTCATCAACCGCTTTCAATTCTGCCGTCGCTGATTCTGAAAACGCTTTGCCTGTAACCACATCCACTGGCACCGGAATTTCAGTACCATTGGATTTTGCGGCATCCAGCAAACGACGCGCTTCCGGCAACAAATCTTCTTCATACAAAGATTTACCAACGGAATGTCCTTCTGCGGCAATAAAGGTATTCGCAATACCGCCACCCACTATCAGTTGGTTTACTTTTTGAGATAGGCTGTCCAGTACAGTCAACTTGGTGGAAACCTTGGAACCACCAACAATTGCCAGTAGAGGTCTGGCAGGTTCTTGCAAGGCTTTACCCAAGGCTTCTAATTCCGCCGCTAACAAGGGGCCAGCACAAGCAACTGGTGCAAATTTACCTGCACCATGAGTAGAAGCTTGAGCACGATGCGCTGTGCCAAAGGCGTCCATCACGTAAACATCACAAAGGGCTGCATATTGTTTCGACAAGGCTTCGTCGTCTTTCTTCTCGCCCTTGTTAAAACGAACATTTTCCAACACCACTAATTCACCGGGCTGAACCTCAACACCACCCAGGTAGTCTTTAACCAATCTGACCGGGCAATCTAACATGCCAGACAAGTGGTCAACGACGGGTTGCATGGAAAATTCATCGGCGTATTCGCCTTCGGTTGGACGCCCTAAATGTGACATCACCATCACTTTTGCGCCTGCGTCCAATGCCAATTTCATGGTCGGCAAAGACGCACGAATACGTGCATCGGACGTTACCTTGCCATCTTTCACCGGCACGTTTAGATCTTCGCGGATCAGCACTCGTTTGCCGGATAAATCCAAATCAGTCATTTTGATTATTGGCATATCAACCCCAAAAAATAATTGTGAAAAATTCTGTTAACCTGCCGCCGCATGTATTCTCATAGGCTATTTATTGACTCATCGGCTCTATTGCCCCATCGCAAGCGTAGTATCGATCATGCGATTGGCAAAGCCCCATTCGTTGTCACACCACACAAGGGTTTTCACCAAATGACCATGGCTTACACGAGTTTGTGTACCATCGACAATGCAGGAATGAGGATCATGGTTAAAATCGCACGACACCAAAGGTTCTTCAGTGTAGTCCAAAATCCCCTGTAAATCGCCAACACGCGCTTCTTGCAAGGCTTTGTTCACCTGAGCCACGGTCACATCCTGATGCAACGACACACTTAAATCCATTGCCGTCACGTTGATAGTCGGTACACGCACCGCAATCGCTTCAAAGCGCCCTGCGAACTTGGGCAAAATGCGCTGAATACCGACGGCAAGCTTGGTATCAACCGGAATTATCGACTGGCTCGCGGCACGAGTTCGACGCAAATCAGGATGATAAGCGTCAATGACTTGCTGATCGTGCATGGATGAATGAATGGTAGTAATCGTACCGCTACGCACACCAAACGCATCGTCCAACACCTGAATAATGGGAACAATGCAGTTAGTAGTACAAGAGCCGTTAGACACGATTCGATGTTCAGGCAGCAGCTCTTTATCATTGATGCCATAAATAACAGTGGCATCCATATCTTGCTGACAAGGCTGTGAAAACAGTACCTTTTTTGCTCCGCTTTGAATATGACGCTCGCCATCTTCCCGGCTGGAATAAACACCGGTACATTCCAACACCACATCCACTTCCATTTCCGCCCAAGGCAAATCGTCGATAGAACGATGATGGGTCAGCCGAATGTTGTCATTCCCAACTTTCAGGGTTTGCCCATCCAAAGACACAGGAAACATAAAGCGCCCGTGGCTGGTGTCGTATTTTAAAAGGTGTTCAATACCTTCTGGAGCGGCGAGCTCATTAATGGCTACTACTTTGATTTGCTCGTGTCGGCCTGACTCATACAACGCACGCACAACACTGCGCCCAATACGCCCAAAGCCATTAATAGCAACTTTGATCATTGCTTTGCAATCCGCAAAATAACAAGGCAGGCTCAGTACCTGCCTTTAATATATGAAAGGTTATGCTAACAAATCTGCTGCCAGCGTTAGCACAGTCTCTTTGGTAATACCGAAATGCTTGAACAAATCGCCCGCAGGAGCAGACTCACCAAAGCTGTCCATACCCACAATAGCGCCATCCAAGCCAACATACTTGAACCAGAAATCGCGAATACCCGCTTCAATAGCGATACGCTTGGTAACAGAAGGGGGTAATACGGAATCTTTGTAGGCTTTGTCTTGCAGCTCAAATACATCGGTGCTTGGCATAGAAACAACACGCACTTTCTTACCTTGAGCCGTCAAATCGTTGTATGCGCCAACCGCAATCTCAACTTCAGAGCCAGTTGCAATCAAAATCAAGTCCGGCTGACCATCACAATCTTTCAGCACGTAACCACCTTTGGCGATATTAGCCACTTGCTCGGCGTTACGGTCTTGCTGTGCCAGATTCTGACGACTGAAAATTAATGTGCTTGGGCCGTCGCTACGCTCAATGGCATATTTCCACGCCACCGCAGATTCAACCTGATCACAAGGACGCCAGTTATCCAGGTTTGGTGTCATACGCAATGCCGCAATTTGTTCTACCG
This sequence comes from Paraneptunicella aestuarii, assembly GCF_019900845.1. Lineage (NCBI taxonomy): Bacteria > Pseudomonadati > Pseudomonadota > Gammaproteobacteria > Alteromonadales > Alteromonadaceae > Paraneptunicella > Paraneptunicella aestuarii. The sequence continues at coordinate 1,315,931 of NZ_CP074570.1, read as the reverse complement.
GCTGGTGAGTTGGGCCATCTTCACCCAATCCAATGGAATCGTGTGTGTAAACAAACAAGGCTGGCAATTTCATCAGCGCAGCCATGCGAACAGCATTACGCGCATATTCCATAAACATCAGGAAGGTCGCGCCGTAAGGCTTGAAGCCACCGTGCAAGGCAATACCATTCATAATCGCCGACATACCAAATTCACGCACACCGTAGAAAATATAGTTACCGTTGGCGTCTTCTTTAGTTAAGCCTTTAGAGCCCGACCAGATGGTCAGGTTAGAACCGGCCAAATCGGCAGAGCCGCCCATTAATTCAGGCAATATCGGGCCAAACGCTTCCAAACTGTTCTGGCTGGCTTTACGGCTGGCAATATTGGCAGGGTTAGCTTGCAAATCAGCGATATAGGCGTTGGATTTTTCACTCCAATCGGCTGGCAACTTGCCACTTAGGCGACGTTGTAACTCTTTCGCCAACTCAGGATGCGCCTGACGGTAAGAAGCAAATTGTTGGTTCCAGTCCAACTCCACTTCATCACCTTTCACTTTGGCATCCCAAACTGAATAGATATCTTCTGGAATTTCAAATGGAGGATAATTCCAGCCTAATTGTTTTCTGGCTAAGGCCACTTCATCATCACCTAAAGGCGCGCCGTGACAATCTTCTTTGCCTTGCTTGTTCGGTGAGCCGTAACCAATGATGGTTTTACAACAAATTAATGTAGGACGGTCGCTGTCGGCACGCGCTTCTTCAATCGCGGCTTTAATTTGATCAGGGTTATGACCATCAACACCCGTAATAACCTGCCAGCCATAAGCACGGAAACGTGCAGGTGTGTCATCGGTAAACCAGCCTTCCACTTCACCGTCGATAGAAATACCGTTGTCGTCCCAGAAGGCAATCAGCTTGCCCAAGCCCAACGTACCCGCCAAGGAACAGGTTTCATGAGAAATCCCTTCCATCAAACAGCCATCACCCATGAACACATAAGTGTAGTGATCGATGATTTCATGTCCCGGACGGTTAAATTGTGCAGCCAGTGCTTTTTCCGCGATCGCCATACCCACAGCGTTACTGATACCCTGCCCTAATGGCCCGGTGGTAGTCTCAACACCCGGTGCATAGCCATATTCTGGATGACCCGGAGTTTTAGAATGCAATTGACGGAAGTTTTCCAGCTCAGAAATAGGTAAATCGTAGCCAGTTAAATGCAGTAAAGAATAAATCAACATGGAACCATGACCATTGGAAAGCACGAAGCGGTCACGGTTAGCCCAATCAGGGTTGCTTGGACTATGTCTTAAAAAGTCTCCCCATAGCACCTGAGCGATATCAGCCATACCCATAGGGGCACCTGGATGGCCTGATTTTGCCTTCTGAACAGCATCCATACTTAGTGCACGAATGGCATTGGCTAATTCTTTACGTGTTGGCATGGGGTCTCCTGGATATGATTGGGACAATTAAAACAGCTAAATTTAAATACCACCCCTTCACGTAGCACTCACTGGTTACAACGAATGAAAAATAAGGGTGAACTTCTCAGACGAGCTTTCAGTCTGGTTAGAGTGACCAAATACATTGACCAACTCAGTTAACCAAATAAGCGGGGCTCATTGACGGCCTAATTTTACTCAGACTCGTTATATCTGCAATGCTTATACGGAATTAATAATACTTATATTGAATCTGGTCAGATGATTCTTTCCTTGACGTCCATATTTTTTACCTCTCAAAGCTATATATCATAAGGTTCCTGCCGATATAGACGCGATCAAACTGTACTTAAAACCATACAAAAATTTGCATATAGACTTTTAGACGTCTAGAAGCATATACTGGCATTTCTTTGAAACTCAGTTATGATGCATAAGTTTTTTGGCAATCAGTAACCAGATAGGAACTAGATTATGGCTCAACAGCTTTTCACTTCAGAATCAGTATCTGAAGGTCATCCTGATAAAATTGCGGATCAAATTTCTGACGCGGTATTGGATGCAATTCTTGAACAAGATCCAAAAGCGCGTGTTGCGTGCGAAACTTATGTCAAAACCGGCATGGTCATGGTTGGCGGCGAAGTCACCACCACAGCTTGGGTAGACATTGAAGAATTAGCACGTAAAACTGTTCGTGAAATTGGCTATACCCACTCAGACATGGGTTTCGACGCTGATTCTTGCGCAGTATTAAACACTATCGGTAAACAATCTCCTGACATCAATCAGGGTGTTGACCGTTCTCGTCCAGAAGAGCAAGGCGCAGGCGACCAAGGTTTGATGTTCGGATATGCGAGCAACGAAACCGACGTACTTATGCCAGCTCCAATTACTTATTCTCACCGTTTGGTTAAGCGCCAGGCAGAAGTGCGTAAAGACAAAACCTTACCTTGGTTACGTCCAGACGCAAAAAGCCAGGTTACTTTCGTTTATCAAGACGGTAAGCCAGTAGGTATCGACGCAGTTGTATTGTCTACTCAGCACGAAGAATCAGTAAGCCTGAAAGACCTGCAAGAAGCAGTAATGGAAGAAATCATCAAGCCAGTATTGCCAGCAGACATGCTTTCAGCCAGCACTAAATACTTCATCAACCCAACTGGCCGTTTCGTAATCGGTGGCCCAATGGGTGACTGTGGTTTGACTGGTCGTAAAATCATCGTAGACACCTACGGCGGTATGGCTCGTCACGGTGGTGGTGCTTTCTCTGGTAAAGATCCATCTAAAGTTGACCGCTCAGCCGCTTACGCTGGCCGTTATGTAGCGAAAAATATCGTAGCTGCTGGCTTGGCAGACCGCTGTGAAATTCAGGTTTCTTACGCTATCGGCGTTGCCGAACCTACTTCTATCAGCGTTGAAACTTTCGGCACCAGCAAATTGAGCAACGAAGCCTTGACTGACCTGGTTCGTGAGCACTTTGATCTTCGCCCTTACGGCTTGATCAAAATGTTGGATTTGGAACGCCCCATTTACCAACCTACTGCTGCTTATGGTCACTTCGGTCGCGAAGAATTCCCTTGGGAAAGAACCGACAAAGCTGACGCATTGGCTTCAGCGGCTAACTAAGATTAGCAACCGCTTAAAGCATAATATGAAGATAAAGCGCCCGGCAATGCCGGGCGTTTTTGTATCTGTTGCAGGGAATGGCTTTCTGGCTACACTAAATCACTCAGATGAATATTAGCAGCCATTGCTCCTTACTCCTCTTATCGCAATAAAGCTCTACTTGTCTTGCTAGCTGACCAATTCCCTATTTTATCCTGATTTAAAAATCTGCTGATAAAATTAGTAACTATAGTGTCCATAACCCCGTCTGATAACCACAAGAAGGAATCCAGCTTTTGAATAAAACCATCAACATTATTGCTGGCGCTTCAACAGATAGCCAGGGTAATGCCGCACACTTGATTCAACACTATATAAACTCTGCACTTTGTGAAAAAAACAATATTCTGTTTATTACCACACATTCCTCCGACAGCAGCCTACCTGGAACAATATTTCGATTTAATTCAGGGTTAACGCAATTACTCTGGCTAGGTATAAGATATCAACTTGGCTGGCTTCATCTTCATCTGGATTTGAATTTCAGTTTTATGCGCACAAAGCTGATTGTCACTCTTGCGAAGCAATTAGGAGCGCAAATAATATTGCATCTGCACAACGATGCATTTGCCGACTTTTATGATGCACAATCACCGAAGAAACAAAGAAAAATAAGCCGGCTTTTTAATCAGGCGGACAAGATAATCGCAGCTTCGAGACAAATAGCTCGCAGGATTGAAGTAATTACAGGCAAGCAAGACAATATACAAGTTCTGTTCAACTCTGTACCACATTTCAACACCCCAAAGCCGACTCCACCGGTAAAACCTCAAAGCATCTTATTCCTTAACCCTATTACAGAGTACAAAACAGAATACACAGCTGTTTTTGATCTTTTGGTCGCTTTCGCTCAATTGCTACCCGAACATCCACAAGCAACTCTGAAAATTGGTGAAATGACTAAAAACGAAGAAACTGAAAAACTAAAAGTACAAATCAATAAATTAGGTGTTGAAAAAAGCATCACTTTACTTGGGAAACTCACTGAAGAACAAAAAAATTACGAATTGGCACAAGCGGATATTTTCTGCCTTCCTGTATATAAGGAGAGCTCCTCAACCAACCTGCTCAAAGCAATGTCGGCAGGTAAAGCCATTATTACAACTCCAGTTGGATATATTCCAGAAATCATTTTCCCTGATAAAAATGGTCTTTTATTTACATCTGGAGATATTGCTTCACTTCATAAATGCCTGTCTAATTTAATAACTGACGATAAAAACAAACAAGCACTCTGTAAAGCAGCACAACGAGACTTTGCAGAAAAGCTCAGTGAATCAGTGATGTTTAAGCAGTTGCAGACAATATACGATTCATTAGGAAAACATCGCGAATAACCATAAATCTGATTCACAATAGACAAGTTCAGGCATATTTAATCCATGCCTGGTTCAAGCCCATATACCGCAAGAATACTACCGGAGGGTTCCATGTCTGAAATAAAGCAATTAAGCAGCAGCGTTGTATATCAGAACAAATGGATGACCGTTCACGAAGATCAGATCCAGCGAGAAAGCGGAACCAAAGGGATATACGGCATAGTAGACAAGCCGGATTTCGCGATTATCATTCCAATCATTGAAGACAGCCTGATATTAGTCGATCAGTATCGTTACCCTTTGCAAAGAAGAAGTCTGGAATTCCCACAAGGAGCCAGCGAAGACAACCCCGATATATCTCCTGAAGCCCTCGCCACAATGGAATTGAAAGAAGAAACCGGACTGATTGCAGGATCAATGCAACACATCAGCAAACAAGCCCTGGCCGTAGGCTTTTGCACTCAGTATTACAATATCTTTGTAGCGACAGATCTAAAAGCAGAAGAAGCTGCGCCGGAAGCCGAAGAAGAAGGATTAACGGTACTGAAAGTCAAAATTACCGATTTTGAACAAATGATATTAAGAGGCGATATTGTTGATGCTACTACGTGCAATGCTTTTGGGCTGGCTAAATTAAGAGGGCTAATCTGAATAACCTGAATTCGGGATAAATAATCCCAACATCCAGAAGATTATTAATTCTTCGCTCCGAAATCTTTCATTTTTCGGGCGCCTTTTTTCTGGCATTTTTTCCTCGCATTTTTCGTCTAACTTTTAATTAAAAACTTAATGATAAAATCACCAATTAATTACAAGCAAAAAACATATTTAACATTTTAAAAACATAAAGATAATTAATTAACCTGAATAAAATCATTTCATTTAATTTCGCTGTTAATTTAATCAAGGTTGTATATAATGCGCGCCGCCACGAATAGAGGCCGATATTAATCGCATTTATTCATTGTCTAATTTATGTGGAATAGATAAGCAGCTGTATGCATAACAACCTCGACACCCTATTTAATCATCTTTGGGATAATTATATTCAAGTAACACCTTCAGCGAATAAAGTGCATAAATTGCTGGGCGAAGGAAATACCTTAATTAACGATCACGTAGCTTTTCGTACTTTTAATATTGAAAAAGTAAACCTGGAAAAATTGGCAGCGCATTTCCTGGCATTAGGTTATGAAGAAAAAGGCCAATACGATTTCGAACAAAAGAAATTAAAAGCGAAACATTACGAGCACCCGGATACAACCAAACCGAAAGTGTTCATTAGCGAATTGTTGGTTGAAGCGTTTTCCGAATCAGTTCAAGAAATTATCCACAACATGGTCGCTCAAGTACCAGAAGGCGCAACAGAACAGGATAACTTCTTGTATTCAGGCGCATTGTGGAGTGTAACCACTGAAGAATACGAAACGCTATTAGCCGAGTCTGAATATGCCGCCTGGATGTCTGCATGGGGCTATCGCGCTAACCACTTCACCGTAAGCGTTAATTATTTAGATCATTACGCTGAATTAAGTCAGGTCAATGCAGCATTAAAAGTAGCGGGTTTCACTTTAAATACTTCAGGTGGAGAAATTAAAGGCGGACAAGATGTATTTCTGGCTCAATCATCAACGATGGCAGACAAAGTAGAAGTGCAATTTAAAGACGCCAAGAAAGAAATTCCAAGCTGTTTTTATGAGTTTGCCCAACGTTATACTTTACCAAACGGCGAGCTATATACAGGATTTGTTGCGGCATCTGCAGATAAAATTTTTGAAAGCACAAACGTTGCAGCCTAAAACGTAACAGCTTAATTTAAAACGCTCGATTCCCTTCACATTCAATATAATTGTTGAGTGTCTTATATCCCGGCTTTTAGTCGGGATTTTTTTATTAAATCCCCATGCATTATTTTTAATTACCCAGAATAAAAACAAGAAACATTTGAACAGATTCATTCATTAATTATAAAAGCTTTATAACCATAAGATAACTAACAATATTTTAAGATTTCTCGCCTTAGAAATTTAAATGCTATACTTATCAAACCTTCTAATTCATATGTAGTTGAGCAGATGTACCAGCCTCGCAGACAACCTGAATTTACCGCAGAACCTCATGGAATGGTTCAATTAAAATGGCAAGATGAATTAATTATCATCTCCACCCAAGGGCCATTTAATGTTGAAGGTATAAAGCTGGCCGGATTATCAATACGAGAGTCAGTAGCGAAACAAGCATTAAATTCCTGGATACGTCTGGATATTACCGATGACAATGCTCTCGGTGATCCTGAGGTCATTTCACTGATTGGACGCAATTATCAATGGGGGTTTGAGAACGGTTGCCGGGCAATGGCTCTGGTTTACTGTAACTCGCTGCAAAAAGTCCTCTGTGAAGAGTTCCTGTCCCAGTCGCCACTTAACATTAAATTGTTTTTCTGTGTTCAAGAAGCCGAAGAATGGTTAAGAACTCAATAAGAGTAAGTCCATCAACGGCTTCTGAGAGGCTCTTAAAATAAACTAATCCAAATCAGCCAACGGCCAGGACACGATGTAATTTTCAAACTGTTGTAAATCGACATCGTGTTCATATACGGTCTTACCACGCACCGACATTCCCGCTTTATGCATCTTGCTCTTGGCTCCTTTATGCAATAAAGGATGCCAGGAAGGTAATCCTCGCCCTTCATGTAGACGACGATAAGTGCAACTTGGAGGCATAAAGAAAATACTGTCCAGATTCTCCCTGGTCAGCTTGACACAATCAGGCACCAGTTGTGAACGCTCTGTGTATTTGGTGCAACTACAGGTTTTCGTGTTGAGCAAACTACAAACAATATTGGTAAAGATAAGCTGTTCACCATCCTTAAGCTTATCTGTACTTTCCTGCTCTTCGACATCATCGTCTTCAATAAACTTATGCAGGCAACACTTGGCACAGCCATCACACAAAGATTCCCACTCTTCCCGGGTCATCTCGTATAAATCTTTCTCTTCCCAAAAAGCACTCGTTGACATGTAACTAACCCACTTGAGTGACAACGTCGATTAATAAATCAGAATTTGAATTATAAAGGCAAGCATGAAGCTTATCGCCGCCATTAAGCGCACCAACGCCCTTTGGCGTTCCCGTTAACACGACATCACCCGGACACAAGGTAAACACAGTTGTAATTTCCCGAATCAGCGCCAGGCAATCCGTTAACATCAGGCTTGTGTTGCCTGTCTGACGGCGTTGCTGGTTAACATCGAGAGTAAAATCCAGATTTTGCACATCATGAATATTGGCAAAAGGCACAAAGGCAGACAGCGGGCAGCTATTGTCAAACGCCTTGGCTCTTTCCCAAGGATATCCTCTCTCTTTAAGCTCTGATTGCTTGTCACGAAGCGTTAAATCAAGCGCTAATCCAACCCCCCAAATCGCCTTGTAAAGCTCGTCATCACTCTTCGAGTGTCCAACAGGCAAGGTTTCAGCAATGAGTAACGCGACTTCTAATTCATTATGACAGAGCGAGTTATCAGGGAGTCGTAAGGCATCGGTTATCTTGCACATGGCTGTGCTGGGTTTGATAAACAATAATGGCTCGTCTGGCACACTGTTGTTCAGTTCCTGAATGTGATCGGCATAGTTGCGCCCCACACACACGGCCTTGCCCGGAGTAAAAGGCAAAGTAGAACCATCATAATGATAATGCTGGTACATGTTAGTTTGCTCTGCTTTGCTGTTGCGCTTCTTGCGCTTGCTGCTGGGCTTCTTCAAATGCCTGCTCCGCTTTTTGCATCGCCTTATGCATTTCCAGCATATTTTCTTCTTGCTTTGGCAACTGCAAATAGAAACCTTTTTCCAGTAAGTCTGACTTCACCAGTTCAACGTCGGCTCCCGCCAACTGACGCTCAGGTTTTAAAGCAAGGCTAAGCACGTGAACAGGTTTACCAAAAGTCTGCATCAACGCTTCTGGCACACGAGAAAAATCATCTCGTTTCTCGATATATAAATAGGTCTCACTGCGTTTGGGACTTTTATAAACTGAACAGAGCATCTTGATTCCAATGATTCAAATAAAAAACAGCCGGATTATACAAGATGGTTTCTCATTGGGCGATATCTCTTATTTGGGCATTTTTCCTGTTTGAGAGCCCTATTATTTGGGAGGTATCTCGGCAAGCACCTTAAGAACCTGATCGTAAACCAGCTCTTTTCTCCAGCCCAAAGCTAAATCAGGCACAATGCCGCTCGCAGTAAATTCGTTAATAGAAAACCAGCGCCATTTAAGCAATTGATTTACCTGATTTTTAGACGCAAACACTTCCGCCTTAATGCCATTTTCTTCCGCAACCTCAATACACACATGACGCACAGCGTGAAGGGCTTTTTTGTAGTTTGCCCGCTCACTTAAGCGTTCAACCGGAGGCGGATAACTTTCAGGGGAACTATTCAGTGTGTCCTGAATAATCTGGATTATCTGATCGCCGTACAAGCGTGTTTCTTTACCACCGAGGCAATGCAATGCCGATAATGCTTTTTTATCCGTCGGCAGATGACGAGCAACCTCAAGCAACTCATGTTCACGAACCACAAAATTCAACGCGAGGTCTTTGCTACGAGCCATCTCAACTCGCCAGGCAGCCAATGCTTTTAATGCAGCCAGCGTTTTACCCTGTAGTTGCCAATTATTCTTAATATTCAAATATTGATATTCGGCAGGTAATGGATGGCTTTTCTTGTTAGCAAGCTGAGCCATTTCAGCAAAGACCCATGAGGCTCGATCCTGCCCAAGTTCCTGAGTATAATCCTGAGCTTGCAGCTTTTCTCGCAACATAGGATATAACTGATACAGATACGTGACATCGTTGGCAGCATAATCCAACTGCTTTGGGCTTAATGGACGCTGTAGCCAGTCGGTGCGAGACTCACCTTTATCCAGTTCAACATTAAGCATATCCGAAACCAGCTTGGCATAGCCCAGCGACGCACCTTCGCCACTTAAGCCTGCCGCAAACTGAGAATCGAACAGAGGCGCAGGCATGGCTCTCATGTGATGCCAGAACACTTCCAAATCTTCGGAACAGGAATGCAGTACCTTAACCACATTTTCAGCCGTTAATAATGCAACAAAGCTATCCCAGTTTGAGATAGCCAATGCATCAATGAGAGACAATTGCTTGCCATCAAATAGCTGAATTAAACCTAATTTGGGGTAGTAGCTGCGAGTACGCACAAACTCTGTATCCAGAGCGACATACTCGCAGGTTAATGCTTGCTGACAACACTCATCCAAGGCTTTCTGAGTGTCTATATACAGATATTCCATGAGTAACTTAACGTAACTCCCTTCTTAGGATCTTACCCACGTTAGACTTGGGTAGTTCTTCTTTGAATTCAATTAATTTAGGCACTTTATAGCCGGTTAAATGCTTACGACAGTGCTCAATCACCATGGCTTCGGTTAATCCCGGATCTTTTTTCACTACGAATAACTTAACCACTTCCCCCGATACTTCGTGAGGCACACCAACAGCCGCAGCTTCAACCACTTCTTCCATCATGGCGGCCACTTCTTCGATTTCATTAGGGAACACGTTGAAGCCAGAAACCAGGATCATATCTTTCTTACGATCAACGATGTAGAAGTAACCTTCTTCGTCACATTTGGCGATATCACCCGTAGCCAGCCAACCGTCTTTCAGGATTTCTTCCGTCGCTTCCGGGCGATTAAAGTAGCCCTTCATCACTTGTGGGCCTTTCACGAACATTTCGCCCGCTTCACCCATAGGAACTTCATTGCCTTCATCATCAATCAAACGAATGTCGGTAGAAGGAAGAGGCACACCGATAGAACCTTTATATCTTTCCAGATCCGGCGGGTTTACTGTCACAACCGGGCTACATTCAGTTAAACCATAACCTTCCAATAACACTCTGCCCGTCACTTCATGCCAACGCTCAGCAACAGGTCGTTGTACTGCGGCACCACCGCCCAATGCCAGTTTGAAATTGGAAAAGTCCAATTCCTTAAACCCGGGAGTATTCAATAAACCATTAAACAAGGTGTTCACACCCGTCATCATGGTGAATGGGTTCTCAGACAACTCTTTCACGAATCCCGGCATATCTCTTGGATTGGTGATCAACAGGTTGGCACAGCCAAATTTAACAAAAGTCAGGCAGTTAGCGGTCAAGGCAAAGATATGATAAAGCGGCAACGCCGTTACAATCATCTCCTCACCTTTATCAATGAGTAATTCCAAAAAGCTTGAAACCTGTTCAAGATTACCCACCATATTACGATGAGTCAGCATAGCGCCCTTTGAAACACCCGTTGTACCACCAGTGTATTGCAAGAAGGCTAAATCGTCGCCGTGCAATTCAGGGCGCTGATATTGTGCGCGAGCACCTTCTGACAAGGTAGACAAGAAGCTTTTCGCTCCCGGCAACGAAAACTCAGGCACCATCTTCTTAACGCGCTTGATCACAAAGTTCACGAGCCAGCGTTTGGGAACTGGCAACATATCACCAATTTGCGTCGTCAAGACTTGTTCAACCGGTGTATCAGCCACCACTTCCGCCAGGGTATGAGCGAAGTTTTCCACAATAACAATGGCTTTGGCACCGGAGTCATTTAATTGATGCTTTAATTCACGATTGGTATACATGGGGTTAACATTCACAACCACCATACCAGCTCGTAATACACCAAATAAGGCAATAGGATATTGCAGTAAATTCGGCATCATAATGGCGACAGCATCGCCTTTTTTCAGACCACTACTTTGCAAATACGCAGCAAACTGTTTACTTAGTCTATCCACTTCAGAAAACGTCAGGCTTTTCCCCATATTAAGGAACGCGACTTTGTCAGCGTACTTCGCCACCGCTTCTTCAAAGATATGCATAACGGAAGGACATCGATCGGCATTGATTTCCTCGGCTATACCTTCTGCGTAATTCTTAAGCCATATTTTTTCCACAGTTTGTGCTCCTGAGTGTTCTTGTTATAGCTGCAACCTGCTCTTTGGTAGGATTTTTTATCGGGTTTTCAACTTTAAGTAGAGGATAGTAGCGAATGGCTTAATAAAGTTAAATGGAAAATACTACCCACACGGCAAAAAATACGGAATTCGGGCATATTTAGTCACGGTTTTCTAAAATTTCGCTAACTCAATTGACCAAATATGCAACAATTCATTAACCAGGACGATCGCTCATGAAAATTCAACAACCCCCAAGTTAAATTTCCTGAAAAAATTCTTTAATTTTTTGTGCCACTTCCTGGGGATTATCCATATGCAAATGATGCCCGCCTACACACTCGGTACTACGAAAGTTTCTAATCAGATATTTCTTGTTTGCCTGAATCGGTTTTAACTCATCAAACCCCTGTTTCCCCAAAATGGATAAGGTAGGGCATTCGATACCACGCAAGAAGGCATCCGCTTGAGGTTCAGTCAAGCGAAGTGAAGACAGGGTGCGCAAGCGGCGATCGGTACGCCACTCAAAGCCATCATCGCTATGCTTGATATTGCGACGCATCAACAGCTCTGCCGATTCTCTCAGCATTCTTCCAGCCATTAAACGAGCCTGTACGGCTTGTTCTATAGAAGTGGGTTTACTCGTGGGTTTAATATTCACGTCCAAACGGCTGCGAATTGAATCTCTCAACTGCTGCGGACTGCTTTCAGGCTCTTTGGTCAAGGCACCAAAAGCTTCCATTAACACTAGTCCTTTCACTAACTCAGGAAAGCATGCCGCATAAGCTCCCGCCAGAATGCCGCCCATAGAATGCCCAAGAAACAGAATATCCTTCCAGCCTTGGGATTCAATCAAGGAATGCATATCAAAGATATTATCCAAAATATGATAATGCGCACCTTGCGCTCGATGCTCAGATTTTCCATGCCCGGCGAAGTCCAGAGCCACAATGTAATAATCTTCCAGATACTGCGACAAAGGGATAAAACTGGCAGCATTGTCTAACCAACCATGTGTTGCAAAAATGATGGGGTTAGTTGGATCTCCAAATCCCAGTCCGGTCAGTCTGATATGCCCAAGGTCAAAAGAAAGTTCTTGCATGAAAATATCTATGTTTAGCTCAACCAAAAAAGTGGCAGCAGTGTACCCCGATACATGTGATGAAACATCTATCAAAGCGCAAAAAGCGGCAATCTTTTGCCGCTTTATTAGTTCGATTTCTTATATAAGTGCTTTACAGCGGAATGACTTTGCCGCCTTTAGGCTTTTCCAATTCCTTTCTCATCGAATCAATAGTTGATGGCTTCGATGATGGCGGAGGAGGTGGTGGCGGAGAAGTGCGTGAATCATTTGAACGATTGTTATCACGATTATCCGGATAATAATTCGGATGACGGTGTTTAATAATCACTCGTTGATGGTACGGCCAACTGCGCCAACCATACCAGCCCCCCCAATAAGAGTAAGGCCATACAGAAATAGTTGTAACATCAACGCGGTCTATCTCTTCCCACAGGTAATACCCTTTTGCCTGTAACGTTGGGTACATGTATTTATGCTCACCAACAATGCCCTCTTCCATGCCAATCACCTCACCAGAGAAGGTCATGCTGCGCCCTTTCTGATACACCATAGGATCAAGGAACCCCTTCACATAAACCCGGAAACGCCCAATACTTTCATTTCCAACAACAGGACGACCATAGCCACGAAGCGGATAGTAAACCATCTCCAGCAAGGTTTTATCTTGCAGGTTTTGCACTTCTGCCACTACCCCACCCCATTGCGCCAAAGCACCTTTGGAACCCTCAGGGTTAGCCATGACTTGTTCAAAAGGAATAGTTTGAGTTTCAGGTGGCAGCTGAACCGATTCGGGAAATGAAGCACACCCGGTCAATAGAAGAAAAAAAGATAATGCGAATAGCGTTTTAAACATGAGCGCGAGCTCCTTTGATGCTTGCAAAAATTCTGAACTCAGGAAAATGAAACGACGTTACCAGAGTACAATTTCTTAAGTATTTGCCGATTAGAATGAAAGTAACCTGAATTCTCGTCGAGAGATTATAGCGTTACCCGAACGGAGACATGCTAGCGATTTTTTGTAAAAAACTGTCTTAATAGTGCGAATTTATTGTGATGATAGAAGGAAAACAAGGCACAGATTAAACGTAAGTATCAACACCCATTAGTTGCTGAATTTCCTCGCGGCGAGCTTCTTTGTATAAGCTCTGATAAGCGGAAATAGCTTGCTGGGCTTTTGCTCCCGGCTGGTCTCGATATTGTTCATCAAAGCCCTGCTTTTGACGAAATTTTTCAGCCTGTTCAAATACTTGAGTGTCACCACTACGCACCACTGCCTGAAACTTGGGAAGTTCAGCATTTTGTTTCTGCTCTTGTTGTTGACGGACATCCGACTCCCTTTGCGGCTCTTTGACCGAGGGAGTAACAACAATGGCATTTTGTGATGCAACTAATGAGGATTCTATTTCCACTCAATAACCTTAAAAAATCGCATTTCTAATAGGCTAGCCTATGTTTATCAACTGCTATCCTGTTTATTTAAAAATTAAAACAACCTGCTTAAAGCGATCAATAACGGACTCACTAACATTTGGAAAGCACAGCAAAAAACATTCCAACACGGCATATTATGCCTATTGCAATCGAAATTACTCCCTGCCAGGCAGCTTCTTCCAGGTCACTTTATCACGTAAGTAAACAGGTTCGATTTCGTCTATCGATAAGGTTTGTTTAGAAGAAATCAATAACTCAGCCAATGGCAACATATACTCTGCATTGGGGTAAAGAATATCAGTTTTATTATTTATTTCAGTATGTTGAACGCCATATCCATGTAATTCTTCATACGCATCCCACCCAGTTCCAACAGGGTAAAAATCACCGGTATTCAATGAATTATCCTGTATTAACTGCACGGCTTCACCGGGTGATAAAACCTGCTCGTCTCCCTGTAATTGCATAATGCCATTTTGATCCGCTTGATAAACCCCGATATACACCTCCCCCATGCGGGCATCAATGGCAGCCACCACGGTGCTTGCCTTATGCTTGTTATAAGCTTCTTGAGCCATGGCAGCCAACGTTGAAATAGCCACAACAGGCACTTCGGCAGACATGGCTAAACCTTGCACCATTCCTGTGGCAATACGCACACCCGTAAATGAACCAGGGCCACGTCCAAACCCGATATAATCCAAATCCGCCACCTGCAAATTTGCTCCTGACAATAGCTCTTCCACTCGCCCCAAAATCAACTGGCTATGTTGTTGCGGGGAAACAGAAAACTGAGCTGTAACATTGCCATCAGCACTCAACGCAGCAGAACACGCCTCGGTTGCAGTATCAATTACCAGAATATTCATTACTTGGTCATATCCTTTAAAAATTTCAGGGTTTCTTTCAGGTCTCTCGTGCGCTTCATATTGGGTAAACTACGCAAGAAAATATCGCCATATTCTTTCGACACCAAACGATTATCACATATCACCAATACTCCTTTGTCGCTGGTGTCACGAATTAATCGGCCAGCCCCTTGCTTAAGCGTGATAACGGCTTGTGGGATCTGTAAACGAGCAAAAGGGTTCGCCCCCGAGCGGCGGCAATCCTCAATACGCGCCTGTAAAAGTGGATCATCCGGTGTGGCAAAAGGCAGTTTATCAATCAGAACACAGGTAAGATCATCACCACGCACATCAACACCTTCCCAGAAAGCACCCGTGGCACATAACACGGCATCTTTTTCTTTTAGATAACGTTCCAACAACATGCGTTTACTGGTTTCGCCCTGTACTAAAAGAGTGTTTTTAATTCGTTTCGATAACAAGGCCGAGACTTTACGCATCATGTAATGGCTGGTAAACAGCAGAAAACAACGTCCGCCACTGGCTTTTACTACATCCTTGGCGATGTCACACAAAGCCTGAGCCATTGACTCATGATTCGGCGCAGGCAAATAGCGTGGCACGCATAGCACGGCCTGATTGGGGTAATCAAAAGGACTTGGCAAGATCATATCGACCGAGTCTTCCAAGCCCAACTGACGCTTTAAATGCTCAAAGTCATTGTCCACACTCATGGTGGCAGACGTGAACACCCAGGTGCGCGGTGGTGATGTCACCATTTCATTAAATTTTTTAGCAATACTCAAAGGCGTTAAATGCAGCACAATATGCTTGGGTGTGGTCTCATACCAAAAACTCACGCCATTACGCTCAACATCGGTTAAGCGTCCCAAACTGGCGCGCAACTGTGCCGCACGTTCAAACATCTGATCCAGTGCTTTTTCACGCCCCAAATGCACTTTGATGACTTCATACAATATATCAAATGCCGATTCGATTTTCTCAATCTGTGAAGTAATTTCCGGGCGGTTCATCATGACTCGCCAATTGCCTTTTTCCGGCGTATCCGGGAACAGAATGCGCAGGTCAGCACTTGCCATCAGTAGCTTATCCGCCGCTTTAGAAAGCTGGTCGGCATCTTTCAGCACTGTACGTTGCAACATTTCAATATCTTTGCAAAGCTCATGAATCTGACGGCTGGAAGCCGCTTCACCAAAATATTCAGTGGCAATGTCCGGGATCTGATGCGCTTCATCAAACACAATACAGTCGGCTTCAGGAACCAGCTCGCCAAACCCGGTATCTTTCAAGGCTAAATCAGCGAAAAACAAATGATGGTTGACCACAACCAGATCCGCGTCCAGCGCCTGCTTACGAGCCTTAACCAGATAACATTCTTCATAATCAGGGCAATCTCGTCCAAGGCAGTTATCGACGGTTGAGGTGACATAAGGCAATACACTCGCGCCTTCCTGAATACTATGCAACTCACCCACATCACCGGTTTTGGTGCTGGTTGACCATTCCTTTACCTGAGTTAACTCAGATAGCGTTTGCTTGTCGTAGAAAACATTGCCATGACTATGCTGACGCAAACGAAACAGGCACAAATAATTGGAACGCCCTTTTAATAAAGCGGTGTGTTTGTTCGAACCCAAAGCCTTTTTAACCAGCGGCAAATCACGATGGTAAAGCTGCTCTTGAAGCGTCTTGGTTCCAGTTGAAACAATGGCTTTTTTGCGAGAAGAAAACAATGGCGCTAAATAGGCAAAGGTCTTGCCTGTACCAGTCCCGGCCTCTGCAAGTAAAATCTGATTATTCTTGATAGCCGTCTCGACAGCCTGTGCCATTTCAACTTGCGGTTTTCTCGGCTGGAAGCCTTCAATTGCTTGCGCCAAAGCGCCTTCTGCCGCGAAGATGTCCTTTACTTTTTGCATGAACTATCCATCAAACCGGCACAGAAACGATACCTGAAAACAACACCCAACTGGCGAAGAACAGTTTTAAATTGGTAGCAGAAAAATACAAAACAACGCGTTTTGCCAACACGCCCCCCACAACAGCCCCCAAGCCGGCAAAAGCTACCAATGGCCATATAACAGCCTGGCTTACAAGCAAGTGATACATCACTCCGCCCCAAACGGTAAAACCACTAAGAACCACAGCGCACGCAATGGAAAAAGAGGTATCAAAACGGCGGAAAATAAGATAAATCGCAACCAATTCACCTACCCCAACAGACAACCAAGCCGTGATAACACCGCCAATCAAGCAAATCAGGGGCAACATAACAATATCCAAACGGGATAAAACCTCTCGATTATTATCGCGTTTCAGTAATGGCACACTGGCAAAAATCGCCAACGCCAGAACAATAGAAAACATGGCAAACGTTTGATGTAAACTCTTGGGTTCAGCCCATTCCAGCCACTGGGTAGTCGTTAATGAAAGCAATGAAAAAGGAATGGTTAATAGCAAAATGGGGAGCAAAGACTGCCACTGCGAGTTAGTGGCTTTGTGTGTGCGATAAAAGCTCATCCAGGTAATTGAACCGGCTGTCATACCAAAACATTGAATTGCAAAACTGGTCGCTAAAATATTCTCAGGAGCAAATTCCAAATGTGCGAAAAAAGGCACGAATACAACGCCACCACCAGCGCCAGTAGAGTTCGCGAAAATAGCCCCGATAACACCAAGGAATGCATACATTCCATAGTCAAAAAATAGAGCAATCGGTTCAGCGGCAAAGAAAAGAAAAACCGTCAGCCAAATAAAAAATAACAACGCTCGCCATTTATTTACTGTGAGTCTGTTCACTGCGAGTCTGGAAAACAGGCTAAACGCATTGTGTTGGGGAAGTTCAGGTTTCAAATAAGACCCTCTACTATTTATCGGACGAATTTTACGACCGGGATTCTATCATAGATAACCACGGATTCTACGAAGGATATGCGCTTAACAAACACAGTGCCACATCTTCTGAAAAAGTGTAGCTCATGACCAATAATGAATAATATTCATTGGCAACAGATTGTTATTAAATAGCTTACATAGCATGCTTGTACGAGCTAAAAACTGACCTCATAATAGGTCAAATCGCCTAAGCATATTGGGATACATCATGACGGATAACAACAAAGACAATCAAAGCAACGAAGTTTCAAAAGCCCAACCCATCGAAACCGAAGCAGAAACGACAGTAAACCCTCAAATTACAGACGCAGTGACTGAGGTTAATACACCAGAAGCACCAGAGCCAAAATCCCAATATGATTTCGTTCTGTTCGGTGCCACCAGCTTCGTAGGCAAAATCCTGTGCGAATACATGAGCAACCAGTACAGCTCACAAGAAGTGAATTGGGCCATTGCCGGACGCTCACAAGCAAAGCTGGATGCCCTGAAAAGCGAATTGGGTGATAAAGCGAGTACCATTCCCCTCATCGTTGCCGACGCTGCTGACGAAGCCAGCTTGCAGGCCATGTGCAACAGTACCAAAGTCGTTGTCTCCACCGTTGGCCCTTATGCGCTGTATGGAGAGCCATTAGTGAAAGTGTGTGCAGAAACTGGCACCGACTATTGCGACCTGACAGGCGAAACCCAGTGGATAGCCGCCATGCTGAAGAAGTATGAAGCAAAAGCGAAAGAAACCGGGGCTCGCATTGTTAACTGCTGCGGTTTTGACTCCATTCCTTCCGATCTGGGCTTACTGTTTTTACAAGAACAAGCTCATGAACAATATGGCGAATACTGCTATCGCGTAAAAATGCGCGTTAAAGCCGCCAATGGCGGATTCTCAGGCGGCACAGTTGCCAGCTTGATTAATGTTGTTAAGGAAGCAACGGAAAACCCTGGTTTACGTAGAGAACTAGCCAACCCTTATGCATTATGCCCAGACGGCCATCACTTTTTCGTACATCAAGCCAGTAATGGCAGCGCCAAATTTGATAGCGATTTTAAACGCTGGATCGCCCCATTTATTATGGCAGCCATCAACACTCGCATTGTTCATCGCAGCCACGCATTATTAGATGGCAAATACGGCAAAAATTTCCAATATGATGAAGCCATGCTAATGAAGAGCAAATGGGTAGCCAAGGCGACATCCTTTGCCCTCAATGCCTTTATGCTAGGTGCAGCCATAAAACCCGCTCGCGCCATTTTAGAAAAGTTCTTTTTGCCCAAACCCGGCGAAGGCCCCTCCAAAGAAGAGCAAGAAAACGGCTTCTTCAACTTACAGTTTTTTGGCGAAACCGCAGGTGGCAAAACCCTGCGCACCAAAGTCACAGGAGACAGAGACCCAGGCTACGGCTCAACCGCAAAAATGCTGGCAGAAACCGCGATTTTCTTTGCCAATATGGAAGGCAACAATAATACCGCAGAGAAACAAGGCGGATTCTGGACACCTTCCAGCCTATTCGGTATGCCCTTGGTAGAACGTTTGCAAGAGAAAGCCGGGCTGACATTTGAGAAAGTGGATTAAGCAGTCATGAGAGAGAACGGTTTTATTAATCGTTCTCTACTATTCAGGCATAGCAAAAACAATTTAATCAGTAAAACCGTACTTCGCAGCTTATTTTTCTATACCTAAATTCCATGTAATGGCATTCGTCCCCACGTTTCAGCAATATTTATCATTGAATATTAATCAACTTGTTTTATATTCAATATTATTAAATATGAATAATTAGAGAATACTGAAATGGCAACAACCAGTTTATCTTTAGGCGAACATTGGGAAGTCTTTATTAAAAATGAAATTGCCAGTGGTCGTTATGGCTCTGCGAGTGAGCTTGTACGTGATGCTCTACGCACATTAGAAGAGCGCAACACAAAGCTTGAAATATTGCGTCGACACTTAGCAGAAGGAGCAAGCCAAGCGGAACGAGGCGAATTCGTCAACGAATCATTGGATGAAATGCTTGGGGCATTTAAAGCGGAACGCAATGCCCAGAAAAATTAACATCACACCAAGAGCTAGAGCTGATATGCAAAATATCTGGCTTTACACTGCCCAGCATTGGAGTGAAGACCAAGCCGATAAATACATTGGTAGACTTTATAACAAGCTGCAAATTCTGAGCGAAAATCCATTACTGGGGAAGCATCGCAAAGATATTGCACATGATTATTATTGCTCCCCTAATCAAGAACATCTTATTTTCTATCTTATCCGTGA
This sequence comes from Paraneptunicella aestuarii, assembly GCF_019900845.1. Lineage (NCBI taxonomy): Bacteria > Pseudomonadati > Pseudomonadota > Gammaproteobacteria > Alteromonadales > Alteromonadaceae > Paraneptunicella > Paraneptunicella aestuarii. The sequence continues at coordinate 1,296,014 of NZ_CP074570.1, read as the reverse complement.
ACAAAGCATTGATATTATTGGTGTACCGCACCAGCAAATGGATATCGTGCGATACTTTGAAAATTAATATTTAACCTCAGCTGCGTATTCCCCCTGAATTTGGCAATGCATATTTCAATTTTGGGGTTCGACGAACCTTCAAGTTATTCACTCACCTTTAATACATTTAAAAGGGAAACATATTTCGACACACTGACTTAGTCGCTTCTTGCGATAAACCCTCAAGTATGCAGCGATTATGAAGAGCATCTTAAAAGAGAAAAAGTTTCAGAAACAATAATTGTTGCGATAAGACGTATTGTAGAGAAATGAAGTAGTAGTTCCATCAAACTCAAAGCTAAAAACAGGAAAGGATTAAGAATAAATAAGAAGAGAATGACGCACCAAGAATTAGAAAATTCGAAAGAAATTTTTGAAGTGCTTCATTCTTGGGAGCGGATTCCCAAAGACAGAATGCCAGACCGTCAAGCACAATCTTGAATTGTAGAAGCGAATGTTGTTTTTTTAGCCTCTCCGGTTATCACTACACTTGTTGAGTGATGATTTGGAGAGCACTTGTGCCACAGTAACCTATTTATTGATCGGCTTTCGGGACAAAGCGGACGTTACGATTTATTGAATTCTCCAACCTTCAATGGAATAACAAAACCTTCCATTAAGAATGCAATCTATCCACCAACTACTGCTAGCTGAAAAGAAACCAGGGGCTTTAATTTGCTCATTTTCTTCTGACTCAAACCAAACGATTGGGAGTGAAGAAATTTGATTAACCCCAGATGCTACTTTCTTCTCTTCTGGAAAAATATTGCCAAACTCTTCTTTAATCCGATATTTTGCAATTGATTTAGAGACTGTTACGAAACGAGGCTTATACAAAATCCAGTAGCATTCCACATTAGACTTTTCATATCTTTTCTGCCTTTTAAAGTAATCCCTCAGGTGTTGATATGAATGCTGAATTTCAAAAGCAATTTTTCTATTTGAGTGCTCGAAATATATATCTGCCTTCCATTTTTCTGTGGCTTTTCCGCCTGACACCTCGCTCCTCGCATTTATAGATTTTTGACGTAGTTCCTTAACTAGAGATTCTTTTGCTTGAATGTGCCATATCGTTTCTGGTGCTGTGGCACATTCATCAGAATAATGTGCAAAAAACTTCAATCCATTGGGGCTAGTCTTCAGTATTGCAGGAGAGCGGCAGCAAGGCATTAAAAACTCACCAACCACATAATCTTCCTTTAGCATCTCCCATTCATGATCACTGAAGTTTGATGCAACAAAAAACTCTCCATGATTATTTATTGCTATTCCAGTCATTTTAGCCTCATATTATTGAAATAAGAAACCCCAATATATTGGTAGAATATCAGTCTTGTTTTCAGCAATTCTACTTAATCATTTTCGGCACTAAGCGGACGTTAATCTTTTAGCGTGCGTAGTAATTCATACCCGATTTGTCTAATTGCAGGATAGATTGGGATGTTATCGTAACCTCTTTTAATACCTGAATTAATTCCAGACAAACAAGAACCTCCAGACCATGAATGCCTAAAAGCATCATAATTCTTTTTAACTTTCTTGTCGAAATGTGCCCCACCGTCTTTATTTGTTACGTTAAGAACTAGGTCTTTTCTAGTTAATGTCGATTGTTCATTGACAAATATACCTTCTTTTTCCCACCATTCATTGAAACTAAGATATTTACCTTGCTCTTCTGTCGAAAAGTATTTCCCATAGCATAAGGGAAGGTATTTAGCTTCTCCGCCAACGCCATCCTTTACGCCGATATTGACTCTTCTAACCAGCCCTAGGTGAACACATTCTCTTGAATCTTTGAGGTTGGTGCTAAAGAAATTTTCTTTACTTTTATTAAGATGAGTTAATAGGGACGTGCTATTTTTTGTATCATGAAGCAGGACTCGTATTGCCGTACTTATTGGTAAAGCAAGAACCTCCTCATTTTTAGAGTCGTAGCATTCGCATAGGACTGTTATCAGGTGCAAAAACTCATAAAACTTATCGTCTAATTTGTTATCTACATCGCTCACCCTAGTCTCCTTTTTGATGTACCTTTATTATAAATCACCTCAACTAACAACGTCCCCTCTGGGGACAAAGCTGACGATTGTGATTGTTACCACCAAAAGGCGAAAACCACAAAGCATAATAGATTTATCTATTATCCTTTTTGACCTCAAAGGCGAACTATTCACAACTCTAAATCGCAATATAAATCAGGCACTTCTAGTAGCAGGATGCTGAGGTATTTGAGGGTTTGAACTTGGGTGGCGTGACCGAATGCTTTAATGGGCAAGGTGACGCTGGCGCGGTTGGCGATGCGTTGACAAACTGGCACGTTAAAATATGCAAGCCCCGTGTTTTGCGTAAGCTATGCGAATCATAGTTACCTTGTAGTCCAGCTCCATTGCTCCATTTATTAGCAAGGTTTGTAACCGCAGGAACGCTGAGGGCTTGGCCTATGCCGCGCTGTGATAAGAACAAAGGCGATGCATGTTCATTCGCAAGTGGAGTGATGTCTCAGTCAATTTTGAATGGCTTCAAGCGTTACGCCGTTGAGCACGATTGAGCGATATTCGTTGCACCTGGATTGCTGCACGTCGAGCGCGTCATCAACCCAGAGAAACGCAACTTGCCCAACGTTTCATCAGTACAATTATAGGGCGAAAGGATAGAGGAATTAATAACGCCAGATTAGAGATGGCCTGATTTCAGCATTCTTTCATGCAGGATTCGGATTACATGGATTTTTGATTTTGAGACACGATAGAAAACACAGTGTTTTGCAACCGTAAGCTGACGATAGCCCGTTTTCAGATCATCACGCGCAAAACCTAACTGAGGGTTTTCGGCAATAGAGGTAATTCCTGCACCAAGCTCATCATAATACTGCTCTGCTCGTTCCAGTCCCCACTGCTCAATCGAATGTATCAGGATTTTCTTGAGATCGTCCTTGGCCTTGACCTGAATATGAATTAACAGCATTTACTTTGAAAGTTCCATTTCCTTGAGCGCCTCACGTTTAATAGCTTCGAGATCAAACACACCGGCATCACCACTTTCTTCACCTTCACGCAAAGCAGCACGCAGTTGCTCAAGCTTGGAAGCAGAACGTTTTTCTTCCATCAGGCGTAGCGCATCCCTTACTACTTCACTGGCTGAGGCATAGCGCCCATCTTCTATTTGTGCGGCGATAAAGGCATTCCAGTGCTCACCAAGGCTTAAAGTTTGTGTTTTTGCTTGTGACATGGTTTCACCCCAATAAATATGAATATTTCTTACATTGTCTTATAGGTTAAAGTGCGCAAAAAGTAAATGCGCTTTAGAACACCGGTATCCGATGCGAGCCATGAGATTAATCGACAAGGATTCAATGCCTTTGTACTCTTGCAAGCGGCTCTTCATCATTATCAGAAACATTTCGGCCGTAGCCTATCGTAGCGATGTGGCAGTTTAGGAAAAGCAATATAACAACAGAGGTTTTCGAACTTTTTCAAAATCGGCAATTGCAGAGCCACTAAGGCATTGCTGGGATATGAGGGAAATAATAGCGAAAATAGAAAATGGCGCGTGTGGAAGGATTCGAACCTCCGACCGCCTGGTTCGTAGCCAGGTACTCTATCCAGCTGAGCTACACACGCGCAGAAAAGGAGTTAAAGAATAAGAAATGGCGCGTGTGGAAGGATTCGAACCTCCGACCGCCTGGTTCGTAGCCAGGTACTCTATCCAGCTGAGCTACACACGCGCTGTCTTTTCTTTAATGCAACTTGGATGATATCTGTGAACGATTCAGTTCTCAAGTGCGGTGCGCATTGTACATTTCAATTAAATTAAATCAACTATTAATTCAGTGAAATTTCGCTAAATCTTGTTCAACTATTAATTAATAGTCAATTTGCTCTTTTATTGAGCTCGAAGATAGCGTCGTAACGCTCGATGCAATCGTTTCGAGGCTCGCATCTTGGAACTGTGGTCAGCGTGCAGTCCGTCACCAATATGTTCCATTCCCTGCCAAACATCAATTACGGTAACGCCGTTTAATTGCTCCATTTCAGTTTCATAAATGGATTTGTACAAATTGTAGTTAGCTTCTGAGGCCACTTTAAAGCCCGGTGAGATCTGAGAGTAGATTTCTTCGACCAAAGGCAAGTCTAGTCGATCATAATCGATCAATCTGGTGATGAATACTTTCACATTGGCAGCTTGTAGATACTCGATAGCTTCTCTTACATTCGCAACCGTGATGTTCAGTACATCCTGCTCATCACACAGTCCAGCGATAGAATGTAAACAATCGTTAAAGTGAAAGATAACCGCCGCTTTTAGATGAACACCATCGTTCCATGTAGTTGTGTGTTCAACTAACCGTTTAGCTTGTTCCAGAACACTCAAATAACCATTCTGGCCGTTAGTTGTCGCCCCAGCTTCCGCTACTTCGCGATAAACAATACCCTTGGCCTGATGAATACTGCGCGCTTTCATATAGTCAGCCAAGCCTCTAAAGGAAGAGCCATTTAAAGCAGTAAGGCCGATTGTGTTAAAAGGAGATGTTTCCGGGTCGACTGAACTAGCGCCGATTAATCCCACTACGGGATTCGTGTAATCGGGGACTATTTCATCAGCGTAAGCCGAAAACCAGGAAGTAAATATTAGAAGTAATAGCGATGAGAAAACCTGTTTCATATACCTTTATCCTTTGCATAATTAATTCGATCCTGACGTCAACATCTGACATATCTGCAACATCTGAGCGCCATCATAAAGCCATTGCTATATCTGTATAGTCATGGAATATATGCTTGGCAAGTTAACTCACAAAATATGCGCAAAAATCAGGAAAACAGCATTAAATTACCTGCAATTGGCATCTAACTTACCCAAAAATATCGGCACATAAATTATATTCTGAATCAACATATTCACATTTGTGAAGCTGCACTTTTCATTGCTGTAAACATTTAACCTGATAGGTTTACAGGGAATTGCTCAGCAAAACAGCTTCAACTCATTCCCTTAATGAGCCTTTTGGGGATATGATTCTGGTGTTTATCTATTGGGTAAATGCATTCAGCCCAATTTTTCCATTAACCAATAAAAAATTAGAACGCAGGATTTTCTCATGCAAGCAACAGTGAAATGGCAACACGATTTACTTTTTGAAGGAACAACGGAAAACGGCAACAAGGTGCTTCTGGACGGTCAGAAGAAAGTGTCTGCTACCCCCATGGAAATGGTGTTAATGGCCACAGGAAGCTGCTCTTCTATCGATGTAGTTAATATTCTGGAAAAAGCGAAACAGGAAGTCACCGGCGTTGAAGTAAAACTGGAAGCCGAGCGTGTCGATGCGGTTCCGGCGGTGTTTAAAACCATGCACTTGCACTTTATTGTTCGCGGCAAAGGAATTTCTGAAAAACATGTTGAAAGAGCGGTCAATTTGTCTGCCGACAAATATTGCTCTTTGTCCATCATGTTGGGTAAATCTGTCGAGATAACTCATAGCTTTGAGATCATCGAAGAATAGACAGCGCTGCCGTCAAGGCTTGCTCTTTTTTCCAGATAGAAATGCAGCAAGCCTTAAATAAACCTTTCAATTTCAAATGAATTCGACTCATTAGCGACTATTATTAATCTACGGAATTTCCCTGGGCACAGTAAGAGGATGAATAGCATGTCCAATCGCACATTAAAGTTAGTTTGTTGTTTCGCTTTTATCGTTAGTTCTGTTGGTATTGTGTCTTGCGCCAAATCACCAACCGGCAGAAACCAGTTAAAACTCTATTCCAGCAGCCAAATGATTGGCATGGGGCAACAAGCCTTCGACACCATGAAAACCGAAGGCAAACCGTCAGCCGTTAAAACCCAAAACGCCTATGTAAGCTGCGTTGCCAAACACATTACCGCTCAAGTACCAAAAAGTGTTTATTCCGGCGAATGGGAAGTGGTGGTATTTGAAGATGATCAAGTGAATGCCTTTGCACTGCCCGGTGGCAAAATAGGCGTTTATACCGGCTTATTAAAAGTCGCTAAAAACCAACATCAATTAGCTGCGGTTATTGGGCACGAAGTCGGTCACGTTATTGCTGATCACGGTAATGAGCGCATGTCTTCTGGCACACTGATTAATGTGGGCATGCAAGTGACCAACCAGATACTGCAATCGAATCAGGTAGGTCACAGCAAGGAGATTATGTCGGCCATTGGACTTGGCGTGCAAGTGGGCGTACAACTTCCTTTTAGCCGTACTCACGAGTCAGAAGCTGACATAATTGGTTTGGATCTAATGGCAAAAGCCGGGTTTAAACCCGAGCAGTCAGTTGAACTTTGGAAGAATATGGAGAAGGCTAGCGAAGGTAATCGCCCTCCTGAGCTGCTTTCTACTCACCCATCTCCCGGTACGCGAATGGAGCAATTACAGCAACATATGCCGCAAGCAAATTCTTATTACAAAGCAGCGCCAGTGAAACCTAACTGCCAATAGGATTGTGCATAAAAGAATAAGTTGTCCGTTAATTCCGTTGATGAGGAAGGGGCATTTAATTATTGATGCACTTTCCGCTTCGACTGATGTTTCCTTTATTGTGCTAACGCTCAGGCTGAGGGGCTTGCCGGAGCGGTGTGAGGCTTGTGGCATTCGCCACAAACGAAACACCGCGGAGAGCAAGTCCCTCTAAAGCCAATTGTTAGCACAATAATTTACTTCGTTATTCTTTAGATAACTCTTCCAAGATCTCTCTATAACTGGCTTCAACTAACTTTAGTTCATAGTTAATCTTTAGTGTCTTTGAGATAGGCTCTGGTAGTGTATCTGCATATATGTTTGCTTCTACTGATATTTCGCAACTTTCCTTAGCCCCTAGGGATATCTTCTTATTTGGGCTAACTTCTCTTTTTGGCTGAAGAGCTCTCATCTCAATAGCACTAGACCATATACCGCTATCTACTTTAGTCACTTCTAGCTCACTATCACCACTAGGTAAAATAAAAACGTTCCCATTCTCGTCCTCAATCTGGCGATCTGAGAATATAGTCAGACCAGAACCACTTGATTTCACCTTAAGGTCGATATATACATCCCTTGCCCCAATCGTTCCCACATTTTTTAGCCAAAATCTTATTCTCGATCTAAAATTATTATCAACAAATCTCCTAACCCTATCTCGGTAGTAGTCTTTATCTCTATGGCGTGAAGAGATAATCATATGTGACAATGAACTTCGAGATCTTGATCGCTTAACTTCCTGCTCCTCCTCATAATCAGGAATATCATCATAATCCGTTACTTCAATGTAGGTACCTGTTAAATCTATTTCCTCTCCAAGATCTGCCCCAGTTGATGGGTCTGAGAAATGTAACTGTATATCAGTTATCGGGCTCGTCATGTCTGACTCTTCTTTTATTCCTTTTTCTGCAAGAAGCCCCCTTATTTGTATCTCAAGTTGTTTAGATAATTTATCCCTAAATTCGACTTGGCTTGAGTAATTCTCTACTAAGGCTTTCGGAAAAGTCTTAGACTTGAATTCTCTTAGCCTTTTCAATTGATCCAAATCAATATCGTCAGGGTTTTGATTTGCCTTCGAAAAATAGAGCATCACTGGCTTCCCATCTTTCGCAACTCGCTCAATTTCCTCTAACGTTCCACTATCCGCTACACCTGTTGGACTTCCTATTCTTGTCCAGAATACCCCAACTAAAAGATCGCATTGATCCACCACCTGACGATTTATTATTTCTTGGGGCCTTTTTCCATATTCAGGTGCGGAGTGGGTCTCCCACCTAAGAGGCAACAAAACAATTTGTCGCTCCGAAGAATTTAAGTCATTCCACTCTTGGATAGTTTTTACTGCGATATCACGTTCTTGACTTACATCACTAGGAGATGCAATCAAAATTCTAAACACCTGTGCTGAGTATGACATACCCCTCCCTTCTCATTGTGCTAACAGTGTATCACTGCGAATCCCCAGCATGCCCACTTTTAACACCATACTAAAAATTCAAAAAATGATATTTTTTCCAATATTAGCAGTAGGTTAAATCGAATTGCTAGCCTCTTATTCATATGACAGTTTGGGGAAAGCGAGAATTGGAATTTATATAGGTCTCTGCGAATTTGGACTTCAAACTACACTTCTATTAAAATCAAAAACTTACAACTCCCCACTTATTCAGAATGCGAGCAGATTTGCACAAGAGGAAAATAAAGATCACAAAACAAATAAAGATATTAAATATCACCTTTTATTAAATATGTACGTACATAGTTGCTAATAAAGCATTATAGCTTGCAAACTAAAAAATCATATTTAGCTTGGTTCAGGCGCTTTATTCTGCTTTATGACTTGAAGTATCCAAAAGCTACCTTCAATACCAAACTTGAACAATTCCTTAGCCATCGAGCTACATCTAAGTTTGAACCGTCGAAAAAAATAAGCGCAGCTACACAAAACCAAGCCTTATGAGCTCTCATTTTTATCAACAAATTGCTCGCTTACCCTGCGCACGACGTTGGTCATCTTATACTTTAAACTTTGTGCCAATTTATGCTTTACGCACAGAATTAAAAAAGGGTAGCAACCGCTACCCTTATCGCAAATTCATCTTCACCACTTACAGACTACCGCCCGTCGCCTTCCCATCGGAACAGCCAGGAACATAGCGTCATAAAAATAACGGTTAGCACTAATAGCAATCCCACTTCAAATTGCAGATCCCATAGCGAAGAGCCGTCGGTCATGATTGCTCTGGCACCATTTAACACATGAGTTAAAGGGAATACCTGTGATAACTGAACGACAGCCTCTGGCGCACCTTCCAGCGAAAACCACACCCCAGACAAGATCATCATAGGCCAGGTGATCACGTTCATGATACCGCCTGTCAGTTCTTCACTTCGGCTACGACTTGCCACCAGCAGTCCAAGAGAAATCATACATAAGCTACCCAGAACACCAATGACCAACAGGTCTAAATAGCTTCCAATCATGTAGAAATCGAACATTAAATCGCAGACTACGAAAACAAAAGCCGACATCACCAATACAATGAACAAGCGTGACATGATCTGAGCAAACACAAACTCAATGGCTCTTAAGGGCGTCGCTTTCAAACGTTTTAAGACCGAGTTTTTACGATAACGCACAATGGAATGAGACACGCCAAGCAAACTACTGAACATCATGTTCATGCCCAATATTCCGGGCAGCAACCAGTCGATATAACGCACTTCTTTACCATCTAAGGTCACACGTTGATAGTTGTCGTCATGCCCAAGTAAAAGCTGTTCAACAAAATAACCCTGCGGTGAAGATTGGTTAATCCAATATTGTTTACTCTGATGATCAATCAAGATATCTATGGCGTGCTTTTGCACTTTTTCCTGTGCGTTTTGCAAATCGTTATAAACCACAAACTCCAGATACTTCAAACCATAGAAGTTAGTTTTGGCATCGTTATTACTTACGCCCTCAGCTTTCGCTTGTTCAGGAACACTGTCCATCACGCCGATCTTAAACTGGGTTTGACCATCGCCGTCAAAAGCGAAAGCGATACCCGCTAAAATCACAATAGGAAACAGTATCGACCAGGCAAGTGAGCCTCTGTCTCGGAAGAACTCCAGATTTCGAGCCTTAAACATGGCATAAAAGCGATTCCAGGCACTACGAAATGATCCCATTAGACTTCCTCCAACTGCTGGCCAGTTAATTTCAAAAACAAGTCATCCAGGTTGGCAGACTTGATATGCATACCCTCCAAAGAAATATTCTCAGAAGTGAGTTCTTGAATCGCACGTTGCACATTGTCTGTGGCAAATTCGCAGAAACCTTCGGTACTGGTAACTTGATAACGTGTATGAATAGATTCAGGCAATTCTTGAGGATCAAGACGAATCAATGCACCTGTAAAGTGCTTGGCCAATAAAGAATTGGGGTGCCCGCTTTCAATAATAGCTCCCTTATCCATAATCACGATTTCATCACACAGATATTCCGCTTCATCCATATAGTGAGTGGTCAAAATAATGGTTTTACCCTGATGCTTAATGCCATTGATCAAGTCCCAGAACTTACGACGAGCATGAGGATCCATTCCGGTAGTTGGTTCATCTAGGAACAGTACATCGGGGTCGTTCACCAAGGCTAGAGCCAATAATAATCTCTGACGCTGACCACCCGATAATTTGCGATGGTCACGATCAATAAACTCTTGAAGGTCGCACAGCTTGATAAGCTCAGCTTCAGGAACCGGGTTATTATAAAAAGCCGCAAACAGCTTCAAGGTATCGCGCGTGGTCAGAAAATCCTGCAACGCTGTATGCTGAAATTGAATACCGATTTTATGCAAGGCTTCACGGGTCATCTCTTCACCATGATATTTAATGGTGCCTGCATCTTTGGGGAGAATGCCTTCCAGCATTTCAATGGTTGTGGTCTTGCCAGCACCATTTGGCCCTAACAAACCAAAGCACTGACCCTTTTTCACTTTAAAACTAATATGGTTAACGGCGGTCATTCCTTGAAAGGACTTGGCCAAACCGTCAACTTCAATAATGTATTCCATTGTGCTCGTCTCTATTTACAATGAAGGGCAAGAGTGCCACAGTATTAGCAATCCGAAAATGAGTTTTAGTTTATTATTTTTACCCGCCGTTATATAGACACTTGTTGCGTTTTGACACAATTTTTACACCACTTTCGGTCAGTAGAGGTTCCCCTAAACAGCAAGCGTTCAGCACGGAAAAGTAGACAGTTATGCGTATTCCCAGAATTTTTCATCCCAACAGCATTATCGTTGACCAGACGATTGACCTAACACAAGAAGCAAGTAAGCATTTACTAACAGTATTAAGGCTAAAAGAAGGCCATCCCATTATTTTGTTCAATGGGGACGGTAATGAATACAGTGCAACATTGCAGATGGAATCAAAGCGCCAAGCCAGTGCCTTGATAGAAGCTCAGCTCACTATGAGCGTAGAATCTCCCTTACCGATTCACCTTGGACAAGGTATTTCCAAAGGTGAGCGCATGGACTTTGTATTGCAAAAATCGGTGGAATTGGGGGTGACAGAAATCACGCCCATCATTACTGAACGTTGTCCAATTAAGCTCAATGCAGAGCGTTGGGACAAGAAGCAACAACACTGGTTTAAAGTGATTACATCGGCGTGTGAACAGTGTGGCAGGAATGTGGTTCCTACACTGCACGAAGCGATTACGCTGCACGAATGGCTGAGCCAATCGACCCAGCAATTACGCCTGACACTGGATCCCAAAGCAGAAAAAACCATACGTGAATTTAAACCGAATCAGCATGGCTTCCGTTTGCTCATAGGCCCAGAAGGTGGTTTGTCGGATAACGAAATCTACCAAAGTAGTGAAAGCGGATTTAATGCAGCGTTGCTTGGCCCTCGCGTACTAAGAACAGAAACCGCAGCTCTGGCAGCCATCACCGTACTGCAAAGTCATTTTGGCGATTTGTAAAATCAGAAATGAAATGAAAAAACCGAAATTAAGATTAAGCGTCAGCCTTCATGACGCTTATTTTAACGATTGGATTTAAGCACAGCGTTAAAAATCTCAAACCGGAAATAACATCTAAAATGACGTCTCAGGATCGAATCTTGTTACATCTTTTCTGGCACTTTGGCGCTTGAATAATATCAACCTGCACCAATCTTTAAGTTCATTTCGTTGTATCATCAACTATCAATCAAGCAATTGACGGGGATTAAACCTTGAGCATCAAACTTGGCATCGTGATGGATCCTATTCAATCCATCAATATCAAAAAAGACACCAGCTTCGCTATGCTATTGCAAGCGCAAAGCCGTGGCTATGAACTCTATTATATTGAAATGTCTGGGCTGTATCTGATTAACGGTCATCCTAATGCCATCGCTCATTCTCTGTCAGTTAAACGCGATCCCGAAAACTGGTTTACCCTTGGCGAAGCCCAACATATTGGCCTGGACAGTTTAGATGTGATCTTAATGCGTAAGGATCCTCCATTTGATGGTGAATTCCTGTATGCCACTCAAATGCTGGAACTGGCGGAAAGCCTTGGCACATTGGTGGTGAATAAAACCCGGGCATTGCGTGATATTAATGAAAAGCTCGCCACCTCGTTTTTCCCTGACCTCATTCCCGATACGCTGGTAACGCGCAATGCCAAGCTTATTCGTGAGTTTCATGCCAAGCATACAGATATGATTTGCAAACCTTTGGACGGCATGGGCGGCGCTTCGATTTTTCGCGTGAAAGCAGACGGCAATAACCTTGGCGTTATCATCGAAACACTAACTCAACATGGCACTCGTTATGCCATGTTTCAGGAATACCTACCAGCCATTAAAGACGGTGACAAACGTATTCTGATCGTTGATGGCGAAGTCATGCCTTATTGCCTGGCGCGCTTGCCTTCGGCTGGAGAAACTCGTGGCAATTTGGCGGCTGGCGGTACTGGGCGTCCACAACCGATTTCTGAAAGCGACCGAAAACTGGCTGAAACCGTTGCCCCGGTTTTACGCGCTCAAGGCTTGTTGTTTATTGGCCTTGATGTGATTGGCGACAGGATCACCGAGATCAATGTTACCAGCCCAACCTGTGTTCAGGAGATCGAAGCGGCTTACGACATCAGCATTACGGGCAAATTATTTGACGCCATTGAAAAATGTCTCAAAAGCCCCCAGAAAGGACTATAGTTAAGTCGAACAAGGCATTCATATCAGCAGGCTCAACTTAGAGGCGTTAATATGCACAAAAGCTTACAGAATCATCTTCTAATTGCTACCCCATCTTTGGAAGGTTCGTACTTCTCTCGATCGGTGGCATATATCATTGAACATACTGAAGAAGGCGCGATGGGCATTGTGGTAAATCAACTGGCTGGTATGACTCTGGAAGAGCTCATGGGTATGACCGAAACAGCAGGCCCAGTGGATCATTTCCACGCCAATAATCCTGTGATGATGGGTGGGCCAGTTAGCCGAGATCGTGGTTTTATTTTGCACTCCACACAGATTGGCTGGAGTTCAAGCATGAAGCTCGATTCCGAGATTATGATCACCACTTCAAAAGATATTCTTGATGTGATTGGTAATGATCAAGGGCCAGAAGATTCCATCATTGCGCTAGGCTATTCAGGCTGGTCTGCCGGTCAACTTGAAAAAGAATTGGAAGACAATTCCTGGCTAACGGTAGAAGCAGATAAAAATATTCTGTTTAAAGTGCCCGTCGAGAATAAATGGCAAGCGGCAATTGATAAACTGGGTATCGATATTTGGCGACTGTCGCCCTATGCCGGACACGCATAAACAACGATTCATTCAAAAAGGATGTCCAATTGACACAAACCAATCGTAGTATTTTGGGATTTGACTTCGGTAGCAAAAGTATTGGTGTCGCAATTGGACAAGAGGTAACAGGAACCGCCTCGCCTCTTCCCGCATTAAAAGCAAGAGATGGTATTCCAGATTGGGATGCCATCGCTGCTATTTATGATGAATGGAAACCCAATATTGTTGTAGTGGGTCTTCCGCTCAATATGGATGGCACGACTCAGCAAGTGACCTTTGCCGCAAAGAAGTTCGCCAACCGCCTGCACAACAAATTTAAAATCCCTGTCGAGACCTACGATGAACGCCTGACCACAACCGACGCCAAAGCCAGGTTGTTCGAACTGGGCGGTTATAAAAAGCTGGAAAAGGGAAAAATCGACAGTGTCTCCGCTTGCCTGATTATTGAAAGTTGGCTGGAAGCCCAATATTCCTGAGTATCAACCAGACAGTTTATAGGCCGGTTCGCAGCAATTCCCTGATACAAATCCCCATGTCATAAAAACATCACTTTACATATGAAATTTCATATATATGATTTCCCGCATATGTTATTTGAAGTGAGTATGCCCATTTGCCTATTGCAGCTATTGAGGATCCGGTCGCATTTTACAAATGCCTGGCCGACGACACCCGGCTGAAATGCTTGCTGCTGATACTCATGTATTCAGAGCTTTGTGTTTGTGACCTGACATCCGCGCTGGAACTGTCTCAACCGAAAGTATCGAGACATCTGGCAGAACTACGAAAATGCGGCTTGTTGCAGGATGAGAGACGCGGCAAGTGGGTTTACTATCAGCTGAATCCTGTACTTCCCAACTGGTGCAAAGACGTGTTACGTAACACCGCGAAACATTCAACGGACTATTTAGAACAAGTGATCGCGCGTATGGAAAAGGCTCAAACCAGCCAAACACGATGTCAGCCTGCGTAAGCAAGTGAAGACGATAATCAAGTGAAGGCGATAATCAAGAGAAAATCAGGCATGAAAATTTTATATATCTGCACTCATAATCGTTGCCGCAGTATTTTGTCCGAAGCTATTACCAATCATCTTTCTCAAGGCGAAATTGAAGCAAAAAGTGCGGGGAGTCAGCCCTCAGGCCAAGTACATCCTCTAACGTTGAAGTATCTGCAAGACGCAGGCATTTCTATTGATGGGCTCCAAAGTCAATCATGGGACGAACTGGAAAACTTCGAGCCGGATGTTGTTATCACGGTATGCGATAGCGCAGCCAATGAAACCTGCCCCGTCTGGTTTGGCAAAGCGATAAAAATCCATTGGGGGTTAGCCGATCCGTCGAAAATAGAAGGGACAGATGCTGAAATCGAAAAGGCATTCCATGCTGTAATGAGTGAAATTAGTGAGCGAGTCTCTGCTCTAAAAAACATCGCGCATATTCAACAACCTGAGCAGTTAAAACAAGCGCTTACCGCGTTGGGTGCAAGCGCAAACTAACTCAAATTTTGGAGAATTTTATGGGGTTATTTGAACGTTTTCTTTCTGTTTGGGTTGGCGTAGCCATTGTGATTGGCGTTTTGCTTGGCATCTTGATACCAAGCGTATTCGCCAGTATTGCAGCCATTGAATATGCCCATGTGAACATGGTTGTTGCCGTTCTTATCTGGCTGATGATCTACCCCATGATGATTCAAGTGGACTTTTCAGCTATCAAAGACGTAGGCAAAAAACCCAAAGGTTTAGCGCTCACTCTGGTCATTAACTGGCTCATCAAGCCCTTTACCATGGCTTTATTAGGCTGGCTGTTTTTTAAAGGCATTTTTGCTGACTGGGTCGATCCACAATCTGCATCAGAATATATCGCAGGCATGATACTTCTTGGCGTTGCGCCCTGTACCGCCATGGTGTTTGTCTGGAGCCAGTTAACCAAAGGCGACCCTAACTACACCTTGGTGCAGGTCTCGATTAACGACATCATTATGATTTTCGCCTTTGCGCCTATCACCGCATTTTTATTAGGAGTTACGGATATTCAGGTTCCTTGGGAAACCTTGCTGATTTCTGTTGTGCTATATGTATTATTGCCTCTGATTGCAGGTGCATTGACTCGTTCCTTGCTCGACAAAAACAATGATCACTCTCAGTTAAATCAGTTTGTTAGCAAGCTCAAACCTTGGTCGATAATAGGGCTACTGGCTACCGTGGTTCTGCTGTTTGGGTTTCAGGCTGAAACCATTTTAAGCAAGCCTCAAACCATCGTTTTGATAGCTATTCCTTTACTCATTCAAACCTACGGTATCTTTGCCATTGCATACTTTCTCGCAAAACAATTAAAGCTGCCTCACAACATCGCCGCCCCGGCGTGCATGATAGGCACGTCTAACTTTTTCGAATTGGCAGTCGCCGTTGCAATCTCTCTGTTTGGTTTACATTCTGGTGCAGCACTGGCAACAGTGGTTGGTGTACTGGTTGAAGTGCCTGTGATGCTATCTCTGGTTGCCTTTGCTAATCGAACCAAGCATTGGTTTAGTTAAACCAGTTAGCCTGGCATTGCTTTGCCGCAATTCCAGCATATCTCAAAGGTTGAGGCGTTGCGTTCCCCACATTGACGACAAAACCAATCTTCATTGGTCACTGGCGGCAAACTGAATTCCTGAATTAACGAGTTGGCTTTAGGTTCCCATTCCGGGTCAGTCAACCAGACTTCTGGCCAGGCATCAAAGGGTGACAATTCGCCAACCGCACCGATGGCGTATTCGTTTTTAATAAAGCAGGGAATATGGTGGGATTCCAGCAGGTCTTTAATTTGCTGGACTTGAAGGCGGTTTTCACTGGCGAAGACTTTAATCAATCGGCGATACCTTAGTGAATTTGATTGCGTATTTAAGAATGTTAAACATGTAGCTCAGGAGGAAAGCTCGACCTTCCTCCTGAAACATTAACAACCGACAAGTCTAATCCATATCAATGGTGACGTCGCTCAAGGAGCCCAGATTCGTGCCACTATTGCTATCCAACTTGATCATCAAGCGCAAATCATTTGGCGAATCGGAATGATGCAATGCTTGATCCATGGTGATCTTGCCTTCTTTAAACAGCTCATAAAGCGCCATGTCAAAACTTTGCATGCCCATTTCCTTGCCTTTTTTCATCGCATCTTTCAAGCCGGCAATTTCGCCACGCTGGATCATATCCTGAACCAAGGGAGAATTAAGCAGGATCTCAATAGCAGCAACACGGCCTTTTCCATCAGCGGTAGGCACCAATTGCTGAGCGATAATAGCGCGCATGTTCAAGCTTAAGTCATAACGCAACTTGGCGTGCTGATCTGGCGGAGCCAAGTGCATAATACGCTCAATGGCCTGGTTAGCATTGTTGGCGTGCAATGTCGCCACGCACAAGTGTCCGGTATCGGCAAACGACATGGCATATTCCATGGTTTCCATCGACCGGATCTCACCAATCAAAATAACATCAGGCGCCTGACGCAATGAGCTCTTCAAAGCATCATCGAAAGACTTGGTATCAATCCCGACTTCGCGCTGTGTTACCACACAATGTTCATGCTCATGCACAAATTCGATCGGGTCTTCAATGGTCAGAATGTGACCGTAGGAATTGCGATTACGATGTCCAATCAAGGCAGCCAAAGAAGTCGATTTACCCGTTCCGGTAGCACCGACAAACAGGATAAGACCGCGCTTTGCCATAATGATGTCTTTCAACACTTCGGGCAGTCCTAAATCTTCCGCTTTGGGGATTTGGGTGACAATACGGCGCACCACCATACCCGCGCAATCCCGCTGCCAAAAAGCACTACAACGAAAACGCCCAACGCCATCCCGAGCAATAGCAAAGTTGCATTCACGAGACTTGGTGAACTCTTCAACCTGCTCTGGGCTCATGGTGCTTTTCACCAGTTCCAGAGATTGCTCGGCGCTTATCACTTCCGGCGACAGTGGTGTCATCTTGCCACTGATTTTCGCGCTCACCGGAAAACCAGAGGTAATAAATAAATCGGATGCTCCCTCATCAACCATCTTTTGCAAAAATAACTCTAAATCCATCTTGCTCACTCTTTTACATTGCTAATACAGAGTCTTTTAAAAAGCGGATATTCTCATGACCGAGCAATATCCACTCCTTGCCACCATTTATTAGTCAGGGTTAGAACCCTGGAGACATGCTCTTCTTGTCGATGCTCTTATCAGCGGCATCCTGTGGCGTGATCAAGCCTTGCGCTACCAGCTTCTGTAAACATTGATCCATGGTCTGCATACCGTGCTGTTGTCCGGTTTGAATCACCGAATACATTTGAGCCACTTTGTCTTCACGAATAAGGTTTCGAATCGCTGGAATACCAATCATGATTTCGTGAGCGGCAACACGCCCACCACCAATACGTTTTAACAAGGTTTGAGACACAACCGCACGAATAGATTCCGACAACATGGAACGCACCATGGCTTTTTCTTCAGCCGGGAACACGTCAATAATACGGTCGATCGTTTTCGGCGCTGAGTTGGTGTGCAACGTACCAAATACCAAGTGCCCGGTTTCAGCAGCACTAATGGCCAAACGAATGGTTTCAAGGTCACGTAATTCCCCAACCAGAATAACATCCGGGTCTTCACGTAACGCCGAACGCAAGGCATTGTTAAAGCTGTGGGTGTCGCGATGCACTTCACGCTGGTTAATCAGGCTCAGTTTGTTCTCATGAACAAATTCAATCGGATCCTCGATAGTTAGAATATGTTCACGTTTTTGCGAATTAACGTAATCAATCATCGCCGCCAAGGTAGTGCTCTTACCGGAACCGGTTGCCCCCGTTACAAGGACAATACCGGTAGGCTGATTGATGATAGTTTTGAAAATATCCGGTGCGCCCAATTCTTCCAGAGACAAGACTTTGCTGGGAATGGTTCTTAGCACTGCGGCAGCGCCACGATTTTGCACAAAAGCGTTAACACGGAAGCGAGAAAGCCCTTTTACTTCGAAGGAAAAGTCGGTCTCTAATCGTTCCTCATACTCCTTACGCTGTCGATCATTCATGATTTCATAAATCAATGCGTGTACCTGTTTGTGATCCATTTCAGGCACATTCAGCTTACGCATTTCACCATCGACACGAATAATGGGGGGCAATCCTGCCGACAAATGCAAATCCGAGGCATTATTCTTCACACTAAAGGCTAAAAGTTCGGTAATATCCAAAACCTGTACTCCCGTATCAATTTGAATGAGCGACAACACTCTTTATATATCATGTTAACAATAGCAAATCGCCTGAAAAGCGCACTCGACACTATACAGGATTCCGCCTTAAAAGCAGGCCGTAATCCTCAAGAGATACTATTATTAGCTGTTAGTAAAACTAAGCCAAATCAAGCAATTAGGGAAGCGTGGAACGCCGGACAACGTATGTTTGGTGAAAACTACGTACAGGAAGGCATACAAAAAATTGCCGACTTGTCAGACCTCGAAGGCATCCAATGGCACATGATTGGCCCGCTTCAGTCCAATAAAACCAAGGTGGTTGCGGAACATTTTGACTGGGTTCAATCGGTCGATAGAGCCAAAATAGCAGAGCGTTTAAACGAACAGCGCCCCGAAGACCTTGCACCATTACAAGTCTGTATTCAGGTTAATATCAGTGATGAAGACAGCAAATCGGGTTTATTGCCGGAAGAAGTGATGCCGCTTGCAGAAACAATTAGCCAATTACCTCGTTTGAATTTACGCGGCCTGATGGCGATTCCTGCGGCGACAGAGTCAGAGCAGGAACAACGTTTTGCCTTCACCCAAATGCAGGATTTGTATCACCAGCTTAAGCAGAAGTATCCACAAGTCGATACCCTTTCAATGGGCATGTCGGGTGACGTAGACATGGCAATTGCTTGCGGCTCAACTATGGTAAGAATAGGCACTGCGATATTTGGTGCGAGAGATTATCCGGCATCCCAAGGCTGAGGCTTTTTCGCGATATTGTGCGAGATTGCGGCGAGATTGAAATTCACTTTCAAAATAAGGCTAAAACAAATATTTCAGCAAATAACTCATAATGTGCGCTCATGATTGTTATCATAGGCGCACTCATGAGCTAAACGAGGAATGTAAAATCCGAATGAAGCACCTAGCAATCGCGTTTATTGGCGCAGGCAATATGAGCCGTGCCATCATCACCGGAATGGTTGCCAACGGCTACCCAGCTAATTTGATCACTGCCAGTAATCCCAGTCTTCCCAAATTAGAGGCGCTACAACAAGACTTCGGCATTAATATCACTCAAGACAATAATGACGCCATCTCGCGCTCAGAAGTGGTCGTGCTGTCAGTCAAACCTCAGTTAATGGCAGAGGTCTGTGCTCAATTCTCGCCAGAGCACAACAAGCGACAAAAGTTATTTGTTTCTATCGCTGCCGGGTTAACCAGCGCGCGTTTAAAAGAAATGTTGGGAGGTGAATGCCCTCTCATTCGCACCATGCCCAATACACCCAGTGCGATTGGCAAAGGCTTAACCGGATTATTTAGTGACAATGCCAGCGATGAACAACGTCAATATTCAGAAGACCTGTTCAATATGGTAGGTGAAACCGTTTGGGCTGAGCAGGAAGAGCAAATTAATGGCGTCATCGCCGCCGCAGGCAGCAGTCCTGCTTACTTTTTTCTGTTTTTGGAAGCAATGCAAGCCAAAGCAGAAGCGCTTGGATTTGACCACGACGCCGCGCGTTTAATGGTTCAACAAGCCATGTTAGGTTCCGCTGAAATGGTTTGTAAACATCCAGAACTTGAATTATCAGAGCTTCGCGCCCAAGTTACGTCTAAAGGCGGAACCACTGCGCAAGCTATTGCACATTTCCAGCAGTCAAATCTGGAAAAGATAGTCGCTGATGCCATGCAGGCGGCGGTGGATCGTGCAGAAGAAATGTCGAAACAGTTTTAAATTATTAATGATGGACAATCCATGAATGCAACCCAGTTTTTAGTTGGAACTCTCTTAGATTTATACCTGATGGTGGTATTACTCAGGTTGTGGTTACAACTGGCCAGAGCGGATTTTTATAATCCTTTCAGCCAATTTGTCGTGAAGGCGACGCATCCTATTGTTGGCCCAATGCGCAGAATCATTCCGCCCATTAGTCGCCTTGATACTGCTACCCTGGTGTTGGCCTTGGCTGTTGCCATGTTGAAGGTGTTTTTACTTGGCCTCATGCAAGGGGTAGCCAATATCAACCCCATTTCGTTAGTGATCACGGGCTTCTTGATTGTTTTAAAAGAAGTTTTCTCACTGATATTTTGGGTGCTTATTCTAAGAGCAATACTAAGCTGGGTAAGCCAAGGCTATAACCCGATAGAATTGGTGATGCAACAGCTTACCGAGCCATTTTTGGCGCCTATTCGCCGGGTTATCCCGCCACTTGGTGGATTGGACTTATCCATATTGTTTGCCATTATTGCCTTACAGTTTCTTCAACTATTACTGCAAGATTTACTGGGTGTTTTCTAATGATATTGAGAAAGTTGATCGATACGCCCAAACGCTCAATGTATTTGATTATTTCTCTGCTAAGCTGGCTGACCATAGCCAGCTCTGCGCAAGCCGAGCAATATAAAACGCTGGGCAATTGGGACGTACATTACATTGTTTTGAACAGCACTTTTTTGCAGCCGGAAATTGCTCGTCAGTACCAAATCCAGCGTAGTAAATACAATGCATTCGTCAACATTTCGGTATTGGATCATGACAGCAAGCAAGCACAAAACGTTGCCATAACGGGCACGGCAACAAACCTGTTAGGTACAATTAAAGAACTGACATTCGAGCAAGTGCAGGAACAGGATTCAATCTATTATTTGGCACAGCTGCCATTTAGAGACAGGGAAACCTTCCGATTCTCCATTGATATTGTTCATGGCAACGAAAAGCAAACCTTGACGTTTAAGCAAGAATTGGTGACGGATTAAGCTGGGCTAATCTGGACTGGGGCAATCTGAGCAGGCCCATCAAGGACGAATTACATTCTGTAATAACGCCAGATCTTCTTCACTCACACCCAATTGAGCAAAAACAGTTTTCCAATTTTGGCTGACGTCACTCACTCGTTCGATGACATCCTGCGCAACTTGCTTGGTCAGGTTAAACTTCTTATGAACAGAAACGGCCTCTGAAAGCTCAGGAAGATAATCGCTTAAACCAACCTTTAGTTGATGATACTGACCGTGAGCAAGCGAGGGAACAACATCATAGGCAGAGCTTAGTTGCCACCCATCTTCACGACAGGTAAAACTAAAATTTCTTAGATGATCATCAGTATTGTTCAACACCTTGTTGAACAACATTTGGGCGAATAGTTGCTGATTATCTCTTTCAGGAAATGCCGAATAACGGCAGATTAAATCGGAAATATGATCATATTTCATCAATAGAGGATCTGTTTGGTTGTCTAAACTCTTTAACAATGCATTTGCCGTTAATTGATGATATCGCCCACCTTGTTCTGAGACATCAAAGCGCCGAACAAATAAAACATCGTTACTAACTTGCTGATGCTGAATGGTTTCCACATGAGTATCAGCGACCATAATTCCGGCTTGGCGCATTAGACTCAGACATGCATTTTCAACCATCGCATAATTAAATTCATCGCTTTGTTTGGAAAATTTTGCAATATAGCCATGCTGTTCATCATGCACCAACACCTTAGGGCGAGCCCCGCCAACACTGGAGCCTCGGCTAAACATATTTAACTTAATACGCTCAATTTCCTCAGACTTGACCAAACCTGAATCAATCTTACTGGCAATACTATGCAATTCCTCAAGGTTCGACTTCTCACACCCCAACCCGTAATCAGCAGTTTGCTCATCATTTTCAGCAATGAAATAAAGTGCTCCCACCGTAGAGTGATTCATTAACTCAAGCAATTCTGAAATACAGGGCTTATGCGTGAGGTTATTAACTCTTGCCAATACCTTCTTGCCCCAATCATCGGGCAACACATCATCAATAAAACCCGGCGCTTCTCTGTCGCAAGTTAACTCAACAACATTAGAAGATTTAGGCAACAATCTTGGATCGATAGGTTGTTCATCAGAATCAAGAAAGTCAGGGTGGTAGCTAAAATAAACTGATTCTAACTGCCCTCGAGCGTTTTCATTTAACTGTATTCGGGCACACTTAAGAACACTGCCAGTCGAGGTTTGATAATAAAGGTTGAAAACGCTCACCAGCTTTCACCGCTTTTGATTTTGATTTCAGGAGGTTCCACAAACAAAGCATCAAGTTGATTTTTCATGCCTAGAATATCAAGCGCTTTAACAACAGTTTCCCAGGCAACACCGCCTTTTCCAGCTTCCAGATTACGTATCGTGGTGACACCGACACCTATACGAGCAGCAAAACGAGTTTGTGTATCGTTAGGGAACTTGCGCTTCCGCATTTTTTGAATGAACTTTCCCTGTTTTTTAAACCAATCTTCGTTGAGCATAATTAAATGTTATTTCATCTATTTTGTCTTAAAAACTGAATTATAGATGAAATAACGTTTATTTTCATTGGGGATTTTCTATAGATATCAGGCTTACTGTTCTTCCCTCGTAAACACCAATTCATTGCCTTTGCTCATTTCTTCTGAGAACTGATAACCGGCGTAATCGAAGTGTTTCAATTGCTCAACTTCCTGCAAACGATTTTTAATGATGTAGCGCGCCATCAGACCACGGGCTTTTTTCGCAAAGAAACTAATGACTTTGTATTGCCCGTTTTTCTTGTCCATGAACACTGGCGTGATCACAACGCCATCTAATAATTTAGGCTTTACTGACTTGAAATATTCGTTCGACGCCAGGTTAATCAACACATTGTCACCTTGAGCCTGCATGGCGGCATTAACATGGTTGGTGATCGTTTCGCCCCAAAAGTCATAGAGGTTTTTACCACGCTCATTAGCAAGTGACGTCCCCATTTCCAAACGATAAGGCTGCATTAAATCAAGAGGTTTCAATAATCCATACAAGCCCGACAAAATACGTAAATGGCTTTGAGCAAAGACTAAATCGTCTTTATCCAAAGACCCCGCTTCTAGCCCGGTGTAAACATCGCCATTAAAGGCCAGCACCGCTTGTTTAGCGTTCTCGGGAGTAAAAGGCAGATGCCAGCTTGCATAACGTTCGGCGTTAAGTTGCGCCAACTTGTCACTGATTTTCATTAAAGAACCAATTTCCTGTGGTGCTAATTCTCGGCAGCGTTTAATCAGCACAGAAGCCTCATCAAGCAACTCAGGCTGAGTCATCACTGAGGTTGTAGCTGGTGTGTCGTAATCAAGATTTTTAGCTGGGGAAATAACAATTAGCATAGGGCTCTCTATTTATATGAGATTTGAACAAAACATTGGGGGCACAAGACAAACCAACGCCCCAGGCGAACAGGAAGAGCATTCTAACAAAACAGAATAATTAATGCAGTTGCAAGGACTGCATCGCGGTTAGGTATGCTTGGTAAATCTCGTCATTAAACGCACAGAAGATGACTTTTCTGAGCGAATCGTAACCGGCACTTTCCTCTGCCACAGTATGCATGGCAATGGCACAAGCTTCAGATACAGGATAGCCATACACACCACAACTAATAGCCGGAAACGCAATACTACGCACATCATTCTCAGCCGCCACTTTCAAACTATTGCGATAACAGTTTGCCAGTAACTCCGCTTCATTATGCGTTCCACCTTGCCAAATAGGACCCACAGTATGAATAACGTGCTTTGCTGGTAGTTGATATCCCGCCGTTATTTTCGCTTCCCCTGTTGGACAACCGTTCAAGGTACGACATTCAGCCAGCAGCTCTGCGCCAGCCGCACGGTGGATCGCACCATCCACACCGCCGCCACCCAGCAAGCTATTGTTTGCCGCATTGACAATGGCATCAACCCCCAAGGTGGTTATATCTTCTTGAATAATCGTAATTTTTGCCGTCATAAATTGACCGTTAACAAGCCCTTAAATTCAATATGGAGGTTATACAAGACTAGAGAAAAAGGTCAATGTTATTAGCCTCAACAGGCTATATACCTGTTCCAAACTATCAGTCACCTGTAGAGAATTAGGAGCAAACCCTCAGCCGCAGGGAAGCGGCTGTGGAGCCTACATGGAAGTATCCACGGCGAGTTTGCGATAAATCTCTATGGGTGACTGACAATTAAACACAGCTATTTAGAGATAATCAAACAGATAACAAAAAAGTACTTTCATATAAGCAGCAACTTTTGTTGTTCCCTTGCAGTAGCGCTATAATGCAGAAACCTGTTTGAGCAACCATGCTCTGCAAAGCGCAGGTTCATATATTTACAGCTAATACGACTCACAAATTCATCAATAAGTCACATTGCTATTTCAGAATAGCAAACTTGGGTAATTGTCTTTGAAAAGTCCCTATGTCTTAGCCGTTTTTACCCCTTGTAGTTAGAGGAAATCATGACCAGTCAATTAGACGCATTGCGTAAAGTCACTACCGTGGTTGCCGATACTGGCGACATCGAAGCTATTCGCCAATACCAGCCAGTAGACGCCACAACCAACCCTTCCCTGATGCTAAAAGCCGCCCAACTTCCTCAATACGAAGGACTTATTCGTGAAGCTGTAGAATGGGCAAAACAGCAATCAACCGACGAGCATCAGCGCCTTCAAGATGCCAATGACAAACTTTCCATCCTCATCGGCAAGGAAATCCTGGATATTGTACCGGGTCGAGTATCCACAGAAGTGGATGCACGCTTGTCTTTTGATACCGAAGCAACCATCGCAAAAGCTCATCGTCTGATCGCATTATACGAAGAGCAAGGCATCAGCAAAGATCGCATCCTGATTAAGATTGCATCAACCTGGGAAGGTATTCGTGCCGCAGAGCAACTGGAAAAAGAAGGCATTCAATGTAACCTGACCCTGTTATTCGGTTTCGCCCAAGCACGAGCCTGTGCCGAAGCGGGTGTTTATCTTATATCCCCTTTTGTTGGCCGTATTCTTGATTGGTATAAAGCCAATACAGATAAGAAAGAATACAGCCCCAGCGAAGATCCGGGCGTACAATCCGTTACCCGAATTTACAATTATTACAAGCAACAAGGTTATAAAACCGTTGTCATGGGCGCCAGTTTCCGCAATATTGGTGAGATTACTGAATTGGCAGGTTGTGACCGCCTGACAATCAGCCCACAACTGTTACAAGAATTACAGGACAGTAACGCTGAATTGCCCATTAAGTTACAACCGGTAGATTCAACACAAGCGCAATCTGAAAAACCAATGGCAGAACAGATGACTGAGCAAGAGTTCCGTTGGCAAATGAATGAAAGCGCAATGGCAACAGAAAAGCTGGCTGAAGGTATTCGCAACTTTACTGCGGATCAAATCAAGTTGGAAAGCATGTTGAAAAACCATATGTAAAAATCGTCTAAATAGCTGTTCCAAACTATCAGTCAGCAACAGAAAGTTTTGAGCAGACCCTCAGCCGCAGGGAAGCGGCTGTGGAGCCTCAATGGATTGATTCACGGCGAGTCTGCGATAAATTTCTGTTGCTGACTTGCAGTTACGCACACTTATTTTAGCGTTAGAGAAATTAGCGTTTAACCAAAACATCTTAATGCATTAAGATACTAATGAAGTTCAATATTCGTTAATCAAAAGTAATCTCTACCGCTGACCTGAATAGGAGAATGCATGAGTCGTCTGACCCAATCAGCAGTTTGGCAATCACTCACTTTATTGGCCCAAAATATACAAGGCCAACACATGCGGGACTGGTTTAAAGCCGATCCTCAGCGTGCAGAGAGATACACAATCAGCGGTTGCGGTATTACGCTGGATTACTCCAAGAACCTGCTTAACGACGAAATTAAAGCAGCCCTTATTGAGCTCGCGTCACAAGCAAAGTTAAAAGAAAAACGCAGTGCCATGTTTCGTGGTGAAACCATCAACACCACAGAAAAACGAGCCGTGCTACACACTGCACTACGTAACTTTTCCGGTAAACCTGTCGAAGTAGCAGGGCAAAATGTCATGCCCGACGTCATGGCCGGGCTGGATAAAATCAAATCATTCGTCGACTCTATTTATTCCGGTGCGCATAAAGGTTTCACAGGGCAAAGCATTACCGATGTAGTTTCTATCGGCATTGGAGGTTCATTTCTCGGCCCCAAGATCATGTCGGAAGCCTTAAAGCCTTATTGGCAAAAAGGTTTAAAAGTGCATTTTGTTGCCAATGTAGACGCTTGCCATATTCAGGATGTATTGGCTGAACTCGACATTGAGCGCACCCTGATCATCATGTCCTCGAAATCCTTTTCGACTCAGGAAACCCTGCAAAATACCCTGACAGCAAGAGCATGGTTCTTACAGCAAGGCGGTTCAGAGAAAGATATAGCCAAACACTTTGTTGCCGTTTCATCCAATATTGCCGCTGCAACCAACTTTGGAATCGATGAAGACAACATTTTCCCAATGTGGGATTGGGTTGGCGGACGATATTCCATGTGGTCGGCTATTGGCTTGCCGCTGGCGCTAACCATTGGTTTCGATAACTTCAAAGCCATGTTGCTAGGCGCATTTGAAATGGACAAGCATTTCCAGACAGCACCACTGGAAAACAACATGCCGGTTATCATGGCGCTTATTGGCCTCTGGTATCGTAATTTCTTTCAGGCACAAAGCTATGTGCTATTACCCTACTACCATTATCTACGCGGCTTTCCGGCCTACGTTCAACAACTCGATATGGAAAGTAACGGTAAACGCATTGCCAGAGACGAAGAAGTCGATTACGACACAGGGCCAATTGTTTGGGGTAGCGAAGGAACGAATGGTCAACACTCATTCCATCAATTATTGCATCAGGGCAATACACTTATTCCTGCGGATTTTATGCTGCCGTTGCGAGTACCAAATCAAAACAGGAAGCATCATGCCATGTTGGCATCAAATTGCTTTGCCCAGTCTCAAGCCTTAATGCAGGGTAAAACCTTTGATGAAGCCTTTGCCGAATTACAGGGTAAAGGCTTGTCAGCGCAAGAGCATGAGTGCCTGGCTCGGCATAAAGTCATGCCCGGCAACAAACCGAGCAACACGCTACTATTTGAGGAATTAAACCCTCACACTCTTGGCGCTTTGGTCGCTTTATATGAGCACAAGGTATTCGTTCAGGGAGTGATCTGGGGCGTAAACTCATTTGATCAATGGGGTGTTGAGCTCGGTAAAATTCTGGGAAATCAGATATTGGATAAGCTTGAAATGCCAGACAGCAATCTGGATTTCGATGCCTCTACCAATAGCCTGGTACAACGATTCCGAGATTCCACTCAATAAATCATCATTACACGGGTGAAAATATCTCTCCTTTTAGAGATAAGCTAATAAAAACTGATTAAGTCATCAAAGCTTCAATTCTTGTTAATAAAAAGTTAACAAAAAGGTTTTACTTTGGCGCAAGCTATGATAAAAAATGATTAGCTTTACAGTAAATCAGTAGTTCGTATTCGAGTTCCGTTAGCCTAATCCAGAAGGAGAGCGTCATGACAGAGTCTGATTTAATATCTCACCTAGATACTGATACCAATCAGGTTAAAGCCAAGAGAAAGAAACGCTTGTGGAGAGAAATAGAAGCGCTTAAAGACAAGTATAAATTACGTAGAGAACTGCAAGATCTCGACATGCTTAATGATTACGACTTACAAAAACTGGACATTTAATTGAATAAAAAGCTCTGCATAATGCGGGGCTTTTTTGGTTTTATGGCCTGTAAAAAACATGTAAATAGCCTAAAAATTAGCACGAGTAAATAAGCGAATTGGTGTAATTTTATTCGATATTAAAACGCCACGAATTTAAGGTAAATATTTTATTTACCATAGATTTAGCAGAGATATCATCTGCCCAAACTGGTCAAGTTGAGCAGGCTACTAGAGGCAGATGTCAAACCTGCCAATCAATAGGCGACAAACCTTGCTGCTGCAAGATTCTGTTGGTCTGAGAAAAGTGACCCGAACCCAAAAAGCCTCGATGTGCAGATAAGGGAGATGGGTGAGTGGTGTTCAACACGAAGTGCTTACTTGTGTCTATGATACTGCCTTTCTTCTGTGCGTGACTGCCCCACAATAAAAACACAATCCCCTGACGATGTTCATTCAATTGCGCAATGACTTTATCGGTAAAACGTTCCCATCCAATCTTACTGTGAGAATGTGCCATACCTTGCTGAACCGTCAACACCGTATTTAGCAACAATACGCCTTGTTCTGTCCAATGGGTCAAGGTGCCATGGTTGGGAATTTGAAAATCTGGAATATCGCGTGCCAGTTCCTTGTACATATTCTGTAGCGAAGGCGGCGGCTTAATACCTGGCAAAACAGAAAAGCATAATCCATGAGCCTGATCCGGACCATGATAAGGATCCTGCCCTAATATCACCACCTTCACATCTGAAAATTCAGTGTAACGGAATGCGTTAAACACATCCTTTGCCGGTGGATATATCGCTTTACCAGAAGCGCGTTCCTGTTCAACAAATTGCAGAATCTGTTGAAAATAAGGCTGAGCTTTTTCCTCAGCCAATGCATCTTTCCAGGTTTCCATCATTTCCCGAGTATCACCTACGGTTCAAGAATTGAGAACAAATGTTGTTTCAGTTGTTCATAATCATTAGCAAGAGGAACAGACAAGCTTTCCTTGTCAGCCACCTCAACCAAAGCTTCTGGCAAATGAATGGGTTGCCCAAGCACATTTTCTACCGTATCGCGGAATTTCGCAGGGTGAGCCGTTCCAAGGAAAATACCGGTTTCCCCTTCATGCAACTCACGCTTTAATGCCTTATAAGCAACGGCGGCGTGAGGTTCACTCACATAGCCCACGTTCGCCAGGCACTTCATTGCCAATTGCGTATACTCTTCATCAATGGAGACGGCTGACAAGATGGAGCGATCCAGATAACCCTGCTCAAACAAGGCTTCAATGCGAGGCCAGTTGTTAGGTTGGCTTACATCCATTGCGTTAGACATAGTCGCTTGAGTCAGATTCGGCAACCAGTCACCCGTAGACCAATAACGCGGAACCGTATCATTCAGGTTAGTCGCAGCGACAAAGCGCTTCACTGGCAAACCTAACACCTTGGCAAACATACCCGCAGTCAAGTTACCAAAGTTACCGCTAGGTACAGACACCACGGTATTCGCACGCTCTTCCGGAGAAAGCTGAGAGAAGGCTTCAAAGTAGTAGCAAATCTGTGCCATCAAACGACTAATATTGATTGAATTGGCAGAGTTCAAATGCAAGCCTTCACGCACATCCGGATCATCAAAGGCCGTTTTGACCAATTGCTGACAAGCATCAAAATCGCTTTCAATCGCAACAGTGTGAACATTGCCACCCAAGGTTGAAAACAGTTTTTCCTGCAATGGGGAAATTTTGCCTTTCGGGAACAAAATCACAACTTCAATATTCTCAATACCATGGAAGGCATGAGCCACAGCCGCTCCTGTGTCACCTGAAGTCGCAGTTAAAATGGTGATCTTCTGGCCTTTAGATAACTCAGACAAACACTGCGCCATGAAACGAGCGCCAAAATCTTTAAAGGCTAACGTAGGGCCATGAAACAATTCCAGGCAATAAACACCCTCTTCCACATTGGCGATAGGAGCAGGAAAAGTAAACGCCTGTTCAACCAAGCGAGACAACACCTCTGGTTTAATCTCATCACCAATCAGCTGCTGTAAAATCTTGCTGCTACGCTCAACAAACGGCAATGCCAATAGCGCATCGATATCATCAAATGGCGTTATGGATTTAGGGAAGTACAGCCCCTGCTCTTTCCCCAGTCCTTTTTTCACCGCTTCGGCAAAACTGACTTCATCAGAAGAGACTTTCAAATTAAACAATTGCACAATTTATTCCTTCACAACTCGGGATCCTTGCAGATCCAGTTTACAGATATGGCTGAAACCGTCTTCATTCTGAATGTAATTTTCGTTCAACCAATCATTTATTTTTTCAGCTTGAGATAGCTCGTTACACAACGCAAATACTGTTGGGCCAGAGCCTGAAATACCAAAAGCGCCAGCACCATTTTCCAGCGCAAACTGTCTGGACTCATCAAAATAAGGCAACAACGACTTACGATAAGGTTCTGCAATCACATCATGCATTACAGATAATGCCTGCTTAGCATCCTGACGATGCAACGCATCCACAAATACAGCCAATTGACGCCCAAAATTAATGGTGGTCGACATGCTGAATTCCTTAGGCAATATCTTACGTGCCGCAGACGTGGAAACATTCACGCCAGAATAGCAAACCACCCAATACCATTCTTCAATGGTAGGCAATTGAATGGCGATTTGCTCATTTACCTCGGCAATCAATACCAAGCCGCCCAAATAGCTCGGGGCGACGTTGTCGTAATGAATGCTGCCGCTGATTTGGCCTTCCAATTCGCCCATCATGGCAAGCAAGGCTTCCTGATCAAAGGGTTTACCGTAAAACTCGTTTAACCCATACAAAGCTGCCACAATTGACGCAGCACTCGACCCCAAACCACTGCCAATGGGCAAGTGCTTGTGTAAGGTCATATGCACCGGAGAATGAGCAACACCTTGCTTATCTAAACATTGAATAAAATGCTCATAACAATGAGTGACAATGTTTTGCTGAGTATCGGGAGGAAGGCGATCTTTAAACTTTCCGGCATAGGAAAGAACATACTCTGAACTGGATTCCAATTCGACTTCATCACCTAAAATAGAACCGTCAATAGGGAGTAATGCTGCACCCAGCATATCAAAACCCAGGCTCACATTACCCACAGATGCCGGAGCAAATACTTTCAGATACATTTTACAGCCTTATTTGTCACACGTGTTGAATCGGGAAAAGGGCTTAAGGCTACCATGAACACTGGGCTAGCGCACACGCTAAATCCCAATAAAGCGGCCTTTTTATCCCCCTTGTTTATACCCCAATTCACATCATTTACTTTTTATACCTGTTTCCAAGGCATAGTACGTAATACATCGGCAAAAACACCTGCGGCTGTTACCGCTGCGCCCGCACCGTAACCTCTTATAACATAAGGGATTGGCTGATAATAATGGCTATGAATCGCAAGCGCGTTCTCACCATTTTTAACAGCATAAAGTGGATGTTGACTATCAACCGCAATGATACTCACTTTACATTTTCCCTCCTTGATACTGCCGACATAGCGCAATACTTTACCTTCTTGCTGATTCTTATTGATACGTTGTTGATACAGCTCGTCCAGTTGAGGCAGCTTTGCCATAAACTCATCAACGGAGCCCAATGCG
Source organism: Paraneptunicella aestuarii (assembly GCF_019900845.1). Lineage (NCBI taxonomy): Bacteria > Pseudomonadati > Pseudomonadota > Gammaproteobacteria > Alteromonadales > Alteromonadaceae > Paraneptunicella > Paraneptunicella aestuarii. Next base: position 1,264,357 of record NZ_CP074570.1, on the reverse strand, counting down.
TCAAACCCCTCAGGCAATACAGACTCCACTTCAATTTCATTCAATTCCATTTGCAAACCGCCTTCACGCGCCATAATCAACAGCTTGCGAGCAACATCAAGGCCACTTAAATCATCACGAGGATCAGGTTCAGTATAACCTTTCTGTAACGCCAGTTGAGTGGCTTCAGAAAGCGCCATGCCTTCATCCATCTTGCCGAAGATAAACGACAATGAACCCGACAAAATACCTTCGAACTGAATCAGTTCGTCACCGGCGTAAATCAGCTTTTGCAAGTTATCGATAACAGGTAATCCCGCCCCCACCGTCGTTTCATACAAGAACTGACGATTAGAGGATTGAGCCACCTTACGCAACTCTTTGTAGAAAGCCATATCATTGGTATTGGCTTTCTTATTTGGCGTTACCACATGGAAGCCCGACTTCATGAAATCAATATACAAGCTGGCGATATCATCACTGGTTGTACAATCAATCATGACCGGATTTACCAAGCTATTGTCATGGGCAAATGCTCTCAATCCAGCCACAGACAACTGTTCAGAAGATTCCTGCAAACTGGACTGCCAATCGCTCGCAAGATCAATTCCATTACTATCCAGCAACACCTGCTTGCTATTGGCGATACCGTAAACGCGCAAACTAATCTTTCGCTCCAATAAACTCGCCTGTTGCTTGTTCATCTGCGACAGCAATTCTGCGCCTACGGTGCCACACCCCACCACAAAAGCGTCAATGGTGTGGAGATTGGAGAAAAAATTCTGATGAATAACCTTCACCGCTTTTTTCGCCTTACGCTGTTCAACTACGGTTGAAATCGAACGTTCAGACGAGCCCTGAGCAATAGCCACATTGTTCACGCGAGCTTGCGCCAATGCGCTGAAAAACTTGGCAGCCAAACCTTTAGTGTGGCGCATACCGTCACCCACTAAAGTCACAATGGCCAAATGGTTACGTACTTCAATTGGCTCCAACAATTTGTTATTCAGCTCAAGAGCAAAAGAATCTTCCAACATATTCAAAGCACGATCGCTATCCTTACTGTGAATACAAAAACTGATGCTGTATTCAGAGGAAGACTGAGTGATTAAGCTGATCGAGATATTGGCATTGGAAATCACTTCAAACACTCTGCTTGCCATACCAACCATGCCTTTCATTCCCGGGCCAGACAGGTTAAACATGCTCATATTTTCAAGCAGAGAGATACCTTTCACCTGAGTCCATTGAGTGCTGGCTTCATGGCTAATCAAGGTGCCCGGCGCTTCCGGATTTAAGGTATTACGGATCAAACAGGGAATAGAAAACTGAGCGATAGGCCCGATGGTTTTCGGATGCAGCACTTTGGCACCAAAATAGGAAAGCTCCATGGCTTCCTGATACGTCAGCTTGTCGAGCAATACCGCACTTTCAACCTGATTCGGATCGGCATTATAAACACCATCCACGTCAGTCCAGATTTCACAGCAGTCGGCGTCGATACAAGCGGCAAGAATAGCAGCAGAATAATCGGAACCGTTGCGACCTAATGTGACTTTCTCACCGTCAGCGTTTGCCGCAACAAAACCAGGCATGATAAGCACTGCACCTTCTTCGGCATTGAGTTCAGAAAACTTGGCTTTACTGGTTTCCAAATCGGCGATACTGTCGAGATAATCCCCTTCAGAAACAACGTAGTCAACAGGATCAACTATTAGATTCTTTTGGCCGGTGGCAGTGAGAATTTCAGAGAACAGATTCACACTCACATATTCACCCAGGCTGACAATCTGTGCCACGATTGCATCAGGGCTGCAACGCAACAAGCTCATACCTTGCAGGTGATTGCCGAGTTGCTCCATATGCTCGCCAATAAAGCGTTGCATTTTGGCAAACTCAAAGTTGGGTAACTGTGTTGATAAATCACTCGCAATACCATTTAAGGTACTGCTCAATTTCCCCAATAACTCCCCATAGTCTTCACCTTTCGAAGCCTGCTCGCATAAAGCAGCCAACGCATTGGTAACACCTTTAGGGGCTGACAGCACAACCGCTGCACCACTTTCGTTGTGAGCGTTAAGGCTTATCTCTTTTACACGCAGATACTTGTCTGCATCAGCCAGTGAGGAACCACCAAATTTTAGAACTTTCATTCACTACTCCGTTGAAGACCAAGCCAAATCATTAAACCAGTTAAAGAATTTAAGCAAAAAAAAAGCCCGTTTCCTTGTCAGGTCACGGGCTTTTGCAAAAATTCTTTTGTTGCACTAACCAGCGACCCCCTCCGAAAAGGTGGTAATCATCATAATAATGGTAGTGCGGAGAATCGTTTTCATGCACAGCAATTTGCCTAATAGACGTCTAGATGTCAAGGGCTAAATTTGAGCAATTTCAGGAAAAGGCGGTAATTTCCAAAAACTTGACCAAAAAATCCAAAAACTTACCGAAACTGGATCCTATCCAGTTTATTTTCTGCGATAGGACAAATGGGTTTGCTGCATTTTTGCAAAAGCATCCAACAGAGGTTGATACTTATCGGGATCAGATTCTAATTGTGAAAGTAACTCATAGATAGCTTCGATAGAAGATAACGACCTCTCGTTTTTCTGCTTACGAATGAGATATCCAGAATGATGAGCAGGGTTCAATATAACACGATCAAGTTGCTGCAATATCGGGTTGACCTGCATCATCTTGTAGCTTTTACGCCATGTGGCATCAAGCATTAATACTTTAATGGGGTTAAAATGAGATTTCTCGGGAGAGTTGCCATCACTCAAATCGGCTAATTGCCTAATCGTGTACGTTTGATATGTTCCAGTATCATCTTCTGTTGGCGGATAAAGCAAGTAAACACTTCCACTCGCCATCCATGAATGGAAATCCACCAAATGCGCCACATCTTCTGCCATCCAATGTCGAACCTTATTCAAAGACAACTGCGCAATGATTGCCGTTCCCTTGCTATGACCCAATTCATTGGGGTGCTGCAAAATTCCCAGCTCAATATGATTATCAATTGAAGTAATGCAGGAACACAGGCAGGTTTTTTGAGGACGTAAGCATTTGGGACACTCTTTACGCACATTCTGACTCACTAAAGCTACCAGGGCTCGCTCTCACTCTTACTTGAGCAATTCCCAGCGTTGAAGAGTGTCAACCAGTTGCTGCGCTTGTAATGGTTTAGGAATAAACTCCAATGCGCCGAGCTCAATGACTCGCTGCTGCATTTGTGGCTGAACATCACCGCTCACCACAATCACCGACACCGGAATTTTCTCTTTTAATATATATTCCAACACCTCGACACCATCCATCACGGGCATGGTAAGGTCTAAGAACAACACATCGATTGCATGGGCTCGCAACACGTCCAAGGCTTCCTGACCATTAGAAGCCATATGTATTTCACCGGCAAAGCCGTCAGGTAAACAACGGTTTACCGTACGTCTTCCCAGCTTGGAATCATCACAAATTAAAACTTGATACTGCATAACCCAACAATAAAAAAATGAAATAATCGCTCGCCAATTGTATTCATTTTCTGCTAAAACCCAAGACAAGCGTGGATAAAAATTCAGAAAATAGTAGTGCCAAACAGCGACAATTACCCTCCCCATCAGGTTGCCTATGCCATTTTGAAAGGCTTCGACAAGAGTTTCCGCCTGTACTGCAACATTACAGCAGAAGCCAAGCAACGCTTTGAAAAAGCCCAATGGCACGCTTGCCAGCAAGCATCCAAAAAACGCATAGACCTATACGAGCAAAGCCTCAATGAAACCGTGACGGGTATTTATGAAGCTTACTTACCACAAAAACAAAAGCTGCGGTTTTGGCAGAATGTAAAACGCGAGTTTATTCAACTCATTGACCAACATCCGCAATTTGAGCTGGCAGAAACCTTTTTCAATTCGGTTATCGGTAGAGTATTCAAACACCAACTGATAACCGACGACATCATGTTCGTACACGCCAGCCGATGCCATTTAAACCATCACAATATTCCAATTGTAGTCAATACTTTTGAAACACAGCACAGCGTACGTTCAACCATAGAGAACATTTTCAAACAATATTCTTTCCGCATTCCTTTTGAAAATTATGAACGCGACCTCGACAATGTTTCTAGTGAAATTGAAAGCAAAATGGACGCAAAAACACGGAAAATGGTTGAAAAGGTTGAATTGCTTAAATCGGTTTTCTACCGGGGAAAAGCCGCTTATCTCATTGGCAGAATCTGCATGCCACAAGAATCCATCCCTTTCGTTATCGTGTTGCAGCTCAGTGACGAAGGGGAAATCTACGTCGATACGCTACTCACTGATCGCAGAGATTTTAGTGTTTTGTTTGGTTTCGCCCGCGCCTACTTTATGGCCGACACCCAACACCCGGCTGCCGTAGTAGAATTTCTGCAAGAATTACTGCCCAACAAAAAGAACTTCGAACTCTACACAGCCCTAGGCTTCTACAAACATGGTAAAACCGTGTTTTACCGTAATTATCTGGAACACATGGCGAACAGCGATGACAAATTTGAAATCGCGCCGGGTATCAAAGGCCTGGTTATGCAGGTGTTTCATTTGCCGTCTTATGGTGTGGTCTTCAAAATTATCAGAGACGAGTTCGGAGAAAGTAAAAAGATCACTCGAGATGATGTGATTGACCGCTACAAGCTGGTGAAAAACCACGACCGTATTGGTCGCATGGCGGATACCCATGAGTTTTCCAACTTCTGTTTACCCAAAGATCGCATTTCAGATGCATTGATGAAAGAGCTACAGGAGAGCTGTAGCAAAAGTATCGAAATTAACGACACCCACATCATCATCAAGCACATGTATATTGAGCGTAAGATGACACCGCTCAACCTGTATCTGGAACAGGAAAATCTAACAGAAGAAGACATTCGCAGTGCAGTTTATGATTTAGGTAAAGCCATCAAACAAATTGCCGCAGCCAACATTTTCCCCGGTGACATGTTGCATAAAAACTTCGGAATTACCCGACATGGTCGCGTGATCTTTTACGATTATGACGAAATTTGCTATATGTCGGAACGCAACTTCCGCGCTCTGCCTCACAACGATGACCCCTACGCTATGGACACTTTATCCGTAGCGCCAAACGACGTATTTCCAGAGCAATTTGAACATTTCATTTTAGGTAAAAAGCACTTAAAGCAGATATTTAAAGAGCTTCACTCAGATTTGTTCAGCCCTGAATATTGGAAAGACGTGCAAGCCAAACTGGCAAAAGGGGAAATACTGCACGTTGTGCCTTACCCGGAATCACAGAGGTTTAAGCGGTAATTAAGCAATAATAGAAAATGAGACTCAAATATCACCTATAGAAATTAATGCCCTATCCTGTAGCCAACATCTATAGGTGACGGAATGTTAACGAAATGAATTAGTAAATCGCCGCAACTTGAACCATGGCATCCCACAGTATCGCCAAGGATGCGAAAAAGCCGACACCCCAAAACAAGCTGCGGGCAATATGTACATCAATCCAATACATGATGAGGTACATGATGCGAGCAAAAATAAAAGCGATAGCACAGTATTGCGTCCATTCAGTTGCCACATCCAACGCCAGCACCGCCAACACGCCCGGCGAAAACATCAGCAAGGCTTCAAAACTGTTTTCATGAGCGGCTTTAGCTCGGGCTCCAAAGCCGGTTAACCCCGCTTGTTGCGATCTGGGATAACGGTTATTGTATCCTCTGTCTTTGAACATGGCATACGCCAGTGGTGCTTTAGCGACAATAGGTAAAATCGTGGCAATAAACAGGCTAATTAATAAAGTTTCCATACATTTTCCTCAAACCAATGGATGAATTGCGCACACTATGCAAGATATTGATAACCTTGTAAATCGCCTGTCTCTAAGATTACCGTCTCCCATTCAACAGTTACCTGTGGATTGGTGCCCAGAAGGCAATTTGTCGGTTTACGTGAAACGCGATGATCTTATTCACCCCATAATCTCAGGCAATAAATGGCGCAAGCTGCAAGGACACCTGACACGCTCACCCCAGCTTTCCAAACAAGCACTTCCCAGGCAAATCGTCAGCTTTGGCGGCGGTTATTCCAATCACTTACATTCACTAGGGTACTGTTGTCAGCAACTGAATATTAAGCTTCACGCCATTGTCCGTGGCAACTATCAACTCAATCCCACGCCCATGCTACAAGATATTGAAAACTGGGGGGCGAATATTCACTATGTCACCAAGATGGAATACCAACAACGTCATGACAATGTTTACCTGGAACAACTGTCACAAACATATCCCGAAGCGCTAATCATTCCCGAAGGTGGCTCTGACGAACAGGCACTGGAAGGGGTTGCGAATATCATTGCTGAACTGAGTTCTGAACCAAACTATCAGTTCGACTACATATTATGCCCCGTCGCCAGCGGCGGCACGCTGGCAGGGTTGAATCAGGCAATTTATGACACAAAACTCAGTACCAAGCTTATTGGTATTGCGGTACTCAAAGGGGCGGTATTAGAAGGAGAAGACTATCTTGAAGAATTAGTCGAAAAGCTGCAATCGCCCAATGTTCCGAAAGCGACAATATTGCATGACTATCATTGCGGCGGTTATGCAAAAGCCCCGGATTATCTGAAAGACTTCTGCTCACAATTCAACGCACAATACGGCATTCCCGTAGAGCCCGTGTACAGTGGCAAGCTGTTTTATGCTTTAAAACAGCTTATTGAAAGCGGCTATTTTCCAGCACAAAGCCGTATTCTGATACTACACACAGGCGGGCTACAAGGAGCCCGAGTTTAATTTCCAGCTATTCACGATTGTGAACGAAGCATGGCTTCGGCTAATTCGAGCGTCGCTCTAGTTCACTGGCAGCATAAATAGCAGCGCCGATAATCCCGGCCTCATTTAACAGGCTCGCGGCGACATAAGGCGTGTTGATGTTTAAAAACTCCTGAAACTTGTCCAGCTTCTTACTGCCACCGCCGCCAAAAATAAACAAATCAGGCCAGAATAAGGCTTCCATGTTCTGCAAATAATCATTGAAGCGCCCCGCCCACTTTTTCCAGGGCAGCTCTTTTCTTTTACGAGTCGCATCCGACGCCCAATGCTCGCCTTCCTTACCATTGGGAAGATAGACATGTCCCAACTCGGTATTCGGCAACAACGTACCATTGGTATAAATCGCCGTGCCTAACCCAGTGCCGATAGTGATAAAAATCACCGTCCCTTGCTTGCCTTTACCACTGCCTTGAGTAAATTCCGCCATGCCAGCAGCATCGGCATCGTTAACACAATACACTTCACAGCCTGTCACTGATTTAAACAAGGCTTCGATATCCGTACCAATAAATGCCTTGTCCAGATTCGCAGCCGTCTTGGCAACACCGTGAACAATCGCCGCCGGAAAACCACATCCAATCGGCCCTTGCCACTGAAAATGCTTAACCAGTGCAGCAATGGTTTCAGCAACTGCTTGTGGAGTCGCTGGTTGCGGGGTATCAATACGATGACGTTCTGTCACCATTTCCCCAGTCAAAGTATCCACTACAGCGGCTTTTATCCCTGACCCGCCAACATCTACACCTAATACTTTCATAGTCTTAATATAACCGTTTTTGATGATGCTAAGACTAATGGCAAGGAGGTAGAAAAAGCAACCTGCGGAGTGTCATAAAGCTAAATTAAATTGCAGATCAGTAAAAGTTTGCAGCTTATAGTAATAAGCTTGTATAACTACTTGATGTTAATACAAAGATCCTTAAAAAAAGCGAGTCAGATGAGCAACGATAATCTTGCTGAAACACAATATTTACTGGAAAAAGTTGGAGGCTCCATTACAGGAAAAAACTGGCTTGGAAGAAAAGCCGACTCTGGCGCAGCTCAAATTGATGCATTACTACTTATCGGAGCGACAAGAGAACAACTTGAGCAATGTAGGGGAGCTGTAGATGAACACATACGTTTTCTTAAGAATAAGTGTGGTCTTGAAGTCGAAACTATTAACGGGATTTATCGTTTCAAGCGCTAAACCAATATTTAGATCTAAATATCAACGAAAAAACAAACTATATAAATTCGCGGCTAACTCTATCATTGGGCAGCATTACTTACCCTTAATACCATCTTATCCCCCACATTGATCCCATTAGCTTTAAACCATCCAAGGTTCATTTCCAGTGCGTAGAGCACTTTGCCTTTTGATGGAATGGATGTGGTGTCCAGGGGCTTCATGGATTCGATATTAACGATAATGCCGTCGCGATTGATAAAGGCCACATCGAGAGGGATGTAGGTATCTTTCATCCACATGGAGACTTGTCTTGAATTGCCAAAATTGAACAACATGCCACATTGCTCGCAAAGGGATTTTCGATCTTGCAAGCCTTGTGCTCTTAGCTCCCAGGTATCGGCGTATTCGACTTGTAATTGCTTGTTTTTTAAATCAATAGTGATCGTTGAGAATTGCTTGGTCATCCCGAGCATGTCGGCATTGGCAACAGAGAAAAAGAAAGCAAAAACGGTAGCCAATAAATAAACAAAAACCGTATTAAAGGAGGAAGAAACTGGAGCTTTCATGGCATTCATTCAACATCGAAAATAGAGCGGAAATATAGGGGTTAGTATAACCGTATTTTCTGCGGATCATATTGCAAAATCAGGCTGTCGCCGTAAGCAATATCAGGAACAGGTTCACAGATAATTTCCAGCACCTGCTCAGAATGAAAGTGCTGGGTTTTAGTTTCAGGATGCGGGTAGTAAATCCAGGCGTTATAGTCTTTTTCCTGAAAGCGAATAACACATTGAGCAAACCAGAAAGTTTCCGGGTTAAAACCTTCAATCCATTGAACTTGCTCAAATTTATAATCTGGTACTAACCATTCAAAGCGATAAGGTTTAATCGACAAATTCAGTGTCGCAGCACGGTAATGGCTTAAATCCAAACCGAGTGCTTTGAAATGAGGGATTTGCAATTCGATACTCCCCGCAGGATAGGGGCTATTGGAGGCAAGCCCCGAGGCAATCTGATGCCCCGGGATCAACTCCGCAGTGACCTGTTTAATGGAAACGACAGTGTTCAATGCTTTGCCTCCAATAAACCTATATTAATCCACAGAAGATTCTAACGGCGTGGTCTGTGGCTTATCTTGCTCTTCATGCTTTCCTCTTAATTTCTTGAATCGAGCTGAAATTGCCGAAGAAACGCGACCTAAATCTTCTAACACCAGATATAAACAAGGAACGAGTAACAAGGTAATCAGGGTGGCAAAAGCCACAGCAAACGACAACGAAATCGCCATAGGAATAACGAATCTGGCCTGTAGACTGGTCTCAAACATAATGGGAACCAAGCCGAAGAATGTTGTTAGCGAAGTCAGCAAAATCGCCCGGAATCTGGCTTTTCCTGCATTAACCACTGAATCAATAATGCTATGGCCTTCGGCTCTGAGCTGATTCACGTAATCGGTTAATACCAAACTATCGTTAACCACCACCCCGGCGGCGGCAATAATGCCGAACATAGACATCATGCTGATATCATAGCCAAGGAAGAAATGCCCCCATACCGCGCCTGTTAGTCCAAAGGGGATCACCGACATAATAATGAAAGGTTGCGCGTAGCTTTTCAATGGAATCGCCAGCAAGAAATACACCGCAAGTAATCCAGCCACAGCAAACTTTGCCATTTCCAATTGCTGCTCTTGCTGTTCTTGTACTTGCCCACCCAGCTTGGATTTTACCGTAGGGTAGACCTTAATAACGTCAGGCAAAATCTCATTTTTAACCTTCTCAACGGCTTCGCCCGGCGTAATGATCTTTTCATCAATAGAAGCGTATACGCGCACTGTGCGGAAGCCTTCATCACGACGGATATAGCTTAAACCCGGCTGCTCGTATAGCTCAGCGATATCCCCCAACATCACTTCATTACCTTGAGGTGTTGCGACTCGGGTTTGTTTCAATGATGCGATTTGCTCACGAGTGTAACGCGGGTAACGCACCATCACTTTGATTTCATCGCCGTCGCGCAATACACGCTGTACTTCGCCACCATAAAAACTCAAGCCAACCTGGCTGGCAACATCGGCGGGTGTTAAGCCCAACTGATAAGCCACTGGTTTTAACTGCAATTGAATTTCCTTATTAGCAGCATCAATACTTGAACCGACATCGGACAAACCTTCAACCTGATTCAAGCGATTCATCAACATGCGACCAGCGGCGTTTAGCTCATCCAGATCCTTACCGTAAATGCGATAACTCAACTCACCTTCGTCACCCGCTTCAATGACTTCGTCCTGAATAGTGATTTTCTTCAAACCGGGAATAGGGGGAATCGCTTCTCGCCAGCGACGCGCCAACTCAAAGGTATCGAATGGACGGGACTCTTCATCCACCAGCGGCGCAACAATTCGCCCTGCATTCGCGCTTCGCGCATAAGCCATGATATGCGCCACCATGGGCGAACCAGTATCAGCGATAACACTTTTATCTACATCACGGATCATTTGCTCCAAAGTGCGAATGGCATCCATGGTCTGCTGCTCAGACACATTCTCATTCATCTCGATACTGATAGATGGGAAATCATGAGGAATACTGGGCATAGGCACAAAACGCACAATGCCGGTTTTTAGCATGGTCGCAGTGATAATCAGCAAAGCAACAAAACAAGCAAAGGTAATGTAGCGATATTCAACACAGCGCTTCAAAAACGGCTGATACATATCTTCAACAAAATGCTGAAAACCGCGATTAAAGCTATGACGCCAGCTGTTTTCAGTGATGTTACGGAATTTGCTCTCGGCCAAATGCGCCGGCAGTATCAATTTGGATTCCACCAAGCTGAAAAACAGGCACAAAATAACCACGCCAGCAATTGAAATAAAGCCGCCCGACTCAACCCCTTTGGAGAACATGAAAGGCATAAATACCGCAATAGTCGTTAGCACCCCAAAGGTCGCCGGCAAGGCAACACGCTTAGCACCACGAATGACATTCTCAACACTGTGCCCTCGTTTCTCTATTTCTGTAGAGGCACTTTCCCCTATGACGATAGCGTCATCCACCACTATCCCCAGCACCATGATAAAGGCAAACAAAGACGTGATGTTGATGCTAATGCCCAACAAAGGCATCATCAAAATCGCCCCCAGAAAGGTCAGTGGTAAACCAACCATTACCCACAACGCCAACTTGAAGCGCAAGAACAAGGCTAGCATAACAAACACCAGTACAGCCCCTTGAGCAAGATTACGCAACATCATGTCGAGGCGACCATTCAGGTAGTAGGTCATATCCACCAGAATTTCCATGTTGTAACCTTCAGGCAAGGTTTTCTGTTTCGCTTCCATATACTTGCGCACACTGTCAGATACAATCGGCATGGATTGGTCTTTGGTCGCTAACACATTCACTATAGTGGCTTCCCGACCGTTATAACGCATGTAATGAATACGCTCTTCAAAGCCATCTTTAATCTTGGCGATGTCGCCCAATAGCACCTGTTCGCCGTTATCTCCGGTCACGATAGGAATGGCGTAAAACTCCGCGCCTGTATAAGCTTGCTGCTCGGAACGAATGGCAATGATCCCGGATTGAGTATCGATAGTCCCTGCAGACTGATTGCGAGAATATTTGCGAATAGTTTCTGTTACCTGTGCCAACGTCAGGCCATATTGACGCAGGGTTTCAGGCAATATCTCAATGGAGATTTCGTTCTCTGGCATGCTATCGAAGTTCACTAACGTCACGTTATCTAACTGCAATAGTTCGTCTTCAACCTGCTTACCAAACTCTTTCAATTTGAGTGGATCATCTGGCCCGGTTAAGACCAGCTCAATCACGGTTTGAGTAAATTCTCGTTTGTAGATAATGGGCGGTTCCATGCCATTAGGAAATGTCGCTATACTGTCGATTCGTAATTTTACCTGATCCAGTACATCACTCAGATCTTCACCGACATCAATCTCTAAACTAATGCTGCCGCTACCACGACTCACACGAGTCACCATCTTGTCGATACCCGTCACATCCTGTAATGATTCTTCCATTTTAATCATGACGCTTTCTTCCATTTCCTGTGGATCTGCGCCCGGATAAATAGCTCGAATATTGATGTAGTTAATTTCTGTGGTAGCAAACATTTGGCGCTGAATACTGAAGTACGTCATCATCCCCATAACGATAATGACAAACATCAATAAATTAGCGGCAACCGGATTCCGTGCAAAATAGGCGATTAAGCCACGATCTGTATCCAACATGACTAATTCACCTGCGCAACTGTGTCATTGCCCTCAGAAGGCGTCACTTTCATTCCCTCTCTGGGAAATTCAGGGGCATGAGTAACCAAACGTTCTCCCGCCTTTAACCCTGCGCCTATTAGTAAACGCTCACCTTCTTCTCTCAGGATGGTGACATCACGCTCAAACAATTGATTGCTCTCGTCCAGTAGCCAGACTCGTTTATTTGTTACGGCTTCCTGAGCAATAACCACCACATTGTCTAATACCGCACCAGGGATAGTGACTTTGACATAGCTACCAAATTTCACAGGCGTCACCTGATTTCTCAGGCCATAAGGATCGTCCAGCACAGCGATTAAACTGCTCATACGGGTTTTGCTATTGATTAATCCTGCATCCCGATCGATATTTACCGATCGAGTCACCCCGCTTCCACCAACAACTTCCAACTCGGCCTTGAAGGTATCGGTAATATGAGGCAAAAAGGGCATATCAAAACCCGCGATAGGCAAGGTAATCTCGGCACTTTCTACGTTGTAGACTTCACCAAGCACACTGCCCTGATTCACTACTTGACCCAAGCCAATGTTACGAGACACAACCAAAGCATCATAAGGCGCTTTCACCTTGCAACGTTCAAGATTTCTCTGCGCTCGGGCAAGTGCTGCTTCGGCCGATTTGACACGCGCTTTAGCGCTTAGCACTTGCGGTTTGCGCAGCGCCAGAGCGGTAATTTTATCTTTGGAAACAGTAGACCATTCTTCTTTGGCCACTTCTGCTGCGGCAATTTCTTGCTCCAAATTAGACTGCGCAGCAGCAAGGTTGGATTCGGCATCACTTAATGCGGCGCGATAATCGGCATCGTCAATATTGACCAGTACATCGCCTTGTTTGACTAACCCACCCAATTTAAAGGCTTCGTGAATGGCTACCACTTCTCCGGTAACAAAGCTGGATAGTTGTGTCATTTCCTTGGGACGTAACTCACCCCAGGCATCAATATTCACTTGATATTGTTCAGGCACGACAGTTGCCACATTCACCAATGGCGGAGAAGGCGGAGCCTTCTCTTCACTATCCTTATTAGCAGTTGCAGAGACCATGCCTGCCGCCGCCATCACACCCAAGAACAATATGGCGAATGGCACCCCAATTTTGATCAATTTTTCTTTCATGCCCGACTCAATTCCATTAAAAATTACTTACTACCGTTGCCAACCGTTCCTTTTCCAGAAATCTGTTTATTTAAGTTGGCTTAACCACATCGCACTTCTGGTTATAGACTTATCTACCCATTCGCGCCAAGTTGTGACAAGAACTTGTCAAATTGGCACTAAAATAAGGCCAAAATCACCAAGATCCAAGATTATATCAGCAGGATGTATAGAACTTTTTAAAATTGTAAATAAGTGAGAAATAAAATAAATACAGGAGAGGATAAGTCAAATAACCACCTATTAATGACTCTCTACCAACATAGAAAGTCATAAAGAAAAACGAACCGGGTTCAAGCTATCGAATGACTCAGGCCGCAACCGTCATATTTTTACCGTTATTCTTGGCTCGGTACAAATTCATATCAGCTTCGTTGATAGTATGTTGATAATCGGGATGACCATCATACACAGCGACACCAATACTGACAGTCACTCGCAACGATTTATGTTCCGATATGCAAGTAATATGAGACTCGATACATTGCCTAATCTGTTCTGCTTTTTGCAACACACCTTGCTTGTCTACCGCACTGAGCAAAACCAGAATTTCTTCGCCACCATAACGGAAGCAAAAATCGGTTGGTCGTACATTATGTAATATATTGCTCGACACATCGCGCAACACCCTGTCACCTACCTGATGCCCGTAGGTATCATTGACCAGTTTAAAATTGTCGATGTCGATCATCAGCAAGCCAAATCGTTCTTTTTGCTTTTCACATAGCGCAATTTCACGTTTGAATATGCCATCAACAAATCGACGACTAAGTAGCTGAGTCAGCGGATCTTTCGAATTGGTTTCCTTGCTGTTTTTGTCGGAAACCTGTTCCAACAACCAACATACCTCGTTCACCTTAACGTTCAGGCCATTGATGACAACACCAGCCTGTTCATTACACTGACATTCCTCCATGACAAATCTGGCTTGCACATAACCGTTGATATCATCCAATAGCGCGCCTATCTGTTCCAGCTCAGGCGAATCGGGGAAGTAAAGGCCAGCCTTATGCACAAACCACAAACCACAATTGGTATGTCGAACATCAGCAATGGCTCTCATAGCAGAGATATTCCCGGAAGCGTAAAAGGTAATAATCTCACGACTCCAGGCAATCATTTCAGAGCGAATACGCTCACACTCAAGAGACAAATCAGAAGAAGCCATTTTTAAACGCAGTGCTTGGGCATTACGTTCATCAACCATAGAACGGTTAACATAGCTTTGATTAATCACCGACAGGCAGGCATCAAGTAGCTTGTTGATGTATACAACGCCTTCGGCGTGGTACTTGTTGTCCGCAGAATTGAGATATAGTTGAAAACTGTAATCCTTCACAATTTGCATACCATAATCAACCAGTTCCATTGGCACACCGATTCGAGCGTGGATAGTACCAATGTCATTATGGAGTTGATAAAACCCTTCCTTATCAAAATCCTTCTTTAAGCTAAAGATAGTTTCTGCCCATCGGGTAAAAGAGAACTTAAGTTGCTTCTCGACTTTCTCGTTATCCAGAAAAAAGGAAGATTCAGCCTCATGACTTAGTTCACGATAGAAAGTAGCAGCGATTGACTCGGCTTTGGGCTTTAAAATATCAGAAACGTAGTTGACGATATGTTCCCCAAACGCTTCATTCAATTTTTCAATAGATTTGGCTGGCATAGGATATCTGTCCAATTGTCTTGATATAGACTATAAGATTCACAATGCTTTTTGCATATTATTCAATAGTCTAACTTCATCACTATGCTCTTGAACGCAAAGCATATTGGTAAACCCCACATTGGTAGCTCCCATACTAAGCTTTTGGCAAGCCAGATAAATCAAATAATATGCATAAATAATGAGAGCTTGATTGAAATCAAACTAATGCTTTTTGTAACTCACGAGCACTGAAGTTTGTTCTAGAATTACGTGATGAGCTGCATAATGAGCTTTGCTTTAAGAGGCTTGTTATCTTTCGATTGACTGGCGCATCCATACCTACAGATTCCGCCATTGTTACAACGGCACCATTTAAGAAATCAATTTCAGTCTCGCGTCCCGCCTGCAAATCTTCCCACATGGAAGAACGCGCTTTGGGGTCAATCGCCAACATTTTTTGCGCAATAATGCGAAATAGAAAATCAGGGAGTTTTAAAATTTTAGGGATGATATGAGGCTTCACCGCCGTAAGTTGAGCCAGCTTAATATTTCGGGCTTTGCATACCGCGAGTAATTCTTCCTGACACCTTGCCAATACCAAGCGATATCCACGTTGTGATAACTCGGTTTTTAAGGGTAAATCCGACAATGCATTAATCGCATTATTAAGGTTTAACAACAATTTACCCCAGATAATGGCTGGCATATCCGGTTCCAGCTCACAAGGTAAACCATACGACAAATAAGCCTGCTGAATCGGATTCATCTCGGGAATATCAGGAAAATGCAACGCTCCTTCTGTCGCACGATGAAAACAGGCATGTTCGCCCTGTACAACATTAAAAGGCACAATGCCACAATACACTCGGCACTGAGTAGCTTGCTCCATAACCACTTGTTCTGAACCAACGCCGTTTTGCAAACACACCACAATACATCCTGGCTTGCAATGTTCAGCCAAGACCTCAGCAGCCTCTTTCATTGCTGTGCATTTTAGTGTCACTAACACAATATCCGCCGACTGAAGAATGGCGCTATTGGTTTGATAAGGTACAGAAGAAATAAATTCATCTCGCCCTTCATAATCCGATATGTGAACCCCGCCCTGTTGGTTAACCGCATCGCTCAATCGTTGACGCCCCAACAACTGCACATCAACACCTTGTTTAAATAACACTGCCCCAATGTAACAACCGATTGAACCGGCGCCATAAATAACAACTTTCAACGTAAAATATCCGACATTTATTTATTCTGCGAAAACAACTTGGTGACACCCAATGTGGTAGCAGCTTGATAGGATGTATTAGCTTGTTGCTGAGCATAAACAGTATTCGCTGCCGCCATCGCCACGGCATTCCCTATTTGCTGATACAAACTTCCAATAGCTATAGCTGGCGAGTCACCAAGTACCTTAACGTTAGCGCTAGTAACAGCGTCAATAACCGCACCATTGACTGAGGTTGGTTGAGATGAGCCCGTCATCGCCTTCTCCATCCAAATATAAACATCTGTAAGAGTAATGGGATTATTAGAGACTGTCGATATTTCAGCTATATCCAATCATTGAATGGGTTTTATAACCTGATTTAAAAGACTTTCTCATAGCCATATTTGGGTTTACACTTCTGGCTGTTAAACATTACTTATTGACGGAGGATAGACATGATTGCAAGCAACTTCTTCCGGGCGACAACACGTTAATAAGCGAAACCTTCGCTTTTCAGCCCGGCTTTTAGCCGGGGCTAATTGTGCCTGTTTTTACTGAAACAACGTTATTAAAAACATAAAAGCACACAGCCCCGTATGTTGTAAGACTTACATATGACGTAATAACGTCAGGGCTTATCATGTTTAATCCATCATTATTATCTCGTTACGGCTGGAAACCCTTTTTCCAACAACAACTGTCTTTACAGGAATTTGAGTCCTGCCAAATCGCCAGAGTGTCTTCGGTGCATCAAGGGCATATTGAATGCCTGAACGAAACGGGCTATTTCACTCTGCCATTACTTGCTTCCTCTCCCAGGCTTGCCACTGGAGACTGGATCCTGATAGATGAAAAACAGCATATTAGTCGCTGTCTGGAACGATTCTCACAAATCGCCAGAAAGTCCGCTGGAAGCCAGTTAGAAACGCAACTTATGGTCTCGAACGTGGATACCGCATTTATTGTGTGTTCATTAAATGATGACTTTAGTTTGAATCGTATTGAGCGTTATCTGGCGCTATGCAAGGAAACAGACATTACTCCTGTTGTCGTGCTCACCAAACAGGACTTATGCGCAGATTGGGAAACGCAAGTAGAGCAAGTACAACAGCTTGATGCTCAGCTTGCAGTGTTTGCTGTTAACGCTCTCGACGCAGGTTCGCTAAGGCCACTGAAAAGTTTTTGTGGCAAAGGCAATACACTTTGTTTTCTCGGTTCATCAGGCGTAGGTAAATCCACCTTGGTAAATAGCTTGTCTGACAAGAGTGAACAAGCTACAGGCAACATTCGAGAATCTGACAGCAAAGGCCGTCATACAACCACTCAGCGCCATATAATCCCTTTGGAAGATGGCGGAGTGCTTATCGATACCCCTGGAATGCGCGAACTACAAATCGTAAATTGCGAGGAAGGGATAAAGCACACCTTTACCGATATTGAATCCTTGGCACAGCAGTGCAAATTTAACGATTGCCGACACAGCAATGAACCGGGCTGTGCAGTTCTACGTGCCGTTGAAGCTGGTGAACTGGATAGAAGAAGGTTGGAAAACTATCAAAAATTGCTAAGGGAAGAGGCATACAACAGCGCTTCCATTGCAGAAAAAAGAGAGAAAGAAAGACAATTTGGAAAACTATGCAAAACCGTTATGAAATTCAAAAATAACGACAAATAAGATCCATTCGGGGGCAGGCGTTGTTCGTTAAATCAAATACAAACAACGTCCTGTTTCTCAAATAACGGAAACTCTAAATAACCCCATCTATGGGGTTAAATAACCAGTTGAGGTTAAGAGCTCTAATGCAATTGTTGATTATCCCAGAATTGAGAAGTTAGCTGATCCAGTCTTTCTGTAATGGTCACAGTGTTTTCACTGACCTTTCGACTCAAGTTTGCGGCACGCATGTTTACCTCAGATTGCGTCTTGATGTCTTCAACACAACGACTCATGTTACCAGCCACGGTTGATTGCTCACGTACCTCTGACGATATCTGCTCACTCAGATGGGAAATATCTGTGATCGAATGCAGAATGTCAGCCAGATTAGAGGCCGTTTGCTGGCTTTTCTCAACGCTCTCTTGTGCCATGGTTTCTCCCTTATCCATAACATTGACAGCTTCTGCCACGCCAATCTGTAACTTTTCAATAACCTGTCGAATTTCGCCCGTTGACTCCTGTGTACGGCTGGCAAGTGATCGAACTTCATCAGCAACAACAGCAAAACCACGTCCGAGTTCTCCGGCTCTAGCCGCCTCTATAGCCGCATTTAAAGCAAGAAGATTGGTTTGATCCGCGATTCCGATAATAACATCGAGTATTTTAGCAATATCTTCACTACTTCTTGAAACCCCACTGACAACCTGTGCTGCACGGTTAATTTGCCCACGCAATTCACTCACTGACACGGCATTAGCGTCAACAACTTCCCTACCTGAAGAAGCTCTCGCCAAGGCCTCTTCTGCTGCCACAGATGTTGCCTGGGTGCTGTTGGCTACATTGGAGATACTTTGATTTATCCCCTCAACAGCCAGCGACATTTTTTCAGTCTGTTTAAACTGCATATTAATGCCGGATTCTGATTCAGAAACGGCTTTACTAAGATTGTTAGCACTTTCAGACAGTTTCACTGACATATCATTAATACGTCCAATAAGCGCCGCATTTTCCGATTCCAACCGTTTCAACGCTAATAAAATAGAACCGCCATCATCAGCTCTTCCGGTGTAGACATAGCGGGCAACAGTATCATTAGTAATTTCTTTCGCCTTACTAATCGCTTTTTCAAAAGGCTGATACGCATAGTTAATGGCAAACAGAGATGACACAGCAGCAACAATGACTGCACCAATAATCGTCGAGGCACTATCCCAAACAAAGAACGCAATTAGAGGCAGTAAATAAGGTAATATCACCGAAAGTAACAACAAGGTCTTCACTGACACAGAATCTTTGATTTGACGTATCGGTTTGCCTTCGTTGATTGACTTGTAGACCTTCTCTGCACGTTCTACATACTCAGCTTTCGCTTTACGTCTAACCGATTGGTATTCTTCAACTTTACCCTTCGTTTTAATTGGTGTTGCATAAGCGTCAACCCAATAATGATCGCCATTTTTACACCTGTTTTTAACGATACCCATCCAGGAATTATCACTACGTAATGTTTCCCAGAACATTTTAAACACAGGTGGAGGCATTTCAGGGTGGCGTACTATATGGTGATTCTGCCCGAGCAGCTCTTGCTCAGTGAAACCACTCACATCAATAAAATCCTTATTAATATAAGTGATATGGCCTTTTAAATTAGTCGTAGAAAGAATGTTCGCGCGTTCTGAAAATTTGCGTTCAACATTAGTAATAGGTAAGTTTTTCTTCATGATTAATCAAACACTTATTTCAAGAAACGTTTAAGATTAGCTTTTCATCTCACATGCTACTTATCAATAGAACTTTTGTATAACGCCATTGAAAAAATCATCATTCGGCAAGATTGCAGCTCAGGAATAACAGTAAGTATAGAAGTTTATTTTTTACTTTTGTTAATTATGATTAGTGTCGTGTCTTATCAGACGGGGAAGGATTTCACATTCAATACCTGAAAGTCAGGTTTCAGAAAAAAATAAGGCAGGCTAAAAAGCCTGCCTTATCGAAGATGTGAGCATCGAGTTATATTATAGAACTACGATGTTGTCAGCTTGAGGGCCTTTTTGGCCTTGAGTAATAGAAAACTCAACTTTTTGGCCTTCAGCTAAAGTCTTGAAGCCGTCGCTTGAAATTGCACGGAAATGTGCAAATACGTCTGGACCAGACTGTTGTGCAATAAAACCAAAACCTTTAGTTTCGTCGAACCACTTAACGGTTCCTTGAACTCTTTCAGACATAAATGTCTCCTGAATGTATCATTAAATATGTGCCTATAAAGGCGGGACTTGCTCGGAAATGTAGGCTCAAACTTAAACTTCAGGACGAGGTATTACAAAAACAACAGTAGTACAACGGTGAAATATTACGTGTAAATCAAGACTTTCTTTCTAGCGACGCTAATTATACACATAGAATTATGCATAGGCCACTCAAAATATTTTCCTCTTCTCCATAAAATAATTTTCTGATGAATTTCGCCTAAACAAGCCCCCCAAATAAGCAGCCCAAAAGCCCAACCAACAAATAGAAAAAGGGCGTCTGTTCTATAAAGAAAGACGCCCTTCTTAAATCGCTCAGCCAGCCCAAAGCCAACTGATTAAGCAAATATTACTCTACGTTCAAAGTAGGAATAATGTTAGCTTTCGCTGCTTCTTCCGCCTTCTTGAAGTCAGGCATTTGGTCGAAGTTCAGGTACTTGAATACTTCACCGCTCATGGAATCGATCTTGTTGGCATATTCCATGTACTCGGCAGCCGTTGGCAATTTACCCAAAATCGCACCTACTGATGCCAGTTCCGCAGAAGTCAGGTACACATTGGCACCATCGCCCAAACGGTTAGGGAAGTTACGAGTAGAAGTAGAAAGTACCGTTGAACCCGCAGCAACACGAGCCTGGTTACCCATACACAATGAACATCCAGGCATTTCAGTACGAACACCCGCACGACCGTAAATGTTAAAGTAACCTTCTTCCATCAACTGTGCCTGATCCATTTTGGTTGGAGGAGACATCCACAAACGAGTGTTTAACGGCTTATTGTTTGCTTCCAACAACTTACCCGCAGCACGGAAGTGACCGATGTTAGTCATACAAGAACCGATGAATACTTCATCAACCTTGTCACCAGCAACGTCAGACAATGTTTTCGCATCATCAGGGTCATTAGGGCAACATACGATTGGCTCTTTAATCTCGTTAAGGTCGATTTCGATCACTTCTTCGTATTCTGCATCAGCATCAGCTTGCATCAACTCAGGATTCGCCAACCATGCTTCCATCTTCTTGGCGCGACGCTCAAGAGTACGTGGGTCGCCATAACCTTCGTTGATCATCCAGCGCAACATGGTGATGTTAGAACGCAAATATTCAGAGATAGATTCTTCTGACAGCTTGATAGTACAGCCAGCAGCAGAACGCTCCGCAGATGCGTCAGACAATTCAAATGCTTGCTCAACAGTCAGGTTTTCCAAACCTTCAATTTCAAGGATACGACCAGAGAAAGCATTCTTCTTGCCTTTCTTCTCAACCGTCAACAAACCTTTCTTGATAGCATACAAAGGAATCGCATGTACCAAATCACGCAAAGTGATACCAGGCTGCATTTCACCTTTAAAGCGCACCAAAATGGATTCAGGCATATCCAATGGCATAACGCCAGTCGCAGCGGCAAAAGCAACCAAGCCAGAACCCGCAGGGAATGAAATACCCAATGGGAAACGTGTATGAGAGTCACCACCTGTACCAACAGTATCTGGCAACAACATACGATTCAACCAGCTATGAATGATACCGTCACCAGGACGCAACGACACTCCACCACGAGTCATAATAAAATCAGGTAAGGTGTGTTGAGTCTCAATATCAACCGGCTTGGGATAAGCGGCTGTATGGCAGAATGACTGCATGGTCAAATCCGCAGAGAAGCCCAAACACGCCAAATCTTTCAACTCGTCACGAGTCATTGGGCCAGTGGTATCCTGAGAACCCACAGTGGTCATCTTGGGTTCGCAATAAGTACCAGGGCGGATACCTTCAACGCCACAGGCTTTACCCACCATTTTCTGAGCAAGGGTGAAACCTTTGCCAGAATCTTCTGGTTGTACTGGCTTACGGAACAAATCAGAAGTTCCAAGACCCAAAGCGGTACGCGCTTTGTCAGTCAAACCACGACCGATGATCAGGTTAATACGGCCACCAGCACGCACTTCGTCAAGAATAACGTCAGACTTATAGCTGTATTCAGCCAATACAGCGCCAGTGTCAGCGTTAGTGATTTTGCCTTCCAATGGGAAGATCTCAATCACATCGCCCATGTTCATTTGCTCTACATCGGCTTCAAATACCAAAGCGCCCGCATCTTCCATTGTGTTGAAGAAGATAGGTGCAACTTTGCCGCCGATACAGATACCGCCACCACGCTTGTTAGGAACGCCCGGCAAATCGTCGCCGAAGAACCACAACACAGAGTTAGTCGCTGATTTACGAGAAGAACCCGTACCTACAACGTCACCCACGAATGCAACAGGATGGCCTTTTGCTTTCACTTCTTCGATTTGAGCTAGAGGACCCACTTCACCATGAGTTTCAGGCGTCAAACCGTCACGAGTCATCTTGTACATTGCACGAGCATGTAGCGGGATGTCAGGGCGAGACCATGCATCAGGAGCAGGAGACAAATCGTCAGTGTTGGTTTCGCCTGTCACTTTAAATACAGTGGCAGTAATCTTTTCAGGGATTTCAGGACGGCTAGTGAACCACTCGCCGTCTGCCCATGATTCGATAACGTCTTTCGCGTAGCTGTTGCCCGCTTTCATTTTATCTTCAACATCATGGAAAGAATCGAACATCAACAGAGTGTGTTTCAACTCTTCTGCTGCCAATTCAGCCAAATCGGCATCATCAAGCAATTCGATCAAAGTGGCGATGTTGTAGCCACCGTGCATATTACCCAGAAGCTGAACCGCAGCTTCTTTAGAAACAACTGGAGACGTCGCTTCACCTTTGGTGATTGCAGTCAAAAATCCAGCTTTTACATAAGCGGCTTCGTCTACGCCCGGAGGTACACGGTCAGACAATAATTCCAACAGAAAATCTTCTTCGCCTGCTGGTGGAGCTTTCAGCAACTCAACCAGATCAGCAACCTGTTCTGCGCTGAGTGGCTTGGGCGGGATCCCCTCCGCAGCACGCTCTTCTACGTGTTTACGATAAGCTTCTAACACTGCAATGTTCCTCTTGGTTAATCGGTGCATAACCATCTGTTATGCGGATCTAGAAATTTTAGGGTGCGAAGTATAAGGAAAACCCAGGCAAATTAAAATTGGCATCGGCTTTCATTTCGTTATAGCGACCATAAAAAGTGTTTATAGGAATAGGAAATTCCATTCAATTTTTTTATACCGCGCTCTAAAGAACGTCAATAACTGAAATTTTATCAACATAACTCAACATGTTTGATGCTATTCGCTGCAAATTTCAATATCGTGACCGCTGCGCAAGCCATCAATAAACACTGTATCTGTATTTTTACACTTGCTTATAACGCAGGTTTTCAAACTTCAGTGAGTCAAGGGTAAAATCAATTCCAGCCTGAAGATTCACCTTTCCTTAACTTACGCTACAATTAAGTTAGCACATTGCTGAAAATTGTCCGTGTAACCGATTTACCCATCATCAGAAGTGATTGTCATTTAGGGTAAAAGAGTGAATGAAGTTGCTTATA
Source organism: Paraneptunicella aestuarii (assembly GCF_019900845.1). Taxonomy (NCBI): domain Bacteria; kingdom Pseudomonadati; phylum Pseudomonadota; class Gammaproteobacteria; order Alteromonadales; family Alteromonadaceae; genus Paraneptunicella; species Paraneptunicella aestuarii. The sequence goes on along the minus strand of NZ_CP074570.1, from coordinate 1,240,692 downwards.
AGAAGGAAATTATATGTATTTACTTAGTGCTATGGGGTTCTTGCTACTCTCCATTGGATTTCTTGGCATTTTCCTGCCGGTACTGCCTACTACACCATTTGTACTATTAGCTGCGGGTTGTTTTGCCAAGTCTTCACCACGTTTGCATCAATGGTTACACAACACGCAGCTCTTTGGTTCCATGCTAAAGCGTTGGGAACAAAATCGCTGTGTCTCTCCCAAAACCAAAATAACCGCTATCTCCATGATTGTGTTATTTGGCGGTAGCTCTCTGGCCTTTGCCGTTCCAGCAGGTTGGCCGCAATTCGGAACCGCTTTATTGCTGCTGATTGGATTGGTTTCTGTAGCGCGATTAAAAACCTGTTCTGAATGTATGCAAGAATAATAAGGAATTCATTCGGTTAAATGCATACACACCTTAATTGGCAAGGGTTTTCCATTCTTTCCTTTTGACTAATTATTATGAATACGTATGCGTTTCATTGTCAGCGCAACTTCCGTGCGATAAAAAGCTAGGCAATCAGGGGGCATTGACTGCCCTCGTCCCTACTTTTCGCAATCAGGAAGTTGGTTAACGCTATGATTCAACACAATTTGCAGGACAACCGTTTTACTCAAATTGTTCAGCGGTTTGCCGAATTACCCCAAGCCTTGAAGCTATATTCCCCAGCCTTGATTTCATCTCCTGCAAAACAGGACGAAATTATGGTGCTGCACGGCATCGTTGCCGCAGACAAAAAGTATTCGCTGCTTGATAATTTGTCCTGGTTAAGTGAAGTTCAACATATCGCCTATTCTTACCGCCGTAACCAAAATGGCCATAGGCTATTGTTTTCCGATGGTATTTTCTGCGAGCTTTATCTGCATGGAGACGAACAACTACAACCGGGCCCAGCCCCCAACCATTTTCCAGTGGTCTGGCAAAATGAAGAGTATTCTTCAACTAACATGCCGTTTTTCGACCAGAACTGCGAAACCTCAGCGCCAGCGCCTTTAGTTGGGGAATTGCTCACCAATATTATTATTGGTTTACGCCGTTTTGCTCGCGGTGAGAAGTACCTCGCCTTTACCAACATCCAGCAAAATGCGCTGCAACATTTGCTGTCTTTAATTCAGTTGTGGCAGCAAGAGAAAGCAAGTTCAGAAGAACTTCGCCAACAAAAGCTGTCGTTGAAAAATATTGAGTCACGCTACCCTGATCTGGCGACACAGCTCCCAACCTTCTGTGCGGGTTATGAAAACAGTCCTGATTCAGCCATCGCGATGCTCACTTATCTGGAAGGTTATCTCCCCATCAACCACTTCGTTAAAGATCAAATACTTAATTTGGCCAATGGTTGTATTAAATCAGGGCTTTAAATCAAGGACTTAGATCAAGAGCGTATAAATCAGAATAATTTGCGCAACCTTATTGAGTATCAGAATCAAGCGTCCTAGTATAAAGAACTTCACTATTACCTGAACTAGAGGCATTTGTAGATGCAAGCGTTATCAGGGTTAGACGCATCTTTTCTATTTCTGGAAACCAACAAGGTTCCCATGCATATCGGCAGTGTGGCAATAATCGAAGGCACCCTGCAGTTTGAAGAATTCAAATCCTTTATTGAAGAACGCATCCATCTGGTTGAACGGCTAACACAAAAGCTGGCATTTTCGCCCTTAAATATCGACCGGCCTTACTGGGTCAACGATGCGGATTTTGATATTAACTTTCATCTGCATCGCACGGCATTGCCTAATCCCGGCGGGTGGAAAGAACTACGCTATTTAGCCTCACATATGTTTTCCCAGCACCTGAATCAGGATCGTCCTTTATGGCATTTTACCTTCGTTGAAGGCATTGATGATATTACCCAGGTTCCCAAAGGTTCAGTGGCACTGATCAGCCGTGTTCACCATGCTGCTTTCGATGGCAAATCGGGGGAAGCCATGATGAGTATGTTGTATGACTTGTCGCCAAAACCAAGAAAAGTCAAAGCGCCAAATCCATCAGCACAGCAATATGAAGAAGAGATGCCCAGCACCTTGAATCTGCTGACCAAGAGCGCGCTAAACCTGATGAGCCGCAGTACCAAACTGCCAGGCTTATTGTGGGATACGGGTAAAGCCACGCTTAAAACCGGGTATTTATCAAAAGTCTATGGCATTGATATGCCAACCTTACCATTTAGTGCGCCACGCACTCGTTTTAATCAAGCGGTTAGTGCTGAACGCACCTGGAACAGCGCCATTCTGGATTTACAACGAGTCAAACACATCCGTAAAGCTGTGCCCGACACAACGCTTAATGATGTGGTCTTAAGCATTATTGCTGGTGCAGTACGCAAATACTTGCAAGAAAAAGATGAGCTCCCCAAGGAGTCACTGGTTGCGATGGTTCCTATTTCAACTCGCGGCAGTGAAGACAAACAGAGCATGGGAAATCAAATATCAGCCATGTTCGTACAACTCGCTACTGATGTTGATGCGCCATTGGAACGCCTCGCCAGAATTCATCTAAACAGCATTATTGGTAAGCTGTATCAGGACGCCATTGATGCCAAAAGCTTGGTGGAATATGCCGAGCTCATCCCTTTTGGCTTAGCGGGTGTGGCAGCACGCATGTACAGCCGAGCGAATATCAGTGAAAAGCATAAGCCAATTTTCAATATGGTGATCACCAATGTCCCCGGGCCTCAAGTGCCACTATATATGGCTGGGCATAAGCTACACGTTAACATGGGTACAGCGCCCATTATTGACGGCATGGCCTTGATGATCCCGGTACTGAGTTACAATGGCACGCTGTCTATCAGCCCGACATCCGCCACCAATATCATGTCCGATATGGATAAATTCACCCGCTATATTCGGGAATCGGCTAATGAACTGGAAGCGGCGGCACTAAGCAAATTACATGAAAAAGGACGACAGAAGAGCATCGCTGAAGACTTGTCAGAACATCTGCCCATAAATGATGATGAGTGATGTAATCTACCACCCGGAACAACGTTTTCAATGTAACGGATTGCACATTGCCGCCGACAGTTTTGGCGACAAGCGCAACCCGCCAGTATTGCTGATCATGGGGCTGGCGACTCAATTAGTGCATTGGGATGAAGCTTTTTGTCGCAAGCTTGCCGCGCAAGGATATTGGGTGATCCGCTTCGACAATAGAGATATTGGTCGTAGCGATTATCTGCACAGTAAACCGACTCCTGGTTTACTGAATATGGCAACCCACCATTACTTTAAAGCACCAATCAACGCACCATATCTACTGGATGATATGGCAAATGATGCCGTTGCTTTGCTAGATAGCCTAAATATTCCGGCGGCTCATATCATTGGAGTATCAATGGGTGGAATGATTGCGCAAATCATGGCAATTCAGCATCCCGATCGCGTGTTGTCCCTCACCTCAATCATGTCATCTCCCGGTGACAAAAAGCTGATGAAACCAAAATTAAAAGTGGCATTCACAGTTTTGAGGCCTAGGTCAAAAAGTCAAGAACAATACATTAAGCAAGCATTAGCGATGTGGAAGGTTCTACATGGCAAGCACTTTCCCTTCGAAGAAGAGCGCATGCGCAATATGATTTTAACGGCTCTACAACGAGGCGTTAGCGCATCGGGAATAATGCGTCAACTTGGCGCGATAATGGTAGCTCCCGACAGAACACCTCAATTACAACAATTAGACATTCCCAGCCTTGTTGTTCACGGTGATGCCGACCCACTGGTTCCTGTGATTAACGGCATTAAAACCGCAGAAGCCATCCCGGATTCAGAGCTTAAGATTATTAAAGGCATGGGACATACCATTCCCGTAAGCATTTGGGACGAATTGATTGATAGTTTTAACGCAGTAGCCCGTAAATCCAGCTAACGCTCTAACGATTTAACCCCATATATGGGGTTATTTATCTAACTGACGGCGAGCGCTTCCCAACTCCAATCCACTTTAGGCAACCCCATAATCCGAGCGAATTCCTGCAAATCCACTTTACCCATCGCTTTAGCAACCGTCTTGAATTGAGATCGCGCTTTTACCGCTTTGGTTTGCAGCAAATCCAGGCGCTTGTCGGCCTTGCTATCGAACTCATTAGCCTGCAACTGTTTAATTTTTGCACTGGCAGAATAAAAGTCCAACACATACTGCATCAATTTAATCTGAACACCTAACATACGCTTGCTACTGATATGATCACAGGTGCCCGATGCCGCGACAATTTCTGAAAACTCATGCTCATTCATTGAATTAGCCAAAGCCAGCAAACTTTGACACTCTTCTAAATATTGAACTAATAGCTTTTGATATTCGGAAGAAATCTGTTTAGCTTCCCGGTGCTCAATGTCCTGCAAATCCTGATTCAGGATATCTAGATTAATTAATGTCCGGGTAAAGGTTTGCATAAAGTCCTGAGATGATTGCAGTGCCAAAGGGAATGAAGGTTAGTTGTCCCGTGGACATAAAACAAGGGAAAACAGGTATGAAAAGTCGTCACAAATTATTGCATATGGTGATATTCAAACGGTTATGTCAGCTAAAAGTTAACGTCGTAAGCCTGTTCAGCGGGCGAAAAAAACAAAGCCTTATAACGGTTTCCTGCCTGGTTACGATAACCCGCTAATTGCCCAACAAACGTATTACTGGAACCCGTTGTGGTACTGCTTCCAGCATAGGCTCCCATAAAAACATTTGAACCTCCCGAAAGAGCGCTGTTTGGTGTAAATTCACCAACGACCGTACCATTACCACACATCGACGGACAGGTTTGAGCAAATGAAGTCTGGTTAAGGATTGTAAATATCAAAACTGTAATTAACTTTTTCATAAATACCTCATATGTTTTTCACGTTTTTCATCATACACTCACTGCTAACTTCGGCGTTAACCTATAGTATTTTAGACTTAAAGCCCAAATAAGTTGCCTTGGTTACAATTTGACACATGGAATGATTATTCAATGTCAGTTAGACATATCGAAAAATTGCCAGGCACATATGTTCAACGTTACGCATTAGAAGAAACCAGTGTTATAGTGACGCGAGATTTTATTTATTGGATAAATAATGAGCATATTAATTCGAAATCTACCCAGAACGATAACCGAAAATGAATTGAGGGTACTATTTCAAGCCTTTGGTGACGTAGCGTCATGCACATTGGTACTTGATAAGGAAACAGGAGGGTCAAAAGGATTTGGGTTTGTCGAAATGTCACATAATGATGATGTTAATGTAGCAATTGAAGCGTTAAATGGGAGTGTTGTGTCTGGCAACAAGATCCGGGTTAAATGGTCTAACCAAGAGTCGTTTAATCAGCCACAGGCGCACAGAGTATCAATTGACGGTCAGAATGTGTGGGGCAACACCATAAAGAAAATGGATGAGGAAGAATAACCCAAAGCATGATGCTTAACGAACAGCATTCTGGCTCAGGCAAGAGGTGTTTGGTTAATCACAGAATTTTCACGGATTTATCAAGCCTCATTCCACCATTAATATATTAGGACGTGTTGCTCTTTGGTGAGCAACAGCCCCTAATAATATTACTCTGGCATGACTTGGGTATTACTCAGGAACAACCGCGTTATGATAAACGTTTTGTACGTCGTCGCAGTCTTCCAACATAGTCATGAACTTCTCGAACATGGGCATATCTTCTTCGGTAAGGTCGATGTGGGTTTGAGGTACGAAAGTGATTTCTTCCACTTCAAACTTAATGCCTTCAAACGCATCAGTTAATGCGTTTTTAACCTTGTAAAACTCTGTATGAGGAGCAAACACAGTAACAAGACCGTCTTCCACTTCCACGTCTGTTACATCAACATCCGCTTCCATCAATGCTTCCAATACTGAATCTTCATCATCACCAGCAAATGCAAATACGGCTTGATGATCAAACATGTGAGAAACCGCGCCCGGCGCACCAATTTTAGAGTTGGTTTTGGTGAAGCAGTTACGTACATCGGTAATAGTACGGTTGTTGTTGTCAGTTAAGCAATCAACGATCACCATGCAGTTACCCGGGCCAAAGCCCTCATAACGAGCTGTTGAGAAATCTTCGCCTGCACCGCCTTCCGCCTTCTCAATGGCTTTTTCGATAACGTGACTGGGAACCTGATCTTTCTTGGCTTTATCCATCAAACGACGTAAGGACAAGTTGGTATCAGGGTCTGCACCACCATTTTTGGCACAAACATAAATCTCTTTTCCGTACTTGGAATACACTTTGGTTTTGACAGCAGCGGTTTTTGCCATCGCAACCTTGCGCACTTCAAAACTTCTACCCATAGGTTTTGCTCTTTAAAATTGGTTCTGAAAAAAATTGTGTGAGATTCTAACGGCTAGCTTGAGAGGATGCAAAATTACACAAACATTTTGTGTTAGAACTGAACATTTTTTAGACACAAGGCTTCGTCATATAAACAAAAACGAGAACCTAAGTTCCCGTTTCAACGTTTTTGTCATTAGCTCTTATCAAAAGCCCTTGCCAAAAAATAGAATGAGCTATTCATTAATAATCTTCTTCAATAGCAAACTGGCAATAGAGTAACCAGCGCCGAATGAGCTAAGCAGCCCCAAGTCACCGTCTTCCAAATCATAGTGATACAAATTAAATGCGATCAATGATCCGGCAGACGCGGTATTGGCGTAGGTATCCAAAATCACAGGCGCTTCATTCAAGCCAGGATCGCGCCCTAGTAGCTTTTTAGCCACAAAGGAATTCATATTGCTATTGGCCTGATGCAACCACCAACGTTTAATATCGGTGGGTTGCATTTGAAACTTGCCAATATGGTCGCTGATATGATCAACCACCATAGGGCATAGCTCTTTAAATACCTTGCGCCCTTCCTGATGAAACAGCTTGTCTTCACCAAAAGGATCAACGCTATTGGCACGGCTCATGTAGCTGAAATTACTACGAATATTACTGGAAAATAAAGTTTCAGAAGCCGTGCTTAGCACTTCGTACATCACACGGGTTTTCACCGTATCAATGGATTCCACAATGGTCGCAACGGCAACATCACCAAAGATAAAATGGCTGTCGCGGCTACGATAATTAATTTGAGGCGTGACCAATTCCGGGTTAATAACCATTACCCTTTTGGCACTACCGGCTTTAACCATGTCATGGGCATTACGCAAGCCAAAGGTTGCCGCAGAGCACGCCCCCAACATATCGTAAGCAACGCCTTTAATACCCAGTTCCTGTTGCACTTCAATGGCAATAGCAGGATAAGCGCGCTGTGTATAGGCACAAGCCACAATGATGGCGTCAATATCAGACGCTTCCAAATGAGCGGAAGCCAAGGCTTTCTTCGCTGCGTAAACAGCAATTTCCGCCTGATTAGACAATTCATCTTCACCCCGTTCTTCGATGATGGGGCACATTCTATCGATATCCAGTACCCCTTCTCGGGTGTACACAAATCGACTCTTAATACCTGATGCTTTCTGAATAAACTCGGCACTCGAATGAGGTTTGGCTTCTACCTCTCCCGCTTCAATGGCAGCCGCATTTTCATTGTTAAACTTATCTGCATAGGCATTATAACAATCAACTAATTCTTCATTACTAATGCTGTGTTCCGGCGTCCATAGTCCTGAACCACTTATCACAACTCGGGTCATTCTAAATTCCAAACAAAAAATAAAATAGCGATAACGGGGTTAACTAGCAGAGAACCCGAAGGGAAATCTTCAGCATAAAATCGGTTGCCAATTGTTCATCACTTTACGCTCATCGCCCTGCCTTTAAACAGCGAGACAAACAAGCGGCAATTCACCGGGTTTCACTATTTATTATCGTTAGCAAGATATCTGAGCTAACGAACTACCCGGGCTCGCCTCGCACCAGACAACCCCTTAATTTCGTTAAACAGGGAAACCGGGAGATTCTACGAGAATTATCCCAATTTAATCTTCTGAGCCACACTTCTCAGGTCAAACGACTCATTGTACCACTTAATATAAAGAGATTGACGGGTATGACAAAGGCATGACAAAAGAGGCTCTCTATGCGGTAAAACGATTTCACCACGTTTTGTTCATTTCCTCAAAATATCCTGTAAAATACTTTAGAAATTAGGCAGATACTGACTCACTTGACTGTGAAAAAGCGATCCATTAATTTGTATCAAATTGTAATCTCGGTTCACTTTTTGAACTTGCGATGGCAATTTGAGACATTGAAATGAGTAGTGGCTTATTCTCAGGGAACAGTCAAACATGCAGTCTGCACTGTTCAGAATCGCCATCCAGAGTAACGTTGTAACAAGAGTACTCCTATGAGAATGCAGCACAAACTTATATCCGCTATTGCGGTTGCGGTAATCATACCTACAGTCATTATTGCCGGCGTGAGTATTTCCAAAAGCACTTCCCAGTCTTTGGAAAACTTTGTTTATAAAACACAAAACGAAATTCGTCAGGTGGATAACGGGTTTAAGCTGTTCTTCGATCAGGTCAAAGCCAACGCCGAATATCTGGCAAAGCACCCCACAGTAAAACAAGTTCCTCCCGAAACCAGCACTTACATGGGTGAAGCTCGGATTATGGATCCGGTGAATAACCATCCCAAAGAAGCAGCCATATTTGAATTTTATGGTTTATTCAGCCAGTCTCACAAAGAACTGCTCAATGTTTATCTGGGTTCAGAAACTGGCGGTTTTATTCAATATCCCATTGAAGAGATTGGTGGCTACGACCCTCGCAAACGCCCCTGGTACAAGCAAGCGATGGAAAACCCAGGGAAAGCCGGTATTACAGAGGCCTACCAAGGTGTAACAGGCGGCCCAATGGTATCGGTCATGTACCCTATCACCAACCTTTCTGGTGCTACTGTTGGGGTGCAAGGTCTGGACGTATCGTTAACCACACTCACCGACCTGTTACAGTCGATTAAGCTTGGCGAAACTGGTTATTTAATTCTTATCGATGAAGCAGGAACCATTCTTGCGGATCCCAAAACACCATCCAATAACTTCAAAAAACTAAACGAAGTTAACTCTCCATTGTTTAAAGAGTTGAGCCAAAGCATTTCAGCAAAGCGCACAACCAGCTTTTCAACCTCACATAATAGCAAAGATGTTGAAGTCACCACTTATCGTTCACAGGAGCTAGGATGGTTTTTCGTTGGTGTCATCGACGAAAGCGAGATCATGCAACCCGCCTATGAAATGAGCGGCTTGATTACCGTCATCGCGTTAATCATGGTTGGCGTGTTTGTAGGTTTAGGCATTTTCATGAGTAAGCGTTTGGTTGCGCCTATCGCCAAGGTGTCGGCAGGCTTAAAAGATATCGCGCGAGGTAAAGGCGACCTGACACAGCGTCTGGATGTGAACAGTGCAGACGAAACCGGCATGCTGGCAAACTGGTTTAATCAATTCCTGAATTCCATTAATGACCTGGTACTCGACATCAAAACCGATTCACAGTTATTGGACGACAAGTCAGCCCAAATAGGCAGTATTGTTGAGCAAATCAAAACCACCAGTCACCAACAGGAAGACGTTATTGATGACTCGGTTAAAAGCATCGCAGAAATGGCTCAAACTGCCAGCGATGTCGCAGAGAACTGCCGTGCGACTTTAGCCATGGTCACGAATACAGAAACCTCGGCTCAAGAAGGCTCTAACGTTATCAGTAACATGGTGAAGGAAGTAAGCAAATTGTCTGACACCATGACTGAATCAGCCTTTGCCATGCAAGAACTGGAAAGCGAAAGTAACAACATCACCAACATTCTTGGCGTTATTCGTGGCATTGCAGAACAAACCAACCTGCTAGCGCTCAACGCAGCCATTGAAGCCGCAAGAGCCGGTGAACAAGGTCGCGGGTTTGCAGTGGTTGCAGATGAAGTACGAACGTTAGCACAACGTTCTCACGATGCAACGGAAGAAATCGAGTCCATGCTCAATAACCTGACCAGTAAAACCCGATTTGTATCAGGCAAAATGGACACCAGTATGGAGCAATCCAAGCAAGCGACCGAACAATCAGCTCAAGCTAACCAGTCCTTTAAGGAAATCAGCCAGTCGGTGATTGAGATCCGACACAGCCTTGATGAAATCGCCCGAGCAGCCAATGCTCAGCATACCGCTTCGCAAAACATTGATAAGAACATCAACGGCATCACTCAATCTGTTCGCGAAGTCGCGCAAGCGTCTGATTCTCTTGAGATTAACGCTAATGAACTTAGTGCAATGTCCAGGGAATTAAATGAATTGGTTGGCAAATTTAAAGTTCGGGATAGATAACTCAAACCTGAGCTTTTAGAGGAAAACAGAGGGCACCTATACTTACAGGCGCACTCTGTTTTTTATTGACGTTCTTTTTAATGCTGCTCTTCAACTAAAGATGTTTGAAATTATAGTTTGAAGAACGACAGTTGTTCGTGCATATCCCCAGCCTGATTGGCCAAAGACTCACTGGCAGAAGTAGCTTCTTCTACCAACGCCGCATTTTGTTGGGTCATCGTATCCATTTGCGAAACAGCCTGATTTATCTCACCAATGCCACTCGCTTGTTCAGAGGAAGATATATTAATGTTGGCAATCATGTCAGCTATCTGACGCATCGCTTCAACTATCTCAACCAACGTTTCTCCAGATTGATGAACCAACCGGGTACCACTTTCAACTTTACCTACGCTATCTTTAATAAGCTCTTTAATTTCCTTGGCGGCAGTAGCGGAACGCTGTGCCAGACTTCGTACCTCAGATGCAACGACCGCAAAACCTCGTCCATGTTCTCCCGCTCTTGCAGCTTCCACAGCAGCATTTAACGCCAACAAGTTGGTTTGGAATGCCAGTTCATCAATAACGCCAATAATATCGTTAATCTTCTTACTGGAAGCACTAATGGCATTCATGCTGTCCACGGCAGCTCTAACAATGTTGCCACCTTCCTCAGCCTTCTGATTCGCTTCTACTGAATACTTGCTCGCTAAGCGGCTGTTTTCTGCATTGTTTTTCACATTTGCCGTCATTTGCTCCATACTGGCAGCCGTTTCTTCCAACGAAGACGCCTGTTGTTCTGTTCTACGGCTAAGATCAGCATTGCCCTGGCTAATTTGTGAAGCTCCAGAAGCAACTTGAGCCGCAGCATTGGTAATACTACTGACGATGTGTTGCAACTTCTCAAAGGTAGCATTAATAGACTGCTTTAATGCCTGAAATTCAGGAATGAAATCATCTGTGATCATCGCTGACAAATCCCCCTGCGATAACTTCTCCAGAGAAATCATCGCGGCATTCACAGCATGAACACGCCCCGTTACATCGGTTGCATATTTCACCACTTTAAAGGGCTTTCCATCAGCGTTTAGTATGGGGTTATAGGAAGCTTGTATCCAAACATAATTCCCCGACTTGCTAATACGTTTGTACTCTCCTGCCTGAAATTCCCCGCAATTTAACTTCGCCCAAAACTTTTTATATTCGGCACTTTCGCGATAACCGGGTTCAACAAACATTCGATGATGTTTACCACGAATTTCTTCAATCCTGTAGCCAAGCGCGTGCAAGAAGTTTTCGTTAGCATCCAAAATAGTGCCATCAAGGTTGAATGAAATAACCGCTTGAGACTTACTTATTGCTGCAACTTGGCCTCCATAATCCGCGCTCTGAAGCTTCTGTCGAGTCACATCAGTTGCATATTTGACGACCTTAAATGGTTTGCCATTGGCATCTAAAATAGGATTGTAGGAAGCCTGAATCCAGACTTCTTTGCCCCCTTTCCCCACTCGCTTAAATTCTCCAGAAAAGAATTCCCCGTTATTCAGCCTCTGCCAAAAGTCGCTATATTCAGGGGAATGTTTTAGAGCTTCCTCAGCAAACATGCTGTGATGCTTACCTTTAACCTCTCCCAATGTATAGCCCATTGTGTTAAGAAAGTTCAGGTTGGCATCAATAATTGTACCGTCCATCTGAAAAGAGATAACCGCCTGAGATTTGCCAATCGCGTGAATCTGGCCTTCGTAATCAGCAGATTTCAGTTTTTGTTCGGTAATATCGCTGGCGTATTTCACCACTTTAAAAGGTTTGCCACTCAGATCTAAAATAGGATTGTAAGAAGCTTGAATCCACACTTCCTTGCCACCTTTACCCATCCGTTTAAACTCACTGGATTCATACTCGCCACGGTTTAATTTAGCCCAGAAATCCTTGTATTCTGTGCTTTCCTTGACACCGGGCATAGCAAACATGCTGTGATGCTTGCCTATAATTTCGTCCAGAGAATATCCCATAGTTGCCAAAAAGTTCTCATTGGCATCAAGAATATTGCCATTCATATCAAATGTAATAACAGCTTGAGATTTACTAATTGCGTCAATTTGACCAGAGTAATCGGCTGCCACCACCTTCTGTTGCGTAATATCCGATGCGTACTTAACGACCTTGGTGACTTTGCCATTAAAATCGAAAATAGGATTGTATGAAGCCTGAAGCCATATTTCCCGTCCATCCTTGGCAATACGCTTAAATTCACCTGACAAAAATTGCCCTTGAGCCAATTGCTGCCAGAAACTTTTATACTCTGGACTCTGTTGTTCTTCAGCAGCCACAAACAAGCGATGATGCTTGCCAATTATTTCTTGGAGCGGATAGCCGACGGCATTTAAAAAATTATCGTTTGCATTCAAGATAGTGCCGTCAGGATTAAAAGAAATAACGGATTGAGAGCGACCAATAGCCTTGATTTGAGCTTCGAACTCAACGTTTAGAAGCTTCTGTTTGGTAACATCAGAGGCAAACTTCACCACCTTTGTCAGTTTGCCTTCCGGATCAAAAACTGGGCAGTATGACGCATTGAGCCACACATCCTTCCCCCCTTTAGCCAAACGATGAAATTCCCCCGCATGAAACTCCCCCCGATTTAGCTTTGCCCAAAAGCCTTTATATTCTTCACTGCTTGCATGAGCACCGGGAACAAAAATACTATGATGCTGACCTTGTATTTCACGCAGTTTATATCCCATTACATTGAGAAAATTGTCGTTTGCTAACAGAATTGTGCCGTCTGGACTAAACTCGATCATCGCCAAAGACTTATCCATAGCCTCTAATTTTGCTTTTGAATCAACTAAATCTTTTACGTTATTCGAACCATTCAAAAAACGGAAAGCACCAAGTTTCATATTCACCTATTACCCAAGCTGTAGTTCAGACAGATTCCTACTCACGAAACTCGAATATCGAGATCATGCTCTGCTTTATTAATAGTTAATGGTAGGACAAAGTGACGAGTGCGCCAAAAAAGAGTTTTGTTGAAAAATGAAATTGTTGGAATAAATCAGCCAAAGCCAGAACTACAGGCTTACTCAAGATAAATAGCTGTTCCAAACTATCAGTCAGCAACAGAAAGAGGCGGCGAGTCTGATATAAATTTTTGTGGGTGGCTCGCACTCATTTAGTGCTAGTTCCTCGTCATTTTTTTCCTTAATGCGGATTCTTTCTTCATAGGTAAATACAGGATTAAAACACAAAGAAAGAGTAATCCAGCTCCCGTTAATAGCCATAATAACTTCACGCTTAAAAAATGAATCGAAAAGAAGATAGCAGACCAAAAGAGGACGTTAATAGCTAGCATCAGCGTAAAACCAACACCAATACCTAAAGTGAATAGAGCCCCACACACTCTACAACGAACCGGAATGCGAAACAGCATCAAGCTTTTATCAATAGCTCGAATGCCATTTTGCTTGCATTCGGGGCATCGAGTTACGCTGCCAATCTCCATCGACACCATTACTTATCAGCATATCCCCAAGGCGCAGGGGGTACAGCAACAGCCTTGGTTAAATCAAAATCCACACGAAACTCTCGACCTTCTCGAACCAAACGATAACTAAAGGTTTCTGGATAAATAAACATCTGCCAGGTATTACCGATAGATTGAGGAATTCCCGAAGCAACGAACAGCTCTTTTGAATACTGATCCGCCGGGAAAGACTGCACTTCATCCCATCCGGCATCGACAGTATGACCGCCATACATGGTTGATTTATCGTACTCACCATTTGCCTGACGATGGTCATGTTTCAAACTCAAGCCCGAGCCCGTTTTAGTGATAATCCATGAACGGGAAGCGTCTTGACCCACATGAAACGGGATCTGCAACTCCTTATCCGTGCATTTACGCACATGCATCACCAAACGGTTCTCACTGAAGGTTTTACTGGGCTGATTATCAACCGTCACCTTACCTTCATAAGCCTTACCACAATGCTGTTTAATGGCATCAAAAAACGCATCATGAGTGGGAATACTGACAAAAGGCGCGGGCTTTATCACCTTGTCTTTCTCGTCAACAGGCTTAGCAGGTGAAGCAGCCCAAAGAGATGCAGATAAAAAGAGAGGAAAAGCACATACAAGGGACAACTTGCGAAAATGCGTTTGATTCATGAGGGTTTCCAATATCAAAAATACAAACCGAGCAAGGTTTGCATCCAGAGACAAACAATACAGGGCGGGATTCCACTTTGTTCAATAACTGACCAACGGATAATAATCTAAAGTTTCAGTCCTTAGTGCGTGTAGAACTTGTTCAATCGCACACTGTATTCAGCATTATTTTCCTTACTTTGATGTTACAGTAGCTCAATATTTAAACTTAATAACCTGATTAAATATGTGGGATCTCGCCCTGCAAACAATAAATGCAATGGTAATTCTTTATTGGAAAAAGAGGAAACTCTTGAGAAATGATCAGTTTAGCCATGCTATGCGAGTTCTGAGCGACAATGCTTACACAACTTCGCTTCAACTTTGACAAGTTCAGCACAACTAGGGCATTTCTTCATTTCACCCGATTCAATCGCATTCATTTCCATCTGAGCATTAACTGGAGATATCATTAAAGCAATTATAAATCCAATCAATGGTGATAAAACAATGGCAATTATAAAAAATCCAATTCCTGAACGTCCCTTTGAAGAAGCATAGAAACCAACAAGAATTGCAAAAATCAACCAAAACACAAATATCATTATTATTTTATCCTTATTGTGCAAAAAACTAACAAACCATCAATTAAGAAGATTAACCTGACAACGACCATCATCAATATTAGCCAAAATAAAAATTAGGTCAATTATAAAACCATAAAGATTAGAGTAAAAAATCATTAACAAATGAACGAAATTTAGACAGACACATTTTTCACAAGATAACCATTGTCCAAGTTTGATTCAACTCAGTTAAAAACAGCCATTACCATTCGATAACCTGAAGTGCCCCCCGATAACGAGTACCATATTTAACTATCGAATAAATATTCAGGTTCCACAGTTAGGCAATTTTAACTAACTTACTTATCTATCAAACCTATACAAATAAGACATTCTAAATTTATTAAACACACATATAAGGATATATATGTCACACAAAAACTTAAGGTTAGTTTATCAACCAAAACAAAATCTTTTATTTCAGTGATTTTCCTACACCAACCTCAATATCTCTCCCTTCAATGCCGCATTCACTTCAAAATGCTGAGATACAAAATCCAGCAAGGCTTTAGCCGATTCAGGGGATTTGTCATAGCCTTGCATAAAAGGCGATAAATCGATTTGTGATGGTGGGAAACGTTGTTCTATACGACGGTCGGGCGAATAGCCATCGACAAAAGCAGGCTGAGATTCTTGCATATAAGGTAAAAGCGCGATCAATCGGTCAATAGCATACACCTGCACAAAGCGCATGGCTGAACACTTCTCACCACGTTGATAACGGCAAAGCCCTACGTAGAGGTTCGTCAGTAATTCCCCCAGTAAAAACTCAACGCTTTCTTCTGTTGCATGGGGGGGATTTTTAGGAATGGCAATATCCACAGGAACGGAGTCATCCGCCCAGATCACTCGACCTTCGTTGTAACCAATGCTGTTCAGTTCGCTTAAGGTATAAACGCCAAACTCGCAGAATACACCGTCTTCATAAAGCAGTTTGTAACCGTCATCGGTATTACGAAACTTAAACGCCACCGGCGCAATGGATTCCAGCCAATGGATATTATCCACAAAGGCGGGCTTGGCTCCTTCTTTAACGATGGCGTAGAAATCCAGATCGGAATATTCATCCATTCGTGCCAGCTCTTTACCAACGGAGCCTAAACCTATAAGCGCTAACCCATCTGGATGCTGACGCACAGAGTCCGCAATGGCGTGTAAACGTTGTTGTAGTAACTCGACTTTTTGCATAATCAATCAGACAATATCGGGAAGTTGAAGTAGGAAACATTATTTCTCTGTCGATAGAATTGTTTACCAAACTTAACAAAAAAGTGAATGTGAATACGTATGCAGTCTATTGAATAGAAAGGTCGAGCACGCATAGCATGTGAAAAAATTTCCATGCAGCTACAATTCGGAAATTCGACCCAAAGGCTCAATATAGATAAAACACCAATATAAAAATAAGAGCATTCACCTAATACCCGCAAACATCGGAATCATTCAAATAAGGGCACTCATTTATGACATTTACCCGAAACATGCTCCTCGCTTCTATCAGTATGACCACAGCGCTATTAACAGGCTGTGCCAGCACCGACTCATCAAGCAGCAAACACAACAACAGCTTTAGTAATGAATTCTACGGCACGCTCAATCCTTATGCCGCAGAGCAAGTTTACTTCTTGTTGACCGACCGCTTTGTCGACGGCGACCCATCCAATAACCACGAAGACCAAGGCGGCGAGAAGTATCACACCTTTAACCGCCCGCTGATTGGCCCCAACGGTGAGGAAGCTAATGTAGGTTATATGGGGGGCGATTTTAAAGGCGTGCTCAACAATGCTCAGTATATTAAAGATATGGGCTTTACTTCGGTATGGATCACTCCACCTTTTGACAACCCTGATGAAGCTTTCAGCGGCGGTGAAGAAGTCACCTACGGCGCATATTACAAAGATGGCGGCAAAACCGGTTATCACGGCTATTGGGGCGTGAACTTCTTTGAAGTCGATGAACACTACCCTTCCAAAGACTTGTCTTTTGCCGATTTCACACGTCATTTAAAAGAAGATTATGATCTGAATTTTGTACTGGATATCGTCGGCAACCACGGTTCGCCGTCTTACTCCATGCCTGTTGATCAACCCAAGTTTGGTGAACTTTATGATGGTGAAGGCAACCTTGTTGCGGATCATCAAAATATCCATCCGGAAAAACTGGATCACAATAATCCACTGCATCGTTTTTACAACAAGCATACCGGTTTGGCGCAATTGTCAGATTTAAATGAAAACAACCCGGCAGTGGTAGACTACTTTGAAAAAGCCTATTTGAAATGGTTGGCGCAAGGCGTACACGCCATTCGTGTAGACACCATCAAGGAAATTCCACACTTTTTCTGGAAAGACCTGTTAGGGCGTTTACGCAAGCATTACCCTGACATGTTCATCTTCGGCGAAAGCTTTTCCTACGATGCAGAATTTATTGCAGAACATACTCGCCCGGAAAATGGCGGCGTTAGTGTTTTAGACTTCCCCGGCAAAGAAGCCATTACCAAGGTATTTGAAAATCCAGGCACCGATTATTCAGAGATTCTGAGCTATCTACACCTTGACGATAAGGTCTATCAAAACCCTTATGAATTGATGACCTTCTACGACAACCACGATATGACGCGCATGAACGCCACCGACGAAGGCTTTATTGATGCCAACAACTGGTTGTTCACCGCACGCGGCATTCCGGTAATTTACTACGGTTCAGAAATGAACTTTATGACAGGCAAAAACGAGCACGAAGGCAACCGTAATTACTTTGGTCAGGAACGTATTGAACAAGCGAAAAAGCACCCCGTTCAAAACAACCTTACCCGTATTGCTCATGTACGTAAAAACAACATTGCGCTACAACGTGGCTTGCAAATCAATTTGGACTTCACAGGCGACAAGGCCAGCTTCTATCGCGTTTATCAAAACGGTTATCAAAACCAGACTGCGTTGGTCATGCTGAACAAAGGCGACAAAGACGCAGAGTTCGTGATTAAAGACAAATTAAGTCATGGCTTGTGGCTAGATGCGTTTTCGAAGAAGCACTTGATCGTGGATCAAAATACGCCTGAAATCAAAGTCACGGTTCCCGCTCATGGCGTTAGCGTCTGGGTAATGAATAATCAGGCCAACAATAAAGATTTGATAAAAGCCTTACAAAAGCAACAAGACGCTTTGGGGCTCTATTGATCGATAACAGCGATCTATAAAAGCTGAAGTAGAAAAAAGAATAGATAACGAGCCCCGAAAGGGGCTCTGTTATATTAACCAATATTGATTGGTATTAATCAGGAAAATATCAACTAGCGCTTAAGGCTATCTTTTAGTGACAGCCGCCGTTGTCACGCTAATGCTCAATGTGGCGGAAGCAGAACGATTAGTCGCTTCTTTCGCAATATCAGCCAACAACTGCTTCCACTCTTCAGAAGACTTAATGTGCGCTTCAATGGCCTCTTCACTTTGCTTGTTCTCCACCGGAATAGAAGAAACCAATTTAAGAATACTGTGGCTGGCACTGTCGTTTAATGCCCAAGACCGGAATTTATCTTTGACCTTGGGGACAGTGATCTTCATACCTTGTTGAATCAATTCGTAAATTGCACTACTCAAAGAATCGGTGGTTAATGATCGCATCTTTACTCCTGATTAATAAAAAGTAATCAATTATAAGTGCAAATAATATGCACTTTCCGGTAAAAAATAAACCCTTAGAATTGACCATTTGGTCATCTTTTTAAAAAAATTTTAACAATTACTAAAAATTAATGTGCTGAATGGCAATTTCAACATGTTTCACACATCGGAATCTTGGTTTATTTCCGGGTCAGTTCGACACCATTAAGCCATATCCAACTCAGCTTGCCTTGCCTCAGTTTTTCCTTCTGCATCAATCAACTTCACAATGTCGATAGCCTGTTGTAGCAATTCAACAGGTAACTCCTCCGGTTCCTTAATGAAAATGCCTTCACCAATATCCGTTGGCAGAACCAGATTAACGGCATTGCGATGCAATCTGACTTCTTCTACCGAGGCTTGCATACTGTCAACGTGGCAACACTCGGCATCATAAATGGGTAAGTCGGAATGCTGTATGAGTCGAATGGCGCGCTCGCTATCCTCTTTGCTCATGTGGCCTTTCAGGTAAGACAAGGCACACGACAGCGCCATATCAATAGCCACGGCCTCACCATGTAATAAGCGATGATCAGTATGAGTTTCAAAGCGCATACTGAAGGTATGACCAAAATCCACCAGGCGTTCCAACTCCAGCTCCAGCAAATTCGGTTGTAACTCTTCGATCATGCGCAACATGGCCGCCACGAAGATGCTGTAATCCATGTGCTTGATACTGCCTTTGGGATGCTTAAGGTAATAGTCTTCAATTTGCTCAAAGATATTGGCATCACACACCAAGCCCATTTTGATGACTTCGGCTAATCCACAACGCAGTTCACGCGCAGGAAGTGTGTGTAGAAACAGGCGATCATTGATAGTGGCATAGGCAGGGTAATAGGTTCCCAGCATATTCTTGGATTGCATGAAGTTAACGCCGGTTTTCACTCCAACCGACACATCAACCTGCCCCACCAGAGTGGTGGCGATCTTGATGAACTTGGTGCCACGACGATACATAGACGCCGCAAACCCCACCATATCCATAATGATGCCGCCACCAATGGCAACAAAGCAGCCATCTCTGTCCAGATTAAACGCTTTAGCCTGAGCACAAATTCCCAACACACTATCCATGGTTTTGTTCACTTCGGTGGAAGGCGTTACAGTCAACAAATATTGCTGCGCTGGCAGGTGTTTTTCCATGTACTGACTAATAGCTTGCCCATAGATTTCATACACGGTTGGGCTGATCACAAACAGGGTGCGCTTGTCGCCAAGTAGCTCAGCCAAAAGGGGATTACTTAACTCGAAAATACCTTCGTCGTTAATAATGTTGTAACCAAAATCAGCCAAGGCACTAACGTGCAGTGTGTCTTTTCGAGCCCGGGTTCCACCAGCAACAATTTCAATATGTGACATAGTCTTTCTCTTTCCAATTATCTCTCTGTTCAACCACGGAGCTAGCCAGCGTAGTTCACCTGACCATTACGATATACACCAATTTGGGTGTCTTCAGGTTTCACTTCGGAAGAATGAAAACGCATGTTGACCGACACTCGATCTTGATTGGAATAGTTGTGGTTTACTTTGTGGAACAGGCGGCAATCACCAATGATCAAATCCCCGGCTTTTGGCGCAATGGCCTGTTCGCCGGATAACGGATCATGAGGGTTGCCTGTCGGCAAACGGCCTTGCTTATGACTGCCCAGTACAAAATGCAATGCGCCGCTTTCCATGGTGGTATCAAAGGGATAAAGCAGGAAATTAAACATCTTACTGGGAGCTACTTTTTCAAAATGTACATCCTGATGCCACGGAATCGCCTGACCTTCACCGGCTTTATTGTGCTGCACCAATGACTGCTGCAACTGATAACCTTCCGGGAAAATGCTGTTCAAAATCGACTCAATCAGTACATTACTTTCTAACGCCTTTAGCGTTGGATAATGAACGTGTTGATTCACAAAACAGTAGCTTGTGGACTGATATTTCTGGAAAAAATGCTCAGAGCCTTCTCTTGGGATCATCTTGCTTTTATCGTCCAGCATTTGTAGCAATTCATCTTGAATTGCATATAAATGCTCACCTTTGAAAAAGCTGGGAATATGCAGTAATCCGTTGTTTAACAACTGATTCTTATCAAAAATAAAGGTCACACTCATACCGTATCTCCCGGTAAAAACAACTGAGTTGGAGACAAAGACTGGGTATTTTGAAACACCCGTTGGATCAGCTTGTCTTGCAGACAAACCTCTTGAAAATAGGCTTGCACCTTACCTAATTCACGGATCATCGGATTAACCAGGCACGCAGCGACGATACCATTTGCGTCACCCGACACAATGGCTTGCAACAACTGTAATTCCGACTGTTTCATTTGTCGGATCAAGGCATATTCCTGGCTCTGCAACAGCGCTTCAGGCAAAGCTTGGGCTTCAAGCTGCAAACCACCAGGCGAACACACGCCTTCCATAATGCAGCTAGCGGCATTTAATCCCAGTGGATTGCGAAGAGCATTGTCGCCCGTTACCGCAGGCGCATTGGCTATTACTGTATGTTGTTCCAAGCCCAGCAAATTAGAAAACAAGGGCGAGACCACCAGATTGAACCAGTCACAATTACGCTGTCCTAATACCTCGAAATAAGCGTTAGGATCGCGAATACCATCACGCAACAAAGCATCCATAGTGGATTCAAATTCCAGTAATTGCGCAGCGCGATTAATTTTGGATTGTTGCTCCTGCACCACTTGTTGCTGTTCAAACACATAACGCCAAGACACATTCAACAAGGTGTTGAAGTATTCATTACATTGCGGTTTGAAAGGTAACGCTTGGTCAAACTCGCTCTGCAATAGCTCAGGCAAATACTCCTTGCCGTCCACCTTAACGGAATGCACCACACCAAAATGATTCAAACCAAAATACGCCATATCAAGCGCATCAGGCTTACATTGAAGCGCGGTGGCGATTTTGCTTTTCATCATTTGTGGGTAGTCACAAATCCCCACCACTGGCAGTTGATAGTGACTGACCATGTACTGAGTCAAAATGGAACAAGGATTCGTGAAATTCACAAGGGTATAAGGCTGAGCCTTGTTCTTGATAACATCCAGATAAGGCGTCATGCCATGAATTGCTCGAATGGCATTGCTCACGCCGACAATGCCAATGGTCTCATCGGCAGCCAAGCCGTGTTGCAAGGCAATCTTCTCATCCTGATCACGACTGCTCATGCCACCAAAGCGGATCTGGTTGAACAACAAACCATAATCCTCGTGCAAGCAATCGTGAATATCGGTGGATATGTCTACACGGACATCACGCACATACTCATCCACCAACTGCTGGCACATTTCAGCGAGTAGGCTTAAGCGCTGATGATTACGACCAAACAGGGTAATACGACGCAATCCCTCTAACACGCCATTGCTGCGAAGTGAATCAATCAGCAACAGCGTGTAATAGGTACTGCCTCCGAGGATAAACAGCCCGGTTCTGCTTTTTTGAAGCGCGTTTGAGCCGTTTTGAGAAGGGTTACTCATGCACCCTTTCCTCTTCACCCAAGGCAATACGATCGATAAATTCACGTTCGGATTTATGATACTGCTGCAAATAACGTCCCATACCAATCAGGCTATGGTCATCATCCTTATAGCCCATGCGGCAAAGCTTGGGCAGTTCTTCTTTATCCAGCCCAAACCACTGAAATTCAGCTACGATGGATTGCAAGCTACGCAAATACACATCCCCCAAAGCCACACTAAAACCACCAATGAACACAAAACGTTTAATACCAATGGCGTGGTAAAGATTACTCATGGTGGTCACCAGATAACGCTGGCTTTTCTTCATCACTTCGGTACAGAACTCATCGCCCTGCAACAGCGCAGCAACCAATTTGTGAGTGTTGATATATTCGGGTTTGCCCAGGCAAAGTTCATGTAAACGGCACTTCTTGAAGCCTTTGGGATCTAACGAAGCCATAAAGCGGGTTAATTGCACCATGCCGCGACCCGAAGCCACAGCCCCCAAGTGCCCGCTGCCACCGCAATCGCAAGGTAGCGCATATTCATCAAAAGCCACTTGGCAATGCCCTAATTCGCCGCCCATACCTCGTTCGTTCAACAGCACTTCGCCTTGTCGGAAGACTTTATTTCCAACGCCAGATGAAATGGTATACAGGCAGAAATCTTCACTCATGATGTCGGCATAACGCCAAACCGCCGCGGTAATATCGTTGAGTACCACCACATCCCGTTCAAGTAACTTGCGGCAATCCTGCAATAAAGGAATATTGTGAAGTTCATCGCCCCATAAAGTGGGCGCTGCGGTAACAATACCTTCGGGTGTCACAGGCCCCGGAAACGAGATCCCGACAGGAGTATCAGGATACTGGCGCAAATAAGGCTCGAGACATTCCTGTAACTGATCCAGAAACTGTCGATACAGATTTTCACCTGTGTCGTTAGTTACCTCCAGGCTTTGAACTTTGACACGCTTAACCTGGGTTAAGGCCGAATCAGCCGGACGTTCGGAATCATAGACACCAACTCGCAAATTGGTACCGCCAACATCAACTACGATATAAGTCATACAGACGCCTCCTCAGAGCTCACAACCTGGCTCTGATTATCAGTGATTGAACTGCTGAAATACTCGGTTTCGTATATACCAACCAAAGCTCCCGTCACTTCTTGCCCGGACGAAATCGTTGCTCCAGGCATAATGACGGAATCCTTGATATAGCAATTTGGCTCAATAATGGCTCCGGGATAAATCACGCTGTTTTTCGCGGTGAATTGATTCGCCGGTAGCGCTCTGGACATAATCACGTTTTGCAATTTACCGACATTAGCCAAGGTAATCAGCTCTGCGCCCGGTAAGGTCACTGGCGGATTTAAGCCAATGGTTTCGTGCAATAAACGCATATGTCCGAGGTAATAACGCTCGGTAGTGCCGATGTCTTCCCAATAATCATCAAACTTGAAACCCTTGATGACTTCACCATTGGCAAGCATGGCTGGAATAAGGTGATGGCTGATATCCAGCCCCAATCCGTGTTCTTTATGCATCTGATCGAGATAACGATACATAACGGCTTTATCGAAAATACACACGGCGGTAAAAACGTAATCAGATGTAGGATTGGCGGGCTTTTCAACAAACGCGGTGAGGTTATTGTCAGCATCAAATTCTGTCATGCCAAATAAGGACACAAAACGTCTGGGTATTTGCTGAAATCCCAAGGTTAACGCTGCCCCGGTTCGTTTGTGCTGCTCAAACATGGGGCGATAATCGAAGTTGTAAATATGGTCGGAATGCAGGATCAACACATCGTCGATGTCGTCACGATCAATAAAAGGCTGATTGCGGATCAGCGCATCGGCTGTGCCTTTTTCTTCTAACCGTGTGACACGAGCATACACCTCTTCAGGCACTTGATCGTGAATATCGTTGTAACAACCAAAATGCAGCTTGAGACTGTCTTTCCATTCCTCAAGCAAGTAATCGTGAATTTGTCGCTCTTCGTGCTTCGACATGAGCAACAACTCCTGCACGCCGGATTTCACACAATTGCGCAGGCTAAAGTCGATCATTCGACAGGTTCCCGCGTAAGGAACCAATGGTTTGGGCATGTCTTTGGTCAGGGTTTTTAAGCGAGAGCCCTTACCACCAGCCAACAGTAATGCCATTAACCTCGGGATAGGATTTGCATTTCCAGACATCATGACTGACTCCTGTGTTTAACCGGGAAAACATCACTCATGCCGTCCCAGAATTGATCACCACCTTGCACTGTCACCAGTAAAAACACGTTCTGAACCTGCTCAAAAGCAACGTCGGCAGCGAATACTCCCGACTCGATTTGCTCTAATTCTAAGCGTTCGAATCGTTCACTTTGTTGCTTTGCCTCAAGTTCCATGGGAATAAATACTACCACTGACACTGCTTGTGCAAAACGATATTCGATGCGATTTCCAGAGGTAGGATTAGCAGAGACATGCAAAACAGGTAGCTGATCATCTTGCAATTCGCCAACACCAAAGCGGGTGCTGACCAGCTCCCCCTGGCTCATAATCAACGAAGCACTCTCAGAAAATTGGCTTTCAGGTTTATTGGTGCTACCGGCAACCAGCTCATTCATCACCGCCAAATGCTGTTTAGCCGATTGTTGCCAGGTGAATGTGAGAGCATGCTCTCTGGCATAGGCTTTCTGTTTTTGTAATGCCACAGGATCGGAAAACAGCGTCATAGACTGCTCGAAGGACACCAGCAAAGACTCAATCAATTCAGGATCTTCTTCCCGGAAGGAACGAATAACGCTAAAACCCGTTGCTGGATGGCCTTCACTAAACTGTTCACACTGCCACCAATGCTTCATACCCAATTGTTCTGATGCGATGGGCACACATTGCGCCAACATGGCTTCACCAATGGCAATCAAAAAGGTATCCATCTCAAACTTGGAGGGAAACAAGGCAAAATCTGACGCCGCCGCCATGGCCATCAGTTCATCTTCGGCTTGCATTTCCCAGCGCAGTACCACCTTATCGCTATAGTTTGTCGCCAACTCGTGGAAACGTTGATCAGGAATGCCGCTGCCCGAGACACAGCGCAAAATAAAATTAGCTTGATTACCCGCTGCCAAAAAGCGCTCTACTGCCAACACCAACTCCACTTGCCCTTTATGATTAGGCGCATAACGAGCGTTATGGAAGAAAGTAGGAAGTGCCGGGTTTAAACCCAACGTCTGCAAGGTTTGTTCTCGCGAATAAACCGAAAAGTCCTTCTGTAGCCAGCTATCGGAAATCGCACAGCCACCCACAAAGAACTTGTGCTGATTCGCCGCCACTAATTCGCCAATGCGTAACTGAGTAAACAACGGACGGAATGCTGTACCGTAAAACTGGCTGTAAAATTCCAAATGCCCTTCCGAGAGAAAATCCACCTTGTCGCTGTATTCCACGCACAAGGCAAAAAGGTTCACGTAATCATCCGGATAAGGGTAATTCAAGTGCGTGAATGGCAAGTAATCCAGCAAGCACTGGTTAAACGGCGTTGCCGGGAAATCATCGACAAACTGCTCAGGTTCAATGGCAATATCCAATTGCTCACACAAGGAAATCACTTTTGGCAAATACACCTTTTTATTGATTGGCATATTGCTTTGTACTGTGCTGATCACCAGCTTGCTATCGTCATGCTGGAACGCTGGCGGGATCAAATACTGGTAATAAGGTTCATGAGCATGAACAATCCATTTTTGCTCCGCAAAATAGTGACGAATAAAGTGGATCACCTCGGCCTGAAACACTAAAGGCTTGAAGAAACCAATGTCTTTGCCTTTGCTTTCATAGGGCGGATAGTAAGTATCAGGGTACAAATCCAGAATATGATTCGAGAGGATATAAATACTGACGTCGCCCTTATCCAGACGATAGGCTTTGGTAGTGAGATCCAGCTTTATCTGTTGCCCCGCCACTTTATACTCACTGCCCCAGATGGCAGGATCGGCATCAATGCGCATTTGCCATTGATGTTCATAGTCCAGTTCTACCAAGCCATGTTTCTCTTGCAAATAGGCTTGCTGACCATGCATCGCCGTTAAAATTGCGACCTCTTCCACTGGCTCGGGAGATGCTTGCTCTTTACCTACTTGTAAAAGAGCATTACTCAAATTCCATGTGTATACGGAAATTCCACCTTTGATAAGCTGATAGTCGTAACCACCGCATTCCAAATACACTTCCAGTATTCTCATAGACTTAATTCCTCGGTTAAGGTGCGCAAATAATACAAATCACAGATTTTGAAAAACTGCCGTCCGTAGGCGTAGTTGTAATCCAGTTCTTGCAACAGACGATGAAAATAAAAGGCCTGATACAACACGATTTCTTCCTGTTCTGTCATGGACAAGGAATGGGCACTTTGGTTTAAGCGATAGCCGTCGTTAAGATAACGCACCACCGCCCCACTCCAGTTTTTCAACAAAGGAAACAAATGAGGACAAGAAGCCCGAAGCGTCTCCGGTTGCATAAGTAATTCATCGGCGACTAGGCTAGTATCACGCTCTTGCCAATGGCCTATGGCATCGGCAATTTCGTCAAATGAGAAATATTCCAATCCACGATGCAGGCTCACCACATCCATCAAGGACAACTGAGTCGAAAACATAGCGTCTTTGGGGTCAAGACTGATCGGTGAAGGGTCAATAATGCGGCAGTAATAATCGTCTTCCAGATCCACAAACACATGCCCCAAATGCAAGTCGCTGTGCGCGATAGACACAGGCAAGGTTTTGCCCAAGGCTGGGTGTGCCAATGTCAGCATATGCTTGGCGCATTTTCGTAGTTGGGATAACACCTGAGCTCGAACCTGTTCGGTTAAAGTGTTATCTTGCTTTACAGCTTGGTAGACACGACGCCAACGGCCTTTAAAGCGAGTCAGGTAGGTTTGCACATCAAAGCCTTCACTGGCAGCAATTTGCTGAGAATAGGATTGATTTAAATGCTGATGAAACAAGCGGGTATGCTCACCGATTTTGTAGCACAGCGGCTGTAATTTGGCTGCTTCAGGCAGAATATCATCGGGCGTTTTTACACCTTGATTCAGGTCGGCGATAAGCTGTCGAATAGATTGGCTATACAAGCGATGAATCGGTTCACCATGCACCAGTTCAGTCATTATTCCCAAATATTTAACTTGCGCCTTTCCTTGCCTCTTGCCTTGCTCATCCAACTGAGAACGACTGTGATACTCAATCACGCCTAACACGTTGGGCGTGATGTCTTGTTCCGACACGGCTTGCATCACGCGAACTTCATTATCACTGCGAGGATTCACAATGCGATATTGTTTCAACACATATTCACCTTGCGGCGTTGCACAACGCATCAAGGTATTACTGCTGCCCGGCTCAAACTCCTGCATATCGGTAATAATATGTTGGTGAACATCACCGGTGAGCTTGATCACTGCGCCTTGCTGGGTCACAAAGCCTTCATCACCTGCCAACTTTAATTGCTGGAAAAATCCCGGGTGCAACGAAGCATCTTTCAGTTCAGGCAAACGCTCAATCACCACGGAATACACATGGGTATCCGCCACCTTGATTTTTAGCCAGTACAAAGACCGGGGCGGCATAGCCGAGCTATAATCAATAGGTATTTCGCCATCCAGAGGTATTTGTACCCAATCCAGAATCTCCACAGAATCAATGTCGATATGCTGCTGGGCGAACCAACGCTGTCGTTTCATCTCTTCCAATAATGTTGCCTTGTCAAAAAGCTGATCATGCAACGCTGATTTGGTCTGACTCACGTAACCTCCATACTGCCCGTTACTACTTTCTTAAGATGCAATTGTCTGTAAACACTGATCAAACACCGCCAAGGCTTTGTCGATATCCGCATCACTCACATTCAGTGGAGGCCCTATTCGCACGATGTTTCCGCCCAGGCACACTCTCACGCCAGCTTTCATACAAGCTTGATAAAACTGAGCGGCGATATCTGGCGCGGGAGTTTTATTCTTGCGACAGGACACAAACTCAAGCGCCCACAGCAAGCCGATACCTCGCACATCGCCAATCACTTCATGTTCATGCATCAAATCCCGCAGTCCGCCGCCAAGGCGCTTGCCTTTAGCTTCGACAGATTCCAGCACTTGCTCATTATCCAATACTTCCAGCGTGGCATACGCGGCGGTGCAGCTCATGGGGTTACCGCCAAAAGTCGAAGAGGTCGCACCCGCACCAGCAAATTCACCTTGCCCCATTAAAGCTTCAGTACCGGCTAACATGGAAAAGGGGAACCCGGAACTTAAGCCCTTGGCACCCACGACCAAATCCGGTTCGATGCCGTAGTGCTGGCTGGCTAAAAACCGTCCTGTGCGACCACCGGCAGACACCACTTCATCCGCCACCAGCAAAACGCCATTGTCTTTGCATACCTGAGTGATCATGCTCCAATACTCTTGTGGTGGAACAATCACACCAGCCGCGCCTTGCACCGGTTCGAAAAACAATGCAGCGATATTGGGCTTGGAGCTAATATGCCGGTTCACCAGTTGCGCACATTGCATGTCGCAAGAAGGATAAGTGCGCCCTAACGGACAGCGATAACAGTTAGCCGCGTAGCCAAGCACACTGTTGCCAGACTCGTTACTATAACCAATATCCCAATGCACCAGACTGCGTGCGCCCTGGGTTTTGCCGTGAAAACCGTAACGTAATGCCGCAAGCTTCTGCTTTTGTGGCGGAGCACCGCTAAACACAGCACGAATTGCTGCTTCGACCGCTTCTGCTCCGGTGGTAAAAAACGCCACTCGACTAAGCTCGTCAGGAAGATGTTTATGTAAAGCGACACAAGCCTTGGCTCGGGCTTCGGTACTACCATCATGGACATTCCAAAGCTTGTCTACCTGTTGTTTAACTTCATTCACCACATGCGGGTGGTTATGACCCACATTCTGGGTAAAGATCCCCGCGCCAAAATCCAGATACGATCGGCCTTCGATATCAAACAAATAACTGCCTTCGCCGCGCTCAAAGACCACATCGGCAAGTTGTGTTTCCTGCGAAACGCCGGGGCTCATTAAGCGGTGCTCAATATCCAGCACTTGCTCAGTATTCATTTTGTCCTTCTCCACTAAACTGGATCACGACCAGGTGAATGTCTTCCTGAGAATCGTTGACCAACCCATGTTCACCATTAGCTGGGTTCATCAATACATCACCGGGCTTGACCTGTAACTCTTCACCTTTAAACCACATGGTGCCTGTGCCCTGAGTGATAACGTACCACTCACAGTTGTCGCCATGTTGATGGCGCCCGATAGTCGCGCCCGGTGGAATACGCACAAAATCCACGAAGTCCAGGGTTCTCAAATCCTTCATGCGATCAAAGGCACGATAAGACTCCACATATTGCTCACCGTCATGACAATGGTCTTCACGGGTCATCAGGTCATTAAACAAATCCACACGCATTCGTTGTCTCACTTACCAGCGTTACTGGTGATAAAGGTCTGACCAAGCATGTCTAACATTGAGCGCTTGGCTGTCACCACATGCAAACTCACTGACTGACTAAAGGTCAGTTCGCATGGTTCACATATCACGGTTGCCTGTAATTGCGGCTCCTGCGTTTTTTCTTCCAGAACAGGCGTTAAGGCTGTGATATGTGAGGTGATCCGATTGCCCTTGTTATCGGTAAAATGAACCGTCAGACCGGGGTTGATTCGGGATGCCCAAGTGGGCGGAATATTGAGTGTAATTTCAGATGAATTCTGTTTAACGGACACAACACGTCCGGATTGATGTAGCACTTCCTGTACCGGGTGTTGCACCCAATAAAAGCTAACCATTAAGGCGCAAACCACCGCAACAAGTAATACCGCATAGCCTCGCAAGGGGTTTTGCCCTTCATGCAAACGTTGATAATCCGCTTCAAACCATTGCTGTACTTTTGCAAAAATGAGACTCATTGTTCAACGCCTCCCTGAGTTTTCTCTTTCTGAAGTTGACCGCTGTTCAGTAGCAAAACCTCATCAGCAATACGGCGAGTGCTTGGCTTGTGGGACACAATGAAGGTGATGCAATCTTGTTTGGTCTTTTGCAGGGCATCAAAAATGGCGGCTTCGGTTGCTACATCGAGATTGGCAGTAGGCTCATCGAAGCATCGAATCTGGGCATGTTGATATAACGCTCTTGCCAGGTTTAGGCGTTGCGCCTGACCGCCTGAGAATTGCTCGGCATTTGGCGATAGCGCTGTTTCCAATTTGCTTCTGTCGAGAGAACTGTTCTCGTTAAGCAAGAACTCACACCCAGCCAGTTGCAGAACCTCTTCGACACGCGACCAATCAACCTCAGAAGCAAAACCGGTCAGGTTCTCAATAATCGTCCCTTCCACAAAACCACTGTATTGCCCCATCCAGGTGACCTGCTCGCTTTGTGATGCAATAGACAACTGCTGAGGATTAGCCTTATCCCACAAAACAGCTCCGCCATCAGGTGCGACGACACCCGCCAATAGCTGCAACAAGGTGCTTTTACCTGCGCCGCTGACACCTTCGATCAAGTAGATGTTGCCGCGCTGAAAGGTCGCCGATTGCGCATTTAGTAAGGTTTTATCGCTTCGGCGTAGCGTGACGTTTTCAAGCGTGACATTCGCAACCGACACCAGCTCAATCTCATGCTTGAGAGCTTCGGCTGACTCTGATGAATTATTATTTTTACAATCAATGACTTGAGCTATTTGTTGTAGTTGACTTTGTGCTTCTGCCAAGGATTTGGTGACGGCACTTAAGCGATACACAGGCTGATACGCCAATCCAATCAACAAGATACACAGCAGCAATTCACCAATGCTCAACTGTTGCTGCTCAATGCCGTACATGCCCAGCAGCACAAAACCCATAAATTGAATAGCGCGTAGCAGGTTTTGAATTAGTTCTTGCGCATTTGCCGCTTGCTCCCGTCCATTAAGCTGGCTATGCAAACCCATTAATTCCTGATCCAGTGATTGCAATAACAGCCCTTCACTCTGGCTCACATTAATCATGCGTTTTGCCGCAAAACTATTGCCCAAAAGCTGAGCCAGCTCGCCCTTGGCCTGGTTATATTGCCCCGACAGCGCTTTAACGATGGGATGATGAAAGTGGAAATTAAGCCAATGCAACACCAGAAACGCCAAAGCCCACAGCGCAAACCCAGGCTGCACCATAAACAGCACAACGAAAACCAGCACCGACACAACAACCGCGTATCCGCAGAAGAAAATAAATTCGGAAAGGAAATACTGAAAGTTGCTCAACCAAAGCATGAGCCGATTCGCTAGCTTGATATGCCCAACACGTTGCAATTCTGTAGCCGGGTAATGCCAGATAGCTTTAGTTAGAAAATCCAGACTAACCTGGCGCTCGATGGTCGTTCGCAAGCTTAAAAACAAATAATCCTGCGCACCATTGAGGAAGAAACGTAATATAACCAAGGCAATAGACATCAGCAGCAGCAAATAGAAATGCGTCTGTAATTGCTGCGGTAACACTTGCTCGATAACCACGCTAAACATCAAGGGCAGCATGAAGGAGAATAGCGACACCAAAAAGATAAACGACAATAACAGCCCGGTGTGCCATTTGTGTTGCAAGAAGATCAGGCGAGCTAATGTAAGACTAGCTTTTTTCATGTGAAAGAATCTCATGCCCCTTTCTCCTGCAACAAGTCGACCTGATGATCAAAGCGCTCAGCCAAATGCAGATTGTGGCTAATGAAAATCACCATGGCGTTATCGCATAACGACGGGATGCTCTGCTCAGGATTGGCACCAGAATCCACACTGCTATCACCTAAAATCAAACGCATTAGCTGAGTCTCGGTATTGCGATCCATCGCCGCCGTCACTTCGTCAAACAGGTAAATATCCGCCGGTTTAATATAACTGCGAATAAAACATAAACGCTGTTTTTCACCGCCAGATAAGGCACGAACAGGCTTGTACAAGCACGACTCAAAATCCAGAACACGAATGGCTCGTTGTAATCTCAATTCAATTTCAGCGGACAGATTTTGATCTTGGCTATCTCGCAAAAACAGCTTGATATTGTCCATCACCGACAGTTGTTCCAGCACCAGATTAGACTGGTCATGCAACGACAAACGCGCCCAATAATCCTTGTGATTTAACGCTTGTTGCACTTGCCCATTAAGAAGAATCTCACCCGATGTGCGCTGCACCAATCCTGCAATCAGATTACCTAATGTCGTCTTGCCGCTACCACTGCGACCATGAATAAAATAGGATTGCCCACGCAGGAATGTCAGGTTCAAATCGCTAAATACAGCTTCTGTTTTTTCCGGATAACAAAACCCAAGATGTTGTAGGGTTAGCGATTCAATAGTCTGTATTTTTTCTGTTTTTTCTGTTTTTTCTACTTTGGACTCGGCTTTCTCATCAGCCGCAATAGGAACGGAATCGCTAACAGCCTCTAACTGAGCCAACTTGTCGTAACAGACCCGAAGCGATTGCAAGTAATTGTAGATTTTGTACAGGTTGTCCAAACGCGGAATAACCATGGAACTAAGCACATACACCACCACCAGATCCGCCAGTTCAATCGCCCCCTGCAAATACAGAAACCCACCACATCCGAGAATACTGATGTGGCTGAGTAAATTCAGCGTTACCTTGGTGTTGAACGACACATTCCAGCGCCACCATTTGTCAGCCTGATTGAGCGCCAAGGATTTCAACAGTTCATAACAACGTGCCAGAACGCCGTTTCCTCGGGTGAATCTCAGCGCCAGTTGTTGCCCAATCGCTGACGTTATCAAACCATTGACTCGTGCCAACTGACGGGGTTCTTCAGCAATGGCTGGGTCGGCTGTTTTGGCGATGACAATCGGCCAATAGCAAGTGATAAACACAAAGGCGGCAACCAAGACAATAAACACAGGATGATGGCTAAGCAGAACGACAATAGTCACAGCCACCACAAACAGGGAACGAATTAATTGCTGGATGACAAAAAGCTGATGCTTTTGCAAGGTTTCCGTGGTGTCGGTGAGGCGGCTGACCAGTTCACTTTGCGCAAATTGCCCGTATGCAAGACTTCGCACCGACATTAATCGCCACCAAACCCGCTCCACCAGATGATGGCAAACCAGACTGTTCAAACGTGCCGCACTGCGATTTCCCTGCCATTCAGCAAATAACCCAAGCACGACAGCCAAAGCACACAGCACGCTAAGCGGGATAAAGGCCGACCAATCCAGCGTGTATTGCATGGCATCAACCGCAACGCCCAAATACGCCGACAACAAAATAGGCATGGAAAGCACGGCAGCCAAGGCACTGTAGAGCACCAACATACGAGCATTGGTGGCAGATAACTGACGACATTGTTGCCAAATTAACAACCACACGCGCCAAACATGTTGTGCATGTAAGTTTGTATGGGGTTGAGATGTCAGGTCGTCATGATCCGTCAGTAACGACGTCAGCAAAGAGGAGGAAAAAGAGGCTGACGTTGATTCCGACGGGTACGCAACGGTCTGCTTACTGCCAAGACCGATATTCATGGTCAATGTGCCCCGGACGAACCATCAT
Organism: Paraneptunicella aestuarii; assembly: GCF_019900845.1. Taxonomy (NCBI): domain Bacteria; kingdom Pseudomonadati; phylum Pseudomonadota; class Gammaproteobacteria; order Alteromonadales; family Alteromonadaceae; genus Paraneptunicella; species Paraneptunicella aestuarii. The sequence continues at coordinate 1,206,968 of NZ_CP074570.1, read as the reverse complement.
ATTAAACAACTCCATGACAGATCAGCCACGAACCACAGCTTGCATGGCGTTATCAACAAACTCGCCTTGCAAAGATTCATTGAAAAGAAGTGGCGACTCAATACACATGCCTGCCACAATCGCACCGGCTAACATGCATTCAGAAATGGATTTTTCCTGCATGTGGGCATAGAGATAGCCACTAAAGAAGGCATCACCCGCGCCATTACTATCCAGCAGTGCGTAATCTTCAATAATGGCTTGCTCATAGAACTTGCCCGTCACGTCCAGCGCTGTAGCGCCTTGTTTGCCATGAGTACACACCACCAGCAACTTACCATCATCAATTTGTTGCTGCATGAAAGAGCGATAGTCCGGCAACTTATCAGAAGACAGAAACACCACATCAGCAGCATCCAGAAATTCCTGATGATAGGGATTCTTGCCGTCGTAATCATGTAAGTCTATCCACAAAGGCTTGTCGTATTGCTTCGCTAGCGCCAATGTAGGTCGGGTGTAATCCAGAATGCTGATAGCCGCAATATCGGTACGCTTCATGGCTTCTTCCACACCCGACATATCGAACTCTTTGGGATTCTCCGGCGGATGGGTGTAGATAGAAGTACGATCGCCTTCCGGTGTCATCAAATTGGTATGCTGCTCAGTAGGTTGAGAACCTCGCTCAATCAACAACTGAATGTTGCCATGAGTCAGGCCGTCTATCACCGCTTGCGCTTCGGCGTCATTACCCAGGCAGGTATGCAGCGAAACCTCAAATCCCAAACGAGACAGGTTTAAGGCTTTCCCGGCTCCCGTTCCGCCCACAGCCTTATAACAGGATTTTGCCCATGTTGTTTGAGGCCCTTGCTTTAACGGAGAATAGAGCTGAATAATGGTGTCGAGGGACGTTCCACCGACGATTAATACATGATTTTTCTTCACTGCAACCCACCCATATGGATAAGTATTTTCATCACTCTCATTATATTGACAAAATCATGAAATAAAACTACCAGCTGCATACGTATTCATGATGAAGAGGCTGAATAAAATCTTTATTGTGGTTGTTTTTCTTCGCAAACAAGCACTTAAGTAACGGTAATGTAAATCTCACAAGCTTCAAATATTTTTCAGCTATTGTGAGTAAATATAGCTAAAAGAGAATTATTCATTTCGAACATAAATAATATCTTTCGCTTAACATCCAATTTACCCGTTTACTCTTGCTTAGCAGTAAATTTGCAGTGAACTTGAGAAATTATTCTCTATAAAAAGTTCAAATTTAGCCTTTATATTCAAATAATTGGGCACTCTCACTCTGATTAGGGAGATAGTCTTTTTACGAATTTATCGTTAAGGTTGTTCGTTAGAAAATAACGCTTAAACAATGCTGTTCGTGCCAACTTTTAATAAGAATTTGCATGATGTTAAAAATTAAAACACTGATTAATGACTACTCAAAACCGTTACTTTTATCGGTTATTTTATCTGCATTATCATTTGTGCCAATTTCTTCAACTCAGGCACAAGACGGAAACTATATTTTAGATAGTCAAAGCATCCCAAGCCTTAAAGGTGAAATTTCTATAGATGGAAAATTAGACGAAACGGTCTGGCAGCAAGCCCTTTCATTTGAGCTGAATTACGTCACACTTCCTTATGAAAACACCGCCCCACCAGTAGCAACAAAAGCTTATATTTTTGACGGTGGAGACACTCTATACATAGGCTTTGAAGCGCAAGAACCCTCTCCCGAAAATATGCGTGCCAATTTACGAGACAGAGACAACGTTTGGGACGATGATTTGGTTGGCATTATTCTGGACACCTACGGCACACAAAAGCTGGCTTATCATTTTTATGTTAATCCCCTTGGCGTACAAATAGACGCCGTACAAAGCGAGGTTAACGGAACCGAGTCCGACGATTGGGATACCATTTGGCATTCTAAAACTCACCAAACAGAAACCGGATTCACTGCAGAATTCGCCATTCCTATGACGAGCTTGCATTTTAACGATGGCGGCAATGAAAAAACCTGGGGTGTTGAGCTGTTGCGCTGGTATCAACGCGAAGTGAAATACCGTTTATCGCACATCAAAGTGGATCGCAATAACAGCTGCGCATTATGCCAGTTGCAGCCAGTAAACGGCTTTAAAGAAGCCAGAAAATCACAAAAAATTGAGATCAATCCCTCATTGGTAGTGAGCCGTTCCGAAGTGCGAGATGTGTATTCTGGTGGCGATTGGCAGTCTGATACCGATATTGAATTTGGTGCTGATGTGAACTGGCATATCACCTCTGATGATTTGCTGTCAGCCACCTTCAATCCTGACTTCTCCCAGATTGAGATTGATGACGCACAGATATCCGTGAACAACGATTTTGCTCTGTATTTCCCGGAAAAACGCCGCTTCTTCCTGCAAAACCAGAACTATTTCGACAGCTTTTACAACCTGCTGCACACTCGTAATATTGTTGATCCCGATTACGGCGTGAAGTTCACCAGCAGAAAGGATCAACATACCATTGCGGCCTTGATCGCCGATGATAATGTCACCAGCCTGTTAATCCCGGGCAACCTGGGTTCTCGCGTAACACGCCTTAACGAAAGTAGCCAGAATGCGGCTTTGCGTTATCGCTATGATTACGGCAATGATTCCTCTTTGGGCGTCACTACTACGTTGAGAGAATCGGACAATTATCATAACTATGTGGTCGCCTTTGACGGTAACTACCGTTTTACCGACAGCACCGCCGTAAGATGGCATATCCTGGGCTCAGAAACCCAATATCCTGATTATTTAGCTGACCAGCTATGCCACAACTGCTCCAATGAGGCCAGTGTTCGAGCTCGTGGTGATGAAAAGCTAACAGGCATCGCATGGCAGGTAGATTTATCTCACAACGCTCGTAACTGGTGGTTCTACGCCAAACATATTCATAATGGCGAAGATGTACGTGCCGATTTGGGCTTTGAAGAAAAAGTAGATTGGCAATACTCGATTTTGCAAGGCGCATTAGTGTCCTACGAGCCCCGCTTTATCTGGAACAAGCAAGAACTGCGCTTCACCTGGTCGCAAGACACCAACATCAACAACGACAAACTACGCGATAACTGGGAAATTCAAGCTAACCTGTTCGGTGACTATCAATCCAAGATCAGCACCGGCATTGGCACGCAAAGCCATGTGGGAATACGCTACGACGGTACCACCACCGACATCGCCAATAATGTGCCAGACTTCGACCTGAACTTCGCCTTCCTGTTCTTTGAGTTCCGCCCCGCAGGCGATGTTTACTTTAGTACGCTCTTACGTAAAGGGGACACCATTGACTGGGCGAACAACCGCCGCGCTGACCAATTCCACTGGCAGCCGATTATTTCCTGGGACGCGTCACGCAGCTTGCAGCTAAAAGCCACTTACACTTATGAGAACCTGGATTCGGCAGATGACAACCTTTATGTGGTGCGACTGACCGATTTACGCGCCGATTATCAATTTAACAGCGCCAGCAAATTGCGTTTCTCACTGATTTACGAAAACTCCAGCTTCAATGCCGACAACTTCGTTTTCCCCATCAGCCGTCGCTATAAAAACCTGGGCGGACAACTGGTTTACACCTACCGCTACAGCGCCTTCTCAGCCCTGTACGTTGGTTACTCAGCTAATGCAGTGGAAAACGACCAGCTAGGCAGCCTGATCCAAAACGAACGCAACGCCTTCGCCAAGCTAACCCTGACGTTTTAGGCTGATTGCAGCAGCCCTGCTGGGTTGTTCTAACCTCGTTGTACCAACATATTAGCTACGGATGAATTTATATAGAGCTCTGCGCAAGTACAGAGCTCTGCGCAAGTGAAGCTCTGTTGTTTTATCTCTGGATTACCGCCTTCGCAGTTTTATTTATGGATTACCGCCTTCGCGGTAATGACAAATATCGAGAGCAAATCTTAACTGGCGTCATGCTGATGACTATCAGCATCTCTTTAGAATTCACACATAACCATGCATAACGCGAAATTGAAGGAGATTCTGACCTTCGTCAGAATGACGAGTTCTGTATGTTCCGCCGTCATGCTGATGTATATCAGCATCTCTTTAGAATCCGAACATAATCATACATAAAGCGCAATTTAAGGAGATTCTGACCTTCGTCAGAATGACGCTGCAGGTGTGAAGGACTCACACTTCAACATTCCCTAGCCTGTTATTCATTTCCATCAGGCACAAAAAAGGCTGGTTCGCACCAGCCTTTTTCAATTTGTCATTATCTTTGACTTTAAAATAGACAAAGCGGTTTAGAAAATCCGCATTCTATTTCTTAGAATAAAATGCTGTATTCTTAACCGTTTTTAGAACCTATTTTAGAACTTGTAAGTACCTTGTACGTACAAGAAGCGACCTTGACCACTATGTACAGTGTTGACGTAACCCATGAAGTCATGGTGGCTGAACGGAGGTTCTTCGTTCAACAAGTTAGTCGCACCAACTGTCAAGGTTGTATTCTCAATGCCCATGTAGCTGAATGTTGCGTCTACAGTCATCATTGAATCAACGGTTTTGTCGCCAAAACCAGCGTCTTCGCTGCCGTCAAACTCACCAATGTAGTTAGCCGCCAATGAAGCTGCCATGTCGTCTTGAGACCAAGCCATTGAAGCAGTCCAACGCACTTCTGGTTGCTCGAATTCACCTTCTTCGGTTTTCAGGCGTTTGTTAGCGCTCAGTGAACCATCGTCGTTCAGTTGAGGTCTGTACTCAGCAAAATCCAATACGTAGTTCAACACGTAACCAAAACGGAAGTCACCCATTGAAGTTTGCAGCTTATAGTTAACATCCAAATCCAAACCAGATGTTTCCAAATCACCGATGTTTTGGAAAGAATCGTGGATGAATCGTGCTTCACCTGGGTCGCCAGCGATTGTGGCAGGCAAACGTTCTACGATGTCTGAATTTGTACCGAATTGAGTAAATACGAACTGAGTATCAGAGTCGATAATGTTCTCGATATCGTAGTTGTAGTAATCCAATGAGAAGCTCAGGTCTTCAGTGATTTCATAAATCACACCCAAGTTGTAACTGGTTGACTCTTCTGGCTCCAACTCAGGGTTACCTTCAAAGATAGCGGTGTATTCACGAGGCACACAATCCAGGCCAACAGCAGCACAACGTACTGTATCAACCAGGTTTGGAGACTCGTCGGTACGACCTAAACCTAACTGGTGTAGAGAAGGTGCGCGGAATGCTGTACCCCATGAACCACGAACAGACAAGTTGTCCATTGGCGTCCACAAGAATGCAATTTTAGGATCAGTGGTTGTACCGAAATCGCTATAGTCTTCGTGACGTACAGCCAATTGTAGTTCCAATTGATCCATTACAGGCAATGACACTTCTGCGAAAACAGACGTGCTGTCACGGCGACCATTAGCACGAGTCGCTTCTGTACCAAAGATTTCGCCGCGCAAGAATTGGTCATCCGGGTTATCGCTGATGCTTTCTTCACGATACTCGGCACCCAACGCCAACATGACGTCGTTTGTTCCCATTTGCATGATTGGGCCACTAATGGTCGCGTCGAATGACTTGTTAGTCGACTTACCAACACGGGTCGTTGTCGTTTCAACGTAATCCAATGCTTCCTGAGAGTTTGAAGAAGGTTCAAATGGGTCGAAAGTTCCATTGTCGATAGCTTCTTGTAAACGAACAATGTTAGCGAAACCGTCAACACCGCGCTCTACGGATTCACTCTTGATGTAGCTGTAAGCCACTTCGTAGTTCCAGTCGCCCATTGCACCTTCAAAACCAACGATGGCACGGTAGTAATCACTATCAACACGCTTTTCACGGTTACCGATGTCGACTGTACGACGACGCATAGTCAAGTCCTGACCGTGGAATTCGTGGTCTGGGTCATTCGCGAATGGATGATTAACGTTGTCACCCGACATGAACAACTCTTCAAAGCTTGGGCTACCGGCACCACGAACCGTTGATTTAGAGTTCTGACCGTTTAATTCAGCGAAAGCCTTAACGTTGTCAGAAATTTCATAGTTACCCATGTAGTTAAAGCTAAAACGCTCTGCATCTGGGTACATGGTCATCATTGGTGCATAGTCATAACGGCACAAGTTACCAACGATTTGATCCGCTGGACAAACGTCATTACCAAATGTATCAGGGATACGAGTGGCAGGAGAGCTGGCTAGCTCAATCGTGCCAGGGAAACCTGACGAACTTCTGAAGTCAACCGCATCAGGGTCGTTAGGACGCAATGCAGACTGGTTAGCAGAACGTGAATAATCACGATCACCGTACAACACTTCTTCACGTGAATAGTAATCCATGATGAAAGTGTGGTTGGCTTTTTCGCTGCTGGTTCCCCAAATCATGCTGAAGTTTTGCTCTTCACCACCACCGTCAGCAGTATCACCATATTTGGCAGAAACTTCGAAACCTTCAAAGTCGTCTTTCAGGATAATGTTGATTACCCCGGCAATCGCATCAGAACCATAAGTTGCAGATGCACCATCTTTCAAGATGTCTACACGTTTGATAGCAGCCAATGGGATATTGTTGATATCAACGAATGCTGTTTGAATACCTTTAGCGAAAGGGGATACCGATACACGGCGACCATTAACCAAAATCAAGGTAGAGTCAGCGCCCAAACCACGCAATGAAACAGAAGAGCCACCATTAGCGGTGTCGTCACTGCTGTTACCTTGAGTAGAGAAAGTTCCCTGACCAGAAATTGGCAATTTGGTAAACAGGCTGATTAAGTCAGTTACACCAGAGTTAGCGATGTCGGTTTCATCCAGGCTCGCAATCGGAGAAGGGCCTTCCATATCGGTACGGCGAATGTGCGAACCGGTAACTTCAATTTTTTCTACCTGCTCTTCTTTTTTCTGCATGTTCGCGGCAATAGCAGGATTAATTGGAGAAGCAACTGCAGATGCAGCTAAAGCTAAATTCACTGCCGCTGCCGCAACAGCCACAGTAAAGCGAGTTTTGTGTGTCATATGAGTGTTCCCTTTTTTAGAATATTATTCTTAATTGGGTTTAGTGTTGAAGGGCTTTACGCCCAATTAGTTGCCCTGGAAAAGGCAAAGCAGCACCTTATAACATACCTCGAGCGAGTAAATCTATAACCGAACCAAGGAAACAGGTTAAAAAGCTGTCCGAAAGTGTTGCCAAATTTAACAACCGGGATATGGATGAATCTCTTATTACGAATTGAGAATTTTGAGATGGAATAACTAAGAAGTCGCAATAAGAAGAGAATATTAAGAAGGGAAAGGAACACGAAAAAGAGAAATGAAAAAAAATACATCCATGTAATCATTTCCGAAACACACTCGCAGCTACAATACCATGTTTTACTTTTGAGGCAAATATTTTTACCAGAAAATTTCTAGTTTATTTGATCACCTCAACTCATATAATTGCGAAAATGCTCTCAATCTCATATACAGCAGGACGTACATATGCTGACTAACAAACGTAAAGTCATATTCGATCACGATGGCGGAATCGATGACCTTTTATCGCTAGTATTACTCCTTACCATGGAAGACATTGATTTATTGGGAGTCACCATTACTCCTGCGGACTGTTTTCTTGAAGATGCAACAGAATCCACCTTAAAAATACTCAGCTTATTCCAGCGCAAGGATATCAAAGTCGCGAAAGGCAATTTATATGGAGTAAATCCTTTTCATTACGACTGGCGCGCGCAACCCAAGATGGTCAATGCATTGCCAACAATGCTAGCCACAGAACTGGATACCAGCGCGTTAACTTCACTCTCCGCCTCCGACTTTATCATCCAGCAATTACAGGAAAGCGAAGACAAAATCAGTATCTTAATGACCGGGCCTTGTAGCAATCTAGTCAAAGCGCTGGAAACTCATCCCGAGCTAAAAGATAAGGTTGATGAAGTAATCTGGATGGGCGGCGCAGTTGACGTAAAAGGCAATGTCGCCATGCATAACCATGACGGCAGTGCTGAATGGAATGTTTATTGGGATCCTTACGCCGCCAACAACCTGTTTAAAATGGGGTTAACCATCAAGCTTGTAGCCTTGGATGCCACCAACTGCCTGCCGATTGACATGCCATTTTTAAAAGCCATTGCCGCTCAACGGGATTTTCCTTTATCAGAACTCGCCGGGCAATTCTGGGCTGCAACGATTACCTCTATTCCTTCTTATGAATACACTTATCATTTGTGGGATGTGATGGCGACAAGCTGCCTGGAAATTGACGCCAGCGCCATTCAGTTTGAGAAGATGGAATTGGATGTGTCGATTCAAGAGCCGAATCAGGGACATACGATTAAGTCACCGGGCAATGGGCAGTGGATTGATGTTGCAGTCTCTGCCGACAGGGAAAAAGTGCTGGATTATGTTCTGAAAAAATTCCGACGTGGGTTTTAGTTCTTTTAAATGAGAAAGATGCTGATGAGTATCAGCATTTGTCTCACACTAACAACAAATCCTTGCCTTATGTGTCGTTTCTACGAAGGCAGAAACCCATAAACTTAAAAGCTTGCAACAACATGCGGACTTTGCAGGAACGGTGCATATGGATTACCGCCTTCGCGGTAATGACAACGATCATGAAATCAATTCGGGGTGAGGGCTATTTAGGGGAAATCTTTTCGGACTTTACCCTCGTCATGCTGATGAATATCAGCATCTCGGCTTATTCAAAAAAAGCCTTTCCAGAAGCCTTTATTGACACACTCAATCAACCGGGTTTTCATCTGCCAAACGCTGGGTATCAATGTCCAATATTGCTCTTAATTGCGATGTCAGTGGATCAAACTGCGTGTAGCGCTTACCGTATTCAAGGTTAAAAGCGTAGTTAAAATCCGGGGGATTAATGCCTTGGGTATGCTGCAAAATAGTCTCCAGCTTATCCAATGCTTTTGCTAACTTTGCTTCCTGGGATTCTGCTTGTTCATACTCATCCCAAAGCGCCATGATCTCATTCTGCAATTCATGAGGTAACGGCTCAACCAATTGCAATAAATCCTGTCGTTCTTGCTCTGATTTGTTTTGCCCCGGAACCTGATCAACTGCGGCAATATCACCACTAATCGCTTCGCCCAAATCATGCACAATACACATTTTCATTAATTTAAGCGTATCAATATCGGGGTAATGCTTCTCCATCACCAGCACCATCAAGCATAAACGCCAAGTGTGCTCGGCGGTGCTTTCGTGCCGTCCTTCTGATGTATACGCTCGCCGTAAGGTATTTTTTAACTGCTCTGCCCGGCGTAAAAATTCTACGATATTGTCTAATTCATTTAGCATTCGTTTTTACCTTTACAGTAACGTTGGCTACAGCTTTAGAATCTTAGCGGCCTTCCAACAACACGCGTTCAGCTCGTTCAACCCGTCTTGGACGCCCGGTGATAATTAATACGTCATTAGCCTGCAGTCGTGTATCACCGGCAGGTTGTGATATTTCTTCATTATCTCGACGTAACGATTGCACACCGACACGCATATTATCCAGATTCATTTCATCCAATGTCTTTCCTACGGCGTTAGCGCCGGGAGAAAGCATCACCGCATGCATAAAGGCCAGTTTGTCTTTACTTTCATAGTTAATTTGTGTGGTTTCGCCCGGGAAAAAACCATGCATGTGACGATAGTGATCTTTACGCTCAGATCGTACTCTTTTCAGGATTTTTGCCATGGGTATTCCCGACAAATGCATCACCTGAGATACCAGCATCAGGCTTCCTTCCAGTATTTCAGGCACAACCTGAGTCGCACCAGCTCCGTAGAGCTCTTCCAGATGATAGTCCTTGCGTGTTCTCACCACGATAGGAATATCCGGATTGATCGCGCGAACAGTTTCCAGCACATTCATGGCCGAAGCATGATGGTCAAAGGTCAGAATCGCCAGTTTTGCCTTATTGATACCAACTGCGCGCAAGATATCCTTTTGCCGTACATCACCAAAATACACGCGTTCACCGGCCATTCGGCTTTCATGAACACGCACAGGGTCATTATCCACAGCCACATAGTCAATATGCTCAAACTTCAACAACCGACTAACCGACTGCCCTACCCGCCCATAACCAAAAATCAACACATGATCTTTATACTGCTTTTCTTGCATGTCGGCGTTATCAACCGAACGGGATTTTTCCTTGAAAATACGCTTTGCCAGTTCATCACTATGAGAAACCAACCAGGGAGTGACCGCCATACTTAAAATACCGACACTCAGTAACAACGACGCTTGTTCGGCATTGATAATATTATGCTTGGCCGCCAACGACGCGAGAATGAAACTAAACTCCCCCATCTGACAAAGCTTCAAACCCGCAGCAAGCGCATCTTTGGCGGAAGCTTTAAATGTCCAGGCAGACGCCAGAATCAATAGAATTTTGACCGACATTAACACGACCAGCCCAAGCATTACCCAATGCAGCTCGGTCAACAATATGGTCAGATCCAGCTGCATACCGATGGTAATGAAAAACAGCCCCATAAATATGTCGCGAAATGGACGTATATCCGCCTCTAACTGGTGTCGATACTGGCTTTCACCCAACATCATACCCGCCAGAAACGCGCCTAACGCCATCGACAATCCAAAGGAATAAGTAATCCCGGCGGCAATTAGCGCAACCAGGATAGTAGTGAGAACAAAGAGTTCATCAGTACGAGTACGAGCGACTTCGTTAAATATTCTGGGTAAAGCCCACTTGCCCAACGATAGCAATAACAGGAAAACCAGCGTTCCTTTTAGCACCGCAAAAGCAATGCCCAACACCATGCTGGAACCATCCCCTTCTGCAAGTAATGGGATAACAATCAGCAATGGCACAACGGCCAAGTCCTGCAATAACAAAATACTGACAGCCAATTGCGCTCTATTCGTATTGAGGATCCCCATTTCACTGGATTGTTTGATAACGATAGCGGTGGAAGACAAAGCCAGCATACTGCCAATAACGAAAGCGGGAATAGGCTCTGCCCCTAAAGCCAAAGCGATCCACATAAATATCACAGTGGTACTGACCATCTGCCCCAAACCGACACCAAACACTAAATGCCGCATCGCAACCATTTTTGGCAGTGAAAATTCCAGCCCGAGTGAAAACAGCAGAAAGACAATCCCCAGCTCGGCAAAGAAATGCATTTCTTCAGGATGGGCGTAGATACCTAGCAGATTGGGGCCTGCAACAATGCCGCAGCAGAGATAAGCAAGGATGGGAGGGAGATTGATGCGTTTAAACCACCAAACGGCTAAAACAGCAAATGTCATCAGTAGCAAAATATCAACAAATCCACCTTGCATAGCGATCCTTTATTTTAATTCTACGATTATTTGACTAGATGGCATGGTATTTGCCAATCACTATACAAATACCACACAAATGAAGCGAAAGATGGCCAAAAGTCATTTTTTTGACAGGAGTGAAACCTTGGAAAATCTGACACCATTCTACGATAGTACAACAGGAACAGGCTTTTTCAATTTAAAGCAGCAAGAAAATGCATTTTCAGACAAAGAGTCTCGACATCTGTTGGAGTCTTTTTCATCGTGTCTGGATCTGCAACAGTTATTGCAAAAATACTATGCAGAACTGAAAGCGCGAGTGTCAGTCAATCATTTGGCTATCGACACGCCTGTGGGTCATTATCGTGCCGGACAAACCAATGCTGGTCAGTCAGAAAAATCCATGATCGCAGAATATGATGACGAACCCGCCATTCAAATCCGTCATTTTTATAACAACACGCTGAGTATTCGTGCTCAGCAGATCATACGGGAATTACATAAAATTCTGCGTATACCATTGCGTAACGCTATTGCATTTACCCAGCTTCAACAGGTGGCAATGAAAGATCCTTTAACCTCTTTGGGCAACAGAACCATGTATAACGACACCTTAAGCAAGTTGTGTCGCCAGTCTCAAAGAACCGGAGAAGACCTCACTTTATTGGTCTTAGATTTGGACAAATTCAAGCCTGTTAATGATTTCTACGGACACAACGAAGGCGACAAAGTATTAGTAGCCTTTTCAGAAGAGCTATCACGCTCCTTGCGCGCCTCTGACTATGCTTTCAGATTCGGTGGTGATGAATTCTGCTGCATTATTCAAGGTGACAAAAGTGTTGCCAACAACAAAATTGTGCCGCGTTTACTGCACGCCATTCGTAATAATGTGATTTTGAAAAAGCATGACATTACCTGCAGCGTAGGTTTAGCGGAATTGGAAGCAAATGACACACCAGAGTCATTGTTCTTAAGAGCCGATGAAGCGTTGTATAGCGCCAAACGCCAAGGCAGAGACTGTATCGTTCACGCATAGGCAATTCACGTAATAGATTAGAGGGAACTGGCAAGCTATTGCCATCTTCCTCACTCCAACGGTTTCATTCAGGCAAAGGACTGCCAGTAAAACCAGATACCGCCTTTATTTCTATCCGCCACTTGCGATTCAGAAACATCAAGGTGATTTAAACTTGCGAAGACATCGTCATGAGCAATCCATCGATTACCTACCGCAACCAACTGCTCATCCACAAACAATAAAGGTAAACGCTCTCGCTCCCAGGGTGGCAACTTCCATTCTTCTTTAAACCACTGTTTCAATGGTTTACTCATTGAATGATGACGAAGCTTAAAACGAATACCAAAGCCGGAAAAACGTACACAAATTTTATGAGCATCCGGGTTAACAAGAGGCAAATAGGTAGCCTGTTCGATATCGGGTCTTGCTGTAGACAAATAGTAATGACCGAGCCCATCTGGTAGTTGCAATGGCTCACTCTCGTTTTCTGATGACGTCCAATGCAACTCAATATGTTTTAAGTCTTGAAACACTGGCAGCAAATACAAATGCCCCTGATAACGTCGATACTGCCACTCTCCTGCAACAACCACAGGATTGGCATCATCAGCAGCGGATAACACATCCGCTATAATGTGCTGTAATTGCTTCTCTGATGGCATGGCTAAATCCGTGTTTTGCTGAGATAAGACAGAAATCCACCTTCGCAAAATCTGCTTTTGCCATGCCAAAGAATGGCTCAGCAAGGCTTCGATATTTAATGCATTGGCTTTTGAGCCTAAATCACCAATAAATTCGTCAGCCTGCTCATCCAGTAACGCTTGCTGTTCCGCACAAAGTCGAGCGCTGCGCCCTAACGCCGCACTAAAGCCTTGCCAACGTTGCTCCAGTAATGGCAATACCTGTTGTCGCAGGAAGTTACGGTCGTATTGAGTATCAGTATTCGATTCGTCTTCAACCCATTGCAACCCATGCAGTTTGGCATATTCCAGAATTTGACTCTTATCAACCTGCAATAAAGGACGTAAACAATGAATGTTTGAACTGGCAGCGTTCCACGGCAATAAGCCCCACTCAGGCATTGCGGAAAGCCCTTTCGGGCCAGCCCCGCGCTTTAACTGCAACAATAGGGTTTCCGCCTGATCCTGTTGATGCTGCCCCAATAACAACACTTCTTTTTCGGTGAGTGTTTGTTGGAAAGCCTGATATCGCTCTTCTCTTGCCAAGGCTTCCAGACTTTGGCGTGACGTTTTTTCGACACGAACTTTTTTCACTAGCAGCGGAATATTTAAACCAGCACAAACCGACACACAATGTTGCTGCCAATCGTCGGCGTTATCGCTAATACCGTGATTGACGTGAATCGCTTTTAGTTCAAGCTGAGGATAAGCGTGACGTAGCTCGCTACAGAGATGCAACAGAACATGAGAATCAACACCACCGCTATAGGCGACAGTTAAGCACTTGGAACCAGTAAGAAGATGATACTCGGCTAACTTGTTTGTTAGCAGGGTGACTAAAGACACAAACAAACCCGGATTTTAAATCTGTTGGCTTGGTATAAAGGAGTTTAAGTGATTTAGCAAGGCTCTCTGATAAAAGAGAGCCTTGAATCAATCTTGCAATAGCGGATAAGACTTGCTGTTAGCAATACCCGAAAGACATCAAACGCTCGTAACGTTGTGCCAACAAGTCTTCTTTAGACAAGCTGGACAACTGAGACAGTTGCTGTTTCAAACAGGCTTTCAGGTTAGCAGCCATGCTGTCGTGGTCTCGATGCGCGCCACCTAGTGGTTCATCAATAATGTTGTTGATCAAGCCCAACTCTTTAATTTGAGGAGCAGATACACCCATGGCTTCCGCAGCCAGGTTGGCTTTCTCAGCACTCTTCCACAAAATTGACGCACAACCTTCTGGAGAAATTACCGAGTAAGTGCTGTATTGCAACATGTTAACTCTGTCGCCAACACCAATCGCCAACGCACCACCAGAACCACCTTCACCGATAACAGTACAAATCACAGGAACATTCAGTTCAGCCATGACTTTCAGGTTACGGGCAATCGCTTCACTTTGACCACGTTCTTCCGCGCCCACACCAGGATAAGCTCCAGGAGTGTCGATGAAAGTAATAATAGGAAGGTTAAAACGCTCCGCCATTTCCATTAAACGCAAAGCTTTACGATAGCCTTCCGGTTTTGGCATGCCGAAATTACGTTTAATCTTTTCTGAGGTATCTCGACCTTTTTGATGACCAATCACCATGACAGGTTTTCCATCGATCTTCGCTAACCCGCCAACGATAGCTTTATCATCAGCAAAAGCACGATCACCGCACAACTCATCAAATTCGGTAAAGATACGTGGAATGTAATCAAGGGTATAAGGCCGCAACGGATGGCGAGCCAATTGCGAGATTTGCCAGGGACCCAGGTTAGCGAAAATTTTCTTGGTTAGTTCTGCGTTTTTTTCACGCAGTTTGGTAATTTCCTCTTCTAACCCCAGATCAAACTCACCGCCCTGATTAACCGAACGGAGTTCGTCAATCTTAGCTTCCAACTCAGCGATAGGTTGCTCAAATTCAAGGAAATGTAAACTCATTCCGGTTCCTACTAGTTAGTGTTAGTTTGTCGTTAGATGTTCAGTCCTGTAAAGGTCATCCTCGTTTATCCAAACAAATCAAAAACGTCGCTGTTGATTTGATGAACCAATAAGGTTATTCGGGTAATTTTTTCACAAAAAGTCCAATGTGTACATCCTTGAGGTATTATTTTTTACCCTGACATTTTTTCATCCCTTATATCGACTCAATATAAGGCTGCCATATCGGCGATGAAGACTACAACATTCCAACCACGACTAATGAAATTTTAAACTTACCTGCTCAGGACTTAACAGTTGCTTAAGCTCATGCAGCAGTTGGTCTTCAGGAACCAGATACCACATTGCCCCAACATTCAAAACCGCCTCGGCATCCTCATGCATGTACTTGATAGAAACGGGACAAGCGCCGTTTCTATAGTTCTGCATAATTGCCTGTAGCTTTTGAATATTACCTGGCTCAATCCAGGCGTCGTCCAAAGTCAGTTGAATACGTTTCAAGTATTTTTCTCGTGCCTTGATATTATCCATTGCTTCGCGCACTGTGATGGTATGACCACCAGAAAAATCATCAAAACTGACAGAGCCGCTGACCACCAGCACTTTATCTGTCTGTAAAATCTCTTCGTATTTTTCAAAATCATCCGGGAAAAAGCGCGCATCAACCCGGGCACTCTTATCATCCAATGTCACAATCGCCCAACGCCGCCCTTTTTTATTCACTAACACACGAACCGACAACACCAAGCCTACCGCAGTAATGTTACCGTCTCGTGCTGTGGGTTTAAGATCCACCAAACGGCCAGAACAATAATGCTTAATTTCATCGCGATATTGGTTGATAGGATGCCCGGTCAAATACAGACCCAAGGTTTCCTTTTCACCATCCAGCCATTGTTTCTCCGGCCATTCAGGTACATCAACGAAAGTAGCAGACACATCTTCCGGTTCATTGGTCATCAAACCAAACATGTCTGATTGCCCGCAGGATTCGGCTTTTCTGTGTTGTTCTGCTGCAGCCAGCGCATCGGGCAAGGTTGCCATCAGTGCCGCACGATGAGGCCCGAGGTTATCCATAGCCCCCGCCAACACTAATTTTTCCAACACGCGTTTGTTTACGCGCTTCAATTCGACCTTGCCACAGAAATCAAATAAATCAGTGAAGAAACCATGAGTTTCACGCGCATGGATAATGGCTTCAATGGGGCCTTCACCGACGCCTTTAATCGCACCGATTCCATAAACAATCTGGCCGTCATCATTCACCGAAAACTTGTATTTACCGGTATTCAAATCAGGCGGTAACACTTCCAGTCCCATACGCTGGCATTCATCAACCAAAGTAACGATTTTGTCAGTGTTATCCATATCAGCAGACATTACCGCAGCCATAAACTCAGCCGGATAATGTGCCTTTAACCACAATGTTTGATAGGAAACCAGGGCATAAGCTGCAGAGTGAGATTTGTTAAACCCGTATCCCGCGAACTTCTCTACCAGGTCGAAGATCTTCATCGCCAATTCGGGGTCGATGTTGTTATTCTGCGAACCTTCCTGAAAGACAGCCCGTTGTTTTGCCATCTCTTCCGGCTTTTTCTTACCCATGGCTCGGCGCAGCAAGTCGGCGCCGCCGAGGCTGTAACCCGCCATGACCTGGGCAATCTGCATAACCTGCTCTTGATACAGGATGATGCCGTAAGTGGGCTGCAAAATTTCTTGCAAGCACTCGTGCTGATACTGGGCATCCGGATAGGAAATCGCCTCACGACCATGCTTACGGTCGATGAAGTTATCTACCATGCCCGACTGCAATGGCCCCGGTCGGAACAAGGCCACCAAAGCGATAATATCTTCAAAATTATCCGGACGCAGACGCTTAACCAGATCTTTCATACCGCGAGATTCCAACTGGAATACCGCGGTTGTTTCAGCACGCTGTAACATGCCAAAGCTTTCTTTGTCGTCCAATGGAATGGCGGAAATATCGATCTCTTTACCACGCCCTTCCAGGATCATGTCCAATGCCCACTGGATAATGGTCAATGTGCGTAATCCCAAGAAGTCGAACTTTACCAAGCCGGCGGTTTCAACGTCGTTCTTATCGAATTGTGTCACCGGGTTTTTACCCTGATCATCACAATACAAAGGCGAGAAGTCAGTGATCTTGGTTGGCGCAATAACCACGCCCCCGGCGTGTTTACCTGCGTTACGTACCACACCTTCGAGTGTGCGTGCCATATCAATCAGGTCACGGACTTCTTCGTCCTGCTCATACACTTCGGGTAAACGCGGCTCAACTTCAAATGCCTTTGCCAGAGTCATACCCGGATCACCCGGGATCAGTTTGGAAATCTTATCAACGAAACCATAGGGATGACCCAAAACCCGGCCAACATCTCGCACTACCGCCTTGGCAGCCATGGTTCCAAAAGTAATGATCTGAGATACCGCATCACGCCCATACAAATCGGCAACGTGATCGATAACTTCATCGCGACGATCCATACAAAAATCGACGTCGAAGTCGGGCATGGAAACCCGCTCAGGGTTCAAGAATCGTTCGAATAGCAGATCGAATTCCAGCGGATCCAAATCAGTAATTTTTAATGCATACGCCACTAAAGAACCCGCACCCGAACCACGCCCAGGGCCAACCGGAATGCCGTGATCCTTACTCCACTGAATAAACTCCATAACGATCAGGAAGTAACCGGGGAATCCCATCTGGTTAATTACTTTAAGCTCAATATCTAAACGCTCATCATATTCAGGTCGTTTTTTGGCGCGCACTTCCGGATTCGGGAACAAGAACTCCAATCGCTCTTCCAAACCTTCCTGAGATTTCTTGACCAGAAAGTCTTCTTCGGTCAGATCTCCGGTTGGGCATTTAGGCAGGAAGTATTCCCCTAGCAATACCGTTACATTACAGCGCTTGGCAATTTCAACCGTATTGGCAATGGCTTCAGGAATATCTGAGAACAGCTCGGCCATTTCTTCCGGGCTGCGCATGTATTGCTGTTCTGAATACAACTTGGGACGTCGAGTATCGTCCAGGGTATAGCCGTCGTGGATACAGACACGAATTTCATGAGCTTCGAAATCTTCCTGGTTGTTAAAACACACTTCATTGGTCGCAACCACAGGTAAATCATTTTCAGCAGCCCACTCTACTGCGGCATGAAGATAATCTTCTTCACCCGCACGACCAGTACGGTGCAACTCAACGTAATAACGATCAGGAAAATGAGTTTTATAAAACTGAGTAATAGTGGCCGATTGCGCCATATTGCCTTTACGTAAGGCGACGCCCAAATCACCGTCTTTGGCTCCAGAGAGAACAATAACACCGTCGTTATGTTCAATAAGCCAATCAACATCAATCACGGCTCGTTCATTGATGTTGCCGCGTTGATAAGCTTTTGAAATCAACAAGGTGATGTTTTTGTAACCGTCATTATTCTGTGCCAATAACGTCAAGCGCGTCAGGTTTTCATCGGGCAACGCCGGGTCTTGCACCCAAAAATCCGCGCCAATAATTGGCTTTAATCCCATGCCATGTGCGGCACCGTAATACTTCACCAGACCACACATATTCATCTGGTCAGTAATAGCAATGGCGGGCATGTTCAATGATTTGGCTTTTGCCAGTATCGGCTTGACCTTATTCAGGCCATCGCACATGGAAAAATCACTGTGAACACGTAAATGCACGAACTCGACATTATGCATGGGACAAGTCCTCAGGTTGATTACCGTTTGCAGCCATCATATCCAACGCATTCTGAACTGGCCTGTAGCTGCGTCGATGTTCAGGCAGTACACCATGCAATTGCAGCATTTCCATATGAAATTTAGTTGGATAGCCTTTGTGTTTATCGAACCCAAAATCCGGGTATTTCTGATGCAATTCGACCATTTGTCGATCTCGATAAACCTTGGCAAGAATAGAAGCTGCCGAGATTTCTGCAACTGTACCGTCGCCTTTAACAATCGCTTCGCTTTTATAATCCCATTTAGGGCAACGGTTACCATCAACCCGAACAAAATCAGGTTGAATGGATAATGCTTGTACTGCGCGAGTCATTGCCAACATAGTCGCTTGCAGGATATTAAGTTGATCGATTTCTTCGTGGGTTGCTTTTCCAATTGCCCATGCAATAGCCACTTCTTTAATTTGAGGCTCTAGCAAATCACGCTTCTTTTCAGACAGCTTTTTGGAATCGGTTAAGCCTTCCAGACCATGGTTTTCGGGTAAAATTACCGCAGCAGTGACAACGTCACCCACCAATGGGCCTCGCCCAACTTCGTCAACTCCAGCAATGAGCATTGTGATTATTTTCCTTTTGCAATAAGTGATTGCACGGCAATAGCAGCCTGCTTGTCGGCATCTCGTTTCAGTGTCTCGTGCAATTGCGTAAAAGTGTCTATTAGATTAACGTTTTCCGATTGCATTTTTGGTAGTAAATACTGACATAAGGTATCGGGATTAACGTCTTCTTGCAGAAGTTCGGGAACCACTTCCCTACCCGCCAAAATGTTCGGTAACGAGAAATAATTCTGTTTGTATAAATATCCCATCATCCAGTGGGTCATAGGAGCCAATTTATAAGCCACCACCATAGGGCGCTTGCATAACATAGCTTCCAGCGTTGCCGTACCAGAAGCAAGCAACACGGCATTAGATGCGATCATCGCTTCTCTGGCTTGCCCGTCTAATAGAGTTAATTTAAATGAGAACGCTTTATCTACAAGATAGTCATCGATCTGTTGCTTACGCTGTGCATTCACCACAGGAACCAGCACATGCAACCCCGGCACAGATTGGCTGAGCTTTTCTGCCGTTTGCATGAAAATATCCAGCAATTTGGCAACTTCCCCACCACGGCTTCCCGGCAAGAGCGCAAGTACAGGCTCATCATGCGCGATATTAAGTTCATCGCGGGCAGCATTGCGATCCACCTGCAATGGAATTTGATCTGCCATGGTATGACCGATGAATTCTGCTTTCATCTGGTACTTGTGATAAATCTCAGGTTCAAAAGGAAATAAGCACAACACCAAATCAGCCGCTTTTTTGATTTTGTGTACCCGATTCTCACGCCACGCCCAAATAGTCGGGCTAACATAGTGAACGGTTTTAATGCCCCGTTTTTTAAGCTTGGTTTCCAAGCCCAAATTAAAATCGGGCGCGTCAATACCAATAAAAACATCTGGCGGGTTTTGCGTAAAATACTCGGTTAGTTGAGCACGGATTTGAAACAGACGACGAATGCGAGACAGGACTTCAACCAATCCCATTACCGATAATTCTTCCATATCAAACAGGGAGTTAAAGCCCTGTTTGATCATATTGGCACCACCAATGCCTTCAAATACAGCATTGGGATATTGTTTTTTGAGTTCTGCTAACAAACCTGAGCCGAGAATGTCTCCCGACACTTCACCGACTACTATTCCGATTCGCATAGGTTTGTCTGACATGGTGTTCCGCAGACTGTAGCCGGTTAGCGTAAAATACCGCGAGACGTATTGCTCAGGAAGTCAGCCAACAGCTTAACTTCTGGTACTTCCTCACCAACCTTCTGCAACTCAGGGATCACTTCCTGCAAGGTGTTACCACTACGATAAATCGCTTTATAGGCGCGTTTCACTGCCATGATGGTATCACTGCTTTTACCACGACGTTTTAACCCTTCTGAATTAATACCGTGAGGCTTGCCATCTTTACCCAACATGACATAAGGAGGCAGGTCTTTGAGGATAATACTGCCACCACCGGCGAAGCTATAAGCACCAATGTGACAGAATTGATGTACGCCGGACAATCCGCCCAAAATAGCACCATCACCAACATGTACGTGACCCGCAAGAGTACAAGCATTAGCAAAAATACAGCCGTCGCCAATCACACAGTCATGAGCGACATGGGCGTAGGCCATAAACAGGTTGTCACTGCCAATACGAGTGATGCCATTATCCTGCACTGTGCCACGGTGAACCGTCACAGATTCACGGAAAATATTGTTGTCTCCAATTTCCAGTTTGGTTTTTTCGCCAGCGAACTTTTTGTCCTGGCAATCTTCACCAATGGAGGCAAACTGGAAAATGCGATTGTTTTTGCCAATGGTCGTTGGCCCTTTAATCACAACGTGGGAATGGATCTGGCAATCGTCACCGATAACCACGTCTTCACCAACAATAGAGTAAGCACCAATGCTGACATTAGCGCCTATTTTGGCATCAGGATGAATAATGGCTGTTTCATGGATCACGTTTTACATCTTCCTCATTGCGCACATAAATTCAGCGCTACATGCTTCATTACCGTCAACACTGGCAACCCCCTGGAATTTCCAGATGCCACGTTTTTCTTTTATAAACTGAACGTCGAAGTCCAATCTATCACCAGGTACCACAGGTCGTTTGAAACGAGCCTTATCAATACCAGCATATAAATATAGATCGTCGCTATTTCCAGCGGTTTTGAAACCTAAAATACCCGCGGCCTGAGCTAAGGCTTCTAAAATAAGCACGCCAGGGAAAATAGGTTTACCCGGAAAATGGCCAGTAAAGCAAGGCTCATTAAACGTAATATTCTTATACGCCTTTATCGACTCACCCAACTTTACTTCTGTTACTCTATCGACCAATAGCATTGGATAGCGATGTGGCAATAGTTCCAGAATTTCTTCAATCTCCACTGATTCAATGACTTCTGACAACGGAGTCTCTCCTCTTTAATACCTTCTAATAATAGGACAGCTAACATGGATAGGCTGAATGGAATTTGGCGATGTGACACCAGAGCAGGCTTATTCACCTGCCGATGTGTTGCCGGATTCTTCGAGCGCCTTGATCCGGGACTTAAGGGAATCCAGATTGCGCAAAGCGACCATGCTTCTACGCCATTCATTGTTCTTCATGACTGGAATTCCCGAAGAGTAAACTCCCGGTTCTTTAATATCTTTGGTAACCATTGCAAATCCAGTAAAGGTTACCTTGTCAGCGACTTCTATGTGTCCATTGATGCCAACCATGCCAGCAATGACACAGTATTTTCCGATATTCGAACTACCTGCAATAACAGTACATCCAGCTATAGCTGTGTGATCACCTATCACAACGTTATGTGCAATTTGACATAAGTTGTCGATAATAACCCCATTACCAACCACAGTATCATCCAGCGCACCGCGATCAATACATGTATTTGCGCCAATTTCCGTATTGTTACCTATGACAACTCGCCCCAGTTGAGGGATCTTCAACCAGTTACCCGCGTCATTGGCATATCCAAAGCCATCAGACCCAATTACTGCGCCTGATTGAAACAAACAATGTTCACCAATCAATGATTCATGATAAACCGTCACGTTTGCCCACAATTTCGTCCCTTGGCCAATTCGAGCATTTTTTCCAATAAAACACCCAGCGCCAATTTCAACATTGTCACCGATAACAGCCCCATCTTCGATCACTGAGTTATGTCCTACGGAAACATTGTTTCCTAATTGAGCACTCGATGAAATAGATGCTGATGACGCAATGGAATCGGCAGCTTTAGGCGTGGTATCCAACAATTGGCTTATACGCGCAAATCCAGCATAAGGATTGTCCATCACCAAAGCAGCACATGGACAATGCTCCAGATCTCCGCTCTTAATGATAACAGCGGAAGCCTTCGTTTCGGAAAGCTGGCTACGGTATTTGCTATTGGATAAAAATGAAATCTGACCACTTGTCGCGCTCGCCAGAGTTGCAATGGTGCTCACCTCAATCGTTGAGTCACCTTCAACTCTGGCCCCTACGCGCTCTGCGAGGTCAGCCAAGGTATATGTTGGCATAGTAATGTCGTTGTTCGCTTTTAAATTAACATTTTAATTATTTAATTTTGCTAACGCGCTCAACCACTTTTCTGGACAAATCCTGACTTTCGTCAATGTATACAACAGCGCCAGCATTCAAGATGATGTCATATTTTTCATCAGCAGCGATCGCATCGATAGTTTGCTTAATCAATGCCATCAACTTATTACGCTCTTCGCCAAAACGCCCTTGCATTTTCTGTTGTAGAGCCTGGCCTTTTTCAGCATATTCCTGACGTTGCTTAAGAATTTTCTCTTCCAACGTTTTCATTTCTTTTTCACTCATGGTAGCCGCATCACGCTTATGCTTTTCCATGTTGAATTTCAAATCACCTTCCA
The DNA here is from genome assembly GCF_019900845.1 of Paraneptunicella aestuarii. Lineage (NCBI taxonomy): Bacteria > Pseudomonadati > Pseudomonadota > Gammaproteobacteria > Alteromonadales > Alteromonadaceae > Paraneptunicella > Paraneptunicella aestuarii. Next base: position 1,183,854 of record NZ_CP074570.1, on the reverse strand, counting down.
GTGTTTTCAATTCTTCAGTTTGATCTTTGAATTCTTCCGTAATGTCTTGCTGAATAGCAACCGCTTGAGGCAATGCCTGGAAGATCCCTTGCACATCGACAACACCAATCTTCTGATCAGCAGCTTGAGCCTGTGAAGCACCAACTAAAAGTAATGCAGCAGCAAAAAAAGTTTTATTAATAAGGTTCAAGAGTCCGCTCCTTAATTTTTAATCATTTTATAATTGGCTAGAGCTCTCAAAGAGCCCGCGCCGTAGTTTATCAAAATCAGCTTAAAATACTTGTCCAATATTGAACGAGAAGAATTTCACTTCGTCTCCTGAGCGTTCTTGTAATGCTCTGGAGAAGCTGAATACCATTGGCCCCATTGGTGATATCCATTGAATCGAAACCCCATAAGAAGAACGATACAGGGAAGGGTCACCAAAATCGATTAAACGCTCAGCCGAACGGGCATCTGTCGTTAAGTTTTTAAAATCATCGTAATTGAATTCTGTGTCCCAAACGTTACCAATATCAACAAACAAACTGGTACGCACAGAATTATCGTACTCTTCTGAGATAAATGGCGTTGGGAATATCAACTCCAATCCCCCCAAAGCCATAGCATTACCACCAATTGAACGCTCAGTAACGTACAGTTGATCGGACTCAGGATTCAAAACCACTGTAGACCCATCCGGTGCGGTAATCGTTTGTGGAACACGTTGAATACCTCTTGGGCCAACAGTGTTATTCTCAAATCCACGCAGAGTGTCGCTGCCGCCGGCGGTGAAGTTCTGGGTAAATGGCAGGAACTGATCTTTACCGTTGATGCTACCATAGCCATTACCATAACCTAATCTTAAGCGGGTCAGGAACGACCAGCGTTGATCATCCGATAACGGGAAGTAGAAACGGGTATCCAATTCGGCCTTATAGTAATTGGCATCAGAATTAGGTGTTGAAGCACTTAAGCTAACACGCTGTGTAGAACCCGCTGTTGGGAACATACCACGGTTCAGCGTTGAACGGCTCCACGCAGCAGAAGCCAGGAAAGTTTCATACTTGATCGGCGCATCCGGGTCATTCGGGTCAGCAAACAAATTATAGAAACGACTGGTTTGAATGTAGGTGTCACGCTGTGACAATTCTTCATTACGATAAGTCAAACCAAAACTTAAACGGTTGAATTCGTTAATCGGGAAGCCAAAATTACCACCTATCGCGTAAGTTTTGGTGTTGTATCGAATCAGGTTTACGTTACCTGCATCCAACTCACTGTACGACAAACTACCACCCAAACTGATACCATCAATGGTGAAATAAGGGTCGTTATAGGTGATTGCTGCGCGCTTTTGATAACGGTTAGTGTTAACGTTAAATCCAACCTGCTTACCGGTTCCAAGGAAGTTGTCTTGCTGAACACCGGCCTGCAAACTCAAACCAGAACGGTCACCATAACCAATACCTGCGTTGAATGAACCTGACGGCTGTTCTTTAACCTTGAATTGAACATCAACCTGATCGTCACTATTAGGCAGGCGAATCGTTTCAAATTCCGCTTCTTCAATAAAGTTCAAACGACGGGTAATGTTAGCTTTGGAACCTTCCAGTGCCGTATTTGATAACCAGGCACCTTCCATCTGAGTCACTTCACGGCGCAACACTTCATCAGAAGTAACGGCGTGTCCTGAGAAATTAACACGGCGCACATAAATACGTTTTCCAGGATCAACAGACAAGGTCAGTTTTACCGTTTTATCTTCTTCGTTAATGTCAGGAATAGTGGTTACGGTTGGATAAGCATAGCCAAAACGACCAAAATACTTGCTGATAAACTCTTCGGTATAAGTGATTTTGGCCTGATTAAACAGTTCGCCTTCAACGATGGGCATAATGGCCGCGATGGTTTGCTCGTGTCCCAGCAAGTCACCAGACAGCTCCACACCGGACACATTATACTGTTCACCTTCGGTGATATTCAGGGTGATATAAACGCCTTTTTTGTCTGGCGTCATGGATACCTGAGTTGAATCCAGGTTGTATTTAAGATAACCGCGATCCATGTAATAGCTACGCAGGGTTTCGATATCACCTTCCAGCGTTTGCTTCTGATAGCGGGTTTCAGACAAGAAGTCCCACCACGGCGTATCAAAATCCAGCTCAAAGGTTTTAAACAATTCGTCATCGGAGAAGGTTTCATTACCCACAATGTTGATTTGCTCGATCTCGGCAGCATCACCTTCTTCAAACAGGAATTTAAGGTCAACACGGTTACGAGGGAGAGGGGTAACAATGGCAGAAACGTCAGCGTTATATTTACCAACACTATAGAAGAAATCCTTCAAGCCATTTTCGATATTGGTCAATACGGTTTTATCTAACGGTTCACCAACACGAATATTGTTGCCGTCAAGGCTGTCCTGCAACTGTTCATCTTTAATATCATCATTACCTTCGAAAATGACATTACTGATAGTTGGACGCTCTTTTACCTTGATGATCATGGTATCGCCGTCGCGTAACACTTCAATTTTTTCAAAGTGACTGGACGAATAGAGGGAACGAATTAACTGGGAAATCCTGAAACTGTTAACGGGATCACCGACTTTGACCGGGATATAGGTTAACGCTGCACCAAGTGCAACACGTTGTAAACCTTCAATCTTGATATCCTGGATCACAAACTCGCTGGATCCAGCCGCTTGCGCCCTGATCCCTGTACACAGCAACACCATGGCTGCAGCAAAACGAAAAAACTTCATTTATTTATTTTTATCCAATCAAAAGTTGTTGAATCACGTAGTAAATCTACTCGTTGAGCTCGACGGATAATCGCTTGGAATACCCCTAATCACTCCTGTCCCACCAGAGACCATCTAAAGCCGCATAATATCATTAACAATGGCAATCGCCATTAGCGCCAATAGTAACACGCCGCCGATACGAAAACCTATTTCCTGAATATGTTCCGGCACAGGCTTGCCCCGCAAAAGCTCTATAAAATAATAGAGTAAGTGTCCACCATCAAGCACTGGTAAAGGTAACAGGTTGATTATGCCCAAATTGACACTAATCAATGCCAAAAAGCTCAGAAAATAAACAACACCGTAACCCGCACTTGCGCCCGCTCCTTGAGCAATAGAAATGGGCCCACTCAAGTTATTCAATGAAACGTCGCCACTGAGTAGCTTACCAATCATTTCCAAACTTAAGGTAATAAGGCGCCAGGTTTTACCCAAGGCTTCGCCAAATGCTTCAAAAATCCCATATTTATGGGTAAAGCGATATTGCTCAGGCCAAGGTTCAGCAGTAGGTAGTACACCAAGATAACCGCGGGAATTATCTTGCGGATGAGTACCGACAGCAACCATTAATGCAGCAGGTTTATTATCTCTCTCCACCATTAGGCCGATAGTCGCCCCCGGGCGAGCGGAAACATACTCCACTATTTGTTCCCAATTTTCGATAGTAGTTCCATCAATTTCGATAATTTTGTCATTTACTTGCATTCCTGCTCGTTCTGCAGGCGAATTTTTGTCAACCAGACCAATCATAGTGGTAATTTTTGGTCGATAAGGTTCAATACCCAAATAGGTCAATGCCGATTCTTTACCGGGATCAAACTGCCATTCTGATACTCGTAATGAATAAGTGCTACTGGAAAAGGTTCCGGGTGACTGAGCTGAGACTAAAATTTGAGGTTCACCAATATGAGACACCAATTCATAGTTAACCGCTTCCCAATCCTTGGTTTCCTTACCATCGATGGCAACAATTTCAACATTACGCGGCAGACCGGAAGCAGCAGCAATAGAGCCGGGCTTAATAGCGCCCACAATAGGCTTCACGGTATCAACGCCAATCAGGTAAACCAGGTACATGGCAAAAACAGCAAAAATCAGATTCACCAAAGGGCCAGCCGCCATCACTGCGATTTTCTGCCCCACGGTTTTGCTATTAAAGGTCATATGTCTTTCAGAGTCGGAGACATCATCGACGCGCTCGTCGAGCATACGAACATAACCACCAAGAGGAATGGCGGCTAACACAAAGCGAGTGCCCAATCGATCGACACGACTCCATAGAGGCTTGCCGAACCCGATACTAAATTGCTGAACCTTGATGCCACAACGTCGAGCCACCCAAAAATGTCCCCATTCGTGGACGGCAATTAAGATCCCAATCCCCAAAACGAAAAAGACGGCATTCCAGAGGAAAGCTAACATTTAAAGCCCCTCCAAGACTCGATTCGCCAGCTCACGGCTTTGCAAATCATAAGCGACAACTTCATCAATATTAGAAAGTACATGTGACGCACTTTTCTCAAGAACTTCGTTGTTAATACGCGCAATATCCAAAAATGTAATTCGCCCATCTAAAAAAGCAGCTACAGAAATTTCGTTAGCGGCATTTAAGGCTGTACTTGCCCATTGACCGGCTTCGACAGCATCAATTGCCAACTTCAAATTAGGAAAGCGTTCGAAATCTGGCGGTAAGAATTCCAGAGAAGCCAAAGTGGTAAAATCTAACGGCGCAACGCCTGAATCAATACGCTCAGGGAAAGCCATAACATGCGCAATGGGAATTCTCATATCAGATTGCCCCATTTGTGCTAAAACCGAACCGTCCTGATACTGAACCATTGAGTGGATTGTACTTTGGGGATGGATCACAACCTGAATTAATTCTTTTGGTACGCCAAACAACCAATGCGCTTCAATAAACTCCAAGCCTTTATTCATCATGGTGGCTGAGTCTACTGAGATTTTGCGCCCCATATCCCAGTTAGGGTGGGCACAAGCTTGCTCTGGCGTGACATGTTGCAATTCCGCCATAGGCGTTTTTAAAAAAGGCCCACCGGAACCGGTTAACAATATTTTGGCGATACCTAATTGCGACCAATCTCGATGTTCACAAAAGCTCGCCGGAAGACACTGAAAAATAGCGTTGTGTTCTGAATCGACCGGCAATAGCAATGCCTTATGTTTCATCACTGCCTGCATGAATAAATCACCAGACATCACCAAGGCTTCTTTGTTTGCCAGCAGGATCTTCTTACCTGCACATGCCGCCGCATAAGTTGGAGCCAATCCAGCTGCACCGACAATAGCCGCCATAACAGTGTCGACTTCAGGTAAACTGGCAACCGTGATTAAACCATCTTGCCCCACGAGTACCTTGGCACTCAATCCCTCTTCTGCCAAGCCAGAGGCTAACAGTGAATAATCATCGGGATTAGCACAAACAACATAATCAGGTTTGAATTCCACTGCCTGTTTGACCAGTTCATCAATTTGACGATTCGCGGTCAAGGCAACAATATTGAATCTGTCAGGATGGCGTCTTACGACATCCAGCGTACTCTTCCCAATCGAACCGGTTGCACCTAAAACACAAAGATTTTGCATTAAGCCATCCAGGACACGTAGCAAAGAGCAAAAATAGGAAAGGCTGCGGTTAGGCTATCAATTCGGTCTAACAAACCACCATGCCCCGGCAATAAAGTACCGCTGTCTTTACAGCCTGCACAGCGTTTAAACATGCTTTCGTTCAAGTCACCCAATGCAGACACAGCCACCGTTAAACCGCCCACCAGCAAGTGCGCCCATATACGGCTGGTATCAACCTGATAATGTAAGGCTGCGAAACCGATAATGGCAGAAGATGCCATAATGCCGCCAAATAAGCCTTCCAGCGTTTTTCCGGGAGAGACATTCGGCCTTAATTTATGACGACCAAATTTCACGCCCACAAAGAAAGCGCCAATATCCGCAGCCCAGACAATACCCAGCACATAAAAAATCAACGAAGCACCATATAAAGGTTCAACATCATAAAGACTGGTACGCAAGGTAACGATAGCCACCCAGGTAGGAATGAGGGTTAATATGCCAAACAAACCACGCAATATTACGCTGTTACGCCAAAAAGCACTGCACTTGGGGTAAGCTATAATCATCCCTAAAGAAACTAGCCACCAGCAAGCGGCAATCTGCAAAATTAAGTTAAAGAGGGGATTAAGCAGTCCTTGTGACCAGATGTGTTCGATGGGAACAACATAACCTAAAACAAGGCAGCCTCCGAAGGTAATGGCGGCATAAATGAATTTCGATACGCTGGTTGTTAAACCGGTTAGATTCGCCCACTCCCAGGCTCCCAGTGCAACGACAAGGGCAATCGCCATTTCGAAGCCCTGAAGTGGTAAAAATAGAATGGCAATTAGTGCCAAAGGCGCGAGTATCAGCGCTGTTATTATACGTTGTTTTAGCAACCTGGATTCCTCACGTTATTTGCTATTGACCTGCTCGTTCAGCATTCCGTAGCGACGTTGACGACTTTGAAATTCATCAATCGCCAGTTGAAATGCATCTTCGTCAAAATCAGGCCACAGTGTATTCGTGAAGTACAATTCTGCATAGGCTATGTGCCAAAGTAAAAAGTTGCTTATACGCTGATCACCTCCAGTCCTAATCAACAAATCCACATCGGGTTGCCCAGCTAATGAGGTTTGTTGTTCAAAAACAGATTCATCAATAGCGTCGATGTCGATTAATCCTTCCTTCACGGATTTAATCAGATTCTTGCAACTATTCACCATTTCCCACTTACCACCGTAATTGGCAGCAATATTCAGGGTAAGCGAGGTGTTATCTTTTGTTAGCTCTTCGGCAGCCATGATCTTGTTCACCAACTTGGTGTCAAAGCGAGAGATGTCACCTATCACACGCAGCCGAACATCATTTTTATGCAGCTTTTTAACTTCACTACCCAGCACAAGGTTGAATAGTTCCATTAAGGTACTCACTTCCTGAACAGGACGTAGCCAATTTTCGCTGCTGAAAGCAAATAGAGTTAATGATTCAATATTATGCTTACGACAATAGCGAACGGAGCTGCGCACTGATTCAACCCCGGCTTTATGCCCGAAAGTGCGCAACTTCCCTTTTTGTTTGGCCCAGCGTCCATTACCGTCCATGATAATGGCCACATGACGTGGCATTGTAGAATTACTCATCGAGAAAAATACAGCGACTAAATTTCCATTAGTTCTTTTTCTTTTATCGCCAACAGATCATCAACATGCTTGATATTAGCGTCTGTTAGCTTCTGAATCACTTCTTCGCCTTTACGAGACTCATCTTCCGAGATCTCTTTTTCCTTCAACAATTCTTTCAAGTCGTTGTTGGCATCACGGCGAATACTACGAATACCTACACGGCCTTGCTCTGCTTCACCACGAACCACTTTAATCAGATCTTTACGGCGTTCTTCAGTCAGCGGCGGCATAGGGATACGCATTGTGGTGCCAGCAGAAATAGGGTTCAAGCCCAAATCCGACATCATGATGGCTTTTTCCACTGCCTGGGTCGCACTCTTATCGAATACAGTCAAAGCAAGGGTTCTGGAATCTTCAGCGATAACGTTAGCCAACTGTCTTAAAGGCGTGTCAGTACCATAGTAAGACACGACAATACTATCCAGGAGACTGGGATGTGCTCGTCCTGTACGAATTTTACTGAAATTACTTTTCAATGCCGCGATAGTTTTTTCCATGCGTTGTTCAGCATCAGATTTGATGTCATCAATCATTGCTCACCCCTTAATTATTCTGATTCATTGGTAATTAGAGTACCTACTGCTTCACCTTCTATTACTGCACGCAAACAGCCAGGTTTGTTCATATTGAACACACAAATAGGCAAATTGTGGTCTCTGGCAAGCGTAAATGCTGCCAAATCCATTACCTTTAATTCTTTTTCTAGAACTTGTTGATATCCCAAACGAGAATGTAACACTGCATTTGGGTTCTTCACCGGATCATCATCGTAAACGCCATCAACTTTAGTGGCCTTTAATACTGCGTCCGCTTCAATTTCGATACCGCGCAAACATGCCGCAGAATCGGTAGTAAAAAATGGATTACCTGTACCGGCAGAAAAAATAACAACCTTGCCTGCACGTAGTAAACTAATGGCCTCGGCCCAGTTATAAGAGTCGCACACACCATTCAAAGGTATTGCCGACATCAACCGGGCTCCAACATTTGCCCGGTGCAACGCATCTCGCATTGCCAGACCATTCATTACGGTTGCCAACATGCCCATGTGGTCACCTACCACACGATTCATACCGGCTTTGGCCAAACCTTCACCACGGAATAAGTTACCGCCCCCGATAACCAATCCTATTTGAACCCCTAATGCCAGAATATCCTTAATTTCAGAGGCCATTCGGTCTAGAACTTTAGGATCAATCCCAAAGCCTTCTTGACCCATAAGCGCTTCACCGCTCAATTTTAACAAAATACGATTGTATTTAGCTTTAGCATTTGCTTTGTTTTGTGCTGAATCGGCCATTGAATCGGATGTCCCCTTCACCAGATTACCGTTTAAAATGACGAGCTTGGTTAAGTAAAGCGCTAGTTATATATAACCACATCTTAACCCTGATTGAACCTAAACAGGCCAAATCAGTACCGCAATTACGAAAAGGCACCCCTGCTGAGGTGCCTCTTGGTAGTGTAACCGACTCCATCTAAAGACAAAAGTCGGACTACAACTTATTTTTTAGCTGCCGCCATTTGAGCTGCAACTTCTGCGGCGAAGTCTTCTTCTTTCTTCTCGATACCTTCACCCACTTCAAAACGGATGAAGTTGATCACGTCAGCAGAGTTTTGCTTCAGCAAATCACCCACCATTGTGCCAGGATCTTTAACGAAAGGTTGACCAGTCAAGCTGATTTCGCCAGTGAATTTCTTCATACGGCCAAGAACCATCTTCTCTGCGATTTCAGCAGGCTTGCCGCTCTGCATCGCAATTTCCAACTGGATTTCTTTTTCTTTCTCAACAACTTCAGCAGGTACATCTTCAGGCTTAACGAATTGAGGGTTGCTAGCCGCTACGTGCATTGCAACGTCTTTCGCCAAATCAGAATCACCGCCGTTAAGGATAGCAACAACACCGATACGGCCGCCGTGGATGTATGTACCCAGGTTATCACCTTCAACAGAGATAACACGACGAACATTGATGTTTTCACCAATTTTCGCAACAAGGGTGTCTCTCATGTCAGAAATAGTTGTACCGTCGATTTCACTGCTGTTCAACGTTTCGATGTCGCTGATTTTGTTTGCCGCTGCAAGGTTCAATACCTTGTCACCGAAAGCAAGGAAACCTTCGTCACGAGCAACGAAGTCAGTTTCACAGTTCAATTCCATCATAGTGGCAACACCGTCAGCCACTTTAGCCAGGATAACACCTTCAGCCGCGATACGTCCGGCTTTCTTGGCGGCTTTAGCCTGACCAGACTTACGCATGTTTTCAATTGCCAACTCGATGTCACCATCGGTTTCAACCAGTGCCTTTTTACAGTCAAGCATACCAGCGCCGGTACGCTCACGAAGTTCTTTTACAAGGGCTGCAGTCACTGCCATTTTTGCTTTCCTCAGGATAAATTTTAATTGCGACAGGCTGCTGCACTTCTCACTACCTGCCATCAGAAATTCTTTGATAAACAGGGGCATTACGCCCCTGTTCATTATTTAATTGCTTCAGACCATGCAGATGATCCGAGCAAGCGAGCTATTACTCAGCTTCTACGAAATCGTCGCTCTCAGCTTGAACTTCGATATTATCGTTACGACCAGCATTGATGCTGTCAGCTGCTGCATTCAAGTAAAGTTGTACAGCACGGATAGCGTCATCGTTACCTGGGATCAGGAAGTCGATGTTGTCCGGGTTGCTGTTAGTATCAACTACAGATACAACTGGAATGCCCAAGCTTTTCGCTTCTGCAATAGCAATGTGCTCATGGTTTGCGTCGATAACAAACAAGCAATCTGGAAGACCGCCCATGTCTTTGATACCGCCCAAGCTCTTTTCAAGCTTTTCCATCTCTCTTTGCAACATCAAAGCTTCTTTCTTGGTAATTTTCTCGAAAGTACCGTCTTGAGATTGCTGTTCCAATTCTTTCAAACGCTTGATTGATTGACGAACTGTTTTCCAGTTAGTCAACATACCGCCTAACCAACGCTTGTTAACGTAGTATTGGTCACACTTTTGAGCAGCTTCTTTAACTGCTTCGCCAGCTGCACGCTTAGTACCAACGAACAATACTTTACCTTTCTTGGCAGATACGCTTGACAAGAAGTTCATTGCGTCGTTGAACATTGGAACGGTTTTTTCAAGGTTGATGATATGAACGCGGTTACGAGCACCAAAGATGAAAGGCTTCATTTTCGGGTTCCAGTAACGAGTCTGGTGACCGAAGTGAACACCTGCTTGTAGCATGTCGCGCATTGACACATTAGCCATTAGATTTTCCTCTTATATGGGGTTATGCCTCCATACATCCCAACTCTCGATCCCGGCATAGAAATCAACGCCGAAACACCCCGACAGTCGTGTCGATGTATGTGTGTGTTAAAAAATGAATTATGTACGCATAAATGGCCTGATTGTCAGCACAAAAATTAATGCCAAAAACCAGCAACCAAAATGCGCGGCGCTTTATACCATGAACTAGTATTTTTAACAACCGTTGGGCTACGATTAGGCTTGAATTGCTGACAAAAAATGCCTTGAAGTGTCTACTCCACTCCCTCTCAATAACATTAAGAAATTTGATTTTATTGGCAAAAACAGGGAGTGATGAGTCATTTTCCTTAGTTTCCCCCTGTCTCAGCCATGTACAGCGGGGCTCCCGTTAGTTAAAATGCAGGCAATTTCTATAAATCGAACACTGAGAATCCCGTTTTGTCTATTGTTATAAAGACTCCAGAAGAAATCGAAAAAATGCGCGTTGCGGGTCGTTTAGCCGCTGAAGTCCTCGAAATGATTGGTCAGTATGTGCAAAAAGGCGTCACGACAGACGAACTTAACACCATCTGTCATGATTATATTGTTAATGAGCAAAAAGCCATTCCTGCACCGTTGAATTATGGTCACCCACCGTTCCCAAAATCCATTTGTACGTCACTGAATCATGTGATTTGTCATGGTATTCCTACAGATAAAAAGCTGAAAGACGGCGATATTCTCAATATTGATGTCACTGTTATTAAAGATGGTTATCACGGCGATACCTCTAAAATGTTCGTTGTGGGTAAACCGTCGATTCTAGCGGAACGCTTAATCGCAGTGACTCAAGAATGCTTATACAAAGGCATTGAAATGGTGAAACCCGGATGCCGTTTGGGTGATATTGGGTCTGTTATTCAAAAACATGCCGAAGGCCACAATTACTCAGTTGTACGCGAATACTGTGGTCACGGTATCGGTGCTACGTTCCATGAAGATCCTCAAATCCTGCATTATGGCGTACCTGGCACTGGTGAAGTGCTAAAAGAAGGCATGTGCTTTACTATTGAACCCATGATCAATGCCGGAAAACGTCACAGTAAGCTATTACGTGATGAATGGACGGTGGTTACCAAAGATCGTAGCTTAAGTGCTCAGTGGGAACATACGCTTTTAGTGACTGCTAATGGTTGTGAAATTCTTACCTTGAGAGAAGAAGAAACGATCGATCGTATTATCTCTCATTAGGACTTATTTTCTTAAGGCTTCGCCAGGGAACTCTCTATCTATTTAACCTTTCGGAGCAGTAAATGAGCAGCCATAGTTTGCTTAGTCAGATTCAACTGATTAGTTCAGTTGAAAATCGTGAGGCCTTTAAGACCTGTATTGCCAACTGCTACGACTGGCTCACTTCCGAATACAATGGCACAGAAAACATTGTTTCGCTGGTTGAAGGTAGAGCGGCATTTGTCGATGCCCTTCTGTGTCACATCTGGCGCTTGATGGATTTGCATCAGCAGCCAATCAGCCTGATTGCTGTAGGTGGGTATGGTCGAGGCCATTTACAACCCTACTCCGATATTGACCTGTTAATCCTGAGCAAAAAATCCTTAAGCAAGGATCAGCAAGAGAAGATTCAGGAATTCATCACCTTGTTATGGGACATCGGGCTGGATATAGGTCAGTCAGTACGTACTATCAATGAGACCTTCGACTTAGCAAGAAAAGATATCACCATTGCCACCAACCTTATCGAGTCTCGTTTGCTCATTGGCGACCATAGCAACTTTGAAGCATTGCAAGATAAAGTGCACAGCAAAAAATTCTGGAGTAGTCAGGATTTCTTTCTGGCAAAGTACGAAGAACAACAAAATCGTCATGCCAAGTTCAACGATACTTCTTACAACCTGGAACCCAATGTAAAGGAAAACCCGGGGTGTTTACGCGACATCCAAACCATCGGCTGGGTTGCCAAGAAGCACTTCCATGTTATTACCGGTAAAGAGTTGGTTGAGCATGGTTACTTCACCGAAGACGAGCTTACCGAATTACACGATTGCCGTAAAAAGCTGTGGGATATACGTTTCACGCTGCATTTACATACCAAGCGTAATGAAAATCGCTTGTTGTTCGATTATCAGGCCGATATCGCTCGCAAGCTGGGTTACTACGATGAAGAGCAAGATCAAGGTAACGACAAACCTGCGGTAGAAAAAATGATGCGTGAATTCTTCCGCGTTATTCGTCGTGTCGCTGAGCTCAATGGCATGTTGTTGCAGCATTTCAAGCAAGACATCTTGCCATTGAAAGTGAGCACTATTGAACATGTTAACGACGATTTCGAGTTGCGCGATGGCTTGTTATATCCGCTGAATTCCCGTGTGTTTGATAGTCCTATACGCATTATGGCGTTCTTTAAATTGCTCACCAATATGTCAGACGTCAAAGGACTTCATTCCGCTACGCTACGTTTATTACGTAATGGACGCCGTGCTTTCTCAGCTCAGTATTTTTGTGAAATTCCTGAGTGCCGAGAACTGTTTTTAGAGCTGGTGAAAGACATCCGGTTCTTTGGTCTCCCCTGGGATTTAATGCATAAGCACGGCATCATGCAGGCGTACTTGCCACAATGGGATCATATTGTTGGCATGATGCAATTCGACTTATTCCATGCCTATACAGTTGATGAACATACCCATCGCTTAATCAAACAACTTGCTTATTTTGCCGATGAATCACGCAACGACTCATTCCCGCGTTGCGGCAGGATCATCAACAACATGGATAAACCTGAACTCTTGTTTATTGCTGGCATTTTCCATGATATCGCCAAAGGCAGAGGGGGAGATCACTCCAAGCTTGGAGCCAAATGCGTTACCGCCTTTGCGGAAATGCACAATTTGGAAGAAGAAGACACCAAGCTAATTTCCTGGCTGGTTGAAAACCATCTTGTGCTTTCCGTGGTTGCACAACGACGCGACATTTATGATCCTGAAGTTATTCAGGAATTCGCCACAGCCATGCGCAATCAGAATTTTCTGGATCATCTGTATGTCTTAACCTTGGCAGACATACGAGCCACCAACGATACCTTGTGGAATGATTGGAAATCATCCTTGCTCAGAGAACTCTATTTGCTGACCAGTAAAGCATTAGAGAATGGTTTGCAAAATAAAGTAGATTTGCAATCTCGCATTGATGAACACCGCAAACAAACCAGACAGTTGCTCACTGAAAACCAACTGTCTTTAGAAGATGCCGAGTCTCTGTGGGCTCAATTTCCCGATGATTATTTCATCCGCTTTAAACCCGCTCAAATCGCCTGGCATACTCAATCCATCTTGAAGCATTTGGCAGAGACTGCCGGACAGGAAGGCGCACAATTGGTCGATATTGCCAATGGTACCCTGAAAGCCGGAACGGAAATGATCCTGTTCTGTAAGGATAGACCTGCTCTATTTGCTCAAACAGCTTCCGTATTAGACAGCAAAAATTGCTCTATTCACGATGCTCAAATTTGCGCCCTTAACAACGGCTACATATTTGATAGCTTTATTGTGCTTGAGCATGATGGTGGTCAAATTCAATCGGAAAGCCGTTTGCAAAGCCTGCGCAAGGCGGTACAAGAGCAACTAAATAAACCCGGTGTAGAGCACAAAAACCAGCGCAGAATGCCACGCCAGCTAAAACAGTTGAATGTGCCCACCAAGGTACGTTTTTTCTCCAGCCAACCGGACGCAACCATGTTAGAGCTGGAAGCACTGGACGCGCCCGGTTTATTAGCTAAAATCGGACACCTGTTTGTAAAGCAAAACCTCACTTTGAAAGTGGCTAAAATTACAACCATCGGTGAACGCGCAGAAGATTTATTCATTATAAGCAATCAGGACGGCAAAGCATTAAGCAATAGCGAACAAGTTGAATTGAAGAATAAAATTATTGAGCTATTGTCTGAATAACGACGCAGAAAGATACCTTTAAGTACAAACAAATCGAAACAGGATATTCCCATGTCTGATGTAAAATCAATCATTGAAAATGCCTTTGAGGATAGAAACAACATTTCCCCAACAACGGTATCTGTAGAAGTGAAAAAGGCGGTCAATGACACCATCGAGCAGCTTAATTCGGGTGCCGCCCGAGTGGCAGAAAAGATTGCCGGAGAATGGGTAGTCCACCAATGGCTTAAGAAAGCCGTATTGTTGTCGTTCCGTATTAACGACAACCACATGATCCCAACTTCAGAAAACCGTTACTTCGACAAAGTCGCACTGAAATTCAGTGACTACACCGAAGAGCGTTTCAGAGCAGAAGGTATGCGCGTTGTACCCCCAGCTACAGTAAGAACAGGCTCTTATATCGGTAAGAATGTGGTTCTGATGCCCTCTTACGTCAATATTGGCGCTTATGTTGACGAAGGCACTATGGTCGATACCTGGGCGACAGTAGGCTCGTGCGCTCAAATAGGCAAGAATGTGCATTTGTCGGGCGGTGTAGGTATCGGTGGTGTACTTGAGCCACTTCAAGCCGGCCCAACCATCATTGAAGACAACTGCTTCATTGGCGCTCGTTCAGAGATTGTTGAAGGCGTAATCGTAGAAGAAGGCGCGGTTATCTCAATGGGTGTTTACATTGGTCAAAGCACTCGCATTTACGATCGTGAAACCGGTGAAGTTCACTATGGACGCGTGCCTGCTGGCGCGGTTGTCGTTCCCGGCAATTTGCCTTCAGCCGACGGTAAGTACAGCTTATACGCTGCCATTATTGTAAAGAAAGTAGACGCACAAACCCGCTCAAAAGTGGGCATTAACGCACTACTTCGCGCCGCTGACTAATTCGTTTGAAATAGACTTAAAATAGAAAGGCTCGCAATCTGCGAGCCTTTTCTTTTTAGCCTTACTTGTGATTCAACTTATTTAACGAAGAAGTCGCTAAAAACAGCTATCACAAACAGCTTAAACCGGCTTATAAACCTCATCAATCCACGGCAGAACATCTTCTTCCGCATCATAGGTTTCCATTGCATCAACAATTTTCAGGTCAGCCAGAGGATTACCCTGAAGTTCAAGCATTAATTCATAGGCTTGTTTGCCAGCGCCAGCGAAAGTATCACCGTAACTGCTATCGGCTAATCCAACAACAGCAAAGGGTTTGCCATTCAACATTGGCATCTGCTCTTTAATATCGGCAAAGAAGAATTCTACGTTGGGCGGATACTCACCTTGACCAGTAGTAGAAGTGATAATCAGAACACTTTCCGCTTTTTTGAAATCATCCACACTAGGATCATCGTAAATTTCTGCGCTATATCCCAATGACGAGAGTTTTTGCTGCACGCTTTCCGCGACGCTTTGAGAATTGCCGTATACAGTACCTACAAAAATACTAACTTCAGACATGAATTACTTGCTCCAAATTTTTCGAATTTCTTGCTTGGGATAATCCCACTGGGATAGCAACGTTAAGATGCGATCATCAATAGATGTTTCAATCTCCAATAACTGATTGGTGACCGGATGCCTCAAGGACATTCTATTCGCATTCAACGCCAGTCCATAAAAACCAAATTGTTCACGCACAAAAACGTTGTGCTTACCGTCGCCATGCGTGGTGTCACCCAAAATGGGGTGCCGAATATGAGCCATATGACGACGAAGTTGATGCTTTCTTCCCGTTTGAGGGTACAACTTAAGCAGCGAATAACGCGCTGTTTGATAACGCCCAACCGGATAAGGCAGCTCAAAAGTAGCAACAGGCTCATAATGGCTAATAGCCGATTGCGCCTCTTTATCCTGGTCCGCCATTTTGTCTGCGATTTTGTCCAACTCTTCTTTTAATGGGTAGTCAATAACACCTTGCTCGTGGATATAACCCCTCACAATTGCGGTATACCCTTTATGTACCTGATTACTCGCAAACTGCTCACCAAGCACTCTGGCAATATCAGAAGATAATGCAAACAACAACACACCGGATGTCGGTTTATCCAAACGATGAACCGTATAAACATGCTGCCCGATTTGATCTCGTACCATCTGCATGGCAAAACGGGTTTCACTCCGATCAATCATGCTCCGATGTACTAATAATCCTGCGGGTTTATCAACCGCAACGATATGTTCATC
Organism: Paraneptunicella aestuarii; assembly: GCF_019900845.1. Classification (NCBI taxonomy): domain Bacteria; kingdom Pseudomonadati; phylum Pseudomonadota; class Gammaproteobacteria; order Alteromonadales; family Alteromonadaceae; genus Paraneptunicella; species Paraneptunicella aestuarii. The sequence continues at coordinate 1,167,447 of NZ_CP074570.1, read as the reverse complement.
CTGATAGAGAATATTTAGAGACACGCACTACTCACTTTCATCAAACACTACTCGCTTTCACTAAAGAAAGTATCAATACGTCGTATCACTTCCAACAAGGGAGCAATACCAGCATGTTTAATGAATGCCTCTTCAGCCATAGGCAACAATGCCATTTTCGAAGGCAGGGGTAATTGCTTGACAATAATCCCTCTCATTCTGGGTAGAAAAACATACTGCAACCACTCCTGAAAGTACATAGTATCACAGCAAAAAGGTAAATTACTTTCAAAGGCTTGTTCAGCTGGTGGCTGCTCACTCCAGAGTGAAACAGACTTAAGCACCCACTCCAATTCCTGCAACAACGTATCAACTTGTTGGTGACTGATTATTTTCTCGCTCAATGGCACACTCTCAATTGTACATTGTCGACCAGTTTCTATTACAACCGCTGTATATAAGGTTTATCGATCAAATTACAAGATCCATTTATTCATCTTTAGAACACTTCGTTGGTTGTAAAAATGAAATTTGCCCCTACCATGGGTATTCCTGATTAGAAACAGTGCAACAAAGCATACTCTCGGAGCTCGTTAGAATATGACCTTAATGGATATCATCTACATAATGATAGGCAGCGTTATTGCTATCCAGTTTTGGCATATCCGTGGTATCACGGAAAGGGCAAATCGACATCTGTTCCATTTCTGTCAGGAAAGAAACCTGCAATTGCTCGCAGTGGCTAGATTCAAAACACGAATAGGCATACACAGGGGCAAACCTGATTGGCATACCTTTTTTATATTTGAATTTTCAGGAAATGGAACTGACAGCTATTCGGGGACATTGGAAATGAAAGGTAAGCAGGTTATCAATACCGATTTACCTGCTTATCGGGTGAGTTAAGTTACTTCACACTTATTTTAAGAAGCAAACTGTTCAAGACTCAAGCGGCTGCACTATCAGGCGAACTTGAGCCAGATGAATTTGAAGGATTAGCAACCGAATTGGTTCTATCACGAAACATCAAATGACCTTTGATATTTCCTACTTCCAACTCTTTGATCAAACGATATCCGCCATTTTCAAAGAAGTGTCTGTACTTATCTAGGGTCGCATACACTGCAATACCAGAGCTATTGTCATCTTCCAGCATGACGCCCTCAACCGCAGACATCAATATATGACCCAATCCGTGATGCTGAGCATCAGGATGCACGCCAATAAAAGACAACATATGAAAATGCTCGGCAGGCACGTTTTCTCGAACTTTTTGCTCTTTTTCCAGCATTTGCATAGTGCAGAAATAGCCCGCGGTTAACAGCATTTTCAAACGCCAATGCCAAAAACGACCAGCGCCAAATGCAGCCTCAGAACTGTTCAAACAGGCAACTGCAACCATGCGTTCATCATCAAACAAACCAATCATAGGTTGCTTGGCAGCCCAGAACGCATTCAACTCTTCACGAATCGCAGAACGTAAACGGGTTTCGTAACCTTCCAGGTTAACCTGAAAAATATCGCAAAAGACGGGATCATCCCGATATGCCTGAAACAGAAGGGAGCAGGCTATCTTCAAATCTTCCGCAGTAAGGTATACAGCTCTTACATTTTGGTTTTGCTCGATGGCTTCACAGCTAGTCATAGCGATCCTTATTGCACAAATTTAATTGCAAACTTACCCCAGGAACACGAACTTGTTAACAAGGAGTTAATAATTTTATATAAAAATGTCACAAAAATAAGCCTACAGGTCAATTAATTTCTTGCTTGACCTCAAATCTTGATGACTGAACGCCTTGTTGTGAGTATAGAACTCGTATTAAGTATAGAAGTGTTCTGGATCAATGAAGCAGTTAAATGGACGAATTAGAAAATAAAGCCGGAAATAAAAAGCTGCCGGGGAATACCCCGACAGAAAAAGAAGGTTGGGAAAACAACCTGAACGAAGAATTAAAGCTTGTTGTAAGACGCTTCGCCCCAGCCGATTAGCTTGTCGTCTTTAAATACTAATGGAGTACATTCATCTTTAGTGGTTATGCCATCACCTTTACGACGGTGAGTACGATAAAACAGCACCATGTAACTGCTGTCATCGGCTTTATGAAATTCGGTAAAATCAGGAACACCCAGAATTGAGGTCACTTGAGAGTGATTAAGATCCAGTTGCAGCTTGGAAATACTATCACGATTCTGATGTTCGCGATTTTCCCAATCGCCATGAGAGCCATATCCATCATCGCCTCCCACACTAATAACACATCCGCTCAAAGTTAACGCTAACGGGATCATTGCCATCATGGCTATTTTTCTTAATTGCATTGTATTGTCCTATTATTATGACTGTGTGTATTTGGTTAGTTATTCCGTATCGACTAATCAATATCAATGCCAAAACATAACATATTGTTTTAATTGAATTTAATAAAAAACCACTTTAATTAGCATCCTCATCTATTGAGCAATTTCACTATTATGTAGTTAAATTCACACCCTTAAACAGAAGTAGCAGGAATCAGCAGTGGATCAAACCCTGATAAAAATTTGCCAACAACTTGCTCAGCAAGGAAAACGTCCAAGTGTCGGCTTATTGAAAGCAAAAGCGCCAAAGCAATATCATTTATCGGATCTGGTTGCCGCGGTGCAATATTGGAAAGCTAATCCGGATATGGAATTAACCGAATCGCAAGAAGATAACGAATCGAAGAGTAGTAACAAGTCTCACTCAGAAATGAGTAAGGCAGAGCTCATTGAGAAAGTACAGCAATTAGAAGATAAACTGCAAAGGCTGGAAGCTTTGGTGAATGTACTGCATACCAAGCTTAAATAGTGCTTGGTATGCAATCGCCCTGAAGATTTAACCAGAAGATTTTGTCAGAAAATCTAATCAACCACGACAGGTTTCAATTCAGAGATAAACTCTGCCAGATCAGAAGCCAATATTTCACCGGGCTCTTGCCCAACGGGCTCTAACACAACCTCCCCCGTTCCATTCAACACAGACAAAATGTAATTTTCGTCTTCAGTTTGAGCGAAAAACAAGGTGTCACGTTGCCCCAGACGACGCTTCATCAATAAGTGCGCAATCAGGTTTTCTTGTAAACGAACAAAATCATCCTGGTTCCATACCATTAACAGTTGCAAATCACCTCGTGCCGCTCTGGCGTTTAGATGATCACTCCAAAAACAGCAGAAATAATCCTGATAATCAGGATGTATCTGCATATCCATACCCATTTCAAGTTTATTGAAATTCAGCTCAATATTCTGAGCTGTGGGAGTCCATATACAACTGCCTTCTGAATCACACTCAGTGACACAAGGCGACTCCCAACTACAATCGAAGTTAACACGCAGTTCTTTGCCTGCATCGCGATAAACTTCAACGTATTTTTCCACAAAACCCAATAATGCAGCTTTAGTCCTCGACAGCATATAAAATCCTACTAAAGTCTCTGATAAACTCCATCAGTTCGATTTAGGTTAACATAAACGTTTTTGTTTAGGATGCAATTATCATGACACAGACTTCTACTCGCTCACAAATAGAACAGTCAGGTGAATTAGCTCACCTAACCCTGGGTAAGGAAGTCACCTATGAGGAAAATTACAACCCAAAGCTATTACAGGCGGTGTCTAGAGAGCTGGGAAGAAATGCTATCGGCTTGCAAAAATTACTACCGTTTTCGGGTGATGATTTGTGGAACGGCTATGAATTTTCCTGGTTGAATGAAAAAGGTAAGCCCAATGTCGCCATTTTGGAGTGTCGGGTTCCGGTAACATCGCCGAATCTGATTGAGTCAAAATCATTCAAAATGTATCTGAATAGCTTCAACCAGACCCGTTTTGCCACACTTGAAGAGGTTGTTGAGAAACTAAAACAGGATTTGTCTGGTTGTGCAGGGGAAACCGTGAATGTTCAGATAGCTCCCGTCGCAAGCTTAAGCTCACAGCAACAAATAGCACAGTTACCTGGCGAGTGTATTGATGATCAGGACGTTACAATTTCAAGTTATCAGCCCGACAGTCAGCTATTACAAACAGATTCGGAAATAGTCACAGAGACATTACACAGCCATCTTTTGAAATCAAACTGCCTGATTACAGGACAACCTGATTGGGCGAGCGTATTGATCAAGTACAAAGGCCCGAAAATACAACGTGAAGGCTTATTGAAATATCTTGTAGGGTTCAGACAACACAATGAGTTTCATGAACAATGTGTTGAGCGGATTTTTAACGATATATTGAACACATGTGAGCCTGAATCACTGACCGTACTTGCCCGGTACACGCGAAGGGGGGGACTTGATATCAACCCATTCCGCAGTAATTTCGAAGCACCTTATGAAAACCTGCGTTTAATACGCCAGTAAAACTGGTAGTTTTTTTTCTCTCAAGAATAGAGTAACGTAAATATCGGGTAATGAAGCTATTTCTTTAAATTGACTTTTAGTTGACCAAATGGTCAACTAAAACCAAACTTAAAGACAGACTTAATTGATCTGAATTTTACGTTATTAGCCTCAACCCGGAATAAGAAGATGCATTTATGAGGAATAGGCATCACTCATTTTATTTTTGATCAGCCATTTTTAGTCAGCAAAACCAAAGAAGCACTCAAAATAGCCATCAGAAATCAGAGTCTTATCCCGAGTTGAAGTTAATCATAAATTCGCAGGTAAGCGTTGCTCAGTCTTATCGACCTTGAATACAAATAACACCGTCTATTCAACTGAACTTCGCTTTATATTCCCTTTAACCGTTGGCAACAGTAGTCAAATCGCCAACCTCTGAGGAACCTCTATACGATGAGCACAATACAACTAAACGCTCTCGGCGTTATGAGTCAGCTGTCACAACTTGAAGTTGACAGATTAGATCAATCAACCAGTAAGGAACTGTATCAAATCTTCCGAAACTGTTGTTTGGCCGTATTAAACAGTGGCGCCGAAAAAGACGATTTCGAGGAAATGTTCTCTCCTTATGAAGATTTTGAAGTTAACCTCATACGCAGAGAACGCGGCGTAAAAATCGAGTTGGTCAATCCTCCGGAAATCTCTTTTGTCGATGGCAAGATCATGCAAGGTGTACACGAACACTTGTTTGCGGTTTTGCGCGATCTATTGCACATGAGTGCCAAATTAGAAACCCATGAACTTGATTTAACCGATGCTGTACATATCACCCACGTAGTGTTTGATATGTTGCGTAACGCAGAGGTTATCCGCACCGAGCAAGACCCCAATATGGTGGTTTGCTGGGGTGGACACTCCATTAACGATATCGAATACAAATACACCAAAAAAGTAGGCTATCAACTTGGCCTGCGTGAAATGAATATTTGTACCGGTTGTGGGCCTGGCGCCATGAAAGGGCCAATGAAAGGGGCGACCATTGGTCATGCCAAGCAGCGCTATCAACATGGCCGTTATTTAGGTATTACTGAACCAAGTATTATTGCCGCGGAGCCACCAAACCCTATCGTAGACAAGCTGGTTATCATGCCTGATATCGAGAAACGTTTGGAAGCCTTTGTGCGTACCGCTCATGCCATTGTCATTTTCCCGGGTGGTGTGGGCACAGCCGAAGAATTGTTGTACTTGCTTGGCATCATGCTGCATGAAAAGAACAAGGATCAAATATTACCCATCGTGCTCACAGGCCCTAAAGAATGTGAAGAATACTTCCGTTCCATTGATGCTTTCGTTGGTGCGACATTAGGTGAAGAAGCACAAAAACTTTACGATATCGTTGTCGATGATCCTGTAAAAGCCGCGCGTTTGATAAAGCAACGTCAGGCTGACGTAAGACAGTATCGTAAAGAAACCGGCGATTCCTACCATTTCAATTGGTCATTAAAAATTGAACAGGAGTTCCAGAAGCCATTCTTCCCAAGTCATGAAAATATGAGCAATCTGAACCTGAGCTTTGATCAACCCAAAGCGTCGCTGGCTGCCGCTCTGCGCAGAGCCTTTTCGGGTATTGTTGCGGGTAATGTCAAAGCGGAAGGTTTGGCTCAAATTCGTGAACATGGGCCATTCCAGATTAATGGTGATCCTAAACTCATGGAAATGATGGACGCACTATTGAAGTCATTTGTTGCCCAAAAACGCATGAAATTACCCGGTAGTGAATATATTCCGTGTTATGAGGTAATTCGCTCTTAATCCTTAGGTTTCAACCTTATTGACCTGAACCTTCTCCCAATGCCGGAAAATTTACGATTAAAACCGTAGATTTATTCCGGCACTGTTTTACAATTCCAAAGAGTTAAGCGAACGACTGTACGGAAAAATGAATAAAATCGTTAAACGTGTCTCTCTGGGAATTGTCGTATACATGGCCTTTGCGGCACTAGTTATTCTCTATTTCCCAGATAAACCTGACAATATGAAATGGGAAGACAGGGAAGAATATAACAGCATGAAAATTGCCACGTTAAAATTAGGAGCTACTCATAGCGCCATTCTTGAATTACTGGGTTCTCCCGATATCAGCGAAGCGAAAATGGTCGCCAAAGACAAGCTACAAGTGATGTTCTACCGAACTCAACGCAAAACCGCTGATGGTTTTACTTCTCAAGATGAATGCACTCCCCTGTTATTTAAAAACGATGTATTAATCGCGTTGGGGAAAAATGCCTATACTCAATTTCAGGACAGCTAAACAAGCATGCATCACGGCAAACAACCGTAAGTTAAACCACAAGTATTAAAGTACAGGATATCGTGTCGAACGCTAATACCAAGATTGCACACCAGCTTCATGAGTTGTACAGGGACTTGGCACGATTGATTATTGCTTATCAACAGCAAAAAATATCCACTTCTCTGCTTCAAGCCACCTTCGACTTCAGTGATCAATTTATTTTGTCAGGGCGTCAATATCCAGAGCAACTAGTCGCACAACTGCACTTTAACAAACCATCATTGCCCTATTCTATTAATCTGGTTTTTAACCAACTCGTATGCACCTACTTGCTTGCTCAGCGAGAAAACTGGAATGAAACCGCATTACAACAGTTGCTTTGTTGTGTTATCAGCCAATTTGCCGGCCATCTTAACCTGAAGAAAGATCAGGAAACCGATGCACAAGAGACAGACACAAAAAGCGTTCGCTCTCAAATAAGAACACATAACCTGCCATTGCTAAAAGCACTGAAAAAGCTCTCTCTGGAAATCTGGTATCAAGGATTACAAAAAGCTGAACAACGTTGGCATTCATCACCATTAGCCACCTTGAAGCATATTAAAGGACAGCATACGCTCAACAAACTGCTGTCCATCACTAGCTGCTTTGGCTTTTTAATGACACGGAACCAGCAACAAGCCGCGACAAGTTTTGCCAATGCATTACAAAGAATTGCTCAGCAATTACCCAGCAGTGAATATCAAAAGATAGAGTCTCTACTTTCTTATCCCGGGCTTTTTCCACCCGGCTCTATCGTAAAACTTCATGATCAACGCTACTTTCTGGTTCTTTCGCTGCTACAAAACTCACTTGTAGGTAAATACTTCGACGCCCAAACATCCAACTGTTCAGCAGAAGTCGAAACCATTACAGGAAACCAGATAAAACAAGCTCTAGGCACACAGCACTTAAAACATCTGGAACGAATTGATGACTGGTGGAACCAGGACTGGAAAGGGTTCGTTGAGGGACAACCGGATCAAGATGTTCGTCAATTAAGTTACATCCCCTTCCGCCTGGATAAGCCCCCTCCAACGTTATTGAAGATCCAGGCTCATCTTCAAAACGATGACTTTGAAATCAATGAGCTAACTCAATTAATTTCCGATGAACCAGTGTTCGCTAACCATATAAGAAACACTGCAAGCCAATATTCCCGGGAACACTTGAAAATTAGCGATGTAAAACACGCCTTGCTGATGCATGGACTTGATAGAGCCAACGCCATATTGATGGAGCATGCACTCAATGTGCGCCTCAATCAGCATTATTTCCCACTACAAGAATACTTGCTGCAATACACAGCAACATTTAAGCAAATTGTGGCGATTATTGCTGAACAAGGGAGATCATTCCCGGCAGAACAAGCCATGTGCTGGGCAGGGTTTGCCAGCTCTGGACTCTTTACCATCGCCTCACTAAAAACAGAATTAACCACGAAAAGTCCCTCAGCTGGCTACAAAACCAGCGATCTTTATCCAGTGGAATCTCCTAATCATTTACCAGAACATGGCATTACATTGGCAAAATGCTGGATTCAGGATCGAGAATTGATTCAAGCACTGGATTATCTGGAACAAAGTGCAGCTTTTGAAACAGAAAAACGCAGTAACAAGAAACTTAAAATCGCAGCTCTGCTAGGTTGCGGAATGGTACTTTGCAAACAGATCTATGCGCCAGAGAGAGCACTCAGTAACGAAGAACAAACGTTTTTACAGAAAGCCGTCTATGTACTGGGAATACAGCTCGAAGACATACCACAAATTAAGACCCATGCATTGGAAAGGCATCATCCCTATTCGCCTTTGTATTAAGAGATCATTCATCAACTTTATAGTCACAACACATAAAAAAAATACTCCCTTTTCTCCTTAAAAATAGGGCTTATCAGTTGGGAAAAAATTTCTTTTTACCTGTAGTGGTCTAATAATCCCGGACACCAATTTAGGTGGTATTCTTACCACTCAATAGAAAGGTGTCTAATGTCAAAACAACGTCGAACTTTTACTCAAGAATTTAAATTGGAAGCAGCAAGCCTTGTTCTTGATCAGGGTTATTCAATTCCAGAAGCTTGCCGAGCTCTGGATGTTGGTGAAACGGCGATGCGTCGCTGGGTTGAGCAATTGAAAAAAGAACGAGGTGGGTTTACTCCAGAAAACAAGGCTCTGTCTGCTGAACATAGAAAGATCCAGGAGCTTGAAGCACGAATTAACCGCCTGGAAAGAGAGAAATCCATATTAAAAAAGGCTACGGCTCTCTTAATGTCAGACGAATGGAGCAATACGCGCTGATTGACCAATTAAGAGAGCATGAAAGCATTGAGGTACTTTGCGACGCATTTAGCGTACCGCGCTCAAGTTATTACGATTACCGTGAGCGAGACAAGTCAATTAAACGTGATGAGTTGGTGTTAAGAGCAATGCTCCATGAATTTTTCAATCTTAGTCGCCAGTCTGCCGGGAGTCGCACATTAGTCGCCATGTTGAACGGAAATGGCATCGTCGTCGGCAGGTTTAAAGTCCGCCGTATTATGCAAGATATGGCGTTGGTCAGTACCCAGCCTGGAAGCCACTCATATAAAGTAGCATTGGTTGAGAGGCCGGATATTCCGAACCTGTTGGCTCGTGAATTTAATGTTGAAGAGCCGGATCAGGTGTGGTGCGGCGATATTACTTACATCTGGTCTGGCAATAAATGGATATATCTTGCCGTCATTCTGGATTTATATGCTCGCAGAGTGGTTGGTTGGGCGTTATCTGAACATCCTGATACCGCATTGGTTATTAAAGCCCTGGACAGAGCTTACGAGCAAAGAGGTAGGCCGAAGAATGTCTTGTTTCATTCAGATCAAGGGAGTCAATATGGTGCACTTAAATTTCGTCAAAGGCTGTGGCGCTATCGTATGAAACAAAGCATGAGCCGTCGAGGGAATTGTTGGGATAACAGCCCAATGGAACGTGTGTTTAGAAGTTTGAAAACGGAATGGATACCATCAACTGGCTATCAGTCATATCTGCAAGCAGAGCGAGACATTAGCTACTACCTGATGGACTACTATAACCATCAGCGACCACATAGTCACAATGGGATGATTGCACCAGCATTAGCTGAAGAAAAACTTAATTTACTGTCCGGGAATAGTTGACCACTACAACCAGCTTCATCGTCAAATTGCGTTGAAATGCCCAAAAACACCTATTTATCTATATAGAAAAGTCGCTCGGGAAATGATATAAAGCGCACCCCGAAACACCAGTAAATAGGCTAAACTGACTAGTAGCCACCATTAAATTCAAAGGAAACATCAATGACACAACGTATTACCGTAATTAAAGGCGATGGCATTGGGCCAGATATTGTAGATTCGGCTCTGCAAGTATTAGACAAAGTTGGATGTGGCTTTGAATATGATTTCGCTGATGCGGGTTTGGTTGCTTTGGAAAATCATGGTGAACTATTACCTCAGGCTACACTGGATTTAATCGCCAAAAACCGTGTAACACTGAAAGGCCCATTAACGACCCCGGTTGGTGAAGGCTTTACATCAATCAATGTCAGCTTGCGTAAGCAATTCCAATTATACGCAAATGTTCGTCCAGTGATTTCCTTCAAAGGCACTAAAGCGCGCTACGAAGACATCAATATCATCACTGTGCGCGAAAACACTGAAGGCATGTACTCAGGTTTGGGACAAGTTGTATCGGAAGACGGACGTGAAGCCGAAGCCATGAGCAAAATCACGCGTGATGGCGCCGAACGTATTGTCCGTTTTGCTTACGAGCTAGCCAGACGTGAAGGCCGCAAGAAGGTTACAGCAATACACAAAGCAAACATTTTGAAATCCACTTCTGGTTTGTTCCTGAAAGTCGCTCGTGAAATCGGTCAGGAATATCCTGATATTGAGTCAACAGAGATGATCGTTGACAACGCGTGCATGCAGTTGGTAATGAATCCACATCAATTTGATGTGCTCGTTACCACAAACCTGTTCGGAGACATTCTGTCTGACTTATGTGCAGGCTTAATCGGTGGCTTGGGTATGGCTCCTGGCGCAAATATCGGTAAAGACTGCGCGATCTTTGAAGCTGTTCATGGCTCAGCACCCGACATCGCAGGTAAAAACCTGGCTAACCCATCATCAGTGATCCTGGCATCGGTTCAAATGCTTGAGTACCTGAACATGGGTGATAAAGCTCAGAAGATTCTTGCTGCATTAAGAGATGTAATTGAATCTGGTGACCGTACAACTCGTGATTTGGGTGGTACTCATGGAACCACAGACTTCACTCAAGCATTGCTGGAACGTCTATAAATAAGATTTCAGAGAGGTTGGTTCCCCCCAACCTCTCTTTTCCCATATCCCTCATTCCCATTTTTATCTCCCTTGGCTTTTCTCTATCTCTTCTCTGGCTCAACTTTGCTATCCGATCTTTAAGTTACCAAAATCTATAACTTTAGATTTTTACCTATACTTGACTAATTTTTACCTTATTGCTGTTATAAAGGCCGGAGTGAACAAGCTCTGGTTATGGAAAATTATTAACTAACGGAAAGGAAATGGAATATGAAGAAACTCTTCACAAGCCTTCTCACTATTGCATTACTTCAATGCGCCTTTACTAACTTCGCTTTTGCAGAAACCTCGGGGACGGAGCAAACAGTTGCTGTTCAATCGGCTTTAATCAACATTAATACAGCCAGTGAATCACAGCTTTCATCCTTACCCGGGATCGGCAAATCCAAAGCGAAGGCCATCATTGAATATCGTGAATTAAACGGTGAGTTTAGCAGCATTCAATCCCTAACCAATGTTAAAGGTATCGGTGATCGTATGCTAGGCAAACTCAAAGGTAAAATAACGGTTTAGTTTTGCAGGTAGCGAAAGCTACATGAAGGAATAAAACGAAGAAACAAGTAAAGGTGCTCGCGGTTTTCCCTCTCCCGTTCAGCACCTTTTTTCATCTTTTGATGTATGCTTAAAAAATTAAAGAAAGTTAAATCAAAGACTTAATAAATTCTTTAAACTCAGCGCCAATATCGGGATGACGCAAAGCATATTCCACATTCGCTTTCATGTATCCCAGTTTACTGCCGCAATCATGGCTTTTACCAACCATAGCGTAAGCATCAACATCCTGAAAACTCATCAATGCTGAAATGGCATCTGTTAGCTGAATCTCATCGCCAGCGCCCGGAGGCGTCTTTTCCAGCAATGCCCAGATAGAAGGAGACAGAACATAGCGCCCAACGATTGCAAGATTAGAAGGAGCACTTTCAACACTCGGTTTTTCAATCATTTGAGTAATTTTGGCAAACTCTCCAGCGTTGATTTCCGCACCATCAACATCAACAATCCCGAATTTGCTTACTTCATTGCGATCCACTTGCTCAACCATAATCTGGTTAGCGTTAGTTTGCTCATAGCGTTCAATCATCTTAGCCAGATTATCTTTAACTGGATTGCAAGAAGCATCATCAATAATGACGTCGGGCAAAACCACTGCAAAAGGACTATCTCCTACCAACGGATGGGCGCAACGAACAGCATGCCCCAACCCTTTAGCATGTCCTTGACGCACATGCATGATGGTTACATCAGACGGGCAAATAGCCTGAACTTCATCCAATAGCTGGCGCTTAACCCTTTTTTCCAGAGTCGCTTCCAATTCAAAGCTGGTGTCAAAGTGGTTCTCAATGCTGTTTTTACTGGCATGAGTCACCAACACAATATCCTTAATACCCGCTTGAACACACTCCTTCACCACGTATTGAATCAGTGGTTTATCGACGATAGGCAACATTTCCTTGGGAATTGCCTTGGTTGCCGGAAGCATTCTCGTACCGAGCCCAGCAACAGGAATAACAGCCTTTTTAACAGTTGTCATGATGGATACCCTTTAACCGATTTACCTCGACCAATACCGTAATACTCAATACCTAGCGAGGCCATATATTCCGGATCATACAAGTTACGACCATCAAAAATAACAGGAGCAGCCAAACGCTTTTTCACCTTGTCAAAGTCAGGCGCTTTAAAGACCTTCCATTCCGTACAAATAATGAGCCCATCAGCATCTTGTAAGGCATCAAAGGCATCATTAACAGGCTTAAGATTAATGTCATTCTCAAAGAACTGACATACAGGCTCATTAGCAACAGGGTCATACATAACTACCGTCGCGCCCGCATCAAGTAATGCACGGATAACCACTAAACTGGGGGCTTCACGGATATCATCGGTATTGGGTTTAAAAGAAGCGCCCCATAACGCAAAACGTTTTCCAACCAAACGTTCACCGTAGCATTTATGGATCATTCCCAACAATTTGTTCTTTTGATCCTGATTCACTTGTTCAACCGACTTCAAAATTCTCGCTTCATAGCCATATTGAGAAGCAGTATTAATCAACGCGCTAACATCTTTCGGAAAACAGGAACCACCGTAACCACAGCCAGGATAAATAAAGTGGTAGCCAATGCGGGGATCTGAGCCCATGCCATTACGCACCATTTCAATATCAGCACCAACTTCCTCAGCCACATTCGACATTTCATTCATAAAGCTGATTTTGGTCGCCAACATACAATTTGCAGCATACTTGGTTAGCTCGGCGCTGCGACGATCCATAACGATAGTGCGCTGATGATTGCGATTAAACGGCGCATAGAGAATGTTCATCAACTCCAGCGCTTGTTCGCTATCAGTGCCCAAAATAATACGATCAGGTTTAGAGCAATCCGCAACTGCCGCGCCTTCCTTCAAAAATTCAGGATTAGAGACAACATCAAAATCCAGCTCTACGCTACGCTTGCTCAACACTTCAGATATCGCATTCTCAACCAAATCACCCGTTCCAACAGGAACCGTAGATTTGGTCACAATCACACAATAGCGTTGCAGGTGTTCACCGATAGTTTCTGCCACTTTCAGAACATATTTCAAATCTGCAGAGCCGTCTTCATCCATCGGCGTTCCGACTGCAATAAATATAATCTCGGCATCCGTCACACCTTGCACTGCTGAAGTTGTGAAATTCAATCGTCCAGCCGCATAGTTAGACTTTACCAATCCATCCAGACCAGGCTCATGAATAGGGATAACTCCCTGCTTCAATAATTCAATTTTATTTGAATCTACATCAACACAGGTCACGCTATTGCCCAAATCTGCCAATACCGCAGCTTGAACCAAGCCCACATAACCGATGCCAAATACTGTCACTTTCACTGAGTCAGTCCTTAGTGTTAATTCGTTTTATTTATTTACGCAGACAAATTTCTACACCGACAAATGCCCGCTACGTAAAAAGTTATTCTACCTGATATAACGCTAACGTTTTTTCGTTAACTTTATATGATGAAAAATGCTCTTCTACCATTTTTCTACCATTCTCGCCCATTTGTTGACACAACTGGCGATCATTAATAAGTCGTTCCATTCTATCCGCAAGTTCTTGAATTGAATATAAAGGCACAAGAAAACCATTATACCCATCTTTGACCACTTCTCTGCACCCTGGAACATCAGTGGTTATAATTGCCCGACCGACCGATGCTGATTCAAGAAGCGATTTCGGTAATCCTTCACGATAAGAAGGCAATACAGAGATATGCGACGATTTCCATACATTGAAAATATCACTTCTAGACCCATGCCAGCTAACGCCCGATTCTTTCGCGATCTGAACTAACTCATCTTGCGCATAAGAATTAGGATTTTTGGGATCAATATCGCCAACTAATTCAAATTCCACATTCAACTGTTTGTCGTTCAACAGCTTTGCAGCAGCTAAAAATTCGCCAACACCTTTATCTTTAAGCATTCTGGCAACCAGTGTCACCTTTGTGATATCCGAATCAGGTAACACCTGAAAACTAAAATCATCAATGTTAATGCCTGCACCACGGATCAAGCTAATATGTGATTCCCGAATATTCAGTGTATCGGTAAAAAACTGGTAATCATCACGATTTTGTAGAATCAACGTCACACCAGACAAATTAAACAACAGGCGGTAGAGCGAAGAAAGAATACGTTTCAATATTCTCGCCTTGGCATGTTGGGAAATAAAAACAAACCCCAAACCACCTAATGCATTCACTATTCTGGGGACACCACATAATCGAGCAGCAATCGTGCCCAACAACACCGGCTTTTGCGCCACATTGTGAACGACATCGGGTTGAATAGAACGAAATATTTTCCAGACATTGTGCATCAATTTTAAATTAGCGAGTAAGCCAACGCTGGAACGATCGATATTGATAGGAATAACTTTAATGCCGGCATCTTCAATTTGCTTCTGATGCTTATCCACATTACAAACCAGATACACATCGTAGCCTTTATGAAGCGCACATTTAGCCACTTCCAATCGATGTGAACAGAAATACCAATCCTCAGAAACAAAATACACGAGTTTTTTCACTGAGTATCGGCTCCTGCCCCGGATTTTGAGTTAACGTGTGAGCCAGCAGCTAAATCGGCCCCAACATACAACGCGTCGTAAATATCAGCGATTGAAGCAATAGAAAAATGAGTTTCAATACGCTCACGATACAGCTTCCCTAATCGCCCTTGAGCATCATCATCCAAAGACAACAACTCATCCAGTTTCGCTGCTAAAGCCAGTTCATCATAAGGAGGAACCACCCACTCATGGTTATCCAGCAAATAAGCGCTATCCCCAACATCTGTTGTCATTGAAGGCAGCTCACACGCCATAGCCTCACCTAACACATTAGGAAAACCTTCGCCCCAATTTGAACCAAGCACGAAATAATCCAGACAAGGCATCAGTGCTTGCACATCGTTTCGTTCACCAAGCAAATGGATACGATTAGCTGCGGCGTCAGATCCAATATCCAACTCTTGAGTACCTTTACCAATGAGTACCAAATCAACATCAGGATGCTTATCAGCCACACTTAGAAAAGCCTTTATCAAACCTTGATGATTTTTCATCGGATGGGCTCGCCCTACATGACCAATCAAGCGAGTTTCAGAAGACTTGATGCCACACAGATCCCGCAATAAATTGGCGTGGTTACTATCCACCTTAGACTTCGGCAACCATTTTTCTAATTCAAAACCATTGGCAACAAAATGTACTTTGTCCTGCATATCCCAATACACGCCATGTTCCGTAGCACTTTTTCGGGAGTTAAAGATTATGCCATCAGAAAATCGCACCATGTATTTCAGTAATCGAATGACGATGCGCAATGAGGTTTTTTCTTGCTTTAAATCGTGCAGGCTATGGCGAATATTCCATAGCAATCGAATTGAAATCCCAAAGGAAAGCAGTTTCAGCAAGCTGGCAAACAAAGCGGCGTGATACATCCAGGCGTTAATAACCTGAATGTTTTTTTTGCGGATAAGCTGCAACACTTGAATGAATCGAACAGGAAACATCCAAATTTGTTTCAGGTTCAACTCAAGCACCTGAACACCCAGCTTTTGCAGCAACTCTCGATGCTTTCCACCTTGAGAAAGAGAAACAACCACTTGCTCTGAAGGTTTGCAGGACTTCGTCAGCAACTTATAGAGCATAGCCTCGGCACCACCTGTGCCAAGGCCAGTTATAATATGCATCACCTTCATTTTGGCTCAGTGTTCAACAATTCGAGATCAGTTAGCTGAGTGGATATCACCCAACATCCCAATGTACTTACCGCCAAACTCAAAAATACGGAATGGTTGTTGAGAAGACAGGCACAGCTCCATAAAAAACGAGTTGTCATTAATGTCATCCATAATCACAACGGCATTGGCAGCCAATTTAGGTCTTAGCATATCCATCGCTTGTTGACGCCCAGCATAGCGTTTATCGGAGTCGTAATGGAACAAATCAACCTGCTCAATCCGCTTTGTTATTTCCGGCAGATTCTTGGCATCACCATCAATAAACAAGTTCCAACGAGACTTCAAAGACTCAGGCACTAAAATGCCAATATAGCGCTCCGGGTTTTCCAAACGGAAATAAGGAAAATCACTGCTAAACAGTTCTCCGTTTTGATTTTTTTCCAGTGCAGATAAAAATGCGTGAGAGGAATACCCAGCCGCAACCCCCGTTTCAACAATAGTATTTGGCTTCATATAACGGGTTACAAAATAGATAAGCGGATAAAAACCGCCCCCACCTAAAGTCACATCGAGCTTGCTCAATACGTCATTAGCATGTTCTTCAAGCTGTTTGGCATAGGCCAATGACTCATCCCAAAGCTCAGCGTCCAGAGATTTGGCATACTCGGCGAAATCTTGCTTCTGTTCTGCCAGCCAGTTTAAATTTTTCTTATTATCTCTGGGATTAATGGCATCCCCTAATCTTGTCTTTATCTTTCCCAAGAGTATTGGGAACCGTTTAACATTCAGTAATTGTTTAATTATATTACGCAAGCTCATTTCAACGATTAACTAGTGATGGGTAGTTTCGACTTCAGAGGGGCAACAGACAGAGCAAAAAGCAATCAGACCAGTTTTGCTCACCTTCAAAACTCGTGATTACTATGTCAGTATTACACTCTTCTCAATTTAGCTCGATGTATTATAAGTTCTTTCCTTCGACTAACAAACGAGAATTTTTACTATAACGGGATGTTGCTATTTGAGCATACTGATTCCAATTACATATTTGCTCATTATCAGCGAGCCCCAAAAGGAATAACAATTTTGAATTACAGAAGCGATATTGATGGTTTACGTGCAGTAGCAGTATTTTCCGTTATATTGTTTCACTCAGAATTAAGCCTTTTTTCTGGTGGGTATATCGGAGTCGACGTTTTTTTTGTTATTAGTGGATACTTAATTACATCTCTCATTCACGATGAGATAAAACAAGGAACATTCACATTTTCCAATTTCTACAAACGAAGAGCCTTAAGACTACTTCCCGCCTTGAATATCACATTATTCGTCGCTCTAATGTTTGGAGTTATCTTTTACGACAATATAGCTCTGGATATCCTTGGCAAAGAAATATTCTTTTCAGCCATTGGTGCTGCAAATATTCTATTTGCACAAGGAATTGATTATTTCGTCAAAAATGAAGCTTACCAGCCACTCATTCATCTTTGGTCTTTGGGTGTTGAAGAACAGTTTTATATTGTTTGGCCATTCATATTGATATTTTTGGTAAAATATCTAACGCGTTTAACGACCCTGATCCCACTTTGTTTACTGATTTTGTCTCTAATCTTGTCACAAATAGCGACTACATCGGGCAAGCCCAGCAGCTATTTTCTTCCTCAATTTAGAGCATTTGAACTTCTTTTCGGCGTGCTGGTTTCATTATGTTTACCCCAAATTAATGCTATTTCAGAAAAGCTGACGAAACCGTTACAACACTTAATAAGTGTCACTGCTATTGCCATGATTCTAATCCCAATGATGACATTAAATGAATCATCAAACTTCCCAGGTATAAACGCCCTCTGGCCGTGTCTGGGTACAGCTTTGCTTATCGCTTTCCCTGACAATGGAATAATATCCAGAACACTATCAAACCGTACAATGGTAATGATGGGGCTCATTTCCTATCCACTCTACCTTTATCATCAACCCGTGTTGTCGTTTATTCATTTCTTTGAACTTGCCTTATCTCCAATACAAATGTTCTTTGTGGTAATCAGCATATGTGTGCCTCTGTCTTGGGTTACCTACAAATACATAGAAAAACCTATCAGGCAAAAGTCAAAGACACCTACGCCTAATAAGCAAGGAAGAACAGCTTTAAAACTCGCTTTTTTCCTGCCTGTTTTTGCAGTTTCCGGACTCGCTATTGCAAAATCAAACGGCTTTGAACAGCGATTCCAATATTTAAATCCTTTTGCAATTGAGATAACAAAAGCTCACGCCTCAACATTTCACACTAATTTTAATCGGGGGTTTAACGTAAAAACGGAAGGTAACGGCGACATCTTATTTATCGGTGACTCCGTGTTACAGCACTATGTTGTGCCTATGAGTAATGCTTTGGGAATTAGCCTGAGTAATGTTGATACTGTAACAAAGGGGGGATGCGTACTTCTCCAAGGTGTGGATTTCAAGGAAAAATTTAGCGATATTTCATGTAATGGATTAAGAGAGCAACTTTATCATCTCAACAAACACTATAAGTATGTCGTCATTTCTCAATCATGGAATTCCTACGACGACAGAGTGCTTAACTTCAATCCAGAACTAAAACTCCCACAAAAATGGCAGCCATTTATTGATCAAACAATCAGCCATTTTTCTCATATTTCAGAAAACATAATCCTCATTGGATGGCATCCGTTTGTACAAGGAACCGCATCTATTCAACCGTCAATTAGACTGGATCAAAGCCAATACTCTAATAATTTGAAGAACCTTGAGATCGAAAATACTAACGATATGATAAGTTCAGAAGAGTTTTTTAACTCAATGCAAAAATATCCAAACATTCAGGTGATTAACCCTAAAGATATTTTTTGTAATAGCCGCTGTAAAATCCATGATGATACTTGGTCTTACTTTGGTGATAGACAACACCTGACCCAATCATCAACCCAATTTATAAGCCAACAACTGAGTAGGCTTTTGGATTTGAAAGAACCGCAGTAACTACGAGTAATGCCGCTAACACAGTAAGGACGCCATACCCAATAATCACAGTGTAATTATAATTAATATGATGAATAGACTGCGCAAAATAGAAGGTAATACAAAAGCTCAACATCATTCCGATCATGAAGCCTAAACCAGCAGCCAATATTCCCAATTGATTCACTAAAGCAACGGTAATCAATACACAAATAAACGCCCCAGACAAACTACCTATTGAATTGAGATAGGTTTTTCTTTTATAAGCGTTCCCAGCGGCAATGATGTTGATACTTCCTTGCCATGCATACCCCAAAAGAAGCAATCCCAGTGTAAACAAACCAAACTGAGTTAATTCCCCACCCAATATCGCCATAACAAAAGGAGAAAACGCCAGAATCAAAATGATAAATGCAAAAGAAACAACAAAATAATGAGGCAGGATCCTGGCAAACGTTTCTTCCCCCCCCGATTCCGACATTTTCTTCACCATGATCGGCTCCCAAGTCATACGAAAGGCCTGGATTGCCAAGATCATAATCATTGCTACTTTGACCAGCAGAGCGTAAATCCCCAAATCTAATGGGGTCAGCTCATTCGCAATGATAATTCGTCCAACCGCATCTAACGCCCACCCACCAAGGACAGCAGGAACAATAGGGACACTATAATGAAGTAGAGGCTTTAAATAACGCTTGTTAAACGAAATAGACACATGGCGCAAAATCAATTTAATGGCAAATACGGACACAACACATTGCGCCAATAACGACGCAAAAAGAACACCTTTCACTTCACCATCAAATTGGAATACGTAAACGACCCCAAATGCAGCCACCAGAAAAAAATGCGATAAGTTCAAAGATAAAAATTGAGTTGCTTGCCCTTCTAAACGCAGCAATATTCCGGCAATGTAAATGAGTTGCCGAGGAAAAATAGCCAAGATGATAGGAACCAGATTCCATGCATGTTGAGGAAAAGATTCAGAGAACAGATACAACAGAAAAACGATAACAACAAGATAGAATAGATAAGAGGCGGTGTAAAAACCTAATACGCTCCCAAGCAATTGGTGATGCTCGTTAGACTTTTTACAATCGTAGTAATCCCGCATGAAGCCTGAGCCGATTTGAACCTCGGCTAACACAAACAAAACGGCTCCAATCGTAATATAGAGATCCAGTATGCCGAAAGCATCAACACCTAGAACTCGAGAATAAACAGGGACTGTAATTAACGTCGCAAACCGCGATAGAACGCCGCTAAACCCATAGATAAAAGAATCCTTTAAAAGCTTTTTAATTCTTGGGGGCATTTGAGATCATCACTATACCGTCACCAATATCCTCTACTACGGTTCCTTCAGGGTAGTTTACCTCTCCTACCTCTTCTTTATATCGCGATACATCTAAATAAGTACAATCCAGTTTATAATCACTCATAAACTGACCAATAGTTTCAATATTAAGAAAAGGGTACTTTACCCAATACAGCTTATTTTTCTCTTCCTCTTCCTTATTTCCAGGGAAAACGTTTGGTCCCCACCAATTATGCTGTGTTTCGTAGACAACTCGCCAGCACCCTAAATGATAAGGTATTGTGGCAATATTTTTTTTCTCTTTAATCCCTTTGAGGTAGTCAATAAATCTATCGTTTTGATCACCACCAAACTTACTGGATTTTGTGTATAAAACATATATATCAACAAAATAATACAGCGCACCATAGGCAATAATCACACCATAGACCCATAAACTAAAAAGGTCGCTGAGCAAAACAGACAGTATTGGAAAAAACAAAATGTAATTTAAATATCTTTCCGCTTCTCCAATAAATAAGAACCACTTCAAACTAGTAAGTAAAAAGACAATGCCTGCGGCTATAAAGATATAGTCACCAATACTTCCAAATGAAAACCACATGGCGTAAATGGCTAATACCAGTATTGGAGATTTATAAATAACAGCAAAGTAACTATTAAAAATTAATAGATGAATGAAAGCCTTTTTCCAGTTACCACTGCGGATATGATCCCAAAGTATCTTGAAATTGTTTCTCTCTGAAATTGGCACTCTACCGGCCAATACCTCTTGCAGATATACCTTTAGGTGTCCAAGGTGCTGATGTAGAAGTTTCAAATAAAACCCTTTCGTGTATGCCATACATAATAGAAATGACAAAAAGATAACCAGCAGAGGTTCCAACCGAAAGGTTACGATAGATAATGAAACATTTATAAAAACCAAAGCCTGAACTGAAAATTTACTTGTCATATAAAGGATTGACGATAGGGCTACAGCGGCAACCAAATACCACACTTGCCCAGTAAAATAATATAAGTACAGACAAAAGAATGAACAGCCTCCAATAACTTCGCCAAACAGCCTGGGGGTAAACGTTGTTACTCTCGGGCCTGTTCCAAAATTACTAAATGTCAGAGGCGTAAATAAATAGATAATCCCACCCAATACCAGAGTAGGTATATCTACTCCTAACTGAATGCCAAAAAGAACAAAAACAACAGCAAAAATGCTATCGAAAAGAGGATTGAAAAACCTCTCAATGTAACTAAACGAAGCACGAGGGAAGAAAGAAATAACTCTGTGTAATAACCAGGGATAACCTATAACAAATGGTCTTGCGAAACGTTCTCTTTCGATCATTTCACTTGAACCATTTTCCTTTAGAAAATCAATTAAGTACAAATGGAAATATGTATCGGTATTATTCACCTTCTTAAATAAAATTCTGGGGAACGCTCTAAAAAGAAATGAAAATACAAAAAAAAAGAAAAGTAAGTATTCAGCTTGCATTATTGACCTGGCGCACTCGATATCTTTAGCACTAAAGACTTTCTATCTTCATGATGGTTAGTAGAGAAAATTCAACATTCATAGCTTCACCAACTTGTCGAAAAGTGAACTTAAAACATCCCCTTGAAAGAACAAATCAGGCTCTGATAAAACGCCCCCCACGACCATGTTATCCGCCTTAATTGAATTCAATGTATCTCTTGCGGCATCAAATGCTTCCATATTTCCCACAGTGGGTCTTGGGAATCCGTATGGTAGCTTTTCATGTTGAATAAAAGTGACATCTTTTTCATTCTGGATAACGTTCATTTCCATTAACTCCTTAAGAGCCCTTGAATCGATATCCAAATTTGCCGCCTCTTCATCATTAAGAAGCATCTCCATATTGAAATAAAATAAGTCACTGTCTTTTACATCAGAACAAAAGTTATTGTAAAAAGTAACTCGATATGTGCTCAACCCCTGTTGATAGCAGAAAAAGTAATGCAAATCATCAACAATAGCAGGTTTACTATTAGACACTATATTTACAACATAGACATGGAACGGTTTATCAGTAAATTGGGGAATATATTGTTTATCTAATAACCTGACTGTGCCAACTGCTCCTAACGTTGATATTAACTGACTGCATTGAATCGTCTTTCCTGCAACAGAAATACTTGCAACTTGGGAGCCATTCATATCAATAGAGTCTATTGGCTGACCAAGGATGATATTCACACCCTGATCACGAAGCATTTCTTCTGCTGAATCAACAACTCGCTGACATCCTCTCTTGGCAGGATAATAGCACTTTCTATCCGGTATCAGATATTCAGGTAAATTTCTCTGTTCTGGACATGAAAATAACTGCCTTAGTCCATTATCGTTATATATAAGCGCCATCTCTTCTTCTGAATGAGCGCACATTCTCCCTAACGGTATTAATTTACCTGCTAATGGAGCCAAATCACTCTCATCTTTTTTGTATGTCTTTCTAAGAATGGGAAATAACACATCTTGACAATATTGGACGCCAAAGCGCTCTAAAAAATATTCTCTGGAAGAACGATGAATATTTTCAGCTTGATGAAGACCTATTTGAGAGGTTGATTGGGAAACATAACTATCACGTTGCGGTGACGCGCGAACGTCGGGGTAAGGGGTATTAGTCTGTAACCTATCGCTAATGTATATACCAGCAAGATCCCTGTTGTTGCCCTCTAAAACGTCCCATTCTTCAGATTTAAGTAACGATATCAGGATATCATCAACCAGCTTATTACCTGTTGCCGAAATATTGTGCATTCCATAGTCAAACAATCCCCAGGGACCATAATCAAAACTACGTAATAACCCCCCCATTGAGGATGCACTATCTACCAATGTAACATTTGAATCCGGGTATTTTTTACTTAAATACAAAGATGATGTAATACCTGATATACCAGCTCCGACAACCACAAAATCATTTGCCATTATGCATTCTCCGATGCACTAAACGGAAATAAATAGAAGTACTCATACTCATTACATAGAGCTCCCAAGTCTTCTTGTAATAAAGATAAATCATTAAGTTGAGTAAAATAGAAGTAGTTCTTATCTACGCTATTCCAGCGTTTTTTGAAACGGTGAACCCCCTCTTGCGTTGCCCACGTTCCGCCCCAGTTCAGATAATCATGAGTCTCGTATTTATCCTTCATAACCTGATAAATGATTAAACTCAGTGCTTGAGTATTGCGATATTCTGACAAAACAACAGGAGTAAAATATTCAACAATGTTTTTATAATTTAAGATCAACAATCCAGCGATATACTGACCATCAAGGGATGCTACATATATTTGGTAGTCTTCTCCCTTGGAATAATGCTTTTGTATAGAATCAAAGAACTCTGGAGACTTCGCTTTGCCAGATATTTCGTTCATGTTTTTTTCATGAACATCAACAATGAAATCCATCGCATCATTATCAATATCTATCACTACGTTACTTTTTTCCGCTTTTCGAACCATATTCCTTGTTTTGGAATGAAATGAATCAAGAATATCGGATGGGCTATCATAATTTAAAGGAGTTAACTGTCCGATACGATAATCTTCAAAATTGTAGTTAATATGATTCCGATAAAGCTCAACATCATCAATTAATGGAGAAGTAATAACCGTTGATGAAACAATATTATTTCCTTGAATCAATTTATTGTAGTAATCGGCAATCTCTTGTTTCGCATTTACATTTGAAGCAATGATGCCACCATTACTGCCATAAAATGGAAGGGAGTTTAATACGGTTCCGAAGCGTCCTTCTTTGCCCAGGATAAACATGCACCCATTAACGTTACCGCCTTCATCGATGCTGACCAAAGAAAAATCTAAAGCCCCTAAATAATCTTTTAGAAAACAATAATAATCATAGGATTGAAATAACAAGCAATTGTCTTGGGTATCGATAAAATGTTTAATCAGGCTGTCTTCGACCTGAGAAATTTCAACAACCACCTAAATAAACCCCTTTATCTGACAACTCCAAATCCTTAAATATGATGAAAGATATCTCATAAGGCATATATGAACGATTAATAATGAACCTGGAAGAAAGGTTTTGCTCAATGAAAGACATCATCTCGCTAATATTGATATGAAACGCATCTGGCTGCATGTAATCCACCTGGTCATGCATAAAGTCAATAGACAGGTATTTGATGCACTGGTTAAACAAAGTTTGCATGGAAGATTTAACATACTCGGCATATTCATCTCTGCTCCCGCCTGAGATGATATTAAAGGTGCCTGATGACAAAATAATATCGTACTGTGCATCCTTAACATCCCCGGTATCACCAATCAACCGAAAATCCGTTCCAGGAAATGTGTCCAGATTACTTTTAATGAATTCATCGGTGATATCAACACCATGATATAGGTGCTTTGACTCGGGATAAAACTCACTAATATATTTGAACAATTTGGCCAAGCCACACCCATAGTCCAATATAGAATCTTTACCGTTATAATCCGGCAACATATGCTTATATCGTATAAACTGTCTTCCCTTTGGAAAAAACACTGAACTATCGCTATTCCCGTGCTTTTGGAATGCATCACGATACATTTCTATAACTTTTGAGTGCTCCACAGAACTCTATCCACCACAAAAAATCAAATTACAGTTAAAACGACATCACTTGTTCAAGATTAATTCAATTATAAATCCAATAAAGAGACAATCTCGATGCTTGCATCAAAATCATTTATTTTTTTCATAATCTTATCAGCAAAGACATAGCTAAAAATGACTACTTTTTTAGGAGGGAATTTCATCAGCTCATCAAATGATTCAACAGCAATATCAAAGCCATCAAAATATTTGCCGTGCCAGTCGCTATTGTCATCAAAAAAACGGACACCTTCATTAATTCCCAATACACATAAATATGGCAATGCTCTTAAAGGTATGTAAATTCCGGTTCCTTCACCAATCCACTCTTTGATCTTGCTTAGATTCTCTTCTAATTTGACTTTGAATTTCTCAAATTTAGTATCATCAAAATCCTGAACAACTTCTGTTTTTTTACTGCTTTTCTTTGCATAACAATACAGAGTGCCAACACCGCTACCAGATGAAATATCAAGAACATCAAACCCAGCAAGCTGTACAACCAACCTCAAAGACTCCTCATCAAAGTAATTCACATGCTCGTGTAAGAACATGGATATATCACCCTTCAAGATAGAATTTGTACAATTTGGAACAGCAAAAACAATCGCTCCATCCTCATTTAAGTTATCCAAATGGGATTTTAAAAAAAGCTCTGGTTCGTATATATGCTCTAAAACATCATAGTGAACAATAAAGTCAAACTTTTGATTTATTTTCTCTGAAGAATAAAACTCTTTTGTTAATGGTATTGATTTCTTGATAGCCGCATCTTCCGCTATTGGGCTAGGATCACATCCTTCAACATGGAGCCCAACACTTCGAAATTTCTCAAGCAGGTAACAACCACCGCAACCAATTTCTAACAAAGACTTCCCACCAGCTTCACTACTCTGGACATGCTTTGTAAAGAAACGAATAAAATCTCCACCATAAAGTTCTGCCAGATCATGCCCATCTTGCAAATAACCTACGTTCTCATTCAGCTGGTACACTTTATGAAGGCATTCATCTACATAATCATTATGAGATTGTTGCAGTAGATTAGTTTTACTATTCCACTCCAAACTAAAAGGAAGAAACTCAGGAATGCCGGTGTCGTTATTTTGGCAACTTTGTTTTTCTCTCCAATAAAAGTTTAAGCTCTCAAAATGTATTTTATGAGACATGATTTGTTCACCAAATTAAATTTTAATTTTCATCAATAACATGAATGGGCTAGTGGAGATCTAAATACTGTTGAGACCACTCGTCAAAATTTAACAACGACCAAATAAGCAACCTACGATTCTGCTCGCCATCTAAATGTTGTTTAACCAGATTGTGCACAGATGCTTTATCCATAAATGAGTAAATAGGGGAATCTTTGTCCATTAAACGAGATTTAACAAAATCTATGCTCTCCCCCTTAAACCAACTCGCATCTGGAGCAGAAAAACCTTGTTTCTCTGCTTTTACTATCTCTTCTGGTATATATCTGTCCATAACATCGCGCAAAATCTGCTTACCGTCTTTGCTCTTGCGGAAGTAGATAGAATCCTTCTTGCCAGGCTCATTCTCATTAATACGAATCACATTCGATAAATTATTCAGCTTTAAAGACACAGGGCAGCTCATTGCAAAATCAACCAAATCATTATCCAGAAATGGCACCCGAGTCTCCAGTCCATGAGCCATGCTGAGTTTATCCTCAACAACCAGCAGACCATGCAAAAAAGTCTTTGCTTCAAAATATAAAGAATGATTGATGTAATCTTCCGGTGTATGAAGGGACTCCGAATGATGTTTAAAAACATTCCTAAAAATGTCTTTAGTCCATACATCTTTAACTTCTTCCCAAATCGGAGAAAATACTTTCTTAATGTCTGTATTGGGTATCAAGCGTTGCCAGAACAGATAGTATTTATCGATATAATGCTCAAAATCATCGTTGTTAACAGCTCGATAATAACGCCACGGGTAACCAGCAAACAACTCATCTCCACCAGTGCCACTCAACACGACTTTGACAAATTTACTGGCTAATTTGGAGGCATAATAATTCGGATAACTTTGTCCAACTCTGGGCTCTTCCAAGTGATAGCTCAACGATGGCAAACACCGTTCCATATCACCCGCTTTCAACACCATTTCATAATGCTCTGTCTTAAAAACATAAGACATAAATTCTGCCCGTTCACGTTCATCAAATCCAAGCTCAAGCCCAGATGCTGAGTGAAGATCAAAGCCACAGGTGAAAGTTTTCAAATAATCGTAAGAACGTGATGCAACAGCAGTAATTGAGCCTGAATCAATTCCACCGCTCAAATAGGAGCCCAATTCCACATCAGATACTAGCTGCCTGTTAACAGCTTGCTGAAACAGACGGTTTAATTCTTCTCGGTAAGCTTGAATATCACCTTTATGTTCTGGCTCTCTAAAATCAAAGTCCCAGTATTCGGTGATATCTAATCTGGGTTTAACTTTACTGATTTGCAGTTGGGCATAGCAACCTGGCGGAAGCATATGAATACCTTCAACGAGTGTTTTATCAGTGAAAATATTCTGAAAAGTAAAATACTCAAGTAGCGCTTTTTTGTCTAATTTGGACTTAAATGCAGGATTAGCCAATATCGCTTTCTGCTCTGAACCAAAAGCCAGGCTATTTCCTTGAAAGCTGTAATATAGTGGCTTTATACCATACCTATCCCTAGCCAAAGTCAACTGGCGTTCTTTGCGATCCCAGATGCTTAACGCAAACATTCCGTTAAATCTCAAAAATGCTTTACATCCCCACTCAGCAAAAGCATTAAGCACTACTTCGGAATCGGTTTGAGAACGGAACCAGTAACCCAGAGACTCTAATTCAGCTCTTAATTCAAGGAAATTATAAACTTCCCCGTTGTATACCAAGACGTAACGATGATCTGAGGAGATCATTGGTTGATGACCTGCTGGAGACAAATCAATAATAGCTAATCGTCTATGACAAAAGCCTATTTCGCCTTCATACCACAAACCTTCCCCATCAGGCCCTCGATGAGAAATGCTCTCCCCCATTTTCTTAAGAATAACGGGGGAAACTGCTTCTGCCGCAGTATTAATGTATCCAGCTAATCCGCACATTGAACTATCTCAGAGATAAAATCGCATCGACAACATAATCATAATCTTCTTTAGTCATACGATTATGTAGAGGAATTGCCATAGTATGGTTATTGCACAACTTGGCGTTCGGAAAATCATCTTCTGACAAGCCGAATTTATCTGCGTAATACCCTAGCATATGGACAGCATGGGTTCCGGGTCGGGTTGATATGCCTTTCTCTTGCAGAATTTCCATCATGTCGTTTCTGCTCATTGGTGCTTTTTCAGGGTTTACATACATCACAAAAGCTTGCCATGCATGTTTGCCATTCACGGGTAACGCCGGCATTTCCAACCAATCAATGTCAGCCAACTGTTCTTTGTAATAATCAGCCCAATGTCTTCTTTCAGTTAGAAACTGTTCTAGTTTATTAAGCTGAACCAAACCTACCGCACCTTGCAAATCGGTCATGCGATAGTTGAAACCAAGAAGATTAAACTCTGGTAATAGATACGGCTTTGGCCCTTGATGTCTCTGCTCTTCAGAGATTTCAGCGCCGTGATTTCTCAACTTAATCATTTTATCGGCTAAGGCATCGTCATTAGTCGTTACCATGCCACCTTCGCCCGTGGTAATGGACTTTCTTGGATGAAAAGAAAACGCGGCTGCATCACCCAAACCGCCAGCCATAACACCATTCAGGCTAGCACCAGCGGCACAGGCAGCATCCTCAATAATCTTCACATGAGCAGGAATCGCCGCTCTGATGGCATCAATATCAGCACATAAACCAAATAAATGAACGGCAATAACGGCTTTGGTTTTATCAGAAACTTTCTGTTTTAGCTGCTGAGGATCGATGTTGTTGGTTGTAACATCGACATCAATAAACACAGGTGTTGCGCCGCAATACATCACTACATTTGCAGTAGCAACCCAAGTAAATGCAGGAACAATCACTTCATCGCCAGGGCCAATATCCATAGCCGCTAAAATCAAGTGCAAACCAGTAGTACAACTTGTTGTAGCAATTCCGTACTTCACTTCATGCATTTCAGCAAATTGCTTTTCAAACGCATTAACTTTGGGCCCTTGAGTTAACCATCCAGATTCCAGAGGTTCTCTGACAGCCAACCATTCGTCTTCGCCAGTTGAGGGTAACGATATTGCAATATTTCTCTTTTCCATGACGTAATTAACCTTTGTTCTCACTGCGCCAGGCAATCAACTCTAACAGGCCATCTCTCAGAGAGTCTTTATATTCAAAAGCGATTTCTCGTTTTGCTTTCTCTGGGCAACCAATACGGTTCTGAACCAAGCGGCGAGCATCTTCTTCAGAATAAGGGCGATACTCAACTTTCAATGATGACTCTTTTAATTCCAAAATCAGATCACAGAGTTGTTTGATACTGGTTTGAACACCTGTACCAACATTATAAAACTCATCTTTCGCGTCAGATTCCATTGCCAAGACATTGCAACGAGCCACATCTTTTACCGACACGAAGTCATACGCCTGACTGCCATCGCCATTAATCACTGGCGCTTCGTTAGCATCAATCTTGTTCAACATAATAGGTATTACGCCGGTATATGCTGCGGTTTGATCTTGGTGGGGGCCATACACATTCATGTATCGCAAACCGACATATTCCAAACCATATCTATCGAACATCGCTCTGCACATCGCTTCGCCAGATATTTTGGTCGCACCATAAAAATTGCGGTTATTAAACGGGTGTTCTTCTGTCATTGGCACTTCAAGTGCATCACCGTAAACAGAAGCTGAAGAAGAATAAACCAGCCTTTTAATACCATTGTTCACGCACGCTTCAAGTACATTAAATGTTCCTTGAATATTCACATCAAACGCTGTTCTGGGGAAATCTTTACAATGTAGCAACCACATGGCGGCCAAATGGAATACACCATCCATACCTTTCATGGCCGCATTGAGGATATCAATATCGCGGATATCGCCACCGTTCGGATACAATGTACATCTGGGATCATTCAAAAACTCGGAAATATATTCCTGCTTTCCACGGGCAAAGTTATCGTAAATGACCACTTCTGCAACATCTGTTTTTAATAATTCAGCAACCACATGGCTACCAATAAAACCGGCTCCGCCAATGACCAATACTCTTGAGCCCGACAGTTTCATAATTTTCCCCAAAAATAGATAACGACTTGTTTTATAAATTAATAACGAATAGAAAAGACTAGCGAACGAATGGGTGTGAATCAGGCTGTCGCCCAATCACGTTAGCATCACGGATCCCTGCTACAGTTGAAATTGCAACACGATTCTCTTCAACGCCAAAACCATTACCTTTAAGAATTTCCTGGTAACTCGTTGTATGTAGATCAGTGAATCCACCGGAAAACTCAATTTCGTCACCATCAACGGTAATGCTTCTGTAAGTACGTTTACCTTCGGCTTTCATTTCCTCTGGCACATAGCTGTCATCAATAGACAAAAACCATTGGACTCTTGCATGTTCGTATTCTAAATAGCCCGCGGATGTTGAATCAGAAGCATAATGAACGACGTTTTCCTGCAGCTCTCCAAAGATGAAATGCAGCATATCGAAAAAATGCACGCCAATATTGGTAGCAATCCCGCCAGAACGCTGGACATCGCCTTTCCAGGACGTCATATACCAATTGCCGCGTCCAGTGATATAGGTCAGCCTTACATCGTGCTTTTTATCGCTATTAGCTAATCGAACCTTTTCTTTGAGCTTTATTATTTCAGGATGCAATCGCAGTTGCAAAATAGTATTAATCTTGTTGCCTGTTTCTTTTTCGATTTCAAGCAGCCCATCGATATTACGAGGATTTAAAACTAAAGGCTTCTCACAAATCGCGTGAGCTCCAGCTCGCAATGCGTATCGAATATGGGCATCGTGTAAGTAATTCGGAGAGCATATGGAGACATAATCCACCGCTTTGCCACCATTCAAACGACGTAATTTGTCCAGATGCCTGTCAAAGCGTTCAAATTCGATGAAAAAGTCAGCTTCAGGAAAATACGAATCAATAATCCCAACGGAATCATGTTTATCCAGGGCGGCGACCAATTTATTCCCTGTATCCTGGATTGCTTTCATATGTCTGGGGGCTATGTAGCCACCAGCGCCAATCAGTGCGAAATTTTTCATTATTAACCTATTGATAATATTCCAGATACCAATCGATAAATCTGGAAATCCCTTCAGCCACATCAACTTCTGGCTTATAGCCAGTATCTTTTGCTAACTCAGACACATCTGAATAAGTGTTGGGAACGTCTCCCGGCTGCAAGGGCAATAACTCCATATTGGCTTGTTTACCCAGCTTTTTCTCTATTTCGTGGATATAATCCATCAATTCAACGGGCTTGGAGTTCCCGATGTTATAAACTCTCCATGGATACCTACTGGTGGCTGAAGATGGACTCTCTCCATTCCATTCAGGATCAGGTGTCGCAGGATTATCCAACGTTAAAATAATTCCCTTAACGATATCGTCAATATAAGTGAAATCACGGCGGTGCTTGCCATAATTGAAAACTTGCATTGTTTCACCAGATAAAATGGCTTTCGTGAACTTAAACAACGCCATATCTGGTCTTCCCCAAGGGCCATAAGCAGTAAAAAATCTTAAGCCTGTGGTGGGTAATTGATGCAACGCACTGTAGGTGTGAGCCATTAATTCGTTGGCTTTTTTGGTTGCCGCATACATAGACAGGGGGTGTTCTACAGATTCCTGTACTGAAAATGGTGAGCTCTCGTTTGCACCATAAACAGAGCTTGATGAAGCATAAACCAGGTGCTCTATTTGATGATTTTTACAGGATTCGAGAATATTAAGAAAACCAACGATATTTGAATCCACATAAGATCTGGGGTTTTCAATTGAATAACGAACCCCTGCCTGAGCAGCCAAATTGACCACTCTCTGGAATTGCTCTTTAGCAAATAAAGCACTGATACTTTCCGTTTCACAGAGATCCATTTTATGAAAAGAAAAGTTATCAAAATTGTTCTGCAAATAGCTTAGGCGATCCTGTTTAAGCTTAGGGTCGTAGTAATCATTAATATTATCAATGCCAACAACCGTATCCCCTCTCGCAAGCAAAAAGGCTGATACATGCATTCCTATAAATCCGGCGGCTCCGGTTACCAGTACCTTCATAATCCTTACAATCCACCATCTACTTTATCTTTAGGAAAGATGCCTTTCACGTCATATATGACACTATCTGACTTACAATTCTCTCGTAAGTATTCGACACCTAGCTCAAGAAACTCTGAATGTGCTACAGCCAGGATCATTCCGTCATATTTTTCTTTTGGAAATTCGTTTAACAAAGCGATGCCAAACTCATGCTCCGCATCATCAGATGCAACGACGGGATCATAAACATCTGCTGTTATCCCTACATTTTTCAGATGCTCATAGATATCAATAACTCTGGTGTTTCGAATATCCGGGCAATCTTCTTTGAAGGATATCCCCAAAATTAGGACTTTCGCTTCTACAGGGTTAATGCCCTTTTGTAGCAAGGAATAAATGAATTCTTTCGCAACATATTCACCCATTTGATCATTCACTCTTCGTCCCGAAAGAATCATTTCGGAATGAAAACCAACTTCTCTGGCTTTATGAGTGAGATAATAGGGATCAACACCAATGCAGTGTCCGCCAACCAACCCCGGCTTAAACTTCAAAAAATTCCATTTGGTTCCGGCAGCTTCAAGCACTTCTTGCGTATTTAAACCCAATTTGTTGAATAGCATTGCCAGTTCGTTCATCAGAGCAATGTTTACGTCTCGCTGAGTGTTCTCAATAACTTTTGCAGCCTCTGCGACTTTGATAGAACTAACAAGGTAGGTTCCCGCCGAAATGATGCTTGAATATAAATCATTAATAAAGGTAGCGGATTCCGCCGTTGAACCGGAAACAACCTTGGTAATATTCTCCAAACGCATTTTTTTATCACCAGGGTTAATACGTTCCGGGCTATAGCCCACATAAAAATCCTGATTAAACGTAAGCCCTGAACCTTCTTCCAGCACAGGTACGCAAACCTCTTCTGTAGCACCTGGGTACACAGTCGATTCATATATGACAATATTATCTTTTTGAAGATATTTGGAAATAGCTTTACTCGCGCCTCTTAACGCGGATAAATCTGGAACCTTGCATGTATCAATTGGCGTTGGGACAGTAACGATGTAGATATTGGCGGAAGCGATATCTTGCTCGTTGCAAGTAAAAAGTAAATTGTCTGCCTGAGATAAATCTTTTGCCTCAACTTCATTGGTAACATCAATGCCATTATTCAGGTCTTTTATCCTTTTAGAAGATAAATCAAACCCAATCACGTCGTAATGCTTTGAAAACCCTATTGCCAGTGGCAATCCAACGTATCCGATACCAATGACACAAATTTTAATTTCACTTTTCTTTATCATTTACTTTCACATAACGAGCTTTATAACTAGCTCTATATCAATTGTTCTGTCCCAATTTGCTGAAAAACAAAATGATTATTCGGTGCAAATTATGGAGCTATAGACTGAATAGGTTGTGAACATTCAGTACATAACCTGAGCTGCGCATAAGAAAACGTTTTGAGATGGCTATTTTCAGCGACTTCTTCGTTAAATTTACTTGCAATAGGCTAGCTATTGGCGCATAAATTTGCCTCGAATTCACAGAAAAGTAGTTCATCACAAAATATTTTACAGCCTCATGATAAGAATTGAGTTTGTAATTCATTGAAATATAAATATTTATCTTTCAGTTTTGAGCATTTTCTTATGCGCAGCTCAGGTTACATAGAAATTAAACCGGGCAGATAGTACACTAATCTGCCCTGTACGTCCTATGCAATATGAATAAAAGCTTGATAGTTAGCTCCGAAGATCGGCTAATTCAACTCCTTTCACACCCGCTTTTGAACCTGTGACACCAATAGCAATCGGTAGCAAAGCTGCAATGGCGATAAAAAATGAATAATCGTAAAAGCGGGTAGCTAACCAAGCCATTGGAAATAACCAAACAACATTGATTATAAAAATAAACAGAGTGACCTTGGTATGAGATCCCAACTTTCGAGTCCATTTCTGGTAAGCATGTAAATTATGAGCAGCCAACCAGCGCTGCCCCGTGAGCATACGAGTAATCAATGTAATCGTTGAATCAACAACAAAATAGCCATATAAAATGACCCAACTCCAAGGACTGATTACATCTTCAGATGAAGCCCCTATAGCGTATATCGCCATAGTAAACCCAAGGAAGCTGCTCCCAACATCCCCCATGAAAATCCGAGCTTTAGGGAAATTGAAAATTAAAAACCCTAACGTTGAAAAACTAAGAACCAACAATGAAGCCGTGTGAAAATCTTCCCCTGACGTGTATAGAATGATTGCAGCCCCAAAAGAAACAAACAGGGCTTCAAAACCTGCCAGTCCATTAATTCCATCCATAAAATTAAACAAATTGGTTGACCAAACAATAGCAACGGCAGCGACGACATAGCCAACGTATTCTAACCAGGGGAAATAATCCACAAATGGCAATTCAGGTACATCATGCAGCATGATTAAGGCAAACACAGCAGCGATAGACTGAACCAGTAAACGCCACTTCGCAGCTACACCTCTTTTATCATCAATCCAGCCAATCCATGCAATAAATCCACCACCAAGAATGAGTGCCAAAAACATAGGATTGGTAATCACATCTTTTACATAAATGGCAACCAGCCCAATAAAATAGGTAACAATCAAAGCTGCGCCGCCCCCTCTTGGAGTAGGTACCTGATGAGAACTACGTTCATTAGGCACATCCAGCATAGCTCTTTTGCAAGTTACACGAATTAGTAACCATGTAAGGAACCCTGAAACAAAAATAAGAGAAAAAAGAAACAACCACAAACGCATCTATTTCAGTTCCTTTACTGCAAACAATTTAATTTCGTCAGCCGTTTGATAGGGAGCTACCCAACTAAAATACTTTTCAGAATTCAAGCCGTTCAATACCATATTGCCAGCTAATTTTTGCCACTGCCGACTCATTCCAAACACTTTCGTCAAAACGCTAAGCAACATTTGAGGAACTGGGAGCATAATCACTTTCTTATGCAAACCTTGAGCAATAGCTAAACACAACTCTCTAATACTCAAAGGGTTTCTGTCAGACACAATAAAGGTTTCCCGCTCATACGACTGCACAGGCAATTCGAAAACCAGAGTCATTAAAAAATCACTCAAATTCCTCACGCTAATTAAACTGCGTTGATTATTAATCATACCAAATGGAAGCACCGGAAGTAGCCGAACCAACTTGGTCAACGCAGCCATATTAGCCTTTACACCAGCCCCATAAACCAATGGCGGGCGGACAATTGAAACTTTAATGCCATTATCCGCTAATTCATTAGCCAGATTTTCAGCCTGATACTTGGTTTCCGCATAAACGCCCTTCGGGCATACTTCCGAAGCCTCAGTAATAGGCTCCTTAAAAGTTTCATCGCCATTAACCTTAATACTGCTCAGATAAATGAAATGCTTAACATCTTTAGCTTTGGCTAAATTAACCATTGCTTGAGTGCCAGCGACATTTACCCTCTCATATTCAGCCCGGTTTGACTCATCTTCTGTCACATGAGCTTTTGCAACGAGATGAATGATAACGTCCAGCTTTTCAGGTAAGCCCTCACCGGCATAATTTTCAATCGAATCATGACCAATGACTGTAACAGCCTCATTTTCATTAATATCTGAGGTATTGCGAACCAAAGCAAACAGCTCAACATCTCTTTGCTTTAAATCATTCATCACTTGGCGACCAACAAATCCTGTGGCACCTGTCAGCAACACCTTTGGTTTCATTTAATGTAGCTGTGATTGATTTGATGATTTAGAAGGTGCGGTTGATACTAAATCAACATTCTCTGACATTGGGTTAAACCCTGTAGGCGCTTGTAACAACAAGTCTCGAACTGCAGATGCTTCACGCCTTTCAATGGCTAGTTCAATACTGCTCACCAAAGCCTCAAGTTCCTTAACTTCCAGATAGTTTTCCTTGGCACACATAATGCGTGAATGCTTGGTACCTAAGGCGTTGTCATCAACAAGAAGTTCTTCATAAAGCTTCTCTCCGGGCCTTAGCCCTGTGAATTTGATATCCATAAAACGTTCAGAAGCAGGATCATCAGAGTACCCAGTCAAGCGGATCATCTTCTTGGCAAGATCCAAAATCTTCACGGGCTTGCCCATATCCAATACAAACACTTCCCCCCCCTTTGCCAAGGCTCCTGCTTGAATAACCAACTGTGCGGCTTCAGGGATTGTCATAAAGTAGCGAGTAATATCCGGATGAGTAACAGTTAACGGCCCACCATTACTAATTTGATCTTTGAACAACGGAACAACCGACCCTGAAGAACCCAGGACATTGCCAAAACGTACCATACTAAAACAAGTGTTACTTTTCAGCGTTGCCAATGCCTGTAACGCAAACTCAGCAACTCGCTTGGATGCCCCCATAACATTAGTTGGTCTCACGGCTTTGTCGGTAGAAATAAGCACCATATTTTCTACCTGATGCTGTAACGCTTTTTGTGCAACCTGATAAGTCCCCAAAACGTTATTTTTAACACCTTCAACAATGTTTTGTTCAACTAACGGAACATGCTTATAAGCAGCAGCATGATATACGGTATTCACACTATAGGTGGCGAATACATCATCCAGTAATTTAGAATCAAGAACATTACCAATGATGGGAACAATCCAATCAGAGTTTGGCGCTTTCATCTCTGACTCAACAAGAGAAACCAGTTCTTTATGAATGGAATACAAAGAGAATTCAGAGTTTTCAAATAGCACCAAAGTCTTTGGCTGCAATTTAATGATCTGGCGACACAGCTCAGAGCCGATTGAACCACCAGCCCCAGTCACCATAACCACCTTGTTTTTAATACACTTATCCATTAATTCTGTAACTGGAGCAACAGGTGTTCGGCCTAAAAGATCTTCAACGTTAACATCTCGCAAATTCTCAATAGTTAGTTCACCTGAGACAATCTGTGAATAAGCGGGGATGGTTTTAACCTTTACTGGTAGATGCTCGAACTGCTCATAAATCTCCTTCCTGCGCTCCGAAGGTATATTGGCAATAGCAAGCAATATCCGTTTAACATTGTAATCATTCACCAATCGATCAATCGACTCAGGTGGCGATACTTCTATCCCTTGTAGCCTTCGGCCATGTAACTTTGCATTGTCATCAATAAAAGCGATTGGCATATATCTATTGTCTTGTTTCAGGGATATTGCCAACTGATTTCCTGCGGAACCAGCACCATAAATAATAACTGGCTCACCTAACTGCTCTTTCGCATAATGCTGAAACAGCAGCCTCAAACTGAAGCGACTCCCCAACATAAACATTATTCCCAAACTGGCATAAATAATGGGAGTCGAACGAGGCAAAGGGATGGAAAGAAAAAACAAACATAATGACATCACTACAGCCGAGGCAAAGACCATCGAACAAATAGAAACGACATTTTGGTTTCCAAAAAAGCGTACAACGGTTTTATACACCCCTATCTTTTCACCAAAAATAATGGTGAAGACGATACAGAATAATAAACATCCCCAAACGTAGGGTGAACTGGGAATATAGACTTCCCCCAAACGCAACGATAACCCCAATAAAAAAGCAAACAACAAGGAAAATGCATCAATGGTCTGTGCAGTTACTCGCTTTTTTAAACGGGATAAATTAAGCAGCTTAAGGATCATAAATTGTTATTCCAATTAGATGCCAGCTTGAATCAGTACCGAACGAAATACACTGCAAACTCTATCCATATCAGCATCAGTTATATTAGGGTGAACCAATAAGCACATGCTTGTATCGCCCAATTGAGCAGCCATTGGTAAACGTTCTTGTGGTCGCAATCCCGTACCTTCAAACGCTTTTTCCAAATACACCTCAGAGCAAGTGCCAGATAAACAAGGAACATCCTTGTTATTCAATTCCAGAATAATACGGTCACGAGACCAGCCAGATTTTAATGCTTCAGGCTGAACGTAAATATAATGCTTGTAGGGCACATAATCGATGTAATCCG
The DNA here is from genome assembly GCF_019900845.1 of Paraneptunicella aestuarii. NCBI lineage: Bacteria > Pseudomonadati > Pseudomonadota > Gammaproteobacteria > Alteromonadales > Alteromonadaceae > Paraneptunicella > Paraneptunicella aestuarii. The sequence continues at coordinate 1,129,045 of NZ_CP074570.1, read as the reverse complement.
GCACCTCTGGTATATAAACGGCTGAGCAACCTTGCGCTGCCACATTATATCGTTCAGCATTTTGCTTACGCTTTAATGACCATTCATCAAGCTTTTTCAGTTGATATCTGCCTATAGCCGCCTGCATTTCGGTCAGTCGCCAGTTTGTTCCAAACGACTCATGCAACCATCGATAACCATCAGAATGATTCATCTCATAAACCGCAGACCAGCTCTTCCCATGGTCTTTATACGACCATGCCTTACTCCAGATCTTCTCGTCATTACACAACATCATGCCACCTTCACCACCCGTGGTCATGATCTTGTCCTGACAAAAAGAAAATGCGGAGATATGTCCAATACTACCCAGCTTTTGCCCTTTATAGCTTGAACCATGAGATTGCGCACAGTCTTCAATAACATAAAAATTATTCTGTTCCGCAAGTGCCATGATACCCTCCATATCACATGGCCAACCTGCAAGGTGAACACAAATAACAGCCTTAGTCGCAGGCGACAACACAGCCTCTATAGTACGAGCACTGATATTTCCCGAATCCTTTTCCACATCAGCAAAAACGGGCTTTGCGCCAACATTAATAATGCTGGATATGGACGCAATAAAGGTTCGAGGTGTGACAATAACCTCATCGCCTCTTCCAATACCCAGACTTAATAATGCCAACTCAATTGCAACAGATCCGTTTGCAAGGGCAATCGCGTAACGGGTGCCATAGTATTCAGCGAATTCTTTTTCAAAGGCTCGAGCTTCACCACCAGTCCAGTAGTTCACTTTATTGCTTCGAAGAACCTCACTAACTCGTTCTATCTCATCTTGGCTAAAACTTGGCCAAGGCGGTAATTTAGTACCTAACATTAATTTTATTAACCGTCTTTCTAGTAATTACAGGCATAACGAACATTTTGCGGGATTATACAAAAGTTACCACTTTGCAGGAATCCCTGATGCGATGACGGAATCAGGTATATCTTCGACTATAACAGCCCCTGCTCCGACGACAGTTCGACTACCAATTGTTTTATAGGGAATAGATACCGCTCCGGCTCCCAATAAACTATAGTCCCCAATTTGACATCCACCAGTAAGAATAGTGCCCGGGGCAAGATGAACATGGTCACCAACAACACAATCATGTTCTATTGTGGCGTTAGTATTGATAATGGAATTGTTCCCAACTTTAGCGTCTGGATTGATACAAACACCGGCAAAGACAACTGTACCCTTCCCTATTTCAGCAGATGAACTAATTACAGCACTCTTATGGATAACAGTGGCAAAATTCGCCCCTTCACTTTTTAACAATGCAAATTTAGAAGCTCGGATCAGATTGTCGCCTATAGCAACAACAAACTCATATCCCTGAGAAATCAAATCAGGAATACAGGAGTCATCACCAACAACACCATATCCTAATTGAGTTACCATCTCCTGATATCTATCATCGACAAACACAATATGTGCATATAAAGATGATGTAATAGCGGCATCAGCAACAACCTTGCCATGTCCGCCAGCACCAACAATTGCTAATTTGTTCAAAATAAGCTCCGCACTTATTTATTCACATATTCAAGAAGCTTATCTCGCTTCTCTCTTAATTTCTCATCATCAGGGTACATAAGCACTCCTTCCTCAGCAAACTGCAAAGCAGCTTTCTGATTTCCATACAGATTAAGCGCATCGACGAAATTGCGGTAAATAGGAGCCATAGGAGAGTATTGAGTAACTGAATACGCCCAATAAATATAACTCAGCAAGTCCTTCCTGGATATTTTGCCTTCTCTCATACCTTTTCTAATTTTCCATTGAAACAACTCATACTCAAAACGCAACTTAAACGCAGCTGGATTATTAACCGTTAATAAGTATTTCACTTCCTCACGATTACTTCGGTTAAATTTCAAAAACATATCTAATGCGTACATTGTTGAAAAAAGAAATACCTGCACCTGTATTAATCCCCACAAAACCGCAGGGATGACTACAAATTTAGAGAACTTAGGTAACTTTAATTTCTTCTCTCGACTCACGTCAGCACAAAATAGCAATGATAGAAATACCAGAAAATGAGCAGCAGAATGATAAAAAGGAAGCTCAACTAAAGAGTGTAAAATTAATGGTAATGTTAGGAATAATATAGCGGGATTAAACTGACCATTTAAACATCCTCGCCACCAAACGAACAACAGCAAAATAAAACCGAGCAATGAGCCTAATCCCAATTCAACAACCCATTGCAACACTTCATTATGAGCATGTTGCACTCTAAATTCAGCAGGGGCTCCGGGATGCTCCTGCAAATAACGTCCCTGATACAGCAAATAGGCCTTTGGAAAAGTGCCAAGCCCATGTCCAAACCAGGGTTTATCCAAAATCATTTGTATTGCAACAGGATAAATTGTCGCCCTTGTTCCCAATGAACTGGAACTAAGAGCAGGCGTATCAGCCACCTTTACATCTTTCTCAACACTTCTAACATCACTAGAGCCTACAGAGTCCTCCTCTTTAGATTGTGTTGATTCTTCAACAACCAATGACTCCTGTGAAGACCTAACATCAAACACCTCTCTGGGAATAGCTGTAGCAAGCAATACCCCACAAAATAGCAATGATACAACTCGATACTCTCTAGTCCTGATTAACATGAAAACAAGATAAAGAAAGACTGAAACTAACGCGACGACCTGTGCAGAATCGGCACCAGATAAAACTGTTAAATGAAAATTGGCGACCAATATAATGAAAGTAAAAGCTATCTTTGATTTTTCTCTAGTAGCCGATGTGAACAATTTATATATCGCAATCATTGAGCCGATAGAGAGGTAAGATGAAAAATCATTAATCTGTTGGAAAATACCGTAAGGATGCCCCCAATCAGCCCTAAAAAACAGCCAGTGAGGCTCAAATATAATGTAATACTGGACGAATCCCCACACAGTTTGAATTAGAGAGGAATAAAAAATTATATTGATTAAATAAAGCTTAAGAGACGATGATGAAAACTGGTATAAACAAAATAGAAATAAAACTCCAGCACCCAGCCCAGATAACATTAGCATTTCGATATCAAGAAACAGCCTTGATGTATAAGTTAATGGTAAAAGCAGAAGAAAAACGCTCAACAACTGGTACAGTAATGGTTTAGTAAACTTAATACGGGAAAACCAAGCAATCCCGATAATAGAGAAGGCCACGAAGAAAGCAGTAACGCCCCATGTAGCATTGTTATAAGGCATCTGAATACCCGAACCACCCATATTACGATTGATATAATTCATCGCAACGAGGAATATTGCAGCCATAAAGACCTTAAATACCGAATGGTTCAATCGGTACAACTTTAGAATTCTATTTACTTTAGTTTTTTCCATTTCTAGAAACTTCTTTCAGAACGTTAACAAATTGTTGTGCAAGCATTGAACGATCAAAACTCTCTTTTGCAAGCTTTCTTGCATTCATAGATAGAGACGATAAGTTGTTCTTATCTTTTTGTAAAAAGACTAATGCATCAGCAAGTGACTCAGGTGACTCAGCGGGAACATTGACCCCAATATTTTCTTGTACAATAAGACGACTAATCCATCCTTCATAATTACAAATAACAGGCAAGCCAACTGTTAAGTAATCAAAAAACTTGTTCGGTGAAGTTCCATCGTAAAAAGCAGGCACATTTTTAAGAATCATCAAGCCAACATCACATTTACTGTACAAATCAAACAACTGTTTCTTTGATAAGTTATCTATGAATACAATATTCTTTAGCTTTAAATCATTAGCTCGTTCTTTAAGCTCGTTTTTCAGCATTCCTTCACCAACAAGGAGCAGCTTTATATTCTTATGACCCAGACGTTGCAATGTAGCAGCAGTATCGACTAATACATCTAGTCCATTGGCAATTCCATGTGTACCCGCATATATAGCCAAAAAATCATCTTGCTGAATTTCAACTGGCAATTGATAGTTTTCATAGTTATTACTACCCGTTAAATACAGGTCACATCCATTTGAAATAGTTGTATTTTTTTCTCTACTGACATACCGAATAACGCCACTAGCCATGCCATCAGAAAGAGTAATGACATGATCCGCTATTTTATAGCTCAAAACCTCAAGAATCTTTAACAACCCGATAATAACTGGATTCTTTATAACCCCCATAGCCACAGGTAGCTCTGGCCATAAATCCCTCACTTCAAAAACGAAAGGGAGCCTACGAATCAATTTAGCGTAAATACCAGGAACAGCTATCGTAAGAGGAGTAGAGGTACAAAATACCAAATCCGCTTTTTCTTTATTAACTTCCCTACAGCATCGTAATGCAAATAATACAAACTGTTTTGCACGAATTAAAAACGACTGCTTATTTGAATAATGCAACTGATACTCGATAACCTTTATACCGTCAACGAAACCTTCTCGTCTTCCGTTAACAAATGGTGTATCCAAACCAGTATTACCAACATCAAAACTCCCGCAGACGACGGTAACATCATTCCCATCTCTCAATAGAGCCTTAGAAAACTCATAAGAACGAGTTCCTGTTCCTCCTGATGGTGTAGAAAAATGCTGATGGAAATATAGAACTTTCATCAATTAACTTACTTGTCCTTATATATTTTTGAATCTAGCAGACAAATAAAAAGGAGTGCAGAGCACTCCTTTTTATTTAAGGAATATTCGAGATTATTTAATCCACACTCGAGGGTTCGCGCCCCCGGTGTTGTAGTATACAGGAATTGTTAGACGACCGTCAGCCGCTTTTTTCTCAGCAATCAAATGAACAAAATTGGTCTGTCCAGCAACGGTTACAGTTAAAGAGGCATCAGCAAGCTGGGTAGGACTGTTCATTGCACTCAGTATAGTTTCCTCACTGATAGTTAGAATACCGCCTGCATCCACTGTACCTAGGCTTTTATTAGTTGCACTGCCTTCTGTGCCGTCAGCAAGAGTCCAAATTATATCTGCTGTAACAGCAGCCTCTACAGTCCCTTCATTTACAATTTTTAACCAACTGACAAATCCACTAGCATTCAAACTCAAATGTGAAACCTTTGCCTGTAATCCATTGATGCTCCAAGAACCTGCATCTGTATTTTCAGCTATCACGTTTTTATCTGTTTCTGATTGGAAATCTAAATCAGCCTTTACAGTAAAACTTCTCGTAGATAAAGGTGATGACCCCCAAACGTTAGCTGTAATAATGGAAGAAACCGTTGGAATTCTAAAAGCATCACTTGCACTTAAAGAAAAGGTCGCTGTTCCAGCATCTTCGTCAATAACAAAATTTCCGCGATTAACCCCATCTGTTTCAATCATGATAGATTGAATACCTGACATATCCCCACTAAGAGTCAAAAGCACTTTATCATCATCATTTAAAGAAACACCGTTGGTAATATTTGCTTCAACAAATTCCAAAGCGATAGTGTCCGAAGTAATTCCACCAACAAATGAGTTTCTGCTGTCATCAACATCAATAATTGCTGATGCCAGAACATCTGTCCTTGCAGAAAATTCATTTGAATATTGGAACAGTTCTAACGAACTAAAAAAGTCAAATGTACCAAAAGAGTCATCAGCATTCGCATCAATGTCAATTTCAGCCCCAGCGGATAACGCTGGCATATTGATATTGATGGACTGACCAGCAATGCTGGAACCTGATAGAAGAAAATTATCACTAGCCGTAATACCACTTACAACTCTGAATTCCAAGACCGAAGAACCTGCCGGAGCTTGGGTGATAAGAACAAATTCAGTTAAATTACCTGTGCCAGCGCCTCCTAAACTTGTTTCCAAGGTATAGGCAGCATCGGCAAATGTTGCACCATTATTCAGAGAAAGAAACAAACGATTATCTGGAGAGAAATTACTACCTGGCTGTATAGTTATGCTATCCCCAGCAATATTGGCTTTTAAGCCTCCTCCTGTTGCAGCTTCAACACCTACAGATTCGGATGTGACGGCTTGAAACGACCCGGCGACACTTGGAAGTGAACAAGCGATCAACCCACAGCCGATAGAAAACACGAGCTTTGTTCTTATATTCATCAACTAACACCTAATAATGTTCAATCATCCACTACATTTTTACTACAAATTAGTGATTGCAATGGCGTTCAGATTTAGATTAGCTGCGAATTTACGATGCTGCAATTAAAACTCCAAAAATATTTAAAGATAAGATTAAGCGGATTTTTTGTCGTCGTGTAAACCACCCGATAACTCGTATATCAAGTAATTTAGCAGAAACTACCGAGATGAAATTCTTAATATGTATGCCTTGAACACCGAGTGAAGTCAAAGAACTAACAGAAAACTCGATAGCCGAATAAAACAATGAACGGAGACATGTCTCGATAGGCGAACTCACGCCTTGGGAGTATCTGACTGTAGTGGTCAACTATTCCCGGACAGTAAATTAAGTTTTTCTTCAGCTAATGCTGGTGCAATCATCCCATTGTGACTATGTGGTCGCTGATGGTTATAGTAGTCCATCAGGTAGTAGCTAATGTCTCGCTCTGCTTGCAGATATGACTGATAGCCAGTTGATGGTATCCATTCCGTTTTCAAACTTCTAAACACACGTTCCATTGGGCTGTTATCCCAACAATTCCCTCGACGGCTCATGCTTTGTTTCATACGATAGCGCCACAGCCTTTGACGAAATTTAAGTGCACCATATTGACTCCCTTGATCTGAATGAAACAAGACATTCTTCGGCCTACCTCTTTGCTCGTAAGCTCTGTCCAGGGCTTTAATAACCAATGCGGTATCAGGATGTTCAGATAACGCCCAACCAACCACTCTGCGAGCATATAAATCCAGAATGACGGCAAGATATATCCATTTATTGCCAGACCAGATGTAAGTAATATCGCCGCACCACACCTGATCCGGCTCTTCAACATTAAATTCACGAGCCAACAGGTTCGGAATATCCGGCCTCTCAACCAATGCCACTTTATATGAGTGGCTTCCAGGCTGGGTACTGACCAACGCCATATCTTGCATAATACGGCGGACTTTAAACCTGCCGATGACGATGCCATTTCCGTTTAGCATGGCGACTAATGTGCGACTCCCGGCAGACTGGCGACTAAGATTGAAAAATTCATGGATCATTGCTCTTAACACCAACTCATCACGTTTAATTGACTTGTCTCGCTCACGGTAATCGTAATAACTTGAGCGCGGTACGCTAAATGCGTCGCAAAGTACCTCAATGCTTTCATGCTCTCTTAATTGGTCAATCAGCGCGTATTGCTCCATTCGTCTGACATTAAGAGAGCCGTAGCCTTTTTTAATATGGATTTCTCTCTTTCCAGGCGGTTAATTCGTGCTTCAAGCTCCTGGATCTTTCTATGTTCAGCAGACAGAGCCTTGTTTTCTGGAGTAAACCCACCTCGTTCTTTTTTCAATTGCTCAACCCAGCGACGCATCGCCGTTTCACCAACATCCAGAGCTCGGCAAGCTTCTGGAATTGAATAACCCTGATCAAGAACAAGGCTTGCTGCTTCCAATTTAAATTCTTGAGTAAAAGTTCGACGTTGTTTTGACATTAGACACCTTTCTATTGAGTGGTAAGAATACCACCTAAATTGGTGTCCGGGATTATTATACCAATCCCATTAAAAACCTAGCCATTTAACTGTGCCCATTTTCTGGTGCATAAAGAGATAACACGATGGGTATCTTTGACAAATGTATTCCAGGCGTCACTACATGCATCCACGATATCTTCATACCCTTCAAATATGCGATTGGATAGTGCGTTCTGACGAAGCCAACTCCATACCTGTTCAACCGGATTCAGTTCCGGCGAGTAGGGAGGAAGCTTTAGCATACGAATATTATCAAACTGTTGGATCGTGTCCTCTGTATGCCATCCTGCGCCATCCATGATGACGACAGCCATTCGCCCCGGTTTAGTACGTTCAGAAATCTGTTTCAAGTGCAATGTCATTGCATCCTTGTTGACCCACGGCGTTATGAGCGCTTCTGTTTCACCGGTTGCGGGACAGACAGCACCGAAAAGATAGGCATATTCAAATTGTTGCTGTTTGACTGCGCGTGGGCGACTGCCAGTTCTTGCCCATAAACGAGAGGTGGTATTTTGCTGACCAAAGCGAGCTTCATCCTGAAACCAGATATCAACATTGTTCAGAGGCAGATGTCCTGGACAAAGTTTGATCACATTAATCTCCAGTTTTTTAAACTCTTCCTGAGCATTTTGCGATTGCTTTGGATGTTTTGAACGGCTGGAAATCCATGAAAAACCCCATTGATGCAAGAGACGGTAAATGTTGGACATTTTATAATCCACATTCAGATGGCTCGATATCCAGGCTTGGATATCGGCTCCCGTCAGTCTTCCCCCGACATCAGAACGACTATGATATTCAATATAGCGAGATAGCTTTTTTATCTGTTCTGATGACAGCGATGCAGGACGACCGGGAGGAGATTTGGCATCCAGGCCATCAATTCCTTTATCCAGAAAAGCCGCTACCCATTTATTTACACTTGCCCTGCTGACCTTAAGTGTTCTAGCTATTTGTGCTTTGTTCATTCCTTCACTGTAATGAGCCAATGCAAGTAACCTGATCCTTTTAGCTGCGTTAGTTTCCTTTTTGGAAAGCGCTGTGAAATCTATCTTTTTTAGCATCTAATTATCTGTTTTGTCTTCACTGACTTAATTAGATCATACTTTTAATGGGATTGGTATTAGACCACTACAGACCAAGAAAAATCAGAAGGAAAATTCTAATTATAGATGCAGATCATCAATCTGAACTGCGCATCAAGGAACGCCTAACATCGATATACAATATACAGCATAGAACAGCTTCAAAGCGAAGCACATCGCAAAAAAAAGAGCACCCTAAGGTGCTCTCTTATCAAACGCTTAATTAGCAATGACTATTGGATCCAGTCACGAGCTGCGCCAAAGTTATAGTAAACAGGAACAGCTACACGTCCGTTAGAAGCTTTCTTCTCAGCAACCAAGTGGATCAAGTTAGTTTGACCAGCAACAGTTACTGTCATAGAAACGTCAACCAACTGAGTCGGGCTACCCATTGCAGCCAAAATAGCAGCTTCACTGATTGTTGCAATGCCACCAGCATCAACAGCACCTAGACTTACACCTGAAACAGAATCTTCAGTTCCATCAGCTAGAGTCCAAATAATATCAGCAGAAATTTCAGCAGCAGTAGAGCCTTCGTTAACAACTTTCAACCAGCTAACAAAACCAGTTGAATTCAAAGACAAGTGAGAAACTTTAGCTTGCAAACCATTAATAGACCATTCACCAGCAGCAGTGTTTTCAGCAATCAGGTTTTTGTCAGTTTCGCTTTCAAAGTCTAGATCAGCCTGAACAGTGAAAGTACGAGTAGCTAATGCTGCAGAACCCCATACTTCAATATCCAATGTTGTAGAAGTAACGGAGAAAACATCGCTAGCTTCGGCAGAGAAAGTAGCTGTACCAGCTGCCTCGTCAATAGTGAATGAACCTTGGTTGCCACCAGCATCCAACACAATTGACTTAATAACAGACATATCACCACTTAATACGATATCAACAGCATCAGCACTACCAGTAGAAGCCAAATCAACACCGTTAGTAGTACCAGCATCAACAAAGTTCAACTCAATAGAGTCAGAAGTAGAGCCGAGAGTAAACGTCAAACGGTTAGCATCTACATCAATAGTCGCATTAGCAACTTTTGCAGAGTTAACAGATGCAGAAAACTGATTAGCATAACGGAACAATTCTTTAGCTGTGTAGAAATCGAAAGTACCGAAACTATCATCCGCATTTGCATCGATAGAAATTTTAGAGCCGGCGGCTAGAGCAGGAGCGTTGATTTTGATACCAGCAGTAATGTCTGTAGCATCACTAGAAAGTACGTAGTCATCACCCAGACCAACATCACTTGAAGCTCTAAACTCAAGGATAGATGCGCCTTTAGGCTGAGGGGTAACCAATACAAATTCAGTTGCCAAGTCAGTGCCATCACTAACCCACAAAGCATAGGTAGTGTTAGCGAAAGTCGCACCGTTGTTTAATGTTACAAAAACACGGTTATCGGCAGTAACGCCTGCGCCAGGGATAAACTCAGGAGAAGCAGTCGTAGTTACGACAAGCTTACCAGTTGTTGCAGCTTCTACACCAATAGCTTCAGACGCAATAGAGAATGTACCTGCAAACGCGCTAGAAGATGCAACTGCAAGCGCGACTCCCATAGCCAAACCAGTTTTATTTAGCTTTTTCATTATTTTAAACTCCAATTCAAAAATGAATGTGTTAATTGCAATTAGCACAATTCCATAAAAAATGTGCTCGCAGAGGATTATCAAAGCTCAATAACCATATGTCAAGGCAAGAATAACCCGTAAAAGTTAAAAACTAATATATAAGTATAAGTCTACATCATTATTACTCTTCCTTAGTCAAATAACGTTAATTCGTCAATAAATAATTCATTAATCTCATGAATATCACTGGAATTAAAAATTATTCGAGGAGTTATAAGAACCAAAAGCTCTGTTCTTGATATAGACTTAGATTCGTTTGAAAACAAGCGTCCTAATATCGGTATATCCCCCAACAAAGGAACCTGCGAGTCTTCAAAAGAATTATTTTCTCTGATTAACCCACCCAACACCAAAGTTTGCCCTGAGTTAGCAACTACCGATGTCTGAAAAGAACGATTCAATATTATGGGTGAATCAATGCCCGATGAACCATTTTCCGATGTTTCACTCACATTTTGCGATATCTGCATAGCAATAATATTACTAGAATTAACAATAGGTGAGACTGTCAAGTCAACGCCGGTGGAACGGTATTGAATACTTTGTAATACTCTGTCCGTATCTACATCTGCCGCCTGCGTTGATAATACCGGAATTTCAGTTCCAACATTTAATGTGGCGCTCTCACCATTGGCAACCACGATTCGTGGGCTGGATAACACTTTCAGTTTATTCTGTTTTTCCAAAAGTACAAGAGCCGCATTATAATCAACACCACTGATAGTGTATGAAAAACTCCCAGCAAAAGAACTTAGCTGTGAGGTAGCGATATCTCTTTTCGCGCTTCCGCCGAACAAGCTCCATTCAACCCCCTGAGTATGTTCATCTTTTAAAGTAACTTCTATCAGTTTAGCTTCAATCAACACTTGAGGAGGCGTAACATCAAGCTTTTTTAACAACGGTAATATACTCTTATACTTATTTGCAGCAGCATAAATGATTATAACGTTTCTATTCTCATCAGAAACAAAACTGAAATCTTCGCTATACCCATTAACGGTGGCATTAGACTTTGAAGATGTAGATTTGTTAGAGGAAGTATCGCTACCAGCACCGACGGCTTGAGGTTGTCGGTTAGCCCCAGCGGTTGAACCTGAAAAAGAACTTTGCCCAACCTGGATTAACTTCTGCAGTACCTGAGCCAGTTTAGCTGCCTCCATATTTTCTGGATAATACATAAAGTACTGCTTATCGTCCGTAGATTCTGGTGTATCCAACTGCTTTTGCCAATACGCGACTCTTTTTAAAACATCTTCATTATTGGAATGTATAACTACACCATTCTGACGAGATAAATCGGTAAACCTCAAAGCCTGCGAAACATTGACTCCTTCGTTCTCCAATAATTCACTCACTTTTTCAATAAACTCGTAGGACGGCAAATATTCCAACTTAATAAACTGAATACGTTTACCTCTTACATGAGGCACATCAAGCATTTCAATAATATCCAACGCCCTCAAAACATCATGGCGACTTCCACGAATTCCCAGCAAATTAGGATCTTGAAGTGCTTCTGGTGACGCATTAGACAACCGAATAAGGAAGCTTGATAGACTCTTTGCATCTATAAAATTTATGGGCACAACATGGAAAATTGGCTGGGCACCTTGAGGTACATCAGATTTACTACGACCAAAACCATAATCATATTCAGGTAATCCTCTACGTTGACGGACCCCATGAAGAAAAACTACACCATTTTGGATTTTTAACGCTATTTCATTCTGTTCCAATACATCCTTAAACAATTCCAGAAAACGTTTTTGACTTACTTTTTCAGCAATTGACAACGTTACCGTTTTACCTTCAATATTAACTTGAGGATCGATAACAAAACTTACATTTAATAACTTAGCCAGAGAGTGATTAATAAACTCTTTCAATCCAATTTGCTCAAATGCTACCGCAATATTTTCTTCATCACTTAAACGCAGCACTTCAGATGAACTTTTCACACTACGGTTTATTTCGTACTCAAAGGCATCTATCTCTCTGTTGTTTTGCTGAACGGATGTACTTTTTCCGCTGTTATTTTGAGAATCCTCACCACTAGCAGCATTAGAGTCGGCAATATTTTTTTGAAATACTGAGTTGAACGGGTCTTTACCTGTCGACTGACACCCTTGCGCCAATAAACTAAAGCCGACAACCAGCGTCATGTAGACCGGTTTTCTTACCGAAAACACACACCATTTAAGTAAGTTAAATATCATAATTAAAAATCACCAAATTAAATTCTGATTGTTGCGTTCCATTGCCATCACTGACTATCAACTTTACAGAATCAGGATAAACATCCTTCAACAAAATACTCATTTTACCTTCAACCACATCAATCGAGTCATTTAGCAAAATGGTGAATATTTCACCCACCTTAGTGGAGGATGTAATAGACAATATTGCAGCTTTACCGTTATGAGACTGAGATATACCCAATAATCGAACATCTTTCTCACCAAGAGTTAATGTATCTATTCGAGACTCTTCAAGCTCTCTTTTTTCTTGAGCCAACCGTTCAGCTTCTGCCAGTCTCTTTAGCTCTTCAGGATCAGGTTCAGGCTTCAAGCCAAAAATTTCATTTAGGGGGTGTAATTGCGATTGAGCACCAATTGAGAGAGTAACCTTTTGCCAACTTTCAACATTCAAGTTCTTTTTATTGGAAAAATCATCAACCCAAACATTGTGCCAAAATTCAATCAGCAGAATAATGCCTAAAAAAAGCAATATCCCCTGCTCCTTTTTATTAACGCTCAACATATTTCTGCAATTCCATTCTTACTTTCATACTTTGGTTACTGCGACTATATATAGTCATTCTGCTAACAATGAAAAAACTTTTATCGTTCTCGAGTTTTTCCACCAACTTAAATAATTTATCCACTGAACTCTCTGCTTCCAAGCTGATCATAAAAGAACTCAAGCCTACGTGTTCTTCTTCCAATTCAGTCACAGCAACTCTGTTTACTTTGACGTCAAAAGATTCACAGATCTGTCTAACCTTGGTGGGTAATTCAACCTTGCTAGAACCGTTTTCTGTCTTTAAAAAAGACTGTCTTAACAATGCCAAGTCTTCTTTAAGTGCTTCTTGTTTTGCTTTTATATCTTCAATAGCCATTTCAAGAGCACTTCTTTTAATCGCAAAGCCAGACTTTACAATCAAATCGCTCGACATATCGTTACGCCAATAAAGCCAAGGCAGAAATACATATTGAACAAATACGAGCGCCGCCATCATAATCAACCCGTATTTCACCACGGGCTTCTGTAATTCGTCTTTAAACTTATTAGCCATTAGTTAAATTAAATCTAATTAGAAACCTATCTTTACCACTACGGTTGTCAGGTGTGATTGGCGACATAAATTCCAATCCATTTACATCCGGACGACCAGACAAAAAAGTCATAAATGACTCTATATCACTACTGATTCCACCAATACGAATTTCACCATTTTCTAAATAATCCAAACGATCAATTCTTAAGTCACCGCGGTTTGAAAATTGGTGAAGTACCTGGGGAATATGAGAGACATGGCTCTTTGATGCGAACACGCTGGCAAAGCTACTGTAACTATCCAGCAACTGTAGATAATTACCTTTAAGTTCAGAATACTCATTTCTCAAATCAGCGGTACTTTCAGCTGCATTTTCCAGATAATAATTCATCCCTAAAAGATATACCGACTCCAACAACATGACCGCCCCAAAGATAACTCCTGACATCAATGCATGCTTTGGGTTTAGTGCAAAGCGTTTGCGTTTTTCAACAAAATAAAATTTGTTTAATGCACCACGCAAATCCTTCCAGCTAATAGTTAACAAATAGTGAGCAATATTCCTCGACAATTCACTGGCACCCATGGAGACATTTTCAACATCAACATTAGCGTGCGTTTTTAGAATTCGGTTCTTTAAACTATCACCTTTGTCATCAACAATTTTTAGAACATTCTTCTCTATCCAAACGAACTGTTTACCAAGTGCATTATCAAGGCAAACCCTACCACCGGTAAAATCTCGAAGTATAAATCTCAAGATATCTTCCCAAGTCAGCACTAGCGCATATTGATTAACGCCTGGGTACAATTCGAGATCTACAAAATGGTATTGGACTAACCAGCCTCCACTTCCCTGTTCCGACATTTTGTATAGTGCATAGCTATTTTTAAATGGAGATTGATATTCCAGTTCATTTTTAATAATTTGCTTTAACTCTTTTTCAGAAATGACTTTATATAATTTCTCAAAAGAGACATACATATCTCTGGATAAGACAGCAATCCAACCTTTATCACTCCCCTTGGATACTAATGTATTCCGCCCAATATCCAGTGTGCGAACACCATCTTTATCAAGAAAATCGACTTTCCCAAGCAACCATGGAATAAATTTATTTTTAGGGTCTGATAATAGTTCTTTCATTGCCAACCATATATATAAAAAGGCATTAAATCGGTACCTCGGAGATTAATATCTACTGACCGTGCAAATTTAGCACCATCGTATTCAATATTAACCGAAATCCGGAAAAGCCCCGATGGAATATCACTTACCGAGCCGGGATCAACACCTTGAAGGCTGTTATACACATGCCTCAAACTCTCTCGGTCTTTTCGTTGTGCCAAAACCTGCTCATAAATATCATCACCACCATATGCTTTAATCATTGCCTCACTACCAGCTAAAGGTGCTCGCTCAGATGTCCCCCAATAACTCGCCTCGTTACTTATTATTTCCATTAAACGCTCATCAATTCCGGGGATAAAAAACAGTTCATCTAATGACTGCATTAAAGCATCTCGAGGATAAAACTGACTGTTATTATACTGATACCCTTTCTTCTCTAATCCTTGAATACGCCTAAAGCTATCACTATCCATCCAATCTTCAATGCGATCAGTAATACCTCTAGCACTCTTCTCATCCACACCATAAAACATTAAAACCTTTAACCATTCTCCAGATTTAAAAGGCACCAAATTCAACTTCGATGCCAAATCTTGATATGAAACAGTTACACCCGAGCCAACCTCGAGAGGCTCCCCCCAAAACATGCTTGGGTAAAGTATTTCCGTTTCAGGCCATTCAACCCCCACAAATCCAAGTCGGGAAATAGCGTATATTGCTTTTTTAAGCTGATTATCTGCTTTTAACCTGGCATGTAACTGTTTACTCACATCCTGTGCCAACTGAATATTTTGTTGAGCTTTATAAGTGAAAAAAGCAGCAAATACCCCCAATAGCAAAGCCACAAGTAAAGCGAATATGAGGGCTGCCCCTCTCTGCTCTCGCCCCCCTAATGGTGTCTTACTGCTCATGTCAAACCATCCAGCATTAAATCTCGCTTCATGTAGTTTTGACTTTTAACCTCGAAAATACAGGGCCATTCAGTACCATCAGGCCACTCAATGCTAATTCTTATTTTTTCAGGTAAATATCCCGTCTTCATCCCTTCGTAATTATTTTGCCACATCAAATTAGCTTGATAATTTTCAGTTACTCCTGACGGATAAAGTTGCCTAATATTCTGAACCCCAAGATATTCAAAAGTAATTTTACTGGCACCAGAAAGTATCAATATACCTTTAAGATCTTCCTTTTTAGGAAAATGAGAAGACTCAAAAAAAATCTGTTCTCTCGCTCCCCTTTGATATAAAACCAAAGCCAGCAGTGAATCCTTATCTTGTTCCACACTTAAAATATTAAGACTTCCTTGCTTCTCCTCCTCCCAAGAGCTTGCCGAAACAAACTGAATAGAATCTGAGCGCCCCCAAAAATAAAGCTCATTTCTCCCCAAATTATCAGCCACGTAATAATCTGATGTTGCATTCAGTAGCCCAGCTAATCGCTCAATATTAAAATAACGATTCAAACGAGCTTCAAACCCAATCCCAGTCTTCACGCTATATTGATTAAACTGAGACAAAGACATTGTTGCCAATCCCATGACAATGGACATTAGAACCATTGCTAACAACAACTCAATCAATGTAAAACCTTTAGTACATTTACTTCCAGGATAAATAGGTGTATTCATAAACATCACCCTCAACATTGATCTCAATATTTTTTAAATGCAACTCTCTTCCCAACTCCACTTGGCTATTTGACTCTACATCAAAGCCTGTTTCTGACCATTTGCTATATTCTTTTACTACCTGCCATTGAAAACTCAATTGCCCCCATCGTCCTTCGCCAGATTTTGTATCAGGCCGCAGTCTCAAATCTTCAGCAATGCTTTGCTGAATAAATGTGACCACGATACTTCTAAACACCTTTCTTTCCGCACTAAGTTCAGATTTAAGCCCTGTTTGATAGGCTAAAGAAACCAACGCAATGGCCATAAAGAGAAGCAAGCTGGCAACCAGCACCTCAAGTAAAGTGAACCCCTTCTGACCGTTGGTAAAACTCATCATCCTTGCCATGTTTCGCTGTAGGCAATCCCTTTAATAGCAATATCTTTGAATATCCCTTGAGAATGAGGGGCAGCTCTTAAAAAATCCAATGTAACCACACCACTCTTTAACGCTCTAAAACGAGTATTATCAAATTGAAGGTATTCAAAGCGATGTGAAAACAAAGGTGATTGTTCTATATCGCCCTCTTCTGAATATTCCAACGTCTCATCAAGGGGTTTGACTAACTCATCAGCCCCCTGTTTTAGATCAGCTAGAAAAAAAGCCTCTATACGATCCCCTGATACGCGAATATTAATATCCTCATGCACGGAATACGCATAAACGGAAATATCGCGAACATATTGCTTCAACATTCTCATTTCCTGCTGAGCCATATGCTGTGTGTAAACTTTATTAATTGATGGCCCAACAATCGACAGAACTAAAGACATCACCATGAACACTACTAATAGCTCAATCAACGAAAACCCTAAATTAAGCCTGGATGCATTCATTATCAGAACCCGATGTCTTGCACCGCAATAATACTCATCAGCATGACAACAACCACACTACCGACAATACCGGCCATCAAAAGAATTAACGCGGGTTCCAAGAGAGCAGTAAAACGAGTTACCAAAGCATCAAAATTAAATTGTTCTCGCTCGGTGATCTCCTTGAAGATGCTTTCCAGATCACCACTTTTTTCGCCAACCTCAATCAAGCCAGTATGAATTTCATCATAGATAAGAGTCTGCTTAAACGAAGAAGCCAGAGTGTTACCTTGTCGCACTTTCACTTCTGCGGCGCTGGCCTGACGTTGCAAAATGGAGTTCTTGATAACCTTGGCACTGTATTGCATCGCTCTTTCAACCGAAATACCGCTTTTGATGGTCAAAAACATGGCCGAGCTATAGCGAATGCGCTCCAACATACGTACTAACTGAGAAAGCATCGGTGTATTAATCGCGATAGAATCAAGCGTAGATTTCAACTCAGGGCGTTGTTTTAACTGCAATAATAAAGCAGGAATCGCAATGACAACGGGCAACAGCAACCATTGATAAGTGCTGACAAAATCAGCCGCCGACAACATAGCCTCAGTGTACCAAGGCAGGTTCTCCTGATTATCAAACAACACCGACATACGAGGAATAACCACGTTGAAGACAAACAGAATCGCGAGGGTACAGAAAACGAGAACCAGAATAGGATAAGAAATCGCTTGTTTAACCTTACTTGCCAACATTTTTTTGAATTTCAAATCGGCGGCAATACCTGCAAATACCTCTGCAATATTGCCCGATGACTCACCGATTTGAACCAAACTGACATAAAGTTTATCAAAGCCAAAACGCTCTTCTAATGCATCAGAAAGCGGATGGCCTTCACGAACACAGTTAAGCATTTTGCCTACCACAAACTTAATGTTTTGCTCCACAGACACTTTTTGCAAAAGCTCCAAGGCTTCATCCAGCTTTAAGCCATTGCCCAGCAACAAGGACATTTGAGCACTGAAAAACTCCAGATCATCCAACGATAATTTGTTCTTGGAAAAAAGGCCAAATCCTTTACTCTCGCTAATCTCTACAACCTTAGCGACGCTATAACCCGCTTCCAGCAGCTTCTTTTTAGCATCGGCAGCCGAAGCGCAGTTAACAGTAACCACCTGACGAATACCATGCTGATCGTACACGGTACATTCAAACTGGATCACCCTGCTACCCTCACCACTTCATTCATGGTTGTCACACCCTGAATAGCTTTATAAATACCATCTTCATAAAGGTTTCTTACACCCTTCTCAGCCATATGCTTATTGGCTTTGAGCAAGAAATCAGGCCCTTTTGGAAGGCTTCGGATGGTATCGTCAATACGCAAATACTCAAGGATCGCCACCCGTCCCTGATAACCAGTATGAGCACAAGATTTACAGCCAGCACCAACTCTCAGATCCACCTTATCCAAACCAAACTTCTGCGCATATTTTGAAAGTCCATATTTGGCATTCAATTCATCAATATTGTCCGCAGGATGACTGCAATGAGGACAAATCTTACGTACCAAACGCTGAGCCACAATCGAAACCAATGCTGCGTTCAGCAAAAACTCTTCCACGCCTAAATCTATCAAACGAGTAAAGGCACTGGCGGCGTCATTGGTATGCACGGTACTGAATACCAAGTGGCCGGTTAAAGCAGATTGCATCGCGATTTTGGCAGACACGGCATCACGGATCTCACCCAGCATCAAAATATCAGGATCTTGACGTAGAATACTCTTCAAGCCTGCGGCAAAATCAAAGCCGATATCAGGCTTAATCTGGATCTGATTAACACCTTCAAGCTGGTATTCAACCGGGTCTTCCAAGGTAATGATCTTAACTTTGTCATTATTTAGCTGATTCAGGAATGAATACAGAGAGGTGGTTTTACCACTCCCCGTCGGCCCGGTAAGCAGAATAACGCCGGATGATTTGGACAAATCATCATCAATCCAGCTTCGAATGTCACTGGAAATGCCCAAGGTCGATAAGTCATATCGAACCGACTGCTTAAGCAGGAAACGCATAACAATACTTTCGCCGGAATTTAACGGCAAAGCAGAAACACGAATATCCAAATCAAAGCCGGAAATCTTCATGGAAATCTTGCCATCCTGAGGACGACGTTTTTCCGCGATGTCCATTGATGACAGGATCTTGATACGAGAAATCACAGCAAGTGACATGGCACTGGGGATATATTCAAGATCCCTCAGTACGCCATCAACCCGCGCTCTGGCTTTGAAAATATTGGCACTGGGTTCAATGTGTAAGTCGGAGGCACCTAATTGCAATGCCTTAGTAATTAACGCATTAACCAGGTTCACAACTGGCGCTTCGGAAGCCAGCTCTTTCAAGCGTTCAACTTCCATATCAGAAAAATCATCAATAGACAGTTCAAGTCCAGCTTCTGCGCTCAATCTTCCGGTTATTTCTCGCCATGAACTTTCCGAACAAACCTTAAGTTCAAAAGGTTTGTCCATGTACTCCAGATATTCAATCGCTTCGATATTAGTAGGAGAAAAGGTCAGAAAAAACTGTTTGCCTTGCTCATCTTCACCCAACAAATACCAATTCCGCTCTTTCAGAAATTTATCTTGAGTGACTTTACCGCCAGAGTGCTGTTCAACAACATCGTTAGCTTGCTCTTGAGAAACGTACTCAAGTTGAAGCGACTCAGCCAAGGCTTCACATATAGCTTCACCATTAACGATGCCCAGATTGGACAGGATGGTTTCAATCTTACCGCCATAGGTAGACTGAAATTGCAAAGCCCGCTCTATTTCGGACTCTTGCACATTAAATTTATTAACAAGAATGTCTGTAAATTGCATACAGATTAGTTACTTATATCTGCAGAATCTTCATCGCCACCCGGTTTACCGTCTTTACCAAAAGACTTCAACGTGTATGGCTGACCATTTTCACCGGGTTTTTGATACGAATAATCATTACCCCAAGGATCCAGAGGAATATCTTTAGGCAAGTAAGGGCCATCCCAACCTCTGCGATCCGACGTTCTTAATTCACCTAACTTATCCGGGTAATCACCTGTATCAAGACGAAACGTGTCGAGCGCAGTTCCCAACATTTGAATTTGAGCTTGAGCGGTTTTAACACGAGAGGAGTCGACCTTACCAAACATTGCAGGCCCAACCAAAGACGCCAGCAAGCCGAGGATAACCATTACGACCAAGAGCTCTATTAAGCTGAAACCGGCTCTTTTATTATTCATTTTCACTTTTTATACTCCGTTCAGTATCGATACAATCTGATCGCACTCTTCATTAGCGACATAAGGATGCATAGGTAAACTGAAGATAAGCTGAGCGACACGCTCAGAATGTTCAAGGTTTACAACGTGCGTCATTTCCTTATAAACAGTCTGTAAATGCAAGGGTTTTTCATAATATACCGCTGTTGGTATACTGGCATCCTTTAAGCGCGCCATGAACTGCTCACGATGACCGGACTTTGGAATAATGCAATATTGAGCCCAACTACTCGTCATGCCTTCAGGAATGTGTGGAACAACAAAGCGATTATTCAACCCATCGCTATAACGCTGAGCTAACCTTTGCTTTGCTTCTAATTCCTTATCAAAGATAGCTAATTTCTCTAATAACACCGCGGCTTGAATAGTGTCTAGCCGGCTATTCAAACCAATTCTAACGTTATCGTATTTATCCGTGCCCTTACCATGCACACGCAAAGACCCAATCAAGCTGGCCAGCTCATCGTTATTGGTAAAAACAGCACCACCATCACCATAACAACCCAATGGCTTTGCAGGAAAAAAACTGGTCGTGGAAATATCACCAAAACTACAACTTCTATGCCCATCAATACTGCCGCCAAACCCTTGTGCAGCATCTTCAATGACATACAGATTATTCTCATCTGCAATTTGCTTAATCTCTCGATAATCAACAGGTAATCCAAAAAGATCGACGGCAATAATGGCTTTAGCCTGAATGCCACTTTTATTCAGATGCGAAATGGCCGCTTTTAGAGATTCAGAAGACAAGTTGTATGTTTGCGGACAAATATCAACAAATACAGGAATAGCACCGACAAGGCTGATAACCTCAGCGGTAGCAAAAAAACTAAAGGTCGTTGTCAATACATAATCACCCGGCTTTATCCCCAAAGCCATCAAGGAAAGCTGTAATGCGTCAGTGCCATTAGCCACGCCCAAACAATGCTTTACCCCACAATACTGAGCCAGCTTTTCTTCCAGTTCTTTTACTTCTGGCCCCAAGATAAAATTTCCATGTTCCAGAACCTTATGAATACGGGCATCGACTCTGTCTTTATGCAGAGAATATTGAGCCTTAAGATCGATGAATTGCATTACACCTTTTCCAAATTACTATTCACCAGTCGGTAAACCGCACCACTATGAGGGCAAACCGCTTCGTCTCCGTCACCTTGCAGCGCAATATCCAACTGTTCACCAAATTCGCTCATCCAGCCGATTTGCCTACCAGGAACACCAACAACCAAGGCATAGTCTTTCACATCTTTATTAACCACAGCCCCTGCGCCAATGAACGCAAACTGACCAATGGTCACACCGCAAACGATAGTACAGTTAGCCCCCAAAGTAGCGCCTTTAGACACCTTGGTATCTCTATACTCCGTTTTTCTTTCTATCGCTGAACGTGGATTATAGACATTGGTGAAAACCATACTGGGGCCACAGAAAACATCATCTTCCAAGAAGACATTGTCATAAATCGACACGTTATTCTGGATCTTGCAACCGTTACCAATACTGACGTTATTTCCAACAAACACATTCTGCCCCAAGGAACAGCCTTGACCAATTTTTGCATTTGCACACACATGGCTAAAATGCCAGATTCGAGAGCCATCCCCAATCTGAGCCCCATCATCAACAATGGCCGATTCATGAATATAGATAGACATAAGAAACCAAATAAATCCCAATAGTAAAAAGGCAGGAAACTTCGCACTAAAACCGCGCAATTCTATTACAGAAAAGATAAAGTCGAAACAACCTAATCCGTCCCTTTCATGCAATAGCCTTATCCGACAGCAATCCTCTCTAACAGATTCTGCCAAACCAGAACATAACTTTATAGCCATAATTGTTGTTAATACCTGATGTATAGAACAGCTGTGAAGCCCCTCAAGCTCATATATTACAGACAATTAAGCATTAACAACCAAGGCTTGCCAGTGTAGAATTCCCGGCCATATTTACCAATATCCATATTGAAATATCGAAAGGAAAAATTAAGTTTGCTATTCAGCTCCCCCGTTTTTATTCTGATTTTCCTGCCAATAGCTGTCGCTATCTACTTTCTATTAAATCGACAGGGATATTCAACATCAGGAAAACTTTGGTTAGTTTTTGCTTCTCTGTTTTTCTACGGTTATTGGAATCCTGTTTATCTATTGCTTATAGGAGTGTCAATTTTAGCTAATTTCGCGATTGGGAATCAGTTGAGAAGCTCTTCAAAACACAAGAAGAAAATCTTGTATCTCGGAATATTTTTTAATCTTGGTCTTTTAGGCTATTTCAAATACGCAGATTTTTTTATCGCTAATGTAAACTGGATTCTTTCCACACAAATACCCGAACTCAATGTCGTTTTACCGCTGGCCATTAGTTTCTTCACATTCCAACAAATCGCATATTTAGTTGATACCTACAAGGGAACATGTGAAGAACATGACTTTCTTTCCTATTGCCTCTTTGTATCTTTTTTCCCCCAGCTCATTGCCGGGCCAATAGTGCACCATAAAGAAATGATGCCGCAATTCAGTGATCCAACAAGAAGTAAACTGAATCTCAATAACATATCTATGGGCACAATCATTTTTACAATAGGGCTATTTAAAAAAGTAATTCTAGCCGATTCGCTCTCACAGTACGCCGATCCGGTTTTTTCCGCCTCTCTAACCCACAACATTGATTTCATACCAGCCTGGTTGGCATCTTTTGCGTATACCTTTCAGCTCTATTTCGATTTTTCCGGATATTGCGATATGGCGATTGGTGCGGCGTTATTATTGAATATTCATTTACCTGTAAACTTTCACTCTCCTTACAAGGCATTGAACATACAAGACTTTTGGCGCAGGTGGCACATGACGTTATCTCGCTGGTTTAGAGATTATGTGTATATCAATTTGGGCGGTAACAGAATAAAAGAGATAATTACCCTGCGAAATGTATTTTTAACTGCATTTGTCAGTGGTATCTGGCACGGTGCCGGTTGGACATTTGTGCTTTGGGGAACCGCTCATGGTTTAGCAATGGTCATACATCGCATATATTCAAAAAGCTCACTATGGCAGTTACCTCGTTGGCTGGCTTGGTTCAGCACCTTTATGTTTGTGAATCTTGCATGGGTGCTGTTTAGAGCCGAGTCACTAGGCTCTGCTCTAAACATTTATCGTGGCATGATTAATGTTGACTCTCTAAGTTATCCCCATTTCATAGAGTTTCATCAACAAGCGCAAAACATTTTAACTGCCCCTCCATTTTTTGAATCCATCCTGGGTCTTTACTGGATCGCTATTGCAGGTTCAATAGCTTTCTTTGGGATCTGGAGCAATCGATTAGGAGAAATCATTAATGCTAGCGATAAACGTGATCTTCTCAGAGGATTGGTGATATCAATTCTCGGTTTTACCACTCTTGTATCTATGGGAAATCAATACAGTGCCTTCATTTACTTCAATTTTTAAAACCCTTGTCGGATTACTAATAGGCATCATTTTACTGGAATGCCTGTTACAGATACTTCCAACAGCAACCGGGTTTGAAAGAGAAAATGATGATTTCCCTATTCGTCACTGGAAGCCAGATTCCACATATGTTTATTCTAATGGTTGGAATTTTAGAAACCCGCAGTCTGGGCGAGTAAACAATTATGGGTTTGTTAACGTTAAAGATTACACGGCTGGTGGCGCAGATGTACTAGTACTGGGAGATAGCTATATCGAAGCTCAACAAGTCCCACAAAATATGACTTTACATGCTGTTATTGAACAGGAAACCTCGTTATCTACTTACGCCATTGGCATTAATGACAGCCAGTTTGCTGATTACATTAACTATATGCAATATGGGCTGAGCGAGTTCAAACCAACATGGCTCGTAGTAAAACTATTCGAAAGTGATTTAAGCAGCAGTGACAAAAACCACCTGCCTCAAGGAGCTTATTTCATCACGGAAAATGAAGAGATATCGTTAAAAGTTAATCCTTCAAACAAGAGTCAAAGTGGATTAAGAAACGCCCTAAAACAAAGCGCGCTTCTTCGCTATCTGTTTTTAAACCTGCGACTACCGGCAAAAATAAAACAATTTGTAGCCAGCATATCACCCACGCCAAATAAGGATTCAACAACAGTAGTCAACTATCAAAAACTGTTAGATTTCTTTTACACACAGCTAGAACAACACCATTTCAGTAAAGAACGAGTCATCTTTATTACTGACTCCCAAAATGTTGAATCTTTGCTTAGAAAAAACGCCCTAAAATATGTCAACTCAACAACGTTGATTGATACACTATTTGCTGAATCAGGATTTCGTGGCAACGACTTTCCCTACGATGGTCATTGGAATTTCAGAGGTCATTATTTAGTGGGGCAATCGGTTGCCAAATTAATAATAGGGGAAAATGCTCCATGACAAGTTCTTTATTTAAGCTGCAAAATTGTCACGTAACATTGAGCAAGTCACTACTCACATTCAGTATTGCATTATTGCTCAGTTCTTGTGGTGGTAGCGGAAACACTATTTCAAATCAGCCCCCACCGCCTCCCCCTCCGGTGCAGGAAATAACTCAATACTCACATATTTTTACTTACGGGCAATCTTTATCACGCGGAGCATTAGCTCTTCCCATCATTTCAAATGCCCAACCCTATGGGAACATGACATTTTCCGAAGGCGTGCATGCGAGAGCGAGTGCAGAAGGATATGCTTTAGATGCATTTATGCCACTTGTTGAAGAAGAAGTAGGTAATCAAGGTGAAACACCAACCTCGGGAACACTTAACTATCTCGTAGAACTGATAGAAACCGAAGATAACATTCCTTGGGATCAACAAGAATCGGCTTATATTGGCAGTGCGCCCGGAAGAAGAGGATACCCGATCGATTTATTACATAAGGGTTCTATTTACTGGACTGCTATGATGGAACAGGTTCAAGCAGCCAAAACCTTAACCGAAGCGGAGGAACTCAGCTACCGCGTTGCAGCAATAACATGGACACAAGGCGAAACGGACTACGCCAATAACACACCAAGAGAAACCTATACCCAGTTATTCTCTCAAATGAGCGACGATTTTGTCTCTGATGTCACAGCCATTACTGGACAAAGTGAGCCTCCCATTCTCATAACTTACCAGATTGCAGCCCACCGTAGATATGAGAAAGACGATTTTACGATCGCTTTGTCACAGAAAGACGTAGCAGCTCAAAAAGAACAGGTTTATCTCGCCACCCCCATGTACCACTTAGAGTATGGTGACGATAACCTGCACTTAACCGCGGAAGGCTCTTTAATGCTAGGAAAATACTATGGATTAGTAGCGAAAAAAGTTCTGATAGACGGAACCGAATGGGAACCACTGCAACCAGAAACCATAAGCTGGACACCTAACGCGATTACAATTGCTCTTCATGTACCTCAAGGCGAGTTAACTATTGATACGGAAACAGTATCCGAAGCCCCAAACTATGGTTTCGACATATGGAATGCAGAGAATACTCAAATACTTGATGTAATCTCCTCAGTGAGCCTTAACGGCAGTAATATCACCATACAACTTAGCCAGGAAGTACCTGCAGGTAGTCGTTTAACTTATGCTCGGGGGCGTCCAGAAGATCCTTTTGTTGCCAACCGAACAGAAGGCCCAAGAGGTAATATTCGTGACTCACAGGGAGATTCTTACCAATATTTGGGACAAGACGGTATCACCAGACGACTAGACAATTATCTAGTCATGTTCCAAGTCATTAAACCTTAAATTGAAATAATGCAACAAACAAAAAAGACAACTCTATCGCCCCACTTTGTATATTGGATAATCGTACATAGACAGTAAAATCAGTACGAAAGATATGGTTATTGAATTGGTTATAATTCCGGCAGGGATCATATAGACAAAAATAGCACCTGTAACTGATAACAAAAAAACTCTAAGGTTTTTCATTTCCAAAGTGCTGGAAGCCACACGTAAGAACGGCCAAAAGAAGAAAACCAAAAGCCAAATCAGCCCGACAATACCGTAAGTTCTAAGTATGAGAAACCACTCACCATCAGCAGCCTCAAAAATTCCAGCCCTTGGCAGAGGTCCAACACCAAAAACAGGGCTTTTTAAAAAGTACTCAATATTCAACCTCCAAGAATCAAACCGGGCAGCAAAACTACCTTCCTGAATCCCCTGACTTAAATTCTCAAACCGGAAAAACACGACAGAATACAACGCTTCATATTCCCTGAGAACCAAGTAGGCCATTGTCAACAACGCTAGTAGTAAAACGGTCACAATGACTTTGAAAATCGTAAAAGCGATATTCTTACGATACAAAAACACAACCATAAAAATACCGAATACTGCCGTAATAAAAGCTGTTCTGGATAATGTCATCAACAAAGCAATAAACAATAGAATAAAGAAGCTCACCTTAAATTCACCACGCCCCCTCAAACACAGAAATGTATGGCAAATTAAACAAAGTGCTAATACCGAACCTTGCAAGTTAGGATTACCAACCATACCCACAACACGGGGAGCAAAATACCCTGAAACCAAAGTATAAGATTGAGTAGGCGCAATTATCGGAATATATAGGGAATTAAGTCCAAACAAATCAAAATACTGTTGGAAACAAAGAATTGCAGATAAAGTACCAAAGCGGACAAACCACTTTAAGATATATTCCCTTCTCACCATTTCATATCCATCTTTTTGATAGATATAGTTGAAGAACATGAAGTAAATAACCAGAGCCTTAACAAGCCAGATGAACTTAAGTAAATCCAGAATGGATGCAGGTAACTGCAGAAGACTTCCAGCAGTAATTGATACGATTATCACAACGGAAAAAAAGATAAGAAGGCTACCACGTAACGGAAGATAGGCTTCAGGCAATTTTTTCTGCCGATAAAGCAAAGCAAAAATCCCTACCCACAATAAAACAAACAATTCCTCGAGACGAACACCAATAGCACCCGGTATCCAAATTGTGGGAGTTAAAAAGACCAAGAATAATAGCGTAAAGCAGCTATATCGATAAAAAGTCAGGCTACTCATAAGAATGAAGTCATGCTTTTAACGGTAAACTCATTTCTTTTCTTTAAAAAGAGCACGTAAAAGCACAACAAGAATACCTATAATGCCACCAAGAAAAGTAACAAATATCACAATAATAGCGCGAGACGGTTTAGACTTTTCTTCCGCAATTTTCGCTGGACTTAAAGTTTTCAACACATATTCATCACTAATTTCAGTCAGCATTAACGTTTGTGTTTGCTCTTGAATAATATCAAAAAAGATATTTCTCATCTCAGCAACATTGGTCTCTTTAATCTGCTCTTGTAAATACACAATTCGCTGTTTGGCTTCTGTACGATCGACTTCCTGAAAATATAAATTTATCTCTTTAACCAACAGTTCTACCCATTGTTTTGCCACATAGGGAGAATAGTGCTCGACAGCCAAGGAAATCAACCCTGTGCCGTCGTCCTTACTCACATAAATTCGTTCTTTAATTGCTTGAAACAGCTCCCAACCACTAGGCTCAGATTGACCACTTTTAGCTTCGGCCGGATCCCTTACCCATTTACCAGAATTCTCGTCATACAGATCAGGATCATAAATAAGCTTATTGCTTTCTTTGTTCCATCCAATGGCGGCAAACACGCTGGCTTCCAATGCGTTTTTCTTAATGAAATTTTCCAGGAAATCCCAAGTTTTCATTAATTCAATGGCCCGAACTGATTTGTCATCAGCACCGGCTGCACCCAAATTAATTCCCGCTAGAGATGCCAATCCACCCAAATTACCAGACAAACCACTCAATGGGGATCGTGTCGAAGATACCGGTTCCAGCAATGCCTGAGATTGATATTGGTTGGGCAAACTCAAAGTAAAAACAATTGAGGCAACAGCAAACACAAACGCCACGCCCATAATGATCCATTTACCAAGCCAAAGTGCTCTCCAAATTTCTTTAAAATCAATAACAGACTCACCAATCTGTGCCATATATTCTGACGTAGAACTATTCTTCAACGATATCTCCTTACCGGAAAATAATTTAGTTTTAATTAGTATCCAAAGCTGTTGTCTGAAAGGCTAATCGACCATTAAGGAAGCAATTAACGAGTAAACTTGAGCATAGCCTTCAGCATAATAATCAGGTAGCTGAAATGCTCTTTCAACATCCGGAGTTCCCCCAAGCCCAAGATAAAGCTGTAGTGTTGTATCAGACAGAGGAAAGGTAAGATCTGCATACTCTTGACGAAGCTGGGTATTGTACATGAAAGGATAAAAACCCGTTAGCAGGGTACCTGAAAGATTGTAGGGTTCATATCCTAACTTCAACTCTGGATTGTTGTGAAAACGATAACGGTATATGCCATTATTACCATCCATAAAATTAGTCATTCTTGGGCCACTAAACTCAGCAGACGAAGGGACGTATACAACGCTCATAAATTGGCTTTCAAATCCTTCAGACAGCCCCTCGAAGTACTCTCTTTCTTCGCTTCCTTCCGGGAACCCCTTAGCCAAACTCAACAACCAGAGTGGCATTCTGTGGCTATGAGAGCTATCTGTCGCAATACCCGGAACAGGCGAAGGCTCTAAATTTTCAGACAGTTCAGTATTGCCAGCATAAAGATAATCGACATAATCATCCCATTGTCCAGGCTGATACAACCAACCATTACTGGTATATGCCACCTCTTGCTGAAAATTGGCATAAGCAAGCTGCAACATTTCTTGTACAGCAACATGCAAGGTTTGGCCGTCTTTTCTCTGCATAGCCGCTAACTCTCCGGCAATAGCAAATCCAAAAAGCTCCAGATCAATAGTGGCTCTTGTGTATTTAGGAGAAGCATTACCAATGTTATTCAGTTTTTGCTGAATAATTTCAACACGAGTACCCGCATTACCGGCTTGTGCTGTATCTTCCTCAAGCCAGACAAAATTAAAATCTGCCAGCAATTTGCTGTACAATTCCTGCTGAACTGAATTCCATCCAGAATCCTGTGTATATGCTAGATACCTGGCCAAAACGTAGTAAAATTGAAAACGACTTAAGTCGTTGGTATCCAAACCAGTATCAAACTCCGCAAGATAACGTTCAAAGAAATCATGAAATTGAATCTGCAAGGATGCGTTGTTATCTATGTGAAAGGCATACTCAAGAGGTAACATTAATACCACCCCCGCATCATAGATATTAATCGGTGACCATAAATCCTGTTCTAAATAGTCACCAACAGTTGTCGGCCATAACTGTTCAATTGCTTCAACAGCTGGATTTTTTGTTGGCGGTGGATTTGGAATTGGGTCAGACGAAGAACCATCACCTCCACCACATGCAACTACTCCCAAAATAACCATAATCCCAAATACTACCCAAGGAATTCTTTTAATGCTCGATATAACGGAATTCATACTCATCATATTACACATAGAGGGAAAACCTGATGTACATCACCCTATCAGGTAAACACTTAACATTAACTGTCTAAGCTTTTAAAGCTGGCGACATTATTCCACAATCCCGCCATGATACCAGCAATAAAATACGGTGTGCATTGATGCAAACTGATATGATACCTCGTGACGCTATAAATCAGTTGACCCATCGCGAAGCACAATAAAACACATAACAATGAAAGCCAAACTTGCCAAACTTTTATCAGGAAACATACTTTCACAAGCGATTCCGCTTATCGCTCTACCAATATTGGCGAGGCAATATACACCGCAAGATTTCGGCTTCTTTGCTCTGTATGTGGCAATTTGCTCCATCATCTCGCTAGCAAGTGCGGGTCGCTACGATGTTGCACTTATTTCAGCGCCAAAACTCATCCACAAGCGATATTTAACCAGCTTGTCAGTTCTTCTAATTATTGCCACAACATGTATCAGCGGCTTTGCTGTTATTGCGGCTCTCATGTCAGGAAAAATAGATTTATTATGGGCTTATCTCATTGTCGCAGGTATCCCGGCCGTAGCACTGTTTAACCTGAGTAATAATCTGCTTAACGACAAAGAACATTACGGACGCATTACCACTAACCTCACCTTACGCTCAACGCTTTGGGTCGTTATTAGTGTGATCGCATATCAGCTTCCTAACGGCCTGATGCTCGCATTTGCCTTGTCTTATTGGATTGTGGCACTTATTAACCTGCAAAAAGTGTATAAAACAGGAAAAGCCTACAAAGGTAATTGGAAAAAACTGAAGGCTATCGCCAAACACTACAAAAACTTTCCACTATTTAACGCCCCTCACGCTCTACTAACCAGCTTTAACCTCAATACACCCAGTTTTTTACTGCCATTATTCAGTCAAACCGCATTATTAGGGGCATATTCACAAGCCAACAAAGTATTGGTCACGCCTTGGCAACTCATTGGTAATGCACTATTTAAAATTTTCTATAAAACAACAGCGGAAAAACAAAGACTTGGACAACCTATATTGCCTGTCTTTCGGAAATTCTTTTCATTTTATGCCATAGCTTTGATCCCCATTTTCCTTATCGGCTATTTTATCGCAGAGCCTTTTTTCGTTTTATTACTTGGAGAAGAATGGCGAAGCGCTGGTACGATAGGGGCACTGTTACTACCATGGATTTACGCTCGTGCGATAGGTGGAATGTTGGCTTTCGTACCTCTCATCCTGAATCTGCAAAAACCCGCATTTTACTTTGAGATTATATATAGCCTGGCGTTAGCAACCAGCCTGTTATCCGGGTTGCTTATGGACAAGGCGATTGTGGGAATACAGCTATTTTCAGGCGTTGGAACAGCCTTTGTTCTTGTGCAAATAATTTGGTACTTAACTGCGATAAAGCGTAATGATCAACGCAATAATCCAGGAAATGAGAACAACTAATTATTACCGTTGTATTTCTCCATGGTAACGGTTTCTGAAGCATTGACCCCTTCTTTTTTCAGCACCTTTAAAACCGATAAGAAGACAATCTTAATATCTAGACCAAAACTCAAATGCTCAACGTACCAGACATCCAGAGCAAATTTCTCTTTCCATGAAATCGAATTACGTCCATTCACCTGAGCCCACCCCGTTATTCCGGGAAGCACATTATGCCTACGCTGCTCTTCCGCCGTATAGATATCCAGATACTCCATAAGCAAAGGACGCGGCCCAATCAAAGACATTTCACCTTTTAGAACATTAATAAATTGAGGTAGCTCATCAAGACTCAAAGAGCGTATCCAGCGTCCAATAGGCACCAATCGCTCATCATCAGGCAGTAGCTCACCATGTTCATCCCTCGCATCCGTCATGGTTTTAAACTTAACCAAATAAAAAGGCTCTCCTTTCAAACCAGGGCGTTGCTGTACAAAAAAAGGATTCCCTCTCAAGGCCACAGCCAATATCAACGTAACAGGAACTAAAACAGGTAAGGAAACACAAAGAGCGACTAAAGCAATGACTCGATCAATGACGCCTTTAAAGAAGTGCTGATACAAAGAGGGCTCCCAATTGGTAGTTCAATTGAATAATAAACTAGAGGAAAACGCGCGGTATTCTAACGATTAGCGGACAATTCGGCTATAGACTTTATTGATCATATTTGCAACTGATTGATTGGAAAAATGTTCAACTGCAAACTGCCGAATATACCGAGAGTCATAATAACGAGAAGTAAAAGACGCGAGTAATTGAGATAACGCCTCTCTATCACAGGAGCAAATTTCACCAACTTTATCATCGGTAATAATTTCTCGGGCTCCCAAACAATCCGTTGAGATCACTGGCAACCCCATACTCATTGCTTCAATTAGCACCACACCAAAAGTCTCATAGCGACTAGCCAAAACAAAAGCATCGTGCAAAGACAATAGTTTAATTACTTCCGCCTTCGTCGCCTCACCGTACAGCTCGACTTTATCACCAATATTCAAGCTATCAATTATGCGGCGTAAATTAGCTTCTTCACTTCCAGCCCCAACGATTGTAAGACTACAATCTTCAGGCAAGTCCGCCTTCGCAAAAGCTTCAATTAACATTGCCTGATTCTTGATAGGATCTAATCGACCTACATGAATAAAACGCCGAATGGCTTTTTTACCAACATCCAACTCAGGCTCAAATAAAGAAACATCAACGCAGTTAGGTATGACCTCAAATGGTTGTTCGGTCAATTGCTCTAAAGTCGTCGCCAAATGCTGACTTACAGCAATTCTCACTTGCGCATGTTTATAACACGATTGAGCATTTTGCAATTGCCAACCATTATAAACACCTTGAGAAAAGCCAGATAAATGCTCAGTAACAACATAGGGAATAGAAAATGATTTTTGCATCCATTGCCCAAAGTCACCACCGGGGAACATTTGAACATGAACCAAATCTGGTGCGCTGTGCTCACGCTTAATTTTTTGATAGAGGAATTTTTGCACCTGTAAACGAATCCATTGATTTAGTCTTGGCGCTTTGGGCACTGCGGGAAACATAAACTGATAGACATCAACGCCTTTATCTTGCCAATGGCGATACCCTAAGCCTTTGCCTTTACACTTTACAACATTGGGCAACGAAACTGACACAGCACTTAGCACAACCACTTTAACGCCAGACTGCACCAATGCCTGAACCTGATCGTGAAAAAACAAAGCAGCAATTGGCTGAAACGGATTCTGATAGTTAAAAGGAACAAATAAGACATTCATGGCAATAGTTCAGCATCTAACCAGTTCAGCGATATGAGGATCCTGAGATTCCCAACCAATATTCGCAATTTGCGCTTCTGATAATGCAGGAAGTTGTCCCCGATTCTGCATAAACTGTTTTAATGCCTGTTTCAGATATTCAGGCTCAGAGCCATCATCAGCGACAACCTCACCCAATGGATATTCTTGTAATACAGACGCCATTGGAGGGTTATTACCCACGATCACAGGACGATTTCGATTCAGAGCCTGAAACAAGCGATTAGGTTCACACAACCAATTATTGATGCCGTATGACTTCTGATAAAAAATGATACTGGCAACAGAGCCATCCAAATAGCGTGTCAGCTCCATTTGCGGCACTTTGCCAATCAGATAAACCCGCTGTTGAAAACGCTCACCATAACGTTGTTGCAGCTCATTAATTAAAGCCTTATCACCACCACCAACAGCAACAATCACAGGCAAAGTGTCATCGGGAATAATGGCTTCTGCGACCGCACGAAAGTTACGTAGCTCAACAACGCCACTTTGTACCAGAAAGTATTCTCTACCATCCAACCAATTAACCAGATCGTCGGGTAAAGGCTTGGATGGTTGTTCGATAAACTCATGATCGGAATAGTTACGGATCACGCCATGGGCAACCTTATCAAACCCTGGATAATGATCTTTCAAATAATCCAGGCGCTCCTGATTTGCAGCAACAACCAGATCCGCACCTCGACAAAACCACGCAAACACTCGGCGCAACGCACCAGACTGATCAATACGCTTAATAGGCAATTCATGCTGATCCCAGATGATTTTCCGCGTAAACCCCATTACCTTCAATAACTGAAGAAAAGGCACAAACACCATCAAGATAGGATCATGTATCCAAACAACATCAGGTTTGGAACGAATAATATGAAGACAAGTGCGAAGAATAAACTCACTTAAATGAAAAAGCACAAACAAGCGAGATTTCAATAGGCGTTTGGTAAGCAGAGAAAGCACACGAAAGTTCTGCTGAACACCATCACCGTAGTCATGACCATTTCGAGCTTGGTTAGCATCTTCAAGCACTGAAGCACTTACTTGGCATCCGATGCGCTGTAACGACTGAACTTCCTTTCTGAATCTATCATCATAAATCAGCGCATTGGTCTTAATGACCATATGCACTGACGGTAATGACGGTGTGTTGGAATTAGTTCCAGACACCACGAGTATCGACCAAGCGTTGCGTATCACTCAACTGAAGAGGCATAGACTTAAACTGCTTATGATCAACCAATAGCAACACAATATCGGCCTCTTTCACTGCCGTATATTCATCAACCAGACGAATATTGCCAGCCGACAACTTAGCAGGTAACTCATGAATGTTTGGTTCAACCGCTAAAATCTGTCCAGTATGCCTTTCCGACAAGGTTTTAGTGATCTGCAGCGCAGGGCTTTCACGCAAATCATCAATATCAGGTTTAAATGCCAAACCCAGACACGCGATGCTCAACTGAGACGGAGCCACACCTTTCACATTCGCCACCTCAACCAAAGCGGCATTCACCTTATCCAGAACCCACTCAGGCTTGCCATCGTTTACTTTTCTGGCAGTAGCGATCAGCGAAGCCAGTTCAGGTGTACGGCTTACGATAAACCAAGGATCAACGGCGATACAATGGCCACCGACACCCGGCCCAGGTTGCAATATATTTACTCGTGGGTGACGGTTAGCAATAGCAATCAATTCCCACACATTAATGCCTAGCTCGTCGCAAATAATGGACAACTCATTAGCGAAGGCAATATTAACGTCTCTAAAAGCGTTCTCTGTTAGCTTCGCCATTTCAGCGGTATCACAATCGGTAAGGACACACTCACCCTCAACAAAAATCTGATACAAGGCTTTGGCTTTCTCAGCACAAGCTTTCGACAAACCACCAATAACGCGATCGTTTTCAACCAATTCACGCATCACGTGTCCTGGTAAAACGCGCTCGGGGCAATGAGCGATAAACAAATCCTGCTCAGTAGAATCAACACCACTCGGCAAACTCAAATCCGGTCTTAATTCAGCGATCCATTGTGCCATTTGCTTGGTTGCACCAACTGGCGAGGTAGATTCCAACACCAATACATTACCTTTTTGCAATACTGGAGCAATCGCCTTACAAGCCGCTTCGATATAGCTCAAATCAGGTTGTTTATCGTCTTTAAATGGCGTGGGAACAGCGATTAAAAAAGCATCAGAAGCTTCAGGAATTAAACTGGCTCTTAAGTATTTCTGTGTTACTGCTGCGCGAACGACGATGTCCAAATCAGGCTCAACTATATGAATATTA
Source organism: Paraneptunicella aestuarii (assembly GCF_019900845.1). Taxonomy (NCBI): domain Bacteria; kingdom Pseudomonadati; phylum Pseudomonadota; class Gammaproteobacteria; order Alteromonadales; family Alteromonadaceae; genus Paraneptunicella; species Paraneptunicella aestuarii. The sequence goes on along the minus strand of NZ_CP074570.1, from coordinate 1,093,511 downwards.
CCTGAGTTAATAGTGTCCACAGCATGTGAATTTACATCAATACCAATAACCTGCTTCTTTCTGGAAGCGAACATAGCAGCGGTGGGCAAACCAATGTAGCCCAATCCGATAACTGAAATTTTATTAAACAAGGGTGAATTACCTAAATTTGAACAGATTGCAAAATATCCACGATGCGCTTGGCACTTTGACCGTCCCCGTAAGGATTATGAGCTTCAGCCATAGCAGCATAGTGCTGCTCATCGTCTAACAGTAATGATAATTCCTGAACAATTTTATCCTGTTCAGTACCGACTAAAATAACCGTGCCGGCAGCAACAGCTTCAGGACGCTCAGTCGTATCTCTCATCACCAAAACAGGCTTGCCTAATGAAGGAGCCTCTTCCTGAATACCACCAGAATCGGTCAAAATGACTTTACTTCGCCCCATCAAAAATACGAACGGCAAATATTCCAAGGGCTCGATTAACTTCACATTCGGTGTATCAACCAATATGCGATTTACCGGTTCGCGAACATTCGGATTAAGGTGTACAGGATAGATAAAATCAATCTCAGGATACTTGTTTGCCAAAGTTTTAATGGCAGCACAAATATTTTCAAAGCCTGAACCAAAACTTTCTCTACGATGCCCAGTGATTAATACAAACTCTCGATTTAAATCGAAGTCACAAGACTGCTGTAACTGAGAAACAATTGCAGTTTGTACATCCTGCTTCTCATTAACTATCTTGTTAACTTCTAACAAGGCATCAATGACAGTATTACCAGTCACCCAAATCGCACTTTCATCAACGCCTTCAGCAAGCAAATTCTGCTTTGAAGAATCCGTTGGAGCAAAATGCAAATTCGTTAGCACCCCCGTTAAACGACGGTTAGCCTCTTCCGGCCAGGGAGAGTAGATATCACCAGTGCGAAGCCCAGCTTCAACATGCCCTACTTTCACCTTGGCATAATAACAAGCCAAACTGGTGGCTAATGTCGTGGTGGTATCTCCGTGAACCAACACAACATCGGGTTTTTCATTTTGTAGAATTTCTCGCAACCCAAGCAGAATACGACTGGTTACATCGTACAAGTCTTGCTGTTTGGTCATAATATCCAAGTCATAATCAGGCTGTATTTCGAATAACTGTAAAACCTGATCCAGCATTTCTCTATGCTGAGCTGTCACACATACTTTAGATTCAATATGCTCAGCTGCGGCGAGTTGCTTAACAACCATCGCCATTTTAATCGCCTCAGGTCTCGTCCCAAAGACAGTCAATACTTTTAACACTTACAATCCACTCTAAACGAAATTAAACCGACATAGCCTTACAAAGAACCAATCGCAGCAATCGCAACACCAGATTGATACAGAATTTGCGTTACTGAAGACCACAATGTCAAATTATCAATGGGGTTTGCATCCAGCGGCACAACAATAGTATCCCCCGGCTTCAATGAAGAAGAAGCCGACGAATACCAAAAGCCTTTATCAGGACGAATAACCGAACCATTTGCCTGGATAACAAAAACATTGTCTTCATCACCCAGTTTTTTCACGCCACCGCTGCTATCCAGATAGTCATCAATCGATAACCCTGTACGGTAACGGTGAGAGGTAGGCAAGTACACTTCACCGACCACAGAAACGGTTTGCGATCTGGGAGGAACAACTAAAATATCGCCCCGAATCAACTCAACATCTGAATCCAGATTTCCTTCAAGCAAAGAAGGTAAATCAATAACCATACGACCTACAGCTTCAGTGTTGGTCAGATCCGCAAGCACCTTTTGCAGTTCGTTGTAGTTAACATTACTGCTATCAGTAACATTATTCGTTAATCGCTTGGCTGCAACTTGCTTACGTAATTCATCAGCCAAAGCTAACAAGTTTTCCTTCTCTTTCGACTTCAAGGACTCACGGGTAAACACTGCACCATCGGCATGAGCGTACTTAGTTAGGCCCCCCGCTTTGGCGATCAAACTGGAAAGCAACTCGCCACGCTTCACCGTATAGGTTCCCGGGAACTTCACTTCTCCGCGAATTTGTACCTGAGCAAAATCATTAGCTTCTGGCTTGGTAAAGACAGAAATCTTGTCTTTACCTGAAATAAGAAAGTCTTTAGCAACCTTAATATTGACATCAAACTGCTCAACACCCGAAGGCGTTTCACGAGAGACCTTGATCATGGGCGATGCCAAATCAGTCACCCCACCAGCCGCATCAAGCGCATCTTCCAAAGAGCCACCTTCACTTAAAGGATAAGCACCGGGGTAACGCACATTTCCACTAACTTCAATTAAAGGTAGAACACTACCAATACGATTGGCATCCAATACCATTTTGTATGCAGGCCATAGCAAATAATGGCGAGAACTGGTATCCCAGCGATAAATTTTGTATTTCTCAACTAACTCAGAAAAGCTTTCATTCTCCAATTCAAACAAAGTAGGTAAATCGGTGGTTACCTCCTCTTTCTTCTGCTTGATATTGGCATCATCTTCTTCATCCAAATTAGCATATAAATCCCAGAAAAATTGCTCTTCGATTTGCTTCTCAACACGTTCCTTAATCAAATCTTGCTTCGACTCTTCCCCGGTTAATTCTTCGAAGCTCAACAGTTGTTTGGACTTGGTATTGGTTGAGAAAATAAACAACTTATCTTCAGGCATAAGCGGCTTATCGTAGCTTTTATCTGTCAACAACTTTGCAGGGCTAAACTGTATAGCCTGAATCTCACCATTATTACGACGTAACAACAGGCCATAATTAATATCTGAATGCTCAGTAAAGAACCCGGTTTCAGAATCAATTAATGACAACAGTGAAATGCCTTCATACCACTCATAAAATCCAGGACGAGTCACTTCACCTAATAATTGAATAGCGTCCTGTAAACGCTCACCCGCATTAGGAACAATGACCTGTGCAACATTTTCAACGGTTTTTTGCAACTGTGCAGACTTATTCAGATCCACATTTTGAATATGCTTGGTGCCATTTTTATATTGATACACGCTCACTTTACGAAGATAAGCTTCATTGGCAGGCCCACCGACCATAGCGAGCAAATCCTTGAAGGTTTCACCCGGTTTCACTTCGTAAATCGCAGGGCGATTTACCGCTCCATCAACCGTTATTTGCTTACCTACAGAAGGAATGAATACCACATCACCAGAACGTAAAAGGACATCATCTTTGGTATCACCGCGCAACAGCAAATCATACAAATCCAGATTAACCACCACTTTACCCGCGCGTTTTAACTGGATATTACGCAAAGAGCCGATTTCTTTGATGCCACCACTGGCAAACAAGGCGTGGGTAATAGTCGACAAGGAGCTGACAGTGTATGTACCCGGAGTATAAGCATCACCCAGTACGAAAACTTGAATAGATCCCAACTCACCGAAGGCAACATGAGCCGAAACCCCAATATTCTGCTCTTCAACGCGCTGTTTAATAAAATCTTTTGCTTCCGAATAAGTTAATCCAGCCACATTCATCGGGGGCAACCCGGGAACAACAACTTGCCCCTGACGATTAACTTCCAGATCGTATTGCTCGTTAACTTTACCGTATAGGCTAATCAGCAGCTTATCGCCAAGCCCCATTAAATGATTGGAAGGAACCGGGGCTTTGGCAAGAGGAGAGAAAGTCGTAGGCTGGCCAGCAAATAAATCATAACCAAAGGGTTTTAATTCATCCTCTTCTTCATCAGTCTGCTCGTAATATTCTTGAGCTTGTTTGTCTTGCTCCTTATTCATGCCATCGGCACGGGGCAGCATATACGGGCTACTTAATTCTTTAGACGAGTTGGTAGAAGTTCCATCTCCCATCCCTAGCATATTCAAATCCATGCCATACTTTTTTGCCAGCGCTTCTTGTTGTTCAGGTGAAAGCTTTTTAAATATTTCTAATTGTTCTTTCGTCGGCTGGAATGCTTGTTGTGCAAATGCTAACGGTGAGAAAACTAGAAAGAGGCATAAAATATATCCAAATCTGTTTTTCATTTCCTGCTTAAACCTGCTTATTTTTATTACTAAGTCGCTGAATATTGTTTTTTACTGTGCGCTGCTAATCGCCCACTTTACATACCGTATTTACATACGGAGCGCACGCTGGAATCCAAGCAATATACAAAGGGCGCCGATTTTACACGATTTGCCAACAGCTTGAACAGTATAAGAGTGTTATTATTTGTATGATCGGCAATGTTGCCAACATTGAATTAACCAAGCCTTAATTAAAGAATCAGAAAAAACAAGAGCTCATTCCCTCAAACAAAATCCCTAACCACAGCCAAATTCACAAACAATTTAATACACATAACAAAGGCTTGCTTTCTTTCTCAAGCTTGCTTTTGCCCACCTCGCCCGGTATAACCGTGCTTTCGTTTCGATAATAAAACTTATAAAACCGAATTTTGAGGCTGATTTATGACTGCCATTGCCATTGAAAGTTCCGACAATTTATTTGGTCATCCAAAGGGACTTTACGTATGTTTCGCGACAGAATTGTGGGAACGTTTCTCCTTCTACGGGATGAAATACCTACTCCTTTTATATCTTACAAAATACCACCTGTTCAGCGACGGTGAAGGGTTGGAAGTATTGGGAGCCTATGCAGGATTGGTATACGCGCTTCCAGTAATCGGGGGCGTATTAGCCGACCGATATCTCGGCATGAGAAAAGCCGTTTTATTTGGCGGTATTTTACTCTGCCTGGGGCACTTATTGATGGCAGTCGAGGGCCATCAAGCTGTGCAATACGACGCAGGAACCATACTGCAATCCGCGTTAACCCTTTCCGACGGAACCGTGTTAGCCGCAGGTACTACCCTTCAAGAAACCATCAAAATCCAGGACACCGCAGCACTCAACGTATTCTACTTTGCTCTGGCATTAATCGTTACCGGTGTTGGATTCCTGAAACCTAATATCTCCACCATCGTTGGTCAGCTTTACGCAGAAGGCGACCCTCGTCGTGACTCAGGCTTCACCATTTTCTACATGGGTATCAACGTAGGTTCATTCCTGGCAACCATGATCTGTGGCTACCTTGGTGAAGTCTATGGCTGGGGCTATGGCTTCGGCGCGGCAGGTATCGGCATGTTAATTGGTTTGATCACATTTTCTTATGGTCAAAAATACCTATACGGATTAGCAGAGCCAGAAAACCCGGAAATTCTAAAAGAGAAGTTCATGGGTATTAAGAAAGAACATGTCATCTACCTGGCAGCCTTTGCCAGTTTGGGCATTTCTTGGTTGATGGTACAACATGAACCCGTAGTATTCATGACTCAACAAACGTTATTAGTGCTTGCGGGGGTAGGTCTTGTTGCTTATTCAGTGCTGAAAGGCAAAAAAGAAGATGTGCATAAAATGATAGTGCTAATGGTACTTATCGCATCCACGATTATCTTCTGGGCCTTGTTCGAACAAGCCGCTGGTTCAATGACCCTGTTCACCGACCGCGTCATCGACCGCCAAATAGGCGACTTCGAAATCACCGCATCACAATTTGGTAGCTTAAACGCCTTATACATTATGTTATTGTCACTACCATTCGCAGCCTTATGGGTTTGGCTAGATAAGAGAAATCTAAACCCCAGCACCCCGGTCAAGTTTGGCTTAGGCATTATGCAAGCAGGTTTAGGCTTCGGTGCATTGGTAATTGGCGCTCAATACCCGGATGAAACCGGACACATCAGCATGATTTGGATGGCACTAGCCTACCTGCTGCACACCACTGGCGAACTCTGCTTGTCACCGGTTGGATTGTCGGCAGTAACCAAGCTAGCCATTCATCGTGTTGTAGGTATGGCAATGGGAACCTGGTTCCTGGCAACAGCATTGGCAGAAACCGTAGCAATGCGCTTAGGTAAAATGGCAGCAGTAGACACTGAGCACACCGACCTAAACGACATCCACGCAGTTGCAGCAACCTACACAGAATTGTTCCAATTCCTGATGTGGGTTGGTATTGGTGTAGGGGTATTCATGATCCTTATCTCGCCCATCCTGAAACGCGGAATGCACGGCGTTAAATAACTCACCAAACGTTATAGATATCCCCACAGCTCAGCATGGGCTGTGGGGATTCTTCTTATTAAGCCAATCAATTACCAAAGACTTGCATAAAATTTATTCATCGAATAAACCCCAATAACGCTACTTAAACAATCCCTCTTTTAAAAACTAAAAAAACAAATACATTTAATGTAAACTTGCGCCACTTTTGTAAACACTCACATTATTTTCCTTCTAATGAGAAAGCCAATAAAAATCATTGATTTATTTGCAGGGCCGGGCGGCTTGGGTGAAGGCTTTTCTCAACTAAAAGAAAATAATCAGAATGTATTTAAAATTGCCGTATCTATAGAAAAAGAAGAAAGCGCACATAGAACGCTCACTTTAAGATCCTTTCTAAGGCAATTTGATGGTTCATCTTTTCCTCCTGAATACTACGATTTCCTAAAAGGAGAGTTAGGAGATAGCCCCGAGCAAGAATTATTTAAGTTGCCGAAGTTTCAAAATGAATTAGAAGAAGCTCGCCGGGAAGCCCAGTGTATTACTTTGGGTGAAGAAACAGAAACCCGTGCCTTTAAATGCATCGACGAAGCAATAGGTAAAGAAAACTGCATCCTTATTGGAGGACCACCCTGCCAGGCATACTCTCTGGTTGGTAGAGCTCGTAATATTGGATCTAAAAATTACGATGCGACACAAGACCACAGAAATTTTCTCTATAAAGAATATTTGAAAATTATTGCCCGGTATCACCCCCTTGTATTCGTTATGGAGAACGTCAAAGGAATGTTGTCTGCCAAAGTAGATGGTGAGCTCATCTTTGGAAAAATACTGAACGATTTACAAGATCCCTGTAAAGCCACAGACACCAAACCAAAGTTCATTAAAGAGAAACACAAATACAACATATACTCTTTTGTCTCAGACAAGGAAGAACTCACCCCGAAAGACTTCATCATTAAGGCTGAAGAGTATGGTATTCCCCAAGCTCGCCATAGAGTCATTCTACTAGGTGTAAGAGAAGATATAGATAGCAAAACACAAAGGCACTTACTGGAACCAGTAGAAAAACCACCAACAGTAAAAGACGTTATTGCTGACTTACCCCCTCTAAGAAGTAAGTTATCCAAAGGTGGCGATTCTTTGGAAAAATGGCGCAATGCTATTAAGAACTACGATAAAAGACTACTCACCGAAATAAAAAACAATAAAGACATAAACCAAGCCGTTTATAACAGCTTTTTGAAACATATATCTGTAATCTCTGACTCACCAGAAAGCACTGGTAAAAATCTCAACCAACAGAAAACAAAGGCTTTTAAAGATATCAACTCAGAATTGAAAAGTTGGTTAATAGATGAACAATTGGGTTCTTACGTTGTGAACCACGAGGCAAGAGGCCACATCACGACAGATCTGCACCGATATCTTTTCTACAGCATCTATACCGAAGTAAATGGTGTTTCACCGAAATCATATAACTTACCCAAAGCACTTTGGCCTGCTCACAAAAACTTTGATTCGGGGAAATTTGCAGACAGATTTAGAGTACAACGAGCAAACTCACACGGAACAACCGTTACAAGCCATATCAGTAAGGATGGTCACTATTTTATTCACTATGATCCAATGCAGTGCCGAAGCCTAACTGTTAGAGAAGCAGCAAGGATACAAACTTTTCCAGACAACTACTTTTTTGTTGGAAATAGAACGCAACAATACGTTCAAGTTGGAAATGCCGTTCCACCATTTTTAGCATTTAAATTGGCTGAGCTCGTATTTGATTTGCTTAAACTATGATAAAAATCTACCGAATTCTGATGGCAGAATCTTAACAAAGTCTTCTTTTTCCATACTAAAAATATCATAAGTAAGGTCTATTTGCCGAATCCAGGAAATTAACCTAGTTACTCCCCCCTTTCCGCGTCCAGCTGCCCCCCTTTTAAAAGATTCAGTATTAGCATCAAAATACAAGTGATTAGCAAGAGCGATAACTCCTTTAGAATAGAGAATATATTGTCGAGCCAATAACTGCTCACTAAGCTCTCCTCTAACAGAGGGCTTTTTAGCTAACATAAACAACGAATCTTCACCATGTAACTCTACCAATTGCCAAGAATATAAAACTGAATGTCTTGGGCGATGGTTGTACAATTGGCTCAATACATAATGGTGTGCTTCACTCGGTTTAAACTTTCCTGACACTACGGGGCAAAGCTGTTTAAACCAAAAAAGAGCCAACCAACTCCACACTCCTCTATCTCCCAAATACGGTTGCATATCTATATCAGCAAATTTGCCAACCAAATATTTTCCTAGCTCATATCTTGATTTAAATTGCACTTGCTCAACTTCAACATCAATTTCACAATCTTCACTAAATTCAATAGAATCCAGCAAATACTCGGGATACTGTATATCAACACCAGCTTTCAATTTCTGAATGTAATCTGTAAACTTTTCCAGCCCGATATTATTTAATCTTCTAATTAGAGTCATTTTTCATAATTCTCTGAAATAAACCGCTCACAAAATCTAAACGAATTACAAAAGGATGATACAACCTCCTCAATCCACTCAGACTTTTCTTCGTCAGATTCATCTTCATTCGGAAATCGATCTGAATGCCTTTTTGCAAACTCCTTCCATCGTTCTAACGAATCGTCGTCAAAGTCGTCTGACTCTGACACGCAATACATCAAAACTCGTCTAAATGCCTCAGGAAGCACTAGTGCCTGAAATGTAATGTCTTCACTTAACCTTCCAATAACATTGGGAATAGACCTATTAAGATAAATAACTGGTCTTCTTGATTCATCAAACTGGAGGTTCCACAGCTCATTCCCCAAATCTCTAGATTCAACAGAAATTAAACTTTCTCGATCTACATAATCAATATTTCCAGCCCTGAGCTCTTTTCCTACACCCAATAAAACACCTGTACTATTGGATTCATCTACAACCAGAACCTTAAATAAGGTTTCTCCTGAAAAATCAACCTTGTCTATAATTCTGCTCTCAGGAGGACAGATTTTTCCAATAGTACCAAAACTAAACCTTTGTCTAGTTTCTTTAAAATAAGCTTCAACATACAAGGATGCATGGTCGGGAAAAGAACCTTCCAGGATTCTAAACTCAATATCAAAAGTTTTTTTTCCTCCCACTTCATCCATTGTTATAGAAATCTCTTGCTGAGTTATCTTCTTTCTACCAGTATAATTAATCGTTCTCAGCATTTTTCTTCCCATCCGGCAAACTAATCTTTAGATCTCTATTGCTGTCAAATCCAGTAACTGAGAACCTAAAAGGTAACTCATTAATCATGAGCTCCCATAGGTTTTCTTCTGCTTTTACAATCTCGATATTTTCCTGCTCTAATACTTCAATATCACCACCAGCTCCAACAGAGAAATCTTTAATTTTGCTCTCCTCATACTTCTTAAATGCGTCCCCCTTGGAGGTATCATAGGCCACTCTTATTCTTTGAAAATAAGGAAGAAAGCTTTCATCAAACCCAGCCCCATTCTTAATGGAAAAACCATCTTGATACTTATCAATATGTATTTTCTTCTCTCTCTTGGGTATATCAGGAACATTTACTTGCATAGGCGACTTGTTTTTTTTCTTTTTACTCTTTACTGGCTTTTGAGTTCTGAAATAGAAAAAATCAAGTAAAGCATTTTCATCCCTTTCGTTGATTACTTCAGCCAATATATCATGTAGCCAAGTTAATGAAAGTTGAGCTAATCTCACTATCCGATTTGGAGCCTTGTAGTTTTTTGATAGCTTTTCTGTTTTTTGAGTCCACCTAGTATGTGCAGCGTTCTCAGCATCTCCTAACAACTCACAAATGGGTTCATCCTCAGCTATCATAACCCCTAGAGCTTTCCTACTTTTGAACTTCTCTTCCTGAGGTAACGTTAATCCCCCTCTAACGTAAAGGTCTATCCCCCTCTCAATACTGTCTGGTTTAGAAATCAAAAGTTTAATAAATGAACTTTTTTTATCACCAGTTTTTTTTCTAAAAGAGGCGTTGACTCTAATACCAACAGTCTCCCCATTTCTATACTTTGTTCTCAGGTTCTCTAGTTCATCTTCATCAAAATTCTCCTTTTTCAAGATTCCATCATCGAATTCATCAAAATCAAGTAAGACCAAATCCTCATCTTTCACATTTGAAGCTGTTTCAATGAAGTCAAACAATAGATCTATTTGCTTAAAGAAATCGACTGAATATTTGCTTGCCAAATATCGAATACTGTCACTGGAAATTATCACGCCATCCAGATTAACTCGCAGCTTTCCAGAAATAATTGGATAAAAGTAATTAGAAATTACCACATCGATCATTCGATTCTTTTTGAAGTCTTTATCAGGAAAAGGAATGACTATAGATAACCCAGGATTTTTACTTCTGTCGATAGAGAATACTTGACAAAATTTATTTTTAATTTTTTCATCTTTTATTGGCACAGAGATTCTTAAATTTTCATCATTCTCATTTTCATAATCCGCAAAATAACTATGAGGCTTATAGTATTTACCCTCTAAATGCCTAGTATTAAGTACCGATTGCCCCATCAAGTAAAAATCATTATCCTCTCCTCTTTTTGTTACTCCCCAAAAAGCTCCAACTCTACTTGAAGTCGAATATACAAGCTTACCTAGTCCCCACCTTCCTCTTTTAGCCCCATGCTTATGAGATTTCCCATGACTTCGCCAAAAATCAGAAAAATGACTTTCTTCCCTTTTATTTGTTGCCCCAGTTAAACCTGAAGTACCAAAGTCCTCTATAATCAAGGCGTCCGGAGACTCAAAATCTATCGTATCTATATCCAAATTAGCTGCTCGAGCATGCTCTAATTGACCATCTAATAAATCCTGCAAATAAGAAACATCTAGTCCCTTGCTTTTATCAATAAAGCGAAAATGAACTTCAACAACAGGCTCATTGGCAGCATCCAGACTGTTCTGGATAGCTTCTCGAACTATTGTGTCGGAAAGATCAACATCATCATTATTAAAATGGTCTCTCTGAGTAATTTCAGTCTCAACTTCTTCTGCACGAAGAGGGATATTTTTCCATTTCATAGGTTTCACTGTTTATTGCGTAATTTCACTGCAAATAATACAAATAAGAAGCCAATATTAAAATGGTTTTATAAAACTCCTTTCAGATATCAATAATTAACCTATCCTCCCTGAGGAAGTAGCTGATAGCCTCTGCTACTTCCTTAATTTTATCTTCGCTTTTTCCCTTTACTGCGCATTCCCATACCACACAAACCCGCCATCCCATCCCTAGTAGCTGCTCCTTCACTTTTTCATCATAAATAACATTACCTTGGATCTTCTTACGCCAAAATTCCGGTCGGGTTTTCGGCCATTTAAATAAATGGCAATGATGCTGATGCCAGAAGCAGCCATGAACAAAAACTACAGCTCTATATTTTGGGAAGACCAAATCAGGTTTACCGGGGAAAGACTTGTCATGAAGCTTATATCTATACCCCATCCTATGCAGTTGCTTGCGAATCAATATTTCCGGACGAGTATTCTTACTCTTGATACCAGACATCATCTGGCTTCGTTTTTTAGGGGTAACAATATCCAAGAGAATCAGCTCTATTTTGAATAAATTCACCTTGAGTCTAGTGCGTATATCCTCCTATTCCAACAATGAAAGAAACCATTAAAATTCAAGACATAACAGCACTAAACGTATTCTACTTTGCTCTGCATTGATCATTACTGGCGTTAAATAACCTACCAGCTTCTATTCATACCTCCACAGCTCGACATGGACTGTGGGGGTTTTATTCTCAGCTTCTCCATCTGAACTTATTCATCTGTAATTACTCTCCTTAATTTTTCGAAAGTATTTGAAAGACACTAAAACACAGCCTTGGCATAGAAGTCATCGAGCAACAGCAACCAGATGAATAATGCATCTAAGATGACACTATCAAACCCACAGAAAGACAATATAATATCTTTATTTACCAATGAAGATAAAAATGAACACGGAACTATCTCTTAAATACGTTGATGCCAGTAACTACAAAAGCTATCTAACCATCATATTATCCGGCGCGATAACCACTGAAGAAATCACCACTTTGTCCCAGCACCTTGAAGACGGAGACAGCATCATCGCGCATCAAGTTGGCCTACCTACACCGTCAGAATTACTTGCTTCGCAATTCCAGTTTCCTAGCGTAGACGACCATGTTTGGACAATACTCGAAGCCTTTGAACACGGCATACCTCAAGCAAACAGCATGCATACTGAAAAGGCTGCCACCATTAGCAACTATTCCATATCGCAGTTTGTGCAAAGAGTAAGTAACGCGGATTGGGATGTCTCTGAGGAAATGGCTCGACTAAATATACCTATTTAGCCCCTATGCATTGGAGCGTTAAAAAATAAATGATTTAGGATTTGACATTAAAATCCTTAAAGATTTATTATATCTACCATACAGAGTGTTAAATTAATCTAAACGAGGTATGTATGGAGATGATTCGTGGTAGTGATTTACGCGCTATGCGTAGGGTTGCGGGGTTAACCACTCAGCAGATGGCAAATATTGCTGGTGTGAAAACCCGTAAAACTTACGAGAACTGGGAAAAGAATGTGGGTACGCCCAATGTGAACCAGTTTTTTGCCTTGGTGGAAGGTTGCGGTATGACCTTGAATGAGCTGAATGATTTTAGAAAGTTCCTTAAAACTCGGCAGCGCAAGTAATGTGCAAGGCAAATATCACAGGCAAAATGCATGACAAAATATGACAGCAATAAGCTGACCGAAAAAGTGTTGCTGCTCTTTTCCGGTTCTCTTACGTTTTACAATGTGTGGGAGATGTTTCAACACCATGTTTGCTGCCACCTAATTATCTAACCTGAATAATAGTTGCAATAATCAGTCACCGACAGAGAAGGCAAAGAACCCTATCCCGGCCTTCCTATATAGACAAATGTGAGGTGTCCGTATAGGAGGCTGGGAGGGGTCAAATCCGGTTCAGGGATCGACTCTAACACAGATATCTAATCCAGCTTTACGCGCCCTTCCGATTCGGCCTTTAGCCTTTTCTCCAGGGCTTTTTCTGTGTAGATGGCGAGGTCTCTGGCGCGGTCGCATAGCAGGTTGGCGCTGTAGATATGGCTACGGTCTTCGCCCCCACTTCCCCACAGGTTCAACAAGGTTCTTGCGCTATTAACGCACTGAAAAGCATGAGCTTTGTTTAAGCCATTGGGCATGGTCATCAGCATTTTTTCCAGCGACTCCACACGGTCGCACACTTTGTCCATTTGCATTACGGACACCGGAATACGGTAGATGTCTTCAGAGCTGCGAAAGGCTTTATAAGGGAAAAGTAAGCTTGCCAGGATTAGTACATTATCCAAACTAACGAAGATATTTCTAACAGCCCATAACCACCAAGCATCCTTCAGATGAAGATTCGGTTCTAACGCTCCATTTAGTGCCACAATATTTCGATCAATATGAACAGCAATGTGTAGTGACATAGCTATCAATAACAACCCCATAGTGAGCTTTAATGGCCAGTGATAAACAAATCCAGAGAGATGGTGGTCAATAGCTAAGATTAGAACAATCGCACCACACGCTGCTGCCCAATATAAATAATAGAATTGATAAAGGTTATCCAACGGTAGCAAAAATTGAGAATAGATTATTCGACTTAAGCCGAAAGTGATAGCCAAGGTAAATATAGTATGGAGGAATGGACGATATAACCGCTTAGTATAAAAACCATAAAATCCAGCAATGAGATAAACCAGAACCCAAACGTTATCAATAACAAAGCCAACTGCGTAATCAAACATTTCATTATTCTCTATGAATTCGGTGGAGCAGCTTAATCCACCGAAAAGCTTTTCAATCTGCTAATTAGGTATAGGACCCGGAGGATCACCAGCACCACCCGCAGATACTGTTACAGTGCCAGAAGCCGAAGACACACAAAAAATCCACCAGCACGATGCCGATGCATTTGCTTCACTGCTGACCTGCATTTCCGTTGCTCCCACGACTAACGATGTCATGGCAAGCACTATTGCTAACACGTATTTTTTTAAGTTCATAATTACTCCTACATCGCCCACCTTACTTCATCTGCAAGGTTTCCAAGGCGGTAAATATAGTAACCTGAACCATAGGCTATGAAAATACGAATACCTGTGGCTTTTAGTTCAGCCGTTATATGGCTCTTATCCAGATAATGACTTACCGCTTCGTGAAGGCTGAGCATCAAGTGATTGATGAACCAAAAACATCAAGGTCAGAATATTATCCGCGAGATGATTAAAAGGCAAGTGAAATAAATTTCAAGGGATTTTATGGGCAAATGAGGAAAGTCAAATGAGGAAAATAAAATGTAAAGGCTACTTTTTACCCAATATAAACTCTTCCAGCGTAATGCCTTTGGTATCAGTTTTGGTTACCAGCATTTCTAGAAATTCCAGATTATAACTACCGCGGTTCACATAATTGATGAAGCGTTGCAGCTCATTGGGCGACTCGGGATCATGACCATACAAAAGCACGTAGAAGTCTTTATATCCGCCGTACACGTCTTTCAATTTCTTGACATACAATCTGGCTGGATGGTGTTTTGTGGTCAAAGGATTATCTCCGCGAAAAAAGAGCTACGAATATATTCAAAGCTCGCTGATAGATCAAAAAATTTTCACACTTTTTATTCTTAAGCACCTGTTTTATAAATCAGTTTCATCACTCTAATATTACAAACAGACAAAACTGAAAATCAGTCAGCGGCCACCTTTATTTTATTATTGCGCACTCTATTATTGCGATCTCTGCTTTGTCGAATAAGCTCATCGTTGGCGAACGACAAATCCGATTTAGCCAACCTGTCATATAGCAATACATTCACCGTCGCCGCCAAATTCATGCAACCAATAGTCGGCACGTACACCACGGCATCGGCAGCATCCACCACTTCTTGTTCAATAGTGCCGTCTTCGGGGCCAAAAATATAAAAGGCATTATCCGGGTGATGAAACTCAGGTAGCGGTGTAGCACCTTCCACCAGTTCCACACACACGATGCTGGCATTTTCAGGCACATGAGCCAGCAGCGAGTCCACGCCCGTTAGCGGAATTTTGCTGGTGACATCTTTGGTGTCGGTTTGAAACGCCACAGCCCTATCGTAACGCCCACCAGTGTAAAACACCGCGTCAACCTGATAACACCCCGCAGCCCGCATCACCGCTCCAACATTAGTTGGGCTTTTAGGGTTCACTAACCCTACTGCTACAAAAGATGACTTATTCACTTCCGGTACTGCTCGCTTGTACTCATACATAAACGTGGCGACATACTAATTGAATTAACAGGAAAATTGGAGGCTCAGGCTTTAGCGATTGGTTTTCTCCATTGACTCACGTATAAACTCTGCGAATGCCTTTCCTTGCTGATCTAGCGACGCAAGGTTAAGAGAATCAAGGTATTGGTTACGATCTTCCAAGTGAACAATGCACCAGTCGTATCCGCCCAAGGTAAAGAGGAAATTCATTAAGAACCTTGCCGTTCTGCCATTGCCATCAGGAAATGGATGAATATAGCCCAAACATAAATGCCCGAGCACTGCTTTAACAGGATAGCTTGGCTCGGTGTCGATTAATTCTTTTAATGCATCCATGCAATCTCGCAGGTAGATGTCGGCCGGTGGTGCATGACGAGATGTGCGAATATAAACGGGGCCTTTTCGGTATCCGGCTATATCTTTAGGGGATATTAGCCCCACCGTAACGCAAGGTTGGAATAGCGAGGTATACCAGTCTGTTACTCCCGTAGCGACCGCATAAGACAAACTGCTTACTGTGCCTTTGTGCATGGCTGTGAGTGAGGCTTTTACCGCATTAAATGCTTCAAAGTAGCCTCGTGCCGCTAACGCATCTTTGGCTTCCCTGTCTTTACTCGCGTTCACAGGATCCCAACTTCCCATTCTCACTTTTTCGATCAATTCCGGCGTAACTCGATACCCTTCAATAGATAACGAGTGATAAGCATCTTGAATATACAGTTCCTCGATGTCTGCCAGAATTGACTCTATTGGCTTGTCGGCAAAATTGAATTTCGGTTGCACCTTGGAAAAAGTCTGCTCAACATCATCGCGCAATGTGTGCCAAAGAGCTCTCACCCTCATGGCAGCGGCATTTTCATTACGTCTTTCGCCAATATTCACTATCGGCTGCTCAAAGGGATTGTTTTCTTCTTGTGCCTTTAACCCTATGCCGTCAACGATTCGCTTAAGCTGTTGGTATTCTTCTGTTTTTCCCATTGCTTTGTACGCTCCGAGCACTCGTCCAAGTGCCGCGACATTGCGAGTGTGTTCAAACGCTTGTGCTAATTCACTGATATCCGCCATTCTCAATGCTAACTGCAACGACAGCGGATCTCGCCGATAGGCAGAAGGCGCAATGTCTGCCAGTAACCCTTCCATAGAAATGACGTTCACCTCCGATGCCCGAATCACTTTATAAGGTATTTTGGGACTATTGATAATAAGTAACCCCATGTCATGAGGTAACGATACCGTTCGTGTAGACGTATTCGCGTAAACGATGATTTGTTTGGGCAAGGCATTACTTGAGGTGAGAAGATCTAATGACGATTCTGGGCTTAGCCAATAATTATCTCCAAATAACTCAAATAAATATTGACTCACAAAGCCCCAAATAGAATCAAACCACAACGCTGATTCACCAGCATTATGGGTTGAAGTATCGGCATCAAGCATAAACCAGCCGCGAATAATTGGCTTCAAAAAACCATGCTTGTTAAGCAGAGCTCGTTCTCTTGCCGTTAGCAATTTAGAGTGAACGATATTGTTCACCGACAGAGATGCCGCCTTTTCCAGCGCCGCAGCCAGCTTTTCATTTTCTGTTAATGCCATCAATGAATACCTCTTTAAGTGCTAAGCCACGGCGTTCCCCAAACTTAAGTGAATAATCAGATTGAAAATCTGCTCCAGGGACATCGCTATAACTTGTACTTAAACAACCCGCAAAACTTGCTTTTAGCATACTTGCAAAGATTGCTTTTAGCAAACCTGTAGTATTTGCTTTTAGGGAAGCTATCAAAGTTGGAGTCAGAGAAAAAGACAAGCCCAACATCAGACATATTGGAGATTCCACTATTTTCTATTAGGATTAAATTTATCGAGTGGAAATTTCACCGCTAACTTAATAGGGCTTGATGGGCTAAGTGAGGTTCTGAGTATGCCAAAGTGGTATGACAATTTTAATCAGGGTGACCTGATTTATGGTCGTAATGAAACGGTTTCAGCGCGTCAGCGAGAGCTCACCGCTAACAAGCAGGGCTTTAGTGGTGCCAATGCGCCAGCAAATTACATCAACCCGATAACCGAAAGAACACCTAACGCAGCAACGGGCCCTCAAGCCAATTTACGCCAGACCAAAGCAACGGATCACGCCTCGACCACGGCTCATATTAATACCTTCAATAGTGGCGGTAAGCGGGAGCGCCATTATCTGAATCTTCATAACATGGATCGCATTATTAATCGGGAGCAAAACGCAACCGAGCGAGCTAAAAAAGAACAAATGAAATGGGGTGGAACCAGTAAAATGGGGGTTATTTCCGCTCATGAAAATAATAAGCGTATCTTCTATGAAACCAAGGGAATTACGCCAGAGTCGATCTTCAACCCACAACACGAGCATTACAACAGCGTCACATCGAAAGAAATGCGCTTTATTTACAAGCACCAACAACATCTTGGAAACACTGTGCAGTGGATGAATGACGGGCAATTGACCAACTCACCTTTCGGTACAGATGCGTTCAAAAATGCGCCGGGACGCAGTGATTACGATAAAAAACAGCAACAGAAGAAAGATAAAGGTCACTATTCGCAGCGTTTGGTCAATGGTCAGGTTGACTACAGTAAGGCCAGATCAACACCAAAGCTATTTAGAAAGTAAGCGAAAGCTCTCTTTCACATCATAGCAAACCCCCTCTATTGTCATGGCGCACTTGATGCGCCATCCAGAACATTCCGCATATATATAACATTGGCGTCATACTGAGCTTGTCTCAGTATCTCGTGAACAGTCATCCAGATTCCGAAACAAGTTCGGAATGACGAGGAAGTGGCGGCATTTGATTGTGTGCTCATTTGTTGTCATGGCGCACTTGATGCGCCATCCAGAACATTCCGCATATATATAACATTGGCGTCATACTGAGCTTGTCTCAGTATCTCGTGAACAGTCATCCAGATTCCGAAACAAGTTCGGAATGACGAGGGAGTGGCGGCATTTGATCGTGTGCTCATTTGTTGTCATGGCGCACTTGATGCGCCATCCAGAACATTCCGCGTATATATAACATTGGCGTCATACTGAGCTTGTCTCAGTATCTCGTGAACAGTCATCCAGATTCCGAAACAAGTTCGGAATGACGAGGAAGTGGCGGCATTTGATTGTGTGCTTCCTTGCGGTCATGGCGGCCTAGGAGCCGCCATCCAGATGTTAATTCACCGAAAAGCTTCTTGATGTTCCGGTGTAGCTATTAATGCTGCCGTTCCACCCACTCTTCCAATGGCCTTTATGTCTGATACGATACGTACCAGAAGGAATAGAGCTGTCGGTTATCCATTGCACTTCGGCAAACGAGCAAGCCAGGCAATCTACCGCCGTGTCGCGTATCCAGACAAAGCGAGTATTCAAATCATCGTCTGTGTACACTGTTTGCCAGCTGCCACTAACATAGCGTTGCACTTCCAGGAAGCTGCTGTTGGTTTTCAAATTATTGCGAGGATGGCCTGAACGGAATTTCACCTTAACCGTATTGCCTTTGGAATAGCTGGAATTAGCATCTGTCCACACCTGACCAAATGACTCCCACAGGCGTTTATCATCGTAC
Organism: Paraneptunicella aestuarii; assembly: GCF_019900845.1. Lineage (NCBI taxonomy): Bacteria > Pseudomonadati > Pseudomonadota > Gammaproteobacteria > Alteromonadales > Alteromonadaceae > Paraneptunicella > Paraneptunicella aestuarii. The sequence goes on along the minus strand of NZ_CP074570.1, from coordinate 1,074,550 downwards.
ACCACACCAACAACGTGAATGCTTTGCGAGCTGCTTAAGTCTGGCGGTGTTGGGCCAGCAGACACACTTTGACCATTTCGCATGGCAGTAGCCATTTGGTTATACACTTGCTTGTACGCCGCCAATGTATTGGGGCCGTAAATAGTATGTCCGCCTTCGTAATACTGCATATTGTACTCTTCAGGAGTAGTGATATAACCATGATAAGCATTGGCTAACCCAGCGATAACGTAAGTATTCACTCCCTGACTTTCCAGCACAGAGCGAACTTCGTCACGCAAGCGACGGCTCGACATGGTTGTCATTTCACCGGCACTGGCAATCAAGGCTAATGAACCAATGCGGAACATTTGGAATGGAATATAAGCGGTATACAGCTCAGAACCCAAAGTAACGCGGTTTACAAAAGTGGGTTTAGGGTATTGGCAAGGGTCGTCAACTGCATCGTTGAACATGACCAAATTAGAGAAGCCATTCATTAACGCAAACATGGGATAACCATTGAGAATGGTGCTAAAGAAGCTTTGATTGCGATTCCAATCAACACCTTCGTTGTCCACCGACATGCCTTCAAACACGCCCGGAATATTGCTGGGGCCGTCCCAACTTGCGCCAGCCGTCATCGACCAACCTACAGCGCCATCACACATAGACTGAGTACCGCTTCCTGTGTACTTGTCAGACACTTGATAACCCGGCATATAAACGTACTTATGACGATAATCCAGATTGCCAGACAAACGGCTCGACGCCGTATTATGCAACGCCTGAGCTTTGTTGAATTGCTTACCGGCTGAAATCAACAAGCTTTGCTCATCATTCGAGCCACAACCATTGCTGGGGCCACACACATTCGGGGAAGAATCGCCCAAGGCACTATTGGCAAACGCGGCAACCATGCTTGTTTGACCGCGACCCGCCGCCCAATCTTCCATCATCTGGCTGGCTGCACCTTTGTTGTCTGCGCTCACGCGACGATAATCATTACCGAGAGACACGTTATGCACGCCAAACCAGTTAATACTACCGATTTCCTTGCCGTCATCACGAACCAGTTTCAACAGGGTCATTTGCTTATCAGTATTGTACTGATAGTCGCCCGCCTCCGGGTTTTGGCTATAAGGAATGGGATTGCGGTTAACGCTGGTGTTAAGCAAATCACCATTGCTCATGTAGATGTTGCCAGAAGCGGAAGAATCCACAGCTCGAACAATGGACTGATAAATGCCGTTCACGATGGCATTTTGGTTCAAGCTGTCATAACCCAAAGCGGTCATGTTCAACATCACATAATGGTCAAAACCACCGGGGCCAACATGAGTGTGGGTCGCGGTTAACATTACGTTTGCGTCACTAAAAGTGCTGCCATAACGACTTTTTAGCTTATTGACTACGCCCTGCTTTACGCCTTGGGTAATGCCCATCAAATCCGCCGACACAAACACCACACGTTTGCCAGTTTCAGGGTCAGTAATGGCAAAAGCGCGTGACCATAAACGACTGTGAATTCCCTTGGTTGTTTGGCTGACTTCACCATAGCCCACCATGCCCGCGTCTGCGACAGGGCCAGTAATATCGTATTTACCGCTACCAATCAGCCAATCGCCCGCCAAGCTCACTGTGCTCAGCAACGATAAGGCTGGTACTAATAACCAACGACTTAAATGTTTTCTCATTGCGATGATTCCTGTTCTCATATGAATGAAACCTAACCCGGCACAATTTATGATTTTTATTTATCCGGGCGGTCATGTTAGCCATATGTTGATAACACACGACTATTTGGTTTCTTTTTTACCCATTATTTCGGATAAAGGCTATAGTAAAAATAACCTAATGATAACTTGGTGCTCAGGCTTGAGCTTTGGCATACAGCTTGGCGAGTTGACTACGGCTGGCAATATCCAGCTTGCGATAGATGCGATATAAGTGGTTGGAAATGGTTGAAGGTGCCAAATCCAATTCTTTGGCAACCTCTTTAAAGGTAAGCCCTTGAACAATCCAGTTTACGATTTGTTGTTCCCTTTCCGACAAGGTATCAAGCGGATTAAGCTGACGCACACTCACTCTGAATAACTCCCCCTGAGCCGTCACCCGAATGTGTAAATCGCCTTGCTGATATTCACCGCCATCAACGAGCGGATACGAGAATTTAGGCGTATCAGCGGTTTGTGATGATTCACTGTTAGCCTGATTATGCAGTAAGGCAAAGAACTCTGGATGCGTTTGCCAATAAATACCGTGTTTGTCGCAAATCGCCGCTGTTTGCCCCTCGTCTTGCTGTTGTAAATGCAAGAAGTAATTGTAGGAAGCAGCGGCATTTAAGTGATAAACAAGGCGCTGCATGTGTTCTTTGTCGGTATTGTTAAAATCATTCTCGGCATCGAAACGATACAGGCTAATCAAGGTATACAAGCCACTTTCCTGCTCATAGCAACCTGTTGCCAGAATGCGTTTAACACCATAAGGTTCGAAGAGGTTTTGATAGAGTTCAGATTGAAAAAACGCCTCGTCGGGAAACACTTCGCTCATCAGAACCGGTTCATGCAGGTTTTGTAGTACCGCTTGGCGGATAGGGTTGATATCCAGCGTATTGGCTAAGCGCTCACCATAATGATCATCCAAACCAATATGTTCCTGATAATGAAACTCTAAGGTGCCTAAATTCCCGGTTCCCCATAACGCCGCATCGGCATTCATCAGGTCGATTAATTGCATCAACGCCCACTGCCGAAACGCTTCGGGCGCAATCCGTGACGACTGGCAATATAAACGGCGGATCAGGTTTTCAATTTCAGACATTAGGCTGTTTTTACCAATGCAATAACAGGGGGTTTTAGAAAACAATACTGCAAACCCGATGCGGCAGGAAGTATTGAAATGAAATTAAACACCCAATTAACCGAAGAGCTGGTTGCCAACGAAGACAAATTTAACACGCCGTTTTTTCAGCGCTTTAAACTACGTCGTGCCAATGCACCATTGCAGCTAAACGAAAACATTCAGAAGGATTATCTGTTCCCTACGTTCTATAACAACGTTACCTGTGCTCAAGCCATTTTCCTGTGTGACTACAAGGCAGCACAATCGCTAATGCCGCATCCTAAAATGAAACCGGTGCGCGTTCCCGGCGGGCGTTCTTTGGTGGTGTTTTCCAGTTATATCTATCGCGACGTTATGCACATTGCCCCTTACAATGAAATAGCCATGACCATACCGGTGCAAATAGACCCCACCTACTCGATTCCCTTGTTACCCATGTTGATCCCCGGCTACCCCGGCTTTGGCTACTATGTGTTTAACATGCCGGTGACTTCGCTGGAAAACCGAATTCGAGGTAACAATATTTGGGGTTTACCCAAGGTGTTGCACAACATTGAAATAGAACAGCAAAGCAACCAAGTGCGCACCACAGCCAGCGACGAAGAAGGCAACAACTACATTCAACTGGACGTACCGACGGATCTTAAATACGCCGAGTTGCAACACTTTGATGTGAAAACACACCTGTACTCAGTGCTCAATAATCAACTGCTCAAAAGCAAAACCTGCTTTACCGGTGAGTTTTTGGTTCAGAAGAACATGAGTCGCTTATGGAAGAAGTCGGGCAATACGCCGGCACTGCAAATAGGCACGGGAAAATTTGCTGAACAGTTACGCGCACTGAACATTGACCCGTATCCATTTCAAACGCGCTTTTGCACCAACATGCAAGCCTGTTTCGATTTATCCGATCCTGATTATCAAGCCGGGTTTTCTGTTGCTTCTGAAAGCACTTTGGGAATGTAAGCATGACAAATCCCGCAGAACAAACCGTACTAATTTTTGGTGCCGGCGCGATAGGCACAACGCTGGCGCACTGGCTAACGCCTTATATTCCGAACTTATATTTGTTCGATAAGCCCGAAATTATCGCTCAGCTAAAAAGCGGCATTACCTGTTATGAGCAAGCAAAAGAAGAAAGCGTTCGTCAGGTAACCTGCATTTCAAGCTTGTCGGAAATCCCACCACCGGACGTTATTCTACTGTGCGTGAAAAACTACAGTCTGGATGGCGTAGCACAGGTGATCCAGAAAGCTTATGGCGATTATCCTGTGATCATTGGCTTGCAAAATGGTCGCGAAAATCAGCGCGTCCTGCCCCGTTATTTCTCAAAAGTCGCTTACGGAGTGGTTTGCTACAACGCTTGGCAAGATAAGGTGGGCAAGGTTGGTTATCAGAAAAAGGGGCCGTTGGTTCTTGGCATGTTGGATAGAATGTTGGATGGCATGTTGAATAGCATGTTGGATAGCTCGCTTGATGACGATACAGAGAATCATTTAAGTCAAAGCGCATTACAGAGTATTGTTGCCTTATTGAATTCAGGTGTGCCGACACAGCTTACGCCAGCTCTGCAAAACGCCGTGGTCTGCAAAATGCTGGCAAACCTGACTAACTCGGTCACGACACTGGTGGGCTTTGGCTTTCGGGAACTTGATCACCCAGAGCTATTTCAACGCATTATGGTGTCGGTGCTGTATGAAGGTATGCAAATTCTCAAACAGGCCGGATATCAGGAATGCAAGTTGGATGGTATGCCAAGCTGGTTCACCCTTGCTTTCGCCGCCAAAATGCCAGCCTGGGTAACGCGCCCGCTATTTATGCGCAATATGAAGAAAATGGTGATTAGCAGTATGGCGCAAGACATTGTGTTGTACGGACGCCACGCCCATGAGCTGGAAAGTATTAACGGCGAAATGCTACAGATTGCCGCGGAACATGGTATTCCGGCTCCCATTAATGGGATTTTGTATCGGCTCTGTCAGGAACAGTTTGCCGCCGAGGCATTTCAACCCATGTCGGTGAAAGCCTTGTATCAGGCACTGTGTGGTTAATGAACCCAGGCTCGGGATAAGGCTTCACGTTTCTAGTAATGTCATGGCGCACTTGATGCGCCATCCAGAATATTCCGCGTATATATAACATTAGCGTCATACTGAGTTTGTCTCCGTATCTCGTGAACAGTCATTCAGATTCCGAAACAAGTTCGGAATGACGAGGAAGTGAGCGCATAATGACGAGAAAGCGGGGGCATAATGACGAGGCTCAGTGGATTACTGCTGGATGGATACCGGACAATGCTACGCATTTCCGGCACGACGACAGTTGATTGTGTGCTTATTTGTTGTCATGGCGCACTTGATGCGCCATCCAGTGCATTCCGCGTATATATAACATTGGCGTCATACTGAGCTTGTCTCAGTATCTCGTGAACAGTCATTCAGATTCCGAAACAAGTTCGGAATGACGAGGAAGTGAGCTCATAATGACGAGAAAGCGGGGGCATAATGACGAGGCTCAGTGGATTACTGCTGGATGGATACCGGACAGCGCTGCGCGCTTCCGGTATGACGACAGTGGGTATATCCAACATTCTTCCGATTTCGCTTTTCCGCTGTCATGGCGCACTTGATGCGCCATCCAGAACATTCCGCATATATATAACATTGGCGTCATACTGAGCTTGTCTCAGTATCTCGTGAACAGTCATTCAGATTCCGAAACAAGTTCGGAATGACGAGGAAGTGGGGGCATAATGACGAGGAAGTGGGGGCATAATTACGAGAAAGCGGGGCATAATGACGAGGCTCAGTGAATGACTGCCAGATGGATACCGGACAATGCTTCGCACTTCCAGCATGACGAGCCCTCGGACATCACTCTAGAAAGTTACTCGTCCCTGAGTAAGCAAACATAACTGATACGAACTAAACCTGAAAAACTATCGGTCTAGCATCCGCGCGGGCTGAAACACAACGACAACACACAACAACAAACCCACAACAGCAGCATTGATCACAATAGAATAATGGTCATCCGACAACAGCAATGCCGCAACCATAGGCCCGGAGGCCAAACCCATTTTTGAAGCAAAACCACCCAAAGCGGCATACTGACCGCCTTTGTCCAGCTCGGAACAAATGCCAAACAGGTACGGCAACACAAATGCCCAGCAAATACCAATGGCGACATTGCTGTATAAATACACATCGGGGCTTTCGCTAAAATGCAGTAGCCATGAAAATAGCGCGGTTAACACAATAGAAATCGCTAATGGCAAGGTTCGACCATAGCGAGTACCGATGACAATCACCAAAAATGCCCCGCCTAACGCCACCCAACTTGCCGCAGCCAGCGACGGGCTCATAAAATCAATGCTCAAGCCTTCCGCCTTACCCAGGGCGATCATGTAAGCAAACAGCCCCATATTCGCCGCTTGAAAAATCAGTATCGCCAGCAAGGTTAGCACCAATGGCAGTTTGTTCACCCGGTTATTGTTGCCTGTAGGTGCATCCTGATTCGCATTTTCAGTATGTCGTTGAGGCACGGGATAGTCAGGAAGAAAAACCAGCATAACCAGTGACACCAAAGTAAAGGCAACCAATGACAAGAATAGCGCTGTAACGCCATATTCGGGAACCAGTCCGGGCAGAAACATCAAGCCTAAGCCGCCTAATCCCCACTGAATAAACAGCAAATAACCAAATGTACGATCCGGGCTGGCAGTACGGGAAATAATGCCGAAACCAATGCCGACTAACAGGCCACCAACCAAACCATGCAACCCGCGTGTGGCAATCATCACCCAGGGGCTGCTGATCACAATGCAGATTAAATCAATGGCGATAATCAAGCCCATCAGCACGTATGACCAACGCTTCCAGTCGATATGTTTAATGATAAACACCGCGGTAAGCGCGCCAAGTGAAGCGCCATAAAGATTGGCAGAGCTGACAAATCCCGCTTGTTGATTGGTAAACCCTAAACCTTCTTTTAAGCCACTGACAACCGCAGGCATGATATTGATGTAAAAAATCCCGGCGGTAGTGAGAAAAGCCAGCATCACGCTCGCCCAAATCCCGTTTGGGTCTACGATAATACGAGGAGACTGTGTTGTGCTTAATTCATTGGTCATTTTATTACTGCCGTTATTACTGCTTTTATAATTAGTCACAGGCGATTCCTGCTTGTTGGAGTTTCGCTTTCAAGGGCGCTAACTGCTCTGAATAACAACGCCATTTACCGATAGACGAGGCATAGATTTTCTGACGTACCTGAGCGGCACTCGCCGTTGTCGAAGGCTGCGCATTCTGTTCAAAATCGACGCATTGGGCTTGCCAATCCAATTCACAAAACTGCAATAACTTACGCGCTTGCGTATCGAGATCAGCCACCAGCTTTTCATATTCAAGCGCATAAATAGCATCCGGATATAAGGCCAACCAATGTTGCATCATGCGCTCATGAGCAATGTAATATTCAGCCAATTCATCCAGATCGTAAGAGAAAGGATAACCTTGCGTGAATAACTGCTTATAGATGGCATAGCAGGTATCCATTGGGTGGCGTTTTACATAGATAATCTTTGCCCTAGGTAATGCGGCTCGAATTAAACCAACATAGAGCGAATTCAGCGGTAATTTGTCGATAAATCTTGGAGTGTGCCCGGTTTCAGGTCGAGTTTCCTGAATATACTTCTCTCCCAACTTGGCAAAATCCAGTTGTGAACTGGCATGGATCAAGGTGCTCTTGTTACTTGCCTGGTTTGGAAACTGTTGCTTCACTTGCGCCATCATACTTAAGGCAAAATCGTTGAGTTCACCTGCGGCGTAAACATCTGAGTGCTGGCTCAAGATGCGTTCAATCAAGGTGCTGCCAGTGCGCGGTAAACCCAGAATAAAAATCGGTTCTTGGGAATCGAAACCGGAATCCTGGGTTCTCTTGGCAAAGTCGTCATTAAACGTAGCGACGATGTCTTGAAGAGTATTGATGTCTTGCTCAACGTGATAACGCATGTTCTTACGTCGGCTCTGCGCTCCAGAATAGAGCACTTCAAAGCTTTGCTCGTAACGCTGTAAGTCTTCCAGTTCTTTCGCCAAGGCATAAGCAAAGGTGGCTTTTTGTAGTGGCGAGTTTCCTTCGTGAGCGAATAAATCGGTGAGCTCGTCTACATGGTTTTGTTCTAAGGTTTGCTTACGCAACGAGCTTCTTAATAACTGAGCTTCTGCATCTTCCGGATTGAGTTTAAGCGCTTCATCCAGCAATTCATTGGCCATCCCCAGATCGCCCAGATACCGATAAATGGAGCCCATATTAAATAACAGTTGGCTCTGAACATTGGCATCTGACGCTTCCTGCAAAGCAACTTTGTAGTAAGTAAGTGCTTCTTGATAACGTTGCAAAGCGTTCAATGCCAAAGCAAATTCTGGGTAAAGATCATTGCTTAAGGAAGGAAAGGTTAATAGGCTGTCGGCAACCTGATTCGCGCTGGCTTTATCTTGCAATGCCAAGTGGCACTGCAGTTTTTGCAATAACCACTTGGCATTGTGAGGTTCCAAGGCAATGGCTTTTTCAATACTCACCAGAACCGACTGAATATCACGCATACACTTCTCTTGATACTTTTCGTCGAGTAAAAATCAGAAAATGAAAATAAGAATCGGCCTGGCTCTGTTAATGATCTCAGAGGCTTCAGACCGATCCGTATCTTATTTATTAAACTAAATTAAAAGCGATATGTCGCTGACAATCCAATGGTTCTGGGCAAACTGATGTAATTACGAGACGAGTTACCCAAAAAGTTTTCTGCTGGATCCGTTCCCATGTGACCTTCGGTGATTAAACCAGTAATGCCTTCCTCGTTGGTCAGGTTCTTGATGTACAAGGTCAGATCCCAATCATCGGCACTCAACCGGGTGCTCACATTCACCACAGCAAAACCGTCGATATCAGCCTGACGAGCCGGGTCATCACCCAACCAGTTTAATGAATCAGACTGATAATACATATTCGCCTGAGAAACCCAGTACATGCCATTGTCCAGCTCATGAGTATAGTCTAGTGACAAACTAAAGGTATGTTCTGGCGCTAGCGGCAATTCCGAACCATCTTCCGCAACCAAACGAGTGGAAGAGGCTGCACTAACAGATGAAGGTGCATAGAAATCATCCGTTAGCTCAGCCTGTACCATTGCATAGCCCAACACATAATGCAGCGAGTCTGTCAGGTAGCCATACAATTCAAATTCCAAACCTTGGGTTTGTGCTGATTCACCATTGGCAACAGTGAAGAAGCCCCAGGTAGACGCAGTATTCAACTGAGGATTATCCCAATCCAGACGGAAGGCCGACAAGGTATAGCTGTGCATGCCATCGCCAAAGCGCCCTTTCACACCCACTTCATAGTTGGTGGCCATATCGGAATTATACTGTTGCCATTCCGGACGTTCTGCCAGGTTGCCATCAAGAGGCACTGCGTTGGCACCGCCACGACGGTAGCCTTCTGAAACTGTGGCGTACACCATAGTTTCATCGCTGATGTCATAAGACAGGTTAACTTTGAACAAAGTGTCGTTTTCGTCGGTTTTAAAGTTAGGCTGAGCGCCCAAGTACGGCCAAATAGGCAGAGACAAATCGGTCTTATTGTCGTACTCATTTTTGAACGCACGTACACCCACTGTTGCTCTAAATTCATCAGAGAAGTGATAGGTCAACTCACCAAACAAGGCTTTGTCTTTGAAGTTAACGTTGCGGCGATAGCGGAAATCGTTGTCGGTATACACCATGCCAAAGTTTTCCATGGTAGGCCACCAATCAAAAGCGGCTCCCGCCCACTCCTGGTAACCCGGCATAAAGCTGTCCTGGAAAGTATAGGAATCGTTGTCCATGTAGTAGAAACCGGCAACCCAGTCCATATTGGCAACACGTTCGTTTGACACCAAACGCACTTCCTGAACAAAGGCTTCATCCTTGTAACCACGATTGGCTTTTGCCAACGGACGAGGCGAACCATAGTACAGGTTTTGGAACCAGTTTTGTTGTGCATAAAAGCCGGTATTGTCGCTGGTTGCCTGACCTTCATGATCGTAAACCGAAGAGCTGGATGTTAGCGTTGCAAAGCCCAAATCAACTTCAATTTCTAAAGCAGTCAACGATACATCACGTTCCGACGGCTCAAGTAAAACTGCACCGTTTTCGTACTCGCCATAGGCTTCTTCAGTACCATTCACCCAATGGTTGCCCGTTGTAGTTTGGCGACGTCCACCAATATCATCTTGTTGGAACTGGTGTGATAACAAAATCGAGAAGCCCTCAGAAGCCTGATAAAGCGCGGAGATACGGCCGTATTCGATATCAACATAATCGGCATCTTCAACACTGCGGAACTTAGGGCCGCCGGTCGCCAAATCGCCATTGTCTGGCACTGGTGCATAATTGTTTGAATCCAGTACATACACGTTGGTGTAATCAATAATACCGTCGTTATCGACCTTACCGATATTGGCACGTACCGCTAAATTATCGCTCAAAGGAATGTTCAAGAGTAAATCAGTGGTCAGGTTGTTACCTTCTGAACCGTCTGTTTGGCTCACATTAACGCTCACATTACCCGAAAATTCGTCGGTTTCAGGCTTGTTCATACGATACTTGACCGTACCCGCCAAAGAACCTGATCCGTAAAGCGTACCCTGTGGGCCACGCAAGACTTCCACCATCTCGATATCTTTCAGAATAAAGTTGGCGTAAAGAGGTGTTTCTCCTATATAGGAAGCCACTGTTGGAACCGCAGAAAGAGGCACGTCACCGTTGGCACCATTATCAACGTTAACACCACGAATAATCACGCCATTAACCGTGCCTGAGTTACGATAACCACGATCAACAACGGTAATACCTGCGATGTTGCGCATCATTTCTGATGCATCCTGAATGCTACCTTCTTCCAGCTCACTACCTGACATTGCGGAAATATTGTAGGGTACATCCTGAATGCTTTGTGTGCGGCGGTTAGCTGTTACTTCGATGACTTCATATTGTTTTTGCTGTTGAGCGCCTTGCTCTTGAGCAACAACGACTCCCGGCATTGATACGGACAAGGCTGCACCAATGGCAGTCGATACTACAGACTTGTTGAAAATCGTGTTTTTCATTTTGCGGCTCCAGATACTTACTTTATTTTCTTGCCAAGTTTCAGGCTATTCGATCACGGATGTTTGCTATAGAACCAGTTTTCACCCACTTTTGGATCCAGCCGAAACAAGTTACCTAAATAGTCAAAGACCCTATTTGCCTTCTGACTTTTCTTCTGTTCCAGGGATGCTTAAGGTTCCCAATCCATTAATAAACGAGTTATCCAAACACTTGCGATTTGCGTTCAGAGGATTATCTCGAAAACTTTTTAATGTTTGCCCAAGGCCAAGTGTACCGCGCTCTCGAACGCGCTTAACGTGAGCAAAATCCACTTCCAGAGGAATGATTTCTTCCGCTTCATTGGCCTGATACATCACGTTACCTTCCGGGCACACAACAATAGATTGCCCATTACCGTATTCACCTGTGGCATTGATACTAAAGACATAAGCTTGCTGTTGAATGGCAGTGGCTTGCGCCAGTACCAGTTCCAGTGGACGGTCGATAGTACCAGTCAGGGTTGGGTACAGGATCACATCGGCTCCACGGCATGACAGCTCGCGTGCCACCTCGGGGAACCAGAGGTCATAACAAATGGCAACACCAATGCGACCACCGGGTACGTCAAACACCACAAAGTCTTGACCACATTTCACACCTTTCTCGTATGGATGGAATGGATAAGCTTTGCGATAACGCTCAACGACTTGCCCTTGGGGGTTGATAACCGAAGCGGTGTTGTAGATGTCGTCTCCGACTTTTTCAAACAGCGACCCGTTCAGCAACCAGACGTTATATTTCTGCGCCATCTCACAAAAGGCATTTTCGGTAGCGCTGGGTAACGGCTCGGCATACTTGGTTTCAGGGCCAAAGGTGCAAAGCTCGCTCAAGACAATCATGTCTATCCAGGGGTATTTCTTCTTGGTTCGAGCAATAGCGTTGTCGATATAGGACAAGCAATTTCCTGCGGGGAGTGCCAGTTGTAATCCGGCAATGGAAAAATGGTTCATAAACTGCGACTAACCCATTTTGAAGCAATATTCGATTGAGACCACTGTAGAAGTTCTGCTTCGCCTACGTTAGTACCAGTATACGACAACCTTTAGTACCAGATGGAATAGGATGGGTAATCTGGTTGGTAAGTGGATTGGGCGATGGAAAAATCATCCCAATGTTATAGCGGCCTTCGAGCCACTATCCAGATAACAACCACAACAGTTTATACCTACAGAAAGCTCGTCAACCTGAACTCGTTTCAGGTTCTCTTAACTTGAATGTAATAAACCAAAGATAATATGCTGGATGGCGCATCAAGTGCGCCATGACAATAGAGGGGGGTTGCCATGACAGCGGAAAAGCACAATCAAGAAGGTGCCAGATATCTCCACTACCGTCATACCGGAAGCGCGCAGCGCTGTCCGGTATCCATCCAGCAGTAATCCACTGAGCCTCGTCATTATGCCCCCGCCTTCTCGTCATTATGCGCTCACTTCCTCGTAATTATGCCCCCACTTCCTCGTCATTCCGAACTTGTTTCGGAATCTGGATGACTGTTCACGAGATACTGAGACAAGCTCAGTATGACGCCAATGTTATATATATGCGGAATGTTCTGGATGGCGCATCAAGTGCGCCATGACAACAAATGAGCACACAATCAAATGCCCCCACTTCCTCGTCATTCCGAACTTGTTTCGGAATCTGAATGACTGTTCACGAGATACTGAGACAAGCTCAGTATGACGCCAATGTTATATATATGCGGAATGTTCTGGATGGCGCATCAAGTGCACCATGACAATGAAAGTAAATTTAACACTTTCTAGCCCCTCACCTTTTTAAAGGGAAACTTGGAGGAACTGTATCAATCAGGCACATGCCCCTTCAATTCCAGCTTGCGCACAAAGCAGTAGTTTTCATCGAACCATTTCATTTCGTCACCATCCATGATCACATAGAAGCCTTTTACTTCACTGTAACCCCATAGGTTCCATTGGCGGTAGAACATGCCGTTTTCTATCCACCAGCGTCCGGTGTCGACTTCACTGTCCATGCCGCCGGTTTCGCCATACATGGAACCATCTTTTCTTAGGTCGATAGTACATGGGACGCCGTAAACCATCTGGCATTCCAGTCTGGCATTGGGCAGTAAATCAGCAAGCATGGCCTGGCTAAGCAAGCGTCCTTTGGCGTTGGTAAGCTTTTCTTCGTACTCGGCCGTAAGTTGGTGGATCAACTGGGCCAACATGGACACGCCCAACTGGATCTTGTCGTTGGCGATACTGGTTATGCCCATACGAAAGCAATTTTCAGGGTAGTGAGTGCTTGCAAAATAACGTTTAACCGGTTCGATCAGAATGCCTAACTCCGCGGCCTTTTCTCGCAGATATTCGCCATCAAGCTGTTTAGGGCCAGTGATCCAATAGGCAGTTCCCCCCTGGATGGGGCCAGTGTCGATACAGTTGGGAAGGTAGGTGTTAAGCGCTTCTCGCAAGGTTAGCCAGCGGTCGTAAAACACTTTATGCAAGTGCATCATGTAGGCGTCGTAATACCCTAGTGATAAAAAGTAAGCCACTGCACGTTGGTTGTTTAAAGGCGGGTTACGCACCAGTAATTTACGCAGTTTGGTAAGCTCATTAATGATCTCACTGTCAGCGACAATAAAGGCAATTTGCACGCCGGGAGCCAAGACTTTCGATAAACAGGAAACGTAAATCACGCGATGACCTTTATCCAGGCTTTTCAGTGCCGGGTGAGGTTTACCCAGAAAATTACTTTCAAACTCGAAGTCATCTTCAATAATTAAAAAATCCTTTTCATTGGCTTTATTCAGCAAAGCCTGACGTCGCTCCATCGACATGGTAATACTGGTCGGTGTTTGGTGGCTTGGCGTGGTGTACACGATGTCGCACTGGTTCAATGCATCATCAACGACTAATCCTTGCTGATCAATAGGCTGGTGGACTAACCGTGCGCCCTGATAATTAAGCAACTCACGCATTTCAGGGAAACCGGGCTCTTCAACCCCAACCACCACTTTGTTATCAACAAAAAGTTGGGTAATAAGATGCAAAGCTTGTTGTGCGCCACTGGTAATCAAGATTTCGTCACTACTGGCCTGAATACCGCGTCGCGGCAAAATTTTGGAACGGATTTCGTCAATCAGCATGGGATCATCGCCATTGCCCTGCTGGCGCGACCAGTGGTAAATCTCTTGTGTGGAGCTGGCTTTGGCTGTGGCTTCGCGCCATTGTTTGATGGGGTACAAAGACACATCAAACTTGCCATCAATAAACGGAAAACTGTATGAATTCCAGTTTGAAGGGCAAGATGTCGATTTGGTAGATGACACCCTGCTTTTGAATTTGTATTTCGCCTTTTGCTGGTATTCAACCTGAACTTCCGGCAACTTTGCCACTTCCACCCTGCCCTGCACCAGATTATCCGTCACGAACACACCACTACGCTCACGAGTAACGATATAACCTTCTTCAATCAGTTTTTGATACACAGATAACACGGTGTTGCGTGACACTTTCAACTGGTCGGCTAATTTGCGAGAAGACGGCAATTTGGTACCCGGCGGGAAAGATCCAACCAGAATACTTTCCACCATCTTACGGCGGATCTGGCTTTGCAAACTTTCACTGCTGGATGGTTCTAGATGAATTAAATGCTGGGTCATAGGCGAATACTGAATTACCTGTTGTAAGCCCGGTTGCAAGGCTGATTGCAAGGCCGATTGGAAGGATAATAGCGCTTTATCATGAGTCATGACAAATGCACCTTATCCTTGCCCAGTCATATCTGGTTGGTGCCAGATTATACTACTTGGCTTCAACCAAGTGTGTAAACATGGCTTCAAAGCGATCCAGACCTTCCAACGCCAGCTCATTGGTCATGGTTAAGGCTGGCAAGAAACGAATAACATTACCATGCAAGCCACAAGACAAAATAATCAATCCATGTTGCGCAGCATGAGCCACAAGCTGTTGTGTCAGCTCGCTATTAGGCTGAGCCGGATCACCGTTAGACATCAATTCCAACGCAATCATCGCTCCTTGATGACGAACTTCGCTGACCAAATCCGGGAATTGCTTTTGCAAACCACGTAACTTGGCACTAAAAATCTCGCCCAGTTCTTGTGCTCGCAACACCAATTTCTCAGATTCAATCACGTCCAATACCGCCAAGGCAGCAGCACAAGCAACAGGGGAACCTCCATAAGTTCCACCCAAACCACCGGGAAGCGGTGAGTCCATAATGTCTTGCTTGCCAACCACAGCAGCAATAGGGAAACCACCCGCAATGCCTTTTGCCATTGTCATCAAGTCTGGTTCGATGCCCGCATGTTCACTAGCGAACATTTTGCCAGTACGTCCAAATCCGGTTTGAATTTCGTCGGCAATCAGCATAATGCCGTGCTCGTCGCACAAGGCTCTTAACGCTTGCATAAATTCAGGTGGCGCTTGATAAAAACCACCTTCACCCTGAATAGGCTCAATGATAATGGCTGCTACATCGTTTGCCGCCAGGTTCACCTTGAAGATATTCTTCACCGCCTTTAATGACTCTTCTATGCTAATACCATGCACGGCATTCGGGAACGGCGCATGGTAAATATCAGCCGGGAAAGGGCCAAACTGATTTTTGTAAGGTGCCACTTTGCCTGTTAAACCCATCGCCAAGTTGGTTCGTCCATGAAACCCACCATGAAACGCGATAATGCCGCGACGCCCAGTATGAGCGCGAGCAATCTTGATACAGTTTTCTACCGCTTCTGCGCCAGTAGAAACAAAAATAGCTTTTTTCGGCGTGTTGCCCGGTGCAATCTCCACCAGTTTTTCCGCAAGCTCGACGGCTACCTTGTATGGATTCACCATGACACAAGTGTGGCTGAATTGGTCGATTTGTTGTTTTACCGCTGCGACAACTTTAGGGTGACTATGCCCGGTATTGCACACGGCGATCCCGGTGCCAAAATCAATATAGCGATTGCCTTCTACGTCCCAGACTTCTGCGTTTTGGGCGCGTTCTACATACACTGGGTACATATTGCCTTGCCCACGGGCAAAGACCTTTAATTTACGTTGTTGTAATTCGATATTATTCATCACGTATTTACTCCACTTTCAGCTGCTATGCTTTTATTTGTGCTGGCTATTTATCTAAACCGCCGAGGCACAAATATTTAATTTCCATGTAATCATCCAGGCCGTACTTTGAACCTTCGCGACCATTACCCGATTGCTTTACGCCACCAAAAGGCGCAGCGGCATTGGAAATCAACCCTTCGTTAACACCTACCATGCCGTATTCGAGCCCTTCGGCGACGCGCCAAATACGACCAATGTCACGGGAATAGAAATAAGCCGCCAAACCAAATTCGGTGTCGTTTGCCATAGCGATGACTTCTTCTTCCGAGTCGAAACCGATAATGGGTGACACCGGGCCAAAGATTTCCTGATTAGCCAGGCACATATCGTTGGTAACATCACACACCACTGTCGGTGGATAAAACAGAGAATCGTTCAACGGTGTGCCACCAATGAGGATTTTCGCGCCTTGCTGAGCCGCGTCTTGCACCAATGAATGCACTGAATCAACAGCTTTACGGCTAATAAGCGGGCCAATGTTTACCGCTTCATTCAAGCCATTGCCCATGACCAATCGACTCACTTCCGACACAAAGCGATCGCAGAACTGCTCTTTGATCTTGTTATGCACAAAAATGCGATTAGTGCAGACACAGGTTTGCCCGGCGTTACGATATTTAGACGCGATAGCGCCCTGCACAGCAGCGTCGAGATCGGCATCATCAAACACGATAAATGGCGCGTTGCCACCCAGTTCCATTGACGTGCGTTTCACGCCCGTTGCACATTGGCGCATTAACAAAGAGCCCACCTGAGTTGACCCCGTAAAGGTGAATTTAGCCACGTCGGGGTGCTCGGTCAGCGTTCTGCCAATACCCGGCGCATCGTCGCCCACCACCACGTTAAACACGCCAGCAGGAATACCCGCGCGTTCTGCCAACTCAGCCATTGCTAACGCTGAAAGCGGGGTTTCAATCGCTGGACGAACTACAAAAGTGCAACCCGCCGCTAACGCAGCAGCAGCCTTTCGAGCGATCATGGCGTTAGGGAAATTCCACGGTGTGATCGCAGTCACAACGCCTATTGGCTGTTTGATCACAATAATGCGTTTATCTTGTCCCGGTGACGGAATGGTGTCGCCATACACGCGCTTGGCTTCTTCGGCAAACCACTCGATAAACGACGCGCCATAGGCGATTTCTCCCTTGGCTTCGGCCAATGGCTTGCCTTGTTCCAAGGTGAGAATTCGCGCTAAATCGTCTTTATTTGCCAACATCAATTCAAACCATTTGCGCATTAGCTCTGAGCGCTTGGCGGCTGGTGTTTTCGACCAACTTGAAAAGGCTTTTTTCGCTGATTTAATGGCTAATTCAGCATCTACTGAACTGGCATTACTCACATAAGACACGACCTGACCATTAGCAGGGTTGATAACCGCAACTTTGTCCTTGTTTCCATTGTCTTTATGGTCTTTCTCATTGCTGTTTTGCCACATACCCTGAATGTATGAGCTGGTTTTATGAAGTGCTGGATCATTTAACTTGTCCATAACGACTCCCGATAACATTTGATTGTGCTCTAAGCCTAACGCCGCTATTCTTTTGTTAATATAATGATATTCACGATTTTACATTTGGATATTCAAATGCAATATTTAACATCTGCGGGCTCCTTTTATGGGTAAAAAGAAAGCGGCTATTACCGGGCAACTGTCAGACATTGATTTGCGCCAACTCAGAATTTTTAAAACCGTAGTGGAAGCTGGCGGCTTTTCCGCCGCCGAACCTACCTTGAATCTGGCAAACTCGACTATTTCCAACTACATCGCGGATTTGGAAAAGCGCCTGGATATGCATTTGTGCGAGCGTGGCAGAGCGGGTTTTCGCATTACAGAACAAGGCAAAGTGGTGTATGAAGCCACTATGGAGTTGCTACATTCGCTGGAATCCTTTAAATCGAAGATTAATCAAAGCCATCAGAAAATCGTCGGTAACTTGCACTTGGGTTTCGCCGAACACATGCTGGGCAAACAAAACAAAAGTGTTGTGAATGCCCTTGCCATGTTTACCCGAAGTGCCCCCGATGTGAATTTACAAATCACCACAATGGGTTCGGACGATGTCACCGGAGCCGTGCTCAATAACGCCGTGGATATGGGCATTACGGTACTGTCTCATCCCTATTCTGATCTACATTGCTTAACGCTGTTTACCGAGGAAATGCAGTTGTACTGCGGGCAATCCCATCCTCTTTTCTCTCGTCACAGTTCAGCCATTACCAGTAAAGATCTGCAACAATATGCCTTTGTTGAATCCGCTCGATTGCTACCGGGCAGAGAGCCATTTGCCGAAATTGTGAGTTGGAATAAAAAAGCCAGGGCACATCATCAGGAAGCCAGAACCATGTTAATTCTTAGCGGTGAGTATTTGGGCTACTTGCCCAAGCACTTGGTTGCCAGTTGGGGTTTGGAATATCAACTTAAGCCGTTATTGCCAGAGAAATTCAATTACACCAACAAGTTCGAAGCGATTAGAAAGAAACAGGCTCGTAATCATGCAGCAGTGAGTTTGTTTTTTGATTGCTTGCAAAGCAATTTGTAGGAGCGAAGCTGAAACCCGTTCAGGTTGGCGCTTTTATAGAGAGCGGTAAGAATACCACCCAAATGAGTGTCCGGGATTATTAGCTCACTACATACCAACGCTAAATTCAGTGGCCGTTGGCAGATATACGACGAATTTTGCAAACACACTGAACAATGATAATAAACGACCTTTGAAAGCAAACTGCGTTGCCAACGGTCGACTGGAATTTTTTGTTATGCCTTAGTTTGTTTTCCAAACAGTGCCTCTGAAATAAGCTTAAGTGATAAAGAGTTTTCACCTGACAAATCTTTACGCATTGCTGAAACAATTAGGCTAAATGAAGAAAAAGCCTCTGCACTATTTAATGAACCAAATTCTGACCAAAAATTATTTATTGTCTCTACAACTTCATTGCTTCCAATTAGAATTACTCTTGTTTTTGCTTGATTTAGTTTTTGTAATTGTTCAAGACTTCTCGCTTCATTGTACTTACTTGAGCTGGCTATTTCTGATATTGAGTTCATTAAATCAAGATATGCTTCAGTGCGAACTTCAATATTTTTCTTACTCAAATCAGCGCGACGACCTAGGTAAAATTGAACAAGAGCACTAATCAGTACTCCAGTTAAACCAATTAATGCAACAACAAATTTAACATCCATACTTTATCCATTTAGATTGCATAACAGGATATTACTGCGAATTCTCGGTAATACCGTTTCTGGCAATATATCGTGCTCGTAACTTCGCAAGTTTACCCTACAGCCCCAATCACTTTAGCCATTTTTTTCAACCTTATTATAAGATGATACTTTAAGGAAAGCGAGAACTGCAATTTGCAAAGATCCCTTAAAATATAATGGTTAATATATTTACTTCCAACTATCAACCATATAGAAACATCGCACTGTTACAAACAAGCCTTTTGCTGTGTGAAAGAAAGAATTTCCACTTGAAGTTCAATAACGAACCTCAAGCGAGTGCCTCTCGGTAGCATCGAAGCGCAGAGTGCCAACACTACCTCCATCACTCCGCGTTTCTCCCCATGACACACCTGATACGCCATCCAGTGTATTGCACAAACTGTTTTATTTAGTTCAGTTGATGACTGCCGGATGGATACCGGACAGCGCTGCGCGCTTCCGGCATGACAATGTGAGTTGTACACTCACAGCATGACGACAATGGCGGTATCTGCCATCTTGTTGATTTAGCCTTTCCGCTGCCATGACGCACTTGATACGCCATCCAGTGTATTGCACAAACTGTTTTATTTAGTTCAGTTGATGACTGCCAGATGGATACCGGATAGCGTTACGCGCTTCCGGCATGACAATGTGAGTTGTACACTCACAGCATGACGACAGTGGCAGTATCTGCCATCTTGTTGATTTAGCCTTTCCGCTGCCATGACACACCTGATACGCCATCCAGTGTATTGCACAAACTGTTTTATTTAGTTCAGTTGATGACTGTCAGATGGATACCGGATAGCGCTACGCGCTTCCGGCATAACAATGTTAGTTGTACACTCACAGCATGACGACAATGGCAGTATCTGCCATCTTGTTGATTTAGCCTTTCCGCTGCCATGGCGCACTTGATACGCCATCCAGTGTATTGCACAAACTGTTTTATTTTAGTTGCGTTGATGGTTTCCAGATGGATACCGGACAGCGCTGCGCGCTTCCGGTATGACGGCAGTGGGTGTATTTGCCATTTTTTTGATTTTGCGCTTCCGGCATAACGGTAGTGGAGATATCCAACATTCTTCTGATTTAGCTTTCCGCTGTCATGCCACACTTGATGTGGCATCCAGAAAGTCTTCCTGTCACGTTGAATAACAGGCTCATCAAGAAAAGCGCCAACTGAGGTAAGAGTAAGGCAAGAGTGAGGTAAGAAGAGTTCTCTGGATCCATTTAAAACAAGCGTTTGGTACTTAACAATAGCGCTTGAATAAGCAACAGTGATGCACTAAAGGTCAAAAAAACATCAAGAGGTATAAGATGAAACCAAGCAGTATAAAATACGGCCTCATAGCAACACTTGCATTAACTACCCATGCCCAGGCAGTTAATCTGTTCACTGAAGATTTTCAAGATGGTAACAGCAACGGCTGGGCCATGTCTGGAAGCGGTGGCGATCAAGTAACCGTGTACTCCGGAAACTATTCCCTTCGACTCACTAAACAACGTCAAGCTCAGCAAAGTATCGCAACCACAGGTTACGAGAATGTGACGGTTAGCATGCAATTGGCAGCCAGCTCTCTGGAAACTACTGATGCCTGCTATGGCGAAGTGTCCAGTGATGGTGGTTCCAACTGGACTACGGTTGTGCAAGTTGTCGATGGACAAGATGATGCGGTAACGCTTTACACTGGTTCATCTTCCTCTGCATCTTACGATGACAGCAGCAATCTGCTTCTCCGCCTACGTTCAGCTGGAAACCTGACCAGCGATTACTGTTGGGCCGATAACATCACTGTTACAGGCGATGTGATCAGTGGCGGCGGTGGTGGTGGCTCACCAACGGTTTATGATTCACTATCGGGTACAGGCGCAGTAACGCGCTCTTCCATCACCTATAGTAACCTGATGGGCAGCACTTATAGCCTGACCAACTACAGCGCCTTTGCGGTTCCCGCAAATGCGGCAAACCCGGACAATACCTTTAGTGGTTTGCTGGAGTTTGTCAATGAAAGCTCCACAGGCAGTTTTCAGGAACAAGGCACGAATATGGCTTCGTCCTATACTGACCCAGGGCATCTGCCTGAATTTTCTTTTGAATACGTCCAGCACGGAACTCACATTATTCCGGTGCAACGCGGATTGATCTCAACGTCTCACCCGTCATGGTCTTACATTCTTGAGCCTGGTCGTGTGTGGAAAGAGAACAACGACAATGGCTATTCCCGTGTGGCACTGCCTTTCGCACTGCAAGAAAATGGCGCGAACTGTACTCACAACGGGGTAATGACCTTCCTATTTAAAGACGATGGTTCTATGTCGAAGGTGTCTTATCAGATCGCCAGTGAGACCTGCGCTTACTTTAAATACAATATGTGGGGACAAATGTCTGCCACTTACACGCCTTATGCAATTAGTGGTCAACAAGCCCTTACTGACGCTTATGAAGCCGAAGTGGCAGCACGTATGCCAACCAAGCCCATCTCGGCTTTGGCTACCGACTATCCATCAGCTGGCGTAACTATTGCTAACATCGGCAGTGAGCAAACCTCAGCGCATCGTAGTGCTTTTGGTGTCGCCATCAATAACGTTCACTATGTCGGTGGCTGTGATACTCGTTACGGCACTCACCCATACTGTGAAGTGTTAGCCTTGCCTTCTTACTCCACGGCCAAATCTGTTGTGGGCGGCATTGGTTTGATGCGTCTGGAACAGAAATATGCCGGAACGCAAAAAACCATGACTGTCTCCAACTGGGTTAGCCAATGTTCTGGTAGCCAATGGCAAGACGTTACCCTGCTCAATGCATTGGATATGGCAACAGGTAACTATGACTCAGCAGGCTATGAAGTGGATGAAGGTTCTACCGCCATGTTGAATAATTTCTTCCTGACCTACACTCACACAGGCAAAGCTAACTTCTCATGTGGCTACACACGTAAAGTTACACCAGGAACAAGCTGGGTATATCACACCACTGACACCTACATTCTGGGTACAGCAATCGATACTTACTTCCGTAATCAGGAAGGTAGTACAAAGGATTTCTACACAGATATGCTGGTGGAAGAATTGTGGAAACCGTTGAATCTAAGCCCAACCACTTACACTACATTGAGAACCTTTGATACCACGGCACAGGCTTATTCTGGCTACGGTTTGACCTATCACACTGATGACGTCATCAAACTGGCTGAATTCCTGAATAACGATGCAGGGCAAATCAACAGTGTGCAAATGTTAGATGCCACTATGCTGGCTGAAGGCTTGCAGCAAACAGCGAATCGCGGTTTGGAAGCAGGCAGTGCTACTGCCAAGTATCAACACAGCTTCTGGGCGTGGAATGCCAAATCCAAACTGGGTTGTACTAACGACACCTGGATCCCTTATATGTCAGGTTACGGTGGTATTGGTGTGGTGATGTTGCCGGGTGGAATTAACTACTACTACTTTAGCGACAACTCTGAATACTCTTTCTCAGATTCTGTGGTGGAACTGAACAAAATTTATAACTTCTGTCAGTAACCCCTGATACAGACTCCAATCAAAAACGCTCTCCCATTTAATTGGGAGAGCGCCATCAAAGTACAAAAGCCCTTCGACGAACTCAGCGAATCAGATTATTGCAGAAACGTTTTTCTTTCTGTTCAGAATGCCCAGACTCAACCTCTTCCTTTACATCGCTTTCAACGCAATCTTGTTTGGCAGCATTCATCGAACGTTCCGCATCATCATCCATGAAGGAATTAATAAAAGAGAGCATCAATACCAGCACACAAATGTAGAAAATAGTGAATTTTATCGCGCTATTTCTCATCCATATTTTCATCTCATCTATTTTTCCAAAGACTAAAATATAGGGGTATATACCATCTCTGCGCTTTTGCGCTTAGTAATCCCGCTTGCATAAGAAGTATTTTACTGACGTTCTATACAGAATTTTTTTATCTATGGTGGGTTTTGAATCAAAATGGTTGTGGTTTTGCTGGATAGCGGCTCGCAGGCCGCTATGACAAGGCCAAAAATAACGAAAGCAAATCTCGTTTTACCGTCATGCCACACTTGATGTGGCATCCAGAGATTATTCCTGCAATGCGAATTCCACGGCTTTTTTAGCGTGAATCATTACGGTGTCGTAAAGCGGTAAAGGGCAATCATCTTGCTGTATTAATAAGCCGATTTCTGTGCAGCCAAGAATGACAGCTTCCGCTCCCTGCTCTTTTAATTTGGCAATAATATCGAGGTAAGCCTGTTTAGATTCAGGCTGGATTTTCCCAAGGCATAACTCGTTATAGATCACATCGTGGATCAATTTACGGTCATCAGCTTTGGGCGTGATCACATTCAAACCAAAATTTTCCTGCAATCGCACACGGTAAAAGGCTTCGGTCATAGTGAATGAGGTTCCCAACAACGCAACCTTATCGACATTGGCCTTGACCAGCTTTTCACCAACCGCATCAGCAATATGTATCAGAGGAATGGATATCGCGTTAGCCACCTGCTCTGCCACGATATGCATGGTATTGGTACAGATTAACAAGCACTGGGCTCCAGCGCCTTCAATGCGCTTCGCTTTTTCGATGAGCAATTGTGCAGCCGTTTGCCAGTCACCTTCTCTTTGCATCTTCTCCAAACGGGCAAAGTCGATGCTGTACATCAATAATTCGGCAGAGTGCAGTCCACCTAATCGTTGTTTTATTCCTTCATTAATAGCCTGGTAGTAGACGGCGCTGCTTTCCCAGCTCATGCCACCCAATAAACCAATCAGTTTCATGGACTGACCTCACTCTGTCTGGCGCTAATGTTTTAGCGTTTCACTTGTTGCCAAATGGCTTCCATTTCTTCTAACGTGGCGTCCTGAACGGATTTGCCATGTTCCTTTAAGCTTGTCTCAATTGCCCGAAATCGCTTTTCAAATTTATTATTCGTAGCTCGCAGTGCTGCCTCCGGATCAACATTGAGATGCCTGGCCAGATTCACCACAGCAAACATCAAATCACCGACTTCTGAGGTGAGCGCTTCGTGATCTTGTGGGTTACGATTGGCTTCTTCAAGCACTTCTTCAACTTCTTCTTTGATTTTATCTACAACAGGAGATAATTCTTTCCAATCAAATCCAACTTTAGCACACCGCTTCTGAATTTTAAGGGCTCGCACCAATGGAGCCATTCCCTTGGGAATATTAGCCAACACACTGGCATCGTCGGTAAGTCCTTTATCTTCGCGCTCTTGCTGTTTAATTGCTTCCCAGTTTTGCTTTACCTCGTCGGTCGAATTCACATTGGTATCAGCAAACACATGGGGGTGACGGCGAATTAACTTATCAGCCACAGCACCAGCGATAGATTCAAAATCGAATTCATCTTGTTCTTTACCTAATTGGGCATAGAACACCACTTGAAACAGGAGATCGCCCAATTCATCTTTGATGTCGTTCATATCGCCATATTCAATGGCGTCGGCGACTTCATAGGCTTCTTCAATAGTGTAAGGGACGATGGTGGCGAAAGATTGTTGCTTGTCCCAAGGACATCCGGTTTCAGGATCGCGAAGTTGTTCCATAACCCACAATAAGCGGGATACATTATGAAATTGCATTGATATCAGAATTTATCTACTCAGGTGATGCATGGAATGTACACAGGAGAAGCACAAATGTCACTCCTTTATAATATCGCTGAACCTACCATAATCGCTGGGTTTAGCGTTTATAAAGGGCTGCAAAAGGACAACTCTAGTACATGGGTCGAGTACATTAAGTTAACTCTGGGTGTCTTTGTCGTGCTACTATTTCCCAAGATAATTAGTTGTAAAGTAGTATTAAAATGTCTGATAAATCGTCTTCTCATGATTCACCTGAAAAGGAAAACAGGGATAGGGAGGGCAATCCAATGCACACAGTAAGACAAGAAACTGGCGTCTATTATTATCAGCGCCGGATCCCTCTCGATCTTCAAGCTGATTTCGGTAAAACGAAATTGGGATTTTCTCTTAGAACCAAAGACAGAGAAACCGCCAAGGCTAAAGCCCGTTTACACAGCGTTGAGCTAGACGCCAAGTTTCAAGCCATACGCCGCCAACGTGAACGCCTTCAAGCAATCAGCGATTCCGACTTACAGGTTATCGCTATGAACGAAGCTAACTACCAGTTTGACCAAATAGAAAAAGACATTTCCGGCAAGGTATTAAGCGAAAGGGAAAACCTGATTGATGACCTATCCATAGCCAAAGAGCAATATTCAGATGCTCTTGACGGCAATCCAAACGAATTGAAGCACCTTACTTGGCAGTTAGACGAACTTAAGGAACGTCACCTAGTCCCGAAGAACCTACCCAAAGACAAAGAGCAACGGTTAGTCTTTTACTGGTTAAGAAACATGGTTGAAGTCTATACACGTTTTCTCAATGAGTATTCAAAGCCATGGGAACAGAAACGCGCCAACAAAATAGACATAAGCCATGCAAGAGTCCCGGAGCTTGGGCAAGCCGCCGAGGAATACCTCGAAGATATTCGTAACGACAAAACCAAATACCGTAACCCTAAATATATGGACAAACCAATGGTAGCAGCAAGGGCGCTGGTGGCGATGCTAGGTGCAGAGACCAAACTAAAAGACATTCGTTACAAGGAACTGCGCATCTTTAGAGACTTGTTGATCCGATTTCCTTCTAATGTCAATTTGAAAAGAGAAACCCGCAATTTACCGCTAGAGGAAGTGTTTAAACTCATACCGTCAGGTAAGTTCGATCATTTGCCCAGCCTATCCCCAAAGACCGTGAATGCTTACATGCAAAAAGTTAAAGAACTGCTTGATTTTGCTGTGCGTAATGATTGGATCATGTCTAACCCTTACGATCCTAAATTGCTAATTTCTGACGAAGTAAAAAGAGCTGAAAAGCGCCTAGCGTTTACCTCTGAGCAACTACAAAAGATATTAAGAAACAGACAGGAAGATGATTTCTTTAAGTGGGGTACAAGATTGGCTTTAGGCATGGGTTTAAGGCTGAATGAAATTTGCCAGTTAGAGAAAGCCAACTTTCAGGAAGTAGACAATATTTTGTGCGTTAAAATCGCCTCGCTTGAAGGCCAAAGAGCCAAAACGAAAGCCTCTAGGCGTACCCTACCCATTCCACAAAAAATACTCGATTTGGGCTTTGAGGAATGGCTAGCGACACGCCCCAATAAAGGTTTGATATTTAATCTCAGTTCCGAAAGCTCGGGCGGCTACCTGTCGAGTAAAATTTCACAGGAATTCAATAGAACTCTTGTTCCGTTAGGCATTCGTAAACCAGATGGTAACGGACAACAGCCCTACACCTTCCACAGCTTCCGGCACACATTCAGAGACGCATTTAGGGCAAAGGCACAGGAGATACCCAAAGAGATCGCCGAAATACTCGGAGGCTGGACAGTGGATAAGGTCTCGGTAGCTGACGACTACGGCTCAGGCTTGCCCGTGGCAGAAAAGAAACGGTATTTGGATATGATAGAATTTGAGGCGTTTTAGGAGGCTTTGAGGGCTAAAGAAAAGAGCAATGAAAAGTAAAAAAGTCTTGATTTTGGATTTTTCTGTACGGCTTCACGTTTTTTAACTTTGCCTTTAATATAAAGCCTCACAGCGTTTTTTAATTGGTGTCTAAAAGGAAAGACGTACAGTTACGCTTGAAGACACCCCGGAGAATAGGACATAAGGATAATGAAAAAACCTCAGAGTATTAAGACTCACCTTCCACTTTCTGAGATCACCACGGACTTTCGTCTTCAAGTTCGTACAGATGCCATGCTTCAACGAGGACAAAAAGAGGTCAAAGGGTTAAGACTTGAAGCTATGGTTGATCGTATAGCCACCAGCCTAGAGGCAGGACAAAAGATTGAGCCTATCAAGGTTATTCGTCATGGTGGTGAATACCTCGTCTTTGATGGACATCACCGCCTAAAGGCTTACCAAGAAGCTTTCCCTAATGATGATCCTCAAGTCGCCATAGAGATAATGCCCTTTAGTTATCATGAAGCCTTAGCAAAAGGGTATTACGTCAACACAACCCACGGGGAAGGACTCAACGACACCGAGCGATCCCAAGCCGCCTTGAGGAGTTGTGTATACAGCCACGAGGACATAAAAGCGAAAGCGTTACAAAGGGAAGGTATCAAGGAAAGATTAGCTCAGAAGATAACCCAAGCCGCCAGACAGCTAAAGAAAGAAGCCGAGATTAACCCCAGCGATAACCCCGACGAGATAGACGAAAAGATAGGCGCTTGGATAAATCGACTTCCTCGTAATTGCTATAGCAGTGATGGTGCTCGTTTATTCAAGTTAGACGATCATAGGTTCCCTACCTATCGTTTTATTCTGGAACGTAAAGCAAATACCCGAGAACCGACTCAGACGGCTAGAGTTGCGGCATTGACCAAAACCCTAGAGGCTATCGTAGATGAAGACTATATCGTTTTCCTGAAAGCCTTGAAGAAAGTCGCTCACAAAAACAATAGAGACCTGAACATAACCGTTCATCGCATTGAAGAACCCAAGTATTACGAGGATGACGAAGACGCAGACTTTTAAGATTGTCTCTTGCTGGTGGAACCCCTGAATTACCTAGAGGTATGACTTTGGTTAAAGACCCGGTTAAACCTAACGTTTGCTGTCTTATTCTTGTGTCTAAATATCCCTAAAGACAGCCCCAGAATCAGACAGAAAATAACAATGGAAATCTTAAGTAAAATCAATGACTTGTTACTTCCCCCTCATTCAGGAGAAATAAAAGGAAAAACAAAAAAACAAAAGATACACCTATAAGATCACCTTTAAGATCAACTATGAGATCACCTTTAGGATAACCTATAGGTAAGACTTAGCTTATTAAGATCCTATCAGAAGAAACATTATCTTTAGACTAACCTTAAGATCCTTTGTGTCACCTTCAAGACAACCTTAAGGCCAACCGAGAAACCGATAGGCCGTTGTCTTCTTAGTCGAATATCATTTCTCTTGATTGAGAACCCTTGAAGCTTGAAGGAGACATAAAGCCGCCTCGAAGTATTTGAGAGACATCCACGGGGGTTCTATGAGCCAACGAGAGCCGAGACTACATAAGCACCAAGAACATCAAGAATATCAAGACCAAAGGCACGCAAAAGTTATCTATGAGGTTGGCTTTATGATGTCTTCAAGCATTACCAACGTTCCAGACTTGGAAAGCCACCAGCAGCAGCCAATTTTCATAACCCCCGGATAAAACAAGCATTAGCCCCGGCGTTATTCTATAGCCCCCTCTAAGCCCACCCTAGAGGGTTATTTATTCGTTGTGGTAGCAGAATAAAATAACAACCCAGAGATACCCGGACGACCCACCATAGAGGCCAACCAAGAAGAACCAGCCCCTAGTTAACCTCTATGGCTTACGTCCGGTATTTGTCTATGCTGTTTAGCTTTCAATGTTGGCAACATAAAGAAAGCTTCTGTAAGCCTTTCTAAGAGGATTTGACATTCTGGTAATGTAATGACGTAACTTTAGGTCAAAATCTCCATTAGTATGCCTCTGAGAAAGCCTTAGAGGGTGTTTAATGGTGGCTAAGGTACTTTCCAGACGCTCAACCAAGGGTAATTCGCACCTCGTCGTTTCATTTCTGGGAGGGATTTTTAGACCATCACCACTACTTGTTGTTGTCCGGGTTAAAGCTTCAAGGTAAGGCCAAGGGAAACCATAGCTTCTAAGGTAGCCAACGAGGGACAAATTCAGCAACACAGTTTTTGTTGTTGGCCTTAAAGCTTTGTTGTCTAGGTGTGTTATCATCGGCTTGTTTTGTTACCGATAGAGAGAAAATCATGGTTGAGTTTACACTCGATAGTTCTGAGAAAATAAAACGACGTATGAGATACCTGATCCAGACAGACTATAACGGGGTTGCTGACTTTTACCGTCACCTATATGGCAATGAGACCCACGAAGGGGAAATAAGAAGATTTGAAATGTTCCTTAAAAGAGGAATAGTCAATGTTGAATTTATGGATCTACTGTCTCAGAAAACAAAAATCGGCGAGGTTTCCCTACGCCGACTTTTCGATGTGAATGTAGATAACGATGAGTTATTCAGAAATTAGCTTCTTAACCAATACATGAAACGGGCAAACCTTCCGCAATTGCTTCTGTCCGGCTCGTAGTAGCTAATAGCGATTGCCTTTTCTATAAGCGTTAAACCTATCAGGTTCCTTGTTTTTTCTCTTTTCAAATTATGTTCTAACAATTCGGCAATGCCTTTATTCAGCATATTCAAAAGCTCTACTTTCAGCGTTGAGTCCTTCCAACCCTTAACAAAGCGTTCTACATCTTCGCCAATATCAATCGCTTCATTCGTGTCTGCTGGTTCAAATTTATAGACCTTATGCAAGACTACAGCAACGATAAGTACAGGGTTGTTCAACGTTGCTATAACATCTTTTATGTGCCACAAAAACCATTGACTGCTACTTGCCAAATTAGGAACAGCATTAAAGTTCAATGCCATTACATTTCTGTCTACATGAACAGCAAAGTTAAGAATGGTTTCTAAACCTAACAGAAATATCGCTAGACCCATCGTCAATGTCATGTTTTTACGGTTTAACCAAAATAAACCAATGCCGATAACAGCCTGTACAGCGCTATAAAACAAATAATGTACTTTTACTGCTTCAATAGCTGGTAATGTTGCTAACCAGTTAATATTGATTAAATGTGTAGTAGCGTAGATCGCAAGTAAAAACACACTACTGTAAAATAACGGGCTTCTTCCTTTTAAGTAATTCAATACTGTCGCGCCCAGCAAGAGTATTACCCATATCAAGGACAAGACGAAAGCAAGGTTGGTACTCATATTTAGCAAGTTCCTCTTAATTAATTCGGGTCTGGGATTGATGGATTACCACCACTATTACCAGCGCCGTTTGGAACGTATACAGTACCGCTTGCACTAACAGGATCTCCGCCCCCAAATCCAACACCATTTGCTGTGTAAATACTTTCTTTATCCTTAACTTCTGGATGACCACCGCCAAAACCTACGCCGGAAACATTCAACCAAGGAAAGAGACTTGATAGCCAATTATCCGAAGCATGAACAGGCGTTACAGCAAGCAATCCAAGTACAACAACACAACATAACTTGATCTTTTTCATAAACTTAGCCTTTAGATAATAAATAAAGCTTTTTAAAACGGTAATTATACTACTCCGAACGAAACACGCCTGCAACTTATGGTTAAATTTAATATCTGTCATTTTGTTTGCATGAAAGCTTTAGGTTAAGGATTAATATTTATGCGGTCTATTGATCTAACTGGTGGGTCTTTTGGGTGATTCATTAACATGCTGAAACATCCTAGAAGTCTTTATTTGCAAGGGGTTTTAGCGGGTTTTCTAGCTGCCTGCCATTCAAATGAAAAGCTCAAAGCCAAGTCTTTATGGTTGCATCTTGCGACCAGTATTAAAGCCATAAGAAATCAGCACAAGGTAATAATATTAATCTATATAACCTTGGGTTCATCGGAATGTATATAGAAGACAGTAACGCCCTCTAGATTTGCCCTAGAGCTCACAAAATGCCACCAGCCGAAACAGTAAGCCAGCCTTGGGAAATGTCCCAGGGCTTTTTTAGCTTGAACACAGACACAAAATTTCATTCTCGTCGTTATTCGGTTAAAATCCTGCGCGTTTCCTTACTCAACTACTTAACTTGCCTTAGCCTTTCGCTTTTGGTTGAACCATTGTTAATTCACACAGACCCGGCTTTGTATTATGTCCAAGAAACCTCTGAGTCAATTTGAAATAAACCAGCTTCGCTTATGGCAGGACAAACAGAAGTTTTACCCCCACATTGAAAAGATGCGAGAAGTCAGAAAGGAATCTAGATTACTCAATGTTTATCTGGTT
Source organism: Paraneptunicella aestuarii (assembly GCF_019900845.1). NCBI lineage: Bacteria > Pseudomonadati > Pseudomonadota > Gammaproteobacteria > Alteromonadales > Alteromonadaceae > Paraneptunicella > Paraneptunicella aestuarii. The sequence goes on along the minus strand of NZ_CP074570.1, from coordinate 1,043,324 downwards.
ATGGTCTTAGTGTTAATGCTCATATCGAACGTTATATATGAGCTATGGATAATGGTTATCTCGCTTTGTTTTACGCTACATTGGGCTTTCTTGCACCTTAGAAACCATAAACGTAAGGCCGAGGTAGGCAAAAACGCGGAGCCTGTCATTAACGAATACAAAGAGCACGTAAACAGACGCGCCGATGTTGTCGGGGTTGAAAGACCTTATAAAAACCCACCAGCAAGAACGCCCCGTAAGAAAAACAGGAAAAAGGTTTAGTGGCAACAGGGGAACAATGCCAAAGCCAGATTTGTGTGCAGCGCCAGCGTGAAAGGCGCACATAAGAAGGACAGCGGTTTAACTGAAATGACCAATCGAGACAACCCCACTGGCAAATCGCAAAAATATAGATTCGTCTAACGAAGTCAGAGACAAACATATTAAAAAACAGAGCATTTAACAGATAACTTTTTTGTATCTATTAGGTACAAGTACAGACGATAATTTAGTTCATTATTTTCCAAATAAGTCGAGTACAAAGCATTAGTAACCTATGTACTCGACCTAATGGATCAAATGTTGCTTTCTAATTGTTTTTATTATATTTTTTATGAGAAACGGGATCCATTTCAGAAGTTCAAATGTCACTCCTCCTGCTGATTTTCCCATTGTAAACGTTCGCTCTATTTACCAACCCGATGCACATCAATAACGCTATTTACGTTACGTATTTTCTGCATGGTTTTGCTCAGCGCATTGACGTTAGCCACTTCAACACTCAAGCGAATACGCGCACTTTGCGCATCTTTCTGAGGGTAGGTTTCCACTGCCAACAAACTGGTTCTTTCATTGGCCAGAATAGTGGTGATGTCTCTTAATATACCGTTACGATCAACACAGGAAACATCCAACACGGCCTGGAATTTCTCATGTAAATCATGCGCCCAGTTAACATCAATAGCTCGCTCAGGGTGTTGCTGCAACAGTGATTTCAATTGTTCACAGTCACGCTTGTGAACACTCACCCCTCGACCAATAGTGATGTAACCTTCGATAGGATCTCCCGGCAATGGCTGACAGCAACCGGCAATCTGGCTCATCAAACGACCCACACCTTCCACGATAATATGATCTTTACCGGAACCGGTGGTTTTAGGTTTATGTCGTGTAGCGCGAGGATCAATTTCAGGCTCGGGCTTATGCAAGTGCTGCAGGAAGTTGATGACCTGCATAATACGAATATCACCGGCACCAATAGCGACGTACAAATCGTCCAGAGAAGTCACATTAAAGCGTTCAATACACTTCTCTAATCCATCGCCAGTCAGGCGGGAACGCGTTAATTCGTGTTCCAGCATTTCCTTACCAGCAGCAAGGTTCTTGTCTTTGTCTTGCTTCTTAAACCAGGCCTGGATCTTGGCGCGCGCACGAGAAGAATGAATATATCCGGTAGCCGGGTTCATCCAGTCACGACTTGGATTAATATTTTTGCTGGTCAGGATCTCAATCTGATCACCGGTTTGCAATTTGTAGGTTAACGGCACAATGCGCCCGGCTACTTTTGCTCCGGTACAGCGATGCCCTACATTACTGTGAATGTAATAGGCGAAATCCAGCGGCGTGCTGCCTGTCGGCAAATCTAAAACATCACCTTTAGGTGTATACACGTAAACCCGGTCTTCAAACACCTGACTACGTAATTCATCGACCAGCTCAGCATCGGCAGCCATTTCTTCCTGCCATTGCAGGATTTTGCGCAACCAGGCGATTTTTTCTTCGTACTTGGCATCGCTTCCGCTCTTGCCTTCTTTGTACTTCCAATGCGCAGCAACACCTAATTCGGCGTCTTCATGCATTTGCTCGGTTCTTATCTGAATTTCAACCGTCTTACCCTGCGGCCCCAATACCACTGTGTGAATGGACTGATAGCCGTTGCTCTTTGGGGTCGCAATATAATCATCAAATTCTTTGGGAATATGTCTCCAAATGGAATGCACGAGTCCAAGGGTGGAATAACAATCCTGAACACGTTTAGCGATAACCCGAACTGCTCGAATATCGAATAACTGTTCAAAGTCGAGATTCTTGGACTGCATCTTTTTCCAGATGCTGAAAAAATGTTTCGGACGCCCGTAAACTTTGGCCTGAATACCACCTTTATCCAGTTCATCTTGCAAATGCTCGACAAAATCATCAATGAAGCCTTGTCGATCAGAACGCTTCTCCTTAAGCATGATAGTAATTTGCTTGTAGGTTTCAGGGTGCAGGTAACGAAAGGCTAAATCTTCCAATTCCCACTTTAACTGACCCACGCCCAAGCGATTGGCCAATGGCGCATAGATACTGGAACATTCCATCGCCGCCATTACACGGGATTCTTCATCCGCGTCTTTTAACTGTCTTAATCGGCAAATCCGTTCTGCCAATTTAATTAATACGGCGCGCACGTCTTTTACCATCGCCAACAACATACGACGAATTTTATCGATTTGAGCTTCATTGGCTCGAACGTGCTGGGTGATATATAAACTGCGGATGGCATCCATTTCACGGACACCCATTACCAGGCGACAAATATTGGCACCAAACTCAGTTTCTATTTGAGCTTCATTGAGTTCGTGAATTTGGCAGAAGGGAAAAACCAGCGCAGCTTGCAGGGTTTCATCATCCATTTGCAATTCATGTAATATTTCCACCATTTCTTGCCCAATGAGCAAACTTTCCGGCTGCTCAGAGATTGTCGCAAGCTTTTCTTTGGTGGTTTCAGGCAGATTCAGTTGTTCTAACCATTCTGCAAAACATGGGCGATCCGTCTGATGTACTTTGCGAATTGAAACCATAATTATTCTTTCGTTATTTGGCCTTTGTAACGCTTAACCTTGGCGAACAAACAATGAAATCAGTTCTGTATGCGCCGTATAGGGGAACATATCCAGTAAAGCGATTTTGTCTAATCGATACTTGCCTTGCCCGGCTACACCAACCAACTCTGCAATATCTCTGCCGAAAGTGGCGGGGTTACAGGATACATAGAGCACTTTTTCCGGAGAAAGTTCCAAAATCCGGCTCATCATCTCTTTAGCCCCGGGGCGAGACGGGTCTAATATCACTTTATTGATATCAAGCTTGCGCCAATAATGTAAAGTTTCAGGTTGTTCCAAATCTTTACAAATAAAATCAATATTTTGAATGCCATTTCGTAGTGCATTCTGTTGTGCTCGTTGCACCATTTCGGGTACACCTTCCATGCCGGTAACATGAGCAACATGACGAGCAATAGGAAGACTGAAATTACCTAAACCACAAAATAAGTCCAATACTTTGTCGCTAGCTTCAAGCTCTAACCACAATAACGCAGTTTCAACCATTTTCCAGTTTACGCTGGCATTCACCTGCATAAAATCATTGCTTCCCACTTGTAACTGAACATCATTTGGTAAGGCATAGTGGATATAAGCGCCTTCATCAATACGCTGTCCATCGAGGCTTTCGTACTCTCCGGGGCGCACTTCCAAGACCAGCTGACAGGCATTCTGTTGAGCAAAGTTAACTAAACGCTGTCTATCCTGATCAGACAGGTTTCGGGTCACCCGGAAAACCACCAGAGGATCAGTTACTTCCACCAGACCATTAACTCGTTGGTCACCTTGAAGCAAATCAATATGACCAATCGCACTTTTAGCATCTAACTGTTCACATAATTCACGTATGGGGGAAAGCAAGGCTTGCAGACCTGCTTGTAAAACCGGGCACTCATCAATGGCAACAACGTTGTTGCTACCCTTACCTCGAAAACCTACCTTGCGATGCGCATCATCACGGAAATCCACTGCTAATCTGGCTTTACGTCTGTAACCTGTACCCTTATCGCTAATAGCTGGTTGCCAGTGTTCACTCGTATCATCGGTGATATTTGCCAGCTTTTGCAACAAGCCAGACACAGCTTGCTGCTTCAATTGCATCATAGCAGCATGCCCTATGTACTGGGTCTGGCAGCCACCACACTCACCAAAATGACGACAAAATGGCTTCTGGCGCTCAGGATGTGCAGAAAGCACTTCCACCACCTTGCCCTTACTGAAATTTTTCTTTTGCTCGGTTAAGGCAACGCGACAGCGTTCTCCCGGCAAGCCCCCATCAACAAAAACCACGGGCTTATGTTCACGAACGACACCTTGCCCTTCATGATCCAGACTTTGAATATCCAATTCCAACACTGGCAGGGAAGCCTGATGTTGTCTATTGGGTTTACGTTGCTTTTTGGGTGGACGAAAGGTTTTAACCACCGTTCAAACTCCTTGTGTTAAATACCAATGTCATTTACAGCGCCTCCAGGATTACGGTAGCCATAGCGTAATGTTGTTCATCGGAAATAGAGATATGGCTGTGAGTGACGCCTCTCACTTCACATAAACGTTGCATTTCCCCCGAGAAAAGCAAATAAGGCTGACCATTGTCTCGATTGGCAATTTCCACATGCTGAAATGACACGCCATTGCCAATACCATTGCCGATCGCTTTCACCGCAGCTTCTTTGGCAGCAAAACGCTTTGCCAGAAATCGAGCGGGGAAACCATGATTTTCAAACACGGAAAGCTCATTGGGAGTAAGCACTCGCTTTGCTAATCGGTCTGACTTAACAAGCTGTTTTTCAATACGAGCTATTTCAACAATGTCGGTACCAATACCTACAATCGCCATGATTTTTCCGTTTGTTCTTATTGAAAGTTCACGCTGTTGATATTTGCTGGAAGCAAAGCCCTTATCAGGCTCTTGCTTCTAACATTAGGCGCTTCATATCCGCCACTGCTTTTTCCAGGCCGTCAAAAGCGGCGCGAGCGATAATGGCATGCCCGATGTTTAATTCAATAATCTCGAACAAAGCCGCAATGGGTTTTACGTTATGATAGTTCAATCCGTGACCCGCATTCACTTTAATGCCCAGATTATGAGCATAACGCACACCTTCGGTGATTTTCTCTAACTCGGCGAGTTGTGCTTCTTCTGTAGTCGCGTCGGCATAATGTCCGGTATGGATTTCAATATATTCAGCGCCTGTTGCTTTAGCAGCATCAATTTGCTCATGAGAAGCATCAATAAACAGGGATACGGCAATACCTGCTTGCATCAATCTTTGCGTGGCGTCTTTCACTTTATCGAAACTACCTACCACATCTAACCCGCCTTCAGTGGTCAACTCTTCGCGCTTTTCTGGCACCAAACAACAAAAACGCGGCTTAACTTCACAGGCAATACCAATCATTTCTTCGGTGACAGCCATTTCCAGATTGAGTCGGGTATTGATGGTTTGAGCAAGAATACGCACATCTCGGTCAACGATATGACGACGATCTTCACGTAAATGAACCGTGATGCCGTCGGCACCGGCTCGTTCAGCAATATCTGCAGCATGAACAGGATCAGGATAACTGGTGCCACGCGCATTACGTAATGTGGCAATGTGGTCGATGTTGACGCCCAATAGAATGTCTTTCATGTGTGAGTATGCCTTTTCTTATTTTGCGATTAACTCAATATTTGTTGCTGTGGCCTTCTACTGACTTGCATCTTTTAATCTTCTATCAATGTACTTTGCCACAGATACACGGTTATTCATTTTTTGTCTGCTGAACAGACGAATTCGATACTTGCCCGGCTGGCCGACTAAACAATTCCCGGCTTTTTAGCGGCTTGTTTCCCAGTAACGGAGCCATAGCCAAACGCACGATTTTCTTAGCGACCTTTAAGGTTTCCGTGTCCCATTGCTGCTGACCAATGTTCAGTAACACCTGTCCAATAATCGCATTGGGTTGATTATTGCCTGTTGCGCTAAACCCCTGTTCCAAATCGAAGCGATAGAATACTCCCGGCTGAATTTCATCACCAGTAATACAATCGCTATGAAACTCCATACCGTAGCCTAAATCCTGCAATAAGGCGATTTCAAATTCTCTTAAAACAGGTTCAATATCACTGCCATGAACCAGTTTTTGCAACGCTTGGTGATAGAGTCGATAAATATCAGGACAAGGCATTTCAACAGGCAGCAAGCGCATTAGTAATTCGTTCAAATACATGGCGGAATATAATCGGGTATCGAACAGCGATAGTCCTATGCCTAACGCTTCGACCTTGGCTAAATTCTTAAGCTCATTTCTGCCATAGATTTGCGCACTCAGGGAAACGAACGGCTGCAATAATGCAATTTTGGCATTCTTCTTACTCCGAATGCCTTTGGCAACAAAAGTGACTTTGCCAAATTCCTCAGATAAGGCCGTTATGATAGCGCTGGTGTCACGGTATGCCCGACTATGTAAAACATAGAGCGTCGCTGTAACAGGTTCACCAGAACGAATACTCACAATCGTTAATCTCTTACTCTTGAGTCTGTTGGCCTTTAAGTGCCTTCTATACAGACAGTTAAGTCCGCTTTAAACGCACCACTTTCATCATTTCAAACTCCATCCCGGCAACATTTTCGGTTTCAGGATAGTAGATCAGGTTGACCCGCGCGCCTTTTAGCGACTGATATTTCTTTTTGCGTTTAAACTTAAACGGTACTTCCATCCCTTCCAACATTAAGGTGTGTTGTATCCATTCACCATCTTCACGTTGCACATGAGATATTACTTTTCGACCATCTGACTGGATCAGCTTCTGATGTTTCGCCAATAACTTTTGTGTCTCGGTTGCCATGATTTTTCCTGCTTTGAGCCCCTAAACAGGCTCGATTGCCTCAATCATCAATTGCAAAGAAACGTTATTGCGGAAGCGATTGATATCCAGCTTGTAAGCCACTTGTGCTTTCTGAGCTTCGTTAGGCCATACGTCCAAATCAACATTAAACATAATACCGTCAACAACCTCGCCCTGTTCGCTACGCAGTACCAGCTTTAAGTGTTTGGCTCCCACCAGTCGCTGCTGCACAATGTGAAACTCACCATCGAATACAGGTTCAGGAAAACCTTGTCCCCAAGGGCCTGCGGCCTTTAGTTGCTGAGCAAAGGGTAAATTAAAGCATTCTTTCTGTAGCTGGCCGTCACTTAAAATCACATCCTGCAATTCCATGCCTTCAAGAAATTCTTCACATAACTGGTCGAAGACTTTAATAAATGCCGCCAGTTTATCTGCATTAATGGTTAAACCAGCGGCAGCGGCATGACCACCGAATTTCTGAATAATGCCGGGGTAGCGATTATAGAGTTCGTCCAGCAGATCACGAATATGTACACCGGGAATAGAGCGAGCAGAGCCTTTTAAGGTGGTTTCGTCTTGCCACGCCATTGCCACAGTTGGTCGGTTGTACTTGTCTTTAACACGCCCGGCTAGAATACCAATAATACCCTGGTGCCAGGTTTCTTCATAAAGCACAATGCCACTTGGCATGGTGTCATTGCCTAAAGCAAACTGCGCCAAAAATGCGTCTGCATCTTTTTGCATACTGGATTCAATTTCACGGCGTTCACTGTTCAAACTATCCAAACGGCTGGCTAAATGAATCGCCGTGTACTCGTCATCGGTAAGCAAACACTGGATGCCCAAAGACATATCATCCAAGCGCCCAGCGGCGTTGAGTCGAGGGCCTAACACAAAGCCCATTGTCGAAGCGTCGATATCGGAGTTAGTCCGCTTGGCAACTTGCAACATGGCATTAATCCCCGCGCAACATTGCCCGGCTCGAATACGTTGAATGCCCTGATGTACCAAAATGCGATTATTGCCGTCCAGTTTCACTACGTCAGCAACCGTACCCAAAGCCACTAAATCCAGCAGATTAGTTAGATTAGGCGGGCTTATTTGCCGCTCGGCAAACCAGTTCGACTGCTGCAAATGTCGAAGCAATGCCATCATGAGATAAAAAGCAACGCCCACTCCGGCAAGGTTTTTAGAGGCAAACTCGCAACCGGATTGATTGGGGTTAACTATGGCATCAGCATTGGGTAGCTGCTCAGCGGGTAAATGGTGATCGGTGATCACTACCGACATTCCCTTCTGTTTTGCCAACGCCACACCTTCAATACAGCTAATGCCGTTATCTACTGTGATAATTAGCTCTGCGCCCTGCTCATACGCCATGGTGACAATTTCAGGGCTCAGACCATAACCAAATTCAAATCGGTTCGGCACCAAATAACTGTGCTTTTTATTGCCTAATTGATTAAGAGCACGAATGACCAGAGCAGTGCTTGTTGCGCCATCGGCGTCGAAATCACCCACCACCATAATATGCTTCTGCTCAGCCATGGCCGACGCCAAAATAGCCACTGCTTCGGAAATACCTTTCAAGCCTTGATAATGCTGTAAATGAGAAGTAGTTCGCTGCACATCAGCGTCAGTTAATGCTCCTCGACGGGCATAGATTTGTTGAATGACAGGGTGTAAATCAGAAGAAAGCCCATCTGTCGTAACAGACGGGCGTTGTTGAATATTCAAGATTTAATAATGCTATAAAGTCAGGTTAAAACTACATTGCGCTCAGCAGTTGCTCAAGTTGAGCAGCCGGCTGATAGCCTGGCATCATGGTTCCATCAGCCAAAACAATGGCAGGAGTACCGGTTACGCCCACTTGCTGACCAAACATATATTCTTCATGAACCTTGTCGTCGCACACAGCAGGTTCAACTTCTCCACCATTTTTAGCAGCGGTCAAAGCAGCCTGCTTATCTTTAGCGCACCAAACTGACTGCATATCACTGAAACCCTGGCTTTGAGGGCCACCACGAGGAAACGCCAAATAACGAACAGTGATACCACGCTTGTTATATTCGTCCATTTCGTTATGCAACTTACGGCAGTAACCACATGTGATATCGGTAAATACGGTTACAGCATATTTTTCATCTTTAGCTTTGAACTCAATCATGTCGTTTTGGAAAGCTTTAAGACCATCAAGGCGAGCTCCGGAAAGCGCTTCTTCTGTCATATTGCGCATGCCTTCATCAAGGTTGAAGATGCGCCCATGAACAAAATACCTGGCATCGGCACTGACATAAAACAAACCACGTTCGGTCATCGCTTGATATAAGCCATCAATGGGTGATGGAGTAACGCTGATAACGTCCATTTTCAACAGGTTTTCAATTTTTTCTTTAACGGCTGTTTTACCGTCAACGGCGGCTACTTCTTGCGCTTGAGCCACAAAGGCAAAAGCAACCAATACCAAAGCCATGACACGAGTTATGATTTGCATAAAAAATCCCGATTAACGTGGTGTTGTACCACTCGTTGTATCTGCTGTTGTCTAAACATGAATATTCAAAGTATTAGACCCAAGATTTGGCATTATATTTCCGCAGAGAACGGATTTCTACGCAAATTAACATATTACTTATAGTATTCAGCTTTGGTTTAGGTCGTTTGCTTAGCTTGCCTTTACTCTTTGTTCAGCTTTAAATTTACCCTCTGGGATGATGCTCTGTAACCAGTTTTTGTAGGCGCTCCGTGGCAATGTGAGTGTAAATTTGCGTTGTGGAAAGGTCGCTATGCCCTAACAGCATCTGTACCGCTCTTAAGTCTGCGCCATGGTTCAACAAGTGAGTAGCAAACGCATGACGAAGTGTGTGAGGCGATAAAATTCGCGAGTCGATATTGGCTTTTTGAGCATAATACTTAATACGATGCCAGAAGGTTTGCCGGGTCATCATTGTGCCTCGGCTGCTGGGAAATAAAATATCGCTACGTCCTTTTAGCAAATCTGGGCGTCCTTTACGTAAAAATTCATTGATCCATTCAATCGCCAATTCTCCCATTGGCACTAAACGTTCTTTATTTCCCTTACCCGTCACCCGAATCAATCCTTGTTGTAAACTCACCTGATTCAGCGACAAACCGATTAATTCAGATACCCGCAAACCAGAGGCATACAACAGTTCGAGCATTGCTTTGTCGCGCAATTGCACGCTGTCTTCTTCATAAAGTGGAGCTTCCAGTAAGTCTTGTACTTGTGCTTCGGATATCACTTTAGGCAAGGGTTTGGAAAGCTTGGGATTATGGATCAGAGACAGTGGATTATCTTCCCGCATTTGCTGTTCATGCAGCCACTTGAAAAAGGCTCTGAGACTACTTAAAAATCGCGCAGTGCTGCGCTCAGAAAATCCCTGCTCATAGCGCTGAGCCAGATAATGATTAATATCTCCCCCTTGAATATCACATAACTCACTCGCACCTTGATTGACTTTCAAAAACTCAGCGAATTTGGATAAATCCGTACGATATGCACTAAGTGTGTGCTTACTTAACCCCTTTTCCAGCCATAACGAATCGATAAACTGCTCTATTATTTCAGCATTAGATTCGGATAGGTTACGAGGCTTAACTCGGCGATCTGGACGCGTCATAAAAGAATTAAAGTGGTTATATTTCAGGAGTCTAAGAATAGTAACACGTTGCAGTGTTTATTTGCTCAACCATGTTACAATCGCGCACCATAATTTATCGCAACACGTTTTTTATCATTCAAAGACTATGTCAAATTCAGCAACTCCCATTGGTTTATTTTACGGTTCAACCACTTGCTACACTGAAATGGCAGCAGAAAAAATTCAGGAAGCAATTAAAGAAGCTTGTAATGGCAATGACAGAGTTTCTGTTCACAACATTAAAGATGTGGATTTAAAGAAAGCTGAAGCTTTCGACATCATCATTTTCGGCATTTCCACCTGGGACTTTGGCGAATTGCAAGAAGACTGGGAATCGCAGTGGGATGATATCGAACAGGTGAATCTGCAAGACAAGATCGTGGCAATTTATGGTTTAGGTGATCAAGAAGGTTACCCGGACTGGTTCCAAGATGCTATTGGCATGTTACACGACAAAATTGCTCCTCAAGGCTGCCATTTTATTGGATATTGGCCTACTGAAGGTTATGAATTTAACGCCTCCAAAGCCCTGACCGAAGATGGTTCTCAATTTGTCGGCTTAAGCCTTGATGATGAAACTCAGTTCGATAAAACCGATGAGCGCATCGCTATTTGGGTAGATCAGATTCTGGCTGAAATGGATGCGGTTGAAGACGTGCTCAAGAACGACTGAAAAGCTCAATAGCCTGAGCTGGCACATTGATTAAATGAGGAATGAGGAGCAATTGTTGAAACACCTTCTTATTACAGGAGCAGCTCAGCGTTTAGGATTACACTGCGCGCAAGCACTGGTTGCACAAGGCTATCAAGTCACGATCACCTATCGCACCCAGCATGATTCTCTAAAAATGTTGCAACAACAGGGCGTGCAATGCTTGTTCGCCGACTTCAGTACCGATCAGGGCGTAAAAGACTTCATTCAGCTTGCCAAACAACAATGCCCAAACCTCAATGCCATTATCCATAATGCTTCAAGCTGGCATCGAGATAGTTTGGAGCAACCCGAATCTGTATTTGATGCCATGATGCAAGTTCATGCCAAAGCGCCCTATTTAATCAATCTGGCTTTGCAGGCGCATTTTCATGAAACGCTAGAGAACATTATCCACGTTAGCGATTTTGTTGCAGAAGCGGGCAGTGAAAAGCATATCGCCTATGCTGCTTCGAAAGCGGCGATGGATAATCTGACCCGTTCATTTGCACGCAAATGGGCTCCCAAAATACGGGTAAACAGCATTGCGCCTTCCATGATTATCTTTAATGATGCCGATGATGAAGAATATCGCCACAAGGCACTGCAAAAATCCCTATTAGGTGTCGAAGCGGGCGCAGAAACCTTTAGCCAAACTGTACTTTATTTGCTCACCAACCACTATATTACTGGACAGGTTCTTGCCCTCAACGGGGGACGCAACCTAAAACTACCTTAAGGTTCCCCATGAACACCAGACAAGCCAATCTTAATGACCTATCTCAGCTTAGCGAACTCTTTGATTTATATCGTCAATTCTATCAGCAACCAACAAATATCGAAGCTTCACGTAAATTTGTAGCGCAACGCCTGGAAAATGAAGATTCTGTGTTTTTTATCACACTGGACAATTCAGGCAAGGGAACTGGATTTACACAGCTTTATCCAAGTTTTTCATCGGTTGCCATGCGCAACGTTTGGATCTTGAATGACCTATATGTCCATGAATCGTTTCGCAAACAGGGGGTCGCAACATCATTAATCGGCGCAGCAAGAGAGCACGCAATAGAAACAAAAGCGCTTTCCATAAAATTAGCCACAGCAAAAAACAATTTTAATGCTCAAGCGTTATATGAAAAGTTGGGATTTAAGAAAATGACTGAATTTGATTACTATACTTTAGTCGCAAAATAATCCTGAATTTAACCAAGAAATTATAAAAATATTCATTTATAGATGATTTCGTTTGGATGTTTAAAATTAAAATTTTCAAGCTATCCATTTGAAAGATAAACAGTATTTATTTTTTTAATAAAAAATAACCTGTCATAAAAAATTAAAAATGTCGATTTTATTCCACTCGGGTTAATTAATTTTTGTGCAATTATTAGTTCCAATAATTATTTGCCTTGCTATATTTAATAACGTAAAAGTTACAAAAATGAACTTTTAACAAATCTATCACTCGATAGGTTTTAAGAGGTGAAAAATGGCTGGAAGCCGTAGCCTGCGGTATTAATATTGAGGAGAGGCGGTTATGCGCGAAATTCAATTACCCGACGCTATGTCAGATCTGGTGAAGAATTTACAGATTGTCCAGCTACACTGGCGAAATGTGCCAATTCAGATCCCCAAATTTGCTGTATATGCCATTTTGGATCAGCCAGTCTTTGACAGCTTTATGTACAGAGACAAGCGCCGTGTTGGGTTAATTAAAGTTAAGAACTATGTGATTCCGGTCATTGACCCATTTCGCGGCAGTTTAAATGAAGAACCCAAGCATGTGGTGGTTGTTAGTCACTGTAAAGGTAATCGTTTCGGTTTATTTGGTTATCCAGCAGATAATGTTGATCCAAATGTTAGCCTGCCTTTCTATCATCGCTCTGTAAAACACATCGTGAAAGATTTCGTTTAATTAACGCAAAACCCAGGTAGATGTTGTTAGCTCGTGTCTACCTGTCATTCCTTTTCTTTTACTACTTTCCTCTTCACTATAATCATCTAAAAATTCACATAAAACGCGCGACACAGCTTAATGTAATCATCACTGTATCCACCACTGGCATCGTGGATCACTAATTCCAGCTCTTGCACTTCATCCGTTGGCGGCTCCTTAACGACACGCCAAATAATGCGCTTAACAGGTTTCATGCTGGTCGCCTTAACAGATAGCCGACTTTTTATATGCAAAGAGTGCTCAGCCAATATCTGAATAAAGTCCTCAGCTTGTTCATAAGGTAAAACACAGTAAAACTCACCAGAAGGCTTTAGCAAAAGAGCCACTTGATTCACCAGTTCATGCAAAGATAAAGAGTCTTGATGACGCGCCATTCTGCGTTGCTGACTAAACCGCTCAGCATTAATATCGTTTTGGCTCATCTGTTGCGATTGAAAATAAGGAGGATTGCAAACAATCAGATCCATGGAAGCTGGCTGGAAAGCAATGTCTTGAATACGTCCATGATGAAGCTGAAACCAATCCTTCCATAAGCTTGCTGCCATATTTTCACGAGCTTGTAGCAACGCGGCTTCATCTGGTTCAATGGCTTGAATATAAGGAAGTATGTCGACCTGATGCGTTTGACTATATTCAGCAATCTTTTGTGCCATCATGACGGCAAGCAAACCGCTTCCCGTACCGATATCCAACAGGTTGATTACACGATTCCCATCATCTTGATCGGCATTGCTTCTTGCCTCGCCAGAAAACAGCCCTTGATGAAATTCAACCCAGCTTCCTAGCACGATACTGTCAGTGCCCACTTTCATGGCACATTGATCATGAGCGATAAAAAACTGTTTAAATTGGAAACCATTATTAGGCATATTTTTCCTTATCCAGACAAAAACACGGCTTTTTGACAATACTTTACACTTTGTTCAACAGGAATACCGAATTGTCCTTGCATCCCGTAAGAGAATCTTCATTATTGCAGGCACAATGATTAAACTATGTTTAAACGCGTCCACCTTCATCTTTCGATTAATAACTGATTAATCCATACAGCCATCTAATGACAGGCACAATAAAGTGAAGGGACGCAGATTATGATTTCAGATTACGGATGCAGGAATGAAGAATAAAACGGTTATCTTCTCTTTACTCACCGGCCTGGCCTTTTCTGGCTATGGTTACTCAGAGCAACTCACCATAGAACGTATTTATGGTTCCCCCGCTTTAGATGGCACAGCACCGCAAAACCTTAAAGTTTCACCCGACGGGCAACGTATCACCTTTATTCAAGGCAAAGAAAATGATTACGAGCGTTATGATTTATGGGAATACAACATTGCCAGTGGCAAAACCCAGTTATTGTTTGACGCTGACGACCTGCACACAGGCAACGAATCGCTCTCTGATGAAGAAAAAGCTCGCCGTGAACGCATGAGAGAATACGGTAGTGGCATCATGTACTACGAATGGTCGAAAGATGGTAAAGCATTGCTTTTCCCACTCGCTGGCGACGCATACTACTACCGCATTGGTGACGAAAAAGCCAAGCGCTTGCTCAATACGCCGGAATTCGAAACCGACATCCAGTTCTCCCCTAAAGGTCACTATATCAGCTACATTCGAGAGCAAAATCTATACGTGATGGATATCGCATCGGGTGAAGAATTCCCTATCACCAAAGAGGGTGGTGGTAACATCAAAAACGGCATGGCGGAATTTGTCGCACAGGAAGAAATGGAGCGAATGACTGGCTATTGGTGGTCTCCAGACGAGTCAAAAATCGCCTTCACCAGAATTGACGAAACCCCGGTTGAGATCATTACCCGTAGTGAAATCTATGCTGACAGCATCAAGATGATCGAACAGCGTTACCCCCGGGCAGGCACACCCAATGCCAAGGTTGCACTGGCTATTTACGACCTGAAGGCGAGTAAAACCGATTGGGTTGATATGGGTAAAGAGCAAGATATCTATTTTGCTCGCGGAAACTGGATGAACGACAACCAGCACTTCACCTATCAATGGCAAAGCCGCGATCAAAAAACATTGCAGTTAAGATCCTTTGATACCAAAACCGGGAAACAAAAACAGCTTTTAGAAGAGAAAAGCAACACCTGGGTCAACCTGCATAACGGCCTACGTTTCCTGAATTCCACTGAGCAATTTATCTGGTTGTCGGAAAAAGACGGCTTTAAACATATCTATCTGCACAATAACGACGGTAGCCTGGTTAAACAGCTCACTAAAGGCGACTGGGTGGTGAATGAAATTGCAGCTGTAGATGAAGCCAGCAAAACCCTTTATTTCACCGGCCGCGTTGATACGCCAATCGAAGAACACCTGTACAAAGTTGGATTCGATGGCTCAGGACTGGCTCGAATCAGTCAGCGTAGCGGCTTCCATAAAATCGCATTCAGCGACGATGCCAGCGTCTATGTTGATGATTTCTCGACAGTGAATACACCTCCGCAAGTCAGCTTACATAAAGCAGACGGCGAACAAGTTGCATGGCTACATGAAAACGCCGTAACAGAAGGCCATCCTTTATATCCTTATATGGCGAACTGGATTGCCCCGGAATTTGGCAAGTTTAAAACCCAGGATGGCGTTACCTTGCATTACCGCTTATGGAAGCCGAAAGAAATTAAAGGCAAACACCCTGTCATCGTCTTTGTATATGGCGGCCCACACGCGCAAATCGTTACCAATGAATGGTATAAGCAGCGCGGCTTGCTAATGCAACATTGGGTAAACAAAGGCTATATCGTGTTTACGGTAGACAATCGCGGTTCCAACTATCGCGGCAAAGCCTTTGAAGAACCGATTTACGAGCGCATGGGCGAAATTGAAGTTCAAGACCAGGTTGCTGGCGTGAAATTCCTGCATACCCTTCCCTATGTTGATAAGCAACGAATTGGTATTTATGGTCACAGCTATGGCGGCTACATGGCCTTGATGGCAATGTTCAAAGCGGGAGACTACTTTTCTGCCGGCGTTTCCGGCGCACCAGTGACCGATTGGTTATTATATGACACACATTACACCGAACGTTACATGGGCAATCCTAAAACCAATGCCGATGCCTACACCAATTCATCCGTGTTCCCTTATGCCAAGAACCTTAAAGGCAAGCTGTTGATTTACCACGGCATGGCTGACGACAACGTGCTTTTCACTCACAGCACTCGTTTGTATAAGCACCTTCAAGATCTGAGCCTGCCGTTCGAAGTGATGGATTACCCTGGTAAGAAGCATAGTATTCGTGGCAAGGAAACCGGCATCCATTTGTACAAAACCATCACCAATTTCTTTGATCGTAACTTGCATCCCGAAGCGCACTAAGCGCTTCGGAGCAACATACTGAGCACGGGTTAATTAGCAAAGGAATCTCTTTAAATGTCGAATTTAAGCATCGCAGACATAGTGCAGGCTCATAGACGTATCGCACCCTATATTCATGAAACACCTGTTGTTGAATCCTCATTGCTGAATCAGTGGCTGGGGCACGAAATCTATTTCAAGGCTGAATGCTTACAAACCATCGGGGCATTTAAAATTCGTGGTGCGGTCAATGTCGTCACCAAATTAGCGGAAACAGATTCGCTCCCGAAACGGATCGTCGCCAATAGCTCAGGCAATCATGCCCAGGCAGTGGCCTACGCCGCCCGGCTTTATGGCATACCTGCCACCATATTCACTACTCAGAATGTCTCCTCAGTGAAAGCCGCTGCAACTGAAAGCTATGGCGCAGAAGTAAGACGTTTTGCCACCCGAGCTGAAGCCGATGCCGCAGTTCAGGAAGCCAGCCAAGAGCCGGGCACAGTATGGATCCCACCGTTTAATCATGAAGATATTATTACAGGCCAAGGCACAGCAGCCTTTGAAGCACTAATGGAAATCGGTGATGTAGATTCTGTGTTCGCCCCCTGTGGTGGTGGCGGCTTGGTATCGGGCACTTTCATTTCAACGCGCGCCTTATCACCCAAAGCCAAAGTAATAGGCTGTGAGCCACTAAACGCCAATGACGCCGCAGAATCTCGCCGCAAAGGCAGCATTCAAAGCTTAACCGAAACGCCCGTGACATTGGCCGATGGAGCAGCAACTCCGGCGGTCGGCAATATTACCTTCCCCTATATACAACAGCTGGATGGCTTTTTTGAGGTCAATGAAAACGATATCGCTTATTGGACACAATGGCTGCAACACTTGTTGAAGCTTCATGTTGAACCGACCAGTGCCATGTGTATGGGTGGTGTTGTCGAATGGTTGAAACAACAGTCTGAACCAAAACGAGTATTGGTGATTCTCTCTGGTGGCAACATCTCAGAAGCCAGTATGCGTAACATCTGGGCAGAAGATCATTTAAGCCGGGTTCCTTCTCTTTAAAACAGTTTTAAGATCAAAAAAAGGGGCTTAAAAAGCCCCAAACACATTCATCGATTTTGAATAAAGAAACTGTTTACAACGACAACCAGACCGGGATGTAATCTTTCAGAGCTTGCATTGCCGCTGTACCGACATAAGATACTGCTGCAAGCTGATCCATGCTGGTAATAGTGCGAGCTGCCAAAATATTATCAACAGCACGTCTGTTCATAGCGGCTTGAATATCCAATTGCTCAAGCGTTGCATAGTTAACTATTTCAAGAACAGTCGCCACCTCATCGGCAGAGAGAGCAACACCGTCCCAAGTACCGCCCTGATAAGTCACCCCACAGGAACCGCCAGAGCCGGCATTGCAAAATGAACGGCTGAAATGACCTTCAAACTCTGCGGCAGTTTGAGAATCATGAATAATCACAACGTTCTCGTCGTTACCAAACGCGGCTGCACCGCTGATATTATGAGAGCCGGTCAAGACCGTGTCGTCAACGATAATGTATTTATGGTGCCATTTGTCGCCACCATCCATATTCGCCACTCTTACATCTGCGGTATTCTGCCAAGGGTTATTAGGTGCACCGGTATAAGAATCGGTTTCATAGACTCCATTAGTGTTCAATTCCTGCTGACCCGACATATCCATAAACTCTGAGTAATAGCGGAAGAAGAAGCTGGAATCGCCAATCCCCTGGATATCAACACCCGCCTCTTTTTTGCCTTTCATTGCATCAGCAACATCCTGAGCACTAATAACGAACTGAGCCAGGCGAATACGCTGTTTTGCTGATGCAACATAGTTAACCATGTTTTCTAACGTAGAGCCGGCAAACAGGCTAGGAGATTGAGGTGTGAACTGAACGTCGATACGAATGTTGTCATTAGTGGTATAAACCGTCTCCATCTGATGATCAGGTTTACCCAAACCAAACAAAGAATCTTTAGCACCACCCGCACCATCACCCCACATGATGTTGAACTGAGTGGTATACACACCAGCAAGTTGCTGTGATTCAATCACCACAATGTGATTATCATTACCTGCACTAATCAGGTTTCCAGTCGCATCCAAATCGCCATGGATACCGGATTGAGTAAAGTTAGTGCTTCCCGTTAATACACGAGCGCCATCAACAATAATGAATTTATTGTGTTGGATTTTGGATCCTGCACTGCCGTTTTCAGTGTCATCAATCCAGGGAATATTGCCAGCATCAAGAATACCTAATGCTTCGACGTTTTCACCTGCAATATTGTCTTCATCGGTAATAAAACGAACATCAACGCCACGGTTTTTTGCAGCCACCATTGCCTGTGCAATACCTGGCAAATCCAGATCATAAACAGCCATATATAAGGTGGAATTTGCAGAATTAATCACCTTAATGATCTCATTCTCTAAATTAGCCTTCATCGCCGGCAAATTCACATCATGGTTGAAATAAACTTTAATGTCGTCAGCGTAAGCACTCGTCGTGAGGCCAGTAAAAACGGTGCTTACTAAAGCAAACGCAATGCTCTTGATGTTAGTTTTCATATTTGTTTCTCCTACAGCAACACTTGTTTTTTTAATTGATATTATTGTTATTAATACTTTTGTATTTGTTTTAATAAGAAATATAAATGGTCAAATTTTTTCTGTCCACGCATGTTTATGCACGGAAATCGGGTTTTAAGTAATATTCAAAAACGGCATAACTAATAAAAAAATTCCGGTCTGGAAATTAGTTATTCACGTATTTAAGAGATTGACCATTTTTTGGTCGAGGAAAGTCCTTTTACTGCAAGGATTTTTTAGGAAGTTGATGATAATCATCCAAGACTACAACGTACCCTTTTCACATACTTGTGATCACATCCAGTACATTCTCGGCTATTCAATTTGCGCATTATATATTCGATTTTTGACTGTTTAAAGACGGTTTTTTTACATACACAAACCCATTATGACTTCTCTATTACGTATCATTTTTGGTAACAAAATGAGAGTTAAGCCTATTTGTTTTTACAGAGAAAATGCATTAAAAGCAGATAAGAAAATGAAAAATAATTTATTTATATCAATACGTTAAATAGCAACACCATTCACTAATCGACTAAAGTCACAAACACAATATCAAGAACGCACTCCGCCCAATTAATTACCTTAAATATCAATAAACAAAGAAAATAGCGTAATAGCTTGGCACTTAAGCCAAAATATTAAAGTTCATTTAACTGATTAAATTACAAGCTAATTTTTATGTTAACTGACAAGCAAAAATGAAGTTGGAGCCCACATATTTATAACCTTAAATACCTAAGAAACGTTATTAGTGAGTTCATGAAATCAAGGATATCGATGTTGAACAATAGTGTGTAATTGACCTCTTTTATCCCAATAACCTCTGCTTCACATAATTGCTTAATTCCTCACAGAAAGTTCAAATAAGCTATTTAACCTGAACTCGGGATAAGAAATATCGTTACTCTTGAAGTTTCACTGGATTTATCTAATAAAAACCATAGCGTTAATTAAATGAAATTGTTTTTGTGAGAAATATTAAAGGCCGCAGGACTTATTGGCAGTATCAGCCTACAATATCGCTTATGCGGTATATTCTGTTATTTACAATTACTCTCATTTCATTGACATTCAAAGCCAATGCTTTGGCTAATGCTCGATGCACAGTGCTATACAGCTTACATGGCAATATTGCCGAGGACTTTGAGGAGCAGAAGCAAGCCTTAAGCTCTCAAATAAAACGTCAAGGAATTCAAATGCAGGATCTCAATGACTGGCAAAAAACGACGTTATCAGGGCGGGAACGCAATCAGTTACGCAAAGCATTCAACTTACCTCGCCAAGGTAATCATATTGCGATTTTAAATCATAAAGGCAGGCTGACTCAGAATATGTCTGAACACATTGACTTGGTGGATATATTAATGAGCTGCCGCGACTAATACTCAACTAATCTCGGTCGCCATACCACGAACCATATACAAGCAATCTTGCATATTCCCGGGTAGAGCCTCTGGGTATTCTCGCTCTCGAAAACCATGTTTTTGATAACAATGAATCGCCGCCTGATTATGTGTTAGTACAAATAGCGAAAAGCCCGCAGCCACAAAAGGCAGATAAATCTTTTGTGTCGTGGTATCAATAAAACCTTGTGGATTACAGTTCTTTTCTACCGCATCCCATTTCTGTTCCGGTACATAAGCGCCAAGTTCAATGCTTTCGATTAAACGCGCCAGAAATCGGCTTCCCAGCCCCTGCCCTCGAACATTCGGAGAAATGGCAACCCGGCCAAAATGATAGCGCCCCAATCTGGGATAAATCTGGGCAAAACCCATTAGCCGTTGCTCCTCACTGGGTAAAAACACATCATCCTGGGGGATCAGAGCCACGCTAGCCAAACGCAACCAGCCAATGTCGCGTAAGAACAAGGTTTGATTAGAGGGATAACGCATGCCAGGCCCACCCCAGGTAAACATGGACGCTTTGGAATCGAACCAGTGAAAAAGTTGTTTTATGTGTTCAGGTTGAGCAGTGACCATTGCCACTGCCCTCAATGATGTTAATGATGTGAAAGAAGGAAAACGACGACTATCGACCATCGTACAAGGTGGCGATCCATTTCGCCTCAGGAATAAAACTCCATGACCAGGATTGCCACTTTTCACCCAATCCTTTCTCTGTCACCTGTTCCAATGTCATGCCTTCCGATTTCATGTCCATCACTAATTGGCGCGTGCTTTTCAGCATATCCAGGAAAACTTCAACATCCTTTTTACTCGCCAATTTGCCATGACCAGGCATCACTTTGGTGTCATCGTTGATTTCGCTTAACAGAACTTCAACGCCCTTGATATAACCGGGTACAGAACCTCCAGCATCCAAATCAATGTAAGGGAACATATAGTTGAACATGATATCGCCAGTATGAAGCACATTTTGCTTCTCAAAAATCACATAGCTGTCGCCGTCGGTATGCGCGCCCGGCAAATGCTTCACATGCAATACATCACCATTAAAATGGAACTTCACGCCATCGGCATAAGTCACTACAGGAAGATTTTCAGGCTTTTGCTCGGGGTCGTTTTGCAAACGAACTCGCACATTATCATGAGCAAAAACAGTAGCCTCATGATGATGCTTCATTTCCCCATTACCGCCAGTATGATCGCCATGAAAATGGGTATTGATAATGTATCGAAGCTTGGTATTGGCGATGCCTTTTAAGGCTGCTGATATTTTGTCAGCCAAGGGCGCAAATTGATCATCAATAATCAAAATACCATCTTCACCCGCAGAGACACCGATATTACCGCCGTAGCCCGTTAACATATAAACGGAAGTAGTCACTTGTTCGGGTTTAATTTCAACCGTATCAAAATCCATTTTTGCTGACGCAGTGCTAATGCCTAGCAGACAAGCAACAGAACATAAAGACAACACAAATTTTTTCATAAAGTCATATCCAATAGTCAGAATGAATATTTAGCATTCACCAACAAACGCAAAGCGTGGTACTTTGCGCCCATCAGGCAATTCAACTTCTTCAACAAACATTTCCAACGGCCTTACCCATAGCTTACCTTCACCATACAAAGGCCGATATACCACCAGTTTACTTTCATCTTCAGAATGAGTGGCAACATCAATCACCTGATAGTCATTGCCTTTGTAATGGCGATACTTCCCGGGCTTTAATTCCATTGCTTGCTGTTCGTTCAATTCAGTCATGTTTAATATCTATTTAAAGTATCTTGCCGCCAGCATAGTCACAGGCGAAGCCGTTGGTTTACCGTGCTGCCAATCACCTTTCTCCACACCACTACCCGCAATATCAACATGAGTGTAAGGAGCGTTAACCTTGTCCAGACCGGACGATATGCATAAAAATGCCATTGGGAATTGATGGCCTCGAGGAGTCACTGCGGAAGCAGCATTATTTGAAGACAATACATCATCAGCTTTGCTTCGAGGCGCAACGAAATCAAAGTCTTCTCGGCGAGAACGAGAAACCTCAGCGGCATCGCCCCATAAATCACCAACGTCAGACAATGCTTGAGCACTTCGATTGGCTCTGGCAAAACCGTTTTCTACCAATGCGGTATAAGGCCCTACAGCACGAGCAGCATGCCCAGTCAAGGTTGCCACAGAGAAAAACTCAGCCTTATCATCGCCTTCCGCCAACTCTTTCAAATGAGTTAACACATCAGACAGCACTAAGCGACCTTCTGCGTCGGTGTTCCCGATACGCACACGCACACCAGCACGGCTGGTAATGATCTCATCAGAAACAAACGCATCGGAACCAATACTGTTACGCACCAAGCCTAACTCAGCAACGACTTTGATACCTTTGGGTTTTAACATGGCAACGGTTTTCATTAAACCAGCAACGGCGGCAGCACCACCTTTGTCACGACTCATACCCGCCATGAAACCACCAGTTTTCAAGTCTGCACCGCCAGTATCGTAAGTGACACCTTTACCCGCCAAATACAGGCTTTGGGTCACTTCCCCTTCCGGTTCATAAGTCAGGGTTACAACGCGAGCATGATGGCGCTCCACTTGCACTGCAGCGCGCGCCACAGCAGCAAGCAATGGATACTCCTCTTGCAATTGTTCTTGCGAGGAAATCACTTCAACTTTCACATCGGTTCCAGCAAAAGCGTCAACGCAATAATCAGCAAATCCCGGAGGTGCCATTCTTTCGGGGTTAGTACCGCAGAGATCTCTTGCCAAACGACGTCCGCCTTCAACAGCAACCAACCAATCAGCATCAACACTTTCGTGCACCAAACCGATCTGATTTACAGGTTCCAATTCGGCTTCATTTAGACTTTCTCTGGCTTCCAGAGGCTGCCAAAGAGACTGGCAAGCTTGTAGATAAGCCACTTCCAATGCGTGTTGGAAGCGCCAATCATTGGGCGTTTCCACAACCAGTAAGGGATTCACGATACCGGCATCTTTGGCGATTTTAGCAGCCTTGTGTGCCGCATCACCATAGCGACGAACATCATCAAAATAACGCATCAGGTTGCCCGTTGGCGCAAAAATAATACGTCCGCCAGCAACACCTTCTGCCGGTAGCAACATAGGCTGCACGCCGACTCGTTTGTCGATATCGGCATACTTGAAAATGGCTTCAGAAATAACAGACGATGTACCGGAAGTGGCGCTGGGAGAAATATAGATAACCGCATCCCAGGTTCCGTTTACATCAGTGATAGCGTCTACTGTCGCTCTTACTGCGATTGGATAAGACATAAAACCCCTTTTATCGTTAATTCGTTCCAAATGTTGTATTGGGCTATTATTTTTTTGGTTCACCTGATTCTTTGAGTATCAAATAACTTGTTGTGGAAACGGCAAAGGCAGTTGCCGAACCGTCTGCTCATCAGGTAGCCCTACTTGTAATCCCACCAGCCGAATGCCACGATTTCGCTGTCGTTGCAAAATCTCTTGTAGCTGGCTTTTAAACAACTCGGGTACTAAATGAAGTTGTCTCTGCTCAATGCTGGTGAGTTGAAAATCAGAAAACTTAAGTTTAATCCCTTGCGAATGAATATCCATATCAGGACGCACATTCTGAAGTCGTTGCTGTAGTTCTGGCAATAATTTTTCGATTACCTGCCAACATTCTTCGGCAGAATGAATGTCGTGAGGTAAAGTTCTCTCAACCCCGACAGACTTGCGCTTACGTTCTACGCTAACACGTCGTTCATCCTTGCCATGACAATATTGCCACAACGCCAATCCAAATTTGCCGAAGCGTTTGCTCAGCAACTCCTGTGAATACTCCCTGACATCACGGCAATGGTATAACCCCAGATTATGCAGCTTTTCCAGCGTGACTTTACCCACGCCCGGAATTTTACCCAGAGGAAGGCTGGCAACAAAGCTGTCCAGTTCATCAGGAGTCACAACGCAAATACCATTGGGTTTGTTCACATCACTCGCGACTTTAGCAACGAATTTACACGATGCGACACCCGCAGACGCTGTAAGTTGGGTTTCATTCAGGATATCCCTGCGAATTTGCTGAGCAATAAGCGTAGCGCTACCACCAAGCAAGTCAGAATCACTAACATCAAGATACGCTTCATCCAGGGAAAGAGGCTCAATAAGCGATGTATAACGAGCAAAAATATCCCGAATTTGCCGAGACACTTCCACGTACTTTTTCATTTGCCCGGGAACAACCACCAAGTTAGGACACAACTTCATTGCCTGCGCAGTTGCCATGGCAGACTTCACCCCAAACTTACGCGCAATATAGTTACAGGTAGAAATCACCCCGCGCCGATCCGAACGCCCACCAATCGCAATAGGAATATCACGATAACGAGGGTTATCCCGCATTTCGACAGCAGCATAGAAACAATCCATGTCGATATGAATAATTTTACGCACAGAGGGAGATAACTTAACTGGTTATTTATACAGTTATAGTATCCTTTTTTTCAGGATGTGCAAGAGAGCTAAATCAAACCTAATACCCTTTCAAGACATCAATATATTCAGGTATTTCTCCATTCTGAAAATACGGTTTAATATTCTTTGCCACCACTTTAGACGCTGTGACAGGGTTAGTCTGTGCTGAGATATGAGGTAACACTGTAATGTTAGGATGTTGCCAAAGAGGTGAATTCGACGGCAAAGGTTCCTGCTCAAAAACGTCTAAAACAGCATGGCTCAATTTGCCATTATTCAAACACTGCAATAAATCGGGTTCAGGAATAATTGCACCGCGGGCAAAGTTAATCACCGCAGCACCATCAGGCAGCATTTGTAAACGTTGCTGATTCAGTAAATAACGAGTTGAATGTGTCAATGGAAGTAACACAACCAGAATATCACTGGTGCTAAGTAATTGTTGCAACCCGGTATCACCCGAATAAGTAGGAATACCGGGAAGCGATTTAGCGGTGCGGCTCCAACCCTGAACAGTAAAGCCATTATCTTTTAATCTGTTCGCAGCAACTTTGCCGAGGTTGCCTAGCCCTAAAATACCAACGCGTGTTGCATGAGGTAACAATGTAAATAGCGATGTAGGTGACTGCTGCCAAAGCGCGATGTTTTGTTGCTGTCGGTAAACATGCGCTTGTTGATGCAAATATAACGTCCAGAGTAGAACACTGTCAGACATGCTCTGTGCCAGTTGAGGATCGTTCATGCGCACGACTTTTAAGTTCAGATCCTGAATGGCTGGAAGCAAGGTTTCCACTCCAGCCCACAGGCTTTGCACCCATTTCAGGTTGGGGTACTGCTTAATCCTCTCAGGCTGGATATTGGTCACAACAGCCACTTCCACCCGGCTTTTTTCTTGCTCGCTCAAGCCATCCCAAAAGACAACCTTAAACTCTGGCATTGCCAAGCTCAATTGTTGCAACCATAATCCTTGCATCTGTTCAGAGAAGTCTCCGATCAGAGGAATAACAGGTTGTAATGAGTGTTTATTCATCTTACTCATGCCGTGTTTTATAAATTTATTATTTTATCTCGAATCCGGGATCACAATTTCAATGTTAGAATATCGGTCAGAAAATCGATCCATTAGACACTAAAAATTCATCAAACAAAGACACCAACAATAATGGAAAACTCCGCAAGCATAAAAATTGTCGATACTTCCGCGCCTCAATTTAAAGCTTATCAAAACGCGCAAATCGACAAAATAACGCAACTCAAAAAGCTACCGGAAGCGTTAATGTTTGATATGCGCGTAGTATCTACTGTATTTCCATTTCGGGTAAACGACTTTGTGATTAACGAGTTGATTGATTGGGACAAAGTACCTGACGATCCCATCTTCCAACTGACATTTCCGCAACGCGACATGCTCGATGCAACATCCTATGGGCAGATGGCGGCGCTGTTGAAGAAGACACCCGCCGCGACTCACGCAGAAGTGCAAGGGTTAGCGCAACAGATACGCGCTAAACTCAATCCGCATCCTTCAGGTCAAATGGATAAGAATGTCCCTAAACTGCAAGGTGAACCTATAAAAGGAATGCAGCACAAATATCGAGAGACGCTGCTCTTCTTCCCAAGCCAGGGGCAATATTGCCACTCCTATTGCACTTTCTGCTTCCGATGGGCTCAATTTGTGGGTAAAGCTACTCGCATGAACAGTAACGATGCTGAGCAACTTCATACCTACTTGCGTGAGCATAAGGAAATCACCGATTTATTGCTCACGGGTGGCGACCCAATGGTAATGCGAACGTCGAAATTTGAGCATTACCTACAACCTTTAATGCATAAAGACTTCGCTCATATTCAAACCATACGTATTGGCACCAAGTCACTCACCTTCTGGCCTTATCGCTATGTTACTGATCCGGATGCAGAGGAGTTGTTAGCACTGCTCAGTGAATTGGTAAAAGCAGGCAAGCATGTTTCGATCATGGCGCATATTAACCATATTCAAGAACTACGTTCGCCAGTCACGCACGAAGCCATTCGCCGAATTCGCGCCACAGGAGCTCAAATTCGCACTCAAGCGCCACTGCTTAACCATGTAAATGTCGATGCCGATATGTGGGCTGACATGTGGAAAGAGCAAACCCGTTTGGGAATGGTTCCTTATTACATGTTTGTCGAACGAGACACCGGAGCAAAACGCTATTTTGAGTTGCCTCTGTACAAAACCTGGGAAATTTTCCAGCAAGCGTATAAACAGGTTTCCGGTATAAGTAGAACGGTTCGAGGCCCATCAATGAGCACCGAACCCGGTAAAGTAGAAATTGCCGGTGTAACAGAAATTGCAGGTGAAAAGGTCTTTGTATTGCGTTTTATTCAGGCCAGAAACCCTGACTGGGTACAACGCCCCTTCTTTGCCAAATATTGCGAAAAAGCCGTTTGGCTGAATGACCTTAAGCCTGCTTTTGGTGAAGAGAAATTTTTCTTTGAACTCGAAAACAAACAGCCCGCTAATTAGCAGGCTGCATTAAAAAAATAGACAAACCTTTCAAGCTATTCTTTTTCTGTCATAACTGTTGTTTTCTCTGAACACTCTGGCACAGACACAACCTCATCAAGATGCTCTTTTACTTTATCCTGAGCCCCGGCTAATGATGAAGGCACGCTAACACGACCTTGAACCAAATCGTCCAGAGAACCATTGTCACCGACGATACCCAGTTCTTTTAGCATGTTATCAACCAACGGTGCATTGGCTCGGTAGGCCAAAGCCGCACTGGTTATGTCATCGGCCAAGCCTTTACTGGAGCCACTGTCACTTTGTCCATTGCCAGATACCCCAGCCGCACCATATCCATGTAACACCTTGATGTCAGAGATTTTCTCAAACGGTTTCACTGTTTGAGCAACCAACTCAGGCAATATACGGATCATTTCAAGCGCACGTTTCAGTTCTAACACCTCGTCACGCACAGCATTTTCTGCTTCATTAATGGCTCGTTTACCTTCTGCTTCCACTTCATAAACAACCTTGTCAGCCTGGGCTCGTAGTCTTGCCGCATCAGCTTGTGCCTGAGCTTCGATACGAACCGATTCTGCTTTGTCTTCTGCCGCTTTACGCCCCGCTTCCGCTTGAACAGTAATAGTTACGGCCTCTTCCTCAGCTTCCTGTTTGGCTTTGGTTGTCGCAATTAATCGCTCACGCTCGGCTTCGGCCAATTTCTGCGTCGTAATAACTTCTTCTTCCTTGGCAACGCGTGTTTTCTCTGCTTCAGCAGCTTGAGCTCTAGCTGCTGATTCTTCTTCTGATTTCTTCGCTATAATGATTTTCTGATCCTGACGCGCAACTTCAATATCACGCATTCTGGCAATTTCTTGTTCCTCAGCAGCCTTTTGCTGTTGAATGCGTTGTTGCTGAATCGCAAGTTGTTTGGCAATTTCAGCCGCTTCAATGTTCTGTTCCTTTCTAATTTCTGCTTCACGTTCTTCGCGTTCTTTATCGGCTCGCTGTGCTGCTATTTGTGCTTTCTGCTCTGCGGTCGCCAACGCAACGGCTTTTTCCTGAGCCAAACGCGCTTCTTCCTGACGCTGCTTGATCAGTAAAGATTCCTGCTCAGCTTCAAAATTGCGCGTTTCAATGGCAATACGGTTATGCTGTTGAATATCGTTGGTTTCTTTTTTCTTGGCTTCGGTGATCTTGGTTACGTTAGCCAAACCTTCTGCGTCAAAGGCATTATTGGGATTGAAATATTCCACATTGGTTTGATCGAAGCTGGTAAGAGATACCGACTCTAATTCAAGTCCGTTCTTCTGGAGATCATTGACGATAGCTACCTGAACTTTCTGTACAAATTCAGGGCGCTGCTCATGCATTTCCTGCATGGTCATTTCCGCGGCAACGGCACGCAGTACGTCAACGAATTTAGACTCCATCAGCATTTTCACTTCTTCCGGATTCTGTGTTCGGTTGCCCAATGTAGTGGCAGCTTTAGAAATACCGTCAATGGTCGGTTGAACACGGATGTAAAAATCAGCCTTTACATCAACACGCAAGCGATCAGCTGAAATCAAAGCTTCTTCTTTAGAGCGCTCGACTTCAATACGCAAGGTGCTCATTTTCACGTATACCATATCGTGCAATACCGGTAATACGATTGCGCCTCCGTTCATCACCACTTTTTCACCACCAAATCCTGTACGAACAAATGAATATTCCTTGGTGGAACGCTTGAACAGTTTGGCCAGCATTAGGCCAGTGGTGAGTAAAACGATGAGGACAATACCGGCAATAACTGCCATAAAGATTAGATCGAAGTTAGTATTTGCTGCTGTTTCCATTTTATAAAATCTCCTGATTACTCATAGAAATGACTCATTGATTGGACAACTAAACACCACCAATCAGTTTTAAATTGCTTAGAAAGTAAAATTGAACCTCTTAAAAAGAAGTTAAAAAGGAATGACCCGCCAAATTCCGCGTTCATCCAACTCCGTTAGCACAACCTGAGCACCCGTATTCAATTCCAGATGCTCTTGCACCAGTTCAACCAAAACCTGCTGTTGAGTACCAAAGCTGTCGTGCATGGAGGCTTCCACTGGACGCCCTTTTCGACAACCATCTTGAACCAGCACCGCCACAGTGCCTTGAAAACTCTCAACACTGACAGCATCGGTTGTGGTATTCGGCATGATTTTCGCGATCCATCCACCCAGCAAATGAGTAAGATACATAGCGGCTAATAAGGCAGGGACAACAGATATTGCTTGCCAGAGAATGTCTCCGGTGAGATTGAGCCAGAAGTAGTTAATGATATAACCGGCAACCGAGAAGTTACCAATGAACAGGATCAACCAAACCAGCAACGGCAGTTTGGATAAACATAACCAGCCCAGAAACGCCATGAAGCCAGGTACTGCGGTTACGTCAGCATCTGCGTCTACATCGAGATCAAAAGGGGTTAGTTCGTCGATCCAGCTCATCACAGACAAGCCAATCAAAAGGCCGACACCTTCAATCAGTGCAATACCCAAAACAAGAAAGAGACCAAAAGTATAAGGAAGGTTTCCCGTCGCCGTAAAAAACTCAAACATAATTCATTCCATTGCCCATCTAGCATCAAGAATATTAATCTCAAATACAGAAGTTGCCAAGCTCCCAATCAGGGTTTTCTCATTTCGTTTTCACAAGTAGAGGGAAATAGCCAATCGAATTCTTTTAACTATCACTATGCCAAACTTCGGTTCGATTCCGACCATTATGCTTAGCATGATACATTGCCTGATCAGCCCGCTTTAAACATTCATCCATATCCATATCGGCCTGAACCTCTGCAATACCAAAAGAGGCGGTAATTAATACTGAATGCTTGTCGTTGTCTTTTATCTCTAACTCAGCTAATCCTTTTCTTATACGCTCGGTAAGCGCAGTAGCACTATTAACATTCGTATTAATCAAGGTTAATAAAAACTCTTCCCCTCCAATTCGGAAAAACTTATCAAATGCACGCAAATGGGTTTGAACAAATTCAGTGGCACTTTTCAACACAAGATCACCAAAAGCATGTCCATAACTATCATTGACGGATTTAAAAAAGTCGATGTCCATCATCACAATGTATGCCGTACAGACTTTGCGTGAAACCATTTCTCTTACCTGATAAAGCTCATCTTTTAATGTTGCACGATTATAAGCTCCGGTTAATGGATCACGGTTGTAATGAAGCTTTTGCAGAAGCTCTTTTAACTTCTCAACTTCTGCCGTAAATGCATCCACATAAGAAGAAAAATCATTGAATTGTGAGGGGGAAATTGTTTGATTTGACTCCTTAAGTAGTAGCATGTTCGCCGCTATTTGGTGCATTCCCTGATGCAGTTTTTCAATATTTTTAAAAGAATGATTGTCTTTCAGAAATTCGTTCTCTTCACTGTAGTACCACTGGCCAAACTCACACCGGGTATGAGCATCTGGACGTTTATCTTCATCAAGATGTACCAAATCACAAACAACCGTTCTTAATAAGTGTTTAAGCCATCTTCTGTGATACTCAACAGCTTGATCAAGGCGTTTTATAACAGGATCAACATCTTGATTAGGTAACAATTGCATCTTGGCACCTCAAAAATAACCGTGAAATGTTTGACTTACAGACGCAAACGGCGAGTGTTATTACCCACAAACGATAAGAGCAGATAAAACATTTAATAATCTGGTTTCTTTTACCGAGTTATTCGGTTCACTCTGTATCTTATTAAAAGATAAGTACAACTATGGAATTGCGCAATATTCATTCAAGTAGTGAGATCACAGATCAAAACGATTATGTTCAAACATAGAATATTGCTAAAAGAAGAGCAGAAATGAAAAAAGCACTGATCCTTTTAAACATCAGTGCTTTTTAGATAGGCTAATCGGATTCATTCGCCGTTGTGTTACAAATAGCAATGACTTCCCTTAAACCTTAAACTGACGCAAAGCTCTATCCAACTCAGAAGCCAGTTGCTGTAACTGGTGAATATGGCTTTCAACTTCACGACATTCTTTTACCGATTCGTCTGCCAGCTCAGTGATATGAGACACGTTTTTGGCGATCTCCTCGGCAGTATGAGATTGCTGAGTGTTGGCAACCACAATGCTTTGCATTTGCTGCTGGATTTTTTCAACACCCGAGAATGCATTGTCCAGTACATTTTGAATTTCACCGACTCTGACAACACCACGATCCGCTTTTTCATTGCTGGATTTCATTGTCTGACTAGCTTGTTTAGCGGTAGTTTGTAAAGCGCCGATAATCTCTTGAATATGACGTGTCGATTCCTGAGTACGGCTTGCCAAGGTTCTTACCTCATCGGCAACAACGGCAAAGCCTCGACCCATTTCTCCGGCTCTGGCTGCCTCAATAGCCGCGTTCAGAGCCAACAAATTGGTTTGCTCTGTGATACCGGTGATCACATCCAACACTTCACCAATTTTATCAGTTTGCCCTTCCAGCGCAGTGACAACCTCTGCGGCATCACCAATATGCTGTGAGAGCAATTTGATATCTTCTACTGCTGCTCTAACGACAGTACCGCCGTTCTCCATATCAACCTTAACGCTATCAGCGACATCCATTGCTCCTGATGTATTACGTGATACATCCTTACTGGTTTCGGCCATTTCATAGCTGGCGCTGGCAACCGATTCAATTTCAATCTTTTCGTTATTAACCAGGTTCACGTTTTGAGCCGTGGTTTTAAACACGGTTTCCGTGGAGTTCTTCACTTCTGTAGTGATATCCATGGTTTGGGCAACCAACTCGCGGATCTTGTCAACAAACACATTAAATTCATGAGCCAACTGACCTATTTCGTCTTGGCGTTCAACATTAATACGCTTGGTCAAATCCCCTTCGCCCTGAGAAATATCACGCATTGCCCATAACATGCCACGCAATGGTTTCAACATGGGTTGAATAATGAAATAGATGGCTACTGCAATAATGCCCAACATGACAACCATGTAAAATGTGACCGACATAACAGCATTGTTTACAGGCTTCTGGCTAACTTCGGTTGGCAACAAGAATCCCAAACGCCAGTTCAGGTAAGGGTAATCATCGGCAACACTGTCAAAAACAACCTGATGTTCTTCACCTTTCCATTCCACCACGGCAGTACCTTTTTGTTGGTTACTCATTTGGCGCTTTAAAGCAGAAAAGCCATCGGTATCTTTGAATAAACTGTCTACTTTGGTGATGTCGCTACCGGGAGGGAAATCTTTATTAAAACCGGGGAAATACACCAAGACACCTTTATCGGTAACAAGAAAGGCATTACCCGCACCTTCATACTTAATCTTGCTTAGTAAGTCCTCACCGATAGTTGTGATCAGAATATCCATCCCACCGATGCCAACAAATTGACCGTTATCACGAACAACGGTTTTTACTGTCGCCGAAATAGAACCATCATTGGCATCTACCGCAGGGTCAGACACATACATACGGTTCTTTTCTTGCGCTTCAAACCACCAGGGACGTTTATTGGTGTAATAGTTCGGATCGCCGTCATAGCGACCATTCAAATCAAAGTATTCAAAGGTATTGGCGGAACCAAGAAATACGCTCTTGATCGAATCGTCTTTATCGGAGAAGAATTTGAAATATTCGCGGATCTGAATATAACCAGGATCGGTACTAATATCGCTACCACGCTGATCGTAGTTTTTGAACCAATCTAATATGTAGGGATTAGCAAATACGCTATGAATTACTTGTCCCTTTGCATCAAAAAATCCCTGAATTTCTGTCGCTTTTTGAGCCACCAAATTCGCTAAATCATTGTTAACTCTTGAAGTCGTGCTGCTTTTTACAGTTTGTACTTGCCAAATACCGTACAGGAAAAAAAGAACGGCAATACTACCAACACAACCAGCAATCAAACGCTGGCTAATGGATTTTTGATACCACATGAAAAACCCTGTTACTGCTTTATTGTTATAAGTGAAGGGGTAACATTTTCAGCAAATGTCATATGGCTGTAAAGTATTAATTTTGTACAGTTGAAGATTTCTTGAAGGATGGCAGCACGTTCGTTAACTTTAGCTGCCACTTAGGTAATTTTAATTCACACGTCGGAGTTTGGAGATATTATAGACAACTCGAAAACAGGCACATATCAGCAATTAAATAATCTGATTATCTTTCCATTCTTTCAATTTTTCCTCACGAATGCGCTCTTTTTCCATACGTGCTTTTTTACGATCACAAGGCTCAGGACAATCACAGGCTTTCTCTATACCCAATGCACCTAATCCACCACAACTGCCAGATATGGTCTTTCTCTGAAACAAATAGCCCACGGCCATGATAAGAAAAATAATCAGGAAAAAGACAAAAGCCAGAATAAATGTACTCACAATAATGCCCTGAATATAAAGTGTGAAAACAAAGATGGGGGCTATTACCCCCCCATCCTAACCAACTTAACAGTATGGTTAATTAGCCACCGAAGTCATCAAGCAAGATGTTTTCATCTTCTACGCCCAAATCTTTCAGCATGGCGATAACCGCTGCGTTCATCATAGGAGGTCCACACATGTAGAACTCACAATCTTCCGGCGCAGGGTGATCTTTCAAATAGTTTTGTAGCAATACCTGATGGATAAAGCCAGTGTAACCTTCCCAGTTATCTTCAGGCTGTGGATCAGACAAAGCAACGTGCCATTCAAAGTTGTCGTTCTCTTTTGCCAACATATCGAAATCTTCAACATAGAACATTTCGCGCAAAGAGCGAGCACCATACCAGAAGCTAACCTTACGATTTGTCTTGATACGACGTAGTTGGTCAAAGATATGAGAACGCATTGGAGCCATACCCGCACCACCACCAATGAAGACCATCTCTGCATCAGTGTCTTTCGCGAAGAATTCACCAAATGGGCCAGAAATCGTCACTTTATCACCCGCTTTCAAGCTCCAAATGAATGAAGACATTTTACCAGCCGGCAAGGTCAGATTATTAGGTGGAGGCGTAGCAATACGTACGTTCAACATGATGATACCTTCCTCTTCAGGATAGTTCGCCATGGAGTATGCACGAATTGTTTCATCGTCTACTTTAGACTCGATATTGAAGAAGCCAAAGCGTTCCCAGTCAGAACGGTACTCTTGCGGAATATCAAAATCTTTGTACTTAACATGATGAGGCGGCGCTTCGATTTGAATGTAACCACCCGCACGGAAAGGTACAGATTCGCCATCAGGAATGCCTAACTTCAATTCTTTGATGAACGTGGCCTTGTTATCGTTAGAGATAACAGTACATTCCCATTTCTTGATGCCAAACACTTCTTCTGGCAATTCAATGTCCATGTCTTGCTTAACAGCAACCTGACATGACAAACGGCAACCTTCACGCGCTTCACGCTTGGTAATGTGGTCAAGTTCAGTTGGCAGAATTTCACCGCCACCAGAGTGAATATTCACACGACACTGACCACAAGAACCACCACCACCGCAAGCGGATGATACGAAGATACCGTTTGATGCCAAGGCACCAAGCAACTTACTACCCGGAGAAACCGTAATGGCTTTATCAGGGTCGTTGTTAATTAATATTTTTACATCGCCAGAAGGTACTAATTTGGACTTTGCGAACATGATCACAAAGACCAACGCCAAGACAATGGCGATAAACATACCTACGCCAAGGTAGATGTCTGTTGGATTCATCTTTAAAAAACTCCTACTTGGTGTCAGTTGCTTAAATGGTTATACCAGTGAAAGACTGGAAGCCTAACGCCATTAATCCAGCAATCATAAATACAGAACCCAAACCACGGATCCCATCCGGCATATCAGCATACTTCAGTTTCTCACGTACCGCGGCCAGCAACGTAATTGCGATTGCCCAGCCAACACCGCTTCCCAAGCCAAATACGAAGCTTTCAGCGAAATCGTATTCTTTCTGAATTGCAAACGACACACCACCGAAGATGGCACAGTTTACAGTGATCAGAGGCAAGAAGATGCCCAGCGCGTTGTACAGTGCAGGGAAGAACTTATCTAAAGCCATTTCCAGAATCTGTACCAAAGCAGCGATAACACCAATGAAAGTAATAAAGTTAAGGAAGCTCAAATCAGCTTCTGGGAAACCAGCCCATTCCAACGCACCAGGAGCCAGAATGTTGGCATAAATCAGCTGATTCACAGGTACTGCAATACCCAGTACCACAACAACCGCTACACCCAGTCCCATTGCCGTTTTAACTTTCTTGGATACCGCAAGAAACGTACACATACCCAGGAAGTAATACAGCGCCATATTTTCAAGGAAAACAGAACGGATAAACAAATTAATATAATGTTCCATTGATATTACTCCTTAGGTTCGACTTGTGCTGGACGAATGGTTCTGATGAACCAAATCAAACCACCAATCAGGAAGAAAGAACTGAATGGCAAAATAAGCAAACCGTTAGCCTGATACCAGCCACCGTTTTGAATCAGAGGCAAAATCTCATAACCCAACAAGGTGCCGAAGCCAGTGATTTCCTTAACGATACCTACAACGATAAGAACCAGCGAATAGCCCAAACCATTACCGATGCCGTCGAGGAAACTCATCATAGGAGGACTCTTCATGGCATAAGCTTCCGCGCGTCCCATTACGATACAGTTGGTAATAATCAAACCAACGAATACCGTTAACTGCTTGGAAATTTCGTAAGAATAAGCTTTCAGGATTTGGTCAACCACAATTACCAGTGAGGCGATAATGGTCATCTGTACGATGATACGCACACTGGAAGGGATGTGATTACGAATAATCGAGATAAACAAGTTAGAAAACGCCGTTACCGAGGTTAACGCCAATGACATAACCAGTGCGATTTCCAGTTTAGATGTTACAGCAAGGGCAGAACAGATACCCAAAACCTGCAACGCGATAGGGTTATTGTCCAGAAGAGGGCCAAATAACACCTTTTTCATTTCTTTTGAATCTGCAGACATTGTAGACCCCCTTACGATTTCCAAGGTTGATTGGCCAGGAATGTACCTAAACCACTTTTGCTCAACCAGAAATCCAATGTATGTTGAACACCATTACTGGTCAGTGTCGCACCTGATAGCGCGTCAATTGCATGTACGTCTCCCTGAACAGGGTTTTTCATTACACGAATTGCAACATCGCCATTTTTGTAAAGCTGCTTACCATCCCACATCGCTTTCCATTTAGGGTTTTGTACTTCACCACCCAATCCTGGAGTTTCCTTGTGATCGTAATACACTAAATTACGCGCTGTTTTACCGTCACTATCAACGGCCAGGAAGCCATACATCATGCCCCACAAGCCACTACCATAAACAGGTA
The DNA here is from genome assembly GCF_019900845.1 of Paraneptunicella aestuarii. Lineage (NCBI taxonomy): Bacteria > Pseudomonadati > Pseudomonadota > Gammaproteobacteria > Alteromonadales > Alteromonadaceae > Paraneptunicella > Paraneptunicella aestuarii. Next base: position 1,006,683 of record NZ_CP074570.1, on the reverse strand, counting down.
GAACCAAACGGTTAACATGACCGTTGTCATCTTTCACCTGAAAAACGCTCACGATCTTGGAATGACGGAAGATGCTTGCTGTATCAGGGCTTGGCTTAACCATGTATTGAGGATCTTTAGCCGCTTTGAACATGTCAAAACCAGGCTGCATTTCCACATACTGACCAGTAGCTAAATCAACAAAACGCTCTTCGATATACTTGTCGTAAGTAGCACCGATATTTTTGCCCGCGGTATCAAGCAAACCTGCCGCATCCAAAATATTGGTTTGCTTATCCAGAGCAACGTTAACTTTCTGTTGTTCTCTAAGACCTACTGCAGCAGCCGATACGATGATAGAACAAACCAGACAGACCGCGACGACAACGCCAACGGTTTTTCCTAAAGTTTCTTTATGCGCCGACACGTGCTGCTCTCCTCTTGATATTGCTTTGAGCGACAAAATAGTCGAATAACGGTGCCCACAAGTTAGCAAACAGAATCGCCAACATCATACCTTCCGGGAAGGCCGGGTTAACCACGCGAACCAGAACACACATAAAGCCGATAAGTAAGCCATATGCCCACTTGCCCTGATTTGTAAATGAAGCAGATACCGGATCTGTTGCCATGAAGAACATACCGAAGGCAAAACCACCAGTAACCAGGTGCCAATACCAAGGCATAGCAAACATAGCGTTAGAGTCGCTACCCATCATGTTCAGGAAGGTACTGAAAATCATGGCGCCAAACATCACACCCAACACGATACGCCAGGAAGCGATTCGCATGTAGATGATGAACAAGCCACCAATCAATAACATCAAAGTAGATACTTCACCAACAGAACCCTGAATGTTGCCAAGGAATGCACTCCACCACAGATCCATATTGCTGTAGTCCATATTACCCGCCGCAGCTTGAGCTAACATAGTTGCACCAGAGAAGCCGTCTGCCGCAGTCCAGATTGCATCACCTGAAATTTGAGCAGGATAAGCAAAATACAAGAATGCACGACCAGACAACGCTGGGTTAAGGAAGTTACGTCCAGTGCCACCAAAGACTTCTTTAGCGATAACCACACCGAAAGTAATACCTAAAGCCACTTGCCATAAAGGAATGGTTGCAGGCAATGTCAGCGAGAAAAGTACCGAAGTAACGAAGAAACCTTCGTTAATCTCGTGCTTGCGAATAGACGCAAACAACACTTCCCAGAAGCCACCGACAACGAAAGTAACAGCATAAATTGGCAGGTAGAAACAGGCTCCGTAGAACATCATGCCTAGCCAGCTAACACCATCAACACCCAGTTGCCCACCAAACATGGTAAACAAGGCTGCTTGCCAAACGTCTGGCAACGAGGCACCAGCCACAATAGCATTGTGAGCTTGCTGACCAACGTTAAACATACCGTAGAACATAGCCGGGAATGTCGCCATCCAAACCATGATCATGATACGTTTCAAGTCGATGCTGTCACGTACGTGAGTAGAAGAAGTCGTCACCTTACCAGGTGTATAGAAAATGGTTGCAGCAGCTTCGTACAGGGCATACCACTTCTCATATTTACCGCCATGTTCAAAATGCGGTTCAATCTTTTCTAAATAAGCTTTCAAGCCCATGTTTTATCCTTCCTTCTCAATCTTGTTCAAACAATCGCGAAGGGTTTCACCGTAGTTGTACTTGCCTGGGCAAACATAACTACACAGTGCTAAATCTTCTTCATCCAGTTCCAGACATCCCAAGGTTTGAGCTGCGTCAGTATCGCCCGCAAGCAAATCACGCAACAACAAGGTAGGAAGGATATCCAGAGGCATTACGCGCTCATAGTTACCAATTGGCACCATGGCACGATCAGAGCCATTTGTGCTGGTTGTCATACCAAATAAGCGTTTAGGACTTAAGTGACCAAGATAAGCACGGGTAATAGAATGCATATCTGAACCGGGCTTCAACCAACCGAGGAATACTTTCTCGCGGCCTTCGTTCACTAAAGAAATCTGAGTGTGGTAGCGTCCCATATAAGCATGTGCACCGTGCGCATGACTTCCGTGTAGTACTGAGCCGGAAATAACACGAACTTCACCGTCTTTAGCTTCGCCTTTAACCAACTCTTCGGTGCTTGCACCGTTCAGGGTACGAACCAGACGAGGGTTTTTAGCTGCTGGGCCAGCGATAGAAACGACTTTGGAAGAATCCAACTCACCAGTAACAAACAACTTACCGATAGCGATAACATCCTGATAGCCAACATGCCAAACCACCTTGCCTGCGCCTGCAGAATCAAGGAAATGGATGTGAGTACCAACCAGGCCAGCTGGGTGTGGGCCTGCAAACTCGTTGCTCTCTACACCAACGTTGCCCGTTGCAATGTTAGCGCCCGGAGCTTTACTCACGTACAACTTACCGTCAGTTAAACGAGCCAGAACAGCTAAACCATTGATAAAGTCTTCAGAGCGCTCAGCAATAATGATTGCTGGGTCGGCTGCCAAAGGATTGGTATCCATCGCGCTAACGAAGATTGCTCTTGGTGTAGAACCAATCGCAGGGATCTTGCTGTATGGGCGGGTACGAATCGCTGTCCACAAACCTGAATCAACAAGCTGAGATTGAACCTTTTCACGATCCAGTCCAGATAAGCTGTCAGATGAGTGTTTGTCGAAGCTGACTTTCTCGTCGCCTTCAATGGTAATAACCACTGATTGCAGAACACGCTTCGCACCACGGTTGATTTCAGTAACGGTGCCGGCAGCAGGAGCGGTGAATTTAACACCTGGGTTCTTCTTATCTTCAAAAAGAACCTGACCTTTTGCGACCTTGTCACCCTCTTGAACCGACATGGTTGGTCTCATGCCGATGTATTCTTCACCCAGTATCGCAACACGAGAGACCTTAGGCCCATCCTCGATTTGTTGCTTGGGTGCTCCCTCAATTGGGAGGTCTAACCCTTTTGTTATTTTGATCATACTCTAGCACTACATTTAAAGTTTATATACGCATCAGGATTGTGCTGTGATCGCTAACAACACAATCCTCATGCAAATACAACATTCAGAATTTAAATTTGGACGATCGGCACGCTATCACTTCAGGCAGGTAAAGGTTTTAACCACCTAAAACCCAACAACAAAAAAGCAAGGAAACCCGCCGCACTTAACTTCGGGATTTTAGCATTATCCGGCGACATTTCGCCAAGCTAAATTGCATCCCCGACCACAGTTGCTCATCTTTTAAACAACACGAAACAACTCGTAATTTTTCATTAACTTTACGTTAACACTTGCTAAATATAGCAAAGGGTGTGATTAATTATTAACCACACCCTGATGTTTTTGAAATTTCTCTAAATTTCAGGAAATAACTAGCTCCAATCAGCCAACGGACTCACATCCGCATCATAATCAACGCCATCAAATCCAAATCCAAACAAATGCAAAAATTCCTGATGATAACCTGCATAGTCACTTAGCTCATGGAAGTTATCCTGAGTCACCTGATCCCAAAGCGCTTTAATCTTCGCCTGAGTCGCATCATTGGTTTCCTTACCATCCATGCGGAAACGGTTCACATCATCGGTTTCAGGTGCATCAGCAAACAGTTTTTCATTAAACAACCCGGTAATTTGCTCAATACAACCTTCATGTGTGCCTTCTTCCTTCATGACTTTATAAATCAATGAAATGTACAGAGGCATCACAGGAATGGCAGAAGACGCCTGAGTTACCAAGGCTTTCAAAGATGACACCCATGCATGAATACCTTTAGATGCATAGTCTGTAATGATAGCAGCGGCGGCACGATCCAAATCTTCCTTCGCCTTACCAATAGTGGCATGTCCATAAATTGGCCATGTCAACTCTTTACCAATATAGGTGTAAGCTGTGGTTTTACAGCCATCAGCCAAGACATCAGCGTCATTTAACGCTTGCATCCAAAGCTCCCAATCTTCCCCGCCCATCACTTTAACCGTGTTGAAGATTTCATCATCATTGGCAGGTTCCAAAGACACTTCATGAACCAGATTCTTATCAGTGTCGTAGGTTTTGGTGGTGTAAGCCTGACCGACAGGTTTCAAAGTCGACTTATACACTTCACCCGTTTCAGGATCGGTACGACGTGGTGAAGCCAAACTGTAAATGACCAGATCGACCTTACCCAAATCTTCTTTAATGGCCGCAATAACGCTTTGCTTACACTCTTTTGAAAAGGCATCGCCGTTTAACGTTCTGGCGTACAAACCAGCGTCAGAAGCCGCTTGATGAAAGGCAGAAGTGTTATACCAACCGGCAGTTCCGGTTTTCTTTTCGGAAGGTTCCTTTTCAAAGCACACACCCAATGTTTTGGCGCCATAACCAAAACCACTCACAATTCGTGATGCCAAACCATATCCAGTTGAACATCCTAAAACCAACACGTTTTTGGGCCCATCGCCCAAATCACCTTGATTTTTAACATAGGCTATTTGTTGCTGAACGTTAGCGGCACAACCCACAGGGTGAGCGTTGGTACAAATGAAGCCACGAATTTTTGGTTTAATCACCATATCCGACGATCCTTAACAGTGTTGGTACTTATTGGTACTAAAAAAGACGAATGCAGATAACAGTATAGAGACTGCTCTACTTTTTGCTGGCGCTATTGTAATGCTGTAACCAAAAGAGGCAAATCGGAGCAGACCTTTTATTTCACCTAAGGCCAAGATTTAGCTACAAATTTGAAGATTAACCAACGCATCCCCTTTATTTTTAGCGGGATGCGTTGGTTAGAAGAAAATTTACTATTTTGAACGAGAACGATACAGCTGCGCTTCCGTTAACGCGTGGAACTGCGCAACTTCAGTCTGGAACTTCTTGTAAGACCCATAAACCTTGGCAAACATAGGGTCTGCTTTCGCTTGTTCATCTAACACTTCCAAGGCTGCGCCATGAAGCGCTTCCAGCACATCATCAGGCAACGCACGAACATTCACCTTGTGCTCGTGAATCAAGCTTTGCAAGGCATTGTTATTACGCGCCGTGTATTCGTCCAACATATCCTGGTTTACCGCACGAGCAGCAACACGAATAATCGCCTGAAGATCTTTCGGCAAGCTGTTAAACGCTTTTTCATTCGCCATAAACTCAAGCGTTGTGCCCGGTTCATGCCAACCGAAGTAGTAGTAATAAGGCGCGGCTTTATATAAACCAAATGCCAAATCGTTGTATGGGCCCACCCACTCGGTCGCATCAATGGCTCCCGTTTGCAGTGAAGTGAATAGCTCACCACCGGTTAAAGAGACAGGTACGCCACCCACTTTTTTCAGGATTTCCGCGCCCAGACCCGGAATACGCATTTTCAAACCTTTTAAATCTTCAACCGAATTGATTTCCTTCTGGAACCAACCCGCCATCTGCACGCCAGTATTGCCACCCGCAAACGGGATCAAACCAAATGGCTTATATAGCTCTTCCCACAACTGCATACCACCGCCGTAGTGCAACCAGCCATTCATTTCCTGAGCATTCATACCAAAAGGAACACCCGTGAAAATTTGCGCTGCAGGCGCTTTACCCTTCCAGTAATAAGGGCCTGAATGCCCCATTTCTGCGGAACCTTGAGAAACCGCATCAAATACTTCAAATCCCGGCACAATCTCACCGGCACCATAAACCTTGATTTTCAAACGCCCATTGGACATTTCGTTCACATATTTGGCAAATGTCTCCGGCCCTTTCCCCAATCCAGGGAAGTTCTTCGGCCAGCTGGTGATTAGTTTCCACTCATAGGTTTTCGCTTCTGGTGCGGCAGTAGTATTTCCTGCTGTTGTTTGCTCACCACCACAGGAAGCCAACATAAACAACGCAACAAGCCAAACCACCAAACGGGACGATTTGACCAAACTAAGTAAACCTTTCATCAATAGGTTCTCCAATAATCAAGTGAGTGTCAGATACAAAAATTTATTTTATTCGACTCTATTCAAACTTTATCGAGATCCCTCTACTTATACACCGTTTCAGGAAGCCAGGTTGCCAGTTCTGGCCAAATAGCCAGGGCGATTAACAACAAGACTTGAAGTCCGATAAAAGGCACAACTCCACGATAAATTTGCTCAGTTCGAATCGTTTCTGGAGCCACACCCCGCAAATAGAATAGTGCAAATCCGAATGGAGGGGTAAGAAAAGAAGTCTGTAAATTGACAGCTATCATAATTCCCAACCAGACAGGATCAACTCCCATAGCCAACAATACCGGAGCCACAAGAGGAACAACAACAAAGGTAATTTCAATGAAATCCAAGATAAAACCGAGCAGGAAGATGATCACCATCACCACCAGCATGGCTCCAAATACACCACCCGGCAGATTAGAAAAGAACTCGTCGATCAGTTCTTCACCGCCAAAACCTCGGAAAACCAGTGAAAAGATAGAAGCGCCAATTAAGATAACAAACACCATTGATGTGACTTTCGTGGTGTCCAGCATGGCCTCTTTTAGCCCCAGAAAGTTCAATTTCTGTTTAGCAATAGCCAGTAAAAGCGCACCAACTGCCCCCACACCAGCAGCCTCAGTTGGCGTCGCATAACCAGCCAGAATGCTGCCCAACACAACAATAATTAACGCCAAAGGCGGAATTAACGCTCCCCAAATTGAAGGCTCATCATCGCTGTTGGCATTTTCATTCTGCATAACACCCGTGTCACCGACTTTGCCCAATGCCGACATCGACAACACATAAATGACATACAAACCAACCAGCAACATACCCGGAATAATCGCGCCAACAAACAAATCGCCAACGGAAACACTGTCAGGCGAGAAAATCCCCATATCCAATTGCGCTTGCTGATAAGCACTGGAAAGCACGTCACCAAGTAAAACCAACGCAATTGAAGGCGGTATGATTTGCCCTAACGTACCAGTGGCGCAAATAGTACCTGTTGCCAATTCTGCGCTGTAGCCCCGTTTCAACATGGTTGGTAGCGACAGCAAGCCCATTGTCACCACGGTTGCACCAACAATCCCGGTACTGGCCGCCAAGAGCATTCCAACCAAGACCACAGATATCGCCAAACCACTTTTTAAACGACCAAATAATTGCGACATGGCTATAAGTAACTCTTCGGCAACCCTGGATTTTTCCAGAATAACGCCCATCAACACGAAGAGTGGCACAGCCAACAAGGTTTGATTCGACATAATGCCATACAGTCGATTCGGTACAGCATGTAGATAAGAAGCATCAAAGCTTCCTGTCATAATACCGAAACCGGCAAAGGCCAACGCGGTTCCAGCCAGGGAAAATCCCACGGGATATCCTAATAGTAAGACCAAACATACTGCGGCAAACATAAATAACGACATATATTCCATTAGCCTTATGCTCCCGAAGTAGGTTGTGAATGATGCGGTAAGCCTTTACCCGTTTTAAGTGCCAGGCAATTACCCGCCAGTTCAGCAATAGCTTGCAGCAGTAAGGTAAAGGCAAAGAGCAGGATCAGGGTTTTAAGAACAAAGACAAAAGGTAAACCACCAGCGGCCTGCGAAGACTCCATCAATTGCCAGGAGTTAGCAACATATCTCCAGCTCATGCTCAAAATGAAAATACAAATAGGCATCAATAAAAACAGGCTGCCAAAGATGTCTACAAAAGCCTGTTTTCTGGGAGAGAAATTGCGATAGAAAATATCCACACGAACATGCCCATCTTCTTTTAACGTAAAAGCAGCGCCAAGCATAAAAACAGCAGCATGCAAATACATCACGGTTTCCTGCAGGGCTATCCACCCCATATCGAAACCATAACGAAGTACGACAATAAAAAAAGTAAGCACTGCCATGAAAATGGTAAACCAGCTAACTACCTTACCTAGCAGACGATGAAATCTATCAATAATCAATTGCAGAGATGCAAGAAAGGACATAAGTCACAATATGGTTGTTGTTCTTGTTGCTGCGTTTTAACAAAAAAACGCTCTAATGTGAAATTTCTATCTCGATTGCAGGGATAAAAATAAATGAAAATTGATGATAGGAACTACTCGTTTTCCGAATATTTCGGAATTACGGATAGTTAAAGTGGCGAAAAAAGACTCAAAAAAACTAAGTGGCAACTTGAACCGAGATGCCACCGGAATGCGTAATTCATGAAATACTGATTTGAATTTTCACTAAACAACAAAAATCCAGAATTACGCCCAATATGTTTGTTTAAGAGGCTTTTCTAGCCGAACCACCCATACACAAAGGCGAACTTGGGATATCGCCATACAGGCTTTCCCACTCAGACCCAGTGTAAGTATGTAACGCAAGAGCATGAATATGATTTTCAATCTCTTCACGTAATACCGAGTTCACTGCTCTATGGCGATTCAACAAACGCTCTCCATCAAACTGGGGAGAAACCAATACCACTTTAAAATGAGTCTCAGAACCCATAGGCACGTTATGTTGAGAACTTTCGTTTGTCACCTCTAGAAAAGCAGGCTCGAAGTGTTCAGCTAACTTCTGCTCAATACTGTTTTGTATGTTCATATCCGCTCCTGATAATGAATGCTTCCAAGTGCAACAGTGACCTGTATGCCTGCCACATTTTTGTGGCGATTTCCGTTACTGGCGTACTGCTAAATTTAGCTTTGTATTGTCAAAATAGACACTGCAAATTGCAGAAAAACAGCTTGCATTTTGATAAACATTTGAGTGTTCGCAATATATTTTTTTAGTCTAACTTAGCCTGTTATTAAGCTTGGAAAGACCCTGCGAAAGGTCAAACTAATGCGATCATTTAAGGTACGTTTGGACTTACTAATCCCATGTTGCCAGTAAGACTGGGTATTGCCAGCCATGACCAATAAACTTCCATGCTGCAAATGCAGCGCGAGTGTATCTTTTTTATTTTTATGGCGAAAGCGAATTACCCTTTCCTGCCCCAAACTCACGGCAGCAATGACAGGTTGAGCCCCTAATTCAGGCTCATTGTCCGCATGGAACCCCATGCTATCGTTTCCATCTCGATACCAGTTAGCCAATACACTATTGAAAGAACAAGTTAGTTGGTACTCACATTGGAGTTTCAGTTCCAGCAGTTCTTTTGTCCAGGGAACCGGCTGCATAGGTAACCCTGAATATTGGTATTTAGCTTCTGGATCGCCGTACCAGGCCTGAAGCCGAGGAATAAGATGAGACTTTCCGTACAACTGAATCTGTTCCTGTTTCCACGCCAACGACTCACGAAGCACAGTCAAATAATGATCAGCACGCTCTACTGCCAGAAATTGAGGGTAATACGCCAATTCTGCGTCAGGCAATTGTGGAAAGCGGATCAATTCAAGCTCATTATCATCTTGATTTTGCAACTCACTATCGAACAAGCTTTGCTGCTTCATATATAATGCCCACTCCAAAACCGATTTAAGCGCATGGCTCGAACACTCCAAGCCGAGCCAGACTAAGAACTATATCATGACAAGTAAAACTCGCCGCTCTAACAATTCAAGTAACTCAGGAAGAAAACGGGGTTATTCCGGAGTAAAAAGAAAGCATTCCGAGATCAAATCAGACTCAGCTCAACAAGTTCCAAATAGCGAACTTGTCATAGCATTTCCTACTCATGGAAATCAGGAAAATAAAGAGAGTGACAATCAAGCATCCGTAAAATTGCAACTCTTTCGCTACCCGAAAGAACGACAACATGTCAGCCTGCAAGCCTGGGACGCTGCCGACGAGTATTTGATTCAACATGTTAATGAGATGGAACTACCTGAGACCGCAACCATTCTCATTCTAAATGATGAATTTGGCGCAATTGCCTGTGCTTTATCGACATTGAAACAATCACAAGTCAGCATTCTTTGGCAATCCGATTCCATCATTGCCGAGAAGGCATTACGGCAAAACCTGGAGCTCAATGAAATCTCTGATGCCAGTGTGTACATGATGAATTCACTGGCAGATATGAATGAAACAAGCGCTGATTTTCCTACCCCGCATTTAGTTTTGATCAAACTACCAAGAAGTCATGCCTTATTGGAACATCAGTTAGCCATGCTGCAAAAGCTGCCAGCACAAACTCCGGTGATTGCAGGAGGCAAAGTAAAAGCGGTGCAAACTTCAGTGCTGGAGTTATTTGAGAAATATCTGGTTGAGACCACCACCTCATTGGCAGTGAAAAAGGCACGCTTAATATTTTCCAAAGTGGGAGAGTTAAACACAGCAAAGCCCTCACCCTACCCAACCATTTGGAAAACCGAATCGCCAGAATTCACCATTGCCAATCACGCCAACGTGTTTTCTCGAGGTCAATTAGATATTGGCGCACGCCTACTACTGGAACATTTACCCGAGGCAAGCAACAAAACCGTCATTGATTTAGGCTGTGGTAACGGTGTTCTTGGTCTCACCATGCTGCATGACAACGACGTGAAAAAGATGATATTCGTTGATGAATCCTACATGGCAATTGCATCTGCCAAACTCAATGTTGAGGAAAATTTGCCACAACAATTGCAAAAGTGCGAATTCGTTGCCAGCAACTGTCTTGAAGACTTACCCGAGCAGAAAGCGGATATCGTGGTTTGTAATCCACCCTTTCATCAGCAAAACACCATTACCGACCATATTGCCTGGCAAATGTTCCAGGATGCCAAACAGGCTTTGCATAAAGGGGGGGAATTGCGAGTGGTGGCAAACCGTCATTTGCAACATCATGACAAGTTAAAGCGTTTGTTTGGTGGCTATCAGGTGATTGCAAGTAATGAAAAATTCAGTATTTTATCGGCTATTAAGCGGTAAAGATTTAACCGAATAAGCACGGTTGTTTAACCATCCAATATCAGACAGAGAGCACAATGCAAACAATAACACGACGTTTCCTTCTTCTTATCCTCACACTTTTCACCATCAGCAACGCGCAGGCTCATGACCCTCTAGTCATTGAAGAAGGAGCCCGGATACAACCTAAGAACCTGTTTCCAAAAGTAAAAATGGAAACCAATTTTGGCAATATAGTTATTGAACTAAACCGCTCCAAAGCCCCAATAACGGTAAACAACTTCCTGCGCTACGTAGCCAAAGACAGTTACAACGGCACTATTTTTCATCGCATTATTCCCGGCTTCGTCGTTCAAGGCGGTGGTTACGATGTTAATTTCCGTGAAATTCCCAGCTATCCGCCTATTATCAATGAGTCGGGAAATGGCTTGAAAAACACTACTTACTCTATCGCCATGGCGCGTAAGGAAGACCCACACACAGCCAACCGCCAGTTTTATTTCAACCTCAACGATACGACAAATCTGGATCCCGGTAAGAACTGGGGATATACCGTATTTGGAGAAGCGGTTGAAGGTACAGAAATACTGGACAAAATGGCCGAAACCGAAACTCACTATGACATAAAACTCGGCTGGAAAGACGTACCCGTAGAACCCGTTATTTTGCTGAAAGCGACTGTTTTGCCAGAAGGCCAGTAACCGCCTCAGTTCACATAAGAACCAGCGTATTCCATAGAAAAGCCTCGGTCTGGATACCGGATAACGCAAAGCGTTTCCGGTATGACAAACCATTGAAACATCTACATGAATGCGGAATGTATGAGTCATACATGGGCACTATCACGACCCCAAGAAACGACTAGTCAGCTTGAGAGCAAGGAAAAAAACGGAGTGTACATGCAGCTTAAAGTTTTACTTAACCCAAGCCATCGGAAATGAGAATTTGCTTTTCAAGTTGAGGCGGAAGCGCGGAATGTATGAATGATACATAAGCACTTCCAACGAAGAATTGGAAAGTAAAAACCATTTATTATTCTGGAAATGAGGATTTTCTTGTTTAATCAAGGCAGGAGGGCGGAGTGTACGAATAGTACATGAGCATTATCACGACCCCAAAAAACGACTAGTCAGCTTGAGAGCAAGGAAAAAAGACTGAGTGTACATGCAGCTTAAAGTTTTACTTAACCCAAGCCATCGGAAATGAGGATTTTCTTGTTTAATCAAGGCGGGAGGGCGGAGTGTACGAATAGTACATGAGCACTCCTAACGCAGAGTAAACGAGAAAAGACCATTTCCCACCATCAAAAAGATTTGTGCTTTCGGACGGACTCATACGCCGCCTGAATATCCTGCGTTTTCTGCTTCGCTAATTCCATTGCTTGCTTGGGTAAACCTTTTGATACCAGTTTATCGGGGTGGTGCTCGCTCATGAGTTTGCGATAGGCACGTTTGATGGTTTTCGCGTCGTCACTTTCTTTTACACCAAGAATACGAAATGCATCGGCGATAGATTGCTGTTGCGTGTATTGGGGCTCTCTTTGTTGCTGATGCGAATGAGAGTGCGAGCGTTGCCGATGCTGCCAGCTTGATGAATTGGAACTTCTGCTTGATGACTGCGAGGATGAACTGTGAGAGGAGCGAGAAGACCAGTTCGATGACGAACTAGAAGACGATTGCGATGATGAGCCAGAAGACGAGCTGGATGATGTTCTCTGATTGCTGCGTTGTGACGCATTTTTCCATGCTCGACGGAAACGTGTTTCCGCTTCAAATGATGAAATCAGGAATCGTAAATGGTGCTGCTTAAAGCCCAAATGTTTGGCGACTTCGTCAAGCACTCGCATTTCATCTTTATCGACAACACCATCAGCACAAGCCGCCTGAATCAATATCTCCAGGTACATCTGCAAGATGTCTTTGCGTCCGTAGCAGGATTCGCTGAACTGCTTAAGAATGCCTTTTAAAGGAAAGTCGGCGGCTTTACCTTCGCGGAATGCTTGTTGCGCTTCACGGCGAGTATCGCCTGTCAGATTCATCTGATCCATGAGATCCGATGCGACTTTAATTTCTTCTTCAGTGACTCTACCGTCGGCTTTGGCGATGTGCCCCAATACAGAGAACAAGGCATGAAAAAAGATAGCCTGACTTTTTACTGCTTCACTGCTGGTAAAAAAACGTCCGAAACCACCCAGTTGGTTAAAATCCTGACTGTAACCTTTATCAAACATGTGGCCGACAATGAAGCCAAGTATGGCGCCGGGTAAACGTCCAAACATAAACCCGAATAATGTGCCTAATACCTTGCCCCAAATCGACATCGTTACTCTCCTGCCCGTAACTGCTTATCCAGTTGCTGCAATCGCTCAGGGGTGCCAACGTCACTCCAACGCCCCTGATGATGAATTGCAGCTAACTGGTCATTGCAAATTGCCTGTCTTAATATTGGTCCCAGTGGCACAGGTTCAATGGCTAAATCTGTAAACAAATGTGGCTTGAAAACGCCCATGCCTGAATAAGTAAGTCGAGCATTCGATGCATCTGCATGCTGTATCAATCGATCATGGTACAAAACAAAATCACCTTCAGGATGATGTTCAGGATTGTCGACCATCACCAAACAGGCTTTATCATCTGAACCTAACCGTTCATTAGCCTGCTGGCATAGCAATGCGTAATCGATATCACTCCACACATCACCATTCACCACTAAAAAGGCTTCACTGTCAGCCAGATTTAGCAATGGCAATGCATTGGCGATGCCTCCGGCAGTCTCCAAGACAGGATTCTCTTTCGAGTAAACCAGCTCGACACCAAACTGACTGCCATTTCCCAAAGCTTGTTCTATTTTCTCGCCAAGCCAATGCAGATTGATCACCACGCGCTTAATACCAGCAGCAACCAGCTTATCCAGATGCCATTGCAATAACGATTTGCCAGCTACTTCCAGCAAAGGCTTGGGGATCGTATCCGTCAGAGGGCGCATACGTTCACCACGCCCAGCAGCTAGAATCATGGCAGTAGTGATCGCCGATTGTTTGCTAGTGCCAGCATGACTCATTATTGCTTGGCCTCGACGGCAGGCAGGATTTTGTTCGCGACTAATTCGGCAAATTCAGTACATTCCTGAATTGTCCGGCCTACCGTCACCAAATATTGCAACGTTCTGGGAATATCATTGAGATACCCCGTTTTTCCGTCACGGTGACATAAGCGAGCAAAAATGCCACTGGCTTTAATATGTCGTTGCATACCGGTGCAATCAAACCAGTGTTTAAAGGTTTCCCAGTCGTGTTCCGCATAATGGGCAACATGTAGTTCCTGTAGTTGCCCCATGACAAACTCTATCGGCCACACTACATAACAATCACGAAGAAGAGACACCGCATCGTAGGTAATAGGCCCGGTAACGGCGTCTTGAAAATCAATAATGCCAATACTGTCGTCTGGCAGGATCATCAAATTGCGGGAATGATAATCACGATGCACACCCACTTGCGGCTGGCTTAAGAACACTTCGCTGAGAAAGGCTTGCGCTTCATGAATGACTTTCCATTCGCTGTCAGTCAACGTCAGATTTAGGTGGGTCTGCAATAGCCAGTCATTGAACAGGCTGTATTCATTCGCCAATAGCTCTTGGTCAAACGCTGGCAAAGGCTCACCTGCCGTTGCTCGCACTTTTTGCACAGCGGGTAAATGAGACAAGGCTTGTTGATACCAATGTGTGGGGTCTTCAGTTTCAATACGTTGTGAAAACAGGCAATCGCCGAAATCCTGCAACATCAAAAATCCCAGATCCATATTTGAATGCAACACTTGGGGAACCGGCACATTGTTGGTTCGATACTCACGCGCTAACGCAACAAACTCGTGGTTTTTCTCTTTATCGGGCGGAGCATCGACACCTATAAAAGAGCCTCCTTGAGACTGAAATCGGAAATAGCGACGAAAACTGGCATCGCCAGAAATCATATGAAAGTCTTGTGGAAATATTTCCGGAAGGCTGGAAAGCCATTGTAATAATGCTGATTGACGAGGATCCGTTGACATAGGCGATTAAATTCATTTTTTTCAACATTATAGCGACTCAAGATCGCCCTGAACACTCACCCACCCATAACAATTTTTATTTCGTGAACGGATTACAAAAGAAAAGTGGAAGTGAAGCGCCTTAGGACGCTTCTAAATCAAAACGCTAATTCTCTTTAACAACTTTCTAAATAACATTCCAAACTATCTGTTACGTACATTTATTTAAACCAGTCCTTTATTCAAAATCATAAAGCCCGGGTATTGATGAATTGAGAAAACATTGAAATTCGACTTGGTTTGATCAAAAGCACGCCCTAAATGAATAGATTTGGTAACGAAGTTTTGAAACTCATTAAAGGCACTGCCGTCACCATTAGGGCGAGTGGTGCGCGTCAGGTTCCACTCGGCGTAATTGTTGTACAGGTCTTCAATAACGTAGTAACCAGTGCGGCGCAAGAACGGATAAAGCACATAGAAGCTTTCGATATAGTCACTAATCAAATGGCTACCATCATCAATGATCAAATCATAAGATTTATGAGCTAAACCAATTTCGCCCAGCTTTTTCAGGTCTTTCTGATCGGCTTGATAAAAAATAAAACGATCCGGGTCAATCACCTCAAAATCGCATTCACAAATATCAATGCCAACAACCGTTGCGTTAGGAAAACGTTCCAGCCACATATTGATGGAATTACCACCACGGACGCCAATTTCCAGAATTTTGAGCTCTTTGTATTGATCCAGAGTGGAAAACAGGTGCTCGTAAATATGCAAGTAACTTAAATCACCGCTGGCAGAAATAGCGGTTTTATCTGTGCCATATTTAATTCCTAACTCATGAAGCTTAGCCATTTTCAACGTTCTCACATTTATATTGTTCGTTAACTGTGCTTATCCAACTAATATCGACCGAAACCCTGATTCCTCCAGCATTGATCAAACCAGAAGAAAACTGGGGGCTCGTCATCAAAGATGAATTAGTGATCCAGACGCACAAAAATTAACTCTATCGAATAGTATTTAAATTTTTCTCTCGGCATCACATAGGCTCGATAGCCCAAACCAACTAATCGTTCGTTTAATGCCATTAAATCGGAATAGAAGCCAAAGTAGTCCAAAATGCTGTCACTTCTTGGCCGCTCAAATTCTGCGATGATTTGCCCTGGATACACTTCAATATCCAGCATTCGATTAATCACACCAAATGCTGCACCTTCAATATCCATTTTCACCAAATCAATATGGGTATGATTGTTTTGTTCCAGGATTTCCTTCAAATCGACACAACGATGCACGAAGTGCTTGCCATCGTATTTCAAAATCATGGAAGGAGAACCACCGTATTTCGGCGTTGAAAACTCAATATCACAGGTCTCTTTCCAAACCCCTACTTGGGAAAACACAAACTTGGGGTTATTCACCTTCTCAATATGATCCTTGGCAATATTGGATGGGTCGAACAAGTAAACCGAACAACCATAGGTATGGCTAATGGCATCATCAAATTGAGTATCAGACAGTACCCCAAGCGAATAGATCACAGACTCTGGCGATAGATTGTTTTTGTTGTAAATACTGTAATTTCCCATGGTTGAGAAATTCATATCATCAATAACCGGAAAGGTTTCTTCATACTTTTTAGCCAATAACCGCTCAGGGCTAAAAGGGATAAATAAATCTGAATACTTAACAGGGCGAATAAGCTGGTTATAAAAACGATGCTTTATGTAATAGACAACGCCATCCAGGCCATCTCTTTTGTAATATCTTTTTATTCCATTAATGTGCCTTTTAATGCGCTTAATCATGTCTTTGAATACTCATTATCATTGGAATTACTTGAGTAAAACTCAGTAGCCTCTAATGCCATATTACTCAATACGGCATTACCTGTACCTTATTAAACGGACGCAAACGGAATATCTTTAACGACCAATGGACAAATTTCCTGCATTTTCTGGCAAGTGACCTGAAATTGCTCAGCTGTCGATTGAAAAGAAACGAAGGGAGTATGGTCTGAAAGTGTTGTGATGTGAGTCCCACGATCTCCAACCGCCATCAGCCCTGTAGAGCCTTTTTCCCCATGAAAATCAATGCACAGATGTCGGTAATGATTGTAAACCCGATCGCCCTCTTCTACCGGAAAACAAGCCGCCGCTTTAAATTCCTCAACATCGTAATTTTCAATGACAGGATATTTGGCAAATATCACATGATAATGACTTTCCAATGCGCCAAAGATACTACCTAAAGCGGTACGCGCTAAATCACTACACCAGGTGTATTGCTCAAATGGCCTTGGATCTCTGGCGATTTTCAGTACCGTCAGATTGCCTTGCCATTGCTGATGAAGCTGCTCCAGTTCACTACGGTTGAAGTGATAATCAACCAGCAAAGTTCCCGCTTCCCCCTTCAATTGCATAAACTGCAATGCCTCATTAGGTGAACTGAGATCAGGCGCGTCGAACTCTTCTACGAAATGATAAATCACATAGTCGAACGACGCTTTACTCTTGCTGAAATCGTTATTTAGGAACTCTTCTTCATTGAGAAACACCAGCTCAATATCGAATAATTGCAAGGAATGCTCGATGAAGTGGGTCATCGCCTGCACATAACCGGCTGAATTATTGATGACAGCCACACGCTTATGTTTATATTTATGCTGCATCACCTTATAGGTACGTTTAAGCAGGTCGTTAGGTGATGTGGAAATATCAAAGGCATCTTGCTGCCCCAGCATCATCTCTTTGAATTGCTCAAAATACTCTTTCCATATCTCCAAGCCTTTTCCAAACTGCTCAACGCCATTTTCCTTCGATGAATACAGCAGCTTGGTCAACATGGCATTAGCAAAGTTGACCGTGCCATATAAGTAATAAAACAGCAATGAACGCCCGTTTTGGTAGGAAAGAAACAGTAGGTTCTTTTGCTGATCAATCATGGCTTCGGCTTCTTTTATCGTAGCAACAGGCTTGTTTAGCCAATTCCCAAACGCCTCTAATTCTTTCGCTAAAATATCTTTCGAATATCGGTTGTCGTAGCGGGTAATCACATCTTCACTATCGAGCTGTTTAAAGGCGTTATTCTTTAACTTCGACACCGCGCCTTGCTTATCTTCCGAAGAAGCCGTAACCAGAACGCTATCAATGGTTAACGGAGCCGCGCCAATGATCTGGGCGCCATCACTACAGTTGAAGAAACTCACATCTTTGGGTGAAGTAGCAATGGCCTGTTCCAATACCATTTTCGCAATTTTAAATTCATGCTTGGTGTAGACCGTTTTGCGAAAGTTTCCGGGAACCACAAACGAGGTATTAGTGCTCTTGGAATAATCATACATCTCTGCACCATCGTCCTTGTAATAGGCAGATTGTTTGGAATGGTGGTTTTTATTGTTGATAAACCCCATATCAATGCCGATGAGATAAAGGTTTTTAAATCCAAGCGTTGAAAATAAATTACAGGCAAAGTTGGCGACGGTAGGGAAAGCAAATTGCAGTACCGAAAAGTCTTTTTCACCTATGACAGACAAGGTTGAAACCGTGGACGATTCACCTTCTTTGAAAGCAATATACACATCTTTGTAGAGATCACAGGTGTCCGGGTGAATACCGTTACAGGAAATCAGCGATACCTGCTTCAAGTATTCAAAATCACCAATAATACTGGCCCAATCGTAGCTGGTTCGATTCTGTTCAATTTCGGCATGGAAATCCGGCACAATACCATTGCGATGCATAACTTGAAGCGTTGTGCCGCAAGAAACGATAATGGCCTGATCCTGCCATTCGCGGATCACTTCAAAAGACTTATCCAGCGAAGGTCCATTACCGACCAGAAATACCGGTACTTCCCTTTCATAAAAGGATAATACCTTCTTGGGATCTCGAATCAGGCTTGGAATTTCTCGCTGCAATGCCGCTTTTGTTTGTGCAATACCATGATACGCATGGTCGAAATACTCTCCCATGGTAATAACAACCTGCAATTGCTCACGCAGCTTGCTAATCGCCAAATTCAAATCAGCGTTATAATAACTTTGATAGAAGAAAGTATTGTTCAAAATATAAGGGCCAATGGAATAAAACTGGCTCAACAAATCTCTGAACAGGTTAGTACCATCATCCCCAATGTTGATGTACAGCTTGCCTTTTTCTTCATCAATAGACTGGAATATCGTCTCCCAATCTATCGCGAAAAGGGAGCCATAGAAAAAGTCTGGATTAGGTTCACACAAAAACACCTTTTCAACTGTGTGCGACTGGAGCAACGATTCAAGCTGATAACCCACACCCAAGCCAAACATAATCATGGATTGAATATTTTCAGGTAACGCGCCTTCTTCGTCTTCAACCGCTTCTAACAAGTCATCGGTTTCTTTAACAAACTTATAATGCAGGTAATGAGCGAGCTTTTTCCCTTTGTATCCCAACACCAAACCATCTTTATTAGGGTGATCGGAAAAACCTCTAAAGTTGGTTAAACAGTCTTGCTGTGGATGATCGCTATACCAACAAATCAAATTGTCTTTATTGACCAGATTGATTTCACCATCGGGCGTTTCAACCGGAAGCCAGACTTTGGGGGTATATTCTTTAAACTCTTTGGCGATAGCGGGGAAATAAGTGTTAAAAGCCTTGATGTTTTTCTGAAACAGATCCGATTCTCTGTGCGCTAAGTGATACTGTTCCAAATGCGTTGTGTCTGAAAATATCTGGGTATATTGGTTAGGGTCTTCGGAAAACTGAAAATGGAAGCCCTTATTCTTGATGGAATCCCACTGAGTGCTGAGAAGCTGCTTTTGAATCGAGTTAAAAATCGGGTGATTGTAGTGTTTGTACAGATAAAAACCGTCGATGGGGAATTGCTCGCGCAACTCTTCAATATTCGACAAAATATCGCGCCCGTCTTTCTCCAACATAAAGAATAACGAGATATTGTTCTGTTTGGCGTAAATCAGCACAGACTTCCAATCAAACACCATTGCTGAAGAAGAAAAATACTGAACTTCAGGCTCATAAATAATAACGAAACGCGGCGAGCAAGCCTCAATCAAAGCTTGAATGTGATAGCCAAGGCCAATCCCCATCACCACCAGGCAGTCTATCTTGTCAGGTACAGGTGGATATTCCAGATGCTTTTCCAGCGCAGGTAATGCTTCCAATAGCTCAATATCAACTTGCGCATTGGGTTGATTTTCGCTGGCTTGCTTGTCGCCTTGTTTGTCGCATTCATTACCCGTTTGAGTCAAGTTGACATAAAGCCCATGGCGCAAAAACTCGTCAACTTGATCTTGCGCATCCTGTTTCGGATCAAACCCGTATAAAACACGTCCCAAACCATAATCAACGATATTGAACTGACCAAACTTATTACAAAAAATAGAAAGGTTTTGAGACTGAACCTGAGTGATGTAAGGAATCAGAGAAGGAATGTGCCTTTGAAACGCATTAATATTATCTTTATGAACAGTTTGCAGGCTAGCTGCCAGTTTCGCTTCTAATTCTTCCTGCTTTTGCTCATCTTTTTCGATGTGCAACCTGATGTTCTTTAACATTTCTTGATCCGATGACTCGCTTGGCTAAATCTGCGCGTTTTAAGTATGTAGACTACTTGAAGTTTCCAAATAATGTAAGAGCGCGAATATGCTGAACTGGGCATATGCATCTCAAATAACCCGCTTGAAAACTTTTCTTATGCATTCTTATGCGCGGCTCAGGTACTTATGTCGGCAATCCGTGGCTTTTATTGAATGGAAATGCCAGTGCAACGGGCTATTAGAGTATAAAGAAGGCGGCTTAAACGCCGCCTCAATGTGATATGCCTTGTATATGCGATTACTTGGCAACAGGCTTTAATAACTGACTATCCATTGCCTGCTTCAAGATTTCCCAACGCTTGGTCGCCGCTTGTTGATATTCAGCGGCTTTATCCCCTTTGATAAAGGCATCTTTATGTTCCTGCAAAGCGGTGTAGTGAATGGAGACAAACTCCATGCCTGACTTTTGAAATGCAACCGTGACATCTTCAACATTCTTCAAAGTGTCATCAATGAAAACCAGATTAGTAATCTGCAGAGATGCTGGCTTGTCCTGATTATATTCATGAATGAAACATTGCAAATTCTGGCCTTTATTCTGCCCAACCAGATACATCACCCCATTGCGATAACTAATGGCTTTGTTATTGGTGCAGTTTAAATAAGGATTCGGCTCAATATCATCACCCAAATTTGGTGCTTGCTTGCTGAAATAATCCAGCAGGTTATCGAAGCCAGTGACATTCAAATCATCAAATTGCTGCTCAGTGGCAGAAATGTTTTCATTGCCACGCGCCGTTGCCACCATGGTTTTAACACCCATCGCAGCCAGTTCCTGCAACACATTGGGAACCGCATCTTCGGTATAGTCCATTTCGTTCATGGAAAACAACAATGCAGAAATTTCCAATAGCTCATCAAAGTTATCTGCCACTTCACCCGCCTGCTTACCCGGCACTTTCAACAAACCGTTTTGCCATGAAAACCAGGCTGCACCGCCCAAGAATTGACAGGTTTTAGGACTGCTCAAATCAGGGCACGCCATCATGGTTAAGGTATCGTCGTTATCGGAAGCAACCAGTGTATTTCCGGGCTTGTTCCATTGTTTGACATATTCCAGAACCGTATTAAATGAATCAGAAGAAATTTGATTCGAAGATTGGCCTGATTGAGGCGTTGCTGCACAAGCGCCCAAAGGCAAAACCAAAGACGCAGCAAATAGCGTTTGGCGAAACACTGTTTTCATTTTCCATTTCCTTAGCAGGATCAATTAAATCAGTGCGTAACCATAGCATGGGAATTCTATATGAGAAGTTTTTTCATAAATAAAAAGGGAAACTACGGCCGCTGGCAAATAGCGAGCTCTTGCGCAGCAATATCGAAGGTGTAAACAGATTCAAATTCCCCGAGATGAACACAGCTAACGGCTTTATTGGCAATGAGTGCGTCGGAGAAATCTGCAAACCGGGTTTTGCCGTTTACTTTAACACCCATCACTTGCATAAAGTCTCTTAAGGCTCGCCATACCACCTGATTGTTCTCAAAGATAAAATTCGACTCGGCAAACAAGGCATGAACAACATCAATGATCTGTTCACGAGTTAATTGGTACTTTTTGCCTTTTAATGTCCATAGAGCTTCAACCAATACAACGTCGGTAATGAGCACTTTTTCTGCGCGTTCTAATAGCTGATTGGCGATAGGTGATTGATGCGGGTCGTCTTGAAGCAGATAACGCAGTAACACGTTAGTATCAATGGCAATCATTCCCTGATTTCTCCTTAAATTCCTTTAACTTTCCACTCACTGACCTTAAGAACCTAATGCTGACCGCATAGACTCTTCATCGGTCATGTTTTCTTTCACTTGAATATGGCTTAACACGCCTTTGGCAGCGCCCGCCGATTTCCTGACGACGGAAATCACACCTTCGCGATCGACGTAGCATTCAACCTCATCACCCACATTAATATGAGCCTGAGCACACTGCTCGATAGGAAGGGAAATCTGTCTTTTTGCGCTAACCTTTGCCATGACGTTTAAGCTTGTCTTGAAATCAATAATATTTAACTGCTTAAAAAGTTAGCAAGGTTTTACTTTCAAAGCAAGAGTAAAACCCAAATAATTTAAAAGTTCTCTTTAAAACTTCAATTTAAGACTTAACCAAATCCACATACAAAGACATTTCCGGGCGCGTAGCATCGAACTCTTTTCCTTTCATATCCTGTGAAATACAGCCTTGGTATTTACTACGTACGATATGTGTAAACCCAGCCGATTGCGCAAACTTGCTCAGCTTATCAAAGGTCCAATAGTTGATATGATTGCCAATGTGATCTTTGTTAAAACTCAATCCTTCAACCAGTTTTTCCAAGGTTGCAATGCGATTTTCAGGCGCTAAACAATCTTCGGCAAAATCCTCTGCTCGAACTTGCCCCACTCTCTCAGTTGCCACTTCACGCACCAGAAAATCGAATTGAGTGATGTCCTTGGCATCCATATGGTTGGCATGTAACCTAAACCAGTCACGACGCCAATACCAAAAGTCATTTTGAAAGCTACTGATATGAGCCAAAAACTCCGCATCGGGGCAGGCTATACGCATAACCCCAGTCGGTTTTAGCACTCGAACACAATCAGCAAGCAAATTAGCCACAGCATCATTACTAATATGCTCAACGACATGGGAAAGGTAGATGTTATCAACAGTGTTTTCGTCATAGGGAAGGACATCGGTAAGAATGTCGTATTCCACAAATTGCGCACTGTCCGCTTCCTTGTGATGCTGCTCATACCAATCAGACTTAACATCCAGATTGATAAAACCATCAAAAACCTGAGCTCCCGCACCAATATTCAGATTCAAACGTAAATTCTTGCTTTGCGGCCTTGCTAACGCGGCTAATTTGCCGTTGTTATCAAGTAAGGGAATACAGGTGATTCGCTCGTTAAAATATCTGGAGATAACACTGTCGGGCTTACTTTCTTGCAGGCGTTTGGGGTTGCGGTTACAAATCGCTCCAGCCGAGTAAAGCGTCCCATTACTTTCATTAGCCAACGGCTCGCCTTTTAGCAAATCGCCTTTTGTGATGGCACCAACAAACACACCCTGCTCATCAACCACAAAACAAATTGGGTGTTGCTGAATCACTAACAAATCCCGAACCAGCTCTAGTTCGGCAGTATGTTGCACTACCAAATGATCAGCACTGACACGCTCAACCTGCATGAATATCTCCAATGACTATGCGAATAAGGGTTATTAGGTATAAAACCGAATGTTTAGATTAACAGCCTATTATATTAACGGCTTCATATGTTAACGGAATAGGGGCACTTAACTTTAGTGCCATCGGCATAGTTTGTCTGAATGGCTTAATATGAGGGAGGCGTTGAACTATATTATTTGCTGCAAGCCATCCACAGAAATTTATCGCAGACTCGCCGTGAATCAATCCCTTGAGGCTCCACAGCCGCCTCCATGTTGCTGAGGGTCTGCTCACAACTTTCTGTGGGTGACTAATAGTATGGGACAGCACAAAGCTGCCAGTTTTTGTTCGCCTTCACAAAAAACGGGTTATATTAAATTTACCCGCCTATTCAAGAGCATAAAAATCAACTTGTGGTAACTCTTCAAAACCAGGTTTAGCAAAAAGATACCCTTGCATTAATTCAATACCTAAATCGCGTAAACATTTAAATTCTTCTCTAGTCTCAATGCCTTCAGCTAAGGGAGTAATATTTAAATCACGAAAGATGTTTAAACAGTTCCGTACTATTGATTGGCGAGCTGTGTCCTTGTCGATATTGCGGATAAGCTCCATATCAAGTTTGATAAGGTTGGTTTGAAAATCAGCTAATAAATTCAAACCTGAATAGCCAGAGCCAAAATCATCTATTGCGGTTTGGAAGCCCAACTTTTTGTAATGAGCAACAATATTTTTGATTAAGTCCGTATCTTCAATTTTCTCAGCTTCTGTAAACTCAAACATGATTCTTTCGACAGGAAAACCATACCTCTTAGCTGCGTCTAATGTTGTTCTTATGCAGCGCTCTGGCTTATATATCGCATTGGGAAGAAAGTTAATGCTAAGCATTGAGTCAAGTTCAAGTTTAGACGCCAGAGCAATAGCCTTTATCCGGCAGTGCTGGTCAAATAAATAACGATTATCATCATTCACTTGAGACAATATTGAAAAAGCAGATTCATTATTCAACCCGCGAACTAATGCCTCATATCCATAAATTTCATGAGTCTTGCAGTTAATAATAGGCTGGAAAGCCATTGTGAAATCAAAATCAAGAGTGTTTCTATCAGCACAGTTTTCACATGAAAACCTGTCATAAATCATCATTTCTTGTTCCATTTAACAGCCTCATAAAATTTAACACCCGCATTAAGCGGCGAAATATTGTTGGTTAACGTGTTGAACGGAGTGAAAGCAACAAACAATGCTTTCCATTTTTAAATGACTTGTTAGAGAACACTTTCTCTAGAATTCCATTTTGATCAGTTCAGCGGCTTTTAGAATAGTAACAACAGAGTTGCCTACAATTCTACACTTATAAACATTCACTCCTTTGGAAAAAAGCTCCCTACAGGATAAGGTAGTCTCAGATACACCGAGTCATCACCAAACCGTGCGTCCACCATCCATCACCAACACATGACCATTCATATATTGTGAGGCATCGCTGAGTAAAAACTGCATGGCACCGTTGTATTCATCGACTTTTGCCATTCTGCCCATTGGGATTAACGACGAAACCTTGGCAACAAACTCATCCGGCTGTTGGTTAAAGACGCCACCGGGAGCAATGGCGTTACAACGCACGCCTTGTTGCGGCCAATAAGTAGCGAGGTATTTGGTTAAGCCAATCAAGCCATGTTTGATCACCGAATAAGTTACCGGTTTTACATTTTGCAAGTCGTCGGCAACATCATCTTGCTTGTAGAGATTCTGGTTAGGTGCGATAACGCCAAGATCCGAAGCGACATTCACTATTATGCCCGAACCACGTTGAGCCATAACAGTTCCCAGATGTTTCGACCACAGCAACGCGCCAGTTAAACCCACATCAATTTCACGTTGCCATTGCTGCAAGCTGAAATTTTCCAGGCGAGACAAGTTCTTGCCATGTCCGCCGCCAACTTTGGCGTCTATGGCTGCATTGTTAATCAAGGCCAGTTCTTCATCATCAGACAAGGAATTCGCGATACGAGAAGCGAGTTCACTCACCTGAGATTCATCCGTAATATCAACGGCATGGATATGACAAACATTTTCAGGAAACTTCGAGGTCAATTGCTCACGTAGCTGTTCACGTAGTTGCTCAAGCCCTTGAATATCAATATCGACCAATTCCAACGTAGCTCCGCAACTTGCCAAGGTACGAGAATATTCAGTTCCTAAAAGTCCGGCAGCTCCGGTAATGACCACTCGTTTATTGGACAAATCGGCGCTAAATTTGGCACTAGATCCTGTTTTAATCATATTGGTTCTCTAGATTTTAGTATTTTGACAGTTTGATAATGGAGGTCGAAATCAGTTCAAGGAAGATTCTAATAACGAACTATCATGAACGCCCGAGAGTTTGCCCACCGTCTAGCACAATATTCTGGCCTGTCATCGACCTGGAACGAGCGATTTGGCACACCATATCGGCAATATCGTCTGGCTCAACAAAGGTGTTTAGTGGCACATTGTCAGCGATATATTGCCTGGTCTTATCGGCGTTTTCCTGCATTTTCTTGTCCCAGGTACTACCGGGGAACATGACATTGCCCGGGCTTATACCATTCACGCGAATGCCGTCTTTAGCGGTGCGCATCGCCCATTCTTGAACCAGCATGTTCAGTGCCGCCTTGGCACAAGCATAAGGAATGGGCGCGCCTATTGGCGCAACACCGGCAATGGAACTGATAATGATAATCGCGCCACCGCGATTAATATTACCAATGGTTAACTGGCACACGTTCACGGCAGAGAAAAAGTTGGTATCAAACACGCGTTGATACTCGTCCATAGACACAGTCAATTCATTGCTGCAACGTCCACTGCCTACATTGGAAACCACGAGGTCAAAAGCCAAATCATGCTCTTGAATATAAGATTGCAAGCTCTGAATTCCAGCAGGTGTGGCAACGTCTGCAATCAACATATCCACATGCTCAAACTGTTGCTTAAACTTGTTTAAAACCTGTTGCCCTTTTTCAGCATCACGACCATTAAGAATAACGTGGTAGCCCTCGTCCAATAGCGCATAAGCGATGGCATAGCCAATACCACTGGTTGAGCCTGTTACCAATGCCTTCTTTCCGTTTTCACTCGCCTTAGCCATTTGCAATTTCCTGCCAGCGCTGTTTAAACCAGGCAATTTGAGAGCGCACTAATTGTAAATCGTCAATGTAATCATCGGCTCTGGCGGCCTGGAAAATCATGTGACCGGAAAATTGATTCTGCTGTAACCACTGAATAATAAAGTCGAAATCTGCATCACCTGTGCCTAGCACCACCGATGCGTCGTGTAGCTTGCGGTCTTTGATGTGTAAGTCTGAAATGTTATGTCCGTAAGCGGCAAACTCTTCTCTTGGATCGAATCCAAGCGATGCCGAATTACCAATATCGTAGTTCACCCAGACCTTGTCTCGCCCAATGCCATCCAACACACGAGCAAAAGTTTGCGGTTCCCAGTCGGCTTCAATGTTAATTCTAACGCCATGATTTACCGCCAACTGGCAAAGCGGCGATATGCGTTCAATAAAACGCGCCTGACTCACGTCATCGGGCAACGATGAGCGGTCAACGCAAGGAATAACGATGTCCTGAATATCCAGTTCATCCGCGATATGAATCAATTGCTCCAACAAAGAAAGCGCTTGTGCGGGATCATGAATGTCATTGTCGCTGGCGAAGGTGTAATCCATAAAAATGTCGGCACAAATGCTTTTTACGCCAACTCCGCTTCGCTTCATCACTCTTTGAATCTCGGCTCGGCCTTCATTGGTGAGCAATGGATTGTGTTCCAGCGACCAGCTATCCAGAATGAATTCGATTAATTGCAGCCCTAATGTTTTAGCCACAAAAAATTCATTTTGCCAATGCATGACAGGGTGAGATTGATAACGACCGTCGCTTCGGGGCGACAATCGACCTTGCATCATACCTAAAGGATTATTCATGATTTGGTTCTTACCTTTTTATTCGCAACGGCTATTTACGATGTAGAAGCTCAAGTGCAGATCGTAGAATAAAATTAGCCCTGACGCTAACTATGCTAAATAAGTTTGCATAACTGCAAGTCACCTACAGAAATTGATCGCAGACTCGACTGGATCCGTTCCTAGAGTCTCCACAACCCGCTAACGCACCGTCCAGCCGCCATCAACCCGGATCACTTCGCCATTAATAAATTCAGCATCGTCAGACAACAGCAAGCGCAAAGCGCCCAACAGTTGCGTTGGATGCCCCACTTCATGGTTGCAGTTTTTCGCTCTTAGGCGATCCAGAAACTGGTTATCTCGTGTGGCATTTTCACTGTCAAACTCCACATTGGGAAACGGCCCCGGCGCAATAGCGTTACAACGAATACCCTTGGCTCCCCAAAAACTGGCAACGTATTTGGTCAGGTATTCCAGCGCCGCTTTGGTCATACCATAGGAAACCGGATTAAAGGTGGTTTTGCCTTCGTATAAAACAGGATCGGGGGAAACCGAAGCATACATAGAGGAGATATTAACGATTTTGCCCGTGGCTTTTCGTTCCATCAAGGCATTGCCGAATTCCTGAATCAGCACCATAGGCGCGACTGCACCAGCGGAAAAGGCGTTCAACATCATGTCAGTGGTGATTTTATCCAACGCACCGTCGGGCGTATTAAAACCAGTTGCCTTGCCTAGAGGAAAGGCATTGTTGACCAAGCCGACCACATTATATTCACGCATGATATAACGCATCGATGTGCGAGCTTGTTCCAGATCCGATAAATCGCAACAGACCGGCGTGACATTATCGCCCAATCGTTGCTGCATGGCTTCCAGCTTTTCCAGATTCCGTGCCATCGCCAGAACGTGATAATCCTGCGCTAAGGCTTCAACAAAATAACCGCCAAAGTAACCCGTAGCACCGGTTACAACGATGCAGGGTTTGTTGGTTCTAGAGTTGTCAGTGCTCACAATGCCACCCCGGATTCTTCACTCAAGCCTCGTAAGATAGCATCACACAACATAAATTCAGCTTCATCGTCGATTTGCTGTGAACAGTATTTTTCCATGGGATACAAGGCGATTTTGCCGCCAAGTCGGTTATTGTACTGTTCCAGAATCTCAGGTTTGAATACGTAGATAGAGCCATTTTCAAGGTATTGCGTAGGCAAATCCTGACGGCGCTTGCGGTTCTGATAATCAAAGTTTACCGAACTGGCACTTTGTTCATTTGAACCGGCTTGCCAAACGAAATAGTCCTTGATGGTCAAAACCGAAAGCAGGCTGTCGGCCTGTTGCTGTTGCAAAGTGGTAATGGCGTTATCAATATCGTCACGCTTGCGAATAGGCGATGTACATTGTAAGAAAACGATTAAATCAATGTCGGACTGAGCGCGAATGGTATCAATAGCATGAACCAGTGCTGATTCGGAAGAAGCCGAGTCCGACGACAGCTCATCCGGGCGCTTAATCGCTGTCGCTCCGGCTTGCTCGGCAACAGTCAAAATATCCTGACTATCGGATGACACGTAAACGCCCCGATTGATCAGTTTACTTTCCAATGCCTGCTGGATACTCCAGCAAATTAACGGCTTCCCCGCCAGAGATTTAATGTTTTTGCCGGGGATCCCTTTGGAACCGCCACGAGCAGGAATAATACAGGCTATATTCACCTAAACACCTTGATTAAGTAACTTAGTTCTTATGCCACTATTCGATATGCCACAAGCTGGCTACTTCGCGCACAACGCGATCGCCGCCGTTGCGTGGAATAACATAGTCGGCAATGGCTAAAATGGATGTGTCAGAATCGGCAGGGCAAAGCGCCAAGCCAACCACTTTCATCACTTCCAAATCATTAATGTCGTTACCAACAAACGCCACTTCTTCTGCTTGAACGCAGTTGTCTTGCATCCAGGCCAACATAAATTCCGCTTTATTACTGCAATTATGGAAGCACTCGATATTGAGCTTCTTCGCTCGCATGGTTACCACCGGGTTCGCTTCCGTTGACAAAATATAGACCTGCTTTCCTTGCTGCTTAAGCTGTTTAATCCCCAAGCCGTCAGCGCGATCACACATAACAGATTCGTTGCCATGTTGATCGGTATACACCTTGTTGTCGGTCATCACGCCATCGAAATCAAAAAACACATATTCGATAGGCTGCAGTTTTTGTGCTGGAATTGCATTATTTCTATGAGATTCAAGCCCATCTTTCTGCCACAACAGGAATGCAGCCTCTATTGTTGGCGCAGCGCTGGCAGGCAAGCCTTCAGCGGCTATCAGGTTGGCTATTTGCTTTTGCAATCGTTGCTTGTCGCTTTGTCTCAAAACTCACTCACTTCTGTCATGCTTTTGTGTTGGTGAGGAAAATCAAAGTCCTGTCAAAAAGACTCATATGAAAAGAGAACCCCGGAGGATCCTCTTTTCCAACGAAGATAAACTTATAAATCTTCGGTGCGTTTCAATTTGGCAGCAATAGGCTTTTCCGCTTCCAAAATACGCTTAACACCATCACCCATGGCAGATTCGATGGCACGAATATCGCGCACCAAACGCTTAAAACCTTGAGGCTCTACGGATGCAGCCTGGTCAGAACCATACATAGCGCGATCCAGGGTTAAGTGGCGCTCTACAGAAGTCGCGCCCATCGCCGCTGCTGCAACAGAGGTTGCCAAGCCAGTTTCATGGCCGCTGTAGCCTACGTCACAGCCGTATTTTTCTTGCAGCGTGTAGATGCATTTCAGGTTCAAGTCTTCGACTTTGGCAGGGTAAGTGCTGACGCAATGCATTAGTTCAAACGGGCAGCCCATTTCGCGGAATAAGGCCACTGCCGCGTCGACTTCTTCGTCTGTTGCCATGCCGGTAGAAATGAACGTGTGCTTTTTCTCTTCCGCAATGGCTTTAAGCAATGGCATATGCGAAATACGCGCAGAAGCCACTTTATTGTATTTGCATTCAAACTGACGCATCAACAATTGTGAATCAACATCCCATGCAGAGAAGAACCACTCAATGCCTTTGTCTTTGCAGTAGGCATCAATGTCACGAAACGCTTCTACGCCAAATTCCAAACCTTGTTTTTGCTCGCGGTTGGTTGTGCCCCACGGGCTTTCTCTCGGCGCATCCAACTCTTGCTGAGTGTACACTTTGTCCAGTGTGCGCTTTTGAAATTTCACGGCATTCGCGCCACTTTCCACAGCGACATCAATCATCTTTTTGGCAAGATCCAAGTCGCCATTGTGATTGATACCAATCTCAGCAATGATAAAAATACTCATGTTCTTCTCCGGCTTTTAATTGCTCTGCTAATACGGTTCTGTTCTAGTGAACAGCTTGTTCGTTCATCCCTCGGTTTTGTACATCATTTAAGTAGGGCACTATGTGCTGAGGGATGCTCTTCTTCCAATAATAATTGGTCAGGGCATAGCGCTGCCCTGCCACAATAGGTTTTCCACGGTGAATGCCTCGCGTATTGGCAATCACCAATGAACCCGCCGGAGCGCATAGCTCATCGACAGGTTGCTGCAAAATATGGTGTTCATAGGAATCTAATCGGCTCTGATCCATGTCGATATGTGTGCGACCTTCAAAACGCACTATGTCCAGCGCATTACCGCTTTTCGGGCAGTATTGAAATGGCCCGGTGTTACTATCCACATCCGACAAATACAAAATGGCTTTGTACTGATGTTCAATACAACTGTCGCGATGCCAACCTTGCCCTGAACCCAGGTTTCCTTGCACGGCTTTCATTCTGGCGGCCATGGTAAAACCATTCAAAGCATCCACGCCGTACAAGCTGGTAATAATCTCGTTGACTTGCGCGTCGCTAAAAATATCCAAATCAGAGGACAAATGGTTAGCGCCCATAATGCGCAAATCTGCGCCCAGTTCATCCGCCCAAACCTTAATGTTCTCTCGCTCAGGGGAATCCAGGAAATGGTCGATTAAGTCGCGCGCTTTTTGGCATTGCTCGGCAGTCCAAAAATCAGGAATAACGTGATAGCCCACGTTCAGTACATCCGACTGAATGGGCTTCTTCAGCAGCGCCAATTTGTGCATACCATACTTTTTCTCGTACTTGGCAAACCGCACTAATGAGGACAACTTAATCACTGTTTTACCTTTTTAGTTTAAGCATTGACTATTCAATCAAGCGACATCTTTAAGTAATTCATCCACAACGGTAATGTGTTCAGCCATATAAATCGGCTTAATGGATGTCAATTGCAATGCCTTTTCCACACACTTATATAGGGTATCGGCATCAAGTGCCGCAAATAAATGGTTAGCTTGAGGAATTAATTCAGAATTTCCATTTATGCCGTTCTCATGGAAGAACACCGTCGGCACACCATAGTATTCACACTCAAAGGCAACCGTTGAATATGCCGTTAAATGCGCCTTAATCGGCAACAAGCTTAATAGCTCATAAATAGAAAAACGTCGCTCCAGAACGACCTTTCCTTTCGCTACCATATCGCCAAATTCAGCCTGTAGTTGCTCTGGTGTGAGTAAATATCTGGGATGCTCTTTTAAAATCCAGACCCAATCATCAGGCGAACGACGCATCACTTCTGTCACATGGCTCTGATAATGCTCGGGAAAAGCCTGTAGCGATACCAGAATCAGGGTTTTGTTTTGGTATACCGGTAACAAGGCATCTTCTTTATGCTGCTGTGACTGTATTTGCTGCTTGAAGAACTCCAGCCAGGCGTTCCCGACGGTTAGTACCTTATGAAATGAATGCGACTGCGCCCAATCCGTTATCATATTTTCGGTGGCATTGCCCCACACCCAAAAAGCTTCCGGTAACAGCTCATAGCCCTCTTCCGGAACATTACGCCAATTGCTGTACATTGGGTGAAACTGAGTCTGAACACCGTGTTGATACTCAATAGACAACACACCCGCTCGGTAACACGCCAGATTCACCGCCATCCCCAAATAGCCGTAATAACAAATATTGATGACTTTTTTCACACTATGTAGTCGCAAAAAGCGCTCAATGATATTGGCTAACCAAACGATTCGACGCACTTCGTGATCAAGCTTGTAGGTTTCCAGCTTCACTGGAATATCATGCAGGGCTAGATAATCATTCACTTGCTGCACAAAAGGCGCTTCTTTTTGACTGAAAAAACACGATAAAGCAATACGCCAACGACACCATTCATTCAGCATGGCGCTCAAGGGAGTGATATTAAAACCGGGAAAATCAAGCTTAATTTTCACATCCGGAACACTGGTGTATTCCCATATTTGATAGTTCTCATGGCCTGACTGTTTTAGCCCTTGTAGGATACCCATCAGGTTACGATTAATCTGTTTTTCGCCTACTTGCATGTACTCGGAGTTAAAACAGAACATGAGAAAATCGACAGGTCTTGATTGGAAAAACTGACGAACAAAGGCAAAACGATTCGCAGAAAAATGCCTTAGAGCTCTCCAGGAAAGCTTAAGCGCACTGCCGGTAATTTGAGCAAGTTGTCGCAGCTTTTGCCCCATTGAAGGCTCGGGACGATGAACCGGTACTTTGCCTTTGTTCACCAAAAAATACGAATCCAGTTTGTTTTTAATCGACAAGCGCACATAAGGCCACACCTTCACACCGTGCATTTCGAACTCATGCACTGGAAGCACCCGCTCCATGCTAACGAACACATCCACCATACTTTTTTCGTTATGCTGCAACACTTATGCAGTTCCTCGGCGTTGCTGCATTAAGTCATTTGCCATGGCATAAGTTTCCGGTGTGCCAATATCAATATGCACATCGTGATTGACAAACACATTGGCTTTGCCAATTTGCAGTGGCAAATAATCACGACAAAGGTCATCGCAATCATCCGGCATGGCACAGATATCATCCAAAGCTTTCTGGCTAGCAATAAACACCGCTGCATTGGCAAGGTTGCCGTATTTTTCAGGGTGTTGCTTAGCGTCTTGCGGCTTTTCTATGTAATCGCTGAGAATGTGACTGGCATCCTGCTTAATACTCTTAACAATGCCACAACTCCAGGGCGTGGGTGTTTCAAACAGCATCATGGTTAAGTCGCAATGTTCAGGGCGCTGTTCGTAGGCAGTTTTAAACGCTTGCCAATCGGTCAGGCAGAAGTTGTCGGCGTGAGCGATTAACGTCGCATCATCATCGAACAGCGTTCGATTGTGTCGAATCGAACCCATGGTGCCCAATAATTCAGGTTCATGGATCAAAGTCACCATGTCTTTAAACGACGACGATGCAACAAAGGCTTCAACCTGTTCATTCAGATAATGAGTATTGATATAAATGTGCGAGCAACCCAATAACTGCAATTGCTCAAGCCAGTATTGCAACAAGGGCTTGTCGTCGATTTCTACCAAGCATTTGGGCGTATGATCGGTCATTGGCTTTAAGCGGGTGCCAAAGCCACCCGCCAATAAAAATGCCTTCATATTTGATCCAGATACTGGCGCACTTTCTTCATATCAATGGGCTTATTGCCCACTTGGCTGATATGAATAGCGGAAGCCACCATGCCCATTAGCGAAGCATGCCATAAGTCACAACCGATTTGCTTCAACAATGATGTGGTGATCAGCAACAGATCTCCCGCTCCCGATACATCCACCGGGTTCTTGTTCAAGGCAGGAAGTGAATCCAAACGAGGATTGGAAGGATCGGTGAAATCCAGCATCAATGCCCCATCGGCGCTCAGGGTAATAATCACATGCTCAGAACGCAACTGACGCGCCACATCTTCAATCACCACCGCCAAACCAATATCATTGTCGTGGTTATCAACCGCCAGCCTGGCTTCAATTTCGGTGGGCGTAACCAGCATCAGATCTTTGAATTTGCTTAAGTCTCCACGCTGCGACGAGGTTTGGCTGTCGGCAACCATATTCACGCCATGCGCTTTGGCAATAGCCTGCAACTGAGTAATAAAGTTGGTGGTTAATAAGCCATAGCTGAAATCAGAAAACACCACCAAATCATAGCTATCGATATTGCGCTCAAAATCCTCTAACAATTGCTTTTGAAGATTCTTCGCTAATGAATGACTACGATATTCATTAACCCGCAACAGGGTTTTATTCTGGGTGCGATAACGGCGTTTTACCGTCGTGGGGCGTGAATCATCCTGATAAATAAAAGTATTTACACCATGCGCTGACATCTCGGTTTCCAGCCAGTCGGCACTGCTGTCGACACCAGCCACTGAATAAAAATCAACATTCGCGCCCAAAGTACGAGTGTGCTGCGCCACAATGGCTGCACCGCCAACGAATAAGTTAGAATCGGTCGGAGTCACCACAATAGTAGGGTCTTCGCGAGAAAGTCCTACCGGATCGCAATCAATGTATTCATCCAGAATAATGTCGCCAATCACCGCCACTCGGGTTGCACTGATCTTGCTTAAGGCATCTTCAATTAAAGCGCGATTAATTTGATGGCGAGTAATGTAGTTACGATAAGCAGTGGGGAAATGGGCTTCATTCTTGTAGCCATTACGATGGATAAACTTCTCGGAATAGAACTGGTTTTCACCCGAGCTAAACACCAGTTTACCGCCCCAAGCCTGAACGATACTTTCTTCGATATTATCGCGATGTTTGAACTCACTACCTTTCAATACCAAATCGGGTTTCAGCTCGTTAAGCACTGCTACCAAATCATGGATCAGGACAATGTTATTGACCAGGCTCACGGCTTGTAATGCTTGCAGACGCTCGTTATCGTCGAGCATATTATGGTCGTGCTCGGTCTTCATTTGCAGACCCACAACCACTTCATCCGCTAATTCGGATGCAAATTTAAACAGCCTGATATGTCCAGGATGCAATACGTTGAAGATCCCGGAGATAAATACTCGACTTTTCTTATTGTTATAATGCTTGGTGTTACTGTTCTTACTCATGGTCGCCCATTGTTTAACCTGTGACACACGCGAGTGCTTCGGTGCGAAGATTGACAATTTCTCTACCAAAACACAAGCGACTTTTTAGGCACTTAAACAGGTTATCGGAAATGTTGAAAATTTCTTGAAGGGGTGAGGGGAAATCCGACTCATTCAATTATCATGCTTGTAAAAAACGGATTAGCCCCAATTTACTTTCAATCGGACACATTCAAGCAATAGCGGTAAAAGAGGGACATTAACAATGGATATAATTACCGACTCGATAGCAGGCTTCTTCAGATTTGTTTTCAACGTATTAATCGCAGAAACTATCGCTACCATCTTCTACTTTATTGGAAAATGGTCGTTACAACTCTTCACACTAGGCAACTATCCGAATAAAAAACAAGCCCAGGATCATGAATATCGAATTACTGCGTTTGGGCTTGCTGAGGTCATATTGCTGGTGTGGCTATTAGCGATAATGCTTTAAAGCTCGCCGTTACCAAGGCATAGATTCGCCTTTCCAGTTACGGAAAGCACCACTGTCGTCCAAACTCACATCATCAATGGTTTTACGCAGCCCTGATGCCGATTCCTCAACCGAGATCTTGGCATTTGGGCCGCCCATATCGGTTTTCACATGCCCCGGATGCAGCATCATTACCGTGATACCAAACTCTTTCACATCTAATGACAAGCTATACATAGCGGCATTTAAGGCCGCTTTGGAAGAGCGATACAAATAAGCCCCGCCGCCCGTATTATTGGTAATGCTGCCCATGTCGCTACTAATAGTCACTACCTTGCCCAACTGGCTCTGTTTCAAATTCTCTAAAAGCTGCTGGGTTAAATAGACTGGCGACACGCAATTTAAATGAAACACTTCATGCCATTGCTCGATATCAACCGGTAACAGCGGCGCATTGGAGCCGTACATACCTGCATTGTTGATGAGAATATCGATAGAACGTCCACGTAAGGAAGATTTAAACGCTTGGACAGAATCCTGATTGGTCACGTCCAATTCACGAATAACAATATTGTCGTTGCCATTACGTCGAACATCTTCGGCTAAAGCTTGAAGTTGTGGCGCATTCTCCGGATCACGACAGGTCGCGATCACTTTACAAAAACGTCCGTTAGATAATCCTTGTTGAGCGTATTGCCGAACAAGCTCCAAGCCGATGCCCCGGCTTGCTCCCGTTATTACTACAAGAAAAGGAATATTATGCGTCATAGTGATTAATCATTTTATTTATTGTTTGCATATATTCAGGTACTTCGTCGCAGTGTCGTCCGGTAGGAGCCCAATCCGGGAATTCACAATCCTCAGAATCGAATGGCCCTTGAGTCACTTCTTTAAATACCAGGACTTTGGAATGAATCACCAACATATGCCAAACCAGAGCTGGCATCTTGAAATAGAAAGTTTTGCCACTCGCTAACCCACCCAACGACACAACCCTCTGCACCTGCCCGTTGTCGTCGAATAATACCAAAGAAGCTTCGCCTTCCAACACCTGAAATGATTCACTTTTTGTACGATGTCGATGCGGGCGAACATAGGTGTCGTTGGTGTGAATAATAAACATCTCATGCACCAGTGAACCAGGTTCTTCATGCACACACAAACGGGTACGTTGTTCTTTAGTCGCCAAACCCAGCTCCGACAATTCAGCCAAATCGTCTTTGGTTAAGGTGCAGATTTCTTCATCGTTATAAAGTACGGCTTCATTAATCGTTCTATATTTCATGACCATTTCTCCGGTTGAAACACCGATAAAAACACACCGCCTTTATTGATGAAATCCTGATTACGCTGAGCTATTTTTTCGTTATTCCAAGGGTTACACGTCAACAAGCATAGTGAATACTCACCATCGTTAAGTGCTTTGGAACCAGTAATAGGAAGCTGACATCCCGGCATATACATACCTTGCTTGTTTGGGTCGTCATCAATAACGGCATCAATCAAATTTCCCAATTGATAGAAGTTCACAAACGCCACCCCTAAATGCCCCGCACCTAATATGGCAACCTTGCCGTATTGCGCTCGATAACCCGCTAATTTTTCTTGGAAAAATTGTTTTGAGGACTGAAAACTTTGCTGAAAGTGCTCTACCCACTTTTCTTCTTGCAAATCCGGTTTTATCAAGTCTTGTTCTGGAACGTCCTGGGTTGATGATAAGCCTTTTCTGACCAGTACAATCAGCACATCTTCCAACGCCATTGGATAACGAATAAAAGATTCGATACTTAAGCCATATTCCTGCATCAAGCCTTTTAAGGTATGTTCGGTGAAATACAGGCTATGTTCTTCCCAAATCACTGTATGTTGCGCATTCTGAAACGCCTTTTCATTGGCAGGCACTTCCAGCATGAGCAATCCATCGTCAGACAACAGACTCAACACATTATTCAGGAAGGCTCGGGTGTCCCAGGTGTGCTCCAGAATATGCCGGCCAAGGATCAGATCATACTGGCCTTTTGCACTTTGATTTTCAGCAAAATCAGCGTCAGAAATCACCGCTTGCACCACCTCAACACCCGGTTTAACCACCTGCTGTAATCTGGCATGTTGAAACTGTGAAATATCTCCTACGCCCAGCTTGTTTAAACGCTCTAACAGAGTGTCGTCTTTATAGCTTAAGCCGAGTAATTG
Source organism: Paraneptunicella aestuarii (assembly GCF_019900845.1). Classification (NCBI taxonomy): domain Bacteria; kingdom Pseudomonadati; phylum Pseudomonadota; class Gammaproteobacteria; order Alteromonadales; family Alteromonadaceae; genus Paraneptunicella; species Paraneptunicella aestuarii. Next base: position 968,618 of record NZ_CP074570.1, on the reverse strand, counting down.
TTTTGGTGAGTCGGTGGTTTTTACCAATTTTTCAGCCAGTTTTTCATTTAGCACCTGGGCTAATTCATCCAGATGATCTTCCGGTTCATTACACACAATCCAGGGATAGATAGGCGTTAACGCTTGCCATGCAGGAGGATGGATTAAGCCAACCAAACCGGATTGCTGACCAATTCCAAGCTGAATAGGAAAGCTCTCTTCCATTTGCCCTTTCTGTGGAACAAACTTATGGGCAACCGGATGTTCTCCCACATCCAGCAGCAATTTAGCTGGCTCACCAGTGACTAATCTGAACTCACCAGATTGGTTATTCGCGCTAGTCAAAGTCCAACTCCTTGCCAGACTGAGAAGACGCTGTCGCCAACTCAATAATCTTAATCACATCCAAGGCTTGTTCTGCGGTCACATGCAAAGCCTCTTTGCCATTACATGCATTCACAAAGTTCTCGTAGTAAGTTTGGTAAGCACCACGCTCGGTAGGGATAATCACCGGCTCGTCGTGTTCTTTATTCTGAATATTGCCATCAGGCGGCATACGTAGCAGTTGTCCGTAAAATTCGGTACTTTCAACACCCCATTCATCGGCATAAGGAGACATGTTCTGCCCCATTTGCGTTTCCTGAATATCCAGCTCTTTCTTGATAAACGTGGCTTGCGAGCCTTCCACATAAAAACGGTGCGGCGTTTGACGAGCCAAACAGGAACCACGTAATCGAACTAACGTGGCATTGTTGTTGTAGCTCAGTTGAATATCAAAATAATCGGGCGCTTCTGAACCATCACGTTGCTTCAACACCTTCGCCGATACTTTTTGCGGCTTACCAAGTAACGTTAATACCTGATCAATCAAGTGCGATCCAATATCGAACAGTAACCCGGCTCCGGCTCTGTCCTGCTCACGCCAACGCCCCCAAACACGAGGACGGTATTTGTCGAAGCGAGACTCTAAATAACGCAGCTCGCCTAAACGACCTTCGCTCAGTAATTTTTGTAGCGTCAGGAAATCACCATCCCAGCGGCGGTTATGATAAACACTCAACAAGCGCCCATGCTCATTAGCCAGCGCAATCAACTCTTTGCCTTCATCCACATGGCAAACAAAGGGCTTATCAATAATCACATGCTTGCCTGTTTTAAGGGCTTTTGCCGCAATCGGAGCATGCAAATCATTGGGCGTAAGCACCACCACAACATCAATATCAGCCTGTGCAATAAACTCGTCTACATCGTTAAAAACAGCGGCATCAGGTAAGACTTGGTGAACCTCTTCAACTGCCTTGGAAGAATAAACAGCCGTGACTTGCGCACCTGAAAGTCGAGTGAGAATGGGTAAATGGAAAACTTTCGCAGCCAGACCGAATCCAACGATCCCGAATTTAATCATGCTTGCTCCTGAGCTTGGTGATTGATAGAACACTGTTTGAAGAAAAACCAACTGAGAAAAAACAATATGTTAATTATCTGCCGATTCCCGGGAAAACTGAACCTTAAGCTCTCAGTTAATCGCTATTCCCCGGCAATCTTAATCAAAGCTCTTGTGATCTTTCTTGCTTCTAAATCATCCAACGCCTGATTAATCTCATCTAATGAATATTCATGGCTGAGCAGCAATTCCAAATTAGGCAACTTGCCTGCTTTATACAGTTCAACAAACAACGGAATATCACGGTCGGGTTGGCTACCACCGCCCCAGCTACCGCGAATAGATTTACCACGATGGAACGCGTGAGGCTCCAAGCGGATCATTTCGCCTTCTTTCGGATGAGAAGCAAAAATGCACTGCCCGCCAGCATCGCGCACCGCTTCAAAAGCCATTTCAATAGTCTCGGCTTTACCACCTGCTTCAAAACTGTAATCCACACCGCCGGGGCAAATGGCTTGCAAGGCTTCTTGCCAATTTTCAGTGCTTAAATCAATGGTGTGGGTCGCGCCAAGCTTCTTAGCCAGTTCTAACTTGTGCGCTTCCACATCAATGGCAATCAGAACTTTAGGCTGAGTAGTATACGCTGCGATTAAGGCACTTAATCCCACGCCGCCTAAGCCAAAGACAGCGATAGATTTGCCTTGCGATTCTAGCGCATCGGGCAGCAACTTGGCTTCGTTAAAGACTAACCCCATGCCCGTCGGCAAGGCACATCCCAAAAGCACGGCTAACTTGTCGGGCATACCATCAGGTAATTTCACCAAACGGTTTTCCGATGCAATGGTTTGCTCACTAAAAGTGGTCACGCCACCAGAATTAAGCAGGTACTCCTTACCGTCTTTCACCAACGGATAACGTGCGCCCGGCACATCTTGCCCTTCACCTTTAATCCAGCCTAAAACCACCTTATCGCCTGTTGCCACCTTGCTAACGCCAGCGCCAACCGCGCTCACCGTTCCCACCGCTTCGTGACCTAACAAGTGCGGCACCCAACGGTCTTCACCGCGATGCCCACGCACTTCCGCCAACTGAGAATGGCACAAGCCAGAATAATGCACATCCACCAGCACCTGCCCTTGCAGCAATTCAGGAATTTGCACACCGTCCACAACTTGCAATGGTTTTCCGGTTTCAAATAACACAGCGGCTTTCATAGTCAGTCCTTAATAAGAAAATGGGAGAAAAAAGGAAGAATAGTGTAATGATTTTCGGCACAAGGGAGTAGAACATTAGTTAATTGGAAGCAGTTGGAAGTTTATTCCAAAATAGCCCCCAGTATCGCCAAAACTTCCTCAACGATATTAGCAGGAGTCTGTTCAAGCTTTTTGGCTTTTCTGGCCTGTAAATCGACCATCCTGATGGCATTTACCAAGATTACGCCTTGTGTTTCGGTTCCCGCGCCCATTAAAGCAACAGTAAAGCCCTTGAAGCGTGAAAAATCCCCGCCTTGAGTGATAGGTGCTATCAATGTAATACCAAGTTTATTGAAGGACTTAGGGGACAACACCAAACAAGGTCTAAAATCACCTTGTACTTCTTTGCCAGAAGTCGGGTTTAAACAAACCCTGACAATATCGCCACGTTCAAATACTGCCATTACACTTCATTCCCCACGGCATCCAGGTTGTCCCATTCTTTAAATTCGTCTGGCATAGGTGCATTAGCATCACACTTGGCCAATAACTCAGCCAATGTGTATTTTTTCTTATTTTTGGGCGCCATGATCAGGTTTCCATCCTTCGCCACAGCCTCAAGAGTATCGCCAACATTCAAACCCAGTTCTTTTAATAATGCCGCCGGGATCACTGCCCCTTTGGAATTACCAATTTTACGTAACACAATTTCCATAGTGATCTCTTAAGTAACAACAATGTACTAACGTTAGCACGATGCAAGAAAGTGTCAACACTGTTATAACAATACTAAAAATTCAAAGCGTACTTTTGTTACCAGGATCTTGCTACCGGGATCTTGCTGATGAACTGCCTGAAATCCTCATACGTTAAGGGCATCTTTAACCTGCGCTCACTTACACTCTTTTTCGCGCGCTCTTGCTTCGCTCCCTCTCCGAGGGCGCTTCGAGCGTGCTCATACGAGCGTAAGTGAGCATCGGGCTTAGTATTAGCCCTGGCCCTAAGCCGCTTCCGTCCCGTCAGCGGCTACTGTGGTGAACAAGACGCTGAGAGACGCAAGCCAATGTAGTCGTTCCTGCCGTCACGGTGGAACCTGTTACGATAAGCAGAACGGCAGCGCTGAGCAAAGTTAATCCAGCCACCACCACGAAGGACACGTAAAGCGTCCTTTTTTTGGTCATCGTCAGCACACCATTCCCATACATTGCCATGCATTTGCTTGAGTCCCCATGGATTAGGGTTGTAGTTATCCACCGAAACAGTTCTCCCACCAAATCTGTCTATTTTCTGTTTCTGTTTTTCACTATCGTAAAAATTGGCCTGAGCAGCCGTTAATTTCTCCCCGGTAGAAAATGGAGTTTGTGTACCCGCCCGGCACGCATATTCCCACTGTGCTTCTGTGGGCAAATTGGCATTTAGCCCCGGAACAAGCTGATTAAGCTGTTCGCAAAAGCGTACACAATCATCCCAACTCACTTGCTCAACAGGTAATTGTTCATCAGCATTATCAGGTTCAAAACGGCTTGGATTTTCTCCCATCACGGTTTGCCATAAAGCTTGTGTTACTGTGGTTTCGCCCAGCCAAAAGCCCTGCGTCAGTGTGACGGAATGTTGTAATTCATTTTCAAGCCTTTCTGGTTCATCCTCTGGTGAACCCATTAAAAAATGTCCATCGGGAATAAAGCGCATTTTGTATTTTATGGTAGGGGTAGTTTTATTTTTAATATTGGTATTCTTGCCATTGCTATCTTGGCTATTGCTCGCATGGTTGCTACCGCTGTTGTCATTGCCTTCCAGTTGGCCTTGCAAAGCAAAGCTTTGCCATAGGCCATACTCATCAAATCCCCATTCACATGCCCAAGGGGAAGGAAACTCTTTAGGCGGGCGTGAACGCCAACGCTCCCGCACATCAAATTCAGCTAAATCCCAATGCTCTCTATTTCTTCCCATGATTTATCCTATATTTTTATCTACAAGAGTAGAGACTGATATTCTTAGTCCAATATTACCAACTTGATAATCAGCTCTATCCCTTGCCCTACTTGCAGAGCGGCAACGATCTACACTGCTAAACCAGCTTCCTCCTCGAAAAACTTTTACATGAAAATTCCCCACCCCTACAGGATCCACTTGAAGTTCTCCTTTATAATATTCCCAATCATCAAGGCACCATTCCCAAACATTGCCGTGCATTTGCTTAAGCCCCCAAGCATTAGGTTCGAAATAATTCACATCAACAGTATTCACGCCATATAATTTCCCCTTACCCACAAAATTAGCTTGTCTAACAGATAAACTATCACCAACATTAAATGGAGTCTTCGTTCCAGCTCTGCATGCAAACTCCCACTGAGCTTCAGTAGGCAAATTAAAGTTAATTCCGCCCAAAAGACTTCCAAGATTGTTAGCAAATCTCACACATTCAACCCAACTAATACGCTCAACTGGAAGTTCTTCTTTGCCTTGAAATTCACTTGAGTTATACCCCATTACAACCTTCCATAACTTCTGTGTAACTGCAGTTTCACCAAGCCAATAGCCCTTTGTAATCTTAACCATATGCTGTAGCTCTCTATCCTCAACTCTTTGAAGTTCATGTTCGGGTGACCCCATTAAAAAGCTCCCTGATGGGATATAACGAAGTTGGAAAGGAATGTCCTTACAGGTTAACTCCACAAAAATACCGTATTGGTCTAACTGAGGAGGGGTTTTACTCAGCCATTTTGGCGCGCTTTCTTTTATAAGAATTTGGTAACCATCTTCATGATGAATCGCCAAAGAGTAATTTCCCAGAAACTTCAAATCGGAAGCACTTGATACTTCTGACTCAGAAATATCCGATCGCCAAAACAAGGCAAACTCCTGCGCTTGCGCCATCACGCCTTGCGATGTCACCGACAACTGCTTCGCCCAGTAGAAATCTTTCGACGAACGTTTGCTAACAGACAACGCTTCAAACTGACTTTGCAATACAAAATCCGTTACCTGGGATAGAGGAATGGGTTGGTTAAGCGCCAGTGGCTTTGCTTTTTGTGTTGGCTTTTTTTGATTTTCCCGATTTTTCTTTAACAGTATGGGAGATGACATCTGGTGCTTCACCTTCCCTAGCAGCACGCTGTTCTTAATGACCTGCGGTAAAGTTTCCGAATCCCTTAATTCGCTCTCAGCAACTGGCAATATTTCATGACCTTTTTGATAGAAATGAACCCATTCAACAGGCTCATTGTCATCCTGCAATAATTGCTGCACCTGTTCGGCGAGGGAAGGTGGAATATCTGTGTATTGGCAATGTTTCGCTAAATATGCGCCAGCCAGCGCCAATAAATGCCTGACATTGGCATTAGCCATTTCAACCCTGTCACCATACTGGTGCATGGTGTCAGCTAAAAACTCCACAACGTCCCTCACCAGCGCCCCTTGTTGTTGTATTGTGCTGCCGATGGAATCAAAAAACTGTTGGCTTTGGTTCAGCTCGGGGTGTTGCCATGGCGATAAAAAAGACAAGTGCATTCTATGCTCATGTAAAACACTCTGGCTAATAGCGGCCAAATGGCGTTCGATTATTCCCGAGCAATATTCTAACTTTTCGGGTTGCATGGTATGCAGAATATCAAGGTATCGCTGGCTCTTTGTGTTGCTTATCTGGTTGCGCCAACCTGTGTCAGAACCCTGATAATAGGTAAAATCTGGTTCTTGCCAAAATGCAGTCTCGCTACGGGAAGGCAGATGAAAATACTGAATTAGCTCCCTTAACATAGCCCCTGTCACTACCCGGGTTGTCGTCAATAATGCACAGATGATGCCTAAATGACTGCCATCGGTCGGCAGCTCTTGCTGCCCCCAACTAACCACAACCCCTGGCAGATAGTTTTGCTGATAGCGATATTGCTTATCTTGATGGCGCGCATTGATAAAAGAAGGCGATGTAAGCGAAAGCCAGCAGATTGGCGAGTTGTTTTGTTGTAGTTCGCTTATTAGAAAGCGCCATTGGTAGCCTGTGTTACGGTCAATATTAGTGACAATTAAAGCAGGTTCTGTTTTTGCGGGTAAGGCAAGAGCGCCTTCCTGTTGCTCTTCCTGATCGAGAAAATACCAGTTTCCACTAGCTCCCTCTGGCAAAATAATAATGTCAATATTGCAGTTGGCAAACTGGCGCTTTAGCTGCGGCACAAGGCTCAGCATGTCATTGTGCAAACCATTCGTTGCTTGAGAATCATCAAGGTATACCAGCAAATGATTAGGCATGGTTGACTTTGGCAACAAGGGTAGAGGGTTAACAACTTTCAGCTTCGCTGTATCTTCCACTAACTCGCGTACATTAACTCGCCCTTGGGCACTGGTTTTTCGTAATCCATTAGCCAACCGGGAAAGCAATGCTGTCCAATCCTCAATTGCTGGCTTGCTTATGATGCTGTTTTCATTGGGTGCGTCGTCGGCTTCCGTAAACGGCCTTACGGAAAATTCAGGAGGGTTGGCTTTGTCTTTTAGTTGGGAACGACGATTTACTGTCAATATTGGAAACGCAAAATCACCTCTGGATTTAGCACTGCCTACTCCCGGGGAAACCGGCTTTTTCTGTTTCGATGATTGAGGGGCATTTGACTCTTCCCCCTCCTCGGACACCATTAAATCCACTTGATGCTGCTGTAAATAACGTGTAGCACTTGCATCACCTTTTAAGTGCCGAGCCACAACAAGTGCGATTTCATCAAGAGCAAGAGGTTTATTATTCATGTGTTTTGTTACTTGTTTAAAACATGGCGACTAATAATCTTGATGGCATCCTTTCTGTCGGTTTCATTGTTGTATTGGTCATCGTCGTTTAACACCTTCAGTAAATCCAGAAATTCAGAGGTTCCCGGCTTGTATTGCTGATCGGATCGTTGGCTGCGAAAGTCCAAAACCACATCAATCACGTCATCAATTAGCTCAGGTGACAAATTACCCAATTCAGGATGGTGTGCCTTGGCGATTTCCTGCAATTGTTTTTTACCTTCATTGCCTTTTTTTAATGACAATTCCAAAACCACACAACGTCTTAAAAAGGCGTGAGGTAAAGGGCGATGAGCATTCGAGGTAATGATCACAAAAGGAATTTTGTCGGGATCTGAGCAAATGGCTTTGTCGTGCCCATGAGCATGGAAGCTTTTGTTATTCAGAACTTCCAATAATGAGTTGGGCAATTCGCTGCCTGCTTTGTCGATTTCGTCAATCAACACCACTGAGGGCTTAGCTAAATTAATTTCGATGGATGTCTTATAGTCGTTTTCCTCTGAGTCAAAAAAGGCTTGTGCTGTTTCAGGGGAATATGCCCACCAAAGAGGGCCAGGAACAACGAAGTGCTGTTTATTAAGGCTGTTTTTGTCTGATACATGGTTACTTACCAGTTGTGCCTGTGCCAACCTTGAAACATGGTCGACGTGATAAAGCAGGTCTTCAGGCTCACTTCGAGAGTGGACAACATGAACAATTAAGTTCCATCCGGCTCTGTCAGCAATCGCCTGAGCAATTTGGCTTTTACCTAACCCTGGCTCTCCTTTAATAAGCAATGGGCGCTTTGCAAACCATGCTGTTCTTATGGCGTCTAGCTGTTGCTGGTCAAAAACATGATAGGTTTTTGCCAATCCATTCATTGCGCCAACTTCAAAGGGTTCATTAACTTGAAATTTTGATAAATCCATACCCGCCATATCTCTCTATGATTGCCTGTTTTGGTTAAACATGTTGCTGATCTCTTGAAGCTTGGGAAAGATCATATTGCTGATTTCCTGAGACATCTGAATGGTGTAATTCGCTTTATGTGTCTGCCTGGATTCTTCTTGTATGACAATACAGGGGATGTGTACTTTTTCGTCATACCCTTCGTTTAAAATATCTTCCACGCTCTTAAGCACAGGGCTAAATACATTTGTTTTAATCACCTCTTTTAGCGCTAAAAACGCATAAGGCGCCCTCGCCATTGCCCGTAAGTTCTTTTGCTTACTGGCAACTTCAAAAATTTGCAGTTGAGCTCGAATTTGACCAATCAGATCCTTGTCTTTACGGATGGCATCTAAATCAATGGTTGGCTTACCATTATGAGGAAGTAATTGCTTCACCAGCTCTTGAAAAACATACTCCACCTGCCTTGTATTAGCGGTGATCCCTGTCTTGTGTGGCAAAATAGCGCCTTTAACATAATCGCATTCTTTCGTGCCTTTTAAGTCGCCGTTAGGTGTTTGTAGCTTTATGTTATTCCCACAGGCCAATGAAAACGCGATGGCAGTATGCAGTGCCGTATTAAAGTTGGGATCTGAATTTTTTAATACCTTTACCCCCAGAATCGAGTTCACGTTACCAAAATATGAGAGCAACGCAGCATCCATGGAGTCGTACACTTTTAGGACGACCATGCCGCAGAGCTGCATAACACTCTCTTCGGCCTTATTGTCATTGAATACGAGCTCGGAATAGAAATCGTCAAGTACGTCGAGCACTTGGCTTAGATATACTCCAGCGCCGACAGGAGACTGTATGGCTGAAAATGACATTCCCCCATCACTGCCATCTTCCATTCTTGCCAGTAACTTCTGAGGATAAGGGCGCTTTTTCCAATCGTTGTACAGGCTTTCCATCAAGGCTGGATGGTAATTCTGGTTCAGTTCTTTTAGGGAAGAAAAACCATATCGATATATTTCCCTTACAATCTCTTCCGGGCTCATTTGCGAGACGGCATAAATACAAGAACTGAGTTTGTCTAACTGTGTTGGAAGGTTCTTTCTAAATTCTTCTGACAAATCAAAGTCTCTGGCTAGTTCCCACATTTTAGGATCCAGTCTTTTATGTACTTCGATTAAAGCCTCTTGCAGTGTTTTTCCTTTTAGCTCATCCGAAGCTGATATTTTGAAGTCGAATGAACCATTCAAAAAAACCTCTGAAGTATCATCAAAACCATCTAACAAAAACATGGGAAGGTGCCCTTCACTGGTATGGAATGCACTCAAACTTAAGCACAGCTCCCGTAAGCACGTGTCACTTTGGAAATATTCAGGAGAGAGCACAATCACTTTCAAAAACGATTTGGCGATTTCTTTCACCAATAAGTTGATATTACCCGTGGGAGGTAAGCGATATATGATTTTGGAATTATCGCTATCGTCTTCATGTTGATAGCGCTTGGGTGTGAACCGGGCCTGTTTTACATCATCCCAGTTTTTCTCTTCGTCAGCTTTCAAAGCCTCCTGAATAAGTGTTACTTCCATGGCGTTCATCGTTTCAACAATGGTTTTCACCAGTGGTTGTTGTTTGCCTGAATAGCTAAACCAAACATCTAATGGAGTGATCCTTTCATTCATATGCATTTTCTCGGCTAGTGCTTGCTTGAATCCTCAACGCCTTCCATACCACTCACTTGGATCAGGGATGATGTAAATTGACGCAAAGGGCAGATTACAGGCAAATAAACAGGGCTTCAACAATGGTTATTTTTATCTTCTTTTATTGAGTTTGGCGAGTGTAAAGATTAAGAGCGGGGGTGCGTAAATAAGCTCTAAAAATAGCGGTAAAAAGCGTTTAGGTGGAAGACGTTTAGGTAGCAGAAGGCGATTAGAACAGGCGGGCTATGCGCTTCTGCGCTTTTACCAATTGTTGTTGGCGCTTTATCAGCTCAATCAGCTCATGGTTTTCTTCTATTTCCGAGTCTTTTATTCCCGAGTTCGAGGCTTGCTCACATATTGGCGAAGAGATTGGCGAAGAGCTTTGCGGAGATACTTGAGACGACAATCCGCTGGCAGCGAAGGCTCTGCGTTGGCTGTCGTGATGTTTAAATTCATTTAAAAATATCAGTGCCCATTTTAAGTGCGCTAACGGTAGCAGCACTTGGCAGTGTTTTAGTAACCGAGCTTGTTGCTGCATTGAAGATGCATGGAATGCGGTGGCGATAAAATCTTCCAGGTATTCGGGAGCGATATCAAAGCGCGGTTGCGCGAAAAAGTCAGTGATAAGTTTTTCTGCGCTGTCCCATCCTGCGTATTCAAAGTCAAAAAAGGACAGTTTGCTAGTTGAAGCATCAAATAGTGTGTTGTGGAAACCGATATCTGACGGTGACAACACGCGCTCAAAGGGTTGCGTTAGCTGGTCACTAAAATAGTCCATCGCTTGCTGTTTGGCTTGTTCAAAGGCTTGAGTGAAATCGCCATTGAGAAATTCAAGTAATGCTTGAACAAGAAGCTCTTCGTCTTTTGATATAGCTTCAATTGCTTTGAAACCTTCCAAGCGTTTGGGTATTTCGTCGATAAAGTCCTGAGCTGTGGCTAATCCGCCCCTTGCATTCAATAAATGAGTCGCCGATTGCTGCACTTGTGGTTGGTTAATTTGCGCGACGAATTGTGCAGCTTGCAGCACAAGGGCTTTGCTTATGTGCGCTTGGGTTGGCATTTGCCCCGGAAGCATAGAGAACAAGGCGTATTCATGATCATTGCGTTTATGTTTAGCAACCTGCTCCGAACCAATAAGCTGGGCAACTGAATCAATATTGTGTTGATTCAACAGTTGAACAAATTCGGTTTCCCGCTGAAAGCGTTGGCAGTCGTCAGCAAAGTATTGCTTAAAAAACAGTTCTTGCCGCCCTGTGACTATTTTCAGTGCCTGATTGTTCTTGCCACCTGCAACCGGGATCACTTGCTCAATAGACTGCCCGCATTGCGCTTCAATCCAGTGTTGTATGTGCAAGTCTAATTGAATGCTAGCGGGCGCTGACATTACTCTCCTCGAAGAATATGAGGAATGTCAGACCAGCGGCGAGCGAGTGAATGATTCTCGATGGCAGGATGAACGCCGTCGGGGTCAAACAGCACGCCTTTGGTATGTTCGGGAAATTGTTGGTGATTGAGAATGGAAGGTAAATCATCAATAAACCAGTCCAGATGCAAATCTGAGATTTGCTGGATTTTCTCGTCTTTCTCCGGACAAAAATAGATTTGGCTAATGTGCGGTTCAATGCCGTTTTCTGCCAGCCAGGTTTTCGCGGCTTCATGAAAATCAAGTTTGTCGCCAATTATGGGATATTGGGTTTTGTGGCTAACAATAAAAAGCAGCATGTTGTCGGCGAGCATGTCGTGAATGGCTCGAATCAGCCCTTGGAATGGCTTGGCATGAACAATGGCTTTGCCGTAAACGATGCCTTGAAGTTCTGTCCATCGCGGCTCTTCGTCCCGTTCAATAAAGTAGTTTTTAACGGCTTCTTTGCTTGTGCCTATGATCTTGTCAGATTCTTCCGGCAGCCAGCCCAATTCCACTGCGGCTTTATGAAAAACACCATCGTAATTAACGATGGTGTTGTCAAAATCAATGCCTATTCGCAACATATCAACGCTACTTCTTGCTCAATCGTTGTAAAATTTTGGGCAAAATATCCTCAGCCGTCAAACCAATTCGTTTTCTGGCTGAATCTGGATCATGAAGTTGGTCGATAAATTTATCGGGAATACCACAGCGCAACAGGTTTACCGGTTGTTCGTACACATCCACAATCCAGTCATTAATCGCCGAGCCAAAACCACCTATTAAACTGTGCTCTTCCAATGTCACAACCAGATCGTAGTCCGCCATTTTTTGCAGGTAATCTTCATCTAAGGGTTTGACCGTATGCATACTGGTTAATTCGGTGGAAATGCCCTGTTCTTGCAGTTGTGCATGCAGCTTGCCACCAATTTGCAACGCCGTGCCGCAACAGAGCAACAATACGCGCTGCCCTTCCTGTAACACATGGGCTTTACCCAGTTTGATATTGGGGACACTGTCGTAGTTCAAGGGCTCGTTTTTCTTGCCAATGCGCAAATAAGTAGGGTGTTCTACGGTGAGCATTTGCGGCATCAAGGCTTCCAGTTCCAGGGAATCAGCCGGGCAAACCACTTGCATATTGGGCAAGATTCGCATTAAAGCAATATCTTCAAAAGAGTGGTGCGTTGGGCCTAAATTGGCGTAAGACAAACCGGAACCGGTTCCCACAATCACCACGGGCACATCGGCATAGGCCAGGTCGATTTTAATCTGTTCAAAATTACGCGCGGTGGTAAATGGCGTAATGGTGTAAATGAAAGGGCGCAACCCCATGGTTGCCATGCCCGATGCCATAGTTGCCATGTTCGCTTCGGCAATACCGGCGTTGATGGTGCGCTCCGGCGCAACGTCTTTAAGCTTGTCGAACAGGCGGTTGCCAATGTCTGCGTACAGCAAACATACATCTTGTTGCTCTGCGGCGATTTCTGTCAGACATTGAGCGAATTTGTTTCTCATGATCTTCTCTTTGCTTATTCGGTGTTGCTTATTCGGTGTTGCTTGTTCAGCGCTATTTATTGGAAGTTTCTTATCGGATTAGCTTCAAACCAAGCCCAATTCTTTTGCCACCGCATCCACTTCTTCAACGGTAGGTATTCTGTAGTGCCAGTTGTTGTCATCTTCCATAAAGGACACGCCTGCCCCTTTTATGGTATCCGCCACAATAGCTCTTGGTTTACCTGCAACGATATTGTCTGCTTTTAATACCTCATGTAATGCATCAACATTGTGGCCATCAACTCTGGAGGTATTCCAGCCAAAGGCTTTCCATTTGTCTTCCATGTTTTCCAGTTGCATGATTTCGCAACTGCGGCCTGTGCCTTGAAGCTTGTTGAAATCCACGACCACGGTCAAATTATCCAGGCCGTTTGCCGGGGCAAACATGGCGGCTTCCCAGTTCGTCCCTTCGTTTAATTCACCATCGCCTACCAAGGCATAAAAATGCGCGTTGGAACCAGCTATTTTGGCCGCTTTCGCCATACCGGTAGCCAAACCTAACGCATGGCCTAACGAGCCTGAGATATTCTCAACACCGGGAGGGGGATTCTTGCCCGGATGCTCTTCAAAGGCACTGCCATTTTGCCCCAGGGTCATGACTTGCTCTGGCGCAAAATAACCGCGAAAGCCCAACACGCTGTAAAGCACAGCGGCGGCATGGCCTTTGCCTAGCAGGAATCTATCTCTGTCTGCCCAGTCGGGCTGCTCAGGGCGGATATTCATAATGTGGAAGTAGAGGGTGTACAGGATCTCAACACTGGATAGCGAACAAGCCAAATGCGGTACTTTGTTTTTGTTCGAGACTTCGACAAGTTGTTGTCGAATGTTTGCGATAATCTGCTTTGCTTCGGTATTCATGTCTTGTTCGCCAATTTAACTGCTGTTAATCCTGTTGTTACGTTTTGTTATGCCTGAACCTATGCCTTCACCAACATGGTAAATTCCATGCTGACCCTGCTGGTATCACCTAAATTAGGCATTCCGCCGTGTAATAGTTTGTCGTGAAACACCACAAAGCCACCGGGTGATAAAGGCAATGCCACCAAATCCAGATCTTCCTCTTTTTCATCCAGAACCGGCTTCATCTTGCCGCTTTTGTTCTCGCCGTGATAACGCCACTGTTCGCTTTTCTGAGAATGAGGAACAACGCGCAAACCGCTTTTGCCCGATTGCGATTGCAAACTCATCCAAATCTTTAAACGATAGTATTCACCGGGTTCGCCGGGCATTTCACCATGCCCCAAGTCCCAAAACCATTTGTCGGCATGAACGGGGCCAATGTCGGAATTGCCGGGGCGTACCAAGCGCCAATAAATCCCCGGCCAGCTAAATCCTTCTTCATCGGAAACCAGAAAATCGCCCAAACAGGAGGTTAACTTTTGATAAAAGCCCAGTTGTGCAACCTGCTCTACCGCTTTAGGCCCTAACACACGAGAGGCTTTGTTCCATACACTGCCATGGTCAAAATCGCTTTCCTGATAAACTTCATGATAATGAGCCAAGCCCGCAGCTCGGTATTTCGCTACCTGTTCCGGAGCAACACATTGAATAACATGTAAAAACTGTTCAGTAACCAAAGCGCGTAGTTGCGCCAAATCATCTTGAGACATATTGGCCAGATAAAAACCCGCACCTTCGTTAACTTCACCCAACAAAGAAGCTTTGCTTAATTCGTTAATCTCATGAACCTGCATTTCTATTCCCCTTGCTCATTCGCAATCTTGGTTTTGAGTGTGCTTACCATACAGTTCCAAACGTTGCTCAATGTTGATTCATATCTAACAATTGTGCCCCTTGTTCTTATGCGGACAAGACCGGTGTAGACAAGAGCGGGCGAACCGCTTCAAAGCGCAAAAACGACTTGATGAGGCAGTCTTTGCTATCCGGGTTCCAATCAATCATCTGGTTATCATCAGCAAATCGGAAATCTTCACCAATGGTGATATTGCGGTCGATGAATCTTTCACTACTCGACCCCTGATAATCTTCCACAATCATTTTGGTGGTGATATAGGACGCCGTTTTGCTCAAATGGCACAGCTGCTTCGGCCCGTTGGAACAGCCCATATTGACGTAAGCCATTTCATATAACGCCATGCGCAAGTCCATATGAAAAGACGCTGTTGGCATATAAAACACATTACTGGCCGTAAATGGGGCTTTTTTGAATACACGCTCGGTATCACGAATGATAACGACCGACAATTGCGGATGTTGTTGAGACAACCACTGAAAGAATCCGTCCCACTCAGCAATAACGCTGTTGCGCTTGGGTTGCAATGTGCTCTCACGCAAGGTCACAGTAACAAACTGCTTTTTACCGTCGGGAAGCTGATGATCAACCCATTGCTGAATGTAGTGACTGGCTTTGGGCGTAGAATGAAAACGACGAGGGTCGAAACCTTGATCCAGCCAGTAATAGAAATCTTTATGCACCGTAATCGGCGGCGGATTATCCAAGCGATAATCCGGTGGAAATACTTGTGAGGTATTGTCCAGATACATTTGCGCTTGGTCACGGGAAGTGCAATAGGTCATGCCCTTACAAGCAGGAATTAACGCACAGGCTTGCTTCACGATATTTTCCGCTCGCCACAAGCGCTCTTCCTCGTCCAAACAATAAGCCTGCGCTTGCCATTGGTTGTCACGCGCCACGATGACCATATGCAGGTGCGTTAAACCTTGCTGTTCACGGTAACAATCGGCAGTCGCCAGAAACGATGTGACATCGTAGGTTTCCGAGCTGCGGTTCAAGTCGTAATAGGCGTACAGGATCTTATCCGCCTGAATATCTTCCAGCATGTTCTTATGCTCAGACAACCCGCACATCACATGCCTGTCGTAGCTGTAGACCTTGATTTTTGCAGCGTCAACGCCCATCGAAATGAGCTGTGAAGAAACAGCCTCAATGACTTCTGGCTTGTCCCATAAGGTGAGAATGACAAGATCGAACTCGGTATCACGTAAGAAATCTTCACTCGGTTTCTTCACATCAAACCCAAGGAAATCTCCGCTTTTGTTGTTATCCAAAACAGCGACGATGTCATAGGGCTTGGCATCACCCGATTGAATAAATTTCTCGAAGACAACGCCCGCACCGAACACCAACGCGTCTTGTTTAATACTACTCATGACAAACTTCTCATTTGTTCATTTTCCTGTCTGGATGACTTTGTATCTTATTATTTAGCACAAAGTGCAAAAAGATAGTGCGCCATCGGATAGAACCCGGTATGAACCACTTCATCATTCATGGAAAACAGGAAAACATGGCGAAAATGTTCTTGTAGTAACGCTTTGAAATCATTGCCAGATTTACAGTTCACATGACCAATTTTACTTTGCTCGGATGCGTACTGCTGAGATTCCAAAGACGGAATGCCGATAATCACGACACCGTCGTCGTGGGTGGAGTTTTTCAGGTTCTCAACGATTTGATGTTCTTTATCCGATTCAATGTGTTCAAACACATCCAAGCAATAAACCGCATCAAATGCACCTTTATCTTGTGGTAGCGCTCCGCTGGTAATGTCGTGAACCAGGGCGTCTTCATGCCATTTTTTATTTGGAGATGCATTGATGGATTCAATGAACAACGGATCGAAATCAGTAACGGTTAAACTGCCGACTTCACTGGCAACAATACGAGAACCAAACGCATCACCGCAGCCCACTTCTGCCACTCGATGCTTACCAGAGAGCATTTTGGCAACAAATTTATATCGTGAAAGAACGAAAACAACACGTTTGGGATCTTCATGCCAAACCTGATTGGTCATCCAGCCCAATTCTGTGTTTTCAAAATCAAAATTGCCGCTGTATTGATGCTCTTTCGCTCGCTTTTCTGTTGTCATCTTGATTCAGTTCTTGTGTAAGTTAGGTATTTCGCTACACGAATATGCCCGCGCAACTCCATATAACATTATTGAGGCACATTAATTAGTGCCTATATCTCTCTACTGTCTTATATCGTCTCAATCAGCAAAATCCTTGAGATTTATTGTTTTATATTCTCGCTGAGACGAAAAATAATGCATTGTAACTTAGTCTATGCAAGTGAGATGTACAGTTTTGCACCAGATGAACAAATAGCCTATGTGAGAGGGCGCTAACATTTAATGAGAAATGAATACAAGTGAATTTTGTGGCATGATGTTACAACTTTTACACTTCAGAAAATCAACAAATCCACTTGTTTTAACATTCACATTGACTAGAATACAGCACTTGAAATTGCATTCCGTGAGCCATTCAAAATTCCATAATGCATCTTTATTTTCTCATTTCACCTTTTGAGCCCATTAATGATTAATATCGACGAAAAAGTTAAAAAAATCATTGCCGAACAACTCAATGTCAAACAGGAACAAGTTACCGATGACTCTAAATTGGTCGAGTCTCTTGATTTAGATAGCCTTGACGTAGTGGAGCTAACGCTTAAGTTTGAAGAAGCTTTCGATATCGATATTTATGAAGAAGCTTTGCCTCAAATGAAAGTTGTAGGTGATGTAATACGCTACATAGAAGTTAATTACGATCCAGAACTTGCTGAAATTTAGTCTAATTTTTCCCACATAACATTTGTTTACTTTAGATAAAGAAGCCCCGACAAGATAACTTTTCGGGGCTTTTGCGTATTATTGGACGAAGCTTATATAGGTCTTACATATGTGGTTTACATATGAGCGATGACCCAATCCAATAACTTATCAATACCCGCATCCATATACTGGTATTTGTACGCTGCACCTTCAGAATCATTACAACGACCAATCTGTGTATGGCTCAAGTTTGCCCAGCTATGTTCGTACCATGAAGATTCTGTGGCACAGAATGAATGTACAGCACCAACAGCTTCAATGACTGGCGCACCAGTAGCAATGTGGCGGATCTTCGGCTTGGTAACACCTGAGAAATAGGTAGCAAGGTCAGCTTTTCTTGAGTAATAGCTGCTGTTGTACGGGTTGGTACAGCTAGGTTGATTCTCGGTTAATAATTCATTTTGATCAGAATTTGGTACTGCATCGATCAAACCTACGAAAATAGGCGTGTTGCCCCATCCGGCATGGTCACGTATTTTTCTTGCCAAGCGTACTGACAAAGCACCACCACGACTAGAACCTAACAGAATAATACGGTCAACCTTAGTGCTGTCACCATGTTTCAGGAACCACTTTGCAAAGGCTCTTTCTGCTTTGTTCTTTGCATCCACCGTATTTTCCCAGTTGAAGTTACTGTTAAGGACAACACTGAAAAAAGTATTGCTGCTGCTAAAATAGCCAGAGTTAACTAACTTTTCCGCCAATGACTGGCTTTTCAAGCTGGTATTTTTCGACTTGTCGCCCTTATCCCAACCACTGTCCCAAGTGTCATTCTGACCAGTTAAGCAGTTTGATGCGCCTGAAGAACCGGAAAAACCTTGTTGACCAGCAATCATCATCACCATGGTTCTTACATTAGAGCGAGTCGGCTCCCAATACTTGGAAACGAAGGTATTTTTGCGATACTCAGTCCAAATACCTTCATTTTTCCACTCTGGATACTCATTGTGATCTGCCCAGTTAAGGAAACCTTCTTTCCATCGAACTCTATCGACAGAGGTAGTAATATCCGCATTCGCGGCTGGCAATAACATGCAGCATGTTGCAGCTGCCAATAATGTTTTAGTAATTATGCTTTTCATAACCATCCTTCCGACTTGATAACACTTTGTTAAGAATTTTTATTGATTACTTAACAAACAGAAATACCAGAAGGGGAAAATTGCTTCCACAACGCTTTGTGATTGCATAGCACCAATCAGTCTGTAACTGGTGTGTAGGGTCAATACTTGGTTTTCAGGGTCAATAAATAGCCAAAGGGGGAGTAAAAAGAGACGGTTCAATGTGAAAAAACATTTGAAGACGGGCTTTTATAACATATTTGCTTAGCGAAAACAGGGTACAGGTTAAAAGATTATTAAGCGAAAATGTAAAGCTTTTTTAAAACCGCCCGATATTTTAAAAGTCTATCAAGGGCAGGAACACAGATAGCTATTTTGGAAATTTTCAATTAACAAGGAAAAATAATATGAGATTAAAGCTTATTTCCGCCTCACTTCTATTCTTAAGCAGCAACCTTTTAGCCGACCCCATTACAATCAGTAACCCCGACCTCAATGCCCAAGTATTAGCAGACGGAGCATTCACCCATAGCATTCAAGGCTGGGCTGTTATAAATGGCTACGCAGGTGTCTATAATCCACCTGAAAGTGTTTTAACAGGAGAAGCTGGCGATGGATACCATACCAATACTCTCTATATGAACGGACATTCCATTGTAGCCCAAACCCTGACGACAAACCTGACATCGAATACAGACTATACGTTGACCTTTGATGTAGGTGACCGCCTGGATACCAATTTCCCCAGTTATATTGTCAGAATAAAAGCCGCAGGGAACACGATATTCACTGCTATTGACCCCATTATTCCTAACGGTGGCAGCTTTAGTACCGTCACGCTTAATTTCAGTACAGGCGACAGTTCCTATGCTGGCAACCCTATGGTTATTGAACTGGAAGCAACAGGAAATACCGGTCAGGTAAACTTTGATAACTTCACCTTAAGCTCTGCGGCCGGAACACCTAGTAGCGGTAGTAAGTTTGGTGATTGGAATCACCCTATGATTGGAGGAACAACCTATTCAATAGATACTCCATATCTAGCGGAAACAGATGCCATCATTACATTTGTAAACAGCGGAGATTGCCAAGGTAATACTTATGCCTTGAAAGTGGGAGACACTTCAGCGACTTCAGCCTTATTAACCAGAGTTGACCATATTGGTGGCATGAGTGCTCCCGTTAAGAAAGGTCAATATTGGCAAGTTGATCAAACTCGTTACTCAAGCTCATGCAGTATTTATATTGGATTCTTGCCATTCCTTCCCTAACAACTTCAGTTAAATAAACAAAAGCCTCTCATAAATTATTGTGAGAGGCTTCGTTCACTCTGTTACCTGAAAAAGAAATAAGTTACGGAATAAACCAGTAATAGTCCCCGGTATAGCCCACATCTTTAAAGAACTGCTTCCAATCATCAACATGCATAATGGTTTTCGCCGTTAATGCCCATTGCATCATGCGTTCTTTTTCTTCGTCATTACGATATGCGTCAACCGTAATAAAGGCTTTGCCGGAATCTTTGGTGACTCGCATGATTTCCTGCAAGGCTTTCGCGCATTCATCACGCTCCAGATTATGAACCGTGTTGATACTGATTACCGCATCGAACTCGTTGTCTTCATAAGGAAGCGCTTTAGCATCTCCAACGGTCAGGAAAGGTTTAACTTCTTCCTTGGCGTTCTCTATCGCATATTCGGAGATATCGATACCTGCAACCGTAATTCCAGGAACACCTTCCATCAAATCAAAAAGCGTGAATCCCTTGGCACAACCCACATCAAGAAAACGACTTTCGCTGGTTAAACCAAAATGCTGAACAAAATCGGGAATGACAGGCTGCCAAAAACGAGCGTTGTAGTTAAAACCGCCATAACCATAAAGGCGATCGCCATCGAAGAACTCTTTACCATATTGACGAGCAATGGCTCTGACTTCTTCGGTCATAATTTCACTACGCCCTTTTGTGTCACGCTTACTTTTTGGATAGTTCTTTAACAGATCAATTTCCATTATGTTTCCCGTTTCAATTGTTAAAAAGCCAGACATTCACTGATGTCTGGCTAATCTAAAGATAAATACTGTCGTCGTTTAACTGCGTTTTAGTGCTTTTTGAAGAATATCATGCACTTCTGCATAACGCTCTTTAGCGGTGTGACTGCGTAACGTTCTTTCCTGACCTTTTTTAGCAATCTCCTTTGCTTTCTCAGGGTTATCAATAAGGTAGTTGGCCTTTTCGATACACTCATGCAATGAAGAGTAAGTAACTACTTCTGTGTCACGCTCAAACAAATCAGTCATGTTGTCACCATCATTGGTTAACAAACAGGCTCCGGCTCCCGTTGCCTGAAACACTCTCATAGCACCGATTTCGGAATACATAGTATCGGTGTGGCGCTGAAAGGTCACAAGCGAGTCATGCAAGGTTTGAAAGAAGTCATCCCCATAGACTGGCCTGTGTGCTGTTCCACGAGGTAGCAGATATCTTAAGGGTGATGTTGGCTTGGGATATTGACTATAATCCGCAGCTAAATCTTTATAGAAATGCTCTTTTAACGGAAACTCAACAAAAGGATTTGCATCCGATTCAGGATCTTGAAATGCGTCTTTGTCATCAACCCAGCACTCTAACGGCGTGTTATGAGCCAGTTTTAATAATTCCCAATAACGAGTTTTGTGCCCATCACCAAAACCATTCCCGGATGTACCAATAAAACTAAAAGGAATTTGACGCTCTGTTGGCTGCATACGCGCCAAAATTCGCTCATCCCAAAAATGGTATAACAAGTGCGTTTCACATCCCAATTCACTAAATGTTTTTTGAATATTGGGAAAGCCAGCAAGTACCAAAGTGTCTTTGGTAACAACATCCATACCATTTGGAAAACCTGAATGTACCGCAATTTTCTTGAGGTTAGGGATCTGATCCTTAATCGCATAGATGGCTTTGGGTGTAATTCGGGAAAAACTTTGAATATATACTACGTCAGGATTCAATTTTTTAAGCTGCGCTAAAACTATCTTTTCCTGCCAAAGTTCATCTGGTTCAAGATGCAGATCATTTTCCTTGGCCCACTGCTTTTGCAATCCCTCAACATCATAGACTATTTCTTCTACTTGATTGCCCAACTTACGCATTTCGTAAGCAAATACATCTGAGTAATTGTAATTGCCCGCCAGAATCTTTTCTAAATACTCATCATAGCTCAAACCCTGATAAGAGGGATCCGCAGCAATTTCCTGTCTAAGAGTAAGGCCAACAATAGGGGCAACCCTGACTACATGGTAATTATTCATTCATGCTCCAAATGGCAAAGCGCCAAATTCATCTAGCTTTCTAATATTCTATATCGTCTCAAACCTGAAATTCTTTGATTTTTATCCACCTTTGCATGTTAAAGAAATAACAGAGTTAGCATTTTCATTCCATTAGACATGCTTCACTTACATTTCTTTTATGGTGCTACCATTCTGTCGAAGAGTAACAAATCACAAAGAATTCAAATTTGGTTGCGACAAGTCGATACAGAACTCAGAATCATGCTCGTCACAAAAACATTTGCTTAGCGGATACTTAACAATGACTCAACTTGATACCCGATTCACAACTCATCATATAGGAGCTCGATATGGTAATGGCTCTTTTCCTGAATTGGGTAAGTTGGAGCAAGGGTTTGTAAAAGTGTTATACGATGCCGATGCCGAATGCATAGATGAAGCACAATCGTATAATCAAAATAGTGCCGCAGAAGTATTGGTCTTACCTTACTGTATCAGTGAATATAAGGGCTCACAGGTTCCTTTCAATATCAACCATGACCCGTTCACCAGTTCGCTATATGAACTCAATCCTGAATATGAAAACCATTACAGTTTTGTATACGGCTTTGATTACCCCTTGAAAGAATCCTTCAGTGTTAATGAACAGATCCTAATAGACACAGTCTCTTTAGATGAGCTCTTTGAAAGAGGTGCTGAATTTCCTCCTCCAGATTTCCTGTCCCTCGATGTCCAGGGAGCAGAACTGGATATTTTAAAAGGTGCGACCAAAACACTTAATGAAAATGTACTGGCCATTTGTCTGGAAGTTGAATTTGTACCGCTGTACAAAGAACAGAGCTGCTTTGGTGAAATATGTGAATATCTCGATGCCAAGGGTTTTACCTTCGCCAGATTCCTCGACCTCCACGAATATACACCTCATAGAGGATCCATTGGCACTCGAGCTAAAGGTTTTCACTCCTACGCAAATGCACTGTTTATCCGCAAAGTAGAAACTCTGGATAATCTGACAAACAGCTCATTGAAAACTCTCATGCTTAAAAAGCTGGCTTTTATTGCGTTAATTTATGATCAAATGGAATTCTCTGTTGCTTGCCTGAATCGCTGTACATCAACCGATGCGACTATAGATAAGCATTCATCCAAACCAGAATACTTGAAGCTTATAGATGAGCTAATCGTTGCAATTCAGCAACTGCCCAAGGTATACCCCACAACCTTTAAAAAGGTATTAAATAGCCCTAATGGAAAGAACTATCCTAACAAGGAATTCTTCACTTATGTTTATCAACTAGACAAAGTCATTCACTTCTTGTGCGAACAACTACAACAACAAAACAAACATTACTCCAGTATTGAAACCTTATTACGTGCTTATGGCTTGAACACACAAGCCGAACTACTCTGGGAAAACCGCGTAAAACAGTCACTATTCGATGATGAATTATCGAAAAATATCCTGAAAGAGTCGGGAGAAAGCGTGGCGTTTTTCTATGAGCTTATCCAATACTTAAAGCAGCATACCATCGCTTTTTCCAGCAATAGAGAACAACACTTAAATAATGCAATAGCCTGTATTACTGAATTCACCCAGATTGATCATTCTGCGAATAGAAAAGCCCTTACATACAGTATTGCATCATTTTTGAAAGCAGAAGCTCAACATGCAGTATCAAAAGAAGTATTTGAAGAGTTAAAAAACCTACTTGAAAAAGAACCGCAAAAGTCGCCTATTCTTGCTAATACCTATTTCCATTTGGGTGAACTGGAATTGCAGTCTGGACATAGTGACCAGGCAAAACACTATTTCCAACTATGCCTAAGCATTATTCCTGAACACGGCAAAGCCTCAGGCTATTTGCATAGCCTGAGTTGATATTTGAATATATTGATTTGGGCTGTTGGTATGAGCTAGGGCTTATGAATATAAGTATTAGGCTGTGCTTTTAACACATCGAAATTATCTCGCGCCCATTTGATGGTACGCTCAAGCCCTTCGTCCAAAGAGATTTGATCCTGCCAATCGAGCGTTTCGCGTAAGCGAGTGGCATCAAGTAGATAGGCTGCATCTTTGCCTAGACGATCGTCTGTTACTTCACAAACGTCTTCAAATTTAACGCCCATCATGTCGCAGATCTTCACTACCAGACCACGAATAGAAATCGTTTCCTTGGTAGAAATGTGATAAGTGCTGCCCACTTCGCCCTTTTCAGCAATTTTCAAGGTGGCATCCGACACGTCATCCATATGAATAAACGCACGCTCTGAATGACCGCCACCATGCAAAGGCAGTTTTTCACCCAGCAAAATGCACATAATGGTTTTAGGAATAATGCGATACAACTGCTGACCTTCACCATAAACATTGGCTGCTCGTGTGCTGATTACCGGAAAACCATGCACATCAAAAAAGGTTTTCAGGCTCATATCCGCCGCCGCACGCGATACCGCATAAGGTGTGCTGGGGTTGAACACATGGTCTTCTTTGACAAAGCCGGAACAACTGCCATACACCTCTGGCGTAGAAATATGAATGTAACGCTCCATGTAGTCTTTGTGACGCAATACATTGTGGAATTTCACCGTAGAAACCGCATTGGTCATAAACCAGTGTTCTGGGAATTCCCAGCTTTGTCCTACCATGCTTTGAGCTGCAAAATTGTAAATATGAGCAGGCTTTTCCTTATCCAGTAAGGCTTCTATTTCAGGTAGATGCTGGTTCAAATCCAGTTGATGAAATTGCAGGTTTTTAAGCTTGTCTGCACTCACCCATTTGTATGGCAGCAATGCATCAACCGGCTCTGCGGAACGGCTCATGGCAATGACTTCATAGCCTTGATTTAACAGATGCTGACAGAAATTAGCACCGGAAAACGAATTACTTCCAACAACACAGACTTTACGGGTCATGACATCTCCAATTCTGTCATTTTGAAACTAGCTTTATTTGGTATTCGGACATCAGCAGAAATAGCTAACTTGTAAATCATTTATAGGAAACTATAAGCAGCCCCTCAACCGCATGGAAGTGGCTGTGGAGCCTCCATGGAACGATACACGGCGAGTATGCGATAGTTTTCTATACATGACCTCGAATTAAACACATTTAACTATCCTTACTTCAACTTCTCAGCCATATACTGCATCAGCATATGCCCAACGATCATCTGCATATCTTCGGAGATCTGCATATCGTGAATGGCAAAGTGAATGGGCGTATCGGCCATTTGTTTCGCTTTGCCACCCGCATAGCCAAGAATCGCATAAGTCTTCATATTCAATGCCTTGGCTTGTTCCAGAGCATTTAGAATATTAGGGGAATTACCACTGCCAGAAAGCACAATCAGGATATCGCCCGCCTGACCTTTCACTTTTAATTGATGGCTATAGATATTGTCGTAACCAATATCATTCCCCAAGCAGGTCAATACAGCAGAATTTGCAGGCAAGGCTTCCACTCTTAAAGAAGCACCACCAGGTTCGATACCATACAAAAAATCATTGGCCAAATGCATGGCATTACCAGCGCTGCCGCCATTGCCACACAAAAACACCTGATTACCTGATTTCACGGCTTGTAACAGGTCTTCAGCTAATTGTTCAACAGGCGACCAGTCTGCATCATGCAATACAGACTCTAATCGGCTGACATACTGATGAATATGCTCGATCATGCTAAGTTCTGTTCCTGCATCCATTTTAGGTTATGGAAACGAGTCTCGTCTTTGAGTTCGCCAGATTGATAGGCATCGATAATCTCACTAATGGCAATCGATACCGACTTGTTCGGTCTAAAACCTGTCGCCAACAGCTTATCTGAATTAATGCGATAAGAACGAGGATCGTTAGATGGCGTCACGATAATTTCAGCGTGTTTACCATCCAGTTGCGACACTTGCTCAACCGCCATATTGGCGATATCCAAGATAGAGATATTCTCGAAACCAGCGTTATAAACACCGGTCACTTGTGGGTTCTGCAACAAGAAAACATATAAATCAGTAATATCATCGATATGAATATTCGGACGAGTCTGCTCACCGCCAAATACCGTAATCACGCCATTGGTTAATGCTTGCATGGTCAGCATGTTAACCGACACATCCAAACGCATACGCTTGGACAATCCACAAACCGTAGCAGGGCGAACAACCTGCACCACCATATCATCGGAATAGCTCAACAAAACTCGCTCGGAGACCATTTTGGTTTTGTTGTATTCAGAGATAGGTTCCAACGACAAATCTTCTGTGACCTGATCTTCATCTTTCACGCCATAAACGCTACCGGAAGAAGCGTAAACGAAATGCTTCACGCCACAACGCTTGGCTTTATCGGCTAACTGCATCGTCGCCAACGCGCTGACTTCCCAAGTCAGTTTGGGGTTTAGGTCGCCGCACGGGTCATTGGCGATAGAAGCCAAATGAACAATAGCGTCAACGCCATCAAGATTAATGCCGTGAGTGTCTCGCACATCATGCTTCATGACAGTCAGGTTGGGATGATCCGGCAGGAAATTACCAAACCATTGTGTATCCAATGCTACGACGTCATAGCCATTTTCCAACAGTTTAGGAACCAATACTGTTCCCTTATATCCACACGCGCCGGTCACCAATACTTTCATTTACGTTATCTCTTGTCTTATTTCTTACGGTAACTATGAATAATCATTTTGTGTCCAACACAGGCGTACATACCTATATTGGTGTATTCAATATCGAATTGCTCACAAATCTCATGCCAGGCTTTTTGTTCACCAAAGTGACGCGATGCCTTATTGCAATACCAGTTATCAAACAATAACTTGGCACCTTCAGAGAGCAAATTATTACTGAACAGATGGTACAACACATCGTAGGTCGACTCATACAAGTCACAGTCCAAATGCACAAAAGCAAAGCGTTTGTTGGCATCAATGGTGGTGAGTGTGTCTTTGTACCAGCCTTCGTAGATGTTAATTCTCTCTGGCGCAATAAACTGACTGCATAACTGTTTTAATTGCTGCGCATTCAAGCCTTTTGCGGTTCCTTCGCCCCAAGCCCCTGAAGCCACATGAGGAGAATCCAGATCCGGCGCTTTGGTTGAAGCAGGAAAGCCCTGAAAACTGTCGAACAGGCATAACTCTCTTGGCGTCATGTTATGCATGGTTTCGTGGTGCACAAAAAATTCAGAATAATATTTCATTGCATATGCAATCAATGATGCAGTATATCCTGTGCAAGTTCCAAACTCGGCGAAATCGCCTTCGACGGAAGACACATAAACATAAGCAACACTCTTGGCGATTTCCTTGTATACATCAGGAAACACAATGTCACTGCTTAATGAATGTTCAATAGCGGGAATTTGTTTCGTCCAAGGCAAATAGTAATAAAAGGCTCCCTCAACATGACTGAATTGCTCGAAGGGAATTCTTTCCAAAGTACGGGGTAACACTACCGACAATTGCTCAATGTCAAACCCTTGCCGCAAGCAAACTGGTGCAATATCGTCGACATAAGTGGAACAGATAACAATATGGGTAATTCCGTGCTCAACGACTTGTTCTGGTGATAAAACAGGCTTGCCAGCAAATTCTCCGGTCTTACTTGAATCAATAAAATAATCAACCGAGATACCGGTATTTTCAATATCAAGATATCGCTGAGCTAATGATCCGGTTCCCCAAATTGCCAACACTGTTTGTGTACTCATTGATCTCGTTACCATCT
Organism: Paraneptunicella aestuarii; assembly: GCF_019900845.1. Classification (NCBI taxonomy): domain Bacteria; kingdom Pseudomonadati; phylum Pseudomonadota; class Gammaproteobacteria; order Alteromonadales; family Alteromonadaceae; genus Paraneptunicella; species Paraneptunicella aestuarii. The sequence continues at coordinate 941,090 of NZ_CP074570.1, read as the reverse complement.
CTTATCTGTTTCAATTTCATCGTGCTCATCTCGTATCCAATGAGCACGAGATAAAGATTATTTGTCGCTAGCAGACGATGCTTCAATCTCTGCAACCAAACGCTCAAAACTTTCCTGAATCACTGGAGCGTCATCATCTGCCCATACCAGTTTTTGCCATTGATTCGCCCCGGCAAAGTCACCTCCTATGGTGAACCCTCTGTCGATAAAGGACTGAGTTGATGTGTGGGCATAGTCTTCTGTCACCTGCTTGTACATGATGTAGCGGCAAGTTGGACTTAACGCACACAAATGCATTGGTCCATTATTCACGCCCAAATTGACATAGCTCAGTTCATAGATCGCCATACGAAGCTCAACATTGAAACAGGCTTCGGTGAAGACTGCGGCTCCCGTATCAGCGATAAATGCCATCAATGATTCAGACCAACTATTATCTGTATCGGGCAAAATCAGAGGAAAATAAGTATTTTTATCTAATTGCTGAATAAACGCCTGCCATTCAACCAGATTACTATTACGGGCTGGTTTGATATCTGACTCTCGCAAAGTAATGCAAATCACCTTCTTGCGCTCACCATTAGCTGCAATAGGATTAACATTATCAAGAAACTGCTGAACCAAATTTCTCGCTTGCTCTGATGCCTGCAAACGAGAAACATCGTTAACCAATTGCGTCACCTTAAACAGGTTATCAAATTCCCAACATGCCGTCGGCTTAGTGACTTGGTAGTCTTCCGGGAAAATATGCTTGGCCTGTTCAAACAAAGAAATCGCTTCTTGACGAGTGCTGGTAAAACTAAAACCACTGCAAGTCGGTAATAAACCACAGGACTGAGCCAAAATCTGGCGCTTACGCCAAACATGCTCTTTGGTGGAAATAATGCCACGAGCCGCCACATTAAAATCGTTGTTCGAAGCATTCACCACTACCACATGCACTGCATCGCACTCAGCTTTTTCTCGCGCCATGTCAGCAAGGCATAAAAAGCCTAAAACGTCATAGGTGGTTCTGGCTACGTCAAGGTCGTAGAAGGCATACAAAATATTGTCGTTAGATAACTCTTGATGTGAAACCAATGCATCGGGGTGATCACATGCCACAACTCGGTTCTTATTATGCTGGAACCAAAGAATCTTCTCTTTCGCCACACCACTATTCATAAGGCGCTGTGAAATATCGGTAATGGCCCATGACGCAACTACAATAAAGTCGCAATCAATTTGCGAGATGTCTTGCAAAGGAAAACAAGGAAAGTGTTGAAACAGAGGGGCATTCACCTGACCGTCAGTCACACCCACAAGATTAAGCGCCTGTTGATGCTGCTGAATAAAATAAACAGCCGATGAGCCTGTTCCGTAAAGCAGTACCTTGGCTCCACCCGGAATATCAGCCGCTAAATCCTTGTTGGCTTTATGCTCAACCATTATTCAATAGCCTTCACGATACTTAGCACACTATCCAGACCATCCTTAATCTGCTTGATTTTGTCAGAGTCCAGATTCGATAACGCACGCTTTACTTCAGTGGTTGAAATGCTGGGAGTGCGATCCAGATAAACGACCTGGCACAGATCCGCTAATTCGTCGAACTTGCCTTTCCAGTCTGAGCCAATACCAAAAATATCAACCTGATACTGCTGAATATCCTGCGCTTTCTGTTCCCAGCTTTGTTCCGGGATAACCAAATCAACACAAGATAAAGCGGCGATAATGGCAGCCCGCTCTTCGTAACTGTATACGCTACGTTTACCTTTTAGTGCATTGAATTCATCGGTGGAAACTGCAACGATCAACTTGTCGCCCATTGCTTTTAGGCGCTGTAGCATTTTCAAATGACCGATATGGAACAAATCGAAGGTTCCATAGGTGAGCACCGTTTTAGGATGTGATGAAGAGATAGCAGAGTTATTATTGTTATTGTCTGTCATAAGGGTGAGTGTACCTTAAACCGCGTCTCAGGCCAGCACTATTCAAACACGGTGGCATTTTTTAGCATACCTAAATGCCAATCTTTGACCGGCGTTCGCCAGTCACCATAGTGCCGTTCCAAATAACCTTCCACATCTGAAGGAATAGATAATTGCCAGCCTTTAAATTCAAACCTTGCGGTTTCCTGCAAATGGCAACTCGGCATACGAATACCGCGAGAAGACAACACGTAATCCATGGTATCGCCATCAATATATTTCAGGAAAATATCCAACATGGGCAAGCCCGCACTGTCGTTTTCACACTTCAATTTGAGGCCACGAACATCACCGATAGAAACTGCTCCGAAATTTTGATTAGCCAAGTGTTCTGCCACTTGCCAGGATTCACCCGTGATTTCCTGTAGTTGCTCCAGGCAATCTAATAATGCTTGTTTTGCCAGCAGAGTAAATTCCGACGACACGGCGATATCCAGATCATCATCCCAAGGAATTAACCCTCCATCCCGGTAGACTCCCAATAGCGTCCCGGCATCGACATGGTAAGGAACCTGATTTTTTTCCAACGAATCACACACGGTAAACAGGATTTGTTCTGCGGTTTTAAGTGTTTGTTCGCTATCGCCCATGGAAATAGGTTTGATGTATGAAGTAGGTAGCACTTGAACTTTGTCTTCTGGTAATCCCAGTTCATTCACCAACTGTTTTTGAATTTGCTCGAAGAACTCACTGGCAATAAACACTTTGTCTGGATTGAAAGACGGGATATCAACAGGAACTATAACCGGTACGCCTTTTAAGGTTGAACCCGCTTTTTCTACAGAATTATCGGCATAGGCAAGAATATGATATTCGCTGGAAAGCTTGTCAAAGGCACTGCTGCCGGACTGACTGGCACCAAAAATAATAGCCGTTATTTGTTGTGACTGTTGCTCTTTCATTTCCGTACGTGTATCCGGATTCAATATCAATTTAGGCGTTAAAATTTAGTCTTAGGTTTAGTCTTAGATTTAGGTCTGAATAGTGATTTTACGGCTCAGTTGCTGTAACAAATCGTAGCCGTCCCAAACGGGGTCAAAATCCAGCGCTTGCCCTATGGGCACAATTCTATCTACTGCTGTTATCGGCGTTGTTGCAAACAGCTTTATTAATTCTTTGTGATCAATGCCCCACACACTAACCGTCTGGCAACGTTCTTCCAGAAACTCTGGCAGCTCTTGCAAAGAATTAATGTGCAATAGGAAGTACAGGCCACTTCCCGTATGCCAATTGAAAATCTGCTCACTAATTTCCGTGATATCAAGTGCAGTAATCGCATCACTAAATCTAACATTGCCAGCCAATCCCCAGGCTTGAGCAAGTTGACTGGTAATCAGATGATTATTCTTTTGGCTGATTTCACGAGCTTCTTGCAGGGCATGCTGGTTTATCGCTTCTAACAATTCGGTCAGATTCGAGACATGCTTGTCTCCATTTTCATCTTCGCCCAGCCAGACTATAGCCTTGGGCGACGAGCAAGCCATTTGACCAAAAGGAATGGTGTCGCGCCAAAGCTTTTCCGCTACCGACTGAATCGTCTCCTTGCTATCCAGTTTGGCAACATCAATCAAACTCAGTGAATAGCGGTCAGCAAAGCTGATATCCCGGGTACGAGGCTTGGCTGAAATATGACGGATAGCCATAACCGCTTCATCGCCGCCCCATAAGACCCGCGCATCGGCATTGGCCGATAACAAAGCGGTTGTAGTGTCGTCATGAGGATAGTAAATAAAACCATTTCGTTTAGCGATAGGATGAAATTCAGGAAGCAAGTACAGTTCGTTAATCAATGCCAGCAAGGCTTGCTTTAAAGGCGACTCCTGGCTGGAAAGTCTGACGAGATTGACATTTCCCATCAGCAACGAGCACACCCAACTGTAAACAAACATGGTATCGACATTCGCCGGAGTAAAATGCAGAACTCGTCCAATCGGCTGGATAAACACATCATCCTGCGATACTTGCATGCGGCTTTGAAATTGCTTTAAACGGCTTTCTCTCAACCAAAAGCCAAGCGCCACCAGCTCAGGCTCGGAACGCTTCAACAGCTTCTTGGAAAAGGCTTTTAGAAAAGCCAGAATGTCTTCTGAAAACGGAGACAAAGGGGCTTGTTGCAACAAACAATGCGCCGGGCAGCTGTCACCATCATTAATGACGTCTGCCACCGACGATGGCGTCAAATATTCGATAAGTTGCTTAGACTGGCTGATGAGTGTCACTACAACCTCGCGTTTCAGTTTTGGGTAAACGTCCTTCGACCTGAAAATATTTGCCAGCTCGACCACAAGGGCAATCGTCCACGCCTAACAGCTTGCCTAAATCTTCAGTGAGAAGACTGTGTCCGGGATAACTGGTCGGTAATGCAGATAGCACCTGAATAATCCCGCTTTCACCGACACCAACAGGTTGTAAAGAATAAGGGTTACGTATGATAACGTCAGCAAATAGTGGCGAATGTAAATGACCCTGTTCACATTCAACAAAGATAGAGCCAACCTGCTCAGCCATGCCGTAAAAATTGTGTACATTCAACACGCCCAGCACGTCTTTCACTTCGGATTTAAACTCTTCGTTCCCTACTTTTTCCGATTCCAGCTTCTTCCAGCCACCGCTATGCAATAACACTCCATGAGGCAGGGAAAAGCGTCGCTTTTGCTGGCGTAGAGCTTGTACAAAATACTTCCACACCATGAAGGTAAAGCCAAAAATCAAAACCGGTTGCGCTTGATGCTTCTCACAAAAGGCGTCAATGACAGACCAATCCGGCTGCATATTGTCATCTAAAGCATAAGTGTGATTACGTCCAAAAATAGATAAACCCTGAATACCCGCACCACGAGCGCTGTAGCTGGACTTGTCTTTTAACACTGAGGGCGTATCAATAATCAACATAGGCAAACGATTTTTGCCCAAAAAAGCTTGTAAGATCTTCACCAACACCTTGGATTGTCGAGCACTGGTATCTCTATCAAGCACCACTTTCGCTGGAGTTTGCGTTGTTGTACCTGATGAATATAAGGTTTTGAATACTTGCTCGTTAGGAACACTCTGCAAGGTTAAATGCTTAAACAATCGCACCGCCATGTAAGGTAATTCTTCCAGAGTGGCTACAGGGTGAGAACCTTGATGCTGGAACATATTGAAATATGCAGGACAATCCTGCATATGATGGCCATGCAGTAGATTGAGAATATCAAGTAGTAGCTTAGACTTATGTTCTTGAGGCACCCCATAAACTGGCTTATCCAACAAAGCATTGAACAGGGTTTCGTAATGCAACTCGTCTTGAGGAATATTATCTGCTGACTTCATATTTACTCTTTAAGCTAGCGGATTTTCAACGAGCTGCCATTGAATAAACGGGTAACAGCTTGATAATCAGCCTTGCCATTGGCGGTAACAGGTAGCTCTTCTACAGCCTTCACTTTGACTGTTGAATGGTGAATGTGTAATTGAGTTGAAACCTGCTTTATCAATGCTTTTTCATCCAGTTTATTATCATCCAAAGCTGTGTGAGTCACGGCTAATTGAATTTGATTGTCCTCTCCAACAACATAGCAATCAATTCCGGCTTTACGCAACATTTGCTCCACTTCATCCAGAGAAATACGTAAACCAAACACTTTAATAAAACGCTTTAAACGCCCAACGATGAAAAAATCGCCATCCTCATCAAAATAAGCTAAATCACCAGTATGCAACTGTTGCAGCGGTGTGATTTGCTTCAAATCTGCTTCCGACTCAACATAGCCCAACATGACATTATCACCACGATATACCAACTCACCTTGTTTATTGGGTTCGGATATTTCATCGCCTTGCTCATTCACCAAAGTTAGCCTGCCGCCAGGAATCGCCTTGCCAATAGTTTCGGGCTTGTTTGCCAGCACATCAGGTTCCACATAGGCCATACGTGCTGTCGCTTCGGTTTGACCATACATGACGAAGAACTTTTTATGATGTGCTTGTGCGTAATCATTCAAAACTTTGACCCGTTTGGCTTGTAGCTTGCCACCAGCTTGGGTGAAATAACGCAAAAATGGCAACTCTTGCTTGGTTAAGCCCAATCGCAACAGCATTTCATAGGAATAGGGAACACCACCAAAACTGGTTATTTCGGCCTTATCCAAAATATCCCAAAATTGTCGATCAACCACCGACACATTGCCCATGAAAATACATGCGCCTGTCAGTAAGTGACTATTAATTATCGACAAACCATAAGAATAGTTAAAAGGTAAAGTGGTAATAGTGGTATCAGCTTGGTGAATAGGCAGGTACTGACAAATACTTTGAGCATTGGCTTGAAGGTTCGTTGCACTCAGCGCCACCTGCTTGGGAGAGCCGGTAGAACCGGAAGTTGAAAGCATAACCGCAATGCGTTTATCGAATTGGCGAGGCGCTTGTAGAACCTCCAGATTTTCAAACCGCGTTATGTTTCCGCCTTGAATAAGGCAATCGGGATGATAAGTCTGTTGCAACCCATTAAGTTGTTCTTCAGAAATATTCGCATCCAACAGTATGGCAATGTGTTGGCTACGCAAACAGCTCAAGTAGGCAATTAGGCTTGCTGGTGAGTTATCAACCAGCACAAAACATAAACCTCTTGTTTGGGGTAATTGTTGGGAAAAATCGTTGCAACGTCTTTCCAGTTCAGAATAGCTTAACGCTGCAATAGCTCCATCGTCTTGTAAGACTTTGATTGCCGGAGAATCATCAAATCGTTGCAAGTCATTATAAAACTCTGGCAAATCCGGTTTCCTCGTTAAAAACAGGCGGCACCGTCTACGCCAAGAAGCTGCCCACTGACGTAAGTCGCTTGATCAGATAATAAAAAGCCTATTGCGCTTGCCACTTCCATCGCTTTGCCAGCGCGATTTTGCAATGAAACCCGGGTCATTAAGGCTTCTCGAATTTCCCCCTGATAATGTTCTGTCATATTGCTTTCGATGAAACCAGGGGCAACACCATTCACTCGAATACCAGCGCCCCCCATTTCCTTGGCAACCGATTTAGTCATTGAGCCAAGTGCTCCTTTGGTTGCGGAATAGGCAACAAAACCAGCGGCACCTCGCTCCCCAACATAAGAGCAGAGATTAACAATGCAGCCACTTTTATAGGGCAGCATGACCTTACAAGCCAATTGCATATGATGGAAGGCCGACCTTACGTTGACTTGCATAATGCGATCAAAATTGTCGAGGGAGGTTTCCAAAAAAGCCCCCTCTTCAAGCAACCCGGCATTATTTACCATGCCATGCAATTGACCGGACTCTTCGGAAATTATAGAAAAAGCTTTTTCGGCTTGTGCAGGTTCAGATACGTCATAGGGAAGGAAATGCACATTTCCTGTCAAGATTTCACTAGTAGAAGGAATAAGAGATTCATCGAGCACATTAGCGTAAACCTTCGCTCCTTGCTCCAAACAATACTTAGCAGTTGCTAATCCAATACCACTGGAAGTTCCAGTTACGAAAATCGTTTTATCCTTTAGAATCACATCTCAACCCCATATTTGATCAATATTTCCTTTGCCTTTGCGACGGAGCTCATATCAATAATATCGTCAGTGTCCAGCATAATGTCGAACACATCCTCAAGCTCCGCGATGAGTACCATGTGAGCAGTAGAATCCCACTCAGGGATGGTATTATATGCCAATTGCTCAGTCACTGCACTGTTATCAATGTTGAGTGCGGTTGCAAATGCTTCAATTAACTTGTCTTGATTTTCTTTAGTCATGATTATCTTGATAAAAGTCTTTTTAATGGCTTGCTCACTTTTTCATAGTTGAGCTTGTCCAATTCAATTTCCACCAAATCTCCATCCTTGATAACCTGATAGCCTAATTTTTGGTTGTAATTCAACGCAGCAATATTGTCCTTTTTTACAACTGCTCTTAATTTTTGTGCCATTAAAGTGTCAAAACAGTAATCATTTAACAACAAAGTCGGTGCGAAGGCCAACAAATTTGCCCGGTACTTGTCATCGTAAATATATAAGCCTGGCTCTATGACTTGTGCGTTTTGCAAGGCATCACCCGAGATTACTTTCAGGTTAGCGGCACCGATGGGCGCATCCTTATAGTAAATAACGAACTGTAAGTGCCGAGGATCGTTATTAATCTTTTCGAACCAGGCTTGCTGCTGCTCTGGCGTAATTTGAGATTGGGATAACATAAACTGCTGGATCTTGGGATCGTTTCGCCACTGGCGAACCATTTCCAGATCTTCCCGACGTAATTGCATCAATTTGACGTGATATCCTTGTAGTTCCATTTCACACCTGTTTTAGCAAAATATCCAATAGCGCCGTGCCATCATTTATGCGGCTTTCCCTGGCTTTTTTGTGCATCAATTGCAATGCCTCATTATCTTGCCACAATTTGGTGACATCATTGGCGATAGATTGTAGATTTTGAGAAGTGTTTCCCAATTCTCGCAGATCAAACATTTGACACCAACCTTGCTTAACCGCTGAATCTGTTGCCGGGAATTGGTTATCCGCAACCACTACCAATATTGCAGGGGTCTCACAGGCTTGTAATTCATACTGACTAGAGCCCGCAGCCGAAACCACCAGGCGCGAATGGCAAAAGACCTCAGCCACTTGCTGGCAATTTGGCATGTGCTGAATCGCAAACCGGGAGTCGGCGATGACATGTTGCAGTTCATCATTGAAAGGATAAGCTGCGCCAGTCATCACTCTAATCGGGCATTCCAGATCCGTAGATTCAAGCGCCTGTAATAACCGAATAGTGAGATTAGCCACATCACTGCCCCCAAAGACCAGTGTTAACGTATGACGTTGAGACCAGGATGTATCGGGCAACACAGTGAATTCTCGGCGTAACACCCGATATTCTTCACCCAGGCATAAAATGGCATCCGGCGCTGTTTTTTCATACCCCAAATTTCGAGCTTCAGGTGCTGAATTAATGACAATGTCGGCATGTAACATACCCGAACTGTTGGTGTCATCAAATAAAACCAAGGGCAGCCCCAGCGTTTGTTTAATGGCTAAACGATAGTGTTCATCAAACTGATAGCCATCCAAAATCAATAAACAGGCTTCCAGTTCTTGCGCTTTAATCCATGCGCTCTCTTCTTCAAGAGTAATATGCTCGGGTATGACTAGCGTTTGCCCAACCCAATCGTGACGCGATAAACAGATGGGGCGAGTTTCCGCACGAATAATGAATGTCACTTCAACATGGCATTCATCCAGCGCCTGAGCCAAAGCCAAACAACGCATAAGATGCCCCACTCCAATATGGCGCGAAGCATCAACCCGGATTAATACAGTCATGATTCTGTGATGTGTTGCCAGTTTAACGGCGTGCCTTTTTTCAAGTCGCAAGCAGCCACTTGCCCTAGCACGACATCAAGATGTTTGGGAGCCAAGCCAAAAGCCGGGCGAACAACGCGTAAATTTTCTTTGCTTAGGCGCTGACCTTTTTTGATATCTTCGGCGACATAAATAGATCGACGATATTGTTTCGATTTCTCTTCGGCTTGAGAACCACCATAAGTCACCTGCCCCATGGCTTGCCAGGCTCGTTTACTTTCCTCAACCAGAGATTTAAGTTCTGTTGGCTCAATGGAAAAAGCGGCATCAACGCCCCCCGCATTGCGATCCAGCACAAAGTGTTTTTCGATAACGCTTGCGCCTAATGCAACACTGGCAACCGAAACGCCGATTCCAGCCGTGTGATCAGATAGTCCAACCTGACACCTAAAAGCGTCTCTTAAATGAGGAATGGTATTCAGATTAGTATTCTCGGGCGACGCAGGATAAGTGCTGGTGCATTTAAGCAAGACAATATCGTCACAACCAGCTTGCTTAGCCGTTTTCACCGCTTCTTCGATTTCCGACAGCGTAGCCATCCCGGTAGACATAATTAAGGGTTTGCCTTTACTGGCTGCGGCACGGATCAGTGGAATATCGGTTAATTCAAAAGAAGCGATCTTGAAACAGGGAACGCCCAGTTCATCCAGAAAGTCGACTGCCGCCTCATCAAAAGGAGAACTAAACGCTAACATGCCCAGAGATTTAGCATGATCAAACAATTGCTGATGCCATTCATATGGCGTGGCGGCTTTGGCGTACAACTTATGTAAAGATTCGCCATGCCAAAGACTGTCTTTTTCTTTAATCAAAAACTCGTCAGAAGCCACATCCAACGTCATGCTGTCGGCAGTATAGGTCTGCAATTTAATTGCATGAGCTCCGGCTTTCGCCGCTTCATCAATCATTTGCATAGCAAGAGATAAGTCTTGCCCATGATTGCCACTTAACTCAGCAATAATAAAAGGCTCTCTGGCACCAACCAGAAAGCCTCCAATGTTCACCGACTGTGTTTGCATACTCATAAATGCAACTATTCGTTTACTGCTTGTTGTTCTGAAAAGATAGACTTCACGCTCTCTACCAGTTCTTCTGCTGAAATCGCTTCTTCACTTGGGTCAGTGGCAAAATCAGGCATCAGCGTGCGAGGGTCAACAATACCGCTGATCACCAAACTGGGGCAGCCTACTGTTGTCGCCAACCACTGCGGCGCTGACGGGACCGTGATAAGCAAATCAGAAGCTTTCAGTTTCGATAAGGTTTTGCGCATTGGCTGACTGCCATCGAAGCCGCTCCACACTTCAAACCCTTCTTTTTTCAGTAAGGCTTCCAATTTGTCGCCATAAGGATAATTACGCTCTTCGGTACGAGCACTGGTGGCTAAGGCAATGACTTTCTTACGACCACGCATTTTATTCAAGCGCTCATTAGCTGGAACATCGATCTCCATGTCCATTTCAATATCGGAAAAGCCGCAGCAAGAACGTAAAAAGAATTCAGGATAGCCGTAATCCGGAAGTTTTCCGAACTCCCACCAAGGGCTGTGCCAGCGAGGCATCGACATAAATGAGCTTTCAATATATTCCGAAGGATCATTCACATACTCAGGCTTGAGCGTTTGATTCTGAAATCCATCAATGATTTCCTGAAGAGAAATACTGAGATAATTACCGCTCACGGTTTCACCAACATCTTTCAGGAAACGAGCCAAAAAGCACGGCATAAACCAGGTATCCAGATTCACGATTTGAGTAAATGACTCGCCAATGATCACTTCAGCCAAACCTAAAAAGGCTTCAATCGCAGGTAAAAAATCATCGGGCCATTGGCCTTTTTCCATGCTGATGATGCGAACATCAGGTTCTGCCAGCTCAAGAATGTCTTTTCCTGCGGCATAGGTTAAAACCGTAATTTCGGCTTCGGGAAATTTCTTTTTGAAGTGACGGATCGCCGGGATGCCAATACAGGTAACATCCCCCAAACCCAACATACGGATCAACAAAATACGTTGTTGCGGAGCTGCATCATTCATCTGTTATACCCCCGCTTTATGTTTGTCAGCTTTATCGCCAACATAGGCTTTATACATTAGTTCGGCTCTAACCCAATCTTCATGAGTATCAATATCTTGAACCAAGTGCCTTGGTAAGACAACCGGAATACTGGCTTTTGAGAATATTGGCTCATCAGAAAGATACGCTTTGGTTGAGCCCCAATAGAATTGACCCGCATCATGATACGCTTCTTCCAAATCTTGAGAACGCTTCCAGATATCATTCGGATACATGGCTTCAACACCACCATCTTGTAATTTAATGGCACGTTGCACCGGAAAAGGAAACGATGTCACAGAAAAGGCAAACTGTTTGTCGGGGCTTTGTTGCAATGCCTCTAGCCCTTGACGTAAATACTCAGGTTGCAAAAAAGGAGCGGTGGCATAAATGCAGCAACAATATTCAGGTTCGAACATGTTCTCGATACAATATTCAATGGCATGGTTAGTCACCGGACGAGTACCAACAATATCATTAGATAAATGCTCAGGGCGCATAAAAGGTACGTCAGCACCAAATTCTTTGGCAATGCTGGCCACTTCTTCACTATCGGTAGATACGATGATTTTCTCAAACAAGCCACTTTCCTTGGCAGCTTCAATAGAATAGGCAATCAAGGGTTTATCACAAAACCGTCGAATGTTTTTTCCGGGGATACGCTTACTTCCCCCTCTGGCGGGAATAATGGCTAAATTCAACTTAGCACCTCTTTTAAGCTTTGCACGACATACTCTTGTTCTTCACGAGACAATGTCGGAAACAGAGGCAAGGTTAATGCCATCTTGTAATATTTTTCCGCGACAGGAAAATCTCCCGGCTTAAATCCAAGTTCTTGATAATAAGGATGAAGATGAATAGGAATGTAATGAACATTCACGCCAATTTGTTTTGCTTGTAAGGCTTGAAACACCTTTTTTCGATCGTGCTGCAACAGCTCAACCACATAAATATGCCAGGCACTGTCAGTATAGGCAGGCACTTCAGGTAATTTAAGCGGCAAAGCAGATAACGCTTCATCATAAAAGCGCGCTTGTTCGCGTCGCCGGGAGATAAAACCATCCAGCTTTTGTAGTTGCGAAAGGCCTAATGCAGCATGAATATCACTTAAGCGATAGTTGTAACCCAGTAGTTGTTGCTCGTAAAACCAACCTTCGCCTTCATGCTCCTCGCTATTAATTAAATCCTGACGAGTGATGCCATGTTTGGCATACAGCCCAAGCAGCTTGGCGTAATGAGCATTATTGCTGGTTACAGCTCCGCCTTCTGCGGTCGTCACCGCTTTAACCGGGTGGAAACTGAGAATGGTCATGTCAGAATATTGACAGCTGCCAATATTACGTCCTTGGTAGGTGGCACCCAGAGCATGCGCCGCATCTTCAATTAACACGATACCCAATGGCTGAGTTAACGCTTGAATTGCCTGCATATCGCAGGATGCGCCAGTAAAATGCACAACAACAATCGCCTTAGGCAAGCGATTATTTTGCTGAGCCAACGATAATTTAGCGCTGAGTTTATCTATACAGAGATTGCGGGTTACAGGGTCGATATCAACAAAATCGACATCCGCACCACAATAACGAGCGCAATTAGCTGAAGCAGCGAAAGAAATAGGAGATGTCCAAACCAGATCGCCTTGCCCAACGCCCGCAGCTAAACAGGCAATATGCAAAGCTGATGTACCACTATTAACAACAGTACAATACTCAGCGCCAACATAGTCACATATCGCTTTCTCGAATTTGGGCCCCATTTGTCCCTGAGTCAAAAACTGGTTTTCGAGCACATCAACAACAGCGTCAATATCAGACTGGTCGATACAATGTTTTCCGTATGGGATCATAACTTATACTCAATGAGTTAAGCAGTGCTTTTATCCAGCTCTCGCAATTCATCAATGTTGAGAAAATGAGGATTAGTACCTGAGTGGTACTCAAACTTGTCATCGACCCAATTACCCACTTCACCAAGATTATTCTTTTTATAATCAATATTTTTATCAAAGAAAGTGATGGGTGGTGTAATCACGTAGTGATCAGAGAATTCCAAAGAATGGTGCGCAACTTCTTCCGGTACCATAACTTCATGAAGCTTCTCTCCTGGTCGAATGCCAATAATTTCATATTTACACTCGCCCAACATGGCTTCCACCAAATCAATAATTCTGACAGATGGAATTTTGGGTACAAAGATCTCTCCGCCTTGCATTCGCTCAAAGTTTTTCACTACGAACTCAACGCCTTGAGCAAGCGTGATCCAAAAGCGAGTCATTTCTTTGTGTGTTACCGGCAATGACGTTTTGCCCTCGGCAATCAAGGAACGGTAAAAAGGGACAACTGAGCCCCTGGAACCCACTACATTGCCATAACGAACAACAGCAAAACGAGGACCTTTCGCACCAGAAATATTATTTGCAGCAACAAACAATTTGTCGGAAGCCAGCTTGGTTGCCCCGTATAAATTCACCGGGTTTGCCGCTTTATCGGTAGAGAGTGCAATCACCTTACGAACGTTACTTTCAATGGCAGCGTCAATAACATTTTGCGCTCCCATAATATTGGTTTTGATACATTCGTTAGGGTTATATTCGGCAGCAGGAACTTGCTTAAGCGCCGCGGCGTGGATCACTAAGTCCACTTCTCTCATCGCTGATTTCAAGCGATCCTTATCACGCACATCACCAATAAAATAACGCATGCAAGAATGGTCAAACTCTTGCTGCATCTCATATTGTTTCAATTCGTCTCGGGAATAGATGATCAATTTTCTGGGTTTATACTCAGCCAGAACTCTTGCTATGAATGCTCTGCCGAAGGAGCCTGTACCACCAGTTATCAAGATTGATTTATCATTAAACATTATTACCTACCAACTGCGGTAAAGTGTCCTAACGCCGATGCAGAGAACACCTTGTAATTAAGCGATTATCTATATTGTGAGATTGCACTTTTGCCACGAACAAGTCCCAGCAATAATTTCTTTTGCTCAGTCTGAAGTTTATGCGCACAATCCAGCAAATTCTTATTAACTTCTAACTCTTTGTTAATATAAGCGTTTTTATCATCTTTTTGCAAAGAGGGAAGGTATTCCAAGATCAATCTGTCTCGTTCTTGAACTAATTCCAGAAGACGTTGGCTATCCAGTTCTTCTGCGTCCAACAAATCGGAAATGGCCTGACAGTTTTCCATCAGGCTTGGTGGTGTTAAATCGTGTATTAGCTGGGGCTTAGTGTTCAAACTGCAGCTTGTCTTTTTTCACGCTGGGCGGCATATGCTTCCTGCTTCGCTGAATCAGGAATTTGCGCCCAGGCATTCTTAATTGGTAGCATGAGATTGATCACTTCATCAAGAATACTCAAGCTGTTCTGTATATTCGCGTCCGTCAGACGTTGCACCATATAGTCATAGAGCGCAAACAGGTTGTCCGAGATCTCTGACTTGATTGACATATCTAATGTGTCACGCAAATTCAAACAAATCGCAACGGCTCTGGAGATGTGTTCCGACTTATTTTCATATTCTTTACGCTCAATCGCCCCTTTAGCATAAGCCATTCGTTCTAGCGCACCTTGCATCAACATAAGCGTAATTTTATGTGGATCAGCAGAAGCCAACTCTTGTTTCAAGTTGCCTTTCTTGTATGCGTGAATACCTTTAAGAGCCATTAATCAATCTCCAATCTAGTAACCCAAGGACGCCATAAGAGCATTACCTGTACGATTTAACTGAGATACAGTCTGATCCAGATTGAGATATTTATCACGTTGGATCTGCTCAAAGTTCATCATTTGTAACTCAAAACGAGCTCTTTCATCTTCCAGATTATCCTTCTCGTCTTTGTAGTTCTGCTCGCGCGTCCGGAGCAATCCACCATATTTAGTGAACTCTCTTATGTAATCATATAAGTTTTTAGCGATGCCATCATTAGAATCAGTAAACAATTTGGCAACTTCATCGAAGTTTTCTTCCAATGCCGTTTTCATGCGTTCTTCGCCGCTTCCCAAGCCAAATTCATCAATTGCGGAAATTTCCAGTTTTCCTTTATCAGTAAAACCAACACCAATTGAGAACAATGTTCCCAATGCAGAAGCTGGTACCTTATTGCTGATAATATTTGATAGCTGGGTTTGCAAACCACGCACCATGAAATCACCAGCCAAAGCACCATCATCTTCCAGCTCAGATTGACCGTACTTGGTTAAACGACCGATTTCATCCATTAGAGTGTTGTAATCATCAACAAAATCTCTAATTTTGGACTTCATTCCATCTTTATCGTTACCAATGGTTAATTTTGACGCGGTATCTGGTGTACCGTCATTATTCGCGTCAGGTGATAACGCTGTCGCTTCAAAAGAAACGTTTTGAATGACGTTTTCAAATTTATTGGTGCTACTTTGAACAGCGATACCGTCAATTGTCGCGGTTGCATTGGCGGCATCTTTCTTCAGACCATTGGTATTCAAATTACGGTCAATGGTTTCGGTAGAATCAGTGCTGGTAACACGATCCAAATCAGCCAAATCGTTATTATTAACAACGATCAGGTTGTCATTGGCTCCAGTCAGCGAGGAGTTATACACCAGCTTGGCACCAGCAGCAGTACCAGTATCAATGATACTTGCAGTAACCAGCGGTGTTAAACCATCGGACTGTAAATTATTCGAAGAGGAATTAATTGCATTTGCCAACTGTTGCAATGACATGCCGGCAGAAACATTGACACTAAAGGTATCGGTCGACGTTCCAAATTTGAAACTAATCGAGCCTGAACCCGCAGAAAGGACTGACGAACTGGTATTAGCAAAGTCACCATCGGTACTTTCGTAACGGGTTCCTTTTGCTAATCCAGTTATAACTACATCATAAGAAGCTTCCAACGCACTTGTTGACGCTTCAGCAGTAAAGGGGCCATCATCCCCCTCACCCAAATTGAGTGAACTGGGATGATCAATCTGAGGTTTTCTGGCATTCAAGTTATAGTCATTTCTCAACTCATCAACTGAATCTTCAAAATCACTTAACTTGGACTGCAATGAGCCAATACCAGAAATAATGGCATCCAAAGATTCTTCTTTCTGGTTAAGACGTTCTTCTTTTGGTTTACGCTCAGCTTCGATTAACTGTGTAACCAAATCATCTAACGCAAGACCTGAACCGACACCTAAACTTTGGATACCCATGACTTACCTCGTTAATTAAACCTCTTTATTGAACAGAACTCCTACAGCTGCACCCACATCGGTTTGAAGCTCTCGAATTTTTTCTGACAACCTCAGCACCTCTTCTGAGGGAATTTGTCGAATCAATTCTCCAGTTTCAGAATCCGTTACTTTTACAACGGATCGATTGGACTCCTCGCTAAACGAGAAATTCAGATTTCTGTTCTGCGCTTGCACAAATTCGCTAACTTCTCCAACTGCCGTTTCAATATCCTCTTGAGGAGCAGTTGATACATCGTTCTTACCATTTATATCGGCATTTGTGTTCAGAGTATTAACAGAATTTATAGAAACGTTAGTTCCTTTATCTTCCGGCTTTTGCTCTTGCACAACACGATGATTATTAGCAATTTGTTGGCTAGCTACAGCACTAGCAAGCTGGCTTGTTTGTGAAAACTCAACATCCATCTTTCACCTCCCCCTTAATTGAACTTTAGAGGATGACAAAATAAAGGCAAAAGAAGGCCACTATAATTAAGTATAGTAGCCTTGCCAACATTCATGATACTAACCTGATTTCCAGCTAGCCTTATCCAAGCAAGGATAATGCCGACTGTGGTCTCTGGTTAGCCTGACTCAATACCGAGATACTCGCCTGTTGTACGATTTGGTTTCGCGTTAACTCAGCGGTCTCTACGGCAAAGTCAGTATCACGGATACGTGAACGTGCGCCAGACAGGTTTTCAGATACGTTCGACAAGTTACGAATCGTAGACTGGAAACGGTTTTGCAAGGCACCCAAATCCGCACGTGTACTACCAATGGTAGAAATAGCCGCATCAATAGAAGCAATCGCTGCTGATGCACCTGCAACAGTCGCTACTGTTGTATTAGCCAATCCCAAACCAGAAGCACCGTAGCCACCTGAACGGGAAATGTTTACTGAAATAGTTTGACCAGCATTCGCACCAACAAGGAACGCAGCTGAGAAAGAACCATTCAAGATGTTGTTGCCCGCAAATTGAGTGTTTTGTGCTACACGGCTGATTTCAGCTTTAAGTGCAGATACTTCTGTTTGAAGCGCTGTACGGTCAGCAGAAGAGTTGATACCGTTTTGTGACTGAACAGCCAATTGTCTGATACGTTGCAAACCACTTGTAACCTCGCTCAATGCACCTTCAGCAGTTTGTGCCAAAGAGATCGCATCGTTTGCGTTACGAACAGCCTGGTTAAGACCCTGGATTTGAGACGTCATACGATCCGTAATTTGCAAACCTGCAGCATCATCAGCAGCACTGTTAATACGGAAGCCTGAAGACAATCTTTCAAAAGAAGTGCTTAATTGTGTTCCAGAGTTGAACAACTGACGTTGTGCATTCAAAGAAGACACGTTGGTGTTTACATATAAACTCATGATAATACCTCCTGAGAACTGAATCGGATGACACCTCTATCATCACAGGTCAGTTCGCCTAATATTCAACATCCGAAGATGTCGCCTCACTAGTAAACTGTTATTATTGAATCCAGCTACCTCTAACTAAATTCAAACAGTTAAAATACCCCTCAGCTATAGTTATCGACGCCCACTAAAGATTCTTTAGGAAAAAAATCAAAAAAATTTAAATATTTTTATCTTTATGTTTTTAAAGGAGTTTATTTAATGATTTTAGTGAGTTTGAGGACCACACCAGAAAATCGACATTGACAGGTATTAATGACTTGGCAGATATTTAAAAAAGAATTTAGTGAATTTTTGTTGTTTTGAAACTTTGGCACGATACCTGCTTTATTATTTTCGTGAACAAGTTGAATCGGTCACAACAACAAAAATTTGACAGTAAGACAATGTGGCTCCCGAATGTGAATCCTTGCACATTTAAGATTACGGAAGATTTGAAGGGAAATGATGGGAATACGGACGTAAAAAAGCCGGGTCAAATGACCCGGCCAACTTGCTCACGTTAGGAGTTCGAGCAAAAAATCGGTTCTAGTCCGGCTAGCAGGTATAAAGAATTTGAAACTGGCCTCTCAACCTACTTCTACACTCTTAATCCTGTTGGCCGGCGTTTCCGGGGTTGGCCTCTCACTTCCACCCTTATAGGAAACGCCGTGTTGGCTATTAACCCAGAAGACTCAACGCAGCTTGCGGTCTTTGGTTAGCCTGGCTCAGCACAGTTGTACTCGCCTGTTGTAAAATCTGATTTCTCGTTAATTCCGCTGTTTCTACCGCAAAATCGGTATCTTTGATACGTGATCTAGCAGCCGATACGTTTTCGGAAATACTACTCAAGTTTCTAATTGTAGACTGAAAACGGTTCTGTATCGCACCTAAATCTGCTCGTTTACTACCAATCGTCGATATCGCGGCGTCAATCGAAGCTATGGCAGCCGAAGCTCCTGGTGCAGTGGCAACGGTTAAGTTCGCCAAACCTAATCCAGACGCTCCAAATCCACCGCCCGAGCGAGAAATATTAACGCTGATAGACTGACCGGCGTTTGCGCCAACCAGGAAAACAGCCGAATACGTTCCATTAAGAATAGTGACACCTGCGAACTGAGTCGTCGAGGAGATTCGACTAATTTCTGCTTTTAATGCCGATACCTCTTTCTGCAGTGCCAATCTATCGGCAGATGAGTTAATACCATTTTGCGACTGCACCGCCAACACACGAATACGTTGCAATGCTGTAGTAGTTTCAGCCAGTGCACCTTCTGCGGTTTGCGCCAAAGAAATGCCGTCGTTCGCGTTACGCACAGCTTGGTTCAAACCTTGAATCTGTGCCGTCATACGGTCTGAAATCTGTAGACCTGCTGCATCATCTTTTGAACTGTTAATTCTGAATCCTGAAGACAAACGTTCAAATGATGTACTTAATGAATTGTTGCTATTAAATAACTGTCTGGTCGCATTTAGTGACGATACATTGGTATTTACATATAAGCTCATGGCTTTTCTCCTAACGTTTTTACCTTGATTTTGTTATTTGTTTTATTCAAGGTTGCTCAGTTTTTTTAATTGTTGGCACACTATGTGCTTTTTAGTTTATGTCTGACGGTTTTCTGACAGACAATTAGCTGGGCATTTAAACAACAAAAGCCTATGCTAAAAGGGAGCGTTTGCTCTGGCTGACTTACAGGATTGATGGCCTAATACCTCAATACCTCACTACCTCCTGGCGTTGGTTCTGTGAGTCAGCTGTTACCCCAGAAGCCACGGAATAACCCGGCAATCCTTGCCTCAATACATAGTCTTTAAAAAATGTCCGGTAATAAAACGCTTGCGATCTTTAGTCAGGTGCAGCTTTTCCCCGTTATTTGCTACCCAACTTTTCCTTTTATTTTTCGATAGTTACTGTATTTCCTTACACCGTAACTATCGTTCAAGGAAGCTGTCTATCTGGATTAACCACCCAGTAGACTTAATGCCGCTTGTGGTCTTTGATTCGCCTGACTCAGCACCGTTGTACTCGCTTGTTGCAAGATTTGGGTACGGGTCAATTCTGCCGTCTCGACGGCAAAGTCTGTATCTTTGATGCGAGATCTTGCCGCTGATACGTTCTCTGAGATGCTGCTCAGGTTACGAATGGTTGATTGAAATCTGTTTTGAATTGCACCAAGGTCTGCACGAACACCGCCGATAACAGAGATTGCACTATCAATTGCGGTGATTGCTGCCGATGCACCTTGCGCTGTCGCTACCGTCGTATTGGCCAATCCCAAACCGGATGCACCATAACCACCACCAGCACGAGAAATATTGACGCTAATTGACTGGCCTGCGTTGGCACCTACCAGGAATACAGCAGAATAAGCTCCATTCAGAATAGTCACACCGGCAAATTGAGTTGTTGAAGCAATACGGCTGATTTCAGCTTTTAATGCAGACACTTCTTTTTGTAGTGCCAAGCGGTCGGCTGATGAGTTGATACCGTTTTGTGATTGAACTGCCAACACACGAATACGTTGTAAAGCAGTAGTTGTTTCAGATAACGCACCTTCTGCGGTTTGCGCTAGCGAAATACCATCATTTGCGTTACGAACAGCCTGGTTTAAACCTTGGATTTGGGCAGTCATACGGTCTGAAATTTGTAGACCAGCTGCGTCATCTTTTGAACTGTTGATTCTGAAACCAGAAGATAAACGTTCAAATGCTGTACTTAATGCAATATTTGAATTGAACAATTGGCGTGTCGCATTCAACGACGACACATTAGTGTTTACGAATAAGCTCATTTTTGTTTCTCCTAACGATTTTTATAAGCAACAGACCAATTGTTATTTTTGTTTGTGGTCTGGTTGATAAGGTCTGGTTTTTATTGTTTTTTTATTGACTCTTATCTTGGCTCTGGCTTGTTATTTTTGTTAATTGCTCAGTGCCTTTGCTCTATGTATCGTCGAGAAGCAAAAATTACTTTAGAAAAAAAATAAGTTTTTTTGAATAGTCTTATTTTTCAATTAGTTATAAATAATATTTTGTAGCCTATTGGTGATTAATTTGGTGTATTTTTCTTCTTTTCAGTTCGTTTTTTAAAAGGTTGGCCGGGGATTTTCCCCGGCCTATGCTCACGATTGGAGTGAGTGAGCGTTGCTCTGTTCTGTCTGACTTTTACCTCTTCCTGAAATCTACCTCCTGGCGTCCTCAGTTCAGACAGAACTTTTAATGAGCGATTATCCTAACAATGACAATGCAGCTTGAGGACGTTGGTTCGCCTGACTCAATACAGTTGTACTGGCTTGTTGGATGATCTGGTTACGAGTCAACTCAGCAGTTTCAGTTGCGAAGTCAGTATCACGGATACGTGAACGAGCGCCTGATACGTTTTCAGAGATGTTACTCAAGTTACGAATAGTAGACTGGAAGCGGTTTTGCAGCGCACCCAAGTCAGCTCTGGTAGCTCCGATAGTAGAAATCGCTGCGTCGATAGAAGCAATCGCGGCAGAAGCACCAGCATGAGTCGCAACGGTAGTGTTAGTCAAGCTCAGACCAGAAGCACCGAAGCCACCAGTACGAGACAAGTTAACAGAAATAGTCTGACCTGCGTTTGCACCAACCAGGAAAGCAGCAGAATAGCCACCACTTAGTACGTTAACGCCTGCGAATTGAGTTGTTTGTGCAACACGGCTGATTTCTGCCTTGATTGCTGATACTTCTTTTTGCAAAGCCAAGCGGTCTGCAGAAGTGTTGATACCATTTTGTGATTGAACAGCTAGTTGACGAATACGTTGTAAGCCATTTGTTACCTCACCTAACGCACCTTCAGCAGTTTGCGCAAGAGAAATAGCATCGTTCGCGTTACGAACAGCTTGGTTAAGACCTTGAATTTGAGAAGTCATACGATCCGTGATTTGCAAACCAGCAGCATCGTCTGCAGCGCGGTTAATACGGAAACCTGATGATAATCTTTCGAATGAAGTGCCTAAAGCATTTCCAGAGTTGAATAATTGACGCTGTGCGTTCAATGAAGATACGTTGGTATTTACATATAAACCGGACATAACTGTCCCTCCTACACTCTTAATCTCCCAGTGCTTTTCTAAATATACACTGGTACCTGACGATAATAATCGTCATATGGTTAATAAAAACAGTAAGTTACCTAATAGTATTTACTGTCACTGGCTCTCTCGCTTAGGTTATCGACGCAGCCAGATTTCCCTTTAGTAAAAAATCCAAAATTTCTTCATCTGTGAATTTTTCAAGTGCCAATTTTCTGACTATTAAGGAAGATAAATGCCTGATAACATGCGGCTTATCGAGCAATTTAAATTGCGTAAAAAAGATCTGAAAAAATGAAAATAGAGTGGGTAAAATCGATCTGGCAATCACCTCGCCACAATGCATTTACCGATTTATGTGAATTCAAAAATGAATATTTCTGTTGTTTTAGAGAAGCAACAAATCACATTAGCGCAGATGGCAGAATCAAAATTCTGACTTTGGACGAAGAAGGCGACAAAATTTGGTCTGATACTTTAACTGTTTCCAAAGCCGATTTAAGAGATCCCAAACTAACCATTGCTCCTGATGGTCGTTTAATGCTCATCAGCTATGCGCGATTTGCTGATGAAGAAAATCGTACTCGATGGACGCGTTCAATGGTTTGGTACTCAGTGAATGGCAAAAGCTGGTCACAACCTCAATTTTTCGGCCCAAGCTACTGGTGGCTTTGGCGCTTGAGATGGTATACCAACAATGCTTATGGACTGGCTTACAACAGAGTAGAGCAAGCACTGGATTTATATGCCGGCGTTCCAGGAAGAACATTTGAACTCAAAAAAGCCTCAGTAATGAGCTTACAAAAACATGGCCTTGGCTATCCAAATGAATCAGATATCCATGTTGATAACGACGGTGTCATGTATGCTTTGATCCGCAGAGATGCTGATTCTTGTACAGCGCAATTAGGCCGTTCAAAGCCCCCTTATACTCAATGGCAATGGCAAGATCTTGGTGAATACTATGCCAGCCCGGTAATGCAACCGCTTAACTCTAACACCCTGTTAGTATCCGGCAGACAATGGTTAAATCGTCAACCAAGAACCGTGGTTTCAACTCTTGAATTAGATTCTGGAAAATTGACACGTCAACTGATACTTCCTTCCGCTGGCGACAATGCCTATCCAGGTTTGGTTATCCATGATGACCATGCTTTGCTGAGCTACTACTCCACTCATGAAAATCAGCGCTGCCAGATCTATTTAGCCAAATTAAAATTAGAAAACGATTAGAAATAAGGAGATGGCAAGGAATGTCCTTGCCATCGCCACTCACAATCAATTTATTTATTTGAATAATGTGCGTAACTGCTTGGCTGCGGTCACCATATTTTGCAAAGCAGGTATCACTTCTTCCCAACGACGAGTTTTCAAACCACAATCAGGATTGATCCAAAGCTGTTTCACCGGCAGTTTTTCTGCCGCCTTTTGCAGTAGAGAAAGCATCTCTTCCACGCTTGGAATATTAGGTGAATGAATATCGTATACTCCCGGGCCAATATCATTGGGGTACGAGAAACTATCGAAAGCGTCCAGCAATTCCATATCGGAACGGGAAGTTTCTATGGTAATCACGTCAGCATCCAGGCGTGCGATGGATTCAATGATATCGTTAAATTCGGAATAACACATATGAGTGTGAATTTGGGTGTCGTCTTCCACACCATTGGCGCACAAACGAAAAGCATCAACCGCCCACTGTAAATACTCATGCCAATCGGATTTTTTCAGCGGCAATCCTTCTCTTAGTGCCGCTTCATCTATCTGGATCATACGAATCCCCGCCGCTTGCAAATCCTGTACTTCATCACGAATAGCTAATGCAATTTGCTTACAGGTATCAGCTCTCGGTTGATCATCTCGCACAAAAGACCAGTTAAGAATAGTCACAGGCCCCGTTAACATACCTTTCATGGGTTTGTCGGTAAGCGACTGCGCATATCGAGTCCATTCAACCGTCATGACCTTCGGACGAGAAACATCTCCAAAAATAATGGGCGGCTTAACGCAACGGGAACCATAGGACTGAACCCAACCAAACTGGCTAAACACAAATCCATCCAGTTGTTCACCGAAATACTCAACCATGTCATTACGTTCGGCTTCACCATGAACAAATACATCCAGATCCAGTTCTTCCTGTTTCTGAATGCAATCATCAATTTGTGATTCGATGAAAGACTTGTACTCAGCTTCGCTCAATTCTCCTCGTTTAAAATCTCGACGAGCGCGACGGATCTCTTTGGTTTGCGGAAAAGAACCGATCGTTGTTGTGGGAAAACGCGGCAAGTTAAAACGAATATCCTGTTTTTCTCTACGCACATCATAGGTACTTTGGCGCTCATAATCAGCAGAACTGACATTTTGCATACGATGTTGCACAACCGGGTTATGAACTCTGGAAGAACCTTTACGTAACGCAATGGCTTCAGCGTTATCAGCCAGCTCTACTGCAACCGATTGCCGCCCTTTTTTCAACGCTTTTCCCAAAATACACAGCTCTTGAAGCTTCTGTTTTGCAAAGGCTAACCACTGCTTAATGTCTGGTTCGATATGTTGCTCAACATCTAAATCAACCGGAACATGCAGTAATGAACAGGAGGGCGCTAGCCAAAGCTGGTTTTGTCTTTTCAGAGCAATAGGCTCGACCCAATCCAGTATTTTGTTGAGATCCGATTTCCAGATATTGCGTCCATCAATCACACCCAGCGATAACACTTTGTCATTAGATAACGCATTTAAAACATCCTCGACAGAATCTCGCCCACGCACTGCATCAATGTGTAATCCAGCAACGGGCAATTGCGTCGCTAATTCAAGGTTGTCGCCCAAATCACCAAAGTAAGTCGTTAATAGCAATTTAGGGCTTGAATGACTGAAGCATTTATAAGCGTAGCGATATGCCAACTTCCATTTTTCAGACAGCTCCAGTACCAGAACAGGCTCATCCATTTGTACCCAGTCAACGCCAATTCGAACCAGCTTCTCCAGTAATTCGGAGTAGACAGTAATCAAGGGTTCCAATAGCGACAACGGATCAATATCATCCTTTGCTTTACTCAAATATAGATAAGTCAAAGGCCCAAGCAAAACGGGTTTCACTTCATAGCCTTGGGAACGTACTTGCTGAATATTCTTGATCAGCGCATCGGCATTTAAGGTGAAACGAGTGTCAGCAGACACTTCCGGCACAATGAAATGATAGTTGGTGTCAAACCACTTTGTCATTTCCCCTGCGGCAGTATTGCAACAAGCGCCATCCGCTGGAGCTCTGCCTCTCGCGGCACGAAAATAACTATCTATTGACGCTTCATTATCTCGGATAAAACGAGAGGCTATATTTCCCAACAAGAAACTATGATCCAACACGTGGTCATACAAGGAAAAATCGCCAACAGGCACAAAATCCAGATTCGCCTGAAGTTCAATATTCTCATGACTAATTTGGTTACTCACAAGCAGCAATTCTTCAAGCGAACTTTCGTTTTGCCAATACTTCTCAACTGCAAATTTCAATTCTCTGTTTGCCCCAATTCGAGGAAACCCCAGGTTATGTATTTTGGTCATTATCTACTCCGCCAGTTATTTTTCTCCTATGCTAGCGAGCTCAATTCATGTATAAAAATGGTATATTTTCAGAATCCCATGAATTTCATTCATAAATAATGTTAGAACGTTACCATTTATCCATTTTGCAAAGTGTTGTGAAAACCGGCACTGTGACTGAAGCAGCGGAAGAGCTGCATTTAACTCAATCGGCATTAAGTCATGCCATCAAAAAGCTCGAAAACCAATTAGGTATGAAAGTCTGGGAAAAACAGGGAAGAACATTAAAGCTGACTCAGGCAGGAAAACTCATTCTTTCTTTGGCAAATCGAATTAATCCTCAATTTGAACAAGCCGAATTGTTGTTAAGTCAAATCGCTAAAGGTCAGCGAGGTCTTTTACGCATCGGAATGGAATGCCACCCTTGCTATCAGTGGTTATTGAAAGTGGTAGAGCCGTTTCTGAAAAAATGGCCAGACGTAGAAATGGACGTAAAACAGGAATTTCAGTTTGGAGGCATGGGAGCACTGCGAGGATATGAAATTGATTTGCTGGTAACGCCCGATCCTTTGTTCAAACCGGGCGTCGATTTTATTCCCGTATTTGATTATGAACATCAACTTGTGGTTGCCAGGGATCATCCTTTAGCCGATAAACCTCATGTACAACCTCACGATTTAATCAATGAAACGCTCATTACTTATCCGGTAGAACCTTCTCGGTTAGACATTTTCAGTCGTTTTTTAGTGCCTGCCGGATGTACAGTCAAAAAGCATAAAATCATTGAAACCACTGAAATCATGCTGCAAATGGTTGCAGCCAACAGAGGCGTAGCGGCACTCCCCGGATGGTTAATTCGCGATTACGCAAAACAAATGAATATTCAGGGGATACGCTTTGGCGAAGAAGGTATTCATAAACAAATATTTTTAGGGATAAGAAATGAAGACAGGCAAGTGGATTACATCAACGATTTTATTCAAATGGCGGGATTAGAATTATTAGCTTGATAGTAAGCGCTATCTTACTATCAAGCTATAAGCAAAAACTGATTAAATATAATCAAACAAAGAAAGCTGCGTCACTCGAGAAAATGTCGCCTGAGCAGCCTGCAACGCGGTTTCCTGTTTACTTAATTCAGAAACCGCAACGGCATAATCGACATCTTCAATGTCAGAACGCGCTGATTTATTGGCGATTTCCAAATCCAGATTAGATTTAAGTACCGATTCCGCCACATTCAAACGTCCACCTACCGCAGAATTGGCGTCTGCCACCGCTTGCAAGGCGTTATCCAAACCGACAATGACATCATCCAGTGCCGCAGCATAATCGGAATCCGAGATATTGGCATCGTTTAATGCAATGTAGAAATCGTTTAATGTTTCAGCAATATTCTTTTTCTCTGGTTGCTGCAATGTAAACTCGACCGTTTGCCCTGCCGTTGCCGTTACATCAAATTCCAGACCTTTGAAGGTAAATGGTTGACCTGAAGTAAACGCCACAGAACCCACCGCAGCACCAGTGCCCACATTAATAAAATCAACCTGGTTACCCGCACCATTTACCGTTCCTCGATAAACGTTATTGGCTGCCGTAACTGCGTCGTAATTGGTCTTGTGGAAAAAATCAAACGAGCTCTGCTGAGTGATCTTCATACTTGAAGAACCCGCCGTTCCTCCCGTAATATTACCTTTCAAACGAGCTAACACATCTTCGAATACCACTTTGCCAGAATCACCACTTTCGACACGCACAGTGTTGGAAATCTGAATTTCATTTTGACCATCGTCGCCCTGAAACTGGTATTTATTTCCAGCAGCGGTGGCATCATAAATGAAAGCCGGAGAGTCAGACTGAAAGCCTGCGAAAATGTATTCACCGTCAGCATTTCGACTATTCATCAAGTCAAATATCTGATCTCGGATTTGACCAATCTCAATGCCCAGTGCTCGTCTGTCTTCAATGGTATTGACACCATTACCGGCCTGGATCGCAAGTTGACGAGTACGAAGCCCTGCCTCGGTAACACCACTAAGAATGGCTTCTTCCTGGGATAAGGCATTTTCGAGCAATGTATTATTCTTTTTAAACTGTTCGATACGATCCAATTCTTCGGTAAGGCGTACTACCTGCGCAGCACCAACAGGATCATCCGACGGGCGAAGTAGCTTTTTCCCTGAAGAAAGTTGCTGCTGAATATCAGACAAATCACCCTGATTATCCAGGATGCCCTGAATACTTCTGTCAAATAACTGATTTGTTGAAATACGCATAACGCTTTATCTACCTCACCGCACTCAATATAGTATCAAACAGGCTTTGTGCCGTTGTCAGCACTTTAGCCGAAGCCGCATACGCTTGCTGGAACCGAATCAGGTTGGATGCTTCTTCATCCAGATTTACGCCTGATGTCGACTCAAACAATTCTCTTGATTGACGCTCAATCGCTTCTGCGGCCTTTAAGGATATATCGGCAGAAGCGGATTTTTCACCAATATCGCTCACAATGGTGGAATAAGCTTCATGAAAACTGATCAGGTTGCTACTACCAGAGC
Source organism: Paraneptunicella aestuarii (assembly GCF_019900845.1). Taxonomy (NCBI): domain Bacteria; kingdom Pseudomonadati; phylum Pseudomonadota; class Gammaproteobacteria; order Alteromonadales; family Alteromonadaceae; genus Paraneptunicella; species Paraneptunicella aestuarii. The sequence goes on along the minus strand of NZ_CP074570.1, from coordinate 912,955 downwards.
CATTATCACGAACCATAGTATCAGCACTTTGCAAATCTGCCATGGCTAAGCCATTCCGGTTATCGTCCGTACCACTGGTATTATAGTTTATGTTGAAGGTATCTCCTGCTTTCGGAACACCTTGAACACTAAAATCGTAGCCTGGGTAATCAGGAAAAGCACCAAAAGGCCAACCAGCGGCGCCCTGCGCCTGGGTCATGATGTTATTGAGATCTGTCGCACCGGCAACAGTGACAATAACCGCACCCCCACTGTCTTGAACTTCAAAACTATTGGTTCCTGTAAACACAATCCTGGCAGGCGCATTACCCGCACCCACACCATTTAACAACCCACCAGCGCCATCAAAAGCCGATGAATTAGCATCAAAAGGCGCTGCTGTATCAACATGGGTATTGGTAACGGTAGTGCCTGTTATTGTTGTATCGCCCAGGTTATTAATGGAAGATTCAATACGCACAGGCATCGCCATAGCCAAATCTTCCGGACGACTCATCAACAAATCAATTTTAGAAGCCGCATCTTTGGTTGGTTGAAACAAAAACTGATCACCAACCGCATAAGCACCGCCATTCGGAAACTCAATTTCCAAACCACCATTAATTGATGAGTAGTTACCCGGCGTGGCGTTAACACCGACCAATGTTTGAGTGATAGGGTTGCCCGCAGTATCTCTAACAGGAGTACCATCCGGGTTCAAGAATGCAACCGTAATATCCAGACTTGGGCCCGCGTTAACCGCGTCAATGGTAATTTGATAATCTGCGCTGGTCAGGCTTGAATGCCCTCCATCTTCCACTCGCGCATTAACCAGTAAAGTGGCTGATGAATTAGCCGTGTAGGTCAAACTTTGAAAGTTAGGTCTAGAGAAAATATCCGCTCCCAACTGACCGTCCAAATCCATACCCAGGTTATTTTGCTCGTTCAAAGCGTCGGTTAAAGCCAAAGCTATCTGCCCTAATTCACGACGACTTGTTTCCAAAATTTCATCACGAAACTTAAACAAACCACCTATTTCGCCACCCAAGTTGGTTTCAGCCAACGGAATATTGACAATATTATTCGGGGTTGTCAGGGTCAGATCTTTACGGTTGATATCGGGGTTACCATTCAACTCAAATACATTGAATGTGCCATCTTCCAATACCAGAGACTGCCCCGTGGTTAAGTTGATTAACGTAGAACCGTCACCGTTATCTCGCGTTTCAATTGCGATCATCTCCGCCAATTCCAGAATGGATAAATCCAACTGGTTCTTTAACGCTCCCGGCTCGCTATATTGATTAGCATGTTGAGTCGTTCTGATTTGGTTATTCAACTGAGCTATATTCTGGATCAACTCGTTAGCACGAGTGATGGTCGTTGTTAGTTGCTCATTCAATTCCTGCTGTTTGTTCTCAAGGAAGCTTTCCATTGTAGAGAACTGACCAATCATAGATTCAGCTTGCCCCAACACCAATTGACGAGCGGCAATATTGGTCGGCTCATCGGTAGCCGTTTGCATGGAACCGAAGAAACGACTCATCGCTGAAGCGATACTGTTCGCTTCATTAGCAAAAATGTTGTCTATTTGGCTGGTTTTCGCCGTATAGGTTTCGTATAAACCCAATACCGACGTATCACGACGATGCTGATTTTGCGCAAATCGGTCAATAACACGTTCGGTTGTTGCACGACCTACGCCACCCAATTCTTGAGTAACATGAGTTGTACGCTCACGAACATAACCTTCGGTGTTTACATTCGCGATGTTCTTACCGGCTGTATTCAACAGCTGGTTTTGCGCTTGTAATCCTGACGATGCAACGGTGAATAAATCAATCACAATAAGTTCCTCGCCTTAACACTCAAATAGAGCTTCGAGCTGATAAAGAAGACAGCTTTTCACTGTTAAATACCGACATCACTTTCTCAGCATATGCCGGGTCAGTTGCATAACCAGCCTGTTGCAACTGCTGAAAGTAGGCCTTGGGTTCGGCTGACTGCTCCACGGCATTGCGATAACGAGGACTGTCTTTAATAAACTGCACATAGTCCTGCATTGACGCATGGAAATCGTCGTAAGAACGAAAAGCCGCTTTTTGTTTCCTAGCTAAACCCTGGTTGTATTCCAGTGTTTCGACCACCTGTTTGTCTCCCGACCAATCGCGGTTAGCTTTGATACCAAACAGGTTATGAGAATTTTCACCGCTGGAAGAATGGATCATGTGTTGACCCCAGCCCGTTTCTACTGCCGCTTGAGCAACAAGCGCTTTAGGATCCAACCCCAACTCTCCGGCCACTTTTTCAGCCACAGGTAATAATGATTCGATAAAGGCTTCGGGTGATTCAAAGGCTGATTTCTTATAAGCCACACCACGACTTGATTCTGCGCGACTTGACTCTGAAGAATCGGAAGACTTCATTACCGGCAAATCCAGTTTTGCAGAAGTGCTGTTCGTGTTACCAGTATGAAAATCTGACATATTCGCACCACTGCGAATAACACTTGCCGATATAACACCACTTCCTTCTGGGTCAAGCTGTTGCATAATGAGTTCCGCCAAACCCAGGTTGCCATTTTTCGCTAAATCAGACGCCATTTGCTGATCTTGCATATCGCGATAAAACTTCACTTGTTGCGAATTAAACGGACTATCTTCATCAGCCAAGGCATCGGTAGCATCACGCATAGATTTCAACATCATGCGAACGAAAATCGCTTCAAACTGCTCAGCCGTTGCTTCCAATGCCTTTCTATCGCCTTTTTGCGCACCTTGGCGCAGCACATCCAAACCTTTGATGTCATAGGCGACTTGAGCTTGGTCGATTTGGCTTTGTACTTGAGCTGACATATCCATGATATTGACCTGCCTGATTAGATAATAATCAACTGACCTTGTAACGCTCCGGCTTCACGTAGCGCTTCAAGAATTGCCATTAAGTCACCCGGCGCAGCACCTACTTCATTCACTGCACGAACTAACTGATCCAAGGTCACACCCGGCTCAAATTTGAACATACGGGTATCATCAAGATTCACGTCGACTATGGATTGTGTCGTCGTTTGCGTTTCCCCCTGCGCAAAAGCATTGGGTTGCGATACGGTTTGATTTTCCGCGATGGTCACTGTCAGCCCACCGTGAGTGATCGCCGCAGGTAACAAGCGCACTTCTTTACCGATAACAATCGTGCCGGTGCGGCTGTTAATAACCACCCGAGCAGGGGCTTCTTCCGGGGTAAATTCAAAATCTTGTAGTGTGGCAAGAAATCCAACTCGCTGACCTACATCGCGTGGAGCAGACACTCGCACTGAAGCAGCATCAATAGGTGTTGCGATCACGTAGCCTTTTGACGGATCCGCTCCCAAACGACGGTTAATCGTTTCAGCCAAATTCTTGGCAGTACCAAAATCCGGGTAATTCAGGTTCAGCGTTAAATAGTCATTGGTCATTAAACCGCTAGGAACACTACGTTCAACAATAGCCCCATTAGCGATACGTCCGACTGTTGGCGTGTTAGAGACAATACGAGAACCATCAGCACCTTCGGCGCCGAAACCACTGACCACCAAACTCCCTTGCGCAATCGCATAAACATTGCCATCGACACCTTTAAGGAAGGTTTGCAACAAGGTTCCACCACGCAAGCTTCCCGCTTCGCCAATAGACGATACGGTAATATCAATGGTTTGACCCGGCTTGATAAATGGCGGCAATTCAGCATGAACCGCTACAGCAGCCACGTTCTTGATTTTTGGCTTGACGTTGCTGGGCAGTGCAATACCGAAATTTGACAACATGGCACGGAAACTTTGTTCAGTGAAGGGACTTTGCTCACCCGTTCCTGGCAAACCGACAACCAAACCATAACCCACTAACTGGTTACTACGCACACCTTGAATGGTGGCAACATCTTTCACGCGTTGAGCCTGAACATTCAGAGGCAACAACAGCATCAATCCCATTAATATCAGTAACTGTTTCATTGTTCTCTCCACGTTCAACTTAAAATGGCCACCAGGACGATGAGAAGAATTTGGTTAACCAGCCTTGTTCCTGGGTTCTGGCAAACTCCCCCGTGCCACTGTATTTGATACGGGCATTGGCGATTTTGGTCGATAACACTTCATTCGCCGGATTAATGTCCGACGGGCGAACAATGCCTGTTAAGCGCAAATACTCATCACCGCTATTGAGGGTTAGCCATTTCTCGCCACGAATAACCAAATTACTGTTGGGCAACACTTGAACCACGGTGACTGAAATGTTGCCATTCAGGTTATTACTCTGATTCGCCTGAGCATCACCTTCAAAGGAATTCGATGTGTTCAAATCCATTTGAATAGACTGGTTGCCAACCGTAACATTCTGCCCACCCAAGCCAATGATTGGCTCGACTGTCATGGCATTGTCACGTCCCATGGTGGTTTTTGCCGACTTGGTCGCGGTGGTGTTTTCACGCAAAATAACCGTGATGATGTCGCCGATTCGGCGCGCTTTTGCGTCGGAATACAGGCTACTACTCATACTTGCCTGAAAAATACTGCCATCATCATTCACTTTTTCTGAGGGCATATCAGGAATAATAGGTGCGTAAAATGGATCATTAGGCATGGGTTCATGATGAGCCGTTGACATACAGCCCGACAGCATTCCAACGGAACACAATGTAATGCTGACTGTTTTTACTAATGACCTCATTTCACTACCCTCACCAAATTCGTTAACTAATGATTAAAGCTGCTGAATAACCTGACTCAACATCTGATCAACCGATGAAATCACTTTGGAGTTCATCTCATACAAACGTTGACTTTCAATCAGATTCACCAGTTCTTCCGTTACGTTCACGTTGGAAGTTTCCAGCGAACCTTGTGCAATTGAACCGATACCGTCCAAACCAGGAATACCCTGAATGGGGTTACCGCTTGCCGCCGTTTCCACATACAGGTTTTGCCCGATTGGCTGCAATCCAGCAGGGTTCAAAAAGTCAGACAGGTTTAACTGTCCAAGTACGATAGGGTCTGCTTGTCCACGAACCGTTGCTGATACTTCACCATCCTGAGAAATGGTGATTTGCTGAGCATCTTCAGGAATAGTAATGTTAGGCTGCAACAGGAAACCCGCGCCCGGAGTAACGATTTGACCTTGGTTATCCAAAGTGAACTGACCGTTTCGGGTATACGCCAAAGAACCGTCAGGTTGCAGAATTTCAAAATATCCACGCCCTTGAATTGACATGTCCAAAGCGTTATCTGTTGTGATCAGGTTACCTTGTGTATGTGCTTTTTGCGTTGCCACAACCTTGCTACCTGCACCTAGCATTAAGCCGGAAGGTAACTCGGTATCTGCAGAAGAACGACCACCGGGTTGATTGATGTTCTGATACAGAAGATCTTCAAAAATAGCGCGATCTTTCTTAAAACCGACCGTACTGGCGTTTGCCAGGTTATTGGAAATGACCGACACATCAGTTTGTGCCGCATCCAATCCAGTTTTACTGATCCATAATGCTGGGTGCATAAGTCACCTCCACCCTGTTTAATCAAATCTAAATATTCGTTAAATAATTCTGAGCAACTGGTTGCCACGCATATCAAGTTCGTCGGCTTTCTTCATGATCTTGACTTGCATCTCGTAATGCTTTTGCAACTCCATTACTTTCATCATTTCATCAATCGGATTGACGTTGCTGGACTCTAAAACGCCACTACGAATTCGTACTGTGGGATCCAGCTCGGCCTCATTGCCGTCTTTGGTTCGGAACAATCCATCTTGACCACGAACCAAATCGCGCACATCAGGATTGACCAACTTCAATCTCCCCAATTCCTCTTGCACGTTCTCTGGCGCGCCTTGAGGGCGAACAGTAATGGTGCCATCTACCGCAAAATTGAGATTATCCAAAGGAAGTGGAAGATAAATCGGGCCGCCATCACCCATGACAGGATTACCATGAGCATCTTGCAACATACCATCTGCCGCAGCCTGGAAACTTCCGGCTCTGGTATAGGCTTCATTGCCTTTAGCATCTTGAACAGCAAACCAACCATCGCCCTGAATGGCTAAGTCCATATCACGGGCGGTTTGAACCATGGAACCACCAGTCATTTTATTGGCATAGCCCTCGGTCATTGCAAAGACACGAGTTGGTAAACCATCACCAAAGGCGGGCATGGCTCTGGCTTGAGTTAGCAGAGCTTTAAAACCTGTAGTCTGAGCATTTGCCAGGTTGTTAGAACGTACCGCAGTACCCAGCAAGTCCTGACTTGCTCCGCTCGCTGCGATATAAAGCATTTTATCCATGACAATAATCTGACGTAATTAATCTTAATCAGACTAAAGCAATGTTGGTGCCAATGTGTACAGAAATAACAAAACAAGCCTGTAAGGCTTATAAATAAAGGATATGGAAGAAGAGATTTTGGAAGGAAGAATGAATTGAGGCCGCTTTTTTGGCGACCTCAACTTCGTACTTACAGTGTCAATTTATCGGATATTCAATACCGTCTGGTTTAACTGGTTATTGACTTCCAACGCTCTTGAATTGGCCTGGAAGTTCCGTTGCGCGATAATCATATCAATCAATTCGGTAGTCAGGTTTACGTTAGCCTGTTCCAACGCCGATGAGTTAATCGTACCGAATGTTCCGGTTGTTGCCTCACCTGCCAAAGCTTCGCCTGACAAAATACTTTCTTTCCATTGTGTATTACCCGCCTGAGTCAAACCTTGCTCGTTAGCAAAACGAACCAGCGCAACTCGAGTAATCGGTGTGGAAGTACCATTCGAGAAGGTTGCACGAACCAAACCGTCAGGGCCGATATCGATACCAGTCAATCGACCTACTGGCAAACCATTTTGCTCCAGTGACGTTACCTCAAAGTTAGAAGCAAACTGAGTCGGTTCATCTGGTGTTGCGTTCGCGGCATCCAATGCAAAGTCCAAAGTAATTTGTTGCGTAGTAGATGCACCATTATTGATAGGTGGATTACCTAATGGCATGGTCACTACGTCACCTGTAGGTTGAAATGTACCTTGTGAGTTTTGAATACCCGTGAAGTCACCACCTGGGCTAAATACCATTCTGAACGCAGGAATACCTGGCGCGGAAAAGGTTGTCCCAACCGTATTTGCAGCGATGGCACCAGCAAAGCCGGTTCCGGTGTCATCGGTGATTTCGATAGGCGTATTATCTACTTCAACCGTAACCAACCATTCGTTAGTCGCGCCCGCATCCTTCATGAAGTAATACGTCATTACGTGTGAATCACCTAGCGAGTCATAAATGGTCACTGAGGTAGATGCATTGAAAGTTAACGGATCCGCCGGATTAAATAACAATGGATCAACACCATTAACACCCGCCGGCAAGTTCATTCTCATATCAACAGCAGAAGTTGGTGTTGGAGAGCCAGATGAATCCGGAATACGTACCGGTGTTGCGGTACTTAATGCAACTGATGCTGATGTACCATCGGCGTTTACCGGGAATCCCAATAGGTTGTCACCATTGGAATTAACAACAAAGTTGTCGTCATTCAGTTTGAATTGGCCTGCTCGAGTAAAAGAGAAATCTCGAGATGTTTGCTCAGGAACCGTGGCAAAAAAGCCGTTTCCGGTAACCGCCAAATCCAAGGCATTGTTCGTGAACTGCAAGCTACCTTGTGAGAACTGTTGCGCGACTTCATTAGTCAACACACCGTCACCCACTTTAGTTCTGCCGCCCGACAATAATGATGCAGCAAATACATCGCCAAACTCGGCTCGAGATTCTTTAAAACCAACCGTATTAACGTTCGCAATGTTATTGGCTGTAGTATCCAAATCTTTCTGAGCAGCAGAAACTCCACTCAGTGCTATATTAAAGGACATTCGTATTCTCCTCTTGGATTTTTATCAACCGCCGACCCGTATAACATCAGCAAGTTTAATATTCTGATCACCCGCTAAATTCAGGATGACACCATCAGTTCCACTGCCAGTCAGACTCACGCTTGTAACTCGGCGGTTAATGCCAAATTGCAATGCTTCGTCCTGACCATTCACTGTTCCCTGTATTTTTATTTTGTAATCGCCAGGGGGAACGAGATATCCATTGTTATCTGTACCATCCCAGCCAAAATCGATACTGCCAGCATATTGGTTGCCGACATCAATATTGCGGATAACCTGCCCGGCCTGATCTTCAATGATAATTTGCACATCTTTCATATCATCAGCGGCAACCGCAGATCCTGTTACCTGAGCTTCCATCACCACATCCAGTGACTGGTTTTGCCCACCCACAGTGCCATTGGCTTCAATGATATATTTTCCGCGAGGCAAGAAGTTGCCGTAGTCGTCAGTACCATCCCAACCAAATGAGATATTACCCGCGCTCTGTGAACCGCCTTCAATCGTTCTGACCACCTGACCATATTCATCAGTTATTTGAATCTGCAGGTTTTCTACATCTGTTTCAGCAACGATCGCTCCATACACATTGCCTTCTTTCCAAGTTGTACCTGAATCGGCATTAACCAGAACTTCCTGGCCAATCAAGCTACTTGCCTGAAGAGCCTGATTCGAGTTCATGGACTGAGCAAAAGCATCAAATTTATCATTCAGCCTGGATAAGCTGTCTGCCATTGTGAAACTCGTCATCTGGGCAACCATTTGATCATTGTCTACCGGTTTGGTGGGATCCTGATTCGACAATTGCTCAGTTAACATGGCGAAGAAGTCTTCCTGCGATAGTTGTGAATTACTATTATCAGCAACCGGAACAGCATCTTCAGAGGGCCAGTATAGCCCTGTATCTAAACCACTTATGCTAGACATTATTTACCCCTAACGACCTTGACCGAGCATCAGAACACGACTAAAAATTCGCTTGGTTGTATCGGCAACCTGAACATTGGTTTCATAGCTTTTTGACGCTGACATCATGTCTGCCATTTCCTCAACGATGTTAACGTTAGGCTTGTAGATGTAGCCATTTTCATCAGCCATTGGGTGACCCGGTGAATACTCAACCTGCAAAGGCTTCTGACTTTCAACCACACCCAACACCTCAACACCAGTCCCTCTCGTTTGATCCTGATTGGCTTGATCCAATGCAGCAGCAAAAACCGGGTGACGCGCCTTGTATGTTTGATCGTAACTACTGCTGACACTATTCGCGTTTGCCACATTACTGGCTGTTGTATTCAAGCGAACATTTTCTGCATGCATTCCTGTAGCAGCGATATTCATTACATTAAACAGGCTCATGATTAGTGCCCTCCACCTACATTATTTGCCTAAGGCAAAGTCAAAAAACTCTTCGATACCCACCATCATTGGCAGTACCAGCTCGGCAATGATTGCCGCTTATGATGCTTTTTTATTGGAGAAAGCAAACTCCGTACCAATACAAAAAATACCGTTCAAAAAGACTTACTCGCTTATGACTGACCGCCAGTGAGAGCCTTCTTAAAACCTTTAAATTTGCCATCAAGAAACTGCAAGCTGGCTTGGTAACGCAGGCCGTTGTCCAAAAACATATTTCTTTCTTTTTGAACTTCTACGTTATTGCCATCACCTGTATCAGGTTGATTCGTTTCTCTAAACTGAATTTCGCGAGGAAGCGCACTGCTGCTAGCAGACAAGTGTTTTTCGTTTGTTCTGGTCAGGTTGTGCTGCTGCCCATAAGTTGCACTCCTCATTGCTTCCTGAAAATTAATATCTCGCGCTTTGTATCCGGGAGTATTGGCATTAGCGAGGTTTCCAGCAATAACCTCCATGCGGTCATTACGCACGTTAACAGCCCGTTGATGAAAAGCAGTCAGCCTATCTAAACTAATCGCCATTGCTTTACTCCCCTTTGAAATATCTAAAACGAAATTTTTGAAACCGCAGTATGTTTAAAACTAAAGCGTCAAAAATTTATTCAGTTAATGCCAGAATCTGGCTTTGTTGTGACTTTGTCGGATCAAAGCAAACTTGATGCCAAGAATGGGATAGCAAAACAAAAAAAAGGATAGTATTTATATTGAAAGCCTTATAAATAAAGGCTTAAAAGAGAAATGAACTAACAACAAAAACGCTAAATTGGCGCTTTAAAAAAGGAGAGTGATACTCTCCTTTTCAATACACAAAACTACTTCTTGGAGTAATACAATCCAGGCGGGCAACGTATTAAATTGAAGTCGTTTGACAACCCAGACATAGATTCAGAAGCGCCAAGAAATAAAGCCCCTTCGTGGTTTAGTGTCGAGGCGATACGAGACAATATTGTTGATTTCATTTCTGATGAAAAATAAATCAACACATTACGGCAAAACACGATATCAAAACGCCCAAGGGATGAAATAGGATCCAGCAAATTCAACGAACGAAAACTCACCATACGCTTGAGTTCGCTTTTCACCGCCAACACCCCGTCACCCACCGAGTCAAAAAACTGACGCTTACGTTCTTCTGATAAGCCACGAGACAATGACAGGCTATCATAGGCACCTTCTTTACATCTATTCAGCATCTCAGATGAAATATCGGTTCCCAAAATTTGTACTCCGCCAGGAAAGGCACTTGGATAACGACGCTGAAATTCCAACACTGTCATTGCCAGAGAATAGGGTTCCTGTCCGGAAGAACAAGCGGCGCTCCAAATTTTCAGAGGCTGTTTGCGATCCTTAAACTTTGGAAAGATTTCTTCGGCTAAGAGCTGAAAAGGGTAACTATCACGAAACCATAGGGTTTCGTTCGTGGTCATCGCATCAACCACTTCATCAACCAATCCTTTGCATTTTTCATTGACCACTTCATCAACGACATCAGAAAGGTTGATATAACCATGCTTACGCATTAATGGTGAAAGACGACTGCGCACCAAATACTGCTTGTTTTCTCCAAGCACAATACCACAGCGTCGCTCCAGAAAATCTCTAAAGCGCACATAATCGCCATCACAAATCTGTTTATCTGGCACTACGTAAGATTCCTATAAAAAGCTTAATGCCAACAGCGAAGAACACACCGCTTTCAACAAATAGACAGGGTAAGCACCCGGACAGGTGCTTACAAACTTACAACTCATATGAGCGAAAACGAATTCCTAACAGCCTAAAGCATAGACGTATTAGCTAGCATCCATCCACTTTTGAACTGATGCAGCCAATTCATCGGGGTGAAATTTAGCAATAAAGTCGTCTGCACCGACCTTTTGAACCATTGCCTGATTGAAGACGCCACTCAACGACGTATGCAATATTACATGAAGTTTAGCTAACTCAGGCGTACTTTTAATTTCAGCGGTTAAGGTGTAACCATCCATCTCTGGCATTTCAATATCTGAAACCAAAACAGCAACTTTATCTGTTATATCTCCAGTTTCAGATGCGATCTCTTTTAATCTGACCAACGCTTCCCTTCCATCTTTAGCCATCTCAATATCCATACCCAAGCTAGACAATGCCTTTTTAACCTGGCTACGGGCAACAGATGAATCGTCTGCAATAAAGATGATCTTACCGCGAGGGTTTTCTACATGGATATTTTCAGCAAACTTTTGACTCACTTCAGCGTTAGCTGGAGAGATTTCATTCAGAATTTTTTCAACATCCAGAATTTCGATAAGTTCTTTATCAACTTCTGTCACTGCCGTTAGATAACTAGCCTTCCCCGTACCTTCCGGTGGAGGCATTATGGATTCCCAGTTGATATTAATGATACGTTCAACCGATGAAACCAAAAATCCTTGAACCGTTCTGTTGTATTCAGCAATAACAATAAATGCGTTACTAATATCCTGTATCGCTCTTCCCCCTGTTGCCAGGCTCATATCGATAACAGAAATGGTTTGTCCACGAATATGCGCAACACCACGAATCAATGAATTTGATTTGGGAATGCTGGTTAACTGTGGACACTGCAATACTTCTCGCACCTTGAATACATTGATTCCATAGCGCTGTTTGCCTTGTAGCTTGAATAGCAATAATTCAAGTCGGTTTTGGCCTACCAATTGGGTGCGTTGATTTACTGAGTCTAATATTCCAGCCATAAATTCCTCGATTCGAGTCAAACAGGCGCAAAACTTGCAAACAAAACTTTAATAGCCTTTGTTGGTGAATAAAGTTTTGCATACTGCCTGAATATTGACGTTATCAATATTTCGTAAGTTGCCTTATACAAAAGCATAGCCAACTTGAAGACAAACGAACATGAAAAATATACCTGAGATGATGAAAATATTAAAATATTCCTTACTCGGTCTTGCGTTAGCGGTTCAAGGTCACAGTGTTGCACAAGAAAATCCTTCGCATCAACTTGTTGTTGAGGCTGCAGAATCCTTTGTTCGCAACAATATTCCCCAAACGGATGACTCAATTATTACCGTTGAAGCTAATAGCATCGATCCCAGGTTAAATATTCCAGTGTGTCCATTACCATTAGAGGTTTCTAATAGCTCAGGCACACTCATGCAAAGCAATGTCACTGTAAAAGTAAGTTGTCCAAGTAACAATTGGTTCATTTATACAGTAGTTAATGTTAACGAAGTTCAACCTGTGGTAGTTCCTAATACCGCATTATCTCCAGGAAGTGTGTTAACAGCCGATGATTTAGATGTTGTACAGGTTGATAAGAAGCGCTTGCGGGGAAGTACCTACACTAGTGTAGAATCCTTGATTGGCGCGCGCTTGAAACGACGCAGTCGGCCAAATCAACCGATCACTCCAAACATGCTGTGCTTTGTTTGCAAAGGGGACTCTATTGTTATTATGGCGGAAGTATCAGGTATGAAAATAAAAACTTCCGGAATAGCTGAACAAGATGGCAATATTGGTGATACAATCCTCGTTAAGAACCGCCGCTCCAAGAAGGTTATTGACGCGAAAGTAGTCAGCGTTAATCAGGTACAGGTGCATATCTAGTGAAGTCTGCTAGAATGCTGGTTAGCAGTAATGTAAAAGCAAATGTACAAGGGCTTGCGGCATTCCGGGGCAATCTATTGCCGACACCTTTAAATATTGTAAAAACCCTAAAGTTAATTAGAGTTATGCCGATACAAAGGCTGAGGTAATCAAAGTAGTGGAAAATAGTTATGGCTATCAATAATGTAGGCAACACAAATCACAAGCCTCAGTTGGAGAGTCAGAAACTCAATCAACAGCAGCAGGCTCAAAATCAGGCAGCAAGTGCCCAAAAAGCACAAGCTAATGCCGTTGCAGCACCTAGACAAGATTCTGTGTCATTGACTCAGTCTGCCCAGCAGATGACTCAGGTACAGAAGAAAGGCACTGACGCACCAGTGAATCAGGAAAAAGTGGATAAGCTGAAAAAGGCTATCCAAAGCGGGGAATACCGCATTAATCCTGAAGCACTTGCACAGAAAATTGCGAAACTGGAAGCCGACATGTTCGGGCTGTCTAAGAACTAATAACGTTAAGAGCAGTATCCTGAATGTCATTAACTGAAGTCATCACACAACAAATAGCTTTGCTTTCAAAGCTAAAAATGTTGCTTGATAGTGAGCTTCAATTAATCAGCACTCGTGATGCTGAGGCGCTATTGAATTTGGTTGAACAAAAACAAAAAGTGTTAAACGAAATTCAAGAGCAGGATCAACGTATTTCAGAATTGTATGATCCGAACAAACCTCAGTCAGATGAAGTGTCGGCTCTTTTTGAGCAAGCCAAGTCTTTGCTGGAAGATTGTAAATACAGCACAGAAGTGAATTCTAAAGCCGTTGAACAAGGCCAGCTTCGACTAGAGCACCTGCGTAAAGTGCTTATTGAAGCGCGTAATCGTGAGTCAATGACCTACGATAAAAGCGGTCGCGCTCAAGGTGGTACCGCGCTAAAAGGCATTAAAGCCTAGTTTATCTTTCCTTTTTCATCTCCCTTTTCATTTTCTTCTCTACATCTAATATAGAATACTTCCTAGCTATCCAGTTCATACGAACCAATCGCCTAATACGAATCAAGAGATTAATACGAATTAGCCCTGTCTTGCTTAAATAAGCTGATTTGATCTCTTCTCCCATTTTGATTCTTCTACAAATTTAATCATGGCTCTTTGATACCATAAGAAGGAGAAGACCATCATATTTGTTTAGATAAAAAAAGCCCCACCGTACAATGTACTGGTGGGGAACGCTGAAGGAAGGTTTTAACGAAAACCAAATACCAAAATCGGACTAATCTGCTTTTCAAAACGATTAGAAGTAAGTCACGTCCTTAATGCGTCTTGGACGAGACGTTGAAATGTAAATGTCGTATACCTTTCTAAAATCCAGGCTTAATTCCGTTGCATAGGTGTCCTCACCAACGGGATAGGTTTTCACCACTTCTGCCCCACGAATAATGCCTTGCACAGTGGATTTCAAATTCGTATCTGTCATTACCAAGTTAGCTAACGATTGATTGCCGCCAATCTTTTGGCCATACACTTGCTCAGTTAACTCTCGATAGGCATCAAGCTTTGACGCTTTGATTGCCATCAACATCTTTATAGAGTCGCTTTCGCCAGGTTGAGCTGAAACAGGGGCATATCCAACTGCAGTGAGCACAGGATATGATTCGGGTTCAACGTATTCCCATTCCACCTGCTTATCAAAAACCGTCGAACACCCGCTCAAACCGAGTAATCCAACCAATAAACACACCTTGGCATTCATAATGCACCTCTATTTAGCTCAGACAGCGACTACCACTTGTTCTAAACAGCCGCTAAATGTAAACGTCAATGAGCCGACACTTATATCATCTGCACCAACTCAATTTTCTTTAGCCAAGCAATACCCATGCCTAAAAAGACAAGCATTACCATAAATTTAATATTTTTTCTGAATCTTTGTCATTTCGGTATGAAAAATGCTTACTCCCCATCATGCTAACCAACATCGGTTAATAAGCGTCATAAATTGATACATCAAGTTATTAATTAAGCACGATGAGTGCCATGACGGTGAAATTATTGAAATGGTAACGTTATGAATAAACTGATTAAGTTCTGGTTATTATTGAGTCTGTCATCGCTAAGCTTTAGCAGCTCCGCTATTTGGTTTGAGGCGACCGGCCAAGCCGCCATCCATAACAATAACAAAGAAATGGCCAGGCAGCGTGCCACGCAAGAAGCCATTCAACAGGCACTACTTTTTTCAGGAGCCTCTGTGCGTAGTGTGCAAACCATGGCACACGGCTTACTCAAAGATGACCGCTTTGAAGTGCGTGCCAGTGGTGAAGTCAGCAGCATCGAATTGGTTAATGAACTGATAGAAGATGACTATGTCACAGTCACTATCCGAGCTGACATTTTTCCTCAGGACACTCAATGCAAATCCTCAGATTATAAGAAAAGTGTTATTACCACCTGGTTTCCGCTCGAAAACCGTCAACAAGCCGCTTTTGGCAACATTTTCGACATCGGCCAACCCATTGCTGGTTTATTAAAAGAAGAGTTTGATATGTATTCCCGATACGCCGGGATCACCAAAGTCGAATCCTTCTACTTCTCCCCTCATGAACAACAAGTTCAACACCGAGCCATGGATATCGCTCGCAAAAATGGAGGGCAATTTGTATTACTTGGTAGTGTCAAAAATCTGAGCATAGAGGAAGCAGAAGAATCCTACAGCGATTATTTGACGTTTTGGAACAGCAAATCCCCTACCCGCAATATCGCTTTTCACATGAAGCTTATCGACGGCTCCACTGGCGAATTACTCATGGACAAGATATTTAGAAACCGAGTTGAATGGACATTCGACCGTTTTGAATCGGTTGACGTTCGTAGCGGTAAATTATGGGATTCCGCCTTTGGTAACGGCGTAAAACAAATATTGCAAGACATCGCTCAGGAAGTCGATGAAACCGTCAGTTGTATACCCGCCTATGGTCGAATCATAGAAGTAAGAAACAATCAGGTCGCAGCCAATATTGGTTCATCGCAAGGCGTAAAACAGGGGGATGAATTAAAGATCTTCCAAATGCGTCAGTTCTTCACCCCAACCGGCGAACCTCATTACCAGTACGACATCCACCCTGTCACTATGGTGGTCGCCAAGGTCTACCACAATTCATCCGTATTACGTCCTAATAACGGCATGCCTTTGGCAAATATTCAACCAAACGACTTCGTGGTCAGGCAGTAGCACTTTTCTTATACACAGCCTCATGTTTACAATAAAGGCATGAGGCTATTCCTCAAAAAGTCCCCATAGTTTAATGGATAAAACAAGGTCCTCCTAAGACTTAGATGCAGGTTCGATTCCTGCTGGGGACGCCATGACATAGTGTAGAATTTATCATTAACACCCGCTAACTAACCTGATGTATTGATGTTCTCCCATTTTGATTGTTCTACAAATTCAATCATGGCACTTTGATGCCGTAAGAAGGAGTATAGAATGTGAGGTGGCATGACTATCAAGCGACTTTGTCGCAATAACGATATGAATAATACTCTGCCATAAAAATCAGCTCTGGAACCAAGACAAATGAGATAAAAATTCCACTTTTTCCAGTCTCAGTTCCACGGTAATTAACACTCAGATAAAAAAGGATTGTCCAGATTAGCAGAGAGATTCCTCAACATACTTTTGGCTTTTCGTTGTCTCTGGTGAAGTCAAAATCACACCATCTAATATTTTAAGCTGAGTAGTGGCTCTGTCTGCATATCGTGATTCATGTGTAACCATACAAATAGTGGTGCCATTTTGATTTAGCTCATCAAGCACATCCATGATTTGGTCACCGGTATTTGAATCCAGGTTACCGGTTGCCTCATCAACCAGCAAAATAGCGGGCTCTGCCACCAATGCGCGGGCAATAGCAATGCGTTGTTGTTGACCACCAGACAATTGATTGGGCTTATGCTGGCTGCGATGAGTCATGTTTACCATTTCCAGGCACTTATCTACACGCTGCTTGATTTCAGAGACACTCAGTTTAGTCTTGCTATAACGCAGAGGTAACGCAACATTGTCAAATACGGAAATTTCATCAATCAGGTTAAAAGACTGAAAGATAAAACCAATTTTGCTATTTCTGATCTCGGCAGCTTCATCCAGTGAAAGGTTCTCCACATTGACACCTTCAATCAGATACTCGCCACTAGAAGGGATGTCCAACAATCCAAGTAAAGATAACAAAGTGGACTTACCACACCCTGATGGGCCGGAAATGGAAACATAGTCACCAGCTGAAATCGTCAGGTTAACATCTTTAAGTGCATGAGTTTCCATATCTTCTGTTTCAAAGACCTTGGAGATGTTTTTCATTTGAATTTTGATGTCGCTCATGATGCGTTTCCTACTTATAAACTTCTAACTTTATTTAAGATTTAATGGTTAGTTCTGATGTAGTATTTTTCAGATTAGGTAAATCTGAAATGATAAACACATCACCCACGTCTGCACCGGATATGATTTCAATATAGCGGCCTGCCTGACGCCCCAATTCCAGAGTCCGAAGATGCGCCGAAGAACCTCCTGTATCTAATCTGTATAAAGAAATTTCACTGTAAGGCTGGACATTCGCAGGACGTTTTATGTAATAAATTTGCTTTAATGTATCCGCTGTAATAGTAGCGTCTACGTTTAGCTGAGGTCTGGCACTGGCAGGCAAATTAGCGGGCAATGCAATTTCAATTTCTACCGTATTGTCCTGCACTATAGGATCTATGCGGGTAACCTTACCAGGAATTCGATCCTGTCGAGTGTTGATCATGGCACTTTGGCCCACAACCACTTGTTGAACCTGACTTTGAGACACTCTGATAAGAGCAATCAAATCCGTCACACTACCAATTAAGGCGATTTCCTGTCCAGACGCTAAACTTTGACCAAGTTCCACTGAAAGCCGTTGCAGAACGCCAGTAAAACCTGCTTTTACCTCCAAGGCATCCAGACGAGACTGAGCAATGTTTAATCTTCCCTGTTGTTGTTTAACTCGCTCCTTTTGAATATTGACAGACTCTTCGTGAACCAACTTCAACTGTTCTATGCGCTGTTCCAGAATTTCAATACGTTTTGCCAACTGACGTTCTTCTAAAACGGACTCCTGATAAGCCAGCTGCGACACTATGCCTTCTACAATCAGTTTTTCCTCTGCCTGGCGATTTAGCACAGCAGTTTCGTAACGAGCGGTCATCTCTGCCAAATTGGCAGTTTCGTTTAATATTTCCCGCTGATTATTCAGTTTCAACTGACGCAAATTAGCATTAGTTTGTACCAGTTCTTGCTGTGCATTTTCCACTTCTTGAGCTAATTCAGGGTTATCCAGACGAACAATAACACTGCCAGCGGTTACCTCAGCTCCCGGCTTCAATACAATCTCTTTTACTGTGGCCGGAGTTAATGTCGTTAAGAGCTGTTGTTTGTTTGAGCTTAGCACCCCAAAACCTTCAGTGATGACCTCCAGATCACCCTTTTCAACACGCTCAATCAGAAGATCGTTGCGAGATACAGATACGACACTAGCGGTTTGTGCTGCCCATATAAGTAAAATGCCAACAAAAACGGTAGCCGAAACAATCAGCTGATATTTCCTGGTAAACTTTTTATTTTGTGTTTTATTTTTAATTACATCCATTAAACCCGGCCCCTTCTAAACATAACCTCTTGATGATTTACCCGCCTCCTGGCAGCGTAACCTGCCAGGAATGCTCAATATCCTCGGAATCACTGACTTCCTCGAAGAGAGTGGATTGGTCGGGCATTTATGATCGAGCGTAAAGGCCAGTAGCAAGCAAACAAAGTCATAATACTGATTAAGACAAGCGTACCTGCATATAACGGAACAATCTGCACATTGACATAATTAACCAATGCCTCTGAGAAGCCAATATACAGCCCAAGAAGAATCACCAGACTGATAACAAAGCCAATAGCTACAGAACTTGCATTGTCTTTGATAATCAAGGCTATCACATCATTGCGTTTAGCACCGATGGCAAGCCGAGTGCCTAATTCAAAACGGCGCATCTGCGTTGCGTAACTAAGAATGCCGTATAAACCGATGGTCGCAAGAAAGAAAGTTAATACAGCCAAAACTGAACTGGTAATAGCAGTGGTGTATTGCGTAAACAATAATTCGTCACGCTGATCATTCAGTGTTTCAAGCTCCGACAATAATAATTGACGATTAACTTCTTGCGCGATTTTTGCCGCTGACTCACGTGACAAAGTTTGATTTGGCTTTAGTTTGACTATAAATTGCGGCCTTGCTTCGGCTAATGGCAAGTAGGCACGCACAGGAATATCGTTTGCTGTTGGCATTTTCACACCTTTAACCACACCACTAACGGTATAAGTAGTCCCCCCTAACACGATTTTAGAGCCAAGCGCACTACCTTCCCCTGCTAACTGGGCGGCGTAAGAATCGTTGACAATTATCAAGCTACTTTCATCGTTAAAATCTGCAGCACTGAAAAAATCGCCTTCAATCAAAGGTTGTTCAATAATCTGAAAATAGCGATTATCAATAAATCGGGTCTCTATCAACTGAAGCTCTTGGGATCCTTCAACACCCTGGTTAATACGTCTGGCTCTGCCAAGAGGGAGCACCGCCTGTGAAACATCCGCTACCTGTGGCAACTCCATTAACCTGTTCTTAAACTCCAGCATGAGGGGCTTGATCTCTTCCTCAGATAAATTACTCGAAGAATTGATTTTTAGCGTTAACGCCGTGATGTTATCAGTCTCAAACCCAAGGGGTTCATTAATCGCTTTTAGAGAATCTCTCAACAAGCCGATACTGACAAACACCAACAAGGTAACAATGGAGACTTGGGAGATAATCAACAATCGTCTTACTGTTTTTGATACCTGGATCCCCGTACCTTTACCACTGGATTGCAAGGTAGCATTTAAAGCACGGTAATTAATCATACTGGCGCTTATACGAGCAAACAAAAGCCCCAACAGCAGAGCAATAATAAGTGCCGCAATTAGCGTAACACTATTAATTGCTAATTCATCAACGCGAGGGAGTCGTAGCGCCAGATATTGCTTCAACACCCAAAAGCCAGCACTGGCAATTATAAGAGCCACTAACACAGACAAAAAGACCACCAGCCCCGACTGAGAAAAGAGGGTTTGGAATAAATGGCGTTTGCTCGCACCCACTGCGGCATGGATGGCTAACTCACGTTGCTGATCAGCGGTGCGTGACATGAAAAGGTTCGTAATATTGGTACAAGCGATCAACACCAAACCAATCACACCTGCTAACAGCAATAAAACGGTATTTTTACTATCGCCCAAAATCGCTGTTTTAAACGATTGTAGTTCGGTATCCAAAGTCCAATTATCGTAACGTGCAATTTCAGCGACATTGCCTCGCCAAAAATCATTAACCGGAAGTCTCAGTTCTTGTTCGATTTGGGAAATACTGCGATCACTATCAAGCTTTCCAACAAAACGAGACATTACACTAAAGGAACCAAAACCTTCCCTTTGTGCAGCGTCCAAGGTATTGAAATCCCAAGGTAAAAATATATCAGTTTTTACGCCAGTACCTGCAAGTTGTGGCTCGATAAAAGATTTGGCCATTACTCCCACAACTCTAAAGTTGGTACCGCCAAGAGTCACCGATCGTTCTAGAATAGAAGTGTCGCTATTAAATTCATTTTGCCAAAACTCATAACTGAGGATAGCCACCGGATTATAGCTATCTTTCTCTTCTGTTGATTCAAAAGCACGTCCCATAGCCATTGTAGCGCCCATCATAGGAAACCAGTCTGGCGTGACAAAGGTATTTCTCACGGTTGGTTGAGTTGGCTGAGAGCTTAACACTCCATCTTCGTAGCGAACCAATGCAGCCAATGAAAAAACCGTTTGTTTTTCAAAAAAATTAACTAATGTGGGGTAGTTGTAAGCGCGCGCGATCACTCCGCGGTTCTTATCAACAATGACAGAATTTACCTGATATAAGTTTTCTTGTTCCGGATAAGGTAAAGGTTTGGAAATCACGACATAGGCTAAAGTCAGAATGCACAATAAGGCACCTAATGTGAGGCCAAGGGTAGTGACAATAGTCACCAGGAATCCTTTTTTGGCACTCAAACCTGCCCAGGCCTGTTTGAGTAAATAAATGCTATGGTTCATCCGGTTATATCCTGCTATTACTTTGCGGCTATGGTAAGCCCTAATATCAATTTATTTTATTCCTGACAGCTATTATTGCGAATAACGTGCCAACATTACTTATCCCCCCTCAGAATTCGGGGAATATTGACCACCACATAGAAGAGTCGGCGAAATACTTTAATCATAAAGGCTTCGAGGACACCTGAGGTATCGAAAGAAGTCGAAAGTGGCAAAGGGTTACATCGGAAGAAGGGTGCTATGACTGATATTTGAGTGAATAATTGCAACATTCTTCCGATATCGTACTCACCCAGTCCGATATCGGACGTCTAGTAAAAACCCAAATTAATCCAATGAAGTCATGGGATTTAGGTTTAGAGTACCCCACTAATTTTACTCAACACCCGAGCTTCTTTGTA
This sequence comes from Paraneptunicella aestuarii, assembly GCF_019900845.1. Lineage (NCBI taxonomy): Bacteria > Pseudomonadati > Pseudomonadota > Gammaproteobacteria > Alteromonadales > Alteromonadaceae > Paraneptunicella > Paraneptunicella aestuarii. The sequence continues at coordinate 891,500 of NZ_CP074570.1, read as the reverse complement.
CCAGATATGGCAGGTTCCCTGCTGTGTTTTTTGATTAAAATAGTATTTCCTCGTTCCCTCTACCTGATCAATAAGCTTGAAGCCACAATATTTAAATTTCAGATTGTTCAGCGTTAGCCAGGATAAAACTTTAATACCTGAGCTGGGTAACAATAAAGGTAAATAACTGTAAATGGTGCGGCATACCTCTCCAGGGAAAAAAACCACCTTATCGGGAGCATATCGATAAAGCTCTAATACGGTTTGCAAATGAGCCCATGACAAATAATGCATTTCCTGAGTGAAGACCACGTAATCAACGGCATCCACCACAGCAGGATCGAAGACAACATCAACGACTCCGGAATGCACCCAAACAGATGTTTTACTCCCGTAATCAGCGCGATGCTCTTCTATACCCAAATTAAAATTATTAAAACGCATTACCACATCATACTGATCAATACTCTTCCCTTTTCCTTTGCCTAGCTCACAAGGTGAATTGCCTACCACCACAATAGATGAATCTTTTAAATATTGGCAAAAGGAAGTATATGTATCAGATTCAAGCATCGACTTATAAAGATTTACCTCATCATCTAAAGCTAAATCTTCATGCATCATTGAAGAAACACTAACGTTTTTTTTGATGCAAGCGTTTAAATCATCTCTATGCAAACTTGACTGAATAAGATCCCGAGCTTTTTCAATATTGCCTTTCTGCAAAAATAGCCCAGCAATACTAACAATGCCGTAAGAAGGCAGAATGGCCTGTTCACGAAGAAATATATCTAGCAACTTCTCAGGGATAGCTTTGAACCTGGAGATTGTTCGCACCAGTTCCAGTGCTAAAGCGCACAAAACAGGTGAACGCTTTATCAAGTATGACAATACAGAACCCGGGAGCATTTTTAAGATGTAGAAATAGCAAATACAAACCCATTTACTTTTAGCTAATTTATCCAAAATGGAAAAAATAACGGCCTCCAGATTGATTCTTTTTCATATGGTCATCCGCGCCTAATCTGTAAATAACCTCATGGAAATTATCCACAAATCAAGTGACTTGATGACCAGTCTCGAAATAAATTTCAAATAAAAAGGGATTGTAGCCAGGCCCTTTTAGTGTCGTAAAAACCACCATGTCAGTCTTGTAGTCCAACCCACAAATTGAATGATGCTCTGCCACCAATTTAGCCTTAAGCGCTTCTGGTATAGTTTGATTTCAGATAAGTATATTTTGTATCGTTCCCACGATAACCTGAAACGGTCACCGTGTTGTTTAATAACATTCCAATCAATACGTATATCATCTGGAAAAAACTGCTCTGGAACGACAGGTGTATCTTTCGATTTGAGCTCGAATAACCGGGTTCCCTGATCATTTACAAAATGATTTAAATGAATCGCGAAAAGGCCATCCTTACTGAAATCGTAGTGCAAATCTGCTGCCTGAAGAGATTTCCAATCATCCCCACCAGGAGCATTGGTCTTCTCGAGCTTTTCCTGAAACTTAGAGAGAAGGTTCTGTCTGAACATGAAAGGAGCGCTATCTGAGACACCCCAAGTATCCCGCGCAATTTGTGCATTTTGTTCTTCACTGCCATGTGCATACCAAATATCTCCATGAGAATGGTGCAGCGAAAACACCGTCAATCGACGAATGGAAGCATTGCACAACATTGAATAACCAGTGGATTTGAAATACTTGGTACGATGCCACGGAGCCCAGGTTCCAAAAGGATATTTGGAAGAAGAGTACAAATCCCATTGAAAGGTCGACTTTATGCCTAACATCTTGATTGAAGGAGCATTTTCACCAAGTTCTTTGACATGCGATTGAATTTTTTCAACAAAATTGAGAGGTAAAATGTCATCATCGTCGAGATTTGTTGTCAAAACGTAGTCAAGATCGTCAGGAATGTACTGCTCTAGCCACTCCAGGCTCCCCAAATTATCGCCATGGTTAAATTCGTAAAGATATGTTCTTTCTCTCTTGGAAATGAGTTTTTCCAGCCTTTGGCGATACTTAGCCGGGAGCTCAGGGTCAATAATAAATACCCAGTCAAAATTTTGGTTGGTTTGCCCCAGAACATTAGGCAAACACGCGGCCTCAAACAACACGAATCGAAAATCAAGCAATTCTGGATTGAGTGGGTCTCGTGGTGAAAACTGATCACCAGACTGGTGTTGATAGTCTACGCGATTCTGTCTGTAAGAAAATCTCGTCATCACGACGTGACCAAAAGTCATTGTTTTCATTTAGATACCTCTACTTGCTTTCGTTTTTTTTCTTTTCGGCATTGCAGCGTAACCCCTTGCAATTAACGTAATGGCAACTGAGTTTTTAGATCGCGAAAAACTTACCTAATCTGGACTGCACATAGCCAATAACATGCCAAAATCATTTTTTCACAATAATTCCTGAAGGAATTATGAGAGAGAACAGAATTAAATCTTTCAATAAGTAGCTCAAACTTATTCAAGCCTTGAAATATAGGGACTCTGCTCAACCCCAAAACATTCTAATAAGGTTCAATAACAGCGGTTAATTACACTCTCAGGAGTAGTAAAAATGTACAACTCAATATTTGTGGATTCTCGTCGTAATAAAAGCGTCCGAATTCGGATTCTCAGCGTCCGATTTCGGAACACTGAAAGACATCAAAAAGCCCCAAGGTTTCGCGAAACTACTATTTAATTACCTTTGAATATCGTCATACTTTTCTAGTCTACGATACAGAGACGATTTAGTCAGACCCAGTAATTTAGCGGCCTGCGTCATATTACTTGCTGTACTGACCAAAGCCTGTTTGATCAGTTTTCTTTCAGCTTGTTCCAATGTCATCATCGCAAACTTATCTTCCTTTTGATTCAAAGAAGCAGAGATCATAGGTAAATCGTCTGCACAGAGCTCATTCCCCTGAACAAGCAGTATTGCACGTTCCATAAGATGGCTTAGTTCCCTGATATTACCTGGCCAATGATAAGTTTTGAGCATTCGTTTGGCCGATTCGGTGAGAACCACAGCTTCCCTTTTGTATTTCCGGCTTAGCTGGCTAATGAAATGCTCTGCTAATGGCACAATATCCTGCTCTCGCTCCCTCAAGGTCGGCACTCTAAATTCCAATGTATTCAGGCGATAAAATAAATCTTCTCGAAATTCTTCATTGGCAATAAGTTTTTGCAAGTCGCTGTTTGTGGCACTGATGATACGGGTATTCATATATTGGGTATGACTGGAGCCCAATACTTCGTACTGCCCAGACTCAAGCACACGTAAAAGTTTAACCTGCTGCGACATCGGAATATTGGCTATTTCATCAAGAAACAGGGTGCCCTGATTAGCCAGTTCAATACGACCGATGCGATTATTCTTCGCATCAGTAAACGCCCCTTTTTTATGCCCAAACATCTCACTTTCAAATAAGCTCTCCGCTATCGCCCCCATATTGACAGATACAAAACGCCCTGCTCGATAACCAGACAAGAGGTGAATAGCTTTAGCTAATTGACTTTTTCCTGTACCGTTTTCTCCGGTAAGTAAAATGTTAACATCCGTAACAGCAACGCTTTTGATCTGCTCCAGCAATTTCCGCATACAAGGTGAACGCCAAACATACTCTTGCTGAACAATCGACTCCAACCGCTGTTGCGTTTTTTTGTTCTGAACCCGCAAACTCGATAAGGTCAGTTGCTGTTTGATAATCTGTAGTAAGCGCTGATTTTGCCAAGGCTTTTCAATAAAATCTCCAGCCCCCAGCTGCATCGCTTTTACAGCAAGTGCAACGTTAGACCAAGCAGTCATAGCAACGACGGGTATATTGAAATCAGATTTTGACAACCAGGATAAAAAGGTGATGCCTTCTTCTCCAGAAGTCGTATCCAGAGAAAAATTCATATCCAGCAAGATCAGATCTACCTTGTCTTGCTGGATAATTTGGCGAGCCTGATCCGGGCTATTTGCTTCAATCGTACAATATCCATTGTCTTCAAGTACAAAGCTTGTGCTTAAATAAATATCATGTCGATCATCAACTATCAGTATGCGTGGCTTCTTCAACTTCAACTTAGCCCCATAAAATAATCACTTTCATACCCATAACACCTCTTTAAGACCTACCGACTATTCAAAGACAGATAGTCCATAAAGACGATTAATAATCTGTTGGATATGCTCCTCATCCAACAAGGTAAAATGATCGGCTTCCACATCATGAATTTTAATCGGACTTTGCAGCAATTCATTCCATCCATAATCATCCATAATAAGCATTTGTTCCCGATGACTATTACGGGCTCGATATAAAGTCACATCAATCTCATGACCAAGTTTCGATGGCTTATAGGTATGGTAACAATGCTGATTTGCCTTATACACATTGAAATAAGCCAGGAATTGTTCTGGTGCCATTTCGATACCTTGACTTTCAAACAGAACAGCAATGTCTTCATCAACGCCATTTTTGCAGGCAATACACAAAGCTTTAAAGTCAGCTTCACCTAAATGCACACCATAAAGATTCATCAAACTAGTTAAAGCCTCAGTCAACATTGCCGTTTCATCAGGTGTAATAAGTTGCTGAATCAGAGATGGAGCAAAAGAATCCAACAAGGTTAATGAAGCTATCTCGTCACCCTGTTGCAATAACTTTTTACTCATTTCAAAGGCCACGGCTCCGCCATAGGAATGACCTATTAGAGTGTATGGTCCTTCGGGCTGTATAGACTTCATAGCCTTAATATTGATCTCAGCAGTCTCTTCAACGCTGTTTAGCGGCGGTTCGATGCCATCAAGTCCAATGGCCTGTAAACCATAAAGTGGCTGTTCCACTCCCCGTGCAAGAGCTTGGAAAGGCAATACATTTCCCCCGGCTCCCGGCACCGCGAACATTGGCGAACCACTTCCTGTTGCCTTAATAGATACTAAAACCCCTGTATCGCTGTCTTTATTGCCGCCGATAACTTCTGCTATTGCCGCTACACTGGTAGCGGTGAAAAGGGTAGTCAGAGCGAGTGATTGATTAAACTGCTTGTTTATTTTCGCTATTAATTTTACAGCCATCAGGGAATGCCCACCCAGTTCAAAGAAACTGTCGTTAATCCCAATGGTTTCCGGTTCAAGTTCCAAAACATCAGCCCAAATAGCAATTAGCTGCTTTTCCATCTCATTGCGAGGAGCAAGATAATCACGACTGGAAGCAACGCCAACATCCATATTTTTTAATGCTCGTCTGTCTACCTTACCATTTGGCGTCAGAGGCAGTTTATCAAGCGCTAAAAATCTGGCTGGAACCATAAACTCCGGTAAAGTAGCCCGAAGTTTTTCCTGCAGATAATGGATGAATTCATTAACATCCAGGAAAGTGCTGTTCTGAGTTAATTGCTGAAGCGATGGATGCTCGGAGCTAATAAGCTGATCATTGGCTTTATTGTCCAATCGAGCATAAATCTGATATAGGTTAGTTCCGGCAAGAATATCAATCTGTTCCGAGACATAGGTATAGCCTTTGCTCTGCAAGAGATTTTCAACCCATTGTAGTCGGCCTTCAGTATCATGAACTTCTAATACCAGTTGACGTATTCTTCCCCAATGTTCATCCCGAATCCCTTTCAGAATTTCAGCCTCACTCTTTTCAACATCCACCTTAAGCAAATCAATAGATTCTATGCCGTTTTCCTCAATGACCTCAGATATTGTTTTCAGGCGGCAGCTGAACTCCTCTGTTTCAAGACGAATTTCCAGAAGCTCTTCCAATTCTTTTTCTGACAGGCTGGCCTCAGTATTCTCGATATAGCTCCTGACCGTATTTTTCTCTTCTTCTTTACTGGCATAGCCACCAGAGAGAATTGACGCGTGAGGATAATAGCTAAAGGTCATTTCCCCTGACTCTGAGGAAATACCATAATTAAAGGTTTGAATATTGTCGCCATAAAGCATCCCATTGCGTCGAAGAGCGTCATATATTGGCGGTAAAGGCTCAAACGCAAAAATTCTGGCATCGGATATAACAGCGTTAACAAACATGGAAAATACACCGATATTTGCCCCCACATCCAGTACACAATCACCGTCTTTCAGGGTGATGCCGTACTGTAAATAACATTCATCTTCAAATATCTCCTCATAGGTAAAATCAGCCTCTTGAGGGTTAATACAGAAAATTGGCAAACCTTTGGGGAGGCGATGCACATCTTTCATGTTCTCGCCTTGACTCTGCATTTGCAGGAGTTTCCATATGATCGGCTCTTTATGCATGTTGGGTACAATGTAAGCAACCAGTTCTTTACGCTCACCTTCTTCTTTAAGCAATATCTTGGCGTCGCTTAACTCGTCCAATTGCAATAATTGCGACTGGATTTCTCCCAGTTCAATCCTGAAACCGCGCAATTTCACCTGATCATCAATACGCCCCAGATAGTCAATATTTCCATCGTCCATCCAGCGAGCCAAGTCGCCTGTTTTATACATTCGAGCGCTCCCACCACTTTGAGAAGCGAATGGGTTATTAATGAATTTTTCCTGCGTTAATTCCGCTTTATTTAAATATCCCCTTGCTAACCCATCACCCGCAATATGTAGCTCGCCGGGCACACCTTTAGGCACTGGCTGTAGGTTTTTATCCAAAATATAGAGCTGAATATTATTAATCGGTCGACCAATTGGTACAGAAACCAGTTCTTCGCCCTTAAGGCAATCATAACTGGTGACATCTATTGAGGCCTCAGTTGGCCCATAAAGATTATACAAAGGGGTATTGGTCATTTTGTAATATTCCCTGACCAAATCGGGCTCCAATGCTTCCCCGCTGCAAATAACCTGCTTAAGCGAATGGCATTGTCCGAATTCCTTACTCTGCAACATAACTCTTAACATTGAAGGGACAAAATGAAGGGTAGTCACCCGTTCTTTGTTGATCAGTCCAACAAGGTAGTCATTGTCCTTATGCCCTCCAGATTTTGCGATCACCTGAGCACTACCGTACATCATCGGCCACACCAGCTCCCATACCGACACATCAAAGCTGAAGGGGGTTTTCTGTAGAACCCTGTCGTTCTGGTCGATCTGGTATTTTTGCTGCATCCAGTCAAGGCGGTTTACAGCGCCCTGATGTTCTACCATTACACCTTTTGGCTTTCCGGTAGAACCGGATGTATATATGACGTAAGCCAAATGACGAGAATTCACCTCATGCTGCAATTCAATCTGTTGAGATTCCAACTCATTAACACAAGCTTTTATCTCTGACCATTGCTGATCCAACGTCACAATTTCGGTGCTTTGCGCTACCAGAGACCTAAGTTTTTCGGTTAATTTATCCTGAGTAAGAATAATGGTCGCCTGACTGTCTTCAATCATGTAAGCCAGTCTGTCTTCCGGGTAATCAGGATCTAAAGGTACATAGGCTCCTCCAGCCTGTAGAATCCCCCAAATGCCTACCATCATTTCCAGCGATCTTTCCACACACAGGCCAACCAGCGTATCAGGGGTTACTCCCTTAGACTGGAGATACAATGCCAGAGTCTGGCTTTTTTCGTACAACTGTTGATAAGTTAAGGTTTCATCCTGATACACCACAGCTAAATTATCGGGATGGCTAATCGCTTGTTCCGCAAAGTAGTGATGTAAACATTTGTTCTTCGGATAATCCGCCTGAGTATCGTTGAAACTATGTAGTACCTGCTGCTTTTCTGCCTCACCAATAAACACCAGATCCGCAATATTGCAGCCAGGATTAGCGACAATGGCCTGACACAGCTCATTAAAGTGCTGCCCTAAACGTTCCATGGTTTGCAATTTGTAGAGGGAAGTTCGATATTCAAAAATCCCCACCAAACCATCTGGAGCATCGGTAAATGAAGCTACCAGATCAAACTTACTAATGTTGCTATCCAATGGGTAAGAGCGAATATTCTGTTGAGTATCGTCTGCCAGCGGTTTTTGTAGCACAAACATGATCTGGAACAATGGCGTAAGAGCCATATTTCGCACTGGTTGCACCAAATCCACTACCTTTTCAAACGGGGTATCCTGATTCTCGTAGGCTTCCAGACAGGTTGTTTTTACTTGGGTCAGTAATGACGTAAATGGTGCCTCTGCCTCCACCTGATTGCGTAACGCCAAGGTGTTTGCAAACATACCAATAAGTCCTTCAATTTCGCCATATTGCCTATTTGCAATTGGACTACCAAGGCAAATATCATCCTGCCCCGTATACAAATAAAGCAAGGTGTTAAAAGCTGCCAGCATAGTCATAAACAGTGAACATCCCTGTGCTTCTGACAATGCTTTTAATCGCTCTGATAACTCAGGCTCCATACGGAATGTATATCGAGCTCCCACAAAATCCTGAACAGCTGGACGAGAATAATCTGTCGGGAAGTTAAGACTCTCTGGTACACCGTTCAATTTTTGTTGCCAGTAGGAAAGTTGTTTCTTAAGCACCCCGTCTTCATCCAGCCACTTTCTTTGCCAGACACTATAATCCAGATACTGAACCGGCAAGGCGGGCAAACTCGGATGTTGGTGTTGTTGCAGCTGTGCCATGATCTGCCCAAACTCTTTGATCATTACACCCACAGACCAGCCATCACCGACAATATGGTGCATTGTCAGAACAAGAATGTGTTCTACATCTGAAAGTTTAACGACTTTTCCTCGAATAAGAGGCCCAGTACCAAGATCAAATGGCCTCTCGACTTCACTTTGACAGACTTGCCGTGCCTTCTTATGTTGAGCTTCGATATCCCGGATATCGCTCAAGTCAATCATTTCAAGGTTAAAGGCTATAGAATCCAGAATAACTTGCCTGGCTTGTCCCTCTTCTTCTGGAAAGACTGTACGTAAATTTTCATGGCGATCAATGATCAGCTTAAATGCTTGCTCCAGAAGGCGGATATCAATCTCACCGCTAACGATAAATACGCCAGGAATATTATAACCCGCACTACCAGGCTCAAGTTGCTGAATGAACCATATCCTTTCCTGTGCATAGCTCAATGGGAAAGACTCAATTGCACTGCCATCAGGATTTGTTCTATTAACCGGTTTGATGGGTGGGATCTTGTTGCATTCGGCCTGTTCAATTAATGGCGCAAGGCTTGAGATGGTGCCTTGTTCAAACAAAATCCTCAGAGGTAGTTCAACTTCAAACCGAGCCCTTATCCTGGATATCAGTTGCGTTGCCAGCAAGGAATGCCCACCCAGTTCAAAGAAGTTATCATTCACACCGATCTTGCTGGCTGTAGCATTCAGCACTTCTGCCCAGATATCAACCAATTGCGCTTCTGTTGCATTACGTGGTGCTAAATAAGCCTTATTTGACTCGAGATTAACCCGGCGGCGTTGCAAATCTCGGCGGTCTACTTTGCCGTTAGCGGTTAACGGAATTTCCTCTATACATATAAAGGCCGATGGCAACATATATTGAGGTAAGGATTGCTGCAAAAATGAGGTTAATATTGAATCGTTAAGTTCAACTTGCGCGTCATCAACCGCAACACCACTCTCAACATAGTACGCTACCAGGTGCTTGTCGCCGTCTCGCTCCTGTACCACTACAGCACAATCTTTAACGGCTGGGTGTTGATTCAACTTCGCCTCAATCTCTCCAGTTTCAATCCGAAAACCGCGGATTTTCACCTGGGTATCAATCCGTCCCAAGTATTCAATAGTGCCATCATCCAACCAGCGAGCCAGATCACCCGACTTATACATTCTGCTACCAGATACAAATGGATTAGGAATGAACTTCTCTTTAGTCAACTCTGGACGGTTAAAATAGCCTCTGGCAACACCATCACCGGCAATATGCAATTCACCGGGCACACCGACAGGAACAGGGTTGTTATGCTGATCAAGGATATAGACCTGTGTATTGGATATGGGGCGTCCAATAATCTGAGATGGGAATTCTCCTTCTATACGATGGAAGGTCGCTACAATCGTAGTTTCAGTAGGGCCATAATTATTCACCAATGCAAACGAATAATCCCGCTCCTGATAATGTGACAGCTTATCGCCGCCAATAAACAGATATTCCAGGTGTGGATTAATAACCTCATTGCTTTGCATGAGTAACTGCGCAACAGGTGTGGCTAAAAAGCAATGGCTAATCTTATTTTCGGTAATAAAAGCGTTTAATTTTGTTGCATCAATATAAGTATCATTGGTGCCAATAAAAACAGTTGCTGAATTAGTCAGATAAGGCCAGATTTCAAATCCCGAGGCGTCAAATGCGATATTGGCCAACTGCGTTGCTCTACTGTCCTGTGTAACCTTAAAAGCATTTTCATGCCATGCACATAAAGCAACCAGCCCCTGATGTTCGACCATAACACCTTTGGGTTGACCGGTAGAACCGGATGTATAAATCATATAAGCCAAATGATGAGGTCTAACTTCTTCTCGCAAGACCACATCACCAGCATCCAGCCTGGCAACACATTCGGCAATCTCTAACCATTGCTGATCTAATGCAACCAGTTCAACGTCATCTTTCACTAAACCGCACAGGTTATCCTTAAGGCTTTCCTGGGTCAGGACAATACTTACCTGACTATCTTTCAGCATATAATCCAGTCTGTCGTCAGGGTATGAAGGATCTAAAGGCACATAGGCGCCACCAGCCTGTAAAATTCCCAGCATTCCTACCAACAAATCCAGAGTTCTGTCCATGCAGACAGCAACCAGACTATCGGGCCTAACACCTTTGGATTGCAGGTATAACGCCAGCATACGACTCTTGTCATATAGTTGCTGGTAACTCAGAGACTGGTTCTCAAAAACAATGGCTGCTTTATCAGGATTTTTGGCAACTTGTTGGATAAATAACTCATGAATGCATTTATCGTTTGGATAGTCTCTCCGAGTCTCGTTATTGCTCCTTATAAGCCTTTTCTGTTCGGCTTCTTCCATAAATACGAACCGGCTAATACTGGTATCAGGCGAACTAATGATAGCTCGACACAGCAATTCATAATGACGTGCTATTCGGGCAATAGTGTTAGCCTGGTAAAGCGACGTGCGATATTCAATAGTACCGACTAACCCCTGGGAGGTTTCAGTAAACGAAAGTGTCAGATCAAATTTACTGCTGTGGCGCTCCAGAGGATATAAACGAATGGGCTGATCGGTTGCTTCCTCCGGCGTATTTTGCAATACAAACATAACCTGAAATAGCGGGCTAAATGCCATGTTACGTCCCGGCTGCACCGCATCAACCACTTTTTCAAACGGCGTATCCTGATGCTCATAAGCCTCTAGGCAGGTAGTTTTAACCTGTTCTAGAAGAGACTGAAACGAGGATTCAGTATCCAGCTGATTTCGTAAGGCCAACGTATTGACAAACATGCCAATCAACCCTTCTGTTTCTCCGTAATGGCGATTGGCAATCGGGCTACCAATGCAAATATCTTCCTGACCCGTATAGCGATATAGCAATACATTAAAGGCGGTCAACAAGGTCATAAACAATGTGCAACTGTGCTGCTCGGAGAGGGATTGCAATTGCTGACTTAAGCCAATATCCAGACTGAATGTATGCCTGTCCCCAGCAAAATTCTGAGTGCTGGGTCTGGGATAATCCGTAATAAGTTCAAGGCTTTCAGGGACACCTTTTAGTTTTTTCTGCCAGTAGTCCAGTTGTTGCTGTAGCCTGGTTACATTTCCGGAACCACTTTGCTCCAACAAGGCTCGTTGCCAAATACTGTAATCCACATATTGGATCGACATGGCAGGTAGCTCAGGTTTCTCGCCTTTTTGCAAGGCAGCCATGATAAGGCTGAATTCTTTAATCATAACCCCTGCAGACCAGCCATCACTGATAATATGATGCATAGTCAGGAGTAAAATATGCTCTTGTTCTGCCAATTTCAGCAGCCTTACCCTTAAAAGGGGGCCGTTAGCCAAATCAAAGGGTTTTGCGGCTTCTTCCAGGCAAAGCTGTTTCGCTATTTGTTCACGGTTTGCAATATCATTGAGCTGGCTCAGATCTCTGGACTCTATATTAAAATCCATCTGTTCAAGAATAACCAACCGAGCGCGCCCCTCCTCATTCCGGAAGACAGAACGCAAATTTTCGTGACGTGAAATCATTAACCTGAAAGCCTGCTCAAGGTATTCAACATTGAGTTTGCCACTTATGGTCACGGCCTGAGGCATGTTGTAGTCTGCTTTACCAGGTTCCAATTGCTCAATAAACCATAAACGCTCCTGCGCATAACTCAGCGGAAACGATTTCACAGGCGTACCATCTTCCAATGTACGACGGGAAGCGGTAATAGCCGGGATGTCACTCAGATCAGCCTGAGACACCAGTAATGCAAAACCTGCAATACACGGCTGTTCAAATAAAGCCTTTAAAGGCAAATCAACATTAAATTGTTCACGAACTCTGGATCTAAGCTGAGTTGCCAACAGCGAGTGCCCACCCAGTTCAAAAAAGTTATCGTTAACACCGATCTTTTCAGCATCTATTCCCAGCACTTCGGCCCAGATAGATACCAGCTTTTCTTCTGTCAGGTTTCGCGGAGCGAGGTAGTCCTGCCCTGATTCCAAGGTCACCATTCTTCGCTCTAATGCCGCGCGATCAACTTTGCCATTGGCGGTCAGAGGAATAGCGTCGAGGTTCACAAACGCGGCTGGCAGCATATACTCCGGCAAAGATTTCGCTAAGAAGCTTTTTAATTCCACTCCGGGTAATGAGTTTAAATCTGAACCTGCATCTTGGGCTGATTGGGTTTTAGCCACATAAAAGGCAATCAGTCTTTTATGACTACCCTGCCCCTGCGCAACGACGGCACAATCTTTAATGTCTGGGTGCTGGTCAAGCTGGGATTCGATCTCGCCTGTTTCAACACGAAAACCACGGATATTAATCTGTGTATCAGCCCTACCTAAATACTCAATGTTGCCATCATCCAGCCAGCGTACCAGGTCACCCGTTTTATACATCCTGTCGCCTCCACCATGTTGCTCAGCAAAAGGATTGGGGACAAATCTCTCTTTCGTCAGTTCAGGTCGGTTGAGGTAGCCTCTTGCCACCCCGGCACCGGCAATATGCAGCTCACCAGGCACACCCACCGGAACCGGATTATTAAAGGGATCAAGAATATAAACTTGAGTATTACCTAATGGTTTACCTAAATGGATACGAGACAATTCCGTACTTATTAGTTCAGTGGTTGATAGCTTGGAAATGGTTGTCTCTGTCGGCCCATAATTGTTAAACACTTTGCAATCGGGACATAGCAGATTAACCGTCTCAACAATTTTTCCAGGAAGCGGCTCGCCAGCAAAAATAAGTATTTTATTAGGTGCAACAATTTCCGTATCTGACGTTTTGAACATTTCAAAATGAGAGGGTGTAATTTTCATGAAATCAATGGGGTGAGCGTTCATGTAAGCTCTTAACTCGCCCGGCTCATTCACACACTCATTGGAAATCAGATGGATAGTTTTGCCAAAAATAACCGGAATATATAAATTGGTGTTGCCCAGATCTGCCGAAATTGTAGATATCAGAGCAAATGTGTCGCAAGACTGTAAATCCATTTTGCTGTAGAGCGAATAGCTATACTCAACAATCATTCCATGCTCAATCATTACACCTTTGGGCTTACCCGTAGAGCCAGAGGTATAAATTACATAGGCCAGATGCTTAGGAGTTACCTCTTGCTCTAGCTGCACTCCCTTTCGATTTAAATCAGCAGCACAAGCCTTTATCTCAGACCACTGCTCATCTAAAGTGATGATGTGTGTATCTGATGTCACAATATCGAAAAGCTTACCTTTGAGCTTTTGTTGGGTCAGAATAATGGCGCACTGACTGTCCTGAGCCATATGGGACAGCCTGTCATCCGGAGAATCCGGATCCAATGGCACATAGGCGCCACCTGCTTGCAATATACCCAGTATCCCCACCATCATATCGAGTGAACGCTCGACGCATAATCCCACGAGGAAATCAGGTTTCACCCCCAGAGATTGCAGGTACAATGCCAGAGCCGTGCTTTTCTCATACAGTTGTTGATATGTTAGGTTTTCTCCCTCATACACCACTGCTGTCTTATTCGGATTAGCAGCCACCTGTTCAATAAACAGCTCATGGATGCCTTTATCCTTTGGATAATCGTTCCCTGTATTGTTTAAGTCATGAACCAGATACTGGATTTCTTCCGTCGATAACATGGGCAGGGCATGAAGTGCCTGAGACCTTGTATCCAACGCCTGACCTATACCTTCAAGCAAACGACACAAATGTGCATTCAACTGCATGATATGTTCTGCGCTGAACAGACTGACATCATAGCTCCAGTTTAACCCCCCCCCCTGTTCAGAAAGACTCATTTTGACACTCAGGTCAAACTTTTCCCGGATAAAATCTGTCTGATACGCTTGAATGCCTACATCAGCCAAGGTGAAAGCGGCATCACCCGATGTATCGCTGACCCGATAATCCGTATTGGTGGTTATCATAATTTGAATGAGCGGACTATGAGCTGTACTTCTTGGCACATTTAAGCGTTCAACCAATTGCTCAAAAGGGACATTCTGGTTTGATTGTGCGTCTAAATGCACCTGCCTGATATGAGCAAAATACTCAGACAACGTGCTGTGGCTGGTATCTACCCTAAGCACTAACGTATTAATAAAACAGCCAATTAATGACTCCAGCTCTGCTTGCAGTCTGTTCGCAACAGGGGTACCAATAACAATATCGCTAGTGTTACTGTGTCTGGACAAAAGCAGTGCCAACGCGCCATGCAATAACATAAACGGTGTAAGTTCATGTGCCTTGGCCACACTGAGCAACGATTTGGCTATGGAAGCGGATAATTGACCGAGAACCACCGCGCCTTTGTATTGCTTTGTATTCGGGCGAGTATAATCCAAAGGTAGACTATGCACCGCGGGCAATCCATTCAGTTGCTTCTCCCAATAGCCAAGCTGTGACTCCAGCACCTCTCCTTCGAGATAATCTCGCTGCCAGTGGGCATAATCAGCGTACTGAATTGCCAATTCAGGAAGTGGATTAACCTGCCCCTGACTATACGCTGCATATAATCTGACAAATTCTTTAACCAACACCTCCATCGACCAGCCATCTGAAGCAATGTGATGCATATTAAATATCATCACACCACTACTAGCGGTCATTTTCACATAGCTCACCCGCAGCATCAGATCTTCTGCCAGGTTAAATGGAGTGGAAATGTCCAATTCAATCAGTGCGTTGACTTGTGCTTGAAGCGCTTCGCCAGTGAGGTGACTCAGATCTTGTACTTTAATAGCGAAAGAGATATCAGACATATTTCGAGCATGCTGAAATGTCTCATTACCTTCGTTGATATACACTGTTCTGAGGATTGCATGGCGCTCGATAATGGTATTAAAAACATCGGTTAGCATGATCAGATTTGGCTGACCTTTCACCTCGAACACTTTGGGAATGTTATATTCCGGCGTTCCCCCCTGCAAAGCGTCGATAAACCATAACCGCTGCTGGGAAAAACTGAGAGGCTGTTGACCAGAGGCACCTGCCCCATCCTTATTCATGGGTCGTACAGGAGGAAGCTTATCTGCTGCCGCTACTTCTTGTAGAAAAGCAACAATTTCAGATTTATTACTGATCAGTTTCTGTTTCAGCTCCTCAGTTAGAACGCCTTTCGGGGCCTTTAGCTTAAGTTCCCCGTTCTCCTGCCATAGCTCTATTCCTTTGCTATGTAATTCAGTGATTAATGCAAAAGCGGTCATAGTGACACTTCCTCAAATTCAACATCTGTACGCTCTGCATTTGACAGCAGATTATCTTGCTGGACTTTAATGACCTGACAAACTTCCGCCACACCAGCAATAGTATTGGCACTAAACAGTGCTTTCATGGGGATCTTTATGTCTAATTGGCTATGGATCTTGGCAATCACTTGAGTCACCAATAATGAATTCCCGCCTAAATCGAAGAAGCTGTCGTTTATTCCGATATTTTCAGGCGCAAGTTTTAACACCTCACTCCAGATGCCGACTAGCGTATATTCAGTTTGATTGCGCGGTGCAACATAGTCTGCATCCGACTCAGCACTCACATCCATTGCAGCCAATTTACGTCGGTCAACTTTACCATTAGCCGTCAACGGAATTGCTGCCAGGCTAACAAATACAGCAGGGAGCATATGCTCAGGTAAATTTTTCCGAAGCTGTGCTTTTAATTCTTCGTTACTTAGTTGCACAAGCTCACCCTCTTTACTGTTCTTGGCGACATAACAGGCCAACAGTTGCTTGTCACCGGCAGAGCCCTGAGGAACCACAACAGCATCTTTAATTCCGGGATGCTGTTTCAACTGATTTTCAATCTCGCCAGTTTCAATACGGAAGCCTCGAATTTTCACTTGGGTATCAATACGTCCAAGGTAGTCAATCGTGCCATTTTCTCGCCAGCGAACCATGTCCCCACTTCGATACAACTTGCTGCCAGGCATAAACGGATTAGTGATGAATTTCTCAGCCGTTAGTTCAGGTTGATTGAGATATCCGCGCGCCAGGCCATCGCCAGCGATATAAAGCTCACCGGGTACGCCCACGGGTACAGGTTGTTGGTATTGGTCAAGAATATAAACCTGCGTATTAGCAATGGGTGAACCAATGGGTAAGCTACTCATATCGTCAGGCAACGCCTCTGTTACCACATAACAACAGGTAAATGTGGTGTTTTCAGTGGGGCCATAACCATTAATAAAGATGCTATCCGGACAGTGCTCTAAAAACTTCCGGGTTGTGTCCACCGGAACCACATCACCACCTGACAATAACACTCTAAGACCAGCCAACTGAGCAACGTTATCTTTTACCAATGACTGGAACAGCCCTGATGTCAGCCACAGCACACTTATCTGATATCGAGCGATGAGTTCACCAAGATGCTCAACGGCATCTTTGCCTCGCGGTGCAATGACCAGTTTTCCACCATTTAACAGTGGCCCCCAAATTTCCAGCGTTGCCGCATCGAAGGACAATGAGGCAAACTGTAAGAAAGTATCCTCATCCGAGATAGCGATAAAGTTGGTATTCTTCACCAGTCGGTTAACTGCACGGTGGCTCGTCATCACACCTTTGGGCTGTCCGGTAGAGCCGGACGTATAAATCACATAGGCAAGGTGCTCTGAGTTCATCTCTCGAACCCCATTTCGCTCCAGAGAAATGCCTTCGCTTTGTAAGCCTGCTGCACACTGCTCAATCTCAGCCCATTGCCCGTCCAGTGCGATCAGTGTTGTATCCTGCGTAACAACCTCTGAAAGCTTAGGAAGCAGTGCTTCCTGAGTCAGTACCAGCGCTGTCTGACAATCTGCCAACATATAAGCCAGGCGTTCCTGAGGATAGTCCGGATCCAGAGGTACATATGCACCACCGGCTTGTAGTATCCCCAATATCCCAACCATCATCTCAATTGACCTTTCAACACACAGCCCCACCATGGTATCCGGAGTCACGCCCTGCGACTGCAGATATAACGCCAGAGCATGACTTCTGTCGTAAAGCTGCTGATAGCTAAGAGATTCATTTTCATAGACCACCGCAGTCTTGTCCGGATTAACCGCGACCTGCTCCTGAAAGAGGTCATGGATACACTTATCCTGCGGGTAGTCAGCCTGGGTGGCATTAAAATGAGTGAGTACCTGCTGTTTTTGTTCAGGGGTCAATAAACTTAAGTCTTTAATTGCCGCATCGGGAGAAGCAATCAGCTGCAAGGTTAACCTCTCAAACTGCTCTGTCAGAGTAACAACGGTTTGTTTCTCATAGTAATAACCGTCATAAGTAAACGAAATTGACAGTTTGTCCTTAGCCGCTCCCTTGATTGTCAGAGGATAGTTAGGGGTTTCATCACCATTAAAACTGTTAATAAGGCTGTCGGCTTCAGCAATTCTTTCAACCGGATAGTTCTCATAAACGAACAGGGTCTGGAAAAAGTCTTCATTGCTGTTATTTCCTAACATTTGCTGAATTTCAACCAATGACGTGGTTTCAAAATTTAATTTTTCTGATTCCCGGATTTGCATTTGCTTGAGTTGCTCCAGCAAACTTCTGTTTGCATCAAACCCAATGCAGGTAGGGGTTGTATTAATGCACAGACCCACAATTTGATCACTGTGCTTAATATCAAGTATGCCGGTACGTCCGGAGCTGACACTACCAAAAGTGACCACTTTATTACCGCTATGTAAATGCAACATTAAAGCCCAAATAAATTGCAGAACCGTATTCATCGTCAATCGGTGGGTTTTAATCAGTTGCTCAAGCTGTTTAGTTGCATCCTCAGACAGGTAAAAATCTACCGTTTCAAATGCCTTTTTGGCCTCCCTTTGCTCAGCCTTTAAGTTCATCATTGGCAAAGGTGTTTTCTCGTCATAATGGCACAGATAATCTTTCCAGTATGAAGCGTCCTTGTCGCTGTCACGGTTGAGTAACGACGCGACGTAGGCGCGGAAAGGAGCCGTTTCCGGCAGCTGATATTCCTGCCGCTGTACCAGCGCTTGATAGGCTTTGAAGAGATTGGAAAGGACGATCCCCTTTGCCCAGCCGTCCATCACAATATGATGCTGTTCAAAAAGCAAACAACTGGAAGTCTGGCCAGAGAAGAGAGTCATCCGCATCAATGCTCCCTGCTCAAAACTTATCCCTGAACGCTTGCTTTTTTGCATCCAGTCTTCACAGGCAGATTTAAGTTCCGCATCGGTTTTCTCAGACCAGTTCACTTCATCTATCTCGGCATTCACATGCCTTAGAATCATCTGTAAGCTGGTATTGATGTTGCTCACATCAGCCGTAAAAATCTGCATCCGCAAGGCATCATAATGGTTCACAACCAGCTGCCAGGCTCGGCGTAATGCTTGTATATCTACCCGACCATTGATGCCAATGGCAGATTGGGTCAGGTACATACCTTTATTGTCCTCAGTTTGAGCGTATAACGTTTCAAAGAGGATGCCTGATTGCAACGGAGTTAATGGGTAAATGTCCTGAATGTTATTCAGTTCAACATTCCATTGTTGAGCCAGATCCGGTATTAAATCATCCAGTTGCGACAGCGAAGCTGACAGTAGCGGAAAATCATCAGGTGTATACCCTAACCGGGGCGCATCACAACAATGCTCAATGAGAGCTTCTAACGCTTCAATAAAGCATGTTTGCCATTGCCCAATAGGCTGTTCTTTCCATTCTTTAGGATACTTAAAGGTAAAAGACAATTGCTCAAAGGCAACCAAACCGTTAATTTTCACTGGCTTATTGACTTCTTTTTGCCGCGAAATAGCATCACCTGTTGCCTGCTCACTTAATGAAAAATAATTGCCACCTGAGTCTTTTTCAATCGACTGAAAATCACCCAGAAAGTTGAATACAACCTGTGCTTCCGGAATGCTTTGTACCGATTCATGGCGATTGATGTAACGAAATACGGAAAAGCCAACGCCTTTATTAGGAATTTCATGCAAAGTCGATTTGATTTCCTTAATACTTTGCCCAATGTCCTGTGGATTTGACAGCTGGAAAATAACCGGATAGATGCTGGTGAACCAGCCCAAGGTCTTTGTAATATCAATAGCGGGATCTAACTGCTCTCGGCCATGACCTTCCAAATCAAGCATCAGCCCATCATTTCCTGTGGCCTGACAATAACTCAGCACAACCGCCGTTAATAACAGATCATTAATGTCCGTACCGTAAGCCTGATGGCAATGTTTTAGTAACTTTTGGGTACTGCTTTTTGATAACTGAACCCTGATATCCAAAATATCATCATTACGCCAGGTCTTCGATTCAAGCGCATTATCCAGCCCCTGCGCTTTTTGGCTCTGCTCAATCCAGAACCCAAGATCTTTTTGACCTTGTTCTGAATCTTTATAGGCTGCCAGTGAATTGACCCAGTCCCGATAGGAGCTTCGTTTATCTGAAAGTTGAAGTGGTTTCCGGGTTAACTGCTGTCCGATCAGATGATTAAGATCTTCGAGCAAGATACGCCACGACACACCGTCAACGGCAAGGTGGTGAATAATAATAGCTAACTGATCACTGCTGTTACCTTTGGAATCAAACCATATCCATCTCATGATAGGGCCATTTTCCAAATCGAGACTACTCTGCCACTGATTGCAAACCTCTTTCACATAGTCTGCAATCTGATCTTGCTGAACGGCCGCAATATCATAAGAGTGGATGCCAAGTTCAGAAGATGTATCGGGCACTGAGCCAAGGTATCGTTGTTGCCAACCATTACTGGTTTTGGTGAATCGAAGCCTTAAAACATCATGCTGTCGAGCTAATGCAGTGACAATGCTCTGTAAATCTTCTGTGGATAAACCGACATTCAGATTTAACAATATCGACTGATTATAATGATGAACGTCCGTTTGGGCATGCTCAAAGAAATGTGCCTGAACAGGGCCTAATTGAACTTCGCCTTCAAGGATACCGTCTTCGCTAATTATTTCTCTGGATCCACTGGTATCACAATTCTCCATCAATTCCCGAATACTTTGATAATCAAACATATCATTGATATCAAAGTGAATATCATGCTGTGACGCAGTGTAGATAACCTGGATGATTTTGATCGAATCGCCACCGAGTTCGAAAAAATTGTCATTAATGCCAATCTTCTCTGCCTCAAGATTCAATATGTCTGACCAAATAGCAACCAGTTGTTTTTCTCTGGCATTACGAGGTGCAACATAAGCCTCTTTTGATTCCAGGCTAATATCTTTGCGTGCCAATGCATTACGATCAACTTTACCATTGGGTGTCAGTGGAATTCCTTCAAGGCTAACAAAAGCCATCGGCAACATATAATCAGGTAAACTCTGCTGTAACCAAGCCCGTAACATTTCATTGTCCAGCTCTACAAGCTCTTCTCCTTTGGTATTGCTAGCTACATAAAATGCAATTAGCTTTTTATCGCTTGCTTCACCTTGCGCCACAACAACCGCATCCTGGATTTGTGGGTATTGATTTAGTCGTTCTTCTATTTCCCCTACTTCTATTCTGAAGCCTCGGATCTTGACCTGATTGTCAGTTCTACCCAGATATTCAATATTTCCGTCATCCAGCCATCGAACCAGATCACCACTTTTGTACATTCGTGAACCTTCGCCGCTTTGTGCATGAGCAAAAGGATTAGCAATAAACTTCTCTTGAGTTAACTCAGGGCGATTCAGATATCCTCTGGCTACCCCGTCCCCGGCAATATGCAGCTCTCCTGGTACACCGACAGGAACAGGTTTGTTATTGCGATCAAGTATGTAAACCAGCGTATTGTCTAGTGGCTTGCCTAAATAAATACTGGATAACTCACTACTTTTTAGTTCCGATGTAGAGAGTTTGGAAATGGTTGTTTCTGTTGGCCCGTAATTGTTATACACCTTACAGTCCGGTTGCAGCGTATTGACAATCTCAACAACTCTTTGTGTGAGAGGTTCTCCAGCGAAAATAAGGACTTTTGAGGACGCGACTATCTCAGTGTCTGACATTTTGAACATTTCAAAATGAGACGGAGTAATTTTCATACAATCAATGGGATGACAGTCAAAATAATCCTTCAACCTGTGAGGATAATTGACATAGTCATTGGAAAATAAATGAATGGTTTTACTAAAAAGAATAGGGACATATATGGAAATGTTTCCAAGGTCAGCAGAAAAAGTGGATACTGCCGCAAAGGTGTCACAATGCTGTAAATCCATTTTCCTGAACACTGAATAACAGTAATCAACCACCATCCGGTGCTCTATCATTACGCCTTTCGGTTGCCCTGTGGATCCTGATGTATAAATGACATAAGCCAAATTGTCAGGCTTAACTTCCTGACTCAATGCCGCTTGCTGACGCATTGAATCAGCAACGTCTTGTATCTGAAACCATTGCTGATCCAACGCAACAACATGTGTCTCATCAGTGGCTATATCGCTGAGTTTGTTCTTTAGCTTTTCCAGCGTCAAAACTATAGGGGTTTGGCAGTCTTGCAACATATAGGCAAGCCGATCTCCCGGGAGATCAGGATCCAATGGAACATAAGCTCCTCCTGCTTGCAATATACCAAGTATTCCCACCATCATTTCCGGAGTTCTTTCTACACACAATCCCACCAGACTATCCGGTTTAACTCCTTTTGATTGCAGGTATAAAGCCAGCGCCAGACTCTTGTCATAAAGCTGTTGGAAGCTCAATGTTTCCCCCTGACAGACTACAGCGGGTTTATCAGGATTGAGCGCTACCTGTTCCTTAAAGAGCTCATGAATACACTTATCTCGGGGATAATCGGCTTGTGTGTTGTTGTACTCTGTCAGTAGCAGTTGTTTTTCAGCTGCACTAATAAATTCCAAATCACTGATCTGCGCGTCAGGAGCAGCAACTATTGATTGACACAAGGCACCAAAATGCTGGGCTAGTCGCTCAATAGATTGCGGTTTAAAGAGGGAGGTTTTATAAACAATTTCACCATCCATTCCCTCCGGTGTTTCGGTAAAGGAGATAGTGATATCCAATTTACTGGTATCAATGTCTAAACGATGGCGACGAATATTTTGTCCAGGCAACTCCTTGCGCTCGTTATGCAACCCAAGCATGATTTGAAAGATGGGATTAATCGCCGTGCTACGCACTGACGCTACTTTGTCCACTATTTTCTCAAAAGGAGTATCCTGATACTTGTATGCCTCTAAACACGTTTCTTTAACTTGCGCTAACAAAGAAATAAAGGATGCATCACCTTGCACCTGGTTTCTTAGTGCCAATACATTGATAAAAAGGCCAATTAAGCCTTCAGTTTCACCAAATTTCCGGTTGGCAACAGGACTACCAAGACAAATATCCTCTTGCCCTGTGAGGCGATACAACAATGCATTAAAGGCCGCCAGCAAGATCATGTAGAGTGTGCCACCTTGCTGTTCTGCCAACTTCTTTAACTTGTCTGTCAGGCTTCTATCCAAACTGAAGGTATGCATGGCTCCAGAAATGTCTTGTACACTGGCTCTTGGGTAATCCGTCGCAAAATTAAGACTTTCAGGTACACCCTTGAGTTTTTCCTGCCAATAAGTCAGTTGCTGTTGCAGCAGACTGCCTTGTTCTGTGCCGCTATCTCCTTTGCTGTTGCCACCCAACAATTTTCGTTGCCAGACGCTGTAATCCAGATACTGTATTGGCAAAGGGGGTAATTCGGGGCGTTTACCCTGACCTAAACAGTCCATGATAAACCCAAGCTCCTTGATCATAATCCCCATGGACCAACCATCACTGATAATATGATGCTTGGTCAGCATGAGCATATGTTCATTCTCACCTAGTTTGACCAGTTTTCCTCTAAGTAACGGCCCTTTGGTCAAATCGAAAGGAGTGGCGGCCTCTTCTTGGCCCAATTGCTGCAATTGCTCATGCAGGGTTGCTTCATTTTCAATTTGACTGAGGTCGATACGCTTCAATTTAAAATCCATACTGGGCAGTATGACCTGGCGTCCCTGTCCTTCCTCGTTGATGAAAATGGTGCGAAGATTTTCATGGCGCTCGATCAACAGATTGAATGCCTGTTCCAAATGCTCAGTGTTCAGATCGCCGCTGATAGTAACGGCTCCAGGAAGGTTATAACTGGTATTGTCAGGTTCCATTTGCTCAATGAACCACAACCTTTCCTGAGCAAAACTTAAAGGGAAAGAAGCAATAGGGCGACCGTCAGCATCGATCCGACTTACAGGTTCAATAGGCGGGATGTCACTGGTTTTAGAAGCCTGGGACAAAAAAGCAATAATGTCCTCTTTATTAGCAATAATTTTGTCACGAATATCGTCTGTCCAAGCTTCTTTTGAGGCCTTAAATTTAAGCTGCCCATCTATCTGCCATAACTTTATGCCTTTAGCATGAATCTCATTTATAAGTTTAGCTATGGTCACTGTACTTCCCCTTTAAAACATTTTTTTGTATTAACATCTGATGGTGTTTTTAATGTTATAAACTTACCGATTTAATCCTTTGGCTCTATAGACCCTGTTGATGTCGCATCAGGACATCGCAACCAGGATCTTTCGAGGGCCTGAATAGGCAGCACGCCCATGCGTCATCAGCATATTATCAATGACGAGAACGTCTCCTTTCTGCCAAGGGAAATACACAGTGTGGGTTTTAAACACTTCACGCACAGTCGCCAATTCATCCTCGTCAATAGGACTGTCATCGCCAAAACAAGCATGAGTTGGAAAGTTTTCCAATTGCCCTTTATGCATATGTTTTAGTGCTTCATAGAATTGAGGGGAATGATTTGAAGGGTGAAATTGGTCAGCTTGATTGAACCAAACTTTCTCTTTTGTTACAGGGTGAACTTCAACACCAGACGCAATTTGACTCGTTCTAAGAGTACCATCTGATTTCCAAAGTAGTTCTATATTGGATTTTCTACAGATTTCATTCACTTCATCTCGGTCTTGAGTTTCAAACGTGTCTTGCCAGGATGGCCCCAAGCCTCTTCCGCCATGAAGATTACGGATATATTTGACTTTTCGGGTTTCAAATTTTTCAACTATCTCAGGAGGCAATGAATCAATGACTTTACGACCATCAGCAATCAACGTATTACCGTGCTCATTGGGCGGGATCACACAACAGAAAAACAGATGAGTTGGCCATTGTTCAGCATACGAAAGCTCGTTGTGTAGAGAAATAAACTGATCCGCAGGGTACTCTGTTGAGGTATAAATCCCTTTTGATAATTTTGTTCTGGGAGAGTTTCCTCCAACATAATCCAGTAATGTTGATTCTTTAAAAAGTTGCAGGAATTGGTCAAAATTCGAAACCGTATTGATACCAAAGTTTCTAAATAAAATGGCACCATGAACCAGCAATTTCTCTTTTAACAATTCAGAATTACCAGCTTTCCACTCGGCCAAAATATCAAAACCAGCACTATTGTGGGTCGATTCCCCTTCGACCAAAAAAGGGGATCCAGCCTGCTCATCATACACTTTTGTTATTATTGACATTAGAACATTCTCTTTATTTTATTCGGATAACCAGAAGAATCATCTCTTCCAACAAACACATAATCTTTCTTCTCAGGCGCTCCTATAGGAGCAACCTGGAAGGTGGGATATTTCTCAAAAAACATGAATAACAAATCTCTCACATCAAAGAGTCCCCTCTACAAAATCATGTTCGGTAGAATCGTCTTCCTCGTTAAACTCATCTTGCTGATTTAATGTTGTACTCGCGATGAGTATTTCTGCTATGCCACTAATGGTTTTCAAGTCAAAGAGGGCGTGCAAAGGTAAATCCAAATCAAGTTGCTTGCTAATCTTGGACACAAGCAATACAGCTAGCAGTGAATGCCCCCCTAATTCAAAGAAGCTATCGTTAATGCCTATTTGTTCAGGTTCCAGACCTAATATTTCAGCCCAAATACCGACGAGCTGTCTTTCCATATCATTACGTGGCGCAAGGTATACCTGACCAGACTCCAAACTGACATTCATCTGCTCTAAACGTCGGCGGTCGACCTTTCCATTGCCCGTAAGCGGGATCTCCTCAAGCTCAACAAACGCAACCGGCAGCATGTAGTCAGGCAAGGTTTGCAACAGATGTTCTTTAAGTTCATCGCTGTCAATTGTCAGATCCGCAGCATTGGCAATATAAAAGGCGATAAGTTGCTTATTAACTGCCCCTGTATCACTTTCCTGACTTTGTGCCACCACAACGCTGTTATTTATACTCGGGTGTCTGTTGAGCACATCTTCAATCTCCGACGTTTCGATACGGAAACCGCGAATTTTAACCTGAGTATCAATTCGCCCCAGGAACTCAATATTTCCATCATCCAGCCAGCGTCCCAAGTCGCCTGTCTTATACATCAGAGTCCCAGGTTGATAAGGATTCGGGATAAACTTCTCATACGTGAGATCTGGGCGATTTAAGTAGCCTCTGGCAACACCATTACCCGCAATATGCAACTCACCTGGAGTGCCTACAGGAACCAGATTACCTTTCGGATCCAGAATAATTACCTGAGTATTGTGCAATGGCTTGCCTAAATAAATACTGGTCAGATTGTGAGTATTTGAACTGGTCAAGGCCGAAGAGGAGAGCTTTGAAATTGTCGTTTCAGTAGGCCCATAGTTGTTAAACACCTTACAGTCTGGATTAAGTTTGTTAACCATATCCACAGTGGACTTCGTTAATGGCTCACCTGCAAAAATTAAGGCTTTTGACACTGTCACAATTTCTTCGTCCGATACTTTGAACATTTCAAAATGCGATGGCGTTATCTTCATACAATCTATAGGGTGTTTATCCATAAAACGGTGTAACGCTATCGGATTGTTAACAAATTGATTGGAAAACACATATAGGGTTTTGCTAAACATGATTGGAACATATAAAGCAATATTGCCCAGGTCAGAAGAAAACGAAGATACCGCAGCAAAGGTGTCACACTGTTGCAGATCCATTTTCTCAACCACGGAATAGCAATAATCAACCACCATTCGGTGCTCAATCATTACCCCTTTCGGTTGACCAGTGGAGCCTGAGGTATATATCACATAAGCTAAATTGTCAGGTCTGACATCTTCCCGCAATACCATGTTTTCTCGGTTAACTTCCGCAAGACACTCTGTAGGCAGATTACCCTGCTCATCTAACACGATGACCTGAACCCCGGTTTTGACTAACGCCCGTACTTTTTCCTGGAAGCACTTCTGGGTAATGACAATGTTCGCCTGACTGTCTTGTAACATAAAGCCAAGTCTGTCTTCAGGATAATCAGGATCCAGCGGCACATAAGCACCACCAGCCTGTAATATCCCCAACATTCCAATCATCATTGCAGTAGATCTTTCAACACATAATCCCACCAGACTATCTGGCTTAACACCTTGTGATTGCAGGTATAAAGCAACGGAACGGCTCTGATCATGAAGTTGTCTGAAAGTCAGCAGCCTGGAATCATCAGCGCCCACAGAACCAGAGGGCAGAGCTTCCACAACGGCTATTTTTTCAGGGTTGCTTGCTACCTGTTCCACAAATAGCTGATGGATACATTTTTCTTTCGGATAATCTAATGGGTTGTCATTGAACTCTACTAGCAACTTATGCTTTTCATGCTCTCCCAGAAAATCCAGATCGCAAATTTTAGTCTCTGGCTTGGCAACAATAGAATTACACAGCGCGATAAAGTGTTTCACCATGCGTTCTATTGTCTGCTGTTTAAACAGTGCCGTTTTGTACACAATCATTCCATCCAGTCCATTGGCGGTTTCCGTAAAATGTATGATGAGGTCAAAACGACTGGAATTGATTTCCAAGGGATAGTCCTGAATATCATTTTCCGACAGATCCATTGGCACGTTATGCAAAACAAACATAACCTGGAATAACGGACTAATACCGACAGTTCTCTCAGGTTGTACGAGCTCGACTATTTTCTCGAACGGCGTGTCCTGATGTTGATAAGCCTCAAGACAAGTATTTTTAACCTGTGCCAGAAGAGTAGTAAAAGAGTCTTCGCCTTCTACCAGGTCTCTAAAAACAAGCGTATTGGCAAACATCCCTATTAAGCCTTCGGTTTCTTCATTCTGTCTGTTTGCAATAGAACCGCCGAAACAAATATCTTCCTGTCCAGTGTATCGGTAGAACAGTGACTTAAAGGCTGCCTGAAGGGTCATATAGAGTGTGCAACCCTGCTTCTCAGTTAAACGTTTCAGGCTATTGGCTAGTTCAGAATCGAGACTAAACACCTCCGTTGCACCATCAAAGGTTGGTGTAGTCCGTCTTGGGTAATCAGTCGCCAAATTAAGGCTCTCTTCAACACCAGCCAATTTATTCTGCCAGTAGTCCATCTGATTCTGCAGCAACCCACTTTCTTCCATGAATTGCCTTTGCCAAACACTGTAGTCGACATATTGAATCGGTAATGTGGGCAAAATTGGCGTATCGCCTTTCTCAAAGGCTTCCATAATGAGTCGGAATTCTTTGATAATGATCGCCATTGACCAGTTATCGCTGATGATATGATGCATATTTAGCATGAAAATATGCTCATTCTCACTGAGTTTAATGAGTTTGCCTCTAATCAGCGGCCCTTGACCCAAATCGAAAGGTGTAGAGGCTTCGAGTTGACAAATTGCCTGAGCTTCTTGATTACGAGCCTCCTGATTTTGAACGCCACTCAAATCAACAGTTTCAAGCTTAAAGTCCAAATGCGCTAAAATGACTTGCTGTACGTTCCCCTCCACACTCGGGAACAAAGTGCGCAAGTTTTCATGTCGAGCAATAATGATATTAAGTGCTTGCTCTACCCAATCAACATTCAAGGGGCGGCTTGCATGACTCTTGATAGTAACAGCACCCGGGTTATTGTAGTTGGCGCTATTGGGGTCAAGCTGTTCAATGAACCATAAGCGCTCCTGAACAAAGCTAAGCGGCAGAGAATTCTGTCCCTGTTTTGCCAATTCAGTTCGATTAACAGGCAATATCTTTGGAAACTTGCTTTTCTCAGCTTCAAGAATCAAACCCGCCAACTGCGCGATGCAATCCTGCTCAAATAAGGATTTCAGGTGCAGATTAATTTCAAATTGACTCCGGATCTTGACAATCACTTGCGTCGCAAGCAAAGAGTGTCCGCCCAGTTCAAAGAAACTATCCTTAACCCCTATTTTTTCAGGTTCCAGATTTAGCACCTCAGCCCAAATATCAACAAGCCGTTGCTCAGTATCATTGCGCGGAGCCACATAGGCTTGTTTTGATTCCAGATTGACGTCCAGATTTTCCAACGCAAGACGATCGACTTTGCCGTTTGGTGTCAGTGGAATAGAATCAAGTCTGACGAAAGTTGTCGGTAACATATATTCAGGTAAAGCTTGCTGCAGCAATGCCTTCAGCTCTGTATGATCCAGTGCAACCTCTGCATCTTTGCCAAGATAAAAAGCAATAAGTTGTTTGTTGCCTGTTTTTCCTTGAGCAACAACCACACTTTCCTTGATTTCAGGATGCAGGTTTAATCGGGACTCAATCTCACCCAGCTCTATACGAAAACCTCGAATCTTCACTTGCTGGTCAATTCGACTGATGTACTCTAATGTTCCATCAGGTAGCCAGCACACTAAGTCACCAGTTTTGTACAAACGTGCGTCAGGAGAGGCCGAGAATGGATCCTGCATAAACCTTTCTGCTGTTAGCTCAGGCTTATTGAAATACCCTCTGGCGACGCCTGCGCCACCAATATAAAGCTCTCCAGCTACACCGATTGGTACCTGATTAAGTTGACTATCCAACACATAGAACTGAGTATTTGCAATCGGCGCACCAAGAGAAATCTTATTTTCAATTCTATGGGTCGCCGACCATACAGCAGTTTCTGTAGGGCCATACATATTCCAAAGTTCGATGCCTTCGAGTGCGATTAAAGCATCTTTTAAATCCTCACCTATCGCTTCACCACCACAAAGAGCTTTCAATTTTTGTTGCGGTTTCCAGTGATTGCTCAGCAGCATTTTCCACGTAGCAGGGGTGGCCTGCATGGCCGTAACCTGATGTTCTTGCAGTAGTGCTGCCAAATCATCTGGCGAGGTAGTCGCTTCATTGGATGCAATCACCACAGCTCCACCAACACAGAGCGGTAGGTATAATTCCAGTACATGAATATCAAATGACAGAGAGGTCACAGCCAACAACGTATCTTCAGACGTCAACCCTGGCAATTTTTCCATGGAAAACAGGAAGTTAACAGCATTGCGATGTTCCAGCATTACGCCTTTTGGTTTCCCGGTAGAACCCGAGGTATAAATCAGGTAAGCCAGGTTAGCAGAGGTCAGTGCCAAATCGGCCTTTGCCAGGTTACTGCTTTGAAGCAGGCTTAACTGCTGAGCAAAATCAGCGTCATCCAGGCAAATGGTCTGCTCCACTGTGAGCAGTTCAGCCATGTTTTTAGAAGTAATGACCCATTTAACCCCTGAGTTTTCCACCATATAATCCAGACGCGATTTAGGATAGCCCGGATCCATTGGAAGGTATGCACCACCAGCTTTCATAATGGCCAGTGTTGCGACCAACATATCCATTGAACGGGTAATACAAACGCCTACCACAGAATCAGGTTTGATTCCCTGAGCCACTAAATAATGCGCTAACTGATTAGCACGTTCATTAAGCTGAGCATAAGTGAATTGCTCCTGTTCAAATACTGCGGCAACAGCGTTAGGGTTTAGCGCTACCTGTTGCTCGAACAATTCATGGATGCATTTATCTTCTGGGTATTCAGCAGTTGTTCTATTCCACTCTATCAGCTGTTTCTCATCATCAGAGCCAAGCACTGACAGCTCGCCCACACGCTGTGTGGATTGCTCCAGGAACGTCGACAAAATCAACTCAAACTGGCCTAACAATCTGGCGATAGAGTTTGAATTAAACTGCTCCCGACGATAACCCAGTTCAAAACTGAGCTTACCATTCAAGTCCGTATTTTCCGGTAGCACCATCAAGGTTAAAGCGTAGTTGGTGTATTCTTCATTTTTGATGCCTGTAACAGTTAAGTCTGAATCGGCAACAATTTTCTGAATTTCCTGATCGACAGGATAATTTTCAAAGATCACCAAGGTATCAAAGAGAGTACGCCCCTTGCCGCCGATTTGACTTACCGGACTCAAATTCTGGATTTCAGACAGTGCCAGGAAGCCATTCTCAACGCGACCAATACTGGCCTGATGCAACTCACGCAACCAGCTACCTATTGGCTGTGCAGGATCAATATTCACCACAACTGGAAGACTGTTTATAAAGAGTCCAACAATGTGCTCGACGTCTTTCAATTCTGGTGGGCGACCTGAAACAGTTTCACCAAAGACCACTTGCTGTTCACCACTGTATTGATGAATGGTGTAGGCCCATGCGGCCTGAACAAGGGTATTAAGGGTTACCTGATGCTGCCTTGCCAGCGACTGCAACTGCTGGCTCATTGTTGGGGTCAGGCTTAATGTTTGCTTGCCAGGCCCGGTTGTTTCATTCTCAACTGAATGCTCAAGATGAATGTGAGTCGGTGATTCAACACTGGCAAGTGTGTCCGCCCAAAATTCTCTGGCTTTGTCTTCATCCTGTTGTTGTAGCCACGCGATGTAGTTCTCATAAGCTGGAGGAGCAGGCAGTTCCGAGGCTAATGATGTTGTATCCGCGTTGCTGTGAGCGATCTTGTAGAAGGACATCACTTCCTTCAATACCAATGGTAGTGACCAACCATCAGACAAGGCATGATGGTTTGACCAAACAAGGCTATGACGCATCTCTGAGAAGGTAATCAAGGTAACTCGCATCAAAGGGACTTGTGTCAGATCAAAACCTGACGCTCTATCTTCTCTCAGGAATTGAGTTAATTTATCGTCCTTCTCAGATTCACTGAATTCAGACCAATCCAAATGCATAAACGGCAAAGCTACGTCGGACAATACGATTTGATGGCTATGATCATCGACAAAAACGGTACGGAACACATCATGACGACTGACCACCGCTTGCCATGCTTGTTGCATGGCAACAGCGTCCAAAGAACCTTCAATATTAACCGATAATTGCGTCAAATAAGCGGACACATCCAAACTACTATGGAATAGTAAACCTTGTTGCATTCCGGTAGTAATATAGAGTTTTTCCATATCAGGCCACACCTGATACCAGTCGTCCAATCGTACCTGGCTAACCTGACTCAGCGGGAAATCGGATGGCGTGACACCACCGACGCTATCACCTTGACAATGCTCAATGATTTCATATAGCGAAGATTCAATACCCTGTACCAGAGAGGCCATTGTTTCCTGCTGATATTGCAAAGCATTAAATCGAAGTGAGAAGCTTAGTTTACCACCAGTCACCATACCATTGAGTTCAATCATATGACCACGCTGACGGGCAGAGCTAACATCATCTCCGGCGAACTCAACGGCTTCCTGGAATGGACCGTCACTGTTAACAACCTGATCAAATTGCCCCAAATAGTTAAACAAAATCGGGGCAACACCGGTAGCCTGCCTAAAGACTTGATTTTGCGCAGAATCTTTTAGCATCTGCTGCAACAAACCAAAGCCAATACCATTGTTTGGTACTTTTCTTAATTGCTCTTTAAGAGATTTGATCACATCACCCAATGAGGCAACGGATGCTGATGCTAGCGTCACCGGAAATACACTGGTAAACCAACCCATGGTTTGGGTTAAATCCAAAGTATTGGTTAATGCTTCTCGACCATGACTTTCCAGATCGATACGGAAGGTATTCCCGCCCGTCCATTTGTGTAGCGCTAAATACAATGCCGACAACAATAGGTCATTAACCCCTGTACGATAGGCTGCATTACACACATTCAACAAAGCTTGAGTTTCTGTTTCCCGAAGTTGGAAAGTAAGAGTTTTAGAGGCAGCGATACTATTGTCGGAAATACCTTCATGATCAACCGGTAGAGCATCCACTGGCTCCTGGCACTGCGCCAACCAAAAGTCTTTCTCTGGTTGTAAATTGTCGCTGTTGGCATATTCCAGCAAGTATTCGCCCCACTGCTGAAATGACGAGGTTTTAGGCGCCAATGTTATGGTTGTTCCCTGCTGCCACAATGCAAATGCAGAGGCCATATCCTGTAGCAGGATACGCCAGGACACACCATCAACAACCATATGATGCATAGTCAACAGCAAACGACGGCGTTCAACTTTACCATCAAATAAAACAGCACGGAAAACGTCACCATCAGCCAAGGACAAACCCGCTTTTATCTCAGTACCCAGCTTAGCCAGCTCAGCCTCCCAGGCTTCACCGTCTAAATGACCAAGATCGATCCTTCTGACGGCACGCTCTGCCAACGTCTCACTGTATGGGATATAGGTCGCTTTATCGTCTGACACAGACAAGCGCAACACGTCATGACGCTCATATATGGCAGAAACAATACGTTGCAAAGCATCAATTGAGAAGTTCTCTGGTAGCGTTAAAAGAACAGACTGGTTGTAATGATCCAGATCCACTAAATCGGTAGACAGAAACGCCTTCTGAATCGGAATTAAAATCTGTTCCCCGGAGATACTTTGCTGTGGTGCTACAACTTTGGATTCAGAGTTTACCAGAGGAGCCAGTTTTTCAATGGTCTGACTCTCGAAGATCTGACGAGTAGTCAACATCAGCCCTTCTTTTCCAGCCAAGGTAACAGCCTGAATGGCCAGAATGGAATCACCACCTATAGAGAAGAAGTTTTCCGTGATCCCAACTTTTTTGCGCTTCAGCAAGTTTTGCCAAATTTCACTTAATTGTTTTTCAATGTCTGTTCTGGGAGCCACATACTTTTGTGTCAATTGAGTCGGTACAGCTTTCTCTTGTAAAGCTGCACGATCAACCTTACCGTTAGGGGTCTGCGGTAGTTTATCCAACAACACAAACACCGACGGGATCTTATGACTCAGCAATTTACTCGCCAAAGCAGTATTTAATGCCTCGCGGAAAGCCGATTCATCCAACCCTTTTTCATTCGAAAACACTTCACAGTTAGTCTCATTAGCCACGACATAGGCCACCAAGTGTTGTGCTTCCTGAGCAGGGTCTAAAGATTTGGCTAATACAACGGCCTCAGACACCAGATCACTGGCGACAATAGCCGCTTCAATTTCGCCTAACTCAACCCTGAAACCGCGAATTTTAATTTGATGATCCAGACGCCCGATAAACTCCAGATATCCTGGTTTGCCATCTTTTTCCGGCAAGCAACGAACAAGATCACCGGTCTTGTATAGACGCTGTCCCTGCTGGAAAGGGCTTTCAATGAACTTCTCTTTAGTGAGCGCCGGCGCATTATGGTAACCACGAGCCAGATTTTCACCGCCAATGTAAAGTTCCCCAACAACCCCCGGAGCACAAAGCTGCAAGCGGTTATCTAAAACATACAATTCGGCATGGGGAACTGTAGTACCAATGGGTATCGAGCCACCAGCATGATGCGTACAGTCATAGAAGCTGCTCCAGACACACGCTTCTGTGGGGCCATATTCATTGAACAAACGGCTGTTCCGCCAGTGATCGCTTGACTGATGTTGTTTTACCAGATTCTGATCACAGACTTCTCCGGCAACAATCACTGTTTTGATTGCTTCTCCCGGCTGTAAATCCGCCATCAGCATGGTTTGATAAACACTAGGCAAGGTTAGGAAGTGACTGATTTTTTCCTCTGTCAGCAGAACCTGGAAGGCTTGCAGATCAATCCCTCGACTGGTATCCACAATGCATAGTTTGCCACCCGACACCAAGGTCCAGAAAATACCAACAATTGAGCTGTCGAAAGCAAAAGAAGAAAATAACGCAAAGCTTTGAGGTGACTCCTGATACACCTCGAAGCGAGATAGTGTTGATTGAGCCAATGCCTTGTGCTCAACAGTTACACCTTTAGGTAATCCGGTAGATCCCGAGGTATAGATAACATAAGCCAGATTGTTTAACGTTAAACCAAGCTGCTGTCTATCAAGGTTTTCCTCATCATAATCCCCTAAGAAGCTGTCCCACATTTCATCATCAAGAGGTAATATTTGCAGGTCATCAAAGGGCAGTTCTGAAAGCAATTCTGAACTGGTGAGCATGATTTCAATCCCTGAATCATCCAAAATATGTTCGATGTGTTTTTCCGGATAATCAGGATCAATAGGCACGTAAGCAGCACCGGCTTTTAAGATCCCCCAAATCCCAATCATCATTTCAAGAGAGCGCTCAACACAAAGTCCCACAAGGGTGTCAGGTTTTACGCCTTCATTTACCAGATAGTTAGCCAGCTGGTTAGCTTTAGCATTTAATTCTTGATAGCTGATTTTTTCACTGTGTTGTGCAGACTGCTGAATAACGACAGCAATGTTATCCGGATTCTTGGCGACTTGTTCTTCGAACAGTTCAAGAACAGAAACATCCTGTTTATTAGAGTCTTGTGAAGGCCATTTTGACCAGGTTAACAACTGCTCAACTTCTTTAGAAGATAAAAACGGCAGTTCACTCACCTTTGCATTCGGCGTTTCAATAATGCCTTTTAACAACACCTCAAAATGAGCGGACATACGCTCTATTGTTGCCGCATTAAATAAAGCTGTTGCGTATTCCCAGTCAAGCTTTAACCCGTCAGCCTCACCATCCTTGTCTAACTCGTAAATATCAACACTTAAATCGTGCAATGCCACAGAATGAGATTGTTCAATTTTCTCTGCGACGATTCCCGGTAAATCAAACCAGCCCTGCTCATTGTTCTGTAGAGCTAATTTCACCTGGAATAATGGTGAGTATCCTAAATTACGTTCCTGTTTTAGTTCATCGACCAGTTTCTCAAAAGGCAAATGTGCATGCTCGTAAACATCAAGCAAAACCTCTTTACTGCGTTGCAATAAATCAGAGAAACAGGGGTTATCGGAAAGATCAGTCTGCAATACAACACTGTTAGTGAAAAAGCCTACAAGGGGTGCCAGTTCTGCCTGTTCACGATTCGCAACAGGAGAACCAATAATGATATTTTCCGATTCTGCAGCATTTTCTCCCTTGTCGGAATGTCTGGACAACAAGATAGCAAGCGCAGTTTGCAACACCATGAATGGTGTCGTGTCTGTTGCTCTAGCCAGTTTGTATATGCCTTTTTGAACTTCTGCACTGATAGTTTGAAGATGATGGCTCCCGGCATAATTTTGCACTGGCGGTCTGGGACGATCTGTCGCTAAATTATGTACCTCTGGTAAATTCTTTAAGCGGTTTTTCCAGAATGTCAGATGCTGGTTTAGCACCTCTCCCTGAAGCTGGGCTTTTTGCCATTGGGCATAATCACCGTATTGAACCGAAATCTCTGGTAATTGCTGTTCCGGAGAACGATACAAGCGGTTAAATTCATCAAATATAATACTGACAGACCAACCGTCTACAGCAATGTGATGCATGGTCACCAACAGAACATGAACCTCATCAGCCAATTTCAGTAGTTTGACTCTCATCATGAGATCACGGCTTAAATCAAAGGGCTGCGATGATTCTTCTGCAATGTGCTGGAAAATAGCCGGCTCTCTTTCATCTTCGGCCAAGCCACTCAAATCCAGGTAAGGTACAGCAAAGTCCCAATCATTAGATACCACTTGCATACCCTCACCAGAATCGGTTGTCTGGATACGAGTACGCAATACAAGATGGCGTTCAACAATGGCTTCAAAAGCTGCGGTCATGGCAGCGATATCCAGCTTGCCCGACAACCGGAAAGCCTGACACATGTTGTATTGGTTTGTACCGCCTTCTATCTGCTCAATTAACCATAAACGCTGTTGTGCAAACGACAATGGTATTGGCTTATCCGTGGCGGCAGGCAAGATTTCGGCTACCTGGCTACAAGACGTCTGGTCAATCACACTTGCCAGCTTGCGTACCGACTGTGCCGAGAACAACGCTTTGATGGGAACCTCTACCTGCCATTCTTGTCGTATCAACGCCACCAGTCGAGCAGCCAATAACGAATGCCCGCCCAGATCAAAAAAGTTACTGTTAACACTGATAAATTGGCCTTGCTCAACCTCTAACTTCAATAGCGTCTGCCACATATGACATAGTTGCTTTTCAGTTTCCGTTGTTGGTGCAACATACTCTGCCTCCAACACGATTTGTGGTTTAGGTAAGGCATTACGGTTAATTTTTCCATTTGGCGTAAGTGGAATTTGCTCCAGAACCATAAAGGAAGTCGGCACCATATATACAGGTAAGAACCCTTCAAGGTGCTCGGTCATTTTTTGTTTTAGCCCTGATTCAATATCAGCAGCATTGCTGGTGACATACGCCACTAAACTAGATACACCGTCTTCCGTAAAGACCTGTGCTACGGCGTCTATAACGTCAGCATGTTGTTTCAATGCTGTTTCCACTTCTTCAAGCTCAATACGGTGCCCGCGTACCTTTACCTGAAGGTCAACACGGCGCAGATACTCCAGAGTGCCGTCTGGCAACCAGCGAACCAAATCACCCGTTTTATATAATCGAGTCTCTGAGAATGGGCTCAGTATAAATCGCTCAGCAGTCAGCTCTGGGCGGTTGAAATAGCCTCTGGCCACCCCTTTCCCACCGATGTATAACTCACCAGCAACGCCAACAGGCACGGGGTTTAGATGGTTGTCCAATACATAAAACTGCGTATTGGCAATGGGTCTTCCTAAAGAAATCTCTTTTTCAATCTTACGAGTTGCCGACCAAACTGCGGTTTCAGTAGGGCCATACATATTCCAAAGTTCAAGAGACTCTCGCGCTAATAAAGCTTGCTTAAGATCATCATTTAGTGCCTCTCCACCACACAAAGCCTTTAATTCGCTACGAGGTTGCCAGTCATTGTTAACCAGCATTTTCCAAGTAGAAGGTGTTGCTTGCATGGCTGTCACATGATGTTCTGCCATTAACGTTGACAGATGATCAGGAGACAGCACTGCCTCAGATGAGGCGATGATCACTTTTCCACCAACAGCTAACGGTAGATACAATTCCAGAACATGGATATCAAAAGATAACGAGGTTACTGCAAGCAAGGTGTCTTTATCTGTTAAACCGGGCGTGGCTTGCATTGATGTCAGGAAATTCACCACATTAAGGTGTTCCAACATAACGCCCTTTGGCTTACCGGTAGAACCAGAGGTGTATATAAGATAAGCCAGATTATTCGACGTCAGTCCCAGGCTTTCTTTAGCAACATTGGTATTTTCCTGCTGCATTAATTCTGCAGACAAGCGCTCATCATCTAAACAAATGCTGTTTTTCAGTTTTAGCTGCTCTGCCACCTGTTTGTGTGAAATAACCCATTGCACGCCGGAGTCTTCAATCATGTGCTCTAAACGCGCTTTGGGATAACCGGGATCCATGGGTAGGTAAGCACCACCTGCTTTCATTATGGCAAGCGTTCCCACCAGCATATCAAGTGAACGCTCAATACAAATTCCGACTACAGAATCTGTCTTTACCCCCTGCTGTATCAGGTATCTGGCCAACTGATTCGCCCGCTGATTTAGCTGTTCGTAAGTTAAAGATTCACTCTCAAATACTGCTGCAATCGCCTTTGGAGTTGCTTGCACCTGCAGTTCAAACAGTTCATGAATACACTTGTCTTGAGGAAATTCCGTTGCAGTGTCATTCCATGCATTCAATATCTGCGATGATTCTTCTTGAGCCAGCAGAGGCAAGTGGCTGACTTGAGTCGTCGGTGATTGGACTATTCCCCGCAACATCACGTCAAAATGTTTGACCATTCCCTCAATAGTGGTCAAATCAAATATATCAGCAGCATACTGCCAATCCATTTTCAGCCCATTATCGTCTTCTTGTATCGTCAACGTGAGATCATATTGAGCGTAAGAGGTTGTTGGTTGCAATTGCTTTACTTCCAGTCCCGGCAGATTCAATGCTTCCATTTCCTGGTTTTGCAGGATCAGCATTACCTGGAACAAAGGACTATGGCTTAGATTACGCTCAGGCTGTAATTCATCAACCAGCTTTTCAAAAGGCAATTGCTGATGCTCATAGGCAGAAAAGGTGCGTTCTTTGCTTTGTTCTAGCAAGTCTATAAAGCGTGGATCACCAGACAGATCCGAGCGGAACACCAGATTATTGATGAACACCCCTATAAGCGGTGCTACTTCAGCCTGTTCCCTGTTGGCAATTGGCGAACCTATGACAATATCGGTTTCACCAGAGTAACGGCTCAAAAGGCAGGCAAATGCAGCATTTAATAGCATAAATAACGTCGCCTGATTTCCTCTGGCCAAGTTATACAAACTCTCCACAAGCTCGCTATCAAGCGTATGATGAACTGATGCCCCTTTAAAACTTTGTACTAAAGGTCTGGGGTGATCCAGAGGTAAGCCATGAACAACAGGTAAATCACTTAAATGCGCTTTCCAATAGGCCAAGTGGTTTTCTAGCACCGCCCCATTCAACCAGTTGCGTTGCCAATGGGCATAATCGCTATATTGGATATCCAGTGGGGTTAGCGGATTATCCCTGTTATGAATTTGTGCGGCGTATAGAGCGTTAAGTTCCTTGGTCAAAACCCCTAGAGACCAGCCATCTGCTGCAATATGATGTACCGTTAGCAACAAAATATGAGACTGAGCGTTGAGCTTCAGCAATGTTGCTCTCAACATCAAATCCTTAGCCAGGTTGAAGGCTTTTGAGGCTTCTTCACGGCTTAATTTTTCGACATTGCTTTCTTGTTTATCACGCGTGAGATCTGTTAGATCGACGATAGATATATTAAATGCAAAAGTATCCTGAACCTTTTGGTATACCTGTCCTTCGCTTTCATTGAAGGTGGTTCTTAATGCCTGATGGCGAGAAATAATGGTGGTAAATGCCCGCTCTAGATAAGCGATGTTAAGTTCCCCATAAAACTTTAAGGAGAACGAAAGATTATTTTGCGCCGGTTCAGATTCAATTTGATCCACAAACCACATTCTTTCCTGAGCGAAAGATGGAAGTAATAAAGTCGTTTCTGCGACAGGTTGAATTGCTGGAAGTTGGCTGACAGAGGCACTCTCAATGATCTTCGCCAATTTACGGATGGTATTGGCGGTAAAGAAGTCTCTGATGGACACATCCACCTGCCATGTTTTCTGGATCTGCGCAACCAATTGGCTGGCGAGCAAGGAATGCCCTCCCAGACTAAGAAAGTTATCATCCACACCGATACTTTCCAGTCCAAATACTTCCTGCCATAAAGCACAAAGTTGTGCTTCAAGTTCAGAGATAGGTGTTGCAGTTTCATCAACTTGCTGATTGTTTTGCGCTTTCCCTTTTGAGGCTTTATACAGGCATTCAATATCATTAGCCTGATAGCGTTTTTTCATGAGCGAGCGCTGAATTTTTCCGCTGGACGTTCTGCTTATTCTTCCAACTTTCAAAAACAGAATATCTTCCAGCACTACCTCAAATTGTTCAAAAACAGCGGTTTTAATAGTTTCACTGGCCAGCTCATAATCAAACGACTTCATTTCATTACGGCTAACTTCCAGTAATAAAACGGCATTACCATTCACTTCAAATGCCGCTGCGCCATTTTGACTTAATCCTGGAAAAACGTTGTAGGCCAGTTTCTCAAAATCCTGAGGGTAGTAGTTACGCCCCTTAATAATAAGAACATCTTTAATTCGACCTGAAATATACAATTCACCATTGTGAATAAAACCCAGATCGCCGGTACGAAGATAACGGTGTTCATCGTTTTCCAATTTAAAACCAAAACTCGCCTGGCTTTTTTCTTCATCGTTCCAATAACCCTGGGCAAGACTTGGGCCAGCAAACCAGATTTCACCCACTTCACCGTCTTTCAATTCCTTCAACGTTTCAGGGGAAACAATTTTAAGCTGGTGCTCTGCCTGAACATGACCGTGTCCAACAAGGATCTGCTGTTTCGCAGAATCTTCCTGAATTTGTGCCATGCCATTTTGCAGCTCTCCACTGTCAAACGGATTAGCGGTATATGGTGCAGTATGAATGCCTCCACAAATAAACACCGTGGCTTCTGCCATACCATAAGCAGGAAAAATGGCAGATTCTTTAAAGCCAACTCGCGCATAACGGTCACAAAAGCGCATCAATGTATCAGCATCAACTGGCTCGGCGGCATTAAACGCAATACGCCAGGTTGAAAGATTAATGCCTGCTAAATTGTGTGGCTTGATGCGTTCAAGACAGTGATCAAAAGCAAAGTTTGGCGCACCACAAATCGTAGCTTTAAACTCGGTAATGGCTTTAAACCAGGCCAAAGGACTCTTAATAAATCTAACTGGCGACATGAGGACAGAATGAGCCCCCAGGAAGATAGGTAATAGCAGAGTATTAACTAATCCCAAATCGTGGAATAACGGTAGCCAGTTACAGAAAACATCCTCTTCTGCACACCCTGTAGCCTGCTGCAAGGTTTTCAAATTAGCCACAATATTACCGTGAGTTATCATCACTCCTTTAGGGGTACCAGTGGAGCCTGAGGTATATTGTAGAAACGCAATTTGATCAGCTTTAGGTAAAGGCATCTCATTGGTGCTGCCGGAAACAATTAAATCCTCAAATCCCTGTACAGGTAATGGTGATAATTCCACTTCTAATTGCTGTTTCAAGGCTGCATTGGTAAGTACCAGACTGGCCTGACAATCATCAATGACAGTTAATACACGACCAGCATGTTTTTTGCTTTGTGGCGGATATAAAGGAACCGCAACAACACCTGCATATAGACAGCCTAAAAATGCCTGAATATATTCAAGACCCGGTGGGTACAATAAAACTACCCGAGACCCAGGCTCAACCTCCGATGACAAAGTTTGAGCGATACATTGTGCCCTATGATGCAATTCACCGAAGTTTACCTGCTCTTGTTCGCCGTTATCTTCAATGAAAGTAAACGCCTGTTTGTCAGATTTTAATCGAGCATTGCTTGCCAGAAAGTCATGAATAGTTTCCATTGGTATACCTTACCTAGTGCGATCTTTTATTTTTTGTCTTACTTGAGATTGATGGTCTTTTTACAAAACAGCATTTCTGCCGGAACATCGATTTGTTTGCAGGCTTCGAGGAACTTGTTTGACTCGTGAACCTGTCTGGAATCTTCCTCATGTTCAAGCCCGTTAAAATATTTAAAACAGGTTTCCAACCCAATCGCGTAAACACAAACATATTTTGCATTGAAGGCTTTCACCATTGGCAAAGCCTGCTCACAATCAGAGCCGTCCAAACGCCTTGAATTCTTGATTGCCTTTGGTACTTTTTTGGTATGCAAAGCACCATAGGCCCAGGTATACGGAGCTCCCACACACTCCATACCGATGGCAAGTACGTCCAGGTCATTAAATATAAGACCTAGTTTTTCGTACAAGTTTCGGTCTGGGTTGGAAGAATCAGCGCCAAAAAAGCATTTCTTGCCATAGGCTTCGACATACCAGGCAGCTTTAGAACGTATGTTTAAATCTCCGTGCTCACCCAAGAAAGGCAAACTCACTATACGG
Source organism: Paraneptunicella aestuarii (assembly GCF_019900845.1). Lineage (NCBI taxonomy): Bacteria > Pseudomonadati > Pseudomonadota > Gammaproteobacteria > Alteromonadales > Alteromonadaceae > Paraneptunicella > Paraneptunicella aestuarii. The sequence goes on along the minus strand of NZ_CP074570.1, from coordinate 849,491 downwards.
CCGTCAGGAATGGCAATTTCATCCAAATCATCGACTTCCATCACATCAAAATTCAGTTGCCGTAACATCAAGCGCAATGACGGGTCTGCAATACTTCCACCGTTATTTTTTGGCACTACTATCTTTTTCGTTTTGTGACGCAATTGCAGCAAAGTCTCAATATTGGCGTGATCCATATGAGTGTGAGTGAGAAGGATATAATCGATGGTTTCTGGCAACTCACTAAAGCTAAGCATGGTGTCATCGTCATTGGTTTCTCTGGACGCGATGATAGGATCAACCATGATGCTGACATCTTTGGTTTCGATTAAAAAGCCAGCATGCCCGGTGTAATTTAACCTGATGCCCTGTTCTACCGGAACATGATTAATGACTGGTTTTTCCGTAGTAAACAGTTCCTTATACGACAACCCACCAACCAGCTCATAGCCTTTAAATAATTCATCAATGTCCTCAGATGAGAGGGGCTTTTCTCTAGAACGAAAAATGGCATCAACAATAGGCGCGTTAAAATCAGCTTTTACCTGCAAGTGTTTTTCATCAGGTAACCGCGGAGTGCTAAGAACAAAAGGACGCTCTTCCACTTTCGATAACAATCCAAAAGACAAGGTTTGCAATGCAGGTTTGTAATAAGAACTTCTGTACATCAACGGCTCAATGATGCGGTACGAAGGGCGATGCTCCATATCCATAAATAGTTCAACACAACCTTTGAGTGGTTCCGGTACCTTTTCATAGAGATACTCAATACTTTCTCCACTGGTATGGTTGTATAGCAACTCATCCAAATATTTTACGGCATCTGATAACTCAATCAGGTCACCGCATTTTGCATCCAACTCTTCGATCAATGCCTGAATGTCGCCAACCTGATCTTCGGTACAATTTAAAAACTCACCGCCAGTTAACACCGACTCCTTCGATGCAATGATATGCAGCTTATAATTCTTGACGAAGGACTGCATGATCCGTCTGTGGGTGTTAACTATATGGCGAGCCCCTGTAACAGGAGGCAATAGATAGGGCCATGCATACCAATGATTTATCAGCGGTTCAAAGTACGCTTCGGCTTTTAAATAGAACCTTTCGCTTGTCATTTTTACTAATCTCAATATTCTTTAAAAAAGGTAAATTCAGGGCATCCTTTAATAGACTTCCCCGTTTACAGCCAATTAAATTCAGTACCGATTAAATCAAATAATTTTTGATTGTAAGGTTTATAAAACGCGGCAAGCTTTTCATTTGTTGCTTGATCCGGAGGTGGTAGTTTGATTGGATTTTCGTTGGTTTTTTTACCATACTCAGGAATGTTAATAATGGGTATTCCGAGAAATTTCTGGATTTTCTCGAAAACGGGTTGCCTGGATTGAAAATATTCTGCGACATCTAAAACCAGCACATTCTCATTGCCAAAATAGAGACGCCATTTTTCCACGGCTTTATAGTACATTCCTGACGCCAAAACTTGCGGCCCACAAATGGTTTCCATTGGAATGCTTGGGAACAAATCGATGGCGCGATCAATATATTGCGAGAAATCCTGAAAATAGACGTTTTTCTTGTTTCGTTTAAGTCGATTGCCACCAACAAAGACTTCCCATTTCCAATAAGAATAGGCTCTGGCAACAGGATCTCTGAGAGTAATAATGATTTTGCAATCCGGATTCACTTCATGAAGTGTTTCTATTACCTGCATATTACTTAAAGTTGGTTCAAGGTATCCACACATGGCCGGGCCGGTAATTCTTTCCTCCAACGCCTGTTTTTCTGTCACCGTCGGGTAATACAAACGCCAGTCTTTATTCGCATATAACCTGAGCTCTTTAGCCAGAGGTGGCATAACATTAGGATGTAATAAAAGGTGGCTAACCAAATCGCTGGAGCCGCTCTTACTTGGCCCGGTCATCACGTAATTTGGCGCTATACGGGGTCTTGGGAAAAGTTTTCTCGCCAACACTCTCCATTTCGGCACGGTACCAAAATAATAGGGAAGAAACTGATACTCAAGACCGCCTTTTATCAATCTGGGAAGATGATGCAGCAGGGATTTATCAGAAGAGTTTACCTCTCTGAACTCAGTTGCAAGTTCAAATGCTCTAAAGAACTTGGCCAAATCAGCATCACCTGTTATTTCTTTTTTATTAGCAGACATTCTTTGCTTCCTCTGCGTGTCTATCTGACACTTTTCCTGGTTTTTCTTTGGGCATTTCTTCCAATACTTTGCCATTTTCCATCTTCACCAACTTGTCGGCCAAATGAAAATAACGATCATCATGGGTAATTACGATCACCATTTTGTTACGCTTTTTTAACTCAGGTAAAATGTTGTAATAGAAAATCTCTTTGAAACCAGGATCCTGATCGGCAGCCCATTCATCAAAAATATAAATAGCGCGATCTTCAAGATAGGAAACTAATAAGGCTAAGCGTTTTTTCTGTCCTGCAGAGAGATCTGTACTGGAAAATTCTCCATTTTTGATCGTCACTTTACTCTCCAGTCCCAACTGTTGGAGAACAGCCGCAGCCTGAGAATCCAGTTCCTGAGATGACATACCAAATAATTTGGTAAAAAGATGAAAATCAGAATAAATAGCAGAAATATGCTGTCTGCAAGACTCCCGATTGCTATCAGTTACGATTTGATCACCAAAATAAACTTCACCTTTCTCTGGGATATAATGAAGCGACAATATTTTGGCCAGGGTCGTTTTACCTGAGCCATTACCACCCACGAGGTAAGTCACTTCCCCACGTTTCAAGGTCAAATCAATGGGGCCCAACTGAAATGCAGTGTCTTCATTTTTCCCTCCGGAATAATGGTACTCGAGGTTTTTCACCAATAGATTCTGACAATCAACTCCCTCTGCGACACCTCCCGCAACTTCAATTGGCATCTCATTTAATAACGCATCTAATTTCCTTGCGCCAACGCGAGCCATAATAATGGAACTCATGGAGTTCATTACGGTTGCAACAGGGCCGGTTAGATATAGCAGCACCATGACGATACCTAACAAATTCTCACGGGAAAGCGCCAAATAATTTGACATTATGTAGGTCACAATCCCGATGGCGAAAAGACTGATTAACGTGCCATAGTTCATCCCTATGCTTAAGAGAGTCCTGCCGCGCTTTTGTGCAGCACTGAATTCATCTTCAAATCTGTGAATATCTTCTATCAGAAAGGCCTGCTGTTTTTGCTGATTTAGCTTTAACTCTTTTGCCCCATAAATCAGCCCTCTCATCCCTTCCTGAATCCCATCATAGCTATTACGGGCTTTAGTCATATACTTACGCCCAATCAATAGAGGAATGCGGTAAGTCAATGCGCCAAAGAGAATTACTCCAACAATGAACAGGAAAATTTCCAGCTTTAAGTAAATTAAGAAGAAGAACATGCCAAAGATGGTAGTTGAAGCAACCAATATATTTGGCATCACCGAAGCGCCCGCAGTTATCTGACCGATATCATTGTTCAGTGCTGTCAATAATCGTGATGGGCCAATCTGTTCCAGCTTTTGTATAGGCAACTGTGAAACTCTTTTATATAGCTTCTTTCTCAATCCTACTGTGGCGTCTATAGAGCTTTGTGCTATTAACGATTCAGATATCACTCGACAAAACAAAATAAACAGGACAACAGAGAAAAAGAACAAAGCCTGCGCCGGATTGGATATTTCAAACGTTCCGAATAACCAGTATGAAGATGCAAATTCCGGTTGCATAAATCGGCTAAGTTCAGGCTGTAAAGACAATAATATTAAGGGGACTACAATGGCGTATGCCAGCCCCGCGACAGAACCTAGAAGGGTCGCTATAAAGACCTTATTAGGTGAAGTCGCACTTAAAAGTCCCATTAATCGTGTTGGTGAGTCGGCCTTGTTTTTTGACATTTTATGACTCCTTTTTCCCACTCGAATGTTTGATTGGTTCCAATATCAGTGTTGATTCTTTTCTTGCTCCCTGCTCGGCCTTAATACGCCATGGCCACAAGGTTAACGCTTTAAAAGGTACAATGTTGTCGTCGTAATGTTGACTTAAGACATTGCCACTTTGCCCTGTATCTATGATAAAACCACCCTGCTCCCAATCATTTAGGTCAACTACCTGCCGGAAGTTAGCTGTAGTGCTTACTCGGTATCCTGTATCTTCTGCATAGGCCCAGTTCACACTGTTTACGGAGTATCGATCACCGCCTTTGCCGATATCTCGATCAAAAACCAAGTCTAGTAATTGAGTATTTGTAAAAGCCTGATGACCATAATGAACTTTAAGCACATCGCCCCAAGGCTTATCCGCTCCGATTTTACGATCGATTTCCTTAAGGGTTTCATCCAAGGCCATCAACCCTAAATCCTCACAGCTTTCTTGTACTTCTGTGTCAATTAGATCACACCATTTGAATTGCAGATCCTCACCTTGCTCAATAACGCTCTTAATAAACTTGGGATTCCTGAGTCCCGTAAGGAACTGCAAGCGATTTGAGCGTTCTTCCTGTAACGCGTTTCCTTTCAAATCATCAGCTATCAGTAGCCCACGAAAATGCTTGACCCAAACCAAATAAATAACGGCTTCTGTGCTATCCGTTGAAAGTGACCCGCTCCACTCTTTAAGTTTGTTAATAGCGCCTTCCTGCTTCGAATTTCTGGGGGTCATATTCTGAATAAAACCAAGTAACTCACCCACTTGTAAGCTATCGGTACTACCTTGTAAATTCACAAAGTCCTGAACCGTAAGCTTCTCGCCCTTTTTAATGTGGCTTTCCAGTGTTTGACGAATACTATCCACCCGGTAAGGCGCGGCCCAAAGGTGGGAGACCATATATGGATAATCATCAGGGTGATTTTTGTTATTGGAATTTGCCACGTATCCTTTTTCAGGATTCAAGATCTGTGGTACGGAATCCAACGGAATATAACCTTCCCAATCATAGATTGATTGCCAACCTGGCACAGGTAATCTACCGTTGCTATGGCTACGAATGGGAATTTTACCCGCGCCAAACAAACCGATATCACCGTGTACATCTGCGTAGATGAAGTTACTTGCAGGAACTGCGTAATCCTTAAACGCAGATTTAAAGCTTGTCCAATCCACAGCATAATTAATACCCAGAAAGCTTTGATAGGATTTGTCGGCCTCATCAAATCCCGTCCACCTTAGCGCTAAAGGACGCTCAACTCGACCAATAGCATCACTGATCAAGGGGCCATTTCGGGTTCTACGAACTTGCCATTTAATTGGTGCAATAGGATTGGTTAAAAAGCTGGGGAAATCTGATTTGATATAAATTAATTCTTCGTCGATCTCCATGTCCATCCATTGACCGTCTATTTCATATTGATCATCATTTAACGGATTCGTGCGCTCCACGTAGATATCCTGCACATCCGCAATCATATTCGTTGTACCCCAGGCGATGGACTCATTACGTCCAGCCAGCACAACAGGTATGCCAGGAAAGGTGGCACCAGTGACATTTAAGCGATCCCCTTGAATCGCAGCCAAATAAAACATTGTGGGAATTTGCACTGCCAGATGGGGATCACTTCCCAAAAGAGGCAGACCGCTTTGGGTAAATTGCCCTGAAACAGCCCAGGCATTACTTCCTAACCCCTTGTCACCTATATCAAATCTATCTTGTAATCGGTTACTCTGTGCTAATAAGCCTTGCTGTATTTCTTCATCTACAAGCCCCGTAACCTCTGTAACGGAGAAAGCCTTTGCATTAACATCCGGGAACATTTCAAGAGCTTTAGCGATTCCCATTTCCTTGATCAATAAATCAAGGCTCACTTCCATATTTAAATTATTCCGCCCCAGGTTAAAAGCCATCCATTTCGACATTAAAAGTGAATCGGATGGATGCCAAACTTCAGGTTTTGTATCTAAAATATAAAACTCTACAGGTAATACATTCCCTTCATTAATCCAGGCGTTGACACCATTGGCGTAAGACGTTAATGCCTGGAGCGCGGACTCATCCAATGATTGCAGGTCGGCCTGAGCTGCACGTGCAAAACCAAGCGTTCTCATGAACTTATCGCTATCAAGCGAGCCTCGACCCATTATTTCACTTAATCGGCCTTGAGCTAATCGCCGGTTGTAATTCATCTGCCAAAGTCGATCCTGTGCGTGCAGGTAGCCCAATGCGAAAAAGGCATCATTATCCGATTCGGCAGAGATATGTGGAATTGCGTGCTCATCACGAACTATCTGCACAGGTGCGCCCAAACCTTTCAGGTAAATTGTCCCCTCAGTTTGAGGCAAACTTTGCAGCAAAAAGCCATAACCGATGCCGCATACAAGTATGATGGGAACGAATATCCAGATAAGTAAACGCGATAAAATAGGATAAGAACGCATTAACATTTCATTTGTTCCTTATAAAACTCTGCTTCTGTTGGCGAACAATAGTTTCCAGAGAAAGTGAACTCTCTCAAATAGCGGTTAATATTCATCGTTAAATTCCAAGGAAAGAAACCAACTCGTCAAGAGCCAGGTAAAATCGTTCGATCTCTTCTGTGGTGTTGTAGATATAAGTTGAAATCCGTAGAACTTCGCCACCCATTTGGTTATCTACTACAGGCTGAGCGCACATATGCCCGGTTCGACACATGATCCCGTATGAATCACTCAATGCTCTGGCGATATCGGACAAATCATCACAGCCTACAACTCGTAAACTACCGATAGCACAGCGGTTTTCAGTTGTTTTGGGCCCTAATAATTGAAGGTAGTCCCTGTCCATAGCGCCTTTAATGATGGCCGCGGTTAATTGCTCAGTGTGCTCATGCGATTCTTTTTGGCTGATCTGATTCAAATAAGACAGGGCAGCACCCAAGCCAAGTGTTGCGGCAATGGGAGGGGTGCCTGCTTCAAATCGATGAGGAATTTTGCGTTCCTGAGAACCTTCAATATCCACCCAATCAACCATGCCACCGCCTAACATGAGTGGTCGCAATTGATTGAGCACCTCGCTTTTACCGTACAGACATCCTACACCCGTAGGCCCTAACATTTTGTGCCCCGAAAAAGCCACAAAATCCACGGGGATTTTTGAAACGTCAATATGCAAATGCGGATGAGGGATAGACTGCGCAGCATCAACAACGACGATAGCATCACAGGCTTCTTTAGCGGCAATAGCCATTTGCTCAATAGGAGCCACATTTCCCGAGACATTAGAACAATGAGTCAGAACGACCACTTTAGGCTTCAATTTTAACAATTCATGATAATGCTCAAGATCGATTCTCCCCTCACTATCCATATTGACCAGTTTCAACTGGGCAAAACGTCGCCACGGAAGCAGTTGGGCATGGTGAGAATCAATAAAACCAACTACAACGTCATCGGCTTTTAAATCAAGCCCATAAGCCACAAGATTTAACGATTCAGTTGTACCCTTGGTAAAGACAATCTCATTGCCATAAGCTCCAAGATACTGGGCGATAGAATATCTAACCCGCTCGTAAGAATCCGATGCCTCTTCAGAAAGATAATATTTGCCTCGATGAATATTGACGCCATTCTGGGAATAATAATTTGACATGGCATCAATAACTGATCTTGGCTTTAAGGATGTTGCTGCGCTATCCAAATAAGTAATATTTTGACCATCAATTTGGCGTTCCAGAACCGGGAAATCGCCCTTACATTCAGCTATAACCATGACAACATCTTCCTTTTTTCATCTCTCATTGCGACACTGGACACACAAGAGATAAACTTACCTCCCCGATCAGCTGGCAAATATTGAGTAGGGGAACAACTGATGTTTTTGGTTTTCAATTTCTCTTGAAATTTTTCAACAAGTTCATCTTCCTGTTGTTGTGTCCAAGCATCATTACGCAAATATTGAAAAGCAAACTCATCGTCGTTGGTTTGATTCATTTGATACATATCGATCCATTCCGCAGGACCAATCAATTCATCTAACTCTTTGGGGGTCACCACTGTATCGTCATGAAGCCACAAGGCATTTTTAACACGCCCTTCTGCTCTGACTAAAGGTGCGGAGCTACCACAGCTACATGGTTCCGCGCTTAAACGATACATATCTCCAGTGGCATATCGAATATGTGGAGATAAGCGATCCCTCAATGTGGTAATGACCAACTCAGCTAATTCACCGGGTTCCGCCGCCCTTCCGTTATGGATAAACTCAATATGGTAATCTTCAACATTCATATGCTGGCGACCGTGAGGACACTCAAAGCCAAGATAACCAAGTTCAGACATACCTAGCATATCCGCAAAAGCTACATCCTCACCGAAGCATTCTTTGATTTGACGACGAGCTACTTGGGTACACATGGTGTAGCCAGACATAATGCAAAATCCCTGTTTCTTATGAGGGACTCGCCCAGCCCTTTTCATCGCTCGAATTAAAAAAGCGAAGTGAGTGGGATCAATGAACAACAAGTGCGGGTCATACTCTTCTATCTCGTCAAGCGCACGATTGACCATACGCTCAGGAGTGGTAAGAAGATCGTGATAAACAGGCAGCACTAGCGTCCCATCAGATAACATCCGGCTCTCCATTGTGCTATTGGGATTGGCACATTCAACGTCAGAGCAATTTGGCGCAGCATACCTACAGGTTCGTAATTTAAGCCCGGGCTGCCACAACGATGAGAATTTTGGATTAACTGATATGCAATTAGCCTGACGTCTTGCGAGATCATAAGACAAAACTACACTTACAAGTCGATCTCCTTCAGTTCCAGAACTCTGAAAGCGCATCACGTATGGACTTTTCAAATTGTATCCGGAAGCAATAACTCCTGCCGGGAAGTTTTTCCGGTAATCTTTTTTTACAGTTGGAGGAATTCGCGCTAAGTCACCAGGCTCCAATATATCTTTTGGAGTAAGCCCAGCCAGCTCCATATGTTTACGAAAAAAAACCGTATTATCATATGCATACTGTATTTCTTTTTTAACTTCATTAAAGCTTGAGGACAACACTTAACCTTTATCTCTTCATTTACAAATCAGCCCAACAGTTAAATTCCATCTTTTGTTACTTATAAGAACTTAACCACCCCTTAGTGAGAAGCCGCCTACATAATCAGGCAATAAAAACTTACATTTTTTACACCTTCACTAAATATAAATTTTTCCATATACATTATTTACACTTTAACACTGTAAGAAATAAGAAAATTACAGGGGGCACAATCAGGTTTAATGATATTTCTTTTCTTCTATTCTAAAGAATCATTAGATATGTGCCCATGAAATCAATTTCCGATTAAAGTCAATAGCTATCGCAAGAAAACTAATGGCATTAAATCAATAATGAACTCGATATTCTTTAAGAAAAGATATCAAGACATAAATATCAAATAAATAAAGCCTACGCCCTTTATCCATTTGAAAAAGCCTAAATAGCCCCTATCAAAATTGCGGATAATTAATTACACAAAAATAAAAACTTGATAAAAATCAACGAAAAATAAAGCGAACATTACTCAAATTCAAACATTATATCAAGGTAAATAATATTTTATACTTAACATAACAACAGAGAATTATGATAAAGAATTAGATCGTTTATTGAGCAGGCGAATTGATACAATTATTTCAATAATTCTGTAAAAACCGTTAGATTATTGAACTCTTGTGAATTACTTAATTCGATAAATATATATATATGGCGAACTAACACAGCGAGCTCATTAAGGAAAAGCCATTCATTTTTCAAATGAGCTCAAGTAGTTATCCCTAAAAAGTCCAAAAGAATATTTGAAAATCTTCTCAAAAATGATGATGCTCTTACAAAGATAGTGAAAGTCCAGAACAAGTTTAAATAGCGTTTTTTAGGAATGAGACTACTACTTCAAATTATTACAAACATTAACAATTAATATAGCTTTCAAACTTTCAGGCAAGTTAAGTCTTCCAAGCTTTAAATAAACCCATGTAGAGACACAATAACTTCAGAACTAGAAATTTCCAGCATCTTGAATATTAAATTCAAGTCCCAATATTCCCACTTGCAAATATTATCCTGAACACATGGTTTAAGAGGTTTCCATGATGAACGCCGACGACAATACCGAATGGGATTTTTCTCGCCAGATGGCGGAATTGGAGGGTGTCAAACCATTGCAACAAGACAGCCGTGTATTTCATGGCCGGCAGTCTGAAGATCTCCTCGCCAAACAATTAAGACGTGAAGCGATAGAAAAGGAGCTCGGTGGATATCGCAATCATCTGACAACTGACGCAGTCGATCCGGTCGCACCTGATGACATCATTGCCTATAAGAAAGATGGTGTGCAGGAGGGCGTTTTTAAAAACCTGCGCATGGGTAAATACAATATTGAGCAAGCTTCCAGCTTACAGGGCATGAACTTCAAAACCGTTCATGAAACTGTCTTTCAGTTTATTGTCTCCAGCTATAACAAAGGCTATCGGGCAGTGCTGCTGAAGCATGGCATGGGCGTGAATAGCAAACCTTATCCAGCCTTCTATAAAAGCTATGTGAATCGATGGCTGCAAGATATGCCGGAAGTCTTGGCGTTTCATTCCGCATTAAAACATCATGGCGGCTATGGCGCTGTTTATGTGTTGTTAAAAAAGAACGAAAAACAAAAGCAGGACAATCGCGAAGTTCACCGCACGCGGTAGTAATTGATAACAACGAATTTGCGGCGCTTATTCAGGAGAATGAGTCAGGAAAAGGGAGATAAGGAAAGAAGGTAATAATAGTGAATTTTAAAAACGCAAAAAACCGCAAATGACTAAGCATTTACGGTTCTCTACTCTTATAGAATCGATATCTGTTATTTTTTTACGTCAGTATCGTTGACGACATTTACAGATATTGTCACTTCCTGAGAAGAAGCTGATGTACTCATTACCGCAGAAACAATCAGGACTATTACTGCGAGAAGCACCCCAATTAAGCCAAAGCCTCTAGATGAACGATTCATAAATTTTCTCGGCCATTATTATTTTAGTTATCAGCGAATACAAACTGTATATGGCGCACCCTGTAAGGCATGCAATAAATACAAGCCTTAAGCCCAAATAATATACAACGATTTGAAATTTAACAACATATTGCTAGAAAAAAGCCAATATCGAGGATTTTCCCTACAAATGACATCAAAATCAGGTCAATTTAATAACCAAAACTGACAAAATCATGAATTTTTGAAAGAAAACAAGCAAATGTCTCGACTTTTAGACGCAGAAGAAAGAGCCCTTCAATGGCGAAAAGCTCTTCTTAACAAGTAATTAGTTTACCCTATCCATACCCTTGCATTGCGGAACATACGCATCCATGGGCCATCTTCTTGCCAATCATCAGGATGCCAAGAGTTAGCCACCGTTCTAAAAACACGCTCAGGGTGAGGCATCATAATCGTCGCTCGGCCATCCAATGAACTAAGTCCAGCGATACCTTGTGGGGAACCGTTGGGGTTCAATGGATACTGTTCAGTTACCTGACCTTGATGATCAACATAACGCAAACTCATTTGAGCATCGACAATAGTTTGCAATTGAGACTCACTGGCAAATTCAGCTCGACCTTCACCATGAGAAACCGCAATCGGCATCATGGAGCCTTCCATGCCCTTAAAGAACAAAGAGGGGCTTTCAACCACTTCAACCATAGCAAATCGCGCTTCGAAACGTTCTGAACGGTTGGTAACGAAGCGTGGCCAATGTTCAGCACCCGGGATCAGGGATTTCAAATTAGACAACATTTGGCAGCCATTACATACACCAAGGCTGAATGTATTTTGGTTAGCAAAGAAGTTGCTGAACTGTTCTCTGGCGCGTTCGTTGAACAAAATAGTCTTCGCCCAACCTTCACCCGCACCTAACACGTCACCATAAGAGAAGCCGCCACAGGCAACCAAGCCATTGAAATCAGCCAGATCAACCCGCCCCTGCAAGATGTCGCTCATATGCACGTCGATGGCAGCAAAGCCTGCTCGATCAAACGCTGCCGCCATTTCAACATGAGAGTTAACCCCTTGCTCACGCAATACTGCAATACGAGGGGCAACACCTTTGGCAATGTAAGGTGCAGCAACATCTTCCGAAGTATTGAAGCTTAAATTAGCGAACATACCGGGATCATTAGCATCTGATTTAAGCGCAAATTCCTCTGCAGCACACTCAGGATTGTCTCTCAGTGATTGCATTTGATTAGTGGTTTCAGCCCAGATTCGACGGTAATCACTACGCTTGCCAGCTAATACAACGGCATCATTGAAGCTAAATGAGATTTCATCTTCGGATGTCAATGCACCGATAACATGGCTGCAATTCAGCAAACCATTTTTATCAAGAACCGCGTTTACTTGTTCAAGTTCAGTGGCAGGAATTTGCAATACCGCACCCAATTCTTCCGAAAACAGAATTGACGCAGCATCCTGACCCAAACCGTTCAAATTCACTTTAACACCGGTATGACCTGCAAACGCCATTTCAGCGATTGTCGTAAACAAACCACCGTCAGAACGGTCGTGATAAGCCCAAATCAAGCCTTTAGCGATCAGAGCCTGTACTGAATTAAAGAAGCCTTTGAGCAATTCAGCAGAATCCAAATCCGCCGCTTCGGTACCTAACTGATTGTACACCTGAGCAAAGCAGGAAGCGCCTAAACGGTTTTTACCTTGTCCCAGGTCAATCAGCATCAATACCGAGTCACCTTTATCAGTACGCAACTGCGGCGTTAATGTTTTACGTACATCTTCAACACGAGCAAAGGCAGAAATCACCAATGACAAGGGCGCGATAACCGCTTTGTCCTGGCCTTCGTCCTGCCAACGCGTCTGCATCGACATGGAATCTTTGCCAACCGGAATGGTAATGCCTAACGCAGGGCACAACTCTTCACCAATGGCATGAACAGCTTCATATAAACCGGCATCTTCACCGGGATGACCTGCTGCCGCCATCCAGTTAGCAGATAGCTTAATGCGATTTAACGCGCCAATGTCCGCCGCCGCGATATTGGTAATCGCCTCAGCAACGGCCATACGCGCTGATGCGCCATGATCCAGCAATGCCACAGGAGTACGTTCGCCCATCGACATCGCTTCACCATGATAGCTATCGAAAGTGGCTGTCGTTACCGCAACATCAGCAACAGGAACCTGCCACGGGCCCACCATTTGGTCACGACTCACCATACCCGTTACCGTGCGGTCACCAATGGTGATCAGGAAGGTCTTCTCTGCAATGGTAGGCAAACGCAACAAACGTTCAGCCGCATCAGCCAGCTCAATGCCAGAGGTATCAAACTCTGAACCCTGCGCCTGAGTCGACTGCACATCACGGTGCATTTTAGGTGGTTTACCCAACAATACATCCAACGGCATATCAATAGGTGCGTTGTCGAAGTGAGAATCTGTCACCAACAAATGCTTCTGCGTTGTGGCTCGTCCAACAACGGCAAACGGTGCTCTTTCACGCTGACAGATCTCAGTGAACAGAGGCAAATCTTCGTCAGAAACCGACAAAACATAACGTTCCTGGGATTCGTTACACCACACTTCCAGTGGCGACATTCCCGGTTCATCGTTCGGCACATTGCGCAGTTCAAATTCACCGCCCATGCCACCGTCATTGACCAATTCAGGGAAGGCGTTCGACAGACCGCCCGCACCCACATCATGGATAAACTGAATTGGGTTTTGCTCGCCCATTTGCCAGCAACGGTCAATGACTTCCTGACAACGACGTTCCATTTCAGGGTTGTCACGCTGTACAGAAGCAAAATCCAAATCTTCGTTAGACTGACCCGAAGCCATCGACGAAGCCGCACCACCGCCCAAGCCAATGTTCATAGCTGGGCCACCCAGCACGATCAAGTTTGCGCCTTCAGTGATTTCGCCTTTCTGAACATGCTCGTCACGAATGTTGCCCAAACCACCCGCCAACATAATTGGCTTGTGATAACCACGCACTTCTTCGCCATTAAAGCTGTTAACCAAATTCTCATAGGTACGGAAGTAACCAAGAATATTCGGGCGACCAAACTCATTATTAAATGCGGCACCACCCAATGGGCCTTCGATCATGATGTCTAGTGCGCTGGCAATACGTTCAGGTTTGCCATATTGCTGTTCCCAAGGCTGTTCAAAACCGGGAATCGACAAGTTAGAAACGCTAAAACCAACCAAGCCCGCTTTAGGTTTGGAACCTCGTCCAGTCGCACCTTCGTCACGAATTTCACCACCAGAACCTGTAGCTGCACCGGGGAATGGGGAAATCGCGGTTGGATGATTGTGAGTTTCGACTTTCATCAAAATATGAATGTCTTCATGGTGATAACGATATTCTCTATCTTCACGATCAGCGAAAAAACGACCCGCTTTAGAACCTGTCATTACTGCGGCATTATCTTTGTATGCAGAAAGTACGTACTCACTATTTTGTTCAAACGTATTCTTAATCATTTTGAACAAGGACTTAGGTTGAGTCTCGCCATCAATAGTCCAATCGGCATTAAAAATTTTGTGACGGCAATGCTCAGAGTTTGCCTGAGCGAACATATATAGCTCTACGTCGGTTGGATTACGTTGCAAGCCCTGATAGCTTTCCACCAGATAGTCAATTTCGTCATCAGCAAGCGCCAATCCCATACGAACATTGGCTTCTTGTAATACGCTTTTACCGCCCGCCAACAAATCAACGCGAGTGAATTCAGCAGGAGAAGCTTCTGCAAATAATTGTTGAGCCTGTTCCAGCTCAGAAAATACCACCTCGGTCATGCGATCATGTAACAAACTGGCAGCCAGTTTTTGCTGCTCGGCGTTCAGTTCTGAACTCGCGACCAGGTAATACGCACAACCACGCTCCAAACGCTTAACCTTGCTTAGGCCACAGTTGTTAGCAATATCCGTCGCTTTAGATGACCAGGGCGAAAGCGTGCCAGGACGAGGCGTGATCAAAAACAATTGACCTTGCGGTTCTACATCCTGCAATTTAGGGCCATAGGTCAACAAAGTCTCAAGTAACCCTGTTTCGGTTTCATCTAACGATGCGCTAACATGCGCAAAGTGCATATAGTTAGCAGACAATGCCGTGACAGGAAGCCCCATGTCTTGCATTGAAGTGAGAAGTTTTTGAATTCTAAAGCCGGAAAGTGCCGGTGCACCACGCATCGTCAACATATTACTAATTACCACCGTCGTTAGGTTCGGAGTACCTTGATTGGAATGATTGATTCGCCTTCGTACCCACTCTGAAACCTGCCGAAAAGACAGTCAAAACGGGATGTAAATCCAAAAGTTCGCCAATCATTTGGAGCCTATATCTACATTTTAGAAGAGCTTGAAAAAGAGGCGCGATTATAGACTAAATACCCAGACGAAGTAAGCCGATGAGGTGGAAATATCATGAATATACTGGCGGTTATGGTGTAAATTCGTCAAAATGCTTGCAAGCGGTAAATTTACTCATAATCCAGTCAGGTAATAGTGCAAAAAAAACCACTCAAACTCATTAATTTCAGTCTTATTCTATGTTGCTTGTTTCTTCTGCAATCGTGCGATTTATTACAACAGCATAATAGTCTAACCCGTGTACTGGATGAAGGTGTGTTAAAAGTAGGTACTCGCTATGGCTCTACCACCTATTATGTAGGTGCGACTGGCGAAGAAGGTTTCGAGTATGAGTTAGCACAAGGTTTCGCTGACTATTTGGGTGTAAGGCTGGAAGTTTTTCCCTACTACAACCTCAACGACATGTTTCCTCAGTTGCGACAAAACCACCTGGATCTTATTGCCGCAGGCATCACCGCCACCCCACAGCGTAGTCAGGATTTCAAATTTGGCCCGGCTTATCAGGACGTCAGCCAAAAGCTGGTATTTAAACAGGGGCGTACTCGTCCTCGCAATCCTTCCGAGCTTGACGGCTCATTCACCGTAACATCTGGCAGTAGTCACGCAGAATCATTGCATCAACTTAAAAACACCGAAAGTGAGTGGAGGAATATTTCATGGCGTGAAACGGATGATGAAGACGAAGAAGAACTACTGCAAATGGTGTTAGATGAAAAACTGGACTTTACCGTTTCAGATTCAAATACATTAAATATCATGCGCCGTTTATATCCGGAGTTAAGCGTAGGTTTTACCATTCACGACACCCAATCCATCGCTTGGGCATTAAATAAAAATCAGGATGATGCGTTGCTGGCCGCACTGATTGAATATTTCGGTATGGTCAGAGAAAACGGTAAATTGGCGGTTTTAGAAGATAAATACTTCGGACATGTACGCCAGTTCAACTATGTGGATACCACGTCATTTCTAGCCGCCGCCAAAGAGACTCTTCCCAAATATCAGGATTGGTTTGAAAAATATTCCGCTGATTTGGATTGGCGTTTAATTGCCGCCATGAGCTATCAGGAAAGCCATTGGAACCCAAGAGCTAAATCACCCACAGGCGTGCGCGGCATGATGATGTTAACGCTCCCCACAGCGAAAGAGTTAGGCGTGACTTCTCGTCTTGACCCAGAACAAAGTATCCGAGGCGGCACTCAGTATTTTAGAAAATTGCTTCGTCGTATTCCTGAACGCATTCAGTCACCAGACCGATTATGGTTTGCGTTGGCTGCCTATAATATAGGACTGGGGCATCTGGAAGATACGCGTGTGTTAACGGAAAAATCAGGCGGCAATCCCGATCTTTGGATAGATGTAAAACAACATCTTCCCTTGCTCAGACAAAAGCGTTTCTACAAAACCACTCGCTATGGTTATGCCCGCGGTGATGAAGCGATTAGATATGTCACCAATATTCGACGTTATTACGACAGTTTGGTATACCTTTCAGATAAAAATTCCACTGATTCCGGGAACTAACCCTGAAAATATCCGGTCTCACTTATTCCTGGCTGGAATATTAAACCTAAATCATTGTCGTTTCATTTCAATCTGTAAACCGAAACAACAAACTCAACGGTAAATATTTTTCCATTTTTAAATAAGCTGTGGTAGAAATAACAGCATCAGCTCACTGAATTAATGGCATTCAAGGCCGATAAATAGAGAAGGCACTTGAATTGCCACAGAATTGACACAATATTTAGTGAGAATGCATAAGAAAAATAGAGGTAAGTAAACATAAGCTCACAAGGTGTTCATCCAAGGGGAAAACAGGGAAAAATGAAGTGAGCCCAAATTTATAAGGAGAAATATAACAATGAAAAAACGTAACCTAATGACAAAACGACGCTCGTTATGCAATACATCTCGTCGTCGACAATTACTAAAACAGATCCATCGTAAACTGCAAATGCGCAGACAAATATTTCAACATCAAATCGAAGGTGCCGAGTGGGCAGAAGCAAGTTAAGCTGCTTCCCACTGGCAGTGGTTCCTGGTTCTTTTTCCCACCACCAGCACTGACAAATTCACATCGAATACATTCATAACACTTTAATTTGCGCCGGCCTGAATTCTACGTTTCGCGCCTTGCTCTAATCTTTCAGTGTCGATCACAGCTCGAGTATGTGTCCCCTTTCCTGCTAATCCACCGTTATCCCAAAGCTCAACATTGAACAAATACAGCTTGCCTTGCATATCAACAAACTCAGCAACCGCTTTAACATCTTCACTGCAAGGTGTTGCCGCCATATGTTCAATATCGACATGCACCCCAACGGATAATTGCTGAGTTTGCAGCATAGGTCTTAACAAACGCGCTGCCGCCAATTCCATCAGGGCAACCATTCTTGCTGTTGCCAATACTTCTGGAAAGTCATCTTCGTCTGTCATCGACAATGCTTTCGCCAAGTCTTCAGAAGTCACATGATAGTCAAGTTCATAACGACTGCCTTTTTGCATCAGTCTTTCTCCAGCTATAAACGATCGTTTAAATCAGGTTAGAACGAGTTTAGCCTAGCGACCAATTAACGCTTGTTATGCTCACTATTTCACTCTGATATGTTGTTGTTCGAAGGCTGGTTACGTTCTTGTTTCAACGCCTTTTTCTCTTTTCTTCTGCGAGCAAAAAAAGACGAGATTTTATCAGCACATTCTTGTTCCAATACGCCCGACACCACTTCAACCTGATGGTTAAGTTGCGGATGCTGCAACAAATTCATAATGCTGCCTGCCGCCCCGGTTTTATAATCGCTGGCTCCATAAACGATCTTTGCAATACGGCTATGCACCAGCAAGCCAGCGCACATAGGGCAAGGTTCCAAGGTGACATAGAGAGCAGCATTAATGAGGCGATAGTTTTCCACCTGATTAGCCGCTTGGCGGATAGCCATCATCTCGGCATGGGCTGACGGATCATGGCGCAAAATTGACTGATTCCAGCCTTCACCAATCACTTTATTTTCCAATACAACCACTGCCCCAACGGGCACTTCCCCAATTGCAGCAGCGCGATCCGCCAATGACAACGCATATCGCATCCATTCACTATCATCTTTTTCCGACATATACCCTACGAAGTTGATTAATTTCGTTAACTGTTGGTCATTTTAACCAATTATTCACCTTGGCAAAAATAGCAATATTAATATCTATTTGATTTTATTATTAATTTTTATTGGTTTCATATTTGCTATATGTTTTGGCACCAGTACAAAAGCCATTATCAAAAGAGGAATCAAAATGGACTTAACCACTATTGCTATCGTTACAGTTGTTGTTTTTACCGCCGTTTGGCTTTACGAACTTTACACCGATAAGCGTGATGCTGAAAACGAGGAAAATGAATAAGTTATCAGCAAAGCAATTCAAATAAGCCGGTTTAGTCTTGACTTCACATGTAAAATTGCCACTATCAAGCAAGACTAAATCGGTGAGTTAAGCCAACAACGGAAATGTAGAACGAGAGGAAGAAATCATGAATTTAACGGCTATAGCTATTGTTGCTATTGTTTGTGTAGCTATCGTAAAGCTAACCAATACCGTTTTTCACAAGCGTAATGTCAATGCAAGACAAACTGAGAGTTCAGGGAAAGATAACAGTGAAATGCTACAGGCAATTAAGAATTTGCAAGAACGCGTTGCTACGTTGGAAAAAATCGTCACCGACGAAAAATACGATCTGAAAAAAGAAATCGAATCTTTACGCTAATACAGGCAAGGAAATGTATATGCGACCTAAGGGCTGGCGTTCAGCCCTTATTGCTCCATTACAACTCAGCAGATTTAACCTAAAACAGTATTTTCACTGCGATAGGCACCAGAATTGAAGTCACGATTCCACTTAGCCCCATCGCGACAGCAGAAAAAACCCCCGCTTCCTCATTCCGGCTCATGGCTCTGGCAGTACCAATACCATGACTTGCCAACCCAATTCCCATTCCTCTTGCCGATAAGCTTCTAATTTTCATCAAATCCAATACGAATGCGCCCAAAGCCGCACCGATAATACCGGTAATAATGGTGATGATGGCGGTTAACGAGGGTATGCCACCAATGAGCTCAGAAATCCCCATTGAGATAGGTGCGGTAACACTTCTGGGTAACAAACTCAAAATAAGCTGATGATCCAGATCGAACAAAATTGCCAAAGCATAAGTGGTCAGGATCGCAAAGATCGAACCAAGCACAACAGCAGCCATAATCGCCTTGGCATTATGAGTAATCAAATGCCATTTCTTATAGATGGGGATCGCAAGTGCAACCGTGGCAGGCCCAAGCATAAAATGAATAAATTTAGCACCGGAAAAATAGCGCTCATAATCAATATCAAAAATCAGTAATACTGATGAAACCAATATAATGCTAATCGCAACAGGGTTCACCAAAGGAAACTGATTCGACTTCTTATAGAGATAATCACCAACCAAAAATGCACCAATGGTCAGCGTTAACCAGAATAAAGGTTCGGCCTGAAGATAAACCCAAATTTGATACAAACGATCCTGTTCAGTCATGCTTATCTCCCTTTTCTTCCATCTCTCCCTTTAAGTGGCTTTTTGCTAGCCGTTTTTCCTGCGTTTTGTCTTGCACCTTCTGCATTACCCACGCGGTGAATGCAATAGTGCTACACGTTCCTACAACCAAAAGCACCAACACTTGCAACAAGGTTCCCTTAAACAAGGAAACATGCAACACGACTCCCACACCAATAGGTACAAAAAGCAGAGGTAAGTAACGCAAAATACTTTCAGAAGTAGCGATCAAATCTCGCTCGAAGGTTTCCGACAACCATCGTTTGCCAAAACGTTCTTTAGCAATAAGAAAGATAACCAGAAGAACAAGCCCGATAACCGGGCCTGGGATGGTAATTTGGAGAAGCTTTTGAATTACTTCTCCAAGCAATTGAAATAGAAAAATAAAGAAAATGGCATGCAACATGGGATTTATAAAGCCTCCACCTTAACTGCTCAGGTAATTGCAACTCCATGTTGCCTGTATTCATATTTTCAATTCAAGAACTATCACTATTCCCATTCAATGGTGGCGGGTGGTTTACCGGAAATGTCGTAAACCACCCGGGAGATACCATCAATCTCATTGATAATGCGGTTAGACACTTTACCCAGGAAATCATAAGGCAAATGCGCCCAATGAGCAGTCATAAAATCAATGGTTTCAACCGCACGAAGTGACACAACCCAGTCGTATTTACGCGCATCACCCATTACGCCAACAGAGCGCACAGGCAAGAATACCGTAAACGCCTGACTCACTTTGTTGTACAAATCAGCATTCATCAATTCTTCAATAAAGATAGCATCGGCTCGACGCAACAGATCGCAGTATTCTTTCTTCACTTCGCCCAACACACGAACGCCAAGACCCGGCCCAGGGAACGGATGACGATACAGCATGTCGTAAGGCAAACCCAACTCCAAACCAATCTTGCGCACTTCGTCCTTAAACAACTCGCGTAGAGGCTCAACCAAACCCAGCTCCATATCTTCAGGCAAGCCGCCCACATTATGGTGAGACTTGATCACATGCGCTTTGCCAGTATCAGAACCTGCCGACTCAATCACGTCAGGGTAGATAGTCCCTTGCGCCAGCCATTTTGCGTTTTGACACTTTTTCGCTTCTTCGTCGAACACTTCAACAAATACACGACCAATGATTTTACGCTTGGCTTCTGGCTCATCTTCCCCAGCCAATTGAGATAAGAAGCGATCTTCAGCGTCAACCTTAATCACATTTAAGCCAAAATGGCTGCCAAACATATCCATGACTTGCTGGCCTTCGTTCAAACGCAACAATCCGTTATCGACGAATACACAAGTAAGGTTTTTACCAATAGCACGATGTAGCAACATTGCTGTTACAGAGGAATCAACACCGCCCGACAAGCCCAGTATGACTTCGTCACTACCAACCTTATCCTTAATACGCTGGATTGCATCTTCAATAATGGATGCTGGCGTCCATAAGGCTTCACAGCCACAAATATCCAGAATAAAGTGCGCCAGAATTCGCTCACCCTGGCGAGTATGTGTTACCTCAGGGTGGAACTGTACGCCGTAGAATTGCTTCTCGGTATTGGCAATCGCCGCTAGCGGACAGCTTGCTGTTTTCGCAATACACTCAAAGCCTTCCGGCATTTCGACCACTTTGTCGCCGTGGCTCATCCATACATCCAACGCAGCCAAACCATCAGCATTCACATGATCTTCAATACGGCTAAACAGGTTAGACTTACCTATCAGCTCAATTTGTGCATAGCCAAATTCACGCTCGGTTGACCCCTGAACCTTGCCACCCAACTGTTCAGCCATGGTTTGCATGCCATAACAAATGCCCAAAACCGGCAAGCCAGCATTAAACACATACTCAGGGGCGCGAGGAGAATTCGCTTCGGTAACCGATTCCGGGCCACCAGATAAAATAATGCCATTGGGTGCGAAGTCTTTAATCTTCTCTTCATCCACATCCCATGCCCAAAGCTCACAGTAAACGCCAATTTCACGAATTCGTCTGGCAATTAATTGGGTATATTGGGAACCAAAATCCAGTATCAGGATCTTGTGCTTGTGTATGTCAGTAGTCATGGCTGTACTTATCCAAAAATCAACTAGTTTGCTATGGGACAAGAATAGCTTGCCCCAGATACTTTGCCATTCACAGATGGCGAATTATAAGTGGCGTAAAAGAATTACGCCCCGGAATGTATTAAAACTATTCACCCCAAAAACGCTTACCCTAAACGGTAATTAGGCGCTTCTTTAGTAATAGTCACATCGTGAACATGAGACTCGCCCATACCCGCAGCAGTCACTTTCACAAACTGTGGTTCCGTACGTAAGGCTTCGATGTTAGAGCATCCCGTCAAGCCCATTGCTGAGCGCAAACCACCCATTTGCTGATGCACGATATTGGCAATAGGGCCTTTGTAGGCAACACGTCCTTCAATGCCTTCAGGAACCAGTTTTTCAGCCGCTTTATCAATATGGAAATAGCGATCAGAAGAACCATGTTTCTGGTTCATCGCGCCTAACGATCCCATGCCACGATAAGATTTGTAGTAACGACCTTGGTAAAGTTCTACTTCACCAGGCGCTTCTTCTGTTCCTGCAAACATACTACCGACCATGACGCAACTTGCGCCGGCAACAATCGCCTTGGCAATATCACCAGAGAAACGAATACCACCGTCAGCGATAACAGGAATACCCGTGCCTTTCAGTGCCGCAACAGCATCAGAAACCGCGGTAATTTGTGGCACACCACAGCCTGTTACGATACGAGTAGTACAAATTGAGCCCGGGCCAATACCTACTTTAACCGCATCAACGCCAGCATCAGCCAAGGCTTTCGCGCCTTCGCCTGTTGCTACGTTACCTGCGATCAATTCCAAGTCAGGATAAGCTTCGCGTACTTCTGCGACACCGTTCAATACACCTTGCGAATGGCCATGAGAGGTATCAATCAACAGTACATCAACACCGGCTTCAACCAACAATGCGATACGATGACGGTTTTCAGGGCCAACACCCACAGCAGCGCCAACACGCAAGCGTCCCAAGCTATCTTTACAGGCATTAGGCTTACTTTCAGCTTTTTGGAAATCTTTAACGGTGATCAAACCGACCAATTTGAAGTGATCGTCAACAACCAGGATTTTTTCGATACGATGCTCATGCATCAGGAATAGCACCTGATCCGGATCAGCACCTTCCGTAACGGTTACCAAACGTTCTTTGGGTGTCATTACGCTGCTGACTTCTAACGACAGGTTTTTCTCGAATCGTAAATCACGACCCGTCACGATTCCCACAAGATTGTTGTCATCATCAACAACAGGGAAACCGGAGTATCCTAATTCACGACTTAATTGACTGACTTCTTCAAGGGTAGCATGAGGAGAAACAGTAACAGGATCAAACACAACACCACTTTCATACTTCTTAACCATACGAACGTGGTTGGCTTGCTCTTCCGCCGGCATATTTTTATGGATAAAACCCATACCGCCTTCTTGAGCAAGAGCAATTGCGAGTTGAGCCTCAGTTACCGTATCCATCGCCGCCGCGACAAGGGGAATATTCAGTTCGACATTACGAGTAAGACGAGTTTTTAAACTAGCTTGGTGAGGTAAAACTTCTGAGTGTCTAGGGACAAGTAATACGTCATCAAACGTGAGGGCTTCTTTGGCTAAACGCAACATTTCAACAACCTATAATGGGGATTTTGTTGCGGCGCAATTGTAGCGGTTTTCCCTAATCAGGTAAACTACAACAAATAATATTCTGTAAACATCTCCTTACCGAGAAAATTAATGACCAATCAAGCACGTAGCCATATTTTTACCGTCAGCAAATTAAACCGATTTGCCAAACACATTCTGGAATCCGAGATTGGTCAGATCTGGATATCGGCGGAAATATCCAACTTCGTCGCGGCAGCTTCCGGTCATTGGTACTTCACCTTAAAAGACGAACGAGCTCAAATCAAAGCAGCCATGTTTCGCAACAGCAATCGTTTAGGCAGATTCAAACCCAAAAACGGTGACAAGATTTTAGTTAGAGGCAATATCAGCCTGTACGAACCTCGTGGCGATTTCCAGCTTATCGTTTCTCACATAGAGCCGGAGGGTGAAGGCCTACTCAAGCAACAGTACGAATTCATCAAACAAAAATTAGCCAATGAAGGCTTATTCGCTCCCGTACATAAAAAACCCATTCCGGAAAATCCTAAAACCGTGGGCGTGATCACCTCATCCACCGGTGCAGCCTGGCATGACATTGTCACGGTATTGCAACGCCGTAACCCAACCATCAATATCGTGTTATATCCTAGTCAGGTGCAAGGCGAAGGCTCTGAACAGCAATTACTAAAAGCGCTACACACTGCCAATCAACGTAACGAAGTAGACGTGTTAATTTTGGGACGCGGTGGTGGCTCCATGGAAGATCTATGGAGCTTTAATGATGAACAGTTAGCTCGCGCCATCTTTCAATCCAGCATTCCCATCATTAGTGCCGTTGGACACGAAATAGATTTCACCATTGCCGATTTTGTTGCCGATGTTCGAGCGCCTACCCCCTCTGCCGCCGCTGAACTCGCTAGCGCGCCGTTACATCACACATTAGAACGCTTGCACAAACTAACTCAACGCATGCAGAAATGCAGCTTGTCTCACCTACAACATGCGCAATATCGTTATCGTATTGCGAAACAGCAACTGCAAAGCAATCACCCTCGTAGTCAGCTATTGCAACAACAGCAGCTGCTGGATAATTTGAGCCTGAACCTGAGCAGGCTTTGGCAAGACAGTTTGATGCGCAAAACCGTGGCGCTGGAAAAACAACATTCGCGACTGAGTCAGATGCATCCCAAACATCAATTAGCCGGATATCATCAACGCATCCAGTATTTGTCGGATAAACTACTGGTCAACATGACGAATCGCTTACAATCTCGCCAACAAAAACTGGGACAAGTGGCTCAACTTCTTGATACAGTGAGCCCACTCGCAACATTGGCTCGTGGCTACACTTTAACGTATAAAAATGGCCAAATAGCGAAAAACGCTGCAAACCTGAATGTAGGTGATACCATAAGTACCAGATTTAAAGATGGTGATGTGATCAGCACGATTAAATCAATATCTGAAACCTGAGCTCAGGTTATAAGTATCAGCTTGTCGTACCCAAAGTAGAGATTGCCAGCAGTTATGAGGCAAATTAGTCGTTTATTTTTTCTGTTATTGCTCAGTGCAAATGCATTTGGAACACCCAAATCTATTCCATGGGCAACCATCGACTTACCGCCGTTATTTATTCAATCCGGCAAACTGGCTCACGAAGGTATTTGTGATCTGTTGATGGACGAGTTACAAGCAGCATTACCCGATATAAAACACACTGAAACACTGTTTCCCAACTTGCGTCTAAAAAGGAAAATGCAAGCGGGTGAAAAATACTGTTACCCCTGCCTGATTCATCGCTCCACGCCTATAGGTTCAATGGTACTATCATCTCCCACCGTGGTTTATCTCCCTCATGTACTCGTGCTAAAGGAAGAAATGCGAGACTACTTTATCAAGCAATATGGCAATCCGGTTTCGTTAGAAAAACTGCTGCAATCCAACGCTTTTTTGATGGGGCAGCAATCTGGCAGGATGTTCGGTTCAGAAATCCAGAGTGTACTGGATCGTTATGTGAGTAAAGGGCTTGAAATACCCAATAATGTTGGCTCTACCACATCACTCATGATGCTGATTACTTTAAACCGGGTAGACTTCACCATTGAATACCCCAATGTATTGAATTACTTCAACAGAACCAATGAGCAAAATCTGGCCTGGCTACCCATTGAGGAAAACTCAGACCATGTCGTACTCGGTGCTGTAGGCTGTTCAGGCCCAGACAATGACGACTTCAAATATGAGGCAATTGAAAAGATAAATGCCGTACTTCCCGGAATACTGGAAAGCGAACATTATCAAAACGGTGTGAAAAAATGGTTTGAATCTGTGGATGCCAACTACATAGATAAATATCAACAATATCTACTGGCAGATGGTAAATATCACGCTAAACATTAAGCGGGATATCAATTCAGAGCAACGAGATCTAAATAACCCCAACTACGTTGCCAGGGTTATTTAAGCATTACTTTTTCTTCTTCACGTGCTTCATCAAACGCTTGCGCTTGCGCTGTTGAGACACGGTTAAGGAGTTCTTCTTACCTTCAAACGGGTTATCCCCTTCACGGAACTCGATCTTGATCGGCGTCCCCATCACTTTCAATGAACGACGGAAGTAATTCATCAAGTAGCGCTTATAAGATTCTGGTAAATCCTGCACCTGATTACCGTGAATAACCACAACAGGAGGGTTATAACCGCCTGCATGAGCATATTTCATTTTGACGCGACGACCGCGTACTAATGGCGGTTGATGCTCATCTTGAGCCGATTCCATAATACGCGTCAGGGTAGAAGTCCCAACGCGCTTGGTTGCGGCATTATAGGCTTCTTGAACTGACTCAAATAAATGCCCAACACCTGTACCATGCTTCGCGGAGATAAAGTGCAAACGCGCAAAATCAATAAAGCCCAAGCGCAGATCCAATTCGCGCTTGATGTCATTTTTTACATCAGAATCAAGACCATCCCACTTATTAACAGCCAGCACTAACGCTCTTCCCGAGTTAATCACGAACCCTAATAAGCTCAAATCCTGATCAGAAATCCCTTCGCGAGCATCAATAACCAATAAAACCACATTGGCTTCTTCAATGGCTTGCATGGTTTTAACAACGGAAAACTTCTCGACAGTGTCACTGATTTTCTTGCGCCGACGAACCCCGGCAGTATCAATCAATACATACTCTCGTTCGTCACGCTGCATGGGAATAAAGATGCTGTCGCGGGTGGTTCCAGGTTGGTCGTACACAACCACCCTTTCTTCACCCAAAATACGGTTGGTTAACGTTGATTTACCCACATTAGGCTTGCCAACAATCGCCAACTTGATAGGTAGATTCTGCAAACGTTCTCTTTGAGTTTCCGCATCTTCCTCTGTTTCAACCGTTTTTTCCGGTATGCGCATCTCTGGAAAATGGGATTCCAAAGGTTCCAGCGTACTTTCAAGCAACTGAGCCACACCACGACCATGACTGGCAGCAATATGCCACACTTTCTCGTAACCTAAACGGTAGAACTCCGCGGTTTCGCTATGGGCATCAATGCCATCAGTTTTGTTCGCAACCAGATACACAGGTTTCTGTGAAGATCGCAGGTGTTTAGCAATGCCTTCATCGGCGGGTGTCAGACCGGCTCGGGCATCAACCAAAAACAGGACGATATCAGCCTCTTCCACAGCTAATAGAGATTGACCAGCCATTGCCGCATCAATACCTTGTTCATCACCAGAGATACCACCGGTATCCACTACGATAAACTGTAAACCTTGATATTTGGCCTGACCATATTTGCGATCCCGTGTTAACCCAGGGTAATCCGCAACCAATGCGTCGCGGGTTTGGGTCAATCGGTTAAACAACGTTGATTTACCAACATTTGGGCGCCCAACCAGGGCAATCACGGGAAGCATGTTCTACTTAATCTCCAGCTCAGAGTAATACGTTATTCAGGTGTTTTGATGGCAACTAACTGACCATCGCGGGTTTGTGTGTACACCATGTTGCCATCTTCAATGGGGGCTGCGTAGATGCTTTCATCTTCGTCATCACCCCCAACGGCAACGCGTGCTACCAATTCACCGTTACTCTGAGTTAACCAATGCAAATAGCCGTATTTATCACCTACGACAATATAATCACCAACAGGTGTTGCCGACGTTAATTCACGACCACGTAAACTTATATGAGTCCAGGATTCAACCCCATTACGGCGATCCAGAGCGTAAATTTGGCTCTTGTCATCCACCACAAACAGGCTATTACCATCCAGACTTAAACGACGATAGGAACGATACTCACGTTTCCAAATCACTCGTCCACTACGTAATTCAATAGAAGCCAAAGTACCGTTGTAGGAAATGACGTAAACAACGCCCCCCAGTACCAAAGCCTGACTATCAATATCCACCATACGCTCAAGTTCGGTTGAACCCGATGCAGTAGCAATAGTTTGCTCCCAGGCAACCTGACCAGTTTCCAACAAGGTAACAGCCAATTTACCCGATGCAGTACCGACAACCGCACCACCTGCCGCAACAGCAGGTGCAGATATGCCACGCAAAGTCAGAGGCGGCACTTCAGATTCATAAACCCATTTTTCTTCGCCAGTACGAGCATCCAGACCATACATAGTGCCAGCGCCCGTGTTCACAACCACAATACCTTCGTCAACGACAGGGCTTGCCAACACTTCACCTTTCACTTTTTGCTGCCATTTCACAGCGCCAGTGTCAGTATCCAGTGCAACCACCAAGCCGTTTTCCGTACCCAGATACAGGGTTTGATAAGCCACTGTCAGGCCACCAGCGACCTTGGCTGAAATACCATCAGACCATAGCTTGGAAAAACCGGTCAGAATGCCTTCGTCACGAAACTCAGCCAGGTTAATGCTCCACACTTCCTTACCGGAAGCCTGGTCGAATGCTTTAACATCCCCTTGACGACTTGCAGCATAGACTTTGTCATAACCAACTGCGGGTTTAAGGCGAGAAAAATAGTGACGTACACCGTCACCGATTTGAGCTTCCCAAACAATTTCAGGAGTGAATTTTGGAGTTATAGGCTCCAGTTTGCGAATTTCCAATTCTTCTTCATCTTCAAACCATGTTCCCGGGTTTGCCCAGTCAGGCATAGAAGAACAACCAGTCAACATCAATGTTGGAATAAGAATTTTAAGGAGCTGTTTTCCCAGCATCATCACACTACCCTTGCTACTGTTGAGCTTTTATTTAGCTTTGTTTTTGAGCCGCTAAATCATCAAGCTTCATCTGTAGGAAATTATTATTGTTTCCTTCCGAGTTTTCCAAAGCTGCCGTATAGGCTTTTTCAGCTTCATCCAACTTACCCTGACGCTGGTAAATATCACCTTTCACTTCTTCAACAGTCCCTTTATGAGACTCAGAAGTGACTTTTTGAATACTGGCAAGAGCCGCAGAATAGTCTTCCAGTTCAGCTTGCACACGAGCTAAACGAATCAGTGCAATTTCTTTCAGAACCATTGATGATTCATTATCAACAATCCACTGCAATTGCTTGCGGGCTTCTTGCAAATCACCCTTATCTGCCGCTTCTTTTGACAAGCGGAATGCAGCCATAACCGCATATTGGGTATCCGAATTACTCTCAATAAAAGATTTCGCCTGATTAACTGCGCTATCTTCAACGCCCAGTTTTTCAACTGCTGCGTTGTATGCATCAGAGGTACGCTCTTGAGCACCAATCATCTGAGCATTGTAATAACGCCATCCCCATAAGCCACCGAAGCCTAATACCGCACCTAAAACGATGGCAGTACCGTTCTCTTTCCAGAACTTTTTAATCGCTTCGACTTGTTGTTCTTCTGTACTATATTGATCCATGTTGATCCTCTATAGGTCTCTTCGTACCTGTTATAGTCTTGTTTTATCCAACGCAGTTTTCACTGCCGATGCCAAGTCAGCTATCGCAACAGATTGTTGCTCCGCCTCAGCACGCAAGAATTTCAATGTAATAGTGCCTTGCTCAACTTCAGATTCACCAATGAGCAAAGCGATGGCTGCGCCACTTTTATCCGCGCGTTTCATCTGCTTCTTGAAATTACCGCCACCACAGTGATTCTGAATTCTCACTCCGGGTAATTCGTCCCGCAGAGATTCCGCCAGTTTCACGGCCATAATTTCAGCAGTATCGCCCGTTGCCGCCATGTAAACATCAACCGGATCAGGAATAGCCAATCCTTGTTGCTGCTCAAGCAATAGCGCCAAGCGCTCCAGTCCCATAGCAAAACCAACCGCTGTGGTTTCTTTGCCACCTAACTGAGCCACCAAGCCGTCATAGCGACCGCCGGCACACACGGTTCCCTGAGCACCTAAATCTTTGGTAACCCATTCAAAAACCGTACGATTATAGTAATCCAGTCCACGTACCAAACGCTCATTAACCTGGTATTGGATACCCAAAGCGTCTAATCGTTCACATAATTGTTGAAAATGTTCTGCTGATTCCGCATCCAGGTTTTCAGACAGCTTAGGCGCGTCAACAACGATAGCTTGAACTTCTGGATTTTTGCTATCCAGAATGCGCAGTGGATTGGTCTCCAAACGGCGCAAACTATCTTCATCCAGCTTGTCTTTGTATTGCGACAAATACTCAACCAGTTTTTCACGGTATGCCGCACGAGCTTCATTAGAACCTAAGGAATTCAACTCCAAACGCACATTGTCTGCGATACCAAACTTCTTCCACAAACGAGCACTCAACAAAATCACTTCTGCGTCAATATCAGGGCCTGCAATGCCAAAGTTTTCCACACCAAATTGGTGAAATTGACGATAACGCCCTTTTTGTGGACGCTCGTGGCGGAACATGGGCCCCATATACCAAAGGCGCTGTTGCTGGTTGTACAATAATCCATGCTCATTACCCGCACGAACACAACTGGCTGTGCCTTCAGGGCGCAAAGTCAGGCTGTCACCATTGCGGTCTTCAAAGGTATACATTTCCTTTTCCACAATATCGGTGACTTCACCAATTGAACGCTTAAACAGATCGGTGCTTTCAACAATAGGAGTACGGATTTCTTCATATCCATAGCTGGCAACAACATCTCGAATTTGTTGTTCCATCCACTGCCAAAGCCTTGATTGCTCTGGCAGACAATCATTCATTCCACGAATAGCTTGGATTGTTTTACTCACGACGTCAGATCTCTCGGGGGTTAAATACCACGTTTCAGCAAAAAGCCATGCATTATAGGGATTTTCGAGGCAAACAACAACGCTTCAAGCCCGCTAATGCGATGTAAAAACAGGTAGGGAATAGAGAGCAGCCGAACCTCGGTAAATCCGGCTGTAGATAGATCATTAAAGACTAATCAATATTTTGCGTAGGAATACGATTTTCGGCACTTAACTGAGCCGCTTTTGCTCTGATTTTCTGTTCCAGAATCTCGACCAACTGGTCATTGGGCAAACGTTCTTTTTGTCGCTTACCATCCAGATAAAAACCGCTCATATTACGAGCACCCGTAAGTCCCAAATCAGACACTTCGGCTTCACCCGGGCCATTGACAACACAGCCAATCAACGAGACATCCATTGGCGTAACAATGTCTTCCAAGCGCTCTTCCAAAGCATTTACTGTAGCGATAACGTCGAATTCCTGACGAGAACAAGTTGGACAAGCGATAAAGTTGATACCCCGGCTACGAATGCGTAGCGACTTAAGAATATCAAATCCGACTTTGATTTCTTCCACCGGATCGGCGGCGAGCGAAATACGGATCGTATCGCCAATACCTTCAGCCAGTAACATTCCGAGTCCGACCGCACTCTTCACTGCACCAGCACGAAAACCACCCGCTTCAGTGATGCCTAAGTGCAACGGCTGTTTAATTTGTTTTGCCAGCAAACGGTAAGCACCAACCGCCAGAAAAACATCTGACGCCTTAACGCTGACCTTAAACTGATCAAAGTTCAATTTGTCGAGAATATCCACATGGCGCATTGCCGATTCCACCAGCGCTTCCGGTGTTGGCTCACCATATTTTTCCTGCAAATCTTTCTCCAGCGATCCGGCATTAACGCCTATGCGAATAGGGATATTCTTGTCTTTCGCACTATCAACAACGGCTTTCACACGCTCCATGTTACCGATATTCCCCGGGTTAATACGAAGACAATCAGCGCCATATTCAGCCACTTTAAGTGCGATACGATAGTCAAAATGGATATCAGCGACCAGTGGCACATTCACTCGCTCACGGATCACTTTAAACGCTTCTGCGGCATCCATAGTAGGCACAGACACGCGCACAATTTCACCACCAACCGCCACAATTCGATTAATTTGCGCGACAGTAGCGTCCACATCAGTGGTGGAAGTATTGGTCATAGACTGCACAGCAATAGGTGCACCAGCACCAATGGGAACATTTCCGACATTAATCCGCGTCGATTCACGACGCGTGATAGGCGACTCTGTCTGCATTGAGGTATTTACTCCACTATTTCCACTATGAGCATCTGCAATTTATTCGCCAAGAGGTAATTCAAAACGCGCTGTATATCCCGCTCTAAAACGAGACATATCGACAGGCTCACCGGCAAAGGTGATTTGTACAGACTCAGGTGCTCCCAACACCACTTCAAAAGGCGGGATACCCGACACAGGCATAACACGACCTGACGCTTTCACACCGTAAGCAATATCTTCTCCGGTTGCGTCAGTGATCTTGACCCAGCAATCGCCTGCAAAGGTGAATACCAATTCAACAGGGTCTGACATAACCACTTGGCTATCACCCTGTGCCTCAGGTTGTTCCTCTGCAGTCATTGAATCTGTAGAAGAATCGTTCATATCTGAGCTTGTTATCTCTTCACTAGTCACGTCAGCATATTGAGAGCTATCTTCCTGCCTCGTGATTTCTTGTAGCGAGTCGCCCGCTAAAGAACTGTCTTGCGTAGCACGCACATTAGCACCAGCCAACGCTTCATCAGCATCTTCAACGACTTGTTCAACCTTAGAATCAGCCACAGACACATTATCAGATTCAAACGGCGCGCCAGTGTCAGATGAATAATCCAGCTCATCAGAACTGATTGATGTTTCCGATGTTTCCATACGATCAGCATCCGGAGCATCCGTGTTTAGCTCTGATTCTTCACGATTTTTTTGGCGTTCAGCCACATGACTCATACTGCTTGTATTCGTTTTAGCTGATTGACTTGAAGTCGTCTGCTTCTGGGAAGTTTGTGCAGGTGAGCTCTTACTAGACAGACTCGTGCTAAATTGCCCTTGCTGCAACCACCACATCACAACCAATGCCAAGACAATAATGATGATGAAATAAGTAAACATCATCAAACGTTGATCGCTGGCTTGTTTCGACACTTTTTGAGAAAAGCTCTGCAATTTTGCCGGCTCTTTCTCTTGTGCATTCATCTGCTGATAAGCTTCTAACACCTTGTTGTAATCCAATCCCAACAAGCGTGAATACAATTTGATATAGCCGCGAGTAAAAGTGGCAGAAATGTCAGCCGAATAATTATCTTCTTCCAAATCAACGATAATCTGTAAGCGCAGGTGCAACTTATCGGCAACGGCTTCACGCGTAAGCCCCTGCTCTTCACGGGCAGTCTTCAATATCGAGCCCGGGCTAATTAATTCAATATCGTCCTGTGTTTCGTTACTCATTATTACTACTTTTCCCGCTATTTAGCGTTAGGATCTGAAACAATCAATCGTGTTCCAACTTTAATCTGTGAGTTTGTGCTTAACCCGTTCCACTCAATAAGACGTTGCATACGTACATTATATTTCAACGATATGCGATATAGGTTCTCTCCAGGCTGAACCACGTGGATTCTATCTGACAACGCAGGCTTTTCCAATTCGCCGTTATTCATTGTGGTAGCGTTTTCAATACCTTTGCTGGTTTCCTCAGCTACATCAATCAAACGGGACGGCTCATATTGCGGGTACAACTGCTGCAACATATCTCGATACCCATTGGCAACATCCTGATTTCCAAGCCCCTGCTCTATCGCAATCGCATATTCAAGAGAACGAGCCGAGACCGGAGCCAATTTTTCAAATCGTTGCAACGCATCCTTGGCATCTTGCCAACGTTGCGCAGACACCGTCATTTCCAGCAACAGAAAAGCACTTTTCACTCTGCCTGGTTCATGGCTTAAGGCCGTCTTCAAATAATCAATGGCTTGAGAAATCTTGGCTTGAGCCTGACTACAAATGGCCAAATTCTCATAGGAACCGGCTGTATGTGCATATTGCTGAGAATTAATGGCCTGGAGCAGATATCGTTCAGCCAGAGCATAGCTTCCCTGAGTACACAAAAACGCACCATAAGAATTCAGCAAGTCGGCATTTTCATCATCCAGCCTTAACGCCTGTTGATAATATTGTTCAGCAAGGCGAGGCTCATCGACAGATTGATAGTAATAGGCAAGGGCGAAATGGGTATCAACTAACCCGGGAGCAAATTTCAGCGCTTTGTCCAGATTCGCTTTTGCCTGAGTATAGTTGCCATTTTTAAGATAGGTTAAGCCAAGAGAAACACGCGTTTTCGCCGCTTCCACTTCATTCACATTCTGATGAACAGACGAAGAACTGGAGCTGCATCCCGCTAGATACAAGAGACCTATAGCCACTAATAAAGATTTGACTAGTTTATGCCAACGGATATTCAATTTACCGCGAGCTCCGACTTGTAGCGTTGCATCCATGGAGACTTTCCACATAGAATGTAATCGTATGATTTAAAAACAGTTTATATAATACCTAAGAAAAATCGAATAGATAGGATAAATATTCAAGTATTACGACTGCATCGCAACCTGAATGGCATCCCCTTTCGACTGTTTCTTCATCATACGTTTGGTACGGTCGATCACATCGCCAACCAACTGACCACAGGCCGCATCAATATCATCGCCGCGAGTCTTGCGCACTACAACAGTAAAGCCATATTCCATCAAGACTTTGGAGAAGCGGTCAATACGAGAATTACTCGGACAGGTATAAGGCGAACCAGGATAAGGATTAAAAGGAATAAGGTTGATCTTGGACGGCGTGTCTTTCAATACCTTAGCCAACTCATGGGCTTGATCCATGCTGTCATTCACGCCATTAAGCATAACGTATTCAACCGTCACACGGCCTTGATTGGCATTGGATTTAGTCAAATAACGACGAACTGAGGCTAAAAACTCACTAATAGGATATTTCTTGTTTACCGGTACTAATTCATCACGCAATGAATCATTGGGAGCGTGCAATGAAATGGCCAAAGCAACATCTATTTGATCGCCCAACATATCCAATGCCGGAACGACACCAGAGGTACTCAAGGTAACGCGGCGCTTGGACAAGCCAAAGCCAAAGTCATCCATCATTAAGCGCATGGCGGGAACAACATGTTTCATATTCAACAAGGGTTCACCCATGCCCATCATCACCACATTGGTAATAGGACGCTTGGAGGTGTCTTTGCTCAACCCGATAAAGTTAGCAACACGCCAAACCTGACCGATAATTTCAGCAACCGACAAGTTACGGTTAAAACCTTGCTGAGCGGTAGAGCAGAAGCTGCATTCCAAGGCACAACCCACCTGGGAAGACACACACAATGTGGCGCGATCCGATTCTGGTATCCAGACAGTTTCTACTTCCTGTCCACCTTCCAGCAACATGGCAAATTTGATAGTGCCGTCACGCGCTTCTTTATGAAAGGAAATTTCGGGCGCTTTCACTTCACAGGTATTAATCAGCTTTTCCCGCAAATTTTTATTGAGGTTAGTCATGTTATTGAAGTCGCTTTCACCATTGTGGTAAATCCACTTCATAACCTGATCAGCACGAAAAGGCTTTTCACCAATGCTGGCAAAAAACTCACGCAAGCCTTGCTTGTCGAAATTCAACAGGTTGGTTTTGCTCGGCAGCGCCACTGCTGTCATGCTGTTATCCTCAGTCTTAGGTGTTACAGGTGTTGTCTAAATACAAGCTTAGCTAACAGGTTTAGTCAAAAGCTCGCAAAAAGGCGAAATATTGTACAAATTTATAGTGTAAAAAGCGACTATAGAATTTGTCCTATCATGTCTTTTGAAAGTGCGTTTCAAAAATGTCTTTCGAATATTGAGTCGCTAATAAGGAATCAAGATTAGAAAAACGCCTCAGCAAAAAGCACAAAACAAAGCGCAAAAAGGGCGCATTAAGCGCCCTGATGACTTATTTTGTATCGCAGATTAACGAGTACGAGGGCAAATCTCTTCGTCAGCGAAGAAATAAGCGATTTCACGCGCCGCAGACTCAGGTGCGTCTGAACCGTGAACAGCATTCTCGTCGATAGACTCAGCGAAATCAGCACGCAAAGTACCAGCCAATGCATCTTTAGGGTTAGTTGCACCCATGATTTCACGATTTTTTCTTACTGCGTCTTCGCCTTCAAGTACTTGAACCATTACAGGGCCAGAAGTCATGAATTCGATCAATGCAGGGAAGAAAGGACGCTCTTTGTGTTCTGCGTAAAAACCTTCCGCTTTGTCTTTGCTCAAATGCACCATTTTAGATGCAACAATGCGCAAGCCAGCAGTTTCAAAACGGTTGTAGATCGCACCGATGACATTCTTAGCCACGGCATCAGGTTTGATAATAGAAAAAGTACGTTCAAGTGCCATGAATCGGCTCCAATTTGCTTAATTCAAAAAAACGGCGCGGATTATATGCAATAAAAATAGCCGTGCCTATGCCTTGCGAGCTTTTTTTTCAACTTTTCTGCATCATTTTATTCACAGGCTTGTTCATTAAGCCTGGGCAAAAATAATAAACCATCGTGAAATCAGAGACTTTAAGCTCACTGTTTAACCTGAACAGCAAGCTAAACCTGACGTAACTTGCTAACGGCATCAATCACAATATCAGCCGCTCTATCAACATCTTGCTCAGTGGTAAAACGACCAAAGCTGAATCGAATAGAGGCATGTGCCAGTTCATTTTCAACGCCTAATGCTCTTAACACATAGGAAGGTTCAAGACTGGCAGAAGTACAGGCAGAGCCAGAAGAGACAGCAACATCTTTCAACGCCATTAACAAGGCTTCACCTTCCACCTCGGCAAAACTGATATTTATAATGCCCGCAACGGCAGCCGACTGCTCACCATTCACAAATACATTAGGTAATGATTGCACTTTCTGCCAAAAGCGCTGTTTCAGGTTGAGAATCCTTTGCGCTTCCGCTTGCAATTTTTCACCAGCTAAACGACAGGCTTCACCCAAGCCAACAATCTGATGCGTTGCCAAGGTTCCCGAACGCATACCACGTTCATGCCCACCGCCATGAGTCTGAGCAACCAGCCTCACTTTAGGCTTACGCTTAACGTAAAGCGCTCCAATACCTTTGGGGCCATAAAATTTATGAGCAGAAATGGATAGCAAATCAACGCCCAGCTCACGTACATCAATGGGTAGTTTTCCCGTGGCCTGAGCCGCATCAACATGCACCAAAATGCCACGTTCAGCACATAAAGAAACGACAGTCTTAATATCCTGGATAACGCCAATTTCGTTGTTTACCTGCATCACAGACACCAACACCGTATCGTCTCTCAGCGTTTTGGCAAACAGCTCCATATCCAACATGCCATTGGCTTGCACATCCAAAAACGTCACATCAAACCCTTGCTCTGCCATCCACTCGACAGTATCCAACACGGCTTTATGTTCCGTCTTTAACGTGATGATGTGTTTGCCTTTCTCCTGATATTGCTGAGCCGCACCTTTAATCGCAAGATTGTTGGATTCGGTCGCACCGGAAGTGAATACAATTTCTCGGGGATCGGCATTGATAAGGTTAGCCACTTGTTCCCGAGCTTCCTCAACCGCTTCTTCGGCTTGCCAGCCATAGCGATGAGAACGTGATGATGGATTACCAAAACATCCATCCATTGTGAGGTATTTCGACATTAACTCTGCCACAGCGGGATCGACTGGCGTCGTAGCAGCATAATCAAGATAAATAGGCGCAGACATAAAGAACCTTACTCAGAAGAACTTTGCACAACCCTTACAGTTGCATGCTAATTTCAATTTCTCTGGATGATGTCTTACTGTCCTGACGATCCGCAGTATTCTTCACATCAGCTTGAGACATCAACTCTCCGAGCGTGATGTTATCAAGAAATACTGCGATTCGCTCGCTCAAATCTTGCCAAAGGCTATGTGTAAGGCAACGCTCTCCACCCTGACAATCAGCCGCACCGGAACAGCGAGTAGCATCAACGGTCTCATCAACGGCACGAATCACCTGACCAACAGAGATCATCTCAGGCTCTTTACCCAAGCGATAACCACCACCGGGGCCTCGAACACTGGAAACTAATTCTTCACGACGCAAACGGGCAAACAACTGTTCAAGATAAGATAGGGAGATCGCCTGACGGACAGAGATATCTGCCAGCGACACAGGGCCTTTCTGAGAATGCAGCGCTACATCCAGCATCGCAGTTACAGCGTATCGACCTTTGGAAGTAAGTTTCATAACAGTTGCCTTGGTTGAGTTGCCAAGGATAGTCACATACCTGACTAAATCAGTCAAGTATTCCAAAGGAGCCAAAGCCGACTCGGGTCTGTAAAGAAAATGTTGCCGACGCTATTCTCTTCCAGCCTCGTCAGCCACCTTATTTACCGAGCTCAAAATACCGCGCAAGATATTCAACTCTTGCGATTCAGGACGAGCACGATTAAACAAGCGCCGCAGCTTGGTCATCACAATGCCAGGATGATTAGGAATAATGAACTGGGTACGCTGCAAGGTTTTTTCCAAATGCACATAAAAGCCTTCAAGTTCTTCCGACAGTGGGTACTCACTTTGCTGTGACGGGATCTTGTCTTTTTCCAGAAACGCCATGCGAACTTCATAGCAGAGAGTTTGCACCGCCGCCGCCAAATTTAAAGAACTGTATTCAGGGTTAGCGTCAATGCACACATGAAAGTGACATAGCTGTAATTCTTCATTGGATAAGCCGCTGTTCTCTCGACCAAACACCAGCGCGGTTTTGTATTGCTCAGATTCAGAAACAATCTTCTTGCCACATTCTCTTGAATCCAGCATCGGCCAGGACAAGGTACGAGAACGAGCACTGGTTCCAATTACCAAACCGCAATCACTAATGGCATCTTGCAGATTGTCAAAGGTTTGCGCATGAGCCAACACATCACCCGCCCCCGCCGCCAAG
Organism: Paraneptunicella aestuarii; assembly: GCF_019900845.1. Lineage (NCBI taxonomy): Bacteria > Pseudomonadati > Pseudomonadota > Gammaproteobacteria > Alteromonadales > Alteromonadaceae > Paraneptunicella > Paraneptunicella aestuarii. The sequence goes on along the minus strand of NZ_CP074570.1, from coordinate 810,696 downwards.
GCACTGGCTTTACCATCAATGGGTGAAACAGGATTAACCAATACTAACTCAGACAACCCCATGGTCTTCATGGCGCGTGCAGCAGAACCGATATTGCCGGTATGGGAAGTGTTTACCAGTACAATCTTAACCTTATCTAACATAGCTGAAATGAATACCCGATAGCTCTTAATTTTTTAAGGGGCGCATCATAGCATATTGATAAATGTGATTTTCAACCGAAATGCAATAAGGCGTCTCAGAGTTACCCAAGACGCCAGAAATGAAATATTGTTAATGAAGCAAAACGAAGGTTGAGCCGTTCTGTTTTGCGTTATCAACTGACACATTAGAAAGGGTCACTAAAAACGATGAATCTGCTGGAGCTGACAAACTCTCATATACATATGGGTCACCATCGATATATGCAGATATCACCCTAAACGAATGACTTTTCCCAGTATCGTTAACAACTTCAATATTAACTTCGATGTCAAGCGACTGAGTGCGAAGAGAACTCTCTTCAAGACGTTTCAACTTTTCTGCAATGGAAGAGGGGAAACCAACAGCCAACAAATTGTCTTCAGAAGACTGAATATTTAATTTCGTTTCTGAAGCAAGTTTTCCATCGTTGTCTCTTTCTAAAACCATGGGAATATGAAAGTGAGCATAAGATTTGAATTGTTTCGTAAAACATTCATTGAACTGAGCCCCTGTAAAGATGTTAGATATCTGGGTCTTTGCTTTTTGTAAAGAATCCGATTCCTGGCGGGAATCCTTATAGGATGTGCAGCTTGGAACCTCAACATAAAGGTCTCCAACAATATCTTTGGTTTTAGTGGAAAGTAAATCTGAAATATTAACCCTAGTTTCGATAGAGCCTTTGCATCCTGTAAGGAATAAAAGTCCAAAACACAGAAGAAATTTAAAATAATGCATTTTTTTATTCCTTTAAAAAAATTTAATTGTTATTCATTCCTTTCTTCATTTCCTCCTTAATATTTTCTCCGAGCTCCAAGATTTCCTTAGCAGTCTTGCCATTCAACTTTTCATCAACCTGAGCAATCATTTCTTCTTTTGAAATATCATTCCCAATATTTCTAAGCACATTTATCATGTAAATGCCTTTAATAACTTCTTCTAACTTTTGTTTGTCATCTGAAGAAAGGGGTTCCATCATTGCCTGAATAGAATCTTTTTTGGCAGCATCAGAAGATGAATCGAAAGTGGCTTCGCCACATGCAGTCAAGAAGCTGATAGTTGAAACTAAAATTAATAGTCTGAATAAAATTTTCATAACATTTTCCCAATATATCCTTGCTAATAGTCATAGCGTTAATCAAAGTAAATCCTAAGCCTTTATAAAAACGAGCATGCTCGCGAGGCAGATTATTCCATAAAAAATGATTAATTCATTGTTATTTTTTATAAATTTTTATATTGGTTTATTTTTTATAACTCCCCAAACAAACGAAGGAACACCTTCAAAATCCCCATATCCTTTTTAACAACTACCACAACACTCAACAATTGCTTTTCCAGTTTATTTTCCCTTCAATTTCTGTTAGAGTGCGCGCCGCTTTTGGGCTATGCTTATTTTTACCCGTTTTTGCGGATACTTTTTGGCTCTATAACAGCCCTACAACCCGACAGCCATACATATATGGATAACCATAATGGCGAGTCGGCCTAACAGTTCTTTTTACAATTTGGTGGTACGAACATGCATCCTATGTTGAATATTGCGATCCGCGCTGCGCGATCTGCAGGAGATTTTATTGCTCGCAGTTTTGAGTCCGACGTAGACATTAAAGCAGAGAAAAAAGGCGATAATGACTATGTAACCAAAATTGATAGAGAAGCAGAACAAATCATTATCAACAAAATCAAGCAATCTTACCCGGAACATAGTTTTGTGGGTGAAGAAAGTGGTATCACCGAAGGCTCTGAAGACTTCAAATGGGTCATTGACCCTATCGACGGTACAACCAATTTTGTTATGGGCGTACCACACTTTTGTGTTTCTATCGCGTTATTCTACAAAGGCAAACTGGATCAAGCCGTCGTATTCGATCCTATTCGTAGCGAATTGTTCACTGCATCAAAAGGAAAAGGTGCTCAAATGAATAATTACCGTTTGAGAGTGAATCAAAGCAAAGAACTAACCGGCACGCTTCTGGGCTCAGGCTTTCCATATAAGAAGAAAGAAAACTCTGTAGAAGCTATTGAGCGCTTTGGCAAGGTTTATGAAAAATGCGGCGATATACGCTGCTCAGGTTCTGCCGCTCTGGATATGGCCTATGTGGCAGCAGGTCGCCTGGATGGTTACTGGGAAAAAGGCATTAAGCCTTGGGACATCGCCGCTGGTGAACTATTAGTGAAAGAAGCGGGTGGTTTGGTCACTGATTTCGCAGGCGGGCACGACCATCTGAAGAAAGAAGAAGCCGTTGCTGGCAACCCTAAAATTGTTCAGTCGCTGGTAAAAATCCTTAAGTAACCCACCATTTATAGTGTCTATTGCCTCTTTTGTTCACCGAAAGAGGCAATTTTCTCAAATCATCACATGCCTTTACAGGCTGATTTTATTTAACCCCATATATGGGGTTATTTAGCTTTTCCAGAATATAGATAAATAGCCATAACTATTTATTAACTCCCATTAGCGCTTCAAGAATAACCATCTATACTCAATTTTATTGTCTTATTTTCAGACGATATGGTGTCAATTCCATGTCATTGCACATCAGATCGGAGAGTAACGGTCATTAGGGATGAATATGAGTATTTGGACAAATATAGCGACCACATATTCAACATCAAACCTGTTCAAAGCAGGTGTGGCAAAGCTACGTTCAGAAGCATCCCACACCCATCCAGATCAAATAAATCACTCATTCCAATCATTAATGTGCCAGATGGTTAGCAGGCATCAGTTAATTGATTTTAAGTACCAGCATTCTCCAACAAGGAGAAAGAGCAAAACATAATCCTATTAAAAACCCAATGAGGCTTAAATAAAATTTATCGCTAAAAAATAATAACAAGCTCAGGCATTAACAGTGTTATCAGTTCAGGAGAGTCGAGTGTTGAATAACATACAATTTTCAGGTTCACATGAAGTCAATTCGCAAGGGCTTCTGCAAGAGATTGCACATGGTTTATCTCATGATTTTGGCGCATGCTTACGAGCCGTTCGATGTTTCGCAGAACTCATAAAGAAACACCACGGAAACAACATTTCTGAAGATGAACAGATCTGGTTTAACCTGATCCAGGAAAACAGTGAAAAAATGGATAGCATGATTAAAGCTCTTGTCCATTACTTACGCCTGCAACACGAATCAGAGCCTGTAACAGAATTCAACTTTTCAGATCTGGTCGACACAATCGTTCATCAACAAATACTGAAACACGAATCGGGAGCTCGTAGTAATCACAATATTCCGGATATTACGATTAAGGATTTACCCAAAACCATTAGTGCCAGAAAAAATCAGATGTCAATTCTGATCAGCAGCCTGCTCGACAATGCGCTTAAATACCAGCCTCAAAAGAAATCCCATACCCCACGCATTACGATTGATTGCAACGCCATTACCAGCGGATACGTGTTAACAACCAGTGATAACGGCATTGGTGTTCACGCCAAGCAGCTCCCCTTACTAACGCGTCCATTTACCCGAGGTGTTGACGAAAGGGATTATCCGGGTTTGGGAATGGGATTGAGCTATTGCGCTTTAGTGGCAATGCAACATAAAGCCAAGCTAAAACTACACTCAGATGTAAACAAAGGCTTTAGCGCCAGTTTTGAATTTCTACAACCGGTAAATTAGGTGGCGACATGGTTCAACGTTACCTTGATGTGTGTTGTTACTACGATCCCAAGAACATCTTATTGCTTGAGGATAATTACTCCGACATTGAAATTATCAACCAATTGATAATTCAATCGTCTCTGAGTACGAGTAATTTTAAAAACGTAAAGTATTTTTCTGATGCATTGAAGGAACTGGATAAAGGTAACTATGACATCATCTTACTGGACTTGAACCTGCCAGACAGTTCCGGGCTGGAAAACGTGTCGGTAATTAATGCCCGTTTTCCCGAACTGCCCATCGTGGTACTAACCGGAATAGATGATCTCAAAACCGCCCTTGAAGCATTGAAAATGGGAGCTCAGGACTACCTCACCAAAGATCAAATCAATTCCGACATACTGGCTCGCAGCATTCGTTACTCTATTGAACGAAAAAACTCTGAGCACCTACTGAAAAAAGCACTGGAAGAATCGCATAGCAGATATGAACAACTGGAAAAAATTGCCAAGCACGACTTCCTCACGCAATTACCCAATCGCTCCTACTTTGAATCAGTCCTGCACCGAAACCTCCATAACGCCATGCTCAGCGGCAAAGCGGTAGCATTGCTCTACCTTGACCTGAACGGCTTCAAAACCATTAATGACACATTGGGGCATGAAGTGGGCGACGAACTACTAAAACAGGTCGCGCAAAGGCTCAATGACATGGTCAGAAGCAGTGATTTTGTTGCTCGCCTCGGCGGCGACGAATTTGTTGTGCTAACCGACTTACTGGATTACCGCTCCGAAGTATTTAGCTTGGTGAATCGAATACTAAAAAGTTTTGAACAGGAATTTATTACTGAGCAACAAGCTCTAACCTGCCAACCATCCATTGGCGTGGCTTTCTATCCAGAAGGGCCGACACCGGAAATATTGGTAAAACAGGCCGACTATGCCATGTACGAAGCGAAAGAAAAGCGCAATGTGCCAGTTTGTTTTTATACGAAAAAAATGCGTCTGCAATTTTCCCGCACCTTACAAATTCAAAATGAATTATATGCTGCCGTACAGAACAACGAGTTTGATGTTCACTTTCAAAAAGTGATAGACCCCTACAATGAACACAATTTAATTTACGAAGCCTTACTCAGATGGAACTCTCATTTGCTCGGCAATATTCCACCATCAGAGTTCATACCGGTTTTGGAAAATGGCCCAATGGCAGACTCCTTAACTATGCTGGCATTGGAAAAGTCGGCACAGCTTATGAGCAATCTGGCAAATAGCAACGTCACGATTAAAATCAACATCAGCGCAGCACAATTGAGTAGCCCCGACTTTTACAACTTTCTCCTGCGAAGCCTGAACAAACTAAACATCCCTAAAACCAACCTGTGTATAGAATTAACAGAAAGAGAACTGGTTAAAAATGCAGATCGTTGTCTCAATCATATTTTAATGCTGAAACAACATGGAATTGCTATTGCACTTGATGATTTCGGAACCGGGTATTCGTCTCTGACCAACATTATCAACTTGCCTATCGACTACCTCAAAATCGATCGCATCCTGATACGTGATATCGACCAAAACACACCTCATCAAGCACTCATTGCAGGCATAATCGAAATGGCACACAGGCTCAATATGAAAGTTTCCGCTGAAGGAATAGAGTCAGAACCCGAATACCATGTTATGCAACAACTCGGCTGTGACTTATTCCAGGGTTTTTACTTTGCTCGTCCAGAGCCTTTAGACTCATTAACACAGCCCAAAGAGACTTGCCAGGATTAGTAAATCCAAACTCTCACATCTTCTTCTTTGGGAGTTTCATGAATATCATCATCCACTGAACAACGGAATGATTCTCTTTTTCCAGCACCAAACCCGTCGTCGATAGTCGCGATCCCCATTACATCGGTACGTCCGGAAATCAGCTTATTAGGTTGGCTATATAAGGAATGGATTTCATAACCATAACGAGCGACTTTTTTAATAGCATTGATACAGACTTTTTCTTGCCACGTATTCTTATCGCCACAAGCATTTAACAAAAACACAGATAAAACAGCACAAGAGAGTAACTTAACGGAGCGCATTTTATTAACCACTGTATTAACGAACAAGCGTAGCGAAATCCTCCTGTGAACAATATGATTATTGTTCCACTCGCACTTATTCAGACTGGACCTAGAGTGCTATTTTAGCCTCGAAATTTCTCTGTGTTTATACGGTTCAGATTCATGGTATGCGATCCAATACCTTGCTCATTAATGCTACAAAAGTGCAAACACCGACTGATATTGAGCAAGCTGTTTATTTGATTGAGAATTCAGGTTTGCCTGAGAATTTTTATTTTCTGAGCCATTAGAGCGTTCCGCCGCCTGTTTCACCAACTCTTCCAAAGCTTGCTGCAATTTTTCTAAACGCTCTTCCAACAGGTTAAGTTCCTTCTTTTGTGTTTCACTTAGTGGCTTGGTTTTATTTAGCGCTTCAATAGCTTGCTCGGTTTTCTCAATTTCCTCTTTGATCTCTTCCATTTTTTCCTGATCAATACCTAAACGATGATTCAGGGTTTTCTCAAAAGCGACTTGCAGGAAATCTTTCTCCGACTGAATATCGACAACATCGTTGCCGCTTTGTTCTGCGCTTGTGGCAAGAGCTTGCCCACCAATTGCGTCTGTTTTCGTATCAGTTGAAGTACCAGATTTTCCAGCAGCAGCCTGTCCATACATTTGCTGCCAAGACATGTAGTCCGATTGAGTTACAATCATGCGATTATTCCTGCTCATTATCGTTATGAAAGATGACAAAAAAGAGCAAGTTCAGTGCCAAAGAAAAATCGCAGCTTCAACAACTTGCAAGGGATGGCGACTCACTGCAATATTGCGCCAGCAAAACATGCAAACAAAATGATTGAGGCGAATTAATGGCATTGTTGTGGTTAATCACTGCGTTATGGGCGTTTTCCTTTTCCCTGATTGGCGTGTACTTGGCAGGTCAGGTTGATGCCTATATCGCCGTGACTTCCAGAATGGCACTGGCCTTAATCATATTCTTGCCCTTCTTGCGTAAAGTAGACTGGAAACAAGCGCTCACGCTGATGACCATTGGAGCTATTGAAATTGGCATCATGTACCTGTTTCTTTATAAGTCTTATCAATATCTGAGCGTGCCTGAACTGTTACTTTTCACCATATTTACGCCGCTTTATGTCAGCTTGTTCGCCGACCTGTTTGCCAAACGTTTACTCTCATCCATTGCCAAAAGCCTTTGGCTGCCAGCGGTGTTAGCCGTTGCCGGAGCAGCCGTCATTCGCTGGACAGAGTTAAGTGGCGACTATTGGCAAGGCTTTCTGCTCATTCAGGCAGCCAATGCCTGTTTTGCCTTTGGGCAAGTCTGGTATCGGCATCACAGTCAAAGCACAAACGTGCCGCACAAAACCCGATTTGCCTAGTTCTTTTTAGGCGCGTTAATCATTACCAGTATTGCCATGTTCAGTTGGGCTGACTGGAACAAAATCCCTTCCAACGAAGTACAATACGGCGTATTGCTCTGGTTAGGTGTGGTCGCTTCTGGCTTGGGATATTTGGGCTGGAGTTACGGTTCCACACAGGTATCTGCGCAGCAACTAGCGGTAATGAACAACATGCTCATCCCGGCAGGCATATTGGTTAACGTGCTCATTTGGAATGGCAGTGCCGATTGGGTTCGCCTGGGTATTGGTGGAATATTTATTGTTCTTGCCCTCATGGTGAGTAGTAAAAAGAAATAAACTACCCGCACCTGTTTTATTGATGTAGATTAATGGCAGTTAGCTATACTCATTTAAACCCATAAGGCAGGCGCGCTATTATGATGGATGAACTTATCGACCAAATTCCCAAAGCCGAATTACATTTGCATATTGAAGGTTCGCTGGAACCTGAACTCATGATGCAACTGGCACACAAACACAGTGTTTCACTCCCCTATAACAGCATCGAAGAAGTCGAACAGGCCTATAACTTTGAAAACCTGCAAAGCTTTCTGGATTTGTATTATCTGGGCGCTTCCGTACTGCGCGACGAAGACGATTTTTACCAGTTAATGTGGCAATACCTTTGCCACTGCAAGGAAGACAATATCGTCCACGCCGAAATTATGTTCGACCCGCAAACCCATACCGACAGAGGAATTGGCTTCGACGTATTTATGCCAGGTTTTAAGCGGGCGCTTGATAAAGCCAAGCAGAAATGGGGCATTACCCACAGGCTCATTATGTGTTTCTTACGCCATTTGCCAGAACAAAGCGCACTGGAAACACTCGAAGCCGCAACGCCTTATCTGGATATGATCACAGCGGTTGGCCTCGACAGCTCAGAAGTCGGCAATCCACCAGAAAACTTCACCAAAGCCTTCGCCAAAGCCAAAGAGCTGGGGTTATTGCGTGTTGCACATGCAGGTGAAGAAGGCCCGCCTGAATATATTTGGGGTGCACTCAACAGCCTCGACGTACAACGCATCGACCACGGTGTACGCTGTATCGAAGACGAAAAACTCATGCAGGAACTGATACAAAAGCACATCCCTTTAACTGTGTGTCCGCTATCCAATATTAAGCTTTGTGTATTTGATCACATGCGTGATCACAACATTCTTGAGTTGTTAGGCAGAGGGTTATTGGTCACGGTGAACTCAGATGACCCAAGTTATTTTGGCGGCTACATAAATGACAATTTCCGCTCAATGAACGAACATTTGGGTATGTCGGAGCAAGAGTTAAAACAACTCTGCATTAACAGTTTTAAAGGCAGTTTTCTGGATCAGGCATCTAAAGATAAGTGGATCCAACAAATAGAGCAGATGTAAAAACAAAGACTCCTGCTCTTTCGGGCAGGAGTCTCAAGATCACAACTAATTAGTTCACACTATGTTGAACATCATCAATATACACGTACACGTTATAGCTGGTTTGCGCACGATAGAACCAGATAGCATCTAGCGTAACCGTGCTGGAATCCAACTGCCCATTGGCTGAACCGTACCAGGCATTCCATTGAGAAGCATCATCCAGGTTCCATTGAAGGAATGTCCATGTTGAAGCCGGAATAGTACGAGAGATAGATCTTTCAGTGCCAGAACCATCATCCACAGCCACAGCCGCCGTCAAGCCAGTACCACCAGAATAAACCCAGAAGCCAACTCTTCCGTTCGCAACCGTCATGCTGGTATTGTTCGAAGGACTACCGCTACCAGACAAGAATCTCACAGACCAGTTAGCACTGCTTGCAGCATCATCAACCAATAAAATTTGCTCAGAACCGGTGCCATTTTTAGCAATAGACGTGGTTCTTACCGCCGTTGACGATGTCGAAATACCTACAGTGCTTCCAGAATAGGCAGGAGCAAGATTGAAATGCCCTTCCGATGATTCAAAGCTATCCAGAATCGTCGTGCTAGGCGTACCGCCACCAGAACCACCATTCACCAAATTGGCATATTTTGACCAATTCCAGTTAATGCCCGGGTCGGTATGGGTTTGGTCAGGATAATGCTGGTGGCCTTTTACCGTATAGGTTTGCGACAAGGTCACAACACCAGAGTGCGCCGAACCGGAATAAGCATTGCCACAATTCACACTGTACTTACTACAGATGTGAGAAGTGATATCCGCTGATGAGTTATACATAGCATCGGTATACCAGGCAGGGTTACTCACATAACCTTCATGCTCGATACCAATGGTGTAAGGGTTAGCAGTACGGGCGTGCCACGCCTTATTGCTTTCACGCACCATTTGCGTTACCTGGCCATCAGAGCTACGCACCATATAGTGAGCAGAGGCACTGGAACTTGGATTCTGGAACCAGCTAATCGAGCCTGAATAAGACCCTTGCATGGTATGAATCGCAACGTGAGAAATGGTGTCGTTACGCGCACTGTAGTTAGGCGACGTTACCCACAAAGCAGGCGGGTAATCAGTGCTGCTAATGGTGTAGTTGCTTTCACTTCCATCATCCGCTTTTAAGCTCTCGCCTTGCTCACTGTCTTTCTTTGTGGCAGAAGCCTTAGGCTCAACATCTTCACCTTTAAGAGAGATTTCACCCGTATCCGCGTTGATAAACAAGCCTTTTGCTCGCAACAGTTTCAACTCGTCTTTGGTAAAGGCTTTTTGCCACTGAACAGGGCGATTCTTGATATTAATGCCATGGTCATCATAGCCGCGCTCCAACACATTGAAGGCGTCAAAAACAAAGCTGTTAGTAGCGTACTGATTGATGCTGTTATCGGTAGGAATACCCGACAACTTGGCCAATACCGGACGATAAGATTCGATAGATTTACCCTGAAGCGCATTATCAACCACTTCACGCTCAATAAAGGCAGCGGTTGCCATAACGTAAGTTTCAAGATCATCGATCATGGCTTGTTGATCTACGCCATAAGCATTGGCGATCATGCCCAAAGTATTCGTAAAGCCATTCGCTTCACTATCATACAAACCAAATAAGCCATAAGTTTGAGGCATACCTAAATGGTTTTCTTCACCGTCGGGCATACGATGCTCCCAACGAGTGGCAACAAACGCCAAACTCTCCAACATACCCTCAGGAATATTGCTATAGGTGGTATATGCCTTGGCAAACAATTTTTGAAACTGCGCTCTTTGCTTCTCTAATTTGGCATTTGTCTCCTGAATAATCTGAGCTTGCTGATCAACCTGAGACTGCTGCGCTAGCTTTTCTTTAGCCAGATCTTCCAACACAAGAGTATTTCCCTCTGCGAATGCATTCGACGAAAGGCCAACGCATACCGCAAGAGATAAAGCTTTCAACGCTATATTCTTAGACATTATTTTCTTTTCCAGTGTGATTTTTCAAAGATTGATATTTATCGATTTAAAGCATGGGGCTCTATTACAAGCAGACAAACATCACCTGCAAACAGGTTAACAAACTTACCCGAATTTGCATTGAATTTATTTTTATAGAAAAGCGTTCAAAGCTATATATCGCTGATTGCACGGGCACTCTGCCCTAAGAGCTCTGCAACCAGCGGCGATCGACGCAGCATCATTCATCTGATGCAGTTTCACGGGCACTCTGCCCTATCAGTCCGTCGTCATTCCGGCCTCCGAGCCGGAATCCAGAGAATCAACAACAGTTGTGCCTGTTACAACCTTGCTAACTCCAACCATGTTTATTCGCGCTTTCCCTGGATACAACTTTCATTGAAGCGACAACAAGTTTACGGTTGCTTAACCCATCCGTGGTGCTTGGTTCCAGCCGCGACTTCCTGTCGCGTCGTTCGTTCCTTTTGGCGTAATTACCTATTACGCCAAATCTGCTTACGCAGACCGGAGCCTCACCCCCATCGGGGCTAGCCTTCGGCTATTCACCAAGATTTGTTGGAACAAATCAGAACAGCGATAGCTGGCTTGCGAAGTAAGTGGAGCACATGGATGTGCGACATAAAAACGCTCCCGGCAATTTTGTCACGGGCTCTCTGCCCTAAGAGCTCTGCAACCTTAGTAAAATGTCGAGTCGGGTAGCGGAACCTTTGTTTCACGGGCACTCTGCACTAAGAGCTCTGCAACAAAAGATGTTATTTCTTCCCTTAAGAAAAAAGGAGTTTCACGGGCACTCTGCCCTAAGAGCTCTGCAACAACTTGCTTTAGCCAAATACCAAGAGGCCTGCCTGTTTCACGGGCACTAAACCCTGTCCACTAATCACCACCGAGTTTGCGGTTGCTTAACCCATCCATGGTGCTGGGTTCCAGCCGCGACTTCCTGTCGCGTCGTTCGTTCCTTTTGGCGTAATTACCTATTACGCCAAATCTGCTGACGCAGACCGGAGCCTCACCCCTAAGAGCTCTGCAACAGGTGCTGTACTCGTAATACTATATTCGTATTACGTTTCACGGGCACTAAACCCTGTCCACTAATCACCATCGAGTTTACGGTTGTTTAACCCATCCATGGTGCTGGGTTCCAGCCGCGACGTCCTGTCGCGTCGTTCGTTCCTTTTGGCGTAATTACCTATTACGCCAAATCTGCTTCGCAGACCGGAGCCTCACCCCTAAGAGCTCTGCAACCTTAGTAAAATGTCGAGTCGGGTAGCGGAACCTTTGTTTCACGGGCACTCTGCCCTGTTCATCGCACTTATCAGCAACGCACCAGATTCAACAGGTGTTTGTCTGAAAGTCACCATCACATTCAACCACGTTTATTCGCGCTTTCCCTGCGCTCACCCCTTCGGGGCTAGCCTTCGGCTATTCAAAATTGCTCCCGGCAATTTTGTCACGGGCACTCTGCCCTAAGAGCTCTGCAACAGCGGGCTTCTGGAGGCCTTGATTTTAAAGGGCTACAGAAGGGCTTTACTACCATCATTTATTAAAGAACGTGTTTTCGGTTGTTGAACCCTTCCATGGTGAGGGCTTCCAGCTCGGCATCCATGCCTCGCGTTCGAGCCTGAAATTGCTGCGCGCTCTCGCAATTTCCGGGCGGCTCTCACCCACCACTTTTTTATTGGTAAAAATAATGGCTTTCCATAACTGTTTTTGCAAGTTTCATTTGTTGCTTGTCTTCCCGTTATTAAAGGGGTGTCACCATGTATTTTTTGAAAAAGCAAGCAATTAAATTTATAACCCATTGTTTTAATTGAGTTATTTTAAAAAGCCGAAACAACTTGTTACTTATGTCAGTTTCATGGTGATTTTTTAGTATTAATTCCTTTTTGAAATATAGTAAACAACTCAAAAATTAACATTTATCAGTCCTTTTTTCAGCATTCTATGCTTTTATCCCATTGTCTCTTTTTGGTGTTTTCTCATTCCTTTGCAACGCGTCAAATAAAAGCAATTTATTTCAATAAAGTCAATTGATTACTGGTTTTTTACTATCACTTTTTGTGCTTATTTTCTGCCTTGCATTCCTTTTTATTCTTTCTCTATATTTTCTATTTTTGATATATTTTTGGCTGTTTCCAGTAATTGTTAACATTGCTGTCTTTAAAAGAAATTGGAAACTGAAATCAAGAAAGAAAAAAGCTAAAAGGAAAAGGAAAAGAAAAAAATAGGAGATAAGAAGAATCAAAGAGAATGAGGATAAATACAAAATGAGTAATTATTTCAGCTTAATTCTGTAATTGTTCAGATTTAAGCCATATCGTTCGAGTTCGAGGCAGAAGCGCGGAACGTATGATTACTACTTGAGCACTTCTAACGAAGAAATCGGACGATAGGGCAACAAGCTGAATAATTATGAGTTTTATAGTCGCCGCTTTTAGGTGCTTGCAACACCCAAAAGCAGCTAACCATCACAAACTAAATCGGAGTTTACAATGGCTAATTATGATTTTAAGGGCTTTGGGGGATGTTTTGTCAAAGAGTTTCCGCTTGAACAGGGGAATTTGGTGTTAAAACAGCGTTGGTTGTCGCTTTTTCATGCGAATTCAGGCAGCCAGAACCACACGGGCAAGCCTGTATCCGGCTCTTCTCATTCGCAGGCTCAGGCATCGTTATTGGTACTTCCCGGGTATGTGTTAATTACGACTCAACCTCAGTTATGTGGGCAATTGGCGGGCATTGCGGAATTACAGTTCCGGCAAGACGAGTTAAAGCAGGACTTTTCCCATGCCATCGAGGGTTTGCTCATGCAAATCACCAGGTCAACGCCAGTGCTCATGTAGAAAATTCATGTAGCAAATTCATGGCAGGCCGTTTCGGGAGGCTTATGTTAATGGCCTCCTTTATTGGTGAAATGGAATAGTCGAAATAGCCGAAATAAAAAACCTTAGCTCACAACATCCCATTGCCTTACAATGCCAACCTCAGGGTTTAATACCACCCGACATCCGCTAACCTAAAGTGCTCATTGCAAGGTTTATCAAAAAACCAGCTTAACCTACTGAAATAAAACACTTTTTCAGCCAGACATAAGAAAAACGATTAGCGGAAAACAAAAGCTCTTTAACAATCAACCAGTTAGCAACACAAACGCAAATGGACATTGCACCAAAAACCTCAATATCAAGGCTAAATAAAGAGGTTAGCGGAAAACACCAAACCAGGCCACGAGGAATAAGGCCAACAACAGAGGGAGTTGCAACCAAACCTCAGGGCGCAGTGCCCGTGAAACCCTATAGTGTAAGGATATTGTAGATATTACCCACGTTGCAACCAAACCTCAGGGCGCAGTGCCCGTGAAACCAGAAGTCGTCATCAAGAGGTGCTTTTCTTATTTCGTTGCAACCAAACCTCAGGGCGCAGTGCCCGTGAAACCAGCTCTATACCTTCTCTTTCCTGGATAAATCGTTGCAACCAAACCTCAGGGCGCAGTGCCCGTGAAACCCCATATAAGGTCGTGTTTAGTATGGATCCCATGTTGCAACCAAACCTCAGGGCGCAGTGCCCGTGAAACTTCATGATCTGATATTTTGACTACAACCTTTTTGGTTGCAACCAAACCTCAGGGCGCAGTGCCCGTGAAACTAATATTCCTTTACCGTTGCCAGATGCGCATGTGTTGCAACCAAACCTCAGGGCGCAGTGCCCGTGAAACTTCGCCCCCCAACCCCACATAGCCGCAAGCTTCCAGTTGCAACCAAACCTCAGGGCGCAGTGCCCGTGAAACATTCTGGGCTTAGATTTGGATCCGCCATCGAAAGTTGCAACCAAACCTCAGGGCGAAGTGCCCGTGAAACCTCCGCCTCGAGTACGGAGTGTCTTTTTAGTGGGTTGCAACCAAACCTCAGGGCGAAGTGCCCGTGAAACTTTTTGATGTAGTTTTTATCCATTACACAACCCTCGTTGCAACCAAACCTCAGGGCGAAGTGCCCGTGAAACTTTTTGATGTAGTTTTTATCCATTACACAACCCTCGTTGCAACCAAACCTCAGGGCGAAGTGCCCGTGAAACCTTCGCTACGTCCAGGGACTTAGGAAAGCCGGAGTTGCAACCAAACCTCAGGGCGAAGTGCCCGTGAAACAAGCAGGTCTGGACGGTGCTTGTTTAGAGCTTCGTTGCAACCAAACCTCAGGGCGAAGTGCCCGTGAAACCAGAAACGAAGAACGCGGAAGTTTGTTTTTGAGAGTTGCAACCAAACCTCAGGGCGAAGTGCCCGTGACAAAAATGTCGGGAACATTTTTGAATAGCCGAAGGCTAGCCCCGAAGGGGTGAGTCTCAGGGATGAGACGAATAAACGTGGTTGAATATGGTGCGGTTCAAATAGGTACAACCGTTGTTGATTCTCTGGATTCCGGCTCGGAGGCCGGAATGACGACGGATTGATTGGGCGAAGTGCCCGTGACAAAATTGCCGGGAGCAATTTTGAACATGCTTTAGCATGGCTCCGAAGGAGTGAGCGCAGGGAAAGCGCGAATAAACGTGGTTGGAGTTAGCAAGGTTGTAACAGACACAACTGTTGTTGATTCTCTGGATTCCGGCTCGTAGGCCGGAATGACGACGGATTGATTGGGCGAAGTGCCCGTGACAAAAATGTCGGGAACATTTTTGAATAGCCGAAGGCTAGCCCCGAAGGGGTGAGTCTCAGGGATGAGACGAATAAACGTGGTTGAATATGGTGCGGTTCAAATAGGTACAACCGTTGTTGATTCTCTGGATAGCGGCTCGGAGGCCGCTATGACGACGGACTGATAGGGCGCAGTGCCCGTGACAAAATTGCCGGGAGCAATTTTGAACATGCTTCAGCATGGCCCCGAAGGGGTGAGCGCAGGGAAAGCGCGAATAAACGTGGTTGGAGTTAGCAAGGTTGTAACAGACACAACTGTTGTTGATTCTCTGGTTTTTTATTCTCTTGCATCGGGCTCGGAGACCGGAATGACGACGGATTGATTGGGCGAAGTGCCCGTGACAAAATTGCCGGGAGCGTTTTTATGTCGCACTTCCATGTGCTCCACTTGCTTCGCAAGCCAGCTAACGCTGTTCTGATTTGTTCCAACAAATCTTGGTGAACATGCTTTAGCATGGCCCCGATGGGGGTGAGGCTCCGGTCTGCGTCAGCAGATTTGGCGTAATAGGTAATTACGCCAAAAGGAACGAACGACGCGACAGGAAGTCGCGGCTGGAACCAAGCACCATGGATGGGTTAAACAACCGTAAACTCGTTGTCGCTTCAATGAAAGTTATACCCATGGATAAGACGAATAAACATGGTTGAATGTGGTGCGGTTCAGATAGGTACAACCGTTGTTGATTCTCTGGTTTTTTATTCTCTTGCATCGGGCTCGGAGGCCGGAATGACGACGGATTGATTAGGCGCAGTGCCCGTGACAAATCCATCGGGAATGGATTTATGTCGCACTTCCATGTGCTCCACTTGCTTCGCAAGCCAGCTAACGCTGTTCTGATTTGTTCCAACAAATCTTGGTGAACATGCTTCAGCATGGCCCCGATGGGGGTGAGGCTCCGGTCTGCGAAGCAGATTTGGCGTAATAGGTAATTACGCCAAAAGGAACGAACGACGCGACAGGAAGTCGCGGCTGGAACCAAGCACCATGGATGGGTTAAACAACCGTAAACTCGTTGTCGCTTCAATGAAAGTTATACCCATGGATGAGACGAATAAACATGGTTGAATGTGGTGCGGTTCAAATAGGTACAACCGTTGTTGATTCTCTGTTTTTTTATTCTCTTGCATCGGGCTCGGAGGCCGGAATGACGACGGACTGATCAGGGCGAAGTGCCCGTGACAAATCTTTCGCTTAAATAATTAATGGCTAAGTTTTTACTTCACCTATAGTATTGATTATTCCACGTACAGTTTTGTGGCTGACGAAAAACATAAAGAGCTTAAAGAAGCGAAAGAGCCAGAGGAAGATTAAAATGAATCCACCACGCAAGCCTCCCAGTGCTGCGGAAGTTGTTGCACAGAGACAAAGCGCAACACCTTCTGCTCCAGCTTCGCCCAGCGGAAGAATGATGCCGTCACCACCACCGTCGCCTGTTGCTGCCGCTGCAGCACCACGTCCAGCTCCCGCACCAGCTCATACCGAAGCTACACGCAATGCCGCCGCTACCAAAATCCAATCGTTAATGCGTGGGCATTTGGGTCGCATGAAGGCGAAGGAAGAGAAGTTCAAGCAAGTTGCCAGCCGCGTTGCTCCACCCAGTCGGGAAGCATTCGATTGTGACCGTTGGGCTGCCGATTTCCAACAAGCATTGTCACATGACAGACTCCCGTTTACCGCCGTAAAATATGCAGTTCGCCCGGAGAAACAACCGAGCGCCATCGCAACAGGCGCTCGCATCGAATACAGTGGAGCGCATATTGGGCATGACACCCACTTCTTTACCAAAGTACAAGTAGGTAATAAGAAGCAAATCTCTTTCGACAACGTCAATCCTCAAGGCGTTGAATCGAGAGAACATGCAGCAAATTTCCGCTTCTTTCTTTCACCTTATGCACTCAAACAAGGGGATGATTCAGACTCTCATGTTCCCGTTGCCAAGCGAGACCATGTGCTGACTTACGTCAAAAAGGATCAGAGTTTCCGACGCTAAATAAGTGTGCACAACTGTAAGTCACCTCATTCCAGCATCAGGAAATCATTCTATACAGGTAACGTTCAAGCAATTGTCTATACAAGTTTCCGATTTATTGACTTGCTCGCTCACAGCAAGGTTAAATGCGCAACCATAACAATATGGATAATTTTTTAATTAAGTAACCTGATCTATGCATACTGCCTATTTTCAGGATAAATCGCGTTAACCTTTATTCTCTTTACAAAGGCTGTCTATGAACGATATCGCAATTGTAGGTGCCGGTTTAGTCGGTACGGTATTAGCCATCCACCTCGCCAAACAAGACTTCAATGTAACAGTGTATGATCGCTGCCCCGATCCCCGCAAAGTCAAAATGGGGCGCTCCGACCGTTCACTTATGATCGTATTGAGCGCCAGAGGCTTACATGCTCTGGATGCAGCCGGAGTTGGCGATGCCGTTAGAAATGTCGCTCTGCCGATTTACGGTAGAACCATTCATGCTCCCGATGGCGAATTAGCGTTCCAACCATACGGCAACAATCGCGAAGCATTACAAGCAGTAGACAGAAACGAACTCAATGAAACCCTGATAATAGAAGCGGCGAAGCATCAGAACATTACCTTTCATTTTGAACACGAATGCCTCGATGTAGATTTGTCTACGCCCAAATTGGCTTTTCAAGACGCAGATGGCAATCAAAAAGAAGTATACCATTCGCGAGTTATTGCCGCTGACGGCGCCTACTCTCGCGTTCGCCAAGCTATGCAGAAAACGCGGTTTTTCGATTTTTCGCAGAAGTATCTTCCGCGTTCCTATAAAGAAATTGTTATTAAGCCCGATGCGAGTGCAGGCCAAAGCCTGTCCAATGAAACCTTCCATGTTTGGCCTCGTGGTACTTTCATGCTTTCAGCCTTTCCCAAAGCTGATGGCAGTTTTTCCTTATCTTTACAGCTTCCCAGAGAAGGGGAAAACACCTTCGACACACTTACTACAGAAAGCAGCCTGAAAGCCTTTTTCCAGACTCATTTTGCCGATGTAATACCGCTGGCGGGCGACAGCTTAATGGACTTTTTGGATAGACGCGAAGGCAGCATGTTAACCATTAAATGTTTCCCTTGGTCTCATGAAGACAAGGTGTTACTGATTGGTGATGCGGCGCACGGTATATTGCCTTTCCTTGGACAGGGAGCAAACGCGGGCTTTGAAGATGTCATGGTATTGTTGGAGCACATTCGTGAACATGGCGATGACTGGCGCGCTATCTTCAATCACTTTGAACAGGCTCGTAAACCCAACACCGACACCATTGCCAACCTTTCTTACCAAAACTACCTGATCCTGCAAGATGCGGTAGGCGATCCTAATTTCCAATTGCGCAAATTAATTGAAAGAAAGATCCAGGATCTATATCCAGATCGAGTTTCAGCATCGTTGTACTACAACATCGCCTTCACTCGTACTCCTTACGAACAAGCATTGCAGTATGACAAAGCTTATCAAGCTGTCATCGATGACATCATCAAGGTGCAAAACATCGCCCAAATCATCGACACAGAACAAGGGGAAACGGTGATTCGTGACGCTATGAATAATCATTGGAATGGAGATGAAGTGCGTTCTCCCGCTCACGACTAAACACAGGGGAGAGTCGCTTGAAACTCTACATTGAGATATCAAACACACAGTGGCAAGTGCATTTAGACAAAGGCCACCACATTTCCATTGCGCTGGACTTTAACGGCGAGCAGCCCAATGGCTGGGATAGCGCCCCTGCAACCGCCCAAACCTTCGCAGCCGGTGACTTTATCGCCGACACGCGCGAAGGCGGTAGCTGCAACGTGACGGAATATCGTTTTACGCCCCATTGCAATGGCACTCACACGGAATGCGTGGGTCATATTGTGAATAATCCCATCACGGTTCACAGAGCCCTTGAAGACGCACTGCTTCCAGCGACGTTAATCAGTGTAGAGCCGGAATCATTCGCCACAGCAACAGACGAAGCGACCCATTTGGCGGACAACAGCGATTATGTGATTACCCAACGATGCATTGCAGAAAAATTGGCGAAACAATTGGCGAAATTATCAAACGCTGTTCACTTCAATTCGGCGTTGGTTATTCGCACATTGCCCAATAATAGCGACAAACAACAGCAACAGTATTCAGATTTCATTCCGCCTTATTTGTCGAAAGATGCCATGGAATACATTAACTCCATCGGCGTAAGGCATCTGCTTGTGGACATTCCTTCCGTTGATCGCATGAGCGATGGTGGAGAATTAAAAGCTCACCGGACTTATTGGGCGCTGCCAGCGCAGGAAAAACACATTTCCGATCCAGAGCAGAACCCGAATTTAACCAAAACCATCACCGAATTTATTTATGTGCCTTCACAAGTGCAAGACGGCGTGTATTTGCTCAACTTGCAAATTCCAGCCTTTGTTACCGATGCGGCGCCTTCTCGCCCCATTTTATTTCCTGTTTCCGAAGCCAATTAGCAGGTATTCAATATGCAAACACAAGACAGACAACAACAGAACTCACATAAACGAAACGTATTGATTACCGGCGGTTCCAGTGGCATTGGTACAGAATTGGTACGCCAATTCGCACAAGCAGGCGATCGCGTTATTTTCACCTATTTCAGCGGGGAAGAACGAGCACAGGAACTGGCAGAAGAACTTAAGGATTATCAAGTTGAGTATCATTTGTTTGAACTGGGTAATCTCAGTAGTCACCGCGATCTATTGTCGCAGCTACCTCAAATTGATGTCCTAATCAATAACGCTGCGCTCGGCACCAAAACCGTTGAGAAAATGAGTTCTATTCAGGAAGAACAAGACGAAATCATGCTACGCGTTAACGCCCTCGGGCCACTGTGGTTAACCGAAGCGCTATTACCCAAAATGGAAGAAAATGGTTATGGCAAAATCGTGTTTTTTAGCTCAGTGGGCGGCGGTATTACACAAGTTCCCGGCTTTCGACTTTCCGACGAAATGAGCAAAGCGGCGGTGGCACATTTAGGCCGTCAAATGGCGGTGGAACTGAGTTACAGCCCTGTGGATGTGTTCACCGTATGTCCGGGCGCAACCGACACGCCCATGTTTCAGGCCAGCACCACCAATAAACTTACCCCTGAAGAAAAAGCCGCGTTTTTGCGCAGATTACCAGGCAGACGCATGATAGAACCGATCGAAATTGCTCGACTGTGCTTTAACTTGTGCGAACCGTTTAGCCAGGTGCTTCGAGGAACCGTCATCGACGCATCGCTTGGCTTGGGCGCTTACCCCGGTTCAATTATTGATTTGTCATAGCCTAAACCTAACTGGAACGAAAGGAATTACAACGTGGTATCTAAACGAGTCTCGCCTATCCTGTCTGCCGACAAAGAACTGGTCGCACGCTATTTTCAGTGCAAGCAATCCCCCTATCATGCCGAGCATAACCCCGATGGCTACATCAATTTCGGCACGGCAGAAAATTATCTGCTTTGGGATTTGATTGCAGAAAAAACACAGGAAGTTGGCGGACTGACAGAAGCCGATTCCCACTACGCTGAACTGCACGGAAAACGCAGCTTTCGCCAGCAGATTGCCAGGCTATTTAGCACTCGCTCTGGCGTAAACATATCAGAAGACGACATTGTCACCGCAGCGGGAACTACTGCAATTTTAGAAATTCTGGCCTACTGCTTATGCGACCCAGACGATGCCATACTGGTTCCCACGCCTTATTATTCAGGCTTCGATTACGCTTTTAATATGCGAGCTGGAGCCAAACTGCTTCCCGTTCCTTGCGACGTTTCCAACCAGTTTTCGGTTTCAATTGAAAGCATTAAAGCCGCATTGGATGAAGCCAGACAGCAAGGTATTAATGTACGCGCCATGTTAACCAGTTCACCGCGCAACCCCATTGGAGACACCTTAAGCAAAAATGATTTACAAGAATTGGTACAGTTCTGTGAAGCAGAAGGACTAGAGCTGATCATTGATGAAATCTTTGCCGACACACGAACCTCCGACGAGCCCTTTTTCAGCGCCATGAGCACCGAAGCCAACCATGTTCATACCGTGTACGGTTTCGCCAAAGACTTTGCCTTATCAGGACTCGCCGTAGGCGTACTGCATTCCAAAAATAAAGAGCTGTTGGAAGCGGCACAAGAACTGGCACACTTTAGTCGGGTATCGAACCATACTCAAAGTTTGGTCGAGCATGTTCTAAGCGATGAAAAATGGCTGGAACAGTTCTTCCAACAAGCCAAATCACGCCTGACTGATGCCTACAACGCCATTACCAACGACTTACAAGAAGCCAACATTCCTTACATGGAAGCCAAAGGCGGCGTATTTGTTTTTGTGAACCTGAGCGAATACCTGGACAACGACAGCTTTGAAGCAGAAAAAGCGCTCAGCAATAAAATATTTAACGACTGCAAAATCAACCTGTCACCCGGAGCACTATTTCACTGCCCACAGCCGGGCTGGTTCCGTATCACATATACTCTGGATAGAGAGCAGGTGAAAACCGGGATAACAAGGCTGGTGAAAGGACTGAAATCGCAAGCATAAAACTGAGAATCGCAATATCAACTGCATTAAAAAAGGGAACCCGAAGGTTCCCTTAATAACTTAAGATGGAGAAGCAGAATCTTAACGATGTACTTCAAATTTGTTAAACAGATAGGTGTCTCTGTATGCCGAGCTTCTGGAAATAATAAAGCAACCAATGTCCAACCCACCTTGCGCAAATACAGTTGGCGTGGATGTATTCACACTTTTACCAGAAAAATGTATTGGAGAAAATAATTGGTAGCCATCCATGCAAACCCCCCAAGTAGCAGCGGAGTAGTCATTTCCGTCATCTCCAGAAAGCGAGAAATACGCCGTCAAAGAAGCCCCGGCCTTGACCTTTTCTCGAACTCCCCGGAATTTGTTAAGTGTGCTTTTGTGTGCATAACCGCCATAGAAATTAGCCGCTCTTTCTTCAGACGGTATGCATGCCACACCAGCTTTTGAGTAGTCACCTGAGTTATAACTATATCGCTCAATAATCGAAAGGGTATTTCTTAGCGCTATGGCATGATCAGCGGTAATAGCAATGTTATCGCCATAAAGACTCAATGGCTGCAAATTTTCTCCCGGAATGGTAACTGATGCAACCCAAATTGATAGTTCTGTTGGTGTCGTATCAGCATAAGCTATACCGCAAGGAATGGGAGCCATATTGGGTAACAGGTTACCAATAGTAAAGCGATTAAAGGTCATATAAACCGCATCACCACTACTACGAACCTGATGACCACCAAGCATAAAGCTTGTACAGAGACCATTAGGTCGAATAACAAATGAAGTTAAATTTCCTCGATTTCCCAAATACCCAGAAATATAAATTTGTGATTCATCTGCAATGCTATAGGTTTCAGGGTCAAAGTGAATAGCGTAAAGCTCATCCGTATTCCAACCAATAAAAGTAGAACCAGCAACTCCATAACGACCTTGTCCCTGTATGGTACTGGTTAAAGTCTGGCTAATCAGAGTAAAGACTTGATCCGCAACATCACTCAACGTCTGCGTTACCACATCGTACTGAACAACTTTCCAATTAATGGAACCCGCGTTATTTGCATAAGACATGGCAAACACATCTGTGGCAATTTTTACCAGAGGCGCACTGCTGTATACGCCTGTCGCAGAATTGGTTCCAAACTCATTAAATGCTGAACCAGTCCACTCTCTTAGTAATAAGTTACCACCATTAGTAAAAACAAAACGACCATCACTTAATGGCAACACACTGGTGAAATTGTTATGGCTATCAATGTTCTTATAGTTGGAGCTGTTAGAAATAGTCGCCCCTGTACTTAACTGATAGTTCAATCGGGTCAAGTCGATTGTCTGCCATAAGTCACAAATCCCGTTAATGCCGAATACGAAAAATGTACCATCGTTATTGGCAACAATATCAGAATAACTATGATAATTATTGGAAGTCGTGGTGTGCCCAGAAACTGAGCTAATCGACAGGGAACTTGTTTTAGTGGACTTATCATAATTCACTTTAACAACCTGATACGTCTTAATATCCGATGAGAAAAACAAGGCAACGAAAACATCAGGTTCCACCTCAACAAACTCACTTAATCGCGCCTGAGAGTAATAGAAACTGGCCGTTAAAGTGACGTTCGAGAACCCCACATACTCAACTTCGGAGCTGTCAGCATAAAGATGCCAGCGAGTTAATCGCCAAGCATTTGTAGCAGCTCCTACATTTTCACCAGCGCCTATACCAATCAAGGTACCATCACTGGTTAAAATGGCACGGTTAGCTTGATTATCCGAACAATAGGTTGACTGATGTACATTGCTTCCCCCAATAGCAGAAGCCGCCAAGGTGCGCGGGAAGTAGTTGCCCGTAACAGGCTCCAACACCACTTCTGTTCCCTTTTTTACTGTCATGTCGGGGAATACGTTTGGTGCAATGACTTTAACGGCTTCGGCACCTAAGCCTCCCATTACTTTTTTATCTAAATAGTCAGCCATTAATTAATCCTCAATTCAGTTAAACTTTTCGCTCGGAAGGTAAAGGTATGCCCTGGGGAAATCGCCATGCGATCATCATTAGTAACGGTCAGCTTGCGGCCGACCAAGGCCAAATCCGCACGCGAATTCACATAAATCAGGCCGTCAGACTCATTGGATACAGAAAACCAATGGCCTACTGCCAAGTTGGTTTTCAAGTCATCAAGCATTACCTCAACACCAGCGCTGGTCGCCAGCAGTAAATCACCGTGGTTAACCTGAGTAGTCACACTGATTTCCTGCCAGAGCAAATCAGCGGCAGCAATAGCCTGAGTAGCCGCCTTGATGCCTTCCACATCGGTTTTTAATTGCTGAGTGGCGTCTTGAATGGCTTGCGTGTCAGTTTTGATTTGCTGGGTTTCAGCTTTGATTTGCTGTGTGTCAGCTTTAAGTTGCGCCGTATCTCCGGCGTTCTGGCTCATTTGATTGAGCTTGTCGATATAATCTTTGTCGCCTGCGGCGAATTGAAGTAGCGACATAATTTGCTAAACCTCTCTGATTTTACATTGCGTCTCATAGCGCGACGCTTCTGCTTTTAAACTGGGAATTTCTTCGAACTTGGCGGCAAAGGAATAATCTCTCTCAATCGCGCCCCCAACATTGGGGCGCAAGGAGATAAAGAAATCTTTATGGATAGAGAGTATTCGGGTGAGATCCGCAAAGCTGGTTCGGTCAGAGGGACTCAAATGCGACAAATTAAAACTGAGTTTCCGATAAGTCGCAGCATCAAGCGTATGCACTGTGCCCCCCGCAGTCGGGTTGCTTTTCACATCCGTTTCCCATTTGAAGATATGGCCCAAATCTACGTTGAAAGTGGGCGAGAAAGCCTCCCCCGCGTAGATTCGACCAATTTCGAGATATCCGTCAGGGTTGTCGGGGTTGCTAATGGTTAAACGAGCCGATGAAACAACATGAGTATCATCAAACCAGAATGAACGTGTTGCCGTTTCCCAGCCGGTATAGGTTGAAACCCCCAATGGATCTTTACCCCACACCAAATCCCCCAAATTCTTGGGAACATCACCCAGTAAAATGCCAGAGTCGTAAATGACATCACCGGTTTGATTCACTCCGTTGTAGAACTGCAACTGAATTTGAGCCGAGCTGGTCAGGTTATGACGCCACAAAGCCAATGCCTCGATAAACACAGGCTCATCCCAATCAAACAAGATTTCCACATCCTGGGTGTCAGATGTGCGAAAGACTCTGGAATTGTTGTATTTTTGGGTATTGCTGATGGGGAGGTGAGTTTCGAAAGTGCCCGCGCTTTGGGTTAGGGTCGCGGCATCCCAGACATTGTTAAATATTAAGCGGGAATTAGCCATCAATTAACACCTTTAGTTGTGTGACGCCTTGCAATGGGTCATCCGTGATAGACAACACAATCGCATCCACCCCATTTTCCATCTCAAAATAAGGATAAATCAGGCGGATCTCCTGCCCAATCTCATAAGCAAAAGGCAAAGCAAAGGCATTCACAGTGAATACTTTCAATGGCGTGGAATAAAAGATTCTGCGTCGTTCAGCTTCCAAATCAGCGGCAGAACTCAAACAAAGTAAGGTTTCCGCTTCTTTCAGTTCAGCATCCGGATAAACATACGTGATATCCGTGTTTTCTTTACGAACCGTTGAAAACCCTTCTTCATAACCATTGACGTTTTGGGGGGTGTAGTTTTTCCGGTATTTGAGATCGATTACCGAAGCTGGGCGAATACGGCGATCGAAAGCAACACCATCCAAGATAATATCGTCCGGAGTCAGTAACTCTGATGAACCCCCTTGAGGACGAACGATCCGACCCACTTTAAACACGTTTAATCGGGTAAAGCCCCAAAACCCACCAAAGTTCTTGAGCAATGCATCAAATGCCTGTCGATATGACAATCCGGAGCGGCTATATAAGCCCAAAGAATCGGTAGGCAACGCATCTAAACTGACCGTATCAATACTAATGCCCCCTAATCGCTGAAGAATTTCAGTAAGAATCGTTTTAGCATCAATACCGCCAGCCCCAATCACGTCCGCCGTTAACGTACCCGTAGGTTTGGACGACAAAGTAATAGTACCTGCGGCAGTGTCTTTAGTGGCTGAAACAACGGTTCCATCAACTCGGACATCGCCAATATAGGCGACCGTGCCATCATGCACAGCCCAAACTAATCCGGCATCATCTACCTGAACCGGGCGAATGTTGTAACAATCACCAAAACAAACTGGCTTCAATGCGTCCACATTAGGCCCAGTGGTAAAAACCGAGCTATTTAATGGTTCATTTAAATCCAGTCTTTCAGTTCGGAACTTCAATGAATACTGAGTACGCCCAGTGGGAACCAAGGACTCACAAGTGAGCACGGCCACCAGTTGAAAGTCATTTCGCGCCCAACGTTGATCGCCCAGATAAACTCGTACTTCCTGACCTGCAAACTCATAACCCGAAGCGATAACGATTTCGCTAGAAGCGGCTAAATCGATCGAGCCAACGGAAAGCCCCAATGAGCCAGAAACTTGTCCGCCCATTCGACGCCCATAGGTTAATCCCCCGAGAATGACATCATCATAAGGAATTGAGCGTTGAACGTCTGATGCTCGGGAAACAAAAGGCCGATTGGCTAAATAGAGAGTGCCAGAGACACCCTCATTGAGATAATCCACTTCCACCAATACAGTGCGTCGCTGATCCAAGCTTTCCAGCCAGTTAATAAAATCTGACATTTGTTAGCTCCTTACAGTAATGCTCTGTCGTCAATCACAGGTCGGTAATAGGTGGCGCGTTCAGCAACCAATCTGGCAACATCAGAAACCAATGCTGTAGTCCGGGAAGCTTCTGCCGCCGCCTTATTAGCAAAGAGTTGTACCTGACGTTGAGTTTCGGCAATCGCTCCTTCAAGGTTCAACTTGATGCCTTTTACTTCATCAGAAAAAGCCACCAAAGTGCTGTTAATTGAAGTATTAACCTCGCCAAGACGAGTATCGATAGATACCAAATGCTCGTTAGAACTACCCACTTGCATATTGATGGTTTCAGCCAAACCAGACACCTCTGCCACAATAGGATCAGACACCGCAGCAGCTTGTTCTTCCTGTGTTGCCTCAGCGGTAATGACATCAGCGTTATTGATGAGATCAGAAGTCACTTCAGATAAAGCAACACCTGTAATATCAGCCAGTTGCTGAGCGATCTCTTCAAACTGCCCAATCAGGTTTCCAGCTTCCAGCCAGGCAACGACATCTTCTGCACCTAACCCGGTTGTCGATGCAGCCTCAAACTCCGCTCTAAAATCATTACCATAAGTAAATCCAATAGAATCCAGCGCAGTTTTCACCTGATCCGCCATACTTTCCAAAGTACGACTCAACAATTCTTCTTCCGAGAAGAAATTAGCCTGGTAACCTTGCAACAACGCAGCCAGACGGTCAGCGCCACCCGCAGCTTGCGCCACATCGTTGGAATACGCTAACTCAGACACTCCGGCACTGGCAGCTAATTGCTCCAGGCTCAAGTTAATAGAGTTAAAACCTTGATCCACCAATGACAACTGTGCCATGACTCGACCCAAGGTATCGGCCAGCTTCTCACCTTCAAGCGACATGCCATCCAGCATGTCGCCGAATACGCCGTCAATCAGTTCAGTAGTCGCTTTGTCTGCCCAGGCCTGAATCGCTTGCTGTGCTTCTTCATCGCTTTTGTCCTTAAGGCTCAGATCAAAGCTGGAAGAGAAGTTTGCCAGATAGTCTTCCAGACTTTCTGTCGTCGTATGAGAATCGGGTAGATTGCTGAACCATTCCTTAAAGCGGTTTCCAAATCGATTGCCACCGCGATCATAATCCTCATTAGAGAATCCACTGGAAACCGTTTTGGTAACTTCCGTAATACCCAACTGGCTTGCAGCACCGGTGATAAGGTTTTCAATGCCAGAGAAATAATTGTTCATCTGGTCGGCAACAGCCGCATCCAAAGGCGTTTCTTCGGTGCGCCACTTGCGCCCTCTAAACAGAGAACGTTGTTTTACTTGGGTTGAGTAGTTATTTCCTGAAAATTCACCATTGGAGTAATCAAGATTAATTCCGTGATCATCGTATTTCCAACTGGTGCCAAACAACTTACCGCCAGAAATAGAATCAACGAGTTGTGCCGCACCAGCGACAAGGCCAACAATAGGCAACGCGGCACCAATTCCACCCATGATGGAACCAGAGCCAAATATTGATCCGACATTACCGAGAGCGGTACCAAAGCCACCAAACACTCCCTGTGTACCCAGTATTGCACCGGTAGAACCAATCCCGCTGCCAAAAGCGCCTAATGAACTCAATCCAAGCGAAGAACCAAATCCAGCGATAGTATTCCCGATCCCCATGATGGAACCGCCAATACCACTGCCAAACAGCATATCGCCCATAGAAAAAAGGGAGCCAATATCAAAACCGCCGCCACTGCCACCACCAAAGCTTCCCAAGAGAGAACCAAGGTTAAAACCACCACCACTGCCTCCACTAAAAATGGAACCTAAATCACCAAATGCATTTTGGAAAAAACCTTTAATGGAAGAAGAAATATTGGAGTTCAACATCTCCTTGAACATATTTTTGAAGCTGTCAGCAATATTGCCAAATACATCGCTGGCATTGCCTTCGATAATATCCAGCCAACCTTCAGAGAAGGCTGTAGAAATACTGGCAACAGCCCCTTCCCAGGCTTCAGTGTACTTGTCGGCTTGCTTGGCTTGCTCTTCAGTCGCAGCAGTCGTGCTTTCAAGATGAGTTTTAAGGTCTTTATTCGATTGAGTTAGCGCATCCGTCGTTTCAGCAGCCTTATTGATATTCTTTTGCGCTTTATCGTTAGCCTCAGCTAACTTTTCAGTTGTGTCAGACTGAGCCTCCAAAGCAGAATTTGCGGCTTCAACGCGTTCCACAAATTCTTTGCCCGGTGCGCTTTTACGCATAGCCTGAAGCTCTTCCGTGCTTTTCGCCAGCTTGTCAGCAACAGCTTGCTGCCCTGCGACGATATCCTCGGAACTGATATTGAAGTTAGCGACTTCATAGCTGGTTTCCCTAAGCTTGGCACCGAAATTACTAAATCTTTCTCCCGATGCACCAAGAAAGTCTCCAATTGCTTCAAATAACTGACCCCAGCCATCCATGATAAAGCCAATAAAATCAGTGAGATGATCCAGAGGGCCTTCGATCAGTTGAGAAATCAGATCTGCCTGGTCAGCAATCACTCGGGCAGCAATATCACCGAGACTCAACCAGCCGATTTCGATAAATTTGGCAACAATGCTGAGTTGATGAAACGCATCGATGACAAAACCAATCGCCTGAACAACAAAGTTAGACACTGAGCTCGCGATAGATTCCATGCCGCCAAATTGCTCTAAAAAGCCAAGTAACTGCTCACCCATGCCATGGAATACAGTAGAAAATTTAGCAGTAAATTGTTGTGTGAAGCCGTCGGTTACACCTCCCAAAATGCGGAATGATTCCGCGGCTCCTTCAACTTTTTCAGCGTCTATGTCGTTAAGAGAAAATCCAAGTAGTTTGGATTCTCTGGCCATTTTATTTAAGCCTTCAGCCCCGCTTTCAAGAAGAGGCAATAGCTTGGAAGAGCCTTGAGCAAAAGACTCCATAAAATGGACTTTCTCACCGTGCGAACCCAACTGTTCCACGCTGTCGGCAAATGCCAACATCTGCTGTTCCGGTGCCAGTTTTTTAAACTCATCAATAGACAGATTCAGCTCATTAAATAAAGCTTTAGCCTTACCACCACCAGTGGCTGACAACTCGCCCATTTTAGAGTTCATGTCTTGAAAAATAGCGCCGAGATCAGAGGACGATACACCCAATGTACTGGCGGCATAAGACCATGTGCTCATGGAATCCATCGACAATCCAACAGTGTCGGAAAGCACATTTAGTTGCTCAATGACTTCCGTTTGCATCACGGAACCAAAAGCTTGCATTACGTCAATAGCAGTCGAAAATGTCGCGCCAATCAGATTGACTTTGCCTGCTAGTTTGGAAAATGTGGAGTCAATATTATCTGACTCCTGTGAAATTTGTGTTGTTTGCATGTCCTCTATAGCGAGGCCATGTTGGTATTGATTCGACATTCTAACGCCTCATAGCTTGGAGGTAGCCTATCTCTAATTGAGCAATGTCAGACATTAACTCCCCACGCTCTGCCATTGGGATTGCGTCGTAGTCCATCAGCAGGTTAATTGCGTTGTAGTCCAGACCAATGATACCGGTGGGGCCAGCTCTCCACTGGGTCATGGACTTAGCAAATAGCCGGATAGCGGGTAGGGTTTCAGGCCAAATCTCCAAATTTTGTTCTCGCTCTTGCGCAAATTTTGGAGACAAGCCCTTTAATAAAGCCATCTCGTCAGCGTCTGTGGCACTGCGTCCACCTGACGGATTAGCGAAGGCTTTCCCTACCCTTTGGAGTTTTTTTGTCGTAACTTGTCAAGGCTGTAGTTAACATCCATAAATCCAGCCAAAAGAGGGCCTCGAATATAGGATTCCTCTAACAACTGGCTGAGTAACTCTGAGGAGAATTCAACTTTATTGCCTTCACCATCGGTCACGCCATCAATGTCGACAACACTTTCACGAAGCACTTTGTCTTCGTCAGCCGTTTTATCCTGAATTTGTTTGATCAAATCTCTGGCCTGACTCACAGGTAAACGCTTAAACGTCGCCTCGAAATCGGCTTTGGTGACTTTTCCGAAATCGCCCGGGATTTCAATTTTGATGACTTTTTTCAGCGTATCGACAGGAACAAATTTGAAAGTCATTTAGCTAACTCCTCAATGAATTATGGAATGGTATGAAGGGGCTCAATTCGCCCCTGAATTTTGAAATTTTTAACTTGCTTGAATAAATCGCGCTGACGACTACTTAAAGGTCAATACGATTTCGTCGTTACCATTAGCAGGTAAGAACAACATACCCAATTGGTAAGCCAGCTCACCGCTGCTGTCTGCATGAGTGATGCTGTTGAATTGAACTTGCGGAGCAGAGATTTCAACAATGTTGCCAGCCAAGGTACCGTGCGTTAACACCACAGATTCCTTGCTGACACCATTGTGAGACTCAACCAGACTATAGAAGTCTTTTGCTGACAAAGCGGGTGCATCAACGGTTGTTTGACCTGAAGGCGCACGATCGAACAAGTTAACATAACGCGCACCTGTAACATTTCTCATGCTTAGCTCATTAGCCATGTCGATAGAGAAAGCCGACGCTTTAGCGGTGTAAGCTCCGATAGTCAGGCTGGTGTTGTCGTAAGACACATAAACCGGATCAACAAAATCAGAGTTATCAACCGTAATATCAGCTACATCAGATGGAGCCTGATAAAAGCCCAGGAAGCGGAACTGCAGTACAGGAATACCAGCAAGATCAACGGTAATAGACACCGAACCGCGACAACCGGTAATGGTTTGCTGCTGGAAACCACCCGCATCATTTCTGTGCAAGTAATACAAAGTTACTGATGGGAAGTTAGTGCTTACTGGCTGATAAGAAACATCAACACCGGCATTGACTGTTTCTTCAAAGCCACAAGCTTTAAGCAAAGAGCTATAAGCCGGTGCATTACCAGCCGTACCCGAGCCAGCCAGTTCCACTTCAAACGTCACTTCGACATGTGGATTGATGTTGATCTGTTCCTGAGCACCCAAAGTTTCTCTGTCCAGATCACGAGAAATGGTATCGCCGATATAAGGGCTTACCTGCAAGTTTTTGGTTTGAATACCATCCGTACCAATCGGTAACGGATCTACGCCATAGCTCGCTTCTAATTTGGCGAGCAAAGTTTTTGATTTAAATTTCATTTAAGAACCTTTATGTGCGGAAATTAAACTTAATTCGAGACAACAAATCCCGAGTTAAATGCCTCCAAAAACCGGGGCAAAAGCCATTGGAGAAGGTTGGTGTAATCTCAATCACGGAGGACTGAGCGATGAAAGCGAATCGCGTTGTAAAAGCCGTTCACACTTAAGATTGCCAATCGGACTCATAAAAAGAGCATGGCAAGCGCATGAATGTCGTTTATTTATCGTTTCTACTGTGAGGTTTCGCTTGAAAAAAGGAGACCCGAAGGTCTCAAAAGATGCATCAACACATTCATTTTTGACACACATCTTCGTATTAAGCCTTTCTCACAAGAACTCAATACGAATTGTTAAGGCCAGTCACAAACGAGACAACGCACAACCGGGGAGAGTGGAGACAAGTGGTCAGTTGCCGCTGCCGGAAAAAATGGACAAGGTTGTTCATGGCTGGCCTTAACAATTCACACTGAATTTTAGAGTGAGCGAAGGTTTTCCTAAGTGAAGCGACAGTTAAAAAAATAAAGCAATGAAACTCGAAGGAAATAAAATGGAAAAGCAGAAAAATCAGAAGCTTGTAACCCCATTCATGTTTGCAAAACGAATGGGGTAAGCAAAATCACGCAAAGGCAAAGGATGAATGAATTATCGACTCTAACTGGTAATGACCTTTTGCAGGCAACTTCGGTAAGGTATGCTGCGTTTTACTTTTCAAGTTTGTCACTGCTTGCGCTTTAAACTCGGCTTCCAATGCTGCAAATACATCGTTTTTGTATAGCTCAGCAAAGGCTTCCCGAATAATGACAAAAAAGCGCTCGGTATCAGCCGCATAGGTAGCGAAAGAATCATGAACCAAGGCAAATTGGTTGATCCCCTCACGCTCGGCTTTTAACACAGTTAACAACAGATGCGTTGCATCCAGTGAATGAACCACATTAGGGCTAATGGCATTCACCATTTTTCGGGTGTCGATAGCATCTTCAACCTCTGCCACACGACATTGCAATCGGGTTCCAAACACCACTGAGTTGATTTGCCGACTACGTAGCTTGCGATAGTCCTGAACCACGGGAAAACCCAAGGGTGTCGTCCAATGAATCGTCTTGTTCCCCGCAGCAATGGCTGCGGCCATTTTCTGCATCCATTCCATCGCTTCAGACGCTTTTAATACTGTCGCTGAAACCGCTTGTTCGATAAGTTTTGCCAAATACTGCGCAGACAAGCGAAGGTTGTCAAAGGGCACTGAATCGGGATCGTTTTGCATAGCGGGTTTAATCACATCATCCAACAGTTGCTGCGTAAATCCCGGCACTTTTGAGCCATAAGGATAAGTCATCACGGGTCGCTTGGTGATCTTGCGCTCAATTTTACCGCCACAAAATGCTAACCATTGGGAAGCCAAAGCTTTATTGTCGGACGATAGTTCTTTAGTCAGCAGCTCTTGCACCTTATCGGCAACATCCTGGTAAATATCGTTAGGGCACTCCGAATCAACCAGATTCACAGCCTTGCCTGTAACATCGCAACGAAATGCCGCCCCCAAATGTTGCAAACCACTGCATGAACCATCCAACGCCACAGGCATTCTGGAAACATAATCAGCCCCTTCCATGGCAACACCTAATAATTCCAGGCAAACCGCAAACGCCTGAATGGGCTTTTCCGCCTGTGTCCAAAACAAACACTCCAGCGGAAACAAGGCCGATTCAAGTAGACTCCGCCAGTGTTCATCCACCCACTGCACACGCTGTTCAAAAGAAACCTTATCAACACCAAATAAATTAGCAGCGTGAACTTTCAACCAGAAAATACCTGCATCTCCGACTCTCTTGCCATCAGCAAATTCCAGCAAGCCTTTAATATAATCCGCACCTTGAGGGTTTAATGCAGGAATGGGATAAGCCCGACCTCGCGTATCAAGGTGATGAGGAATATAAAAACGTTCAAATTCAGCAAACTCTTCAGCGTTAGCAATATTCACCCCGACAACCGCACGTAAGTTGGCGAGTTCACGGTTTTGATTAAGGTAGGCTTTTCGCACATGATATGGAGCCTCATCGGGGATAAGAATATCCTGCTGCGGTGGCATGGAAGAAATAGGTAAATTCAGCTCCAGCTTTTCATCCTGAATACGCTTTAACAGGTTTAGCACCGGACGCCGAATGCGCCACGCCGTAGATTGAATGGCGTTAACGGCCTTGAATACATCAACCGGATTTTCCTGCTTCAGCCGAGCCATTTGAACCCGATTCTTGCGCTTAATAAAAGATACCGGCGCTTGCTCATCGGTTAAATAGCACCCGTTATACATAGTCTCTAACGACCAATCCCGGGGTGGTACAACCATTGGCAGATAGACGGGTGACAATAAGCGCACCTCTTCACGATGTTGGGTAATCCATTCGTTAATTTCTGGCTTGGCAACGACAATTTCTGGCGCGTTTTGTCTGGTTTTAGATTTGGTTTTAAGTTCGCCTTGTTGAATATCGATCCAGTGCAACTTTTGGCGCACTAATTCAATCAATAAACGCCCCAATGTGGTTTTGTCTTTCTCGCTCCACGGCTGGATTAAGTCGCCACTCAGAGAAGCAACATACTCCAGGGCATTAACCGCTTCTTTCCCGGCAGCTCTGTCATTTTTTGCCAAATGACCATAATGATTTTTTGCCGCCTTGCCCAATTTCGCTTTTTGCACCTCATGAAACAGGTTATCAGCAATATGGTTAGCCATTCTGGTTGAGGAAATTGAGGTTGTAAGAAAACCCATAATGGATGACAAGGTCACCATAGCAACAATGGGAAGCTCAACTTCTTCGATAAGCCCTAAAACCGCAGGGACTCGATACCCTTTACGTTTAGTCGAAACCTCGTTTAAAACATCGGTAAACTCACCCACATACTTGCCGATCAAAACAACGCCAAAACTGGTAT
Organism: Paraneptunicella aestuarii; assembly: GCF_019900845.1. Classification (NCBI taxonomy): domain Bacteria; kingdom Pseudomonadati; phylum Pseudomonadota; class Gammaproteobacteria; order Alteromonadales; family Alteromonadaceae; genus Paraneptunicella; species Paraneptunicella aestuarii. Next base: position 776,081 of record NZ_CP074570.1, on the reverse strand, counting down.
CGTTCGCCCGATTTCCTTTTAATGCAACATCCGTTCTATTGTCGTATCTGAAAGCCCCCAAGTGACGCCCTCTTCGTTCAAGCTCAACCTGAATACGTTCCAGCTCGGATATCTGCACCATACACTTACCTAACCATCGAAATAATGGGGCAAATTTACGGACAACAAAGCACAAACTGAGGGTGAAACAGTTCACTTATCGCGGTGGTTTTTCCATCACATTACAAAGAGGGAATAGATGTTTAAGGGAGAGAATGAGATTCGGAGAAAGGCGTTTTCTGACTCATTATCATTAACGGTCAGATTCTATTGTGCGGTTATTGGGTAAAGCCTTATTGGGTAGATCCCCGCTTATTGGGTAGAGCCCAATGTTGCCAAGGATTTTCCATAACTGGCTTATTCTCGCTTGAGTCTGAATGAGTATCGATATTGGCTGTCGGGGTGTTTTTAACGCTTAATCCCTTGGTTTTGACATACAGTTGTTCCACTTTTTGTCTCGCCCAAGGCGTTTTACGCAGAAAGGTTAAACTGGATTTAAGGCTGGGATTATTACTAAAACAATTGATATTGATTCTATCTGCCAGTCCTTGCCAACCAAGTTCGGCTTGCAGCTCAGTTAACATCATCTTAAGGGTTATTCCATGTAGAGGATCTGACTGATTATTGCTCATCATGTACCTATTGTTTGGAAATATTTATCGTTTCGCCAATATTAGCGGGAATGTAAGGGAAAGGGGAACAGAATGGTGCCCAGGGGCGGACTTGAACCGCCACGGCCGTGAGGCCACTAGCACCTGAAGCTAGCGTGTCTACCAATTTCACCACCTGGGCAAGTGGGCGCAAAATTTATAGCGGCGAGGGCTTTTTGTCAATCTATTATTTCATGGTCAAGGGTAATTGTTGTTTGCTGGCACAAGTTTGTATAATGCAGGCATATTTTCGTGAAGGTTCATTTTCTTTTCCATGTCAGATTCCCCGTACCTCATACCCGCCGAATCACTGATTTTTGAAGAAGAAATCAAGAAGAGTCGCTTTATCACTTATCTGGCGCATACTCCGGGCGTGGATGCTGCAAAGCAATTCATTGAAGAGATGAAAGAAAAACATAAAGACGCCCGACACAATTGCTGGGCTTACGTTGCTGCAAAACCGAATGACTCCACCTTTTGGGGTTGCAGCGATGATGGTGAACCTTCGGGTACAGCGGGGCGTCCGATGCTGGCACAGCTATCCGGTAGTGGTATTGGCGAAATCAGTGCTGTGGTTACTCGCTATTTTGGCGGTGTAAAACTGGGCACTGGCGGATTAGTTAAAGCCTATGGTGGCGGGGTCAAACAGGCACTTGAACTGCTGCAAACCACAGAGAAAATCCCACAACAGGAAATGCTCATTAGGTGCGATTATGATCACGTTTCGTTGGTTGAACATCTGTGTCAGGAGTTTTCAGCAGATATTTTAGATCGACAATATACAGATCATATTGAAATTAGCGTGTCGCTCGACAGCCGACAAGCTAATGAGTTTCAGCAATTATTAACCAATCGCAGCTCAGGTACAGTTGAATGTATTTTGCCGGATTGAGTGCTTTTATCCAGACACAAAAAAGGGCTTCTCTCGAAACCCTTTTCAGCATATTCACTTTAATCAGCGTGATTAGCCGTTTACGAACTCAACACCAATTTTGATGTCGCCACGCAAACCGTCAAGCATATCGTCTTTTGCTTTCTGCTCGAATGCGCTTAGTTCGCCGTAAGGCAGAATTTCTTCAACGCCGTTTTTGCCCAAACGCACTGGGTGAGCAAAGAACTCTGCGTCGTCGCTGTTAGTTTCAACGTAAGTGTATTCAACTACGTCGCCACCTTGCATCGCTTTAACCAAAGACAAGCAGAAACGAGCTGCTGCTTGACCCATAGACAAGGTTGCAGAGCCGCCGCCAGCTTTCGCTTCAACAACTTCAGTACCTGCGTTTTGAATACGGTGAGTCAGGCTTGCCACTTCTTCATCAGAGAATTCTACGCCTTCAACTTGAGACAACAGAGGCAGAATAGTTGTACCTGAGTGACCACCGATAACAGGAACATGAACATCTGCCGGGTTTTTGCCTTTCAATTCAGCAACAAACGTTTCTGCACGAATAACGTCTAGTGTCGTCACGCCGAACAATTTGTTCTTGTCGTAAACACCTTTTGCTTTCAAGGTTTCTGCAGCAATCGCTACTGTTGTGTTTACCGGGTTAGTGATAATACCGATACACGCATTAGGACAGTTGTCAGCAACACCTTCGATCAATGCTTTAACGATACCCGCATTGATATTGAACAGATCTGAACGATCCATACCCGGTTTACGAGGAACACCCGCAGGAATCAAAACGATATCGCAACCTGTTAATGCAGCAGCCAAGTCATCTTTACCGAAACCTTTAACTTTTACGTCGGTAGGGATGTGGCTCAAATCAACAGCAACACCCGGAACTACGGGAGCAACGTCGTACAAGGACAACTCAGATCCGGCAGGCAAACTGGTTTTCAACAACAGAGACAAAGCCTGACCGATACCACCGGCAGCGCCTAAGACTGCTACTTTCATTTCTTTCTCCTAAGGGTGCACATATAAAATGAGGGCGTAAAGATACTGCTCTTTTCACCTTGGTACAAGTACACATGTAAGCTTTCAGGGTAACTTACAATGTAGTAATGAAAACCTTATTGCGCCATTCTTTACAGTCCTTTTACACTAACTTAACAACTATGGCAGATTATGTTTCATTTGGAACACCATAGCAGGGCTCGGAAAATACCAATAAATTCTTTAAATACAAATTGTTACATCCATTTATAGTGATTGTCCCTTATGTCATTCCAACAAGTTATAGAATATTGAATTTCAATCTCTATCAGTTCGAATTCATTGCATTTTGATCATTGATATGGACAATATCTGGCCTGAATACTGAGAGGTAATACTGTGTCCACAAAACAAGATGATGAAATCAGAGCCTTTAAAGAAATTCTGAAAGATGAATGTTATGGCTCTCAGGGCGAAATTGTCGAAGCGCTGAAAGAAATGGGCTTTGCGCATATTAGCCAATCGAAAGTATCGCGTATGCTAAGTAAATTCGGGGCAGTAAGAGCGCGCAATGCAAAAGGTGACATGGTCTATTGCCTGCCTCCAGAACTAGGCATGCCTACAGCCAAGAGCCCTTTAAAGCAACTGGTGTTAGACGTAATGCACAATAACGTCATGATCGTCATTCGCACCACTCCCGGAGCGGCACAGCTTATAGCTCGCTTGCTTGACTCACTGGGACGTTCCGATGGCGTACTGGGTACGATTGCTGGCGACGATACTATATTCATCGCCCCTGCAGATACCTCTCAAATCGAGAATATCCGACAACGTGTAGAAAACCTGTTTGAGACGGTTTAACGAGCTATTTCTGGGTTTGTAGAGTCACATCTAACCAAACCAGCCGATGATCAGAAGAAGCATTGCGATCCACAACCAAGCGATACAATGGTTCTTCTGGCGTTGGCCAAAAAACGCCTCCAGATATCACTTCTATTCCTTCCTGAGAAGGTAACACGTAGTCTGCTCGCATTCCCCACCCTGCCGTATGGTGTTTCGCAAATGGATTATTTGGTTGATGCTTAGCACCTCCCTGGCTTTCAGGCTTTAATGACGCATTCACTTTTTTATGATTAAGCAAGTCTGCAATGGCATGTCCGTAAGAATCCCCTTCATCAGGGTTAGAATTCAAATCCCCCAAAAGAACAAAGCGTCCCCCTGTAAAGCCTCCCTTTCCACCTTGATCATCGTACAGATAACCGCCTTGCTCTTTATCACCAAGGTAGTCATTCCAAAAGCGAACTTCATCATGATTGCGCTTGCCATTACGGTTTTCTTTACCATCAAAGACAGGCGGTGTGGGATGGCTGACCAAGACATGCAATTCATTACCATCAACGCTGATCGGGATATCCCAATGGGATTTTGATGACAGTCTAAGAATGGCTTGAGCTTCTTTGTTGTACCACTCTTTCCCTTCATCATCTTTAATATCGGTCAGCAGAGAGCCAGGCATATCTTTCCATAGGAAATGTTGGAACGTCCTGACCATCTCTTTATTGATTGGAAACTGGCTCAGTACAACCATGCCATATTGCCCGGGATAAAAGCCGAACCCAAAGGCATCCGCTCCAACATCAGAAGCCGTTCCATCCTTATCCAGATCCAAACCAGTTCCAACGCCAGTATTAACGGGGGCAGTAAAATAATAGGGATAGTTGATGGGTGCTTTTCCTTGCTGCGAAACTGATAAGTAGTGCTTAAGAAAAGCCTGTACGCCTTTAGTTTCGTCAGGAATATAGTCGAATTCATTAATCAGTAAGATATCCGGGCGGACTATTTGAATAATCTCGGCAATGTTTTGAATCTGAGGTTCTTTTCCACTAACCAGACGTGTGGCTAGTTCATTTCCTTTCGGACGCTCACCACGAGCAACATAGTTGCTGCCATCCATGCTTGCGTTAAAGGTCGCAATCCGGATCGTTTTTGCTTGCACCAAATTTGCCACACTCCACAGAATAATAAGACAAAACCAGATTCTCATATCCAACTCCTCACAAACTTTCAGCCCCCTGAAAAACAATCTTGCAAGAATACCATAGACATAAAAAAACCGACCTTAGAGTCTAAGGCCGGTTTTTAATATCAATTTCTTTTTAAGAGAAATTAGAATTTGTAGTTAACACCTACACGAACTTCCCACAAGGAAGCATCTTCATACACGGTTTGTACTGAAGGTGCGATGAATTCATTGTAGTGATATTTACCATCGTCTCCGATACTCGCGTCAACAACCGCTTCACTGACGAATGAACCTTGACGCAATACACCCCAGTCATCATTCAACAAGTTACCGAAGTTTTCGATAACCAGGAATGCTGAACCTTTATGACCTTCCATAAAGCCAGGGAATTCTTGCTCGATTCTTACGTCGAACTTGATCCACCAATCTGCACGTAACGCATTACGATCCAGGATTTGTCCACGGTATTGCTCAAGCGCTTCTTGTTGGATCCACTGATTAAACGCGGTTACGTTAAAGTTATCACCATAAACAACATTCGCATCATCCGCTGTAGGAATGTACAACAATTGACGACCATTGCTGAAGAAGCTGCTGTCACCAAAGATACCATCATCAGAGAAGCTGTAGCTGTATGGACGACCTTCGTTAGCAGAACCAAATACTGAGAACTTGGTTTCATAACCACTGAAGAACTCGTGAGTGTAGCCCAAATTCAAAGTAAAACGATGTCTGATTTCATAGTCAGAAGTAGACACGCCAGGGTTGTTTGGATCAGAAACTGCGATATTACCGTAGTTAGAACCAGCAACAGAGCTTGTCATTGGGTTAACGTCGTTGGCTTCTGAGAATGCATAAGAAGCAGACAGGTTAAGACCATTGTCATACTCTTTGCTCATTGCAAAAGACACCGTTACAGACTCACCGCTGTCACCGTCAACGTTAGTCAACAGGTATTCTGATGTAGTGCCAGTGTAGATAGGACGACCATCTGGAGCAAAGATTGGCGTACCTTCATCATCTGTTGCGGGGATAATACCGATATCTTTTACGATAGCCGCATCTTGCTTGTCTGAATACAAAATATCCGCAGTGAAGACGTACTCATCTTCAGTGACATAGGTTGCACCCAAAGAGTATTTCCACTCAGACGGAAGATCAAAGTCAGGATCGATAGCGTTTACGCCACCGCCACCTGGGCCATTTGGATCTGCCGCAGCAACTGCATCAAACATATCTTGAGGAATGTCGTAAAGAGGACGACCCTGACCAATCAAGTCAGTTTCAAACAGGTTAGTGAAGTTAGCGATTACACGCTCACGAACCGCAGTTTGAACTACGCCATCATTGGAATAGGAGTTAGACACCCAAACGTTCGGGTTACCGCCTGAATACAAGCCAATACCACCGCGAACTTCAATTGAATCAGATACTACGTAGTTAAAACCAAAGCGAGGTTGCAACAAGTCGATCCCATCAAGGTTGGAGTCGTTCGTGAAACCGTATTTGTTTTCAAAAGTCTGGTTATGACGAGGCTTATCGTCAGATGTGTATCTGTCGTAACGCAAACCAAACAAAACAGTTAAGTCTTCATTAACAGCCCACTCGTCCTGAATGTACAGAGTGTTTTGCTGGAAAGAGAAATTAGCTGCAACATCATCCGGGTTATTAGTACCCGCAGAGTTGTTGTAGTAAATGCGAGAAGGCGTGCCCGCTTCAAAAGCATCGATGCTGTTAAAACGATACTCGCCCACTGTGTGCTGCATGAACAGGTTAAATACGCTCAAGTCTTCATATTCGATACCACCAGTAATGGTGTGGTCGCCAGTATAGTAAGTACCCGCCAATTTGAATGTGAAGTTATCCCAGTTCAAATCGTTAGATTGACGAGAGTCATCTGGACCAAGGAATACTGTAGCACCGCCTGAAGTACGGATTTGAACTTCAGAAAAACCAGTGTCAGCATCCAAAGAAATTTGGCGATTATCCAACTCAGATTTAGCAATACGTAACTCAGTTGAGAAACTGTCTGTCCAACTTGAGTATACCGACGCTACCAAAGACTTTAATTCTGCACCACGCTCATAGAAGTGACCATCGTAAGTCAACGCTGAGGAGAAAGTGTCAGATTGAGCCAGTTTGAAACCGTCATTATAGTTGTATACTAAAGATGCACGGTGATCATCGTTGATGTTCCAGTCTAATTTAACCAGAATCTTTTCATCTTCAACCGGCATGGAAGAAGCGAAACCACCTGGGTCATAGCCGTAAATTTCTTTAGAAATTTGTGTAATACGAGCAATTTCTTCGCTAGTTACACGGCTTCTTCCTGGGTATTCGAAGATTTCAGCACCTTCCAGCTTCTCGTAAGAAGTGAATAGGAACAATTTATCTTCCAGAATAGGCAAGCCAACGTGGAAACCATAACGTTTTTCAGAGAAATTAGGTTCATCACGGTCTGTAGATTCATAAATGTTAGTCCCTTCGATATCAGTACCACGCATAGAATCACTGGTGTAATCGTAGAAAACACCACCGTGAATTTCATTTGTACCAGACTTGGTTACCGCGTTGATGTTACACGCAGTGAAACCACCGTATTGAACATCAAAAGGAGCTAATTCAACAGCAACCTGGTCAATAGAGTCATAAGAGAAAGGAATACGCTCAGTAGGATAACCATTGCTGTTCAAACCAAAGTTATCGTTCATGCGCACGCCGTCAAGCGTCAAGCTGTTGAAACGAGGGCTTGCACCAGCACACTGGATAGCATCATCATAGGTTTCATCAACATAAACACGAGGATCGATACGAACCAGGTCTTTAATATCACGGTTAATAGCAGGAGCACGCTCAATGTCTTCCAGGCTGAAGTTAGCAGAAGGACCTTTTTCGCCAAAAGCGATGCTGCTCACTTGAGAACCAGTCACAACGATGCTTTCGATTTGTTGTTCAGCTTCCAAAGCCAGGTTCAATACGTATGGTTCGCCCAACGTTAAGTAAACGTCGTTAACCAAAGTATCTTCGAATTGCTCAGAATCAACCAATACGCTGTATGGACCACCAACACGCAAACCTTTTGCGCTGAACTGACCTGATGCGTTGGTCTCAACTCTTTTCACACTACCAGAAGGTACGTGAGTAATTGTCACTGAAGTATAAGAAGCAGGGGCGCCTTGAGGGCCAACTACGCTACCACGAATGCTGGAAGAAGTTTCCTGTGCAATCGCAGTGCTTCCCACGCCAACAGACAACGCAACTGCGAGAGCAATGCGGCTGAGATTGGACTGTTTCATTGTGTTTTCCTAATGTTATTGAGTGTAAATGATTTCTTAAAATCGCTTTGAGCGAGAGGATAAAAAGAGATTGTTGCAAAAACATGAACTTGCAATATTATCCCTCAGAGCCCCCCGACTCTAAAAATTCTTTACCAAGTTCCCTCTTGCGTTATCAGTCAATGCAGTGAATTAATTTTCTCATTGCATGTCCCTGGCAAATCTGGTTATTCTTCAACCAGAAATGGCTAATTAGAGTGCGCATTCTCGTTCATAGAGAGAAAATTGGTAGTATTTAACAAGATTCATAATATATTATCAATATTCTCTATTTTTCAGTAACTTACATCAATCCAGTAATTTTACTTATTGCAATGAGTAAGGTTAATTGGTGAAAATACCCCAATCATAAACTCAAACCGGCTATCAATGTGTTGCTAATAAGATTGCCAAAACCCTACTGGTACCTATGTTTTATCACTGCGACTTACCTCGTTTGGTATGTTGCACATAGCCAGGTAAAAATGGTCGATACCTCATTGCCACGCATTCTCCAGTTTGAGGATACTTGCCAAACATCAAACCAGAATAATCCACACTCTTTAGTTCTGTTTGCTCCAAACCCTTATATGGCGAAGCAAATTATGCACTCACTCTGTAAAAACAAATTAGTGAGTAAACAATTTGGCGAGATTGTCGCATATTGGCAGACAGAAGAGCGAGATATTTTGCAATTAATTGGTAAAGGTGTTGTCGATATTATGCTCATTAAGGAAAATTTTATTCAAGCATTTGGTACCGACACAACCTATAGCTACGATATGGTTGCGTCCTATGCAGACTACGATGCTTACTTAATGTCGGTCAGAGAAAAGCCCTTGTTAAATAAGGAATATATGCTGGGCAAGCGCATTGGTTTAATTGATTATCCAACCAGCCGTTCTGGCTACATAGCCCCCATGCGACTATTAAAAGATCTTGATTTATCGCCACAGCAAGTGGAGATTGTCTACGCTAAATCTCATCAAGAACTTAGGAATTTATTGGTAAGTGGAAAGGTAGATTTAATTTCTACTTTTTGGCAAGAAGAAGATGATCTCGATTTTTCCAGAAATTACACAACTTCATTGAAAGAGAAAATTAGCGGAAGTAAGTGGTATCTCAAAATGTTGGAAAAAAACACTGACCTGCGTTGTGAAGTACAGGCAGTTCTAGCTGAGTTAGCAGAAAAAACAGAACATCCCCGTTACTATCACAACATTACTATCGTTAACCCATGCCAAGAGATGTCACAGTGAGCAAAATGGGAAGCAAAACCAAAACCTGGTTTAGAATCGCGGTAGCATTCTTTTTACTGTGGAGCATACTGCATCTGGTTTATTACAACACTGCCGAAAGCTTTAGGCAGATTTCTGTGAAGCAATTAGTTGATGCCACACTAAATCGTATAGCACTGGATATACCAGAGCTAAAATTGGCAGATAATCGATTTAATCAGGCTACTAATAGCGCCAAAGTCGCTCGATATATGAACTCTCTGAATGATTATCTACAAAACAGTGAATTTCCTATTCGAGTTAAAGCCATTCAAGACACTGAGTTATCGCTGGAGTTTGAACAGGATATCCAAATATCCAAAAAACTGCTCTTTCCACGGGAAACCATCTCTGTGCAATTTGCAGTGAGTCGCGATGATATAAATTACGGTCTGTATTGGCTCCCTTTTGCCATTAGCTTGATACTGACCTATTTGGCAATTCCGCACCTGTTCCCCAAATCATTTGCCTCCAATCAACCTTTGGAAGATGAAGAAGACATCCCTGTTAAGCTGATTTTAGATCTGACAAGTCGAACATTGTATTTAAACACTACGCCAGATTTAAAAGTACCCATGGCAAACAAGCCTTTCTGTTTTTATCTGGCCATGTTGGAATACTGTTCCACTGACAAGGATCCCGCCCTCTATCACAACAAAGAACTTCCCGATGAGTTTTTGGCCTTGTCAGACAAATACTTCATGCGCTTGATGGATCTTGGACATACAAAACGTAAACGCCCCGATTTCTCAGCCAATATAGACAAAATGTTGAGTGAAATCAGGAATGCATTAGACGAAGTGCTAGCAAATGAAAACGAGATTAAAGGCAAGTTCTTTCCAAAGAAAGCACAAGGCGAAGGCTCTCGCTCAAAACTGAACAATTTTGCACTTAGTGGACTACATGAAAATGATTATGAGCTGTTAGGAAAATAATCTTTCGTCGAGACAAATAATCCGATGAAATTACTTAGGTAAGATAATTTACTTGATCGATTTCAAAAAAATTAACAAAAATGTCATTTTCTTCGTATCTACGATAAGTGTTACTGGCTTTTTTTGCGTTCGCTGGTAGTCTTTGTCGCAATAAAAATTATAACTGTGTTGTACGAATGTTTGAAACGCGAATTATCGCCATTGCTGGAGGTTCGGGCTCCGGTAAGTCGTTATTTACAAAGACAATTAAAGAAGAAATCTCCCAATCAGGGGCAGATATCATTGTTCTATGTGAAGATCACTACTATCGCGATCAATCACACATGACAATGGAAGAAAGAATTCGTACTAATTACGATCACCCGAATGCATTTGAACATTCTCTTTTAGTTGAACATCTGCTGCAACTGAAAAAGGGGAACAGTATTGAATACCCTCAATACTCTCATGCAAAACACACTCGCCTGGATGAAACAATCAAGATTGATCCCGCTCCCGTAATTATCGTGGAAGGCATTTTGCTCTTGGCTGTCAGTGAATTATTACCTGTTTTCGATGTGAAGGTATTTATTGATACGCCGCTGGATATTTGCCTGTTGAGAAGAATAAAACGCGATATTCAAGAACGTAATCGCGACCTTGATTCAGTTATTGTCCAATACCAGGAAACTGTGAAACCTATGTATCACAGGTTCATCGAGCCAAGTCGATTCATCGCAGATGTTGTAGTAACACAAGGTGGTAAAAACCGAATCGCACTTGATGTCATCAAATCACATATTAAACAAATACTGAATTAACAAGGGACAATTATGGTCAGCTTACTCGGCGTAGTAGCTCTACTTATTGCTGCCTACGCATTATCGTTCAATCGAAAAGCGATCAACTGGCGCACTGTTTTTGGTGCTCTTTTCATTCAAGCTGCTGTGGGGTTACTGGTATTGTACTTTCCCCCAGGAAAACAGTTTCTACTGGTCGTAGCTCAAGGGGTACAAAAAGTCATTACCTACAGTCAGGAAGGTATCGACTTCATGTTCGGGCAATTGGGTGGCACCTCATTAGGTTTCATCTTTGCCTTTAAAGTCCTGCCAGTCATCATTTTCTTTTCGTCATTGATCAGTGTGCTTTATCACATTGGCATTATGTCGTGGATTATTCGCGGCATTGGCGGTTTCTTACAACGAATCCTGCAAACAAGCCGCCCTGAATCCATGAATGCCGCAGCCAATATTTTTGTTGGCCAAACCGAAGCCCCACTGGTAGTTAAACCCTTCATTTCGTCAATGACTCGTTCAGAATTGTTCGCCCTAATGGTTGGCGGTATGGCGTCTATTGCGGGTTCCGTAATGGCGGGTTATGCAGGCTTGGGGGTTGATATCAAATATCTGGTTGCCGCTTCATTTATGGCAGCTCCAGGTGGATTGTTGATGGCCAAAATTGTTTTGCCAGAAACTGAAAGAGCCAAAAACGATGTTGATGAACTGGATAGCAGTGAAGTAGAAGCCAGTGCCAACGTATTCGAAGCGGCAGCAGAAGGCGCAGCTTCCGGCATGAAAATCGCGGCCAATGTGGGCGCAATGCTGATGGCATTTATTGCGCTTATCGCCCTACTGAATGGCCTAATCGGCGGCATTGGTTCCCTGTTCGGTCATGAAGATCTGACTTTCCAACTCATATTAGGTTATTTGTTTCAGCCTTTAGCCTGGTTGCTGGGTGTTCCATGGGCAGAAGCCAATTTAGCCGGAAGTTTTATTGGTCAGAAACTGGTTGTGAACGAGTTTGTCGCATACCTTGATTTTGTTGGTCATAAGGACAGTATGAGTGGTGTCAGCCAAGCCATCGTTACTTTCGCATTATGTGGATTTGCCAACTTCTCCTCAATTGCAATATTGATGGGCGGGATTGGCGCAATGGCCCCCAATCGCAGAAGCGATATTGCCAAATTAGGCTTACGCGCAGTAATAGCGGCCAGTTTTGCTAACCTGATGAGCGCTGCTTTAGCAGGCTTTTTTATCAGTCTGTGATAAAGCCATTTTCTTCAGGCTGTAGTAGAGTTAGTAAATAAATCTGACCGAGATCAAAATGGTAGCTCAAAATGCTGCTACCATTTCATTTTTCTATTTTTTGACAAGAGGTTTAACATGAAACTTGTTGCCGTTGACTATCAAGCAGAGAATGCCCAACAGCTGTTTGTCGAGTCACTCAAAGAAACCGGATTCGGTGTACTTAAAAATCATCCTATCAGACAAGAGTTAGTTTCCAATATCTATAAGCATTGGCAAGAGTTTTTCGATAGCGAACAGAAATGGGATTTTGAGTACAACAAAGATACTCAGGACGGTTACTTTCCGCCTAATGTCTCTGAAGTTGCAAAAGGCTTCAAAGTAAAAGATATCAAGGAATACTATCACTACTATCCTTGGGGTAAGTGCCCTGAGCAGTTAAAAGAAGAGATCTCCACTTATTACAGTGAAGCACTTTCTCTGGCAAAAGAACTACTGGGCTGGGTAGAAAAGTACAGCCCTGATGAGATTTCCAAGAACTATTCCATGCCGCTTTCCAGCATGATTGAAGACAGTCAGCAAACCCTGTTGCGCGTGCTACATTATCCACCACTTCAAGGTAACGAAGAACCCGACGCCATTCGTGCCGCGGCTCATGAAGATATTAACCTGCTGACCGTATTACCAGCAGCAAATGAGCCGGGATTACAGGTAAAAGGTAAAGACGGCAACTGGATCGACGTACCTTGTGACTTTGGTAACCTGATCGTCAACATTGGTGATATGTTGCAAGAAGCCTCTGGTCACTACTTCCCTTCCACTACGCATCAGGTAATTAACCCGGAAGGACAAGATCAATCCAGATCCAGAATTTCACTTCCTCTGTTCTTGCATCCTCGTCCAGATGTTAAGTTGTCTGAAAGATACACTGCCGACAGCTACCTGAAAGAGCGTTTGAAAGAACTAGGCGTTGTGTAATTTTTAATTTCTGAAGGCTGTTTTTCATAGCAAAGGCAGCCTTGCTTATCTCCCTCAAAACAAATATTAATTCACTCTGCCGCTATCAATATTCCGCCACCATCAGTATTAAAAACCATCCGTTTAAATAGAAACGCCACTTCCTGATATTCTGAATACATTACTTTTATTCTTCCACACCATTGTCATATAGCGTTTATGAACTACTGATAAAGTAATCTTATTACCCGCTTATTCAATTCAGTTATTGCCAGTGATACGCTTAATCACTTGAGTAATTGACTAAAATCCGTGACGAAGCAACAGCATTTACGCTAACCTTGTGCCACTTTTTGCATTAATGACCGACAGATGAAAAAATTATTAGCCACCCTTTCTCTTATTTTGAGTTCTCAACTCGTTTATGCCGAGCAGCCGAAACTCATCGTCCAACTGACTGTTGACCAATTGCGTGGTGATCTATTGCACCGCTATCAAGATCACTTTGTTAACCAACGTAATCGCAAAGGCTTTAACCGCTTTTTGGAACAAGGTGTTACTTACGACAACACTCATTACCGCCATGCTTCTACCTTAACAGCGGTTGGTCACGCTACGTTAGCGACAGGGGCGGTTCCTTCACAACACGGTATTATTGCTAACGATTGGTACGATGTATCTAATAACCAACATATGTACTGCGTCGCCGATGCCAACTCCACATTGTTAGGTGACGAAGGCAAATCCGCTTCACCCGTCAACTTAATGGCTTCTACTTTTTCTGATCAACTTCATCTTGGCACCAACGGTAAAGCGAAGATTTACTCAGTGTCTATCAAAGATCGTGGCGCGGTGTTAACTGGTGGGCGTTTTGGTAAGTCATTCTGGTATAACAAATCTACAGGTAACTTTGTCACAAGCGATTATTACTATAAGGAATTGCCAGAGTGGGTCACCGAATTCAATGAATCCGGTTTGAAAGACTCTTATCTGGGCAAAGAATGGAAACTGTCAAAAGACGAAGGGCAATACCACAACGGTACAAAAAACCGTATATTCCAGATCCCGCCTAGAGGATTTCAAAAAGGCTTCCCTCATTCAATCGCAAAGTTAACAAGCAAAGATTACTACAATATGTTGTCTTTCACGCCATTTGGCGACGAGATGACAATGGAGTTCGCCAAGAAACTGATTGAGCTCCACCAGCTAGGTGAAGACAATGTCACAGATTATCTTTCTATTAGTTTTTCAGTGAATGACTATATTGGGCATACCTTTGGCCCAAACAGTCTTGAAGCCGAAGACAACCTGATTAAATTAGATTCATTACTGGCTGAGTTTTTCTATTATTTAGATAAGCGTATCGGCCTGGATAACGTGCTTTTAGTGATTTCTGCTGACCACGGCGTAGATGCCATTCCTGAATACAAAAAGTCTATTGGTTTTGCAGGCTTCCGCGGTGCAATTCCAGATGCGGTTCAAAAAATTGATGCGCAATTAAAAGAGCAATACAAAACAGAATCCTCTCTTGTCAGGGCTATCGAATTGCCGAATGTTTATCTCAACCATGAAGTTATCAAAGCGGCTAAACTTGATGTGGAAACTATTAGAAAAGCATTTTCTGCTGAGCTGATGAAAGTTCCCGGCGTGGCTAAAGCGTTAACAAGAACAGAAATCAGCGCCATTAAAGCCAGTCAGGATCCTGTCATCAGCAAAGTCATCAATAACTTTGTGGATTCACGCTCAGGTGACATTACTATCGTGCAAAACACCTCAACCATGGTTGCCAACTATTCAGCAGCAACACATGGTTCACCGTATCTCTACGATACTCATGTACCTATGTACTTTGCAGGTTGGAATTTGAAACCTCAACGTATAACACGCTTAACGTCGCCAGAAGATATCGCGGTTACGCTGTCAGCAGTGATGAATATCGGTTATCCGGATAGAGCGACAGGTAGCGTTCTGGAAGAAGTCGCCAAATAAAACTTTATACATGGCAGGTGAGCGCTATACCTGTCATGAATAGCGGATTGCCCCCAACAAAGCTATAGTGAAGCTGTCAGTTTTGTTGGGGTTTTATTTTTTTATGGCTAAATCGCGTTTCTATCATTCAATTCACAGCATGTATCGTTGCTGTAGTGCTACCATCAAAAGCACTATCATCCCAAATAGCATAATCATCCCAAACAGCACCATCAAAAGCCGCGTCATCAAAATGACACTCGCGTCCAGCCTACTGTTATTAAGCCAAACCACTAATGCAGAAACCTGCCCACAACAATTTTTTGACTTACCCGTGCCTGAAAAAGCAACAACCTGCCATTCTTTTATGGAACAACTTCCGGCTGCACTGTCATTTTATGTGCCGCAATCACCTGAACAGGTTAGAGAATTTTATCAAAACACCCAGATTGCCATTACTGAAACAAGTAAACATTTAGGGCGATATGTTATACATGCCAACGACAAACAGCTGCGCATTATCATTTCTGAAGACGAAGCGGGTTCCCAGGTCGATTTACTAGCGTTAAAAAATTAATACTCCGAAAACTCTTGGCATCCAATTTGCTTTGCTAAACACAAATTAGAGACAACCTCTATTAACGTGTCAAAAAGCTGTATAAAAAAGTGGAGTAAATATGGAACTTGTCATCGTTTTACTAATATTGCTAATTGCTGTGTCAGTCATGGCGCTTAAACTCAATGACGGTGGGCTAGCCTTTCCTTTTAAGAAACGTAGCAATCTGTTCACTCCGGTTGAGCGCAATTTTCTGGATTTGCTTGAGACAGCAGTTGGACACCAATACCGCATCATCTGCCGAGTACGCTTAACCGATATCCTTGATGTAAGAAAGAACACAGCCAAGCGCACTTTACGTACTGCCATGCAACGTGCGAGTGGACGTCATCTGGATTTTGTATTGTGTGACAAGCAAGACCTGACTCCCGTTGTCGCTGTAGACCTTGTTCACGACAGAGGGGATGGATACAAAACGCAGCGAGACTGGTTCGTTGCAGGCGCTCTGGACGCCGCGCGTATTCCTCATCTACGCATAAAAGTGAAGGCTGGCTATAAACCTCAAGACATTCGTGCCTGCATCGAAGCAAAACTGGCTCCGGTGAGATTTAAAGAGCCGAAGAAGCCAATCATTGAAGGGACTAACAATCCCAATAAGAAACCTACGCTAACTCGCCCTATCGCAGCTTAAACATCGAATAGAAGCTACGATAAAAGCACTCGATCACTTACTCCAATCAATGGCCTTAATCTTACTGACTGATTAAGGCCATTTCTCAATGCAACCCGAGTAAAGCTAGCGAGCGGCATCCATTTTGGTAATAAACATGGCGTCGCCGTAACTGAAAAAGCGATATTTGTTATCTACAGCTTCATGATACGCCCTTAACACATGTTCTTTACCCGCAAAGGCGCTAACCAGCATAATCAAGGTCGATTCAGGTAAATGGAAGTTGGTTACCATGGCATCAACAACCTGAAACTCATAGCCCGGATAGATGAAAATATCGGTATCACCGGCATAAGCTGAAAACTCATGTCCTTGTTTAATGGCATCTTGTGCGGCAGATTCCAGAGAACGCACCGATGTCGTCCCAACAGCGACAACTCGTCCACCTTTTTGCCTGGTGTTCTGTATTGCCTCAATCACTTCTTGCGGCACTTCGGCATATTCGGAATGCATCTTATGCTCAAGAATGTTGTCAACTCGCACAGGTTGAAAAGTCCCCGCACCAACATGCAAAGTAACAAATGCAAATTGAACCCCCTTTTCCTTTAGCTTTTGCATAAGCGATTCGTCAAAGTGAAGTCCAGCTGTAGGTGCAGCAACAGCGCCAAGTTTTTCAGCGTATACCGTTTGATAACGCTCTCTATCACTGAGCTCATCGGAACGATCAATATAGGGTGGTAATGGCATATGACCATACTGTTCCAGCAAGCTAATGACAGGCTCTGGATTTAGAAAACGAAGTACAAACATACTATCGTCACGGCTTTCCATTTCGGCTTTTAAGTGCTCTTCTAAAATCAGTATGTTGCCAGGCTTCGGAGACTTATTACTGCGCACATGGCATAGCACTCTATGCTCATCCAATACTCTCTCCACCAGCACTTCAACCTTGCCGCCAGACTCTTTTACCCCCAATAGCCGAGCAGGAATAACGCGAGTGTTGTTAAACACCAACAAATCATGTTCATTCAATGTATCGAGCAAATCGGTAAAGTTTCCATGATGAATAGCACCGGAATTACCCTCTAACATCATCAGACGACTCGCCGACCGATCTTCCATCGGGTATCGAGCAATCAATTCATCAGGTAGCTCATAGCTAAAATCACTTAGTTTCATTCCTGTTTCTCAATTCACTTTAGATATTCTTGGGGGCGGCATTATAAATTTATCGTCACAGAAAAGCTTGATTAATTCTTTCTATGATTGATAAATACCGAAGCAAGTATCCCTCAACTTATTGTCTTGTAAGCTTATTTCCTGATTTAATACATATTCCGACCCTCATATTGTATTAAATAACATACCTTAAAAACCTTTTTAATAACATAAAGTTGCGGAATTTTTTCCTCCAAAATGTATAGTGTTGCTTAAGGATTTGGTAGTTCCCTTGTTTCTCCCAATTTTGTTTCGGGTCCGGTTGGCCATACCGGACCCAACTTTCCTCTTCAGGATTTACACAGTTCTCAGTCCCCTTTTCTACACATTCATAAATCTGCAATAAAATCTCTCTAATTTTGTGCGACTCTGGGGGCGATTTTAGCCTATATGTAGTATTTAGTTGGTTTAAAACATGATTCCTGCACAATATCGAAAGTTACGTCACAAAGTTTTAGGATTACTGGGTTTAGGGATATTGTCGGTTGGTCTAATCGCCATTTTCAGTTTCACCACCTTGTCAGGCAATGTTGATTTGTACGACAAGATGATGGCAAATGAAGTTAATGCCGCAAACATAGCAAATAACATCAACCTGAATTTCAAACGCCAGGTGCAAGAGTGGAAAAACGTCCTGTTGCGAGGCCATGTAGCCAAAGATAGAGAAAAATACTGGACTCGCTTTAACGAGTATCAAGAGCAAATTCAAAGCCAGGTTGACGAGTTCTTACGTCTTGACGTGTCTGATAAGTCATTGTCAGATATCCGTCATTTCAAAGAAATGCATCGCAACCTGCTGCCAAAATACAACGAAGGCTATCAGATTTTTCTGGATAACAATTTCTCTCATCAATTAGCAGACAAAGCCGTTCGAGGTATTGATCGCGATCCCACCAAACTGGTTGAGTCTGTCACTAACCGACTGAATGATTCCATATTGCAACATAGTGCTGAAAATCGTGAAAGCGCTTCACAGTCAGTCACCTATGGCACTGTCGCGATCATTTTTGCCATTGTTGCCAGCTCCATTTTGACCACCATTTTTATGAACACTAAAGTGGTATACCCCATCATTCAATTGATTGACCACTTGCGCAACGTGAGTAAGGGAGATTTTGCCACGGAACTGTCCTTCTATCGCAGCGATGAAATTGGTTCCATGTCTAAAGCGATCGAAGTTTTACGTCAAAAATTGATGGGTATCTGCTCCGAAATGACAGGCGCTAATGAAGGCTTAAAACAGGTTTGTTTCAGCCTGAATGAGAGTGCTAACGCCATTAGCCATGGTGTATCTGAGCAAAACAAAGGCACAGACATGGTATCTCGCTCAATGGAAAGCATGGTCGATATGGGAAAACATATCTCGCAAAGTGCCAGCAATGCTGCTTCAGCTGCATCTGAAGCAGAAAACTCGGCGAATAAAAGTATCGCCTTCATGCAGGAAACCATCGATACCATTACCCACTCTTCAACCCAGATAAAAGACACCGCCACGGTCATCTCCAAGCTGGATGATGATGCAAAAAATGTCGGTACGGTTCTGGACGTAATTAAAAGTATCGCAGAGCAAACCAACCTGTTGGCTTTAAACGCTGCTATTGAGGCAGCCAGAGCGGGGGAACAGGGAAGAGGGTTCGCAGTCGTTGCCGATGAAGTAAGGACATTAGCGGCTCGAACGCAGCAATCTACGGAAGAGATCCAGCAAATTATCGCAAATGTACAAACCGGTGCGCAAAATGCAGTTAAAGCTATAGAACAAGGTGAAATGAACGCTCAACTGAGTGTTAAAAAGGTCTATGATGCTGATAGGAATTTAAAATCGATCACCAGCGCAATTGGTCAGATCAGCACCTTGAACAACCAAATTGCTGACTCGATTCAAGAGCAATCCAATGTGGCTCAAACCATTAATAACAATCTGCGCGATTTGAAAGAAATAGCGAAAGTAAATCAGGTTCACGCCGAGAGTTGCCAGGAAGACAATGAAACGCTGGTGAAAATGGAAGCCTTACTCGCAGGACAGATCGCTCACCTTAAAGGCCAGAAGAGCCCGGCTCTTTAAGCAAGAAATCACACTAAACAAAGACAAACAAGTAACCTAAAAAAGCGGCTGATTATAAAATCAGCCGCTGGTTCATTTAGTTCTACCCCATATCTCCCGAATAAGGCTCAACGCCCATCGCTTCAAATACGATCAAAATATCTTCCCGAGCAATTTTTTGAATATTAAGGACAAACATGATTTGTAACAGTAAATCTGCCCCCATTATGCCCTTGTTCACTTTATTTCGCAGATTATCTGCGCTTTGCTGTACACCGATAACAGCTAAACGTTCGCTTAATTCCTGATACTTGATCCCACGTCGGGACATTTCAGTTTTAAGCAAGCGCTGTAGCATTTGTCGCCAATCAGCTTGGTGGTTCACGGTTGACATGATGAGCTCCATCCATCAAAAATGTGAATCATAATTTACATTTGAAATTTTTATTATGCAATTGAAAAAATAAAATTTGACAACATAATTTTCACATGGCTATGATTGATAGCGTTCCCATGACCCAAAACGGAAAGGAGAAAATTCATGAGTTGGGATCTTGATCAACTTGAAGCACTGATCAGTAAACAGGCCGATTTAGTCGTTACGAAAGAAAATGATTGCTTGCTAATTGCAAATGCCGATGGCCTTGATGCATGGATGGCAATTAGTGGTGAACAGATTCTGGTGGAATCAATTTTATTCGCCAAATCTGAAGTTTCAGACACAAACGCATTAAACGAGCTAATACTGAAAACGCACATGCTATTCCCACTGACAACAGTCGGTATTTCAGATATCAATGGAGAGCAATACTACACAGCATTTGGCTCTCTTAGCTCTCAATCCAAGGAGTCGAGCATTCTTATTGAAGTAGACACCTTGTTCCAAAACGTCGAATCATTTTTAGACGCTTATCAAGAATTTATTAAGTAAAGCAGGAGAATTGCGATGTCAGTATGGAGTAAACTTGTCACTGCGATTAAAGGTGGCGTGACAGAAGCAGCAGAAGCGGTAGCTGATAATCAGGCTATTCGAATTCTGGAACAGGAAATCCGCGACGCGAAAGAAGAACTACGTAAGTCCGATCACGCTCGCACACAAATTCTAGCCAAATGCAAATTGGCACAGCAAAAAGTCGATGCATTAGACGCTTCTATCGCTGAGTACGAAGAGCATGTACGTAAAGCAATCGACACTGACCGTCAATTGGCATTAGATTGCGCACAAAAGGTATCTGAGCTGAAAGAACAGCGCGAAGCTGAAGCTCAATATCTTGCTCAATTCCAACAATCTGAAAAGCAACTTGCTCAGAACATCACGCAAGCGAAATCCAACTTGCGTCGTTTAGAACAACAAGTAGATATGGTCAAAGCAACTGAATCTGTTCAAAAAGCTCAGGTTGCCGTATCATCCCGACACATGGGTGCAAACAGCAAAATGAAAACGGCTACCGAGTCATTGCAACGCATTCAGGAAAAACAAAAATTACGCGATGCTGAACTACAAGCCGCTGAAGAACTGGCTGCCGATGAATCAACCGATGACCTGGAAAAACGTTTAGCACAAGCAGGTATTAAAGGCGGTAAAAGCTCAGCGGAGGACGAACTAAGTCGTATTCTGGGCAAGTAACAGGCCATCAACAACGAGGACAGTAAGTTTTGTTGATTAGAAAATTAAAGGAACTAATTCTCCGACATTTTACCGAGATGCGCTGGAGTACGATTGTCACCGTGCTCCTGGCTTACTGTCTCATTTCATGGTTATTACTCAGCATTGCTGGTGAAGAATCGCTACTGAAAAGTAGCGATTTTATCTATTGGCTCATCGTCACAAGTTCCACCGTCGGCTACGGTGATCAATCCCCCGAAACAAACGCCGGGAAACTGGTCGTTGCGCTATACGTAATCCCCTTTGGCCTGAGTATTTTTGCCCTCATTATTGGTCGAATCGCTTCCTGGTTTGCTGAACAATGGAGAAAAGGAGTTAAAGGCTTGAAACATCTAGACATTGAAAATCATATGCTCATTATTGGCTGGAATGGGCCACGTACAATCCAGTTATTACGTTTACTGCTTCGTGAGCGCGAAGCTGTTGATGATCAAATGCATATTGTACTGTGCGTCAGAGCAGATATTGAAAATCCCATGCCGGATAAAATCAAATTCGTCAAAGTTGAATCCTTCAATAACGACGAAGACATGGACAGAGCAAGCATTGCCAAAGCGAAGGTCATTATTATTGATAACCCCGATGACGACCTTACGATGACCAGCTCTTTGTATGTTAGCCACCGAAATCCTAACGCACACATATTAGCGTATTTCAACGATGAAAGTCTGGTAAGGTTGCTTACACAGCATTGTCCCAATGTTGAGTGTATGCCGAGTGTCGCGGTTGAAATGTTGTCTAAATCCGCTTTTGACCCCGGCTCCAGTGTATTACACCACGATCTGTTAAATGTCGACGATGAAGGACAAGCGCAATTCTCGGCCAACATTCCGGAAGAAGCGCCGAATTTAAGTGTAGAAACCCTATTCACACAATTAAAGAAACAATATGGTGCAACATTAATTGGATTAGCAGAAGGAGGTCTGCGCCAGAAAGTAACGCTCAATCCTCCTTTGGAACTTATCGTTAAACCAGGTGACAAAGTGTATTACATAGCACCAGAACGCATTAAAAACATTCAATGGACGAACTTCAATGTTTAGCAAATTATTTGGTAAAAAAGAACAGCCTAAAAAGCCACAAGCACCTGAAATAATGGGGTTATATCTGGGTGGTTCATTTCAGATTGATCCACTAAAACTGAAAATTCTGGAACCTCAACTCATTATTGATGGCGCAGCCAGTCACCATCTTATCCAGGCTGTCGGTGAGGTTAACCTTGATACTGGTGGCAAAATTCTGCGTTACTACACCGATGATGACGCATTTCTGCAAGTCGTCCTGGATGGTGGAGACACCGAGAATCATATTACCGATGTGAAACTTTGGTATTTTTACGAAACCACAACCGTCGGTTCAGACAGCCAATGGCAGCAACTGATTAAAACCCAGATATCACAGCCGCAATATGAACTTGAAGGTCATCAGTTTCATCGAGTTTGGAACGCGGTAGGCGAAAGCTCTCCTCCCGTAGCCATGACCGAGAAAACTTACGAAGAAGATGGTGATATCAGTGAAACAGACCAATTCGTAATGCTCTACGAGCGCGAATTGGATGCCAATAACATCGAAACTCTGATGGTGGTTGGTGAAGAAAAAGTCATCAAACAGAATCTGGATCGTTGTCTGGTACTGAGTACCGGGTTTAACATTCAACCCAGTGATATACAAATTAACGGTTAAACAGGTAATAACATGATGGATTTAGTTTTTGATTCAGTCGCAGGACTAGGGAATTTCGCCCTGTACTTTTTAATTTCAATCGCATTGCTATTTGTATTCAAAATAGCGTACACATTTGTTACTCCCCATGACGAGTGGAAGCTGGTTAAAGAAGATAAGAACAATGCAGCAGCCATTGGCTTTGGTGGTGCGGTAATCGGTTTCGCTGTTGCTCTTTCCGGTGCGGTTTCCAATTCTCATAATCTGGTTGATTTTGGTGTCTGGGGTGTCGTTGCCATTATTGCGCAGTGCTTTGCTTTTGCCCTGCTGCGTTTTACTTTCATGCCCAAAATTGTTGAGCGCATTGATAACAACGAAACATCCGCTGGAATTATTTTAGCTTCAGTATCCATTGCAGTAGGTTTGCTCAACGCAGCGTGTATGACCTACTAGGCAAAAGGAGTGAAGTTGATGAATAAGTGCAATTCTAAACAACGGACGTTAATACAAGATAATCATCCTGAATCAGACACCAAATCGTCAAAACGCAGTAATACAATAAATCTGACCAAAATGCGCAAGGCATTTACAGCCAAACCTCTGGCATTGGGTGTGTCATCAATCATGCTTGCCGCTTGTTCTGATGACAAACAAGAAGCCATGTTTTTCGCTTCTCTGGATGAATGTAAGAGTCAACACCCGGAATACTCAGCGTCGTGCGATGCGGCGTACCAACAAGCGGTAGCAGAGGCTTCCAGAACTGCGCCAAAATTCCAAAACCAAAAAGACTGTGAAACAGACTTTGGCGATAATCAATGTGTTGTTTATCGTTCCGACAACGGTCAATCCTGGTTTATGCCCTTTATGGCGGGTTACATGGTCAGCGGTTTATTCTCAAACCGCCATTATTCTTCCCCACTGTTTACTTCATACTCCTATGGTTCGCCTTATCGTTATCGCTGGGTTAGTGCCGATGGCTACGATTACGGTGATTACCGTATGCGTAAGAAAAAGGTAAGCCCCAAAGCGTTTACCCCAAAACCAACGGTAACTCGTACGATAAGCCGAGGCGGTTTCGGCTCATCAGTGCGAGCTAAATCATCCTGGAGTAGCTCCAAAGGCAGCTCTAAAGGTGGTTGGGGCGGCTAGCTAAGAGAAATAGGGAACAAGAATAGGGATACATTGAGTTTATGATACGACTGCCTATTGCAGAACGACCAAATTGGAAACAAAAAGCCAACGAGTTTGGCTTTCATTTCCACACCATGCATGGCGAACCCTACTGGGACGAATCAGCCTATTACCAGTTCACACTGGAACAAATCGAAGATGATATTGAAGCACCAACAGAAGAACTGCATCAGATGTGTTTGGAAATTGTTGATCGCGTAGTCGGCAATGAGCAACTTTTGCAGAAGTTCGCAATTCCTGAAGCTTACTGGCAAGCAATAGCTGATTCCTGGCAAGCTCAGGATCCCAGCCTGTATTCACGCCTTGATTTGGCTTATCACGGTAAAGGCCCTGCGAAATTATACGAAAACAATGCCGATACTCCGACAAGCCTCTATGAGTCGGGATTCTGGCAATGGTTATGGCTGGAAAATCAGGTCGATAATGGGCTGCTGAGCAGAGGATCTGACCAGTTCAATTCGGTACAGGAAAAGCTGGTTGCCCGTTTTGCCGCGATTTCCCGGCACTATCAAATTGAAGAAATGCACTTCGCTTGCTGCAAAGACACGCAAGAAGACAGAGGTACAGTGCAATACCTGCAAGACTGCGCATCAGAAGCAGGGTTCGACACGCCATTTGTGTTCATTGAAGATATCGGTTTGTCGGAAGAAGGCTTTTTCACCGACTTTCACAACCATCCTATCCGCGCCATGTTCAAACTCTACCCATGGGAGTTTATGTTTCGAGAAGAATTCGGACAATATATTGAAGACGCTCAAATCTATTGGTTGGAACCCATGTGGAAGAGCATCTTGTCCAATAAGGCGCTTTTGCCTATGTTGTGGAAATGTTTTCCTAATCACCCTAACCTCTTACCCGCATGGTTTGAAGAAGATCTGGCAAAAGCTAACGCTGGCAAGCTGGTGAAAAAGCCCCTTTTCTCACGAGAAGGTTCGAACATTGAAATCATACAAGGAAAGCAAGTAATTACATCAACTCCAGGGCCTTATGGTGAAGAAGGTTATATCTATCAAGAATGGTATCCACTGCCTCAGTTCAACGGTAATCACACACTGATCGGTTCATGGTTAATTGGCGACGAAGCAGCGGGGATCTCTATTCGCGAAGACAGCAATGCCATTACACAGGATATGTCGAGATATTTACCTCATATCATCTTGTAATAAATCATCCTGTAACAAATCAACCATAGGCACTCAAGCGTACAACTTCTAATATAGTCTGACCGAATTAAAGGAATATGGATTATGCAACACCGTCTCACCTCATCAAGTTCATTCAGAATTGTGTTGGGATTATTCTTCCTGATAACAGGATTGGAAGTGATTAACCTGTTAACTGGACGAATGCTAAATCAATTCGCCCTATTCCCACGGGAAACACAAGGACTTGCAGGCATTATTGTTAGCCCCTTTATTCATGGCAGTTTCTGGCATTACCTGTCGAACATCGTTCCACTATGCTTATTTAGCTTTTTGTTGTTGCAATACGGACATGGTCGATTCTGGATAGTTACACTCTTGATTATCTCGCTAACCGGCGTTTTAGTCTGGTTATTTGGCCGTTCAGCCTTTCACCTGGGAGCAAGCGGGTTAGTATATGGATACTTTGGTTTTCTGGTACTGGCGGGTTTTCTCAGTAAAAAACCCAAACTCATTGGTATCTCACTGTTGGTAGCATTCTTTTACGGTGGACTGATCTTTGGCGTGTTGCCATTACAATCCTTTATATCCTGGGAATCACATTTATTTGGACTCATATCAGGATTGCTTGCCGCAAAGCTATGGGCTAGAGATAGCACACAAGCAAAGCAAAAGTTTGCTTGATGACTTAAGTAGAAGCCTTTTAATTAATGCAGATTTCTATTTATTAATGCCTCTATGCCCCCCTTGGTCTATAATAGCCCCTTGAGAAAAAACAGGTTGATACCCATTAAACCGATATGAGTGAATCAAACGAATCCCAGCTACAAACCGAAACACGGTCTGAAAAGCACAACACAGTGGCAACCTCACCTGCTCCGAAGAAACAACAAAGCGGTTTTTTGCCTAACCTTATTTTCAATATTATTCTGCCCACGCTGATCCTGAGCAAACTTAGTACCGATGATATGTTAGGGCCTGAGTTAGGTATCGTCGTCGCACTAGCCTTTCCTATCGGTTATGGCCTTTGGGATTTAAAACAATCAGGCAAAGTTAACGCGCTGTCAATTTTGGGTATTGTGAGTGTATTTCTCACTGGCGGCATCAGCTTGTTAGAGCTTGATCCCAAATACATCGCAATAAAAGAAGCTGCCATTCCGGGACTAATTGGCATTGCTGTACTGATATCTCAGAAAACTTCATATCCATTAGTGAAAACCTTCATACTGAACGATCAAATCATCAATATGCCAGCGCTTAATCAAGCATTGGAAAAACACAATAAGCAACAAGAATTTGAGCGCAAAGTTAACTTTAGCTCTCTTATTGTTGCGTCTTCGTTCTTCTTGTCTTCAGCCTTGAACTATTTATTAGCAAAATGGATATTGGTTAGCCCTCCAGGAACAACAGCTTACAATGAAGAACTGGGCAAAATGACTGCCTTAAGTTATCCGGTCATCGTTATTCCATCTATGGTGTTATTGATAGGTGCGATTTGGTACTTGTTTGTTCAAATGAAGAAATTGACCGGTCAAGACATCGAAAGCTTTTTGAACGATCCTTCCACTAATTGATGTGAAATCAATTTGATTTAGCTTCAAATACCACCAGCCAGGCACCGGTTACAACCAGTACGGTGCCGATAAAATGAGACCAACCAAAAGGCTCACCCAATATTGCAACAGCCATAAATGCGGTCATCACAGGCCCCAACCCTCCCAAAATACTTACCAACTGCGGGCCTAGTCGGGCAATTGCCGCTGCGATTAATAGTGAGGGAATCACGGTACAGAATATAGACATCACTGCTGCCCATAGATAAACCGGAAGAGGTAATGCCCAAACTTGTACGTCGCCAAGCACCATCATATGAATTGCCACCGCCAGAGAAGCAGCTAACATGGCAAAACAGGTAAAAACCTGACTTCCTAAAGCTTGAATTCCGGTTTTACTGAGCACCAAGTAAGCAGCAAACAAAAGCGCACTCAATAACACCAAAGCGCCCCCCATCAGTACAGTTTGCGCCTGGTGCTGAGCTTCCACACCGACAACAACAGCAATCCCGATGTAAGTAATTACTAAAGCCAAAACTGTTATTTTATTCGGCACTTTCTTCCAAAAGATCAAAGAAAGCAACATGACAAATCCCGGATAAGTGAACAATATCAAACGCTCAAGTTGCGCCGATATCATCTCTAATCCCCATAAATCGAGAAAGCTGGCAAGGTAATAACCACTTGTTCCAGCAAATACCAACAGCCAGAAATAGCGCAATACAACCTGAGATGAAAACGGTTGTTTCTGGTAATGCCACACCAGTAACAATAAATATATGGGAGCCGATATCATCATGCGCAGAGCGATAAGCTGCTCACTACCAATGTCCCACTGATATGCCAGTTTTACGACAATGGACTTAAACGAAAATAATAAGGTTCCGAAAAAGGCCAGTATAACGCCTAGGGACGCAGGAGAGCGCCTCTCTTTAAACTGCCGAAGAATCGCTAACATGATTCGACACTCTCAAACATCAAGAAATTCACAATGATTCCCAAAGAAAGGTTTGCAGGTAAAGCAAACGGAACACTTACAAATGAGATGAATGGAGCAAGACCATAATGCCTTGCCTATAGGCTATTTTTTATTGAGGAGTTGTTTCATTCTGGTTTGTGCAGCCGTCACAAGTAAATCGGGCTGAAACTTGGAAATGAAATTATCACAGCCCACTTTTTCCACCATGGCTTCATTAAAACTGCCACTTAAAGAGGTATTCAACGTAATGTACAAATCACTCATACGTGGATCACCCCGCACTTCAGCAGTAAGCATGTAGCCATCCATTTCAGGCATTTCAGCATCGGTAAACATCATTAAAATTTCGTCTGTGACTTTCTTGCCCTGATTAGCCCACGAACGCAGCAGCTTAAGCGCCTGTAAACCATCATTGCATTCAATGACCTGAATACCAACCTGATTTAAAGTATCTACAATCTGTGCTCTGGCAGTAGCTGAATCATCCACAATCAGCACCTTACGACCACGCAGATGTGTATTCACATCATCATCCAATACTTTTTCTGAAACCTGAGTGTCATAAGCGACGATTTCAGCCAACACTTTTTCCACATCAATAATTTCAACGATTTGCTTCTTACCCTTGTTTTCAATATGAGTAAATGCTGTCAGATAATTATTCTTTCCTGCACTTTTCGGTGGCGGCAAAATGTCAGACCAGGACAAATTAGTAATATTCAATACAGGGCCAATCAAGAAGCCCTGCACAGAGCGGTTGTACTCTGTAATAATAACATTCTGATTTTCACCCAAGGGACGCTTGGGCATTCGAATGGCCTTGCACAGATCCACAATGGGTACTGACATTCCTCGCAAGCTCGCAACACCACACAAATTCTCGTGAGAACCCGGCATTTTGATCATACGCGGCACAGCAATCACTTCACGAACCTTGAACACATTCATGGCAAATATCTGCTGACTATTTAATTGAAACAGCAATAACTCAAGACGGTTTTCACCCACCAGCTTGGTGCGCTGATCAATTGAAGCAAGCAATTCAGACATACAACTCTTCAAACTCCAGAATATTTATGCCAATCGTATGGTCAAGGCAGCCCTGTATTTTAGCGAACATTTATCACATTCATTAGGGCGTGTTAATAATATTAAGTCAGAAATTTGTTTTATTAATAATAATAGGGGAAAAATATAAGAAGCAGATAAAAAAATAGGGAGCCGAAGCCCCCTCTGAATCTAGCAATTAACACGTTTAGAACTGTTCTTCTTCTGTGGAACCCGTTAATGCAGTAACAGACGACGCGCCGCCTTGTATTACATTAGTCAAATCATCGAAGTAACCTGTTCCAACTTCTTGCTGGTGAGCAACAAAGGTATAACCTTTGCTTGCTGCTTTGAATTCTGGCTCTTGAACCATTTCAACGTAGTGCTTCATGCCTTCACCACCTGCATAAGCATGAGCTAATTCGAACATGTTGTACCACATATTATGGATACCGGCCAATGTAATGAATTGGTACTTATAACCCATGTTCGACAGTTCTTGCTGGAACTTGGCTATAGTCGCATCGTCAAGATTCTTTTTCCAGTTAAAAGATGGCGAACAGTTGTAAGCTAATAATTTTCCTGGGAATTTAGCGTGAATCGCATCGGCAAATTTCTTAGCCTCGTCCAAATCAGGCGTTGCAGTTTCACACCACAACAAATCAGCGTAAGGAGCATAAGCTAAACCACGAGCAATCGCTTGATCGATGCCAGCTTTAACACGATAGAAACCTTCACTGGTGCGCTCGCCCACTACGAATGGTTGATCATACGGGTCAACATCAGACGTTAGCAAGTCAGCAGCATTTGCGTCAGTACGTGCCAACAATACAGTAGGAACGCCCGCAACGTCGGCAGCCAAACGAGCAGAAATCAATTTCTGTACCGCTTCCTGGGTAGGAACAAGCACCTTACCGCCCATGTGGCCACACTTCTTAACAGAAGCCAATTGGTCTTCAAAGTGAACACCTGAAGCCCCTGCTTTAATCATGGCTTTCATCAATTCATAAGCATTCAACACGCCACCGAAGCCCGCTTCTGCGTCAGCAACGATTGGGGCAAAATAGTCAATGAATTTGTCATCGCCTGGACGAGTACCTTTAGACCATTGAATTTGGTCAGCGCGAGTAAAAGAGTTGTTGATACGCTCTACAACTTTAGGAACAGAATCTACTGGATATAGAGACTGATCTGGATACATGCTCATTGCACTGTTGTTGTCAGCAGCAACCTGCCAACCGGAAAGATAGATAGCTTCAATACCTGCTTTAACTTGTTGTACAGCTTGACCACCAGTTAATGAACCCAGGCAGTTCACATAACCTTTTTTAGCTTCACCATTTACCAATGCCCACAACTTCTCAGCACCGCGTGTCGCTAAAGTATTTTCCTGATTAATAGAACCACGAAGTCTAATTACGTCTGCCGCCGAATAAGTACGCGTGATATTTTTCCAGCGGGGATTTTCCGCCCAGTCACGTTCTAATTTGGCGATCTCTTGTTGTTCATCGATATATCCGCTAGACATAGCTTACTTCCTCAAACTGTTTTATACATCAGTTAATAAAATTCTAAAAATGGGTGACCCCGTCGATGACAAGTCTAGTTCGACAAGTTACAATTCAATAAATTTATAAATCTAATTGCCGACATCACGATTATGAATATCAATAAAATCGACTTGAATCTACTGGTTTACCTGGACGTACTATTACGAGAAGGAAGCGTTACAAAAGCGGCAAACAGATTAAGCATTACCCAACCTGCAATGAGTAATGGCCTGAGACGACTGCGTGACTTATTCAATGATCCTATTCTGGTACGTACCAGTGAAGGTATGACACCAACCAAACGAGCATTGGAATTGCAGCCTGTTATTAGGGACGTATTAGGAAAACTGGAAAATGCGATCCAGCCAGAACAGGAGTTCGATCCGAAAGAAAGCCACCGTACATTCCGAATTATGGCCAGTGACTATGCTGAATCAACCTTACTGCTGCTGTTACTCAAAGCACTGCGAGAAAAAGCACCCAACATAGTATTGGATGTAATCACCCCCAGCGACGTCACGTTCCACGATGTAGAACATGGCAAGGTCGACATGGCGATAAACCGTTTTGACGAACTTCCACTTTCTTTCCATCAAAAAGTCATCTGGTACGACGCCTTTACCTGTGTAATCAACAAAGATAATCCCCTGATTAATCACTTTAACCTTGAGACCTATACTCAAAGTCAGCATGTGTGGGTAAGTAAAACCGGATTTGGTGTTGGTGTCGGTATCGACCCAAAAGAAGTGCAAAAGCTGGGTTGGGTAGACGCTGAGTTAACCAAAATAGGCAAAAAGCGAGATATCAGGGTGTTTACCCGCCACTATCACGTAGCGATGCAACTTGCGAAAACACAAAACCTGGTTGCCACGCTACCCAGTAAAATTGCCAATATGTATGCCGATGATCCTACTATCTGTGTATTGGAACCTCCATTTGATATCCCGCCCATTGGGTTGAAAATGGCCTGGAGCTCGTTATTACATCAGGATGCCGGCCATATTTGGCTAAGACGTTTAATCTCTGAAGTTGCCTCAGAGCAAAAACATTCACAAAAGTTATAACAATAATAAAAATCATAAATTCAACAAAACTTGCTCCTAACACCTACACTGGCGAAGACAGATTTTATTCGTTATTCGTTTATAGATAATCCTGACGATACCTATAAACCGTTTTTTTAGTGGAGCAAGTGATGCCAAACTTCATTCAGAGTGGACGATTAACGATCCACCCTTCCCTTTACCGCTTTGTCAACGAAGACGTTATTCCCGGTACAGGTGTCGAACAAGGTAAATTTTGGCAAGGTTTTGAACAGTTATTAAGTGAGCTTGCCCCAATAAACAAGGCATTACTTGCCAAGCGTGATGGAATTCAAACACAGTTGGATGGCTATGCTAAAGCTAATCCGGGGCAACCGGATCCTGCGCATTACAAATCATTCCTGACTGATATCGGTTATATCGAACCTCGCCCACAACCGTTTAATGTCGGCACACAAAATGTTGATGCCGAATTAGCCACAATGGCCGGGCCTCAATTAGTTGTGCCCATTAACAATGCGCGTTACGCACTGAATGCGGCGAATGCTCGCTGGGGCAGTTTATACGATGCGCTATATGGCACCGACGTATTGCCGCCTCTGGCTAACCTTAAGCCCGGCTACGATCCTGCTCGTGGCAAACAGGTTATCGAATATGCTCGTAACTGGCTGGATGAAACCTTTCCGTTAGCTCAAGGCAGCCATGCCGATGCTCAAGCCTACGATATCGTAAACAAGCAATTGCAAGTAACACTTCTCAGCGGAGAACAAGTTGGCTTACAAACCCCCAGCCTGTTCAAGGGTTATCAAGGCAAGCTGGACAATCTGGAAAGCATTCTACTTTGCCATAACGGCCTGCACGTTGAAATTCAGTTTGACGATGAGCACCCCATAGGCAAAGACGATCCTGCGAACATAAAAGACATTGTTGTTGAAGCCGCTCTTTCCACCATTATGGATTGTGAAGACTCCGTCACTGCCGTTGATGCAGAAGACAAAGTCCTTGTGTATCAAAACTGGCTGGGCTTGATGCAAGGCACATTGAAGCAAGAACTTAATAAAGACGGCAAAACCATATTGCGTAAAATGCGCCCGGATCGCGAATATGTTGGCGCAGATGGTCAAACATTTAGTTTGCCAGGGCGAAGCCTGATGTTCATACGTAACGTAGGCCATCTAATGACCATTGATGCCATTCAACTAGACGGAGAAGACATTCCAGAAGGCATCATGGACGGCGTCATTACCAGCCTGATAGCCAAACATGATCTGCTTAATAACAGTAAATTCTGCAACAGCCGTGAAGGCAGTGTGTATATCGTTAAGCCTAAAATGCATGGGTCAGAAGAAGTCGCTTTCGCCAATACCTTATTCGGACGTATTGAAGATTTAATCGGACTAGAACGCAATACTTTGAAAATGGGCATTATGGATGAAGAACGACGTACCAGTGTGAATCTGGCAGCCTGCATTCATGCCGCTAAAGACCGCGTTGTATTCATTAATACAGGCTTTTTGGATCGCACAGGCGATGAAATTCACTCGTCAATGTTACAAGGCACGTTTGCTCCTAAAGCGACATTGAAAACCATGCCCTGGATCCAGGCTTATGAGCGAGCCAATGTTGTCACAGGTTTAACCTCCGGCTTACGTGGTAAAGCGCAAATCGGTAAGGGCATGTGGCCCGAGCCTGACAATATGGCAGCCATGATGCAAGCCAAAATAGGCCATCCTAAAGCGGGAGCGAATACCGCATGGGTTCCATCACCCACAGCAGCCACCTTACATGCTCTGCATTACCACATGATAGATGTAAAAGAAGTACAGACAGGATTAATGAATGAAGACTTCGATGGTCTTGATGACATCTTGCAAGTCCCTTTAATGCCAGAAAACTTGAGCTTAAGCGCCGAAGAGATTCAGAAAGAACTGGATAACAATGTTCAAGGCATTCTTGGCTACGTAGTTCGCTGGGTACATCAAGGTATTGGCTGTTCAAAAGTACCCGACATCAACAACGTGGGCCTAATGGAAGACCGAGCAACCTTGCGTATCTCCAGCCAACATATTGCCAACTGGTTATGTCATGGCATGGTTTCCAAAGAGCAGGTCGAAGCCAGCATGTTAAAAATGGCTCAACTGGTTGATGAACAAAATGCAGGTGATCCTGAATACATCGCCATGATGCCAAACCCTGAACAAAGCATTGCTTATCAGGCTGCGGGCGAGCTGATTTTTGAAGGCATGAGTCAACCGAGTGGTTATACCGAGCCAGTTTTACACAAAAAACGTCGCGAAATGAAAGCCCGCTTAAGAGCATAAAGAAAATGCTTTTATAATCAGCGAAGTAAAATAGTTTTATCAGGAAATAACGCGCTTTAAGTGCTGTAAGCGATTGAAAGAACTGAAACAACCAACCAATTGTTCATCGTGGCAAGGATGCCAAACTTTTTAGCAGGAATAAGATGCACAGACAAGTTGCAGGTGTCCTTACCCGCAATCCCCTGTAATCAATACCCGCTCATGCTGAAGCTATTTCAAAGCGTTGCTTATGTAATAGCTTCAGCACTTGCGTCCACACTCACATTTGTCCCAAGGAAAAACCTATACCGACAGGCCACATCCTGTGGCGCTGTACATTCCGGTAAAATCCATTTCTATCACACCCAACATCCAATCCCTTACCCGTCGCAAATGGTAAATATTCCGCTAGAATAATACCCAGACAAATAACCTGAGCTTGTCTTGAAAGTCGGTTTTTTTATCGCCTATTGCACTATCAAAATTTAGTGGTAGGATTCCGCAACTTTTCACAGGTTCTACGAGGAATTGAACTATGTCCAGAGTATTAATTATCGGCGCCGGCGGTGTAAGTACCGTAACAGTTAAAAAATGCGCACGTTTACCTGAATACTTTGATGAAATCTATTTGGCTAGCCGCACTGTATCCAAGTGTGAAGCTTTGCAACAAGAAATTGGTAAAGACCGAATTAAAGAAGTATTTGCTGTTGACGCAGATGATGCCAAGCAAGTGGCTGAACTTATTCGTAAAGTTGAACCTAAACTGGTGGTCAACCTGGCGTTGCCTTATCAGGATCTTCCTATTATGGATGCCTGTTTGGAGACTGGCGTTGATTATTTGGATACAGCCAACTACGAACCGAAAGATGAAGCCAAGTTTGAATACTCATGGCAATGGGCTTATCAGGACAAATTCAAAGAAGCAGGCTTAATGGCTTTATTAGGCAGCGGTTTTGATCCGGGCGTAACCAACGTATATACCGCTTACGCAGCCAAGCATTACTTCGATGAAATCCACTATCTGGACATTGTTGACTGTAATGGCGGCGACCACGGTCAGGCTTTCGCCACTAACTTCAACCCTGAAATCAACATCCGTGAAATTACGCAACTTGGACGTTTCTGGGAAAATGGTGAGTGGAAAGAAACCGATCCACTAAGCGTTCGTGAAGACTTGGATTACCAAAACATTGGTGTTCGTGCTTCTTACCTAATGTTCCACGAAGAATTGGAATCGTTGGTTAAGCACTTCCCTACCTTGAAACGTGCGCGTTTCTGGATGACCTTCGGCGAAGCTTACCTGACTCACTTACGCGTGTTGGAAGGCATCGGCATGACCTCAATTCAACCTGTTGAGTTTCAGGGTCAGCAAATTGTGCCGTTGGAATTCCTGAAAGCCGTACTACCGAACCCTGGTTCGTTGGCAGAAGGTTATACAGGCCAAACCTGTATCGGTACTTACATCACTGGTATTAAAGATGGCAAAGAGAAGACCATCTTTATCTACAACAACTGTGATCATGCCAAGTGTAACGAAGAAGTTGGCGCACAAGCGGTATCATATACCACTGGCGTTCCTGCCATGATTGGTGCAGCATTAATGCTGAACGGGACATGGCATGAAGCAGGCGTTTGGAACATGGAACAATTCGATCCAGATCCATTCATGGCGATGTTGAATGAACATGGCTTGCCTTGGCATGTCATCGAATGCGACAGCCCGTTTAAAAAATAAGTCAATTGAAAATATAAGCTGAGAGAGTAACAGGACCAATGATCCAAGCCGCCGGAAAAGCATCTGTATTCAATAGTCAGGAGATCCCTTCTCCTTGCTACGTTTGTGAAGAAAGCAAACTGGAAGCCAATTTGCAGTTGATGCAACGAGTACAGAACGAGTCAGGAGCCGAAATTATTCTGGCGCTAAAAGGCTTTTCCATGTGGTCAACCTTTGGTCTGGTTAAGCAATACTTGCAAGGCTGTACAGCAAGTTCGGTATGGGAAGCCAAACTTGCTCGTCAGGAAATGAACAAAGAAGTTCATGCCTACGCGCCAGCTTATAAACAACAGGACATTGACGAGTTGGTTAAGCTTGTTGAACACATCTCGTTTAATAGCCTGGGTCAGTGGCAGCGATATAAAGATCAAGTCGCTGCTGCTGGTGTATCAATGGGATTACGTGTTAACCCAGAACATCAGGAAGCTGATACAGAATTGTATGATCCCAGTGCTCCGGGTTCTCGTTTAGGCGTTAGAGCTTCTGAACTGGAAGCTTTTGAAGCCGCAGGTGGTGACCTGTCTGGTATTGACGGCCTGCATATTCACAATTTATGTGAATGCGACTCTTACGCCACCGAACGTACCATTAAAGCGATTGAGAAAAAATTCGCCAAATGGCTACCCAAGATGAGCTGGATTAATTTGGGTGGTGGTCATTTGATGACAAAAGCGGGTTACGATGTTGAGCATTTGATCTCAAGCTTGAAAACCTTCCGCGAAAAATACCATGTTCAACTTATTTTGGAGCCGGGTTCCGCCGTTGCATGGCAAACAGGGCCGCTGGTATCAGAAGTGGTCGATATCGTAGAGAACAATGGCAAAATCGCGATCCTCGATATTTCAGCCACAGCTCATATGCCCGACGTGCTGGAAATGCCTTATCGTCCAGCCATCACCAACGCAGGTCTACCGAACCAAAAAGCCTTCACTTATAAACTCGGTGGCAATTCATGTCTGGCAGGTGACGTGATTGGTGAATACAGCTTCGACCGCGAATTACGCATTGGTGACAGGATCATTTTCGAAGATATGATCCATTACACTATGGTAAAAACCACCTTCTTTAATGGCGTGCAACACCCTGCCATTGGTATTTTAAAGAAAGATGGCAGTTTCCAGCTTGTAAGAAGCTTCACCTACGAGGATTTTCGTAATCGTCTGTCATAAATCAGGAACTCCAACATGAGAATTGGCATTATTGGCGCTATGGAGCCTGAAATCGCGCTGCTTTTAGAACAGATGACACACTCGGAAGAACACAAACATGGTTCTTTCGCCTATTATTCCGGAAAATTATCAGGTACAGATATTGTTCTGGTGCGCTCTGGCGTAGGCAAAGTTGCAGCGGCAGTGGCAACCACCACATTAATCAATCATTTTTCGCCTGATTTCGTGGTCAATACGGGTTCAGCAGGTGGCTTTGACAGCGAGCTTGATATTGGAGATATCGTCATTGCTGACAACGTTATCCATCATGATGTTGATGTAACCCATTTTGGTTTTGCGCCCGGACAGGTTTTCGATATGCCGGAAACCTATCAGTGCGAATTAACGTTGATTGAAGCGGCTGAACAAGCCGCTTTGTCGCTAGAACAGATTAAAACTAAACGCGGACAAGTAGGCACTGGCGATGCGTTTATTGGTTGCGACGACGCAGTTGCCAATATCAGAGAGCTATTTCCCTCAATGAGCGCTGTAGAAATGGAAGGAGCAGCCATAGGCCAAGCCTGTTACACCCTTAACACACCCTTTGTTGTTATCCGCTCACTTTCAGACATTGCAGGTAAAACCTCTCAAATGTCATTCCAAACCTATCTGGAAAAAGCTGGGCGCAACTCTGCTCAGTTAGTGCTGGGCATGATCGACAACCTTAAACACTAATCAAATTCCAAGTTCAAGATGCTGGATATCTTAACCAACTCAACATTACAGCCTTTGTTGATCCTGCTTCTGGTAATGCTACTGGAAAAGGTCATTGCCTGGCCAGATCAAGCACATCCTCTGACATTACTACGTAGCATGGCAGAAACGATGGGCAAGAAAGTACATAGCAGCAAATCTAATTCGCCTACTCAGCAACGTATTTCAGGAACCTTAGCTATCATAGTGCTAAGTTTACCTGTTGCATTCATCGTAACGGTTGTGATGTTTTTTGCCGAGTATGCATTTTTCTTTGATGGCGTATTGCTACTGATAGCCCTGCGCTTTCAACCTGTAATGTCTGGCAGCAAGAAGATTCAGCAAGCCTTGGAAGCAAGGAAAAAAGCATTAGCCAGGAATATGCTAAGCCGTTGGACTCTAAGAGAAACTGAGGCACTTTCCGAACTAGGGATCTGCAAAGCAACAGTAGAAACCCTGTTATTACGATTTAGTTATCAATATATGAGCGTTATCTTTTGGTATCTGATAGGCGGCGGTGTGGTGGCACTTATTTATCGCTTCATCTATGAAATGTCACATACCTGGAATATTAAACTTAGACATTATCAACATTTTGGTCGTCCGGTATCCTGGTTAAGTTTTATCCTTCAATGGATACCCGTGCGCTTAAGTGCCTTGTTATTTGTTATTGCGGTTAATGTTTCCAAAGCATTTGCCGCTATGAATAAACAACGAGGAAGCGTCTCCAGCCACACTCTATTGCTGACACTGTTTGGTGGCGCATTAGATTTGCAGTTAGGAGGCCCGGCCTATTATGGCATGCAAAAAATCAGATTACCCAAATGTGGCGGAATAAACGCCCCGCAAGTGAGAGATATTGCCCGAG
Source organism: Paraneptunicella aestuarii (assembly GCF_019900845.1). Classification (NCBI taxonomy): domain Bacteria; kingdom Pseudomonadati; phylum Pseudomonadota; class Gammaproteobacteria; order Alteromonadales; family Alteromonadaceae; genus Paraneptunicella; species Paraneptunicella aestuarii. The sequence continues at coordinate 737,875 of NZ_CP074570.1, read as the reverse complement.
CCCGCTTGGGAATATATCAAACTCAGGGAGTATTCATCGCCATGTTGCTATTAATGAGCGCGGGAATCTACAGTATGGGGTAGTTGGAAAGCTGAAAGCACAAAAAATTGGGAAAAATTTCTGCTCAGGGGTCGCTAATTTGACCGAGATAAATTAAAGTGCTTGAAGTTTGACAGTGTGCAACAAAATTACCGTATAGGTAAACTAGCAGTGGAAGTGGTAATTGGCGTTTTCCAAACACCGACCTTAATGAAAAACTAGTTATTTTTCAAAAACTTAATCCCCTTGCTCCACTAAAACGTACAGTGTTATCCCGGATAACTGGCTGCTAAGACGCTTGCCAACTACACTAATTTTTATTGATTAGACGGAAACAAACTATGAGCACAGCAAATATGACTAAAGATGGTGACTACAAAGTCGCGGATATTTCTCTCGCGAATTGGGGTCGTAAAGAGCTGACTATCGCCGAGAGCGAAATGCCTGCTTTGATGGCTATTCGTGAAAAATATCGTGCCGCACAACCTCTTGCCGGTGCAAAAATTCTAGGCTGTATTCACATGACCATCCAAACCGGAGTATTGATTGAAACTCTGGTAGCTTTGGGCGCGGAAGTTCGTTGGTCTTCTTGTAACATTTTCTCTACTCAGGATCACGCTGCTGCTGCGATGGCTGCTGCGGGTGTACCTGTTTTTGCATGGAAAGGCGAAACTGAAGAAGAATACGAGTGGTGCCTTGAGCAAACAATTCTGAAAGATGGCAAGCCTTGGGATGCCAACATGGTTCTTGACGATGGTGGTGATTTGACTGCTATGTTGCACGAGCAATACCCTCAAGTGCTGGAAAACATCCACGGCATCACTGAAGAAACCACTACGGGTGTTCACCGTCTGATCGAAATGTTGGAAGAAGGTACATTGAAAGTACCAGCGATCAACGTAAACGACTCTGTAACTAAATCTAAAAACGACAACAAATACGGTTGCCGTCACAGCTTGAGCGATGCGATCAAGCGTGGTACTGACCACTTGTTGTCTGGTAAGAAAGCTTTGGTTATCGGTTATGGTGACGTGGGTAAGGGTTCTGCCGCTTCATTGCGTCAAGAAGGCATGATTGTTCGTGTTACTGAAATCGACCCAATCTGTGCAATGCAAGCATGTATGGACGGCTTCGAAGTTGTTTCTCCTTACAACGGTGGTATCAACACTGGTAAGAAAGAAGACATCAACCTGCCATTGCTGCAAAGCACTGACATTATCGTAACCACGACTGGTAACGTTAACGTGTGTGACTCAGCGATGTTGAGCACTCTCAAATCAGGTGCGGTTGTTTGTAACATCGGTCACTTCGACAACGAAATCGACACCGCTTTCATGCGTGACAACTGGCGTTGGGACGAAATCAAACCTCAAGTTCACAAGATCTACCGTAGCGATGACGAAAACGACAACCTGATTTTGTTGTCTGAAGGTCGTTTGGTGAACCTGGGTAACGCAACGGGTCACCCTTCACGTATTATGGACGGTTCCTTCTCTAACCAGGTACTGGCACAAATTCACCTGTATGAAGAGAAGTTTGCTGACATGACTCCAGAGCAGAAAAAAGCTGCGATGCGTGTTGAAGTGCTTCCGAAGAAACTTGACGAAGAAGTTGCAGCCTACATGGTTAAAGGTTTCGACGGCGTATTGACCGTTCTAACTGAAAAACAAGCTGACTACATCGGCGTGCCAATAGAAGGCCCATATAAGCCAGAAAGCTACAAATACTAATCAGTTTTCTTATACTGAATGCAAAAACGCCTTCCAAGTGGAAGGCGTTTTTATTTAACCGCTTTTTGTCATCGCGGCTTTGTATCAACAACTTTCTGTCAATAATGATAACGACAAGAAATAACGGTGATTGCGCCATCGTCTACTGCATATACCAATCGGTTGGTATCATCAATTCTTCGAGACCAAAAACCTGCCAGGTTTTCTTTTAGTGGTTCTGGTTTCCCAATCCCGTCAAAGGGCGAACGCTTTACATCCAGAATGAGCTTGTTAATTCTCTTTAAGGTTTTCTTATCTTGCGTTTGCCAATATAAGTAGTCGCTCCAAGATTCATCTGTCCATGAAAGCACTCTGCTGGTCATCAAGCACCATTCTCGTCTTCAAGCCCTCGCTGGGTCGTTTTTCCCTCTTTATATTGAGCAATAGATTTGTTGAGATGCTCTGCATTAGCAGGAGAACGCAAAAGGTGAACCGTTTCCATCAAACTGTTGTAATAATCTAACGACATGACAACAGCGTCCTCTGAATCCCGTCGAGTAATAACGGTAGTATCTGCGTCATTCACAACGTTATCTAATACGGCCTTCAAGCTATTTCTTGCTTCAGTAAAAGACACAATTCTCATAACACACCTTATATGTACAACTAATTGCACAAGTATAGATATTTCTCTTCGATATGTACAATAAAAAGAACATGTATTTTGTTAATCCATTACATCTGAAGAACTGTCAGACTTTGACTTGCCGACCTTAATCAAACACGGTCACCGTCTGGCGACTAATAGCTACCAGCTCACCATGAATATCCCAGATATTGGCCTCTTCCAGAATATAACCGCCTGATGCTTGACGAGTGTCGGACTGATAAGCAAACCAATCATCAGGCTTAATGGGTTGGTGAGGATGCACAAAATCCACACTCCAGGTGACAGAACTGGCAGGAGCAGGCCAACGCAGCATTTGTAATAGCGTAGGAGGCCAGGCATCGATCATCGCTAGTAAATGGGCATCAGAAATTTTTTCAGGCGGCTGTTTAAATCGTACCCAACCATGTACTTCTTTGTTTTTACTGCCAGTGAAAGGCATGCCTTTTTCTAATGCCAATTCAAAATGACGTAAAAACTTGGGAACCACTTTAGGAATTTGTGGGATGAACCGGCCTTTTTTGGGCAAATTCATATCATGACGCTCAATATTAGGGGTTTTGATTTTCGACTCGCGGCTATTACCAAAACAAGCCTGACAAACCAGCCCTACTCTGCCGTCTTGCACAATTTTTGCGGTTGCATGGGTAACACTGCGTCCTTCTCTGAGCACTTCAGGCTCAATATCAAAGGCTTCGCCAGCATTAATGGGACCAACAAAATTCACGCTAATAGAGCGCAATACACGCTCATACCCTATCAGTTTACGAATAGCTTGATAAGCAAGCGCTACAGTAGCTCCACCAAACACGGTTCGGCCTTGCGACCATTCGTCGGGAACACCGGAAATATGCATTAAGTTTTGTTCAGATGGACTATTTTCAACGATCTGTAGCAACTCATCAAAATTCATGTTTTACAAACTCTTAGATTAAATTCGACCAACTGGTCGGATGTGCTTGCCGCATTATTACCCAGCAAAATGCTTATCGCAACCAAGAGTCACCATCTGCTGTTTTACTTTTTATACAAATAATGCACATGGGAGATTTGCTACCCTACCTGAATATCCCTATACTCCACCGGTTTTCATTTTATTTAAGCTATGCACTCAATATTAAATTGGTATAGGCATTAGCAAGTGTTCGAGACGAATCAATGACAGAAGAGAATAAAAGCAATATTCGATTTGTCCCTTTTACGCCAGAGGCTTTCGATGCCGTAATTGAACTGGGAAACCTGGTTCATGGCGACAACTATCTGGACAACGATAAAGTTCAATACCTCTACAACGCCAGCTTGAAACATGGCATCAATGCCAGCTTGGTGGCGTACATGGACGATGATTTAGTGGGATTTAGGTTGACCCAGGCACCAGAACAATGGGACATTGATGAGTGGTGTTCGCCTGAGCTTTGGGGTTTTGACAAAGAACAGGTGTGTTACTTCAAATGCAACACGGTTCATGAGCGCTGTAGAGGTACGGGAATCGGTTCAGAATTACTTAAACGCTCTATTGAGCAAGCAAAAAAACAGGGCGCGAAAGCAGGACTTGCACATATTTGGCTTGCCAGTCCTGGCAATAGTGCGTACAAATATTTCAAAAAATGTGGTGGCGAGCTGGTAAAAGAACACCCCAACCGCTGGCAAGGCTGGTACGACAGCCACGGCTATATCTGCCCGGTTTGTGGAGAGTTCTGTACCTGTACAGCTGCGGAAATGATGATTAAATTTTAATGTACGATCCATTAACTCATTCGAATATAGCCCCTAATCAGGGTTATCCCGGCAGCTTTTGGGCTGCTGACACGCAACAACGATTGAATTTCCCGCAATTTGAAGGGGAGACAGAAACCGATGTCGTGGTTATTGGTGGCGGCTACACAGGGCTTGCCGCAGCGCTGGAACTACGCCAGAAAGGCGTTGCGGTTTGCTTACTTGAAGCTAACGAAATTGGCTGGGGCTGTGCAGGCAGAAATGCAGGCTTTGCTTTACCTGGCTCGGGGCGTTTGGGTTATGGGGCATTAAAAAAAGCCTATGGCGAAGAAGACGCCGATGAAATCATCAAAGAATTTTATGCCGCACCAGAAGAATTAAAAGCCTTCATCGAAAAGCATTCACTGGATGTCGATTACACTCAGGGCGGCTACCTGAAAATTGCTCATAAACAGAAGTTTTATCAGTTATTTGAACAACAATATGAAGAACTTCCAGAAGCTTACCGCAAACATCTTTCACTGGTGAGTAAAGAGCAGTTAAGTAGCTCGTTATTGGATACCAACAAGCAACACGGTGGTTTGTACAACAACTCTTCCTTTGGCATCAACCCACTAAAAATGGCATTAGCCATGGCAGAACTGGTTGATAAGAGTGGCGGTACGATTTTCTGTAACTCACCAGTATTGTCATACGAGCGCAACGGCCCTCATTATGAAGTAAAAACCGCGAAGGGCTTGCTGCGTAGCAAATACATTATTCTGGCGACCAACGCCTACACACCGAATAAATCATTGCCAGCATTGCATCGTATTCAATTCCCGGTGCTTTCCAGCGTATTGGTGACTCAACCTTTAAGTGACGAGCAGTTAGAGCTCTTCAAACAACCCGGCTTGTTATGCATGGATACCCGTGCCTTGAAATATTACTACCGATTGCTGCCAGACAATCGCCTGTTATTTGGTGGCCGCGGCACGATAAAAGGCAGTAATCATGATAGCCAGGGCATCAAAAATAAGCTTCTAGGCGCATTAAAAGATAGCTTCCCCACATTGGATAATATGCAAATTGACTATTATTGGAGTGGTTGGGTAAGTGTGTCTCAGGATCAGATACCACACATTGGTTGCTTCCCTGACAACCCGGACGTTTACTATGCAATGGGTTACTGTGGCTCAGGGGTGGCATTTACTCATACTGCCGGAAAACGATTAGCACAGCTGATCACAGCTCCAGAGGATGTTCCAGAATTACCCATTTACTGGCGCTTCCCCAAGCCTTTCCCTCTGGCTCAGTTCAGACGCTTGGGCTTATGGGGTTATTACCAATGGCAAGGCTTGATGGACTTGGCTTAGTAAAATCGAGAAAGATAAAATCAAGAAAGCTGATAAGGGTATCAGTAAAACAATGATACCCCTTCTCAAAAGCCACTCGAATTGAAGTAAGACTATAAGTGATTAATTTAGCGTTACGCGAGCGAACTTACGCTTGCCAACCTGATAAACCGCAGTGCCAGCTTCGGTGATGGTATGCTTGGCATCAGATACCTTTTCCCCATCGATTTTCACCGCGCCTTGTTTGATCATGCGCATGGCTTCTGAAGTAGAACCAACCAAATCCGCATCTTTCAACAAGTTAGCAATAGCAACACCTTCGGGATCGAGTGGCAATGACACTTCTGGCATGTCGTCAGGAATCGCATTCTTCTGGAAACGCTGAATAAAGTCCTGATGCGCTTGCTCCGCAGCCTCTGCATCATGAAAACGCTCAATAAGTTCTTTTGCCAACGAGATCTTGATATCTCTTGGATTAGCGCCTTCTTCAACCTGCTTTTTGAAAGCTTCGATTTCCTCAATAGGACGGAAGCTCAACAACTCATAGTAACGCCACATCAACTCATCAGAGATAGACATCACCTTGCCAAACATATCGTTAGGCGCATCGGTGATACCAATGTAGTTGTTCAAAGACTTGGACATCTTTTGTACGCCATCCAATCCTTCCAACAAAGGCATCATCAATACCGTCTGTGGTCTTTGCTTCTCCTCTTTTTGCAGCTCACGTCCCATCAGCAGGTTGAATCGCTGATCCGTGCCCCCCAACTCAACGTCAGATTCCAATGCCACAGAATCCCAACCTTGCGCCAACGGATATAAAAACTCGTGGATTGCGATAGGCTGACCATTAGCATAACGTTTTTTGAAATCGTCACGTTCCAACATACGGGCAACCGTTTGTCTTGCCGCTAGTTTGATCATGCCTGCTGCACCCAGCTTTTCCATCCACTCCGAGTTAAAGCGAACTTGTGTTTTTTCTGGGTCTAGAATTTTGAATACTTGTTGTTTGTAGGTTTCAGCGTTAGCAAGCACTTCTTCACGCGTTAATGGTTTTCTGGTGACGTTTTTACCTGTGGGATCGCCGATCATGCCGGTGAAATCGCCAATCAGGAAAATGATATCGTGACCCAAATCCTGGAAGGTTCTCATCTTATTGATCAAAACCGTATGCCCCAAATGCAGGTCTGGTGCGGTTGGATCAAATCCAGCTTTGATTTTTAAGGGTTTGCCTTCTTTTAGCTTCTCAATGAGCTCTTCTTCCAACAAAATTTCATCTGCACCGCGTTTGATCTCCGCAAATGCTTGTTGCCAATCCGACATTAGTCTCTCTCTCAACCTACTGGGGAATAAAGGAATGGTGCATTCTACTGCTCATAAAACCGCAATAAAAGGGGATTGACCCTAGAAAATCCCATGAAATCGGTATATTCTCCTAATAGCGCTATTTTTATTCGCTTAAACCAAAGGCTGTATGGTACAAAAACAATTAATTCACACCATAAAAGCACTGCCTCGCCAACATAAGCTGATCATGTCAGGGCTTATGTTCATGCTGCTTATTCTTGCAGTATTGCCTTCAGAAAAAGCCAGTGCATCTCGTAATACTCCCGTTGTAGAACTAGAACTGGGCAAGCGCTATTCCATTGATGTAGCACCTGTAGAAAGTGCAATTGAAGAACAAATCGCCGATGACACCAAACAAGAGTGGAAAAGCTATAAGGTTAAATCAGGCGACAATTTAGCGAAGATCTTCGCTCGTGCCGGCCTTTCCCCACAAGATGTTTATAAGGTCAGTAAAGCTGGCAAAGAAGCCAAGAAACTTCTCACAATTCTCCCCGGCGAAGAAATTCAAATACTGTTGGATGAGCAAGACAACGCCTTTAAAGGATTGCGTTACGCCTTTTCCAGTACAGACACCTTATTAATTGAGCAAAACAAAGGCACCCTTTCGTCTCAAATAGAACACAAAGCCATGAGCTCTCGATTGAACTTTTCTACTGGCGACATTGAGAACAGCTTCTGGAATGCTGGGGTTAAATCGGGTTTAACCGACAATCAAATTATGAGCCTTGCCAATATTTTCGGCTGGGATATCGACTTTGCTCTGGATATTCGAGAAGGCGATAGCTTCAACGTTATCTTTGAAGAAAACTTCATCGAAGGCGAATTTATCGGTTATGGCGACATTGTTGCGGCAGAGTTCACCAATCAGGGCGAAACTTACACGGCAATTCGCTACAAAGATGGCAACTACTACACGCCAGAAGGACGCAGTATGCGCAAGAGCTTCTTGCGCGCTCCAGTGAACTTTAAATATATCAGCTCTAACTTTAAGCCTCGCCGTTTCCACCCAGTACAAAAACGCTGGAAACAACACAGAGGTATTGATTACGCCGCCAGTACAGGCACGCCCGTTGTTGCAGCCGGTGATGGCAAAGTTATCAAAGCGGGATACGACAAATACAATGGTCATCACGTTTTCATTCAACATGGCGAAAACTACGTAACCAAATACCTGCACTTTTCCAAACGTAAGGTGAAGAAAGGTCAATGGGTGAAGCAAGGCCAAACTATCGGTTTGGTCGGCAGTACCGGGCTTGCAAGCGGGCCTCACCTTCACTATGAATTTTTGGTAAATGGCGTGCACCAAAATCCGCGTACGGTGACATTACCTAAAGCGAACCCAATTGCCAACAAGGAAAAAACCGAATTTCTGGCACTCGCATCTGATTACATGGATAAGTTGCAAAACAATAAGCGAATTATGTTGGCAATGAATTAATGTCTACTCGTGAGCTTTATATCGGACTCATGTCAGGTACTAGCATAGATGGCATCGATCTGGCGTTGGTCGATATGAATAGTGGCATTCCCAAGCGACTAGCACACGAAACCTTTGCTTATTCCTCCGATTTAGCAGACGAGTTGCATCAGCTCTGCCAATCTGGTGCGGATGAAATTGAGCGTATGGGAGCAGCCGATATTAAATTGGCAAAAGCCTTTGCCAATGCGGTTAAGCAAACATTAGCTCAACATAACCTGTCCCCCAATGACATTATTGCAATTGGTAGTCACGGACAAACTATACGTCATCGTCCAAACTCAGATTACCCCTTCACTTTGCAGATCGGTGATCCTAATACATTAGCCGTGGAAACAGGTATTGATGTTGTTTCAGACTTTCGGCGCAAAGACATCGCCCTTGGAGGACAAGGCGCACCACTAGTACCCGCTTTTCATAATGCGGTTTTTTCATCAGATACCTCAAATAGAGCCATAGTGAACATCGGCGGCATCGCCAATATTACCTGGTTACCAAAAGGCCAAGATCCTATCGTTGGATTTGATACCGGCCCAGGAAACAGACTTATGGATGCCTGGTGTACAACGCATACTGGCAAGCCATTCGATTCAAATGGAAACTGGGCAAGACAAGGGCAAGTAGATAGCGAGCTACTACAACAGTTACTCTCTCATCCGTATTTAGCTCAGTCATTTCCCAAAAGTACAGGGCGTGAATTGTTTAATTTAGACTGGCTAGAACAACAGCTTTCTAATGCAGGGAAACCTAATACGTCAGTGGATATACAACGTACATTATTGGAATTTACAGCTGAATCTATCTCATTACATCTGACACAGTTAGCTGAGCTTGAAGAAGTCTTTATATGCGGCGGCGGAGCTGAAAATACATTCTTAATGGACCGACTACAGCAATTATTAGCTCCAATAAAAGTATCATCCACAAACTCATTGAATATACCACCAGATACAGTCGAAGCAATGGCCTTTGCATGGCTAGCCTACGCCTTCAAAAATAATATTCCTGGAAATATTCCCTCAGTAACAGGCGCAAGTAGAGAAGCACTTCTAGGCGGGCTTTATCCGGCTCGATAGCCCCCTTTTTATATAAACTTACCAATACACCCATCCATTATCACAACTATATGGCATTCCATGTTGCTTGATATATTTAATCGTGCCACTTGCAGCTTTCTCCCCTAATACCAATCCCATTAAAAGTGTGATCTAATTAAGTCAGTGAAGACAAAACAGATAATTAGATGCTAAAAAAGATAGATTTCACTGCGCTTTCCAAAAAGGAAACTAACGCAGCTAAAAGGATCAGGTTACTTGCATTGGCTCATTACAGTGAAGGAATGAACAAAGCACAAATAGCTAGAACACTTAAGGTCAGCAGGGCAAGTGTAAATAAATGGGTAGCGGCTTTTCTGGATAAAGGAATTGATGGCCTGGATGCCAAATCTCCTCCCGGTCGTCCTGCATCGCTGTCATCAGAACAGATAAAAAAGCTATCTCGCTATATTGAATATCATAGTCGTTCTGATGTCGGGGGAAGACTGACGGGAGCCGATATCCAAGCCTGGATATCGAGCCATCTGAATGTGGATTATAAAATGTCCAACATTTACCGTCTCTTGCATCATACCAATCCCATTAAAAATATGATCTAATTAAGTCAGTGAAGACAAAACAGATAATTAGATGCTGAAAAAGATAGATTTCACTGCGCTTTCAAAAAAGGAAACTAACGCAGCTAAAAGGATCAGGTTACTTGCATTGGCTCATTACAGTGAAGGAATGAACAAAGCACAGATTGCCAGAACACTTAAGGTCAGCAGGGCAAGTGTAAATAAATGGGTAGCGGCTTTTCTGGATAAAGGAATTGATGGCCTGGATGCCAAATCTCCTCCCGGTCGTCCTGCATCGCTGTCATCAGAACAGATAAAAAAGCTATCTCGCTATATTGAATATCATAGTCGTTCTGATGTTGGGGGAAGACTGACGGGAGCCGATATCCAAGCCTGGATATCGAGCCATCTGAATGTGGATTATAAAATGTCCAACATTTATCGTCTCTTGCATCAATGGGGTTTTTCATGGATTTCCAGCCGTTCAAAACATCCAAAGCAATCGCAAAATGCTCAGGAAGAGTTTAAAAAAACTGGAGATTAATGTGATCAAACTTTGTCCAGGACATCTGTCTCTGAACAATGTTGATATCTGGTTTCAGGATGAAGCTCGCTTTGGTCAGCAAAATACCACCTCTCGTTTATGGGCGAGAACTGGCAGTCGCCCACGCGCAGTCAAACAGCAACAATTTGAATATGCCTATCTTTTCGGTGCTGTCTGTCCCGCAACCGGCGAAACAGAGGCGCTCATAACGCCTTGGGTCAACAAGGATGCAATGACATTGCACTTGAAACAGATTTCTGAACGTACGAAACCGGGGCGAATGGCCGTCGTCATCATGGATGGCGCAGGATGGCATACAGAGGACACGATCCAACCATTTGATAATATTCGTATGCTAAAGCTTCCTCCCTACTCACCGGAACTGAATCCGGTTGAACAGGTATGGAGTTGGCTTCGTCAGCACGCACTGTCCAACCGCATATTTGAAGGGTATGAAGATATCGTGGATGCATGTAGTGACGCTTGGAATACATTTGTCAAAGATACCCATCGTGTTATCTCTTTATGCACCAGAAAATGGGCACAGTTAAATGGCTAGGTTTTTAATGGGATTGGTATCAATGGGGTTTTTCATGGATTTCCAGCCGTTCAAAACATCCAAAGCAATCGCAAAATGCTCAGGAAGAGTTTAAAAAAACTGGAGATTAATGTGATCAAACTTTGTCCAGGACATCTGTCTCTGAACAATGTTGATATCTGGTTTCAGGATGAAGCTCGCTTTGGTCAGCAAAATACCACCTCTCGTTTATGGGCGAGAACTGGCAGTCGCCCACGCGCAGTCAAACAGCAACAATTTGAATATGCCTATCTTTTCGGTGCTGTCTGTCCCGCAACCGGTGAAACAGAAGCGCTCATAACGCCGTGGGTCAACAAGGATGCAATGACATTGCACTTGAAACAGATTTCTGAACGTACTAAACCGGGGCGAATGGCTGTCGTCATCATGGATGGCGCAGGATGGCATACAGAGGACACGATCCAACAGTTTGATAATATTCGTATGCTAAAGCTTCCTCCCTACTCGCCGGAACTGAATCCGGTTGAACAGGTATGGAGTTGGCTTCGTCAGAACGCACTATCCAATCGCATATTTGAAGGGTATGAAGATATCGTGGATGCATGTAGTGACGCCTGGAATACATTTGTCAAAGATACCCATCGTGTTATCTCTTTATGCACCAGAAAATGGGCACAGTTAAATGGCTAGGTTTTTAATGGGATTGGTATAACCTGATCCTTTTAGCTGCGTTAGTTTCCTTTTTGGAAAGCGCTGTGAAATCTATCTTTTTTAGCATCTAATTATCTGTTTTGTCTTCACTGACTTAATTAGATCATATTTTTAATGGGATTGGTATAATTAGGAGCCTGCAGTGTGCTACTTTACTCGGGCAGTCCCAGCCCTCGCCCTAAAGGGCCATGCTAAAGCATGTTCAAAAACGCTCCCGACGTTTTTGTCACTACGTTCGAGTAGCATCCAGATACACAGTTAAATAAAAAAGCCCCTGTCTTTCGACAAGGGCTTTTTTATTAAATTAGGAGCCTGGCAGTGTGCTACTCTCACATGGGGAAACCCCACACTACCATCGCCGCTAGTACGTTTCACTTCTGAGTTCGAGATGGATTCAGGTGGTACCGTACCGCTATTGCCGCCAGGCATAAACTGTCACAATGTAAAAAAGCTGTCATCAAATTCGAATCAGGACGCTAGTATCAGTATCCTATCAGACTTGCGAAGTCATCCAACGCCAAGCGCTACTCGTTCACATTCGTTACTTAAGTCAACTTGGGGTTGTATGGTTAAGCCTCTCGGGCAATTAGTACAGGTTAGCTTAACGCCTTACAACGCTTCCACACCCTGCCTATCAACGTCGTCGTCTACAACAACCCTTCAGGACGGTTAAACCGTCAGGGATGATTCATCTCGAGGCTCGCTTCCCGCTTAGATGCTTTCAGCGGTTATCGATTCCGAACATAGCTACCGGGCAATGCCATTGGCATGACAACCCGAACACCAGCGGTTCGTCCACTCCGGTCCTCTCGTACTAGGAGCAGCCCCCCTCAATCATCCAACGCCCACACCAGATAGGGACCGAACTGTCTCACGACGTTCTAAACCCAGCTCGCGTACCACTTTAAATGGCGAACAGCCATACCCTTGGGACCGACTTCAGCCCCAGGATGTGATGAGCCGACATCGAGGTGCCAAACACCGCCGTCGATATGAACTCTTGGGCGGTATCAGCCTGTTATCCCCGGAGTACCTTTTATCCGTTGAGCGATGGCCCTTCCATACAGAGCCACCGGATCACTATGACCTACTTTCGTACCTGCTCGACGTGTCTGTCTCGCAGTTAAGCTGGCTTATGCCATTGCACTAACCTCACGATGTCCAACCGTGATTAGCCAACCTTCGTGCTCCTCCGTTACGCTTTGGGAGGAGACCGCCCCAGTCAAACTACCCACCAGGCACTGTCCTCACCCCAGATAATGGGGCAAAGTTAGGACATCAAACATACAAGGGTGGTATTTCAAGGATGGCTCCACACATACTGGCGTACGTGCTTCAAAGCCTCCCACCTATCCTACACATGTAGGGTCAATGTCCAGTGCCAAGCTGTAGTAAAGGTTCACGGGGTCTTTCCGTCTAGGTGCGGGTACACAGCATCTTCACTGCGATTTCAATTTCACTGAGTCTCGGGTGGAGACAGCGTGGCCATGGTTACACCATTCGTGCAGGTCGGAACTTACCCGACAAGGAATTTCGCTACCTTAGGACCGTTATAGTTACGGCCGCCGTTTACCGGGGCTTCGATCAAGAGCTTCGCTTACGCTAACCCCATCAATTAACCTTCCGGCACCGGGCAGGTGTCACACCGTATACGTCCTCTTTCGAGTTAGCACAGTGCTGTGTTTTTAATAAACAGTCCCAGCCACCTGGTCACTGCGACCTCCAATCGCTTAGAGAGCAAGTCTCATCACAATCAAAGGCGTACCTTCTCCCGAAGTTACGGTACTATTTTGCCGAGTTCCTTCACCCGAGTTCTCTCAAGCGCCTTAGTATTCTCTACCTGACCACCTGTGTCGGTTTGGGGTACGGTTTGTATGCACATAAGTTTAGAGGCTTTTCCTGGAAGCAGGGCATCTGCAACTTCACTGCCGTAGCAGCTCGTCTCGTGCCTCAGAATTAAGAGTCCGGATTTGCCTAAACTCTCTTCCTACACACTTTCACATGGACAACCAACGCCATGCCTGCATAGCCTTCTCCGTCCCCCCTTCACTGTACATACAAGTACGGGAATATTAACCCGTTTCCCATCGACTACGCATTTCTGCCTCGCCTTAGGGGCCGACTCACCCTGCCCTGATTAGCATGGGACAGGAAACCTTGGTCTTCCGGCGTGGGGGTTTTTCACCCCCATTGTCGTTACTCATGTCAGCATTCGCACTTGTGATACCTCCAGCAAACCTTTCAGTTCACCTTCAACGGCTTACACAACGCTCCCCTACCCAGCATACAAGTATGCTGCCGCAGCTTCGGTGTATAGCTTAGCCCCGTTACATCTTCCGCGCAGGCCGACTCGACTAGTGAGCTATTACGCTTTCTTTAAAGGGTGGCTGCTTCTAAGCCAACCTCCTAGCTGTCTTAGCCTTCCCACATCGTTTCCCACTTAGCTATAACTTTGGGACCTTAGCTGGCGGTCTGGGTTGTTTCCCTCTTCACGACGGACGTTAGCACCCGCCGTGTGTCTCCCGGATAGTACTCACAGGTATTCGGAGTTTGCATGGGGTTGGTAAGTCGGGATGACCCCCTAGCCCAAACAGTGCTCTACCCCCTGTGGTATTCGTCCGAGGCGCTACCTAAATAGCTTTCGGGGAGAACCAGCTATCTCCCGGTTTGATTGGCCTTTCACCCCCAGCCACAAGTCATCCCCTAATTTTTCAACATTAGTGGGTTCGGTCCTCCAGTTGATGTTACTCAACCTTCAACCTGCCCATGGCTAGATCACCGGGTTTCGGGTCTATACCCTGCAACTAAGCGCCCAGTTAAGACTCGCTTTCGCTACGGCTCCCCTATTCGGTTAACCTTGCTACAGAATATAAGTCGCTGACCCATTATACAAAAGGTACGCAGTCACAGAACAAGTCTGCTCCCACTGCTTGTACGTATACGGTTTCAGGTTCTATTTCACTCCCCTCGCCGGGTTCTTTTCGCCTTTCCCTCACGGTACTTGTTCACTATCGGTCAGTTAGGAGTATTTAGCCTTGGAGGATGGTCCCCCATCTTCAGTCAAGATAACACGTGTCCCGACTACTTAATATGTGAATATGATGTCTTCGTGTACGGGCTATCACCCTGTATCGCGGAGCTTTCCAACTCCTTCCACTAACATCATAATCATCGGCTAACCCCCGTTCGCTCGCCGCTACTAAGGGGATCTCGGTTGATTTCTTTTCCTAAGGGTACTTAGATGTTTCAGTTCCCCTCGTTTGCTTCTACACCCTATGTATTCAGGTGCAGATAATCCCTAAGGATTGGGTTGCCCCATTCGGAGATCGTTGGCTATAACGTTTTTTGTCAACTTACCAACGCTTATCGCAGACTAACACGTCCTTCATCGCCTCTAACTGCCAAGGCATCCACCGTATACGCTTTGTCACTTAACCATACAACCCCAAATTACCTAAGTAATTCAGAATCATAAAGCTGTGACTTCGCCGCTTTCTTGTCAGATAGGATATCTAATTTGCTAGAACCCTAATTCTTTAATACTTACTTGATGATTTTTCAGCTTTTCCACATTGTTAAAGAACATTTAAGGCAAAACCTTAATGAATTTAAACACAACGTATAAATTCATTAAGATTCTTGCACAAAGAAGTAGGAAGAAATGGTGGAGCTAAGCAGGATCGAACTGCTGACCTCCTGAATGCAAATCAGGCGCTCTCCCAGCTGAGCTATAGCCCCATTTTTCTTGCTGCTTACTTTCGCTTCACTCGTCGTTTTTCTTCGTATCTCACTCAGTCATTTACTCAGTGTAAACTCCTTCGTTCGCTACTCGAAAAGCCTCGACTGAAACGAAACTACTTGCAATAACCGCATCTGTTTATTTAGATTTAAATCTTTTTCATTCGAGGCATTTGATGAGGACGCTTAGACCACTAAGCGACGAGTCAAATAACGAAGAATGGGGATGATTTGGTAGGCCTGGGCAGACTTGAACTGCCGACCTCACCCTTATCAGGGGTGCGCTCTAACCAGCTGAGCTACAGGCCTATTGCTTGGTCTTATTCGTTTATACTGCCTTGCTCTGCCTTTGTTCGGTCATTATCAGACGATAACTCCCTTCACAAAGTCATTCGCAGCGTTGTCTAAACGAATAATCACTGCGCAAACCTTATAGCAAGCAGCCGTAGGAATACGACCGTTACCTAAACAGGTACGACTTACTCTTTGCTCTTATTCTCAATAAAACAATCTGTATGGACACTCAGTCAAAAAAGACTAACTTTTCGTAAGGAGGTGATCCAACCCCAGGTTCCCCTAGGGTTACCTTGTTACGACTTCACCCCAGTCATGAAACACAAAGTGGTAATCGCCCTCCCGAAGGTTAGACTAACTACTTCTTTTGCATCCCACTCCCATGGTGTGACGGGCGGTGTGTACAAGGCCCGGGAACGTATTCACCGCAGTATTCTGACCTGCGATTACTAGCGATTCCGACTTCATGGAGTCGAGTTGCAGACTCCAATCCGGACTACGATAGGCTTTAAGGGTTCCGCTCCACATCACTGCTTGGCTTCCCTCTGTACCTACCATTGTAGCACGTGTGTAGCCCATCCCGTAAGGGCCATGATGACTTGACGTCGTCCCCACCTTCCTCCGGTTTGTCACCGGCAGTCTCCTTAGAGTGCCCAACTGAATGCTGGCAACTAAGGACAAGGGTTGCGCTCGTTGCGGGACTTAACCCAACATCTCACGACACGAGCTGACGACAGCCATGCAGCACCTGTCTCAGAGCTCCCGAAGGCACTGAGGCATCTCTGCCAAATTCTCTGGATGTCAAGGGATGGTAAGGTTCTTCGCGTTGCATCGAATTAAACCACATGCTCCACCGCTTGTGCGGGCCCCCGTCAATTCATTTGAGTTTTAACCTTGCGGCCGTACTCCCCAGGCGGTCTACTTAGCGCGTTAGCTTCGCCACGCATCGTTATAAAACAACACACAGCTAGTAGACAGCGTTTACGGCGTGGACTACCAGGGTATCTAATCCTGTTCGCTACCCACGCTTTCGCACATGAGCGTCAGTCTATCTCCAGGGGGCCGCCTTCGCCACTGATGTTCCTCCAGATCTCTACGCATTTCACCGCTACACCTGGAATTCCACCCCCCTCTAAACGACTCTAGTTTGCCAGTTCTAAATGACTCTCCCAGGTTGAGCCCGGGGCTTTCACATCTAGCTTAACAAACCGCCTGCGTGCGCTTTACGCCCAGTAATTCCGATTAACGCTCGCACCCTCCGTATTACCGCGGCTGCTGGCACGGAGTTAGCCGGTGCTTCTTCTGTGGTTAACGTCACAGCTGGCAGGTATTAACTACCAACCTTTCCTCACCACTGAAAGTGCTTTACAACCCGAAGGCCTTCTTCACACACGCGGCATGGCTGCATCAGGGTTTCCCCCATTGTGCAATATTCCCCACTGCTGCCTCCCGTAGGAGTCTGGGCCGTGTCTCAGTCCCAGTGTGGCTGATCTTCCTCTCAGAACAGCTAGAGATCGTCGCCTTGGTAGGCCTTTACCCTACCAACTAGCTAATCTCACTTAGGCTTCTCTTTTGGCGAGAGCTAAAAGCCCCCTTTGACCCTCAGGTATTATGCGGTATTAGCAGTCGTTTCCAACTGTTGTCCCCCTCCAAAAGGCAAATTCCTAAGCATTACTCACCCGTCCGCCACTCGTCAGCAAAGAGCAAGCTCTTCCTGCTACCGTTCGACTTGCATGTGTTAGGCCTGCCGCCAGCGTTCAATCTGAGCCATGATCAAACTCTTCAATTAAATATCGAAATAATAAATTTTTGGTTAGCACTCTTCTAACGAGTGCCCACACAGATTGTCTTATTGAATTGTTAAAGAACAGTTGCTTTCGAAGACCCTCACAACCTTGGCTGAGAACCCCTCGAAGCGGACGCGCATTCTACGTCATCCGTATCATCTGTCAAGCGTTTTTATTTAACTTTTTTCCTTGATGATTTTCTGAAGACGGACATCCTTTTTTCCAGCGTATTGTCAGGGCTATTTGCTCTGTTTTCTGCTGTTCGTCTCAGCGAGGCCGCGAATAATACAGCCATTTTTTGGTAGTTCAACAGTTATTTTTAGATCTTGAATCAAGTGCTCAATAATCATTCAACCAGGGTTAAGTGAGGGGTTATTTATGCTATTTTTGCATGTATGCTTATCCATCGCTAAGCAGGCTGGTGTTATTTAAATAATAAAGTAATATAACCACGCTCCCTTTTAATAATAACAATACGCTAGGTACACACATGAAATCTTCTTTATTTAGAGATGTATCCGTCACAGTCATCATTGCTCTTATCGGATTTTTTATTATTTCGTCCGTTCCTGATATGGCTAACAACATCACATTTGCAATTGGTGCCGTAATTACGGGCATTGTTGTTTCTGTATTAAATAGCAATTCTTCTGAAAGTGTTGAAGACTCAGATGATAACGAAACAACCACACTCTATATTGGCAACCTTGCCTATAAAGTAAATGAAAGTGCTATTAAAAAGCACTTCTCAAAGCTGGGATATGTAAAGTCGGTTCGGCTTATGCAAGATAAGCGCACTGGGCGGAAAAAAGGATTTGGCTTCGTTGAAGTTGCTAATGATGTCGCAGATAAAATGATTAACGAATTTAACGATACAACATTTTATGACCGCACGTTAAAGGTACGCTTGGCGAAAGAACGTAAAGCTCAAGAATAATATTGCTTTAAATATAGAAAAGGCGATTGAAACTATCGAGTCTCAATCGCCTTTTTCTTATCTGCTACTTTTATATAGTCAGTTTTAGCCTTCACTCACAGATGAACTACCTTGCTCACCTGTTGTTTCAGCTCGAGGAAGTCCCTGCTGTAATTTTTGATTAAAGGAATTGAACTGATTAATCGCTTCAAGCAGATCATCCGTTTTTATCCCTTTTACTTTGCTCATTAAGCCATTGACCAAATTGTTAAACTGAGAATCATCCAACAATAACTCTTTAGATTTTTCCATGACATCCATCATGTCTTTCAGATAATCCGCGATAGGCTTGATCTGCTTCATGGGTTGCTGCCCTTGCGAACCTTCACCTTCATCGTTGTAATGAGATACCGTTCCGTATGTTTGCACTACTTGAAGTTGTTCTGTTTTGGACAGCTGTAATGCATATCCGGAAATCTCTTGCTCATTGAAACCTAACTGCAATGCTTTATTGAATGCAGCTTCAACGTCGTTAGAGAAAAATGATTCGGCCAAGTCTTTTACATCGCCAACCAAATCCGCAATTGCGGTCATTTCGTCTTCGTCCAACTCGCCTTTAATATTAAAAGCGATACCACTACGCTCAAAATAATTGAGCTCTTGGAGCAAATTGAGCTTGTTTTCTTGTGGTGAAGCTTCTTGTGGTGAATTGCCCAGCTCAGCATTTTTCGCATCCACAGGGGCTGCACTATTTTGACCGTCACTTTCAGCCGCCTTCGCCGTATTAGTAGACGTTGACGTGTCTTTCTCAGCTTGCTGTTTATCAGCTTCGTCTTCTGATTTTTGATCCGCTTTATCTTTGGCTTTCGGTTGTACCAATGGGATTTGAGTAGAATCAATTAGCTGCTGATTTAACTCTAAACGACGAATATCTTCAAAGCTGATGCTGACTTCATCACCATCTTTGGTCGTAATATGGATCTCACCCGCTTCGGTTCGACTATAACTGACTGACTCACCCACAACCTGAAGATTGTCTTCTTCACCTTCCGGCTTACCAAAAATTTCCGAACGCAGTTTTTCGATGCCATTCTGGATCAACTCAAGACTTTTATTAATGCCTTCATCAATTTCAGCATTCATAAAACCGGCAAGGTCTTTGCGTGCCATATCTACGCCTTTTAAGACACCAGATGTGGCCTGCTCGAACATTGTAGTTAATTTCGCTTCATCAGCGCCGCCCATTTTGGCCGCTTTTATAGCCCCTCCAACAAAGTTAAGCACATTCTTCGCAATTTCTTCAAAATCGAAAAATGACTCTTTTTGCTTCGGCTTTTCAAAGACAGGCTTACCATTGCCAATGCTGATGGTTTGACTAAAAGAAGCACTTAAAACTTTTACACCGATTAAGGCTTTAGAGTTAGCGGTACTTAAAGAAACCTGGGTTTCTTGAACGCGCGTAGCTTGTCTTAAGCCTTCTTCCTGTAATTTTGTTTTAAGTTCTTGATTAGGATGATTATTCTGAGCCTTCTCTCCCGAGACAGACTTTATTTCGCCTAAATTCATGATTGTAACCTCACATACCCTCATCTTTGATTATCGACCATGAGCGCTGATTTTTTAATCCGGAATGCAAAAAAGGCGATATTTGCATTCCGATTATTGGATATAAGCTCCGAACATTGACCTGAATAAGTAAACAGCTACAATCTCCGCCCTTTGATTATAACAACTCACTCGGCAGGAAATAGGTAACTGTATATGCGCCCAACGGATATAAACCCGGATCAATATGACCAGCTCTTACAAGAGAAAACCGCGCATATAGAATCTCTGTTTGCAGATTTTACTCCGCCAAACATTGAAGTGTTTGCCTCCCCTGTGTTGCATTATCGTATGCGCGCTGAATTTCGAATTTGGCATGATGGCGATGACATTTTTCACATCATGTTTGATCCTGAAACAAAAGATAAATACCGCGTCGATCAATTTCCTCCAGGGTCTGTGTTAATCAACAAAGCCATGAAACGAGTGTTGGAAGAAATAAAAAGCAACGACACTTTGCGTCGCAAGTTATATCAAATCGACTACCTTTCCGGGCTCAGTGGCGAATTACTTATTAGTTTGGTCTACCGCAGACCTTTAGATGCAGCCTGGCAGGAAGAAGCCAAGAAGCTGCGCTCAAGGCTACGAGAAGAAATGCATGTTGATCTCATTGGACGCGCAAGAAAACAGAAAATCTTGCTGGACAGGGATTTCATTATTGAAAAGCTACCTGTCGACGGTCACGAATTCACTTTCAAACAAATAGAGAACAGCTTCACTCAACCTAATGCTGCGGTGAATTGCCACATGATACAGTGGGCGAAAAAACAGTCTCAAAATACCAATCACGATTTACTTGAATTGTATTGCGGTGCAGGAAATTTCAGCTTGCCGCTAGCACAATGCTTTAACAAGGTTCTGGCAACGGAAATCGCCAAATCATCAGTTCAAGCGGCACAGTTTAATATTGAGCGCAATGGCATAAGTAATGTAGATATTATTCAAATGTCTAGTGAAGAGCTCTCGGCTCACATTGCAACAGGCGTGAATGCCAAGAAAATGAAAGGCATTGAATGGGCTGATTATAATTGCCAAACGGTATTAGTCGATCCGCCTAGAAGCGGTTTAGACGCCGACACGCTTAATCTGATCAGGCAGTTTGAACGTATTATTTATATTTCCTGTAACCCTCTGACGTTAAAAGAGAATGTCAGTGACTTACAAGATACTCATGAAATACAGCATTTTGCTTTATTTGATCAATTTCCTTATACGCATCATGCAGAAGTTGGGATTTGTCTGGTTAAGAAATAGTGAGCCTTGAATAATACGACTAAAAATAATAACTAAGCGGCTTCATCGCCGATATTTCCGTTTTTAATCTTCTACTTTTAGAGCTCGTTTACGCTGGCACAACTGTAAAGCCCCCAACATAATAAAACGCAGTTGTGCTTCAACTCTTTCAGATATTTCTTTACGTTCCAGTTTGTTTGCATCAATCGCTTCAGCTCCGGCACTAAATACGATTCTCACCATTGCTTCAGCTTGCAACTGTGCATAAGGCTGAAAAAGCTCGGTATGATTTAGCGTGTAATCGGTGAGTTCTTCAACAAAATGCTGCATTTCCCTGGCAACGGCGGCTCGAAACGCGGGAGAAGTCCCTGTATGTTCACGTAATAACAAACGAAACACGTTGGAATTGTCCGCGACATATTCCATAAATGTAGAAACTGACGTATGAATAACGCCACCGCCGGACTCAATTCGAGAGCGCGCTTTTCTCATTAATTGACGCAATGCCAACCCAGCTTCATCCACCAAGGTTAACCCTAATTCATCAATATCCTTGAAGTGACGATAAAAAGAAGTAGGCGCAATTCCCGCTTCACGGGCGACTTCTCGTAGACTAATGCTAGACAAACTTTTATGTGCATCCAGAAGATGAAATGCAGCATCAATAATAGCGCGACGGGTTTTTTGCTTTTGAATGCGTCGGTTTACGGGTCGATTCACGGGTGTTTGTCCTTCTTGGAATATCATAGGATCTTCTGATATCGCAAAAATGTAAAGACGTTGTTGCGCAACTTCATATTGCCATTTAAAATTGGCGTACACTTGTAAACTGAAAATTAGCTATCATATGAAAAAACCACGTCTTATTGTCCTCAACCTTATGGTCTTCATAATAACCGGAGCTATTGCTCTAATCGGCGTACCAATTGAAGGTGTACTAAATGGTTTCGACAGCGTGG
This sequence comes from Paraneptunicella aestuarii, assembly GCF_019900845.1. Taxonomy (NCBI): domain Bacteria; kingdom Pseudomonadati; phylum Pseudomonadota; class Gammaproteobacteria; order Alteromonadales; family Alteromonadaceae; genus Paraneptunicella; species Paraneptunicella aestuarii. The sequence continues at coordinate 715,649 of NZ_CP074570.1, read as the reverse complement.
AATTGTTTACGACTGTATTTTTAATTTACTTCTCAGGCATGTCGATTACTGCCGGATACCATCGTTTATGGTCGCATAAATCGTACGAAGCCAATTCCATTGTTAAATTTGTGTTTGCCGTTGGCGGCGCCATGGCATTACAAAACAGTATCTTACATTGGTCTTCAGATCACCGTGTACATCACAAACATGTAGATGACAATGACGTAGATCCTTATTCAGCCAAACGTGGCTTTTGGTTCTCACATATAGGCTGGATGTTACGTGAGTATCAGCCGCACCGCTACTCAGATTACAGCAACGTGAAAGATCTTAAGCGTGACAAAATCGTCATGTGGCAGCACAACTATTATCTTCCCATTATGTTATTCGCCAACTTCGGTATTACCGGTTTTATCGGCTGGTTAAATGGCGATGTACTTGGCATGATTTTAATTGCGGGCGTTTTGCGTTTGGTTGTTGTTCACCACGTTACTTTCTTCATCAATTCTTTGGCTCATATCTGGGGCAGACAACCATACACAGACAAAAACACTGCACGTGATAATGATATTTTGGCCTTCTTCACATTTGGTGAAGGCTACCATAACTTTCACCACATATTTGAATACGATTATCGTAACGGAATTAAATGGTGGCAGTGGGATCCAACCAAGTGGTTGATTAGAGGTTTGTCTTATATTGGCTTCACCAAAAACTTGCGTAAATGCCCGGAAGAACGCATTGAGAAAGCCAAGTTGGAAATGCAGTTTTTACGTGCAAAAGCCAAGATTGCCAAAGTACCTAACAAAGACGTATTAATTGCTCGCTTGCATGAAGAATACGACGAGTTAGCCGCCAAAATGACAGAGTTCTACAACGCCAAGAAAAGTTTAATGGATCTTAAACGTAAAGCCTTGTTGAAAACCTATGAAGGCATTCAATTAAACTACAAATATAAAGAGCTCAAAGCCACTCTCGCAGTGAAAAAAGATAAGTGGCTGGAACTGTGTCAACAACAACTCCAATACGCTTAATTTAAAAGCATTACTTGGTCTTGAACGCGATTGCAGGTATCTTGTGCTACTTTTAATGGCATTAGTAGCACAAATACTGCAAGCAGTTCATGACATCCAAGAAGTCTCCAACACAAAAACGTATCACAAAACCCAAGTATCAATTTGACGCTCTGGTAATAGGCACGGGCCCAGGTGGTGAAGGGGTTGCAATGCAGCTTGCCAAAGCTGGCAAGAAAGTCGCTATTATCGAGCGACACCATTCCGTTGGCGGAGGTTGTACTCATTGGGGAACGATCCCGTCCAAGGCGTTGCGTCACTCTGTCAGCCGTTTAGTTGAATACAACGCAACACCTCTATTCAACGATAGCGAAGAAACGCGACGACTCACTTTTGAGCAGATCCTCAGTAGTGCTTCTGCGGTTATCCGTAAGCAAACCATTTTGAGAAGAGGATTCTACGAGCGTAACCGTGTTCAGGTTATTCACGGGGAAGCATCGTTTGTGGATTGCCATACGCTGGAAGTCCATAGAAAAGATTCAATGGAAACGATAACGGCTGAAAAAATCGTTATCGCGACAGGCTCTCGCCCGTACACTCCAAACAATGTCGATTTCAACCACCCCAGAATATACAACAGCGATTCGATCCTATCGCTGAACCACGATCCTCAGCATATTATTATCTATGGTGCTGGCGTTATCGGTAGTGAGTATGCGTCGATTTTCAAGGGATTGGGTGTAAAGGTCGACCTGGTAAATATGAGAGAACGACTACTATCATTTCTTGATGCAGAAATCTCCGACACCTTAAGTTATCACCTTTGGAACAGCGGTGTTGTTATCCGTCACAATGAACAGTACGAATCCATTGAAGGCAAAGACGATGGTGTTGTCCTTCACCTGAAATCAGGCAAAAAGATGAAGGCTGATTGCTTACTGTTTGCCAATGGGCGTACAGGTAACACCGATATGCTCAAATTAGAAAATGTGGGATTAACAACAGACTCACGAGGCCAGCTAAATGTCGATCATAATTACAAGACAGAGATCGACAACATCTACGCTGTAGGTGATGTTATTGGCTATCCGAGTCTAGCCTCAGCCGCCTATAATCAGGGACGCTTTGCTGCCGAAGCCATGCTAAATGGTGAGTGCCATGCCAGTTTGGTTGAAGATATTCCAACTGGTATCTACACCATTCCAGAAATCAGTTCTGTGGGTAAAAACGAACAGGAACTGACTTCACAGAAAATTCCCTATGAGGTTGGCCGAGCTCAGTTTAAACATTTGGCCAAAGCCCAAATAGCCCATAATCTGGTGGGCAGCCTGAAAATACTCTTTCATAGAGAAACCAAGGAAATTCTGGGTATACACTGTTTTGGTGAGCGGGCTTCTGAAATTATTCATATTGGACAAGCCATCATGCAGCAAAAAGGCAAAGCCAATAATATTGAATACTTTGTTAATACCACCTTTAACTATCCAACAATGGCTGAAGCCTACCGTGTGGCCGCTATCAATGGACTAAACCGGTTATTCACCTAAAGCTGGTCTTTACTTATTTTTCTATAGCACAAACAAAAAAACAGAGCCAATTGACTCTGTTTTTTTGTTTTAATTAACGCTGTGATCAGTATTGAATTCTTGAAACCAATCCACTTTCTTGTTCATCTGCATGAGCAACAACTTCAATTAACATTTTGTCTGGATAAAAGCGTAAAGTTGCCATCGCATTCTCACCAAACTCATCACTCATACCAGCAATAGTAAATTTTTGTTCCTGAAACTTTAGGTTAGCATCAAATTTGCCTTCAATGCAGGCATCATCAATGGCTAAAGATTCATTATCAACACACTTAAACAGGTTCTGCTGTGTTTCGGCTTCTTTTGCATGGAGTATTGCGCTGAATAACGAAAACAGCATAATCAAAATGACATTGCGCATGGGGATTCTCCTATATTTGCATACCCTGTGTTAGCGAATATAACACCAATTCTCACAAATGTAACCTTTTTCGATTATATTTATAACTTTATGAGACCTGATAAAAATCTATTAAAACAAATTCGCCAATGCACATTGTGTGAAAGTTACTTACCAAAAAAACCTACACCAGTTTTGCAATTCAGCGCAAGCGCAAAAATTATGATTGTTGGCCAAGCCCCTGGGATTTATGCCCATAATTCACAAACCCCTTGGAATGATGCGTCTGGCAGACGCTTGAGAGAGTGGTTAAACATATCTGACGAACTGTTCTACGACACTCGTTACATCGCGATAGTGCCAATGGGCTTTTGCTACCCTGGAAAAGGTAAATCTGGCGATCTGCCCCCTAGACCAGAATGTGCTAAAACCTGGCATTCTCCGATCCTGGATAACCTTCCAAAACTGCAAGCAATATTGCTCATAGGGCAATACGCGCAACACTACTATTTAGGTGATAAAGAAACACTGACAACTCGTTGTAGAAATTGGAAAAACTACTGGCCGAAATATTTGGTTCTCCCTCACCCATCGCCAAGAAACAATCTGTGGTTACGCAAAAACCCCTGGTTTGAAGCTGAAGTCATTCCAGAAATGCAGCGCATAGTGCAAGACATACTGAAACAGAATTAATCCGAATGGGAATAAAAAGTAAAGGGGAGTCAATCTGCGAGCCAATTCTCGCAGATCATATTAATGTGTAACAGAAGGCTTATATTGAGTTAAAAACTCAACCAGTTGGTCGTAAGGCATTGGTTTGGCATAGAGATAACCTTGCGCTTCATCACAGCCAATTTTCAGCATATAACTGGCCTGCTCTCGTTTCTCCACGCCTTCAGCAATGGTCTTCAAGCCTAACTTCTGTCCAAGCGTAATAATGGTTTCAGCGATAAATGCAGGCTTACCGGGTTCTACTTCATTTACGAAAGCACGATCAACTTTCAAACGATCCAACGGTAATTGCTGTAGGTAACTCATAGAAGAGAAACCCGTACCAAAGTCATCAATAGCTACCTGTACACCACTGGATTTCAAAGCACGTAAAGCCTCTACAACGATTTGCGGCTCATCCATTACAACACTTTCAGTGATCTCAAGCTCTAAATTACCAGCTGAGATATTCTCTTTCTCAATGACATTCTTGATGCAGTTCAAAAAGTTAGGATCACGGAATTGAGGCATGGAAATGTTCACCGATAAGCGAATATCTTCAAAGCCAATGCCATTCAAGCTACGTAGCTTGCCACAAGCTTCTTCCAACACCCATTCACCGATATCGATGATTAAACCAGAATATTCAGCTAATGGAACAAATACAGCAGGAGAGATAAATCCACCATCGGATGTAGGCCAACGCAGCAACGCTTCCATACCAACGACTTTCTCACTCATCAAGTCAACTTGTGGCTGATACCAAACCTGTAAGCGGCGCTCACCAAAATCATTCCGTAACTTACGAATCATTTCTAATCGCCATGTGGTTTTCTCTTCCATCTCAGGCGCGTAGAACTCATAGTTACAGGTCAAACTCTTCTTGGCTCGGTTAAGCGCAATATTGGTTTGTTTAAGTACATTCAAACCACTGGCATGCTCTAACAAGCGGCATATGCCAATCGAAACATTAATAGGAAGATTGTGATCACCCGCTTTAAAAGGGGCAGAGAAAATACGATTAATATTCTCAACCGTCACTAATTCTTCTGTGCCGATAATACCGTACACATCAGCACCAATGCGAGCCAGCTTGGCACCGCCAGCGAATTCACTCGTCAAACGTTCTGCAACAGCAATAAGCAACAAGTTACCCGCTTCTTGCCCCAACCCATCATTAATATCAGAGAAATGGCTAATATCAACGAGAGCAACCGTATCTAAATCCATGCCGTCGGAACGCAATCTATCAAGCATATTGATAAATTCTGTACGATTAGGCAGCTTGGTCAACCAGTCTCTAAATGCAGCATTACGTAGTTGATGGAATAAATTAACGTTTTCATAGCCAACAGATACGCTGGAAAAGAAGACTTCTAGCAGCTGACGTTGTACATCACTGATGTTTTCACCAGCGGTAATATAGATAGCAGCTTCATAACCTGAGCTATCCATAAAAAATGCAGTATCATTGGTTTGAAAAATGTGTTGTCGCTGCTTTAAGCATTCTTGTGCAAGCGAAATAGCACCAGGTTCTTCAATCAGTTTCAATTGGCTATGAATGAAGTTTTGATAACGCCCAACAGCACCAAGAATATAAACATCGTTGTTATCAACATCCAAAATAGCGCCAGCTCGAGAACAAACAAAACCTTGCACATCCTCATTAATCAGTTGACTAATCTGATTGATAACACCTTCACAAAAACCTTTGATGGAATGTTCTTCTAACAGAGTGGAGGAAGAATTGATAACCTTCTGCAAACCTTTGCGATTCTCATTAATAGTCAGAATCTGTTGATAAGAACGTAAAGAAGCAATAATGGTGGTGACTAATTTACTACGAGTAAGTTCTGTTTTGGTTTTGTAGTCGTTAATGTCATATTCTTTAATGACACTTTCTTCTGGCGCATAACCGGGCTGCCCAGTACGCAAAATGATACGAGGCTCTTCCAGTTTCAGCTCTTCACGCATTTTTTTGGCGACTTGCAATCCTGCGTCATCAGACTCCATGACAACGTCTAATAAGATGATGGCAATATCTTCACCGTGTTCGCGTAGAAATTCCAATGCTTGAGCGCCAGAATAGGCATGATGAAATGATAATTTTTTACCATTCAGAACCAAATCAGATAAAGCGAGCTTAGTAACCGAATGGATTTCAGAATCGTCATCAACAACCAGCACTTGCCATGAGCCGGTTACAGGCTCAAGTTCTTCGTGAGAGGTATCCTCCTCATCCATGAAGATCAGTTCGTCATTTTCGTAGTCGGTTGGGCACATCTAGTTATTCACTTACGCCTTAATTACTAAACACAACTCACCACTTCAATTGCAGTGAAATTAGCCTGTAATACTTCAAACCTTATCTTATTCAGGATAAAAGGAAACAGCCTCATCTATTATCCAAAACAGCAATGAGATTGACTAGAATAATGCAGCAAAAAGAACATTGCATTAAATATAGTTGTAAAAATTTGAAAAAATGTCGAAAAATTATTACCCGATCCGGATATACAAATTCAACGATATGGATAATAGCCACACTTTACCAGAACTTAGTTAAATTTTTCGGCTAGTTAATGCACCTTAAACGATTAATGCAATCACCGTCAAATTAGATCACTTTATACAACAATATTGCAATTTAAGCTGAGACTCACGCATTAAAAAGTTCAATATTTAAGCAAGGTTACGTATTTTAGCTCTGACAAAGGTGTAGTTTCTGATGCGTTGCTACAATTTAGTGAGCAAATAAACAAAATCCAACTTTTCATTTTCACCCACGGAATATAGTGTTATTTATGGTTCTCTCTCCTTAGGTCGAAAGTTGATTGTGCAATATTAAGCCATCACTCCCGGTCTGATAATTCGTAAGGAACAAGGGTAGCTCTAGAGGAAACTTAGCAGAGTCAAAGTAACAGAGTAAAAGTAGCGTAGCATGACAGATATTGGCCCGATTAAATCTACTTTACCCCAAACGTCCGTTGCCACAACAGGTAAACGGTCGAGCAAATCCGTAAGCCAACCCCAAACAGAGCCTCAACACTCAAATTCAGCTCAGGAACGGGAAGCTGCTGCGGTCAGAATTACCCGTTTATTTCATCAGGCAGGTGTCACTACTTCCAAGTTTTCTAAACTGGATGAAGATACCAATAAGAAGCTAGCGCGACGTAAGCAGGTTCAACAGTCACGTAAACTTTCCAATCTGGAGCGAATTCTTGAAAAGGCACTAGAGTTCTCTCCCGAACAAAGCTCAGATGAACAAGTAGATCTGGATTGGTTTTTTAGCTTTGTCGATTTAGCCGAAAATATCTTTTCAACAACGATGCAAGAAATATGGGGCAAGATATTTGCGGTTGAAGTCAGTAAACCCGGTACGTTTTCGCTTCGTACATTGCAGACTCTGAAGCAACTCACTCAGCGTGACGCGAAAATATTTCAAAATGCGGTAAGTCTTACATCAAGAATGAAAGGCGAAAATAGCCCGAAAATCCTCTATGGCTATTATCAAAAACCCAATTTAATGACATTTCTTGGATTATCCAAAGGCCAGCAACTGAATCTTGCTGAATACGGTTTAACCTATCCCAACTTATTAACCCTGATGGATGCAGGTTTGATATTTAACAGTGAAATCGAAAGCGGAGAGCTAGATCCCAGCAAGCGCAGTGAATGGAAATGTGGCGCTGAAACCTATTATTTGGCACCGAAAAAAAGCGGCATCATGCTGAATTACTACAAATTCACAGCGACTGGCGCGGAACTCTCGAAATTAGTAAGCAGTATCCCCAACAGCCAATATCTACAGGCTTTGAAGTATACTCTGCAAGGTGGTTTTGAAGTGAATTAGTGGTATTTATAAGCCGCTGACCTTTGTTGCATAAAGAAGCTCAGCAGCCAAAAACAGTTTAAATACCATCACCAAATTCATGTAAGCCACATTCACGCTTGAGACCAAAGAAGCGAGTTTCCTGTTCAGTCATTCCCGGTTCCAATGGACGACTGGTGTGCCAATCTCCAACGGATACATAACCTTGCTCCCAAAGCGGATGATATGGCAAGTCATGTTCTTTCAGATAATAATGGACATCTTTGTTTGTCCAATCTAAAACAGGATAGATCTTGAACTTACCATTGGGTAATTGCTGTAAAACGGACAAGTTCTGACGAGTATCAGACTGAGTACGACGCAATCCAGCAAACCAGCTTTTTATCCCTAACTCTTCCTGAGCTTGTTGCATCGGAACAACTTTATTCATTTTGTTGTATTGAGTGATGCCATCTTCACCATTTTCCCACAATTTACCAAAGCGCGCTTCTTGCCATGCAGGGCTGATATCTGAACGATAAATCTTCAAATTCAGTTTCAAACGCTCAGTTAGCTCATCGGCAAATTGATAAGTTTCGGGAAATAGATATCCAGTGTCAGTAAACACCACCGGAATATTGGGAGCCTGTTCGGTGACCAGGTGCAGCATGACTGCAGCCTGGATACCAAAGCTTGAAGACAACATGATGTTCTCAGGCAAATTTTCCATTGCCCAAGCCACTCTTTCCTGGGCAGACATAGCCTCTAATCGTTGATTAATCTCATCCAACTGGCCCTTATCAAGCAACTCTTGGGTGAGTCTTGATCCAACGTTAGAAGTTACATTGTCAACCACAAGATCACTCATAGAAGTCCTCCGCGGAGTTCACGACAGGTCGAACGATTTCAGCGCGGATCAAGAAGTTACCAAAGGCTTCGCCTTCTTCACGCTCTTTGCTCCAACGACCAATCAATTCATCAAGTATCTCGAAGATCTCATCTTCGCTGATATTTTCACGATACATACGTGGAATACGCGTACCGTATAAGTCGCCACCAAGGTGCAAGTTGTACTTGCCAGGGCCTTTACCCACCAAGCCCACTTCGGCCAACATGGCGCGTCCGCAACCATTGGGGCAGCCAGTAATACGGAATACAATTTCTTCACCGGTCATATCATGTTTGTCTAGCAACGCTTCCAAACGATCAACCGCACTTGGCAAATAACGTTCAGCTTCAGCCATCGCTAAAGGGCAAGTAGGCAACGACACACACGCCATTGATGCAATACGCTGTGGTGAAACATCAGGACGGATCAAACCATGCTCGCGAGCCAGGCTTTCAATGTGGTCTTTATCTTTCGCATCAACACCCGCGATAATCAGGTTCTGATTCGCTGTCATTCTAAAATCGCCAGTGTGAACTTTGGCAATCTCGGCACAACCCGTTTTCAAGGTACGACCGGGATAATCAAGAATACGACCGTTTTCGATGAAGAGTGTTAAATGATGTTTACCATCAACACCTTCAACCCAACCAATACGGTCACCACGACCAGTGAATTCATAAGGACGGCTGTCCTGGAATTTCACGCCAGCACGTTTTTCCACTTCACCTTTGAAGGCCTCTACACCAACAGCTTCAAGGGTGTATTTGGTTTTGGCATTTTTACGGTTGCAGCGGTTACCCCAATCACGTTGAGTAGTAATAACAGCCTCGGCAACAGCCAATGTGTCTTTCTTGTCAATGAAGCCAAAGTCATCAGCTTTACGTGGATAAGTGTTCTTATCACCATGAGTCATGGCCAAGCCACCACCCACTAACACGTTAAAGCCAACCAGCTTGCCATCTTCTTCAATGGCAACGAAGTTCAAGTCGTTAGCGTGCAAATCCACGTCGTTTTGTGGCGGGATCACAACTGTCGTTTTAAACTTTCTAGGCAAGTAGGTCTTGCCTAAAATTGGCTCTTCAGTCGATTCAACTTTCTCACCATCCAACCAAATCTCGGCATAGGCTTTTGTCTTTGGAAGTAAGTGTTCACTAATCTTTTTCGCCCACTCATAAGCCTCTTGATGCAAATATGACTGATTGGGATTAGCCGTACATAATACGTTTCGGTTTACGTCGCCCGCAGTGGCAATGGAATCAATGCCAACCTTGTTCAGCATTTGATGCATATGCTTGATCTTGGGCTTCAATACACCGTGGAATTGAAACGTTTGACGTGTGGTCAAACGAATGCTGCCATAAATGGTGTTTTCTTCCGCGAACTTATCAATCGCTAGCCATTGCTCTGGCGTGATGATACCGCCCGGTAAGCGGGCACGAAGCATCACATTATGTAGCGGTTCCAATTTCTGTTTGGCGCGCTCTGGACGAATATCTCTGTCGTCCTGTTGATACATTCCGTGGAATCGAATCAACTGGAAGTTATCAGCAGTAAAGCCGCCGGTAAGATCATCTTTCAGATCTTGTTCAATCGTACCGCGCAGATAATTACTTTCGTCTTTAAGACGTTCGTTATCAGCTAATTTATCGCCTTTATTATTACCAACACTCATTAGTACACGTCCTTCTGGTAACGTTTTGCTCTGCGCAGGTCATTCACATACTGCTCTGCTTCAGCCTGACTCTTATTGCCGTGCTGTTGCACAATGCTTACCAATGCGTCATTCACATCTTTAGCCATACGGTTCGCATCGCCACAAACATAGAAATGCGCACCTTGTTCTAACCATTTATACAATTCTGCACCGTTTTCTAGCATACGATGCTGAACATAAATCTTTTCTTCCTGATCACGAGAGAATGCCAAAGAGACTTTATTCAAAACGCCGTCTTTCACATATTTTTGAATTTCTACCTGATACAGGAAATCTTGGGTAAAGCTCGGGTTACCAAAGAACAACCAGTTTTGGCCTTCAGCCTCTTCCGCTTCTCTTTGCTGTAAGAAGGAACGGAACGGAGCAATACCGGTACCTGGGCCAACCATGATAACTGGCGTATTAGGATCGGCTGGCAAGCGGAAGTTGTTGTTTGATTCAACATACACTTTCACTTCCTGACCTTCCTCAAGACGCTTGCTCAAATAGCCAGAGGCACCGCCTTGATGAAGATGTCCGAATTTTTCATATTCCACCAGCGCGACAGTCAAATGAACTTCGTCTTCAACTTCAGCCTGACTTGATGCGATAGAATACAAGCGAGGTGTTAAAGGACGCATCGCTTTCACTAAATCTTGTGCGGGTACTTGCGCAGGGTATTCACGGATCACATCAACGATTTGACGCTCTTCCAGATACTCTCTCAGCTTAGCCTTATCATCAACCAAGGCATCTAACTCAGCATTTTTTACAAATGGCGCATAAGCGGTCACAAAGCCAGGATAACTCATGGTTAACTCAAGCTTTTCTAGCAAAGCTTCTTTCAGTGTTAACTCACCTGCGCGAGTTTCAACTTTGGTGTCAGCTTCATTTCCGGTCAGTTTGATGATGTCATCAACAATTTTCTCATCATTGATGAACCACACGCCCAGAGCGTCACCGGGTTGATACTGAATACCCGAATCTTCCAGTGAAATCTCAATGTGACGGATGTCTTTAACCGAATCCCGCCCAGTAATTTTTGCCGACGCTGATAAAGTCGCAGTAAAGGGGTTAGCTTTATTGTATTGAGATTCAGCAGGCTGAGTTGTACCAGCCAAGCTAACGCCCGGCATAGCAACCACTTGAGAACCTCCAGACTTAAGCTCTTCTTTCAGCTTCTCTGTCAGAGATTCCGTCCAGGCAGGAATTACATCTTCATAATCAACATCACAATCCAAACGCTCTGCCAAAGGTTTAGCACCTAAAGCAGACAATCTGGTATCGAAATCTTTTCCGGTTTGGCAGAAGAATTCATAACTGGTATCGCCAAGTGCGATAACCGCATATTTTAAGCCATCCAGTTTCGGTGCTTTCTTGCTTCCCACAAACTCGTGTAACTGCACAGCATCATCGGGCGCATCGCCTTCACCATGAGTGCTAACCACGATAAGCAAGTGAGTTTCGCCCTTCAGGTTTTTAGGCTTATAGTCCGCCATGTTATAAACATTGGCAGAAAAGCCTGCGGCCTCTGCTGCTTGCTTATACTTTTCAGCTACACCTTTCGCATTACCGGTCTGCGACCCGTACAAAATTGTCAGCGATTGGCTTGTAGACGACTGAGAAACTGGCGCTGCAACTTGAGCACCTGAGGCACCCGACTGCTGAGCCAAACCATATAAATATCCGCTTGCCCAAATTAATTGGGAACCGTCCAGACTTGAAGCTGCCTGGTTTAGCTGTTGCCATTGTGCCTCGCTTAAAACCGCCGTAGGCGCAACCGCATTATTAGTAGGACTTGACATTGATGATGCTAACCTTTGTTAAGAACGACCACAGATTAGCCGTTCCGTTTCATAACTTGAAAGAATTAATCTTAATTTTTTATTACTTTATGTGCTTAGGAGAGCGTGTTGTTATAACAAACTGTACTGAAATATTTTTACCAAACATACTAAGAGGATTAATCAGAAATGCAAGGATAGCAGAGAGTAAATTGAACCGAGCCTTAAGCGAATACTTAAGGCTCTTGATTTGAAACAACAAAAAACGAATTTAGCCTTGTGCTAATAATTCAGAAAGGTCGATAAGAGCAGCGTTTGCTCTGGACACATAGTTCGCCATAACTAACGAATGATTTGCCACAAAACCAAAACCACCGCCGTTTAAGATCATGGGGCTCCACACCGTTTGCTGTGTCGCTTCTAATTCACGAATAATTTGTTGCAAGCTCACAAGTGCGTTCTTTTTCTCTAACACATCAGCAAAATCCACTTCCACTGCTTTAAAGAAATGCAACAATGCCCAACAAGCACCACGCGCTTCATAAAAGTTGTTGTCTAACTGCCACCAGCTGGTTTTTATATGTAGCTCACCAGCACCAGGTGTGGATTGACGAGCAGCAGGATCGCCAGCCAAATCAGTATTCAAACGATCTTGACCAACACTGGCACTCAAACGTTGAGACAAACTTCCCAAACGCTTTTCAACCTGTTTTAGCCAATCACGTAAATTATCCGCTCTTGTGAAGAACTGCGCATTGCTTTGCTCAGGATTATTTAAGGCTGTTAAATAATGTTGCATTGCATTTAGCCCATCACGATATTGCGACTCGGCAGAAGGCAGCAACCAACTACGATGATCGATATTGAACTTGGGCTGGGCTACAACCAAATCCTTATTTTCCACAGATTGAGATTGCGAGCGGCTAAAGTCTTTGCGCATAGCCAATGCCAAGTCCCGTGTCATTTCCAGCACACCAAATTCCCAACTGGGCATGTTATCCAAAAACACAGTGGGTGGCATTACATCATTAGACAAATAGCCGCCTGGCTTATCCAACAAGGTTTCACCAACGTCGATCAGTGTTTTAGTCATGGTTGCGCCTACAGCGGAATTTCCTGCTATTTTGCGCACTTCGAAAATGTCCGGTTCGCTACTCCAATAAATTGCCAAGCCCCAAAGCAATAACACCACGCCAATAATCGGAGCAACTATCCACTTTTTCTCTAACCACTGTTTCATGATGTTTCCTATTTAATTAATGATTGTGATGGTGGTGATGTTGCTGCGTCTGAGCAATTTCAGCACTCACTACAGCGTCAATGTTAATCTGCTCACCATCAGCAAATTGTAGTGTAATTGGCACTGATTGATTTTCTTTAAACGGTGATTTAATACCAAATAGCATTAAATGATAGCCACCTGGCTGAAAAACAACGCTTGCACCCGCTTTAACCACAAGCTTGTCTTGTTTTTCCATTCTCATAACACCGTCAGCCATAACATGATTGTGTATTTCTACTTTATTAACCAAGGGAGATTCAGCGCCAATCAACTCTTTCATCTTATCGCCATCATTTTTCAAGACAAAATAGGCTGAAGAGTTGGGTACACCCGGAGGTAAAAGTCTAACTTGCGGGTTTTCAACAGTAACCGCCGCATGAACAACACTAGTAAATAAGGAAGCTGATAGAGAAAAAATCGCTGAGAACAAAAGAGACTGCCATTTATGCATAAGATATATTCCTGAATTGTTTGGCGAGATTATTCAGCAATAATAGGGGGAATGGCAACCTTAATCCTTTACTGAATGTTGCCAATTCCCTATCCGATTCCGTTCCTGCGTCCCTGCACCGGGCTCCTACCCCATCCTTTTCAGCATCCTTGCCAATGTCCACGCCATAACATCCCCATGACATTTCCCTGATTTCATCCCTGAACATCTTGCATCCCTATCCTTGCCTCCATGCCTTTTTAATGAGCTGTATTTTCCTTGCTCCGACTAACCAAATACACAAACAATAGAATTAACAATACAGGCCAAAACATGGATACGCCCGCAACAACAATCCCTATTAAGGCAGCTCCAACAGCCAGGACAATCACTCCAAAAACACTAACTGTGACAAAGAAGCCAACGCCAACCAAAATCACGGCAACCACTGCCATCACAATAAATCCAATTACCGGGCTTAGCACCTCACCATCAACGGTAATAGCAAAATCCATCATTTCTTCTGCAATCTGCCCAAAGGTGTACACCAACACCAAAGCCAATATGATTGCCATAAACATCCTAAACATGCGTCTTTCTCCCGGTAAAAATCAGTTTTATCGTGTCGGTAACAATATCGCTGCCATAACATAAGCAATGGCAACAGGTACCGGTAACAACATGAAAGCCATAATGGTGATCAATCGAACAACCCAGGTTTCCATGCCGAAATATCTAGCGCAGCCAGCACACACTCCAGACAGCTTTTTGCGCATAGAATCTTTATAAATACGGTTGACGTCATAATAGTTTTTCATCACTTTCTCCCAGTTTTAATGAAGTATTGCCTGACTCAAAATGTGCGGACTAATCATGAATAAAAGAATCCGCATCATTTGAGAAAGTAGTGGCACTTACGCCACTTTCTTTCTTAAGGCTTCCAGTTCCTCGTTTAACTTTTCTTCCTGTTCCATGTCGATAAATTCCTGACGTAACGACTTGCCCTGTCTGCCGATATCGTAAGCATCAACCTTTGCTTCCAAATCATCAATTCGGTGCTGGTAATGGTCAAAACGCGACATTACCTCTTCAATCTTGTCACTTTGCGAAACCACTTTAACGTTCAATCTTGCTTGTGCTGTGTGATAACGCATCTGCATAGATTTTTGTTTTGCTTTAGCTTCCGCCAACTTTTCACTCAATCTGTCAGCATCATCTCTAAGCTGTTGCAACTGAGTATTTAACTCTTCAGCCGCTTCCTGAGCAGAGGTCAATTCATTCTGCAAAGACTGCTTTTCAATTAAGGCTGATTTAGCCAGGTCTTCACGACCTTTGCTCATTGCCAACTCAGCATTTTGCTGCCAATAAGCGGATTTCTTTTCCAACTCATTCACTTTACGCTGCAAACTTTTTTGCTCTGCCAGATACTTTGCAGCAATGCTGCGCAGATCGCCCAAAGCACCTTCCATTTCTGACACAATCAGAGCCAACATCTTTTGCGGATCTTCCGCTTTGTCCAGCATGGCATTGATGTTCGCTTGAACAATATCACTGAATCTTGAAAACATACCCATTTAGGCATCTCCTTCTACGTGGTTTAACTTTCAACGTAATTGCATCTATTGCCCTAATGTATTATCAAACGCCATGCCAAACATTTAAAATATTGTTTTATAAGGATTTTATTTTATTTTCTGGAGATAAAGATAAAAATCAAAGGAAAGTAAAAACCAGATAGTGGTCATATTAACTAACGATATGGTTAATATGACCAACATGCAAAAAAGAAAAAGATAAAAGGAAAATAGAGAAGAATACTACTGTTACCTCTCCTGAGTCAGGGACACCAGGCAAACCGTAGGAATTCAGGATTAAGCACAGAAACTTAAAAACCGGGACAACAGCTAATTTGATGAGAAATAGAATTTAAGACTTGGCAATAATAAAGACAGGGAGCTTTATAGAGAAGAAGAAAAAGCAAGAATGAGAAAAAGGCCGACAAATCAGGATGATTGTCCGCCTTTTAGTTCACTTTTGAAAAAGGGGCTGGATTGTTTTCGGTATTGTTCAACACCCCAGAAAACAACTACACCAGCCAAATACGCTAAACATGGTGAGATGAGTAAGCTAAATACTTCAATTGGCTCTACCATAGGGGTTCCTTAATTATTCTGCTGTTTTTTGTTTCTCTTCTTGCGCTTTTTCAACTTTAGAAATCAGAACCTTGGTTTCATAAGTTTCAGCTTCTAAGCCAAAGCTGTAAGCGGTATTAGCTATTGCGTTATAAACATTTTGAGAGACTTCGTTAGCCGTCGCGCTGACAGCACGGCTCACAACAGTATCAACCACATATTGCAGCGACACTTCAGCGGCATTTGCAGAACTTGATACGCCCAGAGCAGATACAGCAATCATCGCGGCGGCAACATTAACTTTAGACAACATGACTTTCTCCATTTTCAATTTTGACTGTGTTTCGTTTATTAAGTCGCTAGACTTTGTACGATAGTTGTAGCGATGATTGTGCCAACTTGAATTTTCTTTTTATTTCATTGTTTTTTAAGGGATTTTCATCATTTCTATTTTTACGAATAAATATCATGCCAGATATCAAAACCACTAACTGGTTAAAATAACCAATACATTGGTCAAATTAACCACATCAAATAGAAACGACTGAGCAAATCGCCAGTTCTGGACATTAAAACCGTTAGCTCGCACAATAACGCCAACACAAAGAGTCTGAATTACTCACCTTACATTCCGGTTATTCATGAAAATCGCACTAAGCCAAATGCAGGTCATTCCTGGCAGCCCTGAAAAGAATCTAGCCACTATCAAAGACACAATTGCTCAAGCAAAACAGAACAATGTGGATTTACTGATCCTGCCTGAGCTTTGTATTTCAGGTTACATGCTCTCAGATATGTGGCTAGTGCCATCTTTTGTGGAAGAAATGCATGGCTATAACGAAGTCATGCGAGAAGCCAGTGACGGCATTGCCATTGCCTACGGCAACATAGTGCTGGATAAGCAAATCAATACGCGCCTCAATGACTCAGCCCATCATCCGAATAAAGACGGTCGAGTCCGAATGTATAACGCAGTCTGCGTGGTACAAAATCAGCAATGGGTAAAACGAGCCAAGCACTCTCAATACTTACCAGATGGCATTCAACCCAAAACACTGTTACCGAATTACCGCTTTTTTGATGATCAACGCTATTTCTTTTCTCTAAACGATGTGGCTCTGGATATGGGCGTTAGTATTGAGGATTTAGCACAGCCTCTATTGCTGGAACACAATGGCAAGCAAGTCAAAATAGGTTTTCAGGTGTGCGAAGACTTATGGTGCAAAGATTATCGTAAAGATGGCAAGGCACTGAATATGAGCCGTTATCTGATCAATAACGGAGCCGAACTGCTCATTAACATTTCCGCTTCCCCCTGGACAAACCAGAAACATGACGCACGCGACCGTCGCATTGAATTCCTGGCTCAGGACGTTGATCAATTCGTACCTTTCTATTACGTCAATAATGTCGGCCCGCAAAACAATGGCAAGAACATTATTACCTTCGATGGCGGTACAACTGTATATAACGCCCAAGGGATGCCTGTTCAATGCAGCCAGAAAAGCTTTGCGCCTGATCTCATGTTTGTCGAACACGAACAGCTACCTCAGCAAAAAGCTGTTCGCTCAGAACCAGGCAAAATAGAACAGAAGTACCAAGCCATTCAAAGTGGCCTGCGCTATATCAAAGACATGCTGGGATTTGAAGACGATCCCAAATTCGTTATTGGCGTGAGCGGCGGAATCGACAGCGCGTTAGTGGTTTGCTTGATAGAACAAGCTTTTGGACAAGATAACGTTTGGGC
This sequence comes from Paraneptunicella aestuarii, assembly GCF_019900845.1. Taxonomy (NCBI): domain Bacteria; kingdom Pseudomonadati; phylum Pseudomonadota; class Gammaproteobacteria; order Alteromonadales; family Alteromonadaceae; genus Paraneptunicella; species Paraneptunicella aestuarii. The sequence goes on along the minus strand of NZ_CP074570.1, from coordinate 698,249 downwards.
ATTGAATATGCCCACCAAATATAACTCTTCTGCAACTCAAAACGTCGCTAAACACATCGCCGATAAACTGGGTATCAAGCATCTGCAAATTCCCATTCAAGAGCTCACCGACGCTCAAATGGATGTTTTCACCAAACTGGATGAAGCCTTACCATCGCCAGAATGGATGCGCAAACTTTCTGATGAAAATATCCAGGCCAAAATTCGCGGAACATCTATTCTGTCGAACCTCGCAGGACGTTACGGACGTTTTTTCACCAACAATGGCAATAAGTTAGAAACTGCGTTGGGGTACGCTACGTTATATGGCGATGTGGGTGGAGTTATAGCCCCCATTGGCGACCTAACCAAAGCTGAAGTCTTTGAGATGGCTCGCTTTATGAACGAGCATATTTATCAGGACGAAGTTATTCCCCATTCATTACTGCCGAATGAACTGTTCGAGTTTGGAGAAGGTGATATCGCCCCAAGTGCAGAGCTTCGTGAAGCCCAGCTCGACCCAATGAAGTTTGGTTATCATTGTGCACTGCTGGAAAAATTCACCAGCTTTGCCAAAACCAGTTGTGAAGACGTAATGCAGTGGTACTTACAAGGCAGCATGGAAGAAAATCTGGGAATAAGTACCGCTTTGATACAACGTTGGGGAGTTGATGAGCCCGCCAGTTTTGTTGAGGACTTAGAATGGTTTGCTCGAAATATTCAACGCAATGTATACAAGCGAATTCAGTCTCCGCCAATTATTGTCACCAGTCCATCGGCTTATGGTTTCGATATTCGAGAAAGCCAAATGCCTTGGCGTACCAGCGAGCGTTTTAATCAATTAAAACAGCAAGTGTTAAAGATGGAAAAGTACAATCCGGGTTAAAAATAAAACTAGCTATTCCAATGGATCATGGCCGTAACAATAAGCGCCAGGGATACCAGCATAGGCATGCTAAAGTGAAGTTTTGAGGAATCTAAGACAGCAGCCTCATCTTGCAGGTTATCCGTGCTTTCAGCTGCGCTGACACTGATAACTGGAGCTTCGGAAGTTAAAGAAGGCTCCTCATATTCAACAACCGACTCAGAAACCGCGCTTTCAGGCTCTGTTGTTTCAGTTGTTTTAGATGCTTCATTTGAACTCATACCGTACTCCTGGCTGCGCTACGATTGCAGAATAATTGCAGACGATCTCAGTATACGCATGTTGCTTAGCGGCGAACAATGCGTAATTGATTGGTCAGACAAGCTAGTACGAATGTGCTGATTAAAAGCCCTGTAATCTTCTTTCTTCAAGATCAGCAATGTGACGTTTTGTCTGCGCCATAGCATCCAAAGCGGCTTCAACAATACTTGAGTCGGTATCGGGTTTAACCGCATTTTCACTCAAAAATCGACGCCAAACTCGCCCGGCAGGTTGCCCTTGAAAGATCCCAATCATATGGCGTAACACGTGCCATGCACGACCACCCTTTTCAATGTGGCGATCAATATAAGGCATCATCATACGAACAACAGCCTCACGATCTGGTGCAACAACATCATCAGCATAAATACGCTTGTCGACGTCAGCCATGATATAAGGGTTGGCATACACTTCACGCCCTACCATCACACCATCCACATGCTGCAAATGCTCTTCCACTTCACCGAGAGTTTTTACGCCACCGTTAATTGAAATATGCAAATGAGGGAATTCTTGTTTGAGGTGGTAAACGCGGTCATACATTAACGGCGGTATTTCACGATTTTGCTTCGGTGACAAACCTTGCAGCCAGGCTTTACGGGCATGAACAATAAACGTCTCACACCCCGCATCTGCCACAATCTGTACAAAACGTGTTAAATCCTTGTAATCATCCATGTCATCAATGCCAATGCGGCACTTCACCGTCACCGGAATCGACACCTTATCCTGCATAGCCTTAACGCAAGCGGCAACCGTTTCAGGCTCAGCCATTAAGCACGCACCAAAACTACCGTTCTGAACCCGATCAGATGGGCAGCCTACATTGATGTTAACTTCGTCATATCCGTACTCTTGGGCACGCACGGCACACTCCGCCATGAGCTCTGGCTCAGAGCCCCCCAATTGCAGCGCTACAGGATGTTCTTCCTGGTTATAACCAAGAAAATCACCTTTGCCATGAATGATCGCTCCGGTCGTTACCATCTCGGTGTATAGCAACGCATTTCGAGACATTAGCCGCAAAAAATAACGACAATGACGGTCGGTCCAATCCAACATGGGGGCAACGGAAAATCTTCTATCAATCATCAAGGTACTTAAAGAACTACGTTGTTGGTTAAATTCATTCCAGCATAGAGCCAGAAAAGAAGGCGGATTGTACGGTATTTAAAAGGCAGAGACAAAGGGGATGCCGATCCCTATACGAGCTAATCGCTATGAGATCTGCCCGTACAATTTTAAGTCCTGTTGAAAATACTATTCCTCAGATAATGATTGGATCTTATGTTCTGCCACAAAACACAAGACTTTTAAGCCCAGCGCATAGAGCAAGGCCAATAACGACACAGCTAAAGACAGCCCTAATATTTTAATATCTTGTACACTGGCAGCCATCGCCACCCAGCCCAAGAGAGTCATGAAAAAGCCGATTAACATGGCTGAGTTACCCAAAATCCCAAATACTCGTTTTGATTGTCTGTAGGTTTGAGCATCCTCCAATGTACTGCCACTAAGTAATATAGAAAAAGCCTTACTCACTGACTGCACTGAAGTCGCCCCGTAAGTAAAGGCTATAGCTGCCGGAAACACCACCAAAAAGGAAGGTACATTGATGAAGAGATCAACGCCACCCGATAAAAACATTGCTAAATACATAAATCCCAAAAATAACAGCACGCTAAAAATGAACATCAACAATCCCCTTTGAGTCTGAAATAAAAAATAACATCCTGATTTAATTGCTTGGCGCCAATACCACAATGCAGCATGAGCACCTTTTGTGCCTTCATCCTGGCTTGTTAATCGTTGAAAATACTCCTCCGATAAATCCCCCAACACAGGCTCAACCAAATAATCGGGCAACGCCCACTCAAGAAACCGACTTGCTAATCGAGGTGGTTGTCGAGTGCTCCTTGTCACTTCCTTCATATTGAACTTCCCCTTTGCATAAGCGCCACGTTTTCCCACATTGACAACAAAGCGCGTTTAGATCGCTTCAACGCTCGTAATCCACTGGCTGTCACCTTGAAATACTTCTTTGCTCTGCCACCCCGTTCAGGCGTAACTTCCCCCATACGACTTTCCAATAAACCTTTTTTTTCCATTCTCTCAAGAGTGGTGTAAAGCGCCCCTATCGTTACGTCTCTTTGAATTGTTTCTGCAAGTATTTGCCTTATAGTGCTGCCATAAGCGTTGTCACCCAATTTCAATATTGAAAGCAACAGGAACTGTTCAAATTCACCAAGGTATTTATCTTTATCTACCACATTACATTCCACAGCAAAAAACAATAACTACAATGTAGAACATATTAATACAATGTCAATATATTTTATTTTGTAGAGTAAATAAAAAGGTGGCTATTCATACAAATAAACCCGGGATAAAGGTTCACAAAAACAAAAAAGAGGGTATCTTAGGTGTCAACCTCGCGAGCTATCAAAATACTCAATTGTAGTGGTCAACTATTCCCGGACAGTAAATTAAGTTTTTCTTCAGCTAATGCTGGTGCAATCATCCCATTGTGACTATGTGGTCGCTGATGGTTATAGTAGTCCATCAGGTAGTAGCTAATGTCTCGCTCTGCTTGCAGATATGACTGATAGCCAGTTGATGGTATCCATTCCGTTTTCAAACTTCTAAACACACGTTCCATTGGGCTGTTATCCCAACAATTCCCTCGCCGGCTCATGCTTTGTTTCATACGATAGCGCCACAGCCTTTGACGAAATTTAAGTGCACCATATTGACTCCCTTGATCTGAATGAAACAAGACATTCTTCGGCCTACCTCTTTGCTCGTAAGCTCTGTCCAGGGCTTTAATAACCAATGCGGTATCAGGATGTTCAGATAACGCCCAACCAACCACTCTGCGAGCATATAAATCCAGAATGACGGCAAGATATATCCATTTATTGCCAGACCAGATGTAAGTAATATCGCCGCACCACACCCGATCCGGCTCTTCAACATTAAATTCACGAGCCAACAGGTTCGGAATATCCGGCCTCTCAACCAATGCTACTTTATATGAGTGGCTTCCAGGCTGGGTACTGACCAACGCCATATCTTGCATAATACGGCGGACTTTAAACCTGCCGATGACGATGCCATTTCCGTTTAGCATGGCGACTAATGTGCGACTCCCGGCAGACTGGCGACTAAGATTGAAAAATTCATGGAGCATTGCTCTTAACACCAACTCATCACGTTTAATTGACTTGTCTCGCTCACGGTAATCGTAATAACTTGAGCGCGGTACGCTAAATGCGTCGCAAAGTACCTCAATGCTTTCATGCTCTCTTAATTGGTCAATCAGCGCGTATTGCTCCATTCGTCTGACATTAAGAGAGCCGTAGCCTTTTTTAATATGGATTTCTCTCTTTCCAGGCGGTTAATTCGTGCTTCAAGCTCCTGGATCTTTCTATGTTCAGCAGACAGAGCCTTGTTTTCTGGAGTAAACCCACCTCGTTCTTTTTTCAATTGCTCAACCCAGCGACGCATCGCCGTTTCACCAACATCCAGAGCTCGGCAAGCTTCTGGAATTGAATAACCCTGATCAAGAACAAGGCTTGCTGCTTCCAATTTAAATTCTTGAGTAAAAGTTCGACGTTGTTTTGACATTAGACACCTTTCTATTGAGTGGTAAGAATACCACCTAAATTGGTGTCCGGGATTATTAGACCACTACAAATAGCTCATAGGGTTAGGATGAGTTTATTATTAATAAGGCTAGGGATTACAAGTTCAATCACCCAAATAAATTTCGTTTTTACAAAATCCGCATTTATCTATGGTCTTTTTTAATGAGCTTTATTTAGGACATTCTTCAGTAAAAACAGGAAAATAAAATGATCAGATCATCTTTACTATTGCTATCAACATTACTTCTTGCCAGCCAAGCCTCGGCTGAAGTGGAATGCTATGACTTACCTAACGGTGTCAATGGGCAAGGGTCAAAAAATACGGTTCGTCTCCCTTCTATATCAGGGGCTTGGGCTTCAGAGAATGATCTACAACTCACATTAAGAAATATGAGTGATATCAACTTAAACTTTAAAATCAAATTTTATAATGCCAACGCTCAGCCCTTTGTACCAAGCAACCAACTACTATCTGGAAACTTTTCTACCAGTAACAACCCTGTTGCAGACTCAAGCGGTTCTGGTTACGGCTTCCTAAGACCTGAGAATATTGGGGTAGTAAGAGTTGAAAATACTACCAGTACATACACAGCCGAGCTAACCTGGTACGCAGATCAATGTCTTGTTGATCCAGGCCCAATTGTTTCTGTAATAGCCGAACATACTTTCAAAAAGAATAGCACCTACTTTAATACTCTTATTCCCGTTAACAGCGGAAATGCCTTTTAAATAAATCACACACAATAAAGGCTTGGGTTTAATTCCAAGCCTTTGTCTCTGGTATTATTCCATCGTCCAACATACTGAATTATCAAAAGGTTTATAGTGGCTTGAACTCAGGCATTACCACATATCGGTTTTCTAGAAACCTGTAATACTCAAGAAACGCTCCCCAATACTTTAACCTATCGACACTAAATATATGTAAACCAGAACCTCGGCTAACAATCAATTGTTTGCTAAACTAGCGCGCTTTTCTTTTTGATTAGAACATTAATGGCGCGAGATTTATGGGTTTAAAAGGGCAACAAATGCATAACCAACAAAACAGGAAAAAAGAAACTCCCCGCATGAAGGCGGAGAGGGGTCTGTTTTCTTTTCCGAAGTATTGGGCATCCTGTTTTGATCCTGCGCCATTTTTACCCATGTCCCGAGCCGAAATGGATACGCTGGGTTGGGATAGTTGCGACATTATTCTGGTGACTGGTGACGCTTATGTGGATCACCCCAGCTTTGGTATGGCAGTCATCGGGCGTACATTAGAAGCCCAAGGTTATAGAGTCGGTATTATCGCCCAGCCTGACTGGACATCCAAAGACGCCTTTATGGCGCTTGGTGAACCAACGCTATTTTTTGGTGTCACGGCGGGCAATATGGACTCCATGATCAACCACTACACGGCTGATCGTAAGTTGCGTCATGACGATGCCTACACCCCCGGTAATGTTCACGGAAAACGCCCCGACAGAGCAGTAACTGTCTACACTCAGCGCTGCAAAGAAGCTTACAAAAAGCCAGTCATCATTGGTGGTATTGAAGCCAGTTTAAGGCGTATTGCCCATTATGATTATTGGTCGGATAAAGTGCGCCGTTCAGTATTATTCGACTCCAAGGCCGACATGTTAATGTTCGGTAACTCTGAAAGACCACTTCTGGAAGTGGCACACCGCCTTGCTAATGGCGAAGACATAAAAGACATTCAGGATGTTCGTGGCACAGCCGTTATTCTCAAGCAACCACTCGCTGAGTGGCTGGGCGTAGACTCAACCAGCATTGATAAAATCGGCAAAATCGACCCCATTCCAAGCCCTTATCAAGAGTGGGAAGAGACCTGTTCAACACAAAATGGTGCAACTCAAAATGATTCTGCTACGGACAGTAACGAACCACAAGTCATTAGCGTTCAGCCCTATAATCCCAAAGCAACAAGGCGCAAGCCCTGGGATAAAACCTATGTGAAGCTACCCGCATTCGAAGTCGTGCGGGATGAAAAAAAGCACTACGCTCATGCCTCACGTATTCTGCATCAGGAAACCAACCCAGGATGTGCCAGAGCCTTGGTACAACGACATGGCGATCGTATCATCTGGATCAATCCACCCGCTTTTCCACTAGAAACCGAAGAGATGGATGCGGTATTTGATTTGCCTTATGCCCGTGTACCGCACCCCAGCTATGGCAAAGCCAAAATCCCAGCTTACGACATGATAAAAACTTCCGTGAACATCATGCGAGGCTGTTTTGGTGGCTGTACTTTTTGTTCTATTACCGAACATGAAGGCCGCATTATTCAAAGCCGCTCCGAAGAATCCATTGTGCGAGAAGTAGAACAGATCCGCGACAAAGTCCCCGGCTTCACCGGCGTCATTTCCGACCTCGGCGGGCCTACAGCCAATATGTACAAACTCAGATGTAAAAGCGCCAAAGCAGAACAGACCTGCCGCAGACTATCTTGCGTATGGCCAGATATCTGCGGACATATGGACACAGACCAAACGCCAACGGTAGAACTCTACCGCAAAGTACGCGATGTAAAGGGCATCAAGAAAGTGCTCATCGCCTCAGGTGTGCGCTACGACCTTGCCATCGAAGACCCGAATTACGTCAAAGAACTCGTCACTCACCACGTTGGCGGTTATTTAAAGATTGCACCAGAACATACCGAGGAAAGCCCCTTAAGCAAGATGATGAAACCCGGTATGGGCACCTATCACAGATTTAAAGAACTCTTCGACAAATTTTCAAAAGAAGCGGGCAAAGAACAGTACCTGATCCCTTACTTTATTTCTGCCCATCCGGGAACACGAGACATTGATATGCTCAACCTGGCGCTATGGCTGAAAGAAAACAACTTCAAGCTGGATCAGGTGCAAAACTTTTATCCGTCTCCCATGGCCAACGCCACCACCATGTACCATTCGGAAAGAAACCCGATACACAAAATCACCCGCAACAGCGAAACGGTTAACGTTGTTAAAGGTGAACGCCACCGCCGCCTACACAGAGCTTTCCTGCGTTACCACGACCCAGCTAACTGGCCAATGTTACGCGAAGCCCTCAAAAATATGGGTAAAGCCCACCTGATCGGCAATGGCCCTAAACATTTAGTACCACCAGAAAGCAAGAACGAATTAAAAGGCAAAGCCCTGAAGGATTTTGAACGCAGTTCAGTAAACAAAGCCAAGGCCAAAAACACTAAACGCCCACAAAAAGCACTGACTCGTTTTAGCTCGGATCAGCCTTTTAACTCGAATAAGACGAATAATAAGACGCGCAAGAAGAAATAGTGATGCAATAAATTATGTGAAATATAGTTATGCACATTTTAAATGCACATAATTAGACAATCTAAAGTATTGCATTATTATAATGCAGTTATTAAGATAAGTTAAAGTTTTGCATGATTCTGCCACTGCCATGATTTCCGATACCCTGAAAAAAGACATTAGCAATCGCTCATTTTGGGAGCAGCGAACAACATCGCTGCTGCTACCATCCAATAATGTAAAACGTACAGAGCCGCTGTCTAAATTACACAAATTAGACAAAACCAATGTAGTGACTGCCATTATGGGGCAACGAAGATGCGGAAAAAGCATCGTCGCCCGGCAATATATTGAATTACTGTGGAATGAAAAGATCCCCGCCAGAAACATTCTATACGTTAATTTCTTCCTGAGACCCTTAGCAGAATTAAAAAAAGAAGCCCTCTTTAACAACGCCGTTGCATGGTGGTTTGAAACACAGGTTGCTCCAGGCCAACCCAGTTATTTAATTCTTGATGAAGTTCAGGAGCTGGAGAATTGGGACGAAAACATAGCATCTATATTTGAAGATCCCATGCTTCCCTGCCGGATTATTGTGACAGGCTCTAACTCCAAAATGTTATCCGAAGAATTAGCTCACTCACTGGGCGGCAGATACACCACATTACAGATATTTCCATTCTCATTTGACGAATTTTGTCGCTACAAACAACTACCAAGCACCCTCAATAATTTTGAAACATACCTGAATACCGGTGGAATGCCCGAAGTAATTAATACCCCGGACACAGAGCAGCGCACCACACTCATTTCAGACATCATCAACTCAACCGTAAAACACGACATTATCGCTCGCTATAACCCAAGTAATCCAAAGCTTCTACACGATCTGGTCGATTATTGCCGTACCGCCTTTGCCCAAGAGCTGTCCATTCCCAAAATAGCAAAAGACATACTTAAAAATTTACCCGAACAACAAAGCACCTCCTTACTCAATGAATATCTCGGATACATGGCAGATGTATTTTTTGTATACCTGCCACAGACTTACTCGTATCGAACCCGCGACATTTTAAAGCGCGGTGTAAACAAGATTTATCTGGGAGATTTGTGCCTGGCAGACTACCCGGAAAACACACAAAAAGGCCGACTGCTGGAAAACTTCGTCTTCATCCAGCTATTACGCAAGGGATATCAAGTACAACGCTATTTCGCCTACAAGAACAGAAATCTGGAAATAGATTTTTGGGCACAAAAAAAAGACTCAACCATGCTAATACAAGTGTGCTGGCAACTCGGCGACCTCCAAGAAAACAGCCCACTCTGGGAAAGAGAATTCGGCAACTTGCAACACACCAAACTAGACGTAAACAAATACGTGGTTTCCATGGATGAAAATATCCAATCCCCTTATAGAACCATTGAACATTTAAATGTATTGCAATTTGTGGGAATGTTGGGGTGACGAATAGTACCGGAAAAACTCATTATTCAGCTGGAGACAGCGAAAATCTTTCATCTTCAATTTAAGAGTAATATGTTAGCTCTTTAAACCAGAGAACAATCTCTTTGTGATATCCCCCACTAGTTGCTTGCAAGAAATCTGATGGTGAATACTTAAGAGTGTGCTCTCGTAGCCAGCTCATAAGCTCAAGGGGAACCTCATTGATTACCTCTTTATGCAATTCAGGTTTTTCAGTCTCAGTATGCATCTTTAGAAAGAAGAACATAGCAATAACCAGATAATGCACGCCTGATCCATCTTTTTGAGATTTATCAATTAATACCCTTATCACCTGATGCCAACCAGTATTAAGCTTACGTTCTTGTGTTGAATCTTCCTTTAAATTAAGTGACTCTCTATCCCAAGACAAATACTCTTTCGCGGAATAAGCGAGCAAGCGATGCCGCCCATAAACAAACTCACGATGTAGCCAATCATTTTCTATTGCCTTACACACAAAATGAATAATCGGCTTTTGCAATTTATATAAATCAACCTTATCAGCCCTACATAACCAACAATGAAGCCCATCAAAAAAGTGACACATCAGGAACTTGACAACTCGCAACCGAAGCCTTGATAAACTCTCCTCTCTTACATATCCGTAGCGTACTTTATTAAAAAGATTATCTAATAACTCAAATCCATAAGGAGGGTTAACACTATAAATATTTTTCTGAAGATATTTCTTGGGTTTACCTTTGATAATAATTAAAACATCCAGCAAAAACTTTCTGTACCAGAGCCTACGCTTATTCTCGTCTTGAATTTGGAATGCTCTAGAAAAATGTTCCAAACGCTGTTGATATTGCGAGTTAATCAATAGATGAATAATAAACTCACTTTCACTATACGCTTTACCCGATGATTCTGGATATTGATAGGAAACAAGCTCTCTGATAAAGCTCTGATCAGACAGTTCGCCCTGCGCCAGAGTTTCCCTCTCAAAGCGGTCAAAGTAACTACTGCTAAATCCAACATGGGATAAACGTTGAATTCTTCTTGATTGATAATTTCGAGAGAAAATAGGTAAGGCAAGAGCAACAATCATCAATACAGGGTGCTCTCTTGCCACAATCGCTTCCTCCTCTGACAAACGTGAACGGAGCTCATTATTATTTTTATATACAGTCCTTTTATATCCATACAATCTTTCTGCGAGAGTAATTGCGCCAGCGTTACGTTCATTGCTATACGAATCAGCACCCCAAAGTTCTTTAAAGTCAGAGCGGGATTGTATCTTTATCTCATCGTAAATGTGGGGTTGGGTTTCCCTGATTACCTGCATCACCAATAAATCAAATAAATCCAATTCTCCCAATAATTTACCTTTCTGCCATATACTATTCACCCTACGGCATATCGCCTTAGCCTTTCGGGGTGAATTGACTAACGTATTGAAAGGATCGTAAGCCGTAAGATTCCATCTACCTAATCGAGTGATGTATTCAGATAAACTCAAATTTCCACTATATTTCCTGTCTAACTTAACATTTTCTAACGCGGCACGTTTTATCCAAATAGTGAGAAATTTGTCAAACACATCAATAAATACTTCACCACTCAAATCTTCTCGATAATTACATACCCGACCAATAATATTGGCACTTTCGTCAGTGTAACTAATCGTGATGATAAAATGGATATGACCGATGCCATTGAGCCTGTCAATCATAGAAGCCAGAGCACTCACCATTTTTTCTGATTCAGGGTTGCGATCAATATCTTCCAGCACAAGCAGCATTTTGATATCCAGAGTGTGCAAAATCCCATCCAGCGTTTCTAGCTGACGATTAAAATCGCGATCTGAATGCCCCATTATCTGGCTAAACGCACTAAACCAATCTCCTTTTGCCTGTAAAGCATTACGATAATTTTCAGGTAATGGCTGTAATGCACTGGTGTCAAAAAGCTCACTCAATTTTTCAAGGATATGATTTAGAATATGACTTCCTATAGAGTCTGGATTTCGTCCCCAACTATCAATTTTAACAGTTACCCAATTTCCACATTTCTCCAAACGCTTGCATACCAGATTAGCAACCGTAGATTTTCCCATACCATAATCACCACAAAGCGCTAAATGTTGGGCTTTGATACTGGCCTGATACCTACTGGTAATACGTTCAACGTATATATCCCTGTTAAACATCAGCAAGTGTTCGTCTGTTAATGGAATTTCTCTTTCTAACCAATCCAGCAGCTCCTGTTCCTCATTTGTAAGATTAACGTCTTTATTTTCTGCTCCCTGAGAAGTGGATTGCAGCTCAACATTTTTCAAACCCGCGCGTTTAGGCAACGGAATATCGTCAGATTCCGCACCGGAAGCGTTCAAATTGACCTGTAACAACTTAAAGACGATGTAAAACAGCAATAAGGAAGGGATCTCTGGATTGAAGTTGAGAAACTGCCAGAACACTTCATTAAGGGTGTATAAATTAACCTGACGAGAAATTACAATTCCAATTGCGTATATTGCAATACAAAAAAAAGCAGCCACGTAAACCGGGGGATATTTACAAGCGATTAAAATATTTCTGAGTAACCATTTACGTTTTGGATGAATGACATTTAATTGCGTCAGCAAAAAACGTAACCCCAACAACAAACTAAAAAAGCACAATCCCCTTACAATCCAATGTAACTCGGTTATTAAACGGACATAACTGTTAAAACCGCTTTGTACAAAATTAACATTAGCAACCGTCTTAAAAAGAGCAAAAACCACAATCGCTAAAATGAATAAATCAAGATAACGCTTGAGAATAATGGTATTAGGCATGATTGGATTATCTTATTCGCGCACATTAAGGTAGATTAGATTACCAACCAGTAAAGCTGTCAACCGTTCACTTAATTCTGTGGAATGAAAGCGCTTTGCTCTAATAACTCGTTCATGGGAGAACAAACCTTGTTCAAAAAAGACTTTGATTTCACGGCTGAATTAGTCAGTGAATTTTTCCAGCAGAAACACATTAAAGATAGATTGTAGTGGTCAACTATTCCCGGACAGTAAATTAAGTTTTTCTTCAGCTAATGCTGGTGCAATCATCCCATTGTGACTATGTGGTCGCTGATGGTTATAGTAGTCCATCAGGTAGTAGCTAATGTCTCGCTCTGCTTGCAGATATGACTGATAGCCAGTTGATGGTATCCATTCCGTTTTCAAACTTCTAAACACACGTTCCATTGGGCTGTTATCCCAACAATTCCCTCGCCGGCTCATGCTTTGTTTCATACGATAGCGCCACAGCCTTTGACGAAATTTAAGTGCACCATATTGACTCCCTTGAGCTGAATGAAACAAGACATTCTTCGGCCTACCTCTTTGCTCGTAAGCTCTGTCCAGGGCTTTAATAACCAATGCGGTATCAGGATGTTCAGATAACGCCCAACCAACCACTCTGCGAGCATATAAATCCAGAATGACGGCAAGATATATCCATTTATTGCCAGACCAGATGTAAGTAATATCGCCGCACCACACCTGATCCGGCTCTTCAACATTAAATTCACGAGCCAACAGGTTCGGAATATCCGGCCTCTCAACCAATGCCACTTTATATGAGTGGCTTCCAGGCTGGGTACTGACCAACGCCATATCTTGCATAATACGGCGGACTTTAAACCTGCCGACGACGATGCCATTTCCGTTCAACATGGCGACTAATGTGCGACTCCCGGCAGACTGGCGACTAAGATTGAAAAATTCATGGATCATTGCTCTTAACACCAACTCATCACGTTTAATTGACTTGTCTCGCTCACGGTAATCGTAATAACTTGAGCGCGGTACGCTAAATGCGTCGCAAAGTACCTCAATGCTTTCATGCTCTCTTAATTGGTCAATCAGCGCGTATTGCTCCATTCGTCTGACATTAAGAGAGCCGTAGCCTTTTTTAATATGGATTTCTCTCTTTCCAGGCGGTTAATTCGTGCTTCAAGCTCCTGGATCTTTCTATGTTCAGCAGACAGAGCCTTGTTTTCTGGAGTAAACCCACCTCGTTCTTTTTTCAATTGCTCAACCCAGCGACGCATCGCCGTTTCACCAACATCCAGAGCTCGGCAAGCTTCTGGAATTGAATAACCCTGATCAAGAACAAGGCTTGCTGCTTCCAATTTAAATTCTTGAGTAAAAGTTCGACGTTGTTTTGACATTAGACACCTTTCTATTGAGTGGTAAGAATACCACCTAAATTGGTGTCCGGGATTATTAGACCACTACAGACACCTTTCTATTGAGTGGTAAGAATACCACCTAAATTGGTGTCCGGGATTATTAGACCACTACAGATTCGACATAATTCAGGAAACTGATATCAGCGGATTCGAGATATGGCTACAGATTGAACTTGCAGCATTCTTAAACGCTCACAACATGGTGTCTGACTGGATTCGAGAGGTTCAATACACCATTGATCGGCGCAAGATGAAACATAGAAGCCACATGCTGGTTGATTTCGTTTTCCGCAAAAAGCATTCGTCTACTGAGAAATGGATAGCCTTGGAAGTTAAGCAAAATCCAAATTTATCAGCTTGCTTAAATGGAATAATGAAGGATTCATTAAAAATTGATGCGATGAGAAATTCAGAATATGACTTACGTTGTTTTTGGTCTTTAGGAGTTCATAAAGCGGTTGACAAGAATGTGAGTGTATATGACAAGCTCATTGACAGCGCTGAAAAACATAACGTTGAGGTATTGGGCAACTGTTTTGAAAGTCACCCCATTGGCAATTCAGGCTATGCTTATTTGCTTTGTTAAATAACCTGAGTTCGAGATAAGAAAAAACTTCGGGAGTTGAGCTGCTTTACAACACCTCAACTTCCGCTAAGTTCCCCTTACTTTCCAACCATTCCTTCCTTTCGGGGGCTCTTTTCTTTGCCAGGAGCATGTCCATCAGTTCGAGCATGTGGGTGGAGTCGTCGACGGTAAGCTGTACCAAACGGCGGGTGTTGGGATCCATGGTGGTTTCGCGCAGTTGTAGCGGGTTCATTTCGCCCAAGCCTTTAAAGCGTTGCACGTTGACTTTGCCTTTTTTATTCTCGGCTTCGATGCGATCTAAAATGCCTTTTTTCTCGTCTTCGTCGAGGGCGTAATACACTTCTTTGCCTACGTCGATGCGATACAAGGGTGGCATGGCAACATATACGTGACCAGCGTTAACGAGGGCGCGGAAGTGTTTTACAAACAAGGCGCACAGTAGTGTGGCGATGTGCAATCCGTCTGAGTCGGCATCGGCGAGGATGCATACTTTGCCGTAACGCAGTTGCGAGATATCTTCGTTGTCGGGATCAATGCCCAGGGCAACGGAAATATCGTGAATTTCCTGAGAGGCCAGAACCTGTGTCGACTCCACTTCCCAGCTATTTAATATCTTACCCCGTAGCGGCATGATGGCTTGAAAATCACGGTCTCGGGCTTGTTTGGCGGAGCCCCCCGCTGAGTCACCTTCCACCAGGAAGATTTCTGAGCGTGAAGGATCCTGAGTGGTACAATCGGTTAATTTGCCAGGAAGAGCAGGGCCTGAGGTGACTTTCTTACGTGCGACTTTCTTGCTTTGACGTAAACGGCGCTGAGCGTTGTTAATGCACATCTGCGCCAACATGTCTGAAATATCGGTATGTTGGTTGAGCCACAAACTGAATGCGTCTTTCACCACGCCAGAAACAAAGGCTGATGCTTGTCGGGAAGACAAACGTTCTTTAGTTTGTCCTGCGAATTGTGGATCTTGCATTTTGGTGGACAATATATAGCTACATCTGTCCCAGATATCTTCGGGAGTCAGCTTTACGCCTCTGGGCAATAAGTTACGGAATTCACAGAATTCGCGCATGGCTTCCAGCAAGCCTTGACGCAACCCGTTAACGTGCGTACCGCCCTGTGCGGTAGGGATCAGGTTTACGTAGCTTTCAGCCAGTAAATCGCCGCCTTCCGGTAGCCAAACCACTGCCCAGTCAGCCGCTTCATTGTTGCCAGAGAACGCCCCGACAAAGGGTTCGCCTTCTGGCAAGGTTTCATACCCGGTTGTGGATTGCATCAAATAATCACGCAGTCCATCCTCGAAGTACCATTCTTCAGATTCTTTGGTATTTTTGTCGTCAAAACGAATTCTAAGCCCCGGACACAATACGGCTTTTGCCCGTAAAATATGGCGAAGTTTGCTAACCGAGAATTTGGGCGAATCAAAATACTTTTCATCCGGCCAAAAGCGCACCCGAGTACCCGTGTTGCGCTTGCCGCAAGTGTCGATAATGCTCAGGTCTTCAACCTTGTCACCATGTTCAAAGGCCATTTGGTACACATTGCCGTCACGACGAACGGTGACTTCCACTCTCTTGGATAATGCGTTTACAACCGAAATGCCCACCCCGTGCAAACCACCGGAGAACTGGTAGTTTTTGTTGGAGAACTTACCACCAGCGTGAAGCTTGGTCATGATCAACTCAACGCCGGGAATACCTTCTTCCGGGTGAATATCGACCGGCATACCTCGACCATCGTCGATGACTTCCATCGATTGGTCTTCATGCAAAATGACTTTAATGGAGGAGGCATGCCCAGCCAGCGCTTCGTCCACACTGTTGTCGATAACCTCTTGGGAAAGATGGTTAGGACGGGTGGTGTCGGTATACATACCGGGACGTCGTTGAACAGGTTCCAATCCGTTGAGGACTTCAATAGCTTCAGCGTTATAACTTTGGCTAGAACTTTGATTAGCGCTTTGGTTCGTCATGGGCAATCGTTATTCTTATAAGTGAAGATGATTTGTGTCATCGAAAATAAATGACATGCTCCCAGCTTTTTTGCTGCAACATGTGCTTATGCGATAGTAGCAAGTCATTTTTTAATGGGCAATGTCGGCATCAAGGCTATTCAGGATAAAGAAATTGAAAGATGCGTTGCAGGTAATTTCCATAGCCCTGAAAGCTGTGATCGCCGCCTTTTTCAACGGTTACATTTCCAGCTGAATATTTCTCTACGGCTTCTTTATAATCCAGCGTTTCATCGCCTTCCTGAAGCAATACCCAGAAGTTCTCTGGTGCTTGCAATTTTGGAACAAGCAAAGATTCCAATTCGCTCATGTGCTGTTTAGTTAACGTGAACGACTTGCCGGTGTATGGGTGCTCGTGCTCACCAAGGTAGTCATGCAACAAAATATGTGGTGTAACTGCGGGGTTAACCAGTACAGCGCGTCCCGGGAAATCCTGCATTAAATTGGTACTCATAAACCCGCCCATCGAACTGCCAATGTAACCTAGCTGAGCATTGGGGTATTTGTTCACTACCTCAGAAACCGTTTCGCGTAGCAAAGTAATGGCTTCCATTGGGTAGTTGGGAACCTGGGGAGCCACTAACAAGATATCAGGGTGATGTTGAGCCATATACTCCTTGGTTTCAGTGCATTTCACTGAACTGGGAGAACTTAGAAATCCATGCAGATAAATCAGTATTTTTTGCAAACGTCTTCTCTCTTACTACTTATTTTCTAACTTGATTTCACAACGGGACACGATTAACCCAGGTTAACCATTCCCCATCATCGCCTAATTCCATCACTCGATAGCCCGGAGCTTCATTACTGACACCAAATTCATCTTGTAATTCCCACTGCCAACAGCTGGAAGGGCAGGCATAGTATTCCTGTCCTGAAAATGTGCGCGAGCGTGCTTGATGAATATGGCCGTATAAAACCCTGACCGGACGAGGTAAGTAATGCATTAGTTGCAAAAATTTATCGCGGTTCGTCCATTCGTGCTTATCCATCCAGCTGTTGGTATCCAGGGGATGATGGTGTACTACCGCAAGATGATGTGCCCGAGGTAGTTCAAGAACATCATTTTGAAAAGCCTGCAAGCGTTCTTTACTTACATGCCCCAAGGTTCCCTCATGCTTGCTGTTCATATAGTGAATACGCCAACGTCCGAGATCCTCGTAGCCATCAAAGCGACAAATATCTTCCCCTAATTCCTCTCTCATGAGGTCAGGAACATCATGATTTCCGGGGATAATACGTATCACTTTGGGAACATAGGGCTCACGTAAGAGCAGCTTTAAATACTGGTAACTTTGTACCGAGTCATCACCGCTAATATCCCCGGTTAATAACAAAATATCTGGAGACTCATTGGCTGCACTTTGCAAAACGGCTTTGAGTGACTGATAAGGATTAATGTCGTTATAACTTGTTTTATCCAGATCAGAAACCAGATGGCAATCACTCACTTGAACGATTCGACATGCCATAAACTCACCTGCTACTTTAACTTATATAGACTGAGCGGATTCCAGAGGTGCGCGTTGTGCCAGACAAAAAGACAGCCACTCAGACAAGAACTGATTCACCATCTCTTTTTCATTTTTTTGATGCATATGCTTATTAGGATAACGATAGCTGGATTCAAAACGAGCAATATTCTGTGATTCTACCACCTCTGCCATTCGCGCATCATGATACAAGCGAATACGCATAGATGGCTTCAAATACTTGGGAAACTCCGGATTAAGTTGACTCATTTCAACCGTCGTGGTGTAGCGAGCACACTCCACAATCTCAATGCAATAATGTAGAGCGCTATGAACACCAAATTCGTATTGCATATTCTCAACATCCACTTCCGGTAACAGTTTTAACAGACGCACGTAATTTGAGTCACACGTCGCATGGAGTGAACTCACATTAGGGTAATAGCGTCGGTTATTTAACTCTTCCATCTATCTCAATATCTATCTATTTACTGTCTATCTAAACATTACTCGTGTTTAAAATCAGCTAATAACTGATCTTTATTCAAAGCAAACCACTGTAGTGCAATGATAGTCGCTGAATTAATAATGCGCCCTTCCTGAAGCCATTGCATTACCTCATGCTCAGGAACTCGATGAACCAGAATGTCCTCATTTTCTTCATCAAGGCCAAACACCCCACCCGCATCCTTTGCATCCACGAAAGAGAAATACAAACTGAGCATTTCACTGCATCCGCCGGGGCTTGGCAGGTATTCCATAATAGGAATCAACTCTGAAAGCTCCAACCCGGCTTCTTCTTGAGCTTCGCGACGACATACATCTTCATGACGCTCGTCTTCCTCTATCATACCAGCGACCACCTCTAACAACCAAGGTTGCTCTACTCTGCCCAAAGCTCCCGTACGAAATTGCTCAATTAATACAAATTCTTTTAGTACAGGATCATAAGGTAAGACAGCAACGGCATTGCCTCGTTCAAATACCTCTCGCTCAATTTCCTGGCTCCATTGACCATTGTGCAAACGATGCTTAAAACGGTATTTAAACAGGGAGAAGAAGCCTTTAAACAAAGGCTCTTTCTCCAAAATTTGGACATCCTGATGATTAAATTGCTGAATTTTATTCAAGTTTACTCTCATTATTTGGGACTATTCATACCGTCCGGGGTAAAAACAGTTCTCAACTGACATTTATTAGCCTATCATGTGCGACTGACAAATTCGTATAAATATTCAGTTACACTTTACGCAGCACTGTTACCAGAATGCAATACTTCCAAAGCAGCGAATGATTTAGACTCTGCGAAAGAAAGAATAAGAAACTGTTATTTGATTGTTTTTAACTCAGCCCGGTGCGGTTATTGGAACACTAGGAAAGCGAATGAAAAAGACACTTATCTCCTTGCTGGTTGGATTTGGTTTATCCACTCAAGCCATGGCAGAAGATCTCTCCCAAATTTATCAGGAAGCACTCAACAACGACCCGGCGACTCTTAGTGCAAAAGCTACCAAAGATGCAGCTTACTCTGGCATTGATATTAGTCGAGCCAGTTTGCTTCCTCAAATTTCACTAACGGTACAAGAGTCTCGTACCCGTGGCGACATCTACAGCGATGTAAATTTGGTTTCTGCCACTTTGCAACAATCCATCTTTGATTATTCCGAATGGAAATCTCTGGGTCGTGCCGAGCTGGTTGCTTCTCGCGCAGATGCCAACTATGGTTTGGCGCTTCAAAACCTGATCGTTCGTGTCACTCAAGCGTATTTTGAAGTATTACGTACACAAGATGATCTGGAATTCTCCAAAGCAGAAAAACGCGCCATTGCACGTCAATTAGAGCAAACCAAACAACGTTTTGAAGTTGGTTTGACAGCTATTACTGACGTTCACGAAGCGCAAGCGTTGTACGATAACGCAGAAGCAAGCGAAATCCGCGCTCAATACGAAGTTGAGAAAAGTCAGGAAAGCTTGTGGGAAATCACAGGTAACTACTACAAAGAAATCGCTGCACTTGATACTAACAAGTTCAGTGCCAGCATGCCTGCGCCAATGGATATCAACAGCTGGTCAAAACTGGCTGAAGATAAGAACTTGCAGTTGGCAGCTAGCAAAATTAGCGTAGATATTGCCAAGAAAGACATTGATATTGCCCGTTCAGGTCACTACCCAACCTTGGGTTTGCAAGCATCGTTCTCATCGAATGACACTGTAGGACAATCTTCCGATGCGGCTATTAGCGATTCTCAAGATCGCGTAGACAGCCGTTCTGCAACTATTGCGCTGTCTGTTCCAATCTTCTCTGGCGGCGCAACCAGTGCTCGCACAGAACAAGCTCGTCATAGCTTTGTTTCAGCAAGTGAAGATCGTGAACAAACGCATCGCTCAGTAGTAAAAGATGTGCGTTCTTACTACTTCGATGTAACTGCTGCGATTTCTCGAATCAAGGCACTTGAACAAGCAGTTGTTTCAGCGGAAAGCGCATTGAAAGCAACCGAAGCCGGTTTTGAAGTGGGTACTCGTACTATCGTTGACGTACTGAACAGTACACGTAACTTGTATGATGCCAAACGTAACCTGTCTACCGCTCGCTACGGTTATATCACCAGCGTACTTAGCCTGAAATTGGCAGCAGGTACATTGAGTGAAACAGACGTTCAAGAAATTAACTCTGGCCTGAGCAAATAGTCAGACTTGAAAATGAACGAAGAAGGGTAGCATCAGCTACCCTTTTTTATTTGTATTTAGGACTTGGCTTATAAAATACTCGCGGTTATCCAGCCCAGTAATCCCACAGAATAGTCGCCCAAACGATACAAGCCAGAATCAAAGATAAGGTGACAGCAAACGAAGCAATGTCTTTCGCCAATCCTGATAACTCGTGAAGTTCAGTACCAATTCGGTCTATTGCGGTTTCAATAGCTGTATTCAATACCTCAACCAGCAAAACCAAAAACAACACGCCAATTAGCGCCAGCTTGCTCATAACGGGAACATCAAGCCACAACGCCAACAACGTAAGGGGAACGGCGAGCAATAACTCCTGCTGGAAAGCCTCCTCGTTACACAACATCCAGCGAAAGCCTTTCCAGGCATTAATGATAGTTCCCAGCAATCTTTTCAGACCGGTTCTTTTTTCAAAATGAGTCATTTTTACAAAGTTCCTAACACTGCAACAGGTCTAAATCAGCATTGTATAGTGTCGAGTTTATGCCCATTAACCCAAGTAAGGTATGGGAAATAAAGTCATGGCTCAACGATTCCTGGCTTTTTCTGGAAGCACACTCCATTTGCTTGTTATCGCTACTCCAAAACAACATGGGCACATGAGTTTGGGTATCCGGTGCGAACATATAAGGGAAGCCATGCAAATAAGCGCCATTTTCTCCCAAAGACTCACCGTGATCAGAGATATACAACATGGATACATCAAAATTATTCTGATATTCCTGTAATACCCTAATGATGCTGGCATTTACGTAATCCGAATACAGGATCGTATTATCATACGTGTTCACCAATTCATCCTGACTACAAGACTGTATTTCATTGGTTGGGCAATCAGGCGTGAAGTATTTTGACGTAGCAGGATAACGGCGGTAATAGGTTGGCCCGTGAGAACCAATCATATGCAATACAACCATACGATCATGAAGCGAATCGCCCTGCGCTCCAGAGTTATTCAGTAATGTATGCAACTGTTCAACTAACACAGCATCATAACAGTAGTCCCCATCACACATTGGATGTATTTCATCTGTCGATACTTTGATCGTTTCAACACGGTTACACACTTCTTTACAACCGCTGTTGTTATCAACCCAGGTAACACCTACACCCGCTTTTTCAGCGATATCCAATACATTCTGCTGATTTTGGCTTTTGTTTCGATCGAAGTTATCTCTGACCTGAAACGAAAACATGCAAGGAACGGACACAGCGGTAGCGGTGCCACAAGAAATAACGTTATTAAAGTAAACAGGGGAATAATCTTTGGTGAACTGATTCGTTGGACGTTCATAGCCCTGATACTGAAAGTTTTGCGCTCGGGCTGTTTCCCCCACCACCATAATATTCAGTCTGGGCTTTTTATTGGCGGCAGCCATCAAGGTAGGTTGCGAATCAAGTATCTCAAACTCTACAGGCTCAGCCAGATAACGATGATTTACAAATTTGATTGCGCTGCTGACAAATTGAAAGGGCACCAATTCTTTCTTAACAAAACGGTTGTTACGCCCGGTTGCAGCGTAATCAGCATAGAAAAGTGAGGCAATCAATCCAATAAGAGCCAAGGCCATAATACTCAAGATGAAGGAACGCTTCAGCTCCATAGGAACGCGGTCAGCCTTGATTTTAGTAACAGAGATAAGCCCAAGTGGCACAGCCACAAAACCAAGAAACAAGCCCAGATTTCCAAAAGACAAATAGGTACTGGCTTCATCAACATCCGTTTCAAAAATATTCTCGACCATGCCGTAATCAAAAACGATACCGTATCGACTTTGCCCTGCGGCGATTAACGCACTAATAACAGTGATCAAAATTAATACGGGTTTAACAACAATACGTAATGGCGTGATCAAGCGTAAAAGCAAAAAGGTTAAACTCAATAACAACAAGGGGATTGAAATAAGAAATGGAAAATTAGCAACACTCTGCTTTGAAACGATTTCAACACAGTCTAATAAAAATACGCTGTTCGCGACAAAGGTAATATAAACAGCAATGAAAAAAATCAGCTGATTGGAACAGAGCTTTAAACGAGTCACTTTTATTCACTTCTTGACTAATATATCAACAAGCGTAGCTCAGAAAACTTAAGAGATTCTTAAGAATCTGATTTTTTTCATCAGAAGCAAACGGTTCTTGGAAAGCACGAACTTATAGCAAGTTAATTGATAATCAATAAATAGTGGGCGGGTAAAATAAGGCTTGCGCAAAAACAACGTGAGATAAGCAACATTAAGTTTCACATGTCTTAATGAGTAAATCCATTTACAGGGTACGTTACGAGGTGGTTAGCATCTCCTGGCGACTACACCAGATATAAAGTGTGGGGTTATAGCTGGTGCAACCCCAGGATTTGCTAATTCTGTACTCAATGTTGCTTATCCCATGTTTCTGCTTAAATTATGCGGCGTCCGCTTGCAATTCAAAGTATTGATGTTCGAAAGCAGCCAATAACTGCCCGAGTTCCTGTCCTGAATTGTATGGGTTGGTTTCCCAACGCTTTATATCCCCTTTCCTGCTTCGAATTGCATATAAAATACCTTTTGCCATGTCCTCTAACTTCAGTGGGGTCGGTGTGACCGATTTATTGCACCAACATGTCCACTTATCAGATTCATTTTCTTGTTCCATCACCACAGAAAAACCAGTGTCAGTTAGCATAACGCTAACGTCTTGAGCGTCTTGACGATCAGTAAATTCGAGGTAGAAGGAGAATGAAACAGGCTTAAACTTGTCCAAACGCTTCTCAACCAGAAGAGAAGTCACTTGCTCAAGAAACTGTTCACCGCTATCAAAACTAAGTAAGTAATTCGTATTCATAGCACTCTCTTTTCATACCTAACGTTTAATGCTTACCTATCCCGGAAGGATTAAACATCCCCTTTTAACCATCGACATAACACCACTTTTGACGAGTGTGTTACCAAAAGTGATTACATCGTAGATCAAAAGATCTTTTCTGTAGAGATTATAACCACAACAAAGGTATTTGTGTTTATACGATAAAGATACCCAAAAAGGACGTTTTCTGGGTAAAGATAAAGCCCCACACAGCGAAATATGAGGCTTTTTGAAATTAAAAGGACATTGGATATTGGCGCATTATTTCGCCAACTTTTTCTAATTCCAAAGAGGATAAGGGCTTTTCAAATGCTGCAATATCTTCCTTTAACTGCACTAAAGATGTCGCACCAATAATGGTGGAAGTAACGCCTTTTACCTGACTACACCACGCCAAGGCCAACTCAACAGAGCTTCGATTTAACTCCTGTGCTAATGCCAAATAAGCCTGAACAGCTTCTCTTGAATGTTCGGTATCACGAAACAATCCCATACGTTGAGAAATGCTCCAACGTGTTCCTTCGGGGCGAGCACCATTAAGGTATTTACCACTTAACATACCACCGCCTAATGGAGACCAGGGTAAATAGGCAACATTCTCATGAACACAGTGTTCAATAAGGTATGGCCAATCCTTCCAATGCAATAAGTTAAACTCATTCT
This sequence comes from Paraneptunicella aestuarii, assembly GCF_019900845.1. Taxonomy (NCBI): domain Bacteria; kingdom Pseudomonadati; phylum Pseudomonadota; class Gammaproteobacteria; order Alteromonadales; family Alteromonadaceae; genus Paraneptunicella; species Paraneptunicella aestuarii. Next base: position 674,185 of record NZ_CP074570.1, on the reverse strand, counting down.
GGATAGATACCATTCGTGGAAGTGCGTGTTTCTCTGCCAACCTCAAATATTGGCTAAGGCCCCAGGTGGTATCATCCGACAGCCCACAAAAACGTATTTTCCCAGCCTTAATGCAATCATCCAACGCCTGCAAAATCTGCAACATGCCATCAACATGCTGCTGAGAATCCTCAACCGTAAAATCAACAATTCCAGGCCAATGCTTGCCAAAATGTGGCGATATTCGATTCGTCCAATGCAATTGGTATAGGTCGATATAATCCGTCTGCAAGCGCTTAAGAGAAGCATCTACGGAACGAATGATACTTTCCCCGGTAATGTCTTCAGCATCGCGCACCCAAGGCAAACCATTACCCGCAATTTTGGTGGCAATAATCATATCCTTACGCTTTTCTGGATTTGCTTTTAACCAGTTACCAAAAAACATTTCGGTTTTGCCATAATTCTCAGGGCTTGGAGGAATAGGGTACATTTCAGCAGTATCAAAAAAGTTGATTCCGCTAGCGAGGGCATATTCTATTTGTTGGTTAGCTTCATCCTGTGAATTTTGCTTTCCCCAGGTCATGGTTCCCAGGCAAATGTGAGAAACATCCAGCTCACTAAAGCCCAGTTTTCGATATAACATTTGGAATTCCTGTTACTCACAGTTCACCAAATTGACTCTTGATAAACTGCCTGATTTAGAGGCTGACTGGCATCACAAGATGCCAGTCGTATTGCAGAATTAGTCGCCGTCGAGCATATCGCCAAGTCCGCCCAATATTGAACCTTCACCTTGGCGAGAACCGCCCGCTTTTGGGGCATGTTCAAGAACACGATCTGCCAAACGAGAGAATGGCAAGCTCTGGATCCACACTTTACCGTGACCACGCAAAGTCGCCATAAACAAACCTTCGCCACCAAAGAACATACTCTTCAAACCACTAACAGCTTGAATGTCGTACTCAATACCAGAAGTAAATGCCACCAAACAGCCCGTGTCTAAACGCAGCATTTCACCATTGAGTTCCTTCTCGATCACCGTTCCACCCGCGTGGATAAAAGCCATGCCATCGCCCTTTAAGCGCTCTAAAATAAAGCCTTCACCACCAAAAAAACCACTACCTAAGCGACGGTTAAAAGCGATGTCCACTTTTGTGCCAAGCGCCGCACAAAGAAAAGAGTCTTTTTGACACGTCACTTCGTTGCCAAGTTCCGCCATATTCAGCGGCACAATCGTACCCGGGAAAGGAGACGCAAAAGCCACCCGACGCTTACCTACACCTTGGTTGGTAAAGTGAGTCATAAACAATGACTCACCACTAATCACGCGCTTTCCGGCTGAAAACAACTTACTCATAAAGCCTTGATTCACGTCTGAACCATCGCCCATTTTCGCTTCGAAAGAAATGCCTTCTTCCATGTAGTTCATTGCGCCCGCTTCAGCGATAACGGTTTCATTAGGATCTAATTCAATCTCCACCATTTGCATTGAATTACCGATAATTTCATAGTCGATTTCATGACATTGCATAGTCAGTTTCCTTGCTTGTATTTCACCACTGAGAATCAATGTAGCAGATAATAAGGCAATATCTGCCATATGGTCAGTGAAGAGATGTATCAATTCATTATTCTGCCAAGCGCGTTTACAGCACCTTAAGTTTAGGTTAGATTCTGCAACGCAAACACTTCTCGATTTTTCAGGAAAAGTAACTTAAAGGACATAATCATGAAACGCCTCCTCGCTATTTTATTACTCACCACCCTCTCCCAAGCAATACACGCTAGAAACTACACGGAAATAGAATTAGTAAAAGACAATAACAGCAGTGTGCCAGATGCAACATCCAATAAGTCAAAAAGAGAAGGTTGGGTACTGCTTCATTATGCCGTCGATGAAAAAGGAAAGACCGGAAACTACTTGGTCATTGACAGCAACAATTCAGAGACTTATCTATCAAAAACCATCAAACATCTTGAAAATCTCGAATTCAAACCCGCAACACTGGATGGCAAACCCGTGGCTTCCAGCCGTTTCTATATCATGCAGTTTGAAAAAGCCTTTTTCCAATCAAACAACAATGGTATGTCCAGAGCTTTCAATCGCAGGTATAACAAAATCAGCGACGCTCTAGCAAACAATAGGCTGGATGATGCTTCCGCAAATCTTCAAGAATTAAGAGACGATTATGCCAAAAATCTGACTGAGCAGGCTCTATCAGCCTGGCTTCACGCCCTTTATTATTATGCGGTTCAAGACTGGTATGCTTATCGTGATGCCACCCAAGTAGCCTTCTATTTACGCGACTCGTTACCCGCCCATATTTCCATGCAAAACATACAAAACCTGATGCAATGGCAAATGTATAAAAAGAATTATTCTGGCGCAGCTTATACATTGGGAGCTTTAAATCGTTTAGAAGGAGTAAGCCTCACAGAAGAGGCGTTTAATAAATCAAAACAAGATATCAGCAACGCATTTTATAAAGAGCCTTTAATCAAGATTGATTCTCAGCTTTCAGCAAATAATGCCTGGTTCTATAGGCTCACAGGTTCAAATATCAGTATTGATGTTCATCAAGGTAAAATTCACACTAAATCATTACGCTGCAACGATGCCATAATCGATCTAAGCGATGTTGAACTTAATGAGTTTAAAGCTCCAAATGCAGAGTCAGAGTGCTTTCTCTTCGTCAAAGGCGACGCAGGAACTCAATTTACCTATACAGAAAAAGAGCAATATGAGAATTTAGCACCTTATTTTGAATAGATTGAATAGGATCTAGACATGTTCAAAGCTTCTTGCCAGTGCAAAGCGGTTCAATTTCAAATAGAGGGAAAGCTTACCTCCCCTTTCTATTGCCACTGTGAAACCTGCCGAAAAACAGCAGGAACAGTGCCAATGGCATGGGCAGTCGCTAAAATTTCCGACATCAAAAATCTGCAACAAGGGGAAGTGGGTAAATACCCTTCAGGTAAAGGGCTAAGATGTTTTTGCCAACAATGTGGTTCCCCGGTTTGGTACGAATCTCACGAAAATGACAAAATTTGGGGTATTCCACTGGGAGTATTGGATTCAGGCAATATTCCAGCACCGAAAAAGCATATCTGGATGTCGTCAAATCCAGATTGGTGTGAAGTAAATGACCAACTTCCGAAATATCCGGAAAACGCTTAGTCGACATGAACCGACCATTCATCAGACTTCGAAGAGCGCACTGTGATACCATCGCTGCGCGTTTTATCCCCTATCACACAGCTCGGTGTGCATTTCTTATTGATTAGTCAGGCGTATTGAGGAAACATGGCAAAATATCTGTTTATCTTAGTGTTTTTAGTTTTCATGTCTAAAACGGCGCATGCGGTTGATGCAATCGTTTCACAACTTACCATTCCTCAAATTCATGAAAAAATGCGAGCTGGCGAGTTAACCTCAGAACAGCTTACGCGATTTTATTTGCATCGTATTGATGTGCTTAATCCTAAAGTCAATGCCGTTATCACACTCAATCCCAAAGCACTGAATGACGCCATTCAAGCCGATAAGACGTTAGCTGCAAACAAAGAAAACCTTGGATTACTGCACGGTATTCCTATTTTGTTGAAAGATAACATCGACACCAATGACGGCATGCCCAATACGGCAGGTTCCGAACTGCTTAAATATAACATTCCGAAGCATAACGCCTTTATTGTCGACCAGCTAAAAAAAGCCGGTGCGATTATCCTCGGTAAAACCAATTTAAGTGAATGGGCGAATTTTCGCTCTACTCGCTCAATTAGCGGTTGGAGTTCTCATGGTGGGCAAACTCGTAACCCTTACGATTTAAGCCGCTCACCTTGTGGTTCCAGCTCAGGCTCAGGCGCGGCTATTGCTGCTGAGCTCGCTCAGGTAGCCGTAGGCACCGAAACCGACGGTTCGATTACCTGCCCATCCGCCATGATGAGTGTTGTGGGTTTCAAACCGTCTGTCGGCTCAGTTAGCCGTAGTGGCATTATTCCCATTTCCAGCCAGTTTGATACCGCTGGCCCAATGGCAAGAAGCGTCACAGATGCCGTATACCTGTTACAAGCCATGCTGGGTAAAGATGACAAAGACGCGGCCAGTTATGAGCATTCCGGCTTTTCAAACCAGCTAATACAACATTTGAAAGCAGAGGGACTAAAAGGCAAGCGCATTGGCATCGTGTCTAACTACATGCATTCCCATCCGCAAGTCAACGCCTTATTTAATCGTGCGGTAAACGTTATGCGTGAAGCAGGCGCAGAGATTATTACTGAAGCCCCTATTACAACCAAGAACCAATGGCGAGTTGATCAATACAATATCCTGCTTTGGGATTTTAAAGACGAAGTAGCCGATTATTTGAAACATTCGGGTATTAAAGCCAAAACGCTCAATGACTTAATCCTGCGAAACAAAGAATTCAGCGCATCAACCATGCCGCTATTCAGCCAGGATATATTTGAGCAAGCCAATTCAAGTCAGGGCAAGCAAGAAAAAGAATATCAAAATACGCTAACCCGATTGCTCTCAATGGTAAGGGAGCAAGGTATTGATGCCACACTTAAAGCTCATAATCTGGATATATTGATAGCCCCATCGACAGGCCCTGCCTGGAAACTGGATATTATCAATGGCGACCATTTCAACGGTTCATCATCTTCACCAGCAGCCATCGCAGGTTACCCACATATCACAGTCCCAATGGGATACGTTTCTCATATGCCAGCAGGGATTTCATTTTTTGCCAGCAAAGACCAGGAAGCTGATATTATTGAGGCGGCTTATCATTTTGAACAGCTGACCCAGTTCCGAATCGCCCCTAATATTCCCAAGCGATAGCGGAACTTGTTTAAGCGAGCATTGCCCGCTCGCATCACATTTTTTTTTAACAATATGACATCAGGCCAACGCCATGCTGAGTTTTTTTGAAAAGCTGTTAAATCCCTTCCCGGAAAAAGAACCGGAAACGCCACCGGATACCCTGCTTGCTTTTTGCTTACATTACACCAAGGGCATGGGCTTGCCATTACTGCTTATCGGCATACTCACAGCGCTTTTAGCCTCTGCCGAGGTGGCACTATTTGGCATTATGGGGCAGCTTGTTGATTGGCTATCGACGAAAGATCCCGCCACCTTTTTTGCAACCGAATGGCAGAAAATCGCAGCATTCGCCGTGGTTATGTTAATCATTCTGCCAACACTCAACTTCTTTCAATCTGCCCTCATTCACCAAACTATGTTGGGCAACTACCCCATGATTATTCGCTGGCTGGCGCACCGATATTTGCTGAAACAAAGCTTGTCATTCTATCAAAATGACTTCTCCGGACGCATTGCCACCAAAGTCATGCAAACGTCATTGTCCATTCGCGAAACCATCATGAAACTGGTGAATGTGTTTGTTTATGTGAGCATTTACTTTGTCTCTATCATTGCGCTGCTCGCCATGGCCGACATTCGATTGATGATGCCGATGGCAATATGGTTTTTCATTTATTTAGGTATACAAATCTACTTTGTTCCGAAATTAAGCCAAATATCCCAGGAACAAGCTGATGCTCGTTCAGTTATGACAGGCCGCATCGTCGACAGCTACACCAATATTCAAACGGTGAAACTGTTCGCACACACTCAACGAGAAACCGATTACGCGCAAGAAAGCATGGAAGGCTTTTTAGGCACGGTACACAAGCAAATGCGCTTAGTGACCGGCATTCAATTGTCGCTGGAAGTATCGAATTACCTGCTGGTATTTATGGTCAGCGCATTGTCTATTTACTTGTGGTCAATAGAGAGCATTACCGTGGGTGCTATTGCCATCGCCATTAGTTTAGCGCTGCGATTAAAAGGCATGAGCCATTGGATCATCTGGGAGGTCAGCTCTCTGTTTGAAAATATGGGCACAACAATCGATGGCATGAAAACCATCAGCCAGCCCAGAGAAGTCATGGACAAACCCGACGCTCCCGTCATGCCCAAAGCCACAGGCAAAATCGTCTTTGACGATGTCAGCTTTCATTACGGCAAAGGCAGTGGCCTAATCGATCATCTCAACCTGAACATTCAACCGGGTGAAAAAGTCGGCTTGGTCGGACGCTCAGGTGCTGGTAAATCCACCTTGGTGAACTTATTGCTACGCTTCTACGATGTAGAAAAAGGCACGCTATTAATAGACGGCTACAATGTCTCCGACGTTCAGCAAGAATCCCTGCGCGCCAACATTGGCATGGTGACACAAGACACCATGCTGTTGCATCGCTCAGTACGCGACAATATTCTCTACGCCAAGCCCGAAGCCAGCGAAGAAGAGCTCATTGCCGCTTGTAAGAAAGCCGAAGCCTGGGACTTTATTCAAGATCTCACCGATCCCGATGGCAACAAAGGGCTTGAAGCGCAAGTAGGCGAACGCGGCGTAAAACTCTCAGGCGGACAACGTCAACGTATCGCCATCGCCCGAGTTTTACTCAAAGACGCACCAATTCTGGTACTGGACGAAGCCACCTCAGCGTTAGACTCAGAAGTCGAAGCCGCGATTCAAGACAACCTGTACAAACTCATGGAAGGCAAAACCGTTATCGCCATCGCCCACCGCCTGTCTACCATCGCCGCGATGGACAGACTGATCGTCATGGACTCAGGTCAAATCGTAGAGCAAGGCACTCACAAAGAACTGGTAGCCAAAGAAGGCATTTACGCCCAACTTTGGGCGCATCAAACAGGTGGATTTTTGGGGAATGATTAAGTACAAGCACAGCTACATTAGTGCAATTTTTATACTCGTACATCAATGATATCTATGCCATTATTTAGCTATTAACAATTGTAGCTTCAGGAAATAACGATGGATTTTAGAGAACTACTCGAAGAAGCAAACAATTTAGAACAAAAAGAGAGGGCTGAACTGGCAAAACTCATGCTGGACTCATTAGACTCAAAGGGGACTAGCAATACCGATGATGTAACGGAAACAGCTTGGCTACAACTTGCTCAAGCGAGATGGGAAGAGATAGACAACGGAACTGTGGAGCCTCAAGGATGGGACGACATAAAATCACGACTACTGGCAGGGAAAAATTAACTTCGATATTCTTTCATCCTGATGTTTATATCGAATTATCCCGATCATTTGGATGGTACGAATCAAAAGCTCAAGGACTAGGCAGCAAGTTTATCTCAAATATCGAAGCACAACTTGAAGTTATTAAAAACTTTCCAGATATTCGAAATAAGCTTCCAGAAAACTTCCGCTCTGCTCCCTTAAACACCTTCCCTTACTCCATTATCTATAGAAAAAGTGGCAGCGAGATTTTCATTATCGCAATCACTCACCAAAAACCTCATCCCAGACGTTGGTTAAAGAGGCTCATTAAATCTCAACTATTCGTACCTTAGCACACAGCATCAATCAGGGAGTAAATTCCAACCTATTTGCCTTACCTAAACCTCTTATTGACAACTATACGTTAGGAGCGTACATTTTGCATGGAAAGCATATTTATTGAATCAACCCTATTTGAGAAACACAGAAAAGATTACCTAAGCGATGAAGATTTTCGCCTCCTGCAAGCTCAACTCATGTATTACCCAGAGCAAGGGGACGTAATTCAAGGCACTGGCGGCTTGCGCAAAGTCAGATTTGCGGGAAAAGACAAGGGCAAACGAGGTGGCTTTCGTATTATTTATTACTATCTCAGCCATTATCGGCGTTTCTATTTACTAACAATTTACGCCAAAAATGAAATGACCGATTTAACCGCAGCCCAAAAGAAATTATTGAGAGAATTTATGGAGAAATGGATCGATGAACAATCGTAATTTGTTTGCAGAACTCAGTTCATCACTTGTTGAAGCGAAAGCTCACTCAGAGGGCAAGTTAACGCTGAAAAACCACAAGGTAAACCACGTTAATGAACTGGATATTTCACCAGAAGAAATCGTCAGCATTCGTGAAAAGTACAATATGTCGCGCGGCGTGTTCGCACGCTTGATGCACACATCGGCAAGAACATTAGAAAACTGGGAACAAGGCCGAAGTGTCCCCAACGGACAAGCCATCACACTACTAAGACTGGTACAACGCCACCCGGAAACATTGGGTTATATTGCGGAGTTGTAGGAAAGCCACCACAAGTCAAACTAAGGATTGAAATATAACCAAAATTAACTATTCTGATTCCCTTAAAAAATCATCTGAATCAAAAGCTCGATAAAGATACAAGGGAAGCAGAGTGGCAAACGAAACCTCAAACCAGGCCAATGACGGGTATATCTTTAATGTATTGCACGAAGAAGTATCCGATACCGATGCCTTTGAAGAAAAAACCCATGAACGGATAAGCCAGTCGCTCTACTCCCTAATCACTACCGCGAGAAAAGCATGCACTATAGGATTAGAAGGGGCTTGGGGTTCTGGTAAATCGACCGTTATCAATCTGCTACGTAATAAATTAAAAGCCGATCAAAATGATGACGCTAAAGAAAGAACGCTCTTCTACGTATTTGATGCTTGGGCGCATGATGGCGACACGCTTAGAAAAACCTTTCTGGAAGAGCTTATTTTAGAGGTAGCCAAAGATAACAATATTAAATCCAAACAACTTGACCCAAGACTGAAAGAGATAAGAGAGCGAGCAAGTGGTCGAAAGAAAACCATTACAACAGAAAACACCAAACAAATATCAAACTATGCCAAGTGGCTAGCAGTATCCATACTTGCATTTCCGCTAGGAGCAACACTTTTATCAAAAGTAGATTTTGATAAGCTCTACGCCCCTTGGGACAAGATAGCAGGAGATATCAACTGGCTATTCTTCTTTGGCATTGTATTTACATCACTCCCCTTTGTTATCACCCTATTCAATGCAATTAGAAGCTACATCGATCCCGATTATTCATTTGCCTTACTCAACCCCAACCATAAAGAAACACTAACCCAAAGTATCACCCAAGACATTGACCGCACATCCATAGAATTTGAAGGGTTCTTCAAAAAAATCATGTCTTACTTGTTAACGGGAACAAGACGGCAATCCTACACCAGAGTCATATTAGTCATAGATAACCTTGACCGCATAGACGCAGAACATGCCAAAAATATCTGGATTACTCTGCAAACCTTTTTTCAGCATCGCTCTGGAAATGTTAACGCGCAAGATAGCGACTGGCTTGATAGAGTTTGGTTTATCGTGCCCTTTGACCGTGATGGATTGAGCAAAATTTGGGACGGAAATTCCCCACATCCTCAAGTTGTATTATCAAACAAAGACGAATTCGGACTTCAAGCCACTTACGATTACAGTAATACGAGAGCTCAGCTAGCCGATTCTTACATAGACAAATGTTTTCAAATCGTTGTAGAAGTCCCCCAGGCAATCCCGAATAACTGGATTGGTTATCTAAAAGAGAAAATGCAAGAAGCGTTTTCAAATTCCTACTCTAAAAGTGAAGTCGATATACTTATTGACACATTTATTGGATATGAAAGCAGCTTGGAAATTTCCCCCACACCAAGAAAAATCAATACTGTTATCAATAGAATAGGTATGTTGGGATTGCAGTGGGGGCAACAATTTAGCATGCAAGCTTACTGTTTATATGCATTGCTACGGCAAGCAAATAACAGTGCCGAATTACGTCAAAAACTCGTTAGCAAAAACATATCTCTAAGCTTTTTAAATATTGATACTTCGGCTCTTTATCCTGAACTCTCCGGGCTATTTTTTGGCGTACCAAAAGAACAGGGTATGCAGTTGCTGTTAGTGCCAGTAATTGAACAATATATCGAAGAAGAAAAATATGATTATTTGAAGGAGTTAGTGTTAAATCACAATCAAGCTTTTTGGATAGCATGGGGTATATTTGATAATCAAAATGCTCCTGATAAAAAACCAAGTCTATATAAGAGAGAGTATGCTTTTCTGAAAAGTGCTATTTACTTAATATCAAAACTATTTAATGACAATGAAATAAGTGAGCAAACAAAAAACAACGCTTTTTTACGTCGCACCATCTCTAGTCTATCGTTAGAGGGCATTTTACATTGGACTTCAAACTATCAAAATCTAGAGCATGATTACTACCCACTTATAGACCCCCTCATCTCTCTAACAAAACAAAAACAAGTGATTGAATTCGAAAAGATAGGAATGAATATTTCTCAGGCAATGTTAGAAATAACTCAAGATTACAAAGATGGTGCAAGTGAAAATATAAAGGTCGAGAACCTTAACAAACTTATTGAACTATTTGAGAACAGCTCACTTCAATTCAAAATACAATCTCGCCACTTCTTAAAACATGAAACTTGGGAGAAATGGATTAAAAAACATGGCAAAACAGCCCCAATTTGCAGTTATATTCGATATTCAAGTGGAATTATTTCCTATCTATATCCGGATACATCCATAGATCACCTAGCTTTCGAAATCAGGCTATCAAACCTCTATTCATTGTTAGAATATATTCAGGATGAAAAGGAGTTAAACTCTCTAATATCGAGAATTCTACACACCTATAGTCATAGTGTCAGATCAGAAATATTCGGAAGAAACAAAAAAGAAAGAAGTGATGAAGTATCCATACCTTATAGCTATACAAACTATAAATTATTGCTCCATGCTATTATGAATCACCCATCACTAGAACAAGTAAGCTCTGTATATGGCAGCATGAACACTGAACAATTCTGGAAAGGGGGGATTGAACCTGGTTTTTCATCTCCGTTATGCCTCTTAACTGCCGTTGTATTTAAAGAGAATCTCTTCACCAACAAATATATTCCTGACAATATTAAAAATTTCTGGGAATCACATTCTGAATTAACGGATCGGTGGTCGAAGTATGAAAGAGAAGTAATTCAATTTCTTAAAGAGTTAAAACAGCTTAATTACTTACAAAAACTCGCCAAAATAGAAGGCTACAACTATGCCAAGCAAATTGTAGCCAATAATCCTGAATTATTTGATACAGAAACAAGCGAGTAATTACTCGATCTTGATTCGATCTTCTGAGTATTTATATAGCTCTATGTCAATGGCTTCGTCGTTGCATAGAGCGAGAATTCGGGCGCGGTCGCAGAGGATGTTTGCTGAGTAGAGATGGCTTCGGTCTTCTCCATCCCCCTCCCATTGCATCAATAGAAATTCTGCGCTTACCAAGCATTGCCATGCGTGTTGTTTTTGCAGTCCTTCGGGCATCACAATGACTAAATCTTCCAGCTTGCTAATACGGCTAAAGGCTTTGTCCATTAAGCTATCGCTGGAAAAGAATTTGTCGATAGGGGTTTGACGGGAAAACAAACTAAAGGGTAAGAATAAACAGGCGAGTACAATAAAATTATTGGAGTTTAAAACGATATTTCTGACATCCCATAGCCACCATGCAGATTCAATAGAGTTATTTGGAGACAAAGCACCATTTAACGCCACTACATTTCGATCCAAGTGAACTGCAAGATTGAACAACACTTCAATAAGAGAGAGGCTAATAGCTAACCCTATAGGCCAATGAATGATGTTTTTTCTTATTCTTTGACTAACAAATAGGGCTAAAGCAGCTAAACCACTGATACATGCCCAATACAAATAATAAACCTTATCTAACTTTTCAAAAGACAAAATCCATTGAACATAAACAATGTGAGAAATAGCAAATATTGCTGAGAAAATAACAGCCATATCAAATGCTGGAGTATGATCAGGCCGCGACCAATAATTGTAAACGGCAGCTATAGCAAACAACCATATCCAAATATTGTTAACAATAAATCCGATTGCATAATCCAGCATAGTTTTCTCACTTAATGTTTGGTGAAACTGCTTTAACCACCTTATTAAATACTTATATTGTTAATTGGGATCAGATCCTGGTGGATCACCGCTACCAATTCCCGTAGTGGACATAACAGGATCTCCACCCGGAGGATTACCACTACCAGGCCCACTTATTGAAGGATCAGACCCTGGTGGATCTCCACTTCCAATTCCTGTGACAGAAGCTTCACTTCCGCCAAAACAGAATCCCAACAGACAAAATGATTGTGAACTTGCCGCATTTAAGCTGCTCACATTCTCGTCTGCTGCACCGATACCGGGCAGAAGTATCAGCGCCATCAGGCACAATACTTTTTTAAAATTCATCAGATTAACTCCTCGTTTTCATCACTGCCCCAACTGGCAATGACGGTAACAATAGTAACCTGAGCTTTTTACAGGGCAATCATCACCCGAAAGATTAGGTAAGAATAATAGCCGAGCGAGAGAGGGATAACAAGCAAGAAAAATAATATTTGATTTTTAAGTCAGCGAGAGATATTTAATAGGATAGCAACACATCACAAGCTTTAAAATTGGCTTACTTTTCACCCAAAAAGAATTCAGCCATCGTCACATGGTGAAGATGAGCGTTTCGTACCAGAGTTTCAAGGAAGGACAAACTGTAGTTACCGCGATTAATGTAGTTAACAAAGCGCTGTAGTTCATTACTGCTTTCTGCTTCTTTACCGTATACGACCTTATAAAAGGTCTTGTAATCACCGTAGTAATCTTTCAGCTTTTTGGCAAATTGTCGGGCTGGATGTTGAGTCGCCAAAACAGCCTCCATCAAGGGTATCTAAAACGAAGCATCAATATATTGAATGGTAAAGAAAAGGTCAAAACACAATTATTTCAAAGGCTTTTAAATACAAGATCCAAAAATCATTTCTGGTTTTTAGCAACAACTAAACGGCTAAGTAGCCTTATCGTTCTTTTCCGAATAATACGTTCCCATCACCCAGTCGGCGACGGGGTAAGTAATATTAAAATTGTACTTTCCCATCAACCTGGGGTCGTGGTGGTAGGTGTGGTGTTGGCGTAGTGCTTTCATAAAGGGAAGGCGAGCAATGGGGTTGTCGGGTGGCAGGTGGTGCGCAAAGTGCAGCAATTCATAATTCAGAAAGTACAGGATGCCAGTTAAGGCGAACAGGTAAGCGACATTGCTGTTAAACAACCAGGCCAATAGCATAGCCATAGGTGTACCAAATGCCGCGAGAAAAAACACGATGAGAATAGGCGGAAACAGTACGGCTTTAAAATCACGGGAACTGTCGAATTCCATATGTTCATGGTTAAAGAACACATGATGCTGGTTGGTATGACGTTCATACACCTGCCCCAAGCCTTTGCGTTTGTGATGCATTGGCCCTCGGTGTCCGAAATATTCAGAAAAGTTGGCATATAGAAAGGTTAATGGAATGGTTAACCATTCCAAGCCACCGACATTATCCAGTTGCTGAAAACACAATACAGCGATGACGCTCGATACGGTGACAGTAAAACTAAAATGCCACCAGCCGTGGTAATGGGAACCGATATATTTTTCTCGATATTGCTGACGAAAATACTCAGGCGATGTATTCATCTGGGTTGACCTTTTGCACTAAAACTAAACCAGAAACTATCAGGAACCAGTTGAGTCATTAGTAACATAATTTTTTGATCCATCCAAAATACGTTTGCATATACGTTTTCATAAAAGCTCGGTAACAAAGAGCAACTTATTTCCCTGTTCAAAATTTGCTAAGCTTGCTTTTCAAATTCAAACCAGTATTCACTGAGGGTTGCCGCCATTAACGCCGAACTAATCCATCAATTCATCACTGAGCATAAATTACCTGAAAGCTACAACAGCACCATTCAGCAATGGTTTCTGCCCTTGGCTCAAGAATTGATGGTATTAAAGCAATCCCCGGCTCTGTCAGGTAAGCCCTTATTTATTGGTGTGAATGGATGTCAGGGTTCTGGTAAATCGACCCTGTCGGATTTTCTGCATCGCTATTTTTCGCAAGAAAAAGGCTTAAGCAGCGTGGTGATGTCACTTGATGATTTTTATTTCGATCGAAACACTCGTGCCACATTAGCGAACAGCATTCACCCCATGCTGCAAACACGAGGCGTACCGGGTACTCACGACACAGAAAAAATGCATGACGTACTAACCACACTAAAACAATCAAAAACGACTACCATTGCCGTGCCACGATTTAATAAAGCGCAAGACAATCCATATCCCGAATCACAGTGGTCGCAACTGTCCAGCCCTGTCGATATTGTCATCATGGAAGGTTGGTGTTGGGGAGTTGAAGCTCAAAGTGATGAGCAACTTCAGCAACCCGTTAATGAACTGGAGTCACAACAAGATATGGATGGAACATGGCGCAAGTACGTAAATCAATGCCTGAAAAACGACTATGAACCGCTGTATGCATTGATGGATTACTGGGTGATGTTAAAAGCACCTGCGTTTAGCCAAGTGTTCAAATGGCGTTGTGAGCAGGAACACAAATTAGCTGCCTCGCTCGCTGAAACCTCAAACACCAAGGTGATGAGCGACGCGCAAATTTGGGACTTTATTCAGTATTACCAGCGCCTGACCGAGCATGGCTTGAACACCTTACCCCCAACCTGTGACAAGGTGTTTGAACTTGGCAATGACCGGAGCATCCATTCTGTAACCTAAATAAATGTACGTAATTACGAGTCACCTATAGAAAGTGATAAGCAGACCCTCCGTCGCAGGGAAGCGACGGTGGAGCTTCCACGGATGGATTAACGGCGTGTCTGCGATAAATTTCTATTGGTGACTGATAGTTTGGAACTATTATTTAGTACCCACAATATTTCACTCTATTTCACTGCCCTTCCCTAAAAGTTAAAAATATTGCACACTCAGCGCGCAATTTATTAACCATCATTTATTAACCATAACTTATCAACTATATAAATAGAGCAAATCAATGTCAGAAAGTATTGTTGTAACGATAAACACGCTCGAGCATTCCACTGTAAATTTTGAGCTGTATCCCAATATTAATTTAGCCTGGGGAATTAAATTTTGTGGCTATGAAGACTATATTCCAACGAACGATAACGGCAACATCATTAACGGCACCACGGTGTTAAATGCCGACGCCCTTGATGTCACTTTCGACAGCAGCCAACCTTCGTTAGAACTCATTTATCGACTTAAAAATGACATGCTGTTTCGTTCTGAAGGACCAATTATGATCGACAGAAATGGCGCACCGGTCACCTTCAATTTTGCTTTGGAAGAAGATTTACGAGTATTGCATCTGGTTGTGAACTATATCGGTGACGATCCGGCTCCCGATATCCTTACCCAATTGAATTTCCAATTGGTGTGTAGAAGCGCAACCAACGAATTACTGCATTATTGCTCACAAGATCCATTGATTATTGTACGTGGCCCTAGTTGAGCACTTATCGGCAAGAATCTGGCGGAGTCTTAAACAGGGAACGATAATCGACATTACTACATAGTTCATCAAACCAGGGAAGGTTAAACCAGACCTCGCCAACCCCTTCTTTAAGCGCCTGTTCCACTTTCGCCACAGATGACACTTTCTCATTAATTTGCACGTAAACAAGCGCGGATATAAAAGCCACTTCACCATTATTTGGCACTAATTGATTGGCCTGATTTAGCATGGTAATCGCTTTTCGCGGCTCCCCCAAATGCGCCCAAGCTTGAGCCTTTAACAATAGCGAACTCAATGAATCGTCTTCCCCTACTTTTTGTAACACCTCCTGATAATAGGTTTGGGCTTGCGCAATGTTACCCAAATACCACTCTATATCAGCCAGATTGAATATTACGGACGGCATATTTGGGCTTAATTTCGCAGAACTTAAGGCTGCCGCTTGAGCTAATTGAAATTCCCTTTTTAAGGAATAGGCAATTGCCAGATTATTTAAATCCATACTTTGCGGCGTTTTAACCGTTAACGGGGCTAGAACCTCAATGGCTAACTCTAATTGCCCTTGCACCAAATAGACCGAACCGAGTAACTGTAAAGCTTGATACGATTCGGGAGTGATCGCGATCAATTTCTTTAGTGATTCAACGACCTTTTCATATTCACCCAAATACCAATAACTCAGCGCCAGATTAAACTGATTATTGGCACTAAAGCGCAATGCCAATGCTTGCTGATAGTGTTCAATCGCCTGCTCAGGTTGCTCATTCTCGAGAAAATAACTGGCACGAAGCTCTGCAAGTGTGAGTGTATCAGCTCCTCTATTTCTCGCTTGCTTAAGCAATTCCTCCGCTCCTTGCCTGTCGTCCTGATACAAAGCAATCCAGAGCATATCAATAGTGAATTGCAGGCTATTCCGATACGCCGACGGCGCCCGTTTCAATACCTGTTTTAGACTATCCAGCAGCACACCATCATTTTCACTACGATAGAGGTACAAAGCGATACGACGATAAAGGCTGTAAGCCGAATACAAAGACGGCGCTTTTTCTAGCAAAACTTGTAAACGTCGCAAGTTTTCACGAGATTCATCACCCTTGAAGAAGACATCAATATAAATGCTCAGAAACGCCTGATAATCCACGTCAGCGATTTCTATTCCTGTTGCAGTAATGCTAGAAGCGACTTCGGGTAGCAATTGCGCAAACACCGATTGTAATTCCAGAATACTTTCCCCCAGTGCATAAGTTTGCATTACCCAGGAAGATAACTGAGGGTTTTGCCAATCACCGTCACGAAACACTTTGAGGGTAATATCGCAGTATGCATCGAAGCATTGCATTTCAGGCTGAACAACCTCTGTTGCCGAGGTCTGAATAACAATATCAGTAATTGTCAGGCTATCTGAACGGTATTCACTTTGTGGTAATAATTGCGTATTACGGCCTCGAATAACCGATTGGCGTAATGTGTCATCCATTGCAGCAACCAAAACTTGCTGCTGTGCATCCGGCAGTTCAGAAACGAGCACTTTCGGGCGCAATACAGCCACATAATGAGGCTCATCAGCAACCACATCAAAAGGTTCTTGAGGCCAAAACAGCAAACCCGCCGCGCTCATCAACAGTGCAAAAAACAAAACACTCGCAATCCCCAAATGCAAGCTCTTTGCCCTTGCTTGAGCAGCAGATTGAGCCTTATTCTCTTTAAGCGAAGAATCAAGCGTTACGGTTTGTTGTTCCAGCAATTTGGCAGTCACCATCCCTTGCAAACTACGTTGTATACAATCACTAATAACGGAAAATGAGCCGGGGCGATGTTCAGGTTCTGTCTGCAAAAGTTGGTTTAGTAGATCTGAAATTGCCTGGGGAAGTTTAGGGTAGATATCGCAAGCATCAGAAAACTGACCGCGGGTCACTCGTTCCTTCAATGCTTGCACATCAGAAGTACCGTAAGGGGAATAGCCCGCAATCAGCTCATAGGCTAAAACACCAAAAGCAAATACATCCGCAGCCTTGGATACGGGTTTGGCGACTTGTTCAGATGAAGGATCAGATGTATCTAATACCGCCTTCCACTGTTCAGGAGCCATGTTAACAAGACTATAGTGTTGCGATGAGATTGATGCATTACCAGGTGCGGCAAATTGAAATGCCAAGCCAAAATCAATCACTTTGGCTTGCCCGGCGTTATTCACCAACACATTAGACGCTTTCAGATCGCCGTGCATCAATCCTGCGTCATGAACAGCCTGCATACCGTCAGCGATTTGTTTCAATAAGCCCAACTTGTGCTCTAATGTGAGCACTTTCTCGGTTTGCAGTGCCGTTAAGGACGTTCCATCAATATATTCACCAACTATCGCAAATCCATTAGAATATTCAGCTAATTCAAAGACCTGCATTACATTGGGATGATTGACCTGAGCCAACGCTCTGGCTTCGTCCTGGATCAGGGAGGCATCGGTTTTTGATAAATACAATAACTCAGACTGCAGAAGCTTGACAGCAACAGGGCGCTGGATATTTTCATCCACCGCTTTGTAGACCTTGCCCATTCCTCCTTGGGCAATAAGCGACAAGATCCGATACCCTGCAATATCAGGCATGTTTATTGTGCTGTCAGGCATCAGGAAACAAGCTGCGAAGTGGTTTCGACAGGAATCTCACATTCCAGTCTATCGGCCTTTAAGATCCTGTATTTCATCCCCCCCAACCGTAATTGGGATGGACGCCTTTCTATAAAATGAACCGCGTTATTCACTGCATTAAGAGAATTCACAAACTGTTTTCTGGCTCGGTGAACATGAAGATTAATGGTGGTTTCTTCCAGCCCCAGATCTTTTGCGACTTCTTCAACATATACCCAGCCCATCTCAGATGGCGTGAATCCTTTTTCAAGGTCAGAAGCCCTGCGTCTTGCCAGATACAAAGAGAGATAATGGTAATTTCGCACTTTCAAATCGATCTGATTAGCGCCTTTTATCACCATTAACTGAATACTTTCTTCATCTTGGCTGACATTAAATTCGGCAAGCAATTCTTCAAATCTATTATTTGTTGTATCAACCAGTCGGGTTTGGTCATTTGACGTGCCAACCCTTAACTGCCAACGCACACCCTGGATTGAAATTAGGTCTCGATCTTTCAAGCGGCGCTTTTGTAGCTCTCCGCCTTGCATTTTTTCCGCCCACCAGATGTCGTCATTTTTATACAAAACCACTTCGGGGGATTGCTGGTCGGGTAAAAGATGATAAGGATAAAGTGCGATAACTCGGCTCTGCTCAGGTTTAGCCAAGTGCGTGTCGTATAGAAACAACACATCTTCAGGAGCGGCATCATCAGCGAAAAGAAAAGCAGGGCTTTTATTGTTTCCGAAACTAATCTGAGCGCCTAATTTAAGAGGGACAAGCTCGTTCTTTTGCACACGGATCTGGTTAATCCAAACGCCATTACTGCTAACATCTTTGAGCACCCAACCTTGCTCTCTCCACTCAATAACAGCATGAAAGCGAGAGACATCTTCACGTTCAATTACAGTATCAACGGAATATTGCATGCGCCCAATGGAATGATATTGAGACAAAATAATAATGTTTTTTTGGGCATCCAGGAGATAAGCCAACTGTCATATCCTCCGACAAAATAAGAGACATTTCAGGACATACCAAGAAATTGCTTGTCCACACTTACATCGAGAATAATATTTCCAGATAGAAAAAATACCAACCTTTCTCCAACTATTTTTTAAATAGTTGTGAAACATAAATTATTAACCAATCATTTTTCAAATAGTTATCTCGATATTGTATTTTTTTTACTCTAATCACTCGCGAAATCTCAAATTATTGCCCATACTCGTGTATAAAATTTATCGGCACATTTATTACTCAAAGCGTTTTACATAAAACATTTGAGTCGAAATGCAAAAGAAAAATAAGAATAAGTGCTGAAAATTTAAAGGAAAATAATATCGGTGAATCCTTGGTGGGATAGGTGCGTAAACAAGCTGCTTAACAGCAGCCAGGTGATGTTTTTCGAGCCTGTAACAATAAAAGCAATGAAAAAGTGCAAAAATCCACCAGAAACAGAGGCGCTACGACATCCGTAGATTTAGCAGCGCTGACTGAAGAACAATATCATTCCATCAACTCCATGTCGGGTCTTGTTGTGCTTGTGGCTCATGATGGCAGAATTATTTGCAGCAATGCCAACTGGACTGAGTACACCCAAAGCCATTCTATTTTCAGTGCTGACATCAAACGTCAAAACAATTACTTCGATGTTTATAGACGCTTGAATGGCAGTAATGCTCATCATGCTTATCAAGGTATCAAGTCAGTATTGAGTGGTTCTCGCATGGGCTTTGATATGGATTTCATATGCCAGCTTACTCAAACACGATTTCAAATGCGGGTAACGCCGCTTTTACAAGCTCATCATATTCAGGCTGTGGTGATATCGCATGATGAGGTATTGCCAGAGCATCATGTCACTCACCACGACGTAATCGCAGGAAAGTGTTATCAGGCACTATTCGATTCCTTGTCTGATGGTGTCATGGTGGTTGATTTACCTTGCGGCACAATACGCCAGTGCAACGAGGCGATTGCAAACTTTACCGGCTACAAGCTTCATGAGTTGATAGGCCGTACTTTTTGGAGTATTACCCCGGACAAATGGCACGATTTTGAACGCTCGCTGGTCATAGAAGAGCTCTCAACCAAAGGTTATATCGAAGAGTTCGAGAAGGAATACATTCATCAAGATGGTTCTCTTATCCCGGTTTCTTTGCAATGTTGGCCTTTATTAGATCATCAGGGAAATCTGGTTGCAGCATGGGCGATAATCAAAGACCTGACAGAGAAAAAACGCCGCGAACAGGAAGCGCAACAAATTCAAAAAATGCAAGCGCTAGGAACCTTGTCGGGTGGCATCGCCCATGAATTTAATAACATTCTGGCAATTATTCTGGCTAACTCGGAATTATTAAGTTCGAAGTTCTCAGAAAGTGCTGACGAAAAGGAACATATTAATAGTGTGATAAGTGCGACTGAACGCGCTTCTGCTCTAGTAAATCAAATTCTTGCTTTTAGTCGACTTGATGGCTTTACCTTGACAACAACAGAACTTTCAAAGGTTGTTAATTCGGCGCTAAAAATGGTAGTAACCAATCTTCCCAAGCACATTACCATGGACTGTGATCTGCCTCATGAACCTATTCATGCCTTAGCAAATGACGCACAAATCCAGCAAATCATCTTTAACTTATGTACAAACGCAATACAGGAATTAGGCAATAGCCCTGGTCATATTCATATTGAACTGCATGCTTTACAGGAAAATATGTATGGTTCTCCTCATATTAGATTAAGTGTTAGTGATACCGGCCGGGGAATTTCTGTGCAAAACATGTCTCAAATATTCGAGCCTTTTTACACTACCAAACCAGCGGGGCAAGGATCGGGATTAGGCTTGTCGGTTGTTAAGGGAATCGTTAATCGCCATTCTGGAAAAATATATGTTGAAAGCTCACCAGGAGAAGGGACGCAGTTTCATATCGACATTCCGGTTTTGGATGATATCGATGAACAGGAAAACCAGACAATGAACCACTCGGTCGGAATATCTGACAAGCATGTGCTTATTGTGGAAGAAAATGCGTCACTGGCACAAATTTATGAAACCTATTTCAAACAGTTGGGGTGTCAAGTCACGGTTTGTGGTGATGGAAACAGCGCTTTATCACTATGCAAAGAGAAGATAGCTAGCGTAGACCTGATATTTACAGACGAGTCGTTGTCGGGTATTTCAGGATCGCAATTTGTCTCAGAAATTCGCAGTCTATGCAGGCAAACTCCCATAGCCATGGTGACGAATCAACAATCCGCGATCAATATCAAAATAAAGAATGAAATCCAGCATTGGTTTGTAAAACCCGTATCACGACAAAATATTAGAGCCTGCATGTCGGAATTCATGTATTAGACATTTGGTTTATAACAGGTTGTTTATGCTGATTGAGTATGAGGCAAGCACGAATGATATAACGCCAAGGTAGTTATAGAGCAGCAGATATATTAAAAAGAACTTATGGAGTGACTGATATTTACCAAAGTGGGTGAGAATTTATTTTCGCAAATTGTCATAATGACGATCCTGATGCACAACAATTTCCTTAATGGAGATCAGATGAAAAACGAGCAAGCATGGCAAGACCCTCTTATAAAAGATACCTTTGACCGGGTTCGTTACAATCTCAACAAAGTGCTAACTCGCGACATTCATTATCTGGGCGACAACTCTATGGACGTGGATTTTGTGTTCCCAGTTTTCCATAAAGTCACTGACGACATGCATTACGTTTCCGGCATTCAAATGACAGAAGCCATTTTTGAAGGCGCTTTTTTGCTTATCGCTAAAATTTCGGAATTGGGAACATTCCCATTAAACGTTGATAAGAAGTGGCTGAAATCTCAATTGATTAACTGGATTATCGCCAGGCAGGATGTGAAATATAAACGCATGATCCTGACCGGACAGACAGAAACGCTCAACTTTACCATTAAGGATGGTAGTGTCCGAAAAATAAGACAACAGTTTTACTGTTTAACTCAGGAAGTAAAAGGATTTGTTGAAGGTGAAATAAAGATCATGTTGCCCTGCCCACAACGAAAGATACCTTCAGAATCACTGCTTGAAGCTCAACAGGAAGCATAAAAAAACGCCACTAAAGTGGCGTTTTTTAAAGCTTAACAGCAACTAACTTATGCTTTAGTTACAACGTCAACCAACATCCAGTTTTTAGACTTGGACAGAGGACGACATTCACGAATAGTGACTACGTCACCTTCTTGGCATTGATTAGTTTCGTCATGAGCGTGCAGTTTAGTTGTACGCTTGATGAATTTACCGTAGATAGGGTGCTTCACCTTACGCTCAACAGCAACAGTGATAGTTTTATCCATCTTGTTGCTTACCACACGACCTTGGACCGTACGAATGTTTTGCTCAGTCACTTTACACTCCAGTAGAAGGCGCACCTGCCTTCTCAGTCAGAATGGTTTTAACACGCGCGATATTACGACGCACTTCTTTCAGTTGGTTGGTTTTTTCCAACTGACCAGTACTGTGTTGCATACGAAGACTGAATTGTTCACGCAGCAAGTTTTTCAACTCAGCGTTCAATTCTTCAACATTCTTTTCTCTTAATTCAGCTGTATTCATTACATCACCGTCCGAGTTACAAATGTGGTCTTAAACGGCAGTTTTGCAGCTGCAAGTCCGAATGCTTCGCGAGCCAATTCTTCTGGCACACCTTCCATCTCGTATAACATGCGTCCAGGTTGGATCTGGCAAACCCAGTATTCAACGCTACCTTTACCTTTACCTTGACGTACTTCCAAAGGCTTTTGAGTAATAGGTTTGTCTGGGAATACGCGGATCCAGATTTTACCTTGACGTTTAACGTGACGAGTCATCGCACGACGAGCTGCCTCGATTTGACGTGCAGTCATACGTCCACGAGCAACCGCTTTAAGACCGTACGTTCCGAAGCTTACTTTGCTTCCGGAAACCGCGATACCACGGTTACGACCTTTATGTTGCTTACGAAATTTCGTTCTTTTAGGTTGTAACATGATTAGCTACCTCTCTTTCCAGAACGCTGTTTCTTCTTAGGTTGAGCAGGTTGCTCTTGTTGAGTAGGCAAGCCACCCAATACTTCACCCTTGAAGATCCACACTTTGATACCGATGATACCGTAAGTGGTCAATGCTTCAGAAGTTGCGTAGTCGATGTCAGCACGGAAAGTGTGCAAAGGTACACGACCTTCACGATACCATTCAGTACGTGCAATCTCTGCACCGCCCAAACGACCACTTACTTCCACTTTGATACCTTTAGCGCCTAGTCTCATTGCGTTTTGTACCGCACGCTTCATAGCACGACGGAACATAACACGACGCTCTAGCTGGCTAGCGATGCTATCGCCTACCAATTGTGCGTCCAACTCAGGCTTGCGTACTTCAGCAATGTTAATTTGAGCAGGAACACCCGCCAAATTAGATACATGCTTACGCAATACTTCTACGTCTTCACCTTTCTTACCGATAACAACACCTGGGCGAGCAGTGTGAATAGTCACACGAATGCTCTTGGCAGGACGCTCGATAACGATTTTGGAAAGAGAAGCGTTCTTCAATTTCTTGGTCAAATACTGACGAACCTGATGATCAGAATACAGGTTGTCGGCATACTCTTTAGTATTAGCGTACCAGGTAGAAGTCCATGGTTTGCTGATACCCAGGCGTATGCCCGTAGGATGTACCTTCTGTCCCATTATCTACTCCTAGTTATCCGCGACTACTACCGTGATATGGCTGGTGCGCTTGAAAATACGATCAGCGCGGCCTTTAGCACGGGTCTTAATGCGTTTCATTGTTGGGCCTTCATTGACGAAAATCTTGGCGACTTTTAACTCGTCAATATCGGCACCTTCGTTGTGCTCGGCGTTAGCGATTGCAGACTCTAGAACTTTCTTAACCAGAGCTGATGCTTTGCGTGGGCTATAAGCCAACACTTCCAACGCTTTTTCAACATGTAAACCGCGAATTTGATCTGCTACCAAACGCGCTTTTTGAGCTGAAGTACGAGCGTGACGATGAGTTGCTAATGCTTCCATTGTCTCCCCCTATCGCTTAGCTTTCTTATCGGCCACATGGCCTTTATAAGTACGCGTTGGCGCAAATTCGCCCAATTTATGGCCAACCATTTCGTCAGATACGAAAACTGGAACGTGCTGTCGACCGTTATGGACCGCAATGGTCAACCCAATCATATCTGGGATGATCATAGAACGACGAGACCAAGTTTTAATTGGCTTCTTGTCGCCATTTTCCACTGCAGCCTCTACCTTCTTCAACAAGTGCAGGTCAATAAAAGGACCTTTCTTGAGAGAACGTGGCATGGTGAATCCTCGCTATTACTTGTTACGACGACGTACGATAGACTTATCAGTACGCTTGTTCTTACGGGTCTTGGCACCTTTAGTAGGTTTACCCCACGGAGATACCGGATGACGACCACCAGAGGTACGGCCTTCACCACCACCATGTGGGTGATCAACCGGGTTCATGGCAACACCACGAACTGTCGGTTTAATACCACGCCAACGGCTGGCACCAGCTTTACCCAATGAACGTAGCATGTGCTCTGCATTACCAACTTCACCAATGGTGGCACGGCAATCAGCAGGAACTCTACGTACCTCGCCAGAGCGCATACGTAATGTTACGTTAGCACCTTCGCGAGCTAGAATCTGTACGTATGCACCAGCAGAACGAGCCATTTGAGCGCCTTTGCCCGGCTTCATCTCTACTGCGTGAACAACAGAACCAACAGGAATATTGCGCATTGGCAAAGTATTACCTGCTTTAATAGGCGCACCAGCACCAGACTGAACCTGATCGCCAGCCTTCATGCCTTTAGCAGCCAAAATGTAACGACGCTCACCATCTGCGTACAACACCAAAGCGATGTTTGCAGAGCGGTTAGGATCATATTCCAAACGTTCAACTTTCGCAGGAATACCGTCTTTGTTACGTTTGAAGTCAACCAAACGATAGTGTTGCTTATGACCACCGCCGATATGGCGAGTAGTAATGCGACCACTATTGTTACGACCGCCAGTTTTACCTTTCTTCTCGACCAAAGGAGCGTAAGGGGCGCCTTTGTGAAGGTCTGGGTTCACCACTTTTACAAGGTGACGGCGACCTGCCGAAGTTGGTTTAGTTTTAACTAATGCCATCTCTATAGCCCCCTATTACTCGCCAGCACCGACGAAATCGATATCGTGACCATCTTTCAAAGACACATAAGCCTTTTTCCAATCGCTACGCTTACCCATTCTCATGCCATGGCGCTTAACTTTACCTTTGGTGTTGACTGTACGAACAGAATCAACTTCTACTTCGAACAACTTCTCAACAGCCTGTTTAATTTCGGTTTTGTTAGCGTTTTTCAATACCTTGAAAATAACAGTGTTGTTATTCTCAGCAGATAAAGTCGCCTTTTCCGAAATGTGTGGGGCAAGGATAACTTTAAGTAGACGTTCTTCGTTTATCATGCCAACGCCTCCTCTAATTGCTTAACAGCTTCTTTAGTCATCAAAACTTTTTCGAAAGCAATCAAGCTAACCGGGTCAATGCCTTGAACATCACGAACGTCAACTTTGTATAAGTTACGTGCAGACAAGAACAAGTTCTCATCAACTTCCGGAGTTACGATTAATACATCTTTAAGCTCCAGCGCGTTAAGCTTGCTTAACAAAGCCTTGGTTTTAGGCTCTTCAACGCTAAAGTTTTCGACAACTACCAAACGCTCTTGACGAACTAATTCAGACAAGATGCTTTTGATCGCGCCGCGATACATTTTACGGTTTACTTTCTGGCTGTGATCTTGAGGCTTAGCTGCGAAAGCTACGCCACCAGTACGCCAGATTGGGCTACGAATAGTACCTGCACGAGCACGGCCTGTACCTTTCTGACGCCAAGGCTTCTTACCGCCACCGCTTACTTCAGAACGAGTCTTTTGAGCACGAGTGCCTTGACGAGCACCAGCAGCAAAAGCAACAACTACCTGATGAACCAACGCTTCGTTAAACTCGCGTCCAAAAGTAGCTTCTGAAACTTCAAGTGCGCCTTGCGCATCTTTTAATGCTAATTCCATCATCTATCTCCCGACGTTACAGCTTAACAGCAGGTTTAACGATGACGTCACCGCCAGTTGCACCCGGAATAGCCCCCTTAACTAAAAGAAGGTTGTTTTCCAAGTCAACGCGAACGACTTCCAAAGATTGCACAGTCACCTGTTTGTTACCCATTTGACCTGCCATCTTCTTACCTTTAAATACGCGACCCGGTGTTTGGTTTTGACCAATTGAACCAGGAGCGCGGTGAGACAAAGAGTTACCATGCGTTTGACGCTGACCACTGAAGTTCCAGCGTTTAATTGCACCTTGGAAACCTTTACCCTTTGAAGTACCTGTAACGTCTACTTTTTTAGCATCGTTGAAGATTTCAACAGTGATTTCACTGCCAACCGCAATGCCTTCGCCTTCGTTACCAGCCAAACGGAATTCCCACAAGCCACGGCCCGCTTCAACACCAGCTTTACCATAGTGTCCAGCTTCTGCCTTGTTTACGCGGTTTGCTTTTTTAGCACCTGCAGTTACCTGCAAAGCACTGTATCCGTCAGTCTCTTCTGTACGAAGCTGAGTAACACGATTAGGTGTCGCTTCAATAACAGTAACTGGAACAGAACCACCATCTTCAGTGAAGATGCGAGTCATGCCCACTTTACGACCGATAAGACCAATCGCCATTATTTACACCCTCTCTCGTTAGCCTAAGCTGATTTGAACATCAACGCCGGCTGCCAAGTCCAATCTCATCAATGCGTCCACTGTTTTGTCGGTAGGCTCAATGATGTCTACCAAACGCTTGTGAGTGCGAATTTCATACTGATCACGTGCATCTTTATTCACGTGAGGAGAAATCAAAACTGTGTAGCGCTCTTTGCGCGTAGGTAATGGGATAGGCCCACTAACTTGCGCACCGGTACGTTTGGCAGTGTCTACGATCTCTGCAGTAGACTGATCGATCAACTTGTGATCAAACGCCTTTAAGCGAATACGAATTCTTTGATTTGCCATCGACCAAAGCTCCAAGCGAAAAAGAACAAAAAAATACATACTCAACCTACCCATACACCGGGGGTGAGAATGCGTGATTAACGTTGACCCCCAATCGGGGTCCTGTTGTATACGTTTTCCTGCCTACACTTACCTATTTACATAAATAACTGAGTGGGAAAACGGCACTAAACTGTAAGTTAGACAGTGCAGTGGGCGCGTATTATACGCACGTGTATATTTTATGCAAGTACGCTTTACGATTATTTTTAACAGGATTAAGGCTACGAGAGGAAGTCTATAAAAAGACATAAAGGGGAAGAGATATAAAAGGAACAAAAGCAGAAAGGCGCTGCTCCAGAAGAAAGGGGTCGAAGATAATCTTCGTTTCTGAACCAGCGCCTTGTAACTGTGATTAAAACGTCTCAGGAATGCTTAGTTTACCGGACAAGCACTACTGATATTATTGAACACATCATTAATCGTATTCACAAAGCCAATACCACCACCATCGGTAAGCTGAGTAATGATAACTTCGGGCATGATCACCGTTGTATGACCACCATATCCCGACATAATGGGAATTTGAGTTTGACTACCACAAGCACTCATCGCTGTCGCTGCGCCAGCATGGTAACGCCAGAAGCCATTGTCATAATTGAAGTTCGTCAACTGAGCATACAGCCCCTTACTCGCGCCACTTAACACTTCATTGACCATAGTGGCATCGAGATCCCCTGCACTTGCCGCTTCATCTCGCAAGTATTGCGCAATACGAACCACATCGTTTAGGGTCAGAGATAGCCCATATCCACCCCAGGCATCAAGTGTATCGCTAGTGCGTTGAATACCGCGAATGTAATGGCTCAGACCGATGCGATCATAGATAGGAACCAGAATGTCATTGAAAGCTTCCCCACTCTGACGGTTATTAACATATTTCGCCGCCGCATAGCCTACCAACTCAGTGTCGGTGGTGTGGTATACGTGATAGGTTCCTGGTGTCGTCTTTTTAGGCCAGCCATTACAAGCAAAGTCGGCTCGTGCAGTTCGAGTGGATTGCTCAAAGAATCCCGACACAATGGCAGAACTTCCTTCATCCACTTCATAACGGTTTGAGGTGTAGTTGCCTGTTGCCATATCCAACGCATGTTCAACCGTTACGCCATTCCAGCGACTATCACTGCACTCAGGCACAAGATCTTTTATCAGCTGGTTTTTAAATCCCGGATAACGCTTTTCAACAGCCGCAACCGCCATAAAGGCATGGATCGACTTGGTGAAAGAATAAATACCAATGGTTTTTTCACTACAATAAGGATGCGACCCATAACGCGTACCGCAGCCATCCATATAACTGGTGCCATTAACCAACACGCTATAGCCGTTTAAGTCTGCAGGGGCGATCGCATATCCATAGTTACTCAAATTAACCCTAGGATAATCCACCGCTAAATCGGCGAGAGGCTTAGTAGGAATGCGAGCGGCTTCTTCAGCATTTCTTGCAGAAACCACATCAGCCTTGGTAGCAATAGTTTGTGCCGTGTAAGTACCGTTTAGCGCACCATAAAATTCAAAGCCATAGAAAATACAGGTTTCAGCAACATTCTGTACCTGAACATTAGAAATGGAACCGTCATTTTTAAATAAGAAGGTCGCCAAGCCGTTATGCTCACAATTCGTGTTGTTTTGCTTCAGCGTGTAAGGAAATGCCGCTCGGGTATAGCCGTTATCAGCAGCTTCATCCCATACAGCACCGACGCCAGCAGTAATAGACCAGGCACCATTGCCGATGAAACCATGCCCACGATCAACCGGGATTAAACGATTACCATCCTGAACGAACTGTTTGTCGAACAAAGGCCAGTTTTGATAGCCAGTAGGTAAATCCCCCGTCACACCGTAATTTTTCTGGAATACCGGATTGCCCGAAATCTGCAAGCGTCCTTCAAACGTGTTGGCAGTTATTCCAGTGCCATTAGGCGCAAAGGCAGAAGTAGAATAGGTTTGAGCAGCACTACTCATCAATTGAGCATAAGTGGCTTCGGCTCTTGGGACACCACCTGAAATCGGCTCCACGCTAATATTGTCAAAGTAACAATCATCAGAGTTGATATTGCCCCCTGCGCGTAAACGAATAGTTAATTGAGTATTGTCAAACGATCCATTCGACACAGAAAACGAATTGCGCTCGCTATTATCCTGACCATTATTTAGCTGCCCCAGTAGCACCCAGTTTGCCGAGCCTTTAGCTTCCGCAACACAGGTTTCCCCACTTTCCAACGATGCAGCCATCATCTCAAGAGAAATAACAATGTCGCTCTGACCTGTGGTGCTTACCTGAGTAGTTGCCGAAGCCGTATTCGCCAAATTCAACATAAGGCTACCGGATTTACTGACAACACCAGAATCCCCAGTACCCCCAATAGTCCAGGCACTGGCGCCATTTTCAAAATCTTCTTCGAATATAGGAGCACTTAAGGTGCTACAACTCACTAACCCCATCATTACAGATAGTAGAAGTCGCTGTTTTTTCATTTTAATACCTCGCGAACCGTCAACATTTGTTTTAAACAGTGATACGAGAGAGTCGCTCTCATATACCATGATTATTATTTTTACTTGTTAACCGATCGCATTAGCGAATCCCAGAGACTATTGAGCTTAATAAGTCATCCCTATACCGATAGTGATCGTTTCCAAACCTTGTCATTAATTGATCCATTTTCGTTTTAAATATGAGCAAACAGATCGGTTAAGTTTTAATCCTATCGAAAGCAACGGGAATGTTTAGCACCAGATTTGATTAAGTATTAGTGCCAGTTTGACAACAGAATTTCCTCTTCTTTTTCAAGAGTGGCTTTAATCACAGAGGAAAATGCTGTTATATTTCAGGAAGATTTATTCGAGGAGTCATACTCCTGGTGGTGAAATAGCGTGTATTTAACCTGATTAAAACACTCGCCATACGCTATATTAGATACTAAGCCGAGATATTAAAGTGTACGTAGTCCGTCGATATATGCATCAAACAAATACTCAAATTATTCAAGAGCCGTTCGCTTTTGTCAGACGGAAATGCGCTTCTTTGATAAACAGAATTTATGGATGAAATGATGTTAACTGAAGCCAATTCACAGGATGAAATTCTTAGTCAGATAGACACTTATCTGGAAGAGCATGAAACACTCATGGATGCTTACCAGAAGCTGGAACCGCTGATGTTAAAGCTATTCCAGGTTGAGCGTATGAGTATTTTCCAGCGTCGCCGTCAACACCAGGATTTAGTGGCTCGTTTTAAAACCGGAAACGAAATTCGCGAAATCAAAGTACCGATTAGCCCTCAATCTATCGCGGGTTATGTCGCGTTAAGCCAACTTCCGTTAGTGATAAGCGACCCTTACGATGCACAAGAGCTTAGTAAGATACATCCTCGCTTAAAGTTTGCAGACAAATTCGATAAATCCAGTTCTTTCACCACTCGCAATATCCTTTGCGTTCCCATACTAAACGCAGACGTTCTGATGGGCGTCGTTCAGTTTATCAATAAACAGAAAGGCGACTTTAACGACAAGGATCTGGAACTCGCTCGACAACTCGCCGATATGCTTGGCAACAAATTCCGCTTTGAACTGGGTGGCACCAAGCAACCGTTTCAATATCTGATTCATCGTAATCTGATCAGCGAAGCGGAACTAAACCAATTACTCGAAAGCAGCAAAGATTCCCGACAAATCATTCAGCGTCTAACCTCAGAATATCGAGTGGCAGAAGAAGAAATAGGCCACGCTCTGTCGGTTCATTATCAAGTCCCTTACTTAAGTTATTTGCCCGACAAATATCATCTGTACCAGGGTGAAAGCCGACTTAACCTGTCTTATTTAAAACGCAATCTGGTCGCGGTTATTGCCGATGCCGCAGAAAATCCCGTCGTGTTAATGGCTGAGCCCAATAATGCCGCGCTTCTGATGGAAGTAGAGCGCGCTCTGGGCATAGATAGCTATGAAATTTCCGCAGGTTTGCCCAATGACATACTGCAATACTTGGGCGAAGCCACTGGCGGCAGCCGAGGCCCCGGCGAAATGGATGAAATCCTCGATGAGATTAGCACCAGTGCCGATGAATTTGATGAGCAATCCGATGAGCTTTCCGACGATGCCCCTGCTGTAGTGCGCCTTGTAAGCAGGATCTTGCACGACGCCAAACGTATGGATGCCTCTGATATTCACATCGACCCAGAAAAGAACGCGCCGACACGGGTCAGAATGCGTGTGGATGGTGTCTGTCGAGACATCACCCAAGTACCGGCGTCGCACCACAGTGCCGTTATTGCTCGTATCAAAATTATGTCGAACTTGAACATTGCTGAAAAGCGTGTGCCTCAAGACGGCAAGCTCGCCTTTAGAATGCAAGGCAAACCCGTTGAAGTGCGTGTTGCCACCATTCCGACCGTTGCAGGTGAAGGTGTGGTTATGCGTATTTTGGCTGCCGGTGGTGCAATGCCCATCGAAAAGCTGAATATGAGCCCGCACAATTTGGAAAACCTGCAAAACATGGTGAAAAAACCCCATGGTATTTTGCTGGTTGTAGGCCCGACTGGTTCTGGTAAAACCACCACATTGCATGCGGTACTGGGTTATTTGAATACGCCGGAAAAGAAAATCTGGACGGCAGAAGATCCGGTGGAAATCACCCAGCCCGGATTACAACAAGTGCAAGTCAGCCCTAAAATTGGCTTCACTTTCGCCAGTGCTTTAAGGGCCTTTTTGCGTGCCGACCCTGATATTATCCTGATCGGTGAGATGCGTGACAAAGAAACCGCACACGCTGGTATAGAAGCTTCTCTTACAGGTCACTTGGTATTATCAACCCTGCATACCAACTCCGCACCAGAAACCATTACCCGTTTATTGGATTTGGGGCTGGATCCGGTGAACTTTTCCGATGCCTGTGTCGGTATCCTGGCGCAACGTTTAATTCGTACCCTTTGCCCTGATTGCAAAGAAACCTATGAGGCAAGCGAAACCGACATTGGCTTTATCAAGCGCCAGTACGGTGAAGAGCACCTAAAAGAACTGAATTTGCCCTCGCCCTTAATGCTGCATAGAGGCAAAGGTTGCGATACTTGTGGCGGCACAGGTTACAAGGGAAGAACAGGCGTCCATGAACTACTCACGATGACGCCAGAACTGAGAGCTTTGGTCTATAAGGAAGCGTCGGTTTCCGACATGAAAGCCCAGGCAACCAAAGATGGCATGAGAACCTTGATTCAAGATGGCATCTACAAAGTCATAAAAGGCGATACCGACATAGCTCAGGTTCAAATTATTTCTGGTACAGAGTAAAAAGCCTTAGAAATCCCCTTCAAACGATGTGCTTGTAATCGTCACAAGCACATTACTTCTGAGTTTTAGGCGGCAATATCAGACTGCCCTTTCTTGAACGTTGCGCATCTGCCATACCAGATTTGACCTGACCCGATATCTCACTAAATGTATCCGGAACGTAATATCTATGACTGGTCGCTAACGCTTTCCCCTTCGGGACAACATTAGTGGCATTGATATTTTTCACTTTCGGATCAGTCGATTCAATACGACGATTAGCGTGAGTACGTTGAGTAATACCACTCGTGGTCTTCTTATCCTTAGCCGTTCTAAAGATGTTCGTGTTGTTTCCCACTCCCGCATAGTGGGTTTGCACCCTATCATTACGCGAATAAACGTTATGGATATCACCTTGAACGTGTGCAATGGCGTCGCTATTCCACACGGTATTTTGTCCACCTTTTCTGAACTGCGGCGTTCCCAATAGCATGACAGAAGAAACCGATTCACCTTCGTTCATTTGTTGCAATGCCCTACCCGCAACATTTCCTCCATGACTGTGAGCAATGAGATTCACATTCGTATCAGGATGCTTTGCTTTGAAATCTCGAATACTTTGCAGTAGTTCAGTGGCTCCTTTTTCCCGAGCTTTTGACGTAGCCGCACCACTCCATGCGAAAGTACTGTATGTAGTTTTAGAGCCATAATGTGACTTGGCT
This sequence comes from Paraneptunicella aestuarii, assembly GCF_019900845.1. Classification (NCBI taxonomy): domain Bacteria; kingdom Pseudomonadati; phylum Pseudomonadota; class Gammaproteobacteria; order Alteromonadales; family Alteromonadaceae; genus Paraneptunicella; species Paraneptunicella aestuarii. The sequence continues at coordinate 641,206 of NZ_CP074570.1, read as the reverse complement.
AAATGCGCAAATTCACTTTCAGGTCTCGCATAGCCCGGATTTTGTAAGGCTCTATCTTTCGCGCCTGTACCGTGAATAAACATGACGTGTTCCCGCGGTGGAGCTACAGGTGGATTATCTAAATGTCTTCTCTGCCAATTATTGGCAGGTGGAGGCGGCGCAGCATCGTGAGCCCCTTGTCGTTGCGCTTCTTGAGAACCAGTTTGATGAGCGCCTATTTGTTGAGAGCCTCGATGCAAGCTCATAGACTGCGATCGTTGGTGTTGTCGGTTCTGCGCATCCGAATGCTCAGTACCTCTATGCAATGAGACTGAATGCGACCGCTGTTCTTTATTCATCGTCTTTACCTCTGGATTCCAATTCTAAACAGGTCGGTTTTTAAACAGTGGCACAGTTTTATACTAAGTCAATCAAATTTACGGGAGCTATAGAAAAATAACGCCCAGCATGGCTTAATATCTCGTTCCAAGAATAATAACCAATAATGAAGACTGGATCGCCATGACAGAAATCAGTTTAATACCGGCAGACCAACACTTTGCTGTCGCAGCCGCTCTCTTTGCCATTGCATTCTTTGGCTTTTGGGCAGAAAGAAAACCTTGGGGAGCATTAGTCACCGGAACCGTATGGTCAATCCTTGGCGCTATCGTTGCTTCCAATATTGGACTCATTCCCAAAGATGCGCCAGCTTACGGGTTCGTATTTAAATATCTGGTTCCTGCACTGATTCCACTGTTTTTAATTAACGCCAATATCAAACGTATTCTCTTTGAAAGTGGCCGTGTCGGCATTGCCTTTGTACTTGCCTGTATTGGCACATCGGTGGGCGCGATTGTGGGAGTTCAATTACTGGATCTGGGAGCCAGAGAAGGCGATTTGGCAGGCATATTCACTGCTACATACACCGGCGGCTCAGTTAACTACGCAGCAGTTATCCAGTCGACCGGGTTTGACGATGCCAATATTATCTCTGCGGCAACGGCTGTAGATAACTTAATGAGCGCTTTGTTTTTAGCTGGATTAGCCATATTACCAGCCTCTAAATGGTTGATGTCTAAATACGCAGAGCGCAACCACCAGCAAGCAGAATTTCTCAATAAAAAAGAAGTAAAAGGTGAGGTAACAGGATTCAGTATTGCTGCAGCACTGACGTTCTCCCTCTCGGTCGTCGCCCTTTCCGATATTTTGGTGGCCTGGTTAGACACCCTAACCGATAACTTCGATGTTTCGCGCTTACGTTATGTATTCATCACCTTTTTAGCCATTATTCCTGCCACTTTCTTCCCCAAGCACACGGCGAAAATGCATGGAGCAGAAACGCTGGGACTGGTTTTCGCTTTTGCTTTTTTTGCAGCCATCGCGGCAGGAGCAGACATCACAAAACTGATTAACGTAGCCCCAATACTATTGGCCTTTGTGAGTATCATTCTATTAATTCACGCTATCTTTGTATTAGGGCTTGGCAGTTTAATATCTCAAATAGCCCAGAAAACGTCGGCAAATCCTCATAAGAATCTGTTCGCCCTATCATTGCCTGAGCTGATCACGGCTTCCAATGCGGCAATATTAGGCGCGACCACTGCACCTGCCTTAGCCATGGCCAGAGGCTGGCCAGCACTGGCAACACCCGGCATATTGGCTGGGGTGGCAGGTTATATTGTTGGAACGCCTTTAGGTATTGCTATCGCGGCAATGTTTGCACCGTAAAATTTGCCAAGGCGCATAAACAAAAAGCCTTGCGTGAAAGCAAGGCTTTTTGTCTGAATTGGATTTCAAATTAGACTGCGTTGAATTACATCAAATAGCAAAAACCGCCAGTATCAACGCAAGTGCGCAAGCATTCCTGATAATCGGTTGGAGAACCACTGAACTTCGCACACAACTGCAAGCAGCATTGGGAATAAGCATAGGAAAAACTACTTACACTCAGAACTGCACCGAATAAAACATACTTCATGTTTATTTTCATCTTATCTGTCCTGTAAAAATATTAACCATAAAAAATACTGCCCAGTTTATATAGACAAGCATTTGACAAAATTCAAACAAACAAGAGAAAAAATTTTCAATCTGTGAAGATAGCATTCACAATTCAGTACCATTCTCCTTTGTATTTTCGTGTATTGAAATACTTTTCCCTGGTTCGGAAAAGTAATCTTTACCCGATTCCTTTAACGCTTCAGGAACATACCGGGGTACATGGATCCCGATATTTTTAGCTGTATTCAACATCTTGTCGGAAATATGCAAGCCATCCTCTGACATAAAAAACCAGAAAGGTGGAAAGCCCATTGAAGTAGGATGCTTCTGAAAATATTCCTGATAAGGCTGGAAATGCATGCGTTTGTCATCGGCATCACCCAAGTGCATCACGGACACATGTTCATTCAATGTAACCCGATAAATAAAGTTTTCGACATCCTGCCACGAAGGCCAACCAGCATGAGGAATACGCATCACTTCAACGTGAATATTGCCGAGTTCGATTGGCTTAGGCTCGTCACCGGGTTTCATACTCTGCCCACGAATACGCTGCAACAGCGTGGGTTCCATTCCTTGAGACAACATTTGATCAATCGCTTGCTGCGGAGCAATCAACACCACTTCCGGGTGTGCGCTCAGGTACTGAATAACGTCAGCCACATCAAAATGATCGCCATGAGCATGGCTAATAAACAAAGCATCAATACCATCATAAGGCGCCTCTCCCTGCATGATTTTGTGATGCATGCTTTCGGGTACTAACTGAAAACGCCCGTAATCCTTATGGAAAAAAGGATCAAACAAAATTTTGCTATCTCCATCTTTTATCATCACGGCTTCATTACCCAAATAGGTCGCCGAAGCGGGTTCATGAGCAATGGCTTTATTGAATAGTGATAAAAACAGATAGGAGCAAAACAGGAAAAGACGAGATGTCATGATTAAAAATGAGCCTGACGAAAAATAAGTAGAAAAATTATACCCGCTCCAAGCCCTTTCCCGCTCTCATTTTTTCCTCATGAAAAATAAAAAATGTAAATTTTTTTTGATCATTGTGTCAACCAAGTGAATCGTCATCCGTTTTGAGAGTTATAAGCAATATGCTTGAACAACAACACAGGATGAAAAATTATGCGTACACAAATGAAAATAAGTTTGTTAGCACTCGCTATTATGTCAATTAACGCTAGTGCTCAGGATAAGGCACAAGAAGTTAATACCACCAACAATGAAAGACCTGCACTTCGCTTGCCACAAAGCGATACTTCTCCGGCTCGTCGAATTGAACGTCAGGCTGTAATCGCACCGCAAAGAGAAACCGATGTTGAAATGCGCACCTTTGATGGTAGCAACAACAATATCAATAACGCTGAAATGGGTTCGACCGGCATTCAACTGCGCCGTTTAACCTTTGCTGATTATGGTGATGGCGTTTCAACACTAGCTGGGGAAAATCGCCGTTCGCCTCGTGAAATAAGCAACATAGTATTCACTCAAAGCCATGAGCAATATAACGGCAAAGGCGCAACGGATTTTCTCTGGCAATGGGGACAGTTTCTGGATCACGACATTGATTTAACGGTGGGTGTATCCCCTTCCGAACATGAAGATATCTCGGTTCCTGCTGGAGATATTTACTTCGACCCCGATTCAACCGGCACAGTGACCATGTCATTTAACCGTTCCATTTACGATACCAACTCCGGGACCAATGCCAGCAATCCACGCCAACAGCTAAACGAAATTACTGCGTGGATCGATGCATCAAACGTGTACGGTTCATCACAGGAAAGAGCTCAAGCATTGAGAACACTTGATGGAACCGGAAAACTGAAAACCAGTGCCGGGAACTTTTTGCCTTTTAACGAAGAGGGTTTGCCAAATGCCGGTGGCAACGGAAGTAACCTGTTTTTAGCGGGCGACGTTAGAGCCAACGAGCAAGTTGGATTAACCGCCATGCATACCCTCTTCGTTAGAGAGCATAATCGTATCGCCAGCAATATAGCTCAAAGAAATCCGGGCTTAAGCGATGAAGAGATCTATCAACGCGCTCGAAAAATGGTCACGGCTGAAATTCAGGTCATTACTTATAAAGAGTTTATTCCCATGCTACTGGGTCGCGATGCACTTAGACCCTATTCAGGTTACAAGCCCAACGTTGAAGCAGGCATTGCCAATGAGTTTTCCACTGCGGCTTACCGTCTGGGGCACAGCCTGCTTAGCCCGGAAATACAGCGTCTGGATGCCAACTTTAATGTTATCGCTAATGGCAATTTGTCACTGCGTAGCGCCTTCTTCGCGCCACAGGAGATCCTCGAAAACGATATCGATAGCATCTTAAGAGGGCTGGCTTCTCAACGTTGCCAAGGCGTAGATACCTATGTCATTGACGACGTGCGCAACTTCCTGTTTGGTGAACCGGGTAACGGCGGATTCGATTTAGTCTCTCTCAATATCCAGCGCGGTAGAGATCACGGATTACCTTCGTTAAATGATGCACGTCAAGCATTAGGCTTGCCTCGCTATACGTCATTCGCACAGGTCACATCAAAACCCGACTTACGTCAGCGCCTTGCTTCAGCCTACAAGAATGTTAACGACATCGACCTTTGGGTAGGCGGATTAGCCGAAAACAAATTTCCAGGCGCAATGGTAGGTGAAACTTTCTTCCGCATCTTACGTCATCAATTTGAAGCGCTTCGAGATGGTGATCGTTTCTGGTATGAAAATGACTTAAATCAGGAGCAAATTGCTCGGGTCGAAGAAACCTCCCTATCCCGAGTGATCCGCCAAAACACCAACGTTGGCGCAGAACTACAACGTAACGTATTTAAAGTAAGAAGATAATTCACACTTTTCCCTAGAGCTTCCCTCCAGTTTGTTACCCCACCTTAGACAAACTGGCTGGGAAGCTCACTCTTCACTTTCCAGCAGTATTAACTTTCGAATTTAAGAAATAATAATTCGTAGATATACATCCCTAACAAACATTTGCATCTGTCTCAAGTGAAAAAGCCTTAATTTAAAAACGTATAAAATACTTACCTCTTTTTATATATACGTTAATTTGAGAATACTTATTTAACCTTTATTGAACAATCGGGTAATTTTTAATACCTTACATTCCCCGTAGTTAACACTTTCATTTTTCAAAAATTAGGAATTTATTCCATGAATAAGACATTAAGGCTGAGCGTTGTTGCTCTTGCAGTATTCAGCGTCACTGCAAATGCCGCTCAAACCGATACCCAAACGACACAGAATACCGATCTCGACTTATCTAAAAAGCAAGTTCACGTTTCACAACAAGCGCAACAGCCAAAAGAAAAGAACGAAACCTCTCCGGCTCGTCAAATTATCAGACAAGAATCAGCAATTGAGATTGCGGAAACCGCAACCGATGTTCGCACCTACGACGGTACGAATAACAACTTGTATGCCACTCATATAGGTTCTACTCACCAGAAGTTAGTACGTTACACTGTGGCAGACTACAGTGATGGAATTTCAAAGCTGGCAGGTCTGAACCGTAATTCTGCACGATCCATTAGTAACTACGTACTAGCCCAAACAGGCAGCACAGCTAATTTCAGAAAAGCAACCGATTATCTATGGCAGTGGGGACAATTTCTGGATCACGATATAGATCTGACAGATGGTGTGTCTCCTGCTGAACCTGCCAATATCAAAGTACCTCTTGGCGACCCTTATTTCGACCCGGATTCGACAGGTACTTCGATTCCGCTTAACCGTTCAATTTACGACGAATTTACCGGTACTGATGTGGGTAACCCTCGCCAGCAAATTAACGAAATTACCGCCTGGATTGATGCTTCTAACGTGTATGGCTCATCACTTACCCGGGTCAGGGCTTTACGTACGTTCGATGGAACAGGGAAATTAAGAACCTACAAAGATAAGTTCCTGCCTTTTAATGTCAGAGGACTGCCTAATGCAGGTGGCGATAGTGACACGTTATTTCTAGCAGGTGACGTACGAGCTAATGAGCAGGTTGGCCTAACAGCCATGCATACATTATTTGTACGTGAACATAATCGCTTGGCAACTCTGATAGCACAAAGAAATCCCAGTTTAAGTGGCGAAGAGATTTTTCAGCAAGCCAGAAAAATCGTTGGTGCCCAAATGCAAGTGATCACTTACAACGAGTTTCTGCCTGTGCTATTAGGTAAAGGAGCACTTTCCCCTTATGCGGGCTACAACCCCAAAGCGAATCCCAGCATTGCCAACGAATTCTCGACTGCTGCATATCGCTTAGGTCACAGCTTGTTAAGCCCCACCATTCTGCGTCTTGATGCCAACCTGGAAGAAATCAGCGGCGGACATTTACCATTGCGAGATTCATTCTTCGCTCCCAAGCAAATTCTTGAATACGATATTGACCCAATTTTAAGAGGACTAGCGCATCAAACTGCACAAGAACTCGACAGCTACGTTATTGACGACGTTCGTAACTTCCTGTTTGGTCAGCCCGGCAATGGCGGTTTTGACTTAGCGTCCTTAAATATTCAGCGTGGACGTGATCATGGCTTACCTTCCTATAATTACGCGAGAAAATCTCTGGGACTTGGTACTGTAAGCAGTTTCGCTGAAATTACTTCAGACACCGTCGTTCAAGAGAAGCTTAAAAAAGCCTATGGCGATGTCAATTCTATTGATCTCTGGGTTGGTGGTTTAGCGGAAGACAACTATCAAGACGCGATGGTAGGAGAGTTATTCTTCACCATTTTGAAACGTCAGTTTGAAAGGCTTCGTGATGGTGATCGTTTCTGGTATCAAAATTACCTGACAGCGGTAGAGCAAAAAGCGGTCGCAAGTTCAACACTGGCTGACATCATTCGCCGCAATACAGATATTGGTAGCGAAATTCAGGAATACGTTTTCTTGCGCTAATATTACAAGTCAGGTTCCCAAGGATGGGAACGGATCACTTCCAATTAGCCCCTAAATTATCAAGTCATTCCTCCGTTACACCTGCAAAAGTTGAACAATATCTATACAGATCAGAAAGTTGGTTATTTTACTATGCTTGGTCGATAATATGAGATATATAAATTCTTTTTAGCACATCAGTAAAATCTGATTATCCTTTTAACCTCTAGAACACTCACTCAGACACATTGAGAAATCATAATGGAAATAATTCAAGATTGGCTTAATAACAACTCTCAGTTAATCACCACCTATGCACTTAACATTCTTATCGCCCTGGTTATTTTATATTTCGGGAGAAAAGTAGGGAAATACGCCACAAATTTGTTCGTATCCATGCTGGAAAAAAGATCCGTTGATAAGGCGGTAGGTTCCTTCTTATCCAGCATTGTTTACTCATTGATCATGGTAGCGGTACTGCTTATGGCACTTGGGCAATTGGGTGTAGAAACCACCTCCTTTATTGCTATTTTGGGTGCTGCGGGTTTAGCGATTGGCTTGGCCTTAAAAGATTCGTTATCTAACTTTGCTTCTGGCGTTATCATTATTTTGTTTCGCCCCTTCAAGGCCGGAGATTACATTGAAGCGGCGGGTGTCGCAGGTTCGGTGAAAAAAATCGAGATATTTTCAACCACCGTCAATACTCCCGACAACAAAGTCATCATCATACCTAATGCTTCCATTACAGGTTCATCCATCGTCAATTACTCCAGAGAAGAAAAACGTCGCATTGATTTGGTTATTGGTGTGAGTTACGACTCAGACATCAAGCTGGCCAAGCAAGTATTAACCGATGTTGTCAATGCCGATGAAAGAGTATTGAAAGATCCAGCGCCTAACGTCGCGGTTCTGGAGCTGGCTGATTCTTCAGTGAATTTCGTGGTACGCCCCTGGGTTAACACCGGTGATTACTGGCCAACCCGTTTTTCTTTGATGGAAAACATTAAGCTGGAATTGGACAAGGCTGGCGTTGGTATTCCATTTCCTCAAATGGATGTGCATTTGCATAAGCAGGATAACTAAGAACATTAGAGCTAGCATAGCGACCAGATTCTGGCCTTCACCAGAATGACGAGCGTTATGCTAGCGCTCTTTCTGAAAGTTCCCGTGAAAACAGCTTCTCCTTACCTCACTTGTTTGAAACTGTTTGAAACATCGTCATGCTGACGAATGTCAGCATCTCTTTTCCCTGCAACGTTAAGACGTCAATCTCACATATTTCTCTGCCAACTGATCCAATGTTTCCTGATGATTCGGATCGACAGTAATACAGCGAATAGGACAAACACTGATGCAGGTAGGATTATCGTAATGGCCGACACACTCAGTACAGCGATTGGGATCAATCTCATAGATTTCTTCCCCCATAAAAATGGCTTTATTAGGACATTCCGGTTCACACATATCACAGTTGATGCAAGTGTCTAAAATCTTTAATGCCATCTATTTGTTTTTCCTGAAAATACCTATACAACTGGTTAATCAACGGCCTAAAAACAGAATTTTAATGGTTTTTGTACATAGGATCCATTTCCTGTTTCATCACTATTTCGAGCGCTTTTGAGATTGCATTAAGCTGGATGTCGTTCACTTTTTAGCATCGTTCAAAATTAATGAACACAAACAAATATTGAACAATAAACTTGCTTCACGTTCGTTTTTCACTTATGTTCAATATTAATGAACATGACAAGTAATTGAACGAAATGTTAGAACAGCAAGAGCTTATAGAAAAAGCAGTTGGTCAATTAAACCAACAAACAGGGTTAAAAGTTGATTATCGACTGATTAAAAACAGCCTGAATGATGGTGAGTTAATACTGTCCGGCATTAACCACTCGCTCCCCATAGAGTGCAAAAAATGGCTAAGTAAAAATCATGTTCAAAAACTGACTGAACAACTAAATCAAAAAAGCATTTTAATTGCAGACTATATAAACCCTAACCTCGCCGTTTATCTTAAAGAGCTACAAGTGCAATTCCTTGATGTGGCGGGTAACGCCTACATCAACCAACCTCCCGTTTATATCGACATTCAGGGCAAAAAACCTGAAAAATCGCCTAACGAAGTGGCTATGGTAAAACAGTTAGGTAAGGCTTTTCAGCCTAAAGGCATGAAGGTTGTTTTCATGCTTCTGGCTTATCCCGAATTAACAAGAGCACCTATGAGAACCATCGCTGAAGCAGCGGAAGTGGCTCTTGGTACAGTCAAGCAAGTGATCGATGACTTGATCTACCAAGGATTCATTATTCAAAAAGGTCAGCATCAGAATGAGTTAGCCAACCGGAGCGCTTTATTGGAAAAATGGCTAGCGGCCTATCCAACCAGTGTAGAAGCCAAACTCAGCAAAGATGTTTACTTTACTGACAATCCTGAGTTACTGAAAAGCCTGAAATTAGAAAAATTGCATGCTCTTTGGGGTGGCGAATACGCCGTCGAAAAATACGATAACTACCTCAATGCAAAGGACTATCTAATTTATGTAAACCGAGAACATAAAAATGAAGTGTTAAAAGCCGCCAGACTGAGGAGAGCCAAGCATGAGGAGCTTTATCATCATAATGCTTCCAAAGTCATTTTGGTTGAACCACTTTTGTCTATCGACAAAATTGAAGATCAGCAACACGGATTGGCACATCCCCTTTTAGTCTACGCCAATCTTGTGGCAAGCTTTGAGCCACGAAACATAGACGCAGCAAGGAGGTTCTATGAAAACTACATCGCTTAATGTCACAGGGAAACTTCTAAAGGGCATGGTGGAGCTTTACCAAATCATTGACGCACACGCTAAAGCGTTAAATATTCCTTATCTGGTTATTGGCGCCACAGCCAGAGACATCATTCTTCATCATGGCTTCAAGGCTGATATTGAACGCGGTACCAGAGATATTGATTTTGCAATACAAGTTCAAAGCTGGGAACAGTTTGAACAACTCAAAGCCAAATTACTGGATAACGGCTTTATTCTTCACAAAGAAAAAGCTCATCAATTTATAACGACCGTACCTAATGGTGAAGAATGGGAGATTGATATTATTCCATTTGGCAATATTGCGGATGATGATCAAGCTATAACGTGGCCGCCAAAGCATGATATAGCAATGAAGGTAACCGCATTTAAAGAAGCTTTCGACAACGCTTTGAATGTAACAATTGTAGATAATCCGTCGCTTGAGATTAAAGTCGCTTCGCCAGCGGGAATGCTGCTTCTGAAACTCATATCCTGGTTAGAACGTGAACCAGGTATTCGTGGCAAAGACGCTATGGATATCTACTACCTGACCAAGCACTATTCAAAAATTCCTGAGATTATTAATGCTATATATGATGAGGGCTTTATGGAGAATCAAGACTATGACGAACATAAAGCCTGTACAATGAAGCTTGCTAATGACGCTCGTAGCATCGCTGATAACAAGACCCTTCTATTTATAGCTGAACAACTTTTGGATAATGAAGCCAAACTCGATAACTTAACATTGGATATGCACCGAGGTGTTAAGATTACGTACCAAACTGCCAGTGAGCTACTCACTATTATCGCTGAGCAATTAAGAGCTCATTAACTTCAACGGTATCTACCTGAAATTAAACTGCAACAGACGCTTCTTTAAACGGGTTACGCGTGTTGGTTCCTTCGTCTAAATTACGCAGCAACAAGGCGTATTCCAAATCCAAATCGGCCGGAACAGGAATGCGTACCTGATGACCTGAGCCCTTTGCATCGTCAATAGATTGCCCTTTACTATCAAGCATGGTTTCCAGCGTGAAATGAATATTGCCCGCCGGGGTCATTAATTCCATAGAATGCCCAACGCAGAATTTATTCTTCACGTCGATAATCGCCATACCCGTTTCTTCGCAGCGCCCCAGCACTTCACCAACGAATTGCTGTTTATCGCTGATGGAATTTCCAGTTTCGTAATTTTGATAATCACTGTGGCTATGACGGCGTAAGAAACCTTCGGTATACCCTCGATGCGCAAGGGTTTCCAATGTAGTCATCAGTGTTGCGTCAAATGGCTTCCCGGCGACGGCATCATCAATGGCTTTACGGTATACCTGGGCAGTGCGAGCGCAGTAGTAATGAGATTTAGTACGGCCTTCAATTTTCAATGAATGTACGCCGATTTCGGTTAGTCGAGGCACGTGTTGTACTGCCCGAAGATCCTTGGAATTCATGATGTAAGTACCATGCTCATCTTCAAAGGCTGGCATATAGACACCGGGCTTTTCCTTTTCTTCCAGCATAAATACCTGGCTTGTCGGTTCGCCTTCACCGAGAGTGGGAATGATTTCTTCGGGTTTAACCTTCTGCACGGCATGAACGATGTCACCCGATTCGGTTTCCTGCCCCTCTTTTACATCGTAACTCCAACGACAGGCATTGGTGCAGGTTCCCTGATTCGGATCGCGTTTATTCATATAGCCCGATAACAAACAGCGACCCGAGTAAGCCATGCAAAGCGCACCATGTACAAACACTTCCAGTTCTGTGTCTGGCGCTTTTTCACGAATCACTTCTATTTCTTCCAGCGCAAGTTCACGCGACAAAATCACTCGCTCGATGCCCTGCTTGGCCCAAAACTGTACAGTGGCATAATTAACCGCATTGGCTTGCACAGAAAGGTGAATCGACATGTCTGGAAAACGTTCGCGTACCAGCATAATCAAACCGGGATCAGACATGATAAGAGCATCGGGTTTCATGGCAATAACAGGTTCGATGTCTTTTAGGTAGGTATCCACTTTGCTGTTATGTGGCGCGATATTACTGACAACGTAAAACTTCTTGCCTAGAGCATGTGCTTCATCAATGCCAATCTTTAGATTTTGAGCATTAAACTCGTTGTTACGAACACGCAGAGAATAACGAGGCTGTCCGGCATAAACGGCATCGGCACCATAAGCAAAGGCATAGCGCATATTGCGCAAACTTCCCGCTGGCGACAATAATTCAGGGACAAATTTCGGCACACACTTCTCGTTCATTACTTCCTCGTCATTTCAAATCTTTTTCAGCGTTGGCAGCAGCTCAAATACAAAAGCGCACCAAAAACAAGAGCGCACCAAAAACAAAAACGCGGAATTCTAGTTGTGCTCAAATTAAGCAGCAATGGAAATGCTGGTAGAAGTTGATCTGGATCAAAAAGTTGGGACGAGTCTTTCAGTCTGAATGTTCTATGGATTATCTACCTTACATCATGCGGTTTACCTAACCCACTGATTATGTAAAGATTAGCGACATAATAACAATAACGATTGAGCGACCACGCTCTCCAGGCCAATGACCTCAGCAAGCACCCCAGCAGATACATCCAAATCACTTAAACATTACCTCATCTTATTCACATTGATTTTTGCTGGTGAGATGATTTTTACTCTGCCTTTTCATATTGCTCGCTTTTTCCGCCCTACCTTTCTTGAAGCGTTTCAGTTAACCAATACTCAATTGGGCGATGTGTATGCGGTTTACGGGATTACAGCCATGTTGGCTTACTTTCCTGGAGGCGCTATTGCCGATCACTTTTCAGCGCGAAAATTAATGGCAATGTCTCTGTTGTGTACCGCGCTTGGCGGTTTCTATCTCTACACAATTCCACCCGTTACAGGGCTCTACATTGTTTATGGCTATTTTGGCTTAACCACTATTTTGCTTTTCTGGGCAGCAATGATAAAAGCAACTCGCGACTGGGGTGGACATAATTCCCAAGGACTGGCGTTTGGCTTTTTAGATGGCGGTAGAGGATTAATGGCAAGTATCGCAGCCAGTGTCGCCGTGGTTATTTTCAGCTCAATATTAGGTGAGCAATTAAAAGACGCAACAGCAAGCAAAGCTGCGATTCAATCCGTGATTTTGTTTTATTCCTGTATCACGCTCACCGCCGCGGTTTTGGTCTGGTTTATTATTCCTCATGTCAAACCGAGCTCATTAGGTGCCACTGCCAGAATAGGAAAAGACATATTTCACGTGGCTAAAAATCCCAGTGTTTGGCTGCAAGGAGGCATTATCGTTGCCGCCTATTGCGGATACAGAGCACTCGACAACTACGGCCTGTATGCCGTTCAGGTGTTACAAAAGAACGCAGTTGAAGCCGCTGAATTCACCACTCTGGGCAGCTACACTCGCCCGCTGGCAGCCATCGCCGCCGGGCTCATTGCCGATCGATTATCATCAAGCAAACTGGTTTCATTCATCTTCTTTATTGCTGCGGCAGTGTTCTGTGTTTTGAGCATCGTCACACCAGAGCAAATTGGTTCACTGATTATTCTGGGTAATCTGCTAGTCACTTTTGCCGCTATGTATGCGCTACGAGGCATCTATTTTACCTTGCTGGAAGAATCGAAACTGAAAGCGAATATCACTGGAACAGCCGTTGGATTAATTTCCCTGATTGGCTACACGCCAGACATATTCTTTGCCGCAGTGGCAGGCAGAATTCTGGATGCAAGCCCCGGCATTACAGGCTTCCATAACTACTTCCTGATGCTAACCTGCATCAGCTTTGCCGGAATGCTATTTGCTTATTTGTTGGGAAGGCAGATCAAGAGATCATAGATGCTATTCATTTTGTAAACCGAGCTCTAAATAAAACTAAGTAAAAATAACTACTAAGCTCTTTCTCCAAAATATACAATGGTTATTTATTGCACCTTAACTAAAAGAAAAATATGAATACCATATATATAATTAACGAAGTGCTCCCCGAAGAGGAGGTAGTATCGCCGTCTTCTGAAACACAACCGGTATTGGGGAATTTCAATAAGTTCATAACAGGCTTACAAGTAGGTAGTTTGATAAGATTTCCTTTATCACCCGCTATAAGCTTACCGATAGCGTTAATAGCAGCTGCTGGGCTTGCAGCACCTTACATAGAGCAACTGCTATCTAAAAATAAAGACAGCAAACTTCAAGAAAAAACTGAAAAAGAAATTGCTCGTTTTATATCTGAAAATGGAGTGACCTTAACACAAGTGAATGAAAGAGGATTAAACTTCCCACCAGGTCATCCAGTAGTTGGGCAAATTTATAGAAAGCATCCTTTGGTAAATTCTCAGAAAAACCTATACATACCTGATGATAATTACGATGAATTACTCCATGAAGAAAGAGAAGTTGAACTAATCAAAATACTTGTTGATTTAGGAGCAACAAAAATTGTGATTAACAAGTATTCTACCAGTCAGACTGAATCAAACCTATCTATAGAAGCTACATCTAACAGCGATATTCAACTATCAGCTTCTACAGCAGTTGAACTATCGAAGAGAAAAACCTCAATACTGCTTGATTCCCGAGTTTTTGAATTTGATGGTAAGAAATACAGCGCGGAAAGAACGTTTTGCTCTGAAGATTACAACTGGCTTGATTACGAACCATCCTGGAAGGCAGTAGTTTATGGTAGAGAAGTCGGCCGATGTAAAAGGGCTACAATTAATATCAACAAAGCCAGCCAATTCAGGGGGGATATATCGGCAACAATTAAGGCCAAAAACGCCCTAATATCTATAGCGTCAAATGGAGAGTACAAAGAAGATAACAGTCAAAGCTACTCCTACTCTGTAGAAGTGGAATTTAGTTCCATAAAAGACTCGTAATACTTGAGAATCAAATAAACTTAGTGCCGCTGAAGATTTTAATTCCAGTATTCAAATTCCCGTAATTAAGAAATCAATAGCGCCAATAATTTCTTCGCGAAAGGCGCTCAAATCATTGACCGGCTCGGTCAAGATACTTCTAGGAACACTGGTCATTTGCTGCGTCAACATGACAAAGTCTCCCTCACGAATATGGATGACAGGACACAAATGACCAGGCGCTTTTTCACTTAACAAGTCTATCGGTGTTAATGGGATCACCAATCTGGTGTTAAGGCTTTCAAGCAATTGATTTTGCACATCAACAAAATAAGGGTAGGCCTCACAAGAGTTTCGATCTTTATTTTGATATAAGCAGAACTGCGCCATCAAAATACCCTGTAGCTGTCTGAAAACAAACCATGCTTTTCAGTTAGAGCATTACAAGCGTCTAAGGACTCTGCATTTTGCTTCAACCATTCATCTCGTAAGCATTTTGCCACTTGTTTTTCCAAAGCCTCTTCCATTGTCGCAGACAAATTTATGTTAAATCGCTTCGCCTCAGCCAGCAAATCACTGCGAATACTCAAATTAGTGGCTTTTTTTGGGGAGCGAGAGTGATGTTCTTTTCTCATAAGCAGCCTATTGATGCGCATATATAATGCGCACCACTGTAAAACAATCAATCTTAATTAACAAATATTGAAGCCCGATTGGGATAGAATGAATTCTTACTTGAATCTCAAAAAAAGCCATAAATATCAATACAATCAAATCAAGATGCCCCATCAACACTGCGCTAATACAAACTTCTTTGTCAGCGATCCTGAACAGCGATTAAGCGACAACTTCAACAGGCGCAAAAATAACCAATACAATTGGTTTAAAATCGCCCTAAATCTTGTATAATGCCGCGCAATTTTTTTTAACTCATAAAAGTGAAGCCATGACTGACTTAGCCAAGTATAGAAATATTGGTATCTTCGCACACGTAGATGCGGGGAAAACAACGACTACAGAACGTATTTTGAAATTGACCGGTAAAATCCATAAGACCGGTGAGGTACACGACGGTGAATCAACTACGGACTTCATGGAACAGGAAGCTGAGCGTGGTATTACAATCCAGTCAGCTGCAACGACCTGTTTCTGGAAAGATCACCGTATGAACATCATCGATACTCCAGGGCACGTTGACTTCACTGTTGAAGTATATCGTTCTTTGAAAGTATTAGACGGTGGTGTGGGCGTATTCTGTGGTTCTGGTGGTGTTGAGCCTCAATCAGAAACCAACTGGCGTTATGCTAACGACTCTGAAGTAGCTCGTTTGATCTTCGTAAACAAGTTAGACCGTATGGGTGCTGACTTCTATCGCGTTGTTAAACAAGTTAAAAACGTACTAGCAGCAAATCCTTTGGTAATGACGTTGCCTATCGGTATCGAAGACGACTTCAAAGGCGTTGTTGATGTACTAGAGAAGAAAGCGTACATCTGGGACGACTCTGGTTTGCCAGAAAACTACACTGTACAAGACGTACCAGCTGACATGGTTGACAAAGTAAATGAATACCATGAGCAACTGATCGAAACTGCGGTTGAGCAAGACGACGACCTGATGATGGCCTACATGGAAGGTGAAGTACCTTCTTTGGAAGACATCAAGCGTTGTATCCGTAAAGGTACTCGTGACCTTGCGTTCTTCCCGACTTTCTGTGGTTCTGCATTTAAAAACAAAGGTATCCAGTTGGTTCTTGATGCTGTTGTTGACTATTTGCCAAGCCCAACAGAAGTTGATCCTCAACCTCTGACTGACGAAGATACTGGTGAAGCGACTGGTGAAGTAGCCATCGTTTCTCCTGACGAGCCACTACGCGCATTGGCGTTCAAAATCATGGACGATCGTTTCGGCGCATTGACCTTTATCCGTATTTACTCAGGTAAGATGGAAAAAGGTATGACTATTCTTAACAGTGCTACTGGTAAGACTGAGCGTATCGGCCGTATGGTGGAAATGCACGCGAACGATCGTACTGAATTGAGCAAAGCTCAAGCGGGTGACATCATCGCTGTTGTAGGCATGAAGAACGTACAAACCGGTCACACTCTATGTGATCCTAACCATCCTTGTACACTTGAGCCAATGATCTTCCCTGAGCCAGTAATCTCTATCGCTGTATCTCCTAAAGATAAAGGTGGTACAGAGAAGATGGGTATCGCTATCGGTAAACTGGTATCAGAAGATCCAACATTCCAGGTTGAAACTGACCAGGAATCTGGCGAAACCATCCTGAAAGGTATGGGTGAGCTTCACCTGGACATCAAAGTAGACATCCTGAAACGTACTTATGGTGTTGAATTGAACGTAGGTAAACCTCAGGTTGCTTACCGTGAAACCATCACACGTGAAGTTGAAGATGGCTACACGCACAAGAAACAATCTGGTGGTTCTGGTCAATTCGGTAAGATCGACTATCGCATCAGACCTGGAGAAACAGGTAGCGGCTTCAAGTTCAAGTCTACCGTTGTTGGTGGTAACGTTCCTAAGGAATTCTTCCCAGCCATCGAAAAAGGCTTTGCCTCAATGATGAAAGAAGGTCCTTTGGCAGGCTATCCTGTGTTGGACGTAGAAGTTGAGTTGTTCGACGGTGGATACCACGCAGTTGACTCTTCGGCTATCGCGTTTGAAATTGCAGCGAAAGGTGCATACCGTCAAACCATGCCTAAAGCGGGCCCACAACTTCTTGAGCCAATCATGAAAGTTGACGTGTTCTCTCCAGAAGACAACGTTGGTGACGTAATCGGTGACTTGAACCGTCGTCGCGGCATGATCAAAGATCAAGAAGCTGGCCCAACAGGTGTTCGTATTAAAGCTGACGTACCACTTTCTGAAATGTTCGGTTACATCGGTCACTTGCGTACAATCACTTCTGGTCGTGGTCAATTCTCTATGGAATTCTCACACTACATGCCTTGTCCGCAAAACGTTGCTGAAGCAGTAATTGCAGAAGCCAAAGCACGTAAAGCAGAAAAGAAATAAGAGTCTTTTCTTAAAATACGAAAAACCCGGCCTTGGTAACAAGCGCCGGGTTTTTTATTGCTTAACTTAATCCAGGGTTCTCGCTCGTATTACAGCAATACCACCTAATCTATGAATTCATTTTAGGTATATAAACTCATTCCATATTATTATCTAATCCAGCCTTCCTCAAACAGTGCAGAGTCAGGCGATCGTAAAAAAACCTTTAAAATAGAGGCATACCAGCCACATCACTCAAGAAAAGAAACATTCCCATAATTATCCCACACCCCACAAAGGTTTTATTTCCCATAACCATTACTGCAATTCTTCCCGGTACACTTTGCTCAATAGTCAATTTATTACTACGTTTTATACCTACGCATGAATTTAAGCCCTACTTCAAAATGAATAGGAAAGTGGAGAATGACATGATCTCGATAACCCGCATATCAGCCTTACTCGCTGTTTGTTTATTTTTTATATCCGCCTGTGGCGGAGGCTCAAGCAGCTCAACACCGCCGCCTTCAACAACCCCCTCAGCATCTCTAACCATTAGTTTGTCGGGATTACCGGACGGCAGTTCACCAGACGTCATGGTGACAGGCCCGAATAGCTATAGCCAAACGCTAACGGCTACAACCACATTATCAACGCTTGAAAGCGGCACTTACACCATCAGCATTAACGAAGTCTCCGCCGATGGTATTGTTTACGACGTATTACCCGCCGAGCAAACCATTACCTTAAGCAATGCTCAAAACGCATCCGTTGCTCTGGTTTATCAAGCAGAAGTAGTTAGCACGGGCGTAATATCCAACTTCGGCAGCGTCTATGTAAACGGTGTGAGATATGCCACGGATAACACCGAATTTAACGATGATGAACAACAAGAAGCCAGCGAAGATGACTTTGATGTTGGCATGGTGGTAACAGTGAATGGTCGCATAAGCGCAGACGGTACAGTGGCCGATGCGGTGAGTGTGACTTACACAGTACATGCCAAAGGCCCTGTAGATAGCGTTTCACTAACTGACAGCCAAATTACGGTTCTGGGTCAAACCTTCGAAATCGACGAACTGACCATTTTCAATAACATCACCTTCGACACCCTATTACCGGGCATGATAGTTGCCATTAGCGGCATCGACGAAGGTGATACCGACGGCGATGGCAACAATGAATTTCTGGCAACCCACGTAAACCTGTTCGAGACTGTTGATACTTACGTGTTAAACGGTGAGGTCTCTCTGCTGGATACCGAAGCTCAACAATTCTCAATCTTCTCCACTCCGGTTGACTACAGCGCAGCAACGGTCGTCGGCACATTGGAAGATGGTGTATCTGTTAATGTTAAAAGCACTTCAGAACTGGTAGAAGGCGTACTTATTGCTGATTCTGTTACCGTCATCACGGAAGATACGCCTATTTCAGGCCAGCAAATCGCATTAGACGGCGTGATTACCAGCATTGTTGACGAGCACACCTTTATCGTTGCCGGTAACACCATTAGTTGGGATGAAAACACAGAATTTTATGCAGGAACGTCTGAAGACCTGGCGGTAAACCTTCGAGTTAAAGCCTTTGGCGTTGTTGTTGATGAAGTATTGCAAGCCAGAGCCATTCGTCTGGATAAAGAAGGAGTTATTCAGTTAGAAGGTGCTATTGAAGCCATCGACACCGACGCTCAAACCCTGACGTTACTGGATACCACTTTTACTCTGGATCAACACAGCAATTTCATTGATCGCTCCGACGCCAAAGTTCGCCGACTGACGCTGGGTGACTTAGCCATTGGTGATATCGTTGAAGTAAAAGCCTTTAGCAACGATAACGCACTGGTTATTCGCCTGTTGGCAAGAACCGAATTATCAGGTGAAGAACCCTCAGGAAATGTTGAATTGGAAGGCCAAGTGGGGCAAATCACTCAGCCAGATTTCCAAGTTCAAGGCGTGATGGTTGTCACCAACGAATTCACCGAGTTTGAGTATCAGGAAGACGATTTAACAGCAGATGAATTCTTCGCTCTGTTGACTAGCGGCTCCCGAGTTTCTGTTGAAGGGCAACGTCAAGACGACGACACTCTGCTAGGGTTAGAGGTCGAATTATTAGACGATAACGGTAACAGTGAACAAGGCTCTGCGGTAAGACAAGTCAAAATTCAGGGGACGATCAGCGAGTTGGATGATGACAGCAACTTTGTACTTAACGGCAGAAACGTCATTACTGACGAATACACCCGCTTTAAAGACGGCGCTGAAGCCGACTTGCAAAATGGTGCACTTGTAGAAGTTAAAGGCAGAGAGCTGGACACTGGTGATATTCTGGCAACTCGAATTGAGTTTGAACGCGAAGACAATAACGAAGCCGTAGAAATTGAAGGCACGATTGATACCTTTGACAGCGCAACCGACTTCACCGTAAACGGGCATGCAGTCACCACCATTGAAGATACCATCTATGTTAACGGCGATGCGTCTTCATTAGCGCAAGGCGTTGCTGTTGAAGTAAAAGGCATTCTGGATAGCGATTCCACCCTGATCGCTCACCGCATAGAGTTTGCTTCTCAAGATGAGGAAATCAGCATTTCTGGCACTATCAGCAATTTCATTTCCGAAACCAACTTCATGGTCGCCGACCAACAAGTAACAACGACACAACAGACGAAATATGGCAAAGGTAACCATCGTCGTTTAGGAAATGGTGTTGTTGTGGAAATTGAAGGCACATTAAACGCAGAGAATGTTCTTGTTGCCAAAGAAATTGAATTCTCCGCTACAGAGAGAACCACACTGGAAGGCGAAATTCAGTCTCTGCAATCCAGTAATAGTTTTACCTTGGCAAACCATGAAATCACCTTTGATGAATACACAGAGTTCGACAATGGCACAGCCGAAGATCTTGCTGTCGGAGTCTCTGTAAAAGTGAAAGGCTTCTTCACATCAGACAACGCTATCAAAGCCGAAGAAATTGAGTTTGAAGACAGTGAAGATGACGATGGAAACGGCGACGACGACGGTGATGGAGAAGGCGATGACGAGGATGATGATGATGAAGACGGCGGTAACGGCTAACTCTACTCACTCGTAATAAAAATTAAATGATTAATCTCAAAGCTACAGGCGCGTCCCTCCCTCGCCTGTAGCTTTTACCCCAAAATCAATTCGAAGACCAAAGGAAATAACCGCTTGAGAAGGCTATTTCCTTTCCAGCAACAACGCCTTTAACTCACGTATTTCATCTTGCAGCTCTTTCATGGTCGGTTCTTTTCCATTCTCTTCTGCTCGAACTTTAGCGTGCTCTTCTTCCATAACATTGACCACAATACCAATCACCATATTTAAAAAAGCGAATGCAGTAAAAAAGATAAAGCTCATGTAATACATCCAGCTCATCGGGTAAACATCCATGGTCTCGTACTGAATATCAGTCCAATCCTCGAATGTCATTATCCTGAAAAGAGTCAGCATGGAAATCGCAATATTGCCCCAAAGTTCTGAATTGATAGGACTAAATAAGAAGCTACCTACTGCGGCATAAATATAGAAGATAATAAACAGAAGCAACATCACATAGCCCAGCTGTGGCAAGGCTTTTATAAGCGAATTAATAAGGATCCTGAGCTCAGGAATAATAGACACCATACGCAGCACCCTGAACACCCTGACCAAACGAGCTAACAGTGCCATTTCGGTATCCTGGATAGGTATCAAACTGACCAACACAACCAGGGTATCAAAGATATTCCAACCGGAATGAAAAAAGCGTTTTTTATCGGGTTCAGCCCAGAACCGAACTGTTATTTCAAACAGAAAAAAGAGAGTGATAAACCAGTCCAGAACCAAAGTAACATCAATGGCAAAAGCAGGTAATTCATAGGTTTTAGCACCTATTTCCAGTGCTGAAATGATAATGACGGCAATCACTAACATTTCAAATGCCCTGTTATCCCTGAGTTTTAATAACTTTTCTTGAATTCCACTAAACATGGCGACAATGCCTCCAAATTAAACTTTCGCGTATTTGGGGGAATTTTTTAAGTTTTAAAGAGCAAAGGCGGAGAAAAGATATTGCTCAAATATTCAGCCCAGAGGTAGTGATATATGCAGGAACGCACTCCTCAATCTCACCAGCTCTGATTCAGATATAACTTCAAAACCTGGATAAACCCCTCCTAGCCCAATGAAATCACAGTTAACCAACATTTAAAGATGAGAATTCTTCAGGAATTAACGAGTTTTAATGTTAAATATCACAACATTTGTAAAATTATCGTTAATCATAAAAACACTTATTTTACAAAGCTTACAAGTGCATAAAAACACCTTAATCGTTTTACTCCGACGCCATAAACTTAAAAAAACAGAAGCTTTTTCCGCTATTTCCCCTCAAATATATAAAATCACCACTCAAGCCACATAAAAAAGCACATTATCAAGTAGCCAGCGGACAAGTTTTACTCTACAATGCGCCACATTTTCCCCAGTACTGAGCTATTCTTAAGCATGTGGTCATTGAGAAACGGTTCAGCATATAAGTGAGTACATATCTATGACAACCGACGTTTCCATTAGCTTTAAAGATTTAGCCCTTCCTCAAGAAATTCTGGACGCGTTGGATAAAATAGGCTACGAAAAACCTTCCCCTATCCAGGCAGAAAGTATCCCTTTGCTACTTGAAGGACGAGACCTGATTGGACAGGCTCAGACAGGTACTGGTAAAACAGCCGCCTTCGCTTTGCCGATGTTAGCCAAAATCGATAGTTCACTGAAAGAGCCACAACTATTAGTTCTGGCACCAACACGTGAATTAGCAATTCAGGTTGCCGAAGCATTTCAAGCCTATGCCAGCTTCAACAAAGCATTACGCGTGCTGCCTATTTACGGCGGCCAATCTTACGATAACCAGATTCGTCAATTGAAGCGCGGAACCCACGTTATCGTAGGTACGCCAGGCCGTGTTATCGACCACATCAAGCGCAATACATTAAAGCTCGACAGTTTGAAAATGTTGGTACTTGATGAGGCCGACGAAATGTTACGTATGGGTTTCATTGATGACGTTGAGTGGATCTTGTCTCAAGCGCCAGAAGAAAGACAAACAGCGCTGTTTTCAGCCACCATGCCTGCGCCTATCAAGAAGATCGCCACCAGCTATCTGAATGATCCAAAGACAATTAAAATTGCGTCCAAAACCAGTACAGCGAAAAGCATTCGCCAACGTTATGTACAGGTTTCCGGGCATCACAAATTATCAGCGCTAACGCGTATTTTGGAAGTCGAAAACTATGATGGCGTTATCGTGTTCGTCAGAACAAAAACTGCCACCATCGAATTGGCTGAAAAGCTAAGTGCCCGTGGTTACGATGTTGAACCTTTAAATGGTGACATCCCGCAAAAATCCCGTGAGCGTACCGTTGAAAGACTGAAACAAGGCGGTATTGATATTCTTATCGCTACCGACGTTGTGGCTCGTGGACTAGACGTTGACCGTGTAAGCCACGTTATTAACTACGATGTTCCTTACGACACAGAATCTTATGTACACCGTATCGGTCGTACAGGCCGTGCTGGACGATCTGGCGATGCCATCCTGTTTATCTCTCATCGTGAAATGCGTTTATTGCGCACTATCGAAAAAGCGACCAAGCAAAACATGGAGCCGATGCCGATTCCAAGCCTGACTGAAATGAACGAATCTCGCGTACAACGCTTTAAAGAACGCGTTATGGCAGCGTTGGAAGAGGATCAGGCAGATACATTGCTACCGGTTATCGAAGCAATTCAACAAGAAACCGAAGCATCACCAGAAAAACTGCTTGCGGCTTTAGCCAAGTTGGCACAAGGTGACGAGCCTTTGGTACTGAAAGAGTCTGATGTACCCGATATTTCTACACGCCCACCAAGAGAAAAGCGCGAAGGACGCGATGATCGTGGCAGAGGCCGTGAGCGCGGAGATAGAGGTGAGCGCGGAGATAGAGGTGAGCGCGGAGATAGAGGCGATCGTGGTGATAGAGGCGACCGCGGAGACAGAGGTCGTGGCAGAGGCGAAAAACGCCGCACCAGTACGCCGGATGAAGGCATGCAACGCTACCGCATTGCGGTTGGTCGCAGCCATGGCGCAAAACCAGGTAACATTGTTGGCGCTATCGCTAACGAAGCCAACATCGACAGTAAATTTATCGGTGCCATTGAAATTTATGATTCGTACAGCACGGTAGATTTACCAGAAGGTATGCCTACAGAAGTACAAGATTTATTGAAGAAAACTCGTGTCGCAGGTCAAAAACTTGATATCCGTGAGTGGGTTGAAAAGAAGAGTCGCGACTAAGAGGTTCTGATTTAAATCAGGCTTTCCCTACTTAATTCATCTTGGTTATAACAAATCAAATTATTTTATTTATTTGTTATAACCGATGAATGCATAATTCCCCTTCTAGAATTCATTCAGGCTGAGCTATAGTGCTCAAGCTAAATTGAATGTAAATTGTTTCCGGTAATTCCTGATTGCTCACAGAATTACACCAAACATACATTCAAGTTTGTGGTGGCAGGATCATGCGTTATTTCCCTATATTTGTTGATACTCAAAACCAGCATTGTCTGGTCGTTGGCGCTGGGGAAGTGGCAGCTCGCAAGATTGAATTGCTATTAAAAACCGAAGCGCAGATTACGGTTGTCGCACCAGAAGTCACTCCCACAGTTAAAACTTATGCTGAACAGGGTAAAATCTCACTACTTGAGCGACGTTTTCGCGACACAGATATTCAAGATCAAACTCTGATTTTCGTCGCAACCAATAATTCCCAATTGAACCAACACATCCACGAAATCGCCAGTAAAGCGGGTTTAATGGTGAATGTGGTCGATAATCCTCCACTATGTCGTTTTATCACACCCGCCATCGTAGACCGCTCACCTATTGTTATCGCTTTAAGCAGTGCTGGCGTAGCACCCGTTCTACTCCGATATCTACGGCAAAAACTGGAAACACTGATCCCACAACGCATATCTCAATTGGGTCGCTTATTTGAACAATTTAGAGATAAGGTTAAGCAGCATTTTAACGACCTAGATTCTCGCCGCGCTTTCTGGGAAGAAGTCATGGAAGGTGACATCGCAGAGCAAGCGTTGAATGGCAATCATGAAGAGGCCGTAAAAGCCATTGAAAGCAAGCTGGCTAATTCATCGGCTCAGCAACCACTGGCTGGCACGGTTTATTTAATTGGCGCGGGTCCCGGGGATCCAGAATTACTCACCTTTAAAGCACTGCGTATTATGCAAAAAGCCGATGTTGTCGTATATGACCGTCTGGTCTCCAGCGACATTTTGGAAATGGTGCGCAGAGATGCCGAGAAAGTCTACGTTGGAAAAGCGAAAAGTAAGCACACACTTCCACAAGATGACATTAATCATCTACTTGTAGAACGAGCAAAAGCGGGCCAGCGAGTGGTTCGCTTAAAAGGCGGAGACCCGTTTGTTTTTGGTCGTGGCGGTGAAGAAATCGAAACCCTTATTGAGCACGAAATCAATTTTCAGGTAATTCCAGGTATTACTGCCGCGACAGGTGCAGCCAGCTATTCGGGAATACCGCTGACTCACCGTGCTCATGCTCAGTCTGTTGTCTTTGCAACCGGTCACTTAAAAGACGACACCATTGATTTGGACTGGCCAGCATTGGTACAGAAAAACCAAACACTCGTGTTCTATATGGGCTTAACCGGATTACACATTATCTGTGAACAACTGATTCAACATGGTTTGGCGCCTTCAACCCCTATCGCTCTGGTGCAATCTGCCACCACTCATGAACAACAAATTCTCACTGGCACGTTGGAGAATATTGTTGAACGAGCCAAGCAATCCACTATTGCTCCGCCCACTCTTATTATCGTGGGCAGCGTGGTATCACTCCATGAATCCTTTGCCCCCTATAACCAGTTAAATCGGAACAAGTTAATCCAACCATAGGTGGATTTCTCTAAAATTGACAACTGTTGAATAAATTTTTCGTCAGAAAATCCTAATTCTAGCTAAAACTTAGCATTGATATTTTGCTAACATTAGAACACTAAGGCGAATTAAATCAGGCTTCATTCATGTCTAAAAATGATTTGGAAAAATCATTCAATATTTTAAAGAAAACCGTGCCATTGATGCTCAAACATAAGATGCCGGCGATTCCTACCAACTATGCTCTTTGGTATACCTATGCAGCGAACGAAACCCCATCCCTGAACGAATCAATGGATGGCATTCTGGCGCAGATTAGTACCTTGTCGAATGCCAGAGCGGAGGAAATGTATCGTAATTATGTAGCAGATAAGCAGGAAGTCAGCCCGTGGCAATTACGCCAAAATATTGAAGCCATGCTGTTAGAAATATCTCAAACCGTCCAAGACACCAAAAGTGACACCCATGTTTTTCGTAGCGCAATGGATGGTTGCCTTGATGATTTGGAAAAAGTTGAGAAGGAAGGCTGGTCGGTGGAAGAAGTGATGGGGTTGGTGCGCAACCTGGTCAATGACGCACAGGAAATCCGCCGCAGTACATTGAATTTCAGTGCCGCTCTAACCAGTGCAGAAAAAGAAATCGCACAGCTCAGAGCCGAACTACAACAAACTCAAAAACATGCCTTGTATGACTCCCTCACCGGGCTATGCAATCGCCGTTTCTTTGATGATGAATTGCAATCCATGATGCATCACACCCCATTGTGTTTGATTATTGTGGATGTCGATCACTTCAAAAAATTCAATGATACTCATGGTCATGTCATGGGCGATAAGGTTCTAAAAGCCGTTGCCAAAAAACTGCAACAAAGCTGCCGAGATGGAGCACAAGCCTATCGTTTTGGCGGCGAAGAGTTTGCCATACTCATTCCAACAGACAACATTACCAGGGCATTACATGTTGCCGAAGTAATGCGCCGATCCATTGAAAAAATCCAGCTAAAAGACAAGCGAACAGGCCAAACCATTGGCGGCATCACCGCATCTTTTGGTGTATCTCAAGCAGATGAAAAAATGCAAATTTCTGATTTTATCGAAACCGCAGACAAACATCTGTATGAGGCTAAAAATCTCGGTAGAAACCGCGTTATGCCTATGCACTAAAGCACCAGCTCTCTGGCGTGAGGATGACTCAAAAAATCTTGAGGACTGGCACTCGCGCCGTATGCTCCCGATTGCAATACTGCAATCACATCGCCCACTTTCGGGTCTGGTAATTCTATATTCGCAGCCAAAATATCCAAAGGCGTGCATAAGGGGCCAACCACATCAACCCTGATCTTATTATCTTCACCAGACTCCAATTGATTGGCCATTACCACGGGATAATTACGCCGAATCATCTGCCCAAGGTTACCTGAATTTGCTAAATGATGATGCATACCACCGTTTGTTATCACGAAATTTTTCCCTCTGGATCCCTTAACATCAGTCACTTGGCATAAATAAACACCAGACTCCGCCACCAAATAACGCCCTAGCTCCATGACAACTTCAGTGTCTTGTAATCTTAAACTTCGACCATCTAATAAGGTTTGCAAGTTGGCACCAATATCATCTAATTCAATTGCCAGCTCTCCCTGAAAATAAGGCACTCCCAAACCACCACCAATATTCAAATATTTTACATCCAGGCTAAAACGCTCTGCTTCGCAAGCCAATTCTTCTGCCAGAAGGAAGGTGCGTTGATGATTTTGAATGATGGAATCAGGTCTTAGATTTTGGGAACCAGTAAATATATGAAAACCCTGAAAATCAAAATCTTGCGAATGAAGCAAAGATAATAAATAAGGAATTTGCTCTGCGTCGATCCCAAAAGGTTTACTCCCCCCCGCCATTTTCATTCCGGCCGCTTTTAGCTCAAAATCAGGGTTAACTCTAAAAGCTATCTTGGGCCGAATATTCAACTGTTCACCTAAGTCACCAATACGTTGCAGCTCTAATTCGCTTTCCACATTAATCTTTACCCCCGCCGTAATAGCGGCTCTTAATTCCAACTCAGATTTAGCTGGCCCTGCAAAACTAATACGCTCCGGCAACATGCCTGTCGCCAAGGCTTTCACTAGCTCACCATGAGAAGCGAGATCGAAACCGTGCACTAACTTTGCCATATGGTTTAACACGCCCATATGAGGATTGGCTTTTATCGCATAATGAATACGAACAGATTGAGGCAAAGCCTGTTGGAGCTTCTCAAACTGACGAGTCATCACCTTAGTATCATAAACAAACAATGGTGCCCCACCAGCAATAGCAATGAGTTGCTCAGCAGTTTTCCCAGCCATCAACAGTTGATTATTTTGAGCATTAATTCTTTGCAAAACATCAAATTGAGACATGATCAGCTTCCTCAAATACCCCACACGACTTTTCAAGCAAGGCATTTCGGTCTAACTTGCCGTTCGCATTGAGCGGTAGATTCTCATGGATAAAGATCGCCTGAGGTAACATAAAAATCGGCAGCCTTTTCATCAGAAAAGCTTTCAAAGATGGTTCGGAAACCTGTCCTGACACATGTAATACAATACCCTGACCTAACTTCGGATGAGGCGCAGAGCAAACCATCGCCGACAACACACCAGGATGTTTAAACACTTCCTCTTCAATTTCAGTAGGGCTAATGCGATAGCCTGAACTTTTAATCATGTGGTCATTACGAGACACAAAATACAAAAAACCCTGTTCGTCACGTTTTACCAGATCTCCAGAACGCACAGCTCGCCCCTTACCTTCAATATGAAAAAACTTGGTATGGGTACGCTCTTCATCCTGCCAGTAACCTTGTGCTACCAGCTCACCACAATGTACCAGTTCCCCAATCACGCCTATTTCACACTCATTACCTAATTCGTCCATTACCAGCAATTCGGCTTTAGGAATTGCCTTACCTATGGATTGAGTATGAGAATCAATAAACTCAACAGGCAGATAACTCGAACGAAATGCTTCGGTTAGTCCGTACATAAGAATGGGCGAAGCATGAGGAATCTTTTCACGAATTTTGTGCAACACCTCTTCTGGCATGGCACCACCTGAGTTAGTGAAATACCTTAGAGAGCAAGTTTGTTTCTCTGTCCAATTCAAACTCGCTAACTGCATCCAAACTGGTGGTACTAACGCAAGCCCTGTAACTTGATAACGCTCAATAGCCCTCACTATGTCGATAGGCAACAAATACTCTAACAACACCACGGAAGCCCCCACAGCAAATGCCGTGGTAAGCTGGCTAAAACCATAGTCGAAACTAAAAGGTAAAACACACAACAGTTTATCGCTGGGCGTATTCTCCAAATATTCACTGACACTCAAGGCTCCCAAAACCATATTACGATGACTTAACATTACTCCCTTGGGTTTACCTGTACTGCCTGAAGTATAAAGCAAAGCCACCAAATCATCTGGGGTTGGTGTCTGCTTTAGGTTTGGTTTGACAGGCGTTTTCAACAAGTCTTGCCAATAAAAAGACAAATAAGGCGAAGTGTGCACTTGCTCACTTTTTACATCAGTTAAAATGATATGCTCTACAGCAGAGCCTTCTAATAAACCAGAAAGTCTTGATATACGAGATTCGTGCGAAATTAACAGTTTAGCGCCAGAATCATTGAGAATATGCATCACTTGCTCCGATTTCAAAATCGGGTTAATTGGCACCAACACCAAACCAGCATAGCTAATTGCGAAAAAGCTAATAACAGCTTCAGGCACCTTGGGTAAATACACGGCAACGCGACTGCCATATGAGAAATTAAGTTTCTTCAGGGCGCTGCCAATAGACTCGATCGCATGTCCTAACTCAGCATAATCAATATGTTGAGATTGGCATTGCAAAGCCAATGCGTTGGGCGTTTTTGTCACTTTCGAAAGTGGTAATTCATGAAGTAATTGCATTGGAAATCAAACCTCTGCTGTTTGAAAATAAAAAGAGGAATACAGTCCCTTTTGAGCCAATAGACTGTCATGGTCACCACATTCAACAATGCGGCCTTTATCAAGCACTAAAATACTATTGGCAAATTTTACGGTTGTAAGTCGGTGGGCAATTAAGATGCAACAGCGGTCTTTCTGTAGCGACTGCATTGCCAGTTGCACTTTTGCTTCGGAGTCACTATCCAAAGCAGAAGTAGCTTCATCAAAAATACATATCGGAGCATCGCGTAATATGGCTCTGGCAATAGCTATTCGCTGCTTTTGCCCTCCAGAAAGTAACGCCCCATTCTCTCCCACGAAGCTGTCGAGCCCTTGCGGCATAAGGTCACTAAATTCGCTCACAAAAGCTTGTGCTGCGGCAGCTTCTATTTGCTCGCGAGAAACTGGTCGATTACAGCCATAAGCGATGTTGTCGGCAATACTAATGTTAAACAAGGCGATATCTTGCGAGACCAGAGCGAACTGACTGCGCAACGCAGCAAGGCGATACTCTTCCAGAGGCTGGTCATTCAAGTAAATTGTGCGGACTGGGCTGGGGTAAAAGCCCAGTAGTAAATTAACGAGCGTTGATTTACCACTGCCAGAACGTCCCACAAGCGCCAATGTCTGACCTTTGCACAGCTCAAATTGAATATTTCGTAAAACCTGAGTTTCTGAATTGGGGTACTGAAAACTCAAATTCCGACACTGAATTTTGTTTACAGGTTTTTCAAATTCCCGTGTCCCATGATCCAATTCAGGCTCAGCATCCAGCAGTGTGAAAATACTGTTTGCCGCAGTTAATCCTCGCTGAAACTGCTCGTTCACTTTACTAATCTGTTTCAGTGGTTTTAACAAAGAACCCATTGCCACCAAAATCGTAGTGAAACTGCCGGGCGTTAGTGAGGTCAATAAGCTTTCGTTACTGGCTAATAGCAAAACTACTGCAATGGCTGATGCACCTATCATTTGAATAACAGGGTTACTAATAGCGGATAAACGAGCCAAACGCATCACTTGACGCCGATTGTCGCTATTGCACACTTTAAATTGCTGACCTTCAATACCTTGAGTACCGCAAGCGCGTATCACAGTATGATTACTCAGGCTGGTTTCCACCTGCTGAGTAATGTCGCCCATAGCATCTTGCATGTCTTTGCTTACGCGACGAAAATGCTTGGCGACATAATTGAGGATCCAGGCAATAACAGGCATCAACGCCAAAAACAACAGAGACAATTTCCAACTGGCATTCACCATGATGGCTAACAATACAAAAATGATCAGCCCCTCTCGTAACAAGGTGACAACGGCTTCTGCACTGGCATGAGCAATCTGTTCTGTGTCATAAGTTAATTTGGAAATTAGAGAGCCATGAGATGACTGGTCATAGAAGCTCATTGGCAAACGCAGCAAATACTCAAAGCTTTGCTGACGCAGGGTAAAAATCACTTTACTACTCACCCATGCAGTACAATAACTGGCAACAAAACTGGCTAATCCTCGAAGCAGAAAAATTGCGATAACCAACAAAGCTCCGTATTGCAGAACCTGTGAGTTTGACTCAGCAAGACCGTCATCAATTAGAGGTTGCACCAAATACACCATACCTGCATCTAACACCGCAAAGCAGATAACAGCAAAGAAGCAGGCAATTAAACCGGCTCGATAACAACTGAAATAAGAAGCTAAGCGTTTAGCAGTAGCCCATTGAGCCTGAGATTCAACCATTAACGCCACCGATTGTAAGACCAGTACCAGTCTTCCTTATGCTGGCGTATCAACTGTTCAAAACGACCATACATACCTTGCGTTAACTGTTGCATGGCATCAGTGTTTTGCGAACAGTGCTGCTCTGAAAATACCTCCAGATGCACGTGACAGACAAAATTCTCGTCGTAACATGCATAGCCAATCAACACAGGCTTCTTCGCCATGGCAGATAACATAGCGATACCTGCTGGTGCCGATGTGTCTTCACCGAAAAAACGTACTGGCACATCGTTAGCGAAATGGTCACTGTGCAACACGACATTCCTTCCTTGCTTTGCCGCTTTCAGCAGCTCAATAAATGAGCCATTACTATTTTTGTTAAAACATTGGATCCCCGCCGCAATATAGATATTTTTTGCGAAATTCAGGTAGGGAGGGATCTTCGACAACGTCGATGCTTTATTGCTAAGCAGGGAAACAGCAAGAGGTACAGCTTCATAGCAAGCTGAATGCAATGTCGCCACACAAACGCCCGGCTCACTTTGCAACATGTTCTTTGCTTGCTCATCACAATGAATTTCCAATCGCAGGGAATTCAAACGCAATATCTGAAATGCACCATAGCAAATACGAGCATAAGACTTATAAGCAAGCGCCAAAACGTCATCATTATTTAATTCTGGGTAGGCACGCAATATATTCTGTACGGCTCGATTTCGCGCTTTAGATGAGTGCTTTAATATTAGCCTTCCCAGTGCCATCGCTGCACGCCTTGACCATGATTGTGGCATCACTGCCATTAAGCTTTTGAAAATAGACACCGACATCCAACATAATGCTGTTAGAGGCTGATTAGAGGTCACTGTCATGCTGGCTTACACTGATTAATGAAGTACAACAAGTCCCCCACTGAAGCGAATTTTTCAGCGTTCAGTTCATCATCCATCATGCTAATTCCAGCCTCTTGTTCTATCGCCATTACTAGCGTCACAATCGCCATAGAATCCAGTTCTGGCACGGCTCCTAACAATGGCGTTTCCGACGTATAACGCGTGGTATCAATATCAAGAGTCTGGCTTAGCACTTCTTGCAACTGTTGTAATTTAAACATCAACTATCCCCCTTCAGACGTTTTGGGGAATGCTACTTAATAGATAAAAGCAATGATGTAGAGGTTTGTATGAAAGATGTGTTTTTATGTACTTTTCTAAATCTTTACAGAGGAAGGCTTCAAAATCGTTCTGCTGGAATAGCAACTCACTGAATCAACAAAAGTTACTAAAAGTTATGAGACAAACCATAAACGCAAGGCTGCTCATGACTTATGCAACGACTGTTAACATGTTGTATTTTTATGTAAAAATATGTGCTGAAAACTCCATAAAAAACTCCATAATAGACAGCGAACATTTGTTGACGGAACGCTTGCCTCAAGTTTTTACCCAGTGTTAACGCTTTCTTACACATTTATTAAATAACCCTCTCCTCAGA
This sequence comes from Paraneptunicella aestuarii, assembly GCF_019900845.1. Classification (NCBI taxonomy): domain Bacteria; kingdom Pseudomonadati; phylum Pseudomonadota; class Gammaproteobacteria; order Alteromonadales; family Alteromonadaceae; genus Paraneptunicella; species Paraneptunicella aestuarii. The sequence goes on along the minus strand of NZ_CP074570.1, from coordinate 608,557 downwards.
GTTTTCCCTCTTTAACGTATTAGTGTAATTTGTGCTTCCAAATACTACGTGCGCACTTCTAGTGTCATCACATTGACTAACCGGAGGATTCACATGCTCAATTGGGCATCCAGATTTGTCTTATACTTCCTTATCGCAAGCACCCCAGCTTTGGCAGCGATTCAACAGACCAAAGGCGATTTTCAGGACAAATTTCGTCAATTGGATGAAGTTCTACCCACTCCCAACGTATACCGTAACGCCGCAGGTGAGCCTGGACATCAATACTGGCAGCAAAAAGTTGATTATCAAATTGACGTAAAACTCAATGAAGAAGCTCGTACTATCACGGCAAGCGAAACTATTCACTATCATAATAATTCTCCAGACACGTTAAGATATTTATGGCTGCATCTGGATCAAAATCGCTTCCGTGCCGACTCAGTAGCAGAGCGTTCCAAAACATTCGGTGACGGAGCTTCAAGAGGGCCTGCGACCAAATCATCGCATGGTGATCAACCAGCAGCTATGTCGTTTGACTTTCTACGTCAGCAGCAAGCCATGGAAGATAGACCATTAGGCTTCACCATAGAAAATGTAAAAGATTCTCACGGCAATGCTTTAAAGAGCACCATTGTCGACACGGTTATGCGTGTCGATTTAAAAACGCCACTGAAATCAGGAGAGTCGGTTACCTTTTCCATGGATTTTTCCTTCAACATCCTGGAAGAAAACGCCATTTCCGCTCGTTCTGGTTTTGAACATTTTCCTAAAGATGACAGAGAAGGCGGCAATGACATATTCCTGTTAGCTCAATGGTTTCCACGTTTGGCGGCTTATACTGACTATGAAGCGTGGACCAACAAAAACTTTTTGGGACGGGGAGAATTCACGCTTGAATTTGGAGACTATGATGTCGCCATCACCGTTCCTTCTGACCATATTGTTTCAGCGACAGGGTCATTGCAGAACTCCGGCAAAGTGCTAGACAACGAACAACGTCGTCGTTTGCGTAAAGCGCAAACAGCAAAACGTCCTGTATTTATCGTTACTCCAGAAGAAGCACTGGAAAACGAGAAAAAAGGCAGCGACAAGATGAAAACCTGGCAGTTCAGTGCCAAGAATGTTCGCGATTTTGCATGGGCTTCTTCACGCAAATTTATCTGGGATGCAAAAGGCTACAAACAGGATAGTGAAGAAAACCCCGTTGTCATGGCAATGTCTTTTTACCCTAAAGAAGGGGGTGAGCTATGGCAGAAGTATTCTACGGAAGCGGTTATCCACACAATGGAAGTCTACTCTCGCTTCTCCTTTGACTACCCTTATCCAGTTGCTCAATCAGTCAATGGCCCTGTTGGTGGAATGGAATATCCAATGATCACCTTTAATGGGCCTCGCACTAATTTGCAAAAAGATGGGAGCCGTACCTATTCCCTGTCAGAAAAACGTTACCTGTTAGGCGTTATTTTCCACGAAATCGGCCACATCTACTTCCCAATGACGGTCAATTCAGACGAACGTCAATGGTCATGGATGGATGAAGGTCTAAATAGCTTTTTAGATGCCATTGCAGGTAGAGAATGGGATCCCAATATTCCTTGGGGTAATGAGCCATCCGATGTTGTTGATTACATGAAATCATCAGTTCAAGTTCCGCTTATGACTCAATCTGATAGCATTTTGAACTTTGGCCCTAACGCCTATCATAAGCCAGCAACTGCACTTAATATTTTGCGCGAAACGATTCTGGGCAGAGAGTTGTTCGACTTTGCATTCAAGGAATACTCTCGTCGCTGGAAATTCAAACGCCCAACACCTTCTGACTTTTTCCGCACAATGGAAGAAGCCTCTGGTGTGGATTTGGATTGGTTCTGGCGCGGTTGGTTTTACACCACTGACCATGTAGATATCTCCATTGATAAAGTGGAAAAACTACGTCTTGATACTGAAAATCCGGATATCGACTTCGAGCGTCGTCGTCAGGAAAACAAAGACAAGCCAATGTCTATTTCAGTTGAAAGAAACGCTCAAGAAGGAAAAGCCTGGGTTGAGCGCAATCAGGATGTCACTGACTTTTACGACAAACATGATGAATATACAGTTACAAACAAAGAGCGTAACAAGTACAACTCATTCATGGAAAAGTTGGAAGATTGGGAACGTGAAGCACTAACTAGAGCGGTGAAAGAAGATAAAAACTACTATGTGCTCTCGTTTAGTAATCTGGGCGGTTTGGTAATGCCAATTATCATGCAATTGAATTACACCGATGGCAGCTCGGAATCACTCACTTTACCCGCAGAAATATGGCGTCGTTCGCCCAAAGCGGTAGAAAAACTGATAATTACTGACAAAGGTAAAGAACTACAAAGCGTCGAAGTGGATCCTCGTTGGCAGACTGCAGATGTCGATATTAACAACAACCACTTCCCTCGTAAGATTCTACCTTCTCGCATTGAATCTTATAAGAGCAAGAAAAAGAATGCTCTTGAGTTCCGTGACATTATGTTTGATAGCACCACTGAGCTCAAAAAAGATAAAGAAGAAGATAACTAATGAACTTCGCCCAATCCTGCACACGCAGGATTGGGAGCACTTTTTAGAGAAAATCCCATGTTCCGTACCAATATGAAAGACGCAAAGTTCCAACAGGTTTGCTTTTTGCTTTTAATGGTTTGCTTGCACACTTTCTTCTCTACTAACGTCTACGCCCACCAACAAAAAGCCGCTATTACTAAAGTGCTATTTAATCAGCATTCCAAAAACCTGGAAGTGATGCACCGTTTCATTCTTCATGACGCTGAACATGCTGTTAGGCATATCTTCGGAAAAAATGCAGACATAATCTCGGACAAAGCCACTCAGGAGACTTTCGCCAAATACGTCACTGAACATTTCTCAATTAATGCGATCCCTCAAGGTGAATTGCCACTCAAGCTTGTTGGTCATGAAATAGAGGGGCAGTTCTTTTGGGTTTATCAGGAAACCGCTATTCCCCAAGAAGTGACTGCGCTGTCAATTAGCCACAAAGCCTTACATGATGTATGGACGAAACAGGTTAACCAAGTCAATGTTGAAGGGAAAGGGACAGTAAAATCTTTAATATTCAGAGATGATAGCCAATCCCAAACCGTGACGTTTGAAACGTTGGGTGCAACAGAATCCAATCCCCCTTCCCCCTCCATTGAAACAAAGAAAGATTAGTCTGATTGCATATTAAAACAAGCCTAATTTCCAACAATCTACCTTAATTATCGTTAATTAGGCTTCGATCATCTCAACTTTACCGTTTTTCACTCCAGATCAATTTTTAGCTCAAAATATTTACTAAATAAATTGAACCTGAACAGAACAATCGCTACTATGCTCGGTTACTAATTTGGACATTCAGATTAGATTTTGTGGTTTTATGTCCATTCGTGCTCACAAAAACCGCAATTTAATAACAATCTGAGCCCAGGTTAGTTAAAAAAAAACAATAACGCATAAAAACTAAACTCGGGAAAACACTATGATGTTAAAAACCAAATTAAGCCGTGCTATTGCACTGAGCTTAATTGGCGGATCGGTTGTACTACCAGCAACCTTCGCTAATGCCCAAGAAGACAACGAAAAAATCGAGAAATCGGAACGCATTGAAGTAACAGGTTCACGTATTGCTCGTCCTGAACTTTCCAACCCTACGCCAGTGCTTACTGTTGACGCCAAAGCCATTGCTCAATTCGGTACTCCAGATTTGGGGGAAATCCTTGCTGAATTACCGGCAATCGGTGCAACTGATACATTAATTGGCAACAATGGCAGCAACACTTTTGCAGGCCAAAGTTTCGCAGATTTACGCCGTCTTGAGTCATCAAGAACATTGGTATTGGTTAACGGTAAGCGTCACGTAGCGGGTGCTCAAGGTAGTGCTCAGGTTGACCTATCAACCATTCCATCCAGCTTGATTGAACGTGTAGAAATTATTACGGGTGGTGCATCCGCTATTTATGGTTCTGATGCGGTATCCGGTGTAATCAACGTCATCCTGAAAAAAGATTTCGAAGGTTTAGAATTCCGTATGTCGGGCGCATCTTCAACTGAAGGTGTTGGTGCTCGTAACAATACTTTCAGTATTTTAGGCGGTGCAGACCTGTCCAATGGTAAAGGTAACGTTACCTTCTTCGCTTCTCGTGAATATTTGCAAGAGACAATGGCCAATGACCTTCGCCAGTCTGATGATTGGGGAACCATTGTAAACCCAGAAGACGGTGGTGAAGACGACGGTATTCCAGACCGTATTCGTGTACCCCGTGTTATGTCTGAGCGCATTGATGAAAACGGCGTTTTGAACCCGTATGGATTCGAAGGTAATACTGGCACATTGTGGGTATTCGACAATGCCGGGAACCCGTTACAACAAACAGAACGTGCTGGCACAAACAGCTTTGCATTTGGTCAGTTCCCTGATGGCTGTGACTACTGTTTTGAATTAAACGACTACGAAAACTTCCAGCCTGGTGTTGAGCGTTTCACCGTTGGTTCAACACTGAACTACGATATCAATGAAAACATCACCTTCTATAGCGATGTGAAGTATGTTCAAGCTGATATTAAACAGCAGTTCCAACCTTCTTTCCGCTTCGGTAACGTTTTCATCAATGTCCAAGACAACGCTTTCCTGAGCAACGATTTCAAACAAACATTGTTGAATGAAGGTCATTCGACCATTCGTATGGCCAAGTTCTTCGCCGAATTGGGGAACCGTTCTGCCGCCAACGACAGATCGACATTCCGCTATGTAGGTGGTTTTAAAGGTGGTTTCTCTCTTGGTGAAACCGATTTTAACTACGACACCTACTACGTTTACGGCGAAACAAAAAATACCCGTGTCACTCAGAACGATTTGATTGTCGGTAACCTTGTTGCAGCATTAGACTCCGTCATCGACCCAACAACAGGTGAAGCAGCGTGTCGTAGCCAGGTTGCCAGCGCTCAAGGTGAAGGCTATACAGACCCAGCAACGGTGAATGGTGACAACTGTGTTGCTTATAACCCATTCGGTTTTAACCAAGCCTCTGACGCAGCAAAAGACTGGGTATCAGCGAACACCACTCGTTCAGATAAAATCACTCAGGAAATGATCGGTGGAAGCTTAACATTCGACACTGGTGCATTCTTCTCATTACCTGGTGGCGCAATTAGTTTTGCGATGGGTTTTGAGTATCGTGAAGAAACATCAAAAACTATTACTGACGAGTTCACCAAGCGTGATTTCTTAACAGGCGCTGCGACACCTGACGAATACGGTGAATATGATGTAACAGAAAGCTTTATCGAAGTTAGCTTGCCAATTCTGGCAGAAGTGCCTTTTGCTCATGAATTAACAATGGATGCGGCATTCCGTACTGCGGATTACTCACACGCTGGTACTGTTGATGCGTGGAAAGTGGGCTTGATGTATGCACCAATTAAAGACGTTCGTATCCGCGGTACTATCAGTGAAGCGGTACGTGCACCAAACATTTCGGAAGCATTCAGCCCTCAATCGCCTGGCTTTGCTAACATCAACGACCCATGTGATGCAGACAACATCGGTGACGACCCAGATCGTGCATCAAACTGTGCGGCATTGGGTATTCCAGCAGGCTTCCAGGCTAACGATAACGTAAGTATCGACACGCTTTCTGGTGGTAATCCAGACCTGACACCTGAAGAATCAGAATCATTGACTGCCGGTGTTGTATGGACACCAACGTTCTTTGAAGGTTTCTCATTGACGTTAGACTATTACGACATTGAGATCAAAGACGCCATTATTCAGGTTGCTTCTCAAGACATCCTTGACAACTGTGTTGACGCAACTGGCGGCCCAGACCTTAACTATTGTTCTCAAATCGATCGTGATCCTGTCACCAACGATATTGAATTGGTTCGTTCTGGCTACCTGAATGCTGCTGCATACAACACTAAAGGTGTAGAACTACAAGCCCGTTATAAGACTGACTTGTCAATGTTCGACCTGGCTGGCGAAATGACCTTCAACCTGGTAGGTAACAAACTGCTGGAACTGGAGCGTTTTGAATTCCAGGATCGTCCAGATGAAATCAACGTTGAGAAAGGTGAAATCGGTGACCCTGAATACCAATTCAGATTTTCTGCTGAGTACCAGTTAGAAGATTTGTCTGTTATGTGGTTGTCTCGTTTTTCAGACCGTCAGGCATTATTTGATGTTTCTCCTGGTGCAGATACACCAGAAGACACTTCTCCAGCCTTCATCGGTTCAATCGTGACTCATGACCTGTCAGCAAGCTACATGTTCAATGACAACATCGTTGTTGGCTTGGGTATCCGTAACCTGTTTGACAGATTACCTCCTGCATTCATCACTTCTGGTGGTGACGGAAACGAGTCAATCTATGATGTAGTAGGTCGTCGTATCTACGGTAACGTCAGAGTGAGTTTCTAAGCTTAAATACCTGTCTAATTAAGCTTTCTATCTTTGGTAGAAAGCTTACGACATTAAAGTTGACTCATGAAAAAAGGTCTTTGGCTCACACCAAAGACCTTTTTATTTGGAAACTGTTAGCTGAACAGACTTACAGCGTTTTTCCCCAACGTCTATCCTATCCAGCTTGTAACACTTCTTTTTGTTCTTTCAGCATCAAAGCCAAAATCACCAGACTCACCGCAATATTGGCTCCAAATGCCAACAACATCCAATCAGCAGCTTGCAAGTGCAAAAGCAGCGCAGGTAAAGCAATGTGCTTGGCAATTTCTAAAGCAGCACCAAACTTATTGTTGCTTAACACTAATCCTAGGCTGTAGCTGGCAAAAAGCACATAAGCCAAGGCAGGAACTGTCTGCCAAGTGTCAAATTGCGGCAATTGAATCATCACCACCAAAGCCGCACCGATAATGCCAATATGCTGTAGTAAGGAATACACCTTCTGCCAGCCTGTTAATTCAATATCAAATTTCTTGAATTTAGTCAGGTCTGTGCGAGGCAAAGGGTCGCTGATTTGCACATCATCAGGTCTCCAGCCCGTCGGCTTGAACCAGATAAGCAGCTTGTCTTTCCAATGCTTGGTATTCCAGGCATCTTTTCCTAATTGCCAGTAAACGTGGAAATTTGCCCAGATGGGATCCCAGCTTTTTAATGCTTTGCGAATACCGTAAATAGGCGCTTCATCGTCCAACTCTTCCTGAAAAGTACCGAACATGCGATCCCAAAGAATAAACACACCACCATAGTTACGATCGATATAAACCTGATTTTGAGCATGGTGTACACGATGATTCGACGGCGTTACGAAAACCAGTTCATACCATCCTAACTTGGGTACATGGCGTGTATGCACCCAAAACTGATAAATCAGATTCATGGCACCAACGGAAATAAAAATCTCTGGCGGAATACCGATAACAGCCATGGGAAGATAGAACACCCAACCAAAGATGCTGCCGCTAGTCTGGCGTAATGCAGTGGTCAGGTTATATTCTTCACTGGAATGATGAACAACATGGGCAGCCCACAGGAAATTCACTTCATGAGATAAACGATGCAGCCAGTAATAGCAAAAATCGTAAAGCACAAAGCCTAATACCCACACCCAAAGTTCTTCCGATAATTTCACCACTGAAAGATGATCAAACATCAAATAATACAAAGTGAAAGGAATAAACTTTTTGGCAATGGCAATGACCCGACTAACAATGCCCAAACCAAGACTGGTAATAGCATCATTTACTCGATAATAATTGGTCTTCTTATGCCAATCCCAAACCAGCTCAAGTGCAATGAGTAGAAAGAAAAAAGGGATTGCGAACAAAATCAAATTCATAAAATGTACAACCTTAAGTTCAGCAAGGTTTCAGTTTAAAACGTTTAGCTTGATTAAGCTATGAAATCTCAGCGCCCTGTCTCAGCACTCTATCTTAATACTCTAAAGTGACTTCCATGGGCATGTTGAGCTTTACATTAACCGAAATCAAGCGAAGCAGAAACTTGGAAAAGAAGGTTTTTTTTGATGCAAAACAAACCACATTCCAGTAACGTATTAATAATGCTCGAATACAGGATCGTATAAGTTTAACTATGAATAACCCAGAAACTTCAGATAATAACGCCGACGAACAACGCTCATTAACACCCCATATGATTTTAGGGGCAGTGGCTATAGTTGTGCTGTTAGGAGTGTTTTTCTGGCTTTCATCAGAAGACGAAGCTCCCGTTCCCGTGCCGGTACAAACCAGTGCTCCCAGCCAACCAGAGCCTGAACCCGTTGTAGAACCGGAACCCGAGGAAGAACCCGAGACAGTCTATGTTGAACCAGAACCGGAAATCGAAGAAGTTCCAGAGCCAGAACCTCTGGATATCAGTGATGCAGCTGTAAAAACAGCCGTTATTGCACTAAGCGCAATGCCCGCCTTGGCGGAAGTTCTGGTTGATGATGATTTATTACGTCGCTTTGTTGTATTTACTAACAACCTTGCCGAGCAAGAGCTCACCGACAATCATCATTTTCTACGTCCTCCCAAAGGGCAGTTCAGAATTTATCACCAGGCAGGAAAAGAATGGATCGATGCCGCAAGCTATAAGCGTTACAGCACTTACGCAGAAGCATTGGATTCTATTCAAACCAGCAGCCTGATTAGCCTATATCAGAAATACAAGCCCGCATTGAATGAGATTTACATGCAGGTAGGTAATCCTGATAGCGGGTTTGATGAACGCTTACTGGACGCTATCAACCATTTGTTAGACACGCCGGAAATTCCAGTTCCCGTAGAAGTGTATAGCGACAGCGTTATGTATAAATATCGCAATGAACGCATTGAAAGCCTCAGCGATGCTCAAAAGCAGCTTTTACGTACAGGCCCAGAGAATATGCGTCAAATCAAAGCCAAACTCAGAGAAATCAAAGAAGCGTTGGGGAACTAACCCAGCGCTTTTTTCCATTCAGCCAACGCTATGGATCTCGCATCACTGCAAAAACAGCTACAAAAACAACTGCAATCGCAAACGGGTAATGCAGCGCCTGTTCACCTGTGGGATCCACCCTTTTGTGGCGACATAGATTTACGCATTAAGCATGATGGCTCGTGGCACTACATGGGAACTCCCATCGGACGACCGGCATTAGTCAGGTTATTCGCCTCCGTACTGAAAAAAGAGGATGACAAATATTTTCTGGTAACTCCGGTCGAGAAAGTCGGCATACACGTCGAAGACGTGCCTTTTGTTATCACATCCTGGAAACAACAAGATAATCTGATCATTTTTACCACCGGACAAGGTGAAGAGTTTGTTGTCAGTGAGCAGAACCCTGTTGAGCTGAGAATGGATGGCAAAAACGATCAACCACTCCCTTATGTATTGGTGCGAAGCAATCTTTATGCACGCTTACATCAGAATGTTTACTACCAGTTAGTCGAACTTGGCGAAGAAAGAGAGCTTGCCAATGGCGAGCATCACCTCATGGTAAATAGCGGAAACTACTCATTTTCATTAGGGCTACTGGATTAAGGTTTCAACCCGTCACTTACCTGCAATCTGTCTTGATGTAAAAACATTTTGGCACAGAAGATTACCCAAAAGAGCTGGTAATTCTATTCTCGCTGCGCTAGTTTGTTCACCGAATTAAGCACTATCACCAGCCGCTATTACTCATTTTAAGTAATAGAACATTCCGTATTCGATAGTGCCAATAAGTAATGTGGTGAAATCCAATGATAAAATTCGCAACCCTATGCACACTCCTTCTAACCAGCACTCTCACATACTCAAAAACCCTGATCCATGCAGGCAAGCTGATCCCGGCCAATAACAGCGAAGTCCTCTATCGCGCTACCGTTGTTGTCGAAGACAATAAAATTGTTGGCATAGAAAGTGGTTTTACTCAACCAGAGTCCACTGATCAGGTCATTGATTTAAAAAATGCGACCGTTATGCCTGGTCTCATGGATATGCATGTTCACATCACCTCGGAACATAACCCAAACAACTATGTGCAACAGTTCACCATGAATCCCACAGACAATGTTCTAAAAGGTGTGGTGTACGCCAACCGCACACTCATGGCTGGTTTTACCACAGTACGTAACCTGGGTGACAGAGGTAACGAAACCATTGCATTGCGTAATGCCATTAACCGAGGCGATATTGTTGGCCCTCGTATATACACAGCAGCAAAATCCATTGCCACTACAGGTGGTCACGCCGACCCAACCAACGGACGCAAATTCGATCTGATGGGAGATCCTGGCCCCAGAGATGGCGTGATTAGCGGCACAGACGAAGCAAGAAAAGCGGTTCGCCAGCGCTACAAAGACGGCGCAGATTTAATCAAAATCACAGCTACAGGCGGCGTACTAAGCCTGGCTAAAAGCGGTCAAAACCCACAATTCATGACTGATGAGCTGGAAGCGATTGTTGCAACAGCAAGAGACTACGGCATGACTGTCGCCGTACACGCTCATGGTAAAGAAGGCATGGAGCGCGCAATTCGCGCAGGTGTTGATTCCATCGAACATGGCACCTATATAGGCGACGATACTATCGAATTAATGAAGCAACATGGCACTTACTATGTTCCTACCGTTACCGCTGGAAACTGGGTAGCCAAGAAATCCGAAATTGATGGTTTTTTCCCTGACATAGTCCGCCCTAAAGCAGCTTCCATTGGCCCATTAATTCAACGCACCTTCGCCAGAGCGTACAATGCAGGCGTGAAAATCGCGTTTGGTACGGATTCCGGCGTCTCCCCTCATGGCGAGAATGGCGAAGAATTCGTTCTGATGGTGCAAGCAGGTATGGATCCACTAGACGCCATCCGCAGTGCCACTTATCACGGCGCTCAATTGCTTAAAATTGACGATCAACTAGGCACTATCGAAGCCGGAAAACTGGCAGATATTGTCGCGGTAAATGGCGATCCACTACGCGACATCAAAAGCATGATGGATGTCGTATTCGTGATGAAAGACGGAAAAGTATTCAAACAATAATGTCAAACTTCCCAAAAGGAAACATAATGCGAATTACTCCGAAAATTAAAACTCTGATTGCCAGCAGTATCATCGGTTTAATGAGTTTTTCCGCACACGCTGATTTTGATGCAGCAACCAAAGCAGCAATTGATTCCGCCATTCATGGTGAGCATCGTAGCGAAAAGAATAAAGCCCGAGACCAATACCGTAAGCCAGCTGAAGTGCTCGACTTCCTTGGCTTTCGTTCCGATATGACTGTCGTTGAAATTTGGCCAGGTGGCGGCTGGTATACCGAAATTCTGGCTCCAGCACTGAAACAAAACGGCAAGTTCTATGCAGCCCAATACAATGCCAATGCTCAAGACAAGTATGGCTTTCAGCGCAAAGGATTAGGCGAATTTCTGGTTAAAATGGGCAAGCACAACGAATTGTACAAAGACGTTGAGATCACCCAATTCTATTTGCCCTATGACCTGAAGATCGCACCTAAAGGCACTGCTGACATGGTGCTGACATTCCGCAGCGTTCACAATCTGGTAGGCGAGCTTTATGACAGCGGCGCCTATGCTCAATTGGCTTTTAAGGCTTGGTACGACGCACTTAAACCGGGCGGTACTTTGGGTGTTGTTGATCATGAATGGGATGATCCGGCAACGGAAGATCCATTAGCTCGTAATGGCTATGTGTCTAAAGAGCGTACCATCAAGTTTGCCGAATCGGTCGGATTTAAGTTGGCAGCATCATCAGAGCTCCTTAACAACCCGAAAGATACCAAAGATCATGGCTGGGGAGTTTGGAGCCTGGCTCCTGCCTTTGCCGAAGGAGAAGAAAGCAAGAAGAAGTACGCCTCTATTGGCGAGAGCGATCGATTCCTATTGAAGTTTGTTAAACCTGAATAGAGAACGGGACTCAACCCATGAAAAAGTTGTTAACTCTTATGCTGGCGGGCGCTGCCAGCTTTTCAGTGCTATCGGGAGACTTTGACAGCACGCAGTTGAAAATAGAAAACGCCATGAAGTCTAATTTACGTACTCTCAAGGAAGTGTACCGAGACTCAAACCGCAAACCCGTCGAAACCCTGAAATTCTTCGGGTTACGCGAAGATATGCGTGTCGTAGAACTTCTCCCCGGTGGAGGCTGGTATACCAAAATACTCGCCCCCACGCTAAAGGAAAAAGGCGACTTTTATGTGGCATTAAACACCACACAGGTTGAACAACATTTGCTGCCTCATCCTGACTTCCAGCACACCAAAGTCGCCGGAAAAGACGCTAAAATCTGGCGTGAAGAAGGTTCCCCCGTATTATCAGCCAAGCTTGATTCATTGGGTGTCGATAATGTGGATATGGTGCTCACCTTCCGCAACTATCACAGCTTTACTCCGGAAGCGCGTATGGAGCTTAATCACGCCATATTTAAAGCGCTTAAGCCCGGTGGTGTTTATGGGGTTATCACGCACACTGCGCGTCATATGGAACCGAATAAGCATGAGAACTCACGCAGAATCGACCCGGTAAAAGCCATTCTGGAAATCACCAAAGCAGGGTTTGTTTTTGAAGATTACAGCGACCTGCACTACCGCCCAGTAGATAAACTGGACAAAGAAGTGGGTGACCGCTCAGTCACCGGCAGAACCGACCGCTGGACGTTCAGGTTTAGAAAACCTGAGTAGGCTTCATCTCTTTTATCAGCACTTTATCTGGTTTCCATACTCAATATGGAAACCAGTCATCCCCCCTAAGCTTCCAACACATCTCCCTTAAAAATGCTAAATTGCTCAGCCGCAAAACGCACATAGCCTCTTCTGCGTTCAATGATATCTGGGACATTTAAACCAATACGCTGACAATGTTCCATCAGTTGTTTTCTGGCTCGATGAATTTGAATATTGATATGGCTCTCATTAAGCCCCAAATCTTTAGACAATTGTTTAATCGAAACCCAGCCTTTCAGACACTCATCAAGCCCATTATCTTGCTCAGGTTCTTGCTTTTTATATCGCGCCAAAAGAGCGGTAAGGTAGTGATGGGAACGCACATCCAAATCTATAACAGAATCCTTATTTCTAATCTTCAGTTCAGCCAACTCTTCATCCTGGCTGATACGAAATATATATTTCAAATCCAACGCTTCATTACCTTCCAATTCAGCCGTAGGGACATCACTTTGGTCTGCACCAGTAATAAACTTCCAAATATTATTGCCAAAATGTATCGTATCGCCTTCAACAATTGGGTGAGCAACCATACTTTCAGTATTTTCACACATCCAGGTACTGTTTTCTGAGTCATAAGACAAAACAATTTCAGGGGAAAGTTCGTCGGGAAGAAGGTTTAATTGGTCAAGAAAAATCACTCTCGGAATATTTTCCTGAGATTCACCGCTCTCAGTACTTGAAATAAGCACATCTTTAGGTTGGTCAAGATCAACAACTGTAAAGGCAATATCGGTGCTCTCGGGTAGAACAATAGTATCCCCTACCGTCAGTGGATATTCCTGTTCCATTTGCACTCTTGAATCGTTAAGCCACACCCCATTTGTGCTTTTGTCTTTTAAAACCCAAGCACCATTCTTCCATTCAATCAACATATGAATACGAGACACATTTGGATGTTCCAGGTAAGTATTCACTACCTGATGCTTGCGCCCAAATAAATGGTATTTAGTCAAATAAATGCTTTCTTGAGAAGCGTTAACCAATAGCTGCGCCATAGTGCTCTCTTAGCAGATTAATATTACGTAGCCGCAAATCTACCAAAAAACTGGGGTAAATCCATTACGCAGACATTACAGCGTAGTTGTTTTATGGGTAAAACCAGGCTCTCTTTAGTGGCACTGAACGAAGCACATTGTTTTCACTTGAGATTTCACTTGAGATTGCTAGTAGACGGCTCCTGCAATTGTCAGGAGCCATTGTTCGCAAATATAGTCTAGCTATCCTTATCTGAAATAATCACTAGCATTTTGGGGGTAGTACCACTTGAAGAGCTAACCTTTGACACCACCTTGAAACTACCAAACTCATAACTGCATTCAAGTTTACTGTTTCCATCCTTTTCTACATTCTCCGCTGAGTATTTTGCACTTTTGTCTGTAACAGATATTACATTATTCCCTGAAACCGGAGCTTGAATAGCAATTGTCAGCCTTTCATCTTCGTTATCTTCTACATGAAATGAAAAGGCGATCTGAGGGCCAAAAGCCGCAGCCTTTCGAGAAGAAGCAGTAAGTATAGTTGTAATGGGCAAATACCCATGTCTTGTTTTTACAGCTTTACTTAATCGGTTTGCTGTAGAGATAGCCTTGCCATGAACGTCATATTGTCCTTTATCCTTTAAAGACAATACCAACGTTTTGCTACTTTTGTTAATAACAGCCACTTCGCAAGTTTGTTTAAACATATCGACCACGGCACTCATTGCTGCGGAAGCTGCCGTAGAAGCGACTACAATCAACTTAGGAGTTGCAGCGTCAATTCCCGCATAGATAGCATTCATCATATTATCCGCAAAAGAACTCTTCTCGCGTGATTCTTTCATCATTTCGCTCTTAGGGCCTTCCGTACGGTTGATATCAGCCATAAAAACTTCAACATCCTTATTTGATTGAGAGGTAGCCTGATTTGCGACAAACGTTGCGTAAATGAGGTCAGCCTGATCAAAGGGGGAATCATTGACTAACATTCTATGAATCGGGCCTTGCATCGCTTTATTAGAAGCTGATGCCGCCGTCATCGCATTTTGAATATTTTCAAACGCCCTTACAATTTGTTTTTGATCGCTTGCAGCCTCAGCTTCTTGAAGTAACCCCGTATCTAAACCAAATGGCACGGATTTCATATCTTCAGCTTCAGATTGCGTTAACTGAAAGGTATCGGCGATATCTTGGTGATTTTCAGCGATAACAGCCAACATATCTTCTTCAGTTTTAATTTTACTAATTCTTTTGGAAATTCTTGAATGTAAACTTTCAGCATGATTCATATAAATTTACCTTTTTGATAGCAATAACATTAATGGTTTTTTTGAATAAACCTCGAACACATCAGATCAGTATTTCACTCTTCCAATGCGACCTAATTGAGACCGCCATCAATTTAAGGAAAATCAATACATTATTAAATTACACCGACATTACATTAGTTAAAACATTACCTTATCCCAAGAAGACGTTGGTTAATACCTTTTCAACTTTGAGTTATCAGTCTGATAAAAAGGCTCTCCTGTATCAGTTTTAAGGACAGTTGTATCCTCTACAATCAACTGATTTCCATCCACTTGCCATTTGCTGATATAACCAACAACAGGAGGGTAAACTTCCGATAGCTGGGGTGACTGCATAATCCCACCATAAGGTAATTGCTCTCTATCGCATTTCATCTGCACACTTGTTTCAGCAATGGAAACGACATCTGAAACCGCCATAAAGCTTAAGCCTCTGGGGTTTGAGACTTGTTTAACAATAGTGCCAATAGTTGGGTCATTATCGTTAGCTACCCAACTCAGGTAACCGTTTTCTTCATACACAGGGATAAGATTATTGAATTCTGAATCGTCTTCAGATCCCCACATTTTACTGGAGAACCTGAGTACATTTAGCACCTGATTTTCAGAAGAAAAACGTAACTGTGGAATGGGTTCGAATATCAATTCATGCGAATAAGACGATTCTTCACCGGAGCTTGCTCTATCGACCCCAAAACCTGACCAAGTACCAACCAAATAACTTAACGGCCCTAGTTGTTTAATATTACTCATTGCGCTATTTCCTTTTTTACAAGTTTGACGGTTGACCACCATGACAGCCATAGCAACCCGCAGGCATGTTGTTAGTCTGATGGATGGGGATTTTTTTCTCACAAAAGTTTTCATCATCACTTTCGACTAGTTTGGTATTCCCTTGAGACCAATCATAATAGTCAGCCAACGCCAAACTTGTTCCGATACCTAGTTCAGCCTCGCTTTCCATAAAGCTATAAGGTGTGCCTTTTGCGCTATACCACATCCAAAAAGTTCTAACACCACCGGGATAATCCCCTTTTACAGGACACCCAATGACAAGCGTATTTTGCAGTCCTTTAGCCGTCATTACACTTGATATTTCACACCCTCCTTTCTCCATCCACCCTCTTTGAGGAGCGCCTAATGTCGTGGGATGTATTCCTATATCAATGCCTTGGCAATTAGAGAGGCGTCCTTTATCTTTGAGCAAAAAAGCCGCACTACCAGGATTGCCGTTATCGGTAAAAAGAGTGGTATACATGCGAACATTGTCATAGTCATATTTAATCAATGTCGGAAAAGGCATTTCATCCACACTGATTGGTGTCATTAATGCGTTCGATTTAAACGAATGTTGGAAAGAGGGTAAAACATCCGATGTTTCTAATTGGGGTAAGAAGTTTAATCCGGGAATGGCATCAGAAAAATCAAGTGACGAGCCTGAGACACGCTCACCTGACATGCAATTGGATTTAATCGAAGATAAATTGGTGCCACTCACTGCTCTTGCATCTAAAAAATAGCTGATAGAGTATTCCCCAAATAAAGGCAGCATATACTGAACTTTCCTTGAAGCATTCATAATACGAAAAGGCAATCTCGTCTCTTTACTAAAAACGATCCAATTCGCAACATCCTTGTGTCCTTCCTCCGATTTTATTAATTCTATCGGCACCTTCCACCACAATCCGGTTAAATAAGGTAACAAGCCATCTTCAGATTGACTATTTGTTGCACCTATCTGTCTTAAATTAAACTGTCCAAAAAACTGATTATCACTTTTACTTCGCACCCACTTCGCAGAAGGTGGCAACCATCGGGAAAAACGTTTATCAGTTTCGGCAATCTTTTCACACTGATATTTATTGTCATCAAGTTCAGTTAGACGAAATACTTCTGCTCTGTTTTTGTTACTACCACTGGTGACAAATAGCGTTTCAATTGTTTTTCCAGTATTTACCTCATAAGTTCGACTCAATTGAGCATTTGCACTGTAATCAGCGATAACATCAGCCCTTACTAACTTATTGACAACTTCGTCTGAGCCATTTTGAGAGAAAGGCGCTAACAATACTGAAGAGCGCCATTTATCAGGAAGTGCCGTAGCGCCTTGAGAGTGACAATGAGTAAATGGTTTGACACAGGAAGTGGAATTTTCACTCGCTCCAAGGGCTTCCCCTATTAATCCCAAGAAAGCGAACGTTAATAATACGAACAAACTAAATATTTTTGGCAACATAGATTTTATCTATCCTTTGCTGTAATTAGAGCCTGTATATGGTCTCTGGTTTGCAAACAATTCGATTTCGAGTTGTTTACCTGTTTCAGCCACTTTTTCACGCCACAATACTGCCCCTTGCTGCTCGCTAATTATTTTTGCAGCTAACAGACAACGTCTGACCTTTGTGAAACTTGCTCCCTGAAAATGAAAAGCGACAGCTTTGAGTCTGTATAATTCAGCGTAGTAAAAGTGCCCTTGCACTTTGCATATAGACAACGCTTTATCAATCTTTTGCAGTGCTTGCTTAACCTCACTTCTTCTAATACTTATTTCTGCCGACATGGCGTAATACCGAGGAAGGAATGAATAAAGTCCGGCGGCTTCAAATTGCTCCAAAAACTGTTCAGATTGTTGCTCATCCCACGAGGACAGATCCGCAACACCTTTTACCCACAATAAGTAAAAGTCTCCTAATAATTTGAAGAAATGCAATTGATAACTAACCGATAACTCTATGAGTTGTTGAGCTTGTTCGCTGGCTTGTTGCAATGATGAAACAAACTGCTCTACAAATGGAAAACCTTTCACAAAAGCCAATGTTTGCTTGTGATTTTGGCTCTTATTAATCGCGACCGATTTGGAACTTAACGCCAATGCGTTATTCCCTTTTAACATTTGAAGCAAGGCATACCATGCTCGACTGTACCCACCAAAATTACCTCCGTATTCCAACAAGAAAGAATCGGTGCCAAGCTTGTCAGACAATTCAATTGCCCGATGTAGGTTTTCTTCAGCTTTATCAAGCTCCCCTTTTAACAACAAAGTCAGCCCAAAAGACATCTGAGCTATCAATTCAACTTGCTTGTCACCATAACGTATTGAGATTTCTTTTAACGCTTTCGCATAACTTAGCGCAGACGAAAAGTCTCCCTGCGATGCATAAAAAGAAAATAGTCCATAGCTAATTTGAGTTAATATTTTGTAATGAGTGGAATCAGAAGATAAGCGCATCGCTTGTTCATAAGAGTCTTTTACTACGACATTGGAATACCCCAATTGAGCAACCAGGGTCTGACTTAACATGATCTCAGTATTAAGTAACAATGCCTTAGTAGAGTCATCATTTGGCAGCATGTTTTTTATGTATAAACAGCTTTCCTGCGCAACCGTATACTGACTTAGCAATAAGTTTCTAGAGATATGGAAAAGCGAAAAGTTTACAGCTAACTTGTAGTTGTCAGCTTTCCAACAATGTTTAGCTAACGTACCGTATGGTATGACAACACCACTTGATTCCTGGACTGTTTTTTTAAAGCTGTCAGGAACAAATTCAACTGGGTCGTTAAGAGAAAATAAGCGCTTTAAAGACTGAACAATTTGGCCATGTACTATTGCTTTTTGTAACTCAGGTATTGAATCGTAAGCCGCATCCCTCACCAATGCGTGTTTGAAGATATAAGTATCTCCGTCAACTTTACGTTGCTGATACACTAGTTCAGCGCTTAACAGCGCATTAAGATCCCTTTGTATCGAGGCTTCGTCCTTCTCAGAAGCGTCAGTTAATAATTGATAATCAAACTCTCTTCCAATCGCCGCAGCGAGTTGCGCTGTATCTTTTCCATAGGGAAGTTGATCGAGTTTTTGTTGTAACGAGTCTCGCAAAGTAAGCGGTAATAACGCGAGCTTTGAACCATCGACAAAATCAAATTCACCATTTACCTTATGCACCAAATTACGATTGCGCATGAATGAGGCGAGCTCTTCGATAAATAGTGGGATGCCGTCGGTTCGATCAAGCAATGTTTCTTGTAATTGAGTTGCGACAGGTTGTTGATCAAACAAGAACTGAATAAATGCCAGGGTTTCTTCTTTGGCTAATTTGGGCACTAAAACCTGAGTAAAGGAAATAGTCTCCAATTGCACAGGAATAGTTTCCCGTGAAGTCGCCAACCAGCAATGTCCATTCTTTATAAAGACATTTGAATGCAACAGATGATTAATAAAATCGAGACTGGTTGGATCAGCCCAATGCATGTCTTCAAAAACAAAAAGATGTTGCGTTGTCGCTTTTCCCAGCGGGCGCCATTCGAAGGACTGACATAGCAAATGTGCAATCAAATCGAACAAACTTTGCTTCTGTATCTCAGGCGTGAGATTCACAGCAGGATTGGTTTCATGCAACGGCAAATTTAACCATGCCGACAATACCACCAGCCCGTATTCCTTTTGCTTTTCAGACAGTCCTGTTCTCTTCGTTGCTTCCTTGAGTAAAAACAACGCTTTTTCCGCCGAAACTGCGTCTAATGAAAATTTAAACTTGAGCAAGGTTAATATTGGATAAAGAGCATTGTTCTTGTGTTCTGGCAAACATTGAGCAACCAGATGCCTGAATTCCCTGCATTGGTTACGTAATTCAAAAACCAACCTGGATTTACCTATTCCAGCTTCACCATAAATATGTGCCAACGGAGCCACAGAGTTCTGTCTTGACGTAGATAACAAAGATGTCAGCATTTTGAGTTGCGCTTCACGTCCAATAAAGATCGGGTTTTTGCGAGTACCTCGAATAAACCCGAACGCCTCAAGTTGACGCTCCCCTCGCAACACAAAAGCAGGCTCACTTGAATGTGTATCGTCTGTCTCTGAATTTCCTGACTCAAAATGCAAATAGCCATCAAGCAAATGCTTTACATTTTCAGTGCAGAGTATTTGGCTGGGTAATGCCTTACGGCTGAGTTTCATGGCATCGTTTGCGGTTTTACCCTGGGGCTGATTGTTAGCAAAACTTAGCATCAGACCAACTTGAATCCCCATTTGGGCATAACAGATTAACCCTTGCTTTTGCTTCAACAATGCATTCTTCTGACGAATATTGCTCATGACTTCCAAAGCCGTGCGAGCACATAGGCGACTGTCGTTTTCAGTGACTTGCGGATAACCAAAGTAAAATAACAGGGTGTCTCCCAGATTACCCACATGATAAGCACCATAGCGTATCGCTATATCAATACACTGCTGCATTTTGTCGATCAATAACGCATCCAGAACATCTTGTTCCTCATGGTTAACCCCGTCGTCTTGTTCAATACTGATGATGACACTAAGTACCGATATCTGCCTACGCTCGGTCAGGCGTGTATAAGACAATCGCGCATCAACAATCTGAGTAGAGTCATCATAGTCGTATATCTCATCCGACTGAGATTTAGCCCCAGAATTCAACTCTCCAACCAAGTTCGAAAAGTTTAACCTCTTAAACTCCTGATAAAGCCTGAGAGTATCGCCAGGTCGTTCCGAAGCTCTTTTATTTAAAACTCGGCGTAACAAGCCCGCAGATTCATGACCCGCCAACACCCCAAGAGGAACGTTTGACTGACTGAGTTGCTGGTGAAAAACGGCCGCTAGACTGCTACCTGAAACAGCAGGTTTACCCGTAAGACACTCAAGAAACACTAATCCCCAAACGTAAATATCGGTTTGAGGAACAGGCGGCTCCCCCCTCAGTTGCTCCGGAGCGCTATAAGAAGGTGTACCCAACGTTTCCTGGGTTAGGGTTATGCTTTTGTAGTCGAGCTGACGAGCTTCATACCTTAAGGTTCCGATACCAAAATCCAACACCTTCACATGAATCTTAGCGCCGACTTGATACAGCATGATGTTGGCAGGTTTAATGTCTCGATGAATCACGCCCATCTCATGGGCGTGGGCGAGCGCATCCAGAACATTTGCCATTACTTCGGCAGCAAGTGACGGCTCCAATGAGCCAGAATCAGCTAAATGCTCACGTAAGGATTGTCCGTCAATATACTCATAAACGGCATACAGCAACTCATCCTGCTGCCCTTTATCCATTAACCGCACGATATTGGGGTGATTTAAACGCCTTATCAGATCAACTTCACGATGAAAACGTTCTATGTAACGATACTTTTTTTCTTCAGAAACGTTTTCAGGCAGACACAAAAATTTGATGGCCACTAACTGTTGCGTACTAAGCTGTATCGCTTTATACACTTGGCCAAATCCACCTTCGCCTATTTTCTCAAGTAGCTGGTAATAATTTGATTTGAAGAAAGTCAGGATATCAACATGAGCGTTTACCGCTTCCATAAGTCCAAGCCTATTCTGTTATGGTTATTTATAAAGGCATTCGAATGGACAAAATATAAACCATAACGAGTAGATTATACAGTCACATACACATTACACAACGAACCTTCTAAATAGCAGTGTTTAATTGTCAGTCACCCATAGAGATTTATCGCAAACTCGCCGTGGATACTTCCATGTAGGCTCCACAGCCGCTTCCCTGCGGCTGTGGGTTTGCTCCTAATTCTCTACAGGTGACTGATAGTTTGGAACAGGTATTTAGCATTAACTTAACAAAAATAACCAATGCTTCCTTGGTGCTGGTGTCATAGACCACACTCATCCAATCAATATGTATAATGCTCCAATTAACCTAAGTAGCTGCGATGAAATGAACATAATGGACACTTATATTTTACTCCTCAGAGGCATCAATGTCGGTGGTAAAAACCTGATCCCAATGAAGGAATTGAAAAGTTTGCTGCTCAAGCAAGGGTTTCAAAACGTCACCACTTATATTCAAAGCGGCAATGTCGTTTTTAGCTCAAATTCAGCTCCCAAAGATCTCAAAAGAAGTATTGGTGATGCTTTCGGGTTTGAGCCTGAGCTGATGCTACTCAAGCGTGAAGAGTTTGAAAAAATAGTCAGTCTATGTCCATTTTCGTCTGACGACGGTAAAAGCATCCATTTTTATATTTGTGCTGAAACGCCACGATTGAATCAAGATAAGCTTGCATCCTACATTGCCAATGATGAGGAATATCAGGTCATTGACAAGGTCTTCTATCTTCATGCTCCAAGTGGTATAGGCCGCTCAAAACTGGTGGCGAATATTGAAAGATGTTTGGGTGTGAAAAGTACAGGCCGAAATCTAAATACGATGTTAAAACTTCAAGGCTTACTTCAAGTCCTACTACAAGATAAGTAAATTCAAAAAACAGTAACACAGCAACCCGTATACGACCGACACAAAATAGAGACTGTTTCGCGTCAATAAAAGTCTCTAACAAAGTAAAAATCGTATACAGGCGCTGCTTTATCTCTACTAAATAGCAGTGTTTAATTGTCAGTCACCCATAGAGATTTATCGCAAACTCGCCGTGGATACTTCCATGTAGGCTCCACAGCCGCTTCCCTGCGGCTGAGGGTTTGCTCCTAATTCTCTACAGGTGACTGATAGTTTGGAACAGGTATTTAGAAACTTACCTTCACTTTTCCATAATAATAGCTGCCGTTGTAACCGAATGGCGACATGGAGCTATATGGGAAAATACCATTGAAGTTGTTCGCATCAATAGTGCGGTCAGGCGTCGCATCAAACAGGTTGTTAACCCCTAACGCAAACTGCCAGTTTTCATCCAACTGATAGCGAGCTTCCAAGTCCACTTCAGTTTCAGAACCAAAAGTCTGGTCACGCTCTTCATTCGATGAATGACGAGTTGTGTATTCACCATGGTGTCTTACCACCAAAGACCCACCCCATTGTCCGCCTTGTAAGCTAATGGCTAAATTGCCTTTGCTCTTAGGTTGCGCTTCTTCGATCAAAGCCAACTCGCTACGTCCAAAACGTTTGGCATTAGGGCCTAGAGGATCTAGCTCGGAAGGATTAGCAGCAATGCGGGTAATATCGACATCGTTGATATTCCAGCCAAAGGTGATATTGGCATTCCAGTCGTTATTAATGTCCCACAAATAACTGGCAACGAAATCCAATCCTGAGGTTTCAGTGTCGATTGCGTTAGTGAAGTAGCGGCCACCGTTGATACCAAAGTAACCGTTGTTCTCCAAAATTTCCTGAACCGCTGCGCCACGAATGTTATCTGACAACACAATACGATCATCAATATCAATGCGGTAGTAATCCAGGGAGATTTCCAACTGCGGCACAGGCGTGATCACAATACCGGCGCTGTAGTTCATCGACTCTTCAGCATCAAGTGGCTCTGCGCCCAAGGCGATAGCCGCAGGATCATCAACGCGGAAGGTTTTCACTTCATTAGGAATGCTATCAATGAAAATGGTCGCAGTTGTAGAATAATAAGCCTGCGCTAAAGAGGGCGCTCTGAATCCAGTGCTTACCGCAGAACGAATCGACACCATATCATTCACATGGTAATGCAAAGCAAGTTTCCCATTAGTGGTGCTGCCAAAGTCACTGTAGTCTTCAAAACGCAATGCCGCAGATAACAATAAGTCATCCGTAACGTAATGATCAACCTGACCATAGAGGGAATAGCTGTCGCGGGAGTTTTTGCTGGCATCACCTGGGCGGAAGCCTGGGAAAACCTGAGAACCTACTGACGCAATACCACCAAACTGATCAGCAACTCCACCATTAATGTAAGACGCTTCCTCACCGGCTTTAACCTTATAGGTTTCATCGCGGTATTCGATACCAAAGGCCACGCTTAACGGGCTCATCAATCCAACATCAATGCTGGAAGCCATATCAAAGTTAACGGTAAGCTGGTTAAACTCCAAACCACCGGCATCAAAGGACGTTGGGCTTTGCGCGCCCAAAGAAGTGTTCAGACTGTTCTCAACGCCGAAGTCAAACTCGTTGCCACCATAAGTCACACTAAAGTCGAAAGTTGTTTCACCCGGCTCATACTTGTAACCCACAGTTGTAGCATAGTCAGTCACGTCCGACACAATAAGAGGCAGGAAGCCATCAGGATAAATTTCCGGGACGTTACGGCTGTCCAATGCTCGACGATAGAAACCACCCGCTTCACCGTCACGGCTTTCATAACTGGTATTGAAATAGAACAAACCGTCTGACCCATCGTTATGACCGGCGTTAATAAAGAAACTGGTTGATTCCACATCGGCATCACCAAAGCGATGGTTCAAACGATCAAAATCGGCTTCGCGAGGATCAGGCTGACCATCAATTTCCAGATACTGTTGACGAGGGTCTAAACCGGCACGGTTAGTGGCCTGCTTGTTGCGGTGTTGCGCAGCAATGTGAATAAAACCATCATCATCAGACAATCCCACATTGCCTTGAATCGTGCTGGAGATACCATCGCCTTCACTGTAAGCACCGTAATTCCAGCCGGCTTCGGCTTTATCATCATCACGCAATACAATGTTAATCACACCAGCAATCGCATCTGAACCATACTGAGCTGCCGCACCATCACGCAACACTTCAATACGCTTAATCATATTGGGTGGAATCGTATTCAAATCAACCGCACTGGAACCACGACCAATCGAACCATTAACGTTTACCAACGCGGAAGTATGACGACGCTTACCATTCACCAACACCAACACCTGATCCGGGCTCATGCCTCTCAAGGTCGCAGGGCGAACGTGGTCTGTGCCATCCGTTACTGAAGGTTTAGGGAAGTTATAAGACGGAATTAACGCTGCAACCATTTGGTTCAATTCGGTAAATCCTGTTTGAGTCAGCTCGTCAGCAGAAAGCATATCCACTGGAACAGGAGAGTCACCTAAAGAACGAAGCGGCGTGCGCATACCAACAACTGAAATCTTTTCCATTCCAGCCTGTTGCGACTCTTCAGTTTGGGCATAAGCGGTAGACAAACCTGTGCCTAGCGCAGCTATAACCATAGTTGCGATTTTTGTTTTCATGTGTGTTTACTTCAGTTGTGTGTTTGAAGGAGGGGACAGTCTAAGGACAGGTAATTCAGTGAGTCCAACATTTTACTGTAATATTTTTACCTATCACATAACTGGATGATATGGCTGAAAAATCACTTAACCTGAACTCGGGATAAGAAATATCGTCATTCCTAGAATTCCATAAGATTTATTTAATAAAATCATTATGTTAACCATATGAAATAGCTTTTATAGGTACAGTGCTGATAAATCCGTGCCTATCAAGGCTTTTTTGTGAGTGAATAGCCATTCTATTTACCACAAATATAACGCTGAGAGGCACGGATTTAGCAGTGCTGGAAGGTACTTCTTATCCCGGGTTCAGGTTACTCACATTGTGTAGTTTTTATACACAAACCCAAGCGTAATTTGTAACTCAAATATTTACATTAACTAATAAATTCGTCTTAAAACTCAAAAGGAGCGATTTCACGGGCCTGTTGCAAACAAACAGGGGAAAAATCATTTTCTAGTGCATGGATGTATTTCAATGTTCGAAACCCATCGAACCAACCATGCACTTGCTGCAAGAATTGATGTTGGTTTTTGCAATTACCTTTAATTTTTAACACGGCCTGTTCAAAACTGGATTGCATTAGTGCATTTCTGGAAGCCTGCGACAATGCATTCATCCAATCCGGCAAGCTCTCGTTAGAGCAAGATTCAAATAGAGTATTAAACAACTGCAACAATGACTTTAACTGCACGAATACCTGCGGGTTATAAACCAGATATTGCGTTTCGTCGCTTTGCTGTTCTATTATTTTTTGCACCGCAGGCCCTGTACCAAAAGGAACACGATCCGACACGCGAGATTGCAAATGAATACAGGCATCCAACTCAACAACAGGTGCTAACTTGGCCATTTTATTCAGCAGATAAAAGTCTTCTCCACCCGCTCGTTTAGGAAAACCTCGCACCTGGCAATAGCCCTGATAATCAAAGGCCAAACAGCTACCTATTGTATAAAAGGCATAAGGTGAGCCCGCCCAAGCCAAGCCCTTCTTGTAGTAATGTAGCCATTGTTCGTACAAACGTGTGGCAGAAAAAATGCTCGGATCACCATTCACTATATGAGAAAAAGCAAATGTTGCCGCTTTCGCTCCTGCCAGGTGTTTACTGTTAAGTTGAGCAAAATAGTCCTGGGGCAAAATCGCATCGGCATCGGTTGAACCAACCCAGGGGCAATCTATCTGCTTCTGTGCAATTAAATAACTCGCGATATCGGCACCAATCTTTCGGGCTAAGCCCACACCTTGTTTAGCAGGAATTCGTCGCTCTGTGGAAAATCTGTCGACTAACAAAATACCAATATTTCCTGAAAATTGATGGTACAAGGCAATATTTTCATGCTGCCAACGCAGCTCGAAAGAAGAGGCTATAAACTCACATAAATCGGATTGAGGGGTGATGTTGTCATCGGTATCGGGCTGGTTTACGACGGCAATCAATAACACAGATTGCTCACCATACTGCTGTAGAAACCGCTGTAAAAATGTGGTGCTTTCTTTATAAGCAGGTATGACAACCGAAGCCTGATAATGAAACGCAGGAGCAGAATGTAACAGCATACATTCCACTTCGGCATATTGAGTCAGATATTGAGTAACAGCGCGTTCAGACAAACCAGATTCAGCCGGGTAAAACTAGTGAAGCGCAGCGCTAATAGGCAAAGCAGCAACAATTTCTGCCTCAATATCAAGCAGCTCTGACAACCGAGCCTGAATCACATCCTCAGCAAAATAGTCGCCCGCCAAATCCACAAACAACGTATGATGCTTGGCTTCTGATTGGGTAATTTCCTGATAGAAGTCTTTCATTTTTCCAACCGGCAGCGCTTCCGCGACCAAACCAAAACGTTCACAACCTCGTGCTTCGACGATGCCACCGACCAATAACCGATCCAGCAGGTAGACATCGCTCCCCTTACGAAAGGACTTACGAAACTCGTTTACATAAGGGTCTTTGGTATCGGCTCCCGGCGTTAGCCCACGTTGATATAGCAACTTCACTACTTTTCTAAAATGTGTCATTTCCTCAATTGACAGGTCAATCATGGCTTTTACCAAACGCTCTTTGTCCGGGTAATGAGACAACATGGACATCGCCATGCCCGAGGCTTTTTTCTCTGCTGCCGCATGGTCGATCAGGAATGTATCGAAATCATCCATAACCGCCTCTGTCCATTGTGCAGGTGTTTTAAATCGTAATTCCAAAACAATGTCTTTAATTGCTGAGTGAATGCCGCGCATTATACCCATGGAAGCTACCAGCAGCCAACGCATGTTCAAACCTTCATTTCCTCTGGGAGTGAGTGTGATGACAATTCAATAATTAACCTTAATAAAATCAGGATTAAACGATTTATAAGAAAGCATACCTTTCGGTGTAATCTGGACTTAACAAGGGACTAAAATCTGTGCTAGGGTGGCGAAAACAGGCTGAATAATAACAATAACCTGATGCGCAAACTTGGTCCTGGATTTCTTATAACGGCCGCTTTCATTGGCCCCGGTACAGTCACCACAGCAACAATGGCAGGAGCCCAATTCGGTTACACTCTGGTTTGGGTGGTCTGCTTCTCAGTCATTGCGACTATGATTTTGCAGGAAATGGCCGCTCGATTAGGCATTGTGACCCAAAAAGGTCTAGCTGAAGCCATGAGACTGAGCATTGATAATATCGTCTTGCGCAGCTTGGCTCTGCTACTGGTCATTTGTGCTATTGGTGTTGGAAATACAGCGTATCAGGCTGGTAACTTCACAGGCGCGGCGCTTGGTTTACAGAGCATTCTGGGCGGTGAAATCACCCAATGGGTTCTGGTTATTGCCGCATTTTCAGCGGCCTTGTTAGCAACCGGGATCTATGCCGTTATCCGCATGGTGTTAACCCTGTTGGTATTCATTATGAGTGCCGTATTTATTGTTACCATGTGGATATCCAATCCCGATTTCAGTGCCATCTTTGAAGGTGTACTATCGCCCTCTATTCCCGAAGGTGGCTTGCTTACAACCATTGCTCTGATTGGCACGACAATTGTGCCCTATAACCTTTTCCTGCATGCAAGTCTTGCCAAGCACAACATCGCCAACCGTACCGAAAACAACCAGACCATGTATGTGTTTAACAACGACATGACCAGTGCTCGCACCGACAGCGGTATCGCCATTGGGCTTGGCGGGCTTATTACACTGGCAATTGTATGCACTTCCGCAGCCAGCTTTTTCGCTCATGGAGTTACTGCAACCTCGGAAAATCTGGCTTTGCAACTTGAACCTTTACTTGGTGAACATGCCAAATTGTTCTTTGCAGCAGGTTTACTCAGTGCTGGCGTAACCAGTGCAGTTACGGCTCCATTGGCCGCGGCCTATACCATCTGCGGTGTTTTTGGCTGGTCGGTATCGCCCAAAGCCATCGCTTTCAGAATTGTCTGGTTTTTAGTGCTCGCCATTGGCGCAGCTGTTTGTTTTACTGGCATCAAGCCATTAAATGCCATTTTGTTTGCTCAAGCCAGCAATGGCTTGCTGCTTCCTATCATTGCAGGATTTTTGCTTTGGGTAATGAATAGACGAGACATTCTGGGGGACTATACCAATGGCCCTATCAGCAACACCTTTGGTGGCGCAATCGTGGTTTTGGTTTCCGCACTGGGTATTTACAAATTAGTCAGTATCTTTTAAGTAAACGATGGGTTTCGCGTAGAGGTTATGGTGAAAACTGTATATAATCCGCGACTCTTTCATCGTTGAACCTAATTAACCTCTGATCATTATAAATACATGAGAAATATCATTGGCTCGATATCCTTTTTGGGATATGTCATTAACACCCTAATCTGGTTTGTTCCCATTTTTATTTTTTCACTGATGAAATTATTGCCGATCCCTCCCTGGCAAAAATTACTTTCCTATCTTCTGGACAGCTGTGCCACCTCTTGGGTAACAGTGAATAGCTGGAATCAAGCGCTAACAAGCAATACAAAATGGGAAGTAGAAGGACTGGAATCTCTCACTCCCAAAGATTGGTATCTGGTGATCGCCAATCACCGTTCATGGGTAGATATTCTGGTATTGCAGCGCGTATTAAATCGCAAGATCCCATTCTTGAAATTCTTTCTCAAGAAAGAACTCATTTGGGTTCCGGTTCTTGGTTTAGCTTGGTGGGCGCTCGACTTCCCATTTATGCAGCGCTATAAAAAATCCTTCCTGGCAAAGAACCCGCATTTGAAAGGCAAAGATCTGGAAACAACGCGTAAAGCCTGTGAGAAGTTTCGCTTTAAGCCTGTCAGCGTGATGAACTTTGTTGAAGGCACTCGATTTACCGAAGCCAAGCATCAACGCCAAAAATCACCATTCAAGCACTTGCTCAAGCCCAAAGCTGGCGGCATTGCTTTTGTACTGGAAGCCATGCAGAGCAATTTGCACAAGCTGGTTGATGTCACCATCTTTTATCCCGATGGCACACCCACCTTCTGGGAATTCGTTAGCGGCAGCGTGAAACGTATTCAGGTTAAAGTGAAGGTAATGCCACTCAATGAATTACGCGAATCAGGCGTTATTGGTCAGGATTATTTTAATAATAAAGATGAAAGAGTCGTATTTCAGCGTTGGTTAAACGAAGTTTGGCAGCAAAAAGACAATACTATTAACTCATTAGCGGATGTACATTAGTATCGTAACTCCTCATGGTTTTTATCATTTTTCCATTACATTTTCTGGCACAACTTTTCACTCTCATCTTTTGGGCTGGGCTGATTATCAGTTTAGTGCCCTTTAAGCTGTTGCTTCCTTTTACCCCAATTCGTCGAGCACTCAATCATTTTGCTGCTTTTTGTGAGGGTGGGTACGGTGTCACCAGTGTATTTTTCATTAAGCTATTTAACCGACCAACCTGGGATTACAAGCTGGAAGGCAATCCAGATAAGCATCATTGGTATTTACTGACATCCAATCATATTAGTTATCTGGACATCATTCTTATTTTGAATTGGGCTCACAAGCATATCCCCGCCCCGAAATTCTTCCTTAAACAAGAACTGTTCTGGACTCCCTTTGTTGGGCAAGCAGCCTGGGCATTAGAGATGCCATTTATGCGCCGTTACTCCAAAGCCCAGATCGCCAAGAAACCCGAGCTCAAGGGCAAAGATATTGAAACGACACGCAAGTATTGTGAACGCTACAAAGACACACCGACAACCGTCATTAACTTTGTAGAAGGGACTCGATTCACCGAAGGGAAAAAGATCCTGAGAAATAGTCCCTATCAGCATCTTCTGCCACCCAGAGCTGGCGGCATATCCTTTGCCATAGCAAGCATGGGAGAGCTATTTAGTTATACGATTGAAGTCACTTTGCAGTATCCCGAAAACACAGGACATGTCATGCTGGATATGCTTAAAGGGAAACTGAAACACATCATTATGCATGTAAAACTGGTTCCCGTTGATAAAGGGTTAATCGGTGATTACTTCAATGACCCGGAATTTAGGCAACGCTTTCAGGAAACACTGAACCAAAACTGGGAGCAAAAAGACCAATATATTGCAGAAATTCTGGAGAAACGGGGCAAATAACAAAGAGGTTTTATGCAAGATAACTACCTTAGTGAATATCTGGTTTTATGGTTGAAAGACTGGCAAATTGCCGAAGCCTACTATGAAGAAATCTATCAAATAACTGCACTATTTTGCTTATTGATTGCCGCCATGTTGACTTTCCATCTCAGTACCCTGCTACTGGATGGCAAGCTCAGAAACCTTATTCTTAAAACCAAAAACAAATGGGATGACTCCCTGATTGAACATGGTTTCTTCCTGCGCCTTAACCATGCTATTCCCGCTATTTTTATCAACGTTTCCAGCCACTATCTGTTCAAAGAAGATAGCAGCCTGCAATTTATGTTGGAGACAACCGCCAACATCTACCTGATTTTAACGATAACAGGCGCGATTAACGCGCTCATCAATACCATTCAGGACGGCTACAATGGTTCGGACTACGCCAAACGAGTGCCTATTGAAGGTTTTATTCAGGTAGCCAAATTAGCAGTGACAGTCATCGCCGTTCTGTTGGTGGTAGCGCAAATCATGGACAAGTCTCCCGCGCTGTTATTATCTGGACTTGGCGCTTTAACCGCGGTTTTATTATTAGTCTTCAAAGACACTATTCTCGGCTTTGTCGCTGGCATCAATATTATTGCCAATCGCACCGTCAATACCGGTGACTGGATTGAAATGCCGAAATACTCCGCCGATGGTAATGTTCTGGAAATTGGCTTAACCACAGTAAAAGTTCAGAACTGGGATAACACCATATCCACTATCCCAACCTATGCATTAATGACAGAGTCGGTGAAAAACTGGCGAGGTATGCAGGAATCCGGCGGTCGTCGCATTAAACGCGGCTTTAATATGGATATTCAAACCATTAAGGCTTGCGATTCAGATATGCTGTCCAGACTGGCACAAATTCACCTGCTTAAGGATTTTCTACACTCACGAGAGCAGGAAATTACTGACTTCAACAAAGGCATTCAGGCTGAGAATTATGATCCGCTTAATGCTCAACAGATTACCAATCTGGAAGCATTTCGCGCCTATATGGAAGCCTATTTATCACGTCATCCGCTTATCAATAAGAACATGACCTTAATGGTTCGCCAGTTACCTCCCACGGAGCATGGTTTGCCCATAGAAATGTACTGCTTTAGCCTTGATAAGGCTTGGGTGAACTATGAAAAAATACAAGCGCAACTCATGGAGCATTTCATCACAATGTTACCTGTATTTGACTTGCGTATTTACCAGATGTTCAGTGATTTGCCCCTGAAATCCGGGGACTAAAATCTGACTCAATCTTCGATATTTACCGCTATTGAATTTGTGCAGCAGGAAAGATGGATAATTCAAATGTTGCATCCCGTTGTATACCCTCAATAGTCGCATACATTGTCGCTTCCTGACCTGCCAGTTGCACAGTAAACTGGCACGTTACGCTTAAACGATGAACATTCATCTGGCGAAACGACTGCAATTTCAGGCCATTGGTATTCACTCCTCGAGAATGCATATCTTGCTGCAATAGCTTAAAGGCCACATCATGCACCTGAGCATTATCACAAGCAGGTAATGCCACACCAGGCGTTTCCAGAGTGATACCCACCTGAATTAACAACAAACACACCACCACCGACAAAAAACATTTTCGCCATATTGCTGAAGCACCATTAGTATGACGAAGAAACGGAATACCTAAAGAAGAAAGACGATTGAAAATAGATAAGCTGTTTGCTCGTGGTGAGCTCAGTTTGAGAATGGAAAAAAGAGAAGATACTTGTTGTTTCATAATGATTTCCTTATCAAAAATATTCCATTGGTGAACACTCATTGTTCACAGGCTCATTACGCTAACATTCTCACCAGTAAAGTGCAACAAAGCGAAGCGAATGGCAAACCAGCACTTTCCCCTAAGTCCCTGATGAAAAAGTGCTGAGGTTAAATAAATTACTGACCGAGAAGATACTCTATCGCTTGTTCAAGACGATCATCACCCCAAAACATCTCTTCCCCTACCATAAAAGTAGGAGCACCAAACAACCCCAAGTCAATTGCTGACTGAGTTTGAGCTTTAAGCTTGTTTTTGTTGTCGTCTGAGTTAGCTTGCTGCCAAACGTCTTGAGCGTCGAGCCCCAACGAAGTCAAAATATCCTGAATTACATTATCCTGACCAATATCGAGATCTTTCTCAAAGTAAGCCTGGAACACCTGCTCACAAAAGCTTTTTTCCCACTCTTGCCCTTCACTCAGAATGGCAATTCTAGCTGCCTGTAACGCAAAAGCAGGAAACACAGTTGGTTTTTGAAAACGCCAACCGTATTTTTTCGCCGTACGTGCAACATCCATCCACATGTAGTTTCCCTTGGCAGGAAATAGCTTGGCGGGTGTATCGGCCATGCCTTGAGACTTGAAAATGGCTCCTAGCAGAAAGGGCTTCCACTTAATATCGAATCCATGTTTATCAGCGAGTTCGCCAATGCGCAAAGCAGATAAATAAGAATAAGGACTAGCGAATTCGTACCAGAATTCCAGAGAAGGACGAGACATACTGTTCTCCCGATGGCTGCTAAAGTTATAACCCCTTTTTGATCAGATATCTAAAGGGATTCGTTTCGGTATCACTCGCAATGAGTTGATGATCCATAAATCGACAAAAACTGGGAATATCTCTGGTCGTCGCTGGATCATCAGCCACCACCAGCAGAGTTTCACCCTCTTGCATCTTTCTAATCTGCAAGCGCACCATCATAACAGGCTCAGGACAACGTAACCCCAAGGCATCCAATTCATGCTGTGCGCTGGCAAATTCTCCGGTCGCGTACTCAGATGCCATATTGTTCCCGGTACGCAACAATATTTGGCAAGTGAGCCTTAAACTCTTCACGTTCCTGAATAAACTGGATCACGTCAGCGAGCGTTACGATTGCCACAACCTGAGTATTAAAATCACGCTCTACTTCTTGAATAGCAGACAGCTCACCCTGGCCTTTTTCCTGACGATCAAGGGCAATCAATACACCAGCCAAAGACGCATTATGCGCTTGAATTAACTGCATTGATTCACGAATCGCCGTACCGGCAGTGATCACATCATCCACCAGCATAATGCGACCTTGCAGCGGGCTACCAACCAAACTACCACCTTCACCATGGTCTTTCTTTTCTTTGCGGTTAAAGCAATAGGGTTTATCGATATTATGCTTATCGGCCAATGCAACAGCGGTCGTTGTGGCAATAGGAATACCTTTATAGGCAGGGCCAAATAAAACGTCAAACTCAATACCAGAATCCACTAATGCCGCTGCATAGAATTGCCCCAAACGAGCTAAATCATTGCCCGTATTAAATAATCCGGCATTAAAAAAGTAAGGGCTGGTACGCCCTGATTTCAATGTGAATTCACCGAATTTCAGCACTTCACGCTGTAAGGCGAATTCAAGAAAGTCTTGTTTATATTGCTGCATCTGGCTCAACCTCTCAAACAACTTTTAGCTTAGTTCAATGCAGCTTTTTGCATATCAAAAATTTCACGTAAGCCTTGTTTGGCCAAATCCATCATTTCGTACATTTCTTCAAAACTGAATGGCTCTTCTTCGGCTGTGCCCTGCACTTCGATCAGTTTGCCTGTATCTGTCATAACCACATTCATGTCTGTTTCAGCAGCGGAGTCCTCTTCATATTCCAAATCCACCACAGGTACACCTTTGTATACCCCAACAGAAACCGCACCAATCAAACACTTCATCGGATTATTTTTAAGAATTCCCTTACTGCGCATCCATGTCAGCGCGTCGGCCAAAGCAACACAGGCACCAGTAATAGAAGCAGTTCGTGTACCACCATCGGCCTGAATCACATCGCAATCGATAGTAATAGTGTTTTCGCCCAGCAGTTTTAAATCAACGGCTGCACGCAAAGAACGAGCGATTAAGCGTTGAATTTCCAACGTACGACCACCTTGTTTGCCACGAGCGGCTTCACGTTGTGAGCGAGTATGAGTTGCACGCGGTAACATGCTGTATTCGGCAGTGACCCAACCACGACCTTCACCTTTCATAAAACGGGGAACACCTTCTTCAACCGTCGCATTACACAGCACTTTTGTATTCCCAAACTCAACTAACACCGAGCCTTCAGCATGGCAGGTAAAGTTACGAGTAATAGTAATTGGTCTAATTTGCCCTGCTGTTCTACCGCTTGGTCGCATCGTGATCTCCCGAGTCATAAATTCAGTTTGAATGTGATATGTGAAAAACGGGCTTATTATAATCGTTATTTCAAGGATTCTCCCAGAAACCTTGCGACTTCTTCATAGTATTCTTCACGATTTTGTTCATTAAAGAATCCATGCCCCTCTTTTCCCTTGATAAACCACTTGTAAGGCTTGCTTGTGTTTCCACTTGGTTGACCGTTTGGGATCCGCATAATCGCCCGTTTTAGCAAATACCTAAGGAGCCAGATTAGCGCTCGCAGACATCGCGAGAGAAAATAAAATGAGAATAATTAAAGTGGATATTGTGCGAGATAAAATTTGACGGTACATAATCTCTCCCTGATGTTATATCCCAAAGCTTTCTTAGCTTGGTATTGGTGTAGCAAACAATGAAAAGTAAGAAAGGGCGCACTCGGCGCCCTGGCGTTGTTTATTGCGATATTTATTGCAAATAAGGCTTCATAAACCTGGCGACTTCTTCGTAGTATTCAGCACGGTTTTCTTCTTTAAAGAAACCATGCCCTTCCAAGTCTTTAGTAAACCATTTGTAAGGTTTGTTTAGCTCTTTCAGTTTATCTGCAAGCTTCTCTGCATGCTCAATAGGTACAATTTCATCTTTACCACCGTGAGCAATCAAAATAGCAGCTTTTAGCTTATTCACGTTATTAACGGGTGAAAATGCACGCATTTTTTCGATATCTTCACCTAAAGCCATTTTCAGAAAGCTTTCACCCCATGAAGTATCTAAAACAATAGATTCCTTGTTCATGTACTCCAGATCGTATACCCCGGCGGTTGCCACCACACACTTGAACAAATCAGGTTCCATTGTTGCGCTTTGCACAGCCGCATAACCACCAAAGCTCGTCCCCATTACACACACTTTTCCGGCATCCAGGTTTTTATTGGCAAGCGCCCATTTAGTCCCGTCAATCACATCATGCATGATGGTATCGCCCCAATGCTTGTGCCCTGCCGACCAGAATTTATTTCCATATCCACTCGATCCTCTAAAATTGATACGTAATACGGCATATCCCTGATTGGCCAGCATTTGCACTTCACGATCAAACGCCCAATAATCTCGGCTTTGAGGACCACCATGAACCAGGGTCACCAGTGGCAGTTTATCTTCTGGCTTGGCTCCAACAGGACGGTTTAAATAGCCATTAATGGTTACACCATCACGCGACTGGAACTTAACCGGCTCAGCCGAAGACAATTGACTGGTGTCCAGCTTGATTTGGTCGAACAGCTTTTTAAAGCTGTCGTTCTGTTTGTTATACAGATAGTAAGTACCGGGATTGGCATCCGCGCCCAGAAAAACAACGCTCCATACACCATCCTTACTTTGGCTAGTAATGGTAACGCTATTGCCGGGAAATTTCTGAATCAGGTGTTTAAAAGTTTTCGCTTCTTCCGTGGCGCTGCTAAAAATAATGTAAGTCGGATAATCAGGATCAACGCGTAATCCATAGACGACGTTTCCTTCACCATTAAATACCGCTTGGGTAATACTGACATCAGGATCAGTATAAAGCTCTTTTCGTTCACCTGTTGTCATGGAAATTTTGTGCAATCCAGTTTTATCGTTATTCAGATTGTCAAACACATATAACCACTTACCAGATTTACTAAAACCTAAAGGTTGAAAATCATTTCCAAACTCACTTTGAGGGATCTCAATCCACTTATCATTCTCAGCATCGAATTTTTGTGCAACACGCTGATACTTTTCATTTTTCCCATAGACAAGACGAAGATTTCCTTGCTGGTCAGCCAAGAAAACCGGGTCAGAGATAGTAGAACCAGCAATAGTAGAACTTAGCCTGCCGTTATAAACATTCAGCTTATGAACCGTCGCTAATTTGGTTTCACTTTCAGACCACTTGGTAGAAGAAATCAAAATATTCTCTTCATCGTCAGGCAGGTAATCGATAATTTGAGCCCAACCTTTAATGCCTTTACGTTGCTTAATATTGGTTCCAGTGCTCATTCCACCGGCGCGGTAACCATAAATTAGCTCGCCGCGTCCTCCGTCATAATCAACGGCATATAATTCGCCATTGTTCTCCAATTGCTCTCGCCACCCTCGCTTTTGAAGAATTTCGATAACAATACGTTCATTGTTAACCCAGTGAATATCACCCACCTCACCAGTATCAGAAAAAGCCGTAGCGCCAACCATCTTAAAAGACTCACTTTCAAATACGGCTAATTTACGTTTGCCTTCCTGAGTCAAGACAACAGCGATGTGTTTACCGTCAGGAGAAAGCTTAACGTCGTGATATTCAGGAGCACGAGCAAAATCAGCAGGGCTTAATTGTGCCAATGCTGAAAATGAGAAGAAAAAGAACGAGACTAGAAAAAGCCTCTTTGCGAAGTTAATCATTCCTTATTCCTTAGTTACAAAAAGTTCCAACACCACTTCGGACTCACCCGAAATGAATGCATCACAATGGTCGCTATTATGGCAGAAGACAATATTTAAGCAAGGAAGCCAAGCTCTTCATTTAACTATGAGGAGTTATCGGTATAGAATACTCGCAAATCACCAAGGAAATGCCACATGATCTACAGTATGACAGCGTTTGCCCGCAAAGAGCTCAAGAGCTCC
The DNA here is from genome assembly GCF_019900845.1 of Paraneptunicella aestuarii. Taxonomy (NCBI): domain Bacteria; kingdom Pseudomonadati; phylum Pseudomonadota; class Gammaproteobacteria; order Alteromonadales; family Alteromonadaceae; genus Paraneptunicella; species Paraneptunicella aestuarii. The sequence continues at coordinate 571,279 of NZ_CP074570.1, read as the reverse complement.
TGGGGAACAGCCGTATGGGAAATTCGTTCAGTTAACCAACGATTTCTCGAAACCTACTTCCGTTTGCCCGAGCAATTCAGAGGCTTGGAACCTGTTTTAAGAGAACGTTTCCGTAAAAAACTACAACGCGGGAAAGTAGAATGCGCTCTACGTTTCAGTAGCGAAGGTGCCGAAGCAAGCAAAATCACACTAAACGAAGCACTGGCAAAACAGGTTTTACAAGCAGCGGACTGGGTTCAGTCACATGGTCAATCAACGGGTGTAAATCCTTTAGATATCTTACGTTGGCCTGGAGTTGTCGCCTCCGAAGAAGCCGATATGGACGCCATTCAAGCAGCATTATTAGCAGGTCTAGACGAAACCCTTGATGATTTCATTGCCGCACGCGCCACCGAAGGCGAAGAGCTGAAAAAGCTGATCGAACAACGCTTGGACGGAATCGAAGTAGAAAGTGCCAAAGTACAAGAACACATGCCTCAAATCCTGCAATGGCAACGAGAAAAACTGCTCACTCGCTTTGAAGAAGCCAAAGTTGAACTGGATGAAGGCCGTTTAGAACAGGAAATGGTCATGCTGGCGCAAAAGATCGACGTGGCAGAAGAACTGGATCGTTTAAAAGCACACGTAAAAGAAACTCGCAACATCATCACTAAAGGCGGCGCTTGCGGCAGACGCCTCGACTTCATGATGCAAGAATTCAACCGCGAATCTAACACACTCGGTTCAAAATCCATCAACGCCGACATCACACAATCAGCGGTAGAATTGAAGGTGTTAATCGAGCAGATGAGAGAGCAGATCCAGAATATTGAATGATGTTTCTGCCAGTTTCAAGGAATATCTATCACCAGCAAAACCGCTACTTCTAGCGGTTTTTGTTTTTCAGCTGGTATCTTTTTAGGCTAGTATGTTTCAAAAAAGTGGTGACAGATTCGGTGACAGAAAACAGCTTTGTTGAACAAATGATTTGAACTTTTCCTTCTCTTAATGATCAGATTACCAAATCATTACTGCTCCGTCCTGATGCCTAAACCCAAATATCGAACTAAAAACTGCTGCTACTTTTCGGGGGGATTACATGGTGCTTTATCTATGGAATGAATTGATCAACAGAGCCATTGAGATGCCAAAACGTTCGGATCTGAAACAAGCAGCATAAGCCAAGCGCTATAATTAGAATGTAGATACAAATAATTGGAACAGCTAACTTCTACATTTATCATACGATGCAACTATTTAATCACCATTATCGGCTATTTATTTAGTAAATCTCTAACCCCATAGAAATATTCACCGTTATCAGTGATTATATTTGAAATTTCACATAACCACTCTATAATCACCAGTTATGGTGAACAATATTCAAGTGATCACAATCTCATGGCTAAGAAAGTAACTGCTTCAGACATGCCAAGTACCGACTTTATCGATAGCGCAGAGATACTTGGGCAACTGATCAAAGCCAAGCGCACAGAACTCGGTATTAAACTAGCCGACTGCGCAGCGCTATGCAGGATCGGCATTAACACCTTGTCACGTATTGAAAACGGTAATGCGAATTGTACCTTAGCTGCGGTTTTCTCTGTTCTGAATGGGTTGGGTATCAAGCTGACATCGAAAGCGCTAACGCCGACAGCGAACTCTTCATCAGACGAGGAATGGGTTTAACCAATGGCGAACACCCATGCATACCAACTGAATGTAAGTTATGGTGATGATGTCATCGGTACATTGACTCTGGATAGCACTACAAACCTGTTAAAACTAAGCTATTCGCCACAATGGCAGCAAAACGGTTTTGCCATTTCGCCACATTTGCCACTCAACAACCGACATACGCCAGAGGTTGCCTACAACTACCTTGATAACGCCTTACCTGAGGGTGAAGCACGCAAACTGCTGGCTGAAAACCTGGGTGTTTCAGAAAAAAACGTGTATTCGCAAGTCCGTGCTATAGGCAAAGACTTAGCTGGAGCGGTGACTTTTAAACCGGCACAAGAAAGTCAGGTAGATGGGCCACAACCCGTCTTTAGAGCACTTGAAGACGGAGAACTCATTGAAAGGCTCGATAATAAGGAAGAGTTCGGCCTACTGACATGGGATGACAAGCCACGGCTCAGCGTTGCGGGTGTGCAAGACAAACTCAATGTCTTTATTGATGCAGCTGGGCAAATTGGGTTTGGCGACGGTTCTTTGTGTTCCACCCATATCCTGAAGTTTGAAAAGAAAAACTGCCCCAATCTGGTATTAAACGAATTCTTCTGTATGAAGCTATCAAAAGCGATTGGGCTACCTACCGCCGATGTAACGTTTAGACGTTTTGGCTCTCATCCGGCGCTTATCGTTAAACGATTTGACCGCAAATATATGAGTGACAATAACAAAGTGTTGAGGCGTCACGTGATAGATGGTTGCCAAGCCCTCAACTTATCAAGAGATCACAAATACGAACGCAACCTTGGTGATGGGCGAGATGTTCAGCACATTCGGGATGGCGCAAGTTTAGAGAAACTGTTTGAATTTTGTCAGCGCATGTCTTCACCCGTTGAAAGCACACAATGGCTGATCCAGTGGCAATTATTCAATCTAATGATCAGCAATTACGACAGTCATGGCAAAAATGTCTCGTTGTATTTCGATAAACAAAATGCGCGATTTACGCCTGCTTATGATTTGGTGAATATCGCCCTGCTCCCACAATTTAAGCATGTCTTAGCAATGGCAATGGGCGATGAATTTGAGCCAAAGGACATTCACGCCTATCAACTGGCTGACTTTGCTGAAACCTGTAATATCGACAAAAGGCTATTGTCGAGACTATTGGTTGGACTCGCAGATAGAGTACTGAGCCGACTTTCTGGTCGTGTTTTTATCAACGACCTGAAAGAACAAGCGTATGTCACGGTCGAGGACATCCCGTATTTTGAGGCATTACGTGACAACATTTTCGCGAGAACAGAATATTTAAAAGCACAGGCGGAAGACATACCCTCTATAACGGTATAAACCTGGGATAAGCGCTTTAGTTTGTCAACATTTATCAATAGAAGGTACCCTAAGGGAGCCAAATCAAAGTGTTTACGCGAATAGTTGCACACCACTTTGCTTTTTGATTTTTCGTACTAAAATGACTGTCGAGTGAATGAGGAAACAGGTGATCACACCGTAGAAGGTGGTTACCCACGAGGCGAATAAACTTTCAAAAATTCGATTTAATTACTTGAAATTTATATGTTTTTCACCACATTCATCAAGTTAGATCCAGAATATTGAATGATGTTTTTGCCAGTGGCTATACTGGCAATTAAGGCCATATGTTTTATCAACACAGAGCAGTTAAATAAGGAAATATTTTGAAATACATTATCGCGTTATCATTGAGTCTTGTGCTTTTGTCAGGGTGCAAATCTACCGAAGAACTTACACCTGTTTCAAAGATCAAACCGGGAGTGGCAAAAGAGGGGACACTGGCAAATACCAAACTCATTTCGGATGCAACAGCAGGTCTGGAAAAAATAACAGGAGCCAGTATCAATGACTCGGAGCTTCTTAAGTTTGTTATTCAGCATCCCGTCGGAAATGTTGGGTCACGATCTTGGCGTGAAATGTGGATTATAAAGAAAAAAAATGAGGCAACTCAGTTTCTTATCACATTCAAAGAATCTGGCTTGGACGCGGCAGACTTTGAAATTACAAAAATGAATGAAAAGACGTCTAAAAAAGATTGTCCACAATCTCTTGGCGGCTTTGAGATGGGGCAATCTAATGTGTTCATTAAAGAATGTTTGGGTACCCCAGATTATATCGATCAAAATCCAGATGGACGATACGTATATTTGTATAACAAACCAAATGGCGTCGTTGTAACTTATTTATTTAGCAAAGAAAACAAGTTTACAAAATTTGCCGCTTACCAAGATACAAATAAAAAATAATAAACGATTCAAACGCGATTGCGTTCTCGATTATTGATGGATGTCATGGCGGTAAAAGCAGGATATCAACCACTGAACTATAGCTTGTGGGATCAGAACGGGGATTTTTACTTTAAGTCAATTCAAGCTGGTGTAGCTAATAACTACCAGCATTGAGTACGGCCTCTCCAACTAACGCCATCCAGCTTCATCTTTGATTCTGTTGCAAGTCTGCTATATACCGACAATCTGTGAGAGATTACACCCAAAAGAGATGCTAGCAAATTGTTAACGGACAAAAGGAATTTGCTTAGACCAATTTAAATGGTGACAAAGATGGTATGACAACTTCCAGGTTTAACCACTTTGCCACCACACAATGAATGCTCAACAAGTCAAATCCTTGATAAAAAAGCCGATACGGGACGTTTTCAAGTAAATGACAAGCTCTATCTAAGAATTTCATCGAGCAAAACCGCTTCTTGGACATTTCGCTATAAAATTAACGGTATACGGAAAGAAGCTTCTATTGAAAAGTACGGCGAAGAACCAGTTGGACTAACTAAGCAAACTACCATGTTTATTCCTTTTCTTTGATGACTATCACTTGCCTAAAATTTAAAAACAGATTTATTGTGCGACATCGCTCTCGTTTCAGATTCAAAGAGCATTTCACTGTAGAGCTTTGCTGTTGCGGCTTTTAGCACGTCAAAATTGTCGTAACATTGCATGCCACTGAACTGCAATTCCGAAGATAGCTTTCCTTCACGCCAGTCATCAATATTACCAATTACAAATAGGTGGTGCTTGGCGCGCGTCACAGCAACATTGAGCAAATTGGGTCTGCTATTTACCCAGGATATACCACCACTTTTATTACGAACAGTTGATGCAGCCAAGCATAGAATAACTGTCGAAGCCTCTTTTCCTTGAAAAGTATGCACGGTTCCTATGTTATGTGTGGCAAAGCCTTCAATATCCATATTCTGTCCTTTCAAGCCAACGACCTGCTTCATCCATGTATGGTTGCTAATATCTTTGGCCCACCTGCGCCAAACTCTTTGTAACTCGTAACTCATTAATGTGAATGGTGTAATTACATAGACGCCTTTTCTCACCATCTCGGGCTGATACTCAGCAAGGTATTGAATAAGCTGAATTGCCGCATTCGCTTCTTTCTCATTTGAATAACCACGACGATTTATTTCATTGCTATTTTCAGAAACATGAAGCCATCCGCTCGGAATCGCCTTCCAATCAAAGGCATGGCTTGCATTAACCATTTTTCCATCGTAAGCAATCAAATTGGCAATAGAAAACATGGGTTCGACACAGCGTCGATGAACCAAAAGCGGTAATCCCACTTTGCGCTCACCAATTCGAGCAACAAAACTTCCAGCCCGATCCGCTACAGATTGCGCCGAACTCACAGTTACCAAATAATCATCTCCCCAATAATGTTCCGTATCACTGGTTGATATAGGCATAAAATCCTCCGCAATAGCCAAATCAATCTGTTGCGGGGTTTGTACCACGGGTTCTAACTGAATAGGATCGCCAACAAAAATGGCTTGTTTACTGCGTTGCAGTAAGCCAACGACGTGGTAATTCACCGCTTGCCCAGCTTCATCAAACATGGCCAAGCCGAATCCCCCGGGTTTTTGCATCAGTCTAAATTGGTTTTCTACCGATGAAAGCGAGGTGCTTATAATAGGGAAGAAAGCAAACAAGACAGCCCAGAGCTTGGCATGCTCGGGGATTTTTTCTTTAGTTTCCAAGCGCCCATCGATCAGGCGTTCCACATCATCAAAACATGCTATAAATTGCTTTGCGGAAACTTCCAATAATGCTTCATTCAATGCAAGCGCAGCCACAAACAGCTCGCTACGCGCATGATTAAGCTTCACGCCCCCCAACGGCATACTCAATTGTAAACGTCGTTCAGCGTCATCTCCACTCTCATCGGGCTGAATTGAATAGTGTTCTTCTTGCAGCAAATAATGAAGAGCTTGCATACCCCAATCACTCGAAGACGGTTGCAAGGTTTCGATTAAGTGATAGAGAGTTGCAAATCGTTTTTTGGCATCTTGTAGCTTTTGAGCTTGGTACTTCTCATGTTCGCCAGAAGCAAACCATTGTGATTTAAAAGCTTTTAAGGCGTCACGAGCCTCATTCCACTGTCCGTCATCAAAGCCATTCCAGATTTCTGTAAACTGAGAAATGTTAAGTTCGGAACTCGCAATTCGCTGTAAAGCATCGACAAACGCGACCAAAAAATTGCCATGCTTATTCTTGTAGGCATGGGAACGCGTTATGTCCATTGCCAAAGAATTCAGTTTGTTCTCTTCCAACCAGCGCTTTAGAAAGCCTTCTACAATCTCTCCTGAATGATTTCTATCCGACTTTTGTAGCTCTCTCCACAAGGCATTTAAGTGAAAATAATCATGAGCTCCTTTTAAGTACATCTTAAGCTTTTTAAATTGCTCTTTGAACGCTGAGCGATTGGTGGAATTTCCAAGTACCGCGCAAAATACTCCCCATGATCCGGCACCAGCAACGGCACTAAAATGGGTCATTGATTGCAGGTAAGTTGCATGAATTTGAGCTGCAGCCGGAAGTTCTTTGGATATATTTTCAACCGCTTTATTATTGCTCGACGCTACAACCATGCTATTTGTCATAATGACTCTTACTGCATCAATGTTGTCCAACCAGTTTTTATCATCCATAAAGCTCATCAAATCGTAGGTTCTCTGGACAAACCGATGAGCAATAATATCTTTTAATAAGGTTGTTTTTCCGGTTCCTGGTGGACCGTTGACAGCCAAAAGTGGATGCTTCGAATAATTCACACCAGCATTTACAGCAACTGTCTGTAATAGAGATAAACCATACTCAGGATTCTCTGGCCATCGTCCCCTGATAACTTTCGTTGTTAGCGGTTTAAAAAACGCTGCATTATTTAATGCCGAGGGGATCTCAAATTGTTTTTCCGCCCCCAACAAATAACGTTTTAATGGTTCTGACATCCCGCGACTTCCGTCTTTAACGATGCGCTGAATGCAACTCTCCAGATCATTAACAAAAAACGGCCCCAATTGCTTTTTCTCTAGACCATCCGGGTAATAACAGAAACGCCACCTGAAAGTCACCGCACCATCTTTCAGTCTCCTTCCCTTGTATTTCAGCTCATCTTCGCGTTTCTCGGCATTTTGAAAACGACTATCTATAGGTTGGCATTGCCCCAACATGAACTCACGAGAATTATCTTCTGGCCAAAATTCACCTGCCAGTTTCCGGTTGATGGTCGTTAACCGTTGTAACAGCACCTCCGTTATCAATGGCGTGTTATCATCCTCCCAAGCCAATTCTCGATGCATTATATTTTCAATAATATCTACTCGGCTTTCAATCCAGTCAGATAAGCTCATATTTGATGCTGCGGATGGAGGACAACGTCGATATAGTGTGCGCATCGTCGCTAAATTGACCGTCAAGTCTTGGTCTTCCTCAGACCTTCGCCAAGTAAAACAGCTTAATTCTTCATTCCAGTTCGGAATCAGTGCCTGACCAACCAAATAGGTTCGGGGTATTTCTGAATTAGGGTGTTGCTCTGAGTCTTTCGCAATATATCCAGCACGATGACACTGAAACATCACCAGCATACGGCTATCTTTATTCAGCTCCAGCTTGCCGCGCTGATAACTCGAAACTGCGTTACCATTCCATATTTCCAGGAAATCATCGGCAGGAACACTCAACAAATCCTTCTCGTTATATATGGGGCATTCAGGTAAATCGAATAACTCTGCATCCAGCCAATAATTCAGTATGCGCTGACATTTTTCAGAATCGCGTTTCTCTTTGTCGATAACCTCTAAATCGTGCTCTTTATTCAAACCAGAGCGAGAAATCGGAGTGGTCTTTTCAAAACTTGACGTGCCGACAGATTGCGAATTAAAGGTGGAAATCTTTTTCGATGATATTGGGAGTTTATGTAATGTGCTCTTTTCAGCAATATACACCTTATTCGGTACAGTTAATTTCTTTTGCCTTCCCAGCAAAGCATTTAACACCTTTTTAAATATACCCTTCACTTTTAATTGAACCCTATTTCAACCAATGTTTGTCACCGCCCAATATATAAACGACTTAATGAGTGACTGCTATTTCATAAGTAACAGAATCGTACCATACATCCCTAAAAATTGGCGACGTAGGGGAAGCTCCCGCGCTAAAAATAATTGAATAGCGAAACAGGAGCCGTTCAACCTATGTACAATATCCATCACTTGCATTCAACGTTTTACTTTCCTGGCCAATTCGGTAAGAATTATCCCGCTTATTGTAAGACCCGCTTAATTCACCTTAAGCCAATACCAATAATTAAAAGCGCCAGCTTGCTCTTAATAGCCTATTAGCAGCCTGTTAGTAATCAAAACAGAGAGCTCAACAGCCCAAGCGCTATGTTCAGGAAGATGATGTAATGCAGCAATCATGGTCTGTGGGATCAAATCTGAAAACCGGCATTTCTGTCTGGCTTTATAGCTTCACTTTTTTAACTTGCCTGATGTTGGCTGATGCCTTTGGTGATGTCACCTTTACGGCCGGTCAATATCCCGATTTATCCGCCCTGTGGCAAGAGCATAAACTGGATTTGGTGCTGACGCTTATCAGCCTCATCTCGTGGTTCTTCTGCCATAAATTCAAAGCGCAAATACGCAATATCGAGTTAGAAGATAAGGTGCTGGGCAACCACATCACAGGGCAGTTTCTCACCTGGATTGCATTGGCAATCGGTATTTATTCCTCGGTAACGTCCTCTGCGTTTTTGCAATGGTTTTCGCCCGCGGCAAATGCTGTAGGCCAGGCAAAATATGGCATTGATTTAGTGCTCGGCTTTATCGCCCTGACTCTGTTTGGTTTTATTAAACACGGTAGCCATGTGGCTGACAAAGCGAAGCAACAAGACAAGCAGCAAGCGGAATACATTAATGAACTGCACGAAACCATTCGCTTGGCTCCACCTCGAACCTTTCCCCATCGTTTGGCGTTATACGCCGATGTGATGGAAGATTTTGCGGTAGAAGTCACGGCAAGTGAATGGAGCGATTATTTACAAAAACCTGAAGACGAGCGCTTAGCTCAATGTGAAGACTTGCTGGAAAGCCAGCGCTCGGTAATTCGCGCTTGCCTTGTGGCCTTGGCGCGCCTTGCCGGACATTACGACAACGCGCCTTTGGGCAATGGTTCCAACTTGCAGTATCGCGCTAACCTGATGCTGACTACACATGCGCAAAACCCACAACGTTTAGCGGCATTAGGAGAAGAAAAAGACTTTGAACACCGCTTCAATATTGGCGTTGCAGCCACTCCTCAATATCAGCTGATTCTGGATAAACGCTACAGCGTATTAGTGGATTCTGACGACGTCAGCATTATTGATATTTCGGAAGAAGATACACATACCAACTCTCAGTCCAATGCCCAAAACAATAATAGAGCCAGCTTTAAAGCCTGCCAGTTTCTTCACGACGATAAGGTGAAAAACGCCATTTTTCCGGTGTATTGGTCGGACGAACAAAGCACTACTCACAATTATTACAACATGATCGGAGCACCCGATGCACTGGCAAGCTGCCAGCCGCAGTTTATTCCCGACACCATAAGTCGAGCAAAAGAGCTTGGCGAAAATGGTTATTCGGCTCCACTTGCCAAACAAGCCGTTGAATATTTCACCAATGATGAAAAAGGCCGCTCTATTGTCAGCTTACCCATTTCATCACAGCGCTTTATGAACCATTCACTCAAGCCAGCAAAAATGGTGGGGGTGGTGAACATCTACCGTAATAAGAAAGATATATTCTCCGGTAATGAAAAGAACTTCAGCCTATTTTGCGACTTCACCTTACCGTTACAATTAGCTTTGGCTAGAATTATCAGTATGCATATTGCGGTGTTAGAAGATAAAGCTGACTTGCAACAAAATGCTGCTTTACAAAAAAGCGAAGATGTAAGCCCCCAAACAAAGCCACTGAAAAACAATGGAAATCAGATAGCTGATGAAATATACTGAACGCCCTTTAGGTTTAAATGAAGGTTTATCAATGTCTGAAGAGACAAAGAAATTAGTGGCTCGCATGGCAGCAATGTATTCTGCCAAAAAGAAAGCCCAAGAAGGTATGAAACCTAAAAACGGCTAATCCGAATTTACGAATTTCAAAAAAAGCGCCCTCAGGCGCTTTTTTTATGTCTATTTTTCTTATAATTGCTCTTTTTGTATTTGAAGATATCCTCAACTTAGCGGCCTTACAAAGGATGAACATCAAACGTTCAGCGTCATTCTCTCCACTTTCCATCTCTTCAACAACGCAAAACCCAATGGAATAATCATGTACACAATGGGCAACCACATAAAGGCAATTATGGGCCCGGCTTCTCTTAGTGGAACTTGATTAACGTTGAAGTAAAGCATTCCAATCCCATAAGGAAGTGCTAATGCAGTGAACGCAAAAAACAGGTAATTTCGCAGATTTAACCTTTCCCGACGCTCAAACCAATGCAATACCAAAAAACATCCAACAGTCCAAATACAAGAAGGGATATTGAATAACAGGCCAATACTGGCATCGAACATCAGTCCATTAGCCAAAGAATCCCAGAACAGCGATTCCAGAAAGAACTGATGAAGCGCCCCAGTAGTCCAGTAAGGATGCTCAAAAACCTCGTCACTACCAAATGCTAAAAAGGTAATGGCTGTTAGCATAACGAAGAAAACGCTTAAAATGAGTGAAACGCCAAGGCCAGTGTAAATCGCTTGCTTGTTTATAGAATATCGCCAGCAAGTAGCGAGAGTTTGGTGCCAAAATTTAAAATTTCGACTCTTCAATGGTTCATCCGAGCCGTTAAATTCTTCGATTAGATCCCCAGATATTTCTTCCTTAACCTTTTCAGGTAATAGCCATTCCAACAATTTCATAGCCAATTTAGGTGGGTTCTGTATTTCCTTGTTCATATCGTGCCTCCTGTTGTACTCAGATATGCGATAAAAGGTTAATGGATGCGTTTTGCCATAGTATTTCCAGCTGTTTTCGCGTTTCCTGCAACATGCTCATTCCATCCGGTGTCACACTAAAATAGCGCTTGGCCTTGCCTCCCCGTTCCTGAGTTGCACCCGCTTTTCTTGAGGTGAGTAATCCTTTTTTTTCTAAACGTTCCGTCGTGGCATATATCGCCCCAATCGCAACTTCTCTTGCAATGCTGTGCTTCAGTGCTTCGCGAATGGTCACGCCATATGCGTTGTCTTTCAGGCTTAAAATTGCCAGTAAAACAACGTGCTCAAATTCTCCCAAATACGATTCTCTATTAGCCATTTTCCTTTCCTGAACATCAAATATATCTACATAATAGTTTTTATTGATGGATGGTCAACAGATAAAAACTATTAAATAGTATTAATATTGATAACAATGAAGATATAACCGCTCTAAAATTGAAAGATAAGGAAAAGACATACAGGATTTATCTGTTACCATAACTCGACAAAACTACAGAGCCGCGACGTTGAACCGATTCTTCTCTTCCGCTAAAAGCACCAAGCCCAAAACTCAGGTGAGCAAACACCAATGGTTTGGTATGGAAGTGGAAGTGCATCGCAAGGCAATGAAAACCTTACGATTAAAAGTGAATGCGCAAGATGGTTTAGTCCGCATATCTGCGCCACACTATTTGCCCGACAGCGCAGTGCAGCAATTCATGCGCAACAACCACCAATGGATATTGCAACGCAAAAACGAACTTGCACAACATATCCAACCCAAATTGCATTTTGAGACCGGTGAGCTGCATCCTCTTTGGGGTCAGGCTTATACGCTACAAGTTAGCCACTCATTGGAACGCTCATCGATTCGCACCACGTCGGATCAGTCCATATTGATGATGGTGCCTTCAAAATATACCGCTTCTGATAAAGAAAAGTTGCTCGACAACCTTTATCGCCGTCAGCTCAAAAAAGCCATTCCGGCATTATTGCAAAAATGGCAACCTATTGTTGGCAAAACAGTGGATGATTGGGGTATCAAGAAAATGCGCACCCGTTGGGGAACCTGTAATATTCAGGCAAAGCGCATTTGGTTAAGCCTTGAACTTGCCAAGAAGCATCCCGATTGCCTGGAGTATGTGTTAGTTCACGAGTTGGTTCATTTGCATGAACGCTATCACAATCAACACTTTAAAGACCTTATGACTCGCTTCTTACCCGACTGGAAAGAACGTGAAGTGTTATTAAACCAGCCCACGATAGGGCTTCAAACGCCTCCCGACATGGATCTTTAGCCCAAATTAATTCTCTCCCACGAGCTCAACACGGTTGATTTTTTACCATCCATGTGACATTTTGTTACCGCTTGAATGGGTGTTGGAAGCAAGCATCGCTTAAAGTCATTTAAGCGAATATTAAATTTCCAGAAAGCATGAAAAGAATTCCAGATGAGTGATGCCTTGAAGGTAGTCATTCCTCTTTATTGCTGCGCATTTTGATGTCGCTCACTGTGACTCACTGCTGACTAACTGCAACAAAACAAGGGAAATTTCCCAATGCAGTCGAACAGGGCAAGCGCAGCATTCACCCCATTCACATATTGATATTTTGACTACAGGAAACTTCCATTATGGCAACAATGAACGCACTACATATTGAAAACCAAGTGCCGATTAACGCAAAACCAGACGTAGTGTGGAAAGCATTTACGCAAGAAATTCAAAACTGGTGGGCGCCGCAATTCAACGCCTTAGACAATTCCCGAATTAATCTTGAATTAAGAACTGGCGGTCGCTTGTATGAAAGCAACCCGGCTGGTGCAGAAAACTTGTGGTTCACCATCACCAGTTTTTACCCTGGCAATTTCATTGAGTTCGTCGGCAACCTTAAGCCTCAATATGGTGGCCCGGCAACGGATATGCTGAAACTCACCTTCCATCCATATAAAAATGGCACGCTGGTACACATTGACGACCATATCTATGGCCCGGTCTCTGAAGGTGCTCGCCAATTCCTGGGACAAGGTTGGTTAATGATTATCTCTGCTGGATTAAAAGCTTACGTTGAATCAAAAAACTAAGTTAATCAGTGATCTGGGAAGGAAAGCAACACGCCTTTCTTCCCAAATTACCTTTCACATTACTCTCTCCAGGGCGAGATCCCACATATTTAATCAGGTTATTAAGTTTAAATATTGAGCTACTGTAACATCAAAGTAAGGAAAATAATGCTGAATACAGTGTGCGGTTGAACAAGTTCTACACGCACTAACGACTGAAACTTTAGATTATTATCCGTTGATTAGTTATTGAACAAAGTGGAATCCCGCCCTGTTACTCTCTCTATTTCCACCTTACGCATTCATCCCACTTATTAATCCAACTCATAAGGTATATCTAAAGGTCTTAAACTTAGGACTAAAGACTTATGTATATTTTCTCACTCATTCGTTAATTTAAATAATAGATGTTTCATGAAGTTAAGTTTTATTGATAGTTATGCTGCCTATTTTTGCTTTAGCAACAAGCAGAATGAGACGATAACCAAGGTATAACCAAGTAGTAAACGAGGTGTGTTTATGGCTTGCCTAACCAGAAACCTGCAAAAACAATTACGTCGCTATATTGAAGTGAACTTTAATCGTTCATGGCGAACCCGGCCTGAAAAATTGCGCACGGAATTGGTGAATAAAGGGGTGTGTCCTTCAGATGTCACCGTGGATCAAATGACCATGATTGTGAAGAGTATCGATGATTAACCAATCCATCGAAAACGCTTAGAGAGCTTAGTAATCCAGATTAAATAGCAACTCAGCCAAATCAGGTTGCCATTGAAATTCGGCTAGCTTAACCCGGTTATTGAATACAGCCACGCCTTCTTCCTGCAGCAATCCTTTTTGTCGCTCGGCATATTCTGAACCCGCGGGAAAGGCGATTTGCCCATTAGAACGTAGCACTCGATACCAGGGAACGATCATATCATCAGGCACATAGCCCATTGCCTTTCCGACCAAGCGAGCTCTTCCCGGCAACCCAGCCAGGTCAGCGACCTGACCGTAACTGGCAACCTTGCCTTTAGGGATCTGCATAGCTGTACGCCATATTCGGACGTATTGAGAATTTTGCTTCATTACTTTATCCATGACGAGATTAAGAGGGACAAAGAGCCTGAGAAGAACAAAATAACGCGCGAAACGTTAATAAACAAGGAAGCAAACGCGATCATAGAACCAATAAGATTAGCTTAACTCTAAATCCAGTACCTTTTGCTGTGCGGTAGATGCAAGGGAAGAATGAGAGCGAGAAGTAGATGAGCTATCAACTGATTCAGCATCTGCCATTTCAGACATTTCAAGAAAGTGAATAGCCAGTTGTTCTTCGTCGATGTAAACACCGTTTTCAGAATCGTTATAACCCTGACGATAGCCTTGCAAAAAAGCCCATTTAACCAACTCCAGATTTTCTTGCGTTAACTTCATTAACTATCTCCTACCATGAAAACGACTTCAGCTCGAACGGTAAAAATTTTCGAACTCAGCCACTATACGGGATTATTCATAAGGGTCAAGAAATTGGTCTCCAAAAGCCGTTTATTCCACCAAAAGCAATAAAAATACACCACCTTGGCATTTTGCTTAAAAACACTAACAACTGTTTGATTGTTAAGCATAAAAATGTAAAACAAGAAACACCCAAAAGGGACATTATTAAACCCCAAAAATTACAATGCGATAATAAAAGGGCATAACAATGAGAAATATTTTCCTATCATTTTCAATAAAATAACCGAACAAAAACAAGTTTTAACGAGTCATAAAATTAAGACACGGATATAATCCATGTAGATATGACGCGTTTCATTGGTTATTATTAAGGCAACCGAGAGTATTCGGTATTTCTTAACGAGAACTTGATCTATTTTTGATTTATACAAACTGATGTGCAGACACATTCAACATGAAAAGAAACATTTTTAGGTCAGTATTCCGTAAGCTCTATATTACGCGTCTATAGTTAATCAAAAGAGTGCTTGAAAGCACTCTGCATTTAACCTGGACTCGTCCACTTGCACTTGTGGTTTGGTAGTACACAAAAGTCGAGTGTTTCACGAGCACTTGCATGATTAGAGGTCAGAAGACGTCAGTATGACAAAATTTGGATTAAAGGAGCAGTTACTTACTTCGCTGCGACAGCACAACTCTGTTGAAGCTGAAAGGGTGGATTATCGGGCTATTTTTCTCAGTCATATCGTTCCAGACCCCGACAACGCCCGCTTTTTACCCTCCGTTATAATTAGCGATGAACACGCCAAACAGCTCACCAGCCGTAAACTTTCCAAACGCCAGTTACTAGAACTGTACAAAGCAGAAAATAAGGTCATTGTTGGCAAAGCATGCTTTATTAACTGTTGTGAAAAAGGCTCCGAAGATTGGAAAAAAGCGGCAGACAGTATCGAAAGCATTATAGAACTCTCCAAACACATTGCCGTTTCCGAACTCATTCACGCGCCAAGCATCTATCCTCTCGGTAACGGGCAGTATCAGATTCTTACGGGTCATCGACGCTTCTTCGCCATGATCTACACCTTTGGCAGTGGCGCAGCCGCTCAATTCAAAGTGTACGACCGTCCTCCATTGCTAAAAAGCACCAAACAATTTCAGGAAAATGCCAGCCGGGTTGACCTGCCACAATATGGCAAACTAACGGCTTTTGTGGCTGCACAATTGGAATTGGAAGAATTGTCGAACGCCAGAATGCAACTAGGGCAAAAGAAGCTGACCGTGCGCGACAATGCCAGTTTAATGGGCATTTCAATGGGTGCTTACGATAACTACAACGTATTAACACGCTACCCTTGTGTGACTGAGTTATATGAGCGCGGCTTGAGTTTACCACTCACCAAAGCCAAGAAAGTGGTATTGGATGCCGAAGCCGAATACGCAGAAAAACATCAACGCCAGCTGTTTAATGTGCTCGATAAAAAAGAGATTAATCGATTAATCAGAGAACGTTTAAGTGGCGACAAAGCTCCGGCTCTCAAACAAGACAAGCCGTTTCAATTCAAGAACATTTCCGACCCGAACATTGTCAAACAACTCTTTGAATGCAACATTCTACAAATGAATGTCGGCGTCGATTGGAATGCACTTGATTGGAATAATCGAGAAGAAGTGAATCAGGCAATTGCGAATGTGATCAGCTACCTTGAACAACAAGCGAGTCAGGATTCCGCAGCCTGACTTTAAGCGTTTTAATACAAAGGATGGCAGATTAAGCCGCCATCCTGTTGGGTTTTACTACAGCTGATAACCAACCGAGACATACAAAGCTCTTGGCTCCCCTACAAAATATCGGTAATTACCAAAACCGAAATCTGCGCGTTCCGCGTAATCCTTATCAAATAGATTCAATAAGCGAGCCGATAATGTCCATTGTTCAGACACTTGCCATGCAGCACGTAAATTCACTAATTCATGCCCCGCGTATTGAGCCGTATTCTCAGGGTTAACGTAATAATCTCCCATCAAAACCCATTCTAATTCAGCACTATGCCCTTGTTCAGAACGCCACCCAATCACAGCATTAGCGATCTTGTCTGGCGCAGTATCAATTTCATTGCCCAAAATGCTGCCAGAAAAGCTGATTTGAATATCATTCGCGTATTTATGCTCGGCAAAAGTGGCACTGGCAGAAGCGTACCATTCTGGTAAAAACTGCCATTTTACGGCCAGCTCAACACCTTTATGATCGGTTTCACCATTATCGATATTTTGCCGTTGAGTATCCTGAAAAATATGATTCTTCTTGCTCATATCGAACCAGGTAACATCGTAAAACCAGTTTTCAGCCGCACCACGAACCCCAATTTCAAAGGATTCCATATATTCTGAATCCAACTGCGTGATTTGCTGCCCATCTTGCAAACGGAATAGTTCAGTAGCCTGAGGCGGTCTAAAACCACGAGCATATTGCGCATAAATTCTATGATTCTGCGCTACGGCATAATTGCTTCCCAAGCGAACCGACCAATCCGAAAAAGAAACTCCTTGATCCTGAGGGCGTATAAAGCGGCAATTATTCACTGCTGGCGCACAGGCCGAACCCGCAGGAGCCAGCGTGTTGTAGTCGTACTCGGTGTCGTCGTAGCGAATGCCGGCATCAATGGTTAATTCATTTGATACTTGCCATGACACATTCACAAAAGGAGACCAATTTGCAGCGTCGACTTCATAGTCATAATGAGTGCCTTGCGGCAAATGAGGGGCGAATCCTTGTTCCTGAACTTCAGACAACCAGCCCTGGGTAAAGTCCCAATCCAGACCACTAATCAGCTCGATATCGTTGAATTTTCGATAATACTGCATTTGCATTCCCACGCTTTTATGACCGTTGTTTTCAACGGGTTTCCAAGGCACAAAATGCATCAGGAAGGTCATGTCGTGATAACGTACATAAGGTGTAATTTGATAATACTCATTGTCCTGAGTTTGATAGCGCCATTGACTGTAACCACGAAATGATTGGCTATCGCGATACGCTTCAGGGTTAGGATTACTTTCCTTGAGAGAGGGATCTTTATAAGCCTCAAAACCTTCAATAAATCCCGCAGTTTCCTGGTTCAAATTCGTAAAAGACAACAAGTTCTTCACCTGCCACTCATTGCTATGAAATTGGTGAACCAGATTCAATTTCTGCTGCCCGTAGCCGCTATCGTCCTTATAGCCATCGTCTTGAGTTGCATGTCCATAAGCAGCAAAAGCATGTTCATTCATTTGCTTTGAAACAGTGAACTTGCCACGAGTATAGCCATGAGCCCCCGCTTCCAGCGCTAATCCCAACTCAGGCAGCGAAGTGGCATCGGGTGAGATAACGTTCACCATGCCGTGTAATGCATTCGCACCATATAAGGTGCTCATTGGGCCACGAATTACTTCGATTTGGCTCGCTTGCTCGCTGTTAACACCAAATAATTGATTGGCGTTACAAAAGCCCGGAGCACGCAGCGAGATGCCATCTTCAGCCATATAAAAAGCACCACAAGCTCCCGCTCCAGCCAAGACAGGCGAACGAATTGCTGTTAAGTGTTCCTGACCATTACCCCGGCTTATCCATACTCCAGGAATTCGCATAAGCGACTCATTGATATGTGTTGCGTCTATCAGCTTGATGTCGGCATTATTCAACACGCTGACATTACTGCTTTCATCCAGTAGCAAGGAATCTTGTCGTTGAGCACTGACAACCACTCGCTCAATATCGTCAAGCAACAGGGTCTTATTCTCTGTTGCAGGATCTGCCAAAGAAAAACCCGAAAAAGTCAGGGTTGAAAAAGCCGCAATTACAAAGATTGGTGATGTAGAAATACAGGATGATGTTCTTGCCATAGTAATGAGTTTCTGTCAGTCAAAGAAATAGAGAGTGCTAATTTTTTACCGGCGCGGACTGTAACACGGGCACCAAAGGGTCTCAATAGCTTGTAATGAAACCACCAATACGAACACAACAACAATAGAACACAGATAACTGAGCACTAACTAAAAGAAGCGCCACATCACATAAAAACAGCTAAAGGCCAGTAACAGAGCAAAACAAGCCCAGGTATACAGCATGAAGTTCTTTGTCAATTTAGCTTCCTCCGGAATCACTGGAAGATGCATGGCTTTAATATTGATATAAGCAAAGAAAGGCGCGAAAACGAAAGAAATGGTGGTCGCAAAATCAATCAAACTTTTAAGCTGGCCAGAAAACCAAAATATCACTAACCATCCACCGACAGCCATCAACAACACGCAAATACGATACCACTTATGATGCTGTTTCAATGAATCGACATGAGATGACTCATGTCCCTGCACAGCGCGACTCACGACATGGCTAAAGCCATCAGCCACCGCAATACAGGTTGAAAACATGGCAACAAAAATCAATAGGCTAACAACGGGTTTGCTCCAATCCCCTAAGGCAGAGACAAAGATCTGAATCAGTTGAGCAGAAAAACCTATCGCACTGCCACTTAACGTTTCACCACTGCCAAACAATAAACGTGCTCCCAACACCACAAATACAATGGCAAATAGCAAGCAAAACAAATAGCCAAGATTAAAATCAAACACGCTGGCAGCGCTTTTATCTTTGACAGATAAGGCTTGCGAATTACTGCCCTTTTCATTGGATTGCGCGTTGCGCTCGACAACCCAAAACGATTGCCAAACCGACACTTCAATAGTGGTCGGCATCCAACCAACCAAGGCAACCATGAAAGCGATACTGGCAGGAGCCCAATAATCCACAGAAACACTATTCCAGTCTTGCGCCACCGGCGCCTTACCCAATACCGCAACAAGCGCAATAACACAGGTAATGGCAAATACCACCATCATGAGTTTCAAGCTCTTATCCAGCCAACGATAACCACCAGAAAGCAATAACCCTATACAGGCAGACAACACCAGCGCTGACCAGGTAAATATTGACCATCCTGTATCGAAGATATTGGCTAGCACACCTGCCGCTACGATGGTTACCGCAGCTTGAACAATGAACATAGTTGAGACGGTGAGCAGCATAAACAATCGGTAAGCCCATGTTCCAACCTTACGATAGCCTTGCAATAGGCTTTCACCTGTCGCGGATGCGTAACGAGGCCCCATTTGAAAAAACGGCCATTTCACCAAATGAGCCAAAATCACCAACACGATCAGGCTGTAGCCGAAATCTGCTCCAGCGCGCGTTGATTGCACAACATGAGAAACACCAATACTGGTGGCAGCGAATATTATGCCCGGCCCAATGGAACGCAGGTATACAGATAAATTCATGAGTTAGGCTCGACTTGTACTAGCAGCAAAGTTGATTGCTTTAAATAATTTGCAGAAATTAAACCTCATTGCTGAAAAGCAGGAAAGTATATTGTGTGTAGAAACCGGATTTATTGCTGTTTCAAGAACCATGAAAGTCATATTTTTAGCGGTTCACAACAATTATTTCATCTGAACTTGCCAGATGAAAATTTGCGTATGAAACGAGCACGTTGAGTTTTTTTATTACCCATTCACCAAGAACAAAATAAAAACACTAAAAACTGCGCAAATTATAATCAGACATTAGTCCCATAAAGCCAGAAGTAGCTTAACATCTAGCCTCAGTATGCTATTGTTCTCATCCTGATACATTTTTTTTACATCGATGTAAGATGCCGAATCATAACAAGCCATTAAATTTGAAAGATGTCGCCCGCATACTGGGTGTTTCAACGGCTACGGTATCCAATGCCTTTAACCGTCCAAGTCAACTTTCACAAAAATTACGAGAAAAAATTCTCACTGAATCTCACAATCTGGGATATCACGGGCCGAACCTCGCTGCACGTTCATTGCGTAGGGGAAAATCCGATGTCATTGCTGTCGTTTTGGCCGATTCCCTTTCCTATAACTTTTCAGATCCTGTTGCCAGCCAATTTCTGCAAGGGGTTTCTGATGTACTGGTTCAGCACAGCAAACAGTTACTCTTGCTATCAAGTGAGCTGGCTGGAAGAGAACAAAGCACTATCGAATCTCTGCCTGATGGATTTATCTTCTATGGCACTCCTTCGGGAGATTGCTTCGAACGTATTCACAAATTAGGCAAGCCAATAGTAGCGGTAGATTTCGACCCCGAAGGACTTCCCAATGTGAAAGTGCCCAACGAATCAGCCGCAGAAGAGATCGCTCTACACGCCCTGAAACATAGTCATGGCTCAGTTGCTATCGTAGGACTGAGATTGACCAAGGCAAAAGAATCGACACCATTAACCCCTGATGATTTAGAACACCCCAAACAGGATGTTGCATATAAACGCTTATTGGGATACTTGCGTGCCGCCAATAAGATGAATATTGAAATACCCGCTCATCATATTTGGCATACCCCTGAAAATACACCCGAAATAGCCGAGGAAGTGGCACGGCAGATACTGGGTAGTACAGAGCCACCCGATACGATTATTTGCATGAGCGACGTATTGGCACTAGGCGTATTGCGCGTTGCTAAATCCATGTCACTGGATATTCCCGAAGATCTACAGGTAGTAGGATTCGATGATATTCCCGAAGCCTCTCGTGCCGAATCGCCCCTGACAACGGTGTGCCAGCAGAATGTGAATAAAGGACAACTAGCCGCAAAACTACTGTTAGGTGGCGATTCCAAGGATATTTCGGTTAGTACCAAGCTAATAATTCGAAAAACCACACGAAATAAAGTTGAATAAAACTCACCATGAGAAGTATTATTCAACTTACCAATCTGATTAGATAGATACCAACCCGACTAAATAAAATTGGCAAGGACGCTAGTTCACTAACAACCCTGATTAAGGATGTTAAAACTCATCACCTCCACCTATCAAACTTAAACGTTTTATTCGTTTGATAAGGGGGCGTGAAAAATTTATGAAAACGAATTCTAGGTACGAGGGTGACATGACCAAGTTATATGCCGTGATCGAAGCTGGTGGGACAAAATTCAATTGCGCAATTGTCGATGCAGACCGCAATATTTTGGCCGAAACCCGGATCCCAACCACAACGCCAGATCAAACACTGCATGAAACCATCGCATTTTTTCAGGCACAAAAAGAACAGGGATACCACTTCGACCAACTTGGATTAGCCACCTTTGGCCCCGTGGATTTAAACAAGGAATCAAAGCATTACGGACACATCACCGCCACTCCAAAACCGCATTGGTCTTACACCCCAATTGTCCAACAATTAGAGCGAAATCTACAATGTGACGTGAACGTTGACACCGACGTAAACGCAGCCGCTTTAGCCGAGTATCGTTGGGGAGCGGCTCAAGGAGCTTCGTGTTGCATTTACGTTACCGTTGGAACAGGTATTGGTGGCGGCGTAGTGATAAATGGCAAGTCTTTAAAAGGACTTATTCACCCTGAAATTGGTCATATGTTAATAGGTGATATTGATGGGGTTTCCGGTGTCTGTCCATTTCATGGCAGTTGTATTGAGGGTTTAGCTGCTGGTTCATCCATGGGTAAAATCTGGGGTATACCAGCCGAAGAATTGTCCGACAATCACAAGGCTTGGGAAGTCGAAGCTAAAGTATTGGGACGACTTTGCCATAACTTATTAGTGAGCTTTAGTCCTGAGAAAATCGTCATGGGCGGCGGCGTAATGGCGAAGCCCGGATTACTTGAAAAAGTGATTCAGGAAACAGAACAAAGCTTGGCGGGTTATATGTCACTTCCCGAGAATATCACTTTCAATGAGATTATCGTTCCACCCGGATTAGGGCAACGATCCGGATTGTTTGGTGCGTTAGCTCTTTTGATAGAAGAATAAAAAAAGCCCTACCAAAGGTAGGGCTAACAAGTGCTCGGCAAGCACCTAACGACAGAAACTGTCAATTGAAAGGAAAAGTTTGAATACCAAAACCTACTTAGTAGCTTCCACGATAGTTTTCATATCTTTCATGTAACCACGTAACTCTGCGCCAATAACTTCGACTGGATGTTGACGCAGTTTGGCATTGGCTGCCACTAACGCCAGATTGTCTACGCTATTAGTCTTGCTAGCCTTCTGCTCTAAACCGACACCAACCAACATTTTGTCTAGCCCAGGCATTAACTTTTCACGCAATAAAGGCACTGCTTCATTAGCAAACAAATAATTGCCATATTCTGCAGTATCCGAAATCACCACATTCATTTCGTACAAGCGCTTACGCGCTATCGTATTTGCAATTAACGGAGTTTCATGTAGTGATTCATAATAAGCCGACTCAGGTAAAATCCCGCCTTCTACCATGACTTCAAACGCCACCTCAACACCAGTTTTGATCATGGCAATCAGGAAGATACCCTTGTCGAAAAATGTTTGCTCGTCGATCTTGCCGTCATATACAGGCGCACGCTCAAACCCGGTAGATTGAGTTTCTTCACGCCAGGTCAGCAAGTTCTTATCGTCATTTGCCCAGTCTTCCATCATGGTTCTGGAAAACTCGCCCGAGATAATGTCATCAAAATGCTTCTCGAACAGAGGACGCAATAAAGATTCCAACTCCTCAGACAAAGTGATGGCTTTCAATTTGTCGGGGTTGGAAAGGCGATCCAGCATGTTAGTCACACCACCAATTTTTAAAGCCTCGGTAACTGCTTCCAAACCATACTGGACGATAGCGGCGGCATAAGCGGGGTCCTCGCCTTCTGCCACCATCTTATCATAAGCCAAAATCGCTGCTGTTTGCTGCATACCACACAGGATGGTTTGTTCACCCATCAAGTCAGATTTTACTTCTGCAACAAACGAAGATTGCAATACACCAGCTCGGTCACCGCCCGTCGCTGAAGCTAGTGCTTTGGCAATCGCCAAGCCTTCGCCTTTAGGATCGTTTTCAGGGTGAACCGCGATCAAGGTTGGAACACCAAAGCCACGCAAGTATTCTTCTCTCACTTCTGTTCCCGGGCACTTGGGAGCACACATAACAACAGTGATATCAGAACGAATTTGCTTGCCTTCTTCCACGATATTGAAACCGTGAGAGTAGCTCAGTGTCGCGCCTTGCTTCATCAATGGCATGATGGCATCGACAACGCTGGAATGCTGTTTGTCTGGCGTCAGGTTGTAAACCAAATCCGCCGTAGGGATCATTTCTTCGTAATTCCCTACTGTAAAACCGTTTTCACTGGCACGCTGAAAAGAGGTACGTTTCTCATCAATTGCAGCCTGACGCAGTGTGTATGACACATCCAGTCCTGAATCACGCATATTCAAGCCCTGGTTTAAACCTTGTGCTCCGCAGCCAACGATGACGATTTTTTTGCCTTTCAAAAACTGGCAGCCATCAGCGAATTCTTCACGCTGCATAAAACGGCACTGCCCTAATTGGGTCAACTGTTCGC
Source organism: Paraneptunicella aestuarii (assembly GCF_019900845.1). Taxonomy (NCBI): domain Bacteria; kingdom Pseudomonadati; phylum Pseudomonadota; class Gammaproteobacteria; order Alteromonadales; family Alteromonadaceae; genus Paraneptunicella; species Paraneptunicella aestuarii. Next base: position 547,432 of record NZ_CP074570.1, on the reverse strand, counting down.
GTAACGACAAGGTATTGAAGTAGTTTGCCATGCTATAAAACCTGTATTAAATCTGAGTCTGTCGAAAATAATTTACTGCTAAAACACTATTAACGATTTTGTTGTTTTTGTTTGTTGGCAAGGCTGTAAACACACATTTGATTATCACTAAGTGACGGATCATCTAGTGAAGCCACCTAGTAAAGCGCGTGGTGACTTTCATCACTGCCCTGACTTGCTGACAACGATACTCGCTTTTTTATATTGTTTAAAATGATATATATGCAATACTTTATTTCATATTATGCAACATAGAAAAAACGAGCACTTTCTGTGGACATTCGCACCTTAAGCCTGTTTCAACACTTAGCACATTCTCTGCATTTTTCACGTACAGCCAATGCGATGTACGTTAGCCCATCAACATTGAGTCGTGCGATTCAACGTTTAGAAGAAGAATGTGGTGCAGACTTGTTTATTCGCAATAACCGCTCGGTAAAGCTAACGGCCATAGGTAAACAGGTACTGGATTTCTGCGATGAATTTCTGATGGCATGGCAGGAATTAAAACAAGACATCGACCAACACAACGAAGCCCTTCGCGGCGAGCTCACTATATTCTGCTCGGTCACAGCCAGCATTAGCCATTTACCCAGCCTGTTAGACGGATTCCGATTTCAGTATCCACAAGTTGAAATCAAGCTTTTTACCGGCGACCCCGGTGAATCGGAACAATGGGTGTTAGGGCAAAAGTCGGACTTAGCCTTCGCCATACACACTCCTCACTTTCCCAAGGAATTAACCTTCTACGAATTGGATCGCATTCCATTGGTATTGGCAACGCCAAGCAGTATGGGAATTCACAGTATTAAAGACATTAGCTGGAAAGATACGCCAATGGTGCTACCCGAATCGGGGCCATCAAAACGGATCGTACAAAACTGGCTCCAGGAACACGATATCAAACCCAACATTTACGCCAATGTGGGCGGTAACGAAGCCATCGCCAGCATGGTGGCATTGGGCTGCGGTATTGGCTTCATTCCCAAAATCGTACTGCAACACTCTGTTATTAGTAACAAAATCAATATGCTCGAAGTCCCTGATATTGAGCCCTATCGCCTAGGCTTAACCTGCCTGGTAAAACGCGCGGAAGAACCCGCGATTAATGCATTTTTGCATCAGCTTCCTGGAAACAAGGAGGTATATCCCTAAAGCAGGAAAATTCCAGCTCGATAAAAAAGCTAATTGTTCTTCAACTGCCGTATCAACCTTTCCAGCGCCCGATAGTTCATCGCTTCGGCGAGATGCTCACGCTGAATATTGGCTTCTTGTTGCAAGTCGGCGATAGTGCGAGCGACTTTGAGAATCCGGTGGTAACTACGAATAGAAAGCCCCAGTTGAGTAACAGCACTTTCCAGAAACTGGCGATCAGCCTGATTTAAACTACAATGTTGTTTGATATCAGAACCCGACATTTCAGTGTTAATTTTACCGCATCGCTGCAATTGACGATTTCGAGCCTGAATCACTCGTTGCTGGATGATTGCACTGGTTTCACCCTGACGCTGAATTTCATCAGAAAATGCGTGGGTTGGAATACGAGGCACTTCGACTTGTAAGTCGATACGATCAAGGAATGGGCCCGACAGTCGATTTAAATAACGCAAGATCACCTCTGAACTGGTTCGCCCATCATCGGCATCACCAGTAGGGCTGGGGTTCATAGCGGCAACAAGTTGAAAGCGAGCAGGGAAAACGGCCTGACGAGCGGCTCGAGAAATACACACTTCTCCCGACTCCATTGGCTCACGTAAAACGTCTAAAACCTTACGGTCAAATTCGGTGAGTTCATCAAGGAACAACACGCCTTGATGTGCTAACGATATCTCTCCTGGCCTTGGATTACTGCCTCCTCCAACTAGTGCCACGGCAGAACTTGTATGATGAGGGGAGCGGTACGGACGCTGCAACCAATGCTCCGATATCTTGCCCTTGTTAGAAATAGAAGCAATCGCGGCAGATTGCAACGCTTCCTCTTCGGTCATCGGTGGCAATATGCCGGGAAGCCGATTGGCTAACATGGTTTTCCCCGTGCCAGGAGGCCCTGAAAACAAGATATTATGACCACCCGCGGCAGCAATTTCCAATGCACGCTTCGCACATGATTGTCCAACAATATCCTGCATATCCAGCAATAAATCCGGATTATCATCGACGAATTGTCCAACAATGGCAGGTTCGAGTATTTCCTGTTTTACCAAATGTCGAAACACTTGCGCTAAGTGAGAGGCAGGATAAATCGTGAGATCTTTGAGAAGTGACGCTTCAGGTACGTTGCCTTCCGGCATGAACACTTGCTTACCCGCTTTTTTCGCCGCGATAGCAAAAGGCAAGATACCGGGAATAGCTCTTAGCTCTCCCGATAACGCAAGTTCACCGACAAACTCAACATCACGAATGGCTTCTGGTTCAATTTGACCAGCCGCAGTGATAATGCCAATAGCAATAGCGAGATCAAAACGTCCGCCTTCTTTTGGCAGGTCGGCGGGCGCTAAATTAACCGTTATACGCCGGGATGGAAATTCAAAGTGCGAATTGATTAAGGCACTACGAACCCGGTCTCGACTTTCTCTGACAGACGCTTCTGGCAGACCGACAATATTGAAAGCCGGTAAGCCATTGGATAAATGAACTTCAACGGTAATGAGTGGTGCTTCAACACCGAGGCTGGCTCGGGTATGAACGATGGCAAGTGACATAGCAACTCCTTTGCGTTTACTTTTTAATCCCTTTTAGTAAGTTGTCACTGTGCCGCCATCATCAACAAATTGCAAGGCATAGAATGGAAATCATTGAGTTTGTGGAAGTCAAAATGTTGCAGAAGGAACCCACTTCCCTGTGTGTCCTACACTATGAACTTGTTAATTGAGCAGCTAGAAACTGGCTCTCACACCCATAACCACACCTCGGCTTGGTAACGGTGCTCGGTCTTTCAGGAATGAAGTATGAACTCGCGCTTCTTCGTCAGTCAGGTTGGTGCCGCGAACAAAGAAGATCCAATCCAAATCAGCGGCTTGATATTGGTAGTTAAGGCTCATATTGACCAAGGTATAACCGTCGGTCGCCGTTTCGAATTCAGACACATCAGTTTGGTCGTCATACCAGACCACTTCAACATCACCGTACCAATCCTGCACTTCAAACCCTAGTTCAGCACCGATTCTCAGTGGTGGAATTCGAGGTAGATTGTCGGAATCCACTTGAGCACGGATATAATCACCATAAATGTCCAATTTCCAAACATCATTAATGCGGTAGTTAGCTTGCGCTTCCAACCCATAGATATCAGCATCTTCCTGCACAAAACGATAAACAGGGAACCCCTGAGTTTCAGCTTCATGCTCATCAGCAACATCAGGCTCTTCACCATCACCATGATCATGCGTTATTTCCGTTGCATAAAATCCGGTATTGGCTTGGTACATGTAATCATTTACCTGATTGTAAAAAGCAGAAACGGTAATGCCCCAATCACCAATATAACGACGCCAGGTAATGTCAATGTTGGTACTTACTTCTTCTTTAACACCTGCTTCATTTAGTTCGACATGCTCACCATCCAATACAAACATGGCACCTAAATCATAAGTCTGGGTTGAAAGGTGATTACCGGCAGAAAATAGTTCCTGATGGCTAGGTGCCCGCTCTGAACGAGCAAGGGAAATGGCAATAGAATAGCCCGGCGTGTATTCCCAGTTCGCACCCGCAGAAAGAGATACATTGGTAAAAGACAATGAAGGAATGTTCAGTGCTTCACCTGCATGTTCTTCATCGTGCTCTTCTTGATTATGCCCTTCTTCGTGAGCAGCCTCGTCATGCGCTTCATACAGCAACAAATCGACGGTAACAGGGTCGGCACTTAAATCGGTAGATTCCAAACGACCACCAAACTGCACCGTCACTTTCTCGAAGCGTTTTTCTTCTAATAGGTACAAAGCAATACTGTCAGTTTCACTGGGTGGCGTATAAGCTTCGTCCCCAATCGCTGCAAAGTCGGTATTGCTATAGTGCAAACCAACTACACCATGCCAACCGTCAAATTCATCGTGATGAATCGCAATACGGCCTTCTTTGGTTTTATTGGTGAAAATCGTACCGACATTTTCGCCTTCGAGCTCCGTATGCTGATAGTCGGTGTAAGCACTACGGAACTTCACTGTAGAAATGCCTTTAATCGGCGCGAACCACTCACCCGATAACTGATAGCGATCCATATCCACTTGCAAATTGACCGCTTCTTCTTCGTGCTCTTCACCAGCATCCATTTCATCGGCATGTTCATCTTCATGCGCATTATGAGAATGCCCCGGAACACCATAGAAGTTATCCAATGTCTGAATAGCAAAGCCGACATAGCCCTTATCTGTCACATAAGACAACCCACCGGTGTAGTTGCTGGTGTCGATAGCACTTCCTTCTAACGTGCCAGATTCATCTTCTTCGTGAGGCTCACTTAATGCGTAGCCCGGAATACTGTAGTCGTCGGTCTTGCGATCATAAGCATCAAAATGGAATGCCACATTACCTGTGCCACCCGTTATGTCCATCTTGCCAAAACGCTCATTTCCTGAGGTTTCATAGCGAAGCTCAACTTCGCCTTCCAATGCATCTGGCACATAAGATGGAATACGACGGTCAACGATATTCACAACTCCACCAATGGCACCACTACCATATTGTAAGGTCGCAGGGCCACGAAGCACTTCCACTTGCTGCGCTGACGAGGTATCGCTGGCAACATTGTGATCAGGGCCAATACGGGAAGCATCGGAACTGTCCAAACCATTTTGCACAATCTTGACTCTTGGGCCATCAGTACCGCGAATAATTGGGCTACTGGCAACCGGGCCAAAATAATTGCTGTGAACACCAGGAGTCGATTTTAGCGTTTCACCCAAGGTTGGAGCTTGTTGTTTACGCAACTGTTCCGCACTTAGCACTGATACGGGAGTGACCGATTCTAATACAGATGTTTGTAGTGAATTAGCAGTAACAACAATGTTTTCTACGCTGGTAGGGGTTAATACAAAGTCCGCGACCAGTTTCTCAGGAATCTCGCCGATATCACGATCTCCATGGATATGACCCGTTGAATACACATGAAGATGAACATGTTCAGGATCAACATTATCCAAAGAGTAACTGCCGTCTTCCGCAGAGAAGGTCTGAACATTAGTGCCTTCAATTGTGATTTCTGCATTTTTTACCGGACGTCCATCGGTGTCGGTAATTTTCCCGCTGATAGTTGCGGCGAGAGAAGAAGTGGAAAAAGCAAGTCCAATTGCCAGAGAGAGATAAGTGTGCCTGATAGTTTTCATGTTGCTACTTAAGTTAATTATTTAATTATGTCGAAAAATTGGGTTTAAATTAAACGACCTTTAAAAATGAAATGTTATACTATAACAAAAACAGGTTGCGTCAACCGTCGTAAGATGAAATTTATGTTACTAGCGACGAAATGCAGACTCGTTTATGTTCAGTTCAGTTTGAATTGCAAACCAATTCACAATAGCAGCAGTAAGATTATTTCAACGTTGAGCCAAACAGCTTATTTAACGTTTTCATGTTCTCTCGTGTTGTTGCAATTTGGTTCCATCTCATCCCTTGTTCACATCTCCATCACCACAAGGACGTGGTTGGGATGGGCCAATTTTTCTTTCTCATACCGTACAAACAAACCAAGATAAATAACCGCAAAAAATCACCGTGAAATGACATCACTGATATGACCACTTACAAAAGACTATGCTAAAGTGGCATTTTTAATCGTTGGAATTTGCGCATGTCGGCGACACCTCTATCCCAATTTGTTAATCCAGAAGAAGTAAAAGCATTAACTCAGCGCAATGATTTAATGGGGGCTTGGGTTATTCTGAAATGTTGGCTAATAACGGCTGCGATCTTTGCCGTAGTCGGAACCTGGACAAACCCTTTCACGATTGTATTAGCCGTTATATTACTGGGTGGCAGGCAGCTTAATTTAGCCATCATTATGCATGATGCAGGGCATCAATTACTTTTCAACAATGCCAAGCTAAATACCACTATTGGCAACTGGTTTGCCGCTCACTTTCTGTTTTTGAGCACCCAGTTCTACGCCAAACAACATAATCATCATCATGGCTTCGCTGGTACAGAAAGAGATCCCGATCTCCCCAACTTCAAAGCTTATCCCGTTACAAAAGCCAGCTTTAGTCGCAAAATAGCTCGAGATGTCTTTGGTATAACCGCCGTAAAATTTATTCTGGCATTGGTATTTAATAAATCCGGCCTGATGGACAGCGATCCTAATCACTACAAAACTGTGCTGAAAAGCATTTTGGTAAACCTGTTATTTGCCGGGTTACTGTGGTCTTTAGGTTTTGTGTGGATGTATGGATTATGGGTATTAGCTTTCTTTACCAGTTATATGGTTGTACTCAGGGTTCGCCAGGCAGCCGAACACGGTGCGGTTCCTAACTATTTGGATAAAGACCCCAGAGCGAATACCCGTACAACACTGGCAAGCTGGTGGGAACAGTTGCTATTTGCACCAGCTAACGTGAATTACCATGTAGAACATCACTTAATTCCCAGAGTACCCTGCTACAGGCTCCCACAGCTGCATAAAATACTTGAGTCTCGTGGATATTTTGAGCAATTTCCGGTAACCAAAGGTTATATTCCTTTAATGCAGGAACTTATCGCAAGATAGGCAAAAGATTCCCTTTTTAAAAAGACAAAAAGAGCGATACTCCGCTCTTTTTGCCTTCCCCCCAACAACCAATCTTAATGTTCTCACAAAATAAGACCGGTACTGATTAATGTATTAACTTCTACTTGTAATGATCACTTTTAGAAAGGTCTGGTGAAAGCGACACCAAAAACCAAAGCTTCATCATTATCAACAAAATCCACGGCAACTGTTGGCGCAACACCAAAATCACCCACATGAAAATCGTAACTTGCACTGACTCGAACAAGACTCTTCGTATGCGGGTGTCCGCCACCTACACGCTCTTTTCCGGCTCCCAATCCCAAGCGAACATTGGCGACTGGATGATAAAACGCTGAAACAACCCACACCGCAACACCGTCACCATGGTGAGCGTCATTGGTACGTTCATATACAGCACCCGCCCCCCAGTTTTGATTGAACTTGTATTCGTATTCAATCCCAAAGGTGAAATCAGTCTCACTGTCGATGCGTGTTGCACCCACAAAAACACCGGGAATATGCTTGGTGTCATCAGAGGCCAGACTTGGAAAACTACATAAACCAATCAATGTACCTACAACAAAGTACCTGGATATCTTCATGAAATTCCTCATTGTTATCTGTCATTTAGAAAATGTCAGAAATGATATTATCAGGTGTGCCTAATGGGTGGAATCCATAGCAAGCGCAAACAGACGCTAACATCCATGTATTCACCCATGCAACCTTGGAAACCATAAGTTCGACTAAAGTATAATAAAACACCCAAGATACTATCTTTGCAATGTGAAAACTTAACTCTTAAATCTGCCAACCAGGCCATTAAGATGTTCTGCCAATTCAGTCAGTTTCTGTTGTTCATTCATAACACTTTCTGAATCTTCCGCAACAGACTGAGCTATTTCATAAACATTCTGCACATTTTTATTGATGTCTTCAGTAACGGCATATTGCTCCTCAGCCGCCTGAGCCATACCAGTGCTTTCATCATTGATCAGGTTCACTACTTTACGGATCTGCTCTAACGAGCTAAGCGCCACTTCTGCATTTTTCACACAAGTAGAAGCTTGATTGGCACTATTTTCCATAACCTCAGCGGACTCTCTGGCGCCTGATTGAAGCTGCTCAATAATGGTCTGGATTTCCTGAGTTGAGTCATGTGAACGTTGCGCTAAAGTGCGAACTTCGTCCGCAACAACCGCAAAACCTCTTCCCATGTCTCCGGCTCTCGCCGCTTCAATTGCCGCATTTAAAGCCAACAAATTGGTTTGTTCCGCAATGCCTTTGATCACATCGAGCACATTACCAATGTTGTTACTTTCATTAACCAAGCGCTGCATTACTGCTCTTGCATCGTTAAGGTAATTATCAACACTGGTAATGTTATCAGTTGTTTGATTGACCGAAGATTCACTCACTTTTAGTCCACTGACAATATCTCCTCCGTGACGAGCATTCTCCGATGCGCCTTGAGCAACTACATTAGCAACCGTACTCATTTCGTGCATTGCTGTAGCGATTTGATCCATGGATTTTAATTGCTGCCGTACTCCAAGATCGGTTTTACTGGCAATATCACTCACCCCCCTTACGACCTCGGTCATGGTTCCAGAACTTGATTTAATGTCGTTAACTATCCCTTGAATGGTCACCACGAACTTATTAAATGCACGTGCCAGATTGGCAATTTCTTCAGGCCCTTCAGTCGGCAATCGCTTGGTTAAGTCTCCATTTCCGGTAGCAATTTCTTCCATCATAAAAGCCGTATTTTTAATGGTGACCAATATTCGGGAGCAAATAAATCTGACAGCAATAACGCTCACCATCAAGACAATGCCAGCCACTATTATCATATTCCAGCGGTTAGCACTTAAGGTCTGCAACTCTGCAGCACGGTTTCTTGCAATCGCCAAGACCCCAATCGGCTCGCCTGAAAAGTTCTTCACAATCTCAGTCATTACCGCAAATTCATCTTTGCCAAATTGGTAGTGCAATAACTCGGATTTTTGCTGTTGAAAAATCAGCTTTAAATCATCTTGTGCAACAATCCCATCACCATTCATGGTACTGGCAAATAATTCATATTTGCCGTCACGGACTAACGTTAAACTAATATCAACGCCATATCGTGATTTAAATGCATCAAAAAAAGACTGCCCGAACGACATACCAAATTCCACGCTGCCAAGGTGGCTTCCCCCGTCAGTAATAGGATAAACGCCCCTCATACCCAAGCTTGCCACCCCCACTTCCAGTCCTTTTGCACTTCGACTGTCCCGGTTTACGTCAACAACCGTTTGCCTAAACTCAGACAAATCATCACCGTATTTCTCGGGTTTATGAACTCTGAAAAACGAAGTAGCTGGTGGCGTGTGAAACTGAAACTGCCTAACACCAAAATCTTCTTCCAGAACGCTGAAAACGGGCAAATATTCTTGCGCCAATAATTCTCTACGATCTTCCTTTAGTGCTTTGATTGTGCCAGGCTGACGAGCAACCAAAGCCGATAATGCTGTCGCTAATCTCCCTTCCGCCGATAGCTCCATCAACGCACTTTTCTTTAACCCTTCCATGACCCCTAACTCCGATTGCAATACCAATTGGTTCATCGTTCGAATATTGATCATTGCAACCACAATAATAGAAGCCACAAGAAGACTAATGATAGATACATAAAGAAGGGTGCTTAATTTCATATTACCCACTGAACTGACTCCCACTACACGATTTTAAAGCACAATGAACAAGCCATATCTCGCTTATTCCTGACACTGATTTCCCTGACCAAATACTCCCATCTAATCAAAAGTATAGAAGAGATTAAAAACTCATCCACCGAAAAACCTACGCACTAGCTTACCGACTTTATGTAGGCAGTTGGCATGGACTATTTACATAGCAAGCCTCTTATGTGATTCTAAAATGCTGCTTTACGATTAAGAGACTATCTGAAGAACAGTCAGAGTTAAGTGGAAGGGAATAGCCGAACGGACATAATCTTAATCCTTAGAGAAAAGGAGCGTAAACTCATGATCGAGTTGCCTTCATCAGCCCAACCAATTCATCAAGCATTTATTGCCAATCTGTTACCTGTGATCCAGGCCGACAATCGCTTCGTCGGTATTGCCGCTTCTGGCTCGTTCAGCGAAAACCAGCTAGACAAATACAGTGATCTCGACATTGTGCTCGCCATTGAGCCTGAACATGTTTCTGCGGTTATGAATGAGCGACATGATATTGCAAGCAAAATGGGAAACCTGCTTTCCTCTTTTACTGGCGAACATGTTGGGGAACCCAGGCTACTTATCTGCCTGTTTCAACTGGAAGATTTGCTTCATGTCGATTTGAAGTTTGTCGCATTACCCGACGCAGCACAACGAGTCGATGAACCCACTGTTCTTTGGGAGAAAGAACAACGCCTCACTCAAATCATTACTCAGGGAGAGGGCCATTATCCAGCACCAGATTTACAATGGATAGAAGACAGGTTCTGGATTTGGCTACATTATGGAGCCAGTAAAATTGCCAGGGGGGAATTATTTGAAGCCTTGGAATTTATCTCATACCTACGCCAAAACGTTTTGGGGCCTTTAGCCATGATTCAACATGGATTGGAAGCAAAAGGAGTGAGAAAAATCGAAGCGGTGCTACCTGAGTTTAGCCATCAATTGGAAAAAACAGTGGCGCAGTTAAATGCCGAATCACTCACTGTAGCGTTACATCAGATAACCCAGCTTTACCTGCAATTGCGCAGTCAATCCGGCTCAGTAATAACGATAAGAGAAAAGGCGCAACAAGCTGCGATAGAGTATTTGAATAAGGAATGCAGTTAACTTGAATTTGAGATAAGAAATAGGGGAATAACTCCCCTATTTCAATCCAGGCCAGTTCTTTTAGATAAAAGCGTAAGCATCACCAAACAGGTTTTCTGTTTTAATGCCTTTATTCTTGAAGTCTTCTCGAATAGCACCCGCCATTTCAAATCGGCCAGCTACGTAAATTTGATAATCTGCCAGGTTAGCAAAGTCATCCATTACAGCATGATGAACCCAACCTTGTGCGCCATGCCAATTGTCTGGAGCTTCTTCTATTACAGGTACAAAAACAAAGTGTTCATTCACTTTTGCCAGCTCCAGTAACTCTTTGTACTCGTACATATCAGCAAGCGTACGGGTTCCCCAATACAAGGTTAAAGGCTGCGCCAAACCAGCAGTATGGTGCAAAGCATAATGCAAAATTGAGCGAGCGTAGGAATATCCGGTTCCACCAGCAATAAGCAATACTGGATGACCGGAGCCATCACGATAATAAGCTTCACCATGTGGAATGCTAACGGTAATACTGCCAGACTTCATACGCTCGACAACCTCGTAGGCATAAGGGTTATCTGGCGTTGCCCCTATCTGTAGCTCTAATTTATTATCTTCACGCGGTGCATTAGCAATGGAAAACGGCCGTTTATCTTGTTCTGCCATTACAACCTGCAAATACTGCCCTGGTTGAAAATCTACTTTCGCTTCTGGCACCAACGTTACCGAAATAACTGCTGGAGTCAGCGCTTCCATCTTTTCAACACGACACAAAATATCAGCCATTCAAATTCCAACTTAATCAATTAACAAATTTTAAAAAACTCTCTCTCACCACGGGTAAAACTAAAGAATATCCAGTTCGTCCCATATGGCATCAATCTTCTCTTTTATCGCTTCGTCCATCACGATGGGAACACCCCATTCACGATCGGTTTCTCCGGGTAATTTATTGGTAGCGTCCATTCCCATTTTAGACCCTAGCCCAGAAACGGGTGAGGCAAAATCAAGATAATCAATCGGCGTATTCTCTACCAACAAGGTATCTCGAGCAGGATCCATACGGGTCGTCATGGCCCAGATCACATCATTCCAATCTCTTGCATTCACATCATCATCACAGACCACAACAAACTTGGTGTACATAAACTGACGCAAAAAAGACCAAACGCCCATCATGACACGCTTGGCATGACCGGGATATTGTTTTTTCATGGTGACAATCGCCATGCGATAAGAGCAACCCTCTGGCGGCAAATAGAAATCAACAATCTCTGGGAACTGACGCTGCAAAATAGGCACGAACACTTCATTCAGCGCCACGCCCAAAATAGCGGGTTCATCCGGTGGACGCCCCGTGTAAGTAGAATGATAAATGGGATTTTTGCGCTGCGTAATGTGAGTAACCGTAAACACAGGAAAAGTGTCCACTTCATTGTAATAGCCAGTGTGATCGCCGTAAGGGCCTTCAGGTGCCGTTTCTTCCGGGTCGATGTAGCCTTCCAGCACAATTTCCGCACTGGCAGGTACTTGCAAATCGTTACTTATACAATTTGCCACTTCCGTTTTATCGCCACGCAACAAGCCTGCAAAGGCATACTCAGACAGAGTATCTGGCACTGGCGTTACTGCACCTAAGATAGTTGCCGGGTCAGCCCCTAAAGCAACTGATACAGGGAAAGGTTTACCGGGATTTTCCTGACACCATTCCTTAAAGTCCAAAGCCCCACCACGATGCGACAACCAACGCATAATCACCTTGTTTTTAGCAATAAGTTGTTGACGGTAGATACCCAAATTCTGACGCTTCTTATGAGGGCCTCTTGTCACCGTTAAGCCCCAGGTAATCAAAGGGGCGACGTCGCCTGGCCAACATTTTTGAATGGGCAGTTTAGTCAAATCAACATCGTCACCGGAAAGAACGATTTCCTGACAAACCGGCTTGCTGATCTCTTTCACAGGCATATTCAACACCTGTTTAAATACAGGGATTTTTTCCCAGAAATCTTTCAAGCCTTTAGGTGGCTCAGGCTCTTTCAAGTAAGCCAATAACTTGCCTACTTCTCGCAAGGAATCGACAGATTCCTGCCCCATGCCCATAGCCACTCGTTCAGGCGTCCCAAACAGGTTGGCTAATACTGGAATGTCATGCCCAACCGGGTTTTCAAACAACAGTGCCGGCCCCCCCGCTCTAAGAGTACGATCGGCAATTTCAGTCATTTCCAATTCGGTTGAGACAGGATGAGTAATTCTCTTCAGTTGGCCTTTCTGCTCCAACTGGGCAATAAAATCCCGTAGGTCTTTGTATTTCATCGTAATGAGTAATAATCTGTAATGCTGTGATTATAAGCTGCATGACTTCTCGATCATAGGGGTTATCGGTTTCGAGCAGGAAAAGCCTTTTCTAATTCAGAGATGAATTAAGAGAAGAGTTAAAACAGCCAACCTTTGCTCAAGCAAAAAATAACAGGAAATGTCACTGATGAAATACATTAGCAAACCACTCATTCACCTTTTATTGCTGGGATTCACTTTTGCTTCGAGCACAGCCTCAGCCTGTGAAGACAGCGCCTATCGCGACTTTGATTTCTGGTTGGGAAAATGGCAAGTCACTCAAGCCAATGGTCATCCCGCTGGCACAAACCACATCACCAAAACACTCAATGACTGCGTGATCCACGAACACTATGTGAGTGTGAATGGTTATGAAGGTAATAGCTTGAATATCTATGATCAAACAACTGGGAAATGGCATCAAACCTGGATGGACAACACTGGGCTACTATTACAATTAGACGGGGGCATAGTGACTCGCGGTGAAGGTGAAAATGCGATTAAAGAAATGGCAATGTGGGGCGAAGGACTGGATCAGTCAGGGCGTACTGTTATGCACCGAATCATTTGGACACCACACCCCGACGGCACAGTTCAACAACGTTGGCAAGTCAGCCATGACCAAGGCATAAACTGGCAAATGTTATTTGATGGCATGTATACAAAAGAGAAAGTAGAAAAATAGTCAATGATTCAGTATCCAGCACCATTAACCACAGGAAGTAAAATCGCACTCACCGCCTTTTCGTCTGGCGTTGACCCCTCTATGCATCAACGCCTTGATTTGGTGATCAACAGTTTCAAAGAAAAAGGGTTCCAGATTCTGGAAGGACAATACCTACGCCAAAACAATAAGGGCGTTAGTGCCAGTAAGGAAGCGAGAGCTAAAGAGTTAATGTCATTTTTATTGGATGACGATATTGACGCCATAGCACCGCCCTGGGGTGGTGAACTAGCGATGGAGATACTGCCATTATTGGATTTTGATCAAATCCGCCGCGCAAAGCCCAAATGGATATTCGGCTATTCAGATGTCAGCACCATCAGTTGTGCCATTACCAGTAAGGCGGGTTGGGCAACAGCGCATACAACAAATTTCATGGAGCAAATTGCGTCTCAACCCGACCCACTAACCAGCCAAACCCTTAACTGTCTAGCTACTCCAACGGGTATGCAGTTTTGTCAGCACTCTTCCGAAAAATACCAAAAGCAGTTTCTGGATTTTCATCAACACCCTAGAGCAAATTTCAATCTGACAGAGCAAACCCGGTGGAAAATATTGAATGGTGAGAATGCAGACTCTCAGCAACAAACAATCCAATTTTCCGGGCGCCTGATTGGTGGATGTCTGGATACGCTGGTTCATCTATTCGATACCCCTTATCTGGATCTGGAAGCATTGAAACAACGCTATACCGATACAGGGATCATTCTCTATTTGGAAAACGCAGAAGCGACACAGTTTGTCTTACAACGAAGACTATTGAGCATGCGTTTTAGGAATGTGTTTAAAAACCTGAAAGGCATAATGTTCGGACGTAGTTATACGCCCCCCGATCCAGACATTGAATTAAGCTATAAAGAAGCACTACTGGCGGGCATTGGTGAGGTAGACTATCCCATTTTATATGACGTGGATATTGGCCATCAGCCGCCCAATTTAACTCTGATAAACGGCGCTCTTGCAGAGGTAGAGTTCTTAAATGGCGATGCCACTGTCACACAATGGTTGTTGTAGTTTGCACTATTCCTCAGCACAATAACCTGAAATAATAGTTTGAAAACAAACGCAGAAACTCATGTGCAAGGCTTTATCTCATAAGCACAAGTTTGCTCCAATGATTGGCGCACTTTTTCTGCTCATAACACTGACGTACCCAACATCAGGATCAGCAATGAACAATACAATAAAGCTGACACAAGAATCTGAATTAGCGACAAAATTCCCCAATATCATTGAGCCTTTTTGGGATGAACATGTCACCAAAATGCACTTTGATGGCGTAAAAGGAGTGAGCATTTTTGCCGCTTATGTCGTTCACCCAGAAGCCAAAGGCAGTATCGTTTTGTCTGGTGGCAGAACCGAGGCAGCCGTTAAATACAAAGAGCTGATTTACGATTTGTATCAAAATGGCTATTCGGTATTTACCGCCGACCACAGAGGACAAGGACAATCTGGCAGAATGAACAATAATCCCAACAAGGGATATGTCGATGATTTTCAAGACTACGTCACCGATTTTAAAACGTTTTACGATGAAATCGTTGCGCCAAATTCAGCGCATAAGCCCATGCTCTTATGCCATTCCATGGGAAGCGCAATTGGGGCACTGTATCTGATTACGCACCCCGATGATTTTGCCAAAGCCACATTAGGTTCCCCGATGTTTGGCATCAAAGCGCCAATACCACTTCCTGTAGCAAAAGTCATCATAAGCGCAGGCTTAGGCTTGAATAGTATCGTGTCATCCTCTCCCTGGTATTTCATTGGGCAAGGCAACTACAAATATCAGGGCTTCGACGGCAACCCCATCACGCAAAGCCAGGCTAGATATGACATCCATAATCAGGTTTTTGAAGATTACCCAGAAACTCGATTAGGTGGGGTAACAATGCACTGGTTAAGCAAGGCATTGTTTGCCATGAACTATATTCTGGAAAATGCCGACAAAATCAAAACCCCAACCTTGGTACTCCAAGCCGGGGCGGATTCCATCATCGACAATAAATCCCATAAGCCAGTTTGCGACCGCATTCCTCAATGTCGTTTTGAGATCATCAACAAAGCGCGACACGAACTACTGATGGAAAAAGATGAGTACCGCAATCCTGCATTGCAAAAAGCCCTAAGCTTTTTCGCAGAAGAATAAAAGGCATGAATAAAGGGCATTGAGCTAGATCCGATCTGGCTCAACATACTCGTTTCTGGCTCGTTCCGAATTCAGCAACTCCTCGCTATATTGCTTCGCGATGAGTTGCTTCAGCGCTGTAATTAAATCAGTGTTGTTTTTCAGCAACTCGTAAAAATGGCGATAGTTTCCAGAATCCATGCGTTCAGAGATCAAGCGAACCGTGGCTACTGTCAGCGTATAATGAAACTTGTCTTTCGCCCCCAGGCTTTCCGCATAAGCTTTAATGCCAGAACACACACTGTTAGTGGCTTGCAATAAAGGCTGTTGGCTTAAATATAACCATGCGATACGCAAGTGACCTTTATGATCGAATTCATCGGGATTAAGGGTTTTATCCTCAAACTGCTGCTGAAATTCAGCATCAGACAAGCTCGATTTATATTTCCATATCGACTCAGATCCCAGGTTTTGAGCGCTCATATGCCCCCCTCTCAACAACAAATACAAAATGAACAGGCAATATGCTAAACCCTAAAGCTATAGACAGGTCAACCAATACATAAAAATAGCGTATACTTGCGCCCACATTAACTATCCTCAATCGTTTACTGACAGAAGAAACAAGGCTTTATCCATGCTCGATATCATCCTGTATCAACCCGAAATCCCCCCCAATACCGGCAATATCATTCGTTTATGTGCCAATACAGGGTACTCATTACATTTAATTGAGCCTCTGGGATTTGATTTGGATGAAAAGAAAGTACGACGTGCAGGATTGGATTACCACGAAATGGCACAGGTTCAACGCCATGCGTCTTTGCAAGACTATATTGAGCAGAACCCAAACAAACGTATTTTTGCCTGCACTACAAAAGGCAAAGCCTATTTTACCGACACCCAGTTCCAACCGGGTGATGCCTTATTATTCGGCCCGGAAACACGAGGCTTACCTAACGATATTATTGAAAGTATGCCCGAAGCCCAGCGCTTACGTATACCGATGCTTCCCGACAGTCGCAGCATGAACCTGTCTAACTCGGTTGCAGTGTTCGTATACGAATCATGGCGTCAATTGGGGTTTGAAGGGGCAGTGTAAAAACGCCCCTCAAACCCAAACCGGCTTCATACTTTAAGCGCGATTAAGAAGTTGTTGCTTAGTAATAGCGTCAATGATGGCTTTGGATTCACTTGTACCCAATGTATCCAGCACCGTTTTTGCCGCATTGCCAAATTTAAATAAAGCCAAAGTAAACGCCTTTTTCAACAGCAATTCTTCAGGCACATCCTTTTTAATAAACAGCATTTCAGAACCAATATATTGCGGTCTATCAGAAGGCTCGATTTCACCGTTGTACTTGTGTCGCCATCTAACCAGGCCAGTGTTATCGAACACTTCAAAACCATGTTCCACAGCAAAACGCTCAATTGAATGATGTAACCCCTGGCCCAGATGAATTTCGCTATGCCATGATTCCACCAATAAACCAACACAGTTATCCAGGCTATTTACCGCTCCTTCCAAAGCCGGCAATTCCGCAGAATGCACATCCAGTTTAATAAAATTAGGCAGCGGGATTTCTCCTTTCGACACGCAAGAATCAATACTGCGGCAAGGAACTTCAACTTTACGCAAGGTTTCCCTGGCATCAACGCCATATTTGTCTTCAAACTGTTCAAGAAGAGGCATATTAGGAGGACAAATAGAAGAAGCAAAAGGTACTTTAGCTACGTGTAGTGTTTGAATGCCATCTTCACTCCACAAACCACCTTCAATATAGATATCATCTGGGGAAGTATTAATATGCTCATCGCCTCGCGGTTCAAAGCGAACACCAGTAATAATATCTTCAGCGACCTTAAATGGTTGCGATAAATCGCCTGCGGCTCCACCGTCAATAAGCACATATTTATCGTTAATAAAGTAGGGGTAAAAGGCATCATAAATAACAAAAAATTGTTCTTTGTTACTGCTATAAAAACTCATTTTCTACGTCCTCTTGACGGAAGTTTGACTATGGTTCAACGAGTTAAACTTTCCTGCAAGTTAAATCCATACACATTGGTATAGTATCGGCATGTATTTTAAAATCTCTATTATTTTCTTCTTTCGCTCCCCCTTCTTTTTGCTCACTGCTGTTTTACACCATTTTCATTGCAATCCAAGCAACTCATCTTTACGTGAACCCCATTAAATTAGCCAACAAAAAACATCAACCACAAATAAAGAAAAGCTTAAATTATTGACCTATTGAAAGCATTTTTATATTGTGCTGCATCAGGAAGGCATCTTGTGGTTTTAGGCAAACCTCCCCTTCATCATCCATAAGTAAGAATTGCTCAAGAGCAGTAAGACTTTAGCATTTGAGTTATAACGAACTGATTACTTTTAAGTATTAAAAACTTAGAGCGAATGTTACATGTCCATTTCTAAAAAATTCACACTGGCAGTATGTATCGCCATCATAACGTTAAGTTTAATATCTGCATTGTTTTTAGGCATCAACACCGCACAAAGTGAACACGCTGAAGCAAAACAATCTGCTCAGGCTGTTAATGAAAATACAGAACGCTTATTAAGAAGCACTGACTCGTTGATTTTAGGGCAAGTAAAGCTCGCGATGGAACTCTTGAAGCGAGCGGGAAGCAACATTGGTTCCCCACACATTCAAGGAACCACAATTCTTGGAGACAAAACACTTCCATCCCTTTATTTAGGGAACATGCCAATAACAGAGAACTATCAGTTGGTTGATGAAAATGCAAATCTAAGTGGTGGAACAGCAACGTTATTCGTGAAAAACGGTAACGACTACATTCGAGTCTCGACCAATATTAAAAGAGATGGAAAACGCGCTATTGGTACTCGTTTAAACCCGGAAGGTAAAGCCTATAGTTCCATATCCAAAGGACAAGCTTTTTATGGTGAAGTCAATATCCTTGGCAAACCCTATCTGACAGGATACGAGCCGATCATAGATACCAATGGTCAGGTTATCGGAATATGGTATGTAGGATTTGAAGCTGATCTTGTGGAATTGAAAAATGCACTCGCACCAGTACACATTCTCAACAATGGTTTTACTGCTCTATTAGACAAAAACAACAACCTCGTTGCTCATTCCAGCCATGTTAACAATGAAACAATTTTATCTTTGATAAACAATAATTTTGAAGGATGGGAAGTCTATAGAACTCAATTCACTCCCTGGAGTTTCTCCATCATCAGCGCTTACCCACAAGAGGATGTATCAGACATTATTTTTCAACAGCTGACACAGATGATGGCATTTATCCTGCTCTGTGCCACATTGCTTATCGCATTACTGTACTTTATGTCACAAAAACTGGTCATCACTCCGCTTAACTATATGATGGAAAAGCTTGAAGCATTAGGTAATGGTGACCTTTCCATAAGACTCAATGAAACCAGAAAGGACGAAATTGGCGACATTGCAAAAAGCTTCAATAAAGTGTTGGACAGATTACAAACCACTATTTCAGACATAGTTAAGGCATCAACACAGCTATCTTCCTCATCTGAAGACCTTTCTTCAATTGCTCTAAACAGCAGCCAACAAGTAAAACAACAAACCAGGGAAACGGAGCAAGTTGCCACAGCCATGGAAAAAATGAGCACTAATGTCTCTGAAGTCGCAAGTAGTACAGAAAATGCTGCAGAGGCAGCCTCAAATGCACGTATACAAGCAGAAGAAGGCTCTAAAGTGGTTGAAAATACCATCGAACAAATCACAACTCTAGCCAATCAGGTGCAAAGCACAGGAAAGGCCATTGAAGTAGTTTCGGTGGTCAGTTCAGAAATTGGAGCTGTTCTGGATGTTATTCAAGGTATTGCCGAGCAAATCAACCTGCTTGCGCTTAACGCAGCAATTGAAGCCGCTAGAGCAGGTCAGCATGGTCGAGGATTTGCTGTTGTAGCTGATGAAGTCAGATCCCTCGCAGGACGAACACAGAAATCGACACAAGAAATACAACTGATTGTAGATAGAGCAACAAAAAGTACGGATCAAGCTGTACTGATGATGGACGAAAGTCAAAAGACAGCTGAAAGCTGTGTTACCAACGCCAGCCAATCTCAACAAGCTCTCAATACAATCTTAAGCTCAGTGCAACGAATTGCAGCGCTCAATTCAGAAGTCGCTCACTCATCAGAACAGCAAATATCAGTTGCACACGAGATCAGCAACAATCTGCTGCATATTCGTCAATCTGCTGAAATAAATAACGAAAATGCAGCTCATGTAGAAGAAGCCAGCCACGAATTAGCAAAATTGGCGACTCGCTTACAAGAGCGTATTAGCTTCTTCAAAATTTGATAACGGCCTGCCATGCAGGCCTTATACTTTTTTCGTAGTGCTACGTTACTCTGTATTTTCCTTCATGGTTTTCAGCGACTGATTCACCTGACGAATAATCTGGTAAGCAACATAGGGCTCAGTAATTTCCAGCTCCTGATCCGTAGGTGTGAAATAACCAATCAACCCCGCCAGAACACCAAATCGCTCATGAGGGATAACTATGGTTTGGTTGATTTCACGTCGATATCGATTGCCTAACCCCACGGATGCTAAAGGATCTAACGGCGTATTAATCAGCAAATTGATCACCGCAGTAGACACTTCTTTCATCTGCAAAGGCGTTAGCGGTATTTCATCGCCTGGCCTTAAAAGACCCGAAGAATGGCTGCTTGCATATAAACGACTATACGCTTCGTCCTTTCTCAGCGCTTCCGCAATACTTTCATGAGACTCCACCTGCTTGGCAAACATAAACATAAGCTGGTTAAGCCCGCAATCCCAATAAGGCTCATTGTTTAACGCACCACCATCAAGAGTCTCGACATATTGAACATCACCAGGAACGTCAACGCCTTCCAGGTAAATTTTGTTGATGAACAAGGCTCTAAACATTTTAGGAAAGCCCGCAGACGCCCTCGCCCCGACACTTAGAGGAAGATCCGGGCTATTTTTAGCGTTCAACATGAATTCGCTCATTTTCCCTGTGCTATCCATATAACAGAGCGTCATTTCGCACTCGGCAAACATTTCCGGCATTGCCTTATGAAAGTAAGACAAATCTTTGAATGTAAAGATAACCGGGGCAGAAAAGCTAGTTGTACTCTCTACCTTCTCAATCAGTTTACGAACGAATTCTTTCTCTGCAGTATTCACATCGCCGCTTTCAAGTTCACTCAGCTTGTGCATTAAAGTCACTCTTCGACCTTGAATAAGCTCTGACAGGGTATAGTCGATATGAGCCAACATCTCAAAGCCGTGCAACTGGGCAGGAAGATAAGGAACATGCTTCCATATCGCTCCCAGAATGTTAGAGCTTTGATGATAAGTAGAGTAATCAGTAGAACAATATTGTTCATAGACACTCGCGTTAGCAGTGCTGTTGTTATTGATCTTATTGGTCATGGTGGTTGTGTCAGCTAATTTAATATATCCAACACTGTCATTACAGTTAAAGGCCGTAGCCAAAGCCTGCATGGCACCAACACTAGCACCTCGGGTAGCCAGTGTTCTTGTCAGTACACCGCTACTGATTAATATTTGAAACGCTTCAGACGTTACCATGCCAGAACCACCACCACCGCAAAACGACAACCTCTCAAATGGGTTGATATCACGGAGCGCCAATTCACCGGTGAGCACCTTTAATTCAAGAAGTTCATGTTGTGCTCCCTTGGCTAGTGTGGAGACAACCAGATTCACAACATTGTTGGAGTAAGAATTAATGTAATTCTCAATGCTGCTCAAGAATGTAAATTCACTAACCGTCTCATTTTCCAATCCTTCACATAGTTGCTCGCCAGCCTTTCTGAATTCAGAATCAATTTCTTCAATTTTCTTGGCAAACACTTTGGCATCTTCAACTTTAAGCAATTTTTCAATAAATTCCTGCAAAGAAGCACTCTCGGAAAGCAAGTTATTGAAGCGCCCCGCACTAATTTCTATCTGATTGTAGATTTGCTCATCTTGCGGTAAAAGCTCCCCCTTCTCATACAACAGGGGAATCTGCGTGTACTTAAAAACTTGTCCAGCCGTGAACGGTTCAAGTATGAACATAAAGTCTTTATTGTTACGGATAACTTCACGGTGAGAACTTTTCTGAATATCAAAACGTTGTACAGGCGGTTGACTCTTTGTAGTTTTAACAATCCGAACCCGTTTAAGACCTCTAAATCTATTCACAATAATTCCTGATAATTTCTAAATTGCTGGGTTATTGAAGATACTGATTTAACGCTCGTCGAAACTCGGCGAAACATGCGGCGAAATGCAGCATTTGAATGGAAAGGAAATTTGAAGGATGTAAGAAATATCAGATGGAAAAACAATGGCATTTTCTTGTAATATCCGACTCACATCCCCAGATTAATCCAAATCAGAAACCCAATTGGAAATAGGTGAACAATGCGCAGTTGCATGGTTAATAAATCTCCCCAAAAAACCAAGTATGTCTGGAATTTTCAACCATAATATTTAAGTCTAAAGTTCAGGAGACATTGCAACATGACTGACGCGAACCATTGTCATAGAGAAGAGGGTATTTATAGACACGCTCCCTGCAAAACAAGCGTGAAAGACAAAGAAAAAAGCAAAACAGCCCCCGAGCAAGATTCAAAAGATATGACCCAGGAAGACTGGCATGACTACGTCGACGGAAGAATGGGTCAAGGAAAACACAAGAAAGACTAAAGAGAACAAACAGATGAAAAACAACTGCCCTTATTGTGGTGGCTCAGGTATGAAAAACCGCTCAGAACCATGCCCGGCATGTAACGGTTCAGGACGAGAATCCAGCAGGGATGTTTGCCCTCATTGTCATGCTGATTTGGCGATTGGTGAACCACATGAAAAAGGTTGCCCTTTCGCTCACACATCAAGAGGGCACAAAAGCAAAGGGAATAAAAAGGAATTAAAATGGTGATGAACTGAAAAGCCATAAAGGCAATTCATCAACTCTTCACTAGGTCACATCAAACGGAAGCACACTTAATGATAAGAATGCCGAAATCCGGCAGGAACTCTTAATTTTCAAATTCTTATTGAATGCGCCAAGGATGGCGCAAAGCCATTAAAGGTCTTAGTCCAAGGCAACTGCCCACGAGCTCACTTACTCTGCTATTTATTATGCTTTAGTTGATGGCAACGCTAAAAAATAAGCAATAATAACAATAAGTTATGACCACAAAGAAAAGGTAAATAATAAATAATTTTACCAACTCATCCTACCACATGAAGGTAGATTGTAATACCTTATAACTTTATTGTAGTCTTTATTGCCTTTATTTGTAGTGTTGAGCAGCCTTCAACATAAGATTCATTCAACCCAAACACCATTAGCCCGGTGATGTATGCCAGTCAATCAGTATATAAGCAGAGTGCTACCAGGTTGTCGTTTGTAGGCTCTTGGGCATATCAGGCTAATAACACATCCAACTTACTGCAAAGGTTTACTTTGCGTGCTGGGGAAAGAATATGTCCATCACAAGCCTAAGGGAAGCCGCTTTTTCTCGTCAAGCACCACAGCTCGACTTTAGAAAGTTCATTCACCGAAACGTTACTACCTTACCTGAATTACAAGCCTTGCTAGAAACAGCGATTAAACTGGAGTTTTCCACCATTCCAATTTATGGAACGGCGCTTTATTCCATACAGGATACGAGTAGCAATGCCTATCAAAACCTGAAATCGGTCATGATAGAAGAGATGTTCCATGTTAATCAGGCCGTCAACATGCTGATTGCAGCGGGTGGCAAACCGCGATTCACAGAAGAATATGCACCTGCCTATCCAACCTATTTACCCTCAGCCAATACTCAAACCACACCGTATTTATCTGTTCGTTCAGCGTCATTGAATCTGTTCAAAGAAGTGTTCATGGCAATTGAGTATCCAGCTCCGGTGCAAGCGCCTGCTGAAGGCGAAAATTACAGCTCAATTGGTCAATTTTACAAGGCAGTCAGTCAAGCTTTTGAAGGACTTGGCGATCAGGCATTTAGCCAACTGAATGAATGCGGCGAACAAAGGTTAAACTTCTACATTGGCAAGCAAGGCGGACGCCCCACTTATGTTGACAACAACGCCACCGCACAACATGCGATAGAAACCATTGTAGAACAAGGCGAAGGCGCCAGTGATCCCGGACATCCCCTTGTCGCACAACAACCTTTTGGCGCATACAATCATTACGGTGAGCGAGTTGATGGCACCTATGGCCCGATATTAGGAACACCACTGGAGTTGTCTCACTACTTCAAATTCAAAAAAGTAGTGGATAATCCAGTCAGCTTCCCAGAAGTACGACCAACGGTTGCCGTTGCTTCTTTGGACAATTATACCAACCCTCTTGCCGTTGAAATGGTCAAGGCTTTTAACACCATCTATTCCGTGATGTTAAGTTCCCTTGAGAAATCCTTTGAAAAAGGTGATCAAGCCGAGCAAGTATACTTCCAGCTTACATTACCCATTATGCACGAAATGTTGCCCGCATTAGCACGCGCCATCATGCAAGTTCCCATTTGGAAGGAAGGTAATCAAAACGTCGGCCCCAATGCTTTACCTACGTGGGAATATCGCCCCAATTCCACCTTGGCGAATTTTAACAAGCAATTGACGAATATTATCAGTCAAACCCAAGGTAAATACTCACTTGGTGAAAGTTTACTTGCATTACCTTCGCAACTTGAGCGCATACAAAATTGTGCGCAATCTTTAGCATTGGAGATATAGCCCATGACAGCGCTTAATATTTATCCCGCCATTGGCGTTGCACGTGTAGGTGACGCGCCAGAGGAATTTTATATTTGCCCTGAACAAGAGGGCGCACTGCCAACCGATTTAGACAACAAGCCCATTGACGAACATGGCTTTCGAGACAGTATGGGTCGCTTAAAACGTCAAGCTGCACGTTTTAAATTACTGGATGGTGATCAGGAAATCACCATTGGCAGTACCTATGACAATAAAGTGGTTGCCGCAATAGAATGGGTCGTACACCTGGCGAACAAAAAATCCAGTTGGTATACCTTTTCCACAAATAGCGGGGAGCAAGGGTATCCACCTAATCATCCTTTGCGTAATGCCAAGGTTACCGACCCAACTGAAAGACAGAAGCAATACATTATTGATGCCGGTTCACGCACCATCCAGGGTAGTAATCAGGGCGGCGAAAATAGGTTTTCTTTTAGTCGCGACACCATTCCTGAATCCTACCCCGGTACATTTCCTCCACAAGGACTCGACCCGTTTAACATCGACACTCTGGGTGAGCTAAGAACCGACAGTAATGGTAACTTGTTAGTGCTAGGCGGACATGGTCATTCCGGCTCCTCCGAGCCAACCCCCAGTATTGGCAACTATGCCAATAATGACAACTGGTGGGACGACACTTCCGACGGCCCCATATTCGCAAAACTCATATTCGATGATGGTTCAAGCCAGCAAGTCGATGGCAATGCCTGGATCATTGTTGGCCCGCCGTCTTATGCGCCACAAATCGCCAACCTGGTCTCGCTGTACGACACCATTTACGATGTGACTGTGCGCCACATGAATGCCGAGCCAACCATTTTTAAAGACGGATACTGGCAACAAGGCGAAGGGAGCTACACTCCATATTGGGAAACCGATATTTTACCAATTCTGCGCAGAGGATTACGCTATCCCTGGGTTGCAGCTATACCTCCCAAAGCGCACAACTTCGATCTTTCGCGTCTTGGTGATACATCAGGAGACAACAGAGAAAACTTGCGCGGCTATCGCCAGTTCTTTGTCGATGTACTCAGAGGCCCGGGCGATGAAAACACCATGATTAACGGCAAAAGCGGCGCGACCATGATGCCGTTTCTGGCGGGTGATGATGCGATAAAACCTCTGGATCAAGCACAATCCAAATACTTACGCCTTACCGACACGCAATACTACATGCTACAAAAATGGGTGGAAGGCGACTTTCATCCGATAGGGGTATACCCAACCGTGACACAAGGCGATGCCATGACACGCGGCGTACTGGAAAACTGCGTTGGCGGTGCGTTCTCACCCGGAATTGAAATGACCTGGGTATCGCGTTTAGTTGAAATTTATAGTGGCCCGTTTCGCATACACGCCCGCCCACTGGCAGAAATAACCCCACCACTCAGTTTGGGTTACCAGCCAGAAAAGGGAATGGAGCCCGGCGACGTCACTCGTTATATGGCTGTGCCATGGCAAGCCGATTTTAACGAATGTTCCGTTCAACCTATTGGTGACAGGTATGTATGGTGGTGGCCAGCTCAGCGCCCCGAGTTCGTTTATCGAGAGGCAGTGAACCCGATTCAACGTAAAGGCGACCTGAATCCTGAAGCCAAACTTGAACAAGTGCCCTGGATTGGCAGCGCCTATGATCAAAATGGCAATAATTATATTTCATTTGCCGATGATCTCGACATGGTGAAGTTCTGGAGTCAAATGGGCTTTATCATTGAAAAAGACATCCAGGGGCAAAGCTGTTTTGTTCAGGTAGCACGTACTTATCCCGTGCCGCAATACCCTATTGGCGAGGCATAAGTTTGAATCAGGGTTGTATCATTGCGGGTGCAGGACCTGCCGGAGTAGCGACTGCACTGGCATTACTTAAACAAGGTGTACAACCTGTTTACTTGCTTCAAAAAGAACAACAGCAGCCATTTCATATTGGCGAAACTCTCGCGCCCAGTGCGCGAACCTTATTAAAGCAACTGGGCTTATTTGACAGCTTTGAACAACTGTCATTGCGTACCTGCCTTGGTACACTAGCCCGTTGGGGGGCTCAAGCCCCCCAATTCAACGATTATCTTCGCTATGGCATGGGCAACGGATGGCATATCAACCGCTTTGAATTCAACCAGTTCCTAAAACAAAGTGCCGTTCAGGCCGGAGCGCAATTACACTACATCCAACACATTCACTCGCTAACCTGGTCAGGCAGCCAATGGCACTTGCACGCCACCGACGAAAAAGGCAATGCGCTAAAACTACAAGCCAATTTTGCCGTTGATGCTACCGGACGCGCCGCAGCCCTTGCGCCTTTCTTTGAAGTTGAAAAAATGCATTTAGACAAGCTTTTGGCACTGGCGGTTCACCTACCAGGCTCCGCCTTAAGCACTTTTAAAACGCCCAATCATTCCATGGTATCCACCTCAGAGAATGGCTGGTGGTACGCAGCAACACTGCCACAAGACACATGCATATTGAGCTATCAGGTCGATAAAAACGTCGCCAAATTACAACGCCTCAGAACACCGCAAAACTGGCTGGCACAGTATCAGGCGCAAACCGACTTGCTGCCCTCGATTATTGAACCTGAGCGGATAGAACGAATCCATGCATTTGCTGCCAATACACAACGTTTAACCCAATTTGCCGGACACCATTGGCTCGCTGTGGGAGACGCCGCACTTAGCATGGATCCCTTATCTTCATCCGGCATCATTTCCGCCTTAAGCGACGGTATCGAAGCAGCAAAAGCGATTTACCATGCAATGGAAACCGTAAACTCCGCAATGCCACAAAACTTCGACAACTATCAGACAAGACTTCAAAGCAGCTATGAAAAGTACACTAAAACCAGAGAATCTTTTTATAGCCAAGCCTTTGGATAATGTTATGGCTCCCGAGCATAGCTGACCAAACAGAATAAAACAGCAATGAATGCATAAGGCTTTTTAGCCAAATAGTTAAACGCCCTGCACCTGTTGTCGTAATAGTTTAGAATGGATCACCAACCGTTTTTTGCACATGGAAACAAGCTCAATGAAAAGGTTTACCGGATCTTACGACCAGAACAGCACAAGCATGACAAAATTGTTCGGCAGCATATTCCGACTCACTGTTTTACTTCTCGCTTTTATGTCCTCAAAAAACGCCTTATCCAATGAGATAGAAGGATTAAAAAATGGCCTCAACACTCTCGCTGAAGAGTACATTAAAAACAAAACCTTTACAGGATTGCAAATCGCCATCAGAACAGAAGATGGTGAAATATTTAATCAAGGCTATGGCTATTCTAACCTCGATGCAAAAACGCCCTTCACACCCAATACCATCATTGCCTTGGGTTCCAACACCAAGCAATTCACCAGTACAGGCATTTTATTACTGGCAACTAAAGGCGCTATCAGTCTTGATGATCCGGTAAATAAGCACTTCCCTCTGAAAACCTTTGAAAACAACGACATCACGATTCGTACTTTGTTATGCCATACCTCCGGAATAGGTGATATCTACAATATTGAAGACAAAGGATTTATTAACCACACAACCCTGAAAACATTCTCCGCTCTGGTAGACAGCCTTCCTAAAAACGCAGAGCCCAACGAAAAGTACCAATACAACAATACCGGATACTTATTTTTGGGGCGCATCATTGAACAAGTTTCCAATCAAAGCATTGGTGACTTTTACCGAGAAAATATCATTGCACCGTTAAAACTAAAGAATACGCTCTACCTGGGTGATACCTTTCATCCGCTCAACATAGCGCGCTCATATGAAGAAGACTTTTCTCCCTTTACCTCAGAGCACCAATACTACGCAGAATACAGAATCGCCCATGCAGCAGGCGCTCTCGGCGGCACACTGCAAGACCTGCTAATTTGGCAACAACAGCTTTTGCAAAGCAACGTATTACCCAAAGAATCGATTGAATTAAGGAAAACCCCCTGCACATTAAGCAATGGCGATAAAACCCAATATGGCTTAGGACTAAAGGTGAGGGATGTAAATGGCGTTCAGATGTACCACCACGGTGGAGCAATCAATGGATTTATCAACGACGCCCTCTACTTCCCGAAAAGTAAATTAAGCGTAGGTTATGCCATCAATACCTGGACAAGCCCAATAGAATTCAGGGATAGACTACTTGGAATTGTAGAAAGCACTTATTTAAAGTCAGTGCAGTTAGCCGAATAGTAAGGCTGTGGGAGAGGACTTTATTGTCATCCCACAATTCCTGTCGGTGAACAATAAAGTATCATCCTAAAACCACCGACAGCAGTATTC
The DNA here is from genome assembly GCF_019900845.1 of Paraneptunicella aestuarii. Taxonomy (NCBI): domain Bacteria; kingdom Pseudomonadati; phylum Pseudomonadota; class Gammaproteobacteria; order Alteromonadales; family Alteromonadaceae; genus Paraneptunicella; species Paraneptunicella aestuarii. The sequence continues at coordinate 518,646 of NZ_CP074570.1, read as the reverse complement.
TATTCACTATGTAAGAATACTAAACAAAGTTAAAGTTTCATCCTTAAGGAACGGAGGGTAAGCTCAGACCCAATTTTTTCAGACAATAAAGTTTCACTCTAACGTCTTCTGCTTAATCATTGTTTGGATAACTTATGGAACGCTTTTTAAAAGATAGATAATAGAATGCAACCCGCGTCAGGCGAATATACGGCTATTTATCATAACGGCTTAAAAAATACCTCGTACTCCGTCCACCGGAGTCTGACTTCGTCAAACAACCCGCCTCAACCAACGCTAATAGATGGCGTGTGGCGGTGGCTCGACTCACCTTGGCTACTTTTTGATACTGACTGGTATTAATGCCCTGCTCAAAGGCACCATCCAACATTCGATTCAGCACCTTTGTTTGTTCAGCACCAAGCCGGGTTTGATCAACTTGTTGCCAATACATTGTTTTAAAGAGTGTTTGTTCAATCTCAGCTAACACTCCAGAAAATGCTTCTTCTAATGTGTCGAAAAACCACAGCAACCAGGGCGTAATATCTAAATCCCCTTTTTGAGTATGCTCAAGGATCTCATAGTAACTTTTGCGCTTAGCCAATATAGCGACAGACATGGCGTAAAATCGGATGGATTGTTGTTCTGCCTGAGCTAACGCCAAATCGGTCAACAACCGCGTAATTCGACCATTACCATCATCCAGAGGATGAATAGTCACAAACCAAAGGTGCGTAATGGCAGCTCGCAATAAAGGATCAAGACGATGGCTGTTCTTTGAATCATTAAACCATTCAATAAACTGGCTTAACTCGGCATCAAGTCGCGCTCGTTCAGGTGCTTCAAAATGAACCGTTGGACGGTCAATTCTCCCAGACACAACCTGCATCGGCGCACCTCCCCGAAGCCGACCACCAAGGATAGGGTTGAAAAGTGTGTAGCCTTCAGGAAAAAGCTGTTTATGCCAATGCAATATACGATCAAGCGTCAGTGGTTCGTCGAGGTTCTCAGTGGCGTCCAACATGATTTCAGCCAAACCGTCGGTTTGCTCAGTGGTAGGAAACGGACGCTCTTGGCTGATCCCAAGTTTATTCGCCAACGAGGAACGAACTGAGGCAGCATTAAGCTTTTCCCCCTCAATCGCGCTGGAGTGAACAATGTTAGCTAGAAGAGTATTCAGCATGGCTTGTTTTTGATCCTGGGGCTGAGCAGTTGCCTTGCCCAACAAGACTCCCTGATTAAGCCTGACTTGTCTTAATCTCGGCTCAATGGCCTCATTATCCCAGTGAAAATGAGGCCAGTTTTCTTGCTGCCAAATCCACATATCTGCTCAATGATTCAATAAATGACGTTAATTAAATCAAATAATGATTCAATTAACACATTTATTCATGTCGGTGAACAATAAAGTATCATCCTAAAACCACCGACAGGAGTATTCTATTCACTATGTAAGAATACTAAACAAAGTCAAAGTTTCATCCTTAAGGAACGGAGGGTAAGCTCAGACCCAATTTTTTCAGACAATAAAGTTTCACTCTAACGTCTTTTGCTTAATCATTGTTTGGATAACTTGTGGCACGTTTTTTAGAAGATAAACAATCGAATTGAGTCTATGCCAAGTGAGTGCAAATCTATTTATCATAACGGCTTAAAAAATACCTCGTACTCCGTCCACCGGAGTCTGACTTCGTCAAACAACCCGCTTCAACCAACGATAATAGATGACGTGTCGCGGTGGCTCTGCTCACCTTGGCTACTTTTTGATACTGACTGGTATTAATGCCCTGCTCAAAGGCACCATCCAACATTCGATTTAGCACCTTTGTTTGCTCAGCACCAAGCCGGGTTTGATCAACTTGTTGCCAATACATTGTTTTAAAGAGTGTTTGTTCAATCTCAGCTAACACTCCAGAAAATGCTTCTTCTAATGTGTCGAAAAACCACAGCAACCAGGGCGTAATATCTAAATCGCCTTTTTGAGTATGCTCAAGGATCTCATAGTAGCTTTTGCGCTTAGCCAATATAGCGACAGGCATGGCGTAAAATCGGATGGATTGTTGTTCTGCCTGAGCTAACGCCAAATCGGTCAACAACCGCGTAATTCGACCATTACCATCATCCAGAGGATGAATAGTCACAAACCAAAGGTGCGTAATTGCGGCTCGTAATAAAGGATCAAGACGATGGCTGTTCTTTGAATCATTAAACCATTCAATAAACTGGCTTAACTCGGCATCAAGTCGCGCTCGTTCCGGTGCTTCAAAATGAACGGTTGGACGGTCAATTCTCCCAGACACAACCTGCATCGGCGCATCTCCCCGAAGCCGACCGCCAACTATCGGACTGAATAGGGTGTAACCTTCAGGAAAAAGGCACTTGTGCCAATGCAATATACGTTCAAGTGTGAGAGGTTCGTCGAGGTTCTCGGTAGCGTCCAACATGATTTCAGCCAAACCGTCGGTTTGCTCAGTGGTAGGAAATGGACGCTCTTGGCTTATCCCAAGTTTATTCGCCAACGAGGAACGAACTGAGGCAGCATTAAGCTTTTCACCCTCAATCGCGCTGGAGTGAACAATGTTAGCCAGAAGAGTATCCAGCATAGTTTGTTTCTTGTTCTGAGGCTGAGCAGTCGCTTTGCCCAACAAGACTCCCTGATTAAGCCTGACTTGCCTTAATCTCGGCTCAATGGCCTCATTATCCCACTGAAAATGAGGCCAGTTTTCTTGCTGCCAAATCCACATACCTGCTCAATGATTCAATAAATGACGTTAATTAAATCAAATAATGATTCAATTAACGCATTTATTCAACTCACTTTATGAGCCGAATCACTCGACAGTAACCGATTTTGCCAGGTTGCGAGGCTGGTCTACGTCTGTTCCCTTTATCACTGCAACGTAGTATGACAACAGTTGCAACGGTAAGGTATACACGATTGGCGCGACAATTTCGTCTACGTGTGGGATGTTGATTCGACTATTCACTTACTACTATTCGTTTAGCTAAATCCCCACTATATATCAAAAGCTTAGTGCACTCATTTTATGGGAAGGTTACATAGGCATGATTTATGTTTCATGCCACTTTAAATTTGGAGTGGGTTTGGGAATCGAACCCCGGCTTTCTCTTGGGAAGCATCACTTTCCATAAACAATCTATCTCTCATTCGAGTTGAGGTTGCCACCAGGCCCCACAGAAAAACCGCCTCACACCAAACGCATTTCACTAGTAAAATAATGAAGTTCAAATTGTTCATAACTACCTCCTTGATTAGAGAAGGCAACTCCAACTCGAACGAGATATCAATTGCCACTTCCAATAATGCTTTAACCCCCAAACTTTGAATTAATAATGCCTAACGTTAAGCTAACGGGCAGTGACGTAGCGGCATAATCGCGAAGCGCCGCTGCGTTACTGTCCCGGTGACCGAAGGGAACGTGTTAAGCGCCTTGTTAAGTTGCGATGTGAACTAAATCTTCCCGAACTTTTTCAAGACTAGAATAATAAGTGTGGACGAATTCGGTACGAAATATCGAGCCACGATAATTCCCAATTAGGTCTTGTAACTTGTTTAAATTTTGAGTGTTAATTGTTCCTTGAGGGTCACTTTCAATTGTCAATTGTTTATGCTCGTATTCATCTACAATACTGTTCAAGTATTCTTCCATTGAGTTGAGGTTAGTTGATATTTCATCACAATTAGTAAACAGCGCCGAATTTGTAGAAATATCTTTGGCAAGAACTTCTAACTCTAGCTGATATTCATTCAATAGTTGCATTTGACTGTGATAGTCATCGACTTTAACAAAATATAAGATTTTGTCGCCAGTATCCCTCTTTAATGCTACTGCTCTTAATACCCTTCTAATTTTTTTAACTTCAATAAATGCATTATTTAACCTAGTTAAGATACTGTTTCTAAATTCATTTCTTTCTAAAAACTCCTGCCTTTCATTGTTCGCTTTTGTGATCAAGATAGAAACGACATGACCCGCAACACCAATGACAATAAGCTGCAAAAACGCCTTGTAGGTTTCTGTTTCAAGATCCTTCACTTCGCCTGTAAGGGCTAAAACTAAAAGTGCAAGAACGGAACAAATAACGAGACCTGAGATAAAAACGACTAGATTCTTCATTTAATCAAAAACTTCCTCTAAGTAACTTAACCGTGTATTACCATGAATTCACGGTATGCCGCAGATGGCGTAATACCGTTTATTCAGCGTTTCTCTTTATTTTTTCCCATACTAACAATAACTTGGAGCCAGCTACCAGCGCTTTATGTGTAACACGTTGTGGGGAAAGCGAGAATTGGGATTTACAGTGGTTCGGGTATACTCAAATAACAACAGCCAATTCCTGATAGAGAATTGCTCGTATATACCACCAAATTGTTAAGTCAGAAGGTCGCGGTGAACGTCCGCAATTATCTCAATGCGATCTGGGTCAGTATGATACTTTAATACTTGGTATGATACTTTATTGTGTGGGATGAAACTTTATTGTCATCCCACATCAACTCATTTCATGAGTCAAATCACTCAACAGTAACGGATTTTGCCAGGTTACGAGGCTGATCTACGTCTGTTCCCTTTATCACTGCAACGTAGTATGACAACAATTGCAGCGGTAAGGTATACACGATTGGCGCGACGATTTCGTCTACGTGTGGGATGTTGATCACGCGCATGGTGGCGTCGCTTTCAAAGTTGGCGTCTTTGTCGGCGAATACATACATAATACCGCCTCTGGCGCGAACTTCTTCCACGTTAGATTTCAGTTTTTCCAACAGTTCATTGTTGGGGGCAACCACAATGACAGGCATTTCGTCGTCGATAAGCGCTAATGGGCCATGTTTAAGCTCACCAGAAGCGTAGGCTTCAGCGTGAATGTAGGAGATTTCTTTCAGCTTTAATGCACCTTCCATTGCGATGGGGTACTGGTCGCCTCGGCCTAAAAACAGCGCATGGTGTTTGTCGGCAAATTCTTCTGCCAGTTGGCCAATTTCTTTGTCGAGGTTCAGCGTTGCTTCCAGTTTGGCAGGTAAAGTATTCAAGGCATTAACAATCGCATTGGCTTGTTCTTTGCTCATGCCATTACATTGCCCAAGCTTTAACGTAAGCATTAACAGAGCGGTTAATTGGGTGGTGAAGGCTTTGGTTGAAGCCACGCCAATTTCAGCCCCTGCTTTGGTCATGAAGGACAGGTCTGATTCGCGAACCAATGACGATCCCGGTACATTACACACGGTTAAGCTCGACATATACCCCAGCTCTTTCGCCAAACGCAGTGCCGCTAATGTGTCTGCGGTTTCGCCGGACTGAGAGATGGTGATCAGCAAGCTGTTGTCGTGTACGAAGGATTTGCGGTAGCGGAATTCCGATGCAATCTCCACATTACAAGACACGTTAGCGTATTGCTCCAACCAGTAACGAGCGGTCATGCCAGCGTGATAGCTGGTTCCACAGGCGACAATTTGAACATGGCGAACTTTTTGCAAAATCATGTCGGCATCATCACCATAAATGCCGGGCAAAAGCCCTTCACTGTTCAATCGCCCTTGCAACGCATTGCGCACTACGATGGGTTGTTCGTAGATTTCCTTAAGCATGTAATGGCGATATCCCGCTTTGTCTCCGGCGTCGTGTTCGATTTCCGAATCGTGGATCTGACGCTCTACTTCCTCGCCATTTTTATCCAAAATACGTACAGATGTGCGCGTGATCTCAGCAACATCGCCTTCTTCAAGGAAGATAAAACGACGAGTCACCGGCAATAACGCGAGCTGATCAGAGGCAATAAAGTTTTCACCTATGCCCAAGCCAATCACCAATGGGCTGCCAGAACGGGCAACCACCAGCGTTTCAGGATCGTTTTTATCCATCACTACTGTGCCATAAGCGCCATGAAACTGTTTTACTGACTTGCACACGGCGTCCAGTAAACTCTCAGCCTGTTTCATTTCTTTGTGAATTGTATGAGCGATAGTTTCGGTATCGGTTTCAGATTGGAAGTCGTAGCCATCGCTGCGCAATATTTCGCGCAGGCTTTGATAGTTTTCGATAATGCCATTGTGAACGACAGCGATCTGCTCGCTGGAAAAGTGAGGGTGAGCATTCTTGTCGGTAACACCACCATGGGTTGCCCAACGTGTATGAGCAATACCGATGGAGCCTTTAAGAGGCGATTCTGCCAACGCATTTTGTAATTCCTGCACCTTTCCTATACGGCGCACGCGATGGAGTTTCTGGTCAGCATCGACCAACGCCACGCCCGCAGAGTCATAACCGCGATATTCAAGGCGCTTCAAGCCTTCCAGCAAAATATTAACAACGTTACGTTCTGCAATTGCCCCAACGATTCCACACATGGTGATCTCCTAAAATATTCTATTCATCTGCGGTATTCGCACACATCACCTCAACACCTTTAGCCTGAATTGCTGCTTTGGTTTCTGGTGCGATGTGATTGTCTGTTACCAAAACAGAAATACAGCTCCAGGGCAGCTCCAGATTAGGCATTTTACGTGCGAATTTGCTTGATTCAGCCAACACCACAACCTGGCGAGACACTTCTGCCATTGTTTGAGTCAGGTGGGTTAGCTCGTTGAAAGTAGTAGTGCCTCTGTCGACATCGAGCCCGGCGGCTCCAACAAAAGCAGTGTCAAAATTGTATGCTTTGAGCATTTGCTCAGCCATTGCGCCCTGAAAGGAATGTGATTGTGTATCCCAGGTTCCGCCTGTCATCAGTACAGTGGGTTCCTGTTCTAACTCTAATAATTCTTTCGCCACATGCAGGGAATTGGTCATCACAACCAAACCCGTTTTTTCGTTCAGCTCTGGCAGTAATGCACCCGTGGTAGAGCCGCTATCCACAATGATGCGGTCATGATCTTTAATAAGGCTTGATGCCAGTTTAGCAATAGCTATCTTTCGATTCGAAACTTTATCATGATTGATTTCAGGTGCATCCACAGGCATCAATATCGCACCGCCAAATCGACGTAACACCAAACCGTCGGTTTCCAACGCAGCTAAATCTTTGCGAACAGTCACTTCGGAGGTTTGATGCTGACGCGCCAATTCCTCAACACTGGCTTCACCATTCTGAGTAATATGATCAAGGATCTGTCGACGACGTTGTTGTGTATTTCGAGGATGCAAAATTGAAATCAACTTGAAAGCTTAAAGTTTCGATTTGAAAGGATTCTAATTTAAATGAAAGTTAATGCAAGTATTTAATACCCGCTCAAAACACAAATACAATGCTCCGCACAAATATAGAGAGGCGATTATAGAAGTGTGCGATAACTGCAAGCCTCCTACAGAAATGGATCGCAGACTCGCCGTAAATCAATCCCTTGCGGTTCCACATCCGCATCCTTGCGGCTGAGGGTCTGCTCACCACTTTCTGTAGAAGACCATCACTTCGATTATTTAGAAAGGTTCTAGCGCCAATGTCATAAACACGCTGTTAGGATCAAGCTTGTAATCCGCGAAGGGTTCGCATTCGATAAAGCCATGCTTTTTATAGAGTAAACGTGCAGGAGCAAAATAATCTTCAACTCCCGTTTCCAACGACAAGCGCTGATATTCACGCTTTTGAGATTCTTCAATCAAGTGATTTAGCAAACGAGAAGCCACACCTCGACGATGATAATCCCGAGACGTACGCATTGATTTGATCTCGCCATGTGCCGTATCAAGTTCCTTTAGTGCAATACAACCCGCCAAATTGCTCCCGTCCCAAATACTCCAAAAGCTGATATGAGACTGTTTCAACGCTTCAAGATCAAGAGCATGTACGCTCTCCGGCGGCGAAGTTGCGTACATGTCATCCAGATGTTCTTGCAGCAATGCTTGTATTTTAGAACCACTCAAATCATCAAGGATAATATTCATTCTGGCTTGCTCTTTAACTGCAAATTTTTAACTAAGACTTCTTAACCGGGCGCTTCCAGTTGTCATTAACACGTTGCTTGGCACGCGCCACGGCAAGGTTGTTGTCTGGCACGGGTTTATTGATAGTTGAACCTGCTCCAACCGTGGCATTTTTGCCAATTTCCACCGGAGCAACCAAAGCTGAGTTTGAGCCAATAAAAGCGCCATCACCGATAATGGTTTTCGATTTATTCACACCGTCGTAATTACAGGTAATGGTTCCTGCACCAATGTTGACGTTCTCACCAACCTCTGCATCACCAATATACGACAAGTGATTAGCTTTAGAGCCTTTGCCCAATACGGCTTTCTTCATTTCAACAAAGTTACCCACTTTAGCCCCTTCATCCAGCACAGTGCCGGGGCGCAAACGCGCATAAGGGCCAACCACGCAATGGGCTGCAACTTTGGCTTGCTGAACAATAGAATTCGCTTCAATGACAACACCGTCGCCAATTTCACAGTCGATCAAGATACAGTTCGCGCCAATTGACACATTGTTGCCTAGCTTAACCTTGCCTTGCAGTACCACGTTGACGTCGATTGTTATATCGATAGCCACGTCCTGGCCTGTTTCAACCTCACCACGAATATCCAAACGCGCCGGATCAAACAGAGTCACGCCTTGCATCATCAAGGCTTCCGCTTGTTCACGCTGAAAAGCTCTTTCCAGACGAGCCAGTTGCACACGATTATTAATGCCTTCAACTTCAATGGCTGTATCGGGTTGCGCGGACTGAATATGCTTGCCTTCGTTAGCGGCCATCGCAATCACATCAACCAGATAATATTCATTCTGAGCATTGTTGTTATCTAACTGCGACACCCAGCGCTTTAAGTCAGCGCCAGACATGATCATAATGCCCGTATTAATCTCGCGGATCGCCAGTTGCTCTGGTGTTGCATCTTTGTGCTCAACAATGGCCTTGATGCTACCTTTACCCTGATCGCCTTCTCTAATAATGCGCCCCATTCCGGTTGGGTCTTCCAAATCGACTGTTAGCAAAGCCACATCGGCAGCTTTCTTAACTTCCATCAGGCGCTGCAATGTAGACGCTTTGATTAACGGCGCATCACCCACCAGAATCAGAACATCATCACTATCCTGAATATGAGGCAAAGCTTGTTGCACTGCGTGGCCAGTGCCCAACTGTTCAGCCTGATGACACCAGTTCACGCTGTTATGTTCCAAGGCACTTTTTAGCTGGTCAGCACCGTGACCGTAGACCAGATTGATTTGTTCAGCACCCAGGCTTTTCACCGTATCAATAATGCGCTGAACCATAGGTTTCCCTGCAATGGGATGTAAAACTTTAGGTAATGCAGATTTCATTCGGGTGCCTTTACCAGCAGCCAAAATGACAACAGAAAGTGACATAAGGAATTCCCTTAAACCTGTTACACAAACCTGAATCGCCGGTATAGCTAATTCCCTATTCAGGGCAGCTCGGATTTATTGGCGACAATCAGGTAATTAATCGACAAAAATTGCCGCTATTCTAACTCAAGTTTTAGTGGAAACCTTATTTTTATTAGGCCATTTTGTGTTAACAGGAAAACTGAAGTGAAACGCTGTTTTGGAAGGTGCTGACCGTCGTCAGCATGACGAATTTAAGCTTTTGCTGTTCTGCGCTTTTCTACCCGAACAAGTCCGGTAGTCAGTGCAATGCCTAGCAACACAACTGCGCCGCCAACGAAGGTCTTTAACTGCAATTGCTCGTTCAAGAACAAAGCTCCCCACAAAATGGCGAATAATGGCAGTAAGTACATATTGGTGAGCGCCTTTGCAATGCCTTGTTCGGCGATTAATTTGTAGTAAAGATAGAAGGCAAACCCCGAGCAAGCCACACCTAAAAACAAGGTACTCGACCAGGCTTCAGCACTGGCGGCTTGTTCAGGCCACGACATCAGGGCAAATGGCAGTAACACTAACGAAGAATACAATTGGCTGCCCGCTGCAATCGTCATAGGGCGAAGTCCTTCGGCATAGGCTTTGCTGATACAGGCAGCCAAACCGTAGTTCACACAGGCGAACAAGCCAATAAGCACTGGCACGATATCGAGAGAGAGCCCTGATGCAGGGTCGATAAGCAACATCGCCACGCCTAAAAAGCCCAAAACCAAACCTAACAAGGCTCCCGACGTTAACTTTTCTCCTAGCCAGAAAAAAGCAATAAGCACCCCAAACATAGGCGCAGTAGCGTTAATAATTCCCATGGTTCCGGATTCAAGAAACAAACTGACATAAGCCCATAAACTAAAAGGTAACGCAGTATTGGTAATGGCCAGTGCAGTGAGTAAAAACCAATGTCGTAAGATCAGTCGCAGTTCCGTCTTGCGAGTAAAATAGACGATTGCGCCAAGAATAACCGTGGCAATAACACAGCGAATAAAGGTTAAAGGCATTGCGCCAATTTCAGGCGACGCAATACGCATAAACATGAAGGATGAACCCCATATGGCAGACAACAATAGCAGTTCAAAAACCCATTTAAGCTGCATCATTTGAATCCTTATCTGATGTTTCTATGCGCTAGCAATTAGTTTCAGCTAATCGCTTTCGACCCAACCGAATATAACCGGTAGTAAAAGCAACGCCTAGCAAGATAAAGCCGCCACCTAACAAGGTTCTAAACTCAATAATTTCGCCCAGGAACAAGCTTCCCCAAAGGATAGCAAACAAGGGGATAAGGTAAGTCACCGATAAGGTTTTGGTAATTCCCTGCTCTGCAATCATTTTGAAATACATGTAAAACGCAAAGCCGGTACAGGCAATCCCTAGTACGACAGTGCTCCACACAGCCGTCGAACTGGGCATAGCTTCAGGCCAGGTATAAAGGGCAAATGGCGCAAGCACCAAAGAAGAAAACAACTGGCTGCCCGTAGCAACCGCCATAGGAGGCAAGCCCTTAGCTTTCGCTCTCGTCAGGTTTGCAGCTATGCCATAGCATGTGGTCGCCATCAATCCCACTAATACAGGAAGAGTTTCCAAACTCACTCCCGACTGAGGCACTATCATTAAGACACACACTCCGATGAACCCCAAAAACAGCCCGATAATAGCGCTGCTTTCCAGTTTTTCTTTTAACCAGACAAAAGCAATCAGAGCCCCAAACAACGGTGTAGTAGCGTTCAATACAGCCATTGGGCCCGATTCCAGATAGTAACTCACAAAGCTCCATAAACAGAAAGGCACTGCGGTGCTGCTCAGAGCAATAAGCACCAACAACTTCCAATGTTTGGCGATAAGTTGCATGTCTTTGCGTCGGGTGAAATAGAGAATCGTTCCCAAGAATAATGTCGCGATGACGGTACGAGTAAAGGTCATTGGAAATGCGCCCAGCTCAACCACTGACAAGCGCATAAACATAAAAGATGAGCCCCAAATTGCCGCTAACAAGACAAGTTCAAGTAGCCATTTCAAATGCATTGCAGTTCCCGCAAAAAAGTAAAAATGAAAGCCAACGGAGTATGTGGCCTAATGCTTAAATCAACCTGAAAAGAAACCAAACGAAGATAACTTTATAAGAGCTTTGGTTCCGTTTAGTTGGTTGTAATTGAGCTCTTAATTCCTAAGATAGAAACGAGCTCGAATTTATGTAGAAACACTACTTGGAATGATTATTTTTGCTATTTCATACGGCGCTTTCATATAGCGATCTATATTAAACACCACCGCAGAATTGACGCCGAATATACGCCTAATTATGCTTTTGTTCCAGCGCTAATAACCAGGCTTTTTTATCCAGCCCACCGGCATATCCAGTAAGAGTACCATTCTTACCTATCACTCGATGACAAGGGATCACAATGGCAATTGGGTTCTTACCATTTGCTCCACCAACCGCTTGTGTACCTCTGGGATTACCAATGCCTTTAGCAATATCCTGATAACTCACTGTTTTCCCAAAAGGAATCGTTTGTAGCTGCTCCCAAACTTTCTGTTGAAAAGCCGTGCCTTTAGGAGAAAGTGGCAAATCGAATTCTGTTCTGGAACCATCGAAGTATTCTTGTAGTTGAGCTTTCGCCTGCTTTAATACAACCGTTTCTGTCTCTGGGAAATCTTTGTTGGCAACAAAATCAATATGAGTAATCGCGGCTTCGTTGCCAGTGATCTTTACCAAGCCAAGTTCTGTCGATAAATAAGTGTGGTTCACGCCATACTCCATAATTGAAAAGTAAGATAACTACGCCAAGGTGCTGCAAAATCAGCGCAAATGTCATGTTGTTGTAGTTGCTTCTTGATGACCAGATCGGTATCCAGCCAAATGTCGGGCTCTGACTGCCCACGCATTTGGGCATAGGCAACTGTCCAAGGGCCAATACCTTTAATGGATAACCAATCGTCAACTTGATGTAGACCTGTCGAACTTTGCTTATCCTTATCTACCATGTACTGAGCAAGATTATGTAAAGTCTGCTTTCTGGCTCCCGGCATTTTCAAACAATCCAGATTGTTATCCAAAATGTGTTGTGCCGTAGGGAAATACAATTTTCCATCAATCTCAAAACCACAGCTTTCAGTTAATCGACTCAAATGAGAAATCGCAGCCTTTACCGAAACCTGCTGCCCCAAAATTGCCCTTACCCCCGCTTCAAACACACTCCACACTCCGGGTAAACGCAATCCCTGCACGATAGTTTGCTCTGGAACACCAGCCTTTATCATGCATTCAGCAATGGCATTACTGTCTGCATCCAAATCCAGCACACGACGAATATTACGTATAACGTCCCCGAGATTTCGATAAGAATTCATTTCTATCTGTACATCAAACACCCGCTCTTCAGCATTGAACATTGCTTTGAAAGTGCCATGTACAGGCTCTGACTCAGCACCTACAGGCAAGGTGAAATGACGTTGATAGCCGTCATCTGTGACGATTTCCACCCCCTCTATCGCCCTTAATGCCATGAAATCTCTAACCTGTGGCCAATGATAAGGTTCCCTGAACGACAAGCGTAAGCTATTACATAAAGCCTTACCATTGGCATGTGTAAGGCTTTGCTGCCGAACCTGCCCTGGCGATAAGCGCAGGAACTTCATCATGTTGTCTTGCAGACGACGTGAGCTGTTAAAGCCACAACTTTGCGCAACATCTTCGACAGAAAGCTGAGTTTCATGCAGTAAATTCTTGGCAAATAATAGCTGCTCAGTCATTTGATATTGCTTTGGCGCAATGCCCAAATAGCGTTGAAATAGCTTTCTCAGGTAGCGATCGGAAATCCCTAATCGCTCACATAAAGCTTGCATAGACAAAGACGGTGATTCTTTTAACAGCTTCATTGCGCGTATTAATGTGGTTTCGGTTCCTTTCCAGGCAAAAGATCCCGGCGCACTGTCTGGACGGCACCGCAAGCAAGGGCGATAACCCGCTTGCATGGCCTGAGCTGCAAAGTCGAAATACTCCACATTCTCTTCTTTAGGCATTTTTACCGGGCAAATATTGCGACAGAAAATACCTGTGGTTCTCACCGCCACAAAAAAGCGACCATCAAAGCGCGGATCACGGCTATGACGCGCTTGCTGGTACTGAGAATGCGGTATCGAAACCAAGGCGGACATGAAGTAACTCTCGAAAATTCAATCTAACAGAATGAGATAAGTGTAATCGGGAATTATTAATGAATCGCGACGAAATCGGAACTGGTTTCAATTTATGCGGTCATAACAATCAATTGACTATACTTAAACCAGTGCGAGCAACTTCCATTGCTTAAGTTCCATTGCTTAATAAGTAGCGAAATAAGATAATACCCGGCTATACAGGGAAACCGATGTCGATATCTCAGTTTGTAAGAGAATTAGGTCATTCGACATCATCACATAAAGCAACAAGAACTATAACGATAATGCCCAAAATCCGAGCTTTTCAATTTATCACTTTATTTATACTAGCCTCTAGCCAGGCAGTGCAGGCTCAGTCGCCACATTGGATGGACGAATTCCTGGCTGGCACGCAAGCAAAAGTAAAAGAAAAGAAAGTGCCCGGTTACAGCATGGTCTATGTAGAACAAGGCACTCCAGCTCAATATTTCAGTTATGGTCTCACCGAATCCAACGGTACTAAAATCAATGAATTTACGCTGTTCAGATTGGCTTCGGTATCGAAAACCTTTACCGGCAGTTTAACCGCGAAATTGGTAGAGCAAGGTAAGCTGGATTGGCAAACCTCTATTTCAAAACTCGCGCCCGATTTTGGCTTCGACCAAACCGGTATGGCCAATATCACCCTTGAGCATATACTCAGTCAGAGTAGTGGTTTGGTGCCCAATGCTTACGACAACCTGATTGAAGCTAACTATTCGGTCAAACGTATTCTTAATGAACTGGCAGAATTACAACCGTTATGCCAACCGGGTGAATGTTACACCTATCAAAATGCCTTATTCGGCGTGTTAGAACAGCATTTTAATCAAAACAACGTTTCCTACAGCTCCTTACTGCAAAAAGAGCTTTTGCAACCTTTAAAAATGCAATACACCTCAGTAGGTAAAGTCCCTCTTGAATCCGCGAAATCCTGGGCTAAACCTCATGTTTTGACACGAGATAAGACCTGGAAGAAAACCAACGTGTCTAATAATTACTATCGCTTTGCCCCTGCAGCTGGCATCAATACCAACTCAAAAGACTTGGGGATCTGGCTTAAAGCCTTGTTAGGTGAACGTCCCGACGTATTAAGCCCGGAAGTCATTACCGGTGTCACCACACCCAAAATACGCACCAAACGCGAGATATATAGAAAAGGGTGGAAAGGCCATTTGCATGACGCTTATTACGGATATGGCTGGCGAGTTTATGATTTCGACGGACACAAGTTGAATTATCACAGTGGTTGGGTACGAGGCTATCGTGCGGAAATCGGTTTCTCTCCGGAAACCGGCGCAGGGTTTGCCGTATTGATGAATGCCGAGTCCAATGTGATTAATGAAATTGGCGCTGAATTCTGGGCAAAATACTTTCAACATTTAAACTCAGACCAATTCGCCAATAATGAGGAAAACACCGGCAACGCAGGAGAGTAAGCAGTATCCATTTCTCCGGCTCCAACTCAGGAATTATTAAAAAGAAATTTCAAGGAGATATGATGAAACGCTTATTACTCATTCTTGTATGCGGTATTTTTGCATCAAACGCTTATGCTTCCGGGCTGTCAGAGCAAGAACTGAAAGCCAAAGCGACCCAGTTTCTACAGGCTAAAGAAGCCAAGCAACAACCCTCTACCACCGAAGCCGATATTGATCACTTCCTGTCGTTTTTCTCGGATGAATTCACCGACGAGCATGTAAAATTTAATGTTACGGTGACGGACAAAAACGAGTTCAAACAAGGATTGATGGGCAAAATGCAGGATGAGATCGCCTACAACAAAATTGAAATAGGAGAAATGCTCATTGGTGCCAATGTAGTTGCGGTTAAATTCACAGAAAACGGCAAAGTTAAACCATCACACCTGAATAAGTTTATCGAATACAGCGTTCCACACATTATGGTCATGGAATTTGATGAAAAGGGTTTAATCAAACATTTGAGAAGACATCACGGCAAATAAAAGCCAATAAAAAACGGTGCTTAAGAGCAATTCTCAACGCACCGTTTTGAAAAATAAATTCAATAATGAATTTACAAAATAAAGCGACTCAGGTCTTCGTTTTCGATCAATGCATCCAGGTGATCATCTACGTACTTGGCATTAATTTCCAACGCATGACCACTTTTTTCGGAAGCATCAAACGAGATATCTTCCATCAACTTTTCCATCACGGTATGCAAACGACGCGCACCGATATTTTCAATGCTTTCATTCACTTGCCATGCCGCATGAGCGATACGATCAATGCCGTCTTCGGTGAAAGATAAATCGACACCTTCGGTTTTTAGCAACGCTTGATACTGCTCGGTTAAGGATGCATTCGGCTCAGTCAAAATGCGCTTAAAGTCATTCGTTGTTAGCGCAGACAATTCAACGCGAATTGGCAGACGGCCTTGAAGTTCAGGGATCAAGTCAGAAGGCTTGGACATTTGAAATGCGCCAGACGCGATAAACAAAATATGATCCGTCTTCACCATGCCATGTTTGGTATTAACCGTTGAACCTTCAACTAATGGCAGCAAATCACGCTGCACACCTTCACGGGAAACATCAGCAGTACCCGTGCCTTCACGCTTACAAATCTTGTCGATTTCGTCGATAAATACGATGCCGTTTTGCTCAACCGATTCCAGCGCTTTTTCTTTCAGCTCCTCCTGATTAACCAGCTTGCTGGCTTCTTCTTCTATCAGGAATTTCATCGCATCTTTTACTTTCAACTTCTTCTTTTTCTTCTGCGTACCGCTCAGATTCTGGAACATACCTTGAAGTTGACTGGTCATTTCCTCCATACCTGGAGGCGCCATGATTTCAACACCAACCTGAGGCAGAGCAACATCAATCTCGATCTCTTTTTCATCAAGACTGCCTTCGCGCAACTTCTTGCGGAAGATCTGGCGCGTGCTGGAATCTTCGGTTTTTTCTTTCTCACCCCAAACGTTTTCAGCAGGAGGCAGCAACACATCCAAAATGCGATCTTCGGCGGCTTCTTCCGCACGATAACGTACTTTTTGCAATTCCTGCTCTTTAGTCATCTTTACTGCGATGTCGGCAAGATCACGAATAATGGTGTCCACTTCCTTACCAACATAGCCCACTTCGGTGAACTTGGTGGCTTCCACCTTAATGAAGGGCGCATTAGCCAATTTAGCCAAACGTCGAGCAATTTCAGTTTTACCGACCCCTGTCGGGCCGATCATCAGGATGTTTTTAGGTGTGACTTCCTGACGTAAATCTTCATTTAACTGCATTCGACGCCAACGGTTACGAAGCGCGATGGCAACCGCACGTTTCGCGTTCTGTTGTCCAATGATGTGATTGTCCAACTCGTGAACGATTTCTCTAGGGGTCATCTCAGACATGCATTCGATCCTGTTAATAATCCAGTATTTCAATAGTTTGGGAATGGTTGGTGAAGACACAGATATCACCCGCTATGTTCAAGGCTTTTTCAGCCATTTCTTTAGCGCCCAAATCCGTATTTTCCAGCAAAGCGGTAGCCGCAGCCTGAGCATAAGGGCCGCCTGAGCCAATCGCGATCAAGTCGTTCTCTGGCTGGATCACATCACCATTACCCGTAATGATAAGTGACGCCGTTTCATCTGCCACAGCAAGCAAGGCTTCTAAGCGACGCAACATTCTGTCGGTACGCCAATCTTTGGCCAACTCCACGGCGGCTTTGGTAAGATGCCCTTGATGCTGTTCCAGCTTCGATTCAAAGCGTTCAAATAAGGTAAAGGCATCTGCAGTACCTCCAGCAAATCCGGCAAGAACCTTATCTTTATAAAGACGACGAACTTTTTTCGCGTTGCCTTTCATAACGGTATTACCAAGTGAAACTTGACCATCACCCGCCATAACAACCTGATTTCCGCGTCTTACTGAAACAATAGTAGTCACGATATTTCCTTTCTGGATAAGATGTCCGGAGCCTCAATATGAAAGGCGACGACATCTATGTTCAAATTTGATTTCCCTGTTGTGGGGGTGGATTATGGGTTTTCAACCCCAAATGAAATGACTTCAGGCAGGATTGTTTAAAGAATAAATTTCAGAAGTCGCGATAAAAGAAGATGAAGAGAATGTAAAGAGCAGATACGGAATGACCTGCATAGCCATTCCGTTTTGTTTGTATTCTAGAAGCTTACCAGATACGGCAGGTTGTCATGCCTGCTCGTTGCAGTTTATGGCGGTCACGCTCAGCGTTTCGTTTACTGTCATAAGGCCCAAGCACGACGCGATGCCATTTGCCATTTTGACCATCGCTGGTTTTCACTTGCGATTCCAACCCTTGGAAAGCAATTTTGGCACGCATTTCTTCCGCTTGAGCAACCGTTCTAAACGAACCACACTGCATTACATAGGTTTTACCTGAATTTGGAGCATCAGGCACGTCAACTTCAACCGTATTATTAGGATCGGGCAGAATTTTCATGAACTCCCATTTTTCTTTGGGCGGATCAGGTAAAGGCTCCACTTCCTTAACGGTAGGCTGACTTTGTAACTCTACTTCATCTTTCTTTTCATCCCGAATGAACCATAAAAATACAGCAAAGCCCACTACCAAAAGCAGTGTAATAATCGTTCTAATCCAGGGAAATGGTGGGCGAGGTGGAGGCTGAGCTTTCTTGGCCTGACCGCGTCCAACGTAATCTTTCGGTGCCATAATCTGTCGTTATCTACTGACCAGTGCGCAATTCTACTGACAGAAAAGCGCAGGTAAACAGTTGAATGTTAAAAATGTGAACTATTCAGATATAAGTCAGAGAAAAAGTTAAATATATATTGAAAATACCCTCGCCATTCCCAATCGATTTCGGAATCTCATACACAATTAACAAGATGCTGAAACAAGTTCAGCATGACGACATGAAATATGACGCTGGATGAAAACTGGCAGTGAGTATAGATAAAAGACTCGTCATTCCGAATTTATTTCGGAATCTCATGCCAATTAACAAGATGCTGAAACAAGTTCAGCATGACGACATGAAATATGACGCTGGATGAACTGGCAGTGAGTATAGATAAAAGACTCGTCATTCCGAATTTATTTCGGAATCTCATGCCAATTAACAAGATGCTGAAACAAGTTCAGCATGACGAGTACAGACTAAACGAGCGACTGATAACGAAGCTGGCGGCACAAATAGCATCAACAATCAGTAAAACTCTTGAGGATCAATATCCACAGACCACCTCACCTTACTCGCCAACGGGTGACTTTCCATCATCGCCAATTGCCTTTGTAATGCTTCGTGGAGTGGAGCTCTGCCCTGGCTTTGCAAAATCAATTGAAAACGGTAGCGCCCCTGACGTTTCTCTAATAAAGCGGGTAAGGGGCCAATGGCTTGCAATGTGGCTTGATCCTGCAATGGTGTTTCCCGAAAGCTTCGGCACAAGCTCAATAGAAAATCGTAAGCAGCTTGCTTTTCCGCAGATTCAGCGCGAATCAGCACCTGATAGCTAAACGGCGGTAGGTTCGCATGTTGCCGCTCTAACAACAGCTGTCGGGCAAAATGTCCGTAGCCATTGTGCAGCAAATCTTCTATCAATGGATGCCCGGGATGATGAGACTGCAACCACATTTCACCCGGTTTACTTGCCCTTCCTGCTCTTCCAGCAATTTGAGTAATCAACTGTGCCAGCTGTTCGGCACTGCGATAATCTGCGCTAAACAAAGCCCCATCAATATCCACCACGACAACGAGGGTAACGTTAGGAAAATGATGTCCTTTCGCCAGAATCTGCGTGCCAATCAAGAGTTGATGTTCACCGCTTTGAATATCGTCCAGAATTTGATTCAAACGGCTTTTGGCGCGCATGGTGTCGCTGTCGATACGAATGGCAGAGTATTGCGGGAACATTTGCTGAATGCCTTGTTCCAACTGCTCAGTTCCCATGCCCAGTGGCGCAATGTCTTTACTGTGGCACTCGCTGCACTGACGAGGTAAACCTTTGCTATGACCGCAATGATGACAATGCAACTGGTTCATTTGCTTGTGCATGGTATAAGGACGCTCGCAATGACCGCATAACTCAACGTGTCCACATTCGTGGCACAGCAAAGCTGGCGCATAGCCTCGTCGATTCAGGAAAATCAGTACCTGATTACCTTGCTCTAAATGATGCCGTATCTGCTTGATGGTTCCTGGAGCTAAACCAAATTGCAATGGCTGCTGACGTAAATCCAGGGTATGAAAATGGGTATGCAATGCATTACCCGCACGCTGGTGAAGTTGAAAGTGGCGATATCGTTTCTGGCGAGCATTGTGCAAACTTTCCAAAGATGGCGTTGCTGAACCAAGCAGCAGCGGTATATTTAACTGCTTTGCTCGCATGACCGCCATGTCACGCGCATGATAGCGCAACCCATCGGCCTGCTTATAGGAACTGTCATGTTCTTCATCAATAATGATCATGCCCAGTTTGTTAAAAGGCGTGAACACGGCTGAACGCGTGCCGATGACAATGCCCAAATCCCCGGCTTTTGCTCGCTGCCAAACCGACAAACGCTCGTTATCCGTCATGCCTGAATGCAACACACCCACTTCGATTTGAAAGCGATGCTGAAAACGGCTCACCGTTTGCGGCGTTAATCCAATTTCTGGAACTAATACCAGAACCTGAACACCCTGCATTAGAATTGGCTCAATCGCTTGCAAATACACTTCGGTTTTGCCGCTTCCGGTTACACCTTCGATCAAACTAACACTAAATTGCTGCGTTTGTTGTTTCAACGCACTGATCACCACCGCCTGTTCTTTTGAAGCAAAGGGCTTGTCGCTGACTTCAATATGCTGCGCCCAGTCACAACTTAATGCTGGAATGACCTGTAATGATTCAATAAAAGCTTTTTTGCGTAATCCGGTGAAGATTTGAGGTGAGTAATGCTCTCGCAATAAGGACTCGGGTTGCCGACCTTGCTGCAATTTTTGCAACAATTGCTGCTGTTTGGCAGCGCGTTTAAGTGAATCCAGATCGGCAGACATTCCTTCATCTGTCGCTTGCCAATAGGTCAACCCAGGGCGTTCATTCGCTTCACCTTTACGTAACCTTGCTGGAATCGCGGTAGTCAACACTTCACCAATAGGGTGATGGTAATACTTGCTCGCCCAGTTCAATAACGTAAACAACGCCTCGTCGATAACCGGTTCATCATCCAATAATTTGCGGATTGGTTTGAGCTTATCTATTTGCCATTCAGACTCTGATTTGGTCGCAACAACAATTCCAATCAGCTGGCGATGACCAAAAGAAACGGCAACACGAGAACCGATGTTAATCACATCACAAAGAGATTCAGGACAGAGGTAATCAAACACTCGACGCATGGGCACGGGAAGCGCGACTTCAAGAATAGAATTTGCCATCACGACGTAGCGTTAACTCCATAGATCACTCATAACTGACTTAAGCACAAAAAGTTTGTTATTTGTGCTGAAAAAAACAGCATTTCAGGCTTGAACAAGACTGGCGGATACATTAATATGCGCGCCTCTTTGCGGCAAGCCCGCAATAGATGAATTTTACGTTCCAACCGAGGTTGGGACAATTGAATTTAACAACGTATGGTGGCCAGCTTCGGGCGGGTTAGCGATACGGCCTTAAGTCAGAGGTTTCCCATGAAAGAAGGTATCCATCCAGAATACAACGAAATTACTGCAAACTGTTCTTGCGGTAACGTTATGAAGATCAACTCAACTTTGAACAAAGACTTGAACCTGGACGTATGTTCTGCATGTCACCCGTTCTATACTGGTAAGCAGAAAATCGTTGATACAGGTGGTCGTGTTGATCGCTTCAAGAAACGTTTCGGTGCGCTTAAATCTAAATAAGCTAAAACTGATAAAAACGTATTCAGAAAAAGCATCCTTCGGGGTGCTTTTTTCATTTTATTAACATTGTTTTTACTTTCTCTCTGGCAATCTTTTGATTCTCTTCCAATTTTCTCATCTGGTCAGAGCTCTTTAATTGGTAACATATTTAACCCATTTCACAGCAAAAGACAGCACGTTCAAGATAGTATAGAATGTCTCTCGGCAAGCGTAAGAAAATGGCGTTCTCAAGGCGTTTTCATTTTTTTAACTAACTGTTAAAGTGCCTCGGGAAGTGGCACAAATTAGGCTCAATATGGAATTTGAGTGTGAGCATGGAAAGCCTGGTGCAAAAAGCAAACATAAAAACCCTACCTATCAACATCAAATTAGTATTAAAAGGCTCGACCTATGTCTGATATAAAAGCTAAAGCTTTGCACTATCACGCTAACCCTGTACCCGGGAAAATTAGTATCGCCCTCACCAAACCAGCCGAAAGTGCCCAAGATCTAGCTCTCGCTTATAGTCCTGGCGTTGCCGAACCCGTGCGAGAAATCGCGGCAGATCCAGACGCAGCATACAAATACACTGCAAAGGGAAACCTGGTTGCTGTTATTTCCAATGGCACAGCCATTTTAGGTCTGGGAGATTTGGGGCCTCTTGCCTCTAAGCCCGTTATGGAAGGGAAAGCATTACTGTTCAAACGGTTTGCCAACCTCGATGCCATTGATATCGAAGTAAAGCATGAAACAACCCAAGAATTTATTAACACTGTTGCCAATATCGCCGACACATTTGGCGGTATAAATCTGGAAGATATCAAAGCTCCTGAGTGTTTTGAAATTGAGCAAGCGCTGATTGAACGCTGCAGCATTCCAGTATTTCATGATGATCAACATGGCACAGCTATTGTTACAGCAGCCGGTTTATTGAATGCTCTGGAAATTCAGGGTAAGTCGATCCACGATTCGGTGATTGTATGCCTTGGTGCTGGCGCTGCAGCCGTTGCCTGTATGGAAATGCTGGTGAAATGTGGTGCGCAACGTGAGCATATTTACATGCTGGATCGCCAGGGTGTGGTTCATACTCGTCGTGACGAGCTCCCGCCGCACAAGCGCTTGTTTGCCAACAACACTGACAAACGCACTCTTGAAGATGCCCTTGAAGGCGCTGACGTGTTTGTTGGCGTATCAGGCCCGGATTTACTGCCACCAGAAGCGCTTAAATTAATGGCTCCAAACCCTGTGGTTTTCGCCTGTTCCAATCCGGATCCGGAAATCAAACCATCGCTAGCTCACGAAGCGCGTAGCGACATCATTATGGCAACAGGCCGTTCTGATTATCCCAATCAGGTAAACAACGTGCTTTGTTTCCCATTTATTTTCCGAGGCGCGATGGATGTTCGAGCCAGAGTAATCAATGATGAAATGAAGCTCGCGGCAGTAGAAGCTATACGCAATATCGCTAAAGAGCCTGTACCAGCAAAAGTCCTGGAAGCAGCTCAGGTTTCCGAGTTAACTTTTGGTAAGGACTACATCATTCCCAAGCCAATGGACACTCGTCTTTGTTATCGTGTAGCCAAAGCCGTTGCTGAGGCAGCTATTAATTCTGGCGTTGCCTCTATCACTGAATTACCCGCTGATTATTTGGCTGACATGCGAGGCTGAGACTAATTCAGATTGAGATTCGAGCCGTTGCAGCATGAGTGTTGCTACGGCTTTTTTAATCAGTTTCATTGCACACACTTCCTCTCAATTTTCTGCAAATATCTAATTGTTACTTTCACCCTCATAATATTTTCTGAGAATCTGCCCTTTCCTGAAAAACCGACTATAGTTAATTTAAATTATGGAAAATGCTGTAGTAGAAGATGTTCAAAATCATCGCTTTATTGTTCCTTTATTTATCCGTCTATTTCTTGCCGCAAAACAGTGCAGAAGCCAAACCACAAAATATTCCAGTTTATATTTATCACTTAAAACCACCATTAGTGGTGAGTGCACATGAAAAAACGGGGGTTTACTATGACATTGAACGCTACTTAAATAGCCATATTGCCGAATATAAATTCGAGACTGTTTATATTCCCAGAAAACGCATCGACCTGATGCTGGAACAAAAAAAACTCGATGGGATTGTATTAGGAGTAAACCCGGTCTGGTTTCAAGATAAAGATGAAGACAAATACCTGTGGACAGCTCGAGTGCTCACTGATCGCGATGAAATAATATCGCTACGAGATACTCCTATTGAATATTTCGATCTTGATTCACTGAAAGGAAAAATCGTCGGAGGGGTGAGAGGCTTTTATTATCACGGCATTAACGAACTGGTAAATGACGGGGCGATAAAGCGTGTAAACACTGCCAGCGAACTGGATTTATTCGACCTGTTACTTGCCAAACGTATCGACTTCGCCGTCATTAGCCGCTCTACCTTTGACTATATCATTGGCAAGCAAAAACGACATATGTACTTCCATTTGTCTAAAAAGCCCCATGACATCTTTGACCGCCGTATTTTGGTTCCTCATAGCAGGAAAGACGTTTTTGAGGTCGTCGCCCCAGTCATCGACCACATGGCATTCGACCCAGAATGGCAAAAACTTGAAAAACAGTATCGTTAGCACATTGCCTGATATTGTCATACCTGAAACACTTAGCATTATCAGATATCCAATATTCTATCCGTGAACTTAGATGAACTGACCGCACAAATGGAATTACATTCAGTATGCGGTACACTTCTACAAGCGCGGCATCATTTCACCTGTATCCTCTGGTATCGTTATTATTAAATGCCGACTACCCAGGTCATTGAGTGACTAAAACCTATTTGAGTGAGAGACCTATCTCTATGCAAATCAAGCAACTTTCCTTTTTATCTCGGCTTTCGGCGATGCTGCTTTTATTCTTCGTTGTAGCAACGGCTCGTTCCCATGCAGAGCCATTAACCTTAAAACAAACTTCTGACGCACAAATTCAGTGTGTAATGAATCAGTATAAAATGGGACAGGGCACGTTAACGCTTACAGACATCCGCAAGCTATGCGAACAGCCCAAACCCAAAGTTAAAACCATTGCCAGAGAAAATCCAGCATCTGATAATGCGCAAAAGGAACTTGCCAATAATCCTGCTCAAACTTCGCTATTGGATTCATTAGCAGGATCTACTGCGCCAGTAAAAACAGGGGCAATTTCCGAGCGTATGTTGAAGGAATCGCAAACCGAATTCGCCCCTTACGTGATTACACCGCACAAGATGAATTACATCTTGCCTGCGATCACTACTAGTAGAATCCACAAAGAGGCCTATTCCGAAAAGAACGAATATCAGGAAAACCTGGAAGATATCGAAGCGAAGTTCCAACTCAGTCTGAAAGTACCTTTAAACACCGACAGTCTTTTTATTGAGAACGATGGCCTGTATTTTGGTTTCACTCTGCAAGCATGGTGGCAGATATACGCCGACAACATTTCCAAGCCATTCCGCGAATCGAATTACACACCGGAACTATTCTATATAGCACCACTCGACTGGCATCCTTTTGGTGGCAATACTGGCTTTGTTGTAGGGTTTGAGCATCAGTCGAACGGAAGAACCCAGGAGCTTTCCCGAAGTTGGAACAGAGTGTATGGACATTTTTTGTATGAAAAGGATGACTTTGCCTTATCTCTTCGCCCTTGGTATCGAATGCAAGAGGAAGAAAAAGAGTCGATTCTGGATCCCAGTGGCGACGACAACCCGGATATCAATGATTACATGGGGCACTTTGAATTAGGCATGGTATATAAATGGAGTGACATGCAATTCAGCTTCTTAGGCCGCCAAAACTTTGCTACTCACAAAGGCGCCGCCGAAATAGGACTCACCTTTCCTATTTGGGGTAAACTTCGAGGTTATGCCACAGCTTTTACAGGCTACGGCGAGAGCCTTATTGACTACAACTACAGTCAAACACGTTTTGGCATTGGTATCGCCTTAAACGATGTTTTATAGAAACTAAAACAATGACAGAGAAACACTATGAGCCAATCAGACATGCCATCTAAAGAGCACGAAAAACTCGATTATGTTGAATTCCCGGCAAGGGATATTCCTGCAACCAAAGCCTTTTTTGAGCAGGTGTTCAACTGGCAATTTACTGATTATGGCCCGGACTACACCGCGTTTGGCAACCAAGGATTAGATGGCGGATTCTTCAAATCGGATCAGCACAGCAGCCAGGCCAATGGCGGTGCGTTGTTAGTTTTCTTTAGTGACAAAATTGAAGACACGCAAAGCAAAGTAGAACAATTTGGTGGCGCAGTAACTAAACCCATCTTTGACTTCCCGGGTGGTCGACGTTTTCATTTTACAGAACCTAGCGGCAATGAATTCGCGGTGTGGGCTTATCCTGCGGAGTGAATCGGAAAGCAGAAACAAACAATGCCGGGTAACCGGCATTTCACTGCAATTCTGTTATACATATATGTCGCAGCTTCAAGATTGAGAAAATGATTTAGACACGATGAACAATCCGCTCCAGCAACTGAGCTTCCTTATGCCTTCTTGTGCCATATCGGTCACCAAAATCTCGTAAATTGGCCAATGCTTCTTGCCATTTTCCCGATGTCACTTGTCGCCAAAAATTCGGGGTTCTGGTTGCCAGGTTGCCGTATTGAAAAGCGACGGAAGCCACAACAGTTTGGCACTCATCGGGTAAATCATCAAAATCCGTTTTCGCACCACTTTCTTGCCACAACTTTCTCAGACGCTGTTCGGCCTGGGTATGGCTAAACTGATTAATCTCAGCTTCTTCCTGCTCACTGATTTCCAAAGGAAGGGCATGAATGCATGCTAGTGCTTCCTGCTTTTTCAAACTGGCATAAGGCAATAGCTTACTTGCTAATTCAGGAGAAAATGCCCGCTTTATTTCGTATTCATCACATTGCCCAATATCAAAGCTACAGGCAATGGTCACTCCCGACTGACTCCCATCGGGATCGGGAACATAGCCACGACGTCGACTTCCTTCCAGTTCAGCAATAAACGTAAAATCAATCATAACGACCTCTTCTTTTACCAAGAGATTTTAAGAGTTGAGAAATGGGATTATTCCTGTTCATCAAGCGCATTTCTGAAAGACTTATCCACTACCTCAAACAAACCGACCAACAATGTCCTCAACCTTATCTGGATCGATTTCATACTGGGGTTTACGACTCTGTTCTTCGGTGATCCATAACGGCACTTTCTTAAATCCTATGTGATAAGCCACTGATTCCAGTACGACCTGATGCTCACCAATTCGTATCACCGAGAAGCTACGCTCTATGCCAATAATTCTTCCTTTGGGATATTCACTCAAGCAACGATTAACAAACGCCATTTGCTTTTTGCTTTCCGAAGGTTCAGGAATTCGATCCGGGGTCGTTGCTCCCACAACCACCCGCTCAATGTGCCCCACTTCAGTGATATCGAAGGTATTGAGTTCACCACTCCCATGTCCAAACATGTTACACCCCACAACTTATAAACAATCAACATCTTGAAGCAAATGGCTTAAATGCACCGGCTTCATGTCACCAAAACAGAAAGCCCGACAGCGTGCCGTCGGGCATGATTATAACGATCCACATCCTGACTCGATGTTTTCTGCCCGATTCTAAACTGGTGCAGCCACAGCGGCAGGCTTAGCGTTCACAGGTACGGGAGCAATAGACTGCTGCAGAATATCCAGAACTCTGGATAGCCCTTCTGGTGTACCTTGAGAACGAGCCCTGACACTCACATCATATTTGGCCGAATTGTCCGAAGAGCGCTGGCTTTCCTTGCTGGAAGAAATGGAGCCTTGTGCAGTCACTTTGACACTAAATGGCCCAATACCACCACCCGCTTCAAGCTCCATGGAGGCTTGCTTGTCATCTCGTGTTTGTTCACTAAAAGACGATTTCACTTCCATCATGAAGTTCACATCCACTTCCGTTACTTGTAACGTAGGTACTGTCACAATAGAGATGAATGGCACTTCAACCGTATATTTGGCTTTCACCAGTTCAACTGTACCATCCGGGTTTTCCTGTTGCTCCGGCTTTTCAAAAGAAAAGGGAACCATGCGCACAGTGCTCAGGTTATTGGCATCTTTCACAAAACCAACGGTTTCGATGAAGTCAGACGTTGCCTTCGCTAAGGAAATTTGCGCATCACAGGCTGCGGTCAGCGGCGCCCCAATTAGTTGTCCCATTGGCAAACCGCCAAACTGGTCTGACATTTTCACAAGTTCAGTCATAATATCTCCTCGATAATCATCGACTTAGTTAAAAAAGCTTAAGAAGTTCATTCTGTAATTTCAGATAAGCTTCTGTGGGTTCACCACTTTCAAACTCAATTTCCATGCTGGCCGTTCGACTACGCCGCTTGGAATCACCAGTAAACAAATCCGTTGAAAGAATCTTTTTAATGCGCTGACCAGCCTGGGCACCAAGACCCGTATTTGCTCCACTAACATCCTGCTCTTGCAGTTCAACGCCCCCCAACGCAATTTCAAACTTGCTGACCAATCGCTTGATCTTGATAGGGTTGTTTTGCATTAGCGTGAGCATGGGAACATTGATTTCGCGCTCCGCGATTTCGCCTCGGGCGCGCTTTTGGTCTGCATCCGGCCCAAAAGCAGGGACTCGGAAAGAGACCATTTTTGGCCTACCGTTTTCATCAAACCATTCATAGATGTTATCTAACGTTTGACGTTCTATTTGATCCTGAGCATCGGCAATCGAATTCATGATTGCCTCTACCAGATTTTGTAGAGATAAATTTGCAGAAGCCATAACGAACCTGCCTTATTGCCGGGTTAAGTAAAATCACACTAAAAGAATGAAGTAACTGCTTGAATTCAAGCGGCGGGTTAATGAACGTACGCTCAAGAACCCAAAATGCGAGAAGAAAGATAGAACAAGGTTAAAAACGCTTAAGCGAACACCGTTATCCATGAAAATGACAACAAATGAGCCAGATACGCAGAACTCAAACCAAACCAGCACACCGTAATCCAGCGATTCAACACCAATAATTTATGCCGGGATGCCGCTCTTGATGCCTCTGTCGCATAGGTTTTATGTAAGCTGGTATGCGTCCAGATACTCATCAACATCGCCATAATAAGGTTAGCCAGGGTCACAATTTGAAAGTGATCAGCCAGCACCAGATAGGTGGTATAGGGCAACAAATTCGACAACGTGAATGAGTTGGACATGGCCGCAAACAACGCACCAATGCAAATATTCAACAAATCCTGCATATTCATGACCGAAGCCAACCTATTCCAGCAATTTGATGCATAAACCAGTATGGTTAACAACCAGGCCAGAATAAAGCCGATAAAGATAACAATGAATAGCCGATTCCCCTCTCTTTCCAGCGTCAATTGCATTTGCAAACGGCTGTATTCCGGCTTGTCTGTTGCAGTAAGATTCGGGTCGCCAAAGGTGGTTCCATATTGATGTTTGGTACTTGCGATAACGATATTGCGTAATGTCCACCCATGAGGCAGCCTAGCCTGCTCAACCCCACTGGGAAGCTGATCGGCAAGGAATCGAAAGTCGCTTCCCGTTTGCTGATTATCTTCAATATCAATCGTTAATACTTGCTGATCGAAAGGGTAATCATTGATATCCCACTCGCCACGGATCACAGCCTTCATCTTGATAGAATCAAAAAACTGATTACCACGATGTTCCCGTATGTGAGATACGATTCGATATGACTTGGCATTGATAACCTCTGTCCTTTCCCATGGTAGGTAGGACTCATTTTCATGAATGAACCAAATCCAGAATTGCACATCGAACTGTTCTTTTTGAAAGTCGATATCGTAAATTTCAGTGGCATAAATACCACTTTTGACATAAGACACATCTTGTTCCTGAGCCACACTCAGGTTGACCTGACAAAGCCATATCAATGCGAATAAAGCCACTGATTTTAAGTCCATTGCCAGCACTCCAAAGCATAAGGGAAACATTATCCAGATCGTTTCGAAATAGGCTAAATTCTAACGAATGGGATAGCGCGTAAGTGCATAGGCAAAATATGCCAGACATGCCGCCATCAATACGTACACCAAAGCGTCCCCCCCAATCAGGGTAGTGAATAGTCCGGTCAGTATTAGCCCGATAATTCCGCCAATATTTTCCATCAGTGTATAGGTGCAACTGGACACCAACAGGCCGTCTTGCTCACACAGTTCGGAAATCAGTGCCAACGCCACAGAATATATGGCTCCCATAAATCCGCCCCAAATAAACAACAAGGTCACGGCATAATAGAAATGGGTAATGGCAATCGGGAGAAACGAGACACAACTCATACTGACCATAATGCACAGAACGATCATGTACTTTCTGTCCACTCTGTCAGATATTGCAGCAATCGGTAACTCCAGCATAAGAGCACCCAGAATAAATGCCGAAAACAGGTAAGGTGCGTCATCCAATTGATTATCCAGGCCATACAGCACTAAAAATCCGGTACAACTAAAAAAGCAACATCCCGTAGTGACAATAGCCAACATGGCACCTTTAGTACGCCGATAGCAATCCACAAACGAATAGGACTCAATGGTCTGGCGATGCGGTGCCGAACGATAAATCATCATCACAGGCAATGTACCCAATACGCCAAACAACAAAATCAAACCCGACGCATTATTGAGTTGCCATTGCTGCAATAACGGAAAGTAGGTTGCCATGCTCAAGAGCTCGGCTTGAAAATACGGCCCCACCGCCAAACCAAGGGAGATCGCTGTAGCGAATATCCCCAGCACCATTCCCTGGTTGCCAGAAAACATTTGAGAACAATACTGACTGCACCAATACTGGTACAAAGTGATTTGTCCCCCACCAGCAATGCCCAGTAAAATGATCGCGCCTCCCCAAGTCCATACGCTTGAATACTGCATCAGATTAAATGCAATACCTTTGATGGGCAGCATTAACGCCAACCAATACAAAGTCCCCTGGAAGCGCAGCATTGCCGGTAAAAAGAAGCAGAACACTACGACCAGAAACGGCTCAAGGGACAACAACGCACCGATAATATGTTCATCCTGAAACATGGATTCCAGTTTCACCGGAATGAAGATAACCGAAATCGACATGGCAACACTGACCAAAAAGCCACTCATAGCCAGGATCAGAACCGGGAGAATCCTCATCATAATCTATGCTCCTCTGAACCGGGATATTTCACAGGTAGCGGGGTAAAACCATTGAAAAACGCAGTGGCATAACTGGAACTGTACGCTCCACATGAGAGAAACCAGACCGGGTCACCTTCGCGCAAGTGTTTAGGTACGGCAATTTTATGTTGCCCTTTGTTGATAACATCATCGCTATCACAGGTTGGTCCGGCCAAGATCGCTGGTACGTGCTCCGATGCAGCGGAGTGTCCGGGAAAATGCAACTCATATTGCAATGCATCGGCTTCATATAATCCGTTAAAACGTCCGGCGCTCAAATACAGCCAGAACACCTTGTCACCGTTGGCACTTACGCGCTCAGAAAAGCGCACTACATGACACCTCAACACTCCAAAATCAGCAACAATACTACGCCCTGGCTCCATCATAAAATGCAGTGATTTCCCGCCAACATGGCGTAATTGTTCAATACCCTGCTGGATAAACTGCACGGTTAATGGCCAATTGGTCTGCATTTTCTCGCCATTAGGGTATTTGTAACCTGATGCGGGAAGCCCACCACCAAGATTAAAATAAAGAGGTTGAATTCCTGACATCAGTAGTTGATGTTGTAGCAACGCCAGCTGATCAAAAGTGCTTTTCCACACTTCGGGCAGCAACTGCTGCGACCCCACATGAACAGAAATACCCGCAGGAACCAGATTCAATGCCTTGGCTTTAATTAACAGCGATACGGCGTCTTCCGGTGAACAACCAAATTTATCTTTCAGCCCCCAAAGAGCTCCTTCACCCGTACCATAAATGCGACAAAATACCCGACTACCACGGGCAAACTGCGCAATATTCAGTAAATCTTCAACACTGTCGGTAACAAAATCCCGAATTCCTCGACGATACGCATACTGAATGCTTTTTGCCGATTTAATAGTATTGCCAAAATGAATTCGCTCTACACTAACTCCGGCTCTCAACGCCAAATCCAACTCCTGAACACTGGCAATATCAAACCCCATCCCGGATCGCGCTATGTGATTAAGCAACACGGGCTGTGGGCAGGCTTTAATGGCAAATCGAAAATCCACCTCTGGCAGTACATCCTGCAACTCTGCGCAATGTATCGCCATGCGCTCAAGGTCATAACCAATACAGTCATCGCGTATGTTCGACATCCACTCTGAAAACTTACTCGACATGAGGGTTATTCCTTCCGAAGAAAATTAATCAACTGCATTCGGTTTTGATGCACAACCTGGCAAAAACGCCTTAAAAACCAGATAAAACACGCCACGATAAAGGCAATAAAGACGCTCACTGCGGAGGTGCGTACAAAATGACGCTGAATGGGATAGAGCCGCTTTCGATATCCTTCTGCACTTAAATCAAGTCCTAACATGCCGTACATATTTCCCTGCTCGTCAAGCAGTGGTGTGAAGCTGCTGAAATGTTCTCCCCATTTGTCCTGATAAGGATGTTCAGTAACGGTATATTGCTGTGCAGCGAAGGCTTGTCGTAACTCATGGGGGGGCGATTCATACTTTTCCATTAAAAACGCCTTGTCTTCCTGACCATCATGATCAATGTCACCCGAAGGCGTGGGGTCAAGCACAAACAAAATATCTTCATCTCGCCGTACCATGGTGTAAACATTGACGATTTCCTTACTTCCCTGAAGCACTTTTGCCAATGGAACCAACGCTTCACGATATGCCTCAGTGTACTGCTGTTCCCGCGCAGTTAATGACTGGTGCAACGATGGTTCAATGAATTTCACCAATGCCTTACTCAACAGCATCAAACCGTCATTAATTTCGCCCTTTTGTGCTTCCAATGCTTTTTGGTACAAAAAATAGTTAGCATGGGTGGTAGCAATCAAAATCAGAATGCCGATAAAAATCGCTTCTCTTAAAGGGCGAAATTGATATGCAGGGGGATTTAACGATAAAGAGGTTTTACTTGGCATTTTCGCTCCAACATATTCACTCCAAGAGCACTGGAAACGACCGCCTTCCGAGGTTGGCAGTCAAGGCTATGCACCAGTAAACTAGTTTCGGTACTGCAATAGCATGTTGTAGTTATCTGCAATTTGTTTTGCAAGGTCGTTAAGACGCCCCACTTCTGTATCGAAGTATTCCAACAACATGCCATCAATTTCGACAGGAATGGCAGCAGCGTTAACAGCCACTTTTGTCGCAGCATCCGAAATGCTGTTAAACAGGTCTTTAATGCCCGTCATACCGCTCATTTCTAAAGCCGCGCCAACAATATTATTGGCAGCAGTCAAACTATCGACCGTTTGACGCACACTGATATGGGCAACCTTATGACCCCAGCGCTGATCATTGAGCTCTTTCAATACAACCCGTCTGAAATTGGAAATAATTGCCTGCATCAAGGCCAGTTTTTTCAATTCAGCATACACAGGATCATTAGGCTGTCTTGTATCAATAGTAATAAACCCGGGGGTTGCAAGCAGCTCTTGCTGCGTTTTCAATGCATCCTTTAAGGACTTTTCAACCGTACTGGTAAATGCATCATTGACATCAATAAACAATCTACCAAGGCGCATTGATTGCAGCTTGTCGCCAAGATGTCCTTCGCCCAGCTTTTGATGGAGTTTCTCCATTTCTTTTGTAGAAATCTCTTTAGTCCATCCCGCACCTTTGGCGCGAGTAAACTTAAGCACCTTATAATGGGACTGGGGACTATCACTTTTCCCCGTTGCACCCAACGCCAAAATTGCTGCTTTTAACTCATTCAAGAATCTTGAATCTTTTAGACTCTCAACATTACTAACAATTTTTGAACTCTTCTCAGTGCTGGAAAGTTTGGAACCATTTTCAGAAATGTCATTGATAAGTTGCGTGATTTCCAGAAAGGATTTCGCCGCATTTGAAAACAACCAGTAATCGACTAATTCCGATTTACTACTAACATCGTCAGGACACACACCCGCTGCCCAGGTAAACCAACCAGCTCCGATATTTGTTGAGCGATCAGTGTTTACATCAAAGTAGTAGTCACCATTCTCTTCGACGATGTTCAAATCTGCAATCTGACAATTGGTATACCATGTGGTACTGGCAGGATCTTCGTCACTTTTACCTCGATGAAATTCCACCAAACGGTGAAACGTTTTTACCAGATCCTTACTCAATAATGATTTGTTATCGCTATCAATTTTGGCCACCGTCGTCTCAATAGCCTTATATTCATCAGATTTCATCAATCCAAGATACGCATTCAAAAAATTGAGCGTTTTTTGGCTGATCGTAAGTTCACTCATAAATCACCTTTTTCTATTTAAATTAATTTCAACAACACAGAGTCTGTCGCTTACAAACGGATACCCCGTACATTTTGTTCCAATTATTTACTCAGATAACGGTGGATTGATGGATAAACTCGTTTTCTAAAACGAAAAATAACCTTGCGAACTTGCGCTTCAGTGACACTTTGTTCTATACCAATTTCCCTATAAGATTTGTCTCTAAAGAAAAAGTCAAAGACGATATTTTTATAGTCTTTCGGTAAGCGTTTTATTGCCCTTTTGATGAATATGATGGCTCGATCATTGAGGGTGCTATTAAACAGATCATCCCGTGAAAATTCCGGGTCATTTTCCAAACTCAGGCAAAACCGTAAATGACAATTGTTACGTCGCAATTGGTCAAAATAAGTGTGCCGGGCAATGCGAAATAACCAAGCTTGCAAATTATCGGAATGTTTAACATTAGGCAGGTGTTTATGAGCCACTAACATGGTCTCACTACACAAATCTTGAGCATCATGAAAATGCTGTGTTAGCCGGAAATAACAGTAACTAAAAATCTTCTTCTCCAACCCTAACCATAACAGCCAGAATTGCTTCGACACACTGGCATTATCACTTGTATCACCATCAACGGTATCGCTTGATGGATGAACGATGTGATGAGAAAGATGTTGGTGTGTGTGAAGATCAGTATGATGCCCAAAAGATGCGCTGTTCTCGTCAAAACCATGTTGCATATCAAACATTGGGATAACCTCTTTATTCATGTGTAAACGAATCAGTCCTTGACGTTTAGCAACGTGAATACCAATAGCTATCCTATTGTTTATTAATACATTTTCACTTACCCCATGCTGTTTTGCGTACCCCGTGACGCGGGATTCAGCAAGTCTGCGTCAATCCTCACGCAATCAACAGGTTCGACTTGCAGGACAAAAAGAAAGCCAATGAAGAAACAGACTCAAACAGACAGGTTCTGTAATAATGAGAGGGACTCTTTGAATTAATAGACGGCATTGATAGATGAGAATGACAAACGTCATTCCCTGCGAGTTAAGGAGCGAGTGAACTATCGCGTCAGTTATCGCCCGATAGCGTGTTCAAACTCTTCTATACGCTCTAACTCTTTACGAAGCTCTCGCTGATAGGTTCGATTTAATATTGCCTTTTCACGCCCAAAAAGCTGATATACAAGCTTTTTATCCATCAATTTTGCCAAAGCAACGTTTAGTACATGAGCCTTAAAGGTATCTGCAAGACTCAAACACAATTTTTTCTGCTGCGTATCTTTTTTCATCGCAAGCTCAACGAAAAGCTCTGCGGTTTTCCACATTGAGCACTGGAGGTTTTTCTCAATAGAATCGCCACTCATACCGCGTGAATCCAGCATACTGGAACCATCCATCATTAATGCCTGGGTAATATGTGTATCATCAATGCAATAGTGTTTCGCTGCCGGACTCTTTACCTGATTTTCTGAACGACAGATTGCATCGGCTCTACGGACAATAGTGTCCAGTTGTCTAAGATTGCCCGGCCAAGGACAATGCTCCAGTCGTTGTTTCGCAGAAGAACTCAAAGTAACATGACGGTCGCTTTGATTTGTTTGCAAGCAGCGATGCAGCATGTATTCTGCCCAAGGCACAATTTCATCGGGTCGCTGTGACAGCGGTAACAAATTCACGGGTAATACATTGATCCTGTAGTACAAATCCTCTCTAAACCGCCCTTCCCTGACCAAGGTTTGTAAATTGGCATTGGTACCAATAATGAAGCGGATATCAGCCTTGCGTAAAGACTCACGATCACCCAATGGCTGGTAATATCCACCGTCCAACAACTGCAATAATCCGGCCTGCGCTTCCATGGACAACTTATCAATCTCATCAATAAACAAGGTACCTTCCATGGCTCTCCCCACTGCTCCAGGATTTGATTGCATGGCTCCGGTATACGCGCCTTTCTTCCATCCAAACAGCGCCCCCATTTTCATTTCA
Source organism: Paraneptunicella aestuarii (assembly GCF_019900845.1). Lineage (NCBI taxonomy): Bacteria > Pseudomonadati > Pseudomonadota > Gammaproteobacteria > Alteromonadales > Alteromonadaceae > Paraneptunicella > Paraneptunicella aestuarii. The sequence continues at coordinate 482,869 of NZ_CP074570.1, read as the reverse complement.
TCCGGGATCGTCGCCAAATCCAAAACCTCAAAGGCACCATATCGACGTTTTGAATTGGCATGACACCATCTTGCCAACCGTGATTTACCCACGCCAGAATCGCCTTTAATCAGTAGGGTTTCATGAGACATGGAGAAGGTCTTCAATAAAGGAAGCTTTTGTTGCAAATCCCTTCCAATTACAGGTAATAAACTATCTCTAGATATAAAGCTTTCAAACGTAGATTGAATCACATTCATCACTTTCCCCGAGTATTTCATTCCCATTGACGCTTCAATAGCGAATAAACATTTAGCCTTTTGGGTTAAAGCGAGATTGGTTGGCAAAACCGCCAAAAAAAGTTAATTTATTTTCACAGCAAAAATTGGAGTGGTGGTAAAAAGGAGAATATAGAATCGCTGTAAACAATGGAAAAGCCTTCATAGAAAAGGTTAAGACGTTGAAATACTGATAGTTCTCTTATAAGCATTCCCATTCAACGACGGGCCCTGTTCACACTCCAGTATTGCGGCAGATTCGGCGTTATCCAACTCGTGATCTCTGCATTTTCTCAATTAAGACAAATAAACAGGATTGATGGATGAATTCCACGACTGATATTAAACGTCTTCAGTTTGTATTTGAGAAAGTCATGCAAGTTGAAGAATCGTCACGCCAGACTTTTGTAGAAAATGAATGTGATGGCAATCCAGCCTGTATTCAAAAAGTCATGAAGATGGTTTCATTTGCCATCAGCAATCAAGATCTTATCCTCGATACTGTCAGTAAAGTCGCTAATGAAATAGGCCAGGAAGCCTCGTTAGTGGGTACACACATTGACAAATTCAAACTGACCCAACGCCTTGGTCATGGTGGTATGGGTGATGTCTATCTTGCAGAGCGAAGCGACCATGAGTTTCAGCAAAAAGTCGCCATCAAAATTATTCGCGATGGCTTACACCATCAATCTGTACACACGTTTTTTCAAAGAGAAAGACAAATTCTGGCCGACCTCAATCATCCCAATATCTGCCACCTGCTCGATGGCGGAACCACATCGGATGGAATGCTCTATTTCGTCATGGAATTCATTGAAGGCATTACCATTACGGAATACTGCCAGAACAACAATCTTAGCCTCCAGGAACGGTTGTCGCTGTTTATTACCATCTGCCACGCTGTGCAATCAGCCCATCAAAAACTAATCATACATTGTGATATCAAGCCCGATAATATCCTGGTTACACAGGAAGGCATCCTCAAATTACTCGATTTTGGTATCGCGAATCTAACCACCACCGAAACCGTGGCCGACTGGAAACAGCAACACATAGCAATCAGCTATTCCTATGCCAGCCCGGAAGCCATGGCTCAAATACCTCCCAGTACCGAAAGCGATGTCTTTTCACTGGGCATATTATTATTTGAATTGGCAGTTCAGCAGCACCCTAACCATCTGTCAGAAGAAACCCTGACAACTCTGAAAAAATATCGCCACCAGAAGCCAACCAAGCCATTACTTAATCGAATTCAACAGGGTTTGAGTGATGCCTCAGCACACATTACATCACCACAATTACGTGCCATTTTTAGTAAAGCAACCCACATCGACCCATTGTTGCGTTATCAAACCGTCAATGAATTGAAAACCGACATTGAACGATATTTGGCGAAATACCCTGTACTCGCCACATCTACAACCCTGTTAACCCGATTTTGTCTCTGGGTACGACGCCAAATGTGGTTAGCTGGAGCATTATTGTCCATTTTGGCGTTATCGGTTCTTTGGGGATATCGGGAAGTGAATCTTCGACAAACCGCAGAAACCGAAAGTTTGAAATACCAAAAGACCACTCAGTTTATTGTGAATCTATTCAAAAAAGCTGACCCTAACTACAGTCAGGGGAGGCAATATAGCGTTAAAGAATTACTGGATAATGGTAGAGAGGAACTCAACAAACAACCCTCCCTTAATCCGGTTCTGGATATCTCCATCAAGCTCACAATAGCCAAGGCCTATGAAGCGCTCGGGGAATATACGGTTGCGGATGAACTGTATAAGGAACTACTCTCTCAGGAGCAGAAAGCCGAATCCCCCAATTGGGAAAATGTCGCTGAAATATATAGTATGCTTGGTGACAACGCTCGCAAAAATTCACAGTTTGAAATTTCGCGACAATGGCAAAACCAAGCCCTCGACAGTCTGACTCACATTCACAGCAATACTCAAAGCCACTCCAAGGTTTATAACAATTATGGTGTTCTGGAATTGAATACCTCAAACTATGTGTCGGCACAAAAATGGTTTGATCTGGCTGATCAGTCTGCCGCTGAATTTGCAGACGCCCTACAGGAAAGGCTGATTGTTATCAGACACAATCAGGCCATGACATCGGGTGAGTTAGGAATGTTGCAAAAAGCGATAGCTCAATATAAGGAAGTGTTAAAAATAAAAGAACAACTGTTTGGAAAGGTACACCCGCGATATATCACCACCTTGGGCAATCTGGTGCATATCTATTTGGACAACAACGCTCCGGAAACAGAATCCAGTATCAATGAACTGACAAATCTGGTGACAACCATTTATCAACCCGACAATAAAAACGTCCTTTGGGTAAAAAGTCGTCAGGCGGCCTTTCTGGTAAAAAACGGCAAATATAGCCAGGCAGAAGAAATCTATCAGAATATCATTCAACAGGAATATGCTGTCAGAGGTTCAACACTCAATTACGCGCGACACAGCAACGACCTGGCCAGTCTCTATTTGGAGATTGAGCATTATGAGCAAGCCTGGCCACTCCTTGAACTCAGCCTTGATATTCGAACGCGAAACTTGCCAGAAAATCATTGGGATCTTGGAGAGTCACGAATCAATCTGGCTCATATGCTTATTCACCAGAACCAATACCAGAAAGCCGACATAATATTGCAACAAGTATCAGACAACTACGCGAAAGAAAGCAATAAAAATGGGTTGATCGCCACTTTACACATGCAAACTCACCTTGCACTGATAACCAAAAACATCGTATCGGCCAAACAACATATCGCTCAAAGCGCAGTACACCTGAATGCATCTCAAATGCCTGCCAATAGCCCAATACGAATAGAACAATTGAAATATGAAGCCATGCTTGCCTATGTAATGAACGATTACCTGAAAGCACAAAAGGCCGCTCAACAAGCCTTGACCATGACCCGTAAATTAGCCTTTTATTCGCCACTAAACAGCGCAAGATTAACTCTTATCAACAACGATATTTCGCTCATGTTAGGCGCGGATGCCTCTCTTGTGGCAGCTAGCATCTCAAATGCCCGTGCAATCTTGCTGACAACATTACCAACAGACTCAGCCAGTATCCGTTATGCTGACGACTTGTTAAATAATCCACACCGCCCCCACTCACTGACTTCATTGTTAGTACAACTTCCCTGAATATTAAAAAAGATGTAGAGGTACTAAGTATGACAGGCAATGCGACAAATCTGCTAATACGCTGGCAAAATGGCGATCAACAAGCACTGGAACTGCTGACCGAGCTGTTATATACACAGCTAAAAAGCATTGCTCGCTATCATTTGGGAAAAGAGCGCCACGACCATACACTGCAAGCCACCGAACTCTTGCATATTGCGTTCGAAAAGTTGATGGGCCTGGACGACGTGGATCTCAAAAGTAAAGCGCATTTTCTCGCCATTGGCTCAAATATCATGCGACGGATCCTGGTCGATCACGCACGAACCAAGTTGACCCAGAAACGACACACAGCCTCATCAAATCTGAAAAACAATGTGGACATATCCGGTGAATACACCAATATCCTACACATCGACCAGCTAATGACACAGCTGGGCGAAATAGACGAGCGTCAAAGTAAGCTTGCGGAATTATTCTACTTTGGCGGACTCAGTCATGAAGAAGCAGCAGAAACGCTGGGCATTTCAGTGCGCACGGTTCAACGAGAATTGCAAATGGCACGAGCCTAGATTAACTCTGAATTAAGCACTGCAATTTAACGATATTTTTCCTGATATTGCATGACCTTTTCCAGATAACGACGCGATTCGGCTCGGGGGTGTTTTTGAGTCAAGCGCCAATATACCTGACTTGAAGATAAACCATTAATCACCGATGGCGCATGCTTACGATTATTCGAGAAGGTTTTAAACACATTTCCCGCACCACCGTTGTAAGCTGAAATAACCGCATATTCCCTGCTCTGATGATTGTTTAAATCATCCAGATAAATATCATCAAGAATGTGCAAATAAGCCGTTCCAATATCGATGTTGTCCTGCGGACGAAACAACACTGAACGAGTGGGTTGGTCATTGCGTTTCTTAATACGCGTATAAACATCCTTGCCAGCGGTTTTGGGTACAACCTGCATCAGCCCATAGGCATTAGCAGGGCTCACAGCGAACGGATTAAAACTACTCTCGGTTTCAATAATGGCGTATATCAGCGCAGGAGGAACCTGATATTTGGCAGAAGATTCCAGCACATACTCGGAATATTTCTGTTTTCTTAGTTGATGATGGTTCTGCACCATCGGGAAAGTGACGGAATATCGAGTGCCTTTACTTGTCTCACTGCGTTGCTGGTGGTGTTTTATCAGATACTCAGCAAAACGCTTGGCGCGCCATTCATAGCGAATCGCCTTCCCCTCTTGATCCAGAACCTGCCCGTAAAGATAGGGCTGACCTGAAAAATTAGGTGGTGTGTCCGTAAAAATATCGGTTTCGGCGGGGTCATCGGTTGTCAGTAATGTGGTCACAATGGCTTGCTTTAACTGGCTATCAGGCGCTTTACCATTCAAGGTTTCAACAGTGATGCTGCCTGAATCAAAGTCGACTAATGCGCGAGAGCGGTAGTGATCCGTGTATTTCACATACTTCTTACGAGAGGGTAAGTTAACATTCTTTTCTCCCCAGACTTTTCCCGCATTACCTCGTAGCTGCTCAAATAATACTGTCAGGTTTTGAACATCTCGCACAAGTGCAGTCGGGTCATTTTGATATTGATGCTTTTTCTGGCGAGCAAAACTTTCAGCAGCCTGTTCTACATTTCGACCTTTTGCAGCCTGCGCTAACATGCGTCGGTCGGTTGTAGTACAGGCATTCAAAACCAGTAATGCTATTGCCGCAATGCACAAATAACACAATAGTTTTCCAGTGAGGGATTTAGTCAGGCTTTTGGCCAGAATCATAGATAGCTCTATAAGGAATTTACATTCCATTATGAAGTCATTTAGCCTTTATTTTCCATAATAAAGTGGTTTATCGTCAGAATACTGCACCAATCTATGGATGCAAAAGCTCACTCTCTACTTCACACCAAAGCAGCAGATGTAGCACCTAAGCTACATCCGCTGTCTTGATAAATTCCTGGAGTAAGCGGAATAAGAAAAGAAAAGAAAGGAATAAACTAAACAACCAGCTCTCTTTGCTTCTCCATTCCCATGGCAAGCAGCAGAGGGTCTTCTTTCTGGCAAGCGATAAAATCTGCTTTGTCCGTTAAGTCATGCCAGTTATTCATGATAAGTGTTTGTGCAATTGAACCGCCCAACGTAGCCCCTGGGCCTAACACAATGATCTTATCGGGAGCGAATTCCTTAATTGAAACCTCAATGGCTTTAGTGAAATCGTAAGTCCGATTCACCTGTTCACCCAAAGTATAATCATGCAGTTTGCTTACATCGGTACTGTGCGGCTGCCAAATATTCCCCTTACCATCAATCAGGGGCAAGGCAGGTTTCTGAAACATGGACGCAGGCAACAACTGCTGAGCTTTAACCGCAATCTCATCCAGCAACGGCGTATGAAAAGCCGCATGGTTATACAAGCGCATTGGATAGCGATCTTCCAATTTTGGCAACGCTTGCTCCAACATTTTCAGTGCTTTCTCGTTACCACCGAACACCATATAACCGCCTAAACGGATGGACTCATATAACGCAGCTTCTGGCTCTTTATTAATGTCAGCAATGGCCTGTTGCACTTGAGCAACCATACCTTCAGACACCATCCAGTTTTCATCGACAATGGGATAGATACTCTGCCCACCAATCGTACCGCCCGCCATCATGGAACCCATGGTATTGATTAGCTTCGCCGAATTCGCTTCATTCAAGGCTTGCGCCACTGCCAAGGCAATATACCAGCCCATGGAATTACCTGTTACCGCGACAATGTCGTATTTTTCTCGATCAATTGCCATAAAGTCAGCTTTAGAGCAGGCATAAATCAACGAAGCCGCATTTTCTCCAGCGGTATGCTGGCGAAGATTGTAAGCAGGCATACTATCCAGTTCACGAACAGAAACCTGAACATTACCAGCACGTTCAGTGTCAATGGCGTCAAGAATATGTAATTTGTCGGCATGATAACGATGCAAATAGCCAAGCTCGTCTTTGTTGTATGTGCCGCGCCCTGGGCAAACCACTAATGCAGTTTGTTTTTTGTTATTACCAGTAGAATTAGACATTAGCCGCCTCCTTCTCCTTGTTCACTGCACCGGATGCAGCTTGCCCTTTATTCACCAGATTTAATGCCGTTTGCAAAATACCATCCCGAGACGGTAAAACAGTGTATGAGGCAGAGCCTAATGGAATAAATGAATCTTCAGCGCAGATACGACCAATTTCTGCCATATTTGCCAACAGTTTATGGTTATTTTCTGCCAATAAGGTAAACAGGGCTTCGCTGATAGAACCGGTTTTACGGCATTCATCAACGATAAGAATGTGTTGGCAATCCGCCACGGCTGCCAAAATAGCCTCTTCGTTTAAAGGCGCTAGCCAGCGCAAATCAATAACTCGCGCTTTTATGCCTTGTTGCGCTAAATCGTTCTGAACCTGTCTCGACAGGTAGTTGCCGTTACCATAGGTAACAATCGCTAAATCTTTGCCATCACCATGAACACCGATTTCCCCAATCTTGATAGGCGTTGCCTTGGCTGGCTCAACATATGGAAACGTCCATAAACCGTCGCCTTCTTCCAACAAATCCTTGGTCATATACAAAGCAATAGGTTCAATGAACACCACCACGCGCTGTTCTTCACGCGCCAAGCGCACGCATTCGCGCAGCATTTCTACTGCATCAGCACCATTGGATGGAACGGCAACAACAATGCCGGGAATGTCTCTAAATACCGCCAATGAATTATCATTATGGAAATGCCCACCAAAGCCTTTTTGGTAAGCCAAGCCAGCGATACGGATCACCATAGGGTTGGTGTACTGGCCTCTTGAAAAGAACGACAAGGTAGACGCTTCACCACGAATCTGGTCTTCAGCATTATGGACATACGCCAAAAACTGAATTTCAGGAATAGGCAGAATGCCGTTATGCGCCATACCAATGGCTAAGCCCAAAATGGATTGTTCATCCAATAGCGTATTAATAACGCGAGAACTACCAAACTTCTCCACCAAACGGCTAGTGACGTTATACACACCGCCTTTACGACCAATGTCTTCGCCACACATCACCACATTTGGATTGTCTGCCATTAAATCCAGCAATGCCCAGTTAATCATTTTGGCAAGGTGTTGAGGTTTATCAATATTGTGTTTTTCATGCTTAAACAGTTCGGCTCTGTCTCTAGGAACAGCAGGAACCGGGGCTGGATTCGGAGATTTTCCAGGTATCAAGCTTTCCAGCACTTGTTTGGCATTGGTTAAACGAGGGCGGCTTCCGGCATAATCTGCAATTCGGGCTATACGTCCTTTTACTGATTCATATAAATCAACCACTTGTTGAGGCGTCATAATGCCGTTATCAATAAGAATACCCGCCGTATGCAGCAGTGGATCTTTGCGTTCAATTTCCGCAATAGTATTTAAATCGCGGTACACAAACTCGGCATCAGAGCCCGCATGTCCAAGTAAACGAATGGTTTTGCAATGCAAAAACACCGGCTTACGAGTGCGACGCGCGTACTCAACCGCTTCTGCCGCCGTTTTATAGGTATCCAAAATATCCAGGCCGTTACAAGCCATGTATTTCAAACCGGGTTTATGCTCGAAATTAGCGCGTATCCAACCGTTCGGCGTGGGTGTAGAAATACCGATACCATTATCTTCACAGATAAATACTATCGGCATGGGAGAAGACTGGAACGACGCCCAAGCCGCCGCGTTAATAGCCCCTTGCGCCGTGGAATGGTTAGCGGATGCATCACCAAAGTTACACACGATCAAGGCATCGTCCTGCAACACAGGATTGGCTTCCAGCTTGGATGCCAGACCAATGCTGTATGCTGCACCCATGGCTTTAGGCAAATGAGAAGCTATGGTGCTGGTTTGCGGGGGAATAAATAAATCTTTGCTACCCAGTACCTTGTGGCGTCCACCTGATACCGGATCTTCTGAGGAAGCTGCAAACGACAGCAACATATCGTAAAGCGGCGTTTGCCCTGGCACTTGCTTGCTACGTTGGATCACAAATGCACCACTGCGATAATGCAAAAATGCCATATCATCCGGGCGGAACGCTTTGGCATAAGCGGCGTTGCCTTCATGCCCAGCACTACCGATGGTATAAAAGCTCTGGCCTTTTTTCTGCATGATACGACTTTGCAGATCCAGATGGCGACTCATGACCTGAGTTTCAAATAAATCGACGACCTCAGCATCAGACAAACCTGCCTGCTGCGGTGTCAGTAAGCTTTCGATGGCAGGTAAATCACCAGCAAGAACAGATGCGATGAACTGTTCGTCAATACGAGTATTGCTGTCCTTCATGTTCACTTCTTCTTGTTATTGTATTTGCTATTTCACTGGCATTACGGCGATGGGAATCATCCCCTGTGACGCAAGTGAAAACTCAACGCTAAAACGCTCAATACAAACGAGAAAAGAAGGAGAAGCTCCGCCGTTATCTATACAGCAACGGCGGAACTCACCTATAAACAATCTGAAAACAATGACTGCAAATTTTCGTACTTTGCTCGTTCGTTAACACACTTTATTAAGCAGAAAACGCCTGAATGCCTGTTTGCGCACGACCTAAAATCAATGCGTGAACGTCGTGAGTACCTTCGTAGGTATTCACTGCTTCCAGGTTCATTGCGTGACGGATCACATGGAATTCATCAGCAATACCGTTACCACCATGCATATCACGAGCAATACGAGCGATATCCAAGGCTTTACCACAAGAGTTACGCTTGATAATGGAAATCGCTTCTGGAGCCAACATACCTTGATCCATCATGCGACCCGCTTGTAAGCAAGCGAACAAGCCGATAGTGATTTCAGTTTGCATGTCAGCCAGTTTCTTTTGTACCAACTGAGTTGCCGCCAAAGGACGACCAAATTGCTCACGATCCAGCGTATATTGACGTGCTGCGTGCCAGCAGAATTCTGCTGCGCCTAACGCGCCCCACGCGATGCCGTAACGCGCTTTATTCAAGCAACCGAAAGGCCCTTTAATACCTTCAACATTCGGCAACAGGTTTTCGTCAGGCACAAACACGTTATCCATAACGATTTCGCCTGTAATAGACGCACGAAGTGAGAATTTACCTTCAATTTTCGGAGCACTTAATCCTTCCATGCCTTTTTCTAAAATGAAACCACGCACTTTGCCTTCCAGTTTCGCCCATACAACGAACACGTCGGCAATAGGAGAGTTAGTGATCCACATTTTGCTACCAGTCACACGGAAGCCACCGTCAACCTTTTCAGCACGAGTAGACATGCTCGCAGGATCAGAACCTGAATTTGGCTCAGTCAAACCAAAGCAACCCACCCATTCGCCAGAGGCCAATTTAGGCAGATACTTGTTGCGTTGCTCTTCATTACCGTATTCATAAATCGGGTACATAACCAAAGAAGACTGCACGCTCATGGCACTACGATAACCAGAGTCAACACGCTCAACTTCACGCGCAATCAAGCCGTATGCAACGTGGTTTACGCCAGCGCAACCGTACTGCTCAGGTAAAGTACAACCTAATAGACCTAGCTCGCCCAATTCATTCATGATCTCGCGGTCAAACACTTCGTTGCGGTTTGCCATTAATACGCGAGTTTGAAGCTTTTCCTGACAATACTGATGAGCACTGTCACGGATCATGCGTTCTTCTTCAGATAAAACGGAATCAAGGGATAGAGGATCTTGCCAATCAAATTCAGGACGTTTAGCCATTGTATTTAATACCTTTGCTTTGTAATCGGTGCTTTATAACCAGTCTTTATAACTGGGCAATAGTACGGCGATTCTAGCTCAACAAAAAATATTAAAAATCTTTATTTGATATACATTAAAGCTATACCTCGATGATTTAATTTCCTAAAATTTACATTAATACAACCCAGCTTTAACTTTAGAGCAACAAGTCACTATGGATCTAAGAGCCTTGCGTTACTTTATCGCCGTGTTTGAAACAGGCAGCATCAGTGCCGCTTCAAAGGCCTGCTTTATTGCCCAACCATCCATTTCTTCATCATTACAACAATTGGAAACATCACTGGGAAAAGCGCTTTTTGTTCGACACGCTCGAGGCGTTATGGCAACCGAAGCTGGCGAGCAACTCTACCCGGTTGCCAAACAGTTGTTAGGGCAAGCGAATGCGATTCGAGATATGTTCAAGCAAAGTGGCAGCAAGCAACCCTTTAAGCTTGGTTTAACCAAAGGGCTCGGCGTGGCGAGAATGAGCAACCTGCTAAAACAATTCACAACCGCCAATGAAAATATGGAACTAACTCTGGTTCCAACCGATGATGTGTGCGATGCCAGAATCATCAATAAAGCAGAGCTGAAAGACAACGAACTGTTCTTTTCCATGTGGCAAGAGAACTTCAGCCTCGCCATCCCGGTGAATCATCCTCTAAGTTTGAAAAAACACATCACCTTGCAAAACCTGGAGAACATGCCTTTTATCCAAAGAACCCCTTGTGAAGCCTGGGACAAGCTCAAAACGAAACTGAATGAACAAGGCATTCTGCTCGACATACGCGCCAAAATTCAAACCATAGAATATGCAGTGGGATTGGTAAAAGCTGGCGTAGGTTGCGCACTAATCCCGGATTACAGCGAGATCGACAGCAACGAAGAACTGGTGTTTCGCTATATCGAAAATGTCGAACTGACACGCCATATCGGATTAGCCTACGAACAAGAATCCCTGTTTGTCACATCCTTTATTCAAATACTTGAGAATCAAGCGTTTAATGCGTGATAGATCATCGAAAATGCAGAACCAGAAACCATATTGGTTTCTGGTTCCCAACTTAAAAACAAGGCTATGACAGATAATAACGAATACCTATACCCTTCATGGTATTTGTATCTCGACTCAGTTTAAAGTGCGAGTAAAGAATGTATATTTGCCATTGGTGTGAGACCTGATAATTAGCCTCCAGCCCATACCACAGCGCATTATCCGAGATGTTATCCTGCCCTTCTCTTGTGCTGTCTTCAGTTGTCTTATAGCTACCCTTTCCCAATAACCCGCGCAGTTTACCTGAGAGATGAAACTGCTCAGACAGGGGAATAGAGCCAACCAACCCCAGGCTGAGTCCTTTCGTCGACTGAGGGTAAATATGCTCTACTGCGTCATAGTAAGCATCAGAATCGCTATATCTGCCGACAAACTCAACGCTGCGATCTCCCAGATCAATGTATCCGGTCTCCAGCCCTAGAAAATCGTTGAACTGATAACCTGCAAACACCGACCAGCCCAAGTCCTGGTTATCGGTCTGAAGTGAATCAAAATACAGTTCGGCACTGTCAAACTGTCGAGCGACCGCACTATTATCTAACCTCGTTTCAGACCTACCCAGCTGACCGCCGATATACCAGCCTTGGCGGTTTTGACAGCATGACTGAGCGTTGTTGACGACGTCTTCTTTTTCAATGACCTCATCATTTGCAGCGGCAGAAAAAGAAGCCACAGCAATAGTCGATGCCATCCATAGTTGTCTTATCATTGACGTTCTCCTGAATAATTTAAACGAACCATCATTGCTATGCAGAATAAAAGTAGCAGCAACCAAAGATTCAAGCTTCCACCACCACTTGTACGCGAAACCACCGGCGGCGCTTGCGTCACATTAATATGCCAGTGACCAGCACTGCTATTGCCATGGCTGTCTTCAACGCCATATTCAATCGTTATTTCACCAATAAAGTTTGAGCTTGCAGTAAAAGTAGCCTGCCCATTCTCTGAAAAAGAGACATCAGGATGATCTACATTTTTCAGGATAAAGCTGTCCTGCTCAGGATCACTGTCATTATTCAGCAGATTGACGGTGATTGATTCTCCCTGCACCACGTCACTGTAATCATCCTCTAACTGTGGAGCGGCGTTTGCGATGATAGTTATCAACACCTTTGCCTGTGCGCTGCCACCACCGATTAAGTTTATGCCGTAAACAATCTCGTCTTCACCAACGTAATCTTGAGGAGGTGTATATAACAAAGACTGCTCATCAATAGTGACAGTTCCAATGTCTGATAAGGCAGAAGTGATGGTTAGCACCCCATCATCAGGGGCGCTGTCATTCGCCAGAACGTCAATAGTGACGGAATGGTTTTCTACAACCTCAGCAACATCATCAACAGCAATTGGCATGATAAAATTACCCGCCTGCACACCCACGAACCCAATATCGACAATCGTTCCGTTCACAACACCATCACTGTCATTAGGTCCACCGTCCTGGATCACTGACATGACACACCAGTGGCCGGGAGTCATTCCTGGTGTCCAGACCGAGCCATTTCTCTGTTCGGTATCTGGTGGTGGACAATAGCCTGGCTCTCCGGCAGAAGACCACAGACTGTTATGATCATCTTCAACAAAGGTGTACCAACCTTTATCCACTGAGAACTTACGTAAAATCGAATCTTCCGGGATAGGATTTCGTTGTGGAGTAACAACGGCAAAATCCGTTCCCGAAACGGGTAACCCATAAGCGATGTAGTCAAAGATCCCCCCAACGTCAACCGCAACATCATCAGCAACCAGTCCGGTGTTAATGTTTGCAATATCCTCATAGTTGAGCTGAGCACCACCGGTTTCTCCCTGATAGGTATATTCCCCGCGTCTTAAACAAGTACCGGGTTGGCTTTCTATCAAATATCCATCATGGGTAGAGACTTGTTCTGGCAGAACATTACATTCCTGAATACGGTCGAGGTAATCGGGAATGCCATCAGCATCTTTATCACCATAACCTTCCTCAATATCACTGATAAGGTCGCCATCACTATCGACGTTTTCGAGAGGTTGCAGCTGCTCAACGACTTCGATAAATACGGAAGATTGATTGGTTTTTACCGGCTCTCCGTCATCAGACACCGTAAGAGATATTGTGTATAAACCGGGGGCGAGAGATTCAGGGTCAAAACGATATATATCATCATTCAGGCTGTTATTAACAAAGTCCTCTGACTCAACTTGCCATTGATAGAAGTGTTTATCATTTTCGTTGGCGTCCTTTACAAGAGCTCGGATATCAACATAATCATCCTCCTTGCTAATCTGGAACCTTTCTTCCCCCACCTGACTCACTTTCAGTTTTGTCTGTGGTGCAACATTTCCTTCCACTATGGTGAGTTTGTGAGTTTTGTGCTCGCCCACATTTACTGTGTCAGACAGTGTTAGCAAAATGAATTCTTCATTTTCGTCGACTTCATCCTGCTTAATGTTAATGTGAATTTTCCCACTGGTTCCCTGCTCAAGCACCAATATTCCATCCGTTAAATCATGATCAGCCGCATTCGCTGTACCCGACACACTATAGGGAATTGAAACCGGATATTTAGGCGCTTTTCCGTTTAAATGCACAGTGACAATAGCCCTTTGCCCTTCAGTAACCGTTTGGTCTTTGGCGAATGAAACAAGAGGCATTACACAAACATTCTGCATCAGTGTGCTGGCATTACCTTCATTATCGGTGGCTTTCCACTTCACTCTGTTTTTACCCGGAGGAAAACGTCGCACACCATCCACTTTTGAAACTGGCACAGCGTTGCCAAATCGATCAACTGCCGAAGCCAGGCCAACATCAATCCGGGTGTAAAGCGAATCAGCATGAATGGCTGCCTCGTCGCATAAATCAGGTGGGGATGTGATGACTGGTGCATCTGCATTGAAAAACCTTAGATTCACTAAACCTGATGCCGTATTGCCAGCGGTATCCGCTATCGAATATTGAATACTGACATCACCACCCACATCAGCATTCGGGGTGAACTGAATCTGTTGTTGAATAATCTCAATTGAGCCGGAATCAGAGGCCGCGTTAAGCAGTTTCAGTTCGTCATTTTCCGGGTCAGTATCATTACTCAAAACATCAATAATGACCGATTCAAAGGTTGTGAACTCAAGATTATCTTCAACGGCTATCGGAGGCAAATTCACCTCTTTTTCATTGATCGTAACAAATACAGTTCCACTCCCCGTGCCACCATGATTATCGCTGATCATATACGCAATGGTATCAGTGCCAGAATATTCCGGGGTTGGGGTATAGAGTAATCTGCCATCTGAGGTGACAATAGCATTGCCCTTTTGTGCCGTGGCACTTTGCAAAGTCAGATTATCACCATCAATATCTGAATCATTAAGGAGCACATTGACCAGATTATTAATACTGTCCTGCTCAACGGTAACCTCATCATTAACCACCGTAGGCGCATCATTCACGGCGGTAATCACTATGTTTATTGTGACGATATCAGTGGTAAAGACATTGTCACTCACTGTGTAGGTAAATGAATCATTACCATTAATGTCGGGACGTGGCTGATAAGTCAGATTGGGCGGTAAACCGATTAACTCACCTTTTTCCGGCAATGTTAAAAACTGATAAGTCAGTGCATCGCCATCCGGATCAAATGCTTCAAGATTGATGGTGGCAGGAGTGTCTTCTGGCGTTTGAATGCTCTGGGGTTGTGATACTGGCGCATCATTTACTCCAATCACAACAAGGTTTATGGTCGCAATTTCTGAATCAACAGAGCCGTCATTGACTACAAAAGTGAAGCTATCATTACCAAAAAAGTTGCCATTTGGCGTATACACCAGATCCGGCGCATTACCAGTAAGTACGCCATGAGCAGGTGACGAAATCACTTTGTAAGAAAGACTGTCGCCTTCAGCATCAGTAGCATCCAGTATGATGGTCGCCTGAGTATCTTCTTCCAACTCAATGGTTTGGGAATTTGCCACCGGAGCATCATTGACACCAGTAGTGACAATACTCACTGTTGCGGTTGCCGAATCCAGGTTGCCGTCATTCACTTTGAATGTAAAACTGTCATCACCTACGAAGTTTTCATTAGGGGTATAAATAAGTGTAGGTGGTGTGCCACTAAGTACACCATTTTGAGGGGCAGTAACTATTATGTAAGTAAGATGATCATAATCCGGATCATATCCTTTGATAGTAAAGGATACTGAGCGTTCTTCCGAAGTGCTCAGATTCAAAGATCTTGCTTCTGGGGGATCGTTGAGTGAAATAACGGAAAAGCTGACATTCGTTTCAAAATAAATATCTTCGCCAACCCAGGTAATGTACGTAAATTGGTCATTCCCGTGGTAATTCACCCCAGGTGCATAGGTAACTCTATCAGGCAACCCCAAAAGCGTCCCATATTTTGGTGGTGCGCCATTATAGTATTCCAATACAAAATCCTGCCCATTATGGGGATTAGCCACATGCAATGCAGTATCTTCGCTGGTAACCAGAACTCGATCGGCAAATGTGCCTTGTGCAAACACATCCTCAACTACAATATCAAAAGGCCCCAGGGTTCCTGTACTCTGGCGCAATCCATCCTGGACACTAATAATAATATTACTGTATGTACCCACATCATCCTCTTCTGGATAACCAGAAATCATTCCCGTCGTTGTATCAAACTCAGCCCAGGAAGGCAGGTTGGTTACCTGAAAGGAATGGATATCAAACTGGTTGCCATCAGAAAGCTCGGGAGTAAATGAAAAACCGTAATATTCATCAGTATGAAGAGTAGGAAATTCATCGCCATAAAATATTTCAGGAGCCAGAGTCGGACTATCATTATTGCCAATTACGATGATGCTAAAGGGTGTCAAATAATCTTCATTATTCGAAGGAGCGCCAGTGACTCTAATTTTAATGTTTGGGTGATTTCCTTCTTTTATTGGTGTACCACTTAACTCTCCCGTATTTGGATTAAAGTTTGCCCATGAAGGCTTATTTTCAATACTAAATGTCAACACCTCTCCTTGTGGATTAAAGATAATGGGCGTAAAGCTAAAACCAAGACCATTACCCGCGACATAGGCATTGCTTGCATAATAGCCTGATCCATTAGACACGGCACTTGATACCTGGGTTGTCGTGCCGTTTACGTCAGCTTTATCCATGAAGATAGAAAGACTATCAATAATGGGAGAAGCATCATCAGCATGTTCGGTTGCCTGAATATCCTGCATTACCAAAGGCAACGACCTTTCATCCAGGCTGGTGTAATACACAAATTTGGCGGATTGACCGTCATTCAGAGCACCGGATTCAAACGTAATGGTTATTGAAGAATCACTGATGACTTTCTGCCCTTTTGGAAGAGTATTGTCGTAGGCTGCTGATGCATAAGGGTCTGTATTACGCACGCCAAAGCTGGATACCCTTACCCGGGCATCTTTCGAATAAAAAAACAGTGGTTGACGGGAGCTGGCAGCCTGTAATGCAGGATCTATTTGACTGAATGTTCGGGCAACAACCACCTCTTTATCATCGCCACTTTGATGAGAAAACAACACTTCATTTTCTGTTGAGAGCAACCCTCCCAACTCGAAGGTATTGCCTGGGTTTATAGAGCGCATATAACGAGCACTGTTCCAGTTAACACCGGAAATATTCGTCAGCGTAACTTCATTCCTGATAAACGCCTTATTTTCATCAAAACTGATTTCTTGCTGAACCAGCATGTTATCTGACCATACTGACTTCACCTTGGCCTTTAACAGCGAACCGGAAGATTGGTTTTCCACGGTAGTGAACATGCTTTTCTGACCGTACATAGCAGAGTTTGACGTACTCGTACGTTGACCATCATCAAACCCTACAACAAAGCGTTCGTCACCATACAGAAAATCGGTGCGGGGACGAGTTCCTTCACCAAATCCATCCGGGTCATAAGCCAGTCTAACAATTGGAAGATCGTCCGGTGCTAAAAAGCTTTCCGGAGGATCCCACTCATGACCAAAATCGCCCCACTGACTGATACTGAGCTTCATATAACGACCGCCAAGGAAGAGTTCACCCTTGTTATTAAATACAGAACGAGTGTCAGAAAGCACGGGGTCCGGATCGACATCCGTCAAGGCGACGCTGAAAGTAAGAGAAGCGGTGCTGTTATCAGTGTCCGACACTTCAATATCCACTTCGTAAGTACCATCAGCAATACCATTGCCGTCATCCGGTGATTCAAAATCTTTTGTGCTGGCAAAACTCAATTCACCAGTGAGAGAATTTAGCCGGAACATAAACTGATCGGCTCCACCAGTAATGTCAAATGATCTTATGGGAGCGTCAGTTGTTGCTGTAATAGTGGTGATGTACAACTCATCCTCAGCCACTGTGAGATTGGTTGGAGTATCGATTGCCGCAGCAGAAGGAATGAAAGGCCAAAAGCTCCGCGATGCGGTGTTTGAACCAGATGACAGCTTCTGGTCATTACCTGCCGAGATTGCATTTGCACCACCAAAACCTGATAGCGAACTGCCATTAAATTGATAAGGTTTTCCATTCAACACATTAACCAGAGCGGTATGTAAAGAGTCTACCGCTGCTTTCTCTTTAGGGTACGGTTTGTTTTTTCGCCCGTGCCTCTGTCCATAACGCTTAAAGGCAGCGCTTCGGAGTTGTTTTGATTGCTCAATCTGTTTCGCCTGAGATGTCTCAATATGAGCTACATTTGGGTTCGCGGAAGATGCGAATGCTCCAATAGAAAAAAAATAACAAATAACTGCTAATAAGTTGGGGACTATTAAATACACTGTATGTTCCTACCTATATATATTTGGAACCCCCTAAGATATCGAGCAAAAAGAAACACAAATACGTCTTTTACGGGAAAAATTAGTACAAAAATACGGAATAAATTTCACCCGAAGAACAAAAAAAGACCACAAAAATATCCATTTTAAATATTCTATTTTTAGGATTTTCTGTCACCTCAGTTGCTAACTCCTTCACACGATTGTGTCGAACAGAGCTACCTGCACTGCCGTTATAAATAAAAAAAGCCGCTCGGTTGAAGGAGCAGCTTTTGTTCAAGTAATTAAAAAATATCAATCTTTACGGTGTAAACGGCTCTAGCGGGCCTGGCTCGGGGTCGATTGGGTCAATAGTAATCGGGTCGGTGGAAATCAGGAATTCCAACTCCATTTGCACACCGCGAATCAATCCCGCATTTTTACGATCGTGATCACCGCCCAAGGTTAATGTAGTGGTTGCCACAAACCCCGGGGACGCGCCAGTTTGATTGCGCACGTTAATCAAATCGTTATTGAATATCCATCCCGGTGCTGATGTATAGGGTGCGCCGTTGATAGAATATTCGCCATTATCAATCTGAACCTTAATCGCCACGTTATTGTTCAGATTCTGAACCTGAATAATATTGGAAGAAACCCATGAATAAGCGGGTTGCATGCCTTTATCCACAAACCCTGAAACTGGCGCAACAGCGAAGCGATTAGCGGAATCATTCAAGCGTCCTAGCGTATAACCCACGCCATTCATTTGATACTCGCCAATAGCCCAAACCAGACTGCCATCAGACTGGGGCTCAACAAACGTATGGTTAAACAAGCCTGCAAGGTAGGTGCTGTTTACAATGTACGGCGTCCATACAGTTACCACGCCTTGAGTTCCGAAATTGTGATCCAGATTACCCGAGCTATCCAGGCGAGCGACAATAGCTGGGCCATTATAAGTACCTCCTAGAGGATGATGACCTTGGATAGCAATCGCCAAACCACCCTCAGAGGATTGCGCTAATGAACCACAGTTATAGTGTTCCCCGGTCGGAGGTATAAGCCATGTTTGACCGTTAGTTCCCCAGCTGGCATCCATTTGACCGTTTTTGCCAAACTTGGTCACCACACAACGATCAAAATAGCCGCTTAGCGTTACCCTTGATAACAAATAGGTTTGCCCAAGGCGATCAACTTCAATAAATCCGGCCCAGTCAGCAGCCCAACCACCGTTGACAATCATATTCACACCTGTGCCATTAAAGGTGGTGTCTAATACGCCATTAGAGGTATATCGAGAAACAAAACTGCCCCACCCCGCATTTTGAACAAAGCCGCCAACAACGATTTCTCCGCTATCAAGCACTTTTACAGAACCAAGGTTAGTGGAACTAATAGTAGAAGGTGTAATCGGTAGTTGCCCAACCAACACCAAGCCATCACCCATTAAGCCGAAACTGATATCAGGGGTTCCATTTGGGTTTAAACGTAACAAGAATGAACCAACATTGAAGCTTTGTGATTTCCCGACAACAACCACTTTGCCATCAGGCTGCACCGCAACAGCAGTAAATACAGTATCGGTATTTGCTGGTAATCTGGGATGTGTGGAATGCAAATACATTCCCGCATTGGCGAAGCTGGTATCAATAAAGCCTTTACTGTCTAATTTATATATATAAGCATCATTTGAACTCGTTCCACCATGCCCCACAGCATACAGGTTCAGATCAGCATCAACAGAAAAACCTTCGACCACTGTCACTGGTACATCTGGCGGGCTATAGGTTACATAACCATTACCACCGCCAAAGGAGGTATCTAAAGCACCATTATTCAAGTATCGGACAAAAGACAGGGAATTCTGACCGTTAAACCCTGAGCCACCAATAATCATACGATCATCTGGCAACATCACAGCGTCGGTAATGTCTGAGCCGCCATTCGGTAGCGTTATTTTTGCCACACCGCCGTTACCAAAGCTTTGGTCGACGGAACCTGTGGCAAAAGCCACGCTGGAAACGGCTGTAAACATTGCGCCCACACACAAACGTTTTACAACACCTTGCCATTTTCCAAAATCATTTTGAGTAAACATAGTGAATCTCCATCACTGGTTAAATTAAGACATGTATAAAGTCACACCTCGCGACCTGCACTTGCCGTACTAAAACGTTCAACAAGCTGGTGGGTAATAATAGTTACGTATTGAAAGAAAAGTACCCGCAAGACTGTGACCTGTTTCACATATCGAAAAAACCCGTGAAGCAGTTCACATAATTCTGAAAGAGAAAGGATTTTTCATTGAGCGCGATGAAAGTAGATGCGTGAAAGCAGAGGTATGAAATCTGAGAGATATTAACGCTGATATAGTTGGAGAAGTTTTTTACTTCGTCTTTTACTTATTGATGTGCGTGTGATAATTTTACCCATACTGAATACTTTCAGGGTGATTGATAGCAGTTCTTCTACTCAATCATCTCGCAGCCCTCATCAAACTTGTAGAGAAAATTTACACTTTTTTTGGGTTGAATATTTCTCAAGCATCGCTACTTCTGGTAATAATGATGCTCAATATTGAATCGTTTTATTTGTCGCCTTTTAATTTATCTGGCCTTTTGTTTATTTTATTTAGGAGAACGTTATGTGGGTTAAACCTGATTTCGAAGAAATGCGTTTAGGTTTCGAAGTAACGCTATATATCAGCAATCGCTAATATAGAAACGCAGAAGAAAACATCCCTCACGCCAATTGTCATCGTGGGGGATTTTTTTATCTGTAACCTGTTCGGAATAAACTGAATTCTGGGTAAGCAATATTGTCATCCAATCACGACATTAGGATCTCGCAGTGGAAGTATTAGTATTAGGCTCCGGAGCTGGTGGCGGTGTGCCACAATGGAATTGTCATTGTCATAATTGCAAAGCCGTTCGAGAAGGTTCTCCTCACGTCACTGAACGCACCCAATCATCTCTCGCGGTTAGCCCAAACGGAAAAGACTGGGTTTTAATCAACGCCTCTCCCGACCTTCGTCAACAAATTAATCAATCGCCGCAACTGTGGCCTAATTGCGGAAAAAGCCGTGATAACAGCAGAGATGGAAGCACGATTAGTCGAGGCACGAACATTAAAGGTGTGATCCTCACCGACAGCCAAATTGACCATACATTAGGCTTGATGATCATGCGTGAAGGCTTACCACTTGATGTGTATTGCACCGACATCGTCTTTGAAGATCTCAGCCAAAGCTTACCCATTTTTCCTGTGATGAAGCATTGGCACGGCGGTTATCAAAGAAAAACCATCAACATTGATGCAGCCGGAAACAATCACCTTCCTGCGCCATTCAAAGTTGAGAAAGTGCCAGAACTCACCTTTTATCCGGTTCCCTTGTACTCCAATGCACCGCCCTATTCGCCCTACAGAGACAAACCCGTCCCCGGCAATAACATCGGCTTGAAGATCGTCGATGACAATACTGGCCACTCCGTGTTTTATGCGCCAGGCATTGTGGAAACCAACGACGATGTCGAAGCCTCTCTTGCCGAAGTGGATTGCGCCATTTTAGATGCCACGCTGTGGACAGACGATGAAATGATCAATCACGGGTTTAGTGAGAAAACCGGCAAAGACATGGGTCATATTTCCGTAGGTGGCGACACGGGCGTAGTCAGCCTATTGGAAAAATTTAACCTGAAACACAAAATACTGATACATATCAACAACACCAACCCCATTCTTGATGAAACTTCCAAAGAACATTTATTCCTCAAAGAACGGGATATTGTCGTCGCTAAAGACGGCATGGTGTTTAATATCTAACTTTATTGAAGTGCATAGAATAGAGGTTGTTGCCTATGACATCTGGACTTTCCAAAGACGAATTTCGCGCCCAGCTCATTGCCAAAGGCCAGTTCTACCATATTCATCACCCGCTGCATAAAAAGATGCACAATGGCGAATGTAGTAAAAAACAAATTCAGGGCTGGGTAGCAAACCGCTTTTATTATCACGCTTGCATTCCCATGAAAGACGCAGCCATTATGGCTAATTGCCGAGACAGAGCGGTAAGACAAGAGTGGATGCAACGCATTATCGATCAGGACGGCATGCTTAATTCCGACGGTTCACCGTCCGCAGGCGGAGTGGAAAAATGGCTGCAATTAGGTGAAGCCGTAGGGCTGAGTCGAGAAGACTTATTAGCCGAAACCTACGTGCTTCCCGCCGTTCGCTTTGCCGTTGATGCCTATGTGAACTTTGCCAGAACAGCATCCTGGCAAGAAGCGGTCTGTTCATCACTCACGGAACTGTTTGCGCCCAATATTCATCAAAGTCGGCTGAATTCCTGGCCTGAGCATTATCCCTGGATAGCCTCTTCCGGGTTAGCGTATTTTCAGAAGCGCTTAAGTGAAGCTCGTCGCGATGTCGAACATGGTTTGCAAGTAACGCTGGATCATTTTGTCACTCACGAACAGCAACAACGCGCACTCAATATTTTGCAGTTTAAACTGGACGTATTGTGGGTCATTTCAGATGCCATTCTTATGGCCTACGAACTGGGCTATGCCCCTTATGGCAATATTACTGACGAACCGGTTTATCACCGTAACCTGAACCTATAAGCACTGGATATCTTCATGAGCAACACTATCAATAAGAACGCTTCCATTCCCAGCTTGAACCCTCACTTTCGTCTGCAATATGAAAAAGCACAAGAATGCTTTGTGTTACTCTTTCCTGAAGGCATGATCAAGCTAAACGGCAGCGCCGGGGAGATCATGAATATGGTCGATGGACAGCGTACTCACGAAGACATCATTGCAGAACTGCAAGCCAAGTATCCCGAGGCGGGCGAATTAGGCGAACAAGTCATGGAGTTTCTTGCCATAGCTCAAGAAAAGCAATGGGTTCAGTATGAGTAGCACCTCTCAAGCAAAATCCAAACACTTACCATTATGGCTACTGGCAGAGCTTACCTACGACTGCCCGTTAAAGTGTCCCTATTGCTCTAACCCTCTGGATTTAGGTAGCAGGCAAGATGAACTGTCCACGGAACAGTGGCTGTCGGTGTTATCACAAGCGAGAGACTTGGGTGCAGTACAGCTCGGTTTATCTGGTGGTGAGCCCTTACTTCGAAAAGATTTAGAAACCATTGCTACCCATGCTCGTTCTATCGGTTTTTACTCTAACCTGATCACCTCAGGCATCGGCTTAACCGAAAAGCGCATTGAAAAGCTGAAACAAGCCGGACTGGATCATATTCAGGTCAGTTTTCAGTCTGCCGACCCGGATCTCAACGACACCATTGCAGGCCGAGGCAGTGCTTATCAGCAAAAACTGAAAATGGCACAGAAGATCAAAGCCGAAGGCTACCCCATGGTGCTTAACTTTGTCATCACCAAACAAAACATCCACCAGCTACCTGAAATTATGGAGTTAAGCTGCCAACTGAATGCCGATTATGTGGAGCTGGCCACAGTGCAATATTACGGTTGGGCATATCTGAATCGCCAACACTTAATGCCTACAAAAGCTGAGATAGACACTGCCGAGAACTACGTTAATCAGTTTCGCTCAGAGCAACTAAGAACAGGTAAACAACAACCCAAGTTTATTTTTGTTACGCCCGATTATTATGAAGAGCGTCCAAAAGCGTGCATGAACGGTTGGGCCACTACCTTTCTTAATATTGCACCTGATGGCACGGCCTTACCCTGTCACAGCGCTAAAATGCTGCCGCTGGATTTTCCCAATGTGAAAACTCATTCACTGGAAGAGATATGGCATTATTCCGATGCCATGAACCAGTTTCGCGGCACTGACTGGATGCCTGAACCTTGCCGTAGTTGCGATGAAAAAGAGAAAGATTTCGGCGGCTGTCGCTGTCAGGCTTACATGCTCACTGGCGACATGAATAATGCCGACCCGGTTTGTGGGAAGTCAGAACATCACCACCTGATAGAAAGAGCCAGAGAAAAAGCTTTGCAAGGCTTTACTTCTCACGAGTTAATACCTCGAGACAAAAAGCATGGCTTTACTGATCGAGATATCCTGCGTGTTAAGCTATAAATCGCCTTAAGATACTGATTGGCCTGAATTGAAGTGCATTAGCGTGATAAATCCTCAAACCACATTTCAAAAAATTGAACATGAATCAGGATTCATCCATCTGCATAGTGAAGACGCGACAAGCACTGGGTTTAGTGCCGTATTTGGCCTACGTACACCCAGTTTTGACGACTCTGGCCTCGCACATGCCTGTGAACATCTGGTTTTCCGAAGAAGTCTAAAGTATCCAAACCCTGCGACCTTATTTCAGTTAAGCAACTTGTTGGGCATTAAAATTAATGCTTCCACATTGTCTAACATCACGCTCTTCCATATTGAATCAACGAATCAGGAACACTTTCTTCTCGCGTTGGATTATCTGTCCTCTGGCCTATGGCAGACGGAGTATTCAGAACAGGATTTACATGAAGAAGTATTTCATTTCGGAAGTACAAAACAAGGCGTGATATTTCGTGAACTAAGCGGTTTTGAGCAATTAGCGGAAAACCAACATTACCGAGATTGGTCTGCCATTATTCGTGGCGATCACTCACCGGATCGCATTAATCATTCCGGCGGTTTTAGCGATACTCTGGCTCACATTAAGCTGGATAATATCAAGGCTTACTTTAGCAACTATTATCAGCCAGCAAACACCATACTTTTAACAACAGGTGATATATCACAAGAAACTATAAGTAAGTGTGTGCTTGCTAATATTTCTGTAGAAAATCTAAAGCAACACCGCTCTGTACGACACATTATAAGACCCATCGAGCCAGACTATTTACATGAAAACCATTCTGACAACAGCGTATTTAGCTGGTGGCTACCTCAAGATTGCTTTGCCTTTTTACATGCCAATGAAGAGTTACTGATACAACTGGCAAATGAGCATTCCTGTACCTTGCTTGCGTTGATCAGTGAGCTGAATAGTACCAACCAATTTGCTTTTCGTATTCAAGCGAATACGACTCAAATTCCTCCTTTTCAAAATGCGCTTCTCGCATGGATTGCAAAAGCGGAATTCCATTCAGAACCCATTTATTTGCAAGATAACTACTTGCCCAAACGCAAATATTCACCAACGATTAGGCAATTAATAATTAGCTACATTGAATTGAATAATTCACAACAAGCAGCGGAAATCACTACTCACGAACAATTGATATCACTGCTAAGCCAACTGCCTTATATGAGTTCCAGATCAAGTTTGCTCATTGCAGATGAAGAGATGAAGAGCCCGTCATACCAGCATTCCAAATTGCCAATAGATGCAATTACACTAGCATGGGAAGACGATATTCTTCCCGAAATTCAGCGGCTAAGAAGTAAGCCCGAAGTTGCCGCCCCCCCAATTAAACCATTTGCCTTACCAACGTTTATCACCGACCTCTATGAAAAAGCATTACTCAACTCGACTACAGATTGTTGGAATGTCATAGAGAACAAACAACATTGGCTAGCAGTAAGAAAGTTATCAAAACAAGAATACGAAAGCGCGCATAACACCGCTCGTTTAATCAGTGTTGCTCCACCAATCATAAAAAGCCGAATTAAAGGCTTTTGTTATTCAAGCCAATGCCAGTATGACCCTGAAGCCCAAACACTTGTCGCTTACAAGGTCTTTATAAAGAAATAACACGCTTGATTATTTAATCGCAGCAAACACCGCAGCGACGGCAGCAATTAACGCAACAGCAATTGACACCCGGCTCTGAACCTTCAAGGTCACATTATCGCTTTCAAGTTTGGTTTTAAGCATATTGTTTTGGGCATCAATAGATGCTTTTAAACTCTTTTCCTGCTCAGCCAGTTGCTTACTGAATCTCTCATGTGCGGCTGATAGTTCTTTGGTTAATCGATCATTTTCATGCTCTAAATTTACTTGTTCAGAAATAAATCGCACCAAAGAATTAAACAGTTCTGCGCTCAGAGGCTCTTGCGGATTTGGGTCATCGTCATCACCATTCAGTTCCAGATAACGTCGGCTATAACGAATTTGTAATGTATAAAAATGCTGAGCCACCTTGCCTTCGGGTGGATTCTTCTCTTTGACTCTGGATTTTCTGAATAGCCCTGGAAACCCATCCAAAACAGTACACACTTCTTGCTCTTCCAGATTTAGGTATTTAGCCAACCTTCTCGGCGTAAGGCTCGCCTTGTCAGTCATTGCCAGGTTGGTGACCAGTGCCAAAAGCACATCAACATGATCTGAATATTTAATATTACTCATATCTAAACTCCCTCTTTTCTATTCACATTAAACGCACTGTTCAAGAGACCCAAATGGCATGTAAAAACGGGACTAATAGAGTTACTCATTCAGCCCCGTTATATTTGTGCTTAGTTCAACCAATCCTTAAAAAAACGATTATTGAACAAAGTCTTCATTGGCTTTAACTGTTAGCGGATGGTAGCCCGACTTGGCCTGCTCGAAAGCCTTTTGAGCCAAGGCTTTGCCTTGTTCAGTTTTAGACAACTCACGATATAGCGGCTTCACTAACTTGTTACGACCAATGCTAACCAGATAGTTGTGCAGGCGTGGTAATGCGGGTTCATACCAACTATGTACAACATGCATTAACCAGGCATGAGCGATCTCATTGTTGGTCGATTGAGTCAACATGAACGCAGCATCCAGTTTTTGCATTTGTTCGGTTGTCAGCTTTTCAGGCATGTTATTCAGGAAATACAGCCACTGGTGAACAGTCCAGCCAGACGTATCAATATCTGCCGCAGCCAGCTTACCTTGCAACCATGCATTACGTGCGTCATCAACGATCACGAATGCATTGGATTGTGGTTCTGGCGCGCCTTCTGGAATGCCCGGCTCAAACACCCATTGATTAATACGAGCCATATTGAGCTTGTCTGGATATTGCTGCAACAACGTCTCTTGCAAGTAAGCAATAAACTGATCCGTTGTAATACTTTGGAAGGCAAAATGTTTAAAGTATTGCTTCAGGAAAGCATCGAAATTATCACGTCCGATTGATTGCTCGATTTCACGCAGGAACAACGCCCCTTTCTCGTAAGGAATATCAGAAAAAACATCGTCTGGATCACGTCCACGCAAATCAATGGCCAGAATTTCATCTTTCTCAGGCAATGCAGCGACATCTTCCTGTAGATCCTGATATCCAAGAACAGATTCCTGATCATAGCGCTCTGTGCCATAAACGATTTCCATAATGCGGTAAGTCAAATACGTGGTAAAACCTTCGTTCAACCACAAGTCACGCCAGGTTGCATTGGTTACCGTGTTGCCAGACCAACTATGTGCCAACTCATGAGCAATCAAAGAAACCAAAGACTTGTCACCTGCAATCACGGTAGGAGTGATAAAGCTTAAACGCGGATTCTCCATACCACCGAAAGGAAATGAAGGTGGCAAAATCAATAAATCGTAACGATCCCAGCTATAAGCACCATAGGTTTTCTCGGTGGCAATCAACATGGATTCCGTATCTTCAAACTCTTTCGCAGCAGCTTGCAACATGGAAGGTTCAGCATAAACACCAGTACGCTCACCCATGGCTTGGAATTGCAAATCACCCACACCTAACGCGATTAAATAAGAAGGGATAGGTTGCGGCATGGTGAAGTTGTACTCACCATCGCGAGGTGTCGTTGGATCATTCGCGGCACTCATCACAGCCAGCAATTCTTTTGGCGTATGAATAGTGGCATTGTAAGTGACGCGCACTTTAGGAGAATCCTGCAATGGAATGAAGCTACGCGCATGTGTAGCCTGAGCTTGAGTAAACAGGAAAGGATGTTTTTTACCCGCCGTTTGTGCTGGAGTTAACCACTGTACGCCCGATGCATTGGGGCTGGTAGCGTAATCAATGGTCACGCTGTTGCCTTTTGCTGGCAGCATAATTTCCAACGCTGCACCCATGTGAGATTCCGTTTCACGCAAGGTAAATGGTACGGCTTCACCATTGGCAGTGATGCTGTTAATAGTTAAATCACGAGTATCAACAATCAATTTATCTGCATCAGATGCTACTTTTTCATATTGCAGCTCCGCAGTGCCGCTCATCACTTTGGCATCAAAATCAACATTTAAGTCTAAATTGATGTGAGTGACTTTAACTTGTTCCGGATTACCGTAGGAATGATAGTCCTTACCCGATTGAATATCTTTGGACTGAGTCGCCGTTGTTTGGGATTTTGGCTCTGTAGCCGATTCTGTCGTTTGTTTTGTTTGCGGGTTACAAGCAGCCAATAGAGCGCAGGAAACCATCGCAAGCAGAGTTGTTCTATTTATCATGACACTTCCTCAAAATCTGTCGCGCAACATTCTAACGCAAACAGCAAGCGATGTGAGCAGGAAAGCTAAACCAATTTTATTTATCTGGAAGTATTACAAGCCATTTTCACTACAATTTGTGCCCCGTAAGATCCAAATTTGCAGAACCAACGCTCAATGTACGTTCTCTCGTCTTTTTCTGACCAGGTTGGGTAGCCGGACGATAATATGAACCTTTTAGCTGTCCAAATTGTCCTGGATTATGCAGAGCTCCCGGAGCCGGTGGGTGAAATTCAATATCCCTGCCAGTTGGCCTTGTCTCTGGTTGAGGTTGTGGCCCTTTCTTGCCCTTATTCTCCCATTTTTTCATCGCTCCTTTTGATACCGAAGTTCGAACTTCCTCTGCAATAAATCCCCCACCTCGGTTAGTTGGATTGTAGGGAGTAGAGCTTAAATCAGGATCACCACTTTTAACTAAAGGCGTTTGAATACGAGTATTAGGATCATGTCGAGCAGCAGTATATAGAAGCTGGGCATGATCTCTTAATACGGAATGCGGAGTGTTGCCATGCAATAAGTTCATATCCAATTCGTGATCTCTTGCCATTGCATGCAATTCAGAACCTGACGCTGAATATGCCCTCGTCATAATGTCAGTGGCTTCCGCTTGTCCCCGAATGAGACGACCCGATGGATGAAATAATTTGTCGCCGCGCCCCATAACTCTGGATGCATCCAATCTTTCTCTTCCTGTCACTGTCGGACTTTTCACCAAGCGCGCAGCATCTAACTCATCAGCAATAATCCGACGACCAGTCACTGGATTACTCAGCATCTTATTTCGTGGCAACATTTTTCGTTTCTCACTTAAGCGTCAAGCCAAACGATGAGGATAGACTAAAAATTCAACCATAACAAAACCAAGAGCTAATTTTCACAACGCTTTAATTAACCAGAGCTTTATACATAAGCTCGACCAAAATTCGGTTAATGTACAAAGATGGGTGCAAATCATCCGTAAAATAAAACTGACCATCCTTCCCGCCATAGCAAACGCCCTTATTGCGGTCACAGGTAACGTCTTTAGTATTAATCACCGAGACTTTATCTAACCCCTGAATATGTGACTGGATGTATTGTTCAAAAACAGCCGTTCTGTTATCGACTGCCGAAAGAGGAATTTCTAAATGCTCAAACAGGGATTGGGAATCATCAAAACGCTTGGCAATACGCACGGCTCTTGCAACAGGATCCCATCCATTTGAATATCCGGGAATAATAATGACAACCTGCTCCACCACATCCGTTAACGCCGCCAAAGAACGCTCAAATGATTCAAAGAAATCCTGTTGAATCTCTTCGTCACTGGCGCCAAGCCGCTTGGTAGCAACAATATTCTGGTCATAGCTAACACCACCTAATGTGTTGTCAAAGCTATCTTCCATAAAAGCCACTAACCATCGTCCACTCAGTACAACGATTTTATGTTGAGAAGGATGCTGAGCAATATAGTCAAGCCTTTGCTGCTGATATTCAGGCGTACATCTGTCAGAGCTACTTCGACCCACATAGATGGATAAGCCCATCAAGAAAGGGCAACCACTGGAAGACAAATCGACCATGGTTGAATACATCTGCTTTCTTTCGTAAACTGCTTCACTGAGCACTCTGGATAAGCTATCCCCCAGAACAAACACGGTTCGTTCAGGCGCGTCAATATCTCCTTTTAATTCACAGACCTCTCCCTTTGCAATATCAGGGAAACTACAGTTTCGACCCTCATGCTGTATTCCCATAAACGCCTTGGGTATCGCTATAATTTCTGAATCGAGCTGGATTTCCGTCGTTGGCTTAACCTTAAAATGCCCGTATAAACCCATGGCGATAAACAAGAACACAAACACAGAACAAACAATATACAGAACAGAAGCCTTTATCTTTTCTTTGCTTCTAAATGGTGTTTCTATCCATTTCCAGGTCACAAAAGCGAGCACCAAGCTCAGCAAGCACATAGCCAACATTAAGGCGAGTGAAAGGGGCTCTAGACTATAACTACGAGCAAACACAAATAGAGGTTGATGCCAAAGATAAGCGCTATAGCTAATTAATCCAATCAACACAAACACTTTACTGGACAACAATCGGGAAACCCTCGTTTCCGGAGTCGTAAAGAGTATGACAACCAAAGCGCCCAAGGTTGGGATAAGGGTATATAAACTCGGAGAAGGCGTACTTGCCTCAAACAGGAAAAAGCTTCCAACGATGCACACTATGCCCAACATCGAGAGAAGTTCATTTGCAGATCCGGGAAGTTTAATATGGCTTTTGTTTCGCAACATAAAAGCAGCCAACGCGCCCATTAACAATTCCCAGGCTCGAAATGGTAACAAGTAGAAAGAACTGGATAGAAACTGTGATGAGTAAAGGTGCGCATAACCCAAACTAAGGCAAAAAGTGGCTGCCAACATCACGAAAAAAAGCCGCGAACTCAGCTTCCATAACGCCATGATAATTAAAGGAAAAACAATATAATATTGCTCTTCTACCGCTAAGCTCCATGTATGCAGCAAAGGCTTTAATTCTGCTACCGTGTCGAAATATCCACTCTCCAACCAAAACAGAATATTTGAAGAAAAGGTGCTTACTGCCACTAAACTTTGCGAGTAGTTTTTAAGTTCATCCGGCGGCAACCACATCCAGGCTAGGGGCACAGTGACAGCCATAATGAAAAACAGGGCAGGTAAAATACGCCTTACCCTTCTTTCGTAGAAGTCGGTTAATCGGAATGTGTTTCTTTCAACATCGTTGGCAATAATTGAGGTAATCAAATATCCGCTAATGACAAAAAAGATATCAACACCAATAAATCCCCCAGAAATGAACGGGAAGCCAGCATGAAAAAGTATGACGGGAATAACCGAAACCGCTCGCAGCCCATCAATTTCAGGTCGGTATTGCATTGATTCTCAATAAAATTTTAAATTACTCACACAAAAAATCGCCAGCTTCATAATCTTGAGAGACCGTAGCTCCAATCATGTCCCAATACTTTGAAGGCGGCATTCCGGTTCCTGGGCGCATAATCGCCAAGTGCTGTTCTGTGATCACCTCGCCTCTTCGAATCGGCTTTGCAAGCACCAGGCTTTTTCGAACAGGTTCTAAATTCACCAACTCAGATGCAACAGGTCGCTTAACGCCATCACCAATAGCCGCTTCAACATTACGAATAGCCTCAACCATTTGCTTTAGTTCATGAGGTTCAAGAGACGCTTGATGATCAGGCCCTGGCAAATTCCTATCCAGCGTAAAGTGTTTTTCAATAATGGTCGCGTCCATGGTCACTGCGCTAATCGGTGCCCAAATACCAAGAGAATGATCAGAATACCCAGCATTCAAGCCAAAAGTTTTACGTAAGCGCTTTATTGCGGTTAAATTCAACGACTCTGCTGGAGCAGGATATTGGGAAACGCAATGAAGCAAACTCACTTTACTTTTTAATAACGTTCGGGCTCCTTCATCGAAATAAGCCGTTTTCCAATTCTGCTGAATATTTCGTCCCAGATTATCCAGATACCCACCTGCAATCACCATCAATGCCTGCTCAATTTCACCGACTGTCGCCATACCTGTTGAAAGGATGATATCCAAACCGCTTTTCGCGTGTTCATAAATAAGTGGCAGATTGGTGATTTCACCGGATGGAATTTTTAAACGCTTCAAATCCATTTCAGCAAGTAAGAATTGAAGGCTGCCGAAGTCAAATGCCGTCGACATAAACTCAATGTTTTTCTCTTCACAATATGCTTTTAACTTGAAATGGTATTCGTGAGGCAATTCCAGTTTTTTCAGCATCGCCACCTGGCTTTCTTCACTATCGGTCAGCTTTTTCTGATATTCAGCTTTACCTGCTTTATCCGTTGCCAGGCTTTCCGCTTTAAAGGTTTGAAACTTCACAGCATCAGCGCCAGCCTCAACAGCCACATCAACCAACCGCAAAGCTTTATCGAGCTCTCCATTGTGATTAACTCCCGCCTCTGCAATGATAAATGTACTCATTCTTTTAAACCTTCCAAGTCCTGATTAATGCTTAAGGCAAATCATAAAAATATTTTTTCGTTAAACTCGACAATGAAACAGACTTAAGCACCGACACAATTTTCTCGCTACTGCTGCCACCATCATAAGGGTTTTGAAGTGACGAAAGTTCGCCCGAGGCCCTTAACTTCATAGCTTCTTTAATCGCACTTTCAATATCGTGCTGCGTATTATCACAGTGAAGCACTGAATTCGCACATACCCGCCCCTGTTGGCGAGAGCCAATATTAACCGTCGCCACCTTAAATGATGGCGCTTCAATAATGCCGCTGGATGAATTACCAATCACGCAACCGCAATGAGCCAACGCGCTTAAATACCGAACTCGCCCAAGGGACTCGGTCAAGTAAACTCGCTCCGGATTGTTCTGCGCATACTCCTTCACCTTATTAATCAACTGACGACCATAAGTGTCGGCATTGGGAAAAGTTAGCAACACCTTCACATCAGGAAAGCAATCCAGAGCATTCAACAAAGACTCCATTCCCTCTTGCTGCCCTTTTGCATCTAACGTCACTGGGTGATAAGTCACCAGAAAAAAGCGCTCGCCTAAATCAAACTGAATAGACGCCTCCAATTCACTCAAGCTCATTCGTTCAGTTTTCGTCGCAGACTCAACGCCTAACGCTCCGACATGATGTACGTTTTCTGGCAGCTCTCCCATTTGAATTAAACGCTTTCGGTAAGTCTCTGTCGCAGGAAAATGAATATGCGACAACTTGGAAATAGCGTGTCGGATCGACTCGTCCATAGCGCCAAAAGTCGCCTCTCCACCGTGTAAATGTGCAATGGGAATATTGGCAAACATGGCGGCTTGTGCGGCTCCTAACGCTTCAAACCGATCACCTAATAAAATCACCAGGTCGGGTTGCAAGTTTCTGAAACTTTCAGCGATTCCTGCCAAGGCTAAACCAGTAGACTTTGAGACATCGACAGGAGAATCTCCTGATAGATGAATGTCTACTTTGTCGTGAATAATGAAGCCATCAGCTTCGATCTCTCTATAAGTGGAGCCAAACTCGGGGGACAAGTGCATGCCCGTCACAATAAGCTTTAACTCAAAGAATGGATCGGCATCCAATGCTTTAAGCAGCCAGTAAAACAGGCCATATTCAGCTCGCGTACCCGTGACGACACACACTTTCATATTTTATACGCCTGATTGAACCTGAATTCAGGTTATATGTTTTTATAACGTCCATCGTCCGGGTTAACGATAAAGCCATCTTTAACCACTTGCAGAATTTGTTCGATACCATCTGGCACCGTCTTGGTTATTTTGAAATTCAGAACATTAGCAATTTTGTCGCAATTAACTCGATAATCACGAGGGTCTTCCTGCCTTTGCACGTATTTGATTTTAGCGTCGGGCAAAAACTTCAAGATCTCATCGACTATCATCTTCTTCTGATAGTTTTCTTCGGTATTGCCAACATTAAACACTTCAAACGCCACTTTATCCTGTTCCGCATTGAACACTTCAATAACGGAGCGAGACAAATCCACGACATGACAGTATGGACGCCAGAATTGCTCGCCAAAGATCACCAACTCTCTGCCCAAAGCCAGTTCTTTGGCGAATTCATTAACGGTTAAATCGAAACGCAGGCGTGGAGATAAACCATACACTGTAGAGAAACGTAAGCAGGTGGGAATACAGGCTGTTCCAGATCCCTTTTGAGACAGGAGAAATTGTTCAAACGCCACCTTCGTTTCAGCATATAAAGACACGGGAGCTAGCGGAGATTCTTCATTCACATAACCCGCTTCGTCATCCATCTTGCCGTAATTGCTGCATGTGGAAGCAAAAATAAACCGTTTCACTCCCACTTTCTGCGCAATGTCATACAACTGTTTAGCGCCGTCTAAATTGATGGATTTGGTCAGTTCTGGTTCTTTCGCACAAGCAGGATCGCCCACTATCGCCGCTAAATGCGCGACATAATCAATACCTGTTAATACCTCTTCCATGAGTGCAGCATCACGAATATCGCCTTTAATGAAAGTAAAGCGAGGATCATTCAACAGCTCAACGATGCTTTCACCACCAAAACTCAAATTATCAACCACCACCACAGAATAATCCTGAGCCAGCAACAATCTGACCAACACACTTCCGATATAGCCTGCGCCCCCGGTGACTAATACTTTCTTCATTCATTCCTCATTTAATAAAACTATCAAGATTAAATGCTCAGATATCAGGCTTTTCTATTTTCGTTTTTACATTCAAACATTGAAGCAAGTGCAGACTCTGGATTCGTCAAATAGACCTTGGCCTTTAATCTTTTGCTTAACACCAACATGGCATCGGTAAGCTTGATGCCTATTTTTTCATCGTTAACAGGATGGACTCCGGAAGATAATTCTTCATCAGAAAAAGGATTGGGA
The DNA here is from genome assembly GCF_019900845.1 of Paraneptunicella aestuarii. Taxonomy (NCBI): domain Bacteria; kingdom Pseudomonadati; phylum Pseudomonadota; class Gammaproteobacteria; order Alteromonadales; family Alteromonadaceae; genus Paraneptunicella; species Paraneptunicella aestuarii. Next base: position 448,106 of record NZ_CP074570.1, on the reverse strand, counting down.
ATTTTAACCGTTAGCCATTTACTGTTTTCTTCATAGAAATATTTCGATGAATTCAAATCAATGCCCACCAGCAAGATTTCCTCATATCCCATGGCATCCGCCCAATGACAGATAGAAAACAAAGAGGCTCTTGGCTGAAAAAAATATCTCGATGTCAATTTAAAGAAATCCAGAATATCCAGCAACTGCGCTAACTTTCGGGTTGATCTCAAGTGTATTGGAAACGTGATTGATAATTTCAATTCAGAAAACGGTTCAAGCAGTTGCTTGCCTTTTGCATTAGTGTTTTTCAATATGAAATGCCGCAGCATTCCCTTTTCCTGTTTTTTTACAAGCTCGGGATATAAAAACTGTTGGTGTTGCCTTAATAACGTACCTCTGGGCAACTCGTAAAAATAAAACTCAATATTCACAGGCAACAAAGCTGCGTAGCTAAATGCCGCAACATCATAATCGCCAAGCTGCTCAAAAAAATCATCATCTAAATCATTAACACTTGGCCCACACCCGATAATGGCCAATTTCCGTTTATGGCCAGACTGAGTGAATTTACCAACAGGCTCGATAGACTGCCGTCCCCATACCTTAATTTTCACGTAGTGATACAACATATGCAGCAAATTAAACGCAATCGACTGCGCCAACAGCTTATGCAATAAGGTGTTTAATTGCCTGGAAATGAGCTTGGGCATTTAACTCTTCATCTATATTTTTATAATTCAAGCTGGAAGCGCCGCCAATAGCGGCATAAAAATCATAATCCTTGATCAACTGAGCGTAGGCTTTCACCAAATAAGGTTCTGGTTTAAAACCATCCTCAATACTTTGTACCGCATCTTTTAGGTGATTTTGCTCTGCAATGTAAAAGACACCATGGCATGGACGAAACCATGAAATAGCAAAGCTCAATGCCGGAATACCTCTGGCAACCGCTTCCCAACAAACAGTTCCGCCAGCAGAGGCAACCGCTTCGCAAGAAGACATAAGCTTAAATGAATCCAGAGATAATCCCATTAACGACACATTGGGAATATCATTCAGCTCTTGATAATAACGCTCGTCACGAAAACATTCGCCAAAGCGAGTGTAGCTGCTAATAAACTGGCTAGGATGCTCTTTCACCAAAATATGCCAGGAGTCATCTAATTGAGAAACCAACCACTTAACCAAATAACGCTGATCAACAAAACGCCCCGCAAGCGGGCAAGTGGACTTTTCCGGCTGGTATTGCAACGCAACATAAATGAACTTTTTCCCTTTGGGTAAAGTATTCATATCTGTCACCGCAAAGCGCTCATAAACCTGTTTAATCTTGCGTTTTGTATGGATTGCCTTGAGCTTATTAATGATGTATTCCCGATAAGAATAGTGGGAACTCATCATGGTATGTCCGGCTTTGTACTGATCTGAACGAATCGCTGTGTTTTTGATAAAGCGCGCAGCCACATTCCATGCTGTTGCCCATGTTTTCTTAATAGTCTTCAAAGAAGGTAGATTAAACTTTTTCTTCGATGCTAACTTGTTGTATTCGTCTACCTGATCCCAAAGATGCTCTTTAAGGATCGTCTGATAATCTGCATTCAATTTCTGAAAATAGGCTTCAATCTGCTGGGAAATCTCTATTTTCTCCTCTGAAGAATAAAAACGCTCAGCCAACTCGGCATAACGCTGATTTAACTCAGGAAAACCGTCTTCAAAGTCGTGATAAGGCAAAATACCCAGCTCCGAGATGGTGCGTGTGGTCATAATGGTCTGAATACCAAGCAATTTGGCGACCAGATAAAGGCCATAATCGGCAGCTTGGTGAGGTTCCTCCTCAAACCAGATCAAATCAATTTCATACTTTCGAATGATGTGCTTCCAAAGTCCCAAAATATGGTAATAAAAAGCCAAACGTTCTTTATACTCAAAAGCGGAATCATTCGAGTCATTGCGCTGCAACATATAGAGAAAGTTGTGTTCATATTTGGCGAGCCTTTCAAGCTCGTCAGGGGAAGGAGGAGTAATATCTGATAGCAACACGCCTTTAGGCAGGATCCCTTTAACCACATCAAAATAATCATATTGCAAGGCGTTTGGATAGTGCTGTTTGACCAACTCACGGTTTTCATCCGCAACAAACCAGACAGCAGGTTGCCAATTCAATTCTTGCGTGAATTTTTGAACGGTAAGAACGGAATAGGGTTGATAGCTGCAAACCAATAGTCTTTTATTATTCATATTATTGAGGGACATATAAGCTAACTGTCACGTTCTCATTTTCACGTAAAAATCGACTAACGAAGTACCGCACTTTAGATAGCTTTGAGCAAGCTTATCCATAAAAGTACCCGAATTCGCTCGCATTGCATCAAGACGTTGACGATGCATTTGCTGATCAATCTGATTTCTCTCTAAAACGATTCGTCTAACGTTATCAGAAACATCAACACTGGTAACGGCTTTATTGTGAGTAATGTATAAATTAAAAGCACCGAAACCCAATAATTTACATATTTCAATAAATGATTCATCGAAAAGCTCAGTTACACCAACAAAATCAAAGTCTCTGGCAATATTATCCTCAGCTTTACTTCTCAACTCTTGACCATAATTATCGCCAATTAAAATATCGTCACCAGCGATGATTTTTGCTTGCCCATCTTCCAGTACGTAATTCAATTCGTGAACACCTGACTTTTCAATATCCTTCCTCTCTAATTGAACAAACTGTTCCAGGCTAATCTTGTTCTGTTTCAGATATAAACCAATTTTTGAGCCTTCATTATGAAGCGAATAAACATAGTAGGAACGTATTCGATCCACCGGGTCTCGCAGTAAAGTGAAGTATCGAGACTCCCCTTCCAGCATAGAGTGAATCCCATATGGATAATGTCCTGTTACCAGTTTTGCCTGATTAACAGTAGCGATCTTGTCATGATCTTTTGAGCGCAAAATATCGTAAATATTACCTAAAGACTCTTCTTGAAAAACCAGCGTGGTTTTACAAAATGCTTCTCCATATTTTCTGAGCAAAAACTTCTCTAAGGTTTTGCCTGCGGTTTTGACTTGATGAAGAAAAATATATCGAGTGTGCATCGCTTCAATGAATAACAATAATAAATTTTGACTAAACCAACATTCTACTTTTTACATAGATGTCACGGTAAAACTTGCCGTCTATAAGTAAATTCAACGCAGCAATATTGTGCCTTATCATCGGCCTCATTTCTCTAATCAGGCAAGGTAGAATGAATTGATTTAAAAAGTAACTCGCCACAGATGCAAAAGCCGCTCCCTCCAATCCCCAAATTGGTATCAGTATGATATTTAGAACCAGATTCACACTTAAAGTAATAACACGAAGATAAAACAAAGGCTTAACCACACCTATCAACACACAATATTCAGCCTGCAACGAGCCGATGCTGACAAACACAAAGTAACAAGCAAATATCAAAAACAAACTCGTTGAATAAATGAACTCGTCTCCCACAAGAAAAGGGATCACTATGTTACCAAGCCCAACTAACCCAATTCCCACCAGCAAAGCCAATATACTTTTCAGTGCAGTGACCTCCCGATATCTCTGCCAAAAACGCTCCACAGACTCAAAATACAGTTTATTGAGCATAGGCGTAACAGACAGATTAATGGAATGAATCAAAAACGTCAGAATAGAAACCAACTGAAACAACAAGGTATAGCGCCCCAAAGAGGCTTCATCCAGATATTGATAAATAACGACTTTGTCCAATTGAAAATATAATGTTCCCACCAAACCACTAAAAAATAACGGCCAGGAAGCATTTAAGATTCTCTTGGATTCAGTAAGTTGAAACTGTAACTTGTCCAGCGCTAATTCAGGATCCCGATAACGCAGAAACATAAAGCTGATACTGACAACCGCAGTCTCAAGTAATACCGGCAATGTGAACCAGACGACATCTAATCCAAGCCAGATAATCAACAACTTGGAAAATGCCGAAGCGAACAATCCCAAGACCCGAACAACTGTGACATATTTTGAACGTAGTTGGTGTCGATAAAATACTTCGAAAACGTTGCCAACTGCGATGAAAAAGGCAAATGACAAAACAAACACCATCAACTGCAATTGGCTATTGTCAGGATAAGCAAATGGCACTACAAAATTCATTAACGCAGAGGCTAGAAAGGCACCGAAAAGCCTTAATAGAAGAGAGCCGCCTATGAGTTTCTCCGGTACGCAATCTTGCGTTTCCAGCTCTTTCAGCAGAAAACGTTCCAATCCTAACGTACCAAATACTGCAAAAATGGAGTAAAGGGTCAAAGCAATAGAAATCGCACCTAAGCCATCAGCACCCAAATACCGTGCGACGAGTATACTGGTTAAAGCAGTCAAGCCAGCTTTACTGACTTTTTCAACCAATATCCAATTGATATTGTTGAAAATTCTTTTGGGTAAAGAAGCTGTCATATTCTACTTGTATCGGCTAAGAACATATTATTTGGCTCACCATGGCTTTAATCCTGCAATATCGAAGGGGCTTCGGTTGGCATATATTCCTTATCCTTAACCAGCTTCACAAATTCAGGATCAGAAGCACGAATATCCGGGATCAAATCCAACTTCATACTACCGCGTAAATTCTCCAAAGCAGGAGAAGCGTAACTTAGCATCAGCACACAACGAGAACGGGACTTGGCTCGCGAACCATAATGAAAACAGTTGCAGGTGTCGACCGTGAGAACCTTCCCGGCTTGCCCGCTAATTTCAACAATATCTTCATTAGCATAATCCCCCATTCTGGCATCCTCTATATTCATGCTTGAAAGAGGTGAACCATATTTGATCTTTTTATCCCGTTTAATTTTGTCTGACACCGAAGCAGGATAAAAAGTGAAGGGGCCATTTTGTTCATCCACATCACTGACCAGAACAACAACCCGAAATACTTTTGAATCAATCACATCAAGGTGAAGTTGTTGGCTTTCAATCCAGGCTTGTTCTGGTTTTGGATCACTTCGTAATAATTCAATGCTCACCAATACCGGATACTCACCAATATATTTAGCCGCATGGGCAATCATTTTTTCAGAAAAGGCGAATTGATAAAAAGCGTCAATGTTCAACAGTTCATCAAAGTGAGCGATGGAATAGGGCATGACCTTTCTGCTGACATCAGCGCCACGAGCTTCAAACATTTCCTTTCCCAATCGAACCACGTCAGCAGTATGGGGAAAGTAATCCTGCTCAAAGAGCGTCCATCCATCTTGCATGAAATTGTTGGGATATTCGGTTGGATGTTGTTCGAGAAACTGTTTTAAAAACCGGTCCCGAGCGGGTTGGAATCGGAAATATTTTCTACGGTTTATGCGCTTGGCTAGCTTCTTGTACAGGTTAGTGCTTAGCACTCTTCGACCATCTTGAGTACGCCATTTCTCAAACAGAAAATATAAGCCAATCCCAATCGGGTCTTTTAACAGCTTATTTATTTTCTGTAGATTCATACTGGTTGCTCTTAAATTAGGGGCAATTTCAAATTCAACACATACCCTGCCATACTCAGCAAGAATAACCTTTTTAATTCAACGGCTTTAAAAGCTCTGACTCAAAAACAGCATTGCCAAAATATCGGGCTCCTTGTTGAGTGAGATGGCTTCCATCCAATGTCACCAGCTCTCCCTCAGTGGTGAACAGCGGACATTTCAAATATGAACCACAAATCATCATTTGAACATCAACAAACTCATCATCACGAAGTTCCGTTGCCATCGATTTAATAATACTAACTTCTCTACTATCAGTAGTATTTTTAAAGTTAATTTTGTAATCCAAAGAAGTATCCAAAAATGTTCTCACATCAAACTTACCAAAGTTTTTACTTCCCAAAATAACCACCTTTTTAGCTCCAAGCAGTTTCAGGTTTTCCAGCGTATCTTCCAGATTATCGGATACCCAGTCACTCCATCGAGATGCAAGAATAACCATATCAGCCTGATTGAGTAACAACTTCACTGTTGATGCTTCAAAACGTCCTCTCCTATCGCAATAGACTTTGTCGTCTGCAGCAACATTTTCAGCAATAGCTTTCTCAGAAAACACTATTCCACATTGGCGCTCAATATGGTGTGTAGAAATTGAGACATTAGAAAAATGACCGCTTTCCATACCCATATTAAGAAAGTCCATGGCAAAACTATCCCCGATCAAAAACAGTTTGTACTTGCCCTCGTCAAAGTCTTGCAATCTATACTCTTTGAAATACTTGGGAGTATAAGAGGCCATTTCCTTCTCATTCATTGCCAGCAACTTTTGATCTTCTAAAGGATATCGGCTGATAAACCCCTCACTAGTGATAGCCATCGTTGCATAAGTGATATTGACAGCGGTGATAGAGGACAACCCAAGTATCAATACTCTCTTTGAAACTCGTTTTCTATCTCTAAAAGGAGCCTCTACATATTTCCAACTAACAAAACTAATCAACAAGCATGAGGCCAATACGGTATAGGTGGCATGGGATTCCAACCAGTCTGGAGAAATCAGCCTGACATACGCCAGAATAGGTTGATGCCACAAATACAAGCTATATGAAATCAATCCAACGCCCACAAATAACTTGCTCGATAGCATTTTGCCAATGAAGGTATCAGGTCTAGCAAACCAAATAATCAGCATGGTTCCAATAACAGGAATCAATGTGTAAAAACTGGGAAAAGGTGTGTTCTTATCAAACAGGAAAATAGAACAACATAGTAATGAGAATCCCAATAAAGAACCCACGTTCTGTACTGGTTTGGAATATTCTCTGGAACGTGATAAATAGATTGCCAGTAACGCTCCAGATAGTAATTCCCACGCTCGCCCAAAAGGCATGTAATACGACGCTAAAAAAGACTGATCAAACCATCGAAGGTTATTCTCTATAAAGGGTGGCTCACCAATTAAATTGCCACTCCATTGAGCAAATATAAGGCTTAAAAAGGCAACGAAAGCAATTATCCAGGGGAGCGCTTTACCTGAGAATGAGATTAACATCAGTAACGCTGCAGGAAACAGAATATAGAACTGTTCCTCAATGGATAAACTCCATGTATGCAAAAGAGGCTTTGTTTCCGATGCGCTCGCAAAATATCCATCCTCGATAAAAAAATGGAAGTTAGAGGAGAAAAAGACAGATGAAACAATGCTCCTTGAAAAACTTTCCAACTGAGCGGGAGTCATCAATATGAAGCTAAGCGGAATACAAGCAGATATAACGAAAAAAAGGGCAGGTAATATTCTGCGAACCCGACGTTCATAGAACTCTGAGAATCGAAATGTCCCTCGAGATGACTCGCTTAAGATCAGGGAGGTTATCAAATAGCCACTAATGACGAAAAATATATCAACGCCAACATAACCACCACTAAAGCCTCCCACACCAGCATGAAAAAAGACAACAGGTAGTACCGCAACCGCCCTTAGCCCATCGATCTCTTTTCTATATTCCATAAAAGCAGCCACAAAAACTATCTACAAAATGTTGGAGGACTGGATTCAAAGTATCGCTCATGAGGTCATTACAATTGCACAAAACGAGACAGAATACTCAAACCTTGTGTGGAGCTGTTCTCTGGATGAAATTGCATTCCCCATACATTACCACTGGAAACGGCTGCACAAAATTCAACATCGCCATACATTGAAGACGCCAGAATTGCCTCAGGATCTTCGGGAATAGCAGCATAAGTATGAACAAAGTAGAAATAATCGGTATCACAAAGTAAGCAATTATCTTTCTGAATGGTGATCTCATTCCAACCAATATGCGGCAGCTTTGTTCTGGTCTCGGTTCTGGTCTCGTTTGCTTGAATACGCTTTACCTGGCCTTTAATCAAACCAAGCCCATTGGCTCCACCATGTTCTCCACTATGCTCGAACAATAACTGCATACCCAGGCAAATCCCCAATAAAGGCGTTCCCTGCCGGGCTTTATGCAATATCGGTTCTACCAATCCCAAGTCTTTCAAATGCGACATTCCGACCGGATAAGCGCCGACACCGGGTAGAATCAATTTATCTGCGTTTAACACCTTTTGAGGATCAGACGTTACTTCTACTTCTGCGCCACAGTGAAGCAACGCTTGCTCGACACTTCTCAGATTGCCACACTGATAGTCAATCACTGTCACTCGACTTGATGCTTTTTCTTGCTCAAACGCCTTCACTTATGGCCTCACTGGAATGCCGTTGGACAACGCGAAAGCTTTAATATCGCTCACAGACAACTTCTTATAATGCAGCATATGAGCAATGGCGACTGCATCGGCATTGGCATCAAGAACACAGGCTTTAAAATCTTGCAGAGAACCCATTCCACCGCTTGCGATAACAGGAATATTCACCTCATTACTCACGCTTTTAATAAGCGGCAAATCAAAGCCTCGTTGAGTTCCTTCTTTATCCACAGAAGTCAGTAATATCTCACCAGCGCCCAAACGCTCGACTTCTTTTGCCCATGTAACAACATCAACGCCTGTCTTTTCACGACCATTATCCACATAAGCTTCCCACTTACCGCCAGGCTTGGCTTTTGCCTCAATGGAAACAACCACAGCCTGATTACCAAAACGCTGGGAAATTAAAGTGATTAATTCCGGATTAGCGATGGCAGCCGTATTCAAAGCAACTTTGTCAGCACCACTACGGAACAAAGCCCATGCATCATCAACACTACGAATACCACCACCGACAGTAATAGGAATGAAGATATTTCGAGACATGCTCTCAACAATTTCAGTCAGGCTGTTGCGACCATATAAAGAAGCCACGGCGTCCATATAAATGATCTCGTCGATGCCTTGATTGAAATAATCGTTTGAGAAGGCATGTGGATCGCCCACAACTCGTAAACCTTCAAGGTGGATGCCTTTAATCAGGTTCGGCCCCTTTACATCCAAACGCGCAATAACACGTATATTTCTCATCAATTACTTCACCGTATGGCGGAGTTTCCACACTCCATTTTCTTTCATCCATAAATGTGGTGAACGGTAGCTGTCAGCCAGTTTTTCGTAATATTCCCGGGTAAAGGTAGGTTCTTCGAATTGTTTGTAGGCCGCAGGCAATTCGCTTTCTTTTATTGATAAATAATCAAACACTTCATCAGCAAAACGTTCTGGATATTCATGATCATACCGGTGAACCAGTGCCACGCCTTCTTCACGGGTAATGTCGCCAGAGCGAATTTCTTGAGCAGCATCATAGGTCGCACGGCCAATACCAAACTTAACGCCGGATGTGTGGTAGTGAAAATCGTCGATCTTGTCATCGATACTATTGTATTTACTATAAGTGCCTGTGGTTCTCTCCGGTGAAGCCTGAAATCCACCATGTTCAACAGCGTAGTAATAGCAACTCTGCGGATGCCATTTCAGGTAGTAACCCAGATAATGCACTTCAACAGCAGCATCATGGATAATTTGAGGATCAGCAGGCATATAAGGAGATAGTTCGTTCTTCGTGACTCCAAATTCCTCTTCCAATTCCTGCACACTGACGCCACCAATCATGACCTTGTTACGATCTTCTGTAGTGAAATAGCGCTTGTCACGCAAAGCTGAGTCATTATCGGCAATGGGGTTGCCGTATTCCGCCTCGTTTTCACCAAAGAAGACCAATGGAATATTGAGCTGAGCAGCCAGTTTAGGTGCGAGGAATTTCTGCCCTAACATAAAAGGCTGGAATGGGTGAAACAGAACATCAACCGCTAAACGGGTTAGCAACCGGTGAATTCGCCCATTCGGTGTAACCAGTTGATTATCGAAGCCCGCATTAATCCATGCATGAAAGTTCTTGTATCCCCAGTCGGTATAAATATGCGGAGCCCAGGTTACGGTTAAAGGGTTCATACCATACTCATACTTCAATTTATAAGCGGCATAGAAACTGTCTTTGCCACCAGAGCCGGGAACCAGGCAGTCATAACTACCATCATGCTTACGATAGCGATTACATAATTCTCTTAACTGCTGATCACGCTCTTCCCAGTTGATGATCTTTTTCTTGCGCTCAGCCTGAACACAAGCCTCACAAATACCCTCTTCTGTAAAATTGATGGTTTTCTTTTTAGAGTCTTTATTGTGTTTATATTCAAGCGCTGAGTTAGGTCGTTGATTTGAGATGACACAACGTTTGCAATACTTAACCTCTAATGGCAAACCATATTTGGTTTCCGTAATCTCGGCTTCGGGCTCAAATTTTGAATAATCAACCTGACTTGGCGCCTTAATTGTCATTCAACTCTTTCCTCTTAAACAAATACTCGCAATATTCAAAATCTGAAATGCTATCAATATCCACCGACTCTTGTTCTTCTGATACAACGGTAAGTGAGTTTTCATCAAAAATAACGGTGCTATCTTTAAACCCGGCAACGGGCATACAGTAAACGCAGCCATCAACGTAATACACTGGTTTACAGTATTGCCTTCGCGTTGGTCGATTTGCATCCCCCAATACATATTCCAAACCATTCTCATGACGATAGAACATCCATTCCACCGCTTTTTTGTTCTTTGAGACTGAAATAACGGTTTTATCGGATTCGGCACATAATGAAATGCAAGCCTCTAGAGTTTTTCGAGTTCGTAAAGGAGAAGTGGGTTGGAGCAAAACCAGGATATCGTAAGACTCCGGCAGATTATCAAGGCAGTGTACCAACGCATCTTTTGTGGGAGAAAAGTCCGTTGCCAATTCTGCGGGACGCAGGAAAGGCACATCCGCTCCAGCTTGTTCTGCAATTCTGACTATATGTTCGTCATCAGTTGAAACAACAACCCTATCAATCGTTGCTGACTGATTCGCCAGCTCAATTGACCACACAATTAGAGGTTTACCATGCAATTCCCTTATATTCTTCCCTGGCAATCCTTTCGAACCACCACGAGCAGGAATCACTGCCAACACCTTTTTTCCAGCAATCATATCAATACGGATCCAGAGAAATAATCTTATTCATCAAAGACTTGGTAGTATTCAATTTGCGCTTTTTCAAAGTCCTGTTTTCTGCCAATATCAAGCCAATAATCACGCAAAGGATACACATTCACTTGTTCACCAGACTCAATTTTACGATTTACCAAATCTGGCATATCAATATGTTTATTATGCTCAACGCTATGAATAAATTCTGGCTCCAATACATAAATACCGGCGTTAACAAAAACACTGTAAGAAGGTTTCTCTTTAATTGACGTTACTTGACCTTCATTAAACTCAACGACACCATAAGGAATGGCATACTCATACTGCTGAACGCACATAGTAGCAATGGCAGGGTTTTGAGTGTGATAATCAAGTAACTGCTGGATATTAACTAAAGTTAAAATATCAGCATTAATCAAAATCATAGGTAACCTGGGCAAATTGGCAGGAAGTAGACCTAAAGCGCCTGCCGTACCTAATGGTTTAGTTTCATTAATATAGTGAATTTCAATCCCCAGGGAACTGCCATCACCAAAATATGAAGTAATTATCTCGGACTTGTAATAAACCGATATATAAAACTTATAGAAGCCTTGCTGAATAAAGCGCGAAATAATACTTTCAAGAATGGGCTTGCCGCCTACATTTAGCATAGGTTTAGGGCAATCATCAGTTAGGGGACTTAATCGAGAACCAAACCCTCCCGCCATGATAAAAACAGGATTATCAATCCGTGCCATTGCCGAAAAATCTTCGAGAGTGACTACATCAACAATCTTGCCATCACTGACAATAGGCATGTGCAATAGTTTATGCTGCTCGATAATAGACTTGATGGTTTGACGACTTTGGCATGGGGTGCAAGTCAAAGGGCGAGAATTCATGATCTCTTGTACAGGCGTGTCAAAATCAATATTTTTTAGTAGAGCACGCCGTACATCGCCATCAGTTACAACGCCAAGCAGCTTCTCTTCTTGATCAACAATGAAAGCTGCCCTCATTGACTCCCTGTCGATAATTTTGACGACTTCTCTAATAGAACAATCGGGAAATACCAGCGCATTTTTCCAATTTTTTATCATTCTTATTATCGCTTCTCTTGATACTGCTAATACTGCACTCACCACTTGGGTAAGTAACTAGCATAGTACATCTCTTAGGAAAGCAATTCATCCTGTTGAAGAAAAAGTATTGGTTATGCCTAAGCATGCTCTCAGAGCTTGTATACAAGAAAGTGAAAAGTATCCTTTTGGAAACTAAAAACAACTTAATGAAAGATAGACATGTTACGCTCCCGAGTGCAAGCGCATTTCCACGAATTGGTCACCCGTGGCGGTGGTAGTTTGCACGTCCTAAGGTTCGCAACCTATGCCTCGCAGGGCTTCCACCGTCATCGTGTGAAGGAGAATTCCCCGCCTCGCCGTAACAAGCGAGAAATTCATCGAGCCAACAATTCAGCGTCACTCGGATTTGGGAGAACTGCGCCCCCGGCAGGGGGCAACAATGCGTTTTGATTTTAAACTTGAGAATATAGCATATATGCTATACTGTAGAACCTATGAAATGGATAGTCGAAACATTGAATGAGTTGGTAGATGAAGAAATTGCTTCACTACCCAAGGATATGAAAGCACGTTTTGTGCGAGTCGTTGAGCTTATCGAGTCTGTGGGATTAGAGAACGTACGAGAGCCTCACATAAAGCATATCGAATTAAAGGCAAAGATGGCATATCACGAGCCTTGTACATCACAGCCCACAAGAAAAGAATTATCGTATTAAGAGCCTTCATCAAAAAGACTCAAAAAACGCCGCGTAAAGAAATCAAATTAGCGCTAGAACGCGCTAAGGAAGTGAAACATGACCAGAATCACTGAATTACATAAAGAATGGCTAAAAGACGACGAGTACAAGCAAGAGTACAACAAACTTGAAGCCGAATTTAACCTTGCCAAAGTGCTCATACAAGCAAGAGAAAAATCAGGCTTGAGCCAATCTGAAATAGCCAAACGCATGAATACCAAACAATCCGTTGTCGCTCGGTTAGAAAGCGCCAATGGCAACCCAACAATTAAAACATTGAGTCGCTACGCTGAGGCGCTTGGTGGGCATTTAGAGATTAGTATTGGTAGGTAATGTAATCCCCCCCGAAAAGTAACAGCAGTTAGAAAAAGCAATGGCATAACTGAAGATTTCCATACGAAAACGGAAATGCTATCGAGAAGAGCGTACGGTTTCAGGAATTTTGAGAATTATCGGTTAAGAGTGATGACCCATTGTGGATGGGATGGAATAATTAATCGAACACGAAATGAATGCTGCTGCCTCATTCAAGAGTCATGACTTAACCCTGTACACATCTTTCCTATGACCAACTCGAATCACTTCAATAAGCAATTCATTGTTTTCAACGGAATAGATAACCCGGTAGTTTAAAACTCGAATTCGGAAGGTATGTTCACTTCCAATTAGCTTTTTATTTCCAGCCGGAAATGGATTGGCAGCGAGTCCTTCGATTGCTGTGATTATGGAGGAAATATGTTTTCGTTCTAGTTTACGCAATTCTTTACTTGCAGACTTCTTCCAAACAATTCTATATGGATCCATCTTTTTTTAGTTCTTTAAGTAAGTCTTCATGACTAACAAAGGTTTCTTCTCGGCGCTCAGCTACAGCCGCCAAATCCGCAATGTCTTCCATTAAACTTTCATATTCTTCAATAGAAAGAATTACAGAAGTCTTAGTGCCATCTTCTGTCGTGATGTATTGAGGGTGTATAGCCTGAGGGTTGTTCATATCCAAAACTCCAACTACTACTCGGTTAAAAGATTAACATAGAGCAATAATTGCACAATGAAAATTATTATCTTTACTATTGGGAACAAGCTGAAATGATGTTTTTTGAAAAACGTAATAGGAAAATTAAATATTGTTGATGGAAAAGTAAGAAAAGCTTAAGAAAGATGGTGCCCAGAGGCGGAATCGAACCACCGACACGGGGATTTTCAATCGACTTCCAGCGATAACTTAACCTACTGTTTTTAAACGATTTTACCTTTGTAGTTTCCTACAGGTTTCGCAGTTAATTAACAAGTTTTCGCTTTTTGTAACTGTATCAGCGGGTTACCCCGCCAATACATACTAATTCAACATGGGAAGTTCTCACAATTTCCTGTTACTTGCAAGACACTCTCTTGTCTAAATTTTTAGTTTATTTGGCTTCACCTTCATGGTTTTTCTACGGTAATGGCGCTGAGTCGTTCTTGAATCCATGTGGCCTAGAAGAACTTGAGCTTCTTCCAAGGTTTCACATAAATCAGCAGCTACAGATCTCAAATCCCGTTCTTGAAAGCGCTCTTCCAACTCTCCACTTTCCAAAGCCTTCTTCATAGCCTTGTGCCACATTGTCCTGAAACCGTCAGGCGTATACGCTTTTAGCTTCCTTCTGTCTGAAGTCGCAAACAGAAACCAACGGCTAAGCGGCACTCTTTCCATACCACTCTTTGACTTATGCAAAGCATATCCATTTAACTCTTTGAGTTTGTTAATACAGGCCTCTAAAGCACCTTCATATTCAAACTCGATCTTACGTCCCTTTTTACCTGGTTTAACAAACAAACCATTCTTGCGAAGTTTGGTCGAATCCAGCTTCAATAAATCTGCCTGGCGTATGCCGGTCATCAATTTTATATTCACATACTCCTGAAGCCACTCAGGACAAAACTTTTTGAAGATGACAATTTCTTCCAGGGTTACTTCTCGGTCACGAGGCTCTTCCTTATTGCGCCTTACTCCTTTTATTGGATTGAAATCGTAAATTCCCCAATCGATTGCTTCAGTGCAAATAGCCACAAGTAAACTCATTTCCCGGTTCCCTCTAACTGGCGCACCGTTGTTACTTCTTTCGAGTAGATATTGGCGGCAGATTCGAGGGTTCAAGCTTTCCGGCACTAAGTGGCCAAGATGATGATTCAAGAACTTTGCAGACTTTAGATTGGATTTATGTGTCTCTTCTGCTTTTTGTGGCGACACTTCTTGCATATAGCGAGCGATCATATCGGCCACGTTCTTTGGACGAAAATCCACATCAGAGCAGGCATAATAATTTATTAACGCCTGCTGGTAGTTTTTCCCTAAATTTAGATCCTTTTGGTTAGCCCTGCGCAAATAGTAAATACCTGATTTTTTATTTAGAAACATTCCTTTGGGTAATACAGTTTTAGACATACTTCCCCTCCTTCTTACTGTGGCATTGGGGATGTATTTATCTTAGCTTGTTTTTCTGCGGACTTATCGAAGCCGACAGCACTCATGCCACAAAGTCCCATTTGTACAACAGAGCGAAGAACCTTCGGGCGGTTGAAACAATCCACCGTATGAGGGATTTGCATCGCTTGAAGTTGCTCAACCTGCTTCGACTTTTGGCGTCTACCCGTTAACTGTGATACCTCGTCAGCAGTTAAAAACATGCTTTGGCCATTTTGATTTGCCATATTATGCCTCCACATCACCAGCAACACTTAAACGCTGGCAATAGCATTCCAGAATAATTAAAGAAATTGTTCATGCACGAAGGCTTCTGGCTATAGAAACCAGAGGAGATATCACTATAAAAGTGACATTAAAATTGAAAGGAGCATAACGAACGCTCAGAAGCGGGAATTCCACTCGCTTTAATCCCAAATTTCCTAAAGTTCGAATCCAACTTTAAGATACTCACCATACTCATGGTGCAAAAATCCTTGTAATTCATTTTTCTATAGATATCGGTTTTTCTGCCTATTTTCAACAGAATTCCTAGTTTTTGCGGATATTTTCTATAAAGGCAACTTTCAACCCCCAAATAAATCGACTTATCTGTTGTATTTTTACACTCTGGAAATATAATTGGTCGTGTTCTCTTAGAAATAAATCGCCTTCGTGCCTTATTGAAGAGAGAATGAATAGAGCGAAGATTAAAAAAAGCAGGGTGGTACTCGATGCCATCCTGCTTAGTCTTTCTTTGGTTCAAGGAGAAAGTAGTGATTAAAAACCTAATAAATCTAGTCCTAGATATCATCGCTCCTACCTCAGGAACAAAACAATCAAACGACTCCAACTGGAGAGCCGGAACAAAATGCGGCCCTACTCATATTGATCTTTCAACAGGTAAAGCAGGTACTGGCCTGAACACTTCGGATATCAAAAGACAAGATGACCATATAATCTAAACTAAGCTTATTTTGAATACCAAAACCGAAGCTCTTCATAAAGAGCTTTACTCTTTAAAAGTATTTCCGAACGGTAATCCTCTAGTTCTGCCTCAAATAATGATAAATTTCCCTGCCAAGTTTTTCGACGAAATTCTTTAACATACTCACCATAGTCTCGAATAAGTTCTTGGGCTCTCTCTGCACCAATTAAAATGAGCTTGCCCTCGGCGCTAGCTAAATGAGTAAATGTATCAAATAGCTCTTTAGCCGCCCCATCAATCCTTGCATCTAAACCATCTGGTGTACTTTTTTCACGCTCAACATACCGGACATGCTCAACCATATATGCCCAATATTTTAATACAGAGGTAGAAAACTTTTCAGCTTGCGAGGACACATCTTCCAATAGCTCTCTCTTCCTATTCTGTTTTGACTTCTCTATATCTTTGTCATGATTTAGCTTGGTAACACTATATGTTGCAACACCCGAAATGAGGGCACCTAAACCAATTTTTACTGCTGTATCGACAATATCTGAAAGTGTTGTAGGCATAAATTAAGCCCCCTTTTGTACACCTAACTCCTCCATAAGAAACAGGCCGTTAGCATACCTTTTGGAGCAATAGTGAGATAATTTATGACTGCCTATAGCTCATGACTTAACCCTATCCAAATTGCACCGAAAAATAGAATGTAAGGAGCGAAGTAGCCAGTCAAATTAGGCTTTTTAAATAATATATAGACCGTTCCGGCGAACATCAGTATATGTCGTACTGGTGATTTAACTTCATAGTCTTCTCTTCCCTGAGTACCATCTTCGTTTTTGAATAATCTGGATAAAGTAATTCCTTGCCAACTAACATTAATAGTTATCCAATGCCTGTCTTCGTAATACGAGTTCGAATAATCATTTCCAAGGTTTAACTTTTTAATCGCATGATGTTCATAAAGCCACTTAGGAATATTTGCCAAATCTCGATAATGCTCTTCTACCCATGAGCCTTGGTGAACTAACCAGTAGCGAAAAGCAAACCACACGAGTAATATCCAAACAAAATAACCTAAAATTTCTGGCTTAGTAAAATGAACATTAACGATCTGAAGTCGAATGTTATGATCTGTAACTTCTCCTCCAGCCAGATAGAAAACGATAATACTTAAGGACATAATCATTAGGTTACGTCTTTCTGGATTATTGTCTTGGATTGCCACATGAATTCCTTATAAACTAATAAAACTCGCATTCACAACTAATTTAAAGGTCTGAGGAAAAACAACCGTAAAATGCACTAGCTAAAAACTTTTGGGTCTCGTAATTTCGTGAAACTCCATACATTCCTTCGCATTAGCATAGACTTCACAAACATGAGTCCACTGAAAGTTCCGATGAAAGGCTAGCACTACCATTTTCAATGTCTGATATCCTATCCCAAACTGCTGGTTAAAATCATGCTCGAATTCGTTCCAGTTAGGTTCCTCTCCCGACTCAATTATTCCTTCAAACTTCTCGAATATGTCGTGCGCTCGGTCTAAGTCTTTATCGTCCCAATCCATAGCTATGACAAGGGTTGCAATAGGGTGTTCACGGGAATCAAGAGATTCACCCACTAAACTCATTTGATACTTAAGTTTATTGATCTGTAACTCTAAATCTTTCATACATTGTTTTCTCTTAATTGATTTCCGTTAGACGCTCGTTACACAGTTGAATTGCTTCTTGAAAAGCAACATGAAGGTCGCTACTATTTCGGCTCGTTTTGTTTCCCAGTCTCACCTCATGCAATAAATTATTTGCCAATGATAATTTTTCCTTTATATCCGAATCTTGAGACTTCTGATTAAATCTATTCATTGCCTGATCCAGCCGTTCTTGGACAGAGTCACAAATATTAGTGATGTTTTGACCGCGGCTACCTGATTTAAGAAGCCTTCGGCAATCCTCCTGCCCCCTTCTCAGTATTTCTCCAGCTTCTGAAATTGATATTTTTCTAAGATCGAATGCTACTTGGTCTTTATAACGTTTAACTTTATATGCTTGCCACAATGTAACCGCTGTTCCTATTGCAGTTATTACAGTTCCTAACCATGTAATGGCATCACTATTCATCAATATTCCTATTTCTGGGTAATTTGAATTTCAAACGGCTTATTAATGAACATTTGTGCTCTATCCGCTTTTACTTAGAATTCAATTATACTGCGAGTATTATTTTTATCGAATGATAGAAATGAGAAACTTTGAAATACAAACTACTTATTAAGATATCTCTGCAAGCAAGTGTGGAAGCATGCTCTGGTGTATTAATGACAACAGACGATTTTTCTCCCAAGCTATATAAGGCTAGGCTTTCCATCGAAAGCCTTCTGCCAAAACATAAACTACTAACCTCTTCTAAAATTTGATATCTGTTGCTGAGCAGCATTGGTTCCCATTTCTCCCCCAGTGCTACCAGCTTTTGCGGAAGCATCAGTCGATGATTGAACAGAACCGCTAATCACATTGCCAACTTGGAAACCGGCTACGGTTACGATGTAGAGGAACGTCATTGGTAATACGATATGCATCCCTGTGGTCATCATATCCAGGAGAATTCTTTCTGTTCCATCATTATTGGCACCACTGAGGAATGCACCAACTGCTGATTCATCAGGATACATTACCGCGATAAGTGTTGTATCTAACCAGCTGGCCACTCCCCAAAGTCCAGTTAATAGCTTCAGAGAAAAGAATCCTAAAAACCCATAAACCACGCCTTTTACGCCAAGCTTTGTAAATATCAGTAAAAACGGAAGTGAAATGATAAAGCTGAAAATAACGATAGCCTGGATCATTGGTAAAGCTAATAAAATTGTGTAGAACTTTACCGACCAAACAGCTCCTTCTTTCGCGCTACCAAGAAAAGACAAGAATCCCTTCACTCCATAAGCCAACCCAGAGCTGACAGGATCACCATATGGTGTATAAGAAGTGTTTAAGTAAGCCAAATCATCGTGAACTATATCCAGGCGTTGACGAGTGTTTTTGAGGTAGGTTTCAACAATGTAGTTTTCAGTGACTTCATTCAGAGAAACATATTCACTGGCTGCAACGTCAAAGGAGTTTAATATAATTTCATTCAATACATCGAAATTTGAAACGCCGCCATTACCTAAAAAAGACTCAGATTGGGCAATACTCAGTATTGAACCTCTGAGTTCTTCCCACCATTCATCACAGTATGGTCTTCCTCTCGATTCATCATCATCAATAAATCTTTCCACTGGATTCCGAGCTCTATAGCCGTCAGAAACAACCCCCATATTCTCTGACTTTGCATACAAGCCTTGTGATTTGGAAAGTACCATTGAACCCATCCAATTTAGGTCATTAGGATATCGGAGCAAAATATCATTCACCATCTCCGTGTTTAACCTGGCTGGTATCTGGTCTTTAATTCTAAAAAACTTGGCTCTTGCAGGGGCATAGCATTCTGCCGTGAATCGGCTTACCTCATTAGATAACATAGGATCATCGATGAACACTGATTGCATGTAATTTTGTAAAAATCGTAAGTCTTCCTTTTTTGGCAAGCCAGCAATTAACGCATAACTAAAACCACTGCCCCAATTCATCACATGAGCCCACAGAACAGGAATTCCCAAATCAGGTATCTGAGCCTCTACTAGATCAACACTTTCTGAAAATGCATTATCATACGTAGTGCCCGTATCCCCGACCGTCACTTCACCACTACCAAGCACATTACCCAAACCAAACACCTGCAACTCTGGTTTGTTCAATTTCACTATGGACGGGTTTAAAGGTAGAACCGGCTCCGCTGCAAAAATCATGACAAACATTGCCACAACATTCCCCATGACAATCTTTCTAAAACTTACTGCTGCCACAGACTCAAACGAACTCTTCTCAAGGCTAGATAACCAACCATCCCACAAGATGGCTAAGAAGGGAATCCAGATTAACCCTGACTCCTTAATCAAGAACCAAATATTGTTATATACAGCCCAACCCAAAAACTGGGTATACAGCTCTAAATAAGAGCCAACAACTAAACCTCCGCCCATTTCTTATCCTCCCACTGAGAGATTAAAGAATTGAATAATTCCGTCCTGAATGATCAAGAGCTCAACGAGTAATAAAATCAACGCCAACTGAATTCTAATTACCGTCTTAGAACTACTGGTCAGCTGGATTCCTTGATATCTTTGTATAAAGGCGGGGATATAAATCACTAGAAGTAGGAAAAATACAGCTCTGGTTATCCATGCTAGATTTTCACTTCTTAGTGATGAGGTAAAAGAATAAACGTTGTGTAAGTCTGCGAGATTAGCGTTAAAAACAATCCAACCTGCAACGGCAAATACTACGGCGAACAACAAACCGAATATGCCAACTAATCTGATAAATTTTTTCATTTCTTCTCCAAGTGATCTTAAAACCTGAAATGAAGGTGCCACTATCCACGGCTAGAGCGAGGCCGCCGGACAAAGCACCTTTAAATTGAATTAAGATCACCTCTCTTAGAGAAGAACTCAGAGGAGGCGTTGGTTCGGGTATGATCTTTAGAACCAACGCTATAATTTTGGCAGTAAATCCCGTCCCAAACAAGATAAAAATTCACCGAAAATATTTGCATCACGCCCCACGCTATGTCCGCGCATTTAAAATGCGTTGGACATAGCGTGGGGCTTAGCTTCGTGGGCAATTTGGTAAAAACATCACAGTAAATTTGAACAGCCACATAGTCTTTTCATAGCTTGCAATTGCATATTTCAGCGAATAAGATTTACTCGGTTTTCTGATAATTCAGACCCCTTTCCGATAGGTAAATCGGACCCTTATCCGGTTTAAGCCGGAACCCTTTCCCCGAACTCGATTCGGGGCTCATGCCTAACTACCAGGTGTTGTTTACAACATTGGCGGTAGTCTTTTCAAAATGACTACTCAGGTCAACCTGAGTACAACGTGACTGAAATTTGCTCTTTTGAGCGAAGACGTACCTTTATATCTAAATCAATGGTTTTACTGCAAATCCTTGGGATTTCTGTATTCCGTTTTATTCTATTTTTAACACTTAAAAACAGGAGGAAAACCTTCAAAAACGTTTAGCCAGCGTTAACGGTTAGAGATTAATCCACTCTTTAAATTTAGATTCGTAATTGGTGAGAACAGTCCGAACCAAAGCTGACGTTACAGTTAAAACAGGGGCGAATAGGTGTTAGCTAACCGCTAATATCGCTGAACTCGCATGAGTCAGGTGTTCTTACGTGGTAACCAACTGAAAAGACTAGATATAAAGAGGGCACAGAAATGAGGGAATTTAATATTGAAGAAGAGTCTCACAAACTTAAAGAGCTAAAACGTAAAAACCGCAGACAATACTATTCAGCTAAAAAGTCACGATTAGACAGATTTAGCTCCACCCTTTTAGGACTTTATAAAAAAGGGCATCCCATAACCGATTTACACCGTTTTCTTCGAAATAACCGCTGCAAAGTACATTATTCAACGGTTTGGAAGTGGGTTCAAAAGAATGGCTAAGTTTGCCTCTCCAAATAAACAAGCAGCTTCAGTAATGAAAGTGCTCCAGACAACAGCAATAAAATCTGTTGGAACAGCAAGGAATTACCAGCAATCTTTAAAGAACGTTTCTACCTGGTTAGCGGACAGTAAACAAGGAAGTTTACGAGAACTGACCATAGAGAAAGCCATTCAGTATTTAGACGCGCGATCCGAAGAAGTAGGGCAAAAGGCACTAGACATGGACAGGCAAGCAATTCAAGCCATGATGATACATGTCACCCATAAATTACAGGAAAACGAAAAGCTCAAAATCGTTAAATCTGAACAAAAGCAGATTCTAAATTCCCGAGCTTATACACCAGCCCAAGCTGAAATGGTATCCGAACACCAATCACCAAAACACTCAATCGCTACAGCCCTAGCTCATTCAGCAGGGCTAAGAGCCCATGAGCTACTTACATTGCTACCTGCAAATGAACGCAACGCTGATAAACGAGACGACAAACCGATACTTGAAACTAAGTTCTTAGGGAGAAACGGAGAACGATACACCGTAATTGGTAAAGGAGGCTTGGTTAGAGAAGTGCTTATCTCTGGCAAACTTTCAGAACAACTAGAAAAGCTAAGACTGGATGAACCGGTGAAAGTGAAAGACCGGAACATCAATTACGAAACACACTACAACATTGGTGGAGGAAAAAACTGGTCTAACTCATTTACTGAAGCTTCCAAAAGAGCCGTAGGCTGGTCAACTGGGGCTCACGGTGTCCGACATAGCTACGCCCAGGAACGGATGGACGAACTTAAAAAACAAGGACTTCACTATAAAGACGCACTGGAAACCGTTTCTCAAGAAATGGGGCATTTCAGAGCATCAATTACTGAAACTTATTTGAGATAGTACATTTACAACGTATTAGTTGTATTAGTCTCGACTTAATCTGACACATCTACTTGAAAAGTTGAGAGTTACCCAGTTTGATAAAGGTGTCGAATCTTTATTAAACAAACACAAGGTAACTCTCATGTTGCATACTAACAATCCAATCATTAAACACAAAGCAGGTTTACTCAATTTGGCAGAAGAGCTCGGTAATGTATCGAAGGCCTGTAAAGTCATGGGCGTATCGCGAGATACATTTTACCGTTATCAGGAGCTGGTAGAAGAAGGTGGAATTGATTCACTGATTAGTCAGTCCAGACGAACTCCTAATTTCAAGAATCGTGTTGATGAAGAAACTGAGCAATCAGTCATTAAATACGCTGTCGAGTTTCCGGCGCACGGGCAAGCGAGAACCAGCAACGAATTGCGTAAACGAGGTGTATTTGTATCTGGTAGCGGAGTTCGTTCTATCTGGCTTCGCCATAACTTGGAGAACTTCAAAAAACGCCTGTCAGCACTGGAAAACAAGGTAGAAAAGGAAGGTATTATTCTGAGCGAAGACCAAATCGCTGCACTGGAAAAGAAAAAGCAAGACGATGAAGCGTGTGGTGAAATTGAAACGCATCACCCTGGGTATCTTGGTTCACAGGACACATTTTATGTGGGGAATTTAAAAGGCATTGGCCGGATCTATCAACAAACGTTCGTTGATACCTACAGCAAAGTTGCGTTCGCTAAACTCTACACAACAAAAACACCAATCACCTCGGCTGATGTATTGAATGACCGTGTATTACCGTTCTTCGAGGCTCAACAGCTTCCCATGCTACGGATTTTAACTGACCGAGGCACGGAGTATTGTGGGAAGGTTGAACAGCACGATTACCAGCTATATCTGGCAATTAATGATATTGACCACACCAAAACCAAAGCGAGGCACCCACAAACCAATGGCATCTGTGAACGCTTCCACAAAACTATCCTGAATGAGTTTTATCAGGTGACGTTCCGTAAAAAGCTCTACGATTCTCTGGAAATGTTGCAGAAAGATCTGGACGACTGGCTGGATTATTACAACAATGAACGGACTCATCAGGGTAAAATGTGCTGCGGTAGAACACCAATGGAAACATTAACTGATGGAAAACGGGTTTGGGCTGAAAAGAATTTGGCTCAAATCTAATCTGACACTGGCACCAGAAAAACTGGGTAACTGTCAGATCAGGTCTGAGCTAGTACATATTAGTTGAATTGAATTAGTTCCGACCTATTCTTTTGGTGCCTCTCTGCGATATAGAAAGTCAGAAAATGATGTGATTTCTCCTTCAATTTCATCTCGACACCCGCCAACAAGTTCTGCTAAGGGATACCCTTGTATTGCGCTCGAACTATTTAACTGCAAGTCAGGATCGGATTCTAATTTTTTCTTCAAATGGTGATAAACCGAATTTACCAATATATCAGCCATAAAAGTTAAACAACTATCCTCCGACTTAATCGAATAATCAAACTTACCGATAGAAATAAAATTCTTGTTATAGTCAACATTAATTTCAAATTGATGAATTTGAGACTTCTTTGCTATTGGATCTGACTTTTTGTATTGATAAACAAGTTTCTTGTCAGTTAAAAGCTTAATAATTTCATCAATTGATTTACAAAACCTTTCAACGATAGGGCGGTCAATATTATCAGTGATGATTTTTAACTTAATTTCTTTTTCTTCAGAGGAATTTAATTCGTTTACAACTTTCAGAACTAAACCTATGAAAAGCCTTTCATGAAGCAAAACCTTTTCAGTGAATTCACTCGGTATACGGATATTTTCAGACTCATATAACCCTTGTACTTTTATCGCTTCATATGACCAATTTAGTCGCGTAGCCTGCATAACTTCGAAGAATTTCGTTCTAACTTGTTTCTGTTTATCTGGACTTAGTTCAGTAATATGCAATTTTCCTTCAGAAGCAAAATCAGAAAATGTTTGCACACACGCACAATAATTTCCCTTCAAATTTTTATCAGAAAAAATAAAGCCAGCCATAACGCCAAATTCATTCTCTAGCACTTCTTGATTATTCGAGTAACCTTTAGCTCCCGATTCATCCAATACCAATACAAAAGTATCCAAACTACTTATTCCTCCAGCAACGGTTTAGAAATGTTTTGTTCTAACTGTACTGACCTTCTAAGAGCTATTTCCTCTAACTTATTTGAATAATCAGCCTCGACATTGTCGACCAAATAGAATACATGCTCCCAAATCGGCGGGATCTCTCTTACAAATACTTCATATCCCTCCTCTTCAATAGCTTCTTGAAGAGGCTTCACCATTACTCTAGCAATTGAACCATTCCAGTACCTCCCCACTCGCTCTAGAGACTCGACGGCACCTTCTAAATAGTGTTCTTTTGCATAAAGCTTTCTTTTTAGATACTCCGAATCTTCATTCATTATATCGCCCCTGCTAAATAAAAAGTTTCAAGCCGCATTTAGGGCCCTTCCATATAGGTTAGTATACTAACCCATGTAAAAACCTAACTGAAATTAAGCATATGAATGAAAATAAATTCGATTATCGTAAGTACGTCATGGGTAAACTCATACAGATGAATATTGAGCTTGAAGGAGAAGTAGACACGTCTTTTGACTTGTATATCAGGATGTTCACTCAAATAGCCCATGACTTGAAGGATTATGAGGTTCTTGGGTTAGCGACCAGCTTACAGAAGAAGTATGTTGATAAATTCTCATCATTTAAGTACGACCCGCTCTCTGATGACTTTCCACTTGAACAATACTTTCCCTATCATCAAGTTCATGTTGAAAACAACTTTGAAATATTTTGTCGCCAAATAAAAGACTACATATATGGGCATAATGATTTCAGGTGCGATATGGGAAAATACCAGAATGCGGCTAATCAACATAGAGAAGAGCTGTTAAAAAGAGGGCTGTATGACAAACTGGCCCAATACGTCGATGAGAAATTTGCTTTAGAGCGCATATACCAAAGAGTAAAAAAGCACCTATCTAAAAGACGAGATACGGATGGCCATTACATCACACCAACAATAGAAGAAGTTAAAGCAGCCTTTATCCAAGAACGCGATCATGTTTATCGACTGGCAGACAAACATTTGGAAAACCAGCTAGGTTACATTGGAGTAGAGTTCGAATAGCCCATTTTTACTTGTCCAATATTTTGAACAAGTAACCCACTCCGATCCAGTTGTCCAAGATAATGAACATCCGAATTTCCCACACCTTACAGTGCAAGCTTTGGTCAAAATCGATATAGCTTTGATTAATAATGGGGTATTAGGGTTATTTATACCCTATTACCCTAATTCAATTACATTGCTCCCAACTCAAAAATAATAATTCCATACTTAACCTGGCAGCATGGAAGCTGCCAGCAACAGATCTTAAATATAAGGATATGCGCCGCCCTGCTAAACCATTTAAGCTAAAAGCTAAAAGCTAACAGGAATCGTTTGGAACGATTCCCCGCATAATTTCGACAAACTACAGCTATAGATTCAAGGATGAATGGATACCGCGCTGGGAGCGCGTGTTGCAGCAAAAGAAAAAGAAATATTTCTTTAGGTTTTGATAAACACTGAATAAAATACTTTTTAGTGCCGTAGAAAAGCGAAACCCCGAGAGGGACCATTGTCTGTCTCGGGGCTCTAATTTGATTGCTGGGAGCGCGTGTAGAGCATTTTTATATTGCAATACTAGAAGGGCTACACCAGCTGCTCACCACTAAATATGATGGAAAAATGGCAGAAAGTCAAGAACGATATGATTATGCAGGCTGTGCGGAACAAATTGAACTAAGCCTTTCTGAAGAAAGGTTCAAGCCATATTTGCTCAAAGCTGGCCATGATAAAACCTACGCATTTAACCTATACTTGTACAATGCTCGATTAGCAAAGGCTTTTCTTTTTCCGCTTCATATTCTGGAAGTTACGTTAAGAAATCGCATTAATGATATATTCCAAACCAGGTTCGGTGAAGGCTGGCACACAGAACATCAGTTCCTTTCAAAGTTGAACCAAGAAAGTACAGCATCTTTAACAAAAGCTATTGCCAGGAGTCCTAAAAATACAACTCCTGATATTGTTTCTACACTTACCTTTGATTTTTGGTCTAACCTGTTCAGAGATGACTATGATAGGGATTTTTGGCAGTCAAGCATGGTTGATTTGCTTCCACATGTCGCTAAAACGAGAAAAGAGTTTCAACACAATATCAAAAATATAAATAGATTTAGAAACCGAATAGCTCATCATGAACCCATCCACAAACTAAATATCTCGGTACAACACACAGAAATTATCGATACAATTGGCTGGTTATGCACCGATACAAAAGATTGGGTTAGGCATCATTCAACCGTTAACTCCATACTCCGCACATCTCCAAGTGCAAGAGGTGAAGATAAGCCTCATTTTTCTGAAAGAGCTGACAATGACTTCGCTCTTATTCCCGTAGACACAAATTTATCAACTCTACCAAGTAAAAGATTTTTCATCTGCCATGATGAATCTAAAGATCCCGTTTCAATAATAGAAAAACAACACCTATATACCTTCCTTACATCAAAAGTTGAAAAAGATAATGAAAGTTTATTAGTGAGCCTCTCCGATTATTGTCTTTCGGATGTGATTGCACACAATAGTATCAAAAATAACTTCATTGAGTGTAGTGCGGAGGAGAGCCTTTATAAGGCTAGAAAAACTTTTAAGGTCAAAGGTATCAACTACATAATAGTAAGAAAGCCCGATGAATTTTTAGGAGTCATAACTAAAGCTCATCGTCAATATTAATGATTTTGATTCTAACTCACAGCTTAAAGGCATGATTTTAGCGGCAAGCCGCTACCGTGTGGAAAACACTGTGCATTCGTAAGTGGACAACCCGATGGACAAACTTGCAAGCAAGTATTGCCCACAGGTTGACACACAACGACTACACCAGATTTACCACACTAAATCACACCACGCAGTTCGTGGTAACAATAACAAGCAACACTCTAAATTTTTTATATGCTCGGTGGTGGGGTTTGAGCGGAATGTTGGCAAGACAAGCCCTAAGGAACTCAATCCCCAGTATGCCTTACCAACTGAACGATATGCTCGTATGGAGCCGGTCATCGCTTCCAGTCGGACGCCTGCCTGGAAAACGCATCAAGCGTTGCGCAGATTATTGGCCACGGTTCGCCAAACCGTGATGTCTTCGCCACCCAGCGGGATTCTGCGCCAAACCAAGTTTAACAACGCAAGGGTTACCCCAATTTACGCTCCCAATGGTTCGACAATTCTCCCACGTACCTATTGCTGGAACCCACTGTAGGTACTATTTGCAGAACAACGCGCAGTCGTCACATTTCCTACCACCCACGCCATTCCTCACTCGCCCGACAGTTTTACAACCAGACATTTATCGGGATGGATAACTGGTAAAGATTTACGAGTGATGGGCGGGGCTAGCTGGCCAGCATTGGATTAAGGAATCGGAAGACTTTTTGATTGACAAAGGGATACCCCTCAGCCAGAATTAAGCTGAAATTTAAATCTGAACGCGCCAACGACAGATTTCAAAATATGTCTTCCTGAATCTTGATTCAGGCTAGCCACGAAGCCGAGCTTTTAGCTCGGTTTTTTCGTTTCTAGCCCATAGAAATTTTTAGCATAGGGGACTAACTCCAAAGTTGGAGCGAAAACACGTAGGAATTCCGTAGGGAAATCGTAGGAACGTAGGGAAATTAAAATTTGGAATCGTCTGGAAGCTAAGAAAGATGGTGCCCAGAGGCGGAATCGAACCACCGACACGGGGATTTTCAATCCCCTGCTCTACCGACTGAGCTATCTGGGCACTTTAGAAGTGCTTGCTTTGGAAGTTTGCTTGTTTAAGCTTACTGCCTCTGCGGGTGCGTATTAAACGAGTTATCGAAAGGCAAGTCAACACATTTTTTAATAGCTTGTTTTCTTTGCTGGTAATTTCGCCAGGTTGTACCTTTTTAACTCGTTTTCAGCCTAATTTACTTGGTCGGTGGCGTGTAACCTTCAATTTCAGGTTCTTTTCTATCGAACAGATACGCTTGCATTCGTTCTTCCAAAAATTGTCTGGCTTCAGGATCCATCATGTTGAGTTTATGTTCATTAATCAGCATGGTTTGGCGCTTTTGCCATTCTGACCAGGCTTCTTTGGAAATGTTGTCATAAATGCGCTTGCCTAAATCCCCCGGATAAATTTGGAATTCCAACCCTTCGGCTTCTTTGTCGTAAAAATGGCAATGTACAGTGCGGCTCATTTCAGGTTCTCTTCTTTTTTCTTTAATAGGGTTATTGTAGATGTTTTTGCTGGCGTATCACATCCAGTAATTTAGAGGCTGGCACAGATAAGCCAAAGTTAGGCATGTCATTATAATCAACCCACATATTGGTTGAGTCTTGTACTGAGCCTTGGGGTTCTTCATTTATTTCTATCAAAATTGGGGTGATGTCCAAATGAAAGTGACTAAAAGTATGGCGGAAACCTTTTAACTCTTGAGAGTGATATTGGTGAATTCCCCATTTTCCAAGTTCTTCACCAATACTTTCATTGTTTGCCACTTCATGAAAGCTCCAAAGCCCCCCCCAAATACCGCTTGGCGGACGTTGGTACATAAACACCTTTCCTTTCCATACAGGTAAAAGCATCAAGGTTGTCTTTACTGGTGTTTCTTTTTTGGGTTTCTTGCCCGGAAAGTCGCTCTGTCTTCCCAGTTCATTAGCAGCACAATTCTCAACAATTGGGCAAAGAGTACATCTGGGTTTACTACGAGTACAGAGCGTCGCGCCCATGTCCATCATGGCTTGATTGTAATCTTCGACCCGTTCGTCGGGCGTATTATGAATAGCTTGCTCCCACAACAGGTTTTCCACTGTCTTGTTTCCAGGCCACCCTTCAATGCCGTAGTATCGAGCTAATACGCGCTTAACGTTTCCGTCCAAAATCGCATGTGACTGCCCAAGGGAAAGCGATAACACTGCTCCTGCGGTTGAACGACCAATACCGGGCAAGGCCATAACACTTTCTATATCTGTGGGGAATTGACCGTTATATTCTTCCTGCATTACGCAAGCGGCCTTGTGCAAGTTCCTCGCTCTGGCGTAATAACCCAAGCCAGTCCAATGATGAAGAACATCATCAATAGGCGCTTGCGCCAATGCCTGAATATCAGGGAAACGCGCCATAAATTTCTGGTAATAGGGGATCACAGTCGCAACCTGAGTTTGTTGCAGCATAATTTCCGAAATCCAAACGGAATAGGGCGTTTTGTTGTGCTGCCAGGGAAGGTCTTTGCGACCATATTTGTCGAACCATTGCAAAATGGCGTTAGAGATTGTGTCTTTAGGATGCGATTGAACTGACAAACGATAATTACCAAACTGAAAATTTGCGCCAGTGTAATGAACCAGCAACCTCAAGCCAAGCTTGAGTTATTTCAAATTCACAGGATAATACCGCAGCATTATTTTTTGATAACATTTTTACGGTTACAGGTTCTAATTTCAGTGGGCAAGTACAAGTCTCAAGAAGAAGCAGAAGCAGCGGGCATTCAACTTCGTAAAGTCACCAGCTTTATTATTCGCGAAGGTAGATTAACCAAAGGTCAAGCAGCGGCGATCGAGTCCTGGTGGGAGACTTTAGGTATTGATTATCAGGATGCTTTTTTAGATTTCAGTGCCATTTTTGGTAACGACAATCCTGTCATTATTGAGATCGGTTTTGGCATGGGTAAAAGCCTTGTTGAAATGGCAAGTAAGGATCCTGACCACAATTATATTGGTATCGAAGTACATAAGCCGGGTGTAGGTGCGTGTATTGCAGATATTCATGAGTCGGGAATTCAAAACCTGCGAGTGATGGAACATGACGCTGTAGAAGTGCTGAAACATTGTGTTCCTGATGACTCTCTTCATAGAGTCCAGCTTTATTTCCCAGACCCTTGGCACAAAAAGCGTCATCACAAACGCCGTATTGTACAGCCTGAATTTGCTCAATTAGTCCGTCAAAAACTTAATACTGGCGGTGTTTTCCATATGGCGACTGATTGGGAACATTACGCTGAGCAAATGCTGGAAGTGATGTCCGAAGCTGATGGCTTTAACAATCTTTCAAAAGATAAAACCTACTGCCCTCGCCCTGACTATCGCCCTATCACCAAATTTGAAGTACGTGGTGAACGCCTGGGTCATGGTGTGTGGGATCTGTTGTTTGAGCGCTCCAATTAAAATATTTAGGTGAATAAAAGTGTTGAGCCCCGAGAGCGAAGTCATCTTACGTAATAAAGAATTAGTTAACACTGGCGCTTGGCTTCTGGTCAATGCTACGGACGATGAGATCTTCTCCCATGTTGGCGACACCGTTGTCGGATTTCACCAATTTTACGATTGTTACTTAAGTGCCCAAAAATCAAGTGCCAGAAAAACAGCAAATGGCCAACACATCTTCTCTGCTTTTTACGATGATGAGAAAAGCTTTGATGGCGCCATTATTTACTGGCCTAAATCCAAGCAGCATGGCTTGATGTTATGCCAGCATATCGCTACAAAAATCAAAGCCCAAGGGCATCTACTCATTGTTGGCGACAATAAAAGCGGCATTAAAAGTGCGGACAAAGCACTGAGTAAAATAGGCTTTAACTTCAATAAAATCGATAGTGCCAGACATTGCACCTTACTGGGAACACAACTCGTAGAACCCGCTAAATCATTCAACTCCACCGATTGGGTGAACAGTTATTCTTTTTCGGCTAACACAAACAAGCTCACCTTTGAAACCTTACCCGGTGCCTTTAGTGCCGATGCTTTGGATGAAGGAACACAGTTATTACTGCAAGATATTGATGGATTATTCAACCATCTGTCTTCGGGTAACAGAGTATTAGATTTTGCTTGCGGTAATGGTGTAATAGCCACTTACATCGCAAAACACCATCCTCAACTGAAACTGACACTATCCGATATAAACAGCCTCGCCATGCTGTGTGCCAAAAGGAATCTCGCAAGCAATCATATCAGTGAAGATAAAGCCAAAATTGTTGCAAGTGATGGTATGGCAGAAATAGAAGGCAAGTTTCAGGTTATTGTCAGTAACCCGCCTTTCCATAGTGGAATAAAGACTGATTATTCTATTACGGAGCAATTCATTAAAGATGCCAAAGCGCATTTAACACCTGGTGGCAAATTGCGCCTCGTAGCCAATAGATTCCTGAAATATCCGGATTTACTACAAGCTCATTTTGGTAACGTTGAAGTGATTAATCAAAACTCGCGCTTTAGTGTTTATCAATCACACAACCGTTAATGTGAATAGCCAATTACCCCCTTAAAGTGAACCAGAGATCCAGTTCGTCACATCAATTTAAAACACATCCATTAAATTGGTTGAATTTGTCAGAAAAGTCATGTTGACTATTAAGTCTGGGTGGTACGAAGTCGCTTTCTACCCTGACTACTCTGAACTCGACTTAACCACTGACTGACAGGAGCGCGATCTATGTCTCGCAACCTTGGCGTAATTTTAGCGGGTGGAGCAGGAACCCGTTTGTTTCCTTTAACGCAAACGCGTACCAAACCAGCAGTACCTTTTGCTGGTGGATTGAGGTTAATTGATTTTGTTCTGAATAACTTCGTTAATTCAGATCTGCTGAAAATCTATGTCCTTACTCAGTTTAAATCCCAGTCCCTTAATATTCATTTAAGGCAAGCCTGGTATTTATCTGGACTGACCGGTAACTTCATTGATGCTATCCCCGCTCAGATGCGCATGGGTAAACGTTGGTATGAAGGGACTGCAGACGCTATCTACCAAAACATTCGCTTCATTGAAATTCATGAGCCAGACAATGTCTGTATTTTTGGTAGCGATCACATTTATAAAATCGATGTACGTCAGGTTATTCGCTTCCATGAGAAGATGGATGCGGCACTCACTGTCTGTGCTATCCCGGTTTTAGCTAGCGAAGCTGCGGGAAGGTTCGGCGTGATTGAGGTTGACGAAAACTATCGCATGATAGGTTTCGAGGAAAAGCCAGAAAACCCCAAAACCATGCCAGGTAGACCCGATTTGGCGCTAGTATCAATGGGTAACTACGTCTTTAAAAGCGAAGCGCTTTATGACTACCTAACCAAAGATGCTGCAGATAAAATGTCTTCCCACGACTTTGGTCACGATATTATTCCCAAGATGTGCGGCGATGGTCAGCCCGTTTATGTCTATGATTTCCATAAAAATATCATCCCGGGCGAATCTCCCACGGCGAACCAGAGTTACTGGCGAGATGTAGGTACTATTTACTCTTTCTGGGAAGCCAATATGGATTTATTGGCTGATGCCCCAGAATTTGATTTATATAACAGTAAGTGGCCTTTACGCAGCTACCATCCGCCAGTGCCCCCTGCCAATATCATGGCAGACGCGCAAGGCAATCACTGTACGATAATTAATTCCATGATTGCCTCTGGATGTGAGATTACCGGAGCTCATGTTGAACGTTCGGTATTGGGATTTAAGGTGAAGGTAGGCGCAGGTTCTCACCTGAAAGAGAGCATCTTTCTCGGAACCTGTGACATAGGTCAGAATTGCGTATTGAATAGAGTTATCGCCGACAAGGGCGTTAAAATTGCTCCAAACACTCAAATAGGTGTGGATTTGGAGTTGGATAAGTCTCGAGGTTTGACAGTATCCGATGAAGGTATTGTTGTTATTCCCAAAATGATGGAGATCGGTTATTAGTGAACATTCTCTTTGTTGTCTCGGAAGTTGAGGGGCTGGTTAAGACAGGGGGATTGGCAGATGTAGGCAGAGCCTTACCAGTTGAACTGGCAGCATTAGGCCATGACGTAAGAATAATCATTCCATTTTATAAACATATTGCTGATCAGATAACATCCACGGTCATTGCAGATAAGCAAGAATTGCATGCTCATGATCGTGATTACCCATTTTCAATTCGGGAAATGAGTTTTCATGGATTAACTATCTACGGCATAGACATGCCACTGTTTTTCGACAGAAATGGCATCTATAGCGATGGTTATCATGCCTATCAGGATAACCCTGAACGTTTTGCTTTTTTCTCTATGGCAGCCCTAAGCGCGAGCATTGCCATCGACTTCAAACCCGACATTGTTCACTGCAACGATTGGCACACGGCTTTAACGCCTTTCTTTATGAAGCAGGATAATAGCGGCTTCTTTAATAAGAGCAAGTCATTACTTACCATTCATAATGGCGCTTATCAGTGCATTCATAATTTTGCTCAAATTCCGTTCTTACATCCCTACGAAGTGCTTAAGCATCGACTCGACCATCATAGCGCCATCAACTTTTTGAAAATTGGCATCGAATTCGCTGATAAAATTAATGCAGTAAGCCCTCACTATGCCTATGAGCTTTTAACACCTTTAGGTTCCCATAATATGTTTAGTGAAATGAAGTACCGGGAACGTGATGTGTCTGGCATCTTAAATGGTTGTGATTACACGAAATGGGATCCCACAAAAGACCCACATATCGCAGCGAATTATGATAGTGACTCTCTGGAACTTAAAAGCAAATGTAAGTGCTCACTACAAGCTATATTTCAGCTTCCACAGGATGATAGCATTCCAGTTATAGGCTTGGTTTGCCGCTTAACCGAACAGAAAGGGTTTGGTTATCTGGTGCCTGCCCTATGGAATTTATTGCAGCACAAAGTTCAGGTCATCATTGTAGGTACCGGCGATCCCTCTATTTCTGATGCATTGAAACAATGTGCTCAACAGTTTCCAGACAAGCTCGCTTTCAAAGAAGGCTTTAGTGACAAGCTTGCGCACTCGGTAGAAGCCGGCAGTGATTTCTTCATGATGCCATCCCTGTTTGAGCCCTGTGGTTTGAATCAGATGTATAGTCTGGCTTATGGCACAATCCCAATTGTGCGTGGCGTTGGCGGTCTGAAAGATACGGTAATCGATCCTCAAGATAACCCCGATCAAGCCACTGGCTTTATTTTTGAGCATCCTGATAGCAGTTCTTTGTTAAACGGCGTCTATCGAGCTTTGTTGTACCGATATGAAAGCCCTGAGAAATTTAGAGCTATGCAGCAACGAGCTATGCATACTAAATTCACATGGCTGGAAGCAGCAAAGCAATATAGTGAACTGTATCAATTAGCGCTGTCTGCTTAAACCATGTTGGTAATCTATCAAATAAAACTAATTGTTCTTGTTTGATAGATTGCCTTTTTCATTAGGGTTGTAGCTTAGGGCAACGTCACCAAATAGTCTTTAAACCATCCCATATCCGTTTCTGCCATGCCATTCAAAAGACAAGGAACCAGCCATAATCGCCCCTCTTGTGTCACATAATAAAATCCATTTTGCTGCCATTGCTTAGCCAGCTGCATTGCCTTTTCTCTGGATACCTGTATCGCAAAGCTGAGTTCCTGATAACTTAAATCGCGGCTACAACCCGAGATCTCACAAACCAACCCGGTGTTTCTCAACAATTGTTGTTTCAGCTTCTCATGAGCAGATTTATTCTCATCTTCGGTTAATTGCTTACCATGCGGATTAAACGCGGTAATAATGGCAAAAGCGCCATCTGTCAGCTCTGCCTCATGCCAATAAAAAACGATTTTCTGATAGATTTTCCAAAGTTCTGAATCGGTCATTTTTGGATATTTAACCTAAACTCTTTAAACGATAGTTCCTGACGATAAATTTCAAGTAGGTAATACATTATTAAATTCACTTATTTATCTTACTCTGTTTCATTTTGTTCCAGATTATATCAATATGTCTGCTTTGCACTGTTAATCGCCGAAGGCCAAAATGAAAGGGGTAGTAGATAGAACCCATGTCTAAAATGCGTTCTTTCTCCATTAAAAGATTATTCGTCTGGGTTGTGATGGGTATAGCTTCGCTTGCCTTGATTTTAACATCCGGCATTTTCTTTTATTCTCAAATGACTACCTATAAACAACACCTTCTGGAAAGAGCCACCACCCTTACTGTCATGTTAGGCATAAACGCTCGGCAAGGTGTACTCAATGGCGATAAGATTGCTGAAACAGAAAAACTCAACGTTTTAAACGCCGCTCACTACGTTCTTAATGCCCATATTTACTACGTTGAAGACAATGGCGAAATCAGCTTTTTTGCCAGTTATAACCGTGCGGGGCAACCTCCAATACAGGCGATGTACGAACGAGTTCAAGAACTCCACAATCCTGTCATGGATGAAAACAATACCATTGAAGTCATACGTCCTATCACAGATGAAGGTAATGTTATCGCTTACATCTATGTTCGAATGTCAGGCGAATCACTACATAATCTGCAAATTAATTCAGCCATTATCATGCTGTTGGTTATTGCCACAGTATTAACCATCTGTCTCTTTATCACCTTGCGCTTACAGCGCATGGTCACAGATCCAATAGAAAACCTTGTACAAGTTGTTCACATCATCGCGCAACGCAAGGACTATTCACAGCGAGCCAAGAAAACCCAGGTAAGAGAGTTAGATATTCTGATCCGGGCTTTCAATATCATGATTGGCCGAATTCAGGATCACATTCAGGCTCAAAAAGAGGCAGAAGAAGAGTATCGTAATTTAGCGACCAATCTGGAAGAAACTGTTAATCAACGTACTCAAGCGCTGAAAGAAGCCAACCAGGAACTCATTCAAACGCTAGAGAAACTGCATCAGTTCCAACGCCAAATGGTCGAAAACGAGAAAATGGCATCTTTGGGCGATATGGTTGCTGGTGTTGCGCATGAAGTAAATACGCCAATTGGTCTTGGCGTTACGGCATCTACCATGATGTTGGACAGGTTAGCAAAAATTAAAGAAGACTTTGAGAACAAATCACTAAAGGCAAGCAGCCTGGAGAAGTTCATTACCGAGGGTGAAGAAAACCTCAATATCATTTATCGCAATTTAAACCGCTCAGCAGAACTGATATCCAGCTTCAAACAGGTTGCTGTCGATCAATCATCAGAGATAGACCGAGTATTCCTGTTTCCACAATTAATGGAT
Source organism: Paraneptunicella aestuarii (assembly GCF_019900845.1). Taxonomy (NCBI): domain Bacteria; kingdom Pseudomonadati; phylum Pseudomonadota; class Gammaproteobacteria; order Alteromonadales; family Alteromonadaceae; genus Paraneptunicella; species Paraneptunicella aestuarii. The sequence continues at coordinate 411,496 of NZ_CP074570.1, read as the reverse complement.
GAAGTATTACTCTCTCTCAAACCAAGGCTTAAGATGCTCAAACATCAAATTCATTTTGAATGCGCCTTGGATAAACCCATCGAAACGAAAGCCGGGCCACTAAATCAGATCTTAATCAACCTGATTATGAACTCGGTCATACATGGCTTTGAAGACATCGAGCAAGGTAATATCAATATCACCGTTGCTCTGAATGAAAATCATGAGCTGCAAATTAACTATAAAGATGATGGCAGAGGCATTTCGGAGACAATACGCAAACGCATATTTGACCCGTTTGTTACAACCAAGCGCGGACAAGGCGGTAGTGGCTTGGGAATGCACCTGGTGTACAATTTGGTCACTCAGGCTCTTAACGGCACAATTACTATCAATAGTGAAGAAGGCGAAGGGGTTGAGTTTGTTATTACGTTCCCGATCCATGTCGTGGAGCCGGAAAAGAAACTGAACCGGATATAAAAGCAGAAAGCCGCGCAAAAGAAGCTGGAATTTGCTATAACGAAATTCAAATCATTTAACCTGAGTGAACGCTTGAAATTTCACAGTATTACCTCATATCAGGTGGTTGAATTAGCAAAATTTTTTGGATTACTTAAACGAGTCGCCTACTCTTAAGATAATTCAGGCAAAAAGCCGACCAGGGAAGCCAATGTCAGCTTAAAAAGTTATATCGCTACATAGTTGCAAGCAAAAGTAGCAAGATAACCACAGTAAAGATTGTAGACACCAATAATAGACGAGAAGAAAGGTGAGTATTATGCAAACTCCAAACGTGCTCATTGTGGAAGATGAGGTTGTAACACGTACCACATTACGTAGCCTGTTTGAAGCAGAAGGCTATACAGTACATGAAGCCGAGAATGGCGAAGAAATGCACGACATTTTCGAGAATCATAATATTAGCCTCGTCATTATGGATATTAATCTGCCTGGTAAAAACGGGCTTATCCTTGCGCGTGAAGTCAGAGACAAGAAAAGCGTCGGGCTCATATTCCTGACAGGCCGTGATAACGACGTTGATCGTATTTTGGGATTAGAAATTGGTGCCGACGATTATCTAACCAAGCCTTTCAATCCAAGAGAATTAACCATTCGTGCTCGCAACTTGCTGTCGCGCACATTACATAGCAACGATGATGAAGATCTTCCCAGCAAAGTCAGCTTTAACGGCTGGGTGTTGGATGGAGACAGCCGTAGCCTGATTTCTCCATCAGGTACAGAGTTCCGCTTGCCGCGTAGCGAATTTAGAGCGTTACACCTTTTCTTGAGCAACCCAGGCAAGATCCTGACCAGAGAACAGTTAATCCAGGAAATGACTGGACGTGAATTACGCTCTAACGACAGAACCGTAGACGTCACTATTCGCCGTATACGTAAACATTTCGAATCTCACCCTTCTGGTACAGATTTGATTGTAACCATTCACGGTGAAGGCTACCGTTTTTGCGGATCAGTCGATTAATTGATTCGACGATCTGAAAAATCGATTCTAGACACTAAAAAGGAGCACATTAAGTGCTCCTTTTTTATGGACTTAAATTTCTACTAATTTCCGGCAATCGCCATATTACCAAGCAAAATAGACCCCGTCTGAACACTGCCTCTGGTTTCAGGAACAGCGCCAATGGCTTGAATATCTAAAAGCATATCCTTCAAGTTCCCGGCTATCGTAATTTCATGAACCGGATACTGAATCTGTCCGTTCTCAACCCAGAAGCCAGCTGCGCCACGAGAGTAATCACCCGTGACCGTATTAACACCGTGTCCCATGAGCTCAGTCACCAGTACACCTTTGTCCATCATGCGCAATAACTCTTCGTCACTCTGTCCGGTGTCTTGAATCAACCAGTTATGAATACCACCAGCATGCCCATTGGTTTGCATACCCAAACGGCGACCAGAATAGCTGGTTAACAAGTAATGATTCAAAATACCACCAGTGACAATATCCATGTCCTCTGTGCGCACGCCTTCATTGTCGAACGAACTACTCGCCAAACCTTTTTTGATCAACGGTCGCTCATAGATGTTCATCCAGTCAGGCAACACTTTTGTTCCCAAGCTATCCATCAAAAAAGAAGATTTACGGTATAAGCTGCCACCGCTAATGGCGCTGATAAAATGCCCAAACAGGCTGGATGCCAACTCACGATGAAACAGAACCGGTACATTCATTGTGTTTAACTTGCGACCACCCAATCGACTCAAAGCATTTTTGGCTGACTCAACACCCACTTCGGCTGGCGTTTTCAAACCCGCAAAATCACGCGCAACGGTATAGGCATAGTCACGCTGCATTTCACCGTTTTCCTGAGCGATCATCACACAATTAAGACTATATCGACTACTCGGAAAACCTACGTTAACACCATGACTATTACCATAAACCCGAGCACCTACGTTCATATTGTAAGAACTACCGTCAGAGTTCTTAATTCGGTCAGGGTCAACTTCAAAAGCCGCTTGCTCTGCCGCAATCGCTAACTGCACACCTTGTTGTGTGTCCATTTCCTGAGGATAGTAAAGTTCCAGATCAATTGGATTTTCTATCATCATTTCGGCATCAGCCAAACCGGTATACTTGTCTTCATTGGTATACTTGGCAATTTGAATGGCTTTTTCGACCGTCAAAGCCAAGCCGTCTTTGCTCAAATCGGCCGTAGATGCACTCCCTTTTCGGGATCCCACATAAACACTGATGCCTAATCCACCATCATTGTTAAATTCGATGGTTTCTACTTCTTGCATACGTGTACTGACAGAAATTCCCTGCACTTTGCTCATACTCGCTTCAGCCTGAGTCGCCCCTTTTGCTTTCGCCATGGCTAAAACTTCAGCAACAATGCTCTGGATTTCCGGTATTTGTTTGTCCACCTGCATAAATCTATGTTTCTCGCTATTATAAGGCACTGGCTATGGTTACAATCTTATCATTAAAACCTAAAAGGTGGATGTTGAATTACTATGAGTTTCGATGAAGAACACGACGAACTTAACGAAGAGTTAAAAAGCAAGAGCCAACTAAAACGAGAAATGCACGCTATTCAGAAGATTGGGGAAGAACTGGTTAACCTGGGTAGTGCAGCGTTAGCGAAAATTCCTCTTGATGAAGAATTAAGCAAGGCGATTATTTTAGCGCGCGATATCAATAAGAAAAAAGAAGGCTATCGTCGCCAACTGCAATTTATTGGCAAGTTACTTCGTAGCCGCGATTTAGATCCAATCAATGACGCATTAAACAAATTGAAGAACCATCATCAACTTGCCAATGTGCGTTTTCACAAATTGGAAATTCTGCGAGATAAACTTTTATCTGAAGGTGATTCGGCCATTCAAGCTACACTTGAAGAGCACCCTGGTCTGGAAAGACAAAAGCTTAGACAGTTTTTACGTCAGGCCAAGAAAGAACAAGAGCAGGGAAAACCGCCTACAGCAGCAAGAGAGTTGTTTAAATATTTACGATCGGAATTAGATAAGGAATAACAATGAAAAGACTGTCAGTCTTATTATTCGGCGCACTAGGCATTTTCAGCCTGACCGGATGTGGTGGTGGAACCTCGGGAGCAAATGGTTCGGATCCTTTTAATGGTGGTGGTGATACTCCCCCCGTTGTTGCGCTTGAACTGAATATTTTAAACAGTCAGTGCCAAGAAGTGGTCACAGCCAGCTTCGACGCAGATGAGAGCCTATGTGTTAGAGCCACACTCACCAGTGACAACGCAGCACTGAACAATGAAGTGGTCAATTTTGCGACAGCTTCTCAATTAGGAGGCTTATCCACTGCTACCGCATTAACGAATAGCAGTGGCATTGCAGAAGTCAGGATCACCAATCCCAATTTGGAGATTGGGGCAACAACCTTAACCGCGACCTATGGTGAGCTGACAGACAGCGCAAGCTATGAATATATCTCCCTGCCCTTTACAGAAGACCCAAATCCCCAATTAGATATCAATATTTATAAAAATGGCGAGCCTGTAAGTCGTTTTAAAGCAGGCGAAGAAGTGCAGCTACAGGCCAAGCTCCTGAACTCTAACAACGAACCTGTAATGGATTCTATTGTTAGCTTTTCAGTATCAGGAAACGGCCCAACCTTAACACCAGACTCAGGGTTAACCAACGCTAATGGTATTACTCAAGTCACCTTGGAAACAGCCTCGACAGACTTAGGAGCCTTTACCGCACAAGCTAATGTGACAGTGAACAACCTATCAATTAGCGATGCCATTAATTTTGAAATTCAAGCAGCAGACACCATTGTTGATGAAGGCGAAACCTTGTTTGGCTATATCAATAACAATGGACAGTTTGTTGAAGGCAGCATTGGTTCAACGGCTGAAAACAGCGACGGTAATGTCATTATCAGCGCAGGCGCGACAGCAGGCTTTTCAGTTGCATTGGTTAATGAAACCGGGCAACGAATTCAAACACCCACCCCTGTTAGTTTCACCTCCAATTGTGTCAGCAGTGGACAAGCAACCATTGATGCCGTTGTGACAACCATCAACGGTGTCGCATCTGCCACTTATGAAGACATTAGCTGTGCAGGTAGTACCGGCAATTCCGACCAGGTTATTGCCTCAGTTGTGATCAACAACACCACTTTCACCATCAACCGCGCCCTTACCATTCAGCCAGAAGGAATAGGTTCAATTTCATTTGTTTCCGCCGCACCTAGTGAAATTGTTTTGCAAGGCACTGGCGGGCAAAACAGCCAATCAATATCTACTCTAACCTTTCAGGTAAATGGTGAACTTGGGAATCCGTTAGCACAGCAGGAAGTCAGTTTCGCTTTAAACACCAGTACCGGTGGATTAAGTATTGAGCCCCTCTCAGGTTTAACGAATTCACAGGGTCAGGTAAGCACTCGAGTCAGTGCTGGTAACGTACCAACTGCAGTGCGAGTAACGGCGAGTACCGAGGGCGCTGACGGAGAAATTATCCGCACGCAGTCAGATTTGTTATCTGTCAACACAGGTCTGCCCGATCAAAACAGTTTCAGCTTATCTTCCTCTCTATTAAACGCAGAAGCCTTCAATGTTGATGGCACAACAGCAATCATTGTAGCCAGATTAGCGGACAGCTTTAACAACCCCGTACCTAACGGCACAACCGTCAGCTTTACAACCGAAGGTGGAACGATAGAACCTAGCTGTGTTACAGGAGAAGATGCCAATGGGGATATTGACCCCACATTACCAAATACCGGTACATGTAGCGTTACCTGGACATCTTCAAACCCTCGCCCCAGTGATCACCGCATCACTATTTTGGCAACAGCCATAGGGCATGAAACGCTCATTGACTCCAATGGTAACAATATCTTTGACGACAATGATGGCGGCCCCATCTCGGATGGAAACGACAATGGATTAGCCGTATCAACACCAGCTCAAACAGGTTTTGTGGATCATTCAGAAGCCTGGCGTGACGATAATGAAAACGGCGTAAAAGATCCATCGGAACTCTTTATTGACTACAACAGTGACCTCACATTCAACGAAGCCGACGGTTTGTTTAATGGGCCTCAGTGTCAATCAGCTACACTTTGCGGTCAGGAAGAAGGCACAACCTTACATGTGCGTAAATCTCTAGTGATAGTGATGAGTAGCTCATCGGCTTATTGGAGAGTGTATAACGGTGATGTTGGTAACATTAATAATGTGGTCTTTGATAATGATCCCGATATTAATTCACCAAACAAGTTAACGCTCGCAAATGGCGAAACCTCCGATCTTACACTGGTTTACTATGATACCGCAGAGCAAGTCATGCCCTCTGGTACAGAAGTAGGCATTATTAACACTCAAACAGGTAACGTTGAACTGATTATTGACAGGGTATCTAACTCTACACGTCGCGAAGATTCAAGAGTCCCTGGAAGTACAACGACTCTGGATAATATTACCAATACAACCCCGGGTGAGGTGCAGTACCGATATCGCATCCAAACCCCAAGAGGAAATCAAACAGAAGTGAGTTTTAAGGTCACTTTGGATCCCTAGTCCCCTCACGGATAGAAACACTATCACTTAAGCCCTGAACTTATTTCAGGGCTTTTTGTATTTTTCAGCGCTTGGGGAGAGGCTGACATTCACCAGCATGGCGAATAGAGAAATTAGCCCCTCCCCTTGAAGGAGAAGGTTGATGCGAGTATGCACTACTTCATCTTATCTTCACGCGCTGCATAGCCAATCCGAATGGCTCCCCAATGCTTATTGTTCAAATAAATAGGTGCAGACAAGTCATGGAATGTTTGCCCTGTATCTCGCGTATAGGTAATCAGCAAAAACGGCTTTGTGCTTTGACAAACCCGCACAGCAAACGGATCTTTAAAAATACGTTTGGTGCGGTTATTAATCATGTCTTTCTCGTAATCGCCCGTTAATGGCTGAGAAAACTTCTTATTGTGCGTAGGAGAATAGCCATCTCTTGCCAACGCCGCCGCGTAAATTAAATCGGGAAAATCCGCTAAAGCCTTTTCCTGGATACCGGGGAAAACTCTGTCGGTATAATCATCGTAGGCACTGTGATACTTGGGTGGATCCGTATTGGGGATCCGTTTGTAATTTTGGTCAAATAGCTTTTGCTCGGTAATTTCACCATTGGCAATCGCGCGGTTAAATTCGCGCTCGAAGGCTCTGGATAAATCGAACAAAATGCCTTTCATACGATCATGAACCGTATCCAGATTAAAAGGGGATAGGTATTCGTATATGTTTTCAGCTACTTTGGCCAAAAACGCAGCCTGATCTTTTGAAACCTGTGCCTTTTTTTCGGTTTCTTCTAACGTTTCCTGAATATGATGAATAGAACTGGAAATTTCGCTGGTGGCAGCAATATGCGACTCCAACGATTCAGCAATATGTTGAATCTTATATTCTGACTGCCCCGCCTTATCGATAATACTCTCAAAGGTACTATTGATTTCATTGGTGGTAGACACTGCCTGGTTAACATTCCCCGACAGTTCTTGCATAATTTTTACAGAACTCAGGGTGCCTTTTTCCATTTCATCCAGCATATGGCTAATATCACTGGTCGCTGCCGTAGTCTTGGTTGCCAGCTGCCTGACTTCATCAGCTACGACCGCAAAACCTCTTCCATGCTCTCCGGCACGAGCGGCTTCAATGGCTGCGTTCAGAGCCAATAAGTTAGTTTGCTCTGCAACATTGTTTACAACTTGGGTAATACCCTGAATTTGTTCAGACATCTTCTTCAATGAAGCAATCTGTTCAGAAGTAACAGCTACGTTGTCGCTGACTTTATTGATTTCACTAATGGTACGCCTTAACACTTCCTGCCCCTTGGCACAGTTCTCGCGTGTATCACTGGCAGCCTGCATGGCTTCTTTAGCGCTCACGCCAACATGATCTGAAGTCTGATTAATTTCCTCTGCCGCTGCGGCGATTTGAGTCACCATTCTGACCTGATCATTAATAGTCACCTTTAAACCATCAACGAAATGGGACACCTTGGCCGCGCCAACAGACAGAGTGTCTCCATCCTTCACAAGATTTTGAGCTGCCGTAGAAAAACTACTCAGGCAATTTCGAGCAGATGCCATCATTGGCGCATAAACGCCAGCAGACCGTTCTTTGTCCTGACTATAAGGTTTAAAGTCTTGAAACCCTTGTAACATCACTGGTGCAACTTCAGATAAAGGCTTCAGGAAGCGGCTATAGATAGGTATTAAGCTAATACATAAGCCGAGTATCACACTAACAACACCGACCATCCATCCGGGAGAATCATCCAGAACAAATCCAACCAGACCACCAGCTGACACAGCTATGACCGCAATAATTACCACTGTTGGGAGAATTCCAATGCTCTTATTTTCTTCAGCCATCACAAACTTAGCTAACCTGCAAGACATGATTTCAGTATAAGACAAGAATTCACATTGATCCGGTCTAATTAACGGGATATTGATATAGGTTCAGAACAATTAAGAATAGGTAATAAATTTACCGTTGAATATTAAAGAAGTGAAAATGATCAGAAACCCTGAGATTTCATAAAAACCACAAAATAAAAACCATAAATGGCTGAGATAAAGGTCGGATACAAAAAGCCACCTGACATAAAGGTGGCTTTTGAAATAATCAGGCTCTAGAGCCTGTTAATCTTTGGTGTATGATTTAAAAATCTAGGCTGTGCCACCAACCGTCAGCTCATCCACTTTAACGGTAGGTTGACCAATACCAACAGGAATACTCTGACCATCTTTACCACAAATGCCAACACCGGGATCCATCTTTAAGTCATTTCCCAACATGGAAATTTTCTGCATCACTTCCGGCCCGTTACCAATCAAGGTCGCTCCTTTAACTGGCGCGGTGATCTTGCCATTTTCAATCAGGTAAGCTTCAGCGGTAGAAAACACGAATTTACCGGACGTAATATCAACCTGACCACCACCAAAATTAGGCGCATAAATGCCCTTTTTCACACTGGCGATAATCTCTTCCGGCTCATACTCTCCAGGTAGCATGTACGTCGTTGTCATTCTGGGCATAGGTAAATGCGCATAAGACTCCCTACGTCCATTTCCAGTGACTTTGGTTCCCATCAGACGAGCATTCATCTTGTCCTGCATGTAGCCTTTAAGCACACCATTTTCGATCAGAACATTGTACTGCCCAGGTGTACCTTCATCGTCGATGTTAACTGAGCCCCGATTAGCTCCAATAGTTCCGTCATCAACAACGGTGCAGCCCTTAGCCGCCACTTGCTGACCGATGCGTCCGCTGAATGTGGAAGCACCTTTACGGTTAAAATCACCTTCCAAACCATGACCAACCGCTTCATGTAACAGTACGCCCGGCCAGCCATTGCCAAGCACAACAGGCATAACGCCCGCAGGTGCATCAACGGCTTCCAGATTCACATTCGCGACATGCAAGGCTTCATCAGCCAAAGTTTGATAACGTGGCACACCACCAATCAGCTCTTGAAAGAACTGATATCCTGTACGCCCACCAGCTCCAGCACTACCTCTTTCTCGCTTGCCATTACGCTCAATAACCACTGAACAATTCAAACGTGTCAAAGGACGAACATCTGTACTATAGGTGCCATCAGTTGCCGCCACCAACACTTCTTCATAGACGCCTGTCAGGCTAACAACCACCTGAATAGCATCCTTTTCTTTATTACGAATATAAGCATCAACTGCACGAAGCATTTGGATTTTGTCATTTTCCACCATACCCAATAGTGGATTATCTTGCCCGTAGTGCTTTGTTGCAGGCTCCTGTGCATGTTTACCTGCGAAAGGCTTCACTTTATGCTGCCCGCCCAAACGAGCAATGCTCCGAGCCGCCTTCGCAGACTCTTCCAATGCCTGTCGAGTAATAACATCGGAATAGGCGAATCCCGTCTTCTCTCCACTTACCGCTCGAACGCCGACACCGCGTTCAATGTTATAACTACCTTCACGAATGATACCGTCTTCCAACACCCAAACCTCGTGCTGGCTAGACTGGAAAAACAAATCCGCAAAATCGGTGTCATGCTGATAGATTAAACCCAGAATGTCTTGCAGATCAGAAGACTGCAATCCAGACTCCTGAATAAGATGTTGTTCAACGAAATTAGACAAGTTCACTCCTAAAGCGATTTTGCTTGGTAATTGGCATATTCTGGCGCAACTCTTCCAAGTGTTTAAAATCCATCGGAGCGGAAACACATCCAGCCCCTTCACGGATCTCAGTTAATAGTTCACCCCATCCTGAATAAATGCAGGAATGGCCATAGGTACGACGCCCATTCAAGTGTTCACCGCCTTGATTTGCCGCAACCACATAACATTGTTTTTCTATGCTACGAGCTTGCAAAAGAGGATGCCAGTGAGCTCGACCGGTCTTTTGAGTAAACGCAGCAGGCAAAGCCAACACATCAATTTCCCCCATTGCCTGGAAAAGGCCAGGAAAACGAAGATCATAACAGACCGCGACACCCAAGCGACCAAACGGCGTATTTTCAACAACCGTGACTTTTTCTCCTGGTCGGGTATAGCGAGATTCAAGATAGGAACCGGTATTGTCTCCAACCTGAACATCAAACATATGAATCTTTTGATAATCGGCTCTTACCACTCCTTGATCATCAAACACAAAGCAATTAGCCGAATAACGTTTGGGATCATCAGGAATCAATGTCGGCATAGTGCCAGCCACTATCCAGACACCATAGGTTTTTGCCATTTTGGATAATGCATTCTGGATTTTTCCATTCCCAACCGGTTCTGCTATTTCAAGCAATGACGCATCTGAAGCACCAAAACTGGCAACACACTCAGGTAAAACAACCAAAGTCGGCACATCAACTTTCATGGTTTTTAAAATAGCTTCGATTTGCGCCAGATTCTCTTCCGGATCCGGCACAGACACTAACTGCATTGCGGCAAGTCTTGCATCCATTAGCATTCTCTATCTAGGTTGGAAGGATAGTGTAAGTATATTAGCCATTTATACCGGTTTTGTTTACCTCTGAATCACCTATTTGTGGAGATTTTATCGCTGGATTAGGAATAAAAGAACCATTAGCAGGTTCTACAGGGGCTTGCTTTTTAGCCGGCAGCTCAACAGATTTACTGGCTTTATCAAGTAAATCCACCTTTGGTTCAGACAAGGTTCCAGTAAGTGAATACTTAATATTAGACACCACATTAGCAGACGTAATCACTTCATCCAAAGCCAAGGCAGCAACCGCGGTGGCAGGGTTGACCATCCACGCCAATAACACAGGCAAGCTGGAGGTTAAATTAGGTTTTACCGTTACGATATAATTCAGTTTCTTATCGGACAAATCAGTGTAGCCTTCAATTTTCACTGCCGCAGCTGCACCATCAATATGAGTATCGCGTGTCGTCACTCGCCCATCACTAACCTGGAAAGTGCCATCCATTTTGTCGTAGAAGAAGCCTTTCGCAAAGACATCACGAAAATCCAGAGTCAGCTTACGGATCAAGGATTCCAGACTCAAAATACTAAAGATACGTGCCCCTTGATCACTGACATCGGTCAGATAACCATCACCAAGATGCCATTTTACGTCACCATTAATGGTATTAAGATCCATATCGAAAGGAGATTGATTCCAGGTAAGGTTAAAATCCATCTTGGCATCAGAGTCACGAATGCCAGAGTCGTAATCCATATCTTTCAGAAAACTCCCCATGTCACTGCTGGTAAAAGTGCCTTTTAGCCAGGTACTGTTAGATTCGCCTTCGATGAACCAGTCGCCAGACGCCACGACTTTGCCGTCCTTTTTGTTGAGCTCAAACAAATCAATATGCATTCCTGAAGAGTTACGAGCCATATTGATTTTCACCTTACCAAGCTCATACCCGCTCAATAAGCACTGTTTACACTCAAACTTGAACGGCGGCAACTTACTGTAATCCATCTCAGGTTCCCCCTGAGTATCTTCTAGTCCATTGTTCCATTCCGCAAGGTTAATGTAGTCAGCATTTACCGTCATACCTCTGGAGAACAATTGCTTGGACATAGCAACTTTAGCGCGAGCCTGTTCAGAGTTCACATCCAGCAACCAGTCATCAGTCCGGTTTTTAGCCAAAACCGATACATTTCTGATTTTCTGACCCGCAAAGAGCATGGACTCAGTCTCAATAAACACCCGTTGTGGTGCTTCAAGAATGGGTTTATCTCCGTCAGGTAAGCCAGAGACTAAAGCATCAATAAAGTGATACCAGGGAGTAAAGGACAAACTGTCTAATTGAGCAGAGACGCTAAACCCCAATCCCATTCCAACGAAGTTATCACTTCCAATTGACAAATGAGCGCGAGAAAATTGCTTGTCAGCGTGAGGAAAAATACCGTTAAATTTAATTTCATTGCCCATCAACATACGAACCGTTGAGGCAGTAGCATCGCCTTCACTATCCAAAAATAATAAACGTTCCTGATCAGCACTCTTTTTAAAGGGTTCGGGAATATCCAGATCGATACCCTGTAACTGAGAATGCACTTGCATGCTGTAGTGAAAACCTTCCTCAGGAAGGGTGAGCGCCAACTCTCCTTGCCAAGGCGTATTCCCTTTGAAATAAGGCTGCAAGGTTGAGTGATAATCCTGCACTAACTGAGCAACATCCCAATCCCCTGCAAAACTGATATTGGCTTTATAAGCATCCTCTTGCTGTTCACCTTTTACAGTCATAGACATAGGTTGCCCCAACAAAATGGCAGTCAGATCATTGGAAACAATCTTTTCATTCCTGAAAGATAAAACGCCTTGAGTGTTAACCAATTGAATATCCAGGTCGGGAATATAAACTGGATTGTTTTTAAACGTGACCTCTCCGTCCGCCACAACATCAACACCGTTGAGCGGAATCGTCAAAGCCAGTTTGAGATCCAAAGGCCCGCTCACCTGAACAAAATCCAGCGCTGCGCCAACGCTATCCTGCAAACTACTACCTTGAAGCACCCCTGTTGCCAAAGTCCCGGTGGTTTCACCCTTGGCATCAATATATAAGACTGCGTTTTCCGCTAATTCAGGAATATTGGCTTGCACATTCTCTACCATGACATCGAGCAAACGAGCATGATGACTGGTCATCATTAAACCTGCATTCTCGAATAGCAAATCAACACTCAATTCACTCAACTCAGGCCAAGAATCGTCAAACTCCAAGCGCCCATTGCGAAGCTCAATTCCTGCCTGAAAAACCCCTTGATTCTGTTCAAAGGGAAAGTGACTAAACTGCCCACTCCAAATAACCTGCAAACCACTCACATCACCTTCATGGAGATTTTCACGCAAATATTCTGTGGTTTCTGGCCCCATCAAATTACGAGGAAAAAGCGCTTTTGCCTGTTCGACAGACATATCATCCAGCTTGCCAATCAACTGGAACAACTCAGTATCAGATTGGTATCTTAAGGAAGTATCAATATTAACCTTGTCACCATGAATTGAAATTTCTGGTGCAAACAGCTCCAATGTGTCACCAGAGACATCTAAAAAAGCATCCAGGCGTAGTGTTTCGTAGGGCAAGTTGTAACCCAGTAGTTGCCCGCTTTTAAGTTCACTCTGAGATGAGTTCAATTCCACTCGCATGATATTGTCTAACCAGGAAATACTGCCTGCCAAATTTTGCAAACCTGGTATTGCGTCGTTTTCGTTGGAATGCAGGTCAGAAAAACGTAATTGAGCCGCCACTTGCTTTGAGCTCAGTTCAAAATGAACCTGATCAACCTGAACACTGGGTGCAAGTGACAAAATAGGCTCAGCCTGTTCTGCACCAAGAAGCACATTCATTAAAGGTAAAATAGGGGACAACTTAACTGGCTCAACGTTATTGAAAGTTAACACACCCGATTTTGTGACTTCTCCAGCCCAATTGCTCGCTAATGCTTTGTCGTTAACCAGCAACATGAAGTCACTCATGTTGAACAACCAGCCATTACCCGATGGATGTGCGGCAAACTCGCCTTTCAAAACATTAGCACTAACCTCAGAACCTTTCTTCTTACCTTGCCAAAGAAAGCTGCTTTCGCTGAAATTGGCTTGTACTGACGTAACCTGAGAATTGTACAAACCAGCCCATAATTCGAAATTCCCGCGGCTTTTCTTCAAATTATATTCAGTGGGAACAAATTCCTTCACCCAAGGAGCCAAGTCCAAATCTTCGCCCTTGGCATAAAAAGTCCCTTCCAATTCGTTTTTTGAACCCGTTAAATCCAGAACAAAGCGGGCAGAGTTACGCGCCAATTCCGCAACACGCATTTCCCCAACGCCCTGATGTCGAGTGCCTTTGTTTAGCCACGACAATTGCTGAACCTCAATTTGCTGCTCATCCAGACGGGTTTTAATAGTGACGTCACTATCACTGATGGAAAAGCGCTGTAGTTGTTCCAAAAATAAGGTTTGTAGGGCGTCAACAACCGGGAAATTACTGCCACCTTGCTGCAATTGTTCCAAATCGACATGCATATCCATACCAATCAAATTGAAACGTTTGGAATGAATTTGCCAGGATTGCAAGGAAGAGATGAGATCCAGTTCAACCTGAGTTTCATCAACACTAAAGGCAATAGGAGAGTTATCGTTATGAACCAGTGTGAGGTCTTTCAGTACAATGGCGGGACCTCGGGCTTTCCAGATTGCGCTGATATAGCCAATCTCGACTTCTGCGCCATAGGTCTCCAGCAACCAATTCTGAATAAACGTCTTCTGGGTGTCCATGTAGGGCAATGAATAGCGCAACAACGTGATCACCAAGGCTAATGTCACCGTCAATACGGCGAACACCATCCAGATTTTTCTGATGATATAGGAAATGTAGTAGCGCGCGCTGTTCACTTAATTGCCTTAAAATTGTCCGCTCATGATTTTACATCATGACTACGTCGTAATTATCCTGATTATACAAGGGTTCAGTCTGTACTTTGATTTGTTTGGACACAAATAGTTCCAATTCTGCTAAAACATGAGATTCCTCATCCATTAAGGCATTGGCAACGGTCGGTGCAGCATAGACAACAAATTTGTCTGCATCATAAGCACGGTTAACCCGAACAATTTCACGCATAATTTCAAAACAGATAGTTTCAACCGTTTTGATCGAGCCTCGCCCTTTACAGACAGGACATTCGCCACACAGGATATGCTCCAGACTTTCTCGGGTTCGCTTACGCGTCATTTCCACTAGCCCAAGAGCGGTGAAACCGTGAATCTTGGACTTGGCTCTATCTTTACTCAAAGCCACTTCCAGGCTATGTAACACCCTGCGCTGATGGTTTTGATCCACCATATCAATAAAATCAATAATGATAATGCCACCCAGATTGCGCAGCCTTAGCTGACGAGCAATCGCTTGAGTCGCCTCGGTGTTTGTGTTGAATATGGTTTCTTCCAGATTACGATGACCGACAAACGCACCGGTATTAATGTCGATGGTGGTCATGGCTTCGGTTTGGTCAATGATCAAATAACCGCCCGATTTCAAATCCACACGGCGTTCTAGAGCTCGCTGAACCTCATTTTCGACGTCATAAAGATCAAAGATAGGACGCTCACCAGGATACCATTCCAATAACTTGTGAAACTCAGGTGCATATTCACCGGTAAACTGTTCTATCTCTTGAAAAGCCAGCTTGGAGTCAATGCGAATGCGATCCAGCTCAGTGCCCACAAAATCGCGCAATACGCGACGTGCCAACGGGAGATCTTCATACAGTACATTCACTTTCTTGCGCTTGGTACGAGCCTGAATTTTCGACCACAAACGACGCAGGAACTTGGCATCCTGTATTAATTCATTTTCGCCCACACCTTCTGCCGCAGTGCGCAAAATAAATCCGCCTTCACCTTCCAGCCCAGACATCATGGATTTTAAACGATCGCGCTCTTGTTCATCTTCTATACGCTGAGAAACGCCAACGTGGGTAACGCTGGGCATAAATACCAGATAACGAGAAGGAATGGTGATATCCGTGGTTAAACGCGCACCTTTAGTGCCAATGGGATCTTTGACCACCTGTACGACGATGTCTTGTCCGTCACGCACCAGTTCCCGAATGTCTTTTTTCTCAAAATGATGCTCTGGCACTTCGCCAGCAACTTCGTTATGCAAGGCAATATCAGAAGCATGCAAAAACGCGGCACGCTCCAGTCCAATATCAACAAAAGCGGCTTGCATACCGGGTAATACGCGGCTTACTTTACCTCGATAGATGTTACCCACCAGACCACGTTTGGTATGGCGTTCAACGTGGATCTCCTGCAATAAGCCGTTTTCGATTAAGGCGACTCGAGATTCCGAAGGTGTAACGTTAATAAGTAACTCACCACTCATGGGCGCGAATTCCTGCCTGTTTCAGCATTTGAACGGTTTCATACAAAGGTAAACCCACAACAGCGCTGTAACTACCCCGGATTTGTTTCACAAATTGTCCGGCCAAGCCCTGTATTGCGTATCCACCCGCTTTATCGTGAGGCTCTCCGGTTAGCCAATACCAGTTAATATCAGCCTCGGTCAATTGCCCGAATTCCACTTCTGTCGTCACTACCTGAGATGACACCTGTCCATCCATACTCACCGCAATAGCAGTATGAACATAATGGATAGAGCCTGACATCATCTGCATCATGCGCTTAAAATCATTAAAATCAGTAGGTTTTACCAGCACTTCGCCATTGCATTCACCAATGGTGTCCGAACCCAAAATAACCAGACGCTGGTGCTGTTTCGCTAACTCGCTATTGCTCAGCTCAGTAGCCACCGCATGGGCTTTCTCACGCGCCATGCGCTCAACGTAATCAAGAGGGGGCTCATTATACAGTGGGGTTTCGTCAACATCACCGGGATATTTAAGAAAAGAGACCCCAATCTGACTTAATAATTCAGCTCTGCGCGGCGATTGCGACGCTAAAATCAGTTGTGTAGACATATTTTTCCGGAATGATATCAGGATCAGGTAACGCGAAACTGACGACGAACTTTTCTAAGGAGAGAGAAAATCCAGGGCCAAAGCAAAGTACCCGTCAGTACCGGCCATAATAATTCAAAGTTAAAATTGATGTCGGTTAACAGTCGCAAAATCCAGAACACAATTAAGTGATAGAAAGACGCGAGTAACCCAATGACGATCGCCTGCTGCCACACAGAGTAGTTTCTCAAGCGTAAATAGTTAGCAGCCAAAACGTACGTTACGGCACTTAACGCCAAGCTGTGTACACCTAAAGGCGTTCCTAGCAGTACATCCAAAATAATGCCATTGAGAAACGCCACACCAACACTCACTCGATTTGGCAATGCCAAACTCCAATAAGCGATCACCAAAAACACCCAGTCAGGGCGATAAGGGTCAACAATAATTGGCATGGGCATAATTTGCAGCATTAGCCCAAACAGAATACTTAATCCGATAATGTAATGTCGTAACTGAAACATTATCGGCCTCCTGCTTTTTTATTATCAATGCTGACATCAACAGCGGTATCATCAGGCAAGCTCTCCTGTTGACCATCGCCAAGAACAGGCTGCGTTGGCGCATCGGAAGGCCAAAGCAAAAGGAGATATTTCAAACGATCCAGTCTGGCTGCTGGCTCAGCTCGTATACTGGCAAAAGGACGAGATTCATCTCGTACTACTGAGGTGATAGTGGCAACCGGGTAGCCTTCCGGGAATACATTCCCCAATCCCGATGAAACTAACACATCTCCAACACGAATGTCGGTGCTGTGTGCCACATGTTCAATAACCAATTCACTTAATGCACCGGAACCAGACGCAATCACACGAACATCATTACGCTGAATACGTGATGGGGTAGCATGAGTTAAATCAGAAATGAGCAGTATGCGGCTATTAGTGCTCGCCACTTGAAGAACCTGCCCAACAATGCCATGTTCATCCAATACCGCCTGACCTTGATAAACCCCGTGAGCAGCACCTTTATCAATAACGATCTGGTGACTATAAGGGTTGCTATCAACGGCCATTAACTCAGCGACCATCTTGCGCGCATCTTCTCGAACAGGGGAGCCTAGCAGGATACGCAAACGGTCGTTTTCTTTTTTCAGGAATTGATAACGTAAGCGCTCTTCGCTAAGTAACGTTGCCTGGTGTGTGAGTTCTGCGTTTTCTTCCAGCAATCGTTGTTTGGAAGCTAAACTGCGCGAAAGCCAGTTCATTGCTTCACTGGGCATATTAGCCATGTATTGCAGCGGAACAACCATGGAGTTCAGATAAATCCGAACTCCACTGAAGGTTTTAAAACGATAATCGAGCACAATAAGAAAGACAGACAAGACAACAGCAAGCAGCAACCGGCTGTTAAGTGATGGCCCTCGAATAAAAATATTTTCCATGAAATGCTCGATTAGCGCTTGTTATTAAACAAGGATTATTCGTAGCTGAATAAATCGCCACCGTGCATATCGATCATGTCAAAGGCTTTACCACCACCTCTGGCCACACAGGTTAGAGGATCATCAGCGATAACAACTGGAATGCCTGTTTCTTCCATCAACAATCTGTCCAGATCTTTCAACAACGCACCACCGCCGGTTAGCACCATGCCTCGTTCGGAAATATCAGAGGCCAACTCTGGAGGTGATTGCTCCAAGGCAACCATTACCGCAGACACAATACCGGTTAGCGGCTCTTGTAGTGCTTCAAGGATCTCGTTGCTGTTTAGTGTGAAGCCACGAGGAACACCTTCTGCCAGGTTACGGCCTCGAACTTCGATTTCCTTCACTTCTTCACCTGGATAGGCTGCGCCGATTTCATGCTTGATACGCTCAGCAGTCGCTTCACCAATCAAGGAACCAAAGTTACGACGAATGTAGTTAATAATGGCTTCGTCAAACTTGTCACCACCAATACGAACAGATGAAGAATAAACAACACCGTTTAATGAAATAATGGCCACTTCAGTAGTACCGCCACCGATATCCACAACCATTGAGCCCGTTGCTTCTGATACTGGCAAGCCTGCACCGATAGCCGCAGCCATAGGCTCGTCAATCAGAAATACCTCACGAGCACCAGCTCCCAGAGCCGACTCACGGATTGCGCGTCGTTCTACCTGAGTTGAACCACAAGGTACGCATACCAACACTCGAGGGCTTGGACGCAAAATGTTGTTGTCGTGAACCTGTTTGATAAAGTGCTGCAGCATCTTTTCTGTCACGTAGAAATCGGCAATAACGCCGTCTTTCATCGGACGGATGGCCTTAATGTTACCGGGAGTACGTCCCAACATGCGTTTTGCTTCCGCACCAACGGCTGCAACGCTCTTGGGGCCACCAGCTCGTTCCTGGCGAATTGCCACTACGGACGGTTCATTAAGAACAATACCCTGATCTTTAACATAAATGAGTGTGTTTGCGGTGCCGAGGTCGATGGAAAGGTCGTTGGAAAACATTCCCCGAAGCTTTTTAAACATGGAATGGCCGCTTCCTTATTGTAAATTGTTGTGGTTATACGGAAATTCGCTAACTTTACCAATGCCCCCGCCATTCAGCAAGCTATCTCTCATTCAACAGCTTATTCAAGAAGCTAAAGGGCTTCGCTGCCAACTTCACCTACTAAGAATGGGCGAGATAATGGCTCGTTGTAAAGTATAAAAAAATCCCGGTAAGTATACCGGGATTTATCAGTAACCTGGTTATTGTTCCCGCAAGACTCTGAATCCAACATAGTTGGATCTGAACGATGGGTCAAGTTCCATACGGGTTGCAGCTCTCGCCAATCTGGGCGCAAAGTTCCAGGCACCGCCTCGAACTACCGCTCCACTTTGAGAGCGTTCGCTTACAGTCCACTCCCAAACGTTACCTACAGTGTCGAACAAGCCGAAACCGTTACGTTCAAAGGAGCTAACTGGCGCAGCACTAACATTTGACCACTGACTACCACACCAACCACAGTTGGCATTATCAGTACCAATGCCGTCACCCCACCAATAATCTGACTCATTGCCAGCACGAGCGGAATATTCCCACTCAGTTTCATTTGGCAGGCGGTAGCTTTGTTCGCTGCTGGCACTTAGCCAGTCAACATAGGCTTGCGCATCTTTCAAACTCACACACACAACTGGATGCTCTTTTGTTTGAGCATAACCCGGCGCTCTCCAGTTCAGATTTTCTTGCCAAACCGGACGACCACCTTCATAAAACGCACAACCACGCCCTTTTTCAGCATCAGTTACATAGCTGGTTGCAGAAACAAAGTGTTGGAATTGTTCAACGGTAATTTCAGTTTCGCTGATACCGAAAGTATTGGAGATTTCTTTACTTTCAACAGGGCGCTCGTTATCAAGGCCGTGACCTGTGATATCCCCCATACGGAAAGCACCTGATGGTACAACAACCAGATCAGGGCCAGTTACGTCACCAGCGAGAATATCCTGAATACGCTCACCTTTGTTGAACGTGTACTGAGAGCGATTCAAATCGACTTTTAAAGTGCGGCTATCAGTCAGATTCACCTTTTGTTTAAAGGTGTCATAACCGCGCTTAACCACTTCAATATCATGCTCACCAGAAGGCAACATAATTTGCAAACGAGTAGAACCGTAGCTAACACCGTCAATAAAGACTTCATCATCGTAAACATTTGAACGAACCGTCAATTCATACATAACGGATTCGTCAGTTTGAACACCACCACTCAAATTAAGACCGGGGGCAGCGACTTCAGCAACATTGACCTGATCTTTATCAGCAACACAGTATCTATCATCAACACCCAACAGTGCGCAGCCTTCATTACGTTGCAAGTTACCTTTCACTTCAACGTTCATTTTAAGATTGTAGTTACCAAGGCCACTGAAATTGTTTTCAACCACTTCACTGCGGATAATTTGCACGTAGGCATCGGAATATGGACGACGTTTTAAAGCTTCGGTTGATTCACTCAAGCCATCATACAATTGATCCAGATAGCGTTTGGAAGCTTTCTGTTTCGCCAGAGACTTACCTCGCTCCATACATTTGCCGATGGTTTCTTCACGATCACAGGCAATGTTATGAGTAACGGCAACCATATCCTGACGATTAAATTCGCTGAAAAGGCGATCGACACGAGCGCTGTTCAACTGCTCACGCAAGCCTTCCAGTTTGTTTAACAAACTGTGCTTGGACAAACGGCGTTGCTCAACTTCCTGCAATTGATTTTGCCATTCGTTGTATTTCGCAGTAATGGAATCTTTGGTTTCTTTATGAGACTTCACTGCTGCCAAATATGCTTGACGTACAGTGCTGATATCAAGGCTGGGATCCTCAACCATACGCTCATATTGCAGGTTCATCTCATTCAACGCTGACTGCCGTTCCGCCTCGGCTATAACAGCATTCTCGCGCAATGATTCCAGCTCTTTTTCTAACCGCTTGGCGGTATCGATCTGAACACTCAGATCTTTGTTGTAGTTGTCAAATTCAGCCTGTCGCTCTTGAATTTGTAGCCTAATGTCTTCTACCGACATATCTGCGGCCAACACTAACGGTGATGAAAACGCGACAGTTACTGCCAAGGCTAAATGTGCTATTCGATTCATTATTCCGTTCCAAACATTGTTTTGCCGACGGCGGCAAATACGGATTTATTTTTATTATGGTGCAGAATATGGCTTTGGACAGATCACTTTCTGCCGATCCCACAACAAGCCCCTATGCTATTGACTTGTCGAGAAAAGCGCAAGTTTTAGCACGTTCATAAATGATATTAGGTGACACCTTTGTATTATTTTTACTTATCTGAGGACTTCTCGCCAGTGAATTATGCGGTCATTTCCTCGATATTGTCCAAATGATGCTGTTGCATAAGGTCGATCATTGTCATCAATGTCATTATCACCATCCCAGTCGAAATTCAGATAATCAGGCCAGGTAACACCGGACGCATCTGGAAGCAGAGTAATTCCAACGCTTCCAGAAACACCAACACCGGGGGCAGGAATAATGATACCTTCGTAATTCAACGACGCCCCCTGAAGCAAATCGCCACCACCACCAACAGCGGTTAAATAACTCCGAATATCCGTTTCACCAGAAACGGCAGACAATCCTATTTTGCCATCCACGGTTGACCAATTGTAGCTTGTACAAGCCGAAGACAAGCTTCCATCGTCAAGATTAGTCACAAATTGGCTGGATGCATCAAGATATTCTGTTCTGACTCTCATGTTTAGAGGCTCATTCTCAGGGCCATAAACATTATCTAAAACAACGCGTCCCCAACGCAGGTTCGCACCTGTAATATTGCTTATTGAATACGCTGAGCAGCTCGCATTAGATGCTGTTTTATAGCAAAGACCTGAGATGGATTGATCCGTAAACATACCTAAATTATTTTCAATGGTAGCCGGTGGGGAAACGGATGGAACCTGAGGAGTCACGTTTTTGTTGAAAGTGATATCCGCAGAATAACTGACTTCATGCTGCCCATCATAAGAAATGGAATCTTCCGACATTATATTGCTTGCATTTACCGTCCAGCCAGCTCCTGACGGAGCGGCAATATTGGCAATATCTAAATCCAGATTCCACGCATTGAAATTTCTGGTTATCTGAGGTGTACTTTCCTCATTTAACGCAACAATCTTTAATTTAACACTTGGAGAAACAGGAATAGGCTGTCCCCAATAACTAAAGGCACCACAGCTATCGAGCAACGAAACAGTCTCATGGCTTACACTATAAAAGGAAGGGATAAATTGTACGTTACTCAGCGGCGACACCCATCCATTCCCTGGAGGGGAGATAACGCTTCCATAGTAATTGACATCAACCACTTCCATATATACCCTCCCGGCCTCTGTGTAGTAAGCCTGCATATTTCTTGATATACCATTCACCATATCATCAATATCATCGTGAATTGGACTATATGCGCTATTCTCATTGGTGCTGCTGCTTATCGATGTTATATCAGGGATTGTCCCGCCTTTATTAGAAAAAACCAGATGGCCATCCACGGAGCCGGATGCTGTAGGAGATACACGTATAACCCGTGCTTGCAGATCCTGAGCAGCATAGCCCGGTAATATCGCCCCCTCAGCCCCGAGTGCCGAAATTTCCATATCAAAATTTTGTCCCGCAATCTGAGGATCTGATGCTGATGCCAGTGTTTTAAGTGCAGCTGGTTTTACCACAAAATCCTTGTAGGTAGTGACAGTCCCTACTTTCGCATGCAAGCGGACTTTTCCAGCGTCGTGATAAACCAAAGAGTCAAGCTCATTACCATTGATATAGTCAAAGCCCAATATTGACGTGAAAGAGGTGAGCCAATCCTCACTTACCACAGTATCATTTACCAAAAACTGAGTTGTGTTGCCATTTACCGTTCCAGCGCACACATTAGGCTCAAGGCACTCCAAAGCCAGCTCCAAATTAGCGCCAACCATTCCACCACAAAGCTGGCTCGGCACAACAGAAATGCTATTCGAAAAGGGTAATTGGGCTATTTGAGTTGGAATATCACCGGGTTGACCATCAACCAGCATTTCCAACGCCAAATCCCCAAAAGTCATCTGGCAATTCGCGGGCTCGCATTCCAAAGCATGAGTAGGTGAGGGTGATGGATTACTAATCCCTAATGTCACTGTTTGAGGGGTTAGTAAACGCCAATCATAAGTGGCAGTGCCGCTATTTAGGGTTAACCCATTGACGATGCTGGTAGTATTGTTGAGCGCATCAGTGTATTCCAGATTGACGCTTTGCAAACCATTCGCCAGAACATTACATGCTGCGTCAGCACAAGCATTCACGGTAATGGTACTGTCTGCACAAATAGAGCCCGATGGATTAAAATTCAACTCGTAATGATGCACGTTGCCGATACCACAGGGTTGCACGTCAGCGATATCGGCTTGAATATCGGCCTGAGTTTGAACGATGGAATAAATCCGCACATCATCAAATTGACCATTGGCAGAATTAGCAGAGCTGTCAAAGACAAAATACTGCGAACGATTATCACCAATATACAGACTAAAAGTATTACCTAACGCGCCAGACAAATTAGCAATGCTGTCGTAGGTATAGACTGAATTGCCATTAATAAACATCTGTAGTTCTTCGTTGTTTAAATCCCAGGTCACAGCAACATGCACCCAGTCATCACTGGTGAAATTAAAAGAACTATAGGAAGTAATGATCGCATCGCTGTCGTTGCTGTCTTCCATACCAAACTGCAATCGACCGGAAGAATTTAACGTTAAATAAAAGAAGGTATCTGCCAAGGCACTTGGATAAGCCCCATGGGTACTTGATGCGTCGAAAAGTTGCCTTGAACTGCCCGAATCCCAATCCTCATTACTTCGATACCAAAATGAAATGGTTCCCTTACTTCCTATGTGAGCGTTGGGGTCAATTTCAGTATCAATTGCCGAAATATCATTCACAGAATAGTTAGCAGGCACATTGGCAACTTTACAGGAAACTTCTATTCCCGGAGTGAGAGGTAGCACATTACCGACAGGTGACGCGTGATTAGCTGAACCACTGGTATCAAGAACTGTATTCGAGCTCGGCCAACTAAGCTGTTCAAAACGATATTCCCCTAACAGTGGCGTTTGATTACAGGGAAACACCTCGAGCATATCATTTTCGATGCCAGTCTCAGACTGAGCAACATCATATATACGCACAACATCGAATTGCCCATTTGCAGACTTATCGCTAGCACTATAAATTGAATAAACTGAACGGTTATCACCAATAAAAAGTGACTGTACATTCGATATGTCGCCACTTAACGGTGACTGGATGTAGCTGGTTACAGGAGCTAAATCACCATTAATATATATCTGTAATTGTTCGTTGGTCACATCCCATACAGCGGCGATATGCACCCACTCACCAGCACTGAAGTTCTGTACACCAGTGTATATGTAGGCATCTTTTTCGGCACTATCTTCAAGCCCAAATTCCAAACGTCCGGCATTAGTTAGAGTGAGATAAAAGAAATGCCCGGTAAAGCCAAAAAAATCAGCTTCAATAGAAGCATCAAAAAGCTGACGATCACCACCACCAACCCAGTCGTAATTACTACGATACCAAAATGAAATTGTGCCTGTGGCGCCAATATCAGAACTCACGTCAAGACCTGTGTCCATGGCATTCTGAGTATAAACTGGGAAAAAATAACCATCGTCGTCAACATCCATAACCTTACAAGACACTTCCGAGGTCGGGTATGTAGGATTGATAGAGCCTATGGGTGAACCATGATTGTTGTTGCCTGTTTCATCAAGAATACTGTCGTAGCCCTGCCATTGTGCCTGCTCGAATTCGTACTTTGCTATGGGCGTAGGGTCACCAAAGGTGATTTGACAGTCCGTTGCTCCGGAACTTCCCAAACATTGATAGTTCACGTCTGGCGACATGTTTTGCAGTGCGAGTGTAACTGTCTGTTCGGTTAACACCGAGAGATCAGTGGTAATGCTTCCCGATGAAAAACTCAGCGAGGAAGTAGTGAAAGTACCTGTACCTGACGAAAGGAAAATATCAACGCTAACCGCTTCATCCATCAACACAGAACAATCAGCCGTAGCGCAGGCTTTTATGGTAATAGTTTCAGGTACTCCCGGAACACCATACTCATCATGCTCGATCTGAAAATGGCTTAATAATTCCGCCGAGTTGTTGGATTCACCTACAGTTGTGTCACCATTACAACCAGCCACCCAATCGTTTTCATCATAACCTGAGCTATCACCATCAACCGCGGTACAAGCTGTATCGCTATTACCAACATCAATAATAGTGTCGGAAAATTCAGGGTAGCGCCAAGGGCAATCAAAAGTAAACTGGCTAAAACGATTGGCATAACCCAAGTAGTACACCAGATCACCATGGTTATCCAGAATCAGCATTTCCTGAATGGTATTATGTAAGTCAATATGGTGATTAATAAACAGGTTTTGCCCAATCACCAAAGTACCGTTTGTGATCCCAGCACTAATCTCAGCGCTTTGAGTTGATGCAGCCATGACTAAAAATCGACCTGACGTTTGAGCATTCCAGGGCATCGTAATATTAGGTAGGGAAATAACTTCATTAATCCCGCCACGACCTTTCAGAACAACACGCCATCCGCTGAGATTAAGAGACGGTTCCTCCGTGTATAACTCAAACCAATTATTTTGAGAGTTTTGACCATGAAAACTGATTTCATTAATGATCAATTTTCCCGCATTGTGATGAGGAGACGGGCATATAGTGGCATACACTCCCTGACTAAATATCAGTAAGCTCAACATAATGAACTTCAATATATTGCTCATCTCGCTACACACTCATCATACTGCTGTTTAAATAAGACCATCATGATACTTAAAGCGTTCTTGCATCCACAGCCACTGTTCTGCTCACCACCACATCACTCACCGAGCACTGCCCGGTACTGCTAAAACGATAATAAGTTACCTTGGGGCTACTATTATCAGACTGACAATCAGTAATATAAGAACAGCCTTGCAAACCATCAATGGCGTCTAAATTCATTGCAACCGCTCCGGCAGGAGCCGCTTCACAAAGAGCAATCGCGCCTGACGCTTGCAAAGGAAATGCCGCAGAAACCCTGATTTCCAAACCGGTTCGAGCTGCATTCATGGCTTTCAAACCCAAAGATTCATACACCACTGACTCTGCCGATGTTGCCAGCATGTTTGTCATGGTCAGCCCCAGCATTGCCATCACAACAATAACAAAAACGCTAATAAACAACATGCTACCACGTTGTTTGTTTATGCCTCTAGGGTGTATTGGGTATATGAATTTCATTATTAAATACAACTATCTCATCACTGCGCTTAAACCTTAAGCGTATACGAACAAATGCATTGCGTTGCAACGTTGCTTCATACATTCGAAAAGGATCATCACTGCCCGGTGGAACACCTTTAGGATTGTTGGACAAGGTATTATCAATATTCTCCGCCATTAATACGCCGCCAGAAGTATAGACTTGTTGATTCTGCGCAAAATTCCCTTGATGACGATATAAATTTTTGGAGCCAGAACTGTTATCGGTGCCCCCAACATCCCTAACGCAATAACTCACCGTTTGCCCATCAACGACATATAAACGCGACATCGGGGAATCGGCAGCAAAACGCACACTATTATCCAGGTTAATGGTCGCCATCGAGGCACTGGTAATCGAGGCTAATCCAAAACGCCTTGAGCTACCTGCATTATAAATTTGTTGCTCATTAGTCGCATAAACGACGACAAAGTCCGATGGGTCTGTATTTGCAGTGTAATCATCCCCATTTAATCCGGTCAGATTTATCGCACTAATAGCGCTGCTCGCTGGTTCTGGTGCAACAGGGATATCTTCATAAAAAGTGCTCCAACGAATAGGAACAAATTCAAGGCAATGCGTGCTGGAATCCCCCTTAACCCTAATACTATTAGGCAAAGCGGTGCGCAGTTCTCTATTCAATCGCTCAACCACAAAACGACTATCACTCAATAGTTGGTCACGCTCGGTCACATCCAGATATATTTGAATGCCTGTACCCATAAAGCTGGTAACGCCTAACATCACCACGCTAAGGAGGACAATAACCGATACCATTTCTATCAGCGTAAAGCCTGTTCGCTTACTTATATTGACCTTTGAAGACAGAGCACTATTTGGTGATTTCACTAATAATTACTCCGATAAACTGAATAGGTGTAACTGTCGCCTACGGGTGTTGTCACAACAATACGGATGAGTTTCAAGCTACCAATAGCACCGTCGTCTATGCCATCCATATTCTGGTCATAGAACACAGATACCAGAATACCGAAACCTGCGTACAGGTCTTGCCCATTCTGTTCGATACTGTCTCCAAAAGAGTTAACAATCACATTTAGGCCATCGTAATCATCAACATCGTCATAAGCTTCGCGATCATTCTCACCCAAATCAGGCCCTAAGGATGCCGGAGCAGTACACTCGGTTTCCTTCAAAGCGTTATTATCGTACGCGCCGTCACCATCAAAATCCTCATGGCAACGTATGACTCCCCCGGTTCGGTTGGAGTTTTCGTCGAAGAATTTAGAGCTAATTTCATTCAAGGTAGATTGCGCCAATTCTGCCGCTCGCACGTTGAAAATAGGATCCACGCTGCGCACAGCTTGCGGTGTAACAACACTGAGAATAATGGTTAGCACCGCGCTAAAAGCGACAATGCCTATCACCATTTCAATCAGGGTGAAGCCTCTATCTCGCGAATGCACTTCAGGAAAGCTAATCACCACATTCTCCTGCATGCACATAGCCTTGAGACTCAACACAGACCTTTGCAGTTGCAACAACGGTACTAAATGTAATAGAACAACCGGAAGCGCAATTGTCATTACCTGCATCACTGGTAATGGGTTTCCCCAAGGCATCAAAGCCAATGTAAGAAATGCTGTTTCCTAAAGAATTCCTGGCTTGCAGATTGACACCATCTTCATTCAACTCACTAGCAAGAGCAAACATATGCTGAAAGCGATTGCGGCTAGTACCAGACATCACGTTATCAACATCGATAGAGCTGCTACAGGTGTTAGCCGCCAAGCCATTGTAATTAAGAGATGGAGGGCCAAAGGCATTATTGCTATTGTCGAAGTTAACCTGAAAACAATAGCTATTACGAGTATCGTTCATGGCGCGGGTTTGCATATTACGTAATACAGAAATTAATCGGGCTTGATAGGCAAATTCGTCATAGCCCTGGGAACCACCGAAACGAGCACTGGCAAAAACAACCAATGCACTGATAATCATCATAGTGATAATTAGCTCAAACAGGGTAAACCCTGCTATTTTCGGCGTACTTGTTTTTGGGGTAGTTATACTCATATTGAAATGCAACAAACTCTGAGAGACTGCAATACTCTTTAATCACTAAAACGTCTTTTCAATCAAAAGACTATGCTACTCTAGCATGAAATTGAATTAATCTTTGGTCGAAACCGGATTTTCCTCGTTTATGTCCTCTTTTTCTGATTTTTGGCGGCAACAGCTCCAGCGTTATCACTTACATCCATTCTGGTTGCCTATTCCAGGCTTTTTCTTGCTGGGTACACTCTACTACCAGCCCAACATGGGCGGAACAGGTACAGACTTACCCATAAATCTGCTTGGGTGGATGTGTTTCAGTATTTCCCTGGCGATTGGACTATGGCGATTGCAACAAACCAACAAACTTAAATTCAATCGTAACTTACTGTTTTTAGGTGGTTTAATAGCCATGCTGTTTATTCCGTTTATGTATGGAAACAGCAATCCACAAGCCAGCACCTGGTTTCAAATTCTGGCACTTCCAGCTATTGGGTTGTTTCTCTTGCTATCACAGCAGTTTATTGTCACCCGCAAAACCCGACACATTCTCATGACGGGGTTATCAATAGCGATTTCTGCCCAAGTGCTTCTTGGCTTGGCACAGCTTTACGTTATGGAACATCACTTCAAACCCTTTGGGCATTTTCAGCAGATAAACCTGATGGGCTCTTACATTATGACAGGCTATGCCAGCTATCTTTACCTGTCACTCACCCATCGACCACGCTTTCCATTGTTGCTGATAATGGCACTATTGAGCTTTGGCATAGGCATTCTTAGCGCTGAGTTAGGCTCACGCGGCACGGTATTGGCAGGTATCGTCATTTCCATTTTGTGTTCATGGCAAATATTGCGAACCCGACAATGGCATGTCCTGGTTTTAATAGTTGGCTTTGCGCTAGGGAGTATTGTCGGATTCACATTGGGGAAAAGTGCCATAGAAAGCACTAACACCATGGCGCATTATCAATCTGATGGCGAACGCGAAATCCTCTACCCTCAGGTATTCGAGTTAATTGAAAAAAACTTGATAACTGGCGTAGGTTACGGAAATTTTGAGGCGGCCTATACCTATCTCGGTGCAGAAAAAGCCATAGAAACCGGTAACCCTAAATGGGTACAGCATAATATGTCTCATCCCCATAATGAGCTTATGTTCTGGTTTGCAGAAGGCGGTATTGTTGCCGGAGCGGCTGCACTAGGTTTCTTTATCGCCATGATTGTATGGTTAATGCCTTATTTCCGAAGAAACCAGCACTCTGTTATCGCTCTGTTTTTCCCTATTGCCCTACATGCACTAACCGAGTACCCATTACAAACTTCTTTTACTCATCTTCTGGTTCTGCTGGTTCTTATTCGACTATTTATTCTGTCTTCTGCAATACAAAAGCAAAGTACCGTTAAATCAATCTATATCCCTTCACAAATTCAAACCATTTTTAGACCTGTTGCACTATTTGTCCTTATTGGATGTGTGAGCTTTTCACTTACAGGCTTGCACACTATCAATCTGGTTTTGGAATATGAATTAGCGGCAGAAAAAACACCTGCGCCCTATCTACGTATCATTAACCCTTTTGTTCACTACGATAGATATTGGACAAATATTATGGGGCATAAAGCAGAGGCCGGTGTTAACAGCAATAACGTAAAAGCGATCGAGGAATATATTGCCTGGGCTGAAGAAAAAATAGAGCACCATCCAAGAGCGGTTTACTTTGAAAATATGATCAGATTAAAAAACTTTCTGGGAAAATTGGAACAGGAAGATTGTCAGAAATATGAATTTTATTTTCCTGATAAACACTGTGCAGACTTGCTGCACAGTGTCTCGGAAAATCAAGAAAGTGGTTAGTTAGTACAACCAGATACAACACCCGCAGAGAAAGCAGGGTTAGCAGCATTAGCAGTTACTGAATAGCTCACAGTACAGTTACCAGATGCATTTTGGTAAACATATAAAGTACCGCTCACTGCGCCAGTCCATGAAGAGTCAATATCCACAGCGCTTGCAATACCAGCCGCCGTTGCTGCAGGATAACCACCAGCAACAACCGCTACGTTAGAACCAGATGCGCTTACGTTACCACCAGCAGTAGCTACGCCGCGAACTAGCGCTGCGCCACGAACACTAACAGCGGCACTATTCAGCGCACCAACGATACCTTCAGCGGCAGACTCAGCTGCATCGTCTTGAATATTAATGAACTTGGGAGCAGCCGTAACAGCCAAAATACCCAAAATAACAATAACAATGATTAATTCAATCAATGTAAAACCGCTTTGTTGTTTCATTTTCAATACCCCAAATCAATAAAAATCAAAAGTTGTTAGCACTTAAATAAAGAATTATTAATTATTACTAAACACAGTAACCTGGCCGATTCTTGGATCATAAATGAACCCATTTCCTACACCGTTATCATTAGGCTCAGCGGTTTCATTTTTTACCGTTTGTGTCAAATAATAAAAACATACATCATTTCCAGCCGCACCAGCCCCAGAATTGGTTTTGGTAAAGTAGCGAAAATTCTGAAAAGGTTCCGCTCCGGAATCCCACGTCGAGGTAATTGTCGGCGCACTTTGGATAATCAGATTAAAAATACTCTCACAATCCAGGTTGGAAATATCAACATCTTCCGTATTAGTCGATGCCTGCCCAGTAGGATACCCCGTATCTTTATCTACGCCAATCTGAATTCCATCCAATGTCACAAATGTCACATTCGCCCCCTGGTTTTCTTTTGGACGTCCTTCAATTTCCCATTGCGCTCTAATCAAACCAACACCAGTGGCAAAACCACCTGCAACACCTTCAACTGTCGCGTCTTCCGCGTCATCGGTCACATCCAAAAAACGAGGCAATGCTGTAGCGGCTAGTAAGCCCAACACAACAACAACAATGACCAGTTCAATTAGCGAGAAACCACGTTGCATAAAATACTCCAAGCAGGATAAGACCCCTTGTCTCAACCTTTTAAATAAACACTCTTATAGACACTCATAACCAGCCTCAGTTCATTTCCCGGCATACAATGGAATAAGCTCACTTATCTTCTTACCCCTAAATATCAGGTTGAAACTAAAATAGGAAAATAGGCAATTAGTCTAATGCCCTATCCATCAGACTTGGTTACATTCCCGGTATAAATTTTATACTCAAAATACGGCCCTATCGCGACACTGTATTTACAATACGAATCCAGTATTTTGCCGCTAATATCAAGGCCATCATAAAACTCTGGTTGCACTCGAAACCCTTGTAATGTCATAGGAATTCCAAGTACAGACTTCCACAATGCCGCACATCCATCACTATTTGGCTCAACTCTTGGCCAGCCAAGATGACTCATAGTGACAGGTCGCCTATCCGTTTCCTTCCCTTCACGGTTATAACTGACCAGAATGATACGGTTAGGCTGTCCTTCCGCTCGCCACTGCCAATGAGCATTAACCACGCTGGTGGCAAAGCTGTCTGCCACTGTACTCATTGCAACCTTATCAATACTTGGTTTATTTTTTGACATAAACCAAATAAAGACTGTCATGAATAGTGCAAATAGCACGGCAATTATTATGCCGAAAAAGAGTTTACGACCTTCGTCTTGAGCATGACTTATCATCTTCCACCTTTCGTAGCACTCATCATATCCCACATAGGAGTAAATATACCCAACGCCAGAACAAGTACCATTACCGACACTATAGTGATCAAAATAGGTTCTATTTTTGATGTTAGACTTTTTAAATCGTAATCCACTTCCCGTTCGTAATATTCTGCGACATCCATGAGAAGTTCATCAATTCGCCCCGTCTCTTCTCCCACGCCAATCATCTGCATAACCAGAGGGGTGAAAAGCCCACTACCAGCCGCGACTCGGGATAAACTTTCACCACGTTCAATATTCTGACGCATACCCACAATACGTGACGACATAAAGGCGTTATCGACCGCATCAGCAGTAAGGTTCAAAGCATGAGTCAAAGGTACTCCGGCCTTCAGCATCATGGCAAAGCTACGACTAAAACGCGCTAATAATGAGCGCTCAAAGATACTACCTACAGCGGGTAACTTGAGCTTGTATCGATCCCAGCGATAGCGACCATTTTCAGTCTTAAGATAACGGCGCAAAAAGTATACAGAACCTATTACCCCAACAATAATAAAGTGCCCTTGATGCACAAAGAAATCTGACATATTTAACAAGAATCGAGTCAAAAATGGCAATTCTGCACCGAATTTCTCAAACATGCCTGCAAAGGTTGGAATAACAAAAATGTTCATCACAATCAATGCAATAACAATAGCGATAACCACGAACATAGGATAGCGTGTCGCAGATTTAATCTGCTTACGTGTTTCCTGCTCACGTTCCAGATACTCCGCTAATTGCATGCAAGCTTCATCGAGCTTACCGGTATTCTCACCAACGTGAATAATGCTGACATAAAGCTGACTGAATATTTTAGGGTGATGATTTAATGCCGACGAAAAACTTCGTCCTCGCTCCAATTGCTGCCCTACATCAATTAAGGCTTCGCGCATACGTTTAGACAGAGTTGTATCCGCCAAACCACTCACCGCCCGAAGAATAGGAATACCGGCTTTCATCAATGAATACATCTGGCGAGAAAAAATAATCAAATCATCCAGCGTGACTGCGGGAGCAAAGAAATCAGATAAAATTCCACCAGAAGCAACATTCGCTTTATCTGAACGCTTTTTACCACTCGATTTCTTAGTGGCTAGAACAATACTGACGGGGGTAACATTACGCCTACGCAAAACCTGAGCTGCGGTATTTTGATCTGGTGCATCAATGTTACCTTTGACCAAGCCTCCGCTGGCATCACGAGCAGAATAGCTAAACGTTGCCATCTCCAGCCCCTACATTCTGTGCATCAGTGCCTTTCTCATCCTCAACACCTTCGAGCTCTCGAAGTTTTTCTTCATCATCCGCGACCATTTCAACCAGTTTGAGCACTTCTTCAACCGTGGTAACACCCAGCTTGGCGTACTCTAATGCTGATTTTGCCAAGGGAACAAACCCCGGGCATGAAAGCGCGGCTCGAGAAAATGCGCCCGTATCACTGTCTTTCAACGCATTCATCATGCTTTCTGTCATTTCCAGCAATTCAAATACACCGATACGTCCCTTATAACCGGTCTGATGACAACTTTGGCAGCCCATTCCCTTGTGAAACTTAGCCTCGGGATATTTCCCCTCAACATTTTTCAGCCAAAACAATTCATCTGCTGTAGGGAAATATTCGATCTTACAATTATCGCATACTCGTCGCACCAGACGCTGGGCAACAATAGCCCGCAAAGAACTCGCCACCAAGTAACCCGGAGCGCCCATATCGAGTAAACGAATAGCACTACTGATTGAATCATTGGTGTGCAGGGTCGAAAGTACCAAGTGACCGGTTAATGCGCCACGCAAACCGATTTCAACAGTTTCATGATCCCGCATCTCACCCACCATGATAATGTCAGGGTCTTGACGCAAAGTCGTACGCAATACATTGGAAAAATTGAGCCCAATTTTGCTATTGGTTTGTACCTGATTAATACGCGGCAAGCGATATTCAACAGGATCCTCAACCGTAATAATCTTCTTCTCAGGCTTATTCAGTTCACTTAATGCACCATATAAGGTCGTGGTTTTACCGGAACCTGTAGGCCCGGTAACCAGAATCAAACCATGTGGACGATGGAGTAACAATCGGAAACGATGCAACAGTCGATCAGGCATCCCCGTTTGCTCCAAAGTAAGCAAACCTGCCGACTGATCCAGCAAACGCATAACCACAGACTCGCCATATTGAACCGGCATGGTTGATACCCTGACATCAATAGAGCGCCCTTTAATACGAATATTGGTACGTCCATCCTGTGGCAAACGTTTCTCGGAAATATCCAGGCCAGACATCAGCTTCAAACGCAATACCAAGGCATTGGCGATATTGCGTTCATTAATAAGACTCTCCTGCAAAACCCCATCCACGCGCTGACGAATACGCAATGCTCGTTCATCAGGTTCAATGTGAATATCGGAAGCATTCATCTGCACCGCATCTTCAAAGATAGATTGAAGTAGTTTAGCGACGGTTGTGTCTTCTTCTTCCGTACTTGCCGCAATAGAAAGATCAAACTCTTCATCATCTTTATGCTCAGTTGCCAATGCCTGAGCAAACGACGCAATATCTTCGGTTCGACGATAATAAGTATCAAATGCGTTGTAGAGCTGTTTTTCCCTAACGATAGCCAGCTCTATCGGCTTCGAGATAATGCCCGATAAAGTATCAACCACCGACAAGTCTGCCGGGTCACTCATTCCAACCAGCACGCTACCGCCACGGTCTTCGATAGCAA
The DNA here is from genome assembly GCF_019900845.1 of Paraneptunicella aestuarii. Taxonomy (NCBI): domain Bacteria; kingdom Pseudomonadati; phylum Pseudomonadota; class Gammaproteobacteria; order Alteromonadales; family Alteromonadaceae; genus Paraneptunicella; species Paraneptunicella aestuarii. The sequence goes on along the minus strand of NZ_CP074570.1, from coordinate 376,811 downwards.
TCGCTTTTAAGCGCCGCGCCTGAACTTCGGAAATCAGCTTGATAACACCAGGGGCAATTTGACGCTGAGAAATATCCAGTAATGGTATATGAAGCTGTTGAGACAGGAAGTTAAGCAATCCCTCTTCACTGACAAATCCCAAATCTATTAATGCCTGCCCCAGTTTTCGCCCCGACTGGTGCTGCGTCTGCAATGCTTGTTGCAGTTGTTCTTCGGTGATAACGGATTCGTGAACCAGCAAATCCCCTAATCGCATCTTTAGCTTAGGCTTCATATCACCCTCCTAAAGCCTTAATGCGTTGTTTCACAAATTCCATCACCGAAACAGATAATTGATTTAAATCTTGAACTCGACGGTAAGCATCCAAAGCAAGTGGCACATTTTGCATCTTGTCGCTGGAAATGGCGATCCCCAACCACCAGCGAGATTGCTCAGGCTCATAAGACGCTAACAGACCATATAATTCGCTGGCTTCCTGATGATAATTCAACTGCTGCGCAGCCATAGCTAATAAAGAGATATATTCGGAATTCTGCTCAACGGAAGGTCTCACGACTTTCAAAACATTATAAAGCTCTGTCGTTTTCTGCTGACGATGCAATAACCGCCCCAACATCAAACGCAAATCGATTCTGTCGGGCGCTAAGTCCATACCTTGTCGAAGCAGTGTTTCAGCATCCGATTCCTGATCATTGGAATACAACAAAACAGCTAGACGCTTTCTGACATCATGACGGGAAGGCTGCAATTCCAAAATGGCATTAAAAGCTGCTATCGCCGATGGGATACGTTCCGCTTGAACCGCTTCATTAGCCGCTGTTAACAAGGAAGCGATTTTATCTTCAACAGACATTTCGGCAGATCGGGACACTTCAAATGTTTCCTTTCCGGAAGCATCAGAAGAGTCATCTACCATAGCTGTGGCTTCATCCATTGTACTTTCAGCCTCTAAGGCATCAGACATTTCGCCTTCACGGGTCTTTGTATAGTCTTCAGCAGCTCCGGTATTTAAAGATGCTTCCTTTTGCACATCGGAAGGCTGTTCAGTCTGCGGGTTGGCATCAGATGTTGTATTGATTGCCTGACTTGCAGTCATAGAAGCAGATTGCTCAACAGTGCTGCTTTGCGCCACCTTGTTCTCAACAGGGGCAGTAGCCTCTGTATTATCGTTTCCACTTCGAGCTGGCATCATTCTGTCCAGCTCACTATTCACTGAAACCTTTTTACTTTTCTCACGAGGCTGCTCTTGCTCGAATAATCCCAGCTTTTCAAAAGCTTCAATAAATACCGCACTGCCAACATGGCGAAAGGAGAAATACCCGATAGCAACCAGCAATAGAATAATGATGAACAGCAGCAACTTTCTCGTATGAAGAGCTTGTTTTTTCTGGTAATCGGCAGGTTCATTACCATTTCCGTCATTACGCTGTTCAAGATCCTGCAGCATTTTGTTTACTACGCTCAACTTAGTCCTGCTCCATTAACAAAATGCCAGGCAACCGTAGCCACACCGATCAAAACAGGAACAGCCACATACCATAACCACTGAAACTTTGGCCTTTGCTTACATGCATCTGTATCTTTAATCGCCAGTTGCATGTGCTTTTTGAGCACGTGATTTTTGCCTTCACCATAGGCCAGCATTAAAGCCTTATGGCACAGCACATTCACCATTCTGGGCGTACCTTCCGATGCTCGATACAATTCCGAGCACACACGACGGCTGAAGACATCACCGCCACGATAGCCAGCAATTTTCAAACGATGCTTAACGTAATGGTACAGTTGATCCTTATCCATCTTATCCAGACTGTAGGAAAAGGTGATCCTCTGCCTTAATTGGCGCAATTCTGAACGTGACAGTTTTTCATCCAACTCAGGCTGCCCAAACAATACAACCTGGAGTAACTTGCGCGACTCCGTCTCCAGATTGGTAAACAGGCGCATCACTTCCAGGCTTTCCAGTGGCAATGCCTGAGCTTCATCAATGATAAGTACCACTGAATTACCACCACGATGAATATCAATCAGTTTTTTCTGAATACGCTGAGTGAACTCCTGTTGATCGGCTCTTTCGCTGAGTTCAACACTCAGTTCCGTTGCTACTGCGCGGCGTAATTCCTCAGGGTTCAAATATGGATTAGGAATATAGGCAGTGACAAAGTGATCGGGAAGTTCATTAAGAAGTTTACGGCAAATCAAGGTTTTTCCAGTACCGACTTCACCCGTAACCTTGATAAACCCTTCCCCCGACTGCAATGCGGTATTGAGCACTTGCAATGCCTGGTTATGAGTAGGCAAGCCATAAAAATAACTGGTATTTGGCGTTAACGTAAACGGAAGTTCAGTGATCCCAAAATGATATAAATACATGCCTTACTCCACATATAACCAGTCAGCCAGATATTCCTGACTACGGAGTAATTGTTGCTTCCAGGTATTACTATCTACAACGGTAGGCTTAATAAGAATGACTAATTCTCTCTTTTGCTCAATCTCACGACGGTTCTTGAACAACTCTCCCAAAATAGGAACGCTGCCCAATATAGGGGTTTTAGAATGCACTTCACTGGACGATGTCTGCATTAACCCGCCAATAACCACAATTTCGCCCGACTTGGCATGGATCACAGTATCCGACTCACGAATATTACTTTGTGCCAATGGCAAGATAAGCTGTTCCTGATTAATCGTGACAATCTTCTCTTGCTCTTGTGTTTCAACCACAGAAGGATGCACATGCAGCAAAACGCCGCCTTTATCATCAATTTGCGGCGTAACATCTAAGGCAATACCAGAGAAGAAAGGGGTTAACTCAATATCGGGGGAGCTGGACGTAGTGCTAGCATTGGTTGTGCTCTGATTAGAAACATCAGTAACAAAATACTCATCGTTACCCACCTTAATCACCGCTTTTTGGTTGTTGATCGCCGTGACTCTGGGGCTGGAAAGCACCTGAACATTACCTTGCGTCGACAACAAAGAAACCACGCCAGAGAAATCCTGATTCACAAAAGCAAGGCTGGAAATACCGCCCAATCCGCCGGAAATAGTATTGTTGGCAATCTGCCCTGTAGCTGAAAAGCGAAAATCAGTGCTACCAGCATGAGACAAAACCTGAGTCCAATTAATGCCCTGCTGATATTCATCGTCGAGCGTTAATTCTATAATTCGAGCTTCCAATACCACCTGTCGCTGAATGTTGCTTTGCGAAGCCTCTAAAAACTTACGCACTTCACGTAATTCATCAGGCATGGCGCGAACGGTGACCAACCCGGCTTGCGGAGAAACAACCACACTGCGCCCTTCTGACGTTCCAATCAAAGACAGTAATGAGGATTGAAGTTGTTCCCAGAAGTTAGTACGTGTGGATGTAGAAATGTTGGTTCCATTACCCGCAACTCCACCTTGGGAACCGCTATTACCGAACTGATTAGAACCCTGGTTATTACCAGAAAAATTACTCGTACCGCCAGTGCGATTATTGTTATTACCAAACTGTGATACGCCACCAGAACTGATACTGCTCGTTGTAACGCCGTCCCGCTGCATCAACAAATAATTAACGCTAAAGGTTTCCGTGCGCATTCCAGCAGGATAAATACGATAAACATTACCCTTTCTCTGCACATCATAGCCATAAAGCTCACTCACCAGATCAAACACGTCTTGCAACCTGACCTGCTTCAAATCCAGTGTAATATTGCCACTCACTTCAGGATGAATGGCGATGCTGTATGGGCTATCTTTGATTAACCCGGCAAAAAATGCGCGAGCCGCCGTAGCTTCCGCTTTAATATCATAACGAGGTTCACCAAATAACACTCGCTCTCGTTGTTCTGGCAATGAAGGTTGCAATGCACGAGAAACATCCGCAGGAATATCTTTTAAGGGAGATACCTTGTGCGTATCGGGTTGTGAATCTGCAATGGCCTCGTCTACCGCAACTTGCGCAGGGGGACGCCCAGCACTTTGACAAGCACTGAGTAAAATCACTGCACAAATAAGACATACACCTCTAATAAACATATTCCGTTTCTTTTGCTACATCGATATTAAATAAACCAACCACTTTTTGGATATCATTTTTGGCGAGCACAACATTATCCAAATTTATCGTTTTTACAACGACATTTTTCCATGTTTCACCCTCATGAACGATATCATCATTAATGATTGCATAACGACTGCTATCAGTCACATAAATCGCAGTAACGAGCGCTTTGGGTATGCCCGTTGCAGTATCTTCCTGAAGCTCGGCATCAGCACCATCTTCAACGTCTACTGCCTGCATTTTCTTTGGTGGTCGCGTAGGGTCAAACATCGTTTGAGCACTAGCTGCTGCCGACACAAACAAACTAAAGAAAATACTTAATAAAATCAGCCATTGCTTCATAAATCAAACACCTATGAAAGCTTTACTGGTACTTAAGGTATATAGTTCAATCTCAACGCGAGCAACAGGATGCTCCAGAACCAGATAATTGAAACGTTTCCAGTAAAACCGCCATTCTAAATTTTCGATCTCGTCCAGATAATTCAAAATATCCATATATTCGCCTTCCAACACCAACATCACACCATGCTGGAACAGATTCACACTATCACCGCTATCAGAATTAATATCCATCATTCTCACCGGGGGAATAGAACTCATACTGATTAACTTAAGTTTGGTCGATTGCGCCAGAATTTTCTCTAATACTTTTGGCATCTTGTTAGCGGGGATTAAATCGACCGTTTGCTCCCTCAAACTCAAATTAACCTTGCCAATTCTTTCCTTGAGTTGTTCCAGACTTCTTCGCAACGGTTCATCCGGATCCTGAGACAACTCGAACTCAACATTTTTAATCTGATTTTCCAAACGTCCCAAATCTGAACGCTGTGTCTCTACTCGTCGGGTCAAGTTATCAATATTCAATTGCACTGGTTCAATTAACCAAACGTAACCACCAAATAAAAACAACAAGAGCCCACTGGAAATGAGCAGGATTTGCTCACGTGTAGTCAGATCCAGAAACTTCTCTTGAAGCTCCTTGTACCAATGAAGTTCAAATTTCACTATTGAACCTCCCCTTGTACAGCTTGGCCTTCTTGCAAAACCAATTCGCTCAAATCCGAGCTGATAACGAAGCTAAGTTCATCCTGCTCATTGCGAAACATCCTTGCGCCAGCAAAATCACGTCCGCGAAAATAGTCAGACTCTCTTAGCTGACTCACCCAAACAGGTACTTTCTCAGATTTTAAAGCACCACCTTCAATCCAGATTTTTTGTTCACTGATGCTAATTCGCGTCAGCCAAATATCAGGAATATGGTTCTCTGCCAGATCTTTCATCAAAACAGAAAAGCCCTGATTCTTCATTTGTTCCCGGCCTTTCAACTCCGACAACAACAAATACTTGGCTCGCTCTTCGTCCTGTAACCGCTTCACCGACTCTAGCAACACAGGATCCTGAGCCCGGTTATCTCTGGCCTTGGTCAAGGTTTCCAACAATGTCTTTTTGGTGTTGTAATCCGTCTGAATAGTTTGTGTTCGCTTTTGTGTAGCCAGGTAACGCTCTTGAAAATGCTCAGCAAAAATAAACATAACCAGTATCGACACGCCCCATATAAACAACATGAAGTTGAGCGTCATCAACTGTAACTTGGGCTTTAATTCCTGAGGGAATAGATTGACTCTGTACTTCAAGCCTTCTTCTCCTCAGCCATTTCGCGCAACATGCCAGCCCCCAAACTGACAAAAGAAACCTGATTAAAATCTAACCCTTCCTCTTTTCCCATATCAGGCGCAAAAGGCTCAACATCAATCAGCATTGCCTTGTTCACCAAATCAGCCATTAATGCCTGATGTTCGGTATCCAAGTGCAAATAAATTTTCTTAACAGCCCCCTGGCGTAACTGGCTCTCGAAAAAATCCATCGAACGTTGAACTTCTACACTCAAGTTCTCAGCAATTCCCATCTGTAATTCCATTTCAGTAAATGTGGCTAACTTTTCGTAACCTCGAATTTGACGGCTGAAATATAACTTTCCATCTTTAATGATGTTTAAGTTAATTTCTTGTCCATGTCGTTGAACCAAAGTGATTACCGCGTCATTAACCCAAGGCACCAAATCGCAAATAGCCAAATCTTCTATGGTTACACGATAAACAAACAAGCCCATATGGATAAGCTCTTTACAAATTTCGTATAACTCATCCTTTTTAATTGCCACCACATTCACTTTGTTAGCGCCAATGGTTTGTGCCGGCAAATCAAAATAATCAACGACCACCTCGTCCTGAGTGCTCAGCAATTCCTGAACAGACCAACTCAACGCTTGCGCCAGCTCTTCATCAAGAACAGCTGGACGATCAACTTGCAATAAACGGTATTTTTGTGAACTAAAGGCAACTGAACAGCGCGTATTTTCCAGCTCATGTTCAGCAACAAATTCTTTGAGGGTGGATCGCCAATCGGCAAAAGGTATTGTTTGGTATAAAAACCAATAAGGTTTTTCATCAACCAACTTGAATACTGATACGCATATTTCGTTAGCACCAACTTCTATCCCAACCGAATAGTATTCGGAGGGTTTTCTCGTTAAGTAACCAAACAGCTTTCGCCAACCAATGCGCATTTATTATTATTCTTAAGTCGTTTTCTGTATTACAGCAAACAATCGTTCAAAGTGCCATATAGCAATTAGTCTAATCCATAATAATTACATCAACTTATCAGATTAATGGTTATTTTTTATGCTATTTTGAAGTTTGCGAGAAAATTTTAGGAATAATTACTAAAAAACGATGCCTGACATGTGCCATTAAAGGGTATTACATAAATCTCAAAAGACGAGCAAATATTGACTCTATATTATGGATATTCATACCGAAAAATAGGTAAGTCTTGCTAAAAATGAGGCCAAATAGACTCCATTATCTGTATTTATCAGAAGCTCTAAAGAAATGTGAATAAAAAGATGAAGAAAAGAACAGCCCCGAATCACTTTGTGCTCCAAGGCTTGTAAAAGTCGAATGCAAACCTTATTCCTGGTTACTGCTTCGGCTTAAAAAAGCAAAAGCCGTTGAGAAAGCACCTTCCTGAAAGATTTTCACGCCTGTTTCCTCAAAGGAAACCGGAAGCGGATTGTGCTTTTGTAAGGTTTTAATTTCCAAAGGCGTTAGAATTTGCACGTCCAACTCTTTAATAAGTTCTATCGCAGCTTCAATTTTAAAACCCACTGCGCCACCAGCAAATTTCCCCTTCATTGGACGCTGACGGATCACTACTTTTTCAACGGAATAATCGAGCATCAGCTTGGCAAACTCACGCTGAAATGCCTGTAATGCTTCTCTACGATCCACCTTCTCCAAGGTGACTTTACGCACCCGGCAATCAGGAATATGGAACACTCCATCGTCGAGAGACAATAAGCAAATAATCGCTTCGTTACCTTTTATTTCAACACCACAGACTTTCATTGTTAGTTCCGATAATTAATATTCAAGAAGTGGAAAAACCGGCGCAGAGTCTAACCTCTTGTAGCGCAGTTTCAACAAATTGTTCATTCATACTCAGGTCAAATAACATAAGCGTAGATGGAAATGTAATGGCAAGCACTGCCAATCAATACCAAAAAATGAAATATAGCATGATTAAACGGCACTCGACTTAAACCATGCAGGATAGCGCCCAAGGTGTACGCTCCACCGCCAGCAGCAAGCCAATAAAAGCCGCTCGGATGCAGCGCAGTTAACAGCTCATCAGCAAAAAACACAATTAACCAGCCCATCACCAGATAAGTACCCGTAGAAGCTATTTTGTATTTCCCGGTGAAAAACAATTTCAGCACAATGCCGACAAAAGCGAGCCCCCAGACTATCCCGAAAATAAGCCATCCGGAGGTATCGGAAAGAGTAACAAGTGCATAAGGTGTGTATGTACCTGCTATCAGTATAAATATTGATGCATGGTCAAATATCCTCAGCTTTTGTCTTTCTTCGGGTAGCTTGGCACTGTGATATTTGCTTGATGCAGCATATAAAACAATCAGGCTGGAACCAAATATGATAGCCGCTGACATCTTGGCAATGTCGTTTGCATTGGCTGCCAACACCAAGCCCAAAAGCCCAACAACACTTAATCCTAATCCAATTAAATGCGAGACAACATTTATTCGCTCTTCAGTAGGAGAATAATATTTCAAACCAGGCACTCTACCACTTGTTATCTACTTCCGGGGTGCATAATGACACACTTCCGGCAAGAACCACACCGCCATAATCAGGTTATTTACTCTACATAACTGTTCCAAATAATCAGTCACCTACAGAAAGTGGGGAGTAGCCCCTCAGCCCCAAGGATGCGGCTGTGGAGCCTCAAGGGATTGATTAACGGCGTGTCTGCGATAGATTTCTATTGGTGACTTGCAGTTATGCGCACTTATTTAGCGATTTTAAATAGAGTTCATTGGTAACAGCAAACACTTACTTTTCTTGATGTATTAGAAAGTAGGAATCGTATTGATAAAGCATTTTATAAGCTTTATAGCCAATATCCCGAACCATTAAAAACTTCACTTGTTCATGAAAAAAAGAATAAAGCGCGGACGATGTACGTCTGCTGCTTAGCTTGAAAAGACAATTGAGAACGTACCGCGACAAAAATAGAGTTTAATAATTACCTTTAGTAAAATAATATCCACACCAAAGATATAACCAATGATAGCCATGAAAATAGAAGCAGAAATAAAAACTCTAAAAAAGATCCTTGTGGATGATGAAAAATTCTACCAAGTACCAGATTACCAACGCCCATACTCCTGGGAAAAAGACAACCTAAACGACTTGGTAGATGACTTAACCAACTCATTTTTAACTGCTCAAGATGAAACTTACTTCTGTGGTTCATTAGTATTAGTGAGCAATCCAGCTGACGAAAGATTCGATATTATTGATGGTCAACAACGCACAACAACATTTACCATTCTGGCGTGTGTCCTTAGAGATTTATACTTTGGACAACTTTCACCTAAAGCAAAAAAATATATAAACAATTCAATCCAAGATGAATTTGAGGATCAAAAGAGGAAATTAAAATTTCTCACACATGAAAAATATCAAATTGATTTTGAAGAGACCGTATTGAAGGGTATCAAATTCAGGGGAGTCAGAAGCATAGAAAGAGACTATCCAGACAATAGATATCTACTAAACGCTCATTTTTTAAAAGAATTGGTAGAAGAAAAAATATCGGAATCAAATATTAACATTGATCACTTCATTATATGGTTATATGAAAACACCGTACTAACGGTAATCACCTGCCCCAACCAAGACAGTGCAATAAAGATTTTTAACGTTCTAAATGATAGAGGTATGCCGCTTAGTTCCATTGATATATTAAAATCATCTTTGATGCAAAAACTCCACAATAAAGAGGACAGGAACGCCTTCAAAGCAAAATGGGAAAATATAAGCTCAAATCTACAGTTTAGTGACTATGATATCGAGTCCATGTTAAACACTTATCTTTACTTCAAGCTTGCCGCCAACCCCAAAAGTCGTTTAGACAAAGAGCTTTTAGGAATTTTTGAACAAGAGGGAAAAAATGCTCTGGAGATCATTAAAGAAATTGATGAATTTTCTCACGCCTATATCAAATCACTCAACGAAAAATGTAAATACCTATATTGTCTGAAGTACCTACGTCATCGAATTTATTGGAGTAGCATATTAAGTGCTGCGCACTTCTCCAATTACGGTGAATTAGAGAAGTTAAAACACTATCTAGTTGCTTATTACTATCAAAACTGGATCGCTGGTGCTACGGTAGCAAGAATTAAACAAACCTCTTTCAACATCATCAAAATGATTAAAAAAAACAGTCCCGTCAAAGATGTGTTCGAGGAAATGCAATCTAATCTCAATCGCAACGGAACTATGAAAAAATATAAGGAAGAGCTAGAAGGCAATTGGATTTACGGCAGAAAATGGGATCGAGCGGCATTGTTACTTATCGAATACTTCTCTACTGATGACTCTAGCCACAACTTTATTCCATTATCGAAGAATTTGCACTTGGAGCATGTTCTTCCACAAGTTCCCTCCGCCGAATGGGGAAATTATTTCAATTCTGATGAACGTGAACAGTGGACGAACTCGTTAGCTAACCTGACACTTTTGTCCATGAGAAAAAACATTCAAGCTCTGAATTCTTCTTTCGAAGAAAAGAAAAAGGTTTATCAGGATAAAGATTCTGTCGCTACCTCATTCCGGATAACACAAAAAATTTGTGAAAATAGAGAATGGAATACCAATACATTAGAAGCAAGGCAAGAATCATTGCTAAAAAAGGCTAATGAAAAATTAGCGATCTTTTAATTTCTATAAGCTATAACCCCTTGCTTCGAAGTAAACATACGAATGGTGTAACTCACCATTCGTATTCATTGCTCGATTGAAGAAGGTTAGCGATAAAAAATTAATGACTTAAACAAACACTTACTTTTCCCTGCAAGTTAGGCATACTAAGCCATTCAAGATTGATTCATTGCGCCCGTTCAGGAGAACAAGTGTCCATATTCAATAGCGTAATCAATAACAATAATAAACATCGCTTTTTTGAGCTCAATGAAGATAAGTTGCCCACCGAAAGCGAGCGTAAAATTCTCAGTGTCATCTTTCAACACACGACCTTGGCACAGCCAGATATCGCCAAATTAACCGGGATTTCACAGCAAAGCGTGTCTCGCCTGGTTAAGTCTTTACTGGATAGAGGTTTGATACATCAGGCCAAGCGCGTATCCAGTGGTCGTCCCGGTCAGCCCAGTATTGCCGTTAGTGTTAATCCCAATTACACCTATAGTTTTGGTGTTGCCCTGATGACAGACGCCATGACCATCGTCCTGATGGATATTTGCGGTAATGTTCTCGACGAGTTGCGCCACGATATGCCGCAAATGTCGCAAGATGCTGTTTGCGAAAAACTGGTTTCAGGATTTGAAGCCCTGATAACCAAGCATGAGTTAGATAAACGCCGTGTTTTTGGCTTGGGTGTTGGCATTTCCGGCTATAGTCTGGGCGGTCATGGTCGCTTTAACACTCCGCCCAAGTTAGATGAATGGGCCATGATCGACATCGAAGATACCTTGCAAGAACGCTTGGGCATTCCGGTATGGGTAGAAAACGACGGTAATGCTGCGGTTATTGGTGAAAGCTTGGTGGGTACAGGAACGCATTACAAACACTTCGCTTACATCTATATCGCCGCAGGCATTGGTGGCGGTATTATCGTTAACGGCGAGCTGGTTCGTGGCACCAACGGTAACGGTGGTGAAATAGGATTGTTGTTACCCAAAAGCGCCTACCCTTTACCCACACTGGAACTGCTTTTGGACATTCTGCAAAAAAACGGCGTTAACGTTACCGGACTGTCAGATATGTTGACCCGTTTTGATATTAACTGGCCGGGCATTGATGAGTGGATTCAACAGGTACAACAAGGATTGTCACAAATCGTGTCAGCTTTAGCAGCCATTCTCGACCCTCAGGCCATCGTGATAGGCGGTCGGATGCCGCAAGTATTATCGAGAAAGTTAATCCCTCAACTGGAAATCTATGACGACGATAGGCGCCAGTCGCCACGTATAAAACCTAAAATTATCGCCACTAGCAACCCATACGATGCCTGTGCCGTTGGCGCCGCAGCCATCCCGTTTAAAAAATACTTTTTTAATCAGTCATAATGTGACTTTTAGGGGTTTAAATTACGGAAAGTATTTGAAACAAAAAATGCCACCAAGCCCATCAGAAAAAACTAAAATGTAAGCATCCGGTCTTTATTTTTAACTCAATAAGGTTAGCGCATGATCAATAACATTTTAGTCGTTTGGGAATTCGGGCATCACAATAGTAAGTTAATGAAAAAGTCAGGAGCGTTGGCGCAACAGGCTAATGCGAATGTACATATTGCTGCATTTATGCCTGAAAACGAATTGGATAACCCAAAAGCAAAAGATGAACTTGACGAGGCGATTTCCAAAAACTTTGAAGACAATCTGATAGTGAACTTACACATTTGTTCACCACAAAACCTGGTAAACGACATTCTAAACCTTCACACTGAAAAGCATATTGACCTTGTTATCAAGTGCAAAGGCGAAGATGGACAGCTTTTCAAAGCCTCCGACGACCTGCGTCTTATTCAAGAACTGACTTGTCCCCTTCTGGTATCAAGCAACCACAAACTCAAGCCCAATCAGCCTATTTTAGCCACCATCGATATTGATGAAAGCGGCGAAGAACAAACAAAAATGAATGCTGAGGTGTTAGCCTGGTCATCTTATCTTGCTGAAAAGACCCAGAAAGACGTAGATGTTGTCTATAACATCCCAATGTCTAAAGCTGTACTTGAATTGGATGTATTTGACTCCGAAGAGGTACTGCTAAAAGAAGAAAGCAGTGCCAAGAAAAAGCTATCTGAAACAGTTCAAAAACATGGAGTTATTCCCAATCAATTGCATATCCTTGCCGGAGATATAGGCAAAAACATTAAAGGAATGACAGGTAAAATAAAACCCGATTTACTTATCGTTGGAAGTGTTGGCCGTAAAGGACTTAAAGGGCTATTTATAGGTAATACTGCCGAAGTTATTTTGAAAAAAGCTCGCTCAGATGTCCTCGTTGTCAAACCTAAATAAACCTGAACTGCGCATATAGAATAGAAGAGGATGCTCCATTGATGCCAGAAAACACCGATGGAGCTTACACTGAAATACTAAAATGAAGCAGTCTCTTGATTCCTGACGATCATTCACATTCGCCCGTATTCATCCATAAAACGTTGAATATCGTTTTCATCCAGCACTTCACCCGTCTGAATTTCGACAAAAGTCAAAGGCTCGGTTCCGGGATTGGCAATGCGATGCTTTGTCCCTTTAGGAATATACACGGTTTCTTCCGGGGCTAACTTTAGCAAATCATCACCCAAAGTGACTTCCGCCTGACCCGACATCATAATCCAGTGTTCATTGCGATGCTCATGGCTTTGCAACGACAAACGTTGCTGCGGCATCACACAGATCTCTTTGCAGATATAGCCTTCTCCTGCTGCAATCACCTTCCAACTGCCCCAGGGACGAGTGTCAGAATCACCCACTTTATAAGTAACCTGTTCAGTATGCATACTGCACCTCCCTATGCAGTGGTTTGAGCGCGTCGCCCATTTAAATGTAGCCAAATAGCCGCCGACCAGGAAAACTCCTTGCCACCAGTGCCTTTACCATCCAAAGGAGAAAAGGATTCGTAAAAATTGCCCTGCGCAGCAATGGTCATAGTGTCGCGATTCACTCTATCGCCCCATTCGGTTTCCCCTTGCTCGACCAAGCCTTTACCAATCATGTAGTTCACAACCAACCAAATGGGGCCGCGCCAATACAAAATAGGATTAAATTCGCTGTGATCCGGATCACAGCTAGGAACCATGTATTCGACTTTTTCAGCAATGCGCGACAAGTTATCGATCAAGGCTTTGCGCTGAGATTGGCTACCTACATTGGCATAGAAGGCTAAAAACGACGCACTGGTGGTAACTGCCAGGGACTGCTCGGAGTTCAAGTCATAAGAACAGTAAGCACTCAGCTGTTCGTTCCAGAGAAAATCCATGCCTTTCTCTGCCAGCTCAATACGGTCTTGAATCTGTTGTGCAGCTTCGTCTTCACCCAGCTCCTGAGCTAATGCCAGTAAGTCACGATTGGCTCTTAACAGGATCATGCTCATGCCCACATCCAACACTCTGAATGGGCCATTTTGAGCAATTTCATCGTGATCCCAACCACAGTTACGTCCGAACATCACCATTGCCAGATAACGATCATATTGCTCGCTTGTTGGACGCATGGATTGATCCACCATTGCCAGATCTCGACGTGTGTACTCACCAACCTGAGAAGTATCAACAGAACTCATGGGAATATCCCATTCCACCGAATTGTCACGTCCGGTTTCCCAAGGGTGAGAAACCATCACCAAACCATTGTTTAGAGGATCACGATAACGATGGAACCAGTCATGCCAACGCATTAACTTGGGAAATAAGTCCACCATGCGTTGGCGCTCTGCATCACTTTTACGCCCATCCCATAACTGGCGAACAATGGTGGCAGCCACCGGCGGTTGAGTAATGCCAGAGGTTGGCGTTCCGCCTTTTACATTCACTTCGGTTTGCCACACTTCCGGCCCGGGAAAATATCCGGGATTAGGCTTGTGAAACACAATGTGCGGCATCAAACCATCGTCCCATTGGGCGGCAAACAAGGTTTCAATTTCTTGCCATGCGCGATCCCGATCAAACTCGGCAAACCCCAATCCAACAAAAGCCGAATCCCAGTTCCACTGGAAGGGATACAAGCCTTCGGTCGGTATGGTGTAACCACCGCGATCATTGTTCAGCAATATCTGTTTTGCTCGTTCTTGAAGTTCACTCGACATGCATTCGTTCCACAAGTTAATTAGCCATGTGCTGCCCCAGCGCTCCAACAACCACACTGACCGCAACGATAATCAGGAAAAACAGCACCAGCATTCCGGCAAAACGGCGATTAGCAGAATGCTGTGGCGCGCTTAGTTCACGCCCAATAACAGGTTCTATAAAATTTCCACCACGAAGAAGACTCACACTAAAAGCAACACCCACCGTGACGACCAGGCCAATGAAGTTCCACCACATCCAAAAAATTTGCGGCTGGAACACCCATAAATAGAGATTAAGAAACATGCCCGCCAGCAAACCCACATTGGCACCCAGAGCAGAAACCCGATTGCGCGTCATCGCCATTAAGAACACGCCCAAAATCGGCCCATAGAGAGCAGAACCAACCTTGTTAATGGCTTCAATAACGGTGGGTGCGATAGAGTCAGCAAAGGAGGAGAGCACCAGGATCACCAATCCCCAGAACAGGGAAACATAGCGGGCATGAACAACATTTTTGTCGTTGTTGCTGGAATCAATAATTCCCAGAGAATTCAAGTCTTCCAACGTCACAGCAGCCAGGGAATTAACGGTAGAACTTAGAGAAGACATCGCAGCAGACAAAATGGCCACCAATAGCAAGCCAATAACGCCATTGGGCATATGCTGCAAAATAAACACCGGCATCATGTAGTCGGGTTTATCGGCTGGAATTTGTGCCAGTAACTCAGGGCTGTTTTGCACTACCACACCCACGATCAAGCCTGTAATGCAATACAACAACACTAAAGGAAAACGCAGAATGCCATTGGCAAACAGCAGCTTTTTCACGTCTTGCACGTTTTTGGCTGACATAGCCCGTTGCGCCTGAGTTTGGTCGCAACCGTAATAGGAAGCGTATAAAACAAAACCGCCAAAAATCATCGGCAGTAAGCCAAACTCATCATTGGAAAAGCCCAAAGCGCTGACGTTCACGGCATTGAATCGCTCAGGATCAACGCTATTCCAAAACTCCTCTGCCCCTCCCAGTTCAGCAATGCCAAAAATGGCAACCAGAATCAGTCCGAGGAAGATCAGCACCATTTGAATAACATCACCGTATACAACGGCTTTCATGCCACCCGATGTGGAGTACACCAAGGTGATAATGCCCACCACCACAATCGACATCCACATAGGCATATCGAACATAGCCTGCAAAATAATACAAACCGCATACACCGCGATCCCCGTGCCAAAGGAACGCACAACCTGAAACACAAAGCTCACCAGATAACGTGTACTACTGCCATAACGACGCTCAAGGAAATCGTAGATGCTGACAACGCCAGAGCGATACAAAGCAGGAAGAATAACTAGCGCTACCAGAATCATCGCGAGTGGCACAGCAAACTCATAGGCAAGCCACTGCAAACCACCACCTTCTCTCATTCCCACAAATGCAGGGGCAGAAATGAAGCTAATGGCGGATAGCTGTGTTGCCATTGTCGAGAGGGTTAACGGAAACCAGCCCAGGCTTTTTCCACCCAGGAAATAATCTTGTTCGGAATGTTGAGAGCGCCACAAATATCCCATACCCAGCAAACCTGCCAGGTACACAACTACCACAACATAATCCAGGATATTCATAAACAGCCTTACCTCAATTTACCCATTTTTATTCACGCTATTTCATTCAAGCCCTGTAGAAGTCCTCGTGCGGGGAGCTAGCTGAAAGCAAAACTCCCCGCACTTAGACAACACACTAGAAATCGTAGGTAAAACGCGCCGTAATACGACGAGGTAAGATTGGACGACCAACAAAGTAAGCTTCATCCGCCGTTTGGTTGTTACCCTGACGAGGAGATCCTTCCGTTATGCCGTCACTGTCGAACAGGTTAAATACGCCAATAGAGAATCGAGCACGCTGATCATCCTGAAAGTTCAAGGTATAACCCGCTTCCACACGCACCAAGTGATAACCATCTAACTCAACCGTATTGGAGCTGTTGGCATAGTTGTCACCGTGATAGTTGTGGAAAATTCCTAAATCGTAAGTCCCATCGTTATAGGCGATACTGGTGTTTAAGAGCACTTTTGGCTGACGGCGTAGCTCGTTTCCAACCAGGGAAGGATCACTCTCACTCTGGCTTATCTCATGATCACGCAGAGTAATGTTGCCGCTGAAAACCAGGTTGTCGGTGATTTCATATTCCCCGCCCACTTCAATGCCGTAAGCTTCGGTTGAAGTATTCTCTACAACGTAAACAACGCCACCTTGACCATCGTTAACAAAGTCAACGACCTGACGGTCAGACAGATCGCTATAAAACAGGGCTGCATAGGCGTTTAAATCGCCAACTTTGAACTTGGCACCCAATTCACCAATCAAAATGATTTCCGGCTCATAAGGGCCAAATTCACCATACTGATTAAAGCGTTGGCCATTTAATTGTGGGAAAAAGAAGCCTCTTGAAAAGTTACCAAATAGATTTACATCGTTGGTCATCTTGTACAGAGCACCAAACGAAGCTGCCCATTCGGTGCTTGCAACCGTATCACGAACAAGATCACCGTTTAATGCACCCATGTTTTGCAAATCGTCATTAATCAGAGGATCATTGCCGATTGAAACCTGAGACACATTGCGCTGTAACACCTCACCTTCAAAGCGTTCAACGCGAACACCTACGTCGTAAGACCAACGATCACGCTCGATCTGGTCAGCAACATAAAATGCAACCCGTTTGGCACTGCGGGTTCTGTCACCCGTTAATCCGCCCGCATTCAACAAACCATTTTGCGCAACAACATATTGCCCACCTACCGTGCCAGTGAGAGAGCCGTCAACATCGGTAACGCTTAAATCAACTAACTTGGGATTGTTACGAAAGTCAGCCAGATATGTGGTGATGTAGTTAATGTCATCCGCTTCGGTATTAGAGAAGAAAGTACCAAACGTGAAATTATGCTCAGCATCGCCAAATTCAGTGGTATGCAATAAGTTGAACTCACCAGAGAAATCTGTCGCATCACGATCGCGGTCTAAGATACGGTTGGCAAACAACAGGTAGTCAGTCGGTACTTCCTGACCGGAAGTGGTAAAAGTGAAACTGGCGTTATCCAAATCACCGTAACCACGATTGGTCAAAAACTCCTGAAGCGTTTCAGGCAAAGAAACAATGCCATCACCATCTAAAAACAGATTGAATTGATGATCGTATTTGGCATATTTGAACTTGCTGTTTATCGACCAGTTATCACTTAGTTCTTTATCCAAAACTACAGCGAAAGAGCCACCACGAGTATTCACACCATCTTCTATTGGCGATTTGAAACGACCATTTGGCGTGTCGTAGTTGATGAGTGCCGCTTCCGCTGAGTTAACCGTGTAAACGTCATCACCATCATTGCCGGTAATTCGGCTACGTCCCTGGCCGTCAAGGGGAATGGGCAAGAAAAACTGTACTGCGTCATCAATCAGCTGACCGTAAAAGGTAACACTACCACTACCATCGTTGAATTCATGTTTGATATTGCCTCTGAGTTGAAAACCTTCGGTTTCCAAACCTGAATCCAGAGGCCCTTGGTCATAACGGTAGAAGCCTGAAAGAGCGTAGAACGTAGCACTATCCTTTCCACCCAGTGGCCCGCGCAAGGCAAAATCAGAGCGATATCTCCCTTCACGATCAGCCAATTCCAATTGCAATGTACCTTCGTGTTCATCACTACCCGTTTTGCTCACGTAGTTGATGATGCCTGCCACGGAACCTGGGCCGAATAAGTTGGAAACACCACCCGTTACATACTCTAAACGGTCAATACCCAAGTCATTACGGTAATAAACATCAAAAGCGGATGAATTCAGGCCAAAGGTAGAAAATGCAGGAATGCCGTCATATTCCAGAGGGGTAAATTGAAATTGTCCGCCAGAAGGTAAACCACGGACAAAAAAGTTTGTTGCCACTTCACCACCACCGCCTTCTGCGGCAATACCGGGAAGTTGCGTCAACACATCAGCCTGACTACTTGCTGCAAATTTACGTAACTCAGATTCATCAAAAGACGATACGGTTTGCGGCGTATCAAAGATGGTACGTTCAATATTCGTACCTGTCACAACGATTTTTTCTATGTCCTGAGACTTTTCCGCAGATTTTTCCTGAGCCAGCACCAAGTTTGGCAAGCCGACAGAGCTAGCAAGCATCAATAAAGCGATTTTGTTGAGTTTCATATTCAGTTCCCATTATTAGTCATTGCGTTTGCTTACCCGGGTTCAAACACACTGCCTTCCAACGTACCCAAAGTAAGAAATTCGCTGTTTTGGACTACCCACCCCATGAGTGAATATATTTAACCACGCATAATATACTATATATACTACTTATTGTGAGTATTATTAAGGGTGACTATGTCATAAATGCAAAAAGCCATTAATAAATAAGGGAAAATTTACTGAAAGTAGACTCAATGCCGATTAGCATTCATAGATGGGTTTTGTTCGAACCCAGCGTTCACCTACGGATAAAACCAATCCGAAAATCTGTCGTTCAAATCAAAAATATCAGCTATATCGCCTTGGAATACATTAGCTAAAAAGAAAAAGCCCGGTGAGCCTAAACTCACCGGGCTTGAGATCATGCTACTGGATAAATCCAGTCAGCAGGTCTTACTCGTAACCGAAAGTTAGAGAAACACCGCTATATGCACTGTAACCACGGATACTTACGTACCAAGTACCAACAGTAGGATTGTTGTGAGTACAAGTTTCGTTGTTACCCGCAGAGTAAGGACGGCAATCGTAGCTGCTAGTGGTTGGGAAAGAACCAAAGCGAGTGTACAAGTCAGCGTCACCAGTACCGCCACTCATAGTAGCTGTCAATACTGCTGCACCTGTAGGTACGCTAATTGAGTAATCTCTCCAAGAACTGCTCGCGCCACTCAAACCAGTGTAAGTTTCTTCGTATGGGTCAACGGAACCGCCGCCGCCACCACCAGTTGGTGGGAAGTTAGGATCACCAGCACAGCCCCAAGTGTTCAGGTAGTTATGAGCGTCAGCCGCTTTAACAATACCCCAACCGTAGAAGTTATCTTTACCAGCAGCACCACGGTCTTGAGAAGTTGCTTGTAACGCTTCACGAATCTGTTCGTTAGTACAAGATTGGTGGAAAGACCATACCAATGCAGCTACACCAGAAACGTGTGGAGTTGCCATTGAAGTACCGTTCCAAGAAGCATAAGTGTCACCTGGAAGAGTTGAGTTTACTGCAACACCTGGTGCTGCAATTTCAACTTGAGTGTTGTACTGAGAGAAAGACGCTACAGAACCTGCAGAGTCAACAGCAGCAACAGACATTACCGCGTCATAAGAAGCAGGGTAAGACAAAGAGCTGTTTCCATCGTTACCAGCAGCAGCAATCAACATGATGCCTTGGTTAACGAAACCATCCATTGCATTACGCTCAGCAGTAGAAGAAGAACCACCACCCAAGCTCATGCTTACGATGTTAGCACCGGCGTCAGCACACTGTTGGATACCAGCAACCAAATCAGAAGCTGAAGTCCAGCTACCAGAATCGTTGAAGATTTTAACAATGTGAAGATCCAAACCAGGGTATACGCCTACAACACCAGTAGTGTTGTCAAGAGCGGCAATAGTACCAGCTACGTGAGTACCGTGACCGTGACCGTCGTTGTTCCAGCTGCCAACTTGAGAGTTGTTAGCTTGACCAGAAGTAGTCGTGGTAGGTAGATCTACGTGGCCATAGTCGTAACCAGTATCGATGATACATACTTTACGAGCAGCAACGTTAGGGTTGCTTAAGATGTTCGCTTGAACCATGCCGATACCGAACGGCTCAGATTGTGCCATCAAGTAACGCTTAGGGTCGTTAGAAACAGTTTCAACGTTAGGGTTTTTACGCATTTCGTTGAAAGCTTTTTTGTCCAGGTAAGCAACAGCCATGCGTTGTTTACCGATAGTTCTGTGCAGTTTACCACCTACAGCTTCAACAGCAGAACGAGCAGCGCGGTCATTCAATACGCCAGCTTCGTCAACCAAAGCTTCGTATTGAGAAGTGCGTGCTTCACCATTGTCAACAAGATGCTTGGCATCTTTTTTGAAAACGATAATATAACGACCAGTAGTGTCTGAATCTTTCGCAGAAGCTTCTGCGCCAACAAATTTCAAACCTTGCTCTAAAGAAGAAGTAGCTCGGAAATCACCTTGAGCTGCGATTACGCTAGACGCGACTAAAGTCAACGCTGATACGCCTAGTCCTACAAACTTTTTACTATGCTTGATGTTCATCAGTTTTTGTCCTCGTGATTGTTTTTGGACTTATATTAAATGGAGGTAACTTTTCTTACCTCGGAAATTATTAATATATAAATTTGGAAATGATGCAAGCACATTTGGCTAATTAATTTTCAAAAAATTTTAATAAAATCGTCACAAGCCGCGTCACACACGGGTAATAAAGCTATCCAAAAAATTTTAATTTTGATTACATTTTTTTTCATTTCAAGTATGTGGAAGAAAAATTTAATACCGAACACCGATTAAAAATTAATTTTTATTCATAAAAAACGAACCAAGCCAATGAACACAAGGCTTACAAAGACATATACCAATCCGAAATGAGGACACAATAAAAGCCAGAATGTTATTAAAATAGATACTAAATGATTAATTTTTATTATTATGATGAATATTCAACCAACTTAAAAAACCAAATAATTATTCCGTAGAGGTAAATATTTATCACATCAGTACAATTTAAAATCAACCCAGGTTCTTTCTTTTTTCAATTCACCTTGAAGCTTTCTCAATTCAGAAAATTCTCTTTATCCCTCAAAATTAAAAATCTCACATTCTTAGCCAAGTAAATACTATTCCATCATTTTCAATAAAATTTTTATAGCCATAGTCACACGATAGATTTTTGAAAATGACTATGCCAAGTTCCGATCCGAGGTCTGATTAGTTTATGGAGTGATTCCTGGATTCACTTCAAGTTCAGCTCTCTATATTTAAAAGAACTAATCTCTTAAATGAGTATTTTAAAAAGGAAAATGAAATGGAAAACGTTAAAAGTCAATTAATGGAGCAGTCCACAGTTGAACTTATTGATGTAGCGCTACTTAAAAAGCTCCTCGAAGAGCACAATGCCATTATCACCAATGAGGTCATTAGCTATGCTTAATCTTACGCGTAAGCTTGTTTTTCTAACTTTACTATTGAGCACAAGCACACAAGCTGCCTTATTCAATTCCGATGCTCCTATTTATCGAGAACAAGATTGCTTTACAGCTCCCTTTTCCAGTTACGATTCATGGATACAATCCATGAGCCAAAAGCATGAGAAGAAGTACGGCAAAGGCGAGAAAGCAGACAACGCAATGCAACTCTTTCAATCCATGTTTTCCCGCGAAGCATTTGATGAATACAAAACCACCATTGAATGTAGCAACTACACCTATAAAGTGGCAGATACTCAAGTAAAAGGCTTCGCCATAAAACCCAAAGAAGCGAAAGGTAAGCTTCCTGTACTCATTTATAACCGTGGCGGAAATGGTAATTTTGGTGGTGTCGTTTTCGGCCATATGATGTCTAAGCTATTCCCCCTCGCAAACCAGCAATTCATTATTATTGGCAGCCAATATCGCGGCACTTTCCAGCGTAATAGCATTGCAGGAGATGAATTCGGCGGTGATGATGTCCAAGACGTTGTAGCCTTGAGCAAGCTAATACCCCATCTCGTCAATGGGAATCAAAACAAAATTGGCATGTATGGAGCCAGTCGGGGTGGCATGCAAACCTTTCTCTCCATGAAATATATACCCGAAGTTAAGGCTATTGCGGTTATCTCAGGTGTATCGAACTTGCTAACCGACTTGGAAATTCGTCCTAACATGGAAAAAGTATATAAAAAACGTATTCCAAATTACGACACTGAAAAAGAATCCCAACTAAAAGCACGCTCTGTTATGTATTGGCTTGATGAATTAGATCAAAGGAAACCTATTTTGCTTATTCATGGCGAGAAAGATGAACGTGTACACGTAAGAAATGCAAAGCAACTTGCAGCAGCCTTAAAAGAAAGGAAGCGTCCACACAAGCTACTTATCTACCCAGAAGGAACACATTCGCTAATGGAGGAAGGACAACAAATCACCAGCGAACTCGCCAATTGGTTTAATCAGAATCTTTAAGGGATCGGGAAGTAACGACAGTATAAGAGAGAAATACAGCATGGGTATCATGACCGATAGCTACTATCAAAAGCGCTTGCAAAAAAGTCATAGCAAAATTTTAGAAACGGCTATCGCTCATAACCAATCGGGTTGTCAGGTTGCTATAGATTGTGGCTGTGGCGTTGGTAATGATGCCCGCTATTTGCTGAGCCAGGGTTATGAAGTCCATGCTTTCGACAACGACGCGCGTGCCATAAAACAATGCCGAGAAGCCACTTCCGATCAAGTCAATCTCCATCTCTACGAAACCAGCTTTGAAAACTTCCAATACCCCGAAGCGGGGCTAATCATCGCTAATTCAGCATTATTCTTCTGCCCCAAACAACATTTTAATAATGTTTGGAAACAGATTGAAAACGCTCTTAAACCCAAGGGTATATTTTGCGGCGATTTGCTAGGAGTCGAAGACGACACAAACCATCCTCGCAACCCAAATCCCACCCAATTTTTAACCAAAGAACAATTACATGAAATGCTAAGCAACTTTGAGATAATTGGCATTAAAGAGCGAAAAGGCCTGCAACCAACTATGACAGGCCGAGAAAAATACTGGCATGCTTTTACAGTAATCGCACAAAAGCGAGCATCCCATCTTCGCTCAGAGTATTAGAGCGTGTTGATCTTTGATGTAGACCCCAGCCGGATCACGCGCAAGACAAACTGCTTAAAATCAATATTGCCAATTACATTGATTCTTTCTCATACACAGTCAATAGCTGCCCTTCTACAGAAATCTTAAAATAGATAGTCTTGCCATCTTTAGCATTGTCAGCTTTAACCACAAAATGTTCAGCATTTACGCTATGCATCGACACATCAGATGCCGTAAGTTCCTTCCAGGAAGCATCCAGTTTGCCAAATCCAAAACCAAAATCTTTAAAGGTCATCTGCTTCACTGACTTCATCGCAATACCGATTGCCGTTTGCCCGCTGATCCTGCCGTGATCGGCATGAGCCATAACAGAGCCACTGAAAAAAACAGCGCCGCTAAATAGAGCTAAATAAACGAGTAATATTGAAACCTGTTTCTTCATTGTCATTTCCTCTTATTGTTTTAATCCGATAACGTCATACTGCCCCTTCACCAACAGCTGCACCATCACTGGCTGATCTGACGTATTCTTCCAATACCAGCCATGAGAACCTTCAAACGGAGCCGTAAAGCTTCCTTTCATCTCAGCTAATGTGGCAATGGCATAACTTTCGAAATAGCCAGTTGTATCTCCTTTCGGTTCACCATGCAGATCAAAATAAAGAGGCTCGCCATCGGTCATCCATTCATAAGTCATTTTGTCGTACTGCTTCATAGTAAACTTATACTCAATGCCTCGCTTGGCTGGCACAGTTAGCTCTATCGTTTGAAATGCATCCGTACCTTTCTGCATCGAAGTTGCAGGGCTTGCACCGGACTCAGCAGACTCAGCCGCTTGGGCAAGCGAGGTTAAACCAAATTTCTGCCCAACCCCGGTAGGATCAATGTTGTACTCAGCGGGCAAAATAAAAGCGAACAACGCGATAATCGCCAAGGCCGTTGCAGAAGCCGTCGCTTTTAATAGTGTCTTATTACTTACTGTCTGTTGCATGTGCGTCTCTTGTTTTAATTCACTACAAAATAGCCGGTTAGTTGATAACCCATCAACATGATCCCGGCACTCATTAAAAATGTATTGGTCAGCGTTGAAAAACGCTGGAACGAAGGCCATTTTCGCCATGCGTTGACCGCGATTAAGATGAAAACCAGCGCGACAAACTGCCCCAGTTCTACACCCAGATTAAATGCAATCAAATTGGTGACCAGACCATCTTGCGGCAGTTGGAACTCCTGTAGTTTGGTGGCTAAACCAAACCCATGGAACAAACCAAATATCAACACTGCCCATTGCGTGTTAGGTTGCCAATTAAAACAACGTCGGAAACCGCCTAAATTATCAAACCCTTTATAAAGCACTGAGAAACCAATAATGGCGTCGATCAAATAGGCGTTCACTTGAATATCGCTCAACACTCCCATCAGCAAGGTCGTGCTATGACCAATAGTAAACATGGTCACATATAACAAGACTTCCCTGCTTCTATATAGAAAGAAGATCACGCCAACCAGAAACAACAAATGGTCGTATCCCGTGATCATGTGTTTCGCTCCTATATATAAGAAGGGAATGAATTGCACACCGGTATTCTGTTGCAAGAAAGCGCGAGTATTGTCGTCAACACCATGTGACAAGGCCACTACGCTATACAACCCCAACACAACAACAAGCAACCATTGCCAAGCCTTAATAGACCTACTGCGCATTCAACGACTCCTTTAATTCAGCTCTGCCAGCAACCACTTCCTTTCCTTTATGCAAAATAAAGTACAAGGCCGGGATAACGAATAGGGTTAATAAGGTTGAAGAAATAATCCCGCCTATCACCACCGTCGCCAAAGGCCGTTGTACTTCCGAACCAATGCCGGTATTAAACGCCATCGGAATAAAGCCAAGCGACGCCACTAACGCCGTAGTTATAACAGGGCGCAATCGAGTGATAGCGCCGTCAAAAATGGCTTGTTGCAGCGCGATACCTTCTTGCCGTAATTGCCGAATAAACGACACCATCACCAGCCCATTGAGTATGGCGATACCCGACAAGGCAATAAAGCCAACCGCCGCCGAAATGGAAAATGGAATATCGCGCAACATCAGCGCAGCAATGCCGCCCGTTAAGGCTAATGGCACACCTGTGAAAATGATCATGGCATCTTTGAAAGAATTGAGCGCCAATACCAGCAAGCCAATGATCATTAATAACGTAACGGGAACCACAATACTCAAACGCTGCGAAGCGGATTGTAACTTCTGATAAGTGCCGCCATATTCGACCCAATAGCCAACAGGAACCTCAACCTTATCGCCAATCGCTTTCTGGATATCAGCCACAAAGCTTCCCAGATCTCGCCCTCTGACGTTAGCAGTCACCACAACCCGTCGTTTACCGTTTTCCCGGTTAATCTGATTTGCTCCTGTCACCTGCTCCAATGTCGCCAGCTCTTGCAGAGGAATGGTATGACCATCGGCAAGGTGAATAGGCAAATAAGCCAGCTTGTCTACATTGCTGCGTCGGGATTCATCTAATCTCACCACTATATCTGAACGAATATCGCCTTGATAATAGGTTCCAGCGACAGTGCCGCCCATCGCCGTTGCTAATTGCGCCTGAATCTCAGCTTTACTGATCCCGTATTGCATTAGCTTTTCAGGCTTGGGCAATATGGTCAGCATGGGCAAGCCTGTAGTTTGCTCCACTTGAATATCAGCAGCACCTTCTACCTGCTCAACCACAGCAGCAATCTCATCTCCCAAACTCGTTAAAGTGTCAAAGTCATCACCAAATACCTTGATTGCTAACTCAGCGCGAACGCCAGCCAGTAATTCGTTAAAACGCATTTGTATAGGCTGCAAGAACTCATAACGATTACCAGGAATAGGCTCAACCAAGGCGGCTAATTCCTCGACAATTTGTTCTTTGGATTTCTTGGGATTGGGCCACTGCTCTCTGGGCTTTAAAATAATGAAATTATCGGCAACACTGGGAGGAACCGCATCGGTTGCGACATCCGCCGTGCCTATTTTGGCAAATACTCGTTCCACTTCCGGCATCTGCTTAATTTTCTCTTCCAACACTTCCTGTAAAGCAATTGCCTGACTCAAGGATGTGCCAGGAATACGCAAAGCGTGCATAGCGATATCACCTTCATCCAGATTAGGCGCGAACTCACTTCCCAATCGAGTAGCTTGATACGCAAACCCCGCCACCAGAGCAACAGCAGAGCAAACCACAACCCAACGATAATTCAGCACCCAATTCAACGCCGGACGATAAAGCGCACCAGCACCACGAATAATGGGGCTGTGCTTTTCCTGCACGGGTTTCTTAAACAAGAGGGCGATCATGGCAGGCACAAAAGTCACCGAAAGCAACATGGCACTTAGCAAAGCAATCACAACGGTGATCGCCATTGGATGGAACATTTTCCCTTCTACACCTTCCAATGCGAATATTGGCAAATACACTGCTGTGATAATAAACACGCCAAATAATGCCGGGCGGATCACTTCTCGGGTCGCCTCAAACACCAATTCCAAGCGTTCTCGTAATGGCAAAGGATTGTTGCCCGCTTGACTCAGTCGGCGCAGACAGTTTTCGACAATAATAATTGCGCCATCAACCAACAAACCAAAATCAAGCGCCCCCAAACTCATGAGATTGGCACTTACTCGCGTTTGTACCATTCCAGTAATAGTCATGAACATCGCAAAAGGGATCACCAAGGCAGTCAAGAAAGCTGCTCGGAAATTTCCTAATAGCAGAAATAGCACCACGATAACCAGAATTGCCCCTTCCGCGAGGTTGGTTTCAACTGTCTGTAGTGTTTTATCGACTAATTTGGTTCGGTCATATACCGCTGTAGCAACGATACCTTCCGGTAAACCGGCGTTAATTTCCGTCAGCTTCTCACCAACAGCATGAGCTACCGAACGGCTGTTTTCTCCAATAAGCATGAACACGGTACTCATCACCACTTCACGCCCATTTTGAGTTGCAGCGCCAGTACGTAAGCCTTGTCCATTTTGAATTTCCGCCACATCTCGCACGTACACCGCTGAACCATCAACATGCTTAAGCGGAATATCACCAATGGCAGCTAAATCGGTAACTTGCCCAGGCATACGCAACAACCATTGAGCGCCATTTTGCTCAATAAAGCCCGCTCCCTGGTTTTGATTATTACGACGAATCGCTTCCACCAGTTCAGCTTGCGTCAAGCCATAAGCCACCAGTTTTTCAGGCTTAAATGCCACCAAAATCTCACGCTCATAGCCGCCAATGGGGTTCACTTCAACCACACCAAGAACACGCATTAATTGTGGGCGAATCGTCCAGTCATGCACCGTGCGTAAATCCATCGGTGTAATAGCAGCACCATCAGGATGAGTCGCGCCCGGCTCCACATCCACAGTAAACATGAAGATCTCCCCCAGCCCCGTCGCTATCGGCCCGAGCTCAGGTTCTAGCCCATTTGGCAATTCTGACTTTGCCGCAGACAAGCGCTCATTCACCAACTGGCGAGCAAAGTACACATCAGTCTCGTCGTTAAATATGGCCACCACTTGTGACAAGCCATAACGCGATACTGAACGCGTGTAACTTAAGCCCGGTAATCCGGCCAGAGCATTCTCCAGTGGGAACGTCACACGTTGCTCAACTTCCAACGGCGTATAGCCCGGTGATTCGGTGTTAATCATCACCTGCACATTGGTAATGTCTGGAACGGCATCAATGGGCAGTTTGGTAAAATTCCAGAGCCCTAATCCGGCAAGCCCCAGCACAAAAATAACAATGAGAAAACTACGGTTTATGGAAAAGCGTATGATTGAGTCCAACATTCCATACTCCTAGTGATCGTGCGCAGCGCCAGACTTTTCAATGTCGGCTTTAATAATGTAACTATTCTCTGAGACATACTCAGTGCCCGGAGCCAAGCCACCTAATACTTCAACCCATTCGCTATCTTCACGCCCCAGTTGCAACATGCGCACTTCATACTCCTCCCCCACTTTGGCGTAGACCACAGTAAAGTCACGGAAGCCTTGCAAACCAGTACGCT
Source organism: Paraneptunicella aestuarii (assembly GCF_019900845.1). Lineage (NCBI taxonomy): Bacteria > Pseudomonadati > Pseudomonadota > Gammaproteobacteria > Alteromonadales > Alteromonadaceae > Paraneptunicella > Paraneptunicella aestuarii. Next base: position 348,470 of record NZ_CP074570.1, on the reverse strand, counting down.
TCACCGCTAAAGGAACATCAATAGTGGCAATTTCAATGTCGGCACTGACAAAACTGCCTTCATTTAGGTTACTTTCACTCAAGCCCTCATCCTTATTTGCAACCTTTACCCATACCAAACGCGCCTGATCATCACGCACTTTAGGTTCGATATATTCCACCTTTCCCGTCAAGGCTTCGGCAACACCTTCAACATGCATCGCCACAGGTGAACCCACGGCAACCTTGCTATAGTCCATTGGGTACACCGCTAATTTGGCAAGATAATGGGAAGTATCGGTGATCGTAAGTAACACACGACCTTGCGTCTGTTCACCTGCGCCAGCATTTACAGCAGTTATCACACCCTCAAGTGGAGCATTCACTTTATAAGCTTTAAGGCTTTCGTTACTTTCGATGGTTAATAGTGGCTGACCTTGTTTCACCATATCGCCAAGCCTTACATGCAGTTGCTGGATCTCACCGTCAAATCGTGCAGCAATGTTACGTTGTGCTCCCGAAGGCAGTGTCAGCTCACCAAATACAGGAATAGTCTGGTGCAGCGTTGCCGCCCCGGCATAAGCGGTTTCAATTTCCATTGCTTTTGCCACCGCATCTTCAATAGTTGTGCGCCCTTCAAAGTTGTCATATTCCCAGCGATAAGCCTTCCCCTGATAGTTCGCGATAATGGTGACAACAAATGAGTGCGGCTCGTAAATTTCCATATCACCACGCAAGAAATCACTTTGCGCCTTGAATTGAATGTCATCTACGACACCGCCCAAACGCGTCAATTTGATGTTAAGCCTAACCTTTTCAGGCGCAATCGGAACACCGCCGTCACTCACCCAAACTCTAAACTCGGGGGGAACGCCAGTTTCAAATATTGATAACTCAAGCGCGAAGTCGCCCTCTCTCAGCATTCGGCCTCTATGCGGCCCTTTTTCTGGTTCCACTTCTTGCACTTCTGGCGCGGAAGATGCCAAGCTATGAACCGAAAATAACAATGTCGATAGCAATACCAGCGTGGCTGTTAGCAATGATAAAACGGAAGAATTTTTCATAATACGTCTCATAAGGGAAGTGATGTGCCAGTTAAGCGTTGAATTTCAATATGTTGCAAATGCAGGCTTTCATAGGTATCGAGTAAACGTGATTGAGCAGCGATAAGTTCGCGACGAACCTCACTCCATTGGCTGTAGTTAATTTGCCCCAAATCGAAAGCCCGATTAGCGTCTTTTAACGCGCTCTCAAGTAAAGGGATCACGCGCGTTCTCACGGTATCAATAACATGGCGCGAATGAGCCATCTCCTGGAGTAGCACATACAATTGCGCATCCAGTTTTTGCATCAACGCATCCTGTTCCGTTGCCAATACCTGCTTCTGCGCTTTTAACGCTGCAATTTCACCGGCATTACGGTTGCTTTGCCCCCAGGGAATGGAAATACCGGCAACCAAACCAAAATCATCAGACGCCTCATAACGACGGACACCGGCTGTCATTTGCCATTGGGGTTTCTGCTCAATACGAGCCAAAGTGATTTTTGATTCAGCAATACGCTGCTCAGTAAGTAGCCTGCGAATGTGCGGCGCGTCTTTCAATTTGCTGAGTTGCACTTCTAGTACAGGAATCTCTGGCAAAGAGAGCAAATCCCCATTCAATTGATACTGCTTACTCTGGCCTTGCCACTGAGAAGATAGCTGATACATACCAGCATCAAGTATGTGTTCCAGATCTTCAACAGCTAACTCTTTACGCACAAGCTCCACTTCTGCAAGCTGCATTTCCACAGCTGAACTCTTACCCACCGCAACGCGCTTGCTAATGGCATTAACCACATCTTTGGCTTGCGAAACCGCCAGATTCCCGAGCCTTAAACGCTCCTGATTCACCAATATTTGTATGTACTGACTCGCGCTATAAGCGGCTAAATCCAATACTGCTATATGCTGTTCATCCTGCAAAACTTCGGCTTCTGTTCTCGCTACATCGACGCGGCTGTCTAATTGCTCTTGTTGCAATAACCAGGAAAAAGTCAGAGAGGTTTGCATACTCTTCAAGGCGCTGTGCTGCCCTGTGCCCAAGGCATCTTCAACCATCATCCCCAATTGTGCTCTCTCGCCAACTCCAGCTTGTTGAATCAGGCCGTCATAGACATGTTTCCGAGAAACAAAAGCTCGAAGCTCGGGGTGATGTTCCAAAGTCAGGGTGATGGCATCGCTCATCGTTAGATAAGTTGAAGTCAGCGAGGATGGTGATGCAAGGTCTTCCTTGCCCATAGCGGTAAAGGCCACCAACAACATAATTGCACCAGATAAAAACCGACTAGCAATCGGTTTTTTTGGTATGCAAACTCGGATGAATATACTCATTCACGTTCCTAAATCAGTAAAAGGTTAATGGATGAAAAAAGCTTCAATAATATGATGAATGCTATCTACGCTGGACGCGGTCAAGACAGGCGTGCACAGGAAGAAAGCGACAAACGCAGGTACAATCAGCACCGGTGTTTTCGCAGCTGGCGAAACCAGCATATGAATTCTAAGCGCAACATGATCATGGCTAAAATAGCTGAGTTGCGGCTGCTCACGCTCATTCAGAACACGGCTTTGTACTCTGGCAACACTGACCAATGCCTGTGCAATATCAAGCTTGTCGTAAGAGCGCGTCACGTAATCATCGGCCATTTGCTCAGTCAGCAAAGTAAATTCGCGGATCAACTGCTTCGCAATACGCGAAGGGAAAAAACGACAAAATAAAGAAAATACAAATTTGAACAAGGGATCCTGCTTGTGAACATGAGACAACTCATGTTGCACAACTATATCTAATTCTTGAGCATTAACCTGCTGCTGTAACGCCGACGTCAGAAAGATTTTCGGTGCAATAAAGCCTGTCGTGAATGCTGCAACCGTATCAGACTTCAACGAATACACCCGATGTCCGTCAATGGCTGGCAATTCGCTAATATCAGAGATACTCAACAAATTACGCAAAGCGGTTGATTGCTGATGCGTTTGCACAATAACGCGAATCAGTAACGCCACAAATAACGAACCCGCGCCGAATAATGTCAGCCCATGCCAGCTGACAACATTAAAGATGTCAGGGTGATGCCAATGAGCAAATTCGGTGAACCATGATGCCGTAGCCGCAGGATCAGAATTCGGCCAGAACAACCACACACAACACAAAGCCACCCACCACGGACTAGTCGCCATTAGCCATAAAGCACGTTTACGAACAGAAAACGACGTCAATCTTAAAAAGGAAAACGCCCTTGAGGCAGGAATAGAAACCAGAAAAATCACCGTCGAAAATGCCAGTACAGCAACGCTCAACAAGTTAAGCAAAACAGCGATATTTCCAACCAACATAACTACTTACGCCCCTTGCGCAACTCTCGTTGCTGCTCGATCAACGCTTGCAATTGATCCAGTTGGGCATCGTCAAGGTTCGCAGATTCCGAACAAAAGGCAGCAATAAGACTATGCTCACCTTCTTCGACAAAATCGCTGGTTACATTGCTAATTAATTTGGAAATCAAGCCTTCACGATCAATGGCCGTTCTGTACAAATAGGCATGGCCTTGTTTGGTTCGGCTTAGGAGTTTCTTTTTAAACAATCTATCCAACGTACTTTGGATAGTATTTAAGGATATACCACGAGCTTGCCCAAGGATGAGATGTACTTGCTTTGCATCTGCTTCACTCACAGACCAAAGATGCTGTAGTACCTGCTTTTCCAATTCACCTAATTGCATGACAAAATTCTCTCATGATGAAGAAGCTCACAAAATAATGAGCGGCATCATGACAGAACAAAAACCGACAAGCAATCGGTTTTTTAATTTAGCATCCATATGATATACAAATCTCATTAACGATAAAGCCCCATAAATTACGAGCTTTGAAGAAAAATCAGCAGGAAAACTCTAATTATGGATGTAACTAATTAGAGAAGGTTTACAACTGATCATAAAGTGAAAAAAGGATAGGGCTCTCTGTCATTCAATCCTTAGAACTGAACCTAGCGGAAATAAATGATACTGCCATTTAAATTCGAGGGGCTTCAATGGGTGGAAACAATTATAATCCGCCCGTTGTATCAATAAAACTTCCAGTAACAAATGATGATTTTTCCGTCGCTAACCATATTATAGCTTCAGCGACTTCTTCAGGAGTTCCGCCTCTTTTTAGTGGCAAATTTCCTTTCAAGCGGTCGACTCTGTCTGCCTGACCTCCTAATGAATGCATATCGGTATAAATCAAAGCGGGACGAACACCATTAACCCTAATACCTTCATCGGCCAACTCAATAGCCGCTCCACGAGTTAGTGTGTCCATGGCACCTTTAGATGCTGCATAATCAACATATTCATTCGGTGAGCCTGTTTTCGAAGCAGCAGATGACACATTTACAATAGCTCCCCCCGTACCTCCATACTTTGTAGACATGCGTTTAATCGCCTCTTTGGTACATAAAAAGCAAGATAACACATTCACTTCCAGCACCCTTAGAAACCGCTCTGGAGATATTTGCTCAAGCCTTGATTGCTTATCTAAAATTCCGGCATTGTTTACCAGGACAGCCAACTGACCCAGTTTATCCGCTTCTTTAAATAGCCTTTCAACATCTTCCTGTTTGGAAACATCCGCTTGAACAGCGATGCATTCGACTCCTAGTGAAATAATTTCTCTTTGTAAGTTTTCCGCATCAACATATGAGCTTCGATAATTGAGAACGATAGCGTAGCCACGCTGTGCAAATAGCAAAGCCGTTTTAGCCCCAATCCCCCGGCTACTACCCGTAATTAACGCCACTTTATTTGTCATGAACATCCTTGAATTAATGTATATAAATTTAGGTTATTGACACTAACACATATGAAAGCAACAGCCATCACCAGACATGGTCGGGTTTAAACAATCAATCAAGATGGCAACAATAAAAAAGGCTCCACTAATGTTTACACATCAATAGAGCCTTTCTCTAAAATTTATACTTTATATCAAATGGTTAATCAGATTCATTTGAAAATAAACTAACAGCATAGACCTTGCGTCATTTAGAACGGTAATGCATCGAAAAATGTGTAAAGTTTTCGTGTGTGTGACACATTGCATCCTTGGCTTTGTTTTTCCTTATTATGTTACCGCTGCAAAAAGATTTCTTAGCTAAAATGCTATTTCCATCTTCGTAGAATACAACTCTTGTCAATTTTAGCTACCGATATGTTTCTGTTCTTTACGCATTTAAAATATCTAAGTACATACAATCTGGACTTATATTCAGTATAAGATCCCCCGTTATCGTATCAATCTATCCTCTCAAACAATACAGTCGATATCTTTCGCTTACCTGATGATGGTTAAACACCACACTACCTTTCGTTGCACAATAAACAAACCCAAAACACAACTTACTTATGTGCTACATGTAATAAATATGATATAACTAACATAAGTAACTTACATTACAGTGAATGGTTATGGCAAAAGGTGATTCGGGCCGTGTGGTCCTTGAGATTGATCCGGACTTAAAACGTAAGCTCTACGCGGTATTAGCGTTAGAGCAGAAAACGTTAAAAGAGTGGTTTACCGAGTCTTCATCGTCTTATGTGAAAAAAAGACTCAAGGCTGAGCTGGATAGTTTCGGGAGTGATAAAGAGTGAAGTTCAAAGCAGACCAGACAACCCAAAAGCTCAGGGGTGGCTACTATACACCAAAATCTTTGGCTGATTATGTTACAAGTTGGGTATGCTCAATAAATCCCGAACACATTGTAGAACCTAGTTGTGGGGATGGCGTCTTCTTACAAAGCATTGCAGAAAAAACACTCAATGAACACATACAAGTCACCGCATATGAATTGTTCGATGTCGAAGCTGAGAAAGCCAGAGCAAGAGCCGCTAAATCAGGGTTACATAATGTTCAAGTAAACGAAGGTGACTTTTTGGATTGGGCCAATCTTGCATTAATAGAACAGGCACATCCCTTCGATGCTGTCGTAGGTAATCCACCGTTCATCCGTTATCAGTTCCTTGAAAAGGAATTTCAGCTGAACACAGAACGGGTATTTCAAACACTCGGTCTTAAATTCACTAAACACACCAATGCGTGGGTGCCTTTTATCTTGGCTTCTATTTCATTATTACGTCCAGGTGGTCGACTCGGCATGGTCATCCCATCGGAGATTGTGCATGTTTTACACGCGCAGTCGCTACGTACTTACCTTGGTACCGAATGCAGTAAAGTTGTCATCATAGACCCTCAGGAAATTTGGTTCGAAGGTACACTGCAAGGTGCAGTGATAATTATGGCTGAAAAGAAAATAGATTTTCATGAGCCAACTCAAGGTGTCGCCATTGAGAGTGTGCGCGGGTTTGATTTTCTGGAAACTGAGCCTAATCAACTCTTCGAAAACGCCGTCGGAATAAACGGTGAGACTATCGCAGGAAAGTGGACTAAGGCTCTGTTCTCACCCGAAGATCTGGATTTTTATAATGGCATTTGTCAACACGATAACGTCCACCTCTACAGTGAAATTGCTACTGTAGATGTTGGAATCGTTACTGGTGCAAACAAATTTTTTCTAATTGATGACGAAACGGTAACGCGACACAAATTACATAAATACGTGCATCCTATGTTTGGGCGCAGTGAGCACTGTAAAGGTGTCATATATGACAAGGCACAACACCAGTCAAATCGTGATTCAGGAAATCCAACGAACTTTCTTCTTCTTGAGGACGAGCTCGACACCTATCCCGATAGCGTGAAGCAATACATCGCTCAGGGCGAACAGGAAGAATTACACAAGCGCTACAAATGCCGAATCCGCAAACCTTGGTACAAGGTGCCTTCTGTTTATGCTACCTCTATAGGAATGCTTAAGCGCTGCCACGATGCACCACGTTTAATTTCCAACCAGATTAGTGCATACACCACTGATACAGCTTACAGAATAAAGCCGCTGGGTAATGTTGAGCCCGAGACTCTTGTGTATTTCTTTATGAATCCAATCACTGCAATTTCTGCTGAGTTGAACGGGCGTTATTATGGTGGTGGTGTATTAGAGTTGGTGCCATCAGAAATTGAAAAGTTATGGCTACCTATTCCTGATGGAGTTGAAACGCAGTTAGCACTCCTTGATGAGGAAATTAGAACACTGCCAATGGAAGAGGTATTACGCAGAAACGGCTATCGTGTGTTACAGCATATTGGTTTGTCTCAGCAAGAGGTCGAGAGGTTAGTTCAAATTTGGTCTTGGTTCCGGGATCGGAGACAGAGAAAATAGTCAGGGTAAATGAGGCGTCTAGTATACCTGACACCTCTAAACACATTTAGGTGATTTCTATCTGGTAGTTACTATCACCCAAATAGTAAAGAGCCATATGCTTACCTAGCAGTCCTCTCTGAGCGATAATTGCTTTTGCAGTTCCCCAGTGAATCTGAGTCATTGAATTGTTCTCCTTGTACGTTGGCGTGTCCGTTTTCGAGTTATGAGTCAGACGCAAATTGTAATAACCATTGGATATACCATTAATAATAATTTCAAAATTGGCAGTTGCCCTTAATAGATGACGCTTGCTGAGTCTGGCATCAGGTGTCCAGGTAAGTCCTGCGAACACGATATCTTTGAAATAGTGCCGCTGATCAATACCGCCGAATAGACCTTTCTTCAAATACATAGACCCTGTTGCATTAGTATTGCTGCCAGTAGGGATATTCAAATCTCTTTCCGTTAATTCTTTGCTTGCCCAAACTAATCCAGTAACAGGAGCGACCTGCGGATTTTGCGGGTTGGGGGCGACTTGAACAGGAAGAAGTTGCGGCAACGCCTGAGGCTTTCTGCGATGTATTGGCAATGAAGGGATTGCAACTGACCGCCCGCCAGGAGACTTGGTGCCAGTAACAGAAGCCCCCTTCTTGACACTTTCATCTTCCAACCGCCCTTCACTTACGAGATCGTCTAACTGATTTCCTGTGGTGATCTGAAAAACATTCAGTGGGTATTGACCAATCAAGGCTCTGAATGGATCGACCAGTGTCGATACATACTGGCTATCATCATGCTCAGTTAAATCCAATTCTACCTTTGTACTCACTTCTACGTTACCGCTAAGCCCCCTCCCTGTGAGATTCGCGCTCCCCACAATAACGGTGGCTTGTTGATCGCCGATCGCCGCATAAAGTTTCGGATGGAAAAGGCTTGCTTGTGTCCCCATGTCAATAACATAAGGATGTACACCGATTGCCAAGAGTTTGGCTAATGCCTGTTTAGAGGTTATTCCGTTGGATATGCCCACAAATACTTGAGCTATATTGTTCTGTCTATGTAGCGCCGCCTCAATTTTTGATACTCCCGCTTCCTTCACAAATGCCACACTGATAAATAAGTCGTTTGCCCACGGGGAGTCAATTAAGTTATTTATTGCATATTCATGGTCATGATTGGGAGCAAGACCCTGTGTAAGTGCAAACACTTTTGCCATCTAACGCATCCCTAAAAGTCGTCATTATTTTTATTCACATTGTTGCTTAACAACATTTTTGTTTAGACGATCATCCTAGCGTCTTGCTGCATTAAGTACAGAGAAATTATATACCGTAGCGAATAGACTCCTTTGCAATTACCCCAATTGACTTTAAGTCAATAAAAACAAAAAGCCGCTTAAAAAGCGGCCTTCAAAAAAGTCTACATTCTTAATCCTATTACGGATCAGAACGGAATATCGTCGTCAAAATCGAAGTCTGGTTCTGACATTGGTTGATGAGGCTGTTGTGGAGCCTGATTAAAACCACCGGGTTGTTGAGCAGGTTGTCCCTGGTTCATATTACCGCCGCGCTGTGGTGGCATTTGCTGGTAAGATGGCTGTTGTGGAGCTCCACCGCCCATCCCCTGGTTTTGTTGATAACCACCCGCACCACCTTCAGTACGACCGCCCAACATTTGCATGTTTTCAGCAACAATTTCGGTAGAGTAACGATCCTGACCGTTTTGATCCTGCCACTTACGCGTTTGCAGTTTTCCTTCAATATATACCTGTGAACCTTTGCGCAGATACTGGCCTGCGATTTCCGCTAACTTACGGAACATGACAACACGGTGCCACTCGGTTTTTTCAACAGGCTGACCTGACTGATCTTTCCAGCTTTCGCTCGTCGCGATACTAATGTTGGTCACTGCATTGCCATTCGGCATATATTTTACTTCAGGGTCTTGTCCCAAATTACCGACCAGAATAACTTTATTTATTCCCCTACTTGCCATGGTTGCTCCTAACTCTTTAACCATCAGTGCTAAAACAATGAGAGGCAAGCGGCCAATCTTTGTCCAAGCTTTACTTTTTAGATTTGCCTCGAATGATAACGTAGAGTGAGGTCTGTCGGAAACCTAATTAATAACTTAATTATCGGACATGATAACTAATGCTCTCGATATGGTTGCCAATTTCCCCACGCTATTAGATGATCCGGCTACCTTATTCGACTTTCATTGTGTTTTGCCCAGGAAAATTATGGATTGGCTTTTTTCTCTTAATAGTGACGCGTCTAACTGGCTATGGAATTACCGCAATGTGCTAGTCACGTCCTGGATCGCAGTGCTACTGGTTTTGTACGGCGATAACATCAACCGACTACTCAAAAGAGCGATGCAGCCTTACCACTACATATTACGCATGTTGTCTTTTGTTTTACTCTGCTCATTTGGCTATGGATTACTTGCCAATTATGGCGAAGTGGCTGTGAGTAAATTGGTTGGATTACCAGATAGAAACTGGTTTGCGGGAATGGTTATCAGTATTTATTTCGTATTGGGTATTTTGGCTGAGCGCAAAAATCAGGCTTAGTCCGCAACCATTTTATGAGGCTGACTCAGGATTCGCTATTTTGCGCGCTTGTTGCAAATCGAATACCTGAGAATCCACTTTCAAATAAACGGCAGATTCTTGCGGCACTATTGTGAAATCAATAATGCCATCAATATTGCCAAACAGCTCTCGCAGCTCTTCGGTGGAAACACCCGGCAAATTATAAGCCAATGTATAACGTTTTAAATGCTGGGCTCCCTGAAAGCCAACAAACATAAACAGCCACAATACACACATGCCTGTGGCAGTAACAAAAACCGTGTGAATATCGAAATGTCCGGACAGATACCCTGACAACACTCCACCTAAAAAAGCACCAAAGAACTGGAAGCTGGCATAAATGCCCATCGCAGAACCTTTCTGCCCAGCTGGCGCAATACTGGAAACCAGTGCCGGAAAATTCGCTTCCAAATAGTTAAATGCAGAAAAGAACACCCAAACAAAGAAGAACAGGAACAAGGCTTTTTCACCATGCCAAGCCAAACCGCTACATGCCATCGCCAGCATCAAAATGCTTAAACGCATGATATGGCCACCTAGCAGCTTACGTTGCAACCCCATCAATAGCGCCATACCAAAAATAGAGGCAATAAGAATGGGCAGATACAGCGTCCAATGCTCGGCTAATTGCCAGCCCTGATTTAAAAACAAAACGGGAAGCTGAACAAAAATCAGGGTTATCAAACAGTGCAGCAATAACACGCTGATATTTAAACGCCACAAGGATGGCTCGCTCACTAACTGGCGAATGCCTTCGAGACTAGGAAGCGTATCACCTCTTGGCGCGGCCTGATCAATAGATGGAACACCGAAGAACAAAAGGGGGAAACACAGCACAGCCAAGACAGCGGTTACAGAAAAAATCCCCGACAGCCCCATACTTGAAGCAATCACAGGCCCGATAATCACAGCCAAATAAAATGAAAAGCCAATGGCAATGCCAATAATTGCCATTACTTTAGCACGTTGATTTTCACGGCTGATGTCAGCCGCCAATGCCATTACGGCTCCAGCAATAGCACCAGCGCCTTGAAGCACACGCCCAAACACAACCATCCACAACGAATCTGCCATTGCCGCAATCACGCTACCAGCAACGAACATGACCAAGCCGAAAGCAATAATAGGCTTACGCCCGAATCGATCAGACAACATTCCCATCGGGATTTGCATCAGAGCTTGAGTTAGACCGTAACCGCCAATCGCAAGGCCAACCAACATAGGAGAATAATCAGGATAAGCGGGCGCTAATAATGCAATCACAGGCATTATCATAAATAGCCCTAACATGCGCATCAAATAGATAGCCGCTAGTGAAAAGGCGCCACGTAATTCAGTTTGGTTCACGGATCTGGGTCACATTAAAAATGAAGTTAAAAATTCTCGTTCTTAAATTCACTCTTGGAAAAGAGGGCGCGCAGTGTAACACAAATCCCCCACTCCCAACACCCCAAGTTCAAAGGAACAGAAAACGGAAAAAGTAAGAAAAAATGAATAGAGAGAAGAGCCAGCTCCCCCTTGAAAAAACCCTGAAATACAGCTTGCGCCTGGTTTACTTTTCAACTTCCCGGTTCAAATAATATTTAGCTCAAGCAAGATACAAAATGATGTACTTCACGGCTGGATAATACTGTATATTTATGCATATAATTATCGTTTTCCTTTTTTGAGCAATTCATCTTCTCTCATGGATAAAATAGAAATCCGCGGTGCCCGTACCCACAACCTGAAGAACATTAACCTCGAACTTCCTCGCGACAAATTGATTGTCATTACAGGTTTGTCCGGCTCAGGTAAGTCCTCACTTGCATTCGACACCTTATATGCTGAAGGACAACGACGATACGTTGAATCCCTTTCGGCCTATGCCAGACAATTTTTGTCCATGATGGAAAAGCCCGATGTTGACCATATCGAAGGCTTGTCCCCCGCCATTTCCATTGAGCAGAAATCCACATCTCATAACCCGCGCTCAACCGTAGGCACCATCACCGAGATATACGATTATTTGCGTTTGCTGTTTGCTCGTGTCGGCGAGCCTCGCTGCCCGGATCATAATGCACCTTTGGAAGCGCAAACCATCAGCCAAATGGTCGATAACGTGCTGGCTCTGCCGCAAGATAGCAAGATGATGCTACTTGCACCCGTTGTTCAAGGGCGCAAAGGCGAACATATCAAAACACTGGAAAATTTGGCTGCGCAAGGCTTTATCCGTGCTCGAATTGACGGTGAGATCTGTGATTTATCCGATCCTCCAACTCTGGATCTACACAAGAAACATGACATTGAAGTGGTTGTGGATCGCTTTAAAGTGCGCGATGACATCCAGCTCCGCCTGGCTGAATCCTTTGAAACGGCACTGGAGCTTTCTTCGGGTGTTGCCAAAGTGGCTTACATGGAAGGCGACGGGGATGAGATGGTATTCTCGGCAAACTTTGCTTGCCCACACTGTGGCTACAGTATTAGTGAATTGGAACCTCGTCTGTTCTCGTTCAACAACCCGGCTGGGGCTTGTCAGGTTTGTGATGGTTTGGGAATCCGACAATTCTTTGATCCTGCCAGACTGATCTCCAATGACGAACTCAGTCTTTCTGGCGGTGCCATTCGAGGTTGGGACAAACGCAGTTACTTCTATTTTCAAATGCTGCAATCTGTCGCCGAGCACTACAAATTTGATCTGAATATTCCCTATAAGGATTTACCAGAACAAGCACAACAAGTGCTTTTGTACGGCAGCAAAGGAACAGCGATCAAATTCAAATACATCAATGATCGCGGCGACATCATGGAGCGCAAGCATCCATTTGAGGGAATTATTCCCAACATGGAGCGTCGTTATCGCGAAACGGAATCCAATTCTGTACGTGAAGAACTTGCCAAGTATCTTAATCATCAACCTTGCCCTTCATGTCATGGCAGCCGTTTGCGCTTGGAAGCTCGCCACGTTTTTGTGGGCGAAACCAACTTGCCTACAGTTTCCGATTTTTCCATTGCTGATGCATTGGGCTTTTTTAACGATTTATCTCTAGTAGGTAAACGCGCCCAAATCGCCGAAAAAATACTGAAAGAAATCAATGACAGATTGAAGTTTTTAGTTAACGTAGGATTAAATTACCTTACCCTTTCTCGTAGTGCTGAAACACTGTCGGGTGGTGAAGCTCAACGTATCCGCCTGGCTAGTCAAATTGGCGCAGGGTTAGTTGGTGTCATGTACGTACTGGACGAACCTAGCATTGGTTTGCATCAACGTGACAACGAACGCCTACTTAGCACCCTGACTCACCTGCGTAATCTGGGTAACACAGTAATCGTGGTTGAACACGATGAAGATGCTATCAAAATGGCAGATTACATTGTTGATATCGGTCCCGGCGCTGGCGTTCACGGTGGCGAAATCGTTGCTAAAGGTACACTGGAACAAATTCTGGCAAGTGAAGACTCACTAACAGGAAAATATTTATCAGGCAAAGAAGCCATCGAAATTCCTGAGCACAGAACACAGAATAAAGATAACTTGTGGGTTAAATTAGAAGGGGCTTCTGGTAACAACCTGCAAAACGTTACACTGGAAGTGCCGATTGGCGTTATGACCTGTATAACCGGCGTATCAGGTTCAGGTAAATCGACCCTGATTAACGATACTTTCTATCGTATTGCTCACCGAGAGCTGAACGGTGCAACCAGCGATGAACCCGCCCCTTATGCGTCTATTGATGGCTTGCAGCACCTGGATAAAGTGGTCGATATCGACCAAAGCCCAATTGGTCGTACACCGCGCTCAAACCCGGCAACCTATACCGGGATTTTTACGGCCATTCGTGAGCTGTTTTCAGGTACGCAGGAGTCCCGTTCTCGTGGTTATAAGCCTGGTCGTTTCAGCTTCAACGTGAAAGGCGGGCGCTGCGAAGCTTGTCAGGGTGATGGTGTAATCAAAGTAGAAATGCACTTCCTGCCCGACGTTTATGTGCCTTGCGATGTTTGTAAGGGCAAGCGCTACAATCGCGAAACACTGGAAATCAAATATAAGCACAAAAACATCCACGAAGTGCTGGATATGACGGTTGAAGACGCTCGCGATTTCTTCAGTGCAATTCCGGCGGTACACCGCAAGCTACAGACCTTAATGGATGTAGGTTTGTCTTATATTCGACTGGGGCAAGCAGCCACAACACTGTCTGGTGGTGAGGCTCAGAGGGTAAAACTGGCAAAAGAGTTATCCAAACGTGACACCGGAAAGACCCTTTATATTCTCGATGAACCTACAACCGGGTTGCATTTTCATGATATAAAACAGCTACTAGCGGTTCTGCATCGTCTGAGAGATCACGGTAATACGGTTGTGGTTATTGAACACAACCTTGATGTCATCAAAACAGCCGATTGGATAGTAGATTTAGGCCCTGAAGGGGGTTCTGGCGGCGGTCAAATCATCGCAACCGGAACACCGGAAGCCTTATGTGATAACACGCAATCTCATACCGCTCGCTTTTTAAAACCCATACTTGAAGCAGGAAGATAATGTTCGAAGAGGTTTATAAAGTCCGATTTTATGAAACTGATGCACTTAAACACGTGAGTAATACCGTGATAGTGCAATGGTTTGAAGCTGCTCGAGAGCCGATTTTCAAGCTCTTTACGCCAGACCTGAACTTGGACACCTGGCCGTTGATCCTAGCCAACTACAAGGTGGATTTATTAAAGCAGATATTTCTCGGCGAAGTCACCATTAAGACCTGGATTTCCCGCATTGGGAACAGCTCTTTCGGTATTTATCAGGAAGTCTGGCAAAACGGGCATAAATGCTCATCCGGCGAAACCACAATGGTACACTTCAACTATCAAAACAGTTGCTCCGAGGCAATACCTGAGAATGTCAGGGCATTACTCGAAGAACACATCATTGCAGGCGAATAACCATGCCACAGTTCATCAAATCCTACGATGGCGTACTATCTCCCGAGCTTTGTAAAAAGCTCATGCGTACCTTCGACAAGAGTAAAAAACCACAACCGGGCAGAACTGGCGGTGGCGTCGATACCGACAAGAAAATCAGCATGGACTTGTCCATCGTTAAACATCCTGAATTTCAAGCAGAAGCTCAGGAAGTGTTAGCCAAAACTACTCAATACGTGATCGAATATTTCCGAGAGTTCTATTTCGCACTAATCGGCCCATTGGGCTTAACCTTGCCGGATCCGAAAACAGGTAAACCGGTCAAGGTCACTCAGGATAATTTCGCAGAGATTTGTGAGCCCCAGTTACCGATGCTGGTACAAAGCCTGTTCCGATTGGGTGATGTCACCTTGCAAAAATACAAGCAAGGCCGTGGAGGCTATCCTTATTGGCATTCAGAGGTTTATCCGCAATTGCCTCATAACGATGCCTTGCATCGCATCATGCTATTTATGTTTTACTTAAATGATGTGGAAGAAGGTGGAGAAACGGAATTCTATTATCAAGATGTGAAGCTTAAGCCTAAACAAGGCACGATGGTGATTGCTCCGGCTTACTTCACTCATACGCACCGAGGCAACATTCCCAAGAGCGGTGACAAATACATCCTGACCTCATGGGTATTGTTCCATCCGGCAGAAACGCTATACCGCGCACCGCCTAAATAAAGCAGATGATCAGGCGCCTTATCATGAGTCAAGTAAGGTGCCTATTTCTGCAATCTTATTCAAAAACTATTCGAAGGGCTCTACTTTAGTGCCAGTGAGTCGATAACCCACGCTGGCAATCTCTCCAGTCCATGCCTCTGTGCTCAGCTTACCTGTAACCCAAACCGGATCGTATAAACTGTCAACCGGAATAGGTTTGGCAAATTTCACATAAACAATCTGATTAGACGGAGGCGGTGGCACGTGAATGCAAGCGCCAAAAAACGGCACCAGCAAGAATTCTGTCAGGCTGACATCATCCCCTTCCAAGGGAACCACAAACCCGGGAATTTTAACTAGTTGCCCATTTAACTCAGGAATAATGGGGGCAACCGGGTTCATTTGTGCCATAGGGTTATTGTGGTCAACTTCTGGAGTATCTGGCATAACAAAATCTTTGGGTACCAGATCTTCCCAATACAGCTCTTTGACTTCATCAGCGAAGCCCAGATTCGTTACCAGCAACAGCCCCAAGGCCACAAATAATTTTTTCATGTACTACTCTCCCATTTGGGGTTTGGCTTGCAAATTAGCCCAACCCAACGGATTTTTAACCACTTCATTGCCTTCGCTTGGCTCAGCAGGAATGTTCATCGCTAACACCAATGAACATAACGCAAACCCTGCGCCGACAAAAAATACAAAACCAGGCGAAGTCAACCAGACCACTCCAAGTACCGCAGGAATCACAACTGCAGCAATATGATTAATGGTGAAACTGACACCCGCCGTCGAAGCAATATCCTCATGCTTGGCAATTTTCTGGAAATAGGTTTTCACTGCAATGGAAATAGCAAACAACAAGTGGTCGATAACATACAAAGCACCAGCCATCAAACTGCTATCCACAAACGCATAACCACTAAACACCAATACAAGGCCGGTATATTCAAAACATAGCGCCTTGCGATCACCCACCTTATGGATCCACTTTCCAATACTCGGGGCGAACAGCAAATTAAACACATAGTTGATGGTAAACAACAGGCTTATATCACCAACACTGTAACCGAATTTTTCAACCATCATGAAAGCAGCAAATACCATGAAGATCTGACGGCGCGCACCACTGAAAAAAGTCAGTGCGTAATACAACCAATAGCGTTTACGCAGAACCATATGTTTATGCTGCGTGGAATGTTGTTGAAACTGTGGAAACATCACCCACAACAACATCACAATGATCAACCCGGCACCACCGGCCAGCATATACATCACGTTATAGCTGTAACCAAACCACTCCATTAAAACCCAGATAGAAGCATAGGCGGTGAGCGATGCGAAAGACTTCACCGAAATCTGCTTGCCCATAAAGTGGGCGCTTTGATCCTTGGGCAACCATTGTAAAGTGAGGGATTGGTTCACGGTTTCAAAATAATGGAAGCCTATCGACATTAATACCGTTGTAGCATATAAGCCAATCTCAAAAGGAAACCAGCCTGTCATGGCAACACCAATCGCCATGATCGCCAAAGACACCAGCGCTAGCGTCTGCTCTTTGACCACCAATAAAATGAATACCGCAGTGAAGGCCAAAAAGCCGGGCACTTCACGCAAACTCTGCAACATACCAATTTCAGCGCCGGTGAATGCGGCTTTTTCTACTACAAAGTTATTCAGCAGCGCATTCCATACAGAGTGAATCAACGGCATTACAAATGCCATCGCCAACAACAGAAATTTTGGATCTCTACGAATCGAATCAAGTCTTTGCACGGTATGGCTCCAAAAGATGTACTCTGGCTTGCACATCGGAATATGAAATAAAAAAGGCACCACTCACAACATGTGGGTGATGCCTCTTTCCAGACAATCTTAACTTAGAAAGCAGGCTTGTCTTCAGTCGAGTTATAACGCTCGATACTGTCACTAATTTCTTTCTTGGCAGCTTCGCTACCTTCCCAACCTTCGATTTTAACCCACTTACCAGGTTCCAAATCTTTATAGTGAGAGAAGAAGTGCTCAATCTGGTTCAATGTAGACTCAGGCACATCAGTATGCTCTTTCACATTGCGATACAGAGTCGACAACTTGTCGATTGGAACAGCCAATACTTTAGCGTCGTTACCTGATTCATCCGTCATGTTCAAAACACCCACTGGACGAACCGTAATTACAGAGCCTGCCAACAATGGGAATGGCGTGATAACCAATACGTCAGCCGGGTCGCCGTCACCAGACAAAGAGTGAGGAACGTAGCCATAGTTAACCGGGTAATGCATTGGCGTACCCATGAAACGGTCTACGAAAATAGCCCCAGATTCTTTATCTACTTCATATTTAACCGGATCAGAATGAGCCGGGATTTCAATGATGACGTTAACTTCATCAGGCACTTTCTTGCCTGGAGGTACAGAGTTTAAGCTCATGTTATTACCTTAATTTACAGTATGTCCGAAAAATGCCCGATTATACTGGCACCTCGCCCATTTTAGAAACCGTCTTTAATAGATAACTCATGATTTTTTGACCTATAGAGCACAGACTTTGGTCTGAGAGTTGAAAAAACATACTCAACATTGAGATAAAACAACTTCAGCCGACTTAGTTTTTTCTTTCCCGCAAATTAGTGTTATACCCAGTTGTGACATATGCTTACCCTAAGCTTTGGCATACGCACTCCAATAATAAAGAGCCCACCGACGATAATAATATAAGGGGGATTTATGGTTACAACGACAATGTTACCGCCACTACTCGGCATCGCCGGGTTACTCATCGCCTTCGTTCTCTATCAAATTATTCGACGAAAACCGGTTAACAGCCCCCAAATGGCAAAAATCGCCGACGCCATACATCTCGGTGCCATGGTCTTTATGCATCGTGAATACAAGATGCTATTGATATTCGCTCTTGTGGTCGGAGCGGCAATTTACTTTTATCTAGGCTCTCAAACCACCGTTGCTTTTATTGCTGGTGCACTATGTTCGGGAATAGCAGGTTACATTGGCATGTTCACGGCAACAAAAGCCAATGTCAGAACCACCCAGGCAGCTCACGATTCCGGTGCATCAGAAGCCTTATCCGTTGCCTTCATGGGAGGCTCGATTATGGGCTTGTGTGTCGCATCAACCGGGCTCATTGGATTGGGCTCTCTCTATATACTCTTTGCTGACGACCCCGCTTCCGTTCACGCCATACACGGATTCGGTATGGGCGCTTCCGTGGTTGCCTTATTTTCTCGTGTGGGTGGCGGCATCTTCACCAAAAGCGCCGATGTTGGTGCCGATCTGGTTGGTAAGATAGAAGCAGGCATTCCAGAGGACGATCCCCGTAATCCTGGGGTTATCGCTGACAATGTGGGCGACAATGTCGGTGATGTTGCAGGCATGGGCTCTGATATTTTCGAAAGCTATTGTGGTGCCATGATTGCAACTATCGCCATTGCTTCCACCATGACATTAACTGAACTGGGTGCTCGTGAGCACTTGATGTTTCTGCCTTTAGCCCTCGCGTCCGGCGGATTGATTTGCTCGGTACTTGGCATTCTATTAGTGAAGTCCATGTCGGGCGATAGGCCAGAAATCGCATTAAGAACAGGCACCATGGCTGCTGCCATGTTTTTCATGGTCGCGGCTTATATTATTGTGCAGCACTTCGATATTGCGCTGAACGTTTGGCTATCAGTGCTCAGTGGGGCTTTCGGTGGCATTATTATTGGGTTAGTCACCGAGTATTACACAGCTTCCGCTCCCGTTCGTAAAATAGCAGAATCAGGTGAAACGGGGGCTGCCACCGTTATGATCACCGGGCTTTCCGTCGGCATGCAATCGGTGGTCATCCCGGTATTAACGATCTGCGCCATCATTTATGCCTCCACCTCGCTTTCAGGATTATACGGTGTGGGTATTGCAGCCGTGGGCATGTTAGCGACCGTCGGTATCACAATGGCGATCGATGCCTATGGCCCGGTGGCTGATAATGCCGGGGGCATTGCAGAAATGTCAGGGCTCGGTGAAGAAACACGAAAAATCACCGATTCTCTCGACGAATTAGGCAATACCACTGCCGCCATTGGCAAAGGCTTCGCAATCGGCGCAGCCGCATTAGCGGCGCTTGCCATTATTGCCGCCTTTGTAGAAACCATGTCATTAAAAGGCGATTTCGTCCTGCATTTGGGTAATCCCATCGTATTAGTAGGTTTGTTTATTGGCGGCGTACTGCCCTTTTTGATTGCCTCGATTACCATGACCGCCGTTGGAGACGCTGCGTTTGAAATGATCCAGGAAATTCGACGTCAATTCCGCGAAATATCTGGTTTACTGGAAGGCCATGCCGACCCCGACACAGCGCGCTGCATCGACATCGCGACTAAAGCAGCGCTGAAGAAAATGCTGTTACCTGGAGCCATTGCAGTAGCAGTACCGCCAATAGTTGGATTTGGACTAGGTGCGCATGCGCTAGGTGGCATGCTGGGAGGAGCCTTATTAGGCTGCGTATTACTCGCTTTGATGATGGCGAATGCTGGCGGCGCATGGGACAACGCGAAGAAGCATGTTGAGAAAGGTCATCACGGTGGTAAAGGTTCTGACGTTCATGCCGCAACGGTTGTCGGTGACACGGTGGGCGACCCTTTTAAAGATACGTCCGGGCCAGCCATGAATATTTTGATTAACGTTATGGCGATTGTGAGTTTGGTTATTGCTCCTTTGCTTTAGCAAGCACGACACATTCACAGTCAGGGCTAACATAATCACCGCTTAAGGCTATGTCTTTCCCATAGCCCTTTCTTCTATTTCTTTTATTTTTCCCTTTCCTATTCCCGCTTCACCCCTCATGTGTCCTTGTTACAAATATTGCGCTCTGCAACCTGATGATTTTACTAAGGTTAAAAAAACAGCAACAAAAAACACAACCATTCCTTGATTTAACTCAACTAATAAACTAAATATCTATTTGGTTAATATTATCACCTTAACCAAATGGGAAGAGCTCAAAAACTCGAAATACTTCAATCTAAACAATAGTTTTCGCGTTTCGGTGAGGAATTAAATCGAGGCTCTCGTATTGGATAGGAAAATGAACCCTTGAATCAACTATGACAACTTCAACCATTACCTTTATTTATCATGCATGGTTTATCGTGCTCATCGCTGCGGCCTTGTTTAACCATGCCAGGGAGCATCGATTATTATTTTTCTCAGCAAGTTATGTATTAGCGATACAGACTGTCACTCTTCTGGTTTTCACTTATCAGGATATAGGATGGCTGGAACAGGAGAGCCGCTTTTCAGACTACATCTATCTGGCAATCCCTCCCATTATAATGGCGATTGGACTCTATCTGATTAACAATAGAAACCCAGATATGGCTTTGATAGTTGCGATTTTTTCTCTCAGCTTCGAAGCCTTGATAGCAGCGATCATTTTTATCGATCATGCATTCATTCCCCTGGAAGGAAACTCTGCCTTGCCCTCTAACGCACCCATTTCTTTGACTCAATGGCAAATTCGACAAGCCAGTGCTGTAGCTAGCCATATTTTTGTAGCCATCGCTCTGTTGTTACCAGCAAAGGCAGTGGTTCAAGTGCTGTCATTCGAAGATATAACTGAACTGTTTAATTCCGTCGAATATCATGTCAACAGGATGCCTGATGGCATCGTTAAGAAAGACTCGATTAAACACCTTGAAGCTGCGGCAATACTACTATTCGATTTCGACGAGAATGGCGTTAACAAACAATACACTCGCTGCGCCTTAACCTTGATCAATCATGTAATAAAGCAGGCAAGACTCAAAAATGTGCAGTCAAATAACAGGGAATGGATTACGGATAATCAGGGGTAGCTTGTAAGCAGCTTACCCCGCAGTTACCTTAGCTCGTTTCTTGGCGAAGAGTTCTTCGTTGCTTAATTCTGGATCAAAAAGCTGTTCCAGTGTAACAAAACCGATTCGAGTTCTAAGTGCTAACAAACTTAAAAAGTCCGCACTTATTTTTCCCCTATTGAGATAATTGCGAAAGGTTTGCAACTTACTCTTATCTGGCCTATCGCCATACAAATGCACGTATAAATCGCTCACCGTCCCATAATCACAATTAATTAAGTGCTTTACTCTATTTCTTAACAGTTCAGAACCGTCAATTTTTATATAAGACATGAATTCCTCTTTATTGAACAACAAACTCAACAAAATTAAAAGTATACTCATTTTTGATTTGCGGCATAGTTTTTAATGCACTACATTTAAATGAGTTTTTAATTACACATATGGGAAACTCAATTATGTACAGCAATATTACTACTGGTGAAATCTCTGGCGAAACGCTGCGTGAATGGCGACTTAAAGCAAGATACACCTTGTTTGAGGCCGCAAGAATAGCCAACGTTAGAAGCCGTAAAACTATCATGAACTGGGAAAGTAATCGTAGTAATCCGACCCACAATCAAGCCATTGCTTTAGCGCTGCATTATGGGGCAATGGAAGAATTAATCGAGTTAGTCAGCATAAAAGAAATTTGAGTAAAAGATCATGCACATCATCACAGTTAACAACTTCATTCGTGCTACTGGTGTAAAAAAAGAAAAGCTTAAAATGCTTTTGGGCAATAACAAAACCATTACTGAAACAGAGGCGATTGCGCTTACCCAAAAGCTTGGATTATCTCCGAGCTACGTCATGCAGCTATTTATAAAGGATTAACAATTAGCCAGTATTCCTCATTCCAACAGCGATCCCTGTAATAGTGACCATCATGGCTCGCTCCAGTGTTGGATTTTCAGAAGAATCAGCTAACTGACGAATACGATGCAAGAGTTCAATTTGCAAGAAGTGCAATGGTTGCATATAACCAGCCCGGATCTGCATTGAATCATAACCTTGCTCGTCGCTTTCCATTACATGCTCCTGCTTAAGCAGTGTCAGGAGCAAATCAATACTACTTTGCAACTCGTCTCGTAGCAGTTCACCAAAATGACGTAGCTCGTCAGGCACTAATCGCTTGTCATATTCGGCACCAATGCGCGCATCGGCTTTGCAGAACACCATGTCTAACATAGATAAACGAGAGCGGAAGAAAGGCCAATGTTGCAGCATGTCTTCAATCAATTCCCCTTTACCTTCATCCAGCGCCTTTTGTACGGCTTTCATCACCCCTAACCAGGAAGGCAATACCATACGGGTTTGAGCCCAGGCAAAGATCCACGGAATAGCACGCAAACTCTCAATTCCACCAGTGGGTTTACGCTTCGCAGGACGGCTACCCAATGGCAATTTACCCAATTCTTGTTCTGGCGTAGCCACACGAAAATAGGGCACGAAAGTTTCATTATGGCGCACGATATTGCGGTAATTATCACGCCCATCCGCAGCCATGGATTTAATCGCTTCGCGCCAGTCATCTTGCGGCTTCGGCGGCGGTAATAACATCGCCTCCAAAATGGCACTGGCATACAGGTTCAAGCTACGCTCGGCTAATCGAGGCATCCCGAATTTGTAGCGAATGGTCTCACCTTGTTCGGTGACTCGGAAGCCCCCTTTAAGCGAGCCCGGAGGCTGAGATAAAATCGCGCCATGAGCGGGTAATCCACCACGACCAATCGTACCGCCTCGCCCATGAAACAGCGTTAAATTAACTTTAAATTCGTCTGACAACGCCACCAGCGCTTCTTGCGATTCATATTGCGCCCAGCCAGCTGCTAACGCACCGGCATCTTTAGCTGAATCAGAGTAACCAATCATGACGTATTGTTTACCGCTGATATAACCTCGATACCAATCAATTTCAAACAGATCTCGCATGACCTGACTGGCATTATTCAAGTCGTCCAGAGTTTCAAACAAAGGTGCCACAGGCATAGGCCAGGTAATACCCGCTTCGCGCAGTAACAACTTGACCGCGAGCACGTCAGATGGTTGGCTTGCCATTGAAATGATATAAATACCAAATCCCGATGCGCTGTTGTCAGCAACCACCCGACAGGTATCCAAAACCTCTCGCACCTCGTCTGAAGGATTCCATTTGTTGGGCAACAAAGGACGTTTAGAGCTCAGTTCACGCAGCAAAAACGCTTGCTTGTCTTCTTCGCTCCATTGAGAGTAATCCCCTAACCCCAAATATCGGGTGAGTTCACTGAATACATTGGCATGGCGCTCAGAGTCCTGACGAATATCCAAACGCAGTAAATGAATCCCAAAGCAGTGGGCTCGGCGAATCGTATCCAGCAACTGGCTATTGGCAATAACCGACATGCCACAGTTCACTAGCGAGTGGTAACAAACCGTCAAAGGTTCAATTAATTCTTCTTCTGTATTGACCCAACGGCTTTTATCAACCGGTTTACCATCCAGGTAATCGGTAATGCCGTCATGAGTATCTTTAAAGCGGTAATAAAGTGGCTGTAACACTGCGCGATAAGGCTCTGTAGCGCCGCCCGACATTTGGGCTAGTCGCTCGTCGCACTTATGCATGGAAAGTTCAACTTGCAGCTTGTCGATATCTTGCATAAACAAACGAGCAGCACGCTTACGAGCCAGTAGCAGTACGCGTTCTGTGACTTTGGCTGTCACATAGGGGTTACCGTCACGATCCCCGCCCATCCAGGAACTGAAATGAACCGGGGAGGCGTTTAACGGTAAATGCTGATTGTATTTTTTAACGATCTTCTGATCTAACTTGCGAATAAACTGCGGAACAGCTTCCCACAGGGAGTTCTCAATAACGGCAAAACCCCACTGAGCTTCATCTACCGGCGTTGGACGAGTTGAGCGGATCTCTTCGGTATGCCACGCCTGGCTTATCAAATCAGCAATGCGGCTACGCAATACTTCTCGGCTTTGCTCTTCGATCCCGTTATTGTTCAATTCGGTTAGGCAGTGAGTTAATTCACCATATTTGTGAATAAAGGTACGGCGCGACACTTCTGTCGGGTGAGCCGTTAGTACCAAATCAATATCAAGCTGTTCTAGCGCCTGTTCGAAAGAATGAGCACTAATGTTGTGCTCATTTAATTTTGAAAACAGTTTTTCCAGTTCTGAGTCATTAGGACGGCTACTGTTAAATTCCTGCTCAGCGATATTGGCTAAATTCAAAAATTGGGTAAACGCACGAGCAACCACCAGCAACTGTTCATCATCTAATTCTTTGAACAAGGTCTTTAAATGCAGGGTTGCATCATCTTCACCATTGAATGACTGGCGACCAGAAATGCGCACATCCTCGATACGTTGCAACCAAGACTCACCTAATTGCGCCTTGATAGTTTCTCCCAACGTTGCACCTAAATTGCGTACGGTATCCTTGAGTTTTCTATCCAGTTTTACCGACATGCTTACTCCAACAATCTAAATTAATTACAAAACCAAACTGTTTTTTGCCAAAAGAACCTAGGAATCTACCCCATTTTGTAACTAAATTACAGAATTAACTCTATTTGAATAAAAAATGTAACTGACCCCAGTATTTTTGACTTATCGCAAAAACCGTATTTTAAATATCAATAAACTGCCTCTAAAACTCGCGGAAACTAAGCTTTTTTCCCGTTCATGAATAAAAGTAACAATTTGATAAACATTACCGTCATGGTTAGCCATTACTATATTCTCGGTTTTATTAAGCTATATTAAGTTATCGCTATTATAACCCCAACTCGGGATAAGACGTGGTGATAAAAACAGTTAACCCGTTGTTATAGGTAAAGATTCTCATATTCCAGCTTTAGAAGCTTCGAATAACCCTCAGGATTTCTTGGAGTAAGTATAATGAATAAATGGATAGCGTTAGTTGGCGTCGTCATCGTTATCGCCCTTGTTTGGTTTCTAAATCTTTCAGACCCTATCCAGGTAAGCACGGCAAAAGTTGAACAAGGTACTGTAGCAGAGACGGTTGCCAATACTCGCTCCGGCTCAGTTAAAGCCTGTCGCCGCAGTAATTTGTCTTTGCCCTTGGGCGGCCAAATATCTCAAATCAATGTCACCGAAGGCGACCGGGTTACGACAGGTCAGCTACTACTGCAATTATCCAATGACGATATCAAAGCCAGCATAGAGCAGGCCAACGCACTTATTACCGCAGCCAAACTGGAACAACAGCGTTATTGCGTTATTGCCGACTCAGACAAACACGAATATGAACGTGTGCGCAAATTGGTGGCGCAAAAGCTGTCGACCGAAGAACAAATTGATTTAGCCGAAGCCAAATACAGAGCTAGTGCCGCTTCATGCGCAGCATCTCAAGCGCAAGTCGAACAAAGCCTGGCAAATTTGAAAATGCAAGAAGCCACCTTAGCAAAATCCACTTTATATGCCCCTTTCGACGGTATTGTGGCTGAGGTGAATGGCGAGGTTGGTGAGTTCGCAACCCCTTCACCTCCCGGTATCGCAACGCTTCCATTAATCGACTTGATCAACGCCGATTGTTTCTACATTAGCGCGCCAATGGACGAAGTGGATGCCGGGCGTTTACAGGTAGGACAAACAGTGAAAGTGACCATTGATGCCTATCGCGATCAAGATTTCCCCGGCACCGTTCGCCGTATCGCGCCTTATGTTTACGCGTTAGAAAAACAAGCGCGCACTGTTGAAGTTGAAGCCAACATCACGAATAGCGAAGCCTTCCCATTGCTTGTCGGCTACAGTGCCGACATGGAAGTGATTATTAGCCAACAGGAAAACACGCTAAGAGTGCCAACAGAAGCCGTGTTCGATGAAAACAAAGTGTATGTCGTTAACAATGGCACTTTGCAACTCAAAACCATCGAAGCCGGATTGTCGAATTGGCGCTACACAGAAGTAAAATCGGGGTTGAAGCAGGGCGATCAAGTCGTTACTTCAACCACTCAATCTGGTTTAGTTGACGGTATCAAGGTAGTCATTCAATGATCCGCCTGACCAACCTCAACAAGTGGTACCAAACGGGCGCTGAGAAATTGCGTGTACTCAATGATGTTTGTCTGGAAATCGAGAAAGGCGACTACATCAGCATTATGGGGCCTTCGGGTTCAGGCAAGTCAACACTGCTGAATATGCTCGGCTTACTCGACATTTTTGACACTGGCAGCTACGAGCTTGATAACGTCAAAACCGAACAGCTTGATGAAGAAGCCAGAGCCAAAATTAGAGGCGAGAATATTGGCTTTATTTTCCAGTCCTTTCAACTTATCGATCGGCTCACAGCAGCGGAAAACATTGAACTCCCCCTCATTCTTGATGAACAGCCGCCAGCTCAACGTAAAGAAAAAGTGCGTAAGGTGCTGGAACAGGTAGGGCTTAGCGATCGCGCAGAACACAAACCGACACAAATGTCTGGCGGGCAATTACAGCGCGTTGCCATCGCCCGCGCTATTGTGATGGAACCTACGCTGATTCTGGCGGATGAACCCACTGGAAACCTGGATCAGGCCTCAGGCAAAGACATAGTGCATTTGCTGGAGTCGTTAAATAAGAAAGGACTGACCATCGTTATCGTCACTCACGATTTGGCATTAGGTAAACGCGCTCATCGTCGCTGCATCATGGTAGACGGTATGCTAAGTGAAAAAACACCGGGCGATCATACCAGCGATAATTTTGACGATGAATTCATGCCAGGGTTTTAACTCGTTATGTTGTTATCAGACATTATTCGCTACAACACTCAAATTCTGATCCGCAATCGCTGGCGTTCGGTGGCGCTCACAACCTGTATCGCTATCGGTGTAGCTTCGGTGATCCTGTTAACAGGCTTGGGCGAAGGAGCTCGTCAATACGTACAAAATGAGTTCAATGCACTAGGTACAAACCTGATTGTGATCTTTCCCGGCAAGCGAGAAACTGCGGGCGCTGGCCCCCCCATTTACGGTACATCGCCACGCGACCTCACCATTGAAGATTCCAGCCATATCGCCCATTTGCCGGGCGTGAAATATGTTGCCCCTGTCATCGCTGGCAATGCCGTCATCAGTTATGGCGCTCGTTCAAGGGAAGTTATCACCATTGGTTCAACCGATACCTTCATTCAAACCAGAAACCTGTCGCTAGCCATGGGGCAAAATCTGCCAGCCAATAGCGCCGAACGAGGCGAAGCGGTTTGTGTACTCGGCATTAAGTTGTACCGGGAATTATTTGGCAATGAGAATCCCTTAGGGCAAATGATATCAGTAGAAGATTATCGCTATCGGGTAATTGGCGTGTTGTCTGAGCGAGGAGAATCGCTCGGTCTGGACATGCGTGATATGTTGCTGATCCCGGTTCGCTCTGCTGAAATGATGTTTAACACACCGGGTCTGTTTCGCATTCTGGTGCAGCTCACGGCGCTGGGTGCGCAAAGCGATGAAGCGCAAGATAAAGCCATTGACCAAATCTACGAACTGATCAAATCCCGCCACCACGGCGAGGAAGACATTACCATTGTTACCCAGCAATCCATGATGGATGCCTTCAACAGCATACTCGTGACCCTGACAGCCGTTATCGGCTTTTTGGCAGGTATCAGTCTGCTAGTGGCAGGGATATTAATCATGAACCTTAGCCTGATTTCAGTTCAACGACGCAGGCCAGAAATCGGATTGCTCAAAGCCATGGGCGCCAGCATCAAAACCATTCAATGGATGATATTGCTTGAGTCCGGCTTGCTGATATTGTTCGCCAGCATTGTTGGCTTGGCGTTAGCTCATGGATTGCTTTGGCTAGTCACCCAGTTCTTCCCTTACCTGCCTTTACAAGCCCCCATCTGGATTAATGTGTTAGCACTCGCTATTGCCTTGGTGACGGGCATGTTATTTAGTTTGTTACCCGCGCGCCGTGCAGGTTCAGTTCCTCCAGCAGAAGTATTAAGAGGATAATATGAAAACACCTGACGCAATAAAGTGGGTGAAAACAGCGGTAATGGCAAAAGCCGGACGCAACATTCTAACCATATTGGGCTTTGCTATCGGAGTAAGCTCTGTCACCATTCTGGGCGCCATGGGCGATAGCCTGCGTCAGTTCGTTATGCAGGAATTCACCCAATTTGGCAGTAACATCATTGCCATTAACCCGGGCAAAACGGAAACCTTTGGCATTAGCGGTATTCTCAACACCAATCGAGGCTTAAGCCTGGAAGATACCGTTTCACTTCGCGCCTTACCCGAGATCACATCCACTGTTCCCGTTGTCGCGGGAACGGCTGAAATTCGCTATAAGGGAAAAACACGAGCCACTGAAATTTACGGCGTATCATCGGAAGGCGCTGGCGTGTGGAAGCTGCAAATTATGCAAGGCCACTTTCTCCCCAACGACGACATTCTGCGTTCACGAGCCAATGTGGTGTTAGGCAGTAAACTGAAAAACGCTCTCTTCGATGATGAACGAGCTATCGGCGAGTACATGCACATAGGCGGCAGCCGCTTTATGGTCGCAGGCGTACTGGCTCCAAAGGGTCGATTTATGGGCATGGATTTGGATGAAGTGGCTTATATTCCTGCTGGGCAGGCTCTCAGGCTGTTTAATCGTGAATTCTTAATGGAAGTGGATATTCAATACCACGATAACTTCTCCAGCGAGCAGGTAGCAGAGCGCATCAAACAGCATATGGTTCGACGCCACGGTGCGGAAGACTTTACCATCACCACGCAAGATCAAATGCTGGAAAGCCTGGATTCAATCTTAAATGTTGTACGCATCGCTGGATTAGGAATTGGTGCAATTAGCTTGCTGGTGGGTTCAATCGGTATCTATACCATGCTCACCATCACCCAAAGTGAGCGCCGCAACGAAATCGGCTTACTGCGTGCTTTGGGTATGAATCAGGTACTGATTATTAAACTATTCCTGGGTGAAGCCTTATTGCTTGCGCTGCTCGGGGGCATAGTGGGGCTTATCTTACTGTTATTGCTACAAATCATCGCCTTCTTTGTTATGCCTCAACTTCCCATGCTATTTAGTATTTATAGTATTTCACTGGCACTGGTAATTTCATCGGTTGTGGGATTGTTAGCGGGTGTCAGGCCAGCATATTTGGCGTCACAACTACCGCCATTCGTAGCCTTAAGAGCTGAATAACTATTTCTGGCGTGCCATGCTTAAGCATCGTAAAGTAAATCGATTTTTATTATAGAGATCAAAAAGCTTGCAACAGACAATTATTTGTTTAATATCAGCTATTAGCCCTTAAAAGTACCCATAAAACGGATAAGTTTGGGGATAAATTCTAAGGATTTGGATACTTATGCAAAATAATAATAAAAAGCATTAACCATAAGAGACTTAATTATGGCCTTTATTCCAGAATTTAGAGTTCCGCCCCATCCCGGAAAGATGTTAATGGATGAATTTTTGCGTCCTAGAAGCATGACAGAGGAACAACTCTCAGAGGCCATTAATATTCCCCTCAATCAAATTCAAAGGGTCATTGCCCAAAAACAGGGACTCAGCCCGGAAATGGCCATCCGACTCTCCCACCACTTCGCAGTTTCACCCAATTTTTGGATCAATCTACAAACCCGCTGGGATCTCTACAGCTCACAAGGCAGTTCGCAAGGCGTGAAGACAAAATCAGCCACCAGTTGGTAGTTTTGAAGCTGGGATGTTCTATAACTTATCAAGCTATAGCAAATAAGATAAACAGCATTCTCCCATGTAACAGAGAGAATGCTGCTAGATCAAAATCTACTCGACTTTTTCAAAGACTTGAATAGAAGAAGAAATAATAGAAGCTGGGGACAAAAGCCCTTCTGAATACAAAGTACGGTCGTAACTAAAATAGTAACGAGTACCTTCTATCTTATGGAGCTTCAACTTCATAGCGCGAAGTACGGTTTGTCCTTGCGAAGCGTTTGTGATTACGGAATTCAAACACTCATCGTAAGTTAGGCTCCCAGAACCACAATCAGCCCCCAATAAGTTTAACGTATAATCTCCTGCCTCTTTCCAAACATATCTATTTCCTGAATCATATGAGGTCTGATAGTATGGAAATTTCTCTAGTGATGTGTCGATAGTAAAGAAACGGTGTTCATTGTTGATCAATCTTCGATATGAAGCATGGCGGTAGATGCCTTGTAAATCTTCAATAGATACTTGTACATCCTGACTTTCAAAAAATGGATACACCTGACCAGGCTTGCCATCTTCATCAAAGTAAACCAACACAAGCTCATTTGAAAACGTACGATAAAACTGATAATTCGAAGTGTGTGTTGAAGAAACCATCGTTAGATCTTCACCCTCTTTGATCAGTTGTACACTGTATTCCTTGGGTGATGAATTAGTGTGTGCATCGGTATATACCAATCTTCCACTCGTATCACCATCAACAATCAAAGTATTCGCTTTGTCACGAGTGGTCGAATATTCCCCAATATTTACGTCTATTGGATTATAAAAAGATGAAATATAGGTTTTACCTGTTTCAAGCTGGACGCCTGAATCCACAGATAAAAATTGAAAGCTTACCCGATGCTCAAATGTAGAATCCAGATACTCCTGCAAGTCATGATATCTGGAAGTATCCCATATCCCGGTATTAGGGCCTAACTCGGGTTTCAATACCAACTTCAAAATACCCAACTGACTATCCGCATACTCCATTTCTACTGATTGGATATGCATATTCATTGCTATTTTTTCCGGTGGATAAGGGGAACGTTTGTTATAGAAAAGTCTCGTTGCATAAGCATAAGAATCTGGAATATTTGTGAATTGTAGAGCTTCACCTACTAATTCGACGTTACCACTAATAGTGGGATACTCATCAAAATAATCGAAAATACCGCTATCCCAAAAATAGTCACCATGACCAACTATTTTAAAAGTACCTGTATCCAAATTAACAAATGAAGGAAAACTAGCTGCCGAAGCGTCTCCAAGAGGAATAGCCACAAATGAGGAAGGGATCTGATGTTCAACGACCGTAGAGTTTGCAGCAAACCCTTCTTGAGTATCAGATTCAAATTTGAATCTCTTTCGTTCCCCATATTCATACACTACTTGGAGTCGATATTCCGCAAGTACGGTGCAAGATAAGCAGTACGATTCTCTGAGCTCTATTTTAACGGTATTATCTTCCATGAGCTTCCATGTGACTGGATGATATTTATTATCTTCATCTAAATAAACACCATCACCGAAGCAGTAGTCATCATTATAAAAGAAACAGCGTTCTTCCTGTGCATACAAATGCCATTCAGTACCGTTATCCAGCACCCAATGTCCTTGCACTTTCTCGTCGGTAAGTTCAGCGATAACATAAGCGTCGGGGTTGTCCTCAATAACCACATCCAACTCATATTGAACTTCGTCTTTACCGTCAGTCAGCGTAAAAGCAACCGAGTGCTCGCCAATATCAAAAAAGCCCGGAGAAATACTAAATGTGGCTTGAGAAGCCGACTGTTCCATGACCATCCAGTCTGGAATATTCGCAACAGAAACCGTTACTTCATCACCATCTTGATCCAACAGTTCAATAGATAACGATGCTTGTTCCATTGCTTTTGATGTCAACGCCAAGTCACCGGACAAACTGGGCGCTATGTTCGCTGGTGTAACTGGTGTTGAATTTTGAGTTGAAGAATTGCCACTTGAACCGCCACATCCTGCCATGAGAAAAGCAGAACTGGCCAATATAGGAAGTAATAAAGATCTTATTTTCATGTCCTAACCCTTAATTAATAAATCATTCCTTACAACAGAGTTTCCTCTGTATTTGCGGCGCACATTATACAAATAATGTTTTTTATTGATAGAAAATTTGATCTTGTTTAAACGTGTTATTTGTCTTCCACACACATTGTCGACAATCCGGCCAAATCCATTACAAATCAAGGCGGTTATTATTCCCTGAATAAGGTTCGTCAACATAGGCTTGCGCTTATTGTTTACTTTGCCTGGACGACAAATCATCAATAATACGCACGCTTTTAAAAATTGTGTTACAATCCGCGCCCAAAATCACAGTACATTTTTCTCAATCAAAATCCTAAAGACGGGAAGTGACATGAACTCGACACATCGCAAACCCCTACCTGGTAGCAAACTGGATTATTTCGATACTCGTGAGGCTGTTGAAGCCATCGAAGCAGGTGCTTACGACAAACTCCCCTATACCTCAAAAGTATTGGCAGAAAACCTGGTTCGCCGTTGTGAACCTGCAAAACTAACAGATTCGTTAAAGCAAATTATTGAACGTAAGCGTGAAATGGATTTCCCCTGGTTCCCTGCCCGCGTGGTTTGCCATGACATTTTAGGCCAAACCGCATTGGTAGATTTGGCGGGCTTGCGTGATGCCATCGCCGAAAAAGGCGGTGATCCTGCCAAGGTTAACCCGGTTGTGCCAACCCAGTTGATCGTTGACCATTCACTTGCCGTAGAACATGCTGGTTTTGAAGAAGACGCATTCGAGAAGAACCGTGCCATTGAAGACCGTCGTAACGAAGACCGCTTCCACTTTATCAACTGGACGAAAAAAGCGTTCAAAAACGTTGATGTGATCCAGCCGGGTAACGGCATCATGCACCAGATCAACCTGGAAAAGATGTCTCCGGTTATTCAGGCACGTAACGGTGTTGCCTTCCCTGACACTTTAGTGGGTACTGACTCACATACTCCTCATGTTGATGCACTAGGCGTTATCGCGATTGGTGTTGGCGGTTTGGAAGCAGAGAATGTCATGTTAGGTCGCGCGTCTTACATGCGCTTGCCCGACATCATTGGTGTTGAACTAACCGGTAAACCTCACCCAGGCATTACTGCCACCGATATCGTTCTGGCTCTAACCGAGTTCTTGCGTAAAGAGCGTGTTGTTTCTTCTTATCTGGAATTCTACGGCGAAGGTGTTGCTCACTTAACGTTGGGTGACCGTGCAACGATTTCCAACATGACACCAGAATATGGCGCAACAGCCGCCATGTTCTACATCGACCAGCAAACCATTGACTACTTGCGCCTGACAGGCCGTGACGAAGAGCAGATCCAATTGGTTGAAACCTATGCCAAAGAAACCGGTTTGTGGGCTGACGGCATGGTCAATGCCGAATATGAGCGTGTATTGAAGTTCGATTTGTCGACAGTGGTGCGCAATATTGCAGGCCCATCTAACCCTCATCGCCGAGTAGCCACCTCAGACCTGGCAAAACTGGGTATTGCGGGCAAAGTGGAGAACGAAGAAGGCTTGATGCCAGACGGCGCAGTGATCATTGCCGCCATTACAAGCTGTACCAACACCAGCAACCCTCGCAACGTGATTGCTGCTGGCCTATTGGCGCGTAACGCCAACGCTAAAGGACTAACACGCAAGCCTTGGGTAAAAACCTCATTGGCTCCAGGCTCTAAAGCCGTAGAACTGTATCTGCAAGACTCCAACTTGTTGCCTGAATTAGAGCAACTGGGTTTCGGTATTGTGGCCTTTGCTTGTACCACCTGTAACGGTATGAGCGGTGCATTGGATCCGAAAATTCAGCAGGAAGTGATCGACCGTGACTTGTATTCCACAGCCGTACTTTCTGGCAACCGTAACTTCGACGGTCGTATTCACCCTTACGCCAAGCAAGCTTTCCTGGCTTCACCTCCATTGGTTGTGGCCTACGCCATTGCGGGTACGATCCGTTTTGACATCGAAAAAGACGTGTTAGGTACAGATAAAGACGGCAACCCGGTGACATTGAAAGATATCTGGCCATCGGATGAAGAGATCGATGCGGTTATCGCCAAGAGCGTAAAACCAGAACAGTTCCGTAAAGTGTATGACCCAATGTTCGACCTGACAGTAGACTACGGCGAAGACATCAGCCCACTGTACGACTGGCGTCCACAAAGCACCTACATTCGTCGTCCTCCGTATTGGGAAGGCGCATTGGCAGGTGAGCGCACTTTAAAAGGTATGCGCCCATTAGCGGTATTAGGTGACAACATCACTACAGATCACTTGTCTCCATCCAACGCGATTTTGGCAAGCAGTGCTGCCGGTGAATATCTGGCGAAAATGGGGCTTCCAGAGGAAGACTTTAACTCTTACGCCACTCACCGTGGTGATCACTTAACAGCACAACGTGCCACCTTTGCCAACCCGAAACTGTTCAATGAAATGGTGAAAGACGAAAATGGTGAAGTGAAACAAGGTTCGTTAGCGCGTATTGAGCCAGATGGCAAAGTGACTCGCATGTGGGAAGCGATTGAAACCTACATGGAGCGTAAGCAAAACCTGATTATCGTAGCTGGCGCTGACTATGGTCAGGGTAGTTCTCGTGACTGGGCTGCCAAAGGCGTTCGCCTGGCCGGTGTTGAAGTGATTGTGGCAGAAGGTTTTGAGCGTATTCACCGTACCAACCTGATTGGTATGGGTGTATTACCGCTTGAGTTCTTGCCGGGAACAAACCGCAACACGCTTAAGCTTGACGGTACTGAAACCTATGACGTGACTGGCGATTTAACGCCGGGCGCAGAGCTAACGCTTATCGTTCACAGAGCCAACGGCGAAACCGTAGAAACTCAAGTGAAATGCCGTTTGGATACGGCGGAAGAAGTGTCGGTTTACAGTGCAGGTGGCGTGTTACAACGCTTTGCACAAGACTTTCTTGAATCAGAAGCGGCTCAATAAGAGAGATTCAGTTTATGACAGCTAAACCTCAAATAAAGATAGCCGCCACCTACATGCGTGGTGGCACCAGTAAAGGTGTCTTCTTTAATCTGAGCGACTTACCCCAAGCCGCTCAGGTTCCGGGCGCAGCAAGAGATGCTTTATTACTTCGTGTTATTGGTAGCCCGGATCCTTACGGCAAACAAACTGACGGCATGGGCGGGGCGACGTCCAGCACCAGCAAAACCGTGATATTGTCGAAAAGCAGTAAGCCTGACCATGACGTGGATTACCTGTTTGGGCAAGTATCCATCGACCAACCTTTTGTGGATTGGAGTGGCAACTGCGGTAACTTGTCGGCGGCAGTAGGCTCTTTTGCTATCGCCAGCGGTTTGGTCGATGCAGACAGAGTTCCAGACAACGGCATATGTACTGTGCGTATCTGGCAAGCCAACATTGAAAAAACCATCATTG
Organism: Paraneptunicella aestuarii; assembly: GCF_019900845.1. NCBI lineage: Bacteria > Pseudomonadati > Pseudomonadota > Gammaproteobacteria > Alteromonadales > Alteromonadaceae > Paraneptunicella > Paraneptunicella aestuarii. The sequence goes on along the minus strand of NZ_CP074570.1, from coordinate 313,013 downwards.
CCCAAGTGCCTATCACTAACGGTGAAGTTCAGGAAACCGGCGACTTTGAACTGGATGGCGTGACTTTTCCAGCAGCCGAAGTGCAAGTGGAGTTCCTTGATCCTGCCGATGGCGAAGGTTCCATGTTCCCTACCGGTAATCTGGTTGATGATTTGGAAGTACCCGAATCCGTTGTTGCTGGTGGTGTGTTAAAAGCCACCATGATCAACGCCGGCATTCCCACCATTTTCGTCAATGCAGAAGATATTGGTTATACCGGCACTGAGCTGCAAGAAGCCATTAATGGCGATCCAGCCGCATTAGAGCGCTTTGAAACATTGCGTGCTTACGGTGCAATAAAAATGGGGCTGATTAGCTCCATTGAGGAAGCAGCGCAACGCCAGCACACACCGAAAATTGCCTTTGTCGCTAAACCTGCGGCTTATACCGCCTCCAGCGGTAAAGAAGTTGGCGAAGCAGATATTGATTTACTGGTTCGCGCCCTTTCAATGGGTAAACTGCATCATGCCATGATGGGCACAGCCGCCGTCGCTATCGCAACAGCGGCCGCCATTCCTGGCACATTGGTCAATGAAGCCGCTGGCGGGCAAGAGCGTGACACTGTCCGTTTTGGTCATCCTTCAGGCACCTTAAAAGTAGGTGCAGAAGCCAAACTGGTGAACGGTGAGTGGACTGCAACCAAAGCCATCATGAGCCGTAGTGCTCGCATATTGATGGAAGGTTGGGTACGCGTTCCCGGTGATGTGATCTAAATAAGTGTGCACAACTGTAAATCACCTACAGAAATTGATCTCAGACTCGACGTGAATCCATCCCTGCTTCGCCGATTCATTAAGTGCAAAGCAGGGCTAAGGGTCTGCTCACTACTTTCTGTAGGTGACTGATTATTTGGAACCGTAATTTAGCCTTAAGCACCAAAAGACCTCATATTATGATTCCCTGCTCAACAAGTTTTTAGCAGGGAATCATCTATACCTCTTATCGAATTACCTCGAATCTAATTTGCTTAATCCACAAGCTTTTCTTAACTCAAATCAAAATAGAATCCGAAAGTTAGCCGTCAACATAGAGAAAAATAGACATATGTCCCATGCTTTTGCATGATGTGTCCGATGGAGAAATAGCGTCTATTTCACTATGGTTAACTCATCTAATGTTGAAAACCTGATTTTGGTTTAAGGAGATTTTACCAATGACTACACCTCAAACTCATTGGGTTAAAGTATGGGATCTTCCCGTACGTATTTTTCACTGGGCGCTTGTTGCGGCTTTTGTGTTTTCATATATCACAGGGGAAGAAGACACAACACTGCACTCGTATTCCGGATACTTCATTACAGGCTTGGTGATCTTCCGCATTGTTTGGGGGCTGATTGGCAGCCACTACGCTCGATTCTCCGAGTTCCTTTATTCTCCTCGCACTGTGTTAAATTACATTCACGACATGCGAGCTGGTAAGGGCAAGCGCTATCTAGGGCACAATCCGGCTGGTGGCTATATGATCGTTGCCATGCTAATGACCTTGTCTGTCGTTGTATTGAGTGGTATGAAACTCTACGCAGAAGAAGAAGGTAAAGGCCCATTTGCACAAAACAATGTCATTTCCATGCAAGTCATTGCAACTGCTCGCGCTTCGGATGATGACGATGAGAAAGAGCATGGGGAACATGAAGATGAGTTCTGGGAAGAGGTTCACGAAACAGCAGTGAACTTTATGATCCTGCTTGTTCTGCTACATATTGGCGGCGTAGTGATGTCTGGTAAGAAGCACGATGAAAATCTGGTTTCAGCCATGATATCGGGTAAAAAGCGTGATAATGAATAGCAATCGTCTTTGAGGAGCATTTTTATATGCTCCTTTTCTCATCCGGGTTCTCATACACGCCATAAATGGTCTATCTTTTTCTTTGCGCACTGGTAAAACCGAATCGGTTCATATTATCATCGCACCTCTTTTTAACCGACATCACAAGAAATATTAATGGCACTTACAATCGCGAAATTTGGCGGCACCAGCGTAGCAAGTTACGAAGCAATGCAGAATTGTGTACGTATCGTTAACCATAATCCTTCATGCAAACTGGTCGTGACCAGTGCTCCGGCAGGCATTACCAATCATTTGGTTAGCTTGGGCAGAGGCGGACTTTCGACTGAGCAACGTGATGACATTATTGAAAAGATCCGTACTCAAGTGTCCGGTATCTGTGAGCAGTTAAAGGAACCAGAACTAGTTAAAAAGAAAATGATGCACCTTCTGGCAGATATGGAGCAAATTGCGCTTGTTCCAGAACTTCCCAACAGCTTGGCATTTCAGGATAAATTACTGTGCTACGGTGAACGTTTAGCGTCTTTGTTGTTAACTGCCTGCATCAATGAAAGCGGTAAACAAGCAGTAGAGTTTGACGTTCGAACAGTAATGCGCACCGATAACAATTTTGGCTCAGCCAATCCAGACATTGAAGTATTAGCTGAATTAGCCAAGGAGAAACTACAGGTATTATTAAAAGATTCTGTTGTGGTTACCCAAGGTTTTATTGGTGAAACGGAAGACGGGCAAACCACCACACTGGGTCGCGGTGGTTCAGACTATACAGCCGCGTTGTTGTCTGAAGCTTTAAAAGCGAGAAAATGTGAAATATGGACAGATGTACCGGGAGTCTTTAGCACTGATCCACGCATTGTTTCTGACGCCTACCCATTGCCAGAACTAAGCTATGATGAAGCCGCTGAAATGGCAAACTTCGGTGCAAAAGTGCTACACCCGGCGACATTAGCGCCCACTTTGCGCAACAATATTCCGGTTTTTGTTGGCAGCACTAAAAACCCTGAATTGGGGGGCACAACCATTGTTAAGGATTGTCAGGAAGAACCCACTTTTCGTGCCATTACTCGCCGAGGCAACCAACAGTTAGTGACCTTACACACTCCCAAACTGGAGCGTGCCAGCCAATTCATTGGCAAAGTCTTCCAAACTCTGGATAACTACGGCCTGAGCATTGATTTGATCACTACATCAGAAACGTCGATTTCTCTCACCTTTAATGCCGTTCATGAATCGAACCTGGCAGAAGCATCCAAGCTGGCATTAGCGGATCTGGCAAACATCTGCGTTGTTGAAGTTACTCCAAATCTGGATTTGATTACGATTGTCGGCAACAAGCTACATGCGAAAAACGGTTCTGCCGGTGAAATATTTGAAGTGCTACGCAATGTGCGTATCAGAATGATTTGTTACGGTGCTAATCCACATAATATTTCATTCCTGGTTGAAGATAGTGAAAGCACTGAAGTTATCAAGAACTTGCACAAGTCTCTTTTATAATCAAATTATCCTGTCATTCAATTCCCCTTATCAAAGGCTCTTTGTTAAGGGGAAATTAAAATTCAGACAGAATAATCTGAATATCAACATTTCATTTCTCAAGTAATAACTCAACGTTACTTATCATAGCGACTTAATAACTAGCATGCGGCACGAGTTTGGCTACTATGCTGAGAACAAGTTAACAAGCTATCAAATTCATCATTTTGCATGCTTTCTAAATACAACTAGTGGCAAAGTTTTAGCGCTGAAAGGCGTCACTTGGATTTACCAATACCTATCTAAAGATAAACCGCCTCATATAGAAAAGCGCGCTCAAAATTCGATTAACGGCTTAATCACATCGATACTTGATACTCATAGATTTGACCGATTACCAGAAAATAGTAGGAAATCTATTTTGGGATTATTAAAATTGTTGGCGGACTGTCAAAACACCAAATCTATGGAGTTATATAAAAAACTTGCCGCATAGTTAGCCTAGTATCAACAGATAGATTTGACTAAATGTCAGCCTAAAAGAAGTACTAGCATATTGTTAACGGATAAAGAGCAATCTGATTCAGGCTAAACAAATGGTAACAAGTTTGCTAGATGATTAACGAAGAACCTATCGAGGGTAGGTAGTATCTAAGATTGGGCAGGGAAAGTTCGTTCTACTAATTTGAAGCAAGCACATCCACACTGATACATTTCACATTGAGACCAGTAAATAGGTGCTATATACTGGTCTATATACCTTAGAGTTAAGAGGCTGACCCAATGCAAACAAAATTCTCGGAAGACGTTATTCCCCTTAAAGATCTGAAAGTTAACCCCGGAAGAGTGGTAAATCACGCCAAAGATACCCGTCGTCCTGTGTTACTTACCAGTCGTGGTCGAGGTGTTGCCGTCATGCAGGGTCTTGAGGAATATGAAAAAAGCGAAGAGGAAAAAGAATTCATGAAAGCTGTGGCAGCGGGCCTAATGGAGGTTCGAGAAGGAAAAGAGTTAGAACTGAATGAAGTAAAGAAAAATTTGGGTATTGAATAAGTGAAAATATTCGTATCTAACTCAGCATACGGTGATCTAGAAAGTATTAAAGAATACTATAAGGAAGAAGGTGTTCCCCATATTGGCAAGCAATTCATCTCGGCCATCATTGAGCATGTTCAAACGTTAGTTGATAATCCAGATATTGGGCGGGTAGTACCAGAATTTGCAGAAGAAAGAATACGAGAATTAATTCATTCTCCCTTCCGGATTGTTTACTTAAGAGAACAAAACTCAATACATGTCATCCGTGTATGGCGCAGTGAGAGACTAATGAAGCTTCCAGAAAATGAAATATAGTAGTTGCATTTGGCGAAGTATCTGGCTTGGACACTTTTGACTGATACCCCGCCTTTAAAACCACATTATTTAAGATCAAACAAATGGTGACAAGGATGGTGACAAAAATAGAAGGTGAAACCAAAAACCCGCTACAAAGCCAATAATAAAATGCCTTCCTTATTAGTACCCAACAAACAGATCCAAAAATCCTATCAAAAATAAAATATTGACACTCCATAAATTATCCATTTAGACTAATTCGACAATTAAATTTATTACCAAAACATTTGAATCTAAAAGATATCATCATCTTTAAGATTAAATATTAATTCAAGGAAGAATTATCATGATAAATGAACAAGTTATTCATTTGCCTATTAATGTGAATTTCACGCATTCCGCCGACTCCACAACATTACCAATCATTGAACGCTCTCACTTATTCAAGTCCTGTTCTTGAGATAAGAAACGAAGCACATCAATCATTTTACTCACGTTAAAGATACTCATCAGGAAATTGATTTAAAAGGATTTTTATACCATGGAAAATATTGGAAAACCTAATTTAACAAAAACACACACAGGAAATAACGAATCGAAAAACACCTTAATTCCTGTTCCAGTTAATGTCATCGACATTCTAAATATAGCATGTGAAACAGTGGGAATTTCGAATCAAAAAACATGCACCCTGTTAATTCCATATTTTATAAATATCTTATCGAAAGATGAAATTCCAAGACAAACAGCTTTTGTAAAATTAGAGAATGGATTATTAAAAGGAAAAGCACAGAGAATATTGTTGCTGACAATTCATGAAGACATTTCCCACCAAATCGCCATGTTAAAAGTGAAAGCTTGTCTGCAAACAACATCGGATGTGATCAAGCTGGTTATTCTAAGAATTTATGATGACCTGCTTCTTCATCCAAAGGATTTTATTATTCGTGATTTAAGGCGACTGAGTTAGATGTCGGGATATTCAGAAAAGCGAGAAAATTAACGACGAGTCGATAATGAAGACTATAGTGGCGATAAAGCTATGCACATTCAGTATGGGACAAGAAGCGTCCCATCATTTCTCGAAGCAATTTTAATTCGACAGGTTTCGCCAAATAATCATCCATTCCCGCTCTCACACATTTATCTTTGTCTCCTGACATCGCATTAGCGGTTAACGCCACAATGGGAATGTCACGATATCCATCGCCACAAAAACCATTACGAATTTCCCGAGTAGCGACAAAACCATCCATTTCAGGCATCTGACAATCCATTAAAATCAACTGAAAATGCCCCGGATTAACCTTCAACATTTCCAATGCATCTTTACCATTAACAGCCGTACCTGTGAGGATCCCCATATTGTGCAGCATATTTAAAATTACTTCGACATTGATATGGTTATCTTCAACAACCAACACATGTGTATTATCGAAGCGCTCAATACCTGATGATTTTTTACTCGTTTTTAGCGACTTATCCAAACTGCGTAGAGCGAGAAAAAGACTTTTGGGTGTAACGGCATAACTACATATCGACGAGTATCCGTCCGTTTCCTGTAGAGCAACCGAGTCACTAATGTTGCTCAGCACAATAACAATATCTCCATCAGCGATAACAGCTTTACAGAAATCCATACATTCCTGATACAGAAGCTGATCGATAAACACTAATAACGGCAGGGAGGACTGACGAGATGCTTTGGAATGCTCATAGGCTTCCTGAAAATCACTAATACTGTGAATTTTTAGAAGCTTGGCATGCCACTGCTCCAATAAGGGATTGAGTACGACCTCACGCCCCTTGGATACAAACACCAATACACGATCAAACTGACTACCAAGCTCACATTGATATTCCGTTTCACGCTGAGCAACACCAAGCTGAATTGAAACACGGAATTCACTACCCACCTCTATTCGGCTTTCTAGTTCAATACCACCATTCATTAACTTACAGATGCGGTTAGCTATCGACAAGCCAAGCCCCGTGCCACCAAAACGCCGGGTTGTCGAAGAATCGGCCTGGCTAAAAGGCTGAAACAGTTTATTTTGCTGCTCTTCTGAAATCCCGATCCCTGTATCTTTAATAGTAAATTGAACATGAGTAGTATCGCTTACCGTGTTGCTTCCACAATTGACGCTAATGTAACCATACTGGGTAAACTTGATAGCATTACCAATAATATTCGTAAGTATCTGGCGTATCCGGTAAGGGTCTCCCTTAACCCAGTCTTGTTCGACCTCGGCACAATCCAGATACAAATGAAGATTCTTATTCTGTGCCTGTAAAGAGTGAGATTCAATGACATCACTCACGAGTTCTATGAGGCTAAATTCCATTTCTTCCATATCCAAATGCCCCGCCTCAATCTTGGAGAAATCCAGAATATCGTTAATCAAGGTGAGCAAGGAATGAGCGCTGGATTTAGCAATACTGACCTTACGTTTATCCTCTGGATCTAATTCCCTCTGCTCCAACAATTCCAACATGCCTAACACCCCATTCATTGGCGTTCTGATTTCATGGCTCATCGTAGCAAGAAACTCAGATTTGGCCTTGTTAGCCTCGTTTGCATCACTAAGCGCAGTTTCCAGTTCACTGGTTTTCTGACGAACAATCTCTTCCAGATTCTTATTAAAATCTTCCAATTCCTGGTTTGCCTGCTGGGTTTCTCTATTTGCAGCATGGAGGGATTTAATCGTTTCGCTTAAGGTACTGGAAAATTCCTGAATCACAGGTTTGATAGTATTAATTTCCGTTAATAGTGATGGCTCCAGTCGCAGATCTAACGTGTCATAAGCCCGGGATTTATTCACTGCCAGCAACTTGGTATTCAAATCAACTAAGGGTCTGGACAAACGGTTCGCCAATCGGGTCACGATGAAGAAGCTAATCGTCATGAAAATAGTCAAAAACAGGAGAGAACTTACAACATAAGTGGATATATCTTCTTCGTAATACTCTACCGGTAGCAAAGATACTGTTGTCCACCCCAGAGCATTCGATACTTTATGGTTAAGAATATAAAAGCGCTTATTGGCAGCCATAAAATAGTAAGTCGATGGGCTCTCAATATGTCGAATAAGCCCTGAGTCGCTTAGCCCTTGTAAAAAGTGATAACCCAAGCCACTTGACGCATAAATCACTTTTTGATTCGAATCGAACACCAATAAAGATTCCGTTTCATGTACGGCTTTTCTATCGAGTTGAGCCAATTTGTTCAGGTTCAACGACGCTTCGATGACCCCGGTAAAGCGGCCTTTAATCAATATTGGACTGGATAATGCGATGATGGGATCTGTGCCAAACCCACGTCCTTGAAATACATCAGACACATAAGGATACAGAGTTGTTTTAGGCTGTTGAAAATAATCACGATCCGACACATTCAGTCCCTGCTCAGCGACGGTAGCCATTAAATCAGGAGGTGACGCTGCGATTATCTTCCCATCGGCGTCCGTCACCAGCATTGTCAAAATATCAGGATAGGTATCGACTATATCCTTCAATACAGGCATCCAATTTGAGCTCATATTGGTGTCTCTCGCCATTCTGGCTGCCATCTGCAAAGCGCCAGTATGAGAACTGATAAAAGACTGCATTTGATGTGAAATATGTAACGTTTCGATCTCCAATTGCTTGTTTATCTCCCGTAACTTCACTTTCTGATAATTCGCCAACCACAGGTACGAGTTGGTAAGAACTCCCAAAGTCAGTACGATTAATACAGCAAGCGAAATGAAGCGGCTGAAAGACACTTCCATATTCCATTTGGTAACAAAGAAGCGTGACAGGAAAACAGCAAGAAGATAGCCAAGAAGAATATTTAAAACACCATTGACGAAATACTTCACGATAATGGCTTGTTTAGCCACATCGATATAACTGCTAAGCCAATAATATTCGACGGTGACAATCGCTGAGCCTAGCGTTATCCAATATAACAGCCCAGCAAAAATAACGTGCTTTTGCTTTGCTCTGGCATACCCGAGCGCCAAGATTTCACCGGCGAAGGGCAGAACAATTAATAAATGAGACCAACTCCAGAAGGTAGCAACGGAAGCGACAATAGAGCACACAAGACCATAGCGCCATCCCCATAACAAGGTAACAGCAACAGCAATGACATTACCGAAAGCAAACTCTGCTCCAGTAAAAAAAGGCACAGTAAACAGATTAATAACAGCGCCCAGCAATGCAAAAGCCGCACAGGCCCAAAGTCTACGCCGCCCTTCGCATTGCAAACGCTCAAATATATTGATCAAAATTTAGCAGCTCATGTTTTACAGCACGAAAAACCTCAAAATCGGAAGTTCCTTTTATGCCCTGCTAATTCATTCTCCTTATTTCCGTGCTTGATAGTCCTGATTATCATTAAATATAGCAATGAAAGTACAAATTACCTGATATTTGCAGTTCTACCTTAGTCGTACATACTCTCTCCATTACAGTAAAATACGCCGTTCAAACACAAAGTATCCAACAGATTAGAAGCAAAGCTATTGCGCACTGGTATACAATATCGGGAATAATCCAGAAAGATGTTATTTCCCACATGCTACAAATGAGCAGAGGTAGTTATTTTGCATAACTCTTTTTCGCCTAATCCATTTCACAAATTCATTCTGGCTCTAAGTGCCGCAACTTTTTCCTTAAATACCTTTGCCGCCCAAATTAGCGAACTGGATTTTGAGGAACTGTTCAATGTGAAGGTGGTGGAATTAGCCTCTGGCATTGAGCAAAAAGTTAATAAAGCATCCTCTGTGGCATCTGTTATCACTGAGGAAGATATCAAGGCATCTGGCGCACTAACACTGCATGAAGCACTGGAAATGGTTCCAGGCATTCACATTGTGCCCGCTTCGCTTGCAGATATGTTTCCCGTCATTAGTTTCAGAGGAATGTTTACCAATAGAAACCCTCATGTACTTATTCTAATGGATGGAAAACGAATTTCTTCTTTTAACTCCAATGGGTTAGCACCAAACCTCTATTTATCCACATTTAATATTGAGCGCATAGAGGTGATTCGAGGCCCGGGTTCTGCGCTTTATGGTACGGACGCCTTTGCGGGCATCATCAATATGGTGACAAAAAAGCCCGTTGCTAAAAACAAAACCGATGTTTCAATTAGTGCGGGCTCTTTTAATCATCAAAGAATCACGGCTCGCAGCAATATTCATTTTGCTAATACATGGCAGGGAGAATTGTATGCCGAGCACATAGAACGTAACGAAGATACCAGTCGTATTGTCGACGCAGATATACAAACTCTCTTTGATTCCCTATTCGGTACGCAAGCTTCTCTTGCATCTGGATATTTGGATGACTCCATAAACAATACGTCAATAGGTGCTCAAATCAGCAATGAACACTGGAGAATTGCCACCCGTTATTGGAAAAACGACGCACCGTTATTTTTAGGTGTGGCCAACGCGCTTGATCATGAAGGCGAAAGAAAGCAAAAAGGGCTATCCACTACGTTTGAATACCGTACAGAAACCCTGTTTGAGTCATGGCGTTTTGAACCCAGTCTGCATTACGAAACGATTGAAGATTTGCCACTTTGGCATCTATTTCCTGATGGTGCGACCCTGCCAATCGGTTCCGATGGCAACATCAGCCTTACCCAACCTATCGCAATGATAAACTTTCCCGATGGAGTAATCGGACGCCCTACCAGTAAAGTCACGTTCACAGAAATTGAGCTTCCCTTGCTTCAAATGAATGTAAAAAAGCATCAAATTCGCTACAGCTTAGGGTATCAATATACAAAATACGAACATGAAGAAAGCAAAAACTTTGGCCCAGGCGTATTGGATATAACCCAATCAATCGCGAGTTCAGAGCTAACTAATGTAACTGGTACCCAATATATATTTTTGCCAAACGAGATTCTCCATAACATCAATGCAAGTATTCAGGACATTTGGAATATCACTGATAACATTGAGATGACTCTAGGTGTAAGGTATGACAACTATTCTCAACTTGGCTCAGCCATTACTCCACGAGCATCGCTGGTCTGGGAAATTAATAAAAGATGGACAACAAAACTGCTCTATGGAAATGCCTTCCGAACCCCATCCCACTTAGAGCTTAGAGTTAGCAATAATCCAGTAGGAAAAGGAAATCCTGATTTAAACAACGAAACACTGGATTCATATGAATTATCCTTGAGCTACCTTGCATCCAAAACAGCTTGGGGTAACCTGAACCTGTATCAATACAAAGCCATGGATCTCATTGACTATGTCAGGGATAGTGCCGGTGGTAAAAGCACAACCCAAAACGTCAACACGCTAAATGGCAAAGGCTTGGAAATGGAACTGTTCTGGCATCCAAGCGAGCAGTTAAAATTCAATTTCAACTACGCATTGCAATCTACCGACAACTCACTGGCGGGACAGCAACAACCCTTTGTTCCCAAGCAACAAATCTATTTAGAAGCTCGCTGGCTTCCTGATGCGCATTGGATTGCCAGCATAAATGTAAAAGGAATATTGGATAGAGAACGCGAGTTGAGTGATAATCGCTCACCAGTACAAGATTACTGGCTAAGCAATGCCAGTGTTCGTTACACAAGAAGTAACTGGTATATTGCTGCCTATATTAAGAATCTATTTAATCAAGACATAAGAGAGCCTGCCGGAATATCGACCGGGGTCACTTATGACTTCCCGATGAACCAAAGACATGGAATGATTGAACTTGGATATTCGTTTTAAATAAACCATAGCGAAAACCAAGCCTGAACGAATATGCGTTGGAAAGCTGGCAAACAAATATTACTTACAATCACTCTGCTGCTCTTGGTCAGTGGCGTGTCTGCTCAGCATTTCAGTACGGAAGCAAAGCTCAAATCAGCATTTATTTTTAACTTTAGTCGCTTGATAGATTGGCCAGAATGGCTATTTGATAAAGAAAAGCCTGTCATCAATATCTGCACTCTGGCAACAGATGAATTAAACAACATCCTGAAGAATTATCAGGGACGACATTCAAACGACTATGCATTCAATCTGGTTCCTCTGAAAAGTGCTGATAATTACCAGCATTGCCACCTGCTTTACGTTGATAAAGAACACCCGGACGCTAACCAGTACATAAAAAAAATAACGAACACATTTGGCATTTTGTTAGTCAGCAACATACCCAATTTCAGCCAATGCCAAGGTGACATAGAAATTACCGCAAGCGAAAACGGAAAACTATCTCTGATAGTCAATCAGTTAAATACCCGAAAATCCGGGCTAAAAATCAGTTCTCGCATACTAATACGTTCAAAAATTTTACAAACGACGGAGTGTCCCGAATGAGCAGTTTCAGGAAACTCAACCTCAAACATAAACTTATCGCGATGATTATGCTGGTAACGACAATGGCATTGTCGGCCACCTATCTGGCAATTATCGCTTCCGAGCTCATTAATATTCGGGATGCGGTGAAAAAAGAGCATTCTAATTACGCAACCCTGATAGGTTTTAACACTGTAGGCTCACTCTTGTTTTCAGATATCAGTACCGCTAATGAAAATCTGAAACTCTTACAAAAGCAGGAAGGCATTTCTGAAGCCCATATATTTGACGAAAACGGTGAACTATTCGCCCATTACTCAAGAGACACAACTGTTGAACAAGAGCAAGCGTTTCTCCCTATAGGGCATGTAAACACACTTCTTAGCGCGGAATTACTACAAAAACACACTCTGTTTACTCAGAATACATTTGAAGTATTCCAGCCCATTATTTACGACGATTCCGTCATTGGATACACCTATTTAAAAGCCGACCTGTCTAACTGGTACGGCATTGCTTTGGTGCATTTTATCGTCGTACTTTTAGGCTTTATTCTTTCTATCGTATTGGCATTTTTTGTCGCAAGACGCTTGCAAGCGTCAATTACCAGTCCAGTTCTTAACGTCGTATCGTTAATGCATGAAGTGGCCACGAAAGAGGATTATCAGGTCAGAGCAGAAATCATAGGGGACGATGAACTTGCCCGTCTGGGAGAAGGCTTTAACGACATGCTGTCTCAAATCGACAAGCACGACAAGGAACTGAACGAATATAAGGCCACACTGGAACAAAAAGTAGAAACGCGCACGCATCAATTGCAGGAAGCCAATAACGCGAAAAGCGAGTTCCTCGCCAACATGTCTCATGAAATCCGAACGCCGATTAACGCCATCATTGGATTTAGTCGATTAACGCTAAAAACCGAGCTTTCACGGGAACAATCCTCAAATCTGACCAAAATATTGGATTCATCTGAAATACTCTTGGGCGTTATTAATGACATTCTGGACTTCTCAAAAATAGAAGCCGGAAAACTGGAATTGGAACATGCCACCTTTTCTATTGAGAGCGTGTTGCAGAAAGCCTTCGGCGTTGTCAGTTTAAGTGCCCATGAAAAAGGGTTAGAACTGATTTCTCACATCGCCAGAGACGTGCCAGACTGGGTAGTCGGCGACCCTTTACGTTTACAACAAATTATCACCAATATATTGAGCAACGCCGTTAAATTTACCGACACGGGTTATGTCTCGATTAACGTTAAAAAGCTGAAAATACCCAACCTGTTGAAACTGGAGTTCGTCATTACAGATACTGGCATTGGCATGAGTGAAGCAAAAACTGAGAAGTTGTTTGAATCCTTCACACAAGCTGATACCTCGACAACAAGAAAATATGGTGGAACAGGATTAGGTTTAGCCATCTGCAAACAGCTTTGCGAACTGATGGGCGGTAGCATATCAGCAGCCAGTGAGGAAGGTATTGGCTCCACCTTCAAATTTAGTATTTGTCTGGAACAGGGGCAGGCACTACCAGAGCAAGATTGCCCAGTATTACCCGACAAGAGCATCAAAGCATTGGTTGTGGACGATATGGAACCTTGTCGTCAATCACTGATGCACATTCTAAAAGAGCTCAACATTCAAGCCGAACAAGCATCAAATGGCGCGGAAGCCGCCGATATGGTTGCACGAGCCAACCTGATGCAAACGCCTTTCGATTTCGTGTTTATGGATTGGAAGATGCCAATGATGGATGGTATTGAAGCGTCAAAACTCATTCAGTCCAACTCTGGAGAATTACCCAGAGTGCTGATGGTTTCTGCCTATGACAAACTAGATGTTAAAGCGCTGGCAGAACCTCTTGGCATTCACCATTTTATTGAGAAGCCGGTATATAAATCGACGATCACTAATGCCTTACTCAGCATTTTCCGCGAAGGAGAAAATCCAGCACCAGACCAGAAAAAGCCAGAAGTTACCATCCCGGATCTAAGCAGCAAGAAATTACTACTGGTTGAAGACAACCGGCTGAACGTAGAAATAGCTAAAGGCTATCTCGCAGAAACCAAAGCTGAAATTGATGTGGCGGAAAACGGTAAGGAAGCGCTGCAAAAATTGGCAGGGGCACACCAATATGATTTAGTGCTGATGGACATACAAATGCCCGTTATGGATGGTTTAAAAGCCACTCAAAAAATTAGAAACGATCTAAAGCAAAAGCTTCCGATTATTGCCATGTCGGCACATGCAATGGCTGGTGACAAAGAAAAAAGCATTGCTGCTGGAATGGATGACCATATCACCAAACCGATAGAACCCAGGGAACTTTACCAAACCATCGCTGAATATTTAGGTAGCGCGGTTAGCACAACCAATACCCTGGTTCATACTGACGCACCGAAAACCTTCATTGAAGAATTTAGAAATATCAGCGGATTGCATCATGACAGTGCGTTAGCTCGATTCAATGGCATGAGTAATTTGTTAGAAAATTTTGTTCGTGATTTCATTCAAGACAACGACAGCAGTGAAATGCTGGACAAAGCATTAAGGGAACAAGATCTACAAGCAATCTTACGGAGTAGTCATACCCTAAAAACCTTGCTGTCATACATAGGCGCATATTCATTAAAAGAATTAGCGGCTGAAATTGAAATAGAATGCATGACAAGTACAAACGTGACCGACTCCATCATATCGAAAGCATTGGTGCTATCATCCAGGCTGAAAACTCTGCTACGCGAATTCAATGCAGCAATCACGCCCATTACTCAAATATCCATACCTTTTAATATGGAAACGGTGCAAAAGAACCTGACTCATCTGATGACCGCACTGAAAAGAGCGGATGCAAGCTCGGAAGAACTGGCGATAACTCTCGCCTGCATGTGCAGAGACACCGAATGGGAAAGTGATATGGAAGAGGTAAGAAAGCTGGCCTGTGATTATGAGTTTGAAGAGGCACTATCCAAAGCACAGCAACTAGAGAAGAAACTGGATTCATAACATGAAAATGACTCCCCCTTTATTAAGACGTATCCTTAATTTTTATCCTCCCTACATTGGGGCTGGCGTAAAGATAGACTATCTCAGTGATGACTGGCGTGAAATGCAGGTTTCTATGAGAGTACGCTGGTACAACCGAAACTATTTTGGCACCCACTTTGGTGGCAGTTTATATTCAATGGTCGACCCACACATCTGCCTAATGCTTACCCAAATTTTAGGGAAAGACTATTTGGTGTGGGACAAGGCTGCTGATATTGATTTTGTCAAAGCGACCAACAAACCCGTTATTGCAAGATTCCACATTACCGAGAGCCAAATAGAAGAAATAAAAGCCAATACAGCCAGTGGAGACAAGTACCTGCCGGAATACGAAGTGGATATTATCGATGAAGAGAAAAACCTCATCGCCAAAGTGAATAAAACGCTCTATGTGCGAAAGAAAAAAGACAGGCGATAACTGGCATAAAAAGCGTAAAGAACGACTATTCCAAAACGAAAAAGCTCCCGGAGGAGCTTTTTTGATTATTGGCTACTATAAAAACTAGTCTTCTAAAGCCTGTTTCAAGTCGGCAATCAAATCTTCAGGATCTTCGATACCGATAGAAATACGGATCAGGCCTTCTGTAATGCCAATAATGTCGCGACGCTCTTTAGGCACACCGGAGTGAGTCATAGCAGCAGGGTGTTGTGCCAAACTCTCTGTACCACCCAAGCTAACCGCCAATTTAACCAGCTTCAGCTTATCAAGAACCGCAAAAGCTTTTGCTTCTCCACCAGCAACTTCAAAAGAGAATGTAGAGCCAGCGCCTTTACATTGCTTTTTGTAAATAGCGTATTGCGGATCGCTTTCCTTAAGCAGTCCAGGGTAATCAATACGAGTAACAACCGGATGCTCATTCAGGAACGCGACTACTTTAGCTGCACCTTCATTAGAAGCCTGCATACGAATTTTCAGTGTTTCCAATGAACGCAAAATCAACCATGCGGTGTTGGAATCCATCGTAGTACCAATACTGTTACGTACTCTACGGATTCGGGTGATCAATGCTTTACTACCAGAGCAGCTACCACCAACAAGGTCAGAGTGACCGCCAACGTACTTGGTCAGTGAGTACAAACACAAATCAGCACCATGTGCCAAAGGCGTTTGCCACAATGGGCCAAGCATTGTGTTATCAACTGCGATAACAGGAGCCACGTCTTGATCGCTGGCAATCTTGTCAGCCACTTCGCGACACGCTGCGATATCAACCAGGTTATTGGTTGGATTGTCTGGCGTTTCCAGCAAGATAACGGAAATATTACCCATACTCTTGGCTTTATCCAGTGCCGCTTTGTAGGCATCAATACCTTCGCTGGACATAAAACCAACCGCATGAATACCCATCTGCTTCAACATACCGTTAATTAAAGTATCCGTTCCGCCATAGATAGGCTCAGAATAAACAATAACATCACCAGGTCTGGACAGGGCAAGCAAGGTAGTTGAAATAGCTGACATACCACTTCCGGTAATAGCGCAGTCTTCTGCCCCATCCCAGATAGCGATACGGTTCTCGGCAATTTCCAGAGTTGGGTTATTAAAACGAGAATAAACCAATCCTGCTTGCTCACCTTCAGCTAAAACACGACGACCAGATACAACATCGAAGAAATCTTTACCGTCTCTGGCTGATTTAAATACGAAAGTCGATGTTTGGAAATTAGGACACTTGATTGAACCTTCGGACAATTGAGGATCATAGCCGTAGCCCATCATCAATGATTCCGGCTTAAGCTGGTGTTCGCCGATAGCTTTTTTATTGTAATTTGTTGTCATTATAAACTCCTGCGTAAAAGCGCAAATGGTCTTTTAGCGTAAGATTTAGGTCACGATAAAACCGGGCTAATATACCGCATATTTTTTTGCACTTAAATTTTCCATGCGATATTCATCTGGTAAAAAATCAACTAAGTGTTTGCTATTTGATACAATCATTGGTAACTTTTTGACTCGGTCAAACTACTGGGTCGTTTCTATTCAATGTATGAGCAAAACGTGCAGTTCCCGAGTTTGAGTGGATTCAAAACAATTATCTTTTTTTAGGAATTGACAATGAATAAATTCAAATCTTTGATTGTGGCTACTGTCGCTGCCGTAGGTGCTCTTTCTGCATCTAATGCAATGGCTGCGAGCGAGCAAGCAATTGCTAAACAACTCGCTGATAAATTGCAAAACAGCGCAAATGTAAATGCGACTGTTCGTCAGGTTGCTAACTCTCAAATTCCTTTGTTAGTTAACAATTTGATGCCAGAAATTCAAAACCAGCGCTACATTGGCGCAGGCACTACCAAGAACACTGAAGTATGGTTACACATGCCAGAAACTCGTGCTTTAGCAGACGACATGTCTGACTTGGTTATTGCTTTCCCTCCTGCTGGTGATGAAAACGAGTGGACTGAAGTAATTGGTTATGACTTAAAAGGCGGTACGGTAACGATGGACGTTGATAACGCTCCTAACTTCCCTGTACTTGTTGTTGAAGACCATGGCTACCACGCGATGAAAGATGGCATTGCCAAAATCAACAGCTTATTGCAAGCTAAAGGTCTGCAAAAAGGTAACTCTACTGAGCGTTTCGATGAGTACACACCTTCTGCAGGTTATGATGCCAAGAAACTTACCAGCATCAGATTAAACAATGACCAAGAGCCGTGGATCAAAGGCGCTGCAGAGATTTATTCTTTGGTAACTGGCGTACTACCTGGTAACGAGCCTCAAATCATCGCAGTTGACATGCCTTATCTGGATCACGATGGTACTACTTACTATCCAAACCAATTGGTCATCAACTGGAGCAACTACAACTACCAAGTAGTAGATATGCTTTACTACGAAGCTGACGGCAACACTAACTACAAAGAGTTAGTTCAAGCGTTGATCACTGCTGTTGGTGCAATTGGTAGCTTGGCAGGCTGGCCACCAGCAACTGCTTTGGCTGAAATCACTAACCGTGTTATCGATGCTACTCCTAGCTCTTGGTACACTGATGACGATGATTTCGTTGATGCGTGCTACACGTTGGAAAAAGGCAAAACTTACAGCGGTTTCAGATGTGCTGGCGCGAATGCGACTATCAGCATGGTACCTTTCTACGTTCAGTCTAACCTGAAGTAATCAATTTATAGCTTCTGACTTCAACGTCACTAGCAATCTTGATTTTCAAAGGCGATGCTATATGCATCGCCTTTTTCATTCTTACTGTCACCAATAAAAACAGGTTACAAATATCTACTTGCAAGCCCGAAATCATTACTGTATTTTCATCCAGCGAAATTGGCAGTCTTGGTATTACTGATATTTAAGAACAGTGGACTAAAATCAGTGAAATACTTCGCAGTTAAAGCAGCATAGCATCGGCTATATTGAGATAATTTAATAAATCTAAAACGTGCTAACTGACGGCTATACAGGACGATTTTGTGAAACAACAACAAGGTGCTAACGCTTTTCAAAGCAACTTGCTGCCAACCCTACAATCCCTCACTGAAAAACTTGTGCAACAAGGTTTCATCCCCAAAGTTCATTTTGAATTGGAAGGCGCTTATAGCCCAGCCAAGTCACATCAAGCGTTAGATTTCCATGCGGTAAACCAAAAGCTTAAAACGGCGAATATTGCTGGCGAATTAAAAACGGAATACTGGCAATATCAGTGGGAATACGTCTCTCATTATCATGATCAAACACCCGCAGAAGAAGCCCAACATCTAGCTAATGCCATCTTTCAGCTGCCGGGCATTATGAAGCAATGCGGTGCACAGGAAGTATTTTTAAAGCCTGTTGTATGGGGAGGAGATCAAGGGCGCTACATTCAAGGTTCTTCCTCTATTTTTTCAACTGACCGCCGCCCAGTTCACATACCAAATGCCGTTCAGATAAACGTAAGCATCCAGGATTTAAACAAAAAAAACCTTATTGCAACCACATCACTTGGCGAATGGTTACAGTGGCATCTTCTACAAACCAGCTATGCCTGTTGTTTACTTTTTTTACCGGAAGAAGACGCCTTTCATCGTTTAGGATTACGACATAATTACAGCCTGGATGCCGAATTAAGTTCCCCTTTTGAATTATCAGGGGGACATCAGGGTAGCATTGCGCTATATCGAGAAAAAGGTAAGCATAATCAAGATATGGGTATCGTCCCTTTGCTCTATGGAAGTCATGATCAAGTACTGAGTTATCATCAAGACTGGCACAGCACTGCCCGAATAGAACATAGATTGGGCGCAACCAGTCAGCACTATGACCCTTACCTCAACGTACTCTTCATTTTATTAAATATATTGGAAGCAATCGAATCCTGGCAGATACACCCCGGATTTCCCCCCCAATATACAACCAAAGCATTACCCAAAAGCCTTTATGACAATAATAAAGAAACAGGGGCAATATCCCTGTTTAAACAAGACTATTGGTTATCAAAAACGATAGCCAAACACTTAAACACAGAATTTGAGGAACCACAGTTACAGCCTCAGACTCCCCATCCACTAGCAGCACAGATAATCCATCATCTGATGTTGCGCTATGAGCAGAATTCAACTATTTCATTACAGTAACCATGTATGCAGGAGCTAACGTGAACAACGAAAAACTCACTCATCTAAGCAAGCCGCCCTTTTTAAGCGGACAAGACATTGAACAAAAGCGGAGTGAGCTAAAACACTATTTTATCGAGACCTGGGAACTGTACGAGTCCCTGTTCAGCCTTATCAACAACGACAAAGCCTATTACCTGCGCCCAGAGCCGTTGCGGCATCCTTTGATTTTCTACTACGGGCATACGGCGACCTTCTTTGTTAACAAACTGATACTGGGGAAATACCTTCGAAAACGCATAGAGCCGCATCTGGAATCCATCTGTGCTGTCGGCGTGGATGAAATGTCTTGGGACGACTTAAAACCGGATAATTATCAATGGCCAACTGTGTCTGCCGTTCGAGAATATCGCCACAAGGTGAAAGCACAGGTTTTGCAACTGATTGATGATGCCTCCTTAACACTCCCTATCACCCAAGACTCTTTCGCCTGGCTCATCTTAATGGGTATTGAGCACGAACGTATTCACTTGGAAACTTCCTCCGTCATTATTCGTATGCTGGACTTGAAATACCTCACGCCTAACAGCAATTGGCGCAGTTGCAACGAATCCCATTCAGCGCCAGAAAATCAGTTAATCCCGGTGCAAGGGAAAACACTTCGCTTGGGCAAACCCGAATCTAACAACACTTATGGCTGGGATAACGAATACGGGTTCGAAAACGTTGCCGTTAACAATTTTAAAGCCAGCCAATACCTTGTCAGCAACGATGAATTCATGACGTTTGTAGAAGCGGGGGGATATCAAGACGGCAAATGGTGGACTGAAGAAGGGCAAAAATGGCTAGGCTACACACAAGCCAAAATGCCTCGTTTTTGGCTCTATCGCGACGGCAAGTATTGGCAACGTAATCTACTGAACGAACAGCCACTTCCGGCTGATTGGCCTGTTGAAGTTAATTATCTGGAAGCCAAAGCCTTCTGTAACTGGTTAGCTTCCAGAAAAGAAACTCATATTCGCTTGCCAACCGAAGCAGAATGGCAAGTAATGCGCGACACACTAAACACCGATTTACCTTATTGGGAATCGGCTCCGGGGAACATCAACCTGGAGCATTATGCTTCTTCTTGCCCAGTGAACCAATTTGCCCAAGGCGAGTTTTACGACATTATCGGTAACGTATGGCAATGGACTGAAAGCCCTATCGACGCTTATGACGGCTTTCAGGTTCACCCTCTTTATGATGACTTTTCCACGCCCACATTTGACGGCTTACATAACTTAATCAAAGGCGGCTCCTGGATTTCCACTGGCAACGAAGCAACGCGAGATTCTCGTTACGCATTTCGCCGTCATTTCTTCCAGCATGCCGGGTTTAGATATATAGAAAGTGATTCAGCAGAAGTGCCGATTAAGCCCATCAACCGCTTTGAAACCCAGCCCGAAATCAGCCAGATGCTGCACCATCACTATGGTTCAGGCTCTGGCTCTACCTCCTGCAATGACTTACAACAATTGGCTCAATTGGCAATTCGCTCTAGTGAAAACTTCGGCAAGGCATTAGATTTGGGCTGCGGTACAGGAAGAATGAGCTACGAACTGGCACGCCAATTTGCCCATGTTGATGGCATTGATTTTACCGCACGCCATATTCAACATGCTCTTCACTTTAAGGAACAAGGCTTACTGCGCTACGCCTTACCGGAAGAGGGAGAGCTGCAAAGCTTCCATGAAGTCGATCTGCGTAAGCTTGGTTTGGCGGAACTGGTATCTAAAATCCACTTCGTTCAAGGCGATGCTCACAATCTGAAGCCCCAGTTTGATGGCTATGACCTGATTGTTTGTCATCAGCTATTAGAATTTCTTTATAATCCAATCACATGCTTAAAGAACATTGCTTCTCGAATTAATCACAATGGCATATTAATCGTTAGTAGTGCCTACCAATGGCAGCCTGAATATTCAGAATCATCACACTGGATAGGAGGTAAAAAACGCGATGGTGAAAACCTGACAACGTTTGAAGGATTGCAAGAAGTTCTCAACGCCGAATTCGACTTACTGGATACACAGGAAATTGACACCCAGCTGCGCTTAAATGCAAGAAGCTTCCAACTCACACGCAATCAGGTTTCTATTTGGAAAAAACGCGGAAACTAAGACACAAATACAGGAAATATCAAAGCCGCAAGGATGCGGCTATGGAAGCGGAAAGGAAACGGCTGTCACGAAGTAAAAGCCGCATCCAGACATAGCTTTAGCGATTACTCGTCAGCCGGATCCGTCTTAAACACATGCTGATCAAACTCATGACCTAACTTGCGTGTTTTGGTTTGAATATAGTGGCGGTTGTCATCCGTAATGCCTTGGTCAATTGGCAAACGTTCAACCACATTAATGCCCATGCCTTTTAGCGCGGCAATTTTACGAGGGTTATTGGTCATCAAACGAACCTGATGAATGTTAAGCTCATCCAACATGACTTTACAGATATCATAATCACGCATATCTGCATCAAAGCCCAAATGCTCATTCGCTTCAACAGTATCCATGCCTTGGTCTTGCAGGTTGTAAGCACGGATTTTATTGAGCAATCCAATACCACGCCCCTCCTGACGCAAATACAGGATCACACCCCGCCCTTCTGCAACCACATTTTTCATGGCATTTTCCAACTGAAAGCCACAGTCACACCGAGTGCTAAATAAAGCATCACCGGTTAAACATTCGGAATGAATTCGAATAGACACAACCTCATCAGGCTGCCATTCACCATGAGTGAGAGCGACATGCTCTTGTTGAGTTGCGGTTTCAACAAAACCATAAATACGAAATTGCCCCCAGCGGGTTGGTAATTTTGCTGAACTGACAAGTTGATATTTGGGCGTATCTTGCATGCTGTTTCCAAATTAGGGAGCGAAATAACTCTGGGGGTTTGCTCGAACTAAGGACTATTTATCTTTCGAGAGCATATATAATGGCACTTCGAGGTTTTTCAATAACGAAGTCACTTGCCCGACACTTACCCTTCTAATTCATTAAGAGGGCGAGGCTCGGCAACCCCGTAACCTTGCGCGTAGTCTACACCAATTTTGCCCAGTTCGACCATTACATCCGTTGATTCTACATATTCAGCCACAGTTTCCATGCCCATCGCGAGCGCGACATCTCGCATTGAACGCACCATCGCCATATCAATAGCATCGTTGAGAATGTTCTTCACAAAGCTACCGTCAATTTTTACCAAATCCACAGGAAGTTTTTTCAAGTATTCATAGGAGGAAAAACCCACACCAAAATCATCTAACGCAAACTTACAACCCTTTTCATGAAAAGTGGCCATAAAGGCTAATGTATCCTCCAGCCGAACGATTGCCATGCTTTCGGTAATCTCAAAACAAATCTTGTTATAGGGGATTTGATAACGTTCAAAAGCATCAAGAATGAATAGTTTTAATTCGTTATCAGCAAGAGACTGTCCACTCAGATTAATGTTACAACGCACCAACTCTTGCATGTGCTCAGGGTGTTGAGACAACCATTTGAAGTAATTTTCGATGACCCAGCGATCTATCTTAGCAATCAGCTTATATCGCTCTGCTGCCGGTAAAAAGGAACCCGGCAGTGTCACATTGCCATGTTCATCACGGATACGTAGTAACAACTCGTAGTGATAGCCCTCTGCGACCTTGCGCAAAGGCTGATAAGGCTGGAAATACAAAACAAAGTTGCCCACTTCCAAAGCTTCGTTAATGTGGCTTAGCCAATTCAGTTCCATCTCATAACGCTGCATATGTTCATCATCGGAGGAATAGCAATGAATCTGGTTTCTGCCTTGCTCTTTCGCCACATAGCAAGCGGAATCCGCCATACTTAACATTTGCTCAGGGCTGCTGATGCCAGAATGGTAGTTAACCAGCCCAATGCTGGCTCCCAAAGAGAAAGGGCGGTTTTCCCAAACAAACCGATGTAACTGAATTAATTGCATCAATTCTGCCGCTAGCGATTCAGCCAATTGTGCATTATTACCTGTTAACAGAATGGCAAATTCATCACCGCCCATGCGTCCAAGCAGCCCTTTTGAACCGACCTGACTATAAAGCTTCTGAGCCAATTCTTTTAACAACATGTCTCCGGCTTTATGACCGCAGGTATCATTCACCGCCTTGAACTTGTCCAAATCCAGATACAGTAAAGTCATATCACCGCCAGACTGGCATAAGTCACTCATTGCGTCCGTCAGCTCGGTTTCAAAGTGACGACGGTTATACACGCCAGTTAGGGGATCATGGGTAGCCAAATAAGCCAGGCTGATATGGGTTTGCTTACGTTCAGTAATGTCCACAACAGAACCAAAAAGTAAGTGTTTACCACCGTCTTCACATAACTGAACGGAGATAGATAACCAGAACTCATTATTGTCGTGACGTAGACCGCGGATTTCTCGACCAATGGCATTTTCTTCTTTCGCAAGTTGTTCGAGCAAAAGTGACAACTCTTGTTGATTCGCGAACAGATTGCGAACCGACGCCACATGTTGCAGCATGGTATATTCATCGGCATACCCAAACAACTTGCACATTGCCGGGTTGACTGTGATCAGTTGCCCATCGTAGTTAGCGGTAAACAAGCCTTCTGCTGAATTGCGATAAAAATCATAAAAACGTCGAAGATCACTAATCGCGTTGCTTTGTTCTTCCTGCTTGTTGTGAATGAGCACTTTCTCGTGCGCCTCAACAGACACACCTATGAGCAAAACTCCCATCATCATCAAGGTGCTCAATTGCAAATTGTCAGAAGTGGTCAGTAAAGAGCCTTGTAAAAACCAATAGGTATACAAGAAAACCACCGTGCTAATGGTCGCCCAACCAGCGGCATAAATTTTATTGGGCAAGCTGTTAAACGGATTACGATAGCGAATAGCCAGAAATAAATGTATCAGCACGACTAATGCACCAATCACCGCCGACAGTTCTATTTGCCAATAGGTATTAAGCAACGCCGAACCGATCAACATCACGATAGCACCGAAATAAGTGGCATAACGCCATAAGGTTGGCACTTTATGCAACATGGCGTGAGAGACTTTAGCTGCACAGAAGATTGCCAGGGCAAGCAACACAGTTGTCGTGGTGGACATAATGGCGGTTTGTCCGGTCAACTGCCCTAAAATGCCTTCAACATTCAAGAACAGCAGCACGAAGATCATATTGGATACCGCAAACCAAAAACGTACGGGACTCAGTAAAAGCACATAAGTCACCAGAAAATAGCAAGCCAATACCGCTAACGCACCGGTAAACACGCCAATAAAAGTCAAATTAAGTTGTTCTTTGGCAATTAGAGCAGTGCTCTTCCACAAGGTGGTAGTAAACACCAAAGGCCCGTCCTCCTTGATACGAAAATAGAATTCAACCTCTTCCTGAGGATGGAAGTCGAACGCAATGACAAATTCCCGAAACACAAAAGGGCGATTGCCAAGAGGACGTTTAGACCCTGTCATTACCGACTGCAATATTCGTCCTTGCGCATCCAGCATGTAGATATCAACGAAATCCAGATTGGGATTACCAATGACAAAGGTGTAACGAGATGAAGGAGCGTTGTGATTCTTTATTTTGACATTGCCCCACAACACCTGATTATCCTGTAAGGGAGAGGCAGAATATGAAGAGTCCCAATTTTGAAAGCGCTTAATATCAGACAGTTGAACTTCCGCACCCAAGCGCACAATACGAAAATGCTCTCCCACATTCACTTTATTGGTGGCATCAGTGATTTCAACTTCCGCATTCAGGCTATTGTTAGCTTTTTCGTCTTCAATAAGTTTGGGGGCTCCCTGCGTAAAAGGCACAGCAAACAACATCAGCAAGAAAGCCAAATAGAATCCAAAGTTTAAAGGAATACGTAAACTTACATTCATACATTTATGTTGCCGCTTGTTTGGCTATGCCTTCTTTCTGAACAGTTTATTGAAAGAACCAATTCAAAAAGCATAGACCAAACGAATAAACAACCCACCACCTTTACTGCTTGTCATCCTTAATGTTTACAACATGAATCTCTTAAGTGTGCATTCCCTGCACCCTCAGTATACGAAAATTAGTAGCAATGTTTAGCTGCATTTTGATGAAGAAATGAAGACAAGGTATATTTTTGACTACTCTTTTAGCTACTACAGGAAAGCGCAATCCCCTTATGCTCATCAGGAGGCGGTTTGGCAAATGCTGAATACTTATCTTGTGCTGTAAAGGGTGAACGCAGAGCATCAAGTAATAATTCAAAGGTATCGAAATTATCTCGATACGCATCTTCAATCACCTTCTGAGCAAGATGGTTACGCAGCACGTATATGGGATTCACTTTCAGCATTTCTTTATGTCGCTCAACATCATTAAGTGATTGCTTACTTACGCGTGAAATGTATTTATTAAGCCACTGTGAAATCCATACCTGATCAATAAAGTGATCTCGTAACTTTTGGTTCCGTTGATCTTGGTTACTGCCTGTTACCACTTCTGACAAGTAGCGAAAGCTCAAATGATAATCTCTTTTTTCTTTATCCAACTGCATCAACCAGTCGTTAACTAACTGCCCATCTTCGTGTTTATCGTCATCTGTACTCTCAATGAATCCCATCTTTTTTGCTATTAAGAAGCGATATTCTTTATGAAGAACTGCTTCATATTGTTGCAAGGCATCTCGTATTTGCTCAATGTCTAAATGGCTAGAAAAAGCATGTGCCAACGCATTTAAATTCCAAAGCCCAATGCCTGGTTGCTGATCAAAGGCATAGCGCCCGTTGTAGTCTGAATGATTGCAAATATAGTTTGATTGAAAGTCATCAAGGAAAGCATAAGGGCCAAAATCAAAGGTAATACCATGAATCGACATATTGTCGGTATTCATCACGCCATGATTAAAGCCCTGAGCCTGCCATTTGGCGATAAGGGATGCGGTATCAACAACGATCTGACGTAGCAATTGATAATACTTGTCGGGCTCATTGATCAAATGTGGAAAATGATGTTGAAAGGTGAAATCAAACAGAGCTTGTAGCTTGTCATGTTGCCCACTGTGATAAAAATACTCGAAGTGACCAAAACGAATATGACTGTGAGCCATGCGAATCATCATTGCACCAGGCTCAAGTCGTTCCCTTTGCACGGGTTCCTGGCTGGTAATCAAACATAAGGCTCGGGAGGAGGGAATACCCATCGCGTGCAGTGCTTCGCAGGCAAGAAATTCCCGAATCGTCGAGCGTAATACCGCTCGACCATCACCATTACGTGAATACGGTGTAACACCTGCGCCCTTTAGATGTAAGTCCCAAAGCTGCCCATCCGGCGCCTTATATTCCGCCAGTAAAACGCCTCTCCCATCACCTAAATCGGGGTTCCAATGACCAAACTGATGACCTCCATACTTCTGGGCTATAACTTTTTTATTCAATAGGTTAGCCAATGAAGATTGATTATTCTTTTCTTCTGAGGCAGCAAACAATGCACTTAACAAATCATCTTGGTTGCGCATACTTTCAGGTAGAGACAATTCATCCGCCAGTTGCTGGTTGATATAGGCAACCCTCGCCCCTTGCAATGGCGCAATGGCGACATCACTGACGATATCTGATAATTGTTCTGCGTAATGATTAAAAAACTGCACAATTCCTCGAGATCATTTGCTACTATTCGGGGGATTTTACTATCTAACCCCCTTGAGGATCACATAAAATGCGTATTTCCAGTTCCCTATTGAAAAAAATCGCACTGGCAAGTGCTATTCTTGTATCCATGAGCGCCTCTGCTGCTGATGTTGAAGCAGGTAAAGCCAAATCAACGGTTTGTGCTTCTTGCCACGGCGCTGCAGGTATTTCGCTTATCCCAACATTTCCTAATCTTGCTGGTCAAAAAGCACCTTATACCGACGCTCAGTTAAAAGCCTTCCGCGATGGTGTCCGCAAGAACCCTACTATGTCTCCAATGGCAGCAAGCTTAAGTGATGAAGATATTGCTAACCTTGCAGCTTACTACGCTAGCTTAAAGCCTTAATATAAAGCATTAAATTTTAAGCGTATGCAGTTTACAAAATGAGTTAGCAGGACAGTGACTAACATTCATCACATCCTGCTAATTGAACCAGACAAAAACTTACGCGAAAGTTTGGAGTTGGTTCTTACCACAACGGGAGGTTATGCAGTAAAAGGCATTAATAAACTTCCTGAAATTATCCCAAGTCAGATTCAAGCAATTCTAATTCCCGCCCAAAAGATACAAGAGCGGCTAAATAGTTCAGATTTACCTGTTATCTCAACCACTCAAACAACACCACCTTGTACCCAACTAAAACATTATTTAGGGCATGTTTCCGCACAACAAATCGCCTTGCCTGCCTTTGCAGAACAGGTGAGGCTGTTGTTGCTGAAGCATTTAAAGAGCAGTGAAAAGTAATAGCGCCTGTATAAAGAGAAAAATCATTCTTCTTTTAAGGATAATATTCAGTGACGCCTGATTAACCTTCACAATGCTTGCTGATTAACGCCATAAAGTCTTCTCCATAACGGCTTAACTTGGTTTGCCCGACACCACTGATAGCCAAAAACGCTTCATCATCTTGCGGTACGGAACGCGCCATCTCAGCCAGGGTTAAATCGTTGAAGATGACAAACGGAGGTACTTCATCACGCTCTGCAATGCGCTTACGCAGGTTCTTAAGTTTAGCGAACAGTACCTTGTCGTAGTCCTCAGTGTTCGCGCTACGCTTTTTGTCCCAGACAAAATTCAATCTGGGCACCGCCAGCATCAAAGCAACGTCACCTTTGAGGACTGCCCTTGCACCTTCGGTAAGTCTCAATACCGAGTGGCAAGTCACATCAATTCTCACCAACCCTTGATGCACAAGCTGATTAATAATATTCAACCAATAGGCATCGGGTTGCTCTTTGCCCACGCCATATGTTGGTATTTGATCATGTTCGGCTTTGGAAATAGCCTGAAGCTGCTTTCCCCTCAACACATCAATCACATATTGGCTGGCACACTGCTGCCCTAAACGATAAATACAAGACATCACTTTTTGCGCATCTTGTGTACCGTCATAACGTTTGGGCGGATCCAGACAAATATCGCAGTTACCACAGGGCTTGGGGCTAAACTCGGAGAAGTAATTCAGTAGCACCTGACGACGGCAGGTTTGTGCCTCACCAAATGCCACCATTGCGCTAAACTTGTGTAATTCAACCTGACGACGACTTTCATTTTCATTCAAGCCTATCCATTCTTTATTACGCGCGACTTCTTTTTCATCAAATAACAGCAAGGCTTCCGCAGGCATTCCATCGCGGCCTGCACGCCCGGTTTCCTGATAGTAGGACTCGATACTTCGCGGCAAGTCATAATGCACGACGTAGCGCACATTGGATTTGTTAATCCCCATGCCAAACGCTACCGTCGCCACGATGATATCAATGTCATCACGAATAAAACCACGCTGCACATATTCACGCACTTTAGCTTCCATACCAGCATGATAAGCAGCACAATTTATACCCTGAGAAGCCAGATTAGCGCTAACTTGCTCAACTTTTTTACGGCTATTGCAATACACTATGCCGCTACCATCCTGGCGTGAAATAAAGCGTCGCAATTGCTCCATAGGTTTATATTTTTGAGCCTGCATATAACGAATATTCGGGCGGTCGAAACTGCCTTTGAACACGTAAGGATCATGCAGATTAAGCTGTTGAACAATATCATCGCGCGTTGCCAGATCTGCCGTCGCGGTTAACGCAATCATTGGCTTATTAGGGAAAAACTGCTTTAGCTGACCCAATTGGCAATATTCAGGTCGAAAATCATGTCCCCAATGGGAAACGCAGTGAGCTTCGTCAATGGCAAACAAACTGATTGGCAAGTCTTGCAAAGCACGCAAAAAATCCAGTTGCATTAGCCTTTCCGGAGCCACGTACAACATACGATAAAGCCCCTGCGACAAACCTTGGCAAACTTGTTGTTGTTCTTGAGGTGTTTGGCTGGAATTAAGGAAAGCGGCAGGAATGCCGGTTGCCTGTAAGGCATCGACCTGATCCTGCATTAGCGACAACAATGGCGAAACAACAATGGTCACGCCGGGTAGTAGCAATGCCGGCAATTGGTAACAAATGGATTTACCACCACCAGTAGGTAATAAAACCAACACATCTCGCCCAGCCAATACCTGCTCAATGACAGGCTCCTGACCATCACGAAATGCCGGATAACCAAATGTGGATTTTAATATTCTGAGGGCATCAGAATCCGTATCACCCTCAACTTGTGGAAGTTGTGAACTCAAATCTCGCGCACTGACTATTGTTGTTATCGGCGTAGTTTAACCTTGTTTGCTAGCCAATGCAGTATATGCCTCATATAAATCATACTCATATAAATCAGTACGTCTTAGCCATTCCACAAAAAGTCATAGCCATCTAAACTATGTTAAGAATTTCCCATCCAGAACCATGAAATTATGACCATTCCAAAGGATAAACTACTACGTTCAGAAGAACTCGGCGAATACGTGACCAACATGTTTGCAACCAATATGCCTTTTATCGATCTACTGGGTATGAAAATGATTTATCAGGGCACTGAACGCGCTGAAGTGCATTTACCCTGGAAAGATAACCTCATGGGAAACCCAATCCAAAAGGTACTTCATGGCGGCGTGACTGCAGCAATTCTGGATACCGTGGGCGGCTTAATGGCAATTCTGCATGCCGTAGCCGAAATGGATAACGTTACATTGGAAGAATTCCAT
This sequence comes from Paraneptunicella aestuarii, assembly GCF_019900845.1. Classification (NCBI taxonomy): domain Bacteria; kingdom Pseudomonadati; phylum Pseudomonadota; class Gammaproteobacteria; order Alteromonadales; family Alteromonadaceae; genus Paraneptunicella; species Paraneptunicella aestuarii. Next base: position 282,685 of record NZ_CP074570.1, on the reverse strand, counting down.
CATCGCGTTGGAAAAATGAGCACCATTGATATGCGTATCGACTATCTGCGCCCCGGGAAGGGCGAGAAATTCATTGCGACCGCAGAAGTGATCCGCAAAGGCAGTAGAGTCGCGGTTTGCCGTATGGAGTTACATAATGAATCCGGAACACATATTGCTTTTGGTACTGGCACATATATGATCGCCTAAATAGCTGTGTTTAATTGTCGGTCACCCATAGAGATTTATCGCAAACTCGCCGTGGATACTTCCATGTAGGCTCCACAGCCGCATCCCTGCGGCTGAGGGTTTGCTCCTAATTCTCTACAGATGACTGATAGTTTGGAACAGGTATTTAGCCCTATGCCAGTAAGCCTATTCAGATTCAACACAGTTTGCCTGTAGATAATAGGCGGGGTTGATAATAAACAAGAGCACATCACACTGTGTTCTAAATCCCCTAAAACCGAAGCAAGATAAGCCATTCATTCCATTTTCGAGCTTATCCCATTCATGAGTAGAGAAGTTTTCATTGCAAGCCAATCAAACCAAACAAGGCGTTTTATTAGCTCTGGCAGCCTATGGCAGTTGGGGCGTTGCCCCCATGTATTTCAAATTGCTGGCAGCCTTTCCCAGTATGGATATTCTGATGCATCGTATCGTATGGTCTGTACTGACGTTGCTCATTATCATTCTGGCGAGTCGTCATTGGTCTAGAGTACGCGCAGCTATCGCCAATAAACGAGTTCTCGCGACGTTGTTTTTCTGCGGTTTTCTATTGGCTGGTAACTGGTTACTCTTTATCTGGGCGGTAAACCACGATCACCTGCTGGACGCCAGTTTAGGCTACTACATTAACCCACTACTCAATGTGTTTCTGGGCTATATGTTTTTAGGTGAACGACTACGCCCTATGCAGCTACTTGCCGTTGGCTCTGCAGCGTTGGGCGTTGCCATACTGATCCTGTCCTACGGAAAATTTCCCTGGATAGCCTTAGTGCTAGCGTTTAGCTTTGGCATTTATGGATTATTGCGCAAGAAGATACCTGTGGAATCAGCCCCAGGATTATTAATCGAAAGCTCTATGCTACTGCCTATTGCTTTAGGGTATTGGGCCTTCTTTGCTTCTGCCAATAGCAATATGCTCAACAATGATTTGGCAATTAATTTAATTCTACTCAGTGCAGGGCTAGTGACCACCATACCGCTGATCTGCTTCAATGCCGCAGCCAAACGCATTCAATATTCTACTTTGGGATTTTTCCAATATTTGGCTCCCAGTATGATGTTTGCATTAGCAGTAATACTCTATGGGGAACCATTAGACCAAGCGCGATTAGTCACCTTCGCATTTGTTTGGTTGGGGTTGGCGATTTATACCTGGGACTCGCTAAAACACTATCGAAGAAATAGAAAAGCAAAGAAACAAAGTCAGGAATAAACGATCTGGTTATCGCCTTTTTCTTTTGCTTTTTGCAGGTTGGTGTCAGCAAAGTGCAGGGTTTCTTTAATATCGCCGTTAAAGTGCCCACTGATGCCAACATTAACAGCAAACCCCACAAACTGACCGCCAACATCAATTTTGCTTTGCGCCACTTCCATGCAAAAAGTGCGGTATTGTTCCAGCAGGTTCTCCGTATCTTGCCCGGAAGAATAAATACAAAACTCTTCACCACCAAAACGCGATATATGACAATCGGTGAAATATTTCTCTATTAGCTTGGCGATGGATTTTAAGACATTATCACCCGCTTCATAACCGTATTGCTTGTTAATCCACTTCACCTGATCAACATCAACAATACCTAGAATGACATTTCCCGGGGCGATTCGAAGGTTTGCCTGAATGCGAGTAAAGAAGTGACGTCGATTCGGCAGCCCCGTTAAATAATCGGTATTCGACGCTCTACGAATGGCCTCAATACTTTCGACATATTCGATGTTCTGCATTACCCGACAAAAGAATTCTTCATGGCAGTAAGGCTTGTTCAGGTAGTCATTTGCTCCACTTTTGATAAAGCGCGCAGATAGCGCCGAACTACCCTTCCCGGACAAACCAATAATCGCCAAATCATCTTTAGATATAGTACGCCGAATTTCAGCCACCATTTCTAATCCCGTCATGTTCGGCATATTTTCGTCGGTAATCACCAATTTGATGTTTTTATACTGACGCAAAGCCGCTAAGCCTTCTTCTCCGTCTTCGGCTTCATAGGTATTGAAATTATGGCGTTTCAACAAAGACGAAATCATGGTGCGACTCAATCTTGAATCATCAACCACCAGCACACCGATTTCCCGGTTTTTATCCAGTCTCTGCACCAAACGCACCAGATATTCATAAACCTGAGCGTTTTCTTTGGGAATATAATCAACAACATCCTTTGCCAAAACATTAGTGCGCGTGACTTCATCCAGTCTGCCAGTAATAACAATGGTGGGAACATTATACTCAATAGAGAAATCGATAGCTTCACCTTCAGGTGCATCAGGCAAGCAGTAATCAACGACTGCACACAAATACTCATCAGACCCCGAGCGAGATAATACCTCTCTGGCTTCCCTTAAGCTCGCAGCACCAATAGGCTCAAGATCTGCGCCTTTAAGCAGATGCTTGATGACCTTCATACTGGTAATGGAATCTTCAATCACCAGAACTTTGCGCTTTGATTCGTGCATAGTGTTTGTTTCGAGGAAAAATAGACCCGATTATGACGCAGAAACTACGTCTTTTTAATTAGACTTTAGTCAAAGTGGTATAGCCTAAAAACAGCCACTTTGTCCCATGATTTTCAAAATTCACCTGAACTCGTGCGTTTTCACCACTGCCTTCATAGTTCAATACCACGCCTTCATCAAATTTAGGATGCCTGACACGCTCACCCAAACTAAAACCTGTCGATTCAAACGCTTCATGGGATGCCATGTTACTGTAACTTTTCTGTACAGGTCTGGAAACCGTTGAGCGCAGGCGCACTTCTTCTAAACATTTTGCCGGCATTTCACGAATAAAACGTGAAGGTGTGTGATATTTATCTTGCCCATACAAGCGACGGTTCTCGGCATAAGTAATAAACAACCTTTGCATCGCACGTGTCATTCCAACGTAGCACAAACGACGCTCTTCTTCCAATCGCCCAATATCCTCGGCACTTTGCATACTGGGGAACATACCTTCTTCCACGCCAGTCAAAAATACCTGTGGAAACTCCAATCCTTTAGCAGAGTGGATCGTCATTAATTGCACTGCCGACTCATGAGTATCAGCCTGAGTTTCTCCCGCATCTAACGAAGCCTGAGCCAGGAAAGCCGCCAATGGCGTCATATTTTCATCTTCCTCGGCCTGAACAAACTGCTCACAAGCGGTGACAAGTTCTTGCAAGTTCTCAACCCGGGTTTCGCCTTTTTCGCCCTTCTCAGACTGATACATGGCTAAAATTCCCGATTTCTGCATAATAACTTTCGCTTGTTCCTGCAAGCTTGCACCACCAACGGCTTGCTCTAAAGACAGGATCAAATCCACAAAGCTTTGTAATGCATTGGTCGCTCTTCCCGTTAAGCGTTTTTCTTGCAGCATTAACATACTGGCTTGCCATAGCGACTTCTGCGTTGCCCGCGCGGCTTCACGTATTTGCGCTACAGTCTTATCACCTAAACCTCTGGCTGGCACATTAATAATGCGCTCAAAAGCTGCGTCATCCAAAGGATTATTAACCATACGCATGTAGCCTAGTGCGTCTTTGATTTCCTGACGCTCAAAAAAGCGCACGCCGCCATAAATACGGTAAGGCAACCCTGCATGTAACAAAGCCTCTTCTAATACCCGTGATTGAGCATTATTACGATACAAAATGGCGTTCTCATCCGGCGAGCCACCTTTGTCAATCCAGGACTCGATTTGCCCTACAACGAAACGCGCTTCATCGACTTCGTTAAAACCGGCGTACAAACGGATCAACTCACCATCACCAGACTCAGTCCACAGATTCTTGCCAAGTCTGCCTGAGTTGTTATCGATCACCGCATTCGCGGCATTCAGGATATTGCCGGTAGAGCGATAATTCTGCTCTAATCGAACCGTTTGAGCCTTGGGAAAATCACGCAAAAAATGATGTATGTTTTCGACGTTTGCGCCACGCCAACCGTAAATGGATTGATCATCGTCGCCGACAATCATCATATTGTTGCTGTCGCAGCATAACAAACGTAACCAGGCGTATTGAATGTTGTTAGTGTCTTGAAATTCGTCGACCAGAATCGTTCTAAAACGCTGTTGGTAATGCGCCAAAATATGCGGATTATTTAACCAAAGCTCATAAGCACGCAGCAATAATTCAGCAAAATCCACTAACCCCGACAAATCACAAGCGTCCTGATATGCCTGATAAATATCGCGCATACGTTTACGTTCGGGATTATCCCCCACATCAACATGCTTGGGGCGTAATCCTTCGTCTTTATTAGCATTAATAAACCATTGAATTTGCTTGGGTTGCCAAAGCTTTTCATCCAGATTCAAAGACTTAAGCACGCGTCGAATTAAGCGATATTGATCGTCAGAGTCCAGTATCTGGAAATGCTCAGGTAAGCCCGCATCCTGATAATGACTGCGTAAAAGACGATGCGCTAAACCGTGGAAGGTGCCCATCCACATATGCTGTAAAGGAATGCCCAACAAATGCTCAACACGCCCGCGCATTTCACGGGCAGCTTTGTTGGTAAACGTAACAGCCAGAATGTTACGGGGAGAAATGGCTTCAACCTGAACCAGCCATGCAATACGATGTACTAGCACCCGGGTTTTACCGCTTCCAGCTCCCGCCAAAATGAGCAGGTCGGAAGCAGGGGCGGTCACAGCGTCACGCTGCTTGTCGTTCAGGTTATCCAGTAAGTGGGATACATCCATGGGCAATATGTCTTTTATCTGGTTTTTATCTGAAAATTGCCCGGATTATACCTTTAAATACTGGTTATTTATACACTCTATTAACGGGAAACGTTTCCTCACCCTTCAAGTGATTTCGTCAACCTTCCTGCTCCAGCTTTAAAATAGAAAGTTTGTGCTCTTTACGTGACTGCCACAAAATCGGTAACACTATCAAACTAATCCCCAGTAACGTGCGCCAACCAATAATTTCATGGAATATCAACCAACCCATTAGCGCGGCAAAGACTAAACCTGAATATTCTGCGATAGTCACGGCTCCTGCGTCGGCATGGCGATAAGCAAAAACACAACAAATCTGATAAATTCCTATGCCCAAGGCACTTCCTACGCCCAGATACAGCAAGTCCATCGACATGTCTCGCCAATCAAATAATGCACCAATGCCTAAAAAGGGCATTGAGAACAGCGTACTCCAGAAAAGAACGGTGATCGACGATGAGTGAGTAGGAACTAATCTCGCTGATAAGTTATAGACAGCAATGCACAATGCAGCGATAAGCCCGGCAATGGCTCCCCAGCCAAAATCATCGGGTTTCAGCGCAACAATCACCCCTAAAAAGCACAAGAAAACGTTAATCACCCTATGCCGATAGATAGGCTCTCTCATCCACAGGGTCGCTAAAATTAGCGTAAACACTGGCGCTGCATAAAAAACCACATGAGCGGTCGCCAAAGGCAAACTGGTTAAGGCAACAACCACACAAGCGCTACCAACCACCGTTAGCAAACCTCGAAACAAATAAATCTTTGGTGTTTCCAAACGCCGGCGAGAAAACGGCTGACGCAAAAAGATAGGCAGCAAAAAGACAATAATGATTATTTGCCGGATAAATACGTATTGATAAATGCCCGCGGTGTCTGAAAACCACTTTACGATAGCATCAGCACCGACACCAAACAGGTTCCCCAACAACAACCAGACAATTGCCAGTAATGCACCAGAAATTCCAACTTTTTCAACCTTGTCCATCTCTCACCATATGAATATGAGGAATACCATCCTCAATATACTCCTCTCCTATCGCCTTAAAGCCGTGCGCCCCATAAAATTCCTGCAAGTGAGACTGTGCGCCAATCTTAATGTTGTAGTCAGGCCAAAGTTGCTTACAGATTTGAATGGAATTGCTAACCACGTCATGCCCCAATCCCTGCCCTCGATGCTTATCTGAGGTGAGAATTCGCCCGATACTGCTATAACCCGAATAAGACGCTCCTGGCGCCAATATACGGGAATATCCAGCTAACTCATTACCATCCATCAACATAAAATGGCGTGTTTCCGGTAGCGTATCCAAATCATCCATATCCTGGTAGTAACAGGTTTGTTCAACCACAAACACCGCGCTTCGGAGCTGCAATACCTTATACAACTGCTTAGGTGCAAAATCGTTAAATTGATAAATTTCCTGTTCCATAACCAACTACCATTTTGAGGATGAATAAACCCAATCTTCCCAACATGAAACGCAGGGAAAGAAACCATAAATATAGAGTAAAAAAGCGGGATCAGGAGCTTATCAGTACGAAGACTGAAATGGTAGATAACAAGAACTGAAAATGAGTTCAACCGCTCTTAAATAGAGACGCATAACCGTATGCAAGGATTTCGTTAGACCGGTGCTGATGTAAGCTTCACTAATTTACGGCGAACTTTCTCCGGAAACTTCACCTGTTTCCACAACTGCTCGCATACCGACTGAGTATCATTCCATTGCCGCGACAATATCCAATCCACCAATACTTTGGGGTCTTTAGGAAACTCAACAGGCTCGCCTTCTGGCTTGGATATCCATTTTTCAACAGCATCAACATCCAGAAAATCCATCGTGCTGCACAACTCTAATGTTTCCAGGGTAAGCGCGTTAGACAACTGCTCAAATTGCCCATGCAAAGGCTTGATTAGCAGCTTCTTTCCAAGTTGTAAGCACTCACTAGATAACTCAAAGCCACCATTAGCGATAACACCAGCACAGTGTTGTAGAGATTCATGGAATCGATCCTTGCCAGGACGACGCCATTTCAAGTTGCCCTCATCGGTTTCCACTTCCACATCAGGGTGATACACCTCGAAAGTTTGCTCACTTAAGCTTTCCAGTAACTCACGAATGCAATCTAAATGCTCAAAGGGTAAATAGACTAGAAAGTGCTGCCCAGCTTCGCTGTTTTGAAACTCATCTTCAATAAACGGCGGCATGATATTGTGACCAAAGTGATACCAGTGAACACCTAATTGAATCTGGGTTGGAGCAAAATATTGAGTGATAAGACGATCTAAAAACTTCTGCCCTCTTTTCGGCACTTTATGCATAAATGCAGCTTGGTGGCTGATAGAAATGGAAGGCACATTCTGACGACGCGAAGCCCAGGCAGAAATAGGTTCAAAATCATTTATCACTAAATCGTAACCAGCCAAATCCAACGCCTTCACATCACGAATAAACTCACCAGGACGATTAGACTTTACCGTCAACCATTTACTGATCGACCCGTTAGAATGAACAAAGGTTAAACCGCGTCGAGTTTGGTAATCACCAAAGATTTCCATGTCGAAATACTTGTCTGCATCACGACCGGAAAACAGGTAATCCACCTGAATCTCAGGATTGTTAGCAAATGCTCTCGCCATCACTCGAGCGCGAGTAATGTGCCCATTTCCAGTGCCTTGAACGCCGTAAAGAATCTTCATCATTTTTTCGCCTATATAAAAACGCCTACACCAGAATTTGAATACTCAGTTCAGAAATGAAGAAGCCTAAAAAGGCACCTGCCAGAATATCGGTTGGGTAATGCACACCCAATAACACTCTGGATAAGCCCACTGTCGAAGCCCATAAATAAACAAGAGGGGCAGCAAAGGGATAGAAATGCGCAAGTAACGAGGCCATTAAAAATGCTGCCGTTGTATGCCCCGAAGGCAAACTGAACTTATCGGACGGCTCTACGTAGGCGTTGAAATTCTTGAAGATGTCGCAAGGACGTTGGCGCTTAAACAACTTTTTCAAGATAACGAAAACCGGCAATTCCATGGAATAAGCCAGTAAACCAGTGTAAAGAAAAAGTGTGCCTTTACCGGGCTCAAACGCCCATAGTAATAGCGCGAGCACCAAATAAAGATATCCGTCGCCAGTTTTGGAAATCAGCCTGACCCAAGTACCGCTGCGGTCTGTCATCTTGCCAAACAACCAATAGAATAGTTGAGTGTCATATCGGGTTATCAGGTTCATTTTGTACGCACCCTTTTCTAACATACATGCATACTAAAATACCCTTATGAACTGCCTGTTACAGAAACACGACAATGGAATGACAATTAGATTGCATAAAAGTTACATGCTTGAGTGACACGCAAGGCGTGTTTATTTCTCGGAACAAGGCTGGTAAATTCCGCAAGCAATCAGTGAAAGCAGTGGCAAAAATGATCTGCCTCAAAAACCCCGATATCTTTCATAGTGTTATCGCTAGAGATGTTTAATAGAATAGGAAGATAATATTGAGACTGGTTTTCATAAAGCGAGCACAAATAAAAGAGCACAGCTCAAAAACGCCGCTGATTGCGAGTAACAATTTAAGGTTTATACTAGAGTGTGTTGGCCTGACCTGGGCTTGAAAACATATAGCCATGCCATCAGGAACAACGCTCTCTATTCGTGTAGTCTGTCAACTGGGAACTCCTATGCAATACAACACCTCGGAATTATGTGATTTATTTGCCGACAATATTGACGTTGTCGAGCCAATTTTTACCAGCTTCGGCGGCCGTGAGTCCTATGGCGGCGTAGTCACAACGGTGAAATGTTTTGAAGACAAAGGTCTGATCGACATTATTGTGCAGCAACCCGGGGAAGGAAAAGTATTGTTAATAGACGGTGGCGGCTCTACTCGTCGCGCCCTGCTAGACAGCAAAAATGTGCAAACCGCAGCAGATAACAATTGGGAAGGCATTATCTGCTATGGCTGCATTAGAGAAGTCGAGCGCTTGGAAGATATTGATATTGGTATTCATGCCATTAATGCCATTCCAGTTGGTGCCGACGTAGAAGAAGTGGGTTCGGTTGATTGTGCTGTTAACTTTGGTGGCGTTACCTTTCTACCAGAAGATCATGTCTATGCAGATAGCACGGGCATTGTATTATCTCCCGATCCTCTCGATATTGAATAACACGGAAGCCAGCTACACTGGTGGCTGGCTCAGAAACATCCGAACCTTGCAGGATACGACAAGTGAGCGACCTCATGCTTCCAATTAACCTGATCAGAGAACAAGATATCGCACCACTGATCAACACACGTCCCGGAGAATCAAAAATAGGTGAAGTCATTGGGCTTGCCTCACAATTCGGCGACACTTTTCCTTTTGCAACAGCCCTTGATGCAGACAATATCAACACCCGCTTTCAGTTTGCGCTGATCGGTGTTCCTGAAGATATAGGCCCCCGAGGCAATCACGGTCAACCCGGTGCAAGAGGCGCATGGAAAGCGTTCCTGTCTTACTTTCTGAATTTGCAAGCCAACGAATACCTTCCCGGCAACAACATTCTCTTGTTGGGCAACGTAGAGTGTGATGATTTACATGAACTGGTGCAGTCGCAAGACAACACCATCGAAGCCTTACGTCACGCTTGCGCGGAATTAGATAAACGAGTAGTGAGTGTTTTGCAGGAAGTCTTTCAAGCAGGGCTCATTCCTATCGTGATCGGTGGAGGCCACAATAATGCCTTCCCCATCATTCAAGCCTGTTCAATCACCAGAGGAATGCCGTTAGCAGTGTCTAACCTGGATCCTCATTCCGACTTTCGAGCAGAAGAGGGCCGCCACAGTGGTAATCCATTCCGTTATGCGCAAAGTTCAGGTTATCTGGAACGATATGCCGTCTTAGGCTTACACGAACAAAAGAATAATCAGGCAAGCCTGGATGCACTAAGCGCCTTGAAATTCCCTTGGTTCAGCATTCAACAAACCCATTGGAGCAACAGCCATAATTTCGATCAGTGCCTGGAACAAATTGCCAAATACATGTTGGAATCGGGTCTACCGGTTGGCGTTGAACTGGATTTGGATGCCATTAGCAATATGCCAAGCAGCGCAATTACCGCCGCAGGTATCTCGCTACAAGATGCGCTTTACTACGTCAGCCAAATGGCTGCGCTACCGAGCGTGCAATATTTGCACTTAGCAGAAGGGGCTCCGGAAAAACACACTAACGGCATTGCCGAAGGCAACCGAATCGTAGGCCAGTCAATTTGCGAACTTGTCTCTATTTTTATTAAATCCGTGACTCAACAGGCATAAAAAAACCTGACAGATGTCAGGTTTTTTAAGCTAATTTGCACGATTACGATTAACCTACAAATTGCAGCATTCCAGCCTAAGAAAGATGTTCGTTTAGAAATTCTTCCAGTTGTGACTTGGACATTGCCCCTACTTTAGTACCTGCAACATTACCACCTTTGAACAACAACAAAGTTGGAATACCGCGAATACCATATTTAGCAGGAGTTTCATTGTTTTCATCGACATTCAACTTACCAACTGTTATCTTGCCGTCAAATTCATCTGCAATAGTAGAGAGAATAGGCGCAATCATTTTGCAAGGACCACACCATTCAGCCCAGAAATCAACCAATACAGGCATGTTAGAGTTGATAACATCAGACTCAAAAGAGTCGTCTGACAAGGTGATAATATTGTCGCTCATTAGTTTCTCCGAGATACTGTTAACGCCGGATTCTCAAGGCGCTTCCTACGATGCGCTAATTTATATATAAACCTATACTTAATGCAAGCACTCTTACGCTATAAGCTATGCAAACAACACATTTAACAGAAACACACTTTTCCGAATTAGGATTAGACGAAAGCGTACTAAGCGCTTTAAAAGCGGGTAGCTTTGAACATTGTACGCCAATACAGGCGCTTTCATTGCCACCGTCTTTAAGTGGACAAGACGTTGCCGGCCAAGCCCAAACGGGTACAGGCAAAACCATCGCCTTCCTTGTTGCCACCTTTCATCACCTCCTAAAAAGTCCAAAACCAGACCACGGTCAACCCCGAGCCATCATCATGGCACCAACCCGTGAATTAGCAGTTCAAATCCATAAAGATGCCACTCTATTAAGTAAATTCACCGGCATTAGCCTGGGATTAATTTACGGTGGAGAAGGTTATCAAAGCCAAAAAGAATCACTGGAAGCCGGTGTTGATATCATTATTGGCACAACCGGACGCATCCTTGATTACTATAAGCAAGGTACGTTTTCGCTAGGACATATAGAAGTAGCAGTATTAGATGAAGCCGATCGCATGTTTGATCTGGGCTTTATCAAAGACATTCGCTTTTTATTCCGCAGAATGCCTCCACCAACCGAACGCTTGAGCATGTTATTTTCAGCGACGCTGTCTTTCCGAGTTCAGGAATTAGCCTATGAACATATGAACCACCCTGTTCATGTTCAGGTTGACCCAGAGCAAATGACCGCAAGCCGAGTCAAGGAAGAGCTGTTTTATCCTTCCGATGAAGACAAGATGATGCTGCTTCTAACCTTGCTGGAAGAAGAGTGGCCAGAAAAAGCCATTATCTTCGCCAATACCAAGCATAGTTGTGAAAATATCAATGACTGGCTGGTTGCCGATGGTCACCGCGTTGGCTTGCTAAGTGGCGATGTACCTCAGAAGAAGCGCTTGAGTATTCTGGATCGATTCTCCAAAGGACAACTGGATTTTCTGGTCGCAACCGACGTTGCCGCCCGAGGGCTTCACATTGATAAAGTCACCCACGTATTCAACTACGACCTGCCTGACGACGCCGAAGATTATGTACATCGAATAGGTCGTACCGGACGTGCTGGTAAAAGCGGACACGCCATCAGTTTTGCTTGTGAAAAATATGCCTTGAATTTACCTGCCATTGAGGAATATATTCAACATACTATCCCCGTAACTGAGTACAACCCTAACGAGTTACTCACTGATGTGCCCAAGCCTCACCGCCATCAAAAAAGACGGGTTAGCAGAGATAAACGTAACAACAAAATCAGGCAATCCAAACGACATTAATGGACATATCGCTACGCTCATCGCAACTCTCTAAACCTCAACTCTACGCAGCGGTTGATTTAGGTTCTAACAGCTTTCATATGGTTGTTGTGAGTGTAGCCAAAGGTCATGTTCAAATAATCAATCGTATCAAGCAGAAAGTTCGTCTGGCATCAGGACTGGATGAAAACAATATGCTTGACGAGGCCAGTATGCAGCGAGGTTGGCAATGTTTGTCGATGTTCGCTGAACGCTTGCAAGACATCGACCCTGACCATATATGCATTGTTGCTACCGCCACCTTCCGCCTTGCCAAAAACGCCGATAAATTTGTCGCCCACGCCGAAACCATTCTGAACCACAAAATAAAAGTCATTCCGGGCGAAGAAGAAGCTAAACAAATCTATCGTGGTGTCACTTACACATCGGTATCGCACGGCAACACACTGGTTATCGATATTGGCGGCGCAAGCACAGAAATCATCGTAGGTAACGGTTTTGAGCCCATTGATTTGGTGAGCCTGAATATGGGATGCGTAACCTTTATGGATCGCTTCTTCCCAGACGGTAAGCTCACCCAAAAAGCCTTCAATGACGCCATAAAAGCAGCAAAAGAAATTTTCGCTCCCCATTTGCACAAATTCACGGCATTTAGCTGGGAACAATGTCTGGGTGCATCAGGAACACCGCAAGCTCTGGACGAAATGATCAGCGCTCAAGGTATTAACGACGCCATTCGATTAGTGCACATGCACAAGTTCCGCGATGATTGCTGCCAATGTAAACATATCGACAAGCTGCAACTGGAAGGGTTACAGGAACATCGTCGCAGCATATTCCCCAGTGGATTAGCGATTCTTATTGCACTGTTTGAAAGCCTGAATATTGATAGCATGCAAATCTCAACCGGCGCATTACGCGAAGGTTTGATCTACAACATGCTGGAAAACACTCAGGATCGCAACGAACGAGTACAAACCGTTGACCAACTCGTCGAGCGTTTCCACATTGATGTTCACCAAGCCAACCGGGTTAAGAATCTGGCTTTACACTTTTTCCAGCAAACGCCCCTCCCACATAGTAACGGCTTCGATTTGAAAGTCGTCTTACAAGTCGCAGCGTTACTGCACGAAATTGGCCTACATATCGAATTCAAGAAGCATCACTTACATGGTGAATACATTCTCAAACACCTGCCTTTAATTGGCTTTAACCGCCAACAGCAGGACTGCGTGAGAATTCTGATACGCAACCATCGTCAGGAAATTGATTTACACGCGCTTAAAGTATTAGCGCCAGGCTTGAAGAAAAGTATTGAATTGCTCATTCGCATATTGCGCTTGGCTGATTTGCTTTGCGTTCGCAGAAAAGATGACGTGTTGCCAAATATCAATCTTGACTGGAACGATGACGCACTTACCGTGAACTTCCCGCAAGAATGGCTGGCTCATCACCCGCTAATACGCTCAGAACTGGCAGCAGAAAAGAAACACCAAGCTAAAGTAGGCTGGAGTTTTAAATATCAATAAGCGCTATTCAGCGCTCAGCACATAAACACAAAAAAGCCTGCTAATGTTCATTGGCAGGCTTCACTTTTGGTTTTGTTTTTCTTGTTAAAAAGGTACGAGGAAGATCTTCCATCATCAGCTCTTTTGCTGGACAGACTGCAAATAGCTGACAACCTGCTCTGAATTACGCTGTTTAGAGAACTCGATAATACCCATACCGTTACACGCCAGGTTATCCTCTGATAGCAAGATCTCATAAACATCGCGCTTGTCACGCGCAATAACGCCAACCTTATTGGTAAAACTGCGACGCATCATGCTGACATCATCTTTAACCGCAGCTCGGCAAAAACTGGAAAATTCAGTGTCGCCAACAAATACCAATCGAGAATCACCGGCTTCATCTGCAAACGAAGCAAAAGAACTAACCGATGCAACAGCTAACAAAACTGCACTCATTGATTTTAATTTCATCATGTTCATGACTAACAACCCCTTTATTGTGTGTTTAATCTAATGTGCCTATCTCTTGAGTGAGGCACGAATTAACACTAGAGCTTTTTGCAGCGTGATGTTGTTGAAAAAAAGTAGAAGTATGGTTAATAAAAATAGCGAAATAAGTGTTACTTAATTGTTAAATCATAACTGTTTGAAAAATAAAGATTTTAGCAACCCTTTTATAACCAAATAATAATGGATATATATTTTTATATTCATTTATTCTCAATTCAAAGGGCGATTCATTAGGACAAGTATCCTATTGATCAGAAAATTAACGAAATAAATAGCCTTTTATTTCCAATTTACTGCCAAGGAATAGACAAAAGTAAGCGCAATAACTCATTAAAAGACCCCACCTCCATCTTATTCAAGATATTATTTCGATGCGTTTCGACAGTACGAAGACTTAAATTAAGCTCAGTGGCAATCTGCTTATTCGATAGTCCTGAAACCAGCAAATCCAACACTCCCCTCTCGCGCTTTGACAATAAATTCAGTTTCTCATGCACATGATTTATTCGCGTCTGCCGGGCTCTAAGCTCAGAATCAATAGTGAGCGCTTCTTTCACTGCAGAAATCAGCTCCACCGTCATCACAGGTTTTTCAAAGAAATCAACAGCCCCCAACTTCATTGCCAACTTAACAGTGGCAACATCAGCATAAGCAGAAACAAATATGACTGGCAGGTTTACATCCTTATCACGCATTTTCTGCTGCATATCCAGGCCAGTCATACCGGGCATGAGCATATCAGACACAACACAGCCCTGTGTATTGCGATCACAATGGGACAACATTTGTTCTCCCGAAGAAAATTCCTGTACACGAAAAGATGACGACCGCAATATGGAACCCAATAACTCTCTCTGCCCCTCATCATCATCAACAATATAGACAGTGGGTACATCATTGATTTGGCTTTCAAACATGCATTTCTCACATTCCAAAGGTTGCTGATTGAGCCTCCTCTTGACACTCAAGATGGTAATAACAATGTTAGTTGAATTACGCAAAATTACGTAAAACCCAAGCTTAAAATTCAGAAAACACTGCCATGTTAAACCCCAATTCCATTGCTACACTTTTTGTAGGCAGGCAATTTTTAACGGGTTAATTTATGACGAGTCCAGAAAAGAGTGAGGGAAAAAAGCAAGGTTTGTTGTTCAGTAGAAACAAAAGCAACAAGCAAGAGCATGAGGATACTGCAAAGGAAAATACGCAGCTGACAAACTGGAAAGTCATGGTCATTGATGACGAAGAGGCCGTACATCAGGTTACTCACATGGTACTGGAAGATCTCACCTTTAAAGATAAAGGGTTGACCATTATTGATGGTTACTCGGGAAAAGATGCACGTCGCCTTCTTGTGGAACATCCGGATACAGCGGTCTTGCTACTTGACGTGGTCATGGAAACAAACAAAGCAGGGTTAGAACTGGTTAAGTTTATTCGCGAAGAAATACACAATTATCACGTTAGAATTATTCTGCGCACTGGGCAACCTGGTGACGTACCAGAAAAGAAAGTCATTACTCAGTACGACATCAATGACTACAAAGCCAAAGCTGATCTTACAGCCGACAAACTCTATACAACCATGGTTGCAGCACTTAGAGCTTATAACGACTTAAAAGTTATCGAAGATCTCGCGCTTTCACGCAGCAATCTGGAAGAAAAAGTAGAAGAGCGCACCAAAGAGATCATGCAAATAAATAAAACCCTGGAAGCAGAAATTCAGCAACGTATCCGCATGAATGAGCAATTGCGGAAAAGCGAATCACGTCTTGCCCACGCACAGCTCATTGCCAACATAGGCCACTGGGAATGGAAGATAACAGAGGACGAAGTGACCTGGTCAGATCAAATATTCCGTATTCTTGGAGAAGAACCCAGTGAGAGCGCCCCCAGGTTTGACTCCATGCTAAGCCACGTACCCAAGGATGAGCGCGAGAACATCACTCAGTTGTTCAATCAAATTATTCACTCCAAAAATCACCATTATGAATTCGAGCACAGCATCTATCGGCACGATGGCACCCCCAGATTTGTTCTACAACAAGGTGAAATAACTCGAGATGATAGTGGGCAAGCTACCAAGCTTTCAGGAATTTTGCAGGACATCACGGAACGCAAAATCGCAGAAGAAAGAATGCGCCAGCTCTCTGGTGCTATTCAACAAATTGCCGACTCCGTAATGATTACCGACCTGAACGGAAAAATTGAATACGTCAATTCGGCTTTTGAACAAATGACAGGTTATTCACAGCGAGAAGTAATAGGAAAAACCCCCAGAATTTTAAAAAGCGACAAGCAAAGCCAATCCTTTTACAAGCGCATGTGGAATACCATTTTAAGAGGCGAGGTATTTACTGATGTAGTGATCAACACCAAGAAAAACGGGGAATTTTATTACGAAGAAAAAACCATCACGCCACAGCGCAACGCCGAAGAAAAAATCACACATTACATCTCAACAGGAAAAGATATTACCGAGCGGATGGAAGCTCAGGAAAGGCTACATTATCTGGCTCATCATGATGCATTAACTGGTTTGCCAAACCGGGCACTTCTACAGGATCGGTTAAATCAAATGATCGCCAGCGCACAATGGCACCCTAAAAACGCAGCTGTTTTATTCATGGATTTGGACAGATTCAAAATTATCAATGATTCCCTTGGCCACAATGTTGGCGACACCATTCTACAAACTATGGCTGAACGCTTAACACTATGCATTCACCCGGGTGACACCGTTTCAAGATTAGGTGGTGATGAATTTGCAATTGTACTCAACGATGTTGAGTCCGTTGAGGAAGTAAGGGAAGTCGCCCTGAAACTCCTGAAATCTATTTCAGAACCCATTGTTTTCGACAATAAAGAGCTATTCGTTACATCCAGCATTGGAATTAGCCTGTTTCCCAAAGACAGTGAAGACACTCTAGGCTTGCTGAAAAAAGCCGATGTTGCAATGTACCGGGCAAAAAACATTGGCCGAAACAGCTACCAGATGTACTCCAAAAAAGATGATAGAAACACGGCTGAAAAACTGTCTCTAGAGTCCAGCTTACGTCGAGCACTGGAAAGAGAAGAATTCTTTCTGAACTACCAACCACAATACAAAGGTAAAGACAGAAAAATCTATGGCGCTGAAGCCTTGATCCGCTGGCACAGCAACCAATTCAGCTCCGTCTCCCCTGCTCATTTCATTCCTCTTCTGGAAGAAACCGGAATGATAATCCCGGTCAGTGAATGGGTGCTAAAAACAGCATGTCAGCAAGCCAAACAATGGCAAGACATGAGTAACCATGAAAATTTTAGAGTTGCTATTAACCTATCCATTTGCCAATTCAAACGCCCAGGGCTAGTGAAGCTGCTGGAAAATGTGCTGAGTGAGACCGGGGTTAAGCCCGACAACATAGAGCTAGAAGTAACAGAAGGTTTGCTCATTGAGAATATCGCCCAAACCAAAAGCGTATTACATGAACTCCACGAACTAGGGGTTCACCTGGCAATTGATGACTTTGGGACAGGCTATTCTTCAATGAACTACCTTCGTCGATTACCTTTCGACCATCTGAAAATCGACAAAAGCTTTATTCAAGACATTACGCTTAACGAGGATGGAGCTGCCATTACCAACGCCATTATCAGCCTTGCTCACTCGCTGGGTATGAAAGTCATAGCAGAAGGTGTCGAAACAAACGAACAGTTGGATTATCTGGTTACAAGAAATTGTGACATTGTGCAGGGATTCTTGCTAAGCAAACCCATTGAATCCAATGAAATCAATAAGTTACTAACTCACTAATATAACATTCTGAGCTCACATGGTGAGCCAGAAGGAGTATTTATGGAAAACAATAATCAGACACAACGCATTCCAGTTCGTCAGCTAGATGTCCCTCTGGAACGTGATGTGTTCCTGCGTAGCCTTGTTCGAGAGTTATCGGGTGTTCTTGAAGAAGTAGTAGGCCTGCAAGAAGCCGAAGGTTTCATTAGTATTGTGGGTCAAAACATGGGCAATGAAATTGACTCCATATACAAGCAAGCCCTTCAAACCAACCAGCTTAACAAGGGACAAATAGCCGACGTACTGGAGAATCTAAAGGCTCGTATACAAGGCGAGTTTTATGTGATCACGATGGATGAAAACAAGGTGGTATTCGGCAATCACCAATGTCCTTTTGGCGATAAAGTCAAAGATCGTCCCTCACTATGCATGATGACATCCAATGTGTTCGGCACAATTACCGCCAATAACAACGGCTATGCAAAAGTACATTTAAAAGAGACCATTGCTCAGGGTGCAGCAGGGTGCCAGGTAACTGTTTATTTTACGGAAAACGAAGAAGCAGATGCAGTTGACGGTCGTGAATATTTTAAATCGGAATAAACCGTGAATATCAAAACCTGTGCAGACATTATTGCCGTTTTACCAGAAGCCATTTTGTTGTTGGATTCTGGTGGCAATGTGTTATCCGCCAATTCAGCGGCACTAACCTTGCTTAAGCGTGAAAAGACACAGGTTGAAAACCGGCCTGTCGCCTCTTTGCTTACATCCTTGGACGAAACGAAAGTTCAGCCTAATCTCAAGCGCTGGCTGTCATCAAAAAAAAGTACGCCCACCAAACTCAATTTCCTGGTTGATAATATATCGTGCAATATGACCTGTGCAGGAAACCTC
This sequence comes from Paraneptunicella aestuarii, assembly GCF_019900845.1. Taxonomy (NCBI): domain Bacteria; kingdom Pseudomonadati; phylum Pseudomonadota; class Gammaproteobacteria; order Alteromonadales; family Alteromonadaceae; genus Paraneptunicella; species Paraneptunicella aestuarii. The sequence continues at coordinate 264,033 of NZ_CP074570.1, read as the reverse complement.
ATCATTCCCCAGCAGGATGGATGTAATGCTTTAGTAATGCTCAGACTAACAGAAAATAAATCCCAAATTTCCGCTTTTCAGGCACTAACCACAAAGACCCAACAGCAAGAAAAAGAAATCCGGCTCAGACGCAAAACAGAAAAAGAACTGGAAGAAAAAGAACGAAAAGCTCGAATGATACTAAATGCAGCAAGTGACGCCATATTTGGTGTAGATGAGTCACTCCATTGCATATTCGCAAACAAAGTCTGTCTGGACATCCTGGGTTGTCACTCACTGGAAGAAATTAACGACCATGGCATTTTTAATATTTTATACCCGGTATCAGGCAACGCCACAGAACAGGAGGTTTTCCAACGATTACTTGATGCACACCATCAAAAGCATTCTCACGATTCACAAGACGCAACGTTTAAAACCCTATCAAAATCACTCATTTCCGTAGAGCTTACGTTAGTTCCTTATTCTGATATGAATGGCAATAGTGGCTCAGTTATTACTTTTAGAGACATAAGTGTCAGAAAGACAACCGAAGCCCAGCTTATACGAAGCCAACAAAGCCTTAAACAAGCACAAAGCATTGCCAACATTGGAAGCTGGGAGTGGGACTTACAGCATGAAGAAATCTATTGGACAGATCAGGTCTATCGAATTTTGGATTTGGAACCCCAGCTATTTCGCCCTGATTACAACGCATTTCTAGCCTTTGTCCCCAAAGAGGAGCGTGCCGGGTTAGACAAAGCTATTCAGGATTTTAAAGCGCAACTTCAAGGGGAACTCAATATTGAACACAGTGTTTTGGAATCGAATGGTACAACCAAAATAGTTAACCTGAGAGCAAAACTATTCAATGATGATAATGGCAAGCCAACCAAGATTATTGGTTCAATTCAGGACATCACCGAAAAGAAACTTGCAGAAGAAGAAATCCGCTCTTTGAATGCAGATCTGGAATTACGTGTAGAAGAAAGAACCGCGGCACTAAACACCAGCAACGTGGCGTTACAACAATCACTTGACCAATTACAACAAACACAGCATCAACTGGTTGAATCAGAAAAAATGGCCGCACTTGGCGGATTAGTGGCAGGTGTAGCACATGAAATAAACACTCCCGTCGGCGTCAGCGTTACCGCAGCCTCTCATCTATCAACCAAATTAAACACCTATAAACAAAAATATTTAGCCGACGAACTCACCTGTGATGATTTTGAACGCCTGATTGACTCATCCAGTAAGGCCTGCGGGCTGATATTAAATAACCTGGAACGAGCAGCAAACCTGATAAGCAGTTTCAAAAAGATTGCCGTTGATCAAACCAGCGACGAACCAAGAAAGCTAAACATGCGCCAATATCTGGATGAGATTATTTCCAGTCTGACTCCCCAATTAAAACGCCTAAACCCCGATATTCAGATTGACTGCGATGAGTCCCTGAATTTCTACACGCATCCCGGAGCTATATCCCAGGTACTCACCAATCTGGTCATGAACTCGATCGTACATGGTTTTGAAGAACCAACAGGGCGCAAAGAAACCATTAGTATTAGCGTCGAGCACGATAATAACAACGTCACCATACACTATCTGGATAACGGTAAAGGACTGAATGAGGAACAAAAAGCCAAGATATTCAACCCCTTCTTTACCACCAAGAGAGACAGCGGCGGAAGCGGTTTGGGCATGCACATTGTGTATAACCTGGTATCGCAAACCCTGCAAGGAACAATCACCCTAATCCTTAATCAACAAGAAGGTGTTGGATTCATCATTACCTTTCCACTGCATACCGATGCACAGCAAAGGGGAGTTAGAGAAAGTGCGCTGTAAACAATTCTTCCTTTATATGAGAAGTGACTTTTCCCACGCAATCACGAGATTAAAGGCCAAGCCATGTTGTTAAAATTAGAAATGCTCTTACTTGAGCTAAGCGCCACAAAAGAGATTGATTCTGGGAACCTAGGCGTCGCCAGCAAAAAAATTATGGATGTTTGCTGTGAAGGGCTGAATATTGCACGTTCCAGCATGTGGAAAGTGACAGACAACACAATGGAATGCCAACTTCTGGTGGATCACGGAGAAAGGCAACCCACCGATTCTCTTGTGCTGATTAAATCCCATTACCCAATCTATTTTAGAGCCTTAAGCAAAGGCAGAGTCATCATTGCCAACGATGCCCACAACAATAAATCTACCTTTGAATTCAGCCAATCTTACTTCATGCCCAACAACATCAACTCCATTCTCGATATTCCTATTCGCCACAAAGGTGAAATGGTCGGCATTATCCGATGTGAATATCAAGGCGACAAACTACGCAAATGGACACCCGATGAAGTGGTATTTGGTTGTACATTGGCAGAACTTTACGGCAGAGCACTGAGTAGCGCCGAAAAAGTAAACTATGAGAAAAAGCTGGAAGAAATAAATGCCAATCTGGAAAAAATCGTGGAAGAAAGAACTGCTCAACTTGAGCAGAAGATAGCCGACCTCAGAACCACTCAGGTGCAATTGGTAGAGTCGGAAAAAATGGCGGCATTAGGCGCCCTTGTTGCGGGTGTCGCCCATGAAATTAACACGCCCGTGGGCGTAAGCGTCACCGCAGCATCACACCTGTCCGACAAAGTGAACAGCTACAAACTAAAATATCAAAACGATGAGCTGACCTGTGATGACTTCGAAAAACTTATCAATTCAACAACACAAGCTTGCCAGTTAATTCTGAGTAACCTGTATCGCGCAGGCAATCTGATCCAAAGCTTTAAGAAGATAGCCGTTGATCAGGCCAGTGATGAACTTCGTAACGTAAGATTGCACGAATATATGCAGGAGATTATTGCCAGCTTGTCACCTAACCTAAAAAAACTAAACCCCAACATTATTCTCGAATGCAGTGACACGTTAGTCACCTATACTCATCCGGGAGCCCTGTCTCAAATTTTCACAAACCTCATCATGAATTCGCTTTTACATGGCTTTGAAGCACCTTTCGACAGGAAAGCAACGATTGAGATACACATTGTAGAAAATAATGGATTCATCAACATTCAATATCGCGATAATGGTCATGGAATACCGGAAGACAAGCTGACGAAAATATTTAATCCCTTTTTCACTACCAAACGAGACAATGGGGGCAGCGGATTAGGTATGCATATTGTTTATAATCTGGTGTCGCAAACTCTGGGAGGACAAATTCACGTTACCAGCGAAGTAGAAAAAGGCACAGAGTTTATGATTAACTTCCCTTTTAAAAGCGCTAAAAGTACATAAGCACCGGTATCTAATTGGGCTTTTCCTCATACATCTCAAACTGATTGGGAATATAACCCACTAACTTGCCGGCAATATCAACATACTGCTTTAACGCCTTGGGAAAAGATTTAAAGATAATCGGTAGCTTCCCTTCCAACTCAGGATTGCCCCGCTGTCGCGCCTGCTCAATCGCCAATTGTGGATTAGCAAAGGTCGAAAACATCCTTAAACAATGACTCAAATCTCGCTGTAATTTAGGTAACTCATCAGGCGCTTTATTCTGAATGTGTTTCCAGGCATCTTGCCATACTCCTTCCAGCTGTTGATGACCAAACAAGAGCCCAGTTAGCCACAATTCTAACGCGTCACTGCTGTTTTTATCCGACGTATAAGTACAACCTTCCGGCAGGAAAAACTGCTCATCACGCATTTCGTTCAATCGTGATTTCAATAACGCCAGTAGCAAGCTGGTCAACTGATCGACATCTTTATCCCCAATCTTCCCCTGACCTTTCACCACCCAGGGCAGCCAGACATCGGGCATGGGAATTTCAGGAGCCGAAGAAATAGCGAACACCAACCCATCAATATAAAAATATGGATGTAGAATATTCTCCCAATTCTCCGACTGACAAAGTTGCTTTAGCTGTAACAGTAAGATAACAGGCTCCTAATTTTTCTCAGCTCACAATAAACTTTTATCTTCTTGATTTTGTTTGATTTTATTAAACACCACAAGAAACGAATACGATATGAAATTTTTACTCATTTGCTATAAGCATTGATTATGCCAAAAAAACCTAATGCCTGAGTCAAGTTTTCGACTATCTTATTGTCGGACAGTCAAACGACCAGTTCATATTCACGGTTTACAATTGCAAGGCAGAATATTGGATAAGATCAATTCAGTCACCATTGTTGGTGGCACTCACGGTAACGAATATTCAGGAATTTATCTTTTACGTAAGTGGCAAAAATCATCTGCTGCCATCCAACGAGAAGGATTAACTGTCGACACTCTGTTCGCCAATACAAGTGCATTCGAAAACAACAAACGCTATCTGGATTGCGACTTAAATCGTCAATTCACTCATGAACGTTTAAATGATCGCACCTTAAGCAACTACGAAGAAAGTAGAGCTAAAGTGATCAACGCACAAATTGGCCCCAAAGGTGCCGCCAAATCTGACTTTATTATTGATTTGCATAACACCACCAGCAATATGGGCCCTTCGCTAATATTGCTTCAATCTGATGCGTTTAACGTTAAAATGGCAGCTTATGTGAAACAACACATGCCAGAAGCGGTTATCATCATGGAAGATCAAATTCCGATGGATGAACAACCTTACCTGTGCTCTATCACCAAACAAGGCGTGATAGTAGAAGTAGGCCCGCAGCCGCAATCGGTCATTCGTCAAGACGTGTTGGAATGGATGGAAACCCTCACCACTCACATTCTTGATTATCTGGAATTATACAACGCAGACAAATTACCGGCTTTACCCGCCAGCGTAGAAGTGTATGAATACACCGAAACGCTCACGCTCCCAATGGACGAGCACGGCGAACGTATTGGTATGGTACACAGAAATGTGCAGGATCAAGACTTCAAGGCACTGAATCCTGGCGATCCGATCATCGCCCTGTTTGACGGTGGCGAAATTTGCTGGGAAGGCGACTACGTGGCATACCCACACTTCATCAACGAAGCCGCCTACTACGACAACAACCTTGCCATGTCGTTAGCAAAAAAGCGCGTTCTGGAAGTGCCTTAAGAATATTAATCCCTCGACCGAATGCTTTATTCGGTCGAGCGTTACTCTTTTCAGCAAACGCTCGAACTTACCAATACTCCCGCCGTCAACCATTTCATTTTAATAGCAAAAACATCTCGCCTTTCTTTATCCAAACTACACCAAGTTTTCCCACTTGCCAGTTCATTCATCAATTGCCTTTCCAGGTCCGTTTTGAGTTCCACCATACCGAGTCGATAGTTGTGGCGCACCACGATACAGTATTCTGGCTCGGGCATAGGAATATCCACCTGTTGTTGTGCTTTTAGCATGGTGAAATATCGACACACCGGGTATTGATGTTTGCATATCTGGTTAACGGGGTTGAGGAATAATTCTGTTTCGGGAGTTTCTGAGTTTGCAACGCTATATCCTTGAGGTTCGGGAGCATCGAATAGCACATTGAGCAAGTATTCAAACTCCGCTAACTCAATAATAAACGAAGGCCAATCTTCCTGTTCAGACTCATCTTTGTCTGGTCGAGTGGCTCGCAAAAAGTCAGCGAAACCTTCCCCCAGATTATTCAGGGTGTAGCTTTTTGATGGGTTCGCTTGCAGGTATTCAGCAGTAAACATAAAGAACAATTGCTCACCCAACGCCTGTTTCAAAGCATTAAACTGCGCTGCCATACATTGTTGCAAGCGAGCGATGTAACTTCTCTGGTAAATAGCCAGATGCTGTCGAGCACTCAGCGCTTGTGATGACTCAACCTGTTCAGCAAAAACCTCACTTGCTTGTGGGTTCAATAACGCCTGGATAAAGCTCTGTTGAATACTCTTTAATTGCTCGCTCATTCATCCTCTCAAATAGCGGTTAAGTCACCTATAAACTGATAAGCAGACCCTCAGCCGCAGGGAGGCGGCTGTAATGGAAAGAAGGTCTCCTCAAAGGATTGATTCACGGCGAGTCTGCATTCAGCTTTATAGGTGATTTCTAATAACTTCAAGCCCAGCTCTTCTCTTCCAGCGCAACGTCAGTATCCGTCCATTCCGCAGTGGCATCCGGCACAATAAAATCAATGGGGGTTGCCACGGCTCCCTTACCAGTGGGCATACCGGCGCTTTCACTACCAATATCTAACTCCTGCATCAACACTTGTTTTGCTTTGTGCAGTTCAGCCAAATATCCGGCAAAATCCGGGATGTTACCGTCCCATTCCAGACAAGTATCAACCCCACCAGTCAACTGCCATGCCAGTTGAAACAACGGCCAAACCTGACTAGAGACAGGTTGATCATGAGTATCAATAATGTAATCACCACAATGCTCATGTCCCGCCAAATGCATCTGCCGAATCGCCTTATGTGGCAAACCTTTCAGATATTCAATCGGATCAAAATGGTTGTTAAACGAAGACACGTAAACATTGTTCACATCCAACAGCATTTCGCAGCCCGTTCGTGCCACCATTTCGCTGAAAAACTCCCATTCAGGAATAGTCGAGTGCTTAAACTGCAAATAGGTACTTGGATTTTCCAATACCAATGACCGATTCAGATAATCCTGAACCTGTTCAATACGGGAACACACATGCAACAGCGACTCCTCGGTTAAAGGCAGCGGCAACAAGTCATGGGAATTCAGATTTAACACACCTGTCCAACACAAATGATCACTCACCCATTTGGGTTGGATGTCATCAACCAGTTTCTTTAACGACGCCAAATACTGTCGATCCAGTTCATCAACACTGCCTATGGACAGGGAAACGCCATGCATCGCGATGGGATAATGTTCAGCAATTTGATTGAGGATATAACGAGGCCGCCCTCCCGAATCCATGAAGTTCTCGGAAATGATCTCAAACCACGCCACATCGGGACGATGCTGCAAAATATGATTGAAATGTTGGCTACGCAGCCCTAATCCCAATCGGGATAAAATGCGCTTGGATAAAACAGCCTGCTCGTCAAAAGCAGGCTGCTTGATAGATTCTCCACTACTCACAATAACAACTTAGTCCTTGTCTTTTGTGCAAGCACAGTCTTTAACGGTTTTATCCAGATCTTTGCGGCTTTTCTCTATCATTTCTTCCGCATTCTGAGCCGGGCTGTTGAAACCAAACGTACAGTATTTATCACCTGAATTTCCGCAAGAATCGTATTCACCTAGAGATTCCAGCCACTGCTGTGGCGGGCCATTCGGCATAGGCGCTGGGCCAACATTCCGTTTGGATTTTTCCATGCGCTCTTCAAACAATCTGCGAGCTAATAACCAAACGCTTTTACCCGTGTTAGCGCCCATAGTGCTGATACGCTCGGCCTGAATCGGCGTAGCGCAACTGCCTTGAAAGGCACAGTTATTCTCACCGGGGCGACACTGTTCTGCGGCATCACCATATAAACCACAACCGCCCTGCCCGCGGCAGTTATTCAAGGTATGGCAAACATGCTGTTGCGTGGCGCAGAATCCTCTACCTGCACAGTCGTTAGTGCCGAATCTGTCATGCCCTTTACAGGCATTTAAACCCATGCAGGCATGAAGTTCTTTAGGCACCAGCACATCGGTTTGATTAGAACCTGGAGAAGGCGAACCACAACCATTTGAGCCCGAAGATGGTGCTCCGCAACCATTGCTTGAAGGTGCGCCACAACCATTTGAATTTTTATTAGACATCGTCAACTTCCTCGTAAATTTCAATATTTGCAGCTTAACTTCAAGCCAAAATTGGCTGACCCGGTTTTGCCAAATACCCTTCTAGCGGCACATTTGGCAAGTCATGAATACGATCTTTTATATGTGCAATACCCGGATAGGCAGCCGCCGCCTGATTAAACAACTCAATAATCTGCTGCTTGGGTGAACTGGCTGTATTAAAAGAATAATTCTCAAATGTAGGTGCTGCATTACGCTGAAAGCCATCCTTGTCTATGTACTTCATGCCAGGCAAGGTGCCGCACAGAGTACCCAGAATCCACATCATGGATTTATGAATACCAAACATGAAGATTTCATATTGCGTGTTTTTCTCTGCGTGATAACAAGCCTGTGTCATCACATACAAATAGCTGTAAACCGCATTAGTCAAGGTAGACACTTTTTGGATAATTTCCGGGTAATCCGCCGTGACAGGATTTTCCGCAAAGTTGTAGATGTAATAAGACTTGGGATCGATTTTATCGCCGAAGTATTTCTCAAATTCCTTATCCAACTGCCCCATTTCACACCAAAGCTGATTAAACTTATCGAAGTGAGCTAATTCAGAGCGCTGTTTATCGTCAAAGCTGCCGTCGGTAAACGGAGCACAATCAACACAATCTTTGCCATCGACCACTTTAAACTGATGACCACCAGCATGACCTTCACCTTGATCAACAATGATATCAAGTGCTTTCAAAGCCGACTTTTTATCCACCACATGCACTAAATCGCCGCTGTCTTCGGCATTTTCAAATTTAGGCTTATGCTGCTTGTCGTAATACAGGGTATCAATATCGTTTTGCGCGTAATAGCCCATTTTAGGGACTAATTGCGGACGTTTAGTGTGGTAGCAATCGTCATCTTTAAAGTGCTTTTTAATGCACTTCTCGATCATCGAGTAAAACTGGCCAATCGTAATATAAGGCAAAGCCTCGGCTTTGCTCATCTTGCCTTCCAACTCTTTGGGGCTCTCGATTTGCATAAAAGTGAACAGCTGATCCTGGCTAAATTTGGCACGATTAATCGGAAATGCCGGTTCATGCCCCGGTAAATACGCTGGCCAAACCGAAGGGCCTTTATCCACCAATTGAGGGTTGCCCACCAAGGCTTGCTTCACATTCGACGACAACGACATATGCAGCATTTCTTCAATCACCACACTCAGAATCGAGGCTCCGGCTTTGTTAGCAAACACCATGATTTTCGCCGATAAATCCAGTGCAATTTCGCTTGCGGCTTGCTCGGTGTATTTCGGCTTACCCGGCTTGTTTTGCGCCAATAAAGCCGCTTTTAATTCGTCAGTAATGGTGTCTTGAGTGGGGGTTCTGTTAATTGAATAGTAAGTGAAGAGATAAACCGGGATAGTGGCAATTTCGATTTCGATGGCTTGTTGTAGTGCATCGCCGATATTGTCAGGGTTTACCTCACTGGGTCTGGATACTAGAAAAGTAGACTGCATAAATCCGTTACCTTAAGTGTGTTGGTTGGCGGCTTGGGCACAGCATTCATGTAACAACCTCGCTTAGAAAACCTACCCGGTAAAATAGCAACTCAACAAAAGTAGGCAGGTTACTTAATGCTGTCAATCAATTGAATAGAATAAAGGGAAGTAAAAATTTAGCCCGTTATATCTTCTAACCGATTTAACATCCCGAACTATAAGAGAAATTTGACAGCACGTTAGCGCAACCTCATCATCCCCCCATCAAACGGATACAAGGAAATACACAATGCAAGGGTTCAAAATTAGTAGCAATACTACAGATATGGACTTAAAGGTTATCCATCATTTTCTAACCAACTCATACTGGGCGAAGGGTGTGCCCTTTGATCTGGTTGAGCGTGCGATTCAGCATTCTCTCTGCTTCGGGGTATTCACAAACAACAACGAGCAAGTGGGCTTTGCACGCATGATCACCGACCGCACCTCTTTTGCCTATTTGGCGGATGTGTTCATCATCGAAGATTATAGAGGAAAGGGACTGAGTAAATGGCTAATGCAAGAGATTATGCGCCATCCCGACCTTCAAGGACTACGACGCATGGTACTGGTTACTGCCGATGCGCACGGTTTGTATGAACAAGTGGGATTCAAACCACTCGCCAAGCCAGAAGGCTATATGGAACTCTGGCGGCCTGATGTTTATCAGGTTATTTAAACAGCTTCCCCCGCAAATTCTTGGCAAAGTCACTCTTTGGACTATAAATTGAGTGAGAAGGTGATGATGATTGACTTTGATGCTCAGGAGATTGAGTTCTTGGAGCCGATGAAGGAGCATGCTGAGGAGAGGGTACTGACATACTGCGCTGCCGAGTGCTTTCTCCCGAGCTATACATGCCTCTTAAGTTACGAGCAAAATCACTGCGCGGGTCGTAAATCGAACCAGGTGTTGAAGGATGATGTTGTGATGTGGTCGTAGCAGCCCTTTGGGACTCATTACCAGCAGAACGACTTGGCTCGGATGCCTCTTTTGAGCGAAACATATTTCGACTCAAGTTACGAGCAAATTCGCTTTGCGAGTGATAGATTGACCCCCTCTCTGGTGGCGGCACTCTGGGAGCAGCCGTTTCAGCCCGATCAAAATATCGAAGTACACTTCTTTCCAGTTGTGCATCAGGATCAACTCGCTTCCCATGTTTACGCTCTTTATAGCCAATAAACTCACTCAGTCTGTTAGCTTCATTGCCGATGACAGCATCAGCACCGGGAAGAGAGACGTCCACTCTTCCGCCAGGAACAGTATCATCTTTCGCCTGATAACGACCTTTCACCACTTTAGGTACAATTTTGGATCTCGCAACATCAATTCGCTCAGTCACTTCATGCTGCTTACCTTTTTGCTTAAACCCTGAACTCCAGGCATCGCGCATAGTCTGCTTTTTCTTCTTCGAATACACATCATCAGGATTATCGGGATAACTACGCAAACCTGTTTGCACCTGATCCATCATTTCCATAGAACCATAAGGTGCAGCCAAAAATGATGACGTTGAAACGCTGGTTGTTTTGGTTCTCAGTTGTTCAGCTTGCACCCCCGTTAACGTCCCCTTATCACCAGAAAAGGTTAAGTTTCCATCATGTTTCATGCGATGCAACATTAAAAAGTTGGACACCCCCGCAACCTCAGAGCGCCCAGTTTCAGCCCCCATCATGACACTGGCATGAGTTCTGAGTTCATTAATATCCTCATGCGATAACTGATACTCACTTCTCAATTTGTCTGTTTTGCCCTTGAATGCAAGCAATGTTGCATGAGCAGCAAACTGAGACGGTGTATAGTCTTTACGCTTATCTCCAGAATAGGAGGAATGAATTTTTGCACCAATAGTATCAAGTCGAGTCGCCATAGTGGCGTAACTATCCGCATCTTTGCCATTAGGTTTATATACCCAGGCTTTCTGACCCACTTCACCCAGTTTATCTCTTCCATGCATCAATGGAGCTTGGGGTAATGAAGGATCAGCAACTCTCTCTCTAGCCGCTTTCACTAAATCTTTGTTGGCACTGGAACTTGCCAATTGGACTTCGGGGGCATTTTTTGGCCTGGGAACATTATCTACAGGGGGAGGCGTTTGATAGGTAGATGTATCAGACAATGATCGAATACGGCTACTAGCGCGTTTAAGCGCGCCAACCATATCACGTTTGCTGCCACTATCATCATTCATTCGAACTCCCCCTATAGAAGAAAGAATATGCTGACACAATATTTACACGAAAATCTTACCTTAACTCAAAAAAAGCCAATAGATATATTTATTCCTTCAATTGAAATTGTCACATAAGTGAAACTAAATTTACTTACCTTAATTTGGCTTGGTCGGCAGAATTCAATACATGTTGTTTTTATTAAAATTTGCTTTCCTACGCAAAATTTTTCCAATTTCAATGCAGGATGAACATTATGAAAAAAACTCTCCAAATAACAGGACTCGTCACCGCCATTTTATTTTCAGCGGGGATCAACGCAGCCCAAACCGATTTAAAATTAAGTAAACCCAGTGGTAGCCCAACTCCGAGGGAAGATGCGTATACCGTCAATATCGGAACCTTGGCAGATGGATTGTTTAATGACATCAAACAAATGGAATTGAACATCGAGTCAAAACTTCGTACAGAAATAAACAAGATCAACGAAGTAAAATCCATTTCCTACATCGACGTAAACACCGACAATTTAAGTGCAACCTTTACTGGTGAAGCCTCACAAAAAGTGTCATTAACCGTTGGCAGCATTAGCGTTAAAGCTCAAGCAAAATTTGATGGCATCGACATCTTGTGCCCAACAGTCAAAGCGACAGTATCTTTACAAAACCTGCGCCCTAAAGCGACTTACAACTTTTACACCGGGGCACTCACCAGCCTTAGCATTAACTACAACAATAATATTGATTTAAGCTGTTCAGGCGGAATTCTGTCCTTCCCGGGGGTTAGTCAATTAGTCAGTATTTTTGCCAGCAATTATGCAGAAGCAAAAGTGGATGACATGGTAGACAGCGGACTGCGCCAATATACCGATATTATCAATATGAAAAACCTGTTTGGTGTTAAAAGCATTCTGGATAAGCCTTCCGTAGCAACACCAGTGGCAGCAATTGAGCAGCAATTGAATATTGATATTACCAACACAATCAACAACTTGATTACAGGAATGAATGTGTACGTTGGTGTATTTAGAAATAAAAATGGTACTAATGCTCACCAAATACAGCTAAGTATCTTCCAAACTGCTCCGACAATTACGTCAGGTGCAGGCGGCTATTACTACGCCAGCGCCCCTGGAGCCTCGCAAATCGACAAATATGCCTACAGCAGCGGAGCTTGGAGCAGCAGCGGTTGGACACCCGGAATTTTGTATAACGGGCAAACCATTGGAGCAATTGCTTTCAATAATAACTACAACATCCCAAGCTATATGGCACAAAAAGTCGTGACTCTTGCCGACTGTGGTAAAGCGTGCGAATAAATTAGCGCTTTCGTTTAGAGCTGACCTGAATGGTCAGCTCTTATTTATGAAGCATAGAAATTAATCAAAAAACTATCAGCCCCACCAAACTATTTCATTCCGCCTATCGACATATATCAGTACACGCAGTGATGACACCATTTTGATTATCCATTGGAGAATGAATCATGAATAAACTGATATCCCACTATGCTTCCACTCTTTCTCATTCAACGATTTCTATTACCGCTTTATCTCTTGCTACTTTGGCCACCTTCTCGGTATTTGCCATGAACGACGACGATCTACAGGATTACCAACTCATTGCCCTGAAAGACTGTGAAATCGTGTATCAAGCAAAGTTAACAGAAGAGCAACAGGAAGCCATGCGCGCCCTTGATGCTTTAGAAACCAAAATGGACTCAATGGAGCTTCCCACTGAAGAGTTTGAAGTGAAAATTGAGCTGCTCAGCAAACAGCTTGAAGACGTAACCAAAGTGATGATTGTTGAGGATGAAAATTCACTCTTTATCGACAAAACACTAATTCAAAAACAGGAAGAATTAGCAGATGAAATCGATCAACTAGTCTCCGCACACGAACCTCATTTCAGAAAAATAGAAATTCACAGTGAAAAGATAGAAGCCGCCGCGGATACGTTTTCAGAACTGATTAAAGCCGACCTGAAAGGGCTGGACTATGACTCCATTCATATTCGTAAGGACGACGATAGCGGGGACACAGATAAAGTTCACTGCGCGATTCACAATATGCATGTTAAGTCTTAAGTAATCGCTATTTTGATTCGTTGAAATATCTTTAGCGTCGCCCTGAATGCATTTCAGGGCGACGCTAAAGATAAAGATGCTGATATTCATCAGCATGACGATCGGGATAATGACGATCGAGAGAATGAATACGAGCAAAGAAAGCCTCTCACCTGGTCAACTTTTTTCATAATTCCATAGCCCCACCCTACATAAGCCCCTATAATGTCCCCGCTTTTTGGTGCTGAGGTTAGTCAAATCTATTGGCTGACAACAGTTAAACGGGAAATCGGTGCGAAGCCGATACTGCCCCCGCAACGGTAAGCAAAGTTAGTTGTTACATCCATGCCACTGTTCCGCTCAGGTATAACCAGGAATGGGAAGGCCGTAACAACGAGCATTCTTTGTGAGTCCGGATACCGGCCAGAAGCTGGGGTACAGAACACTCAACGGTTTTCTGTGCAGTCTTGTTATCACATTCGGGCGGAATGTGTTCATAGAGAATCAACTAAATGTCTTTTAAACAATCTCTTATCAGCGCCAGTGTATGCGCTACGTTTGTTGGCTTTTCAGCCTCCGCAATCAGCAACGAAACAGCCTCTACATCAAGAATAGAAACCATCAGCGTCGTATCCAGTCGGGTTGAACAACCTGTCAGCGAAATGGCGACCAGTGTTTCCATTCTCACAGAGCAAGATATCGCAGCTTCCGGGCAAATTGCCCTAGCCGATACCTTACGCACTATCGCCTCTGTTAACGTCAGCAACTCAGGCGGTTTGGGTCAAAACACAGCTTTACGTATTCGTGGTGAAGAAGGTTTCCGTACCCACGTTCTTATTGATGGGATAGAACTATCCGATCCTTCAGCACCACAGGTTATGCCTTTATTCGACGACATACTCACCAGCCAGGTTGAGCGCGTAGAAGTATTACGTGGAACCCAAGGGCTACTTTATGGCGCTGATGCAGGTGGTGTTATCCGTATTACCAGCACTACAGCCAAGTCTGGAACCTCTGGTGGCGTACAAGTGCAAGCAGGCAAGTACAGTACGCAGCAGTTTGGTGGCAATATTGGTTACACCAATGAAGATAGCAACCTGTATTTAGCAGTAACTCGTTTGGATACCGACGGTTTCAACGCGCAAGCAGCCGATACCAGCAACGAAGCCGATGGCTACGAAAACACCACGGCGCATTTCAAAGGTGCACACAAATTCACAGAGCAATTGTCAGCGTCTTTGGTTATTAGAGATGTTGATACCGAAGCCCAATACGACGGCTGCTATGACAACGCCACCTTTGCACCAACCCATGACTGCGTATCCAAAACCTCACAGCAAACCAGCCGCTTGGCATTGGATTATGCCGGTGAAAATCAGCACCACAGCGTTGGATTTGCCAATACCGATGTGGACAGAGATTTCTTCTCCAATGGAGCCTACGGTTTTGGACAAGGCGGAACGATTCAAAAGCTGGACTATCTGGGCTCCTTTAACATTGGTTCACAGCGCGTCATCGCTGGCGCGGAGATCAAGGAAGAAGACGACGAAACACAGTCTCGTAAACAGCGTTCAGCCTTTGCAGAATATCAATTTCAGTACGATAAAACATGGTTCAACACCGCGGGCGTTCGTTACGATAACAACGATACATTTGGTGGACACACCAGCTTTCGTTTGAGCAGTGCGTATCTGGTTAATGCTGGCGTATTGGGCGATGTGAAACTAAAAGCCTCTTACGGCACAGGCTTTAGAGCCCCGAGCTTGTTTGAGCAAAGCTACAACGACGGCGCATTTGCCTGGGGCGAAGCTCAAGGTTTGCAGCTTAAAGAAGAAACCAGCAAAGGCTTTGATTTAGGCGTTGAATTTTATCAATCCGATATGTTCTTTGGTATCACCTATTTCAAACAGGACATTACCGACGAAATCATTTTCGACCCGGTAGCCTATCAGGGCTATTTGCAAACCGCCGGAACCAGTAAATCAGAAGGTTTGGAATTAGACTGGCGTCAAAACATCACTGCCTCTGTTGAGCTGTGGGGAAACTACACCTACAACGAAACCGAAACAGCACAAGGCGATCAGCGCTTACGCCGCCCTCGTCATATGGCTAATTTGGGATTGTCCTACAACTTGCTCGACAACGCATTACAGCTAAATGCCTACGCCAGAGCAGTACAAGACGCTATCGACATCGGCGGACAAGAACTGGACGATTACACCGTCCTGAACCTGTCAGCCCTGTATGAACTCAACGCCCACTGGCGCTTTAACGCCAAACTCGACAACGTGACCAACAGGGAATATCAGGAAGTGCTTGGCTACAACAGCAAAGGCAGAAGCGCCTATGTTGGGGTGAGTTATCAGTTCTAAGCAGTTTTTGTGTGAAAATTACAAAAAAACGCCCTCAGAGTGCTTTAAAGAGCGCTCTGGGAGTTTTGAATTAACTTGATCAGTATAAGTCCACTGTTTTGATTTCTGCTCTTGAAAGGCAAGATTGATTGCATCAACTTATAGAGCTACAATGCGTGTAACTTACTTGTGTTGTATTTACTTATGCCTATCACCGATGCAAATGCTGTAAAACAAGCTCTAGCTAATATTAAGCTTGAATCTCTGTCTTTATCAGAAGAAACATCGAAACTTATAAGCCAAGCGCTTAAAGACAAGTCTATCGACACAACCTATATTCTTAACTTGCTACGTGGAAAATAACCTGCCTCCAGACAGCGTAGAACCAGCGTTTTACCCCAATAGCCACGTTTTTGTTAATTTACTCGACATTCAGGAACCCTCTGAGCTCCGCCAAAAAGAGGCAGCCTTCACAGCAATTCGCTCAATAGAATTACTGCAAAAACCTGATACGGTGGAACAAACCTTCGATTTTGAACACCTAAAATCCATACACCGTCATTTATTTCAGGATTTATACTCATGGGCAGGAAAGCCAAGATCTTACGATGTCGCTAAAGATGGTGATATTTTCACACCAGCGAACAAATTGGCAGAATATCAATCTTTGGTATTTGAACGTTCCATTTCGTATTACCAAAGCACTGACAAACCTACTATAGAAGAATCAGCGCAAAAGCTTGCTCGTTGCCTAGGCATAATAAACATATACCATCCATTTCCTGAGGGTAATGGACGCACTCAACGGTTATTCATTTCGGCCTTAGCTAACGTTTTTAATTACATGATTAACTGGGATTTAGTCCATAACTGGGAAAATGTAGAAACATTCAAGCAAGTGCATAGAGGAAATTATGAACCTCTTGAACATCTCATGCTAAGAATCCTTGCACAGCGCTAAGAAGCCCCCTTCTCCCCATACCCAAACTTCTCGGAATACTTTTCAATTAGAGATTGGGATTGCCGTTGCGACAGATATTGAACGCCTTCGGAGTCAATCAACAGGCGGTTTTGATGCACAATATTTTCGCGACCTTCTTGTAAGAATTCCAGTAAATTTCCGTCATCGACGCCACTTTCCTGATACTTGCTCGCTTGTTCGCGCACTAATCCCCATTCATAGAATTGCGACAACTTCCCGGTTTGCTGTACCAGCTTGTTTAAGCGTTCATCACGATCCAGATAGTCTTGTAGCTTTTGCCCTTCATCACTATCATCGAGCACTTGCAGCTGACCGTCTTCGATATTGATTTCAACAGGCATGGAAACCCCAAAGCTCTGAGCTAATTGATACACTTCCTTTTCCATCTTCTGCATATTGAAATCTACGTAGTTGCCCATGGTTTGCAAGTCCACATTCAACTCACCTTTTTCCATGGCGCTGAGCATGTCATCGAAGTTACCGCCAGTAATCCCGACACTAACCAGATTCAAATCCTGAAAACTATTCGATTTCTGTTTCTCTGCGACATTTTTCAACACGTCATCAGCGGCAGCCTGATTGTCCAGATAGGTAAACAGGTTCATAGCCTGATTATTCACTCGCATTGCTTACATCACCCGACTATTTACAATTGGTTCACTACACAGCCTGTCAATTCAATGACACATCTGCGCATGGTTAACATAGGGTGTGATATAGCAAGAGTTACGCCAAAAAGTAAGGAACTAGCCCTTTCCAACCTAAACGTTTCCTGAATGATAATCAGGTAGTGGCAGAATATACCCCGGAAAAGAGGACAGCCGACAAATGGGTATGGTAACCTTGCCACCTCATTTCACAATAACACTAACAATTTGCTATGCGTAAATACTTAAGTTTATTTATTTTTGCCCTGCTGTTACCCCTTAAATCAATGGCTGCAGGTGTCGAGCAGTGGGTAGAAGGTACTCATTATGTGGTTGTTGGCGAAGAAGCGACTGCCAAACCAGAAGTTTTAGAGTTTTTCTCCTATTGGTGTAGCCACTGCTATAACTTTGAACCTATTGTAGCGAATCTGGAAAAGAAACTGCCAGAAGACGTGAAGTTCAGTAAAGTCCATGTGAATTTCATGGCGTTTACGACAACAGAAATTCAGGAAGACGCTACTCGCGGATTAATGATTGCTCGTGCATTGAAGAAAGAAAAAGAAATGAATCGCGCAATCTTCAACTATATCCACGTTCAACGCGCGCCTATTGCTGGTATTGATGATATTCGTAACATCTTCACCGTTAACGGTGTCGATGCCGCAGAATTCGACAAGCTGGCTAACAGCTTTGGTGTAAATAGCCAATTAAAGAAAAACAATCAATCCATTCAAAAGTTCATGAAACACCTGCGCGGTGTACCTAACTTCATCGTTAATGGTAAATATCAGGCGAAATTCACTCGTGATATGACACCTGACGATATGGTTGATTTGATTGTTTGGTTAAGCAAACTGAAATAATCATCGGTATATGATTCTGTCATTGATAATGTCATGAGTGTTGCGCCATGAAACTTGCTAAACAAATGAAATTTTTCAAAAACATAATGAACATGAGCGCTGCGTTTTTGGCAGCCATCCTGTTCTCTGTAGCAAGTGTGAGCGCGAGTGCTCAGAACACCGCCGCCCAATGGCAAGAAGGCGAACACTACGACATTATCAATGAACAATTAAATCCAAGATTGGGCATTGTGGAGATATTCTCTTTCTGGTGCCCACACTGCTTTCAGTTTGAAAGCATCGCTTCGCAGCTAAAATCCAAACTGCCGGAAGACATCAACTTCACGAAAGCTCACGTGGAATTCATGCGTAGCGCGCCAGTGAATATTCAGCAAGAAGCCACCAAAATGATGTTGGTTGCACGCGCGATTAATCGTGAAGATAGCTTCAACAAAGCCTTGTTTAAGGCCATCCATGAAGACAAAAAACACTTCAATTCAGTCGAAGCAATAAAAGAGATTTTGCTGGAACAAGGTGTCGATGGCGAGAAGGTACTCAAGCTGGCAGACAGCTTTGGAATGAAAAGCCGAATTAATCGAAATAACAAGCTAACCGAAGGCATTAACGAAGTTCCCACTTTCATTGTAAACGGCAAGTACAAAGCCAAATTTACACGGGATATGACCCCGGACAGTTTTGTAGAACTTATTTTGTGGTTAACAAAGCAGCCATAAAAAGGTATAACTGAAACTCGAGGCGAGCTCGCAACGAGAAAGTCTCTTACCTCATAAAAACAATAACTTATAAATAGCAGTACCCACGCCAGAAACCACATACATCTTACAGCAGCAATGCCGATGTATGCTTATACTTTTATCATTAACCCAGGTAACAGTTAACAGGAATCATGGCACTCCAGGTATTTGAAAATAAGCTCAGCACTTTGCCTAAGCAAGTGTTGCCCTTATACAAGCAAGTCGAAGAACACATAAAGCAACTTATTCTGGAACAGCGCTGGAAGCCAGGGGACATGCTTCCCAACGAATTATTACTGGCAAAAGAGTTCGGTGTTAGCCAGGGCACAGTGCGCAAAGCCCTGAATAGCCTGACTGAGTCCAACTTAGTACACCGCCACCAAGGCGTTGGCACCTTCCTTTCTGAGCAGACAGGACAAACACTGTATCGCTTCTTCCCTATCGTCGAAGACGGCAAGCTACCCGCACTTCCCAAAGCTGAAATCACAGGCATGGAGCTTATTCGCCCAACTCCCGATGTGGTGTTGCAGTTAAAGCTTAGAGTCGGTGAAAGAGTGATCCGCTTGTCACGACTACGTACCTTGGGCAGCACCTATATTCTTTCAGAAGAAATACACTTGCCCGAGAAATACTTCCCGGACTTTATGGACGAAGAAGATATTCCTCACACTCTGTACCACTTTTACCAGACCCGTTTTAACTACACTGTGCATGAAACCACAGATCGCATAAAGGCCGTTTTAGCAACACAAAAAGATGCACAACAGTTAGGAGTAAAATCCGGCGATCCAATTCTGCTTTTCACTCGCTTAACACGAGATAAAGACGGCAAACTACTGGAATATCGCATAAATCGCTGTCGCAGCGACGACTTCCATTACCTGAGCGAGCAGGATTAAGCCCGCCCCGAACAGCGGCGCTAATGCAGCGGCCATCAAACTGAATTAGAATACCCTCTTTTCTGCAATCAGGATTCATTTCTCATACATGCCACTCGCTCAATCCCAAAGCCATACCAATGCTGTCCAGGAAGGCTTTATCCTGACTCGTCAGCAGATTGAGCGAAACCATCAAACCCTGTTGGAATTCTGGTTCAAAACCGACAGCGGAGCCCAGCGCGTACTCACACCGGCGCAGCAGTTTGTGCTCTTTATCACTCAAGCAGATGCAGCTCAGGCTGAAAAAGTATTGCAACATGAAGGAATTCGCTCCGAGATAAAACCCATCGACCTGAAAACCTTTCAACATGAATCTGTTTGCGCCATTTACCTGAATAGCAATCAGCAATTATTTGCCGTGCGCGATGCGCTTACCAAAATCGACATCCTCTATTTTGAAGACGATATCCGACTGGCTGATCGCTATTTAATGGAACGCTTTGTCTATGCCAGCGCTCAGTTCACTGGCACCGAACAACTCAACCGAAAAAACAATAGCCACACTCTGGTCAATGCCAAGCTTAAACCCGGTCACTACCATCCCAACTTTAGCGTTTTGTCACTGGATATCGAATGTAGCGAATACGGCGACCTCTATTCCGTTGGCCTCGCAGCTGATGATTACCAATGCGTGATAATGATTGGCGATGGCACTCAAACGGAAAATAGTAACGCGCCAGATTGGTTGAAATGGGTAAATAACGAAGCTGATTTGCTGCGAGCAATGGTCGCGGAGATCAATCAATACGACCCCGACATCATCGTGGGCTGGAGCGTAGTAAACTTTGACTTTCGCTTATTAGTAAAACGGGCTGAAAAACAAAACATCGCACTGAAAATAGGTAGAGGAAACACGCAAGCTCGTTGGCGTGAACCGAAAGGTAGCAAAGGCAATGATGGTGACGGACAGGGCTTTATTGTCATTCCAGGTCGCGTTGTTATCGACGGTATCGACGCCTTAAAAACCGCCACCTATCACTTCGACAGCTTTAGTCTGGAATCTGTCTCTCAAGAATTGCTCGGCAAAGGCAAGAAGATTGAAAATGTGCACGACAGAATGGAGCACATCAACCACGACTTCAAACACAACAAAATCAAACTGGCAGAGTACAACCTGCAAGACTGCGTGCTAGTGCTGGAAATTTTTGAGCACACTAAACTCATTGAGTTTCTCATTCTACGCAGCCAACTCACCGGGTTAGAACTGGATCGCATTGGTGGTTCCGTTGCCGCTTTTACCAACCTGTATCTGCCCAAACTGCACCGTGCAGGCTACATTGCACCGAATCGCCCACCCGATGGCGGGTTAGCCAGCCCCGGCGGTTATGTCATGGACTCACGTCCCGGATTGTACAAACATGTGTTGGTGCTGGATTTTAAAAGCCTGTATCCCTCAATTATTCGCACTTTTAAAATCGATCCACTCGGTCTGATTGAAGGCTTGGCGAATCCCGACGCATCCATTCCCGGATTCAAAGGTGCGATGTTCGACCGGGAAAAACACTTTTTGCCCGACATAATCACCTCACTCTGGCAACAACGAGATCAAGCCAAAAAAGACAAAGATGCTGCCCGCTCACAAGCCATCAAGATCCTGATGAACTCCTTCTATGGCGTGTTAGGTTCAGGTGGTTGCCGCTTCTACGATACGCGTCTTGCCAGCTCCATCACCATGCGCGGGCACAGCATCATGCAAACCACCGCCAAATGGATTGAAGCACAAGGTCATCAGGTGATCTACGGCGACACCGACTCCACCTTCGTCTGGCTGGATGGTGATTACACGGTAGAAAGTGCTTATGAAGTCGGCTCAAAGCTGGCAGAGCACATCAACCAACGCTGGCATGAAACCTTACGTACAGAATTCGATCTGGACTGCCATTTGGAAATTGAGTTTGAAACCTATTTCAGCCAATTCCTAATGCCAACCATTCGCGGCGCCGAAACCGGTAGTAAAAAACGTTACGCTGGATTAAAAGCCACAAAAAATGGTGAAGAACTGGTATTCAAAGGCTTGGAAACTGTGCGCTCAGACTGGACAGAACTTGCCAAAGAATTCCAACAGCAACTGTATGGCATGATTTTCAATGGCGATTCCGTAAGCGACTACATACTCAATATTGTGAACCAAACCCGAAACGGCGAACTGGACGACAAACTGGTATACAAAAAACGACTACGGCAACCACTCGACCTTTACGTGAAAAACGTACCGCCGCACGTAAAGGCAGCCCGCCTTGCCGACGCTAAAAACAAAGAACTCGGCCGCCCTCTGCAATATCAAAACAAAGGCTGGATCAGCTACGTCTTTACCGTTAACGGCGCAGAGCCTGAAGAATATCGCACCAGCCCCATCGACTACGACCACTACGTCGAAAAGCAACTCGCCCCCGTCGCCGACGCCATACTGCCCTTTATCGGCCTCAGCTTTGACAAAGTCACTTCATTGCAAATGGGGTTGTTTTAGCTCGCTTTGAAAAGAAATAGCGCCACCCTGAACTTGTTTCAGGGCCTTTTACAACTCGCAAAGATGCTGATAGCCATCAGCATGACGACACTGTGCGATTGCACTATCAAGGATAGAAAACGCATCGCCCTGAATTCATTTCAGGGTCTTTTACAACGAGCAAGAGATACTGATATGCATCAGCATGGCGAGAAACTGAAAATCTCTCCCCCTTTTTAAAAGGAGGAGATTAAGAGGGGACTTAAGCTTTAAGCCTGCACCAACTTACGCTTAGGCGCATAGTTGGCAGTAACAATCCCTGAGATAATCAGCGCGCCACAGAGGTAGTGGTAAGACTGAATAGACTCGCCCAGAATCAGGTTAGCGAGCAAGCCGCTGAATATGGGTAGCGAGTAATACACCATGCCAGCCTTGGCTGGGCCAACGATGGCAACTGCTCGGTTCCACAAAATAAAAGCGGTCAATGAGGCGAATACGCCTAAATATAAAATTGAGTAGATGATTTCCTGGTTCCACACTATTGGCGCAGCAATGGCGGTTTCCCACAAGTAGAACGGGGTCAGGATGACGAAGCCAATCAAAAAGGTCACCATCTGGAATGCACGCACACCCATTGGTGGCTTTTTCTTAAGTAAGATGCTGTAAACGGCAAAGGATATGGCAGCTAATAGCATCCAGAAATCACCGATAGCAAAGGTCACATTGAGCAAGCTGGTGGGATTTCCTCGAGTCACCAATAACACCACCCCAACCAATACGGCCACCATTCCCAATAGCTTGTTTGTTGTGATCAATTCACCGAAAAATACGCGTGAAATGATGACGATAAATACAGGAAAGGTAATCGAAATCAGAGACAGGTTTAATGCAGTTGTCGAGTGACCCGCAAAGTAAATAAGCGTATTAAACAGAGTCACCCCCAGGATCGAGGTAATGATCAGATAAGGGAAATGTTGCTTAATCGTCTCCCACTCTTTGAGCATTTTGGGCAGGCCAAAAGGCATAAACACCACAACGGCGACAACCCAACGCCAAAAAGCCACACTAACGGGGGGAATAATATCTGTCACACCTCGTGCAATAACGAAGTTGCCAGACCAAATAATGGTAGCGGCGATAGCAAATAAATAACCTGAAAAATGCCCGCTTTCCTGTTGTAAATTTGATGACATAAGAAATTTCCGATCAAGAAGTTATCGTTAACATCTCCCCCACACGGCGGCGCATTATACTCACATCGGGATGAAATAGAGCTATTTTCCGTGAAAATAGTAACTATAAGTCGGTACAGATTGTTATAACGCCTTGTCCTCATAAGCCACAGCGGTTTGGAATCGGTAAATTTCTACCGGAGCATAGAATTATACTCCCCCTGATCTAAACTGTATGGGTAGGTTTCATAAAAGTTTCATTATTTCGGGTTACTTTTTAAACCTAAACTCAGGAGCGTTATGATGTCTAAGCAATGGTTACTTGCCTTTATCACAGTATCTACAATGGGTATGACAGGTTGTGTGTCAACGACTCAACATTCACAACAGCCACCCACAGTATCAGAGCCAACTACCTGCCCTGGCACAGTTGAGCCGCCTGCGGAATTTGCCGCTTACCTGACACCCACCACGGACGATACATTGCTGCAATCGGCTTTAGGTGAACCCACTAAAGGCGGCTTATGCCAGGGAAAAGTCTATAAAGTCACTCAGGCATTTACCATTTATCGCGCCTGGAACAGCACTAATCCTGGTAGTGAAAAAGGCAGTTGGTGGGCATTGTATGAACCACAAGGAAGCACTGCGCAATACCGCACCAACTATGAAATTTGTTATGAATGGTCGCCTATCGACATGATGACAAGATGCCAAATCGCTTCTGGCACTGTGATCGTCATAGGCACGGGTCAAAGCGCCTATTGTAGTGAATATCTGACTTACCCCACTTCTGCTTCACAACAGATTTATATGGATAACGCCGCAAATAGCACGAACGAATGCATCACTTATCAAGCGGTGTTCAATTGGCAGCCGCTTTAGCGCTGCCAATGGCTTTTTCTAAACACTATTTTTCAACCTTGATGACACGCTGAAATTCCAGCCATTGCATAAACTCGCCGTAATCCTTGGTGTTATTTTGTTTTGCGTACTGCCAGCGCTTATAAAGTTCAAATTCTTCTCTGCTACTCAGCTCTTCTTTGGCGCCTGTATTGGCACTCTCGTGACTGGTAGCCTCGAAACCGTTTTGATTCGACTGGTACAAGGTCAATTCACCAGTTTTACCAGTAAATAATCCTGGCCCATCGGTTAATTCTTCTTGCGCGCTAACTTGCACACAGCCTAGTAATAACGCTAACCCGCCAAATGCCATAAAAAACAGTTTACGAATATTCACCATCACGCTTTCTCCAATCGACTTCATTTACGTAAGAAAAAGACCCCGAGTGAAGGTAACTTCCTTGTTCTCAGGGTCAACCTCATCAGAACTTAACCATGCCACCAGCGGCAAACGCATTGAAACTCTCTTGATCATCGGTATCACCCGTTGTTGCTTGCAACCAGAATCTCACACCGCCAAGAGGAATAAAGTGATACGCCAGTGTTGTGCGTTGATGTTCAGCGCCATCAACACCCATCGCATCTTCAGAATCAAAAGTGCCCATGCTGATACTGACTGCATGTTTGTCCATGCTGTAACCCAACTTCCAATTCAAGTAATCACGAGAACCACCATCCAGTAAATCAGCAGTACCATAAACAGCAGTCAGGTTTACCCCGGAATCATGCTTGTAGCCCAACAGCACACCGCTACCATTCTCAGCACCAAAAAAGCCCGGAGTCGGGTTGCCATCAATATTAGCCTGTGGATCAGAATCATTGTCGCCATCACCAAAATCGGCATGCCAAACATTAAAGCGCCAGCCATCTTGCAGATATTTGAAAGCCACTTCGTAGCTGTTGTCTTCGCCTAGTTGACCTGAAAACTGCCCGCCGCCAAACACCTTGGGTGATTCATAAAGAATGCGTTCATTGAAAATAGACTGGCTTTGTACCAATGGCGTTTGGCTTTCGCCACTGGGGCCTCGGCGTGTAGAACCAAAACGAGAACTCATGCCTAGGGGATCTGATAACCAGGTTCCAGATTGATCGACATCAGAAATGATATAGGTAGTCGATTCACCGGTTCCTAATCTAACTTTACCGAAAGTGCCAGCTACGGTGATTTCCTGAATACGGTTACGCCCATTGCTACCGTTTTGCAGCAAGTTGGATACGCCTTCATTCAAACCAATTTCGAGCTGAGCACCAATGGTCAAGCCATCATAATCAACACTGCCTTTTAAACCAATATTCGACTCAGCAAACTCGTGGCGCCCAAAATAGATGTTATCTGAGGTATCGTCACTGATCATGTTATATAACACTCGACCATAGGCTGTAACCTTCGCCTCAGCATGTGCAGCACCTGTAAATAAAAGCGCCATAGGTACAACAGCCAACGCATACTTGTTCATTTGTGTTCCTCCGCTAATTTTATTTTTGATTAGCTTGTTAATGTTCATTGGCATGCGTTCTCGACATACCTGATAAAAAGGAATGAAAATAACTGCACACTTTTCATTGCCCTGTAAAACCTTGCCATCACCTAATAATCAATTGCTCAGGAAACGCGATTAACAGCAAAAGCACGGCAATTTGAATCAAAATAAAGGGCATAACACCTTTGTAGATATGGGATGTTTTAATAGCCGCCGGAGCGACGCCTTTGAGATAAAACAGGCTGAATCCAAAAGGCGGCGTTAAGAAAGAAGTTTGCAAATTCATAGAGATCAGAATGGCAAACCAGACCAAATCAATGCCCAGGCTGTTGGCAACCGGAATAAGAATTGGCACTACAAGAAACGCAATTTCAATAAAGTCGATAAAGAAGCCCAGCACCAAAATCGCCAACATAGCGATAGCGATAAATGTCCACTCATCACCGGGAAGCTGCTGGAAGAATTCCTCTACCAGATAGTCGCCCTCGGAATAGCTAAACACCATGGAAAACGCCGTTGCACCAATGAGAATGGCAAAAATCATGGAGCTGACTTTCACGGTTTCTTTCGAGGAATCCATCAAACTATTCCAGGAAAAAGAGCGATAAAAAGAAGTTAGAACCACAGCACCAACCGCGCCGATAGCAGCCGATTCCGTGGGCGTCGCAATGCCCGCAAAGATAGAACCTAATACCGCAAGAATAAGGATCAGTGTAGGGATGACGTTTTTTCCGGCTTCCAGCAGCAAGCCTCGAATATCTTCATCGCTAGGCACTGGAGGGCAATGTTCCGGCTTGGCAAGCCCCAGAACAGAGATATAGGCCACATAGGCCATAATAAGAATTGCGCCAGGGAGCAGAGCTGCTTTAAACAGATCACCCACCGGAACCCCCATCACATCACCCAGAATGATCAGGATGATAGACGGAGGTATGATTTGCCCAAGCGTGCCTGCGGCACAAATAACTCCCGTAGCAACAGGTTTGTTATAGTTATTTTTGAGCATTGACGGCAGTGAAATGACGCCCATTGCTACCACGCTAGCACCAACAACACCTGTGGAAGCGGCGAGGAAGGCGCCAACCACGATAGTCGAAATTGCCAAGCCCCCGGAAAAGGAACCAAACAACTTAGCCGACGACTCTAATAAACGTTCCGCTAAACCGCTTTTTTGCAACACGATGCCCATAAAAATGAACAGCGGAATCGCCATTAGAGTGGTGTTTTCCATGATGCCCATAACGCGGTAGGGCATGAACGCAAACAGATCTGCCCCCAGCACAATTAAACCAACAATGACTGAGACACCCGCAAAAGTGAAAGCGACCTGAGCACCCAAAAATAACAACACAAGCGCCAAGCCAAACAGGATAATCCCTTCCATTACAACACTTCCTCTTTTGCTCTACCGGTTAACTCGATAACCTGAGTTAACACAACATTAAAAATACTGATAAGTAGAAACACGGCTGACAAAGGGATAATCGAGCGCACAATCCAACGGTTTGGCAAACCACCAGGATCCGCACTCCCTTCGCCCATTTGATACGCATCGAATGTGTATTCATAACCGAAATAGACCAAAAACAGCGTAATCGGCATCGCAAAAAGCAACATACCAATCAGGTTAACAATCGCTTTCAATTTCGGTGAGAAGTTGGCGTACAGAATATCCACCCGTACATGCCCATCTTCTTTTAGCGTGTAAGCGATACCAAACATAAACATCGCGGCGAACAGATGCCATTCCAACTCTTGCATAGCAATGCTTACGTCGTTGAAGAAGTAACGCATCACTACGTCGTAAAACACATTAATAATCATCAGTAAGAAGATGAGGGCACAGAAGGTGCCCAATGCGTCTAACAATCTATTTAAAAACCTTGATACCGTAAGCATTCTAATTGGCTTCTACAGGCTATTAATCAAATGCTTCAAGGTATGCACGTTCAGAGAAGTTGGTCCATGCACGAACCTTGTCCTGATAGTCGTAGATAGAATCGAGAATTTCCTTCGTTGCCGGATCACTATCTGACGCACTTTTAAGGATCTTGGCATTTGCCAAGCGGATCGCTGCCAATACCGGACGAGGGAAGTTCTTAATTTTCACATCAGGAAACTCTTCCTGAAGCATGGCAAGGTTCACAGCGCTAGCATCTACAGTTTGGATATACATATCGTAAGCACTTACGCGCATAGCAATAACCAGTATTTGCTGCAAGTCAGGGGGAAGCTTGTCGAAGGCTTTTTGATTAACCAGAAACTGTAATTCTGTAGCTGGCTCATGCCATCCGGTGTAATAAAAGGGTGCGATTTTGTGGAATCCCATGCGCAAATCAAGCGAAGGGCCAACCCACTCAAGGGCATCAATAGTGTTTCTTTCCAAGGCCGTATACAGCTCTCCGGCAGGAATGTTAACTGGCTTGGCACCCAGTTCAGCCAAGACTTCTCCGGCAAATCCAGGAATACGCATTTTCAGACCTTTCAGGTCATCCACGGTTTTAATTTCCTTGCGGAACCAACCCCCCATCTGCACGCCAGTGTTCCCACCGGGGAAAGACATCATGCCGTATTTGTCGTAAGTCTTTTTCATCAACTCCATACCGCCGCCATGATAAAACCAGGCGTACTGTTCCGACGCCGTCATACCGAAAGGCACGGTGGAGAAGAACATGGTATTGAAGTCTTTACCTTTCCAATAATAAGAAGCGGAATGTCCCATTTGATAGCGCCCGGTACGAACGAAATCGAAAACGCCAAGTGGAGATTTGTGCTTGTTAGAAGAATCAATGGTGATAACAAAACGCCCGCCGGACATTTCATCGACCAGTTTAGCCATGCGCTTTGTCGTATCACCGAATATTGGGAAATTAGGCCCCCAGGTTTCGGCTAAGTTCCAGCGAACCTTTTTTCCATCTGCGGCATTGGCCTGAAAGCACAACAACCAAGCAAACATAAAGATAAAAAGATGTTTGCAAGTCAATCTCATAGTCATACACCCTTGTTAAAATACTGTTAAACAAATTGTTCCATGTGGGTATATTGGTTTACCATTGGTGAATGTACGTAAATTGACTAGGTAGAAATACCTAGGTAGTTGTCTTTTTATAGCTGTCTCAAAAACTCCTTTTTTCATTTCCAAATCACAAATCACTGAGACGTTGACCATGAGATTTCCTCTAAAATTGATTTTCGCTGCTATAGCTCAAGTCATTATTACAGCTTGGATCACCTACTATTTTGTGGCTAAGGAATATCAATCCTTGTCCTATCAAAGCTTGGACTCTTTGGAATCTTTTTTGCTCAAGCAAAAAGAGAAGGAGTTGAAGAATTATCTGGATATCTCGGTTTCTGCCGTGAAATACGTTTCGCACAATCTCAATGACCGACAAGACATAACCAAGGATAAAATATCAGGCATTTTTAATAATATGTTATACAGCGGTGATGATGGTTACTTCTTTGTCTATGACTCTGCCGGAACGGCCATTGCTCACCCCAAAGAACCTTTTAGAGTGGGTCGTAGTTATTGGGATTTGGAAGACAGCGAAGGCATTAAAACCATTCAGGTTCTGATAGAAAATGCCCTTGCAGGTGGCGGCATTCACATCTATCCCTGGAATAAGCCTTCAACCAACACCACATCACAAAAAATGGGTTACACCACTTATCTGGAAGAGTGGGACTGGATGATTGGCACAGGGGTTTACCTGGATGACATTGATCACCAAATAGCCACCATTAACAATGAAATAACGCGGCACATTCAGAAAACCCAGAAAATTATTCTTACGGTTACTATCACTTCGATCCTGTCTATTTTTCTTTTTGGCATCATCAATAACCTGCGCCAAAAACACAAAAACGACGCGCAAATCAGCCTCCTGGGGCAGCGCATTATTACCATGCAGGAAGAAGAAAGACGGCATATATCGCGAGAGCTTCACGACGGTATTATTCAAATGATGGTGTCGGTGAGGTATTCACTGGAAGCCACGGCTCTGCAATTAAAGAAAGACAACAGAGAGAAACCTGAACAACTCAGTCAGGCACACAAAGATCTGGGTACGGCAATTAATGAAATACGCAGAATTTCACATCATCTACACCCCAAGATCCTCGATGAACTGGGACTCAGTGCAGCCATAGATAACCTGATTAGAGATTTCAGTAATCGAACAGGCATCAAAGTCACCTTCTCTAAACCCGTAGTTCGTAAAATCCTGCCTGTGTGTATCAGTACCACGTTATATCGTGTTGCTCAGGAAGCCCTGATTAATATTGAAAAACATGCTAACGCAACCGAAGTGTTGATTGACTTACAAATACAGGTATCAAAGCTGATTTTAACCATAGAAGACAATGGTTCCGGATTTAAGCAAACGTCAAACAGCATCAGGGATCAACTGGGCATTGGTTTAAGAAACCTGTCGGAAAGAGTGGAATATAACGAAGGAGAATTTGACGTTGTCAGTAGCGAAAAAGGTACGCGTATTTGCGCCCAGATTCCACGTCATCGTTTTGCCAACCATTTCAAACTGGAACAATCAAGGAACGCAGCATGAGCATGACCGATTCAGATAATGAGCAAATTACCGTTTTGCTGGTTGATGATCACCCCATGGTGCAACAGGGATTGCTGTCCTGTTTATCTTTTTATGACGATATCAATATTGTTGGCACCGTGTTTAACGGAAATGAAGCCATTACAGCAACGGAAGAATTAAGCCCCGACATTGTTTTGATGGATATCAGTATGCCGACCATGAATGGCATAGATGCAACAGAAATACTGCTGGAGAAATCGCCCAATACCAAAGTGCTGATTTTCAGTATGCACGAGAACTCTGAGTATGTTACCAGCGCCGTGCAAGCCGGCGCATCGGGCTACATTATTAAGGACACCAGCACGGAAGAAGTGTACAAGGCGATCAAACAAGTTCATGGCGGAGAGCATTACTTCAGTCATTCAGTGGCTAAAATACTGATCGAAAAGCCACTAAGATTTGACAACGAAAAACTCACAACCCGAGAGCAAATGATACTGGCTCATATTGCCAAGGGATATTCCAGTAAAGAGATCGCCAACACCCTGAATATTAGTATTCGTACCGTTGAAGCCCATCGTCGCAATATTAAAAGTAAAATCAATGCCGACTCACTGGCTGAAATGATCCACTATGCCATTAATAATGGTTTGGTTGACCCAAGTAACTAGCGCTGTTTTCCCTTAAAAACACGGGAAAAAGCGATTTATCATTAAGTTACAACAACTTGTCCGACCAGATGATAATTTTGTTATAAAAAGACAAATAAAAATTTAAACAATTGTTTGAATTTCTATTGCTATTTGCGGTGGGTTTTACAACAATGTTGCCTCCCTGTTCCAGGGTCATAAGTTTTAGCTGGGCTCCAATGTCATTCACAGGCAAGGTATTACGTTTACATGCTCTTAACTTGTAAAGGTTCCTTGACCATACAGGGATGGTAATCGCAATGAGTAATTTATTGGACTGTGGTATCTGAATGGTCAGCAAGCTAAAGTCCACAATCCTGGGTATCTGCTAAGGAGAAGAACATGATTTTTGAAGGCAAAAGCCTCTGTGTAACCTTACTTGACGACGGGATCGCTGAAATCGTTTTTGATGCCACCGGTTCAGTCAATAAATTTGATCAACAAACGCTTGAAGAGCTGGCTGAAGTTACCGCTCTATTAAAAGACAAGAGTGGTGTGAAAGGCGCATTAGTTCGCTCAGCCAAAGGTGTATTCATCGTTGGCGCAGACATCACCGAATTCGGACGCATCTTCGCGCTGCCTGAAGACGAACTATTACAATGGACTCACGTTACTTCGAAGAAGTTTGATGCCTTCGAAGATCTTCCTTTCCCTACTATCGCAGCAATTAATGGCTTCGCATTGGGCGGCGGCTGCGAAATGACACTAGCGTGTGACATGCGTATTGCTGACACAAGCGCTGCCATTGGTTTACCAGAAGTGAAATTGGGCTTAATCCCAGGCTTCGGTGGTACGGTTCGTTTACCTCGTGTTATCGGTGCCGATAACGCAATGGAATGGATGACCACAGGTAAAGAGCGCAAAGCAGCTCAAGCATTGGCAGAAGGTGCAATTGATGCCGTTGTTGCTCCAGAAGCATTACGTGAATCTGCGTTAGCCATGTTGCACGATGCCATTGCAGGCAAAATCGACTGGCAAGCACGTCGCGCATTGAAACTGTCGCCTCTAACGCTACCTAAAAATGAAATGATGATGAGCTTTGCAACCGCCAAAGGCATGGTTGCAGCGAAAGCAGGTAAACATTACCCAGCTCCTCATGCCGTTGTGGATACGCTTGAAAAAGCCGCCACGTTAGATCGTGATGGTGCTTTGAAAGTAGAAAACGCTGCCTTCGCCAAGTTGGCGAAAACCGATGCTGCCACTGCGCAAATCGGTATTTTCATGGCCGACCAAATGGTTAAAGGTAAAGGCAAGAAAACAGCAAAAGGCGCAACCAAGAAATTTGAACACGCTGCTGTTTTAGGTGCAGGTATCATGGGTGGTGGTATCTCTTACCAAGCCGCCCTGAAAGGTACTCGAGTGGTAATGAAAGATATCGCTCAGCCAGCTCTACAACTTGGTTTAGACACTGCTGCTGGCATTCTTGGCAAAGGCATGAAACGCGGCAAAGTTGACGCCAAGAAAATGGCTAACACTTTGAACAATATCGTTCCTACCCTTGAATATTCAGCTATTAAAGATGCTGAAATCGTTATCGAAGCGGTAGTTGAAAACGAAAAAATCAAAGGCAGCGTGTTGAAAGAAGTGGAAGGTGCAGTGGCAGCAGACGCTATCATCTGTTCTAACACTTCAACCATCTCTATTTCCCGTTTGGCAGAAAACCTGTCTAACCCAGAGCGTTTCTGCGGTATGCACTTCTTTAACCCGGTTCACAAAATGCCGTTGGTTGAAATCATCCGTGGTGAGAAAACCTCTGACGAAACCATTGCTAACGTAGTGGCGATGGCACTGAAAATGGGTAAAACCCCAATCGTGGTTAACGATTGCCCAGGATTTTTGGTAAACCGTGTATTGTTCCCTTACTTTGCCGGTTTCAGCCAATTGATTCTGGACGGTGCTGACTTCGTTGCTGTTGATAAAGTGATGGAAAAACAATTCGGTTGGCCTATGGGCCCTGCTTACTTGCTTGACGTTGTGGGTATTGATACTGCCGACCACGCTAGCGACGTAATGGCGCAAGGTTTCCCTGAGCGTATGCAGAAAATCGACAACGACCCGGTTACGCTGATGTACAAAGCAAACCGTTTGGGTCAGAAGAATGGCTTGGGCTTCTTCGAATACAGCATGGACAAGAAAGGCCGTCCGGTGAAAACACCTGCCGACGCTGCCTATGAAATGATTGCTGCTCATTCCGCACCGAAGAAAGACTTCGACGCCGAAGAAATTATGGCTCGCTTGATGGTGCCAATGGCTAACGAAATGATTCGTTGTTTAGAAGAAGACATTATCGGCTCTCCAGAAGAAGCAGATATGTCATTGCTTTACGGCTTGGGCTTCCCTCCATTCCGCGGTGGTGTTTTCCGTTACGTTGACACTATGGGCTTGGCTAACTTTGTTGCTCTGGCAGACAAATACGCTCACCTGGGTGCAATTTATCAGGTAACAGAGAAAACCAGACAGATGGCTGCTGAAGGCCAATCTTTCTTTAAAGCGTAATCGGGGGAACGAAGAATGAAAGACGTAGTAATCGTAGACGCTATCCGCACCCCGATGGGGCGCTCAAGAGGCGGTGTATTCCGTAATGTAAGAGCAGAAAGCTTATCTGCTCACTTGATGACAAGCTTGTTAAAGCGTAACCCTTCTGTTGATCCCAAAGAAGTGGAAGACATCATCTGGGGTTGTGTACAGCAAACTAAAGAACAAGGTTTTAACATTGCTCGTAACGCTCAATTGTTAACTGACATCCCCCGCTCTACTGGCGCGGTAACGGTTAACCGTTTGTGTGGTTCTTCCATGCAAGCGCTTCACGATGCTGCTAAAGGCATCATGATGGGCATGGGTGACATTTATCTGGCAGGTGGTGTTGAGCACATGGGTCACGTACCGATGGATTTCAATGTTGACTTCCACCCAGGTTTGGCTCGTCACACAGCAAAAGCGTCTGGCAGCATGGGCTTAACCGCTGAATTGCTGGGCAAGCAAAACGGTATCACTCGTGAAATGCAGGACGAGTTCGGTGCTCGTTCTCACCAACGCGCTCACAAAGCCGCTTTAGAAGGCTTGTGGGACAACGAAATCGTTGGTATTGAAGGCCACGACGAAGCTGGCAGATTAATCCTTGTTGAGCAAGACGAAGTGATTCGTCCAGAATGTACGGTTGAATCCTTAAGCGCTCTGCGCCCGGTATTCGATCCAGCCAACGGTAGCGTTACAGCAGGTACTTCTTCTGCGATCTCTGACGGTGCTGCGGCATTGTTGGTAATGTCTGCCGACAAAGCAAAAGAGCTTGGCCTGACACCTCGCGTGAAGATCCGCGCAATGGCAACCGCAGGCTGTGACGCTGCCATCATGGGTTATGGCCCAGTACCAGCCACTCAAAAAGCATTGAAACGTGCTGGCATGGATATCAAAGATATCGAAATTGCTGAGTTCAACGAAGCCTTCGCAGCACAGGCATTGTCTTGTATTAAGGTGCTTGGCTTGCTGGATAACTACGACGACATGGTTAACCTGAACGGCGGCGCGATTGCATTGGGTCACCCACTAGGTTGCTCTGGCGCGCGTATTACCACTACCCTGATCAACCTGATGGAAGCCAAAGACAAGTCTATTGGCCTTGCCACCATGTGTATCGGTTTGGGTCAAGGTATCGCGACTATTTTTGAAAGAGTGTAATTGCTTTTAAAAGCGTCATTGCTCGTTCAACATTGTTGAACAATAGATAGCAAAACGGGAGGCACTAGCATTAGCGCCTCCCGTTTTTTATTGCATGAACAGAATTAAGATCTGAAAAATCTCCGAAACCAGAATAAGCGTCGCCCTGAATTTATTTCAGAGCCTTACGCCGATTGCACCTGATTTCTACCACCGTTTTTGGCACGATATAACGCTTCATCCGCTCGAGAGATCAAACTCTCCATTGCCTCACCTTTTCGATGCTCACTCACGCCAATCGAAATCGTCAGACGCGGTAGGCGCTGTTTGGTTTTCGCACTCACAAAGCGCAGTTTTTCAACTTTAGCTCGAATATCGTCAACAAACATCTGCGCCGCTTTCAAATCCGTATCTGGCAACAAGAGTAAAAACTCCTCTCCACCATACCTGAACGCTTCCCCACAATCGTTGGTGACTTCCTGAAGTAATTTGGCGATACGGCGCAAAATTACATCGCCGATTAAGTGCCCGTACTCATCATTGAACTGCTTGAAATGATCAATATCGATAATGGCAGCATTGAGCTTCGACTTGGACAATTCGTTCACATAAAAGTCGAACATACGCGTCAAGCCATGACGGTTTAACAGCTTGGTGAGAGGATCGGTCAGCGCCTCCATACGTGCTGTTGCCAACTCATCTTTAATCGTCTGTGCGTGTTTTTGCGCTTCTTGAACAAACTTATCAATACGTTTGTGTGAAGTTTTTATCGCTTCGGTTACCGCTCGAATCTCGTCTAACGCTATAACATTATCAGCACTAATACCTTGCACATGCTCATCAAGTTGGCGAATAGCAGAGCTGGACTCTGAGCTGGCAGACCCCAATCCATCTATCGTTTCACTTAACTGATAAACACAGGCTTCATCACGCTCGACGCGATTGCTGATAAATTGCTGATATAGAGATTCTAAGGCGTAAGGGTCAATAGCTTTGGTCTGGATATATTCATTAAGCGAATCCACCAAGTCCTGATTGACCCCGGAAATATATTCATATGCGACAGCGTAATTCACAGGGTTACTCGCCAAGCGATACTCATCTAATAAGGCTAACGCTTGACGCATTTTTACCTGTGAATCCGCGTAAGAATCATGGTATTTCATTAATAATTTTGCTGCCTGCTACTTCTGGTGAATATTAATCCGCCAGGCCAATTTTTCACTCCTTGAGCAGCATACTGCAAAACTACTTGCTGGAAAACAATTTCCCCATATCTTTGAAACTTTTAAATTCCAGAGCATTTTCAAATGGGTCAAATAAAAAGAAGGTTCCTTGCTCGCCCGGCTTACCAGCGAACCGAATATAAGGTTCGATATACATAGTATAGTCCCTTTCTTTAAAGCGATTGGCTAAATCTTGCCATTGCTGCCAGGGAAGCACGATACCAAAATGGGGAACTGGAACATTTTTACCATCAACCTGGCTATACCCAGCAACTCCAGGCATATTTTCAACTTCATGAGTGACCAATTGATGACCATAAAAATTCCAGTCGATCCAATGGTCACTTCTGCGCCCTTGTGCACACCCCATGATGTCGCCGTAAAAATGCTCAGCTTCATTAATATCCGTTACCGGTATAGCCAAATGAAAGGGCGCTAAATGAAATGGTGACAAATCTGAAGGAGAAATAACGTCGCTCACAACTAACTTAACCTCTTTAACCATTTTAATTTGCTGTCAGTATAGGGTGGATATCGTAAATCCACATCCATCATGAAACTGCGTTTCATGACTGACTTCATATGACTAAATGTCTCGAAGCCCGCTTTACCGCTGTAACTTCCCATGCCGCTAGTACCCACACCACCAAAAGGCAATTCCTTATTAGCCATAAACATCATGCCGTCGTTAATACAAACGTTACCAGCCGTAGTTTCATTTAGAATTTGATCTTCCAGTCTCTGATCCTTAGTAAAGATGTACATAGCCAGAGGTTTAGGACGAGCATTAATCATTGGTATTGCGTCAGTAATCTTGTCTACCGTGATAATTGGCAAAACAGGGCCAAAGATTTCCTGCTGCATTAAAGGTGAATTCAAATCAGGATCCATGACTAACGTCGGGGCAATAAACAAAGATTCTTCATTATGTTCACCGCCGTACACAACATTCTGCCCTTCGAGATAGCCTAAAATGCGTTGCCAATGGCGATGATTGATAATTCGCGCATAATCAGCACTACTTGCGGCATTATCACCACCATAAAACTGCTGTATCTTGGCTTTCATTGCTGCGACAAACGTATCAACAAATGACTTTTCGACCACCACATAATCTGGCGCAACACAGGTTTGTCCCGCATTCATCCACTTACACCAGGCAATACGCGAAACCGTAACCTCAAGATTTGCAGTGCTATCGACAATACACGGGCTCTTGCCACCCAATTCCAGGGTGACAGGTGTGAGATATTCAGCCGCAGCTCGCATCACGATTTTGCCTACCGCTTCACCGCCCGTATAAAGAATGTGATCGAAGTGCTGCTTCAACAATTCTGTCGATTCTTCGACGCCGCCTTCAACCACGGCAAAGGCGTCTTTATCCAGATATTGAGGTACTAATTCGGCAATGAGAGCAGAGGTATGAGCAGCCAATTCCGACGGTTTTAATACCACACAATTACCCGCAGCAACGGCAGCTATAACAGGCGCCATGACCAATTGATAAGGATAGTTCCAGGCACCGATAACAAGCACAGTGCCTAAAGGCTGAGGCTGAATATAGCTTTTGCCCGGCTGTGCTACCATTGGCGTAGACACCTTGCGCGGCTGCATCCACTTACGAAGCCCTTTTAAAGCGTGATCGATTTCAGAGTTGATATAGCCAACTTCAGCACTCCAGGCTTCTAACTCACACTTATTTAAGTCCTTCACCAACGCATCTTTAATGCGCCCTTCCTGCTCCACTGTCATCTTCTTAATTTGTTGCAGCTGAGCAATACGCCAATCAATACTGCGAGTTTTACCCGTAGCGAAATACTCTCTGAGGTGATTGACGTTTTTTGCGATATCTTCTAATTGCATAACAACCCAAATAGAGCCTGTGATAAAAATGTTATCGAATGAGTAATAGCCCTTAAACTATGTCACTCATCGGATGACATCAAGTATTAACGAAAAATAAAGCAACAAAGTTTATAGGGAAGCTTTTTGCAACGCCCTACTCCGCCACTTAATCACCGCATTAAAGAAGCGTTGATAACCCGCCGGGAATAGCCTTGCCGACCAGTCAAAAACGCGGGAATCGGCTCCAATCAATACTCGGCGCTTATTCTTATTCACGGCATTCAAAATGATCTCAGCGGCTTTTTCGG
Organism: Paraneptunicella aestuarii; assembly: GCF_019900845.1. Classification (NCBI taxonomy): domain Bacteria; kingdom Pseudomonadati; phylum Pseudomonadota; class Gammaproteobacteria; order Alteromonadales; family Alteromonadaceae; genus Paraneptunicella; species Paraneptunicella aestuarii. The sequence goes on along the minus strand of NZ_CP074570.1, from coordinate 225,846 downwards.
GCGTGGTAATAAAGGTGCGTTCAAACTCGGCAAGCGCCTTTTGTTTGTCGGTTCCGGTGACTTCCTGAACACTGTCCGACATTCTCGCCGACTTGGCGATATTAGTCTTGATACCGCCGGGATGAACACAGGTGGCACTCACGCAAGATTCCGTTAAATCCAAATCTTGCCGCAAGGATTCTGTGAACCCTCGCACAGCAAACTTACTGGCATTGTAACCACTCATCATGGCTTGGGCAGCGAGCCCCATAGTGCTGGAAATATTGATAACGTGGCCTTCACCTGACTGTTCCAGATAGGGCAAAAAGGCTTTGGTTCCGTATATCACGCCCCAGAAGTTAATGTTCATGATCCATTGATAATCTTCAACAGACAAAGCCGCCACCGTTCCCGAAAGCGCAACCCCGGCGTTGTTGAATATCAGATTAACCTTACCATGATCCGCAACCACTTTATCAGCCCAAGCGAACACCGCCTTTTGATCAGAGACATCAAGTACAGTCTGAGTCACTTTCACGCCCAGCTTTTCTCCAACAACCTGAGCCTGAACTGCTGTTTCAACTAATCCTTGTTCATTGATATCCGCCAATGCCAGATGACATCCCTGCTGCGCTAAATTCAAGGCTAATGCCCGCCCAATGCCAGAACCGGCACCTGTAATGGCGGCAACTTTATTTGTAAAATCTTTCATTAAGACTTCCTGTTAAAGCGACTGTTTTTCAATGAAGTTACGCACTAATTTGGCGCTTTCTGCGGGAATTTCCAACATAGGCATATGACCAATGTTCTGCCAGACATGAGTCTCGATATTCGGCACGCCGTTTTTCCAAACCTCGACACTGCTGACATCAATGATCTGATCCTGTTCACCCCACAACAGCAACATGGGCGGAGCAATCTGGTTAAGCTTGTCCTCCAACAAATCCTGATGATGGATTTGCGCAAAGATGTGGCGCAACTCCAGCTTTCTTTCGCGATATTTTTCAGCAACCGCTGCCAACATAAAGTCCGGGATCCAGGGCGGCTCAGCCATCGTCATAGCAAAAAACTCGTCAAACTCCTGACGATTATTCACCTCAAACGGATTTCGACCGTTTTGCAGCATGTTATCCATCACACTTGGTTCTGGAGCTACCACTCCAGAAGGGTTGAACAAGGTCACGGATAACGTTTGCAGAGGGTAATGCAACGCAAATTGAGCACTAATCAAGCCGCCCATAGAGTTACCGACCAAGTGAGCCTTTTGCACATTCAATGCCGTGAGGAAACGCTGTAAACGCTCGGCCTGAACCGGTGTTCTATAGCTCCAATCCGGATTAAATCCGGTTTCACCATGCCCTGCCATATCCGGGATCAGCACATAATATTTGTCGAAAAAATGCTTTGCGAAACGCGGCCACACGTTCTTGTCTGCACTGTACCCATGTAACAACAACAAGGTTGGGCGTTGGCTGTGATTGTCGGGTAAATTGGCGTAATACGTCATTTGCATATCGCCAATATCCACCTTGTACGGCTGCAAACCGTAGAGTTCTGCTTCTAACAGCATTCCCTCTTTCACCACCGCCTGACTCACACTCAAAGGCAACATGGCGGGTAGCACAAAGATGGATGCCAAAAGCACGGTAAGAATTACTAAAGTCTTTTTCATTCGCGCTATCCGGTTATTGTTTATTTATTGCTTATGACGGGGGTAATCGCTCAAGTCGATCACCTTTTTAAGTTCCAGCCATGCCGCTTTGCATTGCAATCCAAGCGGCAGCAAACGTGTACCTAACCAGGCGCGAAATGCACCGCTACCGTACACAATACGGGGCTTGTTTTTACTAATACTATGTAGCAAATGTTCCGCGAGTTGTTCCGGCGGAGTTTTTAGGAAATGTTGCGCAAAGGGCTGGCTTTCATTGGCTTGAGCAATGTTCGTGGCGATACCGCCGGGATGCAGCAAGTGAACCTGAATCGGGCTTTCCTGTAGTTCGCACATCAAGGCTTCGGTGAAACCCCGAACAGCAAATTTGCTGGCGCAATAATCGGCATGATTTGGCGTGCCAATTAGGCCAAAAATGCTGGAAACATTCACGATCACGCCCTCATTCCGCGCTCTCATATGCGGTAGAAATAATTGGGTTAATCTCACCACAGCGAAGTAATTCACTTCCATGACTCGACGAAAAACCGCGTCTTCCGTTGCCCACACAGGCTTGGCTCGACCTTCGATGCCCGCGTTATTCACCAGTATATGAGCGCCGCCAAAACGGGATTTTACTTCTTCGGCGAACTGTTCCGCTTCCTTTGCATCAGTAATATCCAAGACAACAGAAAGCGGTTCTTTGGCGCTGATATCGGTGAGCATTTTTGCGGTTTCATCCAAGCCTTTTGCGTCTTTATCACACACAGCCAGTAACGCGCCTTTTTTAGCAAATGCCAGCGCTGTCGCACGTCCAATACCGGAACCAGCTCCTGTAACAACAACCACCTTGTCAGTGAATGTTTTCATTATTGCCTCTTTTAAGTTATCGCCCAGCTAACCTGTTTTTATCACCAGACAGATTCATCCAAGCTCATTTGCAGCTTATTTATCTGCAAACTGATGATCCGCCTTTTTAAAGTTATTCGCCCAGCGCCGAAAGGTGAAACTAAAGCCAGGAAACATGGCAATGACCTTGCCACTTTTGCTCTTATACCAACTGTTGCAGCCACCGGTTTGCCACACGGTTTTCTTCATCTCCTGATGAATATGGTCTGTGTATTTCTGCTCGGCATCAGGCTTTACTTCAACGCTTTGGTGTCCACCTTGTCGCACCGCTTTAATGCTATGCATGATGTACTGCATCTGCGATTCAATCAGGAACAAAGCCGATGTATGACCAATGCCCGTATTGGGGCCGGTAACAATAAACAGGTTAGGGAAACCCGGTAGCGCAGTGCCCAAATAAGCTCTGGGATAATCCTGCCAAAACTCAGCAATGGTTTTCCCTTCGCAACCGATCACGGGGTAGGAGATCACGCCATCTGTCGCGTCATACCCAGTGGAATAGATAATCAAATCCAACTCATGCTCGACACCATCCTGCGTGATAATGCCTTTTTCGGTGATTTCCTTAATACCGTTATGCTTGTCATGCAAAGTGACATTATCTCGACAATACGCGGGATAGAGCGTGCTGGACAGGATCACGCGCTTACATCCCAGGGTGAAATCCGGGGTGACTTTGCGCTGCATCTCGGGGTCGGCAATTTGTTGTTTGATGAAGGCTCGCGCTTTTCGACCACCAATGATCTCTAACGCCAGTTGAGAGTATTTGAACCCCACAACCCGAAATTCCAACGCCCAATAAATGGAAGTTCTCAACGCTTTATAAAACCACTTGTTACGCAATAGCTTGCGTTGCCATCCAGAAAACACACGATCAGGTCTGGGTAACACCCAATGTGGTGTACGTTGAAACACATCCAGATGAGCAACATCCGGTGCAATCGCCGGGATCACCTGTGCCGCACTGGCACCACTGCCAATAATGGCGACACGTTTACCTTTGTAGTCGTAGGAATGCTCCCAGTTGTTGGTGTGGAAGGACTTACCTTTGAAACTATCGCGACCTTTGAAATTTGGGATAACAGGCGTACTGAGAGGACCAGATGCATTAATAACGAAACGGCTGCAATAAGGCTCGGCTTTGCCATCGACATGGATAAACCACAGTTGCTGCGCTTCATCCCATTGAATCTTATTCACATTAGCGCTGGTTTGCGTTTTCTCTCGCAGCCCGTGTTTATCAATCACATGGTTAGTGTATTCGTGTAGCTCATGCTGCTCAGCAAACATTTGCGACCAGTCATAGGGCTCGGAAGAAATGGAATACAAAGGTGAAGGCACATCAACGGCGGCTCCAGGGTAGGTGTTCTGACACCAGGTTCCGCCCATAAAATCGCGCCGCTCTAAAATGAGAAAATCGGTGATCCCCTCTTTTGTCAGATTTAGCGCGGCGATTTGCCCACCAAATCCACTGCCAATAATAATGGCTTCGTAAGTTTTGCCTGTATTCTGTTTAACATCGCTATGCGCGTTACTCATTGCTCATTCCTCTCGTCAGAGGCTTGTTCAATTGAAACAGGTGAGAGCACCATCCAAGCCTACTAATCTGACTACACACGTCTTCAAAATAAATTAAATCTGATGACGCGTGTTGTCAAATTGATTTTATCTGGCATAGAATCAAACAAATCAGGCTTTCAAAGTAAAAATTAAACAGGCTCAAATGGACGCTCCCAAAGAAGCAAAAGCAGAAATTCAAAGTGAAAACAGTGAGCATTCTGGTTCCAACGGAAGGAATTACAGCGGTCTGACCTTAGAACAACGCAAAGCCAAACGTCGAGAGCAATTTATCACCGCAGGTATAGAACAATTCGGCAGCAAAGGCTTTCATTCAGTGACGGTGCGAGGCATTTGCCGTGAAGCCAAACTCACCGACCGCTATTTTTACGAATCCTTCGGCAGCCTGGAAACGCTGTCGATGGCAGTGTACGAACACTGCATGAATGAACTGGTATCCAAAATACTGGAAACCATAGGCAAAGGCATCGAAAATGGCACACTTCGCCAAGCCATGAAGGCTGGCATTGATGTCTATTTTCAAGAAGTGGAAAATCCCCAAATCGCGCAAATCTGCTTGCTTGGTCTCGAAGGCATCAGCCCCGACATAGACCAGATGTATAACAACTACATCCAGAACATCGCCAAAACCTACATCTCGGTTATCGAACAAGCCTACCCAAACTGGCAGCAACCCGAAGACGAAAAAGCCGTCATCGGCCTCTCGGTGGTTGGCATACTGCGCCAAACCGCCACCACCTGGGTAGTCAATGGCTACGACAAACCCCGCACAACACTGGTCGCCGGGACTTTTATGTTAATTGAAGGGTTGTTGAATTTGATTGAGGGGAAGTGAATTATCATTAAAAGTCGTTAGCTTTTAATAAAAAAATGCCGCTCACCAACGATGAGCGGCATTTTAAGAACCATCGCGATCAGCTTTCGCTAATTACGCGTCGTAAGGATGACGTAGTACGATAGTTTCAACGCGGTCTGGGCCTGTTGATACGATGTCGATTGGAACACCGGTGATTTCCTGCAAACGTGCGATATAGTTTTTCGCAGCTTGAGGCAGTTCATCGTAAACCTTCACGCCAAAGGTGTTTTCGCTCCAGCCCGGCATTTCTTCGTATACTGGTTCGATTTTCTCATAATCGTCTGCTGCCATTGGTGGAACGTCTTTAATCGTTCCATCGGCATGGCGATAACCTGTACAGATCTTGATGGTTTCAATACCATCCAGAACATCCAGTTTGGTTAAGCAAAAGCCGGTAATTGAGTTGATTTGTACTGCACGTTTCATGGCAACCGCATCAAACCAGCCTGTACGGCGTTTACGGCCTGTTGTTGCACCAAACTCATGGCCTTTAACACCCAAATGCTCACCCACTTCATCGTGTAGTTCTGTTGGGAATGGGCCGCTACCAACACGGGTAGTGTAGGCTTTTACGATACCCAGTACATAGTCCAGCTTTAATGGGCCAAATCCAGCGCCAGTAGCCACACCACCAACAGTGGTATTAGAAGAGGTAACGTATGGGTAAGTACCGTGGTCGATATCAAGCAGAGTGCCTTGTGCGCCTTCGAACATGATTCTGTCGCCACGAGCGTGAGCTTTATCCAGCATGTCGGTGACATCAACAACCATTGACTTCAGTGTGTCTGCAATCGCCAACGCATCTTGCAATACCATGTCGTAGCTGACAGGTTCTGCTTTGTAATAGTGTTGCAGCACGAAGTTGTGATACTCCATCACTTCTTTCAATTTGGTAGCGAAGCTTTCCGCACAGAACAAGTCACCTACACGTAAACCACGGCGTGAAACCTTGTCCTCATATGCAGGACCGATGCCGCGCCCAGTTGTCCCGATAGCCTTGTTTCCACGGGCTTGTTCACGAGCCTGATCCAATGCAATGTGGAATGGCAGAATAAGTGGACATGCTTCACTGATGACCAAACGTTCGGTAACCGGCACACCTTTGTCTTGTAGCATTTGCATTTCTTTTAGCAATGCTTCGGGGCTAAGTACAACACCGTTGCCGATAACGCATTTTACGTTGTCGCGCAGTACGCCTGATGGGATCAGGTGCAATACGGTTTTTTCTCCATCAATTACCAAAGTATGTCCGGCATTGTGACCACCTTGATAACGTACAACATAGGCCGCTCTGTCAGTTAATAAGTCAACGACCTTGCCTTTACCCTCATCCCCCCATTGGGTGCCGAGTACAACTACATTGTTTGCCATGAAAAGTTTGAATCCAGTAGTAAATTAGGCGCAGATTCTAACAAACTTGCGCCTGAAAATTCATCTTTTTATCCCTAGATATTTCAGATATTTTGCTTAGAGATTCGACAGCGCCCAAACACGGCTCGTTTAAGGCTTGCGCCTACGCGACCGAACCTTTGATGAATATAAGTTTAGCTTTTTGTTTCTTAAGTCTTTTTTAACGTTGAGCCTGGTTTGCTCCAAGTTTCATTGCATAAAAAAGAGAAACATCAGGCCAATTGTCACCATCACACCACCAATTTGCCTTAACAGCGATAAAGGCTGTTGGGAGAGCTGCATAATGTAATTTTTCCATCGACGCGGGAACAAGAGTGGCCCCGCACCTTCGATAATCAGAACAAATGCGAATGCCATCCAAAAAGCGTCAGCCATTCATTTCCTCCAAACAAGTTAAATCAAAATCTTCAGCATTCTGATACAAAGCGAAGCCAAAGCGCAAACAATCTCCCCGCCAATCGGTGTGCACACCTTTGGCTTTCATATATTCCCCCAGCGCTTGCGTTTTTTCTGCACTTTCCAGCTTAAACGTGAAGAAATGCCCATGATGGTTGAGATTATCCGCCAATAAGGTTTGAGCGTTTAAATCCGGATGATCCAGCGCATATAAAAGCCTCAGGAAATGATCTTGCAACTGCTGTACATAGTGATGGATCTTTTCTACCGACAGCCCAATCTCCTGCATCCATTCAAACACAGCCAGTAAACGATACATACCTGATAAATCCATGGTTGCGCCAGCATAATGATTACCTGCCGTCGCATAGCGAACACTTTCCGCTCTGGCTCCTGAAAGCGCGCCGAATTCCGCAAACCAACCTGTATAAACGGGTCTAAAATCAGCATCTTTCGGTACATGCATAAAGCACACGCCCTCACCCGCTTGTGCGTACTTGTATCCGCCAGCCAGATAGAACACTCGCTCTGCGATAGGCTGCAAATCAGCAGGTAATGCCATGAACCCGTGATAACCGTCCACCACAATCAATCCATCTATATCTTTAATCTCTTCGATCAAACCATTCAAATCGCGAAGCGCCATGCCTGAATTAAAAAATACGTGGCTGAAAAAGACTAACGAAGGGTTGTACTGTCTGACCGTTTCAACAAATCGCTGCTGAAAATCCTGCATGGGCTGAACAGGCACTTTAATCACAGTGAAATTTTCGAGTTCAGACAGGCGATCGGCTTGGCGGTTAAAACTGTGAAATTCACTATCGGTTGTAACTATGCATTGCGGCTTTGTAAAGTCTAGCGTGCTAATTACTCGAAACAACAATTCATGGGTATTGGGAGCCAGAACGATATTTTCTGGCATTCCTGTATTCAGGGTAGAAGCAATGAATTGCTGCAATTTAGGCAACTTTTCCCCAAAGAAATAATTCCATTTATCATCCACCCATTGAGCTGAATCATCCCAATATTGCAACATGGCGTCGCGGGTTACATCTGGCCAATAATGGTGACTATGACAGGCAAAATGTTGAGTGTTGGGATGACGCTTGAGAAAACCTTGATAATACTGCTTATACATACTGCGGATACTTCTTTTACTACTAATCCCATATATGGGGTTAACTAAATACAACCACCTAAGTATGAAGCATTATCCTGAAAAGCAAAAAGCACCCGGCTGGGTGCTTCTTGAAATAGTGTAAAGCTAAATTGCTAGCTTGCTTACAAAGGCTGCTGATTACTTGCCTTTAGCATCCTTCATATATTTGAAGAAATCGCTGTCTGGTTCAACAATTAAGATATCTTGCTTGCTGTTAAAGCTCTCTTTGTAAGCATCCATACTACGTAAAAAGCTGAAAAATTCAGGATCTTTCGAGTATGTTTCTGCATATATTTTTGCTGAGCCTGCGTCACCTTCACCGCGCAATTTTCTGGCGTTACGTTCAGCATCAGCCAGCATAATTGTTACACGACGATCAATATCTGCACGAAGAAATTCAGATTGTTCCTGACCTTGAGAACGGTGCTCTTTCGCTACCGCAGTACGTTCAGCTCTCATACGTTCAAAGATGGAGCTACTGACTTCAACAGGCAGGTTAATTTGCTTAACTCGCACGTCAACAATCTCGATACCCAGTTCATCCGAACTTTGTGAAGATTGCTCTAATGCTGCATCCATCAATTCAGAACGTTCGCCTGAAACGATTTGTGAAATGGTGCGAGTACCGAATTCAGTACGCAAACCGTTGTTCACTTTCTGTTTCAATAGTGCTTCAGCCAATTCTTTCACACCACCACGAGTTGCCAAATAATACTTGGCAAAATCCTTGATACGCCACTTCACATAGGAATCAACGATCAAGTCTTTCTTCTCAGAGGTAACGAAACGGTCTGGAGCATCATCCAAAGTTTGAATACGTGCATCCAAATGTTTTACCTGATCAAAAAACGGTAATTTGAAATGTAATCCAGGCCCGTAAACAATAGTTTCATTGCTCTCCGATTCACGCTTTACCTTACCAAACTGGATAACGATACCGCGTGTACCTTCCTTAACAACGAAAACCGAACTAAAGCTCAATAATCCCAATGCAATCAAGATAATTAACAGTAAATTCCTCATTGCCTAGTTCCTCCCACTATTGAAACGGTCGCCGCGGACACCATCGGATGAAGTCGTAGGTGTATTAGTGCCAGAAGTTGGACTATTACGTAGGCCTTCAATAGTGCTACGAGACTTGGCGGGAGTGCCTGTTGAGCCGGAATTCTCCATGATCTTGTCTAATGGCAAGTACATCATGTTGCCACTACCTTTACTGTCGACCATGATTTTACTGGTGTTGGAATAGACTTGTTCCAATGTTTCCAGATAGATACGACGACGAGTTACTTCAGGAGCAGCCTGGTACTGAGGTAGCAATTCCTCAAAACGAGCTACTTCACCTCGCGCTTCCAAAATCACGCGCTCTTTATAAGCTTGGGCTTCTTCTTCCATACGGCGAACCTGACCACGAGCACGTGGTTCAATTTCTCTGGCATACGCTTCCGCTTCACGAATGAAACGCTGTTCGTCTTCCTGAGCGGCGATGGCATCGTCAAATGCAGCTTTTACCTGCTCTGGCGGGCGAGCATCTTTAAAGTTCACGTCGGTGACCACTATACCCATATTGTATGGCGCAATAACGCTATCCAGTTCTTCACGAACCTGTTGTCTTACAACCTCACGACCACTAGTCAGGATGTCGTCCATCTTGGAATGACCAACCACGTAGCGTAATGCCGCATCCAAAGCCTGACGCAAACTCTTTGATGGGTCTGTGACAGAGAAAGTAAATTGGTAAGGTTCAATAACCTTATACTGAACTTCCATTTCCACACTAACCACGTTTTCGTCTTCTGTTAGCATGAAACCCGACGCTGGCAAATAGCGAATAGTTTGCACATCCACTGGCACAACAGTATCAATAAATGTGGGGCGCCATTGCAAACCAGGCTCAACCAATTTGTTGAACTGTCCAAAGCGCATCACAACGCCACGCTCAGCTTCACGTACCGTATAGAAACCGCTGATACCCCAGATCACGACCAGAATAGCGACGATCAGACCCAATCCCAGATTGCCGAAACTCAGCCCTCCAGAACCACCGCCTCCACGACGTCCACCAGAACCACCAAATTTCTTAAACACATTCTTGAGAATGTCGTCTAAGTCTGGAGGCCCTTGATCACGACCACCCTGGTTCTTCCAGGGATCTTTGTTATTGTTGTTACTCCCGGGCTCGTTCCAAGCCATCTCTTTCTCCGTCAATTAATTATTTAACATTGCTTAGTGCTTATGCACCAAATACGAAGTCAGATCACCGTCAACGCGCTTAATCAGGCGTTGCCAGTCTTTGGCTGGCATTCTGACATCCACCAGCCAATCACCATCTTCGGCATATTCTTCCGAAGCGATACAATTCAAACCAAATAATGCACCGCGAAGTTTACCCTGTTGTGGCGGAATGCGTAATTGATATTGCACCATGTTATCCGCCAAACACTCAGTGAGGGCATTAAATAATAAATCAATACCTCGACCTTGCTGCGCCGAAACCCAGATTCTTTCCGGCTTACCGTCTTCATTCCTATCAATGCGGGCTTCAATTCCTTCCAGTCGGTCGATTTTGTTACAAATCACTAATTGGGGTACTTCACCAGCCCCAATTTCTTCAAGAACTTCGTTAACCTGATCGATATTTTCGCGAAACTTCTCGTCCGAATAATCCACCACATGTAGCAACAAGTCGGCAGATTGGGTTTCTTGCAATGTTGCTTTAAACGCTGCCACCAGGTCATGGGGCAAATGACGAATAAACCCAACAGTATCCGCAAGAATAACAGAGCCAATATCTTGCACGTCTATTTTTCTAAGTGTTGGATCTAGCGTAGCAAAGAGTTGGTCGGCTGCATAAACACCGGCAGAAGTTATCGTGTTGAATAGAGTCGATTTACCAGCGTTGGTGTAACCCACCAATGACACTGTTGGTATTTCATTGCGTACTCTGGCTCTACGCCCTTGTTCACGTTGCTTCTCAACTTTTTCTAAACGACGCTGAATGCTTTTGATACGCTCACGCAATAAACGACGATCGGTTTCAAGCTGGGTTTCCCCGGGGCCTCTCAGACCAATCCCGCCTTTTTGGCGCTCAAGGTGAGTCCAACCACGAACCAGACGTGTGGAAATATGTCGTAACTGCGCTAACTCAACCTGTAGTTTACCTTCGTGGGTTCTGGCTCGTTGTGCAAAAATATCAAGAATAAGCGTGGTTCTATCCAACACTCGACATTTGCAAATTGTTTCCAGATTACGTTCTTGCGAGGGACTTAAGGCATGGTTAAAAATAACGACATCCGCTGAAGACGCCCTTACTGCATTGGCAATTTCCTCTGCCTTACCACTACCTACAAAGTACTTCGCATTAGGAGTGCGGCGCGTCCCCGTTACAACCTCAACGGTATTCACGCCAGCAGAAGACACTAACATTTGCAGTTCTTGCAAGTCTTCCCTGGATGTTTCATCTGAAAAATTAATATGAACCAGAACGGCCTGTTCACCAGCTTCATAACGGTCAAACAAGCATGGAATCCTCAGTAAACATTAGGTTTAGGCGTTGTCCCCATCATCGTTGTTGCTAATAGCCATGGGTATCGCTCTGGCTGGCACAACTGTGGAAATCGCGTGTTTGTAAACCATCTGACTCACTGTATTTTTGAGCAGAATAACAAACTGATCAAATGACTCAATTTGTCCCTGCAATTTAATACCGTTGACCAGATAAATCGACACGGGAATACGCTCTTTACGAAGAGCATTTAAAAAAGGATCTTGGAGTGATTGTCCCTTTGCCATCATGTGCCTCTTTTTGATCTTCTAGTTATTTAGTTATTGTTTTTATTACTGCTTTATGAGATTCAAGCCAGTATACAGTATTTAAAATCCCTGTATAGAGTGAAGACTGACCCCATTTAGGACTTGGTACAATTTAATACAACATTTACATTATCAGTATTAAAAGTATCAAGCCAAGTGACGTCTTTCCAGCCTCGTAACCAGGTTATCTGCCGCTTGGCTAACTGCCGTGTTGCAGCAACCGCTTTATCTTTCATTTCTTGCAAGTTTAGCTCACCCGTCAAGTATTGCCACATTTGCCTGTAACCAACGCAACGCATTGATGGTAAATCTAAATTTAAATCTCCACGAGCAAGCAATTTAGCAACTTCAGCTTCGAACCCAGCCGCCAGCATTTGTTCAAAACGCTGTTCAATTAACTGGTGTAACACGGCTCTGTCCTGCGGCGCGATTGCAAACTGAGTAAAGTGGTAAGGAGCCGGGTCACAATTATCTCGCATTAAATCGCTCATCGCTTTACCACTCAAACGATACACTTCTATCGCTCGCATTAATCGCTGAGGATCATTAGGATGAATGCGCTGTGCCGATTCCGGATCCACAATTTGCAATTGCTTATGCAAGCTTTCCCATCCATGTAGCTCAGCTTCTTTTTCAATCTGTTTACGAATATCGGCATCAGATGCCGGTAATTGAGCAATTCCATCAATTAATGACTTGAAGTACAACATCGTACCTCCTACCAATAACGGAATTCGCCCTTTTGCGGTAATGTCCGCCATTTCCCGCAATGCGTCTCGACGAAATTCGGCAACAGAATAACTTTCCGCCGGATCCAGAATGTTGATCAAACGATGTGGAGCTTCAACCAACTCTTCAGCCGTTGGCTTGGCGGTTCCAATATCCATATCTCGGTATATCAACGCTGAATCAACACTGATAATTTCACAAGGAAGCACCTTGGTAAGGGCAATCGCCAATGCGGTTTTGCCCGAAGCTGTAGGCCCCATAATGCTGATTGCGGGAGGTAATGAGGTGTTAGTCATTGATATCTTTTAACGAGTTATTGAACCGAAGGCTCTTTAGTTAAATTTAAGTGTTGAGCTACCCAGTCGGCAACTGGCACTTCCATCAGCAAGCCATTCAGGGAATTATCTTCTTTACCTAATATGAGCGCAAACCGTTGCCATAAGGACATTGCCAGAACATCATCATACACTTTGCTTTCAGCAATCATGACCGTTGCAAATGCCAGTATAGGATTAGTTTGTAGCTGCTCATGTTGCAACAGTTCAGGCAAATACATCGCCCAATTAACCTGACGATAACCAGCAGGTACTTTGCGCAAGACTAAACGTTTATCAACCGGAATAAGCTCAATAGACAATTCACTCAACGCCCTGCGTTTTTCATCCAGGTTTTCTTTAATTGACTTGTCCATTGGCAGAGAAATCGGCATCAGTAACGGTTGTGATACTGGCACTTGCTGCCGCCACGAAGTGATTAGCTCCTTACGCTCCAAAGCCACCAGCGAGATCAGATAAAAAGACGCCTGCTTTTTTAGCAATAAATGACTGGGCTCAACAAATACACATTCTGCCAATTTATCACTAACAGCATGATGACTAACGCTAACACCAGCAGCTTCCGCAGAAAAAGATGGCGCAGCTGTAGACATCAAATTTTGATAATTATTCGAAGCCGTTCTCTGCTGCGCTGACCCAATATTTCTACTGCCAACCATATTTCTTCGTTCACCAAAAGGCGGCCTTCCCGTCCCCATAGCACCCGATGAATAGGCTGACGAAGGTGAATGCTCACTTACCCCATGTGTAATTCGATCCGAAGTATTGTTCGGTGCTTGAGACACATCATGCGTTAAAGGCTTGATATATTGGTGCGACGGCTCATTGGATGACAATTGAGTATATTGCACCGGATTGAGCTGATGCACTTGAGGTGCTTGAAGCTCGTGTGAATCTTGCGGTTCTTGCGACTTTTGTGATGTTGAGGAACCCCAAACAGGTTCAGAATTGAAAGCTTGCTCTTGCTCAAACCCCCGTTGCATCTGCTGTTGCAATGCATCGTTTACGGTCTTGTAGATAAAATCATGTACCAAACGAGCTTGATGAAAACGCACTTCCTGTTTGGTTGGATGTACATTCACATCCAACATGGATGCGGGCATCTGCAAATACACTACATAAGCTGGATAACTGTCGGATGGAATTAACCCTTCGTAAGCCTGACGAATAGCATGAGCAATCAGCTTATCCTTCATCATCCGCCCATTAATATAAACGTATTGCTGATCATTCTGCGCTCTTTCACCGCCAACACCCGCTAGCCAGCCATGAAACTGAATAGCCTGATACTCGCTGGCAAACTCAATCGCCGTATCTTGAAAGGCTTTGCCGCATATTTGCGCTACACGCTTTAACTTCGCCGCTTCGTTTTTCGCAGCCGCAAACTGGCGCACAATCTTATCGTTGTGTCTCAGCACAAAATGTACGTCAAAATGGCTTAAAACTGCGCGTTTGAACAGCTCATCAATATGGGTAAACTCGGTCTTTTCTGTGCGCAGGAACTTACGACGTGCTGGCGTATTGAAAAACAAATCCTGCACATCAACACTGGTTCCATTAGGGTGAGCAGCGGGTGTAATCGCCACTTCCATATCGCGGCCTTCACATTGAGCTTGCCATGCTTCTTCTTGTGCTGCGGGTTTGGAGGTTAAGGTTAATCGTGATACCGAGCTAATACTGGCTAACGCTTCGCCACGAAACCCCAAACTGACAATATTTTCCAGATCTTCCAGAGTGTGGATCTTACTGGTGGCATGACGACTTAAAGCGAGCCCCAATTCATCTTTTTCTATTCCAGCGCCGTTATCGCGGATCAAGACTCGCTTATGGCCGCCTTTAACAATATCGACCTCAATACGGGTCGCGCCTGAATCCAGACTGTTTTCCAATAACTCTTTAACAACCGAGGCAGGGCGTTCAACCACTTCACCCGCAGCGATTTGGTTTGCCAATCGCGCAGGCAATATTTTAATGCTCAAGAATTCTCTCTTCTCTATTCATTCGGGTTATTGGGCAACAATAATGGCTATCTGCTAGAAACTAACTACTCGGAATAGTTAGCACCTGACCAATTCTAACCATGTCAGAACTCAAATTATTAGCTCTTTTCAAACTAGTCACAGACACATTGTAGCGCTGTGCTAACAGAGACAAAGACTCACCACTCTCAACCCGATGAGTTCGCTTACGATTGTCATGACGTTGATTGGCCCAAAGCGTGCCATCAGGTGGTGTATCTTTAAAATGTGTTTTAATACCGGTAAAAATGGCATTAGCCAATTTCTCCCGGTATTTACTCCAATTTAGATTCTTCTCTTCTTCGGGATTAGAAATAAACCCGGTTTCAACTAATACCGAAGGGATATCTGGCGCAGTTAATACAGCTAAACTTGCCGCTTGAGGTGATTTCTTATGCATCTTGGTGACTTGTCTTAATTCTCGAATCAAGCTTCGGCTTACCTGATAACTGGTTGTTAAAGAGTGATCCATCGACATATCCAACAATGCCTGCGTTAAGTAACGCTCAGCTGCCGTGTCCTGAATAATTTCAGCCGCACCACCGAGCAATTCGGAATGCTGTTCGCTTTTCTCCATCCAGCGACCTAATTCGGAGTTAGCACGATTGGCAGACAACACCCAAACGGAAGCCCCGCTAGGTTGCGGAGTAGTAAAGGCATCAGCATGGATAGACACCAGAAGATCAGCCTTGAACGCTCTTGCTTGGGCAGGTCGCTTATTTAATCCAACATAATAGTCGCCGGTTCGAGTTAATTTCGCTGTCATCCCCTTTTCAGCATCAATCAGCTCCTGCAATTTCCTGGCAATGCTGAGCGTGATGTTCTTCTCGTAACTACCGGCACTACCAATAGAACCGGGGTCTTCACCGCCATGTCCGGCATCAATGGCAATCACAATATCGCGATTATGGTTGTTCGACTGCTGATCTTTGACAATCGCCTGGGATTGCTCCAAATCCATCAAATCAATAACCAGTCGATTACCATAGGGAGCCGTTGGCGGTAAGGCAAAAACTTGAGCTTTAACGGCTTTATTAAGATCCAGAACAAATCGGGTTGAATGCTTTTCTTTGGGATTACTGGTACGAACTTTATGCAGCAACTTACTATCGTGAGACAAGGAATTGAGATCGACACCATTCTTGGTTGCGTCGAGATCAATAACCAATCGCTGAGGATTACTTAAGGTAAAATAGCTGTACTCGGGTTTGTTCTTTAAATCAAACACCACTCGAGTATTACTGGGAGAAGGCCAAACACGAATGCTATCGACAGAGTTCGTAGTCTGGCTAACAGCAAAAAAGGGAAATGCTGTGAATATCAGCAATAACCATACTGCGAAATTGAACCTTCCTAAATTGAATCTTATGACACTCATTGTTCTTGTAATAGTCGTATCACTGAATCGCCAGTTGCCGTTAACCCTTTGACCACAATATTACGTCCTTGTTCAGTAAACTCAATGCAAATCTCAATATCAGGCGGAGGCAGCATACCTGTGCCTTTGCTCGGCCACTCAATTAAGTTGATGGTGTTATCTGCGGTGTAATCACGAATACCGATAAATTCCAATTCTTCCGGATCGGCTAATCGATACAAATCGAAATGGTTAATCAACCAGTTTCCGACCTCATAAGGTTCCACCAGGGTATACGTCGGGCTTTTCACTCGCCCTTCATAGCCTAATGCCTGAATAAAACCTCGTGAAAACGTGGTTTTACCCGCACCTAGATCACCAAGCAGATGTATATTCAAACCGCTACGAATCTGTTCACTACTTTGCTGGCAACAGCGAGCAACAGATTGAGCAAATAATTCGGTTTCCTGTTCCGAAGACAATGCAACCTGACTTTGCACTTTACACTTCTCTATTCTGGATTAATTAATTTTCGTAAATATGGAAATAAATCGCTGGCAAGCATACCACGTTCTCCATGTTCCTTGCTGGCTAAATCACCGGCATAACTGTGCAGGCACATACCGTACACGGCAGTAAGGCGCAACCCCATGCCTTGAGCCAATAACGCACCCAATACACCACTGAGTACATCGCCCATGCCGGCGGTTGCCATGCCCGGGTTGCCGTTTTTACAAACCCACAGGTTGCCTTGAGAAGCCACAACACTACCTGAACCTTTCAATAAAGCGACACAGTCAAAACGGTTCGCCAGTTCTCGCACGTTATGATAGCGATTGTTCTCTATCTCATTCACCGATGTTTTTAAAATACGTGCGGCTTCAGCAGGATGAGGTGTCACAATTGCCATGTGCTTGGGCATCACCAATTTGGGATCCTGTGAAAACAAATTCAAGGCGTCAGCATCCATCACAAGATGCTTGTGCTTTTCCAAAGCATGGTTCAATACCACTTTTAATTTATCGATTGCCCAAGCGTCTTTGCCTAATCCGGGGCCAATAACGATTGCAGTACACCAATTCAACGCTTCAACAAGTTGTTCTTCTTCATGCTCCAGCATCAGTTCAGGGCGACCATTTGACACCATGGCAACATTATCCGGATGACAAAAAACCTTCACCAACCCTGCGCCACATCGAAGTGCAGCCTCGCCGGTTAGTCGAATAGAGCCGGGCATCCCCTGGTTTCCGCCGATACACAACAATTTCCCATAGCTTCCCTTATGACTGTAGATATCACGCTTGGGAATAGGACGAAGTTGACGAAAATCGAATACTCTACCGATGGAATCCGCCAAGCGCTGGAACTCATTACCGACACCCAAATCATGAAAATGCAGCTTTCCAGTACATTGCTTACCGATACCCGTTACCAGACCAGACTTAATACCCACGAACGTCACAGTGTGTTCCGCTTCCATCGCCACACCGCATACAGAGCCAGTGTCAGCATGTAAACCCGAGGGAATATCAATACTTAAAATGGGGATCTGGGCGTTGTTGGTTTTCTGGATGACATCACTTAATGGCGATTGCACTTCGCCGCTAATGCCAGTACCCAACAAGCCATCAACGCAGAGATCAAAGACAGCAAAGTTCAGATCCTGCCAGTTACGTACAGTCTCTCCTGTCGCCAGCCACTTCTCTCTAGCTGTTTTAGCATCATCAGAAAGCCGCTCAATATCCGCAAACTCACATAAGGTAACGTGTAGCCCCTGAGTCAACGCCAAGCGCGCGACGACATAGGCATCGCCACCATTATTACCTTTACCAGCCAACACCAAAACCGTCTTTGCATCTGCATATTGTTCACGCAAAACATTAAACACCGCCTGTCCAGCTCGCTCCATCAGGGTATACATAGTCACCCCGGCTTGCTTTGCCGCCACAGGCTCAACCTTGCGTACTTGCTCAGCCTTGTAGATTTTGTGTGTTAAACTCTCCTGCGGAAAAATGTTTACATAGGTTTTCAATGTCCAACCTCCCAATGCCGGATCTCGAAGAACTTACAGCCAATATCAAGAAATGGGGAAAAGAACTTGGTTTTCAACAAGTTGGTATCTCCGATATTGATTTGGATCAGCACAAAGATGCCCTGATGCGCTGGTTGGAAAAAGGATACCACGGGACTATGAATTTTATGAGTGCTCATGGTGAAAAGCGTTACAAACCAGAGGCATTGGTTCCCGGTACATTGCGAGTCATTAGCGTTCGCATGGATTACCTGCCACCCAACGCTCAATTTGCCAAGACACTGAAAAACAAAAATAAAGCCTACATCAGTCGCTATGCTCATGGCCGTGATTACCACAAAGTGTTACGTCAACGATTGAAACAACTCGGACAAAAAATCCAGCAAGTCTTACCCAATACAGAATATAGACCATTCGTTGATTCCGCACCGGTTCTAGAACACGCGGTTGCCGAAAAGGCAGGAACCGGATGGACTGGTAAGCAC
Organism: Paraneptunicella aestuarii; assembly: GCF_019900845.1. Lineage (NCBI taxonomy): Bacteria > Pseudomonadati > Pseudomonadota > Gammaproteobacteria > Alteromonadales > Alteromonadaceae > Paraneptunicella > Paraneptunicella aestuarii. The sequence goes on along the minus strand of NZ_CP074570.1, from coordinate 207,142 downwards.
TCACTGACGATTAATCGTGAAGCTGGCTCATGGTTTTTTCTGGGTGAACTTTTCATCAATTTACCGCTTCCCATTGATAAGCCTGTAGAAGAAGAATGTGGCTCCTGCGTTGCCTGCATGAAAATATGCCCAACACAAGCCATCGTTGAACCTTATGTTGTCGACGCCAGACGCTGCATTTCTTATCTCACCATTGAGCTGGATGACGCCATTCCTGAAGATCTACGTCCATTAATGGGAAATCGAATTTATGGTTGCGATGACTGTCAGTTAATTTGCCCTTGGAACCGATATGCACAGGTCACTGAAGAGTTAGACTTTCATACCCGTGACGCACTCAATAATCCCGACTTATTAACCCTATTCAACTGGGATGAAGACACCTTTTTGCGCAACACAGAAGGTTCCGCAATTAGACGCATTGGCTTTCAAAAATGGCAACGCAATATCGCTGTTGCTCTGGGCAATGCGCCTTTTTCAGAAAACATTGTAGAAGCGCTCGAAAAGCAACGAAACGTGAGTGGTAGCTCATTAGTAATCGAACATATCGAATGGGCACTGGCGCAGCAAAAACAGAAAGCTCAGGATTCCAACTCATCAAATGAAGAACGTATTACTTTACGTTTAATTCGCTCTATAGAGAAGGGCTTACCAAGAGACGCATAAAGAATAGTTTAAATATTCACCAGACTGATATCCTTTATCAGAGCTTTATTCTTGGTTTATGTATGAAATCATATACAATTCCCCAAAGTTGCAGTTAGGCGTTCTCAAGTCTCATGCTAATTCGCTCCGATTTTTCCAAAAAAGAAGTGGTCTACCCCCATCAGTACGAATGGGTTAAGTCCCCTATGCCTCGGGTGGAGAGAATGATGCTGGATCGCATTGGCAAAGAGGTGGGGCGCGCCACAAGTCTGGTAAGGTACGCGCCAAATAGCAGCTTTCCTGAACATGTTCATGGCGGTGGCGAAGAATTACTGGTGCTAGATGGTGAGTTCGGCGATGAACACGGAATGTATAGCAAAGGCACCTATATGCGTAACCCTATCGGTAGCATTCATAGTCCCAAAGTGGGCAAATCCGGCGCATTAATTTTTGTCAAGTTGCACCAGTTTCATTTGCAAGACAACAAGCAATTCACTCTGGATACCAACACTGCGCAATGGCAGCAAGGCATGGTTGACGGCTTACAAGTATTGCCTTTACACGATTTTGGCACAGAGCACACCGCATTAGTAAAATGGGCTCCCTTTACTGAATTCAAGCCACACCAACATTGGGGCGGAGAAGAAATTCTGGTTTTGCAGGGAACCTTTTATGATGAGCACGGTACTTATCCAGAAGGCACCTGGATCCGCTCCCCACATATGAGCTCACATCAGCCTTATACCAAAGAAGATGGCGCACTCATCTACGTTAAAACCGGTCACTTACCTGAGTAAATTCGCAAAATTCAGACAAAAAAAGCCGGACTTATTTCCGGCTTCTCAAGAAATCAAAGCAAGAAGGTTTACTTGTGGTACTGCTCGCTTAGCTCATGAACAGCATCAACGAAAACACCAGCATGTTCAGGTGGAACGTCCTGATGAATACCATGCCCCAAATTGAAAACATGACCAGAACCTTCACCAAAGCCCGCTAAAATCGTCGCCACTTCCTGACGAATTCTTTCTGGCTGAGCATACAACATGGAAGGATCCATATTACCTTGCAGCGCAACCTTATCACCAACTCTCGCCTTGGCATCAGCAATATCAATCGTCCAATCCAAACCAACAGCATCGCAACCTGTCGCAGCGATTTTCTCCAGCCACTGCCCACCATTTTTGGTGAACAAAGTAACAGGAACACGGCGACCTTCGTTTTCACGGGTCAAGCCAGAAACAATTTTCTCCATGTATTGCAACGAGAACTCTTGGTAATCTCTTGACGACAATACACCGCCCCAGGTATCAAAAATCATCACACTCTGCGCACCGGCAGCAATTTGCGCATTCAAATAGCTAGTGACACTGTCAGCCAATTTATCCAACAACAAATGCAAGGTTGCAGGTTCACTAAAGGCCATCTTCTTGATTCTGGTAAAGGCTTTGCTGGAGCCACCTTCAACCATATAGGTTGCCAGTGTCCATGGGCTACCGGAAAAACCAATCAAAGGAACATCACCATTCAGCGCCTTACGAATGGTGCGAACGGCATTCATTACGTACTGTAATTCCTGCTCAGGGTCAGGAATGCCGATTTTATCAACATCCGCTTTAGTATTGATAGGACGTTCGAAACGAGGGCCTTCACCTTGTTCGAAGTACAAACCCAAGCCCATTGCGTCAGGAATGGTCAGAATATCTGAAAACAAAATCGCGGCATCCAACTCATAACGACGCAAAGGCTGTAATGTTACTTCACAAGCTAACTCAGCATTTTTGCACAGAGACATAAAATCTCCGGCTTGCTTTCTGGTTTCCTTGTACTCAGGAAGGTAACGCCCCGCCTGACGCATCATCCAAACTGGCGTTTTATCAACAGGCTGTTTTAGAAGTGCTCTCAGGTAACGATCATTCTTAAGTGTTTGCATAAAATTTGACGCAATTCCGGGTAGATAAAAAACTGCGGTAGTTTACACAACAGAAGGCGGCTACGCACACTTTACAGAGAAATTTCCCGTTTTTTGGGCAAGATTTAACATTTTTTTAAAAAATTACTTGTCAATCTAAAAAAAACTCTGCTATACATTATTTGCGCTTAGCGTTATAGAAGAATAAAGAAGCCTGTAAAACGGGACCAAGACGCTAAAATATTCGAGCCTTACCTCCGGGTAGGGCTTTTTTATTTCTACCTTTTGACTCTAAATATCCAATTCCAGCTATTTCATTTTTTTAAGCGTTTCCTGAATTAACTGCCCAGCAATGGAAAACGTCGGTGGAATATTGGGAAGGTTATCAGCAGTAAACCAATCAGCACGTAAAATCTCATCGCCATCCACCTGAATATCACCACTATCATACTCAGCCAGAAACCCAACCATTAACGAATGAGGGAACGGCCAAGGTTGACTGGAAAAGTATTCCAGATTTTTCACTTTCACCCCAACTTCCTCAAACACTTCTCTGTGCACCGCTTCTTCCAGGCTCTCGCCACTTTCCACGAAGCCAGCCAGGGTAGAATGCATTTCGTTTTTATGATTACGCCCCTGCGCCAACAAAATACGTTCGCCATCACGTATAGCCACAATAATGCAAGGAGAAACTCTTGGATAACAACGATGGGAACAAGTGTGGCATTGCATCGCCATTTCCCAACCAACATGCTCCATGCGAGAACCACATTGTCCGCAAAACCGGTGAGTGCGAAGAAACAGCGCAACCTGCCAGGCACGAGCCAAAATCGAAAACCAGTCAACGCCCATTTGCATCATCATGGCTCGCAAATTAAGAGTCGTTAGCTCATCGCTTTCAATCTGCTCACTCCCCATATCGACCAAATAACATGGCTTACCGTCGATTTCCCCAACCTGTACCAGCTCATTCCGATATTCATGGATAAAAGGCACTTTTTCCCAAGTTCCTTCGATCAAGCTGTTATCAATGGCATTGATAACGAGGTGACTGCCAGAAACCACCAGCCAATGCGCATGTTCAGTTGTTTTAATGTCGGGGTTATAAATCATCATCTGCTTGAATTCCCTATAAAACCTGCGTGCAATGTAGCATCAAGCAATGTTTTTTCCCATTCGACTTAAGTTAACTTTTGTAACAGTCGCTTTTTGTTATACTTTCAAAAACGTGTTGATATTCACCAGTAAAAAAGTCGGAGATAAGACATCATGCTGACAAAAGTACAACAAGCGACTGAAAAATGGAGCGGCTTTAATTCTGCAATTGATACATGGTTGCAAGAACGCAAACAATTACTGGTGCAATACTGCCAATTAGCAGGGCTGCCACCATTTGAACGTGCAGACAAAGCCCTTCCAGATGCCAAGGAAATCGAATCTTTCTGTGAAATTTTGATGGACTATATTTCAGCAGGCCACTTTGAAATATACGAGAAGATCCTGTCTGACACCGACGATTTAGCCAAAGCCGAAGAACTGTTCCCCAAGTTCTCAGACAGCACAGACACTGCACTTTCATTCAATGATCGCTACGCCAACATCACAGACGACGATGACGTTGAAATGAAAAGTTTCGACCTGAATCTGGCCGTACTTGGTCAACAGATGGAAGAAAGATTCAGTTATGAAGATGAGCTAATACAAACACTGGTTAACAAAGAACAGGATTAATTTCCTGTTCTTCCATGCAATCCCAGTGTTTTAATTTTCTAAATAAAATTAGCCGCTAACAACGCCAGACAATAAGCCAGTACACCGTACATAATATACAGGCTCCAAACTAGCTTGTTGTTGCCTGTTTCTGCTCTTAATGTCGCCACTGTTGCCACGCACTGCAAGGCAACTACGTAGAACAATAACAAGCCGATACCTGTGCCCAAAGTTAAACCATCGGCGGCAATATTATCGGCAAGTCCTGCGATATTTTCGTCTGCACCTTCAATACCGTATAACGTCCCCAATACACCCACGAAAACCTCACGCGCAAGGAAAGACATCATAATAGCGACACCATAGCGCCAATCTAAACCCAGTGGCTCGAAAACAGGCGCAATCACATGGCCTATTTGTCCTAGCCATGAACCTTCAAGGTTAGAATCCAGAGGGAAATAACCCAATACCCAAAGCACCAGTGACACCATGAAAATCACGGGAGCAGCACGTTTGATGAATTGCCAACCACTATTAATTACCCTCTGCATTAGCGGTTTCCAGTGTGGCAAACGATAAGTGGGTAGCTCCAAAATAAACGGCATTTCCGTTTTATCATGATTTAATGAAAGCTTATTAAGCAACGCACTCACCACTAATGCGGTGAAAATACCGAACATATATAGCGCGAAGAAGGTTAAACCCTGCATGTTAAACACACCGAGCCAATACTGATCTGCGGGAATAAAAGCCGCGATCAACAAGGCATAAACAGGCAAGCGAGCAGAACAGGACATTAACGGAATGGTCATCATGGTAATCAAACGCTTACGTGGCGACTCAATGGTTCGCGCCGCCATAATGGCTGGAATAGCACAGGCATGACCGGACAAGTACGGAATAAAGCTGCGCCCGGACAAGCCAAAATAGCTAAGCGGCTTATGACAAATCAGCGCCGCCCTTGCCAAATAACCACTATCTTCAAGCAAGCCAATGATAAAAGTCAGTACCATAATCTGTGGTACAAAAACCAGAAACGATCCCACACCACCAAATAGCGCATCTGAAACAAAATCATTCACTATGCCATCAGGCAACACACTGGTCACAGCACCAGCCAAACCTTCAATAATCGCTTCTACACCATCCATCAAGGGTTCTGCCCAGTTAAAAATACTCTGGAACAACAAAAACATAATGACAAAAAAGGCCACGCTTCCTAATACATTATTAAGCAGGAAACTATCAATTCTATTCTGATTTTTTAAAACGATACTGGCTGCGGGGGCGTGTTCTTTCGCAAGTTGACGACTGGTAGTAACGACATCGTCTATATCAACTTGAGGTTCTGGTAAGGCTTCAACCTCTTCAGTAGCACTGGCTAACAGTTTGTTCTTAAAGGCATCGACCCCTTGCAAGGTTTTGGCAGATAAAGCGCACACTGGCACACCCAGTTGCTGAGACAATTTATCAACATCAATCGTGTGCCCAAAGCGCTGTAATTCATCCGCCATATTCAACACAAACATAATGTTTTTATGATGTTTGCGTGCCAGAGACAAAACTTGCAAAGCGAAGACCAAGCTGCGCTCAAGGCGAGTAGCGTCTAACACGCACACCAACATATGAGTGTCAGCGTGAGCAAGTGCGTCGTTAATCTTTTCAACCGCGATTTCTTCGTCTCGGGATAAGGTATTTAATGAATAGGTTCCAGGAAAATCGACAACTTCAAACTGCCCAAATTGACCACTTCTTAACTCAACGGTCACACCGGGAAAATTAGCAACTTTTTGACGTAATCCTGTTAGCTGGTTAAAGAGCAAACTCTTACCACAGTTGGGCTTACCAACTAATATTATTCGCTGCATTACTGAACCTGATTCTTATGAGAATGCGCTGAAATTATGAATGATGAAGATAAATCTTATCCGCGATATCTTTTTCAAGTGAGATAACACTATCGCCCAATTGAATAACGATAGGCCCAGAAAAGGGGCTACGACGCAAACACAAGACTTCACAGTCAATATTGAATCCCATTTCCTGAAGACGACTCACCACGACCATCTCTAAATGATCACTAATGTGGCTAACATAAGCACTGGTCTTCTTGGGTAAATCCCACACTGTCATAGAAATATGCTCTTGCATTGGGTTGTGAAACTCTCTCAAAGGAGGCTGTTTACCTCCTGTTGAAAGGCACACCTTCTAACAGGTGATCCGCAAAATTGCCTAAGACAAGGCATGGCATCTGAATAATTTGATAAATGGGGTTGTTAAGGTCTTTCGCAAGACGACGCGTACCCGTTTAAACAAACAACAGACACTGTAGTCGCTGATTCTATATAAGGTTAGCAGCCAGAATCAAATCTAAATAAAAATAATTCTTATTAGATTTGGAATCTTATGTAAACCAAAATTTGTATACAGGCTTAATGGCCCACCCGAGAGGATTCGAACCTCTGGCCTCACCCTCCGGAGGGGTGCGCTCTATCCAGCTGAGCTACGGGTGGTTAAATGTAGGATATACCGTAGGTATGAAGCGGCGCTTATCATACTGATGTCCCAAGGTGACATCAACCATTAATACCGGATAGGTTCATAGATGAGTGCCTAACACTCACCGCACATCAATAGGGTGTAAAAATAGACAGAGAGCTGTAGTGATTTAACGGTCTCTATTCTGCTGTAACCACCGAATACCTTTATATAACGCCACAGCAACCACTAGCCATAACAACGCGTGGAAAAGTTCATGTTCAAGCCCTTCACCTACAATGTCATCATGATGTGCGAAAGAGCTGACTGTGAATAATAAGCCTATTATTACTAATAAAATTCGCATGTTAATTTCTCCTCTTAAATACTTCCTGGCAGTGGGTCTTTGCAGCATACCTTCATATTTAATAAAGTGAATAATATCTTCATCGCCCAGTTTTTATTCCAGCTTAGCGAATATGCAGGGAGGATTATGAATGCATTTGTATAAAATCAGAAAAGAGAAAGGCCACCGGAATCTCCCGGCAGCCTGGTTAAAAGCTAAAAAGCTTCTTAGTTATCGCCAAAAGTCAGCAAATCATACAAGTTAGTCACGCCATTGGGCCCCAACTTGTCATGAGAATCCATTGGTGACCAGTTACGATTTGTGCCAAGGAAAGAACGATCATCCAATTCCATCAGGCCAATAATGGTTTCAGCGACAAATCGAGCTCCTACAGGGCCTAAACCTTCTCCTCTCTCGAATTTACCATCATTATTCATGCGACCAATCGTTTGGCCTTCTTGCAACAAGTACAACCATAATGGTGTGCCTTTATCCAGATCGCCCAATCTTTTTGCAGCTTCACTAACATGCTCGATCATCTCGGATGTGATTTCTTTTGCACCATACTGGATCATCAAGTTAGCCACTTGCTCACCGGAAGGGATTAAGAAGCTTTGCGCTCTTAACAAGTTTCTTGTTGCCAATGAACGTTCAAAAGCCGGAAGTTCTGCAGGCAAGAATGGCAAGTTAAGCAATGTGCTGGCAAGTTTGGTGTCTAGCTGACCTGCACGCTCAAAATCACCGTTACCGCTATCCAGCAAGGTTTCCCAGTCCACAACAGCACGCAAATTTGGCAAAGGAGTGAAACCATTACCATAGCGGTCTCCAAACAATGGGAATTGATCTTCGCCCTGCTGAACACGGAATTTTTCCACGATCATGCTATGTCCGAAACGATAGGCAGCAGTCGCAAACTCAATGGGAATGAAAGGTTCAACATCACCATCAGCTTCGTATTCAGGCACATAGATCTTGCGCCCATTTGCCAAAATGTCGTCCACGATCCAGTCACCACAAATGGTGCGCAAGAAGTGATTCAGAACTACCCACTGGTAGTGCCAGGTTGCGACTCGGCGAGCGTCTTCAAACAATTTAGAACCCGTTGGCGCACCCGGTCTATCTTTAAGGCTATCAACAACCGCGTTGTGAAAGCGCAAGAAGCCAAGCTGCATTTGAGAAATAACGCGGTTTTCATCATTTCGCGGATCACCAATGATAGCTGTACCCAGCGGGTTACGTGGCAAATCTTTCGCTGCCAGTCTCAGCCATTGCTCATCGGTAAAATTGCCAGCGTAGTCTGCACCGGTTAACAAATATAAGCCGTCTTTGTATAAGTAAGGACTTGCTTCAGGTCCTTCACCATAAACAGAATCCAGATCCAGTGTAGGCGTTCTGACATTATCGACTTTAGAAGGGACATTGTTTGAACTTAGAGATGAACTGTCGTCCAGCGTAATATCGTGATCGATAAACTGGCCAAAAAAGATAAGTCCCAGCTCTACTGTTTTGGATAAATTAGGTAGCCCTCTATCTTCCATCACACCATTGGCCTCACCAATTTTATGTAGCGTAAGTGGGTTGACATAGAGTGGGGGTAATTCTGGCAGAAGCCTCGCGAAGCGACCGGGTTCACTGTCATTAAAACTCTGTAGCAATTCTAGCCCTTTAAAGGGCGCTAAACCATGATAGTGGTTAGCCATATTCCGTGTCCTCTTTAACATTTTTTGAATGTGTTACATGAGAATTTTATTGTTCCCGACACCTGCCGACGAACAACGGACGGCAAATTCTCAACTCCTTACTGTAGATATTTTTGAAAGTTTTGCTGCACGGAAAGATGTTGTTTTTACGAAAAAATGGTAAATATATTTTTACACTTCAAAATATAACGCGAAAGATGGAAAGTAACGACCGTTCAAGATCGCTTATTTTCTGATTAATTTCTTGTTACGGGGCAATAAGGCGTTATAATCTTGCCCCTAAAAATTTAACATATCTACGCGCACCCTCATTTGGAGAGAAATGTGAAAAAATTAGTGTTGATGTTAGTAGCAGCGGGTATTGGTTTAGGTTCAGCATTTGCAGCTGATGATAATCAAGCGATGATTGATCGAATTAAACCAGTTGGACAAGTACATGTTAAAGGTGCGGCGGCGGCAGGTTCTGGTGGCGCACGTACTGGTCAACAAGTTTATCAATCTTCCTGTGTTGGCTGTCACGCTAGTAAAGCACTTGGCGCACCTCTTTCTTTTAGCAAAGCCGAATGGCAACCTCGTATAGATGCTCGTGGTTTAGATAAACTACTAGAGCACGCATTGAAAGGTTTTAATGCAATGCCACCTATGGGTGCTTGTTCAGATTGTAGCGAAGACGAAATTAAAGCTGCGATCGATTATATGCTTGAATATAACTAAGATTTAAGTATTTGAAAGGAATCAATTTAGTAGTAAGAAGTGGATAAACTACGTGATCTTTCACGAAAGGCTACATTTATGTAGCCTTTTTGTTAGTTGTAGTTTATGTATAATGCTGTAGTGGCGATTTTTTGAGTATAACGTTTTTGTAATATGGCAACAGAAATACCTGCTGGAGTACTTTCCGAAGAGGAATTGCGGGAACTTGTTCCACAGTTACAGCAGATCACCGATAAGTACAAACGGAAAGAGCTGATCCAAAAAGCTCTATTCCAAATTTCCGAGTTAGCAAGCTCGGTTAGCGAATTGCCACGCCTGTACTCTGCTCTCCATGAAATTATCGGTGGCTTCATGGACGCCAAAAACTTCTACGTCGCCTTCTATGACGAAGTCTCTGATCTGGTAGATATTGTTTATTTCGTTGATGAGTTTGACGAGCTAACAGTCAATGAAATCCCAGCCTCACAGCTGAAAAAAGGCTTTACCGGGCACGTTCTTACCACTGGTGAACCCCTCTTCCTCACCAAAGAAAATTACGAAGACAAAAAAAGGCAGGTCGGTGCCGCAGACCTGGGTACAACCTCAGTAGACTGGTTAGGCGTACCGTTAAAGCGAGGCAGTAAATGCATCGGTGCGATGGTCGTGCAAAGTTATGACGAATCGGTTCGCTACAGCGAAGAAGATTTGGAAGTGTTGCAATTCGTGTCGCAACACATTGTGACTTCGGTAGACAGAGTTAAAAACCGTGAATTAACTGAGCGAACCATTCGTGAACGCACCAAGCAATTACGACAAATTAACGACGAGTTGCAGGAAGAAATTCAAGAACGCCAAAAGATTGAAGATCTGCAACAGGCACTGTTTGAAATTTCCGAGCTTTCAGCCTCAGTTGATGGCGATATGGAAAACTTCTATGCAAACCTGCACATGATCCTCGCGCGCTTGGTTCATGCTCCAAACTGTTATATTGCAACGCTGGATCAAAATAAGGGAATGCTGAATTTCCCATATTTCTACGACGAAAATAATGCTTCTGCTGAATCCCGGCCTTTAGGACGAGGACTCACCGAATATGTACTTCGACATGGTCGAGCTGAACTTATAGGCCCGGTTCGAGCCACTGAATTGGCCGATGCTGGCGAGCTTGATCGAGATGTAGCCATGCGCATGGAGAAAGAAAGGAATTATTGGGTAGGAACACCTTTAGTTGTAGACGGTGAAGTGTCTGGCGTTGTGGGAATTCAATCCTACGATGACAAATACAAATATCAACCACGAGATTTGGAATTACTGAGATATATCTCCCACCACATTGCGGTAGCGCTGGAACGAAAACATGCTCAAGAATCCATTCAGGCTTATAACCTGCATTTGGCAGAAAAAGTCAAAGAGCGAACCGACGAGCTGCACCGCGCCAATGCCAGCTTGAAAGAACAGATTGAAGAAAGAAAGCACATTGAGCTGAAGCTAATCCACGACGCTCATCACGATACCCTGACAGGATTACCCAACCGGGCACTTTTCACCAGCCGGGTTGAATTAGCCATCGCAAACAAAAAACGCTATCCCAAGAACAAATTCGCCGTCCTGTTTATCGATCTGGATCGCTTCAAGCTGATTAACGACACATTGGGCCATCAAGCAGGTGACAAGTTCCTGATTGAAGTCAGTAAACGTATAGCTCGCTGCATTCGAGGCCACGATCTTTTGGCTCGCTTGGGCGGTGATGAATTCGTTATCTTACTCGACAATTTTGACAACGAGGAAGATGCCGAAGAAGTCGCATCACGCATCCTCGAAGCCATGAGTGAAGCATTCTGTCTGGATAGTACAGAAATGTATTCCGGCGGTAGCATCGGTATTGCCTTTATCGAACCTTGGTATAAAAACGCTGGTGAACTCATTCGGGATGCCGATGCAGCCATGTACCAAGCCAAGTCTATGGGACGTGGTCGTTACGTGATGTTCGACCAGAGTATGCGTGAACGCTTACTGGAAGAACTGGAACTGGAAAATGAGTTCCGACGGACACTGAAAACTCGCAGCTTTGATTGTTATTTCCAGCCCATTGTCGATATGGCGACCAATAAGCCTATTTATCTCGAATGTTATGTTCGCTGGCAACATTCCACTTTGGGTAAAATCAAGCGTGAACAATTCTGGCGTGTAGCAGAACATATTGGCATGACAATGGAAATCGATCGTTTCATGATTGAGCGAGCCTGTCAGATGCTACGTGTATGGAAAGATGCGGGGGGAGAGGAACGTAATCATCGTGTTGCCATTAACTTATCGATCAATCATCTGATCCAGGCGAAGCAAGTCAGCCAACTTGTTGAGCGCATTGTTGATGCTGGCATTGATCCAGAAAAACTGGTGTTAGAAATAGACGAAACACATATCAATCGCAAATCTCAACAGGTGCTTGCAGCAGTTCAGCAGCTGAAAGAAGCTGGCGTGACGCTGGTACTGGACAACTTCGGTAATGGTATGGCTTCGTTAAATTCACTGTGCACCTTCCCGTTCGATTACGTCAAAATAGACAGAAAATTTGTACGTTCACTGCCAGCCAGTATCGAAAACCTGAAAATCATTCAATCTGTACAGCAAATTTCAGAACATTTTGGCTTTGAAGTTATTGCCAACGGTATTGAAAATGACGAGCAATGCAAAGCACTGATAGCGGCTAACTGCCGTTTTGGACAAGGTAAGTTTTTGGCGGAAGCCGAACATCTTCCTGTGGAAAGCGAAGCTTATGATGACGCCGAATTCATCCCTGCATCGGCATAGTTCAGATTAAATAGACTCTAATCTTTCAAAATATTCCTAAGATTAGCGATCCCGATTTCAGCCTTCTTCTGTCGCACTTCCTTACTGTCCTTTTTACGCTTCTGCTCCCAGGACAAATCATCTTGAGGTAATTCATACAGGAAACGACTTGGTTCAGTACGGATCAATTCTCCATACTGGCGGCGTTCTTTGGCGAAACTGAAATACAATTCTCGTTGTGCCCGGGTAATACCGACATAGGCTAAGCGACGCTCTTCTTCGATATTGTCTTCATCGATACTGGCTTGATGCGGAAGCAAGCCTTCTTCCATACCCACCATGAAAACATAAGGGAATTCCAGCCCCTTTGAAGCATGCAAGGTCATCAATTGCACGGCTTCAACATCCTCTTCACTTTCCCCTTTTTCCATCATGTCGCGTAACATCAAGCGGTTGACGACTTCTTGCAAGGTCATGGGCGGATCTAAATCGCTGCCTTCCAACATGCCATTGACCCAGCCAAACAGCGTACTGATGTTTGCCATCGCCATTTCAGCCGCTTTCGGGCTACTACTTGTCTCGTACAGCCATTCTTCGTAACGGCTGGTTTTAATCAAATCACGAATAGCGGCAACAGTATCCCCTCGCTGAGCATTATCAGAAAGCTCAACCATCCAACGCCCAAATTCCTTGACCGCATCTAGCGCTTTTCCACTCAGCACATGGTTAATATGATCTGACAATGCCGCTTCAAACATGGAGCATTCCAAGTGGTGCGCTAATCCGCCGATTTTCTCTAATGTCACACGCCCAATACCGCGACTAGGGGTATTAATCACACGTAACAAGGCGGTATCGTCATCCTGATTCACCAACAATCGCAAATAAGCCATGATGTCTTTCACTTCGGTACGCCCGAAGAATGACATGCCACCGCTGATTTTGTACGGGATCTTGTTTTGCGTCAGCGCTTTTTCAAAGGTGCGAGATTGGTGATTACCACGATAAAGAATCGCATAATCTCCGTAGCTACTACCGTTCATGAACTTATGCGCCAGCAATTCTGCGACCACTCGCTCAACTTCGTGCTCTTCCGATTTACATTCCAGCACTCGAAGTTGCTCACCGTAACCCAGTTCAGAGAAAAGCTTCTTATCAAAAACGTGGGGATTGTTTTCAATCAGAATATTGGCACAGTGCAGGATTCGCCCGGAAGAACGGTAATTCTGCTCTAACTTAATCAAACGTAATGATGGGTAGTGTTCTTTTAACAAAGCCAGGTTTTGCGGACGAGCGCCACGCCAGGAATAGATAGACTGATCATCATCGCCAACCACGGTAAAACGCGCTCTTTCACCCACAAGTAAACGGATAAGCTCATACTGACTGGTATTAGTATCCTGATATTCGTCTACCAGAATATAGCGAATTCGATTCTGCCAACGCTGCCTGACTTCTTCATTGGTTTTAAACAACAATGTGGGCATTAAAATCAGATCATCAAAATCCAGTGCATTATAAGATCTCAAATGCTGCTGATATTTTTCATAGATACTGGCATAGAGCTGCTGCTGAGGATCTCGCGTTTGATTAATGACATGCTGAGGCAGTAACAGATCGTTTTTCCAATTAGAAATTGTGCTTTGCAGAATAGAAATCTGATCTTTATCGTCACCAAATTCATCTCCAGCGAGATCCTTAATCAGATCAACGCTGTCCCTATCATCGAATAACGAAAAACCGGCTTTCAAGCCCAAGGATTTCACTTCTTTTTTGATGATGTTCAAACCCAAGGTATGAAAGGTAGAAACTTTTAGTCCACGCGCTTCCTTCTTACCCATGGTAGCGGCAACACGTTCTTTCATTTCACGCGCAGCTTTATTGGTAAAGGTTACAGCCACAATAGTGCGAGCAGGAACATCACAATTTTGTACAAGATGGGCAATTTTGTTAGTGATAACACGCGTTTTACCACTCCCCGCGCCCGCCAATACCAAGCATGGCCCAGAAATGTAATTCACAGCTTCGTTCTGTTTGGGATTAAGTTTCATAAGACCCCTTTCATTAGGACGCGCGATTTTACCTGTAACTTGCCACAAACAGTAGTGCAATCAATTCAGCTTCAATCAATTTTGTTGAGCCTGGTTTTTTGCTAGACTCTGAAACCAATATCACACGTAAAATTAGTAGCCTTGGAATAGTAGCAATCCGGGCATGGCTCATAAAGATTAAGAGATTTTATCTATGTTGGAACCAAAAAAATTGGAAGAACTGGCGAAACAGGTAGCAGATAGCATTCCTCCGGGCGTTAAAACAATGGCTGAAGGCGTGGAAAGCAAGGTCAAACAAGTTTTACAGTCACAACTAAGCCGTTTGGATTTTGTTAGCCGCGAAGAGTTCGATGTTCAAACCATGGTTTTGCAACGCACCCGAGAGAAACTGGAAGCTTTGGAAGCGCGTGTAGAAGAGTTAGAAAAACAGGTTAACCAGCCTAAAGCCTAACCTACAGATAAAATTGAATTCCGTGCCAACCAATCCAGCTTCGGTTGGCACACATTACATCTTCGATGATGATCCTTAATGCTACTAAGCAGTGCGCTGCATTGTTGCTGTTAATACTCCAGCGCCAATCAATGAAGAAGCGCCGATTCGGTTAAACCAGCGTCGAACACCAGCTCGCTTAATTTTAGTCGCCAGTTTACCGGCAAATAATCCATATAATCCCGCACTAACGATAGACAGTGCCAAAAACGTTCCGCCCAACACTATAACTTGTGTAATGGCCGGATGCTCTGGCTGTATAAATTGAGGTAGAAAGGCCACGAAGAACGCGATGCTCTTGGGGTTTAACATAGTGACCCAAAACGAATGCTGGAATAATTTAAAAGAAGATTCATTATTCTTGCTCACAACATCCGGGTTTACTTCAATGGGAGTCTTCCATAATTTGTAGCCTAAATACAACAGGTACAAAGCACCCAACCATTTGAAAACTAAAAATAATGTGGCTGACGTTGCCATGATAGCGCCTAGCCCAAGTAGTGATAGCGTCATTGCAACAAAATCACCAAGTACCACACCGGCAACCAAAGGCATTACCGAACGATAGCCATTCTGCATTGCCTTACTGACAACCAAAATAATAGTTGGCCCTGGAATCATCAGAATCACCAAGGTCGCCAGTGTAAACGTCACCCAAAGCTCAAAACTCATACTTACTACCTCAACAGCTTTAAGCTCCAGCTAATATTAATTTAACCAGGCTTGTTACTTCTTAACCTTTGCTATTTCGTTTAAAAACTAATTGTTCTTCTAACGAGTGACTTTCTTCTTCCAGAACATCAGTCACTCCCATGTTTATTAAAATCGATTAAAACACACCGTTTAAATCAGATAAGAAGAATTTATACGCAGGGTTATCTGTCTGCTCCTGATAGAGATATCCCGATAATTTTTCCAAATACTGATTAAATTCTTGCTGATCTAAGTCCGGAATATCAAACCCCGCCAATACCAATCCTTGTGCCGCACCATGATTCCGATAATGAAATAGTGTGATATTCCAACGATCGCCCAAGGTTTCCAAAAAGCGCAATAACGCACCGGGTGATTCTGGAAACTCAAAGGAATAGATATGTTCATTCAACAATGTTGGCGGGCGCCCACCAACCATATATCTTACGTGCAGTTTGGCAATTTCATTATTGGACAAGTCAAACCACTGATAACCGTTCGCTTCCAAAGCGTCAGTTAATTGTTTAAATTCACTGAGCCCTTCTCGTAACTTAATGCCCACAAACACGTGCGCATTACGATCACTGGCAAAACGATAATTAAACTCGGTAATGGAACGACCACCCAAAATTTTGCAGAACTTTTTGAACGAGCCTTTTTGCTCCGGGATCTTCACCGCAAAAACCGCTTCTTTTTGCTCACCTAATTCACAACGCTCTGATACATAGCGCAATGTGTGGAAGTTGATATTGGCACCACACAAAATCCCCGCCAGCTTTTTCCCTTTGATGTCGTTTTCACGTACATATTTGCGAATAGCAGCTATCGACAAGGCTCCCGCAGGTTCAGCTATCACACGGGTGTCATCGAAAATGTCTTTAATCGCTGCGCAAATCTCATCGGAATTCACTGTAATCACTTCGTCAACGTACTGCTGACAAAGTCGAAAAGGCTCTTCACCTATGCGTTTTACCGCAACACCATCAGCGAAAATACCAACCGAAGGCAAATCAACAGGCTGCCCGGCTTCCAACGCGGCTTTCAGGCAAGCCGAATCTTCGGCTTCCACAGCAACCACTTTAATATCAGGACGAATGGCTTTGACATAGGTGGCAATGCCAGCGGCCAAACCACCACCACCAACGGCAATAAATAAAATATCCAGATCCGGGTTTTTCTCCAGAATCTCTTTACCAATCGTGCCTTGTCCCGCAATAACATCGTCATTATCAAAAGGCGGGATCATGGTCAGTCCTTGCTCTTTGGCCAGCTCATAAGCCTTGGCATTGGCAGCATCAAAGTTACTGCCAAACAGGACGATTTTGACGTTATCACCACCAAAATTTCGAACCGCTTCCACCTTAATATCCGGCGTGGTTTCCGGCATCACGATAGTCGCCTTAATGCCTTTGCGAGCTGCGGAATAAGCAACGCCTTGAGCATGATTACCCGCAGAAGCTGCAACGACTCCAGCATCTAACTGAGCTTGCGATAGCTGACTAATTCGATTGTAGGCTCCACGTAATTTGAATGATTTAACGGGCTGCTGATCTTCACGTTTCAGCCACACCTCATTGCCCATGCTTTCCGAAAATCGGTTTAGCTTTACGAAGTCGCTATTCACAGCGACATCGTATACCGGCGACCTGAGGATTTTCTGTAAATATTCAAACTCGGTTACATTGCTCATTAATATGCTACCTCAGGGGTCTAACCTTCCAGTTTACTGGTATCTCTTACTGCGCCTTTATCAGCACTGGTCGCCAACAATGCATAAGTTTTCAGAGCCGTTGAAACGGGACGAACCCGAGTAGCAGGCTGCCACGGCTTGTCGCTGTTGTTCATCGCTTCACGGCGCTCAGCCAATTCCTGCTCTGAAAGCATCAAATTAATACTACGATTAGGAATATCAATTTCGATGGGGTCGCCATCTTTAACCAAGGCCAAAGCGCCACCAGAAGCCGCTTCGGGAGAACAATGTCCAATAGACAACCCCGATGTGCCACCAGAGAAGCGTCCATCGGTAATCAAAGCACAAGCTTTACCTAATCCTTTCGATTTCAGGTACGAAGTGGGATACAACATTTCTTGCATTCCCGGGCCACCTTTAGGTCCTTCATAACGGATAATAACGGCGTCGCCCGCTTTCACTTCGTCGTTCAAAATGCCGTTAACGGCATCTTCCTGGCTTTCAAAGACTTTGGCTGAACCATTGAATTTCAGAATGGATTCATCCACCCCAGCCGTTTTAACGATACAACCATTTTCAGCGATGTTACCGAATAGCACGGCCAATCCACCGTCTTGGCTATAGGCAAATTCTTTACTGCGAATACAACCATTTTCACGGTCGATATCGGCACTGTCGTAACGGCAATCCTGGCTGAATGCCTGTGTGGTACGAATTCCTGCAGGCCCAGCTTGAAAAAATGTACGCGCACCGTCATTTGAATTTTCAAGTACATCCCAATCAGTAAGCACCTTCTTTAATGAACTTCCAAGAACATGGTTCGTGTCCGAATGCAGTAATCCAGCTTTGTCTAATTCATTCAGGATGCCAATAACCCCCCCCGCACGATGTACATCTTCCATATGGTATTTGTTGGTCGACGGTGCCACTTTACATAAATGAGGCACTTTGCGAGAAAGGCGATCAATGTCTTGCATAGTGAATGGCACTTCGCCTTCAGCGGCAGCGGCTAGCAAATGTAGAACTGTGTTGGTCGATCCACCCATAGCAATATCCAGGCTCATGGCATTTTCAAACGCTTTGAAATTAGCAATATTGCGTGGCAAAACACTATCGTCTTCCTGTTCGTAATAGCGCTTACACAGCTCAACAATTTGCTCGCCCGCTTTTAAGAACAACTTTTCTCTATCAGCATGAGTGGCAACAAGAGAGCCATTTCCAGGAAGAGACAAACCTAACGCTTCGGTTAAGCAGTTCATGGAATTCGCTGTGAACATGCCAGAACAGGAACCACAGGTTGGGCATGCAGATCGCTCAATTTGATCGGCATCTTCCTGACTGACTGAACTGTCGGCAGCGGCAACCATGGCATCAACCAAATCGAGCTTGATGATCTGGTCGGAAAGCTTGGTTTTACCGGCTTCCATTGGCCCACCCGAGACAAAAATCACCGGAATATTTAAACGCATGGAAGCCATTAGCATTCCCGGTGTGATCTTGTCGCAGTTAGAGATACATACGATAGCGTCAGCACAATGCGCATTCACCATGTATTCAACCGAATCCGCAATCAGTTCACGAGAAGGCAAGCTATATAACATACCGCTATGACCCATCGCGATGCCATCATCCACTGCGATAGTATTGAATTCTTTTGCGATACCACCGGCCTTTTCGATCTGCCTTGCAACCAGTTGCCCCATGTCTTTTAAATGCACATGACCAGGAACAAATTGGGTAAAGGAGTTGGCTACAGCAATGATGGGCTTGCCAAAATCATTATCAGTTACACCCGTTGCACGCCATAAAGCACGAGCACCAGCCATGTTTCGACCATGAGTAGTAGTAGCTGATCGGAGTTTTCTTGCCACTGTAGTACACCTTTAATAAATAATTGTTAGTAGCCATACGGCTAGAAGAACAATAATTCTAAAAGCCGTACTGTTTTAATTGTGAATTGGACTTAGTTACTGCAACTGTGCATTTGAGCGCACGAGGAAGCACAACAGCACAGTCAAGAAGAGTATCTTTTCTGTGCTGCCAATAAGCCTTTAATGAGGTAAATATAGAATAGAGCAAGTGCGAACACTCAATAATAGAGTCTCAACCCTTTCATTCTACAGGCGTTAACCAACCCCATTTATCTTCGGTTTTACCGTTGAACAAGCCAAAGAATGTGCTTTGTACTTGCTCTGTGATCTTGCCGCGTTTACCAGAGCCAACTTTAATGCCGTCAACACTGCGTACTGGTGTTACTTCTGCGGCTGTACCACACATGAAGATTTCATCAGCCAGATATAGAGCTTCTCTTGGAATATTCTCTTCTCTGATTTCCAATCCCATGTCTTTCATTAGTGTGATACAGGTATCACGAGTAATACCTGGCAAAATCGCCGCTGTTTTTGGTGTTGTTGATACCACACCGTTACGGATAATAAACAGGTTCTCGCCAGCACCTTCGCTCACGTAGCCATTTACATCCAAAGCAATACCTTCACCATAACCATGGCGACGCGCTTCCATAGAAATTAATTGAGAAGACAGGTAGTTACCACCTGCTTTAGCGCCTGTTGGCATAGTGTTGGCAGCCAGGCGATTCCAGGAAGAAACACCTGCATCAACGCCGTTTTCCAACGCTTCTGCACCTAAATAAGCGCCCCATGGGAATGCAGCAATTGCCAAATCAGTTTCAGTGCCAAAAGGAACTTGTAAACCCATACCAATATCGCCGTAGTAAGCGATTGGGCGGATATAAGCAGATTCCAGTTTGTTACTACGAATAATTTCTTTAGTAGCGTCGTTAATTTGCTCCAACGTGTATGGAATGGTCATGCGATAAATCTTCGCAGAATCCAATAAACGTCGGTTATGTTCATCCAGACGAAATACACATGTACCTCTGTCAGGCGTGTTGTAGGCGCGAATGCCTTCAAATACTGATGAACCGTAGTGAATCGCGTGAGTCATGACGTGCACAGTCGCCTTTTCCCAAGGAATGATTTCACCGTTAAACCAAATTAAGTCAGCGAGTTTCTTAGCCATTTTTGTTCCTATTTTATACCGCCTGGCAACACAACAACTCGCAATGAGATGTTCTAAAAATCGCGTTAAGCTGTTTGGAAAGCTTTTTGTTGTGTTGTTTCTTCTGGTTGTGCCAGGTTCAAATTAATAATGCGCGCCAGATCATACAACTTATTTAGCTGATTGGTTAGTTTGCTAACAGGTTGCATACCATCAATTGTGATCAAGACTGTCAACATATCCATCCCATCGGGGATAACTTGTAGACTGATCAGATTATAACCGCGATAGCGGATAATTTGTAAAACACGTTCTAGTATTGCTGGTTTGTTGTATACCTCTAGTTTCAAGCTGTGCATGATGGTTGCTCCCACATTTTGTGATTTGCTGTATTTGGCGGCACGATGGGCCAAACGTTTTGTTGTTCATCCAGGCGAACATGTAGTAACGCTGGCCCTTCTGTTTGTAATAACCAGTCCAATGCCTCTTTGGTATCAGCATTGTCTTCCAGCACCCGAGCTTCCAGACCAAAGACCTTAGCCAGATCGCTGAAAGGTGGGTTACAGGACAAATCCGTTTCGCTGTAGCGCTCTTCATGGAATAGCTCTTGCCATTGCTTCACCATGCCCAGACGCTGGTTGTCCATTACCACAATTTTTACCGGTAATTGGTAACGTCTTAATGTGGCAAGCTCCTGAACATTCATCATGAATGAGCCATCACCACATATTGTTACTACTGTAGACTCTGGTCTCGCTACCTGAGCTCCGATAGCACTTGGCAGACCAAAGCCCATTGTGCCCAATCCACCACTACTTAAATGATCAACAGGACGACGGAAAGTCATATGTTGGGCAACCCACATCTGATGTTGACCAACATCACAAGCCACAACGTTATCTTCCGGCAATGACTCGCTCAAATAGTGCAATACCGAAGGTGCGTCAGGTCGTCCATGCTCAGAAAAATCACTATAAGAATAAGCTTTCTCAGCTTTCAACGCTTGAAGCTCATCGCTCCATGGCTGAATATCCAAATTGGTTGTTAATAAGGGCAGGATCTCTTTTATATTTGCTTGCAAAGCAATTTCAGCGATTCTGCGCTTATCCAACTCGGCTTCATCAATGTCGATATGTACAACTTTGGCGTGAGGGGCAAACTCAGCCAATTTACCGGTAGCACGGTCGTCTAATCTCGCACCGACCACCAACAATACATCACACTCTTGAACAGCAATATTGGCAGCAGGCCAACCATGCATGCCCAACATACCTAAATACCCAGGATGTGCAGAAGCAACGCAGCCCAAACCTTTCAATGTAGCAACAGACGGGATACCCGATTTTTCAATAAACGCATTCAACTCATGCGTTGCCCCAGCCATGCCAATTCCACCACCAACATAAAGCAATGGCTTGCGGGCTTGTTGTAGCAGATTATTGATAGCCTTTACTTCGTCGGAATGACTAGTAATTAAGGACATTTCAACGGTTTTCTTGGCTTCAAGAAGTACCTCGGGCACTTCCGCTAACAAAACATCTTTTGGTAAATCCAGTAATACTGGGCCAGGGCGTCCATCGGTAGTTAATCGGAAGCACTCTTCCAATGCATTGGGTAAATCAGCAATGTCTGTTACCAATTCGCTATGCTTGCAGATGCTCAAAGACAATCCCAGCACGTCAACTTCCTGAAAGGCATCGGAACCCATCGCAGAAGTCGCCACCTGTCCGGTTAAAATCAATAAGGGAATGGAATCTAACTTGGCATCAGCCATACAGGTTAGCAAATTGGTAGCACCAGGCCCTGACGTACCAACGCAAACACCGACCTGATTCGTTGCTCTGGCATGGCCAATTGCCGAGAACGCTGCACCTTGCTCATGTCTGGCAAGATAATGCTCAACGGTTGAGTCCAGTAACGCATCATACAACGGCATGATCGCACCACCCGGGTAGCCAAAGATCGATTTAATCTTTTGCTGCTCTAGAAACTTCAATATGTATTGTGCGCCGTTCATTACTGCTGAGTGCCCTTAACACCGATGTTTAAAATTTTTGGAGCCCTAAAACGAAAAAACCCCCGGACTTTCGTGCGGGGGTTTCGCTATTCTGACCTACTCGTTCATGCCAATAGCCGTCCCCGCAGTGAGCTAATAATCACCACGAGTACCACGAGCACGACGCGAGCAGCGTTTGCTTTCAAAATGCGTTTTGTGACGTGGGCTAATTGCATGAAAAGAATATCTCGTTTGTTCGTTACCTTTTTAGAAATAACATAAGACTTTCGCGTTGGGCAAGCACAAATTTCGATCAAATTTAAAAAAACGAAAAATTAGGATAAAAAACCTAATATCCGGTCAATAAAAGGATCTAAAATTGGAATCATTCGATATTTTAAGAAATTAATTAGGATACACATCCCAACTTAAATTTTTACAAAAATGTTGATAATGTATCTTTTTTGTAAAAAATGATGGTTGCACATATAGCTTTTTTCGTACGAATTATCATCCCTTATGAGGTAAGATAAATTGCAGACTTTCAGAGTTATTCAATAATAAATTAGCTTTTATTTTCCCCATCCCCAAGCTCACCATTCCCTGTTCAATACTCTTTGCCAAGCCATTGGCATACATGCGTGCATAAAAAGGCAGAGATTCTTCAAAGAAAGGCAGAAGGGAGAGCAAGTCGACATTCTGGCCGTGGTGATCCTCAAACCCCCTGTAGAAGCTTTGAATGTAATCTTGAATGTCAGGGTCTGTTTTAGATAATTCGGAAAACTCAAGCCCCCAGGTAAGCTCTGGCTTTATATAACAGCTACCAACATATTTGCCGAAACGTTCACCGGACTTTTCAGGCTCAATCAGGGTCATGATGAGTTCGCCCCTCTTTAAATACAGGTAATACTCTTTATCTCTCACCGGGCGAAATTTGAATTTGGCTGACAACACCATTAAGGACAACAGATAGTCTTTTACCAATGTAGAAAGGTCGCGCTGCTCCTCAATGACAATAGGCGCATGCCAATCCTTGAAGACAGCAACCAAACCTTTACCTTGTGGATTTGCAACTTTCATTATTTCAACATCACCAAAACACGAACCTTATGAGAGCTATTTTTATCGGAAAAGAGATAAAACGCTTAATATATAAACATCTCCACACAACACTTTTCAAGTCGAAACAAGCAAAAACGTATCATTTCACGAAAATTTTTAACCTTAATAACCATTTGTTTTTATTGAATTTTCAAACAAATTAGTAAAAAAGTTGTTAAAAGTTTTGATCAAAACGCGCGTTTGAATCATACTTACACCAACTGGTCGGATGTCGGATGAGTTAATATTATGAGCATACGTAAGAGTTTAAAGAAAGTACTACCTCCTATTTCAATCACTGAGCAAGAAGCCTTAGACGCCGGTGATATTTGGTTAGAAGCTTCTATTTATCAAGGTAAGCCAGATATGGCTGGTTTACGTAATATCCCGGCAGCAACACTTACCGCCGAGGAACAAGCTTTCATCGATGGCCCTGTGCAAAAGGTTATCGATATGGTTGATGATTATGAGTTGCAACACCAGACTCATATTCCTCAACATATTCTTGATTTTCTATCAGCCAACAAATTCTTTGCATTGATTATTCCTAAAGCCTTCGGTGGTTTGGAATTCAGTCCTTATGCAAACTCGACTATTGTGTCTTTGTTGGCATCCAAAAGCAGTACGGTTGCGGTCACCGTTATGGTTCCCAACTCATTGGGCCCAGGTGAATTGCTGATGCATTATGGTACGCCAGAGCAACAACAATATTGGCTGCCTAAGCTTGCTGTTGGTCAAGATATTCCTTGTTTCGCACTAACTGGGCCTGACGCAGGTTCAGATGCGGGTGCAATTCCAGATGCAGGTATCGTTACCAAAGGCATGTGGGAAGGTAAAGAGGTTATCGGCTTGTCAGTAAGCTGGGACAAGCGTTACATCACTCTAGCCCCTATTGCTACTGTACTTGGTTTGGCGTTTAAAGTATTCGACCCTCAAGGTCTGATTGGCGACAAAGTTGAACTGGGTATCACCTGTGCTTTAATCCCTAAATCACACCCAGGTGTTGAATTGGGCAACCGCCATAATCCTATGGATGTTCGTTTCTACAACGGTACTACACGCGGTAAAAACGTCTTTATTCCTATGGACTTCATCATCGGCGGTCAGAAAAACATTGGTCGT
Source organism: Paraneptunicella aestuarii (assembly GCF_019900845.1). Lineage (NCBI taxonomy): Bacteria > Pseudomonadati > Pseudomonadota > Gammaproteobacteria > Alteromonadales > Alteromonadaceae > Paraneptunicella > Paraneptunicella aestuarii. The sequence goes on along the minus strand of NZ_CP074570.1, from coordinate 182,707 downwards.
GGTTGGCAAATGTTGGTTGCCTGTCTTGGTGCTGGTCGTGGTATCTCTCTTCCAGCAATGGGTACAGCAACAGCACAAGCCGCACTGAAATCAGCGGTTGAATACTCATTTGTTCGTGAACAATTTGGTGTTCCAATTGGTCGTTTTGAAGGTATTCAGGAAAAACTGGCTGACATGGCTGGCAAAACCTTCCTGCTTGAGTCAATGCGTGTTCTAACCACTGAAGGCTTGGGCTTAGGCTTGAAACCTTCAGTTATTACAGCAATGGCTAAATACCACATTACTGAATTAGGTCGCGATGTATTAATCTCTGCGATGGATATTCAAGGTGGTAAAGCGATTCAAATGGGTCCTCAAAACACCCTGGCGAGCGCTTATAAGGCACAGCCAATCGCTATCACGGTAGAAGGTGCGAACATCCTGACTCGCAGCTTGATGATTTTCGGTCAAGGCGCAATGCGTTGTCACCCATACCTGAAAGATATGGTTGAACTCATTCACAGTGACGAAAAAGGTGCCGATTCCAAGTTCAACAGCGTATTGATGAAAACCGTTAATTACGGCGTTGCAAATGGTTTCCGCAGCTTGTTCCAAAGCTACTTGCCAATGTTCCGCAAGCAAAGCTCTAAACTGGCTGAAGTAAGACCTTACGAGAAGCGTATGAGCAAGTTGTCAGCTAACCTGGCGACTATGGCAGACCTTGCGTTAGGTGTACTGGGCGGAAACTTGAAGAAAGCTGAAATGCTGTCTGCTCGCTTGGGTGACATGATGAGCTACATGTACATGACAATGGCAGCGATTCGTTACTACGAGCAAAAAGTTGATGCAAGCATCAGAGATCAAGCCAAACCTTACTTCGAGTACGGTGTAGCATGGGCTCTACAGCAGTGCGAAAAAGCTCAAGCAGACTTCGTTGATAACTTCCCGAACTCTGCTGCTCGTGGCCTGATGCGTCTTATCACCAAGCGTTACAGCAACGCTACAACAGGTGTCTCTGACGATTTGGTGCGCCAATTGGCAGAAGCCAGCATGGAAAATAACGCGTTCAAAGCGCAAATTTCTCATCTGGTTAAAGCTACTGAAGGCGATGGCTACGACATCAATACTCAAGCGTTTGAAGCCAAGCATAAAGTGCTGCCTATCTTGAACAAGATTCAGAAGACTTTACGCAGCAACCCAGTTGCACCAGCAACCAGCTTCGACGACATGTTGGTTGAATTACAAAAACGTGGTGATTTGGATTCAACAGAAGTTGCAGCCGTGACTGACTACAACGAAAAACGCAAAGTTGCAGTACGTGTTGATGAATACGACTTCGATTTAAATTTGTTGTCTGACGCTAAGGAAGAAAGCTCTTTCGAGCATAAGCCAGCAGCATAAAATCAATTGCTATAGAAGTTATCCAAATACAGAAAGCCCCGATTCAATTTCTTGTTTCGGGGCTTTTTTTATTTATTTAATCTAAATAGAATCGGACGGTGAAAAATTAAACCAGAAAAACAGCTACCAATTTAATGTTGTTACCGTTTGCTGTTCAGAAGAAGAAAAACCCATAAGTTCATCGATGAGAGAGTCTTCTCTCAAGATGACTTCATCGAAAGAATGCTCATGAAAATAGGCTTTGATTTGCTCAATACATTGAAAACAAATGGGGGTATCGCAACTTTCTTTGACCTGAGTAACGTTGCCTTGTGATTCTGTAGAAGCGAGATACATTCCACCTAACAAAGCATCGATAATTAGTTTCATTATGAATTCCTCTCAGCAACGCTATTCTACTCTTGGAAAATAGCGACCCAAAAAATTACCGTTGCAAAATGTAGCACACGCATTAGGAAATGACCAAAATAATTGGCTAAACATTGAGCATATTGATTTAATTTAATGAAATTTCGATGAAATAGATTAAAGATTAAGCGGATCAAGAAAGAGAAAAGTAGAAAATGAGACTTGCTATAAATCACTCTTGAGGCTTCACAGCCGCTTCCATGCGGCCGACGTTAAAGCATATCTAAATCAGATCACTCAACCGACAACGAGCCTTTCGAATTAGTCTTCAAATAGGTATAGCCCTTCAAGCAATCCTCGTAGAAGTCGATCCATTTAACCCCTTCACGCGGCTTGATTTGACCATTGGCAATACACTTATCAATCATGCGCTTCACGTCTTGTGCCATCGCATTAGGATTGTATTGCATTATCGACAACACATTACTCACCGAAGAGCCCGCGACCACTTCCTCGATGTAGAAATCTTCCGGATCGTCGTCGTAACTGTATATATGCACTTCGTTCAAACGGCCAAACAGGTTATGCATATCACCCATTACGTCTTGATAAGCACCTGTCAGGAACAAGCCAATATAGTATTGCTCATCCTCTTTCAATGGATGCATCGGAATGGTTTTACTGATCTCGCCATCACCGATGAAATTATCAATTTTACCGTCACTGTCACAGGTAATATCAACCAATGAACAGTTAATGGTCGGCTTCTCGTTTAATCGTGTTAGAGGTACAACTGGCAATATCTGATCGATAGCCCAGGTATCGGCGGCCGACTGAAACACAGAGAAATTCCCCAAATACTGAGAGGCTAATTGCTCTTCCAATTCCCACATCAGATCCGCGTTCACATCAACATTCAACTGACGCTTATCTAATTGCTTCAGTATTTGCCAGTATAGGGTCTCAACCTTCGCCAACTCACCCAACGACAATACATTCAGTTTGAATGCATTAATGGCTTGTTCTTTCCAATCGCTGGCATCGTTATACACTTCTTGCGAGTTGGGGTATCTATCCAGATTCTGCGCCAAATCACGAATATTATTCACGATTAAGTGGTCATCTTCACCAGGAGAAGTATCAAATGATTGATAGTTCGGTTTAATCTCACTCACCACTTCGGTCACAACACAGCTGTGATGTGCAGTAAGTGCGCGCCCACTTTCACTCACCAGTATTGGGTGAGGAACATCTTCCATATCGCACAGCTCCATCATGCCGTACACAATGTCACCCACATACTCTTCCATGGTGTAGTTACGAGAAGATTCACTGGTTGAATGGCTACCGTCATAATCGATACCCAAACCACCGCCAACATCAACGTACTCCAGCTTGGCGCCCAAATGATGCAGTTCTGAGTAAATTCGAGCACCTTCGGTCACAGCATCTTTAACAGCACGAATATCGGTCAACTGGCTACCAATATGGAAATGCAACAGCTTGAGGCAGTGCCCCATGTTGTTTTCATTCAGAAAATTAACCGCGCTGATAATTTCAGAAGTGGAAAGACCAAACTTGGCTTTGTCGCCGCCAGAACCTTCCCAACGCCCTTTTCCTTTCACAAACATCTTGGCACGAATACCAATTAGCGGCTCAACACCGATCTGTTTAGACAATTTGGTCAAGGTCAGTAATTCAGAGAACTTTTCGATAACGACAATGATCTTACGTCCCATCTTGCGTCCCATTAACGCAAGGCGCATAAACTCTTCGTCTTTGTAGCCATTGAGAATGGTCAGAGACTCAGCATTAGTGTTGTATGCCAATACGGTCAGTAATTCTGCTTTAGAGCCGGCTTCCAAGCCAAAGTTAAAGGGTTCGCCAGCATCAACTACCTCTTCAACCACTTCACGCATCTGATTGACTTTGATTGGGTATACACCCATGTATGAAGCTTTGTACCCAGCCTCATCCATCTTACGTCGGAAAGTTTTATTAAGGCTAACAACCTGAGAGCGCAAAATATCGTGGAAACGCACCACGATAGGCATCTGAATGCCTTCTTCTTTAATCTCTTCCAGAATTGCTTTGAAATCTATCCTGACATTGGGATTAGTGGGATCCGGGGTGATTTGCAAGTTGCCATTTTCACCGATTTCAAAATACCCACCACCCCAGCGCTTTACGCGATAGAGTTTCTCCGCATCTGCAATAGACCAATCCGTCATAAGCTTATTCTCCACCCCCAACCAACAATACAATCAGGACGCATATAATCAGAGTAAAATGTGCATAAGTATGCACACATAAAAAAGGGCGCTATTATAGTGCCCACCGATACAAAATCATATGGATTTATTTCATTTTAACGCAACAACCTGAGCATCCAGGAATGCATTTATCACATCCGCCATTTCAGGTATCCAGCGCAACACAATGACTAAGTCGTTTGTATCATCGACATAAATATAGTTGCCACCGAACCCAGTTGCAAAGTAAGCCGTTTTTGGAGCCTTGCTAATTCGTTTGTTAGTGTTCAACCACCACATGTAACCATAATCAGGACGAACCTCGGTAGGCACTGTGATTTTCTCAACCCAGTCAGCAGGTATCACCTGCTTATCTCCCACCTTACCATGTCGCAAAAATAACAAACCAAAACGCGCTTGATCTTCGGCACTAATAAACATGCCACCGCCAAAGTGACCACCACCTGAAACCGACTGCATCTTCTGACCATCTAATTCAATCCAGGAATTATGGTAGCCATGCCAGCGCCAAGTGTTAGACGCACCTATCTTATCCATCACTTCTCGGCGTAACACTTGTGGTAAGGGTTCACGGAAGACTTGCAAGAGCGCGTAAGCCAGCAAGTTTACTCTAACATCATTGTATTTAAAGTGGGTTCCCGCTGGGTAAAGTTCTCTGTTTTGCCATTCTTCTAATGACTTCCCTACCGGGCGGTCAGCCCAATCAGGCGTATCCCACAAAGTCCCCTGCCAATCTGAAGTTTGTTGCATTAGGTGATGCCAGGTAATGGCACGGTTTTTCCCGCTGTCGAACTTGCCATCCCGTACATAATTAACCACAGGGTCATGAACATCCTTAATAAGCCCATCGCGCAACGCAATCGCCACCAACGTGGACAAATAGCTCTTCACCACACTAAAAGTCATATCAACACGTTGGGTATCACCCCAGGAAGTCAGCACCTTACCATTCTTTAGTACCATACCGGCTGGCGTTTTCCTTGGTACAGTAGGCCCCAACACACGGTAATTCGGCTCTTTGGGAGTATAGTTATCGAGCAATACCTGATTCAAATCTTGCGGTTCTACAACCGTCTTTGAAATAGACAACTGCTTGGCTTGTTCCAGTTTTTCAGGATTAAACCCTGCTTGAGCAGGTGATATCGTCTGCCATTCGAATCGACTCGGAAAATACTCTTCGGCAAAACTTGTCGATGCAGCAAGTAAAAGAGAAAAGCTTAAAAATACAAAGATTCGGCGCATATACAGCATAATTTTGTTGATATCTTCCAGAACATACCTTCATTGTTACCTAAAAATGGCGACTTAAAAATGAAAAAGAAGCAAAATCCCTTCACATTCATCAGAAGCACATAGGAAAAGGCTCGCATCCCCTATAAAACCTACACAACAGGATTAAACGTGTAAGATAAGTATTTACTTACGCTATACATTAGCAGCACTAAAGTACTATTCCCGAGCCACGCCCAGTTATATATAAACGTCACCGGTAAATATTTACGGCATATCTACCAACAATTTCACTTATATATGGCTTAACAAGAATAGGTAAAACAATGAAATCAATTCGTCATGCGGTCGCTGTGGCATTGGGCACTACGGCGATTGCCGTTGCACCTGCCGCTTTGGGGCAATCCGCAGAAGAAGATAGAGTCGAACAAATTCGAGTAACAGGAAGCTACGTAAAAGGTTCTGAAACCTCGGAAGCAAATCCAGTCTCCATCTTCGATGCTAGCGAAATCAAAAATCTGGGCGCATATGACGTTTCCGAAATCGTGAGTCAAATCTCCGTGAGTAGCGGTGCTGAGAACCGACCGGACACGTTCACCAGTTTTTATAGTCAGGGTACATCGAACGTGAACTTACGTGGATTAGGGCTTTCATCCACATTAGTTCTTATTAACGGCAAACGCCAAACCATTAGCGGCGCGAAAGCACAAGACGGCAGTGTCTTTGTTGATACAGGCTCAATTCCCGCCATCGCCTTACAACAAGTCGATATTCTGAAAGAAGGTGCGGCTGCCACCTACGGTTCCGACGCAGTGGCGGGCGTTGTGAACTTCATGACCCGCAAGTCCTTCGATGGCATTCGCGTTGAAGGCTCGTGGCAAACCACCACCAGCGACAGCCAGCAAGACAAAAATCTGAGCGTCTTAGGCGGCTTTGACGTTGGCAACAGCACTCATGTTGTACTAGCTGGAACCCTATTACGACGCAGCAACCTGAACTCCAGAGAGCGTCCCGAACTGGTTAATCGTGCGATTAGCAGCCTGGGAAGCAGCTTTTCAATACCAGAAGCCGTCACCGTTGCAGACGGCCCTTATGCAGGTTCATACACTGCCGGTGAAAACGTGGCAGCACCCAACTGTGAATCTTTTGGCGGGATCATACTTCCTCAACCTAACGGCTCACGCTGTGGCTACCAATACGGTTTGCACTACAACGTGGTGAACGAAGAAGAGCGCGAGCAGTTTTACGTTTCGGTTAATTCTGAATTCGACAATATGGATTTGACAGTAACGGGTATGTACACCGACTACGATGTACTGGATAACTACACCGTACCATCCTATCCAAACCTGACCTTCCCAACGGTTTCTGCCGATCATCCAGACAACCCATTTGGCACAGATGTGGTTTGGCTAGGCCGCCCTTACCCATTCCTGGATCCAAGCACCACCTTACCAGCACCAAGGGAAAACAACACATGGCGCGTTGAAGCTGCATTAAAAGGCTTAACGGCTGGTGATTTAGAGTGGCAAACCTCTATTGCCTACAGCGGTAACGACTACAAAATCACACAGCCAGATCTATCACCTTCCAAGCTGGATTTGGCCGTACTTGGCATGGGTGGAGAATCTGGTGACTTGCTCTACAATCCCTTTGATCCTCTCGACAGCGACAACCTGTTGGTTCAAGAATGGGCAAAAACCGCTTTCTCCTCTGAAACCTCTACCAGCTTATTGGTTTGGGATGGTGTGATCAGTGGCGACTTAATGGAAATGGGCGCAGGCACAGCCAGCTTCGCAGTAGGCGCTCAAATTCGTCGCGAAACCTATGAAGTCGATCCAGACGATATTTCCGAGCTTCATTACGACGCCAACGGCAATCCCATCGCTAATGATTTTCTGTTTCTGGGCGGCGTGAATGTGGTTGATGAATCGCGCCAAGCCTACGCGGCTTTTGCCGAAGCTGAGATGCCTGTAGCAGAAGGCTTCGACGTAAACATCGCCGTTCGCTACGAAGAATTGGATACAGCCAGCAGCTTCGACCCCAAATTAGCCCTGCGCTATAAAATGACCGACGAGATGATTGTGCGCGCTTCTGTCAGCACATCATTCCGTGAACCTTCACTGGCACAGTTTTACGCGCAAAACGTAAACACCAAAGGCGTGCAAGACTTCGTTCTGGACACTAACGGCGACTTTGTACGTGATGAAAACGGTCAAATCATCCCTCGTGGGGGCACGTTGTTTATTCGCGAAACACAAAACGGTAGCCTGGATCTAAAACCGGAAGAAGCCACCAACTACAACCTGGGTGTAGTCTGGAATGGTGATTCATTACAAACCCGTTTGGATTACTGGCGTGTGGATTACAAAGACGTTATCACCATTGAAGATGCCAACGGCAAATTACTCGCAGACCCGGATGGATCAGACATTATTCGTCTTGACCCGAACGACCCAACCAGTGAATTGGCAGGCTTGTACACCAACTATTTCAACGCTGAAACCATCGACGCCAGCGGTATCGATTTTGAAGCCAGCTACGAGTGGGATTTAGCCGGTGGCTCGTTGGAACTTTCTACCAACATTGCGCATATCCTGAAATACGAGATCCCGCTCAATGGCGTGAATACAGACGTAGCCGGCTTATTCAACCACAATAACTTTGCTCGCTCCATGCCGGAAACCAAAGGTAATGTATCGTTGCAATGGCAAAACGATCGCCACAGTATCTATGCCCGCGTGAACTATGTATCCAGCTACACCAACACGCGTGTAGTACCTGAATCCACAGGTTTGACGAACAAAATCGACAGCTTTATGCCTGTTGACGTGCAGTACCGTTACAACATGGAATTAGGCGATGATTTAGCGGAGATTACAGTTGGATTTATCAACCTGTTTGATGAAGAGCCACCAGCGCTATACGACGCAGCAAACTTTAGCTACGACCCTAAACACCACGACCCTAGAGGTAGACTGTTCTACATCCGTGGCGCTTATACTTTCTAGTTAGAGTGTAAGAAAATCATGAACCCCATCCCGACCTTCCCCTTATTAAGGGAAGTTGGGAGGGGTTTCTATGCACTGGATAGAGTTCGTCATGCTGAATTTATTTCAGCATCTTTCTTAACTCCACATAGGCAAATCAAGATCCTGAAACAAGTTCAGGATGACGCCAATCCACTTAGCGACTCACCCACTCAGGCAAAACATCAACATGAGTCAACAACGGCGCCATCGCCTTGTAGTAAGGCTCCATCGCTTTACAGGTAGCGTTTTTTTGGTAGTTCACTTTCCAGGGATCATTAATCATGTACAAGGTATTATCAATAAAGGTCATACCTTCAATAGAGTAGTTATTCATCTTCTCCCAGGAAGGACAAGCATCATCCAGCGACTGAGCCAAAAATTCCATCTTCACCACAGTCGTCGGCTTTTTACGCGCCGTGTCTAAAATCCAGATTTGATTATCGTTCCGGGCAGCAGCGAATAAGAACCCATCTTTGTCGCTGGTAGGATAATAAGCCAAAGCATTAATTGGATGGTTTCCACCATCGTTGATCTCAGGCATTAATAGCTTGCTGTCGGCAACAACCGCCATTTCATCACGGTTCCAGAAGTCTTTATCTACATTAACTTCAAACACTCGCGCTTTACCCTTGGTATCTTTTTCCAACCCCAAATAAAGGGTTCGTCCAGCGCCAAATACCAGCCCTTCAATACCATCATTCGGTGAATTACCCACCTTGTATTCTTTTGGAAAACGCACCGCCTTAACATGCGTAATCATGGCTTTGGTGTCTGACACCAATTCAGCACGCAACAACAAGGTAGGGTGAACAGTAGAACCAGTATTACCGTACTTTCTAAAACACTCGTCTTTCAGAGTAAAACGATAAGCGTCTTCAGTTGCGATGATAAAGACTTTGTCATTATCAGGATCTGCCGCAACCGCTTCCAAATCAGGGCCATAGGAAAGATAACCGCTAAAACAGCCATTTTTCACTTCTTTAGATTGAACCAGAGAAATCGTTTCATCAGACATCTGCGCGGTAGCAGGATCAATAGGCAATAGTTGCAAACGCATGGCATGACGAGCACTACCATCACCAATACTCAGAATACGTCCACGCCAATACACCAAGGCAGAAGTTTGCGGATCTTCAACCACCTTACCTTCGCTGTTTTTTACCCAAATGCTTTTCATTTCAATGGGAGCATCTTGAAACACGGCAGCACTAGTCTCGTCTGCCAATACAGGAAACGTAAATAAGCTCAGTAATGAAAAACCTAAACCGGAAAAGCGCATAAAAGAAAAAGAGCCCTCGACCCCAAACAACCTGTTAATCACTGCTCCACTCCAACTAGTATGAGGTATGTACAAAAATCACGAGTCTACATGATGTTGATGACAATCTTAAGTTCATATCGTGCAAATTATGACAAGAGTAGTTATATCAACGTATAGCATATTCAATGCTATTCCTGCCTTGACGGGTGAAATGACTCAACTATTTTTAGTGTAAAAAACAGAGAAATTCAATGGAACAATCCGAAGCCCTGCAAATTGTACTCAAGCTGCTAGATTGGCCTTTCCTTCTCTTTATTCTGGTAAGCACTCTAATCTACGTAACCAGAAGACAGATCCGAAATCTGGTAGACCGTTCCAACCTGAAAATAACCTGGGGTGATAGATCTATTGAATTAAGCGATCTGGCAGATAATCTGGATCAAGATCTCGACCCAATAAAAGAAAGGCTAGATGCACTGGAAGAGCAAATGAAAACGATGGGAAAAACCACGCCAGACAAAGAAAAATTCACACAAAAAGAACCCACCGAATTAGAAATCGACAAGGTATTAAACGTGGCATTGAAAAATCCACGATTTAAATACAGAACCCTCGATGGCATCGCAAAAGACGTCAAAATCCCCAAAGACAAAGTACAACAAATACTGGGCTCTAACCCACAGGTACAAGTCCTTAAAGCAAGAGATGGTCGACAGCTATATGCCGCGTTCGACAAGCCTGCGCAGTTAGATAAGTAGAGCCACAGAAAATGGATTAACTTTCAGGCACAAGGAGACATAAATTAGCCTGAAACATTGACTTTACCCCCATCGCTGGTTAGCTTTCATGGCAAGCTATATACCCTAAGGCATCATCAAGGAAGTTCTTCTATGTCTCATAAAACACTCAATGACATTCCATACATGGAGACTGACGATTTCTATCGTCACTTTGTCAGTCAAATTGCCGAAGAAATAAAACAGTCAGAGCCACCAAAAACCATCGCGATTACTGGCTATTGGGGCAGTGGTAAAACATCCGCACTGGCACAGGTTTATCAAAAGCTCACCAATCGTCCTCCGCCGTTTAAAGGGGAAATATCAGACAATCAAACAAAAGAACATTTCGTTGGAATCTGGTTTGAAGCCTGGCGATATCAAAATGAAGCCCAACCCATCGTTGCCTTGTTGCATTCCATCAAGCAAGAGTTCACCCGTTTACAAAAGCTCAAAGGCAGTATGAAAAAACTGGTAGATGTGGCATTTCTGGGTTCACTCAGTATTTTTGACTCCGTAATAAAAGCGGCAACAGGCGCGCAAACGGATTTTAAAAACCTGCCCAAACTAGGGGAAAAATACGAGAAAGATAACTTACTGAGTATGTTGCCAACAGACATGATCCACTTGGCCTTACAGGAAGCTATCAGTGCGTTAGTAAAAGACAAAAAGGAAGGCAAACGCAAGCTGATCATCTTTATCGACGACCTGGATCGCTGCCAACCCGAGGCTGCATTAAAGTTATTAGAAGGGCTCAAGCTGTATCTCAGCATCCCCAATTGCGTCATTGTTATGGCGATCGACCAATCGCAACTTGAACAAGTCGTGAAAAAAGAACTGGGCGATAATGCCTCGCATCATTTTGTTGGCGTCGAATATTTAGAGAAGCTTTGCCAAGATGCCCACCGCTTGCCACTTATGTCGCAAGAACAGGGCGCAAACCTGATAGAAAAAGAATTAAATCAGATATTCAAACAGCACGAAAATGTTGTTGAAATTGGCGTCACAGCGAGTGAAATCAAAGATGTGGTTATGGAAAGCGCTTGCTTACCCGCTAACCCTCGCAGGGTAAAAATGACCATCAATAGAATGGCAAGCTACCTAAGAAACTGGAAGTATCAGGATGAAGCTCCCAATGCTCTGGCAGTGAAAGGCATTACACTCTTGAGCTGCTTGTATGTCAGCTACCGTCAAATCTACGAACAGTTAGAATGGGATATCAATTTCTATGACAAGCTTGATGATTTCACCAATGAGAGTTTCGAATTTGCCGACGAAGCAATTGAAAACAGTCCATTAGATGGCATCAGGCAGCCTAAACCATCAGTTGAATATATCGGGGTTCACCCCTCGTCCCTAAATATTTTTAGGCCACAAAAAATCATTCAGGATATTGGCCTGGCAGGCCAACAATCCGACTTTAAAGACGTATTAAAACAGCTGATCAGACTCTATAATGGTCATCAATAGTAACAAGAAGACGTATCATGACTGCACCATTTACCCCATTACCGCAATTTGTTGAACCTGATAGCAAACAATTTATCAAGTTACACAGCTCTCCGTTACGTCGCTATCTGGAACTATTACGTCAAGACACTCGTTTTCTGGATAACCAGGGCTTGGCTATGGATGATCAGGAATACACGGGTTCATCCAATAAAATCACGCTTGATTCCTTGTATGTCTTCCCCGCTGCATCGGAAAAACGCATAGACCCCGATGAAATTATCAAACTGAAAAAAGGCGAAGATAGAGAACAGTTAAACGATTTGTCTAAAGTGATTCAGGAAAACCCTCGTGTCACGCTGCTAGGCGACCCCGGCATTGGTAAATCAACCTTTATTCAATGGCTGTCTCTGTCACTGTCTCACACCAGTGAAAATACCGCCAAACGTTGGCTGGGCGAATTACTACCTGTCGTCATTACCGCAAGAAAGCTGCCCTTTGCAGGTAAAAAGAATACTGAAGACAGCAACTTTCTGGACACTATCATTAATAGCATGGGGTCTATCGGTGAACCTCTTAAAGAAAGTGAAGCTAATAGCACATTGCTTGACACATTTAAAACCGGGCAAGCCATTCTACTCGTCGATGGCATTGATGAAATCTCAACCGAAAAATCGCGCTGGTTATCATCGCAACTAAAAACCTTTTTAACAGAATATCCTGGCGTCCGCCTGATCCTGACAGCGCGCGTGGTAGGTTTTGATAGCTATGATTTTTGGCAGCTTTTAAAGTTACGTAAAAATATTGAAGATGAAGAAAGTAAATCTGAGAATACCCAATTATCAGAAAATGCTGATGATTCAGAATCTCTAGCATCGAAAATTAACGAGGGAATAACTGACTATCATACAAAAAGTCTTTACCCACAGTTTTATCTCGCGCCATTTGATCAAAACCGACGAGATGTCTATGTAGAAAACTGGACTAAGCAATATTTACCGAAGAAAAGCGATGCCAGAACCTTTTCGGAAACCTTGCGTAACACTTGTGCAGAAACGCCTTATTTGGATGCGCTAAGCCGTAATCCTGTATTACTGACCATGATCTGTTTTATTCAATGGCGGGTAGGACAACTACCTAATGGTAGAGCCGAATTATATCAACGCATTGTAGCTACTTACTTGGTAGCACTGGATCGTGCCAGAAAAACAGATATCGGTTTTACACCAGACAAAATGGCCTATGATTTTGACGATATCAAGCTTTGGCTGGGCAAGCTGGCTTGGCAAATGCAGTGTGGAGAGATTGTAAGTCAATCTCTTATGACTGCAGAAAAGGATCCTCAATTCGACGTTGTAGAGGAAGAGTTTCAAATTGAAGACTCAAACGGAAATATCTCAACACACTATACAACAGGCTTTCAGCAACGCTTAATTACTGTTTGGTACAGCGAACTTTTATCCTTTTTTGCTAGTCAATTAGCAGACTTAATTTGTGACTCATGCGAAGGCAATGGATTACCACAAGAAGCTATAGACGAAGCAAAAAAACTCATTACTTTTTTAAAGAAACGGACAGGTTTTTTAATCCCTAAAGGACAACAGCTAAATCCCGAAACCAATAAAACTGAAGAGTTCTTTTCTTTTAGTCACCTCTCATTTCAAGAATACTTTGCTGGACACTATTTAAGCCAGCAATGGAATGAATGGAAAGATGAACATATTGAGACATTTCAGAAAAGTACGAACGAAGAAAGCTGGATAGAAGTTTGGCAATTAGCTTTTGAGGAATCTTCTCGCACTCAACAAGCCAAAATGAAGGACGTTCTTTTTGCGGATATTGCTAAAGAGAAAAACATTCACACCAGGGATTTATTACACGTTAAAGTAATAATGAACCCCACTCTAAAATTTAAACTTTCAGACAGAAGCAAATCAATTCAAGAGTGTTGGAAAAAATTATCTTTCATCCCTGATTTCTATCATGAATCAAATATTTTAAGTTATACAAGATGTCTTTGGACATCTAACTTTAATTCAACCGATTATATGCTTGATGCTGAGATTAAAATATTGAAGTTAGGCAGTGCTTTCAAACCTGAGCATTTTGACAAACTACTCGCACTACCAACATTGACTGTGCTCGATTTAAGTAATTGTAATCTAAAAGATACTAGTCACTTTGCAGGTCTCTCCAAGCATAAAAACCTCGAAACGTTAATATTACGAAACAATGATATTGATGATATTTCACCTATTTGTAATATCAGATCACTTGAGCGGCTAGAGATTGGAAGTAATCATGTTGAGGACTTCACACCTATTTCCAACTTAAAATCATTAGAAGTGCTTTCTGTATTTAGTCAAAAGATTAAAAACATTGATTTTATTAAGCCTTTGAGAAAATTAAGAATGCTCGAACTTCAAAACAATAAAATTCAAGACCTATCGGCTATATCATCTCTTAAAAGCGTATTCTTTTTAAACCTTGACAATAATCAGATAGAAGATTTAACACCGCTTTCCTTATTAAAAGAATTACAATTCTTAAGAATCAACGGAAACCCAATTAAAAACATAAAACCACTTTTAAAGCTTAATCAATTAGGCCAACTAACACTAGATGAAGAGCAATATAACACGCTTGATATTGATTCTTTGAAAAAGACAAACAAAAACCTACGTATTTATACCAATTAATAAAAAATGCTTAACTTTTCCTGAAAATGAAACAACAAAAAGAATGCAAAGACACCAGACAATCTGCGATGAACTAACGAGTATCGACAAGGTGAGTCCCACCAGCGATACGCCTTTAGCCAAGCATAAGCTGATGGCGACGAATCCTTTTCGTTTTATGCGCGGTTCTGCCAGTTTGATGTATGCCGATTTACGTTCTGGCTTTGTATCTTTACCTGAATCCCTGAATAGCAAGCACTTGCGTACCTGTATTGTGGGCGACTGCCATATTTCCAATTTTGGTTTCTTCACCGAGGAAGGTTCTCACGGCGACAATGTGGTGTTTGCGCCCAATGATTTTGATGATGCTTGTGTCGGCAATGCCAGTTGGGATTTACTGCGCTTTTTGGTCAGCCTACATTTAACTGTGGATTATTGTCAGGGCTTGTTAGCTGGTGAGTATGTTACTGATGAGCTGGAATCACTGGATGACTTCATCGCCGCAAACAACGAAGAGCTCGACGAAGCTCAGGAAGGCTTTCTTGATGCTTATATTTGCACCTGTGATTTATTGATTGCTGACCCAAGCGGACGTCAGCGTGTATTGATGGATTTCCCCAAAGGCCATGTGCTGCGTAAATTCGCCGAAAAAGCCCGAAAACGAGCGGCAGGTGGCAAGAATTTCACATCCAAAAGCGCCTTGGCTAAAGCTATTCGTAATATGGAAACCTTTCCGGTTTTTAACCAACCTTCCGCTAAATTAAAGCCCGTTTCAGACGAATTAAAAAACGAGATTATTCATACCTTTAGTCCCTATGTGGACGACGCTATTTTGGATGTATCAGAACGCCTTGGTGCAGGAACGGGTTCTGTGAATATGGGGCGATATTATTTGCTGGTTGGCCCACAAGATTATGCGGGTATTGAAGATCTACCTCTATGCCATATTGTTGAAATTAAGCAGCAACGCGTGGCAGCGCCTGCGCAGCATTTTGCTGATGACAGCCCACTATGCAGTCCGGCAAACAGGCTGAATCCGGCGCACTTAACGGTAATGTGCCAACAGCGAATGCAACGCCGTCCCGATCTGGTGTTAGACGATATCATGTGGCAAGGCAAACACTGGTTAGTCCGTTCTCGTCATCACGCGAAAGTCGGCATCAAGCCTGAGCATATTGGCCTTGCCAAAACAGGTGAAGAACCCGGATTGGCTAGTTATGCCCGAACCTGTGGTGAAGCCTTGGCCTTAGCTCATTGTCGTGGTGATCGTCGCTCGACCCGGTTTGAACAATCCGTGGTAAACACTTTACCTCTGCATCAAGATCACTTAGTGTCTTTAGCCAAGACATATGCAGCACAATGTGTACAAGATTGCGCATTATTAAAGCAAATTATTGCTGACAGATAACTAATAGATAAGTACGACTAACACAAGAGCTAGCGCTCTATACGGAACAGGAATTTGTTTTGACGATGGATGTGAGCCAATCACCAACACTTCCCGATATCATTTGCGGCCCCATGGTGCGCCGCCTTACCACATCAGAAATGGTGATTTGGTTAGTCACGTCCAAACCTTGCAAGCTCACACTGAATGTGACATTCCGTAACACTGGCGAAGAGTACGAACAAACGCTAGTGAGTTCTCAGTCAGACGATCATCTCAGTGATTGCCAGCAAATTCAAATAGGCGAACATGCCTTTGTTCGCTTGCTACACATCAATTTCGAGCGGCCAATCAAACAGCTCTGTGAACTCGAATATGATGTCTTAATCGACGACGACAAAACCCCACTTAAAGAGCGCTTACACCATCTGGTTTATAACGACGAAGCTCGTCCCAAAGTGGTGTTTAAAGATCATATCGACAGTTTACTGCATGGTTCTTGTCGTAAACCTCACTTTTCCAGCAAAGATGCCTTGGTTCGCGTGGATGAATTAATTGCATCCCATAGCGACGATTATGCACGCCCAGCGTTGATGATGATGGCTGGCGATCAAATATACGCCGACGATGTGGCAGGGCCTTTGTTGGTTGCCATTCACCAGATTATCCCGCTCTTGGGATTGTTTCCGGAAGAACTGGAAGGCGCATTGGTTAACAATACCGATGAGCTGATGGCGCACCCTTTTAATTACTATCAGCGAGCGGAACTGCTCCCTGATGAAGATTACAATGAAGTGGTTGAAAAGCGCTTTTTTAAAGGCAAACGCAAGCCTATCTTTACTTCAGCTCATGCCAAAAATCACTTGATTACCAGCGCAGAAGTCTTTGCCATGTATATGCTGACCTGGTCGCCAGTGTTGTGGCGCTTTGTCGATTTAGACAAACATAATGTGCCTGAAAAATATCAGGAACTTTATGCGAAAGAAAAGCAACATATCGAAGAATTTCGCGACGATTTACCCCATGCACAACGAGTTTTCGCTCACTTACCCGTGTATATGATCTTCGATGATCATGATGTCACCGACGACTGGAATCTGACCCGAGGTTGGGAAGAAGCGGCCTATAACAATCCTTATTCTCGCCGTATTATCGGTAACGCCTTGCTTGGCTATCTGATCTTTCAAGGCTTGGGCAACAATCCCAAATGTTTTGCGCCCTTATTCCGTGATCATGCAAATTGGTTCACTGAAACAAGCTTACAAGGCCATGATGAACTGATTTCGACTTTACTCGACTGGGACGACTGGCAATTTGAACTGGATACCACGCCTAAATTGATCGCACTCGACACCCGCACTCACCGTTGGCGCTCGGAAGATAGCATGTCGCAACCTTCCGGTTTAATGGATTGGGAGTCGCTCAACCATTTGCAACAAACCATTATTAACGAACCCAAGGTGATCATTGTGTCAGCCGCACCTATTTTTGGTGTGAAGGTGATTGAAGTAATACAGCGCATTTTCACGTTCTTTGGTGGTGCTCTTGTGGTTGATGCCGAAAACTGGATGGCTCACAAAGGCACGGCGTCGGTCATCTTGAGTATTTTTCAGCACAAGAAAAGCCCCAACGACATCATTATCCTGTCGGGCGATGTGCATTATTCTTTTGTTTACGATGTAAAACTGCGTTTTAAACAGGGTGCGCCACGCATTCAACAAATCACCTGTAGCGGCATTAAAAACAGCTTTCCTGAAAAGCTGTTGCGTATCATGGAAAAACTTAATCGCTGGTTTTACGGCAGAATGTCGGTACTTAACTGGTTTACTCGACGCCGAAAAATGTCGATTAGAGCAAGGCATCCCAAAGGACACAAACTACAAACGCTGGTTAACAAGAGTGCGATTGGCCTGATCCAACTCACCCCAGACACTTCTAAAGCAGAAGTAAAACTACTGTGCCACGATGGTACTGACGTAGATTTCTCCTGACCAGGATTGTCTCATCCACCCACTTTCTGTCTGAAACACTGCAGAAATACATTCATGCGCTTGCTGAAATACTGAGTTTCTAAATTTAGATATGTCGCAGTATATCGTATAGAAAAATCACGATTTATCATCCTTCAGAGCAGCAAAAAGCCCTTTAAGTTACTCTTTTTCTGGATCATTTATTTACCATGAAAAGATAAATATTAGACAGTCACAAACGTCTGAACTAAACATTTAAGTTATAGGGCGAGTTTAGCGCTGATATTTAAGTAGTAGGTCTATGGCACCATTTAACAGAATCAATACGGTTACAAGTCTGGAAAATTCAGCTCCTCCTTCCTGTGCTGCATTAACGGCGTTAGTAAATAATTCCAGCAATGTGTTATGCATTTGCAATTTAAATGGAGAATTTGAATTTGTGAATGAAACTGGGCTTCATCTGTTTGAATACAATGCCCATGACATGATGAGTAAGCCCTTCAATTACTTTGTTCATCCTGAAGATCTTGATGCCACCACAAATGTACTCATTAATATTTCAGCTCAACACGGCAAAAAGAATGCATTGGTCAATCGTATCAAAACATCCACAGGGGAATATAAGGAACTGAGCTGGATATTTGTTAGCGATCATAATGCGGGAAAAATTTATGCAACTGCAACGCTGACCAGTAATGTCAAAAACAGCCCAGCCTCAACACCCAGTTGTACAGATATGGATGCCGACTATATCTATTTGTCAGAAAAACTCACGGGTATTGGCTATTGGCGTGTCGAACTTGATTCAAGAAAGGTCACCTGGTCCGAACAAGTTTTCAATATTCATGATTTGCCTATTTCAGATGAAGCACCAAGTTGGGACAAGTGTCTGGCACTTTATCATGAAGACGACAGAGAAAAAGTCAGGCTGACATTAAAGCAGGCAATTCGTGAAAATAAACCGTTTTTCCTGCAATTTCGTCTGGTCACTCCAGCTAACAAATTGAAGCATATTCAAGCTCGCGGCTACGTAGAATACAGCGCCAACCAAACTCCTATCGCCATTGTTGGTACTTTTCAGGACGTATCGTTACAGGTTTCAACAGAAGAAGAACTGAAATATTTGTCGCACATCGTTAAACATGCCGGTATTAGCGTACTGGTTTGTGATCGCGAAAAGCGTATTGTCTGGGTGAATGAAGGGTTTGAAAAATTAACGGGCTATACACAGGAAGAAGCTGTGGGTTTATACCCTTCGCAAATGCTCCATGGCGAAGAAACCAGCGAAGAATCGAAAAGCTATATGCGTAGCCGTCTGGCGAATAACCAAACCGTCGATTGCGATATTCTTAACTACAACAAGAAAGGGGAAAAATACTGGATACGGCTGTCTATCGCGCCCATTTTTGACAGCAAAAATCGAGTAACCAGTTATCTGGGTATTCAAACAGATATCACCCAGAACAAGCGCAGTACGGAACTCATGCGCCAAGCAAGCCATCTGGAATCGTTAAATGTCATGATGGGGGGTATTGCCCATGATTTTAACAATGTATTGGGTATTGCACGTTCCAATCTTGAACATCTCAACTCCAAATATGCTTGCGCTAATGCAGGCAAAGAAAACATTGATAATACCTTTCACGCTATTGAAAGAGCAGCCGATCTTACGCAAAAACTACTCAAATTTTCCAAATCGCGAAAGGTCAAGAAAACGCCTAATCATATTCAAACCTGCATACAGGAAACACTTGTATTGCTTGATAAGTCTTTCGCTAAAACCGTAGATAGTCATATTGAAATGATCGATGAGCCAATCTGGTGCAACCTGAATAAATCCGATTTTGAAGATTGCATTATTAATTTAACCCTCAATGCAAAAGAAGCGATTGAAGGCCGGGGTTCGATCACTATCAGCGTAGATAGGGCAAGGCCAGTATTAAATTGCGCTGCGGGCTTCTTTCCGGAAGAACTACCTGATGCAACCTATTGCCACATAAAGGTAAAAGACACAGGCTCAGGTATTCCTCCAGAAAATCTGGATAAGATATTCACTCCATTCTATACCACCAAGCCATTAGGAAAGGGCACCGGGCTAGGGTTAAGCATGGTTTACAACTTTATCCGACAAAGCAGCGGTTATATCGGCTTAGACAGCGACAAGTCAGGCACAGAAATTCACTTGTGGCTACCAATATGTGAGCCCGATGAATCGAAATCTCCCTCAAAATCCGAATCACAAAAGAAAGATGCCAAAACCTTGAAAATACTCTTATTGGATGATGAGCAGGAACTATTGAAGATCACTTCAATTTTATTGGAAAGTGATGGTCATAACGTTACTCGTTGCAGCAATGCTCAGGAAGCCTTAAGCAGACTGGAACAAGACACATATGATCTGGTTCTCTCAGACATACTGATGCCTGGTGAAAAACAACCTATTGATGTCGTAAGAAAGGTAAATGAAAACGCTCCCGACACCAAGATACTACTCATGAGTGGCTATCAAGGTACGGATAATCAGGAGTTAAGCGCTTACCCTATCTTGCAAAAACCTTTCTCTCGAGAAAAATTGCGGGCATCTATTTCAGAGCTATTTCGATGAACAAATCCATTTGTAACTTACGTGATAACTTCCCTAATGAGCAATCTCATGCAGGAAAAGAAGATGAGCAAGAAAGACTGAATCGCTATCTTCAAAAGATAGCCAGAGGGACATCTCACGATATAAATAACGTGTTCACTTACATACTGGGCATGGCAGAGTTGGCACAACTACAACCAGACATTCCAGAATCCATGCAAAATGTGCTACAAAAAATTGTCACCTATGTGGAACGCGGACGGGGTATTACGCAACACTTAATAGACTATGGAAATAGCTTCCAATGCCGCTGTGAAATTTTTAATTTAAGCGTATTTCTGAATCGCTGGATCAGCGAATTAAATTTAACACTGCCTGAAAAGCAGAAAATAAAATTACAACTGGATAATAAGCAACTCAACATCAACGCCGACGAAAGCATATTAAAACGCGCACTGACAGCGCTGGTATTAAATGCCAGTGAATCCCTGCTAGAAGCAGAATCCTCTGTACAAGAAATCAATATTCAAGTTCAAACAATTGATGATCTAATTCTGGAAATTACTATTTCAGACAAAGGAATTGGCATTGAGCCTGATGATATGAGTAACCTTTTCACGCCCTTTAGCACTTCGAAGCGAGCAGCTAAACATGTTGGAATGGGTCTTACCGTAGCCGAACAAGCTGTGCTGATCCACGGTGGAAAAATTGAAATATCCAGCACGCCATATCAAGGGTGCGAGGTAAAACTCTTATTACCCGTTTTAGTGAAATAAACTTTTTTTCTTTTAAAATATTCTATATGTATTTCAATGAATTACTTTAAAATCCCCCTCTTTAGAGAACTATATTTTCCTTACTGAGAGTTAAATAGCAAGATTTCTCCTATAATTTGGTAACGCTTTCAGACAAAATAATATTCGTTCATGCTTTGGGAATATTGGAACAAGCACTAGCCTTCTATCCCATACACTGGAAGGAACAATATAAGTATCTAAGAGAGGAGTTTTGCTTGGCAACCTTGTTGTTAGTTGAGGACGATGAACAATTACTATCCGTAACGGCGGCATATTTTGAATTACACGAATTTAAAATATTTCAATCGGCCGATGCCGCTGGCTGTTTACGCGTTCTGGAAAATAATCACGTCGATCTGATTGTTTTAGATCTTACCCTGCCCGACGAAGATGGCTTGGTCTTATTAAGAAAGTTAAGAACCAAGGGAGACACCCCCATCATTGTCGTATCGGGAAGAACCTCGGGCGACGATAGGCTCGCAGGTCTGGAGTTCGGAGCAGACGACTACCTTTGCAAACCTTTTCTCCCCAAAGAATTACTGTACCGAGTCAACAACATCCTTTCCCGTACTGGCGTTAATAACAATACTTCAAGCATCTCTGAGTTTCATGGCTGGGTACTCAACCTGGATGATAAATCGCTATTTAGCGAAGACAACGAAGAAGCCCAACTCACTCGTCACGAATTTCAATTACTTTCGGCTTTGGCAAGGCATCCAGGCCGAATCTACAGTCGTGAAGAATTAATCGATATTTTTAACGATCTGGAAGGTCCCGAGAGCACTCGCGCAATCGACATAACCATAAGTAGATTAAGAAAAAAAATTGAAAAAGATGTAAAAAAACCAGAAATCATTCTCACGGTAAAAGGACTGGGGTATAAGCTTTCAAGAAATTCAAGTAGTTAACTCACAGTCTCAATACAACTCACCTCTTTTCGGTTACATAATTAACCAAAAAGCAGGTATTTCAGCGATTTTCGGCTAATTTCGCTGAATATTGAAATATTAGAGAAACATTAGAAAAACACGCTAGAAGCATTCAACGTTTATTATTGCACTCAGTTACCGGATATCTACACCAATATTCGGTACATTGGGACTATCCCTCCCTATTCACCGATGGTTCAAGGACGAACCTAATTTTCTTACTCCAATACTATTCATTCTCAGAACTTTTCAGCCTATTTTCATAAATCAATGTATTTTCCCACGGGCATGCAGGTTGTGGTGACATTAATGTAAACCCCAACTTCTCCAATAATGCTCTGGATGCTTTGTTGCCTGGATGAACCAACCCCCTTAACACGCTAAAACGACCAGACTCTTTAGCCACCTTCATCAAAGCAGACGTAGCTTCGTAGGCAAAACCAGCCCCTCTTCCCGCCGGCACAAAGCCATAGCCTAAATCCGGCTCCTGAAATTCTCTACGAGATAAAATACCCGCTAATCCAATTCTTGCGCCAGTGTCCTTACGGATCACCATCAACATGCCAAATTGTTTCTCTATATACATTTTGTGAGGAGCTTCATGGATGTGCTGCAAAGCCGCTTCGCGCGTTTTGACATTACGATCACCAATATAGGCAAGCCAGTCAGGATCATTCATTAATTGCACCAAGAAGTCGGCGTCATCTTCAACGAGTTGACGTAACACCAACCTTTCTGTATTTAACCCCAGTAAGCTATTTTCCATTCCTAATTCCTATGCTTTAGTACATCCAGTTCATGCAATAATTCATCAATTATTTGATAATCATGCGAAGATAATTTGGCCGCTCTTGGATATTGAGGTGAGGTTCGATCATTAATCCAATGTGGTTGTTTAATTTGCACTTTATGACTAAAAACGCCTTTATCGCTCTCCCTATCTTTATTTTTGTCAGTCCCATGCCACCCCAGAGTAGACAGAATAAATTCTTTTGCGAATTCTTCATTGGCAGCTTCAAGGCAACCAATCAGGCAAGTATCAATATATGACTGATACATGGGTATGTCTGAACAAGGTTGTCCAGGGTTGAGAACTTCGCACACCCAGATAGAGGCATTGCTGAATTCAGCGCCTGATTCATTCTCTAATTCGCCACGAGGCAATATATTAAGAGAATCGAAAGCAACCTGAGTAAAACGGTAGTTCATTTCTCTTTTCTGTAGATCATCTGAAATATGAGGCATGGCAAGCAAAACCCCGTTAAGACTGGCTCCTTCCTCTGGCACAGCTCCTACACTGGTAAAGCGCTCAATTGCACAGTTGGTTACCCAACCTCGCTGCCATCCATGCAGCCTCACAGGTACAGGTTCAGCATCAATATTGCTGTATACCTCACGACTATATTTACTCATTAAACTGCCGTAACCAACAACATAATGGTGAGTGTCAGACATCGATAGCATTGAGAGAAGCCTCCTGTGTAGGTGCATATACATAATGACCCATGCATTATGCAAAAGATAAGGAGGCAATAATAGCCGTGCTGTATTTTGTCTCAAACAAAGAGAGCGGGATTATATCCTTCGCCAGAATGGCACTACCAAATCATACTTCTATCGGATATCCCGCCTCGCTCCAGGCATTCATGCCACCGGCAACCGACATAACATTTTCAAACCCCATATTCATTAATGTCTGAGTCGCCAATGCAGAACGAGCACCTGAACGGCAAATCACATAAATAGGTTTACTGCTTAACTCTTCCAGCGCATTCATTGGCTCAAAATGATGGCTCACCGAAGGATGTTGATGAATCTGCATTTCCAGCATACCGCGAGGATAATTGACAGAGCGGTCAATATGCCCCTTGTCATATTCATCGGTTTCGCGCACATCAATAAGCACGGTGTGGTGATCATCAAGCGCAGACAACAGCGTCGCAACATCCACCTCTTTAATCACCGCTTTTGCTTCTGCTACCAACTGTTGAGAACTTTTCATATTAACCTCTTCTAAAGTACCGATTGCGTGAATACAACAATCGCCATAACCACTAAAAATATAGAAAACGATTTCTGTAATTTCTCTTTCGGCAAGCGTCCGCTTAGCCATATACCAGAGAAACTTCCGATGACTCCGCCGGCAATCATCAATCCGATAACCCACCAGTCAAAAGTAAAATTCTGTGAACTTAGCGCACTGTAGTATTTGAAAAATCCGGAAAAAGACTGCATGGCAATAATGACTAAGCTTGTGCCTACCGCCAACGACATGGACAAGCCGCCCAAAAAAATCAGCGCTGGCACAATGAGAAAGCCGCCACCGACACCAACAAAACCGGTAATAATCCCGACAAATAATCCATCCAGGCCAATCTTGATGATTTTGAGCTCGCCACCCTCACCACCAGCGCCACTTAATGAGTCTTTGGGTTTGCCGCGCCACATTAGAACCGCAGCCACAGACATAAGAAGAACAAACACTGCCAGCTGAATCTTGCTATCAACCATCACCCCAAGCCATGCACCACTATAAGTCCCTACCATTCCCGGGATGCCGAACAGCAGCACATGAGGCCATGAAACCTTGCGCTTGTAGATGTTCACAGAACTGCTTACCAGGCAAATCCCACCCACAATAAATAGCGACGAAGCAATAGCGACCTGCGCAGGCATATTCACTAAATACAGCAAAGTTGGCACTGTCAAAATGGAGCCGCCTGAGCCAAATACACCCAAACTTAATCCAATTATCAAGGCACCAATGATGGCATTTATCATAATTTCAGCCTCCCCGGTTAAGGGCTCAAAACTCACACTACTTAAAGCTGATTGATTGGGATCTTCAGGTATACCTGACCATTATCTTCTGCCGGGGGCATATGCCCGGCTCGAATGTTGACCTGAATAGAAGGTAGTATCAGACGCGGCATTTGCAACGTGGCATCACGCGTTTCCCGTCGAGTCACAAACTCGTCTTTCGACGTCCCCTGCTTCACATGGATATTGTTTAGCTTTTGCTCTTTGACCGTTGTCATGCTGTGATGCTCGCGCCCTTTAGGCGGATAGTCGTGGCAAACATAAATACGGGTTTCATCCGGAAGTGATAGCAATTTTCCAATGGAATCATAAAGCGTAGAAGCGCTACCGCCGGGAAAGTCACACCGAGCGGTTCCCACATCCGGCATGAAGATGGTATCGCCTGCGAAAACCGCGTCTTCGTTAACAACATAAGCTAAATCTGCAGGGGTATGACCCGGTACATGCATAACACGGATATGAATATTGCCGACTTCCAGAACATCACCGTCCGCAAATAGATGATCAAACTGAGCGCCATTAGGCAAAAATTCCTTTTCCAGATTAAACAAGCGCTTAAAGGTTTCTTGTACCTGCTTGATGCGCTCGCCAATGGCGATTTTCGCGCCCAATTTTTCTTTGAAGAAAGGAGCAGCAGATAAATGATCGGCATGGGCATGAGTTTCCAGAACCCACTCAACGGTTAACTCGTGCTGATGAATAAAATCCAGCACTCGCTCAGCACCATCAGTTTTGGTGCGACCAGATTTGAAATCAAAGTCCAAGACGGGATCAATAACAACAGCCAGTTTGTTTACTGTATCCTGCACAACGTAGGTGTAGGTTTCGCTGTCATTATCAAGGAATGACGATATTTGTACTGTGCCACTCATGATTTACCTCTAACGAAAGATTTACAGCCCGAATACTTAAAACAAATGCGGCATACCTGTTCGATTGCGCTGTCAAATTAGTCAGTTGCTAATCATTATAGGTTATACCTTATAACTGCTTGAAGTTTTAAAAATCTATCATGCCAATATTAAAAATTGATTAACCTCAAGCGTCATGAATTAGGGCAGTTCTAAAGTGAGTGCTATACTGCGCGCCAAATTGAATACGCAACAAATAACCATGCCCTGGATACAACTTAAAATTAATACTGAAAAAGAGCATGCTGAAAGAATCGGCGAGATGCTTTCTGCGAATGGTGCTCAAGCCGTCACCTTTACAGATGCCAAAAACGATCCTATCTACGAGCCCAAGCTGGGCGAGGTCACTCTTTGGCCTCGCACTCAGGTAATTGGCCTGTACGACGCAGAGCACGACATGACAAAAGTCATCAATAATCTGCGCAAAGCCAATGTGCTAGGCGAAGAATTTCACTACAAGCTGGATCAGCTGGAAGACAAGGATTGGGAACGCGAGTGGATGGATAACTTCCACCCGATGCAATTTGGTGAGCGCTTGTGGATTTGTCCAAGCTGGTGCGATGTTCCTGAACCATCGGCAATCAACATTATGTTAGACCCTGGTCTTGCATTTGGCACCGGTACTCACCCTACTACCTCTTTATGCCTAAAGTGGCTGGATGGTATCGACTTTACCGGTAAAACCGTTGTGGATTACGGATGCGGTTCCGGTATTTTAGCTATTGCAGCGCTGTTATTAGGGGCAAAAGAAGCCATTGGTATTGATATCGATCCACAAGCACTTGTTGCCAGCCAGGACAACGCTGAGCGTAATGGCGTAGCCGATAAGCTAAAACTCTACTTACCCGACTCACAACCTGAATACAAAGCCGATGTGGTTATGGCAAACATTCTGGCTGGTCCTTTGGGTGAATTACGCCACATCATCACTGGCTATTGTAAACCTCAAGGTCTCATCGTGATGTCAGGTATTTTAGACACTCAGGCAGAACATGTTTCCTCTCTGTATAGCGAAGACTTCAAAATGGATCCGGTTGCACTTGAAAGTGAATGGGCTCGATTAACCGGGGTCAGATTCACTTAAGTGAAATTTTGAAGCTCAATTACATCTTATTAACAAATAACAGGGTGTAAAACAGGGCGGATATCGACTAAACCGAGATCCGACCTGTTCGATGGAATTGCAGGCGAGAACAAGGATGTTTAGCACTTTTAGCCATCAAATTGTGCTCAAAATCAACAACCTGTGGTGCTTGTGTCTGGCAATTGAGAGACGCCTTTTTGACCATCCTCAAAAAATTTTACTTTTGTTTAATTTCTAGCCTTTTCAAGCTCGTAAAAAAACCGTAAACTTAGCGCCCTTTTTGGAACCTGAGCATTTTTTGCCCAATTTTATTTATTGATTTTGATAATGTACATCGGCCCGTATCAATTGGAAAACAATGTGGTTTTGGCACCGATGGCCGGAGTAACGGATCAACCGTTTAGAGAATTGTGCAAATCTCTTGGGGCAGGACTTGTGGTCTCGGAAATGCTTTCAAGCAATCCCAGGGTGTGGGAGTCTGAAAAATCTCTGAAACGCATGGAACACAGCAGTAAAGAAGGTCTTCGCTCTGTGCAGATTGCAGGTTCAGAACCAGAGCAAATGGCATTTGCAGCACAATATAACGTCGAGAAAAACGGCGCTCAAATTATTGACATTAATATGGGTTGCCCAGCCAAAAAGGTGAATAAGAAGCTCGCAGGCTCAGCTCTGCTGCAGTTTCCTGACTTGGTTGAGTCCATTATAAAAACTGTTGTCAATGCGGTTTCTGTACCCGTTACGTTAAAGTTTCGTACAGGTTGGGATCCGGATAATAAAAATGCAGTACAAATCGCGAAGATTGCCGAAGATAACGGCATTCAAGCTTTGTCGCTGCACGGCAGAACAAAAGCATGCCTTTATAATGGCGTCGCTGAATACGACACCATTAAAGCAGTTAAAGGTTCAGTGAATATTCCGGTTCTAGCGAATGGGGATATTACGTCAGCTCAAAAAGCCAGACAGGTTTTGGATTATACCAATGCAGATGGTGTCATGATTGGCCGAGGTGCTCAGGGGAATCCCTGGATATTTCGGGAAATTCATCATTATTTGCAAACCGGTGAGCAACTTCCCTCGCCAACATTGCAGGAAGTTTACTCAGTATTGAGTGGACACATCAGCAATGTTCACCGTTTTTACGGTGAAGTAATGGGAGTTCGTATTGCCCGTAAACATGTAGGGTGGTATTTGGCGGAACGTGATCCAGAAAGAACGTTTCGAAAGACTTTTAATGCTCTGGAAAGTGCTCAAGCACAACTAGATGCTTTGGAAGCAATTTTTTATCGGTGGGCAGGCGAAGCACCAGAAGAGTGTTCTCCTGCTGCGTAATGTAAATTAAAACAACTTTAAAGAGCAGACGTGCATGTTTGATCAAAATGAATCTTCTTCTCCATTCACCACTACGGTGACTACACCTTCTCAAACTCAGGCGCAAAAGCCTTTACGTGATTCGGTAAAACAGGCCGTAAACAAATACTTGAAACAGTTAAATAATCACGAAGATATCGACAACTTGTATGAGCTTGTATTAGCGGAAGTTGAAGCGCCTCTGCTTGAAGAAATCATGACTTATACCCGTGGTAACCAAACTCGTGCAGCCACTATGATGGGCATTAACCGAGGCACGCTTCGCAAAAAATTGAAGCACTACCACATGGGCTAATATAGACCAGACTTGAAAGGCACCCCACGGGTGCCTTTTGTTTTTATGCTAAGGGCAAAGAAAAATAAATGCCCTAAAATGTAGTAATTCCATCGTATTTTGAGGTAAGAGCATAAATGAAAACCCCAAAACCCATCCGCAGAGCATTACTTAGCGTCTCCGATAAAACAGGCATCGTCGAATTCGCCAAAGCCTTGGCAACTCAGGGCGTAGAGATTCTTTCCACTGGCGGAACAGCTAAGCTATTAGCTGAAAACGAGATCCCTGTTATTGAAGTATCAGATTACACAGGGCATCCGGAGATCATGGATGGCAGGGTTAAAACATTACACCCGAAAGTACACGGCGGCATTCTGGGACGTCGAGGCCAGGACGAAGCAGTGATGGATCAACACAACATTCAACCCATTGATTTGGTAGCGGTTAACCTGTATCCCTTCGCAGAAACGGTTAGCAACGATGATTGCTCTCTTGAAGATGCTATCGAAAATATTGATATCGGTGGGCCAACCATGGTTCGCGCAGCAGCGAAGAATCACCAAGATGTAACAATTGTAGTTAACGCCGCCGATTATGCGAAAGTTATCAGCGAAATGCAGCAAAATAACGGTTCTGTTACCGCGCAAACTCGTTTCAGTTTGGCGATTTCTGCATTTGAACACACCGCAGAATATGACGGCATGATCGCTAACTACTTTGGCGGAATGTTACCAGCCTATGGCGAAGAGAATAATCCCGAAGCTGAAGGCTCTATCTTCCCACGTACCATCAATATGCAATTCACTAAAAAGCAGGATTTGCGTTACGGCGAAAACAGCCATCAAGAAGCAGCTTTTTACGTAGAAAATAACGTTACTGAAGCCTCTGTTGCCACTGCTCAGCAGCTTCAAGGTAAGCCATTGTCCTACAACAATATTGCCGACACAGATGCCGCACTGGAATGCGTTAAAGAATTCGAAGCACCAGCCTGTGTCATTGTTAAACACGCGAACCCTTGCGGTGTGGCTATCGGCACTTCGCTGTTAGAAGCCTACCAACGCGCATTTAAAACCGATCCTACTTCTGCCTTTGGCGGCATTATCGCCTTCAATGGTGAATTGGATGCAGCAACCGCAAAAGCCATTATTGAGCAACAGTTTGTCGAAGTTATCATTGCGCCATCGGTACATGCCGATGCAGCGTCTGTATTAGCAGCCAAGCAAAACGTACGCGTGTTGTCATGTGGTTCATGGCAAGGACAATTAACCGAAGAATATGATTTGAAACGAGTTAACGGCGGCATCCTGGTTCAGGAACGCGACTTTGGCATGGTGGAAATGGAAGACCTGATCACCGTCACCGAGCGAGCACCAACCGAGCAGGAATTGAAAGACTTACTGTTCACCTGGAAAGTTGCCAAATACGTTAAATCTAACGCCATTGTCTATGCCAAGGATCAAATGACCATTGGTGTTGGCGCAGGCCAAATGAGCCGAGTCTATTCAGCAAAAATCGCGGGTATCAAGGCACAGGATGAAAATCTGCAAGTAGCGGGTTCAGTGATGGCATCAGACGCCTTCTTCCCATTCCGTGACGGTATAGATGCAGCCGCAGCGGCTGGCATTACAGCTGTGATTCAACCTGGTGGTTCAATGCGTGATGAAGAAGTTATCGCCGCGGCCAACGAACATGGTTTAGCCATGGTGTTCACTGGTATGCGCCACTTCCGTCATTAATTCTCTTAATTAGCGATACATCGGTCAGGTAGACTGACCGATGCGTTTGCTTACAAGATTATGCAGATCAAAGACTTGGGATGGTGTGAATGACTGGGCAGATGGTCTACAATGCTCAGCACGCCCTGTATCTTCGACAACCCATTCAGAGAAAAATATGAAGAAAATCATTGCCTCACTTTTGTTTGCCGTTGCAGCCAATAGTGCTGTTGCCGACCCAATTGCTGATGCAGTTGCGCATCCTGATCGCCCTCTGGAACAACGCATGAGAGATGAATATCGTCATCCTCAACAGACTTTGCGTTTCTTTGATATTCAACCCGACATGGCAGTTGTAGAAATTTGGCCAGGTGGTGGCTGGTACGCCAATATCCTTGCACCCTTATTGCAGGAAAAAGGCAAATATTACGCCGCTCACTTTTATATTGATGAAGAAACAAAAGACTATTATCGCAAGGCTCGTGAAAAGTTTGCCGAGAAAGTAAAAAATCATCCTCCCTATAAAAACGTTGAACTAACATCTTTTCATCCACTCAAAAATGATCAGAAGATTGCGCCTGATAATAGCGTGGATCGTATTTTGACCTTCCGTAATGTCCATAACTGGTACATGTATAACAATGAAGAAGGTCTAAATGGAGCATTCAAACAATTTTTTGCAGCATTAAAATCTGGTGGACAGTTGGGAATTGTTGAGCATCGTCTGCCAGAAAACGCTAACGACGCCGATCAGCAGCGTAGTGGTTACATGAAACAGTCCTATATTATTCAACTTGCTGAAAAAGCAGGCTTTAAGTTAGTAGCAAGCAGCGAGATTAATGCTAACCTAAAAGATACAGCACAACACCCGAAAGGGGTATGGACATTGCCACCTCGTTTAGCATTGGGTGAAGAAAAGGAAGCAGAATATTTGGCCATCGGTGAAAGTGACCGTATGACCTTGAAGTTTATCAAACCGTAAGTAAAAAGCCGTAATGAGAGTATTAATTATTGGTAGCGGTGGTAGAGAGCACGCTCTTGCCTACAAAGCCGCTCAGTCACCGACCGTAGAGAGCGTCTTCGTTGCACCGGGTAATGCTGGAACTGCAATGGAAGACAAAATCAAAAATGTTGCCATTGATGTTGAAGATTACGATGCATTAATTGCTTTCGCTAAAGAAAGCAGTGTCGATCTGACCATCGTTGGGCCGGAAGTGCCACTGGTGGCAGGTATTGTGGATCTTTTCGAGGCCGAAGGACTGAAGATATTTGGGCCCAGCAGAGGCGCTGCACAATTGGAAGGTTCCAAAGCATTTACCAAGGATTTTCTAGCTCGTAATAATATTCCAACTGCGGCCTATGCCACATTCACCAACGTAGACAAAGCCTTGGCTTATTTGCATGAACAATCTATTCCGATTGTCATCAAAGCTGACGGCCTGGCTGCGGGTAAAGGCGTTGTGGTAGCAACCAAACTGGAAGAAGCAGAAGAAGCCATCAAAGACATGCTGGCAGGAAACCGCTTTGGTGATGCTGGTAGCCGTGTGGTCATCGAAGAATTTCTGGATGGTGAAGAAGCCAGCTTTATTGTCATGACTGATGGAAAGTGCATTCTGCCTTTTGCTACCAGCCAGGATCACAAGCGTGTGGGCAATGGTGATACAGGCCCCAATACTGGCGGCATGGGTGCTTATTCCCCCGCACCAGTGGTAACGCAAGAAATTCATGATCGCGTCATGAAAGAGGTAATCGAACCGACAGTGGAAGGCATGGCGAAGGAAGGCAACAACTATGTTGGTTTCCTATATGCTGGCCTGATGATCATGGCCGACGGTAGCCCGAAAGTCATCGAATATAACTGCCGATTTGGAGACCCCGAAACACAGCCTATCATGCTAAGAATGAAGTCTGATTTGGTGTCATTATGCATGGCGGCGCTGGATGGCACACTTGCCGAGCAAACCATTGAGTTCGATCCAAGAGCATCAATTGGCGTCGTGATGGCTGCGGGTGGTTATCCTGGCGGCTATATCAAAGGTAAGGTAATTAGAGGTCTTCCCACTAAACATAGTGACGATAAGAAAGTCTTCCATGCTGGCACCAGCTTGCAAGGCGATGTGGTTGTTACCAATGGTGGCCGCGTACTTTGCGTAACAGCATTGGGAGACACTGTGACTGAAGCGCAGCATAAAGCTTATCAGCTGGTACGTAATATCCGTTGGGATGATGCCTATTATCGTGACGATATTGGCTATCGCGCTATTGCACGAGAGAAATAGCGCTCAAATAAAGCGATAGACGATAGATCAATAAGCAGGATAAGAAAAAGCACAATAGCTCACACTATTGTGCTTTTTTATTCACTCAATTATCTGTGGCCTCGACACTGATCTTCTTCGCCAATGTCTTCATTCCAAAGTTCAGGGTGAGTTTCAATAAAATCTTCCATCATTTTAATGCACTCAGCATCTTCTAAGACTTCAACTTCAATGCCCCTGGAACGCAATAAGTCTTCTTCGCCCATAAAGGTTCTATTTTCACCAATAATCACTTTGGGAATACCGTATAAAAGAATCGCTCCAGTACACATAGCGCATGGGGATAATGTGGTATACAACACGGACTCATGATAAACCTTGGCAGGTTGGCGACCAGCGTTTTCAAGCGCATCCATTTCACCATGCAAAGTGGCACTGCCCTTTTGAATTCTTCTATTATGTCCCCGCCCCAGCACTTTTCCTTTATGTACAATCACGGATCCGATTGGGATACCACCTTCCTGCAATCCTTGCTTTGCTTCATCTATTGCTATCCGCATAAATTCACTCATGCGCACTTACCTCAAATACTCGTTAAGCAAAACCAATCAGCTAGTCGCGAAACTTTCTATATCAAGCTGATCCTCGAAAACCCAATGTTGTAGTGCAGCAACAATACTCCTGACATCATGTAATGCATTGTGCTCCTGACCAGCGACTTCCAGCCCAAGGCTTTTTGCCAGTCCGCCACTATTGATTTCGCCAAACTGTATTCCTGAATTACGCAGCAATGGCTTGATGTCTCTCAACCCAGCATTAAACTCTGGCCAGTTGACCGAATTTAACGCGCAATTCTCGCGCAACACATTCACATCATTTCCCCACGAGAATCCGGGTAATTCTCCATAATGACAAAATTGATGGAACTGTCGTAAAACAGATGAGAAATCAACCGCTAGCTCCTGAATCATTGTCTGTGTTATTCCCGTCAATTGAATAATGTAATTACTCAATTGCGGATTAATAACAGGCGTCACCAACTCATTAAACGTCTCTGTTATTTGCAATCGTTGTTCAACAACGCTTACTTTTACTGCCGCCATCTGGATGAGTTCACGATGTTCCCACGGCTCTGACCACTGGCGCTCTCGCGAACCAGGCCAGGCGGTAAACTCGGTATCAAATACAACAAACTCAACCATCGCTATTCCAACAAACGCTCTTTCAATAAAAGAATACATATCATCATAAGGCTTAAATACACATTCGCGAATTGAAGAGCCCGCTCAATGGCGTTATGTTTTTAAACGGCACTATGGGTAACTTTACTATGGAGTAATAACAAACGAATTGCAAACCCGTACAGATATACATAAATATTTGTCTTTATTAGGAAAAGTAATACAAAAACTGTAGACACTTAATACTTTGATATGTATTAAATTTCTCCGCCTACGTATTCGATTAGTACCACTTGGAAGAGAAATTCTTTGCGCTGATACCTTGACCCACTTCACTAGGGAGCTTATAAATAACGCTCTTAACTTGATAGAGTGTTTATGTCAGTCAAGCATCCCATTATTGCTATCACGGGTTCTTCAGGCGCAGGTACAACTACCACCACTAACGCGATCCGTCATATTTTTCATAATCTGGATCTCAATGCCGCTATGGTATCGGGCGACAGCTTTCATCGATATACGCGTCCAGAAATGGAAGTGGAAATCCGTAAAGCTCAGGAACAAGGTAAGCACATTAGTTACTTTGGCCCCAAAGCCAATGACTTTGTTGCTTTAGAATCTCTGTTTAAAGAATACGGACAAACAGGACGAGGCAAACATAGACAATACTTACACTCATTTGACGAAGCCGTTCCCTTTAATCAAATGCCGGGTACATTTACACCTTGGCAAGATTTGCCAGAAAATACCGATTTGCTTTTCTATGAAGGGTTACATGCCGGTGTTGTAACAGAAGATGCGAATGTTGCAAAACATGTCGATTTATTGGTAGGCATGGTGCCTATTGTAAACCTGGAATGGATCCAGAAAATTGTGCGAGACACTTCCGATCGCGGTCATACCCGTGAAGCGGTTATGAATAGTATCGTACGCAGCATGGACGACTATTTTAACTACATCACCCCTCAGTTTTCGCAAACCCACGTGAACTTCCAGCGAGTTCCCACGGTTGATACGTCCAACCCTATTAGTGCCAGAGAAATTCCTTCTTCAGATGAAAGCTTTGTTGTTGTGCGTTTCCGCCGTGAAATGCGCAATGTCGATTACCCCTATTTGTTACAAATGATAGATGGTGCTTTTATGTCGCGCATAAACACTATGGTTGTGCCCGGAGGGAAAATGGGGTTAGCAATGGAGCTTATTTTGTCACCACTGATTGAAGAGCTGCTTGAGAAGAAACGTCGCGCCTCAATGCAAATGGATTGGGTTACGGATCAAAAAAATTAAGCCATTTGATCTTTAAGGACATTTTAGCAGGCACTGTTTCGGTTATTTTATAACTCCACAAAATAGTTCCTTCAAAGTGAAACAGCATACAAACTTTGTAACAAAGCAGAGCCGCCAAGCTCTTCCCCTTGCTTTTGTAATGCCCCATATTCACTTATAGTTGAAAACAAATAAACAGGAATGTCAGGTAGCACTATGGGACAAGAAACCCCCAAAATTCTGGTAGTAGATGACGATATGCGCCTACGCAGCTTGCTAGAGCGCTATTTAGTAGAACAAGGATATCAAGTTAGAAGCGCAGCGAATTCCGAGCAAATGGAACGCCTACTGGAGCGTGAGAATTTCCACCTGATGGTGCTTGACCTCATGTTACCGGGTGAAGATGGCCTATCAATTTGCCGCCGCCTACGCCAGAACAACAATGAAATCCCAATCATAATGCTCACAGCCAAAGGCGAAGAAGTTGATCGCATCATTGGCCTTGAAATGGGTGCTGACGATTATCTGCCCAAACCATTTAATCCTCGTGAGTTGCAAGCGCGAATCAAAGCCGTTCTGCGTCGCAATACCAGTGAAGCTCCAGGCGCGCCTTCCAAGGAAGAGCAAATTGTTCAATTCGCTCAGTACACCTTAAACCTGGGTACTCGCGAAATGTCCAATAACGGGCAACCGATGGCACTAACCAGCGGCGAATTTGCAGTGTTGAAAGCACTTGTGACCCATCCAAGAGAGCCGTTGTCACGAGACAAACTGATGAACCTTGCACGAGGTCGTGATTACAGTGCATTAGAGCGGAGTATTGATGTTCAGGTCTCTCGCCTGCGCAGAATGCTTGAAGAAGATCCAACTAACCCTCGCTATATTCAAACTGTTTGGGGTTTGGGATACGTTTTCGTTCCAGACGGTACAGAACAAGCACAAGCCAGTTAATTGTTGAAATTACGTTGAAATTACATCATCAGCCGCCAAATTTGGCGGCTTTGTTATCAGGAAAAATCAACCCATGCACTTAAAACCTAAAAGTGCATTCGGTCAAACCGTGCTATTGAT
The DNA here is from genome assembly GCF_019900845.1 of Paraneptunicella aestuarii. NCBI lineage: Bacteria > Pseudomonadati > Pseudomonadota > Gammaproteobacteria > Alteromonadales > Alteromonadaceae > Paraneptunicella > Paraneptunicella aestuarii. The sequence goes on along the minus strand of NZ_CP074570.1, from coordinate 146,665 downwards.
TGGCATTCTTTTGCTGATCAATCAGGTCGTTTCCTACTTATCGGTTACTTACACCTTTATTCGCCCCAGCTATCAGCAAATCAACAGCCTTCTGGCCACCCACATCAAAGTCCTCTTCATGCAGGATGTTGATCATCTCAGCCCAACATTCCACAAACGATACTTCGAAGCCACTGGCATACGTATCTATACGGAAGCAGGAGCTGTAGCGAACGGGTTGGATAACGCGACCTATTACCAGTTTTTATCCAAGCAAATGAGTGACGCTCTGGGTGGAACGGCTGAAGTTCGAATTACGCCAGGAGATCCCTATATGTTTTGGGTAAATCCTCCACAAGCGCCGAATATCTGGATAACAGTGCCAATGACTGGAGTGGGCGAGGCCGATATTTCACCACTCACCATTTATTTACTGGTGATTGGTATTTTGAGTGTTGCCGGCGGCTGGATATTCGTGCGACGGCTAAACAGGCCACTACAAGCCTTGTCCAATGCTGCCATTGCGGTTGGCAAAGGCGAAATACCGCCACCACTGAAAGAAGAGGGAACCAGCGAGATTATCGAAGTAACACGAACCTTTAACCAGATGGCGAAAGGTATCAAACAGCTGGAAGATGACCGCGCTTTACTCACAGCCGGCATTTCACACGACTTACGCACCCCTTTAACACGCATCAGGTTAGCCTCTGAAATGATGTCGGAAGATCAAGAATGGATCCGCGACGGGATTATTCACGACATTGAGGATATGAACGACATCATCGATCAGTTCACTGAATATGTACGGAAGGATTGTTCAGAGAAGAGCGAAAGCACAGATATTAACGAACTCATTCAAGAAGCTGTGCAAGCGCGAAACATAGAAGGGCACCATCATATTGCGTTGGATCTCAATCCATTGCCCAGCTTTAATATTCGTCGTGTCGCTATAAAAAGAATTCTTGATAATCTCATTGAAAATGCCTTTCGATATGGCAGTGATGAAATCATTATTACGTCCAGCCATAACCCTAAACAGGGAACCGTAACCTTTGCAGTACGTGATTTCGGCACAGGGATCCCGGAAAGCGATGTAGAAGGCTTATTTAAACCCTTCGCCCAGGGAGACAAAGCGCGCGGTTCAGTAGGTTCAGGATTAGGTCTTGCTATCGTTAAACGTGCAGTGGAGTTACATAACGGTACGATTACATTACAGAATCACTCGGAGCAAGGTCTTGTTGCCACGGTAACACTTCCTCTAGACGGGAAACGCTCTTACAAAAAGGTATGAAGTGAAAAAGATAGTAGGCTGAGTGCCTGAGTGCACCTACAACTGGATACACCTGAAAACCAACGTCAAATAACATCTCAACACGGTCTCAGCCTTGTCATTACAAATGAACCACTATCATCATACTGACGTGTGAATGGGTCGAGAAAGAGACATTACCAAGTGTTTAAAGTCTACTTCTGTTTCATTTCGCAGTCGTTCAATATGAAATTGTGCTTCATCATTCGGGATAGATTTATCCCACTTTTTAAAGTCCTCTTTTGGAAAAGTCTGTAAAAACAGAGACTTCACTGCAACCTTTGCAGACTCCATATCATCAAAATATTCAGAATTAACCAAACAAGTACTAATAACTTCACTTCGTAGCATAAGTATATTCCCTGCTCCTTGTTAATAATCGAAGTTTAGCAGCTATTAGAATAAATCAAAGAGGGGAAGTGATTTCCATATCGAATTAAAAATTATAAACAAGAAATACAAATGTAAAATAATAATAAAGAAAACAAAAATAGATTATTTAACCCATTAAAAACAATGGGTTAAATAAAAATAGAGAATGGGCAATCTGAAATATCAAAAACTAAATTTCAACCACCACATTTAATGTTTTATATCTGGATCACCAATTTCTTCAACAAACATTTCTTCAATATCTTGTGCAGAAAATTGATATTCAGCCAAACAATAGTGGCAGTTGGTTACGATACTACCCTTTTCTTGCAGAATATCCCAAAGCTCTTCTCTAGGGATCCCGGCTAATGCATTAGCAATCTTTTCGCGGCTACAACTACATGAAAAAGTGACAGGAACAGGTTCATACAGCTGTACATCTTCTTGATGATAAAGACGATGAAGAATATCCCCCACAGGCAAATCCACCAATTCATCACAGGTAATCGTTTGAGTTAACTGGGATAAATGCTCAAAACTCTCATTTTGATTTTGATGAGAAATATCGGACTCAGGTATCACTTGTAACAGCATTCCAGCAGCAACAGCTTCATCACCTCTTAAACGAGTATGCAATACCACTTTTGTTGCCAGCTGTTCTGATTGTTGAAAATACCCTTCCAGACACTCAGCCAACGAAGGCTTATCCAAAGCAACCACTCCCTGATACTGTTGCCCTTTTTCCGGCATGATAGTAATCGCCAAAGTGCCTTTGTTATCAACCAATTCAGTAAAACACTGATCCGAGATACTTTGATCAAAACGGGCAATCGCTCGCATCTGTTGATCATGTGTACCACTGACAACCGCATACTTTAGGCCACCCTCACTCTGGATCTGGAAACTAACCTCACCTTTAAACTTTAAGGTTGCTGTCAACAAGCTGGTTGCCAGCATCATTTCTCCTAACAGTTGCTGTATAGCAAGTGGATACGGATGAGATTCCAATACGGAATGATAACTATCTTTCAATTGAACCAGCTCACCACGGATGTTGGCATCAGAAAAGATAAATCGATGCAATTGGTCTAGTGTAGGTTTACTCAAGGGAACTCCGGAAATTCATAAAATCTAATAATTCAACACCATTGATTATGCTAAATAGCTGTTCCAAACTATCAATCAGTAACAGAAAGCTTTGAGCAGCCCCTCAGCCCTGCTTTTCACTTAATGAATCGGCGAAGCGGCTGTGGAGCCTCAAAGGATTGATTCACGGCGAGTCTGCGATAAATTTCTGTGGCTGACTTGCAGTTAATCACACTTATTTAGCTGTGTTTTAACTTAATAATCTCACGACGCTGTTTTTTGTCGGGTCTGTTATCTGGTTTGGGGCTATGAAAACTATGAGTTTGGCGAGCCAATCTGTTTTTTTCACGCTTTTCGATACTCTCAGGCGTTTCGCTATATAAAGTCTGTGCAATAGCGGCTCCCTGACGCTTGTCAGTAATAGCCTCAATGACAACCTCTTTATTATCGAAACCCTGAGGTATTACAACAATAGCACCCAACTCGACTATCTTGCCGGGTTTGGAGCGCGCATTGTTATAGTGAACCTTACCAGATTGAACCATGTCTCTGGCAACAGCTCGCGTTTTAAAGAATCGAGCTGCCCACAACCACTTGTCCAGGCGAACCGGAGGATTGTCAGAAGGTTGTGATTTATCAGCCATAATAAATCCAAAATTCAGTTACCCAACTTGACCGCGAATTATACCTCAATTTTACGGCGCTTCGAGCCACTGGGTCAGGTTTTATAAAAATGATAAGTTACTGCATATAAATAAGTGTAGATTGACTGCTACTGTTTAATCGACAAACTTTGCAGAATGAGCATTTTTTAAGCATTTCGATGCTAACTTGGAATTTTTCTCAGAAAAATAATTTCCCAGCCAATGTACCAACACCTCTAGGCAAAAGAGCAATGATGTGCAAATATATTACCGATTACATTTCGTAACAGGCTTCTGTTCAGCAATCATTCAATGAATTGCCTTAAGGTGTGAGTCTGGTGCTCTTTTAGATATCGTGAGCTTGATGCCTTGTATATGGAATTTGACAAAAAAAACGCCTCTCTTGTTATTTTTTTGTAATTAGTCTGCATTAGAGTTGTACCCTTTTTTGTGACCATCTATTATGTGCAGCCTTGCATCAGGGTAGAGATTTGCACAACATTCGGAATTTAGACGACAAAAAGACGAATTTTTATGACAACTAACGGAATTTCCATCAATCAGATGTGGCAGTATTTGCAACGATACCAGCAGTATATTAATACTGTTGTTGTCGTGCTGTTGGTTGTCTATTTGGTGATGTTGGCAGCAGAAATAACCTGGCGGTTTATTCCAGAACCTGAACAGGAAGCTAGCGCGCAAAACCAACAGAGTGCTCGAAATACTCCTCGTAATAACCAGCAACAATCAGCAAACATAAACGGCATTCAACGCTTAAACCTGTTTGGGAATGCCGAAGAAAAGCCGGTGAAACAAGAAGTCGTTGTTACCGACGCACCCCAGACTAATTTGAATTTGACACTTACTGGTGTTGTTTCTTCTACAGAAACGCAGGCAGGCGCAGCTATTATTGCTAACAAGGGGACACAGGTAACCTATGGTATTGGTGAGAAAGTAGAGGGCACTAACGCAACTGTTCACGAAGTTTACGAAGATCGAATCATCATTCAAAACGGTTCCCGAATGGAAACGCTAATGCTGGAAGGTGAAGACTTTGAAAAACTTGTTGATGAACAAGTTGCAAGAGAAGTAGAACCTGAACGCGAAGTGCTGAATAAATACCGTAGCCCTGTCCCCCTGAAAGAACTTAATGATGTGCGTAACAAACCCCTACAGTTCGTTGATTACATCGACATTCAGGTAGTGCAAAACGAAGGAGATGTCGAAGGTTTCCGTGTTAATCCGGGTAAAGACAAGAGCTTATTTAGCGAAGGCTTTTTACAACCCAACGATATTATTACCAGCATTAATGGCTTGGACTTAACCGACCAGGAACAAGCTAAACAAATGTTTGAAGTGCTAACCCGGGCACAACAATTACAAATCACCTTGATGCGAAATGGCATTGAAGAAGAAGTACTGATTGAACTTCCTGAACAAGGTCAAGATGAATAAGGATAAGAAAATGAGGCTTATCACCCAAGTCCTAAAAACCCTGCTAGCGACATCGGTATTCTTACTACCGACAGTTGCCAGCCCCGCTTTTGCAGCGGAATACTCGCCAAATTTCAAAGGCACTGAAATCACCGAGTTTATTAATATTGTTGGTAAAAACCTCAAAAAAACCATCATTGTTGACCCTAACGTACGCGGTAAAATTACCGTAAGAAGTTACGATCTTCTTTCTGAAGAGCAGTATTACCAATTCTTCCTTAACGTTCTGCAAGTGTACGGTTTTGCGGTTGTAGAAATGCCAAGTGGCGTACTGAAAGTTGTTCGCGACAAAGACGCCAAAACATCGAATATTCCGGTTATTGACGGTCAGGTGTTCGACGGCGATGAAATGATCACGCGAGTGGTTCCGGTTTATAGCGTCCCTGTACGCGAACTAGCCCCTATTTTGCGCCAATTAAACGACCAGGCTGGCGGTGGTAACGTTATCAGTCACGACCCATCGAACGTAATGATGCTCACCGGACGTGCAGCAGTAGTAAACCGATTGGTAGAAATTATCGAACGTGTAGACCAGGCCGGTGACCGTGAAGTTGATATAGTTAAACTGAGATACGCTTCAGCCTCAGAGATGGTTCGTATTATTGATAGCATCAATAATTCCCAGGCCAAGCAAGCGACACCAGCCAATCTGGAACCCAAGATTGTCGCCGATGACCGTACCAATAGCGTTATCGTTAGTGGTGATATCAAAGCCAGACAACGTATCATTACCTTGGTTGAACGCTTGGACAAAGAGCTTGAGTCCAATGGTAATACACGCGTTACTTTCTTGAAATATGCCAAAGCCGAAGACTTGGTGAAGGTACTTCAGGGTGTAAGCGCCAGTATTAGTGCAGAAGAAAACAAAGGTGGAAACGCTGCCGGTTCACGTCGTCGTAACAGCGGTCGAGATATCAGTATTGATGCCCATGTTGATTCCAATGCACTGGTTATCACTGCAGAACCCGACATGATGGCTTCACTGCAAGAAGTTATTCGCCAGTTGGATGTACGCCGTGCCCAAGTTCTGGTTGAAGCCATCATAGTAGAAGTCTTTGAAGGTGACGGCACCAGTTTGGGTGTTCAATGGGCAACAGAAGCAGGCGGTGGTCAGCAGTTTACCAACGGTACAGTGCCAATTGGTTCATTAGCTGTAGCAGCCGATCAAGCCCGCGACAAAGTCATCCGCAGCAATGTTATCGGTGCAGATACTGGAACCGTAACACCAGTGGAAGAAACCCAGGAAGGCGACCCTACCCTGTTAGCTAATCTGCTAGGCTCTGTGAATGGCTTCCTTGTAGGCGTAATTAAAGACGACTGGGGCGCAGTTATACAAGCCGTGAGTAGCGATACCAACTCCAACATTTTGGCAACACCTCATCTGACCACAATGGACAATGAAGAAGCATTTTTTATTGTGGGTCAGGAAGTGCCAATTATCACAGGTGCATCAACCGGCTCTAACAACAGCAACCCATTCCAGACCGTAGACCGTAAGGAAGTGGGTACCAAGTTGAAAGTAACGCCCCAGATTAACGAAGGCTCGGCTGTACAGTTGATTATCGAGCAAGAAGTATCCAGCGTCAGCGGTGCTACCAACGTGGATATCGCCATTAACAAGCGTGAAATCAAAACCACGGTTATGGCTGACGATGGCGATACCATCGTACTAGGTGGAATGATTGACGAAGACGTTCAGGAAAGTGTTTCCAAAGTTCCATTACTTGGCGACATTCCTATTCTGGGTCACATATTCAAATCGACCACAACCAGCAAACGTAAACGTAATCTGATGGTATTTATCCGCCCAACGATTATTCGTGACGGCATTACCATGAATAAGATCAGCCATCGCAAGTACAACTTTATTCGTGCAGAGCAATTGAAGCGCCAAGCTGAAGGCATTCCTTTGATGCCACTCACTGACGGGCCATCTCTTCCAGATTGGAAAAATCCGTTAGAGTTACCACCATCATTTGAAGAATACCTGCAAAATAAAGACAAGGAGCAGGACTAATATGTCAGCGAACGCAGAAATGTCGGTAAACGATGACATGCCTGTTGATGAGATTCCTGAAGCAGAGGAGCTTCTGGAAGCTCAAGATGGCGAAATAGAAGAACAAGAGTATAAACAACTTACCTTCGGTTTCGCCAAGCGTCATAAGGTACTGCTGAATGTCGCCACTTCGCCTGTCACTATTTACTACACAGACGAAACCGAATTTCCTGTGTTCGCAGAAGTTCGCCGTTTTATCGACGAACCTATTACTCTGGAAGAAGTTGACACCACCCGTTTTGAAAAACTGCTAACCGACACTTACCAGCGTGATACCTCCGCAGCCAAACAGCTGATGGAAGATATCGGTAACGAGTCTGATTTGTTTTCTCTTGCAGAAGAACTGCCTGAAACAGAAGACCTTCTGGAAAGTGAAGATGATGCGCCCATCATCAAGCTTATCAACGCCATGCTGGGTGAAGCCATCAAAGAAGGCGCATCCGATATTCACGTTGAAACCTTCGAGAATCAGCTGGTTGTGCGATTCCGTGTTGATGGGGTACTCAGAGAAATCTTGCGTCCGAACCGTAAACTCTCATCCATGCTGGTTTCCCGTATCAAGGTTATGGCAAAGCTGGATATCGCTGAAAAGCGTGTTCCTCAAGACGGGCGTATTACACTACGTATAGCAGGCCGCGCAGTTGACGTGCGGGTAAGTACCATGCCAACAGGTCATGGTGAACGTGTCGTATTGCGTTTGTTGGATAAAAACAATGCTCGTCTTAATCTTGAAGATTTGGGCATGACCTTGGCCAACCGTAATACCTTTTCCGACCTTATCCGTAAACCACACGGTATTATCCTGGTTACCGGGCCAACAGGTTCAGGTAAAAGTACCACGCTTTATGCAGGTCTTTCCGAGATCAACTCAAAAGACCGTAATATCCTCACCGTAGAGGATCCGATTGAATTTGACTTACCCGGCATTGGACAAACTCAGGTTAACCCCAGAGTAGATATGACCTTTGCTCGTGGATTAAGAGCCATTTTGCGTCAAGACCCGGATGTGGTCATGATTGGTGAGATGCGTGACCTTGAAACAGCACAAATTGGTGTACAAGCCAGTTTAACAGGTCACTTGGTGCTTTCCACCCTTCACACCAATACAGCAGCGGGTGCAATCACTCGTTTAGAGGACATGGGAATAGAACCCTTCCTGTTATCTTCCAGTTTACTTGCCGTTTTATCGCAACGCTTGGTGCGAACCCTCTGTAACGAATGCCGCGAAGAGCATTTACCTACAGAGAAAGAAGCCGCCATGTTAGGTATTGCAAGCGATAAAATAGCGCATACACACATATACTCACCAAAAGGCTGCCCAGCCTGTAATTACACAGGTTATCGCGGTCGTACAGGCATTCATGAACTACTCGTCGTTGATGAGCAGATCCGTGAGTTCATTCACAATGGTCATGGTGAACAGTCCATTGAAAAATATGTGCGTAAATTTACCCCAAGCATCCGTGAAGACGGTTGCTCAAAAGTACTGGCAGGCGTAACAACACTGGAAGAAGTATTACGAGTTACCAGGGACGAATAATATGGCAGCCTTTTCCTACAAAGCGATGGATAAATCCGGACGTAATAAGTCTGGAGTCATTGAAGGTGATAACGCCAAACAGGTGCGAGCTCAACTTAGAGACAAAGGGCTCATTCCTCTGGAAGTCGAACAAGTTGCCGAAAAAGAGCAGAAAAACGCATCCGGCTTTAGCGGTCTCTTCCAACCAAAGATTTCCACCTCAGATTTAGCGCTACTGACTCGCCAGTTGGCCACATTGGTAGAATCATCTCTGCCACTGGAAGAATGTTTACTTGCCGTTGCAGAGCAATGCGAGAAACCACGTCAGAAAAGCATGATGATGGCAGTGCGCAGCAAGGTAGTCGAAGGCCATTCATTGGCAGATGCCATGTCTGAATTTCCGGGCGTATTTGATAATCTGTTCTGCGCCATGGTGTCGGCGGGTGAAAAGTCAGGCCATCTGGATACCGTGCTCAACCGATTGGCAGACTACACCGAAAAACGTCAGCACATTCGTAGCAAAATCACCCAAGCCATGATTTACCCAATTCTAATGCTTACCATTGCCTTTGGTATCGTCAGCTTACTGCTAACCTATGTGGTACCCAAAATTGTCGGCCAATTCGATACCATGGGGCAAGAACTACCGGGTGTAACCCAGGTACTGATTGGCCTGAGCGAATGGTTTAAGTCCTACATTCTGTACGTGATCATCGCAGTCATACTGCTGGTGATCCTGTTCAAGCGCATGTTAAAAGTACCTGCTATCCGACTCAAAATTCATCGTCGTCTTTTAGGCGTGCCAGTGTTCGGCAAGGTCATTAAAGGGCTGAATACTGCGCGTTTTGCCAGTACCCTGAGTATTCTAACTGCAAGTGCTGTTCCCGTATTAGACGGTATGCGTATCGCAGGGCGAGTGCTTACTAACGATTTCATCAAGAAACTGATAATGGAGGCCGCCACATTGGTACAGGAAGGTTCCAGCTTGAAAGTTTCATTGGAGAAAACCAAAACTTTTCCGCCCATGATGATGCATATGATTGCCTCCGGGGAGAAAAGTGGAGAACTACAACAAATGTTGGCACGTGCTGCCGACAACCAGGATCGAGAGTTTGAAACTCAAGTCAATATCGCCTTGAGCATCATGACTCCCGCGATCGTACTCATGATGGCAGGTATCGTATTTTTTATCATTATCGCCATCCTGCTACCAATCGTATCCCTGAATTCACTCGTCTGACGAAGGAGACGCACATATGAAAGCAAAAGGTTTCAGCCTCATCGAAGTTATGGTTGTAATCCTCATCATTGGTTTAATGACAGCCATTATTGCCCCCAACATTTTAGGCAATACCGAGGAAGCAAAATTGAAAAAAGCCGCTGTTGATATTCAACAGTTGGAAGGCGCTTTAGAAATGTACAAACTGCGCAACAATGTGTTCCCTAGCACAGAGCAAGGTTTGGATGCATTGGTTAAAGAACCTACGATTGAACCGATACCAAGAAATTACCCAGCCGAAGGCTTCATCAAGCGTTTACCTCAAGACCCTTGGGGCAATGACTACCAATTGCTAAGCCCGGGTGAATTAGGTGCAGTTGATTTGTTCAGCAATGGCCCAGATGGTCAACCAGGTACTGACGATGATATCGGTAACTGGAACCTGAACGACTTCCTGAATTAATCCATTATCTTTCAGTAATGATCGGCGACTATCTAAACAGTGAAGCATTCATCACCACTCATGCAGCGCAGACAAACCGGCTTTACCTTACTCGAGGTAATGCTGGTGATTACGCTTATGGCGTTATTTGTCAGCTTTGTGGTGGTGAATATGGGTGGGCAAGATAAAGCCGAAGAATTAAAGAAACAAGCACAACGCTTTCAAGTGATATTTGATATGGCCTCCGATATGGCCATATTGAATCAGCGTCAATTAGGTCTACGTATTAATGAAGAAAAGCAAAGCTTTGCCTTCATGTATCTGGATCAAGAACAGCGTTGGCAGTTGCTTACCGAAGACAACCTGTTCAAAGAATCCGAACTCCCCGATCCTTTCACCTTCGAATTGCAATTAGATGGCTTGCCCTGGGATACACAAGACAGCCTGTTTGACGACGAAATCTTTGACGAAGAACTGTCTATTCGAGACGAAGGCGTTGAAATTGGAGACGAAGAAGAAAAGCAACTTCCTCCCCCGCAGATACTGATCTACTCCAGTGGCGAAGTCACGCCCTTTAGCCTGATATTCAAATACGAACCTGATTTTGGTGACGACCCGGTTACTTATTACCGCATTAATGGCATTGATGAAACACCATTAATACTAGAGGGGCCGCTGGAAAACCTATGAAGAATTCGAGCGGACAGCTAAAGATCAATGCACCAAACGGTATGACTTTGATAGAAGTCATGGTTGCCCTGTTAATTTTCGCATTTACAGCAACGGCTGTAATGAAAGCAACCACCGAGCACTTGCGCGGTGTGGGTACGCTTGAACAAATGACCTTTGCCACCTGGGTTGCCAACAACCGCCTGACTGAAGTTAGCCTGGACGAAAAATGGCCGCCTCAAAACAACGTTAAAGGCTCTGAGGAAATGGCTGGAATCACTTGGTATTGGAAGCAAAAAGTGGTCAAAACTCAGGAAGAGAACATGCTATCAGTGGAAATATCGGTCAGCGAAGATGCAGCCGGTGAAAATGTTTTAACGACCGTGAGTACCTTTGTTGCCAAGCCGAATCAGGGAACGAAGAGTAATGGGGGTCGATAACATGTACAGAAAGCCGACTTCTGTCTATTCACGTTCACTTCGTCAAAAAGGCTTCACCTTGCTTGAAATCATGGTGGCGATGGCCATTTTCACCTTGATTGGTCTGGCATCCAATAGCGTATTAACGACAACATTAGACAGTGACGCACTTTCCCAAGAGCGCTTTAATCAGCTCAAAAAATTACAACGCGTCATGATCACCATCGAGCGCGACATACTACAAGCTTCACAACGCCCTATACGAGTAGAAGGCGAGAAAAACGAGATCGTATTACGTGGTGGCTTAAATGCCTTTGAAAGCGACGCCGACGGCGTTGGTTTCGTACGCGCAGGTTGGGACAACCCACAAATGATGCTTCCTCGCAGCAATTTACAACCTGTCGTTTATCGACTTCGCGACAATAAGCTAGAAAAGCTGTATTCCAACTATGTCGATAACGTCGTCGGCACTGAACCTAAAATAAAAGTCTTGATGGAAGATATTGAAGACTTTCAGGTTGAATTCTATGCCGGTGGAAGAAGTACAGCGGATGACGACTTACAATGGGCGGAAGTATATGCAGGAACAACCCTTCCCAAAGCTATCGCAATTGCCATCACTTCCAAAGAATTTGGCACTATTCGACGTGAATTCCTCTTGGCAACAGGAACAGGAGGTAATTCAGAATGAGGCCAGGAAACCAAAAAGGCATCGCGCTAATCGTCGTCCTTTTAATTGCATCCATTGTCATTATATTGTCAACGGAAATGGCAGGTCGCCTACAGCTTAATGTTAAACGTGCAGCCAATATCAAAGATAGTAATCAGGCATATTGGTATGCAATGGGGGCTGAGCAATACGCAACCATCGCCATTAATAAACTGGTAGAAGATGCCAAGGGTGTGATTCATATTAATCAGGCATGGGCAAAAACCAACCTCACTTTCCCATTACCTAATGGAGGCATACAGGCCGAGCTTGTCGACATGCAAAGCTGTTTTAACCTGAATGCGATGCAGGTACAGCAAACTCAAGGTAGTGCAAATCAATCAATTCCGGCAGCGTTTCATCGCTTACTCACTAATCCAGAATATAAAATTCCCAGTTTGGAAGCAGACACGTTAAAAGATTCATTAGTAGACTGGCTAGATGAAGATTCAAACCTATCAGGCAGTTTTGGCGCTGAGGATCCAGACTATGAATCCAAGCCCTTTCCCTATCTGGCCGCCAATAACCTGATGGTAAATAAAACCGAGCTGCGCTTGGTCAATGGCGCAAAACTTCCCTGGTTAACCCAGCTAATGCCGTTAGTGTGTGCGATACCTGGGGTATCGGTATTAAAAATTAACGTGAACACACTCACGCCAGAACATGCGCCACTACTGGCAGCCCTAACAGGCATGACCATCAGCACGGCAGAGAACGTTATTGGCAGTATACCTTATGACACAAAAGAAGAATTTATTAATCAGCCCGAAGTAGCAGCCCAAGGGTTAACTGATGAGCAAAAAGATTGGTTCGATGTAACAACTCAGTATTTTATTTTATATACCAAAGCCAGTTACAATAACGCCACTTTTGCCATGTCGTCCGTTTTTAAAATTGACAATGCCGAGAGTATCAAGGTTATTCGTCGAGAATTTGGAGGTAAACTTTAGTGGAACAGTTGGTCATCCGTTTAGGTTCACATACGGATCAGCCCGTTCATTGGCTGGTATGGTCTGGTGAACAGAACGAGATCATTGCGTCTGGCGAGTTAACCAATGCCTCTGAGTTGTCCACTCTGAAAGACAGGGCTGGCAATCGTCCCATTATTACATTGGTTCCAGGCAGTGATGTCTTACTTAAACAGCTTGTTTTACCTGCGAAAGCGGCTCGCAAAGCGTTAGCAGCTATCCCTTTCATGTTGGAAGATGAAATCAGTACCGACATCGACAGTGCATTTTTCGCACTAGGGCATCAGGAAGGTGAAAAGCAAAACATTGCCATTGTTCAAAAAAACAAAATGGCCCAGTGGCTAGGGTTGTTGAAACAAGCAGACTTGGTATGCAACCGCATGATCCCTGATACTCTGGCGTTACCTTTAAAACAAGATGCGTCAGAGCAAGAAGGCTGGTCAATGATGACCCTGGGGGATGATGTTCTCGTTCGTCAGGGAAGCTGGCAAGGGCTACAAGGTGAAGCGGGTTGGGTATACAGCGCTATTGCTCATTATGCCAAACATCAGGAAAGCAAAGTCCTTATTCATTGCCTGACAGAGATTGCGATTCCCGCCATCCCTAATGTTGAACTGGAACCTGATCTTGCTCCCCTGCCGATGGAAGTCCTCACTCGCGGTGCATTAAGCAGTACATTCAACTTATTGCAGGGGCAATTTACCCCTAAAAAATCAGCAAGTGGCGCTGTGAAACAGTGGCGACTCGCGGCTATTTTAGCGGGTGTGGCATTGTTGATAACGGTGGCTGATAAAGGCATGCAAGTGACTCAATTGAGCCAGCAAAAAGAAACTCTGGACGCTCAAATTAAAGAGCATTTCCAACGCGCCTTCCCGGAAACCAAACGTATTGTTAATGTACGCAGCCAGATGCGTAAGAAGCTGCAAGAATTGGAAGGAAAAGGCGGTAGCACTTCCATGTTAGTTATGTTGTCACAGCTATCTAATGCTTTTTCTGCCACCAAGGTCACACCACAAACTTTACGTTTCGACCAAGGTCGTTCAGAACTCCGTATACAGGCTGTTGCAGCCAATTTTGAAGCTTTGGAACGTTTTAAATCGTTAGCCGAGCAACAAGGTTTTCAAGTAGAACAAGGCGCAATCAATAACCGTGATAATCAGGTCATGGGTTCTTTGGTGATAAGGAGCTAACATGGAACAATTACTTGAAAAATACCGTGCCCTGAATGAACGAGAGCGCACTCTGACTATCGCCGCCGGGATCATGCTGGTTGTCTCCATATTTTACTTTGGCATTTGGTCTCCTATGCAACAGTCGCTGAAAACCAACAAAGCAGCGGTAGCCAGTCAAACAGAACTGCTTGAGTGGGTTGAACAATCCGCTAATCGCGCCATTCAATTAAAGCAATCTTCAGGTTCCAATCGAACGTTTAATGGTTCCTTGCCTCAAACAGTAAACCAGACTGCCGCCAGATTTAACATTGCCATTACCCGTATGCAGCCCCAAGGCGATGAAATCCAGGTGTGGGTTGATAAAGCACCATTCAATGAAGTGTTAAAATGGCTACAACAAATGGAGCAGCAAGGCATTAACATCGCAGAAGCGGATTTAGCCGAGTCTGATGAACCCGGAATGATTAAAATCCGCCGACTCAGGTTAAGCAAATAATGCCATTGCTTGGCATTAGGATGGTTCCGAGCACAAACAAAGCCGCAATCTGCGGCTTTCTTGTATCTCTTATCACTGGTCATTAACTAAAGGTATTCAGTCGTGATCCAGAAACATAAAATCAAACTCATCGTTATCAGCATTCTTCTTTATATCTTCATGCTTCTGGCCAACTTGTCAGCAGCACACATAGTCCATCGCATAACATTACCTAAAAATGTAAGTTTGCAAGGTATTGATGGAAGTATCTGGCAAGGTCAAATAAGCAAAGCCGTCATTAATGGCGTTCCGTTAAAAAATATCCAATGGGACGTAAACCTCTTGCCTTTACTGATAGGTTCTATTTCGGCAGATATCAAAGTCAGTGACCCTCGTATTGCCGAAGATGTCTCGTTTTCAGGTGCAGCCTCTTTCTCTGTTGCTTCTCAAAAGATTGAACTGGATGACGGCCGATTACAATTACCGACTGATCTGGTGATGGCAAAGCTACCGTTACCAATTCCCGTCAACGCCAACGGGCGCTTCAAGTTAGATTTGGACTACTTGGTGTATTCCATCCCGGAAAAACAATGCTACGCAATGGCGGGTAAAGGACAGTGGATAAATGCCAGTGTCGAAGGCTTAAATGGCTTTATTGATTTCGGTAACTTTGACGCCACGCTAAATTGCCCTGACAACCAAATTGAAATCAAAGTCGATCCGCAAAACCGTTTAAATATGGATGTAGTCGCAACGGTTAACGCTAAAGGGAAAATCAAAGCGAAAGGACGCTTTAAGCTCGATCCATCATTGCCCAAAGACGTGCAACAGGCCGCCATATTATTTGGTACTCCTGATGCCCAAGGCTACTATTCTATTTCGATGTAGCCACTATCCAGACTTTATATAACCTGAATTCGGGTTATTTAACGCCAAGGATTGGCTCGAATATCGTCAAGTAAGTAACGATAATCGTCGATAGCCGGGAAGCTATCTATGTCTCTCGTCGGTTGCTTGCTATCGGGGTTACGCACTGCCAGTAAATGAGCAATACCAAATTCTTGAGCCGCTTCCAGAATGTGCAAACTGTCATCAACAAACAGGGTATGCTCATTTTCAAAGCCTAATCGCTCTTGCAACTGTCGCCATAGCTCTTGAGATTCTTTAGTGACACCAAATTCATGGGTAGAAATAAGAGTGTCAATATGGCTGTCTAATTGAGTTCTTTCTACTTTGAGGGACAAACTCCCTGGGTGAGCATTGGTTACTAACACCACTTCCCGTCCGGTGGCATGTAAGGCGTCCAGAAAGGGAAGTGTGTCGTCACGCATCTGTATTAAATGATCAACTTCACGCTTGGCTTCAACAATATCCATTTGCAATTTATCCGCCCAGAAATCCAGGCAATACCAGTGAATAGTGCCGTGGACTTTCTCGTATTCCTGTTTCACGAATTCCTGAGCCTGTTCAACAGAAATGCCATCTCGTTGTGCCAATTTTTGTGGCAAGAACTCCAACCAGAAATGATTGTCGAAATGCAAATCAAGCAAAGTACCATCCATGTCCAACAGAACCGTTTTAATCTCTGACCAATTTAACTCGCTGGCGTTGTTTGAAACTAAAGTATTTGCTTTGTCGCTAGGTGAAGTCACAAGAAGGCCTAAAATATCAATTAACTAATGCGGAAAGTGTAACATCAAAAATGCCTAAACAGCGATTCAGAACTCAATCCTCAGTACCTTTTATACTTGAGTATTTCCCCTATTTGTAAATCCTTGCCTATTATTAATTGGTAAATTTCCAGCAACTAAAATATTCAAAATTAAGAATGAGGAATTGCAATGAGTTTATCCGAACAACAAGTGACATTGATTCAAGAAAGTTTCAAAAAAGTCGTTCCCATCGCCCCTGATGCAGCCAGAATCTTTTATGCCAAGTTGTTCGAGTACGACCCTGAATTAAAAGCCTTGTTTAAAAGCGATATGGATCAGCAAGGGCAAAAGTTGATGAAAACCTTGGGAGTAGCTGTCGCTGGCTTAAGGGATCTCAGTGCCTTGGTGCCAGCACTTGAAGGATTAGCGGTAAAACACCTGGATTATGGTGTAAAAATAGAAGACTACACACCTGTTGGTAACGCTTTAATTTACACCCTGAAAGAAGGACTGCAAGACGGCTTTGATGACGCCACCAAAGAGGCATGGATCACACTACTCAGAACCGTCATCGAAGTCATGAGAAAAGCCGCTTACCCAGGCTTTTCCCCCGAAACCTACAATAACACAAAACAGTACCACCACTAGGTAACAACAACGCATAAACACGCATTAAAAATAGGGGTATTAATACGGGTCACAGCTCATTGATAAAAACTTAAAATTTCCTTCCCGTGCGGCATAGGCATTTGAATTTATAAACGTTATAGTAGCAACGAGAATGAAGCTTACGTGAGTGGTAAATGAGTAAAATTGACCCAGACAAACCATTACCCGAAATCACATCACGAGAAATTGTCGCCAAGAGCAATTTATTCCGTGTAGAAGGTATAGATTTAGAATTTTCCAATGGTGCTAAACGCCGATTTGAACGCATGGCTGGCTCAGGTCGCGGTGCAGTGATGATTATTCCGTTCATTAATCCAGAAACTTTTCTACTTGTCAGAGAATACGCTGCCGGCACTCATTCATACCAAATTGGTTTTCCCAAAGGGCTTATCGATCCGGATGAAAAACCGGAACAAGCCGCAGGACGCGAATTGCAAGAAGAAGTTGGATACGCCGCAAACTCTTTATCTCTGCTACACTCAGTAAGTATGGCACCCACTTTTTTCAACGCTAACATGGATATCTTCATTGCCAGCGACTTATACCCTAGCAGCTTACCGGGAGATGAGCCGGAGCCTTTAGAGGTTATTGAATGGTCAATTCATGACATCCCGGCCTTACTTGCCAGAGATGACTTTACTGAAGCTCGAAGCATTGCAGCCCTCTTACTGGCGGAAAGAAGCCTGGCCGCGAAAAGCCACGCAGAAACAAGCTCAACAGAAGGAACAGGTAATCGTTAATGCCCGACCGAGAAGCCTTGCTAGAACTTGCCAAACAAGCATGCATTAAAGCCGGCAAACAAGTGCTGGAGGTATATGATAGCGGCGACTTTACATCATTCTGCAAAGACGATAATTCACCGGTCACAACCGCTGACTACATGGCCAATGAAATCATCTGCGAACTCTTGCAAAAGCATACTCCCGACATTCCCATCATGTCGGAAGAAAACAGCAACGAACCACTCAAGAAGCGCCTACACTGGAAGCAATATTGGCTTATCGACCCTATTGATGGAACAAAAGAATTCATAGCCCAAAGTGGGCACTTTGCGATCAATATTGGCTTGGTAGAAGATCACGAACCTGTCATTGGCGTTATTTATTGGCCCACAGCAGATACCATTTATTTCGCCAGCAAAGGCAACGGGGCATTTAAACAATCTCCGCAAGGCAAAGAACAGATCCATGTACGCCAAATCTCCGATCCACAGCAAGACGACTTAATCGTAGCCATTAGCCGCGAGCAACCACCGGAAAGAGTAATGTCAAAAATGTCATCAACCCGACAGTACTCAACTCTCGCTTTAGGCAGTTGCTCTCTAAAATCCTGTTACGTAGCAGAAGGCAAAGCCGACGTTTTTGTCCGACTGGGCATTACAGGTGAATGGGATACCGGCGCATCGCAATGCATCGTCTGTGAGGCAGGCGGTAATATCGCCGATATTAATTTTGAACCGCTAACCTATAACCAACGCGATAGCCTGAACAATCCAGATTTTATTGTAACTGGCGATCAACGAGTTAACTGGCAAAGCATCATCAAGTAAGCTATTTTTCAACACCACACCGGTAAGCTATTTACCGTCCATATATCAACCCAACAACCAATAAACACAAAGCAAATTATGAAAAATATACGTTCCGTTTTAGCTTTAACACTAACGTTAGCGACTTTACCGTCATGGGCAGGCTGGAAGTTGGAGCCTGAGCTTTCTTCAGTAGATTTTGTTTCCGTGAAGAAAGAGCACATTGCAGAAACTCATCACTTTAAAAAGCTAACAGGAGCCATTTCCGACAGCGGCAAACTGATGGTTAATATCGACCTGGCCTCTGTTGAAACAGGTATTGGCATCCGCAATGAAAGAATGCAAAACATGCTGTTTGAAGTCGCGGAATTTCAAAAAGCAGTTCTATCATCCGACGTGAGCGAAGTGCTGGCAGAGCTCACAAAAGACGGTTCATCAAAGCAACTAATTACTACTCAACAAGCCACCCTGGTACTACACGGTAAAAAACAGGCAATAGAAGTGAAGCTATTGCTGACCTTCGATGGCAACAACAAAGTGACAGCCTCGGTAATCACCCCTATTCTTATTCACGCAAAAGACTTTGATCTGGAAGCTGGCGTTATAGCTTTACAAGAAATAGCAGGCTTAAGCGGGATAACCAAAACCGTTCCTGTAACGGCTAATTTGGTGTTTAAGAAATAATTGTTCTTAAATTAAGATTCATGCTTCCTAAAGTACGTAGGGAGCATGAATTGACCGTAATACTAATTGCCCTGCAAATAGAATTTAACCTGATCTTTCGGCACAATATCCACCGTTTCATGCAGCTCACTGTATAGCAAAACTGCCTCACCGGATCGCAACTGAACCAGGACTTGCTCTACTTTTGCAGACAAAGACACTTCTTCTTCCCCGTAATCAGTGCCTTCTCTTAGAACAAAAGACTCGGCAATTGCAGCAAGGGTTTCAGCTTCAAGCTCTTCAATAGGAATGATCATCAGGTTTGTAATCGCTTACTTCTTCAAATTATTCAAGTAATCCAACACCCTTGAATGCAGCCATATTTTAGGATTCCAGGGAGTTCCTTGCATAAAACCAACATGCCCACCTTTTTCAGTCACATCCAGTTCAACGGTTGACGATAATTGCTCAGGCTTAGGCACTACGGCTTCGTTCATGAAGGGGTCGTCTTTGGAATGCACAATCAATGTGGGGGTTTGAATATTTCGTAGGTACTGCATTGAACTACAACGTTGATAATAATCATCTGCGCTGGCGAAACCATGTAGAGGCGCAGTCACCTTTTCATCAAACTCTCTAAAACTACCAATTTTAGGAACAAGGTCAGCAGGGATCTTAAGCATATTAGCGAAATCCACACGCTGCATCTTTTGCATTAAATTCTCACGCATACTCTTGAGCAAATAAGATTGATAGATACGTGAAAAGCCTTTACTGATACTTTGGCTACATTCATCCAGGCGCATTGGTGGAGAAACAGCAACTCCCGCAGAAACTAACGACTGATGGGGATTTTCGCCAAGCAATTTCAACAGCATATTGCCGCCAAGGGAAAAGCCCATCGCCACCATTTTAGGCACATCCAAAGATTTCTGTTTCAAATACTCCAGAAAATACAATGCATCACTGGTTTCACCAGAATGGTAAGAACGAGGCAGCCGGTTCGGCTCGCCACTACATCCTCTGAAATGCATTAACACTACCCACCAGCCATCCTTAAATAACTTGGCGATCATGTCATTGGCATAATGAGAACGAATCGAGCCTTCGAGTCCATGGAACATGGCAACCAGCCCTTTGCAGCCAGAAGGTCTTTCTGACCAGGATAAATCAAGAAAATCGCCATCAGGCAGTTCCAAACGTTGCGGTATAACATTGAGCGCCTCGCGACGCTGGAAAAATCTCGGCCAAATGGTTTGTATATGACGATTTTTAGCCCACCAAGGTGGTGTAAAAGAATGGTTGTTCCTTGACATATTTAGTAATTCACACTCACCAATTTATAAGGAATTGAAGGACAAACTGGCTTCATACAACCAGTTAATATGGCGTTTCAACTCTTGATTATGGGGGTTGTTTCCACGAGAAAGCAATAACTCATACTGAGAAAGGTTGTTAAACCTAGCCTGATCCATAAGCTCCTTCATACATTGTGAATCGATGTCCAACATAGCAGCAACCAAGATTTGCTGTTGCTCCTTCTCCTTTTGCAGTTCTTCTTTTTTCAGTGCCTGATAAGCCGCTTTACTCGCTTCATCTTCAATATAAAGTTTTGCTTTTCTGCGCTTCTCTCGTAGAGAACGAATTTCAGCGTCACTCTCTTCGATAACCTGCAACAACTGAACCAACGCTTGTTGCGATAACTCATAACTCTTCGTTTGCATAAAACAACACAACAAAAGCGCGTTGATGTTTGCGTCGAAATCATCTTGCAAACGTAAACACACCGAAGCGACTGGCTTACCCTGATATGTGGCAGCATAAAACTGCCATGAATACTGCCAAAACTGTTCAGCAATCTGCTTAATGTTACTGGTTTCAGCCATACTCTCGGTCAAACTCCTGTTGCGCTTGCTCAAGTTCATCCTGAGCTTCAAACCAGCTGGCTTCGGCCTCTTCTAATTGCTGTTTAAGATCCGTTTGCTCTGCCAGCAATGCGATCAGTTGGTCTTTTTTGTCCTCGGAATATAACGCGGTATCCGACAGCTTTTCCTCAATGCTCTGTAGCTTTTCAGAAAATGAATTCATGGCTTTTTCAGAGCGGCTAACCTGATCACGTAACCCTTTGGTTTTTTGCCGGAATTCCGCCTGTAATCGCTTTTCATCCTTACGATTTATCTTCTCGGGCTTATCTTGAGCTG
Organism: Paraneptunicella aestuarii; assembly: GCF_019900845.1. Taxonomy (NCBI): domain Bacteria; kingdom Pseudomonadati; phylum Pseudomonadota; class Gammaproteobacteria; order Alteromonadales; family Alteromonadaceae; genus Paraneptunicella; species Paraneptunicella aestuarii. Next base: position 125,420 of record NZ_CP074570.1, on the reverse strand, counting down.
TAGCCTGTGTCGCTTCTGCTGCCTGCAATTTTACAGACTGCATGACCCATTGCTGGTAGTCACCCAAATCACCTTTGAACACATCAACCGTACCGCCATCAACCAAATAGAAATCATCACAAACAGAGTTCAGCAAATAACGATCGTGCGATACCAGCAACACTGCGCCGGTATAAGTTTGAAGCGCAAACGTCAGCGCCTGACGCATTTCCAAATCTAAATGGTTGGTCGGTTCGTCTAGCAATAACAAATTCGGTTTACGATAAATAATCAACGCTAAAACAAGACGGGCTTTTTCACCGCCCGACATTGGCCCAACTGGCGCTAATGCGTCATCACCTCGAAAACAAAAACCACCGAGATAATCACGCAATTGTTGCTCTGTTGCTTGCTTGTCGAGCCTTTGGATATGCCATAAAGGCGACTCGTCGAAATTCAACTTTTCAGCTTGATGCTGAGCAAAATAGCCAATGTTTACGCCTTGGCTAACCTGATAATCGCCAGCAATGGGCGATAATTCTGACGCGAGCAACTTCACCAAGGTAGATTTACCAGCACCATTATGCCCCAACAAGCCAATACGACTACCAGGAACCAGATTCAGGTGAATATCGCGCAAAATGACCTTGTCGCCATATCCAATTTGAACTTTCTCTAATTTAATTAGTGGGTTAGGCTCTTTTTCAGGTTCAAAGAATTCAAATGAGAATGGATTTTCTTGCTGGACAGGAAGAATATCTTCCAACCGAGAAAGCTGTTTAACCCGGCTTTGTGCCTGTTTAGCTTTCGACGCTTTGGCTTTAAAGCGATTAATAAAGCTCTGTAAATGAGCAACCTTCGCCTGCTGTTTTTCATATTGTTGCTGTTGCAGCCTCAGGCGGGCAGCTTTTTGCTTCTCGAAGCTGGAATAGTTTCCAGTATAGGTCTGAAGCTTTTGTTGTTCAAAGCTCAGAATATGCGAGACCGTATTGTCCAGAAAATCCCTGTCGTGCGAGATCAACATTAATGTACCAGGGTATTGTTTCAGCCACTTTTCAAGCCAAATAACAGCATCTAAATCCAGGTGGTTAGTGGGTTCGTCGAGCAACAATAAATCTGACCGACAAATCAACGCACGAGCTAGATTCAAGCGCATACGCCATCCACCAGAGAATGAATCGACTGAGTTCTGCAATTCCGCCTGCTTAAATCCCAAGCCTTGTAAAATAACCGAGGCGCGTGATTCAATGTCATAACCACCCGCAATCGCAAGTTGGTCGTGCCAATGAGCAATGTCATCGCCACGGTTCTCGGCTTCTGCTCTAGCTAACTCGTTTTGCACTCGAGTAACCTGAACATCCCCTTCGATGACATATTGCAAGGCTGGCATAGCAACCGCTGGCGTTTCCTGCTGCACAGCAACCACTTCCCAGGTTTTGGTCACAAACAGTTCGCCAGACTCAACATGGGCATTGTTCTGAAGCAAAGCGAATAAGCTCGATTTGCCGCATCCATTACGTCCAATTATGCCCATTTTCTGCCCAGGCTGGATATCAGCAGAAGTGTCTTCTAGCAGCACCTTGGTGCCACGCATTAATGTAATCTGGTCAATTCTGATCATTAGCCTGTATTACTCAAATTCATTGCTAGCGGAATAAAACTGGCGGGGATTCTACCTTGTTCAGAGCCAAGCGCCAAAGGGTGTGTGAGATTTTATGGTAGGCAGGTTTATGGTCGGTAATATGCAGCATTTTGGAGGAATACGATGAACTGGGTTATGATGTGCATCCATTTTGCAGTTCAATTGTTCAAATATCGTATTCCATGACTCAAAAGTTACGTAAAAAGCGCTTTATCGCTGGCGCCACTTGCCCGCAATGCAAGGCTCAAGACACCCTTATGCTTTACATTGAGAACAATGTAGAGAAATTACGTTGTGTTGCCTGTGATTATGAACGCTCACAGGTTGACGAAGAGGTCGAAACCAAAAGTGGCGCATCAGATAATGTGATTGGGATTTTTAAGCCAGAATAAATTACGCTTTTGGCCGTAAACACAACAGAGTGTTCAGGTTACCAAGCTCTTGGTCTTTATTGGAGCTCGGCAACCTACCATCAGTTTTAATTTTCTATAGCTGTCTGAACAGTTTCCTTCTTTTGCTGTCCAGCTTGCATATCAAGATGTTTATTCAAGAACGGCATTAAATGATCGTAAAGCTGCTCAACTTCTTCAACATCCTCAAAACCATGTCCGATATCATCCATTATCAACCACTCATGAGGAATATCAGCCAACTGCAACAAACGCCGCAATCGCCAACTATGTTCAACATCAACTCGTCCGTCCTTTGTGCCATGAGCTAAAAATAGCGGACGTGTGATTTTGTCAAACAGGTAAACCGGGGAATTATCCATCAATTCCTGCATCTGAGTTTCAGGATCGCCAACAATTTCTTTTAGCCTTTTAGTCAGATCTTCATCGTTTTGAACAGAACTTTTATTAAAGTTTAAAGGGAGATCCATTACACCTGCGAATGAGGCTGCACAACGGTATTTTTCAGGTGAGCGAATTATGCCCATAACAGCCGAATAACCACCGTAACTTCCCCCATATAAGCACACTCTATTTTTATCCAATTCAGGATGGCTTTTGATTACATTCTCCAAGGAAGCTTCAATATCATCTTCTATTCCCCTTCCCCATTGTTGCATACCTTCTAGCTTGAACGCTTTTCCATAACCACTAGAACCACGATAGTTTACCTGTAATACGGCATATCCATTATATGCCAACCACTGCGTATCAGGATCAAAATGCGCGTCATCGTTAACACCAATAGGCCCACCATGCGGCATAACAATTAAAGGAACGGAATCCAAATTAAAACGGGCAGGCATTGTCAGAAAAGACTCTATCTCAAAACCATCATGAGTAGTGGTTTTTACTGAATGAGTTGGTGATAGGGTAACATTTTGCAAACGGGGATTTGCATAACCAATAAAATGACATGCCTTACCAGCAGAGTCACACAGATGATATTCAGAAGCTTGAGTATCGGTGTTGCTAAATATGATCTGATGCTTTAAATCATCAGACATACTGGTCACCCAATATCGCTTTCCTTCAAAATGAGGCTGTAACTTTTCATAGGCTTTTTGCGCAGCTTCGTCAATAAATGCATACTCTAACTTTCCCTTATTCATGTAAGCGACTGCCAGAGGATTTGCATCAGATCTATCCATCATGATGAAATCCAGATCTACATTTTTAGCCTGAAATAAAATATCGCCAAATTCTCCACTTTTTAGATCAAAAGTCCTGGCAACCAATTTATCTGTTTTGTAATCAGTCACAATCCACAACTTATCTCTGGATTCACTCATACCATAAGGGAAGAACTTGATTTTTTCATTAGCTGTCCAAATTTTAGAGAGTCTCTTCCCTCCATCTGTGTTAAACCATACGGACGGAACATCATCAACAAAACTAACGCCAGCAACCAAACTTCCATTTTTATCCGATAACCATGTGTAAATTTCACCACTGTTACTATTTAAATTAATTCTCTGTTTGCTACGTAAGTATTTGCTCTTTTCATCAAAGGCGGACACCTTGTACACATCGGTATATATCCAACCCTCGTCGTTCTTTTTATACTCGGCAAATAAGAACCACTCTCCTTCATCTACCAAGGGATCTAAAACGTAACCGGATTTATCAAACACACTATCCTGAGAAACATTGAAATTGCCATTCTTTAATGAGATTTCAAGGAAACTAGTAGACCCTGCATAAGTCGTTCGATTGAATACTTTTACCATCAATATTCGATTACTTATCCACTGTAAGGAAGATATCCCGAGTGTTTCCTTTATAGTGTAGATTGACTGAGCAGCAACATTAGCACTGCCCACCATAATCTCATTGTATTTCTGGTAAGCGTAAATATCCCCAACGGGATTTAATCGAATACGTTTTTTCTCTGCGGTGCGGAAGAAGTCTTTGACGTTGATAGGTTCTTCTGTCTGTTCTGAAGTTACCGTTTCTGATTCAATTGCGTAGGCATTTACCGAACAAAGCGATAGCGCAGCAAATATACATAGCATTAATTTTTGCAACATTTACTCTTCCTTGTAATTTGAATACTTAGCTTTTTGGTTTTTAAAAAAAGCTGGAAATGGATCGCTGGGTACCAACCCGTTGACTAAATCGTACTTATCCATTAGCAAAGGATAATTGTCTTCTAATATTTTCAAAATAATCGCAACACGATCAGAAATATCAAATGTTCCGCGTCCTTCAACATCTTCAAATACAAACGCTCCGGTCAAATTAATTTTGCCCGGCTGAACACTGAACGAGAGGTTACGATCTTCCAAATCCCAATAATATTTATCCCCGGATTTTATCTGCTCAATTCTGTCCCAGTAATATTCACCTTTAGAAAGTTTTACGACTTCAAACCACTGCTCTGATGTAATTGGCCCTATATCAAGAGTATCTCCACCCCAGTTTTTACTTTTAATTTGCAGCCTCTGTGCATAACCATAAGCGTAAGCTGCAATAACAACCAAGCCTTGATCTTTATCCAGTTCTTCCAATCCAACCCGGGTATCGATGAAAGTCACCAATCTTTCATATTGTTCTTCTAATTTTTCCTTACTGAGGTCTAGCGCTTTCTCCAATCTGTAGTGTTCATCGCAAAATATTCGATCTTTTTTGTGTTCGTGAATTCGACGAACCATAGCGGGAAGATCCTCAAAAATATTCTTTGACCACACAGGATATTCAACACGCTCTTTTTGCTTTTGCACAATAAGCTCAAAATTAGCCTCTGAATTAGAACCAGAAAGCTTGAAGTATTTTTGCTTTAATTTATTGAGTTCTTTTTCAAAATCCTCTCTCTCATCGTTGATATCTTCTAGAAAATCATCAGCGGTTTCATTTGCAAATGCGACGCAATCATTAGCCAACGCATGATTATTGAAAATGAATAGAAAGATAGGAAAAAGAGTCTTCAGAATGAGGGGAGTGAACTTCTTAAACATATAGATTAATCCATTAAATATAAACAAACTTACCCTACTGGAATATCCAGTTTATTAATTGTTCCACAGATTCGTATCGGATAATAGCACACTTACTAAAAGACTAGTAATGCGGCGGCGGTGTCTCTTCACTTTCACTTGCGACAGGAGAAGCAGAGATGGATTTCATTTTATCGACCACATGCTTCATTTGAAATTGTAACTCGTGGATTTGCCGTTGTTGCTCGACCAAAGCATCATTAAGGCTTTCAATCACATCTTCCTGAAACGCGATTTTGGTTTGCAATTCTTCAATATGTTTTGATAACTCACTCACGAAACAACTCTCTTCTTTCTATCAATATTTCAGATTAGTTAATGTCCCAAACTTCAGCCCAGCCGCTGCTGCTTTCTGAAATAACCTGATTTTCACCATAAAAACTGGCGGAATATACCACTGCACTTTTGGTCAGGGAATTGCTACCCGGACGCACACGCCAATCTTGTTTCTTCTCCCCGGTTTCCACATCCCAGAGGGTTAGATGCCTGTCGGGGGAACCTGTCAGCAACCACTTCCCATCTTCAGAGAAACGAGCAAAGCTAAAGATTTTCTGCCTCTGGATATAACTCAGTCGGCTTTTCTCTTGACCCGTTGTTAAATCCCAAATAATGGCTTCTTTTTGGCTATCGGCAGTAAAGGCATATTGCCCCTGGCTGTCCAAAACAACTTTGGTCACACGGCTTGGATGATCGAAACGGTATACAACTTGTCCGGTGCGCGTGTCCCATAAATAGGCCACATAATCATTGCCACCGGTTAGCGCGTAGTAACCATTGGGAGATAAATCGACACTGTTGATTTTTTCCTGATGACCCAGAAACTCAAGACGGCGCCCTGTTGTATGCTCAAAAAACAGTACCTTGCCGTTACCACGACCAATTAATATCGCTCGACCATCATTGCATACCGCCAAATCACGTATGCTGGATTCATCAATTCGCCAAAAGCCTATCGGTTCTCCTGTTTGCAGACTCCAAATCGCAAAGGCTCCTCGATCGGCAGTAACGACATGAGATTTATCCGGGGCGATATCAATATTGGCGATAATGTTATTTCCACCTTCCTCACCTTGATGATTCCATTGGTAGATTTTCTGGTTATATTCCAGATCCCACACTACGATGCCATTATTCACGCTAGAAACTATGCCAATGCTGGCATCGTCGGATATTGCTGAAGCAAGCGAACCATCATCAGCATGCTGGAACATAACCGCAGGTTTATTACCCAAATCACATGCGGATAAGGTTAAACACAAGATGAACAGCAGCAAATGTTTCATTATTTATTGAATTCGAGGTTTATTTTTCTCTATGTGGGGTTAGTATAAGCCCTTAGTTTGGAAACGTCCCTACTCTTTCGAGGGAATCGCCTAAGATTCAAAGCAAGTTTCCTCGCTAATAGTTTGGTAGGGCAGTAGAGCCCATACACGTTTAGAACAATTAAAAAACATTAAGTGCATCCCGGAGATATACATGAAAAAATCACTTACGGTAGTGGCGCTATCTGTCGTGCTCGGTTTAACCGCATGCCAACAAGAAAAACCCGATCCACTAGCAGTCGAGCAAATTAAAATGGAAACTGAAGATCAAAAGAATTCTTATGCATTAGGTGCCAATATCGGTACTTTCCTTAAGCAGCAAATCGACACTCACAAAGACTTGGGTATCACTCTGGATGACGCGATCATCTTGAACGGTATCAAAGCTGCAATGCAAGACAAGTCTCAATATACAGAGCAAGAAGTCCAGGAACAGTTGCACAAGCTACAAGTTTCATTCCGTGAAAAGAATCAACAAAAGCAAGAAGCGAAAGCAGAAGATAACCTGAAAGAAGGTATGGCATATCTGGAAGAGAACAAAAAGCGTGAAGGCGTTATTGTGACTGATTCAGGCTTGCAATACGAAGTTATCACCATGGGTGATGGCGAAAAACCAAGTGAAGAAGATACAGTAAAAGTTCACTATCACGGTACGTTAATCAATGGTGAAGTATTCGATTCATCGGTTGACCGCGGTGAACCGGCTGTATTCCCTCTAAACCGCGTTATCTCTGGTTGGACTGAAGGTGTTCAGTTAATGCCTGTTGGTTCTAAATTCCGTTTCCACATTCCTGCAGAATTGGCATACGGTCAACGTAACGCTGGTAAGATTTCCCCTAACTCAACACTTATCTTCGACGTTGAATTATTGGGCATCGAAAGCAAAGGTACTGAATAATTTCAGCGCTTTTTAATTTAGAAGCCGGGCTCATTGCAGCCCGGTTTTTATTTTTGATATAAAGGCAAACTTCAACAGCCAAATACTCGCCGCAACAATGAAAACCAAACTCATTACTCGTGAAGGTTATGACAAACTCCAAAAAGAGCTCGATGAGCTATGGAGGAAAGAACGACCTGAAACAACCAAAAAGGTAACTTGGGCAGCTAGCTTGGGCGATCGCAGTGAGAACGCTGATTACCAGTATAATAAGAAAAGATTGAGAGAAATCGACCGCCGAGTCAGGTTTTTACGTAAAACGTTAGAAGACATTCAGATCGTTGATTATCACCCACAACAAGAGGGCAAGATCTACTTTGGTGCCTGGGTTGAGCTTGAAAACGATGAGGGTGAAACCCTTCAATTTCGCATAGTTGGGCCGGAAGAAATCTACGGTAGAAAGGACTACACATCTGTAGATTCACCTGTGTCGCGAGCTTGCCTTAAAAAACAGGTAGATGACGAAGTTATCGTCAACACACCTTCTGGAAAGAAATACTGGATAGTTAATTCAATCACTTACAAAAAGTAGCGACAGAGAAATAACAAGCAGGGAGTTTGAGAATTCCCTCCAGCCTGACTAAAGGATCATCATTTTGTGAATTTCATCACTTATTTCTAAACACATAGGCTTTAAAAATAGATAAAATCCCCCACATATGAAGACCCCATGTTTGGTCTACACTTACTTAATTTTTACGCACTGGAAGCATTGCATGTCACAAAACATAGTCGTTAATCAAATTGCCAAAGAGCTTGGCGTTCAAACGATTCAAGTCGAAGCTGCGATTAATCTACTTGATGAAGGCGCAACCGTCCCTTTCATCGCTCGTTACCGTAAAGAAGCCACCAGAGGGCTGGATGACGGTCAACTGAGAACACTTGAAACCCGCCTGAGTTATTTGAGAGAGCTTTTGGAGCGTAAAGCCACTGTATTGAAGTCGATTCAGGATCAAGACAAACTCACTCCTGAATTACAGGCCAAAATCGAGAAGGTTGATAACAAAACCGAACTGGAAGAAATCTATCTTCCCTATCGTCCCAAACGCCGCACCAAGGGCGAAATTGCTAAAGAAGCAGGCTTGGAACCTTTAGCGCTAAGTCTTTGGCAAAACCCAGAACTTGATCCTGAAAAGGAAGCAGAGCAGTTTATTAACGCCGACAAGGGTATCGCTGATGTTAAGGCGGCATTGGATGGTGCTAAATACATTCTGATGGAGAAGTTCGCTGAAGATGCGGAGCTTCTACAAAAAGTACGTACTTACTTACAAAAAACGGCACATATCAAAAGCACAGTTGTAGCAGGCAAAGAGCAAGAAGGCGCCAAATACAAAGATTATTTTGATCATTCCGAGCTACTTAATAATGCACCTTCACACCGAGCACTTGCTATGTTTAGAGGCCGTAATGAAGGGGTGTTACAGGTTAATCTGGATGCCGATCCTGCAAGAGAAGAAAGTGACCGTAGCTCTTATTGTGAATCGATCATTGCGGAGCATGTTGGTTTAGGTCTGAATCAGATCGAAGGGACAGCGGGTCAAAAATGGCTACATTCTGTTGTGCAGTGGACTTGGAAAATCAAGATCCTCATGTACATGGAAACCGAACTATTTAATCAGCTCAGAGAGCGCGCAGATACTGAAGCCATCAAGGTATTTGCCGACAATTTGAAAGATCTGCTCATGGCAGCTCCTGCTGGTGCGAAATGCACCATGGGTCTCGACCCTGGTTTACGTACTGGCGTGAAAGTCGCCATTGTTGATGCAACAGGTAAACTTTTGGCCACCAGCACTATTTTCCCACATGCACCACAAAACCAGTGGGACAAGTCAATTCGTACATTGGCGGCTTTGTGTAAGCAGCACAAAGTAGAGCTTATCAGCATCGGTAATGGTACTGGCTCAAGAGAAACCGACAAACTGGTCGCCGAATTAATCAAGGCCAACCCGGATATCAAGGTTAACAAGATCGTCGTTAGTGAAGCGGGAGCTTCTGTTTATTCAGCCTCAGAATTGGCGGCCTCGGAATTCCCGGATCTGGATGTGTCTCTTCGTGGAGCCGTGTCGATTGCCCGTCGCTTACAAGATCCTCTCGCAGAGCTGGTGAAAATCGAGCCCAAAGCGATCGGTGTGGGTCAATATCAGCATGATGTAAGCCAAAGCCAGTTAAGTAAGTCTCTGGATGCTGTTGTAGAAGATTGTGTAAACGGTGTGGGCGTCGATTTAAACATGGCCTCACCGGCTTTATTGAGCCACGTGTCGGGACTCAACAAAACCCTTGCTCAAAATATTGTTAACTATCGTGATGAACACGGCGCTTTCAAGAATCGCCGTCAATTGCTGGAAGTGGCACGCTTGGGTAATAAAGCCTTCGAGCAAGCTGCAGGCTTCTTACGCATTAATGCCGATCAGGGCGATAACCCTCTCGATAGCTCAGCTGTTCACCCGGAAACTTACCCGTTAGTGAAAAAAATGTTGGCTAAATTAGAGCTGGACGTAAAGGCACTTATCGGAAATGAAAGCGCGATTAAAAAGCTGGATCCACAAGAATTTGTGGATGACCAGTTTGGTCTACCGACAGTGAAAGACATTCTAAGCGAGTTGTTAAAACCGGGACGCGATCCACGTCCTGAATTCAAAACCGCTCGCTTCCAGGAAGGTGTGGAAGAAATCAAGGATCTTAAGCCCGGCATGGTATTGGAAGGTGTGGTTAGCAACGTTGCTAATTTTGGCGCCTTTGTCGATGTCGGTGTGCATCAGGATGGCTTGGTGCATATTTCGAGTATGACGGATAAGTTCATTTCTGATCCTAGAGAAATTGTTAAAGCCGGTGACATTGTTAAGGTAAAAGTGATGGAAGTGGACGTGGCTCGTAAACGCATTTCCTTCACAATGAGACTTGATGAAGAACCCGGTAAAGCGAACCCAAAAGCTCAAGCCAGAAATAATAAAGACTCGAACAAAGCGGAACATAAAGGACAGCAAAAACCACAAGGAAGCAAACGCCCTCAAACCGCCCAAGCAAATCAGGCTATGGGTAATGCCTTTGCGGAAGCCTTTGCCAAATTGAAGAAATAGTAAGAAGTGCCAAGGAAGGCCCTTTTACACTAAGTTATGGAAAGAAGAGGGATAATAAAAGGTAGCGATTAAGCTCTAAGCCGATTGGCTTACGATATAACGTTGAGGCTGTGAGACTTGTTGGTAAAAATCAGCAATGCGCATGGCTCTTTGATTGATACCTTCATCGCGATTTGCCAGCTTTTGCTTAAAGTTTTCAGAGTCCATTTCCAAACCAGCCGCTTCCGCTACGGGATCATCTTGCTGTAGCGAACGACGTACTCCACCAGCATCGCCTTTAGAAACAATATCATCTAGTTCAGGTACGTCACCAATAACATTGGCCTCTTTCTCTGCACCTTGTACACCATCAGGAAATGTTTTTGAAACCGCTTTTTGTGCTTCTTCTGCATTACTTCTGGCTATTTCGGCCTGAGCTTCGGCAGCGCGCTGAGTTGCTTCACTGGCAACGCGGAAATCCTGAGGAGATGGTTCATTAGGCGCTAACGCAGCAGCACGAACACGCTGCATTTTCTGAAGAGTCTTCTCTGGCGAGGATTCTTTTGAAATATCAATAGAGACTTCGCCACCTACAGCATACTGACGTCCATCCGGGCCATTTTTGAATTCATAAGAAGGAGCACCAGCATATTGCCCTCCCACCGCAGCGTGCGCTTGTTCATGAGCACGAACTTCACGATCTCGGTCCTTTAAATCTTCAATTTCTTTCTTGTCGGCAGCGGCCTGTTGCTGCTGTTGCTTGTCTTGTGCAGACTCTTTACCAGCACTGGGATCCTCAGCATTATCCTGATTTTCTCCTTGGCCTTGCAGATTTTCTGCAGTCTGAGGCTGCGGACGCTCGTAAGTAACGGGCTGAGGTTTCTGACCAGCAGGTTTAACACGATCCGACTCAGAACCCAAGCCAGATTCAGCAGCAGAATTTTCAGCTTCTTTGGTTTGCGGAATGGTTTCTCGTTGCGCGTTTTCACGGCGCGCAGATTCCGTATTCACATTATTATTTGTGAATGGAATTGCGGTCGGTAACGGCGTCACGATATTCATTAGTTATCCCACATCCTCAATAGCTAACACTCTTTGAACATCAAAGAAGTTATGCAATCTCGTCGATTAAACGGCCTACGGTCTCATTGGCAACATCCAATACTTTGGTTGAAGCTTGAGCGTTATTGAGGTTAATGGAGAGTGACAGCAAATTAGATGTCATACTATCACCACGCGTTGGTAGCAATTTAGATGACAAGCCTACTTGCTGAAGAGCGACATCCGACAAGAGCTCTTTCGGATCACGCAGCTTGGCGGCTTGTTGAGCCAAACCAATAGACGACTGTGTAATACCATCTGAAGCGTTACGAACGCCCAATACACCAGACACAATCGCTGAATTTAAATTATTACTTACATCAAACGACATAAATTTCTCCCAATACCTCACGTTTAATTATTAATCAATATGCAAGATTTTGAAAGGTAGCTATTAGGTTATGATCTACTCAATTACTTATTTTCTATAACCATCCGTTATTTGAGAGCGCATTTTTACACTCTTTCTGCCTGTTTAGGCTAAAAAATTATAGATGGTTAAATAGTTCCTGAATAAATTCCTCGGGATGGGAGATAAAAGGAGCGTGAGAAGCCTTGGCAAATATCACACTATGGGAATCAGGATGGTGTGATGAAATATTATCTATGGCTTTCTTCGGTACCAAGCTGTCCAACTTGCCATACATTCGGACAGTTGGAATGCCCAAGCTTACCAACTCAGCCCGAAGATCAATGTTCAGCAGGATATCCAATCCTTTTTCCAGAGCATGATAATGAGGCTCAGGATAAACGGACACCGCATCTCTGATAGTGGCAATATCGGATCTTGCTGATTTACTTCCCATGGCCTGAATCGCCATAAATCGGTCTAAGGTTTTGCTGTAAGTGCTTTGCAGCTGATTCTTAAAAGCTTCCAAAATATGAGGAAGAATGCCGGGCCACAGCTCTTTATCTTCTACAGCTTCTTCAGCAGCAAATTTAGGAGATGACGCCACTAAAATCAGCTTTTGGATACGATCAGGAAAATCTAACGCGACACGCTGCGCAACCAAACCACCAAGCGACCAGCCAAGTAAAATACACTGATGCGGTAACACTTGCTCTACCATATGAGCAACAGAAGCCAAATCATAAGTTTCAGGTAAAATATCATTGTTGATACCATAGCCAGGCAAATCGACCAGTGTTACTCGATAATGCCCCACCAACTCATGTAACAATAGATCAAAAACTCCACTATTTAGCCCCCAACCATGCAGCAACACCAAGTCTTTCCCTTCACCTTGCTGACGAATTCGTAGTTGCCCGCTTTCTGATTTAGCTTCTAACTGGATATCTGGTTTGGTTTCTGTTTGTGACATTGATATATTTACCTGAGCGATCTCGCTATTTCTTCGCTAACTAATTCTTCACTTATGGACAGACATAGATTCAATTTGCAGGGAGCAAGCTTACCATGAAATACCACCTCTCCAGTACCCATAACATTCTCAATAACAAGTTTTTAGCCCACAGCTACAAGTTCTTTTCTTCCCTTAAACAAAAGTGGCAAACCTGCTACTTATGTGGCTGCCATAGTCCAAAATTAATATGCATAACTTGCCACCACGACATGCCATTTCTGTTTAAAGAACATAACATTTTCAACACACCCCATACTCGCGCCATTCTTCAACATCCAGCAATAGCCAACAAATTGGTGCATGATCACATTGATCACCTGTTCACCCCACTTGCTTATCAATGGCCTATCTCCAAGCTGATAAAAGACTTAAAGTTCTCAAAGAAATTACTTTTGGCAGACTATCTAGCCGATTTAATAGCGCAGCAAATAACGTTTTATTCATCGCCTCAAGACTCAATACCAGAAGTCATTATTCCCATGCCAATTCATTACAAACGTTACAGAGCACGGAAGTACAATCAAAGCTACCTAATAGCTAAAAGACTGGGTCTTAAATTGGCTTTGCCTGTGCTAAGCGATATCTGTAGCCGAAGAATTAATACTCAAGCACAAACGGAATTGACGGGAAACAAACGCCGTAAAAACACAAAAGAAGCCTTTCTCTGCAAACCAATAACAGAGTATGAACATGTGGTTATTTTGGATGATGTGGTTACAACGGGGGCAACGGTGAATAGTTTGGCGCACGCTATTCGGTGCGCCAATCCACATATAAAAATAGATGTTTGGGCTGTAGCAATTAGCCTAAGTTAAAGCTTTATTTCGCTTCAACATCAATAAACTGACTCATATAAATCGCATTACTTAACAAGCGATTAGTGCCCTGCCAATAGCCTCTAAAATTGCTTCTATCCAGAATCGCAATCACGCGGCCATTGCCTTTCTTGTGCGCCACAATTGCTGCACTATTAGCAACCAACTTTTGCATTTCATCAGCACTATAGCCCGCCATTAAAGGGTTAGTTGAGTAACTGGCAACGGTTAAAAAAGGCTTGGCAGGCTTGCGCATAATAAGATTACTGGATTTAAACATCGGCAACTTCTTCGCCTGCTCTCCAAAACCGAATAAGAGTGGGTGAGTCATATCGGTTTCTGTTTCATATACCGCACCGGCAATCAGCTTATTCGCTTCCAACTTGTCCTTATCAGCATAAGAATAACCTGTAACATCAAAAGCATTGTCAATGGCTTCATCATCAACAAATGTGGTTGCCAGCCATTCCTGTTTGCTAAACCATTTCGCGGCATTTTGCTGTCCAATCAATGTGCCACCATTTTGCAACCAATCACCTACTTTTTGTGTTGCAGAAGCAGAAAGCTGTTTGTAGCGACCATTAACCATAAAAATATGTGTATAGTCTTCCAGCGAAATGCTTTCCAAATCTGACCATTCCACAATGCTCACCGGTAATTGCAGTTGCTGATCAAAGTAATGCCATAGCTCCCCGGCTTCATACTGCGACATGCCTCTTCCGCCAAGGATCATCACTTTGGGCATTTCAACCAGTTGCACATTACGGCTACCTAGGTCGATACCTTCCGTTGTCAAACCGGTGCTGATAGACCAAATACGAATCCCCAACTCATCAGCCAGCTCTTTAACGATGTTTAAATAGTTTTCAGGCTGTTTATCACCGGCTTGAATCACGGCACTACCGGGTAACATTGGGCTATCACCCAACTGACTAATAGCATTAAAAGGGGCAGCAGCAATTCGAACTTTTACGCCGCGATTCAACAGCATTTGCAACAGTGTGGGGGCGTTCGAGTCTTGCCATGAAAAAGCATGTGCTACCGCATTTTCATTCACAACAGAGGCATTAGCCTTTTTCTTTTGCGAAGACGCTTCAAAATAACTCACCTTGCGCCAGCGACTGCGCTCTATTCCACGATAAGTAATGTTGTAGGCTAGTGCGATATTCCAGTTGGACACGTCATAAAAGGTGTTGTCGTTGAAACGTTTACGATTAGAGAACAAAGACTTAAGTAAACGATATTGAGGCTGCTCAAGCGGGATAAAATAGCTATGCTCAGCCGTAAATTGCACATCGTCAACTTCCAAGCTCTTATTCACTGGATAGTAATGAATTTGATGGGCTGACAGCTTATCAAGCATCTTATTCAAGCGTGCTTTATCCGCACTTTCCGTCACCAGATATCCTGCTAATTCATCGGCCTGAGCCAGCTTTGCGGCATCCGTATTAAACTTACTCTGAAACTCAAGCAACTGAGGTCGTAAGACCTGCGCTCCTCGTAACGTCGCCAAAGACATCATGAGTTGGTTTTCAATTGTGCGAGGAAAGGTTAACTGCCCGTTAATGGTGTCCTGCACATGTCCTCGACTGCTAGCCTGCTCAAACAAAATGCCGATACTGCCGTGTGCATCAGGGTAGCTTGAACCTTTTCCATAATAGAAGTCGTCATAGCCTTCTTCAGTAAAATAAGAGCGTTTAACTTTATCGAAATCATTCGCAAAGAACTTGGCGAACTCCGTGGTTAAACGCAAGTTCTCTACAGGTGTCCAAGGGTTAGTACGAGAAGGGACACCGGGCTGGAAAAAGTAAGTGCTATTACTTCCCATTTCGTGATAATCCGTCAACACATGTGGACGCCAACGGTGATACTCCTCTATTCTGGCCTGAGATTCAGGGTGAGTGAGTAATAACCAATCTCGATTTAAATCAAACCAGTAATGGTTAGTTCTCGCGCTTGGCCAACCTTGTAAATGTTCACGATGATTGGGATCAGAAACCAGATTCTTGCCTTTATGCATATTCGCCCATTGCGCAAAACGAGCCAAACCATCAGGATTCAAGGAAGGTTCCAGAATGATAACTGTGTTTTGCAATAAAGAATCTATTTCCTGCCCTTGAGCTGCCGCCAGATAATAGGCCAACAATAAGGAGGAATTCGCACCTGAAGGTTCATCACCATGAATACTAAACCCCATCCAGACAACCGCCGGCATTTGCTTGGATATCTGTCCTTTTGACTGCTGCCAGTTTTGCAAATGCTGCTCGCGAATAGATTCAAGACGCGACAAATTCTCAGGAGATGACACATACAAATGCAGCATGGGACGGTTTTCGTGAGTACGCCCTATCTCCTTGATTTGCATACGCGGAGACTGGCTTGCCAATAGCTGCATATATTGCACAAGCTGATCATGTCGAACATGCCACTCGCCGACCGCACTTCCCAAAACAGACTTTGGGGTCGCAATATCTGGAGCATAAGTCACACTTTTAGGCAGGTAGTCTGCGTCATCCAAGGCATAAATTGGCGAGCAAAACAGTCCTGCAACAAGAGCAAACAAACACCAAAAGGAAGATGGTTCTTTTCTATTTAACATGATCTATAAATTCCCTACGCTATCGCCCCATGCCAGCCTGTATTTTTAGGCGACTCAGTGTGGCATTCAAGCGCGTTAAAGTAAAAGCGACGATATCATGCAAAAGAGTTGCTTACTTGAGTGTTTTACTCAAGTATTATTTGATATCATCCTCAGCCATGTATTCTTTAGGGCATTATTATGATCTCTATTTCCGAACCTGCTCAAGCACATTTCAGGAAATTGCTGGAAAAACAAGGTGAAAATACCAATATCCGGGTTTTTGTTGTCAACCCAGGTACATCAAAAGCAGAATGTGGCGTTTCTTATTGCCCACCCGATGCGGTTGAGGAAAGTGACATCCGCCTGCCATTTGATGGTTTTGATGCGGTTGTAGATCAAGAAAGTGCGCCTTTTCTGGAAGAAGCGGAAATCGACTTCGTTACTGACCAGATGGGCTCACAACTCACATTAAAAGCGCCGAATGCCAAGGTACGTAAAGTAGATGATGATGCGCCTTTGGTTGAGCGTGTACAGTATGTATTACAATCGGAAATCAATCCTCAATTGGCAAATCATGGTGGTCAGGTTAGCCTGATGGAGATCACTGAAACCGGCATCGCAGTGCTTCAATTTGGTGGTGGCTGCAATGGTTGTTCAATGGTTGATGTGACGTTAAAAGATGGTATCGAAAAGCAGCTATTAGAGATGTTCCCTGAAGAATTGAAAGGCGTGAAAGATATCACCGAACATCAAGCTGGCGAACACTCCTATTATTAGTAGCCCCTAATATTTATCAAGCATGGAGAGGCATTCCCAAAACGCCGCTCCGTGTGATTGATTCAAAGCAGCCTAACCAATGCTAAAGCAATTAATCAACAAGCTCGCCCAATCACCCGATGTAAGCTGGAAACGCTTCAAGATTGGATTAGTCTGCTTTGCTCTTTCTGTAGTGCTCATATTGGTCGGGGCTCAAAGCTTTGTGTTATTACAAATCCCCGGGCTCATACTACTTGTTATTGGTTTGCTGATTGCCGCTAGAGGTTACATCGGGATTGTTTGTTATCGTTTGAGTCAATTCAAGCCCCCCAAACCGCCACCGGGTTTATAAGCACTTTAGACGGATAGGCGCTATTTAGACGAAGTAGAGGACAGCTTCTCGCAAAGGTTGGCAGCCTCTCCCTGCAAGGATTCAAGCAAATCCAACACTTCCTCAACATCCTGATGAGAATGCAGTGCGGCACGTTCTAATTCTTCTGCGAATTTGCCCATCTGCTTATATCCAAATATCAGCGCTCCGCCTCTGACAGCGTGCGCCACCTCGCCCAACTCTTTCCAGTTTCCACTATCGAAGTAAGTTTGAGTCAGCGCCATTTTCTCCGGCAAACTATTCACGAAACCTTGAGCAATTTCCTTCTTGCCATCAGCAATATTATGCTCCAACTGACGTTCTTCCTGTGAGTCACCCGACAAATATTTGCAAATAGTTTGCACAAAATCCGCTCTGGTAAAGGGCTTACAAATATAATCAATAAACCCGGCTTCACTATACCCTTCCGTTTGATGCACCATCGCATTGGCAGTTAATGCAATTGTGGGGGTTTGGCAACCTAGAGACTGCATTTCGCCTATAGCTTCAATACCACTTAAACCAGGCATTTGGATATCCGTTAAAATCAGATCAACATGGTTTGCCAGAGCCAAATCCACCAAATCTCGTCCATTATCGACAGCCACCACATCCAAACCACAACATTCCAGATACATAGCAATCAACTGTTGAATTTCTGGTTGATCTTCGGCAACCAGTACCCGCCCAGATAAATGAGGCCAAGACATACCAGCTTTACTATTGCCAAGCATTCCGGACCATTGCGATTGATTTTCCAACCAATCACTCTCAGGTATCGAGTTCAAACGAGTTGTCAGCGTAAAGCAGCTGCCTTTGCCTATCTCTGATTCCACCTGAATATCACCACCTAGTTGGTTAGCTAGGTATTTGGAAATATTGAGGCCCAATCCTGTCCCTCCATACTTTCTATTAGTAGACTTCTCTGCTTGAGCGAAAGCATCGAAAATACTGATTAGCTGGTTCTGTTCAATACCAATGCCAGTATCTTCAACCACGAAAATTAAACGGTCTATGGCACTTTTAATGGTTAGAGAAACGCTTCCAAAAGAAGTGAACTTGACGGCATTGTTCAATAAATTCAATAGAATCTGCTTCAATCGCGTCGGATCTGTTTGAAACTTTGCGGGCAAAGGAAACTGCAAATTCACTTTAAATTCCAGTCCTTTGCTCTCAGCTTTGTTTCTAACAATATCCACAATACTCATGAGACAGCGCGGTAATACCACGTCAATCATTTCCATATCTAGCTTGCTAGCTTCAATTTTTGACATATCCAATATGTCGTTAACCAATTGCAGAAGGTGTTCGCCATTATTACAAATAGACTCTATCGACCCCTTCACTTTTTCAATTGGTATATCTCCTGACCTTATTGCTTCTGCATAGCCAATTATTGATGTTAGAGGTGTTCGAATTTCATGGCTCATATTGGCCAGAAACAAGCTCTTTGCCGCATCGGATTCTTTTAGTCTTTCAGACAGTTCTTTCAGTTCTTTGGTTTGACAGGACAATTGTAGGTGAGTTGCAACACGCGCTTTGACAACGGTTGGATTAAATGGCTTACGTATATAGTCTAATGCTCCGAGCATTAATCCCTTTTGTTCATGATCCGCATCTTTAAGCCCTGTGATAAACATAACAGGGATATCTGCGACATCCTCATTAGCTCGAAGCCTTTCAAGAGTTTCAAAGCCGTTCATTTCAGGCATGATAACATCAAGTAAGATCAAGTCTGGGTGCAGGCGAGCGGCTTTCTCAAGACATTGAGCACCACTCTTTGCAAGGATGATTTCGCCTTGTTCGTGTAGTAAGTCTCTAAGGACTGTGAGGTTGCTCTTCTGATCGTCAACAATCAGAATCCGGACATTACTGGATCCTGATTGCGGCATGGAAAGCGCCCCTAGTTAGAAAGCTCCTTCCACAACACCATATTTCGACCATTATTTTTAGCATCGTAGAGCATATTGTCGGCAAACTTAAGTACCTCATCTTTCCCTTCCTGCGCTTTCGGCTTCGATGTTACGCCACCAGCGCTAATTGTGAGCACTCCATTATTTTTAGACCTGGGATGAGAAATTTGCAAGGATTCAACCGCCTGACGGCAGTTATTCAAAATAAGTTCTGCGGCAACACTGTCAGTTTCAGGTAAAAGAATAATGAACTCCTCTCCCCCCAAACGAGCCACAAAATCTTTAGGGCGGCGAAGCTGATGGCTGAGAGCAGTAGCAACGCTTTCCAGAGCTCTATCACCAAAAGCATGACCAAAGTTATCGTTATATTGCTTGAAATAATCAACATCAATAATAGCCAAAGAAAGCGTTGTGCCTTGGCGCATACATTGACGCCACTCAGCATCATAAACTTCTTCATACTTGCGACGATTAGCAATAGAAGTGAGAGGGTCTATTAGTGCCAATCGTTCAAGCATCTGCCTTTGTTTTAACAATTGCAGATGCAGCTTCACTCTCGCTTTAACAATTGCAGAGTGAAAAGGCTTCTGGATATAGTCACACGCCCCAAGTTCCAAGCCTTTCTCTTCAAAATTAGCATCAGCTAAACCCGTAATGAAAATAACCGGAATAGCATGGGTTGTATCCTGATTCTTTAAATGACGAATAACTTCAAAACCATCCATATCAGGCATAATGACATCCAACAGGATAATATCAGGCATCATCTCTGTCGCTTTGGCGATCGCTTGCTGACCACTTTTGGCCAGAAGAATATTGGCATCATCTCGCAGCAGGTCGCTTAATATCTTGAGATTGGCTTTTTCATCATCGACCAGCAACACTGTTGGTTTGTCATTCACTAGCTGCATAACGTCTCATTCTACTTTCTATCTTTCTATGGTTTTCTATAAACCATAAGATTTTCAGGGCTTTTACCTATTATCCTTCATCGGACAATTTAGTCACCCATTCTTCTACATAAATCACAGCTCTTTCAAATTCCATTTCATCAACCAATTCTGCAAGACGTGCAACATTGTTGACATGCAAGTCTGGTAACGCCATGTTTTGCATGGTTGCAATCAATCGCTCTGATTCAAAATCAGACGCTCTCAATAAAGGATGAATTTGTCTTAACAAGCCTAAAAGTGATGCGTGCTCTGAATTCTCCTTCGGATTTCCCAGCTCGTTTACTTGTTCACTTTTCACTAACTGCTCCAAGGCATCAATCAATGATTTAACCTCTGAACACAGTTCATGCAGCATGTCTTCATATGCCACTTTATCTTTTATCGCTCGCTCTAATGATTCAGCTTTTTCTTTAATCGCCACAGCACCAATATAGGCAGAGCTCGACTTCAATGAATGCGCAATTCTAAACAAAGTGTCTTCGTTTCTGGTACTTAAACAAGACCGCATTTCCTGTACCGTTTCACGGTTTCCTTTGACGAAGTCAAAGACTAAATCCATGTACATCGAAACCCGCCCCTGAAAACGCGCAATGGCCTCTTCAGCTTTTAGAACATTTAAAGCTTTTAACGCTTCATATGCAGAATCCAAACGATTCTCCTCTTTAACTTGAGCATGACCCACTTGCTTGCGAGTAACAAAAGAGCTTTCTTCACTTACAGGGCACCACTTGGCTAAGATCTGGTACAACTCCTGGGGATCAATCGGCTTGGTAATATGATCATTCATTCCGGCCTGCAAACTCTTTTCTCTATCTCCTTCCATCGCATGAGCGGTCATTGCCACAATAGGCAAGTTTTCAGCAAAACGGCGAATACCTCGGGAAGCCGTTAACCCATCCATCACCGGCATTTGGATGTCCATCAAAATCAAATCAAACTTATGTTGCCTTGCCATATCAATAGCTTCTTGCCCATTATGTACAACTTCAACATAAGCGCCAGTGTCAGAAATAAATTCGATAGCAACCTGCTGGTTTATATCGTTATCTTCGGCCAATAAAATCCGGGCAGTTTGCAAATTAGGTACACTGAATTGGTTCGATATTGTGTCATCAATGAGCACTTCATTACGCATCAGAGAATACAAGGTATCCACAAGTGTTGAACGCGTAACTGGCTTTTCCAGAAAATGTGAAATACTGGTGTTCACCGCCAATCCCATCGCTTCATCACGATCGTAGGCAGACACCATTAAGATATGCGGCATCGGCCCTTGAACCTGTTGCGATATCTCTATTGAGGCAGAAATACCGTCCATTTCAGGCATTTGCCAATCCATCAGAACCACATCATATGGATCATTTTCCTTGTCTGCCCGCAGCACTTCTTCAATAGCTAGTCGCCC
This sequence comes from Paraneptunicella aestuarii, assembly GCF_019900845.1. Classification (NCBI taxonomy): domain Bacteria; kingdom Pseudomonadati; phylum Pseudomonadota; class Gammaproteobacteria; order Alteromonadales; family Alteromonadaceae; genus Paraneptunicella; species Paraneptunicella aestuarii. The sequence continues at coordinate 103,781 of NZ_CP074570.1, read as the reverse complement.
ATTTGAAGCGGTAGTTGCTCTTATATCAAGACTAGACAGACAATCGCACATAACCTTACGCGAAATAGCAATATCATCTACAACCAAGGCTTTTAGCTTGGAAATGACTTTCTTCTGTTGCGCCTGAATTTCTGGCTTTGACGCTTCAACCATATTCAGGTTCACCGTAAAGGTAAATCTGGAACCTTTACCCAACTGGCTATCGACCCAAATCTGCCCCCCCATCAGCTCACATAATTGTTTACTGATCGCTAACCCCAATCCTGTACCGCCATATTTTCGGGTAACGGATTCATCGGCCTGGCTGAAGGATTCAAATAAACGGGCAGTTTGCTCTTTTGACATGCCAATACCGCTGTCTTCTACTGATATCTTCAGAGTAACGATATTGCCTTCTCTACGATTCTGCTCGATATGTAACTGGATCACTCCCGACTCAGTGAACTTCACCGCATTACTGACCAAATTAATAATAATTTGTTCAAGTCGAAGAGGATCACCCACAAAGCTCACGGGTAAATCGGGATCCACAGACATAACAAATTCAAGCCGCTTCTCATGCATTCTAAGAGCACTTAAATTGGAGACTCTGCGAATGGAATCTTCCAATTTGAATTCTGTCTTCTCCAGAGTGAGCTTGTTAGCTTCGATCTTGGAGAAATCCAAAATATCGTTGATCAGCGACAGCAAAGACTCCGATGAGCTCAAAATCTTGGCTAAATAATCCTGTTGCTTCCTATCATCCGTTTTCCTCAATGCCAGACGAGACAAACTGATAACCGCATTCATTGGTGTACGGATCTCATGGCTCATATTGGCCAGGAAATTAGACTTGGCAGTGGTTGCTTCTTCTGCTTTTAACTTGGCTTGAGCTAGTTCTCGGGTACGCTCAGCAACCTTTCTTTCCAAATCTTTACTGTGCTTCAATGTGGTTTGATACAGGTTAGCGTTATCAAACAAAATAGCCGTCTGATTCCCCAGCATTTGCAACACATCAATACTTTCAGGCTTGAACAAATGGGTTAACTCCAAATGCTCAAGATATAAAACCCCTCTCAATTGCCCACCGATTAACAAGGGTACAAGCATAATAGATTTAGGCGGCAAAGGCTCAAAACATGGCTCACTTGCTGTTAGTTGGTCTTCACCTACATCATCAATAATATAAGGCTTCAACGTTCGGCTAACATAATTAATCAGTGAATGAGGTAGCATTTCTTCCATGAAGGTATTGGGGAAACTGCATTGCAATACCATGTTTCCGTCTTTTTCAAGCAGAATACATCCTCGCTGAGCGCCCGCATTTTCAACTATGATACCCATCATCTTCTGCAGGTAGGCTGAAAGGTCGATCACACCACTTAACATTTCTGACGCTTTTAGCACAGATGAAAGATCCAGCATATTGGATGAGTATTTACTTTCACTCGGCTGTGGAGCTCGTATTGATTTATAGCGAGCCAATTCAGGATAGATAGAAACGAGCTGATTCGCTTTGTTTAACGCCCGCCACTGGCTGTATAACTGGTGAGCTTTTTCAATATGAGGTTTAGCAAAGTCGCGCTTGCCTTTGCGAGTCCAATATTCAGAAACAAGTTCATTGGCAATCGCTGCATGATTAGTAAAGCCGGATTTCAATGCCTGCTCAATCGCTAAATCATAGAGTTCCCATGCTGATGGGTTCCCCTCAATTGCCGCCATCTCGGCCTCTATCAACAGCAGTTTGTGCTTATGATTCGCAGATCCATGCACACACCAACCTTCAAAAAGTTTTTTTAACTCTGTCAGTTTTTGCAGCCGATTCTGTATTTCATCCTTATCGGATTCAGAACTTCTCTCGCCTTTCGCCAAACAAAGCCGAGCATGAATTAATGCCGAATAAAAATGATATTCGGTCACATGATACAAACCCGGAGCAACAGACGTTAAAGATTCAGCCTGCAACATATGCTGTTCTGCAATTTCAGGCTGATTAAACAAGTAAGCCAGTTCCATTTTGGCAACGTGATAACACAAAATGGTGGTGACATTTCCCTGTTCTTGCATGACAGGTAGTAACTGATTTTCTTTAAAAACATCACCTTGCAACTTCCAGGGTTCTTTGACCATGGAATTCAAGTTCAATAATGTTTGGTGCCAAACACTCAAATAGACCTGGTGATACGGCTGATTTTTACTGGCAAATAAAGCCGCACCTTGTTCAAATTTGGCTTTTACAGCATCAAGGGGCTGACCGCTAAACAAGCGATAGAAACATTGGAACAACATGGAGTGGAACGCATACTCAACATTACCCACTTCCAAACCCTGATAATAGTTATTTTCCAGGGGTTCTAATGAATCGGCTAACGGATATACCCAATGCGCAACCGTTGAGTGCTTGGAAAACTGAATTTCAGGCTCAAAGTTCTTAACGCCTTTGTATACGCTATTGACTCGCTCTGCGACTTTCACAAACTCAAGCGCATTTTGATATTGTCCATAAGCGCCACAAACCAATAGAGCATGGCTTACATATACCTTACTTGCGAAGGGCGAGTTACCCACCCGTAAGCACAGCTGCATCGCGGCATAAGTTAACCCCATAAAATACTGAGGCCCCAACAAATAAGTTGGCGTTTGCATGCAGTTGATAATATCTAAAGCTAATAACAAGGCATTATCGTCAAGCACCGGCAGCTTTGTAATTGCGGAAATATTGTTAACGTCATAACCGGCTTCGATATCAAGATAGGTTTGGGCAATGGTGTCCAGATTGGGTAGCTCCACTCCCACTTCTTGCAAAGCCTGAACCCCTAGTTCAAACGCTTCCTTAATCTGGTTTTGAGCCACCAAAACCAGAATTCTTAACCTTTGAACTGTTTTCAAATCCACCTGAGACTCGGCATGCTCGGTTAACAGATCAAGCAGGTTATAGATTTCATCAAATTGTTGGGTCAGATATAAGCTATGAGCCAGGCCAAAGTAGCAATCAAACAGTAAAGTGTATCTTTTCTGCCATGAGGCCCCTTGTAATAATTCAAGTGCAATGCGGAAATGGTTAACAGACAACTCATAGACTTTTGATTGCAACGCTCGTTGAGCGGCCCACATATTATACTTGGCAAGTTCAGTTAACTTATCCTGCCGTTTGAAAAAGGACTGACAAAAGAATAAATGTTCGATGAATTCCAGAATATGTTCTTTCTGCTCGGCTTCGTTATAACGAGAGAAATAATATTGAACAATGTCATAGTGAATTTCTTCCGTGCTCGGGCCTATTTGAGTTTCATAGGCTGCTTGACGGATCCGATCATGAGAAAAAGCTAAATTGGATAATCGGGTATCCCCAAGATGGGCTGTAACCAGTCCCTCATCAACCCAGGTCGCAATCAATTTATCCAGATTGGTATCCTGTTTGGATAACAAGGCAACCAACAACTCAATAGGAACAACATCACCAATACAAGCTGCAATTTTAAGGGCTTTTTGGTTAGCTTCATCAAAACGTCGTAAACGCTGAGAGATCAGTTCAACAACATTGTCGGTAATCTGTTGCTGTTCAATTTCAGAAATTGACCACTGCCAAGGCTTTCCAGGCTTCTTGTATAACAAATGCTGATCATTCAGAGCCTTAACAAATTCCTTCAAAAAGAAAGGATTACCTGCCGTTTTCCTTAACAACAGGTTTGCCAGCTCAGAACACTGTTGTTCAGAGGCTCCCAACAAATCATGTAAAAAGGAAACAATTGAGTTCTTTTTCAGGGGCGCTAACTGGACATAATCAATAGCTTGCCCCTGCTCTTTAACCCGGTTCAACATCAAACGGACAGGATGATCTTTAGGAACTTCATTTTCTCTGTATGACAAAATGAACATCATGTTTTGGAAGCTGCTATCCAAAAAGACATCTTGCAACACTTTAATGGTCGCAATATCAGCCCACTGCATGTCATCCAGGAACAAAACAACGGTTCTATCAGGGCTACATAGAGCCCTTAATAAACGAATCAATAATTGATTAAACTGCTCACCAAACTCCGGGTCAGTTTTAGGCGCTTCCGGGTTTTGTCCTAAAACTAATCCAAGTTTTGGGATAAGCCGGGTCATCAATTCTGCGTCCAATCCCAACGCATTGCGGATCTTACTTTCCCATACCCATAGTTTGTCTTCATCCAGGGCCAGCATCTGATCAATAAGCTCACCTAGCGCATCCAACAAGCCGGAATAGGCCTGATCCACTTTAAACTGGTCGAATTTTCCCGACACGAAAATCGCTTTTTGTTTAGAAACGGTAGGGATCAATTCCCTAATGATGCTGGATTTACCAATGCCAGATACGCCCGAGACAACCAAAATCTCCCGGGTTCCTTCTACCGCTCTGGAAAATGAAGCATGGATGCGCGCAATCTCTTCCTTTCGACCATATAAAGTATGGCCAAAAACCAATTGATCACTTTGATCGTTCGTTGCTAACTCGAAAACCGGAACACTACCTGAACCTTCATATTCACGAGCACAGCGCTCTAAATCCGCAATCAAACCAGAAACTGTCCGATACCTTTTTTCCGGATTTTTTTGTAGGAGCAGATTGATAATGTAAAAAAACTGTCTGAATTCTTCCGTATTGGCTACTTCGGGAATGGGGGGTTCGTTGGCGATATGGGCATGAATAAGCTCCATCGGATCATCAGATTCAAAAGGAAAGCCATTAAAAAACAAACGATAAAGGATCACTCCAAGCGAATATAAATCGGCACGCTGATCAATAACCCGGTTTACTCTACCTGTCGCCTCAGGAGCAATAGTCTTAAGGCTTAACAGATTAACATCGCTTTGCGCCAAAGGTTTAATAATAGTATTCACACGCTTTAGGTGCGACAAATCAATCAAATAAGGCGCAGCCTCTCCAGATACATAAATATTCTGCGGAACAAATTCTCCGATAATCAGATTTTTTTGATGGAACTCCGAGACAATTTCAGACAATGAAATCGCAAGCGAAATACGCTCAGATGTAGATAAATCACTATCATTTATGTAGGAAAGTAAATCTTTGGCATCTTTGTCACAAGGCATCACAGCATAGGTGTTCTGAGGTTCTTCATGCACGCGTGTGACAATAGCCAGACTGGAAAACGCACCTTCTTTTTGGAAGGTATTATCATCTACAAATTTTCTCGAACGCTCGGAGTTAGCGCCAACTAACTCTTTAATAAAGAAGCAATGGCCAACAGTATCCTGCACCCTATACAACCTTATATCAGGAGTAATGGCTGGTTGTTCATTTAAAATCTGATATTCGAGAGTTTGCACATTATTTTTCTTAAAGAGTCAGCAATGTTATGAAGAACCAAAGCACAGAGGCTTAAGAGCTCCTCATACCATCAGAGGTGGCAATAGGTTATCTAAATTAACGTCAAATTCACAGTCTTGATACATACTAATAAAGACAAATGCCTTTTTAGTGTCAATTAGCCAGAAAAAGAAACTGGAGTTTCTTGGTATTTAGATACAAAACCGTCGCTTTAATCACTATCTTAAAATGATTCAACAAGCTTTGCACAGTAAGCTGTACACTAATCAAGCAAAATAAAAATATATTCTCCATCCATACATTTTTGTCATACAAAAATAGACATTTTCATGCATAATGGCAGCAAAATTTTATTCACCCTTTTCCGAACTTCAGACAGTTGGGAACAAGCCTCTAAAACTGCCTGAATGAATAACAGAAAACATAAAAAAGCAATATCAAAGGAATCAATATGCTAACGCAAAAATGTTTATACACGGGATTTGTGCTATCCGCTTTTAGTGCCGCTACAATCGCACAACAACAAGACACAGCTTCCAATGAAGAAGTTGAAAAAGTTGTTGTATACGCTCAAAAGCGTGCTCAGGACATTGCCGAAGTCGCAGTTCCAGTAACCGTTATATCGGGACAAACTCTTCAAGATCTCCATATCAAGGATACGACACAAATTTCCTCTATGGTGCCAAACCTTAAGATCACCAACAACGCTGGTGAAGGTACTCCGCCTGCATTCAATATTCGCGGTATTGGCATGATTGACTACAACACGTCAACGGTATCACCTGTTTCCATCTATACCGACGGTGTTGTCAGCGGCAGCGCAAATAACCTTTCATCAAATCTGTTCGACGTAGAACACATTGAAGTATTGAAAGGCCCACAAGGCACATTGTTTGGTCGTAATACCACCGCTGGCGCGGTCATCGTTCGTTCAAACATGCCTGAAGCAGAGTTTGGCGGCTATATCAAAGTTGGTGTAGCTGAACACGACCACACATCTGCACAAGGTGCGGTGAACATTCCTGGTAATCAGGCAATCAATTCCCGCTTTGCCTTTAACTATGAAAACTATGATTTTTCAGTTAACAACTTAATGCCTGGTGCACCAGACGGTGGTTTGAAACAAGTTAACTTACGCTGGATTACCACTGCTGATTTTGACTCGGTCAATATCACCGCAAAATTACATAAAGACGATTGGTCAGGTTCTCCAAAACCCATCGAAAGTAACGGTATAGTGAATTCAACCAATGGTGGAATCTGTACTCCTGAGGAATTAGGCAGCCCACATTGTGTGAACTTGTATGGTCACAGTGTAGCCAGTGATGATTTTTGGGATGTTCATGCCGACACGGCAGATAGAAGCCACGATACCGACATTTGGGGCGGAAGCCTGAAAATTGAGTGGGAAATGTCAGAAGGCATGACATTGACTTCAATTACCGGCTATCGCGATATGGAACGCTTCCATTCATGGGATTCAGACGGCCCAGGTAACTTTATCGAAGGCACTATGGATACCGATAACGAACTGTTTAGCCAGGAGCTTTCCGTTTCCATCGAAAGTGATAAAAGCTACTGGATCACTGGTTTGTTCTACTTGAACGAAGAAATCGGTCAGGAAAATAGCATTGATATCTACAGAGATCTGAGACCCGATCCTGTCTTTGGCCCCTTTGCCGGTGAGTTTTTCTATCACAATACTCTGGAAAACGAATCTATCGCCGTCTATAGCCAGGTGGATTACGAATTATCAGATAGCCTGACCCTAACTGCTGGCCTTCGTTTTACCGACGAATCAACCAAATACACCAGTATTGTTGATCTGGACTCCATCTATGGTTTGGTTCCGGGTTTGTGGAATGCTGACGGTGAAGTATCTGACAGTGAATTTTCAGGCAAGCTAGCCTTGGTTCAAAAGCTTAGCAAAGATTTCAGCATGTACTATAGCTACTCTCGTGGTTATAAGAGCGGTGGCTACAATGGTGGCTACAACACCAGCGAAGCTTTGGTTCAAAACGCTGAATATCGCCCAGAATTTCTTGATGCATTAGAAGTGGGTGGCCGTTGGAATTTCATGGATGGAGACGGAAAACTAAATATGTCCGTCTTCTATTATGACTATCAAGATCAACAGGTATTCGTTCAGGTTGATAACAGCGGTGCGCCATTCGGAGCATTGAAAAACGCGGGTAGCTCTAATATTTACGGTTTAGATGCAGAGCTGGATATTGCCATCAACGAAAACTGGAGCGTTGACTTGAATGTTGGCTACCTGCCAGAAGCTGAAATTGCAGATTTTGACGACGGCAATGTTAGCACTCAAAAAGCAAGACTACCTTTTGCTTCTGATTGGGACATCAGCGGTAATCTGTACTGGCAGCAAACGTTTGGTCAGGGCACTGTGAATGCTCGCATTGGATTCAACTATCAGTCTGAATTTTTCTTCGACCAAGATGAAGATCCCTATACAGAACAAGAGGCTTACACACTATGGAATGGGCGCATTAGCTACAATCTGGATTCTGGTCTAAGCTTTGGCATATGGGGTAAGAACCTGTTTGATCAGGAATACTCTGAATTACGCTTCGACTCAAAAGATGCGCTTGCCGCCATCTCAGAATTGAAGGGTGAAAGAAGACAATTGGGAGTCGATGTAACCTACACATTCTAGTCGCCCTGGCCTTTTAAATGGCTAGGTAGTTATCAGGTTGACTAAAGGATATGAGGCACCTAATCAGGTGCCTCTTTATTGGAGAAGAACAAACATGAAGTTAAAACTGCTCTGGCCTGTCATATTTACAATTACCCTGCCCTTAATGATCTCATACGTGGTATACCCTGATCATTTACCTCCGGGATTTGGTCTCTTTCCACCCACGTTTTCTTCAAAGGAAACACCGGGGTTCAACCTACCTATTTTCATCGCATTATTTTTATTTTGCTTTGCTTTTACCTGGTTTTTGTTGTTTCCAAAGCACTTCGGTTTCAAGGGCGGAGTACCAATAAAGATGCCGAATCAAAAAGCCCCTTTCCCTTGGTGGTTCTGGCTCGGAACCATCATAATGATATTCTTTTGGGGATTGATGTGGAGCCACTCAACGGCTTTTGGTGAGTTGGTATATTGGTCATTCACACCACTTTGGTGGGGATTCATTCTATTTTTGGATGGTATTGTTTTTCATCGAAACAATGGCGTGTCCTTACTTCATAGTAAACCTATCACCATGTTCATGGCTTACATTGTATCGATTGGCGGCTGGGTATATTTTGAATTCTACGATTATTTTGTTTTGGGTAATTGGTATTATCCACAGGCAAATGACGCTCCTTGGTCTCACCTCACTCTGACCATAGAGTTTCTTGTCACCTATGGCACCATTACTGTGGTTTTTTTCGAGTGGTATTCGCTTTTCAAAACCTTCCCCAACTTTCCGGCTCGTTATCAAAATGGACCAAAGATGAAAGTGTCCGGAAATGCGTTGATATCTCTAGGTTCTATTCTCATAGCCGCCATGGTCATCTGGCCTTATCCATTCTTTTGGGTTGTATGGATTGGCCCATTCGCTGTACTTTCAGGCGTACTCATCAACTGCAATATCCAAAATACCTTTTTAAATATTGCTCAACGAGGAGACTGGAGTGACGGTGTTCTTATGGGCTTGGCTTCTTTATTCAATGGATTTGTCTGGGAATTTTGGAATTATGGCAGTGTAGGGTTAGGCATTCATACGCCCACAAATCCGAATTACTGGGACTACAACATTCCCTATGTTGATGTGATCTTTATATTCAGTGATATGCCACTACTTGGCTATTTCGGTTACATCCCCTTTGGTGTTCTGGTTTGCCAAACCTTTATCTGGGCTGGTGTCCTCTTTGGATTTAACACCGACATAGAGCTCAAACCCAATTTGGAACAACAATAGCGGCAACGCTTTATTGATTATGACTCACTCTGAACTAGCATCCTGGGCTGACGGCCAATGTAAGCAAGCTATTTTGGAGTTTGTCGATGCTACTTGCAGCCCCGGTTCTACTCAATATGTGGAACCGGAAAACAGGATCGCCGTATTTGATAATGATGGAACATTATGGGTTGAAAAACCCATGAATACGCAAGTCACTTTCATTTGGGATAGCTTCAACCTACATCCTGCAGCATCAACTGAACATCACTCTTTCCTTGGTAAGTTAAAAGACTCTTTTGAGCATACCGTTAATGACGTAATGGACGACATGCATAAATTATTTGGATATGCTCATGAAGGCTTAACGACTAGCCAGTATCGCCAACATGTTATTGACTGGATAAGCACAGCTCAACACCCCCGCTTCCATTGCCTTTATACAAAAACGGCCTACCAGCCCATGCTGGAAGTATTGCAGTTATTTCATAAAAATCAGTTCAAATGCTTCATAGTAACAGGCGGGACAAGTGATTTCGTGCGTCCCTGGAGTCCTGATATTTATGGTATTGATAGTCAATGTATTATTGGCAGCAGTTTACGCACAGCATTAGGCAACCAAGGCAGCGAATTGTGCCTAACACTAGAGCCCATTCCTTTTTATTTCGACGATGGCCCAGCCAAAGTAAGAGCGATTGAACGCGTGATAGGAAAACAACCAATTGCCGCTTTTGGCAATAGCCACGGCGATAGAGAAATGCTGCAATGGACAAGTCAGGTGCCAAATACGCTCTCAATGTTAATCCATCATACCGATGAAGTCCGCGAATATGCTTACAGCCCTGATCCATTATGGGACTTAGGCACTAGTACGCTTGAAATGGCCAAGCAGCATGGCTGGCATGTTATGGATATGAAGCAGGATTGGCTGAAAATATTCTAGCTTGTTGCTTTGCCTAGACTCCAATACAGATGCCCCCCTAGCGTTATTCCTCTCAGGCCAAGGAAAACAAAAAAACTAATCCATAACCCCCAGTTCTCATACACTGACAGATAAAACCAGGTGGGGAAAAAGAAAAGCAGCATACAGACCAACATGCTATTACGCATGACCCTGGCATTGGTCAGTCCAATGTAAACGCCATCCAATAGAAAACACCAATGAGCAACAATGGGGAGCAGTAGCACCAGAATAAAGTATTCATTGGCGGAAGCTTGTAGAGAAGGAATATCCGTTAACAAAACGACGATTACCTCACCAAACAATGCAAAGATAAGAGTATAAATAAGCGCAAAAACACTAGACCAGACTAGCCCATAGAACACCGTCGCTTTAATCGAAGAATGATTCTTTTGGCCTTTTGCTTCGCCAATTAAGGCTTCTGTCGCATAAGCCAAGCCATCCAACCCCAATGCAATCAACACAAAAAACTGCATCAATATGGCATTGGTTGCTGCAATAGTATCTCCGAGAGCAATGCCTTTATAGGTTATAAAGGCCAAACATAATTGCAGTGCCAGGTTCCGCACTAACATATCAGCATTGAGAGATAACAAGCGTTTCATCGCCGTTAAACGCCAGACTATTGCTGCTCGCTCTAATAGCTGCTTCCTAAACACAAACAAAATTGATAAACAGAAAATGCTTAGTTCAGCAAAAACGCTGGCTAACGCCACACCAGAAACACCAAGATCCAAGCCATAAACAAAGATAAGATCCAAAACAGCATTGAGGATATTGGCGATAATTTGAATCCACATGATGAACTTGTGTTGTTGCTGCCCAACCAACCAGCCAATCATCGCCATGTTCATTAGCGCAACGGGAGCGCTCCACACTCGAATATAAAAGTATTCAGAGGCCGCACTCTGAATGCCTTCATTAGCATCAGAAAGCCATAAACCAGCACTTAACAAAGGCCACTGCAACAGCACTATCATGAGCCCAAGTATCAAACCCAAGCCCACTGTTTGGATCCAAACCTGCGCAGCCAGCCCATTATCCATCATTCCCTTCGCTTCCGCGGATAGCCCAGTCGCAGACATTCGCAAAAAACCGCAAATCCAATATATTTGGGTTAAAATCAGCGACCCCAAAGCCACTCCCGCAAGATAGCCCGCATTATCCATATGCCCAACAACAGCCGTATCAACCATTCCAATTAAAGGCGTGCTAATATTGCTAATGATCATCGGGATGGCGAGAGAAAAAATACGACGACTTTGCATCGAGAGTATCATTTGATTTAACCTTGGGATTATTATTCGTCGAAGTTAGGAGGGTTATTTACGATACCCCCTATACTCAACCACTTTCATTTATAAACTTTCATCTATAAAAAGTAACGAGACATTCAATGCGCAAACAGCTTTCTTTAGTCATCAAGTACTTAAGTAGTGCGATTTTACTCACAACAGTAGCATTTACCAGCTATGCCAAATCTCAAGCTGTGATCCTGCAATATCATCATGTTAGCAATGATATGCCGCCTTCAACGTCTGTTACCCCAGAAGTGTTTAGTGAACATTTGCAGTACATTGCTGAAAACTATACGGTTCTACCATTGCAGAAAGTCATTGAGGCATTACAAAAAGACTCTCCCCTACCAGACAATGCCGTCGCCATAACCTTTGATGATGGCTATAAAAACATATTGGAAAACGCTCATCCACAACTCAAATACCACGGTTTTCCCTATACCATCTTCGTAAACCCGATTCTTATTGGCACACGCAAAAATCTCCTGACTCATGAAGAGCTAAAACAAATGTCACAAGAAGGTGTATCGATTGCGAATCACTACCTTGGTCACGATCACATGCTGTACCAGCCAGAAAACGTTTCCCGTGAAACCTGGCTGAAAAACCATAAGAACAACATATTGTTAGCAGAAGATATTCTCAAAGATTACATAGGCTCGACGCCAGGATACATCGCCTATCCCTATGGAGAATACAATCAGGAAATTCAACAATTGGTCAAAGAACTAAATTTGGTTGGCTTTGGGCAACATTCTGGTGCAGTTTCTTCTCAAAGCGATTTTACCGCTTTACCTCGCTACCCAGCTTCCGGGGTATATGGAAACTTAAAAACACTCAAAGTAAAACTAAACAGTCTGGCGCTTCCTATTATCAAAAATTCCGTTGACTCCCCCGAGCTATCAGCTCAAGGCAAAACCCCCGACTGGACTCTGAAAATAGAACTGGATGACATTTATCCAAGCCAGGTAGCCTGTTTTTATCAAAACCAAACTCTGGAACTAACCTGGAATGAGAATACTGTGAACATCGAATTGCCGGCACAATTTCCAACAGGACGTTCCAGAGTGAATTGCACTGCGCCGAGCAAAGCCAATAGACAACGTTACTATTGGTACTCGCAGCCTTTCTTCGTACCGACTGAACGAGGAGATTGGCTGGATTAGTTATCCAGCCACTTGGCTACTACTTGTGATAATTGCCTATCACGATAGGCATATCCGCTAGAATTTGCTCACCATCACTGATAGCTATTTTGCCGGGCTCATTCACAGGAACAAAGCGCCCAACCACTTGAGCATCAGGATTAATAATGACGATAGACGCACTATGATCAACAAGGTAATCGTTGTTCTCAGTGCTATCGCTCATGGAGTACATCATTCCCATCGCTCTCACCACGGGGAACAGGAATTTGTGCTCCGCAGTCGCAGCAATAAATTCAGGATTAAAGAAATCCACATATTCCTTCAAGCGTGGAATGGTATCGCGCTTTGGATCCACCGATAAAAACAAAATCTGTACTGGGAACTCTGATTCAATCTGCTTCAATTGCGGATAAATAGATTTCAGTTCAGCTAGTGTCGTCGGGCAAATATCCGGGCAATAGGTATAGCCAACAAACGTTAACGTCCATTTTCCTTCAAACCACTTAGCATCGATCAACTCACCATGTTGATTGGTTAAATGCACATCATTTAACGCCCTGGCCTGAGGATAGAGCTGAGCAAACTGAGGATCTTGAGGTTGATTCAAATGGTTAGCCAGATAGACTCCTCCGGCTAACCCAATAATAGCGAGTAAAATTAAGAGTATGTTTTTCACGATATATTGTCTTTTACTTTGTATCTTTTACTTTTGGCTTCAGCCTAAAGCGTTATTTTAATGTAATGATCCACCAGCAAAATAACATACAACACCATCAAATGCAGGATAGAGAACTTAAACGTAGACATAGCTGTTTTCTCTGTCGATGCAAACTTCATCTTCCACGCATAATACAAAAACATGCCATTAAGCACGGTTACGCCCAGTAAATAGATGACACCAGACATACCAACCAGATAAGGCAGTAAGCAAATCACAAACAAAAGAATGGTGTACAACAAAATAGAGGTTTTCGTGAACTCAACACCATGAGTTACTGGCAACATTGGCACATCAGCTTTTGAATAGTCTTCCACTCTATGAACAGCCAGCGCCCAGAAGTGAGGGGGTGTCCAGGTGAAAACAATCAAAACCAGCAGCAATGCATGTGAATGCACTTCGCCAGTCATGGTAGTCCAGCCGAGTAAAGGAGGTGCTGCACCAGCCAAGCCACCAATTACTATATTCTGTGGCGTTGCACGTTTCAGGTACATGGTATAAATAACCGCATAGCCCACCAGGCTAGCCAAGGTAAGTAACGCGGTAAGACGGTTAACAAATACTTCCAAAATAACGTAGCCAACAACGCATAAACCAAATGCGAAAAGTAGCGCTCGCACAGGTGTTACCCGTCCATTTGGAACAGGACGCTTGTTCGTTCTCGCCATTTGAGCATCGATCTTATGGTCAACGACATGGTTAATCACAGCCGCTGAAGAGGACAGCATGCCAATACCTAAAAGACCTGCAACCAAAAGCTGCAAATCCAGAGCACCTTCCACAGCCAGACACATGCCCACCAATGCGGTAAGCAATAACATCAGCACCACTTTGGGCTTGGTCATTTCGTAATAATCGCGCCACGAGGGCGATTGTGAATCTTTGGTTGCGGCTTGATCTGCGCCGACGACTTTTTGCATCAGATTAGATCCTTATGTTTTACGGTACAGGGTATAGTTAATTAATACGAGCGTAAGCAGCAGGAGTGCAGCAACGCCATTATGCATTACCGCCACCCAAATGGGTAATTTAAATACCACATTGCTTATACCTAATAAAACTTGCACTCCAAGTATAAAGGTCATCACAGCAGCCTGAGTTTTCACCATATCAGATGCAGCCTTTGTATATAACTTCAGACCCAACCAGCACAAATAGATAAAGGTCACAATGGCACCGAAGCGATGCATAATGTGCATCGTCATACGCCCTTCATAGCTATGCTTACCAAACTCGTAATCATCAGCCACAGGAATACTCAATGCATCAGCAAAATCCAGACGCTCCACCCAATTGCCTTCACAGATGGGTAATTGAGTGCAAGCTAAAGCCGCATAGTTTGCCGATGTCCATCCGCCAAGGGCAATTTGCCCTACCAATACAAACAGGCCAATAGTGGCATATTTGGTTAATCTTCGTGCGGGATAATCCCCACCGGGAATACGGAAATTTTTCAGTCTTAAATACAAAAGGAATAACAGTGAGAAAACACTAAACCCGCCGAGCAAATGCCCCATCACCACTGCCGGCATTAAATTCATTGTGACTGTCCACATCCCCAATGCAGCCTGAAAAATAACCAGCCCCAACAATACGAGAGGAAGCTTAAAAGGTTTGCCATGCCCGACTCTGATACTCATTAAGGCAATTGCCAGAATAAACAACCCCAAAGCGCCGGCAAAATAGCGATGTACCATTTCCTTCCAGGCTTTGTGTGCTTCCAGAGGACGCTCAGGATAAGCCATTTCTGCGGCATCCACAGCCTCAGGGTGAGATGGAACTAACATTTTGCCATAACAACCAGGCCAATCAGGACAGCCTAATCCAGCATCCGACAAGCGGGTATAAGCCCCGAGGATGACCACAACAAATGCAAGAATAATACTTGCCAGTACCAATTTTTTCATTAGCTCACCCCTAGCCTATACGAGACAATTTCAATAGCTTTCGCATATCAGCGAGAATATCGCGACTTTTCAGAACCGCTTGTTGTTTTTCTTCGTTCAATGGGTAACGCAAAATGATGTTGCCCAGTGCGTCGACAATAAATAGTCCATTAATAGGCTCTTTCTGGAACACTTGTTCCATCGTCGCCTTATCAACCTGAGAAATTGTTAAGTGATGAGCGAACTCACTTTGCTTAACCACTTCTGCTTGTTCATTATCAGATACGATGACAGCTGTATTAACGCGGTCTTGCTCTTTGCCCAATGCAACCCAAACCTGGTTCAAGCTATACAGAGCCAATTCACACTGAGAGTCACAAGGTTTATCAGTGATAAAGCTGATGTACCATTTCTTATCACGCTCGGGATAAAGCAATGAAAAATCCAGTGCGGGTTGCATCAATGTGCCTTTATTCGTTGCAGCTCGGTTAAACCAATCGCCTTCCAATGCAAACTTCGCCAATACGACCGGCACAATAAAAGTCACCGCCAAAAGCAGCATGATACGTCGATTAGCTTTAATCTTCTGATCTGTCATTCTTACTCTTTTTTATACTTGCAAAGATAAATACCAATACACATCCCAATGCCAAACCAAACCACTGAATTGCATAAGCAATGTGTTTCTCTGGCGGCATCACCACAGGATGGTGGTTATTTATAAAACCACTGTCATCAGGCAAATCCAGTGATACCACGAAGGGTAACAAAGGCTTACCTAACAACTGCTCAATCTGGGTAATATTGACTTCCTGTATCACCATCGGCCAACTTGATTCAGTCGTGGCCGTTTCATGCACAAAAATATTATTGCCGGGCAACCATGTCACCCCACTAAAGCTTTGAATTTCTTCTCCACTACTTGGCAATGTGATGCCTGGCAGCTTATCACGATAGCCTGTGCCAGCTATCCAGCCCCACTTGGTTAACACAATCCCCTCACTTGTGCTAACGGGCACCAACACTTCATAGCCAACTTGCCCTTTCACAACGCGATTGTCCCAAAGGAAAACCCGATCGTTAAGCAAGATTCCTGTAAAGTTGACTTTTACATCTTGCTCTTTACCCAACCAATCAATGTCGTGCAGACCCATTGGGTGTTGTTCGTTTCTCTTGGCAATTTGAATCAAGCGCAGTTCTTTTTCTTCCGCTCGCTGCAATTGCCAAAACCCCAAACGCAGCATAATTGATACTGCAATCAAAGTGACTATGGTAGAAGTTAGCGTTATAGTCAGAGACCTTGTTACTTTGATATTCACTTCTTTTCGGTGGGGTTTATTTTGATAGTTAAGATCGTACTAGCACTGCTACTTGTCTTTATGATTTACAACCTGTTTAAAGCCATGACAATCATGCTTAAACCGGATGCAGACAAACAAAAAATGAGCAAGTTTATCGGGCGCAGAGTACTGATATCCGCCATCATTATCTTTATTGTCATAGTCGCTGTCGCTACAGGTATTATTACCCCTAACCCTCGACCTTATTAAAATCCTGCTTTTTACACAGACAAAAGCTGCACACTCTCATGTGCAGCCATTGCTTCATTCTTTATCAAATGCTGACTACAGCAAATAAACAAAGATAAACAAACACACCCATACCACATCAACAAAGTGCCAGTACCAGCTAGCAGCCTGGAATGCGAAGTGATTATCAGGCGTAAAATGTCCTTTCAATACACGGAAAAACATCACAATCAACAAGATAGTTCCCAAGGTAACATGCATTCCGTGGAAGCCCGTCAACATGAAGAAAGTGTTGCCATAAATACCTGAATCTAATTTCAGACCCATTTCAGTGTATGCGTGAATATATTCTTCAACCTGGAAGAATAAGAACAACAAACCAAGCAAGACTGTCAAACCAAGGAACATGGTCAGGTTCTTACGATTATTCTTTTCCAATCCAACATGTGCATAATGGCAAGTTACTGATGACACTAAAAGAATAATAGTGTTGTACAGTGGCAAACCACCTGGAGGCATTGCTTGAGTTTGTGTACCACCTGGCGTTGTAACTAACGGCCACACAGCTTCAAAAGTAGGCCATAAAACCGCCGCGGTAGAAACATTGTTCGATGCGCCGCCTAACCATGGAACAGAAAACACTCTGGCATAAAACAACGCACCAAAGAAAGCACAGAAGAACATCACTTCTGAGAAAATAAACCAGCTCATACCTTGACGATAAGAGCGGCTTAATTGCGCGCTATACAAGCCGGCCATAGATTCATTAATTTGGTCTTTGAACCAGTTCCACAACATATATAGCAACACAGCTATACCCGTCAGTAGGATGATTCCGCCGTAGCCATCTTTACCTTTGGAGACCTCGACAACATAGTTGCCTGCACCAACGACGATAAGGAATAGAGCTACCGCCCCAACAAACGGCCAGGGACTTTGGTCTGGCACGTAATATTTTTCATATTGTTGTTCTGACATTCTTATCTCCAATTGCTATTGGTTCATTGCGACTGTTTCGACTGAACCAGTAACGTCATACAAGGTGTATTGCACAGTGAAGAACTCAATATCTTCAGGCAACTGCGGATCCACGTAGAACTTCATCGGCATCACTACTTGCTCACCAGCCCCCAAAGGCTGTTGTTCAAAGCAGAAACACTCGGTCTTATTCAGGTAAAGCGCTGCTGTACCCGGAGATACAGAAGGAACCGCTTGTCCAATAATCTGTCTACCAGCAGGGTTATGCGCAGTAAAATTAACCTGATGCATTTCCCCTGGATGAACCTGCACACGCTTCGTTTCAGAAGCAAATTGCCAAGGCATACCCTTATTATTACGGGTGATGAACTCTACCGTCACCAACCGACTTTTATCTACTTCAACACCTTGATAAACCGCAGCGGTGTCTTTGGTTTTACCGTTGATCCCCGTCAGATCGCAAAACACGTCATACAAGGGCACCAAAGCAAAACCAAAGCCGAACATACCGATTACAACACCGACTAATTTCAGGATCAGCTTGCTATTGTTATTAACGTTATGTTCGGTACTCATCATTTACCCCTACTTCACAACAGGCGGTGTATCGAAGGTATGATAAGGAGCAGGAGAAGGTATTTCCCATTCCAAGCCTTCCGCACCATCCCAAACCTGTGCAGACACTGGCTCACCTTTCTTACGGCAAGCTTTAATCAACAGAGCAAGGAAAATAAGCTGCGATAAACCAAATGCAAAGCCACCAATACTGATCCACTTATTGAAATCAGCAAACTGCAATGCATAGTCAGGAATACGTCTTGGCATACCCGCTAAACCGATGAAGTGCATTGGGAAGAACAGGACGTTTACAGAGATCAAAGAGCACCAGAAATGCCATTTAGCCAAAGTTTCGTCATACATCTTACCCGTCCACTTAGGTAGCCAGTAGTAAGTCGCCGCCATAATGGAGAAGATAGCGCCTGTTACCAATACATAATGGAAGTGAGCCACTACGAAGTAAGTATCATGGTATTGGAAGTCAACCGGAGTAATCGCCAGCATCAAACCAGAGAAACCACCGATAGTGAACAATACGATGAAGGCCAAGGCAAACATCATTGGCATTTCAAATGAAATCGCGCCGCGCCACATGGTTGCAACCCAGTTGAATACTTTTACGCCCGTTGGGACAGAAATCAACATGGTTGCGATCATGAAGAACATTTCACCGAACAATGGCATACCAGTGGTAAACATGTGGTGAGCCCAAACGATGAATGACAACAATGCAATTGAGGCCGTTGCGTAAACCATTGATGCATAACCAAACAGCTTCTTACGAGAGAACGTAGGAACGATTTGAGAAATAACACCAAAAGCTGGCAAGATCATGATGTACACCTCTGGATGACCGAAGAACCAGAAAATATGCTGGAACATAACCGGGTCACCACCACCAGCAGCGTCAAAGAAGCTGGTTCCGAAGTATTTATCAGTCAATACCATGGTCACTGCGCCGGCTAATACTGGCATTACCGCAATCAACAAGAATGCAGTGATCAACCATGTCCAGACAAACAGTGGCATTTTCATCAATGTCATGCCAGGGGCACGCATGTTGAAAATAGTAACGATAACGTTGATAGCACCCATGATAGAACTCGCACCCATAATATGAACCGAGAACACAAACAGCGCTGTTGAATCATTACTATACGTTGTGGACAAAGGTGCATAGAAAGTCCAACCGAAGTTAGGACCACCACCTTCAAGGAACAAAGAAGCAATCAAAACTGAAAATGCGAATGGCAAGATCCAGAAGCTCCAGTTGTTCATTCGAGGCAAAGCCATATCTGGCGCGCCAATCATTAGTGGCACCATCCAGTTAGCAAGCCCGGTGAAAGCCGGCATTACCGCACCAAAAACCATGATCAGACCATGAACGGTGGTCATCTGGTTAAAGAAGTTTGGTTCTACAATTTGCAAACCCGGTTGGAATAGCTCGGCACGAATAACCATTGCCATTGCGCCGCCAACCAAAAACATGATGAATGCGAACCATAGGTACATAGTACCGATGTCTTTATGGTTCGTAGTATAGAGCCAACGCTTAATACCCGTTGGCGCATGATGATGGTGATCATCGTGATGTAAATCTTCAACTACAGTACTCATTGCCAACCTCTCTTAATTGCCATTAATGACAGCGT
This sequence comes from Paraneptunicella aestuarii, assembly GCF_019900845.1. NCBI lineage: Bacteria > Pseudomonadati > Pseudomonadota > Gammaproteobacteria > Alteromonadales > Alteromonadaceae > Paraneptunicella > Paraneptunicella aestuarii. The sequence continues at coordinate 83,849 of NZ_CP074570.1, read as the reverse complement.
TAACGTCTTTCGCTTGAACGGTATCACCAGTGCTGTTACCCCAAGCATTACGTTCATAAGTGATAACTGCAGCCAATTCTTTCAACGACAATTGTTTCGCAAAAGAAGGCATCGCAGTACCCGAAACGCCGTTTACAACAACGTCGATATGTTTTGGCATATCATGCAATGCAATTTGGCTACCTTTAAGAGCAGGGAACACCCCAGGCAAACCTTCACCATTAGGCATATGACAAGCTGCGCATGCTGATTGATAAACCCGTTCACCAACCGACATCAACTCATCCATGCTCATATTCATGGCAAGTAGTTTTTGTTCTTCTTCTTTAGCTTTCTTCTGAATTGCTTCTTGCTCAGAAATCCATGCTTCATATTCAGCAGGCTCTTTAGCAACAACAACGACAGGCATGAAACCATGATCTTTACCGCACAACTCAGCACATTGACCACGATAAATACCTGGTTGGTTTACCTTGGTCCACGCTTCATTAATAAAGCCAGGGTTAGCATCTTTCTTAACCGCGAAGTCAGGAACCCACCATGAATGGATAACATCGTCAGAGGTCATCAAGAAACGAACTTTCTTACCTGTAGGAATAACCAAAGGACGATCAACCTCTAACAGGTAGTTCTCGCCTTTATCGAATTTATTATGAATTTGTTCACGTTGTGTGGCCAACACAGAGTAATACTCTACGTCGTTATCCATATATTTATAATGCCACTTCCACTGAGAACCGGTTACCAGAATCGACACATCAGGAGCTGAAGTGTCTTCCATAGCGATTAGGGTTTTCGCAGCGGGAATCGCCATGAAAATCAAAATCACAAAAGGAGCCACAGTCCATGCAATTTCCACTTTTACACTTTCATGAAAAGTCGCAGGCTTTACACCTAGAGACTTACGATGAAAAATTGTGGAATAAAGCATGACGCCGAATACGGCAACACCGATAAGCGCACATATAATTAAAATGGTCATATGTAAGTCATAGACCTGTGCACTGATGTCTGTCACACCCTCTCTTAGGTTTAACTGGTAAGCATCAGGGTGTGAATCACCCGCAGCCATAACCGGAAAGATAAGCAAGCTGGTTACTGCAGCTAGCAAGGTGGTTATTATTTTATGCACCAGAGCTTTCCTCCATCTATTAAAAAGCAGTCTTAATTAAAAAGCAGTTGCGCTGACCGTCGAAGCCTTCTCAGGTCAAATTTATTCTAATTTGTTAAACAAATTGTTTCGTAATGTAATCAAGGTGTTAATAAATGGCAAGAAATAAACAATTCCGATGCAAAAATTCCCCAACATGAATTTTTTATTACAACACTTGCAGTAACACCACGGTTACTAAACGTCTCCTGCGCTTTTATTTAGTGACTCTTAACAGCGAGGTGAACCTCAAAAAGTGACTAAAAAGCATGCAAAACGATGCCTAAAGCTGCAAGGACGCCAATGGTGAGTATTTTTGGCGCTCAGATCAAGTCTCAAGTTAATATATTGCGCATTTAAAGTGATTAAAATTACAAAAAAGATCCATTTGGAGCAACTTTTAGGCAAATAAGAAGGAGAGCGGCAATAAATGGTGCAAAGAAGAAAATCGCCTTATGCTAAAAATCGACGGCTTCAAAACCCTTTATTTTAGAGGGATATAAAAAACAAAAAAGATTCAACGCTAATTAGCAATGAAAAAATGATGAGTGCGATAGGCGTAAAAGCAAAAGAAAATGGCAAGGATAATGGTGGTTTTTTCAACCTGGGCTTACCGCTCTAAAAATAACAATAAGCCCAGAACAAAAAATGTAAAAAAAGCGTTACATCATAGAATTGTTGCGAACTACACCCACAGCCAAGCCTTCAATTTCGAAAGGTTGAGAAGTTAAATCCACCTTAATAGGGCTGAAATCCGCATTCTCGGCATGCAAGATAACCTGACTACCGTTACGCTCAATACGCTTAACGGTCACATCATCTTCAACTCTCGCCACAACAACCTGACCATTACGCACATCTTTGGTTCGATGCACCGCAAGCAAATCACCATCCATAATGCCGATATCCTTCATACTCTCGCCATAAACGCGCAATAAATAATCGGCATGGGGATGGAAGAAATTAGGATCAACCTGATAGTGAGATTCAATATGCTCTTGCGCCAGAATGGGTTCACCAGCAGCAACTCGTCCAATCAATGGCAAGCCTTCCTCCTCAGCCGGTTCGTCCAATGGCACATTTAATTTAATGCCTCGAGACGTACCTGGTAATACTTCGATTACCCCTTTTCTTGCCAACGCTTTCAAATGCTCTTCTGCCGCATTGGCGGAACGAAAGCCTAACTGTCGTGCTATTTCGGCACGAGTGGGCGGCATTCCAGTGTCTGAAATGGTGTGCTTAATCAGTTCTAATACTTGCTCTTGACGTGGAGTTAGTGGACGCATAAACAGCCTGTTATTCCATACAGTTTTACTGGTAGTATATACAGCAAAAAAAATATTACAAACCTAAAATTTCCCTTTCTTCAGATATGCAACGTAAGAAGTCGTTTTATTGTTAAAGCGATTAAGCATTGTTACAAATCAAGGCATGCCCCAAATTGAGGCAAATTAGGGAAAAAACGCAATCATCATGCTATTATCCCGCCACTTCATAACACAGGTTCTCTTGAATGTTGGATTTCCGAAACATACTGTTAAAAATAATCAAGTACCCGACACGTTGGCTGCTCACATCAAGCTACACGCCGAATGATATAGAAGGCGAGCTGGGGATATCTAAAGATAAGCCGATTATTTACCTGTTAAAAACGCACTCAGCGACGGATCTGATAGCGCTGGAAATGACGACCGAAAGATTGGGCTTACCCAATCCTTTCAAAAAAATCGAGATAGCCGGGCAAGAACACCCTGCAACACTTTTTGTCGAGCGACCTCGTTCACTCTTCAGTAATAAACGCAAAGTGACAGACATTGCTCGTAGCAGCACAGAAATGTTTAAACTGCACCGTGAAGACAAAGATTTAGACATTCAAATTGTCCCGGTTTCCATTTTTTGGGGTCGCGAACCCGGCAAAGCCAGCAAAAGCTGGACAGATCTTCTCACCGATCGCAGTTCCCCAGGCTGGTTCCGTAAATTCTTTATTATCCTGTTCCTCGGACGTGACAATATTGTCGGCTTTAGCCGCGCAGTTTCTTCTCGTGAAATGACCAATCTGAAAGAATCAGATACCGACGAACAACTGGCACACAAACTTATCCGCTTGGCACGCACCCACTTTTTCCGTCGTCAGCAGTCTATCACTGGCCCCAGCATGTTGCAGAGAGCCCAGCTGTTCAACGGTGTATTGGGCGCAGATGCGGTTAAAAATGCCATCAACGACGAAGCCAAAAGCAAAAATATCTCTTTGGAAAAAGCCAAGGAACAAGCGCAAAAATACATTGAAGAGATTGCCGCTGACCGTAATTCCACGGCCATTCGTTTGGCATACCGCTTACTCACCAAAGTCTGGAACAAGATTTATAACGGCATAAATGTCGAACATGCCGAGAAAGTGCGCGAACTTGCGCAAAATGGACATGAAATCATTTATGTTCCCTGCCATCGAAGCCACATGGATTATCTGCTACTAACCTATGTCATCTACAATGAAGGACTAATGACGCCGTACATTGCCGCAGGTATTAATCTTAACTTCTGGCCTATTGGCGGATTATTCCGAAAAGGCGGCGCTTTTTTTATTCGCCGCTCTTTTAAAGGCAACAAACTGTATACAGCAGTGTTCAGAGAATATCTGGAGCAGCTTTTCGCTCGTGGTTACGCAGTGAAATACTATGCTGAAGGCGGCAGAAGCCGCACCGGCAGACTGCTCCCACCTAAAACAGGTATGTTAGCCATGACGGTTCAAGCGCTATTAAAAGGCATTAACCGTCCCATCAGCATAGTGCCTGTTTATATTGGCTATGAGCACGTTATGGAAGTCGGCAGTTACCTTAAAGAACTGAAAGGCAGCACCAAACAGAAAGAATCCTTTTTCCAGATCTTTTCCGCTATTCGCAACCTGAAGAATTATGGTCATGGCTACCTGAATTTTGGGCAACCTATCCATTTGTCTCAATATCTGGATGAAAATGCCCCAAGTTGGCGCGAAGACAGAAGTAAAGCCGAGCAAGGTAAGAAACCAAGCTGGTTAACCCCAACCGTGAATCAACTCGGTGTGGACATACTGGAACGTATCAATAGTGCGTCAGCGATCAACGGAATGACTTTGGCTTCACTATGCTTGTTATGCGCCAAGAAGCACACGCTAGCGAAAGAAGAGTTGCTGTTCAGCATGCAAACACTACTGGATTTGCAACATATGGCTCCGTACAGCATTGATGCTACCGTTCCAGATACCGATGCCTCAGCTCTTTTAGAAAGCACCATGAAACTGGGCAAGTTTACGGTAATTGAAGACAAATTCGGTTCTATCTTCTCGCTGGATCGCCGAGTGGCCATTGCTCTGACTTACTATCGTAATAACATCTTGCATATGTTTGCCATCCCAAGCTTGATTGCGGCTATCGTAATAGGCAAGCGAGGCTGTGACCGTGATGAACTGACTTCGCTGGTTAAGCTACTTTATCCACTCCTGAAACGTGAATTGTTCATGTACAAGAGTGACGAAGAAGCTGCCGAATACACTGAAAGCCTGATTAACAGCATGCTTAAGATTGGCCTGTTAGCGGAACAAGAAGGTAAGCTCGTCGAACCAGAACCAAGGCACAACAACGATGATAAAGGCGATGCCAAGTATACCCTGTGGCTGTTGAACAGGGTTATTCAGGAAACCTTGCAACGATACGCACTGGTACTTAGCCAAATTGAAAATGTCGATCGCATTACTCGCGCCGATTTGGAAAAGAACAGCCAAATGGTTGCTGAGCGTATGTCCATGCTACATGGCATTAGCGCTCCAGAGTTCTACGACAAAAACGTGCTAAACACTTTCATCGCAGCTTCAAGGGATAATGGCATTATTGCCGAAGATGACGACGGTTGGTTAAAACCGAATGATGTCAGTGCAAAACTGCAAAGAGAGATTCTGACTCTGGTATCACCCGGATTCTCACAGCGAGTGAATCAGGTGAGGTATCTGCATGCTGACTAATTGATTGTCACAAGCAAAACAACGAAAGCGCTTTTAAGCTGCCCAATACTGGGCAGCAATCCCTGCAAAAATCACCATGCCCACATAGTTGTTATGCAAGAACGCCTTGAAGCATGGGTCACGCTCTCTATTGCGTATTAACCACTGCTCATAAGCAAACAACATTGCCGAAACAAGCAAAGCAAGCACCACTGGCCAACCCCAGCTAAAATACCATATCAAAATAGCCAGTATGCCTAACGTAGCAAGCTGCAATAGCCCAATAATTAACTTATCATTTTGCCCAAACAGAATAGCTGTGGACTTCACCCCAATCTGCAAATCATCGTCACGATCCACCATGGCGTACATGGTATCGTAAGCTACCGTCCAAAGCAGGTTAGCAACATAAAGCGCCCATCCCCACCAGGGAACCGTACCAGAAACAGCCGTGAAACTCATAGGAATTCCCCAGCTAAAAGCCATTCCCAGCACAAACTGTGGCATATATGTGTAGCGCTTCATAAAGGGGTAACTGGCAGCCAGAATCAGCGCCACAACCGACATCAAAATAGTTTCAATATTCAAGGAGAGAACTAATAAAAACGACACCAGAACCAAAGCAGCAAACAGTGTCAAAGCGCCTTTTTCGGTTACTTGCCCAGTAACTAAAGGACGAGCTGAAGTACGTTTTACCTTGCCATCAAAACCGCGATCTGCGTAATCATTAATAACACAGCCCGCCGCTCGCATTAGATAAACGCCGGCAATAAACACAAGCAAATGATGCCAGCTGGGTAAACCTTCAGAAGCAATCCATAAGCCCCAAAGCGTCGGCCATAAAAGCAAGTAAGTGCCAATGGGTTTGTCAGCACGCATAAGCTGCCAATACCCTTGCCAGGTAGAGCTTGAAACAGGCATGGAATTATCCGACATAACTACTCTCTCGGTTTATATCAGACTCAACCTCAGCCCCCATTTCTCGATAAGCGGGAGAGAAAGGAAGAAACATCTCAATCACCATAATGCGATGTGCCTGATACTGAAAAACCGAACGCCGTCCCCAAATATTATGGCTGGATGACATGGCCAAATCCTTCAGTAATTTACTGTCAGGCACACACTGCAATAATTCAAAGGGTTGACGCTGGAATCGCTCGTCATTAAACAGAATTTTCCCTAACGGTTTATTGCCCAGTTCCCCTAATTCCGACATGCAGGTATCAATGAAGGCTTGTGGTAATAAAGAGCGAGCAAAAACCCAAGGCTGCCCATCACCTTTCAGTATAACCTCGCGCACCTGAGTTTCAGGAATATCAGTTCCCTTATCATCCTCACTTTCTGCAAGTGAATACAAAGCAGGATAAAGACTTCTGGTTTCTAATTCGGAGATAGGCGCTAATGCCTGACCTAGCACCATAACTTCAAAATCTCGACAAGCAGATTGCAGGCGTTCAGTTAAAGAACCTGTATCCATTAACCAATTTTTTAAATGTGCATCAGGAATAGGAAAATCGCCGGGTTGAAACCATTCACCGTCGACACCAATAGGAAATTGTTTCATTAATCTCTAATCTGTTTTAATCGTTCAAGTGAAAACCCGAGCAAGTTATGTATAATCATAAACGAAATGAAATTTAGAACTAAAGTAGCAGTTCTTTTTGTTCTAGAATTATTCATATTACTGGGAATAACCTTACTCACCATTGGTTACATGTTCAAAGTTGCCGGAAAACATTGATGAATTTACGCAAATATTTATGGATCTGTGCTGCCTCTTTCCTGCTTTCCCTGCCAGCAAAAGCGGACTTCGCTTATTTTGGCCTGGAACCCGACATTGTGACAAACTACATTGGCCCTTCAAGCGCCAAATTGGGTTATGTACGTGTTACAGTGGAATTGATGCTGGAGGATAGCAAGTTTATCGAAGCGACTGAACATCATTCTCCATTATTACGTGCCACTGCTATCGAAATTTTTGGAAGCCAGCCAGAAGATAAAGTGAAATCACTAACTGGACGGGAAGAAATACGGCGAGCCTGTTTGCAGGAACTACGCAAATTGATGAAGCGTGAAACCGGCAGCGAAATGATTAAAGACGTTATCTTCACCAAATACTTGTATCAAGGCTAATTTCTTACATCAGAGTTAGTCTCTAACTCTGATGCCCCAATCCCATTTGCACAATATCAATGCGATAAAACAGCCCGACAACAATCCAACAGAATGTGCCGAATTAGCCATATTAACCCACAGGGCATCGGCATATCCCAGCACTAACCAAATCAGCATAAAGCCCACTAGCGGCTTTGGTAGTCCCATTCCCCACTCAGGTTTTAACCAGCCAACCCACCAGACAAATCCAAACAAAGCATAAACCACACCAGACAGCCCACCAAAATTCGCCCCACCATCCAGAAACTGAGCATAATTAGAGCTGATCGCTGTGACCAGAAAAAACATGACAATGAAAAAGTGCCCAAATCTTTGTTCCAGCACTTTTCCTAAAATCCACCACCACAACAAATTAAACACAATATGTAGTACAGAAAAATGCAGTAAGGCTGGCGTCCACAACCGCCACCATTCGCCGGAAATCGTTACTTGCTCAATAGGCTGAAACTGAAACAGGTTGTACACCGAAGCGCCTATCGTGAATAAGCTCAAAAAAATCAGTACACAGGAAAACAGAAGTCCTGTCACAACAGGATAAGCTTTAACAGTTTGCATCCAGCTATTGGGATTAATACGCCATGATATAGGCTTGGACAAAGGTTTCTCAGCTAACCACGACGCTTCCTGAAAGCGTTTGTCCATTGGATTGGCTATAAAAGCTTCCGTTATGGAGCTCGCTTGTTGCCACTGTTCTGGGTAAACAATAAATAGATGATAAGGATAAGGAGCCTCGCCTCTACGCATTTCGATCTGTATTTGCTGACTTTGTAAATAGTTAGCGAGTAAACGTGCGTGAGCTTCCTCGGCGAGAGAAATCAAAAATCGGGGATAAGTGACAGGTTCCACAGATAATGCAGGCAACAGGAAACGCAGGCTAACTCATGCCAACCTGCGCTAAATCCTTAAGAAGCCAGATTCCAGGCTTCGTAACCGCCATCCATGCTGGACACGTCTTCGAACCCTTGATCACACAAAAACTGTGCAACTTGCTGACTACCAACACCACGATAACAATACACAATCACAGGTGTATCTTTGGGTGTATTTGCAAGAAAAACCGGAATTGAGGCATTGTCCAGACGAGTGGCATTACCGATTTTCCCCTGCGTATAAGAAGCCGGATCACGAATATCGACAATCGCCGTTTTACCATCGTCGATGCACTTGCGTGTATCTTCAACGGAGATATGCTTAAAGCTTGCTACCATTTCAATAATACCTTTCCAGATTTACCAGACCCCATGGCATCAAAGCCTTGTTGGAAGTCTTCAATATCAAATTCATGTGTAATAATTGGACTAAGATCCAAGCCACTTTGCAGCAAGCTTGCCATCTTATACCAGGTCTCAAACATCTCCCGACCGTAAACGCCTTTGATCACCAAACCTTTAAAAATCACCTTATTCCAATCAATGGCCATTGCCGATGGAGGAATGCCGAGCATGGCGATTTTACCGCCATGATTCATTTTAGCCAGCATTTCCGAGAACGCAGAAGGAACACCAGACATTTCCAAACCAACATCAAACCCTTCGGTCATTCCCAGCTCAGCCATCACATCGCCTAAAGACTGGGAGGTAACGTTAACCGCACGAGTTGCCCCCATTTTCTTTGCCAGATCCAAACGATATTCATTCACATCGGTAATAACAACATGACGAGCACCCACATGACGAGCAACCGCTGCTGCCATAATACCAATAGGGCCAGCGCCAGTAATCAGCACATCTTCACCAACCAAATCAAAAGACAAGGCCGTGTGTACTGCGTTACCGAAGGGGTCGAAAATCGATGCCAGCTCATCACTGATATTGTCAGGAATTTTAAACGCATTGAAAGCAGGAATAACCAGATATTCCGCGAAAGCACCAGGGCGATCAACACCCACGCCCACGGTATTACGACATAAATGACGTCGTCCCGCGCGGCAATTACGGCAATGACCGCAGGTAATATGGCCTTCACCAGAAACGCGATCGCCTATTTCAAAGCCGCGCACTTCCTGACCCATAGACACCACTTCACCGACATATTCATGCCCTACAACCATAGGCACAGGAATGGTTTTCTGCGCCCAATCGTCCCAGTTATAAATATGCATGTCTGTGCCGCAAATGGCGGTTTTACGGATCTTGATACAAAGATCGTTATGCCCAACTTCAGGACGTTGAGCATCTGTTAACCAGATTCCCTTTTGGGGATGGAGTTTAGATAACGCTTTCATTAAATCACACCTAACTCTTTACCTACTTCGATAAAGGCATCAATGGCTCGATCCAGTTGCTCAATACTGTGAGCAGCCGACATTTGGGTACGAATTCTAGCTTGACCTTTCGGCACAACAGGGAAAGAAAAGCCAACCACATAAATGCCACGTTCCAGCATTTTTTCCGCCATTTTAGACGCCAATACCGCATCGCCTAACATAACAGGAATAATGGCATGATCAGCACCAGCCAGTGTAAAACCGGCTTCAGACATTCTGCGACGATAATGTTCGCTGTTACGACGCAAGTTATCACGCAGTTCCGCGCCATTAGACAGCATATCCATCACTTTAATAGATGCATTAACAATCGCTGGCGCGAGTGAATTAGAAAATAAATAAGGACGAGAACGCTGGCGTAACCACTCGATCACTTCTTTCTTCGCAGAAGTGTAACCGCCCGAAGCGCCACCAAGGGCTTTACCCAATGTTCCAGTGATAATATCGACTCGTCCCATCACATCGCAATGTTCGTGGCTACCACGGCCATTCTCACCGACAAAACCGACAGCGTGAGAATCATCCACCATCACCATAGCGCCGTACTTGTCTGCCAAATCACACACGCCCTTCAGGTTAGCAATGATGCCGTCCATAGAGAACACACCATCGGTGGCGATGAGTTTGAATCGAGCACCCGCTTCTGTCGCAGCGATTAATTGCGCTTCCAGATCCGCCATGTCGTTGTTGGCATAACGGTAACGCTGAGCCTTACACAGTCTCACGCCATCAATAATACTGGCATGGTTTAACACATCAGAAATAATGGCATCTTCCGGGCCTAGTAAGGTTTCAAACAAACCCGCGTTAGCATCAAAACAGGATGAATAAAGAATGGTGTCTTCCATGCCCAGAAAATCACTGATTTTCTTTTCCAGCGTTTTATGAATGTCTTGTGTACCACAGATAAAACGTACCGACGCCATACCAAAGCCATGTTCATCCAGACCTTGTTTAGCGGCAGCGATCAAGTCAGGATGATTCGCCAAGCCAAGATAATTGTTGGCACAGAAGTTAAGCACATGCTGACCACCAGCAATTTCTACATCGGCATCTTGTTGCGACGTGATAATACGCTCGTTCTTGTACAAACCTTCTTCTTTAAGTGCAGCAATTTCCTTACGTAAATGCTCGATCATGACCTTACCTTTTATCTGTGTTATCTGTAATTCGTTCTGTGAATCGGTATTCAGAAATTATAAGAATAGAATACGATTAGGATTATTTAACCCGAGATCAGGTTATTCATTTTGGCGAGTATTTAGAGCGCCGATTCAATGAGGTGACAATAGTAAAGTTGGATAGTGATACTGAGCAAGAAGAGCCGCCCGAACTTGCCCCGATAGTTGCTTCCAGGATGTAAAAAAAGGGATACGGAAGCCTATTTATGATCTAACAAATCACAATAAACCTGATAGTTGCCGCTCGCCATGGCATCAATGGAAAACTCATTCAGCACTTTATTTCTTCCAGCCAGCCCTTGAGCATGTCGCAGAGGCGCATCACCCAATAACAACTTCAGCCGATTAGTCAGACCAGTTACATCACCCACATCGACCAAAAAACCGTTATAGCCGTCTTGTACAATCTCAGGAATACCACCAGCGGCGGTAGCCACAATAGGAACCCCACAAGCCGCAGACTGCAACAACGCTACGCCCAAGCCTTCCATCGTAGCCGGGTGAGCGACGATATCGATATGTGGCAAAATACGTGCAATATCATTGCGAAACCCAGGAAAGATCACTTTATCTTTAAGCCCTTTCTGCTCAGCAAACGCTTTATATTGCTCCAGCTTTGGCCCTTTCCCGAATAACATCAGCTTGGCTGTTGGGAACTCATCCACCAAAGTAGAAAAAGCTTCCATTAAAGTTTCCTGCCCTTTGCGTTCAATCATCTGGGCGAAGTTAGCAATAGTGATAGTGTCTTCTGCTAAACCAAATTCCTTCTGAAACCACTCTCTGTCGCCATCGGGCTTCTCAAGATTATATTGCTCGGTATCAACCGCGCTGTGGACACAAAGCACATGATCCGGCGGAACGCCTTCTGACAACAGCACTTCGCGGATACCCTTGGAGATCGTAATGACTTTATTGAATTTGCCGTACTTGAATTTAGCTAACCAATCAGGCTCAGGGTTATCGACTCTGCGCGAGCAGATCACAGGAACGCCTTCACTACGAGCCGCCCAAGGCCCCCAAATATCAGCGCCACGTCGACTGTGGACATGTACCAAATCCGGCTTTTCCTTGCGGATCACTTGCTGAATTCGGCCTTTAAGCCCGAAATCCACATCACCTTTCATTTCCATCGCATAAACACTGGCAAATTCTTGTGCCGCCGAAGCCAAATCGCACCCGGTAGGACAAATCAAGACATTCTCAACTTTATCACCGAACAAGCGCTTTAATCCGCCCAGCAAATACAACACCTGTAGCGCGCCACCATACAAATTTTTGCCTGCTTCAATATGCAAAATCTTCATTAATGTGTTTCTCTAATTCAGTGGTTGCTGCAAGGTGATTGCTGAAAAATAGTCAGCTCAAGCTGCGCTAATGCTTCGATAACCATGTCAGGCGTAATCTCCAGCAAACAGTCAAAGCTGCCACCACAAGTAGGGCGACGGCGGCAAGGCGAGCAGGGCTTATTCAAGTACAACACTTTGGTGTTCGGTGCTTGAGAATAAGGGCAAGTGGAACCGAAAATCGTCACGGTTGGTACATTATGCATGATGCCCATGTGAGTAATACCGGTATCAACACCCACCACAAAACGAGCGTTACTGATAACCTGATTTGACGCCATCAAGGAAGTTTCCCCGGCCAGATTAAAGGCATTTGGCATCTGCGCCACCAGCTTTTCAGCAAGCGGTTTATCTGGAGGCCCGCCAAGCACCAAACAGGGTAGTTGGTACTTACTTTCTAGTTGTTTTGCTAACTCAATCCAATGATGATCAAACCAATGCTTTTGCGGACGAGTGGTGTAAGGGCACAACACTATATAATCGGAAAACTGAGAAGCTTGTTCAGCGCTTAATTTAGAAGCTTTAAATTCGGCAAGAGGGTCGCTGTCGCTGAACTGATTCAACGACATCTTGTAATGCTGTTCAACAAAGGCGTCATCAGCGCCAAGGTATTTCACCAAACCTCGATACTCGGAACTGATAATGGCACCATCGTCTCTTGGTGTGACCTCTGTCATCAAGTGCTGACTACCTTCCTTGCTGCCCAAACCAACGCGTCTTTTCGCGCCCGACATCCACGCCCAAATGCCACTCTTCAATAAGCCTTGCGTGTCTAACACCAAATCAAAGTTGGCTTGTTTGAGTTGACGACGAAACGCTAACACATCTTTTAAAACACCGAGCTTTTCACCACTTTTCCAACGCTTTTTCCAAGCCGCTTTATCCCAAACAATGACTTGTTCCAACAAAGAATGATCACGCAGTAAGCTGGCTGTGGCAGGCTCAGTCAACCAACTGATTTTAGCTTCGGGATATAAGGCATGTAACGAAGGCAATAAGCCTGACGCCATCACCACATCGCCAATGGCACTCAGTCGGATGATCAAAATATTCTTTGGTTGTGCAGTCTGCATAAGGATATGTTGGCCTTTATATAGTAACTGACGAGCATGATTTCGCCGCTATTTCACTATTGTCAGGTAAATGTTTGCTAAATTGAAAACTCAATGACTGTAAAAAGCGCACACAGTACCACAGCATCGCCCGAATACAGAAACGTGAATTTCTGTTAAAGTACGCCATCATTGCAAAAACAGTCGAAAAATAACAAGAATCCATTCATGTCCGGCAGCTCCAAATTTGATCAGTTCTCTCAGTATAAGGCGCAATCCTTTCGCCCCAGCGTCGCTAATGAAGTGATAAGAAACCTGTATTCCCTGCTGCTTATTCTCCTGCTACCGTTAACGCTTCTGGTGTCGTTATACAAAATGGTCACGCGATCGAAAGACTACGGACAAAGACTGGGTGAAAGATACGGTTTTCTGCCTGCACCAAAGAAACCCGGAGGCATTCTGTTGCACTGTGTATCTGTGGGTGAAGTGGTCGCTGCGACGACGTTGGTCAGAAGCATCTGGGCAATTCATCCCGAAATGCCATTTACCATTACCACAACAACACCAACAGGCTCACAACGTGTGCGAGAAACCTTTGGTGATAAGGTAAACCACTATTACCTGCCCTACGATTTCCCAATCGCGATGCGTAATTTACTAAAGCAAGTACAACCCGAAAAGCTGCTGATTACCGAAGTGGAACTATGGCCAAATCTGATCCATTGCGCGTGGAAACAAGCCATCCCGGTTTATATCGTGAATGCTCGACTTACTGATCGTTCTTATCGCTCTTACGCAAAACTTGGCGCTTTATTCACTCCTATGTTGCACAAAGTGACCGCTGTTTGCGCTCAAGGACAACGAGATTTCGACAACTACCTTAAGCTGGGAGCGAAGCAAGAACAATTAGTCTTAACCAATAATATAAAGTTCGACCAGCCCCTGACAGAAGATGAAAAACAAAAAACAGCAGCATTCAAAGCCATGCTCAACACGCAGGAACGTACCGTGCTTATTGCGGGCAGTACCCATGAACCCGAAGAGCAGGTAATGCTGGAGACTTATCTTAAGTTAAAACCTCGATTTCCTGACCTGCTATTGCTTATTGTTCCGCGACATCCACAACGGTTCAGTAAGGTTGAGCAACTGGTGAACAAACAAGGTTTACAGTTACTTAAACTCAGTGAAGCACAAGCCGTTACTCCCGAGACAGATGTTCTGTTGGCTGATCAAATGGGTGTGCTGAAATCGCTTTATGGCATTGCCGACCTCGCTTTTGTGGGCGGCAGCATCGCCAATAAAGGCGGGCATAATGCACTGGAAGCAGCGATATGCGGCCTGCCTGTAATCATGGGTAGTTATACCTACAATAACCCAGTGATATGTGATGCGCTGGCAGAAGCCGATGCGCTGCGCACGGCTGAAACGTCAGAACAAATGATTGCAGCGCTGACTCCCTGGTTGGAAGACCCTATTCTTCGTGAAAAGCATGGCTTGGCAGGTAAAAAGGTCGTTGCTGACAATAGTGGCGCAATTGCCAGCACGCTACAGGTGCTGAATATTCAATAAGGGCGGTGTGCCCGACAGGTTAAACCGTTTCGTCATGCTGGCGAAGGTCAGCATCTCTCATCAATTCATTGAGGCTGTTTCTTTTTCACTAGCCACATTTTGCTTAGGACGATATGGGTTGTCTGATTGATCACGGCATTGAATTCCGGCTTTGGTTTGCAGCAGTTCCGCTAACATTTTCGGATCATAAAATCTTCTGGATGGAATTCGAATAAGCGGATGATGCGGCTTCATCGCAGCATTGAGGTAAGCATCACGTTCCTGACGCTTGAGCTGATTATGAGAAGCATCATCCAACTCAATAACAGCAAGAATTCGTGTTCTACTATCCGTAATGACAAAATCCACACGTTTCGACCAAGCTCTCTTCTTATGTTCAAATTCCACGGGGTCAACAAGCGCAATCACCGAAGTCTGGCAATGGATCATGTACTTGTTATCGAGAACTTTATTTAAAGCAAACAAGAGCTTAGACTCATTTTGCGTCAATAAAAATTCACGCTTTTTGTGTTTTATGCCAGTTACGTCAAAATTATTAGTATTTCTCTTAGAGCTACTTTTTCCAGACGTTAACTTAAGCAAAACCAGAAATCCCAAGGCGAGCAGAACAATTGTCAAATCCAAATCAAGCTCCTTGAACACACAAAAAACGGATTAAATGAAAATTTAATTTACCTTTTAGACCTAACTAAGTGAAATTACAAATTTTTTTTAGCAAACTCCGGTCTAGCTGCTATGTTCTAACTTACCCACCCGGGTATTAGCACTTTAGCAAGGCAGTTCTTTTCACGTTTGAGCTGCCTTGCATTTTCATTTCATCGACAGTTTTTATAAGCGCTAGTAATTCCATGACTGACTCACAACAAGCAACAACACTGGTTTGGTTTAGACAAGATTTACGAATTTCCGACAACCCGGCGTTACTTCATGCCTGCCAAACAGGCAAGATTCTTCCGATATACATTTACGACGATGTGAATGCCGGAGAGTGGCAGAACGGCAGCGCTTCCGACTGGTGGCTGCATCATTCGCTGATGTCATTAAGTACCTCTTTAAATGACCAATTACTGGTGTTGCGAGGCGATCCGAAAACGCTTATTCCCGAATTAGTCACGCAGTATCAAGCGAATCAAGTGGTTTGGAACCGCTGCTATGAGCCCTGGCAGCGAGAACGAGACCAGCTCATTAAGCAACATCTCAAACAGTCAGAAATTGAAGCAAAAAGCTTTAACGCTTCCCTGCTTTGGGAACCCATGAATGTCCTGAAAAAAGACGGCACCCCCTACCGAGTCTTTACCCCTTATTATCGTAAAGGTTGCTTAATGGCTGCACCGCCACGCATGCCGGTAGAAGCACCGGACCAAATCAACTTCATGGATTCTCTAAAATCACATCAGGAATTTGCCGGAAGCAAAGGCATTGAAGCGTTAAAACTGTTACCGCAAATTCCGTGGGACACCACTATTGCAAAGATCTGGTCGCCGGGCGAACAAGGCGCAAAAGATAAGCTCAGCGTTTTTATCAAAGACGCAGCAACAGAATACAAAGCACAACGGGACTTTCCTGCGATATCAGGTACATCAAATTTGTCGCCTTACCTGCATTTCGGTGAGATTTCCATCAATCAGGTTTGGTACGCCATTCACAGCATTCATCCGGGACACGCTTTTGAAAACCAAGGGTTGGATTGCTACCTCTCAGAATTGGGATGGCGTGAGTTTTCCTACTATTTGCTATACCACTTCCCCCACTTGCCGGAACAAAACTTCCAGCCCAAATTCGACCGCTTCCCCTGGCGTTCCGATAGCTCGGCATTAAAAGCCTGGCAACAGGGTAAAACCGGCATTCCCATTGTCGATGCAGGAATGCGCGAGCTGTGGCAAACCGGATACATGCACAACCGGGTACGCATGATTGTCGCCTCGTTTTTGGTTAAGAATCTGCTTATTCACTGGCGAGATGGCGAGAAATGGTTTTGGGATTGCTTGTTAGATGCTGATTTGGCAAGTAATTCAGCCAGTTGGCAGTGGGTTGCGGGCTCGGGAGCCGATGCCGCCCCCTATTTCAGAATATTTAATCCTGTATCACAAGGTGAGAAATTCGATAAGGACGGAGAATACGTTAAAACCTATTGTCCCGAGCTATCAAAATTGCCAACAAAATACATCCATAAACCTTGGGAAGCACCTGAATCATTGCTAACCGCTAGCGGATTAGCTCTCGGAAAAGACTATCCCAAACCTATCGTGGATTTATCTGCGTCGAGAAAACGTGCTTTAGATGCCTTCGCTGCAACAAAGGAAGAATGAAAGACGAATAGAGAGGAATAGTGAAGAGAAGAGAAAAAACAGCCACGTTTTGACAAAAAGATACAACATAAAAATGCCCGTTCATGGATGTTTTAACAAAGACTGTTAGAATAGCGCCTGATTTTTTACCAGATAGACGTGTTTACCTTCATGCAAAGAACAATTCTGGCTTCTTTAATTGCAACCTCGGCATTACTTTCAAGCAACACAATGGCGCAAGGGATCTCTCCCTATTTACCGTTAAATATGGCGCCCGAAATAGAAGCGCAGATCGAACGGGCAATGGCTCTCACACCAAGCGCCCCTTTGACCAAACCCTATAAAGCCAAAGAGCTGCTGGACAGGATCCAGTTAATTAAAGAATCACACCCAGAATTATATCGACGCTTAAGCAGCTATCTAGCCCGCTATAAAAAGACCGTGGTGGTCAATCATTTGGCAGCAGATCTGTCATTAAGCAACAGTACCAAGAAATCCATGCCTAACCAACGTGGCGTGAGCGTTGATAACAGCTACACCCTCAGTGGCAGTGGATACGCATTTGTTAACCCTTATTTATATGGCTCGCTTGGTGCGCAATATTCTGACGATGAAGGCTTTACTCACACCAATACTCATGTCGGTTTTGGTTTTGAATATGCACAAGTAGAAATTGGCTATCGTGAACATTGGTTTTCTCCCTTTCAGGATGGAGCCATGTTGGTCAGTACCAATGCCAAGCCCGAAACATCCATTACTATCAGCAATACCACCCCCATCACTGACTGGGATTTTCGCTACGAAATTTTCTACAGCAAGTTAGCGAAAGTAGAAGGCATTAGATTGGGCGATGAAGTCTTTCCCGGCACCCCAAGGCACGCGGGTATTCACCTGAGTTTTGCTCCATTGGATAACTGGACTATCGGCTTCAACCGTACCATGCAGTTTGGTGGCGGCAAACGCGAAGTGGGTTTCCGTGATATTTTGGAAGCCATCTTCAACCCGGCAGGTAAAGACAACGTAGACGGTTCTGATGGCACAGATCCTAATTACGAATTCGGTAATCAGCAGGCATCCATCACTTCAAAACTCAATGTAAATTGGGGAATGCCGCTATCGCTTTATGCCGAATATGGCGGAGAAGACACCACAAACCGCAGTAACTTCAGCTTGGGTAACGCCACAATGTCGTTTGGAGTTTATGCACCATTCGTAACCAAAGATATGTCATTGCGTTATGAATTTTCTGATTGGTCAAGCCGTTGGTATGTGCACCATCTTTATCAACAAGGCTATACCAACAACGGCAATGTGCTTGGGCATTGGGGTGGAGATAACCGCCTATTCGGCGACGATACACCAGCGAACACACACAGCATCAATCTAAACTGGGATATCGCAGACAATCAGCTATTGGATGTGACTTTGCGAGCGATTCATAACAAAGATAACACCCGTTTCAATTACCAGAATGCCTATGAACTACAAGCGGAATATAGTTATGCCACATCCAATGGATTTTATGGCGTAGGTATTTATGCGGGCAAAGATGTGTTTGGTGACTCGTTCAGTAAACTATCAGGTTATTATCGTTGGTAAAAACAGGAGCTCGCACTTGCAACCGCTAATCAGCACTTCACAATGGCAAAATGCTAAAAGAGTCCTCTACATGACTCACTTAGCCATTGGTGATTACTACTACCAACGTACTTATTTAGCAGAGTTGCAGCGCCAATATCCTCATTTAAACATTGATATCTGGATCGATGATTGTCGTTCACGTCCTAAATCTTGGCACGCCGGACGCAATAAAACCTTATGCCAATGGCTGGAAACAGAAGAGCATATTCACGATATTTACCCCATTGCTGGCAGTAAGGAAGAACGCAATAAGCTGATTAAAAAAGCGCAGGAACAAGATTACGACATCATCGTATTTATGGCGCGAGTGCGTTCTGAGAACTTCGCGCAAATTGCACGTAAAATTTCAGCAAAGGCGTTTATCGTGGGAACCAAAACTCAACCCATGAAAAAATGGCTGAAAAAAGCCCTCGCCTTTCGAAAATTGGATGCTTATATCAGGCTTGATGATGAAGACAGCTCTAGCGAATCCAGAGGCCATATAAATCAGGTTTATCGAGAAAATTTTCAAAACTTGTTCGGCTTACAAATCGCCGAAGATATTCAGGTAAAGGAACTGATTGTTCCCCAAGAACATCTGGAACAAATGAATGGCTGGCTATCAAACTTAAAATCCAGGCATCAGGAAGCATTAGAACTCACCGTTCCAACGCGCGTTGTACTGATTAACCACTTATCCACCAATCATCGCCGCGACCTTCCCTGGGACACACTGGCTGAGCTACTAGCAAAGATAAACAAAAGCCATCCTGAATGCCTGTACATACTCAATGTTCCACCAGCAGAACTGGAAAACATTCAGGATCAGGTAGAACTCGCTCCCGAGCTCGTCAACCTCAATATCGAGGTGTTCACCGCCACGAATCACTTTTTCCAACTGCCAGCCCTTATTCAGCTCAGTGATATGGTGCTCACGGTAGAAACCGCGATTATGCATTTGGCGTCTGGGCTTGGTGTACCGCAAGTGGTGCTAATGCGAAAAGCTGCCGCACACTGGTGCCCAGCCCATGCAAGTCAGGTTATTTACGGTGCATCGCGAGTTAGCGATATTCCATTAGAAGAAATAGCACAGGCGATGGAAAGCCTGCTACATTCACTAGATGAATAATTTAGTCCTCGAATGAATAATTTCATGGGTAATTCATTACTCCGACCAGTGGCATGTGACGTCATGTTACTGTACAGTAGTAGCCCGTTAAGTTAGTCCCCTGCCAATTAACAAGCAATTATGAACAATAAAGCGATATATCCCGGCACTTTTGATCCCGTTACTAACGGTCATGCAGACCTTATAGAACGTGCCGCAAAACTCTTTGATCACGTTACCGTAGGCATTGCGTCTAACCCTAGCAAACAACCTCTTTTTACTCTTGAAGAACGAGTCGATTTAATCAAAAAAATCACCGGACATCTGGATAACGTTGAAGTTATCGGATTCAAAGGTCTTCTTGCGGATTTCGCTAAAGAGCAAAATGCCAACATTCTTATTCGTGGCCTTCGCGCAGTATCGGATTTCGAGTATGAATTCCAGCTCGCCAACATGAATCGCCGTTTGAATAGAGCATTGGAAAGCGTTTTTCTAACACCAGCCGAAGAGAATTCCTTTATTTCTTCAACGCTGGTTAAAGAAGTGGCAATGCATCGAGGCCGAGTGAATGAATTCTGTCACCCGATTGTAGAGCAAGCGCTACTCAACAAGTTCGCCGAACGCGCAGCAAAAGAACAGAAAAAGTAATTAAGTAATTTAACCCCTACTCGGGATAAGACGTGGTGATTAAAACAATTAACCCGTTGTTATAGATAGAATTATTTAGAAATGTTCAAAACCGGCCATTTAGAATACTTTGAGATGAGATATTTTATTGTGAATTTGAGGCAAATTTACGCGTCAATAGCGAGTCTATTGCAAGTAAATTTAACGAAGAAGTCGCTAAAAATAGCCATCTCAAAACACTTCCTTATCCCAAGTTGGGGTTAACTAATGCCTGAACTTCCAGAAGTCGAGACCACCAAAAACGGTGTGCGTCCTCATGTGTTAAATAAAGTTGTGAGCAAGGTTGTTGTACGCCAACCATCGCTACGCTGGCCTGTTCCTTCTGACCTGGCACAGTTAATCAACAATGCCACGCTAAAGAATGTGGAGCGCAGAGCCAAATATCTGCTTTGTCACTTTGAAGGTGAACATAATGGCACTGTGATGATTCACTTGGGCATGTCGGGCAATCTGAGAATTGTTGCCTCCGAGGCGCCAGTGCAAAAACACGATCACGTAGACATCGTATTTCAAGACGGGACGACATTGCGCTACTGCGACCCCCGACGTTTTGGCTGTGTGCTATGGCTTGGAGAAAAGCCCTACGAACATTCACTGCTCAGCGGATTAGGCCCAGAACCACTCACCGACGAATTCAATGCTGAATACCTGTGGCAACTTTCACGTAATAAGAAAACGGCAGTAAAGCAGTTCGTAATGGATCAGAAAGTCGTCACTGGCATTGGCAACATCTACGCCACCGAAGCCTTATTTACAGCCGGCATCAGACCTAACAAAGAAGCAGGAAAAGTAAGCAGAGCCAGCTACGACAAGTTTGTACAAGCTTCCAAAACCATACTGGAACGCGCCATCGCACAAGGCGGCACAACATTGAAGGACTTCGTTGGCGGTGACGGCAAACCCGGCTATTTTGCCCAACAGCTATTGGTGTATGGCAAAAAAGGCGAAGAATGCCCCAAGTGTGCAAGTGTGTTGAAAGAGATAAAGCTGTCTAACCGAAGCTCGGTTTATTGCCCTAAGTGTCAGGGGTGATTGGAGTAGATAGCCAACAACAAGGTCTCCGTTCCCACTTCAATGGTTATGGATTACCGCCTTCGCGGTAATGACGAAAGTGTTTATTTATCTACAACTCGTCATGCTGATGAATATCAGCATCTCTGGATAGTTTACAGAGACCCTGAAACAAGTTCAGGGCGACGTCGATACCGTTAAAGAATTGGCAATTGAAAAGTGATCTAACCCAAGAGTTATCCACTCCCCTAACTCATCCGCAAAACAACCGGTTCAGGAAAGTCTTGTTTTGGTAAACCTGTGCTTTTCACGGTTTCCCTCACTCGCCAGGGGCGAACGCGAACTTCAATACCCTGCTCAGTTTTAAGGAAATTCAGCGTGGTAAAGTGCTCTTTGGTGCGCGTTTTCAAATAGCGAATATCACGCAAGCTAAACTCGGTAGAAACAATCCAGTTTTTAGGATAAATCACCTTATCCGTTTTAATACCTGAAATTGGCCTTGGTGGAAAAGTGCTCGGGCGACTGGATTTCGACATGGTTCGACACGCTATGCCACTGGTAGGCCCGCTTAAGTTAGAAAGAGGCGATGCTACGACTTCGTGCATTACTCGACCTACTGTTTGGCCTTCACGTTTGGGTTCAAACTGGAATGAGGCGATACGCCCACAATGAAGATCGCCCGCCAAAATTAATACATCGTGTGGCGCACTGGCAATGGCTCTGAGCAGTTGATCGTATTGTTCATAATTCGTAACTCTGCGTTCTTCCCCCTCACCAACAGCGTCGATCAAAGGCTGAGAAATAACCAATACACCCGGACTTTTTAACTCAGCAAGCCAATCCAGGATCAATTTGAAATACTGACCAGGTAGCAGTTTTTTTTCTGTGCGCAGGCTACGAAAATCAGCCATACATACAGACAAATCATCGCCAAGATTTATGGTTCGAACGGGTTTTAAATTCTGAATATTATGCACACCATCGCGAGACGTTTGCGTCCAGATATTACGAACCTTGTCGATTCTTAAGGCCTGCGTAAAGGGATTTAAGCTTTTATAAAAAGGGTAGTTATTCCAAAATTCATGGTCATCTGACAAAAACCAGGTGCCACCGTTGCGGAGCACGCCACTTAAGGCATTCCAATGCTGCGCATAATCGCGAGCGATACGCTCTCTGATTTCCCGTGTTTCCATACTAAGAGAATCCAATCCTACATCCAGATACACCTGATCACCCATTAAAATCGTGAAGTGGGGGCTTTTATCTGCAATTCCAGCATTGTATAACGCTTCATAAGAACGCGAGACTGAACCTCCGTCGTATTGCTCTGAGAAACAGCTACCTATCGCGATATTTAACCCTTCCGGATAATCGTTAAGTGAATGGCCAAGTGTGTCAAATTGAGCTTCTATTAAATAAGGACGCGATGTTTCCACATTGGAATATTCCATCACTCGCGCTCGATATCGCGTGACGGCATTTAGTTCAGTGAAGGAAATAATTTGATAAAAACGTTGAGGTAAATGTCGAAATGGACGTAGCCATTCTTCTTTTAGTATTTCTTTAATTTGCAATACGTTGTCGCGTTCATCCAGTAACTCAATCACTACTTTATCTGGTTTGCGCAAATCTGGGTATAGCGTGCCAATCCATACATTCGCATAATCGATCCCAACATCGTGCACGACTGCACTCCATAAATTCCTCATAGTCATTCTCCCATGCCTTGTTCAGCACAGAGTATGGCATAAAGTATGAAAGTTTCCTCCCTGAACAGGAAAAATATTTAACTGTTTCTGACACTTATGAAAATTCAGCGCCTATAGATTGATCCTGCATCGGGATCACGAAACATATCAGTTATTGAGGAACCAGATCTTCGAGAGAGGTATCAGCAACAAATACCGTTTTTCCGGAACTGTTGATCAAGACTCCGCCATTAAGAGGGAAAAGTTGAAAAACACGAGATTTATCTTCACCAGCCAAAAGCATGGTGACGATATAAGGATCTTTCATTTCAATGCCAGCTTGTTCATGCACAACCAGATGCTGCCATTGATATACAAGAGACTGTAGTCGATCCATTGACCAGCTATCGCTGCCTTTTGTACGCCAGCTTCGCCCTATTCGCTCCAGCGTTACTTCAGCAAACTCCATTCGCATAATAATACTATGCTCAGGCAGTAAGAAATGTATTTCCGTATTATCGCTATTTTCTACGAGCAACTTATTACTTATGGAAAAAAGATACACCATCAATAACATGGCAAAGATGATGACATTATTCCATGCTCGTTGAGATAAATTAAACATGATGAATAATTACCAATAGCTAAAAGAAAAATTATGATAAAGCCAGCAACCGAGGTGTGCAATGGGGCAGGCAAATGAAATGAAAATATTGAAAATTGATAACGCAAAAAACCCGGCCAAAACCGGGTTCTTCTGGAGACAAAACCAGCAAATTACTTGATTTTTGCTTCCTTGAACATAACGTGCTTACGAGCTTTAGGATCAAACTTTTTGATTTCCATTTTGCCCGGCATGTTACGTTTGTTTTTATCTGTGGTGTAGAAAAAACCAGTTCCAGCAGTAGACACTAATTTAATTTTATCGCGCATAACTCGTTTCCTTTACACTTTTTCGCCACGGGCACGAAGATCAGACAATACTGAATCAATGCCTTTCTTGTCGATAATACGCATACCTTTAGTAGAAATGCGCAATTTTACAAAACGGTTTTCACTCTCAACCCAAAAACGGTGAGACTGTAGGTTTGGCAAGAAGCGACGACGAGTAGCATTGTTCGCGTGAGAGCGATTGTTGCCTACTACAGGACGCTTGCCAGTCACTTGACATACTCTGGACATTATATTTGTCTCCAATTTGACTGTATTCTAGCGGTTCAGACGCATCACTAATGGCTCAGCTAATGTATACGCTGCTTAGCTTTATCTTGTGCATTAATCATTATCAAAGTAACGATAATGCCCCTCTCACGCCTAAACCGACTCTAAGTTAAGAGGGCGCATTTTATACAGTAAAAAACCTCTAGACACAAGAAAAATTTGTATTGAAGTCCTTTTTAACCGCTCCTTGCAGCCATCAAATGAGCCCTCTCTGGGCGAAGGAAGTACATTCACTCTTACCGACTACAATATGATCCAGCACTTTAACATCAATTAGTTGCAGCGCATCTTTTATTCTTTCAGTGATATCAAAGTCGGCAGCGCTTGGTTCTGCCACCCCGGAGGGATGATTATGCGCAAGGATCACCGCGGCAGCATGGTTATCCAATACCAGTTTCACCAACTCTCTTGGATATACTGCGGCGCTGTTAATAGTGCCTTTGAAAATGGCTTCATAGCGAATAAATTGATGTTGAGAATCCAACAGTAATGCGGCGAAGATTTCCCGATTCTCATGTCGTAACTGGCTACTCAGATAACGTTTGGTGTCGGCAACACTTTTAAACTGCGTGGGTCTACGTAGCTGCTCCTCCATATAACGTCGAGACAACTCCATTACCGCCTGCAATTGCGCATACTTGGCTTTCCCCAGCCCTTTGATTGAACAAAAAGAAGTGGCGTCAGCGGACATAAGCGCATTTAACGAACCGAATTGATTGAGTAAGTGCATTGCCAGTTGAACGGCTGAATAACCGGGAATACCGGTACGGAGAAATATCGCTAAAAGCTCTGCATTTGAGAGGGTGCTAGCTCCTTGCATAAGTAACTTTTCACGCGGCCTTTCATGCTCAGGCCAATCACTGATCTTCATTCTTATCCTTCCCTGATAGTAAAATGTGAAAAATTACCTTAGCAAAAAGAGCAGACTATGGTCAATAATGTTAGTCTTGTGGCTCATTAACGCAGACCAACTTGCAAGACAGTTATGACATCATTGCAAAATTTCAACGTACTTTTGGGCATTACCGGCGGCATTGCAGCCTATAAAACGCCTGATTTAGTACGTAAATTAAAAGCTCAGGGAGCTAACGTCAGAGTCGTCGTTACCGAATCGGCAAAGTCTTTTGTAAGCCCGTTAGCGCTACAAGCCGTGTCGGGTAACACAGTCTCAGATAATATCCTCGACCCCGCCGCCGAAGCCGCAATGGGGCACATAGAATTAGCGCGCTGGGCAGACATTCTGCTCGTTGCTCCCGCCACGGCCAATTTCATCGCCAAACTGGCCAACGGCTTGGCAGATGATCTACTCAGCACCTTATGCCTGGCAACCAACGCTCCGATTTACATTGCTCCCGCAATGAATCAACAGATGTGGTTTGCCAGTGCCACGGTAGAAAACATGCAGATACTGGAAACCCGAGGCATTGGCATTTTTGGTCCGGATCAGGGTGAACAGGCTTGCGGTGAAGTCGGCCCCGGCAGGATGATGGAACCCGAGCAGTTGGTCAGTGAACTGGGAAAGGTCATCACCCATCCCATTCTCAAAGGCAAGCGCATCACCATCACCGCAGGGCCAACCAGAGAACATATTGATCCCGTTCGATATATCACCAATCACAGTTCTGGAAAAATGGGCTATGCTCTAGCGAGGGCAGCAAAACTCATGGGCGCAGAGGTAACGCTGGTATCCGGCCCGGTAAATATTACTGCGCCGAATGTAGATAAACTACATAAAGTTGTCACTGCAGAAGATATGCTGAATACCGTCATGAAAGATATCAAAGATTGCGATATTTTCATTGGCTGCGCCGCCGTGGCAGACTACAGGCCAACAGAATCAGTTGACCATAAAATAAAGAAAAGTAACATAGAGCTCACATTAACTTTTGTGCGCAATCCAGACATTCTAGCGTCTGTTGCCGCGCTGAAAGACGGCCCATTTACCGTCGGCTTTGCAGCAGAAACGCAAAATGTAAGTGAGTACGCAAAAGACAAACTACAGCGCAAGAAACTCGATATGATCGCGGCGAACGATGTATCACAGCGAGACATCGGATTTAATAGCGACGACAATCGCTTACATGTATTTTGGAAATCAGGCGATATCCAGCTTGATAAAGCTGACAAATTAACTTTGGCAACACAATTATTACAACTAATATCAGAACACTTTAACGATGCACAAAATTGACGTAAAAATTCTGGATCCTCGAATCGGTAAAGAGTTTCCTTTACCGGAATATGCAACTCCAGGCTCCGCAGGTATGGACTTACGCGCCTGCCTTGATACGCCACTCGTGGTAGAACCCGGACATACACATTTGGTCAAAACCGGGCTAGCCATTCACATTGCAGACCCCGGATTATGCGCCACCATCCTTCCACGTTCAGGACTTGGGCATAAAAAAGGCATCGTTTTAGGTAATTTAGTCGGACTCATTGACTCCGATTATCAGGGAGAATTAATGGTTTCAGTATGGAATCGCGGACAAGAAACCTTTACCATGCAACCCGGTGAACGAATTGCCCAATTAGTCATCATGCCTGTTGTTCAGGCACATTTTGAAGTGGTGCAAGACTTTACTAATAGCGAACGAGGCGAAGGTGGCTTTGGCTCCTCGGGAACCCATTAATTCAGGAAAGACTATGCCAGCGACTAAAAAGAACAACCGCCGTGGACAAATTCTTCAATGCCTAGCCAGCATGTTGGAAGCAAACCACGGACAACGCATTACCACTGCCAAGCTTGCCGCGGAAGTGGGCGTGTCTGAAGCAGCGCTATATCGACACTTTCCAAGCAAAGCCCGCATGTTCGAGGGACTTATTGAGTTTATTGAAGATACGTTATTCAGCCGCATCAATAAAATCCTCGAAGATGAAAAAGACACCGCGGTTCGTTGCCAACATATCATGCATTTAATCCTTGGATTTGCAGAGAAGAATCCAGGTATTAGCCGCATTCTGAACGGTGATGCGTTGCAAGGCGAGCAAGAAAGACTGCGCACCCGAATTGCTCAGCTATTCGAGCGCCTTGAGACTCAAATGAAGCAAATTTTGCGCGAAAGAAAGCTGCGTGAAGGCAAATCTCTACCAGCCGATGAAGCACATATCGCCAATATCCTGATTTGCTTTGTTGATGGCCGCATTAGCCAATTTGTACGCTCTGAATTTGCGCATCGCCCGACCGAGAATTTTTCAGCTCAATGGCAGTTTATTCGTAGTCGCTTTTTTGAATAATAGATAACAAACTGAATTGAAAAAGCCCCTGAAGACATCTTCTTAACAGGGGCTTTTTTGTAACTAATACCTGCTCATGACGACTATCTACGGTTACTTACGACTAAAAGTCTCACCAAAGAAATCACCGTCATTCCAAGCCGGCCGCTTGTCTTGATTCGCCACTTCTTCACCCACCAGCAAATTCACTTGGGTAAATTTCAAGATAGCATTGTCATTAAATGCGTCACTAAACTCGTCGCTAGGCAAATGGTAGTGATCACGGAAAAAACCAGCAAACAACTTAGCACCATCCTCACCTTCAACTTTACTTTTCAGCCCAGGCATCAAAAACACGGACGGAATTCCCTGCTTAACAAAATTATAGTGATCAGAACGAGTGAAAATAGCCTGCTCAGGCCAAGGGTCAGGGCTTAAGGTTAACCCTAATTTATTCACGGCATTACTTACTGAATTCGCTAAATCACTGTGGTTTGAACCAAACGCAATAACATCAGCAAAATCCCAAAGCAGTACAGGCATGTCGAGGTTAATATTGGCTACGATTTGTTCAACTGGAACCGTTGGATTATTGGCAAAATAGCTGGATCCTAATAATCCCTTCTCTTCACCTGTAACAGCAACAAACAGAAGTGAGCGCTTTGGTCTTGGCATTTGACTGAACAAACGAGCCGTTTCCAACATTACCGCCATACCAGAAGCATTATCCATCGCACCATTATTGATACGGTCTTTCTTCACAGATTTAGCGATTCCAATGTGATCCGTATGAGCGCTATACACGACATATTCTTTCTTAAGCTCAGGATCGCTACCCTCTAACAAAGCAACCACATTAGGACTGGTAATTTCTTTAAATTCGCTTTTTGTGGACATCGACAGCTCAACGTCCAGCTCAAATCCTTTCGGTACTTCATCTTGCTCCAACTGAGCATAAATAGACTCTATGCTTTGAGGCGCGTTCTTAAACAACATCTCTGCCGCTTCACGACTAAAGTATGCCGAATTTTTGATTTGCGGGAACGTATTATCGGGTGTGCCGTCGTCGTGTAACCAGCGTACATTTGGTGTATGAAGCTGGTTCAACAAGCGACTATAAGGTCGAATAGACTCTGCTGTCGGCGTGCTCAAGGTAACTATGCCTATAGCGCCTCGTTCTACGGCATAATGCGACCTCTGACTTCCTGAAGCAAAATGTGCTCCTTCTTCGCTTGGGAAAAACTTCGGCTTGCCAGACAACATCACGACTATTTTTCCTTTTACATCAAGCCCTGCATAATCGTCATGCTTTAATTCAGGAGCCACAATTCCATAGCCAACAAACACCAGCTTTCCTTGCACTTCGGCTTGCTCATAATCAGCACTGGGGTTGGCAATATATTGCTTGGGAAAGCTCAGTTCTACCGTTTCACCCTGAGCAGTAAACGACAGTTTGGGCGAAGCCTGATCCAGAAATGACTGTCTGAATTTAATGCGCTGCATATAAGTGCCATTATCTCCAGCGGGCTTTAAACCAAACTGACGAAAATGAGATGCCATGTACAAAGATGCTATTTCATGCCCAGGGGAGCCAGTATCTCGTCCTTGTAACTCGTCATGTGACAACATCCATAAATGCGCCTTAATAGCTTCCAGATTCGCCTTTTCTGGTGCAGCAAAGGCCGATGGTACTGACAAAACAAAAGCCAAAAAGCTGCCAAGAAAATATGGTATTAACCGCTCCATAATAAAATCTCTCAAGTGTTAGGGCGTGTCTTAGGTGGAGCAACACTATGCGATACAAGGTTAATTTTCCAGCTTGACTGAGAGTATTTATTCATTATGCTCAAAGAATAGCTATTCTTCGGGAATTATTATGGCCAGAAAAGCCCAATATAACGTAGAAGATGTATTGTCTGACGCCATCCAGATTTTTCTGGAGCATGGATATAATGGTGCGGTCATGGATGAAATCATTGCTCGAACCGACTTCAACCGACGCGGTTTTTATATGGAGTTTGGTAGTAAGCAATCGTTTTTATATAAAGTGCTAGACCACTATCAAAGCACTCAACTCAATCCCATTTTTTCTCATCTTGAAGCCAACCATGGACTGCCTTCCATTTACCAATTTTTCAAAGAATATATTGAAATAGTTAAAGGCCGGGGTTGTTTACTGGTGAACTGCATTACAGAATTAGGCTTCGATGACGAAAAAATTAGAGAGATTGGCAGGCATCACCTGGATAGGTTGGAAATAGGGTTTATTGGCTGTCTTGAAAAAGCCGTGGAGCAAGGGCAAGTGAAAAACACTATCAATATTGAAGCAAGCGCATTGCAGTTGTGCAACTACATTCAGGGATTCGCTGTAACCGCTATTTTAGCCGGTCACACAGACGAACTGGATTTGGCCGTTAACTCTTTACTGGATCCTTTGGCAGCATAACATGGCAGAATTCAAACGAGCACGTAACGCCAAAGCAAAAGAAGCTAGACGCCACGGCATTCTTGAAGCAGCAGCTACACTATTCAAGGCTAACCCAACCTCACTTCCCACCACCAGCCAAATCAGTAGCTATTGTGATATCAGTAAAGGTGCGCTGTATTTGTACTTCAAAAGCAAAGAAGAGATCTTTCTGGCAATTATTGAAACACATTTTCTGGAATGGCTAAGCATCTTCGATATCAAAAAGCAGGGTAATAAACCGCAAAATCTGGATACCATTGCATTGTTCGGCTTGCTGGATAAAGCCTGCACTTACATGCAAGACAACCCTATTTTTTTGCAGCTTGCCTGCATGAGTAGCAGTGTGATTGAACCGAATGTCGATAGTAAAATCCTGCTACATCACAAGAATCATTTAGGACTGGAGATCAACAAAGTCAGCCATTCACTGGGAGATAACACCAAGTTGCTAACGCACTCCCAGATTGCCCCTTTACTAATGCGTAGCTACGCAACCCTGTTAGGATTATGGCAGGTATCCCATCCACTTGAACCTATTGCCAAAGTATTACAGTCTTCCAGCATGCATGTGATTACACCGGATTTTCCATCCACATCACGAGACATGCTAAAAGATATCTGGCAATTAGCGATCCAAGCAAATAAACCCGAAAAAAGCGGGCTTTTGGGCAAGTTATTCTCTCGATAAAAACGACAATAAATGCGCCATTGAAAGACTTGGCGAAACAGTCATTGGTCGCTAAAATGCGGCCCTGAATTTCAATATCAACAAGTCGCTTCTAACTTTTGTTAGGCAGGTAAATCAACAATGAGTGCGTCGAAAAAACCGTTATATCGTATTGAGTTCATGAACAACGGTGAACACTATGAGTTGTATGTTCATGAAGTGTCGCAAAGTAACCTCTTTGGTTTTATAGAAATCGCAGACTTTGTCTGGGATACACATACAGCGATAGTGCTCGACCCCAGTCACGAAAAGCTTAAGTCTGAGTTCGCAGACGTAAACCGAACATTCATTCCCCTACACAGTGTATTGAAAATCGACGAAGTGAAAAAACAAGGCACCGCCAAGATCACTGAACTCAATGACAAAGTGACGCAGTTCCCTCGCCCAATCTATACACCCAAGAATTAGAACGCACCTTGCTTTAAAATCCCAGTGTCGCATGGACGCGACTGTAAAGACGGCTTCCCGATTTTCATAGCAGACAAGATAGCCATATATAAATCAGAGAGTTATGATTACCCAGATCTAATGACTGAGTAATGAAACCCTATGAAACAGCTTTTGCTTTGTATATTTGCTATCTTAACGCTTCCAGCCTACGCCACACCGGCACAAGAGTTATCTGAATTATTGGACGAAATTTATCAATATGAAATGCAGGTAGTTCATCCTATAGAGGCCACGATTCGAGGATTTGAAGCATCAAATAACAAACTGCCAGATGCATCTGAAGAAACCTTGGAATCCTATAACAAACAATTCAAAGTATTTTTAGAACGCCTTCACCGCATCGATTTTAAAGCTCTAAGCCGTACCGAGCAGATTAACTACCAGGTACAAGAATATTACTTGCTTGATTACATTGATGAATACGAGATTGGCGGAAACATGCTGCCATTTACCTCAGAATCGGGTTTTTTTAGCAGCTTATCCTTTCTGCCAAGCATTCATCAGTTCAAAACAGAAAAAGACTATCAGGACTATTTATCCCGCCTATCTCAATTTCCAGAATATTTTGAGCAACAGATACATTGGCTGAAAAAGGGTATAGCGACAGGAATGACACAACCTAAAGCGATTTTGGATGGCTTACCAGAAACCGTTGCCAATTTTTATCAAATGGAACCAGAAAAAAGCGGTTACTATCGTCCGTTTACTCAATTTTCTAATGCCAAATTATCATCGGAACAACAAAAAGCGCTGCAAGACAAAGCCAGGGACATTATCCAGAACAAAGTGTTCCCTTCTTATCAAACCCTGCATACATTCCTATTAGAAGAATATATCCCAAAGGCTAAAACCGACATTTCGGCTCATGCATGGAAAAACGGTAAAGCCTATTATCAAAACAGGGTTTCACATTACACAACCACCAAAATGACGGCGGAAGAAATCCATCAGCTTGGATTACAGGAAGTTAAACGCATTCGCGGTGAAATGCAGAAGGTAATTGAAGACGTTAAATTTGATGGAGACCTAAAAGCTTTTATCCACTTCTTACGTACCGATCCACAGTTTTACGCCAAGTCAGAGCAAGAATTAATGCGCTATGCAGCATACCTATCGAAAAAGATTGATAGCAAACTGCCAAAGCTCTTTTCTCATTTACCCAGAACACCTTATGGCGTCGAGCCCGTACCCGCCAGCATTGCACCGAAATACACCACCGGACGTTACATTCAGCCCAACAATGACAGCGAACCAGGATATTACTGGGTTAACACTTATGCGTTAAATGAGCGCCCTCTGTACGCTCTACCCGCATTAACACTGCATGAAGCGGTTCCAGGTCATCACCTACAAATTGCTTTAGCTATGGAATTGGAAGAACTGCCTCCAGTACGTCGTTTTGGCTACATTTCTGCTTTTGGGGAAGGCTGGGGACTGTATTCCGAATATTTGGGTAAAGAGATTAACTTCTACGAAACGCCTTATGATGAATTCGGTCGCTTAAGTTATGAAATGTGGCGTGCAGCTCGATTAGTGGTTGATACCGGTATGCATAGCCAAGGTTGGAGCCGCCAACGTGCCATTGACTTTATGCTGGAGAATACCGCTCTTTCAAAACTGAACATTATTAGCGAAATCGACCGTTACATTAGCTGGCCGGCTCAAGCATTGTCTTATAAGATTGGTGAACTCACCATTAAGAAATTACGTAAGCAGGCGGAACAAGAACTGGGTGACAAGTTTGATGTCAGGGAATTTCATAAGGCCGTACTGGAACATGGGGCTATTCCACTTTCCATCCTGGAAGAAAACATTAATTTGTATATTCAGAAAAACAAATAATTGAAATGATTATTTATCCTTCAAATACTCGTTTTATCGGTGAGTATTTGAAGGTCTGTTACTTATACAGTTACCGAATCCTAACAAGAACTTTAGGTCAATAAAACAACCTATGCTTTTGCCTTGAGTTAGACTTTCTTTCAAGTAAACTAGCGCTTCTTTTTTATTGATTAGAGTATCTCCATGATTATCGCCCTATCTGTTATTGGTTTCTTGATTTTGATACTGATCTACTTCTTCGTTCGAGCTCAAGCCATTGAACGTGAGCTAAAACAAACCATGCATCAGGCCAAAATAGCAGGTTCACAAGCTAAACAAGCATTGATGTCGGTTGATGTATTAGCTTTAGAGATCCAAAAAACGCTACTGGAAAAATTGGACGCTGCACAGAAAAGAAAACTTATTGATGGCGATAACTACAATTGCGCCAAAGCACTATTTTCCAGGTTCGAACGCGTTGTCATGCTCTGCTCAGAATTTGGAATGTCGGTAGCGGAAGCAACCAAAAAGAGTTTCGCTAACTCCGACCCAGGCTTCGATAAGATTTGTGAATACGTAGCCTCCTTACCCAACGAAGTGAAGTTGCCTTGGAGCAGAAATGACATTAATAGCTTTGTTAATGCATGTAGCAATATCATTAAACACATCAATGCCCCAGGAAGCGCCTCTGGTGGTTCACCAGATAAAAAATCCGATAGTCCACAGCCTCAGTCTTAAGCCTGATTTGTGAGCCGAGCAAGAAGTCGAATGGCTTCTTGTTCATTTACAGGCATGATCGAAAGGCGATGCCCTTTCTTCACCAAACCTAACTCGGTTATTTCAGGATCTGACTTGATCGCCGACAATGGCAACAATTTAGCAAACTTTTGCTGCAATTTTACATCCACCATATACCAACGCGGATTATCAGGGTTTGATTTAGGATCATAATATTTAGATTCAGGATTAAATTGTGAATGATCCGGGTATCCTTCTTTAACAACCTTGGCTAACCCTACAATACCCACATCTGTACAGCTGGAATGGTAAATAAACACCTGATCGCCCAGCTTCACCTGATCACGCAGAAAGTTACGCGCCTGGTAATTACGGATGCCATCCCAATGCTCAGTTTGCTCAGGCATAGCAGCCAAATCATCAATGCTGAATGCATCAGGCTCTGTTTTGAATAACCAATATTGCATATTTTTCTCCATCTATGGCAATGCTCAGCTCAGATTAGCATAGGTTAATGACGAAGCTTGCTCGTGTCACGAACCGACAACAGAAACATTCTCCAAATCACTTATTGATAATCATTCTCATTTGCATTAAGTTAATAAAATCATCTATCAATGAATTTGAGAACAATTATGCAACAACAATTTCTCTGCCCAGTTCACAGAAAATGGGTTTACCTTCACCCCAAGGAAGCAATTAATCACATTCAGGGTGCAAAAGAACAAGGCGAACAACTGCGCTTTCAACATCGTTGGGAAGAAGCCCTGTCACATTTGGGCTGCGCGCTGGAAATAACCGAAATATTGATGGATCTGGAGCACCATCGCTACAGTAAATACAGCCTGCTTTACACCGCTCTGTCGGTTATTGTGGCCGACACTCAATACCGATTAAAACAATATGAAAATGCAGTAAATACATTGCAAAACAGCAAAACCTGGTTAAAAACACTAGCCGCAGAAATTGCCTCCCAGCGAGCTTTGCCAGCCAGTTTGCAAGACTGTATTCACACCTTGGAAAACGGAGCCCAATTCTTCATTGAAATGATGCAACGCAATTACCGCCATAATCCTCATCAGCAACATTCAATGCAATTACATTAAGACCTATCACTTAATGAAGAAACCCGTTGGAGAACACTATGCGAGCCTTTTCCACTCAAAACAAAGACAACTTTATTTCACTGAATATTCACGTTGAAGCACTCAAGCACTTATTAAACAGCAAGGCGCTTTATGTTGAAGATGTGCATTGCCCCGACAATGCCAGCAAACGTCAGTTACGGCAATTATTGATGCAACTGGTTATGTCTACTCACAGCACATAACCAGTCACCGATATGAGGCTACGCAGATACGATCCTGGATACCATCTTGTGAATAATCTCCTCGCACTGTTGGCTATCCATGTAACGAGGCACAGGATATAAATAGTGAGCTTCTTTCAAAGCGCCTGTCGCAATTTTGGGAATATCTTCAGCTTTTAAGGCATCCAAAGTCGCAGGAATGCCAATCTGCTCATTCAGCTTTTTCACTGCTGTAACGAACTTTTCAGCTAACACTTGAGCACCTTCGCTTTTCTCACCCACACCAATGGCCACGGCTAATTCCGCTAAACGCTCTTTCGCTGCGGGTACTGAATATTCCAAAATATAAGGCAATACGATGGCGTTCGCCAAGCCATGAGGTGTGTGATAAAACGCGCCATATTGATGAGCAATGGCGTGAACATAACCCAAATTCGCTTTGGTAAAAGCGGCACCAGCATAAAAAGATGCTAAAGCCATCGCTTCTCTGGCTTGTTCATCTTGCCCATTCTCATAACAAATCGGCAAATTCTTCATGATCATTTTGACCGCAGCCAATGCATAGTTGTCTGTTTCTGGCGAAGCATGCATGGAGATATAAGATTCAACCGCGTGGGTTAATGCATCCATTCCAGTTGCTGCTGTAATGGCTGGAGGTAACCCCAACATCAATGAAGGATCAAGAGCTGCAGCAATTGGTACTAATTTAGGATCAATGACCGGGGTTTTCTGATTGGTTACAGGATCCGACACAACCGCCGCAATCGTCGTTTCAGAACCTGTTCCTGCCGTTGTTGGCACAACAAACAAAGGCAAACAAGGCGCTTTTACTTTCAAAATGCCTGTTAGTTTACTGATAGGTTTAGGGTTGGTCAGCTTGGCAGCAATGACCTTTGCAGCGTCTAATGAAGAGCCTCCACCGATAGCCAAGATGCCTTCTGATTTGTGCTCAATAGCAACGCGAACGCCTTTCTCAACCACATCGTAGGTTGGATCTGGTGTTACTTCAGCGAAAATCGTGTATTCAATTCCCAGAGAATCCAATTCATCAGTAATGCCTTGAATAAGACCCAACTTTACCAGCATCTCATCAGTAACAATCAGCAGCTTATTCGCACCAAAATGCCCAATAGTGGCGCACATTTTTTTGGCAGAGCCGGAACCAGAATAGATAGTCGGCTTGGGTGTTGGAATAAAGATAATGACCAGCCTAAGCAATGCCATCAAAATTCGATAAAAAATGACTTGTAGGGAAAAAGGCATAACGACCTCAGAAAGCGCTTGTTTTACAGGTTGCGCTTAAAGTAACAGAAGACTTTCCCAACTGGTACTACCATTTACTTAACAATATCATTTATAAGAAAAATAATTTTTTAAATACTTGGTTTTATCCGTTCTTTTCCCTCAGATTCTCAAACTCACGGAAAGAGACGCCAAACTCTTCCTTAAAACAAGATGAAAAATAGGTAGCGTTAGAAAATCCAACCTTATCACTAACCTCTGCTACCAGCAGTCCCTTATTCACCAAACCTAATGACTTTCGTAATCTGAACTTCCTGAGATATTGAGCAAAATTGTGATCACATAACGCCGCCAGTTTTCGATTTAATTGCCGCTCAGAAACGGCAAGCAAAGACGCAGCCATTTCTCGTTTAAACTCACAATCCTGATAACGCTCTTCCATAACCTGCTCAAAACGTTTGAGGAAAAGTTGATCCTTACTCGACATAGAAGAAAATTCAGGCACATCAAAAAACTTCAACGAACCGATATTGGATGCCAGTTTCTGTTTCAATAAACGCCGAATTTCCAATAAATTTTGAATTCTTAAACGCAGCTCCTTTAACACAAAAGGCTTGGCAACATAATCGTCAACCATAGACTGCCAACCTTGAATTCGACTATCCGTATCGCCTTTGGCTGTTAGCATAATGATGGGAATATGGCTGGTTTCCTCCTGTTCTCGCAATGTTCTTGCAACATGATAACCATCGATGCCGGGCATCATGACATCACTCAAGATAAGATCTGGCTGCTTCTCCTTCGCAGCAATAAGTCCCTGAGTACCATCCGCACAATGTAAACACTCATAGTCATCAGCAAACGATTCACACAGGAATTCAGCCATATCGATATTGTCTTCGATGATGAGGAGCAGAGCTTTTGAATGTTGCAGTTCAACACTGTTTGAATCGGAACGGCTATAGCTAACCGCCTCAATATTCACTTCATCTGAATTCAGTAACAAACCTTGCGACGCAAGCTTATTCGATAAAGGTAATGACACAGTAAAGCAGCTTCCCTTATTAACTTCGCTTTTTATGTCTAAGTTACCGCCATTTATTTCCACCAGCTCTCTTACAATAGCGAGGCCAAGACCCGTTCCCTTAACATCAAACGCCTTGGCAGCATCCAGTCGAAGAAACCTATCCGTTATACGTTTTGCTTCTTCTTCACTAAATCCAATGCCCTCATCACGAACAATAAAAACTACGTCCTCAGCCCTAGCTTCTATCATCATATCCACTTGAGAATTCGCCGGACTGTATTTGATTGCATTGGAAACCAGATTAAACAGGATCCTGTACAACGAACCTTCGAAAACACCAAGGTAAATAGTGGAACAATCATTCACAAACTCATACCGCAACAAAATATCTTTCCTTGCGGCATGTTCTTTAAACGCAAAGACCACTTCTTTAATGACTTCCTGTACTTTCACTTTTGACCACTTCAAAGACTCTTGTGAATCAATACGAGACAATTCCAACACCTGATCAATGAGCTCTTGTAAATTAAGAGCGTTGTTTCTAATCAGGTTATATTGCTTGACCCTCTCAGAACTGGTGTCTTTTTCAATCAATTGTTCTATCGGGCTAAGTATAAGAGTAAGGGGCGTTTTAAAATCATGGGAAACATTAGCAAACAAGTGATCTTTCTGTTTCGCCAGTAATGTGGCTTTATTGGCTAGAGTTTGCAATTCCTCGGTTCTGCTTCTCACTATACTTTCCAGCTTTACCTGAGTTCTCAATAAAGACCGGGTTCGCCAGTTAATAACCATCCAAATCAGAAAAAATGCCACTAGCACATAGCCAACATAAGCGACTGGAGTTCTCCACCAGGGTGGCAGTATCTGGAACTTCAGAGATACAACATCCGATTCCCCACCATTAGAATGGAAATACTGCACATCGAATTGGTATAGTCCCGGGCTCAAATTTGAATAAATACTAAAATGTTCAGGCCCTAAGCCTACAAGCTCACTAGCAGAATCACTCGCGTATACCACCCAATCAGGATTCAAGCCAAGTAATCGGTATCTAAAACGTAACCCTTCAATATCTTCAAAAAATGACCCGCTGAAGTTTATTTTCAAATCATTGAATGTATGAGGTAAAGACATCAGATCTGCGGTGTTCACCAACTTTGTATAGCCCGATGTACTGGACTCATAAGCTTTTAGGGATTGAATCGTTGCATGCGGCGTAGAGTTAGATAAAACCAACTTATCGGGATGAAAATAAGAAATACCATCATCCCCACCAAAATATAGATTTCCAGAATTATCTTTTGTACAGGAATTCAAATTATAGCCTTTTTGAAAACCCTGATACCAATAGTAAGTGCTTACAATATCACCTTGATGATTCACCTTGTTCAGTGCAAGACCCGACGCGGCATAGTAGTTTCCCCTATCAACCAAAACACAGTAAACCGACGGATTGCTTACACCTGTAGTACCACTAACAAAAGTGAATACTGGATCATAAGGATCCGTAATCACCAATCCACCAGAAGTGCCAATAACAAGTTTCTTATACTCTGGATCATAAGCCAAAGACCAAATAGTAAAGTCGGTTTCATAATGCTGGAATTTCTCAGTTTCAGGATTAAACAAGTTCAAACCATTCTGAGTGCCAATCCAGACTCTTTTCTCATCGTCTTCGGTAATGCTGGTAACATAGTTATGGCTAATATCTCCATCCAGACCTGAATGTGCGAAATGAGTAAACTCACCGAATGGTGAACGACGAAGCAAACCTCCACCAAGAACCGAGACCCACAGGTTTCCCTCACTATCTTCAAACAACCGGGAAAAAATATTGTATAGCAACTTATTGTCTGTTTCGTAGAAATAACGATGCATCTGACCAGTACCCGGATTGAGTTCACTTAATCCACGATTAGTTGAAAACCATATATTTCCATTAGATGTCTGCAATACATCCATCACCCGATTGTGACCAATACTGTTTGCGTCAGATCCACGATGAAAATACTGATTGATCGTTTCACCTTCAAAATCGAAAGCCAAAGCGCCATGCTGATCTGTTCCCACCCACAGCTTGCCAGAACGATCAACCGAAAGCCCCCAAATTCGTCCCAGCTCCATTCGTTTCCAGTCTGTGGACGCTTTAGAAATGTTACCCACACGAATAAAATCGGCTCTTAACAGGTAAATCCCGGCACCGTACGTAGCAATCCAGATATTGCCATTATTATCTTGATAAAAACCGTTAATGAAAACATTGGCAATGCTAGATTTATCTTCACCTGTCGGGGCAATGTTAAGGATTTCCTCATTGCGGATCACCGAAACCCCTTCACCGTCAGTGCCGATCCAAATTTGTCCCCAGTGATCCTCGAAAATACTGGTGATCCTGTTACTGATTATACTGTTTTCAGTTCCATCTGATTTTAGGCGCTTAACCTTTTGAGTACGGACATCATAAATAGCCACACCATTATTTTGAAAGCCAACCCAAACCTTACCTTCAGACACAACTTCCAAAGCCTCAACAATACGGGAATCCACGGCGTTTTCCGTAACATCAACCAAAGGAATCTTTAGGAAGGAGTTGTTGATGAGATCAAAATAAAAAAGAACACCATCTCTGGTGGCAACCCATAAATTCTCGGAAGCGTCCATATCGATCCATTTAGCGTCTTCAAACTCATTTAACTCAGGAATGATCTGTTCAATAAATTGGTAGCTTCGATGATCCGGATCGAATAGAACCAATCCCAAAGAAGTCACCAGCCACAACTTACCATCAGACCTTATTCTGAGCGCTTTTATTGTTTTTCCCGCCAAACTCCCAGCACTATCAGGATCAATCAAGTACCGAGTGAACTTATTTTTTGCTGGATCGATTCTATTTAATCCATGAGACGTACTCACCCAGATAAAACCTTGCCTGTCGATCCCCATATCAGTAACCAGATCATGGGTGAGTGAATTATGATC
Organism: Paraneptunicella aestuarii; assembly: GCF_019900845.1. NCBI lineage: Bacteria > Pseudomonadati > Pseudomonadota > Gammaproteobacteria > Alteromonadales > Alteromonadaceae > Paraneptunicella > Paraneptunicella aestuarii. The sequence continues at coordinate 43,541 of NZ_CP074570.1, read as the reverse complement.
ACCAGGGATCGATTTGAAACTCTGGATCTTAAATCCATCAAATTTCACAACACCACCAACATGAGCAAGCCACAAATATCCTTGCTTATCTTTAACAACATTATTAACACCAACAGGTAAATTAAACCATTCATGATTAAACGAACTAAATCTAAAATTATTTTCTAACGGGTAGGAATAAGATTTGGAAGAAGAAAGGACCAGGAATACAAAGGCAAACAACATTCTAAGCATTTGTGAAAGATTACTGCTTTTAAATTTTCTAAAAAAGTAAACTAATTTATCACATACCGTCTACTAACATTTAATAATTCAGGTTCCCTCACAACATAGAATCTGCAAGCACTTTTTCATTTCCTGCTCTATCAAAAATAGAGTTTGAACAAGCAACATGTCTCAATATTTAATGCTTCTGGCTCATTATTTATAACTCGAAATTTTCTTTCCGGATTAACTTTCTCAGCGCTTCAGGCAAAAACATTAACCTGAAGAAGACTTGATTAATTATTTTTACTCGTAACAAGACAAAAAATTAATCGTAGTAATAGCCTCTTTCGCGCAAGTAATGATCTCAAATATAGGCGTACGTCCAATAGAAAGGGGCCGTTATTTGAAGCGATAAGAATGCTTATGTTGAATAAGATTTATTAAAGGAAATCTGAAATGAAAAACATCAAAACTGACAACAAAGAAAAGAAAACTCTTCTGGGTCGCAAACTGGCTCGCCAACTTAAGATGGACGAGTCCAACATGGTTGGTGCTGGTACGTCCATAACGCCGGACAGAATAGAGCCTAAATACGAAAGAATTCACTAAGCCTTTTTAGAAAAGGTTATGTAGGGAATCCTGCATAACCTCTACTCCATAAAAATTGCAGTCGCAAACCCCGTCTACCCCAACTGAATAAAGCGGAATAACACCATGAAGGTACTGATATCAACGATCTTACAAGACTTACATGCAGATGCAGTAAAATGGGCATTGCAAAAATACTACGAGACAGAATGCAAGATTTGGGTCAATTCTGACATACCCAAACATCAAACCCTTTCCATTAGCAACCTCCATCAAAATGAATTGGAAGTGTTTTCTAACGGCGCTAATAACGTTAATTTTAAAGACTTTGATGTGATTTGGTCCCGCCGCTTTTATGTGCAAAAGATCAGCAAAGAATACGAAGAAACCGATAGACACATCGCATACAAAAATCTGGAAGAAACATTAAATGGCGCTCTATCGGTTGCCAACGGTAATGCCTTTTGGATCAACAACCATACATCAGCGATGAATGCCGAAAATAAGATCAGCCAACTTCAAAAGGCTCAGCAATTGGGGTTCCACCTGCCAAAAACCCTGATCAGCAATGATGCCGACGAAGTGCTGAGCTTTATAGAAAGTCAAAACGATAAAGTGATCTATAAGCCTTTGGCCTACATGGACTGGCGGATAAAGGACTACGCACTGAAAGTATTTTCTTCCTTAGTTTCCTCCGCAGACTTTACCAGTAAAGAAGACATTCAAAGCTGTCCGGCGATTTACCAGAGTTACGAGAACAAGAAGCTGGAACTTAGAGTCATTGTAATGGGCTCAACCTGTCAAGCCGTCGCCATAGATTCCCAATCTCACGAATCATCGCAAATAGATTGGAGGCTTGGAGATCTGGAAGACAAAAGACCGGAACTCTCAACCTTTACTCTACCCGACGACATGGTGCAAAAGTGCATTTCCCTCACCCACAGTCTCGGCCTTGCCTATAGCGCCATTGATTTAATTTTAAAACCCGATGGCACATTCATTTTTTTGGAGATAAACCCCATGGGTCAGTTCCTTTGGATTGAGGAATCATTACCAGAAATGCGCTTGCTCGATATTTTCTGCCAATTTGTTCTCTCAGCTTCGCTGCAATTTAAATGGGATGGCTCGAACAGCTCAGCAACATTGGAGCAATACTATCAAACGGAAGATTATCGCTCGCTCATGGAAGACAGCCACGCACTTCATGCTCATTTGGAAACCTGAAACCAATGAGTTTAGAACAGTTGTACCGACAAGAATGCCTGGATTCTGCCTATAAAAGTTTTTATGGAGAATCCTTCATTCCGCAACCAAAGGGATATAAATACTTCGCGCTCTTCAGCATTGTTGCCATTTTAGCTGTGTGCTTAGTTGTGTTGTTGGTGCCAATCAAGCGCACGGTCATTGTTGAAGGCATTGTGCAGCCTGAGCAGCCATCTGTTGAAATAAAAAGTGTTAACCCAGGCATAATGTCCAAACAGTTCTTCAAGGATGGGGAGCTCGTGAAAGAAGGAGACAAGCTACTAGAGATTCACTCCTCAACAGATTTCGTTCAACTTGCCACTGAAATGGCTCTGTTGGATGAAGAAAAGCAAATCCTGACTTCTACACAAGAAATACTCGAAGCAGCACTCAATGCAAAATTAAAAGAATTAACGCTGTCGCAAAGTCAGCAAGCGCAATTAATGTCACAACTGGAAAGGGTTAAGGACATTCGAACAAAAATGCTGGAGTCTCATGACGCTGTTCAATCAGACGTATCGACATTAGTCGCATCAGGCACCATCAGCCGCATTGACTACGAAAGAGAGCTACGAAATTCAATGGAATATGATATTCATCGGATACGTTCAGCTAATGAAGCCAAACAGGCACAGCTAAAGGCTGAGTTATTGAGTGCAGAAAGAGATTTAACCATTGAAGAATACCGATTAAAACTGAGCGATTTAGAATACAAAACACTATCGCTACACAAACGATATTTGTCACTAAGCAAAACCTTTTATGCGACTCAGTCTGGGCTAATAACCTACAACCAAAACCTAGTGAAAGGGCAATATGTAAAACCGGATGAATGGCTATTCACCATTACCCCCGAAACCCCAAAGCAAGAAATCACAGCTCTGATACCGCCAAATACAAGAGCGCTTTTAGGTAAAACCGTTAGCGCACTGATTCAATTACCAGGCATTAGATCATCAGAAAAATGGCACCCTGCCAGAATTAATATCACGTCAGAATCCATACAACAGAGCTCTGTATATTCAGGTATTGCCGAAGGCATTCCAACTTCGTTTTATCGAGGAAAGGTTGGTAGTTACGACGATTCACTAAAACTCACTCATGGTATGAGAGTAAATATCAAGATCATCATTGCTGAACAGCCCCTATTTCACCAATTATTTAATTCGGAAGCTCTCTAAATGGCTATTCAAACACTCTTAAACAAAGCCAGGGGAAACATAAATCAACTGCCGATAATTTATCAGTCAGAAGCGGCAGAGTGTGGCTTAGCATGCCTGGCAATGATATGTGGATATTGGAATAAACATATCAGTCTGGAAACACTACGCACTCGCCATAGAGTATCGAACCGAGGATTAACAGTACAAAACCTGATTGAGCTGTCACACAGCCTTGGATTATCAGCACGCCCACTCAGAGCAGAAATCGAGTATTTGGAAGAGGCTTCTTTGCCAGCAATATTACATTGGGATTTAAAGCACTTTGTCGTTTTGAAGGCCATAAAAGGCAATCAGTTAATCATCATCGATCCCGCAATGGGAGAACGCCATATAAGCTGGAGCGAAGCAGACAAGAGATTCACCGGTATAATCCTCGAGTTAGAACCTACGATCGAATTCGTAAAAGAAAATAAGGGCGAATCATTTGGGATCAGCAACCTTCTCACGAAAGCTCACGGATTAAAGTCTGGCATAGTGAAAGTGATTTCCTACTCGCTCTTACTACAATTGGTCAGTCTGGCGCTCCCCTTATTCATACAATTTTCAATCGATGAGCTCGTGTCCCAAAATGCGATAGATACATTAAATGCAATAACTTTCGGGGTATTGGCGCTGATTATTGTCGCTTTTATTACTCAATTAGTACGAGGATATCTTCTTTTACACATGGGATATCTTCTCAGCTTTCAATTGGCGAGAAACATTCTTTCGCACTTACTTAAATTACCTATTCCCTATTTTGAAAAGCGTAATATCGGAGATTTCATATCCCGAATCAGCTCGTTGGAACCCATAAAAGAACTGCTCACAACCGGAGTTGCTTCAATATTTATTGATGGAATTATGGTGATTGGTTCTTTGGCACTGATGCTTTATTACAGTGCTAACCTCACACTTATCCCTTTGGTCGGACTAAGCCTCTATTTCATTTTCAAACGCATCATTGTGACCAGGCAAAAACAGCTAACGCATGATGAAATGCAAACCAAAGCAGAAGAATCATCCACCTTCATAGAGACTCTAAACGCCGTTTCCAGCATCAAGCTCTATAACAAAGAATCGACACAACAAGCCAAGTGGGAGAATGCCTTTGTTGATAGCCTGGCAAAGTCATGGCAACTCGGAAAATTGCAAACTCAAAGTGATGCGGTTCTTCAGTTGTCAGTAGCAGTCGAAACAATTTTAATCGTCTACTTTTCGGTGTTTATGATCTCAGACTCAACATTCTCAATCGGTATGTTGTTCGCCTATCTCAGCTTAAGGCAAAACTTTTCTGATAGGGCGAGAGCTGTAGTTGATAAATGGACAGAATACCAAATGGTGCTAGTTCACACTGAGAGGTTAAAGGAAATCGTTTCCCACGAACCAGAGCCTGCATCCGACCAACTCATACCAGAAGCAGACAAACTCGCAAACATTACCTGTTCTAATTTGTCATTCAGGTATGGTGATGGTGAGCCATGGATTTTTGATAACGCCAATATAGAAATAAAAGCAAAGAAAAACACGGCGATTATTGGCCCTTCAGGTGCAGGCAAAACCACACTATTCAAAATACTCTTAGGCATACTTCATGCTGACACAGGAATAATAAAAATAGGTGCAACAACGCTCACTCCGCAAAACACGCGAGACTTTAGAAACTCAATTGCCGTTGTGCTTCAAGAAGATCAAATGCTAAGGGGGAGCATCGCTGAAAACATTACCTTCTATGACGATGCACCGAATCAGGAAGAAATAGAAAATGCAGCAAGAAGTGCAGCCATTCATGACGATATTATTCAAATGCCCATGGGTTACCAAACCATTGTCGGTGAAATGGGACACGGACTCTCCGGTGGACAATTACAAAGAATTTTCCTCGCAAGAGCGCTTTACAAAAGACCCAAGATTCTATTTATCGACGAAGGCACATCACATCTGGATTTACATACAGAGAAACAGGTAAACGAGAATCTTAAAAAGTTAGAGATAACCAGAATATTCATAGCCCACCGACCAGAGACAATATCTTATGCCGACGAAGTGATTCAGGTAGAAAATGGAAGAATTAGTAAGGTATCCAAAGAGCTAAGCGATGAAAATGGCATACTAATTATGAGTTAAATATCTAGCTCCTTGTTTAGTCCAATCTCCCTACACTCGTCATACCGAAAAGGTGTCGCGTTATCCGGTATCCATCTAACAGTAATCCTGAGAGTAAAATGCCAGTTCAAGTCTAAAAGTTACCAGCGTTAAACCTTTCCTGGTGAGGGCTTTCAGCTCGGTCATCCAAGCACCCGCGTAGGGTGCGACCAGCCAGCCTGTTGCTATGGCAGTGACGAGCTGGTTTCAATCCACGCACCCGCGTAGGGTGCGACCATCTTGATGATGTAAAAAAACAACTCGTAGAAGTTTCAATCCACGCACCCGCGTAGGGTGCGACTGGTTTTGCTTCAACGTTTTGGCGACGAAAAGCTGTTTCAATCCACGCACCCGCGTAGGGTGCGACGCTGTAACGTTTGTAAATTTCTTGAAGTAGCGGTTTCAATCCACGCACCCGCGTAGGGTGCGACTGTTAGCGCGGTTGCCGCTATTACCAATCAGGGCGTTTCAATCCACGCACCCGCGTAGGGTGCGACATGTAGCATTCCACCAAAAATTATGCCTTTCCTTGTTTCAATCCACGCACCCGCGTAGGGTGCGACACGCGCCATGTTCAACTTTTTGAGTTCATCCGGGTTTCAATCCACGCACCCGCGTAGGGTGCGACTCTAACCGATGCATCAATTGAGGCCAGAGGATTTGTTTCAATCCACGCACCCGCGTAGGGTGCGACCATTGACCCTGATTTGGTTTCTAAACTCATGTCAGTTTCAATCCACGCACCCGCGTAGGGTGCGACCAGCCCATACCGTTAGTGTGCAACCGGGGTACGGTTTCAATCCACGCACCCGCGTAGGGTGCGACAGAGAGCTTTTAGAGTCTCTATATGCGGTTAAAGTTTCAATCCACGCACCCGCGTAGGGTGCGACGATACCCGGACATTACTTGACCTGATTGAACAAGTTTCAATCCACGCACCCGCGTAGGGTGCGACGTAATAAATGTGCCCTCTGTACATTTCGGTTCTGAGTTTCAATCCACGCACCCGCGTAGGGTGCGACATTGCTTGGGCAATCATGCATGGCCTGATTTACGTTTCAATCCACGCACCCGCGTAGGGTGCGACTTTTGCAGCAGCCACGGGGATTGATGCCAATGCGTTTCAATCCACGCACCCGCGTAGGGTGCGACTATACAAGCCATAGCACAAGCCTACTACAACAACGTTTCAATCCACGCACCCGCGTAGGGTGCGACAGCGTCCTCTGTGATACTGATTACAGAAGGGCTGAATGTGGCATTTCCGCTAACCTCTGCAAAAACACCACACGCAAACAATAAAACAGTCCTGAGATTTCTTCAATGTCTTGTGGTTAAAGGCTTGCAGCCTTCCGCTAATCTACCGGGTTTTTAATGAGCACCGCAGGTTAGCGGTAATTGACTAATACCAATCCCATTAAAAACCTAGCCATTTAACTGTGCCCATTTTCTGGTGCATAAAGAGATAACACGATGGGTATCTTTGACAAATGTATTCCAGGCGTCACTACATGCATCCACGATATCTTCATACCCTTCAAATATGCGATTGGATAGTGCGTTCTGACGAAGCCAACTCCATACCTGTTCAACCGGATTCAGTTCCGGCGAGTAGGGAGGAAGCTTTAGCATACGAATATTATCAAACTGTTGGATCGTGTCCTCTGTATGCCATCCTGCGCCATCCATGATGACGACAGCCATTCGCCCCGGTTTAGTACGTTCAGAAATCTGTTTCAAGTGCAATGTCATTGCATCCTTGTTGACCCACGGCGTTATGAGCGCTTCTGTTTCGCCGGTTGCGGGACAGACAGCACCGAAAAGATAGGCATATTCAAATTGTTGCTGTTTGACTGCGCGTGGGCGACTGCCAGTTCTCGCCCATAAACGAGAGGTGGTATTTTGCTGACCAAAGCGAGCTTCATCCTGAAACCAGATATCAACATTGTTCAGAGACAGATGTCCTGGACAAAGTTTGATCACATTAATCTCCAGTTTTTTTAAACTCTTCCTGAGCATTTTGCGATTGCTTTGGATGTTTTGAACGGCTGGAAATCCATGAAAAACCCCATTGATGCAAGAGACGGTAAATGTTGGACATTTTATAATCCACATTCAGATGGCTCGATATCCAGGCTTGGATATCGGCTCCCGTCAGTCTTCCCCCGACATCAGAACGACTATGATATTCAATATAGCGAGATAGCTTTTTTATCTGTTCTGATGACAGCGATGCAGGACGACCGGGAGGAGATTTGGCATCCAGGCCATCAATTCCTTTATCCAGAAAAGCCGCTACCCATTTATTTACACTTGCCCTGCTGACCTTAAGTGTTCTAGCTATTTGTGCTTTGTTCATTCCTTCACTGTAATGAGCCAATGCTAGTAACCTGATCCTTTTAGCTGCGTTAGTTTCCTTTTTGGAAAGCGCTGTGAAATCTATCTTTTTTAGCATCTAATTATCTGTTTTGTCTTCACTGACTTAATTAGATCATACTTTTAATGGGATTGGTATAATTAGGAGCCTGGCAGTGTGCTACTTTACTCGGGCAGTCCCAGCCCTCGCCCTAAAGGGCCATGCTAAAGCATGTTCAAAAACGCTCCTGACGTTTTTGTCACTACGTTCGAGTAGCATCCAGATACACAGTTAAATAAAAAAGCCCCTGTCTTTCGACAAGGGCTTTTTTATTAAATTAGGAGCCTGGCAGTGTGCTACTCTCACATGGGGAAACCCCACACTACCATCGCCGCTAGTACGTTTCACTTCTGAGTTCGAGATGGATTCAGGTGGTACCGTACCGCTATTGCCGCCAGGCATAAACTGTCACAATGTAAAAAAGCTGTCATCAAATTCGAATCAGGACGCTAGTATCAGTATCCTATCAGACTTGCGAAGTCATCATCCAACGCCAAGCGCTACTCGTTCACATTCGTTACTTAAGTCAACTTGGGGTTGTATGGTTAAGCCTCTCGGGCAATTAGTACAGGTTAGCTTAACGCCTTACAACGCTTCCACACCCTGCCTATCAACGTCGTCGTCTACAACAACCCTTCAGGACGGTTAAACCGTCAGGGATGATTCATCTCGAGGCTCGCTTCCCGCTTAGATGCTTTCAGCGGTTATCGATTCCGAACATAGCTACCGGGCAATGCCATTGGCATGACAACCCGAACACCAGCGGTTCGTCCACTCCGGTCCTCTCGTACTAGGAGCAGCCCCCCTCAATCATCCAACGCCCACACCAGATAGGGACCGAACTGTCTCACGACGTTCTAAACCCAGCTCGCGTACCACTTTAAATGGCGAACAGCCATACCCTTGGGACCGACTTCAGCCCCAGGATGTGATGAGCCGACATCGAGGTGCCAAACACCGCCGTCGATATGAACTCTTGGGCGGTATCAGCCTGTTATCCCCGGAGTACCTTTTATCCGTTGAGCGATGGCCCTTCCATACAGAGCCACCGGATCACTATGACCTACTTTCGTACCTGCTCGACGTGTCTGTCTCGCAGTTAAGCTGGCTTATGCCATTGCACTAACCTCACGATGTCCAACCGTGATTAGCCAACCTTCGTGCTCCTCCGTTACGCTTTGGGAGGAGACCGCCCCAGTCAAACTACCCACCAGGCACTGTCCTCACCCCAGATAATGGGGCAAAGTTAGGACATCAAACATACAAGGGTGGTATTTCAAGGATGGCTCCACACATACTGGCGTACGTGCTTCAAAGCCTCCCACCTATCCTACACATGTAGGGTCAATGTCCAGTGCCAAGCTGTAGTAAAGGTTCACGGGGTCTTTCCGTCTAGGTGCGGGTACACAGCATCTTCACTGCGATTTCAATTTCACTGAGTCTCGGGTGGAGACAGCGTGGCCATGGTTACACCATTCGTGCAGGTCGGAACTTACCCGACAAGGAATTTCGCTACCTTAGGACCGTTATAGTTACGGCCGCCGTTTACCGGGGCTTCGATCAAGAGCTTCGCTTACGCTAACCCCATCAATTAACCTTCCGGCACCGGGCAGGTGTCACACCGTATACGTCCTCTTTCGAGTTAGCACAGTGCTGTGTTTTTAATAAACAGTCCCAGCCACCTGGTCACTGCGACCTCCAATCGCTTAGAGAGCAAGTCTCATCACAATCAAAGGCGTACCTTCTCCCGAAGTTACGGTACTATTTTGCCGAGTTCCTTCACCCGAGTTCTCTCAAGCGCCTTAGTATTCTCTACCTGACCACCTGTGTCGGTTTGGGGTACGGTTTGTATGCACATAAGTTTAGAGGCTTTTCCTGGAAGCAGGGCATCTGCAACTTCACTGCCGTAGCAGCTCGTCTCGTGCCTCAGAATTAAGAGTCCGGATTTGCCTAAACTCTCTTCCTACACACTTTCACATGGACAACCAACGCCATGCCTGCATAGCCTTCTCCGTCCCCCCTTCACTGTACATACAAGTACGGGAATATTAACCCGTTTCCCATCGACTACGCATTTCTGCCTCGCCTTAGGGGCCGACTCACCCTGCCCTGATTAGCATGGGACAGGAAACCTTGGTCTTCCGGCGTGGGGGTTTTTCACCCCCATTGTCGTTACTCATGTCAGCATTCGCACTTGTGATACCTCCAGCAAACCTTTCAGTTCACCTTCAACGGCTTACACAACGCTCCCCTACCCAGCATACAAGTATGCTGCCGCAGCTTCGGTGTATAGCTTAGCCCCGTTACATCTTCCGCGCAGGCCGACTCGACTAGTGAGCTATTACGCTTTCTTTAAAGGGTGGCTGCTTCTAAGCCAACCTCCTAGCTGTCTTAGCCTTCCCACATCGTTTCCCACTTAGCTATAACTTTGGGACCTTAGCTGGCGGTCTGGGTTGTTTCCCTCTTCACGACGGACGTTAGCACCCGCCGTGTGTCTCCCGGATAGTACTCACAGGTATTCGGAGTTTGCATGGGGTTGGTAAGTCGGGATGACCCCCTAGCCCAAACAGTGCTCTACCCCCTGTGGTATTCGTCCGAGGCGCTACCTAAATAGCTTTCGGGGAGAACCAGCTATCTCCCGGTTTGATTGGCCTTTCACCCCCAGCCACAAGTCATCCCCTAATTTTTCAACATTAGTGGGTTCGGTCCTCCAGTTGATGTTACTCAACCTTCAACCTGCCCATGGCTAGATCACCGGGTTTCGGGTCTATACCCTGCAACTAAGCGCCCAGTTAAGACTCGCTTTCGCTACGGCTCCCCTATTCGGTTAACCTTGCTACAGAATATAAGTCGCTGACCCATTATACAAAAGGTACGCAGTCACAGAACAAGTCTGCTCCCACTGCTTGTACGTATACGGTTTCAGGTTCTATTTCACTCCCCTCGCCGGGGTTCTTTTCGCCTTTCCCTCACGGTACTTGTTCACTATCGGTCAGTTAGGAGTATTTAGCCTTGGAGGATGGTCCCCCCATCTTCAGTCAAGATAACACGTGTCCCGACCTACTTAATATGTGAATATGATGTCTTCGTGTACGGGGCTATCACCCTGTATCGCTGAGCTTTCCAACTCCTTCCACTAACATCACATCATCGGCTAACCCCCGTTCGCTCGCCGCTACTAAGGGGATCTCGGTTGATTTCTTTTCCTAAGGGTACTTAGATGTTTCAGTTCCCCTCGTTTGCTTCTACACCCTATGTATTCAGGTGCAGATAATCCCTAAGGATTGGGTTGCCCCATTCGGAGATCGTTGGCTATAACGTTTTTTGTCAACTTACCAACGCTTATCGCAGACTAACACGTCCTTCATCGCCTCTAACTGCCAAGGCATCCACCGTATACGCTTTGTCACTTAACCATACAACCCCAAATTACCTAAGTAATTCAGAGTCATAAAGCTGTGACTTCGCCGCTTTCTTGTCAGATAGGATATCTAATTTGCTAGAACCCTAATTCTTTAATACTTACTTGATGATTTTTCAGCTTTTCCACATTGTTAAAGAACATTTAAGGCAAAACCTTAACCAATCAGCACTTGCGCACAAGCACTCATCAGGTTAAGACTCTTAACCCTTGTCTCACAATCACAATAAAACAATCTGTATGGACACTCAGTCAAAAAAGACTAACTTTTCGTAAGGAGGTGATCCAACCCCAGGTTCCCCTAGGGTTACCTTGTTACGACTTCACCCCAGTCATGAAACACAAAGTGGTAATCGCCCTCCCGAAGGTTAGACTAACTACTTCTTTTGCATCCCACTCCCATGGTGTGACGGGCGGTGTGTACAAGGCCCGGGAACGTATTCACCGCAGTATTCTGACCTGCGATTACTAGCGATTCCGACTTCATGGAGTCGAGTTGCAGACTCCAATCCGGACTACGATAGGCTTTAAGGGTTCCGCTCCACATCACTGCTTGGCTTCCCTCTGTACCTACCATTGTAGCACGTGTGTAGCCCATCCCGTAAGGGCCATGATGACTTGACGTCGTCCCCACCTTCCTCCGGTTTGTCACCGGCAGTCTCCTTAGAGTGCCCAACTTAATGCTGGCAACTAAGGACAAGGGTTGCGCTCGTTGCGGGACTTAACCCAACATCTCACGACACGAGCTGACGACAGCCATGCAGCACCTGTCTCAGAGCTCCCGAAGGCACTGAGGCATCTCTGCCAAATTCTCTGGATGTCAAGGGATGGTAAGGTTCTTCGCGTTGCATCGAATTAAACCACATGCTCCACCGCTTGTGCGGGCCCCCGTCAATTCATTTGAGTTTTAACCTTGCGGCCGTACTCCCCAGGCGGTCTACTTAGCGCGTTAGCTTCGCCACGCATCGTTATAAAACAACACACAGCTAGTAGACAGCGTTTACGGCGTGGACTACCAGGGTATCTAATCCTGTTCGCTACCCACGCTTTCGCACATGAGCGTCAGTCTATCTCCAGGGGCCGCCTTCGCCACTGATGTTCCTCCAGATCTCTACGCATTTCACCGCTACACCTGGAATTCCACCCCCCTCTAAACGACTCTAGTTTGCCAGTTCTAAATGACTCTCCCAGGTTGAGCCCGGGGCTTTCACATCTAGCTTAACAAACCGCCTGCGTGCGCTTTACGCCCAGTAATTCCGATTAACGCTCGCACCCTCCGTATTACCGCGGCTGCTGGCACGGAGTTAGCCGGTGCTTCTTCTGTGGTTAACGTCACAGCTGGCAGGTATTAACTACCAACCTTTCCTCACCACTGAAAGTGCTTTACAACCCGAAGGCCTTCTTCACACACGCGGCATGGCTGCATCAGGGTTTCCCCCATTGTGCAATATTCCCCACTGCTGCCTCCCGTAGGAGTCTGGGCCGTGTCTCAGTCCCAGTGTGGCTGATCTTCCTCTCAGAACAGCTAGAGATCGTCGCCTTGGTAGGCCTTTACCCTACCAACTAGCTAATCTCACTTAGGCTTCTCTTTTGGCGAGAGCTAAAAGCCCCCTTTGACCCTCAGGTATTATGCGGTATTAGCAGTCGTTTCCAACTGTTGTCCCCCTCCAAAAGGCAAATTCCTAAGCATTACTCACCCGTCCGCCACTCGTCAGCAAAGAGCAAGCTCTTCCTGCTACCGTTCGACTTGCATGTGTTAGGCCTGCCGCCAGCGTTCAATCTGAGCCATGATCAAACTCTTCAATTAAATATCGAAATAATAAATTTTTGGTTAGCACTCTTCTAACGAGTGCCCACACAGATTGTCTTATTGAATTGTTAAAGAACAGTTGCTTTCGAAGACCCTCTCAGCCTTGACTGAGAACCCCTCGAAGCGGACGCGCATTCTACGTCATTCGTATCATCTGTCAAGCGTTTTTATTTAACTTTTTTCCTTGATGATTTTCTGAAGACGGACATCCTTTTTTCCAGCGTATTGTCAGGGCTATTTGCTCTGTTTTCTGCTGTTCGTCTCAGCGAGGCCGCGAATAATACAGCCATTCTTTTTTGGGTCAACACTTATTTTTAAAAAAACTTTAATATTTATGTGTTTGCTGTTTTATGCGGCAATTAATGCTTTTTTTATACAGTTTTAACTCCCTAAGTCGCGTAATATATGTGCCAGGGGCTAATCTCTTATTAATTTACATGTACAGAGATAGTTAAATAATGGCCTGATTAAATGATGTAATTGGAAGAAAAATGACAGTTCGTTCTTATAAAGGTATTACACCTGTTTTCGGTAAAGAGTGTTATGTAGATGAATCTGCAGTGGTTGTTGGTGATATTACCTGTGGCGACGATGTAAGCTTTTGGCCATTAACCGCTGCTCGCGGTGACGTGAATAAAATTACTATCGGCGATCGCACTAATGTACAAGACGGAACGGTACTTCATGTAACCCGTATAAGTAAAAAGTATCCTAATGGTTTTCCTCTTATTATTGGCAACGACGTGACAATTGGGCACAAGTGTATGTTGCACGGATGCATACTGGGAGATCGTATATTAGTGGGCATGGGTGCCATCATTATGGACGGTGCAGAAGTCGGTGATGACATTATTATTGGGGCTGGTTCTTTAGTTCCACCAAACAAGAAACTAGAACCCGGTCATTTATATGTAGGTAATCCTTGTCAAAAGAAACGAGCGCTTACCGATGAAGAAATTCACTTTCTGGCACAATCATCCTTAAACTACGTTGCCCTTAAAGATGATTACATCGCTGAAAGCCAAGGTTAAATAAAAAACGAAAGAACTAAACAGGCGTGGAAACCTTGTTTCAGGTGATCACGCCATTTCAGCTTTAAGCTTGCGAATAACAGGCTTAATGTCAGGCTTAACACCTCTCCATAAAAAGAAGCTTTCAGCAGCTTGGCCTACCAACATACCTAATCCATCACTGACTTTAATATCTGCGTTATGTCGAGAAGCAAATACCATAAATGATGTCGGCTCTTTCTGGTAGAACATGTCATAGGCTAATTGAGCATTGAAAAACAAGTCGGTATTAATTGCCGGAACATCGCCACTAATACTCGATGATGTACTGTTGATAATAACGTCGAAGATGTCATTCGGAATATCATCATAGCCAGAAGCTGCAATCTTTCCGTAATTAGCAAAGCGAACAGCGATATCGTGCGCTTTACTTTCTGTTCGATTGGCAATGTGTAATGACGCAATACCAGCATTAAACAACGGAATGATCACGCCTTTCGCAGCACCACCAGCGCCAAGTAGTAAAATACGTTTATCTTTTAAAGATCCCAGCTGGCTTTCCAAATCATTCACTAAGCCTGCACCGTCGGTATTATCACCGAGGATTTTTCCTTCTTTATATATAAGCGTATTCACTGCACCTGCGGCTTGCGCTCTTTCCGACAAGCTATCAGCTAATTTAAACGCTTCTTCTTTATAAGGCAGGGTGACATTCGCACCTTTGCCGCCAGCTAGAAAAAAATTCTTCGATTTTCCGGGAAAGTCTTCTTCAACCAGAAAACGTTCATATTCTATTTTCTGCTTTGTCTGCTCGGCGAACATCTTATGTATGCGAGGAGACAAACTGTGCTTTACCGGATTACCGAATACGACATATCTGTCTTCCACAACTACAACTCACTCTCTTGCATAGACAACCAATCTCTTGGTTTTAAGAAAGACTTATAAAGAACCGCTTCTTTTGAACTTTCGTCGGGTTGATAATCATATTCCCAACGAGCCAATGGCGGCATCGACATTAAGATAGATTCAGTTCTTCCGCCACTTTGAATACCGAACAAGGTGCCACGATCGTATAACAAGTTAAATTCAACATAACGACCACGACGATAAAGCTGGAACTCGCGCTCTTGTTCAGTGAAAGGCGTATCTTTGCGTTTTTCTACAATTGGAACATAGGCATCAAGGTAGCCTTGCCCCACAGCTTGCATAAATCCGAAGCACTTCTCAAATTCCCAATGATTCAAGTCATCAAAGAATAAACCGCCGACTCCGCGTGTTTCATTACGGTGTTTCAGGAAGAAATACTTGTCGCACCAATCTTTATATTCCTGATAAACCGATTCACCAAATGGTTCACACAGGTCTTTAGCAACCTGATGCCAATGTTGTGCATCTTCCAAACGAGGATAAAACGGAGTGAGATCAAAGCCACCGCCAAACCACCACACAGGATCTTCACCCGGCTTTTCAGCAATGAAGAAACGCACATTGGCGTGAGAAGTTGGCACATGAGGGTTATTGGGATGAATTACCAATGACACGCCCATCGCCTGAAAGCTTCTACCGGCTAATTCCGGACGGGAAGCTGTCGCGGAAGGGGGTAATTCGCCACCGAACACATGAGAAAAGTTAACACCGCCTTGTTCAAATACCGCACCGCCACGAAGCACACGCGACACTCCACCACCGCCTTGTTCTCGCTGCCATTCGTCGGTTTCAAATTTAGCAACACCGTCTACTTCTTCCAGTTTCTGACAAATCTGTTGTTGTAATCCCAACAGGTAAGCTTTGATTTCTTCGATGTTGATAGTAGACACTTAGTTTCCTCTTATGATTTGTCCATCAAGGGCATTACGGATTTGGCTTGGTTTTTCTGCACCACCTAATTCGCCGTCAATATAAACCACTTTGTCCTGAAAAACCTGCTCGAGTTGCTGGCGATTTTTAATTGCATCCTGTCCGGTTAAATTAGCACTGGTCGATACCAAAGTGCTTTGCACGCTGGCACAAATTGCTTGTACAACAGGATGGGCAGAAACTCGAATGGCAATTAATGGCGAGCCGCCAGTGATCCACTCAGGGGCCTTATCTGATCGAGGTAACAACCATGTAATGAATCCAGGCCAAGTGGCGAGAACGTCTTTTAATTGTGATTCGGATAGCTGTTGAATATCCACATAATCTGCAACTCGCTCCCATGTATCGGCGACTAATATGAGCCCCTTTTCAACGGGTCGTTGTTTTAATTCTAAAAGACGATTTACTGCTTGTTCGTTGAGAGGATCGCAACCCAGTCCAAAAACGGCCTCTGTGGGGTAAGCGAAAACTTGACCTTGATGAAATAATGCGCCAAGTTGCTTAGATTCTGTTGCTAACATGATAAATATGAAGATGTCTGTTTAGTTTGAAAATTACCGCTAGTTTAACTTGAACAATTACTCTGTGATAACCACTTTATGATGGCAATTCCTCTGTGGGCACTCCAACACTTTCTGCGAGCCTGACTTTTTCTCTATCATTATCGGCCAATTGCATTCAGGACAGGGGTGAGCAACCGGAGGGTGATTCAATACATACTTACATTTTGGATAAGCATTGCAGGCATAGAAATTCTTACCAAATTTATTGGTTCGGCTGACCAAATGCCCTTTGCCACAAGACGGACACGGCAACTGAGTATCATCAGTCTTGTTAATAGGTTCATGGTGATGGCATTCAGGAAAATGTGTGCACCCGATAAACAGCCCATAGCGACCTTTCTTGATCACTAGCGTTGCACCGCATTCAGGACAAGTAGAACCTTCGATTTCTTTGATTACTTCAGTAACAGGCAGATTGCTTAAGGGCTTTTTATATTCGCAGGCAGGGTAGTTGAGGCATCCAATAAAAGCGCCATTTTTGCCTCGTTTAATACCCAGTTCGCCATTACACTCTGGGCATTGACCATAGGCTTCCTTTAGCGCCTCTTTGGAACCGGAAAATAATGAGTGGTCAATTTTTGACAAGGTTACACCTTTTGGTCAACGCTGCCAGAATCAACCACTACGTTAAGAAAGATATCAGACTTAGTGTAACGGGCCTTCTGGCATTTCAAATAACAAGTCTTCCATCTGAGCATAGGCATTCTCTTTGCCTGGTACATTGAATAGCACCATCAGAACGACCCATTTCAAATCTTCCAGACAAAACTCTGTGGAATCAATTTCCATCACTCTGTCGATAACCATTTCTCTGGTTGTGGAATCCAGTACATTGACCTGTTCCAGAAACATCAGAAAGCCACGACATTCCACATCCAAACGAATTTCTTCTTCTGGAGTGTATATTCTCATCACCCGGGCAGCCGGGCCTTTGGTTAAATAGGGGTTAATATCACTTTCTTGTAGTTCAGCCAGCTTTTCCAACCACTCAAGAGCTTTATAGATCTCATCATGATGGAAACCGGCACGAATTAACTCTTCAGTTAGTTCATCCTGATCTACACGGAACTCCATTTCGTTATGGATAAAGTTCTCAAAAAGATACATGAGGATGTCAAACATATTTCTAGTCCCCTAATTTAATGTAACCTCCTGGAACAGAGGCTACTAGTCCACGCAACTCGTATTCTAATAATTGTGTTAGCACCACTGATACTGGGAGCCCGCTGCGTTGTGCTACCAGATCAACCGACGTGGTATCATAGTCAACACTATCTAACAATCCGCCTGTTGCCAAGCTCTCTAACACACTTTTTTGCAGGTTTTTTTGTTCGTCTAATACTCTGACATTTACTATGTCGGAAAATTCCTCATGTATGTCAGAGACTTGTTCGACTAACTTGGCACCTTGCTTAATAAGTTGATGACAACCTTTTGCCAACGGGTTATTGATATTTCCCGGTATAGCAAAAACCTCTCGGTTCTGTTGTAAAGCATAGTAAGCCGTTATCAAAGAACCACTTTTTATTGCCGCCTCAACGACCAAAGTACCTAGCGATAACCCACTAACGATACGGTTACGCCGTGGAAAATGCTCCGCGACTGGAGCCGTTCCCGGTAAAAACTCAGAGACCAAACAGCCACCTTGTTCCAGCAATTCATCTGCCAGTTTCCTATGCCGTTTGGGATAGATAACATCAACTCCAGATCCCAATACTGCAATAGTCTTCGATTCCTGAGCAATTGCACCTTTATGGGCAAAGCCATCAATACCCAACGCTAAACCACTGGTAATAGTCCACCCTTTACCTGCAAGTTCTTTTGCAAATCTGAAGCCATGCTGTTTGCCTGCTTCACTTGGATTTCGACTACCCACAATAGCTATCTGAGGCTCATGCAGACTTATTTTGTCTCCATGCACAAAGAGCAACAATGGTGGTGATGAGATTTCTCTCAGCAACTCAGGATAATCTGGGCTGTTAATGGGTAAGATGTAGTTGAATTTATTATTTTCAAGCCATTGGAAGGCTTTTGTGAGTAAATTTTCTGGTGGATGAAGAAAGCTTTGTATCTGAGATTCATCAAATCCGACCCGAGATAAACTCTTTCTATCCATCGACATCAGAGTTTGCAGATCATGCTGACAAAAAGCGGCCAGATTTTTTAAGCTGGCAAAACCAAAGTTCGGGATCATGGCTAGCGTTAGCCAATGACGAAGCTCCTCATAAAAGCGATGAGGATGATAAGGAAATAAATGAATAGATGAATCGAACATCGTTGCCACCTCCCTATGGCATGAATAAAAATCAATTTTTAATTGGAAACGATCGCTCTACTACCTCTCTTCTGATAGCGCTATCAGTTTAAGGTTTAGCGACGATCGCTCCTTGTCGAACAATTTTGGTTGATGAAGAAATCAGTCCAAAGCTGGTTTTATCGAACACCTTAAACACCACCAACTCACCCACTTTCAAAGCAGGCTGCTGAATAACATCTTCCCACAGGCTAGCCCCTAAAGATTGAGCATTGCTATTCTCATAAGCTGGCGGATTACCATCAACAATATCAGGCCCTTGCATATAAATGCCCATAACAGTGCCTTGGTTAACTTGCCCTTGTCCCAAATCTAAAATGACGACATCGTATTTTCCAAGCAAAGAATGTTGCTGCAAACTTCCAACAATGTGCCCTAACTGATCCGTAGCGGCTTCAAACTGCACATTGGAATAACTATCATCCTCAATAGCAGGCATCAGCTTATCGCCTCGCTTGGCTTCAAAGTTGGCATTTTTTACACTCACCAACAGTTCAGAACTCAATGAAGCTTGTAATACCTCTGCGTCAGCAACATGGCGAACCTTAATACCTAACACTTCACCATTGAGATTTGTGATTTCTTCCTGCTTACGCACCACCAGCAATTCACGGCTTGAATGTGCTTGCTGTTGAATCTGTTCCTCAAGCTCTCTTTGAGTCCCAAGCACAATATCACCATTGGCATAACGTACTCCGCCCTCCTGATTACCCACCAGATAAGGCAGATTTTCATAGGCATCCGGGGACATTACCGAATCTTTTTCTACATGAGATTGAATTAACGACCAGGATAGCAAGGGTATTGAACGACCTTGTTTCAGGTCTTTACGCTGCTGCGGTTGTAATCGGATTTCCCGCTTTTTATCTTCGTTACCAGAATTAAGCACTAACTCAGGTTCGCCTTTCTCATTGTAGATAAGACGAATTTCATCACCGGGATAAATCAGATGGGGGTTTTCAATGTAGGTATTATTGCGCCAAAGTTCTGGCCACAACCAAGGCTGAGCCAAATACATACCCGCAATATCCCATAATGTGTCACCTTGTTTCACTATATAGACTTCAGGTGCAGAGGATTTGATTGTTACCGCGCTCAGTGCCGACACCGAGTAAACCAACATTCCGAGTAACACCAGTCGCTTAATCATACCAACCAAATATGTGATCCCCTGTAAAACACTGCTAATTTCTAACATATCAGTTAGAATAGCGCCAAAAATCGGCGAGTGAATAGTTTTTTAGCAATAAAAGTATGCTGAGCAATACTTCACTCCCTTTAATTAATCATAGGGGAACCCTATTAATACCTGACTGGTCTTAGTAAAAAGACAGTATGATTCCCTGATTTAGATTGAACAAAAGATACGGTTTAATATATGGCTTTAATGAATGTACTTAGATTTCCTGATGAGCGCTTAAGAACGGTTGCTAAACCTGTTGCCAAGGTAGATGCCAGAATCCAGCAGTTGGTTGACGATATGTTTGAAACAATGCGCGAGGAAAATGGCGTTGGTTTGGCAGCGACTCAGGTAGATGTGCATGAGCGTGTGGTAGTCATGGACGTATCTGAAGATCAAGACACCCCTATTGTGCTAATCAATCCAGAAATTACCTATAAAGAAGGCTCGGTTATCAGCGAAGAAGGCTGTCTTTCTGTTCCTGGTAACTACGCGAAAGTAGAACGTGCAGCCAAGGTAAAAGTAAAAGCCTTAAATCGCGATGGTGAAGAATACGAAATGGAAGCCGAAGGTTTGCTGGCGAAATGTATTCAACATGAACTTGATCATTTGCTGGGTAAACTGTTCGTTGATTACCTATCACCATTGAAGCGCCAACGTATCAAGAAGAAACTGGAAAAAGACGCCAAACTTCAGAACGCCTAAACCGAAGAACAAAAATAGGGAATCAGGGTGCAATCACCACTTAATATCATATTTGCCGGCACGCCCGAATTTGCAGCAGAACACTTACGGGCGCTGCTAGATTCACAACATAATGTTATCGCCGTTTACAGCCAACCGGATCGTCCAGCCGGACGAGGCAAAAAGCTCAAAGCCAGTGAAGTAAAACAATTGGCACTTGAACATGACTTGCCTGTCTACCAACCAGAATCATTAAAAAATGAAGCCGCTCAGGAAGAACTAAAAGCCCTGAATGCCGATGTCATGGTGGTGGTCGCCTATGGTTTATTACTGCCTAAAGCCGTGCTGGATGCCCCAAAACTGGGTTGTATTAATGTGCATGGTTCGTTGCTTCCCAAATGGCGTGGCGCAGCGCCAATCCAACGTTCGGTATGGGCAGGTGATGCCGAATCAGGCGTGACGATTATGCAAATGGACGAAGGCTTAGACACTGGCGATATGTTGCTGAAAAAAGCCATTCCCATCGAAGCCACCGACACCAGCGCAACCCTTTACCATAAGCTCGCAGAAATCGGCCCTAAAGCATTGATCGAAACGCTGGACAAGCTGAATTCTTTGGTTCCAGAAAAACAAAATGAAGCTGAAGCAACTTATGCCAAAAAGCTGTCGAAAACCGAAGCTCAAATTGATTGGCAACTCAGCGCGCAGCAATTAGAACGCAACTGCCGAGCCTTTAACCCTTGGCCAATGAGCTTCTTTGTTTATCAGGATCAAAATATCAAAGTGCAAGAATGCCAAGTTGCAGATTGTTCCGGATCAGAAGCCCAAAAACCTGCGGGTCAAGTTCTGCGTGCAGACAAAGAAGGCATTCTGGTTAAAACTGCTGAACAAGCCTTACTACTGAAAACGATTCAAATTCCGGGCAAAAAGCCGATGGCTGTCAGCGACATATTAAATGCCAGAAAAGACTGGCTGCAACCAGGAACCCAATTGTAGTCCGTGGCTAAACAAAAATCTCAA
This sequence comes from Paraneptunicella aestuarii, assembly GCF_019900845.1. Lineage (NCBI taxonomy): Bacteria > Pseudomonadati > Pseudomonadota > Gammaproteobacteria > Alteromonadales > Alteromonadaceae > Paraneptunicella > Paraneptunicella aestuarii. The sequence goes on along the minus strand of NZ_CP074570.1, from coordinate 21,879 downwards.
GGCTCGTTGCGAGCCAATACCGCCAAAGTCATCTATGCCGTGCTGGAAAATGGCGAATCCTTAAGAGAGTGTTTACCTCAATATCAAGGTTCACTTTCCGAACAGGATAAAGCCTGGATGCAGGAAATGACCTTTGGCGTTCTGCGCAAGTTGCCCCTGTTGCAACATTGGCTACGTCAGCTTCTGCAAAAGCCTTTGAAAGGAAAGAACAAAGTTCTAGAACACTTATTGATGTTGGGATTTTATCAACTGGCATTCTCTCGCGTTCCTAATCATGCCGCCGTTTCAGAAACGGTTGATGCCACGAAGTCACTAGGTTGCGTCGCACTGAAAGGATTGGTTAATGCCGTTTTACGCAATTTCATGCGTGAAGAAATGCATAATCAAATTTCGGATGAACCTCACATTCAAGCCGGGTTGCCCAAGTGGTTGTTCAAGCGATTACAGAAAAACTATGCCGATCAGCTTCCCGCTATCATCGAAGGCATAACTACCCGTCCACCGCTTTGGTTGCGTGTTAATGCACGTAAAATGACTCGCGAAGACTATCTGGCAAAACTTCAAGAAGAAGGCTTCACGGAAAATAATCCGGCTTCATTACCAGATACCCACACTCAAGCGCTGATTTTAGCCAAATCGACCAATGTCCAAGCACTACCGGGATATGAAGAAGGCTGGTTTTCAGTTCAAGATGGCGCGGCGCAACTTGCAGCCCAGTATCTGGATGCTCAAGCTGGCGATACTGTACTAGACGCCTGTTGTGCTCCCGGAGGCAAAACCTGCCACATTTTGGAAAGCCAACCAGGATTGTCTGAATGCATCGCCATTGATAATGATGAGTATCGGCTAAAACGGGTTCACGAAAACTTGTCTCGTCTACAACTGAGCGCGCATGTGAAATGTGCAGATGTTGCAGAAACAAGCCAATGGTGGGATGGGAAACCCTTCGACAGAATACTGTTAGATGCTCCTTGTTCAGCTACAGGTGTCATTAGGCGTCATCCCGATATCCTTTGGTTACGTAAGTCTTCCGATATAGAAGCACTTACAAACATACAAAAAACAATTTTAGATGCACTGTGGCAAACGCTTAAACCTGGCGGAGTGATGATCTACGCCACTTGCTCAATATTGGCAGAAGAAAATCAGGAACAAATTCGCCAATTCCTGCAACGCACAACAGATGCAAAACTGTTGCCGTTACACGGAAATGACTCAGAAGCTAATCCGGGAAGACAAATTTTACCGGGAGAACAACAGATGGATGGCTTCTATTATGCCAGACTGCTAAAGTCTATAGAGTAGATAACATCAGTTCGGGATAAGAAAAGGTTTTGAGATGGTTATTTTCAGGGACTTCTTCGTTAAATAACAACTTACGAGCACATTTTAGGTATCACTAAGCATGAAAATCATCATTTTAGGCGCAGGACAAGTTGGTGCTACCCTGGCGGAAAATTTGGTGGGTGAGAAAAATGAAATCACCGTTATTGATTCCGACACCTCCAAACTACGCTTGCTACAAGATCGATTAGATTTGCAAGTTGTTACCGGAATAGGCTCTCACCCGGATGTATTAAAAGAAGCAGGAGCTGAAGACGCCGACATGTTGGTGGCGGTAACCAACAGCGACGAAAGTAACATGTTGGCCTGCCAGATTGCCTATAGCCTGTTCAAAACACCCACAAAAATTGCTCGTATCCGCTCAGAACAATACATTATTTATCAAAAGCATCTGTTCAAGCACCAAGACATTCCTGTTGATCACCTTATTGCACCGGAACAGCTGGTGACTAACGCAATCAAGCGATTGATTGACTATCCCGGGGCACTGCAAGTTGTGGAATTCGCCGAAGGCCGCGCCAGTCTGGTAGCGGTTAAAGCCTATTATGGTGGCTTGTTGGTTGGGCACGCGCTATCGGCACTAAAAGAACATATTCCGAATGTCGATACTCGCGTAGCCGCGATTTATCGCCGTGGTAAGCCAATCCGTCCTCTGGGTACAACCGTTATCGAAGCCGATGATGAAGTCTTCTTTATTGCGGCAACCAAGCATATTCGCGCGGTAATGAGTGAACTGCAAAAACTGGAAAGCAATTACAAGCGCATTATGATCGCAGGTGGTGGCTTAATTGGCGCAGGCTTAGCCAAACAACTTGAACATGATCATCAGGTTAAACTGATTGAATTCAATCCTGAACGAGCCAAATACCTTTCAACGCAATTAGACAGAACTATTGTGTTTTTGGGCGATGCTTCGGATCAGGAATTATTGGCAGAAGAACAGGTTGAACAAGTCGATGCATTTTTGGCTGTAACCAACGACGATGAAGCCAATATCATGTCGGCCATGTTGGCAAAACGCATGGGAGCCAAAAAGGCAATGGTGCTGATCCAACGAAGCGCTTACGTCGATTTGGTACAAGGTGGGGAAATTGATATTGCCTTCTCACCCCAGCAAGCAACCATATCCGCCCTACTGACTCACATTCGCCGAGGCGACATTGTGAACGTTTATTCTTTACGCCGAGGCGCAGCAGAAGCTATCGAAGCGATTGCGCATGGAGACAGTACAACCTCTAAAGTGGTAGGCCGAGCTATCTCTGAAATTCGCCTTCCTCCCGGTACAACCATCGGTGCCATTGTTCGTCAGGAAGAAGTGGTTATCGCCCACAGCAATACCGTGATCGAAGCAGACGATCACATCATTTTGTTCCTGGTTGATAAGAAGTACATTGGTGACGTAGAGAAGCTGTTCCAGCCTAGTGCTCTCTTCTTTGGCTAAGAGATTTTAACCAAAGATTGATTAGGTTAATATTTACACCCTCAATAAGATAAAGTAGATTCACTGCCTTTAATTTCAAACTTGATAAAGAGCAATGAATAAGAAACTACATATCGTCATCGGGGATTCCAATGCAAGGAAAAGCTCTACAATCCGATGCTTAACTGGTGCAGGGCAAGGGTTTTCAAGAAAAATCCTTGAAATAGAATTAATGAATAACTCAGTTATTCTTGTCTATGTTAAACAATCAGCGCTCCAAGAAAATTACAGATTAAAAACTCCCGAAGAATTTATCGATTTCATAAAATCAGAAAAGCCTGAGCACTTTTTGTTTGCCCTAAGAGCTAAAGGTACTACTCATAAAGGAAAGCAATATCCCGATTGTACAGTCTATATAGAAGAGTTTATTAAGGCAGGAATTGAGATAGAAAGTATAGCCCTACTAGGTTCGACTGCCATTGGGCGCAGAAGCGATATAGTTAAAATCGTTCCCAGCACTTGCGCAATAGTGGAAGAGGCAAATTCAGCGGCTCAACCAGCAAACAAAACCGCAGCTAAAGTAAGAAAAACTTGGGGATGGCTGTAACTTCCGCAGCCACTCACTTTGTACTTAACGTATTAACTACGCCAAAACGTTGGCGAGAACAGCACTAGCAATGAGAATACTTCCAAGCGTCCAAATAACATAGCCGCAATCAAGATCCATTTCCCGGAATCACTCACGTAAGAATAAGTGGAAGAGACATCGCCCAAACCAGGGCCCAGGTTATTCAGCATGGCGCCTGTGGCGGAAAAAGCGGTTAAGTCATCCATTCCGGTCGCAATCAAACAAATCATAATCACCACAAATATCAGCGCATAAGCAGAGAAGAACCCCCATACCGCTTCAACCACTCGATCTGGTAAAGCGCGATCGCCTAACTTAACCGAATACACCGCTTTGGGATGAATCAAACGATCAACCTCACGTTTGCCCTGTAAATAAAGCAGAAACACACGAATGACTTTTAAGCCACCGCCTGTCGACCCTGCACAACCACCGATGAAACTGGAAAAAATGAGTAAGATAGGTAGAAACACTGGCCAACTGGAAAAGTCTGCCGTTGCAAAGCCAGCGGTTGTACTAATAGAAACCGCTTGAAATAAAGCCTGATCGAAAGCCATTTCCGCCGTGTCGTAACGTTCGTAGTAGATAAGAACCAAAAAACACAGAGTAACCAAAGCAAACTGAATAACAAAAAACGCCTTGAGTTCTGGATCCTGCACATAAGATTTTAAGCTTCGCCCGGTTACAGCTGCATAGTGCAATGCGAAGTTCAATGCGGCAATCCAAAGAAAAATCACACAAACCGCATTGATTGCGGCAGAGTCGAAATAGCCCAAACTGGCGTCGTAGGTAGAAAAGCCACCAATGGCTATGGTAGAGAAAGAATGACAAATGGCATCAAACCAACTCATTCCAGCAACCCAATACATGGCGCTGCAAGCAATCGTCAGCGACAAGTAAATGTACCAAAGATGCTTGGCAGTATCGGCAATACGAGGCGTCATCTTGGAATCTTTCACCGGGCCAGGTGTTTCAGCACGATACAGCTGCATACCCCCTACACCTAATATAGGCAAGATAGCAACCGCTAATACGATAATTCCCATACCGCCAAACCATTGTAATTGCTGGCGGTAAAACTGAACGGATTTAGGCAGGAATTCAATACCTTCGATAACCGTAGCGCCGGTTGTGGTTAACCCGGAAAAAGCTTCAAAAAATGAGTCGGTAACACTCATTTCTGGTTGATCCATCAAGATAAAAGGCAAAGCACCGAAACTTGCCAGTACAGCCCAGAATAAGGCAACAATAAGAAAACCCTCTTTGGCTCTTAAGTCATTTTTAGCTTCACGGTTTGGATACCAGATGCCCAGCCCGGTTATGAGACACAACACAAATGCCATAACAAACGGCAGACCCCCACCGTCCTGAAATATGAGAGATACAATAGCAGGCGGTATCATTGTGACACTGAACAATGCCACGAGTAGTCCCAAGATCCGAACAATGGAACGAAATTGCATCAATTACACCTTAGCCAAACTGCGCTTTCTTATAGTTATTCTAGAGAGAGTTATCTAGAGAGTTAACAAAATTTAAAGAGTTCACAAAGAGATTTATCCCAATCCTGACAAGAGACAAATCAAGATGTGCAGTGTAGACCGAATTTAAATGAATCTCACCTTTAATTAAGCACTTAATAAGACTTGATGCCAACTTCCTCTAAGCTTTGTTTGCTCAAATTAAAGTGGGATTTAGCTTCCTATTATTAATACACCAAAAAATTCTGTTTATTTGTTGTTCAAAATACACGTTTTGTACTACGTTTATGTACACCCAAAATGATGATCAACATCACAGGGATAATTGCTGCCACAAAAAGAATTAGCAAGCGCTTACACTTGACAAGGAACCATTAAAACAATAGCAAAGTAATAATAACTAAAAAACAAAGCAGAAAAACTAGCATTCAATAATCGATGTGCTATTCTACTCAGCCGTTCAGATATTCAGTTTTGTCCTGTGAATTCATTTATTCACAAAGAAGAAATTTGAAGCTGTTTATATATTCAGATTTTATTCACAGCCTAACCTTATGAGTTTAAAGGCTTTTCTCTCTATTATTCACAATTTAAAATCTTATACGTTTTTGAATTTACAATTTCTTCAACAAAGTTATCCACAGCTGACACCCTATATCTGTTTTCTCTCAACCAGCAGAATGCCTTATTGCTTGCCGACTGGCTGCATTACCGCGAATATGGCATCCTGATAACTCCTGGATCTAAAAAAGATTGCAATGAATACAAATAACAATACTCCTCTCGTTTTAGTAGATGGATCTTCCTATCTGTTTCGCGCTTTTCATGGCCTTCCGCCACTCACAAATTCAAAAGGAATGGCAACAGGTGCTGTTTATGGCGTTATCAATATGTTGCGCAGTCTGATCAAACAATATCAGCCACATCAGATTGGAGTCATTTTTGATGCCAAGGGCAAAACATTTCGTGACGACATTTATCCGGAATACAAAGCGCACCGCCCGCCAATGCCCGATGAGCTGAGAGAACAAATAGAGCCTCTACACAAGATCATTAAAGCAATGGGCTTACCTTTAATAGTTGAGCCCGGCGTTGAAGCTGATGATGTTATAGGGACGCTTTCCACTCATGCTTCAAAATTAGGCCGTAATACAGTTATCAGCACTGGCGACAAAGATATGGCGCAGTTGGTTAACGAGCATGTTACGCTGGTTAACACAATGACCAATACAACCATGGACAGAGAAGGCGTTGTTGAAAAGTTTGGCATTCCTCCCGAATTAATCATCGACTTTCTGGCATTGAAAGGCGACAAAGTCGACAACATACCAGGCGTACCCGGGGTTGGTGATAAGAGCGCCCTAGCCCTGCTTCAAGGTATTGGTAGCATCAAGGATATTTATAATAATCTGGATAAAATCGCGGGATTGGATTTTCGAGGCTCAAAAACCATGGCCTTGAAAATGCAGGAATATGAAGAACAAGCTCGCTTATCTTACGAGTTGGCAACTATCAAGTTAGATGTCGAGTTGGATTTCGATATAGACTCTCTCAATATTGCCGATCCAGACAATGCGGCTTTGTTGGAATTGTTTGAAGAATTGGAGTTCAAGCGCTGGTTAAATGATATTGATGGATTTAATGAAGGTCATAAAACGGGAACCACTTCAGCTTCAGCTATCACTTCATCAGATCTGAAAGAACAAAAGCAAGCCTCTCCAGAATCGGCTCTAGAATCAGCCCGAGAAGTAAAGCCAAGCCAAATTGAAATTCACTACGAGACGATTTTCGACAAAGCAGCATTAGACAACTGGCTGGATAAAATTAAGCAGGCCAAATTGTTTGCTTTCGATACGGAAACAACAAGTATTAACTACATGGAAGCAGAGCTAGTCGGCTTTTCATTTGCCATAAAAGAAGGTGAAGCCGCCTACCTGCCTTTTGGTCACGACTATCCAGACGCACCAGATCAATTAAACCGAGACGAAGTTCTGACGATCTTTAAACCAATTCTTGAAGATCCTCAGATTAAAAAAATTGGGCAACACCTGAAATACGATAAAAACGTTCTGGCTCGCGCGGGTATTGAGTTAAAAGGCATTGCCTTCGATACCATGTTGGAGTCTTACGTATTTAACAGCACTTTGGGACGTCACGACATGGACAGTATGGCTGAGCGTTTTCTGGCTCATAAAACAACGCATTTCGAAGATATCGCAGGCAAAGGCGTTAAGCAGCTTACTTTTAACCAGATAGATATCGAGGATGCTTCCCATTACGCAGCCGAAGATGCCGACATCACACTGCGACTACATAATCATTTGTGGCCACAGTTAGAAGAAATTCCTTCTTTAAAGTCTCTACTAACCGAAATAGAAATTCCTCTGGCATCAGTATTATCCAAAATGGAACGCACTGGCGTTTATATCGATAGCCAAAAGCTGAGGGAACAAAGCAATCAGCTAGCTCAGAAAATTATGGATCTGGAAAAACAGGTTCACGAAATGGCTGGGGAAAAATTCAATTTAGGCTCAACCAAGCAACTCCAGCATATTCTGTATGAAAAGATGGGGCTTCCTATTTTGAAGAAGACGCCAAAAGGTGCGCCTTCAACCTCAGAGGAAGTGTTACAGGATCTGGCGTTAGATTATGAGCTTCCCGAACTGCTTATGACCTATCGCGGCTTAACCAAATTAAAGAATACTTATACTGATAAGTTGCCGACCATGGTTGACCCGCGCACTAATCGCGTACACACCAGTTATCATCAAGCAGTAGCGGCAACGGGTCGTTTGTCTTCAACTGATCCTAACTTGCAAAATATTCCTATCAGAACAGAAGAAGGTAGAAAAGTACGTCAAGCCTTCATCGCACCAGAGGGTTACACCATAGTCGCTGCCGACTATTCTCAAATAGAACTGCGCATTATGGCTCATTTATCAGATGACAAAGGGCTTCTTGATGCTTTCTCTCATGGTCAGGATATTCATAAAGCCACAGCCGCTGAAGTATTTGGTGTACCACTAGATGAAGTTACCAGTGACCAACGCCGTAGCGCTAAAGCCATTAATTTCGGCCTCATTTATGGCATGTCCGCCTTTGGCCTTGCCAAGCAGCTACATATTGGTCGCAACGAAGCACAAAAATATATGGATCTATATTTTGAGCGCTACCCTGGTGTACTGGATTATATGGAAGTGACTCGAACCAATGCCAAAGAGCAAGGCTACGTTGAAACGGTATTTGGACGCCGCTTGTACTTGCCTGACATTCGCTCAAGCAATGGAGCAAGGCGTAAAGGGGCAGAACGAGCAGCCATTAATGCACCAATGCAGGGCACGGCCGCCGATATCATCAAGAAAGCCATGTTGGCGGTACATCAATGGATAGAACAGCAAGAGCCAGGTTGCATTCAAATGCTCATGCAGGTACACGATGAATTGGTATTCGAAATAAAAGACCAATTCGTCGAAGAGTACAAAACCAAAATTGTTGAACTGATGCAAAATGCCGTTGAACTCAAAGTTCCACTGCTCGTAGAAGCCGGAGTTGGACAAAATTGGGATGAAGCGCATTAAACACGTTAAAAACCAGAGATTTAGCACATTAAGTTAACAAATAACGTAATTTAATTACAAAAAATACTTTATTTTTCATATCACCTCGTCTATATTTCCCGCTGTAGGGTACAGAGGTGAGATGTTCTATATCTTTTAGACCTTTGTTTTAGCCCCGGCAATTTGCCGGGGTTTTTTTATGCCTATGAATACTGAAAAGGAACTTAAACAGACTCCAAGCCAATCAATACCGTACATATCACCGACTCTTCATATAAACAACGAATTCTCAATTCATCACTGAAATGCTTGAAGTCGGCATTAAGTTCATCAAAGCATACATAGCCTGACAAAATGTAATTTAATTACATAAATGTAGCCAGAATCCGACTTTATGCACTATTCAGCGATTTTAGATATGGCATTTAATAGAGGGAAAAATAAAAAAGAATTTTTTTAAGATATTTTTGAACTTTGCTGAGAAGTAGAAGTCTATGAATATAGTTGTGTGTGTTTTCTCTTTTAGCCCCTTCATTGAAGGGGCTTTTCTTTATCTGATTCGATATAAACCACTCTGGTCGGTTATTCTATGTCGCTAACAATGTCATCGTCTTGATCTTGCTCATCATCCTGAATATATCCAAACCACCTATCCAAAACAGATTCCAACTCAGGCACCCCTTTTCCTTTCAATGCAGAAAACGTGTGTACCGTTACATCACCGCAAAAGGCTAAAGCCGCTTCACGAGCCATTAATAGCTGACTTTTCTGTTTACCCGATTTGAACTTATCCGCTTTGGTCAACAAAGCCAGAACCGGAATATTAGATGCTACTGCCCAATGAATCAGATCTTGATCCAATTCTTTAAATGGATGACGAATATCCATTAACACAACCAATCCTTTCAAGCTCTTGCGACGTTGCAGGTATTCACCCAAAGCACGTTGCCACTTTTCCTTCATTTTTATAGGTACTTGCGCATATCCATAACCCGGCAAGTCGATCAAACGTTTATTTTCATCAAACTCAAATACGTTGATTAGCTGGGTGCGCCCAGGTGTTTTACTGGTTCTTGCCAGGTTTTTCTGCCTGGTAAGGCAATTAAGCGCTGTAGACTTACCTGCATTAGATCGACCTGCAAAGGCAACTTCGATACCTGAATCTTCCCCCAGATGACTAATATCTGGCGCACTTATTTGAAATGTTGCCCGTTGATAATGACTCATAATTTTCCTGAAATGTTCATCACACTCTTCATGATTAAGTGTAGCTATTGCCGACCTGAAAAATGCAGAGATTAATTGTCAGCTACAGCCTAGACTAAATGTTCTTATACGAATTTGAAGCACAAAATGCTTAAGTCGAACAATTATTAAACATTCTTGCTAAATTGACTCAAAAATAAACCGCATATTTATAAGGATATATATTCTAACGCGTGACGAATTGTGTAAAATAGCCGGAATTTTATCTCCCTTGGACAAAATAACCAATAACGAGACCTAAAATGAAAAAATTGCTAATGCTTCTCATTGTATCTGCCAGTATGGCTCCATCAGCCTTTGCCCAAGGTGACGTAGAAAAAGGCAAGACCAAGTCTGCCCAATGTGCGGCTTGTCATGGTGCAGATGGTAACAGTGTTGTCGCCATGAACCCTAAATTGGCAGGTCAACATACAAAGTATCTTGAAAAACAAATCAAAGAATTCAGATTAGCAGCGAAAACCGGTGGCAAAGAAGGTCGTAATAATGCCGTGATGAACGGTATGGCTGCCGGCTTGAGTGATGAAGACATTGCTGACATTTCAGCTTATTTTGAATCTCAAAAGCCAAAAGCAGGTGCGACTCCTGAAGATGTTGTTGCAGCTGGTAGTAAGTTGTACCAAGGTGGCGACATGGAACGTGGAATTACAGCATGTATCGCTTGCCACGGTCCTCGCGGTAACGGCACCTCACTATCAGGCTTCCCTGATATCAGTGGTCAACATGCTGACTATACCAAATCGCAGTTAGAAGCATTCCGCTCAGGAGCTCGCTCAAATGACCTTAATGGCATGATGCGCGATATCGCGAAGCGTTTAACTGATGAAGATATCGCAGTTTTGTCTCAGTATGTTGCAGGTCTTCATTAAGATTTTTATAGCTAAATAGAACATATACACGATGGTTTATAACTTTTTTGTATCCAGATTGTAAAAAAGTTGTAAAAAGAAAATCATCGTGTATGATTCGCGTCACTAGGAACGCAGCGAGCGCAAAAATAACAATAATTGCTCGATGCCGTTTCAGGCAGAAATGCCGGAAACAATAAAAACAACTTGGAATTTATTTCACTATCCATGGGAAACAGGGAAGGCTTATAAAGAGTTAGGAAAACCTATAATAACGACGGGCTGAGAAAAAAAATAATAAGTGGCTTTAAGGATGATTCTTTCCGGAACGGAGTCTACCTTGGGAAAGGTGCCAAGGCGCACGCTCTTAAGCAATAGGTGATAGATTTCTATCGCCTTTTTTGTTTTTTGGGAACAGAAAAACTTTCCTGATAATTTCCAATCAAGAAATGCTCCCATTTATATATATCCTTTTAACTTCATTCTTCCCTATTTTCGATCCGACTTCCAATCCCCTACTTCCGACCCAGAGCTCTCACCTTCTCATAGCAGTGGCAATCTGTCGTATGATCATTTACCAACCCAACGGCTTGCATAAACGCATAACAAATAGTGCTACCAACAAAATTAAATCCCGCTTTCTTAAGCGCTTTTGACATTGCATCAGATTGCTCAGACGTGGCAGGAACATGGCTTAATTGTTTAAATTCATTCTGCTTCGTTTTGTGATCTACAAACGACCAAATAAAATCGACAAAATCAATACCCTGCTCTTGCATCTTCAAATAGGCACGCGCATTTCTGATTATTGAATTAACCTTAAGCCTGTTGCGTATAATTCCAGGATTTAACAATAAACGCTCAACATCTTGCTCATCGAACACAGACACTTTTTCCGGATCAAAATTAAGAAACGCTTCCTCGTAATTTTTCTGTTTCTTTAGAATCGTTATCCAGCTTAATCCAGCTTGCTGTCCATCCAAACACAGCTTGGCAAACAACTCTTGGCTATCCATTACAGGAACGCCCCAAACATGGTCATGATAATCTTGATACAAAGGATCATTAGATACCCAGCCACATCGAATTAAAGAATTACTATCAGACACAAAGAATCTCCGGTAATAAGGCGAAAAATCCTACATTCCAAGCCCCAGTAAAGGTATACTTGCCGCCATTTTTTCAGATAATTTATTAATGTTATCCACCTTTCGGTACAAATAACACATTTTGGATATGCAAACATACGACATCAAAACATTTCAGGGTCTAATTTTAAGCCTTCAAAATTATTGGGCTAAAGCAGGCTGCGTCATTATTCAACCTCTAGATATGGAAGTTGGCGCCGGGACATTCCACCCTATGACTTTTCTCCGTTCAATCGGCCCGGAGCCTATTAGTAGTGCTTATGTTCAGCCATGCCGCAGACCAACTGACGGTCGTTATGGCGAGAACCCTAACCGTTTGCAACACTATTACCAATTTCAGGTAATGCTGAAGCCTTCCCCTGATAATATTCAGGAGCTTTATCTGGGTTCATTAAAAGAACTTGGCTTCGATCCACTTGAGCACGACATCCGCTTTGTTGAAGATAACTGGGAATCCCCTACCCTGGGAGCTTGGGGCTTAGGATGGGAAGTATGGTTAAACGGTATGGAAGTAACACAATTTACCTATTTCCAGCAAGTTGGTGGTTTAGAATGTAAGCCCGTCACTGGCGAGATCACTTATGGATTAGAGCGTCTTGCTATGTATATCCAGGGTGTTGATAGCATTTTCGATTTGGTTTGGACAAAAGGCCCAATGGGTACGGTTACCTACGGTGATGTGTTCCATCAAAACGAAGTGGAGCAATCAAAATACAACTTTGAGTTTGCCAATGTAGATTTCTTGTTCAGAGCCTTTGATGAAGCTGAAAAGGCTTGTCAGCAATTGATTGAACAGCGCTTACCATTACCTGCCTATGAGCAAGTAATGAAGGCTTCTCACAGTTTCAACCTGCTTGATGCCCGTCACGCCATTTCCGTTACAGAAAGGCAACGATTCATTTTGCGTGTTAGAGCCTTGGCTCGTGATTGTGCGACCATTTACTACGAAGAAAGAGAAAAACTTGGTTTCCCAATGCTGAACAAGGAGGCGCAGTAATGCAAAAGAATGATTTGATCATTGAAATTGGTACTGAAGAACTTCCTCCAAAATCACTTCGCAAATTAGCAGAAGCGTTTCATAGCAACATTATTAGTCGCTTGGAACAAGCAACGCTAAGCTTTGATAGCTCAAAATGGTACGCCACTCCAAAGCGCTTGGCTGTGTTTGTTTCTCAATTAGATGAGCAGCAAGAAGATCAAGTAGTCGAGAAACGCGGCCCGGCCGTAAGTTCCGCATTTGATGCTGATGGCAACCCAACCAAAGCCGCATTAGGTTGGGCAAGTGGTAACGGCATTACTATTGATGAAGCTGAACGCTTAAGCACCGACAAAGGTGAATGGTTATTGTTGAAAAAGGTCGAGCAAGGAAAAGCATTAAGCGAATTGCTGGAAGACATCATTAATCAAGCACTAAAAGCGTTACCAATTCCCAAACCTATGCGTTGGGGAAACAATACAGAAGAATTTGTACGCCCTGTACACAGCGTTTTAGTGTTGTTTGGCAATAATGTACTGCCTCTTTCCATAAAAGGCCTTACAGCGTCCAATAAAGTCCAAGGCCACCGTTTTCATGCGCCAGAGTTCGTTGAAATTGATAGCGCCAGCAATTACGAATCTGTTCTGAATGAGCGATTTGTTGTAGCCGATTACGAAACAAGAAAATCCTTCATCAAACAAGGCTTGGAAGCCAAAGCCGCAGAATTAAATGCGGTTGTTGATATGGAAGAAGACTTGCTGGAAGAAGTGACCTCATTGGTTGAATTCCCTGTGATTATGACGGCTACCTTCGAAGAGCACTTCCTTGAAGTGCCAAAAGAAGCGCTCATATACACAATGAAAGGTGATCAGAAATACTTTCCTCTTCTAGATAAAGATGGAAAGTTGCTTCCTAAATTCCTGTTTGTATCCAACATTCAGAGTTCATCTCCAGAGAAAGTGGTTGCCGGTAATGAGCGAGTCATCCGCCCTCGCCTGGCAGATGCTAAATTTTTCTATACAACCGATTTGAAAGTCGATTTTGCCTCAAGAGTTAATAACCTTGAGAATATCGTCTTCCAAAAGCAGTTAGGCACATTGAAAGAACGCGTAGAGCGTATTGCAAGTCTCTCCAAAGACATTGCAACACAAATCAATGCTAATGCCGACGATGCCCAGCGCGCAGGCTTACTATGTAAGAATGATTTGGTATCGAACATGGTGCTGGAATTCACCTCCATGCAAGGCACTATGGGTCGTTACTACGCTGCCGCAAGTGGTGAGAACGAAACGGTGGCTACAGCAATTGGTGAACAGTATCTGCCCGCATTTTCCGGTGACAGGCTACCTTCTTCAAACGAAAGTGCCAGTGTGGCAATTGCAGAGAAGTTGGATACCTTAGTGGGTATTTTCGCAACAGGCCAAGTACCTAAAGGCGACAAAGACCCGTTTGCACTTCGACGCGCAACGATTGGTATTCTGCGTATTTGTATTGAAAAGAACCTGGATCTTGATTTGGCATGGCTGGTTAGCATTGCAGCTAAGTTGGTACAGCCTAAATTCGATAAAGATATCGATCAAAAGCAAATCCTTGAGTTTATGTTTAGCCGCCTTAAATCTATGTATCAAGATTCAGGCGTAGACAGCAGAGTCGTGCAATCAGTGTTGTTACGTGAGCCATCAAAAGCCATTGATTTTGATGCCCGTATTGGTGCAGTACAAGACTTTGTGAAACATCCTGCAGCAGACTCGCTAATTGAAGCGAATAAGCGTGTTGCTAACATTCTGAGAAAATCGACGGAAGAAACGTCCTTCACACCGAGTCCAAGTGTCAATACGGAGTTGTTTGAAGCAGACCAAGAGAAAGCTTTGTATAGCGCAATAGAAGGCGTTAAAACAGAAGTAGAGAGTCTTGCATCCAACTTCCAGTATGGTAAGGCATTAGAAACCTTATCATCGTTAAAAGAAGTGCTTGATGCCTTTTTCGACGGTGTAATGGTTAACGCAGACAATGCTGATATCAAGCAGAACAGATTAACGCTTCTATCCCAACTTAGAGCGTTATTTTTGAACATCGCCGATGTTTCTGTTTTGAATTAACAGAAACATGCAGGAGAACTGTTAGTAATGTTTGGTAGTCAAAATCGAATCAAGCGAATCCTATCAACTCTAAGTGCTACAGCCAGTATATTATTGCTGGCTACACTAGCAGGTTGCGGTAGTACAGGCTTGTCGATTCAGGAGTCCGAAGACGCAAATCGAGATTGGCATACGCTGTACCTTCGAGGCGTGTTTACCTGGTGGGAAGCCGAAGAAAGCTTCCGCTTTAAAAAGGTCAGCACGAATCTATATGTGGCAAAAGCAAATCTTGTTGCAGATGGTCAGCCTTACGATTTTAAAATCGCCGATAAAGATTGGTCACCCGGTTTAAGCTGTGGATACCTGGAAAAAGAAAACGATGAAACCTTGTCTTTAGGTGTAACGTCTAAGGCCAACTGTGACACACCGGTGAATAATTTCAAATTCACACCTGATTCTACAGGGGAGTATTTGTTTTACTTTAAGCCTCAAGGTAACAGACCTCCTCTGGTGTATATTGAGAAGACTCCAGCTAGCTAAGAAAGCCTACTTATCTGTTAAGTATTATATTAGCCGTCGAAAGACGGCTTTTTTATGTAGATAAAGCACATAAGATATTGTTTTATATAGAAATATAACCAATTTTTTACTGAGAATCACCCGCTATGACGCTATGTATTGCTTGGAAAGAAAAAGGACAGCTTCATTTTGTTTCAGATTCACGGATCTCATTTCCTAATAATGCACCTTTTGACGAAGCTATAAAAATAGTGCCAGTAAGAATTGAGATAGATATGATGAACCCACATACGGGCTCAGATGAAGATTTATTTCACGGTGACATTGGTATGTGTTTTAGCGGTAGTACCGTCAATGCATTTGCACTAAGAGAAGCGCTTTACGATAGAGTAAGAGGGCTCTTGATGCCCAGCTTCACATTCGATCAAATTACTCATCGGATTTTCGAGCAGTACGTAAAAGTGTCGAAATCACTATGCCATTCTCTTGTGGGTGCAAAAGGTCAATCCGCTCTATTTATTGCTGGTTTCTGCTACGAAACTCAATCGACCAAAGCGTTTAAATTATCCCCTGTTTCAAGCAATGCTAATGACTATGAATATTATGAAATACTTATCAACGATGGTGATGTTGAGTTAATGGGCTCTGGTTCACAAATAGCAAAGGAATTGATACAGCAAATATCCAAAGAGCATTCATTGACTGATGCCCTACCAAGTATATTAAAACAAGTTATCGAGAATGAGCATATTGATTCTGTTGGTGGCAGAATCAGGTATGGTTATTTTAAACGAAAAGACAATTTCAAAAGCCATTGGCTTTAAGATTATTGAATTAGAAAGCACTGCTATCATTAATATAAAAGAAAAAGCCAGATTGATATCTGGCTTTTCTAATATGGCAGCTATAACTTAGTCTGGTCTAAACATCCAAGTTCATAACCTTAAGTGCGTTCTCTTCGATGAATGCTCGACGAGGTTCAACCTGGTCACCCATCAATGTAGTGAATAACTGATCGGCTCCAATTGCATCCTCGATAGATACTTTAAGCATGCGACGACTTTCAGGATCCATCGTCGTTTCCCAAAGCTGATCAGGGTTCATCTCACCTAATCCTTTATAGCGTTGAATGTATTGACCACGCTTAGCTTCATCCATTAGCCAGTTAAGGGCTTCTTCAAAGCTTTCTACAGGCTTGGTCTTCTCACCACGCTGTACATAACCGGTTTCCTCAATAAGACCATTAATAGTGTTATTAAGATCTTTAAGCATTCCATATTCATTACTGCTGATGAATCCATGATCCAATTCATAATTGGTATCAACACCATGTTGACGCACAATAAAGCGGATCAAATGGCTTCCCGTATGCTCTTCATCGGCAACAACTTCATAGTTGTATGTCACGCTGTCAGTATCATTGGTATTTAAAGTATCGGCTAACAACTTAGCTTTACTTTCCAATGTGGCAGCATTTTTCAAATCTTCTATATCAAAGGTTTCACTATAAACCAACTGATTAAGAATCTGTTCTGGCATAAAGCGGTTTAAGCGATCAATAACCGATCTAACAGACTGGAACTTCTTAACCATAGTTTCCAAACCGACACCACTAATAGCAGCCCCACCTTCTGTCGGAAAAATAGCAGCATTATCTAAAGCGATAGCGGTAAGGTACTGGTTCAGGGCAGCATCATCTTTCAAATAGCTTTCCTGTTTGCCTTTTTTAATTTTATACAGTGGTGGTTGAGCAATATATACATGACCACGTTCGATAATTTCAGGCATTTGACGATAGAAGAACGTCAGTAACAATGTACGAATGTGGGAACCGTCCACGTCGGCATCGGTCATGATAATAACGTAGTGATAACGAAGCTTTTCAGGATCATATTCATCACGACCAATTCCGCAACCTAATGCGGTGATTAAGGTTGCGACTTCTTGTGAAGAAAGCATCTTATCAAAACGCGCTTTTTCTACGTTCAGGATCTTACCTTTTAATGGCAAGATAGCTTGATTCTTGCGGTTACGCCCTTGCTTTGCAGAACCACCCGCAGAGTCTCCTTCCACGATGTAAAGTTCAGATAATGCAGGATCTTTTTCCTGACAATCCGCTAGCTTACCAGGAAGACCAGCCAGATCTAACGCGCCTTTTCGACGAGTCATTTCTCTCGCTTTACGAGCCGCTTCACGCGCTCGGGCAGCATCGATAATCTTGTTGGCAACAATCTTAGCGTCACTCGGGTTTTCAAGTAAGAACTCGCTTAGCTTCTCACCCAAAACAGATTCTACCGCTGGCTTAACTTCTGAAGAAACTAACTTATCTTTAGTTTGTGATGAGAACTTAGGATCTGGAACTTTTACTGAAATAACAGCAGTCAAACCTTCTCTAGCATCATCACCACTGGTATTGGTTTTAGCTTTCTTATTTAAACCTTCCGCTTCCATGTAGTTGTTTAGCGTTCTGGTCAAGCCGCCACGGAAGCCAGCCAAGTGAGTACCGCCATCTCTTTGTGGAATGTTGTTGGTAAAACAGTAGATGTTTTCCTGGAAGGAATCATTCCATTGCAGTGCCACTTCAACACTAATACCGTCATCTCTTTCATTGCAAAAATGGAAGACTTTCTGATGAATAGGAGTCTTATTACGGTTTAGGTACTCAACAAAAGCCTGAATCCCCCCTTCATATTTGAAGTTTTCTTTCTTTCCATCGCGTTCATCAACCAGGTTGATAGACACGCCTGAATTTAAGAAAGAAAGCTCACGTAAGCGTTTTGCTAATAAATCATAGTGAAATTCAAGATCAGTAAAAGTGTCACCACTTGGCCAAAAATGAATAGTAGTACCCGTTTTACCATCAGAGTCACCTACAGCCGCTAAAGGCGCACTAGGTTCACCATGAATGTACTCTTGTTCCCAAACTTTTCCACTACGCTTGATACGTAAAACCAATCGTTTGGAAAGCGCATTTACAACAGAAACACCTACTCCGTGAAGACCACCTGACACTTTATAGGAGTTATCATCAAATTTACCGCCAGCATGAAGTACTGTCATGATAACTTCCGCTGCGGATACACCTTCTTCAGGGTGAATTTCTGTTGGAATACCACGTCCATCATCTTGAACAGAAACCGAGCCATCAATATGGATCTTCACATATATCTCAGAACAGTGGCCTGCAAGAGCTTCATCAATTGAATTATCTACGACCTCAAAAACCATGTGATGAAGACCTGTTCCATCATCTGTATCACCAATGTACATCCCGGGTCTTTTTCTAACTGCATCCAAACCTTTTAGCACTTTGATGCTGGAAGAATCATAATTGTTGTTGGTTTCTTCTGACATTAAGGATATTCCTCTTCTGTTATTGTTCCATGTTCCACGTGGAACAATTTATAATTTTCGCTAAAGTGATCTGCCAGCAATTTAGGTAACTTGTCATTGGCACTGGTGATAAAACATTGCGAACCAGAATCAATGAATCCGCCAATCACTTTACATACGTTTATATCGTCTAATTCAGATATAACGTCATCAATTAAGACCGTACATTTTACTCCATTACGCTCATTAATAAACCTTACTTGAGCCAAATGTAGTGCAAAAGCACAAAGCTTTAACTGACCTCTAGACATTACCTGATTTAAAGGTTTACCATTTATCTTCAAACGCAAATCTGACCTTTGAAATCCGTATCGGGTTGTCCCGAATTTGAACTCATTCTCTAAATTTTGAGTCAGTAGTTCAGCTAGATCCTTCTCTTTTCCCCACCCTTGGTAGTAATCAATTGATATATCACAGCCACTTAAAAACAATGAAAGTGAGGCATCAATATAGGGTGTAATATCAGATACAATATTCCGACATTTACCTGTCAAGCTATAACTTAGCTCTACGAGCTTCTCTGTCCAGAAAGCCTCTTGATCTTTACGCTTATCTTTTAATACAGCATTACGGTTTGCTAATACTGTTTTAAATGTCTTAAACTCATTTAGATAGGATGGTTCCACGTGAAACATAATCCAATCTAAAAACTGTCTCCTATTCCTAGGCGAACCTTCAACTAACTCACTTACAGTCGGAGATAAAAATCGTAGAGGTAAGCTTCTAGCCAGTTCAGACGAGTTTTTTATTTTCTCACCATTTTTTTTAACCAGCTTCTGCCCACTACGAGAAAAACTAAGTCCGATTTTCTCTTTAGAATCTTGACTAACCATCAACTCACTTCTTACAAGAAGGGATTCTTTTTCAAAACTAATCAGGTTTTTTAGTTCTGTTGTTCGGAATGAACGACCTGAAGAGAGTAAGTAAAGTGCTTCAAGAAAAGAAGATTTCCCACTCCCATTTTGGCCGTAAAGCACATTCAAAATGGGAGAAGGTACAACATTCGCTATAGGTATATTTCGAACGTTCTCGAATTGAACGGTAAAAATCACAGACGGATCTTATAATCTCATTGGCATAACCACATATAGAGATTCATCATTCTCAGGATCTTCTATAAGGGCACTACTGTTAGAATCAGCAAGTGAAATTTTGACAGAATCTGAATGAAGCGCATTCATAACATCGATCATATAGGCAACATTAAAACCTATCTCCAGGCTATCGCCATTGTAATCGACATCGACTACCTCAACCGCCTCTTCTTGTTCAGGGTTATTCGCAGTAATCATTAACTCATTGTTACTGACATTCAATCGAATACCACGGAATTTTTCGTTAGACAAAATAGCGGCACGGCTTAATGCATCTTTCATATCACTTCTGTTTACAGAAATGATCTTGTCACCATCTTTCGGCAATACCCTTCTGTAATCAGGAAAACGACCATCTACCAATTTACTGGTGAAAATAAATTCTGAAGAGTGAATTCGAAGATGGTTACTTCCTAACTTAACTTTAAGCAATTGATCTTCATCACCAATCAAGCGAAGAATTTCCATTACCCCTTTTCTTGGGATAATAACTTGCTTATTAGCTAATGCTTCTGAATTTTCAATCTTGGAAAGCGCAAGTCTGTGGCCATCGGTAGCAACAGCTCGAATGATATTTTGATCAGTCTCTAAAGACATACCATTGAGGTAGTATCTTACATCCTGCTGCGCCATAGCGAAGTGAGTGCTATCTATCAATCGTTTTAGATCTTTCTGCGCAAGTTCAAATTCAACTTCGCCTTCCCAATCTTCAAGATTTGGATAATCGTCAGCAGACAATGTAGAAAGGGTGTATTTACTTCTACCAGATTTGATAACGGCCTTAGAACCATCAACAGAAAATTCAATATCAACCCCATCTCTTAAACTTCGACAAATATCGACAAGCTTCTTGGCAGGAACGGTTATTTCGCCCTGCTCAAACTCACCATTTAATTTGATGCTGGAAATGAGTTCCACTTCTAAGTCTGTACCGGTAAGCCATAGCAAATCGCCATCAACTTTAATCAGAACATTAGACAATATTGGAAGTGTGTGGCGACGTTCTACGGCACCGGAAACGAGTTGGAGTGGCTTTAAAAAGTCTTCCCTACTAATTTTGAATTTCATACTTTACTCAGTTACCTAGGATGACAAAGTGCGAATCAGATTCTGGTAGTCTTCTTTTATATCGTGACTTTCTTCTTTTAGCTGCGCAACCTTACGGCAGGCATGCAGTACAGTAGTATGATCCCTACCGCCAAATTTGTCACCAATTTCAGGCAAGCTATGGTTTGTTAACTCTTTAGATAACGCCATTGCAATTTGTCTGGGCCTGGCAACACTGCGACTACGTCGTTTAGACAAAATATCCGCAACTTTAATTTTGAAGTATTCAGCTACCGTTTTTTGAATGTTATCAATAGTAACGAGTTTTTCTTGTAATGCCAGCAAATCCCTAAGCGCTTCACGTACAAAATCAATTGTTATTGGACGACCGGTGAAATTAGCGTTAGCGATCACCCTGTTCAATGCACCTTCGAGCTCACGAACATTAGAGCGTAAACGTTTGGCAATAAAGAATGCGACTTCATTGGGTAGCTTGATCTTATTCTCGTTCGCTTTCTTCATAAGAATAGCAACGCGAGTCTCTAACTCTGGAGGTTCAATGGCAATGGTAAGCCCCCAGCCAAAACGAGATTTTAATCTATCCTCTACCCCATCAATTTCTTTTGGGTAACGATCAGAAGTTAAAATGATCTGCTGGTTATCTTCTAACAATGCATTGAAAGTATGAAAAAATTCTTCTTGGGAACGTTCTTTATTAGCAAAGAACTGGATATCGTCGATCAATAATGCATCGACCGAACGATAGTATCGTTTGAATTCTTCTATGGCGTTATTTTGTAGCGCACGAACCATATCTTGAACAAAACGCTCTGAATGCATGTATACAACTTTCGCATCTTTTTTAAATTCACGAATTCCGTTACCAACAGCATGTAGTAAGTGGGTTTTACCCAAGCCAGTACCACCATATATAAATAGAGGGTTATAGGCACCACCTGGATTATCTGCAACCTGCTGCGCGGCGGCTCTAGCCAATTGGTTAGATTTACCTTCAACGAAATTATCAAAACGATAGTTACTGTTTATGTTAGATTTCTCACCAGCATTTATTTCTGCTGGAAT